>NZ_CP150212.1:335000-4845882 GCF_037969815.1 Oceanobacillus sp. FSL W7-1293
TTTTTTTTTGAAAGGGCACAGGGATGGAAATTCGCTAACGTCTTTTTTCATTTTTATATAGTAATCAAATGGATTTCCCGATAATATAAGAACAGAAGCGATTGGAGCTAAATCGAAAGAGAAAAGGATGTAGCGTATTGTTGGTGAAATACAAAATATTGAAAATACTTTCAAATTATGCAATATGTGAATCAGGGGGGACTATAATAGAATGGATGGAGAAAACTGAATCTATATGCATATTGGTACGTTGCCATTTATATAGATTCATCAGACGAAGCAGTCAAAACAAACAGAGATTTTTTAGACAGAAAAAGCAAAATATTAAAATAGAAAAGTAGTATCTCATGTAGAATAGCCAAAATATCACTAAATAAATAGGAAATCGAGGGATGGTATGGATCAAAAATCATTAATTAAAAAATTTGATAAGCAAGCAGAAAAATATGATAAACGGCGTAAAAATGATCCAATGTCTCGTTTTCGCCGACGAATTTTTCAAGAAGCAGAAGGAAACGTTTTAGAAGTTGCTATTGGATCG
Source organism: Oceanobacillus sp. FSL W7-1293 (assembly GCF_037969815.1). Classification (NCBI taxonomy): domain Bacteria; kingdom Bacillati; phylum Bacillota; class Bacilli; order Caryophanales; family Bacillaceae; genus Oceanobacillus; species Oceanobacillus sp. FSL W7-1293. The sequence continues at coordinate 335,542 of NZ_CP150212.1, forward strand.
GGTCTTAATTTTCCTTTTTATCGTAGAGATATCGAACTGACAGGGGTGGATTTCAGCCCCGAAATGCTGAAGAAAGCAGCGCATGCGGCAAAAGATTATCCTTTTCAAACGACGCTTATCCAAAATGATGTGGAAAGAGTGGATTTTGATGCGAACAGCTTTGATACCATCATATCTTCTACTAGTTTTTGTGCCTATCAAAAACCAGTGGATGTTCTGAATAAGTTTCAAAAGTGGTGCAAGCCGGAAGGGAAGATACTGATGCTGGAACATGGCATTAGCAAAAATAAATTCCTGGCAAGGATGCAAAAAATGGCAGATACATTGGCAGTAAAGATTGTAGGATGCCATCAAAACAGAAATATTTCTGCTATTGTAAAAAACGCAGATGTGAAGCTTGTTAGCGAAGAGCGTTACTTGGCAGGATCTTTGTATTTGATATGGGCGAAACCATGTTAATGAATGGTTTTGCAAAAATTAGATTTTCCCCACATCAGTGAATTCAAACGTTTTTCCGAGATTTGCCTATATATTAAAAACACACGTGAAATGGAACCAAATACAGAAATCAGACCTGGGTCGCTTGTGCGTCAAAAAGCTAGATGATTTAATAAGATATAATTAGCAGCTTTCATGAGGCTAAAAATAGAACTAAGGGGGAGTTTAATCATCCAAACAACAAAAAGCGCATTTGGATGTTTTGTTGTATTATCTTACATCATTTTTATTGTACTTTTTCTGATTATCGGTATCAGCATAGTGTTTGGTGCGCCAGAGAGCATAACAAACCTTTTACAAATCATAGCTGCATGGTCATCCACCTTTGCATTTATTATTTTATTTAAAAAAATTTATCCCGGATTAAGGCTGAAGGATTTTGTTAAACAACAATTTGCGCCAAAGGTTAAATTTTCTGTTCTCAGCAGCGTGCTCATCTTTCAAATTATCATCATCGGCATAACCATATTTCTATTATCAACTTCAACGGATGGTGCAGCAATATCGTATACCAGTATGGGAATCTTATCTCTCGTATTTTTAGATCAATTCGTCCGGGGGCCTTTAGGTGAAGAGTTGGGGTGGAGAGGGTATGCCTTAAATGAACTTCAAAAGAAACATTCTCCTTTATCAGCAGCATTCATCATAGGTGTTTTATGGGGTTTTTGGCACATGCCATTATGGTTTGCCTCAGGGTATACTGGTATAGACTTAATCAAGTATATCGTCCTGTTTATGATTGGGATTATCTCTTTTTCCATTATTGTGACGTTGTTTTATAATTTAAACAAAAATCTGCTCATACCGATTGTTGCCCATCAGATATTTAATTTTTCCCTTGTAATCATTAGAGGAGATTTATTAGATATATTGGTATATGTTATGCTGTTTTATTTTGTTGTGGCGTTACTGTTTGTTGTTATTAATCCAAAGCATATTTTATACAAGAAAGGTATATAAGCATGTGGCATCTTCTAAAATAGATACTATGATATGAGAGGGAGATGGATATAATCCATTTTGAAATAGATATCTTGTGAGGATACAAAGTATTTGATACGCTAACTTTAAGATGAAGAAAGTAAAAATAATTCAGTTTAAAGGATAATGAATTCAAGAAAGAAAGCGCTTGCTAATTGTTTTAGGCTATACAGTTTTGAATAAAGCTTTAACGAAGAATAATGTTGCTTCCTGTAAAGAAGAAACGACTGTATAAGCGGGCAAAAGGAGGAAGCATAGATGTCGAGTCATCTAACAAATTATCAAAAAGCACTGCAAATCCAGCGGGAAATTTCGGAGACACTGAATAAGAGCACGGACCTCCATGAAATTCTGCAATTATCATTAGAACGCTTGCTTGAATTAATGGAATTGGAAACCGGATGGATATTTTTAACGGAGGATGCTACTTTTTACCGTCTTGCTGCTGATTATCAACTTCCGCCTGCGATGGCTGATAACAGAGAAGAACTGATGCATTGTCAGGAAGGATGCACCGATTGTACGTGTTTGCAGCTTTATTGGGAAGGACGTATGAAACAGGCTGTCAACCATGTGAAATGTTTTCGTCTTAAACAAGCTGTCACGGATAAGATGGGTGAAACACGGGGACTTACCCATCATGCGAGTATCCCTCTTACGATTCGCGGGAAGAAAATCGGCTTGCTTAATTTAGCTTCACCTGGGCGTCTTCGTTTTCAAGAGGAGGACCTTATCCTTTTGGAAACCATTGCTTATCAAATAGGTGCAGCAGTAGAACGGACGCGTTTGCACGTGGAGCAAACCAAAGAAGAAGTAAATGCTACTGCACGTTATCTTATCAATGCTTATGCCAATGCCGAAAAAATTAAACATGAAATTGGAAATGTTCTTAACCGAAATGAATTGTTTCAGAGAATCATGCAAGCGTTGCATCATCATTTACCTCATTGGACACATGCCGCTATTATTACAATGGAGCAAGAGCGGCTGGCTGTCCAATTCCGTTCAGATGAACATGGGCCTAAAGAAGTTTTTGATACGGAACAAGAAATAAACCTTTCCCAACCAGATTTCATTCGAAAAGCTTATGCTCAACAGCGTGTTACACAGAACAATAAACAGCCGTTGCATTTTTTCTCTCTAAAAGACTATCAATCTCTTTATTCCATTGCTTTTCCTTTGTTTATGCGTGATAGACCTGGGGAAACATTCGGTGTGTTATTGCTTAGCCGAAACACCACAGCATGTGATCATTTGGAAATCGGAATGCTGGAAGGACTCGCTGATCATCTTTCTATGGGTATTGAGCGTATCCGTCTACATGAAGAATGGGAAGCATTGCTTGTTGATAAGGAAAGAAATCGACTTGCCCGGGATCTACACGACTCCGTCAATCAAAAATTGTTTGCTCTCTCGTTAATATCAGGTGGGCTGCAAAGATTAATTGATAAGAAGGAACGTACCATTTTGGAAGCTGTTCTGGAAGTTCAGCAGCTTTCAAAAGAAGCTTTAATAGACATGCGGAGTTTGATTTGGCAGCTTCGCCCCGATCATCTTGAACAGGGACTGATTACTTCATTCCACGAATATGCACAAAAAATTGGGGTAGATTTATCTATGGAGGCTCCGGATGATTTAGAGATAAATCAATCGTGTAAAGAAGCATTGTGGCGAATTGGACAGGAAGCATTGAATAATATACAAAAACATGCTGGGACATCTAAAGCTGCGATGGTCATGCAATCAGATGCTGGTGGCTTTACGATGAAAGTGAGAGATCAAGGCAGTGGAGGTGCTGTTGAGAAACAGCAATCCCTTGGTATTACAAGTATGAAAGAAAGAGTCGAAGAACTTGAAGGTTCTTTCCATATAAATAGTGAAAAAGGAAAGGGTACGACGATTATTGTTCGTGTTCCAATCCATCGAAAAGGAAGGTGATATTCTTTGAAAGTATTACTTGTCGATGATCATCTTGTCGTTTTAAAAGGTCTGCGCTTTTTTCTGCAAACAAGGCCTGATATCGATATTGTAGGTGAAGCCCAGGATGGAAAAGAAGCATTGCAGCAAGTGAAAAAACTGCAGCCGGATATTGTGTTGATGGATGTGATCATGCCAAATATGGATGGAATCGAAGCGACCAGACAAATAAAAGCAGACTATCCGGAAGTGAAGGTGGTTATACTCACTAGCTCCTCTGATAAGGACCATGTCATACCGGCAATTCGTGCGGGTGCCAGCGGTTATCAGTTAAAAGATGTTGATCCAACCTTTTTGGAAGAAACCCTCATCGCTGTTATGGAGGGAGGAACTTCGCTTCATTCGCAAATAACTAGCCATTTAATGGTGCATGTCGCCAAAGAAGATGAGAATCAATCCAGCTACTATGAATTAACACCCAGAGAACGGATGGTTTTGAAACATATCACATATGGAGAAAGTAACAAGGAGATTGCTGCAGCACTCTATATCACAGAGAAAACGGTGAAAACACATATTACAAGTATTCTAGGTAAAATGGAGGTTCAAGATCGAACACAAGCGGCGATTCATGCTTTAAAACATAAATGGTTTGAAGTATAAGTATACGACGGTCGTCGTAGAAAAGGTCTTATTTATGGTGAGGCCTTTTTTCTATGGAATTTTTAGACAGCTGTAGGATGTGCTTTATTTTAAGGGTTAGTATAGTGAAAGTAGATAAAAACAAGAAATAAAGGAGAGTGAAGAGAATGATGAATCAAAAACAATTGCCTGGGTGGGCAAGGGAGTATTTGCACTATATTCAGGTCTCTGTTAAAGAGCCTTCGCTGGAATATTTAACTGAAATATCCAGCGCTCATTTAAATCAAATTCCTTTTGAAAATATTAGCACGTTACTGCAATTGGAGGAATATCAAAAAAAAGGGAAGCTTGTTCAAGATGAAAATCGGTTTGTTAGACAGCTATTTCAGTATCATATGGGCGGGACGTGTTATGTAATCAACAGTAGTCTTCATCAGCTATTAAAACAGATTGGCTTCCAAAGCCGTTATGCTTTTTTAGGCGGAAGGCATGTTGCTTTGCTCGTTCAGATCCCAGGTGAAGAGGAAGAAGTGTATGTGGATGCTGGTAATGGTGCTCCTTTTTTTGAACCGGTTCATTTGCAAACAGACCCGATGAATGTCTCCCGATTTGGAAATGTTGAGATAAAACTTCGTCCGGGAAATGAACCAGGTACGTATAGGTATTACCGATATGTTGATAGAGAATTATCTGAGAATATGGTCTGGGATTTTGATACAAAGAAAATCTACCAATTTGATGATTTTCAGCAGGCAATCAAAGAATATTTTCAGCCTAATGGAATATTTACGTCTGATTTACGTTGCCAAATTTGGCAATTGGATCAACAGCGGTCTCTATCTTTAGTTAATAATGTGGTAAGTATTCAATATAGTGATGGAGAGGTTGAAAAGCATATATTAGCAGATCGTCAAGCTATTCGTGAGGTTATCAATCAGGAATTTGAACTTCCTAAATTGCCAGTCGAAAATGCCATAGATGTGCTTGAGGAACTTGGAATGGATATTTTTGAAAAGTTAAAGGAAGATTTGTAGAAGTGAACAATAACCTTGAGTATGGAAATGGTTAAGTCATATTAAAAGGAGAGCAGGCAGCTATGAGTAACACAAACGATAATCAAGATGGCAGTAATGCGCATATTGATGAAGCGCAAAGGGCAACATGGCGAGAATGGATGGGGCTTGGAGCATTAACTTTAGCAGTTTTTATGCTTTCAACCGACATGACCGTTCTCTTTCTTGCCACACCATCAATTGCTGCTGATTTGGAACCAAGCGGTACACAAATGCTTTGGATTATTCATATTGGCGAATTGCTGGCTGTGGGATTCGCATTAACGATGGGGCGTTTGGGTGACAATATAGGAAGAAGGCGATTGCTTGTGATTGGTGTAACTGTCTATGGGGCAGCCTCCTTTATTGCTGCAATTTCGACGGAGCCTTGGATGTTGATTGCGACAAGAGCACTTCTTGGTGTAGCGACTGCAACTGTGATGCCGTCCACGATGTCTTTACTACGCAATATGTTTTTCAATCCAAAACAATTTTCAGTAGCAATTGCTATTAACCTTAGCGCATTCTCTGCTGGTATGGCGCTAGGGCCTCCAATGGGCGGTTTACTCTTGGATTATTTTGGATGGGGAGCTGTATTTCTCATTAATGTTCCGATTGCCATTGTATTGTTAGTTATATCGCCCCTACTTCCTGAGTATCGCAACAAGGATTCAAAACGTATCGATTTTATCAGTGTTTTGTTATCCTCATTCGCATTGATAACTTTGATTTTCGGTTTGCAGGAAATGGCTAACGCTGGTTTTAATATGCTTTACGCTGGATCAGTAGTGATTGGTATTGGAGTTGGAGTACTGTTTATTCGTCGGCAGTTAAAAGCGGAAGATCCACTATTGGATTTGAGCATGTTTCGAATTCGCAAATTTAATTTTTCATTGATTGCTTTGATGATTATATTACTTGTAACGACTGGGACAGATATGCTTTTTGCACAACATTTGCAAGCAGTTGTTGGACTGACTCCAACAGAGGCAGGCCTTCTGTTGATTATCCCTGCACTCTTGTCGATGGCGGGAACGTTAATATCTCCTGTGCTTACAAGATGGATACGTCCGGCATATGCTATGGTAGCAGGTTTGTTAACTGCTTCAGCTGGTGCATTATTTATTATGTTAACTGTGCATGATGCAGGAGCACTTCTGTTAATTATTGGTGCTTCCCTTCTCGCATTCGGAGTAGGTCCTGCTATGACTATTACCGGTGAGCAGCTTATCTCCAGTGTTCCACAAGAGCGCGCTGGCTCAGCTTCTGCGATGTCCGATGTAAGCAGCGGATTTGGCTCGGTAGTGAGTATTGCATTCATTGGGAGTCTTGGAATGTTAGTTTACCGTTCGGTGCTGATGGATGCTATTCCTGCTGGAGTGCCTGCAGAAATAGCTGATTCAGCCATGGAAAACGTTGGTTCAGCTGTTGCCGTATCAGAAAGATTCCCGGAAATGCTTCAAGCTATACAGTCATCATTTACCACTGCGCTTCAAACGGTCTATGGAATAACGGTAATTGGTTTGTTTATCTTAATAGTGAGTATTGTATGGAAGTTTAGAAATATAGGGAAAGAAGATTAAGCTTTTGTTTACAGGTATTCTATTTTTCAAAAAAGATATGAATGATAACCCTTTAGGTAGGTTGAGCTGAAGGGTTTTTTCATGTGAAAAAGATGTTATATAAAAAAGGCATCCATTATTAAAATGATTTTTTAAGTTGTGTAAATGTGAAGCAAAATTTGCAGCATTTCATACATTCAACCTCGCATGTTATTCCAATTCTTTCCGCAGCCGTTCATTCCTTTGCCATAATATAAGTAAAAGGAGATGGTGAGTAATGCTGACGATTCAAAATGTAACAAAGCATTATGAGAAGGCAGAGGCATTAAAAGATATTTCCATGGCTGTCCCTGAGGGAACCTGCTATGGATTGGTCGGTCCGAATGGGGCAGGGAAATCCACTTTAATTAAGATGATTACTTCTATTATCCGCGACTATGAAGGAAAAATTGAATTCAATGAACAACGGATCTCCGATAAAACAAAACAGAAATGGGGCTATGTTCCACAAGATATCGTCCTGGAAGAAAGTATCACAGCATCCGGGAATTTATATTTATTTGGCAGAATATATGGGTTAAAAGGAAACAAATTGGCTCAGCGGACAAAGGAAGTGTTAACGCTAATCGGTCTTAGCGATAGGAGCAAGGATAAAGTGTTCACTTTTTCGGGAGGGATGAAGCGGAGACTGAATATTGGATGTGCACTGATGCATAATCCGGAGCTTATCATTATGGATGAGCCGACAGTCGGTATCGATCCTCAATCACGGCAATATATTTTTCAAATGATTGAAGAACTGAAAACAGCAGGGAAGACGGTTATCTATGCCAGTCATTACATGGAGGAAGTGGAAAGACTCTGTGACGATGTTGCATTTCTCGATAGAGGGAAATTGATAGAGGATGGAACGGTAGGTAAATTACTTCAACAATATGCAATTCCTTCCATTTATATCAAAGCAGAACGTATTTCAGCTGAACAGCTGGAATCGTATGGGGATGTTTCGCAGGAGAAGGATGCATTTTTTATCTATACAGAGGAAGCGCTGCCAGCGATGGAAAATCTGATTTCCTATTGCAGAGAGAAGAAAATAGATGTAGAGCGGCTGGAGCTTGTTCGTCCACGGTTGGAGGATGTATTTTTCCAGTTGACTGGAAGTAACTTGAGAGATTAAAAATAAAGCTGGAGGTGTTCATAATGAATGCTGTTATGATAGTAGAATTAAAGAAGCATGTACAGGATAAAGGACTTGTTTTTTGGATATTTCTATTGCCGATTCTATTTACAGTATTATTTATTGCTATCTTTACCTCAGGGGTTGATGATGCAATGAGACGGGAGGTTATTCAGTCCATTGTTCCAGGATATGTAGTGATGTTTGTATTTTTCATTATGATTTCGATGGTGCAGGTATTTATTAAAGACAGAGACAAAGGGGTAACGGCAAGGCTGGCAAGCACTCCTCTCAAAAGCTATTCCTATTTACTGGGAAAATGGCTTCCCTTCATGTTTATTGTATTCTTTCAGATTATTGTGTTATTTTTATTTGGAAAGGTCGTTTATGATGTTTCATTAGGTGAGCCGATTATTTTATTGATTTTATCCTTGTTTATCACATTTACAGTGACAGCAATCGGACTCGCCATGTCATTGACAGTAAATACCGAAAATATGGGGATTGCGATTACACAAATTATTGCTCTCGGTGGAGCGATGCTAAGCGGATTATGGATGCCCCTTGAAATGCTTCCGGACTTTATGCAGACAATCGCTCGTTTTCTGCCTCAATACTGGGCGCACCAGTCTTTTCAGGATGCGATGGCAGGAACCACGCAGGCTTCGGAGTTATTCCAGACGTTAGGTGTCTTATTAGCGATTGGATTAGCTGCATTTATTATTGCCATTATCCGGTACCCATATTTTCTGAAACGAGCTGTGAATTAGCCGTAGATGTGAAACGAATGTGGAGGGGTCGGAATGAAAATAAACATTGATATCGATGATAACCATGAAGAAACGCAAATCACTATCCAGGCCAAGGAATGGACGCAGGAACTGGAGGATATTGTGAATGTGATCAAAAGGAAAAAACAGCAGCGTTTATTTGGGGTTGATGAAGAACAGACCGTCCTGCTGGAGCCAAAGGAGATAGATTTTATCCATGCGGAAAAACGAAAAATCTATGCAGTGTCCAAAGATTGGCGTTTTGAAGTACGAATGAAGCTGTATGAGGTGGAGGAGTTCTTAGTTCCATATGGTTTTATGCGCTTTTCCAAGTCGGTTATCGGGAATATCCATCGTATTGAAAAATTTGAAGCATCCTTTAATGGAAATTTATGTGTTTATTTTCAATCTGGCAACAAGGAATATATTACGCGAAAATATGTCAGTGCCATTAAAAACAAACTAATGCAGGGAGGACAGTAATATGATACTTGAAATGTTGAAGCGTTCGACACTGGGCATCGCTTTCGGAGCGATATTAACGTTTATTGTCCTCACCATTATGAAACTCAATGCTGTGGAGTCAACAGTTTCGGAAATATGGATGCATATGGGAGCAAGCATGTTAATGGGCGTCTATTTCGGCATATCTTCGCTTATCTTTGGAGAAAGCGGGAACCATCTGATTAAAAAATCGATTATCCATTTTGTCCTTACGTATAGTTTTTGGCTGATTATTGCTGGTTTAGTCGGTTGGATTCCTCTCAACGGCTGGGTTATTTTATGGGGCAGTTTGATTTTTATCCTTCTGTATGTCGTCAACTGGTTCTGCTGGTATCTATACTTTAAAAGACAGGAAGCAGCGTTAAATAAATATTTGCATAAAAATAAATAGATGTGAAGGCTGGAACGCTTTTTCTGAATCTGGGGATTGTTCAGGAAAGATATGTTTCAGTCTTTTTTTGATGATAATGTATCAAGAAATGATAAAATAAATATAGGAAATACTATCGAAACGAATATATTTATTTTTAAGAAGCTTATCCATGTTAGATGAGTAATCGTTCTGATTATGCTATGCTAACTGTAAAATACGCGTTAAAGAGAATGATTTTACGTCTATTCCAAATAAAAAGGAGACATATTCGTATGCGGATTATCTGACCTGGGATGAAGAGGAAAACATTCAATTAATTGATGGAGCTATTTTTAATATCTCGCCTGGCTCTTCACGTAAACACCAGCAAGTATTGCGGGAGCTGTCTGCTGCTTTTTCTGTTTTCTTGAAGGGAAAGAATACTGGATTGTTGATCCGGTGAATGAATCTGTAGAAATCCATTTGCTAACTGACGAGCAATATCCATTTAAAGGAATCTTTACAAAAAGCGATATGATTTCTGTTGAGACACTGCCTAATTTAGAATTAGATTTAAAGCAAATATTTATATAGAGGGAGGAGTCAATAATGTTCCGATGTGCATGGTGTATGAAGAAAATAGGAGAAAACCAGCCATTAACCGCGCTAAATGTGAAGTTTGCTGAAGGAGTAGATTTCAAGGATAAAGAAGGAGAAATCATTCAGGTCTATCTATCCTCACGGGGGACAAGTGTACCAATGGTTGTTCCCACTGCTGACTCAGAAGCAAAAAAGCATGGACAAGACGGCCTGTTTACGGTTTGCGATGATAAATGTGGCCAGAAGATGAAAAACGCACTTTCCAAAGAAATCGATACGTTTCAGAATATAGATATATAGTTGTAAGTGATACTTCATAACGATGGTTCGATTTTTGCTCACAAGAAAAAATCATAGGATGAAATGATATAGGGAGTTTGATAACGTTGATCTCTTTCACAGAACAAAGAGAATAGAGGTTTGACCACTTTGAACAGCTTCCATTAGACGGACAATATGAAATTTTTCTGGAATTGCTGGACCAAGATATCGACGATGAGGAGTTAATGGAAGAGGGTATTGGCATTGTTGTGGTGGAACTAAAACGTGAACTTATCCGCGACAATCAATATGATAAAGCAATACATTTAATGGCGGTTATGTATATAATAAAATCGCTTAGCGGTATTTTGATGAAAAGAAATAAGGGCATCAAATTATCTGCATTAAGATGCTGGTTCCTGCCCACGTTGAATGGCTTGGAGTACAATTGAGCGACACCTTGCCATAACAGTAAATGCTGGAAGGGAAATTAAATTTCGTTTTAAAGAGTAAAAACACCTATAAATAACATATACTAAGTATGTGTTATTTATAGGTGTTTTTACTGTGAACTCAAATATATAAAGAAAAATAATTGAATTAACTTTATTAAATTATATACTTAGTATATAATGTTTTTGAGGACAGGAGGAATTAAAACATGATTAAGGTCAGGAACCTAAAAAAGGAATTTATACAAGGGCAAGAAAGAACGGAAGTGTTGAAAAATGTGGATTTGAACGTTGAAGAAGGAGAATTTGTGGCTATAATGGGACCTAGCGGTTCTGGGAAAAGTACATTACTCCAACTCCTAGGTGGTCTCGATATACCAACTGAAGGAGATATATTAATAAATCAAAATCATTTAAGTAACATGACGGAAAAAGAAAGAACCATATTCCGTAGAAAGTATATAGGTTTTATTTTTCAAAATTACCAACTGCTACCTACATTAAATGTAAAGGAAAATATAGCTTTCCCTCTACATGCAGATGGCAGCTTAACGAAAGAGAAGAACCAAATGATTTTAGAATTACTTGATGCTGTAGGACTGAAAGGGCTTGGCCGGAAACATGTTAATTTACTTAGTGGTGGTCAACAACAACGAGTAGCTATAGCTAGAGCGCTAGTCAACAATCCTTCCGTTTTATTAGCTGACGAGCCAACAGGAAATTTAGATAGAAATAAAGCAGAGGAAATTCTCGGATTAATATCAAGATTCAACCGAGAAAGCAATCAAACAGTCATCATGGTTACACATGATATTTTCGCAGCTGGGTTTGCAGATCGAATTATTCTTTTTAAAGATGGAGTTATTGATCAAGTCATCTCTAGAAAGGAAGATGATTATGCTAAATATGTGGCGAATTTCATGGCGTAACATAACACAAAATAAAAAACGATTTTTCATTTCAATGCTGGGGATTATTTTAGGGATATCGTTTGTCACATCCATGCTGATTGCCGACAAAACAACAAATGATGTTTTCGATTATTACGAACAAATGTATGTGGCAAATGCGGATTACTGGGTTCTAAGTGATGAACATACTTATTCTGAAGATGCGGTTTCCTCCATTTTGGCGAATCCAGATGTAACGGAAACAATGTTTGCGCTTGACAAGCAAGCTTTCTTTGAACTTGAGGGAGATCAAACCTTAAATCAACGGTCCGTACGAATTACAGGTGTAAATAACCAAAATAGTTCTTTACTAAAACTTCCTGTTATCGACGGGGATTTAGATAATGAAGGGTTGGTGATACCAGACGTTGTTGCAAATCTGTTAAATAAAAAAGTAGGAGATACAATTAGGTTTACCGATTTGGGAGAAGCTAAGGTTTCCGCTATTGTTGAATATACGCAACTGCTTGCAAGTCCGAGTGATTGGGAAGGTGCTGAGTCAAATAACTTCCGAATCATGGCTCCACTTGATTTGTTAAGAGATTGGACTGGTATGGATAACGAGCTTTCCTATGTAAGATTTCAAATAAATGGAGAAGGGGAGGAACTTTTCCAATCTCTCCAGAACGAATTTGGTAATTCAAATGTATACATACAACCAGTTGTCGCAGATGATCTGCAAAGTAATGATATTGGAGGACTTTATACATTTTTTTACTTAATTGCTGGGCTATCGATTTTTATCAGCGGATTCATCGTTTTTAATATGATTTATACAAGCGTTATGGAGCGGAAAAAGGAATTTGCGATAATGAAGAGTCTTGGTTATCTTCAAAGTTCTGTTTCTAGACTTATTCTTATTGAAGTAATACTTTTAGCATTAATTGGTACAGCTATTGGAGTTCCTATAGGAATTTGGCTTGGGGATATATTTATGCAAACGTTGCTGGGCGTGTTTGAGTTTGATATGGTTTACACATTAAATTGGAAAATGCCTACATTCATATCTGTAGTAATTGGGATTCTGTTTCCTGTTGTCTTTTCTTTATTTCCTATTTACAATGCTGGGAAAACTTCGGTCTTAATGACATTAAAAATGGGAAATCAAACGTATTCATCGACAAGGCAATTTGTGCTGAGAGTTGTTGTGGGGGGCGGCTTACTTTCTTTTATATTTATTGATCACTCTGCCTCTTATTTAGCTATATTAATAAGTGTTATTCTGTTGTTTCCATTACTTTTACTGGTGCTGAAGCGAATACTTAAACCGGTTTTGAAGGTGTTCTTCGGTTATCCTGGCAATCTTGCAGCCCAAAACCTTACACAACAATTAAATCGAAATGCCAATACTGCTGCCATTCTTGCTGTTGGGATAGCGGTGATATTATTACTAAGCGCTGTTATAGAATCTGCTCCTGAAGGTTATGAAAATGAAATCAGGGATACGTATGGAGGTGACCTCAGAGTTACATCAGAAGCGCCTTGGACTAATCAGGACAGAACAAAACTGCTATCTTATGATTCTGTTGCCAAGGCTGAACCGTTAACAGAAGCTGCACCAATTACATGGGAAACAATCGATGGAGAGAAGAAACAGTTTTCCGTTTTTGCTGTAGATAAAGAAGGACCTGCCTTGTTTGAGAGTTCTAAAAAAGAGAATTTATATAATGACCTAACTAAGGAACCTTCTATTCTCCTTGGTGAAAGAGCTTTTGATGAATGGGGCGGAAATGTGGGAGAATATATTTCCATTAATACACCATCAGGCAAACAACAACTTGAAGTTATTGACGTGGTGAAAACATCGAATTACTCAGGTTATGTCGCATTTATGAATGAGAATCATTTAAACAATGAATTTGGTTGGGCGAATAGTTTTGACATGCTTTTAACTTTACTTGACGGATATAATGGTGAGCAATTACGTGATCAATTATGGCTGGATTTCAGCAATCATCTCTCAAAAGTGGAAACTGTAGAAGATGAAATTAAATCAACTACTTCAGCATTATCTGGTATGAACGAGTTAATCCTAATCATGTTAGTTTTAATCATCGGGCTAGCAAGTATTGGTACAGCTAACACGTTATTAATGAACACTTTGGAGCGCGCACCGGAGATAGGAACGATGCGAGCGCTTGGATTTACAAAACAGCAGGTTAAAAAGATGATAGTTGGAGAAGGATTTCTTATTGGATTATCAGGGGTCATTGGAGGTATACTTTCAGGTGTGGTTTTACTTTATGTCACTAGTCAATCCGAACTTTTGAGAGGATTTATATCTTTTCAACTACCTTTGAGAAATATTATACTGGCACTGATTGCTGGAATTTCACTAAGCCTTTTTGCTGCTTGGATTTCTAGTGCTACAGCAAGTAAAATCAATATTATATCATCACTCAAAAAAGGTTGAGCAATTATGTCAGTTAAGTACGGAATATTAACATTACTATATTCACAAAAAAATCACGGGTATGAATTAAAATTAGAACTAGAATCCCTTCTAGGAACGAAAGGGAAAATTAATGCTGGTCAAATTTATACGACTCTGGATCGTCTCATCCGTGATCAACTTGTCTTATCTGTAGGAATGGATGACCAAGAAAGAAAACTTTATGAAATAACTGCGGAAGGAAAAAAAGAATTGGAAAATTGGATGCTGGAACCAGTGCCCTATCATTCTACGAAAGACGACTTTCATTTTAAATGGAGCTGTGCTCGTAAGGTTGGTTTCGAACAGGAAAAGGAGATGCTCGAACAGCAAAAAGCGATGATAATGAAAGATGTCATGGAATTGACTAAATTAAAAACGGATTTTCTTTTGCAAGGAGACGAGAATAGGTATTTATTAATCACTGGTACTCTTTTACATTTAGAAGCAGATTTAAATTGGATTCATCAAGTGGAAAATCGGAATCAATCATAATTCTGGACAAATGTTTTCTCTTTAAGTACGTATCTCACAAAAGAAGGATGGCACAAACCAAGTCAAAAATAACCTGAAGTAAATTTAAGCTTGTTTTATCTATAATCAAGATTGATTGCAGAACAACACAGGTAGAAAATGATCAAACTTTATTTCAAATCTACAAAAGCTGGATTCAATAGTAATTCAGTCTTTTTGTACTCTGCAGCCCTCTTATGATAATATTATCATGGACAAAATAAAAAAGAAGCAGCGTCGATTACTGCTTTAACATATAGGATAAGTGTATAATGCCTTATTCATCCATAAATGAGAGGGTTGAAATGGAGAAATGACTAATAATTTTTGGCGTGATTTACCACGACCGTTTTTTATATTGGCGCCGATGGAGGATGTAACGGATGTTGTTTTCCGTCATGTTGTAGCTGAAGCAGGCCGCCCGGATGTCTTTTTTACAGAGTTTACAAATACGGAGAGCTATTGTCATCCAGAGGGCATTTATAGTGTGCGCGGGCGTTTGACTTTTACCGAGGACGAACAGCCGATGGTTGCCCATATATGGGGGGACAAGCCGGATAATTTTCGTGAGATGAGCATTGGAATGGCTGAAATGGGCTACAAAGGCATAGACCTTAACATGGGATGCCCTGTGCCGAATGTGGCTTCCAAAGGAAAGGGAAGCGGATTGATTCTTCGTCCGGAAGTAGCAGCGGAGATCATCCAGGCTGCCAAAGCCGGCGGGATCCCTGTCAGTGTGAAAACGCGACTTGGTTATTCAAATATAGATGAATGGCGTGACTGGCTGAAGCACGTGTTTGAGCAGGATATAGCGAATCTTTCCATCCACCTGCGTACGAGAAAAGAAATGAGTAAGGTCGATGCGCACTGGGAATTGATTGGAGAAATCAAGAAGCTCCGTGATGAGATTGCTCCTGATACGATGTTGACTATAAATGGAGATATACCGGACCGGGAAGCAGGCTTAAAGCTTGTTGAAGAATTTGGTGTCGATGGCGTGATGATTGGACGGGGAATTTTTAAAAATCCATTCGCATTCGAAAAAGAGCCTCGGGAGCACAGCAGTCAGGAATTGCTGGACCTGTTACGATTGCAGCTGGATTTGCATGATAAATATTCAGAACAGGAACCGCGCGCCTTCAAGCCATTGCGTCGATTCTTTAAAATTTACGTGCGCGGATTCCGGGGAGCCGGTGAATTAAGAAATCAATTGATGCATACCGAAACAACGGATGAAGTTCGAGAGTTGCTGGACGCGTTTCATTTGGAAACAGAAGACGCAGTGACGGAACAGTAAAAGGGAGGCTATGTCATGGCTAAGGCTAATCATCGTATATACACAATGACTTTTGCAAGTGTTTATCCTCATTATGTAAACAAAGCAGAGAGAAAAGACCGTACCAAAGAAGAAGTCGATGAGATTATTACTTGGCTGACAGGTTACAGTCAGGAAGAGTTGGAAGCGCAAATTGAAAAAGAGGTAACCTTTGAGACCTTCTTTGCGGAAGCTCCGCAGATGAACGATTCCCGCTCTCTTATTAAAGGTGTGATTTGCGGTGTGCGTGTAGAGGATATAGAAGAACCGCTGATGCAGGAGATCCGTTATTTGGATAAGCTCATTGATGAATTGGCAAAAGGGAAGAAGATGGAGAAGATATTAAGGGAATAAAGATTGAACTGGAGAGACACTGATTCAATGAAAGGAGAATCAGTGTCTTTGGTTTGTCAATAAAATGCTATTATAAATTGTATTGAGAGTTAATAGGTGTGCTAATGAAATCATTTTTTGTTAATAAAGAAGACACTCTCTTAAAACTCATAATTACAAAGATATACATTGACAACGCTTACAAATGGGTTTTTAATTGAAATTAAAGTTAATGAAAAAGAGATGAGAATTGGAGAAGGCTCACTAGATGGTCTGAATTAGAAAGGATCGGTTTTAGTGTATCTTTTTTATTATTTTTATGAAGGAGGAAATGAATATGGGACTGCATGAGCTATCATTTACGTCATTTAGTGAGCAGGATACGATTAAGGGATGGATTTATACACCAATTCGTAAACCAAAAGGAATTATACAGCTGGTGCATGGATTCGGAGAGCATTCCAGAAGATATTTGCATATGATTTTAAGGTTAAATGAAGAAGGTTTTATTGTAGCTTGTGATGACCATATTGGTCATGGAAAAACAGCATTTGATTCTGGTAATTGGGAGAATTGGGGAGGGAAAGGATATATGACGATGGTGGAAGATGAACACCAATTACGTCGAATGGTACAAGAGAAATTCCCTCATCTGCCATTTTTCTTCTTTGGTCATAGTATGGGTTCGATGATTGTTAGAAATTATTTAACTAAATATGGTGAAGGAGTGGAAGGTGCTATTTTATGTGGCACATCGGGTGTTTTACCGACTGCCGCTGAGTTGAGTATAGAGTTGAAAAACCGAATTGATGCAGGCGAAGGGGACCAAGTGGATGCAGAGGCGCTGGGCAAGTTATTGGGTTGGATGACAGATCGGATAGATCAGCCAAATACAGCGAATGATTGGATCAGTGGAGATCCGGATATTGTAGCTGATCATGCGAATGATCCATTTAATAACTTTACATCGCCTCCTAATATACGGTCTTTATATGATTTTGTACAAATGATGGAGCAGATTGTTGGAACAGAGTGGGCAGAGAATGTCCCTATCGCCATACCTATATATAATATTGCTGGTGATCAGGACCCAGTTGGTTTATATGGAGAAGGGGTTTATGCCGTATCAAATTGGTTAGCAGAGACAGGCCATACGGTAAAAACAAAACTGTACAGTGGTTATCGCCACGAAATTCACAACTATCGAGATATTCGAGAAGAAGTGGAAGATGGCATTGTCGATTTTATAGAAGACGTAATAAATAAAGGAGTAATGTAAATATAATAATTAAAGTTGTTCAGTATTTTCGGTAAATATATTGTCATAATATGTTTCCGAGGTTAGAATGCAAGCGTTAAATAAAGTAATTTTTCAAAGTATCATCTTATTTAACGCTTGCTTTTAGGCTTTTTTAACATCCTCTTTTATATGGCGCATCTTAATAAAAAGGCTTTGCGCTATCTGCTTACTCTACCCATCAGTATTTTCCATATAAGTGATGGATACTTTTAAATTAGCATTTTTTTCGCGAATATGATCTAATAGTTCTTTATCATGTACTTCATTTTTCATACGGATAGCATAAGTATACAAAATCATTGTTCCGAGATTAGTAGTTTCAACCTGTCGTAATGAAGAACTTAGTGTATACTCAGCAAGTAGATCATGCATCAGATTTTCATAATTTAAGTTTTCCGGTACAGTTACCTTTAAAATTTGTGTATCTTTTCCTTTTCCATATTCAAATTTGTAAAGCAAGTAAAGTACTAAACAAGCAAATAAGGTAAGTATGATTGCTAAATCAAATCGAAAAAGCCCACATGTCATGCCTGCGCAAAGGCCGAAGAAAATATACGCAATATCTTTCACATTGGTAACCGCACTTCTGAATCGAATCAGTGAAAAAATAGCAAATAGTCCAAATGCAACTCCGGCATTATCACTAACAACGTTCATAACGACAGAGACAATAATGCTCAAAATAATAATAGTGTGTACGAAGGATTGTGCATAACGTTCGCCTGTAAATGTGATTATGTAAACCTTCGTAATAACTAGGCTCAACAAAGTTGATATGACCAATGCAAGTAAAATCATATAAATGCTGGATGGTTCACTAGCTTGTAAATCGAATATTTTATTCATAAAATCCATTCTATATTCCTCCTGTCGATACAACTTCTCTTTTAATTTTATCTGGCAGTTGATTTCTCTGCAGCAATTCCATACTGGTACAGTATTTAGATGCACTTCGCTGTTCGCATTGAAAAGCCTGTAAAATACGGGTTAACCATAATGGAACACTATCATTTACTTTGACTTCCAATACAACTAGATTGCAATCAATAAAGTATTCTCCATCAGAACCATGTTCCAGAAGCAAATCATCATTGCGACAGCGTAGATTAAAATCAAATGTAATACGCAACTCAGGATTGTCTATTCCGTGAAGTGCATGGCGATCATAACTAACAACCATTTCCGGTTTTAGTCCGTATAATGTTCGAAAGTGATCGATTTCACGAAGTACTTGCGAATTAGATGTATGAAAGTCATTTAAATGTTTTTTATCTCCTTTTTCAAGATAGTGATATGCTTCTTTTAACGGAAGTAACATCCTCCGTTTGTTGACCACATTGTTATGTTTTTGCTTTACCTCAAAAAAAGCTGACTTCTCAATACCAGTTTCATTATAGGTACGTAGGCGAAGTTTTTGCCGGAAAGCCAATTTATTCTTTGTTTCAAAATAAATTTTGTGATCATCGCTATCAAAATATAAGCTGCTGACAATATATCTTCCATCTACACCAAATTTATCTGACCGCATATAAGGCATTATTTGTTCCAGCAGGAGCGAATATTGTTCCAACGTAATCAGATATTTTTGCTCTCTTCTTTTGAAAATCTCTATTGCCAATTTTTTCACCTCCATTCCATACAACATCTTAAATGAAACGGATAAGATGATGATTACAATTTGATTAGAAAACGGTGAGAATATAAAATTTCATAATTCTTTACTGGAAAAGCTATTATACAGAAACGGTTTTATTCGGCTTTGGGAGGATACTTGGAGTCTTTAATTCAAATATTATCAGCTTATAAAATGAATGTTATTATTTAAAGGTGCTGATTGAAGAGAGACAACCAAATGAAAATATGAATGAATGGATAAATGGTTTAAAATGACTGGGGATAGAGAGGATAGATGCCCAAGCAAACAGTACTTACATTATTTAAAAAAATGGGAAGTTAGTTAAACGTATCTAAATGGGCAGAACATTCCTTTAACCAGGAAAGGTGAATATGGATGCATCAACTATTCGCTAATTATCTCAACGTTAAAATCTGAGAAATGACGCATGATTGAATTGTTCTCTGTTCAACCATGCGTCATTAGAATATAATTATTTTTTTCGAGACTTGATAAATCCGTCCACAGCATCCCACACTAAACCGACAATAAACAGAATAAGGATCCAGAACGTGGATTGATTCCAAATCGTGGTTATCGTATTAAATGTTTCAGAACCAGCCGTAACCACTCCGGCCTCTGCCAATTGATTCATAAATTCAGGATTCCAAAAATCAGGCCCGCTAATCATAAATAGTACTGCTGCCATCGATATGACATTTACAATTGTTGTATAAGCAGCTAACCTATACGTCCATTCCCCGGCGACGAGCTTCAGGCATTCTTTGATAATTCCAGATCCGAATATGAGAACAATAAACAATAAATAGGAACCATAGGTCTGTTCATTTAAAAATGGAACAACACCGTTAAATTCATCCTGAAATACCCAAATTCCAAAGTAGTCATTCGAAAAGGCGAGAAATACAATGATAATCGTGTAGAAAATAATTCCGACAATCGACTCACTGCGTTTGATTTGTCTCTTTTCATCTGGAATGGGCGGTAAGTCTGCAGGCTTCCATTCCTTCCCGATTAAATCTTTTTGTTTCATTCCACCGTACAGCTCACCGATAGCAAACAAAAATGTTGTCCAGCCGAAAGCCTGTGGAAGCTCTGTAACGGCAGAAACAATCATATCAATAAAATGATCTAAAATAGACATCGGCTCTAAAATAGTTTGGATGATAAACCCAATACCTATCAAAGAACTTATAACAATGAGAACAATCTTAACTACTAAAATATAGGAATCAAAAAGCTCAGGCCCGATGATATATTTCTTTTTCCCTCGATATTTATCAGCTAATGACCTTGGACTGCCCAGATCCAGCAGGATTTCTTCTACATCGTTTTCTCTTCTGTTCCCTTGCCCGGCCCGTTCCTCCAGCATATCCTCAATTAGCCCGCGCAGCTCAATGGCAATATCTTCACGCTGGGATTGAGGCAGCTTTTGCGTAACTGCATAAATATACCGGTTAATCATCTCCATTTTCGTCACCTCTCTTATTTTCTATTACCTGATCCATGCTGGCAGCAATGTTCTTCCATTCAACAACCAGTAAATCAAAGACTTCTTTTCCTGTTTTACTCAGTACGTAATATTTCCTCGGTCTCGATTCATTCGTGTCCCATGTACTATCTAAGAGTCCCTGTTTTTCCAGTCTTCTCAGCAGTGGATATAATGTGCCAGGTTCAACGTGTATTCCTTTTTCATGAAGCATTGTCACGAGAGAATAACCATACTGCGGCTCTGAGAGCTGGCTTAATGCACCTATTGTAATGGTTCCTCTTCTCAATTCCTGCATGATTTTATCTAAATGTTCATTTGCATCCGCCATGTTATCAACTCCTACTTTCATTATAGTGTATGACGCACACTATTGTAAAGTGCATATTAAAGTTTGATGCAAGATATTTTATTACAGATAATCTCTTATGAACACTGATAAAAGGATGTTTCGTTTTAGAAGGTGATTCCGAATCGCACGAAAAGTGATACATTGTAAGAAGATTTGGTATAATTTAATTAGACAAATTTGTATTATCATCACCATTCAAAATAACAGAAAAATAGGAGGATACGCTTTGGAATTTAAAACAGACAGGTTACTTATTAGACCATTTAATGTGGACGATTTAGAGGATGTATTTCATATTTATCATAACGAAGCCACCTGTAAATATCTGTTGCATGAGAAGTGGACCGATGAAAATAAACAAGAGGAATTTCATAATAAGCTGGAGAATAATGTGCTTACAAAAGAAACTGCTTTAAATTTGGCAGTGGTAAGTGGCAATAAGGTGATTGGTGATTTATCTGTATGGTATACAGAGATGAAAGATACGGTTGAAATTGGTTACAGCTTTTCTCAAGAAGCTTTGGGAAAAGGCTATGCAACTGAAGCTGTGCGTGGTTTAGTGGAAAGACTGTTTAACTCATTTGACGTGCATCGTATCCAGGCAAATCTGGATGCGAGAAATGAAGCATCGCAAAAATTATGTGAGCGTATAGGGATGAGGAAAGAAGCGCATTTTATACAGGATTTTTGGAATAAGGGTGAATGGACAGATAGCATTGTGTACGGAATGCTTTATTCAGATTTAGATGAAAAGCAGGTTTGATAGTCCTTTTCATTTGGAGGAAAAGACAAATTTTTTGTTACGGGAAGTAAGTATGAATAATCCGTTTGAAAAATTAGAAGAGAGGTGCTTTAATGGATAGTCCTATCCTCAAACAGATTGGAACCGTGTTTATCCCGGTAAGTGATATCGAAAAAGCAAGAGACTGGTATTGTGATATTTTAGGATTACATGCAGATGGAGAAATCCTTTTTGGTCATCTTTATGTTATCCCTATGAAGGGCGCGGGAATTGTGTTGGATAGTAAAATTTACGCAAAGGATAAAACTTTTAAAACACCGGCATTTCACCTGAATACTAATAATATTGAAGAAGCATTTCAATATATGAAAGATAAACAGGTGCATTTGCTTACAGAGATAGAGCATCATCATTACTTTAATTTTAAAGATCCGGACGGGAATATCCTGATGATTAGTAAATGTTAATTCCAAAAAGCAAACTGCCCTTTGAAAAGAGCGGTTTGCTTTATTTTTTTATATTGAAATGGCGCATCATAACCCGGTTCATTTTATAAATTTCAGGAGCTTTTCCTTTATCGGAGCGCAGCTGTCTGTTAATGCTGGTCTGTTTTCTGTGCTTATGCTGACTTAAAGCCTTTCTTAATAACATTCACTAGGGAGCCGGCTGCTCCTGTGATTGCGCCTAGTACGATGCCGGTTGTGACGCTGCTGAAGAATGCAAATGTACGAGCAATAATATTTACTGCTGACTGTGGCAGGTCACTTAAGTTACCGCCAAATTGAATAGGTGTGTCTAAAGCAGTAGTCCAAAGAATTTGGTGAACGATTGCTAAAAATATCCCGTAGAAAAACCCAATGAGTAATAAAGATAAAAAGGGTTTTTCCACCTTTTTTAAAACAATAAACAGAATCCATATAATAATCGGTGCAAAGACCAAGATGCTGTTAATCCAACTTCCTTCCTCCACCATGGATAAATCGTGTAAAACGACGCGGGGAACGCCTAACAGAGAAAGCAATAGTAAAGTAAGCACCGGTATACCTAAATAATCATTTATTTTATGAATGGTCATCAAATAAGCTCCTTTCTATTTTGTTATCATACTTTTTTCGCTTACAATTCATATACTAAGAGTAATACCTTAAAGAAATCTAAATCATTTATTAAATTTTTATTAAAAGAACGGGTAATAAAATAAGGAGTTTATTTTTAGTTTGAATAGAGGAGGGATAATTTGATTATCGGAGGTTTGACGTGTTTGGGGATCGGTGTTGGTTTATTTACAGGAAATGTTGCAGCGGGAACCATGATAGGAATAGGACTGGGCTTGGTGGGAGAAGCGCTATTTCATAGATACGGGAGGCAATCAGAATAGGAGAGGCGTAATAAAAGAGATTGTATATACAAAAAGCAAAGGAATCCAGACTAGAAACTCCTTTGCTTTTTTGAATCAATTCGTACTTCTGCTATTTCGCGGGCTTGGATGGGACTGGCTGCGTTTGTTTTTCCAAACACGGTCGTTGTTCTTCGTTTCTGGAAACTTTTCCCCAGCTTTCATTGAAACCTGCTGCGGGTCTTCTACATTGCTGCCTGTTTCACCAACTTCAATATAGACCCCGTTATTGGGAGCCTTTTCTCCACCCTTGAACTGACTGATTTCACCCATCATAGATACCTCCTTCAGGCATTTCAAGCTTATTATGCGGAAATATGAATGAATCTATGAATGGAAAAATTAACAATGTACAATCTTTTTCTTCTGGCGTGCAGCAATGGTTTTGATGTGGCCGCTAACTGAAAAGTCTGCTGTTAGGGAGAATAAAAGCTTATTCCGATTCACCACAGATTCCATGGAAACCTATTTGGCGGCTGAGATTGTACTTTTATTTCTTCTTTTTTAGTAGGATGTCCCACTGCAAGTGTTTCTGACCATAAAGCAATCTGTTCCCCAGTCTGGTTCCATTTTTCTCCGTATTTTTGATCGCCGTAAAGCGGCAAATTGCGGGAGGAGAGCTGTACACGAATTTGATGCGGTCTGCCGGTGTGCAGTTTAATGGAAAGGAGGCTTAAATTTTTTTTGCTCCCAATTACTTCATACTCTAATTTTGCTTTTTTAGCATTTTTATTATTTGGATGCGTTGTATATACCTTGTTTTCATGTTTATCTTTGACTAAGTGATCTTCTAACAAAGCTTGATTTTTATCAGGCACTCCCCGCACGACTGCCAAATATTTCTTTTCTACATCCTGCCGGCGAATGGCATCAGATAGACGGGAGGCTGCTTTAGATGTTTTCGAAAATACCATGACACCTCCTGCAGGGCGGTCCAGGCGATGAACCAGCGCCAGGTAAACATTGCCTGGTTTTTGATAACGTATTTTTATATCCTCCTTCAAGAAATTCAGCAAATCCTGATCCTTTGACTGGTCCTCCTGTACAGGCACATTGACAGGCTTTTCTACAAAAAGTAAATGATTATCCTCATAAAGGATTGGAACATTCATGGGTAATATCTCCTTTATTTCAATACTGAGGCAATGATAACACAGCAGTTTTTTTTATCAAGGGGTCGGGCATGATAGGATGAGTAAAAGCAGATATCTTATAATGATGAATGCGTTTTCAATGTGTATAGGATGGAGACAATTTATGAACAAAATGGAGGGTTACTTGTGGGTAATAAGAAATGGATGGAAAAGGCAGTGAAAATTGCTCAGGAAAGTGCAGCTGCGGGCGGCGGTCCGTTTGGAGCAATTGTGGTAAAGGATGGAAAAATTATCAGTGCCGGAAATAACCAGGTCACAGCAGCGAACGATCCCACAGCTCATGCAGAGGTGCAGGCGATTCGGGAAGCGTGCCAGAAACTGGACAGTTTCCAATTAACGGATTGTGAAATCTATACCAGCTGTGAACCATGTCCCATGTGCATTGGCGCCATTTATTGGGCCAGGCCAGAGGCGGTTTATTATGCGGCTTCTAAAACAGAAGCTGCAGAAGCGGGATTTGATGATCGTTTTATTTATAATCAAATTGCGCTTCCTGTAGAAGAGCGTGATATTGAGATGATGCAGATTCGCCCGGATAAGTACGATAAACCGTTTCAAATCTGGAAAGACGTTGAGAATAGAATGGACTATTAAACGGGATGAGGTACAAACAATGGTGATTATAAGATAGATGCAAAAGGCTTGTAAATAAAGCTTCCCGATGTAATAAATCAATCGTTTGTTTGATTTTAAAATGCGCCGGGGCCTTCACAAATTAGGGATGCCGGTGGTGATAATGCATAATTAGAAGGTTTTGATTAGACAGCAAATAGTATTGTATATTGCTTGTTTATACGTGCGATTATGGTATATTGAGAAGCCGAAGAGATTTCATTTGGGAAAATAAAAGACGCCCATGTGCAGGAGGCTATAAGTTGGAAGAGAATGTATTCAATCGAATGGCAAAAAAATATGACACAGAAGAACGAATAGAGCTGGCAACGGTGATAGCCGATGAGATAAAGAAAAGCATAGCTGAGCAGCAATATCATTCCATATTGGATTATGGCGGTGGAACTGGGTTAGTGGCTTTTCAACTGGCTGGCCGCTTTGAAAAGGGATGGATCGTGGATGCTTCAGAGGAAATGATTCAAGTTGCTCAAGCTAAAATAGAACAGCAGCAATTAAAGCATTTTAAAGCGATGGAATGTAATTTAGCAGAAGAAGATAATTTGGATGTGTATGCAGATGTCATCATCCTATCGTTGGTTTTGCTGCATGTGCCGGATATAGAAACACTTCTGCAAAAATTAAGTAAGCACCTAAATCCAAATGGAATGCTTATTATTGCTGATTTTGATAAAAATAAAACGATACAGCATCCCAAAGTGCATAATGGCTTCACAGAAGCAGAAATAAATCAGGCATTGAATCACGCAGGTCTTCGAGATACAGAAATGCATACATTTCATCATGGAAGCAATATTTTCATGAATCAGGACGCTTCATTATTTATTGCGACGGGTAAAAAGTAAATCTAAAAAGGGCAATGAGAATAAAATCTCGCTGCCCTTTATTCATCTGTATGATGAAAAATGAAATAAATGAAACCATTTCTTTTTTAGAGTGTAGCTCTCACGGCAGCTTTATTCTTCCGGTTAGCTGCTCTGGATGAACCAATCAATATCGCAATCCCCATAATTAAAAGAAAGATACCCAGCCAGGCAGTCGTATTTAATTTCTCCCCTAACAGAAATACCCCTAATAATGCTGCTGTTAACGGCTCTGCTAAAGCAAGAGTAACCGCAGTTGAAGAAGAAACATTAGCCAATCCTTTGGCGAAAAGAAAATAGGCTATGCCTGTAGCTACAACACCTAATTGAATACTGACGCCGATGCCCTGCAAGCTCGTTACCCATGACATATCAAAAATAAATAGGAATGGAGCTAAGAAAATCGCACTTATTGTAAAAATAATTGCAACCACGTTTAAGGAAGAGAATTTTTGAACCATATCTCTGCTTGCGAGGGTGTAGCTGGCAAAGGTAAGTCCTGCACCTAAAGCCATCACGACACCAACTGGATCAACATAAGCGGATTCTCGGTTAGTAAATAACAGGATGCAGCCGGAAATGGAGAGGAAAGTAGACACCCACCAAATTTTTGACGGATGAGCTTTAAAAAACATCCATTCCAGAAGCCCTGATAAAATTGGCGCGCTCCCGATGGCTACAACGGTTCCGATAGCTACGCCAGTGACAGTGACAGCGGTAAAAAATAACGGCTGATATAAAGCCATGCTTAAAGCAGCTAACACCGTAGCTTTGATGGGCCAATTTTTTAGTTCTAATTTGCCGAATAGAAGGACCAGTGATAATAAAAAGAGTCCTCCTACTGCTAAACGAATCGTCCCAATCGCAATAGGATGGGCATTTTCTGGTGCAAAAGCCTGTGCTGTCCCAGTTGTTCCCCAAAGTACAGCAGCAAAAAGAATAAGAAAGGCAGAAAGTTTTCCTTGCATCGATTTCACTCCGAAATAAAAGAATATATACTCATCATAGATAAAGACTGTTCTTTTTTCTATACTGAGTTTCATATTCTTTTTACCTTCTTTAAAGAAATCTATATTTGTTTGGCGCCATTCCTTTGTGTTTAACAAACCACCTTGTAAAGGAAGAGGCATTCTCGAAGCCTAATTCCTCGCTAATTCGAGATATGGATAATCTGGTTGAAAGCAATAAATGCTCCGCCTCCTGTAGACGCAGGTCTAAAATATATGCCTGCGGGCTTTTGCCAGTTCTTTTCTTAAACCATTCCGAGTAATAAACAGGGTGATAATGCTCTATTTTTGCCAGCGTTTCCAATCGAATCGGCTCCTTAAAATGGTTGTGAATATAGTCTATGGAAGGAGGGTTGGAAGTCTGCAGTTTTTTGGTTACATAACGGGTCAAATCGGCTAAGGCAGATATATTGTCCTTTGCGTCCGCCTCTTCCAATAGTAAATACCGGATTGCAGTCCATTGATTATCCAGTTTGATATGCATGCTTTCTGTATAACTGGGCAAATATCGCAGCGGTATATCCAATATTAGAAATTCGTTTCTCTCGATAGAGCGGTAATGATGCTGGAAGTTTGGCGGCAGATAAAATCCGCAATCCGCTTCCAGATGAAGTTCCTGTTGATTTGTTCGGATATCCAGGGAGCCTTGTAAAGGGAAAAGAAACTGTCCGAAGGTATGCTGATGCGAATGGAATTCTTTTGAATAGGTTCTTTTTTCACAGATGATTTGGCTGTTTCTTTCCATTTTATCTTCTCCCTTCAGAGTTAAATTTAAAATATCTTACCATTAATTTATGATGTGGTAAATGAATTCATCCGAAAATATACTGTATCAGGCTAATGGACTTTCTGCAGTATTCCTTCTAAATTTACCTCAAAAAATTAACTTCATGATAAATTTAATTTAAGATAGAGATGAAATGGCTTCTATACAGAAATGATTGCATTGCTATATGGAAATAATCCTTTTACAATGGAGCCAAGATGAAAATAAATCGTAAAGGGGGAGTTTGAATGATGATTCAAGAAGTAGCAGGTATCAAAGTTCCAGATACGCGATTGGCAAAGGATGCGGCAGATATTCTAAGGGAATATGGAAATGACTTGCTGTGGAATCATTCCAATCGTGTCTTCTTTTTTGGCGCGGTAAACGGTAAACAGGCAAAGTTGAATTATGATTTAGAGTTGCTGTATGTCAGTGCATTATTCCATGACTTAGGATTGACCAAAGCTTATAGCAGTTCCGATTTGCGTTTTGAAGTAGACGGGGCTAATGCTGCCAGAAGCTTTTTACAGCAGTATCAAATTCCAAAAGAATCTATTCAGCTTGTATGGGATGCGATTGCATTACACACAACCCCTGGAGTTGCTGAACACAAGGAATCGGAAGTAGCCCTTCTTTTCTCTGGTGTTGGTTTAGATGTGATGGGAGACGGATTTGAAGAATTCCCGGCTGATTTGCGCGAAGAAGTTATACAGGCTTTCCCTCGGAATAATTTTAAAAAGGAAATTATCCCGGCATTTTATGAAGGATTTAAGCATAAGCCGGAAACCACTTTTGGTAATATGAAAGAAGATGTCGTCCAGCATTTTCGGCCGGAATACCGTAATAAGAATTTCTGCAGCTGTATTATACATTCCCCGTGGCCGGAATAAAGGGATGATAAAAAATAGCTGAATTATTTTAAATCGATTGAGCATCTCTTTGGATATTTTATCTTAAGAGATGCTTTTTGGATAAAAAAATTTGTTTGGGTAAGATAAGACAGGTTTAGAGGCTGAATTGTAATTAACTTTCAAAGCGGCTGGAGTTAAAGATGATTTATTTAACGAATATAAGATAGTTAAAATTTCTTTGAGGATTGTATTCTCTTACTTATGTAAAAGCAATGAATCAAAACCTGTGTACAGCAACGATGAAATAAACGAAGAAAAAATCAGTGTTACAAGCAAAAATTTATGAAATTCTCTTTGAAAAATGCCGAAATTCTTCCAGCTTCGGACATGCTGCTAACTAAATCCATTTAGCCACCTTGATTGTTGTTCCTTGTCCAATGACTGATTGGATTTCAAATTCATCCATCAAACGTTTCACGCCAGGGAGACCAGCCCCAAGTCCTCCTGAAGTGGTATAGCCATCCTGGAGCACTAATCGAATATCATTTATTCCTGGACCAGAGTCGGTTGCAGTCATAATGATTCCTTTATGGCCAAGCGTATCGATGACCTCAAAAGAAATCCCCCCTTTTTCTGCATATAAATAGATGTTACGGGCTAATTCCGATATTGCAGTGGTGATACGTGCCTGATCCACTGTACCAAAGCCAATCTGCTTTGCTATATCCCTGCCTATCTGTCTAGCATGAACGATATCCAATTCCTTATGGATGTTTACATACGATTGAGTTTTCATAGTCGATTCCTCCAGTTTCTGATAGAGTTTTAAGATGCATTGCTTCAGATTCAGCACAGTTGGAAGCTTCTGGAGATGGATATCTAAATCAATCAACATACCAAATAAAACTGTCTTTCTGTTCGCGTTCTTATTTATTAACCTGCTTTCCTTTTATTTAATAAAAAAAGCCGAAAAGGAATAAAGATCCTTTTCGGCTCATGCCTTAGCGCTATTGTCTAGACATTTCCGCCAGATTATTTTTTTGGTTTAAGTATGAATATAACAAATCCTGTATCATTGTCGAAATCCCAATCTACAAATAAATCTTGTATTTCCTGATGAAGCACAGATTCTAAGAATTGTTTATCAATTAAACTCTTTTCCAGCTTCCGCTTTGACAGCCTGAGCTGGTTTTCAAATCCCGAATGAATCAGCTCTTTTTCAATCAGTACAAGTATATCCTCGCGTCTTGAAATCAATGTCCGGGGATTAAGCATACAAGACGTAAGCTGTTTCGGAGACTTTTGTGCTTTTTGAGTAAAACGGCTGATCTCTTCGTGTACCTGTTCTTTGGCTGGATAATCAAGATAATCTTCTATTGTCTCATCCAGATTGGAATCCAGCTCGGTAAAAAGAATTCCGCTGCTATTTTCAACCGACCAGTCATAGTAAATCTTGTCCACTTTTACGCCTGCCTGCGAGGAGATAATCGATTGTATCTCCGGAGTCAGTTCTTTCATTAATAGATCACGGGTTTCCTGAAACTTCAATTCATTTTCCTGCTTCAGCAGAATCTTTTCCATCGGAGCTAAAAAGTTTCTTAAATAGATTGTAATGTATGGTTTTGCTATAGATACAAAAATAGCTTCGGGACCCTTTCCGAAATTATCTCGAAAAAGTTTTCCGATTGCACTGGATATTCCGGATTCTACTGTTTTTTCCACTTGGTTTCTCCTTTTGAGTGTCATTAATTGTATATCTATATTCGCTGCGAAAATAGGAGTGTATTTCTATTTCGGTTTCTTTGATTTGTTAAGCTTGAAAAAACATTTTAAGGACCGTACCTTATTTTACAATCCCTTTCATAACTATACCATTAATTGCAGACGTTGAAAAATTATTTTGGTAAAAAAACTGTGGTATTCTTTATGTAATACAAATTATAATATTTAAGTAACACACCGTGGGTTTTCAAACGTTTCGTTTTGATGAATTGATAGGAAGAGAAACTGGAATGATTACAGAAAGGTGGAAGACCCGATGGATAGAATACCTGAGTCATTTGCTGAATATATCGATTTGCATCCTAGTTTAAAAGAGGTAACATCCTGGACTCTTTTACGGAGGTGGTCCCATTCAGAAGTGTGGCGGGCAAATAGAAACAATGGAGATTCCTGTATCGTCAAAATGGGAAAAGACGAGAACGCCCGCGAAGTCATCGTTTATAAAGATTTATTAATTCCATTTGGATTAGATATTCCAACAATTTATGTATCCTATAAAGCGGATGATATTGGGATATTGATAATGAAAGATCTTCCGGGTGAAACTTTAGAGGACGCTCCTCAATCTGAGATTTTTATTGAAGCGGCAAAAGAGCTAGCCACTATCCGCAGCAAGGCAAAATCAGCAATCATGGAAGGGAAACTAACAAACGAAACGTATTTATATTATTACGTTTCTAAAGACCAGATAATAAATGATTTAGTATACTTGAGCCAACAGAGGGAGTATATAGATGATACTCAAGCAACATTCTTAAAAAAATTATCAACTATTTTGCCGCCTCATATGGAGCGCTTATATAGAGATTTTCCGCTGACGCTTGTGCATAATGATTATTATCCTAAAAATTTAATGAAAAATAATGAAAGAATAACTGTAATTGATTGGGCATCCGCAAATCTTAGCCCCCATCTTGGAGATTTGTACTGCTTCATTCGTGCGGCAGAGAATTATCCTATTAATTCTGCTGATTTAATCCATGCATATTATGAACAAACTGCTGATAGCGTACCAGGCGATATCGAGTGGCAAATAAATATGGGTGGTATTTGTTGGACCATTCATGCACTGCGGCAATTGTTCGACTATGAGGTAGAGGCTATACCAATAGCGCGTGAATGGATCCCTGAATTGGTTTCTGATATTTATTCGCTTGCTGACAATCTATAAATAATATTTTATTGTATAATGAAAGGGGTTTCAATACAAAGATCATTTAAAATAACTATATGCTTTTTGTTTATAGAACGTTGTAGATAAAGACAGGATGCGCTGAAGAAGCTGTGTTATCAATCTTTTAAGGTTCAGTAATCGAATAGAATAGAAGTTTTAAAACTTAACAAAAAGGAGGATATTTATGAATATTGCATTAGAGAATGGCGAGAATCTTTTTTATGTAAAAAAAGGAGGAGGAGAGCATGTTTTATTATTAATTCATGGAAATATGGCATCTTCGGCTCAATGGGATTTACTGCTTGAAGAAATAGATCCTGCCTTTACAGTGTATGCAGTAGATTTACGTGGATATGGGCAATCGAGCTATGACCAGCCGATAAATTCAATCAAAGATTTTTCGGAGGATATCAAACAATTTGTTGATCAATTAGATTTGCAGAAGTTTTATATAATGGGTTTGTCTAATGGCGGTGGTGTAGCAATGCAGTTTGCTAGTGATTATCCAGACCATATTCAAAAAATCCTATTGCTTTCTTCCATGTCTACACGAGGGTATCCAGCTTTTAATACAGACGGTGAAAGAATCCGTTTTAGAGAACAATTAATAGAAGACCCTGGATTAAATATGATGTTAGATGCTCAGAGAACAAATAATCAAGCATTTTTTAGAGCGGCTATGGACCAAGTGCTTTATTCCGTTAACCAACCAAACGAAGAACAGTATCGAAAGTATTTAACCAGTGCCACACAGCAAAGGAATATAATCGATGCGGCATATGCTGCAAACAGGTTCAATATAAGTACAGTGTCCAATGGTATAATTGATGGGACCGGGGAAGTAAGTAATATCCAGGCTCCTATTCTGGTAATCTGGGGAGAAAATGATTTGATTGTATCGGAAGAAATGACAATGGAAATAATGGAGGATTTAAAAGAGGCTGGAATTGACTTTCATTATGCACCGATAAATGCCGGTCACGCTTTATTGATAGATAATTTAGAAGCAGTTTTGCAAGAAACATACAGGTTTTTAAACATAAAAGGATAGTATGCCTATTTCAACTTTATTGTTTGAACGACAAACAAGGGATTACTCTTATATAAAAAGAAAACTTGATTTCAATATTCCTAACGTGCTTATTTAAGAATTTTACAGTACCTGTAAAAAGGATGATATTTTTAAAAGAAACTGTAAACAATACTCTTTCGTGGGGCCTGAACGTTAATCAGATAATATACCATATTTTACTGTCTGTGAAAAAATGATTGCTTTTTATACAGTCATAGACTATCCTGTTAATTAACAGAATATTTAATCTGGAGATTGCTATATTTCGAGGTTAAATAAATCTATATTAAGGGAGATGTTTGTGTATGTCACTAGATACGTTAGATACATTGAAGCCAAAAGTGAAAGCGTTTTTAGAAGAGGTGAATGGGTTCTATATTAATGGTCAATACGTTACAGCACAGAACGGTCAAACATTTGACGTTTTGAACCCGGCAACGGAGGAAGTGATTGCAAAAGTAAGCCAAGCAGATGAATCCGATCTTGATTTGGCTGTTCAAGCAGCTCGTAAAGCTTTTGATGAAGGGCAATGGACCAAGATGGAGGCTGCCGAGCGTTCCCGTATAATTTATAAATTTGCAGACTTATTAGAGGAGCATAAAGAAGAACTTGCCCAATTAGAGTCTCTTGATAACGGCAAGCCTTATCAGCAAGCTTTGGAAGATGATATAGAAGGGACGATTGAGCATTTTAGATATTATGCGGGTTGGGCAACAAAAATCTTTGGAAAGACAACAAACGTTTCACCGGAATATGCTACGTATACAGTTCACGAGCCTGTTGGTGTAGTAGGGCAGATTATTCCATGGAACTATCCTTTGCTAATGGCTGCTTGGAAGCTGGGGTCAGCACTTGCAGCAGGGTGTACGGTTGTTTTAAAACCTGCAGAAGATACACCATTATCCATTTTATATGCAGCGAAGTTATTTAAAGAAGCTGGTTTTCCAGATGGTGTAGTCAATATTGTTTCCGGGCCGGGAAGTGTGGTTGGAAATGCTTTGGTAACACATCCTCAAGTGAACAAAGTTGCGTTCACAGGCTCCACAGAAACTGGTAAGGAAATTATGAGAAAAGCAGCAGATGATGTGAAGGAGGTCACTTTAGAACTTGGAGGGAAATCTCCAGCTATTGTTTTAGAGGATGCTGATTTAGAAACAACATTAGATGGTGTTTTTGATGGTACGATGTATAATCACGGTCAAAATTGCAGTGCAACTACCCGTATTTTTGTGCATCGAAGTTTGTATGATGAAGTACTGGATAAGCTCAAGAAAAAAGCTGAAGAAACGGTCGTTGGCCCTGGGCTGGACAGTGCTACGGATATGGGG
Source organism: Oceanobacillus sp. FSL W7-1293 (assembly GCF_037969815.1). Classification (NCBI taxonomy): domain Bacteria; kingdom Bacillati; phylum Bacillota; class Bacilli; order Caryophanales; family Bacillaceae; genus Oceanobacillus; species Oceanobacillus sp. FSL W7-1293. The sequence goes on from NZ_CP150212.1 coordinate 369,394, forward strand.
CCGCTTGTATCTGCAAAACAAATGAATACTGTTTTAGGGTATATTGAAAAAGGAAAGGAAGAAGGTGCGCGGCTTATTACTGGCGGTAAGCGTACAGGGGCTCAAGGATATTTTGTAGAACCGACTATCTTTGCGGACGTAGAAGATCATATGACGATTGCAAGAGAAGAAATATTTGGTCCTGTTATGTCGGTGTTTGTCTTCGATGAAGTGGAAGAAGTGATTCAGCGGGCTAATGATAGTGAGTATGGTTTAGCTGCAAGTGTATGGACGGAAAATATTAAAAAAGGACACTATATTGCTTCTAAGTTAGAGTCAGGAACTGTCTGGGTGAATGATTTTGGTCTTGAATTGGAAACAATGCCGTTTGGTGGTTACAAACATTCTGGTATAGGCAGAGAGATGGGTGGAGATTACGGCATCTCCAACTATGTAGAAGTGAAAAGTATCTTTGTTAATATGAAGCAATAATAACTAAGAGGTGACGTGGATGGATGAGTTATTAGGCAGCGAACTAAAAAAAGTACGTAAGAGCAGGCAGTTGACCTTACAACAATTGAGTGACCGAAGTGGTCTGTCTGTGAGCTTTTTATCCCAGATAGAAAGGGGACTGCGGACACTTACATTTACATCCCTTAAAAAAATCTGTGAGGCATTAGATGTCAATGTGAATTTCTTCTTCGATAATGGAGATTCCAGCTTTGTAAAAAAAGAGAAAACCTCGTATAAAAATACTGGTAACTTTTCCTATAAAAGCTTAGTTGGAAAAATGAAACATCCGGATTTCATTCCTGCACGGATTGACTTGGAAGCAGGGGAATATCAACAAATCCCTTATACGCATAGCGGACAAGAATTTGTATATGTATTATCCGGCCAGTTAGAAGTTGAAATTGAAGGTGTCAAAGAAACGCTGTATAGCAATGAGTCTATCCATATAGATTCTAGTATGGCACATCATTGGTATAATGCTACAGATGAGACGACGAAGCTGCTTCTCGTCTCATCCACAAAATAAAAAAAGGTCTGTTGCACGATCAGGTACCTAAGTGTGCAACAGATCCTTTCTTATTGGTTAAATTTTTCAAACATGCTATGTGAGACTACTTCCGGTCTTTTCTGGTCATCTTCATCAATTAACCCTTTTACCTTAAGTATATCAATAATGGCTTCTATCCTTGCTCTCACGGACATTTCCATACTATCCATTAAATTGAGTTTCATTTTTCATCTTGTTCTTCTTATTTTACGGCGTTAAATCACGATTAGAATTCCCCATTCTGCCCCATATTTCTTAGAACTTTTGAGATGCAATGTCTTTGTGTATTTTATAACTCAAACCTAATTGATTGGTCAGTTTTATAAGTTGCTTATCATATAATTTTAACAAATGCTGTTGCGGCCCCGTTTCGCCTTTACTTAGACAATCATTGAATTCATTAAGAACCCTATTTAAGCCAGATATAATTATTTGCTTCGTTTAAAATGCTTCTCCATTCTCCTCTTTTACGGCTGTATAAGTCAGAACCGAACCAAAGATTTCTTGATATTTATTAAAACTATTATTTGCAAGTTCTTTGTTGTTTCTTAACCCCACTGTAAGTTTCTTTGAAAAATTCAAATAAATAATAATCCTCGTTGTCCTCTACATTTCTTATGAATGCTGCATCCACATGCTCTGCAGTGTATTTCTGCCTTGAAGTAAATCCTTATGGAAGGTAACCTTTGCATGTTGTCTTTCATATGCTATTGCTTCCAGTATTTCTTTAGAGGATATGTTATTTTTAATAATCTGGTTTGCAGCCAGTCTGCCTTGTAACATAGCGATTTTAGCATTTTCTATTCCAGTGATATTGCCAGCCACATATAAATTCTCTATTTCTGTTTTCATCGTTTCATGATGTAGAGGCACATATCCGCCTAATGCTTCGATATAAACATGTTTCAAATCTAATAGGGATGTTACTTCATTAACTGGCGATAGACCATCCGAAATGCATACAAAATCACATTCTATTTCTTTTTCTGTCCCTTCTATGATTTCACCCAAAGCATTTGTTTTTTGAATTGTTACAGATTCTACTTTGTGCTGCCCGTTTATCTTCATTACCCTCTCCTTAATGGAAATAGGTAATCCAAGTGCATGGACTCCCTTTTTAGGAAAGAGTTGCAAGGCCAGCTGCTGGAGCGGAGTCACTTTTTCAGCCATTTTTGAACCAAATGAAAGAAATTTGGAAGGGGCAGAATTTCCTAAAGATATCAGTGTTTCCAATGCTCTCTTTGGTGCTGCTTCATTTATTAGATTATTTGGCGGCAGACAAATTTTAGCGACATCGATATATGCGTAGCCAAGTTCTAGTGCAATGACCATGGATAATGGATTAATGCCGATAATAACGCCTTTATTTCCCGGTTTCACACGCTGGAAATTTGTCAGTACTTGAGCAGCGCCTACAGTCATTACCCCCGGTAAATCCCAACCAGGAAGCGGAGTTGATTTTTCTTTTCCGCCGGTCGAAACAATCAGATAATTAGATTGAAAGTGTCCGGATGTTGTGTATACATCAAAGCCTTGATTACGGTGTTCTACGTTATACACAGATGTTCCAAGCTTAAAGCTTACCTTTTCTGAGATATCGCTGTACAGTTTCTGGGCAATTTCAATTCCGTTCCACCATTTTCCTTTGGTTTCCTCATATAATTGCCCCAGCAATCTGCCTCCGTAATGATAATATTCATCGATAATAAGTATATTTTGTGAATCTTGAAGGACTTGGCCGGCGGTCATTCCAGCAGGACCAGCGCCGATAATAATAGTATCAAAGTGATTCATGAGGACGGCCTCCTTTTATCAAGTGAGGCAGCTCGGTCTGCTGTTCAATCTCCATATTTTTATAAATTGGAGTGAGACATGCTCGTTGATTACGTTTTCCTTCCACAGTTACCCTGCATTCGGAACAATGACCAATATTACAGTATAACCCCCGTCCGCTGCCGTCTTTTTCATGGTATCTGAGCGTCCTTATATCATTAGCAAGAAGTGCAGCTGTGATGCTTTCGCCTTCAGCCCCATAATATGTTTTCCCATTCCATTTGAAAGGGACAAGTTTCTGTTCTTTTTTACCTAAAATTTTATGCTCCAGAATTCTATCAGTCACTATCTACACCCCCAGATAATTCCTCAAACGAAACAGTTCGGATAGGAGACTGGGATTTAAGATTGATGTAGGGTGGTCCCTGTTTATTTTTATCCTGAGTCAGTTGATCTAAAAAATGTCCACATGTCCTGGAATTACAAAAACCCATTCCGGCCCGGGATTTTAGTTTCAGTTCTCGAGAGTTCGCTGCTCCTCTTTCTAAGATGGCAAGGATTTCAGAATAATATATATTTTCACATCGGCAAACAATAAAATCGTCTTGTTTATTCATTGGAATCACCTCAAAGGATATTTATTTATAAACAAGAAAAAAGTGTGCCAATTTATTACGGAAAAGCGACAGTAGAACTCCTATGGAATAAAGCTTCGTTTTATTAATTGAATTTACGCATCTTTGCGTATAAGGTGGGCCTGCTAACGCCAAGGACATGACTGGATTTTTCAATGTTATGACCATTCTGTTCCACAATATATTTAATATATTCTGTTTCTACCTTATGCATATAGTCTTTCAGTTTCAGATTCTCTGACAAATTTGGTATAGGCAGGCTTTTATCTGATTCTCCGACTTCCACTAAGTATTGGTCGAAGATGCTATTATTTAATTTTTCCTCATTTGAGAAGATAACCAATCTTTCTACAACATTGATTAATTCTCTGGTATTTCCTGGCCAATGATAATGTCTTAGATTATTTAAAAGCCTTTGGTCTGCATAACGGAGCTCTGTCTGGTATTTCTGCGATAAGTGATAGAGATAGTAATAGAATAAAGATTCAATATCGTCCGGGCGTTCTCTTAAAGGAGGAATATGGATATTAATCACATTAATTCGATATAACAGGTCAGAACGAAAATCATCTGCATGCAGTAAGTCAGAAATTGCCTTGTTTGTGGCAGAAACTAATCGAAAATGAGTGGAAACCTCCTTTTTTCCGCCTAACCTGAAGTATTTCCTTTCCTGTAATACACGTAAGAATTTTACCTGCATATCCAAGGGCATATCTCCAATTTCATCAAGAAAAAGTGTGCCGTCTTTGGCGAGTTCGAGTTTTCCTTTGTTTCCTTCTTTATTTGCCCCGGTAAATGCCCCTTTCTCGTAGCCAAACAATTCTGCCTCGAATAGATGCTTTGGAATTGCTCCGCAGTTAATTGGAATGAAATCGCCTGAGGTTTCACTGCTATTATGAATTGACTGTGCAAATAGCTCTTTGCCCACGCCGGTTTCTCCAGTGATTAAAATACTTGCATCTGTCTTTGCAGCTCGCTTTATCTGGCTTTTTAGGTTCTCCATGATGGAACTTTTAAAAATGATATTTTTAAAATGCTCCTCACCCTTCAATTGATTAACATTATCCGTGAGAAAGCTGACCTGATTTTTTAGTTGTTCGATTTCCTCCTCCTGCCGCTTTTGTTCCGTCACATCAATTTCTGAAACAATGGCGCCTTCGACAATGCCATCGATAACAATTGGAACGGATTTAAGATTTACATAAATATGTTTCGTCGCCATATGCTGTTTCTTTTCAATGATTTCATTGTTTCTCAATGTTTGAAGAATCGCCAATTTGTCTTCTGCGAAAATCTCTTTAATATCCTTCCCGATGACATAATCATGATTCATATCAAATATTTCTGCGGCTCTTTCACTCCAATAAATTACTTTTTCATGCTTATCGATAATCGTAAAAGAATGGTTATAAAAATTAATCAGCTCTTGAATAATAGAATCCTCTAACATAGGTAATGCCTCCTTTGGTGTTAAAATTATAATAATAATTATAATTTTCTTTACACATTATTTCAAATTTTATTGATTTTGCTGTACGTAAAATTGGCACGCTTTTTTCTTAGTATTTTATAAAGGAAGGGGGGAGTTATTTTGACAACGCCATATTATGATGTATTGATTATTGGCGGCGGGATTATCGGCGCAAGCATTGCCTATTTTACTTCTAAAAAGGGACTAAAGGTAGCGATGTTAGAAATGAATACAGTTGCTTCTGGGACGAGTTCAAAATGTGATGGCAATGTTTTATTGATTGATAAAGAGCCTGGATTTGATAGCAATATGGCGATAAAGAGCCAGGCATTAATCAAAAGCTTATCTAAAGAATTAGAAATGGAATTTGAATACAGGGATCCGGGAAGCATTTTCCTTTGTGCAAATGAAGAGGAGCTGGAGCAGGCGTATGATTGGGTAGACCAGCACAACAGGGCAAATGGGAAATATCAATTTTTTAAAAAACTAACCAAAGAAGATTTAAGGAATGATTCCAAATATTTTGCTGACCATCTCGTTGGCGGGATTGAGTGTACGAATGATTCTACAGTAAATCCGTACATGTTAACATTCTCATTAATTCATGCAGCTGAAAAAAATGAGTTTGAACTCTTCGAAAAAACGCCCGTAACATTTATAGAGAAATATAAATCAAAAGGTTTTAAAGTACATTCTCATGATCGCGTATTTAAGGCCAATAAAGTAATTAATGCAGCTGGCGTTTTTGCGCCAGAAGTGAGTAAACATCTTGGTGTACCTTTACCAATTAAACCAAGAAAAGGTCATATCCTGGTTTCATCACGTGCAGAATTGATGGGCACAAGGAAAATTCAAGAGTTTGGATACTTGATGACGAAGTTTGGCAAAGAGAGAAAAGCCGATAAAATCATGAATGATTATGGAATTGCATTGGTGCATGAACCGACAGAGAGTCAAAACTTCCTGATAGGAAGCAGCCGGGAATTTATCGGTTTTGACACAACCGTCAATCATCAAGTTGTTCAACTGATTGCCAAAAGGGCGATAGAGTTTTTCCCGAAAATGAAGGACATGAATATTATCCGTAGTTATGCAGGTCTCCGGCCGTGGACACCGGATCACTTGCCAATTATTTCAGAGACTACTGTACCTAATTATTATGTAGCCGCTGGTCATGAGGGAGATGGAATTGGATTGTCTGCGGTAACAGGTTATTGGATGGCTCAGATGGTGACAGATACACTTGAGGATGACATTAGTCCGCTAAGTATGGATAGATTTCAGGAGGAGGCAATATGAAGATAAATTCAAAACTACTTGTTACTGTGGATACACACACTGGGGGAAACCCGACAAGAACGGTTTTATCCGGTATGCCTAAATTAAAAGGAGAGACGATTCAAGAAAAAATGCTGGATATGAAGGAAAACCATGATTACATTCGAAAATTTCTAGTTTTTCCACCCAGGGGACATGATGTAATGAGCGGCACGATATTACTGCCGCCTTTAAAAGAAGAAGCAGATTTTAGTGTGATTTTTATAGAGACCGGTGGGTATCTGCCGATGTGCGGACATGACACTATTGGTACATGTACAGCATTAGTAGAACTCGGTTATGTCGAAGTCAAAGAGCCTTATACTTCGGTAGTCCTAGATACCCCAGCTGGTGTGGTAGAAGCCAACTGTAAAGTGGAAGATGGTAAAGTGCAAGAAGTAACATTTATCAGTACAGATTCCTTTCACCTAAAGACGGTTTATATCGACTATAAAGATTTCAAGAATATAAAGTGTGATGTGGCGTATGGCGGGAATTTTTATGGAATTATGAAAGCAAGTGATTTAGGATTATCGCTTGATGTATCAAGGTCAGAAGAAATTGTGGGAGTGGCCATGGCAGTCAGAGATGAAATTAATCAGCTGCATGAAGTGAGGCATCCTGAGTATCCATTTATTAATAAGCTAACGCATATGGAATTTTATGAGACTGGGGATATCGTTAAAAACGCGGTAATTGTACCTCCGGGAGGCATTGATAGATCGCCGTGCGGCACAGGGACATGTGCAAAAGTATCGACACTTTATAAAGAAGGTCATTTGGGTTTGAATGAAAGCTTTCTTCATGAAAGTATTACGGGCTCCCAATTTAAAGCTCGGGTAATTTATGCGAACAAGGAAGAAGATATAACTTATAATAAAGTTGCTATTACAGGATCTGCGTGGATTATGGGGAGACATGACTTTTACTTCGACCCGAATGACCCCTTAAACCAAGGGTATCTATTGATTCCAGAAATATAGGGGGTGAATGTATGATTTCAAAAGTAATCAATAGTTATGATATTCACATTAACGGACAGCAACTAAGAATTATTGAGAAAAGTGAGCTTGAAACAGCATTACAAGGTTTTGAGAATAGGGCATTAATGCGCAATGAGCCGAGAGGGAGTAAATATGTTCATTTACTAATCTTTCAATGGAATGATGATGTGTTAGAGGTAGATTTATATGAAAATGAAAGCGTTGACAACGAAAGCATTCTATTGAAAAGCTTTATTTTATCACTAGTGGATCGAGGGAGAGTCAGTCAAAAGGAAAGTTATTTAGTAAGGCATAATGATCATATCTATGAATTCCGGCATGATCGTCTAACGACGGAACAATTACCTAGAGTCGTAAAACAGCAAAGTATCTACTTGGTCAATGATAAGAAGGTAAGAGTAGATGAAGTGGATATGGAATTAGAAATAAAAAATATAACAGCTATTAAGGAATATATTCATTCTAAAATGGATGTGCATACTGACTATCTCGTTCTTAAGAAAGGTGACAAGCAAATCGTTGCAAATAAAAAAGGAGCTATCTTAGCTTATCCAATTATTGAAGTCGTTGCTGTATGTGCAAAGGAGTTTTCTCAGGAAATTATCACCTCTTTCACAGGATTAAAAATACGTGCTGAAGATATGCAGCTCAATTATTATTTGATATCTAATTCACAATTTTATATTGAGCATAGCGACATCTACGCTAAAGGATTTATCATTAAATAAAACAAGGGGCGGAAATATATGGCTAGAGAAAAGAAACTGCCAAGTATACCAGTATTATTGCTCATTTTGGTTTTGTTTGTAGCAATAATGTTTGGTTTTATTGTTATTTTAGAACTGCCTATCCAATTAGCTTTGCTCGCAATCTGGTTTGTAATTATGGGGTTTGGATTATATTTAGGTAATACGTATATAGAAATGGAGAAAGGGCTTTTAAAAGGAATTTATGAAGGTTTAGGAGCGACGCTTGTTTTAATCGCTGTAGGTGCACTTATCGGCTCTTGGATTGCTGGAGGTATTGTACCGACGATGATCTATTATGGTTTGAGTATCATTAGCCCGAGTATCTTTTTGATGGCAGCAATGATTATCTGTACGATTACATCTATTTCAACAGGAACATCATTTGGTTCAGCAGGCACAGCCGGCATAGCGATGATGGGTATCGGGGAGAGCTTTGGGCTGCCAACATATTTGGTTGCTGGCGCAGTTATTTCAGGGTGTTACGTTGGAGATAAAATGTCGCCATTGTCTGATACAACAGTTATGACAGCTTCCTTGTCAAGAGTTGATTTATTCAGACATATAAGATCGATGTCATACGTATCTATACCGGCTTTCGTGATTGCGGCAATTGCTTATTGGATTGTAGGTTTAATCATGCAAGATGGCAGCGGAGATCTGTCAATTGCCGATAGTACAATGGCCAGCCTGCAGGATACATTTCATATATCTTGGGTCATGCTGATTCCAGCGGCGGTGGTTGTCGCTATGCTTGCATTTAAACTCCCGTCCATACCGGTAATTATATTTGGAGCATTACTAGGAAGCTTGTGGGCAGTTTTCTTCCAAGGATATGGATTTATTGAAGCGATAGAGACATTGTATTCAGGAAGTGGAGTTACTACAGGAATTGATTTCATTGATAACCTTTTAGATCGTGGAGGTATTACTTTCATGCTTGAAGTTATTTTGTTGATTCTTCTAGCTTTAGGTGTCGGTGGATTGTTACAGTCCATTGGTGCCTTTACGGTAATCGGGGAGCTTTTTGCTAAATGGGCAACGAATACAGGTAATCTGACATTAACGACTATGATTGCAGCATTCTTTGGAATATTTTTTGGCGGAGCAGCTTACGTTTCAATGTTAACAGGCACGAAAATTACGGAAGCTAATTATGACAGGAAAAAAATAAGCAGATCCTTGTTATCAAGAAATGTAGAGGCTGGCGGTACGATTACAACGCCGATGGTTCCATGGTCAGATGGAGGGGTTTTTATGGCAACAACGCTGGGTGTCTCAACACTCGCATATTTGCCATTCTTCTGGTACGGATTTTTAGTTATTATCATTAACTTAATTTATGGTTATTTTGGATTATTTATTTTAGATAAAGATGATTATGAAAAAGAAAGGGATGAGGAGCATGACAAAGCAATTTGAAGGAGCATTTCCAGTGTTAATTACACCAATGAATGAGGATTACAGCGTGAATTATGAAGGGGTAAAAGAGAACATCCAGTACTATTTGGATCAGAATGTCCCTGGGCTCGTAGTAGTAGGAAGTACGGGAGAGTTTGCTTCCTTAAATGATAAAGAAAAGCAAGAAATTGTTAAGATAGCTGGTGAATTGGTAAAGGATACAGAGACGGATTTATTAGTCGGTATTGCTGACGAACGGACGGACAAGGTGTTAGAGTATGCAAAACATGCGGAAGCAAATCATGCAGATGGGTTATTGTTAATCAATTCCTACTATATGACACCAACGGAAGAAGAGGCTTTTGAACAATTTAAAGAAGTGAATGATTATGTTTCCACACCGATTATGATGTACAATAATCCATTTACAGCCAACGTGAATCTGGAAAATGAGACGATATATAAAATTGATAAAGAACTCGACAAGGTGCAGTACATCAAAGAATCGAGCGGAGATATAAGGAAAGTAAGAGCGGTAGCAGATAATACAGACTTAGTTCTGTTCTGTGGTGCAGATGATCTTGCACTGGAGTCATTTATCCTCGGAGCTACGGGTTGGATTTCCGTGGCAGCAAATATTGCACCGAACAGCGCAGGGAGACTGTATGAACTAGTGAAGGAAGGAAATTATGCTGGTGCTAAAGAGCTGTATAGAGATTTATTGCCATTATGTGAGTTTCTAGAAGATTCTGGGAAGTATGTTCAGATAGTGAAAAAGGCCATGGACTTAAAAGGATTAAACGGTGGACCATCAAGAAAACCGAGGCTGGGGCTTGAAGAAGACGAAGTAGAGAAGCTTAAGGGGCTTATGGCGAAGCTAGATTAAATATTGCACCCTATAGAAAAAGGATTAGTCATCTTTTTAGGCTAATTCTTTTTGCTGTGAGTAAAAAAATGTTGACTTTTCACATAAAGTGAAATAACCTATTTATTAAGATGGAAAATTAAATAAAATCAGAATTGTAAGCGATTACAATAAAAGGAGGATTATATATGAAAAAGTTGATTATTAGGACGATGATTTGCACAATTTTTTTGCTGAGTTCATGTGCACCAATTCAAACTATTCCAGAGGGCGAAAAAAGAGTCTATGAATGGAGGATGGTAACGCATCAAATTGAAGGTACTTCTAGATATGATGGAACAATTATACCTTTTGTAGAAACGGTGAAAGAAATCACAGATGGTCAGTTAATCATAGAACCTTATGGATCTGATATTCTTTTTCCAACTACTGATTCCTTTGATATGGTAAAAAACGGTGTTGTTGAAATGGGGGCTCTCTATACTGGATTTTGGTCTGGAAAGGACCCGGTTTTTACACTTGGTGGAGGAACTATTCCAGGAGATCCGATCAGGGGATTCGAAGAGCACTTTTATAGAACGGAAAGGTTAGAACCAATCATTAATGAGGCGTATGAACAACATGGAATAAAAAATTTAGGAGCCTTTGACTATGCTCCAGAAGAGGTTTTAATTTCACGAGTACCTATAGAAGGTATTGAAGATTTTAAAGGGAAGAATATTCGGGCGGCAGGAGTCGCATCCCAGTTTTATGGTGCACTGGGAGCGTCATCTATTTCTCTTTCTGCTTCAGAAATCTATACAGGTTTGCAATTAGGTACTGTGGATGCTGCAGAATTTAATGATTTTCTAGTTAATGGAGAAATGGGATTAGATGAGGTTACTAGATATATTATTGAGCCGGCAATTCACGTTGGTCCAAGTACAGATAAGGAGCTTATTATCAACCCTAAAGCTTGGGAAGAATTACCGGAAGATTTGAAAGCCGCTGTATATGTAGCAAGAGATAAGGTTAGATATGAATCAGCTATTGCATATGGAGTTGAAAGCCAAATTGCTGAACAAAAGTGGAGAGATAATCAAGATATTGAATTTATCGAACTGCCAGAAGAAGATTTAGAAGAAATGAAAGAAATTGGATTCGATTTATTGTTAGATTATAAGGAAGAAAGTGAATTCAGTAAACAGTACGTCGAAGAATATGCCCAAGTATTAGCTGAACTCGGTTACTTAGAGGATGCAGAGAAATTAGGGTACGAAGAATAGGGGGCGTGCACCATGAAGAGAGTTGTTAATGCAATAGAAAACCTATCAAGGATTTCAGGGAAAATCGCGAGTTATATGACCATTCCCTTGACTCTTGTTATTTTATACACAGTAATTATGAGGAGGTTTTTCGGTAACTCACCAGATTGGGGATTTGAAGTTACTATTTTCCTTTTTGGAATCATGATACTACTTACTGGCGCAGATACATTAAGAACGAAGGGGCATATTACAGTAGATATATTACTAACTTTTATAAAAGGAAAACCCAAATTGATTCTACTTACTTTTATACACATTTTAGTTATAATAACTTCCTTTCTTTTATTGATAAAAGGGGTGGAGCTAGCGGTGGAGTCCACTCGGATTGTGGAATATTCTGCACACCAGACTTCTTTTAACCCTCCAATTTGGTGGTTTAAATGGTTTATTCCAATTAGTGCACTCATATTATGGTTACAGTCATTGGTTGAGTTATATAAATTATGGTTTGAGAAGGGAGGTAGCGATTATGGAACTAATCTTTGATTATGCGCCTATCGGTATGTTTATATTGTTACTTTTTTTCTTATTTCTAGGTGTGCCGATTGCTTTTTCTCTTGCCTTTACAGGAGTATTATATGCTCTATTAATGTGGGGGTATGACAGTGCAGCGTTGCTTACTAGTGGTGTATGGGGAGTGATGAATAACTATACATTAATAGCTATTCCGCTCTTTATACTTATGTCAATCCTTTTGGAGAAATCAAATATTATCTCAGAACTGTTCGATGCAGTTTATAAATGGTCTGGCGGTCTAAGGGGAGGAATAGCCATTACAGTTATCATCGTGGGGGCTATTATTGGCTCTATTTCAGGCGTTGTAGCAGCAGGTGTTATTGGGTTAGGACTTATTGCTCTACCGCATATGAGGAGGTATAAATACAATGAAAATTTGAGTTTAGGAACTATTATGGGGGGAGGAACGCTTGGTCAAATTATTCCACCAAATTTAAATATGGTTCTTTATGGAGCAATTACAGGAGTTTCTATATCAAATCTATTTGCAGGGGGCCTAGGGGCAGGAATACTGTTAATTTTAATTTTTATCATATATATATTTATCGTTGCTTATTTAAAACCATCTAGTGTACCTGCTCTTGCTAAAGAAGAGCGTGTTTCACTTAGAGAAAAGCTGAATTCTATAAAATCATTAATACTACCCTTGATTTTAATCTTGCTTGTTCTTGGTTCTATTTTCACGGGGGTGGCTACACCTACCGAAAGTGCCTCTGTTGGAGTAGCAGGTACAATTTTAATTGGTATATTTTCTAAAAGATTAAACTGGTGGAAGATAAAAGACGCAATTTTTGAATCTAGTAAAATGACAGGAATGGTTGCTTGGATACTTATTGGGGCAGCAACGTTTAGTACTGTTTTTTCTGGGATTGGCGGAAATCAAATGGTGTCTGAATTGGCAGCCAATGTTTATGGAGGGAAATGGGGTGTGTTATTTTTTGCAATCCTCTTTATCTTTATTTTGGGAATGTTTTTAGAAACAATGGCTTTGATTATGCTGGCCGCTCCAATTATTACTCCAGTAGTAATCGAAGCTGGATTTGATCCATTATGGTGGGCAGTGCTTTTCATGGTTATTTTACAAATGGCATTTTTAACACCGCCTTTTGGGTTTGCTATATTTTATTTGAAGAGTGCTGTAGGTGAGAAAGTGAAAATTGGGAAAATATACATGGCTACCTTACCGTTTATCGGATTACAATTTGTAGCAATTATATTATTAATATTATTTCCAGTTCTAGCCACTTGGTTACCAGATATACTCAATCCCGAATAAATAACTGATTAATTGTATTCTCAACTTCCGCATCCTTTATTTTCAGAAATATTTGTACTTCGGAAGTTTAAATAGATTTTAAAAAAATTTTGAGAGGAAAGGTGATTTATATGAAAAAACAATTTGAAGGAGCATTTCCAGTATTAATTACACCAATGAATGAGGATTACAGCGTGAACTATGATGGGTTAAAAGAAAATATCCAGTACTATTTGGATCAAAAAGTCTCTGGAATAGTGGTAGTCGGAAGTACAGGAGAATTTGCATCATTGGATGAAGCAGAAAAGAAGGAAATCGTCAAAATTGCTAGTGAAGTAGTAAAAGATACAGAGACAAATTTATTGGTCGGTATCGCCGATGAACGAACAGACAAAGTGTTAGAATATGCAAACCATGCCGAGTCAAATTATGCAGATGGTCTGTTACTAATCAACTCATACTACATGACACCAACAGAAGAAGAAGCGTTTGAACAATTTAAAGAAGTGAATGATCATGTTTCCACACCAATTATGATGTACAACAACCCATTTACGGCTAATGTGAATTTGGAGAATGAGACCATTTATAAAATTGATAAAGAACTTGATAATGTGCAGTATATCAAAGAATCGAGCGGAGATATAAGAAAGGTTAGAGCAGTGGCCGACAATACAGATCTTGTTCTGTTCTGCGGTGCTGATGACCTTGCATTAGAATCATTTGTCCTTGGAGCGACTGGCTGGATTTCAGTGGCAGCTAATATCGCACCGAATTGTGCAGGAAGACTGTATGAACTGGTAAAAGCGAAGAATTATGACGGGGCAAAGAAGCTTTATAAGGATTTATTGCCGCTGTGTGAATTTCTGGAGGACTCCGGGAAGTATGTTCAAATAGTGAAGAAGGCGATGGATTTGAAAGGATTAAATGGCGGGCCATCAAGAAAGCCCAGATTAGGACTTACTGAGGAAGAAATCACAAAGCTGAAAGGGATTATGGAGAAACTCGATTAAAATTATCCAACAAATTAAAAAGGATTAGTCCTTACGTTTTGGACTAGTCCTTTTTAATATTACCTAGTATTTGATTTTTATATTTGTTTACGGTTCTTCTGGAAATAGAGATATCCATTTCAACTAAACATCTCGAAATTTTATTATCTGAAAGTGTTTCGAAGCCATCTATATTTTGAATTACGTATTTTATATAACTAACAGATAGGTTCTTATAACTCTTTTTGGACAACAATGCTTTTACTGAAAAGATTCCTCTAGGTGTAGCAATATATTTATTACAGAGTAACCTGCTGATGGTAGCGGGACTCAGTTTAGTCTGTTCAACTAAATCTGTTTGATCTAAAGCATTCAAAAAGTCACTTCTCCCGGTTAAATAATCGTATTGGACATTTGCAATGATAGAAATTACTTGAGTTAAGTATATTTTCCTTGCATTCAAAATAGAAATAAGTTCTTCGTATTCCGTTTTAAACTTTTCTAACTCAGCGTTGAATGGATGGTTATTACAGTCGATTAATATCGGTTCATAAGAAATGCCTCCGGTAAGATAATCATGAATGATAACCCGTAAACCATCCTTTCTATATACAATGGAAGCATCAGGAGAAATATTTAATGTTTCTTCAGCATCTAAAGGGGTTAAATCACAATGTGCAGTAATTAAATCTATGTATTTTTTGAATTCAGTTTCTTCCACGTGTGAATCTTTTAGAAAACTAAATGAATTTTGATTGATTTCCTCCAGGTGAGTTGAGAATAGGTCAAATAGTTTTTCGTTATAAAAATCTTTATTTTTTAACTGAAACTTTATAAAATCTATCATATTCCGCGTTCCGATGCCTTTATTTTCATAAGTTTGTAGTTGGTTAATCAATTGTTTCACTCTATTTATTGGCGTTTTAGTATAAGTGGAAATTTTATATGGGTCTTCTTCTAAGAAACCTTTGGTATTGAGAGAATGAAGAATGAACTCCATAGTTAACTGATCCTGTGCATAAAGAATACAGCGGAAATGGGTTAGAATATCATCAATTATATGTTGAGAATCAGCCTGCTTTTTAGAGATATAGGACATTGGGATTTTATCTTCATATATGCAAATCAACGGATTTTCATTGTATTTATTCTGTATATAATTGTAAAGCTCAGATTGATTATATTTAAAGAGAGGGATGGAGTTAATGATGTAATGGTTTAAAGAGATACTTATGTCAACGTTTACATTGTTTTGTATGGAAATCATGTAAGCCCTCCCTTGTATATAATTAAAAAACAAAAATTTAGAACATTTGTTAATTAAGATAATTTTATCCTTTCTAAAAATACAAGTCAAACAGGGAAAAGTAGATGTAATATGATACTTTTTATAGAAATTTTTTTCGCGCTATATGCATGCTTGATGAAAAATTGTAAAAATAACCATTTACCAGTTTATTTACATCGAACTTCCAGAGTGGTATGATATATAGTATTCAACTTTTATACACGGGAATAAACAAAAGAAGTAGTACCCTGACGAACCCAAAATAAGTATAAAAACGGCTTTATTTTCAAAGCAGTGATTAGCGGTATATTTGAAAATAACAGCGAAGCAATGCAAGAAAGACGTTGTCATACTTGCATGACATGAATGTTTTATCCGTTTATTTCTTTAAAAGTTGAGTTGATTTCATGCAGCATTTGCTTATAGGCTCATCAATTACAGGTACCTCTTCTGTTTGGCGATTTTACGATTCCAGTAATCTAGAACCCAGACGGCGGGGTGTTTTTTAATTGTTTGAATATTTACGTAAGAGCAGCAATTTAGCCGGAATGGATGCTCGGTAATATATGGAAGCCTATATATAGCAAAAACAAATTAATATAAATAGAAAGGGACAGGAAAGCTTATGACATCGAAGAACCCGCAAGAGATCCTTAAGAGTATTCCGCAAAAAGGTTTTTTCGGACATCCTAAAGGGTTGTTTACATTATTTTTCACAGAGTTTTGGGAGAGATTTTCATACTATGGTATGAGAGCAATCTTACTTTACTATATGTATTATGCGATTAAAGATGGCGGACTGAATCTGGATAAAGGAACAGCTGCTTCCATCATGGCTATTTATGGCTCGCTTGTTTACATGTCAGGGATTATCGGCGGCTGGATTGCTGACCGTTTGCTTGGTACGAAACGCACCGTCTTTTATGGCGGCATATTGATTATGGCAGGTCATATTGCCTTATCCTTTCCGGGAGGAGTTACAGCTCTATTCGTATCGATGGGCTTAATTGTTATTGGAACAGGGCTGTTAAAGCCGAATGTATCTAATATCGTCGGGGATTTATATGATAAAGAAGATCCGCGGACCGATGCCGGATTTAGTATATTTTATATGGGGATTAACCTTGGTGGTTTAATTGCACCATTTATTGTCGGAACACTCGGGCAAAAATATAATTTCCATTTAGGATTTGGAGTAGCAGCTCTTGGTATGTTAGTAGGGCTGATTATTTTCTTGGCTACAAGAAAGAAATATTTAGGTCTCGCTGGCTCTTATGTACCAAATCCTCTATCACCGGAGGAAAAGAAATCTGTATTTTTAAAAATGGGAATCAGCGCGATTGTGGTTATCATCTTGGGCGCTATTCTGATTTCTAACGGCATTTTAACCATTGATGGATTTATCATGTTAGTCAGTATATTAGGGATAATTATTCCGATTATTTACTTTTTAGTCATGTATTTCAGTAAGAAAACAACCAGTCAGGAACAAAAAAGTTTACTTGCTTATATACCGTTATTCCTTGCAGCAATGGTGTTCTGGGCGATCCAAGAACAAGGAGCAGTTATTTTGGCGCAATATGCCGATGAGCGGACAAGATTATCATTTGCCGGTTTTTCTCTGCAATCATCTTGGTTCCAATCATTCAATCCATTATTTATTGTTCTGTTAGCGCCGGTATTTGCGGCACTTTGGATGAAGCTTGGCAAAAGACAGCCTTCTACGCACAAAAAATTCTCACTAGGTCTGGTTTTCGCTGGTCTATCTTTCTTAATCATGATAATTCCAGCAATTTACGCAGGTCCTGATACGCTGGTAAGCCCAATATGGCTTGTGCTCAGCTTTCTAATTGTAGTATTTGGTGAGCTATGTTTATCACCGGTCGGTTTAGCAGCTACAACAAGAATGGCTCCTGCTGCATTCTCTGCGCAAACAATGAGTCTTTGGTTCTTGTCCAATGCTTCGGCGCAGGCAATTAATGCGCAAATTGTTAAACTATACAGCCCGGAAACCGAGATTCTCTACTTTGGAATTATTGGCGGGATTGCTGTGTTGCTAGGTGTAGTATTGTTCTTTTTCTCTTCTTTTTATAAAAAGAGAGTGTAATTTTATCAACGTCTTCTAAAAAATGCAGAGCATCTTTTAGAAGACGTTTTTGTGTTCATTTAAGTTTATATAAAAAGTTACGAAGCAAATATATCATTTTAGCAATAACTATTTACTGAAAAAACAAAATAAATAAAATATATGGTATGATACCAATATATAAATACAGGAAATGGAGGGAAAATAAGATATGGAAAATATAGGTAATAGCATTCAGTATCAAATTTATGCAACGATGCAGAATCCAGATCCTAATAGGTTTCCGGTAATACATGAAGAATGGGAGAATCTTGCCCGTAAAAAATTACGGGATGGTCCTTTTTACTATATTGCGGGCGGAGCTGGAAGCGAAATAACAATGCAGGCAAATTTGAAAGCGTTTTCCAAACAGGAGATTATTCCTCGCATGTTAAGGAATGTAGATCAACGTGATTTATCGGTTAATTTATTCGGTAAAAAATATCCCTTCCCAATATTACAAGCACCTATTGGAGTACAGTCTATCATACATGAAGAAGGGGAGATCGGCTCTGCAAAAGCGTCTGCTGAAATGGGAGTTCCTTATATTGCGAGTTCAGCTTCCTCTGTGCCGATGGAGAAAATTGCAGAGGTTATGGCAGATGCCCCACGCTGGTTTCAGTTGTATTGGAGCAGAGATCCTGAGATAGCAGCCAGTTTTTTAAGACGTGCTGAAAAATCTGGGTACTCTGCGATTGTAGTAACTCTAGATACACCAATGATGGCGTGGAGAGAGAAGGATTTAAAAAATGTATACCTGCCATTTCTAGCTGGGGAAGGTGTAGCTAATTATTTTACTGACCCTGCTTTTTTGGGTAAGTTGGATAGGCAACCGGAAGAAGATCCGCAATCTGCCATTATGCATTGGACGACGATTTTTGGGAATACTGGTTTAACTTGGGATGATATTGACTTTTTACGTGCGCATACCAAACTGCCAATTATTTTAAAGGGTATTCTACACCCGGAAGATGCTAAGCTCGCCGTAGAAAAGGGCGTTGAAGGTATTATTGTATCAAACCATGGTGGACGTCAAGTAGACGGAGCTATCGGGGCTTTAGACGCCCTTCCTGATATTGTGGCAGCAGTAGGTGATAAAGCAACCGTATTCATGGATAGTGGGATTAGGCGAGGGTCAGATATTATAAAAGCCATGGCTCTTGGTGCGAAAGCAGTACTTGTGGGGAGACCGCTGATGTATGGACTTGCAGTTGCAGGGCAGAAAGGCGTAAAAGAAGTAATGCAAAATATACTCGCTGATTTAGACATCACAATGGGGCTGGCTGGTCAAAGCTCAGTAAACAAATTAGATGCTTCGTTGTTAAGAAAAATGGAGTGAGGATAATAAGAAGAAAATAATTAATTAATCTAAATTTCAATGATATAATAGATTTAAAACCATTTATGGTGTTGAACACTAACGCTCTTATAGCAGTCGTCTGATTTCTGAAGAAAGAGTAGAAAAGATAGTAACCTAAAACTACCTCTAGAAATTTTCGGTAACTTCTAGAGGCAGTTTTTTTATGTTTAAAGTTATATGGCTGATAGGCTATCATAAGAGTGGCTTTAAAATTTTTTCAGATTTCAAAGCTAAGTTCCTTATTTTGCACTCTAAGAAGGTGTAGAGAAGTTAAGGAAAAGTATAAGGGTACTTATTTTCAAACGATTAAGTAGTTGCAGTCTGTATCATAATTAGGTTTGCCATCTAGAAAAAACAAAAGATTTTTCAATATCAGCGTTATTCGCTATGATTGTAAAAGACACATCTTCTGTTTTGGGTAGTGTAATTTTGGTCAATACTACTATACCAACCGCAGAGGTGTTTTTCTTATTTAGGATCTTTCTTTATCGAGAAAAGTATTTCAATGACTAAGAGCAATTGAGCTTTATTACTTTTAATAGATTGTTCTGGTGCAAAAGTGGAATAAAAAAATATAGAATTTAATAGGAGGAAATAAAAGCTTCATGAGTGACAGAAATAAAGGCATCTTATTGTTATTATTATCAGCGTTAGGATTTTCCCTGATGGCTATGTTTGTGAAGCTGTCAGGGGATGTGCCTACCATACAAAAAACATTATTTCGCAATGGGATATCCATGTTTATTGCGTTAGGTTTTGTTCTTTATCATAGAGAACGACTTTTTGGGAAAAAGGAAAACCAAAAGTATTTACTCTTGCGTTCTGCACTGGGGATGACTGGTGTATTGCTTAACTTCTATGCTATCGATCATCTTGTGCTTTCCGATGCGGATATGCTGAATAAAATGAGTCCATTTATAACCATTATTTTTGCTGCGATTTTCCTAAAGGAATACGTAATGCGGTTTCAGGTGGTCTCTGTTATTATCGCGTTTCTTGGAACGTTATTTATTATCAAACCGGTCTTCAATCTAGATATGGTTCCATATGCAGCAGGGATTTTATCCGCATTTTTTGCAGGGGGAGCGTACACCGTTTTACGGGTGCTTGGGAATAAAGAACAATTTTATACGGTTGTATTTTACTTCTCATTCTTCTCCACTGTTATTTTATTACCGCCTGTTATCTTGTTTTATCAGCCTATGAGCGGGCTGCAGTGGTTATATTTACTTGCAGCAGGAGTGTTTGCGACGGTGGGGCAGTTTGGGATTACCGTTGCTTATAAATTTGCACCAGCAAAAGAAATATCCATCTTTTTCTACTCGACCGTTGTATATTCCGGTATTATCAGTATTGCGCTCTTTGGCCAAATCCCAGACATATGGAGTATTCTTGGTTATCTGGCCATATTCGGTGCATCCTTCTATATGTTCCTGCGAAATAATCGGGATTTGAAAGAAGTGAAAGAATAGCGCATTGGAAAACCTGTACTAGCTTGAGTTACAGGTTTTTCCTTTGAAATTGTCAATCGGTTATGATAGACTTATCCAAAATCAGAGGTGAGCAAAATGGTTTTCGTTAAAATAAATGATTCCTTCTCACAATTCCATCATCATATCAACTAGCCTTGCTTTATCGATTTAACTTTTAAAAAATCGAATGAGGAAGGCTATTATTCATGAAATCGCATCCCGAATTAAGTAAATCACTTAACTCAGAGTGCGATTTTTTTGTATTCAAAAACAGGAGGTAAGGAAAATGAAGAAGATAGATTATCAAAATGTAAAAGGAACACAAGATTATTTACCCGAGTCAGAAAGTGTCAGAAGGACAATTCGGAGAACATTAGAGGATGTATTTATCCAATATGGATGTCAGCCGCTGGAAACACCTATCTTAAATTATACGGAATTGCTTGCTTCCAAATATGGCGGCGGTGAGGAAATATTAGAGGAGATGTACACTTTAACAGATAGAGGAGAAAGAGATTTAGCATTGCGCTATGACCTTACGATTCCATTTGCTAAGGTGGCTGCAATGAATCCGACATTGAAGCTGCCATTTAAGCGGTATGAAATTGGTAAAGTATTTCGGGACGGACCCATAAAAACAGGCAGATTGCGTGAATTTACCCAGTGTGATGTGGATATTGTCGGCGCAGATTCACAAATGGCTGAAGCAGAATTAATGATGATGGCGCTGGATGCCTTTGACAAACTCGGAATGCAGGTGAATATTCAATATAACAATAGGAAATTATTAACCGGAGCATTGGAAGTGTTTGGTGTAGCGGATGCGAAAATCAATAAAGTGGTGCTGATTTTGGATAAGCTGAAGAAGATAGGGGTGGACGCAGTTATAGCCGAGCTTGCTGAACTAGGGGTGTCAGATGATGCGGTCCGCTCCATTAAACAATTTTTGACGGCAGGCTATCATACAGACTTTACCCGCTTTGAATCATTATCTAATCAAAATGAACAAGTCAGACAGGGATTGCAGGAACTAAAAGAGCTGAAATCGTATCTTGATTATTTGGATATTAGCGACCAATGTATATTTAATCCGTTTCTGGCACGGGGACTAGAAATATATACAGGCACCGTTTATGAAATGTTTTTAGCGGATGATTCGATGAAGTCAAGCATCGGGAGCGGCGGAAGATATGATAATGCAATCGGCGGACTGATAGGAACAGATGAAATTGTCTCTACCGTTGGAATTTCTTTTGGGCTGGATGTGATTTATACAGCGATGGCTGCGGAAGGAATTCAACCTGCTGGAAGAGAGGTGGATTATTATATTATTCCTCTGGGAAGACAAAAAGAATCGCTGTCTGTGTCAACATATTTCCGGGATAAAGGATATAACGTAGAGGTGGAATTAGGCAATAAAAAGGTCGGTAAGGCGCTTGACAGGGCGAATAAAGAAAACATACGAAACGTGATTATCATTGGCGATGAGGAAGTCAGGAAGAATCAGTTTAACGTGAAGAATATGCTTTCGGGAAAAGAGACGGTAGAATTATTTTCGTTTCGTTGAATAGAGGATTGGTGAGAAGTATAGGGGAGGCAGGAATCTATATGGCCCTCTTTTTATAGATTCCTGTTCTGTCTATTTAATCAAAATTTATTTAGCAGGTATGCCGCCTTGCTTTATCCCGACGACACGAAGTCGTTTATAATCTGCAATCCACTGTCCTTCTTGATACAGGACATCCTTTAAGTTATTTTCTACCTGTTTCATCACACGTTCTTTGATAGCTTCCGGATGATTTTCAAAGATATTTCCGCAGAACATTTCCATCCAATTTCTCAGGCCGTGGTCTCCCTCTAAGGGTGTCGGCCGATTGAAATGCTGGGCAAAGGTTACGTTAAATCCCGTTTCCTCCATTAGTGCAGTGTACTCTCCTATGCTTGGGAAGTACCAGGGAAACTGTTCTGATGTATAGGGGATTCCAGCTTTTTTAACCTGTTGGATGATTTCATTTGTAATCGTTTGAACATTGTCTTTACCGCCAAACTCTGCAATAAATCTTCCGCCGGGTTTCAAGCTGTTATAGATGCATTGAAGTGCTTCTTTGGGCTGCTTTACCCAATGAAGTGTTGCATTAGAGAAAACGGCATCAAAATCATTGTTGTATTCGAGTTCTAAAACATCTTTTGGCATAAACGTTATATCGGGATATTTATCGTTTGCCTTGTGCACCATATTTTCTGATTTATCTACGCCGGTTACAGCGGCGCCCTGCTGATTGATTTTATTGGCTAAATCTCCCGTACCACATCCAACATCAAGAATCTGTTCACCTTCTACGGGAGATAAAAGCTCTAATAAATGACTTCCAAACGTTGACACAAAGGAATGATTCCCATCGTATAAATCTGCATTCCAGCTATCTTTTACATGTTGTTCCATGGCGCTTCCTCCTAAAGTAGAACTTGTAGATTAAATCCGTGTGTATTAGTTGTATTATATTGGATGTATTAGCATGCAAACTAAATTGTTTAATAAATGTTCATTCTCAAGTCACCGATGGAAGGATAACAGCATCAAATTTTGAGTAAGCCGGATAATAAGGATATACTTAAACATGCATGCCGTTTTTAACTGAATGGTATTTATTATACATATGGAGGTCAAAATATGAGAGTCTATTTAGCAAGCCCATTCTTTAATGAAAAAGAGATGGAGCCTTTGAAAGAAGTGGAACAAATTTTAGAAGCAAAAGGATTGGATGTTTTTTCACCGCGAAAAAACCAAATGGATCATCTGGAGGAAGGAAGCCGGCATTGGTCGATTGCAACATTTACCAATGATAAAAAGTTTATTGATTGGGCGGAAATCGTTGTTGGCGTTTATCATGGGAATTATTCAGATAGTGGAACAGCATTTGAATTAGGTTACGCTTATGGAACGAATAAACCGTTTATTGCAGTTCATCTAGGCGAGGACAGCAACTTGATGGTGCATGAAGGAGCTCATGCCAATGTCACCTTGGAGGAACTGCGAGAATATGATTTTGAAGCAATGCCAAGCTCTTTTTATGAGGGGGAAATGTTCTGATTAAGTACAGAAGAATACCTTTTGGTGGATAAAACAGTTCACCTATCAACGTGCTGCTGAGATAATTCCACACTATCGATAAAACCGCTGTGAAAGGGAGAATAAAATGATAAGAGAAGCAACGACGAATGACTTATCAGCCATTTTAGAGATTTATAATGACGCCATCGTGCATACTGCCGCTGTTTATTCTTATAAACCGCAAACATTGGAGAACAGAGAAGTATGGTATAAGCAGAAAAAGGATGCAGGTTATCCCATATTTGTTTGTGAACAGGATGGAAACGTGGCGGGATTTGCTACATTCGGGCCTTTCAGAGACTGGCCGGCTTATAAATATTCCGTTGAACATTCTGTGTATGTGGACAAGAGCTATCGGAAAAAAGGAATTGCCAGCTTATTGATGCAAGAAATTATCGCTGTCGCCCGGGAAAGAGAATATATGACAATGATTGCCGGCATTGATGCTGCAAATGAAAAAAGCATTGCCTTGCATGAAAAATTCGGTTTTGAGCATGCGGGCACAATAAAAAAAGCTGGCTTTAAATTTAAGCAATGGAGAGATTTAGCTTTTTATCAATTAGAGCTTAACGGACCGGAAAACCCTGCAGAAGAATAGATATATGTATTGTGTGCCTTTGCTTTCTTGGGAGTTTTCAGCGGGTTTATGCAGAAAAGAGTGAAAAGGAGCTTTTGACTTGATTCGATTAGCATATTTTTCAAAAGAAGATTTCCAGCAATTAATTGATTGGGTGCCTGATGCTTCATTTATTGTACAGTGGAGCGGTCCGACATTCACTTATCCTTTGACAAAAGAACAGTTGGAAGCGTATATAGAGGGGGCAAATCAACCAGAAGCCCTTAAATACATATTTAAAGTGATTGATAATGCGACGAATGAAATCGTAGGACATGTTTCGCTGGGGAAAGTGGATAGAAATAATTATTCAGCAAGAATTGGCAAGGTATTGGTTGGCGCTGCTGACAGCAGAGGAAAAGGGTATGGTGCTCAGATTATACATGCAGCATTAACATTTGCATTTGAAAAATTAAACTTACATAAGGTTACTTTGGGTGTGTTTGATTTTAATGTATCAGCTATTAAATGCTATGAAGCAGCTGGATTTCGGAGAGAAAGAATCTTACAGGATGCGGCAAAAATGGGAGATGAATATTGGACGCTGATTGAGATGGCGATTTTAGCTGATGAGTGGACAGAAAAAAATGATAGACGAAAATCTTAATTCATGACGAATTAAGATTTTTCAATCTTTCCTAAAGGCTGAATCATACAAGTTCAGTGATACTTTCTTGCATCTTTGCTAGTTAAAAGCTTCATTCAACCCATAACTGAAACTCTTTCTTGATTAAAACGTATGAATAAAGTATAGAAAAGAAAAGGCAGGTTTTTGAATATGGATTACGAAACAATCGTGTATGAAGAACTCCGAGTTTGGCGTAATAAAGTTTTGAAAAAATCCAGTCTTTTTAATCAGATATCGAAAAAAGCACAAAAGAAAATGAATAACATGATTCCTGAAAAGGCTCATCGTATCATTACAGATAGTATTAAAAATATGGTGAAAGCGACGCTGGCCGGTTCCAATATAACAACGAAGAAACCTGAACCAACCGAGCTTTCTTTGTTTGAAAGGGATCAAATAGCCAAAGAAAAGCTGGCTTCTTATCGTAAAACTGCAGTTGTTGAAGGAGCAGGAACAGGTGCAGGGGGGATTTTCCTTGGACTTGCAGATTTTCCGCTTCTATTGTCAATCAAGATGAAATTTTTGTTTGAATCGGCAGCAGTCTATGGCTATGATGCAAATGAATATGAGGAACGGCTATTTATTCTCCATGTTTTTCAGCTTGCATTTTCCAGTGATGAAAAACGGAAGGATACGTTTTATATTATCGAAAATTGGGAGCAGGAGAAAGGGAAGCTGGTTGATATGGATTGGCGTGTTTTCCAGCAGGAGTATCGCGATTATATTGATTTGGTGAAAATGCTGCAGCTCATTCCAGGGTTTGGTGCAATTGTAGGTGCATATGCCAATCATAATCTGATGGATACGCTTGGAGAAACAGCTATGAATGCATACAGGATGCGCCATTTTGAGCTGCAAGCGGAGAAGTGAAAAGGTTCCTATGAGTTCTCCGAGGATGATGCTGCAGTATTTTTAGGTGAATGAGGCTTCAATCGAGAAGCTCAAAAGGAAGTAAATAATATTGCTGTCTGTTTCCAAATTAGCAGAGAACACATTTTCTTGAAAATGTGTTCTTGGAACTGATAGTAGGTGATGATGATGGCTATCGAGCTCAGTTTACCAATGAACTTCATTATAAAATATAAATGAGCTATCTGATATAAAAACGTCTGCTGGAATAGAAGACGAGTAATGGGAGAGGGGATGTTTTTAACATTTTTCATTAAAAATTATTACAAAGTGCTTGCATGAATCTGAAAATAACGTTAATATTTATTTGTGATTGATTAATCACTAAATTTTTGAGTAGGTGTACTATCATGGTGAAATCAAAGAAGGAAAATCGTAAAGAAGAAATTCTGGAGGCAGGATTAGAAGTATTTGCAAAAAAAGGCTATTATAACGCAACTACCGCTCATGTTGCGGAAAAAGCAGCTATCTCTCAGCCGTATGTTTTTCGATTCTTTAAAACAAAGGAAGAGTTATTCGTTGCTGCCTTAGATCGGGCATTTGAAAGGATTCTGCAAACGTTTAAAAATGTGGAAGCAAGCCCGGAACAGCTCGTTGAAAAAATGATTGAAGCCTATGAAGAACTGTCCGAATTATATCCTAATGAAATTGCTTTGCAGGTAATAGGAATTTCCGTAACAGAAAAGCCGATACAGGACACTGCAAAAAAAGGACTATCTGACATTAGAAGCTATACGTTAGAAAGATTCAAGTCTGCCGGAATAAAGGATGCAGAAAGGGAAGCCAGTACGTTTTTGGCAAGAGGAATGCTATGTAATATTTCTTATTTCTTAGACCTTCCCGAGCTTATTGATGAGAAAGCAAAATAAATAATCAATCTAAGTTGATTATTTATTTTTGTAAGGTAGTAATTGATTAATCAATAAATAATTTAGGGGGTGAGAATGTGAAATTACGTAAGGTAGATTATGTTTTTATTGGAATTATTGCTGTTTGTATCATCAGCTGGTTGGATTAATTAGTTGCTAATCAATAATCAAAAGGAGGTTGAAAAAATGGTGGTGAAAAATAAAAAGGAACATGCTGTTTCCACTTTATCTGTCGGATTAGGCATTGCTGTCGCTGTGATTGTATTGTTCACATATTGGGATTAATTCTTTTATTTATCAAGCTTATATTGAAGGTAATACCTTAATAGGCGTAAAAGATGTAACATGGAAATTATTTTTGCTTTTTAGTTATTGATTGATCAATAACTAAAAGAAGGGAGTATTGAAAATGAAAAAAGCAATTGTATTAGGCGCAACCGGGGGTACTGGTCAAGTTATGGTTTCAGAACTATTAGACAGAGGAAGAGAGGTCATTGCCTTCGGACGCTCTCAAAATAAATTGGAAGCATTAATGGCAGAACACAATCATCATTTGAATCTTACCTATCAGCTGGGAGACATATTTGATTGTCAAACGATTGTGGAAGCTGCTAAAGATGCAGATGTTATCTTTCAGTGTGCTAATATTCCATATCAGGAAATGGCGAAAAAATTGATGCCGCTGGGAGAAAGTGTGATGAAAGCCGCTGATACTTTGGGGAAAAGAATCGTGATTGTTGATGGCATTTATGTATATGGACACCAAGTTGCGAAAGGAGATGAAAACCATCCTCAACATCCACATACAAAAAAAGGTAAACTTAGAGTAGCTTTCGAACAATTGATATTCAGCGGAAAATGGAAAAGAGCAAAAGCTTTAATTGTCAGGTTGCCAGATTATTATGGCCCAACTTCACAAAATTCTTACTTGCAGCCTACACTTGATGGAATGGCTGCAGGTAAAATGTCCATTTTTATTGGTAATTTACAAACGCCCCGTGAATATGTTTATTTGCCAGATGCTGCTAAGATGATTGTGAATATAGCAGATAAAGACGATTCCTATGGTGAGAATTGGAACATACCAGGTGCTGGATTGATTTCAGGTAAAGAGATTATTCGAATTGCTCGGAAAGTAACAGGAAATCAGAAGGTGGTTATTCCTCTGACTAAAAATGTTATCCGATGGATGGGTTTGTTTGATGCATTTATGAGAGAAATTGTTGAAATCATGTACCTTACTAAAGAGGGATTTATTTTGAGTGGAGATAAATATGAAAAGCGGATTGGCACGATTCCAGCAACTCCTTTTCAAAATGGGCTGGAAGAAACATTACAATCTTTAATAGACAATAAAAATTAATGTTATAAAGTTAACAGGGGTAACAAAAGCTAAAGGTGATAAAGTAAGATAATGAAGTAAATAATGGGGTCAATGTAAAGTTAAAGAGGCAAAGATATGAAAGTTCTCTACCATATACAAAGCAATTGACCCTTACAGGCTTTACAACGTTTGTTTTGTATATGGTATAAACCATTCATGCGTCACATATCATGCGATGCATTATTTTTTTGTCTGGAATGATTTTTATTCTTCACTTTATGAGAACCTGCCAATGGTTCGCCATAAGGCTGCTTTGGACTTTGCGGCAAATTAGGTTGTTCCTGCTGTTTTGGTCCTTTTCGGTTTTTCGTCATTTATATTCAACCTCCGTCGTGTAGTTATTGTGCTTTTGTATTTACAAACGTATTTTCATCCTCGATCAAGCCGCATGCTCCGCACTGTATTCTTCTCTCAGGCCCATTATAGGCGATGTGAAATACTTCCAGCGGCTCCTGCGTGTAATCATTTAATACTTCTCCTGTGCTGGCATCTAATTTGACCGGATTCGCTACTTGTTCAATGACATTGAAACGCGACCGGTTTGTTTTACATCTGGGACATTGATATGGCTGGCTCATCTAGAGCACCCCCGATTACTTTATTGTTATTTAAGGTATCTTATTGTTATTTTCTCTGATTTCTATGAAATTATACGGGTATTTTCATCTGTTGCTTCATTTCCTATTTTTCAATCGTTTATCTAATGATTTAAATAATGTGTTGACAAAATAAAAAGTACGTCATATAATTTATATTGAATTAAAAATAAATGAATTAATTATAGTTTGATTAAATATAATTTTAGAAAGAAGCGTGATGATAGGTAACTAAATGAAACACAGTTGGAAGCAGAATTGTCTCAAAAAGCGGTTATTTTTTCACTAAGTATAAAAAAGCTGAAATGAGGCATAAAAAGAACAGTTAGATATTGGGATGCAGCGCTCCAATAAAGGAGATGGTTCTGGCGAAGAAAAAGGGAAATATTTTAAAGAGGTGTTAGAAATGGGATTTTTAAATAAATTATTTGGAAAATCAAATGAATCAAAGGAGATAGAAACGATGACAAACACAAAAGTAGCAGTTATTTTTTATAGTATGGGCGGTACGAACTACCAAATGGCAAAATGGGCAGCAGAAGCGGCGGAAGCGAATGGCGCGGAAGTAAGAGTATTGAAAGTGCAGGAATTAGCTCCAGAATCTGCTATTGAAGGAAATCCGGCATGGAAAGCAACTGTGGAAGCAACCAAGGATGTTCCTGTTGCATCTTCAGAAGATATTGAAT
Source organism: Oceanobacillus sp. FSL W7-1293 (assembly GCF_037969815.1). Lineage (NCBI taxonomy): Bacteria > Bacillati > Bacillota > Bacilli > Caryophanales > Bacillaceae > Oceanobacillus > Oceanobacillus sp. FSL W7-1293. Next base: position 398,760 of record NZ_CP150212.1, read on the forward strand.
GGGCAGATGCACTTATCTTCAGCACGCCAACGCGTTTTGGTAATGTGCCTTCTCAAATGAAGCAATTCTTGGATATCCAAGGCGGACTTTGGGCTAGCGGAAAAACAGTGAACAAAGTAGTCAGTGCGATGTCTTCTGCACAGAATCCGCATGGCGGCCAGGAAGCGACGATCCTGTCGTTGTACACGAGCATGATGCACTGGGGAGCTATCATTGTACCTCCAGGCTACTCGGACGAATCTGTATTTGCAGCTGGCGGAAATCCTTATGGTACAAGTGTCACTGTTGATCAAGACGGAAAAATGGTGGAAGATGTGGAAGCGACAGTTAAGCATCAGGCACAACGTACAGTGACAGCGGCTGAATGGGTTAAAAAAGGAAATCAATAATTTATGCTATTAGAAAAGATGGCACCTTTCATTTGGAATGGTGCTGTCTTTTTTGCATTTCCGGAAAGCAGTAAGACGTTGCTTCATGAATTAGGGGAATAGTAAGTTTTTAAAAACATAGAGAAAACAAGTATAATGGCTTTATACTGCATTTAAATTCTTCCTAATAATCAAAAGGCAGGGATAAACAATATGAAAATAACTGATTACTCGCAAATTGCTGATAAATATGAGGACAATACATATCGATTAGATGAAATGCAATTTGATAAGAATTTAAAGGAGTATCAAGATAAATACCCTAAATCAATGTATCACGTGTTAGATTTAGCGTGCGGGACAGGGATTTATCTTGATGCTCAAACAAACGGTTTTGATAGCCGAAACATGAACTGGTATGGTCTTGATGCTTCAGAGGATATGTTGAAAAAGGCGAAGAACAAATTAAAAAATGTCTCTCTCGTGCATGGTTTAGCTGAAGATATGCCCTACGAGAATGAAAAGTTTGATTATATCTCCAATAACTATGCTTTTCATCATTTTTTAAAGAAGGAAGCAGCGCTTGATGAAATATATCGTGTCTTGAAGAAAAACGGTGTATACAAGCTGCATAATATTGCTGTCCATGATATGAGAAAATGGTGGGTATATCATTATTTTCCAACAGCATATGATGAGGATGTAAAAAGGTTTTGGGAAAAGGAAGTTATTTTTGATGAGCTTTCCGCAAGGGGGGTTAACACAGAGCTGCAGATGGCATATCGTTTAGAAAAAATCAGGGTGTCGGATTATCTGGGTTATGCAGAGAATAGAGACATATCCATATTAACGTTGATTGATGATCAGGATTATCAAGAAGGGTTAGAGAAAATGAGATATGATGTGAAGCGTAATCCTGAAAAAACCATCGTCACTGATTTTGCAGAGATGTTTTGTATTTCGACAAAGGGGTAGTGTTTTAGAAAGAAAAAATCGTCTTTTTGGAAAGGGAAGCAGAGGAGGAATTTAATGAATGAAGAAGTAAAAGCAGCCGGCTGGGATGCAATTGATAATGCAATGGAAGCAATTTATGGGAAGCAGGAACCGAAGCATTATGGAACAGTGATCTCTTATTCGCTGGGCGGGCCGGATCCATTAGATGGAATCAGCGCTTATCAATCAGAAACGCCAGGCTTAAACTGGCATATAGTTACATATGGATTTTCAGAGATTTACGAAAAAGAAACCGATAATCCAGAGATCAGCGGTTTTGGATTTGAATTAACGTTCAGATTGAAAAGAGAAGAAGGGGAAGAAGAACCGCCAGCGTGGGCGCTTAATCTGCTTCAGAATTTGGGGAGATATGTTTTTAATAGCGGGAATGTTTTCAAAAATGGAGACTATATGGATGCAAACGGTCCTATCTGTTTGGAATCAGATACGGCATTAACCGCATTGGCATTTATTACGGATTCTGAGCTAGGTACAATAGAAACAAAAAATGGCCAAGTGCAATTTCTGCAGATGGTCGGTATCACAAATGATGAGCTTGAAGCAATGCAGACGTGGAATACATTAGGTGTTCTCTCTGCCAGCTCTCCGTATATGCCTGCGTTTATCACTGATTTAAAAAGAGATTCTTTACTAAATCATGCTGATGTCTCGCAAAAAGTTGACGAAGGAAGAGAACGGGAAGGATCCAATACAGGGTTTTTATTTAACGATAATTTAGCATGGACACCAGAAAAAAAGGGTTTGTTCAGAAAAAAACCAGCAATGCTGACTCTGGGGGCAAAGCAAACGGAAACCATTAGTAAAGTGCTGCGAGGACGTCTCTTGAAGGGAAAGGCTCTGACATTGGCAGGTCCTGATATTGTCGTTGCCATAGAGCCCGGGGAAAAGTCAAAATATGCAATGGAGAAGGATAAGGTGCGCCTGATTTTAGATGAGCAGAGTACAATCGAGTTGAGTGAGAAGCTGATTCCTAAAGAAGGTGTGGCAGAACTATTCTCGTTTGAACAGCTGACTGTAAAAATTGTTAAAACATACATGAAAGATAATGAAGGGAATGTTGTTCAGGTGATTGGGTAAGAGACCTCATTTGAAAATGAATTAACATTTCCTTGATAAAACACTAAACACTTTTGAAAGAATATCTTTGAAAATAAAAAATTATATGTTATTCTTTAGTTGTAATCTGAAAATTAAATAAGCAACACTAGGGGAGCCTTTGGCTGAGACGAATACTCGGACCCTTTGAACCTGATCTGGTTAACACTAGCGTAGGGAAGTGGCAGGAACATGACGATATATCATTCGAACAATGAATTTGTATATAATCAGGACCACTTATCCCGAGCTGGATAAGTGGTCTTTTTCGTTCTTTGGCCGACCCTGAAGCAAGAAAAATGGAAGAAAGGGGGCGATAAAGATAGACAAGCAGCTGCATCTGATCAGTGATGGCAATTTTTCCGAGCAGCATTTGCAATTAGTGAAACGGATTCAGGCTGAGATGGATTATTTGCATATCAGAGAGAAGAACAAGACAGCGAAGGACATTCTGGAAATCATCGGTGCATTAGAAAATATCGGATTGCCATTAGAGAAAATAATAGTGAATGATAGAGTCGATATTGCCGTGATAAAGCAGTGTGCAGGTGTTCAGCTGGCGTATCATAGCCCTTCCATTCCCCTTGTAAAAGAAAGCTTCCCTAAATTGAAAGCAGGAAAGTCTGTTCATTCTTTAGCAGAGGCAGAGCAGGCGCAGCAGGAGGGAGCTGATTATGTGCTGTATGGCCATATTTATTCCAGCAAGTCCAAAGCCAATCAGCAGCCCAGAGGATTAACGGAACTACAGAAAATGACTAACGCGCTCTCTGTGCCGGTATATGCTATTGGCGGGATTACTCCTGGGCGAGCGAAAGAAGTAACTGCAGCAGGAGCCGCCGGCATCGCGGTCATGTCTGGTATTTGGCAGGCAGAGGATCCGGTCCGAACTGTCAGTGCTTACCGGCAAGCGTTGAATTCGTGGAAAGGAGGGAGAAGATGAATAAACAGTTTGATCAAATCATTGTCGGCGGCGGAGTTATTGGCTGCTCTATTGCTTATCAGCTGGCCAAAAGAGGCAATCGGGTGCTGGTTATTGAAAGGAATCAAATCGGCTGCGAGGCTTCCAGTGCCGCGGCAGGTATGTTAGGGGCTCAAGGAGAGTTTACAGAAGACAGTCCGCTTTTTCGGTTTGCACAGGAGAGCAGAGCGCTATTCAAAAATTTATCCGAGGAGCTGAAGGAAGCGACAGGAGTAGATATTCAATATATTCATAAAGGAATCATGAAGCTTGCTTTTCATCAGCAGCAATACAGCAAGCTGCAAACCATCGCGTCCTTCCAGCGGGAAGCGGATAACCCTGCGTATTTACTATCAGTAGAAGAAGCGAAAAAGATGGAGCCAAGTCTGACGGAGAATCTTCGTGCTGTCCTGTATTTGCCGGAAGATGGCCAGGTTTCCGCCCCTCATCTCACCAAAGCCTTTTCTCTGGCTGCATCTCATCATGGTGCGGTGTTGCATGAGCAGGAAAGCGTTAATGAGCTGTTGATGGAAAATGAGACGGTTTATGGTGTCCGGACAACAGAGGCAATCTATGAAGCGGACCAGGTTATTGTTGCAACAGGAGCTTTCGGAGATGAGCTGCTGCCTGCAGATTATGCTGCGATTCCGGTGAAGGGCGAATGTCTGCTGTTAGAACTGGCTCAGAAGCTGTTTCAATCAACACTTTGGATGGATGGCTGTTACCTTGTTCCGAAGCAGGGAAAAAAGGTAATTGTTGGAGCCTCCTCCATACCAGGGAAAATGGATAAGCATGTCCATGCTGCAAGTGTCCAGAGACTGCTGTCACGAGCGCAAAAAATGGTTCCGGAGCTGGCAGAGGCGAGGATAAGAAAAATGTGGGCAGGCATCAGACCGTCTACAGCTGATGAACTGCCATACTTGGGCGAGATTCCGGGAATCCCAGGCTTATATGCGGCAAAGGGACATTATCGAAACGGCATCTTACTATCGCCTATCACGGGAATTTATATGGCAGATTTAATAGAAAATAAGCCGGTTTCCCCGCTTTATTATGATTGCTTTTATGCGGGCCGTCAAAATAATAAGTTGGAAAAGGCAGGTGAATCAACATGAAAATTACAGTGAATGGCAATGGATTAGAAGTACAGGAAGAGGTAAAGCATGTCAAAGGCTTAATCGACTTTCTGGGATTGGAAGATAAACCTTTAATTATCGAGCATAATCAGCAGATATTACAGAAGGAAGAGCATGAAAAAGCAGTGTTGGAAAATGGAGACAAGGTGGAGATTGTTCATTTTGTTGGAGGAGGTTAAGCAAATGCTTACAGTTGGAAACTATCAATTTAAATCACGTTTATTCTTAGGAACGGGAAAATATCCGGATTTTGATATTCAAAAACAGGCGGTAGATAAATCAGAGACAGAAGTACTCACTTTTTCTGTCAGAAGGATGAATATTTATGATCCCTCCCTGCCCAATTTTTTAGAAAAAATCGATGTGGACCGCTATACGTTTTTACCAAATACAGCAGGGGCAAAGGATGCGAAGGAAGCGGTGCGAATTGCTAAATTAGCGGCCGCTTCGGGACGGTGTGATATGGTGAAAGTAGAAATCATTGGCTGTGATAAAACGTTGCTGCCTGATCCGGTAGAGACATTGAAAGCAACAGAAGAACTGGTGGCAGAAGGTTTTACAGTGCTTCCTTACACCTCAGATGATGTGGTATTAGCAAAAAAACTGGAGGAAGCAGGAGCCCACGCCGTGATGCCTGGAGCTTCTCCCATTGGAAGCGGGCAAGGAATCATCAATCCATTAAATCTTTCTTTTATTATCGAGCAGTCAAAAGTGCCTGTTATTGTCGACGCAGGGATTGGATCGCCTGCTGATGCAGCGTATGCCATGGAATTGGGCGCAGATGGTGTTTTATTGAATACAGCTGTTTCCGGAGCACATGACCCTGTAAAAATGGCAGAGGCAATGAAATATGCAATAGAAGCAGGAAGACTGGGGTATGAAGCGGGAAGGATTGCGATGAAAGATTATGCTGTAGCCAGCAGCCCGGAGGAAGGGATCAGTGTTGGAAACTAATCGTTATCATCGTCAGATATTATTTGCGCCAATCGGCGAGTCTGGTCAGGAGAAGCTGGGTCAAAGCCATGTGCTGATTATCGGTGCAGGCGCACTAGGGTCGAGCAGCGCGGAAGCTTTGACGCGTGCGGGCGTTGGCCACATAACATTAATTGACCGGGATTATGTAGAAGAAAGTAATCTGCAGCGGCAGCAGCTGTTTAGTGAAAAGGATATGGAACAGAAAATGCCCAAAGCCATTGCTGCCAGACAACGGCTTTCTGAAGTGAATAGCCATGTCAAAATAGATGCGATTGTTGGAGATGCTGAGGTGGATAGATTGCGGAAAATAGTGCCTGAAGCAGATCTCATTATCGACGCGACGGATAATTTTGAGACAAGGCTTTTACTGAATGATATGGCGCAAAAATATCAGAAACCATGGATTTATGGAGCGATTGTAGCAAGCTATGGAGTTACTTTCACGGTGGTTCCTGAAAAAACGCCCTGTCTGCAATGCTTGCAGGAATACATTCCAGTTAATGGCGCTACCTGCGATAGTGTCGGCGTTATCCAGCCGGTTGTGCAAAAGGTGGTCTCCCAGCAGGTAACAGAAGCGTTAAAGCTATTGACCGGTAACGAAGCGGCTTTATCAGGAAAGCTCATTTCCTTTGACCTTTGGAACAATGAGCATGTGGAAATAGATGTAGCTTCCTTACGCAAAGCGGATTGTCCATCATGCTCAGAGAAAAGAAGCTATCCCAACCTAGCTTATGATTCTCGTTTGAAAACCGCTGTGTTATGCGGCAGAAATACCGTCCAGCTCCGTCCGCAGCGTAAACAAACAGATTTGAATGAAGTAGCCAAAGAGCTGCAGAAGAATGACCAAATCAAGCTGTTTCAAAACCCTTATCTGCTTTCGTTTGAAGTGGACTCCTTCCGTATTGTACTGTTTCAGGACGGGAGAGCATTGGTTCATGGGACGATGGACGAGATGGAAGCAAAAAATATCTATCATCGCTATTTGGGATAATTAACTTTTACCACAGGGAAACGCCCATAAAATTCCCCACTCTGTATAAAGAAGGAAAATATATTTATTTGGATAGGAAATCAGGTGAACTGGCTCCTTGACTTAATCAGACTCATTCAGCGGGAGAAAAGAAAAACTCCCGCTGAATAAAGTTTTGTTTTATACTTAGAGAAACGAACCTTAAATATAATTATTCCGCATAAAGTGGTGAAGGAAAAATGAAAAAAGGTATATATCTTACTCTGAGTATCCTTGTTTCCCTCATTATTCTGGCCGGCTGCAATGAAAAAAGAGATTATGAAACAGACGGACCTTTTATCACAGTAACCTCTATTTCTGCAGGGACAGATGAATACAGACATTTTTACCCGGTAAGCTATGCTGTTTATGAAAACGGGAAGCTGACGCTGCATACAGAACAGACAGATGATATAAAAATAGGTGAAGATGCTCCAGTATATGAAACAAGTGTATCTGAAGAAGAAGTGGAAAAGATTAAAAGTCTGATAGAAGATAGCTTCTGGCAGCTTCCCGAAGATGTATCAGATGATGACTCCGTTGATGGGAGCTTTTATTATGTCGACGTCCATTTAACAGATTCCACGACTAGAGTCGGCGGACTGAATCCGAATGAAGCGGGATTTATAGAAATAGTTGATTATGTACATAGTTTGGCAGAAAGGGAAAATCGGGAGCTGTGGGAGAAGCAATTAAGGGAGCATATTTATAAAATGAATCCTGATTCTTAATTTCTTGTGTAATCTAAACTAAATCATTTTTCGGGGTAATAAAATTTAAGATAAAAAATGAAATAACCTTCCTAAATGGATATAATAAGTTTAGATGAAATAATTTAAAGTATAAGGAGACTAAATATGACAGCAGAAAATAAAAAAGAGCTTTCACAAGTGGAACAGGAAGAATTACTGGGAAAATTAAAGGCACGTTTTGAAAAGAATACGGAGCGGCATCAAGGCCTGGAATGGAATCCGATTCAAGCCAAGCTGGAGGAGCATTCTGATAAATTAATCTCCCTATATGAAATGGAAAGAACGGAAGGCGAGCCGGATGTAATTGGATATGACGAAGAAAGAGAAGAATATATCTTTGTTGACTGCTCGAAAGAAAGCCCTAAAGGACGCAGAAGTGTGTGCTATGACCGGGCTGCATTAGAATCAAGAAAGAAGCACAAACCGGAAAATAGTGCGATAGATATGGCAACGGATATGGGCATTGAAATGTTAACAGAAGACCAATACCGCGAACTCCAAAAGCTTGGAACTTTTGATGCGAAAACATCAACCTGGGTAAAGACACCGACGGATATTAGAGAACGAGGCGGAGCACTTTTTTGTGATTTCCGTTTTGGTCATGTTTTCGTATATCATAATGGCGCGGAATCCTATTATGGTTCCCGTGGGTTCCGGGGGATGTTACGAGTGTAGCAGTAAGCAGAAGAAGGATATGGAGAATCAGGAATGGATGTAAACCGACAATTCTTGATTCTTTTTTATTTGTACAAAGAATAACAGAGCAGAGAGGAGCATTTATTTGCTGGTCAATCGAGGATGGCTTATTTTAGGCATTATTTGGACGGTTCTTTTTGCCGGTATGAGCTTTTATTGGGCGATGGGCGGAATGCTTGGTGTCAGATCTCTGGGCGGAGCAATCTACGAAATGTCGCTTGATCCGGAACCTTCCTTTGTTCGAATTGTATGGCTGACGGGCTTTGTGAAATTATTAGGCGCATTATTGCTATTGCTGCTGCTCGTTTCATGGAAAAATGCTGTTATCGCCAAGGCGCTTTATTACCTAGCAAAGCTTGCAGGCGTATTCTTATTTATGTATGGATTCTTAAATTTTATCACGATTTCAATGAGTGCATTTGCTATGTTGGATATGGATTTAGAAGCCCATGCAACCTTTTGGAGATTGGTTTTTTGGGAGCCGTTTTGGATGATAGGCGGAATTTGTTATTTTTTCTCTGTGAAAAAATATCGCTCTGTTTAAGGTTGTACGCTTGCTTCAGGTATACTTGTCAAACAGCTATTATTTCAATGCTGGAAATTTTATTCATTGTAAGGAGGGGATCGTATGCAATTAAAACATTTAAACCTAACAGTAAACGACGTGGAAGCTTCGCGGGAATTTCTGGAGAAATACCTTGAAATGACATGTGTGAACAGTCGTGGCAAAGGATTTGCAGCTATGTTTGACGATAATCAATTCGTTTTGACGCTGATGAAAGGGAAAGATGTTCAATATCCGAAAACCTTTCATATTGGATTCCCGCAAGAAAGCAGAGAGAAAGTAAATCAAATAAATAAACTGTTGAAAGAGGATGGTTATGAAGTAGATTCACCCATTGAATCTCATGGATATACGTTTTATGTGGAGGCTCCGGGCGGATTTACTGTTGAGATTTTGTCTGAGTAAAATTAAAAATTCATTTATTTAAGGTATTCAAAAATCCCTGTGAATCACCGAGTACGTAATAAACTCGTATTCACAGGGATTTTCAAAGCAGCTAATAAGCTGCATCTAAATTTTGTCTAGACACTTATTTAAAATACACTTCGTCGCCTGGATAAATCAAATGCGGATTTGGAAATTGATTGATTTCCTGCAATGTTGTCCATAAATAATTATATTTTAGGCCAATTTCAAATAAGGTGTCTCCAGGCTTAACTGTATAGGCTTCTTCAGGATGATTTTGGCTTATTTCGCCGCCTAGTTCTATTTCTGCCGCATCTGCGATGATTTTTGGTAAATCTGTATTATCGAGTGATCCTGAAAATTGATCAGCTCCTGGCCCATATGCGTAGACGGGAATATCCACGCCTGTGTGGTTGGTGCTTGTCCATCCAACATTGGCCTTTGCACTGATAACTGCGTTGATTGCCATCTTAGGGTCTTCCGCTTCCTGGATGGTTTGAACTTCTTCTTCTGATAATTCCATATCCGTATAGTTTCCGACCACTTCTTTTGCGTTAGAGCGGTCTTCATTTAGTTCTGCAGCGATGTTCTCGCCAGTCGCTGTTACACTGTGAAGCAATTCTGGATTTGCTGTTCCCGAACCGTTGGCACCAGCAGTCATGCCGCCTGTTTCATGATCTCCTCCAACAACAACCAGTGTATTTCCATCCTTTTCAGCGAAATCAATCGCTTCTTGGACTGCTTCTTCAAAAGCGCCTACATCGGTCATTGCCCATGCTGCATCATTGTCATGACCTGCCCAGTCAATCTGGCTTCCTTCTACCATCAAGAAAAAGCCGTCTTCATCGTTGTTTAGGGTATCAATGGCGGTTTGCGTCATTTCTGCAAGGCTGGGCTCTTCCTCCGTATCACGATGCAACTCCGGTGACATGGCGTCATCTGCGAATAATCCCAGTAAATTTTCGTTTTCCAAATCAATATCTGCTTCCAATAATTGATTGCGGTTTTCAATAAGCTGATATCCTTGCTCTTCTGCTTGCTGGAGTAGGTTCGTTTCTTCTTGTTTTCCGCCTTCAGATTCTGGAAGGAAATTATTTTTACCACCGCCTAGTAAAACATCAATCTCGTTGTCTATTAATTGTCTGGCGATTTCCGTCTCATTGTTCCGGTCATCTACATGTGCCCCAAATGCAGCTGGAGTGGCATGCGTAATCGTAGAAGTAGCAACAAGGCCCGTTGACATATCTTTGTTCTGTGATGCTTCTAAAATCGTCTGCTGCGGGTTACCCTCAGGGTCCAATCCAATAACGCCATTATTCGTTTTGACACCTGTTGACATAGCTGTACCTGCTGCAGCGGAGTCGGTAATATTGGAATCAGCGGAATATGTAGTATACATTCCCTGCAAATGGTTATCCCATACGGCAGGCTCCCCTTTATAATGCCGATAATTGGTGGCGTAGTCGGCGTTAAAACCATCTGGAATCATATAAATGATATTTTCCGCCTTCTCTCCATTTTCTCCGCTATTATTCAATTGGCTGTTTTCGTCTGCGCTCGCTGCTGTGGTACTTACTCCTGAAAAAATAATTCCGGTACTTAACGCTGCCACTCCAAGCTTTTTTAACATTCCATCATCCTCCTTCGAAATTGAATCTAACCTCATTGTAGGTGGAAGACTTTAACTGAGGATGAATAGAATGTAAATAATATGTAATGTTCTGTTTTTTATTAATAAGATAAGGATAAGTTTTCATGTATCGCATTAATATTTTATAATTAAATTTTTCCAGGCTGAATCCCATTTTTTATTACGCATCCGCTCTTTATAAATAGAATGGAGCTTTGTACCTTTTACATAATACGGCGTTGGTTTGACAATGCCTTGAAATAAATCGTCTAAGCCATGAGGAGCCATTATTTTAATTTCATGACGATATATCTGTGCAGCAACCGCAGTGGGGGTCTCAGGAAAGTGAGAAACACCATCAAAGGAAGAGGTATAAGGGAGGTTATTATTCTTTAAATGCATCCTCGCTTGATTTTTCACAGACCATGGCTGTCCAGGCATCCATTTTTCTAATTTCGCTTCTAGTTTTTTCTCTGTATCTTCAGAAATATCCGTTTGGTCAAAATAAATAACATCAATATCATTTATTTTTGTATGATAATCATATAAGGTATCCCAAACTTTACTTCTGATTAATCCCGCAGCAACCCAGCAATCACTCAGTTGTAATCTTTCCACTGTTTGTAAAATCGATAGGATATAGCTGTCTTGTTGGAGAATCGCTATTAATCTGGCTTCGAACTCAATCATATGTATCACGCCCTTTTTTATCTGTCTATATTGTATAGCATAATCAGACTGAATGAAATGCTGCATAAACTATTTTATAGAAATATCTGAATATAAAACGAAACTTCACTCAGCGGGAGTTTTACGGACGGTTTTCCGTGATAAAATAAATGGTAAAATAAAAAAGATATAAAGTTAATTTATGAGAGAGGTAGATTCTAATGGGGAAATATAAAATCATCCTATTTGATTTAGATGGAACACTTTCTGATCCAAAAGAAGGCATAATCAAATCCGTTCAATATGCATTAAATAAAATGGATATTGTGGAATCCAGTCTGGATAAGCTGGAATGCTTTATTGGTCCGCCTTTACAAGTATCTTTTGCTGAGTATTACCATTTTAATGAAGCGAATACGCAAAAAGCAATCCAGTTATATAGGGAAAGATTTAAAGAAAAAGGGATGTATGAGAATACGTTATACCCTGATACGCCAGGGCTTTTGCGATTACTGAAGGAACAAGGGTTTATTTTAGCAGTTGCTACATCAAAGCCGACAGTTTTCGCAGAGCAAATACTAGATTATTTCCAAATAAGTACATACTTTGAACTCATTGTAGGAAGCAATTTGGATGGGACAAGATCTGCAAAAGCAGAGATTATCCAGTATATTATAGACAGTTATCCAGAATATACATTGGAAGAATTTATCATGATAGGTGATAGAAAGCATGATATTATCGGAGCCAATCAAACCGGCATAGATTCCATTGGCGTTACATATGGATATGGTTCGTTGGAAGAGTTAAATGGTGAGAAGCCCACATTTATGGTAGATAGTCTGAAACAGGTAAATATGATTTTGGGTGGAGAAGCCCATTCCGGAAAATAGTTGAAAGGAAAGTTGGGAAGCTTCATTGCGCATTATTTATTTCCATGCTCAACTTTTCATTCAAATGGAGGAATCCCATGTCGAAAACCAAACGTTTAATCGAGCTAATGATGACAGTAAATGTAAAACGCAAATTCACAGCGAGAGAGCTGGCCGAAGAATTTAATGTCTCTTACCGGACGATTCTTAGAGATTTGGATGAATTAAGTGAGCTGGGAGTGCCGCTTTATTCAGAAGTTGGCGCGGATGGCGGCTATTATGTATTGAACGAGCGGATGCTTCCTCCAGTTTTATTAAAAGAGTCGGAAGCCATCGCACTTTATTTTGCTTTTCAATCTTTGCAATTTATCGGGGCTTTACCATTTGAAACAGAAACAGGCTATGTTTTAAAGAAATTATATAGCTACCTGCCAAATGATGCGAAAATGCGTATCGATACGATGAAGGATCGGATTGTTTTTTGGAATCCGAGTCGTGTACAGACTGCAAATGAGCTGGATATATTATTAAATGCAGCGGTAGATCAATCGACGCTTACGATTCAATATGACAGCCAAAAGGAAATAAAAGAGAGAATGATTCAGCCCATCGGCTTGTACAGTCATAATGGTTTCTGGTATTGTCCGGCCTATTGTTTTCTGCGTGAGGATATTCGTTTATTTCGTGCAGATCGAATAAAAAAAGCGGAGCTTACTAATGAAAAAGGACAGGAATTGCCTTATTCATCCGTGATGGACTGGATTGAGCTATCAGAATCTGAGGTTTCTGACCCGATTCCGTTTACAGTGGAGTTAACACGAGAAGGAGTACGGCGGGCGATGTCAGAAATGGATTTAGAAAGGCATGTTCAGAAGCGGCAGGATGGAGCTGGCTGGGTGAAAATGAACATACCAAAGACCGAGCTGACATACTTTGTTGATCTGGTCTGGAATTTTGGCAGGGAAGCGCAAATTATAGAACCAGAAGAAGCAATAACCCTTATGAAAAGAAAGTTAAAAGGTCTGCTGGAGAAATACCATTAATTTTTCAACTATTTTTATCAATGATGACAAGATTTGTCATGATTCCATGATAGGGTAGAAAAAACAATGAAAGGATGAGCGTAATGAATGCTGCAGCTATTTTAAGAGACGAGTTATTAAAAGAGTTGGATCTTGGTATCCGGTCTATGGAAGGATTATTAAATAAGGTGGAAGAGAAGGATTGGAATTACCGGCCGGCAGAAAATATGCGCAATCTCAGAGAGTTGGCGCAACACATCGCATCAATACCAGAAGTAGACTTGAATCTTTGGCAGGAAAAGGATCAGGAGACAATTCAACAGTTAGAATCAAAATATGAGAAGCTGGAATCTTCTGAGGGACTGATTGAAGCGATGAATCAAGGCTTACAATTGTACAAAAATTACATGCTGTCCTTGTCAGACGAAGATTTTTTAACGAAAAAGACGAAACCCTTTTACCTGGAAAAAGGGGAAACACAGGCGCATTGGCTCGTGGAAGAAGTTTCTCACCTATTCCATCATCGGGGACAATTCTTTAACTATTTAAAGCAGCTTGGTTACGATATTAATATGTTTGACCTTTATGTTTAATAGAAGACAGGATTGGGGATGAATATAATTTTGAATAAGGAAACAATTATTTGTGAACGCTTACGAAGGCAAAGATTAACAAAGCCGCTTGAAGATAGGCAAGATATCAAAGCCTATAAACAGCTATTTCAGAAATTACAGCCTGTAGCGCCGGTTTTTAATAGCCGTCCAGGCAAACCGCCACAGCTGGTGCATAGGACAGCTTTTAATGATGCCTTCTTGTCAGAAAGCTTACGTAAAAAACATGAGTTAGTAAAAGGTCGTTTTCAAGGTGGGCGTATCGGATACGTACTAGAAGATGATTTGAGTCTTTATAGCACGATTTTCCGAAAACCCATTCCAAAAATGACGGGGCTTCAAAAAGAGATTTTATCCATGATTCAACAATCTGGCGGGATATCAAAGGATCAGCTGAAAGAGGAACTGCCTTTTAAAGCACGAGAAATTACTGCTGCCTTAAAAAGATTGCAGGAAGCTTTTTTAGTTTATGAGTTACAAATAGATACGGATTGGAATACAGGCTGGTTTGATTTTAAAACAGAGTGGCCGGAGATAGAATGGGAGCTAGATAGTACTTCAGCAGCAGCCCAGATGCTGTTGCGTTTTTTGGAGGTAATGGTATTTGCTACTTTAGAACAAGTTAAAGGCTGGGCCCAATTAAAGCGCAAAACAATCCAAGGCGCTTTAACCGTGTTAATGGAAAGGGAAGCAATTGTAAAGGTAGAAGTGAATGGACTGGGGGAAGGGTTCATTCAGAAGAAGGATGTAGATTTAACGGATAAAGAGATGCCACAGTCTGTATTTATGCTGGATAAATCAGATTTTTTAGTCAGAGCAGACTCTGATGAACTGAAAGGCCGGTTTAAAGGAAGTGAAGTTCTTCAGTATCTTTTAATTGATGGCGAATGGAGAGGAGCAGTGCTTGGACATTGGCGGATTGGTCCACATGATGTAGAGGATGTTGTGCTCTGCTTGGAAGAGAAAGAGGCGGAAAAAAGGAAAGATGAAATCATTTTTGCTGTCAGAGCAGGATATCCAGAGGAAACAACTCGTATTGTGTGTTTTAATGGAGAGCAGCTTTGAGGAAAAAGGGGGAGAGAGGTTATGATAGTTAACCAGAAAAAAATTCATGGCCGCAGCGCTGAATATCTGGTAAGGACTGCTGAAGAAAAAGATGCCAAAAGATTATCGAATATCAGACTGCAAATAGATGGAGAAACAGGATATATGGATAGGGAAAGAGGAGAAGCTTATATTGATGAAGCGGGGTTTAAACATATCATCAAAAATGATGCGGAAAGTACGAACAATCTATTTTTAGCAGCTGAAATCGATGGAGAAATTGTAGGTTTCTCACGATGTGTAGGGAGTACATTGAAAAGAACCTGTCATCAAGTGGAATTTGGAGTCTGTGTGCTGCAGGCATACTGGGGATATGCTATTGGGCAAAATTTATTAAAAGAATCTATTCATTGGGCGAAGTTAAATGGAATAAAGAAAATAACGTTGCGTGTACTTGAAACGAATGATAAAGCTATAAAATTGTATAAAAAATATGGTTTTGAGATGGAAGGTATATTAAAGAAAGATAAAAAATTGGCGGATGGGAAGTATTATCATACCGTGCTAATGGGGAAATTCATAGACGGAGAATAATTAAAAAAATGATGAATAGAATAGAGTACTTTTAAGTGACGTAAGGAGGTGCACGGTATCATGGACTTAAATAAATTAGCATCTAAAGCTGCAAAAATTTATCAAGCAAATCCCAAAATAGAAGCTGTTTTATTAGGTGGTTCAGTATCCAGAAATTGGCATGACCCCTATTCCGATATTGAACTGTTTATTTTCTGGAAGGAGCCGCCGACAGAGGAGGATAGAAAAAGGCCAATTACAAGGTTGGCAGGAGAAATCATCGACTTTCACCCTTATGAAGAAGAGGAATGGTCAGAAAGCTTTATAACAGAGGGAATAAAATTAGAAATAAGTAATTTTCTAACACAAACAATTGCAGATATCATAGAGGATGTCATTGTGTTTTTTAATCCTGATGTATATAAACAATGTATCGCATCGGCTGTATATGATGGTGCTGCGTTAAGCGGGGAGACGTTTATACAAAAATTGAAAGAAAAGGTAAATCCCTATCCGGATGAGTTGAGTATCGCAATGATAAAAGAATATATGTTTTTAAGTAACAGCTGGACAAATCGAGCAGCTTTATTACATCGGAAAGACTGGCTGATGCTGTATAAAGTAATGACAGATGTTCAAACACACCTCATGGGAATTCTGTCTGGCTTAAATAAACAGTATGTCCATCATCCTGCTTTTAAATGGCAAAGGCAGACATTGGAATTAATGACGATTGTCCCTGAAAATATATACAGACGTCTAGAGTCTGTTTTTTTGGATGATCCGGCAGCTTCTCTAAGAGAATTAGAAAAAATCGTGAAGGAGGTTTACCGGCTTATACAACGCGAATATCCGCAAATAGACATATCATCGGTCATTAACAAATCGCTATTTTTGCGTCCTGAGCATGAAAAGGGATGAAAGCAAAGTGGATGTAAAATCGGAAACATATCCAGTAATTACAAGTTATTACTCTAAACCCTTCAGAAATAGTGTTAATATTTAAATAGTTACTGGCTGAAGGAGGGATTTTTTGAAGCAAACAAAGTACATCAGAAACTTTTACACCTCCCAAGTATATTTTATCTGCGGCAATAATTGTACTTAATCAAAAAAATGGACTTTTGTTAATTAAAGGGCCACGCAGAGGTTAGGAATGCCTGGTGATTAAGTAGAAACGGGTGAATCTTTGAAGAATGCTGCTATTAGAGGAACAAAGAAAGAATCAGGTATTTAAGTGCAGGTTCTAAAGTTTTGTGGAGTATTCCAAAATGTGAATAGATCCATTCGTAATACATTATTCTTAGCTAAACCGATTGGAGGAAAGATTGCGACTTCATAGGAGAGTTTAGATGTCAGGTTCTTTCCGATCGAGCAAGCGTTGGAAAAGGTAACTGCAGGGGATTTTAGGCAGCGGATTGGGCGCTGTCTGGGTGAAAACAAGCATCCATTTTATGTAGAACCCTAATATGCGTTTCTATGAAAGATAAAAAGGCAGAAGTCTATTTGGAATAGCAAATAGACTTCTGCCTTTTTATTCTGCCCTTATTATTTTTTAGAAAATTTATATTTTAATTATATTCTAATTATTTTCACAGTATTTCTCTCATTATATTCTAATTTTTTGATAGTACAGTAAAAATTACCAAAGAAAATCTTAGGAGGAATGTTGAAATGAAAATTGTAATGGTACCTTCAGGTTTTAAAGAATGTCTGGATGCAGAGGAAGTAGCTGCAGCAATGAAACGTGGGGTAAAGCGCTTTGATCAGTCGATTGATGTAGATGTTATACCGATGATTGATGGGGGAGAAGGGTTTGCGAAGACCATTGTGAATATAAAAGATGGTGAATTAATATATAGAAAAGTAACGGGGCCAGTGGGTAGGAAAATCAAAAGTCATTTTGGTATCTTCGTAGAGAATGGTAAAAGGACTGCTGTCATTGAAATGGCAGCGGTATCAGGATTGAAATTAGTACCGCATAATCTAAGGAATCCTTTAAAAACAACGACCTATGGTGTCGGCGAATTGATACTTGCTGCACTGGATTTAGGTGTGGACAATCTGTTAATCGGCTGTGGCGACTCAGGTACTTCTGACGGCGGTGCAGGGATGGCGCAAGCGCTAGGTGCCCAATTTTTAGATGAGAAACAGCAAGTTGTCGATATTCATGGAGGGAAAGATTTAATGAGTGTGGATGCTATTGTAACAGATCAAATAGATAAACGATTGCAGGATGTTTCCATTAATGTCGCGTGTAACTGGAAGAATATTTTATGCGGGGAAAAAGGTGTCGCACGTGTATTCGGACCGCAAAAAGGAGCAACGTCAAAACAAGTTGAACAGCTGTCATCCGCATTAGAACATTATGCAGATTTAATTCAACGTGCAGCAGGAATCGATGTCCGTTCGATGCCAGGCAGCGGAGCATCTGGTGGATTAGGTGCAGGGCTTATTGCATTTACAGGAGCCAGATTACATCCGCGTTTTGACATTATTATGGACTATATAGATATAGAAGAAAAAATTGCAGCAGCTGATATTGTATTTACTGCAGAAGGGAGTCTGGATTTCCAGACGCCAAATGGGAAAATCCCGGCAGAAGTCGCACGTATTGCCAAAAAAAGTGGGATCCCGGTGATTGCTATTACCGGAACTATCGGCAAGGGGGCAAAACTAAACTATCATGCTGGTATAGATGCGTATTGCAGTATTATTCAAAAGCCTATTTCTTTAGAAAAAGCGATTGAAAAAGCACCGAAATGGATTGAGCAGAGCACGGAATCGGTATTACGGCAAGTTTGGGTCGGTTTGGAACTTGCACAAAGAAAACAAATAAAGGAAAGCGTTTAAGAACAATGATGACAAGAATAGAAAGACATATTGCAAAACAATCTAAGATAGACATCTGGATGCAGCAATTGTCCACAAAGACATTAGTGATTATCGGCATGCATGTCTTCATGCTGGTTGCAATTTTATTCATAGATGCTCTGGATTACCGTGCTAAGATATCCTTATTTGCATTTTTATCAGCGATGACGTTATGGGTGGCAACAAAAATCCCCGCCGGTTTTGTAGCCATTGCACTCATTATATTCATTATTTTAATGGGTGCAGGGGAATCAGAATTGTTATACCATTCTCTTTCTGAGGAAGTTGTGTGGCTGATGGTCGGCTCGTTTATCATTGGCAAGGCGGTTAAAGTATCTGGATTAGCGGAACGCTTAACCCTTTTCATATTAAACAAGTCTAATAAAAAAACTAATATCCTCTTTGGTCTAAGTTCGGTTTTATTTACATCGGCATTTTTCATACCTTCTACATCTGGTCGTGCGGCCTTATCCATGCCGATTATCCATCAAATTGGCCGGAATTTTTCGGCAAAGGAACAGAGCGTGTTAGCTATATTAGCACCTGTTATTATATTAATGAGTACCTCAGCTACGTTAATAGGTGCAGGATCGCATTTAATTGGGATAGGGCTGCTGAAAAGCACGACAGATCAAAGTATATCTTATATCCAATGGTTTATATGGGGAGTCCCATTTACAATCGTCATTTCAGTATTTTCGGTTTTATTCATCAAATGGATACTATGGCCAAAAGGTGAATCAGAGGAAATAGAAGATCTGCAATCTGAAGAAAAAAATAAGCATCAAAAAACAATTAATGGAAAAGAAAAAAAGACTTTGATTTTAATTTCGTTTTTAATAGGGGGATGGATGACAGAAAGTATACATGGCTATGATATAGCTTTTATCACGATGGTAGGTGCAATTTTAATGATGATGCCGCATTACGGAGTTATTAGCTGGCAACAAGGAATTAATGCTGTATCCTGGAATTTGATTCTATTTGTTGCTGCTGCAACTGCACTGGGAAAGGTGTTGGTGGATACAGGTGTAGTTCAATGGATTGAAAATGAAATGCTAGGTATACTGCATTTGTTTACAGGATCTCCAGAATGGCTCATTGTTTTGATTATCCTGCTTATAACTGTGACAAGTCATCTATATATTACTTCGCATACAACACGCGCAATCGTCTTTATTCCAGGTTTATTATTATTTAGTGAAACAATAGGAGTTGAACCTTCAACAGTTGTTTTTCTAAGTCTGGTAGGTATGAACTATTGTGTTACATTTCCAGTCAGCTCTAAAGCATTGCTTCTCTTTTATGAGGAAGCAGGAATTTCATACGATGCTGATAAGCTATTAAAGATCAGTGCTATATTAATGCCTGTTTATATAACTATCATGATGCTATTCTATTTTTCTTTTTGGCGATGGACGGGGATGCATTTATAAAAAGTTTGATGATTTATAAGAACCTGATGAAGTCTTTATATGAAGAGCAAATCCGGAAAGAATTATAAATCAATTCGTTTCATCATGCAGGAAGGAAATGTATAATTATTCTGTTTAAGCAGATAAAAGCACGTGTTCAATTTCATCATTTTTAATTGCACGTATGCTTTTATCTGTTATCTTAACAAATGATTTAAAAATGTGTCAGCTGCCAAAGACAAGCAAGCATCTTTCTTCGTGGCCAATCCAATCTGTCTTTTTTCAATAACTTCATCGATGCTCACTTCAAATAATTCCTTATTGGCCAGCTCTTTTAATACAAGCTCTTTCGTAACAAACGCAATACCCATACCAATTTTTGCACATTCGATTAATAATTCCACGCTGCCAACTTCTATATCAGGCTGTACATCCAGTTCTCGTTTAAGAAAAAGCTGATTTAGAAATTTCCTGGAGCTGCTTGCTTCAGAAAAAGAAATAAGCGGATATTCTTGGATTGCTGACAGAGAAAGCTTTTCTTTCGATAAGTGCTGAAACTTCTTCCCTGCAACAAATGTGCTGTGAATACTTAAAAACTCTGTTATAGAAATATTATTTTGATGGACTGGCAGGTGAACAATGCCGATATCAATCAGTCCATTTTCCAGTTTTTCTAAAATCTGTGGTGTCGAGCCATGCTGTAACCTGATTTGGATGTCAGGGTAGAACTCTTGAAAGGTTTGTATATAGGGAAGAAGATAATGCTTGCATGTGGAATCACTCCCTCCAACGGTAACAGACCCGCTTTGTAGATTTTTCATTTCTGTCATTTTTTGTTCTGCATGATGAATTAAATCAAACGCTTGTTTGAGATAATCAAATAACACGTCCCCTTCCTTTGTCAGCAGAACCCCCTTTGATGTTCTGGTGAATAGCTGCATACCCAGTTCGTTCTCCAGCTGTTTAATGGAATGACTCACACTTGGCTGCGTAATAAAAAGACGGTGTGCTGATTTACTAAAGTTCTTTTCGATAGCTGTTATGTAAAACATACGATATAAGTCTGTATTTATGATATAGACACCACCTATAGCTCTTATTAAAAATAACAATTTCATTTATATCATAATCCAAATTATAATGAAGAACAAACAGCAACGGTTAGAAGGGGAGATAAAAATGGAGGAAAATCATATGTTTGACAGCAAAGCAAGAAGCCCCTGGACGTCTTTGCGGGGAATTAAAAGGATAACGGTTTCGCCTGGGAAGCAAAGAATAGAGGCTGCGATTACTATTCCAGGAAGTAAAAGTCTGACGAACAGAGCGCTTATCATGAGTGCTTTAGTAGACGGGAAATCTCAAATAAGCGGCATCTTAAAAAGTGATGATTCCTATTGGTGTATCGAGGCCTTAAAAAAATTAGGAGTAAATATCAAGCTTCAGGGTAATACAGCGTATGTCGATGGAAACGGAGGAGGGTGGAGTTCTGCTGATTTATATATAGGTTCAGCTGGAACCATTGCAAGATTTCTGCCGGGGGCATTGGCGGCGTGTCGTGAAGGAGAGTGGGAGCTGGAGGCGAGTCAAAGTATGCGTAAAAGACCGGTTGCCCCGCTTATTGACGCTTTAAAAGAGCTTGGTGCTGAAATCGATTATTTAGCTGCGAAAGATTATTATCCATTGCGGATGAAAGGAACCGAAATGAAAGGTGGAGAAGTCAGCCTTTCAGGAGCGATATCCAGTCAGTTTATCAGCGGGGTATTAATTGCGGCGCCGTATTTCAATGAAACCACGACAGTAACCATCAAGGACGAAATTGTGCAGCATGCCTATGTCTATTTAACCCTGGATTTAATGAAGGAGTTTGGTGCAAATGTGCAAGATGATCATGCGCTCCAGCAAATCGTTATAAATCCTCAAGGATACAAAGCAAAAGATATCCAACTGGAGCCAGATGCCTCTGCGGCCTGCTACTTTTTGGCGCTGGCGGCGGTGACAAACGGAAGGATACGGATAAATGGTTTGACAGAGAAAACCAAACAGCCGGATATTCAGATGCTGGAAGTTTTTGAGCAAATGGGCTGTAAAGTTACAAGGGGTACTACATTTATTGAATTAGAAGGTGCTGCCCAATTAAAAGGTGATTTCGTTATCTCTATGAAGGAGATGTCTGATCAGGCATTAACATTAGCAGCAATCGCTCTATTTGCGGATGGGCCAGTGACAATAAAGGAGATTGCGCATATCCGCCATCATGAATCTGATCGGATACGTGTTATTTGTAAAGCGTTAACTCAGCTGGGTATTAAAGTAGAAGAATTTAGTGATGGGTTAAAAGTATATCCTGGCACCCCGAAATCAGCCTTTTTAAACACATATGATGATCATCGAGTTGCGATGGCATTAGCATTGATTGGCTCAAGAACAGAAGGAATACAACTAAATGATCCGGGCTGTGTTTCCAAAACATTTCCTCAATATTTTGCGTGGTTGGAGGAGCTAGGTTTGAGAATAACAAAGCAAGGAACTGAATAATTGTAAAAAAATCAGCGTTGAAATTACTTGTCTTTTTACGGCTTACTTCAATAAATATGCATAAATTAAAAAGTAACGATTATCGTTCACGAGCGAAAGAGGAGCCGTTATGTTTTAGCGCATGCTTTGCGATTTAAATGAACTGGTACTTATCCGTTACAAATCATAATCACATTTCCGTCAGGATCACTAATATTGAAATAGGCAAAATCATTAAATTTTATGATTTCCGATACTATCTCATACTTCAATTTTTCGATATATTCATAAGCTTGATGGATATCATCTGTATGAAAATTAAATAAAGGACCCGGGTGTGGTGTAATTTCTTTTGTTGTGCCAGATGGTCCTGCATCAAGTGTGATACCAGTATTCTGATTCATCTCTAAGTTATATACTGGTGGTGACACGTATGAGACATCGATTGGTTGATTTAATAATTTGCTATACCAAATGACGGATTTTTCTAAATTACTGACATGAGTGAATTTCATAATTCAAAGCCCTTGTGTCCCAAGCTTTTTGAAACATAAAAAAAGAAGTACCTCCCCAAATCTTGTATAATGGTAGTTACCCAGAAAACCATAAAAAGACTGGAGGAGTACTTCTTATGACCATTATACGACAACCGAGTCTATTTGGCATCCAAGAATTATATGACATGGAACCTACCCAAAAATATGAAGCGATTATTTCAGCGATTGATCTGGATCGTATTTATCATGCGATTAATAAGAAATCCCGGCTTGGAGCGCCTGTTGAGCTAAATTATGCAGGGATGATTATTTCCTTTTTTATTCGCTACATCGAGCGTATCCCAACCATCAAAGACTTAATCAAGCGTCTAAATGATGACTTTATCTTTAAAATGAACTGCGGATTTCTTGTTTCCGATTCTACACCATCAGAAGCTGCTTATTCCCGCTTGGTAACGAAATTGAGTGAATCAGATATTTTAGAAAAATCCTTCGAAAGCGTAACGCTGGCAGCCGTCACCGAAGGGTTTATTGTCGATGAAGTCATTGCCATTGATGCAACCCATTTTGAAGCACGAGATAAGGCACCTGCCAAAAAAGAAGAAAAATCAGAAACTACGCCAAAAAAGCGCGGACGCAAATCCAAAGAAGAACGCGAACAGTACCTTAAAGACCAAGCGGAAAAGGAAGCAAACCTGCCATTGTATGAAAAGAAAATCGAAGCACAGTTAGACGTTCCGTTAGACATCTTGCGTGCAGAAGTGCCAATAGCCCCCAAATGGGGTGTGAAAAAGAATGCAGATGGTAAAAATGAATACTGGTTTGGCTATAAAGCCCACCTCGCAGTTGGTGCATCCAGCCAATATATTCTGCAATCTTTGTTTTCATCTGGCAGCTTAAATGATGGGAAAGCCGCTATTGCCCTATTGAAGGGAATGGATCAACGACTTCCGCTTACGTCTGCTTCTTACCAGACATTGGATGCGGGTTATGATTTTGAACCGATTTATGAACAGATTCATCGCATGTGTCAACAGTCTGTCATTGCCTATAATAAGCGCAATGAAGGCGAAATGATCGGGTTTGATAAGGATTTTGCCCCAACCTGTTTGCGAGAACATTCCTATAAATATGACAGCTTTGATCCGAAATACGAAACATTGAAATATACCAGACCAAAGGAATGCAGCGACTGTCCCCTTGCGAATGAAGGTATCTGTCAAAAAGTGTATAAAATCAAGATAACTACCGATTTAAGAAGGTATACCGCACCAGCACGAGGATCAAAAGCTTGGAAAAATATTTTCAAACAACGGACAGCAGTAGAACGTGTTAATGCTTATCTGAAAGAGTTCTATCAGCTAAACAATGTTCGTTATCGCACTGGAAAGCGTGCAAAAGTTCATTTTGACATGGTCGCTTTGATTTATAATGCTTCCAAATTAGCTGCTGATCGCATCCAAGCAGAGCTTATTCAGCAACAACAAGCGCATAATTTTTGTTTTTAAAAATACACTTTCGAAAATTCGGTTCGTCTTTGTATTTTTAAAAAGAGCAATTATGAAATTCATTCACATGGATAAAAATTGTATTTGTTTTATTTAAAATAGGGTGAGGCATTGGAAACTCTCCTTAAAATATATTTTTTCAAGATGGGAGGGAGACCTAGTATGAATCATGAACAGGTTTATTTAACTTGCTGATTTGTTTAGAATTATTATAACATAATATTCCTAATATTATGTTATAATAATTGGATTTAGAAACATATGCTGGACGATGGGTATAAAGTTTTTGCGAGGAAATAGTTATAATGCTTTTTCAGCAAGATAAAAAGCATCCTTTCTACTAGTAGAAAGGATGCGCACACCATATTTTATAACGTTTCTTTCTTATGATTATTATACAAATCTTTCGCTGCTTTTGGAGCTGTCCAGAATGTCGTAATCAGCAGGAATACAACAGGTACGGCGGTTACCACAATAAAGGATTGCAGAGCATCGACACTGCCCTCGCCAATCGTCACTAATACAATAGCAACAAGTCCCATGACCAATGCATAAAACGCTCTTAACCAGCTAGGAGGATTTCCTTCACCGGTAATCGTCATGGAAATGGACAAGGCCATAGAGTCTGCCGTTGTTAATACGAAAATAACAGTGGCCAGCAAGAACAAAGCACCGAAGATCATAGGAAACGGCAACTGTTCTGTAATAGCTATCATGGCAGCAGGAGGGCCAGCCTCATCTAATGCAGTTGATATCGAGCCAGGAGAATTTAGTTCATAGAAAATTCCTGTCCCGCCGACAACAGTAAACCAAAATGTTGTAATGATTGGAGCAATAACAGCAACGGCGACGATAAGTTCGCGTATGGTGCGTCCACGTGAGATACGTGCTGTAAATAGCGCCATAATCGGACCATAGCCAATAAACCAAGCAAAGAAAAATACGGTCCATAAGCTAAGCCAATCTTCATCTCCCCGGAAAGTACTGAATGAAATAAAATCATTTACATAAAGGCCAAAAGCCTCGAAATAATTATTAAAGATAAAGAAGCCTTGTCCAAGTAATAAGATTCCAATGATTAATCCAAGTGCCAAGAGAACATTAAAGCTGGTCAACAGCTGAATGCCTCGATGAATCCCTGTTACAGCAGAAATAGCTGCACCAACAACGATGACGATAATAATGATAATTTGAATAACTAAGGTATTTGGCAAACCAGTTAATGCATTTAATCCATAACCTGTCTGCAAGCCTAAGAAACCAATCGGTCCAATCGTTCCAGCAGCAACAGCAAGAATAGAAAAGGAATCAACAAGTGTTCCTAATACACTTTTTTGCATGACTTTTTCGCCCAAAATTGGATACAGTAAAGATCTTGGCTTCAATGGCATGCCCTTATGATAATGAGCATACATTAATACGATCGTACCCAGTGTTCCTAAAATTGCCCATGACAGAAATCCCCAGTCAACGAAACTGGATGCTAAAGCTGGTACAATCGCTTCGACAGTCCCATTTTCAATTCCAGAGAAACGGGGAGGCACGTCTATAAAGTGGGATAAAGGCTCTGCAGCAGCCCAGAATATACCTCCTCCAGCTAATAACGTACACATAATGATACAAATCCATTTAAATGTACTCATTTCTGGTTTTTCCATCTTACCTAAACGAATTTTTCCGTATTTAGAAAATGCTAAGCCTAACGCAATAAAGAATGTGACTAATACGGTCAGTTGATAAATTACTCCAAAATAAGTAGCGGACCAGCCGAATAAAGTATCAACCATATTAGCGACAAGGTCAGCGTTAATAAGTGCAGCTACAACAAATAGGATGAGTGCACCGCCACTTATAAGGAATGTTGGTAAATCTATAGAAGACTTCTTTTTATTTGAATCTTGCATTCCTTTGTTTCCTCCGTTTTTTTAATTATTCTATACGTTTATTCTTCCTCCGAATCCCAATTTCTATTTAATGAGTATATAAAAATTTTTTACGAGGGGAAATGCGAAAAAGCCCCGACATGTTGTTTTATTATCATGAAATAGGTAACAGAAACGCAGAAACATAAAAGTGGAATCATACTTCAACAACGGAAGTATAATTCCACCGTTCTATACCCTAAATCACTTTTATCAGATTGTCAATCATACATCCTTATTTGAAATTCTCTCTTTTTTTGGAAAATAATTATTGGTTAAAGAAGATGTAGAAGAGATAACATTAAAAACAAGTCAATGATAAAAGTTATTGCAACTGGTGAAATAATTGCAGGAGCTGGTATTTCAAGTACAATGACTACGGACTAGCAACCTAACGTCTATTGATGAATTATTAAAAGAAGTCCCAGATTCAGTTAAAAAGCAACAACACGAAATAATACTCATGCTGTTGCTCATATGCTAATCGAATTCTTTCATTTTTCCAAAGTATAGTGTACCTAATAACCAAAATGCAATGGTTAATAAAATCACTGTTATTAATACAGGAATTGCTCCAAATTGGATGATAAATGGTACGGAAGCAGCAGTTACAAGGCCGCCGCCAACCATTGGTTCAAATAATATTTGTTTATAACCAAACGCATTGAGTGCAGGCGATTTATTCTCTGGATCCACGATACGCATAAGCATTATTCCTGTCGCTGCAACTCCGGTACTTTGACCAAAATCTCCAATTCCTCGTTCAAACCAGTAACTCGGAATCATCTTAGGTCCGAGATATAGGAAGAGGAAGATATTAATAGCTATACCGACAATGGAAAGTAAAATAAATGGAATGATATTAGCTCCAATTACTTGCAAGTTTAGTGAAGCCATGGCACTAATGATTAGAAAATCCAGTGCTACTCCTTGTATTGTGTTAATCGTGTCCCGATCAACTAATTCATGATAATCAAAGCGGGATAGAAGGATTTGGACAATGATCCCGCCAATCATTGCAAATGGAAACAAAGGAACATATTCAAATAAATAAATATCCAGCGCACTTCCATACGTTACAGCTTCTAACCAAACAAACGCTTCTAATAGCACATACCCAATGAATATAGAAATACCAATTAGACCTAAATGAAATGCAAATGGTTCAATCGATAGCGGGGAGGTAGTCTTCGTACCTGCTGATTCACGGTGTTCTTTATTTATAATTCCTGTTCGTTGTTCAAAAGAAATTTCATCGGGATGACGTAACGTCTGCGATTTCCCTTTTCGTGCAGCCCAATTCACCATAATCATACCAATTACTACGCCGGACAGTATTCCTACCGTTGCTAAACCAATAGCTAGGTCATAACCTTCAGAGAATCCGAGTTCTTCAAATGTACTTTGTAACCCTGCAGCCGTTCCATGGCCGCCAACAAAGCTAATTTCAATCAGTGCTCCTGCTGCAGGACTAAGTCCAAAAAAGGGGGTTAATACGGTGAGCGTTAGTAATATACCTGCTACGTATTGAGCCCAGGATATTGTGTAGCCTAAGGCTATTTGCGGTCCGCCAACCCTCCACATCTTTTTAGGTTTTGGTAAGATAAATCCAATAAATAAACATGCAAAAACAATATTAATCAATAGCTCAGGTAAACCCGCCCAAACTTCTACTATATCTTCAGTAAAGAAGCCAGCATCAAGAAAACCATCTGTAGTTAGCCGGCCTAATACTTCTGGTCCCAATAAGAGAGCTAAGAAACCACCTATCAAAGACGTAGGTAAGAAGAGTTTTTGAAGGATGGGGATTTTCAATCGGATAAGCTTCCCGATTACGAGCAGAGCGGCAAGTATAATAACAGCAAAACCGACAATTTGTAAGGACATAGATAAACTCCTTTTCATAAAAATTTAAGAGGGTTTCCAAGTTGAAATGAAATAAAAAAATATTGAACTTCACTATACCCGTCATAATACTATGAAAAACATGTCATGCACTCTTTAACGTACGTCAATGTTGCATAAGTATATCGTTTGATTGCTCTGGAATAGAACTTGAAATGACTGCTTTATCTCGTGAATATTGCTTTTTTTAATTTTACTTTTGGTGTGCCGTGTTCTTAGGTGGGATAGGGATTATATGGGGGATAATAACCGATGTGGGGACTTATTATAGGTGGTGAATCAGGATTTAAAGAGTGAAATAAATAATAATAAAGAATCGTCTTTGTTTTCAATTAACGTTAACTCGTGATAAAAATAATGTCTTGCATTTTACACTTTTAACTGATATTATCATTTTTAACATGTCAGAATTTGAATTAAGATTCTTGGTAGGTTTTTGAGGACATAACAGGATATTGGAAATTTAATTGATTAAGTGAAAAACCATATAGCAAGCTATGTTAGAGCATTTAAGGTAATAACAAAATTTAATATTATTCTTCGGGGCAGGGTGTAATTCCCGACCGGCGGTGACAAACCTATAGAGTTTGAAGTCCGTGACCCGCGTTTAGCGGTGGATCTAGTGAGATTCTAGAGCCGACAGTAATAGTCTGGATGGGAGAAGAAAACGTAAGTCAGCACATGAATGGGTGTAGTGTACTCTTTTTTGCGTACATAAAACTGTTCAGGTGTATTGGACATAGTTTATTTAAGGACGCCCCGTGATTTTTTTTACGGGGCTTTTTTACGTTTCGGAAAGGAGGAAGCACATGGATGAACGGTACATGGATCAAGCAATAGAGCTTGCGGGTTTAGGAAGAGGAAAGACATATACCAATCCATTAGTCGGTGCAGTAATCGTGAAAGACGGTGTCATTTTAGCGACTGGCTATCATTCGAAATACGGTGACAAGCATGCAGAAAAAATGGCTGTCGACCAATGTGAATTCCCCGAAGAGATAATCGATGCAACGATATATGTGACGCTGGAGCCCTGCAATCATACTGGAAAACAGCCCCCTTGTACCCAAACGATTATAGACAGCGGTATTTCCAAGGTTGTGATTGCGCAGCTTGACCCTAATCCTGTGGTAGCAGGCAAAGGAAAGGCTTATTTAGAATCACAAGGGATACAAGTCATTTCCGGTATATTGCAGGAAAAGGCGGAAGCGTTAAACAAGCACTACAATTATTTTCACAGGAGACAGCAGCCTTATATTGTATTAAAACAAGCTGTCAGTCTGGATGGAAAGCTCTCTGTCGATTCGTTTCAGCGGACGTATCTTACAGGAGAGGAAACTTATAAAAAAGTACGTGAAGAGCGGCAATATTATCAGGCCATTTTGGCAGGAAGCCGAACCATTTTAGCGGATGACCCCAAGCTTTTACCAAATATAATCACTGATTTTCCCCCGGTTCGTATCATTTTAGACCGGAGAGGACAAACACTGGATTTTGAAAAGTACCAAATTTATAAAAAATCTGTTCCAGTCTGGGTATTTACAAAAAACAATTCCATCGCAAATATACCCGATCATGTCCGATTGATACCCGATCAGCACTGGAACATTTCAAAAGTAGTTAATTACTTGCAGAATGAGGGGATTCAATCGGTTTATGTGGAAGGCGGAAGCGAAATTCATGATGCATTCCTGGCAGAAAATAAGTTTGAAGAAGTGATTACGTATATCTCGCCTAAGCTGATTGGCGGCAATGGAGTATCCGCTTTTTACAGTGATAGAAAGGTTTCGTCAGTGACGCCTTTAGCTTTACAAAGTGTGGAAACTGTTGGTGATGATATACGAATCGTAAGCAGGAGGGGAGAAGAAGGATGTTTACAGGATTGATTCAGGAAATAGGGACAGTCAAGAAAATCAAAAAAGCAAGCCGGCATATTGAGTTGACATGCACAGCGTCCAGCGAACTTCTGCAGGATTATCAAGTTGGAGACAGTATGGCAATCAATGGGGTCTGTCTGACTGCCATCGAAGTGAACGATTCAGATTTTACAGTAGATATTATGCCGGAAACATTTCATAAAACAACATTATCTGATGTGCGTGTACATGCAGCGGTGAATCTGGAACGTGCGATGCCAGCGAACGGACGCTTAGAGGGACATATTGTTTCAGGTCATGCAGATACTACCACGCGATTAATTAAAAAAGTAAAAAAGGAGAATTCCGTCATTCTCACATTTTATTATCCACCGCAAATACAAGGAGAAATCGTGGCCCAAGGGTCGGTTGCGGTTAATGGGACAAGCTTGACCGTGTCAGCTGTCACACCTGGATCATTTAGTATTTCACTCATTCCTTATTCGATGAATCACACCAATCTGGGACAGTTAAAACAAGGAGAATTCGTGAATGTAGAGACGGACATACTCGGAAAATATATCAAAGCCATGATAGGCACAGAAAAGAATCAAATGTTAAGTAAATACGCTGGAGAATAGAGGGGGAATAAGGATGATAAATCATATCGAAGCTGCTATTACTGCATTGAAACAAGGACAGCTGATTATTGTAGCGGATGATGAGGATCGGGAAGCGGAAGGTGATTTAGTTGGTCTTTCAAGTAAAGCAACTGCTGAAACAATCAACTTTATGACAAAACACGCCCGGGGATTGATTTGCGCTCCGGTTTCCGAACAAATTGCCAAGAATTTAAATTTATGGGAAATGACCAGCGAAAATACAGATGAGTATCAAACAGCATTCACTATCAGCGTGGATCATAAAGAAACAACCACAGGGATTTCTGCATTTGAACGGGCAAAGACGATTCAGGAATTGGCAAATAGAAATAGCCAGGCGGATGATTTTAACAGACCAGGCCATATTTTCCCGTTAATCGCGAAGGATGGCGGAGTACTGGAACGCAGGGGACATACAGAGGCAGCAATCGATTTGGCAAAACTGGCAGGAGATAGCGAAGCAGCCTATATTTGCGAGATTTTAAAGGATGACGGGGAGATGGCTCGACTGCAGGATTTAAGAAAGCTTGCGGAAGAATGGAATATGCCGCTGGTTACCATCGAAGAGCTTGCAGATTATTTGGCTTATTCCAGTATCCACGCAAATGCCAAAGTGAAGCTGCCGACCAAACATGGAGATTTTGATTTGTCCCTCTATCAGGACAAAGAAGGAAAAGATCAGCTCGTATTATCGATGGGAGAAATCAAGGATAATGAAGAGCCTGTCTTAGTCAGGGTACATTCCGAATGCTTGACTGGAGATATTTTCGGTTCCCATCGCTGTGATTGCGGTGAACAGCTGGAGAGAGCCATGCAAATGATTGCCGATGCAGGGTGTGGCGCCATTCTATATCTAAGGCAGGAAGGAAGAGGAATTGGACTGCTCAATAAATTAAAGACGTATGAATTACAGGAGCAGGGAGCAGATACCTATGAAGCGAATGTTTCTCTCGGATTCCTTCCGGATGAGCGCCATTATGATATCGCCGCATGGCTGTTGAAAAAGGAAGGAATATCAAAAATCCGTTTGCTGACGAATAATCCGGATAAAGTAAGTGAATTACAGCAATACGGTATTGAGGTGGCTCAAAGGGTGCCATTAGAAACAACTGTTTATCATGAAAATAAACACTATTTAAAAATAAAAAAAGATAAATTTCATCACCTATTATCTGTAGAAGGAGAATGATTATGACTGTATATGAAGGAATGTTCCAAGGAGAGCAATTGAAAGTAGCCATCACGGTTTCCAGGTTTAATGAGTTGATTACATCTAAATTATTGGAAGGTGCCAAGGATATTTTGAAAAGGCATGGGGTAAGCGAAGAAGATATCGATATTTTCTGGGTGCCGGGAGCTTTTGAACTTCCGTATGTGACAAAGCAGGTGGAAAAGACAAAAAAGTATGATGGGATTATAACTCTTGGAGCAGTTATTCGTGGCGCAACCACACATTATGAGCTTGTCAGTAATGAAGCAGCCAAAGGCATCGCGCAAATCGGCTTGAATGCAGAAATTCCTGTGATGTTTGGTGTGCTGACTACGGAAACGATTGAGCAGGCATTGGAGAGAGCAGGTACAAAAGCAGGGAATAAGGGTGGAGAAGCTGCGTTAGGTTTATTAGAAATGGTTTCGTTGAATAAACAGATTCATGCTTGATATACATGAAAGGAAGGTTATCCATATCGAGGATAGCCTTCTTTTATTATGGCAAAAATATATTTAATTAAATATATTTTTATTGCATTTCTATCACTTGAGTAGTAAAATGAAGATATAGAAAGGATATGAGGCGAATGAAAAAGAACACCCTTGGTTCCTTGATTTGGCTGCGGATTGCCCGCTTCATGCATCAGAGCAATCAGCTGTCCAATGACTTTCTAAAGCAATTTGATATTACCGTTGCCCAATTTGATGTATTAAACCAGGTCTGGTCTTATCAACCTCTTACGCAAAGTGAGCTTGCTGCCCGAGTGACCGTATCAGAGGGAGGCATTTCACGTATGCTTGCCCGGCTGGAGCAGGATGGATATATCCAGCGTAAGCAGGATTGGAAAACAAAATGGATAAGTTTGACGTCAAAGGGAGAAACCAAGATAGAGGAAGTTTTTGAACATCAGCTGGCTTTTCAAACATCTGTGGTTGATGACTGTTTAACAGAAGAAGAACAGCGAACACTATATATGCTTATGTCGAAGCTGCAGAAGCATACAGAAAGCAAATTAAAAAAATAATATGTCTATTATTTTTTTAGCTATAACTTGACTAGTAAACTGATAAGGGAGAGATAATTTATGTATACCATTCCAGGACACCATCACATTTCGATGGTTACAAAAAATGCAAATGAAAATAATCGTTTTTATCGGGATGTATTAGGTTTACGCCGTGTGAAAATGACAGTGAACCAAGATGACCCTTCTATGTATCACTTATTTTATGGAGATAAAACAGGCAGCCCAGGCACGGAGTTAACCTTTTTCGAAATCCCGATGGTTGGCAACACACATCGGGGGACGAATGCTATTACTCGAATTGGTCTCTTAGTTCCATCGGAAGAGAGTCTGAGTTATTGGGAAGAACGCTTTGATACGTACAATGTTTTACACGGCGGGATAGCAACCTATGCTAATCGAACTGCAATGAAATTCGAAGACCCGGAAGGACTGCAGATGGTATTGCTTGTTGCAAATGGAGAAAAAGCAGACCACTGGGAAACCTGGGAAAAGTCAGATGTTCCTGCTGAACACCAAATCCAAGGTATGGGATCCGTGGAGATAACCGTAAGAAGACTGGATAAGCTGGCGTCCACATTGACGGATATGTTTGGTTATACAGAGGTCAGCCGCAGCGAGCGGGAAGCTATTTTTCAATCTGTTCCGGGCCAGGTTTTTGGAGAAATCGTTGTGAAATATTTAGACGGTCCCACGGAAAGACCAGGTCGCGGCAGCGTTCATCATGTAGCGATTCGTGTAAAAAACGATGAAGAGCTTCAATATTGGGAAGAACAAGTCAAGGAACGCGGATTCCGATCATCCGGCATCGTGGACCGCTTCTACTTTAAAAGCTTATATTTCCGCGAATCCAATGGTATTTTGTTTGAAATCGCGACAGATGGCCCAGGATTCACTGTTGATGGGGATGTGGAGCATTTGGGAGAAAAACTTGATTTACCGCCATTCTTAGAAGAAAAGCGTGCTGAAATTGAAGCAAATCTAGCTCCGATTGAATAGTAAAAAACGGCAAATAAGGAAGGTTTCATACGGAACCTTCCTTATTTGCCTATTCATCATTTGGCAATCGGAATAAGCTTTGTTAAATGATTGATTTCATATGTAGGCTCCATTCCTGTGGTGTTTTCCTTATGGTCAGGATTAAACCAGCATGTGTCAATTCCATAGTTTATTCCGCCCTGCATATCAGAGGTTAAGGAATCTCCAACCATTAATGCGCTTGCTTTATCGGTGAGGCCAAGCTTGGAAAAAGCATAATCAAATATGCGATAATCCGGTTTTTGAAAACCCGTTTCCTCTGAAATAATTACCGCTTCAAACGTGTTCTGAAGCGGTGAATTTTCAATCTTAGGTAATTGCACATGCTTAAACCCATTCGTGATAATCGCGGAACGCTGTTCAGGAAGCGAATCAAATAAGACGTCAGCACCATCCACCAGGTATATTTCTTTGCTTAAATTTTCAAGATAAGCATGGTTAAATGCTGCTCCATCCATAGAAAGGCCATGCTTTTCAAATAATCTTCTAAATCGTTCGGATCCTAATTTAGTTATCGACAGCTTTCCCTGCTCCAATTCACCCCAGAGTACCTTGCTGATTTCCCGGTAGCTGCTCCGGTAGTCTACAAGACCATTCGGCAATCCAAAGGCTTCAAATGTTTTTTGTAAAGCCCCTTTCTCCGATTTGCCAAAGTCAAACAAGGTATCATCCATATCAAAAAATATTACATCGTATTTCATTGCTTTGTTCCTCTCCCTTTTGAACATCTTACCTCTTCATTATAGCAATCATGGAGAAAAGTTACAGAGTCTGGTGAGAAAAGGAGCGGAAATTAAAAAGAAACAAAAACAGCCGTGCCTCCTACATGTTAAAAGGAAGCACGGTTTTTTTTAAAAGCTTTTTCACTGATTTTATCGCAGTAATAGTAATGGCTCTGTTTGGATTGTCCCTGCAGAACACAGGTCACCAAGACGTCTGAGACAACGCATTTCGATGGGACGATTACTGTCTCCATCGAAATGTTTATGCGTCAAAAAACGCCCGCTAAAGGAAATGTCCCTTTATTTAAAAGGGCGTAATGCCAACAAAGATGGCCGTTTATACATATTCGTGATATTCGTTGGGATCCTGTCCTTCTACACGGCCGTCTTCCCCTTTATCCAATGAATCAATTGTTCTCATATCCTCAGAGGATAATTCAAAGTCGTTGCTATTGATATTATCTTTTTGATGCCTTGGATTGCTTGATTTTGGAATAGTAAAAACGCCAGCCTGATAGTTCCAATTCACAATAATTTGTGCCGGAGTTTTACCGTATTTATCTGCAATTTCTTTTATTGTGGCATTTTCGAGCACGTCATTCAGATAACCGCGTCCAAAAGGACTCCAAGCTTCCGTAAGAATGCCCCGTTTTTCATTTTCTTCAACCATCCGGTTATTATGAAAATACGGATGACGCTCTACCTGGTTTGTAGCAGGCGTCACACCTGTTTCTTCGATAATGTTATCCAGATGTTCGGGTTCAAAGTTGGAAACACCGATGGTTCTGATTAATCCTTGTTTTTGAGCATCCACTAAAGCCTTCCAAGCTTCTACATATTTGCCGTCTTTAGGGTTCGGCCAATGAATTAAATACTTGTCAAAATATTCTAGTCCCATGCGGCGTAAAGATTCCTGAATAAAGATAAATGCCTTATCGTATTCATGGTGCGAGCCGGGCAATTTTGCGCTGATTAAGATTTCTTCTCTTGGGAGTGCAGATCGACGCACAGCTTCCCCGACAATACCTTCATTGTTATAGTTTGTTGAAGTATCGATTAAACGGTATCCCAGGTTCAAGGCGTTTAAAATTTCAAATGTACCCTGATCCCCGTCAATACCAATCGTGCCTAGTCCTACGAAGGGAAGTACGGAGCCATCATTTAGAATAAAACCGTTATGATTAACAGTCACAATCTCATCTCCTTTACAATCTTTGTAATGCAAGCTGAGAATGATAGATGTCTGTCATTATGAAAACAACAAGCGACCTTCAGCAAACCGAGCTTCCGGTCAATCATCAAACCCAGGTCACATTACCCGTATTTCATGTTTACATCTCTTGCTAAGATGTCCATAATTACTATACCCAATTTAAAAAAATCCTACACTAATTCGGTACAGATTGATGGAATGAGAAGATTTTCGTAATCAATCACTATTGTCATTTAGCAAAAATAACAGCCTTCAGTTTTTCCGGATCATCTGACTTAATGGCGACCTTGGAATATTCCTTTTGAATCCCCATAAATAAAGTTGCTTTAACTGGCTTTTTCATTTTTAAAATCATATCTGGATAAACCTGCTCAAAATCCTTTGCGATAAAATCAATGGTATCCTTTCCTAATTTACTTTTTAAAACAACAGAATCCTCTACTATGCACTCAATATCCTGAAAATCAATTTTGACCCGTTTTAATATTCCGAATGATACATAGAGAGCCTTTTCATCTGTATATATAGGATTCAGGCGGATGGATTGAATACTCGCTATCAAAAAAATCACCGAATAGATATTAAGAATCAATAAAATTATAGAAATAACAATAGACTTGTCGTGAAGCCACCAGTGAATAGCGAACGTTTCCACGATAATTGCATGAATCATCATAATCTGAAAGGCGATAAAGTTTGATTTTTTATGGAGTGTTATGCCGTTTGGCGGTGTCTTTTTCCAGGTGAAAAAAGCATAGTAAAAAACCAAAAACTCCGAGCAAATCACATGGATAATCGGGTTATTCTTTACATAATGGTCCACTGCTTTTGGAAAAGAAAAAATAACAGGCAATGCGCTTGTTTTCACTTTTTGTATAATGTCAGGAAGGTATCGGAAAAAAGCGATAACAAATAAAAGCTCAAAAAGCACCAACGCTGCTTCTGCACCTATCCCGACCCAAGTAATTGTTGCATAAGGGCCTAACAAGTGAGAGGGAATAAGAAGTCTTGCTATTATACAGCCTGCTGCTGCGAATAAAACAGCTGTCTTGATAGAGAATTTCTTTCTATACAGCATGAAAAATAGTGGCCCAATAATAACCAAATCAATTAACGAGCCTAAAACAACCGGATTAGCTTCCGGGGGTAAAACTTCAACTCCGACGGCTGTTTGATACAGCATATAATTACTGGCTAAAATGAGGCTGAGCATCAGCAGCCAAAGATACTTTCCTTTTTGCATCACATTCATCATCTACACCTCTTCTACAATTGTATTTAAATGGTTTAGTATTCGATCTAAATGTTGCAAATCCTCTAAAGGAAGCTGCCCATAAACATGATAATTGATGTCATCGTTAAGCTCTTGCAGTTTATCAAAATATAACTCTGCCTTCGGTGCCAAATTTAAAATGATTTCACGACGGTTCTCTTTATTAATATGACGAGTGATATATTCCTTCGACTCCAATTTATTCAGCAGCTGGCTAATGGCACTCATGGAAGTGTTCAAATGCTGAGATAAGTCTTTGGGGGAAGCAACTCCATTCTGAATCAGTTCTAATAGTAACACTTGTTTTGCAGTAAGCTGGTTATCGAGTTCATGCTCATATCTGCTGGCGAGTTGAATATTCAGCTGATTTTGTAAAGCATTGATTTTTTGAATAAGATCTATTTTGGAGTCCACTATAAAACACCTCGCTTTATAATTAAGCTAGCTTAACTATAAAGCAATTTAAATAAAAAGTATATCATAAAAATATTTCTATTTTAGTAAAAGCTGACGCTAATGTTTCTCATATGAGGTTTTGTGTATAATGAAAATAATTTTGAAATTTCATGTAATATAATTTATACTTTGTTAAGTATTTAAAGTGTGAAATATTAATCGTATTAGTTTATATGTTAAAAATGCTTTACAAAGATATTGGAGGAATAGAAATGATTTTTGGTGTGTTAAAGGATAATAAAATAGGAGAATACCGTGTGGTGTTAACTCCTGTTGAGGCAGCTGCCATTAAAGAAGATGGGCATACCGTTTTAGTTCAAAAGGATGCAGGTTTGTCAGCCGGCTTTACGAATGAACAGTATGAGCAAGAAGGTGCAGAGATGGTAGATACAATAGAAGAAATGTACAAGCGC
Source organism: Oceanobacillus sp. FSL W7-1293 (assembly GCF_037969815.1). Classification (NCBI taxonomy): domain Bacteria; kingdom Bacillati; phylum Bacillota; class Bacilli; order Caryophanales; family Bacillaceae; genus Oceanobacillus; species Oceanobacillus sp. FSL W7-1293. The sequence continues at coordinate 436,656 of NZ_CP150212.1, forward strand.
TGTGATTTTCTTGCCAAGGTGAAAGAGATTGAAGAAAGCGAATATGGATTATTAAGAGAAAATCAGATTGTTTATACATGTATCCATCCGGCGGCACATCCGGAGCAAGTGCAGGCTATTCTTGACAGCAAAAGTGTTGCGTTTACTGCAGAGGATTCACATCGTTTTGGCTCCGTCAATTGTGAAGCAGCTGGAAAGCAAGGGGCGTTGATGGGGTTAAATGCGATGCTGACAATCAATGGCGGAAAAGGAAAATTTGTCAGCGGTCTAGCTGGCGCTCCCGGCATGAAGGTACTTATCCTGGGAGGCGGGCTGGTTGGAAGGTCTTCCCTGCAGGTTCTGCAATCTTTAGGCGCCTGGTGTACAGTGATGGATGTGAATTACGGGGTACTTAGAGATATCGGCAAGACATATAACGAAAAGGTAAATACGCAACTATCCACGAAGCAGAATATTAAAAAACTGCTCCCAGAAATTGATATGGTGATTAACTGTGTGAAGTGGCCAAAAGAAAATAAAGATTATTTAATTGACCGGGAGATGCTTCACTTAATGGAAAAGGGTTCTGTTATTGTAGATATTAGTAATGATGAAGATGGTGCCATTGAATCCTTCCGCGAAACAACACATGAAGATCCGATGTATGTTGAAAATGGCGTGGTGCATTATTGTGTAAGTAATATTCCGGGAGCGATTGCGAATTCTACCTCAGTTGCCTATGCAGCATCCGTGCTTCCGCATATTCGTTCCATTTTAAACCATGGTGTGAAGGAGGCCTGCATTCGTGACGGCTTTTTGAGAAGAAGCTTAACAGCCTATAAAGGCTATTTAACACATGAAGAAACAAGTGCTATTCAAAATCGGCCTTGGGCACGTCCGGAAGATGTACTCCAGCTGCAGGAGGAAGAAATAGACTTTGCACCGCCGGCAACACGGACAAGATCAACCAACTTTCTAGAGATTTAAAGCAACCAAGAAAAGGGGAAACTAGATGACGATAAACACATTATTAGTAGATTTTGCGTGTGCAAGTATTCTTATTTTATTAGGAATGTTTCTGCGCGCAAAATTGAAATTTATTCAAAGAAGCTTTATTCCTGCGAGCTTGCTGGCGGGATTTCTGGGTCTGGCATTGGGACCCAGTTTTTTAAATATTTTGCCGCTTTCTGAACATATTGGTTCTTACGCGGGTGTTATTACGATATTAGTATTTGCGGCAGTAGGGATTAATGGTTTTTCCTTTTCACCGGGCAATATGAAAAAGGATCTTAACCGGATGGGCGCCTATGCTATTTATAAGATTTTGGGGATTGCCCTGCAAATCGTTATCCCGATTGTTTTTGCCATTATCGTTATTTCAAAATTTATTCCAGAGATCAATTATGGGTTTGGATTACTATTAGCAGCCGGGTTCTATGGAGGTCATGGAACAGCTGCAGCGATAGGAACAACCTTTGAGAACCTAGGCTGGGAAAATGCAACGGATTTAGGCATGACAGCGGCCACCGGCGGGATGCTTATTGGTATTTTGGGCGGGCTCATTTTTATCAAATGGGCAACACGAAAAGGCTATACGCAATATGTGAAGGATTTCTCGGAAATTTCGGAGGATTTAAAAACAGGATTAGTAAAGCCTGAAAATCGAACATCGATGGGGAAGGATACCGTATCGCCTATCGCGCTTGACCCATTAGCTTTTCATGTCGCGTTATTGGTAGTTCCTGCCGGATTAGGATACTTATTAAATAACTATATTGCAGAGACCTGGAATTTAGAATTTCCGACATTTACGATTGCATTTATTATTGCGTTATTGATGTATCTTGTTTTGGGAAGAGGTAAAAAAGGTATTTATAAGTATGTAGATAGTAAGGTAGTAGATAGAATCGGAAGCTCTGCAACGGATTATCTTGTATTTTTTGGCGTGGCATCGATTCAGCTGCCAGTGGTAAGGGAGTACTGGCTGCCGTTGACGTTACTAATGCTTTCAGGGCTGGTTGTCGTTGTATTAACCCTTGTCGTAATCGGACCTGGTATGAACTACGAAAGCTGGTTTGAGCGCTCTATCTTTGTATATGGCTATTCCACCGGCGTCTTTGCTATTGGGCTCACGCTGTTACGAGTTATTGACCCAAATAATAAGTCTAAAACATTAACAGATACTGCAATTGTTGGACCGTTAAACACGCCTTTAGAGCTATTTGCGTGGTCAGCGGGGCCGATTATGCTGATGACCGGACAGCATTGGGCGTTTGTCGGAATTTATTTAGCTATTTCGATAGCCTGTTTTGTTATTGCGAGGATATTTAAATGGTGGTATTGGAAGATTCCGCTGGGAGAAAGGCCTCCTGTTCCTTTGGATAGGGAGGAATGATGTGTTCTGAGATAGAGTGATAAGAGAAGAAGACTGGCTTCGTGAAAGATTCCGGTCTTCTTCTTTAATTGCTTTTAAATTTTATTTCGTGAGTGAATTTCATAATTCAAAGCCCTTGTGTCCCAAGCTTTTTGAAACATAAAAAAAGAAGTACCTCCCCAAATCTTGTATAATGGTAGTTACCCAGAAAACCATAAAAAGACTGGAGGAGTACTTCTTATGACCATTATACGACAACCGAGTCTATTTGGCATCCAAGAATTATATGACATGGAACCTACCCAAAAATATGAAGCGATTATTTCAGCGATTGATCTGGATCGTATTTATCATGCGATTAATAAGAAATCCCGGCTTGGAGCGCCTGTTGAGCTAAATTATGCAGGGATGATTATTTCCTTTTTTATTCGCTACATCGAGCGTATCCCAACCATCAAAGACTTAATCAAGCGTCTAAATGATGACTTTATCTTTAAAATGAACTGCGGATTTCTTGTTTCCGATTCTACACCATCAGAAGCTGCTTATTCCCGCTTGGTAACGAAATTGAGTGAATCAGATATTTTAGAAAAATCCTTCGAAAGCGTAACGCTGGCAGCCGTCACCGAAGGGTTTATTGTCGATGAAGTCATTGCCATTGATGCAACCCATTTTGAAGCACGAGATAAGGCACCTGCCAAAAAAGAAGAAAAATCAGAAACTACGCCAAAAAAGCGCGGACGCAAATCCAAAGAAGAACGCGAACAGTACCTTAAAGACCAAGCGGAAAAGGAAGCAAACCTGCCATTGTATGAAAAGAAAATCGAAGCACAGTTAGACGTTCCGTTAGACATCTTGCGTGCAGAAGTGCCAATAGCCCCCAAATGGGGTGTGAAAAAGAATGCAGATGGTAAAAATGAATACTGGTTTGGCTATAAAGCCCACCTCGCAGTTGGTGCATCCAGCCAATATATTCTGCAATCTTTGTTTTCATCTGGCAGCTTAAATGATGGGAAAGCCGCTATTGCCCTATTGAAGGGAATGGATCAACGACTTCCGCTTACGTCTGCTTCTTACCAGACATTGGATGCGGGTTATGATTTTGAACCGATTTATGAACAGATTCATCGCATGTGTCAACAGTCTGTCATTGCCTATAATAAGCGCAATGAAGGCGAAATGATCGGGTTTGATAAGGATTTTGCCCCAACCTGTTTGCGAGAACATTCCTATAAATATGACAGCTTTGATCCGAAATACGAAACATTGAAATATACCAGACCAAAGGAATGCAGCGACTGTCCCCTTGCGAATGAAGGTATCTGTCAAAAAGTGTATAAAATCAAGATAACTACCGATTTAAGAAGGTATACCGCACCAGCACGAGGATCAAAAGCTTGGAAAAATATTTTCAAACAACGGACAGCAGTAGAACGTGTTAATGCTTATCTGAAAGAGTTCTATCAGCTAAACAATGTTCGTTATCGCACTGGAAAGCGTGCAAAAGTTCATTTTGACATGGTCGCTTTGATTTATAATGCTTCCAAATTAGCTGCTGATCGCATCCAAGCAGAGCTTATTCAGCAACAACAAGCGCATAATTTTTGTTTTTAAAAATACACTTTCGAAAATTCGGTTCGTCTTTGTATTTTTAAAAAGAGCAATTATGAAATTCATTCTCGTGTTAGAAAATAAAATTTAAAAGCAATTCTGCTAAATAAACATTTATCATAATGGTGCCCTCAACTTTTCTTATGAGACAGCACGCTGCTAATTGAAATAATGTAATTTTTAACCTAGGTCCCTATGGATAAAATGGAAAGAAAATAGGGAGCAATAGCATGGAAACAATGATGCCGACTAAAATCATTGGAGACCCTGCCTTAACGTAATCCATGAATTTATAGCCGCCGACACTGTAAACCATTGTATTTGCAGGCATGCCAATCGGTGTTGCGAATGCTAAAGATCCTCCAATTACTGTTGCCATCAGTACAGCTCTTGGATCTGCTCCAATAGAAGTTGCGATGGATAAACTTATCGGTACTAATAAAGCTGTCGTTGCTGTATTAGACATGAAATTTGTCATCACAGCAGAGAGTGCTAAAATCACAAATAATAATAAATAGGGTGATGGTGTATCTCCTAAAAAGTCTACAATAGAATGTGCAATTAATGCTCCTGCCCCGGTAACATCAATTGCCTTTGCCATCGCTAAAGAACCGACAAATAAAAGGATCGTATTCATATCAATCGATTTCATTGCATCCTTTTCTGAGATAACTCTTGTTGCTACTAAAATCAATGCTCCAGTCCAAGCGGAAACATGCAGCGGTACACCTATGACATCTTCCAGAATCATCGCAGCTACAGTTAATATTAGAACAATAAGAGATAAATATTGTTTCCATTTGGGAACATTTGAATAATCTATTTGTTGATTGAAAATGGAGTCTTCATTCAATGCTTGTTCTTTATTATTTGGTAAAAATCGGTATCCGAAAAAACAAAAATATAAGATACCAATAATTAATATAGGTAATCCAACTTTTGCATACTCAAAAAAACCAAAAGATAAACCTATATCTTGTAAAGCTGATTGGGCAATCATATTCCCTGGGGCCCCAATCAGACTTAAATTTCCTCCCATAGCCGCTGCGAAAATTAGAGGGAGAAGTAATCTAGATCTGGAAAACCCAGACTTAGCTGCTATGCCAATGATAACAGGTATGAATACAGCTGCTGTGCCTGTGTTTGATAATAGACCTGACATAAGGCCAGTAATTACCATGATAACGGCAATTAACATCCGCTCCGTTTTTGCAAATTTGGTTATGATACTCCCAAAGTTTTGTGCCATACCTGTCTCAAAAAATGCTCCACCAACAATAAACATGGCGATAAATAATAAGACATTCGTATTGACGAACCCATCGAAAGCTTCGCCGGGTTCTAATACTCCTGTTAAAATTAATCCCACAGCAACTATCATTGCTGTAATAGATAAAGGGATTTTTTCCCAAGCGAACATTACGATAGCAAATATTAAAAATAGTAACGTAATTATTTCAGGACTCATGTTATTCCCCCTAAAGTTATAACGTTTAAAAGCTAAAACACAAAGACTGCTAAACTACTTTTTTGGCCATGATAGAAAAGTGGCTATTTGCTGTGATATATAGCTTATATTATTCTGAACTTGTGATCTTTCCATTGCTTGTTCTAGTGTTTGAACGCCGGGAATAACAGATAAGCAAACACTGATACCGCTTTCATAAAAACGTGTTAATAAAGAACTGTCTATACTGCCGGCGATAGCAATTACGGGTTTGTTTAAGTTATTTGCGTAATTTGCAATGCTAATAGGAGCTTTACCAGACAATGTTTGAGAATCTAATTTTCCTTCCCCGGTAATAACAACATCTGCTTGACGGATAGCTTCTTTTACTTGAAGCGTTTCCATGAACCAGTCGGCTCCATCAAATATTTGTGCTTCAAGTGCTAAGCATGCAGCACCTAAACCACCTGCTGCACCTGCACCTGGAGTATCTTGATACTTTTCTAAAATAGGGGTAATGGTACATAAACGCTTTATTTGTTCCTCGACTTGAACAGCATCTTCTGGTGTGATACCTTTTTGCGGGCCGAAAATAAATGTAGCACCATTCTGACCAAATAGCGGGTTTTGTACGTCTGTTATAACAGATAAAGATATATTTTGAATCGCTGTAAAGCATGTTGAGAAATCTATATGTGCAATATCTTTTAAAGCAGCAGCTCCTAAAAGAACTGGTTGATCAGATTCATCTGTAATTGTTACACCCAGAGCTTGAAGCATCCCCATTCCCAAATCATTTGTGGCGCTTCCACCGAGGGTAATGACCACATTATCTGACCCATGATTTATTGCATGTATAATTGCTTCACCTACACCGTATGTAGTCGTATGCATCGGATTCCTTTTGTTTTCAGGAATCATTGGTAAGCCACAAATTTGAGCAATTTCAATTACCGCAGTTCCATTATTCATCAGAGCATAATAGCTTTTTATTTTTTCTCCCAGACTGCCAATAACCATACAGTCTATTTTTTCTGCAACGCCTGAATCAATCAATGCATCAATTGTACCTTCACCGCCATCAGCTAAAGGTTTTTGAATAACTTCTAAATTTTTAATCTCTAATTCTTTAGCTATAATGCCATTAATTTCTGAAGAACTGATACTTCCTTTAAATGAGTCTACAGCAGCTAAAATCTTCATTTGTCTCCTCCTTTTGAAAAAGCAAGGTACTCAGATAAGCCTATCTCAGTACCTTTTATCATTACACTTTAAGAGAGCATAAAGAACTTTCAAGAATAAAGTATAAGCGCAGCGGTTTTTGATAGAGCGAGTAATCACAAAAGCTCTTCGATGAGGCGAGTAATCGCAGTCCCAGTCCCAATTAAAGTAATCCGCGCCTTTCAGGTTTGCTTTGCCAAGTTTTCTTTAAATATTAGAAAAAATGAAAATAAAAGATGCGTTATAGCGTTAGGTTTTTAATAATTGCATTTGTAATTTCTTCTGTATTACTAGATCCCCCAATATCACGAGTGATAATGCCTTGTGAAGTTGTGCGGCGGATAGCCTCATGTACTTTATTTGCTTCTTCATGCAGTCCGAGGTCTTCTAGCATTAATGCAGCACTGGCAATCGTGCCGATTGGATTTGCGACTCCTTTACCCGCAATGTCTGGAGCAGATCCATGGACAGATTCGAACATACTGGGAAACCGTTTGTCGATTTGTAAATTAGCACTAGATGCAATACCAAGACTGCCGGCAAGGGCGCTTCCTAAATCAGATAAAATATCAGCAAATAAGTTGGATGCAACCACTACTTCTAAATTATCTGGGTTAAGTACAAATTGGGCAGCCATGGCATCTACTAACCATTGGTCTGTTTCTACGTCTGGATATTCTTTGCTGACACGTTCAAATACTTCATCCCATAAAACCATTCCGTATTGTTGTGCATTACTTTTTGTAACACTAGTTACCTTCTTTCTTTTTCGAGTACGTGCAAGGTCAAACGCAAAGCGGATAATACGTTCACAGCCATGCTCTGTAAAAATGGAAGATTGAATGGCGACTTCTCTTTCATCTGGACGAGCGCTAAAGTTTCTTCCGCCAATTCCAGAATATTCTCCTTCTGAATTTTCACGTACCAATATCCAATTTAAGCTTTCTGGATCTGGATGTGCGATACGATGATTAACACCAGGAAGAAACTCAACAGGTCTGATATTTGCCCACTGATCGAGCCCTTGGCAAATTGCTATACGGAGTCCCCATAAGCTGACATGATCGGGTACACGAGGATCACCAACAGCTCCGAAATAAATAGCATTATAATCTTTTAAAGTTTCTACACCATCCTTTGGAATCATACTTCCATGCTCTAAGTAGTAATCACTTCCCCAATCAAAGTAATCGCTTTCAAATTTGAATTTACCGTCTGATTGTTCCTCCAAGTAAGTTAATACTTTCATACCGGCTGCAATTACTTCTTTTCCAATACCGTCTCCTGGAATTACTGCAAGTTTAAACGCTTTTGTCATAACGCTTCCTCCCTTTTTTAAGTTACTTATATCTTAAACAACGTATACGTTAAATTCAATATTTATTTTGAAATAGTTAATTTCAGCTTTAAAAACCTTATTAATGTATTCATTAAAAAACTAGCATACAAGGTTATAAAACCTTGTATGCTAGTTTTCCTTCCGTAGAACATTTAAAATTTCAGTATGTGATCTATTTCGATGCTCTTGCATAACATACTTTGCAGCTTGCTCATTTTTAGCAATCATACAGGCGATGATAGCTTTGTGTTCTTGAATGGATTGTTTTGGTAAGGGCCTTTCGTGAATCGTAAAGAGTCTTGCTCGATGACACTGATCATCAAATGTTTCATAAGTATTTGATAAACGATGATTATCAGCTAAATCTAAAATTTGGCGGTGAAATAAATCATCCAGCTTGGACCATCGTTCTAAATCTTCATTTCCTAATGCCTCTAGTTGTTCATCAATCATGTTTTGCAGTTGTTGAATATCTTTATCTGAGGCGTTCTGAGTAGCTGCTTCTGCGGCAATTCCATCAAGTGCCACGATAACACTATAAATTTCTTTTAAATCTTCTGGACGTATAGGTTCTACAACAAACCCTTTACGAGGAACTAAACGAATTAAACCTTCCGTTTCCAGGCGTACAAATGCTTCTCTTACGGGTGTTCTGCTCATTTCTAGAAATGCTGTTATTTCACGTTCTAAAAACATACTTCCTGGCGATAAAATTAGTTCGCGAACGGCAGATTTAAGTATCAAATAAGCTTGTTGAGGTAACTTATAATCTTCAATGTGATCAATGTTTTCTTTTATTTTATGTAATGGAAAATCCATAAAAAACCGCTCCTTCTTAAATATCTGATAAAATAAATGGCAGTTGCATTTGTGAAGCATAGATGTTTTTCGTGACCTATTCATATTATACTAAAGATGTTGAAATAAACAGAAGTAAGAGTATATTCTCGGAATTTCCTTTAATGTTTTATTGATTTCTCATAAGCTTAATTATGTGGAGAAATAACTAACAGATTAAGTCTTGTACTCATATTAAAAAGAAAACTGGCACCTTCGCCAAATAAAATGTGAAAGTGTCAGCTATTTCTTTTTTAATGAATTATTTCTTCTTTCGCAAATTCCTTTTCTCTTCCCGGCTGAGTCCGACAGTTAACTGTTCAAATAAAGTATCCCATTGATTCTGAAATGATTTATAAATAAGCGGATATTTTTTCTTCAACTGGAGAATTCCTGCCGCATAGCTTTGGTTGTCATTTTCCAGTTGTTGTTTATGGTAGACTGGCAACTCATTTATTACCGCAATCATTTTTGCGGCAGATACTTTGCCGGTGTAGAACCATTCATATGCTCTGTAGTAAAGCAGTGCATAAGCATGCATATCACGAGACAATCTGCTGATTTCTTTTTGCAGACGTGCTTGTTTTTTGGTTTCATTATGTGCTTTTTTTATGTCATTATTATTCCGGGCGATAGCGTCTGCTAAACCGATGTAAATCTCGGCCTCTTGGAATAATGCTGCTTTATGAAAATACATATATTGTTCCATCAGTTCATCTTGCAGCTCTTTTACATCATCCGTTTCCGAAACATGCTTTAGCTGCTTTTTAAATTTGGAGATGATTTTAGATAACTTAGACCAATTTTCTGTCGTAATGATAATGTTGATCCAGGATAGATAGAATGCGGTGGTTGTTTTGGTATCCTCATCTTCTGCTGGTTGAGATTGTTCCATGACCTGCATAGATTTATCAAACTGATTTATCTGAGCGTGAAGATGTGCAAGCGCTGGGGCAAACATGGATGTTTGCTCTGGGAATTTCTCCAATAATTCCTCATAGGTTTTGATAGCCTTGTCAGGATAGCCATTATCTTGATAGATATCAGCCTTTAACGTATAGATGACCTGCAACTCTTCATTACTCGTCGTCAGCGGAATGATTTCTGAAAATACCTTTTCCATCTCATCAACATCGTCATTTAAACTGGCTAGTTTTAATAGCTTGAACTTAATTTCACCGCTATCTGGTATGAGCTGATTTAATTTTTTATAGATTTCAAAGGCTTTTTGATTATCTCCATTGTCCATGGCTTTCTTTGCAACGGCAATTAATTGTTCTGCTTCATCAAGTGGTTTGACTTCTTCTGCTTTTGTATTTTCTTCGGGGGCATGCTGTTGAACAGCCTTTCCGGTTGAAGCAGCGTCTGTTTTATTCTTGCCATGTTTACGATGATTATCGTATGCTGCTCTTTTCTCAGGATCTCTTAAAACCTCAAAAGCTTCCTGTACTTTGGCATAGCCTTCTGGATCCGTTTCCTGCGGATGTTTTTCCAAAGCCTGCAAATATTTTTCCTCGATTCTTGCTTGACCAATATTCGCGGTGGTGCCAAGAATCTTATAATAACTTTCGTTCTTTATTTTACTCATAGTGATAACTCCTCATTATTTACGGTCGAAAAAGGATAAAGTTTCTGACTCTATCCTTGTCGTTATATAGACTAATAAAATCCTTCTATTTATGGTAGAAGGAGCTTGTTGTTTTATTTTAAAAGGCAGTATTATCTGGATAAACGACAGCTATGATAGATAAAATCCTGCTTTTATTCCGCCTTTTATTGTAGCTTTTCTTTGCAAATCTCGCAAGAACATGGCAAAAAGACTATAAAAATTCGTTTTGGACATTCGTATACTTTTTGGAAATATCACCTTAGTGAAATGATAAAAAATAATAGGAAGCGTAAAGTTTATGTTCAAAGATAATCATTCTATTAGCAATAAAAAAGCCGGGTTTTTACCGGCAAAACATGCTTATATGAATTATAGAATAAATGGACGGAGGGAATAGGGTTAGAAAGATATTCTTATAAAAGCGGAAACCACGATTAACGTTAGAATAATATTTAAAATTGAAAGAAATTTACATTGTAATTCCCCTTTTTGTACATTTGTATTTGAAGGGAACTTTTTTGTTTTAATCCTTGTAATAACCGTAAAGACTACACCAATAATATTACCAATAAATAGTTGTGATACGGCCATACACATTAGATACGATGGAAGTGTCTTATATTGATTTAGCTCCTTTAGTTTCCATAATATATAAGCCCAAATGAAGCATATCATTACAGATAATAAAAGAATAGAGTTTAATGGATCACTATAAAGAAAGGTATAATAGTTGCTATTAGTTTGACCCAGTGAAAACATAACATAACCCAGATAAGCAAAAGGAAGAAGAAGATAGAAAATGATTAAAGAATTTATATATTTTTTAGGTTGTTGGACAGCGTTTTGATTTCTCAATGTGTGAATACCCCCTAGTTAGAATTATTGGAGGAAGGAATATGCAGATTCTTCCTCCAATGTATTTATATAATAGGATTCATTTAGTCCGTAGACTGTTGCTTATTAATTAATTCTTCAAATTCCTCTCTGACATTAGGGACAGAAAGTCCAACAATGATTTGAATGGCATTTTTATTTTTCACCAGACCCATGCCGCCTGCTTCTTTAAAGAAAGCATCGCCTTCTACAAGAGAAGCATCTTTTACATTTAGCCTTAAACGCGTAGCGCAGTTGGTGACAGAATCAATATTTGATGCACCCCCCAGTCCTTCTAAAAACAACATTGCTTTTTCTTTGTTTTCCGATGTTTTCGGCTGGGAGCTTTCTTCTGTTCTGTTGTTTTTATCCTTATAATCTTTTTTCGTATACAATTTAACTTTTCCTGCATCTTCTCGTCCTGGTGTCTTTAATTTCATTTTTAAAATTAGATATTTAAAGACATAATAATAGATGAAGATAAAAGCGATACCAATGATAATCTGAACAACGTAGGTTCCCCAGTGGTTACTAAATAACGGAATCCAGTTTCTGGCTGCACTGTTGATGAGCCCGCTGCTGAAATCACCGCTGACCCCAAATTGGTACATGATGACAGCCATCAATGCTCCTAGTAAGGAATAAACCACAAAGAGAAGTGGTGCTATGAAAAGAAAAGTGAATTCGATTGGTTCGGTTATACCTGCAACAACAGCTGTAATGGTTGCTGGAATGACCAAAGCCAATACTTTTTTTCTATTCTCCGGTTTTGCCGTTTTATAAAATGCTGCAGCAATGCCAGGAGGGGCAAATATTTTTACGCACCCATACAGGGAAAAACCACCGGCAGGGAACAAAGTTTTTAATGATTCCTTAGACTGGGCAAATTCAGAAAGGTGATTCAGCCAGTTAACCTGGATACCTTCTTTTACAATGGCTGGTCCCAACATAAAAGGTGCATAGACAAAATGATGTAGTCCTGTTGGAATTAATATTCTAACTAGGAAGCTATACACAAAGATGCCAACTGAACCAGAACTAATAAAAAATGCCTGTAAGGAGTTTATTCCATCCTGTACCATCGGCCATATCCAACATGTCAGAAAAGCCAAAGGCAAGGTACATATAAACCCAAGGATTACTACGTAGGCTGAACCTTGGAAAATCCCCAGCCATTCGGGCAGTTTTTTATCAAAGTATTTATTATGGAGCCATACAACTAAAGCGGCTATCGCGATAGACCCAATAATATTGGTATCTAACGTTTTTATCCCTGCAATTAATTTAAGACCTGTTGTCTGGCTGGCCTCCAAATCAGCAGAAAAATCAACTCCAAAGGATCCTCCAAAGTATTTTAAGATAGATGACACAAAGTAATTAAAAGTTAAGTAGATTACCAGAGATTCCATAACTGCTCTGGCATGTGCTTTTTTAGCTAAACCAATAGGAAGCCCAATGACAAATAAGAGCTCCATTTGTCTAAAGACTGTCCATGCACCTGATGCGACAATGTCCCATAGTTTAAACCATAATGTGTCTTCATTAGCCAATGCCCCCATGATAAGAGGGTTCTGAAACACAGAAGCTAATGCAACCATGATACCGGCGAATGCAAATAATAAAACAGGAGTAAACATGGCTCCGCCGAATCGTTGTATTTTTTGCAACATCTAAAATTCCTCCTTCTGATGTTTAAGCGTTTTCATAGATGTTAAAGGAAAGGTGATTGACCCAATTTGTTTCTTTGATGAAAATATAAACAACGATTCTATATGATGTATCAAAGAAAGGCTCCAAACTATGGTTATTCTAAGCTTTGTTTGGAGCCTGCTGATGAATAAATTGAAATCAAACAATCGTTTAATGTAACGTCGGCCAATAATCTTTATTTGCTTCAATTAATTCATCTAAAAGATTTTTTGCAATATCTGCTCCTGGAATCGTTTTACTTAGAGCAAATGCCTGGTACAATTTCTGTTTAGAACCTTCTGTGTAAGCTTCTACGGCTAATTTTTCGACAGCTACCTGCTGTTCGATTAATCCTTTTTGGAAGGTTGGCACTGGTCCAATCGATAAAGGTTCTGCTCCTTTTGAACCTACCAGACAAGGAACTTCAACCATGGAAGTAGCGTCAACATTGCTTATCGCTCCATTGTTTTCAACCATAATAAGCATTCGTTCATGCGTATTGTAGCTTAAAGCACATGCTAAGTCGACAATATAAGTCGCATGAGCCCCAATTTCTAAAGCGGTTCCTTGCGCTGTTCCTTTTTCAATAATTTTGCGGCATTCCCCGAATACACGTTTTTCTCTGCCATCTATGACTTCATTTGCCCGTGTATAATTTTCGTCTGCAATCTCTACTTCTTTATTAGGGAACAAATAATATTTTAGATACGTGTTTGGTATGGTATCCGGATCGAGTTCATAAACAAACTTTGCCATATCGTACGTGTGCAGCCAACTAGGATCTGAATTTCTTGTTTCTTTTCCAATGGCGTTCAGATTAAATCCATTTTCAGCCATATATGATTTTATTTGTGGCATCAAGTCATTTCCGTCTTTGTCCTGTACATCTGTATACCAGCCAAAGTGGTTCAAACCATAATAACGGATGGTTAAATCTTTTCTGGAATCTAAACCAACCATTTTAGCCATACGGTCTTCTAATCCGATTGGATGATCACAAATATTCAACACTCTTGATTCGGGTCTCAGTTTTCTGCAAGCTTCCGCAACGATGGAAGCTGGGTTTGAATAATTCAGCATCCAAGCATTTGGTGAATACATCTCCATATAATCAATTAACTCAACTACCCCTTTAATGGACCGCAATCCGTATGCAATACCGCCAGGTCCACATGTTTCCTGACCAATAACATTATATTTTAAAGGGATCTTTTCGTCTTTTTCTCTCATCTCATATTTACCGACACGGATATGTGCCATAACAAAATCTACATCTGTAAACCCTTCTTCAGGGTTAGCTGTTGCAACAAATTGAATATGAGGCGCTTGCTCTTTAATAATAATTTCGCAGGCTTTTGCTATTGTGTTCTGTCTTTCTGGATCATTATCATATAGTTTTAACTGTCTAATAGGGAATTTATCTAAATTGTCCAGAAGCATTAAAACGATTTCCGGTGTATAGGTGCTCCCTCCGCCTGCAATCACAATTGAATGTTGTTTAGCCATTACTACCATCTCCAAGTTTTGTATTTGATGCTTGAGTAATTTATAACACAGGGATTTCAGAGAAAACAATGGAATTCGGAGGTTTAGGTTTTTGTTTAACAGCCTGATTTAAATTTCATTTGATGAAAAATATTTACTCTGGCTGAAGGAATGGAAATGCTTTCTAAGAATGATTCCATTTTGGTATAATGAAGAAATGTATAATTTTCTTGAAAAAGAAACCTTTTAGCTTAACGGTGTTCATATGTATAAGCTTGTTATCTAAGGAGGGAATTTTAGATGGCTGAGAATTTGAGTAAACAAATTAATCAAAACTACAATCAATTAAGTGAAAACGATAAATTCATATTAAATTATATACTTCAAAATAAAGAAATTTGCCAATACATGAATGTTTCAGAGTTAGCGCAGAGAAGTACGTCCTCACCAGCTTCTATTGTCCGTTTGTCAAAGAAATTAGGTTATTCTGGTTTTAGTGAGCTGAAATATCAACTTAAAGGTGAGATTGATGAAGAGAGTCAAATCAACTTTGATACATCTAGTTATTTAGAGGAATTACAAAATGATATCAATATAACGGTTAAATTATTCAAACAGACAGACTTGACTGAGCAATTTGCTCTTATTCATGAATCGAATAATATATATGCCTATGCAACAGGTACAGCACAAAAAAATATGTTATATGAGTTAAATAGGTATATGCTATCTATTAATAAAAATTTAATCATCATTCCAAGTTACAGCGAATTGGAAATGGTATCGAGTCTCGCTTCGAACATTGACTTGCTGATTATCGTATCCTTGAGTGGGGATACAAACGATTTAGAACATCCACTACGAATGTTGAAAATGAAAAATATACCCACTTTATCAATTACGGATATAAAAAATAATAAATTAGCTAATTATTCCCCT
Organism: Oceanobacillus sp. FSL W7-1293; assembly: GCF_037969815.1. NCBI lineage: Bacteria > Bacillati > Bacillota > Bacilli > Caryophanales > Bacillaceae > Oceanobacillus > Oceanobacillus sp. FSL W7-1293. Next base: position 452,059 of record NZ_CP150212.1, read on the forward strand.
AATAATTTATATTATCATCCAACAGGTATAGCGAAGAAAGGAAACATCTCAAAATTATCTTTTGTAACACTAAACGTATTAATGGATCTTTTTTTCCAAGAGTATGTTTCTTATGTATCCAAAAAGGAATCATAGATTTTGGTGAAATGATAAAAAGCATGAAGATAAAATAAGGAGCCACTTTATGGAAACAGTTAAACCAGATTTAAAAACAAATGGAACGTTTTTCTCCCCATTAATTCAGAAAAATAATTATAAAGCTGAAGAAATACAGGTGATGCAGAACACTGTTTCAAAGCTATTAGAAACGTCGACCACATCAAAAAAGCCGGGCATGCTTTTAGGACATATCCAATCAGGGAAAACACGTTCCTTTCTCGGATCGATGGGGCTAGGCTTTGATAATGGCTTTGATGTGGTGATTATCCTGACCAAAAATTCAAATGCCCTTGTCAAACAGACCTTTGAAAGGGTGGAGAGTGAATTTACGGAGTGTATTGAGGAAGATGAATTAGCTATTTACGACATTATGAAAATGCCCGTAAAGCTGCGTAAATTTGAATTGAAGAAAAAGCTTGTGATTGTTCTGAAAAAAGAAAAGAAAAATATGCAGCGTTTAGAAAGACTGCTATTTGATATGTATCCGGATTTGACTGCGAGGAAAATGTTATTTATTGATGATGAAGCAGATTTTGCTTCTGTCGCATATGACAATGTCAAAGATAAAAATATAATTGATCTCAAAGTGATTGCCGGACAAATTGATCAGATTCGTGCCCGGTTAGAGGATGCTGCTTATTTGCAGGTAACAGCGACTCCATATTCCTTATATCTTCAGCCCGATGATATGACTATCCATGAGCATAAAACCTTTCAGCCGAAGCGGCCGGCTTTTACCGAATTAGTGCCGGTGCATGATAAATATGTCGGCGGGGAAATGTACTTTGAAAAATCTAAGGAAGAGTCGCACATGGCGAGTTACCTCTACCATGAAATTCAAGAGGAAGAGCTTGAAATCTTAAGGAAAAGTGATAAGCGGAAGGTAAAGGTGAACCATCTGCTTAATGGGGAACGTTATGAAGGGATTCGCAGCGCGCTGATTCATTTTATTGTCGGCAGTAAAATCCGCAATATACAACAGCAAAAAGAAGGAGAGCGCCTGGAAAAATATGCTTTTATCATGCACACGATCACGACAAAAGCAGCGCATCAGTGGCAGGAAGAGGTTATGCTGCATCTGGAGGAGCAGCTCCGCGAAGCGGTGGAGAGAGAAGACCCTATCTTTGATCAGTTAATTCGTACAGCTTACCAGGATTTTGCGCGCTCACAAAGGAAGGATATGTATTTTCCTGCTTTTGATGAAGTGCTTTCCGATGTTCGTGATGCTTTGATAGAGGAAGAGCTGTTAATTGAAATTGTAAATTCAGAGCAGGATGTCGACAATTTATTAGATAAATCAGGTGAGCTAAAATTACGGACACCGCTTAACTTCTTTATCGGCGGGCAAATCCTTGACCGGGGTATTACAATAAAAAATTTAATCGGCTTCTACTATGGAAGAAATCCGCAAAAATTCCAGCAGGATACGGTCTTACAGCATTCGCGAATGTATGGAGCACGTCCGCTTGCTGACATGGCAGTTACCCGCTTTTATACGACCAGACGAATTTATGATGTCATGGAGCAGATGCATGAATTTGATACAGAGCTGCGCCGGGCTTTTGAATCTGGAGCAAACAGCGGTGAAGTTACTTTTATTCAAAAGGGTAGCGATAATACGATTTTGCCATGCAATCCAAATAAAATTCTACTATCAAGCGTACAGATGTTAAAGCCGGGAAAACGGATGCTTCCTTCTGGTTTTCAAACGATTGCGAAAAGCTACCTGGAGCGGGAAATGAAAAAGATAGATAAGCATGTGACAACAATGAAGCAGACAGCAAAAGCAATACATCCCAAAGATGACCGCTGCTTTTTGGTTGAAAAGGAGAAGGTCCAAAACCTATTAGAAATGATTTATCAAACCTACGTATTCAAAGAGGGCTATGAGTGGGATTTAGAAACGTTTGGTGCTGTGATGAATTATTTATCCGAGGACACGGACACGAATCGAAAAGGGCATGTCTGGGTCGTTTTGCGTCAGAATCGTAATATGGCCCGTATTCGGAAAAGCACTGGCAGGTTTGAAGATGCGCCAGATACGAAACAGGATGAACTAAAAATAGCACAAAACTTAGCACGAATTATTCCATCACTGATCTTGATAAGACAGAATGGGGCAGAGGAGCAGGGGTGGCGCGGTGGAGCTTTTTATTGGCCTGTGCTGGTTACACCGGAAGAGACGAAAACGACGGTGTTTGCAGGGAAAGGGGTTAAGGAGAGGTAAAAAGAAGTGAAAAAATTAGCAAGGTGAGTATATTTTATGCTTAGCAGATTGGGTATAAAAAATCCTGTGCTGTTCAATATATAAACAGCACAGGCAATATTTTAATAACAATCCCAATTAAAAAGCACCTTACTAAAATCTTTGTTTTCAAATCCTCTTCAGAGATAAAGAAATTCCCGACACCGGAATCTCCCCATATAATCTTATCTCCGACACTGTCTATTTGCAGCAGCAATATATCTGTATCTTGATAATCTCCATAGGTACGCGGGTCTTCCTGTGTAAAGAAGGGGTAGCCGCCAAGTTTATGACCTGTCCCATTAAATAGCTGGAAGAATGCTTCCTCTAGCTTTTCATCATGGTTTATTTCATCGAATATAGCTGCATACATTTCATCACTACGATAATCGCTTCCTGTGAGAGCTTCCAAGTCTGTCTCAAAAGCTAATCCCATTTCTTGCTCGACAGGGAAAAACAGCTCATCATCTGGCATTGTTACAAAAGAAAAGAAGTTAACCGTCCTGTATCTTCCAAATATCAGGAAAGTTAACTTCGTAAGTCAGATATTTTTCTTTAATCAGCCGTCTACTACATTATAAACAGTATGTATGTCACTTTATTTTTAATACACAAAATTATCGTTAAGCATTTACCGACGTATAGAGCATAGTGAATTTTATCGGGATTGTTCCCTGGTTATTCTTCACTTTAGAGAAAAATTAGAACAGGGAAAGTAAATCAAGTAATTCCTAATTTATTAATGTAAGAAATCCTCGCCCCAAATGATATACTTACTACCTTTTTAACCCATCCAGAACAGTAGATGTGAATTTATTCATTTCCTCCACGATATCAAATTGCTCCCCGAAAATAATCCAATCATAGATGGTGCCTCGCATACACCTCGTAATTAATACAGATACTTCTTCCGTTGTTAATCCTTCCTTAAATTCTTTATTCTTAATTCCCTCCTGAACAAAAGAGTTAATTACTTGATAAAGATTCCTGTTTGGGTCAGATAAATAATGATTTTTGTTAATGGTTAGCGACATTGCATTCATGTATACAGTTCTGATTAAATCTTTCCCTAACTCGTCACGTAAATAAACCATTTGGGCTTCAAAAAATATAAGAATTTTTTCACTTGCTTTAATGTCATTTGATATTCCTTTTTGAAATTCGGAATAGAAGTTATCAATATCTTTAAATTTTTCATTGAAAATATCATATTTACTATTGAAATGTACATAAAAAGCCCCTTTAGATACATTACAGGTTTTTACAATTTCATCAACCGTTACATTATCAAACCCTTTTTTATCAAAAAGTTCTAGCCCAGTTTCCAAGAGTGCTTTTTTGGTCTCTAGGGCTTTTAGCTTTCTTGCTGTTATATGTGTCATAATATAGCCCCCTTTCATTTAGAATAGCATAATATTTTTGAAATGTAGAATCAATTTTTAGGAAAGTCTTGACTATTTTAAATTTTACATTTATTATGTTGGTAATGCATTTCGGTGACTATGGTATCTGACTTTGGTATGTGAAATATAAATATATACCAAGAAAGGAAGTTAAATATTAATTAAACACAAAAATGACAGCGTTTCCATTTTGGTGGAATTATTTGAAGGAGGGATTTGATGAACACAAAGAAAGTTGGTTTTATTGGGTTAGGGAATATGGGTTTTCCAATGGCAAGTAATTTACTAAAAGCGGGTTATACCGTTTATGGAGTAGATGTAAACAAAATGAATGAAAAGAGGTTCGCTGAAATTGGTGGAAATATTGGATTCACGTCCGCCACACTGCCAAGTGAAGTAAATCTTATATTTACTAGCTTGCCAACGCCACCCATTGTAGAGAGTGTTTATTTAGGTAACGAGGGTCTTGTAGAGAATGGAAAAACATCATTAACATTGGTTGACTTAAGCACAGTTTCTCCAGAATTAAATAAAACGATTGCAAAAGCTGCCTTACAAAACGGGACTCAATACTTAGGCGCACCAGTAAGTGGGAGTGTAACTGGCGCAGAAGCAGCCAGCTTAAGCGTGATGGTTGGAGGTAACAAAGAAACATATGATTTCGCATTACCGTACCTAAAAGCAATCGGCAAAAACATCTTTCATGTAGGAGAAGACCATGGAGTAGGGACTGTTGTTAAATTAATTAATAATTTAATGGCTGGTATCCATACACAGGCTGTTGCAGAAGCTCTATCTATCGCAGATGCAGCAGGGTTAGACCATAATATTGTTTACGAAATTGTAAATGTAAGCTCAGGACAAAGTGATGTGTTTAGAAGAAACTACAAAAATTTTATAGCTAAAGATGAGTATTATAAAGGAGCATTCACTACGGAACTATTATTAAAAGATTTAAGACTGGCAAATTATGTTTCCAATTCATTTGAAACAAAATTGCCTTTAGGTGAAGCGTTAGTAGACTACTTTGAATCTAATATAAAGGGTTACGAAGATAAAGATATGTCAACAGCATATCTCATGTTAACAGAACAAAAGGTTGAACCTGCTAAGTAGTTTTTAATAATTAATAACATACTATTGATTTTATGAAAAAATACTAAACGAGAGGAATTGATGATATGGCTACGGTAACGTTAGATACAGTAACACATTATATCAATGGAGAGAAAGTGAAAGGACAGAATGATAAGTTTGGTTATGTATACAGCCCGTCAACTGGTCAGAAAATAGCTGCTGTTCCTTATGCTTCCGATGAAGAAGTAGACGAGACGATACAATTAGCCAAAAAGGCTGCTGCAAAATGGGCAAAAATTTCTGTAGGTAAAAGAGTTGAAGTTCTTTTTAAGTTCCGTCAATTATTAGTTGAAAATACAGAGGAATTAGCACAGTTAATAGGGAAAGAAAATGGAAAAACAATTTCTGATGCAAAAGGAGAGATAAGCAGGGGGATAGAGTCAGTTGATCTGGCAATTGGAGCGCCGCAAATACTAAAAGGGGAATATTCCGTAAATGTTGGCGGGGAAATAAATGCTTATTCCATGAAACAGCCGCTTGGTGTTGTAACATGTATTTCTCCTTTTAATTTTCCAGTTATGGTACCGCTTGCAATGAGTGTAATGGCGGTAGCAGTAGGAAATGCAATGATATTGAAACCATCTGAAAAAGTTCCGTACTCTGCTATATTACTCTCTGAACTATGGGAGAAGGCTGGTTTACCTGCTGGTGTCTGGAATGTTGTAAATGGGGATAAAAATACGGTCAATGCTATTATTACAAACAAAGATATTAAAGCAATAAGTTTTGTAGGATCTACAAAAGTAGCGGAATTTATTTATGAAACAGGTACGAAGCACCATAAACGTGTCAATGCTTTTGGCGGTGGGAAAAATCATATGGTTATTATGCCAGACGCGGATATTGATAAAGCAGTCGACTCCTTCCTGGGTGCTGCTTACGGTTCAGCATCCCAACGTTGTATGGCTATATCCGTAGCGATGCCGGTAGGACAAAAGACGGCAGAAGTATTTACAGAGAAGTTAAAAGAAAAAGTAGAGAAGCTTAAAGCTGGATCTTATGATGATGAGACAGCAGACTTTGGTGCAGTAATAAGTGCCGAAGCAAAACAAAGCATTTTAAGTGCTATTGATGAAGCAGTAAAAGAAGGAGCTAAAATTGTTGTAGATGGAAGGAATCCTGATGTGGAGAACAAGGGAGGATTTTATCTCGATGCTACGTTATTAGATAATGTTACTCCTGATATGAATATATACAAAGAAGAAGTATTTGGTCCGGCACGCACAATCACTACAGTTGATACAATTGATGAAGCAATACAGTTAATCAATAACCATCAATATGGTAATGGCGTGACCGTATTCACCAATAGCGGCCGTGATGCTCGTAAATTCACCCAGGAAATTGAGGTAGGCATGGTTGGGGTAAATGTACCAATTCCAATTCCTGTAGGTTATCATAATTTCGGCGGATGGAAAGATTCACGATTTGGGGAAGGGCAAATGTTCGGCCCAGATACTGCTCGATTCTTTACTAAAACAAAAACGGTCTCTGAAAGATGGTTTGACCAATCTATCTCTGATGAAACTAATTTTGATTTTCCTAGTAGTTAATAGAAGGGGGCCATTAAAATTGGCCCCGATCTTTTTAACAAGAAAGCACAGAGTCTCTAATCTGTATAAGTTTCCTGACAGATAGATTAGTACGTTCATCAATTTTATATGAGCAGTAAAATGTAAACCCTTACAAAAAGGATGGGGATCAAATGATAGGGATATTATTAGGCTTAGTCTTGTTAATTGCCCTAGCCTATCGCGGGTGGTCAATTATCTGGATCGCACCGATTTGTGCTGGAGTTGTGGCGGTATTTGGTGGGCTTGACTTGCTTGATGCATATACAAATACATATATGCAAGGATTTGTCGACTTTACGAAGAATTGGTTTCCTGTGTTTATGTTAGGTGCGATCTTCGGTAAATTAATGGAATTCAGTGGCATGGCTCAGTCGGTAGCAGAAGGTATTATTAAAGTTTTTGGTGAAAAGCAAGCAATTATTGGTGTGATTATGGCTTCAGCAGTTTTGGCGTATGGCGGTATTAGTGTGTTCGTTGTTGTGTTTGCTGTCTATCCACTTGCAGTAAGTATGTTTAGACAAGCGGATATTCCTAGAAAACTGATTCCAGCTACTATTACAACTGGGATGATGACATTTGCAATGACTGCACTTCCTGGAACGCCGCAAATTCAGAATTTGATTCCAACTGCTTATTTTAATACAACAGCGGTTGCAGCACCTTTTATGGGACTTGCAGCCTCATTAGTTATGGGTGTAGGAGCTTATTTCTATTTAAAAAGAAGAGAAAAGAATTTAAAAAAAGCTGGCTACGGATTCCATGAATTAGAAAAGGATTCTGAAGCAAAAGGAAAGTTAATTGATAAGCCGCCACACATTCTTTTGTCTTTACTGCCTCTAGTGTCAGTAATCATTACGCTTAATGTTTTAAATTGGGATATTGTTGTTTGTTTATTAGTTGGTATCTTATTAATTATTTTATTCTCATTAAACCAAATTAAAAGTCTGATTCCTTCATTAAACCAAGGAGCTACGGATTCTGTAATGGCGATGATTAATACTTCAGCAGCGGTTGGATTTGGAACGGTAGTAGGAGTGGTGCCAGGATTCCAAAAATTAAGTGATTATATCCTGGGGATTGAGGCAAATCCGCTTATTTCAATGGCTGTTGCCTCCAATTTGATGTCTGGAGCAACTGGTTCAGCATCTGGAGGCTTAGGTATTACAATGGAAGCTTTAGGTCAGAAATATAATGAAATCGCTGCAACATCTGGTATTGCACCAGAAGCATTTCACCGTATCGCATCCATAGCTTCAGGCGGTTTAGACGCACTGCCACACAATGGAGCGGTAATAACGATATTGATTGTAACAGGATTAACACATAAAGAGTCATACAAAGATATTGCAGTAGTAGCAATTGTTTTCCCGATATTATCACTTATCCCGGCTATTTTACTAGCAAGTGTGGGTATTTATTAAGGTTTATAGATAGCAAAGCCTGATGACCGTTACTAGATATTCAAGTGATGAATTTCTAATCCTGCATTTTGAACGATGGATAACCGTATACCATCCACTGTTCAAAATGCAGGATTAATTTTATTATCATTAGTATACTTGAAAAAGAGGTGATTCACATGAATTTTGTTTTTGATATAGACGGAACGATTTGCTTTGATGGGAAAACAATTGATTCCTCCATTATACAAGCGCTGGAAGAAATAAAGGCAGCAGGGCATCAAGTGATTTTTGCATCGGCAAGACCAATCCGTGATTTAATGCCAGTCTTGCCGAAATCTTTGCAGAAAGAAAAACTGGTTGGAGGGAATGGAGCATATACTTCAAACGCGAAGGAGATGGAGGTTATCCATTTTCAAGATAGCCTGCTTACAAAACTGATTACGATGGTAGAAGATCATCAGATAACTTACTTAGCAGATAGTGACTGGGATTATGCGTTTACTGGAGAGGAAACACATCCTATTTATAAAAATATTAACCAGACTTCCGCACAGAACAGAGAGTTAAGAAGTCTGCCTAAGCTGTGCAAGCTGGTTTTGTTTCAGCCACCGCAACGTGTGATAGATGAGCTCGCCGACTTGCCTGTAAATATAACCTATTATAAAGGGGAAAATGCGATAGATATCAGCCCGCTTGGAATTAATAAAGTAAGAGGATTACATAGCTTGCATGTTCAGGAGTTTATTGCATTTGGAAATGACAGTAATGATCAATGCTTGTTCGAAAATGCCTTGTACAGTGTCTGTGTTGGTGAACATGAAGTGGAACAATATGCATCTATATCGGTAGAGAAGGAAAAGGTAGCAGTAATGATAACCAAAGCATTGCATATGTATGGGAATCAAGAAATGCAAGGAGTATATAGTTAACTAAGTCTCTGAATAAAGGGAGATGTCTAAATGCAAAATGAAAAATTTTCTATTTTTTTAACCATTGCAAAACAGCTTAATCAGAAAGAAATTACTCCTCTATTAATGGGGTCTGTAGGTTTAGAAATAGTTACAGGGAAGAACTGGGATACACAGGATCTGGATATACATGTTCCCGGTGATAAAAGAGGATGGGAGATTCCGCCAGAACAAGCAATCTATGATTGGGATAAGATTATGAAGGCTATGCTATCTCTGGGATACAGCTTTGTTGATTTGCATGAGCATGAATTTGAAAAGGATGGGCTGGCTGTCGGATTCGGTATTATGGATACATTGCCGGACTTTGCGGGGATATCGCTTGAGGATGTAGAACTTCATCAGCAGGGAGATGCGACGTATTATCTTTTAACACCTGAGCAATATTTGAAAATATATGAGGCTTCCTTTAAGGACAGCTATCGTGCGAACAAAAATAACCAGAAAGATAAAAAGAAAATCGCTTATTTGCGTGACTTGATTTAAAGAGGCTGCTGTTTTTCTTGTAAAGTAAAAAATAGTTAGCAAATATGAATTCGAAAATATACCTAACTCTTTTGCTGAATATTTTCAGGAAATTACATTTTTTCTAGGGGAATAGAGGAATCTATTTTGGTGATTACTAGAAAATCTGATTGTGCGGTTAGGCCAACCCATCATCATTCTTTTAAATTTAGTAAAATGGATGTACAGGTGTTAAATAGTGGTTATCATCCCTATGTGGAAAAACCTGAAGCGTTTAAGGAGACTGTTTTGAATTTTGTAAGAAGCAAGGTGAAATAATAAAGATGAGTAAAAGTTGTCCATGAGTTAATTAAATGGTGCAATTATTCTTACTTGATATGTTATAATAATAGCATCAATAGGCGAACGTGCATATGAGGGGTAGTGCGCTGAACTTCTGTTTTCAGAAGGGAGGTGCTGCTTATGGATATAGCGAATGTGTTAACAATAATCATTTCTATTTTGACACTAATGGTGTCCTTTGGGATGCTGATTGCGTTTATAATGTCCAATAGCCACAAAAAATAATCCCTCGTATGCTTTATCGGGCGTTTGAGGGATTATTTCAATAACTCAGCGCTACTCATTATTATGAAGTAGTCTATTGTAAAAACCGTTCGGTGTGCCAGCACCGGGCGGTTTTTAATAGTATATTCATTTATATTTTAAGAATACACTATAAATATAAAAATGTAAATGTTTAATGGCTTCTAGACATAAAGGCAGCATTGAAGAAAGTTATTCCATTCTGCAATAATAAAATGTGTATCTTTAAACACTTTTACATACATATTTTGAACGTTCTGTTCATAATAGCCCTTCCTCTTCCTATAAAGTTAACTATATTGTGTCAGTTATCATGCGAATATAGGAAAAAGCATCGCCGTGCCGTATAATACAAGACAAGAAATCCTATTTGGAGTGTGAATTTCATGAAGAAAAAAATAATCCTTGTCTTGTTTGGATTGTTGGTTTTATTAACTGCCTGCAGTGGTGAAGAGGACAATCAGGAAGGAAATGCATTGGACGAAACCGTAGATATCAAGGAATTAGTCCATCATTATAGTACAGAAGAAATTGTTGACGAGAATGCATCGATTACTTCCGAGCAGCTGATTGTAACGAATGATGAGGGAGAGGAAGAAGCAGTATATGACTTGCCGGAGGATGAATTTTTTGTTTCGATAGCTCCCTTTGAACAGCAGACGCACCCCTGTGAAATTCATAGTTTAACAGGGTGTCAGGGAGAAATGGTTCGGGAAGACTTCGAGGTTTACATTGAAAATGCAGCGGGCGATGTGATTATAGATGAAACTATACAAACCGAAGAAAATGGCTTTATTGATTTATGGCTTCCCAGGGATGAAACCTATACGGTTGAAATCAAACAGGATGGAAAAGAAGTAACATCAGAAATCAGTACGTTTCAGGATGATTTCACCTGTATCACAACGATGCAATTAATATAATTTATTGAGATGCAGGCTGTCTGGAGTATCCAGGCAGCCTGTTCTGATGTCAAGGCAAAATGAGTTTACAGGCTATTCTACTTTGTTTTTTGTTTTTAAATAATGTTTTTGACAATAGCTGATGACAAAGCTTCGAAATGCGCTGGTTGCCGGGGATAGATAATCGTTTTTTCTGGCAGCCATATAGATAAAGCGGTGATAAACAGGTTTTTTTATGTTAATGACTTTAACTGGAAAGTGAGAAAGCGCTCCAATATTCGGGATCACGGCAATTCCATAATTGGATGCGACCAGCCCGGCCATGGCATTATCTTCTTCCACTTCACAAATAATTTCAGGAGTTAAATTTACTTTATGAAATAATTCATCAACGATGGGGCGCAGCCCGCTGTTTTGATTGAAATAAACATAGGGGTAGCTGGCTGTCTCCTCTAAATCAATACTTTCTCTGTTTGCTAAAGGATGATTTTCCGCAACAATCAATACAAGCCCCTGCTCTGCAACGGGTGTAAATTCAATGTCAGGTTCATTATATTTCATCGAACAGAAGGCAATATCGTACATATTTTCTTTTAGATTTTGAATTATATTTTTGGTGGTTCCCTGATAAAAAGAAAAAGAGATATTTTTATAGGCGCCTTGTTCAGAAAAGTTCTTAATCAATTCTGGAATGAAATAAGGCCCCAGCGTATAAATAAACGCCAGGTCAATGACTCCATGTGACGGACTTGTCAGTTCACGCAGCTTTTTTTCTCCTCTTTCCAGTTCAGCAAGTGACCTTTCTACATACTCAAGAAAAAAGTGTCCGTATTTTGTTAAACGAATATTTCTTCCCTGCTTTTCAAATAAATAGACCCCGAGATACTTTTCCAGCTCTGCAATGGCATAACTTAATGTCGGCTGAGAAATGGAAAGTTTATTCGCTGTGTTGGTAAGGTGTTCACTGTGCGCCAGTTCTCTGAAATAGTGAAGCTGTTTCAAATTCATTTTTATACCTCCATTCGCTTCGGAGCGTCCTATATATTTATTATGCTATGATTCATAGATAAAATCTATTGATTTGTCGAAAAAACCTATTAGATTTATGAATCAGTATCAAATATAATAAAGGTGTAAAGGAAATCAAGGAATAAAAAGCAGCTTCAAATTTTTTTAAAACTACTTGTGAAATATTTCACAAAATAATAAAGTGGAGGTATTATAATGAGTGTATATGAACATATTTTTCAACCGTTAACTGTCAGAAGGATGACGATACCGAACCGCATCATTATGCCGCCGATGGGAACAAATTTCGCCGAAGTAGACGGGTCGATGAACGACGAGCATATAACGTATTATGAGCAGAGAGCAAGAGGAGGAACTGGATTAATTATAGTCGAAAATGCTTGTGTTTCTTTTCCAATGGGATCGAACGGAACAACACAGCTTCGTATTGACCATGATAAATTTATTCCCAGATTATATAAATTGACAGAAACATTGCATAAACACGGGACACAAGCAGCTATTCAAATCAATCATGCAGGAGCATCTGCTGTGCCGGAAAGAATTGGACACCAGCCGGTATCTGCTTCCAATATCCCTTCGAAAGCAGGAGGGGCTATTCCAAGACCGCTGGAAAAAGAAGAAATCCTTGAAATTGTTGAAGACTATGGTAAATCAGCTAAACGTGTGGTTGCTGCCGGATTTGATGCAATTGAAATCCATGCCGGACATTCCTATCTTCTGAATCAATTCTTATCACCAATCTATAATAAACGGACCGATGAATTTGGAGGAAGCTATGAAAATAGAGCACGATTCCCGCGGATGGTCATCGACCGTATTCGTCAGGAGGTCGGCCCGCATTTTCCAATCAGCCTCCGGGTAAGTGCCGATGAATTTGTAGAGGGCGGCAATACATTAGAAGATATCCTGCATATCCTGGAATATTTAGATGATGAAGTAGACATCTTTAACGTATCAGCTGCAGTAAATGATACCATCCAATACCAAATCGACGAAATGAATTTAGCTGACGGCTGGCGTTCTTATATGGCAAAAGCAGTGCGGGAAAAATTCCATAAAACGACGATTACAACAGGAAATGTCCGTCAGCCGCTGACAGCAGAAAAAATTCTGGCAGAAGGCGATGCAGATTTAATTGGAATGGGCCGCGGCTTGATTGCAGATCCGAACTGGGTCAATAAAGTAAAAGACAGCCAGGAGGATATGCTAAGAAAATGTATCTCATGTAATATCGGCTGTGCCGGTCATCGTATCGCTCTGAACCGTCCAATAAGATGTACAGTAAACCCGGATTTATTTGGCGGCGATGCGTATAAGGATAGAAAAGTGAAGAAGGACGTAACAGTTGTTGTGATTGGCGGCGGAACAACGGGGCTGGAAGCAGCATGTACAGCAGCGGAAGTGGGATGTAAAACATTTCTTATCGAAGAAAAAGCAGAATTAGGCGGTTTGGCCAGAGAGATTTCCAAACTTCCTGATAAGAAGCGGATTTTAGATTTTCCTGAATATCTGGAAAAAAGAGCAGAGCAATTAGATAATTTGACAATTTTAACGAATTCAAGAGCAACCATTGCGTTAGTGGAAAGCCTAAACCCCGATATTATTGTTAATGCAACAGGATCTAAGCCATTATTGCCGCCGATTGAAGGGCTGCATGATCGGATTGATAAAGAAAACAGCAGCATTTATTCTATTGCTAAACTGCTTCAGCATATTGATGAATTTGAAGAACAGCATTTAGAAGGAAAGAAAATCGCTGTAGTTGGCGGCGGGGCTGTCGGCCTGGATGTGGTAGAATTCTTCAGCAAACGAGGCAGTGATGTCAGCATGATAGAAATGATGCCGGCAGTTGGCGCAGGCTTAGATCATATTACAAAAATATCAATGATGACCATGCTGAAGGATTATGAGGTCGATGTTCGAACTGAAACAGCATTGACGAAAGTAGAAGACAATTCTTTCCAAATCAAACATCAAGACGAGGAAGAACAAATGGCATTTGATTATGGATTTATCTGTCTGGGAATGCGTCCTGAAAATAAAGAAGTTCCAGAATTACAGCAATATTTTGAAGCAAATCATGTGGAAGTGGTAAATATCGGAGACAGCTGGGGCGCCAGAAAAATTATGGACGGTACGCGTGAAGGAAGAAATATTCTTACAACATTAGAGAAAATAGGTGCTTTTGAAGAACCAGAGAAGAAAGAAGCGATTACTTTTTAAAGGATAACTCATTATTCGTCTCAAGGAGGAGAAAAGATGATTAAAGCCGTAGAAGTAAAAAATATCCGAATCGGTGAAGGGATGCCAAAGATTTGCATCCCGATGGTTGGCAAGACGGTTGACCAGTTGATAGAAGAAGCAGATTTTCTGAAAAGCCTGGAATGTGATGTAGTTGAATGGCGTGTTGATTTTTTTGAACAGGTTGAGGATATCGCAAAAGTAAAAGAAGCCCTTACGGAGATACGTAAGGTGCTTCCGGAGATGCCTCTGATATTTACTTTCCGCAGCTTCAAAGAAGGTGGAGAAAAAGAGGTTTCTGTTGATTATTATTTGCATCTGAATCGTGAAATGAGCCGGACAGGGCAGATTGATATCGTTGATGTCGAGCTATTTAATCAACCCGAAGACGTAAAACAAATCATTGAAGCCGCGCATGAACATGGTGTATTTGTTATCATTTCCAACCATGATTTTAACAAGACGCCAGATAAAAAAGAAATCATAACCAGACTTCGCCGGGCTCAGGAACTGGGCGGCGATTTACCGAAGATTGCTGTTATGCCGGAAACAACGGCAGATGTACTGACATTATTAGATGCTACGAGAGAAATGAAGGAGAAATTTGCTGACAGGCCGATTATTACGATGTCAATGGCAGGAAAGGGAGTTATTAGCCGTCTGGCTGGGGAAGTGTTTGGCTCTGCATTAACATTTGGTGCGGCAAATAAAGCATCAGCGCCCGGCCAGGTTGCAGCCGCGGAATTAAAACGGACGTTGCATCTGCTGCATCAGAGTTTGTAAAATGAAAAATCCAGTTAACGAGGATAAGAAGCTTCCTATATAAAGAAAAGGGATGATTTTAGCTATTCATGTGAAATGTTTCACAAAAATATCATGGGTCATTGGATTGTAGTGTACAGGTAAAATAGAAAAAATCAATGGTATGTTATCAAAAATTCAGGAGGGAATTAACATGGCAGATCAAGGCAGAATTGACGGAAGAACAAAATTGATTGGACTGACAGCAACACCTATTGGACATTCTTTATCTCCAGCAATGCATAATATGTCTTTTCGGGAATTGGGACTAAATTATGTCTATATGGCATTTGAGGTAGATAACAAGCAGCTGGAGGATGTTGTCACCGGGTTCCGGGCCTTAAATTTACGCGGATTTAATGTTTCCATGCCGAACAAAACAAAAATACTTCCGTTACTGGATGAATTAACAGATGGAGCGCGTTTTGCAGGTGCTGTGAATACCGTGTTAAACGATAATGGGCGGTTCATAGGCTATAACACAGATGGAATCGGCTACTTTCGCAGCTTGAAAGAAAATAATATCGATGTAAAAGGAAAGAAAATCACCCTTCTGGGAGCGGGCGGAGCTGCAACGGCAATTGCTATTCAGGCAGCTTTGGAAGGAGTAAAAGAAATCTCCATTTTTAATCGAGATGATGAATACTTTAACCGGGCGGAAAATAATACGGTGATTATCAATGAAAAAATGGAAGGTGACTGTATAGCAAATGTATATCGGTTAGAAGATCAAGAAAGGTTGAAAGAAGAAATTGCAGCAAGCGATATTTTAACAAATGCAACAGGAGTTGGAATGAAGCCGCTTGAAGGGCAAGCCTTAGTTCCTGATTCTTCTTGGCTGCGTCCAGAATTGATTGTTTCCGATGTAGTCTATATTCCGAGAAAAACAAAGCTGTTGGAGATGGCGGAGACCGCTGGCTGCCAGACAATTAATGGTCTTGGGATGATGCTTTGGCAGGGCGCTGCCGCATTCGAACTATGGACAGGTCAGGAAATGCCTGTGGAATATGTGAAAAATCAGATGTTTTAATCACACTGTATTAATTTGGAGTAAGAAGTCATCGAAATATCATATCCAATCTTATTCTGTGGGGGGTTACGCTTTTCTCCCGCAGAATGAAGTTTCGCTTTATATCGAATAAAAAAGTCCTTCAATGAGAGGAGAAAAAATCATGAATACGAAAAGATATTATCCAGCTGCATTGGCACTCTATATTACTTTTATTATCCATGGTATTGGAGTATCTATTCTGGCACAATATAAAGATGAGCTGGCAGAGCTGTGGGGAGCAGCAACGCTGCCCAATGGCGCGTTGGATGTAAGTATCGTTTTTACTGTTATTGCTGCATTAGGGCTGGGGCGTCTGATTACACTGCCGATTTCAGGACCTGTTTCCGATAAATTTGGCAGAAGAGTTTCCAGTCTGATTGGTGTCGGTTTATATGTATTATTCTTTGTCGGAATCATTTTTGCTCCTAATTTCTATGTTGCTTTTGTCTTTGCTTTGTTAGGAGGAGCTGCCAATTCCTTTTTGGACACCGGAGTTATTCCATCCCTTATGGAGATTTTCGGTAAAAAGGGCAGTATAGCGAATATGTTCACTAAGTTCTCTATATCTATCGGGCAGTTTGTATTACCTTTTATGATAGGATTTGTGGCTGCCAGCCAAATGTCATTCCAAACCGTTTTTTACTTTGTAGCGATTCTGCTCGCTATAGACGGTGTGTTACTTGCTTTTGTGCCATTACCGCCAAATAGCAGTATCCAAAAGACCGATAAGAACCAGAAGAAAGAAAAAATGAAATTTACAGCGACAAGCGTGGTCATTATTCTTATTGCATTTACATGTACTTCTACATTCCAGCTTTGGCTGAATGCCAACCAGGAATTAGGAACGTTATATGGCATGGAAAATCCAAGCACGATTCAATCCTATTATGCCATCGGATCTATTGTTGCTGTATTATTAACGGCTGTTTTCATTAATAAAAAATGGCTCAAACCAGTTCAAGTGCTTATTTTATATCCGGCGATATCAGCGGTTATGCTGCTTATTATTTACTTTATAGAAACGCCGGCTATTTTACTAATCGGCGGGTTTATTCTCGGATTCGCTGCAGCTGGAGGAGTACTGCAACTAGTAACATCCACAGCAAATGAACTGTTTCCAAAGCATAAAGGAAAAATCACATCCATTGTTATGATTTCCTCCAGTCTGGCCAACTATATTATTTTAAGTGCAGCAGGTGTGATTACAAGAGTTGGTGGTGTAGACGGGCCAAAATATGTCTTATTGTTTAACTTTGCCATAACAGCTATAGGTGTGTTGCTTGCAATTTACGTCAATAAAAGATATAAAAAAGAGAATGAAGGTATGGTAGAAGCTGCGTAAAGCGTGTTACAGTGATTTAAGCACGGTTCTATTTCAAATCGAATGGAATGACATAGGAAGCACCATACAGCGGGAGAGGACAGTCTCTCCCGCTGGTAAAATGACAGAAGTCCCATGGTTGTTCCAGAGGGGATAATTACTTTGATGGTGAATGAATGGATACTAGCTGAAAAGGTGATGCAAAATGAAAGAGAAGAAAAAATTCCATTATGCTTGGGTGGTCTTAATTGTCTGCTGTATGATCAATTTTGCCGGCTTGGGTACAATTTTCAACACATCGGGTATATTCTTTCCTTCTGTTACAAAGGAATTGGGGATTGGCACAGGAGATATGTCTTTATACATGACTTTTCTATGCTTGGCAATGTTTGTGGCTTCTCCTTTAGTAGCAAAATTATTACCTGAAATCGATGTCCGCATTACATTATCTGTTGCCTTTGTGGTAGCTCTTTCCGCTATTGCTGCCATGTCATTATATACAGAAATATGGCAATGGTACCTTTCTGGCATCGTTATCGGATTTGCCGGGGCATTTATTTTTTATATTCCTATTCCGGTTATTGTTCAAAATTGGTTTCACAAAAAAACGGGAATGGCTTTGGGAATCATCGGTGCTTTTACAGGCATTGGAGGAGCAATTATGAATCCGGTGATTGCTTCTTTCATCGACAGCTTTGGCTGGAGAACTGCATATGTGATCACAGCGATTATTATCGGAGTGATTGTCCTGCCTTTCACCATTTTTGTTTTACGCTTTAAACCAGAGGATAAAGGGTACAAACCATACGGCTATGCAGAAACCTTAGAAGATCAAGAAACCTTTACAAAAGAAAATGAAAAGGGCGTACCTGTTAAAGTTGCTATTACGAGTTTAGCTTTTTTCTGTGTAATCATCATTGCTTCTTTTTCCGGATTGATCAGCGGATTAAACCAGCTGTTAACCTCCTACGGTAATACCGTTGGGCTAACTACTACAGCAGCCGCTACGTTAGTTTCGGCTTCGATGATATCGAACCTGCTTACCAAATTTCTCTTTGGAGCAGCCAGTGATAAATTTGGCGTGAAAATGACGTTGATTGTCAGTGTGCTGTTGATTGCATTTGGCTTCAGTCTATTTTTCATATCTCATGGAACCTATGCTACCGTGTTTACTGCTTCCCTTCTGTACGGTATTCATGCATCGGTTATTATCGTCGGGCTGCCATTGATTACAAAAGAATTATTTGGCAAGAAACATTTTGTTGAAATTTTCTCTTATGTAACGATGGGACAGGCATTAGTGAAATCTTTCGGATTTGCGGTATTCGGCTATATGTACGATCTTTCCAACAGCTATGAACCAGCCTTTATGTTAGGAATTGTTATCTGTGTGCTGATGGCTGTGTTGACAGTCGGAGCATTTCGGAGCAGGAGAAAAATGGAGATTGTTAGGGAGAAAGAGATTGGGGAAAGTATGCAGTGAAAAGCTTTTCTAAAATCATGTACAAGAATATTAGTATAATTGTAAAAAAAGTATATTGATCGGAGATTGACTGCTTTCTCCCAGGAGACTGAGACGCATTGTAAGGCAGGCTTTTAGACGGTGGAAAAATAGCATCGAACAAAGAAGTTTTCATCGTGGAACTGACAGTATGTTGCAATCATCTTTAATCTGCAATTAGATTCCTTACACCTTTCATAATTGATTCTTCTTGTACATACGCTAAAGCAAGGAGGATGATAAGATGGATAAAACAGATGAGCCAATGAAAAGAATGGCTAATTTGCGATTATCACATGCGGGATTTGCCCAGTACTATAAGGAATTATTAAGCAGAAATCATCATCTTTTTAAGGGAAGCCGAAAAAATAAATCTCACCAGTATTTTTTTCAGAAGGCTCATCGGGCGAATTCTTTTGATATTACATAGGATTTGCTTGAGGACAAGATAGAACGAAATTTCATTCAATAAGAGTTTTACGGACAAATCTCCGTGATAAACCAGCTTCAATATTGTTTTGACCGTTTGGTATACTTAGATATCAAGCGGTTTTTTATGATGGTTAAGAACGATTTTAATCTACATTTGAAAGCAGGAAATGCGTTTGCGTTATCGATAAAGGGTAAATATGTAACGATAAAGACATCTTCTCTTTTTATCGTGCGGGAAACAATGCTACAATAATATAATGTCATACATTCTGCTGAAGCGGAATGTAACTTTGAATAGGGATGAGGCAGCTGGTAAAACAAAATTGCTGTCTGTGATGGATAAAAAAGACAATTATACATGTTTTATATAGAGCAGCAGGAGGAGAAATCATGGTACGGACGAAACAGGACGTAGAACGGTTAGAAGCGGAGCTGAACCGGATATACGAAAGCATCGATATGAACTCGGAGGAGTTATTTAACAATCGAATCAAAGGGATATGGCAGAGACTGAAAACAAGCTCAGGAAATGAACAATTAAAGACGATGCCTTTAG
Organism: Oceanobacillus sp. FSL W7-1293; assembly: GCF_037969815.1. Lineage (NCBI taxonomy): Bacteria > Bacillati > Bacillota > Bacilli > Caryophanales > Bacillaceae > Oceanobacillus > Oceanobacillus sp. FSL W7-1293. Next base: position 471,835 of record NZ_CP150212.1, read on the forward strand.
CTGCAATGTTAACAGTGAATAAAGAGCTCCCTGTAAACACTCTAACGAATAATGGGCTGAAAACAATGAAAGATTTAGCGGATAAAACATCTCAGGATCTGGCGCAGCTGGATGGAATGGATGAAAAAACGGCAGAGCACATTTATCAGGCAGTTTCTAAAATAAAAGAAGCAGTATATGAACAGGCAACGCCACGTGTGAATCCGGATGATATTTCTGATGAAGATGTTCATTTGCTGGAATCGATTTATAAAAAATGGCATTTGTTAAATATTCTTGAAGAGATGCAGGAGAAATTTCAGGAGTATTATGATGAAACGATATCTGATATTGAAATGGCCAAGAAACAGAAAGGATTTTTTGCCGGTTTATTTCAGCCGAAGGAGGAGAAGGAAAAAATCCGGTCTGCTTTTGCCAATCTAAATAAAAACAAGCATCAAAAGGAATTAAAACAGATAAAGAAAAGATTAGATTATATGCTTGATTTTGAAGTGAGTAAAGAAGAGCTCAAAAAGCATTTTGAAACAGAAAATGCCTTTTACTATACAGAAATTGAAAAAGCAACGGACTTTGACTCGAAGAATATTTCGGAGAGCCTGCCGGAAGAAGTGGCTGAAGCAGTAAATAACCATCCGCTTGATACGAATGGACTGCATATTACCTTAAGAAATTATCAAATTTTTGGTGCGAAGTATGCATTGCTTTATAAAAAGACGCTGCTGGGAGATGAGATGGGCTTAGGAAAGACGGTTCAAGCGCTTGCTATTCTCAATCATCTCAGGCAAAACGATCAGGGACATGCTGTCATTATTTGTCCACTGAGTGTGATTTCCCACTGGAAAAGAGAGGTGGAACAGCGGTCTGATTTACAGACTTTTATTTTTCACGGCAGCAATCGTGAGAAACAGTTTCAAGCCTGGCAGGAAGGCGCCGGTATTTTAATAACCACCTTTGAACTAGCGGGCAATCTGCCATTGGAAGATAGTCAACATTTTGACGCGTTGATTGTTGATGAGGCGCATTATGTGAAGAACCCGAATACAAAGCGCTCGCAAAATGTTTATCATTTGGCAGACGAAGCGGAGTATGTCTTATTTATGAGCGGAACTCCACTAGAGAACACGGTAGAGGAAATGATGCAATTGGTCTCTGTCCTGCAGCCGGAAGTTGCGGAGAATTTATCAGAGGAGCTGCTGTTGAGCAAGCCGCAAGCATTCCGTGAAGCAATTGCTCCGGTTTATTTAAGAAGAAATCGGAAGGATGTATTAAATGAACTCCCAGATTTAGAAATTATTCCGGAATGGGTTCCTTTTGGAGAAAAGGAAGAGAAATATTACCAGCAGGCAGTAAAAGAGGAGCAGGTCATGGCAATGCGCCGTGCAGGCTGGCAGGGCGGAACTCCGGATGAATCACCGAAGCTCAAGAAGCTGCTTGAAATCTGTGAAAATGCAAAAGAGAATGGACATAAGGTACTGGTATTTTCTTATTTTAAAGATGTTATCCAGACAATTAGCGGGAATTTAGAAGACAGAGCGCCTCGCGTCATTACTGGGGATGTTTCCAACCATAAAAGACAGGAAATCATTGATGCCTTTACAGCGGATGAAGCTGGTTCCGTTCTCGTCAGCCAGATTACTGCCGGCGGTGTCGGGGTGAATATTCAGGCTGCCAATGTGGTTGTTTTATGCGAACCGCAATGGAAACCGACAATGGAAGAACAGGCAATCAGCCGTGCTTATCGAATGGGGCAATCCCGCAACGTTGTCGTTTATCGCTTATTAACGGAAGAGAGTATTGATGTGGCAATGCTTGATGTATTAGGGGAGAAAGCGAATCTTTTTAACCTGTTTGTGAAAGAGTCTGACACAGCATCACGTATATTGGATGAGCAGGAGCAGGAAGAGGAAGAAGCTTCTATTCAGAAAAAAGTGCTGGAGCAGGAGAAAGAGCGGTTTATGGAGTCTGTGCGTTAAGGAACTCTTTATCATCTTTCTTATATGATGTTTTGCAGAGCATGTTTCACCTGCAAGGATGTCGGGAAAACCTTCTATAACGAAAAAGGAGGATTCCATGACATCATTTAAAGAAAGAGCCAGATATGCCCGTTTTAAAAAGGTTCTGGGAGCTATTCTTGTTATGCCTATCATTGCTGTACTTGGATTTTTAGATGTCATTCCGGTATCCAATGCAGTTTCATGGTTGGCCTTAGCAGCTTTTATTGTGAGTTTAATTGTATTTTTCGTTTCATTTAAAGGAAAGAAGCCGCAAGTTTAAGGGGAGAATAATGAAAAAGATTAGTTTAGCAGTTCTTATAAGGGAGAGGAGAGCATGGTCTGTGACGATGCTCTTTTCTTATAGGGAAGTAGTATTAGTTTTTTCGAAGCAGAAGTGAAAAAACGATACTTGTTTTATTTCAGAATAATTGCTAAAATAAATATAATTCAAAAGAAAGGAAGTGTTCTATTGTTTACAGTCCCCGTTATACTAGAAGAAAAAGCAGATTACATGAAACATGATCGGCTGACGAAAAAGCTGATACAAGAGTTTTTCGAGGAATTTATCGAAGGCTTCTTCCCCGACCTTCATCCCTACATTGATTTCTCCAACGTCACATTTCTTGAACAGGAAGTCTACCTGGATTATCTTGAAGGCTCCAAAAAGGAAATTGACGTGCTCGTCGAAGTAAAGTTGCATCACGAGGATAAAATTCTCCATATCCACACCGAAGCACAATCCACCCATGAGGCAGATTTCCCCGAAAGAATGTTTCTCTACTTCAGTTATCTTTACGCTAAACACCGCAAACCAATTCAACCTATCGCCGTTTTGAGTTATAATAGGAAACAAGAAGAACCCACGCAATTCAAAGTCGATACACCTACCCAAGAAGTACTTCAATTTAACTTTTTACAATTACAATTAAGAAAGAAAAACTGGAAAGAATATATTCAATCAGACAACCCGATCGTAGCCGCATTGCTTAGTCAGATGGGCTATGAAGAACATGAGCGTGTCCAAGTAAAGCTGGAATTTTTGCGTATGATTACCCGGATGAAAATCAATCCGGCGCAAATGGAGTTTCTTTATGGTTATTTCGAAACTTATTTAAAACTAAACAAAGAGGAGGAAGAACAGATGATGGAGAAAATGGAAAACTTGCCGGAAGAGGAAAAAGAAATAGTCATGCAGCTGCCGAATTCTTATTTTGAGAGAGGAAAGCAAGAAGGAATAGAAGAAGGAATAGAAGAAGGGATAAAAAAGCGGAACCAGGAATTAGCTTTGAAACTGATAGCAAGAGATATGTCAATCAGTGACATTGCAGAGATCACAGACTTAAGCGAAGCAGAAATTAAAAGGCTTGCTAGTGAGTAAACAAATAAAATAGATTATCTGTTTCAATAAACAAACAAAGTGAGCTGGTTTCATTGTAAATTGGCTCACTTTGTTTATATGAAGCAAAACTTATTTAAAACTAAATAAAGAGGAGTAAGCGCAAATGATGGAGAAAATGGAAAACTTGCCGGAAGGGGAAAAAGAAAGGGTCATGCAGCTGCCGAATTCTTATTTTGAGAGAGGAAAAGAAGAAGGAAGAAAAGAAATTGTTTTAGAATTGCTGGATAAAGGGATGTCCATCAGTCAGGTAGCGGAAATTACAAAATTAACTGAAAAAGTAGTGGAAAAGCTTGCGGGTAAATGATGTTGCCGGAAAAGTAATTATATATATCAGTAGCCTAAAAGGGAGCGGTTATGAAACCTGCCCCTTGTCATGTGAAAGTTACGATTGAATCCAAATAAACACATGAATACTCCCACCACTTCATTTCTACTGAAATTTGAAGTGGGGGTTTCTGGAGTGTCGACTTTCAAGATGACGATTAACCACCAGTGGAGTTGACACTTTGGTGTGCTAAAAACACCCAACCCCGCTATCCCATTGGTCCTGCCTTTGGGACTACTTTTATTTGAGAATGATTGCTGCCGGTCGAAGCAGCATCTCAATGCAAGCGAAGGGTTCTTCAAATGCTTCCCGAAATATTTTCCTCATAATATTTCCGGCTCCATTGACATCGGCGTTCATCATAACTCCATTCTTGGACTGATAAAGCCCGCGTTTTATTCGCTTACCTGAAAAAGCTTTTTTTGAAGTCTTTTCACCGTAAACAGGGATTTCATCCTGATCAAGAAAGCTCGCTTTCGATGTGTAGGATTCTTCTGTCACAATGACGTTGATTCCATGTCTCTGAGCTTTGTATTCGATCATTTGCATCAAAAGACAATGCGGAATGGTTGTAAACGATTGGTTATTTCGTTTCCCCATCTTGGCATGTTGTTTCCACGCTTTATTTTGCCCAATGATGATCGTATCAATGTCTTCTTCAAGGGCTATCCTTTCAATTTGATAACTCGTTTTATGAAATAAATCTTTGATTTGATTAAAGCGTTTGTAGTTGATTTTCTCCAATCGTTTCGACGTAAACAGACCTTCATTGGTGTTTTTACCCTGTCTAAGAATTCCGTGGTAATGCGCTTTCAATTGGTTGTAGCGTTGATTGATGGATTTGATATTTTTGCCCTTCACTACAACAGGCTTTCGTCCTGTATTGGTGACAATGGTTGCAAAGTTATCTATTCCTAAATCAACGGACATGTACCGTTTTTTCGATGCTTTCATTTCTTGTTCTGACGGCATTTGAAAAATCAGTTCTACGACGTAGTGACCATACTTTGGGATGATGCGGACTTGTTTCAGTCTTCCTTCCGTAAACCCTAATTTCCCGATGTTTAAACGTTCCTTCGTTTTAGGAAACTTCAAAAACTTATTCTCTTTTATGACACAATCTTGGTTTGAAAAAAGAACTTCTTTTTCTTTCTTACGATGATATCCTGGAATTTTTGGTCTTGCTTTAAACTTGGAAGGGTTCGTTTTATATTCTCGTAAACTGCCATAAAATGCTTTCCAATTTTGGAACACCGTTTTCATAACCCCCTGACTCGATTGCGTGGGCAGAGAGCGATAATCTTCTTGCGCCATGGATTTAAAAAGAGCATCCAAAAAATTGTAATCAACATAAGGGTTTTCTTTAGAAGGTTCTTTGAATAAATGACACTTGATTTCTTTTCGTTCTCGGGCGGGTTTGGAATGTTCTTTTACGACCTTCTTTTGATAAACAACGAATTGGTTATCGTTGATTATTGGCATATGTTTTTGGATAGCGTCTAACACTTCTTCTTGAAGCGGCTGCAACGCTTTCTCCTGCGTGAAAGCCGTAAATACTTGCCGGATATAAAAATTGGTCGTGTTATACATATTCTTTGCATGTTGACACATTTCTTTGAAATATCCGTACATACGATGATTCTTTTTTACCCATATTTGCATCGTTTGGTAATTCGCCATTTACTTTCCACCCTCCCTTCACATCGAACGAATGTTCTGTAACTTATTTTACTATAAAGGGAATAAAAATTCTAGCGGAAAAAGCGAAAACCGCCAATTCATCTCCCACCTAAAATTCCATCGAATTTTTGAGGAAGGAGTCCTCTTGGCTGAAATGATAGAAGAAAACATAAATTAGTAAAAGAATGCTAACAAATAGAATCGTTTGCCACCTGGCAAAAAGAAAGGCAGCGCTCGTGTCACCAAAGGGAGTTTGTTTCCAAATAGAAAATAAAGCATCTCCGAAAATATATACAGCATTGAAAAATAAAGAACCACCAATAATAAAGTTTGCAAAAGAATGGTTAAAAATAAAAAAGATGCACGCTGCCAGGCTGAAAAAAATAACTGTTTGAAAAATAAAACCCGCCATTATGTATAAAAAAGACCATTTACCTTGCGGATCATATTTTAAATAGCTCTCTATATAATTTCCGTCTTTGTCATTCGGCGCCACCCATTGCGCATCTTTCCCTTTCAACGCAACATGAGGGGGATATTCAAAGAGTTTTATCCGGATATTGTCTTTATGGATTCCTACAATAAAACGGCCGGCAAGGTAATGCCCCAGCTCATGAAACCATACATGTAAGAGAAGAAGAAGATATCCAAAGATAAACCAAGATACTACCTGCATGAATTTACAAACCTCCCATTATTCCAGGTTATAAATCCCTTCCCTAATCTAGTATCTGTAAAACTGTAGTTAAGGAAATTAGACAGAATTTAGTAATAGAAAGTTGCTTTACTCGCATTTTATTGTCTACATATGAAGCCATAATTGAATAATACTCACCCCCAGCCCCAAGGCTAAAGGTACGATTCTTGTTAAATTCAATCCAGTTAAGGTCACGGTTGCTTTTTCTAAAGGATCCTTGGCAGGGGAAGCTAAATAATGGATAAATCGCTGCCAGGCTGTTTGTTTTTGCCTGCGTTTCTGCTCAGGGACGATTACCTGAAATCGATCCAGTTCTTCCTTTAGTTTATCTTCTTTATTAAATTCATTTTTCAGCATGAAAATCCTCCTCCAGGTCGTTTTTTAATGTGTTCATTGCCTTATGCAGTCTCGATTTAACGGTACCTATCGGGATATCTAATATCGATGCAATGTCATTTTGCGGCAAATCTTCATAATAAACAAGTAAAATAATCGCCCGCTGTTTATCGGGTAAGTCGGCGATGGCCTGCTGGACCCACATTTTTTCATCTATGTTTATCGCGTGATCTGTTTGTGGAACCAAAAATGGCAAAAGAGACCGCCATTTCTTCCGTCTGTTTAATTTATTTATTAGTAAGCGGTAAGCGATTTGGAATAAATAAGCTTTGACGGTTCCTTTGTCAGAGCTAAATGTCTGCTTTTTCTTCTGCAGGATTTCAAACGTATCATGAACAATATCGATACTGAGCTGTTCTTCCTGTGTGTAGCGGTATAGAAAGCAGTAGAGTGGTTTGTACAGACGTTCATATAATTGTGTGAAGCCTGTTTCGTCTCCACTTTTGTAAATTTCCATCCACTCTTCGTTACACCTCATCTTTTTTATCCTCTAGGTGGGCTTTGATGGATTTTAATGTCATAGAGATTCGGGAGATGAAATAACTAACAGTTACGATTACCCAAGCTTGAGCTTGATTGGATAAAAATTGCACCCAAGCGTTTTCTATATCTTCTCCGTTAGCCAGTAAGAAGAATAATAGTAATGTACAGAGAATGGTGTAAGTTGCTACCACTATAGTAACAGTGTCAAATACATTCCATCTTAAATAGACAGTGGTCTTTTTATAATCTATCTTTCCATTTTCTTTAACAATATATTTACGATTAAATGGTATACTGACTGCCAGGATTAGTATAATCTGTACCCCTACTGCGACCAAAGAAACAATATACCCTGTACCCATACGTAACTCCTCCTATCTTTTATATATTTTCTCTGTAAGCATCCTAAGCAACAAACGAAACCCACTCAAAATAAAACATATTGATAAAGCTTCAGCCAAATATAATTCAATATATTTCACTGTACATGCAGTATATCAAAAAAGAAAATCATGGGACCTCAACTTGTCATCTTATAGGTTTTTTTCAGCATGTTTCTGATTAAATTTTTGTATATGCTTATTGTTTTTAGCGGTAAATGCAAACATGATATTAATCAATACAGGGTATAAGCTCCCTAAAAAGAACCTCCAATCATTTGTGATGAAAGAAATGAATATGAAGACAATAAGTACACCAGCTGTAATATGCATTGATGTTCATTCCTTTCCCTCCCCTCCCTCCCTGTTTTATCTATAGCTATTCTCATTCGTTTTCCTAATATGTTTATTTTTGTCTCCTACTACAATCGCAAACATAAGGTGAAGAAAAACTATAATTAAACTGGTCAGTAAAAATGACCATCTGTTAGTTAGTATTGAGATTAATGTAAATACAATGATTATTACCACGCCAACACGAATAACCCCTTTTGTATACTTCTTCATTTTATTTACTCCCCCTTCTTACTGACTATACAAATGAACGAGGCAAAAGGTTCATAAAAAATAAAAAAAATATTCTAAAATCATGTTAGGCTAAGAATATCAATCAAATTTCCCACAGAAAGGATGGTTAATAAAGATGAATAAAACGATCTATATTATCCGCCATTGTGAAGCAGCAGGACAAGCTCCAGACGCGCCTTTAACAGCGAAAGGAAAAGAGCAGGCGAAGGATCTGGCTGTATTCCTTTCCAGCAAAAAAGTGGATCGTATTATTTCCAGCCCGTTTCTACGGGCGATACAAACGGTAAAGCCTTTTGCTGAAAAGAACAATTTAAAAATAGAGACAGATAGCCGTTTGAAAGAGAGGGTACTCAGTACCGTTTCGATGCCAGATTGGATGGATAAACTTGAAGCAACGTATACCGATTTAGATTTAAAATATGAAGGCGGCGAAAGCAGTAAGGAAGCAACCAGGAGAATAATGCATGTAGTGAATGATTTGCGAGAAAGTGATGCGAAGAGCAGCATGATGGTTGCCCATGGAGGAATCATCTCTCTGCTTTTGCATTATTACGATAAAAGTGCGGGATTTGAGGTGTGGAGTAAACTTAGTAATCCCGATGTTTATGAGCTGCAGATTTCAGAACATCATCACCAGCTTAAGCGGATATGGATAGAAGCGTAAAGAACGAAAGATATGCAATTTGTCATCCAATAATCAGTTTAACAGGCCATGAATCTCCGAAAAACATATTTAAAAATGCAGCAACCGTCATTCAACTGGCGGTTGCTGCATTTTTAAATGCCTTGTTTATAAACGCCGTAATTCCATTTTCGTCCGTTTTAAAAAATTTAGTCATCCCACCAGCTTGTTTCCATATCAATCAGCCAATGGTTTTTTAACATCAATGCACGTTCAATAGCTGCGATGATCCCGGCGATGAGAAGTGTCGTATTTAGCCAAGAAGGAAGAATGATTGGCGAATCAAAGGAACCAAATCGATTTGCAATAAAGGGAATCTCCGAAATAAGCGAAGCCAGCTGCGGAAGTCCAAGCAGTAAAGAAATCAGCAGGACAAAAACGGCAAGCTTTCCGATAATAGAGCTGATTTCAGGAAATTTGGCATCGAAACGCATGCGCAATCCTTCTGCTGAGCGGCGATCTGGTGAGAGTACAAACTCGCGTTCATCTTCCGTAATATAATGAATTCGTTTTAAACCATATGTCGTTGCTGCAGCTTCAATAACTCCTCCGGGAACCGGAAAGACAGCTGGAGTAGAAGCTTTTGCATGATGCTTTCCATCACGGTATAAATCGATGGACTCATCTTCATCAAAGTAATTAACATGGACCGTATAGGTGTGCATTTCTCCATCATCTTCATGAAGTTTTATATAAAAAAGGGAACGATAAAATATTTCATAAAAACGAAAGGGTTTTAACGCATGTCCATCCCCGCTCTTTACCTTTTTTGCTGCTTTTTCTCTGCGCTTGCTTTTTAAAAAACGAAACATGCTATCCTGCCTCCGAATCGTGTTCTTTTAATAGATAATACGAGCAAAAAGAGAAAAGGTTTCTTATAATTTTCGCTTTATTATAGAGAATCGCCTGTAAACCTTCCTCTGGTTTTATGATCGCTTACCTTACTGAAAAAATGATCAGAAAAAATAGAGAAGCGGATTTTTTGTATGAAAAAGTGCTTCCTTGCTCATAACTAAAAGATAAGATGAGGGAAAGGATGCGGGCAATGGATTTCATTAATCAGATAGAAGATTTAAAACAGAAGAATAAAGATTTGCAAATGAAGTCCGTCATTATTAATGATGTTCCTTATGATGTGATTGGCTTTGAAAGCTTGGTGGATTTTTCGGCTACATGGGAAATGGTGGAGACCCTGGTTCAGCATGAAGAAGAAAAAACACCAGAGCCAATGGGCCTGCATTCTAAAAATACATCCTGGAAGAAAATAGAATTCAGCAAACAAATTAAAACATTATATGAAGGGAAAGTAATCATCTGGAATCGTGCGGAAGAAGTGTCATTAATTATTGATCCTGTTTCTCAGCCGCTTTACAGAAGTATTGAAGTTCCTGTCAATGAATCCATTATTTACGGCGCAAAGGATGCATTTACGGAGAATAGCCAGCAAAATATCGGGCTGTTACGAAGTAAATATCAATCAAAAGATGTGGAAGTAATCACAACACAGCATGGAAAAAGAAATCGCCGCTTTTCTTTTCTTATTTTAAAAGGTACGACAGAGGAACACATGGTAGAGATGATCAAAAAGAAAATTGAGGATTTTCCAAATGAAATCAAACAAGTGAAGGACGTTCACGTTGCATTTGGCTTTTCTAAATTTTCATTAATAACAAGGGTAAACTCTACAGAGCTTCCTGAAAATGCCATGGAATACATAGAGCAGGGGAAAATTGTATTCTTTATGGATGGTTATCCGTTTGCGCTGGTATTGTTTAATACGGTTTTTGATGTGTTCAAACAGCCAAGTGACAGTAACTATCTGAGTGCATTTGTGTATTCTTTATATCTCCTGCGTATTGTTGGAATTATGATTGCTATATTGCTGCCAGGCCTATATGTCGCGCTGATAACAATAAACCCGGAAATGTTAAAAGTCCAGCTGGCCTTATCGATAACGGAGAGCCGGCAATTTGTACCTTATCCTGCTTTTATTGAAATTATCATTATGCTGCTTTTGATTGAATTGATTACGGAGGCAGCAGTTCGATTGCCTCTTTCAATATCCAATACGATTGGTGTCGTAGGCGGTATTATATTGGGGCAGGCGATTGTAGAAGCCAGCCTTGTGAGTGGGGTATTGATTATTATTATTGCTGCGACGACGATTGCAAATGGAATTATTGTTAACTTTGAAAATGGGATTACGCTGCGTTTGATGAAATATATTATTGTCGTTTTCTCCGCCTTGTTTGGAATTCTGGGACATGTCATCGGTCTGCTGGTTTTATGCTCCTATGTTGCCCGAATCACGAGTTTTGGAGTTCCTTATGTCCGGTGGAAAAAGGAAGGGATTCAAAGTGAAAATCAATAATTTATTGATTATAATCTTTTTTTTAGTCACGAATATCGGGGTTATGTTTCTGCTGTATCCCAGCCTTATCCTGGATACAGTAGATAATGGACATTGGCTGATTGTTCTTATACATGGACTTTCACATATAGCTCTTTTTGGCATGCTGTTATTTGGTGTATCCAAGTTGAAGGAACCCAATATTTTAAAAAATTTGCCAAAAAAACGTTGGGCTGTATCCCTTACTTTACTTGTGCCAATCAGCCTTTTTATTATTGGAACAGTGATTATTGCTATCCGTACCTATGCAGAGTTTACTACGGTATTATTCTTGAATCAGACACCCATGTTCTATGTGATGGTCATCTTCATTACAACGGCTGGTTATATTGGTCTTGGTTCGATGGAAAGTATCTTCCGGACAACTTTTTTAATAGCAGCTACTTCTTCCTATGTCATTGTCGTTATTTTCATATTATCTTTTTTCAATGCGGAATGGTATAACTTCTTTCCGGCGAAGGTAAGTAACTTTGATTTTTTATTGGAAATGCCTTTTATCACAGGTTTTTTAATATTATCTCCAACCTTTTTATTTATCGCCTTTTTACCAAAAGGAAAAAAATTCAATTATAAAACGGTTTTCTGGTTTTCGTGGTTTTTGATTCTATTTATATTTATGGCTGCTTACTCGCCCATGCTGGTATTTGGAAATGAAATAGCGCGGAATTTCACCTTTCCATATATCGAAATGTTAGCTACGGTGGATATTGACTGGTCTATCTTTGAAACACTGACAAGTCTCTTTGGGTTGAGTCTTCTTATCTACGCAACGTTATTTTTAGGAATGCTTCTGCATATTTTGCGGATGTTATATCAAAATATCTTCCATACGAGCAAGCTTCATGCATCGATTGCAATGGTTATTATAGTTATCTTCATTACAGCTGTAGCAAATATGATTTCTACGTGGGAGCAAGTACAATCTCATATCATTTGGATTGTGCCGCTTCGTTTTTACACCTTCATCAGTCTGCTGATCTTCATTTTTTGGATAGGAAGAAGGAATAGACATGAAACGTAATTATTGGATAAAGATAATCATTTCTTTCGTGTTGCTGGCTTTATTAAGCGGATGCTGGGATTCCAGAGACATTAATTACCGTTCCACGCCTATTTTAATGGGGGTAACAAAGGATGAAGATTTGTATCATGTGTTTTTGGTTATCCCGGTTTCCGTAGTGTCTGAGCAGAGGAATTTGGCGAAGGTGGACGGCAAAGGTGCGACGATTGTGGATGCTATTGAACAGCTCAAGAAAAAAATTGAAACAACCATTGATTTAGAACATATTGGTTTTGTTGTGTTAGGTGAAGAGCTGGGAAAGGAAGGGATTGGAAAAATTATTAATACCTTCATGCGAATGAGAGATATGCCGGCAACACCAACTGTGGCATTTACTAAAGAAGATATGGATACCTATATTGATCAGATGATCAATACATTTCAAAAAGTAGGAGTACCTATATTTGGGTTTTTGGAAAAACAGACTGGTTGGGAAATTTATAGTCCAGAAGTCAGTTTATGGCAGGTGTACCGAGGTATTCATTCATATACCTCTGATATTGCAGTTCCCATCATCAGCTCAAATGAAAATTTGGAAATGGATTACTTTGGCGCATTGGTTCTAAAGAATGGAAAGATTGTTGAAACATTAGATGATTTAGAAGTGCTGCTGATGAATTTATTAAATAATGAAGAAAATGTTATTAAAACGTTTATAACGATTGATGAGACAACCGATGTAGAGCTTGTTGAAAGAGATGTAGAGTACGATTACAAATACAATGGCGGTGAAATCGACTTGACCATCAAGCTGGAATTCGTGATGATTGTTGCTGAAGCAGAGGATCATTTAGACGATGAAGATATTCAGAAGAAATTTGAAGAGAAAGTGGAAAAGGATACGCTTCAGCTCGTTGAAAAGCTGCAGGATAAACATGCAGATGTTCTTGGAATCAGTAACCGAATCAGGAAAAACTATACCCATAATGAACTGAAAAACTTTCTCAATGAAACGTATCCGAATATAAATGTAAAGGTAGAAGTAGAAGCGGTCATCGAGAATAACGGTAAAATACGAAATTTAAATAATGATGATTTTGAAGACTGGGATAAACAAAAACAGGATTAGTTGGAGAAAAGAACTCTAGATATTGTAAATATGGTATCTGGAGTTTTTATTATATTTTGTGATTTATTTCCTCGTTGACGATGATTTTTGTCTGGCTTTATCGGCGATTCTTTGTGAAAAAGAGGTTTGTAAATGAGAAGAATGCTGCAGAAAGAAATTGTGGAAAAGCTGATAGATAAGCAAAGTTGATTAAATGCTGGACGCGTAGATTATCTAGCAGGCTTATTAAAGTAATTCTTCGGAACATATGATAAAATCAATGTATATCAATTTTGGAGGGATAGCTATGTTTGGGAAGCTTTTTAAAAAGAAAGAAAAGCAGGAAATTGAATTATTCGCCCCCGTTGACGGGGATGTAATTCCTTTGGAAGAAGTACCTGATCCGGTATTTGCTGAAAAAATGATGGGGGACGGAATTGCGATTAAACCATCTAACGGTAAAGTCGTATCACCTGTTGACGGAGATATTGTACAAGCATTCCCGACAAAGCATGCTGTAGGGATTAAAGCTGACAATGGTGCCGAAATTCTGATTCATATTGGATTAGAAACGGTTTCCTTGGATGGAGAAGGATTTACCATCCATGTAAAAGAAGGAGATAAAGTGAAAAAAGGCGATGCCCTTGTTGATGTGGATTTAGATGTGGTAAGTGAAAAAGCTGCAGATACGGTCACGCCAATGCTTATTACGAATATGAGTGATATCGAAGCATTAAATAAACAAGATGTGAAGCAAGTACGTGCGAGTGAAGATGTTGTGATTACTGTTAAGTAAATGGGGTAATGAATTAAATTGGTGGTTTTTCGCTTTAGGGCGGGAAACCACTTTTTTATTAAAAAATTCATTGAGTACAGACATGAATAACATTGCTTCTGTATGAAGTATTCAAAGGGAACATTTAAAATAATAAATGCATAGGCTGCACAGTAGGGAATTTACCTAAAGTGATTCCATTTATAAGTGAGGTGGCTAGTAATGTCTAATCCATATAACCCAAATCAGCATATGAATTTTTATAATCAACAACAACCTCAACATTATCAGCAACAGCCGAATATGGGACAGCATTAGATGGAGCAGCAGGTGTTGTCCACGGTGTCTCCAGTAATCAATCACGGGATGCGGGAAGCGCAGCATCTCGGTTATCCGCATGCATTAAGAGAGGCTGTAGCAATTGCATATTTGATGGGGCAGGGATAGGATTTTCATTCAGCGTGGCAAATGGTAGAGTCTTGGTGGAGGCCCCAAACTCCTCAACAGCCTGGGACTTTTTATTAAAAAACACTATAAATCATGATAAAAATGCCGATTTCCAATCGGTATTTTTTATTGGTTACAATATGACATTTTTCGAAGAAAATAAATAGTACAGAATAGCCTTCTCCCTTATCCATCAGCTAGCTGTTATAAATTAATTGGTCTTTTTTGTTGAATTTAAAAATATTGTCGAAAAAGTTTCGTATAATTGTATACAATTATACGAAACTGTGATATGATATCGAAAAGTTTTAATTTATACAATTCAGAAAAGGAGGTATACATAATTTTGCAAGCGGTTTCTTTTTGAAAAAAGAGGAGGGAAAAAATGAAGAAGTTTCAAATAGCAAAATTACTTATTGCACTATTAATTTTAGGGATTATTTTAGCAGGATGTTCTAACGATGGGGCGAATAACGAGGCAAACTCAGAAGGAGATGTAGAATGGCCACATAATACTACGACGCTTATTCTTCCGTTTGATGCCGGAGGGAGCTTGGATAGTATGATGCGAGTTATTGCACAGCAGTTAGAAGAGGAATTAGATACAAAAATACAAATTGATAATCGTCCCGGGGCAGCTACACAGGTTGGAACTACCGTTTTTCAGAATGGGAAAGATGATGGATCTGTTATATTTGGCGGCACGCAATTATACTTAAGTGCCAGTATCCTGCTACAAGACGCAGATTATGACATTGATGATTTTTCAATGGTAAATATTGAACAATTTGATCCAATCACAATAACTGTGCATAAAAATTCGCCTTTTGAAACATTTGAAGAGTTAATTGAGTATGCAGAAGAAAACCCTGGTGAACTTAGTTATTCTACGGTAAGCGGTGGGCCATTACATCTTACCGGAGTACTGTTGGAAGAAGAGTTAGGAATTGAATTTAAACCAGTATTTTATGATGGCGGAGGGGAAATGCGTAATGCCCTTTTAGGAGAGCATGTTGATTTCATGATAGGTAACGCTTTGGGGGATAGCGCAATTGAAGATAATATTAAAGTTCTATCTGTAGCTTCAGAAGAAAAAATGGATTTATGGCCAGATGCAGAACCTATAAATGATGTATTAGCAAATTATGATGTAGAAGTCCCTTTAGTAGGATCTGTTAGGTTCTTAGCTACACATGATTCTTTTAAAGAAAATAATCCAGAATTGTTTGAATTACTTACAGAGGCGTATCAAAATGTATTCGAAAGTGAAGAGTATCAAGATTATATCAAAAGTAACAACGCACAAGAAGTAAGTGAATTTCGTGGCCCTGAGGAAAGTGATGAATTAAATCACTCTCTACACGACTTATTAGATGAATATAAAGACAAACTTAAAGAAGAATAATACAACATTAAAAGAAATTAAACTAGAAAACTATATTGGTTCCACTTGAATATTTTATAAGTCATGAACCTTTTATTTAAAATTCATGACTTTATTTTTTTCTAAATTTTTTATTAAGGAGGGGTAATGTGGGAGGATTAGGAAAATTTTTTAATGCATTTGTGCATCGCGTTATTGTTGCCACAGGTATCCTGATTTTTTCAGTAGTATATTTAGTAGATATTAGTTCACTAAACAGCGCACAGGATAAACTTATGGTCAATCCGATTATTTGGATTATTATTCTACTTTATCCACTAATCATATGGAAAGAATGGAAGGAATGGAAAGAAGTAAAACAATCTGCCGATACAGGTGAAAAAGAATCCGATGAGGTAGATGAATCTTCTGCTAAACTAAGCAAAAAAGTATTTTTGTTTATGTTATCAACTTTAATTTATTTAGTATTAATGAATTATCTCGGCTTTTTAATTATGACAATTATTTATGTGCCAACCCTAATGTGGATATTAGGGACAACTTCCAAGAAAGTTTTAATTATTTTGCCGATAGCGTTTACATTGCTTCTTTTCTATTTATTTAATAATCTTTTGGGAATACCTATTCCATCAGGTTTACTGTTAGAGGGGGTATTATAGATGATTGAATGGCAGTCATTAATGGATGGAATAATCATGTTTATGAACTGGTTCAATTTCCTGTTAATTATACTAGGTCTACTTTTGGGAGTTATTTTAGGGGCTATACCTGGTTTAACAGGATCACTAGGTATTGCATTGATGCTTCCAGTTACGTTCACAATGGAACCGTTATCTGGACTTGTTTTTTTAATAGCGATCTATACAGGAGGTTTGTTTGGCGGAGCAATAACAGCAGTTTTAATAAATACTCCTGGTTCTCCAGCAGCGGTTGCAACTACTTTAGATGGTTATCCAATGACAAAACAAGGTCAGTCAGGAAAAGCCCTAGGTCTCGCTGTAGGTTCTTCAGCTATAGGGGGGATGATCGGAGGAATTGTACTTTTATTAATTATTCAACCTCTTGCTTCATTTGCATTAAAGTTTGGCCCAACAGAAATGTTTCTTGTGGCAGTATTTGGTTTGACGATTATATCCTCGATACAAGAAGGTGGCTTTGTTAAATCAATTTTTGGAGGTTTATTTGGTGTTTTATTAGGAACTATTGGTATGACAGATACAGGGGCGGTGCGAGGTACTTTTGGTAATGTGTATTTATTGGATGGAATCCCAATGATTCCTGCATTGATTGGTTTGTTTGCAGTATCCGAACTCTTTTTTCTCGCAGATAAACAATTTGTAGCTAAGCAATCATCAAATCAAAATTTAACTTCTCAAATGTTAAAAGGTATCAAATCAATTTTTAGATATCCATTTAATTTAATCAGATCAAGTGCGATTGGAGTTTTTGTTGGTGCTTTGCCAGCAGCAGGTTCCACGATTGCCAGTTTACTAAGCTATAATGAGGCGAAAAGGTTTTCCAAGACTAAAGATAAATTTGGTAAAGGCAATGAGGAAGGAATTGTTGCAGCTGAGTCTGCTAATAATGCTTCTGAAGGAGGAGCACTTGCTACGATGCTTGTCTTAGGTATTCCAGGAAGCGCATCTACAGCAATGTTACTTGGAGCTATTATTATGCAAGGCTGGGTTCCGGGACCGAGACTATTTATTGAGCAGAGCACAATATTATATGGTGTTATTTTTTCAATGATTGTAGGATTGGTTTTCTTAATTTTTGTTGGAGGAGCAGTATCCTTAGGGGCAGGTCGTGTTATCAATATTCCTACTAGGATTCTTATCCCCATCATCATAGTATTTGCTTTAATTGGTGCATTTGCTACACGGAATTTATTATTTGATGCCTTTTTAGTATTTATTTTTGGAATTATTGGTTGGTATTTACGAAGGAATAAATATCCTGTCATGGCGGTCGTACTTGGCTTAATTCTTGGTCCAATTGCAGATTCAGAATTATTGAAAAGTGTACAGCTTCATGGTAGTGAAACGATTAATGCCTTTTTAACTCGCCCTGTAAGTATAATTCTAATTATCATTACTATCTTAGGTGTATTCTTGCCAATTATCCTTGATAGATTAAACAAAAAGAGTAAAGTTTCCTAATAAATAGGGATAATAAAAATGAATGCTATTGTTTTTTTATTACTTGCATATTTAGGGGGCATAATTGGTGTTAAATTAAAATTACCTGCTGGTGCACTTTTAGGATCTATGTTAATGGTTGGGGTTTTTAGCATTGTCGGCATGATTGACTCCCAGGAGATACCGCCTTTTATTAGGAATTTATCTAAAGTTGCTTTAGGAACAATGATAGGTTTAATGTTTACTAAAAATATACTTTATCTCCCATTTAAAAAATTAATCAGCTTTATAATACTTGGTTTTGGAAGTGTAATATCAGCTGTTGTTGTTGCTATGATTCTTAAAGGAATGGGGATGACTCCATTTATTATGACTTTAGTATCTGTTTCACCAGGTGGGATTGCTGAAATGCTGACTTTGGCAGATTCTATACATACGGATACACAAGTTGTAACAATAATGCATTTAATTCGGTTTGTAACATTAATGCTACTTTTAAGATGGATTCTTAAAACATTTAATAAACAAGGTGAAAAGACATGAATCAATCTTTAAAGAAATTTGTGATTGTAGTCAGTATAACAAGCATAGGAGGATATATTGGGCACATTTTAAATTTGCCAATTGGCATTTTAATGGGGAGTTTTATTACTGTAGCAATCGCGAAAATTAGTGGTTTGAAAGTGCCTCCATTAAAGAAAAAGTATAAGCAGATGATACAAATGATAGTTGGTGGATTAATAGGATTGAATTTACAGCCAGATATCGTATCGTTATTTTTAAATCATATAGTCCCTGGACTTATAGCAACCGTTTTTCACCTTTTATTTGCATTCTTAATTGCCTATATATTTACTAAGCTGTTTCGTTATAAATGGTTAACTGCGTTAAGTGGAAGTTTACCCGCGGGAATGAGTGAAATCTCGATTGTAGCCGATGAAATAGAGGTTGATGTTGAAGTAGTAATGTTAATGCATTTGTTTCGTATATCTCTTTTAATTTTAATATTACCCGTAATAATCAAATTATTACTGTTGTGAGGATAGGAGTGAGAAGATGGAACAATTAACAGTGCCATGTGTTGTTTATAGGGGAGGTACAAGTAGAGGATTATTTTTCCACGAAAAAGATTTACCTAAAGAAAAAGAAATAAGAGAAAAAATATTTTTAAAAGGTATTGGAGCCGAAGATGTATCTCATGTAAATGGCCTTGGAGGAGGAACCTCTCATACTAGTAAAGTTGTAATCATTAACAAAAGCGTAAAAAAAGATGCGGATATAGACTACACTTTTGTTCAATTAGGAATTGGAAGTGAAGTAATAGATTACGAAGGAACTTGTGGGAATCTTATGGCTGCAACGGGAGCTTTTGCAGTGGATGAGGGGATGATAAACGTATCAGAAGACATGGAATCCATCATTGTTACGGTTTGGAACGTTAATATTAGAAAATATCTTCAGATAACAGTGCCACTGGAAAATGGAAAGGCAAAGGTAGGTGGCAGTTTTGAAATACCTGGTGTTAAAGACTCTGGCGCTAAATTCCTTGTTGATATTAAAGATCCTGGCGGAGCAAAAACAAAGAAGACATTACCGTTGTCTGCAAAGTCTATACTGACTATTAACAAAAAAGAATATACTTACTCATTTTGCGATATTGTTAATCCATTTGTGTATTCAGATGCAGAATCACTTTCTCTAACAGGTGCTGAGCAAAATGAAGAAATTATGAAAGACCCACTTATTATGAAAACATTAGAAGATATGAGAGGACATATAGCCGTTAAAAGCGGGTTAGCTCCCAGTTTAATAGAAGCAGAAGAAAAATATCTTGCTTTACCAAAGGTTTCTTTTGTCAGTAGACCTATAGATTATTTAACATCTACTGGGAAGCGAATAAAAAAGAATGATTATGATATTCTAGCTCGTATGGTATCTATGAAGAAGATGCATCGGACCTTTGCAGTAAGTGGCTTGTTGAACTTAGCTGGAGCATGTCTTTTAGATGGCACGATTCCTAACCAGGTTTCTAAGATAAAGCCCTTGGAAAATGGACAAATGGTAAGGATTGGACATCCAGAAGGAATAATTTCTATTAGAGTTCAAAAAAGTCAATTAGAAGAAAGAATTAATTATGTTGGTTTGGAAAGAACAGCACGTAGAATTATGTCTGGTAAATTATATATACCGCAAAATTAAGTTGAATTAGGAGTGTTAAAATGAGCTGGTTAGTACGAAATAATTTTGAACAGCCGATTAAAGTGATGAGGAGAGAATTAAATACCAAAGGAATTATTAAAATGCCAGGTGCACACGATGCAATGGCAGCTTTGCTAGCCCAAAAAGCTGGATTTTCAACTATATATTTATCTGGAGCAGCTTTGACCGCAAGTTTAGGCATACCAGATTTAGGAGTACTCACATTAACAGAATTAACAAATCGTACAAGAGAAATTGTTCGTGCTACAGGAATGCCGCTCCTTGTTGATATTGATACGGGTTATGGAAGTATATTAAATGTAACAAGAACTGTATTTGAAATGGTAGACGCCGGGGCTGCAGCCATTCAATTAGAAGATCAAGAACTTCCAAAAAAATGTGGACATTTAAACGGAAAAGTACTAGTAACCAAAGAAGAAATGGTAAGAAAAATTCGAGCAGCTAGAGAAGCAGATCCTGATATCGTTATTATAGCAAGAACAGATTCTTTCGCCCAAGAAGGGTTAGAAAATGCTGTTAATCGTGCAAAAGCATATTTTAGTGCTGGGGCAGATATTATCTTTCCAGAAGCATTGCAAAGTAAAGAAGACTTTGAACAATTTGCTAAATGTGTAGATTTTCCGCTTTTAGCTAACATGACAGAATTTGGACGAACACCGATGTTTACAGCAGAACAATTTGAAGAGATGGGGTATAAAATCGTAATATATCCAGTTACATCTTTGCGTATAGCAAGTAAAGCGGTAGAGCTTATGTATAAAGAAATAGCTAAGACAGGGACACAAAGTAATTTATTAAACAAGATGCAGACAAGGCAAGAATTATATGATGTTCTTTTGTATGAAAAGTATGAATTATTAGATGAAAATATTGCGAAAACAAATATGGAGGAATTGATTAAGTAATTAGTTTTATTTATTGCAATATCTTCTTGATATTAAAAACCACAGAAATGCTGGATTACAGTAGTTTCTGTGTTTTTTTCTACATTTAATAAGTAATTACTTATTAATATTTTAACAATTTAATTATATTTGAAATATTATAATTAAATAATTCACAAAAAATATAGTATATTAATTGAGTTTGAACAATATACTTGCTTTTTAACTGTCACGCTTCCTAATTATATGATATTCTTTTATGTAAGGTATTTCTAAAATCCCATGGAGAAAAGAATTAATTAGGTGACATCTAACTTAATACTATATTAAGGATGGATCTATATTGGATAAAACAAAAAGATTATCAACAACTGATTATATTTATGAACAAATAAAAAAAGATATTATCGAGTTCACTTATGAACCCAATGGACGTTTAGTTGAAGATTCGTTAGCTAAAAAAATGGAGATAAGCAGAACTCCATTGCGTCAAGCATTATATCGATTAGAATTGGAAGGTCTAATAATAAAAAAAGCTAATGGGAGAATGGCTGTTGCTCCAATGTCTATGAAAGAAGCAAAAGAACTTTTTATGGTTAGAGAGGTAATGGAAGGACTCATTGCCAGAGAGGCTACACTGAATATTGCTCAATCTAATGATTTTGATGGAATCATTAATAAGTTTGAAGACATTACATTTTTAATGCGAAATTCCGCAGAAAATGAACGTAAAATGGATGTAGTATCTTATGGAAGTGATTTCCATAGTTTATTAGGTGAGTACAGTAACAATGCAACGGCAGTAAATTTACTAGAGCAGATAAATAACCGAGTATCTAGGTATAGACGATTAGGTGTTTATAAGGACCCTGAATATCCCCGTACTTTACCAGTCGAAGAGCATGAAGAAGTATTGAAACATATGAAAGCTAAAAGTGAACATGCAGCTGAAGCAGCAATGCGTGCCCATATTAAACGTAGCTTGAAAAATACGATACATGGGTTGTCTTATCTGTCTTTATAAAAAGTAAGTAAAGCAGCTTAATATTCAAATAATATATAAGTAAACCAGCACCTTCTTTTTGTGGAAATTTAAGTTAAAGGAGGTGCTTTTGTTATGCCATGGAGTCATTAACATTCTTAAACAATAAAACTCTTTAATGTCTTTTGTAATTTTTACTTCTTTATAGAGCGTAAAGAATTTGTTTGCTGCTTTTCAAATCAGTATAGATACTAATGTATTAAATACTTAATTTAACTTACACATATTAGATGTTTATATTACATATTATTTTATTAATTATCAGCCCGCCCGTCTTCTGCATATAGTATTAACGACTAATTTGAGGGAGGCTTTTTCATTGTCACAATATCTTCATTCAATAGAATTATGGTGTAACGAGATGGCGCAAACATATCGGGAAGCAAGTGAATCTCTTCAAGAGGACGTCCGTAGAGATGCATTAGCTGAATGGGAAAAGGAATTCAATCAATTTCAACAGGAGCTTGCAAATAATCAAGATATAGAAGAACAGGAGGCTTACAACCAAGCAAATCATTTGTATACAATATTTAACCAGTATATAGAACAGCACACGGAGGAAAAGCGAGCTGAAGGAAATCGTGAAAGGGTTGTTCCAATTGGAGGCCATACGCTTCCGCCGCTTCCATACAGCTATGATGCTTTAGAGCCTTATATTGAACGCCGGATTATGGAGCTGCATCATGATAAGCATCATCAAAGCTATGTGGACGGTTTAAATAAAGCGGAATTGGAAATGCAGCAGGCGCGTTGGGATAATAATTATGACCTGATTAAGCATTGGGAACGGGAAGCAGCGTTTAACGGTGCAGGACATTATCTGCACACGATATTTTGGAAGGTGATGAGCCCGGATGGGGGCGGGGAGCCTACTGGAGATTTACTGCATGAAATTGAGCAATCCTTTGGCAGCTATGACCAGTTTAAAGCACATTTTACAGAGGCAGCAAACCATGTAGAAGGGGGCGGATGGGCTATTTTAGTATGGTCTCCGCGGGCAAGACGTCTGGAGATTCTTCAGGCGGAGAAGCATCAAAACTTAAGTCAATGGGATATTGTGCCCCTTCTCGTCCTTGATGTGTGGGAGCATGCCTATTATCTGCAATATGAGAATGTGAAAGAGGACTACGTAGATAATTGGTGGAATATTGTCAATTGGCCGGAAGTGGAGAACCGATTTAATAAGGCAAAACAATTGAAATGGCAGCCTTTTTAATAGGTTTTATAAAATGTTTAAATTTAAGCAAATGCTAAATTTTCTTATAAAATGAATGTTTTAGCACGCTTCCTGAAGGGAAATCCTCCTGTAGATGGGAAAATGAGGGAGGATAAAAGTTGTATGAAGAAGCATTATATTTTGGCAGTCATGGTATCTTTTTTACTAATATTAGCGGCATGTAATGGTACAGGTGAAAATGACGCAGAAGACAATGGCAGCACACCGGAAACGGATCAAACAGAGGAGACAGAAGAAGGAGAGGTAAATGAGGAAGAAGAGCTTCTGGAAGGGGCCTTAGATGTTTTGTCTGGGATTGATCAGCGTTATGAAGAAGCAACGATTACCATGGAGATGTCCTTAGATGAGGAGTTGGAGAAAGAACTGGGAGGAGAAGAGCATGCTGAAACAGAATCTTCTACTACAATGCATATGTACTCATGGCAAATGAATAATGAAGATGGAACGGTCAGTGAACGTACGGAAATAGAGACAGATGGCGGTCCGGTAGAATATAGTGCCTCTGATGATAGTGAAACGTCCATCAATTATACAGAGGGTGATGATACGGCTTACGAAATTGAAATGTTAGATGTGGAAGCGGATCCAGCAGAAATCCAAATGGAAGAAGAGCAGATTCGCGAGATGATGGATACGCACGACATTACCTATGAAGGTGAGACTGCTGTTAATGAATATGATGCGCATCATTTCGTGTTCACAGATGGGGAAGAAGAAATCGACTATTACTTTGATACAGAAACCTTTGTCATCGTCCAGATGGATATGAGCACAAATGATGGTGAGGTTGCAACAAGTATGGAATTAGAGGATTATGCATTAGACTTTGATTATGATGAAGGTTTTTTCCAGTTAGAGGATGTGTTGGATGGCGAAATCGAGGTTGAGCAGGTAGCCCCTGATGAACATATGGAAGAGCAATTGGAAGACGAAGAGACAGAGGATAATGAAGCATAAGATGTATGATTTGCTTCTATATATTAACAAGGAAAAAAACGGCTTTGTTGCAAAGGAGCCGTTTTTTTGGTACGAAAATATGTATTTCATTTTCCGGAGCATTTAAGGAATAGTTTGTTCGGTAAAAGTAAAAAGAATAAATTAATGAATAAAATAGAATCGGGAATTAAGCGATGGAACCTATTTCCGTTCTCTTGTGAACTGGTAAAAGATGAAATATTAAGGGAATGAGGCTATCGTAAACTTATTGTTGAGAATTATATCGTTTTTTACTTGATTAAGAATAAAAATGTATTAATTATGCGTGTTTTATTTGGCGCTCAGAAATATAATGATTTTAATAACCATAGAAATTAAAGGCTGATACAAGTCATTTCTTTTCTTGGTATCAGCCTTTTCCAGCATACAGATAGTTCCTGTTCTGCATTTTTTTGTTACACTTCCAAAGCAGCTTGAATATATCTATACAGCGCACTGTCCAATCCATAATGCAAAGCAGGCTGGGGATTTTCAGCGTAAAACTTTTCAGCGCTCTCTATCAGGTCCTTATCTCCGCCTGAAAAAGCATCCAATAATTCTTGCCATTCCTTCGCCAAGCCCTGAACGGATTTATCCTGTGGAGATACGCCTCTTTCATGTTTGTCTTTTAACTCTCCAAGCAGTTCTTTAAAGCGTTCCTCTCCTTGTTTGAATGCTTTATCACTTGTATTGCGATAGTGTTCTCTCATTTTATCAAGCTGTTTATTTGTAAAATAGTCGGAACGATTTAATCGAATCAATTCAAAAAGGGAGGTCAGCTCTTGGAAAGAAATAGTTTTCGTGTTCGCTGCTTCCTGTCTGGTACGTTCTAACTGGTTCAGCAGCTTTTCTTGAACAGCTATTTCAGCTTTAACCCGGTCAATTTGTTGATCCAGTGTATCGAACAGATTCTCGTTGTTTGTTTGGATAATCTCCTTTATTTCCTCCAATGGTAAATGCATTTTTTTCAACACGAGAATTTGCAGCAGCATCTGCATATCCTCGCTGGTGTAGCGCCGATGCCCCGCCTCTGTATAGAGAGAAGGAGAAAATAACCCGATTTGATCATAATACCTTAGTGTACGGATGGAAAGTCCTGTCAGCGCTGCTAATTGTCCGGTTGACCAGTAATCTGACATGTGCTCACCTCGTTTGTAAAATAGTTTGTATTTCAGAAGGCTGAAATACATAGCTTCTGCCGCAAATATGGCATGTTGTATCAATAGAAGTGTTTGTTTCCACGGCATTTTGCAATTCTTCTGCAGACAGGGAATACAGAAAGCCATAAAACATTTCCTTCGAGCAGGGGCAGGAAAATTGAATCGGTTTATGCTCCAACACTTTAGAATGATGAAAGCGCTGATTCAATGCCTTTTCTATCTCGGCGTCATTCATGTTAAGCAGCAGAGGAGCAAGGTTTTCTGCTTCGAATTGCTCCCGTACAAAATCCAATGCTCCTTCCTCAGCTTCAGGCAAGGCCTGCGCATAGATTCCATAACTTTTAAGAAGACAGCTATTCCTGTCCAATTCAATATTTGTTTGTATCATGGTATCTGTCTGTTCACTTTGTTTAAAATAATAGGCAAAATCATCGTCCATATTTTGATAAGGCATATCTGTAACTCCGGTGAATTGGCTCATTTCCAATCCTTTCATCATTCGTATGGAAGCTTTTGTCCCGATCAGGTCCTGAAGTGACTGGTTTGAATTCTGCTGCCGGGATACTTTTAAAAGTGCTTGGCTGACGTAGCCGCGTATATTTCCTCCTGCATCTGTATCTGCATATATTTTATGATTCTTGTCCGTTAATGTAATAACCGCGCTGATTCGCTGATTATCCTTCAGCGTTACGGAAAGAAGGCTCATAATGGAAACCGCTTTAGCTAAAGCAAAATAACAGGTCTTCTCTTTTATTTTACTTAATTCCATGATTTCTTGTAGCATTTTTGTGTTATCCGTAAAATATAAACGGATACTTTTATCTGAAATAAGGGTTCTTATTATTTTATTTGGCATGTGATCTACTCCTTTCTAAATAACAGGATAAAACATGACGTCACGTAAGGTTCAAGCTTCATTTGAAAGAGAATAAAAAAGGAAGTCCGGTCTTTTACAATAAAGACAGTTCATCTTAAAATAGAATTAGCAGGGGGAGGAAGCGAAGAAATATTTCAGGTATTTTCACCAGCGTGGTAAATTACTGTGGAGGTGATAAAACAGTTGAAGCTTACACATTATTCTGTGCGGGAAACAGATACACTTTATGCAGTGAAGGCGTGGCTTCCGGAAGATAGGAGTGCTATTCCAATCGGTAAACTGGGACAATTCTATTTTCCAAAAGGGTATTATGTATACGCTGGCAGTGCAAAACGGAATATCCGTGCGAGAGTGGACAGGCATCTTCAGATGGATAAAAAGAAGCGCTGGCATATAGATTATTTACGCCCCTATTTACAAATGGAGGCTGTGCAAACATATCCCGGTTCGGAAGGGGAATGCGGGCTTTTTCAGCGGTTGATGCGGGAAAATGCAGGAACAATGCCGGTAAAAGGCTTCGGATCATCGGATTGCCGATGTTTTGCGCATTTGTTTTATTCTAGTGAGGAAATGCCTGATTTTATTGACTTTTAGTGTCAGCGAAATAGTTAGCCATAGAAAAGGCTGCCGCAGTCAATTCTATTTCTGCAGCAGCCTGTCTTTAATGTTCTCTCCGGGCAAAATCCACGAAGCGAAACTTATCTGGACGATGTCTGGATTCGGTATATTGAAATAATGTCGCATCGTCTAGATAGACATAATTTTTAATCACCACGATATTATGAAAACCTTCTAAATCTAATAATTCACGGTCCTCTGCTGTTGGTTCTTCTACAATGATTTCTTTTTTTGCAAAGCTGATAATCAGTCCTAACTCATTTTCAAGATAGTTATAAATAGACGTTTCAGCAATGTCTTTGGAAATGTACGGAACCGTGTTTGTAATTAAATAATCCTTGTCCAAAATAATACGCTGTTCAGAGAAGGAACGGGTCCGGATAATTTCCCAGACTTCCTGGTTATCCTTGAGCTTTAATTGCTTCTGGATAAAATCATTTGCGCTGACTTTGGCACATTGATGAACGGTCGTAATCGGTTTTTCTCCCATTTTATCAGCTAATTCTTTAAAGCTGACTAAACCGGATACAGGAAAGTCGAATTTATTCCGTTCAATCACCGTGGATCCTTTCCCGCGGATTTTTTGAATATACCCGTTTTGAGCAAGCAAATTTAATGCTTTCCGAATCGTTTCCCGTGAGGTTTGATACTGCTCGGCTAATTCATTTTCCGAGGGAAGAAATTCATTTGCTTTGAACGTTTCTTTTTCTATTTTTTGGACCATTTCTTGATAAATAAGGACATATTTATTTCGCATCGCAATTAACTCCAGTTATTTCTTTAGATAGTAAACAACAGACTCATACGGCCGCAGTGAAATCTGATCTGACGCTAAAGATGGAGAATCGGTATAGTTAGACAGGATAATCTCGCTGTCTGTAAATGCACGATGAATCGATTCAGGTAAATCCAGCTCTGCTTCGTTTCCGTAAAAATTGTTTACTACTAATAGTTTTGTATCCTCATTTTCTCTTATATACGCAAAAATTGCAAAGTCCTCTGGTAAAACCAGCTCATATTTTCCGTCTGTTATCACTTGATAGTCTTTTCGAAGCTGAATGAGCTTCTGATAATGGTAAAAAATAGATGTTTTATCAGCCACTGCAGCTTCTGCATTGATTTCTTGATAATTATCAGGAAGGCCAATCCAAGGAGTTCCTTCTGTAAACCCGGCATTGGCTGAGTGGTTCCATTGCATAGGAGTTCGAGAGTTATCACGGGACTTTTGCTGAAGAATTTCAATAATTTCCTGATTGGATAAGCCCTCAGCTTTTTTTATTTTGTACATATTCAGTGATTCGACATCCCGGTATTGGGAAATATCTTCAAAGCCAGGGTTGGTCATGCCGATTTCTTCTCCCTGATAAATATAAGGTGTACCCTGCATCAAGTGAAGACTTGTTGCCAGCATTTTGGCAGATTCCTTATGATAGACTGTATCGTCTCCAAAGCGGGACACGATTCGCGGCTGGTCGTGATTACACCAGAATAGTGCATTCCAGCCGCCGCCTTCTTGCATCCCGGTCTGCCAGTCAGATAACAGCTGCTTGAGATAAAGAAAATCAAATGGTGCTTTTGTCCATTTATCCCCGTTTGGATAATCGACCTTTAAATGATGGAAGTTGAATGTCATATCCAGTTCCTCGCGTTCTGGATTTGTATACTTGATACAATCCTCCATGGAGGTAGAGGACATTTCCCCAACAGTAAGGGTTTTACGTCCTTTAAAAACTTCCTGATTCATTTCATGAAGAAATTCATGTACCCGCGGTCCGTCTGTGTAAAATTTACGTCCGTCTCCAGGTGGTACAATGCCATCATCGTCTGGAAAACGCTGGTCTTTAGAAATTAAGTTGATAACGTCTAAACGAAAGCCATCTACGCCTTTATCCAGCCAAAAATTCATCATTTGATAGACATCATCCCGGACTTTTTCATTTTCCCAATTGAGATCCGCCTGAGTAACATCGAAGAGATGCAGATAATAAGAGCCGGTTGTTTCATCATATTCCCATGTGTTGCCGCCGAATTTGGACTCCCAGTTTGTCGGCAGCTCTCCAAGCTTGCCATCCTTCCAAATATAATAGTTACGATAAGGGTTATCTGTCGATTTTCTGGATTCCTGGAACCATTTATGGCTGGTGGATGTATGGTTTACAACGATATCCATAATTACTTTTAAGCCAAGACGATGTGCTTTTTCCATCATCGTTTCAAAGTCTTCCATGGTTCCAAAGTCTGGTTGGATTGCATAATAATCAGAGATATCGTATCCATTATCTTTTTGTGGAGATAGATAAATAGGGGTAAGCCAAATCACATCAACCCCCAGTTCTTTTAAATAATCGAGTTTTTCTGTAATTCCGTTAATGTCGCCCATTCCGTTGCCTGTCGTATCGTTAAAGCTTTTTGGATAAATTTGATAAACGACGGATTTTTGCCACCATTTTTCTTGCATAATCAACCTCCTAAATGTAACTGAGTTTCAACTGTTTTCTATATGCATGAAGGAGGGAGAGGCTCCCTCCTATTCTTATTTTCCTAAACGCTTATACGCGTCTACACCCATTTTTGTTTTGGATAAAATCACTGTTAAGATGAATGGAATAACAATTGCTGCGACCATTGCGACAGCGAACATCAGCATATGCGGTACCTGGATAGATAAGATTCCTGGTATCCCGCCGACACCAATGGAGTTAGCCATGACACCTGAGCCGACCGAAATCACTGCTGCAACGGCAGATCCTGCCATACCAGCGAAAAGCGGGAACAGGTATCGTAAGTTAACACCGAACAATGCCGGTTCAGTAACTCCGAGATAACAGGAGATTGCTGCCGGGATAGTTACTTGCTGTTCTTTCTTATCTTTTCGGTTAAGATAAATCATTGCGACAACGGCAGAACCTTGGGCAATGTTTGATAAGGCAATCATCGGCCAGAGGTTTGTTCCCCCGAATTCACTCATCAACTGTAAGTCAATGGCATTTGTCATATGGTGCAGTCCAGTAATAACAAGCGGTGCGTAGGCAAATCCAAATACCGCTGCAAATAACCAGCCGACTGCAGAAGTTAATCCGTCATATACAATATTTGAAATCCATGTACCGATTGTCCAGCCGATAGGGCCTAATATCACGTGGGCAATGATTACTGTTGGCAGTAATGCAAAGAAAGGTACAAAAATCATGGATACAACCTGCGGGATAATTTTTCGCAAGCCAATTTCTAAATAGGCTAATACAAAACCTGCTAAAATGGCCGGGATAACTTGGGCTTGATAACCAATCATTTCAATTTGGAAGAAGCCAAAATCCCAAACCGGTATTTCGGATGTTTCAACCACACTATAGGCATTTAAAAGCTGTGGAGAAATTAATGTAAGACCTAAAATAATTCCGAGTACTTGTGTCGTTCCCATCTTTCTGGAGATAGACCAAGTAAGAGCAACAGGGAGAAAATGAAATATCGCTTCAGCAATCAGCCAGAGAAAATCATATAAACCTGCCCAAAATTGGGAGGAATCAGCCAAGGTCAACGTTCCATTATTCAGCATCTCAATATCACCGATGACATTTCGGAAACCTAGAATCAGTCCTCCGACAACCAATGCGGGAATAATCGGCGTGAATATATCTGCTAAATGAGATACTAGCCGCTGCATGATATTCATATTTTGCTTTGCAGCTTCTTTGACATCTTCTTTAGAAGTGTCACCAACCCCAGAAATTTTTGTAAATTCATTATAAAAGGAAGCAACTTCATTTCCGATAATTACTTGGAATTGTCCAGCCTGTGTAAAGGTTCCTTTTACCATATCAATATCTTCTATAGCTTCGACATCTGCTTTTTCCGGGTCATTTAAAACAAATCGCATCCTGGTAGCACAGTGTGTGACCACAGATATGTTTTCACTTCCACCGACTTTTTCCAGCAGCTTCTTTGCATCGCCAGTAAATTTACTCAATGTCTTACCTCCTCTTTGTATCTTGTATATACAAGTGTTATCGCTTACAGTTTAACTTGTATATACAAGTTTGTCAATAAGAAGTTGAAAGATAAATTGTTATCATTTTGTGAATCTTGTATATTGAAGGCAGGATAACAGAGAGGGTAATTAAAATGGATTTAAATAGGAGGGGTACATGATGATGGGGATGGAGGAGGAATATCTGCATGTCGTACGCAAAAGGCTTCAGAGTGTGAAGGAACTTGGCGATAAAACGATCAATCAATTGGCGGAAGAGCATATTCATTGGAGTTTGAATGAAGCATCCAACAGTATTGCTGTGATTGTAAAGCATTTGCATGGAAATATGGTATCAAGATGGACCAATTTTTTAACATCAGACGGTGAGAAGCCAACCAGAGACCGTGACCAGGAATTTGAAGAGACAATATATTCTTTGCAGGAATTAAGAAACACCTGGGATAACGGCTGGAAAGTCCTCTTTCAAGCATTGCATGAAGTAAGCGGTGATGATTTATTAAAGACTATTCTGATTCGGAGTGAAGAACACACAGTAATAGATGCGGTTGAAAGACAACTGGCTCATTATGCTTATCATGTTGGACAGATTGTATATATAGGTAAACAAGTAAAAGGGGAGGACTGGGAAACACTGAGTATTCCTAGAGGGAAATCGGAAGTGTATTTAGAAGAAATGCGGAGAAAATATAAATAAAAAGCTTTTGGGCGGCTTCTTCTTGCCACCCAAAAGCTTTTTATAGAGGGAACACTATATTTTGAATTACCGGAGTTCCGGCCAATAATCTTTATTCGCAATCAACATATCATCAAGGACTTGTTTAGCTGCTCGCGCAGACGGTACGGTTTGATTTAAGGTAAATGCTTGTAAGGCTTTGTCATAGGAATTCTCAAAAAATGCATCTACAAGCAGTTTTTCTGCTGCAACCTGTGCTTCCATCATTCCTTTATGAAAATCATTGATAGGATGTAAAGCAAGCTGTTCTACACCAGTGGCGCCGATATAGGCAGGGACCTCTACAACTGCATCGTCTCTTAAATTTGGAATTGACCCTTTATTAGGCGTAATAACCATAAAACGTTTCGGTTCATCATTTAATATCGCCACAGCTATATCTACAATATAGTTACCATGTTCACCAAAGTTGAAATGCAGAATATCTTCTGTTTCTCCATTTCTGATTTGTTCTGCCATTTTACGTGTATTTGCTTCACGGCCCTCCATCACCATATTAGCTCTGGTGAAGTTTTTATCTTCATTTTCAACCATAATATCGGGGAACCAGTAATATTCTAAATAATTATTAGGCAGTGCCTCAGGGAAGTATTTCACCATGGCAGACATCAGTTGATACGTCTTCGCCCAATATCGATCTCCTTCATTAAATTCGGCAACGTCCATATTGACTTGACGCAGCTTGTCAATAATTTCAGGCATAACATCCCGTTTTAACGAGGTATCATAAATTTTGCTATACCAGCCGTAATGATTTAGACCATAGTAAGTTGGTATCCAGTTTTTCCTGTTGTACCCAAAGTTAGATGCAATGGTCTCTTCCAGAGATATAGTCATATCACACACATTTATCATATTGGCATCAGGATATTTTCTCCGTATTGCTTCGGAAATGATAGATTCCGGGTTTGTGTAGTTAAGAATCCAGGCGTCTGGAGCGTATTGCTGTACATAGCCTACAATCTCTAATATTCCGCCAATGGAGCGTAACCCGTATGCAAAACCGCCCAGTCCGCATGTTTCCTGGCCTACCAGGTCGTATTTTAACGGAATTTTCTCATCCTGCTCTCGCATAGCAAGACCGCCAACACGAATTTGGGAGAAAACAAAGTCCACATTTGTGAATGCTTCTTCCGGGTTTTCTGTTACAACCAGCTTCATATCTTGTCTGTCCTTATCAATTAATAACTGATTGATGATTAACTTCATATCTTCATTTCTTTTTGGATTGATATCATATAACCGCATTTCTGTAATAGGAAATTTACTGCTATTACTTAATAGTGCGGAGACGATACCTGGTGTGTAGGTACTCCCGCCGCCAGCAATGGTTATGATTAAATTATCCTTCATTCTTTATTCCTCCAGTACATGACTAAACTTTTATTCTGTTTCTTTTCCGAGATAATTATCTACATCCTCTTTGAGATTCTGCACAGATAATCCGATGATTACTTGAATGGCATTGCCATTTTTAACGACGCCTGATGCCCCGAGGCTTCTAAAATGCTCATCAGAAGCTATTTTTTCAGGATCCGTGACGAGCACCCTTAACCGGGTAGCGCAATTTGTAACATGCTCAATATTTTCTGGTCCGCCGAGAAGGTCTACATATTCACCAGCCAGATTCTTTTCTGTAGATTCTGCGGTTTTCTTCTCTTTATAGTCTTCTTTTCCATAAAGTTTGACTTCTTCATCAGTACGTCCTGGTGTTTTAATATTTAATTTCAAAATCATAAAACGGAATACAAAAAAGTAGATAAAGAAGAAGACGATACCAATGGCGATTTGGATTAAATAGGTCATCCAGTGATTGCTAAATAAAGGTATCCAGTTCATGGACATGAATTCCAGCAGTCCGCCGCCAAAATTTCCAGTGACACCAAATATATACATCGTTGTAGCCAGAAAAGCATCCAGAACAGCTTTTACAGCAAATAGCAATGGTGCAACAAAAATATACGTGAACTCAAGCGGCTCCGTAATCCCTGCCAATACAGCAGTTATCGTTGCGGGTATTAATAGGCCGGCGACTACTTTTCTTTTTCCTTTTTGCGCTGTTACATAGATAGCTAAAGCAGCAGCTGGTAAACCAAATATATTGGAGTTGCCCTGCATCGCGAATCCGCCTTCTGGGAATAATTCTTTCAAGGAAGCAGTAGATTGAGCGAAATCACCCATATTTGCTGCCCAGTTGGCATAAGTTCCACCGTCAATAATGGCTGGGCCAAACTGAAAAGGTCCGTAAATAAAATGGTGTAACCCTGTCGGAAGCAAAATCTTTTCTAAAAAGATATAGAGCCAGACACCGAAATTCCCCGCGTTAGCCAGAAATCCTTGCAGGGATGCAATCCCCATTTGGATATAAGGCCATAACCAAGCAGTTAAGAAAGCAACAGGCAGCATGGCGAAGAAACCGATAATTACTACAAATGCAGACCCTTGGAAAATACCAAGATAGTCTGGAAGTTTCGTATCATAGTATTTATTGTGCAAATATACCGCAATAGCGGATATAATAATTGCTCCAAGAATACTGGTATCTAATGTTTTAATCCCTGCAATCTCGGCTAAGCCGCTGACACCGCCTGGATCTTGGCTGAAATCAACATTAAAAAAACCTGGAAAGCTTGTTAACATCGCATTGATGAAATAATTAAAGGTGAGAAAAATGATAATTGTTTCCATTAACGCTCTGCCATTTGCTTTGGCAGCCAATGCTACCGGAATGCCCATTGCAAAAATGAGGGGCATTTGATTAAATACGGTCCAGGCTCCTTCTTCAATAATGAACCAAATCTTAGACCATGCGGTGCCTTCTTCTGCAAGGCTGCCCATGATAAGAGGGTCATTAAAAAGTGTGGAAAAGCCTATGACAATCCCTGAAAATGCGAAAAATAAAACCGGAACAAACATAGCGCTTCCAAACCGTTGGAATTTCTGCATCATTTGTATTTCCCCCTGACCTAAAATAGTAACAGATAAAAGTCGTTACTTTTTCTGTTCCAAGTAATCTAAATATGATCGAAACAGCGCCTCAACCATAACGAAAAAAGTAGAAAATGTTGTAATTTCTAAAGCGAGATGGCTTTTTTGCGGGTGAGCAAACGCATACATTCTTAAATCAGTTAACTGAGCAAGCTTGTTATTCTTTAAATCCGTAATTGACATCAATGGAATCTTTTTAGCAGCAATTCGCTGTGCAAAAGGAAGCATGGAAGGCGTATTGCCTGAAAGTGAAATAATAATAATTAAATCGTTTTCAGTTAAATCGTCCATTAATACATAAAAATCCATTTCGTCATCAATCACATGGACATATTTATTGAGTACCCAAAAATATCTTTTCAGTTCATTTGCACACAATTTCTGTTCTGTTCCTGTTCCGTATACAAATAAACGCTCGGATGATTCAATGGCTTCACATATTTCTTCAAAGTCCCAATGCTGCAGCTGCTCAATATTCATTTGTATATCAGTGATGAGACTTTTTTTATACGATTTTTCCGGTGTCTCCTTTTTCTCCTGCCATTTTATTGCATATTTCATTTCACTGAAGCCCGCGAATCCAATTTTCTTAATAAATCTGGATATCGTTGATTTTGACGAATGACACGCATCTGCTAATTCCCTGATGGTCATCTTCTCCACAGCTTCACGATGCTTCAGAATATAGGAAGCTATCGACTTATCTGTGGCATTAAACGTTTCGTAATATTGATTTACTGCTTCTTCTATTAAATCCATCTTTATCACTCCTGTAAGTCTTCCTTTACAAGGAGTATAATTTACAAATCTGTATAAAAGCAATCACCTCACTATCCATAAATTTTTTCCTGCCGGCGATGGAAGGGATTTCATATGATTTTAATTTTAAATGCTGTTTTCAAGAACAACAATAGATGGAAGCGATTATGGATGCTTTTACTCATGCTGACACATGCGTTCATTTTCCGGGACATGTCCCAATGAAAAAAGCATTTATATGAAGCTGTGATTTTAGGAAGGATGAGAAATACTTTTTTAGAGCAGCTGTTTGAAAAGATTATGGTGGAGAGAACAGACTGCAGCTTTTTTGAAGGAAATAAAAAGAAGCTCCAGGAGGTTATCTCCACAGAGAGCTTCATTATATTCCGAGTAATATTTTGTTTATATTAGATATCTTCTATAAAATGTTCAGCGTACATATTCCAATATTTTTTAAATACACGATTTTTCTTATCATCCAAATTAAGCTGATACATCCGGAAATTAACGAGAATATCCTTTGGCTGCCATTGTTCTTGATAGGAATATTGATAAGTCATCCCGAGCTTCTGCATAACTCTCCCGCTGGCTATGTTATGGATATCATGCGTCGCTGTAATATACTTGATTCCCATACGTTTCATCTCTGAAATGACAGCAAGACCAGCTTCTGTCACAATGCCATTTCCCCAGAATTCTTTTTTTAATGCATAGCCAAAATCATGCCCTTCTTCCAAATTGACAGTTACATAACCAATCGGCTGATTATCTTCTTTTAAACAAATCGCAAAATAGTAGCCTGAATTATTTTCATACAAAGGGTGGATTCTGTCAGTATAATAGTTTTCCGCTTCTTGTTTATTTCGTAGAGGAAAAGGGGTAAATATTGATTTACTTCCTCATCGCTGAGTATGTCATAAATTGCTTGAATATCCTTGTCAGATGAAGTGAATTGCCGTAAAACCATTCGTTCCGTTTGAATCTCCAAGATAAACTCACTCCTTTAAGGGTGTTCTTTATTCGCACGAAAGGTTATGAGAGAAGGGTCATTTTCCTGACCATAACCAATATCATAATCAATGAAGCTGAATCCGATATGTTTTAATAACCCTTCTAATTCCCTCAATCCATACCAGTAAAGAATGAAATGGGAGATTTCGGTTTTCTCTACAGCACCTTTATGCAGCAGCTCATATTTATGTATATAGGAAACTTTTTGCTCCAGCCAGTCGATGTTTTTACTTGTGCTTGTAAATAATATCCCTGAATCTTCTGTTATAGGATAATTGCTTATTTCCATATCACCCGTTTGAAAGTCGGTTGGCAATAAGGTATCAAAAATAAATTGTCCGTCTTCCTCCAGATGATGATAGATTCTTTGAAGGAAGGTATCGATTTGGTTTCTGGAAAGCAGACAAAAACTCCCTGAAGGCATAATGATGGTGCTATACTTCTGTTCTAAATCAAGCTGTATCAAATCTTGATTAAATAAATTGGTGTTCACTTGATATTTTTGCATATTGGTTTTGCACTGCGTCAGCATCTCTAGTGAGATATCTACGCCGTCTATAGCTATTCCTTCTTTTAAAAGGGGGATTAGCATTCTGCCTGTACCAACACCGGCCTCCAGTACCGAACCCTGTCTATTTTTTACTTTCTCAAGATAATATTCCATGTCGCCGTTCAATGAATGTCCAACTGGTTTGGTAACTTCATATAATTTTGTACTTAGTTCCCCGTACTCTTTGAACATATCTATCCCTCGATTCTGTCATATTCTTATTTCAAACTGCAGCATTCGTGAAGCATATATTACCATTCTATAATAAAATGAAGGAATAATCTAAAAACGGATAAAAAGGCATAAGTATTGCTAATAATGTTATTCGAAAAAAGCTTGCCCTATATAATAAAGGCAAGCCATTCTGTATTAAGACGCGCTTTCAACCGCTATTTGCAATGCATCTATTGGATTGTCGGTGCTCTCATCAATTTCATAAACGGTGCTTCCTTGCTGCCAGCGGATAACGGTTCCGGGATGTTCGTCAAAATCGTCAATTTCAATTACTCCACGCTCATCAGGCGCAGGAAGATAATTGGTTTCCAAATAATCTACGACAGTCCGGGCAAGTTCTTCGCCGTCTTCGTATTTTCCGGTTGCAAATTCAGGATCAGTTGGAGCATTTACCCGAATCAACCATTTCCCTTCATTCCATGAAACATAGTTATGGCCGGCAGCTCCTTCTGCAAGAGCTTCGACGCCATGACCAAGATCTATATTTGTCTGTTCTACTTCTTCATAGTTTTCAATTGCGTTAACTGCTTCCTGTTCACTGGAATAATCGGTTTCTTTTATATTATTTTTAGAAGCTTCTTTGCTGTCTGTGTTTACTTCCGCATTAACTGTATCTGTGTTATTTGCATCAGCGGATTCTGTCTCTTGTTCTTCGTTAGCGTTATCTTCTGATTTCGCAGCTTCACCTTCCTGCGTATTTTCTGTGGATTCTGCGTCATTGTCTTTCGTACTATCCGTCTCAGAAACAGTTTCTTCATCCGATTCCTGCTGTGAGGTATCTGTTTCTGCCTGTGAAGCGCCCTGACATGCCCCCAGGATAAGTAAGAGTGTCATGCCTGGTGCTGCAAAATATGATTTTTTCAGTCTCATGCTGTATCACTCCTTCTAATGTATATATTTCCCTTATTTTTTTAAAATGAATCCTGAAGTTCAAGATTGCTTTTGACAAATAGACAAATAGTAAAACGTTACGTTGAAAAAGTGATATACTGGCTGTAGCTTTCTTTTTAAGGAGGAATCGACATGGAAGCATTCTTTGATAATGCTTACTCTAGACTAGGCACTTTTCTGGTCTGAGAGGTCTGAATATAGTAAGCCGGAACAAATAATGAATGATCTCTTTAGGCCGTAAGTTTTAACAAATAGCCTAATATAATGGAGTGAGTTCAAATGGAAAAACAAATAATTGAGCCGTTTTTAACAGTAGCGAATTATCGTTTTATAGAGCAGCAGGCAGATAAAATTTTACGAGCCTTAACCACAACAAAGGATAAAAATGTCATTCTGGCAGTACGCGGAATTGTAAAAGCTGATGTCATAGATTCCTTTACATGGTCTGAAGAAGAAGAAAAAGTAATCCAACCGTTGATAGATATAAAAGACCGAGCAGAGAGAGAAGCCTTTTTAGAACAGCTAACATCCTATATTGTTCCATTTAAAGCAGTAGAAGCAAGTAAATTAAAAAGCTTATTTAAAAAGGAGAAAAAGTTGAAGCTTCCAACCCTTGAGGAGATGGATTTTCAGCAAATTTCTTATTTAGCCTGGGATGATCCCGGGAAATTACGCAGATATATGGTGATAGAGCAAGATAGTGGGTTTAAAGCACTTAAGGGTACTTTTACACACCCTTCAACGAAAGGAATTTGTGCTCTTTGCAATCAGCACTCAGATGTTGTCCGTTTAACCACTTCCGTAAAAGGAGAGGTTCCCGGAACATTTACCAAACACTATAATTATATCTGCGCTGACAGTCAATTATGCAATCAGCAAGTAACGGATATAGAGAAGGTAAGAACATTCTTTGACAGAGTCACTAAGTAACTTTTATGTAAGCAATTAAAAGCAGACAGATAAAGAAGGTGCGTACTTTCTTTATCTGTCTTTTTTAGAATGAAAACGCTAAAGAAAAGCTGCTCCAGATCCTGTAACAGATCTAGAACGGCTTCAATTCGATTAATCACTTTTCAGAAGGGAATACATTTGAATATCAACAAAACCTTTATTTACCTTTTCATACTGCCGTAATGTTCCTTCAAAGCTGAATCCCAGTTTTTTCAGGACTTTCACCGAATTCACATTTGCAGGCTCCACTTTCGCTTCGATCCGATTTATTCCCAAATTCTCAAAAGCTTCATGGATCAGTACCTGGATTGACTCAGGAGCATATCCATTTCCCCAATGCGCTTTCGCAATATCATAGCCAATCTCAACCCGGGCATTTTCAAGGTTGATAGCATTGAAGCCGCAGCTGCCGATAATTTCCTCTGAATTCAAGTCAATCACACTGTAGCGGATGGCTTGATTGGTTTCAGCTAATTCATTCAATGTGTTAATCATTTCTATAGCCTGCGATTCATGAGTGAAGGCAGAAATATTCATGAATGCTGCTACTGCCGGGTCGGACCATATGGCAAATAATGCAGAGGCATCCGCTGACAGCATTTTCCGCAAGCATAGTCTTTTCGTAAATAATTCTTCCTGCAATACGTTTACCTCCAATATTCAAATGGATTTTTTTGTGAAATATGGTTATCTGCGCATCATTCAGTCCCTTCAAGGTTTTCTGGTTCATTTACTTTTTCTTTTTCGGTTTTTCATCCAAAATCGATTTTAATTCTTCAATTTCTTCTTCAGACAAAGAATCTTCTTCAATAAACTGTACAAGCATGGATTTTACCGTGCCGCCATAGATTCGCTTGATAAAGGATTCCGCTTCGGCACGCTGGCACTCATCCTGTGAATAAAGGGGGTAAAAGGTGTAGATCCGCTGTTCTTTATTTACACCGGCAACGCCTTTCTGCACTAACCGATCTAGCAATGTGCGTACGGTTTTCGCCTTCCAATCTTTTTGCCCCTGCAGGGAAGTAATCACATCATTTGCTGTTTGCGGTGATTTTTCCCACAGGGTATTCATAACTTCCCATTCTGCTTCAGAAATATTTGGTACCTTCTCCGTCATGTTTCTCACCCCGGTTTTATTCCTCATAAATTTGTTTATCTTTTAAAATCGCTAAGGTTATTTCTGTTGCTATACTTCCAGAGGCGTTATCCTCGTCCTGTATATTTGTTGCGAAGAAATACGTGTTTGTTTCTGTTTCAACAAATCCAACAAACCAGCCGTTGATATCCTTGCTGTTTACATTACCTGTTCCCGTTTTTCCATAGAGAGAAGCGCCGTCCTTTTGCTCCATTTGCAGGGCATCTTTGACAGCTTGGATATGCTCTTCCTGAAAGTCAAAGCGATTGGTATAGAATGCCTGCAACAGCTCTACCTGCTCCACTGGTGAAATTTTCAAAGTAGATTCCAGCCAGTATGGATTCGTTCTGTCAGAAATATCCTGGTTTCCGTAATGAATGCGGCTGAGATAGGATTGAATGCTGTCTGTTCCTAATTCTTGGTCAATCTCTTGGAAATACCAATTGACAGAACGGTTTAAAGCGGTCTCCAGATTTTGGTCTTGATTCCATTGGTCATAAGGCTGTTCCGAGCCATCCCATTCGATGGTGCTTTGTTCGGTTGTGATGATGTTTTCTTCTAATCCGAATAAAGCACTATAGATTTTATAGGTAGAATCAGGAGAAACCCGCAGTGTGCTCTGATCTTCATTATAGATATGATACGCATCCTCCTGCATATCGTACAGAACAAAACTGCCCTCGTAATTTTGGAAATAAGAACTCAGGTCTTCCTCGTTTGTCTGTTCAGACTTAAAGGAAGTATAACGATTATTGTCATTTGCCATTACAGAAGCAAACGGAATCTGCGTAATTACAAACAATCCAACCAGAAAAAAGATTCCCATGCTTTTGGTACGCTGTAATTTAGAGTCTGCTTGAAAGGAAGCAATCTCTACAATCCGTTTCTTTATCTGTTTTTTAGAGCCATTTAATTGATTTGCCAGCTTATTGTACGGAGGGCTGGAAGATTTATCAATAAAATGAATGATGGTATTTCCGTATTTTTTATGATTCTTATCATCTAAAGACAACAGTACTGCGTAATCACAAGCAATCTCCCGGTCGAGACGCATTTCTTTAAATGCAATCCAAATCAACGGATTAAACCAGTAGATGATTTGAAAGAAAACCATCAGATAATTTGTAGGGATATCCTTGTATTTATAATGGTTTAATTCATGCAGGAAAATATGCTTGATATCATCCTCAGATAACCATTCTTCAAAATTCGCCGGCAGCACAACAAAGGTTTTACGCAATCCAAATGTCAACGGGGAATGTACTTCATCGGAAACTCCTAATGAAATATTTTTTGAGATATTTAATTGCTGCTTCGCTCGTTTGAAAAGGTCAAGAATAGCTTTATTTTCCACCCGGGAAATAGATTTTCTTATTCCTTTTAGTTTCAACCATGCATGTATGGAAAGCCCGGTAAATACGAGAGCACCTGCAATCCAGATCCCGCCGGCAATTCCATTGAATAGATCCGTATTTGTCTGCGTTACAGTTACAGAAAAGTCCTGCATCCAATTTGTATTGGCCCCTCCGGCTTCGGGCGCTGCAGTGTTTATTGAAGCGGTGCTTTCTTCACTGGACGGGTTCGTAAATGCATTGAACAGATTG
This sequence comes from Oceanobacillus sp. FSL W7-1293, assembly GCF_037969815.1. Taxonomy (NCBI): domain Bacteria; kingdom Bacillati; phylum Bacillota; class Bacilli; order Caryophanales; family Bacillaceae; genus Oceanobacillus; species Oceanobacillus sp. FSL W7-1293. The sequence goes on from NZ_CP150212.1 coordinate 513,581, forward strand.
CCGGCAGGAAGAAAGTGCGCAGGGATAAATGGAATGACTAAAGCAGCAAGCAATAAATACCATAGGTTATATTGCCATTTGGCAGATAGTTGTTTCTGAAATAGCTTTTTCATAAGCAAGATAAATCCGACTGTAATGGAAGAAATGATGAAACCTGTAAGAAGCGTTGTTATAAACATGCTATTTGTCTCCATTCTTCATTTGCGGTAATGATATAGGAACAATTTACCGAAATTTATTTTAGCAGTAAAAAGAGTATATCCATATTTCTTTCTGCATAAGAGCAGCCAGAATTACATTTGTAATACATTAAATTTTAGCACGCAAAGCTAAAGTTATCAAACGTTGAATAAGAAAGGGAAAATAAGGAATTGACATATTAAGACTACGTGTGTAGTATTGTATTACAGTTGTAGTCGAAAAAATAATTTTTAGGAGGAATTTAAACGATGTATATTCAAGATATTTTTAATAAAAAAATGCTAATCATAATGTTGTTGGTTGCTGTGATAGGGTTAGCAGGCTGTTCCAATGAAGCGGGAAACAGTGATAAGAATCCTGAAGCTGCGGAGCAGGAACTTCAAAGTGAAGAAGTTTTTAAAGAGCTGGAGAAGGAATTTGATGCAAGACTTGGCATATATGCGATAGATACGGAAACGAACCAGACTGTTGCTTATCACTCTGATGAAAGGTTTGCTTATGCTTCCACTTTTAAAGTCTTAGCCGCAGCTGCCATTTTACAAACTGCATCAATGGATGACTTAGAGAAAATCATTACGTATACGGAAGAGGATTTAGTAACTTATTCTCCTGTGACAGAGAATCATGTAGATGACGGAATGAAATTAAAAGAAATCATGGAGGCGGCTATTCGCTACAGTGATAATACAGCTGGAAATCTGTTATTGGAAGAGCTGGGAGGACCGGATGGACTGGAAGAAAGACTGAGAGAAATTGATGATGAAACAATTGAAGCAGACCGGATGGAGCCGGAACTAAATGAAGCAGCGCCGGGAGATACCAAAGATACGAGCACGCCCAAAGCACTAGCTGAAAGCTTGCAGACATATGTGCTGAGTGATTTACTTCCTGAAAAGAAGCGGGATTTGTTAATTGATTGGATGACAGGAAATGAAGCCGGAGATACGTTGATTCGTGCTGGCGTACCCGAAGGATGGGAAGTTATCGATAAGAGTGGAGCAGGGGGCTATGGTACAAGAAATGATATTGCAGTCGTATGGCCGCCTGACCATCAAGCACCGATTGTTATCTCCATTTTGTCCAGTCGTGATACGGAAGACGCAGATTTCGATGATGCAGTCATTGCAAAAGCAGCACGAGGTGTTATCGAGCAGATGCAGAATAAAGAATAGGAAGGTGGAAGAATGAAAGGTTATCGAATGATTCTCCTCCTGCTGGTGATGATGCTTTTGATAATCGTTGGATGCTCCAAGAAAGAGGAGCCGTCGGAGGTACTGGATGATTATCTTTCCAACTGGGAGAATAAAGATTTTTCTGCTATGTACGAACAGCTTTCTGACGAAGTAAAAAATAAAGTAACAGAAGAAGCGTTTATCGAACGCTATGAAAATATATATGATGGGATAGAGGCAGAGAATGTACAAGTGACATCGCAGGTAGATTCCAAGGAGCAGTTAGAGTCTGATGGAGGTGTTATGACTCTTCCATATAAGGTAGAAATGAACACCGCTGCTGGCCCAATTGAATACAGGCACCAGCTGACATTAGAACAGGGAGATGAGGGAGCGTGGCTGGTTAAATGGAATACCTCACAGATTTTTCCGCAGTTAAGTACAGGAGATAAAGTAAAGGTCAACACGTTAGAGGCGGAAAGAGGAGAGCTGCAGGATAAGAATGGAACTGGACTCGCCGTTAACGAAGATGCGAATGTTATAGGGGTTATCCCGGGCATGCTGGAAGAAGGAACCCAAACAAAAGAGAAGCTGGCGGAGCTCTTGGATATTTCGGTGGAAGAAATAGATCAGGCGCTGGACGCATCCTGGGTAACACCGGAAGTGTTCGTACCAATAAAAACCTTGCCAATGGAAGAAGACGATATAGAAGCCTATGAGGAACTTCCAGGAGTAAGCTCCCGCGTGGAAACCGTCCGTACTTACCCGCTGGGAGCTGCTGCAGCTCACTTAACAGGCTATGTCCGGGAAATATCGGCAGAGCAGCTGGGGGAGCTCGATGGTTATGCTGCTGGCGATGTAATTGGAAACGCAGGGTTGGAAAAGGTATTTGAAGATAAATTACGGGGAGAAAACGGCGCCCATATTTATATCAGCAATGCAGATGGAGAAGTAAAAGAAACGCTTGCCCAAAAAGAGCCTGTCGATGGAGAGGATATACAATTAACCATTGATGCCGCCCTGCAGCAAGAAATATATAATCAGTTTGACGGGGATGCAGGTACTTCTGTTGCGCTCGATCCAGATTCAGGAAACGTATTATCACTCGTCAGCGCGCCTGCCTATAATCCCAATGCTTTTGTACGAGGATTATCTGATGAACAATGGGGAAAATGGAGTGAAGATCCGGATGAACCATTCTTGAATCGCTTTATTAGCCGTTATGCGCCAGGATCCGTATTTAAAACAATAACTGCATCGATTGGATTGGAAACGGGTGTTACCAATCCGGAAAAGGTCAGACAGATTGACGGGCTTCATTGGACCAAGGATGATTCGTGGGGAGATTATTATGTTACCCGTGTTCATGATAAAGCAGATGTTAATCTGCGAGATGCTTTTGTTCATTCTGATAATATTTATTTTGCACAGGAAGCTTTAGAGATGGGGAAAGACAGCTTTTTAGAAGAGACAGCTGCTTTTGGGTTTGGAGAAGAAATCCCATTCCCATTCGCTATCCCAGCTTCCAATCTGACGAATAATGGAGAAATCGATCATGAAGTACAGCTTGCTGATACGGCTTATGGACAGGGGCAGGTAATGATGAGCCCGCTGCATCTTGCGTTAACGTATACGCCCTATCTTAATGAAGGGAACATGCTGTATCCTTCTCTGATTGAAGCGGATGAACCTGAGGTTTGGAAGGAAAACCTTATCAGCGAAGAAACCGCTGATTTGGTAAAAGAGAATTTGATTCAGGTCGTCGAAAGCCCGGAAGGTACTGCACATAGCACGTATATACCTGAAGCGGTAATTGGCGGGAAATCTGGAACAGCGGAGATAAAAGGAAGCAAGGAAGATGATAATGGAAACGAAAATGGCTGGTTTGTCGGATTTGAAGAGGACGATTCTGACATATTATTGGTAATGATGGTGGAAGATGTGAAGGACCGCGGCGGCAGCGGTTATGTGATATCCAAGGCGAGAAGTATTTTTGAATATATGCAATAAAGAATAAAAATGAGCATTCACCTGAATCCGAAAATGAGGATTCAGGTGAATAGGCTTTAGATAGGTTTTTTATTCCCCGCCTTCAAAAATGTCTTCCACCTTGTCATCATCTGATCCGCCTTCGTTATCATTTTCCTCTGTATCTTCTGATTCCGCTCCATCTTCATTGTCATTTTCTTCTTGTGTTGGTTCTTGATTATCCGGTTCTTCATTTTCATCGCCCTGACATGCTCCAAGAAGAAGCATCAATGAAACTCCAAAGGCTGCAAGGTAAGATTTTTTCAATTGCATGATGTATTATCACTCCTTCTAATGTATGCTCTTACCCGATTTTAACAAAGAAAATCAGAAAAATTGATTTTGTTAATAAATTGTAAAGAGCTTTAGATACAACATGTCATGCTTCATTTCAAATATAGACAAAAACCTTCACATAGTTTTATTTCTCCGTCAACTTCTTCACAAAAGTAACCGTATTTGTATAACTCAAGGACGCTTACCCCAAGGCTCGACCGTTCCAATAACTTTTACTTCCCTATCGTGAACAACTGCATCAATAACTCCATTGCTGATTTCCTGATGTGTTAGCCATCTGGAGTCTTCTTTCTCTAAAATAAATCCAAGCTGAATTTGTCTGTACTGGCAGCCTGGGTATTTCTTTACAGCAGCATCTTTTATTTGATTTAAACTGGAGCTGCTCCCTAAGATGTGATAGAGTTTCCAAGCTGGAATTTCCTGTGCAACTTCATGACAGATAATATCTAACGCATGGTGCGCATCCGAATGAATCCATGCAATAACTAAATCGATTGGACCGTTCTGAAGGATGGCTGCTTTAATCCTTTCTTTCAGCCCCGTACTATCTTTGTAGTCAACAAATAACGGGGTAATAGAAGAAGCCGCATCCGTCTTGTTAAGTACTCTATCCATTTTAGTCTGATTGCGTGCGATAATGGAGACTTTGTCTGAATGATCAGCAAGCCATAAAGAAGCAGCGGATAACATTCCTGTTCCGCCGATAACCAAGGTGTGGGCAGGGAGGTCTTCCATTTTATTATGGATGATTTCCAGCCATGGATGCTTCCCGTTAAATTGCTGACGTAATGAATAATAAAGCCACTTTATTTCACTCTTTTTCAGAACAGGAAGCAGCCGCTCTAAATCCCAATAATCTTTTTCCCTTATAACAGAGCTGCCGCCCTTATATAACAATTGTATTTCCGGCTTTATGTAGGGGATGCCGTCGTCTGTGAGTGCTCCAATCCTGCTGATAGACCGTTTGATCTGGTTATCTCTTTTGTAAATCCATTCGTCATTCTCTGAATCTATTAGCATGATTTCGAATAACCAGGCTGTTCCCTGCTTCTTTCTGACCCAAAGACTGCCTGATGCTCCGCTTGGACTCTCGGGCTCTGTCAGCATGGTCAACACGCCGTTATCCGCAATAAATAATTCATAGCTTTCTCCTAAATGCTTTTTGAGTGCAGGCAAATCTTCGTTTCTAATCAAAATATCCATATCGTCATGCTCTCTTGTCTGCTGTCCATAATACAAATCAAGCGCCCAGCCTCCAGCAATCCACCATGTAATAGGGATATTTTTCATCAGGTTGTTTATTTTTTTAACTGTTAAAGCTTCCCAAGGATGGTGCTGCAAAAAAACTCTCCTCTCTATATATTATCTAGTTTGTATAATTGTAGTGCTTTTCTAGTTCGTTGTAAAAGTGTTTTCATGAATCAGCAATGAAAACTATACATTTTTTCTGCCGAATAAGTTGTTATTTTCTGAAATTAACATTTGTGTTACATTAAAGTGAGGGGAGTGGTAAAAAATGGACTTCGAAATGGAAGAAGTATCAACGAAAGAAGCGTTTCAAAAGGAGAAGAAGAAATTGCTTCTATCAAGTATACGATTTTTTTGTGTGTTCTTATTTGCTTCCCTGTTGATGATGGTTATACGAAGTAATTATGCTAATATAATCGATTATATGGGGCCTCCGGTGATTGGGGGTTTTATATATTATTTTGTTCAATATGCCGGATTGAGAAGGTCTTATCGAAGAAATAAATAAGGATTTGATTATTAAGTTCATGATTCATTTGGATTAGGACAGCATAAGTCCATTTATTATGTGGGGGAGGGTTTTAGATGGTTGTTATGATAGAACGAGCAAATAACCTTGAATTATTAGCTGATTTTCTTGCGGATATGAATCATCAAAAGGCCAATCATATTGGTTTCTGCGGAACAGATAAAGCGGATATTTTACAAGCGCTTAAAGAGGACTTCGTGGATGGGAAGGGAGAGGTTTCCTTTCTAATAGCGAAACGCAATACTGGAGAAATGATGGCTGCTTGCGGATTGGATATAGAGAATAACGAAGCAGAAGTCTGGGGCCCGTTTAATAAGACAGAAAGAATGGAATGGGATGTTCAGCTTTGGCAGCGGTTAATTGATCGATATCCATCTGTTCAGTATTTTTCCTTCTTTATTAACGAAGAAAATAGAAAGCAGCAGGCGTTTATGAAACAGATTGGAGCAAAACAAGGAAGCAAACATTTAAATTTAGTTATTTATCGGAACCGCTTTGAAAACTCAGATGAACGAAAATGCTGTTCATTTACTGAGCTTGATTTTCCTGCATTCCGGCAGCTGCATGACAGCATTTTTCCAAATACATATTATGACGCAGAAACAATCCGGAGCAGGTTAAACAAGAATAATGTACTGAAGGTTTTGAAGGATGACAATGGAGATTTCGTTGGTTATGCTTATTTTGAAATAAACAAAGAGCTTTCAGAGGCTTCATTAGAATATATTGCTGTAGCGGACAGGTATCAAAATAAAGGGTTTGGAAGGCTTTTATTAAAGGAAGTATTAACTGCTATATTTGCTTTTCCTAAAATAGATAAGGTACATCTCACTGTAGATGCTGACAACCATCATGCGAATCATGTTTATGAAAAAATAGGATTTGAAAAGGGAGATACATTGATTCATTATAAAATTCAGTACTAGCGGATATACAGTGAATTAAGCAGCAAAAGCAGTCTTTTTCTGGGAAGGCTGTTCAAAAAAGTTCCAAATAATAAGTAATGGACGAATCACGTTTTACTAAGAGGCCATCCTAATATCGTCCGCTTTTTAAGAGATGTTCTTGTGGTCAGCCGTCTTGTAAATAGCATAATGAAATACAAGAACATCCCCCGCTTTAATCTTTCATCCCCATCAGTTCCTTCAGTTCTTCTTCATTCTGTATTAAATCCTCTAATGTATATTCTTCCAGCACTTTAAAAAATTGAAATAACGCTTTATTCAAGACATGCTTCAAGGAGCATCCTGGTGAAATCACACAATGGTTGGTTCCTTTATCAAAGCATTCGAGTAAATTGAAATCACTCTCCAGCGAGCGGATCAATAATCCGATATTGATGTCAGCAGCAGGCTTAGCAAGACGAAACCCGCCATTTCTGCCTCTTACAGAGGTCAGTAATCCTCTTTTTGTTAAATCGTGGACAACCTTTCTCAGATGTTCTGGTGAGATGGAATACACATCAGATACTTCTTTAATTGTCGAAAGCTCACCCTCCGACTTTAAACCTGCCAAAATCAAGACGCGCAAGGAGAAGTCTGTATATTTTTTTAAGTTCATGGTATCTCTCCGTTTGTTAATTATTTCACATAATTGTAACATAAATTTGCTTTTGACACATTGAATTCACATTTTTATCGTATTAAAATAAAACATGTATTCAAAATACATCTTTTAAATAATCAAGATAACATGTATCTCGGTGCAATCGTCTGTAACCTCTCTGCTTCAAGGATTAAGGTGATTTATGAAGTGAAAACAGGAAACAGCGGACGTAAACACCCCGATTGGTTCAACTAAAGCTCTGCAGGGGGAAATAGTCCTCCATGGAGTGATTTTTCACTATTTCACAAAGGAGTGTTTTATAATGGCAACAACAACAGCGGGATTAGATCAAAAAACAATAGAAACAATAAAGGCAACGGTTCCTGTCTTGCAGGAGCATGGAGAAGCAATCACAGGGCACTTTTATAAAATTATGTTAGAAAATCACCCGGAACTGAAAAATGTTTTTAATCAGACCAATCAGCGGAAGGGCGGACAGCCAAAAGCGTTGGCAAATACAGTGTATGCAGCAGCGGCAAATATTGAGCATTTAGAGGATATCCTGCCGCATGTAAAACAGATAGCGCATAAACACACAAGCTTAAATATCAGACCAGAACAATATCCGATTGTAGGAAAATATTTATTAATTGCCATCAAGGATGTGCTTGGAGATGCTGCTACGGATGACATTATGGATGCATGGGAAAAAGCGTATGGCGTGATTGCAGACGTGTTTATCAGCGTAGAAAAAGAAATGTATGAAGAAAAGCAAAATACGCCAGGAGGCTGGGTTGGATTTCGTGATTTTACAGTCGCTGAGAAGGTTCCGGAAAGCGAAGTCATCACCTCTTTTTATTTAAAGCCTGCAGATGACGGAAAGCTTCCACCTTATCAAGCTGGACAATATATTACTGTAAAAGCACAAATGGAAGGGGAAGCCTACGACCATTTACGCCAATATAGTTTATCCACTGCGCCGGGACAGGATTTCTTGCGAATCAGTGTGAAGCGGGAAGATGAGCATCATCCTGAAGGAATTGTATCTAATTATCTTCATAACCAAATAGAAAAAGGTGCAGTTCTGGCAATCAGTGCGCCAGCTGGAGATTTTGTATTAAACAAAACAGAACAAAAACCATTAGTGTTAATCAGCGGAGGAGTTGGGTTAACCCCATTAATGAGTATGCTGGAAACGGTGGTAGAAGAACAGCCGGAGAGAGAAGTTATCTTTATCCATGCAGCAAGATCTCGCGCTTACCATGCAATGAAGGATAAAATAGCCTCTATTGCAGAAGCCAATAAACAAGTAACGCAATATACGGTTTATGCGGATAATACAGACGCAGGTGTATGTGATAAAGAAGGACATATTGATTTGGATTGGCTAAGAGAAGTTATTCCAACAGTGGACGCATCTTTTTATTTATGTGGTCCAAAAGGATTTATGGGTACGATGAATGGTCATTTGCGAGAAATGAATGTGGCAGATAATGATATTCACTTTGAATTATTTGAACCAATGGATGAGATAGCGAATTAAACGAAGGAAGGCTGGTTGAAAAAACCAGCCTTTTCAACTTGATAATAAACTTTAGAGAACCTCCTGAATTGCCTTAGTTTAATCCTTTTCTTAACCAATAACATCTCCTCCGAATACAAAGGTCATTAAAGCACTGCTGACAAATCCAACAAGAAGGGCAACGATTATACGTTTTTTGAAATAAGGTTTATCTTCCGCTTTCCCGTCTATTTTGGTAAGAACAATGCCAATACCTAATGAAGCTGCTATCCCGGCGCTGAAAAAATAGCTTACTGCATCCGGAAGCTGGAAGTAACTTAAGAAAGTTGGAAAGACGAGCATTCCAACAAATAATATAAATAAAAACACAAGAACTCCTTTAAAGCTGATACGAGGTATTAATTTGGACTCTTTCATTATAGTTTCCTCCCTGGGAGAGGAAACCCGTTGATTTCCTCTCTTGAATGTATTACGGAGAATCGTCCGTAAAACTCCCGCTGAGTGACGTTTCGTCTTATGGAGCTGTATTATCTTCTTCCGTTTCTAAATCCATCATTTTTCGATCATAGACTTTAAAGAAAGGGAAATAGATGGCTACGGATATCGCGATATTGAAAAGAACCAGGAGGATAGCCCGCCAATCTCCTCCCGTTGCCAGATAAGCGCCGATTGGAGCCGGCAGCGTCCAGGGGGCTCGTATAAATGTCGGCGATACCAGACCTATGGACGTTGCAAAATAAGAAATAATTGCAAGAACGATAGGTGTAATGATAAAAGGAATAATCAGTATCGGGTTTAAGACAATCGGCAGTCCGAAAATAACCGGTTCATTGATATTGAACAGGGCAGGTACACTCACTGTTCTGCCTAGATTTTTTAAATATTTTGATCGTGCAAATAAGATCATCACAATAACAAGACCAAGTGTGGCGCCTGAGCCGCCGACCCATATGAACCATTGGTATAAAGGCTCAGGGGCAACATGAGGCAGAACCTCTCCTGCGGCAGCAGCTTCCCCGTTATTTAACAAATATACTTCCCATACGGGACGTGCGACTGATCCGACAACCGAAACACCATGGATACCGAACGACCAGAAAAAGGTAATTAGAAACACAGGGACTAATACACCAAATAAACTGTCTCCAGCTGTAACGAGTGGAGCGGCCAGCTTTTCAACAACTGTATGCAAATTCACTCCGATAACTACTGTAATAAGAGTCATTAATACGATAACGATGGCTACCGGAATAAGTGCTTCAAAGGATCTGCTGACGGATTTAGGGACGGCATCCGGAAGTTTGATCGTAATCCCTTTTTGTTTACATATTCGGAAGATTTCTACAGACAGGATGGAAACAATAATTGTTACGAACAGACCGCTTCCGCCGAGAAACTCCATTGGTAAATAAAATAATTCATCAATTACTGTTGGTGTAATGGTAAGCAGCAAAGAAGCAACTGCAATTTGCGCTCCTGACAAAGGGTCGACCTTATAGGATTGCGCTAAATTATAACCAATACCGAATGCCACATAAAGGGACATAATGAACATGGTCATCCGATAAGGAATCAATATTTCTGCTGCATTATCTGCCGCCCATTGAGTAATTGCCCATGATTCGGGCAAAGGCGGAGAGGCAATAAGTAAAAAGAAAGACCCTACAATAATGAATGGCAGGGAAGAAATTACACCGTCACGAATAGCTAAAAGATGCCTTTGTTCCGCCAATCTGGCCATCGGATTAGAAACCTTTTCCTCCAAAAAATCTGTGAATTTAGCCATGATACGTAACTCCTTTCCATCCTGAGCTATGAAATCAATTCATTCAGCGCTTTTAATAACGTAGGTCCGCCTAAGGGGTTATAGCCCTGAGCAGGTATGGAGCCGCATGGAACGCCATGTTCATCCGCTTTTTCCTTGATGCCTTTAAATCGATGTCTTATTTGCGGTGCAACCATAATGGCATCCCAATGATGATCAAGTTCTGCGTCTACCTCACTGGAACCTACAGCCTTTACATCAAGATCCTGTCCGTGTTTTCCCGCTTCTTTTTTTAAAGCATTCACTACAATTTCACTCGACATTCCACCAGAGCATACAAATAACACTTTTTTCATCACGTCACGTCCTTTAAAAATAATTATTTGGATTATACTGTAGCCTTTTATCCGTTTCCTATAAACAGCAAGCAACTTTAAAATAAGCTCAATTTTTTATCGGAGAGATTTTCCTCCTTCCTGAAAATATTTTTTGGTTAAATGATTAATTACTTGAAAGGGCTTTCATATACTTGTATTATAGAATATATAAAATAAAATTTCAAATATATTTTAAATTTGTAAAATTAAAATTCAATCCGCTATCATGCGGAAATCAGCGGGAGGGGTTCAGATGGATATGGAAAAAGAAATTTTTGAAATTATATCGAATGGAGGAGATGCGAAAGCAATAGCTTATGAAGCGCTCGAACTAGCGCATGAAAATCATTTTCAGCAAGCAGAAGAGAAATTGAAAGAAGCAGATCAAACACTAAACACGGCTCATAATACACAGACCAGACTGATTCAAGCAGAGTTAAATGGAGAAGGTGCTCCAATGACCCTGCTGATGGTTCACGCCCAAGACCACCTGATGGCAGCGATAAGTGAAATGTCATTGATTGAAAATATGATTAAGCTGTTAAAAAGAATTTCCGAATTAGAGAAGAAATAAAATGAATACATGATGAGAGAGGTGTTCGAAATGAAAAAGCTTGGTATTTCCATCTATCCCAATAAATCAAGTGTCGAGGAAGATTTGGAATATATACAAACTGCAAGTAAATATGGTTTTGAACGTATCTTCACCTGTCTGCTATCTGTAGAAGGAGATAAGGAAAAAATAATCGCTGATTTTAAGAAAACAATTTCTTTTGCGAAAGAAAAAGAAATGGAAGTGATTTGTGATATCAGCCCGCGTATATTTGACGCATTGAATATTTCCTATCAAGACTTATCTTTTTTCGCTGATCTTGGAGTGGACGGTATCCGGTTAGATATGGGGTTTACCGGAAATGAAGAAGCAATGATGACGTATAATTCTTATGGATTGAGCATCGAGATTAATATGAGTAACTCCAATAAATATTTGGAGAACCTGTTAAGCTATCAGCCTAATCTATCGAAACTGACAGGATGCCATAACTTTTACCCGCATCGCTATGCCGGGCTTTCCTATGAATTTTTTATAGAATGCAGCCAAAGATTTAAACAGCATGGTTTGAGAACAGCAGCTTTTGTCTCTTCCAATGATGCTGCTTTTGGGCCTTGGCCAATTGTAGAGGGTCTGCCGACAGTTGAAATGCATCGTGAATTGCCAATTGACGTGCAGGCAAAGCATTTATTTGCCACAAACGTTATTGATGATGTCATTATCAGTAATGCGTATGCATCTGAAGCGGAAATGAGGCGCCTCAGCGAGATAAGCAAGGAGAAAATGACGTTTGCTGTCGATACGGTTTCTACCGCAAGTGATTTGGAAAAGGAAATTATCTTTCATGAGCCGCATTTTTACAGGGGAGATGTTTCTGATTATATGATTCGTTCTACGCAGAGCAGAGTGAAATATCGCGGGCATTCCTTTCCGGCCCATCATACGCCGGATATAAAAAGAGGGGATGTCATTATAGAAAGTGATTTATATCAACAGTATGCCGGAGAATTGCAGATTGCTTTAAAAGATATGGTCAATTCCGGTAAATCCAACGTAGTTGCAAGAATTAGAGAGGAAGAGATTTTCTTAATTGATTATTTGAAGCCATGGGAAAAGTTTGCTTTTACCGCAAGAACATAAGCAAGGAATGAAGAGTAGCTTATCAGATGTTTAGGTAAACAGTGTGAGGGAGGCTGTGGCGCTTTTTCTGTTGTGTAGCATGAAAACTTTCGTAAAGGGGGAGATGACATGAGTAAATTGGTTGCAGGGTTAATGTCCGGGACATCCCTAGATAGTCTGGATGCGTCACTTGTAAAAATAGATGGTTATGGCACCGATACAGAAATCGATATTATAAAAAGCATTTCATGGCCCTATGATGATGCTTTAAAACAAGAATTATTGGATGCTATGGATGTTGACAAATCAAATGTTGAAAAGCTGTGCAGCTTAAATGTGAAATTAAGCTATTCATTTGCAGAGGCAGTTAAAAGGGTTTGCAGAGAGGCTGGGGTCAATTTAGAAGATGTTGATTTAATCGGCTCTCATGGGCAGACGGTCTATCATATTCCTGAAGCAGATGGCTCCAAGGTGCGGTCCACCTTACAAATAGGAGATCCCTCGGTGATTGCTTATGAAACCAAAACAATGGTTGTTTCCAATTTTCGAATGATGGATATTGCTGCCGGTGGAGAAGGTGCCCCCTTAATTCCGTATATTGACTGGTTATTATATAGAGATCAGCATAAGGGAAGAATTTTACAAAACATTGGCGGCATTGGTAACTGTACGGTTATGGAAAAGGACTCATCTTTAGAAACGATTTATGCATTTGATACAGGACCGGGGAATATGATTATTGATGCACTGTGCAGAAAATTGTTTCAGATGGGCTATGATGCGGAAGGTACAATTGCGAAAAAAGGAACGGTTCATCACGCTATTGCAGCAGACTGGATGAGACATGATTTCTTTGCTCTTCAGCCGCCTAAATCAACAGGAAGAGAACAGTTTGGTGAAACGTTTACCTCTCGAGTTATCAAGAGCCATAAAGATTTGCCATACGAGGATCTAGTAGCGACTGCCACCTATTTCACGGCATATTCTATTGCGGATGCTTATCAGAAATTTGTGTTTCCCAAAACAGATATTACAGACATTATTATCAGCGGAGGGGGAGGAAATAATAAGACATTAACCACGATGCTCCAGAGTTTATTGCCTTCTAAAAATGTGTACACAGCGGAACAGATAGGGATAACTGCAGATGAGAAGGAAGCAGTCGGATTTGCGGTTTTGGCGAATGAGACCATTCATCAGCAAAAAACGAATGTACCAAACGCAACAGGTGCCAGAGAGCCGGTTATATTGGGACAGATAACGCTTCCTCCTTATGGAGTTAATCCGAATTTCCTTCTATAATAAGTCTATACGATGCACACGTCGAAAAATTAACAAGGAAAGGTTTTATAAAATGAGAAATAATGATGGATTAATCCGAATTAGAGAAGCATTGAATATTATTAAACCGGCTGAAAGAAATGCCGCAAATTATATATTAGAGCATCCGGAAGAAGCAGTCCGGCTGTCAATCAAAGAACTCTCTGAAAGAAGCGGATCCAGCCAAGCAGCTATTATACGCCTATGTAAGAATATAGGCGTATCCGGATTTCAAGATTTAAAGCTGCGAGTTGCTGGGAACCTGCAAACAAGTGAGCTGAGCAACTATCACAATACAGAAATTTCTTCTGGCGAAAAGGTAAGCTCCATTATGGATATCATATCACAGAAAAACATACAATCTATTGAGCAGACGTTGAAGATACTCGATTTATCCAGTGTGGAGAAGGCCATTGAAGCATTAGATAAGGCGAATCGAATGGATTTCTATGGAGCGGCTGCCTCACAGGTTATTGCACAGGATGCACAGCAGAAGTTTTTAAGAATTAATAAATATTGTACCGCATTTGAAGATGCACACTTACAGCTGACATCCTCTGTTACATTAACGGAAAAGGATGTGGCAGTCGGGATTTCTTATTCAGGAGAAACAAAGCATGTCAATGCATCGATTGAAAATGCGAAAAAAAATAATGCAACGGTGATAACAATTACAAGGTATGGAAAGAATACCTTGTCTGAGATGGCTGATATTCCTTTATATGTATCATCTGTTGAGTCAGAACTGGTTAGAAGTGCAGCAACCGCATCAAGGATGGCACAGCTTAATATCATTGATATTTTGTTTACCGGCGTTGCTTCAAGAAGTTATGATTCCACCTTATATTATCTGAATAAGACACGGGAAGTGTTGCAAAATGAATTTCGGAATCCACATAAAGGGTGATGATAAATGTATATCTTGGGAATTGATAGCGGTGGAACGAAAACGAAAGCGTTATTGTTTCATAAAGCGGAGGGGCTTGTATGGGAAACAGAAGCAGAGGCTGCGAATCCCCACAGTACCAGCTTTACTCATTCTGCTAAAGTCATCAGCCAAATCATAAGCGAGGCTTATAAACACAATCATTTTTTGGATAATACAGAGATATCGTTAGGTTTGGGTATAGCAGGATTAGGCAGAGAAGCGGACCGGAAAAAATGGCTCGAGTACTTTCAAAAAACATCACCGCATAGGTTCCCCATTAATGAAATCGTTGTGGAGCATGATGGAACCATTGCTCTTTATTCAGAAACATTCGGCGCAGATGGTATGGTGTCTATCTGCGGAACAGGAGCAATAACGCTTGGGATGCATCAATCCAAGACTGCCCGTGTTGGCGGGTGGGGCCACGTGATTGGGGGAGACCCTGGCAGCGGCTTTGATTTAGGCTCGCAAGCCTTGATAGCTGTATTCAATGAATTAGATGGGCTGGGACCGAAAACTGCGCTGACAGACCTTATTTTGGATGGAGAAGAAATCGATTGTATAGAAGAATTGATTCCTATAATCTATCAACATTTTGAAAAACAGCGTGTGGCTGCATTCGCAAGCTATGTCTTTCAAGCGGCTGAAATGAAAGATGAAATCGCAATAACAATTATTCAAGAAACAGCTAAACAAATAGCGAATCGCGGTCAGGCATTGTTTGAAAGGCTGTTTCAAAAAACAGATAAGGCTGTTTTATTTGTGCTGGCAGGAGGCATTTTTCAAAATGACCTCATTGTCGAAAAGGTAAAAGCGGAACTCGCTGCAATTCCCTCGTTAAACGTTTTAACATCACAAAATCCACCTGTGATTGGAAGTATTGCTCTTGTTCTAAAGCAGCAGGGTTATTTGCCGGAACAAATCAAAAGAATGCTGTCAGATAAAGGGAGAAGAGGTGCCATAAATGAAGGCTTATGAACGGTATTTAGAGGGATTAGTTACAAAGGATGAGATTCCTGCAGCTGTTTATCTTGTCAGGCATCATCAACAACAGAAAACGTTCCGAAGTGCAGGCTCCTTTTTGAATAATGAAGGAAAGAGAATCCCTGTTACTACAGAAACTTACTTTGACCTGGCTTCTTTAACAAAAATTATGTGTACACTGCCGAGCATTCTATTTTTACATGAGCGAAATGAGCTGCATATAGACGATGCAGTAAATAAATATATACCTGCGTTTCCGCAAAAGCAGATAAGCATTCGCCACTTTTTACAGCATACCTCAGGTGTTTCAGCAGATTTATCTGTTAAAAACCGGTATCAGCAAAGAGACGTATGGAAGGAAATTTTAAACTGTACAGCAGTGCACCCGCCAGAGACACAGGTTTTATATAGCGATATCGGCATGATTGTTTTAGGAAAAGTTGTAGAAGCAATAACAAAACAGCGGCTGGATGTTTTTGCGGGGAAGGAGCTGTATCAGCCCTGGGGGATGAAAGACACTGGCTTTCTTCCTGGCAAAATAGAAAAAAATAAGATCGCTGCAACGGAAAAAGTTTGCGGAAAATACGTTCATGGTGAGGTACATGATGAAAAAGCCTATCATTTGGGTGGCGTTGGCGGTTCAGCAGGTTTATTTTCTAATATTTCGGATGTAGCGATCTATGCCGATTATTGGCTGTATCCAGAAAAGCAGTCGATATTAAGACCGGAGACAATGGCGTTAATCAAAGAAAATGTAATTCAAAATCGAGGTTTAGGCTTTGAAGTATTATATGATAAAACGCTTGGAACAACTTGTGGATCAGCCTGGTCCATCGGCTCGTTTGGACATACCGGATTTACAGGCACAAGTTTGTGGATTGATCCAAAAGAAGAAATCATTACGGTCCTGCTTACCAATATGGTTCATTATGGACGACAGCATCGATTGTCTGAAATCAGAAAAAAGTTTCACACGCTGGTTTATGAAACGCTGATTA
Source organism: Oceanobacillus sp. FSL W7-1293 (assembly GCF_037969815.1). NCBI lineage: Bacteria > Bacillati > Bacillota > Bacilli > Caryophanales > Bacillaceae > Oceanobacillus > Oceanobacillus sp. FSL W7-1293. The sequence goes on from NZ_CP150212.1 coordinate 530,167, forward strand.
CCTAGTAAAACTAAACATTTGGAAAGGGAGTTAATATATGCTGACGGAAAAGAGAAATGAACATTCCTATCATTTACATGAACAATCCACCTATGACATCCTGCAATTGATGAACGAACAAGATAAGAAGGTACCTGAAGTTGTTGAGAACGTGCTGCCTCAAATAGAGAGGGCTGTAGAGACAATGGTTGCAGCGATAGAAAAAGGAAATAAAGTCATTTATTTAGGGGCAGGAACAAGCGGGAGGTTAGGTGTTCTGGATGCTTCCGAATGTCCTCCGACTTTTGGCGTTTCCCTTGACGTCATTCAAGGTATTATTGCTGGAGGAGACGGTGCACTGCGTGTAGCTGTGGAAGGGGCAGAGGATGATGAACAGCTTGGCGGAAAAGATGTAGAGAAAGCCGCAGAACATGGAGATATCATTGTCGGTATTGCATCCAGCGGCGGAACACCCTATGTATTAGGTGCTGTGAATAAAGCCAAATCATTAGGGCTTTCAACGATTGGCATTTCTTGTAACGAGGATACAAAACTATCGCAGGAAGCGGATATAGCTATCGAACTCCCCGTTGGTCCGGAGGTTGTCACAGGTTCTACAAGGCTAAAGGCGGGAACGGCTCAAAAACTTGTTTTAAATATGCTATCCACAGCAACGATGGTGCGGACTGGGAAAGTCTATGAAAATTTGATGGTCAATTTGCAGGCAAAGAATCATAAACTGCGCAAGAGGGCAGTCTCTATTATCAAAGAGTTGACGCAGGCAGATGATAAGGAAGCTGCGCAAGCTTATGATAAAGCAGATGGGGATACAAAAGCAGCTATTTTGATGCAGATGTTTGACGTTGAGTTGACAACAGCGCAGGAAAAACTGGACAAGTACAAGGGGAATTTTGTCAAAGCCATAGGAGAATTGAATAGTTTATAATATGTCCGAAAAAACCTTAAATACTTTGTTGTAGCCATGGAAATGGCTGTTCATCTTTTTATATGCCTTTATCCAATCATATAAAGTAAGTTTGAACCTGCAGATACATATGGTTATCTGCAGGTTTGAAATCCCGGATTCATACTCATACTCTCTGAAAATAGTACCTCTCAGCCGAAGTGCATCCTATTTTATTCTCTCTGTTTAGTCAGCTCTATCGGTTCATTATCATTCATCGTGGCTTGATATAATGTAATATTTCCATTCCGCCGCTCTGGTGTCCCCTCATTAACCTGGGAATTTTCATCTGTCTAAGGTGAAGCAAAAGCAGAAGCGGGATAAAAATATTTGACTGATGATATAGCAGCTAAACATTATTTTAACTGCTATATCATTTCCGTTCTTTAGAACCACTTTTTTAATTTGAAATAAATGATTAATCCAATGCTGATAAGCAGCATAACAACAAGCACTGCAACGTACCCATAATCCCATTGCAGCTCCGGCATATGCAAAAAATTCATGCCGTAAATACCGGTAATTAACGTGAGCGGCAAAAATATAACCGAAACGAGTGTTAATATCTTCATTACATTATTTAAACGGTATGAGCTTAACGAATCATAATTATCGCGGATATCACTGGTCATTTCCTGTGCAGATTTAATGATGTTCATTTGTTTGATAATATGGTCTTCAATATGATGAAGGTAGATCCGCTGTTTCTTTGTCTTGGTGAAGGCTGTTTCTTCTTTTAAGTGCTGTATCAATTCCTGCATCGGCAGAATAACACGCTTTAATTTAATCATCACCGCCCGGATTTGAAAGACGTCCTCCATCAGCTTATTACCGGCTGTATCATTGACATGCCGGTCTTCAAAGGAAAACACTTCATCTTCTACGTGGTACACATATTCAAAATAGCTGTCTACAATAAAATCTAAAATAATCAAAGCGACATCTGCCGGAGTAACAGGCTGGGACGGATAGCGTTTTTGAATTTCCTCTCCAATATTGCCCAGCTTGTTTAGGCCATCCTGATGATAGGTTACAAGAATATGACCTTTCATAAACAGGTTTACCGCCCGTGCGCGATAATCATCTTCATTGACAAGATGACAAACTAAAAAGTGGTATTGTGGGTATTCTTTCAGCTTGGGCCGTGACACTGTTTTTATCGTATCCTCAATGGCCAGCGGATCAAAATGAAATTGGGTGGTAAGCAATTCACTTTCCTCTGTACTGGCTTGTACAAAATCATACCAAATAAAAAGAGCATCACTGGGAATTGCTGCATCACTTTCTGCCTGCTTCCATTCTTTTGAAGCTGTTTGGTAATGTATTGAGATTGGCATAATGAAACTCCTTTTCTGCACTTTAAAAAAGTATATAATAAAAGATGATTATATGGAAAGTGGATAAATAATTAATTTTAAAGTTGTGTGCCAAGTTTACAACTATATCGCCATCGATGAATTTAAGTAGACAGGAAGGCGGAAAGGGCTTATTGATAGTAGATTGATAACCAATTTTCAACTATCTAGGAAACTGCTATAATAATGAGAACGTTTTCGAGGAGCGCTTTAAACGGAAAGGAGCATTATCATGTTTGAATTATTAATTACATTAGTAGAAAGAGTTGGAATTATTGTAACGATAGCCTTTGTGCTGACAAGATTTCGCTTCTTCCGGAAAATGTTTTATCAGGATCAGCTGAATCGCCAGCAGCATCTTACAGCTATTCTTTTTTTCGCCTTTTTTGGGATTATTGGTACATATACAGGGCTGAATGTAAATACGGACAGCCTGCAATTTAACCGTTGGGCAACGGACTTGATGTCAGAAGAAGCGATTGCAAACGCAAGGGTTATTGGCATCGTTATCGCTGGTTTGCTTGGAGGGCCTAAGGTTGGTATTGGGGCCGGGGTGATTGCCGGAGTTCATCGCTTTACGCTGGGAGGATTTACAGCAATAGCCTGTGGAGTTGCCACCATGATTGCAGGGGTCCTTGCAAGTCTGTTCTATAAGAAAAATAAACGGATTAAACTGCAAACCGCTTTTTTTGTCGGGGCGATAGCTGAGGCAGTACAAATGCTGGTCATTCTGGCTTTAGCCCGGCCGATAGAGCAGGCTTGGACTCTAGTTAATTTAATTGGGCTGCCGATGATTTTAGCTAACGGCATCGGCTCAGTGCTTGTTCTGCTGGTTATTAAAAGTGTATTGAAGGAAGAAGAGAAAGCAGGTGCTGTACAGGCCCAAAAAACGTTAAGAATTGCAGATCAGACACTTACGCATTTACGTAATGGTTTACAAATAGAAGCAGCAGAGGCAGTTTGCCGTATTATTCATAAAGAACTAAATACAAGCGCTGTATCCATCACAAATAAGACAGCTATTCTTGCACATGTCGGACTTGGACATGACCACCATCAGCAGGAAAACCCAATTCAGACAAAAATTACTGCAGAAACCATAGCAAGCGGGAAAATCAAAATGGCAACAGCGGAATCGATTCATTGTACAAACCCAGATTGTCCGCTGGAAGCTGTTATTATTGCTCCTCTTAAAGAACAGGGCGAAATTATAGGTACACTAAAATTTTATTTCCAGTCAGAAAATGACTTGACCAATGTCAATATGGAATTGATTACAGGGTTAAGCTCCATGATCAGCCATCAGCTGGAAATTGGTCAGGCAGAACGGGTGTATCAGCTGGCTAAAGAAGCAGAAATAAAAGCGCTTCAGGCTCAGATTCATCCGCATTTTTTATTTAATACATTAAATACAATTGTATCACTTATCCGTCTTCATCCGGGGAAAGCTCGGAAAATGCTGATTTCTCTGTCTCATTTTATTAGGCAGAATCTATCCGCTACTACACAAAAAATAACGACTTTAGAACAGGAATTAAAACAGGTCCAGTCTTACCTGTCCTTGAATGAAGAAAGATTTAAAGATAAGTTAACGGTGAAGTATCAAATCGATGAGAAGGCGTTATCGGAAGTGATTCCGCCTTTAACCCTGCAGCCAATCGTTGAGAATGCAATCATGCATGGGTTTAAAGATAAAGAAAGCGATTGTGTCTTAGAGGTTACGATGAAAAAACACCCAGACAGTGTTTATGTCGGGATTAAGGATAATGGCATGGGGATGAGTAAGGAAGCAGCAAATCAAATACGTCAAGCACCGATAGATTCGACATCAGGAAATGGCTTAGCGCTTTACAATGTAAATCGGCGGCTGCGTATTCTTTTTGGCGAGGAAGCTTTACTTCAAGTAAGAACCAACGAGGAAGGGACCAATATTTATTTTGTCCTGTCGCATAAGGAGGAAGAAAAGCAATGGATCAGTTAATGCAAGTGCTTATCGTTGATGATGAACCATATAACCGGGAAGAATTAAAGCATTTACTAAGTGAATTCACACAAATACAATCTGTTCAAGAAGCAGAATCAGGTGAGGAAGCCATCATGAAGACTATGCAGCATCAGCCAGATGTTATTTTCTTAGATGTAGAAATGCCGAAAGTGAGCGGAATGGAAGTAGCAAAGGCGATACAAGAACTGAAAAAGCCGCCGCTGGTCGTTTTTGCTACAGCATATCCGCAGTTTGCTGCAGAGGCTTTTCGCTATGACGCTGTAGATTATTTATTGAAGCCATACGATGAGGAGCTGTTGAAAGAAACGATTGGGCGGCTGGAGAAAAAACGCGGGGCGAAAGAACAGACGAATCCAGGGAAAGCACCTGGAAAGCTGGCGATAGAAGTGGAAGGAGATATTCACTATATAGAGCTGAAGGATATTTTGTATATGTCACGAATAGAAAAACGGACAAAATTAATCACGAAGCAAGGAGAATTTGATATCAAAATGCCGCTGAAAGAACTGGAAAATCGCTTGTTAGCGTATGGTTTTTTCAGAATTCATAAAAGCTTCTTAGTTAACCTGGAGCATATTCAACGATTAACTCCATGGTTTAATGGCGCTTATCATTTGCAGTTAGAAGGAAGTAAAGACACGCTTTCCGTCAGCAGAAATTATGTAAAAGCATTACGTGCTAAATTAGAAATCTGATGCTTTCTTTCAATGCATCTTAATTCCTTGAAAGAACATCATAACGCTTAAAAATAACCTTTTGTTCCTGATTTCCCCTTCTCCTGCTTTGTATATTCTATACTTAATGAAAACGTATTCATTAATGGCGGAAAAGGGGGAGAAAGTTTGTATACATTTCTAGCAGGAATTGTTTTATTAATTATCGGTTATTTTACGTATGGGAAATTTATTGAGAAGCTTTTCGGAGTCAAAGAAAGCCGGCCGACACCTGCCTATGTGAACGGAGATGGCATGGATTATATTCCGATGAGTACGCCTAAAAATTCGCTGATTCAGCTTTTGAATATTGCTGGCACCGGCCCGGTTTTTGGTCCGATTATGGGAGCTTTATATGGACCGGCCGCATTTATCTGGATAGTAGTGGGATGCATTTTTGCAGGGACTGTCCACGATTATTTAACAGGGATGATTTCCATCCGGAATCGGGGAGCGCATTTGCCTGAGCTTGCGAGCAAGTTTTTAGGAAAGGTTATGAAGCATGTCGTTAACGGCTTTGCAGTCCTTTTACTATTGCTAGTTGGTACGGTATTTGTTTCTACACCAGCAAGTCTGCTTCATTTATTGGCAGACGGGCGTGTCGCCTTAGGTATCTTTATTGCATTTATTTTTGTTTACTATATCTTGGCTACGATGCTTCCAGTTGATAAAATTATAGGCAGACTGTACCCTTATTTTGGAGCATTGCTGTTACTGAGTGCAATTGGTGTTGGAGTCGGTTTGGTTGTAACAGGAGCACCAATTCCAGAGCTATCATTCCAGAATTTTCATCCTGAAGGGGCAGCTATCTTTCCATTATTGTTTTTTACTATTTCATGTGGTGCTTTATCTGGTTTCCATGCTACACAAACACCGATTATATCGCGGACAACCAGAAAAGAAAAAGAAGGACGTAAAATTTTCTATGGCATGATGATTGCAGAAGGAGTTATTGCAATGATATGGGCTGCAGCTGCTATGAGCATGTTTAACGGCTATAATGGATTGAATGACATTTTAGCCGCTGGTGGACCAGGAGCCATTGTAAGTGAATCTTCTACGACGCTTCTGGGAGCAATTGGCGGAACGCTAGCTGTGCTGGGTGTTATCGTACTTCCAATTACTTCTGGAGATACAGCATTTCGCAGTGCACGAATGATTATTGCAGACTACTTAAAAATTGGACAGAAAAAGTTCTCCAGCCGTTTGTGGATTGCCTTGCCGTTATTTGTGGTATCGATGGTTTTAACGCAAATTGATTTTGAATTATTGTGGCGTTATTTTAACTGGGCAAACCAGTCAACGGCAGTAATCGCTCTATTTGTTGGTTCGATGTATCTTTATATTGCAGGGAAAAATTATTTCGTCGCTCTGGTTCCAGGGACATTTATGTTGGTTATGGTTATTACTTATATTTTGTCACAGCCAATCGGTTTTAATTTACCTATGAATATATCATGGGGAGGCGGCTTTATTGGAGCAGCACTGCTAGTGGTTTTATTTTTTAAAGCAGCTGCAAAGGCACGTGCCAATAATATTCCGCTTGAAGTGGATGTCTCTGATTGGAAGCAAGCTTCTTAATTATAAAGAACAAGATGACTGGAGGCAGTTATCTTGTTCTTTTTTAATAAATTCTACAAATTCATTTCATTTTATTTAATTATTTGTGAATATTAACCATAATTATGAGGATATCCCTTAAAAATTAAAAGAATGCTTCTACTTCCCATTGAAATTATGTTACATTTAAACTAGGTAAAAAATTTCATGAAGAGGAGAGAGGATTTTGGATTTAGGACAAAAACTTAAATTTTTACGAAACAAGCAGAATTCTACCCAGCATGAGATTGTTGAAGGTATTTGTTCTGTATCCTATTACAGCAAGATTGAAAACGGTAATGTCGTTCCTAATGAAGAGATTCTACAATTGCTTGCTGAACGGTTTGGAATCGCCCCTGAAGAATTAGTACAAATAGAAGAAGTGGTGAATGATCAGGTTGTTCAAGAAGCGGAGAATATCTATAATTTGATTAAAGAAGACCAAGCTGCAGCCAAAGAAGCCTATCAATCATTTTTGGAAGACTTCGAAAATTCATCCGATCCTGGTATCAGACTGCTGATCAGCTTAATAGAGTTGCGATTTGCTCTAAGATTTTCAACAATGGAGGAAATTGAAGAAAAATTTCAAGAGGCAGAATCTTTGAAAGATTATAGTAACTTGAAAATTATGCCTTTATTTAATAGAGTTTGTGGCTTATACTATTATAAAACAGGCAATTATGATGCAGCTTTAGAGTTATATCTAGGTCTGGCAAACTCTTTGAATTATCCGTATAAAGCAGATATTCATTATGAACTTTCCCTCGTTTATAACCGAAAAGGTAATATGTATAAATCGATTAAGCATTTGGAAAAAGCTTTAAATGAGTATTTACAGGAAATGAACTATGATAAGTGTACAGTTTGTTATTTCTTGTTAGGTATTAATTACTTTAAAATGGGTAATTATGACGAAGCGATTGATTATTATGATCGTATAGAGAAAGTCATAGCGGATGATAAAAATTTACTTCGGAAGGTGTATCATAATCTGGGACTGGCCTATGAAAAAAAGAAGGATATCGAAAAAGCAATTGATTATTATAAAAAAAGTCTCTCCGTTTCTGTCGAAGAACAGTATAGTATGAAAACAATATACGCCTTAGCGAAATTGTATCTGGGTACGGAGAATAAAGAAAAGGCGGCGCAATACATTACGCGAGGAAAAGCAACAGCAAATAAAATTAGTTTGGAAGAGTATATCATTAAGTTTCATCTCCTTCAATTACAGTTGAATAAAGAGAATATTAAAGAATACTTAGAAACTGTCGCTATTCCATTTTTTGAAGAGAAAAAGGATATAGAATTCCTTATTTACTCTAATGTACTGCTATCTGATTATTATTCTCAAAATAAGCAGTATAAACAAGCTTATTTTAAGATAAAAAATGTTTTAGATATGAAAGGAGGGATTTGATGAAGAAATTAATAATTGCTGCATTAGCGGTATTCGCATTTTTCAGTGTGACCATGACTGTAAGTGCTGTAGATGAAATCGAATACCCAGATTCAACACATAGCCTAGATCCTAAAGATTTTTAAGAGGGTATATGAAGGACGAAAAGCTGTCTTGTACCATTAGATTGGTGGAAGATGGCTTTTTTTGCAGAGCAGATGAATTTGGATGCTATTTTAGGGAATAGATACATATCATATGGAAGTGTTGGAAGTTAGAGAGCGGTCCATCGAAAAAGAGATTGTTTTTATTTATATTTCATGGTAAAGTAATAATATTTCCGTTATAAACCGTAACGATTACGTTTTCTGGCGGATTAATTTATGGGGGGCATTTAAAATGGAAAGCTACATAGAAGCAAAACTTTTGAATAAGGTGATCAGCCGATTTCTCTCAAACGAAGAGCAGTTATTATATGAAAAAGTAATAAATATGGAAAATATGATTTCTGAAAAAGCATGGTCATCCGAGCATTTTATAGATATAATCCGAACAGAGACTCCTCACAAGCATGTAGCTGAAGCGTTCAATTTATCCTTGCACGAACTTCTGGAAGTGTTAAAAGAAATAGAAATAAAAATAGAGAAAAGAACGAAAATGATAAAAGCAGAAACACGCTGGCTTGATTGTACAAATGTTGTTTCAACTGCTTTTGAGAAAAATGAAAATAGAAAATATTTTTATACAGAAGGTTTGTAATGAAAAGATAATAGAGAAAAACAACCATTCGGAAGCGGATAAGGGAATCCGATACGGGTGAACTTAAAAACAAAAATTTTTAACCATAAAACCGTAATGGTTACGTTTTATAGAGAGGAGAGGAACAGGTATGTATAAATGGATAGTGATTGGTGGCGGAATCCAAGGAAGCTGTGTGGCTTCCCGGCTGCTTGAAGAGAGAAGAGCAAAGATAAAAGATGTACTGATTATTGACCCTCATAAACAGCCGTTGGAAAGGTGGCGCACCATCACAGAAAAGATTGAAATGAAATATTTGCGCTCTCCTTTAGTACATCATTTGCACACCGACCCATACAGTTTAAAAAAATATTCTTCTGAAAACAATTATGCCTCAGGTTTGAAAGGGCAGTATCAGCGGCCGTGTTTGGATATGTTTAATCAGCACAGTATGGATTTGTTAGAAGAAACAGGCGTCATGGAATGTTGGCTGCAAGGAATGGTAAACGGACTGTCATGGACGGAACAGGGATGGAAGGTTTGCATTGTGGATGGACGTTGTTTCTTTAGTGAGCGGGTGGTGCTTGCTATGGGTGTTAATCATACCCCTCATTATCCTTCATGGATTGACTCGTATAAGGATCATAAATCCATAAATCATGTGTTTGAAATGGATAGCAGCCTTCCGGAAACGGGGGATGTGATTGTAGTTGGCGGCGGGATGACAGCAGCACATCTTGCCTATGCACTTACACAAAAAGAATCTATTCATTCTGTCACCATGGTGAAGCGGCATCCGTTACGTATTCACCATTTTGATAGTGATCCAGGATGGCTCGGGCCTAAGTATTTGAATAAGTATCATAAATTGACCAGCTATAAGGAAAGAAGGTCAGTTATACAAGAAGCAAGGAATCGAGGTTCCATCACCAGGGATTTATATTTAAAATTATTGAAACAAGAAAGAGCAGGAAGGCTGAATATCCATACAGGCTGTATTCAAAAGATTAGAGAAGATACAGATGAAAGAATGCAGCTTTTTATGGGAAATGAAGAAAAGCTGGAAGGAACCGCTATTTTACTGGCAACCGGTCCAGCCATTGCAATGCCGGGAAAAGAATGGTTAGACCCGCTGATAGAGCAGATGCAATTGCCTTGTGCACCATGTGGTTTTCCAATCGTACCTCAATCGCTTGAATGGAAAAATGGTTTATTTGTGGCAGGAGTGTTAGCTGAGTTAGAGATAGGCCCGGTTTCCAGAAATATTGCAGGAGCAAGGAAGGCTGCGGAACGGATTTTGCAGTTTGCTTAGAAAAGAGAATAGGGAGTTAGGGCCGCCTCATTGACTATGGATTATTGTGTGAGGCGGTTTTTTTGGTTGGATGGTGAGATGAAATTAGCGTTATCTTTATCGTGTGCTTATTGATATCTAAAGATTCGCTTGAAAAATAATATACTTATTATTTACGCTTTTTCTTGCGATTAAATACAATTGTAGCTCCAATAATAGAAAAAATAAGCAAACCGATAAACCAGGCAATCGTGATCCATAAATTATTGTGAAGGGGCGTTCCAGTGAGTAAGCTGCGTAATGATTCTATAAACGGTGTCATTGGCTGATTCTCTGCAAAAGTATGGAGCCATTTAGGCATGGTTTCTGTCGGTACAAAAGCACTGCTTAAATAGGGCAGGAAAAGCATTGGAAATGTTATGGCATTAGCAGTCTCTACACTTTTTACAATAAGACCAAACAGTACAAATAACCAACTAGCAGCGAACATAAATAATGCTAAAATACCGATAACCCCAAGCCATTCTAATAATCCAGCAGTTGGTCGGAATCCAATAATAACTGCTACAAGAATAGTAATGGCTGTAGCAAGTCCATTTCTAGCCATTCCTCCAATAACATGACCTGCTAATAAAGCGGAGGGAAGGATAGGCATCGTACGAAATCGTTCAAATAAACCTCCAGTCATATCATCAGCAACTTCTACAGCGACAAGCGAACTCCCAAAGGCAACACATGTTACAATAACGCCTGGAACAACGTAATTTATATAAGATGTTCCTGTGTCTATTGCTCCACCAAAAATATAAACAAACATAAGCATAAGTGCAATGGGAAGGCCAATACTCATCATCAGTGATTCTATATTTCGGAAAATATGTTTTAATGTACGCTGTGTCATTGTCCAACTATCCAGAATAATCCAAGTCCATTTTGATTCATTCATAAAATTATCAGCTCCTTTCCTGTTATTCATACTTTTTGTTTTTTGTTATCTGCATAAATACATCATCTAAGGTTGGTTTACGAATACTTATCGAGGCAGGTTCAATTCCATTTTCATGAAGGAGTTGTAATTGTTCGCGCAAATTGTTTACGGATGATAACGGAACAAGAATAGTAAGATTCTTTTCATCTGCTTTTCCAGCCAAAAGCTGCTTAGCAGCGGACCAATTTTCTTTTCGATCAGCAAGGTTAATTTCTAGTTTTTCCTCACCCACTAATTTTTTCAATGCTTCTGCTGGACCTTGTTCTACAATTTTTCCCTCATGTAAAATAGCAATTTTATCAGCGAGTTGATCAGCTTCTTCCAAATACTGCGTTGTAAGAAAAATCGTAACACCCTTATTGGAAAGTTCTTGGATAAGCTCCCACATGTTGTTTCGGCTTCTTGGGTCTAGTCCAGTTGTAGGTTCATCGAGAAAAATAACCTCTGGAGAAGCAAGCAGACTGATGGCGATATCGAGGCGTCGTCTCATTCCCCCTGAATATGTTTTTACGGATTTATTTGCTGCATTTACTAAATCAAATTGATGTAAAAGTTCATCGGTTCGTTTTTTTACAGTAGGTCTGTCTAAATGATTCAAGCGTCCCATCATCATTAGATTTTCTTTTCCAGTCAGTAATTCATCTACAGCAGCATATTGCCCAGTTAAGCTGATTCGTTTTTTTACGCTATTGGTATCTTTGCGTGTATCAAATCCCCCAATGAGAGCGGTGCCGTTAGTAGCGGAAATTAGTGTGGAAAGTATATGGACAGTAGTAGTTTTGCCAGCTCCGTTTTCCCCTAGTAAGGAAAAAATACTTCCTCGTTCTACCTCGAAGCTGATACCTTTTAAAACAGAATGATTTCCATAGGATTTTTCTAAATCTTTTACAGAAATAACAGTATCCAAAATTTAACCTCCTTTTATTGATTGACTAATTCAGTCAATAAATAATTTATAATAAACTCCTCCTTTTGTCAATTCTTTATTTGGAGGAGTTTGGTTTTAATTTTAGGATTGAGAAGTCAGAAGAGAGGTTATCGTGTAGTAATCATTCTGAGCAAAATTTCTACTTTCCGCTCCATGTCTTCTTGCCAAAATGTAATATCATCAGCAATGACACCTGATAAAGTCGTAAGGAAAATTCCAACAAGTTCTTCGGAATCCTCTTGGATAATCTCTCCATGTTCTTGACCTTCTTTTATAAGAGGTATAAGGAAATTGATATACATGGTCCCAAGACTATCCACATAATCTTTTACTTCTTGCGGAGTTTCTTCTTTATTACCTGAATTCTGTATAATCCGAAACACGTAACTAGAAGTGGAGTCTGTGGAGGAAAATGCATATAGAACAAATTTTTTAATTTTTTCAGATGGAGACAGTTTATCCTCTTTTAATTCTTCTAAAAAATTGGTTGATGTATTGACAGCAGTTGCCCATTTTAAGCTTTCATACAGAACTTCTTCTTTTGAAGAGAAGTAATGATATATTAATCCATGGCTTACCTTTGCAGCTTTTGCTATCGTGCTTATTTTTGTCAACTTAATGCCGTTGTCTGCAAAAACTTGGAGTGCTGCACTCATAATCTGTTCTTTTCTTTCATGACGTATCTGTTCTAATTGATTTTCGTTTAAAGGTGCCATCAGCAGTGACCTCCATATTCTTTTATTAAAGTAATTCTTTTAATTTAGCTAAAATCTGGTAAAGCTAATCACTCTTAAACATACGAATTCCAGAATCTACATATACACACTTATATAAATACGAACAGCATACTCCATATACTCATATATAATAAGGCTTCTAAACCAGAAAAGCGTTAATCTTTCTCCTAATAATCTATATTCGTTTAAGATTAGCACATAATCAAATAAAAATAAGGTGAAAAGTCCTTTAAGTTAAAATGCTTAAGATAATCATACTTTACCATAAATTTAAATAAATCATGAAAGAAAAGTCAGGTTAATGTTTAAATTTTGTTTAAAAATAGAAATTGTCTATTCTTTTCATTCGTAGAATTGCTATGATGGTTTATAAAGAATGATTATGTTTAATTTAAGAAACAAACTAGAAAAGAAGAAGTAACCATAAGGACACGCATTAGATTATGAGGTGGAATAAATGGCACACATCCTATACATCGAAGACGAACAAGAAATCGGACAATGGGTAACAGAGGATTTAACTGGAAGAGGGCACCAAATAACCTGGCTAACGTTTGGGAATGAATTAGAAAAATATATAAACGAGATAGATCTTGCCATTTTAGATATTATGCTGCCGGGACTTGATGGTTTTTCCATTGGCAAACGAATAAAAAAAGCAAATCCAGACACACCAATTGTGATGTTATCTGCCCGATCGGCAGTAGAGGACAAGATAGAAGGCTTAAGCTTTGCAGATGATTATGTTACAAAGCCGTTCCATCCGGATGAATTAGCTGCGCGAGTCGAAGCATTACTCCGCCGTTTCCAAAAGGAAGAGGATACGATTGAAATCGGACATCTGCAAATCGATACGAGATCATTGGTTATTACTAATAAGCATACAGCGGAAGAGATTTTACTAACAGGAAAGCAATACCAGCTGTTTCAATATTTCATTCGCCATCTGAATCAAATTTTGACGAAGGAGCAGCTTTATGAAGGCGTATGGGGCGAGCGCTTTATGGAAGGAGATAAAACGTTGATGGTGCATATCCGCTATTTGCGTGAAAAAATTGAAGAAAATCCAGCGAAACCAACAATTATTGAGACGATTCGCGGGATTGGATATCGGGTGAAAAAATGAAGCGGTTTTTGAAATCTTTATTAGCAAAATATATATTGATTATCCTCATTGCCATTTTTTTAATACAAGCAGCCTACTTTATTATCATTTTTGTTTTCTTTAATTTAGTAGACGATTCGGATTCCCCAGAGGAAGGGGGGAATACATTTACAGAAATAGAGGAGAAATGGCATCAGGAAGCCACTGCCGTAGTATCGGAAGACGATGTAAATCAACTATTTGAAGAGTGGCGAGAGGTCTATCCAAATGCGTCTATGTTTTGGGTGAATGGGAATGGTATTTTGACTGTACAAAGCAACCTTCAAGAAAACTTACCTGTGGAATGGGACGCAGCTTATACTGCTGATTTCTTAAAAAGAAATTACAATAATGATCCATTTACTGTCGTAGCTTTTGCGGGAGAAAATGAGGAAGATGGTTTTATTGTCTTCCAACTGGAGCGGGAAGTGATGAAGCCCCAAGGACAACGCCTTTTTGATCAGTATAGCTGGGCTATTGTTATGTTGACGATAGGTGTTGTGTTTTTGTTTATTTTTATATCCCTATGGTTTTTCAGAGGAATTCGTAAACGTCTTGTCCACCTGCAAGAAGCTATGGAAATTCGAGATACAGATGGGTTACCGATTCTTATTGAAGAAAAAAAACAAGATGAGATTGGGGATTTAGAGAAATCTTTTAATCAAATGGTACAGGAATTAAGGGCAAGCAGAGAACGTGAACAAGAAGAGGAACAGCTGCGTAAAGAACTGATTGCTAATTTATCACATGATTTACGTACACCTTTAACTAAAATAAATGCACAAGCCTATACATTGCAGAAAATGAATTTGCCAAAAGAGGCGAAGCGTTCTCTTAAACTGACGTCAACATCGATTGAAGACGTTGATAAATTAATCGAAAATCTAATGTCTTATACGTTGCTTATGGCGAGTAAATATAAGAAGGAATTAAAAGAAATAGATATGATGCGTTTTCTCCGTCAATATTTAGCGACTTGGTATCCGGTTTTTGAGAAGGAAGGGTTTGAAGTTGATATTGACATAGAACCTTTTGAACAAAATTTGTGGAGAGTAGATTCATTGTGGTTCAGCCGGATTTTAGATAATCTGTTGCAAAATGTTCTGCGTCATGCGGCAGATGGCAAATATATAGCGGTGCGGACTGAGTCAACGGAGCACCACGATGCCATTGTTATTATAGATAAAGGAAAAGGAATGCAGACGAGTACAAATCAAAACGGTGCTGGGATCGGTCTTTCTATTGTTGATATGATGGTAAAAGGTATGGACCTGGATTGGGAGATGGATTCTATGGAAGAAGGTACAACGATAAAAATTAGTAGAGTAAAAAGAGCTGATGATTAAAACTTATTCTGATTGTAGAAATTCTCATGAAGGAGAAGCGGTGATGAAAAGTATTTACGTATATTGGGGAAACGGAAAAGTAAAATTAACTTGGATGCAATATAACGAACTACCTGAAAGAGAGGTTATAACGAGTGCGCACGGCTTCTGCTTCAAGGATAATAAATTGCTTTTAGTTCATTTAAATAATAGGGGCTGGGATATACCAGGGGCACATATTGAAGGAGGCGAAGCATATGAAGATTGTTTTAAACGTGAGGCATATGAAGAAGGTTATATTGCAGGAAATTGTTCGCTTTTAGGATATATCGCAGTAGACCATACCGAAAATATCGAATGGAATTCGGAAGGGCCTTATCCGAAAGTTGGTTATCAGGTGTTTTATCGTATGGATGTTCAGCAAATTTATGAATTTAAAGCCGCTCATGAATCGAGAGATAGAATATGGATAAATCCGAAAGATATAAAAAAATATATTAAAAATTGGACTACATTACATCAAAGTATTTTAGATGTTGCAATGAAAAGAGACGGGTGATATAAACTGTCTCTTTTTTTTGGCATTTCACCAAGCAAGATAACTTAATAATTCCAGCTTTTTTAACCAAATTTTAAACAAAGCATATACTTCATTTTAACCTCGTACCTCTATCCTTGAAAATAGAGGTGATAATAATGGAATATATCGTAGAAACAAAGAACTTAACGAAATCATTTGGAAAAGAAAAAGCAGTGTCAAATTTAGAAATGAAGATACCAAAGGGAGAAATCTATGGCTTCCTTGGTCCTAACGGGGCTGGTAAAACGACAACAATCCGTATGCTGTTAGGGTTGATGCGGCCAACTTCCGGCTCTGTTCAATTATTTGGCGAAGATATGAAAAACAACCGGATAGACATTTTGAAAAATGTTGGGTCATTGGTAGAAAACCCTTCTTATTATCCGCATTTAACTGCTAAAGAAAATTTAGAAGCAAGCAGAAAAATTCTTCATGCACCAAAGGAAAGAATAGATGAAGTATTGAAGCTGGTCCGCCTGCATGGAGTTGGGAATAAAAAAGTAAAAGGTTTTTCACTTGGAATGAAGCAGCGTCTCGGGATTGCTGCTGCCATGCTTCATCAGCCGGAGCTGCTCATTTTGGATGAGCCTACAAATGGACTGGATCCGTCCGGTATTATTGAAATGCGTGAATTGATTCAAAGTTTGCCGAAAGAATATGGGATGACGGTATTAATATCCAGCCATTTATTATCCGAGATCGACCAGATGGCTACAAGAGTAGGTGTTGTATCGAAAGGGAAAATGATTTTTCAGGATTCTATCGAAACCATGCGTAAAATTGCACAAGCTTCGATTCAAATAAAGGTAAATGATAATGAAGCAGCTTGGCGTTCAATGCTTGCCAATGGACAAAAAGCCGATTTAGGAGAAGAACATATCAATCTGCAAGTGGAGGACGATGAACAGGTAGCTGCTTCCATTGACTACCTCGTCCAGCAAGGCTTCTCTATCTATCGGGTGCAAGAAGAAACACGGTCTTTGGAGAATATCTTCTTGGAGATGACAAAGGAGGAACATGCAGAATGATTTTTCCACTGATACAAGCGGATTTTTTAAAGATAAAGCGTAAAGGATTATGGCTGTTGTGCCTGATTGGACCTGTAGGAGTGGTGGCGTTGCAGATGGTCAATTATGGGGTCCGAAAAGATTATTTGTTTGACCAGATGGATGATCGCTGGCTTTACTATCTTTTGAATATCAATACATTTACCCCGCTTGCGATTGTTTTGGGGATTGTGATTTTAACATCTTTTATGGCAAGTATTGAAGATGAAACCAATGCATGGAAGCAGTTAGTTGCTTTGCCTGTATCCAAACGGTCAGTATATCTATCTAAGTTTACGGTAATCAGCTGTATCTTATTTGTATCCTCCGTCCTTTTATTCCTGTTTGTATTTGGTTACGGTCTGACATTGGGATTAGGAGCAGATATTCCGTATTTACGATTAATGGAGTACAGTTTTTTACCCTTCTTTGCTGCGCTGCCGGTATTGGGACTGCAGCTATGGGTAGCTACAATAAGTAAAAATCAGGCTATCCCGGTAACTCTAGGAGTGATTGGTGTTATTTTTGCATACTCAGCTCCACTTTTACCTGATTGGGTGATTTGGAAATGGCCGGCACTATCGAATGATTGGGGACATTCATATATCAATGCCTTGTTAGGAATCGGCGTTGGGTTGGTGCTGTACTTGCTGGGGATGATTGATTTTAAGAGAAGGGACGTTAAATAAATGTTTTCCGTAATAAGTTCTGAATGGTATAAACTGCGAAAGTCAAAAGTACTACTACTTCTATTAGTGGCACCGCTGATTGGATTATTTATTGGATTGTCCAGTCCGTTAGGCGATATAGGGGCACCCAATCCATGGTATGAAAAATTGATAATGATGAATTTTACCTACGCTGTTTTATTCCTGCCGTTAATTTCAGGGGTCTTAGCTAGTGTGATTTGCCGGTACGAGCATCAGGAAGGAGGTTGGAAGCAGCTGCTGGCGCTGCCAGTGACAAGGGGAAAAGTCTTTCTATCTAAATATCTATTGCTGCTGCTTTTGGTGTTTGCGATGCAATTATTGTATCTGATCTCTATTTATCTGGTTGGAATAATAGAGGGAATCACTGATCCTTTTCCGATGGATATTGTCTGGAAAACGATTGTAGGAGGCTGGCTGGCCACTTTTCCATTAATTGCTTTACAGTTATGGGTTTCGATCGCATTTAAAAGTTTTGCCGCCCCATTCGCGATAAATGTTATTTTTACATTACCGACGGTTTTAGTTATTAATTCGGAGCGTTTTGGCCCATATTATCCGTGGGGACAGCCATTTCTAATGATGAATATTGGCGGAAGTACAGGAGATGTTTTTTTTGTTCCATGGGATCAAATATTAATGGTGATTGGCGGCAGTTTTCTATTGTTTTTTATTGGAGGTTATCTTTATTTCCAAAGAAAAGCGATTTAATAAGAAGAAACACAAAAGGAATGGCAGTCGTCTGCTGTTCCTTTTTCCATTATAATAGGGAGAAGGCAACGTTTTAAAAGAGAGGATATCTTAAAGTGCGAAACAGATATATTTATTGTGATTCATTTGGTAATCCTAATGAAGTATTAAAAATAACAGACAAAGAAATCACTCCCCCTGAAGCAGGAGAAGTACTTGTACGCATGTTAGCCAGGCCAATTAACCCATCAGACTTAATCCCGGTAAGAGGAAGCTATTCACACAGAATTCCTCTGCCCTATATTCCGGGCTACGAAGGCGTCGGAGTTGTAGCGGATGTTGGTGCTAATGTCAGCAAAGAGCTAATAGGCAAGCGTGTTTTACCATTACGGGGCGAGGGGACATGGCAGGATTTTGTCCGGGCGCCAGCTGCATTTGCTGTACCTGTGCCGGAATCCATTAATAATATACAGGCTGCGCAACTATATATTAATCCTTTGACGGCGTGGGTTACGCTGACAGAGATATTGAAATTACAGTCAGGTAGTGTGCTTTTAGTTAATGCCTGTGGGTCAGCGATAGGACTTTTATATGCGCAGCTTGCAAGAGTTTTAAATTTACATTTGATTGCAGTTGTGAGAAATGATAAACATACACAGAAACTTTTAGAGCTTGACGTTTCTGAAGTGGTAGATACCTCAAGCCAATCGCTTTTTGAAACGGTGATGGACAAAACAAATGGAAAAGGAGCCGATGCGGCAATTGATTCATTAGGAGGCAGTGCTGGTTCCGATTTAGCTGGATGTTTGCGCAATCAGGGACATTTTTTAAGTATCGGCTTGTTGTCTGGACAGCAGATGGATTGGGGAGCCTTTGCAGATAAAGTGAAAATGAATATTTTTCATTTAAGACATTGGAATAAAAAGGTAAGTCAGGAAAAATGGCAGGGGACCTTCCAGCAAATCTTCAGGCTTGTGGAGAAGAAAGAGCTGCTGCTGGGTATTGAGAAAGCAAATTATGATTTGGCAGATATAAAGCAGGCATTGGATACACTTACCGATGGCAGAAAGGGTAAAGTAATCTTATCCAGCAGCTGAAGATGTTTTTCCGATAAAACCCGTTTCTTTTTTGTCGAGTGATTCACCGGAGAAGTCTCTATACTTGAATCAATGGAAGGAGGGAAAGGAAATGCAAAGCAGCATGAACGAAGCATTACAGTATATTGAGGAGCATCTGGATACAGAAATCGATGAGAAAGAAATTGAAAAAATTACTGGTACGTCGATTTATCATTTCCGGCGTATGTTTTCTTTCTTAGCCGGGATGACGCTGACTGCCTATATTCGTAATCGGAGGCTTTCCAATGCAATGTTTGATCTGCTGCGAGAGGATGTTAATGTGACAGATACTGCCTTTAAGTATGGTTATCATTCTGTCGATGGTTTTTCCCGCGCATTCCGGGAATGGGCAGGATGTAAACCTTCTGAAGTGAAGCATCAGCAAAAGCAGCAGCTTAAAGCTTTTCCGAAACTAACCTTCCAACTAACGATTCAAGGAGGAGCAGATATGAATTATCGAATTGTGGAAAAAGAAGCATTTAAAATAATTGGTGTCAGTAAGAGAGTGCCAATGCAGTTTGAAGGAGTTAACCCAGAAATTGAAAAGCTGGCGCAAAGTATTACGGAATCTCAAAAAGGCAAAATGCATGAGCATGCTAATTTAGAGCCTAGACAAGTAATTAATGCTTCGTATCATTTTGATGAAGGCAGAATGAAAGAAGAAGGATATTTAGAGCATATGATTGGTGTATTGACAGATGAAGAAGGACCGTTTGGCGGGCTGGATGTGCTGGAGGTACCTGCCCATACTTGGGCTATTTTCTCTTCACAAGGACCGTTCCCTCAAACGATGCAGGAAACATGGGCAAAAATTGCTGCTGAATGGTTTCCTTCCTCAGATTATGAACTAGTCAAAGCACCAGAGATTTCGTTTGTAGAAGATTATAGCAATCTTGATAATGTGTATAGTGAGATTTGGATGGCTGTGCGGAAAAAAGGTTAGAAAGAACATTGACATGAGAAAAAACGAGGTGCTGCTTTAGAGCGCCTCGTTTTTCATAATGATGCTATTTGTTTTGGGGATACATAAAGGATGCTTCCATCATGATATGTTAACCCTCCAAATTATAATCAACCCACATCCCGTAATCCGGAAATGTAAGCAGGGATGAATTTGGAAAAAGCAGCTGAACATCCTCCACATCATCACTGACTATTTCATAATAGACGGTTCCTTCCAGCGTTTCACCTGGACCAATTTTCCCCTCAGGTCCCTCATATAAATCTTCAACAGGTTGTCCATCGATTACAAGATGCACAGAACTGTTTGCTCCTTGACCATCTACCAGGCCTTCTACATGCGGCTGCGGAAATTTATGATATAAAGTTACATCTTCATCAAGTTGATTTTCAAATGTCATATCAACAGCAAGGACAGATTCCGTTTCATCTCTTAAATCAAGATTTTCATTCCCTTCATTGATTTCCACATTGCTGATATTCACCTTAAAAAATGTATCTTCTCCATAATCGTTTAAATACATGTCTTCTCCAATATCATAAGTGCCGATTTGATCTCTGCGCTCATCCTGAGGAGTGTGGAAAACAATTTCAGGTATATCCTGCATGAAATTCCACATCAGTGCACCGGCGTAGAGTGATTTTTCATCTGCCGCAACGGCTCCGACCAAATCCATGGATTCGCCTTCGTCTAAACTTTCCTGGAAAGACGCCAGCTGGTCAGTGAATGTATTGTTTTCAGGGTAACTTAAATCAAGGTCGAAACTTCCATTAAGAGCTGCATACTCCGGTATAACGTCCCCCATATTAATGGAACGATCCCCGATATTTTCTACGGTATAATCAACAAACGCAACGGCGTCATCCTCTGATGGGGAAGCGATACTTTCTTCAATAAATGCTTGATGATCATCTCCGTCCTCTATCCATATCTCATTAACGGTAATTTCTGCAGGGACACCAGAACTGTATCCCTCGATTTCAAATGTTTCTCCCATTTCATGATAGAGCTCAGAACCTTCTGATTCATCATTTGTAGCTTCTTCCCCCGTACCGTTAGCCGCTGTATCTTCCGTCTCTTCATTTTGATCTGCTGCGGCGCTCGAGTCTTCGTTGTTTTCATCGGAATTAGAGCTGCATCCAATCATCAAGACTGCGAAAGCAATGAATAAAAGGAGCGTTCGTAAAAAACCTGCTGTTCTTGCTGTTTTGTACATTGCCGTACTTCCTTTCTTAATAATTTTTAGAAATTTGAGCAAATAATCCTTTGTTCTTACCTTATCATTTAAAGACAATGGCATCAAATAATTCTAAAATATGTGAATAATATAATTATGTTATGGATGTCCCAAAAGGGCAGTATATGATAAAATTTTAGTATATAAAATGAACAGGAGCTGTTAGGCATGATTAAACATATTGTACAATGGAATCACCGTGAAAATTTTAGTGAAGCAGAGAAGAAGACCAATGCGGAGAAAATTAAGAACGAGTTAGAGAGTTTAAAAGAGAAGATAGATGGTGTTGTTTCTATCAAAGTCATTATTGATCCGCTGGCGACAAGTGACCGTGATATTATTCTGGATAGTGAATTTGAAACGGAAGAAGCGTTACAGCAATATCAAATACACCCGGAGCATGTCCGTGTATCCGAATTTGTAAAGGAATGTGTGCAGGATCGAGTTTGTGTAGATTATCAACTATAAGCATAGATAGAAGCAGTGTAGAAAGGTTTTCTATGCTGTTTTTTCCTATGTCGCAGCAAGTATACATAAAATGAATCAATGAAAGGATGCAGTTGGATGAGTGATAAATGGCTAGAGTGGGCAAAGCAAATCCAGTCGTTAGCACAGGCAGGATTAACTTTCACAAATGATATGTATGATAAAGAGCGGTATGAACAGCTGCGTACCTTAAGCATCGAGATGATGAACGAATATACGGACCACGATTTTGAATCTATCCGTGATTTATTTGCTAATGAAACAGGATATCAGACTCCAAAAGTAGATGTGCGGGGCGTGATTTTCAAGGATAATCGTATTTTAATGGTACGTGAAAAGATTGAAGATGCTTGGGCATTGCCGGGCGGTTTTTGTGATGTCGGTGAATCTCCAAGAGAAAATGTTACTAAAGAGGTTCAGGAAGAAGCGGGTTTTCATGTTGAAGCCAAGAAGCTGCTGGCTGTTTTTGATACGAATAAGCATGCGCATCCGCCACAGCCTTACCAGTATTATAAATTATTTATTCAATGCGAGATTATCAGCGGGAAAGCCAGCTTAGGCATGGAGACTAAGGGGATTGATTTTTTTGCAGAGGATAACCTGCCTAATCTTTCATTAAACCGGAATACAGAAACACAAATCAAACGTTTATTTGAATTTTTAAGAGACCCGGAGAAACCGGCATTATTTGATTAATACCATACGGATGAAGCATTGCTTCTTGGGAAGAAGAGAATATTTCTGCTGTTCTAAATTTCTTGTAAAACATGTCCATGTCCTTTAGAATAGGGATGTTTTCTTATATGATGAGGTATGCACAGGAAGAAAAGAATTCCTGGCAATCTGAAAGTAAATGGAATAATCAAAAGTGGAAACACATTGATATAGAAGCAAAAAGGAGAGTAGACATGGACCGGACGAAATTAAGCTCGGAAAGTAATCGATTTATCGAAAAACTGCGGCTGTATTTATTTTCTCAAGGGATTGAGCAATCGGATATTGAAGATGTTGCAGATAATCTGGCACAGCAGCTTTATGAGATGGAACTGAATAATGAGCCGATTGAACAAATTACCAATCAATCCCCACAGGAATATGTAGACAAGCTGAAGAAAGAAGTGGAAGAAAAAAAGAATCCGTCGGTATCTTGGCTGATACCTTATATTCTGATAGGCGCGATTGTTTTTATGCTGTTTGGGGATGCCTTACGCGGGGTATTATATGGAGAAATTGTAGCATACAGCCTCTTTAGAATCCTGAGTACTGTGGTTATTGGACTATTATTTATCATTGGTTCTGTATTTGCGGTGCGGTACACTTCTGGAAATCAGTTATCTGAATCTAGGAAATATGGAATGCTCGCTATTCCGGCAGTGATAGGCATGCTTTTATTTATAGCGGCTTATTTTATAGATGGTTATGTGGAAACGTCGCTGGTTACGATTCCATTCGCAGGTAGTATGATTTTATTAGGAGTTGTAACAGCAACAGCGATACTGCTGTCTGTTTGGGCGAAAACATGGATATTGCCCGTTATTTTAATAGCTTGGAATTTTCCGCCCTTGATTTTGGAAAATACACCGCTTGGAGTGGATATGCAAGCGTTTCTGGGTATCATGTTAACGGTGTTGATTGTAGGGGCTTATATTTATTTAGAGTTTCAAGAAGAAAAATAGCTGTAACCAGACATATTTTGTTAGAATGTAAGCAATGGAAGATAAGCAGGAATCAAAATAGATAAGAGGTGCTTGAAGTGAAGGGTTACTTGGCAAATGGTTTATTTTCGATGGGTGATCGATATGTGAATGAACAGCTGGCAAAGGCGATTCGTGAGGCTGTTCCAGAGATAGACTTATATCTCCCGCAGGAAAATGCGGCAATTAATGATAAAACGGCTTATGCCAATAGTGAGATTATTGCAGAAGCAGATTTATCCAAATTGGAAAAGAGTGATATTTTAATCGCAGTACTGGATGGTGTAGAGATAGATTCTGGCGTAGCTGCTGAGATTGGTGCTTTTTCGATGTTGAACCGTCCGATTGTCGGTGTATTTACGGACACCCGTCAGCAGGGCAGAGATAATCAGAAAAAGATAAATGCGCTTGTGGAAGATGCTTTAGAAAATCAATTTGTTTATCGCAATTTATTTTTAGTAGGCTTAGTTAAGCGGAATGGTGTGATTACCTCTACGATAGAAGAGGCTGTAGAAGCTGTACTAGAGGTAAAGGATAGACAGCTATAATGCTTTTTAGAGAAAATCAAAATCGTCCTTCATGCTGCTATGTTGGGCGGGCTTGATTTTCTCTTTTTTATTGATGTCCTCCATCCTATATAATGAATAAACAGAAAATGTTGAAGGAGAAGGGTTATGTCAAAAACAGAGAGAATCACCTTAAAGCTTTTATCCGAAGAATACATGGATCGGCTGTATCAATTTGAGCTTCCAGAAGAGCAGCATCAATTTACTGCGCTGCCGGAAGAGGTCGCTGATCTGGCTGAAGGTCAGCATGGCGTTATGATTATGAATCACGAGGAGCCGGTGGGTTTTTTCCTGCTGCATCAGACAGACCGTGTAAAAGAATACACCAATAACCCTCATGCTATCCTTTTGACTGCGCTATCTATTGATCAAGCTCATCAACGCAAAGGGTATGCCAGAAAAGGAATGCGGTTACTGGAGGATTTTGTGAAGGATACATTTCCTGAATGTGATGAGATCATTTTAGCAGTTAATCATAAAAACACAGCTGCACAAAAGCTTTATCAGCACGTTGCATTTGCAGATACGGGTATACGAAAAGAAGGTCCTAAAGGAGAGCAATATATTCTAGCTTTAAAGCTCAGGTAAATCGAGTAAAAAATAGTCCTGTTTCTAGCTATTGTAAAAAACAGGACAATTGTATTGTTATTGAAAGAAAGTAAAAGAATAGAATGAAAAATCAGTTCTTTTTCCCTGTTGATTTCCAATCTCGCTATGCTATTTTTAAAAGGAAAAGATGGGAGGAAGAAAATGAAAAAAACACTTGGTTTGATAACAGGAATGATACTGGCTTTATTTGTACTGGCTGCGTGTGGAAATGATGAAGGTAATGAGAATAATGCTTCTGACAATGAACAGGCAGAGGAAAGTGAGCAGGCTGAAGGTGGTGAATCTGCCAGCGATGGAGAAGAGGGTACAGAAGAAGAGCAAGAGCAGGAAGAACTCCAGCCGGGCGATGTAGAATCAGATATATTTTCCGCGCTTGTGGCAGGTTCGGAGACGTATTCTGTTCAGGAAAACGGCGTTGATATTTTAGAAGATGGTTCTGTACATAGCCGCTTAAAGGTAAATCTGGAGATTGATGATGATGACATTGATTTTGATTATATGAAACAAACCGCAGAGGATGATACGGAGATAATTGGAGAATTATTAGGGGAAGTGGAAGCCGTTGAAACAGCTGAACTGACGTGGTTATTTAATTACCATGGTCCGTTTTACACCTTTCAATTAGAGCGGGATGGCGATAAATTAATGGTTACAGAGGAAGATTTTAACGGAGACCAATTAAATGAGCATATAGAATCGTATGTCCCTGCGTCAGAAGTAGAATAAGATTTAGATTATCTGCAAATATAGAATTCATTGCTCCGACAGGCGGCGAGACACCTTTTTCAAGCGTGTAAAAGGTATAATCTAAGTGAGGAGGAAACGAATATGAGTAACGTATTTACTGCATACGAAAGTACGATAGCCGCTGTTTCCGAACTGAAAAAAGTAGAGGAACAGACATTGAACACTCCTATAAAAGAAGATGCCTGGTCGATAAGAGAAATTATTGGTCATATGTATTATTGGGATGACTACAATCTCCATAATATGGTTTCCCAAATGCATCCAGAAGCGAACCTGCCGGCATTTCCGAATCACGATGCACAAAATGAAAAGGCGATTCAATCGCTTGAGGGAAAAACCGTTTATGAAATAATAGATTTATTTATGGAACGGAGGAAGCAGCTGTTAGAGAAGATTAGAACGGTTGATAAAAATGATAGATTTACCATCGGAAGCGGAAAGCGGAAATTTTCAGCAGAGAGCTTCCTTAAAATGTTCACAAAACATGATGAGCATCATTTAAAACAGATAAAAGATTTTCTGGCTGCGGCTTAAGCGGCAAAAAGCGATCCGGCGGGCAGGTTGATTCATTGCTTGTTGGATCGCTTATTTTTAAACAGCCTATTATGGCAAAGGGCGCTTATTGTATGAAAGCATTCATTTAAAGTTAGCATATACTTTCAGCTTCCCGATGGTTTCAAAGCCGAGCTTTCGATAAATACCCTCCGCTTCCGGAGAGGCTTGTAAGGTACAATATTCAGCCCCTGCAGCTATAGCAGTCTCTATCAGATGATACATCAGCTTTGTACCCAATCCGCGTCCTCTTTCCTTTCTAACACAGCAATATCATAAATTCCTGCTGCGTTTTCCGTAAACAATAATGAACCAATAGCAACCGGTTTGCCCTGGTAATAGCCAAGAAAATGCTGTGACTGTTTATGATCTGTAAAGCTATGCTGTGCAGCACGATGAAAATAATGATTGATTTGTTTTTCTTCCGCTGTCTCCTCATACAGGCTGGCCAGAATCCTACCGAAAGTAATCAGTTGTTCTGGAGCAGTAACTTTTTTAAATTGAATCGTTGTGTCCTTATGAGGCCCCCCCAGGATGAAAAGCTGTCAAATCAGCAATCATTCCTAAATAATCTGTTTCGTACTCAACTAACCCAGCTTTTTTAAACATACTGATTATCTCCGGTTGGTCTTCCCATCCCCATACATTCATGGGGTATCCTTTAGTTTCGTACATCTTCACTATTTTCTGAAAATGTTCCAGTTGGGGAAACGGGGTGTCTTCGGATAACGTGATTACATTAAAATTATAAGAGGGGAGATGGGCGTCGATATAAGTAAAGCCGTGTTCTTCGTAAATTACAGCTTCTTCTGTTTTACTTGCAGCTGCTTTCGATTTTTCAGTTAAGTTATGCATCATGATTTGCTTCTGTTCTTTCTTATCCATCATCCCACGTCCTTTTCTGACAAAAGATTGTTCTTATTTTATCAATGGTAAGCTGACTGTGTCCATGATTCCTGAAAAGAAATTAAATCATCCCCTTGACAATACCTGCGAGGGGTATGTTATGATGGGTATAGAACGTAAGGGAGGTTAGAAACATGGCTAACGAAACGATTCAAGTTCAAGGTATGTCTTGTCAGCACTGCGTGAGTTCTGTTGAAGGTGCTGTAGGCGGACTGGACGGCGTAGATACAGTGAACGTTCATCTTCAGGAAGGTAAAGTGGATGTTGCCTTTGATGAAGGGAAAGTAAAGTTGAACGATATTACCGAAGCAATTGAAGACCAAGGTTATGATGTTGTTTAAATAGGAACACATCTAATTTAGAAGATTTTTCGGATATTTTTATATAGATCGTGCGAGAGATTCCGCACGATCTCCTTTATAAATAATTACATACCCTGTATAGGTATGGGAGGGGCTTTAAATGGAAGCTAAAAAAGAAGTCACATTGCCTATTGAAGGAATGACATGTGCGGCTTGTGCTACCCGAATTGAAAAAGGCTTGAAGCGGGTAGACGGTGTAGAAGATGCCAATGTTAATTTTGCGATTGAAAAATCAACGATTCACTATAATCCAGAGCAAACATCGGTAGCGGATTTTGAAAAGAAAATCGAACAGCTCGGCTATCATGTTCAGCATGAAAAGCAGACCTTCGATGTAGAGGGAATGACATGTGCAGCTTGTGCGAATCGGATTGAGAAACGTTTAAATAAAATAGACGGCGTGACAGAAGCCAATGTCAATTTCGCATTGGAAAATGTGGCGGTTGAATATAATGAAGATCAAGTAACGTCCCAGGATATGATGGAGGCTGTGAAGAAGCTCGGATATGCCCTTAAACCTCAGGTATCCAAGGAAGAGACGTCAAACCGGAAAGAAGAGGAGATTCGTCATCAGACCGGAAAATTTATCTTCTCCGCTATTTTGACGTTCCCGTTATTATGGACGATGGTGACGCATTTTTCCTTTACATCGTTTATTTATTCACCGGATATGCTGATGAATCCATGGGTGCAATTAGCGCTGGCCACTCCCGTGCAGTTTATTGCAGGGAAGCAGTTTTATGTAGGGGCTTATAAGGCACTAAGAAATAAAAGTGCAAATATGGATGTGCTCGTTGCTCTAGGGACATCGGTAGCCTATCTCTATAGTATTTTTCTCGGAATAGAGTGGCAGATACAAGGTGCAGCCGGCATGCCTGAACTTTATTTCGAAGCTGCTGCGGTGATTATTACGTTAGTTCTGCTTGGGAAATTATTCGAGGTACGTGCTAAGGGACGCACTGGTCAGGCGATTAAAAAGCTGTTAGATATGCAGGCAAAAACAGCCCGTGTTATCCGTGACGGGGAAGAGCTGGAAATTGCCATTGAAGAAGTAGCTGTCGGCGATCAGGTTATCGTCCGTCCAGGAGAGAAAATACCTGTTGATGGAGCAATTGTCAAAGGAAAATCAGCAGTGGATGAGTCAATGATTACCGGTGAAAGTATTCCGATTGATAAAAACATTGGGGATACTGCAATTGGTTCTACCATCAATAAAAATGGCATACTGACAATCGAAGCAACGAAAATTGGAAAGGATACCGCACTAGCGCAAATTGTAAAAGTCGTCGAGGAAGCGCAGGGAAGCAAAGCGGATATTCAGCGGGTAGCAGACCGTGTATCTGGAATCTTTGTCCCTGTAGTTGTCAGTATTGCGGTTGTGACATTCCTTGTCTGGTACTTCTTGGTTGCTCCAGGAGATTTACGTGCAGCTTTAGTTCCTGCGATTACCGTTCTGGTTATTGCTTGTCCATGTGCACTGGGACTGGCGACGCCGACATCGGTTATGGCCGGCTCAGGCAGAGCTGCGGAATTAGGCGTTCTGTTTAAAGGCGGAGAGTATCTAGAAAATACACGTATGATTGAAACAATTGTACTGGATAAAACGGGAACCGTCACCAAAGGAGAGCCTGCTTTGACAGATGTTATTCCTCAAGGAGATATTACCAAGGAGGAGCTGTTAAAAATGGCAGCTTCTGCTGAGAAGCATTCGGAGCATCCGCTTGCAGAAGCCATTGTTAAAGGTGCAGAAGAAGAGCATATTGATTTAATCGAAACGACAGATTTTGAATCGGTGCCCGGAGCAGGTATTCAAGTAACCTGGGAGGGAGAGCCTCTCTATATTGGAACAAGAAAATTGATGAAGCAGCAAAATATCGAAATTGGTTCCATCGAAGAAAAAATGACGGAGCTTGAAGCAGCAGGAAAAACGGCAATGCTTATTGGCTATAGAGGTACACTGACCGGAATGGTTGCTGTTGCCGATACAGTAAAAGAAACATCAAAAGAAGCAATTGAACGTTTGCATGAACAAAACTTGGAAGTCATCCTGCTTACAGGAGATAATGAAAGAACAGCGCAGGCCATTGCCAAAGAGGTTGGTGTCGATCGTGTCATTGCAGAGGTCTTGCCAGATCAAAAAGCAGACGAAATTAAACGTCTGCAGCAGGAAGGCAAAAAAGTAGCAATGGTAGGCGATGGTATTAACGATGCTCCCGCCTTGGCAATTGCCGATATTGGAATGGCAATTGGTACAGGAACCGATGTCGCCATAGAAGCAGCAGATGTGACGCTGATGCGCGGTGATTTACACAGTGTGGCTGACAGTATTGAGCTAAGCGCCAAAACAATGCGGAATATCAAGCAAAATCTATTTTTCGCCTTTGCCTATAATTCTGCATCTATTCCAGTTGCTGCGATCGGGCTATTAGCTCCTTGGGTTGCTGGCGCAGCGATGGCGTGCAGCTCTGTATCCGTTGTGCTCAATGCACTCAGACTTCAGCGGTTGAAGCTGAAAAGGGAGGCGTAATCGATGTCGATTAAAAAATGGGTGAGTATAGGGGTTATCTACGTATGTGTTGTTGTTATTGCATATGGCGTGATTACAGGGAATAATCCATTTGAAAGCAATGATTTAGAGCCTCATGATCATGCCGCAACGCAAGTTGTAGAAGTAAATTCGACTGATTTTATATAGAGATAGATAACAGCCTGTATTCTTTCATCGAGAATACAGGCTGTTTTTTTATTAGGAAGATGTCCAGCTTCCTCCATTAATATGAATAGCTTGTCCAGTCATATAAGAAGCTTCTTTGGAGGCAAGCATCACATAAGGCCAAGCGTGCTCTGATGGCTGACCGGGCCGTCCCATTAAAGAATCTTGTCCAAATTGTTCCACTTTCTTTTCGTCAAATGAAGATGGAATCAACGGTGTCCACACAGGCCCAGGAGCGACGGTATTCGCTCGAATTCCTTTTTTAGCAAGACTTTGTGCAATACTTCTAGTGAAAGCAGTAATCGCCCCTTTGGTTGCCGAATAGTCCATTAATGTGGCATTTCCTTTATAGGCATTGATGGAAGAGGTATTAATGATTGAATCTCCTTGTCCCATATGCGGAACAGCTGCTTTCGTCAGATAAAATTGCGAGAAGAAATTCACGCGGAATACTTCTTCAAACTGTTCAGAAGGAATATCTTCTACATTTTCCTGATCAAATTGGATGGCAGCATTATTGACTAAAATATTGATGCCGCCAAATGCTTCTACTGTTTTTTGGACTAAATCAATACAATGAGCTTCTTCTTTGATATCTCCAGGAAGAAGGAGACATTGGACGCCCTCTGCTTCGACTAGCTCTTTCGTTTCCTCTGCATCTCCGTGCTCATCTAAATAAGAGATGGCCACATTTGCTCCCTCTTTCGCGTATAAAATAGCAACAGCACGGCCAATTCCGCTGTCACCGCCGGTAATCAGCGCATGTTTTCCTCTTAGTTTATCTGTACCGGTATAGTCTGTTGGCTGATGCGGGAGCGGGTTCATTTTCGATTCAATTCCCGGCTGCTTATCTTGTGTTTGTCTTGGTGTACTGCCTTTTTGCATTTCTGTCGGTTCCATCATACGTTCCTCCCTCTTTTCAGTTTCCAAGTATGTATCAACATTTTTCCACTTATGGGCGTTTTATAAACATTTTAATTTGAAAAGGCATATCAAAGAGATGAATAGAAGCTGCAAGTTTTTTTAAATTTTAATTGTATCAAATTAGAAGAGAGCTGACTTTAGAGAGCGCGGAGCAGGAGTATTCTTTTCCTTTTAACTCATATCATCTTTTATACAATTAAAGCTCTTCATGATAGCACTATATGATGATGTAATATATAATATTCTATAGATATGAAATATTATATTCTATATTTATAGAATATATGTTAAGATAGAATAAATAACATACGAGGAGTGGTCAAGTGGATGTTCTGCAAACAACAAGCAGAGAAAGAGAAACGTATCAAGTCAAGCTCCATTATTCTATTTTGTGGGAATGTGCGTTAGGAATTGCGGCAATAACAAACACGAGGCTGCTGGATACTTTAGATAAGCCTAAAGAATATTGGGGGCAGATAAGAGAATCAATTTCCACAGCGTTATCGGAGGAATTGGAATTTGTTGAAAAAAATAATACGTGGAAAGCATTGCTCCAGATACTTCATCAGCAGGAATTTTCAAGTCTAGAAACGTTCGAGCAATATGTACAAGGTTTAACAGATACAGAGCTGAAGTTTATCTGCCTGCCTTTTGTCGGAAATCATTATCAAGCCTATCGGGAGAAGGCTGCACAAGGGGAAATGAAGGCAGTCAAAGAGCTGATGCGCGTTACGGGGCATAACCCGTTCTTTCCAACATATATCGAATTTATCAGTATCTGTGAAGCGGGATCTTTAAAAAAGCATCTGATAAAGGTAATGAACAGCTGGTATCAAGAAGTAGGGAAGGAGAAACAGCAGGATACAGAAGCTATTTTAGAAAAGGATTATCAATCAAAAAAAGAGAGACAGCAGAAAGTGTCTCCGGAGGAACTAGTGCAATGGGCGACCGGCGGGGTGACTTATATACCCGAACCAAATGTACATACTGTCTTATTGATTCCTCAATATATTTATCGTCCGTGGAATATTGAGGCAGATATCGAAGGAACCAAAGTTTTTTATTATCCGGTTGCGAATGAAAGTGTGTCTCCAAGTGATCGATATATGCCGGATTATTTTCTCGTTCAAAAATATAAAGCATTAGGTGATGAGGTACGCTTGAAAATGGTTAAATTATTATTTGAACATCCAAGGACGCTGCAGGATATGACAGAAAGGCTGGACATCGGAAAATCGACAATTCATCATCATTTAAAGATATTAAGAGCAGCAAAAATCGTAGAAATACGCGATTCTAAATATTGCTTGAAAAAGAATGTATTTTCCCTTTTAGCAAAAGAATTTGACTGGTATCTGGAAAAATGAAGGGGATAAAGTGGAAGGAAACATCCATTTTTAAGAATAAATCTTTTCTGTCCATATGGATTGGCAACGGTATTTCAGAGCTGGGCGGTGC
Source organism: Oceanobacillus sp. FSL W7-1293 (assembly GCF_037969815.1). NCBI lineage: Bacteria > Bacillati > Bacillota > Bacilli > Caryophanales > Bacillaceae > Oceanobacillus > Oceanobacillus sp. FSL W7-1293. The sequence continues at coordinate 562,685 of NZ_CP150212.1, forward strand.
TTTTGGAACCTTTTGTAACTCCATTTTGATTTATCAATTAACAGGATCCACCTTGGCACTGGGGAGTATGTGGCTGTTATATTTTATCCCTTCTCTGGTGCTCCAATTATTTATTGGCCCGTTTATCGACCGCTGGAGCCGTAAGCGGATATTGATATTCTCCCAGATGGCAAGAGGCTTCGTCTTTCTTGTGCCGCTGTTTGCTTTATGGACAGAATCGCTTTTGCCATGGCATATCTATTTCGTGCAGATCATCATTGGCTTAATTACACCGCTGTATGTGCCGGCAAATCAGGCAATAACGCCTTCCATCGTGGCAAAGGGAAATTTGGAAACAGCGAACGCCTATTTGGAAGGGACAGCACGGCTCATGACCTTTACCGCTCCTTTTTTAGGGGGAATCGTGATTGAATATCTGGGTGTCTTGCCTACGATGGTTCTAGTAAGTACATTACTTTTGTTAAGCGGTTTCACATTACTTTTTATCCAGGAGACGAGAATCCAGCAAAAAACAAGAGTGCCGTGGATAAAGGATTTTGCAGAGGGTATCACTTACTTTTTTAGAAAACGGGTGATTGTCTGGTTAGGAATATTTCTTGGCTTTGTCCAATTTGGTGTTGGGGTGACAATGGTTACGACGCTTCCTTATATAACAGAGGAGTTATCTGGAAGCTACGCAGCATATGGTTATTTTATGGCTGGTTTTCCTGTTGGGTTTATCTTAGGATCTATCCTGGTCGGTAAGATAAAGTATAAAAGCCGGAGAAGACTCATGCTCGGCGCTTTATTTATCGGCGGACTGACCTTTGTATTTCTATTTTTTAATACAAGCATTCTATTGGGAATTCTGACGGAGGTAATAGGCGGAGTAGCTATGGCTGTTTTCGGGATACATAATACGACAATCTGCCAAAAAATCATTCCGCATCATTTAATGGGGAAAATATTCTCTGTGAGGCTGTTGATTATTCGGTGTATGATGCCATTAGGTGTTCTGGCTGGCGGTTACTTAAGTGACATGTGGGGCGTCCGGCCATTATATTTATTGATAGGAATGGTGATAAGCACCACCTCTTTATTGGGAATCTTGCTTCCGTATTTTAAATTTATAGATGAAGATGCAGACAAAGAAGAGGAAGCGACTCCGGCTTAAAAAAGAAGCTGTATGAAACGAGATTTTCATACAGCTTTCTTCCATCATGACTGTATTCTATTCCTTCATCATTGGCTGGAACGCTTTACAGCTCGCGTATCGACTTATCCGCTAATTGTATGACCGTCATATCATCCATCGGCGGATTATGCAATCCGGCACGGACATCACGGTAATAGCGTTCAAAATTATTTTTCAGCTCGAGGCTTTGCGCGCCGACAACACGCATGGCAAGGTCTACACCTTGGAAGGCTTTATTGGTGACAGACAGCTTGACCGCTCCTAATTCCGGCCCCATTGTATTTCTGGTTTCTTCATTGCCTTTATCCCACTTATCCGCAATGGCATGGAGAAAGTATTCAGATTCTAGTAAAAGAAGCTCTAAATCGCCCAGTTTTTGTTTCACATTCGGCAGTTCGGATATCGTCCCTTTGATACTGTTTGGTGAATAGCTTGTAGCAAAGGCGACAGCATCTTTTTGAGCAGCCTGTGCGATGCCGAGATAGCATGCCGGTATATGCAAGAGCCAGCCTGCTGGTTTTCTTTTCTGATTGGATATGATTTCAACGAGATCTTCTTTCTCTAAATGAACCTCTTCTAAAACGAGATCATGGCTGCCAGAACCGCGCATCGCAATCGAATCCCATGTTTCTTCTACGTTAACACCTTCCAAATCATGCTTTATCAGGAAGTTACCGACATCATCTGTTCCATCAATGGACGCACTGACGACAAAGTAAGTTAGGATTGGAGACAGTGTTGTAAAGGTTTTTCGTCCGGTAATCACCCAGCCGCCGTCATTTTTGACAGCAGTTGTTTCCGGTTTTCCGCCGCGCGTCGGGCTTCCGGTTGCCGGTTCTGTTGCGGCATTGTTTAATAATGCACCATTTTCGATAACATCCTTGATAACCTTCGAATACACCTGTTCGTCCCAGGGCTTACTTTCCCCTAAATGCTTCATAATCCCCATATGCCAGCCGATAGATAATGCAGTTGACCCATCTGCCCGGGCGATAATTTGCTGATAGGTAAGCAGTTCATCCAGCGGAATCCCCGCTCCGCCATCTTCCTTAGGTACAGTGAGTGCCGGGTAACCGATTTCTTGCAAGTCTTTAAAGTTTTCATATGGAAAAGCGCCGTCAGGAAGCTCTCGGACACGTTCTCCAAAAGGCTCCACTGTTTTAGATAAAAGCTGGATCCGCTCCTCTTTTGTTTGTAATGCTGTTAAATGACTCATACCAGTATTCCTCCTTGAAAAAGACAAAGTATATTCATCAGATTTGTTTTGTTTATATTATTTCATTGTTTGCAGAATAGTTCAATTATCTTGAATGGGCCGAAATATATTTTGCGCCATAAGGGACACGATGGAGTTATTTATAGGAGGATGCTTAACAATTAGCTAAAATGGGGTAAACTTATAGAGGAGATATAAGAACGAGGAGTGTATACAATGAAACAAGATCCTAATCTAACCCCGTTACCAGACGCATTTTATCAGTATCCGACCTTACAGTTAGCAGAAGAATTGCTTGGTTGCATTTTAGTAAAGCAAACGGAGGAAGGAACAAGCGCTGGATATATTGTAGAAACGGAAGCATATCTGGGAAATGCTGACAGAGCAGCGCATGGATTCGGAAATCGGCGAACGAAACGAACAGAGATTCTCTATGCAGAGGCTGGAATGACCTATACGCATCTCATTCATAATCATTGCTTAATCAATGTAGTCAGTGCGGAGAAGGAAGTTCCGGAAAGCGTATTGATTCGGGCAGTGGAGCCTTATACAGGGATCGATCTGATGCTGGCACGCCGTCCAGTGAAAAAATTTCAAAACTTAACAAGCGGTCCAGGCAAACTATCGCAGGCTTTAGATATTAATATGGGAGATTATGGACGGTCTCTCAAGGAGCCGCCACTATTTATTGCGGAAGGGAAAAAGCCGGAGAAAATAAACCGCGGTCCGCGGATCGGTATCGATAACTCAGGAGAAGCCAGAGATTATCCCTATCGCTTTTGGGCAGCCGGCAATAAATTTGTTTCTAAATAATCCTTAAAATTCCCGTTATCATTTGTACGATAACGGGAATTTCTATGTATATATATTGAAATAAGAAATTATACTTCTGTTTATCTTATAAAAGTGACGAAATGATGATAGAAATAGTAACTAGCGGAAGAAAAACACGGAGACTCCTGTGGGAAAGCGCAATGGTTTTCGGTGGGGCGAGTAATCGCAGTCCCAGGGTGAAGACCCCGCAGAAAAAAAGCGAACTTCTTTTTTTCTACCCGCGGGGCATAAGTGCGACTTTGCTTCTGTCTGCGCCTGACGGCTTGCCAATCAGCAAGTCTTCTTTAAAGGAGATGAGCTCGGGGCCCACGGAAAGCGTAGTGTTTTTCTGGGGTTGCGATTACTCACCCCATGAAACCCGTTGTAGCGGCAGCTATAATATTAATTTCAATTTATATAGTAAGAAGACAATTACAGATAACCCGATAGTCTAAACAAATCTGGAAATGGATGGTTTGAGGAAAATATATACTTACATTATAATAATACTAGGTTTTGAATAAGACATGGCAGCTTAAAATGGTAGGCTGATTATGTTCATAATAGAGAATGTACACAGGGGAAGATTTTGTCTAAAAAATATGCAGAGGAGCATGCGGCATGAAACAGATAGACATTGCAGTAACGGGGATGGGCGCTGTCTCGCCATTTGGCATGGGAGTACCCGCGTTTTGGGATAATTTAATTGCGAATCATTCTGCGGTAAGGGAAATAACCGATGAAAATATAAGAAAGTGGACAAAGGCAGGAGCTCGTGTACCTGATTTTGAAGTGTCTGATTTTCTATCTAAAAAGATTATCCGAAATACGGATTATTTCACCCAGCTGGCTTTGATAACAGCAGATGAAGCATTAAAGGATGCCGGATTGTTAAAAAATGATGGAGAATCCTTCATAGATGGGGTAGACCGAAATCGATTCGGAACAGCGATTGGAACAGCCTTTGGCGGGATTCAGTCGTTGGAGCAGGCGTCTGAAAAATTAGCGACGGGTAAAGCAAAAAGAGTCGGACCGCGTATGATTTCTAAATCGATTCCGAATGCAGCGGCAAGTACGATATCGATTCAATACGGATTCCGCGGTCCGTCGAATACATATGTCACTGCATGTGCTGCTTCGGCTAATGCTATCGGAGAATCTGCTTACTGGTTTTTCCGTGACGATGTGGATTATATTCTTGCTGGAGGCGTGGATAGCTTATGGTCCAATGTCTTTTTATCCGGTTTAGGTGATGCGGGCGCATTGGCATCAAAAGGTCCTGAAGATATTTCCACATGGTCCCGGCCTTTTGATGCAGCGAGGACAGGAATGGTTATGGGAGAAGGAGCAGGTTTATTTGTTTTGGAACCGCTGGAGCGTGCCAAAGCAAGAGGAGCGCATATATACGCAACGTTAAAAGGCTATGGAGCTTCGAATGACGCGTATCATGACACCTCTCCTGACCCGGAAGGAACAAGTGCTGCATTGGCAATCGAGCGGGCGCTCCGATCCGCACAGTTAAAACCGGAGGAGGTTGACTATATTAATGCGCACGCAACGTCGACTCCGGCTGGAGATATTGCAGAGACGAAAGCATTAAAGATGATATTTGGAGAGAATTTGGATAACATGCCGGTCAGCTCCATTAAAGGCAGCGTCGGGCATTTATTAGGAGCGGCTGGAGCCATTGAAAGCATTGCATCGATTAAGGCAATAGAGACGGGAATATTGCCGGCAACCCTTCATTCAGAAAATAGGGACGAAGCGGCTCCGCTGGATATTGTTCCAAATGTAAGCCGCAAGCAGCAAATCCAGACAGCAATGAGCAATTCCTTTGGTTTTGGCGGACAAAATGGAATTGTGATTTGGCAGGCACCTCAAGGTTAATCGGGCAAAAGAGGAAACGAATAATGAAATGGAGAGATAAGAATGCTAGAAGAACGGCAAGGCCATGGAAGTGTAGTGGAGCGGCAGGCTGCACTGGAAAAGATGTATCCAAGCTGGGAGAAGCGGACGATTGCGACGCATTTTCATAAGCAGTGCCAGCAATATAGCGATAATCCTTTGATTATGATGCCGAATCAGGCTGTAACTTATGGGGAAATGTGGGAGCGGGCACGTGAATATGCAAAGGCAATGCTTCATTTAGGCGTTAAGCCGGGGGACCATATCGCAGTTTTAATGGAAAATGAACCGGAATACGTCGCATTATTTGTAGCTTCCTCGATGGCAGGAGCAGTGATGGTCCCGCTGAATACGCAGCTGCAAAAGGAAGAATTGACCTATATGTTGCGTCAATCCGATACCAATTGGCTGATTACGCATCAATACGCTGGAAAACAGCAACATGCCGAAGGGTTAAAGAATATTGTTTCTGAACTCCAAGCGGATGCAGAGAGCCCTTTTACTAAAGCAGTTTGTATTCCCAACAAAGAAGCAGATGTACCGGAAATCTATATGACATGGGAAGTATTTTTACAAGGTGCACGAGCAGTGGAAGAGACGGTGTTAAACAAACGCTGGAAGGAAACAGATAATCCAGACGCAACTGCAGCTATTATTTATACCTCCGGCTCTACAGGCTTGCCGAAGGGCGTGATGCTGACGGATGATATGCTGCTCCGTTCTGGTTTTGCAACGTGCTTAACCAGAGGATATGAGGTAGGAAGACGTATTTATGCTCCGCTGCCGATGTACCATGTTTACTTTCTGCAGGAAGGCTTGTTTGCCGCTTCCTTTGTAGGAGGAGGGATGGTGACCTGTCATGCGTTTCAGCCGCTTCAGTCACTGGAGCTGATGGAGAAATACCAGGTTCATGATTTTCTGGCTGTTCCATCGATGCTTGTTGCCTTATTAAATCGTCCGGAAGTAAAGCATACCAATCTAAAGTCTCTTTATGCGCTATTATGCTGTGCCGCTCCTTCGCCGGTCCCGTTATGGAAAAGAGCAGTAGATGAATTAGAAGTGACCGAAATTGGTACAGGCTGTGGCGCGACAGAAGCGGGCTCTACCACAATGCTTACTGAAATCGGAGATCCATTAGAAATTATCTCTACAACAGTCGGGAAAGTAAAAACAGCAGGAGCCGCTGCTCATCCGGAGTTTGGAGATAAAAGTGTCACGTACAAAGTGATTGATCCCGATACAAGAGAAACACTGCCAAGCGGTTCTGCCGGCGAGTTAGCGGTGCGGGGAAATGTGGTAACAGAAGGGTATTATAAAAAGCCGGAAGAGACAGCTTTTGCCAAGGATGAGGACGGATATATCCGCAGCGGAGACCTGGGGACGATTGATGAACAAGGTTATATTCGGCTGTTAGGAAGAAGTAAGGATCTGTATAAAGTATCTGGAGAAACCGTAGCTCCCAAAGAGGTAGAGGATGTGATTTCCATGCACCCGGCAGTAAATCAAGTCTATATCGTCGGCGTGCCGGATCAATTAACAACAGAAACCGGTGCCGCATTTGTGGAATTAAAACAAGGCGAAACCTGCACGAAGCAGGAAATCCGAAAGCTGTGCCGGGAGCATGTAGCACGCTTTAAAATACCGCGTTATATCTGGTTTGTGGAAGCGGCGGATTGGCCGCTGACGGGAACAGGTAAGATACAGAAATTTAAACTGCAGGATATAGCGCAGGAAAAGTTGAAGAAATAATGCTAACAAAATCGTGATAAAAATAACCTGCTGCAAAGCTCGTAAAAAAAGCTTTGCAGCAGGTTTATTTGATATCCAGAAAGGTTTAAATTCCTGTACCCAGAATATAGAATTGTGATTGGTTATAGTTGTAAGTGAGCTTAGAATAATCGAAGGCTGTTCCATTTGTCAGATAGAAGATGCTTTCCAGTATCAGCTTAGGCTCTCCGTTTTTCAGCTTCAAATAGCTTGCTTCCTGTTCAGTTAATTTGCCGATGTGCATGTACATATCAGAAAATCCCACCTTTAATCCGAGCCCGTCTTCAATATATTGGAATATCGAATCTGTAACGATTTCTCTATTTAAGTAAGGGACAAATGCTTTATTATAGTAGGATTCTTCTAAGCAGAGTGTTTCCTCTTCAATATATCGGACACGTTTTACATAATAAACATCCTGGTCCATATCAATATGTAAGTTCTGAGCTACTGCTTCAGTCGGCTTACGGATTTCCAGCTCCAATACCTCCGAACTGAGATGAAATTTTTCTAAATCTTTTTGAAAGCCCTGATTGGACAGCAGATTAATATAATTCTTTCTTTTTTTCCTTCTTACGAAAATGCCGCTCCCCCGCACTTGAAAAATTAATCCTTTTTTCTCCAGCAGGTCTAATGCTTTAATAATCGTACTTTTACTCGTATTAAATTCTTTGATCAAGGTTTCTAATACAGGAAGCTTTTCTCCCTGCTGCATTTGATGCTTTTCAATATATAATTCGATTTCACTTGCGATCTGCTGATATTTCAACATATGCACACCTCATTTAGACTGTAGATTTCCATTTATATTAAAGATGCTAAAGATACAAATATGTTTTTATTTAGGAACAAGAAAGTATATAAAAAATGCTGAATATAGCCGCTCCAGAAATACACTCCGCTTTCCGTGGGCTTGAGCTCAGCCTCCTCGAAAAAAAGAAGAACACTTTTTTCCTGCGGGGTCTTCCCACTGCGCATTCCCACAGGAGTCTCCGTGTATTTCTTCCGCTAGAATTTGCGTTATTTCCTTGTAAAAAAGCAAATAAAACATAATTCCACTTAGATGGGAGCGGAGGGAAGTCGACTCCTGCGGGAAAAGCAACAGGTGAAGACCCCGCAGGAAGCGGTTTTCTTCCGAGGAGGCTGAACGTTGCCCGCGGAAAGCGACTTCCCGGAGCGGACATCTCTTTGGCAAGAACACCGAGGTTTTAAAGACCAAACAGTGTTCTTAGTTTTTCTTTATAGAGAGGACGTTCAGAATGTCCTGAAACGATAAAACGACAAGATAATGACCTTTTGCTAAGTATATTTATGTAGAATTGCTTATTTAATTCACCGTGTAACCTAGTATATCATACAACGAAGGCGATATTAATAAAATATACACATAAAATAATTATAACCTACTTGAAAAATTATAACGGTACAATTATAATATACGTATCAAATTAAGAATAAGGAGAAATAGTATGGCTGAAAAAGTGAGGGATTATGATAAATTAGCTGGGGATATTCTAGAAGAAATTGGCGGAAAAGAAAACGTTGTCAGTGCGACACGTTGTGCCACCAGACTTCGTATTGTATTAAGACATTCAAAGCCCAAAGCAAAAGAAACCGTCGGCGCAATGCCGGGTGTTATTACAGTGGTGGAAAATAATGGTCAATTTCAAGTAGTTATCGGACAGCATGTTGGGGAAGTATATGAAGCTTTTGCAGATTTGGTTGGAGAAAGCATTACAGAGGATGGTGATGATAACCAAAACAAAGGAACAATATTAAACCGTGTAATTGCCACGATGTCGGCAGTATTTGCTCCGTTTGTATATATATTAGCTGCAGCAGGTATCCTGCAAGGTACATTGATTTTAATTAATCTGCTATTTCCTGCATTCGAAAACACAGGAACATATGAAGTGCTGAGTATGATGTCGTGGGCGCCGTTTACATTCTTGCCTATTTTTATCGCGATAACAGCAGCAAAACACTTTAAAGTAAATACGTATATCGCAATTGCTGCCACGGCAGCATTAGTAACACCGGAATGGGCAGATATAGCCGGCCGGGTTGCCAGCGGGGAAACAGTGACATTTTTAGGTATTGCTTTATCACAGACGACCTATACGTCCTCTGTGTTACCGCCGCTATTTTTAGTTTGGATTCTATCCTATGTGGAAAAATTCTTGAACAAGAAAATTCCAGAAGTCATTCGTCCTTTGTTTGTACCGTTCTTTAGTATTCTGATTATGGTGCCACTTATTCTTTTAGTGATCGGGCCGATAACAACTGGCGGAGCAAATGCGATTGCAAACGGGTATAATTATCTCGTTGATGTGTTCCCTGCGCTGGCAGCTGCCATCATTGGCGGGTTTTGGCAGATTATTGTTATTTTCGGAGTGCATTGGGGCGTTACGCCAATGGTACTTTCAAACTTTGAACAATATGGAATGGATTCTTTCCAGGCCTATCAAACAATTGCTGTTGTAGCGCAGGTCGGAGCTGTTATTGGTGTGCTGCTTAAAACGAAAAACAGCGAAACCAAAAAGGTAAGTACCTCAGCAGGAATCACCGGTATATTCGGGATTACGGAACCTGCCATTTATGGGGTGACATTGCGCTTTAAGAGACCATTTATTTACGGGTGTATTTCCGGAGCGATTGGTGCGATTGTAGCGAGCTTCTTCAGACCAAGCTACTTCGCTTATGCAGGTCTGCCGAGTCCAATTACAATGGTAAACGCAATTAACAGCGAGTATCCGATGTCTATCTGGGGAATTTTGATTGGAGCTGCAATCGCTATTGTTCTGCCAATTGTATTGACGCAGATTCTGGGATATGGTGAAGATACAGCAAAACAAGCAGATGAAACACTAGCCTCTGATCAAGGAGAGTCTGAAAAGAAAGATGGAGCAGAAAATACTATTCCAAATGAAGAAGAAATTGCGGCACCGTTAAGTGGAAAGTTAATGGCGTTATCCGATGTTCCAGATGAAGTATTCAGCTCTGGTGCTATGGGACAAGGGGTCGCTGTAGAACCATCCAGCAATGAAGTGGCCTCTCCGGCTGACGGCAAGATTGTTTTCATTGCCCCTTCCAAGCATGCGGTTGGAGTGCGTACGAACAGCGGTGTGGAATTATTGATTCACGTCGGTTTGGAGACAGTGGAATTAAACGGGGAGCCTTTTACAGTTCATGTGGAGGATGGGCAAAATGTCCAGCAAGGCGATAAGTTAATAACATTTAATCAAGACATGATCCGTGAAAAAGGACTGCCGACGATAACTCCTGTTATTATTACGAATATAGGAGAATATGAGGAAGCGATTGTAGAAGATACAGCAGAAATAAATACAGGTGAAAGACTAATTAGTGTTGTTAAATAAAACAAAGGAGGAAGAACAATGAGTGAATTATCAAAGGATTTCTTATGGGGCGGTGCATTTGCTGCCCATCAATTTGAAGGCGGCTGGAATGAAGGCGGAAAAGGACCAAGCGTAGTGGATGTGTTGACTGCTGGTGCCAATGGCGTGCCAAGAAGAATTACGGATAAGATAGAGACGGACGAATTTTATCCAAATCATGAAGCGGTGGATTTTTACCATCATTATAAAGAAGATATTGCGTTATTTGCAGAAATGGGTCTGAAATGCTTGCGTACATCGATTGGCTGGTCCCGCATTTTTCCAAAAGGGGACGAGGCGGAGCCAAACGAAGAAGGACTGCAATTTTATGACGATGTGTTTGACGAGCTTCTGAAATACGGTATTGAGCCGGTAATCACCTTATCTCACTTTGAGATGCCATTGCACTTAGCGCGCGAATACGGCGGTTTTCGCAGCAGAAAAGTGGTTGATTGTTTTGTAAAGTTTGCAGAGGTTGTTTTTGAACGTTATAAAAACAAGGTGAAATATTGGATGACCTTTAATGAAATCAATAATAAAATGGATGTCCGTAACCCGCTGTTCCTCTGGACAAATTCAGGTGTCCTGTTAAAAGAAGGGGAAAATGCAAAGGAAGTGATGTATCAGACTGCGCACCATGAGCTGGTAGCAAGTGCATTGGCTGTTGCAAAAGGAAAGGAAATCAACCCGGCGTTTGAAATTGGAGCGATGGTTTCTCACGTGCCAATCTATCCATCTACTTCGAATCCAGAGGATATCATGCTTGCCGAAGAATATATGCGCGACCGCTATTTCTTCCCGGATGTACAGGTGCGCGGATATTATCCAAGCTATGCATTAAAAGAATTCGAACGTAAAGGCTACAATATTGTCATGGAAGAAGGAGACGATGAGATTCTCTTAAACGGAAAAGTCGACTACCTAGGCTTCAGCTATTACATGTCTACAACCGTAAGCAGTGAGGTGGAACCGGACGAGTCTGCAGAAAAAACGGATGGCGGCCTGCCGCATGGGGTTGATAATCCATATATTCAATCCAGTGACTGGGGCTGGGCAATTGATCCGACAGGCTTGCGTTACACGCTGAATCGCTTTTATGACCGCTATCAGCTGCCGATGTTTATTGTGGAAAATGGATTTGGGGCAGTTGATACAGTCGAAGAAGATGGAACCATTCATGACGAAGCAAGAATCAATTATCTTGGCGCTCACATCGAAGCTTTAAAAGCGGCTGTAAATGAGGACGGCGTGGACTTAATCGGCTATACTCCTTGGGGGATTATGGACATTGTGTCCTTCACAACCGGGGAAATGAAGAAACGCTACGGCATGATTTATGTAGACCGGGATAACGAAGGTAATGGAACCATGAAACGCTCGAAGAAGGACTCGTTTGATTGGTATAAGAAAGTAATTCAATCAAATGGGGAAGACTTACATTACGAAAGATAAAATGATATAGTGACGAAAAAAGGGGCTTGCTTAACTTGATGGGTTAGGAAAGTCCTTTTTTCTGTTGTAATGGCTATCTTTTACAGCCCGAAACGATTGACCTCTTAAATTTAAATGAAAAAAATATAATAAAAGCGTTTACAAGAGGAAAATTACATGTTAGGATACTTGTATACAAGTATTCGAACTAACAAACTATATGTTTTGTAAGCCCTTTATTTCAGTCATGTGAAAAAGGCGAATGGATTAAATAAATGGCAGAAGGATATGTCATAACAATACACGGTTTCTAATAATAAAAGATAGTGAGGGATGAATGTGAATCAACATAAATTTATGCTCGGAGTCGACATTGGCACAACAAGTACAAAAGCCGTGCTTTACCGGGAAACAGGTGAAATTATCGCGCAGAGTAATCAGGGATATGATTTGCATACGCCGGATGTACGTACAGCTGAGCAAAATCCGGACGATATTTATCAGGCGGTGCTTCATGTTATCCGAGAAACAGTAAAGGAATCAGAGATAGATAAACAAGATCTTTCCTTTATTTCTTTCAGCAGCGCGATGCACAGTCTAATTGCAATGGATGAAGATAATAAAGCCATTACACCATGCATCACTTGGGCAGATAACCGCAGCTCGCATTGGGCAACGAAAATTAAAAATGAATGGAACGGTCATGAAGTATATCTGCGAACAGGAACCCCAATTCATCCCATGTCTCCGCTTAGCAAAATTACATGGCTGGAGCAGGAGCAGCCAGAAATAGCTGAAAAGACCAAGAAATACATCGGCATTAAAGAATATGTTTTCTATCAATTATTCGGTGTTTATGTCATGGATTATTCGCTTGGATCCGCAACGGGAATGATGAATCTGGAGGAGCTTGCTTGGGACGAAGGAGCTCTTAAAATTGCGGGCATCTCAGAAGATAAGCTTCCCAAACTCGTTTCGACAACTGAGATTTTTACAACCTGTCAATCTGAGATTGCTAAGGACCTGGGAATTGCACCAGACACGAAATTTATTATTGGAGCAAGTGATGGGGTGCTGTCCAATATTGGCGTAAATGCGATAAAAGAAGGAGATGTGGCGATTACCATCGGCACGAGCGGGGCTATCCGCACCGTTATTCCCAAACCGCGCACCGATCAAAAAGGCCGGATTTTTTGCTATGCATTAACGGAGGATCATTGGGTTATCGGCGGACCGGTGAATAACGGCGGCATGGTGCTGCGCTGGATTCGTGATGAGCTTGCTGCAAGTGAAGTCGAAACAGCAAAACGGTTAAACATTGATGCGTATGAAGTATTAACAGCTATCGCAAAGCAGGTGGAGCCCGGATCAAACGGATTGCTATTCCATCCGTTTTTAGCTGGGGAACGTGCCCCGCTTTGGAATGCGAATGTCCGCGGTTCCTTTATCGGTTTAACGTTGAACCATAAAAAAGAGCATATGGTACGTGCTGCGTTAGAAGGCGTTATTTTTAACTTATACTCTGTTTTTCTGGCATTAGTAGAAGTAATGGATGTGCCGGTGAAATCGATCAAAGCAACGGGCGGTTTTTCAAAATCAGAATTGTGGCGGCAAATGATGGCTGATATCTTTGACCAGAATGTCATCGTTCCGAAAAGCTATGAGTCCTCCTGCTTGGGAGCTTGCTTACTGGGATTGTATGCAGAAGGAAAAATTGATTCCTTCGATGTAGTAGAAGAATTGATTGGTTTTACACATGAGCATGAACCGAACCCGGATCATGTTTCAACGTATCAGGAATTAATGCCGATTTTTATCAATATTTCCCGTTCACTTGAACAGGAATACGAACAGATTGCAGCTTATCAGGAAAAGAAATCGCTGGAAAATAAACAGAATGAAGAATAGGGGCTGAGAATAATGGAAAATATTTATCCGCTTATTATTGTTGCGCTGGCAGTAGTTGCGCTATTGCTGCTTATCATGAAGTGGAATTTAAATACGTTTATTGCATTGATTGTTGTTGCATTCCTAACAGCATTAGCCTTAGGAATGTCTTTGGGAGAAATTGCTGATACCGTTAAATCGGGATTAGGAGGAACACTGGGAGATATTGCACTCATTTTCGTCTTTGGTGCCATGTTAGGTAAATTAGTTGCGGATGCCGGCGGTGCACAGCGTATCGCTTTAACTTTAATTAATGCATTTGGTAAAAAGCGTATCCAATGGGCTGTAGTTATTGCTTCCTTTATCATTGGTGTCGCGTTGTTCTTTGAAGTAGGACTGGTATTATTGATTCCGATCGTTTACCAGATTGCAAAAGAAATCAAGTTACCATTATTATATCTTGGTTTGCCGATGACGGCTGCGTTATCCGTAACACATGGATTCTTGCCGCCTCATCCGGGACCTACAGTAATTGCCGAGCAATATGGAGCGAATATTGGAGTGGTTCTGCTTATCGGTATTGTTATTGCAATTCCGACCGTCATTATTGCTGGACCATTATTTACAAAAGTATCCCAAAAATTAGTTCCAGATGCTTTTTCAAGGATTGGTAATATTGGGTCACTTGGGAATACAAAGACTTTTAAAGAAGAAGAAACTCCTGGATTTGGTATTAGTGCGTTGACTGCGCTTTCTCCAGTCATATTGATGGCGGTTACAACCATTGTGCAATTGCTCCAAGAAATTGGCGGTGTAGCAGATAATCTATTTTTCGAAATCGTACGTACCATTGGCGATCCGACAATAGCTCTTCTTCTATCGTTATTGTTTGCCATTTACACAATGGGTATCGCACGCAAAATCCCGATGAAAGCATTAATGAGCTCTGCAGAAGAATCTGTTCGTGGAATTAGTATTATTCTTTTAGTTACTGCAGGCGGCGGTGCCTTAAAACAAGTATTGATTGACGGCGGTGTCGGTGATGCTGTGGCGAATATCTTTTCTGGCACCAATATGTCTCCAATTCTGCTAGCTTGGCTGATTGCTGCTATTTTAAGAGTTTCCTTAGGTTCGGCAACCGTTGCAGCATTAACTACTGCTGGAATGGTTATTCCGTTGATTGAAGGAACCGATGTGAATCTGGCGCTGATGGTGTTAGCTACAGGCGCAGGAAGTTTGATTGCTTCCCATGTAAACGATACCGGATTTTGGATTTTCAAGGAATACTTCAACTTATCGATGAAAGAAACATTTGCAACATGGACGTTGCTGGAAACGATTATCTCTGTATCCGGACTTGTATTTACGCTTTTAATAAGCTTAGTTATTTAAAACTTGGGCAAGCTGACAGTACAGGAATTCTGTCTTGAGCTTTGACTGAAATATTTGTGTGAAAGGTGTTCGGACTCTCTTGATTTTATAGAGGGTTTGAACACCTATCGAAAGGAATGGAATGAAAAAATGAATTCAATTGGCGTTTTTGGACTGGGAGTAATGGGAGCGAACCTTGCTTTGAATATGGCGAATAAGGGTGAAAAGGTCGCAGTCTATAATTATACACCTGATTTGACGGAAGCATTTCAAGAAAAGCATCCGCATGAAAATACAACAGCATATTATGAGTTAGCGCATTTTATCCAATCGTTGGAAAAGCCAAGGAAAATCTTTTTGATGGTAACTGCTGGAGCTGTTGTAGACTCCGTTATCAATAGTTTTCTGCCTTTGCTGGAGCAGGGCGATATTATTATGGACGGAGGAAACTCTAATTTCCAGGACTCTAACCGCAGATACGGTTACTTAAAGGAAAAAGGTTTTCATTTTATCGGTGTGGGCGTATCCGGCGGTGAAGAAGGCGCATTGAACGGTCCTTCATTAATGCTAAGCGGAGATAAAGAAGCCTATCAGCACGTTGCTCCTATTCTGGAAAAAATTGCGGCACAGGTGGATGGCAAGCCGTGCTGTTCGTATCTTGGCAAAGAAGGATCCGGTCATTACGTCAAAATGGTGCATAACGGTATCGAGTATGCTGATATGCAGCTCATTACGGAAGCCTATCAATTCCTGCGGGAAAGGTTAGGGCTCGATGTCGATGAAATTGCCGCTATTTTTGCAGAGTGGAACAAAGGCGAATTGGAAAGCTATCTGATGGAAATCACAGCTGATATTTTAACGCGTGTGGATGAAGAGACCAAAAAGCCGCTGGTTGATGTTATTTTAGATCAATCAGGACAAAAAGGAACCGGCAAATGGACAAGTCAAAATGCACTGGATACAGGAGTTCCTTTATCTATTATTACGGAATCTGTATTTATGCGTTTCCTGTCCAATGTGAAAGAAGAGCGCATGATGGCAGAGCAGGAATTGGCAGGGCCAAACCAATTAGCAGATGCTGCTGACAAGGATCAATGGGTCGAGCTGGTCCGGCAAGCACTGTTTATGGGGAAAATCATTACCTATGCGCAAGGGTTCTATCAATATAAGCAGGCATCAGAGCAGTATAACTGGGATTTGCAGCTGGATGAAATTGCGCTGATTTTCCGCGGCGGCTGTATTATCCGTGCCGGTATTTTAAATGAAATCAGTAAAGCATTTAAGGAAAACAAAGAATTGTCCAATCTTCTCCTGTCTCCATATTTCAAAGCGATTTTGAATAACTATCAGGCATCGATGCGGAAAGTGGTTATCAAAGGAATGGAAACAGGATTAGCATTGCCATGCTTTAATGCTTCGCTGGTATATTATGATGGCTACCGTTCTGCCAAAAGCGGCGCCAATCTGATTCAGGCACAACGCGATTATTTTGGAGCGCATACGTATCAGCGTGTGGATAAAGCAGGTTATTTTCATACGGAGTGGTGATTGATTCTTTTTATTGAACTGCAGTCTGCATTTTTGTTCCGTACTGCTGTTCATCCGCGAGAGTGGGAGCAGTATATGACAAACTATTAAAAGAGAGACATTTTAAAAAGGTATTGCAGCGTAATCAAAAAGCGCTGCAATACTTTTTTTGCGTGACCTTGAAAAATCGGTGCTTTTCAGGTACAGAAAATAGGAATCATGAACGGAAGAGAAAGTTAGCGGCCTGCTAGTTAAACTTCAATAATTTGAATATAGATGACCCATAGAAAGGTATGATATAATAAACTTGTTACTATAGTCACAAACTCTATTGGCAGCCGTTATATATAGAAATTTTAGGATGACAGATTCAATATTGTGCTAACTAGGAAGTGATTACGTGAATACACGATTACAAAAGATACTTGAGGCGCTGCGATTAGCACAGGAACCTTTAACCAGTTCGGATATAGCGTCTTTATTACAGGTCAGTTCTAAAACGATACGTAATGATATCAAAATATTAAATGAACTTTTAAAACCGTACAGGACACATATCGTATCTTTAAAAGGGAAAGGCTATCAGCTTACTATTCGGAATGAACGGTTATTCTATGAATTCATTCAGGAGCAAACAAATCACAAAAAAGATGATGTTCCCTCAAATCACCAAGATCGTGTCAAATATCTGATGGAGAAGCTGTTGATGACCTCGGATTATATTAAAATAGATGACTTAGCAGAGCAGTTATTTATAAGCCGCTCTACCCTGCAGCATGATTTAAAATATATTCGCGCTATACTGAAGGAGTATAAGCTGGCTTTGGAACATAAACCGTATCATGGAATTAAAATTATAGGCGATGAAACGCAGATCAGATACTGCATCTCTGAGTATTTGTTTAATCAACAATCTGTCTTAAAAGACAATATGGCTGACTGGTTGGGTATTTTACCTGAAGAAGAGTTAGAGATGATTAAAAACAGTGTATTGTTTAATCTGAGAAAGCATCATATTATTATTTCAGATATTAGTCTGCAAAATCTAATCACGCATATTGCGATTGCTTGTAAGCGGATTCGCGAGAGTCATTCTGTTCAGATGATCCATCCTCACTTTCAGGAAATAGAGACATCAAAGGTTTTTCTAGTTGCTCAAGAAATTGCAAATGCTATTCAGGAAAAACTGTATATTTCCTTTACTGAACACGAGATTGCATACCTGGCGATACATTTGCAAGGAACAAAGATTACCGATTCTTCGATTCAACATACAGAGGTTATTTCTGTTATTGATGATGAGATTCAAGAAATGGTCAAAGAAATGCTGAAACGGATTGATGCTGAATTTGGATTCCATTTAGCTGATGACAAAGAACTGCTGTTGGCAATGAGTCTACACTTAAAACCAGCAATAAGCCGATATAAATTCAAGATGAATATTCGGAATCCAATGCTGGAAGAAATCAAATCGAAGTACCGATTATCTTTTGATGCAGCATTAATTGGAGCGCAGGCCGTACAAGAAAGAATGGGCATTGCGATGGATGAGAATGAAGTTGGTTACTTAGCACTTCATATTGAGGTAGCACAGGAAAGAAAAAAGAAGAATAAGGAAGACGTACCGGGCTGCTTAATTGTCTGTGCATCTGGGCTGGGCAGCGCCCAGCTTTTAATGTATAAGCTGCAAAATGAATTTGGAAATCAGTTAAATATTATGGGGACAACAGAATACTATAATTTATCCGAGCATTCGTTTGATAACATCGATTTTATCATCAGCACGATTCCGATTGAGAAAAAGATGCCAGTCCCTGTTATTCATATCAGCACGATTCTGGGAGAAACAGATTTAGATAAAATCAATCATTTCGTCATTCAGGGAGATGTTATTTCCAATACGTATCTGCGGGAAAAATATACGTATCTTCAAAAGTGCTTTGCTGAGAAAGAAGAGGTATTACGTTTTATCTGTGGAGAACTGGAATCTGATGGAGAGGTTGATGCGCACTATTTGGAATCGGTACTTCAAAGGGAGAGCTTTTCTCCAACGAGTTTTGGCAATATGGTTGCCATTCCTCACCCGATTGAACCGCAAACGGAGGATACATTCTGGTCAATTGTTACGCTTCAAAAGCCTATTCAATGGGGAGATAAGTCTGTGCAATTAATTGTCCAATTAAATATCAGCAAAGATATAAAAAATGATTTAAAACAAATGTATGAGGGATTAATGGAACTGTTGGACGATAAAAATATGGTGAGAGAAATAGTGCAATGTAAGACGTATGAACAATTAATTGAAATAATCAAATAGAGTGGCGCTACAACACCCCGGGATAAATACTTCCCGGGGTGTTTTCATGCTATTCTGAACTTGGTGTTAGTTATTTCCTGTGTCAGCGGAAAAAGAGTCTCTGTAATTGAATGCGCTTACATATTATAATTTAAGTAAGAAATTTATAAAGGTAAAAGATCGATGAAGGGCGTGGGAATACTGTCATGAAAAAGAAATTAATCCCGCCAGTACCGCAAAAACAGTACTATCTAAGTCCTTTATGAATTTTCTGATTATGGAAACAGAGCAAGATGCTAAAAAATAGAATTTCATGGAGGAATGTAAAATGAAAAAAGCATTAATTATTTGTGCAGGTGGTATGTCATCTTCTTTATTGGCGAAAAAAGCAACAGAATATCTAAAGGGAAAAGAGCATGATATTGAAGTGGATGCTGTTTCAGCGACAGAGGGCGGAAAGAAAATAGAGAATAGTGATTTTGATTTATTCTTAGTAAGTCCACAAACAAAAATGTATTATCAAAATCTGAAAAAAGCTGGCGATCGCGTTGGTAAACCAGTGGTAAATATTCCGCCTCAAGCGTATGTTCCGATTCCAATGGGGATAGAAAAATTAGGTAATTTAATTTTGCAGGAGCTGCCGGAATAATCATCCGTTATTAATAAATATTTGTATTGCTTTATATCAACTATAAAGGGGGATATTCAATGAATCAGGAACAAATACAAAGTGTAGCCTTTGAAATCATTTTGCACAGCGGGTCATCGAGAACCATGATACATGAAGCCTTTGCAATGATGCGAAATAATGAATTTGAGAATGCCGTGGACAAGCTGGATGAAGCAAATGAAGAAGTATTATTAGCGCACCAGTCCCAAACGGCATTATTGCAGCAGTATTCATCCGGAGAAACCATCAATATGGAAATTATTATGGTTCATGCTCAAGATCATTTAATGACTACGATGACATTAAGAGAAGTTGCGTTAGAAATGTTATATCTATATGAAAAACTCGACAAAGATAAATGAGGGGTTTGAATATGAAAAACGATGCGAGGGCACAAATCGAACTAAATAGGAAAAAGCTAAGTATTAAATCGATGTACTTTAATCGGTATTTATTAGTTAGATATGTTTCCGCATTATTCTTTTTTACTAATTTATACTGGTTCATGTCATTGTTGATAAGTGATTCATCACTATATTTTATCCCGTTGATATTAATGATTGTATTGGTTATCAGTACAATCGAGCAAGTGAAAATATATGGTCATCATTCTAATATTGTCAAATATACAAAGTATTGCTTTACCATTTTGCTTGTTACAAATGTGCTTTTAATTGTACCGGCATGCTTTACTTCATCATTCAATCAATTATTTCCCTTTCTTTTAGCGGAAGAGAAATCTAAAATATTGGTTTTAAGTATTTTGATCGCCGGTATATTACTGAGTACATTGATTCTCTACCGTTTAAATCAGATTAAACATAATGAAGACAAGCATTATGAACGAATTAAAAGTTTTGAAAGGGCTGTCAATTAATAAAAAGAAATGAGGGAGTACGATGGCTTCAGAAAACGGAGAAAATAAAGTATTTGCTTTTTTGGAAAAATATTTGATGGGTCCCATGGGGAAAGTTGCATCTTTTCGGATTGTACGTGCCATTATGGCTGCCGGGATGGCTTCTATTCCATTTGTAATTGTAGGTTCGATGTTTTTAGTATTAAACGTATTGCCGCAGACGCTTACATTTTTACAAGGCTTTTTCGATAATACGTTTTTTAGAATCAGTGATTTATATATGTTAGCGAATAAAGCAACGATGGGAATACTGGCAATCTATTTCGGTCTTGTTATCGGTTACGAATATACAAAAATTTATGCCGAGGAGGAAGAGCTTAATCTAAGTCCTTTAAACGGAGCTTTACTATCTATGTTTGCCTTTTTCATCACTATTCCGGAAATCGTATTAGAAAATGGCATGATGTCTCTCGTGCATCAGATTGACGAGAACAATACAACAGTTCATGGATGGCAAATGGTTGAAGACGGTGTCAGCCGTCTAGGAGCGACAGGAATATTCACAGCAATTCTGATGTCTGTCTTAGCCGTGCAAATATACCGGCTCTGTGTGAAGAAAAACTGGGTTATCAAAATGCCTGAAGCGGTACCAGAGGGTGTATCCAGATCGTTCACTGCGTTGATTCCGGCATTTTTAGTTGCTTTTGCTGTATTATTGGTCAATGGTATTTTAATTGCATTAGGTACGGATATATTTAAATTAGTAGCAATTCCGTTTGGATTTGTAGTGAATATCACAAACAGCTGGTTAGGTATACTGGTTATCTACTTTGTTGTCCATGCCCTTTGGATTGTAGGTATCCATGGAGCAACCATTGTATTTGGATTCTTGACACCAATCTTTCTATCCAATATCCAATCTAATATTGATGGTGCGAACATACCGCTGGCAGGAGAATTCAATAATGCGTTTGTAACGATTGGCGGTTCCGGAGCAACGTTAGGTCTATGTATATTCATTGCATTTATGGCTAAGTCGAAGCAATTGAGTGTTTTAGGTAAAGCGGCACTTGCACCGGGGATTTTTAATATCAACGAACCATTAATATTTGGATTACCGATTGTTTATAATCCATTCTTAGCTATTCCGTTCTTCTTAGCTCCAATGGTATCAGCTTCCATCGGCTATTGGGCAATTAAATTAGGGTTTGTTGAATCGATTATCGCTATGATGCCTTGGCCTACTCCGGTAGGTATCAGCGGATTTATTAGTACAGGCGGAAGTTATATGGCGGCAGTTGTTTCTGTGCTTTGTGCATTTGTAGCTTTTCTGATTTGGCTTCCATTCATTAAAATGTATGATAAGAAGTTAGTTGATCAGGAAAAAGGAGAAGACGCATTGATTTAATTTAGCACAGGAAATAATTTAACAAAAAATCGGGAAGGCGTTGTCATTTACTGACCACGCCTTTCAAGTTTATTCTGTATTAGCCATTCAGCTTATATGTCTCATGTGCCATCGATTCCAAAATATAAAGAACAGGTACCTGTGTGGTAATGTTCGCGTTTTCAAACCACTCTTCCGTTACATAGTAAGGGATATTGATATCTGATATTTTAGCAATCGTAGAGTGTTTGTTGTTGGTAATACTAATAATTTTACTTCCTTCTTGTTTCATTTGATTGAGATGCGTGATTGCAAAATTTGTTTCGCCAGAGACAGATAGAGCAATGACAGTGCTATTATAACGCAGGCTGGAATGGACCGGAAAAAGCGGGTCTTTAATATACATCGAAAATTTACCTAAGCTTGAAAAATACCTTGATCCATATTCGGCAAGGATTCCTGAGGTTCCTATTCCGATAAAAATGACATTATCAGCTTTGCTTAACAGCTTTGCAGCCTCTTTAATGTCTTCTTCGATATCGCCCTTCAGTGTCCGGTCAAAAAATTCTGTTACAGCATGCTGTGTATCCTTTAAAATTGTCTTTTTATTTTCTTCCAGGTGCATTTTCAGCTTTACTTTAAATTCGGAAAAACCTTCACAATTTATTTTTCTGCAAAAGCGCAGGATAGTAGCTGTGGAGACATGGGTTTCATCAGCAAGCTCACGAATGCGCATATAAGCAACTTTTTCACTATTTTTACTGATGTAGTTATACAAAGAAGTTTCTAACTCATTGAATGAAGCAATCATCTCCTGTGTAAACATGGTGCACACTTCTCCTTTTAATAAGAAATTAACTCTATTAACCATTATAACACAGGTTGTTACATCTTTGTAACGAATGACTTCTCTTGTTATTACAAACGAAATGCTCCCTTTCTATTTATATCTGATTAAATATTGATACAATTAATATATAAGTTCAGTTTCTTCTTTTTATAGAGTTAGATAGATTGATATGTTTTTAAAATTTTTGGAGGTGTAAAGGATGGCGAAAGGTATAAAAATTGCAACAATTGGCGGCGGATCAAGTTATACTCCGGAATTAGTAGAAGGATTTATTAAACGGTATGATGAATTTCCACTAAGCGAGCTTTGGTTAGTCGATGTGGAGACAGGGAAAGAAAAACTGGAGATTGTCGGGAACCTTGCAAAAC
Source organism: Oceanobacillus sp. FSL W7-1293 (assembly GCF_037969815.1). Lineage (NCBI taxonomy): Bacteria > Bacillati > Bacillota > Bacilli > Caryophanales > Bacillaceae > Oceanobacillus > Oceanobacillus sp. FSL W7-1293. Next base: position 585,601 of record NZ_CP150212.1, read on the forward strand.
GAATGATTAAAGAGGCAGGTCTTCCAATCGATGTACATTTAACATTGGACCGCAGAGAGGCTCTGAAGGATGCTGATTTTGTAACAACGCAATTCCGTGTCGGCGGTTTAGATGCACGTGCCAAGGATGAGCGCATTCCAGTGAAATATGGTGTACTTGGTCAAGAAACAAATGGAGCTGGCGGCCTGTTTAAAGGACTGCGTACGATTCCAGTTATTTTGGGAATTACAAAAGATATGGAAGAGCTTTGCCCAAATGCATGGCTGATTAACTTTACAAATCCAGCCGGTATGGTTACAGAAGCTGTATTGCGCTATTCCAATATTGATAGAGTGGTCGGTCTATGTAATGTGCCAATCGGTATGGAGATGGGGGTCGCTAAATTATTAGATGTCGATCATTCCCGGATTCGGATTGATTTTGCAGGACTGAATCATATGGTATATGGGTTAGAAGTTTATCTGGATGGAGTAAGTGTGAAGAAAGAGGTAATTGAAAAATTATCTGATCCGGAAAACTCCAGCTTCGTTAAAAATATTGATGGCATGGGCTGGGAGCCTGAATTTATTCAAGCGTTAGATGCGTTAACATGCCCATATCATATGTATTATTATAAATCGAAAGAAATGTTAGATAAAGCGATCGAAAGCTCTAAAACAGAAGGTACGCGTGCGGAAGTCGTTCAGGCATTGGAAAAAGAATTATTTGAACTTTATAAAGATGAAAACCTTAGTATCAAACCACCTCAATTAGAAGAACGAGGCGGAGCATATTATTCCGATGCAGCAGTTCGGTTGATTACATCTATCTACAATGACAAGCGTGATATTCAACCAGTAAACACAATGAACCGTGGTGCCATTGCGAGTATCCCTGCTGAATCAGCGGTTGAAGTCAGCTGTGTGATTACAAAAGACGGTCCTGTCCCATTGGCGGTTGGAGATCTTCCTGTTGCTGCCCGCGGACTTGTGCAGCAAATTAAGTCCTTTGAGCGTATTTCAGCAGAGGCAGCTGTGACCGGAGATTATGATAAAGCGGTACTTGCTTTAACAATTAATCCGTTAACGCCAAGTGATAAGATTGCGAAACAAATTATTGATGAGATGATGGAGGCGCATAAAACACATCTTCCTCAATTTTTCCAAGAAGAAGTAAGCGTGAATTAATACAGGTGCTGGAAGTTGTAAGGTGAGAAAAGTGTAAAGCTAACATGTTGTATGCTTTCTTACATGAATCGAAAAAAACAGATACCCGGCGCTGGGTATCTGTTTTTAAATGAAGGGGATATTCACATGATTAAATTAGTGCTGACGGATATGGATGGAACATTCTTAAATAACCGCGGTGATTTTAACAGAAATTTGTACAATGATGTAAAAAAGATAATGCATGAAAAAGACGTTGTTTTTGCGCCTGTTACGGGCAAACAATGCGAGCGTGTCGAGGAACTGTTTGGTGAGGATGCAAATGATTTATGGATTTTAGGGGACAGTGCCACACGAATCAAGCACAATGGTGAATTTGTTTATGAATCACTGCTAAACAATAAATTAGGACTGGAAATTATCCAGCTGCTTGAGGAAATAAGTCTGGAGCATACGATTATTGCATGCACAAAAGAGGCAGCAGTCGTTAAACAGGACATTTCCCAGGAAGAAGCAGCGATTGTCAGAGGGTCTTATGCGCAGGTCAGACAGGTTGCTGATTTTAAGGAAATAACGGATGATTTTGTTAAGATAACGATTCATGACCCTTCCTTGAATTGTTTTGAAACAAGAGAAAAATTAGCACCTTTTTTTGAATCAGCTTATATTGTGGCTTCAGAAGCAGCCTGGATTGATATTGCAGATGCAAATGTTCATAAAGGAACGACCGTTGAACAGCTGCAGCGGATGTTGAATGTTTCTCCGGAAGAAACCCTTGCCTTCGGTGATGGTTATAATGATATAGAATTGATGAACAGAGCGGAATATAGTTTCGCCGTTCGAAATGCAGTTGAAGAATTAAAAGATGCTGCCAATTTTATTACGCGCTCTAATGAAGAAGACGCCGTGATGAAAACAATTATTCAATTGTTAACTTTGCAGGAAAGTGCAAAGGTTACAGAGTAGAGGATATTTAAAGGCTGGGTTAGGCTGGACTACAATGGTATAAATAGATGGGAAGTGAAAAGGGGCTGCTGTACGATCAGGTAACTGATTGTGCAACAGCCTCTTTGATTTATTTAAAATAATAAACCTTCTTTAAAGCAACGCAAATTGGGATAGCTATCAGAATGCCCAGGACACTTTGGACGATATCCCCAGGTATAGAAGCCAGTGGTGTAATCCAGTTTCCGTATATAATGGACTCACCAATGTAATAAATAGCAATCATAAATGGAACAGAAACAATTGTTGCTGTCATGTTTAAAGCGATGCTATTTCCTTTGCGGCCTTGAAACCAGGCAATTTTACCAACGATGTAACCTTGCAGCCCGCGCGCTATAATTGTTATAGGAGTCCACAATAGCCATCCCCCGATCATATCAAATAAACCCATTCCGATTGCTCCGGCCAAGGCACCTTTTTTTGGTCCGAATAAAATAGAGGCAATAAAAAGCATCGCTGTACCCATATGTACGAGCCCTCCATTTGCAGCAATCGGCAGTCTGAAATTTAGAAATGCTGTAGAAATAAAAATGAGCGCGATTAGCATAGAAGTAATGATTAAGTCTTGTGTTTTTTTACGTGTCATTAAATAAGCTGGTGTATTCTCCATATTCAAACCTTCCTAACTTGAATTATTTTTATTACTTTAGCAGAATATTGACCTAACTTTAAGTGTCAATTTATGAAAAAATAACAGGGTCAGTTGATTGATGAGCTGAAAACGATTATGTAATCTGAAATAAACGATCCGTTCCCGCCAATATCGCCTATTACCTTTAATGACAAGCCAATCTTCAAATGATAAAATAGAAAAAGTTTCAGTTCGTTCAAGGAGGTTCATATGAAAAAAGTTGCTGTACTTCAAGATTTGTCATCCTTTGGGAAATGCTCTTTAACTGCTGCAATCCCTGTTCTTTCCGTCATGGGTGTTCAAGCCTGCCCTTTGCCAACAGCAGTTTTATCTGCACAAACGGCTTATCCGAGTTATTTTTGGGAAGATTTCACTTCTAGAATGAACCATTTTACAGAGGAATGGAGTAAGCTCGGGGAAACATTTGATGGAATATTTACTGGATTTGTAACTGGTGGAGAGCAAATCAAAAATATTTTTCATTTTTTAGATACGTTTTATACGAAAGAAACAAGGTTACTGGTAGATCCTGTCATGGGGGATGATGGAGAAGTCTATAAGATTTTTACCGGGGGATTATTGGAGGAAATGAAAGAATTAGTGAGACATGCAGATGTGATTACACCAAATGTGACAGAATGCTGTTTATTGTCTGGATTATCTTATGAGAAGTTACATAGCTATTCAAATGGCAAGGATTATATGGAAGCATTGAAGGAAGCAGGGAATAACCTGCAGCAAGCAACGGGCGCTGAAGTCATTATTACTGGTGTGAATCCTCCGTCAATTGATTCAAAAGAGCAGTTTATCGGTAACTTGTATTTAGATAAGAATAAAACATTTTACCATGAGATGGAGTATAACGGGAAAAGCTATTCAGGTACTGGCGATTTATTTGCTTCCGTCATGATGGGGAGCATCATGCGTGAAGATAACCTGGAAAATGCTGTACAGCTTGCTGTCGCATTCCTCAAAGAAGCTATTCAGGATTCATCGAAAGAAAAGATTCCTGAAATAGAAGGGATAAACTTTGAAAAATATTTGGGGATGTTGATTGAAAAAAATACGTAAGGTATTTCTTCTTCTTTTAGCTTTACCTGCAAAATAAGAAATTCAAGCACAAAAAACCCCCGAATCCATTCGGGGGTTTCATCGTTATTACAGCTCTTCGCCATTGGTCGCAATGACATTTTTATACCAGTCAAAGCTTTTCTTTTTCGTACGGCTTAATGTGCCATTACCTTCGTTATCACGGTCTACATAAATATAACCGTAGCGTTTTTTCATTTCACCAGTAGACGCACTGACAATATCAATTGGGCCCCAGCTTGTATAGCCGATGATGTCCACGCCATCCTCGATTGCCTCTCCCATTTCATTAAGATGTTTTTTCAAATAGTCGATGCGATAATCGTCGGTGATAGTCCCATCTGCATTTATTTCATCCTTCGCGCCAAGGCCATTTTCTACAACAAATAATGGCTTTTGATAGCGGTCATACAGCTGGTTAGCTGTAATGCGGAAGCCTTTTGGATCGATTGTCCAGCCCCATTCCGATTTAGAAACATAAGGATTGGATACGGAACCAAAGACATTGCCGCTTGTAGCATTTTTAAGAACCTCTGGGTCGGTACTGGTTGTCCGGCTGGAATAATAGCTAAATCCAATATAATCCACAGTGTTGTCTTTTAAGATTTGCTCATCTTCCGGTTCCATTTTGATATTCAGATTATGATCTTTAAAGAAACGTTTCGCATAGCCTGGATATTCTCCTCGTGACTGCACATCAATGAAGAAGAAAGATTCACGGTCTTTCTCCATTGCTTTGAAAACATCATCCGGATTGCTTGTATATGGATAGAACATACCTGCAGCAAGCATACAGCCGATTTGTGCATCTGGAATAATCTCATGACATGCTTTTACCGCTTTGGCGCTTGCTACAAGCTGGTGGTGGGCAGCCTGATAAAGTACCTGGTCGCGGTTAGCTCCTTCTTTAAGGACGATACCTGCTCCCATGAATGGAAGGTGCAGCAGCATATTGATTTCATTAAAAGTCATCCAGTATTTTACTTTGTCTTTGTATCTCTCGAAAATCGTAATCGAATATTTTTCAAATAAATCAACGAGTTTTCTGCTTTCCCAGCTGTTATACCGTTCAATCAGGGATACAGGTACATCAAAGTGTGCGATGGTTACAACGGGTTCAATATTGTGTTTACGTAACTCATCAAACAAATCATCATAAAATTGAAGACCTGCTTCATTAGGAGCTGCGTCATCTCCATTTGGGAAAATACGTGCCCATGAGATAGAGAGTCTAAATGATTTGAAGCCCATCTCTGCGAATAAGGCGATATCTTCTTTATAGTTGTGATAAAAATCAATCGCTTCGTGACTAGGGTAGAAATCTTCTGGATTCGGCTTGAGATCGGTGATGTGGCCTTCCATTATTCCTCTTCTTTTCTCTCCGGTAGGGAGCAAGTCAACGTTTGTCAGTCCTTTTCCATCTTCAAGATAAGCACCTTCTACTTGGTTGGCAGCAATAGCGCCGCCCCATAGAAAACCTTCTGGAAATCGTTTATTATTTGTCATGAAAATTCCTCCTTGCGTTTTTTATAAATATTCCTTCTACACTTTTGTAATAATTAATACATCTTCTTTCATTATTGTATCACCCGACACAATTTCAAGCTCATTATAAGCCTTTGTATTCGTGATGACGATAGGGGTGACGACAGAATATCCAGCCTCTTTGATTTGATTTATATCAAATTCAACCAGCAAATCTCCTGCTTTCACTGTATCCCCTTGCTTAATACGTGCTTCAAAGAACTTTCCATCTAATTCTACAGTGTCCATTCCAATATGAATCAGAATTTCAGCACCATTGTCTGTGGTCATACCGATAGCGTGATTCGTTTTAAAGAGTGTGGTAATGACCCCGTTTGCCGGAGCGTACATCCGGCCGTCACTTGGTTGGACCGCAACTCCTTTACCCATTGCTTCGGAAGCAAATACGTCATCTGGAACGGATGTTAATGGAATGATATCTCCATTAGCAGGGCTTAAAATATTTTCATTTTGGACGGTAATCTCTTGATTGGTCTGATTCGCATCATCTTCCGCCAATGCTTGGTCTTGAACTTCCTCCTGCATTTTTTCATCACCGACGACCGCTTCGGTATTTTCTTTTTGATTAATACGGCCAAAGAAGTATGTTAATACGAAGGCAACGATAAATGCTACAATGATGGATACCAGCATACCCCAGAAACCGCCGTCAATGCCGTTTTCCGGATGGATAAATGTCGGGATTTTAAATACACCCAAAGGTCCTGCACTGTAAAGCGCCGCACCTGTCATAGCAATAATCGCACCACCAGCGGCAGATCCGATACAGCTCATAACAAATGGTGTTTTCAACGGCAGGGTAATCCCGTAAATCGCAGGCTCTGTTACACCAAAGAACCCGGAGATAAAGGCAGGGAAGCTGAGCCTTTTTAGTTTTTTATTTTTTGTTTTTATCCAGACAGCAAGTACTGCACCGATTTGTGCGAAGGAAGCAGCAAATGTCATCGCAATCAGCATGTCAAACCCTTGCACGGCTAAGTTATTATAGTAAATCGGAATAATTCCCCAATGAATTCCGAAAATAACTAATACCTGCCAGAATCCGCCAACAACGATACCAGCAATGACTGGGACAGCTTCATAGCCTGTTTGGATGGCATATCCAATGGATTGTGCCAGCCATGTTGCGATAGGGCCAATAACAATAAACGTTAATGGTACAATGATAAGCAATGTTAAGAATGGCACGATAAACGACTTCACCACTTGTGGAATAACCGACGCAAACCAGCGTTCTATTTTAGCTGCAAAGTAAGTGGATAGAATAATCGGTACCACGGAAGCGGTATAGCTCATTAAGATAATTGGAATACCTAAAAAGGATACTTGTACAGGAGATTCTAAAATCGTCCCGCTGAATAATGTCATGAATGGTTCGCTTTCCCCGATTCCTGCGAGGTTCGGGTGAACAAGCGCAGCAGCAATGGCCATACCAAGAAAAGGTGTGCCGCCAAATTTTTTCATGGCTGTGTAACCTAAGAAAATAGGTAAGAATGTGAAGAAGCCATCACCAATTACATTCAGTATTTGCGACGTACCACTGGTATCTTCTAACCAGCCCAGCGCAATGAACATCGAGTTAAACCCTTTGATAATACCTGTTGCCATTAGTAAAGGGAGAACTGGGATGAAGATATTCGAGATAATATCGATGAAGCTGGAGAATAACCCTTTTTTCTCGTCATCCTTTGCTTCATTGTCATCTTCTTGTTTTTCATTTTCGAAACCGCCTACAGCAACGACCGCTTTGTAAACATCCGGAACATGGTTGCCGATGACGACTTGGTATTGTCCGGAACTCTCCCGGACAGTGACGACATCTTCATGATTTTCTAATGCCTTTCGATCCGCTTTTTGGGAATCCTTTAATCGGAAACGGAGTCTTGTCACACAGTGTGTTACGCTATTTACGTTCTCTGTGCCGCCGACTAATTCAATAATCTCTTTAGCTAACTGCTCGTACTTCATCTTTTTCCCCGCTTTCTAATTTTATTTGAATGACTGATTGCAAATAAAAAACCTGAACGAATTAGAATAGACGCAAAGAGATTGCATCCTTCCATTCCGTTCAGGTTATGCCCAAAATAGGTAACATTCCTAAAGTTGTATATACAATTGTTTTGTTAATTAACACCTATAATTTATCACGGGTGCTATAGGAAGTCAATAAATTTTTTAATCGTTTTCATAAACTCTGGGAAGTAAAAGATTTTTGCCTGCTTAGAAGCTGATAAATCAGCAGCCATATCAGGCATTTTTTGTTTAGGTTGTTACAGCTGAATGTATATCATCGCAAACACGAAAGATAGATTGCCGTAACTTATTCGGAACTTCTCTTATTTATGTTTGCGGGTATACATTCCAAGATGCTGCATTTAACCTTTCTCTCTGCGTCTTCTAGAGTTTTCCCCCATTTGTCGCAATTACATCTTTAAACCAATAAAACGAATCCTTACGATATCTTTTCTTGGTTCCATTGCCTAAATCGTCTTGATCCACGTAAATAAAACCATAGCGTTTTTTCATTTCCGAGGTGCCTGATGAGATAATATCGATTGGCCCCCACATCGTGTAACCGAAAAGGTCGACTCCATCGTTGATTGCTTCCCGCATCTGTTTAAAGTGTTCCGCGAGATATGCAATCCGGTATTCGTCATGGACCGTACCATCATCATTCAATTTATCAAGTGCTCCAATTCCATTTTCAAGAATAAACAATGGTTTTTCATAACGATCATATAGATGATTTAATGTGTATCGTAAGCCTTTAGGATCGATTTGCCAACCCCAGTCACTCGCTTCTAAATGAGGGTTTTTAAGCACATTGGTCACATTGGCAGCTGTTAATTCAAGGTTTTCCGCATTGGCGCTGGACACCATGGACATATAATAAGAGAAACCGATAAAGTCAGCGGTATATGTTTTTAATAGCTCTAAATCATTTTTTTCCATCTTTAATTCAATATGATTATCTCTCATATATTTTTTAGCGAAAAGAGAATAATATCCTTTTGCCTGAATATCTAAATACATCAGATTTCGAAGCTGGTCATCCTCCTGCATAGCCAGAACATCTTCAGGTGCGCATGTATGAGCATACGTTGTGAAGTACGCTACCATACAGCCGATTTGATTATCGGGATCAATCTCATGCGCCAGTTTTGTAGACAGAGCGGCTGCTACATACTGATGATGTAACCCCTGGAACAGCATTTCTTCATAATTCGCTTGTCCTTCATTGAGTATTCCTAATGTTTTTGGTCCTGCTTTAATGCTCATATTGATTTCATTAAACGTGATCCAATATTTTACTTTTCCTTTATACCGTTTGAATAGAACCTCCGCATAATTTACATAGAGATCAACTAATTTCCTGTTGTACCAGCCGCCAAATTTATCAATCAATACGATTGGCATATCGAAATGAGAGATGGTAACTAAAGGCTCTATTCCGTATTTTAAGCATTCTTCAATGACTTGGTCATAATAATGTAATGCTTCTTCATTCGGTTCAGCGTCGTCTCCATTAGGGAAAACTCTGGCCCATGAGATCGAAAGCCGGAAAACACTAAAACCCATCTCATAAAATAATGCGATATCTTCTTTATACGTGCGGTAAAAATCAATCCCTCGTCTTTTCGGATAGTAGGTAGGGTCTTCGTCATTTCTTGCAGCTTCAATGGTTTCTCTGTTGATTATTTTTTGTTTTGTAGGTTTGGATCTATCGATTACTTCATATTTCATGATGTCTGGAATGGTTAATGATTTTCCTCCCTCATTCCATGCACCTTCTGCTTGGCAGGCAGCGATTGCTCCGCCCCATAAAAAATCTTCTGGAAATGTATTCGTCATATCAAAAAACTCCTTTTAAATATTGTTAGAAGGGGAGAGGAATAATCACTTTCCTCTCCTCGGTAAACCTTTAATTTTCTACAGTAATCAAATGATCTTTTCTTTGAATATTTTTTTCTTCCGTCGATAAGACGCGAGCATAATTTTCGGTATTTGTTACGATAATAGGTGTTGTCAGCGGATAGCCGGCTTCTTTGATTTGTTCGATATCAAATTCAATTAATAATTGGCCTTGTTCCACTTTAGCACCTTGTTCAATGTGACCGGTAAAATATTTTCCGTCTAATTGTACCGTATCCATGCCAATATGGATTAAAATTTCTACACCCTGATCGGAGGTGATTCCTATCGCATGATTGGTTGGAAATATTGCTGAAATCGTTCCAGACACAGGAGCAATCAGTTTTCCTTCAGTTGGTTCAATAGCTACCCCTTTACCGAGCGCTCCAGATGAAAAGGCAATGTCTTCAATTTGTTCTAATGCTTTTACTTCTCCAGTTAATGGACTTGCAATCATTTGTTTTTTTAATTCCATGCCTGATCCAGGTAAAACGTCCTCTGGCTGATCCAAATCGACAGCTTCCGTTACAGGAGTTTTTTCTTCGTTGGCACGTACGCCTCCAAACAGATAGGTTAAAACAAAGCCTAATACAAAGGCTACAATAGTAGCAATAACAGCTCCCCAGAATCCAAAATCGATGCCTTCCGGATTGATGCGGTTGATATAACCAAACACTCCTAGACCACCCATCATATAAATCTTTGTACCGGCAAGTCCAAGAATTGCACCGCCAATACCAGAAGCAATACAGCTCATAATAAATGGCTTTTTCAATGGAAGGGTAATACCGTAGATAGCGGGTTCTGTTATCCCGAATATACCTGAAATAAATGCTGGAAAACTCAGTGTTTTTAACGATTGTTTTCTTGTTTTAATCCATACTCCCAATACAGCCCCGATTTGAGCAAAGGAAGCTGCGAATGTTATTCCAAGAAGCGGGTCTTGTCCGGCAACTGCCAGATTATTGATTCCAACTGCAACAATTCCCCAATGTAATCCAAATACAACGAACACTTGCCAAAACCCTGCAAGAAGAAGCCCGGCAACAAGAGGTGTTAAATCATAAATCCAAGTAATTCCTGCACCTAACGCTTGGCCCGCCCAGGTAGCGATTGGACCGATTACCAGGAAAGTAATAGGTACGACAATTAAGATAGTGAAAAATGGAACTAAGAATGCTTTGACAACACTTGGCATAACCTTTTTTAAGCCTTTTTCTACTTTAGAGCCAAAGAAAGTTGCCAGAATAATTGGTATAACGGATGATGCATAGCTCATTAAAATAACAGGTATGCCCAAAAAGGTGATATGAACAGGGGATTCAAAGATGGTCCCTGTAAATAGTGTATAAAGCGGTTCTCCCTCTGTTATTCCTGATAATGCTGGATAAACGAGGGAGGCACCAATTGCCATCCCTATAAACGGAGTCAAACCAAATTTTTTACTGGCTGAATAACCTAGGAAAATAGGCAGGAAGTAAAATAATGAATCGCCTGCTGCGTTTAATAGCTGGTAAGTACCTGAAGTATCCTCCAGCCAGCCTGCAGAAAGAAACAGGGCGTTAAATCCTTTTATCATTCCTGTTGCAACCAAAACACCAAGTATTGGTGTGAATATTCCCGAAATTAAATCAATAAAACGGTTTAATAAGCTTTGCTTTTCTTGGTTGCCATCATCTGGATCAACTTCTCCCCGTGCTTCGAAGCCGCCAACCTGCACTACTGCCTGATACACATCAGGCACATGATTCCCGATAACGACCTGATATTGTCCGCCGCTTTTCATAACGGTTACAACATCGTCCATATTCTTCAATACTTCTGTTTGTGCTTTACTTTCATCTTTTAACTTGAAACGTAACCGAGTAATACAATGCACAACACTGTAAACGTTTTCTTTTCCGCCGACATTTTCAATAATATCTTTAGCTAATTGTTCGTATTTCATGTCTCTCCCTGCTTTCTGGTTTATAGTGAAATTTTCCAAATAAAAAACCTGAACCAATTGATATAGACACAGAGATAGTGCGTCTTCAATCCGGTTCAGGTTATGCCCAAAATAGGTAACATTCCTAAAGTTGTATATACAATTGTTTTGTTAATTAACAACTATAACTTAGCATGACTTTTATAGGAAGTCAATAAATATTTAAGCGTTTTCAATAATTGGTCACTTTTAGCAGTGTCTCGGGAGTTTGACGGCTGAAGAATAGAAAAATGCTCCAAAGCCTTGATAAATGAGGAAGATATTCAATTGAAATACTCCAATATAGATTCCTTTAAAAGGAGTTATCTTATGGAGTGGGGGGATGATTGAATATAATAGCCGCGGTCCCTGAATAAAAGGAACCGCGACTTTTATATAATCTATTCTGATTTTCTAATCGTATAAGAATCAAATTCTTCCATTGTATCAGTGCGGTAAGATGTGATCGCAAATGTGTCTTCAGTAAAGCTGATATGAGAGAAGGTTGGTACATAAAATTGCTCTCTGAAAGCCAAGTAGTCGTATTCTTCTACTAAATCATAATACTTACTGCCGCTGGCAGAGCTGCTTGTTATATACAATGTTCCTTCTGGATTCACAGCAGCTGTCTGATTCTCATCTTCAAATTCAACATCTTCAACCGGTTCAAAGTTATGCATTTGATGGGTTCTGGCATAAGCATGATCATGCCCCATTAATACAACATCAATGCCTGACTCATCAATAGCAGGGACTAAAACATCACGTCGAATAGGCACATCCTCACTCTCCGATTGTTTGCCGGCCGCGTAAATGGATTGGTGGAACATCAACACTTTCCAGTCAAATTCTTGATCGGCTGTCTCTTCCATTGTTTCTTCCAAGAATTGAACATGTTCTTCGTTATTCATATTATTGGCATTCAACACCAAATATAAAACATTACCATAAGTGAAGTAGTAATCACTGCTTGCCTCATCTTCACCATATGACGTTAAATTGGGCTCATTAAAGTGATTTTTATAGTTTGGAGCAACATCATGATTTCCTACGGCGGATGCAGTTGGATAAGAAGCTAGAATCTCTGGCTCAAAATATGCATCATATTCACTTTCTTTATCTGGTGCATCTACAAAGTCACCTGCGTTTAGAATCATACTAGCATCTGGCGCAGTTTCAAACGCATGCGCTAATGTTTCTTCCCATCCAAAAACATCGGTTGGAATCGTGCCGGTACCAATCTGAGCATCTGCTAAGAAAATTGCCTCGTAACCATCCGCGATATCTTGTGTACGCAGTGGAAAGACTTGCGAGTAGCCGTCTTCGTTACCGACACGATAGAGGTAATCGGTATCACGTTCCACTTCGACAGTTGCTTTGTTAGTGTAATAATCTGTCTCTGTAAATTTCGTATAAGCTAGTTCTGTGGAATCTGCTTCATAAACAGTGGCATCTTCTATAGAAAATGCTTCAGGATCTGTTCCTTCAACAACTTCTACATATCCTGTTTCAGAGGATAAAGCATTCCAAGTAAAATTAATGCTGCCTTCGTCTGCCCCTGTATTGACAGAAACATTCTTCACAGCTTCACTGTCTGCTGCCAGCTCGGTCTCATCCGGATTAAGGATGACGTCCACTAATTCAAAGCTGGTTTCGTTATCGTCTGGGTCATACGCATGCAACTCAACAGCAATCGTAATGTTCATAAAGGTATTGCCGTCATCATCTGTTGTTGCTTCACTTAATTCATGCGTTGTCATATCCTCCTCTTCATCGTAAACTTCTTCATACTCACCGGGTACATAACCATTGGTAATACTTGAAACATCATCTACAATAAAGGTTTCTTCAATAAATTCCCCATCAGCAACTTCTTCTTGAGCTCCATATTCCATATTTTCAGAATAATTATTGGTTGGGATATTATGGAAACCTCCTACAGGACTTCCGTTGATATACATTGTCATTGCATCATTGTAACGAGCGGTAATTTCAAGTGCATAAATACTTTCCGCTTGTTCTTGGGTTAGTGTGAACGTATGGCGTAAGAAGTAAGTACTTTTTGCTTTACCATCCTCCGTTGTCGCTAACACTTGTCCATCTGTTTCGGGGCTGGTACTAAATACAGTTCCTTCATAGGTTGGCCAATCTTCTTCTGTAAACTCCATTGGAATGGTGCCCCAGTCTAACCAGCCTTCAGGATATGCCCAGCCATTACGCTTATTCCAACCTTCATACCAAGTTCCGGCATTTGGGTCCTTGTCATCATCGTAATAGCGCCATTCCATATCTTCATCCACCACGTTAACAGTTTCCAAGCTTGTAATATCAGTATCAAATAATGACTCTAGCGAAGTGGCACTCTTATTCGTGGTCTCCGTTTTCTCTGCTGCTTCCGTTTCTTCTGGACTGTCAGTCTCTGCATCATCAGAAGATGGATTGGTGCAAGCTCCTAATACTGCTGCTATTGCCAATAAACCAATTAAAAAAAGAATTAACTTTTTATTCTTCATAGCTACCATCCTTTTTTATATTTTATATAATGAATATCTCTTTTGCTCAGAATAGCTTCACAAACGAAGGCTTGGCATTCAAAATGAATCTTACCTCCTTTCACAAGTATTTTCTGCGCATGAATCTAGTCATTATCCTTTTTTGGATTTAAATGGAAGCGCTTTCCTTTTTTAGGAAGCGAACATAATGGTTTTTTTTTGAGACAAAAAACATGTAAGCTTTATCTGTTTGAATATAAGAAATGCCGTTTCTGATCAACCGTTACAGCAGTCGAGAAAACACGCATAAATCTTACAACATGGGTTTTAACTATTTAATCAAGGCTTATTTAGAGATACAACAGATGAAAGTGAAGAGGCGAATAATTCAGCCGTTTAATGTCTTTATGCACAACTTCCAAGATGATTACTTATTCTGAGCTAATGAGATGATCATTTTTACAAATAAAAAACCTGAACGAATAAGAATAGACGCAAAGGGATTGCATCCTTCTATTTCGCTCAGGTTATGCCCAAATAGGTAACATTCCTAAATTTGTATAAATTATTTTTAATTAACACATACAATCTATCATGACAACATCTTGAAGTCAACAAGATTTTAAGCGTTTTCATGAGTTGGTCACTTTTAGCACGGTTTATAGTTCATTTACTCGGTGGATGTGAACAGAATTAGACATTCTAGCCACCGTTATTTTTAATAACCCTTATTGTAATGCTTTTCCAGATCTTCCATTAAATCTTCTGCATCCTCAATCCCGACTGAAATTCGAAGTAATGTGTTGGATATTCCGAGTTCCTGCTGTGTTTTTTCAGGAAGCGTTGCATGTGTCATTTAGACAAATTCATCCAATCCAATTCAGGCATCCACTGTGTCATATGGTCTTGCATTTCAGAATAAACGTCATCAAGATTCTCTATCTGCTCCTCAGATGCTTGTTCTAATGGAACAACTTGTATATCTTTCATGGTATCGCCATCTTCTTCTTCTTCAAACTCCACAAAGGTCGGTTGGAAGCGGGGGTTTTGAACAAGCACTTCATCTTCCTCCTTCACCAAATCAAATTCTAAAATTCCGCCAATACGATTGTAAAACTGATATTGACCGGAAAGGAAGTTTCCTAACGAATAAGCAATTAATGTCTGGTTTCCTTCTTTTCCTTCCAGCCATTCTATCGGCTGGAGAACATGCGGGTGATGACCAATCACGACATCCACGCCAAGATCTGCAGCATACTGTGCTAAATCCTTTTGTTTCTGATTAGGCATTCGCGCTTCCTCTTCGCCAAAATGCAGACTGATAATTGTTGCATCTGCCAGCTCGTTTGCTTTTTCAACTTCTTCTTTGATCTGCTCTCTTTGAATCAAATTAACGAGATAAGGTTTTCCCTCTGGGATAGGCATGCCGTTCGTTCCATATGTATAGCTTAGAAAAGCAACAGAAATATTCTGTTCTGTTTCTATTACCCTGATTTCAGACTGATCCTTTTTACTTTGGAAGCTTCCCGTGTAAAGCATTCCGATTTCTTGATAATAGGCAATGGCGTTTTGAATCGCTTCTTCGCCACTGTCTAATGTATGATTATTGGCCATGGTGACGATATCGACGCCAGCATCCTGTAAAGCATCTCCAATTTCAACTGGACTATTGAAATTAGGATACCCTGATAAGCCGATAGATTCCCCGCCCATAATGGTTTCTTGATTGGCAACAGTGATTTCCGGTTCCCTTAAATAATCTAAAACTTCAGCAAGCATCGGTTTAAAATCATATATTTCTCCATCCCAGGCATCGTCATATACACGGTCATGGATTAAAATATCTCCAATTGCAGAAATCGTAATATGTGGTTGAATCCAATCCGTTTCCTTCTCGCTCAGTGAGATGTTTCTTTGAGAGTGGGGACTGCTTGTATTCGAATCAGGAGAGGGTGTGCATGCTGTTAAAAGAAAAAGGGCGATGAAAAAATAGGTTAGTTTATGCATAGAAGTCTCCGCCTTTAACTGTTAATTAGATATATTCTACCACATAATTATTTTGAAACAAATAATGCTTTCATCCATAGAAAAGCTTATAATGAAAGAACTTCCTTCTTCTTAGATAGTAGAGAGGTCAATGACAACAGCTGGAAAGGGGTGCGTGTATTTGATATATTTTATTGCTTCCATACCGCTATTATTTTTAATTCTATTTCTGATCAGCTATCTTCGGGATCCGCGTAAGCTGATTAATGGGCTTCTGTTTAATGGCTTTTTAATCACTTTCTTTTTCTTTTGCGCATTCTTTTATATTTACATCGATGGGCCCTATCAGTATATCGTGCTGGTTTTTCCTGCTTTACTTTTGATTTTGATGATTCCGTTTGGTGTGCTCGCATTAATTGGCGGGTTATTTTACAATGCCAAAGTGTTGATGGGGAAGGAAGGAAAACGATTCAGGAATTCCTTAACATTGATTATGGCCATAGGCATACTTACATTGATTATTATCAATATGGTCAATCCGACACAGTTTTTCCCGGAGTATTTGCATCCGCTATTTGGAGGAGCCAGTTTGGTTGTTATCTATGTTTTCTTGCATATGTTTAACTTTTTAACAGCTTATGGACTGAATCAATGGAGCCGTCCAAAACGGAATCAAGATTTTATTATTGTATTGGGGAGCGGGTTGATTAATGACCGGGTGCCTCCATTGTTGGCCAGCAGAATTGATAAAGCGATTGAATTTTATCATCAGCAGAAAAAAGTTACGGTTCCGCCGAAAATTATCTTTTCCGGGGGACAGGGCCCGGATGAAGGACTTCCAGAAGCCGAAGCCATGCAAAACTATGCTGTAGAAAAAGGAATACCAGTGGAAGATACGATTCAAGAAGACAAATCAGTCAGCACGTATGAAAATATGAGGTTTTCCAAAAGAATCATGGATAACTTGAGTGGAGAAGGAACGTACCAGAGTATTTTCGCAACGAATAATTTTCATTTATTCCGTGCTGGGATTTATGCACGAAAAGCTGGATTGGACAGCCAGGGGATTGGTTCAAAAACAGCATTTTACTATTGGCCGAATGCCATGGTCAGAGAATACATTGCGGTAGTTGTTATGGGACGTCGCCGTCATTTTATGGCAGTCAGCTTTATTATGGGCTTTGCGGTGCTTTTATCCATTATCAGCTATTTTCTTACCTGAGAAAATACTTCATAATAAAAGAAATCCAAACATCTCAAATTCTGTAGAAAGAATGTTGATAACGTTTGGATTTCTTTTTCTTATCAAAGAGAATCGTCCGTAAAATTCCTAATGAAGTTTCGTTTTATTGTTGCTTTGCCCAATCAGGAACTTCTATCCTGCTGAGAATTTCTATTTCCTTTTCACGGTCATCCGTGTAGGAGCTGACTTTCTTTAAATCATCATCCACTTGCCCGGGATGGGTCATTACTTCAATCGATGTTCCATTTTCTTTTTGAAGAACATCAAATAAATCATCAGTAATCCCTTCTTTATAAAAACCAGTCCACAGCGTATCTGTCCAGCATATTTCCGGATGATCTGCTATGGAATCAACATAACGCACAGGAACCTCGTATTCTTTGGCAAGCTTGATTACTAGATTTTTTAAAGGAGGCCAGCCATGAACGTGATGATGGCTGTCGATATGATCAAGCGGCAAGCCTGTTGCTAAATAAGCATCCAGCTGTGCGCGCCATTCCAATTCGACTTCTGAAATATTCGGAGCTTCCGTATCACGATAACCGCTGGTAAATCGAAAGGTTCCATCTGATTTTACGAGGTTTGGTACAGATGGATGAAGCGGTTTTCCCCAAGTTAATACAAGATGGATGCCAACCTTTAAATTGGGATTTTCCAGCGCCTTTTCGACAGCGTAATCGGTTGCAAGTCCATTCATCATTAAGGTTGTTGATGTTACGCAGCCGTCTTGATGTGCCTGGATGATTCCATCTGTCACTCCTTTTGTCAATCCGAAATCGTCTGCATTGATTTCTATTCGCATAAAAACCACTCCTGATAGATTTTTTAATTACTTCGAATAAGTACGTTCAATCGAGAAGTTTGTTTTATCTCCCCGAAAAAAAGATCTGGAAAATTCAACTTTATTTCCGTCTTTATCTTCCGCCAGTGTTTCAATGTAGAAGCAGGGCAGACCTTGCTCACACTCTAAAAATTTGCATATTTGCTCATCTGCAAAAGCTATTTCGATATTTTCTGAGGTTTTCGCAATCCACACATCAAAGAATTCGTTTAATGATTTATATAGAGAATGACCCGCATGTTCTGCTGTAATTCCCGGAGCAACAGACCAGGGGACATAAGCTACTTCATACTGTGTAGGCTCTCCATTCGCTTTACGGACACGCTCAATACGTTGAATAGGATCCTGGAGATTCACATTTAGCTGATCAGATAATAATTCATTTGCAGCAACGACAGAAATATCTGATACTTCAATTTCCGGATGTTTTCCCTGATCGGCTAATTGGTCACTATACCTTCTGACTGTCTGGGATAAAGCCTGTTTTACTTTTTTATCTGCAACAAACGTGCCCCGTCCTTGCTGACGAACTAAATACCCTTCTAATGTAAGCTGATTTAAAGCGGTACGAACCGTGGTACGACTGACATTAAAGCTCTTACATAATTCCAGTTCGGGAGGGATTTTCTCGCCGGGCTGATATTGATTTGTCTTAATACGATGTAACAATTCTTCTTTGATATAAGTGTGTAGTGATTGGTTTCTTTCCATAGATTCCGTACTCCTTTAGCGACACTTTTAAAAAATCATACCCTTTTAAGTGTAAAAGTACAAGGGATAAAGCAATGAATAGGACTAAAGACACGAAAAAGTGATTTTATCCATAGCATTCTTTAAGAAATCAGCATCTAAATTCTTATGAAAGTTTCTACTATAAAGATAGTTTACTAGATAATCGATAAAAATACAATTGTTATAACATTTATATTTTGTTTTATATAGACAAACGAAAATTTGTATGATACATTTAAAACAAGTAATACAGATGGAACAATTAAAGCGATTACAAAATAGAATTAAAGGAGCAGTCGATTATGTCTTTAAAAGTAGTAATTATCGGTGGAGGTTCTAGTTATACGCCAGAAATTTTAGAAGGACTTATCGAGCGGCAGCCGACATTACCTGTCTCAGAAATTGTTCTGGTAGATGTGGAAGCTGGAAAAGAAAAGGTAGAGACAATTTGTCAATTAGGAAACAGAATGATAGAAGAGGCTGGTGCAGCTATTGAATTAACTTGGACACTGGATCGGAGAAGTGCTTTAAAAGGTGCAGATTTTGTCTCGACACAGATTCGGGTTGGCGGATTAGCAGCAAGAGCCCAAGATGAACGGATTCCGTTGAAGCATGGAATGATTGGGCAAGAAACAAATGGTGCTGGCGGAATAATGAAAGCGTTTCGAACAATCCCGGTATTAATGGAAGTCGCTGAAGAAGTCCGGGAGCTTTGTCCAGATGCATGGATGATTAATTTTACCAATCCGGCAGGTATCGTTACGGAAGCGCTGCTGAATCATTCGGCACATAAAAAGGTTATTGGTGTCTGCAATATTCCATTTAATATGCGTCATTCTACGGCTGAATTATTACAGGTGCCTCCTGAGGATGTATGGATTCAATTTATCGGGCTGAACCATTTTGTGTTTGGAGACAAAGTCTATGTCAGCGGGGAGGATCGGACAGAGGATGTATTCCAAAAGCTGCTTCAAAAAGAGTTTGATTACAGTCCAGCGAATATTATGCCATTAGATTGGTCAGAAACATTTATTAAATCTGCCAGACTATTGCCGAATCCATACCATCAATATTACTTCCAGTCGGAAACCGTATTGGAAAAAGATCTAAAAGCTTATGAGGAGAATGGGACACGAGCGGAGGTTGTTCAAGCGTTAGAGGAATCTCTGTTTGAACTATATAAACAAGAAAGTCTCCGAGAGAAGCCAAAAGAGCTGGAACAGCGCGGCGGTGCATTTTACAGTCAGGTTGCCTGCAGTTTAATGGATTCTATTTATAATAACAAAGAAGATATCCAAACGGTAAATACGTGGAATCATGGCACGATTCCTGATTTACCTTATGATGCAGTGATTGAAGCGAATTGCGTGATTACAAAGAATGGTCCGAAGCCGATTGCAATTGGGAAGATTCCTGCACCGATGCGGGGGATGATTCAAAATATGAAAGCAATGGAAGAGCTGGTAATCAAGGCGAGTATGTCAGGAGATTACAAGGATGCCTATAATGCCTTTTTGGTAAATCCATTAATTCAAGATGAGAAAAAAGCAAAAGTGGTTTTAGATGAACTGTTGGAAGCACATGAAGATTACTTGCCACAATTTAAACGCTAGGGGGAAGAAAAATGAATAATACATTTATGCAAAAATTTATTGAAATTGCCGGCCGTATCGGTTCACAACGTCATTTAGTTGCTGTTCGTGATGGTTTTGTAGCAATTATGCCTTTGATTATTATCGGTTCGTTAGCCGTATTGATTAATAATTTCCCTGCCTTTGGAAGCTTTGATATGGTAAAGATTTTAAATAATATTTTTGGGGAAGGAAACTGGCAGACGCTGGGCGGAAGTGTTTGGAATGGAACGTTTGCCGTAATTGGACTACTCATTTCCTTTACAATCGCTTATAATTTAGCTAAGTCTTATGAAATAGATGGATTATCGGTAGGTTTGATCTCCATTGCTTCCTATATCATCTTAGTACCGGAAACAGCAGATTGGGGATTGAATTTTGCCTGGCTGGGTGCGCAAGGATTATTTGTGGCCATTATTATTGCGCTGCTGATAACTGAATTATTCCGTCTTCTGGTGAAGGCGAATATTACAATCAAAATGCCGGATGGCGTTCCGGAAGGGGTAACCCGCTCGTTTGCTGCATTGATTCCAGCGATGATTATACTTGCATTAGTCGGTTTATTCCAGGCGCTTATCAGTGTATTCGTAGGAATCAGCATGTTTGAGGTTATTTTTAATGCGATACAAGAGCCGCTGCAAGGTCTGGGAAATACATTGCCGGCAGCACTGGTTGTTTCTTTCTTAAATCATTTGCTCTGGTTCTTTGGTTTACACGGTACCAATATTATTGGATCGGTTATTGAGCCGGTTTATCTGCCATTGATTGAGCAAAATGCAAGCCTTTTCCAACAGGGTATGTCTGCGTTTGATGTACCAAATGTGGTGACCAAGCCATTTTTAGATTCCTTTGTCTTTATGGGAGGATCAGGTACAACGATTGCACTCTTGATAGCTATTTTTATTGTGATAAGAAAAGAGAAGAACCATCCATATCGGGAGGTTGCCAAGGTATCTGCTCCAGCAGGATTGTTTAATATTAACGAACCGGTGATTTTTGGGCTGCCAATCGTTTTAAACCCAATTTTCCTGATTCCGTTCATTCTTGTACCAGTTACATTAACCGTTATTTCTTATATCGCGTTGTCAACAGGACTGGTACCAAAAACAGTGGCAATTCTGCCGTGGACAACTCCGCCGATTTTAAGCGGATACCTGGTAACTGGCGGCAGCGCCAGAGGGATTATTCTTCAGCTTATTAACCTGACTGTGGCAGTGATTATCTATATCCCGTTCATTATGGCAGGCGTACGTGCGATGAAAGAGAAAATGGGAGGTCAATAAAACATGACAATGACAAAAGAAGAAGTGCAAATGCTTTCCTTTCAAATTATTTTACATGCAGGAAATGCAAAATCCGATGCGATGGAGGCATTGCTGCTGGCTAAAAAAGGAAAATTTGAAGAAGCAGCTATAAAGATGGATGCTGCGGAGGAGGCCTTTGCGGAAGCGCATTATATGCAGACAAGCCTATTGCATGACGAGGCGAATGGGAAAGCAACTCCGCTTTCCGTAATCCTGATCCATGCGCAGGACCATTTAATGAACGCATTAACGGTGAAGGATTTAGCCGTTGAAATGATAGATATGCATCAAAAAATAATTCGTCTGGAGGAGAAATAATATGAAAATACGTTTAGTTTGTTCAGCGGGGATGTCTACGTCGATGCTTGTGAAGAAAATGAAGGAAGCAGCAGAAGCGCAAAATGTAGCTGCTGATATTGAAGCGGTTGCAGAATCACAGCTGAAGAATCATTTAGATCAGTTACATGTTGTTCTTATCGGACCCCAAGTTCGCTATCTAGAGGGGAAAATCAAAGAAAAAGTAGAACCCCAAGGTGTGAAAGTGGCTGTGATTGATCAAATGGCATACGGAATGATGCAGGGAGATAAAGTTCTGAAGCAGGCTATTGAATTAAACGAAGGAAATTAAAATTGATTTGAAAAACTCGTATCTGCGTCTTGGCGGATATGAGTTTTTGTGCTTGAAGTTATTTTCAGCGTATCCGTACCATTCCCCTTCCACTATAAACAATTCCGTTCTATGATAGAGAAGCAGCTAAAAAGATGGAAGGTGCTTTTGTCACATCAAAAAATAGATGAACAGCTTATTTTAAAATATAATAGAACGATAGCTATTTATTGGAAAAGATAGAAGGAGATATCTGAATAACGTTGCCTACATTGGGAAAGGTTGAAACATAATTTGTAAATAAAAAAGCAGAACAGAGGAGACAAATCATGAAGCCAAAAGCCATATTATTAGATTTAGACGGGACCTTACTGACAAATGAAAAAGTAATTTCGCCAAGAACAAAGAAAGTATTAATGGCGGCGCAGAGGCAGGGGATAAAGCTTGTTTTAGCATCTGGAAGACCATCAAAAGGGATGGAGAATGTTGCAAATGAATTAGAAATGAGTGCTTATCAGGGGTTGATAGTATCTTATAATGGAGCAAGAGTAGTTGAATGTGAAACAGGGAAAGAATTATTCAGCCAGCCCCTGCCTGTCAACTACACAAAAGCTGTTTTAGAGCATCTGCGGAATTTTACAGTTAAAACAATGATTGATCGGGACGATTATCTGTATGTAGAAGATGTGTATGACAATGTGATTCATTATGAAGGAGAAGCAATCAATATTATTAGGTATGAAGCCAGAGGGGCTGGTCTGAAATTGTGTGAGGTGGATGATTTAGCTGATTTTGTGGATTTTCCAGCACATAAAATTTTAGTAGCAGGGGAGCAGGATTACCTGCAAGCCCATTATCAACAAATGCAAGAGCCGTTTCGAGGCCAAGTAACAGCAGCATTTTCTGCTCCATTTTATTTTGAATTCACGGACAAGAATATTGATAAAGCCAACGCAATTGAGCAGTCACTTTCTTCCTTAGGGATTGCGGCAAAAGATACTATCGCATTCGGTGATGGACAAAATGATTATACCATGCTGCAATACGCTGGCAGAAGTATCGCCATGGAGAACGCAAAGGATGAATTGAAACGTGCAGCAGATGAAATTACTTTAACGAATGAAGAGGATGGCATTGCGGTTGTACTGGAAAAGTTAATAGACGAATAACTTCGAACAGGATGGTGAGCGGTGATGAAAAAAGCAATCAAATATATTTTGGTATTTCTGCTGGGGATGCTGACTTACTTTATTCTTTCAACTATTTATTTTGTCTTTTTCAGGTAATTTTACAATCTATCACGGGGAACCGTCCGTAAAACTCCCGCTGAATGAAGTTTCGTTTTATGGTTGCATGAGCATTTATAGTTAATTATTACTAGTCGTATGGTATAATGGATTGGTAGACAGAGTGTGTTTGCTGGAAAAATAGGTTTATATAACCAGGTGCGTATTTCATTTAGTGAAAGCAAACTCTGCCTTTTATAAGAA
The DNA here is from genome assembly GCF_037969815.1 of Oceanobacillus sp. FSL W7-1293. NCBI lineage: Bacteria > Bacillati > Bacillota > Bacilli > Caryophanales > Bacillaceae > Oceanobacillus > Oceanobacillus sp. FSL W7-1293. The sequence goes on from NZ_CP150212.1 coordinate 609,220, forward strand.
AAATTATAGAATAGGAGAGAGTTTCTATGAAGGCAGCAAGAATTTATGCTGAAGAAGATGTCCGTGTAGAGGATGTCGAAGTAAAAGAAGTTGGGGCAAAAGATGTGAAAGTAGAAGTAGCATGGACTGGTATCTGTGGTTCAGACCTACATGCTTATTCTCATTTTGTTGGTATTCCGACAGAAGAGCATCCAATATCAAAAAGACAAGCTCCGCTGACATTGGGTCATGAATTTAGCGGCACGGTGACAGAAGTGGGCAGCAGCGTTACCTCGTTCAAGCCTGGCGACCGCGTTTGTATCGAACCAAACCTTCGCTGCGGAGAATGTAAGGAATGCCGGGAAGGAAATTATCACCTTTGCAGAAATAGTAATGCCGCATTTATCGGCCTTGCTGATGATGGCGGGTTCGCAGAATACTGTGTCATGGAAGAACAATATTGTCATCAAATCCCGGATCATATGACATTGGAGCAGGCAGCACTTGTAGAGCCGACTGCAGTAACCTATCATGGGGTTGAGATGGCAGGTGTGAAAGCAGGGGACGCGGTACTGGTTACCGGTGCAGGACCAATTGGCCTATTAACTGTTCTGTCAGCTCGTGCAGCTGGTGCAAGCAAAGTATTTGTCAGTGATGTTTCGAAAGAGCGTTTAGCGTTAGCAGAGACGTTTGGATTTGTAAAAACATTAAATCCAGCGGAAGATGATGTGATTGGCACAATTATGGAAGATACGAATGGCGACGGTGTTGACGTGGCATTAGAATGTGCAGGCGTTCAGCCGACATTTGATACATGTCTGGAAGCTATTAAACGTACAGGTACGGTTTGTGTGTTAGCGATTTTTGGACAAAATCCGGAAATCAATGCTTTTGCATCAACAATTAAAGAAGCTAACATTAAATTCTCTCTGGCATATTCCAATATCTACGATCGTGTGATTAATTTAATTGCCAGTGGACAAATCCCTGCTGAAAAAGTAGTGACGAATAAAATTAAATTAGATAATATCGTAGAAGAAGGATTTGAATTACTTCTTAACGATAAAAGCCAATCTAAAATTCTGGTCAGTACAAAATAAGAAGAATTTATAATTGAAAGGTCCACAGGCGAATCATGTCTGTGGACTTTTGCTTTTCATCTGTTATCGCTGTTCAGCCATCTGGAACCGCCAAAGCAGAGTTTTTTTTATAGGAATCAGGTTGTTTAAAGGCTCACTTTATTTCTATATTGGGGTTTTGTTTTAATAAATGATGGATTAATGTCTGCTTATCTTTGGGAGAAATGGCGATAATCTTAAATGAATCGTAATTAATTTCAAGTTTGTCCATAGATAGAGCTGGAGCAGTAAATGGAGCTTTCGTTTGCCGAATGCTGCGGATATCATCTATTTTTACTTTTTTCTTAAAAGGTCCGCAAGTTATTTTTAGTGTTTTTTCTTCAACCGTGTAATTCGTTTTGAACTAAATCCATAATAAAAGAATGCCAGTAAAGCCCAAGATGATTACTTTTATCCATTGCTTATCTAAAAATGCAGGAGTCATCCACACACCGAAGTTTGGGAAGAAAACAGGCGGTATAATAAGAAGCAGAGCCGCTCCCCAGATAACAATTCTCACCCACCAATCTTTTTTTGACGGAAATACCATATAAGGTTCCCCCTTCCTACTAAATCTACGTTTGTCAGGATGGTAAGTTTCATTTTTATTTTTTGTGTTATAAGAAAGAATAGTGCAAAGTTTCCTCCCTGTTTCAGTAAAGTGGCCCCCATGTGAAGGGTTACATTGAAAGCATTCGTGTTTTCCGTTTTCTAAAAAACCTAGATATGGAATTCACCCCAATTGGATGAGGGGATGTTTAGAATCGTTAACGGAAAAATAATGCCCACGTATAATCAACTCCCGCGTACAATCATTCTAAAATAAATATATGGCAAAGAACCCTATAAAACAGAATAGAGTGGTTGTTTTTTAACCGTATCTGTTTCATAGGGGCCCGTTTATGAAGCATGATTTATCTGCATTTTTTCTATTTAAACTTTTTTATTTCCACGGAATTAATTTACCTTCCAGCCATTTAAGAACTTTATTAAAGGTCAATCCTAGTATTGATAAAATCAAAACACCGACCATCAGTTTTGATATAATCATCAGGTTGCCATAGTGGAGAACCATGGACCCGAGTCCTTCCTGGGCAGCAATCATTTCAGCAGATACAAGTAAAAGCAGGGAAGTCCCGGCAGCAAGCTTGAGTCCTGCAAAAATCATCGGCAATGCACCGGGAAGGATTACCTTGCGAATAACATTGAAACGGCTGGAACCGAATGTGACAGCAGCTTTAACCAGCAGCGGATCAACATTCTTTACCCCGGAAAAGGTATTGATGACAACTGGGAAAAAGACCCCAAGCGCAATAATGGTTACCTTGGATAGCTCGCCAATTCCAAGCCACAGGATAAATAATGGCAGTAAGGCAATTTTGGGAATCGGGTAAATGGAATAGACAATTGGCGTTCCGATAGCATCAGCAGTTCGAAAGAAACCAAGAATTAACCCGACTAAAATACCGAAAACGGAACCAAGCGCATACCCCATTAAAATCCGGTATAAACTGGCGCTCAAGTTACTTATAATTTCCCCGTTGGTGAGCATTTCCCAACCAGTTGTTATAATCACTGACGGGGCAGGAAGAAAGAGCGGGGAAACAAATCCCAGCTGCGCAATCAATTCCCACAATAGAAGTAATCCAAGGATACCTACAAAAGGAGTGTAGAAAGGAACTTGTTTATCGAGATAAGCAACACGGTTTTTAATGACTTTTCGATTTGTTTTTTGAGATGTTTGTTCTATTGATTTTTCCATAACGAATCACTCCTTCAAGGCTTTCTGGGCATCGTGCCGGATGAGCTCCCAAATCTCTTCGGAATAGCGGTTAAATTGCTGTATATGCTCTTCGCTATTTCGTTTCGTCTTTGGCAGGTCAATGTGGATAATTTGTTTTATTTGCCCGGGATGCCGGGATAAAACAATAACACGATCGGCCAGATAGACAGCCTCCTGGATGTTATGCGTTACATAAAGTGTGCTTAGACGGGTGCGATTCCAAATGGTAAGTAATTCTTCCTGCATTAATGTTCTTGTCTGAGCATCGAGCGCAGAAAATGGTTCATCCATCAGGAGTAAATCCGGTTCTACAGCAAGAGCCCGGGCGATTCCTGCCCGCTGCTTCATTCCCCCGGACAGCTGTTTCGGATAAGCATCTCTAAAATCAGATAAGCCCACCATTTCAAGGTAGTGATTACCGATTTCCTTCTGCTCTTTTTTGCTTACGCCCCGTTCTTCCAGTCCATAGACAACATTCTGAAAAACGGTTCTCCAAGGAAATAGGGCGTTTTCCTGGAACACGATACCAAGTGTGGGATCCTGTTGGATTCCATCAAAGTATACATCACCGGAAGTAGGCGACAATAACCCGCCTACAATATTCAAAAGCGTCGATTTTCCACAGCCGCTTGGTCCGACCAGTACGACGAATTCCTCTTCGTTGATAGAGAAATTGATATCGTTCAATGCGGTCACTTCATTTTTTTTGGCATCGATAAATTTTTTTATAACATTTTCAATGACGATTTTCATACGGTCACTACTCCAATTCGTTTAAAGCTTGTTCAAGGAACTCGGTATTTACGATATCTTCGGCATTGACATTCGCATCAATTAAGTTTTCCTTTGCATACCAGTCAATTTGTGTTTGGATATCTTCTGAGAGCAGTACGCCATCCCGGTCCATATAAGGCAGCCCGCTTTCAATCAACTGCGGTTCTTGATCCGTATAGTCTGCAATAATATTGATGACTTCCTCATAATTTTCCCCTGGAACGATTTCTCCGTCTTCTTTGACAAGAACAGCATCATAATAATATTGGGTTGCTTTTGCATATGCTTTCATGAAATTAACTGCCGTTTCTTCATCCTCTGCAAAGGCATTGGAGAAAAAGATTCCTGATGTCTGGTAGTCAAATGCATCGCCAACTTGTTCAATCACTTTCCCGTAGCCTTCTTCCAGCACAAGCGAAATATTCGGCTCATTTAAAAGGACAGCATCTACTTGTTCACTTTCCAAAGTTTCCATTAATCCAGGAATGCTGTTTAATGGAACAAGTTCCACATCATCTGTTGTCAGACCATGTTCCTCAAGCAATCTTCCGGCCATGTAGTGATAAGTCGACCCGGTTTGAGTAATTCCAATTTGTTTCCCTTTTAGTTCCTCAACAGATTCGATATCTGAATCATTATGTACTAACAATGCAGTGGAAGAATAGCCTTCCTGTTCTCTTCCTTTATCAGCTACGATTAATAATTCCTCTCCGCCTGCAACCATATTGTATAGGCTTGCAGTAATTCCCGTTGCGCCGACGTCAATATCCCCGCCGGTTACAGCGACAGCAATTGGCTGTGCCGCATCGAACCAATTTACTTGGAGATCGATTCCTTCCTCTTCAAATAATCCGTGCTCTATTCCAATAAATAGTGGTGCTGAGCTCGTCAGTTTTAGCATTCCGAGTTCAACAGTGGTTAATCCTTCTGAGTCCGATTGCTGTGCATCATCCGAATTTGTATCAGATGCATTATCTCCACAGGCAGCAAGCAAAACTAGCAATGCTAAGAGTGCCATCCATAGCAGACTTTTTTTCTTTCTCATTAATATTTCCCCCTTCATAATTAAGTACCAGCACTTGTCCGAATTTTTGAAAAACCGTATGTATGCTTGATATATAGATAATAGAATAGCACAAATAAGTGCTTAATTCTATACGAATTTTTGGAAAATTACAGAAGGAAGATGCTTCTATTTATTGTCGTGTAATAAAAATCAGCAAATCACGTAAGGAGCACGTCCATACGGGCAAGCTCTTTTTTCTATATCTTAAATGGAAGGAGGAATTCTATATGGCGAAGATTTACTTGGATCCTGGACATGGAGGAAGTGATACAGGAGCTGTAGGGCAAGGACTCCAAGAAAAAAATGTCACGCTGGCGATTGCTTCGAAAATACGAAATATCTTGAACAATCGTTATCAGGGGCATCAAATTCGGATGAGCCGTACGTCGGATCGAACCGTTTCATTGGCTGCACGGACCAATGATGCGAACCAGTGGGGCGCAGATTATTTTGTTTCCATTCATATCAATGCCGGAGGAGGTTCTGGGTACGAAGACTTTATTCACTCCAGTCTTTCTAATCAAGGAGCAACCGGAAGATATCGGCAAATCATGCATGAAGAAGTCATGAAGCAGGTGAACCTTCAAAATCGAGGGAGAAAACAAGCAAATTTTCATGTGCTGCGTGAGTCGGCAATGTCAGCTATTTTAACGGAAAATGGGTTTATCGACCATGCGGCAGATGCAGCGAAATTGAAATCGGATGCATTTTTGGAGCAAATCGCTTTAGGGCATGCGAGAGGAATCGCGAGGATATTTCAATTATCCTCTAAAAGCAGCTCAGGGTCTTCCGGTAATTCCGGCGGCTCCAGTAATAACCAGGGAGGCGCTTCATCAGGTGCAGGCAAAACGAATTCAATTGTAGATTATTTGAAATCCGTTGGAACAGATTCCAGCTTTGCCAATCGTGCCAGGCTGGCTGGCTCTTATGGTATTCAAAATTATACGGGAACAGCTGCACAGAATACACGGCTATTAAATGCCATCCGATCTGGAGGGAATTCTGGTAATACTTCTACCGGCTCCTCAGCCAAACGTGTTCATTTGCCAGCATCTGCATCCACCTGGCGAACGTATCCCTTAAATGTTACTCCTGTAAAGAAAAACAGTGATTGGAGCCTTACACCGTCAGCTTTTGGAGGATTGACTTATACGATTTTAGCAGAGCCGTATCCAAATGTCGTGACGATTCAAACAGGCCGGGGAAGACGTAATATTTATATTGGACCAGATACGAGCGCACGCAGATTATAAAATAAAACTTCATTCAGCAGAGACGTTGATTCTCTGCTGAATGAAGTTTTATTCTTCCTGATCTATAAAGTATTTTGAAACAGGTTCTAAATTGTCATCTAATTCATAAACAAGTGGAACTCCGGTAGGGATGGAAACATTTACAATATCCTCATCGCTGATATCTTCAAGGTATTTCATTAAACCTCTTAAACTGTTCCCGTGTGCAGCGATAATAACACTTTTCCCTGCTCTTACAGATGGTTTTATTACTTCCTCCCAGTAAGGGATAACGCGTTTGATGGTTGTTTCCAGACTTTCACCGAGAGGGATTTCATCTTCGGGTATTTCTTTATATTTTTGCTCATGTCCAGGATAACGTTCATCTTCTTTTTCTAAAAGCGGAGGAGCTGTATCAAAACTGCGGCGCCAGATATGCACCTGCTCAGCCCCGTATTTCTCTGCCACTTCCTGCTTGTTTAATCCTTGCAAAGCGCCGTAATGCCTTTCGTTCAGCTTCCAGGATTTATGGACGGGGACCCACAGGCTGTCTGTTTCCTCTAAAACATAATTCAGTGTTTTAATGGCTCTTTTTAAATAGGATGTATAAGCTATATCAAAGTGGAACCCATGCTGCTTCAATGCTTGACCTGCATGCTTCGCATCTGCAGCTCCATGATCTGTTAAATCCACATCGGTCCATCCAGTGAAAAGGTTGGCCAGATTCCATTCACTTTGTCCATGTCTAATCAGTACAAGCTTCATATATAATCCCTCACTATCCTTTTACATATAACATACCACTGTTTGGAAGGATTTACACATTATGCGAAGAGATAACTTTTAAAAATTTGCAGAAAGAAGAGAATGCGTTAAGCTAGTAAATAAAAGGAGATGGAGGTTGCAGGTAATGGTAAAAGTTAATCCGATTGAACAGCTGCTGGATCAATTTAATACATTAATTTTAGACGGAGCATTGGCAACAGAATTAGAAAAACTGGATTGTGATTTGGAGAATCCCTTGTGGTCAGCTCGTGTTTTGCTGGACGAGCCTGAAAAAATCAGAAAGGTTCATTATGCTTATTTTGAGGCGGGGGCAGATATTGCAATCACAGCAAGTTATCAGGCAAGTATAGATGGTTTTAAAAAGCGCGGGATAAGTGAAGCAGATTCAAGAGCACTTATGAAAAAAACAGTAGAATTAGCACAGCAGGCGCGGGACGATTACTGGATGGAAAAAATGGAATCATTCCGTCCCTATCCATTAATAGCCGGTTCTGTCGGGCCATATGGCGCTTATCTTGCAGATGGTTCAGAGTACATCGGGAACTACGGCGTAAGTGATTCGTTTTTATATGATTTTCACAAGCCGCGTATAGAAGCTTTGGTGGAAGCGGGAGCGGATTTATTAGCGGTGGAAACCATTCCATCTCTTCAGGAAGCACGAGTTATCTGTGATGTACTGAAAGAATTTCCTGATATTTCTGCATGGATGACGTTTACGTTGCGAGATGCGGTTCATATCAGTGAAGGAATGACCCTAAAAGAATGTGCAGAAGTTTTAAACGCATGCAGCCAGGTTGCAGCTATAGGTGTAAACTGTGTGACAACAGAATTTGTCAGTGAATCTGTTCAAGTATTGCACGCCTGTACGCAAAAACCTATTATTATCTATCCGAATTCTGGCGAACATTATAATCCAGAAACGAAAACATGGTATGGAGATAACCATATTCATATGGATACAGCTGCTGCTGATTGGGCTAAAAAAGGAGCGAAAATTATCGGCGGCTGCTGCCGGACAAGCCCGGAGGATATTAGGGGAATCTATAAGATATTGAGAAAAAATCAATAGAGACTAGATTTCCTTTTATCATAAAAGACAGCGTGGGATAAATGATGGCTTTCCAACCAAGGAGAGCCGTCATTTTTTCTTCAATCACCCCTTGACAATATTAGTAATAAACTGTATAGTTACCTAGGTTAATAGTTACTCTGGTTAATTATGTGTGGAGGTTAGCAAATGGAAGGATTATTTCGGCATTATATACGTACACATCGATTGTTAATGAAGCATTTGAATGATCTTTTGGAAAAGTATCAGCTTTCTTATTCCCTCTGGCAGGTTATTATTTATCTGAAGGATAGCGGTACCTCAACACTTGTTGATATTTCCAATTATTATCAAGTAGAAAAACCGGGGATCACCAGACGGGTTCACCGCCTGCAGGAATCTGGTTTAATTAAAGAAGTGCCGAGTACCAACCGCAGAGAAAAAATTATTGAGCTGACCGAGGAAGGAAAGCGCGTATATCAGGTGTGCAGAGAAGAGATTACGGCATTAGAGCATAGCATTTCCGAAGGGTTAACAGAAGAAGAGAAGCAAATTTCTTTTCAATTTTTAATGAAGATTCAAGATAATATTTTAAGTAAAGAAGGGTTTCGAAGTGAGTAGTGAATCGAAGTTATGGACAAAAGATTTTATTATCGTGTCCGCAGTTAATTTTTTATTAACACTTGTTTTTTATCTGCTTGTCGTTGTGATGGGAGTATACGCAGCAGAGGAATTTAATGCAACTGCAAGTCAATCCGGACTGGTAGTCGGGATATTTATTGTCGGTGCACTGATTGGACGCCTGTTTATTGGCCGTTATATTGAGAAATTTGGTCAGAAAAAAACCCTGTTTATCGGGGTTATTATATTTATTGTAGCTACATCTTTATATTTCTTTAATTTTGGCATCGGCTTTTTACTCTTTAACCGATTTATCCATGGGATTGGACTTGGTTTTGGAAGTACGGCCACCGGTACAATTGTAGCGCAGATTATTCCGGCAGCACGAAAAGGGGAAGGAATCGGCTATTATAGTATGAGTGCTACCTTATCAACTGCCTTAGGGCCATTCGTAGGCTTATATATGAGCCAGCATACCAGCATGCAAGGGATATTTGGTCTTTGTTTAGCAATTGGTGTGATCAGTTTCTTTACGGTCTTTTTTGTGAAAATCCCAGTTATCGAGGAAACCAAGGAGGAAAAAGAGATAGAAAAAGAGGAAGAAAAGCATTTTATTTCTCAATTCGTAGAGCCTAGAGCTGTGCCAATTGCGATCATCACACTTATTTTAGCTCTTTGCTACTCCAGTGTACTGTCCTTCCTCAATACCTATGCGATAGAGCTGGATCTGGTAAGCACAGCAAGTGTATTCTTCCTTGTTTATTCTATTGCTGTATTACTCTCTCGTCCATTTACCGGGCGTTTAATCGATTTAAAAGGGGCAAATATTGTGATGTATCCTGCATTTGTCCTGTTTACGATCGGTATGATTGTTTTAGGGTTTGCTCACAGCAGCTTTACCCTGTTATTAGCAGGAGTATTGATTGGGCTTGGTTTTGGTAATATGCAATCCTGTACACAGGCGATTGCAGTCAAGCTGACACCGCCACATCGGATGGGGCTGGCAACATCCACTTTCTTTATCTTCTTAGATGGCGGATTAGGATTTGGGCCATACATCCTCGGATTTATTGCGCCAGCCATTGGATTTAGCACACTTTATATCGTGTTAGGTCTGGTTGTACTCGTAACAGCAGGGCTGTATACCATTTTACATGGCAAAAAAGCCTCTTCTGCTCAAAAGCAAGCATTAGCATATAAATAAAAAGAACCTTCATTCTAAAAAGAGACGCTTTTTTAGAATGAAGGTTTTTTTACATTAATATCCCAACTTTCACACATTAAAAAGTAACTTCATTTCCATAGAAACAGGGGTTGATCGTTCCTTTAATAACCCCCCTTGACAAAGATATAGAAGGCGAAGTGTAAAGCGCCGCTGCGGCGGACCGTTTTGCTTTCCTAGGGGCACGCTCTTCAGCTAACTTTTGCCAAGAAGGGCACTTGGCAAAAGTGGATCTTCAGATGGTGCTGATCCCTCAGGAGTCAAAACGGTCCGCCTCCGCTAGTAAGATATTCTATACGCGGAAAAACAACTCATCAAATAGATGTTTGATCAGATAGAACATATTTTTCATGCTGTATGGTAAAATGTTCCGCCAAGATTACTTTCTGTGCATCGAAGCGATTCCCTGTATTTCATATCCATACTGTCATGATTGGATTGTTCAGACGAAAGCTGCTATTTTGTCCAGCTCATTAAAATGTTATTTCTTTCATTCGCTGTAGAATCCTATCAGAGCGCAGGCCAACCACGGAGACTCCTATGGGAACAGGGCGAGCTGAGGATCCACTTGAAAAGCGGTTTTCTTTTCAAGTTAGCTGAAGCCGTCCCCATGGCAGACTAAGACCGCAACCTCCTGTTGCAACGTCTGCACTAGTACGTCCTGTACGTCGGAAAGCGGAGTGGTTGGCCGGAGCGGAGCTATGCACCATCACCAATTTCAAAAAGGCCGGATAGTTCGCCAAAATGCAAGCACGGTAATGGAGAACATGTTCACCCTGGAATAGCAAGATATATATGCTTATTCTTAGGTGCGAAAGTTGAGTTAATATCTAGTATTTTTGAAACGGCTGCTAAAAATCATAATGACATCTAATTTGTCAACTATAGATTTTGGTGAAAATTGTTTTAGATGTACCGTGAAAATTTGTAGAAAATATACAATAAAAGTCGATTGCTGTTATATAAGATAATAAAAGTAAATTAATTCCAATAGATTATGATAAAAATATGAACTTTAACCCTTTTTCTTAAATTCAATGTATAATTATGTAAGGTTTTATAGTATAATGAACTCAAATAACCTTCTTACTGCTATATAAAAATGAATACTTTCTTGTTGTTTGATAAATAGATTTTCAAAATCAGATTTTAGAAAATTTAGTTATTTCATCCGGGACGTGAATAAAAGTTAAAGTAACAGCAGAATAGACTATATTTTAAGAGACATTTATTATCTAAACGTAAATAAAACATCGCAGACATGTGTTATCAATTTATAACATAGAACCATTCCATATATATACAATATATAATAATGGGGTTACAGCGATGTTTTTTTATATCAATTTGATTTGTTGACGAAGGAATATAGAGTTAATGTTACTTAGCAGTAAGATGGTGTATGGATTTTAATGTTGAAGGGGGAATGTTTATGTCATATCAAAACACCTATGAACAATGGAAGAATGAAGAGACTCTGGATAGAGAACTAAAAACAGAATTAGAGAGTCTTTTAAACAATGAAACAGAATTAGAAGATGCTTTCTCACACCCTTTAGAATTTGGAACTGCTGGTATGCGCGGAATATTGGGACCGGGAATCAATCGTATGAACATTTATACGGTAAGACAAGCTACAGAAGGTCTGGCCCGATTTATGGAAAGCCAGTCAGAAGAGAATAAAAAAAGGGGAGTGGCGATTGCCTATGATTCCAGACATAAGTCCCCTGAATTTGCTTTAGAAGCGGCAAGAACACTCGCAAGCCACGGGATTCCGTCATATGTATTCGAATCACTGCGGGCGACACCAGAGCTCTCCTTTGCGGTGAGACATTTAAATACATTTACCGGCATTATGATTACGGCATCCCATAATCCTGCAAATTATAATGGCTATAAGATTTACGGAGAGAGCGGGGGACAAATGCCGCCGAAAGATGCAGATGCTTTAACAGCGTATGTCCGTTCCGTAGAGAATCCGCTGCAAATAGAGGTATTATCCGAAGAAGAAGCGAAAGAAAAAGGGCTTCTGACAATTATCGGAAAAGAAGTGGATGATGCCTATTTACAGGAATTAGATACAGTAACAATTAATAGAGAACTGGTAGCGAAAGAAGGGAAAGATTTAAAGCTTGTTTTCACCCCGCTGCATGGCGCCGGGAAAATGCTTGGTGAAAAGGCATTAGAGCAGGCTGGATTTACAGGATTTTCTTTCGTGCCTGAGCAAAGTATTGCTGATCCGGATTTTACTACTGTCAAATCTCCTAATCCAGAAGAACACTCCGCATTTGAATATGCGATCGCCCTGGGGGAAAAAGAGGGCGCTGATTTGCTGGTAGCGACAGACCCGGATGCGGATCGCCTGGGTGTTGCTGTGAAATTGCCGGACGAGACTTATAGAGTCCTGAGCGGTAATCAGATTGGAGCCTTAATGCTGGATTACATTTTAAAAGCGCGAAAAGATGCAGGTACACTGCCAGACAACGCGGTTGCATTGAAATCGATTGTTTCAAGCGAACTTTCTACCGCCATTGCTGAAAACTATCAAACTAAAATGGTCAATGTACTGACAGGCTTTAAATTTATCGCTGAAAAAATTCAGGCATATCAGGAGGACGGCTCGCAGACATTTCTATTTGGATTTGAAGAAAGCTATGGTTATCTGGTGAAACCTTTTGTCAGAGATAAAGATGCCATTCAGGCGCTGGTATTGATTGCAGAAGTAGCTGCTTTCTACAAGCAAAAAGGCGAAAATCTTTATGACGCATTACAAGAAATTTTTGCGAAATATGGCTATTATCAGGAAAAAACAATCTCTATTACTATGAGCGGTTTAGAAGGCTCGGCGAAAATAGCTTCCCTAATGAGACAGCTTCGTGAAGAATCTCCGGTATCCTTTGGAGGAATCAAGGTTGTCAGCACAGAGGACTATAAATTACAGGAAAAAGTACATGCAGATGGTTCAGCAACCGCGTTGAACACGCCGCCGTCAGACGTATTGAAATATTTCTTGGAAGACGAGAGCTGGATAGCTGCACGGCCTTCCGGAACAGAGCCTAAAATCAAGTTTTATATCGGTGTCAAAGCTGGAAGCGAAGAAGCAGCAGAAGAAAAAATCAAAGCTTTTTCAGCAGCTATTTCCGAAATAACCAATGTAACCAGCTGAGAATTACTTCAAGGATAAGCTTCAAGAGGATGTTCAAAAGTCAGCGTCAGCAGCTCGTTTCGATGAGGAGAGTAATCGAACCCATTGGCAGCTTTTTGAACACGCACTTCAATAGGTGGTGAATGAAGAAATGCAAACGAATGAGTATTTGGAAGTGGAAACAGAAGATGCAATAAAAAGATTTCACTCAGGTGAGAACTTTTATAGTCAGCATATTTTCGGATATCACCAGGAAGAGCAGGACGGGGAGACAGGTTTTGTCTTCCGTGTCTGGGCTCCGAATGCACAGCAGATATGGCTGGTAGGAACATTTAATGATTGGGATGAATCCTTGCCGATGCAAAAAAATGAAGCTTATGGCTATTGGGAGGTATTCACCAGCAGGCCTTCCGAAAATGATTTGTATAAATACAAGGTACGTCAGGCAGACGGCAGGGTAGTTTATAAAATCGATCCATTTGCTATTTCATTTGAGAAGCGGCCGGATAATGCAGCTGTAATTCATCATGTTCCGGAGAAGAAATGGAAGGACGGTTTATGGTATGGAAGAAAGAAACGTTCTAATTTCTTTCAGCGTCCCATAAATATCTATGAGGTACATGCCAGTTCCTGGAAGCATCACGAGGACGGGACGCCTTACTCCTTTGCAGACTTAAAGGAAGAATTAATTCCTTATGTCAAGGAAATGGGGTATACCCATATTGAATTTATGCCGTTGATGGAGCATCCTCTTGGAGCGTCATGGGGATATCAATTGATAGGTTATTTTGCTTTAAGCTCTTATTATGGCAAACCGGAAGAATTTCAAGATTTTGTGGAGGCATGTCATAAGCAAAATATAGGAGTATTCGTGGACTGGGTTCCCGGACATTGCTGTATTAATGATGATGCCCTTCCAAAGTATGATGGTACTCCTCAATTTGAATATGAGAACCCGGACCGGGCAGCCAATATCCGCTGGGGCTCTGTCAACTTCGATTTAGGTAAACCAGAGGTGCAATCATTTCTAATCTCCAGTGCCTTGTTCTGGTTAGAAATGTATCATATTGATGGAATACGTGTCGATGCTGTTTCCAGTATGCTTTATTTAGATTATGACGACGGGCCTTGGGAACCGAATCATGAAGGCGGGAATCGAAATTATGAAGGATATTACTTCCTGCAAAAGTTAAATGCAGTTGTCAAGCTGGCTCATCCGGAAGTGATGATGATCGCGGAGGAGAGTTCATCGGATACACAGATTACGGGATTAATTGAATCAGGCGCATTGGGTTTTGATTATAAATGGAATATGGGATGGATGAATGATGTGCTGGACTTTTATAAAATGGACCCGGCCTTTCGGAAGGACCATTTTAACCTGATCACATTCTCCTTTATGTATATGATGCAGGAAAACTATATCCTTCCGCTTTCTCATGATGAAGTTGTACATGGGAAAAGAAGCTTAATGCATAAGATGTGGGGAGACAGATATAAACAATTTTCGCAATTGCGTAATTTATACACGTATATGATTGCTCACCCTGGAAAAAAGCTCTTATTCATGGGAAGTGAATGGGGACAATTCTTAGAGTGGAAGTATGATGAAGGATTGGAATGGCGTGATTTAGAAGATTCCATGAACAAAAACATGCAGCATTTTACTGCTTGTTTAAATACCTTGTATAAAGAGCAGCCGGCATTGTGGGAGCTGGAGGAAAGCTATGACACGATTTCGATTATTGATGCCGATAACCGGAATGATTCGGTTCTTAGTTTTATCCGAAAAAGTAAGAAGAAAAAGGATTTTCTGATTATTGTTTTAAATATGACACCTGTAGAGCGTCAGGACTTTCCGATTGGTGTTCCTTATCAGGGGAGCTACAAAGAAATTTGGAATACAGAAATGCAAGAATTCGGGGGGACGTGGGAAGAGCACAATCCGGACCAATTGACGGAGGAAGTTCCTTTTAAGGAATATCCTTATCGGATTAAAACAGTGGTACCGGCATTGGGCGCGTTGATCATACAGCCTGACAAAATAAAAATACCAAGAAAACGTCCATCTGCTAAGTAATTTTTCATCATGGAAAATATCATTTTTATTGGAATTTTTTGTATCCTGTAAAAATATATTATAGAAATACACCAGGTTTTACTTTTTAACGTAAATTTTGAAGAAGTAATCGAAAGGGGGACAGGTGAAAGGCTGCTTTCACCGAATATATGAAAAATGAGATGCTAGCAATGATTCTTGCAGGAGGTAAGGGATCGCGATTAGGAAAACTGACAAAAAATATCGCTAAACCAGCTGTTCCTTTTGGAGGAAGATATCGTATTATTGATTTCACATTAAGTAATTGTGCCAACTCTGGGATTAAAAATGTGGGTGTAGTCACCCAATATCAGCCACTCGCTTTAAATAACCACGTAGACAATGGGACAAGCTGGGGGCTGGATGGAATTAATTCCGGCGTCACGATTCTTCAGCCTTATGCTGGTTCAGAAGGCGGTAAATGGTTTGAAGGAACTGCACATGCGATTTACCAGAATATTGCTTATATCGATGAGATGAACCCCGAATATTTACTTGTATTATCAGGAGACCATATTTATAAGATGGATTATGAAGAGATGCTTGAGACACACAAAGCAAATGAAGCTTCTTTAACAGTTGCCGTGCTGGAAGTCCCTGAAAAAGAAGCATCTCGTTTCGGAATTATGAATACAGACGAAAATGACCGGATTATAGAATTTGAAGAAAAACCGGAAAATCCTAAAAGTAACCTGGCCTCGATGGGAATTTACATTTTTGACTGGAGCCGGTTGCGGGAAGTGCTGTTAAGCAGCTATTCCAAAGATGATCATATGCTGGATTTTGGCAAGCATGTTATCCCCTCTTATTTAGAAGGCGGGGAGAATGTATTTGTCTACCGATTTGCCGGATATTGGAAGGATGTCGGAACCATTGATTCACTCTGGGAAGCAAACATGGAATTTATTAATCCTGAAATGAATCTGGATATCCGGGATAAATCATGGCGTGTCTATTCCAGAAATACGATTTCACCGCCAAACTTTTTAACAGATACCGCCTCGGTGACAGAATCTCTAATCGTTGATGGATGCTATGTAGCTGGGCAGATTGAAAATAGTATTCTATCGAATGATGTGCAGGTAAAAGAAGGCTCGAAAATTACGGATAGTTTTATTATGCCGGGAGCAAGCATCGGCAGGGACGTAACCATCCATCGGGCAATTATTGGAGAAGGCGCGGTCGTGGGTGACAATACAGTAATTGACGGAACGGAAGAGGTCGGCGTAGTAGGCTATTCTGAAGTGATTGGAGTGACGATGGATGAGGACTAATAAAATTTGTGCGGTTTTAGGGAATATTCAACGCTATAATGCTTTACTTCCATTAACAAATGAGAGACCGCTGGCAACCTTGCCGTTTGCTTGTAAATACAGACTGATTGATTTTCCGCTTTCCAGTATTGTCAATGCGAATATAAATACGGTTTATATGATTTTTAATGAAGGAGAAACACAATCTGTATTTGATCATATCGGCGGAGGGAAGGAATGGAATTTAGACGGCGTGCATAATCGTTTCTTTATCCACCTCTATCAAGACTTTTTGAAATTAAAAGCACATAACCAAAGCTATTATCGTCCGCTGATCGACTATCTTGAAAAATCAAAATCAGAGTATACGGTTTATATGAGCAGTAAAATGATTTGTAATATCGATTTGCGAGCTGTTTTAAAAATTCACCAGCAGCAAAACAATGAGATGACGGTAGTTTATAAAAAGGTAGAATCTGAAAAAATATGCCAGACAGATGCTGTATTGTCTCTGACAGATAATGGCCAAATTACCGAAGTGCGCCCATATATGGAGCATTTGCAGACTTCCGAGCAGGAGAATCTCTGCATGGATATTTATATCGTCCAGACAGATTGGCTGATTCGGGAATTAAAAGAAGGACAGCAGGAAGGAACTCCCGCGGATATCCAAGATTTTCTGCGTAAAAAAATCCATACCGTAAAAAGCTCTACCTATGAGCATACGGGTTATTTAAGTAATATTTTTGATATCAATTCATACTATAATGCATCACTTGATATGCTGAACCAGCAAAAATTCAGTTCGCTTCTCTATTCTAACCAAAAAATATATACAAAATTAAAAAATGAAGTTCCAACCTATTACTCAGAGTCTTCTGAGGTGAATAACAGCCAATTTGCGACAGGCTGCATCATTGAAGGAAAAGTAGAAGGATCCTCTATTTCACGCGGAACGGTGATAGATAAAGGAACAGAAATCATCGAATCTATCATTATGCCAAGCGCAAAAATATGTGCCGGAGCCAGGGTGCAAAATGCCATCTTGGATAAGGAAGTGGTTGTGGATCCAGGAGTACAAATAATAGGGACAAGAGAAAATCCGGTAGTAATTGAAAAATATCAGCACGTAACCAATGATATCCTTGCGAATGGGGTAGCAGTTGGCGATATAGAGAGATAGGAGGAAAAATATGAAATTATTATTTGCTAGTGCAGAGTGTGCACCTTTTTTTAAGACAGGCGGACTCGGAGATGTTATTGGTGCACTCCCGAAAGAATTAGCAAAAAAAGATGTAGAAATGGCAGTTGTACTGCCGCTTCACAAAAAAATGCCGGCTGCATATAGAGAGAAGTTAGAGCATGTAATGTCCTTTTCGATAGATGTCGGCTGGAGAAATCAATTTTGCGGGATCCAGCGTTTGGAAATGGATCATGTCACCTATTATTTTATTGATAATCTCTACTATTTTGACCGTGATGATTTATATGGTTTTTATGATGACGGGGAGCGCTTTGCTTTCTTTCAGATGGCTCTGATTGAAATGATGGAGGCAGTTGATTACATTCCTGATATCCTTCATGTACATGATTTTCATACAGCAATGGTGCCATTTCTCTTAAAAGAAAAATATCATTGGGTTGAAGCTTATCAAAACATTCGAACCGTGCTGACCATTCATAATATTGAATTTCAAGGCCAATATCATCCAGAAGTGCTGTCTGATTTATTCGGGGTCGGCGATAGAAAATATCACGATGGAACCATTCGTTTTAAAGATGACATTAATTTTCTGAAATCGGGTATTGTATATGCAGACAGAGTGAATACCGTCAGTCATTCTTATGCAAGAGAAATCCAGACCGCTGAATTTGGCAACGGCTTAGAAGGCATTCTCAGACAGGAGCAGGAAAAGCTGTCAGGTATCGTTAACGGGATAGACTATGAGATAAATAATCCGGAAACAGATTTGGCGCTCAAGTCTACCTATTCTTCCGCTGACTTATCAGGCAAAAAAGAGTGTAAGAAAGAATTACAGGAACTAATGGGGCTCCCTGTGAAGAAGGATGTTCCGCTCGTTGCCGTGGTCAGCCGCCTGACACATCAGAAGGGCTTTCACCTTGTTTTGGAAGAGCTGGAGAATCTATTACAATATGATGTCCAGTTTGTTCTGTTAGGAACGGGCGATCCAGCATTAGAGCATCCATTTCAGCTGATTTCTGAATGGTATCCAAACAAGTGCGCTGTAAATATTACGTTTGATGTAACACTGGCTCAAAAGATTTATGCCGGCGCGGATATCTTCCTGATGCCTTCTAAATTTGAGCCATGTGGATTATCACAGCTGATTTCCATGCGGTATGGCACGTTGCCGGTAGTTCATGAAATAGGCGGATTGAAGGACACGGTAGAACCATATAATCCGATTGAAAAAACAGGGACAGGGTTTGGCTTCTCCTTATTTACGCCATACTATATGATGGAAGCATTGAAAAAAGCAATCCATGTCTATCAGGAAGAAAAGGATGTGTGGGACAGCCTGATCCAGACTGCAATGGTACAGGATTTCAGCTGGGAGACGTCCAGCGAGCAGTACTATTTGCTTTATAAAGAATTGTATCACGGAGAAATCGCCCGTAAAACTCCCACTGAATGAAGTTTCGTTTTATAGGAAGCAGAGTGTGTTCAAAGAGCTCAAGAAGTAACGCATGTTATTGAGTTTTTTGAACACCTTCTTATAGGCCCAAAAACATAAACGCATCGGTTTAAGTGAGATGAATAGCTTCTTCCCTAAAATGCAGTATGCAATTACATTTTCAGGGAAGAAATACTTCAAGCTAAACTTAGATAATGCAGAGAAGGAGCTTAATACATGGCTTTAGATAAGGAAATTTTCAAAGAAGAATTGAAACAGAGGCTGAGAGAGAATTATGCAATGGAATTGGAGGATGCCAGCGAGCAAGAGATTTTCTATACATTAGGGGCTTTGGTAAAAGCACGTTATTCGGATGCATGGAGAGATACATGGAAGTATTATGTGGATAAAAATAAAAAACAGGTTTACTATTTTTCCATTGAATTTTTACCTGGCAGAATGCTGAAAAGTAATTTATTGAATCTGGGGATATTGGACACTGCAAGAGAAGCTTTAACGGATCTGGGTATTCATTTAGATGATCTGGCAGAAGTGGAAAAGGATATGGCATTAGGAAACGGGGGTCTTGGACGATTAGCTTCCTGTTTTATGGATTCGATCGCCTCTGGAGGATTTCCGGGTAATGGAAATGGTATCCGGTATGACTATGGACTGTTTAAACAACGCTTCGTGGACGGATACCAGGTAGAGCTTCCGGATGAATGGCTGCAAAGCGGGAACATCTGGGAAGTTCGCAGAGAAAGTAAAGCGGTAGATGTCCGTGTCGGCGGACATGTTTATTTAGCAGAGACAAATGATGGAAAATTGAAGCCGGTGTATGAAAATGAAAGAGTTCTCCGGGCCGTGCCTTACGATACCGGAATGGTAGGCTATGAAAATAATGTTGTCAATACATTACGGCTCTGGGCTGTAGAGATTCCTGATTCGGAAGAGGATAAGTACCAAAGCATCCAGGGACGCAGAGAATTGGAGGATTTAACAGCTGTTCTATATCCGGATGATTCCAATGAACAGGGACGTTTAATCCGTTTAACACAGGAATATTTCTTTGTATCGGCAGGCATCCAAAGTATTATCCGCCACTATAAGAAATGGTTTCAAAAGCCGATTTCCAAGCTCAGCGAATATGTTTCTATCCATATCAATGATACACACCCTGCTTTATGTGTACCTGAGATGATGCGGATTTTAATTGATGAAGAAGAACTGTCCTGGGAACAGGCCTGGGATATTACCGTAAAAGTAATGAGTTATACGAACCATACCATTATGGCGGAAGCATTAGAGAAATGGTCCATTGATTTAATGCAGCGTACATTGCCGCGGATGTATCAAATTATGGAAGAAATCGATGCACGTTATGTACAGGCGATGCAGGAGCTGCACCCGTATGATTTAGTAGAACGTACGCGGATTATCCGCAATGGGCAGGTACATATGGCACACTTATCTATTATTGGCAGCCATAGTACAAACGGAGTGGCAAAACTGCATTCTGATTTGCTTAAATCGGTTGTCCTGCATGATTTCTATATTATTTATCCTGACCGGTTTAATAATAAGACGAATGGAATTGCACAGCGCAGATGGTCACAAATTGTGAATGAACCCATGTCAAACGTGTTAGATGAAACGATTGGAAAGACATGGAGACAGGATTCTGGCGATTTGAAATTGCTGAGGAACTATCAGTCGGACCAGTCTGTTTTAGAGAAACTGGCAGCAGCGAAGAAAATAAATAAACAAAAATTAGCTGATTATATTTTGGAAACAACAGATATTAAGGTTTCCGCAGATGCCATTTTTGATGTGCAGATTAAAAGACTGCATGCCTATAAACGTCAGCTGTTAAATCTATTGCATATTATTAAGCTGTATCAGGATTTAAAAGAAAATCCAAGCTTAGAAATGCAAAAGCGTGTGTTTCTTTTCGGGGCAAAGGCAGCGCCAAGCTATCATTATGCCAAAGTAATTATTAAATGTATTAATGAAACAGCGAATCTAATTAATAATGACCCGGATATCAAAGACCGGATTAAAATTGTTTTCCTGCCAAATTACAATGTCAGCCTAGCAGAAAAAATTATCCCCGCAGCAGACGTCAGTGAGCAGATTTCCCTTGCATCGAAGGAAGCTTCCGGTACGAGTAATATGAAGCTGATGCTGAATGGTGCGATTACACTTGCGACGCTGGATGGTGCCAATGTTGAAATCAGAGATGCAGTCGGCGATGATAATATTTATATCTTCGGTCTCACCGAGAAAGAGGTTTATGAATATTATGAGAATCAGGAGTACTCCGCCCAAAGGCTATATGATGAAAATGCCGTTATTCGCCGTGTGTTAAATGCATTCATTGATGGCACGATTCCAAATATTGTTTATGAAGGACGTGAAATTTTTGATTCCCTCATAAAATATAATGACGAGTACTTCCTGCTGCGCGACTTTGATTCTTATGTAGAAGCGCAGAAGGAAATTGATAAGGCTTATGGAAATCAAACCTTCTGGCAGAAAATGAGCCTCATCAATATTGCGAATGCCGGCAGATTCTCCTCCGATGAGACGGTCAGCCGATATGCAGAGGATATTTGGAAAATCGAGTCAAAAGATTCATTTGTTACTGAGAAAGGATAGTATTATGCCACATGTTTATTATAATTCATGGATAAGCGATTATAAAAAGCCATTTGGAGCGGTACAGCTGAACGAAAAGGTTACCTTTCAAGTGGATGTCCATGAAAGTCATAGAAGCGAAGTACAATTTATGATTCGAAAAGAAAATGGGTCGCATGAGGAAAAAGCCTATTTAATGAAGGATATAGGCGATAATCGTTTCTCTTATAGCTATGCGCCTCATGAAGGAAAGGGTCTCTATTTTTACTATTTTGCTGTGAAGTGGAAGGATGATAACGGGGAGGAAGTGTCGGCTTTTTGGGGTGCATCACCTGTAAAAGGGGAAGGGAAACTCTATCATGAACAGCATGAGGTGATTCCTTACCAGCTGACCTGCTTTGAAAAAGAAGAAAAGACACCGGATTGGTATCAGGAGGCTGTTTTTTATCAGATATTTCCTGACCGTTTTTATAATGGCAATCCAGACGGGCAAGTAAATGCACCAAAACGGAATAGTTTTCTTTATGGGGATACGCGCGATACACCGCTGTATGTGCGCGGTCCAAAGGGAGAGATTCTTCGTTGGGATTTTTATGGCGGAAATTTAGAAGGAATCCGGCAAAAGATACCTTACCTGAAGGATTTAGGTATCAATGCCATATATCTGAACCCCGTTTTTCAAGCAGCAAGTAACCACCGTTATGATACGGCAGATTATATGAAAATTGATCCAATGCTCGGCGATGAAAAGCTATTTAAAGAAATCATAGAAGATTTACATGCGGAAGACATTCATGTCATTTTGGACGGCGTATTCAGCCATGTAGGACGAAATAGCATTTATTTCAACTATGATGGTACGTATGGAGAGGATAAGGGAGCCTGCCGAAATCAAGAAAGCCCGTATTATCCCTGGTTTACATTCACTGACTATCCGGATAAATATGCCTCCTGGTGGGGGATTGATGACCTGCCGGAAGTAGATAAGTTTAATAAAGATTTTCAAGATTATATTTACCAGGATGACAGCAGTGTAATTGATAAATGGAGTAAGCTGGGTGTAGATGGGTGGCGTTTAGATGTAGCCGATGAGCTCCCGGATGAATTTATTGCCGGCATTCGCCATAAGCTGGACCAGTATCCGGAGAAGGTGTTGATTGGTGAGGTATGGGAGGATGCATCAAATAAGATTTCTTATGATGAACGCAGACAATATATCCTGGGAAATCATTTGCATGGGGTGATGAACTATCCATTCCGAAACACGGTCTTAGATCTGCTGCAATTAGAAAAAACGCCAAAAGAGCTCTGTCAGCGATTAACGCAGCTTCACGAAAATTATCCGAAAGATGTTCTTTTTAATAATTTGAATAATATCGGGACGCATGATACGAAACGAATCTATACATTTCTTGGAGAGGATAAGGAAAGGCTGAAGCTTGCGCTGAGCTTTTTATTGATTGCTCCGGGAATTCCTTGTATTTATTATGGAGATGAAGCTGGGGTGACAGGAGAACAGGATCCCGATAACCGTAAATTCTTCCCATGGGAGGATATCGACCAGGATATTTTCAAGCATTGTCAAAGGTGGATTACGGAAAGAAAACAAAACAGTACGTTAAAATATGGGGATTTTGTTCTTTTTCATACCGACGATATCTTAGGAATGCTTCGTTTTACAGATGCGGAATATACCATCTATATGATTAATCCGCATGATGAAGAAAAGACCTGTTATGCTTCTGACCTGCATTTCTTGCGGGAAGTACCATTAACCGAGGAAGCGATAAAGGGTATATTGAAGGATGTCACGATAGACGGAAAAAGTGATTTCTTTGTAACAGGAAAAATATAGTTGTGTATTCAATAAAAGCAGGCTGCCTCGATTCACCTCGATACAGCCTGCTTTTAAAGTTATTAATCTACCTTTTCAAAGCCTTGTTCTTCCATGGTTTCTACCGCATCATCCAGATTCAAATTATCCTCTTCATTTTCTACAATTTCATTAAGTCCCGGCAGCTCTGAAAGATCTACAATGGTGAAATCAATGGTAATTGTTTCAGTGAAATGATCTTCTTCAAAAGCAAGATTATATTCCAGCCCCTCTATCCCTTGTAATGGTTCAGCAGAAGGGACAAGAAGCGCCTCTGCATCCTCTTTTGATTCAATGCCTTGGATACTATCATAAGAGGTGATGCTCTGACTGGATTGTTCAATGATTTCTCCATCATCAGCTACAAAGGTTGTTTCGATAGAATTATTGTCTTCCTCTAATTTATACGTTACTGCTTCCTGCTCGGAGCTGCAGGAAGCTAAGGTAATAAAGGAAATCAACAAGACGAAAAAACCAGTTGCTTGCAAGCTTTTTTTCTGTATCATCTTTGTATCTCCTATTCTTATGTAATTAAGCTAATCGTATCGAATTAGAATAGGAAAGTCAAAATCGAAATTCGTGAATAATAGACTAGTAAAAATAGTGGAAAGATAAAAGTAAAGCGGTATCTGAGCAGATACCGCTTTACATTCTTCCTATTCTTCTTCTACTACTTCTAAACCGTTATCTTCCAATTCACTGACCATTTTTTCTAAGCTTAAATCTTCCTCATCAAAAGCATCTTCATCGATACCGAAGCCTAGCGTGTTCAGTTCTTCTGGACCAGCTGTTGTCAGGTCGATATTGATGGCTACCACAATTTCTTCTTCTTCATAAGTAAGTTCAACCTCTACACCATCTGCTTCATTTGCTTCCTCAAATTCGGATTGAAGCATCTCATCCATAGACTCTGCCTCTTCCTTTGACTCGACTCCGATTAAGGCATACGGTATGGTCATTTCAGCTGCCATGGATTGAACTTCATCGCCCTTTGCCTCTAATGTAATTTCCTGCTGTTGGCCCATTTCTTCTCCTTGAAGCGTTACCGTTTCGTTAGAGCCACATGCTGCCAATCCAAAAATAGCAATCAATAAAACTAATAGTCCAGTAATTCTGAAAGTTTTCTTTTTCATCTGTGTCATTGCTCCTATCCATTTTTTAATACAGTTGCCATCGTACCGAATTAAACGATTAAAGTCAAACGAAAACCGCACCTCCACGGGTACGGTTTTACTCTCAAACTATTCTTCTACTACTTCAAATCCTTGCTCTTCAAAATCGCTCACTGTTTCTTCCAGACTAATATATTCATCATCTCCAGTGTCTGGGAAACTAGCGCCAGGAATACTGTTGATTTCTTCAATATCGGCAACAGTTAAATCAACAGAAATTGTTTGAGTTAATTCTTCTTCGCCATAATCCAAATCAAATTCGATGCCGTCGATATCCTCAAATGGTTCAAATTCTGAACGGAAAAGCTCATCCATCGATTCTGCTTCTTCCTGTGAAGCTGCACCTACGATAGAATAAGGAATGTTAGCTTTAACCGTTTGTTTTGTCATTTCATCATCTGTAGCATCCATGGTTACTTCCATTGTCATTCCCATTTGTTCCCCTTGAAGTGTAACTGTTTCTTCTTTCCCACAAGCCATTAGTCCAGCTATAGAAATAAATAAAAATAATAATCCGGTAATTCTAAAAATTCTTTTTTGCATTATGAAATTTGCCCCAATCTATTTATTTGTAAAATTAGCGTACCGAATTAAACAGTCAAAGTCAAAGCAAAATGGATAAAAAATAAAGAATTAGACTATTATCCTGCGCTTGAAGTAGGTTTTATTTGCTTTTTTTGGATGTTCATTATGAAAATTGGTTTGTTTTGGATATTACTGGGTTTTACGGTTTAAAGTATGATATAAAAGGACAAGCTTCATGTAAAGATTTTTTCATGACGTTTATTCTATGTTATTATAATCAGACTATTTAAAAAGAAAAGAGGTACCATAATGGAAGCAAAAGAGCGCAGAGAAAAAATTAAGCAATATTGTCAGGAATACGACAGCATATATGCAAGGCTTGTCCAGCCAATCAATGATTTGTTAATCGAAGTTGATGCAGGCATATCGGAACAAACAGCGAAGCAGATATTGGAGAACTTAAAGCTTAGCAGTGAAGGGAAGAAAGAGGTATTTGACTGTCATTTGGATGAAAGTAATAATTTTTTAAGAGACGGTATTGAAGACCTGCAAAAAGGTAATCTGGGGGATGGAGCTTTACAATTATTCGGTGCAGGATTAAATTTTGCAAGCTATGCTGCAAAAGCTTCTGCAGTACAGGAAATCAATGCGCATGAAATGCTGGACGAACGGTTTAAAAAATTAAAGACGACATTAAAATAGTTAAATAATGATTGTTAAATGAAAAAGATACTGAAATATAAGTAGTTGAATCAATGGAAAATCCGAACTATCGCAGGGGATTCTTTTATTAGAATTTGGATACGTTCGGATTTTCTTATTTTCTATTCAAAAAATACTTTGTTTGGAGATAAAGAGGAAAGTGTCAAATTTATTAAGCTACTGTAAGTTCCTTTAATGGAAAATGAAGTATTGGTATAGGTTCGGTAAATTTCCCTATTTCAAGAAAAAGATATGTTTTAATGTACTTGAATGAAGGGAGGAAAAGAATGAGTTATATCGAGTTAAAAGATATCACGAAGTCGTATCATGCGGGAAATAATATATTAGAGCAAATCAACTTAACGATTGAGAAGGGGGAATTCTTTGTATTGGTAGGGCCCTCCGGCTCCGGGAAAAGTACCTTGCTGCGGATGATTGCCGGACTGGAGGATATTACAGACGGCGTATTGAAAATGAATGAAAAAGCAGTCAATCACCTGCAGCCGAAAGACAGAAATCTTTCGATGGTATTTCAAAATTATGCTTTATATCCGCATTTATCGGTTGAACAAAATATCTTGTTTGGTTTGAAGGCGAAAAAGGTTTCTAAAGCGGAACAGCAGAAAAGGCTGAAGGAAACAGCAGAAATGATGGGATTATCGGAGCTTTTAAACAGGAAGCCGCGTCAGCTTTCAGGAGGACAGCGACAGCGAGTTGCTTTGGCCAGGTCGGTTGTCAGTGAAGCGCCGCTTTGTTTAATGGATGAGCCGCTATCTAATTTAGACGCCAAATTACGTGCACAGATGCGTGTGGAAATTAGAAGGCTGCAGAAGCAATTAGGCTTAACCTTGATTTATGTGACACATGATCAGGTCGAAGCGATGACGATGGGAGACCGGATTATGGTCTTGAATGATGGAGAGATTCAACAGGTAGGTAAACCAATTACATTATATAATGAGCCGGCCAATTTATTTGTCGCTTCTTTTATCGGTTCTCCCAAAATGAATATGGGCAAAACGGAAATAAAGGATGTCTCGAATTTTCTTGTGAACAAGACACTGTCCTTTTCGGCAGATGCCAGGCTGCAGAAGGCGTTTCAGGTACATAAAAACATCATCGCAGGAATAAGACCGGAGCATATCCAGCCGGCAATCCATCAGGAAGCAACGCATTCTTTAGAAGTGATTCATGTAGAGCAGTTAGGGAATGAGACATCGCTCGCTTTGGATGTCGGCGGCGAATTATGGACAGCAAAATGGCCGGGGCAATGGGATATCACAGCAGGTAACCAGCTGGAGGTGTATATATCGACAGAGCACCTGAGTTTTTTTGATGCACAGACGGAAGCATTAATTCGTCCAGCTTCCTTCAGCGGGCATGGGGAGGTTCAGGCGATATGACGAATATGACTGCGGTCATTACACAAGAGGACCAAGCTTTATTTGTGCGGACGAAGCGAAAACAGCGCTACAAGCAATTTATCAAGGGTATCCTATTTCTATTGCCATCCATTGCTCTTTTTTCTGTATTTTTATTCTATCCGCTGCTCCGGACGATGTATTTAAGCTTTTTCCTTACTGATGCGAGCGGGGCCACAACGGTATTTGTAGGATGGGATAACTTCGTGACATTATTTCAATCAACTATTTTTCAGCAAAGCATCAAATCGACGTTTCTATTTGTTCTTTATACAGTGCCGCTGACCATTGTGATCAGTTTATTTCTAGCTATTATTGCAAATGAAAAATTAAAAGGGATTGGCTTCTTTCGGACGATATTTTCCTCTACCATGGGAATCTCCGTAGCCGCGGCATCTGTATTCTGGCTGTACTTATTCCATCCGACAATCGGCTTTTTAAATATTATCATGGACACGTTTGGATTGGAGAAGATTGGCTGGCTGACAGACCCTGCCTGGGCGCTGATTGCAGTAGCTGTGACAACGATATGGATGAATATCGGTTTTACCTTTTTAATATTACTGGGCGGATTACAATCGGTTGATAAATATCTTTATGAAAGTGCAGATGTGGATGGCGCAGGGTATTTTTATAAATTAAGAAGGATTACGATTCCGATGCTGTCACCAACCCTGTTCTTTGTTGTGACGGTAACAATTATCAACGCTTTTCAAACGTTTGGGCAGGTGGATATTTTAACGCAGGGCGGTCCGCAAAATGCAACCAATTTAATGGTCTACTCGATTTACCGGGAAGCCTTTACTAACTATCAATTTGGCTCGGCGAGTGCGCAGGCAATCATTTTGTTTATTATCATCCTGTTAATGACAATCATCCAATTTAAATTGGGAGAAAGGAAGGTTCATTATCAATGAGAATTCCTTTCGGACGAAAAATCGTAACCTATCTTTTATTGATTGCTGCAGCATTCCTTGTTTTCACGCCGACGATGATGGCTGTTGTCATGAGCTTCATGACAAATCAGGATATTATGACGGGAAGCTTGCCTTCTGCTTTTTCACTCGAAAACTATCGTCGGGCATTTGAACAATTTCCGCTGCTGCATTATGTCATCAACAGCTTTTTAGTTTCGATTGCCATCATGATTGGCCAGCTGATTTTAGCCAGCTTAGCAGCGTACGCCTTTGTTTTTTTAGAATTTAAAGGCCGGGATTTCTTGTTTTATCTTTTTATCGCAACAATGATGGTGCCATTTGAAGCTTCGATTATTCCGAACTTCCATACGATTCGCGACCTTGGCTGGATTGATCAATATACCGGACTGACGATTCCATTCTTTGCGATGGCTTTTGGAACGTTCTTGTTACGGCAGAATTTCAAACAAATTCCTAAGGAGCTGCGCGAAGCAAGTCAGATTGCCGGTATGGGAGATGTGAAGTTTTATTTGAAAGTGGTTCTGCCGGTAGCGAAAACAAGCCTGATCACCTTAGGCGTGTATGGCTTTTTAACGTCCTGGAATATGTATCTGTGGCCGCTGCTAGCTACAACCAATGACAATGTCAGAACCGTACAGATTGGTCTGCGGCAATTGCAATCACAAGAGCAGATGAACGATTGGGGAGTGATTATGGCGGGAGCGGTCATTGTCATTATTCCAACATTGATTCTATTATTTTTAGGACAGAAGAAGCTGCAGCGTGGTTTAACTGAAGGAGCGCTAAAATAAATGTAAGAGGAGGTTCAAAAAGTCCCCAAATGATAAGCGGCGTATCTCTGCGTTGACGTGTTTTTCCAATGGGACTGCGATTACTCGTCCCACTAAAAGCGTTACTCACGTATTTAAAAGCATACGCTCCGTTCGTAAAAAACCCGTCGCCTTGATCTTCTTGCTTCTAATTCGGAAACTTTTTGAACATATATTTTGAAAAAGGAGTCGATTTCATTGAAGAAAATGTTGTTATTCGTCGTTATTAGTATGACTATTTTTATGGCTGCCTGCGGTTCCAATGATGCAGAAGGCTCCAGTGAAGCAACAGAAACAGAAGATGGCAAGCAAATCGTCACCTTTTGGCATGCAATGGGAGGTGCTTCACAAGAAGCATTGGACAAAATTGTCGCATCCTACAATGAATCGCAGGATGAGGTAGAGGTCCGGGCGGAGTTTCAGGGAACCTATGATGAGGCATTAACGAAGTTTCATAGTGTAGCTGGGACAGATAGTGCGCCGACGATGATTCAAGTATTTGAGATAGGCACGATGTCGATGGTAAACAGCGGTCATATTGAGCCGATTCAAAAGTTTATTGATGAGGACGGCTATGATATGGGGCATTTAGAAGAGAATATCGTTAACTATTATAAAATAGACGATCAATTCTATTCGATGCCATTTAATTCTTCTACGCCGGTGATGTTCTATAATAAAGATGCTTTTGAGGAAGCTGGTTTAGACCCCGAAAATCCGCCTCAGACATTTGAAGAGGTAGAAGCAGCTAGTAAAGCTATTGTCGAGTCAAATCCTGAGATGAAAGGTTTTGCGCTTCAGGCGTATGGCTGGTTATTTGAACAATTATTGGCAAACCAAGGAGCATTATTATTGAATGAAGATAATGGACGTTCAGGAGTAGCAACAGAAATCGGCTTTACCGAAGAACAAGGAAAATCAATCTTTGAGTGGGTAGAGCGGATGAATGCAGATGGAACATTTGCAAACTATGGCACCAATGGGGATAATATGCTGGCTGGATTCTTAGCGGAAGATGTATCGATGTTCCTGCAATCCTCTGCCAACTCCCGTGATTTAATTGATAATGCACCATTTGAGGTAGGCGTCGCGTTTTTACCGCATCCGGAAAATGTGGAACGGGAAGGTGTGGTTATCGGTGGAGCAAGTCTTTGGATGAGTGAGGGCAAGGAGGAAGCGGAGCAAAAAGCAGCTTGGGATTTTATGAAGTATCTGCAATCGCCTGAAATTCAGGCACAGTGGCATACAGATACAGGCTATTTTGCCATTAATCCGGCAGCCTACGAAGAGGATCTGGCTGTAGAAATGCATGAAGAAAACCCGCAATTAAAGGTGACGGTGGAACAGCTGCAAGCAACCAACCCTTCTTATGCGACACAGGGGGCTGTCATGGATATGATACCGGAAGAACGTAAGATTATTGAAACGGCATTGGAGAGCGTATTTAATGGCGGAGATGTAGATACCACGTATCAGACAGCAATCGAACAATTGAATGCAGCCATTGAAACAGCAAATAAAGCTCGTGGAGAGTAATAAGTAACAGAGGAAAGCACGATGTAAGTAAGAGGTTCATTCAGCGGAGGTTTTGGGCTGAACAGAAGTGGGAAGCCTCCGCTGAATAAAAGGATATTTCATGATAACAACTCAATTTTCAGGAGGGATTTTCTTGACAAAAGTATATGGACATCGCGGCATGATGGGGTTATATCCGGAGAATACACTGCTAAGTTTTGAAAAGGCACTGGAAGCTGGAGTGGATGGTTTGGAAATAGATGTACACATGACAAAGGATGGCGAATTCGCGGTAATGCATGATGCTGCACTAAATCGGACAACGAACGGAATTGGATCCATAGCAGAATATACCTTTTCAGAAATTCGGGAATTACAATGGAATCCAGCCTATCTGTCTTCATTCCAAACTTATGATAAGAGCTGGGAGGAAGAAAAGGTTCCCTCCTTAGCAGAAGTCCTTCAGCTGGTTAGTCCATATCCAGATGTTGCATTGAATATTGAATTAAAAACATGTGAAAACTTATATGAAAATATCGAAGAAAGGCTGCTAGACTACGTTGCTAAATATCCGGATGTAAAGCATCGTGTTATTTACTCCAGCTTTCATCTGCCTACACTGATTCGTTTACGTCATTATGACCGGGATGCCCGCCTGGCATGGATTATTAACCAGCCGATTTCTCACCCGGAGGATTATATTGATATTTTGGGTTTAGAGGCACTGCATGTTGAGGCGGATACATTTTTAAAGCATATTTATCATTGGAGTAAATGGAAGAGACTGCTGCGTGTTTGGACTGTCAATGATAAGGATACGCTGAAGCAATTGCTGGACGTGAAAGTGAAAGCCATTGTGACCGATTATCCGGATCGTGCCATCTTTTATCGGTGTGAGCGCTATGCCATGGCGTAGTATCTTACTTACTTTGGTAATTGCCGTCTTTATAATATCTGGATTTTTTGAAGCAAAGCCGCAGGTACTTAAGGATTCGGAAACATATGGTGCGGAGACATTATATGCAAGTGCAGCAGGAAGGCCTGAAGCAGTTTCAACTGATTTAGAGGTGATCGCCCATCGTGGTGCGAATAATTTCTTTAATGAACATACGCTGACTGCTTACGAAATTGCTTCGGAGGCTGATGCAGACTCGATAGAGATTGATTTACGAATGACCAAAGACCAGGAATTAATCGCACTTCATGACACGACCTTAGATCGCACAACAACAGGAGCAGGCGTCCCAGAAGAATTTATGTTGAACGAAATCAAGCAATTCGATACCGTAGCCGTGTTCGGGCAGAAAACCTATAAGGAGCCCGTCCCGACATTAGAAGAAATTGTTACGGCATTTAAACAGGAAGAGCATTATTATATCGAGACACGCCTGGTGGATGACGATACAAAAATGGAAGAACCGTTAATCAACCTGCTTCAGGAAAATGATTTGCTGGATCCAAAATATGTGAGCTTTCAATCCTTTTCTAAGGAGAGCTTGAAAAAATTGCAGGAATTCGCACCGGAAATCCGTTCGACGCTGTTATATGGCACAGATAAATTTGATTTAGAGGATGCGCTTGAAGCAGATACAGATGTAATTGGAATCGAATCAAGAAATGTGACGAAATGTGTTGTTGATACGCTTCATCAGCAGGGGAAGGAAGTTCATGTGTTTTTTACGGATGAGCGTACGCAGCTTGTTGAACAGCAGCGTGTCATGATGTATGGAGTGGATGGGATTTTTACGGATGATATTGATTTTACGAAGCAGCTATTGAAGGAGTAGAATATGTCATTATATATATAGAACCTTGCAGAGTCGACTATTTGACTTTGTGAGGTTTTTTAGTGGAATTAAGAGGATATCTATTACAGTATAATTGGCTATAAGATCCCCGCAGCTTTAGCAGATTCTTGCCACCAGCGTATGGCGCATACTTAATTGATAGCTTACTCCAACATCTACAATCAATTGACTCATCGTATATGAATTTGGATGAAATTTAATGAAAAAATGAGATAATTTACTTTTGGGATTTGGTGGTATTATTTCATCCATTTTAAAAGTAAAATTCAATAAATCTTTTTCTAATAAAATATCATACCTAAACTAACTATATTTTTTACATAAGGTTTCATATGAATAAACAACCGATAATCTCCCACTTTATAGCTTCTGAATCAATCTGCGTAATTCTTATATGTCTTTAATTTCTGTCAATTTATTCCAACTATTTAAGTACGTTCTATACTATTAATATAAATCAAATTATCTGTTAATTTTAAATTCATTCCATACTTTATCATTAATTATGAAATAATATGAATTTAAAAGAAAAATAATGATTGTAATTGGAAAGTTATGATGATATTATAAAACTGAAGAGAAATTAGGAGGACTTAAAATGAAAACAGCAACAAGGATCAATTCTTTTTTACCAAAATTTAATAATGATTTAGAGGAGGTTTTTAAAGAATTCAATCGTATTGGACTAACTCATGTAGATTTAAATTATCCAGAACACGTTATTGATTTTTATTCTGATGAAATGAAAGCACTTTTAGAAAAATATAACCTCAAGGCAAATGGAGTAGCTCTAAGGTTTAGAAATGAGTTTATCAATGGTGAGTTAGGAAATGCTGACATTAACATTTCCCAAGAAGCTTTAACATTATGCAAAGAAGCTGCAGATTATTGCAGAGAAATTCAAGGTGAAATAGTTACAATCTGGCTAGGTTTCGATGGTTTTGACTATTCATTTCAAATAAATTATGAGAAAGTATGGCAGCAAATTAAAAACTGTCTGATTGAAATTGCTGACTATGCACCAGATATTAAAATTAGTATCGAATATAAGCCATTTCAACCTCGAGCTTATGCTTTTATAGATAGTTTAGGGATTGCGATGACAATGATTAATGAAGTCAATCGAGAGAATGTAGGTATTACGTTAGACTACTGCCACATGTTAATGAAACATGAGAATCCTGCTTATGGAGCAAGCATCTTAGGAAGCAAGAATAAATTATTTGGGGTTCATTTGAACGATGGTTATGGACTTAATGACGATGGATTAATGATTGGAACAAGCAGTTTAGTTAAGACCTTTGAATTTCTATATTATACGAAGTTACACAATTATCATCATGCGATTTATTTTGATACTTTCCCGGTTATTGAAGACCCCGTTGAAGAATGCGAAAGTAATTTAAAAATGATTCAGCGTATCGATGGAAAAATTGAAAAAATTGGAATGGAAAAAATCGGATCGATTATTGAGCAGAATAGTGGTGTCAAAGCAAGTGAATTGGTATTGGAAATCTTGAACTAAGATTTTCAATACCAATAATAAAAAGGAGGGGTAATACATGGATTATAAAAAATTAGCACAAGAAATTTTAAGTGAGGTCGGCGGGGCGGAGAACATTTCGAACATGACTCATTGCGCAACAAGACTAAGACTGACATTAAAAGATACATCAATCGTAGATGATAAATCTGTAGAGGCAATTGATGGTGTGATAAACGTAGTTAATAAAGCTGGGCAATATCAACTATTAATTGGTACAGAAGTATCGAAACTCTATGATGAATTTGAACCTTTGGCAAAAGGAGATTCCCTCCAGCAAACAGAGGAAAAGAATGAAAAGTCAGGCAGTATTATCAGCAATATATTTTCAGCCATTTCAGCAATCTTTGCGCCTTTACTTCCAGCTTTAGCGGGATCAGGTATCTTACGAGGGTTACTAATTTTAGCAGTACAAGCAGGAATGATTAGTGAAGACAGTGGAACATATACTATTTTGTTTGTTGCTTCAATGAGTGTATTCTATTTTCTTCCTGTTTTGTTAGCGTTTACGTCAGCTCGAAGATTTGGTGCAAGCCCATACATTTCGGTTTTAATTGGAGCTTCACTGATTCATCCAGATTTTATTGCATTAATGGGCAATGTAGGAAATGGAGCGACAACAGACTTTTTTAGTATTCCTGTTGTTTTGATGAATTACAATTCTACAGTGGTACCAATTATTTTATCTATTTGGGCTTTTTCCTATTTGTATAAATTCTTAGATAAACATATTCCAGAAACTTTGAAGTTAGTTGTTGTTCCTCTGGTTTCTTTAGTCATTATGATTCCACTAACAGTGATGATTATTGGGCCTGTTGGGGTATACAGCGGAGAAGCAGTGGCAAACGTTGTTAATTGGTTAATAGAAAGAAGCAGTGTATTAACAGGTATTCTCGTTGGAGGCGGATGGAGCATCCTAGTTAGTCTTGGTATTCACTGGGCTGTAAATCCTATTATGATTAATAATATTTCTACTTATGGATTTGATTATATTGTACCTTTTACATTTGCTTGTAATTTTGCGGTTATTGGAACAACAATCGGTGTTTATTTTAAAGCAAAGGATAAAAAACTAAGAAGTTTTTCGTTAACAGGTTTAATTACCGTCGCCTTATCTGCCATTATCGAAGCAACATTATTTGGTTTATTAGTTAAAAATAAAAAATTATTTTTAGCACAAATCATAGGAGGAGCCACTGGAGGAGCTTACCTTGGATTAATGAAAGTTGTAACGAACGCTTTTGTTTTTGGAAGTGTAACAACTTTTCCTGCTTTTGTGCAAGATAATGGATCTAATTTTTTACACGCTATGATTGGATTGCTAATTTCATTAGTGGTAGCAGGGGTATTATCGTATATCTTTACAAGAAAAGACGAAAAGCTTGTATAGGAAAAATCTAACTATCTCTCAAGTTGGGAATTTAGTAATGAGAAGGGATTTTAACAAATAGTTAATAAATCTTTTTCGAAGGAGTGAAATCAACGTTATGCTTATTTGTCCTTCTATGATGTGCGCAAATTTTAATAACTTACAAGAAGAAGTGAAAGAATTAGATAATGCCGGGATAGATATTTTTCATATTGATATAATGGATGGTCATTTTGTTCCTAACTTTGGAATGGGGCTGCAAGATATTGAAGTCATAAAAAAAGCAACTGATAAGCTGATAGATGTCCATCTAATGATTTCAAATCCAGGAGAGTATATAGAATTATTTGCTGGTTTTGGCGTGGATATTATTTACATTCATCCAGAATCAGATAAACATCCAACCCGTACGCTTGATAAAATCAAAGAAAAGGGCAAAAAGGCAGGTATTGCAATAAATCCAGGCACTTCAATTCATCAAATTGAAGAACTTCTTTCATTAGTTGATTATGTTCTGGTGATGACTGTAAATCCAGGGTTTTCAGGTCAAAAATATCTTGATTATGTAGATGAGAAAATAATGAAGTTAGTTAATTTAAAAATTAATAATACATTTGAAATTATAGTAGATGGAGCTGTGTCGCCAACTGTAATGAAAAAATTAAGTGGAATTGGCGTTGATGGTTTTGTATTAGGAACCTCAGCATTATTTGGTAAGGAACAAAAGTATAGAGAGTTAATTAATAATTTTAAATATTGAAAAGAGGAGATGGAAACAAATGAAAATAGCAATTGGTTCAGATCATGTTGGATATGAATTAAAACCTGCAATTATAGAGTATTTGCAAGAGCTTGGGTGCTCTATTCAAGATTTCGGTACAGAGTCCAATTTACGCGTTGATTATCCTGACTATAGCAAAAAAGTGTCTGAGGGAGTCCTTTCCGGAGATTTTGACCGAGGAATATTAATATGTGGGACGGGCGTAGGTATTTCTATTGCAGCTAATAAGATAAAAGGGATTCGAGCAGTTGTTTGCAGTGAACCTTACTCAGCCAAACTATCGAAGGAACACAATAATACGAACATTCTTGCTCTAGGCTCTAGAGTTGTAGGTGAGGAGCTTGCAAAAATGATTGTGAAGGAATGGTTAGAAGCTGAGTTTGAAGGAGGTCGACATTCTAAAAGAGTAGAAAAGATAACAAAGTTAGAAGAGTAAAACATACTATTTAGAAGCAGCAAGATCAATGATGAAATCAAACTTCATTGGTCTTGCTATTTTTATTGTAAATATAAAAGTATTTTTTATCATGTACCACTAAAAAATGATAAAATGTAATTATCATTTCTACGTGTAAGGAGGAAAAGGTTTGATTCCTTATGAGAGACAAGAAAAAATTCTTGAAAAGCTTAGCAAAGAGGAAATCTTAAAAATTGAAGAATTGCATCGTTTACTTCCGAATGTATCCATCTCTACTCTTAGAAGAGATTTGAAGGAATTGGAGAAAAGAGGAAAAGTTGTTATGTTAACAGGTGGGGCAGTAAAAGTATCTTCTCCAACAGTAGAGTTATCTATAACAGCAAAACAATCGTTACATTCCAAAGAAAAAGAAGCAATTGCTGAATTAGCTGCAAGGTTAATAAATGATGGAGATGTAATTTATCTAGATTCGGGCTCCACTTGCACTGCATTATTAAACAAAATTCTTGATAAGAAAATTAGTATAATTACTACAAACGCTAGTGTATTAGGTATTTCTCAAGAAATTCAAGCGGAGATAATCGTTTTAGGCGGTAGATATAACCCTAACATTTCATCATTAAATGGACCTTTGGCTGATAATAACATACAAAATTTTTACTTTGATAAATCGTTTATAGGAGCTAATGGAATTGATTTATTCAAAGGAGCGAGTACGCCAAATCTTGTTGAGGCAAACAAAAAAAAACATGTTATTCATAATTCTAAAAAGAACTTCTTACTATGTGATGACTCGAAATTTCATGTTAATTCTACTGTGAAAGCATTTGATTTAAATGAAGTAACAATTATATCAAACAAATACGACAAGGAAATAGCTAACGTAACAGAATTAATACATCCTGATTAATTTGTCATACTATTGGTTTTGGTTCTTTATAGAATTTTTAAGATATATATGATATCAAAAAAATGAGGTTTAATCACATATTTTTGCCGACTTCTTTATAAAGTGCATAAAAAAGCTAAATTGATAGTGTTTCCAAGAAGCCGGCAAAAAAGATTGAACGTTTGTCCTATTGCAATAAAATGAGATTATTGTAAGTGTCATTATACACACGAATAAATCATTTAACAGTTATTTGCAATTCCAGTCCAACAATGGCATCAAATTCACCTATTCATTATAAAATTTTTCACGCTTATTTTAGTCTGTGATAGTTGAATTAAGGTAAAAGACCTTATCCTTTTTGTACAGGAATCCAAATCTCCGTTTTCATATCATGGATGCTTTTTACAATCTCGGGAGCTTCTGCAAGTTCATATCCCGATGTTGGAAACCAGTCTGTGTAAATTCTACTCCAAGTGCTTGTTAAGGCATGAGGCATCTCACCCTCCGCATCAAAAACAGCCCATTGTTGTTTAGGTATTTCTAACGCAGCGAGATGATCTGGAGCAGTTTGATTTGTTACAACAGCAATATAGTATTCCAAGGCTTCTTCGCTCTGCTCTGGACCGTGGCAGGTATTGACGGTGATATTTAGTATGCCGCTTAAATTCGGATCTTCTCTCTCAAGTGTTCCAAGTTTTGCATAATCTGCATCGGTAAGTGTATTCCAAAGAGTAGGGTTAAAATCTCCATCCTCTGGATACATGACTTCCTTATGCCCTACAATGTGAAAAGCATCTTTTTCGACAAAACGATATTTCATCTCAACATCTCCTTTAATAGAAATTTGGAAGGAAATCGGTGGATA
Source organism: Oceanobacillus sp. FSL W7-1293 (assembly GCF_037969815.1). Taxonomy (NCBI): domain Bacteria; kingdom Bacillati; phylum Bacillota; class Bacilli; order Caryophanales; family Bacillaceae; genus Oceanobacillus; species Oceanobacillus sp. FSL W7-1293. The sequence continues at coordinate 647,249 of NZ_CP150212.1, forward strand.
AGCTTTAAGAGAAACTCCTGTCTGCTTTACTGTACTAGGCAAGGTATGGTGCAATTCCTGAAAGGCTCTGGAGAACGAATCAGGGGACTGGTAACCATATTTCAATGCTACATCAATCACTTTCTTGTTATTCTCCTGCAGTTCTAATGCTGCCAATGTTAGTCGACGCCTGCGTACATACTCGGATAAAGGGATACCGGCAAGAAAAGAAAACATTCGTTTGAAATGATGTTCCGAAAAACAGGCAATTTGAGCCGCCTGCTGGTAATTGATTTTCTTATCTAAATGCTCCTCTATATAATCAATAGCAGCATTCGTGGAATTAAGCGTATCCATGTGATAACCTCCTCTTCTCATTTAAAGGATACCAATTGAAATCAACTGTTTCCCGACAATATGCGTTCCAATTTGTCGCAGTGTAACTGGTTGGGACTGGGACTAGGACGTCACGAACTTAGCCTTTGTTCCTTTCAAATTCAGTGGGGAATCAAAGAAAACCCCCACTGAAGGAAGTTTCCCTTTATCGGTAAGCTGGTGAAGCAGTATGCTATTCAGAAAATGCTTCGGAATATTGAACCACACCACTGACATCCTTTAACGCACCCGGTGTTAACTCCAAAGCCATAAAGGCTTCATCTGGAACATCGAATGGAGCTTGAATTCCCCATAAACTGGCCGGTTTAAAGCCGAAGCGGGGATAGTAATCGGCATGACCAAGCACAATCACAGAAGGGTATCCAGCTGCCTTTGCCTGTTCTAATCCTTCATTTATCAACATAGACCCAATCCCTTGCTTTTGGTAGTCTGGATGAACAGAGACGGGCGCAAGAGCCAACGATGCTGTTGTTTGTCCGTTGTTTTCAATCGTTATTTTTGAAAAAAGAATTTGGCCAAGGATGTTATTTTGTTGATTTACTGCGATGATAGAAAGCTCTGGAATAAAAGCATTGGACCTGCGGATACGTTGTACAAGTAAATGCTCTTGTTGATCACTCATCTCTTCGTTTCGGAAAGCTTGTTCAATGAGCGCTTCTGTTTTTTGATAATCTGTTGGTTGTTCTTTACGAAGGTTTATATTCAAGGAAACCCTTCTTTCTTATATAATGGATTGTAGTGAAGGCTTTTGCTTATTTTACTATATAAGAAGGAAATAATAAATGATGGTGAGGGACAGCGAAGATGGAAAAAGAAAATACATTTACCATACAAGTCCAAGTTTTTTTAGATAATCTTCTTCATGAGATAAATCAAATTATAGGAAATCAATTTGTTATAATTCAAAAGATAGTGTTATGATTTGAATTATTCCAATAAGAAGTAAAGTTTACGTTAAGAGGAGGAATAATAGATGAGCAATCAGTATCCTATTATCAATGGAGCAGAATCGTTTTATTTTGAAGGGAATCGTGCAGGGGTTCTAATAATCCATGGTTTTATTGGATCGCCTCAAGCGATGTATCCGATTGGAAAAGCTTTCGCAGACGCAGGGTACACTGTTTGTGGACCGAGGTTAAAGGGTCACGGAACAGCTCCTGAGGATCTGGAAAAATATACATACCAAGATTGGATAGCTTCTGTTGAAGAAGCATATAACTGGCTTGAAGAACGATGCGATAAAATTTTTGTTTGCGGTTTATCCATGGGAGGCACATTGACGCTATATACGGCAGCAAAGTACCCGCTTGCCGGGATCATTACTGTCAACGCAGCAGTGGAATTGCCTGCAATGTATGAAAATCTCAAAGAGCGTTTCATTGCGGATGATGGACCAGATATCAAAAAGGCAGATGCTATGGAAATCACTTATGAAAAAATACCAGTTAAATCAATTAAAGAATTAGAAAGCCTGATAAAAGAAACAAAGGAAAATCTGGCAAAAATAACCTGCCCTGCACTTATTTTTAGTTCCGAGGAAGACCATGTTGTCTCACCTGATAATGCTCAGAAGATATTGGACAGCATATCTGCTAATTCAAAAGAGATCGTCACTCTGAAGGAGAGCTATCATGTAGCAACCTTGGATAATGACCAAGGTTTGATTATTGAAAAGTCTCTGCATGCATTGCAGTCATGGGGAGAAGAAGGGGAATTATAACGATTTAATAAGGGATGACATCGAAGCTGATGTCATCCCTTTTGTCATCTTAAAAGTAAATGCTTCTGCACCTGCATCTAAGAAGATTGTGTTTGATTCTGTCCTCCGCTAGCACCTTGATTCATTGCTTGGCCGCCGCTTGTAAGCATATCCTGAAGCGGTTTAGCAATATCCTGCATGGTGGAGCTATTCATGGAATTGGAAAGCTTTTGTGACATGTTTTGAAAGGAACCATTTTGCATCCCCATGCTTATACCATAGGCTGCCGCACCTGCTACACCTGCAGCAATCAGTGACGTGGTCATTCCTTTTTTATTATTCATCATTAATTATCATCCCTATCCATTTAGAATGTGAATCAACAACGATACTTAGTTTGGGATTAAATTTGAAAAATATACAGGAGGTTTTGATTTTTTTTGGATATTTCAATAGCTGTCTTTAACGAAAAGTTAAAGAAATAGCGGATTTTCTGACCTAAAAAAGAAATTTAGAACATTTGTTTCTTTTGGGAGGCTGTGTTAATATAATTCAGAACTTACTTTCGATTCAGTCATCGAATGATACCAATGAAAGGACTTGATAAGCTTGCAGATTCAAAACCCGCATGACAAAATTTTTAAAGAAACATTTTCAAATGTGGATGTTGCAAAGGATTTTATTACCCACTTTTTACCGCCTTCCGTTCGCGAAACCATTGATGTAGCATCCATTCAGCCGCAAAAAGACAGCTTCGCCACGGAGAACCGTCCGTAAAACCCCCCACCTCGAAATAGAGAGTGAAAATAAATTCATTTAAGCGGGGGATAACGGACGCTAACTCCCTGAATCACTCAACTAACATTCTGTGGGAGAAGAGCGAAAACCCCACAGAAAGAAGTTTCGTTTTATCAGTCACGACCTTCAAGAATATTTCTCCGACTTATTATTCCAGACAAAAATTCATGAAAAACCCGCGTACGTCTATTTTCTATTCGAGCATAAAAGCTATCATGATTACTATACTGCTTTGCAGTTACTGCGATATATGGTGGAGATATGGGAAATCAAACGGGATAATAAAGAAGAAAATAAGCTGCCAATCATTATGCCGATTGTGCTGTATCATGGCGATACAGATTGGTATGCAGGCACTTCCTTTCATCACTTGCTGGAAGGGTATAAGGATTTCCCGCCCAATTTGCAGAAATATGTCCCTGATTATGAATTTTTTCTATACGATGTATCTGGTTATAAAGACGAAAATGTCCAATTGAATGTGTTCCTGCGAATTATTCTGATGGTGTTTCGGGATATCCGCAAAAAGGATATCCACGCCGTGGTAAATACCATCTATCAGGCAGTCGATTACCTGCGGCAGCTGCAGGATCAAACAAGGGCAATAGCGTATTTGAAGACGTTGTTTTATTATATTTTCCGTGTCCAGCGGCATCTTACCAAAAAACAATTTTATGATATAATCGACCATATAGGAAACACTTATCAAGAAGGGAGCGAGTTGACAATGACATTAGCGGAGATTTTTCGGAATGAAGAAAAAGAAGAAGGCAGAGCGGAAGGAAAAGCTGAGGGAAAAGCGGAAGGTAGAGCAGAAGGTATAGTAGAAGGCAAAGCAGAAGCATTAGCCAATACCACAATTCGATTAATCACAAAATTCGTAGCTCCTCCTTCAAAAGATATAAAGAAAAAGATATACAAACAAGAAATAAGCACGTTGGAAACAATAATCGATCACATAGATGAATTGGAAACCATAGAAGATGTCAAACAATACTTGAAATAGAAAAAACACGGGGGATTCCCGTGTTTTTTCTATTAACAACAAGGAAGAGAGCTCCCTGTATCGCCGCGTCTTTGTCAGCAAAATGAATCGCGTGGTTTTGGCACAGAAAGACCGAATAGCGGTCGCAAATATAAAGCAAGGAAGGTACCTCCAAGAGCCATTACTCCCCAAATGTAACCATGTGCACTAAAGGAAGCAATGCCGCTGAAATATGCGCCGACATTACAGCCGAATGCAAGGCGTGCGCCGTAACCCATCAGAAGACCACCAATAATGGAAGCGGCAGTGTTTCCTTTGGTAACTCTTGTAAACTTAAATAATCCTCCTGCTGCGGAAGCAATGAAAGCACCTAAGATGACACCGAAATTAAGAGCGGTTGTTGTATCTGCGAAAATAGAAGCATGGAGAGCTTCTGTATTTCCCGCCCAGTAGCCCCAGCTTTCCACATTAAAGCCAAGTGCTCCTGCTGCTTTTGAACCCCACAGTGTAAATGCAGCTGTCACGCCCCAGGGGCTGTCACGAGTGAGCAGCGTAAGAGCATTCAAAACAGCCAGTGCAGCACCCGCGGCGAAAAGAGGCCAGGAACCCCGGAAAAGTCGTTTCCAGCCCTTTTCGGAAGGGAGTGCCGCCATTTTAGGAGGCTTGCGTTTTTTCTCAATCAGAATGGTTATCCCGGCAATGATGGCAAAAATTAATAAAGAAACAATCCATGCTCCGCCGTAACCAAGCCCTGTTGAGGTTGCCAGAGAAAAAGGTTCCGCAGCTGGTAAATCGTCCATCCAGAATGTGGAATGAGCCGCACCAATAGTTGAGCCGACAATAAAAAATAACAGGGTAATAAACATAACAGTCCGGCCGCCGCCGACTGCGTAAAGTGTGCCAGAAGCACAGCCGCCGCCGAGCTGCATGCCGATGCCGAACATGAATGCTCCGACAATCAGGCTAATGCCGATCGGTGAAATATTACCGGCAGGTGTTCCTCCAAAAAAGGAAAACCCGAATGCTAAAATAGGTGCAAATAATGTACATGCAATAGCCAGCATGAACATATGCGCCCGCAGAGACTGGCCATTCCCTACTGAAGCTAGTCTCCGGAAGGCTGAAGTAAAACCGAAACGTGCATGAAACAATGTATATCCAAGCAGTAACCCAATCAATAACAACAATGGCTGAACGACATGTTGTGTGGCTGCTAAATAAATCGTCAAAATAAATGTAACAATGATTCCGCCTGCAACCAGTTTTTTCTGCGGGGGATTTAATTTTGGCGCATCCTCCACTTTTGCTGGTTGTTCGGAAACCGGTTGTGCCAATGTAGACATGTAAAACACCTCTAATTCCTATCAAGTTAGTTTGTTATGATTTTTTAGTGTATGCCTCTTTGGAAAAAATGTCAATGGGTTATTAGAAATAGGTGAAATGCATTTTAAGGCCTGGAAAGGATTTCATTATTTTTTGAAAAATGATAAAGAGAAGCGAAGTTTGGATGAAGATGTAGATAAGGAAGAGGAGAAATTAAAAATAAAAACATTTGTAAAATGAAAAAAGACCCTTCGAAATACAGCATGAAAAACGGTATCTCGAAGGGCCCTTTTCATCATGAAGCATTGAGAATAAACGGCAGCTCAATCAAACAAACGGTTTTACCAGTTTCCCTTCACTGCCAACCATTTTGATTTTAGAAGCAACCATTTCTATTGCTGCATCTTTTGCTTTTTGTAAATATTGTCTCGGGTCTAATTGGTCTGGATTTTCTTTAAAATGATCAGCAATTGCTTGGGAATAAGCGTTTTTTAATTCGGTAGAAACATTTACCTTTGCCATGCCAAGTGAGACACATTGACGGACATCTTTATCAGGCACAGCGGAACCGCCATGTAATACAAGAGGAACGTCGACAATCTCAGCAATTTTTTGGATACGGTCAAAATCAATATCTGGATCCCCTTTATAGATTCCGTGTGCTGTACCGATGGCTGGAGCAAGTGTTGGTACGCCAGTTTGTTCTACAAAGGCAGCACATTCTTCAGGAACTGCTTTTTGAGCGTCTTTCTCGTCTACCACGATATCGTCTTCTACACCGCCTACTTTACCGAGCTCTGCTTCAATGTTGACATGTAATGATTTTGCTAGATCCACTACTTCTTTGGTTCGCGTTACATTTTCTTCAAATGAATGCATCGAGGCATCGATCATGACGGAAGTATAGCCTGCACGGACGCATTGTTTAATCAGCTCATAATCGGTACAATGATCAAGGTGTAAACCAACTGGCACTTCATAATAGTCTGATGCAGCAGTTACTACCTTCACAATATTTTTTGCGCCTAAGGATTTGACCGTTCCCATCGTTGTCTGCAAAATAACAGGGGAATGTAACCCGGCTGCTCCTTCCACTACCCAAAAAATACTGTCAAAGGAATGGACGTTAAATGCGACAATGCCATAGCCTTCCTTTTTTGCTTTATTTAGCATTGGTGTTGTAGAGTATAAAGTCATTGAAATCTCTCCTCATTAGTTTATAGTGCGAGTTCAAAAAGTCTGATAAACAGGACCAGTTGGCTAAGGTCGCAACGTCCTGTTGCAACGCCAACACTAGCACGTCCTGTGCGTCGGAAGTTCAAGGCGGCGCAGCTTTGAGGAACGGACTTTCACAGGATGTGATGACTTCTGTGTTGTCCACAGGACGTGGACGATCTTAACAGAAGTTCCTCTTCTCGCCGTGTCATTTTTATTGGACTTTTTGAACATCCTCTTATAGTTCTTCCAATGTAATCTGTTCTTTTATTTCATTTACATCGTTCATATCAATATGCGGGTACCAATATAAGCAGTTTGAAGCAGCAAAACTGCTTGCCTCTATGAGAGCAGTTTCGATTTCTTTATTCGATTGAAACGCTTCTAACAATTTTCCAAGAAAAATATCACCGGAGGCCGTTGCATTTTTGGCTGTGATGTTTGGCAAAGTAACGCGATAGCATTTTCCGTGAATTTTTGCAATGGAGCCATCTCCTCCCAATGTAATAATGATATTTTCCAGTGCTGTATCATTCTTTAAGAGGGTAATGATTTCTTCCGTTGTTTCCACTGTTTTGTTTTTTAACTCTAAATATTCCGATTCATTGACTTTTAGCAGCCATGGCTTCGCTTCGATGCTTTTGGATAGAGCTTCCCCGCTGCTGTCTATCACGCATTTTGCTCCTTTATCCTGCAAAGAAATAATTAAATCCCGATAAAATGATGAGGGTAATCCATCTGGAAGCGATCCGGAAAAGACAACATAATCTTCCGGTTTTACCGAATCCAGTAAGGTATCCTCAAATGCCTGTTTTTCAGATGTGGAGATAACCGGTCCTTTTTCATTAATTAAATGTGCGTGCCCTTTTTCGTTATCTACAATAATGGAACAGATACGCGTATTTTCTTTAATAGGTGTTACTGTCGTAGAGATATGCTGGTCATTTGCCAAGGTTTGCAAATGTTTGCCAATATATCCGCCTAAAAAAGCGTGTGCTATGAAAGCGCTGCTTGTTTGAAAAGAAAAAGAACGAATCACATTGAACCCTTTTCCTCCTAATAGCTCCTTCGCCTGATGTGACCTGCTGACACCGTTAACATCAAATTTCTCTAAAAAAATCGTTCGATCTAATGCGGGGTTCGGACAAACAACATGCAACAAACTATCACCTCATTTTCATGTTTGATAGGTTTATCATAAATCCTAAAGCAAAAAAAAGCAAAGAAAAATTTAAATAAAGCAAAAAAATAATAAAAATATGTTTGCATTATTTTGTTTTATGTCTTATAATCAATTTAAAGCGTTTGCAAGTTATCCTTTAGGAGGTGTTTAGATGCTCTCACAAGATCGTCAAGAAATTATCATGCAGTATCTGCAAACAAATAAAAGCGTGAGAATTGCAGATTTAAGTAATGATTTAGGAGTAACTCGGGAAACCATCCGCAAAGATCTCTATGAAATGGAACAGGAAGGCATTGTTCTGAAGGTTCATGGGGGAGCGATACTCAATAAAGCCAATCTGGAAACAAAGTATGTAACAAGAAAAACGGTTAATGAAGAGGAAAAGAAGGCCATTGCCAAAAAAGCTGCTGAACTCGTAGAAGATGGAGATACCATTTATATAGATTATGGAACTACTGCTTTATACTTCTCCAGAGAAATAAATAACAAAAAAGATTTAACGATTATCACGAACTCTTTACCGATTGCACAGGAGCTCATCGACTATTCTGATTTTGACGTCATTATTATCGGCGGGAATGTAAGAAAGAATGAAAACTCCTTATTTGGGCCAATTGCTTATCGTGGGATTGAAAAGCTTTTTGTAGATAAAGGATTTTTTGGAATAGGCGGTTTAGATTTGCAGGCAGGCTATACCAATATGCATATGGGAGAGTCAGAAGTATCCCGGTTGATGATGAAACATTGTCAGCTGAAAATTATGATGGCTGATTTCTCCAAATTCCATTCTACTTCGATGAACCAAGTAGCTGCCATTGATGAAGTGGATATTTTAATCACAGACACAACATCTGATGCAGAAGCAGTAGAAACCATCAAATCACTGCAAACGAAAGTCTATACCGTTGAAGCGGAGGGGAGTCATAAAGATGAATGATTATCTTGATAAAGGTTTGATTCTTTTAAATAGCAGCGCAGATTCAACAGCTGCCATTTTTGAAGAGATTGGAAGCGTTATGATTACGAAAGGGTATGCCAACAGTGAATATGTCGAAGGATTAAAAGCAAGGGAAAAAGAATTCCCGACAGGTGTTCCGACAGGCGTAATCGGAGTAGCACTTCCGCACACAGATGCAAGTTATGTAAATGAAAGTAAAATCGGTTTAATGACGCTGAAGGAGCCCGTTTCTTTTCGGATTATGGGGAGCGACTCCGACGAAATTGAAGTGAAAGTCGTCTTTCTGCTTGGCTGCTCTGATGGAGAAGAGCATATTCAAGTATTGCAAAAAATAGTGGAGCTGGTGCAGCAGCAAGCGTTTTTAGATCAGCTATTACAGCTTCAAACAGTAGAGGAAGCGTATCAATTACTGGAATCAAATTTAGATTTATAAATAAAAATACTATTTAACCAAAATTGGAGGAATTTAAAATGAAAAAAGTATTAGTAGCATGTGGTGGAGCAGTAGCAACGTCAACGGTGGCAGCAAATAAAATCAGAGCTTTATTAAAGGAAAATAACATTGATGCAGATGTATCACAATGCCGTGTAAGTGAATTAGGATCAAAAGTCAGCGGTACAGATTTGATTGTAACCACAGCTAAGGTGGACAAGGATTACGGCGTTCCAGTTATTCATGGATTGGCATTTATCTCAGGAGTAGGGTTAGACAAAACAAAAAAAGAAATTTTAGAGGTTCTGCAGTAGAGCAATCTCTTCATTAAAAGGAGGAAATTCCGTCCATGCAAATCTTACAATATATACTAGATCTTGGTCCGACCGTAATGCTTCCATTAGTTATTTTTATATTGGGAATTTGTTTAAAACAAGGCATTGGAAAATCCCTTCGTTCCGGGATAACCATTGGTGTCGGATTTGTCGGGATTAATTTAGTCATTGGTCTCTTAACAGATAATTTAGGACCAGCTGCACAAGAAATGGCGGACCGCTTTAATTTAGGTCTTTCCGTGGTTGATGTCGGCTGGCCGGGAGCTTCCCCGATGGCATGGTCATCAACGATTGCTATGGTTGCGATTCCTGTAGCCATTCTTGTCAACGTGCTGATGCTTGTAACGAAAATGACCCGTGTGGTTAACGTCGATATTTGGAATATCTGGCATATGACGTTTACAGGAGCCATTATTTTGGCAGCAACCGGAAACTTCTGGTTTGCAATTATCGGTGTTGTTGTTCACTCTGCCTTTGTTTACAAGCTGGGTGATTGGTTTGCACCGACAGTGAATAAGCATTTTGGCTTGGAAGGGATAGCGATTCCGCATGGTTCCGGAACCTGGTCCGCTCCATTTGCAGTTGTCATTGATGCCATTATCGATAAAATTCCAGGTGTAAAAAAAGTAAATATTAATTCCAGTAAGATTGAAGAGCGTTTTGGAGTTGTCGGCGAGCCAGTCATTATTGGCGCCGTATTAGGTATCGTCATTGGATTTTTGGCAGGCTACCCTGTATCTGACGTGCTGCAGTTAGGGATTCAAATGGCTGCTGTTATGGTCTTGATGCCGACAGTTGTTAAATTTATTATGGAAGGTTTAATGCCGATAGCAGAAGCTGCGCAGGCAATATTAGACAAACGCTTCCAAGGACAGCAATACTATATTGGGCTGGATCCAGCATTACTATTAGGCAATTCCCAAGTAGTAGCAGCAAGTCTGATTTTTGTACCATTAACATTGGTTATTGCTATTTTGATTCCTGGCAACCAAGTCCTGCCGTTTGGTGACCTGGCAACCATTGGATTCTTTGTATCGATGGCAGTTGGGATCCATAAAGGTAACTTATTCCGGACGGTTATTTCCGGAGCGTTTATCATGAGTATCACTATCTGGATAGCGAATATGATGGTAGGCGTGCATACGAAGCTGGCAACAGATACAGGAAATATTTCAAGCGGCCAAGTTGCTTCTCTGGACCAAGGCGGAGCACCAATCACATTTATTTTGAAAGAATTATTCCAGCTTCAAAATTTAGTCCCATTGTTGATTATTGGCGGAATTTATGTATTCAGTATTATTTTTACGTACGTTCAATTTAAAAGAGAGAAAATATGAGGAAAATTTTAGATAGGAGATGTCGTTGAAATGAAGGCGTTAGTGCTGGAAAGTAAAGCAAACTTCTCCGTAAAGGATATGGAAATACCAGTTATTAAACCCAATCAAGTGTTAGTGAAAGTAGCTTATGTGGGAATTTGCGGTTCCGATTTAGCCCGCTATTTTGATGGAAAGGTGCATAATTACCCGACCATTTTAGGGCATGAATTTTCAGGTGTTATTACGGAAACAGGAAGCGAAGTGCAGGGATTAAAAGAGGGAGACCGCGTTGCAGTAGCTCCATTAGTTCCGTGTGAACAGTGTTCCAGCTGTGCCAGCGGCCATCCGGCGCTTTGCGAGAATTATAGTTTTATTGGTTCCCGGGAGCAGGGGGCAATGGCTGAATACGTTGCGGTAAATGCTAAAAATATCCTGCCTTTACCGGATGAGATTACAGACCAGGAAGCGGCGTTAATTGAGCCGTTAACCGTTGCTATCCATGGGATTGAAAAAGTCGATATCCACGCCGGGGCAAGCGCCGTTGTTTTTGGAGCAGGTACAATTGGTATGATGTCACTGCTCGCACTGCAGGCAAAGGGTGCAGGAGAAATAACGGTTATAGATATTGATAACGCAAAGCTGGAAATGGCGAAAGGTTTAGGAGCTACAGTTACCGTCAATTCATTAGAAGTTGATTTAGATGATTATTTTAAAGAAAATCAAAGACCGGAAATCGTAGTCGAAACAGCAGGAGTGCCACAGACTCAAGTTCAGTCATTGAGTGTAGTGGAGAAGCTTGGCCAAGTTGTATATGTTGGCACAGCGAAGAAAGAGATTACATTCCCTGCAGATGTATTTGAAAGAATTCTAAGAGCAGAATTAAAAGTATACGGTTCTTGGATGTCCTATTCCGCTCCTTTTCCAGGATTTGAATGGACAGCAGCTTTACAATATATGAAGGATGGAAAAATCGATGTCAAACCTTTGATTCATGAAGTGACCCCGCTGGAGGTCAAAGAAGAACCATTTCAGAAAATGATTGATCCGGATAATCATTCAATTAAGTTTTTATATGATGTAAGACAGTAGGGAGAAAAGCCTTGAAGGATACAGTTTCATTGTATCTTTCAAGGTTTTTTCGTCATCAAAGCTTTAAGATATAAAAATTCCAGAAAAAAGGAGTACAACCAAATAGATGTGACCAGCTCACTTAATAAATTAAATTAACTATGGTATGATATTTCTAAAACGATGAACGGAGAATCTGGATGCAGCGAGGCACTTTTCAATTAATGAAATCGGTCAACAAATCACTTGTTTTAAATAAAATTCGTACCTTTGAACCGATATCAAGAGCACAAATAGCGAAAGAAACAAAACTCACCCCGCCGACTGTCAGCAGCATTGTCAAAGAATTAATAGAGGAAGGGCTGGTGATCGAAAAAGAATTGGGCGCTTCACAAGGCGGAAGAAAACCAACCTTGCTTTATGTGAACAGCAGTGCGTTTTACGTCATCGGAGTAGATGCAGGACCAGAAACAATCCGATGTATCCTTTCTAATTTATCCGGAGAAATTTTGGAGCAGTCATCTGCCATCATCCCAAAGCCAATAACCAATCAAGCCTTTATGACGATGCTAAAAGACGGTATTCGCAACGTATTACAAGCCTCCTCTGTGGAAGAGGATAAAATTATCGGCATCGGTGTAGCCATGCATGGGGTAGTCGAAGTTGAAACAGGAATCGCTTTATTTGCACCGAACCTGGAGCTGAAAAATATTCAAATAAAAGCAGAGCTGGAGGAGGCATTCAACCTGAACGTTAAAGTGGAAAATGACGGTCGTGCCATGGCCTTAGGAGAATCCTGGTTTGGCGGGCATGCAATTGTGGAAAGCATGGTAGCCGTTAACCTTGGGCGCGGTGTAGGTGCGGGTATCGTTATCAATGGGAAATTATACCATGGAGCACAGGATATTGCCGGCGAACTGGGTCATATGACCATCGATCTTCATGGGGAACGCTGTACCTGCGGGAATAGAGGATGCTTACAGACTTTTGTGACCGGTTCAGCAATTGCTGCTTATGCGCATAAAAAAATAAAAGGTGCTTCTCAGGAAGCAGATACAGCGGAAGCTATCTATGAACGTGCGATAGCAGGCGAACAAGAATATATCGAGGTTTTTCAAGAAATTGCGGAAATCATAGGCGTTGGCTTGACCAATTTAATTCATATTCTGAATCCGGATAAAATTATTCTGGGCGGAGGCGTTATGAACAGTCGGGAAATAATGCTTCCTGTTATTAAACAAACGATTCATCAGCGTGCCTTGACAGGGAAAGCAAAAGAAACACAGGTTGAGGCAACGAATCTTTATGATAATGCCACTGTTCTTGGAGCTATTTCCTTACTTTTAATTGAGTTATTTAATCCAATGTGAAAAAACGGACTGCATTTTATCAGCAGTCCGCTTTTTATATCCATTCTTTACTTATCCAATGCCGCAATAAACCTGTCAAACGCAGCTTTTTCTTTAAATACCCCGGCGTCTTCCAGCACCCGCTTGAATTTCAAGCCGAGTTCCTGCTGCAATATATCTTTTGCCTGCTCCTCGCTGGAAGCCGTACCGTATTTATCTTTTATTTGATGGCTCCATTCCTGATGGTAGTCAGCGATATTACTTGGCTTTCCGCATAAATCATTTTTAATCTCCTGCAATTCATCCTTTAACCTTGCCGGCAGAACGGCAAGCCCCATGACTTCAATCAGGCCAATATTTTCTTTTTTAATATGATGGACATCTGCATGCGGATGGAAAATCCCCAGCGGATAGTCGCTGGATGTCCGGTTATTGCGTAATACCAGGTCCAGTTCATAGCTGCCTTCGCGCATTCTGGCAATTGGAGTAATGGTATTATGCGGTGTATCATCCGTAAATGCGCGAATTGCTGCTTGTTCATCTGAATAATTTTTCCATGTTTGCAGAATATGATCGGCAGCTTCAAGCAAGGATGATTTATCCTCGCTCTGCAGCCTAATCACAGATAATGGCCATTTTAACACGGCTGCTGAGACATGATCGAAGTCTGGAATCGCAAATGAAAAAGCATTTTCAGCATGCGTCATCGCGAATTCATAATTTCCAGCCTGATAATGGTCATGGCTTAAAATAGAGCCCCCGACAATGGGCAAATCTGCATTGGAACCAATAAAGTAATGCGGAAACTTCTCCGTAAACGTAACCAGGTGTTCAAATGCCTGCTTATTGATTTTCATATCTCGATGCTCTTCTGCGAGCAAAATACTGTGCTCGTTGTAATAAACATAAGGCGAATACTGAAAATACCAGTTTTCATCTCCTAACGGAACCTTGATCACACGATGATTTGCTCTTGCCGGATAACCGGTCCGTCCGGCATATCCCTCATTTTCAATACATAAGAGACATTTAGGGTAGGAAATCGTCTGCTTAAGCGCCCGTTCTCTTTTGATTTGCTCCGGATCTTTTTCAGGTTTGGACAGGTTGATGGTAATATCAAGATGGCCATAGGCTGTTTCCGCTTTAAAATGAATATTTTTACGGATGCGGTTCATCTGGATATAATTATTATTTCTGCTTAAGGCATAGAAATAATCCGTCGCTGCTTTTGGTGATGCTGCATATTTTTCTTTAAAAATAGCATTCACAACAGAAGGGCGGGCGACAAAGCAATTCATCACATTAGCGGATAGGATTTCCTTCGCGTCAAAAACGTCCTCAATGATGTGATTTTCTACCGCGTAGTCTACGAGTTTATCAACCAGGTTAGGGATGGAATCTTCTGTCGGCTCTACAGTCTGATCCGGAAAGTCCGCTATTTTTAGCAAGGACATGACTTGATTTCGTGCATAAATTTCATCGGAGCCTTCGATTAATTCTTTTTCTATCGCTTTGTTGATTAATCCTTGGATATCATGGTAAATCATTTTAAATCGTCTCCTCCTGCATAGCCGTTTGGATTACTGCTGTGCCATTTCCATGCGTCTGCTATAATTTTCTCGATCGAGGTGCGGGAAGGCTGCCAATGCAATATTTCCTTTGCTTTATCAGAGCTGGCAATAAGGACACTCGGATCTCCGGCACGACGGCTGCTGATTTGGGAAGGAATTGCTTTTCCAGTTACTTTACGAGCAGCTTCAATCATTTCCTTCACAGAAAATCCTTGACTGCTTCCGAGATTGAAAATATCGCTTTGCCCGTTTTCTTTTAAATAATCTAATGCCAGAAGATGCGCTTGAATAAGATCCTCGACATGGATATAATCTCGTATGCAGGTACCATCCGGTGTATCGTAGTCGTCTCCGAATATAGTGATTGCTTCGCGCTGCCCAAGAGCTGTCTCTAAAATAATGGGAATCAGATGCGTTTCGGGAGAGTGGTCTTCACCGATTTCTGCTGTCTCTCTTGCTCCGGCTACATTAAAATAGCGTAAGGAAACATAACGGATGCCATGTGCATGTTCTGTCCATTTCATGAGCTTTTCCATTGTCAGCTTGGTTTCTCCATAAGCATTGGTTGGATTGGCAGGTGATTTTTCCGTTATCGGAATCGTTTCCGGTTCTCCATACGTAGCGGCAGTGGAAGAAAAGACGATTTTATCCACTCCGAATTCTACCATGGCCTGGAGCAGCACCTGCGTACCGTAAACGTTGTTATCAAAGTATTTAAGCGGGTTTTCCATGGATTCCCCAACGAGTGAATTGGCTGCAAAATGAACAACGGCATCAATCGATTCTTTTGCAAAGACGCTACGTAAAAAATCGATATCCCGGATATCCCCTTGATAAAAAGAAGTGTCAGGGTGGATGGCTTCTTGATGTCCTGTTTCCAGACTATCCACGACGACGACATGCTCGCCGCGGTCGATTAATTGGTAGACGGCGTGAGAGCCGATATATCCAGCTCCGCCTAAAACGAGTATGCTCATTTTATCTCCTCCTCGGTTACTTCTTTAGCGCCATCTGCAATAGAAGCAGTGTAAAATGTTGGTTCATAGCCGATTTTGTCCTGATAAATTTGCTTGATATGATGTTTGAAGTCCGTTACTGCATCCTGATGGACAATAGCGATGGCACATCCTCCAAATCCGGCGCCGGTCATACGTGCACCAATGACACCCTCCTGTTCCCAAGCCGCAGCTGCAATCGTATCTAATTCGATTCCAGTCACCTCATAATCCGATTGGAGCGAAAGATGCGATGCATTCATGAGCTGGCCAAAAGCATGTAAGTCGCCGTTACGCAGTTTTTCTAATGCTTCCAGTGTCCGCGCATTCTCATATACAATGTGTTTAGCCCTTTTTTGATGGACTGGATCTGTGATCAGGTGTTTTGTTGCTTCAAATTGTTCCATCGATAATTCACCAAGATGCTGGATGGAAAGCTCCTTTTGCAAATCCTGGAGCGCTTGCCGGCATTGCGCAAACCGTTCATTGTATTTAGAATCCGCCAAGGACCGCTGTTTATTGGTGTTGATAATGATAATCTCATAATCCTGTAAATGCATTGGTGCATAGCTGTATTCCAGTGTTTGGCAGTTTAAGAGAATGGCGTGATTTGTTTTTCCCATCCCGACAGCAAACTGATCCATAATTCCGCTGTTGACCCCAATATAATTATTTTCTACTTTTTGCCCGATTTGAATCAGCTGAAGCCGGTCTATTTCCAAATTAAAAAGTCCTTCCAGTAATACACCGGTCGCTAATTCTAAAGAAGCGGAGGAAGAAAGACCGGCACCATTTGGGATATTTCCATAAAATAAGATATCTGCACCGGACGTGATCGCATAGCCTTCTTGTTTCATATATTGGACCATTCCTTTTGGATAATTCGCCCAGCCGTGCGCCTTCTGGTAAGAAAGATGATCGAGGTCACATTCTATTATTCCGTTTTCAGAAGCGTTTAAAGAATAGAAACGTAATTTTTGATCATTTCTTTTTCTGGCAAGTGCGTACGTTCCAAATGAGATAGAAGCAGGCAGGACATAACCGCCGTTATAATCCGTATGTTCACCAATGAGATTGATTCGCCCAGGGGCGAAAAAGCGGCGAGGGGCTTCGGATGTATCAAAAATCTGGTGAAATGCTTGGGTTAGATTTGTCATAAGGACCTCCTGATTTGTATTTTTTATTGGTATGCTTATCCATATTGCAACTTTATTAATTTAATTAACTAAGTTCATTTTATAGTTTTTCCTCCTATTCTGCAAATGTTTCTATTAAAAAATTCATCAAATGAAAATAGATATCCCGAAGAAAGCTCCCTACGATAGAAATTATCGCAAGAAGCTTTCTTTCATTCTTTTACCGATCCTGCTGCAAGTCCTTGTACAAAGTGTTTTTGCAGAAGAAGGAACAGGATTGCCATTGGTAAGGTAGCAATAATTGCAGCGGCTGCAACTAAGTTTAAGTTATTTGCATTTTCTCCAAAGAATTTGGATAAAGCAACCGTCATGGTTTGGACAGACTCATCCTGAAGGAAGAAAATAGCAAATTGATAGTCATTCCAAATATACACACAAGCAATAATCAGAATCGAAGCAGTGATTGGTTTTAATAACGGAAACACAATTTGAAAGAAAATCCGAAATGTCCCTGCTCCATCGATTCTAGCCGCTTCTTCCAATGACTTTGGAATGGTCGACCGGATAAATCCGGCATATAAAAAGATGGTCAAAGGAAGAAAAGAAGCAACATTATTAAATATAGCCACTTGATGTGTATTCATTAAACCTAAGTTGACTACTAATTGATACAGTGGCACTAACGCAGCCAAAGGCGGCACGACCATAATAGCGATAAAAAACATATACATAAATCGATTCAGCTTTGTCTGTCTGCGTGCCAATGGATAGGCGGCCAAAGAACCGACAATGATCAATATGGCTGCAGCAAAAAATGTGATGATACCTGTATTTAACAGGGCATTCCCTAAATTTGCAGCCTCCCAGGCTTCCCTGAAATTAGACCAGCTAATATCGAAAGGGAAGACCCACTTCGAACTGAAGTCACTTTTTTCCTTCAGCGCAGTGGTGATTAGCACATAAAAAGGAAGAAAATGAAGCACTGTTATGAATAAGGCGAGTGTCGATAAAGCAATCTTTTTTCTATTTGAACTATAATCCATTATGCTTCAACCTCCTTACGTCGGAAATAAATCAATGCGGATAAACTCAGGATGAGAATAATGACCATCATCAGCACACCTTGTGTAGCAGCATAACCGGCATCTTCTCTTGCGAAATATAAATCGTACATAAACGTAGACATCGATTGTGATGAATTTCCGGGACCGCCGCCCGTTAAGGAAATAATAACATCAAATAGTTTGAGACCGCCGATAATATTAAGAACCATATTAATGGTAATGGACGGCATCAATAAAGGAAATGTAATATTCTTGA
Source organism: Oceanobacillus sp. FSL W7-1293 (assembly GCF_037969815.1). Classification (NCBI taxonomy): domain Bacteria; kingdom Bacillati; phylum Bacillota; class Bacilli; order Caryophanales; family Bacillaceae; genus Oceanobacillus; species Oceanobacillus sp. FSL W7-1293. The sequence continues at coordinate 665,308 of NZ_CP150212.1, forward strand.
ACTTCTGGAAGGAAGAAGCCCCGTCAATTTCTGCTGCTTCATAAAAGTCTCTGGATACACTTTGCAGTCCTGCCAAGTAGATAATCATTGCGATACCTACGAATTGGAACGTGTTCACGAAAACAATAATCCATATGTTTATATCTACATTGCCTAAAACATTGATTCTTTCCAAACCTAATCCGATCAGGACATCGTTTAAAGCTCCTCCTTGATAGGAAAAGAAGAAGTACCATATATACCCCATAATCAGCGGACTGATAATGACAGGCAGATAAACAATGGTTCGTGTAAGGGCTTTAAAATGAATGCTTTGATTTAATAATAAAGCGTAGGCAAGCCCAAGAATATTTTGAAAAATGGTACTGCCAATACCATATATCAATGTATTGCGGACAACCGTCCAGGTATCTGGATCGGACAACATTCTTGTATATTGTCTAAGCCCTATAAAGTCCGAAGTTTGTGAAAAGCCATTCCAGTTTGTAAATGAAATACGAATCCCGTTTAAGAACGGATATACAATAAAAAAGACAACAAACAGGAGGGCCGGTAAATACATCCACCAAAGGGATGAATTTTGTTTTGATTTTCCTATTTTTTTTGCACTTACTGCCATACAAATTCAACTCCTATTGAAACAACTTGTTTTATTTACTCCATTCCTGCTTGTTCCAGTAAACGTAAATATTCATTTTTCATTTTTTGAGAGACACCTTCAGGAGAAAGGGCGCCCGATAATAATTCTTGTCCACTCATTCCCAGCGGTTTCCACATGCCATTTGGCAAATAAGCCCGATCAAAATAAGGCTCTACCAAAATGTCATCATATTGCTCATAATATCCTTGGTAATAGATATCTGCAGTAGCATTGGTAAGTCCTGCTGCTAAAGAAGTTCCCTCTGCAACAGCTTTTACATTCTCAGGTCTGGCTAAAAATTCAATAAACTTTTTTGCCTCCTCGGGATGCGCTGTATCCTTCCAGATGGCAGCCGTATGGCGTTCGCCGCCAATCCAGGTTGGGTCATCTCCTTCATGGATAGCCGGTACAGGCATGATGCCCAGTTCGATATCCGGATTTAACTCTTGAATCACATGGATAGGTACCGTTTGCATGACAAAAGCAATTTTGCCCTGAGCAAGCAGTTGGTTTTTTTCATATGGTCTGGCTGTGAGCACATCTACATTTAATAACTCTTTTTCCTGCATTTCTAATAATTTTTCAGATAAGTAATCATAAGGTTCCCAATCAAAACTGCCATCTAGTAATTCTTCACTGTAATCATGGTCAGGATGGGTGATAAGCAATGGACTGGCAAATTGATCATAGTACTGGCCAAAGGCACCTTCATTTGAACCTTCGAACCAGAATGGTGCAATTTCTCCGTTGCTTTTTTCTTTTACTGTTTCTAAAGCTTCCATAAATTCATCAAATGTTTCTGGTACTTCAATATCGTACGCATCAAGAATCTCTTTATTATAAGTTAAACCATCCATCGCTTGATTGAGCGGATAGGCATATACCTTGCCGTCTTCATCTACAAAGTTTTGTTCCAGTGTAGGGTCCATGTCGTCTACCCAGTCCATGTCGCGCAAATCCATGGTATATTCTCCATATCTGTTCTGGGCCCAGCCATGCGTATCAAATAAATCAGGCAAATCATTTGCTGCCATTCGAATTCTAAGCTGACTTTCATAGTCTTGTCCCGGCATATTTAAATTAATATTGATATCCGGATATTCTGCTTCAAAATCGTTGACAACGCTCTGCATCGCTTCTTGCTCTGCTTCATTAGATACAGTAGAGAAAAAGGTTAACGTTACTTGGTTCCCTGGTTGCGTACTCTCCTCCGAATCGGTTTCATTTTCAGCGTCATCATTCGAACAGCCTGCTATAATAAGGCCGGTCAGCATCAACAACAATAATGTTTTAAGACATAATCGCATAAGGATACTCCTTTTATCAGTAATTTGAATCGGTACAGTTGCAAGGAGTACGAAATATTTCCTATAATAGATGAAATAGCGTACGCTTGCTATTAGTATGCTATCGATAGACCTAGAGCTGTTCCGCCAAAAACGATTTTAGGTCTATTGCTTTTTTAGCAGGTAAGAAAGTATAAACTTTCTTACTGCATAAGTGTAACTAAGGTTGTCACCTAAAGGCTTGGTGACAACCAAGTTTTCTAACAAATTTTGAAAAAATACCTCTTGATAGAAAAATAGGTTTCCTTAATCTATCGAAAGCTAGTTTGGAACATGCCGTGTTTTTGCTATTGCGCCGCAGCTTTCCCGTTGCACAAATGTGGTAGGGACATTCACTTTCAATGGAATGTCTCTGCCCTGTAACCGGTCCAGCAGCAGCTTTACGCTTGTTTTTCCCATCGTATCTGTTGGAACATGAACGGTTGACAACGGACAGCTGGAAAATTGGGCCATTTCTACATTATCAAAGCTGACAATAGCGACATCTTCAGGGACTTTTATTGCTGCTTCCTGTAAAGCTCTTAATGCACCTACTGCCATCGGGTCGCTCGCAATAAAATACGCCTCCGGTAAATTTCCTTTTTGAATGGCTTTTTTCATTAAATGGTAGCCATCAGACATCGTAAATTCTCCTACAAATATATGATCATCATTATATTTATCCAGTTCCTTCATTTTCTTTGTGAAAAATACATAGCGTTCATCATCTATCTCCCGCTTTTCATTGGCTTTGATATGTTTTCCTTGCATCCCGCCGATATATCCAATATTGGTATAACCTAGAGAGAATAGATGCTCCAAAGCAATCCAAGTGGATTTCTCAAAATCAATAACAATAGAATCAAAACGATTTTCATCCGGAGAATGGTCGACAAAGACCAGGTGCTTGATTTGCTCATGGATTGTATCTACAAGGCCTTCATCGATTTTTCCAGCAATAATGAGACCATCCAGATGAACATTCAGCTGATTCAAATGGAAATTACTCATGCGATAAACTTCCGTGACCTCGATATTAAAATGATGGCATTGACTTTCAATACCATGTCGGATTGATAAGAAATACGGATCACTCAATTCTTCTTCAAGGGACTGACACATCAGTATCCCAAATTTATACGTCGGACTAGAGTTTTGAAGCTGTTTTTTTCTGCCGCGAATCGTTTGATAATTTAATTGATTAGCTACCTCGATAATCCGCTGGCGTGTTTCTTCCGTTACAGATAAGGATGTGTCATGGTTTAATACTCTTGATACAGTTGTAATAGAGACATTTGATTTACTTGCGATATCTTTGATTGTTGCCATAGGTTCCCCACCTTTTTTTACTAAACTTTACTATGCTAATATACTATCAGGTGAGTAAAACGCTTTCAATATGGTGGAATACAAATAGAAAAAAGCGTTCTTTGATGTTGATGGAAAAGTCCGTATACTACACGAAAGCTTTTGTGACTCCCTCTCCTTACCTTAGCAAGGAGAGGGAATCTAAGTTATTCATACGCTGGAAGCCAATCTCCATGCGCTTCAATCAAATCATCACATAATGAGATAATGTCATCCATGGATAGTTCCGCGGATGTATGCGGATCCAGCATTGCAGCTTGATAGATTTTTTCTTTCTTTCTCGTTAACGCAGCTTCTACGGTTAATAATTGAGTATTGATATTCGTCCGGTTTAATGCAGCGAGCTGTTCCGGCAAATCACCTACATACGTTGGTGCAATCCCGCTTGCATCTACTAAGCAAGGCACTTCCACGACTGCATTCTCCGGCAGGTTGCTGATCAAACGTCCTGTATTTAATACATTTCCGCCAATTTTAAATGGCTTGTCTGTCTCCATCGCTTCAATAATATAAGAGCCATATTCGCGAGAGCGCTCATGTGTCAGGTTTTGGTCGTTTACTAAGTCATCACGCATTTTTTTCCAATCTTCAATCTGATTCACACAACGGCGAGGATACTCATCCAATGGAATGTTAAATTGTTCGATTAATTCAGGATATTGACTCTTAATAAAGTATGGATGATATTCGGCGTTATGTTCAGAAGATTCTGTAATATAATAGCCGAATTTATCCATTAATTCAAAGCGAACCATATCATCATGCTTTTCTTTTTGCTTCTCTTTCGCACGTTTCTTAATTTCCGGATAGAGGTCTTCACCGTGCCGCGTGATTTCTAACAGCCAGGCCATATGATTAATACCGGCGATTTTCCATTGCACATCCTCTGTCGGCATTTCTAAAGACTCCAGCAGATCTCTTGCACAAACCTGTACGCTGTGACAAAGTCCGACTGTTTTAATGCCTTCCTTCAGCATGATATTCGTTAGAACAGCCATCGGATTCGTATAATTAAGGAACCAGGCATCCGGGCAAACTTCTTTGATATCACGTGCAAATTCCTGCATGACAGGGATGGTTCTTAAGTTACGGAAGATTCCTCCGATCCCTAAGGTGTCTGCAATGGTCTGACGCAATCCATATTTTTTCGGGATTTCGAAATCTGTGATGGTAGCAGGATCATAACCGCCTACCTGAATCGCATTAATGACATATTTTGCGCCACGTAATGCTTCTTTACGATCCTGATACGCTTTTACCGTAACTGTAGCATTCAAGCTTTTCTTCAGGTTATTTAACATCATTTCAGAATCTTGAAGCCGTTCTTCGTTTATATCAAATAAAGCAAATTCAAAATCCTGCAACGCATCGACTGTCATGCAGTCACCTAATACGTTCTTTGCGAAAACGGTACTTCCCGCACCTAAAAATGTAATTTTGGACATAAGCTATTTCCTCCTAAAGTAGAATCAAAATGTAATATGAGAATGTCTTTCTGATGAATCCATATTTGCTTCTTTTTAGTAAATAGTTTTACTGAAAAAGAGTAAAAAAAGAAACAAGGTCTCTTTTTGAGTACGATTAAATTGCTATTGCTTATGTACATATTAATAGATGCATAAAGCGTTTTCAATCGTAAAATAAATTGAAAATGAGTAATATATTGCTCTTTGTTAATCGGTGAATAACTGGTTAACTGGCATGATATCTGTATTTTGCCGGTAATTACTTGGGGTTTCTCCGATGGTTTGCTTAAAAACTTTACTAAAATAATTACTGGATGTATACCCGACTTCTTTTGCAATATCCTCGATACTTTTCTTTTCAGTAATCAATAAGTGAAGCGCCTTTTTCATTCTGATTTTTGTCAGGTAACGGATCGGCGTCTCATTTATAGACTTTACAAATTGGCGTGTGAAATAATATTTGGATAAGCCGGATACGCTGACGATTTCATCTAATGTAACATCTTCACTATAATGATTTTCTATAAAGTCGATTGCCTTCGAGATAGAAGGAGGGATTGCTTTAGATTGCTGCTGGTTATATTCTAAGTATCCGAGAAATTCCATAAGAAAAGAATAGGCGCAGGAGGAAGCCTCGTAGCCATGAGAAATCCCTGCCGTTTCTATTCTCTTTAAGGTATTAAAAATATAATTAACGGGGCTTGAATGAATGGACATTTGGAATAAATGACCATGCTTTTTCGTTATTTGCTGATATAACTTCGTTGCCTCTGCCCCAGTGATGGTAAAGAAAATAAATTCCCATTCCGCTGCATCAGCAGGAAGATAATACCGATGATCGCTCGGAACATCAATAAAGAAAGCATCTCCTTTTGTTAATTCATGCGTGGTATCCCCGACGGATAGTGCACCGTTCCCATGCAGCGTATATTGAAAGATAATAATATCCTTTTCACCTCTTTCCAGCCCATGCCAGCTGTAATCAGCGGGGTTTTGATGATGTTCGAAGCCAATCGCATGCAGATCTGCTACGTTATCTTGATAAGCTCTTTGAAAACGAAATCCATATGAGTTGTGGCTGATATCTTTATACAAGGAAATACCTCCTTCATTTTTTTACATTGTAACATGGGTTGTTTTACTGGAGGATAAGTGACTGGCAAATCTCTTGTTCAGAGAAAAAACGAAATAACTTATATTTATCTGCCAAGTAACTGTGAAAGATAGGTAATAAATGATGATAGTCTAATGAAAAAAGAACCCATTTCTGATAGGGTTAAGAGTATAACCAAGCAATCGGTAAAAAGGATATGGATAAGAGTTGCTTTATTTAATGCAGGAAAGGCAGGACTTAAGGATGAAGGAGTTATTAAAATCAAGCAATTGGTTTTCGGGTCTTCAATGGCTCTTTTTTATTTTTACAAATATTGTTGTGATTCCAATCACAGTTGGTGCGGCTTTTGAGCTTTCCCAAGAAAGAATTGCCAGCTTACTTCAATTATCATTTATTGTGACGGGAATTGCGTGTATGGTACAGGCTTTGGTCGGCCATAAACGGGCGATAATGGAAGGGCAATCAGGGCTTTGGTGGGGCGTTATCTTAACGCTGACTTCTACTGCTGCGGCACAAGGAATGCCTTTAGATGTGCTTGGAGGAAGTTTGACAGCAGGCATTATTATTTCTGGGATTCTCACAGTGATTATTGGTGTGAGCGGAGCAGGACCTTATATTGCTAAATTATTTAACCCGGCTGTTATGGGAGTATTTATGTTTTTATTTGGATGCCAATTAATCGGGATATTTTTAAAGGGTATGCTGGGCATTCCTTTTGGAAACGAAGCCGAAAATGCTCAAATCGATTTAGCTATTTCCCTGTTGTCTATTGTCATTGCAATCATTGTGGCTATTATTAGTATCAAAGCTCCAGCAGGCATTAGACGCTATGGCTTACTAATTGGAATAGTTATTGGGTGGATTGCATTTAATCTCACTTTTGGGCAACAGGAAGCGGTTAGTCAAACAGCTTCTTCAAGTATGGCATTATTCCCGCTTGGTAAACCAACGTGGGATACGGGAATTATTATAACAACAGTGTTAGCAGGGCTGCTGAATACAGCGAATACGTTTGGAGCGTTAAAAGGGACGGATAGTATCTATCGTGCAGAGACAACAAATTCCCAATATCGTTCCTCATTTACGATAACAGGGATTTTTACCGGGCTGTCCGGGGTGCTTGGACTTGTCCCGTATGCGCCGTATGTCTCTTCCATTGGTTTTTTGAATCAGACAGGGATCATTAGGCGGTTACCTTTTATTCTCGGCAGTTTCATGTTCTTCTTAATGGGCATTATTCCGCCAATCGGGCACTTTTTTTCTATGCTGCCGCTGAGTATAGGCAGTGCAGTATTATTTGTTTCTTATTTACAGCTGTTCAATTCATCTTTAAGTTTCTTTCGTCAGGTTGAATTTAATACGCTCAATATTTACCGGTCGGCTGTTCCCTTATTTGTCGGTATCATCATTATGACCTTCCCTGCTGCTTATTTCGATACCTTGCCTGACTTTCTTCGCCCATTGTTAAGCAGCGGGTTATTAGTAGGTATTATTTTAGCACTTATACTTGAGAATGGATTTGATTGGAATCGGACATAAGGACGAACGATAGATAAAGGAGCGGTTACTGAATCAATGGATGTTTTTTAAGGAGCTGTCGCTAACTGAATGGTTTGTATGGGAAGACAGCTTCTTTGTTTAAGAAAATAATGTTTACAAAAGCCATGTTTCTAGCGGACAGCATGGGATAGCAGCATAAACTATTCAACTTAATAGCTTATTCAGGAGGGATTTTAATGATAGCAATCCTATTTCCCAGGCACTTTCACACCAGGTATAAACCATTCTGACTTAAAAGTTATCATATAGATTTCCTTGTCGAAAAATGATATACTATCAAAAATAATGATAGGGGTTTCATTTTATTTTCGAGATTATCTCTTTATTTTTTTCGGAATTTTAAATCAAATGTACATAGGAGCTGGAATGGTTTCGGTGATGTGGAGGGGATAACATGCTTTCATCCAGACAAAAGAAAATTTTAGAACGATTAATTGAAGAAGAAGCGTTTGTTTCCTTAGCTGACTTGAATAAAGCCTATCAGCTTTCGCCGCGGACGATTCGGCAGGATTTACTTGAAATCGAGACGTGGCTAATGGATATTGGCGCAGGGTTTAGCCTGGAGAGACATCGCAAGTACGGGGCGCGGCTGATTTTAGGAGAGAAGCAGAAGCAGGTGCTTCAGGAGGCAATGTACAAGCAGAAGGATTATTTAAGTGCAGTACAGCGCCGGCAAGATATGCAAAAGCTTCTATTACTAAATCCATCTATCCATGTGGAAGAATTATGTGAGGATTACCAGATCAGTATGAATACGCTCCAGAATGATTATAATCAGTTAAAGACGGAAATGGAAGATTATCATTTAATGCTGTCCAGAGAGAATAAACAAATTTCGCTGGTTGGGGAAGAGAATAATAAACGCATGTTATTTTTAGATTTTTTGAAAGAACAGTGGACAGAGGAGGAGATACTGGAGCTGTATGTAACAAGGCAAATCTCCGCTCCCATGAATGAAACGGATTTAGAAGATATGATCGCAGATGTGGATGTTCATGGGATTGCATCTTGGATTGAGCAGGTAGAGGAGCTAAGCGGGATCGCTTTTATTGATGCGAGTAAATACGAGCTGTTTCTGAATTGCGCTGTTCAATGGAAAAGAATCCAATCGGGGCAATTTATTGCAGACTTTGATAAAGATGATGAATTAAAAATTTTTGAGGATGAGAAATTTAACACAGTAAGAGAACAATTTAGGCGGTTAATGGGCTTGGAAGATGCGTCGCTTCAGCTCTCCAATGAATTAGCTTACATATCCATGCATCTGCTGGGGGCGAGACGTTTAAGCGGAGAAGGAGATTATTGGCTGAAGTGCCAGTCCCTGTCGCGGGAGATTGTAGAGACCTTCGAGCAGACGAACCGCTTTCGTTTAAGCAATCGGGAGAATATTATTATTGGTCTGTCGACGCACTTGCAATCAGCGATGTATCGCATGAAGTATCATATTCACATTGATAATCCTTATTTTGATAATCTGGAAAAAGAGTATCGTAAATATATTGAACAAGTAAAAGCGTTTATTGAAAAAAATCCGCATTGGGGTTTAACGACACTTCATAGACATGAGATTGGTTTTATTGTAGTACACTTATGTGCCGGATTAGAGCAGGAACCGTTTCTGCCGAGTAAACGAATTGCGATTGTCTGCAGCTCCGGCCTCGGAACATCCAGACTGCTTGAACGGACAGTAAGAAGACTGTTCCCGCAAGTATTTATAACAGGGCAATTTTCCGTAAAGGAGGCGTATGGGCTGACAGATAAAGATGCTGATTTGATTGTTACAACAGTTCCATTTACCCAGCAGCTGCAAGTCAATCATGTGAAAGTAAATCCGTTATTGTCGATAGCTGATCAGCAAAATCTGGAGCGGATTATTGGAAGAGGAACCTATCAGGCAAACACCGAATTGCCGATTGTCGAGACAGTAATGACTATCTATCAGTCTATTAAAAAGCACACGGTGGTGTTGAATGAGGGAGAATTGTTCAATGATTTATACCGGTATTTCAGCGGGAATCAAGGGGCAATGAGTTCGGAGGTTACTTCATTAACGGCGCCTTCGTGTATCCATTTAAGAGAAAAAGTCTCTGATTGGAGAGAAGCATTATCTATATTGAATCAATCTTTAGTAAAACAAGATGTCGTGGAGCATACATATGAAACGGAAGTGGCTCAAATCATCAATGAACAGGAGCATCATTTTATCGTGGCGCCAGGCGTTGCTTTTCCTCATTTAAGCAGTACAGCGATTAAGAAAACGGGTTTTGCTTTTATGACGTTGGAGGAACCGATTTCTTTCGGCGGAACAGAGGAAAAAGTATGGTGGATTATTTTGCTTGCTGCCAAAGATAAAATCCAGCATGTCACTGCAGTGGAGATGATGCTGGAGGTTGTTAATTCGAAGGAGTTATTAGACAAGCTGCGCCATGAAAGAAATATCGACGTGGTATGGAAATGGATGTTGGAGTACGAGGAGGGTAGCAAATGAAAAAAGTGCTAGTTGTTTGTTCAGGCGGTTTAGGGACAAGCCTTGTTTTAAAGCTTCAAGTAAAACAGCATTTTCAAGAATGGGAATTAGATGACGTCATTGTGGAACAATCGGATGTAAGTGCCGCCTCCTTCATGAAAGCAGATTTGATTATCGGGGCAAAGCAGGTGGTACAGCATTTGCAGGTAAAAGAAACAGAAATTCTTGGACTTTCCTTTATTGCAGATAGAGCCTTAGTAAAAGAAAGCTTGGAAAATGCGGATACTGTGAAGCGGTGGCGTGAACGTGTATGAATATCTTTGAAAGTTTTACAAGAGGGTTTATCGGGGAGCCTGCGATTTTATTAGGAGCGATAACATGTATTGGGTTATTACTTGCCAGAGCAGGCTTTTTTCGGGTCCTCAGCGGAACCGTGAAAGTGATGGTAGGGGTGACATTGTTACAGATAGGAGCATCTGCTGCCAATGTGTCCCTTTCCAATTTAGCAGTGATGATTCAAGACAGCTTTAATATGATTGGCATGATTCCGCATAATGAAGCGATAACGGCATTAGTACAGATTAATTACGGAAGAGAAATTGCGATAACCATCTCGATTGGAATGGTCGGGCACCTATTAATAGCACGCTTTACAAGATTGAAGTATGTCTTTTTGTCAGGACATCAGGTCCTTTTTATGTCCGCAGTGATTGTTGCTGTTTTACATGCTTCGCAATATGGCTGGTGGCTGTATATTTTCGGCGGCTTCGTGTTAGCGCTGATGATGTCCTGCATGCCTGCGCTGGTTCAGCCGTTTGTCAAACGTGTGACAGGGGATGACTCGATTGCGATTGGTCATTTTAATAGTGTTGGCTACTTTATGACAGGTATGTTAAGCACCAGTCTTTTTAAAAGAAAAGAAGAAAAAGCAGATTTTCCGAAATTCATCCGAAAACTGGAGCCTTTTATGTATGATCATGTGCTGATCATTAGTATATTTTCATTTCTGCTCTTTTTTATTGCGGCTATTTTTGCGCAAAGAGATGCAATTCAATACTTGTTTAATGATCAAAATTTTATCATTTTTGTGATTGTGCAATCTTTGTGGTTTACAGCTGGAATGTACTGTATTCTGACGGGTGTACGGATGATGATTGCAGAAATTCTGCCGGCGTTTGAAGGAGTCTCAAGCAGATGGATCAAAGGCTCCGTTCCAGCGTTAGATGCGCCGGTATTATTTAATTACGCTCCATTAGCTGCAATGGTTGGATTTATCCTCAGCTTTTTGGGCGGACTTGGTGTAATGTTTGGCATGGCCGCAGTGCAGTATACGATTATTATTCCAGGCGTTATCCCACATTTCTTCTCCGGCGGTGCTGCAGGGGTAATTGCTTATAAGCTACGGGGAATCAAGGCGCTGGTTTGTATGAGTATCGTGCATGGGATGGTTATTACTATTTTGCCGATTCCATTGTTAAGTTATTTGCGGGATTTAGGTTATACGCGGACGACGTTTGGAGATACGGATTTGCAGTTGATTGGGATTTTGATTGGGTGGCTGGTGCAGTAATAACTGAATTTAATATGTCCTCTTCTATTAAGCAGAGAAAAATGATGAAAATTTCTAACCTGCATAATAAAAGAGGATTTTTTGTTTTGTATACCTTAAGGCATCTATTTTAAATTACATAGTCTATAGTAAATATTCAATACCAATTTACTGCCATTTGAAAAGGAAATTAATTACTATTGATAGTGTAAGCGTGTACATATAGAGTTATATACATAATATAAGGAAGTAATGAAAAACAAGGGAGTTAATTTAATGGCTAGAGCGGAAGAGTGGATAGGTTATTGGAAGTAAAGGTATGAGGTAACTGAAGCTTTGGCTTTTAGCATAATCCTGTAGCAATAAACCATTTAATAGACTGCTATTCTAAACAAAGAATACATATTAAAACAATATTTAAAGAATATATAGGGAGGGGGGACGTAATGAGAAAAAGTATTTGGAGGTTATCTCTATTATTAATCGTAAGTATACTAGCCGCTTGTGGAAGTGACGATTCTAGTGATGAGCCAGATGATAAGTTAGAAGGTAAAATAACGGTTTATGCTGGTTCGGATGAAGAGCGTGCTATCGAAACAATGAACCTTTTTACAGAAGAAACAGGAATTGAAGTTGATATGGTTCGGTTATCTGCTGGGGAAATTCTATCAAGAGTTCGTGCGGAAAGTGCGAACACGCAGGCAGATGTCTGGTTTGGCGGACCGGCAGAAACATTTGAAGTAGCTAAAGAAGAGGAATTGCTTGAACCATATGTATCGCCTACATCGGAATATATCTCAGATGAATACAAGGACGAAGAAGGATATTGGACTGGAATGTTAGTTAATCCTTTAGGTTTTGTAGTAAATCAAAATTTCTTAGATGCCAATGGATTAGAAGCACCTACAACTTGGGAAGATTTACTTGATCCAGCGTATGAAGGGGAAATCGTTATGCCTCATCCAGCTTCATCCGGTACGGCTTATACAGTACTTTATAATATATTGCAGTATTTTGATAATGAAGAAGAGGCTTATGAATATTTGGAAGCATTGGATGGACAAGTACAACAATATACAACTAGCGGGGTTGCTCCGGCGAGAATGGTGGGAATGGAAGAAGCGGGAGCAGGGATCTTATTCTACTATAATTCTGTTAAAAGTATAGAAGAAGGATTTGATAATTTAGAGCCTACTGTGGTTGATGGAGCAGGATATGAATTATTTGCAGTAGCTAAGATCGCAGATGCTCCTAACCCTGAATTGGCTGAGGCATTTATTGACTGGGTATTAGGACCAGCAGGGCAAGAAGCAGCACAAGATTTTGGAAACTATAATAATGTAACCCATCCAGAAGCTGCGGATGCGGAACAAGCTATAGAACTTTCAGATTATCATTTAATAGATTTTGATTTAAGCGATGCGGCAGAATCACGTGATGAGATTATTCAAAAATGGGAGAATGAAATTTATGATCAATAACTGTATGAGAAAAGTGTGAAGAGTAAACATTTTCAAGGATAGCAATTAGATGATGATATTAAGGAACAAAGCCTAAGTTCATACCATTATAAGCGGAAATAAATTGGTATGGAGAATTTGATGAAACGATTATAGTCTTAAGGTATAGAAATAATTTGAAGCGAGAATAAAAATTCATCTGTATTTTTAGAGGCATGGACTAAAAAGGAGGTAAAAATGAGCTATCGTGCAATTTTTTTAGATATTGATGGAACGATTATAAAACCGGACCACACTTATGACGCTTCAACCAAGGAAGCGATTCGGCAGGCAAAAGCAGCAGGTATAGAGGTATTTCTATGTACAGGCAGACCTTTAATGGATATTGTTAATTTGAAAAATGACTTTGGAATCACCTCATCGATCACTTATAATGGCTCCTACGCAATGCACGAGAATGAAATGATTTTTAAAGCTGCGATGCGTAAAGAGGATGTCGAGAAAATGATTTCTATCTCCAGTCAAGGAGAAAGTGAGCTTGCACTTTATACCACAGAAAATAATTATTTTACTTCTTTAGAGGATACACACGTTATTTATTTTAGTAAAGTTTCGCAAATGAGAGAATTTAAACTGTTTACAGAAGATGTTACTGATCAGATTGTAGCTGCAACGGCAATCAATGTGTTTGACAGCAAAGAAGATTTTAGTTTAATAGAAGGCTATCAGCTGTCTAAAGTTAATATCAAACATTCTACAGAGTCCTATGATCTTATTCGTACTTCCGTGAATAAAGGAGAAGCAGTTAAAAAAATGATAGCCCATTTGAATCTATCACCTTCTGAAGTGATTGCTTTTGGTGATGGAATGAACGATAAGGAAATGCTGCAATTTGCCGGTGCAGGTGTTGCGATGGGAAACGCGGACTCAATGCTTGTTCCATATGCAGATTTTCAAACAACAACCGTTGAGGAGAATGGCATTTTTAACGGACTGAAGAAGCTTGGAGTTGTGAATTAAAGTAAAGAAAATGAAAGGAAGGAATTCATCGTATGAAAACTACAAAAAAAATAATACCGCTATTTTTATTTTTAGGATTGATTCTTGCTGCATGCGGTTCTGATGATACAGAAGAAACAGGTGGAGCAGAAAACGATGGTACATTGACTGTTTATGTCGGTCTTGAAGAAGAGCATGCCATTGCGTCAATTAATCAATTTACAGAGGATACGGGAATTGATGTTGATATGGTTCGTATGTCTACAGGAGAAATATTGGCTAAAATTCGCTCCGAGCAGCAAAATCCACAGGCTGATATTTGGTACGGCGGCCCAGCAGATACATTTGTTGCTGCAAAAGAAGAGGATTTACTTCAGCCTTATCAATCCCCAGAGGCAGAAGCAATCCCTGAAGAGTATCGAGATGAAGAAGGGTATTGGACAGGAATTTATTTAGGCCTTATTGGTTTTGCGACAAGCCAGGACTTTTTAGATGAACATAACTTGGAGGCACCTGCAAGCTGGGATGATTTATTAGACCCAGCATATAAAGATATGGTAGTCGTTGCTCACCCAGGCTCTTCAGGTACGGCGTACACGGCGCTTTATTCTATTCTTCGTGCCAAGGGCAGTGATGATGCTGGTTTTGACTATTTGAAAGAGCTGGATGATCAGGTCCAGCAATATACAACGAGCGGTTCAGCTCCAGGGAGAATGGTAGGGATGAATGAAGTAGGAGCTGGAATTCTATTCTCACATAATATCATTAAGTTCCAAAAAGAAGGCTTTGATAATATTGTCTTAAGTTTTCCGGAAGAAGGAACAGGGTATGAGGTTGGCGGAGTCGGGATTATTAACGGTACTCCAAATGAAGAATTAGCACAAGAATTTATTGATTGGGCTGTAAGTGCGAATGCGCAGGAAGTGGGCCAGGAAGCAAATGCATTTAATAATTTAACTCATCCAGATGCGGTAGAGCCGGAGGAAGCAGCTGACTTGGAAGAAATTGAATTAATTGATTCAGATCCAATCGAGGCAGGAGAACGTCGTCAGGAGATTCTTGACCGTTGGGAAGATGAAGTGAATAATTAAAACATATCATAGTTCTATGTGAGTAAAGTCGAATGGTTCAACATTCTTATTTTTGAAGTTGAATTTATTCGGCTTTTTTGCGGACTTTATTAATCGGTTACAATCATAATAAAAAAGACAACATAACTATTTCAAAAGGAAAGCATGAAAATTCATTTTTTATCTAGACTTTAAGTGACTGAAGTTAGCCAACAATTATGCAAAATCAGATTATAAAAATATGATTTATATTATCAAGCCAATTCTATGCCGTTTCAAAAGGAATATATTTGGTGTTGTTAATGTAAGCGGTTGCAAATAAAATGAGAACATAAAAAAGGGGGAGATTATTTTGAAGAAATCATTACTATTATTGCTTTTCCTATTGGCTATTTTACTGCTTGTTGCATGTGGGGCGAATAATTCTGATGATTCAAATGAAGCAGATGGAGCGGACAAAGAAGAGAGTCCAAGCGGAACGTTAACGGTTTATGTCGGATTTCAAGAAGATCATGCACTTGCTGCAATCGACAGGTTCCAACAAGATACAGGAATTGGTGTCGATATGGTTCGTATGTCAGCAGGGGAAATATTAGCAAAGATACGTGCTGAACGAGATAATCCACAGGCAGATATTTGGTATGGCGGTCCAGCGGATACATTTGAAGCAGCTAAAATGGAAGATTTATTACATGCATATGATTCACTGGTAGCAGCAGATATTACAGAGGGATATAAAGATCCTGAACATTATTGGACAGGTATCTACGAGGGAGCAATTGGTTTTGCAACGAATCAAAATTTCTTAGATGAAAATAATCTAGAAGCACCTTCAAGCTGGGATGATCTGTTAGATCCAGTTTACGAAAACGAATTAGTTATGCCACATCCCAATTCATCAGGTACAGCTTATACAGCATTGTATTCCGTTCTTCTTGCGAAAGGTGGAGATGAGGAAGGGTTTGAGTATTTGAAAGAACTTCATCCACAGGTTCAACAATATACAACAAGTGGTTCAGCACCAGGAAGAATGGTTGGGCTAAATGAGGTAGGAGCAGGGATTACATTTGCACATGAACTTGTTAAATTTCAAGAAGAAGGGTTTGATGATATTGTTATTTCATTCCCAGAGGATGGTACAGGTTTTGAAGTTGGAGCAGTTGCAATAATAGAAGGGGCGCCAAATGAAGAATTGGCACAGGAGTTTATTGATTGGGCTGCAGGTCCAGGAGCACAAGAAGTAGGGCAAGAGACAAATAATTTCCAAAGTCCTGTACATCCGGATGCAAATCAACCTGAACAATCTCCAAATTTAGATGAGATTAATTTATTAGATTCAAATCCGAAAGAAGCAGGAGAGCGCCGTCAAGAGATTCTAGACCGCTGGGATAATGAGGTGAATAACTAAAATATAAAATAGTATAAGCAATAAAAAGGAAGACGTAAATTAATAATCTATTCAAAACCATATATTTTATAGAAGGTAAAATAAACAAAAATAAGATCCGAACTACTTCAAATCAACGAAAGATTTTTGAAGCAGTTCGGATTTTTTATTCAATAAAACATAGCTGTTCAACTTCATTTTATTGTATAAAGCTTGAATTATATACTTGTAACCAGACCTTACCAATTCTATACCGCTTCAAAAGGAATTCATTTGATGTTGGAAATTAAAGCGAATACACATAAACTTAATATAGAAGAAAAGGGAGGTAATCACATTGAGGAAATCTATAAAATTATTATTTATGCTTTTTGTTTTATTTCTGCTTGCTGCATGCGGTTCAAATGATGCCAGTAGTGAAAATGAAGGAAATAACAGCGGACAGGGAGGGAATTTAACTGTTTATTCTGCTTATCCGGAAGAGCACGCTATGGAAGCGATGAATCAGTTTACAGAAGCAACAGGTATTGAGGTGGAGATGATACGTATGTCAGCTGGAGAAATTTTAGCTAAAGTTCGCGCCGAAAAAAATAATCCGCAAGCAGACATTTGGTATGGTTCAGCTGCAGATACTTTTGTGGCAGCAAAAGAAGAGGATTTATTACAGGCGTATCAATCTCCGGAGGCAGAAGCTATACCAGAACAATATCGAGATTCAGAAGGTTACTGGACAGGGGTATACATAGGTGCGATTGGTTTTGCCACAAACAAGCACTTCTTAGAAGAAAATGGATTAGATGCACCAGCCAGCTGGGATGATTTACTTGATCCTGCATATAAAAGTGACATTGTAATGGGACATCCAAACTCTTCCGGAGTCGCTTATACGACACTTGATTCTATTATTCGAGCCAAAGGCGGAGAGGAAGAAGGATTTGAATATATGAATGATCTTGATGAGCAGATACAACAGTATACAACAAGCGGTGGAGCTCCAGGAAGAATGGTTGGGCTAAATGAAGCTGGCGCAGGTATTTTGCTGGCCTATGATATTGTGAAATATATTGAAGAAGGTTATGACGATATTATCTTAAGCTTTCCGGAGGAGGGAACTGGTTATGAGATTGGCTCTGTTGGGATTATCAATGATGCACCTAATGCGGAGCTAGCGGAACAATTTGTGGACTGGGCAGTCAGTCCTGAAGCTCAAGAGGTTGGTCAGACAGCAAACAACTTCCATAATTTAACGCATCCGGATGCTTCTGAACCTGAACAGGCTGCTGATTTAGATTCTATTAATTTAATAGAATCAGATCCTGTTGAAGCAGGTGGACGCCGTCAGGAGATTGTTGAACGCTGGGATAATGAAGTGAATAACTAAAACAATTAATAATTTTATACAAGAAAAGCCGAATAATTCAATATTCTTACTTTAGAAATTGAATTATTCGGCTTTTTCGTGATGTTATTAAATCGTTATAACCAAAACTCATAATAACTATTTATAGAGAAAAGTATATAGAATCGTTTTTTCATCTATTCTATTAGTGGATGAAGTTAGCCAACATTTATATAAAATCAGTTTACAAAACATATTTTATATTACCTTACCAATTCTATACCGCTTCAAAAGGAATTCATTTGGTGTTGAATGTGGAAGCGCATACACATAAACTTAAAACATAAGAAAAAGGAGGTAATGACATTGAAGAAATCTATAAAATTATTATTTATATTATTAGCTGTTTTTCTGCTAGCTGCGTGCGGATCAAATGATTCAGATGGGGCAGAAGGCGGAGATAGTCCAAGCGGAACATTAACAGTTTATGTTGGATTCCAAGAGGATCATGCGATTGCTGCGATTGACAGGTTCCAACAGGATACCGGAATTGATGTCGATATGGTACGTATGTCAGCTGGAGAAATTTTGGCAAAAGTACGTGCGGAAAAAGATAATCCACAGGCAGATATTTGGTACGGCGGGCCGGCAGATACATTTGAGGCTGCTAAAATGGAAGATTTGTTACATGCGTATGATTCGCCGGTAGCGGCAGATATTCCAGAGGAGTATAAAGATTCAGATCATTATTGGACAGGTGTTTATGTAGGTGCAATTGGTTTTGCAACAAATCAGAACTTCCTGGATGATAATGGTCTGGAAGCACCGACAAGCTGGGAGGATCTGTTAGACCCTTCTTATCAAAACCAAATAGTAATGGCCCATCCAAGCTCATCAGGTACAGCCTATACAGCATTATATTCCATTCTGCGTGCGAAAGGCGGAGATGAGGAAGGATTTGAATACTTAAAAGAACTTCACCCACAAGTTCAGCAATATACGACTAGTGGCTCTGCGCCAGGCAGAATGGTTGGACTAAATGAAGTAGGAGCGGGAATTCTATTTGCACATGATATTGTTAAATATCAAGAAGAAGGATTTGACGATATTGTTCTCTCCTTCCCGGATAATGGAACAGGATTTGAAATTGGAGGGGTAGGTATTATTGAGGGAGCTCCAAATGAAGAGCTTGCGCAAGAATTTATCGATTGGGCTGCAGGTCCGGGAGCACAGGAAGTTGGTCAAGAAACAGATAATTTCCAGAGCCTTACACATCCCGATGCAACTCCGCCTGAAGGAGCTCCAGATTTAGAAGAGATTAACCTGTTAGATTCAGACCCGAAAGAGGCTGGAGAACGTCGTCAAGAAATTCTTGACCGTTGGGATAATGAAGTAAATAACTAGAGATAGAAAACGTTGAAAATAGGGGGCTGTCAGCTCCCTTTTCAACATAAAAGGAGTGAAAGCTTTTTATGAAGGAGAACATACGCAGATTAGTCAAACAGCCAATGCTGTTATTACTTGTTGTATTGGTTATGCTGACGCTCATTGTTTTTATTGTCTATCCGCTTTTCCAAATCTTTTTGTCCAGTTTTATATCAAATGGTGAAATAGATTGGCAAGGGTATAAAAGGGTGTTTGCTGGCGGACAGTTAACCAGTGCTTTAACGAATTCATTGGTTTTAGCAGTCATTGTTTCTATTTTATCAACAGCGATTGCTTATTTCTTTGCTTATACATTAGCTTATATCAAGGTTCCATTTAAGAAATTATTTAACGGAATTGCAATTTTACCAGTAATTTCTCCTCCGTTTGTTATTGCTTTATCAGCAATTCTGCTTTTTGGAAGAGGAGGATTTATTTCTGAGACATTGCTGGGAATAGAAGGAGCAAATATTTATGGATTACATGGCTTGATTCTTGTTCAAACCCTGACCTATTTCCCGGTAGCCTTCTTAGTTCTCGCAGGGCTGTTACAATCGATTAGCCCTTCTCTGGAGGAAGCAAGTGATAACCTTGGTTCTACGAAATGGCAGACATTTAAGAAAGTAACGTTGCCATTATCTGTTCCAGGGATTGGAAATGCTTTTTTACTTGTATTTATTCAGTCGATGGCTGATTTCGGGAACCCAATGACCATTGGGGGAGATTATAATACGGTGGCAAGAGAGATTTATATGCAGGCCGTTGGAAGCTATAATATGCAGGCTGGGGCAGCTCTTGCAATGGTTTTACTTAGTGCAACAGTTATTTTATACGTACTCCAGAATTTTTGGATTGGGAAGAAGAATTATGTCACCGTTACCGGAAAACCAACTGGAGTTCGAAAAATGATTTCCCAAGGTATGTTTCGTCGAGTGATGATAACCATTTGTTTTGGTTTATCGGGAACGGTTATTTTATTCTATATCTTAGTTCCAATCGGATCATTTATTCAGCTATGGGGCGTCAATTACAGCTTTACATTAGACCATTATAATTATGTATTTTCTATTGGCCAAAAGGCAGTGACAGATACGTTACGACTTTCCATCATTGCGACGCCAATTGGAGGATTATTCGCAATGATTCTTGCATTCTTAATTGTTCGTAAAAGATTTGCAGGGAAAAAATTTATGGAAGGAATCAGCATGCTTTCCATGGCTATTCCAGGGACGGTAATCGGTATTTCCTACATCTTGGCGTTTAATCAGGCGCCATTAGCAATTACCGGTACTGCACTAATTATTATCGCTGCATTTATTGTTCGTGCGATGCCAGTAGGAATCCGGTCCGGGATTACTTCGCTTCAGCAGATAGATCCTTCGATTGAAGAAGCGGCAACGAATCTGGGAGCGAGCGGTTCAAAAACCTTCTTTTCAATCGTGCTGCCTTTGATTCGACCGGCATTTTTCAGTTCGATTGTATACACTTTCGTAAAGAGTATGACAGCGATGAGTGCTGTAATCTTCCTGGTTTCGGCAAAATATAACCTGATTACTGCCTCTATCTTAGCGCAAGTAGAGTCAGGAAGAATAGGTGTTGCGAGTGCATATTGTACATTATTGATTATTTTAATGATTGTTGCGATGTTAATTTTAAATGGCTTAACTTCTTTATTTACTGGCAAGTGGAAGTTAAGAAAAGATCAACAAACAGGAGCAGAGATTGCTTCAAAAGATTCTGTGACGACTTAAATACGTGGAGGGATAAGACATGTCAGCAAAATCCGTAAAGCTAGAAAATGTAACGAAACAATTTACCGATGGTGAAGGAAAGACAATGACAGCAGTTAGCGATGTCAGTTTGCATATAGAAAAAGGAGAATTTGCCACACTATTAGGTCCTTCCGGCTGTGGTAAGACTACTACATTGCGTATGATTGCCGGATTTGAAGAACTATCGAACGGCGTAATTATGTTTGGAGAGGATAATGTTCAAAATATCCCTGCAAATAAAAGAGACTGTACAATGGTTTTTCAATCCTATGCACTGTTTCCGCATATGTCCGTATATGACAACATTTGTTATGGACTAAAACTGAAAAAATTAAGTAGAAGTGAAATTGAAAAACGAGTAACACCAGTCATGGATATTATGAACTTACATGTAAATAAAAACAGAATGCCAAACCAATTGTCTGGCGGTCAGCAGCAGCGTGTTGCGCTTGCTAGAGCATTGGTAATGGAACCTGGAGTATTACTTTTCGATGAACCATTATCCAATTTAGATGCAAAACTTCGAATCACGATGCGTGATGAAATTCGCCGTATCCAGAAAAAACTTGGCATTACAGCAATTTATGTAACACATGATCAAAGTGAAGCGATGAGTTTGAGCGACCGTATTGTTGTTATGAATGAAGGGCGTATTGAACAAGTTGGACCGCCAATGGAAATTTATCAAAAGCCACAAACAAAATTTGTTTCCGATTTTATTGGGACAGCTAACTTCTTAGAAGGGATTGTAGATAAGAAAGAATCGGATCGTCTCTTTGTTAAAACGAAACAAACTACTATCGAAGTTTTACAGCAGAATGCAGATACATTTCATGAAGGGCAATCTGTTTCAGTAGTTGTTCGTCCAGAAGCAATCAATCTTGGTAAGGAAGGAACAGAGCCTGCGAAAGTTCTAAAAAGTGTGTTTATGGGACAGATACAAGAATATGAGCTGGATTTTAACGGTATTCAATTGTATGCGGTTGTTGCTGACCCAGGCGGGAAAGAAGTTTACTATGACGGCGATAGTGTGAACCTGACATTTTCACAACGTTCGTTGCATGTTGTACCAGCATAAGGTTAAATAGAAGGAGGGGAGAGATGCTATGCGAAAAATAACAATGCTATTGTTCGTAGTCCTTCTCCTTCTTTCTGGTTGCAGCAAGGCTGGGCAAAAAGAAGTATTACAGGTTTATACTGGAATGGATACAGCTTATATGATCCGAATTGCAGAGCAGTTTGAACGGGATACGGGTATCCATATTTCTTTTCAAAGAAAAAGTAATCTTGAAATTCTTCAATCATTGGAGAATGGAGAAGAGGAATTTGATATTTGGTATGGGGGATCGTCTTTTTTAATGGAAGAGGCGAAACAGCAAGGATTCCTGGAACCATATATTTCGGAATATAGAGAAGAAATCGACGAAATATATAAGGATGAAGAAGGATATTGGACTGGGATTAGTGTAGGAGTCTTGGCCATTGTGACTAATCGTCAATGGCATGTGGAACAAGGAGTCAGTAATCCGCAACGGTGGAGTGATCTGCAGCGGGTAGAATATAAGAACTGGCTGACATTGCCAAATCCAGAATCAACAGAAGCAGGGTACCTTACGATTGCTCTCTTTGACGAATTATATGGAGATTTGCGAACAAGAAGTGTGCTGCAAAATATCAATCAAAATGTGACCGATTACACTTTGGCAGAGGATTCCACAGGAAGATTTATTGGTTATAAGGAAAGTGCTGCAACGATTATGTTTGCACACGACGCCATGCGTCTGAAGAATGAAGGATTTAATGAGTTGAATATTATTTATCCGACTGAGCCGACAACGTATGAAGTCGAAGCAATCGCTATGACGAAAGATGTTCAAAACCAAGAGGCTGCACAGGAGTTTATTGATTGGTCATTAACAAAGGAAGCACAGGAAATAGGACAAAGAATAGGAAATTATCATATGCTGACCAATGTGAATGCAGTAAATCCGCCACAGTCCGTATCGTTGGATGAATTATTGATTATACCTGTTGATGAGGAAGAAGCAGTGGAAAGCCGATCAAATTTAATTTCTGATTTTAAAGAAGTTATCCAATTTAGAGAGTAAGGGGGAAGATGCGAAGTGACAAATATAATTTTTGATTTACATACGCACCATGATAGGTGTGGGCATGCAGAAGGAAAAATAGAGGATTACATTAAGGCTGCAATAGATCGTGATTTACATTATATCGGAATCTCAGATCACTCTCCTTATTTTTATTCGAAGGAAGATCAGCTATATCCGGGAATTGCAATGGCGAAGAGTGAACTGGATGAATATGTAAATGAAGTATTGACGCTGAAAGAAAAATATAAGAATAAAATTCATGTGCTGCTTGGAATGGAGAGTGATTACTTTCCTGAATATGCAGATATGTATAGAAGCATTTATCAAAAATACCCATTTGATTATATCATTGGCTCTGTCCATCATGTTCACGATAAAAGTATTTTTCAAAAAGGCAGATGGGATTATTTAACAGAGGGAGAACGTCTCGAGGAAAAAGAAACCTACTACCATTCGATTCAGCAATCTGCCAAAAGCGGTATGTTTCAAGTCTTGGGACATATTGATGCGATGAAAGGATATTTATTAGATTTTCATGATGTCAAAACATCAGTGATAGAAGAAACATTAAAAGTCATTGCAGATGAAGGTGTTGCTATTGAAGTGAATACATCCGGTAAAAATAAGGATTGCGGCGGATGGTATCCTTCCCATGAAATATTAGAAAGGGCATGCCATTACGGTGTAGATATATCTTTTGGTTCAGATTCTCACGTACCTTCCAGAGTAGGGGATGATTACTTAGAAGTACAGGAAACTTTAAAACAAATTGGCTTTCAGGAAATGGTGTATTTTGTTAACAAGAAAAGATATACGGTGTCACTTTAATTGTGTGGAGTATGAAGAAACCCGCATACGCTCATTCTTTAGCGGATGCGGGTTTTTCTAAAATTAGGATGTTATCGTTCAAGAATATAAGATAACCTATTCAATCTGTTTGATGAAGATAAAAATAAAATAGTCTAGTAAAAAAGAATTGCGAAGGGACGCGATGGAATGAAAAATCATCTATTAATCTCTGATTTAGACGGCACCTTACTTGATGGAAAGCAGAAAATAAGTATGGAGAATAAAACATCTATCAAGCAATTTATAAAGAACGGCGGATTGTTTACCATTGCTACCGGAAGGATTGAAGAATCTGTTTATCCTTATATGCAAGAATTAGGAATTGCACTTCCTGTTATTTTGTATAATGGGGCTGTTATTTATGATTATCAGAAAAAACAGCGTATATTTGAACAAAAGATTACTCAATTCACACCATTATTTAACCAATTACAAACATTCAGTGAAGGTCATTCAATTGGAATAAATTATTATCAAAATAAAAGGGCCTATACACTAGATTACAATGAATTGGTTAAAGAGAATGAGAAAAAAGATAAAGTGAAGGTTAAGCAAATAAGTGCTGATTTTGATACAAGCTATGTGACAAAAGTTCTTGTTATTTCAAATGACCCCGCTAATTTAAAAAAATGTGAACAGTTGGTGCAATCCAGCGGTGTTTCTTGTGATATGGTCTATTCAGATAAAATCTATTTAGAAATTTTACCAAAGGATGCTTCCAAGGGAAACGCTATGAAAGAACTTCTCAAATATATAGAACAAACCAACTTACATATCACTTGTGTTGGGGATCATGAAAATGATTTGGCCATGTTGCAAATCGCTGATACAGCCTATGTGGTTGAAAATGCCATTGACTTATTGAAGCAGCAGAACTTTCGGGAAACTGTTCATCATGAGCATCACGCTATTCAACGCATTATTGGAGACATAGGTCATTCTGTTGCTTTAAAGGGATAAAAGTAGATTATTGATACAACCCAAATTCTGAAGAGAAGGTGATGTCATGTTTGAAGAGGTATGTGAAATCGTCATAGTAGCAGGGAGAAGACTGGTAGATAAGGTCAATTCTAGATTCACTGTTGAAACAAAGGGCAGCGATATGGATTTAGTTACGGAAATGGATAAGAAAACAGAAAAATATATAACCGAGGAAATAAAGAGGGATTTCCCAGAGCATGCTGTTTTTGGAGAAGAAACAGTGGAAGAGATAGGTCATGATAAAATGCTAGAAATGTTAGAAACGCACCCTAATCTATGGGTAATTGATCCAATTGATGGAACGACGAATTATGTACATGGATTGCCGGGATATACGATTTCAGTAGCTTTATATTGTAAAGGGGAAGCTGCTTTTGGCATTATTTATGATCCCGTTGCAAATGAACTATTTATTGCTGAACGTGGAAAAGGAGCGACATTAAATGGAGAAGCAATTCATGTCAGCGGACAGGGTTCTTTAGCGGAGAGCCTCGTTTCAACTGGAGTTCCAGCTAAATACGAAAGTGACCGTAATCATGTCTTAGAGGGATATGTGAAAATTGCTCCGTTGACTCGAAATGTCCGTACTTTCGGTTCAGCTGCCTTACATTGTGCTTATGTTGCTTCTGGACGTTTGGATGCATTTTGGGAATGGGGTGTGAATATTTGGGATATTGCTGCAGGCAGATTGATTGTCGAGGAAGCAGGGGGCAGTGTTTACCAATTGGATGGAAGTGATGTTCGCTTTGAATTTCCGAATTTCACTTGTACGAATGGAAAGATTGATGAGGAGTGGAAGGAGACCTTTGCTTCTATACATGGTTTTTTATGATAAATTTTAAGTGTGCTATTCAAAAGGAAAGAATATGATAGTAATTGGACATATAGTAAATTAAAGAACATTCCTAGGAAGGAAATATCCTAAGGAATGTCTTTTTTTATTTCTGGCGGGTATTCAGAAAGTACATAAAAAGAGATACGCCGGTTAATAGGCATTATGATAATCTCCTATATGATGTGAGCAATGTGGAAATACTTCCTTTTATTCTACGCACAGTTTATTTCTATATCATTCAAAATAGAATATGATAACCTTTCCCTCTAAAATAAAGCTAAATTATTGTAAATTATCCTATATTTTTTAATTATTGTATTCCCGTTTACAATAAAACTTATTTTATGGATTCTTATAATATTGGTTAAAATAGCGATAGTAGAGACAAGGAAATCCTTCCTTGCCTCTATTTAATGCTGATTTCAATTACCTTAACTCTAAAGGATGTCAGATAACTGACCGTTGCAACGGTCAATTATCAGTAAAGCGTTTTCTGCAAATTGAGTTAATATAAATATGACAAGGAGGGGTGCTGTGAGTTCAAAAAATAATCGTGAACAAAAACTGTTACTGTTTCTTTCCAAAAATCAAGATTACGTTACATCAGATGATATAGCTAAAATATTAAACGCTTCTCAAAAAACAGTTTATCGTTTAATAAAAAAAATTAACGATGAATATGAAAGCGGTTCTTTAATTCTCTCTGAGAAAGGGAGAGGCTACAAACTGGATTACGAAAAATTTATTAATTATCAAAAAAGAAATAAACAATACAAAGAAGACGCTTTTTCTCCTCGTGAGAGGCGTAAACGAATTATGGAAGAATTGTTATTGTCTTCTCCGAAACCTATAAATATCTATCACTTGTATAGTAACTATTATGTAGGAGACTCCGTTGTATCGAATGATGAACAAATAATGAGTGAAGAGCTTAAAAAGTACAACTTGGTGATAGAACGAAAAAATAGAAAGCTGGCTATATTGGGAGAAGAAATTAACATTAGGAAGGCAATTAAGGACGTTATTGAAATATTTAATATTATTGATATTGATGATTTAAAAAATAACCCGGAACTTAATTTTAATAAATATGACGTTTTATTTATTTTAGACCAAATAAGGAGCATTGAAAAAGATTTAAATATAACAATCCCTTATCCATATAACGTAAATATTTTTTCGCATCTTTATATCTTGCTAAGTCGTTCAAGGAAAAATCCATATCTATTGTTTCCAGATGCGGTATCCCCTGAAGAAATAGAAAATATGAGAGAAAATAATATTTTATATCAGGTTGCGAAGACTACGGTCCATCATATTGAACAATATTTGAATAATACATTGCCGGAAATTGAAATTTATTTCCTTTATCAATACTTGGTGTCATCGAGAATGCAAGGGGTTGTTGGTTCCACGTCAACTTTTTCCTCAGAAGTTATTAAAGTAACTAAATTGTATATTGATGAAATGGGTACCAAATTAGGTATAAATATAGATAGTCAATCGATTTTTATAGATTTGGCTAACCATATTAAACCAATGCTGAATAGATTAGAACATAAAATTAGAATTAAAAACAATTTGTTAAGTCAAATTAAAATAACCTATGAAGAAATATTTGCAGGGGTAACAAAAGTTTCTGAACTAGTAAGTGAGAAGCTTGATTTACCGGTAATAAATGATGATGAAAATGGTTTTATCACGCTATATTTCGCAAAAATTATTGAGACAAGCCAGCATCAGCGCCCTATCAAAACACTTATCATGTGCACAACAGGAATTGGAACTTCAGAACTCTTAAAAGCAAAAGTAGCTAAAAAATTTCCTGAATTAGAAATTGTAGATGTCGTAGCTTCTCGAAATATGCAAATGTTTAAAGAAAAATATGCTGATATTGAACTGATTCTAAGCACGGTCCATATTGGAAATCAAATATTTATTCACTCTTTATTAGTAAGTGCCATGTTTACAATGGATGACCAAAAAAGGCTTCAAAATAAAATAGAGGAGATTTATCATGAACGATAATTCATTTTATCAAGTTTGTTTCAATGATGCTTTAGAAACGAAAGAGCAGGTATATGATTTTGTTTCTACCATCGCCTGTCCGCATCATTCTTATCAGCAACGACAAGCTATTATTCATCAATTGAACGAGCGGGAAAAGGTTGGAAGCCCATTAATAGCAGAACATGTTTTGCTGCCACATATGGAAAGTAATCTGCTCGAGGAAAGTCAAATTGTATTTCTTAGATTAACAAAGCCAATATTGTTTTGGGATAACAATATAGAAGATATTCGACTTATCATTATTATCTTATTAAAGGCAGATGAACAAGAGGAAATAAAGAAAAAAATCTCTTTATTTACAAGATCTTTAGCAGATGAAGATTATTTAAACCGTTTATTAAATGCCGAAGAACCATCAAGTTTATATAAAGAAATCATTACATTTTAGAGGAGGAAACATGATGAAAATTGTAGGAGTTGCAGCATGTACTGTAGGAATTGCTCACACATATATTGCACAAGAAAAACTTGAAAATGCCGGGAAGAAAGCAGGGCATCAAATTCATATAGAGACACAAGGAACTATTGGGACAGAAAACGAATTAACAGCAGAACAGATTGCAGGAGCTGATATTGTTATCTTGGCAGCAGATGTAAAAATTTCTGGACAAGAACGTTTTGAAGGGAAACGAACCATTCAAGTATCAACAGAAATTGCTGTGAAATCACCAAATAAACTTATTGAGAAAGCAGAAGAGGTAGTAAATAAAAATCAATAAACTATTTATTAAATGGAGGGGAAAGTATGGATGTAAAAGACATTATAGATGTAAATACGATCAAAATAAATATGAATGCTAAAAGTAAAGAAGAAGCATTAATAGAATTGGCAAATTTACTTTTAGAAAATGAGTATATCACAGATATAGAAGGATTTATGAAAGATATTTATGCTCGAGAAGCAGAAGGACAGACAGGAATCGGAAATTACATTGCAATTCCTCATGGAAAAAGTGATTTTGTGCAGAAATTAGGAGTGGCTATTGGAATTAGTGAAGAAGAAATTCCATGGGAAACACTAGATGGAAATGGCGTGAAAGGAATCATTCTTTTTGCTGTAGGAAACGACAATGAAGGTGCGCAAAATCATCTGAAATTATTATCTTTATTTGCAAGAAAATTAGGTAATGATGAAGTAATCAAAAAATTACTTCATGCTTCAAAGAGGGAAGAAGCGAAAGAAGCTTTTAGTAATTAATATAAGGGAGAGAAAAGGATGAAAATTGTAGGAGTTGCAGCATGTACTGTAGGGATTGCTCATACGTATATTGCACAAGAAAAACTTGAAAATGCCGGAAAGAAAGCAGGGCATCAAATTCATATAGAGACACAAGGAACTATTGGAATAGAAAACGAATTAACAGCGGAACAGATTGCAGAAGCTGATATTGTTATTATAGCAGCGGATGTGAAAGTTTCTGGGCAAGAACGTTTTGAGGGGAAGCGAACTATTCAAGTATCAACAGAGATTGCTGTAAAGTCACCAAACAAACTAATTGAAAAAGCAAAAGAAGTTGTTGGATAAAGTAATCAAAGAATGGTATAGGAGGGTGGCAAATGAAGAAATTTTTTAGAGAATTAAACCTTAAAGGTCATCTATTAACGGCAATTTCATATCTGATTCCAATCGTTTGTGGAGCAGGTTTCTTAATAGCAATTGGTATGGGATTTGGAGGTACAAGCCAGGATATATTGGTACAAGGTGAGTTTTCTATTTGGGATGCTTTAGCAACAATGGGAGGAGCAGGTCTCGGTTTATTACCGGTAGTTATCTCTACAGGGATTTCATACTCCATTGCTGGAAAACCAGGGATCGCTCCAGGTTTTATTATCGGTTTAACTGCTAATGCCATTGAAGCTGGCTTCATTGGCGGAATTTTAGGCGGGTTCTTATCAGGTTATCTTGCTATAAGTATTTTAAAATACTTTAAAGTGCCTAAGTGGGCTAAAGGATTAATGCCGACGTTAATCGTTCCATTTTTTACTTCTATTATTGGCGGTTTAATCATGGTTTACATTATTGGTGTACCGATTGCTGCTTTTACATCAATGTTAACGAGTGCTTTAAATAATTTAGGATCTTCTTCTTTATTAGCATTTGGTGGCGTTGTAGGTATATTGAGCGGGGTTGACTACGGCGGTCCAATTAATAAAACTGTATTTGCCTTTGTATTGACCATGCAGGCAGAGGGTCTCAATGGCCCGATTACAGCATTACAATTAGTAAACACAGCAACACCGGTCGGTTTTGGATTAGCATATTTTATAGCAAAATTGTTTGGAAAAAAAATCTATAAACCATTAGAAACAGAGACGTTAAAATCGGCAGTTCCAATGGGCTTTATTAATATTGTGGAAGGTGTTATTCCAATTGTTATGAATGATATCATTCGTTGTGTAATTGCAACAGCTGTTGGCGGAGCTGCAGGTGGAGCAGTATCGATGATGTTAGGAGCTGATGCAACAGTACCATTCGGCGGAGTATTAATGTTACCAACGATGACTAATCCGATGTCAGGAGTTATTGCACTATTAGTCAATATTCTTGTAACGGGAGTAACATTGGCTTTAATCAAGAAAGATGTATCTAAAGACGAAGCGAGTGTAGAAACAGAAGCGGAAGAAGAAGATATTGATTTAGATGATATTAAAATCTATTAATATAATAATGAAATTTTTTCTAAACACTGAAAAAAGCTATAGAGACTAAAGGGATACTGGAGAACTTTTCAATATAATCGTAAATAAACGGAGGATTAGTAGAATATGAGAAAAGTAGAATTTTCACCGTCACTAATGACGATGGACTTAGATAAATTTAAAGAACAAATTACTTTTTTAAATAATCATGTAGACTCTTACCATATTGATATTATGGATGGCCATTATGTACCTAATATTACGCTATCTCCATGGTTTATCGAAGAAGTGCGTAAAATAAGTGATTTACCTATGTCTGCTCACCTTATGGTAAAAGATCCAAGCTTCTGGGTGCAACAATTAGTTGATATGAAGTGTGAATGGATTTGTATGCATGCAGAAGTACTTGATGGTTTAGCATTTCGATTAATTGATCAAATACATGATGCTGGGCTAAAAGCAGGAGTGGTGCTGAATCCGGAAACCCCAATTGATGCCATTAACCCTTATATTGAGTTAGTCGATAAGATTACAATTATGACAATTGATCCAGGGTTTGCAGGGCAACGTTTTATCGAAAGCACCTTAGATAAAATTGTGGCATTAAGAGAATTACGGAAAGAAAAAGGTTATCAATACGTCATTGAAATGGATGGTTCATCTAATCGTAAATCATTTAAAAGAATTGATGCGGCTGGTCCTGATATCTATATTGTAGGTCGAAGCGGTTTATTTGGACTAAATGAAGATATTGAAAAATCATGGGAAATAATGCGTAATGATTATGAGGAAATGACAGGGAAAGTATTATCATAAAACGTAAAGAGGCTATTTTAAGAATTTGCATAGCAAATTGTTAAATGGCCTCTTTTTCATTATCCGATTCGCATGTACCTTCCAGAGTAAATAATGATTACTTGGAAGTACAGGAAACATTAAAGCAAATTGATTTTAAGGAAATAGTCTATTTCATAGATAAGAAACGATACATAGTTGCACTTTAATGTGCCGAGTTTGAGGGAAACCCAGGTTTGCTTATTTAGTTACTGATAATAGAAATCCTGATAATCTTCTCTATTAGACGACGAGCAATGTGGAAATGCTCACCTTCTCAGTCTGTGCATAATTTATTTCTCAATTTATTTCTATATCATTCAAAATAGAATACGACAACCTTTCTCTACACTGTCTAATTACTTTTTATTTGACGAAGCGTATATTTACAAATGGTGAAAACGCTTCCTTAATAGTCAGGAAACGATTCAGTATAGCGGTGGAAATTAAGGTGTATTTATAATGAATTTAGGAGGCGAACTAAGTGAAAGAGCGTCATGCCCGTTTACTCCAGTTATTAAAAATGTATGAACAGGAGGGGAAATATGTTGGTGGAGACGTGCTTAGTGAAAAGTTGGGAGTAAGCACGAGGACAATAAGAAGTGATATTCGGTACTTAAATGAAAATTACCTTGCAGATGCGGAAATAAGTTCAAATAACCGTCTGGGCTATAAGCTTGAAGGAAAAATGGAGGTTTTTAAGAAACAGGATTATTTTGAGTTTAATCAACGTGCTTTTTATATTGTTCAATTGTTAATGGAAGCGGATTCTTGGAAGTCTTATCAGGAAATAGCGGATTGTTTACATGTTTCTGCACAGACGATTAATTCTGACTTGAATCGAATCACTGAGTTGATAAGCAGTCAGCAACTTGAGGTTACGCTTGAAACAGAGACATTCTCAGGCATACGTATGATTGGGAATGAAATAGATAAACGTTTATTATTAGCTCATTTTGTAAAAAGAGATTTTGCGACAAAAGATGAATTAAGACATGAATTAAGAGAGCTTTTTACAAAATGGTGGTTTGAAGAAAGACAAATTGACGAGACCATGGCGCATTTAGACGAGGTTTTGGAACAATATGGTGTTTCCCTAAATATACAGGTTAAGTCTATGCTGGTTGTGGCAGTTTTAATACAAAAATATCGTTTAAATCAAAAAGCTATTTCTAAATTTGAATTAGACCTGAGTCAAGACGACCAATCATTGAAAGAGAATTCTGCAGCTCAAGCTATTTTGAAAAAAGAAGGTCTGCCAGATGGCGAACTACTTTTAAGAGAATCTTCATTTCTGGCGGTTCAACTAATAGGGTGGAAGGTATTTCCTGACTCCAATGGGATAAAGGATAATCAACTGTTTAGAAAAATCGACTTACAAATTAATGAATCACTAGCTGTTTTAGGTGATAAATATGGGTATGATTTTTGGGAAGATCACCAGCTGGTTAATGGTTTGCAGGCTCATATAAAAAGAATAATCTATCCATTAACATATAAAGCTTTAATAAATAATCCGTTTTTATCCTTTATTAAATCAGAATATATCCAAGCCTATCAAATGGCTGTTGTTTTTTCCAAGCTAATAAGCAGCCGAGTTTCTGTCCATATTCCTGAAAACGAGGTGGGATATATTGCGCTTCATATTGAAGCAGCTATTGAAAGGATGAATGATCTGAAAATCAAGGCAGCTGTTATTTTCAAAGAAAATCATGTTCTGGCTACACTAAGTAAACAGAAGATTGAAAAACACTTTAGACAGATTGAAGTGATTGACATTTATTCTATCGATGAAGTGCATCAGCTGCCTGAAAATGTATCCTTGGTTATTTCACAATTACCGATTAAAAATATCAATAAAAAAGTAATCGTAGTCAATGAATTCCTGCAGGCAGATGATTTGGCCTCCATCAAGCAAAATATCACTTTCGGTATATTAAAAGATCGGGTGAGTGAGGAAAAATTAATCTATCTCAATGAGTCAACAAAAGAGGCTTTTTTAGAGAAGATGGTTGATCGTTTTCGCCTGCAGCGTTACTTCAATGGCATACTGGATCGGGAGAATCTGTCTCCCACAGATATCGGTAATGAAATTGCATTACCGCATCCGCTTTTTTCAACAAATGAAAAAGAATCTTACATTTATATTGGAGTAAATCAGCAAAGAATTACCTGGGGAGAACGTTCTGTTCGTTTAGTTTTTTTACTCATTTTAAGCGAAAAAGATAAATTGAAATATGAATATATTTATCGAGAAA
This sequence comes from Oceanobacillus sp. FSL W7-1293, assembly GCF_037969815.1. Classification (NCBI taxonomy): domain Bacteria; kingdom Bacillati; phylum Bacillota; class Bacilli; order Caryophanales; family Bacillaceae; genus Oceanobacillus; species Oceanobacillus sp. FSL W7-1293. The sequence continues at coordinate 698,827 of NZ_CP150212.1, forward strand.
TCTATCAATTAATGAAAAATAAATCAACAGTTGAAAATCTATTATCTACAAATTCATATGAAGAATTTATGGGAAATTTACAATGATATATTGGAGGAATAAAAATGTTAATGACAATGAAAGAAATTCTAGACGTAGCGTATAAAAATAAATTTGCAGTGGGTTCTTACAATGTTTCCAACAGTGAGTTGTTAAGAGCGATTATAGAAACTGCTGAAGAAAAAAATTCACCGGCAATTATTCAAATCCATCCTAATGAGCTTAATCTGGTAGGAGATGACTTTGTTGCTTATGCAAGAGAAGCTGCTCATAAAGCGAAAGTTCCCGTTGTCATTCATCAGGATCATTGTGGAACCATTGAAGGGACACTGCGGGCGATTCGAAATGGCTATACCTCTGTAATGATTGACGGGTCGCATTTACCATTTGAAGAAAATATAGAATTGACGAAGAAAGCTGTAGAAGTTGCTCATGCAGTAGGAGTTTCAGTAGAAGCTGAATTAGGAACTATTGGGGAAAATGAAGGAAGTTCAGAAGGAGGAGCAGCCCAAATTTTATATACAGACCCTGATCAGGCGCAAGAATTTGTAGAACGTACGAACTGCGATACGTTAGCAGTTGCTATTGGGACTTCACATGGTTTTTATCCGAAAAATTTAAAGCCAGAGATTCAATTAGACCGTTTGGAAAAAATCAATAATAAATTGGATATCCCGCTTGTTCTACATGGAGGTTCTGATAATCCAGATGAGGATATACGCAACTCAACAAAGTATGGAATTGCTAAAATTAATTTATCCAGTGATATGAAACGGGCATTTTTCAATCAGCTGCGTACGACATTAGCCGAAAAACCAGATGATTTTGAGCCAGATATTCTGTTCCCGGAAGCAAATAAGGCAGCGAAGGAAGTATTAAGAAATAAAATGGATTTGTTTGGTTCCTCTAATAAGGCTTCTCTTTATTGTTTAGGAGCAAAATAATACAAAAATTCCTTTTCTATTTTATTCTAACGAATTATAAAGGAGCTATGTGTGATGGAAGAATTGGAAATAGATTTGTCCGAATTGATTGATGAAACAGCTATCGACTTAAAAATGGATGTTCAGTCAAAGAGTGAAGCGATTGAAAAACTGACTGATTTGCTGATTTCTAACGGAGCAATCGAATCAAAGGAAACTTTTTTGGAGGATGTTTTTGAGCGTGAAGAGCAAGGATTGACTGGAATTGGTAATAGTATTGCTATTCCTCACGGGAAATCAACAGGTGTCCAAAAAACTTCCATAGCGATTGGAAGATCGAAGAACGGTTTGGAATGGGAAACGTTGGATGAAGAGCCTGTTCAGACAATTATCTTGTTTGCGGTTACTGAAAATGATAAGAATAACTTTCATTTAAAGCTTTTGGCTAAAATTGCAGGGGCACTGGCAGATGAAAACGTTTGTTATCAAGTTAAGAACGCCGATAATGCAAATGAAATTATTCGTGCTTTGCAAAAAGAAAACTAGAAAATAATCTTGTTCAGTTATTAAAAAAAGATTAATTCACAAGGAGGCATATGTATGAAGATTGTTGGAGTAGCAGCTTGTACAGCGGGAATAGCTCATACTTATTTAGCGAAAGAAAAGCTGGTGAAAGCTGCGGAAGAAGCTGGACACATCGTGAAGATTGAAACGCAGGGAACAATTGGAACTGAAGATGAGTTAACAACAAAAGAAGTTGCAGCAGCTGATGTTGTGATTATAGCGGCGGACATCAGCATTACAGGAAGAGACAGATTTAAAGACAAAAAAGTAATCCAGATTCCTACGCATATTGCTATGAAATCGCCTAAAGCACTAGTAAAGAAAATAGAAGATGAACTAAATGCTGCGACGGAATAGGAGGGGAAATGGTGAAAAAGGCTGGTGTTGTAATCAAGAAGCATTTACTTACAGGAATATCTTATATGATTCCGCTTATCGTAGCAGCGGGGATATGTATAGCATTAGGCCAAATATTTGGCGGCATTGATGTTGCAGAGAAGGAAGGGACAATTCCTTTTTATTTAAATCAAATCGGCGGCTGGGGTATGACGTTAGTGGTTCCATTGATTTCAGCAGCTATAGCCATGTCTATTTCAGATAGACCCGGGCTTGCACCTGGGCTCGTCATCGGTTTTATTGCGAATGAAATCGAAAGTGGTTTTATAGGCGGAATTATCGGTGGTTTCCTAGTAGGGTATGTCGTCCTTTTGGTCAAAAAATATATTAAAGTACCGAAAAGCATGCTTGGGCTGATGCCGGTAATGATTATTCCAGTAATTACAACCGTTATCAGCGGGCTCCTAATGATTACTATCATTGGACAGCCTATATCTGCTTTGCAGGGTACATTATTAACAATGCTTGAGAATATGGAAGGTGGATCCAATTTTATTATGGGTTCTATTCTTGGCGCGATGGCAAGCTTTGACTTTGGTGGTCCCGTAAATAAGACAATGTCTCTTTTTGCAGATGGATTACTGGTTGATGGTGTTTATGGACCGCAGGCAGTTAAGTTTATCGGTTCTATGGTTCCCCCATTTGGCATTGCTTTGTCTTTTTTGATAACGCGTTATAAATACACAAAAATGGAAAAAGAAGCGTTGAAAGCTGCGGTTCCGATGGGAATATGTATGATTACAGAAGGTGTGATTCCTATTGCTGCAAGAGATATCATCCGTGTCGTTACCTCCTGCTCATTAGGGTCGGCAGTCGGCGGCGGTTTATCCATGACACTTGGAGTAGGCAGCACCGTACCTCACGGCGGATTACTGGTGGTCCCTTTGATGATTCAGCCAATGTATTTCCTTCTTTGCTTAGGTATCGGAATTATTGCAACAGGTATTACATTATCTGTATGGAAACCGGCAGTAAAAGAACATGAAGAGAATAAAGTGGAAGAAGAGGAAGAGGAAGCAGATCTTTCAGGAATTGATTTTAAAACAGGATTATAAAATGAAATAATGCAGAATGACCGACATTCCTATTAGTTTTTGGATATATACTTTGGTAAATAAAAAGGAAATTGCAGCATATGTGTAGGAAATACTATGGTTATTGGTGCTTTAGAAGTGGATATTCCATCTAATAGCGCTACTCTAGAAATCATAACACATATAATTTGAGAAGAAGCTATTTACGAAAAACTATCATCTATTCTCATTGGATGGTGGTTTTTCGTTGTATACCCTTGTTTTAAGTTCTTATCCTATTAAATTAACAGAAACAAAAGGAATAAATTACACGATAATTCTTCAAAAAATGAAAACAGTCATAAAACCAGTTATTTAAGGAATCATGACTGTATTTTATTAATAGAACGATATGGTTCATCATTCCATGCTTTGAAGTTACTCAAAAGAGACTGGCGACCAGTTACCCAACTTTATTTAAATTTTTTCTCTAAACAAATCGAAATAATCATTTTCAAATGATGGCTCAATAAGCCCCAAATGCTGTAATCCATATAAAATGCCATCTTGATCACAATCTGTTGTGACATAAGAAGCGACGTCTTTTAATTCACTGACTGCATTTCCCATAGCAACGCCATTTTTTACTGATGACAGCATCTCTATATCATTCTCACCATCTCCAAAGGCATAGACATTCTCCATAGCTGCACCTGCATACTCGATAAATTTTTGAATTCCTATAGCTTTCGAAGAGTCCGCAGGCAATACATCTGCTCCAAAGTATCCCCAACGAACAAACTTATAATCTGTGTATTTTTCTTTATAGATGATTTCTTCTTGTTCCGTGCAGAATAAATTTAACTGATTTACTGTGTTCTGCTTATAATAATCTGGATCAACTGCAGGATAGTCCAGTTTTAATTGTAAAAAATTATCCTTCGCAAGTGGATGGTCAGCATGTGTAATAGTAAGATCCTTATGGTTTCCAAAACCAATTGCATGGTTATGTTGAGCGGCAAATGTTGTAATATCATGAATAAATGTTGAATCTAATGATTCCGCATGAACCTCGATTCCGTCACATACCACTAGCTGGCCATTAAAAGCTATATAAGAGGAAATATTTAATTCTTTTTGAATATGTTGAAACATATTAGGCGCCCTCCCAGTAGCAATCACCGTGTAATGCCCTTTCTCTTGTAAATACTGGATGGCTTTTTTTGTGCTTTCAGGTATGATTTTATCTTCTGTCACCAATGTTCCATCAATATCAAAAAAGATGATTTTTTTCTTATTCATTTTTTATCTCCTCCTTAAAGTAAACCATAATGTATGAAAAGCATTTCAGGTCAAGGCTTAAATTGGATTCATTGGATTTTGTAACTTAAGATTAGAAAAAATGATCAAAACAAGATGCTATTTCTGACCTCCAATTCATAAAAGAATAATAAACATAGAGTTGCTGTGGAGAAACCAATATAATTAAACGTAAAATGCTTATATAAAAAACTAAATACCCTTGTGAATCAATGAGCATAATAAACGTTGGGCTGAAATTGAATTTACTTTGTAGTCAGCCCAATCTAAAATGAGAAGTATCAGGAGGCGAACAATAATGCATATCGATGAAAGAAGCAATCAACTATTACAAGAATTAATCAATAATCCCCATGCAACATTGAAGTCACTTGAATCTAAGATGAGCATTAACCAGCGGCAAATAAAATATAGTCTTGAGAAAATTAATACCCATTTAATGGATGCTCATCATGTGCAAATTGAACGTACTCCTAAAGGGCAATTTATTATTCCAGGGGAAATCACAGAAATGTTTTCAGCAGAAAGAAGTGGTCATTCCTATGTGTTATCAGAAAATGAAAGGGTTGATATCCTGCTAATTATTATTTTAAATCGTTCGCAGGATTTATCACTTACCCATTTAACAGAATTGCTGGATTTTAGTAGAAATACAATAACCAAAGTGATTAAGCAGGCGAAAGAAAATCTTAAACCCTATCAAATCGAATTAAATTATTCGAGGATAGAAGGGTATCAACTTTTAGGAGGTGAGTATGAAAAAAGAAAGCTGCTGTTTGATATCATCCAACAGTATGTAAAGAATAGAAAAGATAGAGAATTATTAGAGAAGTATGGGAATATAAATCCGGAAGATTTAAAAATGTTTTATCGCAAATTGGAGCAATGCGAAAAAACATTAGGCTATACATTTTCTGACAATATGATTTCTACGGTAGCTTATTGCTTAGCGGTTTGGCAGAACCGTGTAAAGCAAGGAAAGACAGTAGAAGGAAATGAAATGAGTAAGTTTGATTTGGCAGATACAAAAGAATTTTATACGGTGAAAAAAGTGTTTTATGAGCTTCGTTTTACTAAGGAAAGTGAATTACATTACGTAACACTTCAACTTATGATTATGAATGTGTTTTCTACAAATAATTATTATACCAGCGAATCAATGAATGCCATCAAAAATGCATTGAAGGAAATGCTGGATAAATTTGAGAGGGTTAGTGTGATTGATATTCCTCAAAAGGAATTATTAGTAGAAAAATTATATATTCATATGAAACCTGCCTACTACCGAATTAAATATGATCTTATTGATAATTCATCGTTAGCTCTAAAATTCGATCAAAATCTTACAAACATCCATCGAGTAATTAAGTTGATTGTTGAACCAATTGAAAGCGCTCTAGACAAAAATGTTCCGGAGAGCGAACTGGTTTATATCACTATTATTATAGGGGGCTGGCTGAGACAGCATGGTATTGATTTTAATAAAAAGATTTTAGCGGCAGTTGTTTGCCCAAATGGTCACTCTGTTTCCGCTATGATTCATGTAACGTTAACGTCTATATTTAAAGAGTTTCTATTTTTAAATCCGATGTCCATTCGTGAATTCTCCAATTATGAAGGAGAAGTAGATATTGTTTTTACAACAGATAAATTGGATACCGATGTAAAACAATTTTTGGTTGAACCGATTATGAGCGAAACAAAGATTAGAAAATTACAGTCTGCTGTTTATACAGAGCTTTATGGTTTCTCCTTTTCAAATATTGACATGGACTCTATTATGAGCATTATCGAAGAACATGCCGATGTCAAAAATCGCTTCAAGCTAGTAGATAGCTTAAATAAATATCTGCTGGGACAGAATGCATCAGCTTCTCAAACAAACCAGTATGATACAGAAAAGAAATTAGATGATTTTCTAGTCAATGACACCGTCCAAATAATAGAGAGAATGAACAGCTGGGAAGAAGCAATTCGATTGGCTTCTCAACCACTTCTGGAAAGCGGACATATAAGAGAAACTTATGTAGATGCTGTTATTGAGCACTGCAGAAAAAATTCAGATTATATTATATTAGCAAAACGGATAGCAATTCCGCATGCAAAACCGGAAGATGGTGTGTTGAAGCTCGGGATGAGCCTGTTAAATCTGAAGGAGCCTGTAGAATTTCCGAATGGACAGCGTTTGAATTTGATTTGCTTTATTGCCGCAGAAGATAAAGAAAAGCATATTAATTCATTATTGCAGCTTAGAAGACTTGCAGAGCATGAATATACAGTTAATCAAATAAAAAAAGCAGACTCTGTAGAAAAAATGGAAAAAGTTATTAGAGATTTTGTAGACGAGGTGATTTATGGTGACAAATAAAATAATGATATCAGAGGATGCTGTTTTTACAAACCTGGGAGCATCTAATAAAGAAGAAGCTCTAAGGTTAATGTCCAATGCATTTTCAGAAAATGGATATGTTAATGAAGGGTACTACGAGAGTATCTTGGAAAGGGAAAAGAATGCTCCAACAGGAATTGAAGCGTATGATTTTGGTATTGCTATTCCACATACAGACCCCAAATTTGTAAACAGTGATTCGTTAGGGGTAGCTGTTTTAAAAGACCCTGTGCAGTTTCATAGCATGGTCAATATAAAAGAAACGATTGAGGTTAAAGTGATATTTTTATTAGGGTTATCCAAGAGTACAAAGCATTTGAATATACTACGTCAAATTATGGACTTAATCAAAGAGGAGGGCGTGTTAAAGAAAATGACCGCCATGCCTCAAAAAGAACTCTATCAATTTTTGCAAAACCATTTAAAATCAGAATAAAATTGGAGGAATTTAAAATGAAAAAAGATATTATTTTTGCTTGTTCGAGCGGGATTGCAACATCAACGGTAGTAGCAGAGAAGGTGAAAGAGCATTGTGAAAAGAATGGAATTGATGTGAATGCACGTCAAGGTACAGTGGGAGAACTGTCCGGATTAGATGGCTCTGTTGACTTATTTGTTGTTACTTCTGATGTTGGCGGCGGTTATAATACACCAGTTGTGAATGCGCTACCTATCCTTACTGGGGTCGGAGAAGAAGAAGTTTTAGACCAAATTGTTTCTATTTTAAAAGGATAAAAATCTGGGCTAATACTAAAATCTATGGGTGAAATAAATATAAGCATATGATGAAAAAACGGTATAATTAATGGTTTGGGCTGGAAGGGTAATCATAATGATTTTTATTCAAGATAAGCACAGAAAAAGTACTGTTTTCTGTAGTGTCTGCTTACCACCTGAATCAATAGGGCATCGTATTTTCAGTCATAGATTTCAGTTAATGCTCAACTTCCAAATTAATCTATTTATTGATATATTTTACTTTTTAATTATTTGAAGTAAGAAATAAACTTATTATCAGAGAACCATATTTTAGAATAAGGAGATGAGAATTATGGGACAAACAATAGTAGATGGGTTTCAATACATTCTTAGTTTCGGACCTGAAGTAATGCTGCCGATTATTATATTCATCATGGCTATTTGTTTTCGGGTCAGCTTCAGTAAAGCACTAAAATCTGCTTTAACAATTGGATTTGGTTTTGTAGGTATATTTTTAGTGCTCGATTTGCTGACGGGTAGTCTTGGTCCTGCCATAGAAGCAATGATAGATAACTCAGGAGTAGACCTCCCTGTCATGGATACAGGTTGGCCGCCACTTGCAGCTATTGCATTTGCGTCACCAATTGCTCCAATTGTCATTATATTAACAATTGTTATAAACGTAGTGATGATTTTATTTAAGTGGACAAAAACCGTTGATGTCGATTTGTGGAACTATTGGCATTTTGCATTTGCTGGTTCATTAGTGTATATCGCTACAGGAAATATCATTTTTGGGCTGCTTGGTGCGGCAGTTGCTACCATTATCACGTTTAAACTTGCAGATTGGTCCGCTCCATATATTCATAAAAGAATGGGGCTACCTGGAATTTCCCTGCCGACATTATCATCAGCTATCTACTTCCCTGTTGGAATATTAGGAGATAAAATCATTAATTTAATTCCTGGCCTTAACAAATTAAATGCTGATCCAGAATCGATAAAAAAACGTTTCGGCGTATTTGGAGAACCTATGATGATTGGCGTTATTTTAGGTATTCTTATCGGGATTATTGCCAGATTTGAAATTAGAGACATTATCGAATTGGGAATTTCTTTAGGAGCAGTTATGTTTATTATGCCTCGAATGGTTAAAATCCTTATGGAAGGATTGATTCCGTTATCAGACGCCATACGTAATTTTCTGCAGAAACGGTTCCCTGATCGTAAAGATTTGAATATCGGTCTAGATATAGCCGTTATTATTGGTAACCCTGCGGTTGTTTCTACAGCGTTATTACTGGTACCGATTACGATATTATTAGCTGTCATTCTTCCAGGCGTTATCATTATGCCATTAGGAGATTTACCATTCATTGTGGTGCCATTAGCAATGGTTCTGGTTGCTACCAACAAAAATATCATACGGTCGGCAATCATTGGTATACCCATGATTATCGTCTCTCTCTATTTTGCATCAAATTTAGCTCCACTTGTTACAAATGTAGCCGAAAGTATTCACTATGATTTTCCAGAGGGAGCTACCTCTATGATTAATAGCTTTTTAGATGGAGGTAATCCGGTCCGGTATTGGCTTGTTATGTTAGCTCAAGGAAGCTGGATTGCGATTGCAGCTATCCCAGTTGTTCTCCTAGCTGTTTGGTATATTTATAAACTTAGCAGAAGAGATTTCGATGAAAACGGTCAGTTAAAAGAGTAAGAATATTATGGAAATTATTGAACGAAAGTAATCGAAATGGGAAAGGAGATAGGAACAATGAAAGCATCTGTTTTTTATGGGAAAGATGATATTCGCTTTGAAGAAGTAGAGAAACCAGAAATAAGTGAAAATGAAATTTTGATACAAATGAAAGCATGCGGTTTATGCGGAACCGATATTCACAAAGTAACGGAAGAATTAGTTCCTTCAGGCTCTGTACTGGGTCATGAATATGCCGGAGAAGTCGTTGCGGTTGGAGATAAAGTTTCTGATTTTAGCCTGGGGGATCGTGTTACAGGCGGCATTCATGTTCCATGTTTCACATGTGAACAGTGTTCCAGAGGGCATTATACCTTATGTCCGGAATTCAAAAAGACGAATATCTATCCAGGCGGGTTTGCGGAATATGTAAAACTTCCGGAAGAACATGTGAAAGATTTACTTTATAAGATTCCGGATGGCATGAGCTACGCTGAAGCTTCACTCACAGAGCCAGTTGCATGTTGTATTCACGGACAGAAGGCAGTGGATATTCATGCAGGAGACCGCGTACTGGTGATGGGAGCAGGACCAATCGGTTTGATTCACTCACAGCTTCTAAAAAACAAATTAGTGAAAGAAGTAGTGTTAACCGACGTCTCTGATCATCGCCTGAATAATGCGTATGATTTCGGTGCCGACTTAACCATTAATACGGCAGAACATGATCTGGAAACGTATTTGCAGGAACAGAATCACCCGGGATTTAATATCGTTATTATTGCTGCAGGTGTTTCTGCGTTATTGCCTCAGGCAATGAACGTGTTAAAAAGAGGCGGAACAGTGGTTTGCTTCTCTCCATTTACAGTGAAACCAACGGTAGAAATTGATGCGGGCATGTTCTTCCATGATGAGAAATCGATTGTCGGCACCTATAGTGTTTCTCCATACGAGTTCGAGGAAGCTATCTTGGCAATACAAAACGGTGTCATCAATACAGAAGCATTAATCACACATGAAATGCCTTTATCTGACTTAGGTAAAGCAATTGAATTAACACAGCAAAAAACAGAAAACGTTCTAAAAATTGTATTAGAAAATAAATAGGAGGGGATTGGATATGGCTTATCAAGCAATGGATACATTTTTAAAAGCATTAGAGGAAGGGAACTACGTCGCTCCGGCAATGAATACAACGAATTTAGAGATGACCATCGCCATTGTGGAAGCAGCGGAAGAAACAGGCTGTCCCGTCATGGTTCAGATTGCACCAACGAATGTAAAGCTATCAGGTTATGACTATATTGCAGAAATTGTCAAAAAAGCTGCAGAGAATGTATCGGTTCCAGTCACACTGCATCTAGATCACGGTATGAGCTTTGAAGATGTTAAGCAGGCTGTAGACGCTGGATTTGCTTCTGTCATGATTGATGCTTCTACCTTAGACTATGAGGAAAATATCAATCTGACAAAAGAAGTGGTGGAATATTGTCATCAGCGTGGTGTTCTAGTAGAAGCTGAATTAGGAGAGCTGAGCGGGAAAGAAGACGACCATGTGGCAGAAGATGCCGCACAGACAGATGCTTCCTTATGTAAGGACTTTGTAGAGAGAACAGGGATTGATTTGCTGGCGGTTTCGATTGGAAACATACATGGCATTGATCAAGCTCCAGATTTGAATTTTGATTTGCTTCAAGAAATAAATGAAAAAGTAAATGTACCATTGGTAATCCATGGCGGATCCGGCATCCCGGCTGAAGCTTTGGCAAAATTGAAAGATTATGGCGTGAGAAAAGTCAATTTAGCAAGTGATCTGCGAAAAGCATTTATTACGGCTGTAGGGAAGCGTTATGAGAAAAATAACAATGAGTATAACTTGATCTCCGTTTTATTAGATGCTCAAAAAGCGGTTAAAGAAGCGGCGGTACCTAAATTTAAGGCTTTGAATGGGTAAAGAAATGTATATTGTTAGCATTGATGTTGGAACAACCAACACAAAAGTTTGTTTATATGAGCTTCCCGAGTTTCGTTTGCGAGAAATAGAGAAATTTGCGACGCCTCAGACGTTTGAAAACGGCCAAACAGATATAGATGCTGAACAAATTTGGAAAGAAGTGCTTCAAGCATTAAAGAATTTAAGCAATAAGGTGGAAAACCCTCAGCAAATTAAACAGATTACCGTTTCAAGCTTTGCCCAAACGATTGTACTGCAAGACAGTCAAGGGGAGGTCATTACGCCAACCATTGCCTGGTTTGATCCTAGAACCAAAAAGGAAGCGGAGGAAGTAAAGGCCGGCTTTGGTGAAGAAAAGCTGTACCATCTGACGGGAATCAATGCACATTCCAATCAAAGTCTCACCAAATTATTATGGCTGAGACGTCATAAGGAATCTGCTTTTCAAAGGATGCATAAATGGACCTGTATGTCAGGCTTTATTGCATCCCGATTAACAGGTATTTCTGCGACAGATTGGAGCTTAGCTTCCAGGACACTGCTTTTCGATATTAATAAGAAGCAGTGGGCAGCAGAGCTTATAGAAACATTTGAACTGGATAAAGAAACCTTTCCTGAACTGGTAGAATCAGGTGCTGCGATTGCTGCTGTAAAGGATTCTGTTTCACAAGAGACTGGGCTGCCAAATGATGTGACCATTTCCATCTCTGGTCATGATCATATGGCCGGCTCAATTAGTACAGGGCTGCAGAAGAAAACAGAGATATTGAATTCAACTGGCACAACCGAGGGGTTACTGTTGCTGGGAGGGAAGCCTCATTTATCTGATGCGTTTCGGGAAGTTGCCATTTCAAATGGATGTTACGTGTTAGATTCGGAATATACGCTTTATGGGTCAATGCCGACTGCTGGCCAAAGCTTTCATTGGATAGCGAATGCATTGAATCGGAGCATGAAAGATATTTCTCATATGTGTCATTATATGCATGAGGAATATCTAAATGATTTTACTTCCATCAAGGATAGAATGCAGGTTTTCATTCCGCATCTAAGAGGGAGCGGTCCGCCAACCCGAAACAGTGCTTCTAAAGTCATGATATACGGAGCTACGGATCAGACAACAGACCATGATATTCTTTTTTCCATGATAGCAGGGCTCTGCTTTGAATTAAAGCAATTAAAAAATGTATATGAAACGTATGTAGAATCCAACGTTCATCGTGTAAAGGTGATTGGCCCTGCGGTGAAAAACCCGCTTTGGCTGCAGCTGAAGGCAGATATCCTCCAAGCGAATATCCTTGCGTATGAAATTGAGGAAGCAGTTGCCAAAGGAGGAGCTATGCTGAGTGCATCAAAGCAGGAGTTGGTCGACACATTGCTAAAGCAGGAAATAAAAACATATACACCGGATAAGAACAGAGCAGAGGCGCTTGAAGCCTTTTACAAACAATTTTATTTACCACTCTATCACTTGAAAAATCAATTTGAGGGTAAGGGATGATTAAATGGAAGCTTTAACCTTTTACGGTATGGGAGACCTTCGTTACGAGCATAAAGATAAACCAGAGATACAAGCAGCAGATGAAGTGATTATAGAAGTGAAGTATACGGGAATTTGCGGTTCCGATTTATCTCGATATAAAAAGATCGGCCCGCTGACTCCAGGAAATATTTTTGGGCATGAATGTTCCGGTGTTGTTAGGGAAACAGGAAGCAAGGTAACGAATGTACAAGCAGGAGATCGCGTTGCGGTATGTCCTCAAGTACCATGCGGGGAATGTGAAGCATGCAAGTCAGGATATTTTGCAGCATGTCCCGATTTACTCGTAATAGGAGCGAAACAGCCCGGCTGTTTCGCTTCCTATACAAAAGTGCCTGCAGAGAATGTATTAAAATTACCGGATAATGTTTCTTTTGAGGAAGCGGCTTTGATAGAACCCTCCTCCGTTGTACTGCACGGGCTTTTCCAAACCCGGCTGCAGCCTGGAAAAACAGTGGCTGTGTTTGGCTGCGGCACCATTGGTTTACTTGCCTGTCAGTGGGCTAAATTATTCGGTGCAGATAAAGTGGTAGCCATTGATATTGATTCAGATAAACTCGCATTAGCAAAAGAGCTGGGAGCGGATGAGGTTATCCAGCCTGAGAAAAGTGCTTCCACTTATGAAAAATTAATGCAATTGATGGATGACACTGGTGTCGACTTAGCTATTGAAGCTGCCGGCTCCGTTCAGACTTCCGAAGAGGTATTGGCAGCTCCCAAAAAAGGTGGAGAGGTTTTATACCTTGGCATTCCGTACAGTGATATTGCGTTGAAAAGATTTTATTTTGAGCGGATTGTCAGACAGGAATTAACAGTACGGGGATCATGGAATGCGGTATCTGCACCATTTCCAGGCAGAGAATTTACAACCACCCTTCAATTTCTTAGAGAAGGAAAGCTGCGTACAAAGCCGATGATTTCTCATTACCTGCCTTTACAAGAAGGACCGGATATTTTTCAAAAAATAACTAGCGGTAAAGAGAAGGCGATGAAGGTTTTGTTTGAATTAGGGAAGTAAGTGGATAGATGATATGAGAGAAAAGTAGTGAAGTAGAAAATTGATTTTTATTTCACTGCTTTTTTTATTTATGGTGAGTATGCCTATTTCCCGTGAGCACTACACTATGTAAAGCATCATCAAGGAATTAACAAAATACAGTTTCTTTAAAATGAAAATATTCTTTAAAGAGGATATTCAAAAGGAAAGGTGATTTAATGTTTGAAAGAATCCATGAAGTTGTCATAGAAGCTGGGAAAACCCTAGTGAATAAAATGAATTCAAATTTCACCGTCGAAACAAAAGCAAACGATATTGATTTAGTTACAGAAATGGATAAGAAAACAGAAAAATATATTACAGAGGAAATAAAAAAGAACTTTCCTGATCATGCTGTTTTCGGAGAGGAAACGGTAGATGAAATCGGACATGATAACATGCTTGAAATGCTTGCATCACATCCGAATCTATGGGTAATAGATCCAATTGATGGCACAACTAATTATGTCCATGGGCTGCCGGGATATACGATTTCCGTAGCCTTGTATTGTAAAGGAGAAGCAGCTTATGGCATTATTTATGACCCTGTTGCAAAAGAATTCTTTGTCGCTGAACGTGGAAAAGGTGCGACATTGAACGGAGAAGCAATGTGTGTCAGCGAGCATCGTTATCTATCTGAGAGCCTTGTCTCCACAGGTCTTCCAGCTAATAATAATAGTGCTCGTTATCATGGCTTGGAGGACTATGTAAAAATAACTCCGGTTACTCGGGACATCCGTATTTTGGGTTCAGCAGCCTTACAGTGTGCTTATGTTGCTGCTGGACGTTTGGATGCGGTTTGGATATGGGGAGTAAATATTTGGGATATTGCTGCCGGCCGATTGATTGTTGAAGAAGCAGGGGGAAGCGTTTATCAATTGGATGGAAGTGAGGTTCGGTTTGAGTTCCCGCATTTCACCTGTACGAATGGAAAGATTGATAAGGAATGGAAGGAAATCTTTGCTTCTATACATGGTTTTTAATAGAAGAAGTCTTTATCCTGTGAAAGAAGAATCTGTGTTGGAGCAGATTCTTCTTTCATTTTAATATACTTAAGCAGTTAAAGTAAACTCGAAGATTCTTGCTAATCAAATATAAAGAATAAGTGTATATGTCTAATTTGGGACATGAAATATACAGCTATTAGTCAGGTTAAATATATTTGAGGAATCAAAGGTATACAAAAACAAAGGATGAAAAAACGAATCTATTAATGACGATACAAAATAATTATTGGAACTTTTCGATACAAGAACAAAAAATTGCAGATTATATACTACGTTACAGTTATGAATTGAAAAAATATATATCCATCCGACTTTTCCCAAAAAACAAATATTTTAAATGCTATTTCTAGCACCTTTTCTTTAATTATAGGAATTCATACTATAATAACCTTGATGACCTATCTTTTAGATATTGTACTATTTTACTTGGGGCAACGATTGACACACATATCCTTCCTTGAAAAAGAAGACGAAAATACCTAATGAAAGATTAGATTTATCTGTCTTAATCACAGTTTTTTTGATGGGAGTTCAAAAAAGTTGGGATGAAAGCGCATTCTTAGATGGGTTGGTTCGTGATACGATATAAATATAGAAAGGAGGTAATGAACATATGCACCTAGACGATCGCAGTAAGGCGTTAATTCAAGAAATATTTGTGAACTCCGGCCTTAAAGTAAAGGATCTATCTAGGAAATATGGGTTAAGCAGGGGGCAAATTGACTACAGTTTAAAAAAAATAAATGACTGGCTCGAAGATAATGAATTCCCGCTGATAAAAAAAGACTCAAGAGGTTTTTTTGTAAGTGATCCTAAACACCAGATGTTGCTCTTGAAAGAAGGAAAAGAGTTAACTCCAGACTATATTTTCTCTTCTGAAGAACGGGCGCTTCTTATTTGTTTTATATTATTGACTAAAACGGGGGATATTTCACTTCTCCATTTAACATCTGAGCTTGAGATGAGTAAGAATACAATATTAGCTGATTTAAAGAAAGCGCAGGAGATAGTTAGTTTTTATAATTTGCAAATCCATTATTCCAGAGTTGAAGGATATGATATTAAAGGTGATGAATGGAATATACGTCGCCTTTTGCTGGAAGTGATTGACCGAATACAAAAAATATCTAATGGATCACTATGGATAGAAATATATGGACATCTAGCAAAAGAAGAAATAAATAGAATGCAAGGAATTGTTGAGCATTGTGAAAGTAAAATGCATATCCGTTTTACAGATGAAAAGCATAACTTGCTTCCCTATGTATTTGTTTGCATAATCAGAAGGATTCGACGAGGAAATATGCTTAATAATGATGAAATTGATTTTTCTCAAGAAAATGTTTATAACATTATTCTGGATTTATTAGAAATGGAAGAGCTTATCTCAAATGAAGATTTATCATTTTTGACACTTCAACTCCTTACGGCAAATCTGACTTTTTCTACAGAACCTGATTGGTCAACAGATACTGTGATGATGAAAGGGTTACGTCAAATGATTCGGAATTTTGAATATATTTCCTGTACTGTTTTTCTGGATAGAGAAGAACTCTTGAAGAAATTATGGCTTCATTTGAAGCCAGCGTACTATAGAATCAAATTTGGCCTGACTCAAAATCATAAAGTAGATGAAAAATACTTTGGTGAAGTATTTCAAGATGAATATAAGGAACTGCACCATTTGGTAAAGAAATCAATCCCTTCTTTAGAAAAAGTAATTGGCTGTTCCATTCCGGAATCGGAGAGCATTTACTTTACCATTTTGATTGGAGGCTGGATGGAAAGACAAGGAGATTCGCTTCGTCATCGCATAAAAGCAATCGTAGTTTGTACTAATGGCGTATCTGTTTCCAAGTTGATGAAAAGTACATTAAATCAGTTATTTCCAGAGTTCGTATTTTTAGAGGCGTTATCAATAAGAGAGTTCCGTAAATTTGATATAGAGTATGATATTGTATTTTCTCCTGTTTATCTAGATACAGATAAAAAACTGTTTATTGTTGAGCCTTTTATATCAAATGAAGTGAAAAAACAATTACGCAGTCAGGTAATGCAAACAGTCTATGGGTTCACCCCTCAGTCCATAGATATAGAAGAATTAATAAAGATTGTAGGGAACAATACTGATATTCAAAACGAATCAAAATTAAAACGGGAATTAAGTGTGTATTTACGGCGTGAACAATTGCATGAGACAGCTATATATGAGGAGGAACAGCCTAGGCTGGTTGAATTGCTGCAACCGGATCATATCATAATCAGGTCAGAAGTAGGTTCTTGGAGAGAAGCGATAGAAATTGCTGCACAACCTCTTTTGAAGAAAGGAATTATTACACCACAGTATATTAAGAAGATGATTGAACTGCATGATATTAATCGACCCTATATTGTTTATGGAACAGATATTGCAATACCTCATGCTACACCAGAGGATGGGGTTAACGATTTGGGGATGAGTATGCTGAAGCTTCAGCAGGGAGTAAACATATCATCTAATCAATCAATAAGACTCATTGTTGTTATTGCGCCAATAGATAAGAAAAAACATTTACGTGCCCTTTTGGAAATATCCAAGCTTTCAGAGTTAAAGCCGGAAATAGAAGAAATAATTAAAGCTGTACGTGTAGAAGATATTTATCATTGTTTAGAAGATTATTCCAATCAAGAAAAGCTTCAGCTATAAGAATGGTATTTAAATTAAAAGGAGGACTAAAAAATGAAACGAATTGTTTATCATGGTATTCAAGATTTAAGGTTAGAAGAAACAGAAATTCCTGTACCAAAATATGGAGAAGTAGTTATCAAAAACTTGGTTACATTAACTTGCGGAACGGATGCAAAGATGTATATGAGAGGGTATCGATACGATCCTCCACATCTTATTGGCCATGAAGCAGCAGGAGTAGTACATGCAATTGGTGAAGGTGTTACAAAATTTAAAATAGGTGACCGGGTAGTTGCTCATAATACAGCTCCATGCCATAAATGTTACTACTGCAAGAAAGGACAGCATTCTATGTGTGAAGATTTGCCTTCTAACTTAGGGAGCTATGCAGAGTATCAACTTATTCCCGAGAATATTGTTGAAGAAAATATGTTTCAGCTTCCAGATGATATGGAATATAAACAAGCTGCATTAATGGAACCGCTTGCTTGCGCTGTTTATGGCACCTCACAAGTTCCAATTGAATTAGGTGACACAGTAGTTGTTAATGGTTGTGGACCAATAGGACTCATGTTTATTCGTTTATGCTACTTGCGCGGAGCACATGTAATTGCATGTGATATGAAGGACAATCGTCTGGAAAAAGCGAGGAAACTTGGAGCGTTGGAAACAGTTAAAGTAAGTGAAGATATTAATCAAGTGGAAGAAGTCCGTAAATTAACCGAGGATGACCGAGGTGTAGATATAGCTATTGAAGCAGCCGGTGTGCCTGCTGTATGGAATATGGCTTTTGACATGGTACGTCCCGGCGGAACGGTTCTGTGCTTTGGCGGCACAAAAAAGGATACAACAGTAACCTTCGATTGTACAAGGCTTCATTATGAACAGATTACTGTAAAAGGAGTTTTTCATACGACACCTATTCATGTTAAGGCAGCTTTTCAACTATTAAAAATGGGAGCTATTGAAGCGAGCGATTTTGTGGAGAATGAATATCCAATTGAACAGACGGAACAAGCAATTCTTGAACATGCCAGAGGCGAAGTTATTAAGAATTGTGTTGTTTATTAGGAAAAGTTAAGAGATAAGAATGGGAGATGGTGAAGTGTGAACTTATTAGAGTTATTTGATGAACAGTTAGTGCATTTTGATTTTGAAGCGGAATCAAGTGATGAATTGCTGGAAAAAATGGTAGATCATCTGGAAAAAAGAAATTTAGTAAAAGACACCTATAGACAAGCTGTTATCGAACGTGAACATAAATTTCCGACAGGACTGCCTACGAAAGTGATGTCAATAGCAATTCCTCACACAGATGTAGTGCATGTTAATCAATCATGTATTAGTATCACCAGATTAAAGAAAGCTGTACCATTTCGCGAAATGGGTAATGCAAATAATGAAGTGGAAGTTAACTTGGTCTTCATGCTTGCGCTTAATGGAAGCCAAGATCATTTAAAGGTTATTCAAAAGTTAATCAGCTTATTTTCACTGGAAGATGTAATGAAGGATTTACAAAAAGCAAGTAGTAAAAAGGAATTGTTAGATACTGTTTTTCAAGCAATTTATGAGATGGAAATAATATAATAACGAAAAATACGAGGAGGAAGAAAAATGAAAAAAATTATTGTAGCTTGCGGCGGAGGAATCGCTACTTCACAAACGGTTGCGGTCAAGTTGGAAAATCTATTAAAAGAGAGAGGATTAGGTAATAAAGCGAGTATCGAAGCAATTAATATTAATTCGATTCCAACTTATATTAAAAGTTCAGATATTTATGTTTCAATTACGCAAGAACCGGAAGGGAAATATGAGATTCCAGTATTCAGTGGTATCCCATTTTTAACGGGGATAGGTGCAGAAGAAGAATTAGAAAAAATAATTAAAGTGATAAATTCATAACCTGCCTTATGGGATATTTCATAATGACTTTAATTATATAGAAGGAGGATAAGTATGGGGTATATTGAAGTTTTTTTTCAAGGTTTAATTGATATGGGAGCGCCTGTATTTTTGACTATTATTTTGACCGTTCTCGGTCTTATCTTTCGAATGAAATTCAGCCGGGCCTTTTCAGCCGGTTTGACATTGGGAGTAGCTCTGGTAGGAATTAATATCGTAGTAGACTTTATGATTGCAAATGTTGGAGAAGCTTCTCGATCATTTGTTGAATTGACCGGTATACAGCTGGATGCGCTTGATATGGGGTGGCCGCCAGCTTTGGGTCTTGCTTGGACATGGGAATTTGCATTTTTGATGTTTCCAATTCAAATTCTGGTAAATATCTTAATGTTATCTTTTCGCTGGACATCTTGCGTAAACGTGGATATGTGGAATGTAGGAAATAAAGTGTGTACTGCTTTTTTAGTTGCATATGTATCAGGGTATGCTTGGCTAGGGTTATTATTTGCAACACTTCAATCTATACTTGAATTAAAAAATGCAGACTATACGAGATATCGTTTGCAGAAGCTTACTGGAATTCCAGGAGTATCTATGCCTCACCCAATGTTCCTGTCTGGGATTTGGCTTTATCCATTTGTAAAGGTTATGGATAAAGTATTTCCAAGTACATTCAACTTTGATGCACAAAAGCTGCGTGATAAGATAGGGATTTTTGGAGAGACGCATGTAATGGGCTTTCTAATTGGATGTTTAATTGGCGCTTTTGGAGGTTATGATATCAGGTCGATTCTTACGCTTGGAGTACAAGCTGGAGCAGCTTTGATGTTATTTCCATTAGTTGCAAAACTCTTTACAACAGCACTGACTCCTGTTAGTGAATCAGCAACTGCTTTCATGAAAAAACGATTCAGCAATCGTGCTTTTACAATTGGTCTGGACTGGCCTATTATGGCGGGACGTTCTGAACATTGGTTGATTATGATTCTGACTATACCGATTATTTTAGTTTACTCTTTAATACTACCTGGCAATCTTGTACTTCCTTTTGGAGGGCTGATGAACATATGTATGGTTGTTCCACTTTTTTATCTTACAATGGGGAACCTTCCTAAAATGGCAATTGGGACAATTATAGGTATTCCAATGCAGTTGTATGTAGCTTCTTATTTTGCTCCACATTTCACTGCACTTGCCAATGCTACTGGAGGAGTGGAAGTGCCTCATGGGCAAATGCTTGCTTGGTTTGGAATGGATATATCTGAATTGAGATATATTATTGCAGAATTTTCGTTATTTACACCGGTTGGGATTGTTTTATTTATCATAACAGTAGGTTTTGCGATTTATTATTTCAAAGGAATAAGGAAAGAAGATTTGGAAATAAAGAAAGAATTAGGTGTTGAAGATTAATCAATCTATCGGTAAAGGAGAATTATTATGTGGATAAAAAAAGCGGTTTTTTTCTTCTTTTTAGGTTTAAGTATCATTTTTTTAATCGTCAGTATTCTAAGCTGGAATATGTTATTGGGGGCTTGTTCTTTCGTCATTGCACTAGGACTGACAAGATACTTGGATGATGTAGGTTTGCCTTCCAGGTATAGCGCAAAGGAAGTAAGAAAAGAACTTAAAGAAATGGCTTAACCAAAAAAGAGAGGAATACACCAGATGGAAAATACCTAATCCATACCACACCAAGAAGAATGAACGAGATTTAACATAACCATCTTCATTTAAATTTATAGTGGATAGAGTAGACATTGATCGCTTATCTCCTAATAAATAGGGACTGTTAATGCGAGGATTAGTTTTCGGGTTCGGGCACACATATTTGTACTTTAAAAATGTAAACGACACATTTTAAAATGCGGGCAGTTTTCATTTAATAACTGCACACCTCATCTCCACGTGCTCTTTAATATGCCTGCTCGATTATAGGATAACAGTTTTAGGGGAGAGAGAATTACTTTCAGTTAATTTTGTGTCTTGTACACAGCGAAAGGAATGATACTAAAAATGAAAAAATTAATTAATGAAGTTGATGATGTCGTTTTGGAAAGTTTGGAAGGTTTTGTAACTGCGAATCATCGTACTCATCAAAAAGTAAACGGTGTTAATGGAGTTATTCGTAAGGTTAAAAATAATAAAAAAGTCAGTATTGTTTTAGGTGGTGGAAGTGGTCATGAACCTGTTTTTCTTGGTTTAGTTGGAGAAGGTATGGCAGATGGAGCAGCTTTAGGCAGTGTGTTTGCTTCCCCAGATCCCCAAACAATCTTAGAAGTGATTAAGTCTTCATATACGGATGAAGGTACACTTTGTCTTGTTATTAATTACGCGGGAGATACGATGAATTTTGGAATGGCTTCTGAATTGTCCGGTTATGAAGATTTAAAAGTAGAAACTGCATTAGTAACCGATGATGTAGCTTCAGCACCAAAAGGGCAAGAGGAAGAACGTCGAGGAGTCGCCGGTCTCTTGTTAATTACCAAAGTCACTGGCGCTGCTGCTGAAAAGGGATGTTCACTCGCTGAATTAAAGAATTTAGCTGAAAAAGCAAATCGTCTTACTCGTACAATGGGCATTGCCTTAACACCTTGTTCCCTTCCAGGAAGTAAACCTAATTTTACTATTGGAGAAGACGAGTATGAATTTGGTATGGGTATCCATGGTGAACCAGGGATTAAGACAAAAAAACTTAAAACAGCGAACGAAATTGTTGCTGAAATAGTAGAAGGACTTGTTAATGACTTAAATCTGCAGAGTGGCGATGAAGTTGTAGTTCTGGTGAATGGAACAGGAGCGACAACAATATTAGAATTAAATATTGTTTATCGACAGGTCGCTAAACTGTTGAAAAAACAAGATATTCATATATATGATACAAATATTGGTTCTTACTGTACTTCTTTGGAAATGGCAGGAGTATCTATATCTGTAATGAAGTTAGATAACGAGTTGAAGAGCCTATATAATGAACCTGCTTATACTCCTTATTTCTATAGAAGAGGTGCTGAATGATGGAACAATTAACTGTACAAGAAACGCGGGATATGTTGATTTTTGTTGCAGATAATTTGATTGAGTCGAAGGAAATGCTATGTGAAATTGATGGAAAAATTGGTGATGGGGATCATGGATTTGGTATTGCAAGAGGTTTTACTGCCGTCAAGGAAACGCTTAATGATAATACGTACTCTACAGTGAATAATGTGTTTAAAGATACTGGAATGTCCATGCTTCATTCTATGGGTGGAGCATCAGGTATCATATTCTCGTCAATGTTCCTTGGAGGAAGTGCTCTAACGGACTTAGAAACCCTTAATATAGGATCGCTAACATCTATTATGCGTGGAGGGCTTGAAAAAGTGAAGGTTCAGGGGAAAGCAAAATTGGGAGATAAAACAATGGTTGATGCTTATGAACCTGCAGTGATCGCATTAGAAAAAAATCAAGATAGTAGCTTAAAAATTGCGCTTAAATCAGCATTTTTAGCAGCAGAAGATGGCGTTAGAAAAACAAAAGAATATCCAGCAAAGCACGGCCGGTCAAAATTTCTTTATGACCGTTCTATTGGTATAGAAGATGCTGGTGCTACAACTGTGTCATTAATTTTTAAAGCAATGTACAACTATCTTTCTAAATAAAGGTTAAGTATGTAGAAGTAGTTATTAAGAATACTAAATTTTCTTGTAGGAGGTAGCGTGTTGAAAAAACAAATTTTAAAAACGCCGTTTATGGAAGAAATTATCAATGTTTGCAGTGCCGTTTATAAACTAGGTTGGGGAGAGAATCATGCTGGTAATTTAAGCTACAGAATGACCGCTCAAGAAGTAGAAGCATATATAGGAAAAGAATGGGGAGTAACTAGGAAGTATAAACTTGAAAAGCCCTGTCCCGAACTTGGGAATCAATTTTTCCTGGTTACTGCTTCGGGGAGTCCTTTCAGAAATATAAAGCATGATCCAGAGGTGCATTTGGGAATTATTCATCTTAATGAAGAAGGAAGTACCTATGAGATTATTTGGGGATTTCGAGAAGAAAGACAGCCAACGAGCGAACTTCCGACACATCTTCTCTGCCATAATGAAAGACTACAAGTTGACCCAGATAACAGAATTGTCCTTCACTGTCATCCAACATATACTATTGCGATGACATTTATACACGAATTAGAACAGGATGCCTTTATTAAAACGATGTGGTCACTAAATTCTGAGTGTGTTCTTGTCTTTCCAGAAGGAATTGGTTTACTCCCATGGATGGTATGTGGGAATGGGGAAATCGGCTGGCAATCAGCAATGAAGATGAAAGAGTTTCGTATTGTTCTTTGGCCGCATCATGGTATCCTTGCATGTGGACAATCTATTGACCAAGCATTAGGGTTAATTGAAACTGTTGAAAAAGCTGCACAAGTATACATTCTAACAGAGGGAAAAACGAAACAATGTATGACAGAGGAGCAAATTGTGGAATTAGCTTATGCATTCAACTTAAAGCCGAGAGAAGGAATTATTAAGGAGAACGTATAATGATCTTTGATAAGGTGTTAGTTGTCAAAGAGATTTAAATATAAAATTGGTTTATGAGATGTTGAAATAGTACTTGAATAAAACGATAAAAAGCCTTGAATAAGGAAATTTTTAACAGATATTGCTTGGAAGGGCTTTTGTATTATTATATTAAAATATCTTGATAATAAATAATCGTTTGTCTGATGTACTAAGAATACTGATTAAGATGAAAATTCTTTATTCTAAGAAGTGTAGAAATTTATGTTAGTATAACCTAAATTGTTCACAGAAAAAACCATAACAACTACTTATCTGGAAAGTGATGGAGGAGGATAAATATCGTTACTCGTAATCATTGGAAAGATATTAATGATAAAAATATTAGGCTATATTTTTTATGAGGTAGAAGGTGAAAAGTTAGGAGACTTTGAATGTAATGACATTTAAGGTCTCTTTTCAAATCTCGTAGATAATAAGGAAATAAAAATACAAAATATCAACTGTCAACTCAATTTGGTTACACATTACAATGAACAATAGAAGAAAGGTAAAGAAAATAGTCCCCTATCTATAATATAAAGGAGAGCGGCTGGATTTATCTGTATTTTTTGTTCGTTTCATTTAGTTATACAATAGATTCATCAATACTGAAAAATTTAATTAAAGGTTAAAAAGAACTTAAGTCTACTATTGGTTAAGAAAACAAGAAAGTATATAACGGAAAGCCAAACTAGACACCCCACTCCCCAAACATTAAGATAAAGTATATAACCACTTCTCCACCAACTCTTTAACTCCAGGAAGGATGAACCACAGTGAAACAAATCATAGAAAACGATTGGCTAAAAGTTGAAATAGAAAGTAATGGTGCTGAAATACGGGCTGTCGAGCATAAAAAGAATAACTTAAGCTATATGTGGACGGGAGACAGTGCCTATTGGGGACGTGTTTCACCGGTGTTGTTCCCGATTGTTGGGCGTTTAAAAGGAGACCAATATCAATTAGACGGAAAAACATATGACATGTCTCAGCATGGATTTTTAAGAGATGTTGAATTTAAACTAAGCTCACATTCGGCAGAGCAAGTTGCATTTGAAGTAGCCTCCGATGGACGTTTTAAGGATATGTATCCATATGAATTTAAAGCAACGATTACCTATTCTCTTAATCAGGATTCACTTTCTGTTGATTGGAAAATAGAAAACAATAACAGCGGGGAAATGTATTTTTCAATTGGTGCACATCCCGCTTTTCGAATCCCGCTTTTGGAAGATGAAGGATTAGATGATTACCAATTGAAATTTACCCCTGCTCCCAATGAAGAGGTAATGGAATATGGCTTGGAAAATGCGTTGGTTCATGAGAAGGGAGTCCGTAATCAGCTTCCTGACATAACTATGCAGCCAGAGCTATTTGCAAAGGATGCTATGATATACAATCATATCGATCGTATTGAGCTTGTCTCAGCAAAATCTGACCGTGGCGTAGAGGTTACATTTACGGACTTTCCGTTTGTAGGAATCTGGTCTAAATATAATGAAGATAATAATAGTATTGCGCCCTTTGTTTGTATCGAGCCTTGGTGTGGTATTGCGGATATGCATGATACGACGGGAGACTTTAAAGAGAAGTTTGGAGTCAATCGGTTAGAAGCTGGTGAGGTATTTAAGAAGGCGTATATGATGAAATTTAAATAATTGTTTGGTTAGGTTATCAATTCTGTATATTTACAAATTTTGAATGAAGAATTTATTATATAGAAATTTACATTATCAAAAGCATAGCATATGAACTATTATAATGTATAAGTTCATATGCTTTTTTGATTTCAAGCATTTTATAATTCAAAGAAGTATGGTTGTTAGTAGAATCAAGCCATCATCAATATAAAATTATAAATTGAAAATAAAAGAATTTTTTACTAAACTGCGCTCAAATTATAAAAATATATGTGTCGAATACAG
This sequence comes from Oceanobacillus sp. FSL W7-1293, assembly GCF_037969815.1. Classification (NCBI taxonomy): domain Bacteria; kingdom Bacillati; phylum Bacillota; class Bacilli; order Caryophanales; family Bacillaceae; genus Oceanobacillus; species Oceanobacillus sp. FSL W7-1293. Next base: position 724,451 of record NZ_CP150212.1, read on the forward strand.
TATGAAAACGGTACAAATAGATTTATTTTCTAAAAAGTCTTCTTTAGAAGGCTCATTTTTTATGTGCTTTTTAGATTAGAAATAATAAAATAGGAAGAGCTATTTTTGCGTGCCGAGGTGTAAGACACTTCATTTTTGTTAGTTGAGAAATCTTTACATAGTTATCTTTTGACGGTGATTCTACGACAAAAAGTGTTATAACCTTTATTGAAAGCGTTTTTTTAAATTATTATACTTGGAAAGAGATAAGAAAGAGGAGGTGAATACAGATGAAATTGGATCAGCGATGTATAGAGATTATTGATATTTTGCTTATGCAAGATGGTTACATGAATATAGCAAAGATTGCCGAACAAGTAGAAACTAATGAGAGAAACGTACGTTATAGTTTGAGCAAAATTGATAGATTCATGGAAGAAAATGAGCTTGAACCTTTGACTAGGCATCCACGTAAAGGAGTATTTTTAGTTGAAAAGAAAAGTATTCGTCCAATATTGTCTATATTTAAACAGCGTATGACGCCAGAAAAATATCAGTATTCACAAGAAGAAATCCAGAATTTTTTGAAGCTGAAAATGTTAATTTCAGAAGAGGTCATTCCAACCGCTTATTTTGAAGAAGTCCTTTTTCTTTCTCGAACAACAATCTTAAATCATATAAGAGCTATTGAAGGGGAGGTTTTTCTAGAGGATTTAAACTTAGAGCATAAAAAAAGAAAAGGTCACTATATCACTGGTGATACATTATTGAAGTGCATTACTTTTGCTAAGATACTGATTCGCAGCATTAATATTAGAGAATTTTATAATTTTATTAATGATGACAGGATTGTTTCGAAACATGGTGAATTGTTTTTTTATAATTTATTTGAATATGAGTATTTACAGAGAGCAGTTGAAATCAGTCATCGGCTGGAGACTAATTTAAATAGAGGCATGGATGACCAAACATATATCACACTTTTAGCTTTGTTATTTAAAATTGTTACTAAAGTACAAGGAGACTTTGAAAATATATCAAATGCATTATCTAAAATAGAGCCAGAATACAAAAACAGCTTAAAAATCCTACTTAATAGTGTCATGCAATTAGACAGTAAGAATCAGGAAGAGGAAATTGAATTATTTACAAGAGAACTCTGCAAAAAAGTAGGTGAGATATATAAAGTAGATTTATTTAAGGGAAATAGTAAGTTTTTAGAGCAAATTAAGAATCATGTCATATTCATGGTAAAAAGATTACGAGAAAATATAACAATTGAAAATCCCATATTTGAACAATTTATGAAAACTAATCATGAAATATTTCTTGTGACGTCCCAAATTTGCAAAGAATTAGAGCCGCTCATTAAAGTAACTGTGAGCAATCAGGAAATTTCCTTTCTTGCCATCTATTTTGTTTCTGAAATGGAGAAGTTCAAAACAAATCAAAAGACAAAACCGGCTATTCTTATTGTGTGTGTAGAAGGAACAGCCGTGGCAAGTATGATAGGAGCGCAAATAAAGAAAATGTTCGAATTCGAACGAATTGATACGATGCCACTTAGATTACTTGATAAGGAAACGATAGAAAAATATGATTATGTGCTGAGTACGGTAAATATTCCAGATATTCGTTCCGAAAAAATTCTACGTATTAATAGTTACCTTTATTTGGATGATATCAAATTACTTCAAAAGCATTTACAGCTGAAAATGAAGGTTCAATCCATTCAACCGTTAAATAAATTTAGCAAAATCATACAGCTTATGATGGATAATGGCCATATTACTAATCTAAGCAAACTGGAATCGGATTTACTAGAGGTACTCACTAATGATGAATACGAAGCCAATAGAGAAGTTGTTCCCGATTTTATTTTTTCACCAGAAACAGTTGTTTATGGTGAAAAGGCAAATACATGGCGCCAAGCAATTGCACTTGGTACTGACAATTTAATAGCAATGGATTGTATTGAACCGAGATATTATGAAAATATTATGAAAAGCATTAGAAAATATGGTTCTTATATGACGGTCGCACCTGGTGTAGTTTTAGCACATGCAGGGCCGGAAGATGGTGTATTACAGGATAGTTTAGGCGTAACTGTTTTAAATAAAGGTGTTTCTTTCTATGACCGATATAATGTCCCCGTACAAGTTATCTTTACCATGGCTTTCCAATCAAAAGAGGCATATCTGTTAGTAGAGAGACTTGCGCAACTAGCACTGAATTCAGAAAAAATTCGCTTGCTTACAGAAGCAAGGTCCAAACAGGAAATCTATCAGCTTGTAAAAGCAACAATTGTATAAAAAAGGTGGGGTTTAATGAATACTGAACAAGTTTCTTTCAAAATTATTTCATTAGCAGGAGATGCATTTTCAACGTTGATTGAAGCCTTACAGATGGCGAAAAAAGGTAACTTTCAACAAGTAGAAGTATTAATTAATACAGCAAAAAAACAAGTAAATGAGGCTCATGATGTACAAACTAACTTAATTGTTAAAGAGGCACAAGGAGAGACTGCTGATTTTTCGGTTTTACTCATTCATGCTCAAGATACATTAATGAATACCATTTTAATGATGACACTGGTGGAAGAAATGATATCTATGTATGTAGATTTAAAAAAACAAATTGAAAATAAAGGGGGAGCAGAATATGAATATTGATAGATTGTATATTTTATTGGTTTGTAATCTAGGTGCTTCAACAGGGGTAATGGTAACTAAAATGAAAGAAATTGCAGTGAAAAGTGAAAAATTAAAAAACGTTGATATTCGGATTGAGGCGCATCCAGCTGGAGAGATACAGGAATATATAGAGGATTTCGATGTAATTATGGTAGGTCCACAAATTAAGCATAAATTTGCTGAACTTAAAAAGCTAGCTGATGAAGTGGCGAAACCTATTCAAGTTATTGATACTCAAGATTACGGAACTGTTAATGGCGGAAATATTTTGAAAGATGCTATTATCATGAAATTAGAGTCTGCTGAAAAATAGGGGGATATCTATATGTCGAGAAGTGGAAAAAATCGAAAAATGGATGGCTTTATATCCGTTATGGAGAAGCATTTTGAGCCAATTGCAGCAAGAATAGAAAAACAACGCCATGTAGCATCAATTAAGAATGGGATGATTGCGCTTATCTCAGTACTGATTATCGGTTCTTTTTCCTTAATAATCTCATCAATTGGAAATATGTTCCCTGAAGGAACAGCAATAAAGAACTTTTTTGTAGATTACAATGATATGCTGCAATTGCCATTCCAGTTTACATTTGGATTATTATCAATATACTGTGCCGTCACAATTTCATATAATCATGCAAAACAGATGAAAGTTCCAGTTTTGCACGGTGTAATAGCTGGGGTATTGGTGACATTAATTTTAAATACGAAAATAATTGATGGAAGTTTAGATACACAGTTTCTGGATTCAAGAGGTTTGTTTATCGCAATTTTTGCCTCATTAGTTACGGTTGAAGTGTTAAATGTATTTATGAAAAATAATATTACGATTCGATTAAAAGGATTGCCTGAAGGGATTTCCGCAACATTTGAATCGATTATTCCTATGGTAGTTGTTTTATTTGTTGCAGTATTTCTAAGTGCAGGTGTACAAAGTGTGACCAATGGGCAAATCATTCCTGAAGCATTTACAACCATGCTGGCGCCCGCAATTAATAGTATTGATACACCTTATGCAGTTTTCCTGATTTGTTTTTTAGAAATGCTATTCTGGTTTATTGGATTGAATGGTTATGCAATTTTGATTGGTTTTGTATTGCCGTTTATGACTCAATACCTTGGACGAAATGCCGCTGCTTTTGCAGCTGGAGAACCGATTCCACATGTGTTTGCACCAAACTTTTGGGATTATTTCATGGGTTTTTCCGGATCAGGGATTACTGGAGCTTTAGTAATCCTAGCATTATTTAGTAAATCTCAAAAAATTAAAGCGGTAGGAAAAGCTTCGGCTGTTCCAGCTGTTTTTACCATATCAGAGCCGGTCGTTTTTGGTTTGCCAATATGTTTTAATCCGTATTTGTTTATCCCATTTGTCATGGGGACTCCTATTCTAGCAGTTTGTCAATGGTTCATATTTCATTGGGGGATAGTTCGGCCGCCAGTGGTCAATGTAGGCGGAACACCAATTCCATTTGCTCAATATTTAGCAACGATGGACTGGAAAGCTGTTATTCTTAGTTTTGTCGTGTTAGCGGCAGCTGTTTGTATGTATTATCCGTTTTTCAAAATGTATGAACGCAGTGCAATGAAAGAGGAAAGGATTCTAAACGAAAGAGAAAAAGCACATCAAGAGCTTGATTTGGATTTTTAAAACTAGCTACTTAAATTTTATTGATAACATTACCTTATTTAATTTAGAAAATACCTTAAAGTTTATGAAAACTGTAATTTCTAGTGTTTCTAAAATTGAAAGAATCAAATTATTATTTCATAAGGCAGTATAAGTAAAAAAGGGGATTACTAATATGAATATTAAGAAGTTTCTTACAACTAAATTGATGGCGGAAGCAGCAGGGAAAAATATTATTGAAATAGTAAAAAAGAAACCTGATAGTTTACTATGCTTTGCTGGAGGAGATACTCCGCTTATGACTTTAAACTATTTAGTAGAAGCAGCAAATCAGGGGAAAGTTGACTTTGGAACATGCTCGTTTGTCAGTCTTGATGAATGGGTTGGTCTTGATAAAGAAACGAATGGAAGTTGTAAGCAAACACTATTTGATCATTTTTTTGATCGTATCCCAAATATAGATGATTCACAAATTTGTTTTTTTGATGGTTTGGCTATAGACATGGACGCAGAATGTAAAAGAGTAGACCACTTTGTTGCGAAGCATGAAGGGATTGATTTTATGCTGTTAGGAATTGGGATGAACGGGCATGTTGGTTTCAACGAACCCGGCGTAAGAATGGATACGTATTGTCATGTCATCGATCTTGATCCAGTAACTAAAAAGGTTTCAGTAAAATATTTTGATGAAGAAGTGAATGTAACACGAGGGATTTCACTTGGTATTCAACATATTACGGAAGCTGCTGAAGTAATGTTAATGGCAAATGGTGAAAAGAAAGCAGACATAGTGGAGCTGACAATCAATACAGAACCAACTGCAGATATCCCGTCTACTCTTGTTAAGAATTCAAAAAATGCTGTACTGTACATCGATGATGCAGCTGCCAGCAAACTATAATGAAAGAAGAAGGGACGTAATCAGATGAAATATATAGATATTCAAGGGAAAAAAGATGGGAAAGATATTACCATTAGTGTTTCTAATCTATTGATGGGTTCAGGAGATTTCCTGCGACCGGATAATATGGATTTTGCTGCCCCAGTACTGGATAAATTTCTTGAAATAGGTGGAAATTCATTTGATACTGCAAGGCAATATCGGCATAGTGAGAAAACGTTAGCAGGTTGGATGAAGTTGCGGGGGAATAGAGATAGTCTAGTTATTCATACGAAAGCGTGTCACCCGACACGTGAAAATCCAGATATGGCTAGAGTGACTCCAGAGGCAATTGAAGACGATCTTTATACCAGCTTGGAAACACTAGATACAGATCATGTCGAACTATTCGCTTTGCACCGGGATGACCCAACTAAGGAAGTTGGTCCTATTATGGAAAGTCTTCATAAGCAGGTTGAAAAGGGTCTGGTCTATGCCATTGGTGCATCAAATTGGGAAATAGCACGAATTATTGAAGCTAATAAATATGCGGTAGAGCATAAGCTAACACCTTTTACTTTTAATAGTCCAAACTTAAGTCTTGCTAAAGTGAATCGCCCTCGTTGGGAAAATTGTGTGTCTGCAAATGATGAGATGATACGTTGGCATCAAAACTCAAATACACCTTTATTAGCTTGGTCGTCTCAAGCGGGTGGATTTTTCTCTGGTCGATTTACACCGGATATTAAAGATGATGTAGAGATGGTCGAAGTTTATTATAGTGAAGCCAACTGGGAACGATATCGACGTGCGGAAGAGTTAGCAGACAAAAAAAAGGTAACACCTATTCAAATTTCCCTTGCTTATGTATTGTGTCAGACATTCCCGACAGCTGCGGTTATTGGACCAGAAAATAGTAACGAATTATTGTCCTCTTACGATGCAACGAAGATTTCATTAACGGATGATGAAGTTCGTTGGCTTAATTTAAGTTAAGACTAAATAATCCTTTATAGAAAAAATGAGGTGACTAAATTGAAAGATATTCGCAATAAGTTTGCTGTGGAATTATATTCATTCAGACGTGAGCTTGAAGAGGACTTCGGTGGAACTATACGAGAGCTGCGAAAAATGGGATGGCAAGCTGTTCAGATAGATGGGCTTCGTGGTAATAGTGCAGAACATATTGCTGCAGTACTTAAAGAGACAGGAATGAGAGTAGCTGGAATGCATGTCTCACTTGACAGAATGCTTAATGATACAGATAAAGTAATATATGAAGGATTATTGTTTGGTACAAAAGATATTTTTTGCAATTCGTTACCTGAAGAATTACAAAATGAAGAAGGATATAGATATGTAAAGAGTTCATTGCTTGATTTGGCTATGCGACTCAATAGTCTAGGATTTCGAGTGGGCTATCACAACCATGAATTTGAATTTTTATCAAAAGTTGACAATCGTACTGCCTATAATTATTTGATGATGCCTGAGGGAAACTGTTTTATTTATCCTGAAGTAGATACGTACTGGGTTCAATATGCTGAAATTGATCCGCTGTCTGTGATTAAACGATTTCCAGAAAAAATGCCTATCTTGCACTTGAAAGATATAAAATCAGATAAGAGATTAACTTACCCTGAATCTTTAGCTGAGATTGGAACAGGAATTATTGACTTTGTTCCAATATTACAATGGGGTGAGGCGAATGGTACGGAATGGTATGTAGTAGAACAAGATCGCAGTTTTTTAGATGGTGGGATGATGGAAAGCTATCAAATTAGTTTTAATAATTTACTTGAATTACAGGAACAACTGTAAATAATTGTTTTAGAAGATTTATATAAAAAAGTACAACATCTCAATTTTAAGAAATTGAAGGGTTCGACAAAATAGAAAGAAACGTTTCAAATGTATTAATAATAAAAAGCGTATGAACTAAGTGTATCGTTACTTAAGTTCATACGCTTTTTAAATGGAATGGATATTATTTAATCAATATTGTCTCCATAATACAAAAGATAGGCATCAAATTATAAATATTTATCCTCTTCCTTAATTTAGACTGAAAAATATAACAATAAATTCACAAGAAGATAATAGTAACTTATTGCAATCATTCACAGGTTGCATTATATTTCCAAAAATAATGCAAGCGCTTTAATGAAAGGCATACATCAATACAAAGCAAACATGTGATAGGACGCCTATTATCTACAAGGAGGATGAAAAAAATGAAACTCTGCTATAACCAAGCAACAACATTAGAGAATTCAAATCTTGCCAAGGATCTCGAATACTGTGAGAAGCATGGCTACGATTATATCGAAATACGCACGATGGATAAATTGCCGGAATATTTGCAGGAGCATTCGATGGGAGAATTACAAGATTATTTCCAAAACCATCATATTAAACCAATTGCTTTGAATGCGCTGGTATATTTTAATAACCGCGAGGACGAGGAACAAGTCATCGAAGAATTTAAAACGATGGTAGATAATGCAAGTAAGCTGGGAGCTGCTTATGTGGTCGTAGTGCCATTAGTAACTGATCAGGCACTTCTTAAGGAAGATATTAAAATGAGTGCAGTCAACATGTTGAACCAATTCGCGGATATAGCAGAAGTACAAGATGTGAAGGTGGCATTGGAATTTGTTGGGCATCCGGAATGTACAATTAATACCTTTGAACAGGCTTATGATATTATTGATACGGTAGACAGAAAAAGTGTCGGGTTAGTTTTTGACTGTTTTCACTTTCATGCAATGAATTCAGATTTTGAATTTCTGAAGAAGGCGGATGGAGAGAAAATCTTTATTTTACATATCGATGATACAGAGAATTACCCAGTCGGAGTGCTTCGAGACGAGCATCGTGTTTGGCCGGGTGAAGGTGTCATTGATCTGGAGAAGCTGCTGCAGACAGTAAAAGAGATTGGTTATAAAGAAGATATTGTCTCTGTTGAATTGTTCCGTCCGGAGTATTATCAAATGCCTGCGGATGAAGTGATTCGAACAGCGAAAGAAACGACACTGAAATCTATCGCAGCTAGCATTCATTCATAGATTAGATGAGGAGGAATACACATGGTACAAAAAGTGCAGATCGCAAAAACAGATTTAGTTGTTAACCCAATAGGATTAGGAACCAATGCAGTTGGAGGTCATAACCTATATCCGAATCTCAAGGATGAACAAGGAATGGACATGGTTCGGGATGCCATTAATCATGGTGTAGATTTTTTAGATACTGCTTTTATCTATGGACCGGGGTATTCGGAAGAGTTAGTAGGAAAAGTCGTGAAAGACATGGGCAAACGTCAAGAAGTAGTCATCGCCACAAAGGCTGCTCATAAGTTTGTAGATGGACAGGTGCAGTTTGATAATTCTCCGGCATTTTTAAAGCAAGCTGTAGATGATGCATTAAAGCGTATGCAAACAGATTATATTGATTTATTTTATATCCACAATCCGGATGAAAATACGCCTAAGGATGAGGCGGTTGGTGCATTGAAAGAATTGAAGGATGCAGGAAAAATTCGTTCTATCGGTGTTTCCAATTTTTCATTGGATCAGTTAAAAGAGGCAAACAAAGACGGATATGTGGATGTCGTCCAAGATTTATATAATTTGATTCAAAGAGATGCGGAGCAAACATTTTTTGATTATACGAAAGAAAATGACATCTCCTTTATTCCATTCTTTCCGCTTGCTTCTGGGTTGCTCGCTGGAAAATACGATAAAAATACGACGTTTCCAGAAGGGGATTTACGCAATGGTTTTGACCATTTTCAGGGAGAGTCCTTCCGGAAGAATCTTGCTAGGGTGGAGAAGCTGCGAGAGATTGCTGCAGCTAAACAGGTGGAAATCCCTCATCTAGTATTAGCCTGGTATTTGGCTAATGATGCCATCGATGTTGTTATTCCTGGAGCAAAGAACGGCTCGCAAGTGCAAAATAATCTGCAAACATTAGATGTTGCTATTTCAGATGAAGAGTATAAAGCGATCAGTGATATTTTCGCTTTGTAAGCTGCCGCATGAAATGAATGGCTGTTACTTATTATTTAGGTGACAGCCTCTGTTTGTTCTTACACGATGGGATAAAAAGCTTGTTATTAATATGAATTGGATGATATCTAAATATGCTTGACAACGCTTGATTCCGGCTGCTGTTAAAAAGCTTCTTATCTTTTTATAAGATGCTCCAGAGCTTTATAACTGCATGGGAAAGGTTGTATAAAAGGATGAAAAATCTATTTGAAGGAAAAAAAGATTTAAATAAATATGTTACTTCCATTTCGATCTATGGAGCAGAATTTCGAGTTTATTACTGGGGCGGGTGGCAGCGTCATTTTGGCACAAAAGCGCATGTACACAGCTTTTTTGAGGTATCTTATGTACTTGGCGGGACTGGAGAATACCAGGAAAGAGAGGTAAGTTACCCGCTGTCTCCGCATTCCCTTATTTTGACGCGGCCTAATCAGGAACACCAACTCTTTAGCGAGCAAGGGATGAAGATTTTATATTTTGCATTTGAATTAAAAGAAAGTGAATCAACTAAGGAATGGAGAAATTATATACAAGATTTGCAGCAACAAGCGCAGCCTGTCATCCATTCGCAAGAAGAAACGATACATGCTTATTTGTGGAACGCGCTCTATCAGTCTGCGATAGATGTAGAACATCGATGGAAAGAAGATATGCTTAAAAAGCTTGCTTCTAATTTACTGCCTGCTATATTCGACTCCTTTTACCCGTTACCTAAACAGGAATCCAGTTTAAAAGATAATGATGATGATTTTGATGAAAGAAAGGTTTTAGTTTATCGAGTGAATCTTTATATAAAGGATAATCTGCAAAAAAATCTCAAAATATCAGAGGTTGCCGATGACTTCTATGTTTCGAAGCGCCATTTGTCCCGGTTGATCAGAGAGGAGACGGGCAAGACATTTACAGAGATTTTACAGGAGGAGCGTCTGAGCTTAGCTACGGAATATTTACGAGGAACCAAGATGTCGATTAAAGATATCGCGACGGCATGTGGATTTTCCAGTCTGCATTATTTTACAAAAGTATTTACGCAGATTATACGAACTCCTCCGGCGAAATATAGAAAAATATATCAGGGGACGGTGGAATCTGAATTTAAGGAAGGCTGAATAAGGTAAATACAAAATCTTCCCTAAAACAATATATACATGTATTAAAAAACTCTTTCCTAATATAAAAACTGGAAAAGAGTTTTTTAATGAAATGAAGTGAATGCTTCAAATATATTTTGATTTTGAAAAAGTACTGGCCTATATTCCTTTGGATAGGAAAGAAATAATTAATGATTTTCTTTTACCGGCGAAATATATCCTCCGAATGCCAGATATTTCTTTACTAACCTTGAACTGCCCTCCTAGCCATGTCCTGAAAATGCAAAAAAATGGCTGAATTATGCAAATACAATTTAAATATCTTTCTCTATAATATACCAATATACATGATTACTTCATGGGTATATTTTGGTTATTTATTAATTATTTTTGAAATGGTAACCGGTTTCAAAAAATGTAATATACGCTGTACAAAAGGAATGCATTACTTATCATTGGAAAGCTATGATTATTTCTGTTTCTATAAGTCTTTAGAAACAGAAGGGTATCCATTTGTTTGTAAGTAGAGCGAGCTTCATTCTTCTATGAAAAGAAAACGCATTCAACAGATTGAATAAGTGATGCTTCTAAAAAGTAATCCGTATGTTAATCCAATAAAGGAAGGGCAGGTAACTTTTATGGTTTTAAGAATAGGTGTTATCGGAACAGGAGCAATTGGACAGGATCATATTCATAGAATTACACACTCTCTGACAGGAGGAGAGATTGTCGCTGTAACCGATGTAAATAGTGAACAGGCACATGCAGTTGTGGAACGCGAAAGTCTGCAGGCGAAAGTGTACGATAATGGTCATGATTTGATTCAAGCGGATGAAGTAGATGCCGTCATCGTCACATCTTGGGGGCCAACTCATGAAGAGTTTGTGTTAGCCTCTATTGCAGCTGGAAAGCCTGTATTTTGTGAGAAACCGCTCGCGACAACAGCGGAGGGCTGTAAGAAAATAGTGGAAGCTGAAATGGAATATGGAAAACAACTGGTACAGGTAGGTTTTATGAGACGATATGATAAAGGATATCGTACATTGAAACAGGCTGTCGATAATAACAAGGTTGGTGAGCCGTTGATGCTGCATTGTGCACACAGAGCACCTTCTGTTACAAATTTTAGCGGCGATATGGCAATTACGGATTCGTTTGTGCATGAAATTGATGTGCTGAGATGGCTGATTCAGGATGATTATGTTTCTACACAGGTTATCCAGCCAAGAAGAACAAACCTTGCTGAAGAAGGGCTGCAAGACCCGATTATTATATTATTAGAAACGAAAAAAGGGATTCGTATCGATACGGAGATTTTTGTTAACTGTCAATATGGATATGATATCCAATGTCAGGTTGTCGGGGAGACGGGCATAGCTAATTTACCGGAACCGCCTAGCCTTCAAATGCGCAGTCAAGCCAAGCTTTCCACTGACATTCTAGTAAATTGGAAAGAACGTTTTATCGAAGCGTATGATGTTGAATTACAAGAGTGGATTAATTCTACGGTCAACGGTGAGGTACATGGCCCGTCAGCATGGGATGGTTATGTCGTAGCAGTGACAACAGATGCGAGTATAGAAGCGAAACAAACAGGGAAAATCGTTCCAATAGAAATGCCCGAACAGCCAGCTTTTTATCAAGGTTCTAAAGCAGAACATACTGTTTAAGGGTGATGAAACAAAAATAGTATCAGACAAATTTTTTAAAGGAGATGAATAGGATGCGTTTAGCTTATGATCCATCACATTATCGTGATAATACAAATTTAAGAGATACGATTGAGAATGTTGCCCGGTTAGGTTATGAGTATGTGGAGCTTTCCCCGCGGGAGGATTTTATCTGGTTCAATCAATATCCGAAAGTCGATAAGCAGTTAATCAAAGATTTAAAGAGATATTGCTCCGATGCCGGCGTGAAAATTTCATCGGTACTTCCTGTTCAACAATGGTCTTCTCCTGTAGAAGAAGTAAGAGAAGCAGCAGTTAGAAATTGGAAGCGTTGTATCGAAATCACCTCTGAATTAGGTGTCGATTTGATGAATACAGAATTTGCCGGAGATAAAACACGTCCGACAGACAGTGAAGCAGCATTCGTGAAATCAATGGATGAATTGATGCCTCTTTTTGAAAAAGAAGGAATCCGGTTAAATATCCAATCGCATCCGCATGATTTTATTGAACTGAATACGGAAGCAGTCCGTATGATTCGTGCGTTAGATAAAGATTGGATCAAGCTGGTTTATTCTGTACCGCATGCTTTCTTCTATGATGATGGGATTGGAGATGTAGAACAGCATCTAGAGGAGGCAGGCGACTTGCTTGACCATGTACTCATTGCAGACACGCTGAATCATAAAGCCGCGTTTGGACTGCGTTATATTATCAATCCTCCCGGTGCGAATGTAACGATTCATCAGCACTTAAATCCTGGCGAGGGTGAAATCAATTTTGATGCGCTATATAAGAAATTAAGAGAAATGAAGTTTGATGGGATTGTGACAAATGCAGTATTTGCATATCCGGATCGTCCAGAGTGGTCTAATGAATTAACCTTGAAATCTATTAAAGAGGGTTTACATTTGGATTAATAAATAGCATGTAAAAATAGAAGGTTAGAGATATAGATGTTTACTCCGTAATATCAGGTATACATAACAGTTTGTATGCTTGATATTACCCTTATAAAATGAGACGAGTAATCGCAGCGCTATAGTCTAATCCGTGAGCTATGTACCGGTTAATGGAAAAAGATGTTGTTATGGACCTGAATTGTGAGAGAATCGTGCAAACTCCCAATGAATGAAGTTTCCTTTTATATCAAGAAATGTATTTGAAATGAACCTGGAGGGGGAGTATTATTTGAATTTACACAGATTTGTTTCGGGGAGAAAGGTGTTAAATCAAAGCGCTCATCATTTGGTGCAAGACGGAGCAACGTTTCATGTTCATTATTGGGGTGTTGTACCAAAGCATTATGATAATTCTCTGCATAAACATTCCTTTTTTGAGATATGTTATGTAATTGATGGAAAAGGAACTTATATGGAAAAAGATTGTGTATATACACTGCAAAAGGATATTCTATTTATTTCAAAACCAGAAATCTTACATCAAATACGAAGCGAAAAGGGATTGGCACTCGTATATGTTGCATTTGAATTAATCGAATCAGAATCTAGTAATGAATGGATAAATATGATGGAGAAGGTGAAGCAATGCCAGCAGTCTGTTATTGAGGTGAAAGAAGATACAACAGCTAATTTACTCTGGAAAGCTTTACTTATCGAATCGATTAAAACCAAAAATAATTTTTTTGAATATATATTACCTAATTTAGCAGCCTCCCTTATACACTCTTTGTTGGAAATGTTTATTCCCAATCCGCAAGCCAATAGTCAAGCAAATATATCTGAAAATACTTCATCTTTGTTAGCTCAGGCTAAATTATTTATTAAAGATAATTTAGCGAATGACTTAAAGCTTTCACATGTTGCGAATCATCTACACATATCTGGCCGGCATTTATCACGGTTATTTGTATCAGAGCTAGGAATTAATTTTTCGAAATTTGTTCAAAAAGAGCGAATTAACCAAGCAGCAACACTGCTGAAAACAACGGATTTAACTATTAAAGATATTGCCAGAGAAACAGGTTACCTCGATGTACATTATTTTACAAGGGTTTTTACTGATGCAATGCGACAGCCTCCCGGACGTTTTCGGGCGCTTTATATGGACTCTGAAAAAATTATATATACAGATGATTAATAGATTACCTCTTGATCTTGTATTTCGTATAGAAAGAAGTAAGAGGGGTTTCCTGTCTTTAAAATCCAAAAATAATAAAAAGTCGTCTGGATAAGACAAAGACATTCATCAATCATTGTCTTATAATTACAACTATCAATTATCTTCTGGTTACATATTGATTACTTTATGGTATTCAATTGATTCGAATCAGTAAATAATGCATATCAGCAGGTAAGTTAGCAACCACCCATTTAAAAAAAGAGTGGAAAGAAAATTTTTAATTAGAATCAGATTCAAAATGATAGCGCTTTAATTGGGTTAAAAAATAAAAAGGAGATGAATATCATGCGTTTAGCATACGATCCGTCACATTACCGTGATAATACCAGCCTGAGAGATACAATTGAGAATGTTGCCCGATTAGGTTATGAATATGTGGAGCTTTCTCCACGACAAGATTTTATTTGGTTTAACCAATATCCGAAAGTGGATAAGCAGATGATTAAAGATTTAAAGAGATATTGCTCTGATGCTGGAGTGAAAATTTCATCGGTACTTCCTGTACAGCAATGGTCTTCTCCAATCGAAGAAGTAAGGGAAGCAGCGGTTAGAAATTGGAAGCGCTGTATCGAAATAACCTCTGAGCTGGATGTTGATTTGATGAATACAGAATTTGCCGGAGATAAAACCCGCCCGACAGAAAGTGAAGCTGCATTTGTGAAATCAATGGAAGAGCTGACGCCTCTTTTTGAAAAAGAAGGAATCAGGTTAAATATTCAATCGCATCCGCATGATTTCATTGAACTGAATACGGAAGCAGTCCGTATGATTCGTGCATTAGATAAAGATTGGATTAAGCTGGTCTATTCTGTCCCGCATGCTTTCTTCTATGATGATGGCATTGGAGACGTGGAGCAACATTTGGAGGAAGCTGGCGACTTGCTTGACCATGTACTCATTGCAGATACGCTAAATCATAAAGCGGCGTTTGGACTTCGTTATATTATCAATCCTCCCGGTGCCAATGTAACGATTCACCAGCATTTAAATCCTGGTGAAGGAGAAATCAATTTTGATGCGCTATATAAGAAATTAAGAGAAATGAAGTTTGATGGTATCGTTACAAATGCTGTGTTTGCATATCCGGATCGGCCGGAGTGGTCCAATGAATTAACGTTAAAATCTATTAAAGAAGGCCTAAACCTTTAACTATTTAAAAACTGCCAGGAAGAAAATTAGATGCACCGTTACAAGAGTAATTTCAGAATCTGTCGGAAGCGCAAATATTCACTGCTAAAAACAGCTAGAAACGAGTGAACTTGGTTAGTTTCGAAGTAATTGTTAAGGATGAAAGACGGTTTATTAAAACAGCTAGAATTAGTCTGACACGATACAAAAGGAGGTAGAATCGGATAGTTATGTTAAATAATAATCGTTCATATATTGTATTTGTTGCAATGGTAGCTTCTTTAGGGGGACTTCTTTTCGGTTATGATACGGCAGTTATTGCTGGTGCAGAGCAATCTATACAATTGTATCTGATCGATAGTCTGGGGTTGGGATCGTTAGTTCATGGATTTACAGTATCCAGTGCATTGATAGGGTGTATTTTAGGTGCATTACTCTCTGGATTGTTATCTAATAAAATAGGACGGCGTAATACACTGGTTATTGCAGCTATTTTATTCTTTCTATCAGCATTGGGTTCAGCTTATCCGGAATTAATCTTTTTCACAATGGGTGAGCCAAGTCATGCATTATTGGCTACTTTTAATTTTTATAGAATAATTGGCGGCGTCGGGGTTGGCTTAGCTTCAGCGATAGCACCAGTTTACATTAGTGAAATGAGCCCTGCGAATATTCGAGGGAAGATGGTAATTATCTATAATATGGCTGTTGTGTTTGGCCAAACCGTTGTATATATTGTCAACTGGGGAATTGCTAATGGTCAAACCGCGGCATGGATAAATGATACAGGCTGGAGGCTTATGTTTGCTTCCGAACTAATTCCAGCAGCACTTTTCTTTATTCTGCTATTATTTATTCCAGAAACACCTAGGTATCTGGCTTTAAACCATGACTATGATAAAGCTTATAATATCTTGGAAAAATTAAATGGTTCCAAACAAATAGCAAGTGAAACACTTCAAGATATAAAAATATCATTAGAAACAAAGACGGAAAAGGTTGGGCTATTATATTACGGTAAACGCGTTTTAATTGTTGGTATGACGATTGCGATGTTATGTCAGTTTATAGGTATAAATATCATCCTATATTATGCACCACGTATTTTTGAAAGTCTGGGTGCAGGTCAATCAACTGCGATGCTGCAAACGATTCTTGTTGGAGCTATAGGTATTGTCGTTTCATTTATTGCTATCTGGCTTATTGAAAGACAAGGCAGGAAATTCTTATTAATGTTCGGTTCTGCGGGCTGTGCCATTTGCTTAAGTGCAGTAGCTATCCTTTTCTTTGCAGGAATCGAAGGAGTCAGTACATTAATATTTATTCTAGGGTTTGTTGCTATATTCCAAATGACTTGGGGACCTGTTGCCTGGGTAATGGTTTCAGAGATTTTTCCTAATAAAATCAGAGGGCAGGCTGTTGCGATTGCAGTAATGTTATTATGGACTGCTAACTGGATAGCTTCTACTACATTCCCGCCGTTAAATGATATGTTTGGTCCTGGAGCATTTCTGATTTATGGACTGATAAGTACGTTTGCTTTCTTCTTCATGTGGAAGTTTGTTCCTGAGACGAAGAATAAATCGTTAGAAGAAATTGAAGAGATATGGACTGGTAAGAAAAGTGATGACTTAAAAAATCAAATAAATTAAATATTAAAAATTTATAAAAAGTATAGGAGAGTGTAAAAATGATCAATGGAGAAAATAAAATTACGAGACCATTACGCTGGGGAATGGTTGGCGGCGGAAGAACAGGGCAAGTAGGGTACAAACATCGTACAGGCGCATTAAGAGATAAGACATATGATTTAGTTGCTGGGGCTTTTGATATTGACGCAGAACGAGGAAGAGATTTTGGAGTGAATCTGGGAGTGGATAGTGACCGCTGTTATCCGGACTACCAGACAATGTTTGCTGAAGAGTCTAAACTGGATGAAGGGATAGAAGTTGTTTCTATCGCAACACCGAATGGTACACATTATGAAATTACCATGGCAGCTTTGAATGCCGGTCTTCATGTAATCTGTGAAAAGCCGTTAGTTTTTACTACAAAAGAAGCAGTGGAAATCAAACAATTGGCGGAAGAAAAAGATTTAATTGTTGGAGTCACCTATGGTTTTTCAGGAAATGTCATGCTCCTGCAAATGCGTGCCATGATTGAACAGGGGAAAATCGGTGATATTCATTTAGTAGATTTACAGTATACACATGGTTATGCTGCAACCGGTGATGGAGATAAGAAGAATGCAGCGCAAAAATGGCGCGTGGATCCCAAAATTGCCGGACCAAGCTTTGTTCTCGGGGATCTTTCCACGCATACGTACTACATGTCACAGTTGATTATGCCGGAAATGAAAATCAAAAAGCTATTATGTGACCGCCAAAGCTTTGTAGGAAGCCGCTACCCATTAGAAGATAACGCTTACGTATTAATGCATTATGAGAATGGTGCAGTTGGAAGAATGTGGACATCTGCTGTGGATGCAGGATGTATGGATGGCCAGCGTATCCGCATTGTTGGTTCGAAAGCGAGTTTAGAGTGGTGGGATAGTAAACCCAATGAATTGCGTTATGAGGTGCAAGGGGAACCGATCCAAACCTTGGTGCGGGGAACAGAATATCTAGATGAGTTAACGAGCGAATATGAACGTTTAGGCACCCTGCATCAAGAAGGATTATCCGATGCCTGGGCAAATATTTATCTAAGAATTGCCGTAGCTATTGACGCGAAAAACCGTGGCGATGAAGCAACATTAGATAAACTTATTTACCCTGATATTGATGCTGGTATTGCAGGTGTTCAGTGGATTGAAAATTGTGTGCGTTCCGCTGATAATGGCTCTGTTTGGGTTGAATATGAAACAGAAGAAAGTGTACATGCATAATTAATAATAGTCATGAAAAATGAAGAAGCGCATACGAGTAATAGATTTTCATTTGAGTTAGAAAGATGAAGTATCGCATTTACCTTATGCGACAAGCTGTTTAGGCTATTTTAACTTAAAAAAATATTAGATAATGCATAGTGATACAGGAATGGATGCTGATGAAACGGGAAGCAGGTGGCTGATTACCTGCTTCCCGTTTCCATTTGAAAGGGGATAATAGATAATGATGAAATTAGCGTTATGTACGGATGTGTTGGGCGATTTATCTTTTACGGATATGTTGGACAAGGTGAAGGAGTATGGAATAGAAGCAGTAGAAATGACTGCAGGCGGCTGGTCTCCTTGTCCGCATGTTCCTACAAATGAATTATTGGAAGATGAAAAGAAATTAGAGGAATTTAAACGGGAATTAAAGCAACGCAATATTGAAATTGCAGCATTGAATTGCTCTGGTAATCCTCTTTGCCCTGGAGAATTAGGAGAAAAGCATACGAAAACAGCATATCAGACGGTTGAGTTAGCTGAAAAGCTTGGTGTGAAAAAAATTGTAATGATGAGCGGGTTGCCTGGTGGCGGTCCGGAAGATAAATTCCCCAATTGGATTACTTCTACTGTTTCGTGGCCTGAATACATGCCTTCTGTATTAGAATATCAATGGAATGAAGTTGCTATTCCCTGGTGGAAGGAATTTGCCTACTATGCTCAAAAGCATGGAATAGAGAAGATTGCATTAGAAGCATTCCCCAGCCAATTAGTTTATAGTGCTTCCACTTTGTTAAAATTAAGGGAAGCGGTTGGAGATATCATTGGGATTAACTTGGATCCTTCCCACTTATTTATCATGGGTGCTGATCCAATTGCAGCTATTCGTCCGCTAGAAGGAGCTATTTATCATGTTCATGGAAAGGATGCCCGGATTGAGAGCAGATTAGCTGATGTAAATGGTCTATTAGAATCGCTTCCGGTAACAGCAACAAAGGACAGAACCTGGAATTATGTAGCCGTGGGCTGTGGTCATGATCAGCAATGGTGGAAGGAATTTTTCTCTAATCTAAGTATGGCAGGCTATGAAGGGTATGTTTCACTGGAAATGGAAGATTTAACGATGAGTGTGGATGCGGGTCTGCGTACGTCAATTGATTCTTTGGAAGCAACATTAATAAAATAAAAATTATGTATGTTTACTAAAGCCGGATAAAAATGCCATTCAAGAACTGCAACATAGTATAGGTATCTTATTACAATCAAAAGAGCTGATTCTTAGAAATCGAGTTGAAAAACTGGATGGATAAGACAGCTTTTTTACACGTTAGGAAAACGTTCCTCTGATGAAGCAGGATGGAAGTTGGGAAAAAAGCCCTTTGATATGATATAAGTTATCCACGCTGATTAGTAAAAAGGTGAGCCTTTAGAATAACTAAAGGGAATATTTATGAGTTATAAAGAAAAGGTATATTTTTAATAAATCTTCCAATTTATTAGCAATCTGCAAACTATTGAAATATATATGGAAAGTAGGTTATCCATGACAAAAGCAATGAACACAAACAAAAATTTATTTATGCTGGTATCGTTTTTATTATGGTTTCCGCAATTTATGTATGTTCCAACCCTATCTCCGTATATGGAGCATACAGGAATTCCATATTCCTTTATCGGAATTATCCTGGGAAGCTACGGATTAACCCAATTATTGTTTAGGCTGCCAATTGGGATAACCTCGGACATCATAAAATCCAGAAAGCCATTTATCCTCTTCGGCATGTTTATTAGCATGCTCAGCTGTTTTATTTTTCTAACGATGGACGGAGCTGGATGGTTATTGTTTGCACGTGCGCTGGCCGGACTTGCAGCTGCATCCTGGGTTGCTTTTACCGTCTTATATCCTATTTATTTTTCAGAGGATAAGGTTCATGTAGCAATGGGAAGTATTTCTTTTATTGTCGTGCTGGCTCAATTTCTTGGAATGAGCTTTAGCGGCTATATTGTTGAGGAATGGGGATGGAAGGCGCCATTTTGGATTGGCAGTGTGTTCAGTGTGATTGGGTGGGGGTTGGCTTTCTTTATTTATGAACCAAAAAATAAGAAAGTCTCTGAGCCCATTAAGCTAAAGGGATTAATACATATTATCCGCGAACCGTCGCTATTAAAAGTGTCTCTGTTATCCATATTGGCTCATAGTATTATTTTCTCGACCATGTTTGGGTTTACATCCACTTTTGCGTTACAGACAGGTTTTGAAGCGAGTGAGATTACATGGATTGTAGCTGCTTTTATGGTGCCGCATGCGATTGCAACGCTTTTTATGGGGAACGTGATTATTCCACGCTTAGGAGAGGGGAAGTCCTTGGTGGCTGCCTTTTTGCTGGTAACGATAGCTACTATGCTTATTCCGTTCGCACAGCTGAAGAGTATCTTTTTGGTCATTCAGGGATTGCAGGGCTTTTCCTTAGGAATGATTTTTCCGCTACTGCTGGGGATGTCTATCCAATCGATTAAACCCGCTAAAAGAGCCACAGCCATGGGGGCATATCAATCTATCTATGCAATAGGTATATTTGTTGGTCCGTTTTTAGCAGGAATGGTTAATTCGCAGTTTGGTATTGCATCTGGATTCTATTTTGCAGGCGGATTAGGGCTGGTAGCGACGGTGCTTGTCGCCATTTGGTATAGAGAAAAGATATTTACTCGTCTTTCATTTGGAAATAAAGATTCAAAGAAGCGTCATGCGATTTAAAATCACTAGTGTTATACGATTGGAGGCAGAAGGAATCATGACAATAAACATTTCGGGTGCACCATGCTGTTGGGGAGTTGATGATCCTAAAAACCCTTATCTTCCAGATTGGAAAAACGTTTTAAGAAAAACGTATTTAGCAGGTTTTACAGGGATTGAGACAGGACCTTACGGATATCTCCCGCTTGATACAAGTGTTTTAAAAGAAGAACTGGAAAAAAATGAACTTACGATTGTAGCAGGAACTATCTTTGATGATCTTGTCTCCGTGGCTAATCTGCCTAACTTGCTTCAGCAAGTCGATGATATTTGTTCTTTAATCACGCAGATGCCACAAGAACAAGCGCAAGATAATCAAAAGTTTAAGACACCTTATCTGGTTGTGATTGATTGGGGCCATGATGAAAGAGATTATGCAGCAGGTCACCCTGAGCAGGCGCAGAGGTTATCAGATGAGGCATGGGATAATATGATCTCTCATATTACCCAAATTGCTAATAAAGCTGCGCAAGAATATGGTGTTCGTGCAGTGGTGCATCCACATGCGGGAGGATACATTGAATTTTCGGATGAAATTTTAAAATTAACGGAAGATATCCCATATGAAGTGGCTGGCCTTTGTTTAGATACGGGCCATCTGCTTTATTCAAAAATGGATCCGATAGAATGGCTGGAAAAGCTATATCATCGTGTAGACTATATTCATTTTAAAGACATTGATATAGATGTCTACCGACAAGTCATGAATAAAAAATCCGTTTTTTTGATGCCTGTGCGGAAAATGTGATGTGTCCTATAGGTGAAGGTGTTATTGATTATAAAGAAATATACTGGTTACTGACCGCAAAATTAAAATATGAAGGGTTTATCACGATTGAGCAGGAGCGTGACCCACGAAATGCAGGCAGCAGTTTAGCCGATGTGAAAAAAGTGTCGCATTTTTAGAAGAACTTGGGTTTAATAAATAAGGTCAAGCTTTCCAATGTAATTATAATAAAGCGTATGAATAAGGCCCCCAGCCCAGATTCATACGCTTTTTACAGTAATTTATCATACCGTATCAGATTACTTTACACTTCTTCATTTTCGCATAGATTTTTAGATGATATTCATGTAAAATAAATACAATTACTGTAATTGTATTTTTGTGAAAAAACAGACAATTAAAAAGGGGGAGATGTGAAAGTGGAAAGCATACAGGCAATAGTGGATACGGTTAATGGTATCGTCTGGGGTCCGATTACCCTCGTACTGATCGTAGGAACAGGAATATTTTTAACGTTGCGTCTGGGATTTTTACAAGTAAGAGATTTACCTTATGCGCTGAAATTAACATTCTCTAAAAGTAAAAATAAAGACAAAAACGAAAAAGGAGATATTTCTCATTTCCAATCACTGATGATTGCTATGGCGGCGACACTGGGAATTGGTAATATGACTGGAGTTGCTTCAGCTGTGCTCCTTGGCGGTGTCGGTGCATTATTCTGGATGTGGCTGGCGGCATTTTTTGGAATGGCCACAAAATATGGTGAAGCTATCTTAGCTGTTAAATACCGTACTGTCAATCACAAAGGGGAAATATCAGGCGGTCCAATGTACTATATTGAAAAGGGATTGGGCTGGAAATGGTTAGCTGTTTTGTTTGCGCTGTTTGGCTTTTTAGCATCCTTTGGAATTGGGAACATGACACAATCGAATACCGTTGCCGGTTCTTTGCAAGCTACTTTTAATATCAGCCCTTGGGTTACTGGTATCGTCTTGATGGCGCTCACGGCATTAGTTTTGCTTGGCGGAGTGAGAGGAATTGGAAGAGTAACTGCCATCTTTGTCCCATTTCTGGCCTTGTTTTATATAGCAGGCGGACTAATTATTGTTATTTTAAATATTACGGAAGTTCCTGCGGCGTTCGGTGTTATATTTGAGGCAGCATTTAATCCGGAAGCTGTCGGCGGCGGAGCTATCGGTTTAGCGATTCGATATGGGATTGCCCGCGGGGTGTTCTCCAATGAAGCGGGTCTTGGTTCAGCGCCAATTGCCGCAGCTGCAGCGAAAACGGATTATCCAGGACGCCAAGCGTTGGTATCGATGACAGGAACATTTCTGGATACGATGATTGTTTGTACCATTACCGGACTTGTTGTCGTGATGAGCGGGCTTCATTTGCAATTTGGAGCAGATGCAGCACCTGTCATTACGGGAGAAGCTTTTGACTTTTTCTTGCCTGGATTAGGTAATTATATTGTTGTATTCGGCCTTATCTTTTTTGCTTATTCCACTATTCTGGGCTGGTCTTATTATGGGGAGAAATGCTTCGGTTATATTTTTGGAGATCGAAATACAATCTATTATAAAATCATTTTCTGTCTGGTTATCCTGTTTGGTGCTGTTCAATCCGTCCAGTTAGTATGGGATCTTGCGGATATATTCAATGGATTAATGGCAGTGCCCAACTTGATTGCGCTCTGTTTATTATCCAGTGTGATTGTATCTGAAACAAATAAATTTAGAGAAGTACGGAGAAAGGAAAAAGAGGAGGAGAGGAAGCAGAAGATGGCTGGTTAATGGCTGTTGCAAAAAAGAATGAAAGCTATCGTTATTTTAAACGTATAGTATAAAGAAAAGCAGACAGAAAGAAATGTTGTTTAAAAGCGTAAGATTTAAAGGAATAAAAAAGCGTATGAACTTTTGAAAAGGATGCTCCAGTTCATACGCTTTTTTAATTCTCATAGTTGGAATGAATCGTATCTATGAGAATGGTATTTTTTCAATTTAACGAAGCTCGCTCAATTCAACCGTCCGATTCTCTTTCCAGGAAAGCTTCGCAGCTTTTGCTAACAGCTCAGCCTGTAGCCCATCCTCGAATTTTGCTACGACGGGTTTATCTTCTAAAATAGATTGGGCAAAATCATGTATTTCCGCGATATATCCTTCATTATAACGCTCAAGGAAGAAATACATTGGCTTGTCCTCTGTTACGGCAGCATTTGTGCTTACTTTTACATTGGTCGGCTTCTGATTTTCTACCTGGACCATGCCGTTATTACCGAATACTTCGATACGCTGGTCATAGCCATATACTGCTTGGCGGCTGTTATCGATTACTCCCAGAGAATCATCTGCAAAGGTGAGGGTGATAATGGCTGTATCTACATCATCATTGCGTGAAAAACGATCATCTACCAGAGAAGACGCTTTTACAGTAATGTTTTTCACATCTTGTCCGGATAAGTAACGAATCATATCGAAATCATGAATTGCCATATCGATAAATAGGCCACCGGAGCGTTTTACATATTCTTCTGGCGGAGCTTCCGGATCACGGGAAGTGATTTTAATAACATGCGGTGTACCAATATCACCATTGCGGACAACATCATGTGCTTTTCTGAAATGTGTATCGAAACGGCGGTTAAAACCTACTTGGAATTTGACGCCTGTTTCTTTAATCACTTCCAAGGTTTCTTTTGTTTTTTCAATATCAAAGCTGATTGGCTTTTCACAGAAAATATGCTTGTTATTCTTTGCTGCTTTTGTAATAAAATCAATATGGGTATCCGTGCTTGAGCAGATAAAAACAGCATCGATTTCTGGGTCATTGAGAATATCATCTGCATTCTGTGTGATAACAGGAACAGCTTTTAAATAATCAATATCCTTCAAGTGATCGGTATATACATCAGAAATCGCTTTTAGCTGATACGTATCGGATAGCAGAATATTTTTAGCATGCAGCTGTCCGATACGTCCAGCGCCAATGATACCTGTAACTACTTTTGTCATTGTCATTCCTCCAAGTCTGTAACTGTCTATGTGAAGCGACAGTTGTTCTGATAAT
Organism: Oceanobacillus sp. FSL W7-1293; assembly: GCF_037969815.1. Lineage (NCBI taxonomy): Bacteria > Bacillati > Bacillota > Bacilli > Caryophanales > Bacillaceae > Oceanobacillus > Oceanobacillus sp. FSL W7-1293. Next base: position 749,178 of record NZ_CP150212.1, read on the forward strand.
ATGGACTTATGCTTTATTGGAAGAACCAAATAAATGCATTTTTTCTATTACTACCTTCTCAATTGCGTTCATCCCTGTTGTCATAATTTCCGGGATCTTATGGGAATCTGGATGCCGCTCCAGGTAGTTACGTACTGCTTTTGTCCATGCCTGATTGCATTCGGTGTTTACATTGATTTTGGCATGGCCGTATTCAATGGCTTTTACAATTTGGTGGGCAGGAATACCAGAACCGCCATGTAGAGCCAGAGGAACCTCATTCAGGCTGTCAGAGATCTCCTGCATTAGATCAAATGCCAGCTTTGGTTCGCCCTGATAAACGCCATGAACCGATCCAAGTGCGGCTGCAAGCAGATCTACTCCGGTTTCTTCTACAAGCCGATAACACTCATTTGGGTCCGCGTATTTGATGCCGGAAGTGATGCCATCCTCTGTACCGCCAACAGAACCGATTTCTGCTTCCACAGAGACATGCTGTTTATTTGCATAGTCGACAACCGCTTTGGTGTTGGCGATATTTTCTTCCAAAGGCAGCTTCGAGCCATCATACATGACAGAGCTGTAGCCTGCATCAACAGCTTCTTTACAGCGTTCTACTGATAAACCATGGTCGAGGTGCAGAACGACAGGTACGGTAATTTGCATTTCTTCCACCATTTTTTTGGTAGTGGCAGCAATCAATTTAAATCCGCCAAGGTAGTCAACAATACGATCTGTAGAAGCTAAAATAACGGGAGATTTTTCTTTTTCTGCTGCGCGTAATGCGGCTTCTGCCCATTGAAACGTATTGATGTTAAATTGGCCGACAGCATACTGGTTTTTCTTTGCTTCAGGCATCAGTTCTTTTAATGATACAAATGTCATTCTTTCACCTCCATTCTTTTTATAATTAAATATGATGTACATTTCATGAAGATGTTCACTCTAACATACTGCTTTTAAAGTGAACATCCTCATTTAGTTTGTGATTTTTTCGTTCAATACGTTTTCGTTAATATACTTGCGGGCCTTTAAAGCATATTCAAGCGGGTGCGCAATTTCCGGATCCTGCTCTGCTTCAATCACGATCCAGCCCTGATAGTTATTTTCCAGCAGCTTGTCATACACTTTTTTAAAGTCGATACCGCCATCACCAGGTACTGTAAACATCCCGGCAAGAAAGGCAGAGCGGAAGGATAGACTGTCTTCTTCGCTCGTTTTCATGATATTGTCCCGGATATCTTTAAAATGCACATGCTTGATTCGGTGCATATGCTTCTCTAATAATGGCATGTATGCTTTATCAGAGGCGTAAATGTGACCTGTATCATAAAGCAAGTGAACCAGGCCCGGATCGGTATTTTCCATTAAGCGGTCGACTTCTGCCAATGTCTGTACGCCTGTTCCGAGATGGTGATGATATACAAGCTTTAAGCCGTAACTGTCAGCGATTTCGCCAAGTACGTTCAAGCCTTCCGTAAGCTGATTCCATTCTTCATCTGAAAAGGTGGGCTTATCAGCAAAAACATTTTTAGATAAGCCTTGAATACTGTAGGTTTGTTCAGATACAACAGCAACCGCAGCATCCACTTCTTTTAAATAAGCGCAGTGCTCATGGAATGCTTCTGATGCTTTCTCCACGCCATCTTGAATAATAAAGCTGGAGAACCATTGTCCGGCAATTTTTAAATTACGAAGCTTTATTTCTTTTTTTAATGTTTTTGCATCAGGGAAGAAGCCGCCGACTTCGGTGCCTTCAAATCCGGCAACAACGATATCGCTCAATAGATGCGATAGGGTATTGTCTTTTCCGATTTCCGGCATATCGTCATTTCGCCAGCCGATTGGTGCTATTCCCCAATGGATATCCTGTTTTCCCATTATTCATCACATCCAGCTTCCATTAATATTGTCTTGCATTATCGAGAATTTGTTGTCTTTCTGCAGCAGCTTTTTGTACACTTTCCTTTTCGGAAACTTCTGCTACCCCAACATTCCACCAGCTGCCATCGTAGCCGTCTGTCATTGTTTTTGGCAGCACTTTTATTTCAATCAACGTGGATACGGTTTGTTTTTTAGCATCTTCCACAGCTGCTGTTAAATCTTCCAAGTTATTGACAGAATAGGTTTTTAAGCCATATCCTTCTCCGATTTTAGCGTAATCAATGTTCATGATTTCGTTGTTCACATTACGGAATTCTGTTCCTGTGCTTCCATTTCCGTGATCCATTTGTAAGTTATTGATGCATCCAAACCCGGAATTATCGAATAGCAGCAGGTTGATTTTTTTATCATATTGAAGAGCTGTTACAATTTCAGAGTGGAGCATTAAGAAGCTTCCGTCTCCGACAACTGCATATGATTCCTGTTCAGGCTTCGCTAATTTAGCTCCCAGAGCTCCTGCGATTTCGTACCCCATACAAGAATAGCCATACTCTAAATGGAACGTATTTGCCACATTGGCATTCCAGATACGCTGCATATCTCCTGGCAGCGATCCTGCGGAAGAAATCACGATGGCATCGCTGTCGACCACATCGTTGACTTTAATTAATGCTTCCGTTTGTGTTAATTCTGTTTTTAGCGCATCTGCATAATCATTTAAAATTTCTTGATTGAAATGATCTGCGATTTCAGGTTTGAAATCATTGCGATTGAATTCTGTTGCAGCTAAGCGATTGCGCTCATTCTCCCACTCTTGTTTCAGGGAAGCTGTTTCTTCTCCATAGCTTGATTGGTAATCGCCAATATTTTTATTGATTGATTGCAATGCTGCTTTGGCGTCAGCCACCACTTGGAAACCGTCAAATTTATATGCTTGTCCGCGGTTTACATTGATATTTAAAAACTTTGTATTGTCAAAGTCAAACAACGTTCTGGATGATGTCGTGAAGTCTGTATATCTTGTACCGATTCCAATAATCAAGTCGGCGTTCATCACTGCTTTATTCGCAGCGGAAGTACCTAAAATGCCATTTCCGCCAAGATTATTCGGATGGGTAAACTCCACGGTTGATTTCCCGGCATGTGTTTCTACGATTGGAATATTTGTTTTTTCAGAGAGTGCTACTAATTCCTCTCTTGCCTCAGAGTATTTAGCACCGCCGCCGACTAATAGAACCGGACGTTTACTTTGTGTAATGGCCGCAACTGCTCCGTCTAATTCACGCTGCGTCGGTAATTTACGGTCGACATAGTGAACGCGTTTATTGAAAAAGCTGACTGGATAATCATATGCCATCGCTTCTACATCCTGAGGAAGACAGATGGTTGCCGGTCCGGCTGTTGCTGGATTGGTTAATACTTCAAATGCTCGGATTAACGCGCTCATCAGCTGTTCCGGACGGTCAATACGGTCCCAATATCTTGAAACGGCTTTGAACGCTTCGTTCGTTGTTAAATCCGTACTGTGTTCATGCTCTAATTGCTGCAGTACAGGGTCGGGCTGTCTGGTGGCAAATGTATCTGCCGGTAAGAATAGCACCGGGATATTATTTGCAAAAGCAGTTCCAGCTGCTGTTACCATATTCGCTGAGCCTGGTCCTGCAGATGCGGACACAGCAAAAATCTTTTGTCGGAGATTTTGTCTGGCAAAAGCTGTTGCTGCATGAGCCATTCCTTGTTCATTCTTTCCTTGATAGCTTTTTAGACGTCCAGGATTATTTTCAAGTGCTTCTCCTAAGCCTAAAACATTACCATGACCATAAATGTGGAAAACACCTTCTACAAATGGTGTTTCTACGCCATCTACAGAGATATATTGCTGATTTAAGAACTTCACCAATGCTTGTGCAGTAGTTAAACGAATTTTTTCACTCATTTTATTCAACCTGCCTTTCTTTTCATGTTTAAAGTTTGAACATCCTCTTAAGAACGCTCGCGAATAAGCTGTTCAATTTCTTCTACCGTCGGCATCGCTTCGGAAGAGCTGTGCTTGCTGACAACGATGGATGCAGATGCACTGCCGAATTTCAATGCAGTTTCATAATCTTTTCCTGTAACAAGTGCATAAAGAAATGCAGATGCATAGGAATCGCCTGCACCAAATGTTTTTAACACTTTTGTTTTGTATGCCTGTCCGCGGTGAACGGTACCATCTGGCTCATAGGCATAGGAACCGTCGACACCATGCTTGATGACCACAAGCTCGGTATTATGCTGGAATAAGTGCTGGACTGTTTTTTCATTGTCGCCTTCAGCGTCCAGATTTTCCATCACATCGTATTCGTCACGCGTACCGATAACGACATCGGAAAGCTCTGCAACAAGAGAATAATATACTGCTGTTTCCTCAGCAGATTTCCATGTATATGGACGGTGATCTAATTCAAAGATAATTTTGACATCATTCTTTTTTGCATATTGAACTGCTTGCAATACCGCTTCACGAGAAGGGCTCTGTGCCAGGGCAGTACCGGAAACAAGAAGGATTTTCGCTTTTTTGATATAATCTTCGCTTACTTCGGTGGAATCTAAATAAAGATCCGCTACTTGATCACGATACATTAAAATGCTGCATTCTTCCGGGCTTAAAATTTCTGTGAACGTGAGTCCGGATTTATGTCCTTCTGTATCATAAACGATATTAGAGACATCAATTCCTTTTTCCTCCATATATTGTTTGATAAAGTTTCCGTGCTGATCTTTTGAAATTTTGCCGATGAATCCAGCTTTCAGTCCTAATTTTGAACTGCCAATAGCAATATTTGCCGGAGAACCGCCAACGTATTTTGTGAAAGTCATTGTTTCTTCCATCGGACGGTTGTATTCGTTTGCATTCAAGTCAATCGCAGCGCGGCCAATCGCAATAATATCGTATTCTCTATCTTGATTAAATGTAAGTGCCATGCGTTTCGCTCCTTTTTCATTACGGTTTATTTTCATAGGAGAATCGCCCTCGCCTCTTTCTATAAGAATAGAGGAGAGGGGGACGATTCAAAAATGATTAGACTCGATCAATGATCCATTCATGATCCTTTTCGTTATGGAATTTCCATATGCGTTCCGGCCCGGCCATGACATTTAAATAGTAAGCAGCATAACCGTCTGGCACGCCTACTGGATGGTAGCCTTTAGGAACAAGAACAACATTGGCATTTTCTACAGCCATGGTCTCATCTAAAGAACGGTCCTCTGTATATACACGCTGGAAAACAAACCCTTGCGGCGGGTCCATTTCGTGATAATAGCTTTCTTCTAAGAAGGACTCGTTTGGAAGATTGTCCTGGTCATGCTTATGCGGAGGGTAGCTGGACCAGTTAGCTGTTTCTGTAAACACTTCTACAACAAGCAAGCTGTTTGCGGAAGGATCAGAGTCCGGTAAAATATTGTGTACTTGCCGTTTATTATTATATTTTCCGCGATGCTCTACGCCGTTATCCTCTGCTTTAATCAGTTTGGTCGGCAGCTCCTTATCGGATGGAGCAAAGCATAATGCTACACGAGCTTTCGTGTCAGCTGTAATCGTAACTGTTTTATTATGGGAAACATAAACGCTGTCTGTCGGTTTACGTTCAAATACACTTTCGCGCGTCCCGATTTCAGAGAAGCTTTGATAGCCATCTGTGACGGTGATTTTTCCTGTTAATGCGACAACACAAAGCTCTAGGTTCGTCAGCTTTTCGTCATAGCTGGTATTTGGTTCTAAATCCACTACTTTAAAACTGACATAATGAAGGTCGGAATTTTCTTCTGTCACTTCATGAACAAGTGTTACGCCGTCTGCTAATTTGTTATTTTCAGGTTTTCTTAATAAATGACTCATAAAGAACTCCTTTCGATATGGAATGAGGCTGGGGCTGGAGATACAATGTTTTCAGGTTAGTGCGACCGCTGCGGAAAAACACTACGCTTTCCATGGGCTTGCGCTCAGCCTCCTTTAAAGAAGACTTAGCGATTGGCAAGCCGACAGGCGCAGACAGAGCTAAAGTCGCCCTTATGCCCCGAGGGTAGAAAAAAAGAAGTTCGCTTTTTTCTGCGGGGTCTTCACCCTGGGACTGCGATTACTCGCCCCACCGAAGACCATTGCGCTTTCCCATAGGAGTCTCCGTGTTTTTCCTCCGCTAGTTAGTATTATTACTATACTATTTGTATCACATATAATTTTTATAAAATTTATTAACCTGACAACATTGGCTGGAGAAAAAATACCCAGCCTCATGTTTTATTTAAAATCTAGTAATCTGTTTTGTTGAATTATGAAAAATCTGGTTCAGGGTAACGAGCGGTTACTACTTTTTTACGTGTATAGAAATCGACACTGTCTTTTCCGTTTGCATGCAGTGTACCGAAGAAAGAAGACTTCCATCCGGAGAATGGGAAAAATGCCATCGGTGCTGGTACACCTAAGTTGATTCCTAACATACCTGCATCGATGTTTTCACGGAAATAACGTACAGATAATGCGCTTGTAGTGAATAGGCAAGCCCCGTTAGCGAATTCAGATTGGTTAGCGAATTCAACCGCTTCTTTTAAGTTTTTCACACGTACGACAGATAACACTGGAGCAAAAATCTCATCCTTCCAGATTGTCATATCTTGAGATACGCCATCAAAAATTGTTGGACCGACAAAGTAGCCATCTTCATTTTGTTCGTTACGTCCGTCGCGAACTAATGTAGCACCTTCTTCAATTCCTTTTTCAATATAGCTCAGTGTACGCTGTTTTGCTTCATCGCGGATAACTGGTCCTAAGAAGACGCCCTCATCCAGACCATTACCCATTTTGATGTTGTCAGATGCTTCTTTTAATTTAGCGATAAATTCATCTGCAACGGAATCCTCTACCGTGACAACGGCACACGCCATGCAGCGTTCCCCAGCGGAACCGAATGCAGCGCTGATTACTTCTTTTGTAGCTAGGTCTAAGTCAGCATCTGCCAATACCGTAGAGTGGTTTTTCGCGCCAGTTAATGCTTGAACACGTTTTAAGTTCTCACTTCCGCGTTTGTATACATATTCTCCAACTGGCTTAGAGCCTACGAAGGATACTGCTTTTACAGTAGGGTGATCTAAAATGCCGTTCACCACATCGTGTGCACCATTGACGATACTGAATACACCTTTTGGAAGACCAGCTTCATCCAGTAATTCTGCAATTCTTGCTGCAAGAATCGGTGTTTTTTCAGACGGTTTTAAGATAAAGGAGTTACCTAAAGCAATTGCCATTGGGAACATCCAGCATGGAACCATCATTGGGAAGTTAAATGGAGCAATTCCGCCGACAACTCCTACAGGATAACGATAGTTTGTAGCTTCCACATCGGTTGCAATCGTTGCAAGAGAATCTCCCATCATTAATGTCGGTGCACCAGCAGCGAATTCTACGTTTTCAATACCGCGTCCAACTTCGCCTAATGCTTCGCCAACGCTTTTTCCGTTTTCCTGCGTAATTAATTTTGCTAATTCTTCTTTATGCTCTTCTAATAGATTTTGATATTTAAATAGAATGCGGGCACGTTTGGCTACAGATACTTTTTTCCATTTTTCTTGAGCAGCCTGAGCAGCCTGCACAGCATCTTCAAAATCCTCTGGAGTAGAGATTGGCACTTGTGCTAATACTTCTTTTGTTGCTGGATTATAAACATCTTCATACTTATCTGTTTTACTTTCGACCCATTCACCATTGATAAAGTTTTTTAGTTTTTTAGACATTAGGATATGTCCTCCTTTAATATAGTAGATTTATATTTTATTCTCTAAAAAATTTAGAGAAAATAGATAACTTATTTGAAAAAATGCTAGAGGTCACCGGTTAAAAATTGTGCCTTTCCAAATCCAAAGCTCCATTCTCCGGCGCCATTCGTGACAAAGGTAATCATGACATCCTTTGGATCGATCTGACATTGCTGCTCTAATCTTTCTGTCAGAAGCTGATAAAAGTCTTTCTTCATCTTGTCCGTCCGCTGTGTACTGACGACGGTAAAAAGGATGACGTTATCACTTCTCTCAAATCCGAGCCCTGTATCCTTCATAATCATTTCGTAGGGTTCATGCTGTGTCACAACCTGGTAACGATCACCTTCAGGAACATGAAACGCTTCCAAAACAACCTGATGCGCTGCATCCAAAATTTGTTTGATTTCCTCCGGTTCTCGACCTTTGATTAAATCAACTTTAATTAGGGGCATCTCTACACTCCTTCGTTTTGATTTGCAATAACAAGCTCGACATTATAATTCTTACAATAGTCGATATACGCTTGACCAGGACGCTGGTCTGTAATCAGATAATCCAGCTGGTTCAGATTGCAATAAGTAGTTAAAGCAACTTTATCGAATTTTTGATGATCAACTAACAACAGCTTCTGCTCGATTTGTTCCGCTATATAAGATTTCAATTCGCTTTCCACAGGAATAGAGCTCGTTACGCCATTTTTGATAGAAATCGCAGTAGCAGCTAAAAATGCTTTGTTAATATTATAATTCTTTAGAATTTCCTGTGCCTGAATCGTTGTAAATGACTGTGTTCTGCGGTTAAGCGCGCCTCCCAGACTATAAACAGTAAGGTTTTCATAAGGCATCGTTCTCAGGATGAAATCAATATTATTCGTTACAATCGTGATTTGTTTGTCCTGAATATATTCAATGAGCTCTAATACGGTTGTTCCCGTATCTATAAAAATAATGTCCCCATCTTGAATAAAGTGGGCAGCCTGTTCCGCAATCCTTTGTTTATTTGGCAGATTCTTTGTCTGCCGGTAAGTGAAGGAGGTTAAAGGCTTGGTGATATCTTTGTTTGGCTGTTTTTCTTCAGCAGGCTGATTAACAGCTGCTCCGCCATGAACCTTAACAATGTCACCAGTCTTACATAACTCTTGCACATCATTACGGATAGTATTTTTAGAAACTGCAAATTTATCAACGAGTTCATCATAAGAAGCTCTTTGCTTGAGCGTAATATATTCTTGTAATGCAGCGATACGCTTCGATTTGATGTTGATCACCTCTTTTCTTACATCGAGTATAACACAAGGAATCCAAAAAGTTAACAAGAAATAACCAAAAGTTTATAATTTATTTGAGTATTTTGTTGTTTTGTTGATGTGGCGGTATTTTTGGATGCGTTTTCTTTTGGGAGGATGGGTAAGTTAATGTTTATTGAGATATTTGCTCTGCAGAAGAGCATTAGATTGTGTTTATGAAATTTATTAGAACAAAAATGACATACTGAAATAGAAAGATAGACTTTGGTTTGTCTTCTTTTTGGTCATTAGAAGAGCTAATACGAGTCTTTTGATAATAATAAAGAAACAAGTTTTGGGAAAGTGTTTTCCTATAGTGTTTGCATGTGTTTCTGGTTTATTTTATATAAATTAATATTGACATGAATCGAAAGCCTGTTTATAATCATCGTCATAAGGAAAACACTTTCCTAAAGAGGGGATGAATTTTTATGAAAACATTAAATATAGGATTGATAGGTGCTGGAAGAATGGGGGCGTTTCATGGCCAAACAATTGCGCAGCGTATTCCTGGGGCGAAATTGTATGCGATTGCAGACCCATTTCCACAATCTGCTGAAAACGTATTACAACATATTGGAGAAGAAGCTAAAATTTATACAAATCCTTTAGATTTAATTCAAGATTCTGAAGTAGACGCCATTGTGATAGTTTCTCCAGCAAGAACACATTCGGAAAATGTTATTCAAGCGATTGAACATGGAAAGCCCGTTTTCTGTGAAAAGCCAATGGCAGTTTCGATAGAAGAGATGAAAGCGATCAAAAAAGCTGCAAAGAAAAATCCTGTACCGGTCCAAGTTGGTTTTAATCGTCGTTTTGAAAAGGGTTTTGAACAAGCGCATCAAGAAATTGTTGATGGACAGCTAGGGGACGTACAGCTGCTTCGTTCAAATACGAGAGATCCAGAGCTTTCTGGTCCAGAAAAGAAACCGGAATGGACGATATTTTTAGAAACATTGATTCATGATTTTGATACGTTGATGTACTTAAATCCAGGAGCGAAACCGGTAGAAGTATATGCGAAAGCAGATGCGCTTATCCGGCCGGATTTGAAGGAAAACGGATTATTGGATACTTCTGTGGTAACGATAACGTTTGATAATGGATGTATTGCAGTTGCAGATGCCAGCTTTCAGGCTAAATATGGATACGATGTGCGTGCGGAAGTATTTGGTTCGGAAGGAATGATTACGTTAGGAGATATCAAAACATCCAGCATGCAAAAATTTAATACAGCTGGGGCAAGCTACCAAACTACCAGATATGATCAGGATCTTTTATTTGATGCATATGTTGATGAATTAAAGCATTTTGTGAAAGCGGTACAAAATGAAGCAGTAACGCCAAAAGTATCTATTGAAGATGCAGAATGGGCATTGTATTTGGCACTGGCAAGTATGGAGTCTGTGAAAACAGGTCTTCCTGTAAAAGTAGAAGATGTTATTTCATTACAGCCAAAGGAGGAAGTAATGTAATGAGAGAATATGGGCTATGCTTATGGACATTTGGAGATGTAGATACACAGAAAAAGGTAAAGCTTGCGAAAGAGATTGGTGTAGATGGTGTTGAAGTGCAAGGAAACTTAGAGGATGACCCTGCGGAAATAAAAGAATTACTGAAAGAATATAACTTAAAGGCTTTATCTGTGACACCGGATAATGTTGATATTTCAAGTATTGATGAAAAGGTCAGAGTGGATGCTGTTAATTACTTTCTGAAATTATTAACCTGGGCAAAAGAGCTGGGAGCAGATAGGATTTGCCTTCATGGTGAAGTTGGGAAAATAACAGGATCAGGTAACTCGGATAAAGACTGGGAATTGCTTGTGAAAAGTACAAAGCAAATAGTGGAAAAAGCAGAAGAACTCGAAATGCCTATTGTTTATGAGGTACTTAATCGTTATGAAAACCATCAAATAGTCACGTCCAAAGAAGCAAAAAAATTAATAGATGAGATTCAAAGCAAATACCTTACTATTTTATTAGATGCTTATCATATGAATATTGAAGAAAGCTCACCTGTTCAAGCATTGAAGGATGCTGGAGAAAATTTGGGCGTTTATCATATTGCTGACTCCAATAGACAAGCTATTGGTAATGGACATGCAAATTTAAAAGAACAGGTAGCTGTTTTAGGAGAAATCGGTTATACAGGTCCTGTGATTATGGAAATGACAGCTGCCGGACCTAATCCTTTTACTCCTGTGAAAGAAGGGGACTACTTAGGTGTTATTACAGCATATTATCGTGCGTCATTAAAGCAGTTGAAAGAATGGGAGAAATACTAAGGTTTCAGCGCTTCTGAGGCGCTGTTTCCTTCAAATGAATGACAACGCTTTCCGGGAAGGTATTTAAAAAGGGGAAGAGGGGTAAATACATGAAGAAAAATACAAGATATATTGTTACATTAACATTGATTGCTGCTTTAGGAGGATTATTGTTTGGTTATGACACCGCTGTTATTTCTGGAGCAGAGCAATCCTTGCAAGTGTATTTTATGGAGAGTCTCGGCTTAGGGACATTCGCACATGGATTAACTGTTTCCAGTGCACTGATTGGTTGTATTATCGGAGGGTTGATCAGCGGATTTCTTTCTAACAGAATTGGACGAAAAAATTCCCTGTTAGTGGCTGCTGTATTATTCTTTGTTTCTGCTCTGTTATCGGCTTATCCAGAATTTTTATTTTTCACAAAAGATAATCAGACAATGGGACTTTTCATTATGTTTAATTTTTATCGTATTATTGGAGGGATAGGAGTAGGGTTAGCTTCAGGTCTGGGGCCTTTATATATTAGTGAGACTTCCCCAGCGAATATTAGAGGGAAATTGGTAACATTAAATAACTTAGCAATTATATTCGGGATGTCTTTTGTGTATTTTGTTAACTGGAGAATCGCGGCAGGGCAGGAATTAAGCTGGATTCATGATATAGGCTGGAGATATATGTTTGCTTCAGAAGCAATTCCAGCCCTGTTATTCTTTGGTTTGTTATTCCTTGTTCCGGAAACACCAAGGTATTTAATCTCTAAAAATAAAGATCAGGAAGCACTGACAATACTTGAAAAAGTGAATAACTCGAAGGAAAAGGCAAACGCAATTTATCAAGAAATCAAACAAACCGTTGATGTAAAAAATGTTCGAGTGTTTTCTTATGGAAAATTAGTTGTGATTGTTGGTATTTTATTAGCTGCCTTTCAACAATTTGTAGGCATCAATGTTATTTTATATTATGCTCCAAGAATTTTTGCGGAAATGGGTGCGAGTTCAGATGGCTCGATGTTTCAAACGGTGATCATCGGAATCGTTAATTTTATCTTTGTATTAATTGCAATGCTGTTAGTTGACAGAGTCGGAAGAAGATTGTTAATGATTGTAGGCTCTATTGGTATGGCTGTAGGAATGTTTGGTGTTGCTGCGCTGGCCTATCTTGATCAAATGGGGATTGGTGCACTTATCTTTATCTTGATTTTTGTGGCATTCTATAATCTATCATTTGGTCCGTTGATGTGGGTATTAGCCTCAGAGCTGTTCCCTAATAAGGTAAGAGGCCAGATTATGGCAATCACCGTTGTAGCAAACTGGGGTTCGAATTTATTAATATCTTCTACCTTCCCTTCTTTATTAGAATTTGGGGCAGGATTTGCTTATACATTCTATGGCGTTATGTGTGTACTCGCACTATTGTTTGTTCTAAAGCTTGTCCCTGAAACGAAAGGGAAAACATTAGAAGAAATTGAAAAGTATTGGGAAGATAAACAGGCGAAATCGCAGCAGAACAAAGCAGTATAGGTAAAAAAAAGAACGGATAAAAAGCTTGGTGTAGTTTACAACTATATCAAGCTTTTTTAGCAGGTAAGAAAGCATAAACTTTCTTACTGCATAAGTGTAACTAAGGTTGTCACCTAAAGGCTTGGTGACACCAAGTTTTCTAATAATTTTAAAGAATAGTGAAACAAGAACCGTTCTGCTTCTATGGCATCTACAAGTTGTTTACTGTAGAATTAAAGTTACTATGATAAGAAAACGATACATGATAAGAAAGTAGGGAAATGTTCTTGAAAAAGAAGCGACCGACAATTTATGATGTAGCTAAAGAGGCTGGAGTTTCTATTTCCACCGTTTCTAAAGTAATGAACGGTACGGGCAGTATTGCAGATAAAACGAAGAAAAAAGTGGAGGCAAGTATGCAGAAGCTAAGTTATCAGCCAATTGCTGCACCTGCATTGCTGAAAAGGCTGCAAACAATTGGATTATTAATTCCATCTATCGCTGATCCTTTTTCTGCAGAAATTGCCAGGAAAATTGAAGATAATGGACGCAAATATGGGTTCAGTTTAATTGTTTGCAGTACAGATAATAATCTTGATAAAGAAAAAGAGTATATTGCTATTCTTCGCAAAAAATATGTAGACGGTATTATTATTGCGACCGGCTTGAAAAATGCGAAGGCATTACAGGAGTTGAAAAACAGTAATATTCCTATTGCACTTTTATCCCGGGAAGTTCCTTCGCTGCCTTTGAATACAGTTTTAGTAAATGATTATTTAGGAGCTTATGAAGCAACCTCTTATTTAATAAAAAGAGGTCATCAGCGGATTGCGATGATAACAGAGGACATGTATTTTTCATCTGTAAAGGCAAGGGTAGACGGGTATAAGCAGGCGTTGGAGGATGAGCAAATGGAAGTGAGCAAATCACTTATTTCAATAGATAATTCCAGCTTTATGGATGCTTCGCAGTCAGCTGAGAAGCTGGTAAACATGAAAGAGGCGCCAACGGCAATCTTTGCTTCTACAGAACCTTTGGCAATTGGTGCCATGCAAGGAGTTCGGGAAGCAGGTCTTAAGATTCCTGATGATGTATCTATTGTTGGTTTTGATAATTCTATTCTGGCTCAGATGTGCTACCCGCAGTTGACAACTGTTGCACAGCCGACGGAGGAGATGGCTGAAAAAATTGTTCAGCTTCTAGTAGAGGAAATAAACGGAACGGAAAAAGTGAAGCAGCGAATCGTATTAGCTCCGAGATTAGTGATTCGGGGGACGGTGGAGTAAGGCCGGCAGTAATAAATTCTTAGAAGGAGAATGCTATATGATGAAAGCGCAGCGGGTAACTGCAATACTTGAGTATGTGAAAGAAAAAGAATCTGTATCACTTGATGAACTTGTAGATCGATTTGGTGTTTCTAAAAATACAATCCGACGGGACATTCAGGAGCTTGTAGATGAAGAACAATTGGTGAAGGTTTACGGCGGAGTGTCTATTTCAAAGCCGCTGACCGTTCCGTATCAAGACCGGAAAGTTAAGCAATTCCACGAAAAACAAAAGCTTGCAAAATTAGCAGCGGAATTTATTGAGGATGGTGATATTATATTTCTTGATTCAGGAACCACTACCGTAGAATTGCTTGATTTTATCAAGTATAAAAATATTACGATTGTCACCAACAATCTCGATTTCACATTGGATGCCAGTGCTTATCCCAATTTAAACATTTATTCAACCGGCGGGGTTTTCGAGCGTTCTACAAGATCTTACGTCGGAACAGAAAGCGCAGAGGTTATTCAAAAGTATAATTTTAATAAAGCTTTTATGGCTTCGACAGGACTTTCACTGGATAAAGGAATAACGAACTCTTCTCCTTTAGAAACACAAGTAAAGGCAAAAGTAATCCAAAAAAGTGAGCAAGTATTTATTCTTGTAGACCATACAAAATTTGATAAGTATGCATTGACTACCTATTGTAATTTTGATGACATTGATTATTTAATAACGGACCAGGAACCTCCGAAAGCATATTTAACACATAGTGAACAAAATCAATATGACGTAATTTATCCCAAATGATTTTGTAAAAGCCTCTATAAAAAATGATTGTATGCAGAAAAATTGTATTCTTAGGGTAAACTCTTTAATATAAAATAAAACTTCACACTGTGAAAGGGTGCACAATCATCAAGAAATTTCTATTTCCATATTTTAATTGCACGAATCAGTGTGACGAATATAACTAAAAAAGAGGTGTAACGGATGGAAAAAGTGATTGTAGTATGTGAAGCAGGGATAACAACCAGTTTATTAGTAAAAAAATTAAATGACCTTGCGCAAGAAAAAGGACAAGATATTGATATTCAGTCTAAAAGTCTGGAAGAAGGCTTGGATTACGTGAAAGAGCATGATATAGATGTTGTATTATTAGGGCCCCAAATTCATCATAGCGCTGAGAATTACGAAGCTTCAACAAATGCAAAAGTGGCTAAAATTTCAGTGAAAGACTATAACAACATGAATGTTTACAGCATTTTTGAACAGATAAGAGAGGCGTAACAATGGCAATCGATATAGAAGTATTTATGCCTTTGATTACAGAAGCTTCTCAAGCGAAAACGTTAGCCTATCAGGCATTAGGTCTTGCAAAAGAACAAGATATAAAAGGATATGAAGCAGGCATCGCTGATGCTAAAAAGCATTTGATAGCTGCTCATAAAAAACAGACGGAGCTTTTGCAACTGAACAGCCGTGAGCAGCAGACAGATATCAATATTTATGTCATTCATGCGATGGATCATGTGACAAATGCTCAAATGATTTGTGATATGGCGCAGGAATTAGCAGAGCTTCATTTAAAAAATAAATCATAGAAAAAGATTATCCTGTAATTGGTATATGCCATTACAGGATTTTTTTATAAAAAAAGAGGTGTCCAGTGAATTTAGACATGCAGATACTAGTCAAATTGATTACAAAAGATAACAATAAATTAATCATAAATTGATAGAAACTTGACTAAATATTAATTTTTATAATAGTATATAACATAGTAACAACGTAAGTGAACATATCTATAAGTTTAACAAAGGAGAATTTCAAATGAAAACGCTTAAAATTGGTGTTGCAGGATTAGGAAGACTTGGCCTGATTCATGCAGAAAATATCTATAATCTAAAAGGAGTCGAATTGACAGCGGTTTCTAATTTAGATGAGGAAGTAAATAAACAGGTAAAGGAAAAATATAAAGTCCCAAATGTTTACACAAATTATGAGGAAATGCTGGAACAAACGGAGCTAGATGCTGTTTGCATTGTTACACCTTCTGGATTCCATACAGAGCATATTCGTTTAGCATTGAAGAAGAATTTGCATATTTTTTGTGAAAAGCCAATTGGTTTAGAAGTAGAAGATATCAAGCAAACGATAGATGAAATTGAGAAAAGTGACCGCATTTTTCACTTAGGATTTATGAGAAGATTTGATGAAGATTATCTATATGCGAAAGAAATGATAGATAGCGGACAAATTGGAGATATTTCGTTAATTCGTTCCTATAGTATTGATCCGATTCAAGGGTTAGACAGCTTTGTCAACTTTGCTAAGAAGAGTCCAAGCGGCGGGCTGTTCCTGGATATGAGCGTCCATGATATTGATGTGATCAGATGGCTGACCAAATCCGAAATTTCAACTGTTTGGGCAACAGGAACGAATAAAGCTGCGCCGGAATTGAATGACCTGAATGAATTGGAGTTAGGAACAGTTACCATGAAATTGGACAACGATGTAACCGCTTTGCTGGTTGCTGGACGTACAGCTTCCCATGGTTACCATGTAGAAACAGAAATTATTGGAACCAAAGGCATGCTGCGAATTGCTGCATCTCCTGAAAAAAACAAAGTAGCCGTATTTAATGAGCATGGCGCAGTCCGCCCTTCCTCTCAGCATTTTCCTGAACGATTTGCGGAAGCTTATGTAAATGAATTGAAGGACTTTGTCCGCTGCATTCGAGAAAATCAACAGCCTGAAATAACTGCTATTGATGGTTTAAGAGGAACAGAGGTAGCGTTAGCATGCCAAGAATCATTTGATGAAAATAAATTAGTGGATATTCAATATTAAAGGACAATGCACATCATTTTAGGGGGAGAATAAATTGAATTTATTTAGTATTATCAGTTTTGTTGTTGTACTGCTTTTGATCTATCTTTATGCTTTTTATCGGACAAGAAGTATCGATAACAAAGATTCAGAGGGTTACTTTTTAGGCGGGCGTTCTCTTGTCGGAACAACTGTTGGTATGACGATTATTATGACCAACCTATCAACAGAGCAATTAGTAGGGCAAAACGGTCAAGCCTATGTAGCCGGTATGGAAGTAATGGCTTGGGAAGTAACTGCTTCCGTTGCTATTGTTATGCTAGCATGGGTGTTTTTACCAAAATATTTTAAATATGGTGTAAATACCATTTCTGATTTTATTGAAATCCGCTATGATACATTTACAAAAAGGATTGTATCCGTTCTCTTTATATTCACCTATGTTATCAGCTTTATGCCTGTTGTTTTATATTCTGGAGCGTTGATTTTCAATGATCTATTCGGAATTGAGCAACACTTGGGTATCAGCAGAATAACAGCTGTCATTATTATCTCGACAGTTATTGGTTTAGTTGGTGTTACTTATTTATTCGTCGGGGGCCTTTCCCTGATAGCGCATAGTGATTCACTATATGGCATTGGCCTATTGCTTGGCGGTATGACGATTACGGTTTTAGGGTTTATCGCGTTAGGCGAGAACAGCTTCTTTACTGGTTTAGACCGATTTTTAACCAATTCCCCTGAAAAACTGAATGCTTGGGGAGCATTGGACTCGCCCATTGTACCTTGGCCGACATTATTCTTAGGAATGCTCTTTAATAACTTATATTTTTGGTGTACAAACCAAATGATTGTTCAAAAAGCACTGGCCGCGAAAAACTTAAAAGAAGCGCAAAAAGGTGCTATGTTTGTTGGATTCTTTAAAATATCAGGTATGTTTTTCTTAGTAATCCCTGGGGTTATCGCCTACAATATGTTTGGTGAAGGCATGCAAATGGATCTTGCTTACCCTGCATTACTAGCAGAGGTGCTGCCTGATTGGGCTGCCGGCCTATTTGGAGCAGTAATATTTGGAGCAATTATCAGCTCTTTTGTTGGAGCACTAAGCGCTACTGTTACTTTATTCAGTTTAGACTTCTATAAACCGGTCATTAATAAGCAGGCTACAAACCGTCAAATTGCGAAAGCAGGAAGAGTTTTGACTATTGTTATTGGTGTTATCGTTGTTTTGATTGCACCGTTGATTTCTCTATTTCCACAAGGGTTATATGCAGTCATTCAAGAATTTAATGGTCTTTATAGTATGCCGTTATTAGCTATTATTTTAGTTGGTTTTTACTCTAAAAAGACATCAGCTACAGGTGCAAAGGTTACATTGATTTTCCATATTGTTGTGTACGCATTGTCTAAAGTAGTTATTCCGGATATCCATTATCTATATGTTTGGAGCGTCCTCTTCTTGTTAGATTTAGCTATTCTATATTTCTATAGCGTAAAGAAACCGTCTCAAGAAGGATTCCAATTCGACAAATATCAAAACAAAGTGGATATCACGCCTTGGAAACATGTTAGATGGGTTGGTATTTTAATCTTACTGATTGTAGTAGCATCTTATGTTGTCTTTTCTCCACTTGTATTGGCTAGATAATTGATTTAGAAAGCAAACGCCTTTGTTAGAGGTGTTTGCTTTCTTTCATGTTTGGATTAATTACAATACTGCCTTTTTATCAGTGCTATTATCTTCCCAAATCTGCTCTAACTCTTCCAATGTTTTTCCTTTCGTCTCAGGAACATACTTCCAAATGAAGATAACTGCAAGCACACTCAATACACCGTAAATCGAGAATGTCATTCCGCCTAATACATCATGGATTGGCGGGAACGTGGAAGAAATCGTTAAGTTGGCAATCCAGTGTAATGCAGTTGCGATAGATACAGCTTGTCCGCGAATACGGTTCGGGAATATCTCGGATACAACAATCCATGTGACCGTGCCCCAGGTTAATTGGAAGCTGGCTACATACAACAGCATAAAGATCAATGTTGAAATGCCAAAGACTTCAAAGTATGCCAGGATAGCAACCATAAATAAGTTAAAGGCACAAAGTATGGAACCGCCGATGAGCATCGGTTTTCGTCCTATACTGTCTACTAGAAGAATCGCTGTTGCCATAAAGACTACGTTCACAATACCTACAATTACCGTTTGCAGCATCGAGGCGGATTGTTCTGCTCCGAGCTCTGCAAAAATACGCGGTGCATAATAGAGAATAACATTGATTCCAATCAGCTGCTGAAAGATAGCAACCATAATTCCAACAAACAAGACAAGTTTGCCGTACGTAAAGATGCTGATTTTTTTAGCGGATTCAAAGCGGACGGATTCTTTGATATCTGCTAATATAGCCTGTGCTTTTTCTTTTGATCCATTTACTTTCTCTAATACAATGGCTGCTTTATCGTATTCCTGCTTCAGTGCCAGATATCTTGGTGTTTCTGGTACGGATAATAATAATACGAAAAAGAGCAGGGCAGGTACTAACTCCGAAGCAAACATATATCTCCAGCCAAGGTCATCAATCCAAGCAAGTGATTGACCAGAAGCAATATTTAAGTTAACAATATAAACAATCAGAGCACCAATTCCGATGGATAGGGTGTACAATGCTACATATTTACCGCGGCTCTGTTTTGGTGTTAATTCACTGATGTAAACTGGCGCAATGGCGGATCCGATTCCAACACCGATTCCCCCGATAACCCGATAGACGTTAAACATTAATAATAGGCCGAGTGTCGGGTCATCCTTTGTGAAAAACAGAATTTCCGGATACGCACTGGTGAAAGCGGATACAGAAAATAGTATTGCTGCTAAGATTAAGGTCTTTTTTCTGCCAATCTTATTTGCTAGAAATCCAGAAATGAATCCGCCAATCACACAGCCAATCAAAGCACTGGATACTGTAAAACCATGTGTGAAGGAACCTAAACCCAGCGGCTCGATCAAGTATTTTTGTACGGATTGCTCTGCCCCGGAAATAACTGCTGTATCATATCCAAATAAAAATCCTGCTAATGCGATAATCGGCACAACGGTAAGAATATAGCGGTTATTATTTTTTGGTTTACTCATTTTATTTCCTCCCATTTTTAATACCATACTAGCTATTAAATGAGAGATACCATGAAGTAATTCTTCATGATATCTCTTTTTCCTGAGAATGACTTCTCTCTATTTAGTCACTGCCTTTTTCTTAATCAGTCCGTCTACATAATCATACGTTCTTTTCGCAATTGGATAAGGTTTATCAAATGGGGCAGGGTACATATCCTGCTCAACAACTGCCCATCCATCAAAATCAATATCCTTCAAGATATCGATAAATGCTTCAAAATCAACTACCCCTTTTTCGGGCTCACACATAATATCCTCACTGACTGCTTTGGCAAAGGACCAGTTTTCCTTTTGCATTTTTTCTCTTATTTTCAAATCACAGCTTTTAATGTGCAGATATGGAATACGCTTATGATGCTTGCGCATAAATGCAACTGCATCCCCGTCTGTATAAGCATGATGTCCTGTATCTAAGCAAAGATTCACATCACTGTCCTGCAGCAATCTTTCAATTTGTTCTTCTGTTTCGATATGGCTTTGCGCATGCGGGTGGAAAACAACCTCTAAGTCATATTTTCTTTTTGCATGATCTTTAATTTTATCTACATTGTTGACGAACTGCTTCCATTCTTCATCATTTAATTCTGGTGAGCGGACGAGCTCTCCGGTAAATAAATCCGTATAGCAATCATCGATTAGCACAACATATTCTGCTGTTGGAAATTTCAATTGCAGCTCGCTCATCTTGTCCAGTTGCTGGATCAGTTCATCCGTACTCGTTTCAGATGTTAAATCGCCAACCAGCGTGGTTGCTACTAAGTCTAATTGACGCTTGTCCAATTCTGCTTTTAATTTGCTGTACTCATTTGGCAGATAGCCCCATGGGCCAAGCTCCAGACCGCTGTATCCAGCATCAGTCATTTCGTCTAAACAGCGCTCCCACGGTGTTTGTTTATCATTTTCCGGAAACCAAACTCCCCATGAATCTGGTGCGGAACCTAATTTAATATTCATACGTAACTCCTCCTGGCATATATTGTTATCGCAGTGTAACGGATCCGATTGGTTCAACTGTTATTCAGCGAGAGTGAATAGCACTCCCACTGAATGTAGTTTCATTTTATACTTGAACTGTATTTTTTACTTGAACCCAATTTCTCTGTTCTGCTGATTTTAAAATAGCGCTTACGGTTTGATCGATTTTCGCCCCAAATTCAAAATCACATGTGTACGGTGTGTTTTTCGTTACAGCAGATAATAATTCATGCGCTTCTAATATTTTCATGTCATTGTAATTGATGGAGATTCCAGCAGCTGGATGGAATGCGCTGTACCCTTTGTGCTCCGGATTTAATAAGACGGTGCGGAAGCCGCGGTCTGCCTCATTATCAGAAGTGAAGTAAACATTCACTTCATTCATTCTTTCCAGCGTATAGTGAACAGACCCTTTTGTACCCTGAATTTCATAAGCTAAATGATTTTTACGGCCGGAAGCAATTCTGCTGGAAGAAATCGTTCCAATTGCACCGTTTTCATAATTGGTTAAGAAAGAGATAACATCTTCATTTTCTACTTCTTGTAATTCCTCCGAACCGGCTTGAGCCGGGCGTTCTTTAATAACGGTTTGGGATATCGCATTGACACTTTCCATATCTCCTAAAATATATTGAGATATACTTAGTAAGTGAGAGCCAAGATCTCCTAAAGCACCGGAACCGGAGAATTTATTGATATGTCTCCAGGTGATTGGGAGCGATTCATCTAATAAACCATCCTGGTCATATGTTCCAGTGAATTTAACAATCTTGCCTAGTTTTCCTGCTTCTACAAGCTCTTTAACATAAGCGTTGGCAGGATTCATCACGTTATTATAGCCGACATAGTTAACAACGCCTTTTTCTTTGGCAAGCTCTGCTAGTTCAACCGATTGTTCTGCTGTCAGTGTTAATGGTTTTTCACAATAAGTATGTTTTCCATTCTCTAAAGCAGCTTTAGCAATGTCGTAGTGAAAAGCATTAGGTGTTGCAATATCAACTATATCAACATTTTCATCTGTGACAATATCCTGCCAGTCGGTTGTATATCTTGAGAACCCAAGCTGATTGCAGGCTGCCTGTGCTGCTTCCACGCTTACGTCCGATACAACTTCAAATACAGGCTTTCCATATTCAGAGCCGAAAGCCATTAAAGCGTTTACAAATGAGTTACTGTGAGCTTTACCCATCCATCCTGCGCCGACTAATCCAATTCTTACATCCATATTAAATACCTCCTAGGTAACTTTTTGTTAAGTTTTTATTAACTCTGTTTCTAACTAGAATACTATTATAGATTTTTAGACAAGTCATTAGTTAATATTGCTTTAAAATTTAAGAATCTTGCTCTTTGGTATTTTAGCAGTCTATTTGGTATAATTTTTATAAAATAGTTTTCCAAACAGCTGCGGGCTGTATTAAGTTGGCTGAACCTAAGGAGATATGCATATGCAAATTGAAGATAAAGGAACCGTAGAGCCATCGAAAATGTATTTTGCAATGACCAATGAATTTGCAAAAAAAGCACTTTATTATGTCATCAACTCTGGCAGGTTTTATTGCAATACAAATTATCAAATTAGAAGAGAAACACTGGACAGCTTCCTGTTCATTTATGTCAAAGAGGGGAAACTGGCAATCCAGTATGACGGCCGCTCTTTTGTTGTCCAGAGCAATTCCTTTGTGTTTTTAGATTGTCACCAACCGCATATGTACAGAGCCATTGAAAATAAAACGGTATTTGATTGGTTCCATTTTGCTGGAAATGCTAGCAAAGCATACTTTGAACTGCTCTATGCAAAAAATGGCTGTGTGTATAAGCTTTATGAGCAGCATATTTTGCTGAATTTGATGGAGAGAATTATAAAAATGACGGAAGAAGATAATGTGGAGGAGCATCTCGCCTCGATTTATATTCAACAGATTTTATATGAGCTGAATCAGTATTCTAATCCATCCGATCAGCAGATGGAACATAAAATAAAACAGGCGATTGCTTATATGGAGGACGCTTTTCAAAAGGATATCAAGCTGGAGGACATTGCGAGCCATGTATACTTAAGTCCATATTATTTTTCAAGAGTATTCAAAAAATCAATGGACAGCTCGCCGATTCAATATTTGATTAACTATCGGGTGAACCATGCAAAAAAGCTGCTGCATCATACCGATTTATCAATCGAAGAAATTGCAGCGGAATGTGGCTTTAATAGTGCTTCTCATTTTATAACGACATTTAAGAAAAATGTGGATATGTCTCCAAAGCAATTTAGAGCTATCTTTTTTTAGGGGGAATGTATTGCAGTAACGTATGACTACTGCAATACTAATATAAAAGTGTTATACTATTTAAAAATAATGTGGCATAATTTGAAAGGAGATTCTGAGGGTGGATACAAAATATCTTGATTTATTAGCGGAGAAATTTGATAGGGAAGAAAAGGTAGTTACCGAGCTTATCAATTTAGAATCGATTATGGATCTGCCGAAGGGAACCGAGCATTTTGTAAGTGATTTACACGGGGAGTACCAAGCCTTCCAGCATGTTTTACGGAATGGTTCCGGAAAGGTAAGAGAGAAGATAAATGATATTTTCAAAGATACCTTATCAGAGGAAGATATCAATGATTTTGCAGCGCTTGTCTACTATCCAGAAGATAAGCTGAAGCTCATTAGGCATCAATTCAATTCGAAGCAGGCATTGGAAGAATGGTATGCAGAAAAAATTCAGCATATGATTCACCTGATTGCCTATGCGTCCTCTAAATATACGCGTTCCAAGCTGCGTAAGGCGCTGCCGGAACAGTTTGTTTTTATTGTGGAAGAGCTATTATATAAGACAGATGAATATACAAATAAGAGACCTTATTATGAAAAAATTATTGAAAAAATCATCTCGCTTGGCCAGGCTGAAAAGCTGATTATCGGCTTATCGTATACAACCCAGCGTCTGGTTGTTGATCACCTGCATGTGGTTGGAGACATTTATGACCGTGGGCCGGAACCGGATAAAATTATGGATACACTGATTGACCATCATTCGGTAGATATACAATGGGGCAATCATGATGTTTTGTGGATTGGAGCGTATGCTGGTTCCAAAGTATGTCTGGCCAATATTATCCGGATTTGTGCCCGCTACGATAACCTCGATATCATAGAAGATGCTTATGGCATTAACCTGCGGCCGTTACTTACGTTAGCGGAAAGATATTATGATGACAATCCGGCATTTCGTCCGAAGAAAAATCCAGATCAGGACAACTCGGATCAGGAAAGACTGCAGATTACCAAGATTCATCAGGCGATTGCTATGATCCAATTTAAATTGGAAAGTCCGATTATTAAACGCCGGCCTTTTTTCAATATGGAAGAAAGACTTGTATTGGAGAAAACGGATTACGAGAAGCAGGAAATCACGATTTACGGAAAAACGTATCCGCTGGAAAATACATGTTTTGCTACTGTGGATCCTGCTGACCCTGCCAAGCTATTGCCGGAAGAGGAAGAAATCATCGACAAGCTGCTGCTCTCTGTACAACAATCAGAGAAGCTGAAAAGACATATGAATTTCTTAATGAAAAGGGGGAATCTATATCTCAAATATAATGGCAATCTGTTGATTCATGGCTGTATGCCTGTCGATGAAAATGGGGATATGGAACCGATGGTGATTGAAGGGAAAGCATATAAAGGAAGAGAGCTGCTGGATAAATTTGAAACCTATTTGCGTCATTCTTTTGCAGATAAAGAGACAACGGATGATTTGGCGACAGATATGGTTTGGTATTTATGGACAGGAGAATATTCTTCTCTCTTCGGAAAACGGGCGATGACAACGTTTGAACGTTATTTTATTTCCGATAAGGCATCTCATAAAGAGGAAAAAAATCCTTATTATTATTTGCGTGAAAATGTGGAGATGTGCCAGAAAGTACTGGAAGAATTTGATTTGGATCCGGAACAAGGACATATTATTAATGGACATACACCGGTAAAGGAAATTGATGGGGAGAACCCAATCAAAGCAGACGGGAAAATGATTGTCATCGACGGCGGATTTTCCAAAGCCTATCAATCTACCACGGGGATTGCCGGCTATACCTTATTGTATAATTCATTTGGAATGCAGCTCGTCGCCCACCAGCATTTTAATTCAAAAGAGGATGTTGTCTTAAATGGAGCGGATGTTTTATCTGTCCGCCGGGTCGTAGACAAAGAGCTGGAGCGGAAGAAGGTTCGAGAAACGAATATCGGAGCTAAGCTGCAGGAAGAAATTGAGATGCTGAATCAGCTGATGGATTATCGTTATATTAATTGAGGAATGAGAAAAACGGGTTATCTGAATGTCGTTATTCAGATAACCCGTTTTTTGTAAGGACTCAAGGTTGTCAGGGTGTTGACTTTCTTCCTGGCTAATTTCTTTAATGGAAATACTGGATAAAAAATTCATGGTGGTAAGAAAAAGAGACGCTGCCTCAATAGGTGGAGGAAGCGTCTCTTTAAATAACTCAATAAATTATTCTGTTGCCGTGTCTTTATTCGATTCAAAGGAAATTTTTTCATCCTTCCCTGCAATGGTCCCGAGAAAAGCAATAATCAAGGCCGCAGTCATTAAAATGATAAACGGCACCGTCCAGCCTCCCGTTTTGTCAGCAATGGTTCCAAGGAAAAGTGGTCCTGTAGAAGCGACAATATATCCAACAGATTGGGCCATTCCGGATAACTGCGCAGATTCCATAGCAGAATTAGTGCGCAGGACAAAGAACATCATGGCTAAGCTGAACGCCGTTCCGGCCCCAACACCTGTTAATACAAGAAAGACAATAATCAAATGGGATGAAGTGAAAAGCGTTCCTAACAAACCAAAGAAAAATAATAACCCGGCACTGCAACCGAGCAGCCGCTGATTCTGCATCCTACCGGCAATAATTGGTGCAATAAATGTTGTTGGGATCAGTCCGATTTGATATATAGCAATTAACCATCCGGCTTCGCTTTCGTCAAACCCTTTGGTAATAAAAATATCCGGGAGCCATGTAAATAAACTGTATGGTATCAGCGATTGCAGTCCCATGAAAAAGGTAACTGCCCAGGCAATCTTTGATTTGAAGATAGCTTTAGATGGCTGACTTTTGACGTCGACAAACACTTTTTTGCCAGATGAGCGTCTGGCAGGCATCCGCAGTAATAAGACGATAACAGCGGCTGCGGATAGGAGGCTCCAAATTTGCATCGCATGTCGCCAGTCGAATCCGGATATGGAAGCAATCGGTACGGAAATTCCAGAGGCAAGTGCTCCGAATGCATTCATCGAAACAGAATAAATTCCTGTCATCAGCCCCATTCGATAAGGAAAAGTAGACTTAATCAACCCAGGCATCAGGATATTCCCAACTGCGATTGCCATTCCAGTTAAAATTGTGCCAAAAAGCAACAGCTCCATTCCGCCATTTGCCCGAATAAATACACCGATGGACAGGAAAACCATCGCGATCAATAGTGTTATTTCCATTCCAAGTTTGCTCGATATTCTTGGGACAAAGGGAGAGAATAAGCCAAAAGCAAGCAATGGCAGCGTGTTTACCAGTCCAATCATCGCATTGGAAGCTTCCAGTTCTCCACGGAAAAGCGGAATAAGCGGTCCGACAGACGTGATTGGTGAACGTAATGTGGCAGCAATCAATAAAATTGCCAAGAGTAATAAAACTATATAGTATCTTTTTGCAAAAGCTTTTTTAGATAAATGCATAATAAATAGGCTTCCTTTACAATGTATTTAAAAACATACAGAGAATCATTCTATCAAAAGAGATTAGTAAATGTAAAGAGATGTTTTTCGTCAGTACAGTATATTTTATAGAACAGCAGATAAAGCGTTTCTGCATAAAAAGAAACATGGCTCAATGAACCATGCTTCTTTTTTGCTGCAAAAAAACTTAGAAAGAAATCAAATTTAATTATCTTATCTTGTTTTCTGAGTAAATTATCCTCCAAAAAATAAATCAAATACATTGCTCGCCGTAGAGCTTTCTGTATTGTAAAATTCGGAGTAACCGCAATCCTGACAATAGACAACAGTAAACCGATTATGCTGCACATCAAATACCTTGGATAAACCTGAACCTGTCATGGATACATCCTTTTTATCTGCATTTCGGCTTCCGCATTTCATACAGCCTTCACCTGTTCTCAAATTTACCACCTCTTTAATAAATATATACGTATAAAGCTATTCCTTGGTTTCAACTGCTTTAAATGTATTTTATTTCCGGAAAAATAAAAATATTTGCTATAATTAGAGTCTGGCTTAGAATGTTTCTAACTTTGTACGGTAAGTGAAAAGTAATGGATAAAGTGATTAAAGGAGGGGCAGGATGGTTTTGATTAGAAAAGCGGGTGTTACCGATGCAAGCGCAATTGGTAAAGTAAGTGTAGAGAGCTGGCAGACAACTTATCGGAGGATTATGGCAGATACGGTTTTACAACGATTATCAGTGGAAGATAGAGTAGAAAATTGGAAAAATACAATTCAAGCTGATGAAAGCACTACATTTGTAGCTGTAGATACGGATGAACAGATTGGCGGATTCTTGAATATGGCGGTAAAGGAATCAGCTGATTCAGCCCGTATCGGTGAAATTACAGCCGTTTACTTACTGGAAAGCTGGCAAGGGCAAGGTATAGGGAAAATGCTATTATTAACTGCCTTTACATGTTTTATAGAGCAGTCTATCTATACTGTCCGAGTTGAAGTTCTGGCGGAAAATGACAGCCGTTTGTTTTATGAACAGTTCGGTGCAGAAATGATTGAAAAGAAGAATATTCAAATGACTGGTGACGTGCTTGATTTGCTTGTATATGAATGGAAGGATATCAGCAGTATTGTGGAAATGAATTAGATGCTGTGTCTGGCTGTGAGATGCATGAAATGACTAAAAATAAAGGCGAAGGATGGAGTGGTGAAGCGATGGATAATATCATACGAGATTTGACGGAATGGATAAATAGGCAGGAAAAACATATCATTATCGGTATTACAGGACATGGAGGGGCCGGGAAGACGACATTTGCAGACCAATTGAAGCAGGCTTTCTGTCAGGATTCAAATTTGATATGTACGGATCCGTATATCGTCCATTCAGCGCTTAGAAGGGACACAAAAATTACGTATACTTTTCAAAGTGAAGTCCATACGGCAAAGATGACGGCCTGCCATCCTTTGGCTCATTATACAGAAGCGTTGGAACGTGATATACAAATGACGCTTGCCGGTATGAAATGGAGCACGATTGACAGAGATTATTTGCCGAGTAAACTAATCGACCCAGCTAAAAAACTTACCATTTTTGAAGGGATGAGCATTGCGTTTGTGAACACTGATTATTTAGATTTGCAAATTTATCTTTATACGGATGAACAAACTGAATTAGCTCGCCGCTCCACCCGGGATACCGTGGAACGGAATAGAAATCTGGAAAATATACAAAAATCACATCAGGAAAGAAGAAGACAATACAGCCATTTTATGCATTCATCTAAAGATAAGGCGGATATTATTCTTTTTACCGATGAAAAAGGTGTTCACATAGAGAAACAGCAATTATCAATTGAATAAACAGAACTTACTTCATTGGGGAGGGGCGTATCCATGGAAATAAAGGAATTAACAACAGAAAAAGAATGGCTGGAAGCTTATCACGTGATGTGTCAACTGCGCACACATCTGGACGAATCAAGTTATTTAGAATTAGTAAAAGAGGCGGTAAAGGTAGAACGATATCATTTAGCTGCTTTGTATGAAGGGGGAAGAATGGTCGCTGTGGCAGGTTTTAAGCCGATGACAACATTATATTATGGCAGGTTTGTATGGATCTGTGATTTGGTAACAGATGAAAACAGCCGTTCCAAAGGATATGGTGAACAGCTCTTAGATTTTATTCATCAATGGGCAAAAAAGCATCGATTTGAATCTGTTGCCTTGTCATCAGGTTTGCAGCGTCACAGTGCGCATCGATTCTATGAAG
The DNA here is from genome assembly GCF_037969815.1 of Oceanobacillus sp. FSL W7-1293. Taxonomy (NCBI): domain Bacteria; kingdom Bacillati; phylum Bacillota; class Bacilli; order Caryophanales; family Bacillaceae; genus Oceanobacillus; species Oceanobacillus sp. FSL W7-1293. The sequence goes on from NZ_CP150212.1 coordinate 778,164, forward strand.
AAAAAATGGATTATTCAAAAGTGAGCTTTGTTTTTAAAAAAGAAATGTAATTTCAAATCGTTGTGCTTTGCGAGTTTATCCATTTATTAACAACGAAACAGTTGAGTTTGAAATAGAGAAGCGTATAATTATTATTATTGGAAAAAGCTATCTGTATGAGGTTATTTTATGTGAAATAAGGAAATCTAAGCGTGAGAAGAAATATCATCAGGAGATTAACAGGATAGCTGGTTTTACACTGCAGCAAGAATGCAACAGAAAGAAGGAAGGGTTCGATGAGCAAAGCACAATCAAAAACATCACGAAAAGCAATGATTTTTGCAAGAGGATTAATTATTATCATTGGCGGATTTATTACAGCATATGGACTAGAGGCAGTATTGATTCCGAATAGCGTTTCCGATGGCGGTGTTACAGGTCTTAGTATTGTTGGATCACAATGGACAGGGGCTCCGTTGGGGCTTTTGATCGCTATCTTAAATATTCCGTTTATTTATTTAGGTTATAAGCAAGTCGGTAAGAATTTTGCAATCCTCTCTATTCTTGGGATTGCTTCTCTGGCTATAAGTACAAGCCTGATGCATCATATCCCGACGATTATTGAAATTGAAGGAGATACCCTGCTGGTTACTGTAGTCGGCGGGATTATTATTGGATTTGGTATGGGGCTGGCACTTCGTAATGGCGGCGCATTAGATGGTATTGACATGCTGGCTGTATTATTATCACGCAGGCTTCCTTTTGGAACGAGTGATTTAATCTTGTTCCTTAATTTATTCGTATTTATCGTAGTGTCCACCGTATTTGGATTAAGAGGAGCGCTGATGTCCGGTATTGCTTATTACATTGCTTCAAAAGTCATTCATATCATTGAAGAAGGATTAAGCAGCACAAAAGCAGTTTATATTATTACCGAGCGTGCTGATGAAATGATGAAAGAAATTGGCGAACGGCTGGGGAGAGGCTGTACTTTACAACATGTGGAGGGCGGCTATTCGAAAAAGGAATTTAAACAGATAAAATGTGTGATAACCCGGCTGGAAGAAAGTAAAATGAAAGAAACGATTCAAGATGTTGATTCGACTTCATTTGTAACCGTCTATGATGTGACAGAAGTACGTGGCGGCAATTTTTAATAAACGATAAACGAAAAAAAGGCAGTCAATGAGCAAATTTCATTGACTGCCTTTTTTATATCATAGGGCAGAAAATATTCTTGTACGAAGGGTGCTATTATAGTTTAGGATTTTGCTCTAAATATATCAGTAACTGCATGAAACACTTCAATACCTTGGTAAGTGAATACGGACAATGCAGTCAGTGAAAAGAATCCAATAACAATTAATCTGAAAATCATCATAATTTTTGCCTCCTCTTTTGATTTTTAATTTAGATCAAAAGAGGCTTAAATCACGAAATTCGATTGATAGAAAACGGGCGTCAGCAGCTGTTTGGTACGTATGATTCGTACAACCGTTGTAAATAAGCACGGACTGCCTAATAAGAACAGTGTAATAATTAATATTGGATTAGCTATAAAGGATTTATCTGACTGATCATTTCCGCCAATGCCCAAATCCTGTGACGCGTGATTATCAATTAGCACATTCTGATCGGTGAGAACGTAGCTGTGATGTACACCTGAGAATAGTTGTGTCATTGGTAAAATGATAATCATTAAAGCAATCATCAAATATCTATTCAACATCTACGCCCCCTTCCGTATTTTAATATATATAGTAATCAGTTTAATTTCCTTAGGGAAAAACTTAATTATACCAGTATTGGTAAATGAATTCAATATATTATCAAATCGTTTTTAGATTTAATTTGTATTATATGCTTATTTTTCAGGTGTGTCTACACTTTTTGAACATTTTATGAATTTTTCTTTATAAAAAGAATATACCTTATTTTTACTAAAATTAAACATGAAATCGGAGATATGAAGTTATCGCTGCGTGGAACATATATTTCTCTAATATATGAAAAGCTTATCAGGATAATTCAAACCAGTTCAAAAAACGCTTAAATATTTTTAAAATTTCTTATTGACATGGAATTCAAATAGATATATAGTTATCTACAACAAATAAATAGCAATACATTTTCTTATCCAGAGAGGTGGAGGGACTGGCCCTTCGAAGCCTCGGCAACAGACTTATAAAAGAACTGTGCCAATTCCAGTAGCGTTAGCTAGCAGATAAGAAGAGACATTGATATCGTACTCAAAACCTCTTCTTTCTGAAAGAAGAGGTTTTTTTCGTGTCTACATCGACTTATCAGCGGCGAACCAAAAATAAAAGTTTACAGGAGGAATGGAACGATGGCGAAAAGAAGTTTGGAAGAGCGATTAAAGCAAGGAACAGTTATTGCAGGGGAAGGATATTTATTTGAACTGGAGCGCAGAGGTTATTTGCAGGCGGGATCTTTTGTACCCGAGGTAGCGTTGGATAATCCGGAAACGCTAAAGGCTGTTTATCGTGATTACATGAAAGCAGGTTCCGATGTGGTGCTTGCCTTTACATACAATGCACATCGTGAAAAAATGCGCATTATCGGTAAAGAGGACTTATTGGAGCCTCTAAATAGAAACGCTATTAAGTTAGCGAAGGAAGTAGCAAAGGAACATCCGACAGAGGAAGCTCTGGTTGCAGGAAATATATCGAACACCAATATTTTTAATCCGGAAGATCAGGAATCCAAGGATAAAGTCAGAGCCATGTTCAATGAAATGGTGTCATGGTGTAAGGATGAGGATGTTGACTATATTAACGGAGAAACTTTTTATTACCATGAAGAAGCATTGATTGCTTTAGAGGAAATTAAAAAATATGATTTACCGGCAGTTATTACCTTGGGATTAATGGGTGAAAACATTTTACGTGATGGTTACACAGTGGAAGAGTCATGTAAGATTTTAGAAGATAACGGCGCCTTGGTTGTTGGGATGAATTGTTTCCGCGGGCCGGACACGATGCAGCCATATTTAGAAAAGATTCGGGACAAAGTAGACGGGCACGTTGGAGCATTGCCGATTCCATACCGGACAACAGAAGAGAATCCGACCTTCTTTAACTTGCCGGATGGAGGATGCAGCTGTCATTTACCAACGGAAACAACCTTCCCGACTTCTCTGGACCCGCTATATCATAATCGTTATGAGCTGGCAGAATGGGCGAAACAAGCGCATAGCATCGGCGTGAATTATATCGGTTTATGCTGTGGAGCTTCACCGGCAATGCTGCGTGCGGTTGCGGAGGCTGTCGGCATCGAAACAATTAATTCAATTTATTCTCCAGATATGCATAAACACTTTTTATTTGGCGAAGACGAAACATTGCAGGATCATATTACAGATTACAAAACAAAAGCGTAAAACAATATATTGGGAGGCGGCTTATCGTGACAGTTACCAAAGAAAATGAAATCTTAGATGCGTTAGAAACACTAAAATCAAAAACATGGGTAGATTTAACACATACATTCGGACCAAGTTCGCCGCATTTTGCCGCATTTAAAGATGCGGAGTTTGAAGCATTATATACGCATGATGACGGTTTTTTTGCACAGCAGTTCAGTGTTTCCGGACAATATGGCACGCATATTGATGCACCTATTCATTTTGTTCGTGATCAGCGCTATTTAGAGGAGCTGGGTTTAAAAGAAGTTGTCCTCCCAATCGTTGTGATTGATAAATCAGAAGCAGTCAGAGAAAACCATGATTATATTTTAACGGTGGAGGACATTTTAGCTTTTGAAGAGGTGCATGGGAAAATTGAAGCGGACACATTTGTCGCTTTACGGACAGATTGGAGCAAGCGCTGGCCGGATAAAGAAGCGTTTGAGAATAAGGATGAGAATGGAGACAGTCATTTACCCGGATGGGGACTCGATGCTCTGAAGTTCTTATTTGAAGAAAGACAGATTAAAGCAGTGGGTCATGAAACGTTTGATACAGATGCTGCTGTGGATGCGAGAAAAAATGGTTCTTTAATCGGCGAGTATTATGTATTAGAACAGGATACTTTTCAAGTAGAGCTGCTGACGAATCTGGATCAATTGCCGGCAAAAGGAGCTGTGATTTTCAATATTAGTCCCAAGCCTGAAAAAGCAAGCGGTTTTCCAGTCCGCTCGTTTGCGATTTTACCATAATAAATACTATCTATATAAAAAAGGGGGAAAGAATAAAATGACAAAAACAGCAGTGAAAGCACCATTTCGTGCAGATCATGTCGGAAGTTTATTGCGGCCGGAACGGATTCATCAAGCTAGAAAGAACTTTCAAGAAGGAGCTATTTCCAAAGCGGACCTTCATCAGATTGAAACAGAAGAAATCAAGCGTATTGTTGATAAGCAGATTGAAGTCGGCTTAAGTGCTGTTACAGACGGTGAATTCAGACGCCGCTTCTGGCATACGGATTTCCAAGAGCATCTAAACGGTGTGGAAGGATATGTGCCGGATACAGGATTTCAATTTGTAGCAGAAGAAACAGAACGCTATAATGTGCGTGTCACAGGGAAGGTTTCCTTTAATCCGGATCACCCGCATGTTAAGGAGTTTGTGGAATTCAAAGAAATCGTCGGAGACCGTGCGATTGCCAAACAAACGATTCCAAGTCCGAATCAATTATTTGGGAAAGGAATTGTGAATCCCGAGGTTTATCCAAGTATTGCAGAATATGCAGAGGACGTCATCCAAACCTACCGTGATGCAATCAAAGCTTTTTATGATGCGGGATGCCGCTACCTCCAGCTGGATGATGTCTACATTGCAGGGCTAAATGTAGAGAATTTCCCGACCACGGAAGATGGAAAGGATCGTCAGTATTTTATTGACTTGGCACTGTATGTACTAAACAGCGTGTTGGAAGGCAAACCAGAAGACTTAACGATTACCACGCATCTTTGCCGCGGAAATTATCGTTCGAAATGGGCATTTGAAGGAAGCTATGCAAAAATAGCCCCCACTTTATTTGCCAAAGAAAAAGTAGATGGTTTCTTCTTGGAATATGATGATGACCGCTCTGGCGGTTTTGAACCGCTGGATTACATTCCAAATGGCGGACCACGTGTAGTATTGGGTGTATTTACCTCAAAGCATGGGGAATTAGAAGATAAAGCAAATATTAAAGCAAGAATTGAAGAAGCGTCGCAGTATGTTCCAAAAGATCAGCTATGCATCAGCCCGCAATGCGGCTTTGCATCGACCCATCATGGGAATCTGTTAACAGAGGAAGAGCAATGGAACAAGCTGAAATATATCGTGGATACGGCTAGAGAAATATGGGGAGAGTAAAAAACACGTTCATAAAGGAAAATGCGTTATCACATTGTATCGAAAATAAATAAACAACCAAAACAGGCTGAGGGAGATTGGAACCCTTGAGCCTGTTTTTTCATGCCAACCAAGCACAACTTAATAGATATAAAGATAGAAATAGTGCTAGAATAGGGGTAACTGGAAAAATAGTTCGAAAGTGGGGAAATGACTTTGACAGAGATTTGTATGATACGCCATGGAGAAACAAATTGGAATAAAGAAAAAAGAATTCAAGGCAAGACAGATATCCCTTTAAATGAAACGGGAAAATCGCAAGCAGGGGTTTGCTGCGCCGCTGCAAAGCAGTTTGAACCGACTGTATTAATTACCAGCCCCTTAGCTCGTGCAAAGGTAACGGCGGAAATTATTAATCAGGATCTGCAGCTGCCGCTTTATGAAATGAGGGCTTTTGTAGAGCGGTCTTATGGAGATGCGGAGGGGATGACGATAGAGGATAGAAATCGTTATTTCCCTGATCGTGAAGCCATCCCGAATGTGGAGACGTTTGAGGATTTAAAGCAGAGAGGGATAAAAGGGTTAGAGGAAGTGTGCGTGAGATATCCGGACGAACGTGTTCTTATCGTTTCCCATGGCGCATTAATCAATAGCCTGTTGTCTGTGATTTCAAAAGGAGAGCTGGGTACAGGGATTACCTTTCTTCAAAATACATCGATTACAAAATTTACTTGTGAAAAAGGGGAATGGCGTGTGGTTGATTATAATAATACAGACCATCTTACGCCTGTAAACGAGTAATCATTGCGATAAAAAACGTATCATTTTAAAATAGAGAGATGTTCAAAAAAGGGGGGATATGGATGAAAATGAATTTTGTGAAGGTAGAGGTGCTGATTGCTGAGGAATATATCAGCAGTTTGCGGGAGCAGCTTCATGAACATGGATTTCTGCACTACGGCAATCAGGATAACGTACTTTCTTATACAAAATACAATCATTATTCCCGCCCTTTGGAGTTAGCTTCTTTGGAAATGGCTTTGCCGATAGAAAGCGAATTTTTTCAAACTCTCTATAAGGCGGAGTTTCGTTGTATGATTCACCAGATTGAGAAGGTAAAGAAAATCATCCATGATATCCACCCGAGTGATTATCCTGTTATGTATTTTATTCCTATCCTTGAGTAGTTAAAAGCAGCCGCATCTGGATTAGATACGGCTGCTTTTTATATACATTTAATGCTTTCAATGCTGACTTCTATTATCTGTACACAATTCCGCCATCTGTGATAATAGCTTGGCCCGTAATATAGTCTGAATCATCTGAAGCCAAGAAGGATACAAGATTTGCGACATCCTCCGGCTCTTGAGAACGACCTAATGAGATACCGTCAACAAATTGCTTATAAGCATCTCCGCGTTCCATGTTATCATAGTATTTCACCATTTCTTCATCGATACGATCCCACATTGCTGTACCTGCAACACCTGGGCAATACGCATTGACACGAATCTGATATGGTGCCAATTCTTTGGAAGCAGAATGGGTGAAAGAACGGACTGCATGCTTGGTAGCTGAATAAGTCCCCAGCATTTCAAAGGATTCATGGCCGGCGATACTGCATGCGTTAATGATTTTCCCTTTGGTATCCTGTTTAATAAATTGATCCGCAGCAGCCTGTGTACCAAATACAGTACCATTTACGTTTACCGCAAATGTTTTATTCAGTTGATTTTCGTCAATTTCAAGGAATGGAGAAACAACATCAATTCCAGCATTGTTCACAAAAACATCGAGCTGTCCAAAAGCGTCCACTGCTTCTTTGACAAGATTAATTTGATCCTCGCGTTTGGATACATCGCCGACAACGGCAATGGAATCCACACCAGCATCCTTGAATTCTTTTAATGTACTGTCCAGCATCTCTTTATTAATATCATGCAGAACGATTTTGAAACCGTCTTCACCAAGACGTTTTGCGATACCTTTTCCTAAACCGCCTGCAGAACCTGTAATAATTGCCACTTTTGACATAGAAAAGACCTCCAAATAAAGTTGCTTTAAATAATTAGATATAGTTTTTTGCATCTAGTTATACTATTCCTCTTTTAAGGAGTTTAAAACATACATAATTAGAAAAAGTTTTTTTAGGAAGTCCTTAGCAAAATTTTTCCTTTTAAAAGGTAGTTTTTCAGTGATTATTTATACACATAAAATGTAACTATGTATTTGGTTATGAGAGTTACAAATTTTGAAATAATAAAAACAAAAGCGTATGCTTAAAATAGAAAGAAAAGGAGGAAGTAAAAATGACAACATTAGCAGGTAAAGTTGCAATTGTAACTGGAGGAGCTTCAGGAATTGGCTATGCGATGGTACAAAACTTATTGGAAGCTGGGGCAAAAGTAGGTGTAGCAGATTTAAATGAAGAAAAGCTGAAAGAGTTGGAACAGGAGCATAAAGGGGAGCTGCTTGGTGTCGTCACCAATGTAACCAAAGAAGAGGATATTAAAAACCTTGTTAATAAGACGGTAGAAGCATTTGGCGGATTGGATATAGCTTTTAATGTAGCTGGTGCATCGAAATCAGGAGCAATTATTGATCAGCCGGAGGAGGATTGGGATTTCACTGTTGACTTGTGTTTAAAAGGTGTCTTCCTATCTCTAAAACATGAAGCAAAATATATGAAAGAGCATGGCGGTGGAGCAATTGTCAATGTTGCTTCTTTAAACGCGCATGTTCCAATGCATTACGGGGCAGCTTATTCTTCTGCAAAAGCAGGAGTGGAGATGCTTACAAAAAATGCTGCACTTGAAATGTCCAAGCACAATATTCGTGTCAACGCCATCCTGCCTGGACTTGTATCAACGCCGTTAACCTCTGGCTTAACAGACGTTGATGCAATCAATGAAGCTTATTTGGAGCGTATCCCAATGGAGAGAGCCGGAGATCCGAAAGAAATAGCTGGCCCAGCGTTATTCCTTGTCAGCGAAGAAGCCTCCTATGTGAATGGAGCCAGCTTACTTGTAGATGGCGGATGGGCAGTGACAGGGTATCCGGATTTAAGTAAGTTTATCACGGAGAACCGTCCGTAAAACTCCCGCCTCAAAATAAAGCGTAAAAATAAATTTATTTAGGCGGGAGATAACGGACGCTAACTCCCTGAATCACTTAGGCTAACTCAGTGGGGAACTAAGGAAACAGACTAAGTTCGCGACGTCCTGGGGTTGCGATTACTCACCCCACCGAAAACATTTGTCGCAACGTCTGCACTAGCACATCCTGGGACTGGGACTGCGGTTACTCGCCCCATCGGAAACATTTGTGCGTCGAAAAACTCCCACTGAGTGAAGTTTCGTTTTATGTAACCAAAGCTGTTATTTAGAAGATGGGTTATTACCCAGCATTTAAATAACAACCTCAGTTACATTTATATAGGGGGTAAGTTAAACTTACCCCCTATATAAAAATAGAAATAAAAAAGCTGCTCGTTTTACCCTTGCATTAATTTTTAAGCGATTTTCGGAGCTCGCTTACGTCCTTAAGCTCGAGACTGGTCAATTCGGATATTTCTTCATCTGAATAATTCCTGTCTAAAAGCTTTTTGGCAAAATTCCGTTCCGCTTCCTCCATCCCTTTTTCCATACCTTGTTCCATGCCTTTTTCTAATCCCTTTTTTGTTGCCTCTTCCTCGATTTCTCTAAACAGTCTTCCAAATGTCGGCGTATCTCTCAATTTTTCCATTCCCATGATTTTTCCTTCCTCCTTTTCATTTTGTGCGATTGGTAATAATTCGTACAGTTTTTCCTGTAATTCCGCTGGGACCTGCAGGATATAATCGATAAAATACAATAGGGCTGAAAGATAGGTGTCACGGTGCGAATATTTTTCGAGTGCCAGGCTGATAAGCTGCTGTTTAAACTGGAACCTTTTTTCATGGTCTTCCTTTGTCCTGCCGGTGTTTTCACTGACATAGATTCCTGCAAGCACCGCTAAAGCGAATGGATTATCAGATTTTTTCAGCTTCTCCTTATCCTTTCCGTAAAATCGATAGACATTGTATAAGTAAGTTAATTCTGTTCCATAGAAAGAATAACGAAATGTATCTTCATAATTCTGATGACTTGCATCTGTCAGCAGGGCGATGGAATAAATCGGATGCTTATGTTTGTCATAGATTCGATAAAAGTACTTAAACATGCGTTCAGCAAAGTCTTGCTTCCCAACAGCCTGCACTTCGATATGAACGAAGATGTATTTTTCTGTTCCGTTCTTCATTGTCACTTTGGCTAACCTATCTGAATATTTTCTTCCTTTTCTTGAGTTAATCACAAACTGAAAAAGTTCTATATTCGGGAAATCTGTTCCTTTTTCAAAATCAATTTCCGGGTACAAATCGGGTGCGAAAAATTCCATAAATTCTTGAAACAGTTCTTCAATCAAATTTTTCCAAAGTCCGTCATAATCCGTATCCTTTGCATCGTAATTGTTTGTATTTTCTTTTACGGTGGTTATCATTAGTTTATCACATCCCCAGGTAATATTACATTTGATTTTCATCATAGCGGCTTTGGGCGGGGAAAGCAAAACGGTGAAATTGGATTTCCTGCGTGAAAAACAGCCGTATAAATGACGTTTTAACTTAGGTTTGTGCATTTTTCAATGACAATAGGATGTTCATATTGCATTTTTTATGTTTTTTTATACAGAACGAAAAACGATCATTTAATCGTTTGTTTTTGGCGTAGAAATGGGCAGGTTTTGGTGTTATCGTACGATGTAAGAAGCTTAGTGAAAGTGATTGACTTTCACTGAATTCAACAATGCTTACTTATTTCCGTAATAATCCTTGCCATTTCATCCGGTGATTCCTTCATTCCATTTTCCAGCCAGTATTCAATCACTGTAATACTCCCGCTGATAGAATAGATTGTCATGTACTTTGCAGCGGTTTCGCTCATTTTATGTTCTGGCCCGTTAAAGTCATTCATAATATGAGTTTGGGCGGCGAACATGACTTTATGTGTGAATCTTTTATTGCCGTGTTCGCTGAACAGAATCCGAAAATGCTCATGACGGCTGCAGACATATTTGAGTAAATAATTTAACATCGCCAGCGCTTCTTTTTCCTGTGTATAGTCATACTGAAGCAGTGCCTGATTTAGTTCATCGATAATTTCGTCCTCAATATTGGTCAGTAAATCATATTGGTCGGCATAGTGGCTGTAAAAAGTGGAACGGTTGATATCAGCCTGCTCACAAATTTCTTTAATGGTAATGGAAGAAATCGGTTTTTCTTTTAAAAGCTCCATCAGCCCATTTTTAAGAACCATCCTTGTATAACGTTTTCTGCGGTCTAGTTTTTGTGCCATGATAAATAAACTCCTTTTATGAACAAAATATGAAATTCTATCTGTTATCCAACAGATAATGATTATTTGTTGTGAAACGTACATATTTTAAACAACTGTTTGTTGTCTAACTGACAGTGTGTAGTTATAATAATAGATTATATGAATGAAATCAGCAAGGTAATGGGGTATGACAGTGGCAAATTTAATTATTCGTTTTAAAAAGACAGTGGTAACACTTTTTATAATACTTATGATTCTCTCTTTAGCGGGGATTCTGTTTGTTGATGTAAATTACAATATGCAGGATTATTTACCGGATGAAGCGGAGTCCACACAGGCTTTAGAGTTGATGGAGGAAGAGTTTTCCAGCGGTATTCCAAACGCCAGAGTAATGGTAGGGGATGTTTCGATTCAGGAAGCGATGGAATATAAACATGCCCTGGAAAAAATAAATGGGGTTACAGAGGTTCTCTGGCTGGATGATGTTGTTGATATTCGAACCCCGGTCGAAGTCTCTGACACAGATACAGTCGAGACATATTATAAAGATGAAAATGCTCTTTTTTCTGTCACGATTGCCAATGAAAAAGAAGTAGAGGCAACCAATGCTATTTATGACTTGATTGGTGAGGAAAATGCTATTTCTGGTGAGGCTGTTAATACGGCAACAGAACAGGAAATGACAGGGACAGAGAGTATGTACGCTGCAGCGTTGCTTGTTCCTATTATTATCATCATACTTATCCTATCTACCAGCTCATGGGTGGAACCGGTCTTTTTCCTGACGGCCATTGGAGTGTCTGTATTAATTAATCTGGGAACGAACATATTTATTGGCGAGATATCGTTTGTTACCCAAGCGGTTGCACCAATATTGCAGCTTGCAGTCTCCTTGGATTATGCTATTTTTCTTCTGCATAGCTTTCAGGATTACAGGAATAAAAATTACAAACCGGAAGAAGCAATGAAATCAGCTATTAAAGAATCATGGCCGGTTATCAGTACAAGCGCTTTTACAACTATTTTTGGCTTTATGGCATTGATGTTTATGCGTTTTGAGATTGGTTCCGATTTGGGATTAAACTTAGTTAAAGGAATTATTCTAAGCTTTATCAGTGTCATTGTCTTCCTGCCAGCCTTTACACTTGTGTTTTATCGATGGATTGACCGGACGCAGCATCGGGTGTTTGTTCCGACTCGTTTTGAAGGAGTCGGTAAAAAGTTGTTGAAATTAAGACTTCCTGTCCTTATTCTGGTGCTGCTGCTTCTTGTTCCCAGCTTTATGGCGCAGAGCAGCACGACCTTTACCTACGGGATGGGAGAGCCGCCGGAGGATACCCGGTTAGGAACTGATGTGAGACAGATTGAAGAAGTTTTTGGAGAATCTACTTCCGTTGTGCTGCTTATTCCCAATAATGATATAGGGAAAGAGGAGGAAATGGTTCAGGTCCTGGATAATGTAAATCATGTTTCATCGGTTATCAGCTACGCAACAATGGTTGGCAGTGTTATTCCGCAGGACTTTTTGGAGGAAGAGGCGACAGAGCAATTTCTTTCCAATCATTACAGCCGGATTATTATTAATACGGAAGCGGGAACAGAAGGAGATCTTCCTTTTGCAGTGGTAGAAGATATACGGGAAATTGCGTCCGCTTATTATGGAGATGAGGCACTGACCTTAGGTGAAAGTGCGTCTCTGTATGATATGAAGAATATTGTGTCTCAGGATAATCAGCTTGTAAATATCTTAACGATTCTTGGGGTAGGGATTGTGATTTTGATTAATTTCCGGTCGATTTCTTTCCCAATCGTCTTATTATTAGTTATCCAAGCAGCTGTCTGGATAAACTTAGCTATTCCTTATTTTACAGGAACACCGCTTGTCTTTATCGGCTATCTGATTGTCAGTACGGTTCAGTTGGCAGCAACGGTGGATTATGCGATATTATTGACGGAGACATATAAAAATTATAGAAGATATATGCCGAAATGGAAGGCAATGAAACAGACGTTAGATGATAAACTCTTCTCTATTGCCGTTTCTGCGTCCATTCTATCCATCGTCGGATTTGTTTTATGGATGACGTCTTCTAATCCAGTTGTCGGTTCTATCGGCTTACTGCTGGGGAGAGGTGCGCTCTTGGCATTTATTCTGGTTATCACCTTACTGCCTGCATTGCTTGTATATGGGGATACATTGCTTCAAAAGACATCATTAGGAATGAAGTTTCGCAAGGAGGAAAAACATGAGGACAACAATTAAATGGACCTGGCTCGCTTTAGCTCTATTCTTTATTCCATTTATGAATACAGCTCTTGCAGAAGAGTCTTCCGAGAAGTCTGCGTCAGATGGAGATGCGGACATCGAGGAAAAGAACGAGGTTATTTATGCGAATTTAGAAGCAGGCGGCGGATTAGACAATATCTATGTCGTAAATGCATTTGAATTGAATAAAACAGGCGTTATTGAAGATTTCGGAAACTATGAATCTATCAAGAATTTAACAGATACGAGTGAAATAGAACAGGACGGAGATACAATCCGTATGGACGCGACTTCAGATACGTTTTATTATCAAGGGGACCTTTCCAAAGAGCTGCCTTGGAAATTCACCATTTCCTATTATTTAGACGGGGAAGAAGTAGATCCGCAAACGGTTATGGGAGAATCCGGACAGATAGAAATTGAAATAAAAGTAGAAGAGAATGAAGAAGCAGGAGCAGCTTTCTTTGATAACTATATGCTGCAAATATCACAGGCGCTGAATACTGATTACTTTTATAATATTGAAGCGGAGGATGCTACGATAGCCAATGCCGGGAAAAATAGGCAGGTGGCATTTACGGTGATGCCGGGGGAAGAAGAGACGCTGACAATTCATGCAGATACCGATCAATTTGAATTAGAGGGAATGGAAATCTCCGGCCTGCCATCTTCTGTTTCTGTAGACGGTCCGGATACAGATGCACTCACGGAGGAGTTTCAAAGCTTAACCGATGCCATTGGTGAAATTAATCAAGGAGTAGGGGAGCTTGGAGATGGAATCAGAGGGCTTTCTGGCGGATTGAGTGAACTAGAAAATGGCTCTTCTGAGTTTCAGAACGGTCTAAATGAGTTAAGTAATTCCAGCGGCGAGCTGACTGGTGCCTCGGAAGAAATCAATAATGCCTTTCAAACCGTGCAAGAAGAAGTTGGCCAAATTACAGGGATAGATGGAATAGAGCAGTTAAGCGGGATGACAGAAGCTGCATCAGATATGGCTGCAGGAATGGAAACATTGGCTGACGAATTAGATTCGCTGTCAACAGGCTATGGAGAAGCGAAAGAAGCATTGCAGACAGCTATGGAGGGTATACCAGAAGCTACCTTAACAGAAGAGGATTTTCAAGCATTATATGATAGTGAAGTGGATCCGGAGGTTGTGGATGAATTGGTTGGCACCTATGAAGCTGCCCAAGGTGCATTAGCTGTTTACTATGAATCCGTAGAGTCATTTGATGCGGTGGAGCCGGCATTATCTGAATTTCAAACTTCTGCCAGTGACATTGCTGGCAATATCCGTACGTTTTCCGATGAATTAGAGCAGTCTGTCGGTCAAATTGATATCGATGAAGGGCTGGATGAATTTATTACAAGTGTAGATACCATGGCTGAAAATTATAATCAGTTCCATGAAGGCCTGATATCTTATACAAATGGCGTAAATGAGCTCAGCACTTCTTATGCTGAAATTCACAATGGAATTAGCGAATCGGCATCCGGTTCAAATGAACTTGCGAACGGAGCAGATGAACTACAGGATGGAACTAGTGAATTATATGATGCCACTGAAAGTATCCCTGATGAGATGCAGGAAGAAATTGACGAGATGATTTCGCAATATGATAAATCTGATTTTGATCCCGTATCCTTCGTATCGGAAGAAAATGATGAGATAACAAATTCAGTTCAGTTTGTGATTCAAACAGACAGTATTCAGCCGGAAGAGGATAGCGAAGAGGTAGAAGAAGAGGAAGAGAACGAAGGGTTTTGGGATAGGTTATTGAATTTGTTTTAAGAGGATTTCAATATTTTCATGATAAAGAAACCGCATGAAGGCTCATGCGGTTTTTTCCTTCCGCTGCAACAGAACAGCTGCAATGACAATTACCCCTTTAAATGCATCCCGCAGTAATGGAGGAACCCCGAAGAGATTGAGCAGGTTGTTCAGCACAGCAATAATCAACATTCCATAAACGGTTCCGAGGATAAATCCTCTTCCGCCCATCATACTTGTACCTCCGACAACAGCTGCAGCGATAGCGTCCATTTCCATTCCCCGTCCTGAACCGGCAAAATCCATCGATCCGATCCGAGAAACTTGAATGATTGCAGCAATGGCTACAAGTATTCCGGAAAGCGCATAAACCCGATACTTAACCTGTTTTACGTTAATTCCGGACAGCCTGGCAGCTCTTTCATTGGATCCAACCGCGATAATCTGCCTGCCAAAGATGGTGCGCTTGGAAATATAATACATAACAGCAGCAATCAAAATCCAGTAGATGATGGGCATAATCATATAGTTCCCGATTTTGAAATTGGCAATTTGTAAAAATTCAGGCGGCACACGCGGTGCAGCTCCTTGCATGAAATGCTGTGTTACACTGCGGAAAACCATCATCGCTCCTAAGGTGGCTATAAAAGGAGGGACCATTCCCCGTGTAACAGTTACGCCGATTAAGGAACCAAGTAAATATCCAAAAAGAATCACAACGATAATCGTAATGAAAATAGCTGTCCACCCTGTGATTCCCATCGCATTTAAAAAACCGTTTGTTCCAATATCAAGCAATGTCATTGTCAATGCACCAGTTGCTACAAGCGTTGCACCAACAGCTAAATCAATTCCGCCTGTCATAATAACAAACGTCATTCCCAGTGCGACAATTGCTACACTGGCATTGTTTCGTAAAATATTAATCCAGTTATTTGTCCAAGATGTAAACCATTCTCCAAATGAAGGATAGTCAAAGCCTAATACAATCGTTTGTAAGATAACCATTACGATGAACGCAATAAAAATACTAAACAATGGGCTAGTAGACCAACGATTCTTGAACCAAAGGATAAACTGGTGAAAGTAATTGATATTTTTCTCTGTCAAAAGGTACACCCCTTTTCAATCCCGGATAAAAAGAAGCTGCAATCTGCGGGATATCTGTTACTTGTCGCCTAAGTGATGGAGGGCAGCCAATTAAGACGTTGAAATAAAAGCATCTCCGCCTGTAGCCAGCTCCATTATTGATTGTTCGTTCATTGCTTCTCCTTCTAATTTTCCTTGCAGCTGCCCGTGGTACATGACATACGTCCGATTGCAAAGTCTTAATATTTCATTTGCTTCACTGGAAAGAATAATGACCCCAATCCCTTCATCGGCTAAACGCAGGATAATATCATAGATATCTTCCTTCGCTCCAACATCTACCCCTTGTGTCGGGTTATCTAAAATAAGAATACGGGGATCTGTGGAAAGCCACTTAGCTAAAACGACCTTCTGCTGATTCCCTCCAGAAAGATTCAGAATACTGTTTGAAGAATCAGTCATCCGGATTTTAAGCTGTTTCTGAAGTGCATCCAGCTTCTCTTGATGGATGGAATGCTGGATGATTCCCCATTTGGCATATAATTTCCAAGAAGCAATAGCGCTATTTTCGAGAATGTCCATATCTTTAATAATGGCGTTTTCCTTTCTGTTTCTTGGAAGGTAGGCAATCCCGTTTTTAACAGCGTCCATTGTGGTATGGATATTTATTTCCTTGCCGTAAAGGAACAGTTTGCCCGATGAAATATCATTAGCGCCAAAAATAGATTGAAACAGCTCACTGCGGCCGTCTCCTAATAGACCGGTAAATCCGACAACCTCTCCTTGGTAAATGGAAAAAGAAATATTGGAAAAAGCCGCAGTATACGTTAATTTTTCTGCACGCAGGATTTCTTCGCCGCGGTTACGCTGCTGGACCAGTTGATCTGTCCGAACATCATAACCGACCATAAAGCGGGCAAGCTCCTTTGTAGTTACATCACAGACCTGTCCTTCAGAAACAAGCCTGCCATCCCGAAGCACAGCATACGTGTCACAAACCTCGATAACTTCTTTTAACTTATGAGAGATAAAAATAATGCCGACCTGTTGATTGCGTAAACGTCTCATCATCGTAAATACACGTTCGATTTCAGAATCGGTAAGCGATGTCGTTGGTTCATCCATGATAATGACAGAAGCATTCATCGAAATCGCGCGACAGATTTCAATAATTTGTTTATAGGAAGAATCTAACTCTTTGACCAGCATGCGGGGATCAAGATCTACATGCATGCGTTCAAATATTTCCTTTGTTTCCTGAATCATTTTTTGATGCTGTACGCGCCTGAATCCCTTTTTATAATCTCTTTCTAAAAACATATTTTCATAGATGGGCAGATCGTTAATTAAGTTCAACTCCTGATGGATAAAAGAAATTCCCATATTAATCGATTGCTCCGGACCGGTCAGATTTACCCCGGATCCGTTTATATAAAGCTTGCCTGCATCAGGCTGATGAATACCGCCTAAGATGTTCATCAGGGTTGATTTCCCTGCCCCATTTTCTCCAAGCAATGCACAAATCTCTCCTGCTTTAATAGAAAGGGAAACGTCTTTTAGAACATGATTTTTTCCAAATGACTTTTGGATATTTCTTAACTCCACAAGCATGTCATCACCTCTGAGAAATGGATGGAAAGGGAGCAGACTTTCCTGCTCCCCTCTGCTTAATATGGTGAATTTTCATCTAAGAACTCTTCGTAGTTGTCACGGTCAACGACAGTGGTTGGAATGATGGTTTCTGCTTCCACATCTTCTCCGTTGAGCACGTCTATCGCAATATCAACAGCATCTTTTACCATAACAGGGCTGTATAATGCGGATTGAATCCAGATGTCTTCGTTTTCCGGCATCATTTCAAAATATTCCTGCATGCCACCGCCGCCTGTGACGACTTGAATGTCTGTTCTTCCAGCTTCTTGAATAGCCTGTAAGACACCGACAGAGGTTTCATCATCAATCGAATAAACGGCATCAATATCCTCAACAGAAGTCAGAATATCAGCGAAATCAGCTAAACCATCTTCTCTGGTGAATTCTGTTGCATACGTCATCAGGTTCATATCTGGAGCAATTTCTGCCATGGTTTCCTCGAATCCTTTGGTCCGTAATTCGGATACAGAACCGGACGAAGGTACTTCCAGTACAACGACATTCCCTTCCTCGCCAATTTTATCTACAATGTAATTCGCTCCCTGGACGCCCATATCTTCATTATCGCCTGCAACACGGTAAACGCCTTCTACATCAATCGCGATGTCAAAGTTAACCACGGTTATTCCACTGTCAATAGCATTTTGAATCGGGACTTCCATGCCCTCCCATTGAGGAAAAGCAACAATGGCGTCAGCTCCCCATGTCATTAAATCATCTAATTGGGAAGTCATTTGTTCCGCGTTACTGCTGGTTTGAATTTGATAATCTACTTGATCTCCTAATTCTTTTACGCGTTCTTCAGCATGGTAAGCAACTGCCGCAACCCAGCCATGCGTCACTTCTGGCGCAAGTATGCCAATTTTATATTGTTCTTCGGTGCCCTCGCTGCCATTTCCGTTATCCGCATTATTCTTCTCTGAATCCTCACCAGAATCATCTCCGCCGCCGCAAGCAGCCAACAAAAGCATGAGGAAAGCAATCATTAAAAAGCCAAAACTTTTTTTCTTCATTGTATTGTAAACCTCCTCGATTTTTAGTGAATCTTGTTGATTTCTTAGTAAATCTTATAAAATAGACTGGCCCTGAACAGAGTTACTGTTTGTAATCGGCATACGAGGTAATTATCAAAATATCTAAAATAGATGCAGAAAACGCCTCCTTTCCTTCCTATGAGAGATAGACCGGCTGTCTTCATGAAATCCATTAGATTTCCTAATCATTTTGCTGGAGAATTTCTTCAAGCAGCCGTAATGATTTTAATGCATCTTCTCCACTGACAATGGGCTTTTCTTCTTCTTGAATACAACGGATAAAGGCATCGATTACGCCGGAGTTTGTTTGATTCGTATTGGTTTGAATTCCTTCTAATGCATAGTAAATTTTTTCGCCGTTTTTCTTTTCGATAAGGAGCGGATAGTGTTTATTCTGGTATATTTTCATAATTCCTTCCTGGCAGTAAATCGTTGTAGAGTTATTTTCTTCCCCGTAATAGGTCCAAGAGAAAGTGGCAGTACCAATGCTTCCTCCAGCAGTTTTTAAAATACAGACGACATTGTCATTTACTTCGATAGGCTGACCGTTTTCATCTGTTTTATCTAAGGTGGCCGTATAGGAATGGAGATTTGTAATATCGTCATCCAATAAATAGAAGAGCAAATCCAGCTTATGAATGCCTAGATCTCCTGCAGCTCCTGAATGGGAACGGTCTTTTTTGAAAAACCAGGTTTCTTTTGATTTGGTTGCTCCCCAATCTTCGGGACCGCTATGTCCAAAGGTTGTCTGAAAGGAAAGAATCTCGCCAAGCTCTTTCGCTTGAAGGATTTCACGTGCTTTTTGATGTGCTTTTGTAAAGCGTTGATTGTGATCCACCATTAACAGCTTTCCGGCTTCCTTCGCAGTACGTACCATTTTTTCTGCCTGCTCCACAGTGGCGGCAATTGGTTTTTCACAAAGAACATGCTTGCCGGCTTGTAAAGCTTTTGTAGTATGAATATAATGCGCTTCATTGGAAGAGCAATCACTAATAGCATCAATGGTCGAATCTTGAAGCAAAGCCTCCAGTGACGAAGCGGTTCTGCCGCCGAATAATTGCTTCATTTCCTCTGCGCGTTCAGGATTTCTGTCATAGAAAACAATCTCTTTTACGGATGGATTGGCTCTATACTCGGGAGCATGCCTGAAGCGTGTAATCGAGCCGCAGCCAATAATTCCTACAATCATTTAGATCCCTCCTATCCCAATGTCGATTCTCGAATAATCAACTCGTAATCCATGATGACACTTTCAACGGGCAGTCCTTGAATCCGATCAATGACCATTTTGGCGGAGCGATATCCCATTTGATATTTTGGCTGAGAAACCGTTGTCAGAGTGGGCGTAGTCATGCTGGAAAAAGCAATATTGTCAAATCCGATAATCGCCATTTCTTGAGGGACCTTGACGCCCTGAGCATGTAATTCTTTGATAGCGCCAATCGCTAAAGTGTCTGAAATAATAAATACAGCAGTTGGCCGGTTTTTTGAACGCAGCATTCGCCGCATGGCTTCTACGCCGTCCTGAAAGCTGAGCCCGTCAGTGTAATGGAACCATTCGTCACAAATAGGCAATTGAAATTCGTTTAAGGCCTTCTCAAATCCGATACGCCGCTGCTTTGCATAGAGCAGATTTTCATTAAAATTGATTAAGCCGATTTTTTTATTTCCCATGGTAATCAAATACTTTACTGCTCGATAGGCAGCATCTGTATTGTCAATTGCAATATAAGGAATATTGGCATCTTCATAATAATCACTGCAAAGCACGATAGAATGGGACTCAGAAAGCTCCTTCAGCTTATCGACATGAACGGTAGGATTCATGGAAATAATACCGTCAGCCAATTTATTACGCACCATATGAAGGAAGATATCTTCCCGTTGCAGGTTATCATCTGTTTCACAAAGCAGAATATTATAGTTGTTTTCTATGGCATAATCCTCAATCCCATTAATGATTTCTGTGTAATAAGGGTTTGAGAACGTGTGAATAAGGACAAGAAGTAACCTGCTTTCCGAGTTTCGTAAATTCCTGCCAAGCATACTGGGAGCATAATTTAACTTCCGAATGGCTTTTTCAACCTTGTGTCGCGTTTTCTCAGAGACCTTGGATGTGTTATTTAGAACACGCGAAACCGTAGCAATGGAAACCCCTGCCTGCTTCGCTACTTCATGTATATTTGCCATGGCACAACCTCTTTCAGAACAAATAATGTTCAGTCGATGTAGAATTGAATAGAATGAAGAAGTCCTGGTGTAAACGTTTTCTGTAAGCTATAGAATTAATATGCGAAGGTTTATAAATACATTCTAAAAGTGCAGGATAATTCTAAATATGAATGTGGAAATTGCTTGAAAGATGTAATGGATTTCATGATAATGGGCTATAAAAAAAGGGTTGGGGAAAATTACATAAAATATAAAATAACTGGTATATATAGAAATATTAGTAGATGAGTGAATAAATTTTTTTACTTTTAAATAGACTTTGTCCCTTGAAGTTTGTTAATTGACTCCATTATAAAAGTGGATTATTAAAAATATAATTATAATATTTTCCATATTTTAATTTTTAAATAAGAAATTTGTTATAATATACATAAGTGCTTCCGAATGTTTGTTTAGTAAAGAAGGAGGATATGTAGTGAAAAGGTATATTTTCTGGAGTCTCTGTTTAGTATTGGTTATTATAACGGGATGCAGTAATAAAGCAGAAGAAGCAGAAGCTGTAAAACCGGAAATTGAAATTCCTCCAAATGAAATAGAGTCTGAGGAATCGATAAGTAAAATAATGACCACAGATAAAAAAATAGCATTAACATTTAATGGGATGGCAGATGAAGAAACTATGATTAGTCTTTTGGAAAGGTTGAATCAGCTTCAAATTCATGCCACTTTTTTTATTCAGGGAGTTAAGATAGCTGAGGAACCAGAAATAGCAGAAATGATTTTAGAAAATGGACATACGATTCAAAATAACACTTTAAATCATATATTAGTTGAACAGTTAGATTATGAAGAAGCTTATACGGAGTTATATTTGACTAATAAAGTATTACAAGAAAATTTGGATATTACTCCACAATTTGCAAGAAGCCGTTCTGGAGACACGACATCTTTTTTTGAAAGTGCTGCAGCACAGCTGGATATGCAGGTAGTTACTAATACAATTAATCCAAGGGACGGAGATATGCAGAGTGCAGAAGAAATTGCTGAATATGTGAAGGGATTTATGAATAGAGGGGCAATTATTCAGTTGAATACCTATCTGAATCCTGAGATTATTGATGCTGTTTCTCTTATTAAAGAGGATGCAGAAGAATCTGGATATGAATTAACAACTTTGGAAGCTGTTGTGGAATCAGATTATACTAATCCAAATAAGGAAATTGAAACAAATAAGTTAGCTGTTAATCAAGATTACGATCGGGCCTCCCCTCAGGTTATTGAAAAGTTTCAAACCAATGAACAAGAAGTTGTTCTAACTTTTGATGACTGGGCAAGTGACGAAACATTATCAAAAATATTAGATATTCTAGATGATTATCAGATAAAGGCAACATTCTTTGTTATTGGAAAGGGAGTAGAGGCAAATCCTCAACTTGCACGTTTAATTATAGATAGAGGACATGAAGTGGCAAGCCATTCCTACAATCATCTTGTTGTAACAGAAATGAACCCCCTTGATTTACAGGAGGATTTAGTGAAGGCGGATCAAGTTATATCTAATGCGTTACAAGAAAAACCCAAGAATTATTTCCGTCCTGCCCAAGGACTTTTAGATGATTCATCAGCAAATGCAATTGCTGCAATCGGTATAGATTATATCGTCCTTTATGATATTGCTTCTCTCGATTGGGATTTGAACAGATCAGAAGATGAGATTTATAAACGTGTTGTAGATAATATAGAACCCGGAAGTATTATTGGAATGCACATTTCAGATGAATCACATACAATCCGGGTGCTGCCTAGAATTATTGAAAATATACAAATGCGTGGGTATACATTTAAGACTGTTTCGGAAATGATTGGAGAGTAAAAATTGGAAGGTAGAGGAGGGAGCTGTGTGAACAGCTACGTTCATCAATGAAGAAAAAAGAAATATTAACAAATCCAAAAAAAGACCGCAGAATATTATCAAACGTTCCTGATCCAGATGGAATCAGGTTAAATCTAGATCGCCGTGGTTCAGATACAGAAATTGCAGAGCAAGATACGAATAAATTATATAAAGCAAGAATGGATGGACAACGTTATATAGCAGAATTTCCAGTAGTGATGAGAAAAGGTGGAAAAAAGAAGACTTTAAACTGTGTAGATATATCTAACACCGGAATTTTAGTTCAACTGCCAAGCAGCACAGAAGACCTTGGTCTACAAAAAGGTGAACAAATAAAGTTAAAATTTCAAATACCCTCAGGTGCAATGCCTGAAGGATTTGAAATGAGAGTAAATATTAAGGCAAAGCTTGTCCGGCAATTTCAACAAGAAGAAAACAAACAGGAACATTATTATGCTTTTGAATTTTTACAAACGATGGAAAGCTATCACCGGAGTAGGAGATGGGGATTATCTATCGCTGTAGCTAGCATTCTTTTATTCTTCATGGCACTAGTTGTTATGCTTATGCGTGCTGAAAGTATCATATATTTTCAGTTTAATAAAATTCTCTATGCATATAGCTTAGTAGCTGCAACATTTTTGCTATCTAGATATGTTTTCGGAATGTTATATCGAAATGTTAAAGTAAACCCAGATTTTGAACCCGGAGTCTCAATAATCATTCCTGTATTCAATGAAGAAGAATGGATTCAGCGAACAATTACAACTTGTTTTGATCAGACATATCCTATTGATAAATTAGAAGTAATTATTGTTGATGATCAATCATCTGACCGTTCTATGGAAGAAATACGTAAAATAGTTTCTAAGATGCATCAAGAAGGAAAAAGATTTAAAACAAAGAATCGTTTAAAATTTGTTCAACTTCCGGAAAACGGTGGGAAGAGAGAGGCTCTTGTAGAAGGAGTAAAGATAGCAAAGCATGAACTAGTAGCTTTTGTTGATTCGGACAGCTTTTTGGAGCCAAATGCAATTCGAAACATTGTACAGCCATTTCAAGATCCTAAAATGGGCGGCGTGGCAGGAAGAACCGAAGTAGAGAACAAATTTACTAATACGCTGACTAAATTACAAACAGTCAGATATTATATTGCATTTCGTATCATGAAGGCGGCAGAAGCAACCTTTGATTGTGTTACTTGCTTATCAGGCCCCTTATCTTGCTATCGTAAAGAATTAGTTTTAAAGCATGCAAATGCTTGGTTAGACCAGCGCTTTTTAGGGCATCCTGCAACATTTGGAGACGACCGGAGCATGACTAATTTGATTTTGAAAACGCATCGAACAAGCTATCAGGATAGAGCAATTTGTTCTACCATTGTTCCTTCAGGATTTAGCATGTTTTTAAAACAACAGATGCGCTGGAAAAGATCATGGCTAAGAGAAACCTTGAGGGCGATGACCTTTATCTTTAAAAAAGAGCCATTTATGGTGCTGTTTTTCATAGTAGGCTTTATTGTTCCAGTATTAGCACCTATTATTGTGCTCTACAATCTTGTCTATGTTCCGATTGTTTATGGAGTATTCCCATTAACCTTCATAATTGGATTATTAGTGATGGCACTTATGCTTAGCTTTGCACACCTTCTTTTTCGACGAAGTAAACTGTGGTTTTTTGGTTTTGTGTTTGTCATGTACTATGAGTTTATTTTACTTTGGCAAATGCCAGTTGCATGGGTTACCTTCTGGAAATCGACATGGGGGACAAGAGATACGCCACAAGATGTAACAGCAAGGGAAAAGAAATTAGAAAAAAAACAGAAAAAAGCCCAATAATATAATGTGTCAAAGGCTAATGATAGATGGCAGTTATATACCGCCAAACGTAAATAACTTTAGGGAGGTTGGCATATGCCGTCCCAATCAAATAAGAATAAATTGAATGTGCGAAAAAAAAATACGTTTAAACTAATTAAGTCTCTAGTTCAATTTGTGGTAATTAGTTTACTTGCGGTTCTGTTGATACGTACGCTTTTTATTACGGAAAGGTATGAATCTCTGTCCTCTGACACTATGGTAAATGAGGAAGGTTTTCTAGCTATCTCATATTTTGGAGTAGATCGAAGCGGCTCCGCGCAGCATGTGTCAAAAGAACAATTAGAGACACAGCTGACAGTTCTAAAAGAACAGGGCTTTGAAACGATTTCTCAGCAGCAAATTCTAGATTATTATCATGAGGGAAAGCCTTTGCCAGAAAAGGCATTGTATCTATCGTTTGAAGACGGGCGGACAGATTCAAGTATTTTTTCTCAATCTTTATTGGAGGAACTGAATTATAAAGCAACGATGTATACCTACGCCGATAAATTTGAAGAGCGAGATACAAAGTTTTTAAAACCGAACGATTTAAAAACAATGATAAGAAGCGGCTACTGGGAGCTTGGTACAAATGGTTACCAATTATCCTATATCAATACTTTTAATGAGCATGGGGAGTCTTTGGGGGAATTAGATGATATACCAATTCCTGACCAGCCAGATATTGAATATTATAATCATTACTTAATGGACTATCTTCGAGATGAATATATGATTCCGAAAGAGACGCGTAGAGAAATGGAACAGAGAATTTTAAATCAGTATAATAAAATGCATGAATCTTATACAGAATATTTTGATGAAATTCCAAATGCCTATGCAATCATGCACGCGAATTCAATGTATAATAATATGGATCAATCTGTAGAAGCAATCAATGAGGAAATGATAAAAGAAAATTTTTCTCTTCATTTTAACCGTGATTTAACCTCTTTCAATGGTCCCAAAACAGATATATATAATCTAAATCGACTGCAAGTAGCTCCTTGGTGGTCGACTAACCATCTTTTAATGAAAATACAAGAGGATTATGACTGGGGTATTCAATTTGAAAACGGTGATGAATCTATTGCAAACCTGTGGTCAATAAACGGTGGAGTTGGAGAATTTGTTGGAGAGAAGATTATATTAACTTCTCAATCGGAAAAAGAGGTAGTTGCTACTTTAAAAGAAGAGTTGCCTGAACCTTATCGTATTTCTATGAATCTTGAAGGGAATATAATGGGAGAACAGACTTTTTATTTGTCTAATGACAATAAAGAATTGAAATTTAGTATAGAACAAAACAAACTATATATTTATCAACAAAAATCAGATAAAGAAGAGGTACTGTTTGAAACAAATTTAAGTGAGATTAAATGGAATCAAGATGACTATGCATTTAATAAAGCTATGGTTTATACGTACGAAGACACACAACAAGGTTCTCGAGTAGACGACGATGAATATCCAGTTACTTTGCAAAATAATCGCCAAATAGTATTAGATGTTGATGAGCAAGAAATTACTGTTGAGATTGATGGAAGAAGTATGATCCAGATAGATTGGGTAAACGAAGAAAACTTAACACAATTTGCAGTTGGCGGTAAAATTGTAGATTTAAATACAGAGCATCAACAAAATACTGATACTATCTATGATTCAGTTGTTAATATGCTTCAAATAACTTCTGAAGATGATATGATTTATCAGGTTATACCGCCGGCAGAAAATAAGCTAAAAAGAGATATAAAATATAAAACAGATGAGATAATCAACTTTTTCATAGAATATCTATAAGTATAGATTTCAATTTGTGTTCTGCTAAATAGTTTAAAAGTCTCTTTAACATTAAAGGAGGGGTATGTATTTGCCGCTAAGAAACATAATTATTGTTATAATTTTCATATTTATTATAGGAGGATGTTCAGCAGCTGAGGAGGAAAAAGATACACCTATGTTAAAACCGAGTGAAGATGTGGATGACATTTCAGTTAAAACCTCTGTTTGGATGGTAGATTGGGATGCTGAAAAGAGTCTGGATGATGTAAGTTCCTCTCTTTCAAATGTAGATAACATTATATTATTTGGAAATTATTTTGATGAGAATGAAAAGCTCTTTACTACACTAGAAGGACAGTATTTAATTGATGAATTACTGCAGCAGCCAATAAGAACGGATAAGCAGGTATATCTTTCGCTGGTGAATGATCAGTTTTTAGAAGATGGCTCTACCATTCAAAAAAGTCCGGACCTTATAAAAAATTTGATGCAAAGTGAAGAAACTCGAAAAAAGCATATAGAAGAAATTATGAATTATGCGGCAAGTATACCTATAGATGGTGTCGAAATTGATTATGAAAAAATACCAGAGGAATATATATCTTCATATCTGCAATTTTTAGAAGAATTATCAGAGCAACTCTCAGGGAAAGGGTTAGCGTTAAGAGTAGTACTTGAACCATCGTTCCCTGTTGAACAATATACTTTACCAGAGCATATAGATTATTCCATAATGACATATAACTTATATGGAATGCACAGTGGACCCGGCCCTAAAACTGATAAAAATTTTTTGAAAAGTTTAGCTGACATGTATTCAAATCAAGCAGCAACTATAGAATTTGCATTGTCCACAGGGGGATTCAGCTGGAAAGATAATTACGTTACTTCACTATCTGAAAATGAGGTAGAAGATTTGATTAATGTAAATAATGTAACACCGGTAAGAGACCATGAGAGCGGTGCCTTGACCTTTATTTATGAGGAGGACAAACAAGAGGTGGAAGTATGGTATGCAGATGCTGAAACACTGACTGAATGGGCGAAACTATTAGCTGAGGAAGGGGAATATTATACTTTTTCTTTTTGGAGAGCCGGTGGTTTAAGTGAAGATACACTAAGAAGAATTAATCAGCTTGAAGAAGTTTTAACACAAAAAAATAAGGAAGAAACATAATTACTATCTCTAAACAAAGTATTATTTAGAATGGATGGAAATAAGCAGAATCCTCGCTGGGAGAAGTGAGTTTTTGGCTAAATCTTGAAAGAGTGTATTTTATCGAATTTCTTTTGTTACTCGATGGAAACTTTTGATAAGGGATGGAATAGTTTTAAGCTCGGCTGCTGAATAGATACTCGGGAGAATAATTCAACTTTTGTAACAATAAAATAACTTGGTAATAATACGTAGTACAATGATATCTAACTAAAACTTTTGACAAATTCAATATAGTACAGCATTGGATATTAGTAGGGTTTAGTTTTACAATTTTGGGTTTATTTATCAAAATGAAAGGGAGTGCTCCTTCAACAATGGTGCACTCCCTTTCATTTTGATAAAATTTTAAATTTTATCTTGTCATCAATAGAATTATAAAGTACTATGTATAAGTGAGGTCATCTGATGACCTTACTTATACATACCTAATGAAAGCGTTTTACAAGGGTGGCGAGGGGGAATTTGTTTGTATTTATTATTAGCTTTAAGTGCAATCATTGCGCCGTTTGTGTTTTTAGTTCTGTTACGTATGTCGGCGATGAAGGGGATGTCGTTAAGCGCAGCAATCGTTATTGCAATAGCTGTGATTTTTTGGGGGATGGAAGGAAATGTTATTCTATCATCGATTTTTCAGGGGGCCCATAAAACATTAACGATTCTATGGATTTTATTTGGTGCATTAGTTTTATTGGATACACTTCGAAAAACAGGAGCAGTGGACAGAATAAATCAAGGTTTTCAGAGCATCTCTGAAGATATGCGTGTACAGGTTGTCATTGTTGCTTTTCTATTTGGCGGAGTAATTGAAGGGGCAGCCGGGTTCGGAACTCCGGCAATGGTCACAGCTCCATTAATGGTAGCTTTAGGGTTTCGTCCGATTGTTGCTGCGACATTGGCGTTGATTGCAGACAGCACACAGGTGGCTTTTGGAGCTGTAGGTACACCTTTAGCAGTAGGATTAAGTAATATTCCGGGGGCAGATGCGGATTTTTTTAATGCAATTGGAGTGCGGATAACCATGTTGGATATATTCGCCGGATCATTTATACCGTTTATTGTCATTGTTATTATGACTTTATTTTTTGGTGAAAACAGAGGGTTTAAGTATGCCTTGCCGATGCTTCCGTGGACCATTCTTATAGGGTTTACTTATACGTTGGCTGCTTTGTTCTATGCTTCGGTATTTGGTCAGGAATTTATCTCTATTTTAGCATCCTTAACCGGATTGGTGGTAGCAACAATTACGGCTAAAAAAGGCTGGCTGCTACCAAAAACGACATGGAAAGAAGCGCTGCGTCCCGGTTTTGAAGTGAAAACGGAGAAGTCGAAGATGAGCATCGGGGCAGCCTGGACACCTTACGTTATTGTCGTTGCCTTGTTGTTAATGACCAGGATCATACCTTGGCTGCAAGAGTTCACCCAGACAGCCATTGATTTCTCTTGGACAACTATTTTTGGTGTAGAAGGTGTTGACTCTTCTTGGGAGTTTTTATATTCACCAGGGACGATTTTAACCCTGGCGGCAATTATATCCGTATTTGTTCACCGAAAATCGATTCGTACTTTTTTCAGTGCATCAAAAGATTCTTTTATGACGATGCGGACAACATCAATTGCTTTAGTAGCTACTCTGGCGATGGTGCATGTGTTTACGAATTCGGGAATAAATACAGAAGAATTAATTAGTATGCCACAGTATATTGCTGAGAGTATGGCGGAACATTTAGGATTTATGTGGATGTTCGTTGCGCCGTTTTTAGGAGAACTCGGTGCATTTATTACAGGGAGCGCAACTGTTTCCACGTTAACCTTTTCACCAATTCAATACAGTGTGGCAAATCAATTAGGTTTAGACATAAATACCGTAATGGCTGCTCAAGCAATGGGAGCTGGAGCGGGAAATATGATTTGTGTGCATAACGTTGTGGCAGCAAGTGCAGTTGTGGGTTTGAGCGGTAAGGAAGGGGATATTATTCGGAAAACGCTGATTCCGGCTATTTTCTATGGATTGATGATTGGATTGGCTGGATTTATTGCTATTCAATTCTTTGTCTGATAAGCTGATGGACTTTAAAAACCTCTGGGAATGAATTAAAATAGATTCACGTACTAGAGGAGTTGACAAGATGGAATATAAGCGTATAAAAACCGAAAAAATATATGAGCAAGTAGCAGATTCTTTGATTGGCATGATTAAGGACGGAAGGCTGAAGTCAGGTGATAAGCTGGATTCTGTAGAACAATTAGCAAAAAGCTTCGGAGTCGGCCGCTCCGCCATCAGGGAGGCGCTCAGCGGACTCCGCTCCATGGGGCTGGTGGAAATGCGGCAGGGAGAAGGCACCTACGTAAAAGCGTTTGATGCAGAGCTTTTCACCCTGCCGGTCAGCACGGCATTTTTAATGAAACAAAATGACGTCAAAGAATTATATCAGGTCCGCAAAATTTTAGAAGTTGGCACTGCCGCATATGCTGCAGAGAGCTATACGGACAAGGACCTTGAGAAAATGGAAGCGGCGTTACAGCTGATGGCGGATGCAAAAGGGAATGATCAGCTTTCTGAGCAGGCAGATACCGATTTCCATCTGGCTGTTGCTCAGGCAACGCAGATGAATTTATTGATTCATTTAATGGGCAGTGTTTCCGAATTAATGTCAGAGACGATTCGGGAAGCACGTCGGATATTATTATATACAGAAGACCGGTCACATATTTTATATGAAGAGCATGAACGTATTTATCAAGCAATTAAAAACAGGCAGGCGGACCAGGCAAGAGAAAAAATGTATGAGCATTTGGAGAATGTAGAGCAGTTGCTGTTTCAGGAGCTTGATAAAAATTAAGTACCTCGTTCATGTCCGGTATCAATAGAAGAGGTGGAAAAAATGAAAGTATCTTTGTTCATTACATGTGTAAGTGATATTGTTTTTGCAGATGTAGGTAAGAATACGGTGGAATTATTAGAGCGGCTGGGCTGTGAAGTAGATTTCCCGGCAGCTCAAACCTGCTGCGGGCAGCCCGCATATAACAGCGGTTACCTGAGTGAAGCGAAAAAAGCAATGAAGCAGATGATAAAGGCCTTTAAAGATTCGGAGTATGTGGTCGGCCCGTCTGGTTCATGTGTCGGGATGCTGCGAGAATATCCGAACGTATTCAAAGGAGACCCGGAGTGGGAACAGCCGGCGATTGAGCTGGCTAATAAATCCTATGAGGTAACCCAGTTTATCGTGGATGTATTGGGTATCACAGATGTCGGTTCTACCTTTGAGGGAAGGGTAACCTATCATCCATCCTGTCATATGACCCGTATTTTAGGAGTAAAGGAAGCGCCGACGAAGCTGCTTAAAAATGTCAAAGGAATTGACTTTGTTGAGCTGCCGGTAAAAGAGGACTGTTGCGGGTTTGGCGGTACATTTGCTGTGAAAAATGCAGATATATCCGCAGAAATGGTAAAAGAAAAATCCCGGCACGTCTCGGAAACAGAAGCAGAGTACCTTGTCGGCGGAGATATGGGCTGTCTGATGAATATCGGCGGACGTATGCGCAGAGAAGGTAAAAATGTAAAAGTCATGCATATCACAGAAATTTTAAATACACATGTCAAAGAGCAAGGAGGAGTAACCGTATGAGCATAAAAATTAGTGAAACTCCTTATAAAGAACGGATTGGAAAAGGGATTGACAATGATTTTATGCGGCAGGCCGTTTCTTCTGCACAAGGAAGGTTCCGAAATGGCCGCCTGACGCAGGCGGAAGAGCTCGGCAATTGGGAAGATTGGCGCCAGCTTGGAGAGGAAATACGGTCCCATACATTAGAAAACATTGATTATTATTTGTATCAGCTCAGTGAGGAAGTGGAAAAACGCGGCGGCAATGTCTTTTTTGCGGAGACGGCAGAGGAAGCGAATGCCTATATTGAAAATGTCGTCAAAAAGAAAAAAGCGAAAAAAGTTGTGAAAACCAAATCCATGGTTACCGAAGAAATTGGTTTAAATAAAACATTAGAGGAAATCGGAGCAGAGGTGGTCGAATCGGATTTAGGGGAATGGATTCTGCAATTAGATGAAGATCCTCCATCACATATCGTCACCCCGGCTTTGCATAAAAATAGGCAGCAAATCAAAAATACCTTTCAAGATAAAAAAGGCTATGATAAATCAGATACGCCGGAGGAACTGGCTTCCTTTGCCAGAGAACAGCTGAGGCAGGATTTCTTAACTGCGGATGTCGGGATTACCGGCTGCAACTTTGCGATTGCAGAATCTGGTTCTGTTACATTGGTAACCAATGAAGGAAATGCGGAAATGGTTACTTCCCTTCCTGATACACAAATCAGTGTCATGGGGATGGAGAGACTCGTTCCAACCTGGGAGGACATGGAAGTATTAGTCAGCTTATTAACAAGAGCTGCTGTCGGGCAGAAGCTGACCAGTTATATCACAACCATTACAGGGACGCGCTTGGAAGAGGAAATCGACGGCCCGGATGATTATCATCTGGTGATTGTGGATAATGGACGTTCTAAAATCCTGGGAACAGAATTTCAGTCTGCACTTCATTGTATCCGCTGTGCAGCTTGTATTAATGTGTGTCCGGTGTATCGCCATGTCGGCGGGCATGCGTATAACTCGATTTATCCAGGCCCGATTGGAGCTGTATTAACACCGCTTCTTGACGGCTATGAGGATCATAAAGAATTGCCGTATGCGTCTTCTTTATGTGCTGCTTGTACGGAAGCATGTCCGGTGAAAATTCCATTACATGAACAGTTGATACGTCACCGTGAAATTATTGTAGAAGAAGAGAAAAAATCGCCTGCTTCTGAAAAAATCATGATGAAAGGTTTTGCGCAATGGGCCTCGAATCCGGCGGCGTATAAATTAAGTACAAAAGTCGCAAGAAGTGCATTAAAACCGTGGACAAAAGAGGAATACGTTGAAAATGGCCCGGGACCATTAAAAGGATGGACGGATGTCCGTGATTTTCCGGCACCGGGGAAACAATCCTTCCGCAGCTGGTGGAATAAACGTCAGAAGGGAGGAGAGGCATAATGGCTATTCAAAACCGTGACTCCTTTTTAAGCAACCTTGCTGCAAACCTGGGCCGTCCGCAAAGAAGAGAAGGTGTGAGCCGGCCGGAGTACAGTGTTCAGCCGCAGCATGAGGTTTTTAAAGATTATTCTGCTGAAGAGCTGATTGGAGTGCTAAAGGAGCATTGTAAGGTTATCCATACCGATTTTGTCCGGACAGATAAAAGCGATTTGCAGGCGACACTGAAGAGAGTATTAGATGGATATGAGGCAGCTTCTATTATTGCATCGAATGATAAGCGTAACCAGGAATATGGACTGGATAAGGCTTATGAGGAATTTTCAAAAGAGGTCGATGTACATGTCTGGGATGCAAACCTTGGTAAGGAAAACCAAGTGATTGCCGAAAGAACAGATGTCGGTATTTCCTTTAGTGATATCACACTTGCTGAATCAGGAACAGTCGCATTGATGACGAATAAAGATAATGGCAGATCCATCAGCTTAATGCCAAAATGCTATATCGCCATTATTCCTAAAGAAACAATTGTACCGAGGATGACACAGGCAGCAGGCAAGATTCATCAGGATAATGAAAAAGGCATTGTTCCTCCTTCCAGTGTTTGTTTTGTAACAGGTCCTAGTAATAGTGCTGATATTGAAATGAATCTGATTGTTGGTGTGCATGGGCCGGTAAAGGTAACGTATATTGTAGTAGATTAATATAGCTTTTATGGCATCTGGGTCATTAAAAAAGCAGCTTCGGTCATAAAAAACACCTCTTCTGTTAAGCGTTTTTTAATCGCGCGGAACGGAAAGGTGTTTTTTGTGATTACTAAGCTGGAAGAGTTATATTTATCAAGAATAATAAGAATTACCATTACAAAAATCAGAAAAAACGTTATAATTAGGAAAAAGTAGTCCTGTCTAAATACCTAAATATAGTATAAGATTTTATTTTTGGAAGGATCCTTTTGCATGGATATAAGTATTTTCGTTTCCGCCTTAACAGAGGAGAAAACAGATGCTGGCGCCATGATAGATATAATACATAGAAAAGTTCAGTAAAAATAATAGTAAGAAACGGGATCCGTTTATTGGTTCTAAAAATAATACAAAAATTGGTTTTGACTGGACTGAATGTTTCCTTAGGTGTCTACATAGAATGAAATGAATTGAAGGATGAACTCTATCTATTTAAAACAACGAAGAAAAGGGGATTTATTATGAGCGATGAAGTATATACAGAATTTTGGAATGGTCAATTACTTGAACTGGTAACATCGGAGGAAAAAACATATTATACACAGCTCATTCGGAAAGAGTCTGAGCTGCTGATTCAAAGACCTGTCAATAAACAGAATGTACCTATGCTGATTGAAAACGGCATGACAGTCACAGTCTGTTTTCATGATGATAAAAAAGGGCTTTGTAACTTTGCATCCCAATTACATCTTCAGCAAAACGGAAAAATAGCCATTACGAAACCCTCTATAGATGCAATTAAAGTAGTGCAAAGAAGGCAATTTTTCCGTGTAAAAGTCATGCTGGATATGGATTTGACATTGCCTCCTGCAGAAGATGCAAATCCGAACGCTGAAGAAGCCGAAGGGGAAAATATAACCGTCATTACCCACGATATAAGCGGCGGGGGAGCAGCTTTCCTGACGGAGTCTAAAATTGTTGAGATAGGAGATAAGGTCGAAGGAACATTATATTTAAAAACAAAGGACAACCAGCAGAAGATTATATTCAAGGGCAATGTTGTGAATGTAATAAAACAATCAAATAACATGTATAAAAATGCGCTGCAATTTATTGATATGCGAGAAGGAACCAGGTCACATATTGTGAAATTTTGTATTGCTAAACAAATCGAGATTCGAAATAAAATCAAGGAATAAATGACGGATTGAAATATCTGGAAAGATATAATGATTGCTTTAATTTGAATTTTTTTTATAAAAAAGGAGGAATTTTTAATTTTCATGTCGAATGTATAGCAAAGGGTATAAGGAGGTAGAGGTATGTCGAATAAAGTTGGATCTATTAATCAGGAACTAGATGTGTATATTGCACAAAAGGAAGATATGAAGGCTATACTCCGCCTGCTAAAGGGTGTAACAACCTGGCTGAAGAAAAGCCGTTTAAAGCAGTGGGAGTTCCTTGATCAGGACGAGGAAGATCCGGAAGTAAGACAGTCTGTTGAAGATGGAGCTACCTTTGTTGTTAAAGAAGGCGATGAGATTATTGCCACATTTACGCTAAATGAAATGCAGACTCCTTGGGATAAAAACATTTGGGGACAATCCAGCGAAGATGCATTTTATATGCACCGTCTGTCCGTAGACTATGATCATATTGGACGCGGCTTAGGAAGACCTATTGTCGAATGGATGGAAGCATATACAAAGACGCAGGGAATGCGCCGGATTCGTTTAGACTGTGTAGAAAGCAATAAAAAACTGAACCAAATTTATAAAAACTTTGGCTATGATTATAAAGGCACAAATCATGATCATTGCAGGTATGAAAAGATTTTATAATTTGTAACCATTGTTTTCCATCCTCATTATTTTCTTCTTGTATTTCATAAGAATCAAATAACTTCAATATATTTAATCTGACGGTATACCTTATCGATTTTTGATTTGTATAAGGTTGCTGTCAGGTACATAATTTTCAAGTATAAAGCATGTTTTATATAGATATGCTTTTTTTCGTTATATAGACGCTTATAATATACGAATTGGAAAGGAAGTGAGACGTTGAAACAAAATAAATATGACGATCAGCCATTTTTTCAGGCGTATGCAGAAATGGACCGGTCAAAACAAGGTCTGGAAGGAGCCGGTGAATGGCATATATTAAAAGAGATGCTGCCCGATTTCCAGGGAAAGAAGGTCTTAGATTTAGGCTGTGGATTTGGCTGGCATAGCCGTTATGCACGGGAGCAGGGCGCAGCATCTGTGACAGGGACAGATATATCTGAACGTATGCTTGCGCATGCGAAGGAACTGACCAATGATTCAGGGATTGTGTATCTGCAGCAAGCTATAGAGGACATCGATTTTTCTGAAAGCTCAATGGATATTGTTCTCAGCTCGCTTGCCCTGCATTATATTAAGTCCTTTTCCAGTGTATGTGAAAAAGTGCATACGATATTGAAGCCAGGCGGAAGCTTTGTGTTTTCTGTGGAGCACCCCATTTTTACGGCGAGAAAAGAACAGGACTGGATATATGATCAAACAGGAAAGAATCCATTATATTGGCCAGTGGATAATTATCAAATAGAAGGAAAAAGAGAAGCATCCTTTTTAAATGAAACAGTGATAAAATATCATCGCCCGATGTCTGCTTTTATGAATGATTTAATCCAAGCAGGATTTGAGATTTTACGTGTGGAAGAGTCAGTACCTTCAGAGGAAATGCTTGAGAAAGTGCCGGCGATGAAGCATGAATGGCGCAGACCGATGTTTTTGATGATTGCGGCGGAGAAGAAAGCAAAGCAGAGCGTATAAAGAATAGTTGGGTATAGCGTACGTAATGAAAGATGGATGAAGAAGATATTTGTCAATGTCTTCTTTTTTTTGGGTTCCATTTTTCATTTATGGTCATATGCTGATAGGAGATTAAGGAAAGGCAGGGAACAGACCCATATGTATTATCATCCTATTTATCAGCAGCAAATGAATCGAATGGATTCGAATGGAAACCAAGGACATCCGTATGATGAACAGACAGCTAGTATCATAGAGGAAACCTTACAGCGTGAGGCATCAACACTTCCAATGTATTTTCAAATAGCAGATCAGTTTAGAAATGACGCATCGGCACAGGGACTTGTGTATGCTGTCCAATCCAGAAATCAAATCGCTGCAGGTCTGGAGCAGGTTTATCACTATTTTACCGGGAAACAGCTAGATATAAGCCAGTCAGAGTATAATCAGGAGAGAAATGTTCGTATCGAAGCTGTGTATGAGCATGCCAGGCAGGGCTATGAAGAAAACTATCATAAAAGTGCGCAAGTAAATGAACCGTATTCCCGGCAGATGCTTTATCAGCTCGCGATGACAGATTATCAAATTGCAAGCCATTTAGCGGGATATTTAGAAAATAATCAAGGGAATACAATAGCTTCCAGGGTTACCGATCATGGAGGAAATCCTTTCGTGATTGATATTGAAAATGCAGCGGAAAACAATACGAATTACCGTACTGCTTTATGGACGGGAGAACATCTGCAGGTTACATTAATGAGTATTCCAGTTGGAGGAGATATCGGCTTAGAGGTCCATCCGGATACCGATCAATTTATACGGATTGAAGAAGGAAGCGGAACGGTACAGATGGGAAACCGGCAGGATAACCTGACAATCAGACAGCAGGTGGAAGAAGACAGCGCGATAATGGTTCCTGCTGGTACATGGCATAATATTACGAATACAGGGGATGAAGCTTTAAAGCTTTATACGATTTATGCCCCGCCTCATCATCCGTTTGGCACGGTGGAAGCTACAAAAGAAGAGGCGATGCAGGCGGAAGGTTAGAGGATGTTTCTTTTAACAGATGAGTAATGAAAGCTACTGCGTTTTTCTTTTTAAAAATAGAAAGCCTTTCTTTTAATAGATCGGCTTTCTATTTTTTGTGCAGCAAATAAATTAGTTCAAATATACCTGTTTCTTAAGTTTATTCTATGTTAAAATTTCCAATATATTCTAATGAAACTAAAAAGTTGGAAGGAGTACATAGATGAGGGTTCAGGTCAGCAGAAATACAGGTGCACTCGGCGGATTATCCAGTTTAAAGGTCAATGTTAATGGGTCAGCACAGGGAAAACTGGGAAATAATAATGAATTTATTGCAGTATTTCCAGAAGATACAGCAGAAATGACAGTTAATCAAAGCTTTTTCTCCAGTAACTCTTTGACTGTGCATGATGGAGATCACGTTGAAGTAACCCTAAATAAAAAATATTCTCCACTTTCTGTCGTTGGTTTGCTTGGGATTATACTTGGAGGACTAACAAAAGCTGTATTGTTTCATGTTGTTGGATTAATTTGTTTATTCATTGTACTTACCATAGGCTCGAAAAATTGGTTTATCATTAAGAAAAAATAAATGAAAGTGGACGTACATGTGTGAAATGTTCGTCTGCTTTCATTTATTTTAGGTGCTGCAGTATATATTAGCCTGCGCATCAACCAATCCAAAAGGCGGACAGCCAGGCGATAAACGGAATCGTTCCCAAAGCAAGTATGGTAGAAAATACCGATGTAACGACTGCTTCCTGCTCTTTATCCGTATAGCGGGAAAAGAGAACCGCAGAAAGCATAAAGGTTGGCATGCAAGCAAGGATGACTAAGATATTTTGGAGTAATGTCTCCAGCGGCAAAAAGGACAGAATAATCATCACCATGATTGGAAGAATAAGCAATTTCCATACCAAAGGCATCCATAATTCACGGAAAAATAACGGCTGTTTGCTGCGGAAAAGGTCTGGCAGGCTAAAACCGACATAGAGCATCGCCATGGGAGCCGCCAGTGCGGAGAGCATGCCGGCCAAATCCTTAAATAAAACAGGGGCTCCCCAGCCGTTGAAGGCAAAAATAAGTCCGAAGCTGATAGCTATTAACGGCATATTCACGAGCGCTTTTAAGTGTCTCCATTCAAAATGATTATTGCTTTGCAATAGATAGATTCCCAGTGAGAAGACCACAACATCCAGTCCTGCATCAAAAATAGCAGCAAGCAGCCCGCCGGTTGGACCGAAGATAGCAGCACATAACGGAATGCCGATAAAACCGGAATTTCCAATAGCCGCAAGTAAGGCAAGCTGCTTTGATTTTGTCATGGAAAAGCCGATAATTTTTCCAAATAAAAAGCAAATACCAATAGCCAAAACGTTAAAACTGACACTGCAAATAAACATCAGAATAACCTGATGCAATACATCATCCGTTAAATCGGTATTGAAGACGCCATTTAAAATAATAAATGGAACGGCGACATTGATAATTACGCTCATGAACAGTTGTTTTGCTTCATATGTAATCGTGTTTTTAAGAGCTACCAAGGCTCCGATAGCTAAAATAAGCCCCATCATTATGACGGTTAATGCGACAGTGGTGACATCCATTTTAATCTCCTTTGAATCTGAAAAATTGGTATACTTAAATTCGATGTATAATTCTTAATACTAGAAGATTCACAAGAAAGAAACAAGCCTATTTTATAAAAAAGGAAGTGAAAATGATGATTCGTACATTAGATAGCGGAGAAGCATTGCCTATGAATCTATTAATGCTTGCAGATCCATCAGAAAGGCTGATCCGTGATTATACCTTCAGAGGAGTCTGCTATGTGCTGGAGAAAGAGGAAGAGGTGGTTGGTGTATATGTTCTTCTGCCGACCAGACCAGATACCGTGGAGCTTGTCAATGTTGCTGTGGATGAAGCTTATCATGGACAAGGCTTGGGAAAGCAACTGGTATTGCATGCGATTCAGACAGCAAAGCAGCAAGGATACCGTACGATAGAAATTGGAACAGGGAACTCAGGAGTTGCGCAGCTCGCACTATATCAAAAATGCGGGTTCCGGATGGTTTCCATTGACCGGGATTTCTTTTTACGGCATTATGAAAAGCCGATTTTTGAAAATGGGATACAGGTCATCGATATGGTACGTCTGGAAATGAATTTGGAGCAGTGAAAAAGATGCCAAACGCTGTTCAAACGCGTTTGGCATCTTTGGATGTCAGTATGATTTTTTCATTTCAAATTGCTGAAAGACTGCTTGCTGCGGTATTGGATAAATTTCTTTGCCAGCAATTGAATTAATGATTTTTTGGTTTCGCAAGACGGATAACCCTAAGTTTGTTGCACTGGAACCATGAGAATGTTCAATATTGGTCAACGTATATATTTGATTTTTACGGGAGTCTTTAAAAACAAGCCGATAATCTGCAGTTACACGAAATCTTTTTTTATCCTCCCATTCTATGTATTCATAGAAATTCTTCAGCCAATCAGGAAGATGCGGCTTATATCCAGTTGCCAGAATTACTTTATCCGCCGGGTAAGTAAATTTTTCTCCCTTTTGCCATTGTTCACATTGCAGGCTATAGGCTCCCTTTTGAAAATTGCCGCACGTTTCAATCGCATTTACTGCCGTGTTTGTTTGAATCGTAATTTGCTGCAAAGGCGATTCGATTGAACGGTTATAAAGCAGCTCATAAATTTTTTCCAAGAGTTTAGGATCAACGCCGTTTCGAATAGTGCTTAAATTTTCAAGCGACTCCATCCTGTCTTTCAACGGCAGGTTATGAAAGTAATCAACATACTCTGGTGAGAATACCTCCTTTCCGAGTCCTGTATCCTCCTTTTGAAAAATTCCGCTGGAACGGGTAAACCAGGTTAAATCATAAGCCCCCTCTTTTTGGTCTTGTAACA
This sequence comes from Oceanobacillus sp. FSL W7-1293, assembly GCF_037969815.1. Taxonomy (NCBI): domain Bacteria; kingdom Bacillati; phylum Bacillota; class Bacilli; order Caryophanales; family Bacillaceae; genus Oceanobacillus; species Oceanobacillus sp. FSL W7-1293. The sequence continues at coordinate 818,011 of NZ_CP150212.1, forward strand.
AATCGTAGAACACCTCTGAAGCACTTTGACCAGACCCGACGATTGTAATGGAATTTCCCTGCTTTAAGGTATCTTTAAGATACATATAACGGCTGGTATGTGTGATATCCTCTTCCGGAAAGCCTTGCAGCGCTTCTGGAATATTCGGGATACTGCCTGTTCCTAAAATAAGATGTTTTGCATAATAGCTTCGTTCACTTTCATCTTCTGTAGACCGGGCTGTAACCTTATAACAAGATTCATCCGGCATAGCTGTTACATCCGTTACACGTTGTCCGAACTGACAGTTATCTAGTCTGGAAGAGACCCATTTACAATATGTATTGTATTCTTCTCTTGGGATAGTGAAACGTTTAAAAAAGAAAAATTGATACATCCGATTATGCTCGTGGAGATAATTTAAATATGAAAAACGATTGGTGGGATCTGCTAAAGTTACCAGGTCTGCAATAAAAGGTGTCTGCAGGTCCATCCCCTCAATCAGCATTCCAGGATGCCAATCAAAAGAAGCTTCCTGTTCCAAAAATAAGATGTCTGCTTCTTGCAAATCATTTGTTAAAGCCGCAAGACTTAAATTAAATGGACCAATTCCAACACCGACTGCATCGTATACTTTGTTCATTGTCGTTCCTCCGATTGTATTTTTTAATTTGAATTATTTAAATCGCTTTGGTACGTAAGAAATAATTATGCTTTGTTGAGATGACTCTTACATAAAAGGCTTGCTAAAGAAAAGCAGCGTACTATCTTTTTTTCCCTATCCCCATGAAAATAAACGCTGAGGCTTCTCATCAAATTCTCATTTTTCTCTAAGGACATTATAAGCAGTCATTCAGTAAACTGGTAATTGTTAAGAAATTAAGGAGGTTTTTACCAATGAAGACAATTTTACTATCAACGGCAGCAGGAGCATTACTGTTTAGTGGAATCTACGCTAATACAGGAGAAGCGGAAGAAATCACAGCAGATAAGGAAGCAGTAACTATGGAAGAAGAAACAGGCGCAAATGCACAGGAAGAAATGGATGTTATCCAAGATCAAATTCCATCTGGAAATGAATCTGTTCAAGTTGTGGAGGATAATCCGCATAAGCGTATTCTATTTATTGGTGATGACGCTAATCAAAAAAAATACAAAACGATTTTTATCAAAGATACGAGCCGTTTAAAGATTATTGACTTAAATGGCGGACAAATATTTAATGAAGTTATATAAAATAAGGTAAGATAAACCCATCTCAAACTGATCGAGATGGGTTTTTAAATTAAGTAAAAAAAGTATTGACCTTGACGGTGCGTAAATCTCTATACTAAAAAATGAAAGGAGGGCAACGAGATGAAATACACCATCAAACAAGTAGCTGACATGTCTGGTATCAGCACACGCACACTCCGGTATTATGATCAAATTGATTTATTAAAGCCGGCGGAGCATTCGGATTCAGGATACCGTCTCTATGAAGACAAGGAATTAAATCGGTTGCAGCAGATTCTTCTCTATCGTTCCTTAGGGATGAAGCTGGAGCAGATTCAATCCGTATTGGATGATCCTGCGTTTCATACGCTGACGGCATTAGAAGATCACCAGCGAAAACTGGAAGCGGAACAAGAAAAGATAAACCGATTGTTAGCTACAGTGAAAAAAACAATTCAATATACAAAGGGAGAGATTACGATGACAGCGGAAGAAAAATTTGAAGGATTTAAGAAAGAACGTCTGGAAGAGAATGAACGGTTATATGGAGAAGAAATCAGAGAAAAATATGGAGAGGAAACAATAGAAAAATCGAATAAAAAATTTATGAACCTCAGTGAGGCAGACTTTCAGGAAATGCAGCGGATAGAAGATGAATTATTTATGAAGCTGGAGCAGCTGACAGAGACGAAGGATTTAGATACACCAGAAGCAAAGGAAGTGTATGAACTTCATAAAAAATGGCTGCTGTATTCTTGGCCGAATTATTCCGCTGAGGCTCATAAAGGCTTGGTACAAATGTATATGGCAGATGAACGATTTGCGAAATATTATAATAATCGTGCGAAAAAAGAGGTTGTTTCTCTCTTGCATGATGCAGTAGTTAAATATGCAGCGGATTGATTCTGCTGAAAAAATCGGGGAAGCGTTTTCCCGGTTTTTTTCATGTTCATGAATCTTTTCTGCTTCTCTTGCGTAAATACTATAAAACGAAATGTTATTCTGTGAAATTTTTTGGTTTTTTCTCACAGAAAGTTAGTTGAGTGATTCAGGGTAGTCCGCGGCTGTTCATCTCCCGTCGATTTCTACTCTGTATTTTGAGGCGGGAAATTTTACGGACGATTCTTTGTGATAAAAGGTATTTACAAAAAGGAGATAAGCTATGCAAGAAGCATTTTTAACCTACCAGTGGGAATTATTTATCGCGGCGGAGATTCTTTCTGTTGTTATGCTCTTATTATTTGGGGTAACTAGATATTTGCTGAATAAGAAGAAGCTAAGTGTTATCTTTATCAGTTTATTTTTAGCTTTATTTATATTTGAAGCAGGGCTGGCTCTCTACATTTATCAAATCACCGGAGAAATCAGCACGTTCCAGATTATCGTTATGATTTTTGTGCTCTATGCATGTACTTTTGGTATCGCTGATTTTAAGCGTCTTGATCGCTGGATGCGGCAAACGATTGGCAAATGGCGCGGTGTTTCCTTATTAACGGAAAAAGATATGCAGGTAATGGAGCGCCAACAGGACCCAAAATATATTGCCCGTAAAAATCGTATTAGTGCAATGATTCATCTGGTTATTTTTATCAGTGTACAAGCAGGGTTGTGGATTTATGGGCTGGGTGGAACAGCAGGAATTGTGGATTATTTAACGGATTTGACCTGGGTGGAAATAGATGATTATCGGCAGTCCCCGTATGCCAGTGAAACAGCGTTTAGCATGTCCAAGCTTTGGGGGCTTATCTTTATCGTTGATTTTATTTATTCCTGGTCATACACCTTTTTCCCGAAAAAAACGAAAGCGTAATTTAAAAAGCTGGAAAGAATGAAGCACAGCCTGATGAAGGGTTCATTCTTTTCAGCTTTTGTTATAGAAAATAAATCTGGAGCTTCAACAGTTGACATCGGTCTTCTTTTAGCTATAATATTTAGTAATTATAAAATTACAAATTACTAATAACGATACTCATTGGAGGTGAAAAATTCATGAAGGAGGAGAAATCAAAGTATATTACACCAGACGGTTATACGAGTGATATTGCCGTATTTACCATTGTTTCAGAGAATGCTGAATCCAAAGAACAACGCAAAAAAGAGCCTCCTCAAAAAAGGTTAAAGCTATTATTAATCAAACGGGCTAAAATGAATGCAGAAGGAAAACCTAATATCGAAGCCGGCAAGTGGGCGTTGCCTGGAGGGTTTGTGGATGCGAAAAAAAGGGAAACTGCTTTACAGGCAGCAACGAGAGAATTAAAGGAAGAAACAGGCGTAGAAAATGTATTCTTAAAGCATTTCGGCACGTACGATGCATGGGGAAGAGACCATCGCGGCTGGATTATATCCAATGCGCATTATGCCATTGTACCGGAATTTCAGCTTGAAAAACGAAAAGCGGCGGATGATGCAGCGGAAGTTGGGTTGTTCTCATTGGATGAGATAGAAGAGCTTGCATTAGCGTTCGATCACGAACAAATAATTGCAGATGCTGTATCCTTAATTGAATGGGACATGCTTCATTCCACCATTGCCAAAAACTTTCTGCCTAATGAATTTACTTTATCTGAATTGCAGCGTGTCTTGATGACGGTATCCAATCATTCCAGAATCACAAACACATCTGTATTTTTTGGAAAAGCACCTAAGCTGCCTTTTTTAGAAAAAGTTGTCGATCAGCATGGAAACTTAAAGAAAACGGAACGGAATTCATTCAGGCCGTCCCAGTTATATCAATTTAACGATTATGTTGTTTTCTCAACTATTTGGTAATAAAATAGAAGACGTATAAAACGAAACTTCATTCCGTGAGAGCCTTGCTTTTCTCTCGCTGGATTAGGCGGAGTTGTTCAGAGAATGAGATCATCTGACTTCTCGCCTAAGCAGATTTGATTTTTCCCCTTCTACTTGGAGGAGGGAGATTTACGGACAGTCATCCGTGATAAACCACAGGAGGAAATCGGAAATGAATTATATAGATGACAGCTTAATGCTGCATACAGATCTTTATCAAATAAACATGGCTGAAACGTATTGGTATGATGATGTACATCAGCGTAATGCTGTGTTTGATTTATACTTTCGCAAGCTCCCTTTTGGAAATGGCTATGGCGTATATGCCGGCTTAGAAAGAATTATCGAGTATTTACATAACTTCCGCTTCAGTGAATCGGATTTAACCTATTTACAGGAACTCGGTTATAAAGAAGACTTTCTTGATTATTTGCGTCAGCTCCGTTTTACCGGATCGTTGAAATCCATGCATGAAGGAGAGGTTGTTTTTGCGAATGAGCCGATTATCCGTGTGGAGGCGCCGTTAGCAGAAGCACAATTATTAGAGACTGCTTTATTAAACATTGTGAACTACCAAACACTGATTGCGACGAAAGCTTCGCGCATCAGGCAGCTGGTCAGGGATAACCCGGTGATGGAATTTGGAACACGCAGAGCACAGGAGATGGATGCAGCCGTGTGGGGAACGCGAGCGGCGTATATTGGCGGATTCAATGCAACCAGTAATGTCCGGGCAGGCAAGTTATTTGGAATCCCTGTATCGGGAACACATGCTCATTCGATGGTTCAGGCTTATCGAGATGAATATACCGCTTTTAAAAAATATGCAGAGCGTCATCGTGAATGTGTCTTTTTAGTAGATACATACGATACACTCAATTCGGGTGTGCCAAATGCAATCAAAGTAGCTCAAGAATTAGGGGATACCATTGATTTTAAAGGGATCCGGATTGACAGCGGCGACTTAGCTTATTTGTCGAAGGAAGCCAGGAGAATGATGGACGAGGCTGGATTTAAGGATGCGAAAATTTATGTCTCCAATGATTTAGATGAATATACCATCGCCAGTCTGCAAGCCCAGCATGCGAAAATCGATGTATGGGGAATCGGCACAAAATTGATTACGGCATATGACCAGCCTGCGCTGGGAGCGGTTTATAAACTTGTATCGATTGAGGACGAGCATGGAGAAATGGTAGATACCATTAAATTGTCCGGTAATCCGGAAAAGATGACCACACCAGGAAAGAAAAAAGTGTATCGGATTATAAATAAGGGAAACCATCATACAGAAGGAGACTACCTGACATTAGAGGATGAAGATCCGAACCAGGAAGAGGAAATTATGCTTTTCCACCCGATTCATACGTATTATAAGAAAATGGTTTCTAATTTTGACGCAGTAAACCTGCATCTTGACATTGCTGTCGACGGTGATATTGTCTACGAATGCCCAAGTCTTCTCCATGTACAGAATTACGCAAAGAGCCAGCTCCAGCTTTTCTGGGATGAATATAAGCGGACAAACTACCCGGCTGAATACCCAGTCGATTTAAGTATCAAACTATGGAATAGTAAGATGGAGCATATTGAAAATGTAAAGAAACAGCTAAGACAAGATTAAAATTATTGGTTTTATCGAGCTACAGACAAACTTTCTGTTATTTCACCCCAGGGAAATGTTTGTATGCCAAGTGAAAGCTGCTGGTTTGCTAAGAATAGGTGAATTCGACGTTTTCGAATAAAGGAGTGTTTAGGAATGAGTGAATTACAGCAATCCGTTATCAAAGCATTACATGTAAAGCCGGAAATCGACCCGAAGGAAGAAATTCGTCTCCGTATTGATTTTATGAAGGAATATTTGCAGAAATTTAGTTTTGCCAATGGCTTTGTCCTTGGAATATCAGGGGGGCAGGATTCTACCTTGCTTTCGAAACTGGCTCAATTGGCAATTGATGAATTGAACCAGCAAGAGGAAGGAGATACGTATCAGTTTATTGGTGTGGAACTTCCATATGGAAAGCAAGGTGATGCAGATGATGTAGCAGATGCGATTGAATTTATTCAGCCTTCGAAGGTGCTGACAGTTAATATTAAGGAAGCTGTAGATGCAAGTGAAAAAGCATTGCGTGCTGGAGGAGTCGTTATCAGCGATTTTCTAAAAGGAAATGAAAAAGCAAGAGAACGTATGAAGGCGCAATATAGCATCGCAGGTGTGCATAACTGTTTTGTATTAGGTACCGATCACGCCGCAGAAGCAATTACCGGGTTCTTCACCAAGCATGGAGATGGAGCTTGTGATCTGGCGCCCCTGGAAGGATTAAATAAGCGTCAGGGAAAACAACTGCTGAAAGAGTTAGGCTGTCCAGAGCATCTCTATTTGAAAAAACCGACTGCTGATTTAGAAGATGACCGTCCAGCCTTAGCTGATGAAGAAGCGTTAGGCGTCACGTATGAAGAAGTAGATGATTATTTAGAAGGAAAAGAAATATCTCAAGAAGCAAGAGAAGTTATTGAAGGGCACTATATCAAAACCATGCATAAGCGGGAGCCAATTGCTTCTATTTATAATGATTGGTGGAAATAAGAATTGCAGAGGGCGGATGAATGATTCGTCCTTTTTTCTTTTTTAATAAAGAAGAAGCTTTTGTTATAAGGGAGAGGAAGGGTGTTCAAACAGTGAAATATATTATTGGTGTGGATTTAGGGACTAGCGCGGTAAAGTTGCTTTTAGTCAATCAGAAGGGAAAAGTAGTTCAAGAGGTATCAAAGGAATATCCATTAATGCAGGAAAAAGCAGGGTATAGTGAACAAAATCCGGAGGACTGGGTAGAGCAGACAATAGCCGGGCTGACGGAGCTGACTGATCGATTTTCTGGGGATTTATCTGATATTGAAGGAATCAGTTTTTCCGGGCAAATGCATGGTCTTGTTTTAGTGGATGATAATCACGAGGTAATCCGCGCGGCTATTTTATGGAACGATACGCGCACTACTGCAGAATGCCGGGAAATTACAGCGTGTGTTGGAGAAGATACGCTTTTAGAAATACCCAAAAATAAGGCTTTAGAAGGCTTTACATTAACTAAAATTTTATGGGTCAGAAAGCATGAACCTGAAAATTACGCAAAAGCAAAGCTGTTTTTATTGCCGAAGGATTATTTGCGTTTTCGCCTGACTGGTCAGTTACATATGGATTATTCAGATGCTGCAGGCACCCTTTTATTAGATATAAAGAAACGCTCATGGAGCAAGGTAATCTGTGAAGCCTTAGATATTCATCCTGATTTGTGTCCGCCGCTGGTTCCTTCTCATGAAATGGTTGGGAATATCAAGGTAGAAATAGCAGAAAAAACCGGCTTATCAGAAGAAATGAAAGTGTTTGCAGGGGGTGCCGATAATGCTTGTGGAGCGATTGGTGCCGGTATTTTGGAAGAGGGGGAGACAATGGTTAGTATTGGAACCTCTGGTGTTGTTGTCTCCTATGAAACGAATGGAGATAAATCATTTGAAGGAAAAGTGCATTACATGAACCATGCTGCTCCGGATGCTTATTATACGATGGGTGTGACACTTTCTGCAGGCCATAGTTTATCCTGGTTTAAGAACACCTTTGCAAAAGAAAGGAGATTTGATGACCTTATAAATGAAGCTAAGGATGTACCAGCAGGAGCAAACGGACTATTATTCACACCTTATCTTGCTGGAGAACGTACACCCCATGTGGATGCCTACATTCGCGGCAGCTTTATTGGCATGGACAGCTCTCACGAACGCAAACATTTTACCAGAGCGGTAATTGAAGGGATTACATTTTCTTTAAATGAATCGGTAGAAATTTTCAGGGAGCATGGAAAAGTGATTGATAAGGTTATCGCCATTGGCGGCGGAGCCAAAAGTGAGCTATGGCTGCAAATTCAGGCAGATGTATTCGATGCTGCAGTAATAAAGCCAAGCAGTGAACAAGGGCCGGGAATGGGAGCGGCGATGCTGGCAGCTTATGGCGCGGGGTGGTTTGAAACGCTGCAGGAATGTGCTTCCGTTTTTCTGGAGGATGCAAAAAGGGTGGAGCCTATTCCGGAAAATGTAGAGAAGTATAAGGAATTATTTAAACTGTATAAGTCTGTTTACGGTTCTACGAGACAAATAAATAAGGATTTAATGAAATACCGGAATAACGATAAAGCATAGCCGTTTATCACACCTTCCTCTCTAGATGAATAATCTGTAACGATACGTTAAAGAGGAAGGCGGAGGGGCATGGATACCTTATTTACACTAGCGTGTGAGATTGGCTCCCTTTATATTATTGTTACCATCGGGTGGATAATCAGACGTAAGGGACTGATTTCTGAACAAGGTCAGCGTTCGTTCACAACCTTATTATTATATGTTGCTTTACCTTGTCTGATTATTAGTTCCATGCATATGCCCTTCCAATATGAACAAGCTTATGGCGCCCTTATTATGTTCATCCTTTCCATCTATATCATGGGAGGGACCCTTTTTGTAAGCAGGTTTATCACGAAAAAACTAACGCTCCGGGTGAACCGAAGCGCTGTATTCGAAAATGTGATTCTGTTTGGGAATCAAGGGTTTATCGGCATGGTGATTATCCTGCAGCTATTTGGGCAGGAGGGAGTCCTGTTCGCTTCTGTATTTAATCTGATTTATTATGTCCTGATGTGGACATATGCGATTTATATTATGAATCCTGAAGGACTTCCAGTTTCCAAAACGATGTTTATCTTAAAAAATCCAGGCTTTTTAGCAACGATAGCAGGTTTTGTCTTATTTATTTTCCCTGTTCAGTTTCCTGCTTTTATCATGAGTCCTATAGCAACCATCGGACAGATGACGGTACCTTTATCCATGATTATGATTGGCATGATGATTTCAACCGTAACGTATGCTAAAGTCCTTGCCTATATGAAGGACATTTTTGTTTATATCGCTGTAATGATTCGATTGTTTATTTATCCTATTGTCTTCTTTCTGCCATTGCTGTTATTTAATCTTCCATTTGAATTATTTATGATAGCATGTTTGCTTTCTGCGACGCCGAGTCCGGCAACAATAAGTATGTATGCACAAGTATATGGGGGAGATATGGAATTTTCGGCAGTAGTTGTCTTTTTCTCTACACTTCTTTCGGTTGTCAGTATTCCGATTGTTTATTTGGTGTTTTTGTTGTTAATTTAGCGGTGGTGAATAGAAAAGTTATGGTTTACGATTAAAGTTTGTGCGCGTGGCTATGAATTTGATGAATAATATTGATTAGAGGTTTCATCACCTGACATAAAAAAGTTCCAATCATTTTTTTTGATGACTGGAACTTTTTATGTTGTTTTATGCCGGGCATGGTCCAGTTAAGCTGCTATAAAAGACTGGACATGTAAAAAGACTTTTACGGTGTAAATCTTTTTGCTTCACTACCTTCAGGATAATCTAATTGATTCGGATTGTAGCTTATTAATTCAATCAGCATGCCCCATGGTGCGCGTCCATAAACAAATTCTCCAGATCCGTTTTCTACATCCCCTAATAGCTCGCCTGGCTCTGTTAATAATTCGCCGCCTGCTTCCACAAAAGCGTTAGCTGTTTGCTGGATATCATCAACATAGAATGCAAAGTGCTGGACTCCAAGATCAGAGGCAATAACAGGTTCTCTTTGTTCGGTATCTTTAAAATGAAAGAGCTCTAAGTTGGAACCATTGTCAAAAGAAAGAATCCGTATATGAATCACCTTCGCCCCTTTTTTCAGACCTAACGTTTTTTCAACGGCTTCCCCCTGCTGCGGTTCGTCGCCTAATTTCTTATTATCGTAAGCAATTTTTGCATGAAAAGCTTTTTTGAAGAACGCTGTTGCTTCTTCAATATCTGGTACTGTAATTCCTATATGGTCAATACCGCGTGTCAAATTTGTCATGGGATAACCACTCCTTTATGAAATGAATAAATGGAAGTAAGAAAAAAAGAGCTGTCGTACAATCGGTTACCTCATTGCACAACAGCCTCCTTTCGTTAATATGATTTCTTCATTTACAGGTGAAACATGCCTTCTCTTTTTTTAATCTTTTAAAACTCTTCATAAGCAGCCGGGTCTTGATCTTTCAAACGCCCCTCTGCCTTGGTAAGACTGTTGATCATTGTCATCTCTTCATTGCTTAATTCAAAGTCAAAGATAGAGATATTTTCCTTCTGGCGGACTGGTGACGCTGATTTAGGGATTGCCACTGCTCCCAGTTGATAGTGCCAGCGGAGAATAATTTGTGAGATTGTTTTGTGATGCTTTTCAGCAATTTTTTGTAATATTTCATCCTGCAGGAGGTCACTTGCTCTGGATAAAGGGCTCCATGATTCTGTTACAATCCGATGGTCCGTATCCCATTTCAACTGCTCTGCCTGATTGAATCGCGGATGTAATTCAATTTGGTTCACAGTCGGCAAAATTCCTGTTTCTTTTTCAAGTCGCTCTAAATGTTCTGATAAGAAGTTGCATACACCGATGGAACGGATATAACCAAATTTCTGCGCATCAATTAATGCTTGCCAGGCCTCCACATAGTTATCCTGAATGGGATTTGGCCAGTGAATCAAGTATAGATCATAATAATCCAGATTAGCGCGGAATAAAGATTCTTGAATCGTTACAATGGCATCATCATAATGATGATAACGTCCAGGAAGCTTCGATGTGATAAATAATTCTTCACGTGGTACGGAGCTCCGGCGTACAGCTTCTCCAACGGTAGCTTCATTTTCATAATTGTACGCTGTATCAATTAAGCGATAGCCGTTTGTAATTGCCGTATTGATTGCTTGTGCGCCTTGCTGTCCTTTCAGCTTGTACGTCCCAAAGCCGACAGCAGGAATTTGAATACCGTCATGTAATGTGATTTCTGGAATTTGATTTGTCATCTGTATATACTCTCCCTTCGCTTATACTTAAAATCCTACCTTTCTGCTCCGGAAAATTCAAACAATTTGTCTTTGCCGGTCAATCGTTTCCATCTATGTATTCGGCGGCGTTTGGTTTAAAGCATCCTGGCCAAATCGATGATAATAATCAAAGCTCCCAGCAAAAATAGAAAGAAGGCCATCCATTCTAAACGATGAAATCCTTTTAAAGCAACTCTTTTATCTGGTGCCTTCGGGTTAAAATAAGCCCAGCAATACATTCCCAAATACTTTCTGGGTATTACACCGTCTGTTGCAGTAAAAGTATCAATAGAGGTAACATAATACAGTTCGTCATTATATTCCAGTAAAACTCTATAATTGTAGGCGACGATGCTATAGCGGCCTTTCGCACCGCGGTTATATCCTATAATTTTTCCTGCTACTAATTCACCAGTTAAAACACTCTTTAATTTTAAGAAAATAACAAACAAGGCTACAATGCAAAGTAATAAACCAATAAAAGCCAACGATTTCCCATCCTTCTTTTCGTTTATTATAAAGGCTCTTCACCAAGATCTATGGTTAACATAATAGATATAATTTTGCTGTAAGCGGCCGCTACGGAAATACACTACGCTTTCCATGGACTTGTCTTCAGCCTCCTCTAAAAGAAGACTTAGCGATTGGCAAGCCGGCAGGCGCAGACAGAGCTAAAGTCGCACTTATGCCCCGAGGGTAGAAAAAAAGAAGATCACTTTTTCTGCGGAGTCTTCACACTGGGACTGGGACCGCGATTACTCGTCCCATCGAAGAGCTTTTGCAGTTACTCGCCCCACCGAAGACCATTGCGCATTCCCATAGGAGTCTACGTGTATTTCCTTCGCTAGATAATTGCTATTATCACATTTAATTATATTTCCCAACCATAGATTTTGGTATTGACCCATTATAAATAGTATTTATCTGGTATTATTGCACTTTTTATCTATTTTGAACAATATAAAATTTTATCCGTTAACCAATTTTTAGACGTTGTTTTTAAAATTTCTCCTTAAAGAAAAAACTCCTACCTGATAAAGGTAAGAGAAGGTGGAGATACATTTCATCTGCTTTAGAATCTAACTTACATGCATTCCTGCAGATTCGTTGAAATTTGCCAGGTAATCCCGAATTTATCTTGCACCTGTCCATAAGCAGGGCTCCAATGTGTCTCTTGAAGCGGCATAAGCACCTTGCCGCCTTGCTGCAATTTCTCAAATATATCTTTGGATTTGCCGGAGTCTTCTAAAGTAACACAGACGTGGACCTGTGAACCTGTCTCAATGGGCTGCCCTGGAAAAGTATCAGACAGCATAAAATACGTATTTCCTATTTGTATCTGGGCATGCAGGATACGGTTCTTTGCTTCAACCGGAAGAGCAAATTCCGGATTCTCAGGCAGGTCGCCAAATGTTTGTACCCCTAATACTTCAGCATCCAGTGCTTCTTTATAAAAATCGATTGCTTCTTTTCCAGTACCATCCATTGTTATATAAGCGTATACTCCTGTAGGCATCGTATTCTCCTCCTAGGTTTGTTTAATCATATAGGCAGTAAGGTTTTTTAATTTTTCATTCTCAAACGTATACCAGTCATTAAAATAATAAGTGACAGACCCATCTTCATCTGTAAACTGCATTTCGCCCTCCACAACAGCTGTATTTCCTTCAATGAGTGTTCGGTAAACCTTATAAACATCTGCCTTATAACCGCGCATCGGCTCCATTTTTTCAATAAAAGCTGCTTTTCCTTCACTAATACCGTGACCAACTTCATTCATGATAATATCATCTGCGGCTGCTTCAAAAATAAAATCAACTTCTCCGTTGGCGAAAGCAGTGTTAAACTTTTCCATTAATTGCCTAGTAACGGTCAATTTTCTTCACTCCTTTTCTCTTTTTTTTAGTATAGCAGCAGTTGTTTACACTGATTTCTTCTCGATTGCTCCATTTAGAATAATTTAATGTGAAATCGGTGACTGCTGCAGAAAATGTTTCATGAGTAATGGTAACGAAATAAGGATGGGCGGGTCTGTAATTTCCGGCTTTCTCATAATCAGGCGGGTTTCGGGCAGTGAACGTTTTCCATCAATACAGATGGGATAGGGATGGCGTGCACGTAATGTTTCCTGCGGGATAAGAATCTTTTTGGAATCCATTTCCCATGAAATAGCGGTTGCCATCAGAAAATAGGTGCCAACAGGAATATTCGTTAAATGAAAAGAATGAGAATGTATTAATAAGGTGCCGCGGACTGGCAGTCCTTCTGGAATCGGCTTTGGAAATAGCCCCGCCAGAATAATACCGTTGAATGGTTCATCTGTCTGAATCGATCCAGATAATTGACGGGAAGAAGCGGTATGCATGGATGGAGGCTGCCATTTATTTTGCTTTAAATCAGTCATATATGCTTCCGGGTGCTGAAGAGAAGCACGAAAGGAGGCAGGTGTCATTCCAATACTGTTGGTAAAGCGTGTTGTAAAGGTACCGAGGCTTTGCTGGCCGATTTCAAGACCGATATCCCGGATAGGAAAAGCGGTGTCTAATAATAATGTTTTGGCAAGCTGCAAGCGTAAACTGGAAATAAAGTACATCGGTGATACGCCGATCTGCCGTTTAAACATACGGGAAAAATGAAATGGACTGTAAGCTGCTTCATCAGCAAGAACGTTGAGTGAGAGGTCCTGATCTAAATTCTGCTGAATAAATACAATGGAATCCTGAATGGTCTTATTTGGTGTCAGCATTTTTAAAAGCCTCCTTCTATTCTGAGTATAGCTGAAAATAAGAGAATATCTATACTAATGAGTGAATTTCATAATTCAAAGCCCTTGTGTCCCAAGCTTTTTGAAACATAAAAAAAGAAGTACCTCCCCAAATCTTGTATAATGGTAGTTACCCAGAAAACCATAAAAAGACTGGAGGAGTACTTCTTATGACCATTATACGACAACCGAGTCTATTTGGCATCCAAGAATTATATGACATGGAACCTACCCAAAAATATGAAGCGATTATTTCAGCGATTGATCTGGATCGTATTTATCATGCGATTAATAAGAAATCCCGGCTTGGAGCGCCTGTTGAGCTAAATTATGCAGGGATGATTATTTCCTTTTTTATTCGCTACATCGAGCGTATCCCAACCATCAAAGACTTAATCAAGCGTCTAAATGATGACTTTATCTTTAAAATGAACTGCGGATTTCTTGTTTCCGATTCTACACCATCAGAAGCTGCTTATTCCCGCTTGGTAACGAAATTGAGTGAATCAGATATTTTAGAAAAATCCTTCGAAAGCGTAACGCTGGCAGCCGTCACCGAAGGGTTTATTGTCGATGAAGTCATTGCCATTGATGCAACCCATTTTGAAGCACGAGATAAGGCACCTGCCAAAAAAGAAGAAAAATCAGAAACTACGCCAAAAAAGCGCGGACGCAAATCCAAAGAAGAACGCGAACAGTACCTTAAAGACCAAGCGGAAAAGGAAGCAAACCTGCCATTGTATGAAAAGAAAATCGAAGCACAGTTAGACGTTCCGTTAGACATCTTGCGTGCAGAAGTGCCAATAGCCCCCAAATGGGGTGTGAAAAAGAATGCAGATGGTAAAAATGAATACTGGTTTGGCTATAAAGCCCACCTCGCAGTTGGTGCATCCAGCCAATATATTCTGCAATCTTTGTTTTCATCTGGCAGCTTAAATGATGGGAAAGCCGCTATTGCCCTATTGAAGGGAATGGATCAACGACTTCCGCTTACGTCTGCTTCTTACCAGACATTGGATGCGGGTTATGATTTTGAACCGATTTATGAACAGATTCATCGCATGTGTCAACAGTCTGTCATTGCCTATAATAAGCGCAATGAAGGCGAAATGATCGGGTTTGATAAGGATTTTGCCCCAACCTGTTTGCGAGAACATTCCTATAAATATGACAGCTTTGATCCGAAATACGAAACATTGAAATATACCAGACCAAAGGAATGCAGCGACTGTCCCCTTGCGAATGAAGGTATCTGTCAAAAAGTGTATAAAATCAAGATAACTACCGATTTAAGAAGGTATACCGCACCAGCACGAGGATCAAAAGCTTGGAAAAATATTTTCAAACAACGGACAGCAGTAGAACGTGTTAATGCTTATCTGAAAGAGTTCTATCAGCTAAACAATGTTCGTTATCGCACTGGAAAGCGTGCAAAAGTTCATTTTGACATGGTCGCTTTGATTTATAATGCTTCCAAATTAGCTGCTGATCGCATCCAAGCAGAGCTTATTCAGCAACAACAAGCGCATAATTTTTGTTTTTAAAAATACACTTTCGAAAATTCGGTTCGTCTTTGTATTTTTAAAAAGAGCAATTATGAAATTCATTCTAATATTAGAATTTTAAATTATTTTAAATGGTTAATCTAAATTTAATAAATTTCACAATAGATCCGGAACTGTGAAACAATACACTGGGAAAAGTTGCATGGAGCACAAAAATTCTATATAATGAATATAATTTACGAAAGAAACGGAGGTGTAGAGATGTTTTTAGGACTTGAGAAATCGTGCGGAGACTGGATGGAATTCTTATATTACTGCCGTGCGAAATTTGCGCTATTTGCTGCCTGCGGGATACGTCTGTCCTTTTTTAGCAATTTAATAGCAAATACGAAAACAAAAAAGCATCTCTGCATCGGATAAAGTACGGTTATATGAAATAAAGTGACGTCTGAAAGCACACAGAGAGGTACGCTCTTTGTGTGCTTTTTGCTGTCTTTATCTTCGGCAGAGAAGGTAAAGGGGAATAAATAATGATTTGTCAAATGAATCAGGTTAAGAAAATGTACGGCGGGAATATCATATTTGAAGATTTAACACTGGAAGTAAAAGAAAAGGAGCGAATCGGGATTGTCGGCAGGAATGGAGGCGGCAAGACGACGCTGTTACGGTTAATGGCAGGAATTACAAAGCAGGACGAAGGAAATATCCATTGGAAAAAAGCGACGACCATCGGCTATTTAGAACAGATACCTCATCCGGGAGAAGGCATCGGTGTATTTGATGTGCTAAAACAGTCTAATGAGGAAATAGTAGCTCTGGAAAAGCAAATGAACCATCTGGAGCAGGCGATGCAGAGCCCGGAATCAGAACAGGATATGGCTGCAGCTATTAAGGCATACGGTGAAGCGCAGGAACGTTACACTGTGCTTGGCGGATATGAATTAGAAGCAAATATTGACCGGATTACGACAGGCTTGCAAATTCATGATTTATTACAAATGCCTTTTGACCAAATCAGCGGCGGAGAAAAAACAAAGGTTGGCTTAGCGAAGATTCTTCTCCAGGATCCAGATTTCCTGTTACTGGATGAGCCGACAAACCATTTAGACCTGCAGGCGGTGGAATGGCTTGGTGAATTTTTAAATAACTATAGGGGAACGGTGGTTGTCATCTCCCATGACCGCTATTTTCTCGATGAAGTTGTGGAGCGGATTGTAGATTTAGAGGATGGAGAGCTGGCTGTGTATCATACGAATTTCACAGGTTATGTGGAAGAAAAGGAAGAGCGGCTGCTCCGGGAGTTTCAGGCTTATGAAGAACAACAGAAAAAAATGAAGAAAATGAAAGAAGCCATTAAACGTTTGAAGGAGTGGGCGAACCGGGCCAATCCGCCCAATGAAGGACTGCATAAGCGGGCAAAAAATATGGAACGTGCGCTGGAGCGAATGGAAAAAATAGATAAGCCGGGGCTAAACCGAAAAAAGATGCAAATGGAATTAGACAGCTCGGATCGGAGCGGGAAAGATGTAGTTGTGATGACCGATGTGCGGAAGCAATATGATGAAAAACTGCTTTTTGACCATGTAGATTTGCACATCCGTTATCAGGACCGGGTTGCCATTATCGGGGAAAATGGAACAGGAAAATCCACACTGATCCAGCTGATGCTTGGGAATGTACAGCCGGATGAAGGAGAAGTCATGATTGGCAGCAATGTAAAGTTCGGTTATCTTTCACAGCATGTGTTTCATGATATTGACCCGAATCAGACAGTACTTGAAACATTTCGTGAAGCAATTTCCGTAACAGAAGGAAAGGCAAGACATATTCTGGCAAAGTTTCTTTTTTACGGGGAGCATGTTTTTCGAAAAGTAACACAGCTGAGCGGCGGCGAAAAAATGCGTCTGCGCTTAGCACAGCTGATGCATCAGGATATCAATACGCTTATACTGGATGAACCGACGAACCATTTAGATATTGATTCCAGAGAAGTATTAGAGGAGACGCTGGAAGGATTTGGAGGAAGCCTGATTGCTGTCAGCCATGATCGCTACTTTTTAGATAAACAATTTGATTATCTGTATTGGATAGAAAACAAACAACTATCAACGTATCTGGGGAATTACTCTTGGGCAAAGGAAAAAAGGAAAGAACAGTTATCGGAAAAGGAAGAAGCGCTCTCCTCCTCTAACAAAAAAACAGATAAAAAAATGAAAAAATCGTATAAAACCATAGAAGACCCGTCAATAATGATAGAGAAGCTGGAACAGCAAATTGAAGCGTTAGAGGCGGAAATTTATGCGATAGAGCTACGTATGGCAGGAATAGCTGATGCAGAAGAACTGCAAAGGTTACAAGAGCAGAAGGAAAATAAAGATAGTGAAAGACAACACGCCTATGAAAAGCTGCTAGTTTTAGAGAATAGGGATTAAAGCATGAAGGCATTCATCAACCAATTCGGTGAATGCCTTTGATAAGATGAGGATGGGACTGCGATTACACTTCCTGCCGAAGAACTTTTGCGTTTATTCGTCTCCATTAAAAAGCATTTACTAAAATTTTAACGTGTCTAATATGAAAAAAATGGTGAGCTGGGTAGAGATTCCTGTCAGTTTTTGCGATATAATAGGAGTAACTTAGAAATATGGGGAAAAGAGAAGGTGCTGCATTGAAATCCGTTAACGATAAAATAGATTTATTTAAACGTTTTTTCTTAAATAACCGCTTTGTTGTGTTCTTAGTCATTTTATTGTTGATTGGCTTAAACATACTTATTTTCACACATATTTCCTTTGTGTTTACACCACTTGTCGTGCTTTTAAAGACAGTTTTGCTGCCAATTATTTTATCAGCAATTTTATATTATTTATTGAATCCAATTGTTAATTATTTAGAAAAGAAAAATGTGAAGCGGATCTATTCTATCTTTGTGCTGTATCTGGTTATTATTGGCATTTTAACGATTTTAATCATTTCTGTCTTTCCTTTCTTGAGAGACCAGATTACAAGTTTCATAACAAGCCTGCCGCCGTTTATTTCAGATATTGAAAAAATGGTAAATGATTTTATCGGCGGGAATTTCATTAACCAATTTCAATTAGTGGAATATATCGATTTGCAAGGATTTGCTACACAGTTATCTGACCGTTCACTTGATTTAGTGAATAGCGCCTTTTCCAATATTGGAAGTGTAATCGGCGCCGTCACAGAAATTGTCTTAGCAATTGTCACGCTGCCATTCATCTTATTTTATTTATTGAAGGATGGGGAAAAGCTGCCACACTATTTTCTTAAATTTTTACCAGTGTCCATGAGAAAACCAACCTACGTGATTTTGAAAGAAATGAATCATCAAATCAGCAGTTTTATTCGCGGACAAATTATTGTTGCTTTCTGTATCGGTGTGCTGATGTATATCGGCTTTACCGTTATTGGACTGGAATACGCACCGGTACTGGCGCTGATTGCCGCTTTTACGAATGTTGTTCCTTACCTTGGACCAGCGATTGCAATTACCCCCGCGTTAATCGTTGCGGTGGTGACTTCTCCATTTATGGTGATTAAGCTGATTATTGTATGGACCATTGTACAGCTCATTGAAGGGAAGTTTATCTCACCGCAGATTATGGGAAGAAATCTCCGTGTGCATCCGATTACGATTATCTTTATTATTCTGACGGCTGGGAATTTATTTGGTGTCGTTGGTATTCTATTAGCTGTTCCCGGCTACGCGCTTCTTAAAGTATTTGTGACGCATGCCTTTGAATTCTTTAAAATCCGCAGTCATTTATATGAAGCTGATTTGGAGTCAGAAAATCGGGATGAAAAAAAGTAGCTTGAAAGCAATTAGCCGCGTCAATAGAGAAATCTGACGTACAGGTATTGATGAAAATAGAAATAAAATTAAAAAACGTTCTGATCTTTCTTTACAGAAAGCAGGAACGTTTTTTAATTTTATTGAATTAGGGTGAAATGAAAAGGAATATATGTCTGCAGCTTACAGGTTTCATGAAATGTGAATGGTTATTAAATAATAGGGAATCCTTATGAAATAAGTTATTTTATACAAATTTGTGATAGAAAAATGAGAAAGACCATTGAAAAGGGATTTACTCGGGAAAAATAACGATAATGTTTGATTAACGTGATGCTGATACCTGCCAAATATTAAAATTGAAATTATTGACAGCGTTTTAATTTTGTTATAAGGTATTGATGACAAGTTAAGGGTTGTGTCGGAGATAAAGTTCACACAGTAAATCGTTTTTTCACGAGAGAGGAGACGGTTATATCTGTGTGGACTTTTTTATTTGTCATTTTTACTTCGTACTTGTTGAAAATCAATAGAATATTCTATTTAACAAGGGGGATATAAACATGTCTGAATTTGCAGCTGAGTTGCTCGGGACGATGATTCTAATCATTTTAGGGGCAGGAGTTGTCGCTGGCACAGAATTAAAAAAATCGAAAGCTGCAGGCGCCGGCTGGGTACTGGTTACAATAGGCTGGGGTTTAGGTGTGACGATGGGAGTCTATGCGGCAGGGAATATATCTGATGCTCATTTAAATCCTGCGGTAACATTAGGATTTGCTGCAATTGGCGAATTTCCGTGGGCAAAGGTGCCAGCGTATCTATCCGGTCAGATAATCGGAGCTATAATTGGCGCAATGATTGTTTACTTTCAGTACCTTCCGCATTGGAGAGAAACGGAAGATAAAGGGGCAAAGCTGGGAGTATTTGCGACAGGTCCTGCTGTGAGAAGCTATCCGGCCAATTTAGTGAGTGAGATCATCGGAACGTTTGTCTTGGTTATGGGCTTACTATTTATCGGTGCAAACGAATTCACAGAAGGATTAAACCCGGCGGTGGTTGGATTATTAATTGTTGCAATCGGGATGTCTCTTGGAGGACCGACCGGCTATGCAATCAACCCGGCCAGAGATCTGGGTCCAAGAATTGCACATGCTATTTTACCGATTATAGGTAAAGGCGGATCAGATTGGCGATATTCGCCGATTCCTGTTATTGGTCCGATTATCGGCGGTGTATACGGTTCCATTTTCTACCATGCATTTTTTGACGGGGAGATGGGGGCAGGTTTTTGGATCATGTCTGCTGTAGTAGCCATCATTCTGGCAACAGCTTTTGTAAATGAACAGCGTCGAGATAAGCATGCTATCTCGTAAATAAGAATAGAAGATAGCAATTTAGGGTAAGCAATAAATGGAATCTATACACCTGAACTTTTAGAACAGGTGAATTTTAAATGAATAAACGGAGGAAACAGGGATGGCAGAGAAATATATTCTTTCAATTGATCAAGGAACAACGAGTTCACGTGCGATTTTATTTGATAATAAAGGGGCAATTATCGATACTGCGCAAAAAGAATTTGAACAGTACTTTGAAAAACCAGGCTGGGTAGAGCATGATGCCAATGAGATTTGGACATCTGTATTAGGCTGTATTGCGGAAGTATTAAATAAAACAGGTATTGAAGCAAATCAAATAGAAGGAATTGGAATTACCAACCAGCGTGAAACAGCAATTGTATGGGACAAAAATACGAAACGGCCAATTTATAGAGCTATTGTCTGGCAATCCCGTCAGACAGAGCCTATTTGTAAGGAATTAAGAGAACAAGGCTATGAGGATACATTCCGGGATAAGACAGGTCTCCTGATTGATCCGTATTTTTCAGGAACGAAGGTAAAATGGATCCTGGATAATGTAGAAGGTGCAAGAGAAAAAGCGGAAGCAGGAGACTTGTTATTTGGTACGGTTGATTCGTGGCTGATTTATAAGTTTTCAGGCGGACAAACCCATGTGACCGATTATTCCAATGCTGCCAGAACACTGATGTTTAATATTCATGATTTAGAATGGGACGAAGAGCTGTTAGACATTTTAGGTGTACCGAAATCGATGCTTCCAGAAGTACGTCCGTCTTCTGAAGAATATACAAAAACGATCTCTTATCATTTCTTTGGCGAGGAAGTTCCGATTGCCGGCATTGCAGGTGACCAGCAGGCTGCTTTATTTGGACAGGCTTGTTTTGAAGAAGGAATGGCCAAAAACACATACGGTACAGGCGGCTTCCTGTTAATGAATACAGGAGAAAAACCGGTTGAATCAGAGAATGGATTATTAACAACCATTGCCTGGGGCGTTGATGGAAAAGTTACCTATGCGTTAGAAGGAAGTATTTTTGTAGCTGGCTCTGCTATTCAATGGCTGCGGGACGGTTTAAGAATGATTGAATCCAGCCCGGAAAGTGAAGATTTTGCAACACGGGTCAAGACAACAGATGGTGTTTATGTCGTACCTGCTTTTGTTGGTTTAGGAACGCCATATTGGGATAGTGAAGCACGCGGATCCGTATTCGGCTTAACAAGAGGAACCAAAAAAGAGCACTTTATCCGCGCGACATTAGAATCACTGGCTTATCAGACCAGAGATGTGATGGAAGCGATGGCGACAGATTCAGATATTGAATTAAAAACCCTGCGTGTAGACGGAGGAGCCGTGAAAAATGATTTCTTAATGCAGTTCCAAAGCGATATTTTGGACGTCACTGTAGAACGTCCTGAAATCCAGGAGACAACAGCGCTTGGCTCTGCTTATCTGGCTGGATTAGCTGTCGGCTTCTGGGAAAGCCAGGAGGAAATCGCGAAGCAATGGAAAGTAGAGAAAACATTCGAGGATAAAATGGATAATGATGAAAGTGAAAAGTTATATAAAGGATGGCAAAAAGCTGTCGAGGCGACAAGGGTGTTTAAGCTGGAAGAATAAGTTGCAGCTATGGACAAATAGAAAATTTAAATGACATGTAAGTGCTAAAGCGGCTCAGCGGTCTATAGAGAAACTGCTGAGCTGGAGCCTTACAAGATTATACAGATATAATACGTTTTTGGTAAGATGTAATAGAATAAGTCACTGAAGACCACGAAACCTCTGTACAATTACTCAAATCAAATAGTGTTCTCCCACTGCATAAAAGGTAATAAATAATGGAATGACTACTTGTTCTACGTAAATTCTTAAAAAGTACATAAACTGGAGCATCATTAATATGATTCGCAGGTGGGGATGAGATTTCAAGGAGTGTTTTGTATGCAATGGTATCTCAACTTTTTTTACAGCTTGGAAAAATGAAATGCAAAGGCTAGGATAATTCCTGGTCTTTTTTCTATGGTTGAAAAAAATATAGAAAGGTGGTTTAATATGTATATATTGTTTATATAGTGTATATACATTAATAGAGGAGTAGGCTTATGGGGAAATCTTCAAAATATGGAGCCTGGGGCGAGTGGTTAAGTACTGTAGGTGTTTTGATAGGAATACAAATCTTGCTTGTTATTTTTGACAGAGCAGGCTGGAGTCCGAATTTACGTGATGATAATTCACTCTTGATGCAAATTCGGGATAGTATCATGGAGTCAGCATGGTTTACCGATATTTTCAACTTTCATACATCTGATATTTTTAATTTCATTACTCTTCTAAGTATAGTTATCATCGTGCTGCAGACGATTTTCCTTCTTTTTCAAGTGTGTTGAAAAGAGACTGACCCATCATACTTTTAAAATTATTCTGCATCATACAAAATTTCTCTCGAATTTTTCTAAATAAAGCGGTGTTTTTTGGAGCTTAGCATTACGAGATTATTCATTACTTTTTGTATTGTGTATAATGTAGATATACAATCAGAAAAATGAGGTATAGACATGCAAATTATTATATCCAACAGCTCTAAAGAGCCGATTTATGAGCAGATATTAAAGCAAATTCAAACAGCAATTCTTTCAGGCGAGCTGGCGGAAGGAGATGCATTGCCTTCTATCAGGCAGCTGGCAAAGGATTTAAAAATAAGTGTTATTACAACCAAACGGGCCTATGAGGAGTTGGAGAAATCAGGGTTTATCTACTCCATTGTCGGAAAAGGTTCGTTTGTAGCGGAGCAAAACTTAGATGTTATCCGGGAGAAGAAATTAAGAGTGATTGAGGAGCAGCTGAGTGCGGTTATTTCGAACAGCAAGGAAATTGGATTGCCTTATGAAGAACTGCAGGAATTATTAAAGCTGCTGTATGAGGAGTGATGGGGATGGAAAATGTGGTGGAACTCCATGATGTTTCTAAGTCGTTGAAAGCATTTACGATAGATCATATGGATTTACAAATAAAGCAAGGATATGTAACTGGATTTATTGGGGCAAATGGCGCCGGCAAATCAACGACAATGAAGCTCATTATGAATCTGCTGCAGCCGGATAATGGGGAAGTGAGCGTATTTGGACTGGATTATGCCAGTCATGAAAAAGAAATAAAAGATCGCATCGGCTTTGTTTACGACAGCAATATCTTTTATGAATCCTTGAACTTGAAGGATATTAGCAAGATTGTGGCACCGGCATATACGCACTGGGATCAAAAGCAATTTAAAGCATACGTGGAGCAGTTTGAACTGCCTTTAAATAAGCCAATGAAGAAATTCTCAAAGGGAATGCAGATGAAAGCTTCCATTGCAATGGCTCTTTCGCATGATGCGGAGTTGATTGTTATGGACGAGCCAACAGCAGGACTGGATCCGACATCTCGTAGGGAGCTATTAGATATTTTTCAGGAAGTAATGATAGACGGGAAAAGAACGATTCTCTTCTCGACACATATCACCAGCGATCTGGACCGGATTGCTGATTATATTGTTCTAATTGATGAAGGAGAAATTCTTTTTGATAAACCAGTCTATGAACTGCAGGAACAGTATGCAATCGTGAAGGGAAGCACGGAATTGCTTGATGCAGATACGGAAGCATTTTTTATAAAAATAGAACGTTTGCCAAACGGATTTCAGGCGTTGACCAAGGATGCTGCAAAAGTAAAAGAAGTGTTCGGCGAGCTTGTTGTCATTGAAGAAGCATCCTTAGAGGAAATCATGTTTTATATGAAAGGGGCAGATTATCCATATGACTAATTTAATCAGAAGAGATTTGATAATACAGAAATTTCAGCTGTACTTATTCATTCCATGTATTCTTTTCTTTATTTTTGCAGGAACCCATTTACCTGCCTTTTTCATTTTTGTATTTGCGGGGTTTTTCATTCCGATAAACGCCTACTCGTATGATGAAAAGGCAGAAACCAATATTTTGTTGAATTCTTTGCCTTATACTCGCACGCAAATTATTGCTTCTCGGTATATTGGCGCTGTTTTTTATATGGCAGTATCTATTGGTATAACAATTATCCTTTTTTCATTGTTTAATCGTGCTTTTACATGGGCGGATATTGGAATTGGAGCAGGGATTACACTTACTTTGTTTGCAATTGCGTTTCCGTTGTTCTATCTATTGAAGCCGGGACATATTGGGACGGCAATTGTGATAGGATTTGTTTTGGTGTTTATTTTAAGCCAGGTAACAATGACATTTTTAGAAAAGCATCTGACTTCCATAGTTCAATTTCTCTCCAGTGCGTCCACTCCTTCACTTTATATAAGTGTTGCGGGTATCATTATCGTGTTATATGCAGCTTCCTGGCTGATTAGCCAAATGATTTATCAGCGGAAAGCTTTTTAAAAAATTATAGTAAATCTTAAATAGATACGGATTAGAGATCTTGAGCATAAAGCTGAGGTCTCTTTTTTTGTGGAAAAATCATTTTAACAGTTGAAAAGATAATAAAAAGATGGTTTAATAATGTATATAGTGTTAATATAGTATATACACAATATTAGATTAGAAGTATAAGCGTTATATAAAGGGGAATACGGATGACGGAAAAAACAAGATTTTTAAGTAATAAGAAACTAAAAGAAATAGTAGTAACTGCAGGAATTCTTATCCTGGTTCAAATTATTTTTATGCTTTTGGATGGAACTGGCTGGGAGCCCAATGTTCGTGATACAAATTTTATTAATAACATTTTAAACGCAAAGTTATTTACAGAGCATTTTCATTTTTATAGTTATCCATTTTTTAATTTTGTTACGTTTTTACAATTAGTTGCAGTAATAATATGTGTATTAGCAGAGATTCTGAGCTTTATTTTTAAGAAAAATAAGTAAAGAAATGATCTTGAAAGCAGAATTTCATGAATAGGAGCGAAATGAATAGAATTTTAATTAGGGAGTGAAAAATATGGAAAATGTAGTAGAATTTAAAGGGGTAAGCAAGCATTTTAAAGATTTCTCAATAGAAGATATTAATTTACAAATCAAACAAGGGTATGTAACTGGTTTTATCGGGGCAAATGGAGCTGGGAAGTCAACAACGATGAAACTGATGATGAATTTGTTAAAGGCAAATGCAGGAGACATCAATGTATTTGGACTGGATTATGCCAGTAATGAGAAAGAGATTAAGGAGCGAATGGGCTTTGTCTACGATAGCAATGTGTTTTATGAAAGTTTAAATTTAAAGGATATTCGGCGGATTGTTGCACCAGCTTATAAAAATTGGAATGATAAGCAGTTTTACGATTATATCAAGAAGTTTGAATTGCCTTTAAATAAAGGAATGAAAACCTTCTCCAAAGGGATGCAGATGAAAGCTTCGTTGGCAATGGCATTATCGCATGATGCCGAATTCATTATGATGGATGAGCCGACAGCAGGGTTAGATCCCGTTTTCCGGAGAGAGCTCTTGGATATTCTGCAGGAGATCATGGAGGATGGAAGAAGAACATTATTCTTTTCTACGCATATCACTAGTGATTTAGAGCGGATTGCCGATTATATTACGTTTATTCAAAAGGGGAAAATTCTTTTTACCGATTCCATGGAAGATGTGCAGGATCGTTATGCTTTAGTTAAAGGAAGCATGGATGTCATCAATCGGGATGTAGAAAAAATGTTTATCAAGATAGAGCGTTCCTCCTATGGATTCACAGCTTTAACAAATGATGTAGCTGGAGTGAAAGCGGTACTTGGAGATCGTGTTGCTATGGAACCTGCTACTTTAGAAGATATTATGTTCTATGCAAAAGGAGCGGAGAAGCAAAATGTTTAACCTGATAAAAAAAGATGTTTTTATACAGAAAACGCAAATAGGCTTTCTTGTTCCCCTTATTATGATCTTTGCTATTTTCATCAAGGATATACACCCATCATTTATTTTTCTGATGGCGGCTGTTTTTATTCCTTTGAATGCATATATATTTGATCAGCAATCGAAAACAAATATTTTTCTTAACTCTTTGCCATACACAAGAAAAGAAATTGTTACTGCCAGATATATTGGGGCAATTGTATATATGATTCTATCCGTTATTCTGGCAGGAGTTATCCTATATGTATTTCAGTTTGACTATACCATGAGGGACATGGCAATTGCTGCTGGGTTATTCTGTCTCATTGCGGCCTTTGCTTTTCCATTATTTTATTTCTTAAAGGCAGAGTATATTTTTATAGCGGCTTTTATTGGATTTATTGCTTCAACCATTATTTTGCCGCCAGTTTTTCGATTTTTAGCAGAACACCTTACTACCATTACAGATTTTATTACGAGCTTATCAACTTCAACACTTTATCTTAGCGGCGCAGCTATAGCGATTGGTTTATATCTCATATCCTGGGTAGTCAGTCAGTTTATTTATCAGCGTAAAGTATTCTGATATATCGTGTAATATCAATTTATTTGAAAGAAGGAAGACATGAATATGCTTAACTTGATCAAAAAGGATTTAATTATACAAAAACGGGAGCTGCTTGTATCTGTTGCTATAGTTGTTTTTTATGCCATCTTTGCCAGACAGCTCAGTCCATTTTTTATTTTTTTGGTGGCGAGTATTTTTTTGCCGCTCAATGCGTATATAAATGAAGAAAAGACAAAGATAAATATATTATGGAACTCGCTTCCGTACACAAGAAAAGAGATTGTGGCTGCGAAATATGCTGGAGCAGTGCTATTTATGATTTTATCAATTGGAGTCGCTGGCGTCATTCTATATTTCTTTAATTATAGTTATACAATAGGGGATATGGCGATTGGTGCTGGATTGTTCTTAATTTTTGCTGCTTTCACTTTTCCGTTATTTTATATACTAAAGCCTGGTTACATAGGGACAGCAATTATGATTGGATTTCTCGTATTTTCATTTGCCTTATCCTCTATTGTGCCCTTTGTAACTGAAAATCTAACAGTAATCATTCATTTTTTTGCAAGCTTATCGACATTAACACTTTATCTTAGTGGTGCAATGATCGCTCTTAGTTTGTATATTATATCTTGGTTAGTCAGCCAATTTATTTACGAGCGAAAAGTATTTTAACGAATGTATTTAAAATACAGATTGAAGGGGTAAGGAGAAATATAAAAAAAGCAGGCTCAAGCTCAAGGCTTAGCCTGCTTTCTAAAACCATTAATCATCTACTTCCACATGCAGCTGTTCTCCAGACTCCGCATCAATATAAACATCTACTTCCTGAGACCCCATATCTTCAAAATTTATTTCATATACCGGGCTGCCATTTTCAAATTCTAATGACCAGGCTCTTGCAGTAATGCCCTCTGTTTCAGAAGCTTCTGAGGCTGTAGACAGTGCTTCTTCAGCGGTGATATAATCATCCAGCATTAATTCCTCGTAGCGATCATCTGCATCCTGCTGTTCTTGTTCCTCAGCTATGATTTCACCGGATTGGTCGATTTCAGCAGAGTATTCGGTGGAATCATCGAAACCGTCAATATCATAGACTAGTTCTCCTCTTTCTTCATCTAATTGAATAGAAGAAACACTTGTATCCGGGAATTTTTCATGAAAAGCGCTGATGGCATCTTCTACACTTAAGGATGCGTTAGTAAGATCGACAGCATCATTTTCTGCTGCGTCATTATTATTGCCATTGGTGTTGGCATCATCCGTGTTTTCATCTTCTGTATTTGCATCCTCATTATTATCGTTTGCATTTTCGTTTGTATCTGAATCGTTTGCTGCGTTATTATCTGTATTGCTGTCATCGCTTGTCCCGCAAGCTGCTAAAGTAATGGAAAGAAGCAGTGTCAGGCAAAGAAGTAAGATTTTTTTCATGATTGTTCATCCTTTCCAAGCTCTCTTTGAGAGCGTTATTTAAACTAATAATACCCATTTAAAAAAGAATCAAACCAAAAATAAAAAAATAGGTATTTCTCTTTTGAGTATGTCTTTATATTAATTTGTACGAAAACAAAGGTTTTATGCATAGCAAAACACCCATTTCTTTTAAGAGATGGGTGTGAAAAGCAGATGGAAGCATACATATTATTTTGCTGCTGAATTGCGTTTATGCTTGGATATCATACGGTACTCAATTAAAAGCTCTCCAACAATGGCGAATAAGAAAACAGGAAGGGCGTAAAAGATATTGGTCAGAATCCAGATAATCAGAAAGACTCCCAGCATCCCAATCCATAACACTCCTGACAGCATTCCGCGCTTCGTTATTTCTTCTGTATCCCTGTAATATCCTGCGTAAGCTTCGTGATAGCGTTCATGCTCTTGCATTAACCATGGCTTGAACCGCTTCTTCTCGGTAAGAACTAAAAAGGCGATAATCAATATGCCAGGTAATACAAAAGGAATTAATACACCAAGGATAGCTGCAGGGTCGCTGTTTTCCATAAAGTATTGTGAACTGGAGATGGAGATTCCAAATAAGATGACACCAACAGCAAGGGCGTAAATAAGTGCCCGTTTCCAATTCATCGGATATTTTGCTGCTGTTTCTGTTGTTAATCCTAAATAAGTTAGGGCAGCACCAGCAGGTACAACAAATGGCAGAAAGGAGGAAATAGCAATGAATAAATGATTTTCTGTTGAAAAATAAGTAATCATGGCTGTAATGATGCCAAACAATAGCACTCCAACAGAAAGTATATATCCAATCGCATAGCCTGCAGACAGCTTTGGTTTCGTATCAATATACATTTTTCCAATAATCTCTTTTCGTTTTTCTCTGCTCAAATCATCAGCAATGGCAGTAATATCACCTAATTCTGCAACGGCCTCTGCAAATGCTTCGTCAGATGACTTTCCTTCCTTTTCTAAATCCTGCACGCGGTCTTTTAAATTCATTACAATTTCTTCTTTAAAATCTTCAAGCTCTGGTGTGGGTCCATAGCCTTGAAATAAATCATCCACATATTTTTTTATCATCATGTTAATTATCCTCCTTCTTTAATAATCGATTTAAGATACGCTGGGTAAATTCCCAATCGGCAATATTTTGTTTATATTGAGTACGTCCTTTGTCGGTAATCCGATAATACTTTCGACGGCCGCCTTGACTTTCATCTCCCCAATAGGCGACAATGCATCCATCCTTTTCCAATCGTTTATAACTGGAATAAAGGGTGGCTTCTTTTAATTGATATAAACCATCTGTCCGATCCATGATGGTTTTATAAATTTGGTACCCGTAGGCATCGTTTTCCATTATAATGCCCAATACAATCGTATCTGTATGTCCGCGTAATAAATCTGCTGAAATTCTTCCTTCCAACAAAATCCCTCCTTGCCTTGCAACGAATTATCTTCATATTCCAATATATATTAGATATATTACTATGACAGTCGAAGTAATTCCTTATACAAGTATATTACTATGACAGCCATAGTATGTCAATAAAGAAAGTAATCGAAAAAAAGACTGGAATTTCACCCAGTCTTGGTTTCTGTTTACGATTAAATCAACAAATCTTTTTCTATAAGCGATGAAGGTTTCTCTTATAGAGGATGTTCAAAAAGACCAACAAAAATGCCACGGTGAGAAAAGGAACTTCTGCTAAGACTGCCCTCGTCCTATGGACGGTCTTAGCAGAAGTCACCACAACACGCGAGAAGTCCGTTCGTAAAAATCTCTGTCGCCTTAAACTTCTTGAAACTTTTTATCGTCCTTTTTGAACACGCACTTACAGAAAGTGAGAAGGATAGTTTTTAATCAAGTATTCTTTCATTTCCTCAGCTGTTTTCTTTTCCAAAACAGATACAATATCATCAGCTAGTATTTTTCTGCGCGAACTGCTGGAAAAACCGATGTCCAACAGCTTATTGATATCGTCATCATTCATATAGAATTTTACTTTTAGACATGTATAGCCTTGCTCCTCAATAAGTGTAGCAATACGGTTGGAAAAAGTAAGAATATAGTCATAATCAAGTTTGGCTAACTCATGTAACTCGTTAATATGCAATGCTTTAACAATTTTAATATCCAGAAAATGATTTAACGAAGCTCCAAAGAAATCAGCTTTTTCTATGGAAGAATTCGTAACAACGATGATTCTTTTTGTGTTCCTTCCCAAGATCTTATTTTCATTAATATGTTTTCGGAAAATAAGCGTTAGTGTTGCAATCTGATCTGAAGATAATTGAAGTTCATTGGAAATAAACGAATTTTGTTCAATTAAACGATATAGATTTGGGAATTTCTCTGCAGTTTGGTCCAGCTTATTATCATAAAAATCAAAGTGATAATCGGAACGCAGTATACATTTGAAAATGAACTGGTATATTTCTTGGAATAATTCATGGTGCGAATATATATCTGTAATAATATTTGATTGAATGCCAGAAATAAATTGTATCATTTTATCTTCCAGCCATTGGATTTGAATAGATACGTTATTTTCCCTGTTCATCGTATCCAGAGAGAATAATATATGATTAATAATCTGATTCTCTGTTGAATGTTCAACAAATTTAAATGGTGATGAGAAGGTAAAGGTTGTATGAACTTTTTTATTTTCATAGTAACCTAGATGATTTCTATAAAGTGCAATCATTACATATAAAAAAATAAACTTTTTAGAAGGGTAAGATAATTCTATATTCAGTTGATGGATTATACTTTCAATCATATTTTTAACTTGGTTGTGAATAAAATGTGTTTCAGTTATAAAGTATTCCGAAATTAATACTTCCATTGGATTATTAGCTTGTCGAAGATATAATGTATTATTCTCATCCAGCTCAAAGAGTTTGATTAAAATTTTTGTACCTTCTATACGAATAAGGGTTTCTTGACCGGTAATACGAATCCCTTTTTTACGAATAATCTCTTTGGAAAGTCCTGCTTGTTTTAGTTGATTTGTCAAATGACGGTTATCTTTTTTCTTGGTGCTCATACTTAATCCCAAATGCTGATATAATCTGGAGGTATTGACAACTTCTTTTAAAAGGGACTGCACAATAATAAAAGATAATCGCTCTTTTTGTGATGGAACATATTCATAAAAAGGAATGCTTTGAACGATTTGGATATATTCTTTATACGTCATCTTACTTTGAATCTTGTGGTTTTTAGGGATAAGCTGCTGATGCTTGGATAAATATGCATTGATTAAATCAATTCTCCTGTAAATACTTCCCTCGCTTCGATTGAAAGCTTTTGTATTTGATAAATCAATCTCACCATGCTCTTGAAGGTGATTAAGTAATTTTAAATCAAGTGAGTCCATATCTCATTTCCTCCTCCTGAAGTATCGGTCAAATAGCATTTTTGTTTTTTTCTGCTTTTGAAAGCATAGGTTAAAGGTCTTCCAATTAAAAATGAGGGGTAATTTTTTGAATGGATTTCTATTAAAAAACTTCCTTGTTATGACCCTAAGATAATTCTACACTTAGTTTAAGAAATAAGGAAGGAAGAGAAGGAATGAAATTAAATAACGTTAAAGACACAATTCAAAAGTTTGGAAGATCTTTGTTATTACCAATTGGTGTAATGGCTCCTGTTGGGATGCTTATGGGAATTTGTGGAGCTTTAGGACAGGATTATATGATTGAGAGATTGCCTTTCTTAGATAATACGGTGATTCAAACAGCTATTAATAGCTTGCAGGATATTACAGCAATCATTTTTGAAAATATTCCACTTCTCTTTGCTATGGGTGTCGCATACGGGATGTCCAAGAATGAAAAAGGAATTGCTGTATTTGCTTCTGTATTAGGTTATTTAACTATGCTTGTTGTAATGAATGTATATCTGACAGTGACAGGCACACTAGCTGAAGACCCTGAAACGATGTCGCAAGTAGGACAAGGTGTTGTATTAGGAATTCAAACATTGCGAATTGATGCTTTTGGAGGGATAATAGCTGGTTTAATAGCTGCCAAAATTGCGGACCGCTTCTATAAATTAGAGTTACCGCTGGCATTTGCTTTCTTTGGCGGAAAAAAATCTGTTCCAATCATTACATTTTTGGTGATGATTCCAGTCGGATTGATTATCCCTGTTATCTGGGGATTATTTACTCAATTTTTATTAAGTATTTCATTTATATTTATGAACCAACATTTTGGAGTCGGTGCTTATTGGTTTGCTCATCGTGCTTTGATTCCTTTTGGTCTCCATCATGTACTTGCTTCTGTTGTTCGTTTTTCAGAAGCAGGAGGCGTTTACCTGATTGACGGTCAAAATTATATTGGTATTTTAAATGCTACAAATAAGATTTTATTTGATTTAGGTCCATCGCATGAAGCATGGGATCGCTTAATGCCTGATTTAGTAAAGTATCTGGCTTCTGGTCAGATGCTGATTACATTGTTTAGAATTCCGGCCATTGGTTTAGCAATGTATCACACTTCTTTTGCATCTAATAAAACAATAGCTAAAGGAACTATTCTGACAGTTGTATTAACAGCATTCTTAGGGAATGTAACGGAACCGCTTGAGTTCTCGTTCTTATTCATTGCTCCTTTGTTGTTTGTCGTTTATATCATATTAAGTGGTATTATGGCGTTACCATTAAATTTTTTGGATATATCGATTGGCTATATTCGGGGAACTATATTTGACTTTGGTATCTTTGGATTATTATACGAAGATACGAATTGGTATCAGCTTGTTCTTCTAGGTATCGTGAACTTTATCGTATTCTATTTTGTTTTCCGGTTTGCGATTACAAAATGGAATTTAAAAACACCTGGACGTGAAGCAGAAATTAAAAATGTGAGTCTATTAAAAGAAAAACGATACCCTGAAATTGCGGGAATTGTTATTGAAGGACTTGGCGGAAAAGAAAATATTAAAAATGTAGACAACTGTGTTACTCGATTAAGAGTAGACTTATATGACGATGAAAAAGTTGACATGGAAAGATTAAAAGATTCTGGTTCCTCCGGCTCCTTTATGGCTCAAAAAAATCATATTCATGTCGTATTTGGACCACATGTGGAATTTGTCAGAAATGCAGTTGATGAAAAGTTATATTCAAAATAAAGCATAAGGGAGCAGGAAGTATGAGAGCATTATATGATTCTAAAACAAAAACAATGTATGATTATGGAATTAGAGAATTATTAGATTCTAATCAAAAGTATCAATCATGGCTGGATGTTGAAGCTGCTTTAGCAACTGCTCAGGGAGAATTAGGCATCATACCTAAAAAAGCAGCAAAAAATATAAATGAAGCAGCTAGAATAGAAAATATAGATTTAGAAGAGATGGAAAGGTTAAAAGAAAGTGTTGGACATGGCTTTGTACCCTTTTTAAAAGTTTTCATTAAAGCATGTCACGAAGAAAGCGGGAAGTACGTGCATTATGGGGTTACAACGCAAAATATTCAACAAACAGCACAGCTTTTAGTTACATCAAAAATACATGATCGTGTAATGACTGTACTTGCTGATATTTTATCCCACTTAGGAGAATTGGCAGAAAAACATCAAAATACAGTAATGTCTGGACGTACACATGGAAGACATGCCATTCCTATTACGTACGGATACAAAGTTTCTGTGTGGATTAGTGAGACGATTGATTCGATAGAGAGATTATCCGAAGCGGCCAAACGGACGTTTCAAGTAATGATGGGTGGAGCTGTCGGTTCATTTAATACCTTTGGAGAAAAAGGGATAACACTGCAATCAGAAGTGGCTAAACTGTTAAATATGAATGCCATGCCGGTACCGTCAAGAAATATAACGAGTCATAAAACGGAATATATTCATGCACTTGCTTTATTAGCAAATGGTTTTCATAAAATTGCTGAAGAAGTATATTCTACATCCATTGAAGAAATTGGTGAAGTTTCCGAAAGTTTTCAAAGTGGAACAATTGGTTCCAGTACGATGCCGCATAAAATTAATCCCAAGCTGTCAAAAGGGATTATCGCTAACGCTCAAAAACTCTATACGCTTCCGCAGCTTTGTTTAAATGCCGCTGCAAGACCATATGAAGCAGATAGCAGTCAGTATATGGTATTTGATGCTGCGCTGGAAGAAGCAATAGAATTAATTACAGAAGTGGTTTTGCGGACAGAGGAATTGACGAAAGGAATTTCTGTTCATGTAAATAAAATGAAGGAAAATGCTTCTCTGAATAAAGGATTAGATAATAGTGAATTTATTATGATGGAACTGGCAAAGAAGCTGGGAAAAGATAAAGCACATGCGATTGTTTACAACAAAGCGATACAAGTGCAGACCGAGGGAAGTTCATTTGTAGATACTTTATTAGAAGATAAGGATGTAAATCAAATGTTTTCTAAGGATGAAATCAACGGTATGCTGCTTCCGGAAAGGTATGTAGGTGCAGGACATATTATTGCTGAAGAACAAGCTAAAAGAGCATTCCGTATCTCTGAAAAAATAAAAAAAGATTTACCAGAACAGGATGCTTGATGAAGAATCGGATGGTCCTTTTTTAGGAGTGTATTTAGTATGATTAAACTTGTTGCTGTTGATATGGATGGAACACTTTTAGATACAAATAAACAAATATCCAGTGCAAATAAAGACGCTATTAAAGCTTGTATAGACCAGGGAATTAGAATTGTTTTAAGTACAGGCAGGCCTTTTAGCCATGTAGAACCATACGCGGATGAATTAAAACTGAATAATTTTTTTGTTACAGCAAATGGGGGACAAATATTAAACGCGGAAAAGGAAGTGATTTCCCAGTACTTTCTTTCTGCCAATCATTTATTAAGGCTTACTCAATTTTGTGAAACAAAAAAATTAAGATATTGGGCGTTAACTACGAAAGAACTCTTTAAAAATCAGTTTCCAGTCAATTATATGGATAAAAACTGGTTAAAGTTTGGAATTCGGCTGGACACAGAGAAAGAAGCCGATAGTCTCCGCAAATATTTAATAGAAACGAATCTATACGAGGTCTCAAATACACTGCCAACTAATCTTGAGTTAAATCCTTTAGGTATAAATAAAGCAGCTGGTATTGAATTTGTTTGTAAACAAATTGGAATTGAGATGAATGAAGTAATGGCAATAGGAGATGCACTCAATGATGTCAAACTTATTAAAAAAGCTAAGCTGGGTATTGCGATGGGAAATGCTCAACAATGTGTTAAAGAAATAGCAGACTTTGTAACAAAAGATCATAACAACGACGGTGTAGCATTTGCGTTGAATAAATATATTTTACATGATAATAAATTGTTTTAAAGAAATAAAATCAATATAAACTTAGGTGGGGAGATTATGTTTGGAAAGCTTTTTAAAAAGAAAGTAAATAACGAAGTAGAATTATTTGCTCCTGTTGATGGAGAAATAATTCCTTTAGAAGAAGTACCTGATCCGGTATTTTCTGAAAAAATGATGGGCGATGGAATTGCTATTAAACCATCTAATGGCAAAGTGGTATCACCAGTTGATGGAGATATTGTACAAGTATTCCCAACGAAGCATGCAGTAGGAGTTAAAGCTGGCAATGGAGCAGAAATTTTAATCCATATTGGTTTAGAAACAGTGGCATTGGATGGAGAAGGTTTTACCATTTATGTTAAAGAAGGAGATAAAGTGAAAAAAGGAGATGTCCTTGTTGATGTAGATTTGTCAGTGGTAAGTGAGAAGGCTTCAAGTACTATTACACCAATGCTTATTACAAACATGAGTGATATCGAAACGTTAGATAAACAAAATGTGAAGCGAGTTCGGGCAAGTGAGGATGTAGTTATTGCTATTAAATAAATAGGCTTACGAATAACCTGATTTTGTTGAGATTGAAAAAAGGTAAGAGCAAACAGTATAAAAAAGTAACAGCTTTTCGCTTTTAAGTGGAAAGATGTTACTTTTTTATATTTCTTTTTAATTTTACTTCCAAATTCGAAATAATAGATTTTCGTATTTGAAAGAAAACGTTATAATAGGGAAAGAAGGAAGGGAATTGTATGATATATTTATTCCTGAGGACGTTTGCAATAGGTCTCTTAGGAGCGCTTGTCTTTTCGGTCTTTGGTCTGCCGCTGCCCTGGCTGCTCGGTCCAATGATAGTGACATTAGTGTTTCATTTAAAATCATCCTGGAAAATCGTATGGGATTCAACGTTTCGTAATATCGGACTGGTTATTGCCGGATATACGATTGGGTATGCGTTTACATTAGATGCGCTGCAGGATATGGTAAACTATTTTCCGATGATGATTATCATTAACATTATTTTTTTAATTTTATTTATCGGTGTCAGCTTTGTGGTTTCAAAATGGGCAAAGCTGGATATCGGGACAGCAATGGCTTGTTGTGCTCCAGGGGGATTACAGCAGGTAGTCGTCTTTGCGGAAGAGCAAAAAACCTTGAATATAACTGTGGTGACATTTTATCAAGTCATCCGGCTGCTGGCGATTATTACGTTGGTTCCGTTTATTGTATCGAGTAATAATGGAGGTATGGCATCCGATAATACGGCAGAAAGCTATTCACTGGCCTTATTCGGTTTATTAATTGTATGCTACATAGCAGGAATGGCTTTTAAATTGATCAAAGTACCTACCGCTTATTTATTAGGACCTGTTTTCTTTATTATGGTATGCAATTTATTGTCTATTCAGGTGCCTCTAATGCCAGAAAATCTATTACATATCGCTCAGCTTTTTATTGGAATCTATGTAGGCTTACTATTAGAACGTGATAAATTGAAGAAAATGAAATCGCATATTCCATATGCTATCGGGTCTTGTGTGATTTTACTCAGCGTGGCGTTTTTAATTAGTGAATGGATGGCACATCGTTTTATGGATTTTGCTACAAGCTTTTTAAGTGTTGTTCCAGGCGGTGTGGATCAAATGGGGATTATCGCTGCTTCCATTCAAGCAGAAGTGACGGTGGTGACTTCTTTCCAATTATTCCGGATTGTCTTTTTATCCATTATTATCATCCCATTTGTGAAATATATGGTCGGACGGGATCAAAGGAAAGTCAGGGGATAGTGTAAGAGTGAGGTGTTCAAAATGATTCAAATTGGTCTAACAGGATGGGGAGACCACGATTCTATTTATGCAGATGATACAAAAGCACATGAAAAATTACAAGAATACAGCAGTCATTTCCCGGTGGTAGAATTAGACTCCTCCTTCTATGCAGTACAGCCGATTCGTAATATGGAAAAATGGGCGGGGGAGGCGCCGGAGAATTTTCAATTTATCGTGAAAGCCTATCAAGGAATGACCGGGCATGATCGGGAGGGGAAAGTAAACCCTTTTGAAACGAAGGCAGAAATGTTCCAAGCATTCAGGGAGTCG
The DNA here is from genome assembly GCF_037969815.1 of Oceanobacillus sp. FSL W7-1293. Taxonomy (NCBI): domain Bacteria; kingdom Bacillati; phylum Bacillota; class Bacilli; order Caryophanales; family Bacillaceae; genus Oceanobacillus; species Oceanobacillus sp. FSL W7-1293. The sequence goes on from NZ_CP150212.1 coordinate 855,658, forward strand.
ATTGTACCGCTTCAAAAAGCAGGAAAACTGGGAGCCGTGCTGTTTCAATTTCCGCCGTGGTTTGATTGTACACAAGAGCATGTGCAATATTTACGTTATTGTAAAAAGGAAATGGAGGATATTCCTGTTGCTTTGGAGTTCAGGCAGCAATCTTGGTATGAGGAAAGATTTCAGCAGCAAACCTTGCAATTTATGAAACAAGAAGGCTGGATTCATACTGTTGCGGATGAACCGCAGGCTGGTGAAAAGTCGGTTCCTTTTGTGCCTGTTGTGACAGTAAAAGATAAAGTCATTATCCGGCTGCACGGAAGAAACGTCCACGGCTGGAATTACTCGGGAAATGCGAATTGGCGGAAGGTCCGTTATTTATATGAATATAACGAGCAGGAATTAACAACGATAGCTGAAGAGGTAAAAAGGTTAGAAAAGCAATGCGAAGAGGTTATAGTATTGTTTAACAACAATTCAGGAAGACATGCTGCTGGAAACGCGAAGCAGCTGCAGCAGATGTTAGGAATTGAATTTGATGGATTGGCTTCGCAGCAGTTAGGGCTGTTTTAATTATATGTATGAAAGAGATAACCAAGTTTATGAGGTTTCAACCATCATAGATTTGGTTATTTTTTGAGCTGCAACATACTGTGCTTTATTACGAAACAAGGATTAACAAGAAAGAAATGATTCTGGTTAAGTTAACAGAAGCAGTGTGCTCTTTAAATTTTCAGAAAGTAAGTATATAATAACCTTAACCTTAAGACGAACGGAGGAAAATCATATGATGCGTTATATGGTATGAACATCTTAGTGATTCCCTTTTAAAATCATAATGAAAAAAAGGATTTCAGGAGGGGCAAAAAATGAATATAGAAAATAAGCGGAACAAACTGATGGAAGCGCAAAAGAAATATCATTTTTCAGGAGCGTTCTATGCTAAAAAGCAGGATGAAGTCATTACAGGAAGCAGTGGCTATAGAAATCGAGCCGAGAAACTAAAGAATCAGACAGATACACGATTTGGTATTGCCTCGGGATGCAAATTGTTTACTGCAGTTGCTGTAGCCAAGCTGGTGGAAATGGGGAAAATAACTTTTGAGACAAAGCTGCATGATTGTGTGATGGAGGAGTTTCCTTATTTTGATAAGAACATTACCATTCATCATTTACTGACGCATACTTCGGGTGTGCCGGATTATTTTGATGAGGAAGAGATGGATGATTATGAGCAGCTGTGGGTGTCCTTGCCAATGTATAAAGTCAGATCGCCAAAAGATTTTCTCACGCTTTTTCAACATAAAAAGACGCAGAAACATCCAGGTGATTCCTTTCAATATAATAATTCAGGCTATATTTTATTAGGATTGATTGTAGAACAGGTTACCGACTGCAGTTTTTCTTCCTTTGTAGAGGAACATATTTTTAAAGCGGCAGACATGAGCGATTCAGGATATTTTGAAATGGATGATTTGCCGGAACGGACAGCATTAGGTTATGTGGAAGAACCGAATGGGAAATGGAGAGCAAATATATATTCCCTTCCAGCTAAGGGCGGCCCGGATGGAGGTGCATATGTTACTGTAGCTGATATGGCTAAGTTCTGGAAGGCTTTGAAGAGCTTTCAGCTGTTATCTGAAGAAATGACAAAGCAAGTATGTCAGCCGCATGAATGTGTAGATGCAGAAGAAAACATCTTCTACGGATACGCCGGTTATATGGAATTAGACGACAATAAAAACATTATAAAGCATATTCAAATGGGCTATGATCCGGGAGTTAATTTCCGGTCAGTTCATTATCCGTATGAGGAGAAGACGATAATTGTTTGTTCAAACGAATCTGAGGGAGCTTACGAGCTTTTGAAAGAGATGGAGCGCATCTTATAAAACGAAACTTCACTCAGTGGGAGTTTTACGGACGGTTCTCCGTGATAACGTGAAAAGAAAGGGATTAACCATAACGGTTAGTCCCTTTCTTAACGAAACAGTTTATTTCTGATCTTTTTCGCATATCTATGAAAAATACGGCTTTTATCAAGTTTCCGTTCTTTGGTTAAAGTTTGAAATGCAGCCTGTTTCTCTGTATAATCCGTCTGCATTTTATCGTCTGTTGCAATTTTCATTAAGTCGTGATGCGATATATACTGCTTCTGATTTTCCTGCTCTTCAGAAAGATAGCCTGCCCGTTTTAAAATTCGGAAAGATTGTTTTACTTCTTCGGGCAATCCTGCAAATTCATCCCGCAAATCTAGACGCTCTCCTTTGCCCGGCAAATTATTGAATTCTCCATCATCCGCTGCCTTTTTAATTTGCTCTTCCACAAAGTGATACATAACGCTCCTCCTTATGCAATCTATCTTTAAGTATGCTGGATGAAGGGGGAAAGTTCAACTAAAGATTGTTATCGATATGATTGATAATCTGCTGCACAGCTTGTTCTCCCTTAAGTTTCCAATCATATAAATCTGATTTATGAAGATAGGCTTGAGATGAATCGAAATGTCGATTGTCGGCGTGATGGATAATTTGAGGATTTCCAAATTCAATTTGAACAGATGGCTGGTTATGTTCTTCTTGCAGCATCTGGTAGGGGAGATATAAATATAGTTTTCTCTCTGCCTGACTGGAAAGAAGCCCATTAAAATATCCGTGGTAGTTACTATTTTCTACTATCGTAAATCCAAGCTCTTTTAAATGCAGCTTTAATTTTAGGAAAACCCCTTGCTTACCCGGCAAATTGGTATGTAATGCGATCATTTTTAGTTTCTCCTTTTCCATTCTGTTATGATTAGTTTTGCCTTTTGAAAAGCGAAACATACGTTAATAAGAGACCATACCATCTGTGGAAATTAAATAAATAATGACTTGATTAGAGAATGTTTGTTCGGTATACTGGGTTTAGATAGTCACCTTAGAAACTCACCTTATCAAAATAAAAGGATGTGTTTTTATGCCCCAAATATGTCTCCGAAAAGTATACTCCTCATCCGAAATAATCCCTTTGCATGTACAGGAAGAATCCAAGTCATACAACAAATATCAAAGAAGAAAAGAGCGCACCAACAAAGCACTGCATCGAATACCGGATCTCCAATTAATGGATTTAAAAGTAGACTATGCTTTTAAACAACTATTTGGAAACGAAAAGAATAAGGATATCACTGTCGTCTTTCTCAATGCCATTTTAGCCAAATCAGGAAGAAGTCCAATTCAGCAGCTTTACTTTCAAAATATCGAAATTGGCGGCGAGTATGAAGAAGATAAGAAATCCAGATTAGATCTCTTAATCAGGACGGAGAATAAAGAATGGGTCAACATAGAAATTCAAATCAATAATGAGTATAATATGATTAAAAGATCGCTGTATTATTGGTCGAGACTTTTTTCAGAGCAGCTGAAAGAAGGGCAAAGCTATAAAGAATTGTACCCTGTCATTAGTATTAATATCATGCATTTTAACCTGCTGGATGAAACGGACGCCTTTCATAATATCTTTCGTCTGTATGAGATGAAGCAGAAATATCCATTAACCGATATGATTGAATTTCATTTTGTGGAGATTCCTAAATTAATTACTGCCTGGAAGAATAACCAGCTGGATCCATGGGAAGATGTCTTAACGCGCTGGCTGCTGCTGTTAGGAACAGTAGACCGACGGAAGAATCACTTCTCGCAGTGTAACTGGCTGTAAGACTCCCACATTAAAAATAGAAAAGTCATGAAAATTTTAAGTGGGAGATCTAACAGCCAGTAACGGCCCGATTGGTTCAACTAAATGTTCAGTGGGGTGTAAAGAACCCCACTGAATAAAGTTTCACTTTATATAATGATATCTATCAAGAACTGGAGGAGATTGCGATGGTGGATAAAACGTTAAATGTTGCGATGCGGGTCTGGGAAGATTTAAGCCGTACAGAAGAAGAACGTCGGGAATATGAAGTCCGTTTGAAGCAAATTTTAGATGAGCAATCCAAGAAGCGTGATAGAGAGTTGTTGGAACAGGAAATGGCAGAAATGAAAGAACAGAGAGAAGAAATGAAAATGGAGAAAGATGAAGCAGAAAAACAGAAGGAAGAGGCAGAAAAGCAGAAGGAAAAGGCGGAAATCAAAAGAAAAGAAGCGGAACGAAAAAGGCTTGAAGCAGAGTCCGCACTAAAGGAATCTGCAAAACAGACGGCACTCAAAATGTTAGAACAGGGGATAAGCCAAACGGCCATTTTACAGGTGACGGGTTTAACTCTACAGCAATTAGAGGTTATTCAGCAGGAATTGAGAAATAAGAATAAATAGATGGTAACGAACTAGTATGAAACAACAAGGCACATGCTGATAAATGAAGAGACTGCATGTGCCTTTATGCTAAAAATGAAATCGCCGCACAATTTCATTTTTCATCGTTTTTTCCGAAAACAGTACCATGCCAATCAGCGTCATCAAAGCATAGAGAGCTGTTGCAGCACTTGGCCATAATACAGTGGACCACGAACTTAAGAACAGAATAACAGGAAGGAAGCCGAGAATAACCATCGTAGTCATATAACCGATATATTCACGCCACTTCATAGGTTTCCGCAGCACAATGATTGTTACAAGTAACGTTGCCAGCGTAACAAGAAACGGAATAACATAATGAATGGACCACTTAGAGCTTCCGGAAGCTGCATCTAAAATAAATAGCATAACAGAGAGTGCAATAACTTGAAGAACCACCTTGGACCCAATGTGTGCTCTGGAAAGAATGGTATGATTTATGGTTAATAGACTGTATAGTACTGGGCTTAACACATATAAAAACCATAATTTATCCGGGTTAGTCAGTAAATTAATTAATATACTGGTACTGACAATAAAAATGGCAATAAATAAGACAAGCCGCTGTGCAAAACGGCGTCGTTTGACTTTGGTTTCATAAATAGGATAATATTCATTGTCTCCTGTTTTTTGAGAAAGCTTATTCTTGCAGAGAGGACAATATTGCTGTTTTGTATAGGTATTGCAATTATTGCAATAATGTTGCATTGTTTTCACCTGCTGTCATTGGAATAGACCTCTATCTCCAAGTTATATGTCTTAGATAGTTCTCTGAAAAAGGTACGAATAATATCCGCTTCTTTAATCATTCTGGAAAATGTGATTACAAGTTCATCGCCAACTGCAATCATCGCACCATTAATGGGACTTTTCTTGGTTGGATATAAAATGAGTTCCATATGTGAAATATGTGATTTCATTGATTCTGGTAGCTGTACTTTTCCGACATTTGTCATCGTCATTGCTTTGGTGCGTTCACTAAAGCTTCTATATCCATAACGTATTGCATGGTATTTCAGCGGAAGTGGAATGAACCTTGCTGTCAGTCTGGTCTGCCATTTCACCCGATCATTAATACTTTGCTGTAAGCTTTCTCTCCGTACTTTTTCCCGTAGTTGCTTTGATATTTCTGTAATGATTTCTTCTAAAGTTGTTTTCTCCGTTACTGCCATCCCGATATTAACGACACCAAAAAAATTACGAAGTGTATTTGAAGGAAAAAGATTTCTTAAATTGACGGGAATGGCGATTTTTATTTCCTCCTGATAAGCACGGAATTTCAATCTCTCTTTATAAATAGCTGCAATAAGAAGTGCTGAAATAAACGCAGTAATGGTCGTTCCATGCGCTTTAGCAAGCTGGTGTACCTTCTCCGCACTCATTTTTCCATGGACGACTACTGTCTGGTCAATTGCTCCGCCGCGAATTTGATAGGAAGGTGCTTCTTTAAATTTTTCGGCTTTTTCATCAGTGACATAGTTTTGATAGCTGTCATCGCTTTCGTAATAGCTGGGTTCATCGTGAATATCGATTAATGTACTTGCATAGCTTACGTCTTTCCCCAGATGAACGAGATACTGATAAACAAGTGCTTTAATAAATTCTAAAGCGCCAGTGCCATCTGTTACAGAATGAAAAAATTCCACAGCAATTCTTTTTTTATAATACGTAACGCGCATTAAAAATCCATTTGTTTCCAATGGGTCAATAGGAGCGCACGGATATTGATTTTCGTAATGTACAAAAAGTTTTTCTTTATTTTCCACAAGAAAATCCCAAAACACGCCTTTGCTTAGCTTTACAGCAAACATAGGCAGGCGCTTAAGAACATCGTCGAGTGCATGCTGAAGCTTATCAGGTTGTACGGGCTCCTTCATTACCGCAGCCATCCGAAAAACGGAAGAATTTGTCTGTTCAGAGACAGCATGAAACATTTTTCCTGCATTATCAAGTTTGTACCATTCATTCATCTTACGCACACCCCTGTTACGTACTGCTTTACTTGTATATTGTTAATTTGAGTAAAAATCAATTCTTTTATTACGGAGAATAGCTCAAAAAACTTCTGCCTCAAAAAAAGCGAGAAAATAAAATTATTTAGGCAGAAGATACAGGACGCTAACTCCCTGAACCGCTCAACTAATTAATCAGTGGGAGAAAAACAAAAATACCTGCTGTTTGAAGTACGGTTTATAAGCTTTATTTTTTACTTTAACAGATGGCGCTCATTTTTTATACTATGAAAAATATCAATTTTGAAAAATGGAGTTAAGTTTTAAACACGAAAAAAATTATATAGATCTTTTCGCAACCCATTCATTTATATTGTAGTAATATGATTATCTTGATGCACTTTATTTAATTCTGAAATTTTAGCAACAGAATCAGGATGTTTTTTTCCTGAATCAATGATGAGTGATTCGATTAAAGCTATAGCAGGGATAATGCTGTAGCGATTTTTACTCTGTCCGACCACTAAGTGTGCATCACTATCCGGAATGATAGGACATGTTTCGATATCGGTAATCAGTGCGATAGAGATGTCTTTATGGCTACGGCAATATTTTACAAAATCAATGCTTTGTTTTGTATAAGGAGACAAAGCAATTACAATCAATAAATCACCTTGGTTAAATTTTAAAGATTCATCGTATAAAAAATCATTGTTGCCGCTTAATTGTGTCATATTGTCCCTGATGCCCCGAAGCATCAATTCAAAATAAAGAGCAATTGATATCGACGTTCTCATCCCTAGAAAGTACAGATTTTTTGATTGGAGGAGCATGTTTAGAAAGTGAGTATATTGCTTTAAATCAAGCTCTCCTAACATGGATTCAATATCTTGTATACTGCTATATCCAACCTTCATCATCGAGTTCTCTGATTCGTCTATTTCCTCTAATGATTTTTGTAAATGCCACCATGTATTTTTCTTATTATTGAAAGCATATTTGATGATGTCCTTTTTAAAATCTGGATATTTTTTATAACCAATTTTATCAATAAACCTTAGGATGGTTGTTGTCCCTACCTGGCTATTTTTCGATAATTCATTAATTGTCATTGTTGATACATCATCTATGTTCTTTATGACATATTTACACAGGCTTTGCTGCTGGCGAGGCAAATCATTCTGAATAGCTATTAATCTATCTTTTAAGTCCAAAGTTCATTCCTCCTTTGTCATTACAATTATATCAGTTTATAGAATATATTATAATTAAGGAAAAATAATTCTTTTCTAAATATTTTGGTTTATTTTTTCCTTGTTCAATGATATAGTATTATAAAACAACATGAAAGGGGTTACAATATGGAATTTAGTGTTTGGGATATTTTAATCGACTTTGGTATCATTTCTGCACTATTGCTGATTGGAACTTTTTTGAGAGCAAAAGTGGGAATATTTCAACGGTCGTTTATGCCTGCAAGTATTATTGCTGGAATCCTTGGCCTGGTTTTAGGAAATCATGGATTAAATATACTGCCATTTTCAGAACTAATAAGCACTTATCCTTCTTTATTGATTGCATTCGTATTTGCTGCACTTCCTTTAGCAACACCAAAATTTAAATGGTCAGATATGTTTGATAAAGTGGGAAGATTATGGTCTTATTCGCAGGTTATTATGCTTCTTATGTGGGGAGGAGGATTATTATTTGCATTAGTGTTATTAGTACCGATTTTTGATGTGCATAATGGATTTGGTTTGCTGCTGGCAGCAGGTTTTGTGGGAGGGCATGGCACCGCAGCTGCGATAGGAGAAGCATTCCAAAGTCAAGGCTGGGAAGAAGCCACCACATTAGCAATGACTTCAGCAACCATAGGAGCTATTCTGGCGATAGGAGTAGGTTTGCTGTTAATTAAATTTAATGCAAACAAAGGAAATACAAATTATATTAGCAGTTTTGATAAGCTTCCAAATGAATTGAAATCTGGTTTGTTGCCGAAAGATAAACGAGATTCACTAGGCGAAAATACCGTATCAAGTATTTTAATTGATCCTTTTGCATTTCATCTGATTCTTGTCTTGATAGCTACTTCAATTGGGTATTATCTAAGCCAGCTGGGCGAATCTTTATATGCAAGTTTATCGATTCCAGCATTCTCTCTTGCCTTTTTAGTCGGTCTATTACTGAAATACTTTTTGGAGTGGGTCAAAGCAGATGAATATGTTGATAACAAAATCATGAGCAGTATAGGCGGTAATGCAACCGATTTTCTAGTTGCATTTGGAATTGCATCTATTAACCTGACCGTCGTAGCTGATAATATTGTGCCATTTAGCATTCTTATTATATTTGGTATCATTCTCAGCTATATTTTTTATAAAGTCTTATCGAGGTATTATTTCCAGGAAAATTGGTTTGAAAAAGGAATTTTTACATTTGGATGGATTACCGGAGCTGTTGCAACAGCAATTGCATTATTAAGAATTGTTGACCCAAAATTAAAAAGCAATACGTTAGATGAATTTGGATTGGCATATATACCAATAGCTCCTGTGGAGATTGCGATTATTACATTCTCCCCGCTGCTTATTTTAAATGGGCATCATTGGCTCTTTGTCGTGATTACAATCGTACTTAGTTTAGTAATACTTATTGTATCCTACTATAAAAAATGGATTATATTAAATTCAAAGGAGAGATCTAAGTGAGTGAGAAGGTAGAATTATTATACTTACAGGAAGAAGAACTGATCGAGGCCGGTATTCTTGATATGAAAGAATGTGTCAACACCATGGAGGAAATGTTTCATCTTATGGGAAAAGGCGATTATATGCTGGGGGGGCCAAATAGAAACGATCATGGTTTAATGCTTTGGTTTAATAAAGAAGAGCCATTTGAAAATATACCAAAAGCAGGTCCAGATAGGAGATTTATGTCGCTTATTTCCTATCTTGGAGGAGAATTCGATGTGATCGGTAATAAATGGTATGGTTCCAATGTTGAAAATATGGATAAAGGGTTGCCGCGTTCTATTCATACTTTTACGCTTAATGATAAAGAAACAGGAGCACCGCTTGCAATTATGGCAGGAAACTTAGTCAGTTCTATGAGAACTGGTGCAGTGCCGGGAGTTGTTTCCAAACATCTCGCTAAGAAAGACGCAAAAGTTTTAGGTGCTGTTGGAGGAGGTGCAATCAACCAGTCTTGTATCGAAGCGATAGTAACCTCCGTTAGTACACTTGAAAAGATTGTCCTTTTTGATATTAATTTAGAAAAAGGGAAGCAAATTGCTAATAAATTGGAACAGAAATTAAACCTTTTCGTTGAAGTAGTCGATGATATGAATCGTTGTATTCAACAATCTGACATTGTAACTGTTGCTACATCTGGGAAAAGTAAGCCAGAAATTAAAAAAGATAGTATAAAGCCTGGAGCACTTATTATTCTGACAGGAGCAGCAGATTTATCTCAAGAGGTTTACAATCATTCAAGAATTGTATCGGATTTATGGTCTATGCATAAAAAATGGCTGGAAGATGGGTTATCGCATCCTGAGGGTATAGCCAGTATTCGTGATTGGACAATGTCAGGTCAACTATTAGAGCTCATCCATAACGGTGAATATGATGACAGTGCAATTGATGATATTGGGGATATTATTTCAGGTCAAAAAACGGGAAGGAAATCAGAAGATGAGGTTATTATTTGCATGACTGGAGGTCTTCCTACAGAGGATGTTGCCTGGGCATATAAAGTATATCAAAATGCATTAAAGAACAAGATAGGAACAGCACTTCCGCTATGGGAGAGCTCCTATTTAACGAAATAAATCAGATTTCCTGTTTCTATTTGGCTTCTGCGGGCTAAATAATAGCTAAAAAAGTAAGGGATTGCTATTCCGATGTATTAAGAATAGCAATCCCATCTTTAGCTTTAATCTAAAGAAAGAAAATGAGATAAACAGAAAAGGCTCCAAATACAATAATATAAAAAAGTATTTTAGCAAGTGTCGGCTTCTTGTAACAGTCGTAAATTGCAGGTACAGTAATTAAAAAAAGTGCAATAATCATAGTTGCTGTATTTAAGAAAAAAGTAATTAAAATCCCTGCAATAATAAATAAAACCCCTGATATAATGTTCTCTTTCCTATTTATCATAAGTCACCCCATATTCTCTATATCACGCTTAAATCAAGGTTATTTTTACACTGCCAATATCACGGTAGCTGGCAAGATATTCACCTGCTTCTGCTTTAAATGGCGAAATAAATGTTCCAGAAGAAACCACCATGCCTTTTTGCAGGGACAGGTTATGCTCGGCTAATTTCTCCACAAGCCATTTAACCGCATTGACAGGATTATCTAATACTGCATCAGAGCGTCCGATATGTGTTGTTTTCCCATTAAATTTTAAATCGAGATCAATTGCACCGAGCTTTTCTATGCTGGGGGAAGGGACAGGGCTGCCTGTAACTATTCTGCCTGTTGCTGTATTGTCAGATAACAAATCCATTAATGAAAAATTCGGGAACCAGTCGATATATCTTGCATCTGGAATTTCAATCCCTGGTGCAACAGAAGTTTTTTCGATGATTTCCTGAATATCTGCGTCATTCGAGATGTCTTCATTGATGAAAAACATCAGCTCCGGTTCAATCAAAGGGGAGAATAAATGAGATAGTGCATATTCAGAATCTCCCTGTAGCACTTGGGAAGTTAGAATCGTTCCGTAGGCAGGTTCATGTGTGTCAGCAATTGCCTGTGTCTCTTTACTAGTCATACTGATTTTATAGCCGGCAACCGCATCGTTCTCCTGAACACGTTTGTTTATAAACGCATGCTGCACTTGATATGCTTCGTCTTCGCTGATCGTATAGTCTTCACGAATAAATGAAACAGGGCTATGCGTCCGGTAAGCTGTTTCGATATGTGTTAAAATTTCGGGAATAACGCTCATACTTAAAATCTCCTTTCACCTATTTTTATCCTTTTTCAAAATATTATATTATTATATGATGAAAGAAAAGAGCGTCTCCGTCAAGAGGCCGCTCTGTATATATACTTAGTTATCAGCAGCAATTTTCAATGTAAGCTGCTTTACTTCTTCTATTGACTTAGCTCCAGATAATGCCATCGATACAGCAACTTCTTGCGCAAGGTTGGCGAATATCTTCTGAACCCCTGCTTCTCCCTGAAGTGCAAGCGCGTAGGTATAAGGACGTCCAAATAAAATTGCATCTGCGCCAAGCGCCAGAGCCTTGATGACATCTGCTCCCCGGCGGATACCGCTGTCAAGCAGCAAAGGAAAATCTGGGCCAACAGCTTCGCGTATAGCTGGTAATGCTTCCAGACTTGGTATGATTCCATCCATTTGTCTGCCGCCATGATTGGACACAATTATTCCGTCTATGCCGGCATTTATTGCTTGTTTTGCATCTTCCGGATGAAGGATGCCTTTTAGAAAAATCGGCAGCTTCGTGCGTTGCCGTAATTCTGTTATATTGTCCCAATGGAGCGATGGATGATGAAGGTTTTCAATAATCGATTCAATTTCATCCTGGCCATCCTTTAATCCTTCTTGAAATGCAGGATCTTGGACATAGTTTGCTTTTCCATATCCTTTTTTCAATGGGGAGTACTGATGCCTCATATCATCTTCACGCCACCCGAGAATCATGGTATCCACGGTGACGACAATCGCTTCATACCCGGCTTTTTCTGCGCGTTCTGCCATACTGTAGGAAATAGCATCATTATTGGCCCAATATAACTGAAACCATTTTGGCCCATGAGGAACAGCCTCTGAGACTTCTTCGATAGATCTTGCTGTAACCGTACTTTGGATATATGGAATATTCATTGAAGCTGCAACATTTGCAACGGCAAAGTCAGGCTCTTCATGAACCATTTTTAAATGACCTATCGGAGCAACCATCAATGGGGAAGCATATTCTTTTCCTAAAATACGTATAGATGTGTCCACTTCCGAGACATTACGTAAAAATCTGGGAACAATTGAATATTTCTCAAAGGCTTCCCTGTTTTTTCTTAACGTTTCTTCCCCGCCGGCACCGGAGCGGATGTGGCCAAACACTTCTGCCGGCAGGGCATGCTTTGCTGCAGCTTCAAGCTGTACAGTTCCAATCGGAAAGGAATCCTGTATGGTTATATGCTCTAAGAAAGAGCCTTTTTTGGATGAGGTTGTCATATTTTTTCCCCCAATTAATCTTTTTTCAATCGTTCGGCGAGCCGGTTACCGAGAGACTGAAGACCTTGAACGATAATAACGAGCATAATAACGGTGACATACATGACATCTGTTTCATAACGCAGATGTCCAAACCGGTAAGCAAGGTCACCTAAGCCTCCTGCTCCGACTAAGCCGGCCATAGCGGTTGCCCCGATAAGGCTGATTGTTGCGATAGTTAATGCAAGAACAATAGCTGGTCTCGCTTCCCGCAGCATCACATTCCAAATAATTTGATGTGTTTTTACTCCCATCGCCCGGTATGCTTCAATAACACCTTGGTTGACCTCCAGCAGGGAGGATTCAATCAGTCTGGCAATATAAGGAGCTGCATTGACAACGAGCGGTACAATAACCCCTTTGACACCAATGGTCACACCTACGATCAATTTGGTAAAAGGAAGCATGAAGAATAAAAGAATAATAAACGGAATCGATCGGATAACGTTAATCAGTAAGTTTAAAAACTGATAAACAAATTTATTTTGTAATGGTTGTCCCGGTCGTGTCAAAACTAAGAGAATAGCTAAAATAACGCCGATAATAACAGCGAAAAACAAAGAGATTAAAACCATTTGAATGGTTTCTATTATGGCATCATAAAACTCTGAACCCCATTGATCAATAAATGCCTGCATGTCAATTTACCCCCAATTCTTCTACTTCTACGCCTTGTTCCTGCAAGAAGGAGAGAGAATGTTCCACTTGATGCTCACTGCCGATTAAATGAACGACAAGGTTACCAACAATGCCATTTTTTAATTCGATAATATTTGCCGTCAAGATATTCGGTTCTACATAAAACTGCTGTGTAACCTTAGATAACAATGGCTGTCCTGTATTTTCACCAAGGAAGGTCAAACGAATTACTTTGCCCTCTAAATTCAAATCATCAATCAAACGGTCCGATAATTTTCGTTGTGAAATGGTATTTAAGAATTTTTTGGTTGTCGGCTGTTTAGGTTTTGTAAATAATTCTATCGTCGACCCTTGTTCAATGAGGTTTCCGTTTTCAATAACGTAAACATAATCGCATATTTTTTGGATGACGTTCATTTCATGCGTAATCAATAGAATTGTGATTCCAAGCTCTGCATTAATTTTTAATAATAGTTCGAGAATGGAATTTGTTGTTTCTGGATCAAGTGCGCTGGTTGCTTCATCGCTCAGGAGAACCTGTGGTTCCTGGGACAGTGCTCTGGCAATAGCAACACGCTGTTTTTGACCGCCGGAAAGCTGAGAAGGATAAGCATCTTTTTTCTCGGCTAAATCGACAATATCTAAGTATTTCATGACTCTTTCCTTAACCTCTGCCTTCGGTACGCCGAGTAATTTTAATGGAATCGCAATATTCTCATAGACATTGGCAGTCCTTAATAAATTAAAATGCTGAAAAATCATGCCGACTTTCTGTCTTGTCTGCCGGAGCTTTTCTTTTGATAATTTGGTTAAGTCAATTCCATCAATCCAAACCTTGCCTTTCGAAGGGGATTCCAGTAAATTGGCACAGCGAATTAATGTACTTTTTCCTGCACCGCTGTAGCCGATTACGCCATGGATTTCTCCTTTGTTGACAGAAATCGTCACATTGTCCAGTGCAGTAACATCTTTTCCTTTTTTGGAGGGGAAAATTTTGGTGACATTCTCTAATTTAATCATCTGCTGTTTTTCCTGCCTTTCTATCATTTATGCTGAACTGGTAGTTATCAGCAGCTTTTCTTATCAAAATCTATACAATTTGTAAAAAGAGCCTCTCTAGATGAAAGAGAGGCTCGAAAATGTAATCTTATTTTCTGCTCTCATCTTTCAAGACGGATGTCTTGCTGGAATTAGCACCTTTTTAAAGGTTGCCGAGCTTCAACGGGCCAGTCCCTCAGCTGCTCTGGATAAGAGGTATAATCGTAATTGAATTGTATTCTTTAAAAGTATCTTATTTTACAAGTTTCGTCAATATTTATTTTTGAAACAGCTGCAGTTTCTCAATACGTCGAATAGCTTCACGAATACGCTCCTCTTCTACGAGTAATCCGACGCGTATATAACCTTCTCCATTCCTTCCGAAACCATTCCCGGCTGCAACGGCAACATCCGCCTCTTGTAATAAATAATCGGCAAATGCTTCACTTGTAAACGCCGCTGGTACAGGGAGCCAGGCAAAGAAAGAGCCTTTCGGTGCAGTGACTTCCCAGCCGATATGTCTGCATTCTTCTATGAGGACATCTCTGCGTTGTTCATAGCGTTCGACAAGCGAGGTGACACAGCTTTGATCACCTGATAATGCTTCCGCAGCTGCCTTTTGAATAGCTGGGAAAAGACTGACAAATAAATGGTCCTGCAGAATATTAATCGCTTCAATCATATCTTTGTTGCCGGCAGCAAAACCGACTCGCCAGCCAGCCATATTATAGGTTTTGGAAAGGGTGTACAGCTCAACGCCGACATCTTTCGCTCCTTTTGTTTGCAGGAAGCTTACTGGCTGATGGCCGTCGAAACCGATGGCTCCATAAGCGAAATCATGAACAACGCCGATATCATTTTCCTCCGCTAATGCAACGGTTTCTTCAAAAAATTCTTTCGTTGCAACTCCTCCGGTCGGATTGTTTGGATAGTTGAGATATAATAGCTTGGCAAGTTTCTTTTGTTCCGCCGTCAGGGCAGCATAATCTGGTAAAAAATTGTTTTCCTCTAATAATGGGAAGGTGTCATAAGTAACATCTGCTAATGGAACACTGGACAAATAATCTGGATATCCAGGGTCTGGCAAGAGCATTAATTCGCCTTCATCCATAACAGCTAAAGGGAGCTCTATCAGACCGATTTTACTGCCGAACAGAATAGCAATTTCTGAAGCAGGATCTAAATCGACATCATATTCTCTTTTATAAAATTGTGCTGCAGCCTTTTTTAATTCATCGGTACCGCGGAAAGGGGAATATTTATGGGCAACCGGATTTTCGGCGCTTTCCTGAAGGGCACGGATAATATGCGGCGGTGTCGGCTGATCCGGGTTGCCTTGTCCGAGATTTATAATATCTCTTCCTTCTTCTAGTGCTGTAGCGACTTTAGCGGCAAGGGATGCAAAAAATTGAGCAGGAAGCTTTTCTACACGACGGGATAACTTCATCATCTATCGACCTCTTTATACTAGTTTGTAAATTTTATAATTACATCTAATAGTATAAGTTTGCAGTGCGATTGTCTATAAAAAATATGAGAGAACAGCAAACCAAGGATGTATGGGAATTTTTTCTATAATCCCTATTCATCCCTTTTTCCGTTGCATTTCATATGTTAAAGTAGTAAGATAGAAATCGTGTCAAATTATGTTAAATAATTAGATAATTCCAAGAATTATTTGGTTTGGAGGTAGGAGGAATAAAAATGAATACCAAACTGCGTATAGGAAATTATTTAGCAATTGCATTTATGTTATTTGCTTTATTTTTTGGAGCGGGAAATCTGATTTTCCCTGCACAACTGGGACAGTTATCAGGGGATAATATTATCCCGGCTACGATTGGCTTTTTAATAACTGGAGTAGGGCTGCCTTTTCTCGGTATTATGGCAATGGGCTTCTCTGGAAAAAATAATTTACAGGAGCTTGCAAGTCGTGTTCACCCTGTTTATGGTCTTGCATTTACAGCCTTACTTTATTTAACGATTGGTCCATTCTTTGCAGCTCCAAGAACAGGAACGGTAGCTTATGAAGTTGGTATTGCACCATATGTAAGTGAAGGAGCACAATCAACGGTACTCTTGATTTTTACAGGGGTTTTTTTCTTAATTACTCTGCTTTTCTCGTTATTCCCATCAAAAATTGTCGATAATATTGGGAAATTTTTGGCGCCGGCGCTGGTGGTTTTACTGCTTGTTTTATTAGCCGTTGCATTTTTTAATCCGATGGGATCCATTCAGTCTCCAGAAGAAGGATATCAGTCTTCTGCCTTTTTCATTGGATTTTTGGAAGGTTATAACACGATGGATGCCTTGGCTGCATTAGTATTTGGGATTATTATTATTAATGTTATCAAAGGATTTGGGATTACGAATAACAATCAAATTCTTTCAGCAGTTACGAAAATCGGTTTAACATCAACAGCGTTACTTGCTATCATTTATGTCGGGATTTCCTATTTAGGAGCAACCAGTGTGTTAGAATTGGGTATATTTGAAAACGGGGGACCTGTATTAAGTGGAGCAGCAACGCATTATTTCGGTACATTTGGAGCTATTTTGCTGGCAGCTATTATTATATTGGCTTGTCTGACAACAGCAATTGGACTGATTACAGCGAATGCGGAATACTTTCATTCCATCATTCCTGCCATTGCTTATAAGCCATGGGTGTTTTTCTTTTCCATTTTAACGTTTGTCGTTGCTAACTTTGGACTGGAAAACATTATTTCTTTCTCTATTCCAGTGTTGATGTTCTTATATCCGCTGGCGATGGTGTTGGTTTTATTAACTTTTGTTTCACCATTTTTCAATCATTCACGTTTAGTGTACATTCCGACCATAGCGGTCACGTTCATTTTTAGTATCATAGACGGTCTTTTAGCGCTTTTTGATTCAATAGGATTGGAATTGCCTGGCTGGCTGGATTCACTTGATAAGATGCTTGTGGAGAATCTTCTGCTTTATGAAGAAGGCTTAGGCTGGCTCTTGCCGGCAGCAATTGTTGCAGTAGTAATGATTATTGTAGCGAAAGTGAAAAAATAAAATGAAATAAAACCTGACTGGCAGATTGAAAACGCTCAGTCAGGTTTTTTTTGTTCATTTTTTCCTGCAATACCGTAGAAAAACAATTTCATTAATTCTTCTGTTAAAGGGACGAGTTGTTCGATGGCATCTCCTTTTTGTAAATAATCGCTAAACATCTGAAGGTAGACGAAGATAGCCGTATCGCTGATAGCAGGATCAATAAAACCTTCATCCCTCCCCTGTTGAACGAGCTGCATCATTGCTGGAAGTGCCTTTTCCTGGTAGAGACGCTCGATAAAATTACCTGGTATTTTATATTGCTCCATCATATAATTGGAAAATTCCTCGTGTACATCATTTACGATTTGTGCTTCAGAGAAGATAAGCTGCTTCATCTTCTCTTCATACGATATCGGCTCTTCAATGAGTTTATGATATTTTTCCCACATTTGATTAGTATAGTAGACAAGCACTTCATGCAATAAGTTTTCCTTGCTCTCAAAATAATTATAAATGGTTACTTGTGACACATTTGCTTCTTTTGCAATCTTCGAGATGGATACCTTTTTGATGCCCTCTTTTTGAAATAATGCTGTGCTTGTATTTAAAATCTTTTCTTTTTTGATTGATGTTCTTCGTTCAAATCCATCCATAGCCTGCCACCTCCATCCTTATCATATCATATTTGAAAATGAAATATAAACACAATAATATTTCAAAACTTATTGACGAAAGAACTTTTTATCTATATTATGAAATATATAAGGTTTAATATTTCAAAACTTTTGAGGGGGATTCTTATGACTGTACTGCAGCTGGATTGGATTTCGAAAAGATTTGGTGATTTTCAAGCGCTGGATCAAGTGTCGATGGAATTAAAAGAAGGGGAGATCTACGGATTTATTGGACCGAATGGAGCGGGTAAGTCAACAACGATACGTATTTTATTAGGAATGTTAAAGGCAACAGAGGGATGCGCGACCTTATTTGGGAAGGATGCGTGGAAGGATGCTGCAGAAATTCATAAACGCTGTGCCTATGTGCCGGGAGATGTTTATGTATGGCCCAATTTAACGGGCGGAGAAGTGATTGATGTTTTACTGAAAATGAATGGAAGCTTTTCTGAGAAAAAGCGCGATGAATGGGTGGAACGATTTCAATTTGATCCGACGAAAAAAGCAAGGTCTTATTCGAAGGGGAACCGGCAAAAGATTGCTCTGATTGCTGCATTTGCTTCAGAAGCTGATTTGTTTATTCTGGATGAACCGACCTCGGGGCTCGATCCATTGATGGAGCATACCTTTCAGCAAGGTGTCAAAGAAGTGAAGAAAGCAGGGAAGACGGTGCTTTTATCCAGTCATATTTTATCGGAAGTCGAGAAACTTTGTGATCGTGTTGCGATTATTCGTAAAGGAAAAATTATTGAAAGAGGTACACTGGATGATTTGCGTCATTTAACAAGGTTGCAGATGCAGGTGGAAACCAGGGAAGCTCCAGAAGGGTTAGTAAAGCTGTCCGGTGTGCATCAATTGGAAGAATCAGGGAGACAATTTACTTTTCAAGCAGATACAGATCATATGGAGGAGATTATTAATTATCTAAATAAATATGGTGTTCGGAAATTAGAGAGCACGCCACCAACTTTAGAAGATTTATTTATGCGCCATTATGAAGAACGCAGCGGTGAGGGGAATGCACAATGAGGAAGCATATCAAAGGAACAAGGGTACTGTTTCCAATCTTAATAAGGCAGCACAGGCTGCGATTGCTGTTATGGCTGGCGGGACTTGTTTTGGTGACTTGCTCCGTAGCTTATGCTTATCCAGATTTGTATCCGGATCAGGCATCCAGAGAAGCTTATTCCATCACAATGGAAAACCCGGCTATGATTGCTATGCTTGGAATAGGGTATGATCATTATCAGGAGGCAAGCAGCTTATTTGCGTTGGAAATGCTGTTGTTTTCTGCGATTGCAGTGGCTATTATGAATATTTTACTCATGTCTAAGCTGACAAGGGATGATGAGGAGAATGGCATCTTAGAGCTGGTCCAATCAAGATCTGTCGGACGTTTAAGCTATTTGACCGCTTCTTTTATGGTAATGCTGACTGCGAATGTTTTATTCGTTCTCCTGCTGGCGGCAGCAATGGGCTCTATGCAAATAGATAGTTTTGGATTTTCTGGAGTTGTTCTTTATAGCGCCCTTTTGGGAAGCTTTGGGTTGTTGTTTGGTACAATGACAGCATTCTTTGCTCATTTTGTTACCTCTTCAAGGGGGGCGAGTGTATTTAGTTTTAGTGCGCTGTTTTTCTTCTATCTTTTACGTGCTATCGGGGATGTGAATGTCGCATTTTTATCTTGGATCAGTCCGCTTGGCTGGTTATCAAGAGCGTACGTTTTCGTAGAAAATAACGTCTTTCCAATTGGTTTATTGCTGGTAAGCAGTCTTGGATTGGGAATTATAGCATTTATCCTGCAGGCAAAACGTGATATAGGAGATGGATTATTACCGGAACGGGCAGGCTCTGTTCATGCCTCTGCCTTTTTAAAAACAAAGACGGGACTGATCCTTCGTTTACAAAAAACAATGATTTTTATGTGGACGCTTGGCATTTTGCTGCTTAATATCGTTTTTGCACTTATATTAGGAGATTTAGAGACCTTCTTTTTAGAGAATGAAGCGATGCAGGCCTTTTTAACAGGGGAAGGCAATGTAATGGAGCAATTTATTGTTTTATTAATGGGAATCATGGCATTATTTATCACGGCACCAGTAATTATCAGCTTCTTAAGGCTTCGGGGTGAAGAGAAAGCTCATCGGACAGAACTTGTCTTCAGCAGGGCAGTATCGCGGATACAGCTTTTGAGGGCTTATCTCGTTCCAGCTATCCTGATTGCGGTTCTGGTGCCGATATTGCAGGCGGTAGCATTATGGAGTTTTGGAGCGGTCATCAGTGAAGACATGATGCCATTTTCAGATGTACTGGGGGCTTCTATGGTTTATATCCCCGCACTTTTATTCGTATTGGGTACGGCTGTTTTATTCATTGGCTGGCTGCCGAGAGCAGCTTCACTTGTATGGCTGTTTCTTGTCTACGGGTTTATCGTAATCTATCTGGGAGATATTTTAGAGCTTCCGGATTGGGTAAGAAATCTATCGGTCTATGAACATGTACCAGTTTACCCTAGTGAGGAGCTGTCTTATGCAGCGTTACTGATTCTATGCGGAATAAGTGTATTATTGATATTTATTGGTGCATTGGGATATAAGCGGCGTGATATAGAAGGGTAACAGATGGAAAAAATCATGTCTGTAGAAATTTCAAGCAAAGATTTAAATCCTCGTTTGTGAAGAAAACCGGTATATAATTATAATTTAATTGAAAGTAATCTCTTTTATACTGATTGCCATAAGAGGTTACTTTTTTATTTGTAATATAATAGAGTGGAAAGAAGCAAATCAGTATGCATTTGGAAGGGGGCATGCTGTCACGAAAGTGAAAAGCATAAGTATCCGTCGGCTCAGAAAAAAGGTTGAGGATGCCTGCGGAAAAAATTAGAGATAAGAATGGAAATGGATTTGCAGTCAATGTTTGGACAAATGCAATTAAGATTATACAATGATGGTATATTTATTGAAAAAGTGACATACATATCTCGTTCCCTTTATAATAGAATGACAGAAAAGATTAGAAAAACTTGAGACAGTGGGATTTGAATCAGGCTGCCGAAAGATAATCTTTCTTACGAGTTTTGCATAATGAGGAGACCAACAATATGTTTTATTTTCGTAAATCAAATAAAAAAGAAAATTCGGAATCTAAAACAGTGTTAAGTTTAAAAAGCAAGATGATTATCCTGATTAGCCTGCTGATTTTTGGTATTTTTATTCTTTTTACTTGGTTTCTCCACTCGTTTATTACCAACACCATTGAAGACCAGGTAGGGAAACGGGCGCTAAGTGTAGCTCAAAGTGTTGCCAATACACCAGAAATCATTGCGGCCTTCGAGTTACATCATCCTGCTTCGGTCATTCAGGAAACGGTAGCTCCGATTCAGGAAGAAACGGGTGCTGAATTTATTGTTGTAGGAAACAAAGAAGGAATTCGCTATTCCCATCCAAACCCAGAAAGAATTGGAGAAAAAATGATTGGCGGAGACAATACCCGTGCTTTACAAGATGGAGAAGCTTATGTATCTCAGAGTGAGGGGTCACTTGGATTATCTATTCGTGGAAAAGTGCCAGTAAGAGATGAATCAGGAAATATTATCGGTGTCGTATCGGTAGGCTTTCTAAGTGAGGATGTCCAAAGCATTATAGCGAATCAGAGCAAGTCCCTGTGGCTTACCATGATCGGAGTTATTGTATTAGGAATTGCAGGTGCCATTTTTATTGCTTATCATATTAAAAAGTTATTGTTTAATATGGAACCAAAGGATATTTCTTATTTGCTATTGCAAAAGGAAGCGATATTACAGTCTACTCATGAAGGAATGATAGCGGTTGATCATAATGGAATGATAATCATGATGAACAAAGCCGCAAAACAGATTTTGTTTCCGGAGGCCCAGCAGTTTGATTATTCTTCCGGAAAATCGATTGATCAACTGATTCCTCATACTGGTTTGTGTGAAGTACTGGAAAGCGGGAAGAGCCAGTACGACAAGGAAATGATTCTTGGTGAATCCATTGTCATAGTAAACCAAGCACCTGTTTATATGGAAGGGAAGATAGCTGGGGCAGTTTCTACTTTCCGGAAAAAAACAGAGATAGAGCATGTGACCCAGGAGCTTCAACAAATTAGACAGTATGCAAATGCTCAACGTGCTCAAACACATGAATTTTCCAATAGTTTATATACCATTCTCGGTTTGCTTCAGTTAGGAGAACACAAAGAAGCCATCGATTTTATTAAAAAGAAAAGAAATATCCAAGAGAAGCAATCGCTAATCTTAACGCAACATGCAGCCGATCCAGTAGTTCAGGGACTTTTGCAAGGGAAAATCAATCAGGCGAATGAGCTTGGGGTGACTATTTCCATTCACCCGGACAGCCAGCTTAATCATGCTTACTATGGGGATAAGCAGGAGGCCTTAATTACTGGAATTGGAAATATGCTTGAAAACGCGTTGGAATCCGTGAAAGGTAATCAGGAGAGCGAGCGGCAAATCAGTCTCTTTTTCACTGACATTGGGGATGACATCGTGGTAGAGGTGGATGATTCTGGTCAGGGTATATCAGAAGAGGCGGCAGCTCATATCTTTGAACAGGGGTACTCCACAAAAGGAGAGAAAAATCGTGGAATAGGGTTGGCGTTGACACGACATGCCGTCCATAAGCAAGGTGGTCAAATCATGCTGGAAGAAGGAGAAATGGGCGGCGCTTGTTTTGTAATGATTATACCTAAAAATGGAGGAGACTCGGATGAATGATAGCATACAGGCTCTTATTATCGAAGACGATTTCCGAATTGCTGAAATCAACCGGAGATACATAGAGAGGATAGAAGGGTATACGGTGCAGGGAGTGGTAAAAACAGGGGAAGAAGCACTTGCCTATCTTAAAGAGTGCACTTCTCGTCCGCAGCTGATTCTGCTTGATATTTACATTCCTGATGTAACAGGATTGGAGCTGCTTTGGCAAATACGTCATCTCTATCATGATATCGATTTAATTCCTGTTACTGCCGCTAATGAAACAATAACTATTAAAGAAGCATTAAGGGGAGGCGCTTTTGATTACATTGTAAAACCTGTTGATGCGGATCGTTTTGCGCAGTCCTTAGAGCGATATAAAGAATACCGAAAAACCTTTTCTGCTAAAGAGACGTTAGAACAAATGGAAATTGATGCTTTTACAGGTGTGACAGACGGCAGTTATCCATCTCGCTCCAGTAGTACAAACACAAATTTACCTAAAGGAATTGATCCGATTACGTTAAATGATATCAAGCAGCTTTTGGGGGCAGATAAAGGGAAAGGAGTCACTGCAGTGGAACTGAGTAAGAAAATTGGGACAAGCAGGTCTACGGCACGCCGGTATCTGGAATACCTGGTGTCTGCGAAAGAGGTTCATACGACTTTAAAATACGGAACTGTCGGCAGACCAGAACGTGAGTATATACTTCGTGAAACTTATGAACAAAATGATTAATATAAGTAATAAACAACTTATGAGAAGAAGGTTCCGCCTTCTTTTTTTTCATGCTATTTTATTTATTAATTGAATTTTTGTTAACGCTTTCAAAAAAGGGGTGTAATTAGCTAGCAATTACAAGGGTAGTCAATAGTATGAAATAAGGAGAGATAGGGATGTTAAGTTTAATAGGATTTTTAACAATATTGGCAATTGTTATTTTATTGATTCGGGGTAAGGTTCAACCAATTATTGCTATGGTATTAATACCTATTTTAGGTGCGTTTATTGCAGGTTTTGGTTTAGGAGAAATTGGAGAATTTTTTAATGAAGGAATTGCTACTGTAATCAATGTTGCTGTTATGTTCATTTTTGCAATTCTTTTCTTCGGTGTGATGTCAGATGCCGGACTATTTGACCCATTAATTAATAAAATGGTTGCGATTTCTCGGGGGAATATTATCGCTGTAAGTGTAGCTACTGTGTTTATTGCAGCGATTGCTCATTTGGATGGTTCTGGAGCATCAACATTTCTCATTACGATTCCAGCACTGCTTCCGTTGTATAAACGATTGAATATGAATCCATATTTGCTGCTACTTTTGGTCGGAGGAAGTGCAGCCATTATGAATATGGTTCCGTGGGCCGGACCTTTAGGACGTACTGCTTCTGTTTTAGGTGAAGATGTTACGGAATTATGGTATCCACTCATTCCCGTCCAGATCATTGGGATGGTTTTGATGATTGGTATAGCGGTATTTCTTGGATTTAGGGAAAAAAAGAAAGTGGAACAGCGCTTTGGAAAACTGGAGGGTGCTGCTGCATTGGAGAAGACTGCGAAAGATATAGATGCTGACAATATGTATGATAAGAAGGGTTCCTCCAATGAAAATCCAAACGCACGGCCGAAATTACTTTGGATAAATACGATTATTGCATTAGGTGTTATCGCGCTGTTAGTATCAGGGATTATCCCTGCTGGTCTTGCATTTATGATTGGACTTGGGTTTGCATTACCAATCAATTATCCAAAAATGAAAGATCAAACGGAAAGAATAAAAGCGCATGCATCAAGTGCCCTGACAATGGCGACCATCATCTTAGCTGCTGGAACATTTTTAGGAATTTTAACCGGCACAGGGATGATGGACGCTATAGCGGAAGATGGTGTGAAAATCATGCCTGAAGCTGTCGGACCATATTTACATCTGGTTATTGGTTTCTTAGGAGTACCGCTTGACTTACTAACGAGTACAGATGCGTATTATTTTGGATTGCTGCCGGTTGTAGAACAGATTGCATCAGGTTTTGGTGTAGAATCCGTATCTACAGCATATGCAATGGTTATTGGAAACATTGTAGGGACATTTGTTAGTCCGCTTGCACCAGCAGTTTGGCTGGCACTTGGTTTATCTGGTTTAGAAATGGGGCGTCATATCAAATATTCTCTTCCTTGGTTGTGGGGATTAAGTATTGTATTAGTAATCATTGCAGTATTTATTGGAGTTATTTAGGAGGGCTCTATTCGACATTATATAGGGAAGTTTGTGTCTCTTATTTTTAGGGGAAACCGAATAACGTAGATTACGAAACATATGACGAAAAATTTTATCTGATTAATAAATTTTTTAAGAGATATAGAAAGGGAATTAAAAAGGTTTAGTTTACTGAAAATGCAGGAATTGTTTAGTTATATACAATTCCTGCATTTTTTTAATGAAGAAATTAAAATGGGAGGATCAGCTTGTCTGAGCAAATAATTAAAAAAGGAAAGGCGAATCTTTGGAAAGGATACGAAACAGCTGGAGGGACGTTAATTTTATCGCATAAAAAGTAAAGGTTTCGCTATTTTGTTGCATATTCTGCCATAATCTTTTAAGATTTTCATTTAATTTGTCATTTAGTATATAAATTTCTATCCAGAAGTAGTAAAATAAGAAAAATTAGAATGTTTATTTTCGATACAATCATCTTTAGAAGCAGTAGCTTGAAATAATTTGAAAACTTAATTTGTTGAAAATTATTTCAGATAAGTGATGTGTCTGAGGCATTCCAGAATAAGCAAGGGAAGAGAGAGCTATTCTCTAATCTTTTAGTAAAAATCTTAGAAAGAAGGTAAGGAAATTGGCGGAATTGCGCAGCGATATGATTAAAAAAGGTGTGGATCGTGCACCGCATCGAAGCCTGCTACATGCTGCAGGAGTAAAAACAAGAGACTTAGGAAAACCATTTATTCTGGTGGTCAACTCTTATATAGACATTGTTCCAGGACATATTCACTTACAAGAATTCGGAAAAATTGTAAAAGAAGCAATTCGTGAAGCTGGCGGGATCCCATTTGAAATGAATACGATTGGGGTAGATGACGGCATTGCGATGGGGCATATTGGAATGAGGTATTCCCTGCCGAGCCGGGAGCTGATTGCCGATTCTGTGGAAACAGTGGCAAATGCGCACTGGTTTGACGGCATGGTTTGTATTCCGAACTGTGACAAAATTACACCGGGGATGCTGATGGGGTCTCTTCGTGTAAATATCCCATCTATTTTTGTCAGCGGCGGTCCGATGAAGGCTGGTACAGACAGTGCTGGTAATCCGCTTTCCCTGACTTCTGTTTTTGAAGGGGTAGGAGCCTATCAAGCTGGAAAAATTGATGAAGCAAGATTACTAGAGTTAGAGCAAAATGCATGTCCGACATGCGGTTCCTGTTCGGGAATGTTTACCGCAAATTCAATGAACTGTCTGGCAGAAGGAATTGGACTTGCACTGCCGGGGAATGGTACGATTCTTGCTGTTGCAGAAGAACGTAAAGAGTTTGTAAAACGTTCTGCAAAACAATTAATGGAATTAATCAAGAAAGATATCAAACCGCGCGATATCGTAACGAAGGAAGCAATTGATAATGCCTTTGCATTAGATATGGCAATGGGGGGATCGACGAATACAGTATTGCACACATTGGCTTTGGCTCATGAGGCAGAAGTAGATTATCCGCTGGAACGTATTAATGAAATCGCAAATCGTGTGCCGCATTTGGCTAAGGTTGCTCCGGCTTCAAATTATCATATTGAAGATGTTGACAGGGCGGGCGGAATCAGTGCAATTATTAATGAATTATTGAAAAAGCCAGGAGCGTTCCATGGAGACAATTTGAGTGTGTCTGCGAAAACGATTCGGGAAAACGTTCAGGATTCGGAAATTCTGGACAAGGATGTTATTCATACATTAGATAATCCGCATTCCGAACGAGGCGGACTGGCTGTATTGTTTGGAAATCTGGCGCCGAATGGCTCTATCGTCAAAGTAGGCGCTATTGACCCAGAGGTAGGCGGTTATTTCAAAGGACCGGCTGTCTGCTTTGATTCACAGGAAGAAGCACTGGAAGGAATTGAGTCCGGCAAAGTAGAAGAAGGTCATGTGGTTGTTATTCGTTATGAAGGCCCTAAAGGCGGACCAGGAATGCCGGAAATGCTTGCGCCGACCTCACAAATTGTAGGACGAGGACTTGGTGCAAAGGTTGGTTTAATTACTGACGGACGTTTCTCCGGCGCATCCAGAGGGATTTCCATTGGTCATATCTCACCAGAAGCTGCAGAAGGAGGTCCCATAGCCTTTGTAGAGGATGGAGATATAATTGAATTAAACCTTGAAAACCGTGAAATGAACCTGCTGGTTTCGGATGAGGAATTTGAAAAACGCAAAGCCAATTGGAAAGGCTTTGAGCCAAAAGTGAAAAAGGGATGGCTTGGCCGTTATTCTAAACTTGTCACTTCTGCGAACACTGGCGGAGTGATGGAAATATAATTGAAAATCTGCGTCACAGTTTAATCGCTGTGACGTTTTTTCTTTTATTATGGAGCAAATCGCCCATAGCCCTCCCGCAGAAGGAAGTTTTGTTTTATATTCTGTTAACGATAAACGTCTAATTTGAATAATATAAATAACGGAAGATGATTTGAAGCGAGAGGTTGAGGGGAAATGGATGAAAAAAAGGATAATCATTCTAACCATTCAGATCAAGATATACAGGTTTCTTATAGCTTAAAATTAGCTTTGATTGGCGGTCTGTTAGCTACATTGGGTGATGCTATCAGCACCTATGCTGCAAGCTTGGCAATCGATGAATTTTTACAGGAATCGGAAGAGCAAAATGAGAAGGACCAGCAGCTGGAGGGAAGACTGGCTGCAATAGAAAGGAAATTAGATGCATTTCAGAACAAAACGGAATGAAAAATAAACGGTTAAAGAAGCTGGAGGAATAATAAATTTTCAGGTGAGCCATGTTTAATCAGGGAACAGTGTATAGAAAGCGGCAGCATCTCTTTTTTTAATTGTTGATGACTGCACAAGTGAATATTCGAAAGCTTTGTGACCATGATTTAAACAGCTGACAATTATTTAACCGGGGGAATATAGGCACCCTAAATAAGGGGGATAGGAGCGCCGATTAAATAGCTGCTATTTGTCGTTACCAATTATGTTCATTAGAATAGATTATTAAATAACCCCAAGGCAGGACGTTTAATATGGATAATAATCTGAAAGTGTTATTCGGTTCGTGGGAGGCAGCCATAGGCGCACTTCTTTCTGCTATAGCCAGTACGCCTTCCTTTAAACTGAATGAAACGCAGCAAACGAATTTGGATTTAGCAGGAAATGTCATGCAGGCTACAGGCAGTGCTTTAGCAGCCGATAGTGAAAAAAAGCTCACTTTAAATAAAATTGGAAATCAAGTCCAAGCGATGGGGAATTCTATCGTGATTAGCGGAATAGTCATTCCTTTTACTGAAGAAACAAAAAGAAAAGTAACCATCAAAGGAAATTTATTTCAAGCTGCCGGAAGCAGCATGGCTCTTCCTGATTTATTGGATACCGCTGAGATAACTATGGATACGCTATATGAAATCTATGGAGCACTGCTTCAATCTATTGGAAATGCTTTGCAGGGTTTATCAGGCATTATTGAACTAAAAGGGGAACGAGGAGAACATATTGATTTTGTTGGAAGCTGGATACAAACCATTGGCGCCTTTATACAAGCTCTGGTACAAAGCAAAACATCATGTATCGACTATGAAAAGTCATTTTCGGGTATGCACATATGGCGCGATTAATTTGAATTTCTGTGAAGGGTGGAAACCTGAAAAGATACTTTGCTGTTTTATTAGCAGTGAACTAGTATAAAAGATAGAAAAGTTTAGTATGCTAAGAGAAAAGGAAATGAATATCAACTGATTTCTTATAAAAGGATGATGATAATGATTCCAGCACAACCAGCTCTTACCCGAAAAAGTATTGTTATGTTATTACGTCTTGTTGCTGTTGTTTTTTCTAGTATAGCAGCTATTTTATCAACGGTATTGCCGCTTTTATTTTATACGGATTTGTCGGCCGGCGCTGTGATGACCGTTGCTTCTGTATTATTAATCGGTGCTGTATTTATTCATGGCATGCTGACTCACACCTTGAATGATATTGCAGATTATCAATCGGGCACAGATCAATACAGCCCCGGCGTTCTTTCTGGAGGAAGCAGAGTGCTGCAGACAGGGACAATGTCTGTAGGAATGCTCAAGCAATTAGGTATCTGGATGACGATTTTCTTATTACTGATGGCTATCCTGTTTGCGTTTCTCGGACTTACGGAATTTGCTGTATTAACCTTGGTCGGTATCTGGGGAGCAGTATCTTACTCACTAAAACCATTTCAGTTAGCCTACTATCCATTTGCGGGAGAATGGCTCAGTTTATTCCCAACCATGCTGATGCTGGGAATCGCTGCCCCTTGGATTTTACTTGGACAAGTCCCTGCCTGGACATGGCAAAATGCATTGATTAATGCAATCTGGTGTATGGCGTGGGTAATGGTTCATCATATTCCGGACCGGCATGCGGATAGAAAAGCAGTGCCCCTGAAGCAAACCTCTGTGGTGTGGGCAGAGAATAAGTTTGGAGCAAGCGGTGCTAAACTGCCTGCCATGCTTTATTTTATCTTAATCGGGTTGCTGCTTCTTTGGACAGCTTTCACACGTCCGGCCGGAGCAATAGGCGCTGGCATTCTCCTGATTTATGCAATCTATCTCGTGATAAAAATGGATATTGACGATGTAGAAAAAGTAACAAATGATGAGAAAAAGCTGCTTATTCTTGCTTTTGTAACAGCGATATGGCTGGGGAGCTTTGTTTAAAAGAAGGATTACATTTGGTCGCATGTTAAGAGTTGGACGAAAAATTCAGCTTTTAAGATGCGATTTTTTTCGGAAAAGTTTTTCAAAACAAGGGTAAATCACTTCATCATAATAGTAGACTGTAAATACACTTCCTATATATATAAATATTTCATTTGAAATAGGGTGAATATTTCCATTTTCCTAGTATAATGAAATATAGGGAGTGTTATGGGATGGAGAAGCGAAAGTACAATAAAACAGATTTCTACTTTTGGAAAATTACCTTATGCTTAGCTGCAGCTTCTTTTTTTATATTTGCAAGTCTTTATGTGGTGCAGCCGTTAGCCCCATTGTTTGTCAGAGATTTTAATGTGTCTGTGTCAGAAGCCACGTTACCATTATCTGTGAATGTTTTTGGATTGATTCTCGGCTTGATTATTCTTGGGTTTTATTCTGATCGAATCGGCAGGGTTCCGCTTATCAAATGTTCCTTAATTGTTTCGGCTATTCCGTTTCTATTGATTCCGATGATTGATTCCTTTACTTTTTTCATTCTGATGCGATTTATCCAAGGATTTGCTATGGCGGGTTTGCCTGCAGCATCACTTGCTTATATCAATGAAGAAATTGACCGTTGGAGTATTGGAATTGCAACAGCTTTATACATAGCAAGTAATGCCTTTGGAGGAATGGTCGGAAGGTTTTTGGCGAGTTTTTTAGCTGAAGATCAAGCTTGGCAGACGATATTTTATATCTTTGCAGGGATAGGGCTGATAATTGCAATAGCAGTAATCCTTTTTCTGCCTAAATCGCAATTTTTTGAACGCAGTTATCTTTCGTTCCGAAAAGATATTGAAGGAATGCTTTTTCATATTAAAAGCCCGGTAATGCTTTTATTTTTTGGTATGGGAATTATTTTTCAGGTTTCCTTCACTTCTATCTGGACTTATTTGCCGTTTTATTTGGAAGGAGAACCATTTTCCCTTTCGTCACAGGCTATTTCGTATACATTTCTGGCATATGGGTTTGGTGTCATCGGCGCACCGGTTGCCGGCTGGCTTGCCAGCTCTTTAGGGTTGAACAGAGTTCGTGTTGCGGGAATTATTACCCTGTCGGCAGGTATTTTGATGACAGGCATTGTCTCCTTGCCTTGGATCATTGCCGGTTTATGTGTGATCTGTCTCGGCTTTTTTACAGCGCACTCTTTAACGGCAACCTTCGTAACTGAGCAGGCAGCACATCATAAAGGAAGTGCATCCAGCTTATACCTTGTCTCCTATTATATCGGCGTAGCATTCGGAAGTACGGCAGTAGGCCCTGTTTGGAATCAAGCAGGATGGCATGCTATTGTTTGGCTGGCGGGGATAATGCCTGTGGCTTATTTAGTCATTGTAACGATTGTGCAGAAAAGAATGAAGAAATCAACTTCGGTTTCCGGCAGATAAGGCATATCGTTTAATAGATTCAAGTATTGCAAAAGCACTCTGCAGATAGAAAATGCTACATTTAAAAAATCCGGACAAAAAAGGATGTCCGGATTTTAGAGGTGTTTCATCTTATCATTTTCAGAAAATAAATATGGAAAGTTTGCAGATAAAATAGTAACGTCATTTCACTTCTGCCTTCCGAAAGATAAGAAAACTCGCCAGATAGAAAACAAGAATAAATACAAAACTGATAAGGAAGCTTTCCCCGATAAATTTACCACTCATGTGGAATGTCAGCTGAGATAAATCAATTCCATAAGGAGTATAAGCCATCACAGAATGAATTGTTTCATTTAAGCTTGAGACTGGTCCAAGAATCAAGCTGGTCATATACGTAGCAGCGATAACAAGAACAGCCTTTTTAAACAGGAACATAAAGAAGATGCTGACCATCAGCTGGCTGAAAAAAATAAAGAAGGATAAGCCGTTTACCAATAAAATTTTCCCGAATAAACCTGCTGTTGATACCTGTTCTGCTGCTCCAGATAATATGTTTAAGGTCGGTGTCGGGAGAAAGCCGCTGAATGCTGTATCTGTAAAAGCAAAGAGAAGTGTAATGGCAGCGTAAGGCAGATATAATAACGCGATTAAAATAAAAAAGGTAATCATTTTATTAATCATAATCGCGTTCCTGCTATGTCCGCCAGAAATGGCATTTTCAATGATTTTATTTTCAAAATCAGTTGTCAGGCAAATGCCCGCAGCGATACTTCCCAATAATGCCATCATCTGCGTTTCGGAAAATAAAGACAAGCTGCCGGACGCAGTTTCTATGCTTAAGCTGTCTATCGCAACATAATGTGAGCAGGCAGCAAAAACAATGGCACTGATAAGAGCTAGCATAAATAGTGTCCATGGTGAAATCGACCGGCTTAATTTAAAGAAATCTGCTTTTAACAGCTGCATCAGCTTACACCTCCAATTAATTGGAGATAATAGCTTTCTAACGTTTCTTCCTGTGTTGCGAAGATGGTAACGATAATATCATGTTCTATCAGGGATTTTGACAGCTCCTCTTTTTTATCCGTGAAGTCATATAATTTAATGCTTTGATCAGGCTGTACAATAAAATTCTCTGTATGAAGCGATTCTCTCAGTACCTTTTGCAGCTTTTCCGGTTCGTTGCAAGCAATCAGAAGATGCTTATCGATTTGCTGCTCTAAATTGTCATGGCTGAGTGTTTTCAGGATTTTCCCTTTATTTACAATAATAAATTCATCCGCAGTTTGATGAAGCTCAGCTAAATGATGGCTGGATAGCAGAATCGTCATTTGATAGTTGGCCGCTAATTCCTTGATTAATTGTCTAATCTCAGCAATGCCGCTGGGATCGAGACCATTAATCGGCTCATCAAGCATCAATATCTCTGGATTGCCCAGCAATGTGATAGCAATCCCTAAGCGCTGGCGCATTCCTAAGGAAAAATCCTTTGCTTTCTTTTTGCCGGCAGATGCTAATCCAACGATATCGAGCACGCGCTGTTCCGCATTTTCTTCTTTTATCCCTTTCATTGTTTTGTGGACACGGAGATTATCTTTTGCACTCATATGCCCCAGGATACTCGGGTTTTCAATCATGCTTCCCATTTGCTTCCGGCCAGCCTGCAATGCCTTTTGACCGGATTGATGAAAGAAATACAGCCCTCCAGAAGCAGGGAAGGAAAGGCCGGCAATGATCCGCATAAATGTTGTTTTCCCGGCTCCATTTTGACCAATTAACCCATAGATTTTCCCTTTTTTCAAGGATATTGATACATTTTCCAATGCTTGAAAACCGTTATAGACTTTGGAGATATTTTTTGCTTCCAGAATATATTTCGTCATTTTTTAGTATCCCCTGTACGATTTAAAATGCCAGCTGCCATGGTTGTAAAAAAGTCTGTCGGGACTAAGGCGATGCCCATACTTTCTGGATTTTCATCGCCTAACACCATAAACTGGTCGCCTTCCTGCATGCGAACCATATCCAAAGCCTTTTTCGGTAATTTGACATAACCATCCTTCTCCAAAGGGGTTGTATTAAACATATGCTTCCCCTTCGGAGGGATGGGAAAGCCGCTGTCTTTTTGATCGTAATGAATGAAATTGTCCAAAGAGACATCGAATAAAGAGGCAAGCGCATCGCAATTGATAATATCGGGTAAAGATTCTCCATTTTCCCATTTCGCAATGGATTGTCTGGTAACGCCAATTCTTTCTGCTAATTCTTCTTGAGAGTAATTATTTTCTCTTCTTAAAAAAGAAAGATTTCGTGATAAAGTAATTTTATTCATCTCATGCATCCCTTTCGTTTGGGTATACTTCTATTTTACCCGTTAACGAAAAGGAAACAACCAACGCAGGATAACCATTTATGTTAACGTTAGTTGCGTATTATAAATAAAACGAACTTCCTTCTAGAGAAGTTTTTCCGCCAATTCTTTATAATAAAAAATTTATCACGGAGAATCGTCCGTAAAACTCCCGCCTCAAAATAAAGAGTATAAATAAATTTATTAAGGCGGGAGATAACGGACGCTAACTCCCTGGATCATTCAACTAATCATTCAGTGGAAGAAAAGAAAAAACTCCCACTGAATGAAGTTTCGTTTTAGGCTTGCGCCTGACGTTACGTGAGGTGGTATGATAGAGCTATCAAGTGAGAGGAGATTAGAGCGGAAATGAAAAACGAAACATTCTCCATCAGCGAATTTGCTAAATCAACTGGCGTATCTGTGCGAACACTGCATTATTATGATGAGAAGGATATATTAAAGCCAAAACGGGATGAATATAGGGGACATCGTATTTATGAAAAAGAGGATATGATTCAGCTGCATAAAATCATGACGATGAAATTTTTAGGGATGAGCTTGGATGACATCAAGCATCATATGCAGCCGGATACGT
Source organism: Oceanobacillus sp. FSL W7-1293 (assembly GCF_037969815.1). Taxonomy (NCBI): domain Bacteria; kingdom Bacillati; phylum Bacillota; class Bacilli; order Caryophanales; family Bacillaceae; genus Oceanobacillus; species Oceanobacillus sp. FSL W7-1293. Next base: position 889,542 of record NZ_CP150212.1, read on the forward strand.
TCGATTTAAGCTTTATCGAGACGTTGAGGCTGCAGGAATCGAAGCTGATCAAGGATAGGGAACAGATTGATATTGCGTTGGAAGCCATCCAGCGGACGGTATATCTTCTGGAAAACGAAAAGGAAGTTGACCAGGCTGTACTCATCAGCTTACTGGCGAGTATGCAAAATGAGAAGAAACAGGAGGAGCTGGCAAAAGGAATCATTAAGGATGAGGTAATGAAGAAGATGTTTCCTCAGACAGCTGAAGAAAAAATGCTTTTTGAACAAGGGCTGCTGACATTTTATAAGAGAGTCAAACAGCATTTTGGCAAGCCGGCAGATGATCCGGAAGTTCAACAGATGCTGGATGAGTTTTATCGTCTTATCCTGAAGGTAGTGGGGATGGATTCCTTGGAAGAATTGGCTGATATTTTCACCTTGGATATGGAGGATAAAGCGAACGAAGAACGTGTAAATACGTATATTCAAGAGATAGAACGCCTTGTTCCGTCTCCAATCACAGCGGAGGAAGAAGCATGGATCGAGCAAGTAACAACAGATTATATGGGTCCATTACGGGACGAGGAAGAAGGAGAGAAGTAAATGAAAGCATCGAAACAATCATCAAGTAATTTTATCAAACTGATATTATCTACCAGGATACCGAAGCTGGTTTTAACATTAGGGTTATTAGGGAGTGTGCTGACGACACTGGTAGGGCTGACCATCCCGCTGTTGACCAGAGAGCTCGTGGACGGATTTTCCATTGCCGATTTAGACTGGCGCTTTATTGTTCTGATCATCGGCGTATTTATCGTACATGCGCTGGTGGATGGGCTGTCAGCTTATGCACTAGCTTATGTCGGGCAAAAGGTAGTGGCAAGACTCAGAGAAATATTATGGAAAAAGCTGATTCGCCTGCCGGTTTCTTATTTTCAAAAGCAGCCGAGCGGGGAGTCCGTCAGTCGTGTGATCAATGACACGGGAATTGTAAAGGATTTGGTTTCTCAGCATTTTCCGCAATTTATTTCTGGTCTGATTTCTATTATTGGAGCGGTCATTATCCTGCTGTTTATGGACTGGAAAATGACATTGATCATGTTTATCGCTGTTCCGATTACGCTGATTGTCATGCTGCCGCTTGGGAATAAGATGGCAAAAGTATCCCGGAGTCTGCAGGATCAAACAGCTAATTTCCAAGGGGAGATTCAGCAGACCGTCAGTGAAATTAAATTGATGAAATCTTCCACGGCAGAACAGAAGGAAGAAACGCGGGGATTACAGGGGATTTTCAAGCTATTGCAGACAGGTTTGAAAGAAGCAAAGATTTTCTCAGTCATTGCACCATTTATGTATATGATTGTAATGCTTGTAATTGTCATGATTATCGGCTACGGCGGCATCCGTGTGGAGCAGGGAACCATGACGACAGGATCGCTTGTTGCTTTTCTGTTATATTTATTCCAAATCGTTTTCCCGATTACGACATTTGCGATGTTCTTTACAGAATTGCAAAAAGCAAAAGGTGCTACGGAACGAATTTCAGAAATTTTGCAGGAAGAAGAGGAAGAAGTATTGCCTGGTTCTGCAAAACAAATTAGCGAGCTTCCGCTGGCATTTGAAGAAGTCAGCTTTTCTTATGAAGCGGGCGAGCAGGTTTTAAACAACATATCATTTTCTGCGGCACCAGGAGAAATGGTGGCATTTGCCGGACCAAGCGGCGGAGGAAAAACCACTGTATTTGGCCTGATTGAACGCTATTATGAGCCCGATGAGGGAGCTATCCTGCTAGGCGGCGAATCAATTCAGGATATTTCATTGGCGTCCTGGCGCTCCCAGCTCGGATATGTGTCCCAGGAAAGCTCGATGATGTCTGGTACGATTCGAGATAATTTAACCTATGGCCTGGAAGATGCAGAAGAAATTGCCATTGAAAAGCTTTGGGCCGTTGCGGAAATGGCTTATGCCGCACAATTTATTCAAGAGCTGCCAAATGGAATGGATACGCAAGTCGGCGAGCGCGGCACGAAATTATCCGGCGGACAGCGCCAGCGTATTAATATTGCCAGAGCCTTCTTACGTGATCCGAAGATTTTATTGCTGGATGAAGCAACGGCAAGTCTCGACAGTCAATCGGAGCAGGTGGTTCAAAAAGCCCTGCAGCGATTAATGGAGGGAAGAACGACATTTGTGATTGCCCATCGTTTAGCAACGATAATTGATGCAGATCAAATTATCTTTATTGAAAATGGAGAGATTACCGGGAAAGGAACACATCTGGAATTACTGGAGTCACATGAACTGTATCGTTCTTTTGCGGAACAGCAGTTGAAATAGAAAAAAGAGCAGCGCATAGTTCTTCGTCGAAGAAATGCGCTGCTCTTTTTAATGCTGCATCTAAACAGATACAAAGTCATATTTTTATCGTGATATCTTTAATCAAACGATAATTAACGCCAAGAAGCAGAACAATTAATACAATACTCAATGGCATCGCTATAAACGTCGGCACCGTGATGATATTTGTGAAAAAGGAAAAATGAGTGGCCTCTATAAAAACGCCTGCTATTGCGATAATAAGAATGCTGCATGCAATAGAGAGCAGTCCATATCGCCAGCCCAAACGATAGAAGGTCAGACCTATCATCCAGCCGATTAAAAAGTAAATAAGGTGCAACATAACCAGGCTGCCAAAGACATAAATGAATGCGGAAAAGCTGCTTGTATAATCAAATTCCTGTGCATGGATATTCCAGCCAGCCCATCCAGAAATAAATTGAAGGGGGAAGGCTAACACAATCAGGATGATTGTTATGGCTACTGCCAGCAGAACAGACGATATCATCGTACCGAGAAAGAAACTTTTCCTGGTTACCCCCTGCAGCATGTAATAATAAAAGAAGGAGGATGTTGTCAGAATGCCAAGGACGAACATATAAATAGATGATGACCCATTTGAAAAGTTTACCAAATCAATAAAACTGGAATGGGGGCCAGAAGCAAAACTGACGACGACAATATAAATTACAAACATAAAGGAAAGAAACCACATGGTCCATTTCAATTGTTCCATAAATAAGAATCTAGCCATTGTTGTCGGTGATAAGATAATCGCACTCATTCCTTTTCCTCCTTTGTCAAATGCACAAACAAATCATGAAGGGAGAGGGGGCCGATTTCAAGCCCGGCTTGATTTGCTGCGTACCTTTGTTGTTCAGATAGTTCGCCGTATACCATCACAGATTTTGTTCCGCCAAGGAGCTGACTGTTTAAAACCTCTAATTCTTTTGTGAAATCATCCACCTGTTCCAATGAACCTGTGATAGAGAAGCCTTTGGAAATAACCTGTTCATTAGCGTCCTGCAATAAAACCTTTCCGTTATGAATCATCAGCACCTCATCAAATAGATAATCGGTTTCCGAAACGAGATGGGTTGAAAAGATAATCGTTCTTGGATGCTTTTCCTGATCATTTAAAATCTCGTTATAAAAAGTTTCTCTTGTCGGCGCATCCATACCGAGATAAACTTCATCAAAAATAGTTAGAGGCGCTCTAGACGCTAAGCCGATAATAGCCTGAAATGCTGATTTTTTTCCTTTTGACAGCTGATTCACTTTTTTATTTAAAGGAAGCTTGAACTTTTCAGCTAACTGAAGGGCCAGGGTTTCATCAAAATTTGGACGAAAGTAAGCCATTTCTTTTAATGTTTCGCCAACCTTATCATAGCTGTATTCCAAATCCTTGTGCTGATCAAATATGAAAATCGTGTCCTGCATGATTCTTGGGTTTTCAAAAGGGTCTTCGCCGTCAATGATAAGATTGCCTGTATCTGTTTTTCGAAAAGCGGATAGAACCGATAATAAGGATGTTTTCCCCGCTCCGTTTCTACCTAGCAAACCATGGATTTTTCCGGACGTCAGCTGAAAACTGATCTGATCGATGGCGGTGAAATCTTTATAACGTACACTGACATCCTTTGCTTCGATGGCATAACTCATGCTTTATCCCCCTTTCTTGCTTTTTTGATTAAATCAATAATTTCTTCCTCTGTAATCCGAAGCTTTTCTGCCTCCTGGACTAAACCGATAACGTAATCATCCATAAACGCCTGCTTCCGTTTTTGAACGAGTTTTTGTTTTGCTCCTTCTGCGACAAACATGCCGACACCTCGCTTTTTGTATAGAATGCCTTCATCTACAAGCTGTGTGACGCCTTTGGAGATGGTGGCGTGATTAATTTTGTAAAATTGGACCAGCTGGTTGGTAGAAGGAGCCTGTTCGCCTTCCTTTAGCTGGTCATTGACTATCTGGTCTTCAATCTGTTCGCGAACTTGGACAAAGATAGGTTTATCACTTCGAAATTGTGTAGACATCGTGTGTATAGCCTCCTTTCTGGCAGGGTTTTATAATCGAATTGGTGCGTCCTTGGTCAGACGGTAGTTACATATAATTAAAATGACTATCATGATAAAGAAAATAACATACGGTCCCATACTGATAATGAGCGAGTTAGAGGTGAAAAAGTTAATCGTATGTGCAATGTCATCCTGATCCTGCAACAATGCGGATATGCCGAAAAATGGAAAGGAAAGAAGGATGAACAATAATCCAATCTTCCAGCGAAAACGATAAAAACCAAGCCCCATAAACCAGCCAATTAAAAGATAGAAAAAATGACTGACAGAATAATCGGCTATACTTTTTATAAAAGATAATACGCCGCCGCTGCTCAATAAATCTGACCATGGAACAGTAAAGCCTAAAGCTGGAACAAGTGTCTCAAATAAACCAATCATGAGACTCATGGCAAAAGCTAAAATAACGGAAAGCAACACAGACGCGAATAAGGAAGCTTTAAAGAACTTTTTCCGGGAGATCCCCAATTTAAAGTAGTAGTCTAAAAATCCATAAGAATAAAGCAATCCGATAATCAACAAAAATACATTCGAAGTTGTATTGCTGACATCGAGGTTATCCAAGAAACCCCATTGATTTGCTGCCGTAATTCCAATCGTCAAAATAATCATAATACCAAAAAACCAAGCTGCCCATTTTAGCTGTTCTACGAATAAAGACCATCCTAATTGAGATTGTTTCATGCTTCCTCACCTTCCTTTGTCAAATGAATAAATAGATTATTTAAAGATAATGTGCCAACCTCTAAGCCAAGCTCAGCCGCTTCCCGCTGTTCTTGTTCTGTCAACGTTCCATACACCATTACAGATTTAGTGCCGCCGAGCGACTTCTCATGAATCACTTCCAATGTTTCTGTAAATGAATCGACATCTTCTTTAGGCCCTGTAATAGAGAAGCCCTTTTCCAGAAGCTGCTCACTTGTTTCCTGCAATAAAACCTCCCCATTATCGATAATAAGCACTTCATCAAAAAGGTACTCCATTTCTGAAACAAGGTGGGTGGAAAATAAAATTGTACGCGGATGTCGCTCCTGCTCCAATAAGATTTCTTTATAAAATAACTCTCTTGCCGGCGCATCCATTCCGAGATAGGCTTCATCAAAAATGGTGAGCGGTGTTCTGCTTGCCAGGCCAATGGTAACCTGTAGAGCGGAATACTGCCCTTTGGATAATTGGTCGGCACTTTTATCCATCGGAATGTTAAACTTAGCTGCTAAATCTTTGGCATAAGCTTCGTCAAAATTCGGACGGAAATAAAGCATACCCTTGAGTATTTTAGTGATTTTATCGTAGTCATAGGTATTATCTTTATCGTAAATAAAAGATGTTCCCTGCAAAATTCGTTCATTTTCAAAAGGGTCTTCGCCGTCAATGACAATCGTGCCCTGCTTTACTTTGTGGAAAGAAGCAAGATATGTTAACAGGGTTGTTTTTCCGGCCCCGTTTCTTCCTAGTATTCCGTGAACTTTTCCTGGAGACAGCGTGAAGCTTACATCTTCTAACGCTTTGTATTTCTTATAATGTACCGTTAAATGGCGTACTTCAATGGGATAAGCCATATACATTCTCCTTTATAAATTAATAGTTAAGTCATACTGTATTATGGTTATATACTTATGTGTATAACCATAACAGTGTTACAGTTAGTTGTCAATAAAATATAGAAAGCTTTCTGAAAAATAGGCTTTGATAAAACGAAACGAAGCTTTTCTAAAAATAATAAATTTACGAAGAAATTGTTTTGGAACTTATGATATATTGGAATATAAGTTAAACATATAAGAAGCAAAAACGTTAAAAGAATCTTACGAGGGTTAAATGAAAGGCAGGAGGGACGGATGATGAAAAAAGGGCGCTGCCATTTAATCTTAGCGGGCAATTCCCATGAGTGATAAAGGAAAAGTTATCGGGATTGCCCTGATTACAGCAATCACGCTGCTGGGGGATGCCATGCTTTTTATAGTCTTGCCCTTATATTGGCAGGATTTTGGATTAACAGCTATTTGGCAGATCGGTGTCCTGTTATCTATTAATCGTTTTGTCCGTTTGCCGATTACGCCATTTGTAGGAATGTTTTACAACAAGTTCGATATCCGTTCAGGTGTAGTGATTTCTGTGTTTTTTGCAGCATTAAGCACGTTCTTCTATGGTCAGTTTCAAGGATTTTGGCTTCTTCTGCTTGCCAGAATTTTATGGGGAATCGCCTGGTCATTTGTGAAGCTGGGAGGGATGCTTACGGTTGTATCGTTTTCTTCGGAACAGACTAGAGGGCATTATATGGGATTATACAATGGTCTATGGGGATTAGGCGGTTTAGCCGGTATGCTGGCAGGAGGATTTTTAGCAGATCAGTTGTCGATACCTTTTGTGACGACACTGTTTGCGCTGGCAGCTGTCGCTGTTTTTCCTTTTATCTTCAAACTGGTGCCAAAAAACAATACAACTGCGGAGAAAGATACGATTGCTGTAAATCGTCATGTGCCGGAAAAGGAGAAGCAATCAATACGTCAGCCATATATTATTCTCGTCATTATTACCGGAGGAACGATGGGGTATATTACCATGGGTATTTTTAACTCTACCTTGAGCCCGTTGATTGAGCAGTCATATCATCCGCATTGGTCCGTATTTGGCATGGTTATCGGGGCAGCAACATTGGCTGGAATCATTCAAGCAGTTCGCTGGGCTTGGGATCCTTTTTTTGCCCCCTGTTATAGGAAGTTTTGTCGATAAACAAAAGCAAAAGTATTATTGGATTCTTATTCCAATATTCCTTGGCAGCGCTGCTTTTTTAATGTTAGGCAGTGTGGAATCGTTTATTCCTTTGTTAATCATCATCATGTTTTTTCAAGTGGTAACAACGATATTTTTAACAATAACAGATACTTTGGCAGGAGATGCTGCAGCTAAAACAGATCCTGTTAAGATGATGACGCTGCATACAGTAGCTGTTGATTTAGGAGCAGCAATTGGTCCCTTACTATCATTTATTATTATCGATTTATATGGAATTTCTGCTGTATTTTATCTTTCCAGTATGGTTATGTTATTTGTAGGGGGAGCATGGGGAGTTTTTCACTTTTTTGGGAAGAAAAAAGATAACTATCTTGCGTGATAGAATCGGGTTTTTAATTAATAAAGAATGGAGGTTGTATGATGACAGAAGCATTAACAATTAGAAACGTAACCTTAGGAGAAGGGAAACCAAGTATTTGTATTCCTTTAACATCTTCTGACAAAGCAGCACTTATGGAAGAGGCGGAGCGTTATCAGCAAGAAGGAGCAGATGTTGTTGAATGGCGTGCCGATATATTTGAAGAAGTGGAAAATCATACAGCTGTGGAACAGATGTTAAAAGATTTAACAGCAGTTTTAAAGGGAATTCCGCTTATTTTTACCTTCCGCAGCCATCAAGAGGGGGGAGAAAAGGAGCTTTCCAAGGCAGATTATATCGCTCTGAATCAATTTGTGATCCAGACAGGACTTGCTGATTTTGTGGATGTGGAATTGTATCAGGGAGAGGAGGCAGTTAAAAATCTGATTTCTGCAGCGCATCAGCAGCATACATATGTGATTGTTTCCAATCATGATTTTCAAAAAACACCGCCTAAATCAGAAATTGTCCGACGCTTAAAATGGGCAGAAGAGCTCGGCGGTGATATTTTAAAAATTGCTGTGATGCCTAATCAGACAGCGGATGTTTTAGAACTGCTCACAGCGACTAATGAGATGAAAGAATATACAACGAAGCCCATGATAACAATGGCAATGGGCCCGCTTGGTGTAATCAGCCGGCTGTCCGGCCAGATTTTCGGATCTGTTTTAACCTTTGGAGCAGGGGAAAGAACTTCAGCACCCGGGCAGGTTCCGGTTCAGGAGCTGCGGCAGGTGTTAGAGGTAATTGAGAAATCAATGGATGTAAGCTAACTGGTTTAACGGAAGGTATATCTACGTGAATTTGAGAAGGACGGAGCTGCCCTCAACCGGAAGTCGGAGTTTTTCTTCCATCTGAAGCAGCGGAAATTTCAAGGGATAAATCAGTCACCGACCCGATGTGCGGGAGAGAATAAGTCGATACAATAAACGTATCAAATAACTTATTTTCAGGAGCTGATTTATCCCATGTTTTTTACGTATGAGTCTTTGAAAAGTCATATTGATTATCGGATGGAGGATGTAAGGAAATCAGCGAGGCTTTGTAAAAATAAACCGAAAAAGAAGAAAGAGAAGATCTGGAAAACTTCTGCTGTTCGTTTGAAGGGAGGGGCGAGGTAGATTGGAATACATGAAAAAAGAGGATGTCGATTTAGCAATCTGTAAATCGGAATCCTCTTTTACATCAGACTATAAGCCGATTAGGATGTCTTTCGAAAAATCTTGCATCTGCATCTTGAAATCAGAAATACACTTAAACTGTCATGGTTACCTTAGGAATAGGGCTTTCTTTCCTTCCAACTTTCTCAGCTATATCCACTGCTGCTGTATAACCAAATACCATCGATGCTCCAATCGTTGCGCCTGGTCCGGGATAAGTTTCGCCCATAATAGAAGCGGTGCAATTTCCAGTAGCATATAGTCCTGTAACTGGGCTGCCGTCTTTCCTGACGACTCTGGCTGATGCATCAATGACCAGACCGCCTTTGGTGCCAATATCGCCTGGGTAGATTGGGATTGCATAGTATGGTGCTTTGTTCAGCGGAGCAAGGTTAGGGTTATCCAATGTCGGGTCACCATAATATCTGTCGTAAGCACTATTCCCGCGTCCGAAATCCTCGTCCTGCCCATTGGCTGCAAATGTATTAAATTTGGAAATGGTATTAGCCAGCTTCTCTGGAGACACATTGATCTGCTCGGCTAATACCTCCAGAGTTTCTGCTTTTTTGGCATATCCTGTCTCAAACCATTCTTTAGGAAGCGGCTGTAACGGCATGATTCCGAATACCAGATAACGATTCTTCACCCGTTGATCAAAAATCATCCATGATGGTATCGTGGAGCTCTTTTCATGATTATTTTCATACATTTGATCAACAAATTCATGGTACGGAACCGATTCGTTGATATAGCGTTCGCCATTGCTGTTGACGATAATCAAGCCGGGCGTGGCGCGTTCAGCAACAGGCATAAATGCAGGCGCCCCAGGAGGAGCTGATGTAGGAGTTCCCCACATTTTATCCATCAAATCCAATTGTCCACCCAGTTTGACACCTGCTGCAATGATATCACCTGTCTGCTCTTCAGCTGACAGTGTCCATTCCGTATTGGAAGGCTGCGGTAAATATTTCTCCCGTAAATCCGGACTATGGGAAAACCCGCCAGAAGCAAAAACCACACCTTCCCGAGCCTGAATGTTGAGTTCCTTTCCATCTCTTTCGGCGATAACCCCTGTAACGCGATTATTTTCATAAATCAAATCTTTAAATGGGGTGTTAAGCCAAACTTCCCCGCCAGCCTCTTTGAGCGAGGTATACAGGCGGGCAACAACAGCTTCTCCTAAGGTAGTAGGTTTATACCCGGAAAGGAGTGTGCGAATCAGGCGCATTCCTACTTTCATTGCCTTTACTTTTCCAATCCACGTTCTCATGATCATATTTACTTTGTGGAATTCACTTGATTTTAGTACCATCCCTTTTGTCGGCAAGCCGGAAGTACGTAAATATTTCAAATCGTCTCCTAAGTTGCGAAGATCAAAAAGCTGAGCTTCAAAGGCTCTCCCAGATGCCAAGCCTCCAGGTGATTCAGGATAATAATCGGAGTATTTAGGAGTGTATTCCCATCGGAAATGCGCTGTATTCTCATGCAGATACTTTACCATTTCGGGTCCTTTTTGCAGATAAGCCGATTTTAATACATCTGGAACTCGGTCTCCGACAGTAGCATCCAGATACGTTTTTGCCTGTTCATACGTGTCTTCTACCCCGGCCTTCTCCAGATAAAGGTTGTTGGGAATCCAGATGGTTCCGCCGGATTTGGAAGTGGAGCCGCCAAATAGTGCAGTCTTTTCAATGACAATTACTGATAATCCGCGCAAACAAGCTGTTAAAGCAGCTGTTAATCCGCCAGCGCCTGAACCCACAACAACGACATCATATTGCTCATTCCACTGATTTTCCAATGTCATGACCTCCCAATCAATCTTGAAATTATGATAAGCTATAAGTACGAGTTAACCTAAGTATAAAGTGGAAATAAAGCGCTTTCAATCAGTAATATATTATGGTCTGTACACATAAACAACAGATTGCTGCAATATGTTTAAAAACGAAAAGGATTTGGGGTGGTTTGCGTGGTTACGAAGGATATGATAATGGACAGGCGGGTAAGAAGAACGAAAAAATTACTGAAGCATGCGCTGCTTGAATTGATGCAGCAAAAGCATTATGAGCAAATAACAGTGACAGATATCGTTGATTATGCGGATTATAACCGAGCTACTTTTTATCGGCATTATAACCAAAAGGCAGATTTAGTGAAGGAAATAATCACAGCCCAGACAAACGGACTTATTCAAGCCTTCCGTGTTCCTTATAAGAAAAATAACTATATTCATTTAAACGCCTTAGCTCCTTCAGAGATTGTGATTTTTAATCATATTCTCGAAAACAAGCATTTTTATGGGCTTTGGAAGGAATTTGAGGCTATTCCAGGATTCTATGAAACTTTTTTAGAATCTATCACGGAATTTTTTAAACAGGATATTAATTTGATTACCCCGTATCATGATGGATTAAATAATAATATGTATACCTCGTTTTACGCTTATGGGATTTTAGGCATTATTTTAGATTGGATTAAAAACGATTTTGAACAATCGCCGGATTATATGGCAAATCAGCTTTGTAAAATAATCAATTACTATCCGGCGGAATCGTTTATTACTGGGGATTCCTGATGAAATGAGTGAAGCATATCGTTAAGCAGCTGGAAAACGGTTATAATATATACAAGTTGAATTAATACTTAGTTACTGGAGGAAAATAGATGTTAGCCATTGTAGAAAAAACAGAAAAGGGCTATTCAGCAACCTTTGAACGCAGATTTAAAAGCTCTGTTGAAGCAGTGTGGAGCACATTAACACAAAATGATAAACTGCAGCAGTGGATGCCGAACTTAGAAGTGGTAGACCTTCGTAAAAACGGAACAATGAAATTCAATATGAATGATGGAACAGGTAACTCCTTCGAGATTGCTATTGTAGATTTTCAGGAGCTAACCTATTGGCAATTTGAATGGGGAGACGGTTCTGTCCGGTTTGAATTGGAACCAGTAGAAAATGGGTGTGTGCTTTTATTAAAGGAATATATTCCGGCGCTAAACAATCATATCCCGAAGGATTTAGCTGGATGGCAGGTATGTTTAGAGATGTTCCAGGCAGCGCTGGAAGGAAAACCAATGGATTTTCCAAAGGAATCATGGGAAGCGCATTATAAAGCATATCAAAAAAAGATTAATCCATTTTTGAAGGAAGATAAATAAAACAACAGTGCCTCAGAGATGAAACTTTCGAGGCACTGTTGTTTTATTTTAATAAGGGTCGGCGTCATGTCCTAACTCTTCTGCGTGCTTTGGAGCTTGTTCTGCATCCGTTGCACCTAATGGATTTTGACTGGTGCCATGCTTTTTCGCCTGTTCTAATCCTTCTCGCAGGCGGCGTCCATATTCTTCATCTGCTTCTTCTGCGAGTGCAATCATTTTATCTTGAATCCGCTTGTCACAGGTCGATAAATCGCCAATCAGATTGGACAATAATTCATCTTTTTCCCAGTCTTCAAACTGACGGAAGGTTTCGCCTGCCTGTTTTGTATTATCATTGCGGTCAATGGATTCGCGCACAAGATGACCCTCTACAAAAGGTTTATATTCTTTTCCGGTCTGCTCTGCTTCCTCCAGACCGCCGAGTACAGACGGCTCGTAATTGATATGCGGGTTTTGACCCGGTGCCTTATCATTTTCCTGACGTAATTGTCCGCCTTCCTGATTGGTTGCCACCCGTTTTTTCGCAGCATTGATCGGTACTTGCAGGTAGTTCGCTCCGACACGATAGCGCTGTGTATCTGAATAAGAGAAGGTCCGTCCCTGAAGCATTTTATCGTCTGAAAAGTCCAGTCCGTCAACTAATACGCCAGTGCCGAACGATGCCTGTTCTACCTCGGTGAAATAATTCTCAGGATTTTTATTTAATACCATCTTCCCGACTGGCAGCCATGGGAATTTATCCTCTGGCCATAGCTTGGTATCATCCAACGGGTCAAAATCAAGCTCCGGGTGATCGTCGTCTGACATGATTTGCACCAGCAGCTCCCATTCTGGATAATCTTCTTTTTCAATGGCATCATATAAATCTTGAGTCGCATGGTTGAAATTTTCACCTTGAATTTCCGCTGCTTCTTTGGCGGTTAAATTTTTAATCCCTTGCTTCGGCTCCCAATGGTATTTAATCAGCACCGCTTCTCCTTCTTCATTGACCCATTTATAGGTGTTTACACCAGAACCCTGCATCATGCGGTAGTTGGCAGGAATGCCCCATGGGGAGTAAATAAAGGTCACCATATGAAAGGACTCTGGAGAATTGGAACAAAAATCAAAGAAACGCTCGGAATCCTGAATGTTTGTTACGGGATCTGGACGGAAAGCGTGAATCATATCCGGGAACTTCATTGCATCACGAATAAAGAATATTTTTATATTGTTGCCGACCAGATCCCAATTGCCATCCTCTGTGTAAAATTTAACCGCAAAACCGCGCGGGTCACGAACGGTTTCCGGCGAATGGTTGCCGTGCACTACTGTTGAGAAGCGGACAAATACAGGAGTCTGCTTCCCTTTATCCTGAAAAACTTTTGCTCTGGTGTACTTGGAAACCGGATCATCACCGACCGTTCCATATGTTTCAAAATAGCCATGCGCCCCTGCACCGCGTGCATGAACAATACGTTCTGGAACTTTTTCACGGTCAAAATGACTTATTTTTTCAATGAAATCATAGTTTTCCAGCGTTCCAGGACCACGATTGCCGACGGTCCGGATATTTTGGTTGTTGGTTACCGGATGCCCTTGACGGGTAGTTAAGGTTTTATCATTTTCCATGTTGGTTTGATGCGTGGATTTTTCTTTATCAGCCATAGATTTATCCTCATTTCCATTATAAATTTCTTCTCATTAGCATTGCCAATCCAAATAAAATTAATCGTATCTTTGGAGGATTATTATCTGAGATGGAAAAAATGCAGCGTAAGGGAGTTTGGACTATTTTCAAAAAGAACAAAATGCTCCTCCTGATGTTTTCAAATCCAATTCATTTTTGATTTTCTAAAGGAAAATAGGGGAGAGGACTTGAACTTTTCTTGCCAGCTATTACAATAGAAATAGACAAATAATTTGGAAAAGCTGTACATTCAGTACGGATATAATCCATATTGATAATAGAACGTTTGAGATAAGTTAAGTTTAAAAAGTGGAGGTCAGACAATGCCGATTAAAATTCCGAGAGAGTTGCCTGCAAAAGAGATTCTGGAAGAGGAAAATATATTTGTGATGGATGAACAGCGCGCGGATGCACAGGAAATTCGTCCGCTTAGTATTCTTATTCTTAATTTAATGCCGGAAAAGCAAAAAACAGAAACGCAATTGTTAAGATATTTAGGAAATACACCGTTACAGGTGCGGATTTCTTTTTTACGAATGGCTTCACATGAATCAAAAACAACAAGCCAGAATCATTTGGATACCTTTTATAAGACCTTTGAAGAGGTCCGGGATAAAACATTTGACGGTATGATTATTACGGGTTCCCCGGTGGAGCATCTGTCTTTTACTGATGTTGATTATTGGGAAGAGCTGCAGGAGATTATGAACTGGACGAATGATCATGTGACATCCACCCTGCATATTTGCTGGGGAGCACAGGCTGCTTTATATCATCATTATGGAATTAATAAGCATCCGCTTCCGAAAAAATGCTTTGGGATTTTTGAACATGATGTGTTAACACCGAAAGAACGGCTGGTGAGAGGGTTTGATGAAGTATTCTTAGCACCGCATTCCCGCTATACAACGGTTTCTTTGGAAGAAATCGAAAATCATCCTGATCTGCAGCTGATTGCTGTATCCGATGACGCAGGGGTTTTTTTACTTGCTTCTGAGGATGGAAAGCATATCATGGCAACCGGGCATTTAGAATATATGGCAAACACATTGAAGGAAGAATATGAAAGAGACCATGCACGAGGAATCGATACAGCAATACCGGAAAACTATTATCCAAATAATGATCCGGAAAAACAGCCGAAGCACCGTTGGAAGAGTCACTCCAGCCTGCTGTTTTCCAACTGGCTGAATTATTATGTGTATCAAGAAACCCCTTATGTGTGGGGAGGAGAGTAAAAATAGATTGAATGAAGCAGAGAAGGGACTGGATGCGTCTGGTCCTTTTTAAAAACACCAAGAAATAAGGCTGGAGCAGCTGCCAGCCTTATTTCTTGGTGTTTATTCTTATCGTTTTTGATAAAACAGAGGCATGCTCATAAGCATCCACCAGCCCCTGCTGCTGAATCGTTGTTTTAGGAATGCTTTTGTACAGCAAAGTAACTGAAAAGTCTGCTGAGAATGGAAAAGGTTCCATTGTTATTGTCTCCGTATCTTCCCAGCTGACAGAAAAAGCAGATGGAAAGGAGGTTGCGGTGTTTGAAACGGATACGCCGTTTTTAAAAAAAGGATGAAGGTCTTTATTTGCAGCTCCCGGTTCATTCATGCATGCGAACAGAGACAGCGTATCGGAAAACTGTAAAAGCGTATAATCCATTTCAAACATATCTTGATTAAAATGATCCATCCTGCTAATCAGCCATTCCTGCCGCTCTGCTTCCTGCTGAACAAATGCTTTTGCTTCAGGGAGCGTGGATGTTACGAGAAAACGTTTATAATGTTCACTGCATAATAATGCGGCATATTTATCCTTTTCTTGAACCTGCTGAATACCCTGTGTATATAAGACGGTTTTGGGTATATCTGGAAAATCAATAAAGGAATAAGGAAGGTTTGCCTGGTCATTCCAAAAAGGCTGTTTGTCAAAGGCCTCCCAGCCGCAGTCATGCTGCTCAGCTGCATAGATAACGGAATCTTTATAAGGTGTATGATCGAAATAATCCGAGGACAGATTTTTAACTATTTCCCCAGATACAGAAGCATGGTCTACCTGTGATATAAAAATAAAATGGCCGTTCTGATTTCGGATAATCATGTTACTCATTCCTTTCCTTGTGATTGATTGCGTGAAGAACGAAAAAGTACTAGAACCTCCGGCAGAATTTCATATCATTAAAAAAATTACTTCTCCATTCTTAAAAAAGACGATGGATTTATTCTCCACCGTCTTTTTCTCCGTATTATATCATTTTATCAAAATGTATGCGTTTATATAAAGTATAGAAGATTGGGATGCCGATCAGTAATACAATCAATTCACTGACTCCGGTTGTAAGCCATGTCAGCAGGAATGGTAATTGTAAAGCTATATTTAGCATGAAGGCAATAATAAACATATTAAAGCTGAAAATCAATGTATTTAGAAATAGCAGTGTCAGCTTGTTTTTAATATATTTTTTTAAGAAAATAATAATTCCTAAAGATATGGCGGTATGTGCTGTCCCGAATAAAAGATCCAATCCGCCTGCCATTGAAAATAAATTAGATGCAAATACACCAATCGTAATGCCGAAAAAGTAACGCTTATCAAAGATAATCAAATGGTTAAACATCTCTGATATTCGAAATTGAATCGCCCCAAATGCAACTGGGGAGACCAGCAGGGATACAGCGACATACAATGCGGCAATAATCCCGTTAACTACAAGTGTCTTTATATTCATATCCTGTTTTCCTCCTAGTTTTTTAGCGTGGGATGGTTACGAACCACGTTGAACCTAGCCTATCATACCAGTATCGAAGAAGGAAAACAATCGTTTTGTATATGTAATGATTTGGAAAACGCGAAGTCTTTGAATAAAAACAAGTTTAACTGAGAGCGGTCAGAATGAAGAAGAAGTCGACGTGAAAATGAAATCAAACCAAAACAAACCCCCGGTCGCCAAACCGGGAGTTCGTCTTTATCAGGTTATTCTTCCAGTGCTGCTTCCAAAAATGTCCGATTAACCAATCCTTCAATTTCATCTGACTGCATATACCCAGCTTCGTAGCTGATTGTTGCCATTTCCTGAAGCACTTCTTCGTTGATTTCATACGTCGGATTGAGACGTTCGCTTGCTTCCAGCGTCTCCTCATAATCCAACTCGTTGCCTGTCGTTTCTTCAATGTGATTGACAAACAATTCAACTGCTTCTTCCTGATTCTCTTCAATAAATTCTACAGCACGGGCATGGGCACGCAAATAGGCCTGTGTTAATTCCTCATTGCTTTCCGTAAATGATTTCCGCGCAGTAACAACAGTTGTTGTTGATTCTGTTCCCCAAGCAAATTCTTCTTCATCAAGGAGAATGTCGGCGTTTGCCTGATTTTCCAAATATACGCCCCAAGGCTCCTGCGTGGCCGCAGCATCGACGTCTCCCTGCAGGAACAGCGTGGATGTGTCAGCAGGAGCCTGCGGTACCAAGCTTACGGTTCCGCCCTCGTCATCTACTTTTAGACCGACATCATCTAATGCTTCTCGCAACATGATGTCCTGCGTAGACCCAATAGTCGGGATTGCTACGCGCATGCCATCAAGATCTTCAACGCTTTCAATACCTGAATCTTCACGGGTGGCAAGGACAGCTCCGCCGTTCACCGCTCCGGCAATGATTTCATGCTCCGGATTTCTTAAATAAGTTGTTGTTGCTGGTGACGGGCCAACAGTACCAATGTCGATATCCTGTGTGGACATAGCCTCCATAAAGGCACTGCCATCCGGGAATGTGGAGGTTTCGATACTTACCTCTTCTCCCATTTCTTCTTCAAAGTAACCATTTTCCAGTGCGACTACCGTGGTGATATGTGTAAAGTTAGGAAAATATCCAATGTGTATTTCATCGGCAGCTTCTTCTGAGCCGCAGCCCGCCGCTCCTAATAAAAGAAGCGCACCCAGGCCGAATAATATTTTTTTCATATCCTTCATCCTTTCCATTAAGCTCCAACACCCCATTTTCTTGCAACAGAGCGTTCCATTCTAAGAAATACCTGATTATCCATAATCGTACCGATTACACCGATCACAATCATAATAGAGAGCACTAAATCCATTGATTGCAAGGAGCGTCCCATATCTAACAAATACCCCAGGCCGCCGTTTCCTCCGAGAAGTTCCCCGGCCATGATTGCGCGCCAGGCAAAAGCCCAAGCAACACGAAGACCGGAGATGATATGCGGTACAGATGCCGGAAGAATCACGGTTCGCACAAGATGCGTACCCGATGAACCTAATGTACGTGCGGCATTTAAATAAAGATTGGGCACATTTTTAAATCCGGTGCTTGCATTTACTGTCATTGTCCAGGTTGCTCCAATAGTGACAATAAATAAAATCGCTACGTTCCCAAGCCCAAACCAGACAATAGCCAGAGGGAACCAGACAATACTCGGGATGGACTGTAACGCAGTCACAAAAAATCCAAGCGTGTCATCCACCCATTTATAACGGGCGATCAAGTATCCAAAAATTAGACCTAAAACCACTGCTATGGAAAAACCGAGCAGCAGCCTCCCAAGCGTCATTCCGGTAGCTCCGAGTATTTGCCCGGAAATCAGACCGTTCACTAATGTGCTTAACACCGTGACTCCGCCGGGATCATTCGGAATCAGCAAAGGAGGAAACATAAAGGTCGGAAACAGGTTGGTTTTAGATATGATCTCCCATATAGTCACGATCACGATCACGAACAGCACTCGTCTTAAGGCGGTAATCATCCCCGAACTCCTCCTTCAACACTTTTTCCATTTCTTCTTCCAATTCCTTCATCACACGTGTTTCCAAATCTACAATTACACTATCTGAAGGGTTACGCGGGCGCGCCGCCTGTACTCTGAAAGATTTTTTGATTGCTCCCGGTCTTGTGCTCATAAGCAATACCCGTTCCGATAGGGTGAGTGCTTCACGAATATTATGCGTGATAAACAGAATGGTTTTTCCGGTTTTTTGCCAAATTTCTTGCAACTCCTGATGCAAAATAAGCCGTGTCTGCTCATCAAGCGCCGCAAATGGTTCATCCATCAAAAGAACGTCAGGGTCCATCACGAGAGCACGGGCAATTGCTACGCGCTGCTGCATACCTCCGGATAATTCATGGGGAAAAGCTTGCGCAAAATTCCCGAGATGCACCATCCGAAGTCCTTCCATTGCTTTTTCTTCCGCTTCTTTTTTACTCATTTTTTTCAACAGCAGTCCATATGTAACATTATCCATTACATTCATCCATGGAAATAAACCGCCTTGTTGGAAAACAACGACCCGGTCTGTACCCGGTCCTTGGACTTTTTTATCATTCACATACACTTCTCCAGATGTCGGACTGTCCAAACCAGCGATTAAATTCAAAATCGTGGACTTGCCACAGCCGGAAGGTCCAAGCAAAGAAACGAACTCGCCTGCTTCAATTTGGAGATCGATATCATGCAGGACATGGAGCGAATCTGTTTTGCCTTTGGGAAAGCTTTTATTTACCTGCTCCAGTTTTACCTTCATAAAGACCCTCTCCTTCAAAATATTAAATAAATATAAGTAAACTTATAAGGATTATATATTATGCAAAAAAAAGCGTCAAGGGAACTTGTATTATAATAGGTTTTATATTTTATCCAATGAATTATAAAATCCTGTCTAAATAACAGGTATGGAGGGAAAGATTCATGAGTTTTCTCTCAAAAGCAGTTTTAGAAAAAATTTTTCTATTTGGAAAGAGAGATTTAAATATTCGAAAAAAACATAAAAAAAGAAAAGCCTTGCAAAAATTTTGACCATCGAACTTACTTTATTTATAATGAGTTACATAAAGTAAGTTTATTATTTTTAGTTAAATATAAATCGATTAAGGAAGGTGACAAGTATAAAATGGAAAATAAATTTTTTGAAGCTCCGGCAATGTATGTATCAGATATAACCATTCAAGTATCTGATTTACAGCGCTCTGTCGAGTTTTATCATACTTTTTTAGGCTTTCAAGTGATGAAGGAGAAGGGAAACCAAGCCATTCTTTCAACAGATGGAAGGAAGGCTTTAATTACGCTGGAACAGCCGGAAGGAGTACTGCCAAAACAAGGCAGAACAACAGGGATGTATCATTTTGCCATTTTATTGCCTCAAAGAGCGGATTTGGCGGCATTTTTAAAGCATATTCTGCAAGCGGGGAGAGCATATAGCCTGCAATTAGGAGCTGCCGATCACCTTGTCAGTGAAGCACTCTATTTTTCTGATCCGGATGGAAATGGAATCGAAGTTGCCAGAGACCGATTGTCTGAAAGCTGGAAGTGGGTAGATGAATCCGTGCAAATGAGTACGGATCCGCTTGATGCAGATGGACTGCTGGCAGAGGCTGCTGGTGATTGGCAGGGGATGCCTGTGGAAACACGTATTGGACATGTGCATCTCCATGTGAATGATTTACCGGCAGCAAGGGAATTTTATATCAAAGGAATGGGCTTTCAAGAGGTAACTGGACTTCCCGGAGCTTCTTTTTTATCTGACAACGGTTATCATCACCATATTGCGATTAATACATGGAATGGGGAAGGGGTGCCGATTCCAGATTTACAAGCGGCTGGGATGCAGTTTTTTACAATAACGTACCCGAATAAAGAGGAGATAGACAAAGCGGTTCAAAGATTGGCAGCATTAGGTTATCCGGCTGACGAAGGAATGGTAAAGGACCCTGCGGGGAATCATATTTTTCTAACTGCTGCAGCAAAATAAAAAACATCTGCTTGAAAAAGTGGATAGGTAAATCCAATTGCGGTAGAATAAAAACACAATATACAGTGAGAGATGGGAGCACCTCCATGGAATATATTTTATTAATTATTGGATTTGGATTGTTAGTAAAAGGGGCAGACTGGTTTGTTGACGGTTCTTCTAATGTTGCTCAGCTGCTGCGCGTTCCCCCGATTTTAATCGGATTAACGATTGTTGCTTTAGGAACAAGTGCGCCGGAAGCAACGGTAAGTATTATTGCGGCAGTGCAAGGAACAGCTGATGTGGCAGTAGGAAACGTCGTTGGAAGCAATATCTTTAATATTACCATGGTTATCGGTTTGGCAGCTGCGATTTATCCGCTTCGGGTTCAAAATGAAATGATCGTCAAACAGATTCCTTTTGCATTGCTGGCGGCAGTAGCTTTGTTTGCCTTAGGTAGCGATGTGCTGCTGCAAGGTTCGACAACAGATATCCTCAGCAGAAGCGATGGAATCATATTCTTTCTGTTCTTAGCGATTTTTATGTATTACATCATTGAGGTCGGTTTGAAAAGCAGGAAAGAAACCACAGCTGTTAAAGATTCCAATGTAAAATGGGGGAAGAGTACCTTAATCACCCTTCTTGGGCTGGCTGCGATTATTCTGGGAGGACAATTCGTTGTGACCAATGCAACAGAAATTGCTTTGTCATGGGGGATGAGTGAAGCACTGGTCGGTCTGACCATCGTCGCAGTAGGAACCTCCCTGCCTGAATTAGTTACCTCTATATCTGCAGCACTAAAAAATGAAAGTGAAATTGCCTTAGGGAACGTGGTTGGCAGCGGAATTTTTAATATTTTATTCGTTCTTGGTGCAGCATCGCTGATTTCTCCTTTACCCATTAATCCTGTTATCTTCACAGATATTTGGATAATGATTGTGCTGACCATCCTATTATTGATTTTTTCCCGAACGAGCTTTCGAATTGGAAGGAGAGAGGGGATTATACTTGCTCTTATATATGTAGCGTATACCGTCTATATTATTATAAGAAATTAAAAAGAAGGAGAACCGGTCTCCTTCTTTTACTTTGTATACCAGCTGGCAGCTGCTTTCACTTCACTCATCGTCAGCTGGTGTCCATTACTCTCCCAATGAATATCAGCTCTAGCTCCGGCGTTTGCGAGCAAACGCTGTAATTCCTCCGCTTCTTCTGGAGGGCACATCGGATCATTATTACCCGCAGCAATAAATACGTCTGTACCAGTTAAATCCGGAAGGTCAATGCCTTTTCTCGGAACCATCGGATGATGAAGGATTGCCTTTTGCAGGGAGCCTTTATAATGGAATAAAAGGCTTCCGGCAATATTAGCTCCGTTCGAATAGCCGAGTGCTGTAACTTGCTTTCGGTCAAACCCTTCTTTTTGGCTAGCCTCATTTAAAAATTCATGTAATTCTTCTGTGCGTTTGATTAAATCTTCTTCATCAAAAACACCTTCCTCCAAACGGCGGAAAAAACGGGGCATGCCGTTTTCCAATACGTTACCGCGAACGCTCAAAACATTTGCCTCTGAATCAATGATATTCGCTAAAGGTAATAAATCACTCTCTGTACCGCCTGTTCCGTGCAGGAGAAGCAGGGTAGGTCCATCTGGACCCGCTTTTTCTTCATAGATATACTTCATTGATGTTCATCCTTCCCACTTGCGTTATTCTTTTTCGGCAGCTTGATGGCCAACCTTTTTTAATACCTCGATAACGGTTTCCTTATCGTTCTCTGAAATTCCTTGGAAAACCTCTTCAATCACCTGCTGATGCTTCGGGAAAATTTCATCCATCATTTGTTTTCCTTTTGCTGTAATTTCTAAATAGACTGCTCTTCTGTCATCAGGACAATTTGTCCGGATTAAGAGCTCTTTTTTTTCAAGCTTATCAATGACATAGGTTATCGATCCGGTGCTGATTAATACGGATTCTGAAATTTCCCGGATAGTTTGTCTGCCTTTATGATACAATGCTTCTAAAATAGCAAAGTCAGATGCACGCATGCCGTGTTTTTTGATATCTTTTTTTGTTAATTCTTCTAAAGCTTTAGAAGCCTTCATGGTAATGACGAAAGCTTTCAATGATAAGTTCTCAGCCAAAATAATCACCTCTCTTTTGCAACATGAAAATATATTTAATTAAGATATATGTAATTAAATAATAATGAATAATAACTAATTTGTCAAGTGAGCGGATGGAGAGGTATGTGCTTTGCGGCATCAAAAATCCTCTGGTGTTACAGTCATTACAGCGTTCTTTACAGGGCGGTTGTTTAACCTAAGAAAAAGTGTCGCGGAACACATAGTAGGGAAAACAATAAGGGAGTTTGATGATTGAGAAATGAAGAAGAGTTACTGTGAGCAAGAATAAATTTGAAGAACATCTTGATGCAGCAGGAATTGCGTTTGATTTGCTTCTTTTCCTGCCTATATTTATATCTAACATAGCAGGAATTTTCAGCAAGGATGTATTTGCTGAAAATTCCTTGTATTTTCCAGCTATTTTTATCATCGATATGATTTATATAGCTGTTTATTATTCTAATGTGAAAGATAAAGAATATCGAGGAGAGGGAATGCTTTATCTGGTGCTATTAATTATATTAGGTTTCTCCTTGATTGGAATGAGCATAGCTTATGCGCTTACGATTCTTTGATATTATAGAGATATAATGACATAACAGTTTAGAGCTTTAATTTTCTTCATCCGTTTTGATCTTATGCATCTGCATCCGTTCATTAAACAATGTCGGATAGGAGAGAAAACCAAGCATAATACTGGTTACGGCAGCTGTTGTTAATAACAGAAAGAGAATTAACAGTTGGAATTGGACTGCTTGAATTGGATCAGCTCCAGCAATAATCTGCCCGCTCATCATTCCCGGCAATTGAACAAGACCGATTGTTTTTTGGCTTTCAATCGTGGGAATCAAGCTCGCTTTAATAGAATGAATCAATGGCAAGTGAATAGCCTGCTTTGGTGTTCCGCCTAAAGAAAGCAGGAGCTCTGTTTCTTTTTTCTGTGTTTGGATTTCTGACGTGAAACGGTTAAGAAAAAGAATGGAAAGCACCATGGAATTACCGACAACCATCCCGCTGATAGGGATAATGTATTGTGCAGTCGGCGGTGTAATTTGAAATCCCAACAGAATACCTTGTGTCAGCAGCTCAATAAAAATAAAGGTCATAATCAGCTTCCATATGATTCCCTTGATTGATGCGCCTTTTTTCTGTGCATTATGCGTTGCTGCGCCAATCATGAGAGCAACCATTAAGATAATAAAAAGATAGCTGTCTGATTCAAAGACAAAGGTTAAAATAAAGCCGACAGCTATAAGCTGAATAATCGATCGAATGGTAGCAATAAACGTATCTTTTTCCAAGCCGAGATGTAATGTTTTAGAAAGTACTAAAGGAATTAGGACGAAAATAAGCGATAAGCTCAAGTTTAGGACACTCACTGCCATTCCCCCTTCACAAATTCCTGTACCCGGGAGTCAGCAGGATTTTTCAATAAGTCTTTCCTTCCTGCCTCGATAAGCTCCCCGTTCATCATGACCCACGTATCATCGCCAATATGTAAAGCTTGTTCTAAATTATGAGTGATCCAGGCAATGGTCACAGAAAATTTCTGGTTAATATGCTGAATCAACTGCTCGATATCCGATGTGGATACCCGATCGAGGGAGGAGGTAATCTCATCCAGCAGCAATACTTTTGGGCGATTGACAAGCGTACGAGCAATTGACACCTTTTGCCGCTGACCTCCGGATAAATCTGTGACATCCCGGTGGAGAAAAGAATCATCTAGTCCAACCTGCGTGAGCAAATGCGCTGCCTCTTCTTTTTCTAATTCTTGGTTTTGAAGTGTTTTCGGCATAGCCAGATTTTTATAAACGCTCCCCCGCAGCATCGTCGCATCTTGAAGTGCAATGCCAACAGTACGCCGTAACGCAGTCGGTTCCATGATTTGAATGTTTTTTCCAAATAGATAAATGTCCCCTTTGGTTGGAGAAATCAATCCGTTTAATAAGCGGAATATCGTTGTCTTTCCAGCTCCGGAAGGACCGACAAACGTGGTGATTTTTCCTTCACGCAGGAAGCCGGATATATCATTAATAATATCTAAATCTTCATCAGAATAGCTGACATGGTTTAGTTCGATGGCTGCTTTATCGGTTGATTGCTCCATGGTGAAATTCCTTTCTGAAATGGGTATAGAAGAGAAGCAGGAGAGAGAACCTCCTGCTGAACAAATCTTATTCTATCATTCCTCTTGCTGATTTAAAAGCGCGCGTTTTTGCTGGAGAAGCTTTTGAAATTCCTGATCCAGTTCATCCGACGGCTCCAGGCTGAGCTTGCTTAATGTTTCTGTTATCTTCGTTTCAATAATCATTAACTGCTGTTCGATTGGGTCTTCCTGCGTTTCTTTTTCCGTTGATTCTTCATGGAGCTGCTGAATGCTTCCATCAAAAAAGGTAAGCTGCTGCTGATTTATTTCAATGACCTTGGTTGCGATATTTTCGATAAAATGCCGGTCATGGGATATAAATAAAACAGTGCCCTCATAGGCCTGAAGCAGCCCCTCTAACGCTTCGACAGCCTCGATATCGAGGTAGTTTGTCGGCTCGTCGAGAATCAGCATATTGATATCACTGACAAAAAGCTTTGCAAATGCCACCTTAACCTGCTCTCCGCCACTGAGCACATGGACAGGCTTAAAAACATCATCACCATAGAAATGCAGCCGCGCTAAAACCGTCCGAATAAGGGTTTCGTCCTGTTTAGAGGTTTCTTTGGCATTATCCAAAATCGACTTTTTCTGATTTAAAGTAGATAAATCCTGTTGAAAATAACCTATTTTTACAGACGGATTTAAGGTGATACCGGCATCCCTATCCATTATTTTTTTAATAAACGTTGTTTTGCCTGCTCCGTTTGGGCCAATGATGCCAACCTTATCTCCGCTCTTTATATTTAAACTGGCTTTTTTCCATAATTGTTTCCCGGGAACAGCACCTTCTACATCCTCTATCCGTAAAATAATTTTCTGCTGCAATTTTTCTTGATGGGGAAGTGTCATTTTCAAGGGAGCAGCTTCTCTTACCTTTTCCACTTTTTCCATATTATCTAACCGGGTTTCTAAAGCTTTGGATGTTTTTTGCAGCTTTTTCTGCTTTTTCGCAAAGTAGGGTTTCGCCCCTTTTAAGGATTCTTCTGTAGAGCCGATTTTGCTTTTCGGTGTTTTGGTTGCCCGCTGTGCTTTTTGTTCTTTTTTCTCTATCGCACGCTCAAGCTGCCTTCTTTTCTGCTGATAATGCTCATAATCCAGACGTTGTTTTTCGATTTCTTTATCCTTTTGCTCTCGGTATGCTGTATAATTGCCGGAATAAATTTGGATGCGCTCTTCATCAATTTCCCAAATTTGCTGACATAATTTATCTAAAAAATTACGGTCATGAGAGACGATTATTAATGCTCCCTGCCAATGGGACAGCTGTTTTTCAAGCCATTCAATATGTGCTGTATCCAGATTGGTTGTCGGCTCATCAGCGAGAAGGAGACCGGTTTGTTTTTGTAAAGCATCTACAATATAAGCCTGCGTTACTTCTCCGCCGCTTTTTTGATCACGCTTCTCTTTTAATTGTGGCAATAATTCCACCGAAGTATGCATATGAATCGTACCTTGCTCCGGTGGAATGTTACCAGAAAGCAGGTTGAGCAGAGTTGTTTTGCCCGAGCCATTTTTTCCGACTAAACCAATCCGGTCTTTGGCATGAACAACCAAATGCTCTATCGAAAATAATTCCCGATCTTTGATACTGTGTTTGATATGATGTGCTTCTAAAATTGTCATAAAATCATCTCCGTATCTATGAAGGATGGGAATAGGGGAGGGTAACTGCATAAGAAAAACCCCTATTCTGCATTCAGAACAGGGGTCGCCAAAAAAGGAAATGAGCATCCATATCGCTCATTTCATACGGGTATTTATCGCAAAGGATAAAGGCTAATCCTGTTCTGAAATCGTTCCATGAGAGCATGAAAAATAATACAGCAAGAGGGCACACGGATTCCGAGTTTCCGATCTGCTGTTATCATCCTCTTATGAAATTCATTCTTTTAAAAAAACAGGATTAGTACTTCATGTTCCCTTTGTTCACCCTTTCGATTATTGTTGATTACAGTATAGCGGAAATAAGAAGTTTTGTCATTAAAAGAAAATGGATAGCCGGTTAATTTTTAGATTTTTTCCATTTAAACCGCGTTATGAGCGCCATGATTACAATATTTAAAATGGAGGCGAGCAAAGCACAGCTGGCCATAAATAATAATCCCAAACCTCCCCAGCCGCTCACAAAAAGAAAGCCAGCTATAATGAGTAAAAGACTCAATAGGCAAGTGATGAGAGGAAGAATAATTCTTTTTTCCTTTAGGAGTATACTCAGCAGGAATATAACGATTCCCATTCCGATAACATATACAAAAAATTCTATATATCCTTCCGCTGGTCCGTTCATTGTTCTTTCCTCCTTGAACTATATTTCCTTGTATACTAATCAGTCCTGCAGGAACAAAGAAAAAACCAGACAAACTTCTTTCAGATAAAAGAATATGAAATCATTGTCTGGTTTATGCAGTCTTATTATAAAGCTCTTGGTGTCTGATGGATGGAATTCTCCTGTACAGCATCTTTAATCAAACAGTTTCCGCGTCCATGCGGTATACACATTGGCGTACCAAAAATCGGATCGCATGCGATATTGCACCGCATCCGGAATACGGCGGAGACAAGCTCGGCAGAAATGGTATCCTCCGGCTTTCCCTGTGCATATACTTTTTTATCTTTGATTGCAATAATATGATGAGCGTAGCGGCTTGCCAGGTTCAAATCATGCAGTACCATAATAATCGTACGGCCATCTTTTTCGTTTAATTCAAACAGAAGGTCAAGCACATCGATTTGATGGGTTAAATCAAGATAAGTAGTCGGTTCATCCAATAAAATAATGTCCGTATCCTGTGCTAACGTTAAGGCGATCCATGCACGCTGGCGTTGTCCGCCTGACAGCGAATCGACAGACTGGTCTTTTAAATCGGACATATTTGTATCTTCTAATGCCTTTTGTACGGCTTCTTCATCCTCATTGGACCATTGCTTCATCACCTTGCGATAGGGGTGCCTGCCTTGTTTGACAAGTTCATAAACTGTCAATCCTTCGGGGCTGGTCGGTGCTTGAGGAAGAATAGCCATGTTCTGCGCAACATCTCGTGTACGCATTTTAGCGATATTTTGTCCATTTAATATAACAGATCCCTGCTTTGGCTTTAATAAACGTGCCAAAGAACGTAATAAAGTTGATTTTCCACAGCCGTTTGGCCCAATAAAAACAGTGATTTCCCCTTTAGGGATAGCAATGTCTAATTCATCTATAATAATACGGTCTCCGAACCCAAGTGTTAAGTTGCTTGCTGTTAATGAGTTCAATGAAAACGCCTCCTGACCTAAAAAGGTGCGTATAGCTACTAACTTCATTTTATTGCTAGAAGGACGAATAGTCAATGATAATAGTTTTCAATTAGGTGACAATTTAATAAAAAACCCGGATGAAGATAGACATTCATCCGGGCAGTTCCGCATTTATTTAAATAAATCAACTAGCATATCAATGGTTTGTTCCGAAGCAACGAGACCGCTGTTTGTCCAGTTACTTTCGTCTTCAATGTAGTAGACCTGATCATTTTGAACTACATCGGTATTATTCCAGACATTACTGTTTTTCAATGCTTCGATGCCCTCATCGTCTTCATAGCCTAAAATAATCAGATGATCGGCATCCATTTCAGAAAGCTTTTCTAAAGAAATTGGATTCCAAGCCTCTTCGCCTTGTCCAAGTTCTTCTACAATCCCAGGAACTTCTACATCTAATTCATTGTAAATCATATCTGCCGTGTGACGGTTTTCTTCAAACAAGAAGTATTTGCCGCCGACAACCCACATCATTGCAACAGATTCATCACCTAATGAGTCATCAAGTTCTTCCTTTGCCTGATTTACTTTTTCATCGTAATCTGCTAATACTTGTTCAGATTCATCTTCTTTGCCAAGGATTTCTCCAAATTTCTGTAAACGTACTTTCCAATCACTTACTTCTTCTTCAGACAAAACATAGGTTGGAGCGATTGCTGCGTAATCTTCATAAGAACCTTCATAGTTATCTAAGGTATGATCCAATATAATAAGGTCTGGCTCAATGCTTAGCACTTGCTCTAAGGGCAGTGTCCATTCAATGGTTTCCACATCTGCAAGGTCTTCCTCCAAATAATCCTGGACACTTTCACCGATTGCCCATTTTGCAACAGGCATTTCGTCAAGCGCAATCAACGTGTCCTCATTATAGGAAGCAAGGATTTTTTCGGGATTTGCAGGAATCGTAACCTCTCCCATCTCCGAATCAACGGTGATGTCAGCCGTTTCATCGGTATCGCCGGAGGTATTAGAATCACCGGATTCGCCATCATTACTGTTGCCACAAGCAGCAAGAAGTAATAGGGTAGTAAGTATCAGCATAAATAAATATCTTTTTTGCATAAATTTGTTCATCTCTTTTTCTCCTTTTATGTTATAATGAACGTCTAACGATAATGATAATCACTTTCAATTAGAAAGTCAACACGTTATTTAACAGCAGATTTCATTGCTTTTAGTTATGCAGGAATAGGAAAAGTCTTTTTGTTTTGCACTTTAAAAAGTGATATCATAGCACAATCATATTCTATGGATAAAATATAGGAGTATACAAGAAATGAGATTGTTTTCACGTTCTTCTCAATTAAGAAAAGTATTGATAAATATGATAGGCATTTGTCTCGTTGTGTTTTCGATTGGCATGTCTATTTCATATGGTGCAACCACAGTAGATTTACATACGGTTTGGCAGGCTGTTTTCCAGTTCAGTGAAGGAGAGCAGGCGCATCAGGTTATTTGGGAGCTCCGGATTCCCCGGGCTCTGGCCGCTGTGTTAGTAGGGGCGTTTTTAGCTGTATCGGGCTCTGTGATGCAAGGAATGACACGGAATCCGCTTGCGTCTCCATCGATTATGGGGGTAACAGACGGTGCTGCATTTATGCTTGTAATCATTCTTGCTTTTTATCCGGCAGTTTCGAATGTCGGCTTAATGTTTGCTTCATTTATTGGGGCAGGTATCGCAGTGACACTGGTGTTTTTAATCGGCTCTTTTTCCAGCAGCGGGTTAACACCGGTTAAATTAGCGCTGGCTGGAGTTGCCATTGGTACGTTATTACGATCTGTTTCTTCGATTCTTTCCCTGCATTTCCAGCTGGAGAGGGATATCGGCTTTTGGCTTGCGGGCGGGTTAGATGGAGCAGGCTGGAATGCGATAACTCTCCTCCTAGTTGCTGGAGTGATAGGAATCGTACTGGCATTATCCATTGCAAAATCAATTACAGTCTTAAGTCTTGGTGATGATTTATCTACTGGCTTGGGGCAGAATAACACCTTTATTAAAATTGCCGGGATTGCGGTTGTTTTAATATTAACAGGTGCGGCGGTTTCGGTTGCGGGTTCCGTCGGGTTTGTGGGGCTGATTATCCCGCATATCACGCGGTTTATTATTGGCACAGATTACCGCTGGATTATTCCGACCTCCGCAGTGTTTGGAGCTTTATTGCTGGTAAATGCAGATTTGATTGCACGAATCATCAATTCCCCTTTTGAAACACCGGTAGGAGCGATTACATCGATTATCGGCGTTCCATTCTTCCTCTATTTAGCCAGAGGCAGCGGGGGTGACAGAAAATGAATACAGTAGAAAAGCAAAAGAGATTTCGATTTTGGATGATTATCAGCATTCTGATTATCAGCATGATTGTTTTTTCCTTTCTCAGTTTAAATTTGGGAGCCATTTCGATTTCCCCGAAAGAAGTTATCCAAACATTAATGGGACAGGGTTCAGACAGGCAGGAGCTTGTCTTATTTCAATTTCGGATGCCGGGAATTATTTTAGCATTATTAATTGGAGCCGGCTTAGCTGTTTCCGGAACCATTATGCAAGGCATTACCCAAAATGGACTTGCTGATCCGGGGATATTGGGAATTAATTCAGGCGCAGGCTTTGCCATTGTCTTATTCCTTTATTTCTTTCAGGGAGTTATTCCGGCAACCAGTGCGCTCAACACCTATATGCTTCCTTTTGTTGCGTTGATTGGAGCATTTACGGCGGCCGTTTTGATTTATGCCATTGCCTGGAAAAAAGGAGTATCACCGATTCGGCTTGTGCTGGTCGGAATTGGGGTAAATGCAGCATTTGGCGCACTTATGACTATTTTACAGCTAAGAATGGATCCGCAAAATTATCGTCAGGTGACCATTTGGCTGTCTGGTGAGATTTGGAGTGAGAATTGGAGCTTTGTTTTCGCTTTATTACCATGGATGCTGATTCTGATCCCCGTGGCTATAAAAAAAGCAAGAAACTTAAATGTTTTTCATTTAGGGGACGATGTTGCTTCTGGTCTTGGAACGCATGTAGAAAGAGAACGGGGCGTCTTATTATTAATTGCTGTCGCTTTAGCAGGAGCATCCGTTGCTGCCGGCGGAGCGATTGCCTTTTTAGGTTTAGTTGTTCCGCACATTGTCCGCAAGCTGGTCGGTCCGCTGCATCATTATGTGATCCCGATTTCCGCCTTGCTGGGCGCATTTATATTAATGACAGCTGATATGATTGGAAGTAATATTTTAGCACCGACCACGATACCTGTAGGAATTGTGGTATCGATCGTCAGTACACCTTATTTTGTTTATCTGCTGATGAAAACAAAATAAAGATGGGAAGGAGTTCAAATAATAATGAACGAAGAAATCTATGACGTAACCATAATCGGCGGCGGTCCGGCAGGATTATTTGCTGCCTTCTATAGCGGAATGCGGGAAATGAAGA
Source organism: Oceanobacillus sp. FSL W7-1293 (assembly GCF_037969815.1). Lineage (NCBI taxonomy): Bacteria > Bacillati > Bacillota > Bacilli > Caryophanales > Bacillaceae > Oceanobacillus > Oceanobacillus sp. FSL W7-1293. The sequence continues at coordinate 920,813 of NZ_CP150212.1, forward strand.
CCAAAATCATTGAATATCTTCCATACCTTGGCGGAAAAGTGCCTTACTTTTACCCGGAAAAAGTCATTCGGGATATTGGCGGTATTGCGCAGGCTACCGGAGAAGAAGTTACGGAACAGCTGGTGGAGCAGGCGTTGACATTTGATCCAACGGTTGTTTTAGGGGAACAGGTTGTCGATATGCAGCGGATGGAAGATGGTAATTTTCAGCTTGTGAGCAATAACGGGAGTGTCCATTATTCTAAAACAGTCATGTTAGCAACAGGCTTTGGAACATTGCATTCTGTAAAACTGGATCATCCGGAAGCAGTCTATTACGAAGAGAAAAGCCTGCATTATACGGTGAGAAAGCTGGCGGATTATTATGATAAGCATGTCCTTATTTCCGGAGGCGGAAATAGTGCGGTAGATTGGGCATTGGAGCTTGAAAATATAGCAAAGAGTGTGACGCTCATTCATCGCCGCAATCAGTTTAAAGGGCTGGAGAGCAGTGTGACCAGACTGAAAAATTCGCAAGTGAATATCATGACACCATATGAAATAAAAGCACTGCATGGAACAGATGGCCAGCTTGAAAAGGCAGTCCTTGGTCATGTAGAGGATGAAGCGGAGGAAAAAGAGCTTCAGATTGACCGACTGGTGGTTAATCATGGTTTTCAAATCAATTTGGAACCAATCACGACGTGGGGATTGGAAATGATTGATGGCATGATTGCGGTTGATTCCAGCATGCAGACATCGGTGGAAGGAGTATTTGCAATCGGTGATATCGCGCATTACCCGGACAAGCTTGGATTGATTGCCGGAGCGTTTAATGAAGGGCCGATTGCAGTCAATCATGCGAAGAAAATCGCTGACCCGGAAGATCCGGTAAAGCATTTATTCTCCACAAATTATGCAGCCTTTACGGAAGAGGAATAATTTAACAAAAAAGCACTCTAACGTTTTCTAACAGGTAATGAAGGTTAAGAAAACAGAAAGAGTGTTTTTTTTAGTCCTTTTCTGGCAAATATTTTTGAAAAAGCTCTAGAAATTTCTGACAATCTTCTCCGGTCAATGCTTTAGGGCCCTTGGTGTGCTTCCCGCTCCGTCTCTCTTTCGCACTCAAGTAACGGGACTGCAGCAGCTGATCGATATTATCATTGGTATAGGCGAATCCTTTATGATGCAGTACATAACAGCCCTTCGCAAGTGCAAGCGAAGCCAGTCCATAATCCTGTGTAACGACAATATCATTCTTTTTCGCCAGCTGCATAATCCGGTAATCCGCAGCATCTGCACCTGTGTCTACATAAATGGTTTCCACCCCTTCCGGATACTCCTGTAAAGAAAAATGTGAGATACTCGTTACCAGCACAACAGGAACCTTCTTTTTACCAGCTTCCTCTATAATAATGTTTTTGACAGGGCAGGCATCTGCATCGACATAGACTTTCATTTGATTCACTTCCTTTTTTCAACGTTTCTAATTATTGTAGCAAATAATGATGTAACTTGTCTTATCCACTAGAAATTCATATCAAAAGCCTGTAATATATGAATCACTATCTATCGTGAAAAAGGAGCTTGGATGTATGAGTTTTTTCATTGAACAAATGAAGCCGGAAGACTGGGAACAGGTATTGGAAATATACTATCATGGAATGGAAACACAGAATGCAACGTTTGAAATGAATGAGCCTGACTGGAAATCCTGGGATGATTGGGACCGAGATCATTTACCGCAGTGCCGGCTGGTTTTCCGCGAGGGAGAGAAAATTCTTGGCTGGGCATCGCTGCTGCCTATTTCTGCAAGAGAGGCATACCAGGGCGTTGCCGAGGTAAGTATTTACCTGCATAAAGATGCTATGGGAAAAGGCATTGGAACAAAGCTGCTGCAAGCATTGATTGAAGCAAGTGAAGAAGCAGGAATGTGGACACTGCAATCCGAAATCTTTCCGGAAAATACAGGAAGCCTGAAGCTGCATGAAAAGATGGGCTTTCGCAAGATCGGGTTTCGTGAAAAAATCGGACAGATGGAAGACGGCAGATGGCGCGATGTTGTACTTGTGGAACGTCGAAGCCAACGCGTAGGATGTAAATAGGGAGGAGATTACATGGAAATCAAAATTAATGGGCAATCGTTTGAGGGAAAACAGGTTGAATTGGATGAAACAGCTGACAAAAAGCAGGTTGCATTTTCATTTGATGTAACTAGTGAAACCTATCATGACGTGACATCCTTGCTTTATAAAAATGATTTTGAGGTGGAAATCCCGGAGAAATCCATAGCTTTTTCCGCGACTATCAACGAATATTCTACTTCTATGACAAATTTATATGAAAAAGGTAATACAAGTGAATTTTATTTGAAGCTGCGTGAAAAATAATTTTTATGATGTGGGGGAGAACAATACAATGGAACCAATCTTATTATCCTTTCCAGACCAATTTGAAACAGAGCGATTAATTATCCGGGCGCCCAAGCCTGAAGATTGGAAGTCTATTTATACTGCCATGCAGGCTTCTATCAATGAATTGAAGCCTTGGCTTCCATTTGCACGTCAGGAGCAGACGGAGCAGGATGTGCAAAAAACAACAAAGGAAGCTTATTTGAATTTTCTTTCGCGTGAAGATTTACGTTTCCATGCTTTTGATAAAGAAACTGGAGAATTTATGATTTCCAGCGGTCTGCATCGCATTAATTGGGATGTAAGAAAATTTGAAATCGGTTATTGGATTGATACAAAGCATAGTGGAAAAGGCTATGTTACAGAGCTGGTAAAGGGGCTTACTTCCTTTGCTTTTCGGGAGCTCGATGCAAATCGGGTAGAAATCCGATGTGATCCTAAAAATAGCAAAAGCAAAACAGTTGCTGAACGATCCGGCTTTGAACTGGAAGGAATCTTGAAAAATGATGTTATAGAAGGAAACGGGGAACTCAGAGATACCTGCATTTTTGCAGTGATTGAAGACCCGAATATAGTTAAGAAATAAGGGTGAAGCAATGAAGAGGATAAAGGTAAAACAAACGCATGTAAAACATATCAAACAGCAAAATCCATTGATTTTAGAAGAAGCTATTCATGGAGCGGATAAGCTTGATGAAGGAGAAATCATCGCCCTTCATACACAGCAGGGAGAATTTTTGGCACAGGCTTATACAGGCCGTCAAAATAAAGGAATGGGCTGGGTGTTAACGTTTAAACAAGAAGACACCATTGACCAAGCTTTCTTTAAGCAAAAGCTGCTCACAGCGATAAATAAGCGCCGCTCCTATTATCAGGCAGAAGAAACAACTGCCTTTCGTGTGTTTAACGGAGAAGGAGACGGAATCGGCGGCTTGATTATTGACTATTTTGAAGGCTACTATGTTATCCAATGGTACAGTGAAGGGATTTATGCGTTTAAAGATTGGATCGTCCAAGTGTTTGATGACCTTGGCGACTATCAGGGAATCTATGAAAAGAAACGCTTTGACACGAAAGGACAGTATGTAGCGGATGACGATTTTGTAAAAGGGACAAGAGGCGAATTCCCGCTTATCGTAAAGGAAAATGGCATGAACTATGCGGTTTACCTGAATGATGGAGCGATGGTGGGCATTTTCTTAGACCAGCGCGATGTCCGCAAAGCATTACGCGATAAATACGCAAAAGGAAAGCATGTATTAAACACCTTTTCCTATACCGGCGCTTTCTCCGTAGCGGCTGCACTTGGAGGAGCAGCGAAAACCACCAGCGTGGATTTGGCAAAACGTAGTAAAAGTAAAACCATTGAACAGTTCAGTGTAAATGAGATTGATTTTGACCAGCAGGATATTATCGTGATGGATGTATTTGATTATTTCAAATATGCGAAGCGGAAGAACCTGCAATTCGATGTTGTTGTTTTGGATCCGCCAAGCTTTGCACGTTCTAAGAAAAGAACCTTCCGGACAGCAAAGGGCTATCCGGAGCTGATAGAGCATTCCATCGACCTGCTGGAAAAAGACGGTGTGATTATTGCATCCACCAATACAGCTTCCTTTGGAATGAAGAAATTCAAAGAGATGATCCAGCGCGGGTTTCAGGCGAAACAAAAGAAATATACGATTCTGGAAGAATTCTCATTGCCGGGTGATTTTGCGGTGAATAAGCATTTTAAGCAGGGGAATTATTTGAAAGTGGCTGTGATTCAAGTAAAAAATTAATGGCTACATCCCCGTGTATTCATGCATAAACAAAAAGAGGCTGTTGTATCATCAAGTAATCGATGATACAACAGCCTCTTTTTAAAGTATTTGATAGAAGGCTACTCCTTTGGTTCTAAATCTTCAATCGAATCAATATCCATATATTCAGGAACAACAAAACCATTTTGAAGACCATCCAAGTTTGGACCTAAGTCAACAAATTCACCTTCGTAGCGATCATACAAATGCCCTTGTGTTATTGGTAATGCCGGAGCAACGGTTGCATCAACACTGTCGCCGGCAATGCTTTCAAATAAAATGGCAGGGTCGACTTCTGTTACGGTAACATCATAGCCATACTCGGTGAGTACTTGTTCCATAACTGCTGCAGATGCTTGCTCTGCTTCCCAAGGCATAGAACCAATCTCGATTTTTTCTCCATCTGCTTCTTCGATATTTTCAGTCCACTCATCCACTTTATCCGGATTATCTTCCACCCAGTTAGAAGCAGCAGTTTCAACATCTGAATCTTCTGCTTCATACATTACTTGTTCTACGTCATCTAACTCCCAGTTAAATGCATCGAGCAGTTTATAAGCGTCCGGCATGTCTTCTTCTAAGCCTAAGCGTGTGATTGTATGGGCAGATTCGCTCTCTCCCATCGTACCTTCCGGGTCTTCGAGCATTTTTAAATCGTATTGGAGAAATTTATGGTGTGGTATCCAGCCAGTAACAATAATTGGATCTTCATTACTTATTGCATCAGCCAATTGTGCAAGCATTCCTACTGTTGAACTTTCTTCAAGCTCCCAGCCATCAAGATTATCGTAAGTATCAAGCGTATTATTTGCGGTTTCTGTAACACCTGCACCAGGTTCAATACCTGTAATTGTGTAGTCCACTTCTTCACTATAATTAATGTCTCCTCCAGCCTCTGCTGAATCTTCCTCTGTTGAATCATTACCACATGCAGCAAGCAGAAAAATAGAAGCTATACCTACTGCTGACAATGTTTTTAATGCGTTCACAAATGACAACACCTTTCTGAAATTGTTCGTCTGGTACTACGATTTTAATCGAATCAAAGTCCATATAATTATCCACTATCAGGTATCTTCAAAATTCTCAGAGTCGTTGATATCGGTAAGTAAGCACTTAATGATATGAGCAGCAAAATGTTGAAAAATGGCTGCTGAAATATCTTAAGTCATTTTTAAGTATATATTCAAAATCCGATAATCGTATCATTCACATTCGCTTAGACCCTGATGAATCTGATTCTTTCATTTCATCACCACCGTCCCGCGAGTAATGTAAGTTTTAAGATTGCCCATGGCATAGAACATCTTTAAGGACTTTGAAAAATATCATACCGTTTCTGAAATATTCTGTTAAGTAAAATTATTTTACTCGCTTCTATACAACCTAACACAAAGTATAAATATAAGCAAAGTACCGTCATATGGCTTTGCATGCTTTAGAGACAATATTATTCAATATTAAAGCGTAGGTAAGAAAAAGAATACAATCTGATTTCATGGATGAAGTTTCCCTTTATAATTATTTCAGAAAAATGCTAATAAAAATCTCAAAAACTATTGAATAAATAAGCATTTTAAGCAGAGGAATTATTTGGTAGTGGTTATGATTCAGGTAAAGGGTGAGTAGTTTTAATTGTGATGAGAAATGTATCTCATCAAATGTAAATAAAAGCAGCAAGCAATGAATTCATTACTTGCTGCTTTTACAATAGATATCTTTAGGACGATAATAATATCTTCCAATAATCAGAAATATGACTAATTGTTTTATTTGTTTGCTCTTTAATAGAATCTTTTGCTGTTTGTAAATTTGAATCTTTTGATGAGAATCCTTTTGTCACATAATTCACCAATTGTTCTTGTAATTGAAACATAAGCAAATCAACTTCAGAAGCATCTTTCAGTTCATTAAACTGTTTAGTATATTTGTCTACCATATCCATAATTTCTTCAGATGTATATTCTGTGGCGCCAAGCTTATTCGTGATAGTTAGATTTTTTCTTTGTTCTGCATCTAATGAAACAGGTGGCAAATTAGTCATTTTTGCACGAGCTTCAAAAAATTTTTCATGAACAGAGCGATGATTCGTAACAGCATCTTTATTATGTGTAGTATATTGGTCGATAAGCTGGTCAAAACCTTCTTTCACCTTAGAATTATCTGTTAGAAATTTATCGCTGAATACGTGAAGTGCAGATACGGAAGAAGCAAATTCCAGCTGTGCTTCAGCTGAACTTAACATTAATTCTCCACCGCCGCGACCTCCACTGCCCATTCTTCCATTAACATGATAGTGTCCTAAACTATCAAGCGCTTCCGTTACTTGCATCAATATATTTTCCATATTCTGAATAGTATCTTTGTCGTGATCCTCATAGAAACCTGTTTCATTTAAATATTGACTAAACACCAAATATTGATGATACGGACGATAAGAAAAAAGGTCAGAAGGATCAGCATTTGGATTTACAATGGAGTTTACCATGATTTCGTGACCTTTATCCATTTGCTCTCTTAAGGTTTTTACTTCATCAGAGAGTAGTAAGGAATCTGACATTTTTAAATGTGCATTGGTTTTCTTGACATTTGCTAAAGAAGTTTCTTTTGATACATATGGGGTGCCGACTCCCGTATAATAACCATCAATTTGCATATTTTCACCTCTTCTTAGTATAAAAATTATGATTGAGAAACATCCACCAAACTTTCTTCCTCCAATAATATATAGAAAAGAGTATATCTATCCTTTATTTCGGTTGGATTGAGAAATGGTGAAGCAAAAATACCTATTTAATTTAAAAATTTTTAAAATTAAGGATGAACAGTGAAATTACCTTATATCTTGAAGGGAGCTCGCTTACTTGTATACAGATTAAAAATTTAGTAAAGCGTATACAAGATATTAAAAGTAATTAAGCAAGATACAATGGAAGGAAAAAATCTCAAAAAACTATTGAATAAATATTCTTTTTATTGCATAATAATTCATAACAACTTATTGAAGAGGTGTACGTGAATGACAACAAATCAAATCCAATTTCAGCAGCAGGAGTTAAAAGGAAGAGACTTTCTGACACTTGCTGATTATACAAAAGATGAAATCGACTATTTGATCGAATTAGCAGATTATCAAAAGAAGCAAAGTAAAGAAGGGATTATTTTTGAACCCTTGAAGGGGAAAACGTTAGGAATGATTTTTGAAAAGGCTTCGACAAGAACGCGTGTCTCCTTTGAAACAGGTATCTATCAGCTTGGCGGTTTGGGAATTTTCTTAAGCTCCAAGGACATTCAAATCGGCAGAGGAGAAACAATTGCTGATACAGCACAAGTACTTTCCGGATATTTGGATGGAATTATGATCCGTACCTATAATCAGGATGATGTGGCGGAGCTGGCGAAGTATGCAAGCATCCCTGTCATCAATGGATTGACAGACCTTTATCACCCGTGCCAGGTATTAGCAGATTTACAGACCATCAAAGAGGTGAAAGGTGTGCTGCAGGGGCAAAAACTGGTTTATATCGGTGATGGTAATAATATGGCGCATTCTTTAATGATTGGTGCTGCAAAAATGGGCATGCATATTGTTACAGTAACACCAGATGATTATAAGCCGGAGGAGCAGGTTACGGAAAAAGCGAAACAATTTGCTTCTGAACACGGTGCAACGATTGAATGGAGTAATGATCCAGCCGAGGCTGTAAAAGATGCAGATGTCGTTTATACAGATGTATGGGCAAGTATGGGGCAGGAAGCGGAGCAAACAAAGCGTGAGCAGGACTTTCAGCAGTTTCAGGTAAATGAAGCACTTCTTGCCAATGCAAAAGCAGATGTCACCTTTATGCATTGCCTGCCAGCTCATCGGGGAGAAGAGGTATCTGCAGGAGTGATTGACGGAAAACATTCCGTTGTCTTCCAGCAGTCCGAAAATCGCCTGCATGCACAAAAAGCTTTGATGACAGCGTTAATGGGATAAAATAGAAGAAATAATGAAGCGGGAAAGTCAGTAAGACAGACTTTCCTGTTTTTTTATTTCTAAATACTTTTTGAATGTCTTCTTTTAGAAATTTTTCTCCCTTCGATTACAAGGATGATACGATTAATGGCCGCTTATCTTCGCTGTAAAACCGCTTTTTAAACTATTTGCATCTGCACAGTCTTTGGGTATGGATTCGGAGAAAAATCTACTTTATCTACACTAAGGGAAGTTGTTTTTAAAGCAGGTATTATTCACTAATTACATTGGAATTTCAGCATAGCTTGGAACACGGTAATTCTCTATTAATTGCTGTTTTCAAACCGTCTTCCGGGGGGCTTCTTATAATAAAAGATTTAATAAGAAGGAGATATACAAAGGTTTGATAGTATAGCGACTCGGGTAATAGTTAGAATACTTGTACATAAAAACAAATAAATATGAAGAGGTGTAGGCATGAAAAGTGTAACAAGCGTGTTTTGGTACGCTTTAGCTTTATGTATTATTGTAGTTCTTTGGGGCTCCTTTGCTCCTGTTAATTTAGAAGGGGTTACATTAGAGATTACTACGTTTATCTCTGAAAAACTTGGCTGGTATTACTTATTATTAGTCATGTTAACGCTGGTATTATGTGTGTATCTTATTTTTTCGCGATATGGAAATATTAAATTAGGGAAAGAACATGATAAACCTGAGTTTAGTTTATTATCATGGTTTACTATGCTGTTCAGTGCGGGAATGGGGATGGGATTAGTATTTTGGACAACTGCAGAACCAATTTCCCATGCTTTTATCAGTTCTCCTGGAGCAGAACTGGGCTCAGAGCAAGCGCTTAACGACAGCTTGAAATATGCTTTCTTTCATTGGGGGATGCATGCCTGGGCTGTATATGGCATGGTGGCACTGGTATTAGCGTACTTTAAATTCCATAAAGATACCCCGGGGCTCATTAGCGCTACATTAGTCCCGCTGTTTGGCAAGAAATCGATGCAAGGTCTTCCGGGGAAAGTCATAGATACCCTGGCTGTATTTGCTACTGTCGTTGGTGTTGCTGCAACCTTAGGATTTGGATCTGCGCAAATTAATGGCGGGCTATCCTATTTATTTGGGACACCTGGAACTTTTCCGGTGCAGCTGCTCATTTTAGTCATAGCAACTGTCCTGTTTATTGTTTCAGCCTGGTCCGGGATTGGCAGAGGAATAAAATACTTAAGTAATTTTAATATGGGTCTGGCATTTGTATTATTACTCCTGCTATTTATCATCGGACCTACCTTATATATTCTTAATATGTTTACACATACATTAGGAAGCTATGTATCAGACTTTTTTGAGATGAGTCTGCGCATGGCTCCTCAAAATGCAGAACAGAGAGGCTGGATTGATGATTGGACGATTTTTTATTGGGCATGGTGGATTTCTTGGTCGCCATTTGTAGGCATCTTTATTGCCCGTATTTCTAAAGGGAGAACGATCAAGGAATTTATGCTGGGCGTGTTATTTGTTCCAGCTATTGTCTGTTTTATTTTCTTTACTGTTTTTGGTGCTTCCGCTTTAAACTTGGAGCAGAATGGAATTGCTAAAATATCAGAATTTGCATTGGAAACCTCCACGTTTGGAGTTTTAAATGAATATCCATTTGGAATGATGATGTCTATCATTACCATTATCGTAGTAGCCGTCTTCTTTATAACGTCTGCTGACTCGGCTACGTTCGTACTGGGAATGTTAAGTACGGGGGGAACTATTAATCCGCGCAATTCTGTTAAAATTATGTGGGGGCTGATGCAATCAGCTGTTGCAGCAATTATTGTTTACTTCGGCGGTACGCAAGGTCTGCAAAATATGCTGATTATTGCAGCACTTCCGTTCTCAATCGTGGTTATCCTCATGGGCGTTTCATTTTTTAAATCGGCCCATCGGGAGCAAAGTTACTGGAAAAAGTAAACAAAATAGAGAGAAGAGCAGGGTATAAGACAAACGAATCCGTTGACCCGTTTAAATTATAACCTTGCTGGAGACGGCGAGGAATCAAATTTTCATGCAATGGAATAGTATATATAAATCTCTCATTTCATGAAATAGTGATATAAGGAACTTCATTCTTCGTCCATAATAAGCTATCATAAATAGAGGTTTTAGATGATTTGATAGAGGAAATAGAAAAGAGGGAGGAGATAGAATGAAAAGAACACTACAAATCATTGGTCTGCTAAGTACTCTATTTATTGTCAGCGCTTGTCAAGCTGACACAGAGGAAGAAGCAGATAATAATGATGCTGAGAATCAAGAGACAACAGAAGATAATGAATCAGATACAGCAGGAGATGTTTCGGAGGAGCCGGAAGATGGAACTGCTGCAGACACTTCTGCCGATAATCATACAGATACCTCCTATGAATATGAAGAGCAGGAAATCATTGTTGAACAGATCGATGAGGGCGACTATGATGTGGTTGTCGAAACAGATAATCAAGGCACGCGAGTGATGTTTTATGAAATCGATGGAGAGAAATATTATAAAACCGTCTTTGTTAAAAACGATAGCCGCTTAAAAATCATCGATATTCAGAATGATGATGGTCTGATTTTTAACGAAACCATATAAAAAAGTGCAAGCGTCTCCCATCCGCGCTTGCACTTTTTTATATATATTAAGAAATCGAAACCCCTTTTGTATCAATCTCTAAAACCTTTACTTGATATCCTTCAAGCAGCTTCGCCATCGCTGTTTTTACTGTTTCTCCATTTCCTTTTGGAACAAAAGAAAGCATGGTTGGTCCGGCTCCGCTTAGAGCTGTGCCAAATGCTCCGAGCTCTTTTGCTTTTTCACGAATAACATCAAAATTAGAGATGAGTGTTTTACGAAAAGGCTCGTGAAATAAATCATTCTCCAGCATTTTTCCAAACAACGCATAGTCTTTAGAATAGAGTGCAGCAACAACCAGATTGCTCATTGCACTTGCTCTTGCTGCATAGTTGCGTTCATATGTATCTGGCAGACAATCTCTGGCAACTTCTGTTTTCAGCTCTACTTCTGGAATATACGCAATTAAATCTAATTCAATATCATGAAGCCGGACAGAAGGAATATCATCATCGAGCATGGTAGAAATCGTTAAACCTCCAAATAAAGCAGGAGCAATATTATCAGGATGCCCTTCGATTTCTGTTCCAAATGCTAATTTCTGTTCATTTGTTAATTGCAGGTTTCCCAGCTGATTAGCCAGTTCAATTCCTGCAACAATCGCAGAAGCACTGCTGCCCAAACCTCTGGCCAGTGGTATTTCACTGATTTCCTGCACTTTGCAGGGGGGCAAGACAGCCCCATACCGTGCTGCTACCTGCTCTGTAATATTCCAAATAAAATGATTTTCTTGGGATTTTTCAGAGCCGTGTGCGAAAAATGCATGTTGATCAGAAGCTTCTACGTCCAAATGAATATACAGACCTAATGCAAGGCCCATGGAATCAAAACCAGGGCCAAGATTAGCACTGCTTGCCGGTACAGAGATGCGAAACGGCATCATGACGTAATCATCTTCTCTAAATATTCAAGGATAGCCGTTTCGTCATTTGGTAGTGATACAGGGTCGATGGTCAGCTGGTCAATAGCTGTTTGCGGATCTTTTAAGCCATTGCCTGTCAATACAGCTACAACCTTGCTGCCCTGTGGAATTTCACCTGCTTTTACCTGTTGGATAACACCAGCAATGGAAGCCGCTGAGCCCGGCTCTGCAAATACACCTTCTTTACGCGGAAGAAGCTTAAATGCAGATACAATTTCATCATCTGTGACAGAACCAATCATTCCGCCCGATTCTTCTCTTGCCTGAACTGCTAAATCCCAGCTCGCCGGGTTACCAATTCGAATGGCTGTTGCTACCGTTTCCGGATCTTCAACTACTTCATCTCTGACAATAGCTGCTGCACCTTCTGCTTCAAAACCAAACATTTTTGGAAGGGCTGTACCTTTTGATGCATTAAATTCTTTAAAACCTTTCCAGTAGGCGCTGATATTTCCAGCATTGCCAACCGGGATTGCTAAGATGTCAGGAGCTTCTCCCAGCTGCTCACAAACTTCAAAGGCTGCTGTTTTTTGTCCTTCCAGACGATATGGATTCACAGAGTTTACTAGAGTGATAGGCGATTTCTCGCTGATTTTACGGACAAGCTGCAGCGCCTGATCAAAGTTGCCTTCAATTTCTACGATTTCTGCTCCATACATGACAGCCTGAGCCAGCTTGCCAAGCGCAATCTTTCCTTTAGGGATAACAATAATCGCCCGCAGGCCTGCACGAGCCGCATAAGCTGCTGCTGATGCAGAAGTGTTTCCGGTAGAAGCACAAATAACAGAATTACTGCCTTCTTCTATAGCTTTGGCAACAGCCATGACCATGCCGCGGTCTTTAAATGAGCCGGTCGGGTTTAAGCCTTCAAACTTCCCGTATAATTCGATTCCCAATTCCTTTGACAGATTTGGAAAATGAAAAAGTGGTGTATTTCCTTCTGATAATGATAAAGCGGGTGTTTTATCTGTGACAGGAAGTAAGTCACGATATTCTTCAATTAACCCTTTCCAAGCCATCTTACGCATCTCCTTCTACTTTGTAATAGCTTTTTATCTCGTTTACTGCATCAAATGATTTTAATTGATTCAGCACTTCTTCAAAATGAGAGTACGGTGTATCATGTGTAACCAGCACAATCTCTGCAGAATCTTTTTCATCCACAGGCGTCTGTAAAATACGCTGGAAGCTGATATCCTGTTCGTGGAAAATTGATGAGATTTCTGAGAATACCCCCGTTTTGTCCTCCACGCATAGGCGGACATAATATTGACCATGCTGTTTCTCTTTTGGACGCAATGTTTTTGGAAACTGCATGTCATTTAACTGCTTTCCTGACACACCTAAACGCATCGCTTTGATAGCTGCGATAACATCGGATAGAATAGCAGTTGCTGTCGGGAGGCTGCCGGCACCCGGGCCATAGAACATGGTCTCCCCAACTGCTTCACCATACACGTATACTGCATTATATTCATTTTTAACGCTTGCCAGCGGATGATTTTTCGCCAGTAAGGTAGGCTCTACACTTACTTCTAATTCATGGTCGAAAAAGTTTGCAAATCCGATAAGCTTCATAGTATATCCCAGCTGTGCAGCATAACGGAGATCTTTTAATTCAATGCCATGGATACCTTCTACCTCCACGTCCTGCAAATCAACAGGTGTAGAGAATGCCAGCCGGCCAAGGATAGCCATTTTTCGGGCGGCATCTAATCCTTCTACGTCAGATGTCGGATCTGCTTCAGCAAAACCGAGCTGCTGAGCGTCTGCAAGCGCATCTTCATAGCTCACGCCTTCTTCATCCATTTTTGTCAAAATATAGTTCGTTGTTCCGTTGACAATCCCCATAATTTTTTGAATATGGTCAGAGGACAAGCCCTCGTTAATTCCGCGGAGGATAGGAATGCCGCCGGCAACACTGGCTTCATAATAAAAATCACAATTATTTTTTACTGCAGCCGCCTGTAACTCAGGACCATGGACAGCCACTAAGTCTTTGTTAGCTGAAACAACATGTTTTTTATTAGAAAAGGCCTTTAAAATATATTCCTTTGTATGATCAATACCGCCCATTACTTCAATAATAAGATCGATATTCGGGTTTTCCAGAACATCATCGGGGTTGGTTGTTAAAAGGCTTTGATCCACATCAATATTCCGAGCCTTTTCGATATTACGCACAAGTACTTTATCCACTTCGACTTTACAGCCTAATTGATGGGCTAATTTTTCCTGATGATCTTCAATCAGGTGAATAACTCCTGATCCAACGACACCAAGACCTAATAAACCTACTGAAACCTTCTCTTCCATCTTACCACCTCTACGCTTCCTATTGTATATTGAATTTATTTAAACATGAAAAAGAGAGTAAGGCAATAGTGAATTTTTAGAAAAGATAAGCGTTTATCGATGTAACCGTTTTCTTAAGGCGGGATAATCAGCGATTTAAAAAATCGTCACATTTTTAGAATGGTTTTAACGGAATGGATTCAGCAGCTGTGCCATTTTCGCTATTTTTTCATATAAATAGATAAAAAGGGGATGAGAACTGTGCGAATCTATCATCTCGGAGCATTATTTATTATTTTCTTAAGCCTGGGTGCAAGTATTGGCTATAGTATCGGGAAAACAGAGATTTTTGCGCTGGCCGGGTTTATTTTAGGAGTGTTTCCTATTGTGATATACAGACGAACTATTATAAAGAAGGAAAAGAGCTCATATGGTGAGAAAGATAAACAAACGTATTCCTGAGGCAGCTGTTGCTTTCCGTTAAATAATATAACGAGTGAGCAGAAATCAACCCCTCTGCAAGCTGAATAAAAAGAAGCTTGCAGAGGGGTTGATATATAACAGCAAAGCTTTACAAAGGAAGAAACTATTCAGATTCAGCTGTAACCTGCGGACGTTTATATCCCTTCAGGGCAATCAAAGCAGTAAACAGACCTAATAAAACGATTGCCCCGCCCACGTAGGCGTTCTTATCTACACCGGCCTGTTCAATGACGATGCTTCCAACAAAGGATCCGACTGCAATACCCAGATGCAAAGCAGAGTTATTTAGGCTGACCAGGATGCTCGAATTTTGTGGAGAGGTCTCAATCAAATAACTTTGAACCGGCGGAGAGACTGCCCAGCTGAGCATTCCCCAAAGAATAAGCACGACAAGGAATAATACCACATGGAACGATGAAGCAGGGATAATTAAAATTGTAGCTACAAATAAACCAATGGCAGCAAGAATGGTTCGTTTTGGCCCAAATAAATCAGATAATGTGCCGCCTGTACCGCCGCCGCTGACTGCAGAAATACCAAAAATCAGGTAAACGGCGCTTAGCCAGATGCCATCTAATTCCATAAAATCCTTTACAAATGGATTCAAGTAGCCGTATAAAGCGGTATGCCCAGCTAGCACAAAGAACGTAGTCAGCAGGATAAAAAGAACTTTCGGGTTCCGAATCATTTTCATCTGTGTTGTTATCGGCAAGGGCTTTTCCGAAGAAGGAACACGCTGCATAAACAAATAAACACATATAATAGAAGCAATCGTTAAGAGAGCAATAAGTACAAACGGCGCCCTCCAGCCAAATGATTCACCGAGTATTAAACCAAATGGAATTCCGAAAACCAGTGAGCCGCTCACGCCCATACTTACGGTGCCGATAGCACGTCCACGATAAGCAGGTTTAACAATTGAAGCTGCCATCATCGTACAAAGTACAATTAATAAGGAAGCACTTGCTGCGGAAATAATTCTGCTAATAAAAATCATCGTGTAGTTCAAACTAAAAACAGCTAGTATATTTCCCAGCAAAAAGATGAATAAAGAAATAATCGTCAGCTTTTTCCGTTCCACAGAAGCTGTTAAATAAAGTAAAATAGGAGAGGCAACAGCGAAAACAAGAGAAAAAATTGTAATCAATAATCCTGCTTTTCCCAAGGATACACCCAAGTCCGCTGCGACTAAATCGAGAATACCGCCAATAATTAATTCAACCATTCCAACAACGAATGAAATGGTCATTAACAAATAAACACCTTTATTCATAAAACAACACGCCTTATCTATAATTATCTTGTTATTCGTTATTTTTATCTAAACTAACGCTTTTAGCATCTATGCTTATCGCGGAGAAAAACAAAATTCCCACGGGCTGAAGTTTCGTTTTATAAAACACTATTTATCATCTTAGCCTAAAAGGAACAGATAGCACAAGAATTTTATGTGAAAATTAATGAGAATTCAACACTTTTAAAGGAAAAAAAGAAACTTGTTTGTTATACTGGTATTAACCGCATGAAATAAGGAGGAGTTTTGGGTGAGCAGCAAAGTAACATTAGAAAAAGATGCAATGAAGGTTTTAAAACAGACGAGCAGAACATTTTATATCCCCATTAAACTGTTGAACAAAACGTTACGAAAAACAGTTGGTTCAGCTTACCTCTGCATGCGCGCTGTGGATGAGATAGAAGATCACGAGGAAATGAATGCAGAAGTAAAGCAATACTTATTAATGGAGACAAGCCGTTTATTAAAGGAACCAGTGTTTCCTCGCGGAGCTTATGAGCAGTTAGTAGCTCCTTATGAAAAGGAACTTCCAGAGGTAACATTGCGCCTGCCGGACTGGATTGACTTTTGCCCTGATGATATCGAGCAAAAAGTAAAAGATTCGACCAGTGAAATGGCAGAAGGAATGGCGAAGTGGACAAGGAAAGAATGGAATGTACAGACGAAAGAAGATTTAGATGAGTATACATATTATGTGGCTGGCCTTGTCGGTGTAATGCTGTCTGATATATGGAATTGGTATGATGGAACCGAAACGGATCGTGACTTGGCTATTGGCTACGGTCGTGGATTACAGGCTGTAAATATATTACGGAATGTGGATGAAGATGCGGAAAGAGGAGTCGGATTCTTCCCGGATGACTGGTCCAAAAAAGAAATGTTTGCTTACGCTGAAGCAAATTTGCAAAAAGCAGATCAATATATGACGCAAATCTCTACGAAAAATATCCTGCTTTTCTGCCGTATTCCTCTGGCACTTGCGCATAAAACATTAAATGCACTAAAAAGCGGTAAAGAAAAAATGTCAAGAGATGAAGTGGAAGAAACCGTTGATAAAATTATTAATTCGTAGGGCTTGAAAAAATAAATAAAAAAATCTCAGAAGAAAATCTCGCTATATTCCGCGAGATTTTTTTATTTTGGGGGCTGAGAAGGGTTTAATAATGTTTAATAAGGGAAATACTTCTATATTCAAAGTAATTCGTTGAATAAGTCTTCGAATTGCGAGTTGTATTGTAAGAAGCAGGTAACTATAATAGAAAGATATGTGCAAACAAAACAAGTGAGAGGATGAAAGTCTGTCAAGCATTTAGATAAAAAATGCTTTCATCCAAAGGTCTATCAATAACATGGATATATTGTGATAGACGCTTACATAAAAACAGGAGGTAAAATGTGAAGTCAAGAAAAGGAAAAGGTTTAGATTGGCCAGTCTTTTATATCAGTGGAGGCTTTTTGGTTCTATTTATCGTTTTATCACTGATAAACAGTGATATGGTAGATAACGCAGTAAATATCTTATTTACTTATTCTGCTGATTGGTTTGGTGCTTATTGGCAAATACTCTTATTCCTTAATTTCGCCATCGGTTTAGGATTAGCCATATCAAAATATGGAAAAGTAAAATTGGGAAACCAGGATAAACCAAAGTATAGTTATTTTGGCTGGGTATGTATGATACTAGTTACATTATTGGCTAGTGGAGGAGTCTTCTGGGCTGCAGCAGAGCCAATGTATCATTATATGGAGACACCGCCTCTATTCGGCGGCGGAGAATTCAATTATATGGAAGGTGCATTTGCGCAAGCATTTATGCATTGGGGCTTTCTTGCATGGGCAATTCTTGGAACACTGGCAGTTGTTGTTATGATGTATGTCCATTATCAAAAAGGGTATCCTTTAAAACCGCGAGGACTGCTTTATCCTATTTTTGGAGATAAGATATTTGAAAAAAGTGCCATTGGAACATTGGCCGATGCCTTTTCTATTATTGCAACGGCGGCAGGAACATTGGGCCCGTTAGGATTTTTAGGCTTACAAATTTCTTACGGATTGAATCATTTGTTTAATGTACCGAACACATTGACAATCAGTATTATCGTAGTGATTGTTCTAGTTGCGGTAGCAGCGATTTCAGCTGCAACCGGAGTAGATAGAGGAATTTATCATTTAAGTAACTGGAATGTTCAATTTACTATTCTTCTTGGTATTATTGTTCTTATCATTGGACCTACCGCGTTTATTATTGATGGTTTTGTCGGCGGGACTGGTGTCCATGTTCAAAATATGTTTGAAATGATGTTTTACCGTGGAGACGGTGAATGGTTATCAGGATGGACGATTTTCTTCTGGGCTTGGTTTATCGGCTATGCACCAATGCTTATTGTCTTTATCAGCCGTATATCCAGAGGAAGGACGATTCGTGAGCTTGTCATTGCAGTGTCTGTGGTAGCACCACTTGTGACAAACTTCTGGTTTGCTATCGTTGGAGGAACAGGTATCTTCTTTGAAACACAGAATGAAGGATCTATTTCTACAGCATTAACAGATGGCGGAATGCCGGCAGCGGTTATGGCGATTACAGATCAATTGCCTTTTGGAACAGTTATGGGTGTAGCATTCTTGCTGGTATCGATTATCTTCGTTGCTACAACGGCAGATACTATGTCTTATACCGTTGCTGCAACGTTATCAGGGCATGATAATCCAACACGCTGGCTGCGCGTAGTCTGGGCTGTTCTTTTCGGAGCATTTACGACGGCTATTCTTTCCATTGGGGAAGACAGTATTACATCGATTCAAAACTCGATTGTTATATCTGCTGTGCCGGTATCGTTACTGATACTGCCGCCTCTTTGGAACGCGCCGAAAATTGCAAAGAAAATGGCGCTGGAGCAAGGGCTGATCTGGCAGCGTGAAATGCGTAAAAAAGAAGATAAAAAATATAAATAAAGAAATGAAAAAAATGGACAGCGAAGGCAATGCTCTTCTGCTGTCCATTTTTTTCATTATATACGGATGTTATCATCCTTACATACATTGGAAGGATTCAATGCTATTTAAGTCCATTCCAAAGTAAACCCAGCGGAACCCATTCCAGCGGAATCCGGCAATCGAGTTTCTTCCTAAGAATGTCGGGAAAGCCCAAAATCCTCTGCCGTGATTTGGCCAAATATAGGTGAAGCGGAACATGCAGTGTCTGATGCCTCCCGGGTCGACAGCGAATGTCTGCACCTGTTGTTTTTGCGGCACAAAATTAGGCGGCGGTCCCATCGGAGGCTGGCTATTCATCCCGCCCATTCCTGCTGGTGCAGGCTGCTGCCCTTGAGTTCCTTCATTTCCTCCGTTTTCAGGGAAATTTGGGAAGGATGGAGCTGGCGGCCAATTAGGAAAGGCCCCTCCATTCCCGCTTCCATTTCCATCGTTATTTGGAGGTTCAGGAAACATATCTATCATTTGTTCCATCATTCCCTCGGTGAAATTTATTCCATTCCCATTTCCATTTGGTCCACCAGGAAAAAAGCCGCCGATTCGCTCCGGTGATGAATGACGCCCCTGTTCATATGGAGGCACCATATGGTTAGCAGGGTGCTCCTGTTCATATGGAGACGCCATAGGATTAGCAGGATGCTGCTGTTCATAATGAGACGGCATAGGATTGGCAGGATGTTGCTGTTCATAATGAGACGGCATAGGATTGGCAGGATGCTGCTGTTCATAATGAGACGGCATAGGATTGGCAGGATGCTGCTGATCGTATTGAGGCGGCATAGAATTAGCAGAATACGGTTCTGTCTGATAGCCGCCCTGTCCGCCAGATTCTCCGTCCGGTCTGCCGGTAAAAGCTTCATTGGAGTAATCATGCTGTGGTGCCGGCTGAAAATAATTATTTAACATCTGTCCAGGCAGATTATTTTGTCTGTTTTCCTGCCCGTTTGGATGCTGTGGTTGAAAATGATTCATAATTTTCCTCCTCTATTAGGCTGATGTTCCCTAATAGCATATGAGGTATCTGCGCTATTTGCGCTTCATTATGGGCAGAATGGGCGCCATCACTAGATGGTGCAGATGGCAGAAGTTCGTTATAACTTATCTACAGCTTTCTTGATATGATCAGCTTCTGTAACAGCAGTAATAAAGGAAACACCGTCAGCACCTGCTTCTATGGCAGAATGGGCATTTTCTGTCTGAATGCCGCCGATTGCCACGATTGGTATATCTGGAAATTGAGCGCGGATGGTATGAATCCATTCTAATCCGACCGTTTGTTTTGAATCCTCTTTTGTAGACGTTGTAAAAATAGGGCCGACACCAATATAATCGACCAGCTCAAGCGGACTCCGATCCAGTTCCTCCTGTGTGGAGATGGATAAGCCAATAATTTTATCTGGAAACCTGGTGCGAACTTCTTTGACAGGCATATCATCCTGTCCGACATGTATCCCATCCACATCCAATTCATCCGCAAGCTCAATATCGTCATTAATAAAGAATGGAACATCATGTGCGCGGCAACGTTCTCTAAGCTCCCTGCCAAGCTGAAGCTTTTCCTCTCCGCTCAATGATCCAGTCCCTTTTTCACGAAATTGAAATGCGGTAATACCGGCAGCAAGCGCTTCTTCTAAAACAGCGTTAGGATCTCTATGACAGTTTTGACTTCCCATAATAAAATATTTTCTTAATAGCTCTCGATTAAAAATCATCTTCCAATCCTCCATTTAACTGCTTCGGTGTAAAAGATAAGGTATCAATAAAGCTTGGTAAAAAAGTTCCCGGGCCATGTACATGCGGCAGTTTTGCTGCATGTTCAGCCGCCAGTCCGTAAAAGCTTAGTGCGGAACTGAGCTGCTCTGAGACAGTGTAAGAAGTTGTCAGGCACGCGGCAGCAATAGACCCCAATAAACAGCCAGAGCCAGTAATATTGGAAAGAAGCGGATGTCCTGTTTGATTATAAATTAGTTTTTGATCTGCATAGATAACATCTGTTTTTCCGGTTATCACAATTGCAGTATCGTATTTCCTGCCAGCTTGTTCGGCAATTTCATCTACATTTCCTTCGCCGACAGAATCTACTCCGCGTGATTGGATGTTTGCATCGACCAAGGAAGCAATCTCACCTGCATTTCCTTTAATAACCGTCGGACGTACTTCTTGTAGAATCTTTTCGACCATATCTTTTCGAAAAGAAGTCGCAGCCACGCCAACGGGGTCCAGAACAACAGGAATTTCTTTTTCATTAGCGGCTTTGCCTGCTATAATCATTGCATCTGCTTCGCTTTCTAAGATAGTGCCGATGTTTAAGACAAGTGCATCGGAAACCTTTGCCATATCTGCAGCTTCCCTTATTTCCTTTGCCATGACAGGACTGCCGCCAAAAGCCAGCAGTCCATTTGCATTAAAGTTCATGACGACCTGGTTAGTTAAATGGTGAATAAGCGGTGTGTTATTTCTGGCTTGCTGAATAATATCAGGATTCATGCGTAACCTTCCTTTCTTTGATTTCCCGGATAGCCCAGTGATTTGTCGGGCCATTTCCTTTTCCAAGTTCAAAGGATTTCGAAATGGCAGCAGTAACAAATGCTTTTGCTTTTTTTACTGCTTCCGGAAGCGGATAGCCTCTCCCTAAATAAGCAGCAATCGCAGCAGCATAGGTGCAGCCTGTTCCATGCGTATTTTTGGTATCAATACGCTCTGCCGCATAGCTATGCATTTTTTTTCCATCATAAAGAAAATCAATTGCCTGTCCTTTTAAATGACCGCCTTTTATTAAGGCTGCATCTACATCGTATTCATGAACAAGGTATTCTGCTGCACCTTTCATATCTTCTTCCGTTGTAATAGATAGGCCAGTCAGGAATTCTGCCTCCGGAATATTCGGCGTTGCAACCGTTGTTAATGGAAGAAGGTATTGACGTAAAAAGCTTCGCCCCTCTTCATTGATCAATGAATCCCCGCTGGTAGCCACCATCACTGGGTCCATGACATAAGGTGCATCAACCTTCTCCAGTTTTTTTACGATTAATTCCATCATCTGCTTACTTGCAATCATTCCTGTTTTCACAGCATGGATGGGCATATCTTCTATCACTGCATCCAGCTGGTCCTCAATCATGGAGAGCGGCATATGCTCCACGGATCGGACTCCTGTCGTATTTTGGGCTACAACGGAAGTGATAACGGACATGCCATAGGTTTTTAACTCTTGAAACGTTTTTAAATCTGCTTGAATACCGGCACCACCGCTAGGGTCTGTACCGGCAATGGTTAATGCACAACGAACCTGACTCATAATAAAAATCCTCCTTGGATAGAATAATGTAAATTATTTTGTTAAAGAAAACTGCCGTGCCGGAAGACGACTGACTAACAGCCAGCCAATCAATGCACCAGAGACACTGCTTACAACAAATGGCGGAATAAAAGCAAATGCTCCCGCAGAGCTTCCCATAAGAAGATTGGCTATCGGAACTGCAAAGAAAGAGCCGATAATCCCGGTGCCAATAATTTCTCCAAGAGCTGCCATTGGATATTTTTGTGTTTTCTTATACAATACCCCAGCAACAAAAGCTCCAATCATTGCTCCAGGAAAAGCAACCAAGGTTCCTAGTCCTAAAAGGTTTCGGAGCAGGCTGATCATCAATGCGACAATGACTGCCGGACTCGGCCCGAGCATAATCCCGGCAATAACATTGATAGCGTGTTGAACAGGATAGGCTCTGGCAACTCCGGCAGGAAACCAGAGCAATTGTGATCCAATCGTTCCGATAGCAACAAGTACAGCCATCATTGTTAACAGGCGTGTGCGGTTTTTCAATCCCATCATCTCCTTCAAATTTAAGGGGAATGAAAAGGTAACTACTTTGTAAAAATAAAAAATCAGGCTTTATTGAGAAGCCTGATTTGGTATACTGAGAGTAATCATATGTTGATTGACTACTTCCCTACGCTGGTATTAGCCAGATCAGGTTTGTAAGAGTCGGAAAGTAAGCATGCTTCCCTCTCAGCCCGCGATGTTGGGCTCCCCTAGTAGTTGCTTTTCATTATTATCTTTGAATCTACTGTATCAAAGTTTCAACGGTTTGTCATGAAATAATCATTAGACTGCAAGCTCATATAAAGGATGTTATCAATAGAAAGAGGAATGAAACATGTTAAGAATAAATGGAATGGAATATCGTCAGGGAGACCAGACCTTATTTCCGAAAATAGATATAGAAGTAAAACCAGGAGAAATAAAGGCGATTCAATCCACTGTTAATATACGTGCGGTGTTGCTGCAGATGATTATTGGAAAAGAGAATGTGCGGAATGGATCGATTCAAATTCAGCACCAGACATTACAGGAGGATAGACAGAAATACGTTTCTTCTTTAGGGGTTTGCTGGTATGAAGAGGGCATTTATGAACGATTGAAGGTACAGGAATATTTGAAATTTATCGGCTCTTTATATCAAAGCAAGGCTTCTATAAAAGAAGTACTGTTGCAAATTCAACTGGAAGAAAAAGCAAGATTGAAAATGCATCAGCTCAACCGCTCTGAAAAGCGGCGTGTCCAGTTTGGCAGAATTTTAATGCAGGAAGCAGAGGTTGTGATTTTCGAAGAGCCTGAGGTCAATGTCGATTTAGAAACGAAACGGGTCCTCCATCAATTTGTCGAATTTCTGCAGAAACAGCACAAAGCGGTACTGATTTTAACAACAAGCACGGAGAGTGCTGTCACCATTGCGGATGCGGTCTACCGTTTAGATGAGCAAGGAATCCAGCAAATGGACGTGGAAACAGAGGAGAATGAACGTTTAACTTCCACTGAAACAGATGCAGCAGAAACAGTGGAAGAAGCGATTCAAGTAAAGCAAACTTTCCAGCTAAATAAAATCTCCGCAAAAGTAGAGGATAAAATTATTTTATTTGATCCGCAGGAGATTGATTATATCGAAAGTCAGGATGGACAATCCTATCTGTATACCCGAGGAGAGGGGTTCCCTACAGGTCTTACCTTAAAAGAATTGGAACAGCGGTTGTCTCATCAAGGATTCTTTCGCTGTCACCGCTCCTATATTGTGAATATTCAAAAAATAAGAGAAGTGATTACCTGGACAAGAAACAGCTACAGCTTATCTCTTGTAGATAAAAAAAGCTCTGAGGTTCCATTATCGAAATCAAAGTTGAACGAGCTGAAAGAATTATTAGGGGTAGAATAAGCATAATTCAATGTGATATATACTCCATTCATCGAAAATATACTGCACCATTGTTGAAAAGAAGCTATTCTGTAGTCACAGGCAACTTAACTGATACAGGAGGTTTCAGGGATGGAGAATATGATTGAAGTGATATCTTTAGAGAAGATTTTTGGTAAAAAGCAAGCATTAAACAATGTATCCTTTCAGGTGAAAAAAGGAGAGACATTTGGATTTTTAGGCCCGAGCGGTTCTGGGAAAACAACAACTATCAAAATCTTAACAGGGCAAATGAGACCGACAGCAGGGACAGCGAAGGTTTTTGGAGAACCTGTTTCTAAGTTAAATACACCGGAATATCGAAAACGCTTTGGAGTTGTGACGGATAATAGCGGTTTATATGCGCGGCTGACCATTTATGATAACTTAAAGCTGTATGCAGATTTATATGGTACGTCTTTACAACGAATCGATGAAGCGCTGGAAGCAGTTAATTTAGGTTCGGAGAAAAAAACACAGGTTGCTAAGCTGTCTAAAGGAATGACACAGCGCGTATTATTGGCAAGAACACTTTTGCATAAGCCTGAGTTATTATTTTTAGATGAGCCGACATCGGCATTAGACCCTGCGAACTCAAAACATATTCATAACGGTTTAAAAGAACTGAATCGACAGGGAACGACTATTTTTCTGACCACGCATGATATGGAGGAAGCAGATCATCTATGCAGCCAGGTAGCCTTTTTAAATAAAGGGGTTGTCCAGCTTTTAGATGAACCAAAACAGCTAAAAAAACAGTATCGGGAAGAGATTATTGGGATCGAACTGAAAGACGGACGAGAATTGGAGCTTCCACTCAAGCCATCAAGTGCTGAGGAAATTCAACAATATATTTCCCGGGAAATGGTGGAACGTATTTATACAAAGGAACCAACATTAGGAGATATCTTCGTTGAAGTAACTGGGAGGGAATTGGTATGACATTTTCTGTAAAACGATTTATGGCCATTTTTCAAAAGGATTTAAAAGATTTATATCGAAATATGTATGTTTCGTCCACTGCGCTGATGCCGCTTATCTTTGCCGTCATATATGGTCGAATGGATAATGTAACGATAGAGATGCATTTGTTTGTCATCAGCATGTCGCTTGCGTTAGTTGGTACTTTCCTGCAGTGTGCGATGATAGCAGAAGAAAAAGAGAAGAATACGTTGCGCGGCCTGATGCTTTCCCCAGCAACATTGACTGAAATTTTGTCAGGTAAAAGCACAGTAACGATTCTGATTACCGTGATTGTAACGGGGATCAGTATGTTTATCATGGATTTTTCTTTCACCGGCAGAATCGGTTTAATGGCTGGAATTGTTCTGTCCCTGATTTTCTTTATTGCTTTAGGTACCTGGATGGGCTTAATCACGAGAAGCGTGTTAGAAGCATCGGTATATATCCTGCCTGTAATGTTTATATTTGGGATGGGAAATATGTTTATTATGTTTGCGGAGCAATATGCTTTCTTGCAAATATTAGAATATACACCAGGGCTCCAGCTGCAGGAAATTGTAGAGTTGGAAGATGCAGGAGCTGGGTTTGGTGAATTATGGAAGCCCTTTGCCATTATTGGTGCATGGGCTATAGCGATGGTAGTGTTGGCTGCCGTTACATTTAAGAAGCGAATGATGGATTAACCGGGTTATGAAAGATGAAGTAAATATGTTTCAAATAATAAAGTCATTTGAAGAGCGAGAGGAGTTCTTCACTAATGGCTTTTTCTTTTTATGATTGGAAAATCCTCCAAACTCCCGGCCTTAAAGGAAGGTCGGGAGTTTGGAGGATTACCAGCTTCTTACTTATACAATTGCCCGAATAAAATCTTCATTCGCTTTTACTTCTACATCATCCGTTACAATAAGGTCTGTGAACTTATCTGTGTTCGTGACAATAACAGGGGTTGTTACATCAAATCCTGCTTCTTTGATTTTTTCAATATCAAAGCGGATTAGCGTGTCGCCTTGTTTCACAGTATCTCCTTGCTTCACCAGCGCTTCAAAGTGTTTTCCTTCTAGCTGTACCGTGTCTAAACCAACATGAATCAAAATCTCGGCCTGATGTTCCGATGTAATTCCAACAGCATGATGGGTTGGGAAAATAGCGGAAATCTCGCCATTCACTGGAGATATTACTTCGCCGACTGTCGGCTCAATTGCAGCTCCCTTGCCCATTGCTTCCGAAGAAAAGGCCGGATCGTTTACATCGCTTAAAGGTTTGACGATACCTGTTAATGGGCTTGCGATAGATTCTTGTTCGATTAATTGTTCTGTATTTTGTGTTGACTCTGTTTTTGCAGGTGTATCCTGCTCTTTTTCGTTGCCAGATGTTTTTTTATCTTTTACTTCAAACCCGAAAACTAATGTTAATACCAGTCCAATCGCAAATGCAATTAATGCTCCTACTAAGTACGCTCCAATAGGCGAAAATGCTGGTATCGATAAGAAACTAGGGAATGCAAATGCAACTGCTACAGATCCCAGCATGCCATTGATGGCACCGCCAATAATACCGCCAGCGAGTAAATAAATAATGGTTTTTCGATAGCGCAGAATGAGGCCGTAAAGGATTGGCTCTGTTACACCGCCGAGAGCGCCAGGAAGCATAGTTGAACCGGCAAGTCCTTTTAATGTTCTATCCTTGGCACGGATCAAAATTCCAAGAGCGATACCAATTTGTGCAAAAACCGCCGTTCCAAACATTGGTGTTAACGGATCTCCGCCAGTTGCCAGATTTTGAATGGAAATTGGCACAATCCCCCAGTGCAAGCCGAATAGCGTTAGGAAGGACCAAGCTCCACCTAAAACTGCCCCAGTTAATAATCCGCTTCGTTCAATAAGGAATTCGATACCTGCTGCAATACCGTCCCCTACATAAGTTCCAAATGGTCCGAAAATCAATACAGCTAGTGGAACAGCAATGGTTAATGACAGCATAGGAACTAAGAACATTTGTAAATCTTTATGAATAATCTTCCTTAGGCCTTTATCAAGTAAAGCATAAATTAAAATGGCAATAAAGATAGGAAATACCGTAGAAGAATAGTCTACTACAATGGCTGGTATTCCTAAAAAGGATGCATTACTGTCAATTAAACCAGTTAAATTAGGCTCTAATAATGCCGCCGCAATGGATGCGCCTACATAAGGGTTGGCGCCCAAACGCTTAGAGAGGGTAAAACCTATAAAAATAGGAAGAAAATAAAATATGGCATTTCCGGCAGCTGATAAAATCAAATAGGTGCTGCTTTCTTCACTGAGTGCCCCTGTCATCGTTAATACGATTAACAAAGCCTTCAACATACCTGCTCCGGCAAGCGCTCCTAATAAAGGAGAAAACGTTCCCGATATCACATCAAAAACCTGCGCTACCCAATTCGCTTTTTCGCCGTCATCATTACTATCATCCTGCTTATTATCAATATTTGTATTTTTGGCAACTTCTTTATACACCTCAGATACATGCGGGCCGATAACGACTTGGTATTGTCCGCCGCTCTGGACAACACTAAGTATTCCGTCCATTTCCTCAAGTACCTGTTTGTTTGCTTTCTTGTTATCTCTGAGTTGAAATCTTAATCGTGTGGCACAGTGGACGACATTTTTAATATTCTTATCGCCGCCAACGTTTTCCACGATGTCTTTTGCCAGTTTTTCGTAACTCATTTGTATTCCTCCTTGTATATTTTAGAATGTAACGTTCGATAAAAAGCTGCGTACATCTTATATAGTTTGGACGTCTTCTCCTGCTTCTATGTGAAAGGTAAGTTATATCCAATAAAAAAACCTGACAAAATAAAGTGCACGAATCGTGCTTTATCTTGTCAGGTTATGCCCTCTAAAGGTTACATTCCTTTAAATCATGTATGCGGTTTTAATTTTTATAACATTGATAATATATCAAAGGAGGGAGAAGAAGTCAACTGACTGAATCGGGAAATTATACAGGTATATTTAGGGCGCAGCAGTACGTTTTTGGGATTGTATATTTACAAGGGAGTAATTATTGTTAGAAATAAATAAAACAGATGTATAATTTAAAATAAAAGATACATTTTGTCTTCTCCACGCTTAGAAAGCCATCGAAGAAAATGTAAAAATAATAAAAGCAGGTGCTGTCATGAACATAGAAATGAGAAATGGAACGCTCGAGGATGTTGAAGGTATGATGCAAATAATTAACCGTGCCAGAAATAAACTGGCTGCATCTGGATCACCACAGTGGTCTGATGAAGATACGCCGAAAGAGGAAGACATAAGAAGGGAGGTAGAAAAAGGAAATAATTATCTATTTACGATAAATGAGCAGATTATCGGTACAGCAATCATAACGAATGAAGAAGAGCCGGCTTATTCCTCCATAAGATATGGGGATTGGGATACATCACAGGAGGATAACTATGCGACCATTCATAAATTCGCTATTAACCCTGACATTAACGGGAAGGGCTACGGAAAAATGTTTATGAAGCTGCTGCTGTTTATGTGTGAAGAAAAGGGTATCAAGGAAATCCGGATCGATACACATCCAAAAAATCGGGCAATGCAGCATGTTATTCTGTCTGCGGGGTTTAAGTTCAAGGGAATCATCCAGCTTCCTTTTGAGAATGGAGAGAGGTATGCGTACCAATTATTTTTAACGTGATATAAATCGATATTTTTATCGAGAAGAACCATCCGTAAAACTCTCCCTGAGTGAAGTTTCGTTTTATAGAAAACACATACCAAAGGAAGGATGGATAAGAAAATCTAAAAAGAGTTGAGCAGTCTAATACACAGTTGAAGGAATATCCTGAATTTGCTATATTTATTTTAATTGAGCAAAGAAGGGGACGTAGCAGTGGAAGAAAAAAAGGAAGAACATCAGTCAGCATTTCAAACTGATTCTCGTTATGCAATCGTTGCAGGATGGCTTATTATTCCGGCAATTATGATTTTGTTCAGTATCATTTCGGTAGTATTACTTGTCATCGCTGTCAATCCTGCTTCTTTAGGGACTTACAGTTTAGTTGTATACATAACAAGCATCATTCTGTTTTTCTTTTATCTATTTATCATTTATACATGGATCAAAAGGAAACAAATATTACCAAAGCTAATGATAACAGCTTATAGTATCAATATTTTATCGAACATACCTGCTATATTTGTAGAAGGAGAAATGCCCGGGGGCGCTATCTTAATTAACCTTATTTGGATTGGCTATTTTATCAGATCTAAACGAGTCAAGGCAACGTTTACCCAATGATGTGATTCTAGCAGCAAAGTGTGCATAGAATGTCCGCGTTGCTGCTAGGATGTTGTGGTTTAGTAAACGGAAAAATTAAACCAGAGGAAGGGGAAAGAAATGACCTTACAGCAATTAAAATATGTGATTGAAGTAGCCAGAAGCCGTTCGATTTCCAAAGCAGCCCAAGCTTTATTTATCAGCCAGCCGAGCTTATCCAATGCGTTAAAGGAATTGGAAAAGGAAATCGGCGTCAAAATATTCTCGCGTACAAACAAAGGAATCCACGTGACCAAAGAAGGGTCTGAGTTTTTAGGCTATGCCAGACAGGTTTTAGAACAGGCGGAATTGCTGGAAAACCGTTATTCTAACAATGCAGCGCCGCAGCATCATTTTGCTGTATCTGCGCAGCACTATGCTTTTGCGGTTAGTGCCTTTGTACGCCTGTTAAAAGATTATGACCGGGACGAATATGATTTTACATTTCGGGAAACAAGGACGTATGAAATTATCGAGGATGTTAAAAATTTAAACAGTGAAATCGGGATTATGTATATCAACGATTTTAATGAGCAGATTATCCGTAAATTTTTAAGAGAAGGAAATTTAGCCTTTCACCGTTTATTTGAGGCAACACCCCATGTGTTTATCAGCGGGGATAATCCATTGGCGAAGAAAGCGTATGTGACGCTGGAGGATTTGGAGCCGTATCCTTATTTGCTGTATGAGCAAGGGGATTATAATTCATTTTATTTTTCAGAGGAGATTTTAAGCACGCTGACCCGACCGAAAAATATTCATGTCCGCGACCGGGCAACGATGTTTAATCTGCTGATTGGCCTGAATGGTTATACGATATCGACGGGAGTTATCAGTCAGAGGCTGAATGGAGATAATATTATTGCGGTTCCGTTGAAGGTTGATGAAGTCATTCATGTTGGCTATATCGTTCATAAAGATATTGAGCTCAGCCCAATGGCGCAAACCTATATTGCCTATTTACAGTCCAGTATTGAAGAAGAAAGACAAAGTTTGCCGTAGCCCTTGATATAGTTAAAAGCTATATCGAACGATAGATTTTAGGTGTTATCTGATATCGGGATCTCTGTGATAGACTAATCTCAACCAATGAAACGAAGGAGAGATTCGTAATGACAGTAGCGAGCAAAGAGGGCGTACGTGCAGAAACACCATTCCGATTTGATAATGTGGGAAGCTTCCTGAGACCGGAAAAATTAAAGGAAGCCCGTGAAGCTTTTGCAAAAGGAAGTATTTCTGATCAGGCTTTAAAAGCTGTAGAAGATGAGGCGATTAAGGATTTAATCCAGAAGCAGAAAGATGTCGGCTTAAAAGCAATTACAGACGGAGAATTCCGTCGTTCCTGGTGGCATCTTGACTTTATGTGGGGACTGCAGGGGGTAGAGAAGCAGGATATTAAAAAGGGCTATCAATTTCAAGGCGAAGAAACACGTGCAGAAACAGCCCGTTTAACTGGAAAAATCAGCGGAGAAAATCATCCGTTTGTCGAGCATTTCCAATTTATACAGCAATTTGCCGATGAGGAAGCCGTGGCAAGACAGACCATTCCTGCTCCGGCACAATTTTTAGCAGAGCTGCAACGCCCGGAAAATGTAGAAATAACCAATCAGCTTTATCCGAATCAGAATGAATTGGCAGAAGATATTGCAGCGGCATATCGTACCGTTATCCAAGATTTATATGAAGCAGGGTGCAGAAACTTGCAAGTAGATGACTGTACATGGGGAATGCTTGTTGATGAAAATTATTGGGCAAGCCGTCATGATGGAGCAAATGTAGAAGATATCGGAACGCTTTATGTGAATTTAAATAATAAAGCGATTGAAAACCATCCAGAGGATTTAATCATTACAACACATGTTTGTCGCGGAAACTATCATTCTACATGGGCTTCTTCAGGTGCTTATGACACCATTGCTAAAATTCTATTTGCGCAAGAAAAAGTAAAAGCATATTATTTAGAGTTTGATACCGAGCGTGCCGGCGGATTTGAATCTCTCGTTAATGTTAGTGACGATAAGCTTGTGGTATTGGGATTATTCTCTTCCAAGCTTCCGGAGCTGGAGGATAAAGCCCAAATCAAGAAACGTATTGAAGAAGCTTCGAAATATGTGCCGATTGAGCGTTTATGTGTCAGTCCACAATGCGGTTTTGCTTCAACGGAAGAAGGAAATATTCTGACGGAAGAGCAGCAATGGGATAAATTACGTTTAGTAAGGGAAGTTGCTGAGGAAGTTTGGGGGAAATAAATATGTTTGGAGGCAGGCTGAGGGAATCCAGCCTGCCTCCAAACAAAGTGATGTTTCCTCATTTACACATTTTTTTCTGATTAACGAATTTTTAATAAAAGCATCCATCTAACGTAAATGTAGAAAAGGAAGCGCTCCGAGCACTTCCTTTTCTACATTTTGTTAATGGGTTCGTCTAATACATGATGATCAGTATCGTTTGAAGAACCATTCGATTTATTATCTTTCTTCATCTTTTTTCCTGTTTTCACTGCAGTGTTTTTTGCTTCATCAATATCGGATTTAGCATCTTTCATCCCTTCTTGTACATCTTTTGCGTGGTCACCA
Organism: Oceanobacillus sp. FSL W7-1293; assembly: GCF_037969815.1. Lineage (NCBI taxonomy): Bacteria > Bacillati > Bacillota > Bacilli > Caryophanales > Bacillaceae > Oceanobacillus > Oceanobacillus sp. FSL W7-1293. The sequence continues at coordinate 952,690 of NZ_CP150212.1, forward strand.
AGTTCTTTTGTATCTTCAACAATATTTTTAGCTGTTTCTTTTATTTCCTGGCCTTCATTAGCCCAAACGTTTTGTACTTTCTCCAGTGCTTGCTGTGCACTTGATAGTGTTTGTTTCGCATTTTCTATTAGATATTGTTTCGTACCATTTGGATTATCTTTAATTTTTTGAGTATATGACACAACAGAATCTTTCGCATTCATGGAAGTATCTTTTACTTTACTTTTTGTTTTCGGGTTCAGCAGGATGAAGGAGATACCAGCTATTGCTCCAGCCCCTATTAGTAATCCAAACTTGTTGTTTTTTTCCATTGTCTACCTCTCCTTTCTTTATCGAATTCATAAACTTGTTGCTTTACGGTCAAAACATAAAAAATCCTAGAATCGTTTTTCTTCTTGGATGTTGTCGTCCTTGTCTCTGATTTCCACCTTGCTTGGTGTATTCTCTTTCGCCATTTGCTCTGCAGCAGAAAGCGCATCATCTTTTGATCCATACACTTCTTCCGGTGCGACATCTTCCAGTTTTACATACCAGCTTGTTTCATTTGCATCCGGTACGACACTAAATGTTTTCATCTTGCTCAACTCCTTTATTACGATCTTATGGGAGGTTTACCCTCAGTTGGAGTAAGTAAAACATGCTATACGGAGAAATTTCATCATTTCTTCCTGTGAAGGATACTATGAGGGATTGAAATATTGATATGGAAGCATGGATGGGCAGACGCCTGGTCGATTCTAATAGTGATTTCATTTTCTTCAGCTTGAAATGTCGTAATGTGTATAAAGTCAAAAGAAAACTTCCTCTGTACTTGTCAGTTTTAATACAGCAGGGAAAAGGCTAAGAACAATAATGCTTCCTAAAATCAGCCAGCTGAAAATAAACCAAAAAGGTATATTAAAAAAGTTTAGAAGAAGGGCAGCTAACGGAATAATCATTAAAAAGGAAAACTGTATTCTCGATTTTTTTGTGGCATATTGCTTTTCCCCACAATAAGGGCAACTATATGCGGTATCTAAGGTAGTGGTTACTTTCATGGTTTGTTTCCACGTCCATTTTCGGTGACAGTGCTGACACGTTGGCATTATCATTACTCCTCTCAGCTGGTAATATATATAAATTGTAACATATGGAAAAATGACTTTTCATTTCTTAACAAAAAGGATAAGAAAAAAAGCTAGCATCTTTTTCGCTTTTCCTTTAATCTATAGTAAGCTGTTTATTATTTCGAGAATCAAAATACAAATTTAACTGCAAGAAGGGATACAGATAGATGAATCAAATACATCGACCGACCGTTGTGGCGCTTTTGCTGGCTGGGTCTTTTATTTCTATTTTAAATCAGACATTGATGATTACGGCGATACCGCCAATTATCAATGAAATGGGTGTGACACCGAACAGTGCACAGTGGCTGACTACGGTATTTATGCTGGTAAATGGGATCATGATCCCCGTCAGTGCTTTTTTAATTGAACGTTTTACAACGAGGCAGCTCTTTTTGACGGCAATGAGTGTGTTTGCTGTAGGTACATTAATTGGAGGACTAGCGCCGAATTTTGAATTTTTAATTATGTCCAGAGTCATTCAATCTATTGGTGCCGGCGTGATGCTGCCATTGATGACGACCGTGTTTTTATTGATTTTCCCGATTAACAAAAGGGGATCCGTGATGGGATTGATTGGTCTGGTGATTTCCTTTGCACCGGCAATTGGACCTGTTATTTCAGGCTGGGTGACAGAGCATTATTCCTGGCGTGTGCTGTTTTATATTATTTTACCAATCGCTATTATTGATATTATTATTGCTTTCTTTGCTTTGCGTAATGTAACTGAAGTGAAGAAGACCAAGTTTGATGTTCTGTCTGTGATTCTATCGTCCTTTGGATTTGGCGGAATTCTTTATGGCGTAACCAATGCAGGGAACTTTGGCTGGGGAGCGCCGATTACACTGGTCACTTTAGCTATCGGTATTCTTTCTCTGATTCTATTTATTTTGCGCCAGTTAAAACTGAAATATCCAATGCTTGAATTTAGAGTGTTTAAGTATGCTATCTTCCCATTCAGTGTCTTTATTGGTTCAATTACGTTTATGGGACTGATTGGATCAGAGACCTTGATCCCGCTGTATATGCAAAATATGCGGGACTTCACTGCATTTGAAGCTGGGCTGTCGATGCTCCCGGGTGCTTTGATTACAGGTATTATGGGACCGATTATCGGCAGGATTTTTGACCGGGTCGGCGGGAAATGGATTGTGCTGCCGGGGCTTATTATTGTGACGTTAGCGACTGTTCCATTTATGTTCCTTCATGTCGAAACGACCTTTACTTTTGTAATTGTAATGTACGCTGTACGTATGTTTGGGTTTGCACTGATTATGATGCCGATTCAGACAGCGGCATTAAACCAGCTGCCAAGAGAGCTTATTCCGCACGGTGCTGCATTAGATGGTACGATGCGTATGGTGGCAGCTTCCGTTGGTACAGCGATTCTTGTAACGATTATGACATCCGCGGCTACGATGACAGAAGGCAGTGAATCCATTACCCGTCCAGATATTTTCGGTGTGAATGTAGCCTTTGGAGTGATTGCAGTGCTGGCTTTATGTACGTTAATTGCTTATTTCTTTATCAAATTCGATCCATCTCCTGTTGAACAGGCGAAGATGGATAGGGAAAATAATGTGTCGTGATTAATAAAAATCCTCGTTTGCTTTTTTGGAAGTAGCGGGGATTTTTTAATAGAAAAGGAGAGGTTCTATGGTTCAACTTCCTGAAAGATTAAAGAACTGGATTGTTTCTCACTTTCCAAAGGAAACAGCTATTCATCATATTTATTCATTGAAAGGAAGCACCACAGCTGCGATGTATGCAATAAACCTTAAATTGCCGACTGGTGAAATGAAAGAACTGGTATTACGGCAATACGAAAAGAGCCAGTTTACAGCAAAAGAAATCAAACAAGAAGCAGACAGCCTAAAAGCAGCAGCATCTTTATCTATTGAAACACCGCTATATATTTCAGCTGATCCAGAAGGAAAAATAATCGGCAAACCGCTCCTTTTAATGAGCAAAATGGAAGGCAAGGTAGATATATTGCCGGCGAATCAAGCTGCATGGTTGAATCAGCTTGCAGAAGCATTAGCTCAGATACACCACAATATAATAAATCATTTTCCCTGGAAGCACGAACGTTATCAAAAAGCGGGTGAAATGGAAATTCCGGCCTGGTCAGGAAAGTCAGAAGTATGGAAAGCTTTAAAAGAAATTGCATTGCGTCCAGAGCCGAGCTATAAACCGATATTTATTCATCGCGATTTTCACCCGGCCAATGTACTTTGGAAGGATGCTGAGGTGAGCGGTGTGGTGGATTGGGCCAATGGCTGCTTAGGTCATACTGGAGTGGATGTGGGACATTGCCGCTGGAATCTTGCCATGCTTTATGGTGTGGAAGCTGCAGATATTTTTTTGGCAGCGTATCAAGAGAAGACGGGGCATCATTTTTCCTATGATGTTTATTGGGATATTGTTTCCTTAATGGATGTGTTAGAAGGACAGCCGGAAGTTTATCCTGGCTGGGAAGTCTTTGGGAAAACGGATATTACGGAGGAAGTAATGATAGAGAGAATGGATGAATACGCAGTTTCACTGTTAGAAAAAGCGATGGAATAGAGGAGGATAATGAAGATGGAAAGAGTAGATGTGGTCTATGCGTTGATTTTAGACGAGACAGAAGAGAAGATTTTAATGGTGCAGAATATAAAGCATGATAATTGGTCGATGCCTGGCGGAGCAGTGGAGGCTGGGGAAACACTAACAGAAGCAGTTATCCGTGAAGCGAGAGAAGAAACCGGTTTAACGATTGAAGCGGGAGACATTCTTGCTGTGAATGAAGCGTTTATGGAAAGATTCAATCACCATACCATCTTTTTTTCGTTTATGGCTAAGGTGGTTGGCGGCGGAATTTCCATTCAGGATACAGAAACAATTGCGGATACCGCATGGATGAGTATGGATGAAGCAGATAAATGGATGCCTTATCATAAAACAGGAATTAGAAGCTTATTGGAAAAAGCGGTTCCTTATACGTTTCAGGGTGTGGAGAAGTAATAAGATGGAGTATGGCGATTCGATGTTGCTATGCTCTTTTTTATTGTTTAGATAATAATAGTTGAAAACCTTATATAGGAACTAAAAAGCCGTAACTGCTTCCTATTACGGCTTCTCAAATTATCCAATATCAATGCTGTTTACATATAAATCAAAACAAAACATAAGACAAATAAATCACGACAGTTACCGTAATAATACTAAAAAGTGTTGAAAATAAAACAATTTGTGCGTGCAATTCCGGCTTGATTTGATACTCCATCGCAATCGTTGATGTATTCCTGGAAGTCGGAAAAGAGCTTGCGATAAATAAGGATTGAGCAACGACTCCATCAATATTCAGCAGATATATAACAGCCAGTGCTAACGATGGTCCCATCACCAGTCTTCCAATCAAAGACCATGTAATGACCCGATGGAAAAAATGCAGCTTAATATTAGATAATTGTGCTCCCAGTAATAAAAGGGCAATAGCCACAAAACCATCGGCAAGCTGATCAAGCGGTATCATAATCGAATTAGGAATGGGAATGGAAAATCCTTGGAACAGCATCCCTAATAGCAATGCGTGGAATACTGGCAATCTAAGAAAGGATTGAATAATCCCTCCAATTGATTTGGTTGCTGATAATAAATTATAAATTCCGTAAGAGTATGTTAATAGATTCTGGAAAATAAGAATGAAAACCTGAATCGAAAACCCTAAAGGATTGCTGCTGAAAACTAATTGGCTTACTGGCAAGCCGTAGTTGCCAGAGTTCATTAACGAAATACTATTTTTTAGAGCTGCACTTTCTTCTCTGTCTAATTTTAATAGTTTGGCAATGATGTGACTTACAATAATCAGAATTAAACTATAAAGGATGATGTAATAGATTATTTGAAAAAATATATCCATTTCTATACTGATATGATATATATTCACAAATACAGCAGCTGGCATTAAGCAATATGTAATCAGTGTAGATATCTGTTTCAGATTAAATTGAAACTTTCTCTGTAAAAGGGCACCGACCAGGGTCAATATCAATATGGGAAATATCACGTCTAATAAAATAAAAATAAACATTTCAAACCTCATCCTAAATGTTTCATAGTTGAATTGCGCCATTACTAAATATGGCTTTATCTTATCATGAAAGGAAAGATAAGGAAAATATCAAAAAGTTATCCTTTGGAATAAGTAAAAATTATATATTACTAATGAGTCTGCTAAGTGTGTACCTTCTGCATTATGCTGGTAAAGCCTATCTGCCATCGATCATTAGTTTTTCGATTGCCATTCTGATATTTGCTGCGAGCTTTGTCGTAGCCGCAGCAGCTAATGCTTGGTATGGCATAGGGCTTGGGATGCTGGCTGCAGGAATCTTCGGCTGTTCCATTATTATCTTATTGTTTATATTTATTTATCAGCGTTTCGTAAAATAGATGTATTGCAATCTTTCGACAGATAAAAACCACGCTAGCTTGTTCCAATTTCAAAATAAGCTAGCGTGTTTTCGTATTTGCATGAAGGTTGAGCTGATGTATCTGGTTGAGAGAATTTAACAGGTTCCTTACTCGATCAAAAATATTAGGAAACAGCTTCACTAATATATGGCTTAAGAGATTCGGTATAACACATCTCCCCACCCATTGTAACAACAATGCCTTCTATATCCTCTAACGCATCCAGCGCATCAATAATTTGGCGGGGAGACTTTCCGAATAAACGGCTTGTCCATATTTCGCCATCGACTGATTTTTTGGATACAATGGTTAATCCGGCAATTTCTGATTCAATCGGATAGCCAGTGCGAGGGTCCAAAATATGGTGGTATGTCTGGTTATCCTTCGTGAAATTTCTTTCGTAAATGCCAGAGGTAACCACAGATTGGTTTAGAGCGTTTAACACAGCGATATACTTCCCGCGCGGCAGGAGCGGGTGTTGAATGCCGATGCGCCAATAGCCATCCGCTTGATTTGGGGAATTTCCATGAGTGATGACATTTCCACCTAAATTAATCAGGGCTTCCGATACGTCCATCGATTCCAAATCCTGAATCAGAAGGTCGGCAATAAATCCTTTTGCCAGGGCGCCTAAATCAATAAACATCCCCGTGTGTTTTAAAAATACGGTTTGTTCTTCCTCATCAAGAATAATGTCTTCAGCGTTTATTTTGTTGAGCAAGGATGCAATGGTTTTTGGCGAGGGAACATTCGCATCTTCAAATCCAATGCGCCAAGCTTGAACAAGAGGGCCGATGGTAATGTTTAACGCACTGTCTGCCGGAGTGCTGTGTTTCTTTCCGATTTTGATCAATTGGTACAAGCTCGGATTAACCTTTACCGGTTTTATCCCTGCATTTTGGTTTACTTCCATCAGCTCTGAGCTTGCATCGTGCGCACTAAACCGTTTCTCGTATTCTGTTAATCGAAGAATCAATTCATCCAAAATAAAATCTGCATAGTCATGCTGAACAGATAATTGGATAATTGTTCCCATCCTATGTATTTCACGCGTTTGCATTGTCATACTTGTCACCCTTTTGCATTAGAATACGTTGATTAAAACGAAAGGATGCCTGTCAGAAAAAAGCTTCGGTTTTCATGAAGAATCATTCTGCAGCATCGTCTATAAATCAAATAAAGGCTTGAGACAGCACTTGAAAAAGAGGCCGTGTTGACCTCTTTTTCATGAACAAGCTTTAGCTTTTAACCGTTGCTCCAGCTACGGTATCTACTTTCGAAGTCGCTCCGGATACCGCATCGACACCGCCTCCGGTTAATTGCTGGCCAGTTTGTTCTAAATACCAATCAATGATTGGCTGAATATCTTGTACATATTCATTGATGCCAATATAATTATCCTCCTCATCACGTACCGCCTGATAGCTGTGGACAACAAATTTATCTGGTCCATGGGTAGGAACCTGTGTCCTTACGACATCCTGTTTTCCGGTACGTAATTGCTGAATGACCCAGGAAACGCCGCTAAATACTCTTTCCGGGTGACATTCTGCTAATGGACTTCCCACTTGTTCCGGTCTGCGTCCTGCCAGCATATCTTCTTTTTCCATGTTGTAGTTATAGTATAAGAATTGGTTATTACTATCTGCATAAGTCAATTCGGCAGGCATGGAATTCAAGAAATGATTGAGCTGATTGACTGTTAAAAGCCCGCGATTTAATTTAACATACGTATTGCCTTCCACGGCCTGGGTTGCTTCGGCAGCCTGTTCCAGCCAGTCATCGGCGGACATATCGATGCCTTCCACTGTCGTATCAATTGCTCCGGTAGCATATAAATCCTCTGTATCGGATACATCCTGCATTCCTTCAGGTGCGTGGATAACCTTGACCACATTGATAAAACGGATAAATTTCTTGATACACGTTTCTAAGAATTGGGCTGTCTGCGCATCTTTCAGGTTTTCATCTTCATCAAATGCATCATAGACTTCCCCTAATAGAAATTCATTACCTGGCATAACGATAGCATTTACTCCAGGTGCATCTAATATTTGCCGCAAATGTAACTGAGACCGTGAAGATCCCTGGACATCATAAGAAGCTCCCACAATCATCACCGGTTTTTCATCAAGCGGATGTATTTTAAACGATAACCATTCTAAGACACTCTGTAATGCCGATGGGATGGAGTGGTTATATTCCGGTGTAGCAATAATTACGCCATCTGCCTGCATAATTTTATTATTTAAATTTTGAATCACTTCACTATTGGTTTGATCATCTGATTGGTTAAACATTGGGACATCTTTAATATCCAGTACTTCCACATCAACTAATTTCTTGAAATTTTTTGCGATAAAGTTTAACAATATGCGATTATAAGAAAATTCAGCATTAGATCCTACGATTCCAACAAGTTTCATCAATATACCCCCTAGTAATTAATTGGTCTCCCATGAGAAGTTTGCTGCTTGCTTCTGATGCGTTTCATTCGCATTGACTAATTGATTCGTGATATCCACAAAATGTATAAAATCATTAAAAATTTGTTCGAGTTCTTCTATTTTTTGTGGGTCTTTTAACGTGCCATTATCATCAAAAGCCTGTAACGAATAACCAATCAAAAATTCAGAACTTGGCATAATGCGTGCTTTCAATTCAGGTGCATCAAGCATTTGCCGCAAATGACTTTGTGCACGGGAAGAGCCTAATCTTCCATAGGAAGCTCCAGTCAGCATAACAGGCTTATCAATTAATGCCTGATTTGTATAAGATAACCATTCTAACGCGCTTTTTAAAATGGCTGGTACGGAATGGTTATATTCCGGTGAACTGATAATCACGCCATCTGCTTCTCTGATTTTATCCGCCAGTTTTTGTACTTCCTCAGGTGCTGTCTTGTCTTCCGGCTTATTAAAAGCAGGTAAATGTTTAATTTCGAAAATTTCAATTTCAGCTTGATCTGCAAAATGTTTTTGAATAAATTGCAGTAAAATACGATTCGTAGAATAATCCGAATTTGTTCCTAGAATACTTAGAAATTTTTTCATTTTATTGCTCCTTTCTGATTTAGAAAAAAGAATGTGAAGTACATCACAATTTAATTATAATATGTTTAAGCAGGAAATACAAGGGGATGTGATGAAATGTTTTAAATTATAAGATTTATTTTAAAAGTATAATAGATAGTGCTAAGAGAATGTATAAAATAATATTTAGAATGATTGTGATGACTCGTATTATATTTTATTAAGAACGCTTTCTTTGATCTGGTCATTTTACCGCTTATATGTAGATAGAAAACATTTTAGTTTTGATATACCCTTCCTTTTTATTTTGAAACATTATGGGGGAGTTTCATAAAATTAAAATCAACAGGAGCAGGATACAAGGAGAGGGAACATGAATAAAGCTTCACTTTATAATAAAAGCATTATAATTATCAATATTTATCAACTTGTGAAAAGAGGTTCTGATTGCTAAAATTAGTTCAATAGTTTGCAAGCATACTTTTTATAGAAATAAATGATATATATTTTTGTGTGTGAATGATTGTTCTTAATTTAACGATTAAATTAGTTCTACATAAAGGCGATGTAATACAAGGAGTGAATTTGTTGCAGATTAGAAAAGCAAGTAAAGAAGATATAAAATCCATAGCTAAAGTTTATATTGATGGCTGGAAAACTACATATAAAGGTTTCGTACCGGATAATTATTTGGAGAGTTTAACATACGGGGAAGCAGAGCAAAAATGGATATCATTTTTAAGTAGTGAAAATAATCCTTTTATTTATATAGCAGTTAATGAAGAAGGAAAAACGATAGGTTTTGCAGCAGGAAAAGGTTTGGATAACGACAAATTTGACGGGGAGCTATACGCGCTTTATTTATTGCAAGAGAGTAGAGGATTAGGGACAGGAAAGCAGCTGGTTTCAGCCATTGCTAAGCATTTCACAGAACAAGGCATGAATTCGATGATGGTATGGGTGATGGAACAAAATAGATCCGGGCTTGGTTTCTACGAACGTATGGGAGGGGGAGAATACCTCCGCAGAAAAAGTGAGTTTGGAGGATGGATAGTAGAGGATGTAGCTTATGGCTGGGAAGATGTTTCGGCATTATGCAGAGAGGAATAACACGATATCTTGTCAGGAAAAATTGCCTGATTCGATATGTATAAAATTCTTGGTGTTTAAACAAAAGGAGAATCAAAATGGAAGTAGTATATATTGCAGGCGGATGCTTATGGGGAGTACAAGCTTTTATAAAAACATTACCTGGAGTTACGTTTACAGAAGCGGGAAGAGCGAATGGAACAAGTCACACACTTGAGGGGGAATATGATGGGTATGCCGAGTGTGTAAAAACAAGCTTTGATCCAGAGGTTATAACCATTAAAGAATTAATGAATTATTTTTTTGAGATTATTGATCCATACAGTTTAAATAAACAGGGGCAGGATATTGGCGAGAAATATAGAACAGGAGTATATAGTGAAAGTCCGGAGCATTTAAAAGAGGCGACGGCGTTTCTTAGGAATAGGGATGATTATGAACATATCGTGGTTGAAGTCTTGCCTCTTACCAATTATGTGAGAAGTGCAGCGGAGCATCAAGACAGGCTGGATAGATGTCCAAATGATTATTGCCATATTCCAGAAGAAATGTTAAGTAAATATAAATAAGGGAAAGGACTTAAATATGGTTTTCGGTCTCTGTTGGATGGTACGCTAAATAGAGAAGAGGCGTTTTTTAGAGAACGCAGAATACAAATAGGATGATAAAGGGTGTGTAATGATGAAAGCAATTATTTTTGATTTTGACGGGACGCTTGCTGATACGTTGCCGGTTTGCTTCTACGCGTTTCAAGCTGTGTTTAAAGAATTTGACAATAAGGAGGTCACCTCCGATGAAGTAAAAGCGATGTTCGGCCCTTCGGAAACTGGAATCATCAAAGAAAATCTGCTGGACTCTAATCAGGATAAAGCAATTGAATTATATTATGAAAAATATAGTGAAAAGCATCAAGAGCTTGTTGTTGAAGATGAGGAAATAAACGATTTGCTCCGGTTTTTAAAAAAAGAAGGATATCAATTAGGGATTGTAACAGGGAAAGCAAGAAGAAGTCTGATTATATCTTTAGATTGTCTTCAAATGAATGATTTGTTTGATGTAATCATAACAGGTGATGATGTTACGATGCCCAAACCTCATCCAGAGGGATTAAACAAGGCACTGGCACAGCTGCACATAAAAAACACGGAGGCTGTATTTTTAGGGGATAGCGATGCGGATATTCAGGCCGGTAAACAAGCAGACGTATATACAATCGGAGTACAATGGCTGCCAAATTATCAAACGTTAGAATTTCGTGTTCATCCAGACCTGCTGCTAAACAACGTGAATGAATTTCTGGAATGGTTAAAAAAATAGAAGAAAGAAATGATTGTTAAATAATTTCTTTCTAACAAACAGGTTATTTATTTTCTTGAAGGGAGAGTGCTAAAAATGACAAACAATCGTTTTGAAGAAGTTTATTCTCAAGGAAAAATGAAGAATACGAAGATTATTCGTGATAATGAGACAGGCGTTTTGTATATGCTGCATCAAGAAGGCTATGGAGCGGGGCTGACTGTTATGGTGGATCAGGAAGGTAAACCCTTAGTGGACAAAGATTTTAATTAGAATAGAAATAATTATGGTTGTATGGTGGTTGAAGTCTTGCTGCTTACAAATTACGTGAGAAGCGCTGAGGAACTTCAAGAGAGATTAAGCAGGCGCTCAAATAACTATTGTCATCTTCAAAAAGAAATATGAAATAAATATAAGGATTAAACTCTGAATTTTTTCCTTACTATTTTCTGAGGAACAAAAGGCACGCTTCTCCATTCGTAATTAGAATAAGCAAGCGTGCTTTTTAAATAGATTTGGCAAAACTGGAAATGGTTTCTCTCTGAGCTGCCAAACAAAAAATAAATCTAAGAGATATTTTGGTAATAGTAGCCTTTTTGATTGTTCCATTTTTTACAAGCTTTATTCCATTTATCACGGAGAACCGCCCGTAAAACTACCGCTGAATGAGGTTTCGTTTTATCATGATTGACAAACAATCAACTTATAATCATCATGATAACCACAATAAACAAAAGAACTAAATAAATCTTTGAAAAGAGTTTATCAGATAATTTTTGAGCCCAGGACCTGCCGATAGGTACTCCAACAAATCCCCCGACGGTAAATCCAATAAGCGCAGGTATGTATATGAATCCTATCGTTGATGAAGGCATCGCATCTATCTTCATTCCTGTAACTAAATAAGCAAAAGCTCCTACGATAGCAATCGGCAGACCTAATGGGGTAGCCAAAGCTACAGCATGTATCATGCGCATCCCTCTATTTCTGAGATAAGGAATGGTCATTGTACTTCCGCCAATACCTAACAGAGTAGAAAGAAATCCAATGCCTATCCCGATAAAAGATGCGGAACGCTGCTTAGGCAGACGAAATGCTTGTTCGCCAATTTCTCTTGTGAACGATTTTTTTAGCATGTTCGAAATCAAGACATAAATTAATAGGCCGATAAATGCATACCTGAGAAAATCGCTCTCAATGTAGACTGCAAGCACGCCGCCTATTAAAGAACCTATTGCAATATACCCCGCTAATCGTTTAAAGACAGACCATGTCACATTGCCTTTTTTGGCATGGTTATACGTTGAATTAAATGAATTGATAATCATAACTGCTAATGATGTACCAATCGCAGTATGCATTAAATATTCGCTTGGAATGGAATCGGGTAAAAATGCAAATAAGATTGGTACTACGACGATTCCGCCTCCAAAACCAAACATGCTTGATAGCACACCAATTAAAATACCGATTAATGAAAACATTAAAAATGAAAAGCCCACTAACAATCATCTCTCTTTACTTATATTCATTTGGATTATTTCTTAGATTCTATTAAATCACAAATTGAATGGTGTTACCATAAGGCATTGTGTTGTCTGACCAGTTCAAACTTCAACGACTGCACTTGTGCTTTTGTATTTTTGTCCATGCCCGGTAGTGCAAGCGAAAGGATGATGAATACGTAGAAAATAACAAACTAACCACTTGTACTCTATGCAGATCAGCAATTCATACCTGATAAAGGGGCAAGGAATCCTTCTTCACTCATCCCTCCCGATTTTTCATAATTGGAATACCTGTGTTAATATTTAGTATTAGAGAGCAATGTTAATCCTTGCTGACACGTTATTAAACTATCAATTAACATGCGCCAATTCACTCTTTTGTAAAGCTGTATTATCGGAGAAAGGAAGTTTTAAATGGAAAATAATACTAAATTTTTAATGGGCATGTTAGCATTCGTATTCGTTATATTGACTGCTTGTGGAAATGTAACGGAGGATTCGGATGCGGAGTCTAATCACCTGTCATCAGAAAATGATGTGACGCAAAACGAAAATGACAATTTACCTGGACAAGAAAGTACACAAGATTCATCTCCTATCAACCCAGAAACAGAAACCGATTCTTTTGCAGATTGGAAAGGAAAAAGCCAAGATGAATCAGCGGAGGAACAGAGCCAGGAAGAGCCTTTGGAAGAATATGTTCCCAATGAAGATGATGTTGTATACAAAAATAATGAGTTGAAAAATAAAGATATCCTTGAAGCGTTTATGGAGACTGCGGGAGAAAATGGACAGGATAATGAAAGTGAAATCAGAGTGGTGAAGGACGAAGGGGATCAAGGTGTACTTATATATGATTTGAAATCCGGATATGAAAAAAGTGTTGATCAGGCATGGATTATGGTTTATTCAGATTTGAGCCACTACAGAGCCTTAGACGATGAAGCGCAGGATGTTTTTAATACGGATCAGCAATGCGGATATATGTCAAAAGATGAAATAGAAGGAAATTATAAATTACATGAATGTAGAACCCATTGGGAATACAGGTTACTTCCCACTGGAGAAGATAATGAAATGGAGTGACTGTTGCTTCATTATCTCCTCTCAACAAAAAGGCCGAAGCATGTCAGCTTCGGCCTTTTTGTTGAGAGAATGGATTGTATACTTGATGCGCACGCTTGAATTTTTTAGCTTATAATACTTCCTGTGTCTATTTATGCTTCCCAAAACTCCTTGGTGAACAAAATTTGTATATCATCCAGTAAGGTTAATTTAATGGTCTTTCAATTATCGGAGGTTATGTTGAAGAGCATAAGCCTAATTCTTTATTTGAAATACGAAGGAGACAGGCTTTTCTATCTTTTTTTCAACTTGTTATGAGTATAATACAGGCAGATAAAATTAAATAACTGATTTTTTTGATTTTTCGATACTATTATCTTGACAGCCCTAAAGATAGCATGTAGATTTTAAGTAAAGGGAGGGATGAAAGATGACCAATTATGACAAAGCAAAGAAAAAGATAGACAAAAGCAAAGAAATGCGGACTCAAGAAATCTCCGAAATGATTGACGAAGGCGGTTTAGGAGCTGATAGATATTATGATGTTATAAAAGGCTCTTCCCCGACTGAGAAAGAAACAGAATCAACGAAAAAATACCAAAAATGATAAAACGAAACTTCACTCAGTGGGAGTTTTTCGATGTACAAAAGTTCTTCGGTGGGGTGAGTAATCGCAACCCCAACTCTTTACGATGGGACGAGTAATCACAGTCCCACAACCCTAGAACGTCGCTAACTTAATCTGTTTCCTTCATTCTCCCACTGCATTAGCCTAAGTGATTCAGGGAGTTAGCTCACCTGAACTCCCGCCTAAATAAAGTTACTTTTACGGACGGTTCTCTGTGATAAAGAAGATCAAAAACGAGACAAACTTGGCTGAGAAGCAAGTGCATCTTTTCCCATGATTTGCGTAAATACCGGATGGTGCATCAGGACATCTGCAGCATCCCCTTCTGCATATCCAGCGATGATTTGATAGATTTTCTGACGAAGTAAATCTTCATTCGCATGCATGTAGCAGCGCCGTTCATTGGTAAGCTGTAAATATTATTCTGCCAAGGTCGCAGAGAATCCGATTTTTTCATCCAATTCACGGAAAATCATTTCACCAGTATCGGAGGATAATTCGCCTCCATCATGAGATAGTTTGATTTTACGATTGAAATCAAGTGTGATTTGCGGTAAAGCAGCCATTATTAGAACCCTTTCTATTGGTTGTTTGCTGGTACTTTTAACCTTAATAGAAATGGGTTCTTTTTCATTTATTTGATGCAGCTTATAACTGTCACAATTACTTGGGAGGTATGAGATAACAAGCTATTTAGATTTTTTTGAATCGTTGATTGTTTTCGAACCTTCATAAAAATCCCGTCAACGCCATGTTCTGTAAATGACGTATGGAAGAAAGCATCTTTTGCAGGAAGATTGTATCATTTCCGAATCCCGCAACGTCTTTCTATCATAAAATAACATCAGGGGTTTCAGGCAAAATCTGTCCGCCATCTATAACAAGTGACTGACCGGTAATATATTTTGCTTCTTCTGATGCAAAGAAGGAAACTGTTGTTCCGATGTCTTCAGGGTCTCCTAATCGTTTCATTGGAACAGCTTCCGCACCTTTTTCACTTAACACGCCCAGTTCCTTTTTCAAGGTTTCAGTAGCAATCATTCCAGGTTGAACCGCATTAACCGTAACGCCATATGGTGCATACTCCAAAGCCGCATTACGCATAAATCCAAGAATCCCTGCTTTGGTTGCCCCATAGATCGAACCGCCCGGATATCCGGTAATATCTCCCGTGATTGACGATGTCAGGATGACCCGGCCATAGTTTTGCTTCTTCATCGCTTCTAATACCGGTTTGGCAGTGAAGAACATACCTTTCAAGTTAATGCTTTGGATTTTATCCCAATCTTCTTCTGTCATGTCTGCAATAGATACATCCGGGTAGATACCTGTATTCGCAGCCAGAATATCGATTCTTTCATACTTTTTTAAAATATCCTGAACAACCCGTTCCGCATTATTTTTGTCCGTCACGTCTAATTTATGAAACTCCCCACTCACTTCTGCAGCCACTTTCTTCCCTGCTTCTTCATCGATGTCACAGATCATAACGGTTGCTCCAGCTTTTGCTAACGTCTTCACAATTCCTTTACCAATCCCATTTGCTCCACCGGTGACCATAGCGATTCTACTAGTTAAATCAAACATTATATCCCTGCCTTTCAGAATTCAGAATTATTTATAATTATAGATTATCAAGAAACATCGAAAAACTCCATGATTGTGCATACAATACTAGCCTATAACAAATTTGATATGGAACATAAAAACCCTTGTATTCCTAGGGTGTCAAACTAATGAGGATTACTTAACTGCTCTCCAATTGCTTTATATTTCAAATTATTTGATTCTCTTATTCACTAGCAAATAACCCCCGCTAATCACCAGATGCTAGACTTACATAAATAAGTAGTTCAGTGTAAACTGAATGTATAGAATTAATTGAAAAGGATTCTTAAACGGGGGAGTAAAAATGGTTATAAAATATTAAATTTAGGGGAAATGAGCATGAGACAAATAGAAGCAATCTTTTTAGATCGTGATGGAACAATTGGCGAGGATGACACGGTTCATTATCCAGGTGAATTTGAACTTTTTCCATATGTAGAGAAGGGAATCAAGAGATTAAAACAAGACAATATAAAAATTTTCTCATTTACCAATCAACCCGGAATTTCAAATGGTTTAGCCAAAAGACAGGATTTCGTACAGGAATTAAAAGGTTTCGGTTTCAATGATGTATATATATGCCCGCATAGACATGACGAAGGGTGTTCCTGCAGAAAGCCGAATACAGGTATGTTAATGGAAGCACAGCAAAAACACGAATTGAAGCTTGAAAACTGTGTCGTTGTAGGAGACCGATGGAGCGATATAGTTGCCGCAGCAAAGGTGGGAAGTATTAAAATCCTTGTTAAAACTGGGGCAGGGAAGTCTTCCCTAAATGAGCATTTTGATAAATTAAATGATGTAAACATTGATTACATAGCTAATGATTTTAAAGATGCTATAAGTTGGTTGTATAGTAATTATATTCTAAGCAATAGATTATGAAGTTTATTTCATAAAAGGGCGTCTTTTCCTGAATAGAAGGCACGCTCATTTTTACGAAGGGCCATTTAGTGAAAAAAGCGTGTATGGTAGGTAAAGATAGCATGAATTTTAATTAGATTAGAAGGGACGTATTATCATGAGCAATACTGATACAGCATTAAGGGATAATATTAAATTTCAATTTAGTATTTCTAGACAACTTCTCGAATACCATCTTTCCTCATTAAGTCAGGATGAATATATGTGGCGTTCGCCTAATAGTGGACTGCATATTCAAGAAGTGGATGGAAATTGGTATGCTGACTTACCTGAATCCGAAGCTTATGAGATTGGTACACCAAGTATTGCTTGGACATTGTGGCATATAACATTTTGGTGGGAAATGGTTTTTAATCACTCTTTTGGTGATGGCACGCTAACTAAAGAGGACATAAATGTTAATAAAAATGTAGAATCAGTCAAGTCAACCATCAACTCTCTGATAGAAAGATGGGAAAAGATATTATCAAACGTAACAGAAGAAGATTTAAACAGTAAACATTACAGTAAGTTCCCATTTAATAATGACGTGGAATTTCATAAACTAGCCTCTTGGCTAAATCTCGAATTAATGAAAAATGCTTCTGAAATTGGCTATGTTAGATTTGAATATGCATCATCATCTGATTGATAGAAATATAGTATGCACTCAAAATTTTAGGATAAATATTACGACATGAAAAGTACAACGGTTGGGTGCTTATGCGGAGCGAGGAAAAGCGTTCGAAATTATAGAAAAGGTCCATTATCTGGAATAAGGATATTGCAGTATATCAGAATTAAGAGGCTGGCTGGAAGGATTGATTTAAACTTGGAATCGTCTGGATATGCAGAAAGAATCGTTGATTTAAAACCATGGTCATAAAGTTTGTTAAAAAGAAAGAGCGTATTTTTGATCAATCTTTTTTCAAAACGGTTTTTTAATTTAACGTAAAACATGTACTTGCGAGCTATCAAAATAGAGGCTCTACAATCTAAAAAGCACGCTTCTCATTCTGAAATTAGAATAAGCAAGCGTGCTTTTTAAATGGAGCTGACGGGATTCGAACCCGTGACCCCTTGTCTGCCAGACAAGTATTCTCCCACTGAACTACAGCCCCGCATAGATAAGCAGAAAATAAATCGAACAATGATATTATATACTTTTTGTGGGATTGTATCAAGATTTTTGTTAGTGGTCAGATTAAAATAATTTCACCCACAAATAATAAAAAGAAGAATATCCACAGATAGACGTTTCGTTAGACATATTGCGTTCAGAAGTGACACAGAACCCAAAATGGGGAGTGAAAAAGAATGCAGATGGTAAAAACGAATTTTGGTTTGGCTAAAAAGGACACCTCGCAGTTGGTACATCGAGCCGATATATTCTGCAGTCTTTGTTTTCTTCTGGTAATCTGAATGACGGGAAAGCCGCTATTGCCTTATTAAAGGGAATGGATCAACGTCCCCCTATTACAACCATTCATTATGAAGCGCTGGATGCGGGTTACGATTTCAAAGCAATTTATGAACAGATTCATCGCAAGGGTCAAAAGTCTGTCATTGCCTATAATAAGCAAAATGATCGGGTTTGATAAGAATTTTGCCCCAACCTGTTTTCGAGAACATTCCTATAAATATGACAGTTTTGATCCAAAATACGAGACATTGAAATATACCAGACCAAAGGAATGCAGCGACTGCCCACTTGCGAACGAGGGTATCTGTCAAAAAGTATATAAAGTACAGATAACCACGGATTTAAGACGTTATACGGCGCCTGCACGCGGGGCAAAAGCATGGAAAAACATTTTCAAACAACGTACGGCAGTAGAACGTGTCAATGCTTATCTGAAAGAGTTCTATCAGCTAAACAATGTTCGTTATCGCACTGGAAAGCGTGCGAAAGTTCACTTTGATTTATAATGCTTCCCAATTGGCTGCGAATCGTATCCATGCGGAGCTTATTCAACGACAATCTGCTGCATAATTTTTGTTTTAAAAATACATTTTCGAAAATTCGGTTCGTCTTTGTTTAAAAAGAGCAATTATAAAATTCATTCAACAATTAAAATTTAATAATTTTTATTTTTTTATTAAACCTATTAGTATTGATGATAAATAAATAAAGGATAATGCAAAACTGATTATACAAAAATAGATCATAAGCCAATTGGTTTGTTGAAAAAATTCTACTGGAGAAATAAATTGTGTCATATCAAGTCGTACTAGTATAAGAAAAAATAAAATGAAATAAGTGTTTATATGTAAAAAGAAATGTAACAGCCTATGTGATTCTAAGTAATAGTTGTCAGTACGATAACTAAGAAGGTGCATAAAAAGACTAAGTGATAAAAAAGTTGATAACAATGGATAAATAGAAATAACTTGATTATTAGTCAATGAAAGGTTTTTAAAATAATTACTTAAAAATTCCGGTAAAACTTCTCCTAAACTTTCAAAGCCCATTCTAGTTGACGTAGGAGAGATTAAACTAATAAAAAGAATCATTAAGATAACTAAAAGTATATAGTCATTATTTTCTAGAATGGATTTAATGTTACCTTTAATATTTTCTAATGACATAAGAATACACTCCCTTTTTAGTATATAAAATAATAAGTGTCAGATAGAGCATACTAGTTTAAATAAATTAGCACGCTTTTTTATATCAATTTTCATCTGTTACAAATTGTAAAAGTATATTAAGAATATATAAACAAATTAATCCAAAATTTGCTATTGAGAAAAAGTTATACCAATTAACTTCTTCAAAAAGATATGATATTAGATTTAAGGTTGTTATATTATTGTTGTACAAAATAAATAATATTAATATGAAATAAATATTTACAATTACTAGAAATCCATAAATTGCTAAACATTCTTTGAAAAAATTCATTTTCCAACTACTAAGTAAAAGTAAAAGTACACTTAAAATATGCATTATTGATGTAAATTGAAATATGGAAAAAATGTCTGAATTAGTTAAAGATATATTATTAAAATATTTTTTTATGAAATTTGGTAGCAATTCAAATAAACTTTGAAATGCTGTTGAAGTAGTAACTGGGAAAATAAAACTAATAAGTAAAATGAGTAAAAGAAAAATAATTATGTAAGTATTATGTTTTATTAGCGATAAAAAAATATTTTCAGCAGTATTCCACATTTTTAAATATATACTCCTTTTATGGTGGTGATTTTTATGGCTATAATTGTTTTTATCTTATCATTTATTTCTGGATTTTTCATTTTGTATTATATAGGAACAGGGAATGAAAAATACGATAAAATTTAAGCGGAAAAAGAGAGTAAGAAGAATAAGAGAAATAATAGAATTTAAAAATAGTGCAGTACGTCATTATCCATCGTTGAAGATTAATAGGATGAACTCAATTATAGAGAACCATTTAGATGATTTTACGGTTTATAAAAAAGAAATTCTAAACTATCCACATAGTAAATAAAAGAATCCAAATAAAGGAGCTTTCTGTTATCAGAAGGCTTATTTATTTGTTGTTTTTGTTTCTGAAAATCTTAAATGAATAGAAGAACACCTCCTATTGATTTGTGATAAAATAGATAGACGCTGTTGAAAGCAGACAGCAAAAAGTGATAAGCCGATCAAGAAATAGAGGAGAATCCAATTTGAATAAAAAAGATATTGCCGATATAAAAAAACAATTCAAAGTAAATAATGATTTATTAAAGATACAGGATATTTTCAATGTATATATTATGAAAGAATCAAGTGAAATCTATCATTATGAAAGTACGCCGTTTGAAATGCTGGAGGATGAGCAGAAAGATTTGTTCATGGCGAATTTTAAGAAGGTGCTGACAGGGCAGCTGGATCAAAAATTGTTTGAATTGAAATTCCAGCGTGATGTGGAAGACAGCAGCCAGCTTATTCTTCACAAGGGAATGCTCTCGGATGATACAGAAGAATGGAAGGCGCAGATGCTGGAAATTGTAGCGAAAATGCTGAAGGATAAGCAGTATGAGATGGATATTGTTATCACGTTTATCCATGGAGAGTATGCAAAGCCTGTAAAACGGAGTAATGAAGAGGCGGAAGAAAGCAGCAGAAACAAGGTTTTTTCAAGTCCATTTACTTTATGCAGCATGAATAAAACAATGGATCCGAAGAAAGAACTGCTTTTTGATTATGTGGAGAAGGAATTTAAATATCATTTTGTGGTGGATCCGGTAATTAATTTAAAACAGCCTATTGGCGGTTTCTTATTCCCGGCATTTACAGGCGGAGCAGCGGATGTGAACCATGTGCTTTATTCTGCAGCCAAGCCATATGAGCTGGATTATCATTTTATTGAGGAAGTGCTGACCGCAGAGGAAGCAATGACCGCAGAGGACGATAAGATTGTGTTTGAGGAAATTGTTAAGGATGTAGCTGGTGAGCAGATCAATACGACGACATTGGCGAATGTGTATGATGAGATTCAGCGTGTTGTTGAAGAAAATGAAGAGGAAGATGCGCCAATGCTGGATTATAAGGATGTAGAAAAAGTATTAACCAGCAGCGGAGTACAGGATATTGACCCGGAGAAGGTAGAGACTGCTTTTAAAAAAGTGATTGATGATGAAAAATATGAGATGAAAGCAACCAGTATTGTACCGAAATATACATCTAAATCCATTAAAATCAAAACGAAAGTGGCTGACCTTAAAGTGTGCCCGCAGGATTTGCGTTATGTCCGTCAGACAACGCTTGACGGCAAGCTCTGTTTGATGATTGAAGTGGAAGAAAACACAGTGATTGAAGGGTTTGAAATGATTCCGGAAGCTATCTTTAATAGAGTAGAAGACGGGGAATAAATAGTAAAGTCTCTTAGTCGAAATTAGGCTGGGAGGCTTTTTAAGAGGCTTAGCCAGCTTATTATATTTGTTGCATTTACAACAATAGTCAGTTGTTTTACAATAGTAGCAATTATATTTTTTAACAGGATGCAAATAGAGGCAGAGAGGGGAAACTCAGGTGACATATAAAATCGTAACAGAGGAACAAAATTTACAGAAAGTTTTTGAGATTAGAAAAGAAATTTTCGTCAAGGAGCAGGAAGTGTCTGAAGAAGAGGAGTTTGATGCGTTTGACTCGCTGGATGCGGACTGCGTTCATATTTTAGTATATTACGATAACAAGCCTGTAGGAACGGGAAGAGTGAGAGCAGTAGAAGGAGTCGGGAAGCTGGAACGAATTTGTATTTTGAAGCCTTATCGTAAGTATGGGCTCGGCAAGGTAATTGTACAGTCCTTAGAGGAGATTGTTTTACAAAAAGGATTAATCCGCGCAAAATTGCATGGTCAGACGCATGCGGAAGGATTTTATCACAAATTGGGATATGAAACGGCGTCAGATGAATTTTTAGAAGATGGTATTCCGCATTATTTGATGGTGAAGCAGTTTAATTAAAGCATTACATATAATGTCACAACGGATAAGGAGGAGCCATGCAGCCTAAATTAGAAAACAAAGGGGTTATTATTGTTACGCTGGCAACAGGATTTTTATTAACATTCTGCCAGTTTTTATTGATTACGTCTTACCCGGCGATTATGCGGGAATTTCAGATTAATGCCACGGAAGTACAGTGGCTGACGACGATTTATTTATTAACAACCATAGTGTTTATCCCGTTGACAGGCTATTTATCTAACCGATTTTCAACCAAAGCACTTTTAGTTTTTGCACTGCTTTGCATGGCTGCCGGCCTTATTGTTGGTGCTTTTTCGCAGAGCTTTATTCAATTGATTCTTGCCAGAGCGATACAGGCGGTTGGAACGGGTGTGATATTGCCTGTGATTCAAACGATTTTAATTACCGTATTTCCAAAAGAAAGAAGAGGATTTGCACTTGGTCTGCTGGGCGGCGTCATTAATGTCGCTCCGGCAAGTGCGCCGTCTTTGACCGGAATGATTATTGATGTTTTCCATTGGCGCATCCTTCATTGGTTTATGCTGCCATTGGTGCTGATACTTTTGCTGTTAGCGGTTTTCTATATGAAGGATGTATTGAAAAAACAGGCAGCGCGGCTGGACATTCTCTCTGTGATTCTTTCGGCAGGGGCTTTTTCTTTGTTTATTTTTAGTATCAGTAATATTAGTGTTGCCGGCATGGACCTGTATCTCGTTATTTTGCCATTTTGTATCAGTGCTGTTTTATTATATCTTTTTGTCCGGCGGCAATTAGCGGATGATGTGCCTGTGCTGAATGTGCATTTATTTCAGAATCGGACATTTCTGTTGGCCGTGGTGCTTATATTTATGGATATGATGCTCCTATTATCGGCAGAGACGATTTTGCCGATGTTTGCGCAGAACGTTTTAGAAACGAGCGCCTTCCTATCTGGCTTTTTATTAGTGCCAGGTACGATTCTGCTTTGTATTGTCTCTGTTATTTCGGGGAATTTATATGATCGGTATGGCGGAAGGATTTTAGCTGTTATCGGGTTTGCTTTTACGCTTGTGTCCTTAGTACTGATGACAACGCTAAGTATCGACAGCTCCCCATATTTGATTATGATTTATTTCTGCTTTTTTATGACCGGATTCGGTTTGTCGCTGATGCCATTAGTTTCTGTCAGTGTCAATGTATTGGATGAAAAGGAAATGGCTCATAATTCAGCGATTGTGAATACCGTGCGCCAATTGGGAATGGCTTTTGGCGTGGTGATTCTGACAACCGTTATCAGTGTAACGACTGCTGTCATGGATGCACCGGAGCGGACAGGAACCTATTGGGGGACGACGTATGCATTTATAATGATGGCTGTGACAGCATTGCTTGGGGTGCTGCTGTCCATGCGTATTAAGGAGAAAATAGAATAGCGGCGCATCGATTAAAAGCATAAATGTTGAATGGATGACATTTATGCTTTTTAATTATTTGTAGAAGTTTTTAACTTGAAAAAGGACCGTGTTTAACATGAAATTAAGTGTACTAGATCAATCCCCAATTTCCATGGGGGAAACGCCAGAAGCGGCATTACAGCATACGCTGGAGCTGGCAAAATGGACGGAGGAGCTTGGGTATCACCGCTATTGGGTGGCAGAGCATCATAATACGAACGGGCTGTCGATTTCTGCTCCAGAAATTGTGATGACGAGGATCGCTTCTGTCACAAGCCGTATTCGTGTCGGCTCAGGCGGTATTTTACTGCCGCAGTACAGTGCGTATAAAGTCGCTGAGATTGGCAAAACATTAGCGGCGTTTTTTCCTGACCGAATTGATCTTGGCGTTGGAAATTCACCGGGAGGTTCTCCGGAGACCAGGGCTGCGCTGACAGATAATCAAAATCGGAGTTTAGCTGAATTTCCGAGACAAGCTGCTGATTTACAGGGGTTTTTGCATAATTCCTTGCCGCGGGATCATGATTTTCGTTTAGTAAAGGCCACTCCGCGTGTGGATCAGGTACCGCCGCTTTGGATACTCGGGTTATCCGAGCGAAGTGCAAACTATGCAGCAGAACTGGGAACAGGATTTATTTTTGGCCATTTTATCAATCCGGAAAAAGGTGTGAAGGCGCTCCAAACGTATCGGGAAAATTTTACACCGTCTGTCAATATGGAAAATCCGCGATCTATCGTATGTATTTTTATAGTCTGTGCAGAAACAGAAGAAGAAGCGGAGGAGCATGCGCTGACACAGGATAAATGGTTATTAAATGTCAGTAAGGGATTAGGAACGAAAGTAACGTCTAGCGAGGCTGTTCACTGTGATATGGATAAACTGAGTGCAGAAGATAGAGAGATAATCCAAAAGAACAGGGAAAGATGTATTATCGGTACACCGGAAACAGTGAAACAACAGTTATTGGAGCTGCAGGAGAAATACCAGACGGACGAGTTTATGGTCATCAATAATACATTTGATTTTGAAGCAAAGAAAAAATCCTATCGTCTGTTGGCAGAAGCAATGCTTTAAACTAGTAATGAAATAATAGGAAGTGGAACGAGGATTTGTTATGTCTGGGATCTAATTGAAAATGCTGCCAGTTTACAGTTGATAGGAATTTGATTATAGTAAGAAAGAAAATAATCTTTTCAGGATGGTTAGGAGCTTTTAATATGAAAAGAAAAGAATGGACGGATAAACGTTACAAGACTGCGAATCGGGAAGCTTGGACCGGTGTAGCTCTTGTTATTTTTAATTTTATCTGGTGGTTTGGGTTTGCTTATGGACTTGGAAGCAAATCTCCGGAATCCTATCAGTACATATTTGGTTTCCCGGCATGGTTTTTCTTCAGCTGCATTCTTGGTTTTGTCGTAATGATGCTATTAACGATATTTGTTGTTAAATTCTTTTTTAAAGATATGTCATTAGAAGCCGAAGAGGAATAAACAAAGAATGTCTTATTTTGATATCAGAGGAGTTTAACCATGAACTGGGAAGCTGTTTTACCACTATTTATATTTATTGCGATTATCTTTATGATTGGAATTTGGGCCGGCAAATTTGTCAGCCGCTCCGATTCGTTTTTACAGGAATATTTTCTGGGCGGCAGAAGTCTTGGCGGCTTTATTTTGGCAATGACACTGGTAACAACCTATGGAAGTGCAAGCAGCTTCTTGAGCGGGCCGGGAACAGCCTATAATGAAGGGCTTGGATGGGTGCTGTTATCGATGACACAGCTTGCAACGGGTTACTTTGTCTTGATGGTGCTCGGCAAGCGTTTTGCGATTGTCACAAGAAAGTATAAGGCTGTTACGATTGTTGATTTTTTGAAGGAAAGATATCAGTCCAAATGGGTTGTGATTCTGTCCGCGGCCAGTATTTTGATTTTCCTGTTTTCGGCGATGTCGGCACAATGGATTGGCGGGGCACGTCTGGTTCAATCCTTAACAGGCATTCCATATTTTACGGCGTTATGTATTTTTTCACTAGCTGTTTTAGTATATGTTGTCGTTGGCGGCTTTCGCGCAGTAGCGATTACGGATGGCATACAAGGTATTATTATGTTTATAGGTACGCTTATTTTACTTATAGCCGTAATTATAGCAGGAGGCGGTGTATCTCAGATTATGCATGATCTGGCTGCAGAGAATCCGAATTTGATTACACCATTCGGCGCAGATGGAAGTTTAACCCCTGCTTATGTTTCCTCGTTCTGGGTATTGGTCGGTGTCGGGGTGGTTGCCTTGCCTCAGATTGCGGTTCGTGCGATGTCTTATAAAAATACAAAGGCGCTGCATCGAGGCATTATTATCAGTACCTTCGTAGTCGGTTTTATTATGCTGAATATGCATTTAATTGGAGTGTTTGGAAGGACTGTACTTCCCGGTATCGAAATAGGTGATACCGTGATGCCGGAATTAGCACAAGCCGTTTTACCGGGCTGGGTTGCCGGAATTGTTTTAGCAGCACCAATGGCGGCGATTATGACAACAGTAAACTCGCTGCTGTTAATGGTGAGCTCGACGATTGTGAAGGATGTTTATCTAAATTATATCCGTCCTGATGCCGATGATAAAACGATTCGTAAATGGAGTATGGGTGCTACCGCATTAATAGGAATCATTGTTGTTTTGATGTCGCTGCAGCCGCCTGATTTGATTATCTGGCTGAATTTATTCTCCATGGGAGGTTTGGAGGCTGCTTTTATCTGGCCGATTATCCTCGGACTTTATTGGAGAAGGGGAACGAAGCATGGAGCGATTGCTTCGATGCTCACCGGAGTCTTCAGTTATATTATTTTTGAAACATTTTATCCGCAGCCGTTTGGGATGCATTCTGTGGTGACATCTATGCTGCTGGCGTTGATTGCATATGTTTCAGGAAGTCTATCGTATAAAAAAGAAGCAATATCAAGCTGAAATCGTATATCTGCAGACAGGGTTTGGTTTATACTAGAAGAGAAGACGCTTCTCCTTGTTTTTAGCTGGAGAAGTGTATCAGACAGTGTCGGAGGTGGGTTATTGTGAAAAAACAGCGGCATGATGCACTGAAGCCATTATCACATCACCATCATCATGCATTAGTACAAGCAATGGAATTAAAGCAGGCCGGTACAGAAAAGACCGATAAATCCTTAGGCGAATCCATTAGAGGTCTTATTGATTATTGGGAAAAGGATGCCGTCCTTCATTTCCGGGATGAGGAAGAGGTTCTGCTGCCGCTTTATGAGGTCTATGCTGAAAAACCGGAAATCGAATTGATTAAAGAAATGCTTTATCAGCACATGCAAATCCGCAGTTTCGTTTATGCGATACGTGAAAACAGAGAGGACCCATATGAAAAAATGAATCAGCTTGGGGAGCTGTTAGAGAAGAATGTCCGATTTGAGGAGAGAGAAATCTTTCCGGTTATTGAAGAAGCTGTTCCAGATAAATACCTGCATCAAGTGTATGGGAAGTTTCATCGTGATTCCTACAGCGGTTTTTAAATAAGAGAGGGAATGCTGATGGAAGGGAGCTTATCCTGCCATCAGCATTTTTCTATTTAGAGAGTTTGATTTTTATAACATAGGGAAGGAATCACATGTTTTCATCTAAAACATAAAGTAATCATAAAACAATTCCATAAATAAACGGAACTGGGAGGATGTTTAATAAATCGATTGAAAGTGAATATAGTAATAAAGTCACTATAAGGAGAGGCGATTTGATGGATTATTTAAATATAGACCATTTAAAAAGAATTGCAACATGGGGGAAAATTGTTGGAGCGGCATCCATTATCATGGGGGCAATTTCGATTGTTTTAACTTTAACGGTCGATCCGAGCATGATTCTTTCTGGCATTATTTCTATTATAACTGGCTATCTCTTTTATCAAACAGGCGTAGAGGCTTCTAATATTATAGCTTCAGACGATTTTACAGCAGGCAATGTGAATGAGTTATTAAATAAGTATGGAAAATTATTGCTGATTATGGGGATTTTAACGATTATCTCGTTAGTCGTGCTTATTCCATTAATTATTGTATTAATCTCTCTCTAATTTAAAAATAAGATATTTGTTGAAAAAGCTGATGGAAGAATAACGGCTATCTTCCATCAGCTTTTTTTAGATTTTCTCAGCTAAGTCGATAAAATAGTCGAGACTGTCCGGATTAATCAGAGAGCCTCGATTAATAACAGCTTCTGTATCCTGACCCATCAAGATTTTCTTAACGGGAATTTCGACTTTCTTTCCATTTAAGGTTTTCGGAAGTTCTTTTACTTCATAAATATGGGTCGGAACATGCCTTGGTGAGCAATGTGTCCGCAGCTGCTGATTAATTTCCTGTTTAATGGTCTCGCTTAATGCTTCGCCGTCCTTCATTACGATAAATAAGGGGGTAATCGAATCGCCGTTTCCTTTTGGTAAATCAACCATTAAACTGTCCTCAACAGCGGTAACATAATCCGTGACCCGATATATTTCACTTGTTCCAATTCGGATGCCGCCCCGATTGATTGTTGCATCCGATCTGCCGTAAATGATTGCCGTATTTCGATCTGTCAGTTTGAGATAGTCTCTATGACACCAGATGCCGGGGAAGGTATCGAAATAGCTATGGTACATCCGCAGCCCGGAGTCATCGTTCCAGAAATAAATCGGCATGCTTGGAAATGGAGCGGTTAAGACAAGCTCGCCAATCTCATTTGTAATCGAATTTCCGTCTTCATCAAAGCTTTCAATTTTCGCTCCCAGCCCTGCACATTGAATCTCTCCGGCATAAACAGGCTGTATAGGACAGCCGAGTAAAAATGCGGTGCAAACATCCGTGCCACCGCTTGCCGAAGCAACCCAGATATCATTTTTGACATGTGTATAGCACCACCGAAATCCTTCCGGAGAAAGCGGCGATCCTGTTGAACTGATATTTCTTAAAGAAGATAGATCAAATTCGCTTTTCGGCGATACATTCTCGTTCATACAAGCTGTGATAAAGCTGGCGCTTGTGCCAAATACATTCATTTTTGTCCGCTCGGCAAGCCGCCACAAAACCTGTTTATCCGGATAAGCAGGGCTGCCGTCATACAGGATAATGGTTGAGCCTGTTAATAATCCGCCGACAAGGAAATTCCACATCATCCAGCCGGTTGTAGTAAACCAGAAGAAACGCGAGCCGGGGCTTAAGTCCAAGTGCAGGTGGAGAGCCTTCAAATGCTCCATTAAAATACCGCCTTGACTGTGCACGATTGGCTTCGGTTTGCCGGTTGTTCCAGAGGAATAGAGTATCCAGAGCGGATCGTTAAAGGCAACAGGTGTATACGACATTTCCAACTTTCCGGGATGCGCTGTTGCATCCTCCCAGGAAATCGGCTGTATACAGTGACCGAAATCTGTCTGCTTGTTTAGATAAGGAATGGTTATCGTTGTTTTTAAAGAAGGAAGCGCAGACTGCAGCTCCTTGACCACATCTAATCTATTAAATTTCTTGCCGTTATACGTATAGCCATCAACTGTAATCATCGCTTTTGGCTCGATTTGCTGGAAACGCTCCATCACACTCTGGGTTCCAAAGTCCGGAGAAGCGCTGGACCAGATAGCTCCTAAGCTTGCCGTTGCAAGGAAAGCAACAACCGTTTCATAGATATTTGGTGCATAGCAGGCTACCCTGTCTCCCTTTTCAATTCCTTGCTTTTCCAATGTTTTTTGAAGCGCAGCCGTATCCTGGTATAGTTTTTCCCAAGAAATTTCCTGAAGCTCCTGATTTTCCGATGTATGAATAATAGCAGGGCTTGTTAATGATTTATTCCGGAATACATGCTCTGTGTAATTGAGGCTTGCTTCGGGAAACCATTTTGTTCCGATGATTTGATTGCCGGAACGCACCGTTTGATAAGGCTGGTGCGACTGGATATTGAAATATTCCCAAATAGATTCCCAGAATGTATCGAGATCCTCCACAGACCATTTCCATAAATTATGGTAATCTTTAGTCTGGATATGTTTATATTCTTGTAACCAAGTACGATAAGAAGTAATATTTGCCTGTTCCACTTGTGTTTTACTTGGTTCAAAAAGCAGCGTACCCTCTTGTGTATCCATTCGTTATGTCCCCCTTCAAGTATTCCGATACTACTATTATAAGAAAACGCTTTCTATACGTAAAGGAATTGAAATGGAAAATATATGTTTTTACAGCAAAGAGAAAAATATAAAACGATCAGCAGTGAAGCGTGTATCCTACATGAAAAAAGAATGTATATTAATGATATGTATCGTTTGTTTCATTTAGATATGAAAAAACTAATCCAGAGCATGGCTCTGAATTAGTTTATATTTATCTGTGAAAATATCCTATTTTGATTTTGCTGCCTGGGTCATTTGATGCCAAACAGAGCCTTTTGCTTTTTCACCGCCTTGAATACGCTCTAAAGCTAATTGTATTTGCATGCGTACTTCAAACTCTGGTTCTTCAGCAGATGCTTCTTCAAGGGCAGGAATAGCAGATTCATCCCCCGCCTCATATAAATACATTGCTCCGCGCCAACGAACGATCCGGCTTTTGTCCTTTAAAGTTTCAATCATGTTTGGAATTGCCTCTGTAAAGCCCAGGTCAGAAATGCAATCGCCGGCAGTTCGACGGACATTCACGGCTTTATCAGCCAATGCTTCATATAGCAATGGCAAAGCAGCTTTATCCTCCAGCATGCCTAAATAAGCAGTAGCCAAACGGCGAATTGATGCTTTTTCATCGTGAACGGCTTTTTCTAAAAGAGCAAGATCGTCCAAGGTTGGATCCAGACGATCCAATGCTGCATAGCGTTCCCGCCAATCCGGGTTATCCAGTTTTTCAATCGGAACATGCTGATAGTAGTTTGTGGCGTTGCTTGTATTTCCATCTGTTTGTAAAGCTAATTTCACAAGGGTATCCAGTCTTTCCTGGTTATAGCTTGCCTTTAACTCTTCTACAACATCCTGACCGATTTCATTCATATTGCCGTAGCGAGGATGCTGTTCTTCCCATTTTCGGTCCATGATGACATTTTCAGAAGCGGGAGAAGCTTCCATCACGGCCTTAGAAAAACGCTCTGGCAGTCCGTAGCGTTCCTCTTTATCTCCTTCTTCCAGCTTTACCTGCATTGGAATCCCTAGAAATGTCTGAATGAAAACATGAACTTCGCCAAATGTTTCCGAAGGTGCTTCTGCATCAGCAGATAATTCATCGGTCTGGTTAAAAGCTTCGTCTGTCCCCAATACATTCCGAACCTGTGGTAAGAGCTCCTCCCAAGGTGTCTTCGGATTTCGGGCCAAAGCAATAAAATCGACGACACGATAGATGTTTTTGACCCCTTCCAAAGCGAAAAGCTTCTGCACATACTCCGGAGCTTGAGCTAAATCGTCCTTGTTACTGTAATTATACGTTTCGTCAGGAGGAAGTGTCTCGTTCACGTTGATTTTCATAGAATGCGGACTCGGTGTCGGTTCTATAGAAACAATTTTCATTTGTATACTCCCTTAACGCTGATATTCTTCCATCACTTTAATCAGTTCACGAAGATAATCCGGTAAATCAGGCGGCCTTCTGCTTGAAACAAGGTGTCCGTCCGAAACAGCCGGTTCATCAACCCATGTCGCTCCGGCATTGGTCATATCATCCTTGATTCCAGGTGTACTGGTTACGGTTTTACCCTCTAAAATATTGGCAGAAATTAATACCCAGCCGGCATGACAAATTTGGCCAATAGGCTTTTTCTGTTCATTCATATGCTGTACGAAGCTGATAACCTCCGGAAAACGGCGCAATTTATCTGGAGCCCACCCGCCGGGTACCAGGATAGCATCATAGTCTTCTGGATTCACTTCGGAAAAGGCATAATCAGATTCAGCAGGAACGCCGTATTTTCCAATGTATTTTTGATTGGCAGCTTGTCCGACTAAATCTACCTGGGCGCCTTCTTCACGCAGACGGTGAACGGGATACCATAGTTCCAAGTCTTCAAAGTCATGATCGACAAGTGCGATAACTTTTTGGTTTTGTAAACGCAAAATAATCCCTCCATTCTTTATAGAAATAGTTTAACAGACTGGCGTAAAAATAACGATTCCGACGACTTTTACCCGTACTGAAGCGATGAAAAAGCCATCACCTTGTTCAATCGGGGTGATGGCTTTGGAATGCTTATTATTTTAAAGCGTCCTGCACAGAAACATATTCATAATTTAAATCATTGGCAACCGCTTCATTTGTTACATGCCCATTCATCACATTCACACCGCTGGCGATTGGAGCGCTATTTTGAATCGCATGCTCGACGCCTTGTTTCGCAATATTGACTGCATATGGCACAGTTACATTTGTCAGTCCGACCGTTGCTGTGCGCGGAACAGCGCCTGGGATATTGGCAACAGCGTAATGAAGCACGTCATGTTTGACATAGATTGGGTCTTGATGTGTAGTAGGATGGTCAACGGTTTCAAAATTACCGCCCTGGTCAATTGCCACGTCTACAATGACGCTGCCCGGCTGCATTGCTTGAATCATTTCTTCTGACACAAGCTTTGGCGCTTTTCTGCCTGGAATCAATACCGATCCGATAACGAGATCCGAATCTGTGACAGCTTCTTCAATATTTAGCGGGTTTGACATTAATGTTTGAATGCTCGAACCAAAAATTTCTTCTAATTCGCGAAGACGCTGCGGATTTAAATCAATAATCGTAACTTCCGCTCCAAGACCGATCGCTACGCGCGCGGCATTCGTGCCGACAACGCCACCGCCTATAACCGTTACTTTTCCGCGTTTGACCCCGGGAATACCGCCAAGTAAAATGCCCTTGCCGCCTTCTGATTTCTCTAAATATTGGGCACCAATCTGCGTAGCCATACGTCCGGCGACTTCACTCATCGGCGTCAGAAGCGGGAGAGCGTTACCTACAACAATTGTTTCATAGGCGATTGCTGTAACTTCTTTCGCGACAAGCTCTTCTGTTAATCTTGCATCAGCAGCTAAATGAAGATAGGTGAATAATACTAATCCCTTCCGGAAATAATGGTACTCTGATTCCAGCGGTTCTTTTACCTTCATTATCATATCAGATCGTTCCCATACGTCTGAGGCCTCTGCGATAATCTCTGCTCCGGCCTGCTTGTATTCTTCGTCCGTAAAGCCGCTTCCCAAACCGGCTTCTTTTTCAATTAAAATCGTTTGCCCCGATTGAACAAGGTTCACTACGCCGGCTGGTGTCATGGCAACACGGTTTTCATTGTTTTTTATCTCTCTAGGTACCCCAATAATCATGTTATTCGCCCCTTTGTTTATCAATTTATACTTATAATGTTAACGCTTTCTTTGTGAGAATTCATTATGAAAATAAATGAATTGAGTCCAAAACGTTTGTGTATTTACACAAATGCTATGATTTTTCCAGCTTGTCAGCTAATAACTCTAAATAAACCGCTACTTTCTGATGCGGATTTTTTAAATCAAGATTGCTAATTTCATGAATACGTTTTAAACGATAATTCATGGTATTTGGATGGATAAACAAAGCTTTTGCTGTACGATGTACATTGGAGTCATGCTCCAAAAATTTTTCTAAGGTGTACAATAAATTACTTTGCTGGCGCTGATCATATTGCTGCAGACGTTGAATGTATTTATTTGAATGACGCCGCTTATGACGATGTTCTTTTAATACGTCTACCCATTGAAAAACGCCTAGGTCTTCATAAAGAAAACAAGAAGACAGTTCATCAGGAAACTGCTTTTGCAGGGAATTTGTCTGAAGTGCTTCCTCGTAAGCCTGCGTCATATCTTTTGCAGAACCGTAAATTTGGCTACCTGCACCGTGCATGGAGGTCAGTTGCAGCTGTGTGCTTATTTTTTCCTGAAACTGCTCAATAAACTGATAAATTTTATCTGATGTATCATCCGCCTTCCATAATCGTACCAATAAGATAAAATCTTGATCATCAAATAAACGGAAAATTGTATTCACCTGCATGACAGTTTCTGAAAGGTAGGAAGCGTGCTTTTCAATCTGCGGCGTGATAGCATCTTCAAAATGAAAAACAATGATAGCAAGGCCATCCTGCAGCTTTATATTAAATTGTTTTTCATAGGATTGAATTGTGCTGGCGCTGACAAAATCTGCTGTTAACAGCTGCCAGAAAAAGTCTTTATAAGCTTGTTCTGTATTTCTTCGGCCAGGCAGCTTCTGCAGGATAAACTTTTTCACCTGACGGGTTGCTTCATTTAGAATTTCCAAATCATCCTTACTATATTCATTTTCACCTGTATGTGCCCAAATAAAACCTAAAATTTCGTTTTTCTTCCAGATGGATATAGCAATCCGGTTTCCAAGTCCAATTTCTTTGATTTCGGGAATAATGACTGGCTGGTCACTATCAATCAGCTTGGGCATTGCTCCGTTTTTCCATAAACCGTTAATAACTTTATCAGGGACTTTCCGATTCATGATGGTGCCGATTCGTGCTTCATCAATATTTTCGGTGTGTTTACTATATGCAAGAACATAATGATTCGCATCCTCAATGGTAATAGGACATGACAATACCTCACTGATTGTATCGGCAAGCTCATCTAAAGATGAGAAAGGCTGCTGCAATGTTGCTATTTTATTTTTTGCGATATGAGATGAGTTCATAAAGTACACCCCTTTATAAAGATATGATCTGAATAAAAAATGCATTATTTTGAATAAATTTAATAATTGGTATACTTGCTTTTTATTAGTAGGATAGACTATCATTTTCCATAAGTAATCTTTTTTTATATACTGGTTATAAGTATATACATACTTTCATTTTAGTATATACACAAAAAGATTTCATCTGATACTTATAAGATAAAAAGAACAGAGGGGGAAGCACATGAAAAAACTAATGAAAATCTTGGTAATTGCAAGCGCATTCATAGGGGTGATTGTAGGCGCCGGGTTTGCATCTGGACAGGAAGTGCTGCAGTATTTTACAAGCTTTGGTACACTGGGAATTCTGGCTGCATTTGTTTCTACAGTATTTTTTGCATATGTTGGAATGATGCTGGTCTGGTTAGGGAGCAAGGCACAGACAACTTCTTATAATGATGTTATCTATAAAATCAGCCATTTTAAAATCATTGAAAAAATCACTCGTATTAACTTGATTGGGTTAATAGTAGATGCTGTATTAGTATTTACGCTATTCGGTGTAGGGGTGGTAATGATTGCCGGAGCAGGAGCGAACCTGAATCAGCAATTTGGACTGCCTCATGTTGCAGGTGCGATTTTAATGACAGTATTGGTACTGCTGACAGGTATGCTGAAAGTAGATAAAGTGGTGGCTGTAATCAGCAGTATTACGCCGTTTTTGATCTTATTTGTTATTATCATCTCTATCTACAGCTTTTTTACAATGGATGGATCTTTAGCTGAATTAAATAGTACGGCAAAGAGCCACGGACCGAATTTCCCAAATTGGTTTGTTGCAGGTTTAAACTATGCTACCTTTAACACTTCTGTTGGCGCAGCAATGTCCATTGTTATGGGGGGAGCGGAGAAAGATAGAAAAACAGCTGCCATTGGCGGATTAGTAGGCGGACTGGGACTGGGTGTATTAATTCTTCTTAGTTATTTCGCGATTTTTGCTAAAATTGAAGAGGTTGGTAATTTTGAGATGCCAATGCTGGGAATTGTAAATAATATTTCACCAGTGTTAGGTATTATCATGGCACTTGTACTTTTTGGAATGATTTTTAACACAGCAATTAGTATGTTCTTTGCGTTTGTTACCAGGTTTGCAAAAGTAGAAACGAAAAAATTTAATATACTATTAGCTATCACACTGGTTGCAGGATTTATACTTAGCTTTGTCGGTTTTACCGATTTAGTTTCTAAATTCTATTCGCTGATTGGCTATATGGGACTGGTACTGATTGTGGTACTGATTATTACACCGTTTAGAATGAAAAATATTGATTTTGATGATAAATGATACAGTGTGAAATAGTAGGAAACGTAAGGTGAAATGTAGTGCCAGTCATAGGAATTGGGTGTAAATCATCCGATTTCCGCTGACTGGCATTTTTTAGAAGTTAAGAAAATATAAACTTTCTTACTGCATAAGTGTAATTAACATTTACACAGTATTAAATGGGAGACACAACGGCAGCTTAGTGGAAAAAATTTTTAAGCTTCGATACGATTCCTTTTGACGGATTGCTGTTTTTTTCTTCTTCATCTTCTTTTTCTTTGGGAGCTGGTTTTTCCTCAATATCTTTAAGGGAAATTTGGTCTATATCTACAGCATAAGGATAGGTGAGCACTAAACCGATCTCTGTATCATTCTCCTGGTTGCTTACCGTAGTATGTGGAATAGAAAAGCGGTCAGCGAGTGCTTTTTCCTCCTTTAAAAATGAATATGAAATATTTCCGTTCAATAAGATTTTTGCCTTCGGATGCTGCTTTAATTGGCGCTCTAATTCAGCGAGTCCTTTATTAGACATCACCTCTCCAATGGTTAACACAAAGGCAACGCGTTCACGAAAGGTGCCAAGATACATTTTCCGTTCACTTTCATTGGGCAGACGCGTTCCATACATTCCTTCTTGAAGGTAATCATCTACATTCTTTTTGCTCATTCGATTTCATCCTTTTAATCTATTTTCAATTTGCTGTGCGGTTTACATCAGCAATTTTTACATAATCATTATTCTCCATCTAATGTACCCTATTGTTGGATATCAAGCAAAGAAAATCATTCCTATTTCCTATTTTTTGAGCGGGCAGATTGGAAAGTAAAAATGAAATATCTGATAAAATCATACGGAGACGTATATTTAAATGTTAAAATAAGAGTATAGTGTGTTTCAATTATTTTGTGGAAGTGAGGGATTATTATGCAGTTGCACTCTAGAAAAACGATGAAGCTTCATCATGGGATTTCACTTATCGATGGTTTTGATTTTGGTGTAAGCGGCAGAACAGGAGCTTATGTCATTGAAGCAGATGAACTTACGATTATTGAGACGGGACCGAGTCCTTCTGTACCGTATATTAAAAAAGGATTAGAAGAATTAGGATATACTTTTGCGGACGTAAAACATATTATTGTTACACATGTTCATTTAGACCACGCTGGCGGCGCAGGACGTTTATTATCGCTTTGTCCGAATGCGCTTTTATACGTTCATCCAAAGGGGAAGAGACATCTTGTTGATCCTAAAAAGCTGGCTGCTGGAGCACGCGCGATTTACGGCGAGCGTTTTTCCGAATTATATGATCCGATTATCCCTGCTGATGAGGAAAGAGTTGTGGAGAAAACAGAGGGAGATATGCTGCAGCTTGAAGAAGGGCGCATCTTAGAATTCTGGGATACACCGGGCCATGCCAGACATCATCTGGGAATCTATGACCCTATCAGTAATGGGATGTTTACTGGGGATACAGCTGGAATTCAATATGAACAACTATTTCCGCATGGGTTGAACTTCTTTTTACCATCTACATCTCCCAATCACTTTGATCCGGAGGCAATGAGACACTCTTTACAAAGGTTCCGTGAGAAACAATTAGATTATATCTTTTTTGGACATTTTGGAGGAACAGATTTAGTAGAAGAGGCTCTCGAACAGGCAGAAGCATGGCTGGATATCTTTGTGAGAGAAGGGGAAGCTGCAGTTGCAGAAGGACAAAGCTATGATGAGATTGCCGACCGATTGTTAAAATATGTACAATCAGAGCTTCGTGAGCAGGGGATTGCTGATGACCATGAGGTTTATCAGATGATTAATGTTGATTTACAATTAAGTGCCCTTGGGATGGTAGATTATTTTCAGAAACAATAAATGGGAGTGGATGCTTCCATATTTATATAATATTCCTTGAATGATAAAAACGAAAAGGAAGCACAAGCTGGTTCCTTTTCGTTTTTCAGGAAAGAGAGGTATGGTGAGAATGCGAAAAAAACTGCGCATCATTACTGTTTTTTTGTTTGGTCTGATCATTGGACTATTTTTAATACCGGAAATATTTCAGACGTTCGACATTTCCTTTTTCTCTTTTTTTGATTAGGCATGGATTTGATTTATCAGCTGTCTAGATTTATTTCCAGACTCACCGGGCAATGGTCGCTGCCAAGCGTATAACGGTGAACCTCCATATTTTCCAGATATTTTTCTAATGGACTGGAAACAATCACATAATCAATACGCCAGCCGATGTTTCTTTCCCGGATTGTTTTCATATAAGACCACCACGTGAAAATATCATCGCGTTCAGGATAGAAGAAGCGTAAGGTATCCGTAAAACCATTGGCCAGGATCCGTGTCATTTTATCCCGTTCCTCCTGCGTAAAACCTGAATTGCCATGGTTTGTTTTATCATTTTTCAAATCGATTTCTTGATGGGCTACGTTTAAATCCCCACAATAAATAACGGATTTTTTCGAATCAAGCTCCCGCAAATAATCAAACATTTTATCTTCCCATTCCAAACGCTCCTCCAGCCGGGTTAAATCCCGCTTTGAGTTTGGCGTATAGACATTGACGAGGTAAAAGTCAGGGTATTCTAATGTGATTATTCTTCCTTCAGGCTCTATCTCGCCTTCTTGAAACCCGTAAGAAACATGAAGCGGCTCATGCTTTGTAAAGATTGCTGTTCCTGAATAACCTTTTCTTTCCGCATAATTCCAATATTGATAATATCCTTCTAAATCCAACTCAATCTGCCCTGCCTGCAGTTTTGTTTCTTGTAAACAGAAAAAATCTGCATCTATATCATGAAAGAAATCCAAGAACCCTTTTCGAACGCAGGCCCGGATTCCATTAACGTTCCATGTAACTAACTTCATTTTAAAAAATCTTCCTTCCTATTAACATCATTCTGATAGCCATTCTACCATATTTGTCTGGAAAAGCGATTGCTTTTATATGGGGAAACCGGTTGTTTCACGATAGCTGTTGAAGCATCGAACAAAATAACATCGAGTATACCTGTATTTATTTCCTTTGCTGACATCAGGTAAATATGAAATAAATCTCTTTTTGAGAATGAGTTCAGTGTGAAATAAAGAAATACAACCCATCATATATAAAAATTTCAAATTTAATAAAGAAAAGAGTTGTCTTTCTTCTGTATTATGCATATAATACACTTACAAGATGTACTAATGTATTAATACAGTATACGCGAAAGCATGACAAGAATGAGGTGAGAAATTGGATGGATATCCGTTTTGATAAACGTGAAGCTGTGTATATTCAGGTGATCAGGTATTTCAAAGAACAGATTGCAATTGGAGAATTAAAGTCTGGTCAGGAAATTCCTTCACGCAGAGAATTAGCACAGCGATTAAAAATAAACCCGAATACTGTGCAGCGAGCTTATAAGGAAATGGAGGAGGAAGGCTTGATTTATACGGATGGAAATAAACCAAGTATGATTACAAAGGAAACGGGCCGCATAAAAGAAATTCGTGAAAGTTTAATTGACGAAGCAATTGATCAATTTGTAGATCGTATCACCTCTTTGCAAATTCCAAAAGAACAGGTTTTTGACCTTGTCCAGTCAAAATTAAATGAGCTTGGCAGGGAGGATGAAGAGAAGCATGATTAAATTGACCGGTATAGAGAAAAGGTATGGCAGAAAAAAGATATTAAATGGAGTTACTTTTGAGGCAGATAAAGGCCAGATTACGTGTTTAATTGGAATCAATGGTGCGGGGAAAACGACCATTCTTCAATCGATTATGAGACTGACTCCTTACCAAAAAGGCGTGATTACCATTGATGGGGAGAAGCTGTCTCCAAAGATGATGGAGAAAATAACATATATCCCAGATACCATGACGCTTTTGCCTAAAATGCGGATTAAGGATGCTTTTCAATTTATGGATGATTTCTATCAAAATTGGAATGGGGAGCGGGCAAAAGAGATTTTAGAATTTTTTAAGCTGAAAGAGGATGAACGTATTTCCCAATTATCAAAAGGCAATACAGCGAAAGTGAATTTATTGATGGGCTTGGCGATGGATGCAGATTATATTCTAATGGATGAACCTTTTTCTGGTATTGATATCTTCAGCAGAGAACAGATTGCTGATGTGTTTTCCAGTCATCTGGTGGAGGACCGCGGTGTTATCATCACAACCCATGAAATCAGTGATATCGAACATTTAATTGATAAGGCAGTCTTACTGGCTGATGGAGCGGTGAAAAAAGAATTTATGACGGAGCAGGTAAGAGAAGAAGAGGGTAAATCTGTTATCGATGTGATGAGGGAGGTATATCAGGGATGAAGCTTTTCGGAAAGCTGGTAAACTTTGAATTCAGACGGTTTTTACCGATTTATATTATGCTGCTTGCAGCTGTGTTTTTGCTGCAGGCTGCCGGGGTGCTGTATTATGCGATTATGGTGAAATCTGAGATTACAGAGAGTGTCATGAAGCTTGGTATACCTAAAGAGCAATTTCTTCAAGATAATGGCTATGTATCGATAGGGAATATATTATCTAGTTTTCTGTTTACATTGCCTATTATCATCGCTGCAGTGACGATATTTATTTATGTTTTATTTATCTGGTATCGGGATTGGCTGGGCAAGAACACGTTTATTTATCGCCTGCTGATGCTTCCGGTGAAGCGTATTCAGTTGTTCTTTTCCAAACTGGCGGCGATTCTGATTTTCGTCTTTGGCCTGATTACTTATCAAGTAGCTATCCTCCCGGCGTTACAGGTGATATTAAAGCTGATTATTCCGGTTGATTACCGGTTGGATTTAACGATTCAAGGGATGATTAGAAGCTTTTATTATTTAAAATTCCTGCTTCCGGAGAAGTTTATTGATTTTGTGATTAATTACGGTTTTGGAACAGCTTTTGTCATTATATTATTTACCATGATTCTGATTGAACGCAGCTACCGTTTTAAAGGTGTATTTATGGCGGTCTTTTATGGGATAGGGGCTCTGATTCTGGTCTTTTCTCCATATATTTTGCAGATAATCGTAAAAGGATATTTTTATGAGACGGAGCTTTTATGGATGCAATTTGCTATAGCAATTATCCTTTCCGCAGTATCGGTTTTCTTTAGTAATCATTTGTTAAATAGAAAGATAAGGGTGTGATAGAGATGAATCATTTAAAACGCTATTCGATTATATATATTGCATTCCTTTTCATTTCGGTTATCCTTATCAGTTTTTATGTAACGGACGAAGAAACGCTTGATTTTAAATGGAAAACCGTATCTGGAGATGAAGCATTTGTGAAGGATGTTACGATACTTGGAGATGGGCAAAGCAGTCCCGGCATGGCTTCGTACTACAGTGTGGTGTCAGAACCTTTTCAGTTATCTGTGGATGAATCGAAGCGGATAGATCAATCAAGGGAATCATATTATGGCTGGTATTATTCTGATTTACAAATAGAAAAATATGTGAAAGAGTATAAAAGCTTTATGCGCGGGAAAAACCAATGGAGTGAGAATTTCGCGGAAACAGATAATCAGCTTATTTATGTAGATGGAAATGAAAACAATTGGGATATGAATGAACAGAATCAGATTGGCGTAGAAATACTTGATAAAGAAACAGAAAACGTCAGCTCATTCGAACTGACTGTCGAGGATCAGCAAATCTATGGTGTAAGCTCGATAACTGCTGATAATCATAATAAGTTATACGTCCAATTATACATGGAAGGACAGTATGATGAAATAACAGATGTGTATACGGATGAAAATGGGATTCTTGTGATAGATTTAAATAATCAAACCATAGAGGATATAAGGTTTCCACAAAGGGACATGGAGTCTAAAGAAGGAATAGAACCCTCTTTAACCTATCAGGACAGCGGTCTGATCAACGGAGAAATGCATTATCTCTATACGTATGATGAATATAAAGTCGATCAGAATGGGGTTTACGTGGGGGATTCTCCGCTTAAATATGAACTGCGTTTATACAATGTAGAACAAGACAGTTTCCAATCCATTGATCTTCAGGAAGCAAACTTTTATGAGGGAGATTTTCTTAGAATTTATGATGGTGCTGTTTATGCAGGGATGCTCCAAGGGGAAAATTACACGTTAACAAAGTTTGATGAGCATTTAGAAGAACAAGAAACCGTTTTTGAAGAAAATGTGTTTGATGCGGAAATGGAAATAGGGCAAGAAGAGGTATATCCATTAACAGATGTTCATAATGGTTATTTCTATATTGTATTTCCTGCTTATTCTACACTGACAGTGGCGGATATTTCCATCAATGTATTTGATTTGGAAACAGGGGAA
This sequence comes from Oceanobacillus sp. FSL W7-1293, assembly GCF_037969815.1. NCBI lineage: Bacteria > Bacillati > Bacillota > Bacilli > Caryophanales > Bacillaceae > Oceanobacillus > Oceanobacillus sp. FSL W7-1293. Next base: position 994,570 of record NZ_CP150212.1, read on the forward strand.
AATGTGTATCAGGGCATCATTCAAGCAGCGGAATCTATGAAACAATATCAGTATTTTGATTTGTATCAGATGGAATTTGAGGATAAGTAAAGATAAAAATACAGAATAGAGGGTATCTTCTATTCTGTATTTTTATTAGTTAAACAGGAGAGTCATATTTTTTAGCAAAAGACTGCGACTGCCTCCATCTTGGTTCCAATCATTATTGAATTAGATCAGCTTGTCCTTCATTTATCTAAAAAAACAGGAGCTGTATGTGGCGTACAGCTCCCTCAAGGCATGGGTTGTTGTGATGGTTTGAATCAATGACAACGTTGTCTAGATTCTAATATAGTTTATGCTATAAAGAAATGGTTGTCTCGACACTTATATCAATGCAAACATACATTTATTGCAATGGAGCAGCCAAAAAGCGCCCGATTTGATTGTTTGCTCCATCATGGAGAGAGAAAACTCCGGTAATGGTCCAGATTCACTTGATCACGTAGAAGTCCCAAAACACCTGATAAATAAAGTTTTATTTTATCGTACGGTTTCACCAATCAATTCTTTGATTTCCGTTTGCTTTCCTTCCGCAAATAAGTGGACGATTTTACTGCCGACAATGACACCGTCACAATAAGCAGCTAATGATTTTGCCTGTTCTGGATTGGAAATGCCAAATCCGGCTAAGACGGGAACGCTGCTTAAAGCGGTTAGTTTCTTCAAGTAGTCCAATGTATTTTTATCATGCTGCTGACGCTCTCCGGTTGTTCCGTTCACGGAAACAGCGTATAGAAAACCTTCTGAGTCCTGTGCAATTTTCTCCAGACGCTCATCCGGGCTGGTCATCGCAGCTAAACGGATAAAGGCAATGGATTGATTAGATAGCGCAGCTGCAATATCTTCTTCCTCTTCCATTGGAATATCTGGAATAATAATTCCATCTACTCCCGCAGTATCACAGTCTTTTGCGAATTGCTCGTAGCCATAGTTCCAAATAGGGTTAATATAGGTCATCAAAATAATTGGGATGCTCCGTGCTTCTTTTTGTTTTCTGACCTCATCGAGTACCAGATTTAGCGTGGTTCCTTCTTGTAATGCACGCAGTCCGGCATCCTGAATCACAGGACCATCAGCTACTGGGTCAGAAAAAGGAATACCTAATTCAATTGCAGATGCGCCGCATTCTTCCAGGAATTGAATGCGTTCATTGATTTGATTGATTCCTCCGTCACCAGCCATCATATAAGGAATAAACAGAGGCTTTCCTGTTGCTTTTAATTCATTTAATGTATTTTCTAGTTTATGCTTCCCCATCGGAATTTTCCTCCAGCTTTGCTTTGACTTGTTCTACATCTTTATCTCCGCGTCCGGACAGGCAGATAACTAACGATTGCTCCGGAGACATTTCTTTTGCAAGCTTACATGCATAGGCAACAGCATGTGCGCTCTCCAGAGCAGGAATAATTCCTTCTAATTTTGCAAGCAGCTGAAAGGCTTCCAATGCTTCCTCATCTGTAATGGAAGGGTAGGTTACCCGGCCAGTATCATGCAAGTGGCTGTGCTCCGGTCCAATACCTGGATAGTCTAATCCGGCAGAGATAGAGGCAGCTTCTTGAATTTGGCCTGCTTCATCCTGCAATAAATAAGTAAACGTGCCATGCAGCATGCCTGGAGAACCACCCGTTAGCGTAGCTGCGTGCTCATTGGTAGTAACGCCTTTTCCTGCAGCTTCCACACCATACAAAGCGACTTCCTTATCATCGACAAAAGGATAGAACATCCCCATGGCGTTGCTGCCACCGCCAACGCAAGCTACGACTGCGTCTGGAAGCTTTCCTTGTTTCTCAAGGCTTTGCTGTTTTGTTTCTGCGCCAATCACTGATTGAAAGTCCCGTACAATGCGAGGGAAAGGATGCGGGCCAACCACAGAGCCGATAATATAATGGGTGTCGTGGACATTATTCACCCAATAGCGCAATGCTTCATTCACTGCATCCTTTAAGGTTGCACTGCCTTGAGAGACTCCGACCACTTTTGCACCTAACAGCTCCATACGAAAAACGTTAAGCTTCTGTCTCTTGATATCTTCCGCGCCCATAAAAACGATGCACTCTAAACCAAGCAGAGAACAGACGGTTGCTGTAGCTACGCCATGCTGTCCTGCTCCGGTTTCAGCGACGACTTTCTTTTTGCCCATTCGTAAAGTCAGAAGCGCCTGGCCAATCGTGTTATTAATTTTATGTGCACCGGTATGGTTAAGGTCTTCCCGCTTCAGATAGATTTTTGGGCCGCCTAGATGCTTGCTTAATTGTTCTGCTTCATATAGCGGCGTTGTTCTGCCAATGTATTCTGTCAGATAATTATTTAATTCCTCCTGAAAAGAAGGGTCATTTTTTGCAGCTTCATAAGCTTCTTCAAGCTCTAAAACAGCTGGCATAAGTAATTCCGGCACATATCTTCCGCCGAATTTACCGTATTTTCCTGATTTGTCTGGGAATGTATATGATTGCATGTTATCGATTCCTTTCTACAGTTGTTCGTTTTGCTTCCTGAATAAAAGCTTTTATTTTATCTGAATCTTTTCTTCCATCCGTTTCCACCCCGCTGGAAACATCCACAGCAACCGGTTTTACCTGCTGAATGGCTTCCGCGACATTTTCCGGTGTCAGCCCGCCAGCCAAAATAAGGCGTTCGGAAAACGTATTTCCTTTTAATGTAGACCAGTTAAATGTAACCCCATTTCCTCCATGTGCATGGGGCAGGGGGGGACTATCCATCAGCAGGTAAGCTGCATCATATTGCGCCGCTTGTTTGACACCTTTTTCTGTCCCAGGAAGTGATTTAATAACAGGAAAGGTAAAGCTGCTGACAGCTTCAGGAGGTTCTTCTCCATGCAGCTGTACAAAATCGAGTCCTGTCGCCCGAGCGATTTTTTCTATTTCCTGCTTCTCTTTGTTGACGAAAACGCCGACACTTTTTACGTGTTCCGGCAATGCCGCGATAATGTTGGCTGCCTGGTCTACGGATACTTCCCGTTTGCTTTTGGCAAAAACAAAGCCTAAAAAATCTGCTCCAGCGTCGACAGCAGCTTCCGCTATCTCCGGAGATGTGATTCCACAGATTTTGACGAGCATATCAAGAGGCTCCTTTCGTGGAGGAGAGAGGCACCTGCAAGGCCTGCATGTCTGCTTCCACTTGGTTGGAGCGCATTAATGTTTCCCCGACTAAAATCGTATTAGCCCCGGCATCTCTTGCCAGTTCTGCATCCTCTTTCGTACGCATGCCGCTTTCAGAGATAATGGTAAGCTCCCCTTTATCGATTTGCTGAACAAGCTCCGCCGTTGTTTGTAAATCGACTTCAAAGGTTTTTAAATTACGGTTATTGATTCCGATGATTTTCGGGTTGACTGTCAAGGCGTCCTTTAATTCGTCCGCATTATGCACCTCGCAGAGCACTTCCAGCCCTTGCTCTGTTGCATAGTTGTAAAGACGCCGGAATCGTTCAAGCGGCAGGGCAGCAAGAATTAACAAAATAATGGAGGCTCCTGCATTTTTCGCATCGTCAATTTGTATTTCATCAATCATAAAATCCTTACAGAGGACTGGGACCGAGACCGCTTCACTTACTGCTTTGAGATCATCTAATGAACCGTGAAAAAAGCTTTCATCGGTTAAAACAGAAATAGCAGCCGCTCCAGACTGTTCATATTGCTTGGCTTGCTCCAGTATATCGACGTCCATTTGAATCGCCCCTTTGGAAGGGGAAGCCCGTTTGATTTCAGCAATAATCGATAGATGATCAGCTGCTTGAACATTTTGATGGAGAGAGTAAATTGGATTTTTTCGCATATGCTTTCCGGCTGCTTGTAATTTACGTTCCGCAACCTCCTGCTTTTTCTTATCAATAATTTTTTCTAAAAACGTCATTTATACCACCTCTTGTTTTGCTTCCTGGCTATAGTCGATCAAGGTATCTAATTTTGCTTTGGCATTGCCAGAGAATACACTGTGTCTGGCAATTTCCATCCCATCTTTTACAGAATCCACACGCCCGATGGCGAATAAAGCAATCGCAGTATTAAATAGAACGGTCTCCAGATAAGCTCCAGGTTCTCCGTTTAATACAGAGAGCAAAATTTCTGCATTCCGTTTTGCATCGCCGCCTTCAATCTCTTGGTTGGTGTAGACGGACAGACCGACCTCTTCCGGATGGATGCTGCCTGCTTTTAATTCATTGTTCTCCAGTAAAATATAGTTGTTTTCCCCCTGCAGAGAGGCTTCATCCATTCCGCCCGCTCCATGAATAACTAACGCACGCTTCCGGCCGAGTGTTTGCAGGGATTTTGCTACAATCGGCAAGGCATCATTTGAATACACGCCAACCAGCTGGGAATGCAAAGCAACCGGATTGGTTAATGGACCGACCAGGTTAAAAATGGTCGGTGTCCGAAGCTTCTGACGTACACCGGCAATCTGCTTCAATGTAGGGTGAACATGCTGGGCAAATAAAAAGGCGATTTGATTTTCCTGCAGCATATATTTCATTTGCGACTTGGTTAAATCAAGCGAAACACCAAGCTCTTCTAATACATCTGCACTTCCAGTCTGGCTGGAAATCCGGCGGTTTCCGTGCTTTGCAACTGTCACGCCGGCACCGGCTAAGACAAATGCTGCACAGGTGCTGATATTGAAGCTGTTTGATCTGTCTCCTCCTGTTCCACAGTTATCCATTGCGGGAAGCTCCAACTCAAATTGAAAAGGAGAATTGGTATGGATTACTTCTGCTAAACCGGCCAGTTCTTCTGCTGTCGGCTGCTTCATTTTTAAAGCTACTAAAATAGCGGAAAGCTCTGTATCGGAAACATCCTCCTGGAAACAGGCATTAAATAATGCCTTTGTTTCTTCAAATGATAAATCTGTGCCTTCAAGTAATTGGTTAAAATACGGTTTCATTGGGGTACTTCCTCCTTTTGCTTCGTCAATTTCTCAACAAAGTGAGAAATAATCTGCTTTCCATCCAGTGTTCCAATGGATTCCGGATGGAATTGCAATCCGTAAACAGGATATGTCTGATGGGACACACCCATAATTTCATCATCATCTAAAGCTGTTGCTGTGATGCGCAGCTCGGATGGTACCGAGATATGCTCCGCTGCAAGAGAATGGTATCGCATGACTTCAACCGGGTTGCTGAGTCCTTGGAACAGTCCAGCGTCATCATGGTGAATCAGTGATGTTTTTCCGTGCTTAATGGTAGAAGCCTGAATAACTCTGCCGCCGAGCGCTTCCATGATTACTTGATGCCCTAAGCAGATTCCCAGTATCGGCAGTTTTTTATAAAAAGCCTGCACAATCTGGATGCAATTTCCGGCGTCCTTTGGAGAACCTGGTCCAGGCGAGATAATAATGGCTTTTGGTTCTAATTTTTCAATGGTTTTGACAGTCACTTCATCATTGCGAATCACTTCAACATGTACACCGCATTCGGAAACATATTGGTACAGGTTATATGTGAAAGAATCATAATTATCAATTAATAGAATCAAGTTCAGGCACCTCCATAAATGATCTTCCTTTGTTAATGGTTTCCATATATTCATTGAATGGAACGGAATCATATACAAGACCGGCTCCAGATTGAAAATAAGCTTTGTAGTTCTTGATAACAATCGAGCGGATAGCCAGTGCAATATGCACATCATGTTCAAAGTTGATAAAACCGATTCCCCCGGCATAGGGACCGCGCTTTACGGTTTCCAGCTCATTAATAATCTGCATTGCCCTGATTTTCGGTGCGCCCGATACGGTTCCAGCTGGCAGACAGGAGATAAGTGCATCAATCCCTGAATAATCCGGGTGCAAGATTCCGGTTACTTCGGAAACAATGTGCATTACATGCTGGTAACGCTCAATCGTCATATAAACGGGAATCTCGATACTGCCGACTTCGCAGACACGGCCTAGATCATTTCTGCTTAAGTCGACTAACATCCGGTGTTCTGCCCGTTCTTTTTCATCGGCAAGCAGTTCTTCTGCGAGTGCCTGATCCTCCAGTTCATTCTGTCCGCGTTTTCTTGTTCCAGCAATCGGATTGGTGACAACATGGCTGCCCTTGGTTTCTATCAAGCTTTCCGGAGAAGCGCCGAGCACAGTGTAATCTTGAAAATCAATGTAAAACATGTAAGGGGAGGCGTTATACCTCCTTAATTGTTCATAAAAAGAAAGTCCGAACTCTCTTTCGTTTTCAACCTCTCTTGAAAAACGCTGGGATAAAACAACCTGAAAAATTTCCCCTTTTTGCAAATAATCCTTTGCAATCTGCACGTTCTCTTCAAATTTCTGCTGATCCATTTCCGGTATAAAGGCATATTTTTGTGGAACAGGGAGTTTGGTAGTCCTTGCCTGATCAACATGCTGTTTCAGCTGTTGAATACGCTGTTCACGATTTTCTTCCGTGCCGCTGTTTCGATCGATTGCGATAAGATGCAGTTCATTCTCTTCATGGTCAAAAATAATTGTATCTTCAAAAAGCATGAAATGGATATCCGGCATATTCCGGTCATCAAATGGTGCTGGACCGATATCTTCAAAAGCCTGAATCGTATCATAGCCAATATAACCAATTGCTCCGCCATAGAAGGGAAGGGAAAGAGATAAATCAAGCTTCGGCATCGTTTCTTGTAAGAAATGCAATGCGTGCTGATGAACAACCAGCGGTTCTACATGGGAAGCACTGATTAGCGTTGTTTCTTTTCCACGCCCAATGATTTCTTGATAAGGGTGAAGGCCGATAAAGGAATAGCGTCCTTTTTCCTCATGTGGAAAGCTGCTTTCCAACAGATATTTTTTTGCTTTCGGCAAGCTTTGGAAAACCTGAATAGGGATTAATCCATCGATAGAATACGTTTGATGCGTTACCTGTGCCGTCATGATTTCTCTCTCCTTTATAGTTGAAAATTCTGTAATTCTTATTTAAGAAATAAAAAAGTCCTCTATAAACACAGTTATGTGCTTATAGAGGACGATAGGGCCGCGGTGCCACCTCTGTTAGAAAGATTCATCTTTCCATCTTTATCAGGTACAGGAAACCTCCGATACCCTATCCGTATAACGTCGGAAATACGTTTTTTCCTACTCCATTTGCCAGCGGGCATTTTTCGGAAAAACACTCTGAAGTCCATTCAATAATTCCTGCATACTGATATTCCACCAAGTTATCAGTTCTCTGTTATGCATGAAAAATTATTTACTACTCTTCATCATCGTTTGTAATATATTGTCTCATAAAAATCAAAAAGGCCCCTCATCCATATATAAAAGGACGAGGGACCGTGGTACCACCTTTATTAGCTGACGTGCAGCTCACTCTAAAAGAAGATTACTATCTTCTGAGTTTCCATAACGAGAAACCATTCCGCCAAAGCCTACTCCGATACTGTTTCGGTTTGGAGCTCCGAAGCCCATTCATCACAAGGATACTCGCTGATTCACAGCAGCCATCAGCTCTCTTTAGAGTTCACCTGTAATTACTCTTCTTCATCAACGCCACTTCATTTAATTGATTGAAATCTATACTAAACGAAAGGACAGGAGGTTGTCAATAGATTTATAGAAAAAAATGAAATTATCTGATTTTACTCCCCTTCAAATACTTCAAATTTATCGGCCAACGGGATACGTTCTTTCTCTTCGGGCGCTTCGTCAAAGTAACCCATATGAATAAAACCGGCAATTTTTTCGTTTTCCTTCACACCGAGAATTTCTTTTACTTTTTCATCATAGATATGCGGGTTTGTTTTCCAGACAATACCTAGTTTTTCTTCCCATGCCAGCAGCCAAAAATTCTGAATCATTGCGGAAACAGCACCAAAATTCTCATCCCATTGTTTGGGGATATCGGAGGTTTCCATGATGACGACTAGAATAGCATTTGGCTCGTTCAGATAATTTTCTCGATTTTCCTGTCTTTCTTCAGGATATGTAGATGCAATTTTTTTGGCAAAGCTGGGAAGGTGATCCTTGTCAACGAACAGAAAGCGCCAAGGCTGTCTCATTCCATGGGTAGGGGCCCAGATTGATTCCTCTAATAATTGCATAACTGTTTCTTTGGTCACTTTTTTATTATTATATCCTGTTTTGACAGCACGGCGTTCCCGAATTAATCTTGCAAGTTCTGTTCTACTCATGAAATAAACTCCTATACAATTTAATTGATAATAATTATCAATTAAATTGTACCGAATTTATAAAATTTTTGCAAATGAATTTTAAGCAGTGTTTTAAGTAACCGCCAGTATTTCTAAAAATAGTTACAGTTCGGCTAGAAAATTTAACTACTATTTTACCTTTTGTCCAATGAATGGGAATATTGTAAATTTTATAATATTAGATAGGTGTTTAAAATTCAGCAGATATACGTTTTGCCCATTTCTATTTTATCTCCCACTATCTTTGACCTCTATAAAACCGGCGCGAATTCTAATAACTCGACTTTCATACCTAAAAATAAGCATATATATCTTGCTATTCCAGGGGGAACGTGTTCTCCATTATCATGCTTGCATTTTGGTGAAATATCCGGCCATTTTGGAATTGGTGATGGTGCATAGCTCCGCTCCGGCCAACCACTCCGCTTTCCATGGGGACGGCTTCAGCTAACTTGAAAAGAAAACCGCTTTTCAAGTGGATCTTCAGCTCGCCCTGTTCCCATAGGAGTCTGCGTGGTTGGCCTGCGCTCTGATAGGATTCTGCAGCGAATGAAAGAAATAAGATTTTAATAAGCTAGACGAAATAGCAGCTTTCGCCTGGATAACCAATCATGACAGTATGGATATGAAATTCAGAGAATAGCTTCGATGCACAGAAAGGAATCTTGGCGGAACATTTTACCATGCAGCATGAAAAATAGGTTCTATCTGATTAAACATCTATTTGGTGAGTTGTTTTTTTACGTATAGAATATCTTACTAGCGGAGGCGGACCGTTTTGACTCCTGAGGGATCAGCACCATCTGAAGATCCACTTTTGTCAAGTGTCCTTCTTGGCAAAAGTTAGCTGAAGAGCGTGCCCCTAGGAAAGCAAAACGGTCCGCCGCAGCGGTGCTTTACACTTCGCCTTCTATATCTTTGTCAAGGGGGTTATCGAAGGAACAATCAACTCCTGTTTCTATAGAAATGACGTTACTTTTTATGTGCGAAAGTTGAGCTAATAATTAGTTTTTAGAAAAACCCCTGCTTTTGTTGAAATGGTAATTTACTGAGAGCTTGCCACATAAGAATATAATAACTTTCTATTTTAATTAATCTTTTTTGAAATATATTTTAAAGGAGGTTTGTTTCTTGAGTGATTTATTAAAGAATTTTATATCTGGTGAGGTGCTTACAGCGAATTTTGAGGAAACGAAACCAAGCTTTAATTCCCAAGAAGCATTGGATGAAGCGAATCGCTGCTTATATTGTTATGATGCGCCTTGTATTACTGCATGTCCGACAGGGATTGATATTCCGGGATTTATTAAAAAAATTGCTTCCGGGAACTTGAAGGGCTCTGCAACAACAATTATGGATTCGAATCCGGTTGGAGCTAGCTGCGCACGAGTCTGCCCGACAGAAGAATTATGTGAAGGGGCTTGTGTTCTAAATGACGCTACGAAGCCCATTCCTATTGGGGATTTGCAGCGGTTTGCGACAGATTGGGCAATTAAAAATGAAGCGGTTCTCTTTCATGCTGGCAAAAAGAATGGAAAAACAGTCGCTATCGTTGGAAGCGGTCCTGCAGGCTTATCAACAGCCCGCGAATTAGCGCGGCTGGGCTATACAGTAACTATTTTTGAAGCGAAAAGGGAAGCGGGAGGGTTAGATACATTTGGAATTGTTCCCTTTCGTTTGCCTAAGGATATCTCCTTCTGGGAAGTAGAGCAAGTGAGAAATTTAGGTGTAGAAATACGAACGAATACGGAAATTGGCAAGGATATTTTCGCAGAGGATCTTATGGACCAATATGATGCGGTGGTGCTTGCTGTTGGCATGTCCAAAGTTCCAATGCTTGGAATAGAAGGGGAAGAATTAGAGGGGAACTTCGATGCCATTGATTTAGTGGAAAAATCAAAAAATGGGGATTATCCAAAGGATTTTATCGGAAAGCGTGTTGCTGTCATCGGGGCAGGAAATACAGCGATTGATGGAGCTACGACATCAGTCAGACTTGGCGCGGATAACGTAAAGATTCTTTATCGCAGAACGGAAGCGGAAATGACTGCTTATGATTTTGAATACGAGTTTGCCAAACAGGAGGGTGTGGAATTTAGATGGCTTACCAATCCGAAACGTCTTATCGGTGATGAAAATGGTCATGTAACACAAATGGAGTGCGTACAGATGGAATTACAAGAGACTGGCAAGGATGGAAGGCCTCGGCCAGTGGAAATCGAAGGATCCGAATTCTTAATGGATATTGATATCGTAGTGAAGGCTATCGGACAAACGAGGCATCAGGAAATCATTGAAGCCTTTGGCCTGGAGCATAATGGAGGCGTTGTGAAGGTCGATCCGGAAACGTTTATAACGTCTCATCCCAAAGTATATGCTGCAGGAGATGTGATTTTTGGAAAAGGAATTGGAGAAGCAATGGTGGTGACGGCTGCCCAGCAGGGGAAGGATACAGCGTTGGCGATTCATAAGCGTTTCAAGCAATCTGTAACAGAGAGTTCATAAAAGATTAGGAGGATGAAAATGGCTGATATAAGTATTGATTTCGCTGGAATCAAATCACCTAATCCGTATTGGCTGGCATCTGCGCCCCCGACCAATACTGGATATCAAGTACAGCGTGCCTTTGAAGCTGGGTGGGGAGGGGCTGTATGGAAGACATTAGGCGAGCCCATATTAAATGTCACTTCCCGCTTTGGTGCAAGTCACTTTAACGGGCAGCGGGTCGCCGGTTTTAACAATATAGAGCTGATTTCCGATCGTCCATTGGAGGAAAACTTAAAGGAAATCTATGAAACGAAAAAGTTATATCCAGACCGGGTAATTATTGCTTCTTTAATGGTAGAACCCGAGCGGGAAAAATGGCATGAGATTGTAAAGAGAGTGCAGGATGTTGGAGTGGATGGGTTTGAATTAAATCTTGGCTGTCCTCATGGAATGTCTGAAAGAGGGATGGGTGCAGCTGTTGGTCAGCATCCGGATCTGGTAGAAAGGACTACGATGTATGCCAAAGAAGCGGCAGAGGTTCCAGTCATTACGAAGCTCACGCCAAACATTACGGACATAACAGCAACCGCAAAAGCTGCTGCTCGGGGAGGGGCAGATGCCATCAGCTTAATCAATACAATCAATAGTTTGATAGGTGTAGATTTAGATACTTGGAACACGGTTCCAAATGTGAATGGAAAAGGAGCGCATGGCGGGTATTGCGGACCGGCAGTGAAGCCGATTGCATTAAATATGGTCGGAGAATGCGCAAGAAATCCAGAAGTTAACATTCCGATATCCGGAATTGGCGGGATTTCTACGTGGCAGGATACCGTGGAATTTATGCTGATGGGAGCCGGCGGTGTGCAAGTATGTACCGCAGCGATGCATCATGGATTTCGGATTATTGAGGATTTAACAGAGGGGCTGGAAAATTATTTAGATGAAAAAGGGATAGATTCGTTAAGCGAGATCATCGGAAAATCTGTGGAAAAGTACACAGACTGGAGCAATCTGGATTTAAATCATAAAGTGGTTGCCCGTATTAATAATGATGTCTGCATTAATTGTAATAAATGCCATATTGCCTGTGAGGATACGTCTCATCAGTGTATCGACATGCTTACAGATAAAGATGGAAATGCTATTTTACGCGTAAGAGAGGAGGACTGTGTTGGATGTAATCTATGTTCTATTGTTTGTCCGGTAGATGGAGCAATCGACATGATTGATTTAACACCAACGGAACCGCCGATGTCCTGGAATGACCGCCAGGCAGCAATTCATATGCTTGAGAAACGCTAATTGCTAGAGTTTAGAAATTTTTACTGGAGGAATCGAAATGAAAAAAATTATTAAAAATGGAACGATTGTTACAGCAACAGACACGTATCAAGCGGATGTGTTGATTGAAGATGAAAAAGTGAAAGCGATTGGACAGGATTTAAGTGATGTGTATGCAGAGGTTATTGATGCAACAGGCCTTTACGTTTTTCCTGGGGGTATTGATCCGCATACCCATATGGAAATGCCATTTGGCGGTACGGTAACGAAGGATGATTATGAAAGCGGAACTATTGCTGCTGCACATGGCGGGACAACAACAATCATTGACTTTTGCTTAACGGAAAAGGGAAAAACATTAAAAAATGCTTTGGAAATATGGCATGCCAAATCAGAAGGCAGAGCAGTGATTGACTATGGATTTCATTTACAAATCGTAGAAGCAAACGAACAGATTTTACAGGAGATTCCTGTGGTTATTGAAGAGGAGGGAGTTACTTCCTTTAAAGTATTTATGGCTTATAAGAATGTTTTACAAGCAGATGATGAGACACTTTTCCAAACCTTAGTTACTGCTAAAGACCATGGTGGATTAGTAATGGTGCATGCAGAGAATGGGGATGTAATTGAACATTTAACGCAAGAAGCATTAAAAGCAGGGAACACCGATCCAATCTATCATGCGTTGACCCGCCCGCCAGAACTGGAGGGGGAAGCAACCGGCCGGGCAGCAAAACTGACTGCACTGGCTGATTCACAATTATATGTCGTGCATGTCACCTGTAAAGAAGCAGTAGAGCAAATTGCGGAAGCTAGAAGTAAGGGATTCTCTGTTTTTGGGGAAACCTGTCCGCAATATTTGGTGCTGGATCAAACCTATTTGGAAAAGCCTGATTTTGAAGGCGCAAAATATGTATGGTCCCCGCCATTACGTGATAAATCTAATCAGGAAGTGTTGTGGAATGCTTTGAAAAGCGGAGAGCTGCAAACGATAGGCTCTGACCATTGCGCATTCGACTTTGATGGACAAAAGGATTTAGGAAAAGGTGACTTTACCAAGATTCCAAATGGCGGGCCATTCGTGGAGGACCGCTTTAGTATTCTATTTTCGGAAGGTGTGAAAAAAGGGCGTATTTCCATTAATCAATTTGTAGACATGGTGTCAACGCAGACAGCGAAACTGTTTGGTTTATTTCCGCAAAAGGGAACGATTGCTCCAGGTACGGACGCAGATATCGTCTTATTCGATCCGAATGCAGAACGTACGATATCCGCCAACACGCATCATTCAGCCGTCGATTATAGCGCCTTAGAGGGGATGAAGGTAACCGGACAGCCAGTAACTGTTTTATCGCGCGGAGAATATGTCATCAAGGATAAAGAGCTGGTTGCTAAACCAGGAGCAGGCAAGTTCTTAAAACGAGCTAAATTTAATTCTTCGCAAACAAATCAGCAGGAAGTTACACCTAATAGAAGTTAGTACAAATAATCCATAGCTGCTTGCGGAACGAAAGAGGTGAAGCGGCTTTTTGGATTCATCAAAGAGGAGAGAGGCGATTGCATTGCAGGGAAAGGATAAAAGTAGTTCCTACTTAAAGTCTCCAGATTTACTTCCGGTGAAGCATGGTGAGCGAAAGATTGGGGTAATGGGATTTTTTGCGATGTGGATAGGAATGGCCATCCTGCTGGCAACTTTTGATATTGGTGCTTCAGGCATCCAGGGTATATCACTGCCATGGGTTGTTTTAGCTACGTTGATTGGGTGTATAGCGATTGGAGCATTTATTACCATTATTGGTGATATCGGTGTAGAGCATGGTATCTCCTTCCCGGTTTATATGAGGGCGCCGTTTGGGACGGTAGGTACGCATATACCTTCTTTAACGAGGGCAGTCACGGCATCGTTTTGGTTCGGGATTAACACCTATTTCGGTGCAACAGCGATTAATGCGATACTGCATACGATGTTTGCCGGGTTTGATAATTGGCTGTTATGTTACCTTGTTTTTGCGCTTGTCCAGCTTATAAATACAGCTTCCGGTATCAAATGGGTAGAACGTTTTGCAGATGTAGCTGCGCCAATTATTATTGTCATGTCTTTAATTATTTACCAAACGCTAAATGCAGACATTCAGGCACAAGGGGCAGATGTTTGGGCCTGGGTAGCAAGTCCGGTAACTGGTGGAGCTGCATTCACGGCGTTTATGGTGGTTCTTTTTGCTAACATGGGATTCTGGGCAACACTGGGCTGCGATATCCCGACCATCTCCCGCCATTTCAAAGCTCCTAAGTATGAAAGAAATTGGTTTAAACGGAATAAAACAACCTTAATCGGCAGTCTCGTCGCTCTTCCTCTTACAGAAGCATTTATGATTATGATTGGTGCCGCAGCATTTATTGTTGCCGGGACTTCGAATCCAGTTACAGCACTGCAGGATACCGCATCTGGGTGGATGCTTGCTATGTTGCTTTTCATGATTGTGTTGACACAGTGGTCCACGAATACAGCTGCAAATGTGTTACCTGCTGCTGCTGTTTTCTCTAATGTCTTAGGGCCAAAAGTTTCCCACGCAGTTGCTGTTTTTGTGGCCGGCATTGTCGGTACGGTCATTCAGCCTTGGAGTGTTTATGAAATACTCACGCAGGTTCTCTTGATTATTGGTGCCGTCTTATCCTCGGTCAGTGGTATCCTGTTTGCAGATTACTATTTACTCCGAAAACGAAGAGTGAATGTTCCTGACTTATATAAGAATAGGGGCCAATATCGCTTTAATGGCGGCGTAAACATCGTTGGCTTTATTTCTTGGGCTATTGGCGGCGCTGTGGCTTTAATCTTTATGAATTATTCGTTTATTGTCGGTTTTATAGTTGCGGCGGCAGTTTACTACGTGCTGACGAAATATTGGTACTTCCACAAATTTCCGCAAGCAGAGATTACGGATCCGGATGATGAAAAATATTTGGGGATTACCGTCGGCAGAGATTGGTCGTTAGATGAGGATGCAGAGAGGGATGAAACAGCTGCCAAATAACAGAATGATTTAAAGGGCGAGGAGGTTATTCATTGTCAAGTTATCAAGAATTTTTACAGGAAAAACAGCTCGTTGATGAGTGGATGAAAAATAATTATAAAATTACTTCCATTGTCGGAACATTGGACGGAGATATGGTCGAATTGGAAAAAGAAGGTGTGTCAGAGAAGCAGTCCATCCTGCTTGAGAATGCTGACAGCAGAAAATATATCACGACATTACTAATCAAACATCAGCTGCAAGAACAATAAATGCAGGAGGAGATACAGTGGAAAAACAAAAAATATCCATTAATGGGGAGAGGCTAAAACAAACCATTGAAGATTTTGCAGATTTCGGGAGAACGGAAAATAATGGTGTAACCCGATTGGCATTATCCGAAACGGATATAAAAGTGAGAAACCATTTTAAAATGGTTTGTGAAGAGCTGGGCTTGACTGTAAAATGGGACGATATGGGAAACATGTATGCAACGCTGGAAGGGAGAGAAAATGATAAGTCTCCGGTCGTAATCGGATCTCATTTAGATTCCGTGGAAAAAGGCGGCAGGTTTGACGGTGTATTAGGTGTTTTAACTGGGCTTGAGGTAGTAAGAACCTTGGTCGAAAGTAATATCAGACCACGGATTCCAGTGGTTGTGGCGAATATTACAAATGAAGAAGGTGCAAGATTTGAACCTTCATTAATGTCTTCAGGAGTCATGTCTGGGAAGTTTGATAAGGGTAACATGCTCCGGTCGGCTGATAAGAACGGTGTAACCTTTGCAGATGCTTTAAAAGCAAGCGGATATGAAGGAAGGAAAGAAAACCGCTTAACGGAGGCAGAAGCTTTTTTGGAACTGCATATTGAACAGGGGCCAGTGTTAGAAAGTGAATCCATTGATATCGGTGTCGTGGAGTGTGTGGTGGGGATGTGCTGCTATGAAATCGAGGTAAGCGGAGAATCGGACCACGCAGGAACTACGCCCATGTCCATGAGAAAAGACAGCTTATTTGCTGCCAATAACCTGATTAATGAAATACGGGAGAAAATGAGTAAACTGGATAATGATCTCGTTTACACGATTGGCCGAATGAATGTGAGCCCGAATATCCATACAGTTATCCCGAATAAAGTAATTTTCACGCTTGAGGCACGGCATAAAGAAGCGGCTGTAATCAGCCAAGTGGAAGAAATTATTCAAGGGTTAGCGGAAACGGATGCCAAAGAAAAATGTGGTGTAGATGTAAAGAAGCTTTGGGATCGTGATACCGTATGGTTTAATGATAAACTAGTGGACTCTTTAGAAAAGTCCTGTAAATCCCTGGACTGCTCCTATAAACGTATGGCCAGCGGTGCAGGGCATGATGCACAATTTATTGCGACCTATCTGCCTGCTGCCATGATTTTTGTACCAAGCGTTAATGGAAAAAGCCATGCCGAAGATGAATTAACTGCATGGGAAGATTGTGAACGAGGGGTAAACGTGGTTTTGCAGACTGTTTTGGATTTAACGGCGAATTAAATACGAACAAAAACAGGTATAGGAAGAATCCCTTTACCTGTTTTTGTTCGTATCATTTATTTTTACAAGGGATGAAATTGTCCGGATACCCCATCAACAATGAAATCCGACGATCCATCTCTTTCATTCCAAACCACCCAGTAAGGACGATAAAATCTTTGTTGCTGTTCTCTCTTTAGTTCTGGAAATGAAATCATTCTCATTTTTAAAGATAAAGACCGATAGATGAATGATTCAGAAATGGAAGTGCAATCCTTCAAGGAGTACTTTTCGGGCATCTGCTGCTCTTTTGAAATTTCAATCGCTTTCCATTTCGGCTTATAATCAATGAGCGATCCCTTGCCGCTAATCGAATCAATGGCACATCCTACTTTTTCATTTAAAGGGAGGAAAAGGCGTTTAGCTTTTACGTTATAACAAAAATAATAATAAGGATAGTAGACGATACGTTCTGCGATAAAATTAGCATGAGGATGTAACCTCTTAAAACTTGATTCAACTTGTTCTTTATTAAATTCTACAGATTGTGTTAACACTTCAGCGCCCAAGCTATCTACCCCTCTAACCTTAAACCGATTTCAGGTTCTATTTCTATATCTTTTCTCTCAACGGAATTTGTATTATCCTGGTTTTGGATAAACTTAGAAATATTACGTGCTTCCGGTGCAAGGTCTTCAAAAATTCCTTTTTCCAGATTTTTTGGAATCTCTTTACTTTGTTTGGCTAAATCATATGCCTCTAGAATAGGATCGGAAGGAGGCATGCCAAATTGATTTCCAACAAACATTGCGATGAGAGAAGCAATTAGGCCGGCTAAAAATGGATGTAATCCGCTTGCATTTTGTAAGGCGAACAGCTCCCAAATAATGTTTATTACGGAGCCGCTGATCATGGCACAAAGGATTCCTATTTTGTTAGCTTTTCTTGCATAGACGGAAGCGACAAAGGGAACAAGGAATGTATTTCCCAATACACCAAAGGCAAACACAACAAGAGCAAATACGGTTGGAGGTTCATAAGTAGCGACGATAATGCCGATAATGCCTCCAAATAAAATGCATAGTCTGGATACCAAAAGCAACTGTTTATGGCTGGCTTTTTTATTGATAAAACGATGATAAACATCACGCGAAAGTGTCGTACCTGCTTGCATCAGCAGGGAATCACAGGTAGACATAATTGCCGCCATGATGGCTGAAAGTAAAACGGCAGCCAATATCCCTGGGAAGAATATATATACGAGTTCTGGAATAACCATTTCGGGATCCGATACAACAGGCATAATTACAATAGCTGATAAACCTAAAATATACGGTGTAAATGTGAACAACTGATTAAAGGCAGCGGACCAAATAATTGCATTTTTTGTCGTATTTGCATTTTGCATAGACATATGTCTTACCGTGACATGCGGGAGTCCCATATAGCCAATGGCATAGATAAGTACAGCTCCTATAATAACTCCCCACTGGCCATAATAAATCAAGTCTTTCCCCCAAATACTTAAATAAGTCGGGTCAATCGCCGCCAATTGTTCATTCAGGCCTGACAGACCGCCGACCTTTGGCAACACCATAATACCAATAGCCGTAACTCCAATCAGCATGATAATTCCCTGAATGAAACCACTAACGGCCACAGCAAGATAGCCGCCAGCTACAGTATAGATAACAATAACTCCTACACCAAGAATAAGTGCCCACTCATACGAAAAACCTGACATTGCCGATAATGCTTTACCGGCAGCAATAAACTGAGCGAATGCATAAGCGAAAAGAAATATGATTGCGATAATTGCACCGTAAACGCGTATTCCAAAGCTTTCAAAGCGTTTTTCCAAGTATTCGATTGGTGAGAGTGCCCCGAGAAGCTGGGACAATCGCCTCATCCGTTTCCCCAGTACAGATAAATTGACAATAGATCCGCCGGCATCTCCTATGGCATACCATAATGCATGCCAGCCCTCTTGAAAGGCTTGAGCAGGCCCGCCCATGAACATAAATCCGCTCATTGACGTACTCTGCATACTTATTGCAGTGACAGGGGCTCCAATTTTTCGGTTTCCTAATAAATAATGATCAGCAGATGCAGAAGCACTTCTGGTAAAATATAAACCAATCCCCAGCATTCCCAACAGATAGGTAAAAAAAATGATAATATCCAAATTCATTTCATAACCAGTCCCTTCTGGTAACGTCTTATACTTTATTCATTATGATTTTCGCGTTTTTCATCACGCCGCAATTTAAAATACATAACCAGAGCCAGCGTAACCCAAATTAAAGGCCACGGCAGCATGAATAATACAGTTTCTAGAGGTAAATTAAACATAGACCCACCGCCCTTTTCATGATTTGTAAGCATAGAAACAAGACGTAAAAAAAGATGATTTACGAATTTAGCTGTATCATTGAATAATCCTCTAATTGCCAACAGATAACAAGTTTGTTTCCTCCCTTTTTAGATTGTTTGTTATTTTCAAAATTAACGTAATTTAATTTGACTATAAAGAAACTGCTAAATTACCACAATCAGCAAAATGTCAAACGGGGACTAGCGTTATTTTACAAAGTGTCTATGAATTAGATAGGAATCCCTTAAAAGCAATTTAATATAATATAACTGACTGTGAGCTTTCTGCATGAAGAGAAGAAAAAGTCAGCTCTAAGCGGGAGCGGGGCAGCCAGTAACGCCCGATAGTTTAATTTTATTCCGTGAAGATTTCTTTTCATCTTGTATTTCATGAAGTTTCCTTTTATCAAAGTTCTTTTATATTGGGATACGCTTCCTCCAGCGGTGCCCAATTCAATAGATAATAGGCGCTTAATGCCAGCTCGATGGCTTGCCGGTTGATGGGCTCTGTAAGATTAGTTCTCAGTAATTCTTCAATTTTTTCTAAACGGTGGTACAAGGTTTGCCGTACAATAAATAGTTTGTTAGCGGTTTCTTTTTTGGAGCCCATACATTTCAGATATACAGAAAGTGTGGAAAGCAGATCCGTTTTCATTTTTTTATCATATTGCAAAAGTGCTCCTAAATAATCCTGCACATATGCTTCCAGCTTGTTGCTGTTATAAAGCTCAATCAATATGCGATACACGCCGATTTCTTCATAAAAATACGTCTCGATTAAATTGGCATTTTGAATGAGTATCACATCTTTTGCTTCTTTATAACTGATAGGAGAAGCAGCGTAATCAAGATGGATATTACTGATTCCAAAAGTATACGGATTAGTATTAAAAATGTCTTTTTGTTGCATATGCTTTAGTTCATTAATAATCTCTGTGAATCGAGTTGTATCTTTTGGGGCATTCTTCTGCTTATAGAAGGCAGCAATAACAGCCGTTTCATTCCGGCCAACGGATACAGCAGGAATGAACCCGTTTTTTCTACACAGGGAGCGAATAATCATCGCTTGCTGCAGCTTGGCTTCCTCCCAATTATCTTCTTTATTGGTTACATTATAGGTGTTCGTGTCAATCAGAAATAATCGATAAGAAAGGTTCTTTGCCGGAGAAGGCAATATTTTTTGGATTTCACTGCCATCAAGTTCTTTTCCCTTTAACATCTTTCTGACAATCTCTTCTTCCTGATTTTGTTTCCGTTCTTCTATCGTCTTATTTCGAAGCATAATTTGTGCAATTGCAAGTGCTGCCCGATCAATGATAGAGAAGGAGAATTTATCTAATGTGTCAGGGGCTATCTGTAAACATAAATATCCCCAGGTATGTCCCAGTCCTTTAACAGGAAAAATGGTGTAATCCTTCTTGTCCAGTTTATAGCTTGTATAAGGGTTTGGTTTCTTTATATGTTTGATTTGTGTTTTCATCAACTGTGTTTGCTCTTTCATATTTGGAGGGTAGTAATAAGTTTTTGAGTCTAATGGTACAAATAAGACCGGTACATAAAAATAGCCATGTAGTTCTTTTAAAATAGTCAAGGTTCCATTCGGTAATAAGGAAAGTTCATTAAATTTTTCTGAAAAACGATAGAGTTGACTCAGCATATGGTGATGATGATTAATAATGACGGTGTGAAGATCTTGGGTGATATCTACGAATTTGACGATTTCGTTGAAGATAATGAAAGGTAAGTCATGATCATTGCCGTATTGAATAATCTCAGGTGCGATTTCTTTAACGTGGGTGCCCAGTTCAATGCATATTCCTGCGACATTTTTATTTCGTAATTTGTCCAAGTGATGAAGACCTTCTGGAGAGTCGAATTTCACCCCGGAGCCTGTCGTCAGGATTAATTCACCTCCGTTAATGAAAGATTCCATGTCTCCGCTTTCCAGAATATGTGTCCATTTAATTTCACGGTTTAATCCATTTTTACCGGCCGCTACGACGGCATGTTGGAATAAATCTCTGGATAGCACGTTCTTTACTTGAATACTCCATTTCTCCATTTATATAAGCCCTCCTCATTTCGTTAAAGCAGAACGTAAAATGATTGACATTTTGTAAAATGAAAAATAAATGAATTGGTTATAGAATAAACTATGTAATATACCTAATATTATGTCAAGTTCAATAATTTTAGATAGGAAGCTTTTTTATCAGAAAGTTTTAAATAATTTAAGTGCAGAAAGGAGAAGTTGGGATGGAATCTGTAGAGAAGAAACAATCATTAGTAGAAAGAGATCGTCAGAATGTTTGGCATCATATTTCGCCGTATAGTGAAAAAAATCCGCCAATGGTCGTGGAAGAGGGGAAGGGCTCCTGGATTACAGATCATCAAGGGAAACGGTATTTGGACGGAATGTCAGGGCTTTTTTGTGTCAATGTAGGATATGGCCGTGAAGAGTTAGCGCAAGCCGCATATGAACAAATCAAGAAAATGGCTTATGTGCCAATGACACAAAGCCATGGATCTGCCATTGAACTGGCAGAGAAAGTAAATGACATGCTCGGCGGGGGCTATGTGATTTTTTATTCCAATAGTGGTTCTGATGCAAATGAAGTAGCTTTCAAAATGGCTCGTCAATATCATCAGCAAAAGGGAGAGGGCACCCGCTATAAAGTGATTTCACGCTATCGTGCCTATCATGGCAGTTCGGCTGGAGCGTTGTCAGCAACAGGTCAGGCATTGAGAAAATATAAATACGAGCCGCTTACCTCCGGATTTTTACATGTAGCCCCGCCTGATAATTACCGTAAACCAGAAGGAATGTCTACGAAGGATTATAATATAGCACGAGCCAGAGAATTAGAAGAAACCATCATTTGGGAGCAGAAGGAGACAATTGCGGCAGTTATTATGGAACCGCTCATTACAGGGGGCGGTGTGCTGATTCCGGATCCTGTTTATGTAGAAAAGGTGCAAGAGATTTGTAACCGTCACGGCGTCCTGCTTATTATCGATGAGGTTATCTGTGGCTTTGGCCGGACAGGAAAAGCTTTTGGACATCAGCATTTTAATATAAAACCGGACATGGTCACCATGGCAAAAGGGCTGACGAGTGCTTATCTTCCATTATCGATTACAGCTGTTCGAAAAGACATCTATGAAAAATTTAAGGATGGTAAAGAAAATAGTCATTTTCGTCATGTAAATACATTTGGCGGTAATCCCGCTGCATGTGCTTTGGCATTAAAAAACATTGAAATTATGGAAAAAGAAAATTTATTTAACTGTTCAGCGGAAGCGGGGGATCGTCTTCTAAACGGTCTGGATGAGCTGCGAAATCTTGACTTTGTGGGTGATATCCGCGGTATAGGCTTGATTATCGGCATAGAAATCGTTGAAGATAAGCTTACCAAAAAGCCTGCCTCCCAAGAATTTGTCGGAGGATTGATTGCTGCATGCAAGGCAAATGGATTAATCATTGGGAAAAACGGGGATACCGTCGCCGGTCATAATAATATTTTGACACTCAGCCCGCCATTGTCCAGTACGGATGATGATTTTGATTTTATGATGAAAGTCTTGAAAAAAGTATTTCATGAAAAAGTAAATTAATGTTTTTTAAATAAGGAACGTAACTTCTGCACCTAAGAATAAGCATATATATCTTGTTATTCCGGGATGAACATCTTCTAATAGAGAATATTGATTAAAATATAGGGAGGGTTTCAGTTGACTCAAACAAAAGTAAACGAATTAAAAAATTATGTTGGAGGAAGGTGGATAGAAGCAAAAACAGATAAAACAGCTCCTGTCTATAATCCGGCTACTGGAGAGACAATAGCAAATGTACCTATCTCAACACAAGAGGATGTGGAACATGCAATTCAGGCTGCTCGCGAAGCTTTTGAAACTTGGAAGGACGTAGCGGTACCAAAACGGTCGAGAATCCTATTTAAATATCAGCAATTACTCGTTGCCAATTGGGCGGAGCTCGCCAAATTAATTACCATTGAAAATGGAAAAAGCTATGCGGAAGCGTATGGGGAAGTACAGCGGGGAATTGAAAATGTAGAGTTTGCTGCCGGAGCTCCTTCCCTCATGATGGGAGAGCAGCTTCCATCGATTGCCACCGACTTGGAATCTGGTGTGTATCGTTATCCAATTGGTGTTATTGCTGGAATCACTCCGTTTAATTTTCCAATGATGGTGCCGTGCTGGATGTTTCCGATGGCTATTGCAACAGGAAATACGTTTGTCATGAAGCCCTCCGAACGGACACCGCTGTTAGCGAATCGGTTAGCAGAATTACTGGAAGAAGCGGGGCTTCCTGCTGGTGTATTTAACATCGTTCATGGAGCCCATGATGTAGTAAATGGTTTATTAGACCATAAGCAGATAGCAGCGATTTCTTTTGTTGGATCTCAGCCCGTAGCAGAATATGTCTACAAACGCGGGACGGATAATCTGAAGCGTGTGCAGGCACTTGCTGGTGCAAAAAACCATTCCATCGTATTGAGCGATGCAAATTTAGAGAACGCATCGACCCAAATTATGAATGCCGCATTTGGATCAGCAGGGGAGCGGTGTATGGCCGCATCTGTGGTAGCTGTTGAGGAATCTGTTGCAGATGCGTTTATCGCACGCCTCACTCAAAAAGCCAATGAAATTAAAATTGGCAATGGGTTAGACGAAGGAATTTTTCTTGGTCCAGTCATTCGCGAACAACACAAAGAACGGACATTAAATTATATTGAAACTGGCGAAAAGGAAGGCGCAAAGCTGATTCGGGACGGCAGAAAAGACGAAGCAGTGAAACAAAAAGGTTATTTTGTCGGACCGACCATTTTTGATCATGTTACATCGGAAATGAATATTTGGAAAGAAGAGATCTTTGCACCTGTATTATCGATTGCTCGTGTAAAGGATCTGGATGATGCGATAGCTTTAACGAATCAATCACGCTTTGCGAATGGCGCTTGTATTTTTACACGAGATGGCGGAAAGGTTCGCCAGTTCCGTGAAACGGTTGACGCGGGAATGCTGGGTGTCAATATCGGTGTACCTGCCCCGATGGCATTCTTCCCATTCTCTGGCTGGAAAGACTCTTTCTACGGAGATTTGCATGCGAATGGAAAAGATGGGCTGCAATTTTATACGAGGAAAAAAGTGATCACGACGAAGTGGGTTTGACATTCGCTATATCCTATAAAGGAGCTTATCCAGGCGGCTATGGGTAAGCTCTGTTTTCATTTCTTCCGGTTGCGTTTTTTTTGCAAAAAAGATAATACAGGATCAACAAATAAGAAAAGAAGAAGCAGATACATGATAGCCAGCTCGGGGATTTCCATCACATATAAAGGATTCAGTGATCTGATAGCGGGGAGTTCATATCCTTTGATAAGGTCGATTCCTAAGGAACCGCCCGCTAATAAGATGAACATAGTCAGAGAAATACCAATAATTTTCACTTCTATCACTCTCCAGTCAGTCTTTAAATAATTTTCTATCCATACTTGGACAGCTCTCCAGATCCGCTTATTTTTTCCTGTTCTTAATAAAGGCAATGAAAAGCAGGGTAACTGGAATGATAATTTGAAAAGGAAGCTGGATATAGAGCGGAAATATCTTTAACCCTTCTTCAATATGCTCCGAATAATTACTGGCAATAATCATGGATACAAATAAAACTACCATCCCCAGCGGATAAGCCAGCTTTGATGGTTCTTTAATATTAAATAAGCTCGCTGTTCCTATGAGGGCACAGTATGTATATACCGTTACTTTAAAAAATCCTCCAATTACCAGAGCCAGAATAAAGATAACGTCCAGACGTTCTAAAAAACCACCGACTTCAATGGACTGAATGGTCGTTAATAAAGGAAAGAGGGAACGTTCAATAAGAGGAATACCGAGAACGCTGATATTCAAAATCGTGGTGAACGCCAGAGCGACGCCAGTTATACTGATTGCTGTCACTCCTGTTTTTCCTAGTTTTTTTGTTTGATTTAGATAAGGAAAAATCATTGTAAATACGATGATTTCGCCAAAGGGAACATATAGTGTTTCTGTAAATACAGTTTTTAAAACTTTTGGTGAATCTTCAAGAGCTGGTCTTAAATTTGAGATATCAATCAAGCCTGAGATAGCAATAAGAAGAAACAGAAAGAATGCGAGCATAAGCATGACGACAAAAAGCAGTTCTCCTGTTCTGGCAACGACCTCAATTCCTTTATATATAGTGTAGATAACTACAAGGATCATCAGGGCACACGCAACGAATAGAGGAGTTTCTGGAAAGGCAAATGAAAGCAGCATGACACCAAATTCCCGTAAGACTCTCGCAGCGCAATATAAAAAGAAGAGGATATACAGGAATGCCAATGCTCGTCCCAGAACTTTTCCAATCAGCTTCTCTGTGTAGTCCGTCAGCAAGAGTGAAGGATAATACAGATATAGCGCCCGATAGATAAAAAATAAGAAGATGCTCACCCCCATTGCGACAAGAATCGCTACCCAGCTATCACGGCCAGCTTTCATCGCAAGAGGGATCAGCAGCGAATTGCTCAGCTGAAATAAAATCATAAGGATAAACAATTGGCTTGTGCTGATTTTTGCCTTTTCCATAAACGAATTCCCTCCTTTTTATTCGCTTTTCTTATTCAAATCAAAAAGATACGGGTTATTTCGCATTCCAGTACGGCGAATAAAGGCTTCCACTGTCACATCGACATCTAATGCAGGAAAATAAACATCCTGCCACTCTTGTTCAAGCTGATGCCATCTATCAGGTTCGGATTGATGCAGTTTTTCACCAAAGCCGAAGATATCGGTTTTGGTTACCTGTGCTTCCTGGATTGCTGCTTCGGCCTCCTTCTTAATTTTCTGCTGTAATGCTTCCTCAATCCGGAATAATACATGCGGGTCGGTCACATCGACTGGCGCTTCTATCGCGCGGAGGTCTCCTTCTGCACGGATATGCACTGAAATTGCCGGTTTGCCATTCTTTATTTGTGCCTCTACATTTGATTTTTGGCGTACTACCTTGTAGGCGATGGCGTCTTTATAATCCTCCCAATCAATATTTACAGGAGCCTGCTGGATTTGATCTAATACCCAGAGTGTTCCCTCACTCTTTTCTCCATCAATCCAATTAATCAGCTTGCCTTCTTTAAAAACGCCCATACCATTGACTTCAATGGTCGCTGAGCCATCGGATGAATGAAGCTGTTCCATGGTTTTTGCTTTTTCGATATCCCCCTTCACAGTAAAACCACTGACTAAAGGCTCTTCTCCTGTCGAAACAGAAGCATTGATAAATTTCTGCAGATTGGTAGCTATATTTTCTCCGTACAGTTCTTCTGTAAATTCTAATGACTTGATTGCTTTTTCAGCGGGGACTTGATCAATCGCCGTTAAAACTTGAACAAAATCGCCTGCCTTCACATCCCGGCTAACCACTATATTCGTCGTTGTCCGAAATTCAAGACCGCGCTCCATAGCATCTAAAATTGAGGAAAGACCTTCTTCCCTGGCAAGCTCTTCGCTGATAACCAGCAGACTGGTATGTGCAAAATAGAGATCTCTTGAAACAACGGTGGAGGCACGGTCAGCTACTTCCAGCGGGTTGCCTCCTGTCGCTGTATAGGTGGCAATGCTTGGATTTTGCCCGGAGGCTCCTCCTTGAAGGGCCCCGGGCACGTTCATTGGATTGATTAGTTGAAACGTGCCGACATATGTGCCGTCTTCCCTTTTATCAAGCGCATAGGCCGAGACGATTGCTAAATCTCTTAATTCGATACTGCTCCAGCATCCAGAAAGGAAAGGTAGACAGATCGCCATGAAAAAAGGAATTATCCATTTACGACTCATTTTTATCTCCTTCTTTCGTATCCGCCCTCATCATTCCCCTTTTTATTGGAGGAGAAGGTCGTTGATTATTGCCCTGACGAACTCGATTTTGGGGATGAAGGGACTTCGGTCTTTCATTAAATGACCATATTGGTCCGCGCATAATGGAATCCTTCAAGCTATTTGGTACCAATGGGGCAAATGGTGCCAAATAGGGAATCCCGAATGAACGCAGGCTGACGAGATGAACAATCAGCATAATTAATCCAAGGATGATGCCATAAAACCCGGCAATCGCTGCA
Organism: Oceanobacillus sp. FSL W7-1293; assembly: GCF_037969815.1. NCBI lineage: Bacteria > Bacillati > Bacillota > Bacilli > Caryophanales > Bacillaceae > Oceanobacillus > Oceanobacillus sp. FSL W7-1293. Next base: position 1,021,574 of record NZ_CP150212.1, read on the forward strand.
CTCAGCATAAAAGCAAAGCGGAGCAAACGGGCAGAAATAGCGATATCATAATTGGGAGTAGCCAAGCTGGCAATGGCTGTTGTCGCAACGACGATGACCATTGCCGGAGAAACGATTCCGGCCTGAATGACCCCTTGCCCGATAACGAGCGCTCCGACAATGGAGATGGTCGCACTGATTTTGTTCGGCATCCTTAAGCCGGCTTCCCGCAGAATCTCAAAAGTGACCTCCATTATCAGCGCTTCTACAATCGCCGGAAAAGGTACGGATTCTGTCTGTGAGGCAATAATAACGAGCAGGTCTGTTGGAATCATTTCCTGATGAAAGGTGGTAACTGCTACATAAAAAGCAGGGCCTATTAATGAAATCAAAAACATGAAAACGCGCAGCATCCGAATCAAAGTACTAATCGGGAAGCGCACGTAATAGTCTTCCGGTGTTTGAAAAAATTGAATCATAATAGCAGGAACAATCAACACATGGGGGGTTCCGTTGACAAAAATAGCCACCCTGCCCTCCAAAAGGTTTCCGGCAACCGCATCCGGCCTTTCCGTATGAGTAACTGTTGGGAACAGCCCTGAACTCTCGTCTTCAATTACCTGTTCAATATAGCCTGAATCAAGGATGGCATCGAGATCGACCCGTCCCAAGCGTTGGCGGACCTCTTTCACTATGTCTTCATCAACTATCCCGTTGATATACATAATCGACAAGTCTGTATTCGTCTGCTTCCCGAGATTCATGGATTCCATCCATAAATTCGGGTTTTTGATAATTCGGCGCACGAGTGCAGTATTGGTGTTAATGGATTCGGTGAACCCCTCTTTGGATCCGCGTAATGTTATTTCTGAGTCAGACTGTTCGACGGGGCGTCTTTCTCCGCCTCTGGTACTGGCAATCAGCGCTTCGTTTTTTCCATCCAGGAGAATTACTGTGTCACCAGACAGCAGAGATTGAAATAAGGTATCCCAATCGTTAATCGTTTCCAAACTGCCGACCGCAACTACTTTTTCGGTGAAAACGGTGAAAAGATCCTCGTTCTGTAATTTTTCCTGCACGCTATCTTCCATTGTCTGCACTAAAAACTCATTTATCGTAGGATTGTCCACTAGCCCGTCCACGTGAATGATTGCGGCAGATACCTTTGGATCGTGACTAATGGCAAGTGTGCGGATAATGATATCAGGACTGTTGCCTGTTTTTTGTTTGATGAAGTTCAGATTTTCAGTAATTGAAGTGCCTATGCTTTTTTGTGTATCGCTTGTTGAATCAGGAATTTGCTCTTTATAATGCATCTTTTTTCGTAATTTACGATAGGACATAGCACAGAACACCTCGTTGTTGGGATTATCTCTAATTTGTTCAGATAATTACTTTTTATGCATGGAATGGGCTTTGATAGTCAAGTTAAGGTGCTATTTTAGGAGAAAGGAGGCGATGTTCTTAAAAGTCGTATTTAAAAGCTTTATTAATTACCTTGGTGATATATTATAAAATGAAGATAAGAATGAAACTTTATCGGCTTTATTTAAGTAATACATAATAAATGCATCTCTAAACTGCGTGAAAAAAATTGAAGTTCCATAGAAAAATGCAGATATAATCGGAATAATAAAGGAGACCTAAGGATGAAGCAACTCTATATAAAGCAAAAAGTATTCAGTTTCAATGAAAAGTTTACGGTAAAGGATCAAGAGGAAAAAGATGTTTATTACGTGGAAGGAAGCTTTATGCGGATTCCTAAGACTTTTTCTATAAAGAATGCAGAAGGAGAGGAAGTAGCGCTTATAAAGAAAAAAACACTCAGCTTTTTACCGAAATTTTTTGTGGAGGTGAATGGACAGGAAGTGTTAGCAATCAAGAAGGGACTTTCCTTTTTCAAAGCACGTTATACCATTGATGCAGCAGGGATTGAAGTGCGTGGGAATTGGTGGGATATGAACTTTCAGGTATACCAGCGCGGTGAAATCATCGGGGAAGTGAGCAAGGAGTGGTTTAGTTGGGGCGACAGCTACAAGGTACAAGTCGTCAAGGAAGAGATGGAAACCAGCATGATTGCACTGGTGGTCGCCATTGACTGTGTGAAGGCCGATGAAAAAGGATCTGCTTCTGCATCATCGTTCACGAACTGAAGTTTCAAATTTTGCTCAATGCATAAATAACCTCCCCTTGATTAATTAGAGGGGAGGTTATCCAAATACTGCTTACAGCTTGATATTTATCTTTTCTTTCTGTTCGATAAAGTTCACAACTGCATCCAGAGCTTCATCTAAATCATCGGCATGGATATGCACTTGTTTGTCTTCTGGATAGTGGTGCAGCGTATGCTCATACCGAGGGTCATAATAATACTCCAGCAGTAGCGCTACGGCGGATGGGAAATTTCCCTGTTCCAGGTCTACCGCTATTTGTTTCGCTGCAGGTGTGTGTATATGCTTCCGGATTCGCGCGAAGGCTTCGATTACTTGCGCTTGATGCTCTTCTGGATTATATTCGCGTAATATATTTTCAATTCGTTTCTCTAAGGGTAAATGGATAAACAGCTGCATACTGGCCTCTTTCGTTTCATGTAACGATAAAGGCAGTGTTGCCTTGCCGATACGTTTACTTTCTCCTTCTAATAGAACAAAAGGTGCCTGGTCATAGCGTTCCATTTCTTGAACCAGTAAAGATTCAAATGTTTTTTGATTATTCGGCTCCAGTCCAATTTGGCCGAAGATTGATCCTCGATGATTTGCCATTCCTTCTAAATCAAGTACTGGATAGCCTTGCTGCTTTAACCTGTGCAGCAAAATGGTTTTTCCGGTTCCGGTATAACCATTCAGTACGTACATTTTTGAAGAAAACTGCTGTTGCTCTATCTTGTTTACCACCCACTGTCTGTAAGAGCGAATGCCGCCGTTCAAGCGGGAAACCTGCTGTCCCATTAAATCGACAACGGTGGCAGCGGTTTTACTGCGCATACCGCCGCGCCAGCAATAAACAATCTTTTCTTTCCCAAGGGATTGAAATTGGGCAATAAATTCCGGCAGCTTGATAGAAAAAATCTCTAATCCTTTTTCCTTTGCTGCTTCAGGACCAATTTGTTTATAAATCGTGCCTACTTCAGCACGTTCTTCATTATCAAAAACAGGAATATTGATGCTTCCTGGAATACGAAATTCAGCAAATTCCTGCGGAGACCGCACATCAACTAAGCAAAAAGATTCTTCTTTTTGTTTCTTTAATAAATCAAGTAACTCTATATCTTGAAACATACCTTCACTTCCTAATAAACGAATTATTCTTCAACCGTGATATGTCCATTGTTCCCATCAGTGACGCGGCCAATTATTGCAGCCTCAATATGTTTATCTCGCAGATCCGAAAGTAATTTTTCTGCGTCTGCTTCTTTTACAGCAGCCAGTAAGCCTCCGGAGGTAACCGCATCACATAGTATCCACTGGTCAACCTGATCCAGTGATTCCGTAAATGTAACATCATCTTTTAAATAGTTAAAGTTATTCTTCGTACCACCTGGCACTGCGCCGTTCTCCGCAAGTTCTTTTACTCTTGGCAAAACAGGTACGTGCTGATTTGAAATCTGAATTTCGACACTGCTTCCTTTTGCCATTTCCGAAGCATGTCCAAGCAAGCCAAATCCGGTAACATCGGTACAAGCATGTATTTCATAGTTATCCATTGTTTCCGCAGCCGTTTTATTCAATGCTGCCATGACGTTAGTTACCCGGTCTATTTCTGTTTCCTGTAACAAGCCTCTTTTAATCGAAGTCGTTAAAATCCCTACACCAATTGGTTTAGTTAAAATAAGTACATCACCGGGTTTTGCGCCACTGTTTGTACGGATTTTATCAGGATGAATTGTTCCAGTAACAGCCAATCCGAATTTTGGTTCTTTATCGTCGATGGAATGCCCGCCGACTAAGGCTGCGCCAGCTTCTTTCAGCTTGCTGTCTGCGCCCTCTAATATACGGGAAAGAATCTGTTTATCTAAATCAGCAATTGGAAAGGCAACAATATTCAATGCTGTAATCGGCTTTCCGCCCATTGCGTAGACATCGCTGATCGCATTTGCAGCGGCAATTTGCCCGAAAGAATAAGGGTCGTCTACAATGGGAGTGAAGAAGTCGAGTGTCTGAACAATGGCTGTGTCGTCATTTAATTTGTAAACTCCCGCGTCATCGCTGGTATCCAACCCGACTAATAGATTAGGATTATCCGTTGCAGGGGAGAGGGATTGTAAAACCTGACGTAAATCTGCCGGCCCGATTTTACAGCCGCATCCGCCTTTAGAAGATAAAGCGGTTAGTTTTATAGACTCATTATTATTCATATAATCAACCCTTCTGTATTTAATTTTCCATATCCATTTTAACATATCATCGGAGAAAGGATGTTTTATGGAGATTTAGAAGAAAATCTGTTATTTTTCATTCTTACCATCCTGTCCGCCGATATGATACGATAACATGTATATGGAATGGGGGACGATGTAATGGGAGGAAATAAAAAGATACCTGCATGGTTTAAGGCAGATATCTTATTTAGTGTGCTTAAGGTATTCGTATTGTTTTTATTAGCCATACTTATTCTGTCTACGAATATTGCAATCGGTTCTGTCTATCTGTTTGTAGTTGTTTTTTCTATTTTGTCTTTGGCGCATTTAATTACCATATATAAAACTGCCGGGAAAATGCGGATTCCTTTGATTATTGAAATGCTGCTTATTCCTTCTCTTTTTGTATTAATTATCTTCGTATTTTAAAAATAGTTAATGCGATTACGGCCGATCAGATTATTTTATTTGATAAAGAAAGAAAACACCTTGGAAAGCTGCTTCTCAAGGTGTTTTCTTCATTACTTTATTCAGCTTGTTCTTCATAGTACTCTTCCAGTGTAATTCCTTGTTCGGTTATATACTTGGCTGTTTTTTCACCGACATAGCGAAGATGCCAAGGCTCGTATTGATATTCGGTAATATCTTCTTTACCTTCAGGAAAACGGATAATAAAGCCATATTCTGGAGCATTTTCAGCAAGCCACTGTCCTTCTTCTGTCTCGCCGAATTCCTCTACTAGCTCTAAATTGACTTCTGCACTGGTGACATCCATAGCCAGTCCAGTTTGATGCTCACTTTCTCCAGGACGTGCACTGTACGTATTGGCATGATCTTCTCCATGCTGCGAGGCATTCGCTGTAAAGATATCGTTCTGCCGGTCATAAGAGCGATAACCGGATTGGGCAAACATTTCTAACCCTGCTTCTTCAGCACCTTCAAATAATTCTTCTAAGGCATGTGCAGCATTCTCACGCATATACTTTTGAGGTAAATCCTCCGTGAAAGGGAAAGGGACGTCCGGTACGATTAAGTCTTCCGGGATATAATCACCTGGAAGGGCAAAGCTTTTATTCACCAATGCTAATTCGTCATATGGGTTACTGACAACTTCTGTGCCAGCTTCGGTTACTTCTGCTTCTTCTGGAGGCAAGGCTAACCCTTCGCCCGGTTCAATCGATGTATCTTCCTCAAAATACAGCAGCAAGGCTTCTCTGGTTTCTTCGTCGTATACGCCTGAAGCCAATAAGTCCTCTGATTGTAGCTGGAAATCTGTTATAGCCCAAGTAAGCTCTTCATCAAATTCCCCTGTTGCTTCTAAATCATAACCGAGGGCATTTAATGCATTCTTTAATTGTAATACAGCATCATCTGTATCAAATTTCTGCAGCACCGCATCCGGCGGCTCTGTTTCTTCTGTCTGTTGTCCCTCTGCTTGCTTTTCATCCTTTTCGTTTTGCTCTTCTGATGTTGTTTGTTCCGATGCCGGAACATCTTCCTGTGATTGAGATGGTTCTTGTGGTCCACAGCCAATCAGCACGAAGCAAATTGCTGAAAGGATAATCCAACTAAATCCTTGCATATCATGTTAACTCCTTGCTTTTAATAGAATGAAACTCAAACACTATGATCAGCTAACTAATTTTGAAGTGCAGAGTTATTTTAAAGAATAAGAAAGTATAAAAAAATGCTGAATATATCCGCTCCAGAAATACACTCCGCTTTCCGTGGGCTTGAGCTCAGCCTCCTCGAAAAAAAGAAGAACACTTTTTTCCTGCGGGGTCTTCCCACTGCGCATTCCCACAGGAGTCTCCATGTATTTCTTCCGCTAGAATTTGCGTTATTTCCTTGTGAAAAAGCAAATAAAACATAATTCCACTTAGATGGGAGCGGAGGGAAGTCGACTCCTGCGGGAAAAGCAACAGGTGAAGACCCCGCAGGAAGCGGTTTTCTTCCGAGGAGGCTAAGCCGTTGCCCGCGGAAAGCGACTTCCCGTAGCGGACATCTCTTCGGCAAGAACACCGATGTTTTAAAGACCAAGCGGTATTCTTGGTTTTTCTTAAATAAAAAATAATAGGAGGTGATCAGTAACGAGAATTATTCTCCAATCTGTTTTGAGGTATACGATAACTCGAAAAAAGATGAAAACAATCCGCAGGCTGATTCCCATAATTCTGAAATGATGCAGTACAGAACCTGCTTATTAAATAGAGAGCGTAGTAATCTGCATTTCAATATATATTATATGATGTATGGAAGTGAAAAAGAAAGGAAAGTGAAGAAATAATTTCAGGAAAAAGAATAATAAAAAAAACAAGAACCAGTGAAATTGGTTCTTGTTTTTTCAACCTGATTATGCTTTTTCTTCTGCAAACAAACGACCGATTTCAACAATCGTTTTTGCTGCTTTTTCCATGTTATTGATAGAAATATATTCAAATTTTCCATGGAAGTTTTCGCCGCCAGTAAATAGGTTCGGTGTCGGCAATCCCATAAATGAAATTTGTGAGCCGTCTGTACCACCGCGGACTGGATGAATAATCGGTTTTATATTCAGGTTTTTCATTGCTTGTTCAGCGATATCTACAATATGTTTTACGGGTTCAATTTTTTCACGCATATTATAATATTGATCATTCATTTCTAACTCAACGGCTTTCTCTCCATATACGCTCTGGATTTCTTCTGCATACTTTTGAAGTGTATCTTTACGAGTTTCAAATTTTTCCCGGTCGTGGTCGCGAACGATGTAATAGACTGTTGATTTTTCCACATCGCCTTCTACAGAAATAAGATGATAAAAACCTTCGTATCCTTCTGTATGCTCTGGAGATTCTTCATCTGGGAATTTATTGATAAACTGTGCAGCCATTTTTCCGGCGTTCACCATTTTATTTTTCGCTGTTCCCGGGTGAACACTGTTTCCGTAAAACGTGACTCGGGCAGCTGCGGCGTTAAAGCTTTCATACTGCAATTCGCCTAAGGGACCGCCGTCCACGGTGTAAGCATAATCACAGCCGAAGCGTTCCACATCAAATTTATGCGGTCCGCGTCCGATTTCTTCATCAGGGGTAAAAGCAATACGGATTTTTCCATGCTCAATTTCCGGATGATGGATGAAGTATTCCATGGCAGTCATGATTTCAGCAATGCCTGCCTTATCATCCGCTCCAAGCAAGGTTGTACCGTCAGTCACCATTAACTGGTGTCCCTCATAACCGGAAAGTTCAGGGAAGTCTTCTGGAGAAAGCGTGACTTGTAAAGCTTCATTCAATACAATGTCTCCACCCTTATAATCGATAACCTTAGGAGCCACTCCTTTGCCGGTAAAGTCTGTTGCTGTGTCTACATGTGCCAGAAAACCGATTGCCGGGATATCCTTATCCGTGTTCGCCGGCAATGTAGCCATTAAATAACCATTTTCATCATAAGATACTTCTTCCAGACCAACTTCCTTCAGCTCATTCTCCAATAGCTTAATTAAATCCCACTGCCCCGGAGTAGAGGGTGTGGCTTGAGAATGCATATCCGACTGGGTATCTATTTTTGCATAGGTTTCTAAACGCTTGATTAATTGTTCTTTCATCAAAAAGACTCCTTCTGAATAAATTTTAATTGTTCCTTTGAAGCAAAAATTTCTGCTATTTTAATTTTACAACGTTTTGTATATTTTACCATACTCAAGCTGAAAACCGTATCCATGCGCTTTCAAAAAGTACAGTATAAAGCCTTAAACCAGTAAAAGTTTCTGGGCGTGGACATGTTTAACAGAGTTTACGAATACCCTTTACGAAGCAAAATTATTAATTTCTGCAGAAAATTTTTTCTGTTAAAATAAATTAGGAATGATATGATTAGAAAAAGAAAAAAGCATATGGGAGGGTTAGATTTTGAGAAACATCATTAGCGTAGAGAGATTAAAGAAACGTTTACCACAAAATAATGTCGTTATTGTAGATGTACGATTTGATTTAATGGATGCTGATGCTGGGCGGAAAGCTTATTTAAACGGGCATTTACCTGGTGCTGTCTATATGGATTTAAATAGAGATTTATCCGGAAAAGCAGGTAAGCATGGCGGAAATCACCCTTTACCCGACTGGGATTTATTTGCAAATAAACTTGGAAAACTAGGCATCTCCAATGAGACAACGGTTGTTGTGTACGATCAGGGAAATGATATGTTCGCGCCGCGATTTTGGTGGCTGCTGGACTATTTAGGTCATGAGAAGGTATATCTTCTTGATGGCGGATTGGACAGGTGGGTAGCGGAGGGAGGCGAACTGACCTCAACGGTTCCCAATCTTCAGCCGACCATCTTTCGCAGAAACGAGAAGGAAAATCGCTATGTTGATATGGAGGAGGTCAAGGAAAAGCTTGCGTCTAAAGAGACAACGATTATCGATTCCAGAGCGCCTGCAAGATATTTAGGCGATGAGGAACCGATGTATGCTCGTGCAGGGCATATTCCGGGAGCGGTCAATTATTTTTGGAAGGGTGTTTTAAAAGAAAACGGTAATTGGAAAAATGAGGAGCAGTTAAGGGAGCATTTTTCCAAATTAGATAAGGATGCGGAGATTATCGTTTCCTGCGGATCTGGTGTTTCGGCATGCCCAAATATTCTGGCTTTAGATAATGCCGGTTTTAAAAATGTGAAGCTATATCCTGGCAGCTTCAGCGACTGGATTTCTTATGAAAAAAATGAAGTCGCCATTGGTGAGGAAGATGAATAAGGAACGTTGTGCCTGGGTCAGTGAAGACCCTGTCTATATCGCATATCACGATGAAGAATGGGGACGGCCTGTTTTTCAGGATGATCGCTATTTATTTGAAATGCTGACATTAGAAGGGGCGCAGGCAGGACTAAGCTGGATTACAATTTTAAAGCGCCGGGAAAACTACCGCCAAGCTTTTGATAATTTTGAAGCCGATATCATCGCTGCTTATCCAGATGAAAAAGTAGAAGCATTGATGCAGGATGAAGGAATTATCCGGAACAGGCGTAAAATTGAATCTGTCATTAAAAATGCGAAGGCCTTCCAGCAGATTCAAAAAGAATTTGGTTCATTCGATGATTATATCTGGAGCTTTGTTGACAGAGAACCGATTGTGAACCATTGGGACCGGCATGAGGATGTACCTGCTCAAACAGATTTATCAAAACAGCTAAGCAAGGATTTGAAAAAGAGAGGATTTTCCTTTGTAGGACCGGTGATTTGTTATTCCTTTATGCAAGCGATAGGTATGGTAAATGACCATACTAAAAATTGTTTTTTGAGTGGATGAACAGCCTGCGGACCGGAGATTTTTGGTGAGCTACTGGTATCTCTATAGTAGAACCAAGCACATTCCTTTGTTTTGCCTGCCTGTTATTGTAAACTAAAAAATGCAATATGGATTGAAGGAAATAAATCCGTGATAAAATCATTTGCAGGAGGTCATCCAAGAATATGAAATATATTACACTTAATAATGGCTTAGAAATGCCGCAGCTTGGCTTCGGAGTCTGGAAGGTAGAAAATGAAAAAGCTATTCCTGCTGTGGAGCATGCATTAAAATCAGGTTATCGTTCCATTGATACTGCAAAAGTCTATGGGAATGAAGAAGGCGTTGGGCAAGCAATTGCAAACAGCGGTGTCCCTCGTGAAGAAATCTTTCTTACAACAAAGGTGTGGAATGCAGACCACGGTTATGAAGAAACCTTAAAAGCTTTTGATGCAAGCTTAGAAAGACTGGGTACAGACTATGTGGATCTTTATTTGATTCACTGGCCGACACCGGAGCATGATCAGTATATCGATACGTATAAAGCGTTGGAAAAAATATATAAAGACGGCAAGGCAAAAGCGATTGGCGTATGTAATTTTGAAATAGAGCATTTAGAACGTTTGATAGAAGAATGTGAGGTTGTACCAGCTGTAAATCAGGTAGAGTGCCACCCATACTTGCAACAGAAAGAATTGCGTGCCTTTTGTAAGGAGAAAGGTATTTATATAGAAGCATACAGCCCTCTCATGAATGGAAAAGATGTTTTAGAAGATGAAGCGCTAAAACAAATTGCTGAGAACAAAGGGAAAACCATTGCGCAAGTTATCCTGCGCTGGCACTTACAGTCTGATTTGATTGTCATTCCAAAATCAGTAACACCTTCCCGTATCGAAGCTAACCTGGATGTGTTTGATTTTGAATTAAACGAAGAAGAAATAAAAACAATCGATGCGCTGGATCGTAATATTCGCAGCGGATGGCATCCGAATGAAATGAATTCACGTTAACAAACGACAATAAAAACACCTTCTTTCCTTTATTAAAGAGAGAAGGTGTTTCCTTTATCATTTGAAAAAACGTTTAACAGCCTGTTCAAACTCTTTAAAATAAGAAGGAATCTCATCAGGAGATAAGTGAGCATACATTTTTTCTGCGATTGCCTCGTTGTACCATTTTTGCTGATTATAGCCGGCATTGAAATTCTTCCAAATAGCGTCGCCCAGCTGTTGATGCTCTTTCTCCAGTTCTAAGAGATTATCTAATTTATCCGCAATAATCAGATATTTCACTTCCTTTGGAGCATCTTTTAAATGTTCTACTGTCGCTTTTTTTCTGTCCCACCATGACTTTGATTTATCTTCCGTATGAGAAGCAACAAGGTCAGCAATTTCTTTTCCGAACTGATGCTCAATGTCCTCGATGCTGACATTGGTATCCTCAACAACATCATGCAAGTATCCGGCGCTGATTAAATCATCAGAACAGCCTTCTTTTTCTAAACGTTCTGCAACACGAACAGGATGGGTTATGTACGGTTCATTTGAATTTTTACGTGCTTGCCCTTGATGCGCTTTTGCGGCAAAAGCTTTTGCATTATCTCTTTTCATTATGTCCTCCTAAAAACGTAACTAAGTAGTCCTATTATAACAGAAAATACAAGTGTCAACTGAATTTTTTCTTATTGAAAGACAAATGGACATGAACTTTTGAAACAGCATCATTTGCCTTTCAATTATTGCAGGAAACAAGTACACTAGATGTAACGATAACGAAGGAAATTAAAAAATCATACTTATATTTATTTTAAAAGCAGAGGATGAATGATTGAAAATGTCATTACTCTCTGCAAAAATAGTTTGATAATTTGAGATAAGCGAGGGACATTCATGGAAAAAGGAATTAACCAACGTAAAACAGAACATATCCGCCTTTGTCTGGAAGGAGACGTAGAGGGTGTAAATAAATCTACAGGACTGGAAGGCATTCACTTTCTTCATAATGCTTTGCCGGAAATTGATTTTGCTGATATTTCATTGGAAACATCATTTTTAGGCAAAGCACTGCAGGCGCCATTTCTAGTCAGTTCCATGACTGGCGGATCCGAACTGGCGACCACGATCAACCAAAATTTGGCTATAGCGGCAGAGCAAAAAGGCTGGGCACTGGCAATTGGTTCGACAAGAGCATTTTTAGAAAGTGAGCAGCATAAGGATTCTTTCCTTATTCGCAGACAGGCGCCAACTGTGCCATTAATCGTAAACATTGGTGCTGTCCAATTAAATTATGGCTATGGAGCAGAGGAATGCCAGCGTATTATTGATAAGACAGAGGCTGATTCCATCGTACTCCATTTAAATTCATTGCAGGAAGCTGTGCAGGACGGCGGTGATTTGAATTTCAAAGATTTACTGCCAAAAATTGAACAGGTTTGTAAACAGGTGGAAGCGCCAGTAGGAGTAAAGGAAGTAGGATTCGGCATTGACGGGGAAGCAGCCAAAAGATTGTATGATGCCGGCATCTCTTATATTGATGTTGCTGGAGCGGGCGGAACATCCTGGAGCCAGGTGGAAAAGCTGCGCTCGAAAGACCCATTAAAGCGGGCAGCTGCGGAGGCATTTAATAACTGGGGAAATCCAACCAAGGATTGTCTGGTCACAGTACGCAGCCAGCTTCCTGATGCGCCTTTAGTTGCCAGCGGCGGCATGAAAACAGGCGTAGATGCTGCGAAAGCCATCACGATTGGTGCAGATATTATCGGGTATGCAAGGCATCTGCTCCAGGCAGCCACAGAATCAGCAGAAGCCGTTGTTCAGACAATGGAACAATTGGAATTAGAGCTGAAGATGACGATGTTTGGCGTTGGCGCAGTCGATTTAAATGAACTAAAAAATACAAAGCGTGTATCCATTAATGGAAAATCGCTGTTAGATGCATAAATTTGCGAGCAAAAAGGCGTGGAGAATTCCACGCCTTATTTTAGGTCCCGGAAATATACCTCGCTTCCCGTGACCCCAGAGTTCATCTCCTTTAAAGAAGACTTAGCGATTGGCAAGCCGAGAGGCGCAGACAGAGCTAAAGTCGCACTTATGCCCCGCGGGTGAAAAGAAGACTTAGCGATTGGCAAGCCGAGAGGCGCAGACAGAGCTAAAGTCACACTTATGCCCCGCGGGTAAAAAAAGAAATTCACTTTTTACCTGTTGGATCTTCACCCTGGGACTGGGACTGCGATTACCAATGTTGTCAGGTTAATGAATTTCCTTAAATACTCAACTTTCGCACCTAAGAATAAGCAAATATATCTTGCTATTCCAAGATGAACATGTTCTTCATTACCATGCTTGCATTTTGGTGAAATATCCGGCCTTTTTGGAATTGATGATGGTGCATAGCTCCGCTCCGGCCAACCACTCCGCTTTCCGACGTACAAATGTTTTCGATGGGACGAGTAATCGCAGTCCCAGGACGTGCAAGTGCAGGAGTCACGGGTTTAGCCTGCAAACCACTTAGGAGTCTGCGTGGTTGGCCTGCGCTCTGATAGGATTCTACAGCGAATGAAAGAAATAAAATTTTAATGAGCTGAAGGAAATAGCAGCTTTCGTCTGAACAACCCAATCATGACAGTATGGATATGAAATACAGGGAATCGCTTCGATGCACAGAAAGTAATCTTGGCGGAACATTTTACCATACAGCATGAAAAATATGATCTATCGGATCAAACTTCTGTTTGTTGAGTTGTTTTTCACGTATAGAATATCTTACTAGCGGAGGCGGACCGTTTTGACTCCTGAGGGATCAGCACCATCTGAAGATCCACTTTTGCCAAGTGTTCTTCTTGGCAAAAGTTAGCTGAAGAGCGTGCCCCTAGGAAAGCAAAACGGTCCGCCGCAGCGGTCGCATTAACCTGACAACATTGCTGCGGTTACTCGCCCCACCGAAAACCTTCGCAGCGGACATATCTCCGGCAAGAACACCGATGCTTAAAGGCCAAGTGACGTTTTAGAAGAAAAATCGGCTATAAAGATGTTTGATGTGTTTTGAAAAGGGAAAACTCCTTATAAAGTGAACCTTACAGCTACTTACACTACGGAAAAAAGGAGGCATTTTAATGGTTTGGACAATGAATGATTATCCAAGCTCAATGAAAAACCTAGAAAAACCTGTCCGTAAAAAGGCCATTGATATCGCAAATTCCATGCTGGATGATGGCTATAAGGAGGACAGGGCAATTCCGATAGCTACGGAGCAGGCTAAAGAATGGTATAAGAACGCGGATAAAGAAGAAATTCAAAGCTATGAAAAAAGCGGAAAACCGACCCAGCGCTCAAAGGAAGGAAAAGAAAAAACAAATAATCCAGAGCGGCTGGAGGAGGGAGAGGAAGTCTATAAGCAGGAAGAAGGATGGGCTGTCGGCTCTTCCGGTTCCAGTCAGGCAAGTGAACGATTTGATACAAAAGAGGAAGCGGTGAAAAGAGCGAAAGACATTGCTAAAAATAAAGGAACCTCCCTGATGGTTTATCGTGCAGATGGGACGGTTGAAGAGACTCGCAAATATGACTAAAGAAGGAATGCAGATTACTTTGTTCCCAGGTTTCCTTATGCTAAAATAAGTGAGGAAATTGAGGTGAACATAAATGAAAGTTGAAATTTGGTCTGATTTTGTATGTCCTTTTTGTTATATCGGAAAACGCCGGTTTGAACATGCCTTGGAGAAATTCACACATCGTGAACAAGTAGCAGTTCAGTTTAGAAGCTACCAGCTTGATCCGGATGCACAGCATCTTCCGGGAAAGAACTTCGCAGAAACTTTTTCTGAGCTGAAGGGAATGCCTTTAGAGCAAGTATATGAAATGAATAAACAGGTAGCGGAGCAGGCAGCAGAAGTAGGCTTGACCTACCGCTTTGATACGATGAAATACGGGAATACATTTGACGCGCATCGAGTTGCTAAATTAGCTGCCGAGAATGGAAAGGAAGCGGAACTGACAGAACGTTTTTTTCAAGCCTATTTTACTGATTCCGAACAGTTGAGTGATAAAAAGACACTAATTCAGTTAGCGGAAGAAGTGGGTTTGGAGAGAGAGACTGTTGAAAATGTATTGGACAGCTGTAAATTCCGTAATAAAGTCAATGAAGATATAGATTTGGCAAAGCAGCTTGGTGTCCAGGGCGTTCCTTTCTTTGTTTTTAATGAAAAATATGCCGTGTCCGGTGCACAGCCTGAAGCAGCTTTTACACAGGTACTTGAAAAGGTATGGCAAGAAGAACAGGAAGCGCCTGTTTTGCAATCATTGAACCCAAATGAGAATAAAACCTCCTATTGTACAGGTGATGGTTGTGAGAATAAATAAATGTGGTAATCTATTCCATATAAACCTGTAAATGAATGGGAGTACCCTGATTGACCATATTATTATCAATAAATTTGACGAAAAATTGAACAGAATAAACAAAAAAACTGTCGTTCCCGGCAGTTTTTTTGTTTATCGCCATATTTACATAAATCAGCCATTGACGATGGCTGAAAATTTGATATACTAGGTATTGTTATCTAATTGATAATGAATATCATTATTATTTAGAACAATTAGAACTTGATAATAATTATTATCTAGATTAGTTTGAGTAAAATTTCAGGATAAGAAAGGTTAATATATTTTTGGTGAAATGCCTTATATTTAATGAAGCTTTACACTTAATTACATTAGCTATCCTTTTTCCACATAATTCCATTTATTATTTAATTACTTAAAGAAAGTAGGGCGATGACATGATTGATATTAAAGGATTGACAAAGAAATATGGGAATAAATCTATTGTAAATGATATATCGGTTCAAATTCAGCCTAATAAAATTACATCGTTTATCGGACCGAACGGTGCAGGGAAATCAACGCTGCTTTCCATGGTAAGCCGTTTGCTTGATGCAGATACAGGAGATGTATTACTGGATCAAAACAATGTAAAGAATATGAAATCAAATGAATTTGCGAAGCGCATTGCCATTTTAAGACAAGCGAATTTTTTCACAGTGAAACTGACGATTCGCCAATTAGTATCGTTTGGCCGTTATCCTTATTCGAAAGGCCGTTTAAATGAAGAGGATAATCGGATTGTTGATCAAGCCATTGAATATTTGAATTTAACAGATATTCAGCATAAATTCTTAGATGAGCTGTCTGGCGGTCAGAAGCAGCGTGCGTTTATCTCCATGGTTATTGCCCAAGACACGGAATATATTTTATTGGATGAGCCGTTGAATAATTTGGATATGAAGCATTCTGTACAGATTATGAAAATATTACGCAAGCTTGTCGATGAGCTGGGGAAAACAGTTGTGATTGTATTGCATGATATTAACTTTGCTTCGGTTTATTCAGACCAGATTGTAGCTTTAAAAGACGGGCGTCTGGTAAAAAACGGTCCAACACATGAAATCATTAATTCAGAGGCATTAAACGAAATCTATGATATGCATATTCCAGTCCATATGCAAAACGGCTGTCGTTTTTGTGTATACTTTGACTCACATATAAGTAAAAGCAGCTAGATGTTTGAATCCTATATATGATGGGTTTATCCGATAATTGCTTTCTTAGAAATGTCCAAACCTTATGCTTTCTCAATGAATATATCTTTGCTATGATAACCTGACTTGAGCAGGTAGCGGCTGCTTGAAAACGATTGATTTGGTCCATGCGTGCTTCTTTCGTCAGGAGTACGCATGCCGATGATGTGTAACATCGTTTTCAACCAAATAGTCATACATTTTCATGAAAACCGTGTTAAAGCGGTTTCTTTCCATTGTTTAAGTAACTATTCTCATCTGGGTTATCGCAACTGCAGTTGAGAATAAAACGAGAATAATGGAATTTTTAATTGGTGATAATTGTACAAGAGATAAGATTAAAAAATACAGTTGACAATGTTTTTTTATTTGATATACTTTAAACAAGCTAATTGAGATTGATTATCATTATCAATGTATTAGATTATAGCAATGCACTATAGTAAAACAGGAATTATTTTTTAAATCAAGCGCAAAATATAATGCGGGTATTGATTTAATCAATCCAATAGTCTGCTCATCAAAAAAATATACATAGGGGAAGAGGTAGGAGAAATGAGAAAATCAAACTTTTTTAAGTCAACATTTATTATAGCAATATTCGCAATTTTTGCTTTGGTATTGGCTGCTTGCTCCGATTCAGGCAGTGAAAACGAAGAGGCCGATGACAAAGGAAATGAGTCTGCTGAAACGGAGGGTTCTTCTGAAGATGCAACGGTTGAAATTACGGATGCTCATGGAACCGTTGAAGTTCCAGTAAATCCAGAGAACGTGGTAGCTTTAGATAATAGAACTTTTGAAACATTATCTGATTGGGGAGTTGAATTAGCTGCTGCTCCAAGAGATTTAATACCTGAGGATATACCTTATGCAAGTGATGAATCCATTGAAAATATAGGAAACCATCGTGAACCAAATCTTGAACTTATCGCAGCTGCAGATCCTGATCTTGTTATTGTGGGCCAAAGATTTGGAGGATTTTATGAAGATATAAAAGAATTAGTGCCAGATGCAGCAGTTATTGATCTTAATTTTGATGTTTCTGAGGAAGCTGATACACCTGGAGAAAATTTAGAGAACGGATTTAAAGATATTACAACCTCTCTTGGACAAATTTTTGATAAAAATGAAGAAGCTGAACAATTAATAGCTGATTTTGAACAATCCATCGAAGATGCTAAATCAGCTTATAACGGGACAGATACAATCATGAGTGTTATAGTATCTGGAGGAGATATTAATTTTGCAGCTCCTCATTCCGGTCGTGTTTGGGGACCATTATATGATATTTTCGATTGGACACCAGCGTTAGAAATTGACCAAGCTTCTGCAGACCACCAAGGTGATGATGTTTCTGTTGAAGCTATTGCAGAAACAGATCCTGATTGGCTTTTCGTCATGGACCGTGATGCTGCTGTATCGTCTGAAGAGGAAGCAAGTCCTGCTCAAGATGTAATCGATAACGCACCTGCTCTTCAAAACACAAAAGCTGTTTCTGAAGAACAAATCGTTTATGCGCCGGCAGACACGTATACAAATGAATCCATACAAACATTTACTAAATTATTTGAAGATCTTGCAGAAACTTTAGCAGAGTAATTTAGAGGGGTATAACTATAGTGCTTAAAAATACAAAACAAAAAATGTTTGGGGCTGGGAACTCTCAGCCCCTGCATTCTAATCATCAAAAAATATGGACGAAGCCTTTTATATTAGCAATTCTCATTGTTATTATTTTAGGTGTTATTTCCATGTCTGTCGGAGTTTATGACATACGGGGACGCGAAGATGGAATGGAGATGTTTTTCATTACCCGTATCCCAAGGACAGCTGCACTCATGCTTACTGGGGCTGCGATGGCAATGTCTGGACTCGTCATGCAGCTTATTACACAGAATCGCTTAGTTGAACCTACCACAACAGGAACGATTGAATGGGCAGGCTTGGGATTGGTTATCGTTTATTTATTAATTCCCGCACCATCTTTAGTTGAAAGAATGACTGGAGCAATCATTTTTTCCTTTATAGGAACGATGGTTTTCTTTTTGTTTTTAAGAAGAGTTAAACTTCGTTCGTCTTTAATTGTCCCGATTATTGGAATCATGCTTGGAGCGGTTATTTCAGCAGTTTCCACGTTTGTCGGGCTCGTTTTTCAAATGTCACAAAGTGTTGAAACCTGGTTTGTAGGTTCTTTTGCATCAATTCAGGTTGGAAGATATGAATATTTATGGCTGATTGTTGTAGTTACTTTTCTGATTTTCATCTATGCTAATAGGCTGACACTAGCTGGATTAGGGGAGGATGTTACAAAAAGCCTTGGAGTAAGTTATAATACAATTGTTCTTATTGGTACGGCTCTTATTGCTGTTGCAGTTGGAATTGTTGCCGCTGTTATTGGAAACTTACCGTTTTTAGGTTTGATTGTACCAAATATTGTTTCCATGTTTAGAGGCGATGATTTAAGAAGTAACCTGCCGTGGGTATGTGTGTCTGGAATGGCGGCCCTAACCGCCGCTGATATCATATCCCGAACCGTTATCATGCCATTTGAAGTACCTGTTTCTTTGATACTTGGAACGGTGGGCGCAGTTGTATTTATTGTTATTTTATTAAGAAGAAGGAGGCTAGGATAACGAATTGGAATATACTAATGAAAAAAATGTCAAAATGGATTCTAGCCTTCCTAAAAATGATAAACCATCTAAAGCTTTTCGTTCTAAAAAGGAGGAAAGACGTTATTGGATACTATTGATAACACTGATTGCTTTGGGCCTTCTTTCTTCGTATGGACTTTTAGTTTATAATAATCCGGTTCCAATAGACTCTCCTTCCTTTATCCCGGTTGCTAAAAGAAGAATGGTAGCTATTGTTTCCATGATTATTGCTGCAGTTTGTCAGAGTCTGGCGACCGTTGCATTCCAATCGATTACGAATAATCGGGTGATCACTCCTTCGCTTTTAGGATTTGAAGCACTTTACTCTACAATACATACGAGTACCATGTTTTTCTTCGGTACCACGGCATTTATAGGTTACATGGGTACTGGATCTTTTTTATTTCAAGTAGCTATTATGGTCGCGATGTGTTTGATACTGTATGGGTGGTTACTTTCCGGAAAGTATGGAAATTTACAACTTATGCTTTTAGTTGGTATCATTATTGGAACGGGGCTAAGGTCTTTGTCAACGTTTATGAGAAAACTGCTTGCGCCTTCCGAGTTTGATATTTTACAGGCAAAGCTGTTTGGATCTGTTAATAATGCGGACGCAGCATATTTTCCGATTGCGATTCCGATTGTAATTATCGTAGCATTCCTTCTTCTTGCGTATTCTAAGCGATTGAATGTATTATCGCTCGGAAAAGAGATTTCTAGTTCTTTAGGATTGAATCATAAATTTAGTATCATTTATGTTCTTGTATTAGTTTCTATTTTAATGTCCATCTCAACGGCTTTAGTTGGACCGCTTACTTTCTTTGGTTTTTTGGTAGCAACGTTAAGTTATCAATTAGCACAGACGTATGATCACAGATATATTTTTCCTATGGCTCTTGCTATTGGTTTCTTGGTATTAACTGGCGCATATTTTATTATGAACCATGTATTTAATGCACAGGGCGTCGTTTCAATTATTATTGAAATTGCTGGTGGAGTCACATTTTTGATTATTATCTTAAAGAGGAAGACGTTATGATTGTTTAATTTTATCCATACTTTTATATTCTCGGAACAGCTTAAACAAGAGCAGCGTTTTACGTTGCTCTTGTTTATTTTAGTTGTTGAGAGAATAAGAAATCCAGATACAGCCATACTGTTATAGAACTGTAAAAAAAATTAATGCTCGAAAACTTGAAACAGGGAAAGCATGTATGATTGAATGGAACATGACAAATCAAAAAAGCGAGGGATGTTTCAATGAAGAAACTGTCACTAACAATATTGATGATAATCACCATGCTTCTAGCAGCATGCGGAAATGATGATAACGAAGGCGAGCAAGAAGGCGCTGAACAAGAACAAGAGCAGCAAGAACAGGGAGAAGAGCAAGCCGCACCGCAAGAGCCGGATCCGGTAGAATTCTCTGATGATGAATTTTTAGATGAAGAAGATCCAGTCGTTGTTGTAAATGGAGAAGAAGTGAATGGAGCAGCATATAATGCAGCTTATTCTCTAGTAAAATCAATGTCTGCTCAATACGGTCAGGATGTTTCAGATTTAGAAGCAGTACAGGATCAAACCATTGATTATCTTGTAGAACAAGAGCTTATTATGCAAGAAGCAGAAGATGCCGGTATTGAGGTAAGCGACGAAGAAGTACAAGAAGAAGTAGATGCGGCTAAAGAAAGCGGCGGAGAAGAAGGCTTTCAACAATCATTGGAGCAGTTAAATTTAACAGAAGAACAATTTGCACAACAGCTCAGATTTGATTTAGCAACACAGCAATATATGGAAGAAGAAGTAGATACAGAAGTAACGGATGAAGAAGTGCAGGAAATGTATGATCAGTTATCAGCACAAATGGGTGACCAGGAAATGCAAGACCTGGATGAAATCAGAGATGATGTGGAACAAATGGTTATCCAGAACAAACAGCAGGAAGCTTATACAAATAAAGTAGATGAATTAAAAGAATCTGCAGAGATAGAAGAACAAATTTAAAGCTTCATAAAGACGAAGCAATTCATTTTTAGAAAGCAGCAGAGAGAAATATTTCTGAAAAGCATCGCAAGGTTCGGCGAATGTTTACGTAATACCAGACAGGATGACACTTTTACAGAAGAAAAAATCTCATGAATAAAGAAGGAAAGGAAGTGCTTCTCCATAGGGGAGCACTTCCTTCTTTTTATAAAAAGCTGCTGATAGCATCTACTAAACTGTACGTACCGAGAAAGAAGACAACAGCAGTAACCAGACCGCCGATAATATTTAACCACAATGGATTTACATATTTCCCCATTGCGTTTTTCCTGTTAACCACAACCAAGATGAAAATTGCAATAAGCGGCAGGATGATTCCATTTAATGCTTGTGCGACAAGCAATACTTCTAGAGGTTCAAAACCAATTGCAGAAGTGATAATTCCTAAAATGATGACGACACTAAAGACCGTTTTATATTTCTTATTAGCAAATCCGCCTTCCCATCTCATAAAGCTGCTTACTGTCACTGCAGCGCCCATAGGAGAAGCAATAGCAGATGAAAAACCGGCAGCAAAGAGACCGATACTAACAAATATTGGAGCTAAATCTCCCATCAGAGGCTCTAATGGGGAAGCAAGCTGGACCACGCTTGTCACCTCTGTACCTTGGATTAATGCGCCAGCTGTAATTAATATTGCTGCGGTAATAATCCCGCCCACTGTAATGGAAAGGATGGTATCTGTTCTTACTGCTTTTAAATCCTTTACATTGTTCCATTTCTCACTGACTGTAGAAGCATGGATAAAAAAGTTATAGGGAACAACGGTGGTACCGATTAACGCAATAATCATCAGAATAGATCCGTCTGGAATCGATGGAATAAATGCTCCCTCAAGAACGCGGAGAACGTCAGGTCCAGCGACAAACATCGTGGTAATAAAGGTGATACTCATAATAACGATTAAAAAAATCATGACTTTTTCAATAAATTTATAACCGCCAAGTAAATTGAGCATTAAAATAATAATTCCGATAATTGGCGCAACATAATTTTCAGAGATGCCGGTTAAGTAAGAAACACCTAGAGAGGTTCCTAATAAATCTCCGCTTATGTATGCGGCACAGCCTACACAAACCGCAATAAGGACAATCCATACGGATGCGAATTTTAGAATTTGATTCTGGAATAATTCGCGAATGTTTTCTCCTAAACCTTGTTTGGTTACAATTCCAATTCTGGCTACCATTTCCTGCAGGAAAATCGTCGCTATAATGGAGAAAATAACTGCCCATAACAAAGCAAAACCAAATCCTGCCCCTGCTCTTGTCGCAGTAGTTACTGTACCGGGGCCGATAAAAGATGCCGTAATGATAGCACCCGGTCCAATGATTTTGAGCTTCTCAACTAATTTTGATTGCGCCAAGTAAAACGCCTCCTTTGTATGATAAGCAGGAAGGGGAAGCTCCCTTTTCCTGCTTACTTGGCTTGCCCGCCATGAACATGACCGGCCAATACATACAGCACGGCTGTCGATACAAAATGTGCTGAATTTTGATTGAAATCCTGCTGCGGATAGACCTCTACAAAATCCATCCCGCAAAGGCCGCGTTTAGCAAATTCATAAATCATTGTCAGAAGCTCATAGGAAGTCAATCCATTTCCGTCCACTGGTCCGCCCGGATTGAAAGCAAAGTCAAGCACATCACTGCAAATCGTCAAATAAACCACATCAACGTCCTTAGAAGCCATCTCATAGATTTCATTTGCATATTTCTTTAAATCACTTTGCTCGCGGATGTCATTGATGGTTATCGTTACAGCGCCGGCTTCATTCGCATGCTTGCCTGTTTCCGGTTTATTACGTGGGCCTTTGATTCCTGTATGAATCAAGCTTTCGTTACGTACACCTTCCGTTTCATATAAGCGCATAAAAGGGGTGCTTCTGGCGAACTTATCCCCTTCATGATGCGGCATATTATCATAATGGGAATCTAGGTGAATAATACCGACTTTTTTGCCTGTGTTGGTCAGACCTTTTACAATCGGATAAGTAATACCGTGGTCTCCGCCAAGTCCGACCAGAAACTTTCCGCTTTTCCACAGATTTTCTGCAAAGTCCTCAATTCGATTCATGGTTTCCGGCACATCATGAGGAACGATGCTGACATCGCCGACATCTCCTAAACTTAGATGGTCTTCTACATTGATATGGTCTAATTCCGGCAGGTATGTACTGTATCTGGCAGAGGATAAACGGATTTGCTTTGGACCAAGCTCACAGCCCGTATAATCTCCCCATGTACAAGCGCCTTCCCAAGGCACGCCATAGATTAGTACATCGGTATCAGGGTTCTTTTGGTTTGTCAGATTTCTTGCTCCTAACAGCGGCGGTGTATTCCCATAAATATTTGTGCTCATTATCATTCTCCTTTTTGAATAGAAGTCATTTGGTCTGATATTTCTAAAAACAATCATAGAAAAATAGATTGTTTATCAAGCCCCTGGAATAAGGGCTGATTTAAAAACATTCCTTATTTCTTATATACACTTCTGAAAAATATATAAACCTTTAATTTTTGCTATATAAAAAGCCATTAGAGGATTTCCTCTAACGGCTTTCTATGAACCTATTCTTCTTGGTTAAAATAAATACCTTATTTTTCCGTAATGCTGTCTATAGCATGTAACAGCTTCGTCATCTGTTCCTTTGTCCCAATGGAAATTCGCAAATAGTTTTCTAACCTCGGTTTATTAAAATAGCGAATCAAGAAGCCGGCTTGCTTCAGTTCCATAAACAGTTTCTCAGCTTCTATCCCTTCCGGAGAAGCAAGCACAAAATTAGCTTGAGAAGGGAGGACATGGAAGTCTCTTTTCTCTAATTCCTGCCGAAAGTACTCTCTGGTTTTAATAATTTCCTGCCGTGTTTTTTCAAAATAAGCGGTATCCCGAAATGCTTGCACGGCACCGGCGATAGCTAACCGGTCAATGGTATAGGAATTAAACGAATCCTTCACCCGTGTTAATCCGTCAATCAAGTCTTTATGCCCCATCGCCATACCTACACGGAGACCGGCAAGCGACCGGGATTTAGACAGGGTTTGCACAACGAGTAAATTCGGATAGCTGTCTATCAGAGAAACAGCGGAGCTTTCAGCGAAGTCTACATATGCTTCATCCACAATCACAACGTGATCCGGATTATTTTTTAAGACTTCTTCAATCGCATCCAGCTCCAGATATAGGCTGGTCGGTGCATTCGGATTTGGGAAAATGACGCCGCCTTCTGCGTTGAAGAGCGATTGGGGAGAGATTGTAAAATCATCCTCCAAAGCAACCTCCTCCACATCCAGCTGATAGAGCTTTGCATATACGGGATAAAAACTGTAAGTAATATCTGGGTATTTAATAGCCTTTCCAGGTTCAAAAAATGTCATAAAACTAAGCGCAAGCACTTCATCGGAACCATTGCCGATAAAAACCTGTTCTTTTTTTAATCCATAGCAGCTGCCTATTTCCTTCCTGAGATCATCGACAGCAGGGGACGGGTAAAGCTGCAATTTCGTCCTTGCCTCCTCCTCAATCGCTGCAATAACATTTGGAGAAGGAGGAAAGGGATTTTCATTCGTATTTAATTTAATAATGGAGGGGTCATCTAATTGCTCCCCGGGAATATAAGGTTCCAGCTGTTCGATTAAAGGATTCCAAAATCTACTCACGGTGCTGTCCCTCTTTTTCAATATGGCGTTCGTTCAATATTTTTTTTATGTCTTTGGAACTTACGCCTTGCTCCTCCATTAAAACAAGGGAGTGATACAATAAATCAGCTAACTCATTGGTTAATTCTTCTTTATCATTGTTTTTTGCACCGATGACGACCTCCGTCGACTCTTCACCGATTTTTTTAAGGATTTTATCTAATCCTTTATTAAACAGGTACGTTGTATAAGCGCCTTCCTGCGGATTTTCTTTACGGTCTTTAATTTTGCCGGTCAGCTCATTAACGATAGAGAATAACGGTTTTTCTGTTTCAGATAAGGTTGTCTCAAAGCAGGTTGTTGTGCCTTTATGGCAGGCTGGGCCAAGCGGCTGTACCTGGACAACTAAAGCGTCCTGATCACAATCCACTGAAATGTTTTTGACTATCTGCTTATTTCCGGAAGTTTCCCCTTTATTCCAGAGCTCCTTGCGGCTGCGGGAATAGAACCATGTTTCACCCGTTTCTAATGTTTTTACTAAAGCAACCTCGTTCATATAAGCTAAAGTCAATACTTTTCCCGTTGCGTAATCCTGAATAATAGCCGGAACGAGTCCATTTTCATCGTATTTAATTGAAATCTCCATTATGCTTTCCTCCTCATTGGTATTCCTTGTGAGGATAAATATTCTTTTAATTCCGGAATAGGAATCTCCTCGTAATGAAAGACAGATGCAGCAAGTGCAGCATCGATACCTTCTGCAAAGACTTCTGAGAAATGCTCTATTTTACCTGCGCCGCCACTGGCAATCACAGGGATATTGACGGCATCTGCAATTTTTTTGGTTAATTCGATTTGATAGCCATTTTTTTCACCGTCTGCATCCATGGCATTGACAACCAGCTCGCCTGCCCCGAGAGCTTCTCCGCGTTTCGCCCATTCCACTGCATCTATCCCGGTATCCTTTCTTCCGCCGTTAATAAATACATGGAACGCATCATCTGCTGTTCTTTTGGCATCAATCGAGAGCACGATACATTGACTGCCAAACTTATCAGAGGACTCCTTAATTAATTCTGGACGCTGCACAGCTGCACTGTTTACCGAAACTTTATCCGCACCGGCATGAAGCACACTGTGAATATCCTGGATGGTACGGATACCGCCGCCGACCATAAAAGGGATAGCGATTTCGCGTGCAACCTGTTCAACCACATCCAGGAAAATGTTCCTTTCTTCATTGGAGGCAGTAATGTCATAAAAAACGAGTTCATCTGCACCTTCACGGTTATAACGTGCAGCCAATTCCACAGGATTAGCAACGTCCTTGATATCCTGAAATTTCTTACCTTTAACGACCCGGCCTTTATCTACATCCAGGCAGGGGATAATGCGTTTAGCGAGCATGATTGTCCTCCTCTACAACGTCTTCCAGCTGAAGGCTTCCATCATACAGCGCTTTTCCGATAATCGCGCCGTAAAGATCCAGAGCCTGAAGGTTGGCGACATCTTCTTTCCGGGAAACTCCGCCGGAAGCAATAATATTCATATTGGTTGCTTCCTGCATCGCTTGCAGCTCCTCCAGATTCGGTCCGCGCAGCATGCCATCCTTTAAAATATCTGTATATACAATTGTTGTTAAGCCGGCTGCTTCTAATTCCTTCGCAAGGTCAGCAGCTTTTTTATCGCTATTTTTTGTCCAGCCATCTGTCGCAATATAGCCATTCCGAGCGTCGAGAGAAACTGCGATTTTATCTCCATATAATTGAATTGCTTCGGTTAGCATATCCCAATCAGTGATTGCAGAGGTTCCAAGAATAACCCGGGCAGCTCCGCCTTCCACATACTCTCTGATCGTGTCCAGGGAGCGGATGCCGCCGCCGACTTCAACAGGAATGGATAATGCCTGAATGGTTTTAAGGATAATTTCTTTATTTTGGGGATCTCCTGTTTTGGCTCCGTCTAAATCGACCATGTGGAGGAAGGCGCCGCCTGCTTCCTGCCATTTTTTTGCTGTGTCCACCGGGGAGTCATTATAGGTTGTCTGCTGGTTATAATCGCCCTGCTTTAAGCGGACACAGTTGCCATCTTTCACATCAATTGCTGGAAAAATGATCATGAAATCATCTCCTCATAATTATTCAATAATGCAATACCGATATCCCCGCTTTTTTCCGGGTGAAATTGCATTCCTGTTATATTTTTATCCTGCACGATTGCTGGTACGCGTCCGCCATAATCGGCACTGGCGACCAATGTTTTTTCTTCCAGTTCATCAATTGCATAGGAATGAACGAAATAAACATAAGGATTTTCGCCAAGCTGATTTAATAAGCTCTGAGGCTGATTAGATTGAAGCGTATTCCAGCCCATATGTGGAACCTTGACTTTATCTGAAATACGTTTTACCGAACCGGATAGAAGACCAAGTCCTGTACATCCGCCATTTTCTTCGCTGAATTCATAGAAAAGCTGCATTCCAAGACAGATGCCTAAAATAGGCTTGCCATTTGCCGCTTCTTCTTTCAAAATCGTATCTAATTTGTAGCGCTGTAATGCTTCCATCGCATCCTTGAAGGCTCCGACACCGGGAAGAATAATGGAATCCGCCTGATGGATTTCTTCTGGATCCATGGTCAGTTTAGAGGTCTTCCCTAATTTATCTAATGCAAATTGCAGGCTTTTAATATTCCCTGCACCGTAATCAATAATGGCAATCATACCCCAGCCTCCTTTTTAAAATCTTATAGGCTTCCTTTGGTAGAAGGAACACCCTTTATCGTCGGATCAATGGATACCGCTTCACGAATTGCTCTGCCCAATCCTTTGAAGATGGATTCAATCATATGATGAGTGTTGGTTCCGTATAAAACTTCCACATGAAGGGTCACTTTGGCATGGCTGGTGAAGCCAATCAGAAATTCTTCCACTAATTCGGTATCGAAGTTCCCGACTTTGTCCTTTAACCCGTCTACACGATAAACTAAAAAGGAGCGGCCGCTGATATCGATGGAAATGGAAGAGAGCGATTCATCCATTGGTGTTGTTGCTGTTGCATAGCGTTTAATGCTTTCCTTTGTTCCTAATGCTTCCTTAAATGCCTGACCAAGGACAATACCGATATCTTCTACCGTATGATGCTGGTCTACCTCTAAATCTCCATCACATGCTACCTGTAAATCTAATCCGCCATGTTTGGTAAAGAGAGTCAGCATATGATCTAAAAAGCCGACCCCTGTTTTTAATTCTGATTTACCTTCTCCATCTACATTAAGAGCAAGGGAGATATTCGTTTCTTTGGTTTGCCGTTCTTTTTCAGCTTGACGCATCGTTGTTCTCCTTTCGAATTCGAATTGCATTTGCGTGTCCGGTTAAGCCTTCCGCTTCAGCAATGGTAATAATGGTATCAGCATAATCCAGCAGCCGTTCCTTTGAATAATGAATGGTGCTCGATTTTTTCATGAAGTCATACACGCCGAGCGGGGAGGAAAAGCGCGCTGTCCCATTTGTCGGCAGCGTATGGTTAGGGCCGGCAAAATAGTCACCTAAAGGCTCGCTGGAATACGGGCCGATGAAAATAGCTCCAGCATGCTTGATTTTCTCCACTTGTTCTTCCGCATTTTCCCCCATTAATTGCAGGTGTTCAGGAGCAATCGTGTTAATTAATTCGATTGCTTGTGCTTCATCCTCGCAGATAATAATTTTTCCGTTTGTCTGAATCGATTCACGGATAATAGCTGCACGCTCCAGTAAAGGGATTTGCCGCACAACCTCTTTTTGCACTTTCTCTGCATAAGCAGCATCTGTCGTCACACAAATCGAGGCAGCATCCTCCGCATGTTCTGCCTGGGATAATAAATCAGCAGCAACGTAGGAAGGAGGAACGGTATTATCAGCAAAGGCACAGATTTCACTTGGTCCTGCAATCATATCAATAGCGACATCGCCGAATACCCATTTCTTCGCACGGGCGACAAAAGCATTCCCGGGTCCAACGATTTTGTCTGTTTTAGGAAGGCTCGCTGTTCCATAGGCCAGAGCAGCAACAGCCTGAGCTCCGCCGATTTTGAATACCTGATCCGCACCGGCGATTTTTGCTGCTGTCAGAACAACAGGATCAATCGTTCCGTCGGGGCGGGGAGGGGTTGTAATCACAACCTGCTCGACACCGGCAACGACAGCTGGAATCACATCCATTAATACCGTGGAAGGATAGCTTGCTTTTCCTCCAGGAACGTAAACACCGACACGCTCCAGCGGTGTAATTTTCTGGCCGAGACGAATGCCGGGCTGCGGACTGAACTGAAAACCTTCTTCTTTGGTTCGTCGCTGGTACTGGCGAATGTTTTCCGCAGCTTCTGTTAATGCTTGAAAGAGAGCTGGCTGTTCAGATTTTACTTTATCAAAGGCAATATTCCATTCCTCATCAGAAACAAGCAAGGAGGATAAATCAGCTTTATCAAATTTTTTAGTATATGCAAGGGCAGCTTCATCTCCGCGTTCCTGTACAGCACGGATAATTTCCAAAACCTGCTCATCTAAATTTTGCTGCACCAGCTGTGTTGCTTTTTCTGTATTTTTTACATTTTGTTTATATGTTTCATAACGGAGAATTTGCATTTTTCTCACTCACAACCTGTTCCAATTTTTTTAGTACATCTTGAATTTCTTTTGAACGTGTTACAAAGCTTGCTTTATTCACAATGAACTTCGTGCTGATGGTCTCGATATCTGCTAATATCTCTAGCCCGTTTTCATGCAGGGTGTTTCCAGTCTCGACAATGTCAACGATATAATCAGCAAGCCCAATTAATGGCGCCAGCTCAACGGAGCCATTGAGATGTACGGTCTCAATTGTCTGATTACGCTTGTCAAAAAAGTTCTTGGCAATATTCGGATATTTGGTGCCAATCGTTAACGACTGATTTTCCGGAAGGGAGACTCCTTTTTTTCCGGCGACAGAGAATTTACATTTTCCAATCCCTAAATCAAGGATTTCATAAACATCTGCTTCTGTTTCAATAATATTATCTCTGCCGACAATCCCGATATCCGCAGCGCCTTTTTCAACATAAATCGGAACATCCATCCCTTTTAAAAAGATTAATCGCAACGTCTTATCTTTATTAAAAAAAACGAGCTTACGGGTTTTTTCATGAAAGCCTTCAAAATGGATTCCTGCTGCTTCTAATAAATCAATGGATTGCTTTGCAGGGCGGCCTTTAGCTAAAGCGATAGTTACTGGCTGCATCATTTAACTTCCTTTCTAAAATACCAATCTAGTAATTCCTGATTTGTCTTAAACGCTGCTGTTTCTTTTTGTTTACTATATACTATCTCTTCAGATTTTACGAGTATCTCCGGTGAATCAGAGCGATTCTCCTTTTTATCAATCGTCTTTACAATGACTGTCTGATTTGCTGCCCGGAGGGATTCTGCAAGCTGAAAAGCACGCTGGCGTTCAGAAACTTCATAACGAAGCTCGATGATTTCAGCTTCAGTAAAGACACTGGGAAGCAGGTTAACAAGCAAATCAACCTCAAAAGCAAAGCCGATTGCCGGCGTTTCCTGATGAAAGGAGCGGGTTAAATAATCATAGCGTCCCCCCATCATGATGGGCTGGCCAAGCCCCTCCGCAAAGCCCTGAAAGATAATGCCGGAATAATAATTCATATGGTTAATCAGGCCGAGATTAATCGAAATATAGGAATCCACCTGATAATCCTGGAGAAGCTGGTACACTCTTGATACATAGTCCAGTTCTTCACGCATCTTGTCTGACGAGATAATATTCTCCGCTTCATCGATAACAAAGCTTGCATCTCCGTATAGCATTGGAATTTTACGAAGCTTTTCAATTAAGGCAGCCTCCAGCCCCAAGTCTTTTAAAAAGGGAACAATCTCCGAGATATTTTTCGACTGGATGTATTGATCCAGTTCTTTCTGCTGCATGGCGTCCAGGTCAGCCTCACGTAATAATTCTTTATAAAAAGCAGCATGACCGATTTCTATTTTAAAAGAAGGAATCTCTAATTCTTTTAAGCTTGTTACAGCTAATGCAATCAGCTCTGCATCTGCTTCCGGGGTACGTTCTCCAAACAGCTCTACACCTGCTTGTGTGCGGGAGCGTTCTTCTGTCGTGGAACGGAAAATATCCAGCACATAGGAGAGACGCCCGGTTGCTACTTCCTCCTGCAAATTGGTATAATGTCTGGCAATCGGGATGGTTGCATCTGGCCGCAGTACGAGCACTTTTCCAGAGGGGTCAATCAGCTTCAGCATATCGGCTGTATTGACAGTTCCTTGGACATCGTTATATAAATCATAATTTTCAAAAACAGGCGTCTCTACCTGCTGATATCCAAATTTAGAAAAGCGGTCGGTTAAGGTACGGATAACATGACGTTTTTTTGAAAATTGTTTCGGGTAAAACATGGTATGAAGCAGTTGTTTATTTCTCATAAAATTCTCCTTCGCATTCAACGCTTTATCAATTTAATGCTTTATCTAATTAAAGTTATTTAGTATTATAGTAATGTTCAGAAAAAAAGTCAATGAAAGGAGCATAACTTTTATGTATGATTTTCATATGCACTCAAGCTTTTCGGCAGATTGCGATGCAGAGATGGAGGAGATGATTCAGGAAGCGATAAACAAAGGGTTGAAGGAAATTGCATTTACAGAGCATTTAGATGTGGATTATCCGGATAAGGAATGGGAGTTTAGCTTCGATAAAGAAGCTTATCAAAAAAAATTAGAAGGGCTGCGGGAGAAATATCAGGATCGAATCCAAATCCGCAAAGGGATTGAGGTAGGGGTGCAGCCGCATGTGCTACAGGAGACATCCGATTTTATTAATCAGTTAGAGCCGGAATTTATTATTTGTTCCATGCATTCGGCAAATAAACAGGATTTGCATTCCGGTGAATTTTTTGAAGACAGAACCGTAGATGAAGCATATCGTATTTATTTTGAAGAGTACTATGAATGCCTGAAAAATTTTAAAAACTATCATATTTTAGGTCATCTTGATTTAGTCAGCAGATATGCATCTGGAGGCTGGGAACATGTGCCCCAGGATATAATGGAAGAAATATTAAAACTGGTTATTTCAGAAGGCAAGGGAATCGAATTAAACACATCCGGCTATAAATATGGCATGAATGCACCGCTGCCAAGTAAAAATTTATTGCGATTATACCGTAAGCTTGGCGGAGAGATTATCACATTAGGTTCTGATGCGCACCGTCCGGAAGAGATTGCCGCTCATTTTGAAGAAGCTAAAGAGATATTAACAGATTGCGGTTTTTCTTATATATGCAGTATGAATGGAGACGAGGTCCAATATCACTCTATAAAATAAAAATGCAATTCAGCGGATTTTGCTGCTATATAAATTGAAGTAAGAAATTACACTTTATTTTTCTTATAAAAATGACGAAATAATGATTGAAAACAGTAACTAGCGACGGTTTTTGATGGGGCGAGTAACCGCAATGGTTTTCGGTGGGGCGAGTAACCGCAGTCCCAGTCCCAGTCCCAGAAGAAAAACACGGAGACTCCTGGTCGGCTAAGAACGGTCACGTCCTGTGACCAACGACCGACACTAGGACGTCCTGTCCGTCGTGGGAAAGCGCAGAGGGAAGACCCCGCAGAAAAAAAGCGAACTTCTTTTTTTCTACCCGCGGGGCATAAGTGCGACTTTGCTTCTGTCTGCGCCTGACGGCTTGCCAATCAGCAAGTCTTCTTTAAAGGAGGCTGAGCTCGGGGCCCACGGAAAGCGTAGTGTTTTTCTGGGGCCTAAGATTACTCGCCCCATGAAACCCGTTGTAGCGGTAGCTATTAATTTCAATTTATATAGTAGAATTAATTGGTCGTTGCTGACTGTTAGAATTTCCGTAAAGAGAGACCATCATTCTTCATTTATGAGGCGGGATTCTTACAGTCAGTTACACTGTGTAAATTAATGACGCTTTTTCAACACTTTTATGAATTTGTAAACGTTTTAAAGGAAATGTGTTACGATAATAATAGGAAGACAATACGAGATAGGGAGGAATAGGGATGAGTATGAATATATTAGTAGCTTATGACGGATCCGACCTTAGTAAAAAAGCAGTAGAAGAAGCGAAAGAGCAGGTGAAGCTTGCAGAAGACGCCGTTGTCCATGTGGTTACCGTTATTTCCAATGGCGGGCCGACTGTAAATGCAGCCCTTGCCCGTGCATTTATGGACGATTTGGCAGAGGAAGCACGTCCTGCCATCCATGAAATATATAAAGAGTTGGAAGCGGATGGAATAGCATGTGAAACAGAAGTTTTGATAGATTATTCTTTCCGTAATCCAGGTTCTAAAGTGATTGAATATGCCAAAGAAAAGGAAATAGATTTAATTGTTTTAGGAAGCCGCGGACTTGGAGGAGTAGGAAGATTTCTGCTTGGAAGCGTCAGTACGCAGATTGTTCATCAATCGGCGTGTAAAGTACTTGTTGTGAAATAAAGGATAAAAAAAAGTCTCAAGCTCTCATGATATTTGGTTATGAGAGCTTGAGACTTTTTTTTAGAGTTGAATCAGGTCTCAGGCCATTTTTGCCCAAACGATTAGTGACAGCAGCAATCATATCATTCGATCAGCATAGTATGGCAGCATATTTTCATGTCTATGAAGAAATAGTACCTTAAAAAATCTCTTGACCATTAATAGGCATCTATGTATAATTTAATCGTAATCATTACGAAACGTAATCATTACGTATAATGGAAGGAGTGTTTCTATGAAGAAGTTTTGGCAATTAGGAATTATATTAGGCTTAATCAGTTTCCTGTTTATAGCCGGCTGTCAATCCGGGAATGAGGAAGCAGATAATCAGGAAGAAGGAACTGGCAGTCAAGAAGATGCAGAAGGAAATCATGAAGAAGAGGGGCACGACCATGCTCATGGTGACGAAGCAGCTTCCTTCGATGATGTGCCGGAAAATATCGAAATTGAAGGGTTATCCGACCATTACCATACAGGCGATGTTTTTAAATTAGAGGCGGTAACAGAAGAGGAAGGCTTGGATCATTGGCACTGGTACATACGTGATTCTGCTGAAGAGGAATGGGCGGTGGCAGAAGATCAATACGGGGATTCTTATATGGGTGATGCAGAAGTAGATGGACAGGAAGTTCTTGCGGTTCTTTACGATGATGATCATAATCCGGTTGCCAAGTCTCCTGTTACAGAAATTACGATTGACGACCATGAAGGCGAGAGTCATGACCATGAAGATAGCAGTGAAGATGATCATGGCCACGATCATGAGCATGAAGATGACGACCATCATCATTAATCATATTATGTAAATACTTATAAGCAGAAATAGATTATCGGACGGGATATTTCTATGAACGGATGCTCAATAATGGTTGAAAGCAAATAGAATGCTGTTTAAAAAGCAGATTCTATTTGCTTTCTTTTTGTAGATAGCCATGGAGGAGGAATGAACACAGTGCTTCCAGCAGATGCTTATTTTTTAATCATTATTTTCTTAAAATTTCTACTTTAATTTTATAACAATAAAATATGTTAATGCAGTAAAAAAATAAACACATAAAGCAGAAGAAAAGGTGTTCCAGCAAAGGAAGGATGTTATAATAGCTATGTACTTCAGAGCATGAGACGTACTTAGATTTACAACAGAAATTGAGGGAAATAAATGAGAAAGAAGATTGCAGGTATTGTCCTGGGTCTCCTGGTTGTCTGCGCCATTGCAACAGGTATTTATTTTTACCAGAACGATGAAACGCAAGCAGAGGAGTATACTGGAGCACCGACGATTTTTATACATGGTTATAAAGGAACGGAGAATTCATTTGGTCATATGCTTGACCGTTTTGAAAATACGTACCAATGGGGAAATAAAGGGTTTATCTACTATGTGACAGAGAACGGAGATATTGTCGATTATAACTTAAATAACGGAAGATATGCGCCCATGTTTGTACAGATTGTTTTAGAGGATAATCGTGCAAGCTTTGAGGAAAGTACAGAATGGATTGCGGCAGTGCTTCTTCATCTCAAGGAAAATTATCGGGTGGAGGAAGTTAACCTGGTCGGACATTCTATGGGCGGTATTCTGGCGGTGAAATATACGATGGAATATGTAAGGAATGACTATCCATCTGTTAATAAACTTGTAGCCATCGGCAGTCCATTTGATGGCATTTATAATGAAAGATATTTTGAAATTCATCAAGATGCAGCTGCAGAAGATTTGAAACCCGATTCGCATGCGATAAATATACTGCAGCAGAATATGTTTCCGGCGGATGTGGATGTGTACAGCATTGCCAGTACAGGAGACGCAGTTGCAGTCCCGGAGAGTGTGAAGGCGCTGAGGAGTATGATACCCGAGCAAAATTTCAAAGAAACGATTATTGATGACCCGCAGCTGACACACAGTGCCCTGCACGAAAGTATGCAAATTGATAAATTGATTCATAGCTTTTTGTGGCAAGATTAAAGCGAATCAACTACAATGGTATAGGATTGATTTATCAAATTATCTTACTTCAGTTATGCGGAAATGCCCAACTGGAGTAAGCTGAATGCCTGTTTCTAACAAAGCAGAAAAAGAATGAGAATATAAAGGTCAAATAGATAAAAGCTTTTGACAAATTAAAGGAATGATAGCATGAATAAATACCATCATCTTTATGATCAATTAATTCAACATACCAATAAAGAGAATGTATTGGTGAACGAGCCGATTAGAGAACATACGTATACGAAATTAGGCGGGGAAGCGGATTTTTATATTACCCCGTCGACTTATGAAGAAGTGCAGGCGATTATCCGCTTTGCTAATCAGGAAAATGTACCGTTTACAATGCTTGGAAATGGTTCTAATCTGATTGTGAAGGATGGCGGAATCCGCGGGATCGTTATGAACCTGCAGCAGCTGTCTGCTATTTGGAGAGAAGGAGATAAAGTTATCTCTCAGAGCGGAGCAAGAATTATTGATGCTTCCCGTTTTGCTTTAAATGAAGAGCTTGCCGGGTTGGAGTTTGCCTGTGGCATCCCAGGTTCTGTCGGCGGAGCGTTGTATATGAATGCAGGTGCATATGGCGGAGAAATTAAAGATGCGCTGGAAAGCACGGTAGTTGCGACAAAGGACGGCGAACTGCTGACATTAACAGCAGAGCAATTAGACCTCAGCTATCGCACAAGTAATATTCCGGACAATGGTTATATTGTATTGGAAGCAACATTCGCATTAAAGCCCGGGAGCAAAGAAGAAATTAAAGAAATGATGGATGATCTTACATATAAAAGAGAATCCAAACAGCCGCTCGAGTACCCGTCTTGCGGCAGTGTGTTCAAACGTCCGCCCGGTTTTTTTGCCGGCAAGCTGATTCAAGACTGTAATCTTCAAGGAAAGCAAATTGGCGGAGCGGAAGTTTCTACAAAGCATGCCGGTTTTATTGTAAATAAACAAAACGCTACAGCATCCGAATATATTTCATTAATTCAATTTGTTCAAGCAACGGTGAAAGAGAAATTTGATGTGCAGTTAGAGCGGGAAGTGCGGATTATTGGTGAGGATGTGGAAGGATAGTCTCATAGCCCAGATTCTGGCTGTGACAGAGGACGGCTGGGATAAAAAGAAAATTTGACATGCCTGTGATCTATTCTTATAATATGAAGTGTTATTTTAAACTTCAGGCAGAGGTTCTTAGCTTCAACCCTCTATAAAAAACTAAGGACAACCTGCGATTATCAAGCCGTGTTCTTTGGGAGCACGGCTTTTTTTAGTTTGTGCAAAGAAGTTTTCAACTGCGAGGAAACAGAAAATCAAAGGAGCTGACGAGTATGACAGGAAGAAATGAAAGAGAACTTCAAGGAATTGAATTGCTAGGGAATAAAGAAACGAAATATGCATTTGATTATACACCTGAGATTTTAGAAACATTTGATAATCAGCATCCAAATCGTGATTATTTTGTAAAATTAAACTGTCCGGAATTTACAACGCTTTGTCCGATAACGAATCAGCCGGATTTTGGAACCGTCTATATCAGCTATATTCCAAATATCAAAATGGTAGAGAGTAAGTCTTTAAAATTATATTTGTTCAGCTTCCGGAATCATGGTGATTTCCATGAGGACTGTATCAATATTATCATGAATGATTTAATTGAGCTGATGGATCCGCGTTATATTGAAGTAAGAGGGAAATTTACACCGCGTGGGGGGATTTCCATCGACCCGTATTGCAATTATGGAAAAATCGGAACTAAATTTGAAAAGATGGCAGAAAACCGGTTAATGCAGCACGATATGTATCCGGAAACCATCGATAATCGATAGAGGGAAACTAAGATCCTTGCACCTTTGAAGAGAAGGGAACAGGAGAATGTATATTTATTTTAACGCCATCTTTGTTGGCTTATTATTATTGTCGAATGTCTTGTCGGTCAAATTGTTTCAAATGGGAAGTTTTGTATTGCCGGCTGCAGCGATTGTTTATGTGATTACGTATATGATAATGGATGTGGTTGGCGAGGTTTATGGAAAAAAAGCTGCCCGCAAAACGATACAAGCAGGATTTTTCACACAAATTATTGCAATGATTTTTATTTTTATTGCCATACACCTTCCGCCAGCAGCAGGTTTTCAGGAACAGGCTGCTTTTGAAACGATTTTTAACGGAAGCTTTCGCGTTATTTTAGCTAGTTTAGTTTCTTATTTTGTCAGTCAGCATTTAGGAGTATCTATCTTTCACCGCTTAAAGCACCGGCATGGAAGAAAGAAGCTGTGGTTACGTAATAGCTTATCAACGATGACCAGTCAGCTTTTTGATACCGTTCTATTTATTACGATTGCATTTTGGGGGATTGTTCCAACAGGTGTTTTAATCGGGATGATTGTATCGCAGTACATATGGAAGGTGATGGTGGCAATAATTGATACGCCATTTGTTTATCTTCTTGTACGGTGCATACGTAAATATGAGGTGAAAAACAAAGCGGAGTTGTTAGAAGCTTCTTGAGAAGATCAGCTGATGCCCTATCACTTTGAATAACCTATCATACCAAGAAACCAGCCAGACGGCTGGTTTTTTTAGGTTCAAGAATAGGAAAGCATATAAAAAATGCTGAATATAGCCGCTCCAACGGGTTTCATGGGGTGAGTAATTTTAGGCCCCAGAAATACACTCCGCTTTCCGTGGTCCCCAATCTCATCTCCTTTAAAGAAGACTTAGCGATTGGCAAGCCGGCAGGCGCAGACAGAGCTAAAGTCGCACTTATGCCCCGAGGGTGAAAAGAAGACTTAGCGATTGGCAAGCCGGCAGGCGCAGACAGAAGCAAAACGTTATGTTTTGAATATAAAGGCGGTTCATCTGCATCATTTTTAACTAGACAGATAGCAGAGAGAAACGACTATTTATAGAATGTACATATAAAATAAAACCCCGGCTCAAAAATAAAACCTGACCGGGGAGTATATAAAAATTCGCTCATCCTCTAAAACGCTGCAAGAACGATTGTACACGAGGATTTTCTGAATGCTCGATAACCTCGCTGGCCGTTCCTTGTTCTGCAATAATTCCTTCATCTAAAAACAGTACCTTATCCGCTATGTCCAGAGCAAAATCCATCTCGTGCGTAACCAGGATCATTGCCATATCATCATTTTCTGCAATGTCACGAATGACATTTAGCACCTCTCCGACCAGCTCCGGGTCAAGCGCAGAGGTAACCTCATCAAATAACATGATTTTAGGGCGCATCACAAGGGCGCGGGCCATAGCTACCCGCTGCTTTTGTCCGCCTGAAAGCTGGCTGGGGTAATTATCCAGCTTACTCCCGAGTCCTACACGCTCCAGCATTTCTATCGAGCGTTTTTTTACATCACTTTTTTCTTCGTTTTTCACATGAATAGGTGCTGTCATACAATTTTCTAAAATAGTCATATGCGGAAACAGGTTGAAATGCTGAAATACCATTCCAATCTCACCGCGAATAGAGCGCAGATGACTTTCATTCGCATGCATCCACTTTCCGTTCTTCTCCATTTTCCACAGATTGCGGCCGTCTACGATAATGTCTCCAGATGTTGGCTGCTCTAATGTCATCAGCATCCGGATAATTGTTGTTTTCCCTGATCCGCTTGGACCAATGACAGCGACTTTTTCAGCTGGATATATATCTAAATCAATCCCCTTCAATACCTCCACATTTCCAAAGGATTTATGAACATCTTGATAAGTAACGATTGGTTCTGCCATTATTGCATTACTCCTTTATCTTTTATCATTTGATTTTTATGGAACCTTCTGTTGAAACGATTCTCTAACTTTTTAATCAGCACTGCAGAAGGATAGCTTAGTACTAAGAAAATGATTCCTACAATGGTCAATGGCTCAAGATAGGACCAGTTTTCCGCACCGTATGATCTGGCGAGCAGCATAATACCAGCTACCCCGATGGTGGATGCCAGCGGAACCTCTTTAAACATAATGATAAAGTAATTTCCAAGCATCGGAATGGTGGGCGGGATAGCTTGTGGCAGAATAATCTTTCGCCATTTATCCCATGTAGAAATATTCAGTGCAGTGGAAGCCTCCCATTGTCCTTTATCCACACTTTCAATTCCGGATCGATAAATTTCACCGATATACGTACTAAAGTGTATACCAAGTCCCAAAACGGCACAAGCGAATGGGTGGAGCGATATGCCAATATAAGGTATTACCGGCAAAGCATAATAGATAAAAAACAATTGAACGAGTGGAGGCGTAGAACGTATAAATTCCATGGTCCAGGTGACAATAAAATGAATAAAACGATTTGGGATACGGCGTAAGAATGTCCACAAAAAACCAAAAATCAAGGCAAAGAGATAGCTGGCTATCGTCAGTCCAATCGTAATTCCAAGTCCTTGTAATACCACTGGTAACGCATCAAAAAATGTATCCCAGCTCCAATAATTCAAATTCATCAGCTAGCTACCCCCTTTTTAGCAATTTTTTCAGCCTTTCTGGTAAGGAAAATTAATGGAAGGGCTAAAATGAAATAGAATACAAGCACAGTTAGATAAATCAATGGTGATAAAGATAAGCTGGTGCTTCGCATCACATCTCCATAATATAAAATATCTGTTAAGCCAATTAAAGAGACAAGAGAGGTTCCTTTTAAAATTTGAATGGTATAATTACCGAATTCAGGGAGCATCATACGTATTGCCTGTGGGAAAATAATCAGGCGCATCCTTTGAAAAGAAGACATATTTAACGCAGTTGCTGCTTCATACTGTCCTTGAGATACAGATAGAATGGAGCTGCGGACAACTTCTGAAAGATATGCGCCGTAGTTTAAACCGATGGCAATGACACCAATCCACCAATTCGAACCCAGATTAATCCCAAATAGCATCGGTACAGCATAGTACAGCCAGAATAGCTGAACTATCAAGGACGTCCCGCGAAATACCTCTACATAAAATCCGGTCAGTTTTCGTAATAGAAAATTATTGGACAGCCGGCAAAGTCCTGCTATAAATGACATAGCATATGCAAACAATGCAGAAGCAATTAAAATAGATACAGTTATTTGAACACCACGCCATAATTGCGGGGCGATTTCGAATATAGCACTAATAGCAAGTACCTCCTTCATAATCGTTATGTGTAAAATGAATGGAATGTCTTATTTTCTATTAAAAAGAAAGATAGGGCGCTCCTTGCGTGAAGGAACCGCCCTATGGAGTCTGAAAAATATATGTTTCATAAGCTTACAAGATTAATATTCACCTTGACAAACTTGCTCTGCTGTTACAGAACCAGCTTCAACAAAATTACTTTCTGGATGGAATCCATTTTGTTCTAGTAATTCAGCAACAGTTCCATCTTCTTTTAATTCTTCTAGTTTTTCGTTATAGGCATCACGAAGCTCTTCGTTTTCAAGACTGAAGGCAGCAGCCCCATAACTTGGTACACCGTCAATATTTTCCGGCTGTTCGAAATTTTCAACAATCTCTAAATCCTCTGTATCAGCGGATTCAAATGCTTCGCGAACAGTCATTTCTGTACCAGTTGTTGCATCAGCGCGTCCAGCTTGAATAGCTGAAAAGGTCGCAGGAATATCAGAAGCAGTAATAATTTGATCGTCATCTACACCTTCTGATTTTAAAAATTCAATTTCTGTGGCACCTTCCATAACAACTACGGTCACATCCGGGTTATCTGCAATATCTTCATAACTTTCAATGGATAACGGATTGCCGGCTTCGACAACAAGCCCTTCTCCGTATACCATTTCCGGCTCACCGAAAAGCGCATTTTCACAACGTTCCGGATTGATAGCCATACCAGCAGTAACAACATCAAACTGTCCTGCTTGTACTCCTGGAATCAGTTCACCAAAATCGGATAATTTACCTTCTACATTATCGACTCCAAGTTCAGCAAAAACCGCTGTAGCAATATCAACTGCCGCACCTTTTAATTCACCGTCTTCTTCATAAGCGTAAGGTGATTCATTGGCGAAACCGACTTCGACAGTGCCGGAGTCTTGAATGCTTTCCAGACTATTATCTGAACCGCCGCAAGCAGCTAGAAATGCTAGAATTAAAATCAATCCAATAAGTATTATTTTATTCCTCAACTAAATGCTCCCCCTCAAAAATAATAGATAATAAAAAATGTTGATTAACAATGCCGCTATTCTTTGAAGAAAGAATGTTACATGAAATCAACATGAGTTAACAAATATGTTACAGAGAAAGAGGGAGATTCTCAAACCGGATATTTTAGCAAAAATATGGTTTATTTACCGTTTTACGGGATGAATGGTAAATAACTTTCAGATACCAACATATACGGTGGTATAGTTTCATATTCTCTGTATAACTAAAAAACTTCATTTTCTAAAAACGAAAATAGAAATTAATTGAAAAGGCATGCATAGTTTAATAGGATAGAAGATAAGAAGAGATGATGGAGGTATATTATGGGGCCCTATATCGCAGTAATTGCTGTTTCAGTCATTGTGGTAGCGATGGTTATTATTTTATCCTTGGTTACATTATCAAAAGGGTATGGCTATAAGCATAAAATAGATCCGCTTCCTGGTGAAGAAGAGAAGAATAGTGACAGCAATGAGGAGAATCAGAAAGAAGAAAAGAAATAAGGTTATCTAGGAGAAAGCCATGAAGAGAATGGGATTATTTATGATTGCAGCATGTGCAGCTGCTGGTGTTTTATTTGCTATCTATTCGCTGTATTCTACAAACCAAGTAATTTATGTAGCAATGGATGGAAACGATCAAAATGAAGGTACATTGGAGTCTCCCTTTCAGACTATTGCTAAAGCCAGCTCAGAAGCGGAGGCTGG
Source organism: Oceanobacillus sp. FSL W7-1293 (assembly GCF_037969815.1). Lineage (NCBI taxonomy): Bacteria > Bacillati > Bacillota > Bacilli > Caryophanales > Bacillaceae > Oceanobacillus > Oceanobacillus sp. FSL W7-1293. Next base: position 1,063,459 of record NZ_CP150212.1, read on the forward strand.
CACTACTGTATATATTCAGGAAGGGATATACAAGGAGCCGCTGGTTGTCCAGTACAGCGGCACGCAGCATCAGCCGATCACCTTTCAAGCGTATGATGGAGGAGAAGTTATTTTGGATGGCGAGAATCTGAAAGCGGCTGATGGGAATCGTGCACTTGTTGTTCTAGAAGATAAGAATTACATACACATAGAAGGATTAACTATCAAAAATGTAACAACAGATATAATGGATGAAACAGTAATGGGAATTTTTATCACTGGTTCCAGCAGCCATATTACAGTGAAGGATAATACTGTCAAAGGAATAAAAACATGGCATGAGGAAGGGAACGGACACGGGATTGCGGTATATGGTACGGACTCGATGAAGGATATAAATATCGTCCATAATATCGTTGAGGATCTAAAGCTGGGGACCAGTGAATCAATTGTATTAAATGGAGATATTGACGGGTTTACGGTAGATGGAAATAGAGTTCAGTACAGTGATAATATTGGCATTGACCTGATCGGCTATGAAGGGGTTGCCGCTAATCCCGCTGCGGATTATGTCCGTAATGGGACGGTACAAAATAATACGGTCCATCATATTTCCTCTTTTGCAAATCCGGCGTACAATGGCGAGTATAGTGCAGCGGCTATTTATGTAGATGGCGGAAAGGATATCCTGATTGAGAAAAATGAATTATATGAGAATGATATAGGTATTGAAGCTGCCTCAGAACACACCGGGAAATATGCTGAAGGTATACAAATTACAGATAATCTGATTTCAAATAACGATTACACTGGAATTGCTATTGGCGGCTATGATGAAGATAGAGGCGGCACCCGCAATACGCTGATTACGAAGAATACCCTGTATCAAAACGATACGAAAGACTTAGACGGCGGCCAGCTTCTGGTGCAGTATAATGTACATGATAATGAAATAAAGGAAAATAAATTCACTGCCGGCCCATCGCGCATTTTTATTGCGAATTTCTTTCGGGAAAATAGAGATAATCGTCTGATTGAAAATATTTATTATAGAGAACCAGAAGAAGAAGGCATCTGGATTTGGAAGGATGAAGAATATCGTTCTTTTTCTGCATTTAAAGAGGCTTCCGGGGAGGAAGCCTCGCAATATATTGGGGAATAAAGCGGGCTGTATTGTCTGTTTAAAAGGGCATCTCCTGCTGTGAAAAACAGACGGCAATCCAAGTCATATTTTTTCCTAATCCAATAGAGAAGTTTTAGACCTCCCAAAATAGGTAATATTTTTAGAAAGGAGGTTTCTAAAGATGGCACGAAAGAAATACTATGTAACAGTAGATACGGAGGAAATCCGAGAGGTTTCGCTTCCTGAAAACGGAATTGAGTATGAAATATATGCGACACCGGAAGAGGTAAAAGAAGTGGAAGTTCTGTTTGCAAGAAAAGAAAAAAATGCAAAGGATGCCGTTAAATTTGTAGGAAAACCTTTTGATGAGCAGCCTGTCGATGTGAAGCGTGATAATTACGAGGGAGATTTGATTGCCCTCTACCGCAAATTGTATGATTTAGGAACCGATAAAACCAAGAGCGAAATCGAGGAACTTCGTCTGTTTTAAAATAAGATGATAAAAAGAAATGCAGACAGAAGTTTTTTCTGCCTGCATTTCTTTTTGTAAAATATATTTGAATATAATAAATCAGACCATCTTATTCCCCTTCAACAGGAGGACGGTACCCCTGCTGCAGCTCAGAAATGCTCAAGCCAAATGTCATTTGCAGATGCGGGTAATCTGTAAAGCTATTAAAGTCTCCGCCCCATTCAAAGCCTAAATCCTTTGCAATGTCTGCAACTTCAAACCAGTCAGACTCTCCATTATTATTCCCGTCGTAATGGATATCCCAAATAACCTCTCCATCATGATTACGAATCGCATAATCGACAGCCAGTCCATAATTATGATAGCTTTCCCCGGCTCTGGCATGGGTAACAATATCTTCTTCATTTTCTCTGCCTCTGGCGTACAGTGTTTCCTGCTCTTCCTCTGTACGCAGGCCATCCGTAATAACAACCTCTATATCTATATCATCCGCACGATCGATTAACGTATCCACCGCTTCTTGGACATCAGGATGAAGTTCTGATACCGTTTCTTCTCCATCCACTCTTTCATAAGAAGGGGTTGTCTGCTCGTAAAGCCAGAACAGCAAACCTATAAAAAGAATAATGGCAATCCAAGAAAGCGTAAAATGCTTTATAGCTTTCATTCGATATTTCGGGCTCCTTTAAAAAGAATCTCTCTAGTCATATCATAACATGTACAAGCTTCTGATGAAGGGTTGAACAGTTAGCGAAATCTGGCAGTTTTGCAAATTGATTTCTTCGCTGATCTAGACATATAATGAGATAAACCTGACAGAAATGGAGGGAAAACAATGTATTACCTCATCAGCTGTTTGATTGGCTATATTTTTGGCTGTATTCATGGATCGCAAATTGTTGGCAAGATAAAGAAGCGGGATATTAAGGGGGAAGGTGTAAAGAATGCCGGAGCATCGAATACAACGATTCTGCTAGGCTGGAAATATGGGATTGTTGTAGCGCTTATCGATATTTTTAAAGCGACACTTGCTATTTTGCTTGTTCTCTTTATTTTAAATGAAGCGGGAATGTCGGCTGAGAGAATTTCACTATCTATTTATTTGACGGCTTTATGTGTTATCATCGGTCATAATTATCCAATTACGATGAAATTCAGCGGCGGGAAGGGCACGGCCTCGTTAGTAGGCGCACTAATTGCCATTGATTGGCGGGTTGCATTAATTGGAATTGCTATCTTATTATTCTTTACCTTTGCAACGGACTATCTTGTTATTGGTGTGCTGTTTATGTATCTTTCCTTTTTAATTACAACCTATTATTTCTTTGGGAATGGACCTGCGCTGGTAGTGATCTTTTTAACACTGTTATGTATATACAAACATATGGAAAATTATCGCCGGATTCTATTAAAAGAAGAGACCAGGCTATCCAGTATGTTTAAAAAGAGTGCTTAAAGAGAAAGATTTAAAAAGGAAGTTTTTTTGAAGGGGCGTGCACGTATTGGATATTTTATTATGGATTATCATTATTTTATTATTTATCGCAAGCTTTCTAGGAATTATTTTCCCAATGATTCCATCAGTTATCGCGATTTGGGGCGGATTTTTAGTCTATTATTTCTTTATAAACAGTGATTCCCTTACCTGGTGGTTTTGGACAGGAATGATAGTTATCACAGTTATTCTTTTTGTAGCGGATATTATCGCCAACAGCTATTTTGTGAAAAAATTTGGCGGGAGTAAGGCAGGTGAAAGAGGAGCTGCGGTTGCTGTTATTGTCGGATCATTTATTACACCGCCATTTGGAATTATTTATGTGCCATTTTTGACGGTTCTTGCTATTGAAATGATGCAGCGCAGGACAGCAAAAGAAGCAATTCGCGCATCGATTGGTTCTTTTTTAGGGTTTTTAGGCGGATCAGTTGCGAAAGTAGTATTGCAGCTGATAATGATTGTCTGGTTCTTCATTGCAATTTGGTTTTAACTGGACAACATATATGAAAAAATCGTCAGCTTCTTGACTTTCATCAGTGAGAACTATATATTAAAAGCATAGTTGAAATGTGGACGGAGAATAGTACGTTGTGAATGTCTAACACAGAGAGAAAAAGAGTGCTGAGACTTTTTCTTAGACAGGCAAGGGAACCTGCCTCCCGAGTTCGCCATATAAGGAGCTGAGGCTTTGAAATTGGCGCGGTTTTGGACCGTTATCCAATAAAGTGTGTATATAAGCTGGATGTGTCTATAAAATAATAGAACACTGCTTATATATAAACAAGGGTGGTACCACCACTAAACCTCGGTCCCTTTTTTGGATGGAGGATTTTTTGCGTTTACATTGGATTTTCAAATAATAGAAGAGCAAAATAAGAAAGAGGTGCTTACTTTTGGGTAAGAAGAATAAGCAATTTGTAGAAAAAATTACAGCGATGGAGGATGATTTCGCACAGTGGTATACAGACGTTGTCAAGCAGGCGGAGCTTGTGGACTACGGTCAGGTGCGCGGTACAATGATTATCAAGCCTTATGGCTATGCAATTTGGGAAAACATCAAAGATGAATTAGATCGTATGTTTAAAGCAACAGGGCACACCAATGTGGCCTTCCCGCTTTTTATTCCTGAGAGTTTACTGCAAAAAGAGAAGGATCATGTAGAAGGGTTTGCTCCCGAGGTTGCCTGGGTGACCCATGGCGGAGATGAAGAACTGACAGAACGTATCGCCGTGCGTCCAACCTCTGAGGTGCTTTTCTGTGACTATTACTCGAACAACATTCATTCTTATCGTGATTTGCCAAAGCTGTATAATCAATGGTCTAATGTGGTTCGCTGGGAAAAAACAACACGCCCGTTCCTGCGTTCTTCTGAATTTCATTGGCAGGAAGGCCACACGGCGCATGCGACAGATGAAGATGCGACCGAAGAAACAAATCGGATGCTTGAAATTTATGCCAAGCTGGTGGAAGAATATCTAGCAATTCCTGTTCTAAAAGGAAAGAAAACAGACAAAGAGAAATTCGCGGGCGCTGAGTTCACATTAACGATTGAAGCGTTGATGCATGATGGGAAAGCCTTGCAATCCGGTACTTCTCATCATTTTGGTTCCGGATTTGCAGAAGCATTTGACATTACGTACCTGGATGAAAACGGCGAAAGCCAATTTGTGCATCAAACTTCCTGGGGCTTATCCACCCGCATAATGGGAGCATTGATCATGGTACACGGAGACAACCGCGGATTAGTAGTACCTCCAAAGATTGCGCCGACACAGGCAATGATTGTACCGATCGCGCAGCATAAAGAAGGGGTTCTCGATAAAGCTTATGCGTTACGCGACCAATTGGCTGGTATTGCCCGCGTGGACATTGACGGCAGTGATAAAATGCCGGGCTGGAAATTTAATGAATATGAAATGAAAGGTATCCCGGTCCGTATCGAAATGGGGCCAAAGGATATTGAAAAAGAACAGGTTGTTCTTGTCCGCCGTGATACAGGGGAAAAAGAGTTTGTTGCTTTAGCAGATGTAGAAGAGCTCCTTCCTGCATTACTGGATGAAGTACAGGCTAATCTTTATAGTCGTGCTTTAGAGCGCCGGGTAGAGATGACTCATACGGCAACAGACATGGATGAATTCAAAACAGAAATTGAAAAAGGCGGATTCGTCAAAGCAATGTGGTGTGGAGACGTTGCCTGTGAAGAAAAGATTAAAGAAGAAACATCCGCTACGTCCCGCTGTATCCCATTTGAACCGGAAAGCGTATCGGAAACATGTGTATGCTGTGGAAAAGAAGCAAAAGAATTAGTTTACTGGGCCAGAGCATATTAATGAAACGAGAAAACAGATTGAGTGTATATCTCAGTCTGTTTTTTCTGATGAATAATTATCTGAATATATATTTTTTGTTTTGTACCTTGTATAAGCCTGCATAAATATGTTATAAATATACATGTTGATTTATATATATACATTGAGTGAGGGAATAATAATGAAATCAAATTTAAAAAATGAATTAGATAAAGTGATCCATGATTTAACAGATTTAAGCGATACAATTTTTAATCATCCAGAGCTGGGAGACCAGGAATTTGAATCAATGAAGCGGTTAACAGATTATTTAACAGCTCATCAATTTGACGTAGAAAAAGGGATTGTTGGCCGTGACACTGCTTTTAAAGCGACCTATTCAAGCGGAAAGCCTGGTCCTCAGATTGCATACTTAGCAGAGTATGATGCCCTTCCAGGTATTGGACATGGCTGTGGACATAATTTAATTGGAACCATGAGTGTCGGAGCAGGCGTGGTATTAAGCAAGCTGATTGATGAAATTGGCGGGACCGTTCATGTATTTGGCACACCTGCTGAAGAGACAAACGGAGCAAAAGTGCCGATGAGTGAGCAGGGTGTATTTGAAGGGATAGATGCTGCGATGATTTTGCATCCCAGTGATGTTTCGCAGGAGAGCGGAGATTCCTTGGCAATGGATGCGATTCAGTTTGAATATCATGGAAAAACCGCACATGCTGCAGCTGCTCCGGAAGAAGGAATTAATGCATTAGATAGTGTACTGCAATTATTTAATGGCATTAACGCATTAAGACAGCATGTGAAATCAGATGTCCGTATTCATGGCGTCATTCCTGAAGGAGGAGAGGCTGCCAATGTGGTGCCTGATAAAGCAGTTGCTCAATTCTATGTCCGGGCAGCGGATCGCTCTTACCTGAATGAGGTTGTGGAAAAGGTGAAAAATATTGCTGAAGGCGCCGCTTCCATGACAGGAGCAACATTAGAGATATCCAATTATGAATTAAGCTACGATGATATGACAACAAATAAAGTGTTATCCGATCTATTTACAGCAAATTTAAAAGAAACAAGCAGACTACCTGTGCACGGTTCAAAGGAAAGCTATGGCTCCATTGATATGGGAAATGTGAGCCAGGTCGTTCCGGCAATCCATCCTTATATCGGCTTAAACAAAGAAGGGTTGATCGGGCATACGAAAGAATTTGCTGTCCAGACGATTACAGAAGACGGGCACTTGGCTTTGTACGAAGGAGCGCTCTCTCTAGCAAAAACAGGCTATGATTTATTGACAAATGAAGAAGCTTTGAAAGCAATGAAAGAAGAATTTAATAAAAATAAAGCGCAGGCTTTGGTTTAATTAGATAGAAAAACAGCGGAGGAAGATAACGTCTTCCTCCGCTGTTTTTCTAATGAAGAAGTGCTTCAATATCCTTTTCCATCGTATCCGGATTTTTTTGTGGACCAAATCGTTTTGCAACTTTTCCATCCGTATCAACGAGGAATTTCGTAAAATTCCATTTGATCTGTTCGCCTAATATCCCTTTTTGCTCGGTCGTTAAAAAATCAAAAAGCGGATGCGCATTTTTTCCTTTTACGTCGACTTTGGAAAACATTTGAAATGTCACCCCGTAGTTCAGCTGGCAAAATTGGTTAATTTCTTCGTCTGCTCCCGGATCTTGATGGCCAAATTGATTACATGGAAAACCAAGTACCTCAAAATTCTGATCTTTATACTTTTCATACAGTCTTTGTAAGCCTTCAAACTGAGGGGTGAAGCCGCATTTGCTTGCAGTATTTACGATAAGCAGTACTTTCCCTTCATAATCTGACAGTGATTTCTCCTCGCCTTCCATTGTTTTTGCTGAAAAATCATAGATAGTTGTCATATTACTTCACCTCGAAAAAATGATAAGATGTACATGCATTAAAAATAATTCCAATTGTATTATAGCAAGAAAGGGCGTTTATTTGTGACTAAAAAAATAAAAGATATTCCATTAAAGACGGATGAAAAAAATGCTTATTTACGTTATCTCACTACTACAGATTTACCCGATATTTTAGAATTGCAAACGACTGTTTATGAAGCTTTAGAGGATAAAAAAAGACTGGAGACCCTGGACGAAAGTGAATTTCGTACGATATTAGAGGGAGAACCGTTAATGGTCGGTATCTTTCATCAAGACAGGCTGATTGCTTTCCGGGCTTTTCTGAATCCAGCCGCTGATGAAGAAGGGCTAGGAGGCGATATCGGCTTATCAGAAGAGCATTTTGCAGAAATCATCTACTCGGAGATTTCCAATGTACATCCCGATTACCGGGGCAATCATTTACAAACCAAAATGGGCAGATTCATTATGGAGCAATTAGATACGTCGCTATTCCGCTATGTCTTAGCTACAGTAGCTCCCGGAAATATTCCAAGTATGAAGGATAAATTTGCACTGGGGATGCGCATTTATAAAGTAAAAGAGAAGTATGGCGGAAAGCTGCGCTATGTTTATTGCAATGATTTAAAATTAAATGAAATCAGGGCGGAAAATCAAATGGAGATAAATATGAACGATATTGACGGGCAAGAGAAGCTGATCGAAGAAGGCTATATTGGGGTAGAGATGAAAAAGTCAGATGAGGAATGGACGATTACTTATCAGAAATAAACAGGCTGGAGAATCTAAATTCTCCAGCCTGTTTTCGTATCTATATGATTAAACCGTTGTTGTTTCTGGAAGTGTTTCCCCAATAGCTGCTAAGCGGGCTTTCACTTCTTCTGTGGATAAATCATGTTCTTTCACATAAAGATTACGTTGCGTCACACGGCATTCATGCGTGCATCCGCGTAAATATTTATGTTCATTCTCCTCAGAAGCAAGCATTTGCCGGTTACATTCTGGGTTTGCGCAGTTTACATAACGCTCACAAGGCTCTCCGTCAAAGTAATCCTTGCCAATGATGACATGTTCTTTTTGATTAACAGGAACGCTGATACGCTCGTCAAATACATACAGCTGTCCATCCCATAACTCGCCTTGAACTTCCGGATCCTTTCCGTAAGTAACAATGCCGCCATGTAATTGACCTACATCATCAAAGCCTTCATCCTTCAGCCAGCCGCTGAATTTCTCACAGCGAATACCGCCTGTGCAGTACGTTACGATTTTTTTATCTTCAAGCATTTCTTTGTTTTCTTGTACCCACTCCGGCAGTTCACGGAATGTCTTGATATCTGGACGGATTGCGCCGCGGAAATGTCCCAAATCATATTCATAATCATTGCGGGCATCCAATACGATGGTATCTTCGTCCTTTAATGCTTCATAGAATTCTTTCGGTTCCAAATATTTTCCGGTTGTTTCTAACGGGTTAATATCATCTTCTAAACGCAGTGTAACTAATTCGTTTCTGGGACGGACATGCATTTTTTTGAAAGCATGCTTATCATGAGCATCTACTTTGAATGTCATATCTTCAAAGCGAGAATCTGCATGCATATGCTCCATATAGGCATTTGTCTGCTCCACTGTCCCTGAAACAGTTCCGTTAATGCCTTCTTCAGCTACTAAAATACGTCCTTTTAGCCCAAGCTCGTTGCAATATTTAAGATGCTCAGCCGCAAATGCTTCCGGATCCTCAATATGCACATAATTGTAATAAAGTAAAACGCGATATTCTTGATTTGTTTCCATTTGGTTTACCACCTGTTCATTTATATTTGCAAGATACAAATGAGTCTGGTTTCGTTTATTCATTTTTCGTCTTGCAATTCTTTATTTTAGCATGTTTTATTGCCTGATTCCAGTCCATAAGACAAACGCGCCCCTCATTATTTATCCCGCTGTAGACGTGAGCATAGTCAATCTGAACTTTTTCTCCATAAGATGGAGTATCTATGAAGGAAGGAGATGAAATAATGAGCGAATCATCTAAAGACCCAATGATGTCCAATAAAGTGGTTGAGGTAATGGTAGACAGTATTTTCCGTAAGAACGGGATTAAACCAGAAGAAGTGAAAAATAACCTTTCTGAAAAACAGCGTGAAATGTTAAAAGAAATGGTGACGGATTTAAAAGCACAGGTAGAGGAGTTTCAAGAAAAGAAGAATGAGTCTAAAGCAGAATAGTTTCTATCTAAAATGTGAAGGAAATGTATGATTTCTTCACATTTTTTGTGCTGCTTTCCAAAAACAGCAGCATTGCATATTCCCTAAAAATTGGACTAGGTGATTTTGTTATTTTCCGTGTTCTTTGTGCTGGTGTACAGGAAGTATAGTTATCAATACCATAAATTAATTTAGAACTTTAAGAAAGGAGTGTTAATCGATGTCTGTCTACAGAAGTAAAACAGAAGGGACCAACCGTTTCCACGATGACTTATATGGAAACGATTATGCATGTCAACCTGAAGAAAATGCCTGTGACACAAAAGATAATCAATACGCACCGGCTTATTATGATAATTCCTTCAGCCCGAATTTTGGCGAGGCAAGTGTTGTTCAAACAGCAGATGAATTTTCGTATATGGAGCAAGAATCTGCAGAGGTTATCTGGGTTAAAGAATCCTGTAATATCAATGTGAATTCAACAGATACGCAAATCGGCGCATCCTTACAAGCAGCACTGCAATTAGCTATTTCCATTGTTATCCGTTTATCCATTGCTGATTCTGGAGATGAGGAAGCGGTAGAACAAGAATTAATGCAAACAATCAGTGCCAGCCAGGTAAATAAACAAAAAATCTTTATCTATAATACAAAAGATGCAACTGTGACAACAACCGACACAGATATTTCTGTAAATATTCAGCTGCTTTTACAAATCCTCATTGCTTTGGTAATCATGATTGATATTCTGTAATCCAAATTTGGTATAGAAAGGAGTGTAGACGAACATGATGCACAAAAAAGAGTGGAGAGCCCTAGATTATTGTGATGACGAACGAAACAATCAGGCAGAAGTAGAGGAAGCAGCCAAACAAAAGAATATAACGAAGCAATCCTCTGAGGAATGGATTATCATTAAAGACTCTGAGGGAGTTACGGTAACAACGACAGATACGCAAGCAGCAATCAGTTTACAGGTAGGGATTGAAGTAGCTATTGCTGTGGTGCTCAGCATTACATTGGCTGATTCAGACAAGGCAAAGGCTGTTTTCCAGGATTTAGAACAAGTGATGAAAACGAAACAAAGCAACCGTCAAAAAACCATTGTTGAAAAATCGAAAAATGTAAATATCACCACTACCGATATTGATATTGCCATTAATATTCAGTTATTGATTCAGCTGCTGCTGGCAATTGTAGTAAGTCTGGATATTTTATAAGAACATTAATTGCAAAAAATAACGGTACGTTTTTTACCGGAGCTCCCTTTATAAAACTGTTAAAGGGAGCTCTATTCATTTAAAAATAGATATACAATCTGCTGTATTTTATACTTTTCATAGGAGAAAACTATGCATAATTCCTATTTTTAGTAATTTTAAAAATTAATGGATTTTATAGTGTGGAACGCTGTTGTCATATGAAAACGCTTTTTCCATTGAAAAACATCGAATTTTGTCTAATAAACGTCATCGATATTCACTTGCATTTTTTTATGAAAGGGGTTAAAATAATACTTGCAAAAGGTAATTGGAGTTACAAGAATACTTTACGATCTCTTTTCCAAGACGGTGTAAAAGTATTTAAGTTTCAATGACTTTGCATATCTTGTATAAGGAGGTCATGATAATGACTGGTAAAGTAAAATGGTTTAATGCAGAAAAAGGTTTTGGTTTCATCGAGCGTGAAGACGGAGATGACGTATTTGTACATTTCTCTGCAATTCAAGCTGAAGGATTCAAAACTCTTGAAGAAGGTCAAGATGTTGAATTCGAAATCGTAGAAGGCAACCGTGGCCCACAAGCTGCAAACGTTGTTCGTCTTTAATTCGAATGATATAAAACACTGGATAAGCCAGCTAAAAAACCCCGAATGTTTTCTAGAAACATTCGGGGTTTTTTCTGGTGAAAAAGGTTTTACTATAGTGTCATTTCCGCCTCATATGCAAGCAATTTAATCAATGCTTGGGTGCCGCTGTCAGCTTCGCCCATGTCAGCTAATTCTTTATAAAGCTTTAATGCCAATTCCAGTCCAGGCGCCGGCATTCCCATGTTATGAGCAGATTCTAACGCTATTTCCATGTCTTTGATAAAATGTTTCACATAGAAACCCGGCTCATAATCCCGTTCGAGCATTCTCTTACCTAAGTTGGATAAGGAGAAGCTGGCCGCAGCTCCGGTAGAAATGGTGGCGAGCACTTCCTCCGCATCCAGCCCAGCTTTTTTTGCATAGATAATGGATTCACTGACCCCAATCATATTGGTCGCAATCGCAATTTGATTTGCCATTTTCGTATGCTGTCCAGCTCCTGCAGGGCCAAGTAAGGTAATTCTTTCTCCGAGGACACGGAAGATAGGCGCAATTTCATCATACGCTTCTTTATCTCCGCCGGTCATAATAGCCAATGTACCATTCTTTGCGCCGATATCCCCTCCGGACACAGGTGCATCTAAAGCCGTCAATCCTGCTTTTTTTGCTTCTTCATAAATTTCAATTGCTAAGCTTGGCTTAGATGTCGTCATATCAATGACATAAGCCCCTTTTTTTGCATGGTTTAAAATACCTTCTTCTCCAAAATACACTTTTTCCACGTCTTCCGGATACCCAACCATTGTAATAATGACATCACTTGCTTTTGCCAAGCTGGCTTGTGTATCATGCCAGGCAGCTCCAAGCTCCAGTAACTCTTCTGCCTTTGATTTTGTTCTTGTGTAAACATTAAGCTTGTAGCCTGCTTCCATTAGATTTTTTACCATGCTTTTCCCCATTACACCTAAACCAATAAAACCGATAGTAGCCGTTGATGCCGTTATCATTGTCTCTCTCCTTTGTATAAATGTTGTAACTAAATCTTGTCATGAAAATTCGAAAAACGCAAATAATTATTAAGAAAAAACAGCAGAATTTCCAATAAATCCTTTTCACTCATTGAAATATACTTGGCAACGATTGCCTTGCATCGAATTTTCCCATTTACATATAGTATAAAACGAAACTTCATTCCTAAATAAATATAGATAGAAGGGGAGGATAACGATGAGAGTAGATACGGTTCGGCTAAAACAGCGGCTGCTTGCGAGACAAGAGGAGTTAATTGAACGAATAAATCAAAAAACAGAAATGAAATATGAATTTAGCCAAGAGGTGTTAGGTGAATTATCCAATTATGATAATCATCCTGCTGATACAGGAACAGAGCTTTTTGAAAGAGAAAAAGACAGCGCTCTGCAGCGACATGCGGAATCAGAATTAGAGGAGATAAATAATTCCATTCACGCGATGGAAGAAGGAACGTATGGAATTTGCAAGGTGTGCGGCGAAAATATTGAGCCAGAGCGTTTGGAGGCATTACCGACTGCAGATTGCTGCGCCGAACATGAAAAACAGCGGACATTTCATGGAGAGACACCGCCAAAAGAAGTATTTAAAGTAAGAGAAGATGGTGGAGAAAACAGCTGGGAGGATGTTCAGCAGTACGGAACCTCCAGCTATACTCCGGATTATCATGACGGTGCAGGGGTGCCGGAAGACGGGGAAGAAAGCTCTGATGATATAGAAGTGGAAGACTTTTTGGCAGCAGATATGGAAGGAAAGTATACAGGCGTGATGCCTAATCATGAGGCGTATGAGGATGAATTGGATAGCGAAGAAGAGTAATTCATAAAATAAAATCCGGACGTGACCTTGCTTCTGAAAGTCAATTTGTCCGGATTTTTGAGACTGCATGTTTACATCTGGATATTTATTAAAATACACCCATATACTCAATGGATTCCAATATGCTTACTAAGATATCTAAAATAAAAAAGTGCTGCAGTATTGTAATGATAGCGATGGTAATTGCTAATGATATGACGGTGAAATAAAAGCTTTGCTTGTTTTTTTCTTGGATAAGCGCATATAACATATGAATAACTGGATTAATGTAAATTACAAAAGTAAACAGAACAGTAACAATGAACATTCCAAAAGCCAGCCCCCATGGAAAATTACCGGATGATCCCCCTTCTAGTTGAAGCATCCACAAACCAAGTTCCATAACATTGATTTTAGCGATTCCAAGCAGGGATAATAGAGCTATTACAACAAAAAATCCAGTGAATGGTACAAGTGTTCCAGTAAAACGGGTGAATTGTTTTGTAAAAGACATGGGATGCTTTGCCAATTTAAACGTAATAAAATTTGCAATTAGTCCAGTAAAGAAAAGAATAATAAAAATAAGCATCCCTTTCAAAATAGTAGAAAAAATAGGCAGATAATTACTTAAGGAATCGTCACTAAAAGATGCTGCAGCCATCGCGTCATTAAATAAAGAGTTAATTAATCCATAACAGAATAAAGTGGCAGCCAGCGTAAGGATAATTGCTGTAACAATCGAATTAATCAAGTGCTGTTCATTATCCCTAAAAGCGACATTCGGATTTTTAACCCGGGTAATAAAATAACTCCAATATTGATTTGAACCTGTTTTTACTTTTTCAAGTGTTGCATTGAATTGCTGTGACGTTTCTGCAGTGGATGCATTTTCCTGTTGCGATGTCTCTGTATGTACCTCTGGATTATATTCTTTTGATGAATCCTCTGCTGCTGCATTTTCCTGTGGATGCAGCGGTGAACCACATTTGGTACAAAATTTTCCTTCCTCCGTTTCCTGATTACATGCTGGGCAAATCAAAAAATCACTTCCTTTTCCAATAATTCAGCAGGATAAATCCTGCTTTGAAAGTTAATTATATACGATTTTTCCGGGAATCGGTAGGGGAAAATAGGTTTATCCTCCTATTATTTCCTTATGTATATAGAAAAAGCAGGCTGCTGAAATTCAACAGTCTGCTTTTCTATTGCCATAGATAGCTTGGTAATTCTTATACTTGCATTCAGTGAGAGCACTCCTCGTTGAAGAAAGTGTTCCTTTATGCTGTTTATTGATTTGCTTCCGGTTGGTTTGCTTTTAATTCATCCATTTTTAATGTAATGGAATGCAGTTCTCCATCACGTGCAAATTCGATTTCTACATGTTCTCCAGCCTGCCCTTGATCAAAAAGCTCTTTGCGAAGCTCGATAATGGAAGTGACCGGATTCCCATTTATTTTTGTAATGACATCAAATTGTTGCAGGTTCGCATTGTCTGCTGGTGAACCAGATTGGACATTTGCAATAACCATGCCGCCATCTACATCTTCAGGAAGCTCGATTTCTTGCTGGTATTGAGGCGGAACCTGGCTTAATGGCGCTGTAGAAATACCGATTAATGGACGGGAAACTTCGCCGTCTGTTTCCAGTTTTTCAACAACTGGAAGTGCTTCGTCAATAGGAATGGCAAATCCGATGCCTTCTACTTGGCTTTGAGCAATTTTCATGGAGTTGATGCCAATCACATCACCGTCTGCGTTAACTAATGCGCCGCCGCTGTTACCAGGATTGATCGCTGCATCTGTTTGCAGTACTTCTGTTACCCAATCCGGAGCGCCGTCTCCGTTTGTATCTACTTCCACATTACGATTTAATCCGCTGATGATACCTCTTGTTACACTGTTATTAAAGTCCATCCCAAGCGGGTTACCAATTGCCATAACCGTTTCTCCTACTTCGATATCTTCACTCGATCCTAAATTTGCAACTGTATCAACATGCTCTCCATCAATTTCAAGCACAGCTAAGTCTGTTAATGCATCTGTTCCAAGTACTGTTGCATCTACCTGGTGTTCTTCATCCAAAGCTACTTGAAGCTGTTCTGCGCCTTCTACAACATGATTATTTGTGATAACATACGCTTTTCCATCCTCTTTTTTATAGATGATTCCTGAACCAGTACCAGCTTCTTGGCTGTCCTCCCATAAATTTTGCTGCTGCATATTAATAACGCCGACAACAGCTTGGGAAACTTCCGAAATATCAGCAGAAACATCTGCATCATCAGAAGCTATGGTAGGAATAATAGACTCTGAAGAGGCGTTGGATGATGCAGTTTCTCCTCCAGAGGAATCCATTATGCCCTCAGAAGCCGGCAGCAATTGATTTCCTAAGAGCAGGACAACAAGTACGGAGGAGATAACCCCTCCAATTGCTCCGCTAAAAAAACCGCTGAACCAGCCTTTCGATTTTTTTTGCTTTGGCGGCTTTGTTTCTGATGAAGCGACATATGTTTGCTGCTGTTCATCGGTTGTTCTATTTTGCTCTGATCTATTATTATCAATTGTCGATGCTTCATCAGCCAAAGGCTCATTATTCTTTTCAAGGTCACCCGATACATTTTCATTACTTTCATTTTCATAATCGTTGTTACTCATTGTAAAGCACCTCCAAGTTATTTGATTTAATTTTATTATAGTGCCGACCATGGGAAATCCTTTGGTATAATTGTGTAAAAACTGTGTAATCTTAAATCCCGTTTGTCAGAAGCGGGGTGTTCATGTGAAAATAAATAGTATAGAATGGAAAATTGTAAAATAAGGGATTTATTCAACCTTCCTATATTAGAATTACCCGCTTGATTTTTTATAATAAACATGAAAATTCAAGAAAAATATCGATAGCGCTAGAGAGCTTGTCGGTATTATTAGAACTCACTGGAGCAGTGTCTTTTTATATCTCTAGATGATAAACTACAATTGAGTGCAGGGTGAAAGAGGTGGAAAATACATGTCATATCATATTGGTTTAGTAGAAGATGATAAAAACATACAAGATATTGTCGTTGCATACTTGAAAAAAGAGGGGTACCAAATAACCGTACTGGACAATGCGGAGGACGGCTGGACATTATGGGAAAATAATCCGCCGGATATGTGGGTATTAGATATTATGCTCCCGGGGATGGACGGTTATGAATTTTGCAGGAAAATTCGTAATGAAAGTGATGTCCCCATTATTATTATTTCAGCGAAAGATGAGGAAATCGATAAAATTCTAGGCCTGGAGCTGGGCAGCGATGATTACTTAACAAAGCCATTCAGCCCGAGAGAGCTGATTGCCCGTATGAAAAGGCTGTTCAAACGGGTGCAGCCAAAGTCTCTGGATTATAAAGAAGCGGATGATCGGGTGAAAGTAGATCAGCTCCTTGTATATAAAAATGAGCGCAGAGTATTCTTTGAAGGAATCGAATATGAAACAACTGCAAAAGAATATGATATGCTGCTCCTCTTAGCAGAGAATCCCAACCGTGCTTTTTCCCGTGAAGAATTGCTGGTAAAGGTATGGGGCGATGATTATTTCGGAAGTGACCGTGCGGTAGATGATTTAATGAAACGGATTCGCAAAAAAATGGAGCATATTCCGCTCGAGACAGTGTGGGGATTCGGCTATCGCTTGAGAAAAGATGAGGAAGCATAACAATGAAATTACAATCGCAACTAAATGCTGCTTTTACAGCACTGCTGCTTGTTATTATGACCACTGCGGGCTTGGTTATTTACTCGCTGGTTTTGGACGTGCTCATCCAGGATGAACAGCGTCAGCTTGCAGAAACAGGAGAATTACTTATCAGTTTTCTATCGGAACAGTATGATGATGCAAGCGAGTATCGGAATATTGATGACTTTCTAAAGGATCAGGAATTACAGCTTTTCTTATATGACCGGAATTTAGATACGGTGTTATTTTCGACCATGTCTATTGGGGTTGTAAATGAGTTTTTTGATGAAAATAATTTTGAAGATAATGATGAAACGTTATGGCAGCATGGAAATGACCGCTTTGTAACGCAGCGAATCATTTTCTCTCCGGAGCAGTCTGGAATGGAATTGATTTTATTAACACCTATCAATGACTTGCGAGCTGTACAGCAAAACTTTTTCTTCCGCTTAGCATGGGTATTTTTAATTGGAGCCCTGGCGGCAGTCATTTTAAGCTATTATATGACCAATAAATTGGTAACACCATTATCCTTGCTGAAGAAAGAATTGAAAAAGGTGGAAAACCGCCAATTTGATCAAATGAAGCGAATCCGGGCCAGCGGAGAGATAAAAGAAGTGGAGCAGAGTGTTTACGAGATGTCACAGACATTGGAGCAATACATGAAATCGCAGCAAACCTTCTTTCAAAATGCAAGCCATGAGCTGAAAACGCCATTGATGACAATCCAGGGCTACGCAGAAGGCATCCGCGACGGTATTTTTGATGAAAAAGATACCGAAAAAGGGCTGGATGTTATGGTGACAGAAGTAAACAGGCTCAAGAAAATTATCAATGAAATGATTTTACTTGCCAAATTAGACTCACAGCCGGATGTATATGAGGAAACAGAAATCGATGTGCAGGCTTTTGTGGATGGCATTGTCAGTAAAGCATTGCCAATCGTCAATGAAAATAAACTGGACCTTCATCAGAAGGTGGACGGATCCATAACGATACATGCAGATGAAGAAAAGCTCCTGCGAGCTGTTTCCAATGTGGTATTTAATGCAATCAGGTATGCCAATAAAGAGATATCTATCCATGTATATAAGAAAAAGAACATGATTTTCTTTGATATAGAGGATGATGGAAAAGGAATCTCTGAGGAAGATATGGATAAAATATTCCACCGGTTTATCAAAGGAAAAGGCGGAGAAACGGGACTGGGACTGGCGATTGCACGTGCAATTATTGAACAGTCAAACGGGAAGATTTATGCCGGGCAGTCGAAAAAATTAGGCGGAGCGAAATTTACCATGTGCCTGCCTGTTTCCAATAAGCCAAAAGGGAATAAAAAATTAAAATCTTAGTGAATGACAAAAAGACTTCTTTCTTTGCCTGGTTGGGCGGGGAAGAGGTCTTTTTTCTCTGAGTTTTTACTGAAAAGAAACATGATAAAAGAAACAATTGCTGCAGTAGCTTCTGGGATCAGTATGTCTATCCACATAAAAACCCATCCTTTATGATTTGTTGCTAAAAGTATAACATAGAATATCTTGCTGTAATAATTCGTAAGAGATAAACACATCCTAAAGGAAAGAAAAACAATTTTACAAATTTCCTCATTATATGATATAATAAATTGGTTTTACATTCGATATGTTAGAGGAGCGTACTATTTATGCAATTAAGAAATGATATTCGTAATATCGCAATTATTGCACACGTTGACCACGGGAAAACAACGTTAGTGGATCAGCTATTAAGATATTCTGGGACTTTTCGGGAAAACGAGCACGTAGATGAACGTGCGATGGACTCTGGAGATATAGAACGTGAACGCGGGATTACAATCTTAGCGAAAAATACAGCTGTAAAATATAAAGATTCGACAATTAATATTCTTGATACACCAGGTCACGCCGACTTTGGCGGTGAAGTGGAACGTATTATGAAAATGGTTGATGGTGTTGCCTTAGTCGTGGACGCCTACGAAGGAACCATGCCGCAAACACGTTTCGTATTAAAGAAAGCTTTAGAACAAAAACTGACACCAATTGTGGTATTAAATAAAGTTGACCGTCCAAATGCCAGACCGGCAGAGGTCGTTGACGAAGTATTAGATTTATTTATTGAATTAGGAGCGGACGATAACCAATTAGAATTCCCTGTTGTTTATGCATCTGCGTTAAATGGAACCTCCGGATTAGAGCCGGAAGATCAGCAGGAAACAATGGATCCAGTCTTTAATACCATTATGGAGCATATTCCGGCTCCAGCCGATACAAGAGAAGATCCGTTACAGTTTCAAGTAACTTTACTGGATTATAATGATTATGTCGGCCGAATCGGAGTTGGACGTGTGGTCCGCGGTTCTATCAAGGTAGGACAGCAGGTTGTTGTATTAAAAGAAGATGGATCACAAAAATCCTTCCGTGTTTCCAAATTATTTGGTTTCATTGGTTTAAAACGGGTTGAAATTCAAGAAGCTGTTTCTGGTGACATCGTAGCTCTGGCTGGAATGGAAGACTTGAATGTCGGTGAAACGGTATGTCCGGCTGAGCATCCTGATCCGCTTCCATGGCTGCGTATTGACGAACCGACCCTGCAGATGACATTTGTTGTAAACAACAGTCCATTTGCCGGAAAAGAAGGGAAGTATATTACGTCCCGACGTATTGAAGAGCGTTTATTAAAAGAATTAGAAACCGATGTAAGCTTACGTGTGGAGCCGACCAGTTCACCAGATGCCTGGACTGTTTCCGGACGCGGAGAGCTGCATTTGTCTATTCTTATTGAGAACATGCGCCGCGAAGGCTATGAGCTTCAATTATCCAAGCCGGAAGTAATCATCAAAGATATTGACGGTGTAAAATGTGAACCGATGGAGCGTGTGCAAGTAGATGTTCCAGAAGAACACACAGGAGCAATTATGGAATCTTTAGGAGAACGTAAAGGCGAAATGCTTGATATGGCTAACCAAGGAAACGGACAAGTTCGTATTGAGTTTAAAGTGCCATCCCGCGGTCTTTTAGGATATACAACAGAATTTATGTCGCAAACGCGCGGTTATGGTATTATTAACCATACCTTTGAGGCATATGAGCCTGTTATTAAAGGACAGGTCGGCGGCCGCCGTGAAGGTGTGCTAGTTGCACTGGAAAAAGGGAAAGCATCTACCTATGGAATCATGAACTTGGAGGATCGCGGAGTTATCTTTATTACTCCTGGAACAGAAGTTTATGAAGGGATGATTGTCGGAGAGCATAATCGTGAGAATGACTTAACGGTTAATATCACAAAAGAAAAGCACTTAACTAACGTGCGTTCAGCTACAAAAGACCAGACATCCACTATCCGTAAGACAAGAGATATGTCTCTGGAAGAAGCCCTGCAATATTTAAGTGAGGATGAGTATTGTGAAGTAACACCAGAAACAATCCGTCTTCGTAAAAAAATCTTAAATAAAAACGAACGTGAAAAAGCAGCGAAAAAAAGTAAGTAATGAAGTGGAAGCATAAGCTGACAGAAAAGCCGGTTCGATTTTTACTAGAAATAGTAAGAATTGAACCGGCTTTTTTTGTAATTTTTGTTGAGAAGATATAAGTAAAAATGAACCACTGAATAATAAATTGTGTAACAGTTTTTTAAACTTCTATTCTAATTAAAAAAGATACCACACCTTTTTTAAAGATTAACTAATATCCAATGCGATGATCAGTTAGCCAAAATTTACGAGGATAAACATATCTTGTTTGTTGCACTTTTCCAAATTTCACGTATTGCTGCCTAACGGTATACTTTTTATAAGCTGGTCTTGTCTGTAAAAATCCCTGTTTTCCTGATTTAATTGTTCCTGAATAAGTTACAGATTTTGTAGAGCTTTTACTGATGTTAAAACCTACTGCGGTATTTACAGCGCTTTTACTAGCTGAAAGCGTTCCTGTATATGAATTTGTTCTTGTTTCAGTTACCGTCTTGCTTAGGGAGCCTGGGCCCCATCCTGACGCTATTGACTTCCAAGCTCCATATACAGTAGTAGGACCAGCAGTTACTTTGAGTTTCCATTTCCCGTTTGCACAAGCCACGCATTGCGGACCTACGCCTTGATCCCGCTCATCAGGAATTACGACAGTTCCGTCATCTTCAACCGTGTAGTTCCCAGTTTGCATTTGATACTCGATATAGTCATCTTCATCTAATTCTACTGCTTCTTCCTGCGTGAGGTCTGTTAAATCCTCTTCAGTTGGTTCATATACTTCCTCTTCTATAGCCTCGTCTTGGTGAGATGGAGAAAAATCAGTAAATTCTTCAGGTGTTTCGAAATCAAGAATTTCTTCCGCATTTTGGGCATAAGCTTTGGAAAGCCCAAAAGTTGCGCTAACTAAAAGCAATAAACCTATTATTGACATTAATACGGAAATTTTCCTCATGCTATATAGACCTCCTAAATTTAAAATGGTATGATTATTAAAAATAGAAAGGTGTGGTTTTAATGAGTAAATCCATTAGTTCTATTGCAATAGGCTTAATATTAATTTTTGTTATTCAAATGGTGTCTTTAGTTGGAATGATGTTTGGTGTTACTTTCTTCGTTGAGGGAGAAGAGGTTTCTAGTCCTCCAATAAGTTTTTCAATGTATTTAATCCCAATAGCTTTTATTTTATTCGGAATTATAAATTTCTTTATTAAAGTAAAAACTAATTAATGGAGAACTTCATGATGTTAGGAGTATTTAATAAATTTATCCTTATCTAATGATATAAATAAATTTCTAAAAAGTCAAACTTTTTTGATGATTTTCTTATTTTTGGTTTGAAATAATTGAATGTAAATTTCAAATGTTTTTCTACTGATTTTTTCTTTTTCACGCATGATACTACTGGGAATACACATTCCAATAGTATCGTGTGTTTTATATTTTCTTTCTACATTTATTGTTAAGATTTTGCTCCTTGACTGACGTGCCATTTTCAAATCGATTTCCCAGCCTTTCCATTTTAACTCAAATACCTAAAGCGTTTTCACCAACTTTTTCAGCGATAATATTCAAACAATATCCATTATGGTACATTTCTTTAATAATATTGATCTCTCTTCATCCTTGTTTTTTTATAGGGTCAGTTTATTTTTATGCCAACTAAATAGTCAGTCAGCATAGAAGAAAATATATATGATTATAATTTATTTTGTATTGGAGTAAACGTATAAGAAGTACTACTATTATAATTATAGAAAAAATATGTAAATTAAAGAGAAACAGCTGATAGCATATTCTATAAGTTAAATTCTTCCTGATTTGTATCGAAAGATTTCATTTGGAGCAGGCTTGTATCATCACTAAAAATTATTGGAGGGATAAAATGGCAGGATTAACGAATGGCAGATTATTTAGCAATGAATTATTAGAAGAAATTAGAGACAGGTTCGCCTATATCGATATGGATCCATTAACACAGAAAAAACGGGTGTTTTTAGACAATGCCGGCGGTTCTTTTCGGTTAAAAAGTGCCAATCAGAAATTTGCTCAGTACGACTTGATGCCTGACCACCCTTTGCGCAATCATGACACAGCTAAATTTTTATTCGAAGTGGAGCAGCGAGGCATAGAAGATGCCAGAACGATATTTAATGCAAAGCAGGGAAGTATTGCCACTTACTTTACTGCGTCTCAAGCAATGTTTGCAGCAACAGGAGTTATTGCCGAAAATATAGAGGGAAGCAATATTGTGACAACGGAATTAGAGCATCCGTCCGCTTATGATGCTGCCAAGTTTTATGCAAATAAGCTGGGAAAAGAATTTCGTGTAGCTAAAACAAACCGGGTAACTGGAGGTGTGGATGTTGCGGAAATCACCAGACTGATTGATGAGAACACAAGCTTTTTAAGCGTGATTTATGCTTCAAATATTTCAGGTACGATTTTAGATATTGAAACGATTGTAAAGGAAGCCAGGAAAATCAAGCCGGATTTATACATTATCGTTGATGCTGTCCAGCATTCTCCACACGGTATCATTGATATCGAGAAAACGCCTGTAGATGCGATTAACATTGCGCCATATAAATTTTTCGGGGTAAGAGGAAGCGGTTTTGCATATATTTCCCAAAGGGCAGCAGCACTTCCACATCAACGTTTAGCTGGAAAGGATGACAGTGATCTGCAGCTGGGAAGTTCTACACCGGGTCATTTTGCTTCTCTTAGTGAAATTGTCGATTATGTCTGCTGGATAGGGAGTAAATTTTCGGAGGAACAGGATAGAAGAAGGCTGTATGAGGAAGGAATGACACGGATTGCTTTACATGAAAGAGCATTGCTGGAAGCGATACTTCATGGGACAGATAAAGCAAAAGGGTTAAGAAATATCCCCGGTGTTACCGTCCATTTAGATGATGAAGATTTATCTAAGAGGGATCTGATTATCGGAATAACAATTGATCACTTAGATTATCAAGAGGCAGTTCGGCAATATGAAGCGGAGCATATAGTGGTTTATGAGCGTGCTGCTTCCAGTATTTATTCTAAAAGAATGTTAGAGTCTTTTGATCTCGACGGTGTTGTAAGGGTATCTCCTTTACACTGCAATAGTGTGGAGGAAATAGAAGCATTCCTGCGTGTTACACAAAAAATAGCGGAAAGAGTTAAAACAGTAAGTTAATAATTAAATTTTTGCTTGGTGCTCATCTTTCAAGTAAGTGATTCTTTATTTATGGCAGTATGAGTGTCCGTCATTTCCTCTGCTGAGCAGAAGAGAAAAACGGTCACTCCTTTTCCTGCTTCATGTAAATCTGAAATACTTGCTTCCCAGCGTTCTGCAAAATCATTTTTTACTGCATATTAAAGCTCAGAGATGATCGATTTTTTTCTCTTTGATAAATGAAATAAAATCTGTGCCGACTTTCGGAAGCGGCTGTGTTTTTTTATAATACAGCATAATATTTTGACGGGCGTTGTCATCATCAATTTTGTAAAAGCATAATTTATTGGTTGCTTCTAAGTAATGCGTGACGCTGGCACGAACGAAAGCGATTCCCTTTTCATTACTGGCAATGTAATAGGAAGTCAGCATCTGGTCAAGGTACATGGATATAGTTGGTGTAAAGCCGGCATTTCTACACATTTTTAAACTTCGCTGGTTAAGGTCATTCCCTTTTTTTAATAGCAGGAAATCTTCATTCTGAAATTCTTTCAGGTTTATCTTAGGATACCGTTCACTTAAATAGTTTCCATTAGCTATATTTTGAAAGGTGATTTGATAGTTACGAAGCTTATTATTTATTTCATAGCTTGAAGGAACCGCCAGCAAAATATGTTCTTCCGCCCAGACAAAGGAATCAAACATTTTAGAAATGTCCTTTTTCTCCACATCGATCATCATATCAACAATCCCTGTGCGCAGACATTTTATCAGATCATCCGCATTGGCTTCCAGAAGATTTACCCTATAATCTGGATATTCTTCCTTAAATTCTTGAGCGATTTTCGGCAGGATATGTGTGCAAAAGAAGGACGCGCCTCCAACACTGATGGTACCTTGATTATCTTCTGCTAAGTGATTAAAATAGCTCCTCATTTCTTTTTCAATGTTCATAATAGCCTCGATGGATTCAATATAATATTCACCAGCCTTTGTTAATTGAATGGGATTGCTGCTTCTATCGAAAATAGGAAGACCTATCTCTTCTTCCACTTTTTTAATTGTTGCACTGAGCGCAGGCTGGGAAATATATAATTCGCTGGCAGCTTTCGAAAAGCTCTTATTTAAATATACTGCATATACATACTCCATATTTTTCAGCATTTCATTCCCCCTCAAATTATGTATAGAGAAATACCTATATTGTTATAAATTATTTCGTATTGGAGTTCGTATCTAAGATGGGATACTATTATAACTATAATGAATTTGCAGATATTTTGTAAAGGTATACTATTTTCAATCATAGAAAAGAGGGTTAATCATGGATTTGATAGAAGAAAAGTTTTTAAAGCTTGGTGCAGAATATGCTCCTGGTCAAGAAGGGCGCCAGAAAACGAATGAAATGGATGTCCCTTTTGAGAAAATTCCCGGTAGGCCGGTGGACTTTTCACATGGGGATGTAGATGCATTTCAACCAATCCCGGGATCTTTAGATGCCTTTGTGGAAGGAGTTCATCTTGGAGGGAAGCAGGCCTACACAGAATACCGCGGGGGGATGGATATCCGGGAGAATCTAGCTAAAAAGCTTGCTGATTTTACGAACACAAGCATTGACCCGGATCAACATGTTATCCTGACGCCTGGAACCCAGGGAGCGCTATTTCTCGCAATGGGATCAACGGTGGCCAGAGGAGATAAGGTTGCTATTGTAGAACCGGACTATTTTGCCAATCGGAAGCTTGTTGAATTTTTTGATGGGGAAGTCGTTCCTGTCCAGATGGATTATTACAAAACAGACACATCAGCCGGTTTAGATTTAATGCAGCTGGAGGATGCTTTTCAATCAGGAGTGAAACTCTTTTTATTCTCAAATCCCAATAATCCGACGGGTGTTATTTATTCCCGGGATGAAATTCAGAAGATTGCTGGTTTAGCAGAACAATATGGAGCAACCGTGATTGTTGATCAGCTCTACTCGCGGCAAATTTTTGAAGGACGGACGTATACCCATTTATGTGCGGAGAAACGGATTGATCGAGAAAACGTCATTACGATCATGGGACCTTCCAAAACAGAATCACTTAGCGGATACAGGTTAGGGGTCGCTTTTGGTTCGGCAAGAATGATTAACCGAATGGAAAAACTGCAGGCTATCGTATCATTGCGTGCTGGCGGATATAATCAGGCCGTCTTGAAAACATGGTTTTCTGAGCCGGCAGGCTGGATGGAAGACCGAATTAGAGCACATCAGGCAATCCGTGATGATCTGGTCGCCAAAATACGTGCAGCTAAGGGATTTCAGGTAAGAGCGACAGAAGCGGGCAGTTATTTATTCCCGAGAATTCCGGAACTGGGTATTTCAATCAATCAGTTTGTGAAAGCACTTCGTCTTCAGGCTGGTGTTACCGTAACACCAGGAACGGAATTCGGTCCACAATTCGGTGACAGCTTTCGGATAAATTTTTCACAGGATCATCAAGCGGCGGTAGAAGCAATGGAACGTGTTATCCAAGTAGTGGAGGCGTATCGTAATGCAGCCATCAAATGAAGGGAATAATCCGATTCCGCAGGGGAAATACCTTCCAGCATCCCGGTTTGGAAATATTATCTATACTGCCGGGATGACACCAAGAAGGAATGGGGAGCTGATTCAGAGCGGAAAGGTTGTTGCAGCAGAGCCTGTATCGACCTATTATGCGGCAGTCAGGCAAGCAGCTGCAAATGCCTTAGCTGCTGCTATAAACGCACTTACGGAGGGAGAAGAGCTCACGCAGATATTATCACTCACCGTTTATGTGAATGCAGAAGAAACATTCCAATCTCATTCAAGTCTGGCAAATGCTGCTTCCGAATATTTATCCGAACAATTGGGCGAGGCGGGGATAGGCAGCAGGGCAGCGGTTGGTGTATCCTCGTTACCAGGAAATGCACCTGTTGAAATTCAATTGGTTGCTGGAGTGAGCTTATAAAGAATATACCGGAATTTTTAATTAGAGCAAGCTAAAAAGATGAATCTAACTTGATGAAATCTCCTTTGTCGAGTTACATTCAAAGTTAAAATGAAAACGCTTTAATTAACGAGGTTAAATGAAATGATGACGGGTGGATGACATCGAAGCAGAAAAGGTTGAAAAACAAAACTAGACTTGCTTACACTTATTTCAGTCATCCATCGTACGCTTCTTCGGATTGTAAGCAAAGCTAACGATGAAATACTGCCAAAATCAGCCTTTTTTAAAATCTGAAAGTTTGTTTAAAGAAAATAAACAATGGGGGAGTTACCATGAAAAAGATTTTATTAAGGTTAAAAAATGTCGGACCCGGCGCTATTGTAGCTGCTGCTATTATCGGGCCGGGAACGATAACAACTGCCAGTCAGGTTGGTGCCCAATTCGGTTTTATCTTGATCTGGTCTTTGCTGTTCTCTGTTATTGCTACCATGGTCTTACAGGAAATGGCTACCCGGTTAGGAATTGTTACAAGAAAAGATTTGGGTACAGCCTTTAGGGAACAGTTTGAAAATCCTTTATTAAGAATGTTGACAATCATACTAGTTGTTGCCGCTATTGGAGTCGGCAACGCAGCTTATGAGACAGGCAATATCGTCGGCGGTGCTATCGGTCTGACGACTTTAACGGGTTTTCCTATCCAGACATGGGGTGTAATTATCGGTATTTCAGCCGGAGTCCTGCTCTGGTTTGGCACATACAAAATACTTGAAAAAGTTTTCATTGTATTAATTGGTTTAATGGTACTCAGTTTTTTAATTACAGCAATTGTGGTTAAACCTGATTTGTCAGCTATTTTCGAAGGCGCATTTATACCGGCAATTCCGGATGGCTCCATTATCCTTGTGATCTCCCTAATCGGTACAACGATTGTTCCGTATACGCTTTTTTTGCAGTCAGCAACGGTTCAGGAGCGGTGGAAGGATAAAAGCGGGATAGGGGAAAGCCGGTTTGACATTGTTACATCGCTGATTGTGGTCGGTATTGTTACGGCCTCGATTGTAATCACTGCTGCAATGGCTTTTCCTCTTGGCACAACAATTGATAATCCAGCTGAAATGGCTATTCAATTAGAACCGCTGCTTGGTTCTTGGGCAAAATATGTATTCTCGATTGGTATTTTTGCTGCAGGTGTTACTTCAACGATGACAGCGCCACTAGGAGCCGCTTATGCTATTACAGGTGTTTTTGGCTGGGACAGGAATTTAAAATCCATGAAATTCAGAGCCGTTTGGATGGTTATTATTTTAATCGGAGTGATTTTTTCAGGATTGGGATACAGCCCGATTGAGATTATTGTGTTTTCCCAATATGCAAATGGCTTAATTTTACCTGTTATCGTTCTGTTTTTGCTGTTTGTCATGAACAACCGCCGGATGCTGGGCGAGAACGTCAACAAGCTATGGATAAACATTGCAGGCTGGGTTGTATTTGCCATTACAGTACTTTTGGCTTTATTATCATTTAATATAATAGGTTAGCTGGAGGAATCGCTATGCAAAATATTATCTTTCAGCCATTAGGAGATACAGGGGTACGAGTACAGTTTTGCGAACAGGTTTCCTCTGGACTAAATAAAAAGATCAGGAGCTTTTGCCTTCTGCTAAAAAAAGAGCGTATCAAAGGGGTCATAGAATGGGTTCCCGCCTATGATTGCGTTTCTGTTTATTATTTGCCAGACCAGATTACGTATCATGCTGTCTGTGAAAAATTATCCGGTTTATCCAGTTATGCATCACAGGATAAAGCGGAGCAGTGGAATCGGATATTTATTCCAACTTTATATGACGGAGAAACAGGTTCTGATTTGGAACATGTCGCCCGCTCTAATCAATTAACGAAAGAAGAAGTAATCGAGATTCATTCAGGTACAGATTATCTTATTTATATGATGGGATTTCTGCCGGGCTTTCCTTATATGGGCGGACTGTCTAAATCTATTTGCACACCGCGGCTGGAAAGCCCGAGATTACATGTTCCGGCAGGGTCGGTAGGAATTGCCGGGGAGCAAACAGTGATATACTCATTGCAGTCTCCAGGCGGTGCAAATATTATAGGACGTACACCTGTCACCTTATTTAATCCTTCCCAGGAGAATCCATTTTTATTTCAGGCAGGAGATAAAATCCGCTTTGTTTCGATTACGGAAGATGAGTATGAAGCAATAGAACAAGCGGTAAAGAACGGCAGCTATAAAGTAAGAAAGGAAGTGTTCCATGATGAAACAAAGAAGCATTGATTTAAACAGTGACTTGGGAGAGAGTTTTGGAGCTTATACGATAGGTCTTGATAACGAAATTTTAGAGGTAGTCACCTCTGCAAACATTGCTTGCGGCTTTCATGCCGGAGATTATAATGTTATGGGGAAAACCGTTAAAATGGCTAAAGAAAAGCAGGTAGGGATTGGAGCCCATCCAGGCTTGCCGGATCTGATTGGTTTTGGCAGAAGAGCGATTCAAGTGGACCCCGATGAAGTTTTTCATTTAACAGCTTACCAAATTGGTGCTTTAAAGGCGTTTTGTAACATTTATGAGGTGCCTATGCAGCATGTGAAACCGCATGGAGCCTTGTTCAATATGGCAGCGAAAGACCGGGAGATTGCTGAAGCAATTGCGAAGGCGACAGCTCAAGTAGATGAAGAATTAATTCTTTTCGGGTTGTCAGGAAGTGAATTGATTCGTGCGGGGAAAAAATACGGATTAAAAACAGCTTCGGAAGTATTTGCTGACAGAACGTATCAATCGGATGGTTCGTTGACAGCCCGTACAGAAAAAAATGCAATGATTACAGAGGTCGAAAAAGCAATTGAACAAGTACGCAGCATGGTTTTTGAAGGGAAAGTCACCTCCGTTGATGGAGAAGAAGTTCAAGTGGAAGCCGACACCATCTGCGTCCATGGAGATGGAGAGCACGCCCTTCTGTTTGCAAAAGAATTGCGGCAACGTTTGGAACAAGAAGGGATTCGGATGAAACGTGTTGGAGAATAAAGTGGAGCAGCGGCCGCTTTTTAAAGTGGTGAAACCAGGACTGTTAACCACGATCCAAGACTTGGGAAGAACCGGCTTTCAAAAATACGGCGTTGTTGTCTCTGGGGCAATGGATCCATTTGCTTTGCAGACAGCCAATCTCTTAGTTGGAAATAGAAGAGATGAGGCTTGTCTGGAAATAACCATGATGGGCCCGGAGCTGGTTGTATTATCGGAAGCAACGATAGCTATTTGTGGCGCAGATTTAAGTCCTATGATAAATGGTAAAGCAGCACCGATGTGGAAATCAATCCAGCTTAAAAAGGATGATTATGTGACATTTGGTGCTCCTCAATCGGGGATACGGACTTATTTATCTGTCTCGGGCGGGTTTGACTCACCAGTAGTTATGGGCAGCAAATCGACTTATCAAAAAGCTGGAATTGGGAAGCACGTTGAAAAGGAAGATACGATTTTCGGTTATGCGGTGAATGGAAAAGCGGGAGTTGGATTAATGCATACGGAAATTCCCAGATATCGTAAGGAAGTAGAGCTTCGTGTCGTGAAAGGCCCGCATACGGAGCGATTTACAAAGGAAGGAATAGATAACTTTTTCAATAACGTACATCTCGTTAGTCCGCAGGCAGACCGGATGGGGTATCGGCTCCAATCAAAGGCTATTGCTCATAAAAATGGAGCAGATATTTGGTCGGATGCCATTCCGTTTGGAGGTGTGCAAGTGCCGGTGAATGGCCAGCCAATCATATTGATGGCTGACCGGCAAACGACTGGGGGATATACGAGAATTGCTACAGTTATTTCTGTTGACCTTCCGAAAGTAGCTCAGCTTGTCCCGGGCGGTAAAATTCGTTTTCGGGAGGTAGATGTCGAAGAAGCACAAGAACTTTACAGAGAAAGAGAGCGGTTTTTACTCCAAATAAAATATTTTTGCAGAGGTGATTGCAGTGTTAAAGGAAAGGATGACTATTCGAAAAGGAGAGTGGACTAAACCCACAGCAGGGCTGGCTCCGTCTCATGTGCAGGCGAACCTTGTTATTGTCCCAAAGAAGCATGCGTATGACTTTCTCTTATTTTGTATGCGAAATCCGAAGTCGTGCCCATTAATTGAAGTGACGGATGCAGGCTCCTATACACCTGTAAGCTCTGCACCAGACGCAGATATTAGAACGGATACTCCGAGATATCGGATTTTTAGACGCGGGAAGCTGGCAGATGAAGTAACAGATATTACAGAAGAATGGCGTGAGGATTTTATCAGCTTTTTGATTGGATGCAGCTTTACTTTTGAAGATGCTTTAATAGCGGCTGGAATTCCTTTGAGGCATATAGAAAACAAACAGAACGTTACGATGTATGAAACCAATGTGCCCTGTTATGGGGCAGGGGCCTTTCAAGGGAATATGGTGGTTTCCATGCGTCCGATCCGGGCCGATCATGTGCCTGCTGCTGTTCAAGTCACATCGGGCTTCCCAACGATGCATGGGGCGCCGGTACAGGTTGGTTATCCAGAGAAGCTGGGAATCAAAAACCTGCAGGCTCCTGAATATGGTGATTCTGTAGAAATAAAGGAAGATGAAATTCCGGTGTTTTGGGCATGTGGCGTAACACCCCAGCTTGTAGCTCTTCAAGCAAAAATTGAAATAATGATTACGCATGCTCCAGGACATATGTTTATTACAGATTTGCTGGATTCTGAAATAGGAAGATGAGTTTGTAGCACGATTGAAGGTACCAAAAAAGCGCCTAATCACTTTAAAGATTACGGCGCTTTGAATCATTTTGCTGGATTCATTGAACATATCTCTCATCAAAATATTCAATATCATCAATGTACCATTTATTATCTATTTTCATCATCGTAATATTGTCGTACAGCTCGTATTTGGAATCCTGTTCAGGAATATCTGATGGCAAGGTGATACGAATCTCTGTGCCTACAATTTTATCGTCCTGAGTCAGCCAGGATGAGACTCCATCTCTTCTGGAAGCTTCAATTTGAGAATAGCGGAATCCGTCACCCGTATTTGTTAGAAAAAAAGTGATATTTTCAGGAGTTTCTTCATAATTCGGATTTCCTTCCATGCTGTTTCGGATTTGATAGGCAACTTTTCTGGAAAAATCACCAGAAAAATATTCGCCCAGCTGATCGTCAACTGTTTCGATGACCTCTTCCGGATCATCTGAATCAATAATAAGGTCGCCGTGATTTAATTCATGAATAAAGTCTTCCAGTACGTCCAGGCTTCCCACTTCTGCCTTGTCATGAGGATCAACGCAGCCGGATAATATAATAAAGATACATAAATATAGCACAGACCCAAAAATATTTCGCAAAGCGTTCCTTCCTTCCTTCCTTTATGACTTCTTATCTGTCCTTTCCTAATTTTTCTAATTCCTTTCCATTCGAGTCATATTCGGTAATCCAATAGACATTATATTTATCCATTAACGTATCTAAGCTCTCTGCAAATTCTTTATTTTTATCAGCAGCCTCATCCATGTTTTCATTGAATTTTTTCAGAATGATTTTTATTTCTGTCTGGGTATTGCTTGAACTTATACCCTCAGTAAGTTCTTGAAATAATTCTAATAAATAAGTTTCTCTGTCTAATAGTGATTCGTTTAAGTTATTCACAGCGCGATATTCTAAATCTGCATGCTTCAGATAGTCTACACTTGCTCTCAAAACAGGCAATATATCGTTTCTGATAATAAGTAACATTTCATCCGTATCCTCTGCCCGACTAAGGGAGGAGTATGTAGAACTATCTATTTCCCAATTTTCCATCCAATGATTATAATAGGAAATCAGTTCATCGCCTTTTTGACTTTTATTAAAACAGCCGGAAAGAAGCAGTATGCCAGCCAATCCAACGAATAGCCAAATCCTTTTCAATAAAGCCGCCTCCTTGCATCGCTAAGTAATAACAGTGCAATACTCCAATAAGATACAGCATTTCTTTTATGTACAAAAATAACGAATGCTTTCATGATGTAATAAATAATAATAAGAATATCGGAACAAGAAAAGAAACAACCACAGCACTGAGTGTCATGGATAAAGCGCTGATGGCACCTTCCATTTCGCTGTCCTCTAATACCTTTGCCGTCCCTATCGCATGAGAAGCCGTTCCAATACTGAGTCCTTTAGCGATGGGATGCTCAATCCGGCAAATTTTTAAAATAACAGGTCCAAACATTGCTCCGCTGACACCAGCTAACATAACGAATACAGCGATTAGGGAGACATTCCCGCCTGCCGTGTCCGTAATACTGATCGCAATAGGAGCAGTCACAGATTTGGCTGCTACAGTCTGAACCATCCAGTCGTCAAAACCTAGTAGCTTTGCTCCTGCTATTCCGGTGAAAACACCAGTCAGAGAACCGGCAAATACGCCGATACTTATCGCTCCTGCATATTTTTTGATTAAATGAATCTCCCTGTACAAAGGAACAGCGAGAGAAACAACGATAGGGCCGAGAAAAATATCAATCCACTGACCGCCGATCATATAGGTTTCATAAGAGATGCCTGTTAAGGATAAGAAAATGACTATACTTGCCGTACACAGGAAAATGGGCATGGTGAACGGTGTTGGTTTTCTTCGATAGATTCTCTTGGATAATCGATACAGGATAAACGTTCCTGTAATCACCGTTATCCCAATAAAGAGGTTAGTCATAGGATTTCACCTCTTTTTTTAAGATGAGATTTGTTACGATTCCGCTGACGCCGATAACAATGAAGGTACTCACAATAACCAATAGAATGGACAAGCTGCCCTTTCCATAAAAAAAGGATAGGTATTGGATAATTCCAATGGTAACCGGGATAAAGAAAAATGGGATATCTTTTAAAAGAAAATCAACGCCTGCCTGCATCCATGTCAATGGAATGACTTTGAAAAACAACAGGCTGAAAAGCAGCAGCATCCCAATAAGGCTGCCGGGAATACTCAGGGAGAAGAAGCCTTGAATAAGCTGGCCAATAAAATTAAAAAGAAATAAGATACCTATTTGTAAAATCATTATGAAATACTTCACCATAAACCTCCGTTGTTATTCTCCATTTTGAACAGCCTTTAAAAATAAAAGATACTAATCATTTTATCAGAAAACGTGTCATTCGTTAAAGGGCGTTTTGAAGGCATATTTACTTTCTTGTAAATCTTTATAATCTGGAATGCGAATCATTGATGAATAAGATTTTTTATTGCCTGTCCCTTTTAAATAGAAAAAGTAGGATTGCATAAAAAAACAGCCCGGCAAAGCGCTGGCCGGACTGTTTGTAATCTTATTATTATTAAGTGATCATCATTTTGTTAATCAATCATATTACTTTTCTTGCTCTTAAGATAGGCTTTATGAACACGCGGTGCAATCCATGGTCGGAAAGTATATCCTAACAGAATAAAGATAGCCGGGAAAATCGCCAGTATAAGGAATCGGTTGTAAACAACAGACCATACAATACCGCCGGTCGCTTCTCTTAGAATATCAATAGCATACGTGAACGGCAGGAATGGGTGAATAGCCTGGAAAAATTCCGGCGCTACTTGGATTGGGAACATTCCGCCGCCGCCTGATAATTGCAGAATCATAAAGATGATCGCAATCGCCTTTCCGACGTTTCCAAATAAGGAAACTAACGTGTATACGATAATCATAAACGCTAACGCAATCAAGACGCTAAAGAGTGTAAAGTAAACAGGGTGTGCCATATAAGCATCGAGTATAAAGATATTGCCGAGCGAAACAATGACAGCCTGTAAAACAGCTACAATCAAGAACAAGGTCATTCGGCCAAGATAAATATCTCTTAAGCTGAATTCTTCTCTATTTTTATCTTTTAGATCCGTTGTAATCAAATTACAAAGCAGCAATGCACCAACCCATATTGCCAGCACAGTGTAGAATGGTGTGTTGGCTGACCCGTAGTTCGGGATAGGGAATAATTTTTCTTCATCCAGCTGTACCGGGCGGGAGAAATACTCTGTTTCATCGCTTAAATCATTCTGCAATGCAGCAATTAATTCCTCGATAATTTGATCGTCTTCCATCTGTTTTATCCGGTCGTAGGCATTTTGGATATCTTCTTTGTATCCTGGCCAATCATCTCGGATAAAATCAGCCATTTCCCCAATAGCTTCCTGCGCTTCCGGTAAATTATCCTGCACAAGGGAATTTAAATTCTCATATTGCGCAATTAAATCATCCATATCGTTTGTAACAAAGCCGGCTAAATTATTTATTTCATCCTCTAAATGCGGCATATCATTCTGGAAAAAGCCGCTTGCCATATTCACCCCATTTTTAAATTCAGGGAAGTGTTGATTTACGGTGTCAGAGACATCGCTGAATTGTTCTTCATAATATGGTAAATTCTCATTTAAAAGGTTTAAATAATACTGTGAATCATTGACGACCGTTGCTGCTTCCGATAAATAATCAGAAGCTAAATCGGTATATTCCAATGCGGCGCTTAATTTAGAGTCTGCATCATTTAACCTATTTTCTAGCGTAGTGAAAGCATTATTCACAAATGGTTCTAATGTGTCCTCGTTAAAGGTTTGTAACGTATTCAAATCATTTATGGCATTATCCTTCACGTCTTCCAACTGGCTAAGGTCTAAATTGCCGTTTTCCAGAAAATCAATGATATTATTTAAATTAGAATCTCCGCTTTCAAGAGCCTCTTGAATGTTATCCAATTCCTCTTTATTCTCCGGAGTTTCTAATAAAGCAAGTGAGTTCTCCGTGCTTGTAATAGAGGATTGAAGCCCTTCAATACTGTCCTGAATCGCTTGAAGCTGCTCTTCTGCATATTCTGCCCGGTCAGGATTTTCCTTCATGGCAATCAATTCAGGCAGTTGCTGTATATTGCTTTTAGCAAGGTCTATATTTTGATCCAATACATTGGAAATTTCATCAAAAGCCTGCATCGTATCGTCATGAAGTTCATTAATGACTTGGTCGATTTCTTCATCACGCGCTTGAGTTTCCGGTGTATCTTCGGATTGCTCTGTTTCTTCCGCAGCATTATCATTATTTTCTTCGCTTTCTTGTTCTGTGTTTTCTTCCGTGTCATTGCTGCTTTCTTCGTTATTCTCTTCGGTACCTTCTTCGGCATTATCACTATTCTCATCGGTTTCTTCGTTCTCTTCATTTTGTGAGGTATCTGGAACAAATTCCGCATTTGCTAAATCTTCTTTGACCTCGTCGAAAGAGGACTGGTAATTAGCTATTGCCTCATTTAACGTATTGATATCCTCTTCCGTAAAATTATCTGCTTCTATTTGAGCAAGCTTATCCTCTAATTCAGCAGAAAGCTCATTCCCTTGCTCTATTGTCCCATCAGCAGCGCTGCTTAATTTATCTAAGGATTCATTTGACTCCAGGCTGTCCGAATTACGAAGCTCATCCAGCATTTCTTCCAGGCTGCCTTGAGAATCATTGACTGAATCCTTAACGTTATTTACAAAATCAGGTGTTACGGGTTCTTCTGTATCAAAATCAAAGGAAGGCAATCCATTGATAATTTCCTCTGCTTCATTAATCCGGCTGTTGACAAGCTCTGATACTTCATCGGTTACTTGTTCTGCTTCTTCTAACGTATCCTGTGCATTATCAACCTGATTTTGATAGTCCTGAATTTGATTATTGATTTCAGGAATACGTTCTTGTACATCTGCTAATGTATCGCCGGCAGTAATACTTGCTGCATAAGCATCCTCCAGCCCCTGGTTAATCGCAGGGAAGTATTGCTGAATAGAGCTGATTCGAGTTAAGGCATTTTCGATATCAGGCATGGATTGATTTAATTCAACTACAGCATTTCCCAGCCTGTTGATATCATCCAGATGGGACTGGGCAGTCAGAATCTGGTCTCCGCCTTCCCGAATGTTTGACTCATACTCCTGTAAACTGTCTAATGTATCTGCATAGTTCTGAATCGTATCTTGATCTTCGTCTAACTGAACAATAAGGTAGCCTGCTTCATCAATATCATCAATGTGATCATGAAGATTATAAACAGCATCTCTTATTTTTTGCATGGTAGGCAGATTTTCTTCGAGCTCAATCCCAGCATTATTAAATTCCTCCAGTAATGTTTTTGCTGTTGTCTGCACAAATTCATCATTGATGGTTTCTGTGATTTGTGTAGCTCCGGTGCTGGTCATTTTGGGCGCAATGGCATTGACCTTTTCATTCACTTTATATTGGACGATGGCGCTCCTTGGTTCTTCATTAAGTATACTGGCTACATCCTCCGAAAAGCTTTCAGGAATATGAATAGTGGCGAAGTATTCTCCTGTATATACCTTTTCATCTGCTTCTTCAATAGAATCATCGAATTGCCAGCCTAACGAATCATTTTCCTTTAAGTTTTCTATCAGTTCGTCTCCCATATTAATGGATCGGTCTTCTACTTCCGCCCCGGCATCATCACTGACTACGCCGATTTTGATTCCCTCTGTATTGGAGTAAGGGTCCCAGGATGCTTTTATATTAAACCAAGCATAAAAAGAAGGGAGGATGGCTAACCCAATAATCAAAATAAGAACGGAAGGAACCCGAATGATGTTTTTCATATCTTGTTTTGTAATTTTAAAAGCTTTTTTCAAAAAAATTCTCCTCTTTTCTAAGTCGGGTAAATAAAAAATTATAAAAGTGTTATTATTTCAGAATCAACGCTAACATCTATAGTTGATATAAAAGAATAAATATGTTGTCTTCCTCTAGCGGCTGCACATAACAAATTCAATGTAGTTTCTCACCTATAGATTTTGGTTAAGTGTCTTATTTTATGCTTTATACATACAGATTGAAGTATCCAATGGCTGCCAGAATCGGTACTTTTGATTTTTTAATGTTCATCTTTTACTAGAAGTATGGTATCATAAATATAAATGAATGACAATCAGTCAGTTTTAAAAATTTTAAAAGGGGGCATAGAGATGGCTAGAATATCAAATAAAAAAGAGCTTATTTTAGAGAGTGCCTATCAGATTTTTAAAGAAAAAGGATTAGAAGATACACGTGTCTCCCAGATTGTGAAAGAAGCCGGGATTGCTCAAGGTACATTTTATTTATACTATAACAGCAAAATGGATGTTCTCCCGGATTTAGCACAGCAAATCATCTCCAATTATACGCAATACCTTACAGAGCATGGAGATATAGAAGCTGGGCTGGATGCTAATTTACGTTTGGCAATAGACCGTATTTTTGAAGTAAACCAAGAAGATAGAACTATTCCTTCGATTGTTTACGCAGGGATTACCAGAAGCGGGGATATCGATAAGTGGAGAGTCATTTATCGTCCATTATATGATCTGATTGCTGACTATCTGAAGGCTGCAAAAGCGAATGGAGAAATCCGGGAAGACATCCACCCCGACTATTATAGTGAATTTGTGATATCGTTGATTGAATCTACAGCCAGGGGCCTGATTTTATTTCAGCATTCCCCGGAGGAAGTGGAAAAGTATAAAGAAGAATTATCGTCCTTTATATTGAATGCTGTCTCCTGGACTCCAGTAAAAGTAATTTAAATTAAAAAGACTTCAATTCTAGTATTTTTTATAGAATTGAAGTCTTTTTATTAATCATTCGTATTAATCTTCTTAGCTTAATAATACTTCCTTTTCTGCTTCTAATTGCAATGCGTCATTCATTTCCTTGTTTAAATCAGCAAATAAATCAGGGTGATCGGATAATGAAACACCGTACGATGGAATCATTTCCTTGATTTTCGGCTCCCATTTTGTGAAATGATGCGGGAAGCAGCGTTGAAGCACATCAAGCATGACGTCAACAGAGACAGATGCTCCAGGGGAAGCGCCGAGTAAAGCCGCAATCGAACCATCTTCTGCAGTGATTACTTCGGTCCCGAATTGAAGGGTCCCTTTTCCGCCTGTATCCGTATCCTTAATAACCTGTACCCGCTGACCAGCAACTACAATATCCCATTCTCCACTCTTGGCATTAGGAATGAATTCACGTAAGTCTTCCATTCTTTTTTCATCTGACAGGAGCACCTGCTGAATAAGATATTTTGTCAGGGCCATTTCTTTCGCTCCGGCTGCCAGCATAGTGGTTAAATTATTTGGCTTGATAGATCCGAATAAATCCAAGTTTGAACCGGTTTTTAAAAACTTCGGTGAAAATCCAGCGAAAGGACCAAATAATAAGGAGCGTTTTCCGTTAATAAATCGAGTATCTAAATGCGGGACAGACATTGGCGGTGCACCGACTTTTGCTTTTCCATAAACCTTCGCGTGATGCTGTTCAACAACTTCCGGATTATTACAAACCATAAATAATCCGCTCACCGGGAATCCGCCAATATGCTTTGATTCCGGGATATTTGTTTTCTGTAATAAAGGCAGGCTGCCGCCTCCAGCACCAATAAATACAAATCGTGCTTTATGATAAGAAACTTTGCCGTTGAATAGATTCTTAACTTTCACTTTCCATAATTGATCTTTCGTACGTGTAATCGATTCTACCTCATGCTTAAAGTAGAGCCGTGTTCCACCTTGTTCCTCCAGCTGATCAAACAGTTTTCGTGTTAAGCTTCCAAAGTTAATATCTGTACCTGACTCAATTTTGGAAGCGGCAATAGCCTCATTATCATTACGTCCATCCATCATAAGCGGGATCCATTCTTTTAATTTTTCTTCATCATCCGTAATCTCCATGCCTTCAAATAATGGATTATCCTTTAGAGCTTCTACACGTTTCTTTAGAAATTCCACATTTTTTTCGCCTTCTACAAAGCTTAAATGCGGCACGTTTTGAATAAAATCACCAGGGTTTTCTAATATACCTTGTTTCACCAGGTAAGACCAATATTGTTTCGAAAGTTGAAATTGTTCATTTATTTTTATTGCTTTCGTAATATCAAGCGTGCCATCTGCCTGTTCCGGTGTATAGTTCATTTCGCATAGAGCCGAGTGTCCTGTGCCGGCATTATTCCATGCATCCGAACTTTCCCGGGCAGTCTGGTCAAGTTTTTCAAAAACATTAATCTGCCATTCCGGTTGCAGTGTTTTTAATAAGGAGCCAATCGTGGCACTCATGATTCCACCACCGATTAAAATGACATCTGTTTGATTCGTATCTTTCCTCATCATCGTCACAAACCTTCCTAAACTAAAATTCTTGCATGTATACTCTTACAAAATAGAATTCTCTAAAAATAACGGTCCAGCTGTTATTTAAATAAACAGTTACCCATATTAATCTATTATACTCCTTTTTGATAAAAGAAAAAAGATGTTTCACGTAATCGAATGATTATAAGGGCGAATGAAGGGGGGAAGAGGTCCTGCTGATACAGGAGGGAGATGGCTGCAAAAAAACTGCGAAAGCTGATCTATTTTGCATCAGCGCCCGCAGTTTAAGATGACTTCTTCCGATAAAGGGGAAGCGTACAGCACCGGAAGGAGCCTCCGGATTTAATTATTTCAGAAAAAGGAACTTCTATAATATGGTAACCAAACTCTTTCAATAGATAATTTACCCGTTTATTTTCAGGAAGGCTGATTACCTTTTTATCTCCAATAGACAGGATGTTTGGCGCCATACTGAATTGCTCTTCTTTAGTTACTTCGATTAATGTATAATGTTCGTTCAGCTTTTGATAGGCAGCTTCACTCATCCCATCCCGGTAAATTAATGCGTACCCGTCCTCCAGGATATTAAATACACAATCCAAATGAAGAATATCCTCTTGCAGTGGCACAGCAGTAATCTCCAGATGAGGGAATTGCTCACAGAGATAATCGATTGCAGCCTGATTTGTACGCTGGCTTAAGCCAATCCAAATATGATTGCTGTCAAGAATCACATCTCCGCCCTCTATACTTGTATTGGAAAAAGAAGTATAGTCCAGCTGTTCGTCACGCAGCCACTTTTTTAAAAGAATGGTTTCTTCCTTGCGAATATCCCGGTCCATATTAGCCGCGAATAATGTATCATGAAGTGTAAAACCAACGTCCCGGGTAAAAACTTGTTCATTTAAATTTGGTTTTGCCGGGAGGGAGATGACTTCGACATCGTTATCCTCCAGCGTTTTTACAAAGAAATCATGTTGTTCGGTAGCTTTTCTTATATCAATATTCTCGTTTGCATAATAAGCCTGTGTTTCATTAATAACCGTTGTAATTTTCATATAATCTGGCGGGACAACGATGACTTGCTGTAATGGGTCAAATTCATTTTGACAGTGAATGATATATTTTTCATTTTCCTTATTATCCATATAGACTGTGCCCCCAATTTTTCCTTTAGGTAACTTGTTTCCGTAAATTTATTATATGTATTAAATGATGATGATGCAACGAACTTGGTAGGACGAGTAATTGCAGCAATGTTGTCAGGTTAATGATTTTTATAAAATTTATATTTGATACAAGTAGGTAGCCATAAGACTAACTAGCGTAGTGTTTTTCCGTAGCGGTCGATTAACCTGACAACATTGGTAGTCCCAGTCCCATACCAACATCAATGCTTAAAAACAAAATTGGTCATTCATAACATTATCCGCGGCTTAACTAGCAGTAAAAACTCCATTGATATGGTTCAAGAATCTTTAAGAGATCATACCTTTAAGCAGATATCCTTAGGGTACTAACTTTTAAGCTGATGAGGCAGAAATAAAGTTAGACGGAATAAAATATCACTTTATCTTATTATGGCGCAGTTTGCTAAAAAAATCCATCTATCGTATGTTATGATGAAAATGATAAATTTGTATCGGGAAAGGGGAATGGATAGTGAAAAAAATAAGTTATCTGTTGTTTATTATGCTTTTATTCCTATTTATCAGTGCATGCGGCAATGGTGAAGATGAGGATGTGCAAGGGGAAACACAAGAAGAAAATGAAGAGGCAGAACAAACCGAAGAAGTGGAAAATGAACAGACGGCAGACGGGATACCTGAAGATGAAGAATTATACGATGTGTTGACAGCAAATTTAGAAGCTTTTAACGAAAAGGATATAGACGCGTATATGGAGGGAATTCATCCGGAATCTCCGGATTTTGAAACGTCCAGAGAGCAGATAGAAAGTTTAGAGGGCTTAGATATAGAATCGGACATTATCGAAATGTCTGTGGAAGATAAAGATGATGCTTCCGCCAGTGTCTATATTGAGCAAGATACTTATTTTCATGACGGTATGGGCGAAAATAATCGCTTAGAAGCTACACATATTCTGGAAAGAGACGGCGATGATTGGAAGATATATAGAACAGTTCCAATTAATGTGACTACGATTGATGAAAACGGAGAAGAGATAGAATCGTCAGAAGCAGCAGGACTTCCTGAAGAATCAGAAGCGGAATCCATGGATGATTTGGAAGGGGAATATACGGACCTTATCAAAGATTTAGATTTAAGCGCTATAGATGAGGAAGTATCTATCTATTCATATGATGAAAATATTAATTATGGCATATTGACATTTGCTTTTCCAGAAGATTATGATAAACAATTAACCGTTGAAGTAATGGTTGATGAAGCTACACCTGATACAATAGAAAGTTATGCAGCTAATGTGGAGGCCGGTTATGAATTAGAAGATTCTGAAACAAAGATTTTGGAACAGGATGATAGCCAAGTCATTTATTTTGTTTCTTTACCTGAAGATATAGATGGATATTCAGAACATGTGCAGCTGGGCAGAGCGTATGTAGATGATAATAACTTGCATGTTGTGCAATATAACAAATTTGGTACACATGAGATGGATGATGATGAAATAGATACATGGGTGGACGCTTTGAAGGAAGTTGAATAAGGGAACAATATGAAAATCTCCTCGTCACGAAAATGGATAACGGGGAGATTTTTCTAGATTTCCTTCTTTTTCTTTTTAGAGGCTTTTTCATTGGGAATGTACTTCGAAAAGTGTACGGCAAAGATAAGACACACTAAGGCAAGTCCCCATGCAACTACGCCGCTCCAATACAGCTGCAATTTAGCCCCAATGTAGATAATAAGAATACTTACTAAAAAAAGAATTAATGTTAAATACCGTTTCATCTTCCTTCCCCCTAAAAACTGAACACAACGATATATATGATGATTATTATATAGTTTTTCTTTATCTATTTTAATCTATACAAACAGTATAAAGGATATGTCAACTATCGTCATGATAAAAGCCTTTTTAATATATGGATAACCTCTTATTTCTGTAAATAATATTTGTACAATTTGTAAATTAATCAATAAAACCTTTTCTAAAGTATATTTTTCTGACCACTTTTGATAAAATAACGTGGGAGTAAAGAAATATGAAGGAGTACAAGCATACATGGATTGGAAAAATTTATATCGAGGTTTAATTATGGGTTCCGTTGAGGTTGTTCCCGGGATAA
The DNA here is from genome assembly GCF_037969815.1 of Oceanobacillus sp. FSL W7-1293. Lineage (NCBI taxonomy): Bacteria > Bacillati > Bacillota > Bacilli > Caryophanales > Bacillaceae > Oceanobacillus > Oceanobacillus sp. FSL W7-1293. The sequence goes on from NZ_CP150212.1 coordinate 1,106,299, forward strand.
GCGGGGGAACAATTGCAGTATTATTAGGCATTTATGAACAGTTGATTGCATCAATAAGCGGTTTTTTCAGTAAGGATTGGAAGAAGCATCTCAGCTTTTTAGTTCCGTTAGGGGTCGGTATGGTTACAGCCATCTTTTTATTTGCCAGAGTGATTGATTGGCTGTTTACACATTACCCGACGCAAACGCAATTTTTCTTTTTGGGACTGGTCATTGGCGTAATTCCTTTCTTATATCAAAAGGCTGAAGGGAAAACAAAATTTCAGGCAAAGCAGTATATACTGCTGATTATTGGGTTTATTATTGTTAGCGGACTTGGAATTTTAAACCCGAATGAGGGACAGGTTATTCAAGATATTAATACAGATACGTATATCTTATTATTTATCGCAGGATTTATCGGCAGCAGTGTCATGATTGTGCCGGGAATTAGCGGGTCTATGATAATGATGCTGCTTGGTGTATATCCAACGATAATGGCTGCCATCAGTAATTTTCAGTTTTCTATTATCTTTGTGGCAGGTGCAGGGATTGCACTTGGATTTATTTTCATGAGTAAAATTATTGCTTATTTTCTAAGGAACTTTTTTACAAGTACTTATGCTATTATTATCGGGCTTGTTGTCGGCGCTGTTACCATTGTATTTCCAGGTGTCCCGGCAGGTGCCGGAAGTATTATTGTGTGTATCCTTTTATTTATAGGCGGATTAATTGCAGCATTGGCATTGGGCAGATTAGAATATAAATAAAATGGAATTGGAGAGATGATGATGGAAGCAATTAAAACAGAAGCAGCATTTCAAGAAATTATTCAAAGTGAAAAACCGGTAATTATAAAATTCTTTGCAGACTGGTGTCCTGACTGCAAGCGTATGGATATGTTCATCGGCGAAGTTATGGAAGAATTCAACGGCTATGACTGGTATGAAGTAAATAGTGATGAAGTATCCGGATTAGCAGAAAAATATGAAGTAATGGGTATTCCAAGCATTCTGTTATTCCAAAATGGAGAGAAAATTGCTCATCAGCATAGCGCGTATACCAAAACGCCGGATTCTGTTACAGATTTCTTAAAACAACATCTAGGCTAGCAAGCTTTGGCAGCGGGCTTAGACCATGCTTGAATTAAACTGTTTCCCAAAAGGATTGAACGAATAGACAATTCTGCTTGATAAAGCAGAGCGATTTACGCAGGTAATTATTCATTCAGCTGTTTTGGGGACAGTTTTTTTGTATAATTATTTTTAACGAATGCCAAGTTTTGGTTTAGAAAGAAAGGAGCACGGTCCATGTCAGAACGAATACTTATTGTCGAGGACGAACAAAAAATCAGCCGTGTTTTGCAATTAGAATTAGATTATGAAGGCTATGAAACCATTGTAGCAGCAAACGGAAAACAAGCGCTGGAATATATAGAAGCAGAAGAATGGGGACTAATTTTATTAGATATCATGATTCCTGAATTAAGCGGTCTGGAAGTATTAAGAAGAGTCCGCAGACAGGGAAATGAAACACCGGTTATTTTACTGACTGCTCGTGATGAAGTATATGATAAAGTGAACGGACTTGATCTTGGAGCGAATGATTATATAACCAAACCGTTTCAAATTGAAGAATTGCTAGCCCGTATCCGTGCGAATTTACGGAAAACCGTTCAGAGCGGGAGCAGTAATGAAACATTGCAGGTAGGGGATTTACAAATTGACACAGCTGCGCATGAAGTAACCCGGTCAGGCAACATGATTGATTTGACACCCAGGGAATATGATTTATTAGTCTGTCTATTGGAAAATAAAAATAGAGTATTGACGCGCGAGCAATTGATTGAAAAGGTCTGGGGTTTTGATTATATTGGCGAAACAAATGTGGTGGATGTCTATATCCGCTATCTGCGTCAAAAGATAGATAAAGGATATGATAAAGTATACATTCAAACAATACGTGGAGTAGGCTACTCGATTAAGGAAGGAAGCCAATGACATTACGTAAAAAAATTATCTTATTTTCATCTGTTTTTATGTTTCTGGTGATTGCTATTTCACATACGGCGATTTACTTTCTATTTTACCGGACGGCTTCCAATGGAGAAATCGATCAGCTGCAAATACAGGCAGATGCTTTAGTATCTACCATTTCCGAAAATAATTCCTTATCGGAAGAAGCAATGGGGGAACTGTTAAAGGCTTATTTGCCAGCGAACGGAATTATTCGAATTATAAATGAAACAGAGAGTGATGTTCTTCCTGTGCAGACAAAATCAAATCGATATACAGACTTGAGTGTAAGTTATACAACATCAGAAACAAGTCGTATTGTCCAAGACGACAACACTGGAAGCAATTTTGCGGTTATCGAAAAACCAATCATTTGGGAAAGTGGCGAAATTGTTACAGTTCAGGTAGCGAATGAACTGGTTTATTTAGATGAAACAATGGGGACATTAACATACGTGCTTTTATTCTCCAGTGCGGTGATACTGATTCCAACTATTATAGCGAGTATCGTTTTGAGCCGCTTTTTATTAACACCGATTCAAAAGTTAAAGGATACCATGCGGCGGAACATCCTTAATAAAAATTGGCAGAAGATTGATGTAAATAAGCGTTCTAAAGATGAGCTTTACGAAATGGAAACCACATTTAATGAAATGATTGATTCCTTAAAAGAAAACTTTGAGAAGCAGGAAATCTTTGTATCTAATGCATCTCATGAATTAAAAACGCCCATTCAGATTATTAAAAGCTACGCCCAGCTTATTGAACGGCAAGGGAAGAAGCGTCCGGAATTACTGGATGAATCTGTAGGAGCCATTGATTCAGAGGCTGACCGGATGCAAAAGCTTGTAGAGCAGCTGCTATTATTAGCGAAGCATAAGAATGAGGACCAAAAGGAAGCAGTAGATATACAAGCGATAGTTGAGCAGGTCATTCATACCTTCCAGAAGGCGTATCCTGAAAGGGCTATTCGTCTTGAAGCAGAGGCTGGAAATTATGACGCCTTTGGTAATATCGAGCAACTAAAACAAATCCCATATATATTAATTGAAAATGCATTGAAATATAGTGAAGAAGCAGTTCTAATCACAATGCATACAGATACAGAGAAAACAGTGATTCAATTTAAAGATGATGGGGAAGGCATTTCATTGGGAGAACAGGAGAAGATTTTCGACCGTTTCTACCGCGTGGATCGTGCGAGAAATCGAGAAACCGGGGGAACTGGTCTGGGATTAGCTATTGCTAAAGAAATCATTGAAAGACATGACGGGAAAATCACCGTGGAGAGCGAAATTGGCCAGGGGTCAACATTTACTTGGACACTTTCCAAATAACGTTTTTCTCATCAAATTCTAATCTAATTATCATGCTTTCATAACAACTGCCGTTTATACTAGAAAAAAAGGGGGGGTAGGGCGTGCGTAAAAATATAATCTGGGTGATCAGCGGTCTGATTGTCCTTGGTATTATTGGTTTAACCGTATATCAGACTAATGCTACATCTTCTAATCCGGATCTAAGCACAGAGGAAATCAGTAACCTTGTCACTGCCCAATATCCCGGTCAACACACAGAACCTGAATTGAGTGTGGAGAATGGGGAACCGGTTTATCAGATGGAAATCACGCAGAATCAAGGTGTCTATTCCTTAAAATTAAATGGAGATACAGGGCAGGTAATTGATTTGACAGCTACGGAAAAAACAGCTGAACATCATCAAGAGAAAGAAACAGAAAACGATACAGAACCTGCAAAAGAAGATAAAAATGAAAATCCAGAATCAAATGAGGACACAGAAACTGCCGAAGAAAAAACAGACAGTAATGCTGATAATCAAGCGGCAGAAAATGATGCTGTGATATCACATGAAGAAGCAATGGAAATTGCCAAAAAAGAATTCCCAGGAGAAGTCACAGATCTGGAAATGGATTCGGATGACGACATTTTAGTTTATGAAATCGAGATTATCAATGGAGAAGATGAAGCTACGATTGAAATTAATGCTTATACGGGGAATATTATTACGATGGAAATTGATTTAGATGATTAAAAAATATTATAAAGAAATCCAAACGTATTCTCTTTGAAAGAAATGTGAGAGGTAAACGTTTGGATTTTTAATGAATGAAGAATTTTAGTTGGTAATATGACTAATAAATAGATTCTGTCTCATTCCAAAATAATTCTTTTGGCACATAAGCGTAACCTTCCATCAAACGCCGGGAGGTTCTAGCTACAGCTGTTTTGTTAAACTGAACCAGTTGACCATTGTCTTTACAGTCGATAGAAAATTCCATAGCCCCAGATGGGTGGCCAATAATAACTTTATTATAATAAGGATTAGTACTGCATTCATAAACTATGGTTCCCGTCAATTTTGCAGCAGCTGCTGTACAGATTCCGCCAGTAACGGGAAATGTTTTATGCATTTTTTGCATAGACATTGCGCGAGCTGTTAAATGAATTGTTTGATGCTCTATGGTATCTCCATGTATATTTGTGTATGTCTGTGACGGAGAAACCATAATAATTTTAGGGCTTGATGGGGTCACCTTTGTCGCCTCTTCCGCACTTTCTACAAAACCTATTTTTTTAGCAGCGGCTGAACGGATTATTTCCAAAGTATTCAGCTGCTTTGCTGTTAAATCAGTATGCATCTCTGTTCCAGTAAGACCTAATTGCTCCGCTTGAATAAATACTGCTGGTGCAGCTACATCAACTATACTGACATTAAAATCTCCCGCTTTTGTATGAAGAATTTCTTTTCGGTTATCTGTAGGAAAAAGCTTCCCAGTTTTTGCGCCATCAGCATGAAGAAAATTTAAATCTATTTTTGCTCCTTTTCCAGGGACACCATCGATAGTGTAATCTCCTTCAGATACTGATTTTCCAGAGCTGACTGGAACACGAGCTTCAATTATCGTATTTGTATTTGTATTAAAAATTCTTACCTTTGTGTAGGGTTTTTGTACAGCAACCAAACCTTCATCGACGGCGAAAGGCCCAACACCGCTTAAAATATTTCCACAGTTTGAATTATAGTCAATTTTCCCTGTTCCAATGCCAACCTGTCCAAATGTAAATTCGATATCTGCATCAGGTCTAGTAGAGACACTTATAATAGCCAGCTTGCTAGTTAGTGAATCTGCTCCTCCTAATCCATCAATTTGTCTTTCATCTGTCCCGCCATAAATGGAAAGAATTACTCTGTCCCTAACTTCTGGATCATCAGGTAAATCGTTTTTTAAGATAAAAACACCTTTGCTTGTTCCACCACGTATAATTACTGAACGTATCTTTTCATAATCTCTCATAAATCATTCTCCTTTGCTTAAAATCCTAGTAAATTTGTCGGCCAATAAATATCAAGAGCTGAACTCAACAGGGAGACGCAAATAAGAACAAAAGCTACAGAAATCCCGGCTGATAGCAGTTTCATTTTTGATTCGAAAATTAGGAATGTAAATAAGAATATAATAGTTGCTAACAATAATCCTCCGATAAAAATAAGTAATAAGTAACCAATCACCCATCCGATATATTTAAGCGGTTTTAATAAAGGGAGAATTGTTTGATTTTCCTCTTCTTTCTTTTGTTTATAGATTGTCAATACCTGAGCGATGAAATAAACAAACGTTAATATTACACCAGCGATAGAAATGTAGAGAGGGAAAAATTGTGCTAATTTACTAAAGGTTAATGCTTCAATTAAAGTAAATGTAAATAAGGAAAAAAGAAACCCGCTAAAAATAAGATTAAGATAATCTTTGTTCATTTTATATTCCCCCTTCACTTTCAAATTTTTTACTAAAACGTTTCATGATTGTTCCTCCTGCAAGAAGAAGCACGATAATAACAGCAAGTGCAATGACTAGTGGATTTGTAAGCCATTCCCATCCATACCTTTCAATGGATATCCAGTAATATCTTTCAGCAGGCAGGGCGAGCACAAAACCAATAAGCAATGGAGGACGAGGCCAATCTAAGATTGTCATAATATAACCAAGTAAGCCGATAACAACAAATACAATCAAATCTCCCCATGACATCGTACTTTGGTAGGCACCTACCACCAATAAAACTACAAGAAAGGGAACAATTTTTTCTCCTGGAACTAAACTGATTTTGGAGATAGGGCGAACTAACAACATACATAATAATGCACCGAAAATATTTGCAAATACAAGCGTCCATACAATAGATAAGGTTACAGGAAGATCGTCAGACAACATTTTCGGTCCTGCTTCCAGCCCCATGAGTGTAAGCCCTCCCAGCAGGATTGCGGTAGTTCCACTGCCTGGTATACCGAAAAGTAATGTTGGGACAAGAGAGCCTCCTTCTTTAGCATTATTGGCACTTTCTGGAGCAATTACGCCTCGGATATCACCGCTGCCAAAATAATTATTTTTAACGGTTTTTTGCCCTGCACCATAAGCAATCCAGTCGACAACGCTACCGCCGAGTCCTGGAATAAATCCGATTAGAACACCAATAACTGCACTGCGAAATACTAAAAATTTATTTTTCAGCGCATCCATAACTCCCTTTAGAATGCCGCTTTGCAATTTAGCGTGACTGGATACACTTCCTTTGTCTGTTAGCATTGTAATAAGAATCGGGAATGCAAAGATAGCCATTGCAACAACGGGTAAAGAAACTCCTTGTGTTAAATAAAGTGTATCCAATGTATATCTGTACTCAGGAACTGCCGGTGCGCTTCCTACAGCACCAATAAGCAAACCAAGAATCCCAGAGATGATTCCTTTTATTGGTGATTTTCCTGCTAATAATCCTGCCATACTAAGACCTAACATTGTCAGCATGAATAATTCGGGTGAGCTGAATGAGGTAATTAATGGTCTGGCAAAAGGAATTGTTAAATAAAGCGCAATTCCGCCAATAACACCTCCAATCATGGAGGAGAAAAAAGATGCTCCCATTGCTCTGGCAGCTTCTCCTTTTCTCGTTAACGGGTATCCGTCCATAATGGTTGCTTGAGAACCTGAGGTTCCTGGTATTCCTAACAGGACGGAAGGGAAGGTATCTCCTGTATGAATTACAGCAATCATTCCAATTAAAAGAGCCATTCCAACATATGGTTCCAGTCCGAAAACGAACGGAAGCAGTAAAGACATACCAACTGTTCCGCTTAATCCTGGCAGTAATCCAACAATGACTCCAATTCCAATACCTAAAAACATATAGATTAGTCTTGAAGGATCTAATACGATCATTAAGGCTTCGATTGCACTTTCTATCATGAAATTACTCCTTTCTATAGCTTATTAATGTCAATATCATAATGGAGTTGTAAATATTCAATAATCCATTTTTTGGTACCTGATGAAATGGAGAAGGACTGTTCAATTTGATTATTTAATTCCTCTCCCACAAAGGCATCATATCCTTCAAGAATATCCTGTGATTCTTCTTCAAAGCTCGTATCTTCAATTAAATTTTCCATCCCTTGCTGCAGTATTTTTTGGGAATGGTCTGGTGCGTCTTTGTGTACCCAAATAACTTTGTTTAAGCTATAGGAAGCAGCCACGGTTTGCTTATAAGCTTCCCATGCTTCTCCGCTGGGTTCTGTTCCATAGATATCGATATAAATTTCTTCAATAGTAGGAAGTTCGGGAAATTGCGGATCTCTGATAAGGTTCCCATCTTGATCAACTTGACCTAAACTATATAAAGGAACCGCATTTCCTTCTTCTACTAAATTTTCTACATTACTTTTATAGGCAGAAGTGGTTTGGTAATCAATATTGCTTTCTCCTTGTTCAAAAGCAACACGTGATGGACCACGTCCTTCATAACCTAATACAGCTTTGACATCCATCTCTAGAACTTCAAAAGACAGCAGGGTTACCAAGTCCAGCCCAGTTGGCGAAATGCCTGCATAATATAGTTCATTCTCTAAAGAGAGCAAGTTTTCCATTCCGTCCTTTGCAAGTTCCGGTTTTGTATAAACGATTCCCCCTGATGGAGCACCTATTAATGGGGTGAAATCATCTAAATCATAATCTACAGAAGACTGCTCCAATATAAACGGAACGTGTGACGAGGCACTGGAGGTAAGAATATTGAATCCATTTGGTGAACGAGAATTAGCATATTCATTCGTTCCGGTAATACTTGCACCACCAGGAATATTTTCTACTTGGACTCGGGGCTCCCCTTCAATATGTTTGGCGAAGTAAGGTGTCATAAATCTAGCAAAAACGTCTGTTCCTCCTCCAGCCTGAAAAGGAACAACAAACGAAATCGTTTCTCCATCATAAGAAGTACTTGCATTTTTATCATTCTCTGTTCCTGTTGCTTCCATGGTGTTACAGCCTATTAACATGACACTCATCAAGAGTAATAAGATACAAAAAAGATTTATTTTCAAAAGATTCATCCCTTTCCAAATAATGATTGTTTTTATAGTAAACGCTTTCAGGGGATAAGTAAAATAATGATATTTTATTTATCTTCATAAAAAAACTTGATAACCTATGACGTTTTCTACATAATGGGATTTAAATAAACCCAGAGGAGGAATAAGGTGGAACAAAAAGATTGGATTTTATTGAAAACGCTTCATGAGGAAAAAAATATGACTCGCACTGCAGAAAAATTATATGTATCTCAACCATCTTTAAGTTATAGACTCAGAAATTTAGAAGAGAATTTAGGGGTAAGAATATTTTTTAAAACAAAAAATGGAGTAGAATTTACTTCTGAAGGAGAGTATTTAGTAAATTATTCTCAAGAAATGCTTAAACAGTTTCAGTTTGTGAAAGATACGATGAGTAATATGAAAGATGAGGTGTCTGGAACCCTGCGAATTGGTGTATCCAGTAATTTTGCCCAGTACTTGCTGCCAAGAGTATTGAAGGATTTTTCTAATAATTTTCCGAATGTTCGGTTTAATGTTAAGACTGGCTGGAGTACACAGGTTATTGAATTTCTTAATAATTCCAGTGTTCATGTAGGCATCTTAAGAAGTATACGAGGATGGCATGGAGAAAAAATACTTTTAAAGAGAGAAGCGTTATATCTTATTTCTAAAGAAAAAATAAATATGGATTTTTTACCAGAATATCGCTTGATTAATTATAATACTGATAGCTCGTTGAAAGAGAGCATCACAACCTGGTGGGCAGATCAGTTTTCTGAACCTGCGAATATTGAAATGGAAGTAGATCGGCTTGAAACATGTAAAGAAATGGTGAAAAATAATTTGGGTTTTGCTATTGTCCCGGGGATATGTTTGAAACAAGATGATGATTTATACCAGCAGGCAATTTATTTTAAAGATGGAACATTGGTTACAAGAGAAACCTGGCTTGTTTATAACCAATTATTTGAAAATTTATCAGTAGTTAAGCATTTTGTAAACTATTTAAAACAATGGAATGAAGAAGATTAAATTTATTTATCGTCTTATTAAAGAAAAAAGTATTAGACGTTTATTAAAAGATAAATTATGTTAAAAGCCAAAGCATGAAAAGGAGGAAAAGAATGGCATTATATAAACTTGGTTTATTAGAAGGAGATGGAATTGGTCCAGAAATCGTCCATGCAACTACTCGTGTAGTGAATGCAGCTCTTAAAAAGCAGGAAGTTGAGATCAAATGGGTCCAGCTTCTAGTTGGCTGGAAAGGAATTCGGGAAGCAGGGCACCCGCTTCCCGATGAAACGATTGCAGCTTTAAAGCAATGTCATGGCTGGATTTTAGGGCCACACGACTCTGCTTCTTATCCTGAGAGGTTTAAAGCAATACGTAATCCCAGCGGGGAATTACGGCATCGATTTGATTTATTTGCAAATATTCGTCCGGCAAAAACGTTACCTGGCATTCATGGAGTAGTGAAGGAAGCGGACGTGATTATTTACAGAGAAAATACAGAAGGTTTTTACGTGGATCGGAATATGTTTCAAGGGGCAGGAGAATTTCAGGTTACCAGGGATGTTGTACTTACTACAGGGGTCTTCACCCGGCAAGCTATTGAAAGAATTGCTCATGCTGCTTTTCAAAAAGCGATGCAACGAAAAAAAAAGGTAACCATTGTTCACAAAGCAAATGTAATTCGTATGGGGTCAGGCATGTTTTTGGAAGTATGTAAAGAGGTTGCGAAGAATTATCCAGAGGTGCAAGTAGATGATTATCATATAGATGCAATGTGTGCCCATATTGTTCGGCGAATGTCAGACTTTGATATCATTGTAACGGAAAATATGTTTGGAGATATTCTATCTGACTTAACTGGTGAATTAATTGGAAGTTTAGGGCTTGCACCTTCTATTAATGCTAATAAGGACGTTGCCATGGCGCAAGCAGCTCATGGATCTGCGCCGGATATAGCAGGGAAAGACCTTGCTAATCCAATCGGGATGATGCTTTCTACTGCTCTTTTATTAGAATGGATGAGCAAAAGATTTGCTGATTCCAGATTAAAAGAGGCAGGAGTAATAATAGAAAAAAGTTTATATCAAACATTAGCTGATGGTATAAAAACAAAAGATTTAGGAGGAAATAAAGGAACCGGGGCTTTCACAAATGAAGTATTAACAAGACTCAAGTCATAAAAAATTTTTATTAAGTATGCTAAAAAAACAGTATTTTATTTATCTTATAAGAAGTATTATACTCAGTGTAAATTATAAATAATTTATGGGAGGACAATATGAATAGAAAAGATAACCAGAAATTCGATGTAGTTGTTGTAGGCACTGGAAATGCGGCACTTTGTTCAGCTATTGCTGCGAAGGAAAATGGAGTTAATGTTCTTGTTTTGGAGCGCGGACCCAAGGAGAAACGTGGTGGGAATTCATTTTTTACAGATGGAGCAATACGCTTTGCTTATCATGATAAACACGCATTAAAGCCTATTTTAACGCAATTAACCTCTGAAGATTTCGATAAAATAAGTATGCCGGAATATCAAGAAACGGACTTTCTCCAAGATATTATGGCAGTCACAGAAGGAAAAAGTGACCCCGAGCTATCTAAACAATTAGTTGAAAAATCTTATGAGACAATTGAATGGATGAAGCAGCAAGGTGTAGGATTCGAACTGAATGAAAACCAGTCATTTGATAACAATGGCGTCCGTCAGTTTTGGGGAGGATTGCCTGTAAAAACATATCGTAAAGGTATCGGATTAGTTGAGGCTTTATTTCAAAAGCTGGAAATGCTTGATGTAGAGATTCAATATGATTCACGAGCTCTTCAACTAGAAATTGAAAACAATAAAGTAAGTGGTGTCATTGTTGAGGAAAATGGGTTAAGAAAGAAAATTCCTGCAAAGGCTGTGGTCTTGGCATGCGGCGGCTTTGAAGCAAACAAGGAAAAGCGTATAAAGTATCTGGGCGAAGAATGGGGGGAAGCGATCGTCCGTGGAAGTGAATTCAATACGGGTGATGGGCTGGACATGGCAATAGAAGCGGGCGCACAACCTTATGGTGATTGGTCAAGCTGCCATGCACATACCACAGATTTTCAAGCTCCAAAAGTTGGTGATTATAAAAAACCTGGTGATATTTACAAGAAATCCTCGTATCCTCTTGGTTTAATTGTAAACGCAAACGGAGAACGTTTTGTTGACGAAGGAGCAGATTTTAGAAATTACACTTATGCGAAATATGGAAAAGAAACACTTCGTCAACCAGAACAAAAGGCGTTTCAAGTATTTGATAATCAGGTACGCCCATTGTTAAGAGCGGAATATAATCTAGAAGAAGCCACCTGTATAAAAGCTGACTCAATAGAAAAATTGGCTGAAAAAATAGGTGTAGATAAAAATAAATTTTTAGAGACTATAAGAGATTATAATGATGCTGTACAGGATGGAGAGTATAATCCGGCAATCAAAGATGGTAAGGGGACAAAAGGAATTACACCTCCGAAAAGCAACTGGGCTTTGTCTTTTCAACAAGCGCCATTCTATGCTTATCCAGTTACTTGCGGAATTACCTTTACTTTTGGAGGCATTCAAGCCAATAAGCACAGCAAGGTATTAGACGAAAATCAAAATCCAATTCCGGGATTATTTGCTGCAGGAGAAATGATAGGCGGTCTATTTTATGGAAATTACCCTGGTGGTTCAGGTTTAATGTCTGGGGCTGTTTTTGGGAAACTAGCAGGAGAGTCAGCAGCAAGTTATGCGGAGCAATTTGATGAAGTAATCAGTAAATAAGCAGTTGACTTGATAAAACAACAAAGCTAATATCCAAATAACTGTAATGTCTATTTGAAGGTTTTTTCCTAATAACTTATTTCTCATGAAATTCTAATCTTACTCAAAGGCTGTTTTCATTATTAACGGGTAAGATGTAGTTAATAAGAAATAAGGAGGAAAAATAAATGAATAAAAAAATTGGAATGTTTGCTGGAGCGGTTGTATTAGCAGGAGTTGTCGGAACAGGAATTTACCATGCAGAAGCGGCAAGTTCAAGCGAAGGGGAACCGCAAATTGTTGAAGCAGGCAGCTTAACCATGGAGGACGCAACGAAAAAATTAGAAGAAGAATATCAAGGTAAGGTTAAAGAAATGGAACTGGATCGAGAAGGAGATAAGTCCTTTTATGAAGCAGAAATTATTGTCGAAAACCACGAATATGATGTGAAGATGGATGCTGAATCAGGTGAAGTGGTTTATGAAGAAATAGACGATAAGGATGGACATGATGATGACAGAAATGATGATGATGTAAATCTGGAAGAGAACCAGCAGGACACAGCGGCAGCAAATGAAAACAATGATAATAAAGAGAATGTCATTACCCAGGAAGAAGCAATCCAGATTGCAAAGCAGGAATTTGATGGTGAGGTTACAGAGATGGAATTAGATTATGACGATGGCAGATATGTTTATGAGCTGGAACTTGTTAATGGAGAGCAAGAAGCAGACTTTGACATTCATGCTGAAACAGGAGATATTCTATCTTTAGAAATCGATTATGAAGATGATTGATAAAAAATAAACTTAAAATACAAATGGTAAAAAGGAGGGCGATTTTAGTCCTCTTTTTTTTTGGCAGTTAAAAAAGTATAAACTTTCTTACTGCATAAGTGTAACTAAGGTTGTCACCTAAAGGCTTGGTGACAACCAGATTTTCTTACGTAAAAAAGTTTCATATATGAGGAAAAAGGGTAATAAAAAATTGATAAATGATATATGAAGGGATTGATTAGGAGGATTTGTATGAAAAAGGTTACATTATTCATCAGCGAAGGAAGTCAAGCATCGGATAAGGTAAAAGCATTTCTAGATAAAAATGATGTTACCTATGAACTAAAAAACGTAACAAAAAATAAAGCATATTTAAAGGAATTACAGGAAATGAAGATTTTTGGGACACCCACACTGTTTATTGATGAGAAGAAAATAGAGGGAAATCAAGAGAATAAAATTCTTTATGAATTAGGATTAGCTAATAATTTGAGTGAGGATGCTTATTTTTTTGAAAATGAGTCCAAAGATGATTAAGGGCTATGCACGTATCAGCTTTCATTTGCATAAAATGGTAGTAATCTAAAAGTAAACGTAATGGTTCAATTATAATAATGAAAAGAGCCCAATCTACCGTGGTCTTAGACGTTCAGGGAATGCCTCGAAAAAAACAACTACCATACAGTATATGTCATAATAGAAATTCCTTTTCCCGAAGCGTCATTATAAAAAGGCAAAAGAAGGTGAGAAATGTGCAATATCGAAATTTCCCCCCTAATGAATTTAGTAGAAATAATCCTTATGCACCAGTTTCTTCAACTATTAACCAGCGTAATGATAGACAAGAGCTTACTCCATATGAATTATTTTCAAAACCAGAATTACCAACACAGTATTTAATGTCGCAGCAGCAAATGCAGTCACAGCCGGGCGCGGGTGCCGGCGGAACAAATGAAAATAATCCGTTTAATTTTGATACAATGATTAGCAAAGTAAGTCAGTTAGCAAGTACTTACCATCAAGTTTCCCCGATTGTGAAGCAATTTGGTACGTTTGTAAAAGGATTCATGTAGGTATATATCAGCCTGATTTAGAAATGATAAGGTTAACCTCCTGAGCTGTGTATCACAGGAGGAGATTCCATTGAGTTTAATTTTATAAAGGGAGTAGAAAATCATGATAGGATGTTTAATTATTCATGGGTATACTGGAGGGCCCTATGAAGTGGAACCATTGGCAAATTATTTAAGAGACAGCACGGATTGGCATATCGAAGTGCCGACTTTGCCTGGTCACGGGACAGAATTAAATTTGAAAGATGCTTCGTATAAGAGATGGATTCAAGCAGCGGAAGAAGAACTTCAGAAACTGATTGACCAGTTTGATACCATTTATGTTATCGGTTTTTCTATGGGCGGGATGATTGCTTCCTATTTAGCAGCTAAATATAATATTGCTAAGCTTGTCCTGCTCGCCACATCTGGTAAATATTTATCCTTAAAGCAGATAAGCTTAGATGTTGCTGCAGTAGTTGGTGATGGAATACGCGGACATCTAAAAGAAAATCAATTATTCAATCACTATAAAAGAAAAATGGGCGTTGTGCCGTTAAAAGCGCACTTTGAATTTATGAAGCTGATCCGGTTTACCAGAAAATATCTGGATAAGGTTAATTCTCCAGTATTAATTGCCCAAGGACAGCTTGATGGCATGGTTCCTTATAAAACAGCATATTATCTTGATAAAGAAATTCACTCTGAAAAAAAAGAAGTTGTCTTTTTTGAAAGATCCAAACATTTAATTTGCCTGGGGACTGATAAAGACACATTAAACAATATGGTTTATGATTTTCTGATGGAATCATCTGCATAAAAAATGCTGGGACAAACTCCCAGCATTTTTAGTGTATTTTAATAATTAATTTTTGAAGAAAGAAATAACTAGTGCACCTTCTCCGCCGTATGTGGAAATAAGCGGTCCTGATTCTTCTATAATAGCATCGTAAAAAGCGTATGTGCTGCGGATTTTCTCAAGTACATTTATCGCTCTATCTTTATCCCGGCAATAGGTCATCGTGATGATTTTATTCTCGGTATTTTGTGTGTATTCACCAATTTGATCAACGAATCGTTTTAAAGATTTCTTCTCGCCGCGTACTTTTTCTGCAACATCAATAGCGCCTTCCTCTGTTGCTTTCATCAATACTTTTATATTTAATGTCTTTGCGATTTTTCCCTTTATTTTTTCTAAACGGCCGCCAAGAACAAGATTATCTAAACTTTTTAATACAAATAAAGTCGCAGTTTGTTCAATGCGTTCTGTTAAATGATTGACGAGCTCTTCAAACGCGTACCCTTCCTCGATTTTCTTATTTGCTTCATGCATCAGCAGGCAGATACCGCAGGAAGCCGTCTTTGTATTAAGCACCTCAATAACGCGCTCAGGCTCTTCTTCTAACAGCATATTTTTTCCTGCTACAGCATTTGCGTATGTGCTGCTTATTTCATTAGATATACTTAACATCAGAATCTGCTTTTCCGGCGGGATTTTTTTATATGCTTCATAAAAATCGGAAGGGCTCGGAGCTGCTGAACGGGGAACCTCTCCTAATTCCTTTACTTTCTGATGAAATAATTCAATATCCATCGTTTGCCCGCTTTTGTACTGGCCGTCACTAAAATGAAGGTATAACGGAACGATTTCTACATGGAGTTTGTTTTGTAAGAATAGAGGCAGATCAGCAGAGCTGTCTGTCATGAATTGAATTGTCATTGATTCACCTGCTTTAATGCGTATTATTTGTGATTCTTTGTTGAAATAGTAACTTTATTTTTTCGTGATGTACTAAGGATAAATAAAAATAATCCAAATACAATAATGGTTCCTCCGAGAAATTGGGCCCAGGTCGGCGTCTCATTCAAGATAAGAAAAGCTAGGATGCTGGCACCAATCGGTTCAAACACGATTGCCATGGAAATTGTGGATGTGCTCAACCATTTCAGTGACCAATTAAAAAGAGAATGTCCCAAAAAGGTCGGTATGATTGCCAGAGCAATAAAAATCCACCAATGATCGGCAGGATAAGAGAAGAAATTCTCCTGCCGGATGAGATTAAACAGTGTTAGTATAACCGTACTGATACCATAGACAATAAATGTATAGGTAATTAAAGAAACATTTTTTCGTACATGCTGACCGGATAGAAAATAAATGGTTACAGCGATTGCTCCAAGTAATGCAAGCATGTCTCCGTAAATGACTTCTCCAGATAATTGAAAATCCCCTGAACCGATAATCAATCCGCCGAGTAAAACAATGAAGATGCTGATGATTGCTCCAGATGAGAAACGCTCGCCGAAGATAAAATAGGTCCCGATAAAAGCAAAAATCGGCTGAAGTGATATAAGTACAACGCTGCTGGCGACAGAAGTGTAATTGAGTGATTCAAACCACAAAATAAAATATAGCGCCAGAAAAACGCCGGCAAGAATGGAAAGCCACCAATTTTTTGTGGAAATTCGTTTAAACTCATGCTTGTAATGAAATAAAATAAAAGGCAATAAGAGTAAAACGGAAAATAAAAGACGATAGTTGGCGATAATAGAAGCAGGCGCTTCTGTTGCAAGCCGGACAAGAATTGCTGATGTAGATATAGAAAAAACCCCAATGACAACTGCTGCTTTAGGGTTGAATGCGGACTGACGCATGGTGATAACTCCCTTTTTACATGTTCAATATGATGTATTTTTTCTTCTTTGGTGTTATATAAGTGCAATGTGAAAAACTGAATGCAAGCGCATGATAATTTTTTAGAACCTTCATTGGAGAAGTGAGGAATCTTTAATGAAAAGAAACTGGGAATTCTTAGTGCATACGCATACATAGCTAATTACATTTTATCATGATACGAAAAAAAAATCATTTTAATCTGTGTACTGGATATATGGTATATAAGTATGGTATGATTAAGAAAGCATTTTTTAGGGGCCTCTTACCTTATTGAATTGGTTATGCCTTTTTTGTACTTTAAACGTTGATAATGAATAAGCGATAAAATACGTTATTCGTTTAATTGCTGATGTGGAGTGAAATGTTCATTCAATCAGCAATTTTTAGGTAGTAAATCAGTAAATGTATAAAATATTTGAAGCGGACTTGATTTCAAAAGACTTTGCTTCTTTCACCGGTGTATTGATGATTTTTACTGATTTGTATAATAAAATGAAAAGTATGAGAAACTCTTTATAAGGCCTCTTTTGCAATAAAAAACAAAAAGGAGTCGACGATTACGTGACTAAATTTAACGAACTAGGCGTTTCTGCGCCAATAATGAAAGCTTTAGAAGAAATGGGGTTTGAAGAAGCTACCCCGATTCAAGCAGAAACGATTCCATACGCGCTGGAAGGACACGATGTGATTGGACAAGCGCAAACAGGTACAGGGAAAACTGCAGCATTCGGTATCCCATTGATTAATAAAATCGATCCAAAACTAAAAAAGGTTCAGGGATTGATTGTTGCACCGACACGTGAGCTGGCAATTCAGGTAGCGGAAGAAATTAACCGTCTATCTAAATTCAAGCGGATACGGGCACTTGCTATTTTCGGTGGTTCTCCAATGGACCGTCAAATTCGTGCATTAAAAGACGGCCCTCAAATCGTTGTAGCAACACCAGGACGATTAATGGATCATATGCGCCGCAAAACGATTCGTATTGATGAAGTGCATACAGCAGTTCTTGATGAAGCAGATGAAATGCTGAACATGGGCTTTATTGATGATATTCGCGAAATTTTAAAAGGTATTCCAGAAGATAGGCAAACATTGCTTTTCTCTGCGACCATGCCGAAGGAAATTCGTGATATTGCGACAACGCTTATGAAAGAGCCAAAGGAAGTTAAAGTAAAAGCGAAAGAAATGACAGTAGAGAATATTGATCAATATTTTATTGAAATTCCAGAGAAGTTTAAGTTTGAAACATTAAATAACCATTTGGATATCAATTCTCCTGAATTAGCTATCGTTTTTGCAAGAACGAAAAAACGTGTAGATGAAATCACTGAAGGTCTTCAAGCAAGAGGTTATCGCGCGGAAGGAATCCATGGCGATTTAACACAGGGCAAGCGTATGTCTGTATTGAATAAATTTAAACAAGGACGTGTAGATGTTCTTGTGGCAACAGACGTAGCAGCCCGCGGACTGGATATTTCCGGTGTAACGCATGTGTATAATTTTGATATTCCACAAGATCCGGAAAGCTATGTTCACCGTATTGGAAGAACTGGGCGAGCTGGTAAAACAGGGGAAGCTATCTCTTTCATCACACCAAGAGAAATGGCTCATCTCAGCCTGATTGAAAAAACAACAAAGAGTAAAATGAAGCGTCTGACACCTCCTACCAACCAGGATGCGCGACGTGGACAACAGCAAGTAACCATTGATAAAATGAAAAAGGCGATTGATCAAAAAGATTTGAACCCTTATTATGAAGCGGCGAAAGAATTACTTGATGATCATGATTCCGTTACGGTTATTGCTGCTGCAATCAGCATGATGACAAAAGAACGAAGAGATACACCTGTACGCATTTCTTCAGCTGCACCAATCAGTGTGAAAAAAGCGAAGGATGATAATCGTCGCGGTAATAACAAAAAACGTTATTATGGCGGACGCGGCCAAGGCGGACGCAATCAAGGCGGTAGAAACCAGGGCGGCAGAAATCGTAAAAATAATAAAGGGAATTTCCAGCGTAAAAGAAGAGACGACCGTTAATTTAATATCTGCATAAAAAAACATGAGGCAACGTTCTTATTACTAGAACAATGCCTCATGTTTTTTACTTTGATGATAAACTTTATCTCTTGAGAGGGAATAACCGCAGTCTAAATAGGTTGTTATAATGGAATATGTAATTTAAGTCCTGAAAGAATATGACAATGTCAGTAAACAAGCGTAAAAAGAAGCATTCACTTGTCCTTTAGTGAATGCTTCTTTTTAATAAGGTGTTTTCTTATTCAGAAAGCTCGGATAATGCATCCTGATCAGCGATAATCGTTACATTTGCATGCTTTTGTAAAATAGAAGCAGGGAAATCTTCTGTTACAGGTCCATTCACTAATTTATCTAACGCTTCTGCTTTTTGTGAACCAGAAACTAAGAGAATAATTTGTTTGGACTGCATAATCGTATCGATACCCATGGTAATGGCTTGTGTTGGTACATCATCGATGGAATCAAAGAAGCGTGCATTTGCTTGACGGGTGGATTCATCCAAGTCAACTACATGGGTTTGCATAGAAAATGGGGTTCCTGGCTCATTAAAACCGATATGTCCATTTAAACCAATCCCTAAAATTTGAATATCAATGCCATCAGCTTGTTTAATGGCCTTTTCATAGCTGTTGCATTCTTCCTGTAAATCATTTGCATCTCCATTTGGCAGGTTGACCTGTCCGCTATCAATATCAATATGATTGAACAGAAGATGATGCATATAATAGTGGTAGCTTTGATCATTATCTTTGTTAAGTCCGACATACTCATCTAAATTGAAGGACGCCACATCTTTGAAAGAAACATTGCCTGCTTTGTGTTCTTTGATAATTTCTTCGTACAATCCTTCTGGTGTAGATCCAGTTGCTAAACCTAGCACACTGTTTGATTTCTCGTTTACTTGCTCTATCAGTTTTTTTGCTGCCAGCTGGCTCATTTCACTATAATTTTCTGCTCTGATAATATTCATTATGTTCCCCCTATAAGATAAATATAAATTATGATTTATCCTCATTATATAGTTTTTGCAATGCATCTGCCACTGCTTGTACCTGAGTTCCGACAATAATTTGTAAATTATTTTTACTTACCTGCTGGACACCGGGAACTCCAGTTTTCTTAATGCCATCCTGATTCACTTTATCCATATCCTGGATTTCCAAGCGCAGTCTGGTTGCGCAATTATCAATAGAATCAATATTTTCTTTTTTACCGAGATGTGCATAGATTGTTTCAGCCATTAATGTATGTTTGTCTTTAGCTTCATTGGCTGATTCAGGATTTGTAGTGGGTTCTTCAGCTAATTCATTATCATTCTGGCGACCAGGCGTTTTCAAGTCTAATTTTACAATTAAAAAACGGAACAAGAAATAGTAAACAACAGCAAATGCAAGTCCTTGCAGGATGAGCATATAAGGCTGATTCGCCAACGGTAATCGGAAGCTCAGGAAGTAGTCTACAAATCCTGCGCTAAACGTAAACCCTGCAGTCCATTGGAAGGCTGCGGCAATGAATAAGGACAGCCCGGTAAGTACAGCATGAACGAAATACAATACAGGCGCTAAGAACATAAAGGAAAATTCAAGCGGTTCGGTTACTCCTGTAAAGAATGAGGCAAAGCCAACTGCCATTAATAGAGATGCTGCCTGTTTACGCTGTTTTGTTTTTGCAGTATGATACATTGCAAGCGCAGCTGCTGGAAGACCAAACATCATAATCGGGAAGAATCCAGCCATGTATCTGCCTGTGATACCAGGTTCTCCATTTCCATCCCAGAAATTACCGATATCATTAATACCCGCTACATCAAACCAAAATACATTATTCAATGCATGATGCAGTCCAGTCGGTATTAATAAACGGTTAAAGAACCCGTATAAGCCTGCTCCTGCAGCTCCCAGGTCACTAATCATTGTTCCGAAGCTGACTAACCAGCCATAAACAACCGGCCAAACAAAGAGAACGGCTATGGAAACGAGCAGCATAGTTGCCGCTGTTAAAATTGGTACAAGACGTTTCCCGCTGAAGAAAGCAAATGCGTCCGGCAGCGAAACATGACTAAAACGATTATAAAGTGCTGCAGAAATAAGTCCGGCTAAAATTCCAATAAAAACATTTTCGATATTGTCAAAAGCCATGTCTACCTGACTTAAATCAATTTGCAGTAAGCCTGCGACACTTTCTGATTCCAATACCTTCGTAATAACGAGATAGCCAACAAGCCCGCTGAGCGCTGCGGCTCCGTCCTTTGCTTTTGTCATTCCTATTGCGACCCCGACTGCGAAAAGAATGGCCAGAGAAGAAAGGATGGCATCCCCGCCGCTGATTAGAAAGGCAGCAAAACGGCTGTCAGCTTCAAAGAAACTGTCTATCCAATGGCCAATTCCCATAAGAACCGCCGCTGCAGGTAATACAGCAACCGGTAACATCAGTGATTTACCAAGGTTCTGTAAATATTTCATCATAATTTGTATCCTCCTATAATAATATTTAATACAATTATAGACGAAAAGAATACAAATTGTACATACATTTTTGAAGTAGTAGTATGAAATACTTGTAGTTAATTATAATTTTTAATATTTGTAATTACAAATATTAAAGAGAATTATTCGTATTGTCAATCATTTTAAGGGGGATATAATTATTAACTGAATATTAATATCAATCATTAAATTTGTTTTATTTGTTATGGAAGTATTTAGATTTTTCTAGGTTGAGCGGGAATACAATTGTGTATTTGTATGAAATAATGATTCGTTTTATATTTATTCAAAACCAGCAGACTTTTTCAACATCAGGTAAATAAATTCAAATACCAGTGAATCAGACTATCACCTAAAAAATAAGAGAGCAGCGCCCCGAAAGCTATAAAAGGGCCAAAAGGAAATGGCTTATTCCGCTGAATGATACCGAAACGAAGTAAAACACTTCCAATTACTGCTCCAGAAATACAAGCCAGCAGAAAGGTTGCAATAATATGAGAGAAACCCAATACAACACCGAGTACGGCCATTAATTTCATATCCCCTGCTCCCATTGCTTGTTTATTCCATAAGATGACGATAAAAATAATCAAAAAACCGGCAAGAGCTCCTGACAGAGAATCCCACCAAGGATCTGCTGGTTCTATCAGACGTATGAGAATAAAAGCAGGCAGAAAAAAAGCCAGCAGCTTATTTGGAATTACCATATAATATAGATCGGTTATGATGATAAGCATTAACAAAGAAGTAAATAAAAGCGAGAGCAGCAGTTCTGTGGGGGAGGTTGCGTGTAAATAGCAGAAAATAAAGAGAAAGCCGGTGAAAACTTCTGTCAGCGGGTATAAGCAGGGGATGTGATAACGGCATTTTCTGCAGTGGCCTTTCAGAAGAAGATAAGACAGGATGGGGATATTATCATACCATGTGAGCTGATAATGGCATGTGGGACATTTAGAACGTTCATTGGCAAAAGGAATTTTTTGTGGGAGACGAATGCCGATAACCATAAAAAATGAACCAAAAATGATTCCAAACAGGAAAAAGATGAATGAAGTATAGATTTCCATAAGAAACCTCCTTATTTAATTTTGAGGATACGTGCGGAGTGTTTTTATTATAGCATAAAGCCTAGTACTTTTTTATATCGTCAACCTATTTTTGCAAAATAAAAAGCTGGACATGAAAATTCACGGCCAGCTCATTGTTTTTATAAAATATTTGCCTGTCCTAATAACCATAGAATAGCAATGATACCGACAATAATCCATAGCATATTTTTCCGGATAGCCTCTGGCATTTTTCGCTTTTTATTCCATCGATCCGGATCAAATTGCGGGCCGTCGTCATCATCTGCATACTTTCTTTTACGCGGCCGGGGCCGTGCCCAAGGGGAATAACTTTTCACGCCCGCTAAGAGAAGTGGTGCGTAGATAAAACCGCTGAAAAAGCCGAATAAATGCCCTAATATGCTAATACCGCTTCGTAAAAATGTCATGGCCAGTGCAATGGCTACAATGACACCAATTATCTGGCTGCTGGATTGATCAATTAAATCTTTCCGGAAAAAGACCATATAGACATAGATTCCGAACAAACCAAAGATTGCTCCAGAAGCACCTAAATGGGCGTAGGCAGGAGATTCAATAAAGTAAATAACAATATTTGCTGTTACAGCAGTGCCCATATAGGCTAAAATAAATTTGAATTTACCGAGCATTTGTTCAAGCGCAGGGCCGAACAGCACGAGGGAAAAGGAATTAAACAGCATGTGCATCACTCCGCCATGAAGAAAAATAGGAGTGAATAATCTCCACCATTCTCCTTCCCCAATCCAATAGTTGATTCCCACCCCATAATCTCTTATGTAAGTGCCAATTTGTAAATTTAAAAAATCAATAATGAACCATAGAAATATATTCACCCCGATAATGATAGTTACCACGGGATATAATTCAAAGAATTCTTTGATGCTCCGTTCCGTTCTAATAAACATATTGTGCCTCCCATAGCCAATGCTTTTAAATGAAATAAGTTGTCCTATATACTATAATAATAAGAAATAATACAGATTATGACCATTATAAAGGTGTTACTATATATAGAAAAATTTTTAGGAGCAGTGACCATGATACTTGGAATCGGTGTGGATATCATTGAATTAGCAAGAATCAAACGATTACTTGAAAAAAATAATCGTTTTTTAGAACGTGTATTAACCAGCAGAGAGCTGGACCAGGCAGAGCAGTTAGCTCCTCACCGGCGCGTGGAGTATACAGCAGGGCGTTTTGCTGCAAAGGAAGCTCTGTCTAAAGCAAATGGAACTGGGATTGGAAAATTAAGCTTTCAACAAATCGAAATTAGAAATCATGCCAATGGAGCGCCGGAGATGCAGGCAGAGGGGATGGAGGAGATCTCTATCCACGTGTCTATATCTCACAGCAAGGAGTATGCTGTTGCACAGGTTTTATTAGAAAAGAGATAGGATAAAGTAAAATGACAGTATTCTAAAAATGCATAATCGCATAGTTTGTCTCATATATTTTATTGCGGTGGGAGGGAACGAATTTGTATATTGTTACCGCGGAAGAAATGTACAAGATTGACCGAGAAACTATTCAAACGATGGGTCTTGATGGAAAGATACTCATGGAGAATGCAGGGAGAGAAGCGAGCAGAGAAATAAAAAAGCGGATAACTAAAGAAGATAAGACAGTTATTTTAATTGGCGGCGGAAATAATGGCGGAGATGGCTTTGTCATTGCCCGTGTGCTTGAAGAAGCAGGTTACGCTATCAAGGTGATCCAGGTTGCACCGGACAAGAAAATCACAGGTGATGCAGCTTGCCATAAGGAGATTTATCGTCAATTTGGTGGCCAGGTGGCGGGTTGTAATGAAGGGACAGCAGATACAGTTCTTGCAGAGGCTGATGTGATTATTGATGCGATGCTTGGTATCGGTGTGCGCGGCGGGTTAAGAGGCGATATCTTAACTGTAACGAGACAGGTGAATAAACAAGATGCGTATGTTATTTCCATCGATATACCAACTGGGCTGCCGGCAGAGGAAGGCTTCCCGGATTTTCAGGCTATTGAAGCAGATGCAACGATTATGGTAGGAGCGGTAAAACAATCGGCTGTCTGTCAGCAAACGTCTTCTTATTATGGTGAATGGATTGTAGCGGATATTGGTTTCCCTGAAAAACTATTCCAAGTGCACACAAAAAAACGCTTGTGGACAACAGCCGATTTTCAGGAAGCTTTTCCAAAGCGGGGCGTCAATTCCCATAAAGGAGATCATGGAAAAGGGCTGATTATTGGCGGTAGTGAGCCGATGCCGGGATCCGTTCTGATGACAACAAAAGCTGCTTTGCGGACAGGAGCAGGGTTATTAACAACGGCTTCTGTGAAAAATGTGATTTCCATGATTGCTGGAAATAACCCGGAGGCTATGTATATTAGTGCATCCGAAACAGATGGCTGTATCACGGGAATCGATAACATTGACTTGTCTGGTTTTGATGCGATTGCTGTTGGCGTTGGTCTGGGCAGAAACGAGGAAACGGCCAAAGGCATTTTTCCGGCATTGCTCAAGTATAAAGGACCAATCGTTATCGATGCAGATGGTCTTTATCATCTGAAAGCCTATGCAGCAGATTTCGAATCAAGACAGGCTCCGCTGATTTTAACACCTCATCCAGGTGAACTTGCTGCTTTAATGGATATATCTGTCTCTGACTTACTTATGGAGCCTTTCCGGCATAGTTCTGAATTTGCCAAGCGTTTGAACTGCTATCTTGTGTTGAAAGGAAAGCAGACCATTATTACTGATCCGGATGGGAACCAGACCGTGGAATCAAGCGGGAACCCCGGCCTTGCTAAGGGTGGCAGCGGGGATGTACTGACCGGAATGATTTTAGCAATGGTTATGCAGAGCATATCAATTTTTGCAGGGATAAATAATGCTTGCTTCTTGCACGGAAAATCTGCAGACTTACTAGTCCAAGCAGAACACTCGGAACAGGATTTGCTGGCGGGGGATGTCATTCAAGGCATTCCAAAGGCAATCCGTACATTTTCTTCCTAAAAAGGTGTGACGTACTGTTAACAAATCGTTCCCTTTGTTAAATGAGACAAGGGAGATATGCTGATGATAAATAGACGTTTTTTCAGTGTCGTTTTACTATTAGGTGCATTGAGTCTGGTGCTGGCAGCATGTGGAGAAAAAACGCAGGAAGATGTTGTGGAGGAATTGCAGGAGACAGTTGCCGATTTAGAGGGATACAAAGCAACGGCGGATATGACGATGAATACAGGAGAGCAGGAACAAACATTTTTGATTGATATATGGTATCAGGCAGATGATCAATATCGCGTGAAGCTGGAAAATGAAGCAGAGCAGAATGAAAGTCAAGTCATTTTGAAAAATATGGATGGTGTTTTTGTGTTAACGCCAGCTTTGGAAAAAAGTTTCAAATTCCAATCGGACTGGCCAGAGAATAGCAGTCAGCCGTATTTGCTTCAATCACTTGTCAATGATGTATTAAACGATCCAGAAGCGCAATTTGAAACAACGGAAGACCATTATATTTTCCGGACGAAAACAAATTATCAAAGCAACAATAATTTACCGGCTCAAGAAATTTACTTTGACAAATCCAGTTATACACCGGCAATGGTCAATGTGTTAAATCAAGATGGGGAGCCGCTGGTTAATGTCACTTTTCATGGTTTCGATTTAGATGCAACATTTGCAGAAGATGATTTTACGATGGAGAAAAACATGGAGCAGGAAACAGATGAGGAAAGTGCTGGTGCAGAAGAGGGAGAAGCTGTAGAAACAGCTGCGCAGGAAGTCCGGGAGCTGTATCCTACGTTTACAGCTGGAGCGGAAATGGCGGATAAGCAAGAAGTTTCCCTGGAGGATGGAGAACGAATTATTACAACCTTTGAGGGAGAGAAGAACTTTACGCTTGTTCAAGAAATCAGAGAAGCTGCTCCAGTGAGCTCAGCTCCAGAAGTAGTCAATGGAGATATTGTGAATCTGGGAGCTACTGTTGCTGGGTTGGAAGATAATGTTTTAAAATGGAGTTATCAGGGCGTTGATTATCAATTGGCAAGTACAGAGCTGACGAAGGAAGAAATGATTGAAGTAGCACAATCTGTCCAAGGACAGTTAACAAAATGATACGGTTAATACAAAAGCAGGCTCTCTGAAAACGGAGTCTGCTTTTGTATGTCCCATTTCCAGTTTAGAGGTATGATTTTAACATATTGGCATATAATTAATAGACAGGTATTTATTTCGTTGCATAAATCAGCTAAAGGATAAGAAAGAATCGAATGAAAATTTCAAGGCTTGGTGAACGTTCTTTCATTTTTGAACATAAAATGAAAATTTAATGAAGAAATATATTGTTTAGCGGAGTATTTTCCTAAGCGGCAGTCAAGAAGCCGGAGGGAAAGCAGCGTAAGGGAAAAAACGCTCATTTTTAACACTTCAAATAATATAAATACCACAAAATTTAAGGTTTAAAACGACAAATTTACATGATTTTTTTACAAATTCGCCATAACCCCTTTGCAAAAGTATGTTCACAATGCTATCATAATATTAAATTGAATAACGAACGTTAATTGTTGGCGGGGGTGCTTGGTTTTGGCTGAAAATAAAGAAGAAATTTTAGTGAAAATACCGAAAAATTTGCTGAGTGAGGTGGATGGATTAATGAAATATGAGAATAGCTCTGACTTAAGTGATTTCATTTGTGAAGCAACTCAAATTTATTTAAACCATAAAAAAGAAGAACACCTCCAGCGTTTTCATGAAACGATGCAGCGCGGATATGAGGAAATGGCAAGAATTAATCTGACGATTGCTTCAGAGGCTTTTCAAGCTGAAGAAGAGGCTGAAATAACTCTAGAGCGCTCTGTGATCGGGGTGTAACACTTGTGATCGTTCAAAGAGGCGAGGTTTATTTTGCTGACTTATCCCCTGTAGTTGGCTCAGAACAGGGCGGTGTGAGACCGGTTCTTATTCTTCAGAATGATATAGGCAACCGATTTAGTCCGACTGTGATTGTGGCGGCCATTACCGCGCAAATTCAAAAGGCTAAGTTGCCTACGCATGTAGAGATTGATGCAAAACGTTATGGGTTTGACCGGAATTCAGTTATTCTGTTGGAACAAATTCGCACGTTAGATAAGCAGCGGTTAACGGATAAAATTACAAAATTAGATAAAGAAATGATGGAAAAAATCAATCAATCATTAGAAATAAGCCTTGGCTTACGAGATGTTTACAGTAATAATTAATACTTTTCTGATGCGTAAAAAAGACTGTCCTTATATCAGGGCAGTCTTTTTTAATGAAGTTTCTTTGGAGAAAGAAAGGAAAGCATATAAAAAGTTGGAGGAGGAAGCTCTAACGGGGGTCCATAGGGTGAATAATCTCAAGTCTCAAAAATATACTCCGTTTTCCATAGATTCCGAGCTCCTCTCCTTTAAAGAAGACTTAGCGATTGGCAAGCCGACAGGCGCAGACAGAGCTAAAGTCGCACTTATGCCCAGAGGGTGAAATAGAAGTTCGTTTTTTCTGCAGGGATTTATTTGATAAAAGCAGATAGTAATAAGACCGTTGTAACAGACATCTCCTTGGCAAGAATACCGATGTTTTAAGAAATTATTCTCCTTCGTTAAAAGATATAGTAAAATGAAAAGGAATGAAGGTGGAGGTTGATAACGATGGATACAATCATTTTTGATATGGATGATACATTATATGACCAGGCTGCGACATTTCGAAAAACATGTAAAAAAATGTTGAACGTGGCTTTGTCGGAAGCGGAGTTAAATCATCTTTATCTATTAAGTCGCAAACATAGCGATGCGCTATTTGATGATCAGGTAGCAGGTAAAATTACAATGGAAGAAATGCATATCCGGCGAATCAAAGATGCTTGCGCAGAAATAGGAATACAGATAACAGCAGAGCAGGCTTTAGAATTTCAGGACAGCTACGTCCAAGAACAAGGAAAAATAGAGTTATTTGATGAAGTGGTTGAGCTCCTGGATTATCTTTCAGCGAGTCAGAAGCAATTAGCTGTAATGACAAATGGTGCGGAAGGACATCAGGCAATGAAAATCAAACAGTTAAAGCTGAACAAGTGGATCCCGGAAGAGCGTTTATTTATTTCTGAAACAATAGGGCATGCGAAACCATCCACAGCAGCGTTTCAATTCATGGAGGATAAGCTGGGTTTAAAGAAAGAAAATACAGTGTATGTCGGCGACTCCTTTGCTAATGATATTGTCGGTGCCAAACAGGCAGGCTGGCATGCCGTCTGGATGAACCATCGACAGAGGGAAGAACCGGAAGGAAGAATAAAAGCAGATAAAACAGTAACCAGTGCAGCAGAGCTATATACATTTTTTCGGGAAGAGACGCTAAGCACATAATGGATTAGGTTAATGAAAGTAATTTCATCATATAGAGCCTTGAGGGATTCCTCAAGGCTCTTTTTGTGTAAACTCAAGGGAAGTATTCCGGTAAAGGATACTGCTTCAAAGTGAATATTGAAATTTTCTATATAATGATATGCCAAACTTCTTGATTCTGATTATCGGTCTTTTTGGACACGAAGAATAAGTCCTTACATAAATTATTTATAATAATACCTATTGTAGTGAGAGGAATAGGATGATATACTAATATTCAATTTATAAATCTGTGTAAAATACTGGGGATACTCAAATATAAATAAGAAAAGAACGCTGCAACTATGGAAAATAGTACACTATTCAGCAAAAAAATAGTTTTTTCTAAAATGAAAATTTAAAAAACTCAAAATATCTGTTAGGTGATGGATAGAAGGAAAGAGAGAACTAAGAAAGCTTAAAAATTACGAGGGAAGGATTTTTTCGTCGTGAATATGCATATGATGTGCTCAGTAGAAATTTTGGCGTTAATATTTCTTCCAATCATAATAAAAAAGAAACGGCAAATCGGGAAGGCTGATTAGAAGTATATTGGTTTCGTAGGGTTATGCTATATAAAGGAAGGAGAATATTTGTGAGTACAATTGTTGTTATATCAGGAAGTCCTTCAACATTATCCAGATCAGAACGCGTTCTTTATTATTTAGGTGAATTGGCGGAGCAGCAAGGGTTTCGTGTAAAGCATATATCCGTCAGAGATGTAGAAGCAGAAGATTTGCTGTATGCGAACTTCCAAAGTCCGAAAATCAAAGAGATTGCCGGGGATTTGGAAGCGGCAGACGGGGTCATCGTCGGGAGTCCTGTCTATAAAGCCTCCTATTCAGGCATCCTAAAGTCATTATTTGATTTAATGCCCCAGGATGTTTTACGGGGGACGGTTTCACTGCCTGTTATGACAGGGGGAAGCCTCTCGCATTTATTAGCATTAGATTATGCCTTAAAGCCGCTGCTTGCTACGTTAAAAAGCCAAACCTTAAAAGGGTTATATTTTCAGGATAGTGAAGTTGATAAAACCAAGGATAATCCAATCCTGGATGAAGCCATGATTACTCGGACACATAAACAATTGGATTATTTCCTGGGGAATTTAAAACGAAAAGAATTTGTTTAACTGGTTCTTTTTTCAATACATAAAAGGGTCTGCAGCTAAGCAGGCCTTTTTTTAATGAGGGAGCTTTTGTCAATAAAATGAGAAAATAATAGAAGCATGTATGCGGGGGAGTGGATAGTGTAACTTGAAAAAATGCTGTGTTTATTTGATATATGGTACAATTGAGGTAAAATGGGAATAGTAGTTTCTGTATACTTAGAAGAGGCTGATACAAAAGTATTTTGACTGGAGTTTTGTAGAAGTTTGTATTAATATGTAAAAATGCTTAGAATTTGGAGGTATCAGGGAATGGATGCAAATCTGAAAGAATTAATGATCAGTAATAGTGATTCTATTGTTGATAGTTGGATGGATGAAGTAGGGAGAATAAAATCAGGGAATTATACAGCGAGTATATCTGATGAACTCTATGAGAATACCAACCGCGAATTTGTGAATGTTATTTTTACAAGTATCCAAAATCAAGGGTCTTCGAAAGTAGTGGAGGAATTCTCGGAGAAAATGATCAACCTTGGCTGGCCGCTCAGTTATATAACCGATGGGCTGCAGGTTTTTCGTCGTGTTACGATTGAATTTTTACTGAAGCAGGCAGACCAAGTAGATTCCAATCATTTTTCAAATGTCTTAACAAGCGTAGATGAATGGATAGAACCATTGATCCGACAGCTCGTCAATGAGTATTCAGGAAGCTGGGAAAATATATTATCTTTGCAGCGGGTAGCATTACAGGAACTATCTGCACCGTTGATCCCTGTTATGGAAGGGATAACCGTCATGCCGTTGATTGGAACCATTGATACGGACAGAGCGAAATTGATTATGGAGAATTTACTGGAGGGGGCAATCAAGCATAACTCCGAAGTTGTCTTAATAGATATTACGGGTGTTCCTGTTGTGGACACCATGGTAGCACATCATATTATTCAGGCAGCGGAAGCGGTCAGACTGATTGGATCTACATGTATTCTTGTAGGCATCCGTCCGGAAATTGCTCAAACGATTATAAATATAGGGATTGATTTAAGTAAATTCCCTACCAGAAGTTCTCTGAAGAAAGGTTTTACCAGAGCGCTTGAAATAACTGGAAGAACTGTTGTAGATTTGCCTTCCAAAAACCAAGGCATTGATGAAATAATGAATGCTCTTAAGGGGGAATAGAGAAAATGCGGATACCTATTTTAAAACTGCACAATTATTTGCTGATTTCTATTCAGACGGAGATCGATGATCAAACGGCTATTAAATTTCAGGAAGATTTATTAGCAAAAATTCATAAAACAGGTGCAACAGGTGTTGTGATTGATTTGACATCTGTTGATATCATTGATTCTTTTATTGCAAAAGTACTTGGTGATGTTGTGTCCATGTCGGATTTAATGGGGGCGCGTGTTGTATTAACTGGAATTCAGCCAGCTGTTGCAATGACATTAATTGACTTGGGAATACACTTGCAAAATGTCCCGACAGCTTTAGATTTAGAACAAGGTTTAGTGAAGTTACATCAGGAATTGGGGGATTAATATATGAACCCAAGATCCTGTGTCAACATTCATAAAGAGTGGGATATTGTTGGAGCAAGACAGCTCGGACGGGAAATGGCAAAAGAAATCGGCTTTGGAACAGTTGATCAGGCAAGGATTGCTACCGCAGTATCTGAATTAGCTCGCAATATTTATTTATATGCTAAAAATGGACAGGTTTGTTTTGAGTACATCTATACGAACAGTCAAAAAGGAATATTAATGACAGCTGTGGACACTGGTCCAGGAATAAAAGATATAAGCCGTGTCATGCAGGATGGCTATACGACCTCTGGAGGGCTTGGTGCTGGACTGCCCGGGGTAAAACGCTTGATGGATGAATTTGATATTGAATCCGCAGCAGGGGAAGGAACTAAAATCAAAGCGATTAAATGGATCAGATAATATAATCCCTTTATTTTAGCACCCTTCCTTATTTTATACAGTACATGCCATTGGTAAGCCAGGTGCGAAAAAAAGAAAGAGAAAACAGCTGTGTGCAGAAAGCACGAAACACCGGTTTACCAGCTCGGGGAAAGCCTTAAAAAAGAATAAAAGGTTCTTTGGAATAAGGGGGGAGTAACCATAGTGGAAGAAACGATCAGAAAGAATACTGTAAAATACCAGAAATTATTACAAAAATATATTGAAACACAAGATGAGAAATCATTGTATGACCTTGAATTAATCAGCAAAGCTTTTATTAAAAAGAATATCTTGCCGGAAGAATTA
Source organism: Oceanobacillus sp. FSL W7-1293 (assembly GCF_037969815.1). Classification (NCBI taxonomy): domain Bacteria; kingdom Bacillati; phylum Bacillota; class Bacilli; order Caryophanales; family Bacillaceae; genus Oceanobacillus; species Oceanobacillus sp. FSL W7-1293. The sequence goes on from NZ_CP150212.1 coordinate 1,138,349, forward strand.
ATCAATTTGCATATTCAAGCAATGGAGCGGATTTATCCTCAATTATTGGAGGAATATAAGCTGTCGATGGAATTTTTATTAGAAGCTACGGTTTTCTATGGATTGGCATTGCAGGAAGTTGATTATTTAAGACAGGAAAAAGATGTGCTGACTTCTGAAATTTCTGTTGCGGCGAATATGCAAAAAACCTTGCTTGGAACGCAAAGGCCGGAAGTAAGCGGGTTAGATATCGGTGTGATTAGTGTTCCTGCTCATCAGATGAACGGAGATTATCATCATTTCACAAAAGGAAGCAATGGGACAATCGGGATTGCCATTGCGGATGTCGTTGGAAAAGGAATACCGGCAGCACTGTGTATGTCGATGATCAAATATGCAATGGACAGTTATCCAGAAGCGACAATGTCACCCAATAAAGTATTAGAAAACCTAAATCGTGTAGTAGAAAGAAATATTGATCCCAGTATGTTTATTACGATGTGTTATGCACATTATTTGCCGGCGGAAAGTAAATTAAGATTATCTTCCGCAGGGCATGAGCCGGGATATATTTTCCGTGCAGAAACGGAAGAATTTGAAGAGGTTCATGCGAAAGGGATTGTACTCGGCGTGATGCCGGATGCTGCTTATCAGGAATATGAATTAGCAATTCAGAAGGATGACCTGATTATCTTTCTGACAGATGGTGTTTCCGAGTGCAGAGACGGCGACCGGTTTATTGAAACAGAAGAATTGTTGGAAGTCATCCGAAAATATATTGATTTACCGGCACAGGAGCTGGTAGAAAATGTGTACCAGTATTTTGAAAAACTGCAGGATTTTCAATTGAGGGATGATTTTACATTAATTGTTCTTCGTAAAGAGGTTTAAAGAAATAAATGCAGGGAATACAATATAATAGTTTATTCTAGATGAGTAAATTTCGTTTCAAAGTTATAGAGAAAATGAATTTATAATGTATAGTCATCTAATCTTATATCTGGATGGCAGAGGGGGTTATTATGAATTTATCAGTAAATGTACAAGAAGACAGTAATGTAAAAGTTTTAGAAGTGAGCGGAGAAATTGATGCATACACAGCTCCGGAGCTGAAAGAAACATTAATGCCGTTAATGAGAGAGAGCGGCAATGAAATCGAAGTAGATTTAGAAAATGTGCAGTATATGGACAGTACCGGTTTAGGAGTGTTTGTCAGCGCTTTGAAAGCCTCTAAGGAAAGCGGAAGCCATTATACGTTGAAAAATGTGCAAGATCGGGTTTTTCGTATTTTTGAGATTACCGGACTTAGTGAAATTATAGAGATCAAAGCAGCGATTCGAGGTGGCAATGAGTGATGGAAGCATTTGATTATATAGAGATGAAAGTACCGGCGAAAGCGGAGTATATTGGAGTGATGCGTCTAACTTTATCGGGAGTTGCCAACCGGATGGGCTTTTCCTATGATGCGATTGAAGATTTAAAAGTAGCTATCTCTGAAGCAGTTACAAATGCTGTAGAGCATGCTTATGAAGAAAAAGAATCTGGTGAAATCACTGTTGGCTTCGGCCTGTATGAAGACCGGATGGAAATTATGGTAGCTGATCGCGGAGGAAGCTTTGATTTAGAAGAAGTAAAGAACGGTACAGGGCCTTATCAATCCGATGAACCTGTTGAAAAAATCCGGGAAGGAGGGTTTGGCCTATTCCTGATTGAAGCACTTATGGACGAAGTAAAAATCAACAATAAATATGGTGTAATGGTTATTATGACTAAATATAATAGAGAAGAAGAGGTGGACATGGATGACGACCAAATCTCAACCATTCAATAGAGGGGGAGATGAGGTTTACCAATGGATAAGTACACTTCAGGAAGATCCAACAAATGAAGAATTACAGGAAAAGATTGTTTTAACTTATCAGAATCTCGTTGGATCTATTGCCAGGAAGTACTCCAAAAATAGCGCTATTCATGAAGACCTTGTACAAGTCGGCATGATTGGATTGCTTGGGGCAGTTAAGAGGTACGATCCGTCATATGGTAAGTCGTTTGAGTCTTTCGCTATCCCAACCATTATTGGTGAAATAAAGCGATTTATACGAGATAAGACATGGAGTGTCCATGTGCCTCGTCGTATTAAAGAATTGGGACCAAAAATCCGCAAAAGTGCTGATGAACTAACGACTAAAAATCAAAAATCTCCTACCATACAAGAAATTGCAGAACACATTGGTGTACCGGAAGAAGAAGTTTTAGAAACAATGGAAATGAGTAAAAGCTATAAAGCTTTATCAGTTGACCATAAAATTGAAGCTGATTCAGACGGCAGCACTGTTGCTATATTGGACTTAATTGGTAACGAAGACAATAGTCTTAAGAACTTGGAACAAAAAATGATTCTTGAAAAAATTCTCCCTGTTTTATCAGAACGGGAGCAGCTTATTTTAGAATGTACCTATTTTAAAAACATGAGTCAGAAAGAAACAGGTGAAATGCTGGGTATTTCTCAAATGCATGTTTCACGGCTTCAAAGACGAGCGCTCCGCAAATTGCGAGAAACGATGCAAACAGAAAGTACGGAGGTATTCGATTGATTTCCGGTAAATATGTCGATGTTTCCGTCTATCAACAATCTAAAAAAGGTAATCATTTATGTGGAGACAGTTACTTTTTTATAGAAGAAGACCATATGTTTCTGGGAGTGCTCGCGGATGGTCTTGGAAGCGGAGCAATTGCAAAAGAATCCTCACAGGCAGTAATCGATATTGTGAAGGAGCATAAGTTTAAAACAGTGAAAGAAATTGTTGATTTATGCAATAAAAAATTGCTTGGCATGCGTGGTGCAGTGATGGGGATTTTAAAATTAGACTTCATCGATCAAACCTTTACTTTTTCCTCCATTGGAAATATAGGGATTATTGTTTTGGAGCAAGGCTGTAAGAAAAAGCGAAATATTCCAAGCTCTGGATATTTGGGATCTCGTTACCGAGGCGTAAAGGCTATGACGGAAAAATTAACCGATGGAACAAATTTCATTGTATTTTCAGACGGCGTAAAAGATAAAGAGTTATCTGCGTATTATTTTAAAGACTATAATGTAGAGCAGATTACGGAGACGTATGCACAGCATTGTGACGGTAACAGACAGGATGACACAACATTACTGGCAATTAGATACAAAGGAGTAAAAGGTTGATTTATAATCACAATAACATGAACATGGATTCATTTGTTATTGATTATAAATCAATCTTTTTTTGTTGTGTCAGAAAGCACTGGCACGTTTAATTTGATACAATAGAACATAGAGTAAGGAGGAGAAGCAACAGTGAGTGCAGATGAAAAATTAATTGCAATCGTATCAAAAGATACCAATATTCAAGGAAACACTGTTTCGAAAGTGATTTCTCTTTTAAATGAAGGGAATACTGTTCCGTTTATTGCAAGATATCGGAAAGAAGCAACTGGCGGATTGGATGAAGTGAAAATAAAAGAGATACAGGATAGGTGGACATATGTCCTTAACCTGTCTGAACGAAAACAAGAAGTACTTCGTATCATTGAAGAACAAGGTAAGCTGACAGATGAATTAAGAAACGACATTGAAAAAGCGACGCAGCTTCAAAAAGTAGAAGACCTGTATCGCCCTTATAAACAAAAACGCCGTACAAGAGCTACTATCGCAAAGGAAAAAGGGTTAGAGCCATTTGCCCAAGCTATTTGGGAGCAGAGCGAATCACTTGATTTAGAACAGGAAGCTACACAGTATTTCTCTGAAGAACATGAGCTAAACACCGTAGAAGAGGTGCTTCAGGGAGTAAATGATATTATCGCAGAATGGATTTCTGATGAACCGGCTTACCGTGAATTTATTCGTGATGCCACGATGAAGCAAGGAACCATCCAATCTGAAGAGAAAAATAAAGCAGCAGATGAAAAACAGATTTTTGAGATGTATTATGAATATAGTGAAACGGTTCGCTCATTAGTTTCCCATCGTATTCTTGCGCTTAACCGCGGAGAAAAAGAGGGAATTTTAAAAGTACAGGTAGAACCGCCTGTGGATAAAATAATTGCCTATTTAGAGAAAAAGGTAATTAAAAAAACGTGCCCGCAGTATATGAAGGAATTATTAACAGCAGCTGTAGAGGACAGTTATAAAAGGTTGATTGAACCCTCCGTGGAAAGAGAAATCCGCAGTGCACTTACAGAAAAAGCGGAAGCACAGGCAATTGAAGTTTTCTCTGTTAATTTAAGGAATCTACTACTTCAGCCGCCATTAAAAGGGAAAGTCATTTTAGGAGTGGACCCGGCTTTTCGTACTGGCTGTAAGCTTGCGATTGTGGATGAAACGGGGAAAGTCCATCAAATCCATGTGATTTACCCGACTGCTCCAAAGAAAGATGTGAAGGGCGCAGAGAAGGTGGTTATCAGCTTAATAAATCAATTTGATGTAGAGCTGGTTGCAATTGGAAATGGTACAGCATCACGGGAAACAGAGCAATTTATTTCAGATGTATTAACAAATAACAAGCTGGATATTCCGTATATTATTGTAAATGAAGCAGGAGCAAGTGTGTACTCTGCCTCCGCTCTAGCAAGAGAGGAATTCCCTGATCTACAAGTAGAAGAAAGAAGTGCAGTATCTATTGCAAGACGGGTACAGGACCCATTAGCCGAGCTGGTGAAAATTGATCCGAAGTCTATCGGAGTTGGTCAATATCAGCATGATGTCAGTCAAAAAGAGCTGTCCAATTCATTGACGTTCGTTGTGGAAACAGCGGTTAACCAAGTCGGTGTTAATGTGAATACAGCTTCTTCTTCGCTTCTGCAGTATGTATCTGGTTTAAGTAAAACCGTTGCAAATAATGTGATCAAAAAACGGGAAGAGGAAGGGAAATTTACCAGCCGCAAGCAATTAAAGAAAATACCAAGGCTTGGAGCGAAAACATACGAGCAGGCCATTGGCTTCTTGAGAATTGTAGATGGGGACACGCCGCTTGACCGTACTCCAATCCATCCGGAAAGCTATCCACATGTGAAAGCATTATTGAATAAGCTTGGCTTTGATGAGCAAGCTTTAGGGACAGCGCCCTTACAGCAAAAGATAGAAGGAATAGACAAGCAGGCAGTCGCAGATGAATTGGAGATTGGTTTGCCTACATTAGAGGACATTCTAGAGGCATTAAGCAAACCGGAACGTGACTTGCGTGATGATTTTCCACAGCCGCTATTAAAGAAAAATGTCATGAATATGGAAGATTTAAAACCTGGCATGGAGCTTCAGGGAACGGTGCGGAATGTGGTTGATTTTGGAGTCTTCGTTGACATTGGTGTTAAACAGGACGGTCTTGTGCACATCTCTAAGATGTCCAAGCAGTTCGTCAAGCATCCCATGGATGTCGCTTCTGTTGGTGATGTAGTCACCGTCTGGGTCGATGATGTAAATGTTCAAAAAGGAAGAATCGCGCTTTCAATGATTCAATAAAGATATATAAATAAGATAAGGGAGCTTCCATGCTGGGAAGTTCCCCTTTTTCAACCATAAAAAAAGACGCTCGCCTTAGATTAGGAGAGGTCTTTTTTATTTGCTATTATTTTACAGATTCTTCGTTAGCAGCTTCCACTTCATCAAGAGAGATGCCAATTGCTTCTGCAACGCCTTTTCCGTATTCTGGATCAGCTTTATAGCAATTATTGATGTGACGAAGTTTTACTGATTTTGTTGCTGGAGCAATATCATCCGCTGTATTTTGGAAAAGAGCTTGTTTCTGCTCATCAGACATTAAGCGGAATAGCTTACCAGGCTGTTCGTAGTAAAACGCGTCGTCCTCATCAAAATCAAAGTAATCAGCATCTACATCTGTACCCAGCTGTAATGCAGGCTCCTGATGCTCTTTGCTGTCTTCCCATTCTCCATATTGGTTCGGGCTGTAGCTGACTTGTCCGCCAGTGTAAGGGACAACACGCATTGCACCGTCACGATGATATGGGTGGAAGTTTTTCGCGTTTTTCGGATAGTTAACAGGGATTTGCCAGTGGTTCACGCCTAGACGGTAGCGCTGTGCATCTCCATAAGAGAATAGACGGCCTTGCAACATTTTATCTGGAGAGAAACCAATGCCAGGAACAATGTTTGTAGGAGCAAATGCAGCCTGTTCTACTTCTTCATGATAGTTTTCCGGGTTTTTATTCAGTTCTAATTCGCCAACTTCGATAAGCGGGAATTCATCTTTGTACCATACTTTTGTTAAATCGAATGGATTGTAAGGCATATTTTTAGCTTCTTCTTCAGTCATAACCTGAATGTACATTTTCCATTTAGGGAAGTTTCCTTCTTCAATAGCAGTATACAAATCACGTTGGTGACTTTCGCGGTCTTCACCGACAACTTTTGCAGCTTCTTCGTTTGTAAGGTTTTCGATACCTTGCTGTGTTCTGAAGTGGAATTTCACCCATACGCGCTCGTTATTTTCATTATATAAGCTGTATGCATGGCTTCCGAATAAGTGCATGTTGCGGTAAGATTTTGGAATCCCGCGGTCAGACATAACAACAGTTACCTGATGAAGTGCTTCTGGTAAATTAGACCAGAAATCCCAGTTTGCATCAGCATTCTTCATATTTGTTTTTGGATCACGTTTTACAACGTGGTTTAAATCTGGGAAACGTTTAGGGTCTCTCATAAAGAATACAGGCGTATTATTACCGACTAAGTCCCAGTTTCCTTCTTCTGTGTAGAATTTCATCGCAGTACCGCGGATATCGCGTTCTGCATCAGCAGCTCCGCGTTCCCCAGCTACGGTAGAGAAACGGATAAACATGTCTGTTTTCTTCCCGACTTCAGAGAAGACTTTTGCTTTTGTATATTTAGTAATGTCGTTAGTAATCGTTAATGTTCCATAAGCTCCGGATCCTTTTGCGTGCATACGGCGCTCAGGAATTACTTCACGATCAAAGTGTGCAAGCTTTTCAAGAAACCAAAAATCTTCCATTAATAATGGACCACGTTTACCGGCCGTTTTAGAATCATCATCATTTGGAACAGGAGCGCCAAATGCAGTGGTCATTTTTCTTTTTTCACTCATAGATAGTTTCCCTCCTATATATTAAATACAATTATTATAATAACATAATAAATAGTAGATTGCTATTAATATTCTTGTTTAATTTGAATGACATTTTTTTAATCTTATATAGAAGTCTTTCTTGCCGGTTAAAGTCGTATTTCTAAACAAATACTAGCAACATGCTGTTTTCTTTTAAAATAAAATAATATATTGAATAAATGATTCTACTCTTTCTCAATTACGTTTTGTAAATGAGAATAAATAAGAGGAATGAGGTAGTATTATATAGAGAATAAATGTTCCGATAGCTCCTTCTTTATGTTAAAATAAGTTGTCATCAGTTAAACAGTTTTTGTTGAAATTTCTGATGGCGTATAATAAAAGAGGTACGTTTTGGAATGGTTAAGGAAGGTAAGAAAAATATTAAAATAATGAAATGTTCTTTTATGTTGGAGGATGAAACGTATGAACCCAATGCCGGATGAAGAATTGTATCAGTTAGTTAACCAGTTGTCAGAAGCTTTCTTTAATAAAACGTTTATGGACAAAGTACGATTTAACTCCCGTCTGCGGACAACTGGCGGAAGATATATCCCGAGTAAACGATTAATTGAATTGAATCCCAAATATGTACTGGAATCTGATAAGGAAGAGTTTCACGGGATTATAAAGCACGAGCTTTGTCATTATCATTTGCATATTGAAGGAAAAGGTTACCAGCATCGGGATAAAGATTTTAGAGAATTGCTTGCAAAAACAGGCTCTCCCCGTCATTGTAAACAGCTTCCTTCGAATCAGCAGCGTTACCGGCATACATATGAATGCCAAAAATGTAAAATGGTTTATAAAAGAGTAAGGAAAGTGGATGTATCCAGGTACCGATGTGGAAAATGCAGGGGGAAATTACATCTGATTTAATTTTTTTCAATTAAGTATTGACGAATAATATTATCCATGATAAATTAATGTAGCTGATATGAAATGACAGTTTTCATTCATTGCGAATGTCCTGTCTGCAGCTTTGTCGAATGGCTTGGATTTTTGAATAACTCTCTAAGCAAAAAAACTTTTTAAGAAATTTAACAGTTTTTGTTGACAAAAAACAGGATATATTGTATGATATTTCTTGTTGTTGCGTAATTAGGATATTACATAGATAGTGACTGATTACTTTTATATTCCACAGTAGCTCAGTGGTAGAGCAATCGGCTGTTAACCGATCGGTCGTAGGTTCGAATCCTACCTGTGGAGCCATTATTTGGAGAAGTACTCAAGTGGCTGAAGAGGCGCCCCTGCTAAGGGTGTAGGTCGTGTAAGCGGCGCGAGGGTTCAAATCCCTCCTTCTCCGCCATTTTAATTTTCATAATGGCCCGTTGGTCAAGCGGTTAAGACACCGCCCTTTCACGGCGGTAACACGGGTTCGAATCCCGTACGGGTCATCTTTCTAAGAAATCAAAATAAATAATTGGTCCGGTAGTTCAGTTGGTTAGAATGCCTGCCTGTCACGCAGGAGGTCGCGGGTTCGAGTCCCGTCCGGACCGCCATTATAGTTGGGCCATAGCCAAGCGGTAAGGCATCGGGTTTTGATCCCGTGTACCCCAGGTTCGAATCCTGGTGGCCCAGCCATTTTCTTTTTTAGAAGGAATACATGATAATACTATTACAGATAATAGTATTTTTTTATTGATAGGGACTATAAATAATGACCTGTCATATATAGGAGCCATTAGCTCAGTCGGTAGAGCATCTGACTTTTAATCAGAGGGTCGAAGGTTCGAATCCTTCATGGCTCACCATTTTTATTTTGCGGATGTGGCGGAATTGGCAGACGCGCTGGAATCAGGCTCCAGTGTCCGTTAAGGACGTGGGGGTTCGACTCCCTTCATCCGCACCATTTTTATATCATGCGGTCGTGGCGGAATGGCAGACGCGCCAGGTTGAGGGCCTGGTGGGTGAATAACCCGTGTGGGTTCAAATCCCACCGACCGCATCATATGTAAAAACCAGTCATATCAAGGGTTCCAGACCTTTGATATTTTTTTATGCACTCATTCTATGGGTGCTTTTTTGTTTTACTGATGCCATTTCGATGCCATGTAAATATATGGTAAAATCGCAATGTTTGGATTTAGAATAAATCATCTAATTTATCAGCAGTTTCTCTTTGCTTACTAGAGAACAACTAAACATTAATTATCATAGTAATGGATGAGCGACCCAGGCGTTCTTTAAAGGTTACGTGTTCTTCGCCTTGAGGAACTAGTAAAGCAACGGGAGAATACCTTAAATCATGTCAGTAGATAGCTTCAAGGTTAACGTGTTCACCAATTTTTCGATGCGCCTGTTAAAAATATCTCTAGTTGCTGGAACATATTGACTTGAAAGAATGTAAACCCAATAAACCAGCTCAATAAAAAATTTATAATATTCATAATATAAATCTTTTTTGGTATAATTACTTTAATAAATAAGAATGTAGCGATTTTATAAATGAGTTAAATGAGGCAATCACTGCAAGGTTGTAAATTATTAACGGGTGGTGTGATGCTTATGAAACAGGCTTTATTTCTTATCCTGGACGAATACGCAGATTGGGAAGGTGCTTATTTATCATCAACATTAAATCAGAGTGAGGATTGGTCGGTTCATACGATTTCTTTAGAGGATACGGTAAGTTCCATTGGCGGTTTTAAAACTGCTGTCGATTATATCATTGGTTCGGAACCTGAGGATTTTAATCTATTGGTAATGGTAGGCGGGAATACATGGAATAATGATCATAAAAAGCTTTTCCATTTAATCAAAACTGCATTTCAAAATAATATACCTCTAGGTGCTATATGCGGTGGAGTTGACTATTTAGCAAAAAATGGTTTTCTAAATGATTATAATCATACGGGGAATTCTGTTGATGCTTGGAATGACTATGAGAATTATCATGCTAAGAGCAGTTTTTTTCAGCAGCAAGCAGTAAAAGATAAAAATTTAGTCACTGCAAACGGAACAGCTCCTATTGAATTTACGCATTTAGTTTTGGAATTGGTTGCATTTGATACTTCTGAAAACATTAAAAGAATGATGTATATGTATAAGTATGGATTTTATCATTATTGTGAAAAATATGGGGGTCCATTTTAGTTCATTTTTGCTTGAAATGGATTGTTTAATCAATGTAAAATGTGTGCTTTTTTTGCCTGAATCAGTCCAGTATTTGTCGAGAAGAATATACAGATGTAACTGAACATTTTTTGGTCATTGTTGGAAGAAGAGTGACTGGTGAATTGCCCCCCTTTTTTATCTAGTAAGCGATTTCTTTTGTTGATCGTTTACATTGACATAAGGCCGTTCATTATAGTAGGTTGAAAAAAAGTAGTATTTTATTACTAATAAGAGAGGAGCTTTAAGCATAATATGGAATATGAAATTAAAACGCTTCCGGCATATCGTGCAATGGGTTTGAAATGCGATGTTTCTTTTACTGATTTTGAAACGATAAAAACGGTGATTGAAAACTCAATGAGCAGAGTGAAAGAGTTTGATTATCCTGTGAATCCTGGAATAAGGCTCGGTTTATCTTATCACCTTCGACCAGATGGTTTTACTTACTATTCTGTTTATGAAGTACAGGACAAGCAACCTCTGCTTGATAACATGGTTGAGATTAATATACCTGAAATGACCTATCTAGTAGCAAAGTATAATGGTGAAAGTATTGAAGGTACTTATGAAAACATAATGAAATGGATAAAAGAAAGCGATTATACACCTTTTAAAGAAGAAGGTGTTGATTATTATGATGAATTACCAATAAAGCATGAAAAATATTTAAATGGAGAATCTGATTTTGAAATTTTAATACCTATAAAGTAGGTTATAAATCTTTTTTAGTTGATAGGTATATGAAGAATTATAAGTTTGTTGTGGAGGGATAATGTGTCAAAAGGATTAAAAATTATCTTGTTTTGGTCGCTTGCATTTCCCGCAATTATAACCATTGGCCGTATCATAATTGATTATTTTTTAGGAAGAGAGATTGAATTAATCTCATATACAGCTGTATTTTTAGGCACGTGCGCAGCTGGATTGATTTTTGGCGGCCCTCTAGTGTATCTTGTATCAAAATCCAAAGAGAAGATACATTAATTGTTAAACATTATGTCAAAGGCTTTAACCCGCTGAAATAAAACAAGCACTCCTTCCAATAATCGAAGTGAGTGCTTATTCTTTTCCGAAGAAAGTAAAAACCGTTCTTTGATAACCCCCTGCAGCATAAGCGGATAGGATTTCTTTATCTGTATCCTATTTGAGTAAATCAACCTGTGTCCGCCTTCCACGTGAAGGATCTCTCCAGTGGAAAAGTGATTACGCAGTAAATAAATAACACCTTCAGCTACATCTTCTGGCTGGCCGGCACGATTGAGCGGCAATTGTTCTGCAATGGCGTCATAGAATGCTTTTCGTTCTTCTTCAGGCATGCCATAACGTGATGGTGTGTCGATGACCCCAGGAGAAACAACATTCACTCGGATGGGTGCCAATTCCAACGCCAATGTTTGGCCTAGGCTGGATATTGCAGCATTAACGGCGCCAAGTGCAGAAGCACCTTCAATCGCTTTAAATGCTACGACTCCGGAGAAGAGTGTAATGGAACCATCTTCAGGAAGATTTGGTGCAGCATATTTTGCAGCATGATACTGTCCCCAGAACTTCCCGTCAAACAATTGACGATCCTGCGCAGTATCCGTTTCAAGGAAGTTTCCATAGGTCGCAATTCCTGCGGTCACCACTAGCGAATCAAGTTTTCCAATTTTGTAAAAAAATGCTTGAACCTCTTTTTCAATGGTGAAATCCAGGCTATACGTTGTTACTTCAGAACCGATTTCTGCTTTTGCTTGTTGTAATTTTTCTTCAGAACGGCCGGCAATTACTACTTCCGCACCTTGCTCAACAGCTAATTTCGCTGTTTCTAATCCAATACCAGAGGAGCCGCCAATAATAACTATTTTTTGTTTGTCAGTTTCATTTTACACTCTCCTCTTTTCCATTATTATTTAGGATAAATGATTTTTTTACGATTTACTTATACAAGGGCCTTTTCTTTTCTCACAGATTTAAGGGCATTGGACCAAGCAACAACATCATCAATCATTTCGCCAAATCTTGGTTTATGCACTTCCATTGGTGCGAAAGTTGCCATGTTCTCAAAGTCATTAAATAAGCTGAATGCGCCTTGTGGTTCAACTGTAGCTACTTTTAAATTAGATAACGTTGTACGCAGTGCAAGAGAAGCTGCGATACCAAGCGTAGAGCCATAGCTTACGATGCCTGCTGCTTTATGATGCCACTCCGAACCTAAATAATCTAAATGATCCTTAAGGCCAGAAGGGAAATTTTTATTATATTCCGGTGTGACAAAAATAAACCCGTCAAACGAATCAATTTTTCTTGACCATGCACTTTGTTCTTCTGTTGCGTATTCTTTATTTGTCATAAGCGGCGGAATTGCTTCGTTGAAACGTCCCAGCCCGCTTTCTTTTATATCAACAATTTCAAATTCTGCATCCACATCTTTATTATCTGCAAAATCTTTAATCCATTCTGCCACTTGTAAATTAACACGTACATCACGTGTGCTTCCTGTAATAATACCAATTCTAGTCATGTTTTAACCCTCCGTATAAATATATATGAAATGAATCAAATCATAAGTTTGTATTAATTTGATTACAAGAGTTATAATAAACCTAAAGTTTCTTTTTGTGAAGAAGGCACTTTATTTATACCTAGTTACTTTTAGGAAACCATTTGGTATATAAGGGATTCATGCATATATTTATAAAGGAGCGGTTGAAACGTGAAGAATATAACGACAGGTAAAAATTGTGGAGAGCTTCAAGTTGCGTTAGATATTATTGTGGGTAAGTGGAAACCGATTATTTTATTTCATCTTATGGAAAACGAAAAATTGCGTTTTAGTGAACTGCAGCGGGCTATTCCGGAAATCACTAAAAAAATGTTAACTTCCCAATTAAGAGAATTAGAATATAACGATATTGTTCATCGCAAGGTTTATCAGCAGGTGCCCCCAAAAGTGGAGTATTCTATGTCACCGTACGGTCATGGGCTAAAGCCGTTATTAGTATCAATGAGAAGCTGGGGGACGGAGCATCTGGAACATTTGGAGAAATTATATGGAAAAGATAATGAAGAGCAGAAGGAACAAATATAATTTCCGATAAGTTGTGACACGAGACGGAATGGTGTTTTCTGTGAATTACTCACTTTATTGTCCGGTAATAGTATGCTTATTAAGCCTGGATACTTTTGTGGTTAAAAGTATAAAGTATTTATGAATGTATAACAAGGTTATAAAATGTCTTGAGCAAAGAAGGGTTACATTAGTAGAAAGTATATCACGGGAGATTGCCTGCAATGCTTCCGTCTTATAGCTGCCTCTGACGTAACCCTCAGTATTTTTATAAATTATATTATTGAAATTATCAAACTGCTTTTGGCATAGGAATGCTGCTTTGACTTAAATATTAGGAGGACGAGATGAATGGAAGGGAGAACGGTTTTGATAACTGGAGCTAATTCAGGAATTGGATTCGCAACAGCTGCTATTTTAGCTAAACAAGGCTGTCGTATCATTTTAGTGTGCAGAAATGAGAAAAAAGGGGAAGAAGCACGTCAAAAATTATTGAAGGCTGCTGATAATAAGGCTATTGACTTACTGATCGCTGATTTGTCCTCACAGCAGGAGATTAGAAAGCTGGCAGAGCAGGTTCAGAAGCGATATTCCAAATTAGATGTTCTTATAAACAATGCCGGCGGTGTATTCAGTCAATATCAAGTCAACAATGACGGCTTTGAAATGACTTTTGCGGTTAATTATTTAGCACCGTTTTTATTAACTCATCTGCTGCTTGATCAATTGAAGGCTTCCGGTTCAGGCAGAGTGGTTAATATCGCATCGGTCATGGAAGACAAAAAGTTTGAGCCGGATAATGCAGTAAATCAAACTGCTTCTGATTATTCGGGAATGCAAGCATATAAAACGGCAAAAACCGCTGTTCTAATGATGACGTATTATATGAGTGAGCGCTTGTCAAACAGCGGTGTGACCGTCAATGCACTGCACCCAGGGTTTATTTATACACCTCAGGCAACCCGAATGGCACCGAGGTTTTTAAGACCAGTTATGAAGTTATTTTCAAAAAATCCAGAGCAGGGCGCCGCTTTGCCCGCTTATTTGGCTTCATCCAATGAAGTGAAAGATGTTACAGGGAAGTTTTTTAAAGATAATAAAATAGAACAGACTTCCCCTGTTTCGTATAATAAAGATCGTCAAAAAGATTTATATACTAAAAGTGTTCAGTGGACGGGGGTGGATGAACCTCAATATATAGAAAGTAATTAACTTTACGAGCCTCTGCTTTTTACTGAAGAAGTTTTCATTTTAATAAAGAAGGCAAAATTGCCATCTATGGAATCGAGGCACCGGGGTATAAGCGGTTTTCCGAGAATCAAAGCGGGAATCTAAAAATACTTCCTGGCATGTACAACAGCAGAGAAAAGTAAGTGCATGGCTGCTTTTTCAACTAATCATATCAAGGGTATTAAACCCTTGATATTCCACTTAAACGAATTCTTTTGAACGTCTTTTTACAAGTAAATAAACTACATACATAATGAAAAATAAGACGTATACGAAGGCAGATACAATATAGATAGCATGATAAGACGCTGCTTCTGCTATTAATCCCAGAACCAATGAGCCGCCGCCAATCCCGATATCGAAAAAATTGAAGAAAGAGGCCATGGCATCTTCATGCTCCTGTTTATCGACTAGATTGATACACCAGGTTTGTATAGCAGGAAGCAATGCTCCAAAGCCTAGACCGTAAAATATTGCTGCTGTAAAAAAGACCGTGTCTGTATTGGCAATATATAAAAGACCTAATCCAATGATTGCAAAGATAGAACCTGGAACCAAGATGACGGTTGGCCCGTGCAAGTCAAACAGCCTGCCAGAAACCAACCGTACTGCAAAGCTGGCTGCCGCTATAACGAAGAAAAACAATCCTACATGAGAAAAATCCTTTTCCAAGGCATATAAAGAAAAGAATGACATGATTCCTCCTGCTGCCGTTCCGACTAATAAAATTAGAAGAGCAGGGAAGAGAACTTTCTTTTCAAGAATTTTTGTCTTCACATTGGCTGTTCTATCTAAATCTCTTCCATTTGGTGCGCGTTTAATCAATATGGCCATGATTACAGCCAGTATCAATACTGCCATTCCGCCTAAGAATAAGCGCTGAAAATCATATAATTCCAACGTTAAGATACCTATCATGGGACCGACAGAAATCGCTATCGTTTCACCCAGACCAAAATATCCAATTCCTTCTCCGAGCCTCTTTTTTGGAATGATTTCGGCTGCTAGTGTAGCGAAATATGTCGTGATCAACCCAAAGCCTGCTCCATGAAAAAGCCGAATAATCAATAGAGTAGTGATATCACTTGAAAGATAATAGGCTCCAGTCGCCAAGGCATTAATTAAAATACCTAGGATTAAGAGGAATTTTTTGTCCATTTTACTTGCTAGAAGACCAGCAAAAGGACGAGTCAGAATAGCAGATAACATAAATATTCCTGTGACGATGCCGACTTGGCTGGCACCGCCTCCAATTGCAGTAATAAAGAGAGGCAGCGTGGGAAGCAGCATCTCGAAAATCATAAAAACTAAGCCGTTGGAAACCACGATAAAGATAAAGGATAATGACCATATTTTCGTATTTGAATCATGCATTTTTCGAAACTCCTTCTATGTTGGTGCATTTTGATACAAAGGACATTATATCTGATACGGGGCAGATGTAAAGAGGTTGAACGAAAGGATAGTGAATGAATTGTAAAATGGTGATGAATTAGTGGTCTAACTGGAGAAGGGGAGCTATCAGGCTGAGTCATTTTACAGGCCATGCATTTATGTGTTTTTAGGGATTATGACAGGAATTAAGCGGGGGAGTCATAAAGTAATGACAGAAAGAACAATTGGAAATATCCGATGATTGAACGCTGTAAAAATATACACCAAAAATGGCACTGTCATTGGATAAAACTTCTTTGGTATTGTTATTTTTGGTTGTTTTCTAACTTCATAGCAGGTGAAAATTTTCGATAATAACCTTTCTATGAGGCTGTAGTTTCTTCCTCATTGTTGTTAAAAAAGATTAATACGAAGCAGCATTTCCAATGCAGTTGAAAAGATGACACGATGAACCTTGTTTGAAGGGATATGAAAGTGAAATCCTGATAGAAACTTCCTCATTTATTAGAGTACTAGCAAGCTTCTCTGGCATATGGTACGATATGAAAAGATTAAGCGTATTTTCGTAAATGGAGTTTAATAGATACATAATAAGTCGATTTTGAAAAAACATCGTTGTGCAGGGAGGAATCCGCTGCTAACCGGCAAGGAAATAATCAGGGTAAAGGAGCATAAAATTTGAAGTTCAAACAGTTAACCATTCTATTAACAGTCAGTTTACTTGGTTTGACACTCTCTGCATGCGGGGAAACTGATTCTGAATCAGAAGGAGAGACTAGAGAGGAAGCCAGAGATGAAGCGGTGCAAACAGCAGAGGAATTTTTATCCTTTTTAAGCGAGGAAGAATTTGAAGAAGCGGCATCCTTTCTGAGTGATAATTCTATCAGTGAATGGACATCAAAAGATTTTGAAGATTTATTTGTTCCAACAGCTGAAATTTATGGTGGATTAAGTAGTATTGATTTAATGGAGGAAGAGGAAGATACATATTCGTCCATCTTTAATTTTGTTTATGAAGGCAAATTTGGTGCGCGTAAGGCGCTCTTTTATATCGGTATTAACAGAAATAATGAAGTATTTAATTTTCGGACAAACATTGATCCAGAATTACAGTTTTCAGAAAACACCCATGACGTTGCGGAAGAATTTTTAGAATTTGCGAGGGAGGGTGCCTTTGAAGAAGCGGCTGACTTAGTGGAAGATGATATGGAATCAGATATAGCACCGGCAGATATTGCGTCTGATTGGAGCCGGCTGGAGGAAACGTATGGGGAATTCGCAGATATTCATCTTTATGATGAACAGACGTTTTCCAGAGATTCTTCTCTTATTTATGCTGCAACGTTTGGGGAACAGCTGATTCTTTTTAATATCTATGTAAATGAGGATAAGGCAATTACAGGTTATTATTCCCGCAGCTATGATGAAGAAGAGAATTACATCTATCCGGAAGAAGCGCATCAGACAGCCGAGGATTTTTTAACATTTATTGCTGCTGAAGGTTATGAAGAGGCGGCAGATCTCTTAGATGATGCTGAAGCAGAGGCTACTCCTGAAGACCTGGAAAGATGGCGCAATAATGTCGAGCAGGAATATGGCGAATGGATTCGTTTTGAGTTAAATCATGAAAAAGACTATTATGGTCCTTCTGCTGGAAATTATTCGTTTGTATACGATGTGGAGTTTTCGGAACAGCCGGCGTCCATCATTGTATATGTGAATCGTGAAAATGAAATCAGCGGATACCGGCACACGGATATGGAAAGCGAAGAGTAGAGAATTGATTGAAAGGCAAGGGAGTTTGATACACTGCTTATCAAACTCCCTTGCCTTATTTATTTTGTTCATGAATCCATAAGGCCACCTGCAAAATAAGAGAATCATTGAATATTTTCGGATTATATCCTGTCTCCCTTGTTATACTATTTATCCGGTAAAGCAATGTATTCCGATGTAAAAATAGGGCGTCAGCTGTTTTTTGGATATTTAAATCATTTGCAAAAAATGCTTTTAATGTCATTGCCTGTGTTTCATCTAAACCGTTCAGGATTCGCCTGGAGAACCTTTCTCTAAGCGTCTGGTCAAGCTGATAAAGCAATGCTCGTACTTCAATCTGGCTGAATGAAATTACTTCGATTTCCGGCTCACTGATTTTTAAGGCGAGCTCGCAATCGGAATAAGCCTGATAAAAATGTTTCAGTTCATGAAAAGCCAGACTATTGGCTATTCTGAATGTAATACCCAGCTTATGAAATAGTGCTTGCAGCGCTTCTACTTTTCGCACGGCTTCGATCTCTTCCATTTCAGACACGGCAATAAACAGCTGATTAAGGTTTATAAATCCGGCAATAGCAGGACGCTTACCAAATAACCGCTCTATTTTTTGAATCAATTCTTGTTTTTGGATAGTGAGTGTATCTATTTGAATGACGAATGCCATGAATGGAGGCGTTAATTCTATTTTCAGCATCTCAAGCCCTTGCTGAATCGTTTTATGAGAGGCATTGCTTTTTAACAGCTGGTCAATAACCATCTCTTTTGTACGCTGTTTCCACTCAAGCTGTGAAGTAATAAATTCCTGATCAATCATCAGCTCTGTAGTCATTTTCACCAGCTCCCCGATATCCTCCATCTCATCCGGATTGCCGGTAACCCCGATCACTCCGATAATGGTGTCCTGAAAGACGATAGGTAAATTGATTCCAGGCTCTGAGCCTTGCCAGGAATCCCCTTGTTCAGGGTAAATAGAAAGTGTTTCTCCACTGCTCAGCACTTCTACTGCTCCTTCGTGAACAGTGTGCAGTCTAGTTTCATCCAGAGCGGCAATAATCTCTCCGTTCATATCCATAATATTAACGTTTCGGTTTAAACGGAGGGAGGTTTCTCTGACGATGGCATTCGCAATTTCTTTTGTCAACATATCCATTATTTAAGCTCCTTTGTTTATACCATACAATAATAAACTATATATTCCTCTTATTTTTGTATGATATAGCCATATACAATATAAGTCAATATTCGTATAATTTAAACTACAGATAAAAAGAAAACGCTTACTAAGGAGTGTGATGAAATGAAGATTATCGTTGCTCCAGACTCATTTAAGGGAAGTTTAAGTGCAGTCGAAGCAGCTAATGCCATAGATAAAGGAATCAAAAAAGCTTTTCCGCATGCAGAAACCGTCTTAATCCCTGTTGCTGATGGAGGCGAAGGAACATTGGAAACACTGGTTGCTGCTACAAAGGGAGAGGTAAAGCATGTCATTGTAACAGATCCATTAGGGAATAAAGTTGAGGCCGGATATGGTGTGTTAGGAGATAAGAAAACATGTGTCATTGAAATGGCAGCAGCATCCGGGCTCACTTTGCTATCTGAAGAAGAACTTTCCCCTTTGGAAGCAACAACCTATGGGACAGGGCAGCTGATTAAACAGGCTCTGGATGATGGTTTTACTTCTTTTGTCGTGGGATTAGGAGGCTCCGCTACGAATGACGGAGGTGCCGGCATGCTGCAGGCGCTGGGGCTGAGAATTTTAGATACAGAAGGAAATGAAATCGGTTATGGAGGAGCCGCATTAGATAAAATTGCTTCCATAGAAACCGATTCATTTGATTCCAGAATTAAAGATTGTCAATTTTTAATCGCCTCTGATGTAGAGAATCCATTGATTGGATTAAATGGAGCATCTCATATTTTTGGACCACAAAAAGGAGCAACTCCGGAAATCATAGAGCAGCTTGATAAAAACCTGGCTCATTTTGCGGATCAAGTTGCAGAGGTTACTGGCATTAGATTGCATGATATGCCGGGTGCAGGAGCTGCGGGCGGCATCGGAGGAGCATTTCAAGCCTTCTTTCCATGTGAACTGGAAAGAGGAATTGATGTTGTCCTGGAGTATAGTAACATAAACCAATTTTTGACAGGAACAGATTTAGTCATTACCGGCGAGGGAAGAGTAGACGGGCAGACTGCTTCTGGTAAAACGCCGCTGGGAGTAGCGCAAACAGCGCAAAGGCAAGGAGTTCCAACGATTATTTTAGCAGGATCGGCAGGTGATGATACGGCAGTGCTCCATGATTTTGGCGTTGTCAGTATCCACAGTATTATCAATAAGCCAATGACGTTAGAAGAGTCTATGCGAAATGCATCTGTTCTATTGGAATTAAGTGCTGAACAAGTTGTTCGTTCTTATTTTTACGCTTTTAATCACATCAAAGGAGGAGCGGTTTATGAGAATTAAGGATACAATTGAAAAAGTACCTGGAGGGTTAATGGTAGTTCCACTTTTATTAGGAGCTTCTTTGAACACGATTGACCAAATGCATATACCGGCAGTGATGAGGGTTCTTGAATTTCTGGGAGCACCGCAAACAGAGGAAGGCTACTATGAATTTTTACGAATTGGCGGTTTTTCACAAGAATTATTTAAAGACAGTGCCCTTGTATTAATTGCTTTATTCCTATTCTGTGTGGGCAGTCAGATGAATTTGAAAGTCGGCGGAAAAGCATTGAAGAAAGGGATATTGCTTACTGGGTCTAAATATGGTGCCGGATTAGCTGTCGGAATGGCTTTTGGATTCTTTTTCGATCCAATGAGCGGGTTATTTGGACTTTCAACGCTTGCATTAATAGCGGGAATGACGAATAGTAATAGCGGAATGTATGCTGCTTTAACCGGGAAATTTGGAAATAGATCAGACGTTGGCGGCCTTTCTATTCTGGCTATCAATGATGGACCGTTTCTAACATTAGTTGCACTGGGTGTTTTAGGTACTGCATTCCCGATGATTTCATTTATTGCTGTTTTGCTTCCAATTGGAATCGGTATGATTTTAGGAAATCTGGATCCAAAAATACGAGAATTTCTAAAACCGGGCGAGGCTGTTACCATTCCGTTTTTCGCCTTTGCTCTTGGAGCTGGTATGGATTTGTCAAACTTCTTTAATCCTGCTGTTCTTACAGGCGGGTTAACGTTAGCATTTCTAACATTTTTCTGTTCAGCCGGCGCAGGTATTCTTGTGTTTAAACTGTTTAGAGAAAAAAGTTTTATTGCACCAATTTCAGAAGCTTCGACAGCAGGAAATGCTGCTGCAACACCTGCAGCTGTGGCTGCCGCCGCTGCTGTAGCTGTAGGGGCAGGAGGAATGACACAAGCAGAATACGATGCGATTCAGAATATCGTACCAATGGCAACTGCTCAGATTTCTATCGCAACTATCACGACTTCATTACTTTGTCCTTTAGGTGTTATTTTAATGGACAGACATCAGCGGAAAAAAGGAATTGATGGTACAAAAGAAGATTTGGGTTTAAAAGAGAATAAACAGGAAACCAAATATGCGGTTAATGACTGATAGGTTATAAGAAGCAGGTTTTATTCGACAAATCATGTTATTCTGATGATACAATGATATATTAATTTACAAATAAATATTTTGAAGCAGTAACGGTTTACTGCAAATGACGTTTAAACCTAAAAATGTACAGGATATAAGCTATTAAATGAAATGAGGTTTTTGAATATGAAGACGGATTTACTGTATGGAAAGAATGGAATTTCTTTAGATTTGCCAGAAAACGCTTTACTAATTGAACCGACCAATCTGCCAAAGATGGAAGATGAAAAGGAAGCAGTCCGTCAGGCTTTGCGAAATCCGATTGGCAGCGCACCCTTGAAAGAATCTGTCAAAGCAACCGATACGGTCTCCATTGTCATTAGTGATATTACCAGACCGACGCCCAATCATATTCTAGTTCCAGTGTTAATTGAAGAATTAAGTCATGTACCGTTAGAGAATTTTGTTATTATAAATGGAACTGGAACACACCGCGATCAGACAAAAGAAGAATTTGTTCAAATGTTAGGAAGCTGGGTTGTAGACAATATACGAATTGTAAATAATCACTGTCATGAAAAGGATACACTTGTTAACCTTGGGAAAAGCAGCTTTGGATGCGATGTTTACCTGAATAAAGATTACGTAGAATCTGATTTTAGAATTGTAACCGGTTTTATAGAGCCCCATTTTTTCGCGGGCTTTTCTGGAGGTCCAAAAGGAATCATGCCCGGAATAGCGGGGATTGAAACGATTATGACCTTCCATAATGCGCGGATGATTGGAGATCCGCTCTCCACATGGGGAAATATGGTGAATAACCCGGTTCAGGATATGACCCGTGAAATTAACGGGATGTGCAAGCCCGACTTTATGTTAAATGTTACATTAAATCGGGAGAAAGAAATTACAAATGTGTTTGCTGGCGAGCTTTATCAGGCACATGATGAAGGATGTGCGTATGCAAAAGAGCACGCGATGTTCCATTGTGAAGAGCGGTTTGATGTCGTGATTACATCTAATTCCGGCTATCCGCTGGACCAAAATTTATATCAGGCCGTAAAAGGGATGAGCGCTGCCCATAAAATTGTCAAAGAGGGCGGTTCGATTATTGTAGCATCCGAGTGTTCAGATGGCTTGCCTGACCATGGAAACTATGCGAAAATTTTTGATATGGCAAAGAGCCCGCAGGATCTGCTGGATATGATTAATAATCCGGAATTTAAAATGTTTGATCAGTGGCAGGTTCAGAAACAGGCTGTCATTCAGGTCTGGGCTGATGTTTATGTTTATTCCAAGCTGACGGACGAACAAGTAACCAATGCAATGTTAAAGCCGACTCATGATATAGAACAGACATTAGAAGGGTTAAAGGAAAAATACGGGGAATCTATGACAGTTGCTGTTATGCCTTTAGGGCCATTGACGATACCTTACGTTGAAGAAAAAGTGAAATCTTGAGCTGAGCGTAGTATACTAGTAATAGAATGAAATGTATTTAGTCATTAAATAAATGGAAAGCTTTTTATATCCTTTTGTTAGTAAAATATCCCCTTCAGTCAGGGGAAATGAGGTGAAGATGAATGATGGAAATCAATGAGAAAAATCGTTATTTAGGGAAAACACTGAAGGAAATGGGACGTGTTATGGTTGCATTTTCAGGCGGCGTAGACAGTGCAGTTGTTTTGAAAAGAGCGCAGCAGGAGTTAGGAGATAACGTGCTGGCAGTTGTTGTGGCATCAGAATTATTTCGTGAATCCGAATTTCAGGCAGCGGTTCAATTAGCAGAGAATCTGGGTGTGAAGGTGCACCAAACAGAAATAGAAGAATTGAACCAGCCTCAAATTACAGCGAATAACCCAGACAGCTGGTATTACAGTAAAAAATTGCTTTACACCCATCTGAATCAGCTGGCGGAGGAATTGGATTATCCGTATGTGTTAGATGGAATGATTATGGATGATGAAGCAGATTTCCGTCCGGGGCTAAAGGCAAGAACGGAAGAAGGCATCCGCAGTGTGCTTCAGGAAGCAAATCTATATAAACCGGAAGTCCGCGAGCTTGCGAAGGAATTGGAGCTTTCAGTATGGAATAAATTAGCTTCCTGCAGTTTAGCATCCAGATTCCCGTATGGTACAAAACTGGACAAGCAAAAAGTAAATCAGGTTAATCAGGCGGAGCTTTATTTAAAACGTGCCGGTTTTGATGAAGTGCGTGTACGTTATCATGATAACGTGGCGCGTATCGAAGTTGCAGCTGATAAAATGATGGAATTACTGGAAAAACGTACAGAAGTTCAACATAAACTGGTATCTCTTGGTTTCGACTATGTATCGATAGACTTACGCGGTTACCGTACAGGCAGCATGAATGAAGTATTACCAGCAGCTTCTTCAAAACAGCAAATCGCTGCCAATGCTTAAAATGCAACTTCATTCCGTGGGAGTTGTTTCCTTTCTCTCCCGGAATTAGCCTGAGTGACTCAGGGGGGAGTTAGCACCCGCTAACTCCCCCCTGAATAAATTTATTTTTACTCTCTATTTAGAGATGGAGTTTTACGGGTGATTCTCCGGATAAATTTAAACATGATCTTTTACGGGAAAGCAGTTGAAAAAACTGCTTTTTCGCGTGAAAAAAGTATAAAGAAGATAAATAAAGGAGTAATTTTCATGAAGATGTTATATTTGGATTGTTTTTCAGGAATAAGCGGTGATATGACGATAGGAGCGCTGCTTGATGCGGGAGGGAGTTTTTCCCATTTGCAAAACGAGTTGCAGAAGCTTCCTTTAGCCGATGAATATGAATTAAATGTATATAAAGTAGTGAAGAATGGAATTACAAGCACAAAATTTGATGTGGTCCTGAAGAATGAGGAGCATGGACATTCTCACCATGATCATCCTGAACAGGACGCCCATGAGCACGGTCACAGCCATAAGCATATTCATGAGCATCATCATGGGCATAGCCATGAGCACCATCATGGTCACAGTCACGATGAGGGACATCACCACCATCATGAACACTCGCATCACGACCATAGCCATCATCATCGTTCCTATCGTGATATTGTAAATATGATTCAAGAAGCAGATTTATCAGAAGACGTGAAAGATATGGCGTTAAAGATATTTAAAAAAATCGGTGAAGCAGAAGGGCATATTCATGGTGTGCCGCTGGAGGATGTCCATTTTCATGAAGTAGGCGCTGTTGATTCGATTATTGATATTGTAGGGACAGCTATTTTATTAGAAGAGCTTGAGATTGATGAAATCAAGTCAGCAGCTGTTCCAACAGGGTCTGGAAAAATTCACATTGATCATGGGGTGTATCCTGTCCCGGCACCGGCTACGTTGGAGATTTTGCGTGGAGTACCGATTGCACAAAGTGATTTGAAAGCAGAATTGACAACGCCGACGGGGGCTGCTTTTGCTGCGGTGTTAGCGAAGGAGTTTTGTGATATGCCGTCTATGAAAGTGATGAAAGTGGGATATGGAGCCGGTACGAAAACATTTCCGAATCATCCCAATGTACTCCGGGTTATCATTGGCGAAGAGGCGTAAAGATTGAAAAAGTTTGGAGAGTAGGACACGTAAATGGAAGAAATTTTAAAGAAAGTCCAAAATGGAACATTAAGCATAGAGGACGCAAAAAAGAAGCTAGCGACTTATGAAGATTTAGGTTTTGCCAAAGTAGATCATCACAGGAAACAACGGCAGGGTTTTCCGGAAGTGATTTACGGAGAAGGGAAAACTGTGGAGCAAATCATAGCTATCCTGCAAGCAATCAAAGCGAAGCAGAATGATATTTTAATTACAAGGATTTCACCGGATAAGGCAGATAAAATTTTAGAGGTTCATCCTGAATTGACGTACCATGATATGGCACAAATCCTGTCCTTGAAGGTGGAAGAGAAAAGAGAAGAAAAAGAAGGATATATCGCTATTCTCTGTGCAGGAACCTCTGACTTGCGGATCGCTGAAGAAGCAGCCGTTACTGCTGAAGCATTGGGCAGTAATGTACGCCGATTTTATGATGTCGGAGTTGCTGGAATTCACCGGTTATTAGATCAGGCTCCAGCTATTCAAGGCGCAACGGTTTCGGTCGTCATAGCAGGAATGGAAGGGGCGCTTCCAAGTGTGGTCGGCGGTCTTGTTTCGCATCCAGTCATTGCTGTGCCGACAAGTGTGGGTTATGGTGCGAACTTTCAAGGTCTGTCGGCATTACTGACGATGCTGAACTCCTGTGCGAGCGGAATCAGCGTGGTCAATATTGATAATGGCTTCGGTGGTGCATATAATGCCGTATTGATTGACCGGCTGGCTCAAGGAAAAGAGGAGTAGCATTTCGCAATAAGAAGGGAGTTGTCTAGGTGGCACCAAAGCATCCTCCGAATCAGGAACATATTGATGATAATATGATGAAAGTGGAAGTAAATTTGGATGATATTTCAGGGGAATGGCTTGGATTTGTAATGGACCGTTTATTTGAAGCAGGGGCAAATGATGTCTTTTACACCCCTATTTATATGAAAAAAAATCGGCCGGGGGTATTACTGCAATTGCTCTGTTCCAACCATGCATTGCCAGAAATGAAGGAAATCCTGCTGCAAGAAACAACCACGCTTGGCATCCGTTATTATCCGCTGACCGTCCACCGCATGGAAAGAAAGTTTATTCAAGTGGATACCGCATGGGGCCCTGTAACGGTGAAACAGGGAATCTCTTCTAATGGAGAGGTCTTTCAAAGCTCCCCAGAGTATGCAGACTGTAAAGATATCGCTGAAAAACATGGAATTCCATTGAAACAAGTATATGGAGCGGTTTGGAGGCAGTTATAAAAAAGACACAGACGATTTTATATATTAAAATGGTCTGTGTCTTTTTTATTAAAATTTAGTGATTGAAAAGGAAAAGAGCCCGTATCTAATTCTTTTCCTTTCTGACAGGCAGATATTGATAGAATCGGTAAAGCTTTGATACGGCATACATGACCCATCTTGGAATCTTTTTTGGGAAATTCGTACGCTGATAATATCGTGCATAAGCCCATTTTAAATCTTCCCATTGCGTACATTTTTTCTCCTGGGAAAAACGGGCTGTATCAATCAGACGCACAGCGCCTTCTTTGGTCAGGATAAGGTTATGCAGATGGATATCTGATGGGTTTAATCCTGCCTCTTTCGCAGTATATAATCCATTATCCACATGCTGGATATGTTGAGATGTCAACGGAATACCTTCCGCCAGACATTCAAAGAATGTTTTGCCCTCAATAAAATCCATTACTAAATAGTTACTTCCTGCTTCATATATCGTTGGGTAGTAAGGACTGCCATTTAGCTTTTCGTAATTTTGCTTTTCTTCCCTTGCTGTTTTTTCAAAAGACGGGTAGAAAATTTTAATCACTTTATGTTCATTTTTTATTCTGAATACAGCGGCACTTCTCCCCGCCCCATAGAGTTCTAAGTCACTATGATACCTGCGTATTTTTATGCGTCTGTGTTTCTTCGTAAATAGAACGGTGGATACATAGTGATTGTACATGGATTGTTTCATTATTTTTTAAAACTGCCTTTTCTTTTGGCTACTTCCTTTTTAATCACCGGCAAGGCATGTTTTTGCGCTTGTTTTATTCCTTCTTTTACCATTTTAGACTTGAGAAGCTTCGTAAGTTTAGACATTTCTTTTCCTCCTTGGCTTATGTGCGGCAAAAGCTAATAAAAAAGAGACCTTTGCCCACATATTTTTTGGACAAAGGTCTCGCAAGCAACGAAATGAAACGGTTGCCAGCAGTGCCGAGGATTTCTCCTGTAATGACGACAGCTGCTATTATGCTACTCCCCTTTGGGATTAATTTGAATGTATATTTATTATAGAGGGCTTGTTCAGCTAGCGCAAATTTTAACGTAATTAAATTATCCACGCATGTTTCTCTTTTTTTAATACGTTTGCTATGCAGGAATAGGCGTGATACAGCGCTAATAAAAGCCTTCTTATATACCTTAATTCATCGTTTTCCGGCTTTTATTCAAGGGTAAACACGTATAAAGCACTTTGGAAGGAGCGGCGAACCGTGAAAAACCGTTGGGTCAGTGGACTTTTATATGCTTTAACGGGCTCCGTCATCATGCTTATGGTCAGTATCCTTCTTGGAGGAGAGCCTTATTGGAATGGAATAATTGGTTTTCTGCGGGGAGGGTTTACTTATGGGGCATTTTTTCGTCCAGTGATGGAAAAGAAAATGAAATCAAAATAAAGGATGGGTATGCTTCAAAAATCGTATATGCAGAGAGGGGAGGAGGATGTGTTTGTCTGTTAACGCCTCACAGATGGTATGAATCGGAGGTTTTGAGGAAGTAACATGAAGTTTAACTTCATTTGCTACGTGTAATAATTACTATATAAGCATATTCTAATCAGGACAGTATATTATAAGGAGGAAGCAACATGCAGCTTAATGCAGCGCAAAAATTAATTCAAGATCATTTGCTGTCAGGAGAGATGAAGCCCGGAGAAGAGATTGGTTTAAAAATTGATCAGACGTTGACGCAGGATGCGACAGGTACCATGGTGATGCTGGAACTGGAAGCGATGGGCATTGATAAAGTGAAAACAGAGGCCTCTGCACAGTACGTGGATCATAACCTGATTCAGGAAGATTTTCGGAATGCGGATGATCACCTATTTTTACGAAGTGCGGCACAGAAATTCGGTATTTATTACAGCAGACCCGGAAATGGGGTCAGCCATCCAGTTCATATGCAGCAGCTGGCACGGCCGGGAAAAACCTTATTAGGTTCGGATAGTCACACATGTGCCAATGGCTGTATGGGCATGTTAGCGATTGGTGCAGGCGGAATTGATGTTACGATGGCAATGGCCGGTGAAGCTTACTATGTGAAAATGCCGCGCATCATGGGGGTTGAATTAACAGGAAAACTGCCAGATTGGGTCAGCGCCAAGGACGTTATTTTAGAAATGCTGCGCCGTCATGGCGTAAAAGGCGGTGTCGGTAAAATCCTTGAATACTATGGACCAGGCGTGAAGGAGTTATCTGCTATGGATCGGCATGTGATTGCCAATATGGGAGCAGAGCTTGGAGCGACCGCCACAGTATTTCCGTCAGATAAAGAAATTAAACATTTTCTAAAAACACAAGGGCGCGAAGACGAGTGGATTGAATTAAAAGCAGATGATGGAGCGGATTACGATGAACATGAAGAAATTGATTTATCTGCGCTGGAACCTTTAATTGCAAAACCTTCCAGTCCGGGGAATGTGGTGCCTGTTACGGAAGTAGCCGGAGAAGACATATACCAGTCTTACATCGGTTCTTCTGCTAATCCGGGATACCGCGATTTTGCGATTGCCAGTGAAATCGTGAAAGGGAAGCAGATTGCGAATGGCGCTTCTCTGGATATTAACCCGACCTCCAGGCAATTGCTGGAGCAGCTTGTAGAAAACGGACATATTGCGAATCTGCTGTCTGCCGGCGCCCGGATGCATCAGGCAGGGTGCAATGGCTGTATTGGCATGGGACAAGCTCCGGCTACAGGTAAAAACAGTTTACGGACGACACCCCGGAATTTCCCAGGACGGTCTGGAACAAGAGAAGACAGTGTATTTCTTTGCAGCCCGGAAACAGCCGCTGCATCTGTATTAACCGGGGTTATTACAGATCCGAGAACATTGGATATGCCTTATCCGGAAATAAAAGAACCGACTACTTTTTCCACGCAGGGCATGCTGGAAGCACCACCGAAAGATAATCATCAGATTGAACTGGAAAAAGGACCGAATATCACGGCCATCCCAGATTTTGAACCGATTGAGGATAACTTTGATGTTCCTGTTTTACTGAAAATGAATGATAACATTTCAACAGATGAAATTCTCGCTGGCGGTTCACGCGTCTTGCCATACCGCAGTAATATTCAAAAAATCAGTACTTTTGCATTTGAAATTATTGATGATGATTATTACGAAACGGCGATGAAACAACGTGATGACGGTGGCCATATGGTTGTTGCAGGTTTTAATTACGGCCAGGGTTCAAGCCGGGAGCATGCGGCGCTCGCACCGCGTTATCTTGGATTAAAGGTCGTACTTGTAAAAGACTTTGCCCGTATTCACCTGCAGAACTTGATTAATTTCGGTATTTTACCGTTAACGTTCGTCAATGAGGAAGACTATGATCTGGTTCGTCAGGAGGATACGCTTGAATTTCGTCACATCCACCAGACGATTCAAAATCAGCAAACCTTCGATATTAAATTAAAAGGAACAGATCGTACGATTACCGTTCAGCATGATCTGACCAAACGGCAGCTTGAAATTCTGCTGGCCGGCGGAATTATTAATTGGATTAAAGAAAAACAATAGAAAGGAAGTCAGCAATGGGATCTCAGGAGCATGCCTGTAAAGCTTGTGAAGGAACAGGTTTATTAAGAGATGATGAGCAGTGGCAGTATACTTGCACTGTTTGTCACGGTGATGGATTTGTTGCCGCTGTGGAGAAGACGGAAAAGCTTCAAGTCGATGAGAACCACAGGGTCATTGATTAATAATAAACAGTCGGAGCAGTTCTGTTTACAGATACAGTCGCTGCTTCGACTTTTTTTGCATATAAAAACACCAAATCGTTTCTTTAAATATATTCTTTACATTTAAGAATAACCAGATTTACAATCCTGTCGACAGAAAGCTTTCGTTGTGAAATAATATATGAAAAAAGTATCGAGGTCATATATACCGTGTGATACAGAAGAGGGTGTCTATTAGATGATACATATTGCCCCGCTGCAAATAGAAGATGAGGATAAGCTTTACACATTTGAATTACATAATAGAAAGTACTTTGAAAAATTTGTTCCTTCCCGTGGAGAAGCGTTTTACCAAAAGGATTACTTTCATGACAGACTACGTGAATTGCTGAAGGAACAAGCGGATAGTAAATCTTATTTTTTTCTAATCAAGGATGCTGATGGAGAAATTTTGGGGAGAGTTAACTTAACAGATATTCGTCCTTCACAGAAAATTGGCTTTTTAGGATATCGGGTTGGTGAAGCTCATACGGGAAAAGGGATAGCAGGAAAGGCAGTTGAGCTTCTCAAAGTGGAAGCGGAGAAAACATTAAGATTAAAGGGTATCAAGGCACAGACAACTGCAGATAATATAGCTTCTCAAAGCGTTCTGGGAAAGAATGGGTTTAAGGAAATAAGCAGGGAAGATACTGTTTATGAAGGAAAGCCTCTTACTTTTGTTTACTATCAATTAAGCTTTTAAAATCAATAGTTGCATTGATAAAATGAAGCAGTCTGATTGGAATTTCCATCAGACTGCTTCATATCGAGTTATTTTTCCAGCCATTGATTCACAAGATTTCGATTATCATTCACCCATTTTTCAGCACCTTCCAGCGCTTCTTTTCCTTCATTTTCAGCCTCACTGACGTAGCTCATCAATTCACCAATTTGTTCATCATCCATTTTCCAATTTTTCAACCATTGATCGACTTCTGGATAATCCTCATGAAAATTTTGGCGGGTTGCGTGATGAATTTTTTCAGCCTCTCCAAAGATATTTTGAGGGTCGTCTAAATATTTTAAGTCCATTTCTGAAAATACACGATGTGGGTTCCATAACGGCACAACAATATCCTCTTCATTAGTGATTGCCTGTTGTAACGCGGTCAGCATAGCGGGTTCGGAGCTGGCCGTGAGCTCATAATCCAGCTCGTATGCTTCCATTGCTTCTTCCACTACTAACATCGTGCCTGCTCCGGCATCGAATCCAGTTATTTCTCCATTTAAACTTTCCTTATTCGCATTTAAATCTTCTATACTATCCAAATAATCCATATAAGCCGGTACGACTAAACCAACTTTTGCATTATCATACCAAGTTTCTTCTGAGAAATTAATAGCATCTTCATATTGTGCTACATATTCTGCATCTTGAACAGGCAGCCATATTTCAGGACTGATATCCAGCTCATCATTTTCAAGTGCCGCCATTTGTGTCCCGATATCTAATAAATGCAAGTTTACTTCATAACCTTCTTCTTCTAGAATGAATTTCCACATATTTGTAATTGCGATATTTTCTTCCCAGCTGATTTGGCCCATATCGAGGCTGTTGGGATTATCATCTTCTGCCGCGGATTCGTTGTTCGATGTATTTCCGCCGCATGCACTTAATAATAGAATCGAAATTGCTGTGATAATGAGAATATTTATAGGTTGTTTTTGAAAGTTAAAGATGGTATCTCTCCTCTTAGTCTTTTTGGGATGTGTCCTTTGGTAAAAACTCAAAAATTTCTTCGGATCGAATACTGTGTACCAACTGATCCAGCCAGTTGTAATAAACCTTGGACTGGTTTAATAATTCATAATGATGTCTAGCTTCTTCTTTGAAGCTGTCAGAAACATGCTCGTCATGGATAATTTCAAGGAGCGGTTTTTCAGCTTGCTGGATGGCTTCCATATTTGTTTTTGCTTCCCGTTCCCACATTTGGCAGAAGTAGGCCATAAAGGAATGAAAGAAATTTTTCTCCGCAGTATAGGTATGTTTTCTGGAACCACGCTGGAATTTCTTTTTTACCATTCCAATTTGCTGGAGATGGCGTACATTGGTGCTCATACTAGGCTTGCTCATACCAAGCTCTTCCCGCATTTCATCCAAATTCATTTGATTTTCAAAATACATCGTTGCATATATTTTACCGGCAGCTGGTGTTACACCGTATAAGTCCATCGTTTCCGATATCGATTGAATAACCTGATCTTTTGCCTCTTCTATTTGTTCTCTTGCCCTCTCGTCATGGGGATTGTTCAAAATAATGACCTCCTACAGATCAATGTCCATAAAGTTAAATTTTTTCTTAACAAACTTAATGATAGTAAAATATATAAATTTGTCAAATGATTTGAGAATGCCAAAGCAAGGTTCTTTTATACATATAAGAAGAAAACAGGTTCGTTTGACAGGATGAAATTTATTCGTTAAGATTTATTTTGTTCACAACGTTAAATTTTTTCTTAACAAAGTTAACGTAAGTTAGGAGGAACTCATTTGGATACCAGCAAACAATATATCAATGGGGAATGGGTGCTTGCCCTCTCTGGAGAGACAAGAGAAATAATTAACCCTTTTAATCAGGAAGTCATTGCACTTGCTGCAGAAGGTAATGAAGAAGATGCTAAATTGGCCGTTGCTGCAGCTAGAAATGTTTTTGACCAAGGTGATTGGTCAGCGACTTCAGCAACTGAACGGGGAAATATCGTTCGTGATATTGCTGCACTGATTGAAAGAGATAAAGAAGAATTAGCAGAATTAGAATCGCTCGATACTGGAAAAACAGTGGAAGAGAGCAGAGGAGATATGGATGATATTGCCGGCGTATTTCGGTATTATGCAGAATTAGCAGATAAAGATGGCGGTGAAATGATTGATTCACCTGTCCTACATACTATAAGTAAAGTAGTCAAAGAACCTGTCGGTGTATGTGGACAAATTACTCCGTGGAACTATCCTTTATTACAGGCTTCCTGGAAATTAGCTCCTGCGCTTGCTGCAGGAAATACATTAATTATGAAGCCGAGTGAAATTACTCCTTTAACAACCATTAAAGTATTTGAACTCATGGAAGAAGCAGGCGTGCCAAAAGGAGTGGTTAATCTTGTATTGGGAGCTGGAGCAACGGTTGGAGAGGAGTTAGCCATCAATGAAGATGTGGACTTGATTTCTTTTACAGGCGGGATTGAAACAGGGAAACGTATTATGCGGTCAGCCAGCTCCAATGTGAAAAAGTTAGCTTTAGAGCTTGGCGGAAAAAATCCCAATGTTATTTTTGCTGATGCAAATTTTGAAACCGCAGTTGATCAGGCATTGAATGCGGTATTCTTCCATGCAGGACAAATATGCTCAGCAGGAACACGCATTATTGTGGAGGAAAGTATTCACGATGCGTTTGTTGAGGAATTGGTGGAACGTGTGAGAAAGATTCGGTTAGGCAGTGGTTTTGATAAGAATACGCAAATGGGACCGTTAATTTCAAAAATACATTTAGAAAAAGTGATGGCCTATGTAAATAATGGCGTGAAAGAAGGCGCAAAGGTTGCGGTTGGAGGAGCTCGTCCTGATGAACCAGCACTGCAAAATGGCTTTTTCTATTTACCAACCGTCTTGACTGGATGTACAACGGAAATGAATGTTGTACAGCATGAAGGGTTCGGTCCGGTTATTACGATAGAAACATTTCGTAATGAGGAAGAAGCTATCCGTCTCGCAAATGATTCTATTTATGGATTAGCTGGCGGGGTCTGGACAAAAGATATTGCGAAAGCAGAGCGATGTGTCGCTAACATGCGGATGGGTACAGTATGGATTAATGATTTTAATGTATACTTCCCGCATGCTCCATGGGGAGGCTTCAAGCAGTCAGGCATCGGCAGGGAATTAGGCAAACTTGGCCTGGAAGAATATCAGGAAACAAAGCATGTTTACCATAATATAAATCCAGAGCCGATAAATTGGTTTTGAGGATAATAGAATATGATTTTGATAATGAAATAGATATTAAATACGTTTTTGGAGGAATGTACAATGAGTCTTCATATGAAAGTAGAGCATATGCATAAATTTCATCAATTTGAATTACCAACAGCGATAAAACATGGAATCGGCGCGATAAAACATGTTGGGGAAGAGGTAAAAAACTTGGGAGTTACAAAAGCTTTATTAGTAACAGACCCGGGGATTTATCAGGCAGGTGTGACTGCGCCGATTGAAGCATCTTTGAAGAATGCCGGCATAGAAGTTGTTCTATTCAACAAAGTAGAGCCGAATCCTCCAGTGCGTTTGATTGCAGAAGGGTCCAATTTATATAAATCGGAAGACTGTAATGGACTTGTAGCAGTGGGCGGAGGCAGCTCAATGGATACTGCTAAAGGAATCGGTGTAGAAGCGACCCATGATGGAAGCGTACTGGATTACGAAGCAGCGGATGGGAAAAAACCGTTAGAAAATCGCATACCTCCGCTAACAACAATTCCAACAACAGCTGGAACAGGCTCGGAAGTAACGCAATGGGCTGTTATTACAGATGAAGAAAGAGAATTTAAATTTAATACAGGCGGACCATTGATTGCTGCTTATTTAACAATTATTGATCCAGAGCTGCATGTTTCGATGCCACCGCATGTAACAGCAATGACTGGGATTGACGCGTTAGCACATGCCATCGAGTGTTATACCATGCATTATGCCCAGCCGGTGACAGATGCTGCAGCATTACTTGCGATAGAATACGTCGGTAAATATATTCGACGAGCATATTCAGATGGAAATGATCTGGAAGCACGCTACGGGATGGCACAAGCTGCGATGTTAGCAGGGTTATCCTATGGCAGTGAATCAGCAGGGGCAGCACATGCGATGTCGCAAACACTTGGAGGAATCATTCCAGTAGCGCATGGTCAGGCTGTCGCAGCGATGATGGGCCCTGTTATGGAATATAATTGGAAAGGTCACCCAGCGAAATTTGCACGTATTGCTAAAGGGCTAGGTATCAATACATTTAATTTGACGGAGGAAGAGGCAGCTAAAGCAGCTGTGAATGAAGTTTATCAATTGGTAGAAGATTTAGAGGTTCCCAGCCTAGAAGAACAAGGCGTATCACCAGATATGACCGACCGTCTTGCGAAAGAAGCAATGAAAGATCCGCAAACAATTGGGAATCCGAGAGACTTGAATAAAGAAGGTTATAAATGGATTTATGGCCGCTGCTTCAACCAGGTTGAAAAAACAATATAATATTTTTTAAGAAGAACCTCCAACAGCAGCAGGATTACGTTGGAGGTTTTACATAGAAAACAGAATATTTTAGAGTAATTTGAAGAGAGAGCTGAAAAGTCTCTCTGTTTTTATATGGAATGAAGCGACATCATTACCCTTTAAATTACTCCTTGCAAGCCAACGGTTAAATATTGGTTCCCAGCGTAAGTCCGCCATCTACCACAATTTCAGCACCATTACAATAAGCACTCTCATCCGAAGCGAGAAAAGCAGCTACCTGTGCGATATCGTTAGACTGTCCGAGTCTTTTTAATGGGATAGCCTCAGCTTCGTTCACCTCTAGATTGCTGTCACTCACCATATTTGTTTGAATAACACCTGGATGAATCGAATTGACTCTGATTCCTTTTGGTCCTAATTCGATGGCAGCAGATTTTGAAAGATTGGACACTGCTGCTTTGGAAGCTGCATAAGCCGCTGCATCATTGATTGGAGAAAAAGCAGAGATAGATACATTATTAATAATGGATCCTTTTTGCTGTTTCTCCATGTAGGGTGCGACCGTCTTTATCCCCATAAAGACACCGAGCTGATTCACTTGGATCAACTGATGAAAATCCTCTGCAGTCGTCTCTAATAAAGGTTTTTTAATGAATATACCTGCATTGTTCACCAGTACATCTATTTTATTATAGGTTTGAATAACAGATTGAACAGCTGCTGTCCAGTCCGTTTCTTTGCTTACATCTAATTGAACAGGAAGGCTTTGGTCTTGCCCAATTTCTATTGAAAGAGCTTCCGCATCCTCCAAATTCCTTGCTCCGACGGCAACTTTTGCGCCAAGTGAAGCGAAATGTTGAGCGATTCCTTTCCCTTGTCCACGATTTGCTCCAGTAATTAATACAACTTGATCTTTTAAATTTGTCATAATTTCTCCTTTAATGTTGATTGCTTTCTGTTTGAAATTACCACAGCGTATCTGCTGAACAGCATTTCAATATATAAATACATTCATTACCCTACCTTCAAAAGCCTGATCAGTCAATAACAAAGAAGAATTATCAATTATACTTTTGAATAAATTTATTCCTTTTTTATAAAAAGGGTTTCAATATATTCAATCATGTGATAAAGTATAGGAAATTCTAAAAATTACATTTTCAAAAGGAGGATAACATTGCAAACGCTTAATTTTGATTTGAAACCAAAGGTGAAAGAATTTCTTGAAGAAACTATCGGACTTTATATTAATGGAGACTACGTTGAGGCAGCAGCAGGCAATAAATTTGATGTTGTAGATCCTGCTACAGAGGATAGAATCGCTCAAGTTTATAAGGGAGACAGCGGTGACGTAGACCGTGCAGTAAAAGCTGCCAGAACAGCTTTTGATGAAGGGGAATGGACGAAAATGGAAGCGTCTTCCCGGTCTCGAATGATTTATAAATTGGCAGATTTGCTTGAGGAGAATCGCGAAGAATTAGCTCAATTGGAGTCGCTGGATAATGGAAAGCCTTACAAAGTGGCCTTAACAGATGATGTGGATGGCACGATTGAACACTTCAGATATTATGCTGGATTTGCTACAAAAATTCAGGGAAAGACAACGAATGTATCTCCCGATTATATAAATTATACGGTACACGAACCAGTGGGCGTGGTTGGACAAATTATTCCATGGAATTTCCCGCTGTTAATGGCTGCCTGGAAGCTGGGATCCGCACTTGCTGTCGGCTGTACAGTGGTTATCAAACCAGCAACTGAGACACCTTTATCCTTGCTTTATATCGCAAAATTATTTAACGAAGCCGGATTCCCGAACGGTGTTGTCAATATCGTCCCCGGATCAGGAAGAGAAGCTGGCGAGTCGATTATTACACATCCGCTGGTTGATAAAGTAGCATTTACTGGTTCAACGAATGTAGGAAAAGATGTGATGAAAAAAGCGGCAGATCAGTTAAAGGGTGTAACACTGGAATTAGGCGGCAAATCACCTAGCATTATTCTGGAAGACGCCAATACAAAAAAAGCAATTGAAGGCGCATTCTCAGGAACGATGTATAATCATGGTCAGAATTGCAGTGCCTGCACAAGAGTATACGTACAAAGAAAGCTATATGACGAAGTTTTGCAAGGGCTTTCAGAAGAATTGGAGAAGGTTAAGCTTGGACACGGCATGAATCCAGAGACAGATATGGGGCCGCTGGTATCTAAGAAACAGCAGCAGACCGTGCTTGATTACATTCAGACAGGTATTGACGAAGGTGCAAGACTGATTGGAGATAGCTCTCCGGTGTCTGATAAAGGATATTTCGTTAAACCAGTTATATTTGCGGATGTAGAGGATGATATGACCGTTGCCAGAGAAGAAATTTTCGGACCGGTAATGACCGTTCATGTCTTTGATACGGTAGAAGAAGGTATCCGCAGAGCAAATGACAGCGAATACGGATTAGCGTCAAGTGTATGGACAGAAAATATTAGAAAAGGTCACTATATTGCCGGCAAGCTGCAGGCAGGAACCGTATGGATTAATGATGTTGGACAAGAATGGGAAACAATGCCATTCGGAGGATATAAACAATCTGGCATCGGCCGAGAAATGGGCGGCGAATATGGCTTAGAAAACTATACAGAAGTTAAAAGTGTTTTTGTGAATATAGAACAAGATGAAAATAATGAATAAAAATATGAGGAGGTTTTTTACATGACAAAACCAACAGGAATGATACCGGCTTTACCAACGCCTATGAATGAGGACAATAGCATTAATTATAATGGGATTGGAGAAGTAATTGACCATCTTATTGGTAATGGAATTGAGACGATATTAGTGGGGGGGAGCACTGGCGAGTATTCCCTAATGAGCTTGGATGAAAGAAAAGAAGTAATTAAGTATGTTTGTGAAAAAGCAAGCGGCCGAGCGAAAGTAATGGCTGGTACAGGATGCCATCGTTTAGAGGATACAATTGCACTTACAAAATTTGCATCGGAAGCAGGAGCGGAATGGGCATTAGTCATTAATCCTTATTATATGCAGACAAGCGAACAGGGAATTGTTGATTATTATAAAGCGGTTGCAGAGAATTCGGATATCGGCATTGTTATCTATCATTACCCGGAAGCAACGAATGTGGTATTAAGTCCGGAATTACTTCATGAGATAAGTGAAATTGAGGGTGTTGTAGGAATAAAAAATACGGATGATCAAGTTCACACCTGCAAATTATTAGAGCTTACAAAAGATAATCCTAATTTTTCCGTATTGACTGGATTTGAACACCTTATTGTACCTACGTTAGCAATTGGCGGACATGGGACGATTGGTGTTGTTCATAATCTAGTTCCTGCAGAGATGGTGCGTCTATATGATTTGATAGTAAATGAAAATAATATTCAAGAAGCGATTGAATTAAATAAAAAACTGATGCCTTTATACAATGCGATTGAAGAAGAAGTGATACCAGGTACGGTAAAAGCCGGATTAGAAGCGTTGGGATTACCTGGAGGAACTAGCAGATTACCACTATTACCAGCATCAGAAGCATATCAGCAAAAAATCAAGAGCCTATTATCAGATGCAGGTGTACTAAAAACGGAGGAAGTAAAATGAAAGATGTAATCATCATTGGTGGAGGACTTGCCGGGCTATCAGCAGCCTGGCGTCTGAAACACCACGACATTTTAGTATTGGAATCAGAAAATCGTATTGGCGGACGTGTTCATTCGGAACGAAGAGGAGATTACTGGCTGAATTGGGGAGGGCATCTCTATGCCGGACCCGGTTCAGCTACCGATGAATTATTACAATCTGTAGGAGTAACATCATCACCTGTACCTGGCACGTTAACCGCAATGTCTTTAAATGGGAAGCTGCTTTTAAAAGGTTCTGTTGAGATGTATCCTTTTCGAGCGCCGATGTCATGGAAATCCAGATTTGCACTGATACGAGCAGGCGCAAAAGTGCGCGCAGCTGTGATCCGATATGGACAAATTGCCAAGAGAAGACCAGGAGAAGATTATAGAGTGCAGCAGCAGCGCATCTTAGAATTTATGGATGACAAAACGTTTACCGATTTTACCGGAAAATTGCCAACAGATGCGGATTCCATTTTCAGGCCTACTGTCAGTCGTTCCACGGGCAGTCCAGAGACCATTACTGCAGGGTCAGGTGTAGGTTATTTTCACACTGTATGGAATAAAAGTGACGGGCTTGGAAGAAACATCGATGGAGGACCGTCAACACTTACAGACACTATTGCAAAGGAATTAGGGGGA
This sequence comes from Oceanobacillus sp. FSL W7-1293, assembly GCF_037969815.1. Taxonomy (NCBI): domain Bacteria; kingdom Bacillati; phylum Bacillota; class Bacilli; order Caryophanales; family Bacillaceae; genus Oceanobacillus; species Oceanobacillus sp. FSL W7-1293. Next base: position 1,177,641 of record NZ_CP150212.1, read on the forward strand.
AGTGTTCAGCTGAATGCAAAGGTGGTTGAGGTGCTTCAGAAAAAAGATTCTGTGGTAGTAAGATATACGCAAAATGGTGTGGAGTATGTCGAGGAAGCTCGTTATGCCGTACTTGCTACCCCTGCTCCGATTACAAGGAAAGTAACTAAAAATATTGATTCGGAACTTGGTGAGGCGCTTGATAAGGTAACTTACGGCCCGCATGTAAGTGCTGCCTTCCTGACGGATGAAACAGAACCGCAAGTTTGGGATAATGTCTATTCTTTTGCTACACCAAAAAGAGCATTTGACATTGTTCTGAATCAAACCAATCTGGTCCGGGCAAGGGAAACGAAAAGACAGCCGGGCAGCAGCATCATGACATTTTCGCCTGGTGAAAGCGGCAGTCGCTTAATTGATAAGCCGAGAGAAGAAATCATTGATATCATATTGAAGGATTTAGATGATATTTTTCCTGGCTTTAGCGATCATGTTGTGGAAGCACGAGTAAACAAGTACCCATATGGATCTGCTTATATTTTTCCAGGGCGTGCAAAGATACAGCCTATTTTAACAAAACCGGATGGGCGCTTATTCCTGGCGGGAGATTATTTAGGGTCAACTTATACAGAGACAGCTGTTCAATCCGGGTTTACTGCGGCACAAAATATAAATAGTCTTCTAGGAACAGAGGCCAATAGCGAAGTAACAACATTCTCACAGGTGCCATCAGATATATATATGGCAGACGGTTCATGATACATTGCTAAACTTTGAAATATATTATTTGTAATACATGATTCATTTGTAATAGCAAAACCATGTATTACAAATCATTCTTTTTATTAAAAAGGTAAACCACAATCCTTTGAATGTAAACGCTTACCATATAAGTGTATATTCATGGAAGTTTATATAAGAGGGATTTAAGTTGGGAAGGGAGAACGTATGAAAAACATATTAAAAATCAGCAGTGCTTTTATAGGGGCAGTTTTAGGCGCTGGCTTTGCTTCCGGACAAGAGATTCTGCAATATTTCACAAGTTTTGGTCAAGTTGGAATCGTTGGGGCAATTGCCGTATCGATATTGTTTGGTATTACCGGAATGATGTTAGTAAGTATCGGATATAAGTTAAAGGCCATTTCTCATATGGAAGTTATTCGTCAGATCAGCGGACGCTATTTAGGAATGGGGTATGACATTGTCATTATCTTCGTACTGTTTGGCATTGGATTAGTGATGCTGGCTGGATCTGGGCCTATTTTCAGTCAGCAATTGAATATACCGACATACGTGGGAACAATACTTATGTCTGTGCTGGTGCTGATAACGATTATGACAGGGGTAAAAAAAGTTATCCAAGTGCTTGCGATTGTAACGCCGGTATTTTTACTCGTTATCGTCTTTGTAAATATTTATAGTCTGATAACGAGTAATAATTCAACTGCAGAGATGGAAGCAATTGCATTGCAGCAGCCTTCTGTTACAAATCATTGGTTTTCCGCCGCTTTTAACTATTTATCTGTCGTTACGCTTACAAACGCAGCAATGCTGTTTATTATGGGAGGCAGTGAGACAAATGGAAAGCAAGCTGTAATCGGCGGTTTTCTTGGCGGATTGCTTTGCGGCGTCTTAGTATTAGTCAGCAACCTGGCTATTTTCCAAAATATAGATACCGTTGCATCCCTGCCGATGCCTACGCTGGGACTGGCAACTCAAATATCGCCGCTCTTAGGAGTGATATTCTCTGTAGCTTTATTCGGTATGATTTTTAGTACAGCAGTGAGTATGTTTTTCTCTTTCAGTTCACGCTTTTTTGAACCAAAAACGAAGGGGTTTAATGTATTCAGTGTTATTGCTTTAGTTGTAGCCAGCAGCTTAAGCTTGTATGGTTTTTCTGAATTGATTTCTATCGTGTTCCCGATTGTCGGCTATCTGGGATATGTTTTTATGGTTATCTTAGTAGTTGGAGCTTTTCGAATAAAGTCAAAATCGAAGGAGGCCCCCAAAAAAGCTGATTTGAAAATAGCAAAGTAAATTTTTTCACTATTCTATTTGCCGAGAAGCCCCCTGGCCAGAAATGTTAATCATGACGTTTGCTTCATGATAAGTTATAATGTCCTATATGAACAAATCAGACAAAGTTAACTGTGAAATAGATACATCTCTGCGATTGATATCGTGCATGAAGTGAAACGTCCTTTCATTAAATTGGATCGTTTTAGGGGAGGAAAATGGAATGGCAGACAATCATCAATCCTTAGTAGAAGAAATGGTCAATTTAAAGGATCGTCTACCTAAAAGGCAAAGATATTTATGTGATTTTATATTAAAAAACTATTCATCCTTGGGTTTAATTACTGTAAAAGAGCTCTCTGAAGAATCGGGTGTCGGCGTATCAACAGTTATGCGGACGATTCATTCATTAGGATATAGCAACTTTAATGATTTTAGAAAAGACATTTATGATGAGTCACTGACTGAAAAAACAAATTCAAAATGGAAGCTGAGGGATTCTCTTTCAGATGCTCCAGAGAATAAAAAATATGAGCACACGATGGTTCGGATGAGTAAGGAATCCGTAGAGCTGCTGGATAAATCGTTAAACGAAGAGCTGTTGGAAAACTTTGATAAAACAATCGATATGATGAGTAAAGCTGCGTGCATTAATATCTTTGGAACAAGGCCTTATAAACCGGTTGCTCTTTACTTTGAACAGCTGATAGGAGAATTTTATCCGAAGTTAAGACAGTTAAGTCACGATTCAGAAATTGTTTTCGATAAGGTTCTGCAAATCGAAAAAGATGAAGTATTGATTATTTTTGCTTTTGAACCGTATACAGAACGAATTATTCAAGCAGCTAAAGTAGCTTTTGATTTAGGTGTTCCCATTATTTTAATCACGGATCATATTTCTTGTCCGATTATAAATTATGCCACAGCGATTTTAAAAATCGAAGTGAGTGATGATAAATTCTCTATTGTGCCAACCATCGCTTTAATCGAAGCCATCGTGATTGAATTTGGAAAACGATCTTCTGTTGATTCGATGAAGAAGCTGAATAAACTGGAAAAAACATTAAAGGAACATCATGTGACATTTTCTTATTAAGTGATTACCAAAGCTGTTCTTCACAAAACATAGAAAATAGCTGTCCAAAAATAAAATCAGGTAACCTTTGCTTAACAGCTGCCTGATTTTATTGGGATGTTCAGATAATGCAAAATAAGAACTTGTTATATGGAAGTGAGGTTTCAGCATTCAGCCCAAGATTGGGGGAATCGTCAAGTTTTCAGAAGCCGGATCAGTATTAAAAATGGATTTCTCGTGCTATTATTATCCGGGAATCTATTTATCTTTCGTTAATGCTGGACCGGCTTCGCAATAGAAATACTCGAATCTCTTCTTAACAAAATAAAAATCACTCTCAGAGGAGGGATAATCATTGAAACAAGGAACCATTAATATTCTTTTAGTAGTATCAATTATTTGCATATCCTTATCAGCCATCTTTGTAAAATTATCGGATGCGCCTTCTACCATTATGGTAATGTATCGGATGTTTTTGGCCTGTTTGTTAATTCTTCCTATCGTGTACAAATACCGAAAGTCATTTTTAATGATAAAAAGAAAAGAATGGGCAGCTATTACATTTGCCGGAATCTTTCTAGCCGGTCACTTTGGATTATGGTTTGAATCATTAAATCATACGACGGTGGCAAGCTCTACCTTGATATTAGCGCTGCAGCCTGCAATTGCCTTGGTTGGAGGTCTGATTTTCTTTAAAGAAAAAATAGATATCCGTACCGTGACAGCAATGGGGATTGCATTTGCTGGAGTTGTTGTGGTTGGAGGCGGAAGTTTTGGCGGCGGCAGCGGAGCCTTGTTAGGAAATATTTTATCTTTTCTTGCTGTCGTTTCTGTAGTGCTGTATTTAATGATCGGTCAACGAAATGTAAAATCTATCAATCACTGGGTATACAGCTTTTTAGTATTTTTGGTGGCAGGGATTACCGTAGCTATATTTAATCTGATAGGCGGAATAGCTTTCATTGGCTATAGTGGAAATGATTGGATGGTTTTCCTGATGCTTGCTATTTTTCCGACTGGAGCACATATTATTTTTAATCTGCTATTAAACTATGTTAATACAACCACCGTTTCAATGAGTACATTAGGAGAGCCGATCGGTGCCTCCATACTGGCTGTTATTCTATTGAATGAGGTGCTTACTTCTGTGGAAATGATAGGCGGTGTACTGATTATTGCCGGAATATTTTACTTCCTGAGATTGCAAGGCGGTTCGAAACAAGCAGTGCCAAAAGAATCGGAAAGCCTGTAAAGTCAAACTTCACTCAGCGGAGGTTATGGACGATTCTCCGTGATAAGGTGTCAATTCCCTCCCCTCGGCTTTTACAACCAGTTAATCTGCGGTAAAATGGGTGAGCGGATAGTCTTTCATTTCAGTTATCCGCCCTAACAAGGAAGTTTTGATACGAGGAGTGAATGAGATGAAAAGAAATCCAAGAGTCTGTGTTGTTGGAAGCATCAATATGGACATGGTGACAACAACAGATAAAGTACCTGAGCAAGGGGAAACGGTTCTTGGTGAATCGTTCACAACCTATCCCGGCGGCAAAGGAGCAAACCAGGCAATTGCGGCAGCCAGACTGGGAGCAGATGTTGTTATGGTAGGAGCCGTTGGCGAGGATGCTTTTGGAAAAAGTTTAAAAGAACGTTTCCGAAACGAAGGTGCAGATAACGAAGCAATTATTACCGTTCCTCATGAATCTACCGGCGTTGCCTCCATTATTGTTTCGGACGGAGATAATCGAATTATTGTTGCCCCGGGTGCCAATAAATATGTCACACCTGATCTGATACAAGAGAAACAAGATATAATTCTGTCCAGCGATATTATTTTAATGCAGTTTGAAATACCGATGGAAACCATTGAATTTACGGTAAACCTTGCGTATGAGCATCAGATTCCTGTAGTTATTAATCCGGCGCCATTTGCTGATATTTCAGAGACAGTGGCAGAGAAGGCAGCATTTTTAACACCTAATAATTTGGAACTCTCGGAAATGAAGCAGTCGATAGATACTTCCTTGATAAAAGGGAAAATCATTGAAACAAGAGGAGAGCATGGTGTTGTATTTACCCTGTCAGATGGAGAAGAGAAAAAAGTTCCTTCCTTTAAAGCAGAGGTGAAAGATACAACCGGAGCAGGAGATACGTTTAATGGTGCTTTTGTTACAGAATATGCAAAAGAAAAGAATATTGAAAAAGCCATTCTGTTTGCGAATGCAGCCGCATCATTAGCAGTAGAAAAACGTGGTGCGCAAGAAGGAATGCCTGTCAGGGAAGCAGTAGTACGAAGAATGCAAGAAGCAGGCAGATAAAAGAAAATATTTAATCGAGTAAAAAAGAATAGAGGATATTTTCTTCAATAGAGAAATAGATAATCAAGCTGTTTAGTGTAAAATGCTGACAGCTTTTTTATGTTCGAAAAAGAATATTTATTTTATTTTTGAAAACGCTTGCAAAAACATCTTTTTTCAGTATAATTAGTGATAGCAATATTCCAAAAAGTATAAATTATTCCACGAGTTTCAACAACTTCAAATTTTTATTCCATATAAAGAGCTAATTAAATGTCGTTTTACTTTATAAATGAGAACGGGAGGAACACGAATGGCAGAAATCGTCCTCGAACTAAAAGAGCTGCATACCCATTTTTTTACGGAGAGCGGAGAAATACCTGCTGTCAACGGAGTAAGTATTAAAGTCCACAAGGGGAAGGTCGTCGGGATTGTTGGAGAATCAGGCAGTGGAAAAAGTGTTACTTCACTTTCGGTTATGAAGCTGATTCCCAGCCCGCCAGGAAAAATTGTAAGCGGGGAAATGAATTTTAAAGGAGAAAATCTTGTAAAAGCTTCCGAGAAACGAATGAAAAAGCTTCGGGGAAATGAAATATCCATGATCTTCCAAGAGCCGATGACATCTCTCAACCCATTATTTACAATAGGGAATCAGCTTATTGAAGCGATTCGGCTGCATCAGAAAATAACAAAAAAAGAAGCACGAAAAAAAGCGATTGACATGCTGCAGCTTGTTGGCATCCCCAGAGCAGGTGAGGTTGCAGGGGAGTACCCGCATCAATTATCCGGCGGGATGAGGCAGCGGGTGATGATTGCGATGGCGATGTCCTGTGATCCGGAATTATTGATTGCAGACGAGCCCACCACAGCACTTGATGTAACGATTCAAGCGCAAATCTTAGATTTAATGCGAAATTTAAATAAGGAAGAAGATACAGCTATTTTGCTGATTACGCACGATTTAGGCGTTGTTGCAGAAATCTGCGACAGAGTAGTGGTGATGTACGCAGGACAAATAGTTGAAGAAGGGACAACCAGAGAAATATTAAAAGACCCCGAGCATCCCTACACACAAGGACTGATTAAGTCACTTCCTAACATGCATGAAAGAGAACAGCAATTATATTCCATTCCAGGTGTGGTGCCGAAGCCAAAAATGAACAGCGTCGGATGTCATTTTGCGCCAAGATGCGAATTTGCTTTTGAACGTTGTTTTCAGGAGAATCCAGGTCTTTATGCTTTGGGTAATCAACGTCAGAGCAGATGCTTTTTACATGAGGATACAGAAGGGAAGGTAAAAAAGCATGCAAAAGCCGATATTGGAAGTTGATGGTCTGAAGAAATATTTTGATATTAAAGGTGGGCCTATAGGGAGAAAAGTCGGCGAGGTAAAGGCGGTCGATGATGTATCTTTTACGGTGATGGAAGGAGAAATCATGGGTATCGTAGGGGAATCAGGCTGTGGGAAATCCACCACAGGAAAGTCAATTTTGCGCCTGATTGAACCGACAGAAGGCAAAGTGAAATTTCAGGATCAGGATATAACCAGCTTAACGAACAGCGAAATGCGCCGTTTGCGAAAAGATATGCAAATTATATTTCAGGATCCCTACGCTTCTTTGAATCCGAGGCATACGGTAGAAAAAATAATTAGTGAGCCATTGCTGGTGCATGGAATGACATCTGCAAAGCAGCGGCTGGACAGAGTAGGAGAACTTTTAGAAGTAGTAGGCTTGAGTCCTTATCATGCGAAAAGATATCCGCATCAATTCAGCGGAGGGCAAAGACAGCGGATCGGCATTGCGAGGGCACTTGCCAATAACCCTAAATTGGTTATATGCGATGAGCCGGTTTCTGCATTGGATGTATCAATTCAATCACAAATACTTAATTTAATGGAAAAACTGCGGGATGAATTTAACTTGACCTATATTTTTATTGCGCATGATTTAAGTGTGGTCAAGCATATCAGTGATCGCATCGGTGTGATGTATTTAGGGAGAATGGTTGAGCTTACAGAGAAAAATAAGCTCTATGATAATCCAAAACACCCTTATACACAGGCGCTGCTTTCTGCCGTGCCGCTTCCTGATCCGGATTTGCCGAGGAACAGGATTATTTTGAAGGGGGACGTACCAAGTCCTGCCAACCCGCCTTCCGGGTGTGCTTTTCATACAAGGTGTCCGCATGCGATGGATATCTGCCAAGAAGTAAGACCGGCTTTTCAGCCTGTGGAAGATAATCATTTTGTGGCCTGTCATTTATATAAATAAACGGGATGACAAAATATGAATCTTATAAAACGAAACTTCATGCAGCGGAGATTCTTCTTCTGCTGAATGGAACAGCGATTACTCGTCCCATCGAAAATCGCTGTGAGTGGATTGGTTCAGGGAGTTAGCGGCTGTGAACTTCCGCCTGAATAAATTTATTTTTACTTTTTATTTTGAAGCAGGAGTTTTACGGACGATTCTTCATGATAAATTAACAAAATATGAGGGGGGAAAGCAATGAAGTTGAAGTTCTCAATTTTTACTGTCTGGCTGCTTGCCATTTTCTTGGTACTGGCAGCATGTTCAGGTGATGGCGGACAAAATGGAGGAGAATCGGAAGAAGGCAGTGATCCGGATGCGGCAGAAGAAGCAGAAGCGGATACAGGAGATGCAGAAGGAGATCAGGTGTTGATATTTGCCCGGGGTGGAGATTCAGAAAGTCTTGACCCGGCAAGCACCACGGATGGAGAATCCTCACGTATTACCAAGCAAATTTACGAAAGCCTTTTGGAATTTGATAAGGAGTCCTTTGAGGTTCTGCCTGGACTAGCCCATGACTGGGAGGTTGCTGATGATGGGTTAAGCTATACTTTCTATTTGGAGGAAGGCGTAACCTTCCATGATGGAACAGAGTTTAACGCCGAGGCAGTTAAGGTCAATTTTGAACGCTGGGCAGATCCTGATCATGAGTATGCTTTTGCTGATGACGGCTATGTCTATTCCATGTACGGTACGATGTTTGGCGGATTTCTAGGTGATGAGAATCATGTTGTTGAAGAGATCAATGTAGTAAATGATCATGAAATTGAATTTGTGTTAAGCCAGCCTCTGGGATTCTTCCTGCAGAATATGGCGATGACTTATTTTCCGATTACTTCCCCGGCGGCACTGGAGGAATATGGTCCAGCCATTAACGAGAATCCTGTTGGGACAGGACCATTTGAATTTGTCAGCTGGGCAAAAGATGATTCCATTGTACTTGATAAATTTGATGATTATCGTATAGAGGGACTTCCAAAGCTCGATCGCGTTGTATTTGAAGTCATTCCAGATAATGCTGCCCGTTTGATTGCGCTGCGTTCTGGTGAAATCGACATTATGGATGGATTGAATCCAGATGATGCAGCAGGCGTGGAAGCAGATGAAGGGCTGGAGCTTTATGAGCGGGCTGAGAATAATATTGGCTATGTAGGGTTTAATGTACAAAAAGAGCCATTCGATAATAAAGATTTAAGACATGCAGTCAGTCATGCCATCGATAAAGAGGCTATTGCAGAGGCTTTATATGCTGGCTATGCGACTCCTGCGTCCGTTCCGCTACCGCCTAGCTATATGGGATATAACGATGAAGTGGAGAGCTTTGAGTACGATCCGGACAGGGCTAGGGAACTGTTGGAGGATGCCGGTTATGCAGATGGATTGGAAATCGAATTATGGACCATGCCTGTAGCTAGACCGTACATGCCCGATCCAGAGACCGTTTCGGAAATTATTCAAAATAACCTGGAGGAAGTAGGTATTACCGTTACAATTGTGAGAGAAGAGTGGGCTCCATATTTGGAAAAAACAATGAATGGAGAACATCAGATGTATATGCTGGGCTGGTCAGGAACAAATGGAGATCCGGATTACTTCCTTAGCAGCTTGTTGCATGGAGATAATGTCGGAAGCAGCAACCGGGAATTCTATGATAATGATGAAGTGGATGAATTTTTAAATCAAGCAAAATTATCCATTGACCAGGATGAACGGGCGTCCTTTTACCAGCAGGCACAGGAACTTATTGCTGATGACGCACCAATGGTTCCTTTAGTGCATTCCAGACCGGTGCTTGCTACAACGAATGCTGTAGAAAATTATGTGCCGCATCCATCGACAAGTGAATCGTTAGCAGAAGTAGAGCTAGCAAATTAATTAGCAGTAAATGAAGGAGACTCTTTTGCCAGTCAAAGCTCTGTCCTCTTCCTGCAATCAGCAGGCAGCAATCATAATGGTATTTCTGATGCATTGGAAAAGAGGCCAGATTTTTTTGGAGAGAGTCTCCTGTTTACATTTCACATACATAAAGAAGAATAGAGGTGAAATAATGGTTTCCTATATTATCCGACGATTATTAATGATGATTCCTGTGTTGATTGGAATGACATTAATCACCTTCTCCATTGTTCATTTGATTCCAGGAAATCCGGCTCAGGTGATACTCGGAGAAACCGCTAACCAAACAGCCATCACAAATTTGGAAGAGAGCATGGGACTGAATGAGCCTTATCTGACGCAATATGGAATATATGTCAAGGACCTGCTGCAGGGGGATTTGGGAACTTCTCTGCGCTCCAATGCGGAAATATCTACAGAAATCTGGCCGTATATCGCTGCTACGTTTGAATTAACTATTTTCGCCATGCTTTTTGCGATTTTTATAGGAGTCAATGCAGGCATTATCAGCGCTTGGAAGCAGAATTCCTGGTTTGATTTTCTTGCGATGCTTTTTGCTTTAATTGGCGTTTCCATACCTGTTTTTTGGCTTGCGCTGATGGAACAATGGATTTTTGCGCAGGAGCTTGGATGGTTTCCAGCCTATGGCAGACAGGACAACAGGGATCCGATTGCTCCTATAACTTATTTATATGTGCTTGATTCTTTCATCCATTTGGATTTTTCCAGAGCAGGGACGATATTGAAGCATTTAATTCTACCCAGTATCGCGCTTGGTACCATTCCGATGGCAATTATTGCCAGAATGACGAGGTCGAGCATGCTGGAGGTGATGAAGTCGGATTATATTCGTACAGTGCGTGCAAAAGGATCCGGACAATTTCTTGTCATATACAAGCATGCATTAAAGAATGCATTGATACCGGTGTTAACGGTTATTGGCTTACAGACAGGAGTTTTATTAGGCGGAGCTATTTTAACCGAAACGATTTTCAGCTGGCCCGGCATAGGGAGATATGTATTTGAAGCAATAAGCTATCGGGATTACCCGGTAATTCAATCTGGCATTTTAGTTGTTGCATTTATTTTCGTCCTCATTAACCTTGTTGTAGATATTCTATATAAAATCATTGATCCAAGGATTAATTATTAGGGGGAAGCTGTGATGAAATTGGATGAACGAAAGCCGGAAGAGGTCGAACAGCAAATAACCGCCCCCGTTAATAGAGGCGACCAGACGGATGTGGAGCAGATGGAAACTGTCTCGCCTTGGAGAGATGCATGGAGGCGCTTGAGAAAAAATCGTTTTGCAATGGCTGGTATGATCATTATTCTCTTTTTTCTTATACTTGCGCTTATTGCGCCGCTTCTTACGCCCTATTCGTATTATGAACAAAATCTGGCGAACCGGCTGCTCCCTCCTTCTGGTGAGCATTGGATGGGAACCGATGATTTGGGAAGAGATATACTTACCAGAATAGCTTATGGAGCAAGAGTTTCGTTGCAGGTTGGCTTTTTTGCTGTAATAGGTGCTCTGGTTTTTGGGACATTTCTTGGAATTATTGCCGGCTATTTCGGCCGTTGGGTGGATATGATTATCTCCAGAATATTTGATATTCTGCTGGCCTTCCCAAGTATTTTACTTGCAATTGCCATTGTTGCTATTCTTGGTGCTTCTTTGCAAAATGCATTGATTGCGATTGCCATTATTAATATACCGATATTCGGAAGGATTGTACGCTCTCGAGTGATTAGTTTACGGGCGGAGGAGTATATTATGGCTGCTAAGGCCCAGGGAATGAAGAATGGCAGAATTATTTTTCATCATATTTTACCGAATAGCATCACGCCGATTATTGTGCAGGCAACGCTTGGATTTGGAACTGCCATATTGGAAGCGGCAGCACTTGGTTTCCTCGGGCTCGGCGCCCAGCCTCCGACACCGGAATGGGGACAAATGCTTGCCAGTTCCAGAGAGTTTATTCAGCTGGCCCCATGGACGCTTATTATGCCAGGAGTTTCTATTATGCTTGTTGTTCTTGGTTTTAACTTGGTTGGGGATGGCTTGCGCGATGTCCTGGACCCTAAAATGAGGAATTGATGCTGCTGTTTGCTCGTGTTTGTTTAAGAGCGATGCTTGGTCATGTGTAAAGAAGAAGTATTTTATGACAGGCATTATGTTATCGTTTTTGCTATATATAAGCTGTCTTTGAGAAGAATGTTTATACGGAGAACCGTTCGTAAAACTCTCACTGAGTGAAATTTCTTTTTATAAAAAGTATAATAAAAGCCTTCCTCTGCTCTAGAAAATGTGACTTTCCTAGCAGAGGAGGGCTTTTATTTAAACTGAGCAGCTCTATTCAATGTTGATTCCGCCATTACTTGTACGTGCTTTAATCAGTGTTTCTCCATCACCGTACGTGACATCCCAATCCTTTGAATCGAATACACGAATTCTTCCGTTATTCGTCCGTAAATCGAAGGTGGCATTTTCAGGCTTCTGTTCAGAAATAACCGTGATTTTTCCATTACTAGTTTGCAGGTCCATTGGAGTATCGAAGCTTTCAGTATCGATATGGATAGCTGCGTTATTCGTTTTGGCTTTCATTTCCCCGGAAATATCTTGTGCTTCCACTTTTCCATTTGTAGTTTCCACATTCGTATTACCTTCGATAGAAGCAAGCTCAATTTTGCCATTGTTTGTATTTGCTGTTACCTCACCAATGATATTTTCTAACGTAATCTTCCCGTTGGAAGTGTTTAAACTGGTATCGCCCTGCACGTTTTGAAGTACTATCTTTCCATTAGATGACTGTATGTCAAGGAAGGCAGCTTCTATATTCTCTCCCTCAATTTTGCCATTGCTTGTATGAAGCTGTAACGCATCGATTTGTAAATCAGCAGCATTTATTTTGCTATTCGTAGTTTTCACTTCAATTTTTTCCATCATGTCATCAGGAACAAAAATATCTAATGCAGCATTTGAACGAAACATAAAATCGAAATCAAAGAAGGGAAAGGAGGTTTCTTTGATTTGAATCGTTAGCTTTTCTCCATTAACGGAGGTGCTGAGTTCTTGCGTTTCACTCTTTCTCCCTGTTGTCGTATATTCAGCGATTGGCTCTTCGACATGAGCCGGCTGGAGACGGATTTGTGTATTTTCTGCATCGACTTCAATCTCAGTAATTTCATCAGCATCGAAAGGGATAGATTCTGATTCTTCATTGAAAGCAGATTCCTTGTAAGAGGAAAAAGTGGCAGCCATCCCGATAATTCCAATAAGAAGCAGGATAACAGCTAAAATAATAATTCGTTTTACATTTATCATGAATGGCTTTCTCCTTTCACTAGGCGGACATTGAACCCGATATATTTAGAAAATAGACGGATAAAAGCATTTGTAATATAATTCGCAGCTATAAAAATGAATAATCCAGACCCGGCAAATGTAATGGAAGTAAATAGTTCAAATAAATAAAATGATTCTGGGTGGATAATCCATTGCACGCCCGCTATCAGCAATTGGGCAACAAAAGAAAAAGCTGTTACCCATGCAGCCAGAATAATTCCGGCAATACCCACAGAAGGACCAAGGACAATAATCAGATTGAAGAAAAAGAGTCCTATGATGATGCCTGTTCTCCGGAGGTGACTTTGTTCACTATGATTTACTTGCGCTTTTTCAAATTGCTGCGTGGATTGCAATTCATTCGCAATCTGCTGTGGAGAACCCAGAGAGCGAACTATTTCCTCATCCGTTTTTCCTTCTGCTCTTCCCATTTCAAAATGTTCTTCAAAGTCTTGAATGATTTCTTCTTGTTCTTGTGACGATAAATCTTGTAAATAAACCGTGAGTTCCTTTAAAAAGTCTAACTTATTCATTTCCTTCCTCCTTCATTAACGAATCAACGCCTCGTGTAAAATTCTCGTATGCTTCTTTAAGCTCCAGGAGATAACCTTTGCCTTCATCCGTTAAATGATAATATTTTCTGCTTGGTCCTTCTGTAGACTCTTTAAGATAGGTTGTACAGTACCCCTGTTTCAATATCCGGCGTAATACGGGATAAACCGATCCTTCTGATATTTCAATTTTATTCGTAATTCGTTTAATCAATTCATAGCCATAGAAATCTTGCTTATCAAGGAGCACTAGTACACAAAGTTCAAGAACCCCTTTTTTAAATTGTGCATTCAATAAAGTCACCTTCTTTATAGGTATGCTGATAAACACGAACCTTCATTCAGCAAGTGTTTTACGGACAATGCTCCGTGATAAAACCAACTATAGCATGTTGTTCAGTACTATTCAATAACAAGTAGTGATTTAATTATCTTATTATAGAAAGGAATTTGATGTGATAGATTTTTTATCGCAGTGTAACTGGCTTTAGGGCACTTCGTTTAAGGAAAAAGAATACCCCATTTTTAAACAGAAAACTATACAGCCGGTAATCGTCCTCTCCATTTCAAATAGAAACGGCCTTGATGGGGCGAGTAATCGCAGTCCCAACGGTCTTGATGGGACGAGTTACTGCGCTTTTGGTCTCAAATAAGGTATTTTCTGAAAAACTAGTATTAAAGAATAAAAGATTTTCAAATCTTCCTTTAACGAATGCCAAGTTTTCGTTAAAAGTTTGTAGAAGAACCAGGGGGGAGAAATTAATATCTATATATAGAAGAAAGCTGAAACAATGAATGGAGAGCAAGTGACTTCGCTGCGATGGGGAACAGAAGTTATCTATATTAATGAGAGAACAAGAGCTTATATTTAAAAGAATAGTTAGATTATAATTTTTGGGGGATTTCTTCTTGCAACAATGAAAAGGACATGCTATAGTATTAAAAGTCGATTGATTGCACGAGCGATTGAGAGATTGATTGAAAAGTATATTTAAAAAAGTAATTGCATCGATTTAAAAGATGTGTTATTATATAAAAGTTCGCTTATAAAGCGCCTGTAGCTCAATTGGATAGAGCGTTTGACTACGGATCAAGAGGTTAGGGGTTCGACTCCTCTCAGGCGCGCCATCGGGAAGTAGCTCAGCTTGGTAGAGCACTTGGTTTGGGACCAAGGGGTCGCAGGTTCGAATCCTGTCTTCCCGACCAGAAGCTTTTTAATTTTGACAAGCGGGTGTAGTTTAGTGGTAAAACCTCAGCCTTCCAAGCTGATGATGAGGGTTCGATTCCCTTCACCCGCTCCATAGAATTATGGGCCTGTAGCTCAGCTGGTTAGAGCGCACGCCTGATAAGCGTGAGGTCGGTGGTTCGAGTCCACTCAGGCCCACTCAACAACTTCTGTTAAAAAAAGTTGTTGACAATGTTTTTGAAACATGGTATATTCATTAGGTCGCTGTTTTTAGAAGTGACAAACAAATTGCTCTTTGAAAACTGAACAAAACAACCAGTACGAAAGAAGAAAAACACCTCGTTTTTCTTAAAAAATAAGTCAGAAGTTGACTTCTGAAAGCTAAAGTTTCAAACACTTTTATGGAGAGTTTGATCTTGGCTCAGGACGAACGCTGGCGGCGTGCCTAATACATGCAAGTCGAGCGCGGGAAGCGAACGGAACTCTTCGGAGGGAAGTTCGTGGAACGAGCGGCGGACGGGTGAGTAACACGTAGGCAACCTGCCTGTAAGACTGGGATAACTCGCGGAAACGCGAGCTAATACCGGATAACACTTTCTATCACCTGATGGAAAGTTGAAAGGCGGCTTTTGCTGTCACTTACAGATGGGCCTGCGGCGCATTAGCTAGTTGGTGAGGTAACGGCTCACCAAGGCGACGATGCGTAGCCGACCTGAGAGGGTGATCGGCCACACTGGGACTGAGACACGGCCCAGACTCCTACGGGAGGCAGCAGTAGGGAATCTTCCGCAATGGACGAAAGTCTGACGGAGCAACGCCGCGTGAGTGATGAAGGTTTTCGGATCGTAAAACTCTGTTGTCGGGGAAGAACAAGTATGATAGTAACTGATCGTACCTTGACGGTACCCGACCAGAAAGCCACGGCTAACTACGTGCCAGCAGCCGCGGTAATACGTAGGTGGCAAGCGTTGTCCGGAATTATTGGGCGTAAAGCGCTCGCAGGCGGTTCTTTAAGTCTGATGTGAAATCTTGCGGCTCAACCGCAAACGTGCATTGGAAACTGGAGGACTTGAGTGCAGAAGAGGAGAGTGGAATTCCACGTGTAGCGGTGAAATGCGTAGAGATGTGGAGGAACACCAGTGGCGAAGGCGACTCTCTGGTCTGTAACTGACGCTGAGGAGCGAAAGCGTGGGGAGCGAACAGGATTAGATACCCTGGTAGTCCACGCCGTAAACGATGAGTGCTAGGTGTTAGGGGGTTTCCGCCCCTTAGTGCTGAAGTTAACGCATTAAGCACTCCGCCTGGGGAGTACGGCCGCAAGGCTGAAACTCAAAAGAATTGACGGGGACCCGCACAAGCGGTGGAGCATGTGGTTTAATTCGAAGCAACGCGAAGAACCTTACCAGGTCTTGACATCCTTTGACCACTCTAGAGATAGAGTTTTCCCTTCGGGGACAAAGTGACAGGTGGTGCATGGTTGTCGTCAGCTCGTGTCGTGAGATGTTGGGTTAAGTCCCGCAACGAGCGCAACCCTTAATCTTAGTTGCCAGCATTCAGTTGGGCACTCTAAGGTGACTGCCGGTGACAAACCGGAGGAAGGTGGGGATGACGTCAAATCATCATGCCCCTTATGACCTGGGCTACACACGTGCTACAATGGACGGAACAAAGGGAAGCGAACCCGCGAGGTCCAGCAAATCCCATAAAACCGTTCTCAGTTCGGATTGCAGGCTGCAACTCGCCTGCATGAAGCCGGAATCGCTAGTAATCGCGGATCAGCATGCCGCGGTGAATACGTTCCCGGGTCTTGTACACACCGCCCGTCACACCACGAGAGTTCGTAACACCCGAAGTCGGTGAGGTAACCTTTTGGAGCCAGCCGCCGAAGGTGGGACGAATGATTGGGGTGAAGTCGTAACAAGGTAGCCGTATCGGAAGGTGCGGCTGGATCACCTCCTTTCTAAGGATTAAAAGGAACGTCGATTAAGTTCGCCACATCCTGTGGCAACATCGACATAACCCACATCGTGTGGGCCATCGTACGTGGTTGTTTGGTTCAGTTTTGAGAGAGCAATTCTCTCAAAGGAAGCTTGTACCTTGAAAACTAAATAAGAGTAACAACGACATCAAACTTTAAAAATAAGGCAAAAAAGCTATTGATATAGCGACACAACTGATTACATTCTGTAATCAGCCATCTTATTCAAAAACTTTAGTTAAGTGAATAAGGGCGCACGGTGGATGCCTTGGCACTAGGAGCCGATGAAGGACGGGACTAACACCGATATGCCTCGGGGAGTTGTAAGTAAACGTTATATCCGAGGATTTCCGAATGGGGGAACCCACTGTTCGTAATGGAACAGTACATCTATCTGAATACATAGGATAGGTGAGGCAGACCCGGGGAACTGAAACATCTCAGTACCTGGAGGAAGAGAAAGAAACATCGATTTCCTGAGTAGCGGCGAGCGAAACGGAAAGAGCCCAAACCAAGAAGCTTGCTTCTTGGGGTTGTAGGACATTCCATTGGAGTGACAAAGAAATTCTTTAGATGAATCGATCTGGAAAGGTCAGCCAAAGAGGGTAACAGCCCTGTAATCGAAAAAGAATTTCCTCCGGAGTGTATCCTGAGTACGGCGGAACACGTGGAATTCCGTCGGAATCCGGGAGGACCATCTCCCAAGGCTAAATACTCCCTAGTGACCGATAGTGAACCAGTACCGTGAGGGAAAGGTGAAAAGCACCCCGGGAGGGGAGTGAAATAGAACCTGAAACCGTGTGCCTACAAGTAGTCGAAGCCCGTTAATGGGTGACGGCGTACCTTTTGTAGAATGGACCGGCGAGTTACGATCGTATGCAAGGTTAAGTGGAAGACACGGAGCCGTAGCGAAAGCGAGTCTGAACAGGGCGAATGAGTATGCGGTCGTAGACCCGAAACTGTGTGATCTACCCATGTCCAGGGTGAAGGTCAGGTAACACTGACTGGAGGCCCGAACCCACGTATGTTGAAAAATGCGGGGATGAGGTGTGGGTAGCGGTGAAATTCCAATCGAACACAGAGATAGCTGGTTCTCTCCGAAATAGCTTTAGGGCTAGCCTCAAGATAGAGAGTACTGGAGGTAGAGCACTGATTGGACTAGGGGCCCCTACCGGGTTACCGAATTCAGTCAAACTCCGAATGCCAGTTACTTACACTTGGGAGTCAGACTATGGGTGATAAGGTTCATAGTCGAAAGGGAAACAGCCCAGACCGCCAGCTAAGGTCCCAAAGTATACGTTAAGTGGAAAAGGATGTGGCGTTGCACAGACAACCAGGATGTTGGCTTAGAAGCAGCCATCATTGAAAGAGTGCGTAATAGCTCACTGGTCGAGTGACGCTGCGCCGAAAATGTACCGGGGCTAAACGTATCACCGAAGCTGCGGATTGTTCTTACGAACAATGGTAGGAGAGCGTTCAAAGTGCTGCGAAGTCAGACCGTGAGGACTGGTGGAGCGCTTTGAAGTGAGAATGCCGGTATGAGTAGCGAAAAAAGAGTGAGAATCTCTTTCACCGAATGCCTAAGGTTTCCTGAGGAAGGCTCGTCCTCTCAGGGTTAGTCGGGACCTAAGCCGAGGCCGACAGGCGTAGGCGATGGACAACAGGTTGATATTCCTGTACCACCTCATGATTGTTTGAGCAATGGGGGGACGCAGGAGGATAAGGAGTGCGCACCGATGGATGTGCGTCCAAGCATGCGAGGAAGTCAGACAGGCAAATCCGTCTGACATGATTCTGAGCTGTGACGGGGAGGGAAATAGAGTACCGAAGTTCCTGATTTCACACTGCCAAGAAAAGCCTCTAGTTAGATCATAGGTGCCCGTACCGCAAACCGACACAGGTAGGCGAGGAGAGAATCCTAAGGTGAGCGGGAGAACTCTCGTTAAGGAACTCGGCAAAATGACCCCGTAACTTCGGGAGAAGGGGTGCTCACTTGTGAGTGAGCCGCAGTGAATAGGCCCAAGCGACTGTTTAGCAAAAACACAGGTCTCTGCGAAGCCGAAAGGCGAAGTATAGGGGCTGACACCTGCCCGGTGCTGGAAGGTTAAGGGGAAGAGTTAGCTCTTCGGAGCGAAGCTTTGAACCGAAGCCCCAGTAAACGGCGGCCGTAACTATAACGGTCCTAAGGTAGCGAAATTCCTTGTCGGGTAAGTTCCGACCCGCACGAAAGGTGCAACGACTTGGGCACTGTCTCAACGAGAGACCCGGTGAAATTATACTATGCGTGAAGATGCGCATTACCCGCGACAGGACGGAAAGACCCCGTGGAGCTTTACTGTAGCCTGATATGGAATGTTTGTGCAGTTTGTACAGGATAGGTGGGAGCCTTTGAAGCGTGAGCGCCAGCTTACGTGGAGGCATCCGTGGGATACCACCCTAACTGTATGACCATTCTAACCCAGGACCGTAATCCGGTTCGGAGACAGTGTCAGGCGGGCAGTTTGACTGGGGCGGTCGCCTCCTAAAAGGTAACGGAGGCGCCCAAAGGTTCCCTCAGAATGGTTGGAAATCATTCGAAGAGTGTAAAGGCAGAAGGGAGCTTGACTGCGAGACCTACAAGTCGAGCAGGGACGAAAGTCGGGCTTAGTGATCCGGTGGTTCCGCATGGAAGGGCCATCGCTCAACGGATAAAAGCTACCCCGGGGATAACAGGCTTATCTCCCCCAAGAGTTCACATCGACGGGGAGGTTTGGCACCTCGATGTCGGCTCATCGCATCCTGGGGCTGTAGTCGGTCCCAAGGGTTGGGCTGTTCGCCCATTAAAGCGGTACGCGAGCTGGGTTCAGAACGTCGTGAGACAGTTCGGTCCCTATCCGTCGTGGGCGTTGGAAGTTTGAGAGGAGCTGTCCTTAGTACGAGAGGACCGGGATGGACACACCGCTGGTGTACCAGTTGTTCCGCCAGGAGCATTGCTGGGTAGCTACGTGTGGTAAGGATAAGTGCTGAAAGCATCTAAGCATGAAGCCCCCCTCAAGATGAAACTTCCCATCACTTTAAGTGAGTAAAATCCCTCAGAGACGATGAGGTTGATAGGTCCGAGGTGGAAGCGTGGCGACACGTGCAGCTGACGGATACTAATCGATTGAGGACTTATCTAAGTTTTTTCATGTCACGTTACTCTTATTTAGTTTTCAGGGTGCAAATTCTTGAAAAAAAGTATTGCATTTTTATTCTAAAATGCATATAATATAACTTGTCCTTGTTTTTCAGGAAACATCTTCAAGTTACATATTTTATTGTCTGGTGGCGAGAGCGAAGAGGTCACACCTGTTCCCATGCCGAACACAGAAGTTAAGTTCTTCAGCGCCAATGGTAGTTGGGGGCTTCCCCCTGCGAGAGTAGGACGTTGCCAGGCATATTGAAAAAGAGTTAAGCATCATGCTTAGCTCTTTTTTTTTGGATAAGTAAACATGGATACACTAAAGGCAAGTTCAGTATATATCTGAGCTTGCCTGACTTTCTAAAGGTGTTGCAATTACTCGTATAATCGATATTTCGAAGTTTATCAAGTTTAAATATTTTTAATCCTAGTCCCTTTATTCCGTTGCTTTGGACAGTGCCGCCAATTTATTGACTGTTTTCCAATTACGAGTTGTAGACTGAATATCCAGTTTCTGAAGTTGATTTGCCAGTTTCGAGTTGCGGATACTATCAAAAAATAGAAGATACATTTCTTTGTTTTGAATATGAAATTTTTCCTTTTCATTTTGGAATTTTTGTAAACTTACTAAATTATCTTTCGACGGATTGCTTGGAAAAAAAGCTACATAGAGACTCTCTCCTATAGAATCTGCTTCAGCTTTTGTGATCTCTTCTGCAGAGAAGGGACAAGCTTTCATTATCTGTTCCCATTCTTCGGAGGTTCTCAAAATCACAGGAATGGAAAGTTGATAATCTTGCATTATTTTATATTCTATTTCCTCTTTAAGTATTTTTTTCTGTTTATTGGATTGAAATAAGATATTTCCGCTCTGTATATATGTTCGAACATTTTCTAAACCTATTGCTGTAAGAGATTCTCGCAATTCCGCCATCTTCATCTTATTTTTTCCGCCTGCATTAATACCTCGTAATAATGCAATATATCCTGTCATAGCCTGTCAACTCCTTTTATGTGAGTGTAGTCCAGTATTCTTTTTATTATTTTACTCTATTGACTGAAGCAATACAAAAAAGAAACCAATAATAAACTCCCTAGTTCTGTAAGTAGCTGCAGATAGGAAATTGTTTATTTTTTTGATATAATTATAATCAGCTTAAACATTAATATGTGAAGGAGGTGAGTAAGTATGTTATTGGAATTGTTTAATAATGCGTTGATAGATTCTTCCATCTTTTATATGTATTTTGGTGTTATTTTAATGACAATGGGAATTATGTATTTTGTTAATCTGCATCATAATAATCCAATTATCTATGAATACTCTTTTGGCAGTAAGCATCGCAATATTAAAATTAATATGAACCAAATGGGAAAGACCTTAATTATTAATGAACCCTTTCTGATTTGGCTCATCATCACATTTAAAAGAGTCGACCAAAAAGATGATAAAATGGATAATGTATCCTCTTATTTTAAAAATGAGTTTAAAATAAGAGGAGGAGAATTATGGAAAAACATGGCTTACTCACAGCCTTTAAGAAATATAGACTTTTCATTTTAGTACTATTGCTTGTCTTTGTACTTGCGGGGTGCGGAGGGAATAACGTACCTATTGACAGTTCATCAACAGGGTTTTTTGAGCATTATTTTGTATATCCCTTTTCTCTGTTGATAAAGCAGATTGCTTCTTTATTTCAGGGCAGTTATGGGATTGCTATTGTATTGATTACAATTATTATCCGATTTGTGTTAATGCCGTTCTTTATTCGCCAGTCAAAGAATAGTAAAGACTCGCAAAAGAAAATGGCAGTTATGAAGCCTGAGATGGACGAGATTCAAAAGAAATATAAAGGAAAGAGCAGTACAGAAGATCAGCTAAGTATGCAGAGAGAGCTTAGTGAAGTTTATAAAAAGCATGATTTTAACCCGGTAAAGATGGCTGTAGGATGTTTACCGCTAATCATTCAGATGCCTATTCTTCTGGGATTTTATTATGCTATTATGCGGACTCCGGAAATAGCTGAGCACTCCTTTCTATGGTTTAGTTTAGGAGAAACAGATATTTTATTTGTTGTTTTTGCTGTACTTATTTATTATCTTCAAGCAAGAGTGAGTCTGATTGGTATGGATGAAGCTCAGCGAAAGCAAATGGCAGTTATGAGCTTTATATCTCCGATTATGATTGGAGTGGTCTCCTTAAATGCACCTGCAGCGCTACCTTTGTACTGGGCTGTCGGCGGAATGTTTATGGTTGTACAGACACTGATTATAAAAAAATATGTGCATTAATAAGAGAGACTGGTAAAAGAATATAAAAAATATCAATTTCTTTTCCGTACTGGAGTCAGGTCGATAACATGCTCTGAAAAACGCTTATTTTGTCTAATCTAATAGACGAAATAAGCGTTTTATTAATGTCTATTAATCTTTCAGGCATTATCAGATAAACAATTTATTTGCCTGATATCACTGTCTCAAAGGTTTCAACCTTTTGCTTTGTAGTAAACGACTGCTCGTTCCACTCACTGGCCTGAAATGAATTTTTTCTTGTTTCGATAAGGAGCTGTTCAGAATTTGGACCAACTGTTACTTCTTCAAACAATTTTACATCGGTAGTTTCATTATCTTCATTAAACAGTGTTAAATAAATATTTCCGTTATATGGAGTGCTGCCATTATTTCTTATGTAAAAATAATTATCATATGATCTGCCGGTACGTGGCCGCGTTAATGGATCGTATGATGAGTCAACGAGTGCTACCATCATATTCTTATCTTCATCTATCATTACTCTTTTTGCATTTGGGTTTGCAAATAATTCTTCTTTTGTATCCAGCCTGTTCACATATAAATATTTATGTCCTAAAGGAATTATCCAAGTGAGAAAGAGTAATAAGATGAGAAAGAAAATAGCGGTTATTTGAACAGATACTTTTTGCGTATTTTTAACTCTGCTGAAAATACTGTCAAAAATATACAGGATAACCGTAACGCCTAACAGGATAAAAGTCATCGTATTTAAATTTTTTGTATCTGAATGAATTTCATAATTGCTCTTTTTAAAAATACAAAGACGAACCGAATTTTCGAAAGTGTATTTTTAAAAACAAAAATTATGCGCTTGTTGTTGCTGAATAAGCTCTGCTTGGATGCGATCAGCAGCTAATTTGGAAGCATTATAAATCAAAGCGACCATGTCAAAATGAACTTTTGCACGCTTTCCAGTGCGATAACGAACATTGTTTAGCTGATAGAACTCTTTCAGATAAGCATTAACACGTTCTACTGCTGTCCGTTGTTTGAAAATATTTTTCCAAGCTTTTGATCCTCGTGCTGGTGCGGTATACCTTCTTAAATCGGTAGTTATCTTGATTTTATACACTTTTTGACAGATACCTTCATTCGCAAGGGGACAGTCGCTGCATTCCTTTGGTCTGGTATATTTCAATGTTTCGTATTTCGGATCAAAGCTGTCATATTTATAGGAATGTTCTCGCAAACAGGTTGGGGCAAAATCCTTATCAAACCCGATCATTTCGCCTTCATTGCGCTTATTATAGGCAATGACAGACTGTTGACACATGCGATGAATCTGTTCATAAATCGGTTCAAAATCATAACCCGCATCCAATGTCTGGTAAGAAGCAGACGTAAGCGGAAGTCGTTGATCCATTCCCTTCAATAGGGCAATAGCGGCTTTCCCATCATTTAAGCTGCCAGATGAAAACAAAGATTGCAGAATATATTGGCTGGATGCACCAACTGCGAGGTGGGCTTTATAGCCAAACCAGTATTCATTTTTACCATCTGCATTCTTTTTCACACCCCATTTGGGGGCTATTGGCACTTCTGCACGCAAGATGTCTAACGGAACGTCTAACTGTGCTTCGATTTTCTTTTCATACAATGGCAGGTTTGCTTCCTTTTCCGCTTGGTCTTTAAGGTACTGTTCGCGTTCTTCTTTGGATTTGCGTCCGCGCTTTTTTGGCGTAGTTTCTGATTTTTCTTCTTTTTTGGCAGGTGCCTTATCTCGTGCTTCAAAATGGGTTGCATCAATGGCAATGACTTCATCGACAATAAACCCTTCGGTGACGGCTGCCAGCGTTACGCTTTCGAAGGATTTTTCTAAAATATCTGATTCACTCAATTTCGTTACCAAGCGGGAATAAGCAGCTTCTGATGGTGTAGAATCGGAAACAAGAAATCCGCAGTTCATTTTAAAGATAAAGTCATCATTTAGACGCTTGATTAAGTCTTTGATGGTTGGGATACGCTCGATGTAGCGAATAAAAAAGGAAATAATCATCCCTGCATAATTTAGCTCAACAGGCGCTCCAAGCCGGGATTTCTTATTAATCGCATGATAAATACGATCCAGATCAATCGCTGAAATAATCGCTTCATATTTTTGGGTAGGTTCCATGTCATATAATTCTTGGATGCCAAATAGACTCGGTTGTCGTATAATGGTCATAAGAAGTACTCCTCCAGTCTTTTTATGGTTTTCTGGGTAACTACCATTATACAAGATTTGGGGAGGTACTTCTTTTTTTATGTTTCAAAAAGCTTGGGACACAAGGGCTTTGAATTATGAAATTCACTCATCTGGTAAAATATTCAAATTATAAATATAATAATAATATATATGGCCCGTCGTTGTTAGCAGTATAATAATCATAGCTTCTATTAAATAATAAGAACGTAATCTAAGCTTTTTTCTTTATAGACTGTGAAAAAAACATATGTAATAAGTGGAAGTATGATTAGCAAAATCAGAATAAAAAGGGTTAATAAAGTCAATTCAATAATCTCCTTATTTCTTATTTAATACTTTTTGAGACTGAAAATGTCACATATTAACAAATTATATCAGATGCTGCTTTGAATGATAATAGCTGTTTTAAAGAAAAACTATCTTCAGCTTGTAAACAATATGTAATCATTCTCCAAAATAGTTATAGATAATGATTATCTTGGTTAAACTTATAGATAAGCAAATAAATATGAAAAAGTTTTAAAAAGGTATTGCATTATTCTCTAAAAAGAGATATAATAAATCTTGTCCTTAAATAAAGGCATTGAAAAAATTAATTATTCACATCGCGGGGTGGAGCAGTCTGGCAGCTCGTTGGGCTCATAACCCAAAGGTCGCAGGTTCAAATCCTGCCCCCGCAACCAAATAAGATCCAGATTCACCATCGAAGTACTGGATAAGAGAGAGTACATACTTAGGTCCGGTAGTTCAGTTGGTTAGAATGCCTGCCTGTCACGCAGGAGGTCGCGGGTTCGAGTCCCGTCCGGACCGCCATGATTTTAAAAAAAATAGTAATCAGCAACACATGGTTTCCGATGAGAAACATGTGTTTTTTTAATGCCATAAATGAAGCAAGCATG
This sequence comes from Oceanobacillus sp. FSL W7-1293, assembly GCF_037969815.1. Lineage (NCBI taxonomy): Bacteria > Bacillati > Bacillota > Bacilli > Caryophanales > Bacillaceae > Oceanobacillus > Oceanobacillus sp. FSL W7-1293. Next base: position 1,202,834 of record NZ_CP150212.1, read on the forward strand.
CTTAGGTATTTGAAAATAAGGAAAACGTGCCGTTGGAATAAATTACACTGATTTGCATGACATAAATTTTTATTTTTTGCTGTTGATTTGCTATGATAAATAGTAGAAAATAAAGGAATTGGTGATAGCATGGATGAATTTTCATTTATTAACGCCATTAAACCAAATACATATAATCAACCTGCATTGATTAAAGGAATCGGGGACGATGCTGCTGTTTTTCGCAGCACATCTGATATTGTCACCACGGTAGATACGTTTGTGGAAAATATCCATTTTTCCTTAGAAACGATGGCCCCCTTTCATATTGGGTATCGTATACTGGCTGCAAATATTAGTGATTTAGCAGCTATGGGAGCAGAGCCTGCCTTTTATTTGGTGTCGATGTGCATCCCGAAAAACTGGAAACAATCAGCGTTAGAGGAGATTTATCAAGGAATGCATGAATTGGCATCGATGTATCAAATGGACTTGATTGGCGGAGATACGGTGTCGAGTGAACGTTTGATGATCTCGATTACAGCAATGGGTTACGTGCCAGAGAATAAAGCAAGATACAGAAGCCATGCAGAGCCAAATGATATTGTTTTTGCGACTGGAACCTTAGGAGACTCCAGAGCAGGGTTAGAGATCCTGCTGCAAGGACAGGACTGTAAGGATAAAGATTATTATATCGAGCGTCACCGCTTGCCGAATCCGAGAGTAGCATTGGCATTAGGATTACGGGAGATAGACCGCGTGGCTTTAAATGATATAAGCGATGGTATTTCAAGTGAAGCAAATGAAATAGCAGAGGCTTCCAATGTGGAGCTTACAATTATAGAAGAAAAAATTCCTGTTTCTAACAGTTTTCAACAGTTTTCCAAAGGGCAGCAGTATGACTGGAAGCTGTCAGGAGGAGAAGACTTTGAGCTCCTAGGGACCGTGTCAGAGGTGAATTGGCCGCGAGTACAGGAAATTGCTGTCCAGACAGATACGCCTATCCAGCAGATTGGCTATGTCTGTCAAGCAGAAGAGCCAGGTGTTCTCATTCAGATGCATGGAGAGACGAAAAAATTAATGAAAAGTGGATATACACATTTAAAGTAGGTGAATGCGTTGATGCAGAGGCTATTAAAAACAGAAAAAGATACACAGGATTTTGCCTGCCGGCTGGCTGAAAAATTACAGCCGAACGATGTTTTGACGCTTGAAGGTCAATTAGGTGTCGGGAAAACGACGTTTACAAAAGGTCTGGCACAGGGATTAGATATCAAGCGGAATATCAGCAGTCCGACTTTTACAATTGTAAAGGAATACCGTGGGCGCTTGCCGCTTTATCATATGGATGTGTATCGTTTGGAAAATTCGATGGAGGATATCGGCTTTGATGACTATTTCTTTGGAGATGGTGTCACTGTGATTGAATGGGCAAGCTTTATTGAAGATTTTCTTCCAAAGGAACGGCTGGATATCAAACTGCATTATACAGAAGATGCAGCTCAGCGTGAAATAACACTTACTCCTTTCGGGGAGCATTTTGAACAAGTTGTCAAAGCATTAAGTTAGGAGTTTTTTTATGAAAATACTTGCGATGGATACTTCCAATCAGGTTTTAAGTGTGGCATTATTAGAAGATAAACAATTAATCGGTGAAATCACTACGAATATTGCTAAGAACCATTCCGTACGTTTAATGCCGGCGGTGGAAAAGCTGATGCAGGATGTACATATCACTCCATCTGAATTAGACAGGATTGTCGTTGCGAAAGGACCCGGTTCTTTTACAGGTGTTCGAATTGGTCTGGCTACAGCCAAAACAATGGCCTGGACGTTAAACATCCCGGTTATCGGTGTATCGAGCTTGGAAGCATTTGCTTACCAGGGGGTTTTATTTGATGGAATCATTTGTCCGTTTTTTGATGCCAGACGTGGTTTAGTTTATACAGGGACGTATCGATGGAAAAATGGAAAGCTTGAAACGGTAATGGAAGAAGAAAATATTTTAATGACAGAATGGCTTGCAAAGCTGAAAGAAACAGGAGAAAACGTCTTGTTCTTAAGCCAGGATATCGATGCATTTAAAGAAGTTATTAAAGAGCATTTACAGGATAAAGCTGTGATTGCTGATTCATCATTCCAACTGCCGAGAGCAGCCCACTTGGCTTTGCTGGGAAGAGAAAGAGAAGCTGGTTCTGTGCATGCGCTCGTTCCGAACTATCTTCGTTTGGCAGAGGCAGAAGCAAATTGGCAAAAACAGCAGAAGGAACAAGCAGATTCATGAGTGAGCTTGTTATTCGTCAGATGAATCTGGAGGATGTTCCGGGAGTAATGGAAGTGGAAGAAGCTGCTTTTACAGGACCGTGGGATGCAGAGATTTTTCATAAAGAGCTGTGTGAAAATGATCATGCTTATTATTTTGTAGCCTGCCTGGAGGACAGAATTGTCGGCTATATTGGTTCATGGGTTGTATTTGAAGATGGGCAGATTACAAATTTTGCTGTTCATCCCGATATGCGCGGGCGCAAAATCGGGAAAAAGCTATTTGGATATGTTACGACATTTATGACCGGTAACGGGGTGGAGCGTCTCTCCTTGGAAGTACGTGTTTCAAATACCGTTGCACAATCTCTATATAAGAAATTCGGGCTTGTACCTGGCGGGATTAGAAAGCATTATTACACGGATAATTTTGAAGATGCTATTGTAATGTGGGTGAATTTAAAATGAAAAAAGATACAATGATATTAGGTATAGAAACAAGCTGTGATGAGACGGCTGCATCGATTGTAAAGAACGGACGTGAAATACTTTCAAATGTGGTTGCCTCACAAATTGAAAGCCATAAGCGATTCGGCGGTGTGGTTCCTGAAATAGCTTCCAGACATCATGTTGAGCAAATGACGATGGTTTTAGAGGAAGCAGTGAATCAGGCGGACGTAACCTGGGAGGATATCGATGCAATTGCAGTCACAGAAGGCCCGGGCTTAGTAGGCGCCCTTCTTGTCGGGGTCAACGCTGCGAAAGCTCTTGCCTTTGCAAAAAATAAACCGCTTATTGGTGTTCATCATATTGCCGGGCATATTTATGCAAACCGTTTAGAAAATGAATTTGCTTTTCCGTTATTGGCCCTGATTGTTTCTGGAGGGCATACAGAGCTGGTTATCATGAAAGATCATTATGATTATGAATTAATTGGTGAAACAAGAGACGATGCAGCTGGAGAAGCCTATGATAAAGTAGCAAGAATGCTGAAGCTTCCTTACCCAGGAGGGCCGCAAATTGACCGTTTAAGTGCAGAAGGGAAGGATACGATTGATTTCCCGCGTGCGTGGCTGGAAGAAGGAAGCTATGACTTTAGCTTCAGCGGCTTAAAGTCAGCAGTTATCAATACGCTCCATAACGCTGAACAGCGCGGAGAAACCCTGAATCCCACAGATGTTGCTGCGAGCTTTCAACAAAGTGTAATTGACGTATTGATTGAAAAAACATACCGGGCAGCACAGGAGTATAAGGTGAAGCAGGTTATTGTTGCGGGCGGTGTTGCAGCGAATAAAGGCTTGCGGCAAAGCTTGAAAAATCGTTTTAATCATACAGATACGGAATTGTACATTCCACCGATTCATTTATGTACAGATAACGCCGCTATGATTGCGGCAGCCGGAACGATTTTGTATGAAAAAGAAAAATTTAAAGCACTTGATTTAAACGCAAATCCTTCTTTAATGTTAGAATAGAAATAGTAAATAATGAAAGCTTGTGATTTGCAAGAATGCAGATTGGTTTTTATGTAACATAATGGATGATGTTGAAATTACCATTAATGATAACAGCTTATCTTGTGAGATTGGCTCATGAAAATCAAGGGTAGCGACAGGAGAAATTTGGTGGGAATCCGATGAATAAAAAACAAAATTATTATTTTCAAACCGATTTAATCTTATTATTGATTGCTTTCGCAATAATAAGCTTTCTGGCCGTGTACAATGCACAGCAGCTGGAACAATATAGTACAAACTTTCTGATACGGCAAATGCTCTTTTACGCAATTGGAGTCGGTATGATTGCTGCTATTCAATTTTTAGACTTAGAGCAGTTGTATAAAACAAGTCTCTATATTTATATAGGTGGGATTGTCCTGCTGGCGCTTATCCCTATCAGTCCTGACTTTATTGCGAGAGAAATAAACGGTGCGAAAAGCTGGTATACCTTTATACCAGGATTGACGTTGCAGCCGGCAGAGTTTGTTAAAATATCAACTATACTATTTTTATCGGCAGTCGTCAGCAGGCATAAGGAAAAATTTGAAGTAAGTACGTTAAAGACAGATATACAGCTTCTTGGTAAATTATTGCTGTATATAGCCATCCCGGTGTTTTTAATTATGCTGCAGCCGGACTTTGGTACAGCCATGGTGTATTTATTTATTGCCGGCATGCTGATTATTTTATCCGGGATTAATTGGAGAATCATCTTTTCTCTAATTATTGTAGGAGTTGCTGTTATAGCCAGTGCTTTATTCGTTATCATTGAATTTCCGGAATTTGCGGAAGAGACAATTGGAGTAGCGCCCTATCAAATTGATCGTGTGATGACTTGGTTTGATCCCTCACAGCAGTCAGCAGATGCTAATTATCACTTTGAACGCTCACATATGGCGCTCGGGTCAGGGCAATTATTTGGTAAGGGAATAGGAAGCGTGGAAGTAAATTATCCGGAAGCCCAGACTGATTTTATCTTCTCTGTTATTGGAGAAAGTTTTGGTTTTGTCGGCAGCGCTTTTGTTGTTCTACTTTATTTTATGCTTTTATATAAACTGGTAACGCTCGGCTTAAATATTTATAAGCACTCGCCATTTGGCGCTTATTTCTGCTTTGGGTTTTTGAGCTTGATGCTTGTTCACGTCTTTCAAAACATTGGTATGACAGTAGGAATCATGCCAGTTACCGGGATTCCTTTGCTTCTGATAAGTTACGGAGGAAGCTCGGTGATGTCGACCATGCTGGGTATGGCGGTCGTTTATCGCGTTGCTGTGGAAGAAACGATACAGAACGACTATTTATTTAAATAAAAGGATGGCATCAGGAACAAAATTTGAACATGTAATTAAAATAGAAAGAAGTGCTTGGATATGGTATTCCAAGCACTTCTTTCTATTTTATATAAAATCAGCCGGTAAATTGCTGTCCCATCAAATCCTCTTCATATACTGTAACAACCACAGATTCAATAGGATTGTCCTTTGCAGAATGTACAGTAAATAATAGATGCTTATAGTGTATCGTGTTTGGATTGTCAGGCTGCTGTTTCATTAATTCCGATAAAAAGCTGTCCAACGTCTGATGCGGTGTATCGATTGGAAAAGTGATTCCAAGTGTTCCCTCTAATATAAACAGGCTGACCGCCCCGTTAATCAGATAACGATTACCGGAAAGCGGCAGGATGTCCTTTGACTCTGTTGCCATTGGCTTCTGTTCTCCTAATAAGTCTTTCGTTATGTCTCTGATAATATCTTCCAAAGTAATTAACCCAAATGTTCCTCCAAATTCATCGAGAACCATGGCGATGCTGTAATCTCTTTCCCTCATATCCTTAAAAACTTCATCCATTTCTTGATTTATTCTGACATATACAGCAGGGCGAATAATATGATGAAGAGAAAAGAAAGCAGGAGATCCACCTGATTTCAGACTTCGAAAGAAATCTTTTACATGTAATATCCCAGCGATTTGGTCAATATCTTCATCATAAACTGGAATTCTTGTAAATTCGGTTTCTTGCACAGCAGCAAATACTTCTTCCATGGTTGCATCTATTTGCAGAACGGTTAAATCCGTACGATGTGTTGCAATTTCTCCTACATCCCTGCCGCTGAATTCGATAATATTTTGAGCTACATGACGATTTTCCGATTGTATGGTTTTATCATTCATTTTTTTCTTGAAGGGATACGGCATCAGCCGGGATAATCCTTGTGCAATAAGCTGAGAATGATGATTTGCCAGCCATTTAGGCAAAAGATATCCTAAGCTGACCCACAAGCCAAATAAAAGCAGACTGGAGCCAAATAGAAACATAAACTCATTTAGATTTTGTGGAAAAGGTAAACCCGAATGAAAGAGAGCCTGACCAAGCGGAAGAGTGACAGCCGCAGTAAGCCATACACTGCTGAAAAGGCCGATAAATATCACGGCAAAGCGAAGGAAACGAAGAAAGGAATGGGAACGTACTTCTGCTGCGGTCGATTGAGACAGCATTGTTTCTTTGATAGCATAGTACATCAAACTGGCAAGAATGAAAACTAAAAAAGTAACGATGGGTATCGCCACGGGATAACAACCTCCGTTTATCAAATTGGATAGTTTACTGTTTAATTTTAAGTAAAAAACAGGCATTAACTCTGCCTGTTTTCAGTATACAACAATCTGAAAATTATATCAATTGCTTAATTCTCTTCTAATTCTGCCCATTCCTCCATGAAATGATCCAACTCTTCTTTTAAAGCCGATAATTTATCGGTCAGTTCCATTGTCTTTTTATGATCATCAAAGACGTCTGGCTTGGTCATCTCCAGTTCGATGGCAGCAATAGCTTCCTCCTGCTGTTCAATGCTTGTCTCCAGCTCTTCAATCCGCCGCTTGCGTTTGCGCTCCTCGCGCTGCCGCTGTTTTTCTTCCTGGAAGCTGCGTTTTTTTGCTGAAGCTGCCGGCTCTTCTATTTCCTTCTGCTGATTTTGCAGCTGCAACAGCCGCCGTTCCTCTTCCTCTGCTTTTTTCTCTAAATAATAATCATAGTCGCCCAGATATATTTTTACACTGCTTGCTTGCATTTCAGCAACTTGGTCCGCAATTCGATTAATAAAATAACGGTCATGGGAAACAAAAAGAATTGTTCCCGGAAAATCAATTAAAGCACTTTCTAATACTTCTTTGCTGTCGATGTCCAAATGGTTGGTCGGCTCATCAAGGATTAGTAAATTTGCTTTTTGCATTTTTAATTTTGCCAGAGCAAGCCTTGATTTTTCACCGCCGCTTAAGGCAGATACAGGTTTTAAGACATCCTCGCCAGAGAATAGAAAATTCCCGAGGATTGTACGAATATCTTTCTCATTGATTAATGGATAATCATCCCACAGCTCCTGCAGAACAGTTTTATTTGAGTGAAGGTTTGCCTGTTCCTGGTCGTAGTAGCCGATTTGAACATTTGTCCCGAGCTGGATTTCGCCTTGATTTGCCAGATACTTGCCGACAATATTTTTTAATAAGGTGGTTTTGCCGACACCGTTTGGGCCTACCAATGCGATACGGTCGCCCCGGTTAGCATGTAGCGTGATGTTTTTAAAAATCGGCTGATCCGTATCAGGATATTGAAACGTTAAATCTTTTATTTTTAATACATCATTTCCGCTCTGACGGTTCACCTGGAAAGAAATAGATGCGGAGGATTCATCCCCGGCAGGATGATCAAGACGTTCTATTTTTTCAAGTTTTTTACGTCTGCTCTGGGCACGTTTCGTCGTAGAAGCGCGTGCTAAATTACGCTGAATAAAATCTTCCATCCGTTTGATTTCTGTCTGCTGTTTTTCAAATTCTTTTTTCTCCTGCTCATAATCAAGCGCTTTTTGAGCTAAGTAGTTACTGTATGTTCCGTAGAACTTTTTAGAATGGTGTCTGGAAATTTCATAAACAATTGATACAGTTTTGTCTAAAAAGTAGCGGTCATGGGAAACAATAATGATAGCACCTGGATAGCTTACTAAATAGCCTTCGAGCCATGTAAGTGTGTCAATATCTAAGTGGTTCGTCGGTTCATCGAGAATAAGCAGCTGCGGTTTTTGCAGTAGAAGCTTCCCGAGAGCCAGTCTTGTTTTCTGTCCGCCGCTTAAATCGGTAATCAATGTATCGTAATCATAATCACCAAAGGACAACCCAGTGAGCACAGATTTTATTTCCGCTTGATACGTATATCCGCCATTCGATTGATATTCATTTTGAAGCGTATCATATCTCTCGAGCAGCTGTTGATAATCAGATGCTTCCATATTGGAGGCGTCTGCCATCTGTGCTTCCAGTTCACGTAATTTTTTCTCCATGGCAAGCAGAGGCGAAAATACATCCAGCATCTCTTGCCAGATGGTTTTTCCGGACTCTAACGTCATATGCTGTGAGAGGTAGCCGAATGTCAGGTCTTTCGGCTGGAATATCTCACCGCCGTCATAAGGCATTTCTCCTGCCATGATTTTGAGAAGTGTTGACTTTCCGGCTCCATTCCGGCCGACTATTGCAATCCGTTCATTATCTTTTATTTCCATTTTTATATTAGCGAGAATCTCTTCTGCTCCAAAGGATTTAGAGATTCCATTTAGTTGCATTAAAATCATCGTTGCCATCCTTTCTGACTCGTAAAAAAAGCTGTTCAAAAAGCACATGAAAATAAGGTGACGAGCATGTTATTGCTTATCCTGTCTTCTTGAACCATCCTGTAAAAGGAAAGTATACCTTCTATCAGTGTAACGTATCCAAATAGAAGCTACAATAAAATTATAATAAAGTTCGCTATGTTGGCTGTATTTCTGTTAAAATTATATAATAGAGTGTGTACTATTGAATAAATGCGTTATTTACAAAATAAAGAAGGCTTACAATTTAAAATATAGCAATATCCTTAGAGGGGATATGAAATAGGTTAACATGTAAGTTTTCCTATACTTAGTAACTGAAGAGAGGCCGTTTCAAATGGAACAAAATAAAATTCCGCAGGCAACAGCTAAGCGTTTGCCTTTATATTATCGATTTTTAAATAATTTATATCAGCAAGGGAAGATGCGCGTATCTTCCAAAGAGTTAAGTGAGGCAGTTAAAGTAGATTCTGCCACCATCCGCAGAGACTTTTCCTATTTTGGTGCGCTTGGGAAAAAAGGATACGGATATAATGTGGAGTATTTATTAGGGTTCTTTAAAAGTACACTGGACCAGCATGAGATAACGAATGTTGCTTTAATTGGTGTTGGAAACCTGGGAACTGCATTTTTGCATTATAACTTTTTAAAGAACAATAATATTCGTATCACGATGGCATTCGATACGGATGAATCCAAGGTAGGCACGGAAGTTGGCGGTGTTCCCGTTTATCATGTGAATGAATTAGAGGATAAAATAAGCGGAATTGAAGTTGCTATTTTAACAATACCTGCAGAAGAAGCAGATGCCGCTGCGAACCGCCTTGTGGAGCTCGGTATTAAAGGTATTCTTAATTTCACGCCGGCACGTATTACCGTTCCAAACTATATTCGCGTTCATCACATTGATTTAACAGTAGAATTGCAATCACTTGTATACTTTTTGAAGCATTATTCCTTAGAAGAGGAGTAGGGGATGCACAGAAGCTCCATAGTGTTTTCTTAACCAATCTTCTACTTTTCTAATTACAAAAAACTAGCTCTTTACAGAACTTCTAAATTTAAGAAGCTTCCTGCCTAAGAGCTAGTTTTTTATTTTTTATTCTTTACTTTAAAATAGAATCGCAGCATCCGGAAGCCGGCATAGAAGGTTAAAGCTGCAAATCCGGCGAATATAAGGGGGACTGTATCCCAGACGGATTCTCCCTTGCTGAGAACCCCGACATAAATAAATAAAACACCGAATAAAACATAAAGAATGGCTTTTACTAAATAAGGCTGATGCATGTTAACCTCCAAAGAATATGAGTTGTAATTGGTCAAGCTGTTTTTGAATTTCTTCTGGATCTAAGGAAAGTTGAGCCAGCACGACAAGGGTGTTCATCCCGGCATGTACAATGATAGGTACAAGAATTCGTTTTGTTTGTACATAAAGGAATGCAAAAACAAAGCCCATCGCAGCATATACTAGTATATGCAGAAAATCTGTATGAATCACGGCAAAAATAAGGGAAGAAATTAAAGCCGCAAAGAAAAAGTTCATTTTTTTATACAGCGAACCAAATATAATTTTCCGGAAAATGATTTCTTCTAATATAGGTGCCAAAATTGCCGGAAGAACAATAAAAATTGGCACAGCCCGTGCCATATTCATAATGCCTTGGGTATTCTCTGAACCGGGATCGATTCCAAATAGCTCCATCTCAATGGTGGCAGCCAGCCCCTGTGAAAGAAGCGCCATAATAATCCCTAGAACAGACCAGACAATAATACCGCCGACCCCGACAGCATCGGGATGAGTCCGGACCTGCATATCAGGCTTTAAGAGCCAGAGAACAATAACAAGGCCAATAGTGAAACTAAAGACAGACCAATAAATACTGGCAAGCGCAAGATTCAAACCAAATATGGATGTAATCAGCGGTGCCATAAGTAAAACAGAAAATTGCATAATGATATATGTGAGAATGACATATGTATATCTTCGAGTCATAAAAACGCTCCTTCAACTATTATCGCCATAGGATATATTCTAACACAACTGTTACTGAAAATTATAATCAAAAGTACATCAAATCATGCATGAAACATTGAAAAAGAAAATAAACAGGGGTTAAAATAGGAAAGCAGAAAGTGAAAAGTAGAAGTTATCTTCAAAAAGTAAACGAATACAAGTTTTTCTAAAAATTCCTCATCATCCTGCTTGCATTTTTTCTAAGAATTAATTATTATAATAATTGGAGTTAGCACTCAAGTGTATAGAGTGCTAATAAAAAATAAAATTATTTGGGATTAAGGAGGCAATTCTACATGATTAAACCATTAGGAGATCGTGTTGTTATCAAACTTGTTGAACAAGAAGAAACAACAGCAAGCGGAATCGTACTTCCAGACTCTGCAAAGGAAAAACCGCAAGAAGGTGAAGTAGTTGCAGTAGGATCTGGACGTGTGGAAGATGGGAAAAAAGTGGCACTGGAAGTTTCTGAAGGAGACCGCATTATTTTCTCTAAATTTGCTGGTACCGAAGTGAAATATGAAGGTACAGAATACTTAATTCTTCGTGAAAATGATGTTTTAGCGATTGTAGGCTAATCAAAAATATACGATGAATCTTTAATGAAACCGTGAATCAATTTGAAGGAGGAAGATTAACATGGCTAAAGACATTAAATTTAGTGAAGACGCACGACGCGCAATGCTGCGTGGTGTGGACACCTTAGCAGATGCAGTAAAAGTAACCTTAGGACCAAAAGGCCGCAACGTGGTTCTAGATAAAAAATTTGGTTCTCCATTAATTACAAATGATGGCGTAACCATTGCAAAAGAAATCGAATTAGAAGATGCATTTGAAAACATGGGTGCGCAGCTTGTATCCGAAGTAGCATCTAAAACAAATGACGTTGCAGGTGACGGTACAACTACAGCAACTGTACTTGCTCAAGCAATGATTCGTGAAGGACTTAAAAACGTAACTTCTGGTGCAAATCCAGTTGGCATCCGCCGCGGTATCGAAAAAGCAGTTGAGCTGGCAGTGCAAGAATTAAAAGGCATTTCTCAGCCAATCGAAAGCAAAGAAGCAATTTCTCAAATTGCAGCTGTATCTTCAGGTGACGGCGAAGTAGGCCAATTGATTGCAGAAGCAATGGAACGTGTAGGCAATGACGGTGTTATCACCATTGAAGAATCAAAAGGCTTCAACACAGAGCTTGAAGTAGTAGAAGGTATGCAATTCGATCGCGGATACTCTTCTCCTTATATGGTTACTGACCAAGATAAAATGGAAGCTGTACTAGAAGATCCATATATCTTGATTACAGATAAGAAAATTGGAAATATCCAAGAAGTACTGCCAGTGTTAGAACAAGTTGTTCAACAAGGCAAACCGCTTCTTATGATTGCAGAAGATGTTGAAGGCGAAGCACTTGCTACCTTAGTAGTAAACAAATTACGCGGTACATTCAACGCGGTAGCTGTGAAAGCTCCAGGATTCGGTGACCGCCGTAAAGCAATGCTTGAGGATATCGCTGTACTGACTGGTGCAGAAGTAATTACTGAAGACCTTGGACTGGATCTTAAATCAACAGGCATTGAGCAATTAGGACGTGCTTCTAAAGTTGTCGTAACCAAAGATGATACAACAATCGTAGAAGGCTCAGGAGACCCAGAAACAATCTCCAGCCGTGTTGCACAAATCCGTGCACAAGCAGAAGAAACAACTTCTGACTTCGATAAAGAAAAATTACAAGAACGTCTGGCAAAATTAGCTGGCGGTGTTGCTGTCGTTAAAGTTGGTGCAGCTACAGAAACAGAATTGAAAGAACGTAAACTTCGCATTGAAGATGCACTGAACTCTACGCGTGCAGGTGTAGAAGAAGGAATGGTTCCTGGTGGCGGTACTGCCCTTGTGAACATCCATGGAAAAGTAAGTGAACTCAGCTTAGAAGGCGACGAAGCAACTGGTGCCAGCATCGTACTTCGTGCACTAGAAGAGCCGGTTCGTCAAATCGTTCATAACGCTGGACTGGAAGGTTCTATCATTGTAGAACGTCTAAAAGGCGAAAAAGTAGGCATCGGCTACAATGCAGCAACAGACGAATGGGTAAACATGGTTGAGGCTGGTATCGTAGACCCAACGAAGGTAACTCGTTACGCGCTTCAAAACGCAGCATCTGTTGCAGCAATGTTCTTAACTACAGAAGCAGTTGTTGCTGACAAGCCAGAAGAAAATGCTGGCGGCGGCGGAATGCCTGACATGGGCGGAATGGGCGGCATGCCTGGGATGATGTAAGTCATTCGCAGAACGCTGATACAGCAATGGTTTAAGCGGTATACTAATAAAAATGACCGCATTTTGACCACATTTCATAAAAAATCAAGTAAATTATTCATGAGACTTCCGAATTTTTCGGAGTCTCTTTTTCTTACTTCTTCAGTTGTATGCAAATAAATGTTGGTTGTTGTTTTATCATCAGAGTGACCTAACCTCTCCATAATTCTCTCTAACGGAACGCCAGCCTCTGCTAATAAGGAAGTATGAGTATGTCTCAATGTATGTGGAGATAACTCTTGATTCAATTCCTTTGTTTTCTTTAAGATTCGTTTCATTCGAGAATCGATTAATTTAGGATAGATAGGATACCCATAATTCTCATTCCGATTAACAAATATAAAGTTTTCGTCATGATATTCTTCTCCGACCTCGTTTTTTATTTGATGATTTAATTCTATTACTTCTTTGATGGCTTTAACAACTCTATTGTCAATATCAATAGTTCTGACAGAGCTTTCTGTTTTTGGTGTGAAAATTTGATAATCAATAATATTATTTTTAGGATTGTAATACGTCTTGGTTATTTTTAGAAAATAATGGCCGTTTTCATTTATCAAGTCTGTTTCTTTTAGAGCACACATTTCTCCAACGCGTAACCCTGTATAGGCTAATGTTAAAAATACCTCAAAATCAAGGTCGAGACCTTCACTGTTTGCAGTTAATAAAAAGTATGCCAGTTTCCCTTTCTCCATATATTTTGGTAAGTAAGCCGTTGTTTCTAATTCTTCAACTGTTTTCTTTTTTCTCGTTAAATACGCATATTCTGTAGGGTTTTTCTTAATCACTTCTAATTGCATTGCTTTTTTAAATATCATTTTCCCGGTAGTATGGATGCCATGCACGGTTTGATAAGCGTATTTGTCTTGTAATTTATGCAATGCTTCTTGATAGACATTCCAAGTAATATCAATCATACGAATATTTTCAAAGTGTGTATTAAGATTATTGATTTCGTGTTGTCTTATGCGTCTAGTTCCCGGTTTAACACTTCTTTCTTTTTCATAGATATCCAGCCACTTCATTGCAAACTCATTAAAAGTAATAGGGTTGTCGTAAACTGTTTTTCCTAAATCAAGGTCATTTAACAGTTCCCTTGCAGCTCTTTCTGCCTCCGGTTTAGTATCAAATCCTCTCCTTGTAGTTTGTTTCTTTTTGCCGGTTATTGGATCATGAATTGTTCTAACTTTAAATAACCATTTTTCACCACTCTTTGTTTTGTACTTTTTAAAGCTTGCCATTATAAATCACCTTCATCCTCTAAAATACATTTTGGAACTTCTTTATAAGCTACTATTTCTCCAACTAATTCACCGTCATCATTTACCCGTATTGAATCATAAACAGGTAGCACCACTATTTCTTCCATCGCTTTCTGTTTTCTTTTATCTTCTAGTGATGTGATTTTCATGATAAACCACCTTTCTTTTTGTCTTTTTCCAAAATCATTTGATTAAAATGCAACGTGTTTAATAATTGGTAAGCCATAATTTTCGAATCTTCACGTGACCATTCCATGCCGTCATTCTCGTAGTTGTTACCCATAAAATAATGACCAATTAGCATTTCCAGTATTTTATTCAATTCTATAAATACTCCTCGCTGGTTGGTTTTCTTTGCAATCTCAAGCATTTCCTCTAAAAAGATTCCGACTTCTCCATTTCTTATTTCTCTATCTCTTAGCATAATGATGCACTCCTTGTAATTAGTTTTGATAATTATTTAATAGTGTCTGTTGTTTTGATTTTCCGCTATTTGATAAGCAGTATAATTCGGGTTATAATCGATTTGTTTATTTTCATACATCTCTAATCGTCTTAACGCAAATTCACAATCTACATTAAAATGCTTCATAATGTCGGCCACACAATTAACTTTTAAATCTTCCAGCATAAATGTAGGGACGCAAAAATGATAAGCGAAATAGTCCGCCTGGTATTCCTGCAGGTCAATAAACAATCGGTGCATGTTTAATTGGTTGCCGCAATGCCTTAGGTAGTGACAAATTTCATGACCAAACTCCATCCATTGCTCTCTAGTTGTTCCAGGCTCTAAAAATATTTCACCATCCAGCATGTATGCTTTCCTTTTATCCAAAATCTCTATTTCTAATTTTTTAGCTATTACTTGCATGTCCAACTCACTTGGTTTGGTGATGCCAATTTTTAAATATAATTCATAAATGTAATCTTCTAGATGAGAATACAAACTAAAACCCCCGATTGTAAGAATGTATGTTCGTTTCAAGGTTAAAATAGAAGACGTACCTAAATACGCCCTCAGTTGATTTATTAAATTTTATAGTTTTTTTGTCTAAATGTTAATTACTTAAACAACGAAAAAATTCCTTTTTTCTTCTTTTTTGAAAGTGGTTGTCCAAGCACTTTTTTCTTAACATATTTTTTAGGATTGCTTATAGCAGTTGCTCCGCCTTTACCATAACCAGGTGTCACTGATTTTTTAACTTTTCTTTTTACACTAGATTTCGCTTTAGAAATAGGAGACCTTGGTTTTTTGAACTTCACTATTACCACCTACTTTTCTCTTTTGACATATTTTAAAAAAGGTAATAAATCGAACTCAAAACGATTCCGGGTACAGAAATTAATAGTAATGCTGTTGAAGCGCAACCTGTTTTCTTCTTTGTTTCTTTTTTAGTAGTTTCTATTGGTGGTTTTTGTTCAGTATCAATTTTTATAGTAATATTATGAACATGATTTCTTTCGTGTAATGACTTGTAATAATTTGAATTTTTATCAATTTTGTTAGGTAAATCATTCAATACAGCCATTATTTTGTTATAATTAAAAGCAGGGCAATGATGATATATTTTTGCTCTTTCATCAATTTGCTTTCTCATGGATTCTTTATCTATGTATACATACTTGTTATCTTCTCCTCTTTTCCACTCATACCATGGCCGTTGTCCAGAATGAATCATTAATCTGTGACAACCAAAAGGGTTTTCTGTAAACATAGACGCTCCATAACAAAAAGAGTCGCTGCCTGTCCTTATTTTGTCCCCGTAGCAATAATTTATTTGCCCTAGCACCTTTCTATCCATCATTTCTCCATCTTTAAATACAAAAGTTGACTTCCAGTTACCTATTAACTCATATAGTGTAATGAAATTTAAATAGTTATCGTGATGAAACAGTGCTTGATAGATTTCTTGATTTTTATGAGTTGAGATTTCAAACTGATCAGCCTGTTGCGCAAGAGATAAAGCTCGTTCAAAATTTTTAGAAGTTGATTTAGAGAAAGTAATCATAAAGCCTTTTTGATTATTCATATGCTGTTTACTAACAATATTAGTAGATGCTGATTCTAATTCTGCTTGCTTTTTAATAGCTATGTCTGATGGAGGTTTTACTGGTTTTGGTGGATTTTTAAGTTTCTTTTTTAATCGATCTATCCTACCTTCAAAACCACCTTGCGTGCCATCGCTAAGCCCATATTCCAAACCTAACTTAGATACTTCAATAGCTTTTTCGTATTCTTTTTGTTTTTCATAAATAATAGCTAATTTACTAAAAGAAGGGATAAAAAAATCAGGATATACAAAGTTTTTAATTTCTTCCTTTGTTTCAGCTATTCTCGACGTCATATCTAAACCCATATCTGATTCCATTTCTTCATAAACGCTAATGGCTTGTCGCAATTTTTTGAGTTCGCTATCAATATAATTTTCCTTGAACAATGGATATAATTCTATATCTTTCTTACAAATCTCAATGCATTTATTTAGGAAAAATTCGTCATCTCTTCTTTTGTAATAGATTTTAATTATTTCGTTGTATGCATAATGCAAATTAACCGGATATTTTTTTGAATTGTTTTCGTATCTCTCTAACTTTTCAATAGCTTGTGAAGGATCGGACTCCATTAATTTACTAATGTCTCTAAAATAATCAAAATCCATTTAGAAACGCCCCCTACAAATCTAGTAATTGCTTTTTCTTTTGGTTATATTCTTCTTCAGTGATTGCTCCTGCATCTAATAGATTTTTATATTTCTTGATTTCATCTGATGCTGATGTGGTTTGTTGTTTTAATTACTCTTTTTCAAACCACACTGATAATGTCAATTCTGATGACTGATTTTCTAATTCATTAAAAATCGTAACTTTATAACCTGATTCACTGAAATTATATTGATTACGTCTTTCGTCAAGTGTTTCTGACATAGCAACTACTAAACTATCATTATTTATTCCCAAGACTTCTCCAACAAAAAATAGAGAAGAAAATGCATTTCCTGATTCATTATCAACTACCCCTACAGCAAAACTATTTATTTCATTGTCGCTGTCATAAGCAACTCTTATTACATAATCATCCGAAGAGTGTAATACTTGAGATGTTCCGAATTCAGTTTCTTGTCTATCTTCAAAGGCATTTGGATCGAGTAATTCAAACCCATCTAACTGTGAACCGTAGCGGTTATATTCTTCGATGAAATCTTCTAACTCTTCATTTACTTGTTTATCTAATTGACCTTTATCATTACTTTCAGATTCATCTACTTCACTAAAATCTTCTGATACTCTTGCTATTGTAGGAGGGAGTTCTTTATCAAGATAATTACGGGCTATTACACCTACCATATATCCAATTTCTCCAGATGCATTAGAAAGAGCTTCAAAATCATTATCATCAAGATACTTCTCAGAAGACTCTTTCACAAAATCGGCAACTTCTACAACTTCTTTAGTTAAAGGGTCCTCAGAATTAAAATTTTTCTCTATATCTTCAATGGCAGTATCTATATTATCTATTCCTTCTGTCAAAAGTTGTTTTATCTCAGCTTCTCCGTCACGATCAGTAAGGTAAGAAATATTTAAAGAACTCTTTGTAATCTCCTCTAAATAATATAACGCATCCCTTTTACCCATTTCCTCTGTATTCGCTTCTTCACTATTTATTTCTGCAGCAATCTCTTCGGTTCGAGATCCGTTATTTTCTTCCTCAGAAGTATCACCTTCAGAACTATCATCGCAAGCCGCGAGAAGCATCGCCATTCCTATCAATAAAAATAAGTATTTCTTCAAATAATCGACCCCTCAATTAAATATTATCTATATCAAAGCCATTCTCTATTTCTTTTGGCTCTTTTTGAATTTGATGTATTCATATACTTCTTTCATTTCCTCAGCAGTGAATGATTCTAAATCCTTGAACATTAAATCTACATCCGGATATTCTGTGGCTATTTTGTCTTTATAATAATCAAGTCTTCTATTCGCTCTACCGGATGCTTGTAAATATTGGAATGATTCTGGAGTGTCTGTTCTTCCCAGTAAGTAATCAGTAGTTACTTCCAAATGATCAGCTATATCAGCTATTAGGTCAGGGTCAGGTTTAGTTTTTCCTGTTTCATATCTTGATAATTGATAAGGAGTCACCCCAAGTACTTTCGCCAATTCATTTTGTTTTATATTCTTTTTGTCTCTTGTCGCTCTAATTCTTTTTCCTAATATATTATCCAAAGCCTTCTCCTCCAAGCTTTAAGTTATACCTAATATATCATTTTTGCAGTTATTGCAAATATAAATTGCAAAATATGCATTAAAACTATTGACATTGCAAAAAATGCAATATATAATTTGGTTAACGAATTGCAAAAAGTGCAATAGAAAGAGGTGATTGAATGAAGAAAGTAAATCTGAAAAAAATAAAAGATATACGTAAAAATAAAGGTTTATCCCAAGAAGATATGGCGAATTTATTAGGATTAAAATCTCTTTATCCATATCACAGAAAAGAGTCAGGAGCGCAAAAATTTTCCGCCGAAGAGATTCACGCTATAGCCAATTACTTCGATTTACCAATTGAATATTTTTTTGATGATGAACTTGCAATTAATGCAATATAACACATCGTCATCACATCCAAGCAACAACATCTAAAGGAGCGGAGCATGCCACGACGTATCAATTACGATATCGAGCAGCGCTAATAGGTAACGCCATGATGTTAGGTGCTGTTGCTTGGATGTGATAAACCAAAGCGATGTGAAACAAATCGTATAGGAGGTAACTATGTCAAACGAAACAAATAAAAATCCTTTATATATCCCTAGTCCAACACAAGAAGTTGTTGAAACTATTGATGCATTATACATCGACGGATTCAAGATTGATTTCGTTTTAACAGATTCAGTGAAAACGAAACCCTTTAGCGAAGATGCCGTGGAGGTTACCTTGACATTTATCGCTAAGAGTTTCACCGACGAATCAAAATAAAAACTGGAATATAGCTTTACTTATTGACTGTGGATTAATAGGAATTCCTTCTTCTTTGAGAAATTGCTTAACTTTTTCTTTAAATTCCGGTTTCTCTAAACTAGCCAAGTATTGATGACCAGAAGTTGTTAAGCCTTTAAAAGTGTAAAGATTGCCGTCTTTAGTAACCACTTTCTTTCCTTTAACAAGATTGTCATCAAGTAAGTTGTCAACAGTCTCTAATGCGGAATCTATTAAATCTTTATCTGAAATACCATTAGAGCGTTGGGTCTTAATTAATTGATTATCTGTTAAAGAATTAAATAGCTCACTTCCATTACCAGGTTTTTTAGTTTCTATTGTTTCTATAACAGCTTGGTAAATTCTATCACATAGAAGGGGCAAACAAATCGTATAGGAGGTAATCATGAAAAAATCAAAATCACCAAGTCTTGAATATCACAGTATCAAAGGTCCGAAAAGAACCAGATTGATTCAAGAGAGAAAGAAGAAAAAACTTTCTCAAAAGGAATTAGCTAAGATTATCGGTTGTTCGGAAGCGACTATTTCATATCTAGAAAACGGACGAATGAAACCGGGATTAGAAATATCACTTTCATTACAAGAAATATTTGATCTGAATTATGAAGAAATTTTTCCTGATTTATAAAAAGGGCTTGACAAGTATTTTTGTGAAATATCCATTTATGGAAAATATTTCTGGAAGAAATAAAACTGAATAAAACTGTATGAAATAAGAATTGAAAATAATGGTAAATGTAAAAATCAAATAAAACCAGATAAAACAGTTTGAAACGAAAATTGGAAAATACCCTATTTGCTATTGTGTTAACAGACTAAAACCAGGAGGTAATCCAATGAACCAATTACAAGTATTTGAAAATAAACTTTTTAAAGTAACCGCAAAAATTATTAATGGTGAACCATCGTTTGATGTTGAACAGGTTGCTAAATCATTAGGTTTAACTCAATCAAAAGGAAGCTCAGTCTTTGTGAGATGGGAACGTGTGAATAATTACCTTCCTAAAAATTCCCCAGTAGTGGGGAAAGGTGACTTCATCCCAGAACCACTTGTTTATAAGCTAGCTTTCAAAGCAGCGAATGACATCGCTGAAAAATTTCAAGATTGGTTAGCAATTGAAGTAATTCCATCAATAAGAAAAACCGGCTCATATCAAGTAGGTCCAAACGATTTAGTAACAAACTATTTATCCATGAGCGAAGAAGACAGAGCAATTGCTTTCTTCAATTCACAGAAAGAGAAAAAGCAAATTGAACAACAACGCCAAGAAGAACTACCATACACAAACTTTGGTAAAGCCGTATCCAACTCAAGCGCTGCTATCAATATCGGTGCCTTTTCCAAACTGATGTATGACGAACACGGCATCCGATTAGGTCGAAACAAGATGTTCCAGTGGCTACGCGATAACGGTTTCCTTATCAAATCTGGTAGAGAACGTAATCAACCAAAGCAACAATTCATTGAACAAGGCTTATTTACCACTACCGTAACAATGGTTTCTCGCACTGAGGGTGATGTCGAGAGTGTTACTACGTTAGTTACAGGTAAAGGTCAAATTAAATTATCAAACAAGTTAATATCCGAATTCTCAACATTGAATCAGAGAGGAGTGATCTAAATGACTCAAGAAATTCAAGAACTTGAAGCCAGATTATTTGAGGAAAGATTGAAAGAACTGTGCAGACGAGCTTATAACCAAGGTCTTGATGATGCACGTACTAATCAATCTTATCCTCCAATGTTCAAAAAAGAAGATGTTGCAGACTATTTTCAAGTCTCTAAAGCATCTGTGGAAAACATCATTCGTATGAGTGGTTTCCCGAAATCAAAAATTGTGAACGCAAGATACCCAAGAGATGAGGTGATCAAGTGGGCGAATGCGTCCGAAAACATCGAGCGTGTAAATCTATTAAAACAAGCAAACTAGAAACCAACTGAGGGATTGGTTAATTACATTATAACTCTATTCACCTATTAATGCGGTTCGCTATTGGAACATTCTGTATATGTTCGTATTGCGAACATGAAGGGAGGTGGGAGGATTGGAGATACCTGCAGCTTTGACCAAGATGCGTAAAGAAGCCAAATTAAAACAGACTTGCATGGCTAAATTAATGGGAATGACCCGCAGCAATATAGCCAAATTAGAGACCGGAAGAATTCAAACAAAAGCAGAGGATTTACTCAAATGGTGCAAGATAACCAACAATCCGGAAATGCTTATGATTCTATATGCAGCAGTTGATGTAGCAACACCATTAACGCAAATGATTACAGGATTTATCAGATTAGGAGGATTAATATGACAAACGTTTTCGAAAGATTTCAAAAAGAAAAGGATTGCTATCTGTATAACAGAGAACTTGAAGGAGCTGCATTAAAAGTTGGAGATAGCAAAAAAGCAATCGCTTATGCAGAGAATGCAACTAGATCATTAAGAGAAATCAGCAAGCTGGAAAAATACATCGAAGAGTTAGAGCAAATCAAATTTATAGTCGTTCAAATCGACAATGACCATGAAGAATTTATGAGGTCCCGCATATGAGCAGTGAACGCTTTATCAAATGGTTCTATGGATTGGGTTTTATCGGAGCAATGACGTTTCTTTATTACATGATGATTAACGTATAGGAGGGAATGAAATGAAAATCAGAGCTGTTAATTGGCAGTCGCTTAAAGACAGCCACAAAGAGATTCTTATACAAATTTGGTATGACAAAACGCAAAGAAAGGGTGCTTAACATGGATTTGCAACATCCGGATATCACTAGAGCCGAGAGGACAGGCTACCCATTCAGTGAAAGGCATCAAATGTACGGTGTCGATGGCTTAGGAAATGATGTTCACACAGGTGATTCAATATTACGTCTGAACGATGAATTTTATCGAGTGGATGATTTGTTCCAAGAGACGATTGAAGTCCTTGAACAGCAAGGAGCAACGTATGAAATTGCGCAATAAAAAAACGCCTTGGCAGAGGCGCTTTAGAAATTCGTATTTAAAAACTATTTATATGCCTATTATACGGCATTTAGGAGGATTAAGCAATGGCTAAAAACACAACTGAAATGAGCCATCAAGAATGGCTACAGGAGCGAACTAAAGGAATCGGTGGGAGTGATGCAGGAATTGTCTTAGGTCTTAATAAATGGAAAACGCCCTTTGAACTATGGCTTGAGAAAACAGGTCAATCAACCACAGAAGATACGGCTGGGGAAGCTGCATATTTTGGAAATCTGCTAGAAGATGTTGTAGCGAAGGAATTTGAAGTAAGAACAGGCAAAAAAGTACGGAAGAATAACTTTATGCTACAACATCCAGAACATCCATTTATCATGGCAAACATTGACCGAAAGATCGTTGGTGAGAATACATTGCTAGAATGTAAGACCGCTAATGCCTTCTTAGCTAAAGATTGGGAGAGCGAAGAAATACCAGAATCCTATCTGGTGCAAGTCCAGCATTATCTAGGTGTCACAGGTTATGAAAAGGCCTATATCGCTGTATTAATCGGTGGTCAGAAGTTTGTCTGGAAAGAGATAGAACGTGACGAGGAACTTATTCAAATGATTTTTGATGCAGAAGTGCATTTTTGGGAGTATCACGTACAAGGAAATAACGCACCGGAACTAGACGGCTCAAGCGCTGCAGAGAAGTTTTTAAAAGAACGCTATGCCGAAGCAGAAGAAGGAAAAACAGTAGATTTAGCTTTTTCATATAAGGAAAAAATCGATAACTTATCTGAATTAAGTCAGCAAATCAAGCAGCTGAAAGAAGTGGAAACGCAAATTAAAAATGAACTTAAGCATGAATTAAAAGATGCAGAAACAGGATTCGTTAAAAACTATCAGGTGGATTGGAAGCCAGTAACTCAAAATAGGGTCGATAGCAAACTTTTAAAGAGTAAGTACCCTGATGTATATAATTCCGTTTTAAAGCAGTCACAGTACCGCAAATTGAATATAAAGGAGATTGGATGATGGCTAAATATATTGTTACTGAAGTGACTGAGACGTCAGTTATCTATCATGTGGAGGCTAGTAGTGCCAAGTCTGCTGTAAATAAAGCTAAACATGGTCAAAACGTTACAAGTACAAAAGTTGATTTTAAAGAACATTTTGTGACGCACCTTATTGAAGAAGAAGAGGAGGAAAAATAAATGTTGAATGAAAGAAAAAAGCAACTTCAAAAAGAGGAAGTTGCTGTAGTGAAAAATATTATAAACATATTTTCTACTAATAACTTAACTTACAAGCAATCAGTTGAATTACTGCCTGAAGTAGAACAGGCTTTGAAAGAATTTTCCTTGAGCGAAAAAGTTAGAAAGGTAAATCAGAATCATTGATGTCACTATCTGGTTTGAATGATTTCTTGCGAACAGGCCAATAAGAGTCATCGGTGCTGGGTGAATCAAAACTATATTGGCTTTTTTCATCAGGTATGAAATCCTCAGTACCCATTATTGAAATACCCCAGGAGTTTCCATAGGTGTTTTCATAGTGCAAAGAGTCTATTAAGTCCATATATGAATTACCTAAATTTCTAAGAGGACTCAACGCACTTTTAGGCAATGGGTTATTACAATTATGACATTGGATTGAAATTTTATTATGCAGATTCTCTAACGAAATTTGGAATTCTTGTTTACAAGACCAACATTTAAATTTTAGCAAATTTTTTCACCTCCCTTATTAAGGGATTATACCAAAAAGAAACAATTTAGGAGGAATAATAAATGGCTACAAATAACTCATTAAAAAACCAAATTTCAAATAAAAAACAAGGTAATAATCAGGTGGGACAAGCCCAAGGGACAACAATGAAAGGATTACTCGCTTCCTCAGCTGTGATGAAACGATTTGAAGAAGTGCTAGGAAAAAGAGCAAATCAATTCACGGCATCCATTTTAAGTCTATATAACAGCGAAAAAATGCTGCAGAAAGCAGAACCTATGAGCGTTATCTCAAGCGCTATGATTGCAGCAACACTAGACCTTCCAGTGGATAAAAACCTTGGGTACGCATGGATTGTTCCGTACGGTGGCAAAGCGCAGTTTCAAATGGGTTATAAGGGATTCATCCAGTTAGCACTCAGGACTGGTCAGTATCGCAATATAAACGTTATTGAAGTATATGAAGGCGAGCTTGTTAAATGGGATAGATTGACAGAAGAAATAGAACTTGATTTTGAATCAAGAGAATCGGACAAGGTTATCGGTTATACAGGATATTTTGAATTGATCAACGGATTCCGTAAGACGGTTTACTGGTCCAAAGAAGAAATTCAAAAACACAAAAATAAGTTCAGTAAATCAAACTACGGTTGGGGCAAAGATTGGGATGCAATGGCTAAGAAAACAGTCATACGGAATCTATTGAATAAGTGGGGAATCCTTTCTATCGATATGCAGAAGTCGGTCGTTAGTGATAACCAGGTAGGCAGCACGGATGTTAATAATCTCGGTGAAGCTGATGAAAACATTATTGACGGAGAATTTATGGAAGTCGATGAGGGTCAGGGAGAAAATGAACAATCCGAAGCTGATTTTGATGTAAATGCATAACAAAAGCAATGTTCTGCTGCCTGCTTGGATATTCGAGCAGGCGCAGGACAAAAACGAACGCAACCAGTTAATAGATCAATACATGAAACGTTACCCAGGCTACACCATTTTAGAGGTTAAAGGCAGATTTGCTATTTGTGATATAGCAAGAAGATAAAAGGAGGGGGTGGAGTGATGAACGGATGGATCAAGCTACACCGTAAGTTATTAGGAAGTCCAATCTTCCAAAATGAAAAGCTATTAAAAGTATTTATGTATTGCTTATTAAAAGCATCACACAGTGACCACCAACAAGTAGTAGGAAGACAGATAGTTCCATTAAAACCAGGTCAATTTGTTTTTGGTAGAAAGAAAGCAGCCATTGAATTAGACCTAAAAGAATCTACCGTCAGAGACTACATGAACACTCTAAAATCCGACAACGTTATCACCATCACCCCCACCAACAAATTTAGTGTAATAACCGTTGTCAATTGGGAGTTTTACCAAGATGAAAAAGAGGATAACCGACAGCAAAAAGACAACAAAGCGACAACAGAACGACAGCAGACCAACACAAACAAGAATGTAAAGAATGATAAGAATGTAAAGAAAGAAAAAGATACTCGTTCCAAATTAAAATTTGAAACCCATCATATGAAATTAGCCGAGTTGCTATTCAAGAAAATTAAAGAAAACAATCCAAATGCCAAGAAACCAAATTTAGAATCATGGGCTGATACTTTCAGAAAAATCATGGAGATAGATAAAAAGAGTGGGAAAGAGATACAGGATTTAATTCTTTGGAGTCAACAGCATTATTTTTGGTATAAAAACATTCTTTCTGCTGACAAGTTAAGAAAACAGTTCGATAGATTACAACTGGAAATGAAAGATGAACAAAAACCTAAATCAAATGTTGTTCAATTTAACAAGAAAGAAGCCGAGGACGATGGCTATAATTACGGCTTTTAGGAGGGCGCTATGGAATCTATTAAACTATCAAAACCAAAATCGGAGTTGATTGCTGAATTCATCTGTGAGGGCTGTGGCGAAGAAGTAAAGCAAACCAAGTTACAGATACCTAAGGGTCCGAGAGCTGGCGAGGAAGTTATAGCTAACTACGGCTGCAAGTGTGAGGATATAAAACTGGCCAACCAAGCCAAAGAGCGCAGGAGGCAACTGCGTAAAGCTAAAATGATGCAGGTTTTTGATTACTATTCGCTGATTAATGACAACCTGCAGACAGCAACCATTGAAAACTACGATCCTACCAATGAGGCCTTGCAGCAAGCCAAGCAGCAGGTGATTAATTATATAGCCGAATACGACGGTAAAAAGAACCTATTGCTTACTGGTAGCTACGGAACTGGTAAGAGTCATATATCCGTTGCGGTGACTAAAAAACTTATGGAACAAGGAAAAGAGTGCTTATTCCTGTCATTGCCTAAGTTACTTACCAAAATAAAAGAAACATTCAGCGGCAATGGAATAACGGAAGATGAATTACTGCAGATGATTAAACGAGTTGATTTATTGGTGCTGGATGACATCGGAGCCGAGCATCATACCGAATGGGCGAATACGAAGCTGTTTGAGGTGCTGGATGATCGTTCCGGTAAATCAACTATATATACAACTAATTTAGGCAGCAAAGAGCTACGGGCACAGATTAATGAGCGTAACTTTTCCCGGGTGATGGAGAATACGGATGTTATCAAAATGGATGGCAGAGATTACCGACGGAAGGAGTTTTAACCATGAACCAATGCGCACGCTGCAATAGAAAGCTAATTGATAAAAAGAGCATCGAACGAGGGTATGGACCTGTCTGTTACAAAAGACACTTAAAAGAGCAGGCAGATGCAGAGTTTGAACGGAATCAATTAACCATAGATGAAATTCCAGAGGAGGCGCAATATGTTTCATGACATGAAATCAGTAATGATATTTGACACAAACGATACGGACGAGCAGACAAACGCTGAATGGGCTAGATGGTGGCAGGATAACAAGAGTGCTGTTGGGGATAAGGCAGTGCCAGGAGTACAGGAAACACAAGAATATCTTAGGAGGTATGCGTGATGCTGAAAATGTTTGTATTCGGTGAAAATGACGATGTTATTACATGGGTTGCTGCTGAAACCCAAGGACAGGCAATTGATTTATATGAAAATATAATAGGAGACGAGATTGCTCATTGGTTTAATGATCTTAATGAATATGCAAGAGAAATGGATCCGGATGAAATGATGACCTATTATCATGACGGCAAAACTCCAGAAAAAGATACAATTCAGAACTTAATCAATAAATATTGTGATACTCCAGATATATTTGCAACTAGTGAATTTTAAGAGGTGCAACTAATGGGAGTAGTTAAGTTCAAGACGAACGGTAAGCATGTGCCGATGCTGAAACAAACAGGAAACGTAAGGATCGTGCACGAGGATAAGGAATTCGCATTTTATGAAGATCAATTAGACCGAATCGCTAATGATTGGAACAACGGAATGCGTATGGAGGATTTAGCGGAACAAGAAGGTCGGCTGCCACTTGAAATATTATTTGCCCTAACAGAACTAGCAGAGGAAGACAGGATAACTCGACCGATGGGTTATATCTATTGAAATTAGTAACGAGAGATACCTTATTTAAAGAGATTAATAGATTTGAGACTAAATATATACAAATATGTAAAACGTCTCAAATTAACCAAATGGAGGGTTATTTCATGACAACCAAAGAAAAGAAAGAATCACATGTTTTCATTCAAATCGATAACTGTCGTGTTGTTGGATATGACGAAAGAAATGTACTGGTCGAGAGGAACGAATTAACAAAAGACCCACGCACAAAAGAAGAAAAGTACAGATGGAGAGTTAAAGGCTATTATGCCTCTATCAGACAAGTGTTGTATGGAATCTTAAATAAAGAGAAAGAGTGGCTGATTGACGAAAATGCAGTGAGCGACTTAAATAGCTACTTAAAACAGGTAGAGGAATCAAACCAAAAGTTACTGGATGCATTGGAGGGATAGCATGAAACAAAAGATATTAGATGCTGGGTTAGCTGTTTTATTGGTTAGTGCTGTTATTGCAATGTTTGTTATGGCTAACGAAGTCAAAGAAGTACATGCAGAGAATGAACAATTAAAGCAAGAGAACGCAGATTTGCTGCTAGATAAAATCAATCTGGAAATCGATTTAGAAAATGCTTTGGATGCTTATTGGCAGTTGAATAATCAGTTAGAAAGAAAACAGGGTGCTGATTAGCATTAAACATCTAACTTCATAAATGTTCGAGGGATTAATCAAATTAGGGGAAAGATAAATTACTATCTTTCATCTAATGTCAAAATCAATAATCTGTAAATAGTGAATAACCCAATGTAAGCACCAGTTATTAGGAAAAATGGATTAAGAAAAACGCTATGAATTGCAGTCATGAATACAGTGTCATCAATTAAAACTTGCCGAATGGATACTGCTGCAATAACACCGAAAATAACTGCTGATATTGCAGCAATGGCGTTAAAAGCTATTTGAAATTTCTTGCTTCTATTCTTTAGATAAAGCATAAGAATCGGGCAAATAATGGATCCAGTTAATATAATTACCAAAATGTCACTCCTTTAACGATAGATATATGATGCTGTGTTAGTTAGTTTTGCCAAAATATATAGGATTAATCAAATATAGGACAATACGTTTGAATGGAAGTGAATCGTGATGGAGGAAGCGTTGAGAGGAGAATCGGAATGATACCACTAAAAAAATACGGGCGATTAGAAGTTGGGATGACAATTATTGATTCAAACGGGATTGAAGCTACTGTGGAATCAATTAGAGAAGGTGGTCTAGTTAAAGTTAACGGTCAGATGTTTGTGTGGGATTGGGAAAGGTTGCATCCTGATGTGATGGTTAAAGAGACGGCGGCTGAACGGGATGAGAGATTGAGAAGCAAGGTTGTTGAACAGCCACAAGCGAGTTGGTTCTGATGGCAAGAGGAAGACCAAAAGGATATAAACTGCAGAAAGTAACAGAGTACGCCATTTATATCGGTGATGAATTTCAGTTTACGGGAACAGCAGAGGAATGTGCTGCAAGATTAGGTGTCAAACCGGAAACAGTGCAATGGTATGCAACTGAAAGTTATAGAAAGCGAATGGAAAATGCGAAATTCGGCGATACGATTGTTGCTGTGAATGTAGGAAGGTGGGAGCAAAATGAAGAAAATTTATGTCAAATAAACCACCAAGAAAACGCACGATGACGATGTATTGATTATTGTCAAAACGTATCACAGCAAGGTTCGTGATTATGATTATGTGATTTTTAGATAGGGGGAGAAGGAATGAATTTAGACGATTTAACAGGATTAATTGCAGTATGGGCATTGGATAAAGGGCTAGAGGTCGCTGAACCAGAAAAGCAAATGCTTAAGTTGATGGAGGAAGTAGGAGAATTGGCGCAAGGTTTAGCCAAAGGAGATGATTATAAGATAATCGATTCTATAGGTGATGTTTATGTAGTCCTTACAATTTTGTCAATGCAGTTAGATTTAAGAATTGAGGATTGCATCGAGCAAGCTTATGTGGAGATTGCGGACAGAAAAGGAAAAATGGTAAACGGCGTATTTGTTAAAGAGGAGGACTTGCAATGAGCGACATTATACACGCTGGAATGGACAAATATATCCGTAAGGTATGGACTTGCCAATGAGAGCTATTAGCATTGTTAAACATGTTGATAAATTCAAATGTCTGGAAATGTGCCGGAACAAGGAAGATGAGGGGTTTATCTGTGTTAGACCTATGCAGCACAATTTTAGCTGGTATGAGGCTGTTTATGTAAAAGAGGTGGTTAAGTGAACCAAGGCAAACGAGGAATGGCGTTAGAAAACATGATTGAGTATTCCAACAAAATTTATAAAAACAAGGGTATCGCTCTTATTGATAAAGTACCTACGCCATGGAGTGTTAGCTACAACAAGAAAAACGGCAGAGTAGCCAGAGCATTCCCGCAAAAGAAAGGTACAGTTGATTTTATAGGAGTAAGCCATGGGCGATCAATTGCATTTGATGCAAAAAATACAAAGGAGCGTACACGATTCCCTTTATCGAATGTCGAACAGCATCAAGTAGATTATTTAACTAGGCATCAAGACCAAGGCGGAATATCATTCTTCATCATTTATTTCGAGAAGCACCAAGAAGCTTATTTAATGCCGATAGACAAGTTTGTTGAGTGGTGGGAGGGTCAAACCCAAGGAGGCAGAAAAAGCATTCCCTACGACTGGTTTGCAGTTAATGTGAATGTAATTCAGACCAAGAGGGGCGTTCCGTTGGATTATTTAGGAACGATAGATAAAGAGATTAACAGGGCATTGGAAGGTGTTAAGTAGTGGAAACAAGCAAAGTAGAAATCAATCTGAGGGAAGATGCAGTAATTGTAGTTAAAAATGGGGAAGTGCAACGGATCCCTAAGCCAGATAGTGGTTTCGGGGAGACGAGCATTACATGGCAGAACGGCAAAATACACGCTAAGAAGGTTAGTTATACAGTGAAGTAATAAGGAGTGAATAACATAAATGAAAATGACGACAGCTTACGCAATTACTTGGATTTCAACAGCGCTAGCAGTTAGTACAGCGATTGTGGTTACGGGTAGATTATTACCTTTATGGGCTTTATTGATTCCTGCAATGATTTCAATGAGTTCAGATGATAAAAAGAACGTCGCAGAAGAAAATTAAATAACAAGCAATCTATCGAAACAATCGAGGATGGCGTAGAGAGTTGAGGGACTCTTTGCGTTATCCTTTTTTATTTGAGGGGAGTCGGTAATGATGATGACAAGCGAACAGATTGAGAATTGGGCGGATGCAATGCTTTTGGAATACGAGGAAGGCAGAACAGAATTGAGCAACCATAAAAATCGGTTGCACAATCAAAATTTAGATTTGATCGGTGATAAGAACTGGCGTGAAATGGATGTAGAAACGCAAGACGCAATTGAACGAAATCAATCTGATAAAACACAGGTAAATAGCATGATTCGTGATATGTCTGAATCGATGGAATGGTTGGAAACCGGTCGCGATCCGGAAAGTTTGCGCGGCATCGAAAAAAGTTCCGTTTATCAAAGAAATGCAATGGCTGATATGGATATTTTTCCATCGTTAGATATATTCCCGGAAGAGCGTGATTTGAGCGAATCAGAAAAACAACGTGTTATTCGTGTGTTGGCTGAATTGTCTCCAAGAGAGCGTCAATGCTTTATTCTGCATACTGTTTATTCGCGTTCCTACGCTCAAATATCTGCTGAATTGAATGTTGGAAAAAGCACTGTCCAGAAATATATGGAAAGGGCAAAGTTGAAATTGCGTGTCGTACGCTTGTCGTACGAAAATGAACATATTAGTGAGAGGGTTATTTAATTAGAGCACTAATAAAGATTTGTAATTATATATAAAGACCGTAAGGTCTATACAGATTAAGCACTATAAATATTATGTAATAAGCAGGAATATTGTCTCCTTTTGGCGAATAACAAGTATATAAACAGATAAAAGGAGTGGTTAGGTGGATTACAATGATTTTAAAAGCAAGCAGATTGACGTGTTTCTTAGCAGTGAAGTTACTGAATACGTATTAAAAGAATTCATAGGTTACTATGAAAAACTGGGTTTAGAAAAAGATATAAAACTATTCTATCCCAAAGGACTAGGGACAAAAAACGAATTGAACTTGCTATTCTTTTATGATGATAAAACTATATCAGTAACATTCCCAGAAATAAAAAATTTTAAAATAACTAACTTAAGTTCTATACAAAAAACAGAATTAGAAGTTGTCGCAGGAAGTAAATATAACCGTAGCTTAACTATTTCCTTAAGTACAGATGAGGAGATAGTTTTAAACCCAGCTAAAGATACCGATCCTTCTAACGCGGATGATTTCAAGGAGAAAATTGAAGAAATATATAAGTTTTTAAATTAAGCATCCTTACGAGGGTGCTTTTTCTTATGTCCAAAACAAACTTAATTACAATCGGGGGTGGGTGATGATGTAGTGGCTGAAAAGCATGATGTCTCGTTAAACACAGTAAAGTCTTGGAAACAGCGTCATGGTTGGATAAGTTAGAAACCAAGGTATTGTTTATTCAAAAAAGAACCCACCTTATTACCGATGAACGAGAAAAAGCGGTGTTGGAGTGCATGTTGGATGGGTTGAGTATTAGTGCGATTGGTCAGCATATGCGATTATCAAGACGTCATATATACACAATTAAGAATTCTATTGTGGATCAGATTTCACACTCTGCACACTTTTCCCAAGATGTGACAAAACAAAAATGTGTTTAGTACAATGGAAGACAGAACGGCGTGGAGAAATATTAGTCGTCTTGCCCTTCTGGGCAAATGATTTATTAAAACTGAAAAGTAGATGAATATTTCCTTGAAAAGATGTATATTGAAAGATATTAGAAAAAAAGGGGATATGTCATTTGTTTAGAAAAATTTTTATATGTGCTCTTCTAATAGTTTTTATATTAGGGATACCATATGCTTTAGTAGCCTTATTGGATAGTGATTTAATTAACTTCAAATTAGGCAGTAATAATACATGGATTACGTTCTGGGGGAGCTATATCGGTGCTATTGTTAGTGCGAGTGCAGTATATTTTGTAGCACGATTTCAAATAAAAAAACAATATGATCAGCAGATGGAACTATTCAAGTTGCAAAATAAGCAGCAAATTCAATCAATCGAAATGGAAAATAAGCATTCTACAAAAAGAGAAATGAAGAAGTTTTATTTAATAAATAAGTTAGAAAAGATTGAAGAAATGCAAGTTTTACTGGACAAGTTATCTTCAATCAATATAGGTTTAAATAATGAATTAGTTGAATTTAGTGTTATTAAGTTGACAGAAAATAAGGGCTTAAAAGGAAATAGAGATGTTGATCACGGAAACGAAATGTATCGATTAAGGACTGGATTAAGCAAATATCGTTTTGAAATAAATGAAGCTGCAATGAGATTGAGTGTTTTGTCAAACTATATTGAAAGAGCTAAACCACTAATTTTTCATTTACAACAGAACTTTGTGGAATTGTTAGAGGAAGTAAATAATTGTTTTTATTCTGATGAAGGACACACAAAATATTTAACTGATAAACCAGGAGAGTTTTCAACTGAAAGCTCCAAGGAAATTAAGAAAATAATAATAGAAATCAGTTTTAACACATTACAAGAGGAAATGAAAGATATTATAAAAGAAATAGAAGAATATGCATCGTAGTTCGCTTGAAAGGTACTTCATTATTAAATATTATGTGATAGGACATTTCCCCTCTGTTTGTTGTAATATAAATAATAGGGGGGGATATTTTTGGATGAGTTTTTGACTTTAATCATTTTTTTGTTGCCTGGATTGGTATCTTTTAATTTATTAAAGTTATTTGGATTGTATCCAAATATTAAACATCAGAATAATGAATTGTTATTAATTAGTTCCATTATGTGGATTCCAATAAACGTTTTAGTTTTAGGGTTTTATACTCTAGTGGCTTATACTGGTAAAACGTACGGGTTATTTTCAATTCCATATGTGTATAATTTTGAAACGCTAAATAATTTGTCTAATCATTTTTTATTCATACTATATTATGTGTTGTTTAGCATCTTAACAGCCTATGCCTTGGCAGTAACTATATCAGGTGATATGTATAAAGTTCTTTTAGATAAAATTAATAACGAAAGAAATAATAATGGTAAGGCTTCATTATCAAGGGATCCAACTGTTTGGGAGAATTCTTTCAGTGGAACGGATGCACAAATAGTAAGAATTATAATAGAAGATAGAATTTATATAGGTGAATTGAAAACAGTTTCAACAGAAATAGAGAAAGAAAAAGACATATTACTACGTTATACAGGTTGGTGGACCGAAATTATGAATGCTTACGAAGTTGAGGTTGATAATGTCTATGTTGACACTCGATCAAACATTATCATTGAAATTTATGATAGAGGTCAGTGTTTAAAAGCCCAAGACCTCTATCGTAAAGATAATAATATAAATTAAACATTATTTTTTTCTTGGCATTTTTTCACTAGACGGAGGCTTTGTTATTGATTTCTTATCAACTGAATTCTGTTCATGTTTTCCGCCAGTTCTTCTGTGTATTGATTCTGTTTTTTTATTGTTTTGTGTTGGCATTGTTTTCACCACCTTCTAGAAAATATAGCTATTAATGAAATTATAAAATAAAAACTCAAAAAAATCAGTACTTATTATTTATGAGCATCTAAAAGGGTGCTTTTTTTATGCCTAAAAACAATCTTAATTACAAATGGAGGCGGTGAATATGTGATATGCAAAACGAACCCCATGCAAACAATTTGTGTGGAGCTAAGACTAGAAGTGGTGAACCGTGCAAAAACAAGGCTATGGCTAACGGTCGTTGCCGAATGCATGGAGGAAAATCAACTGGCGCTCCACCAGCTAAATTAAAAAAGAATACGAACTCCAAAAAGCATGGTCTCTTTGCTAAATATTTACCGCAAGAAACAATGGAAATAATGAATGACATTGAAACCATGAAACCTACAGATATTTTATGGATGAACATTAAAATGCAGTTTGCTTCAATAGTTCGAGCACAGCAGATTATGTATGTCGAGGATATAAACGATCGAACTGAGACCCTTAAAAAGTTAAAGGTTGAGAACATCGAGACTAGAGAAGGTCATACGCAAATTCCAATCGAGAAAGAATATGAGATAGAACAGGCGTGGAATAAACAGGCTACCT
This sequence comes from Oceanobacillus sp. FSL W7-1293, assembly GCF_037969815.1. Lineage (NCBI taxonomy): Bacteria > Bacillati > Bacillota > Bacilli > Caryophanales > Bacillaceae > Oceanobacillus > Oceanobacillus sp. FSL W7-1293. Next base: position 1,237,174 of record NZ_CP150212.1, read on the forward strand.
TCATGCAGTCGCTCAGTCGTTCAATGGCAGAGTTGAGGAATATGCTTAAACAATTCAGAGACATGGCTTATGAAGATGATATCCGCCTTCTCGAAATTGAAAAAATGGAAGTAACAATCGATAAAGCTAAGGCTGAAACGGAAAAGCTATCCAGTGATGATGGAAATAACCAACCAATTCAAATCATGATTAAGCGAAAAGGTGATACATCATGAGTGCAGCACCTTTTGAACAAGTGGAAAAAGAAGTTAATCCTCATTTCGAGGATTTTTTATTTGATTGGAATCAAAAGTTTCAATTGTTGGTTGGTGGATACGGTTCTAGCAAAAGTTATCATGTTGCACTAAAAATCATCTTGAAGCTAGTGGAAGAAAAAAGGACAGCATTGGTTGTTCGTGAAGTCTATGAAACTATCAGGGAATCATGCTTCTCTTTGTTTGAAGAAATCATTGAAGAAATGGAGTTAGCCGATAAAATAAAAATGGTTGTTTCTCCAATGCAAATACGCTTTCCGAATGGCAGCAAGATAATATTCAAAGGGATGGATAAACCAACCAAATTGAAATCAATAAACAACGTATCACTTATATGGTTGGAAGAGTGTTCAGAAATTAAGTATGCAGGGTTTAAAGAATTAATCGGTCGCTTGAGGCATCCGACATTACCATTGCATATGATTTTATCTACTAACCCGGTGGATGAAGGTAACTGGACTTATTCACATTTCTTTATCAAGAACAAAGGCCAAAGTGATGAAGTGTTGTTCCTGGATGATGAAGATTTATATAAAGAGCGCACGATTGTTGTTGGAGATACTTATTACCATCACTCTATAGCTGATGATAATTTATTCTTGCCTGAATCCTATGTGCAAGAACTTGAAAATACAAAAGTTTATGATCTAGACCTTTACAGAGTAGCACGTGAAGGTCGTTTTGGTGTGTCCGGAACCAAAGTATTACCTAAATTCGAAAGCATGCCACATGACGAGGTTATGAAGCAAATTAACGCTATTAGAAAACCGATATATAAAGCTGGTATGGACTTTGGCTTTGAAGAATCTCACAATGCTTTGTTGAGAATGGCCGTAGATGATAAAGAGAAAATTTTATACATCTATTGGGAATATTATTCCAACCATAAAGACGATCCGGAGATATTTGATGATTTAAAAGAGTTTGCTAGAACAAAGGAAAGAATCAAGGGTGATTCCGCAGAGCCTAAAACCATTTACTACTTGAAAAAGAAGGGCTTGAACATTACTGGGGCATACAAACCAAAAGGTTCAAGGCTTCAAAATACCAAGAAGGTTAAAAGGTTCCATAAAATCATTTGCTCTGATAAGTGCAAGAACACCATCAGAGAATTAAAAAGCCTTACTTACAAGAAAGACAAGCAAGGCAATACGATATATGACGAATTCAACATTGACCCACATACTTTCAGTGCTATCTGGTATGGGTTGGATGATTATGAGGTCGTTGATTTGAAAGACCATAAGAAAACTTATAAAGCTATCCAGTCGCTTGGATTGTAGGTGTTTATATGAAAGTGGATTTAGAAGATTACTATGAATTAATTAAAACCATGCAAGATATCAAGTTCATCTGTGATAGAGCAATAGCTGGTCAAAGGACATGCGGCACCGAGATAGGAAAGAAAGACATTGAAGCCGTATTAGAAAAACTTAAAGGGATTGTGTAACTGAAAGGAGGGATGACATGGCGACAGGAACTAAGCAACGCTTCTCAGATGAAGCAAACGAACATTTCACCTATGAAAGTGCAGATAAGTTACTCGAAAATATGGAACACTTGCAGCAGATGATAGAGCAGCACAAAAAAGTACAGCGGCCAAGGCTTCAAACTCTGCAAAACTATTTCAAGGGCAACAATGAAACCATTCTAAAAGACAACCGTCGCAGGGAAGAACACCTTGCTGATAACAGAGCGGTGCATAACTTTGCGAGATATGTCAGTACATTCATTCAAGGATATATGGTTGGCATCCCTCTTAAGACAACACATGATGATGAAGATGTATCAGAGCGTATCAGAGATATGAACCGTATTAATGATGCTGACGAACATAACAGTGAATTGGTACTTGATCAATCTATATACGGCCGAGCATATGAATTACTCTATCGCGGTACCGATGATGAATATCACTTCACGCATGTTGATGTATTGAATACTTTTGTCATCTATGACGAAACAGTGGAACGTAAACCAATTGCTGGTGTTCGTTACTTTAAAAGTAAGTATTCCGAAGAAGAGACGGTGCTACTCTATACATCTGAAAAAAATTTAAAGTTGAATTATGAAGACGGCAGTAAATTGCAAATCGTTGAACCGGAAACAGAGGAAGAAAAGGAAAAAGAAATTAATAACTTCGAAGGCGTGCCTATCATCGAGTACGAAAATAACAAATTTCGACAAGGTGATTTTGAAGATGTGCTGGCTCTTATCGACATGTACGATGGAGCGCAATCTGACTTAGCCAATTACTCACAGGATTTAAATGATGCCATGCTAAAGATTATAGGTAATTTGGATTTGGAAGTAGAAGAAGCGAAAGAAATGAAAAAGAATAATATCATTTTCCTTAAAACAGAGCCAAACGCAGATGGTAGAGAATCGACTGCCAATGCTGATTACATTTACAAGCAGTACGATGTACAAGGATCCGAATCATATAAAACGCGCATAGCCAACGATATTCATTTATTCACTGCCACACCTAATTTAAGTGATGAAAACTTTGCGGGAAACATGAGTGGAGAAGTAATGAAGTACAAGCTATTTCTCATGGAACAAAAACGTGCAGCTAAAGAACGACGGTTCAAGCGTGCTTTGCGTGAACGTTATCGATTGATAAGTAACATGATGAAGACAGCTAGTGAAGGTGAGATTGATGTATCCGAATTAAATATTACCTTTACAGAAAACTTACCGAAGAATATCGAAGCTGAAATGAAATGGTTCACTGATGCCGGTGGTCAGTTATCTCAAAAGACAATGATTAGCCAGCTGTCATTCATCGAGAATGCTGATGAAGAAATAGAACAACTGGAAGAAGAAGAAAGACAGCGTCCTATCAATCAACCGCAATATGATTTTGAAGAGCATCAGCATCAGAATTCGGAAGAGCAGCAAGAAGAAGTGAACGACGATGGCGAATAATTCTTACTGGAGACGGCGTGAAGAAAGGCACATACGCAACCAAATCAAAAATGATGCTGAGATAGCCAAACGGATCCGTGCAAATCAGGATGCTGCACTAGAGGAAATAGAGTTACTAATACAAGCCTTCTACGCCAGATACGCTGGTAAGGAAGGTATTTCTATGTCTGCTGCTAGAAAACGCGTCAGAAAGGCTGATGTTAAACGATACGCCGAGAAAGTAAAACGATATGTGAAGGAAAGGAATTTCACAGTAACGGCCAATGAGGAAATGCGTCTTTATAATGCTACTATGCGTATCAATCGCTTGGAAATGTTGAAACATGACATTCGATTAGAGGTTATCGCTATGGCTAGTGATGAGGAAAGAATACTAGATGAGTCATTGACCGAGGGAGCAAGAGCAGAGTATGAAAGGCAGTCAGGAATCTTAGGTGAGACTGTCACAGCAAACGCTAAGAAAATTGATACGATTGTCAATTCCTCTTTTCAGAATGCTACTTGGTCAGAACGATTGTGGAGCAATCAAGATGCACTACGATTGGAAGTTGAAAGGCAATTGAACCGCGGAATTGTTCAAGGATTGAATCCAAGGGAACTTGCCAGAGAACTTAGGAAGTCCATTGATTCCAGTATCAGTAATTCAGAACGATTGATGCGGACAGAAGTGGCCAGGGTACAAAGTGATGTATTTAAAGATAGCCTTGACCAAGCTAATTTTGAACAGTACGAATTTATTAGTGAGCCTGATGCCTGTCCTATTTGCAAAGCATTAGATGGTGAGATATTCAAAAAGTCCGCTATGGAAATCGGTACAAATATGTACCCAATGCACCCAAATTGCCGATGCTCTACTGCAGCATACATGGACAGAGAAGCATTTTGGGAAGAGGTTGAAAGGAGAGAATCATGATGAATTATTTAATTGCAGTGGCGAATGGTGATTGGATGACAGAACGAAAGGTTATTGAAGTGAACTCTATTGAGGTTAGAGATGATGTGTATATCTTTTATGACAAAGATGGAACAATATTATTCAGTTCTCCAATTGATTCCACAGTATCCGTTGAATTAGCTTAGAATTTTGTAATTGTTAGATATGAAAGAGGATTCGGTGAAATGTGGGTTGAAAAACTAAATGCGAAAATGGAACGAACTGGTGATTTCACTTGGATGGACGGAACAGAGGTTTACCACAAACTCAAAGATGTTGAGTGGATTAACCGCACTTAGCAGACAAGCGTTAGTGCGGTTAAATTGATTGAAATCAGAATTGAATATTAGAAAAACCTGCCGATACCAGCTTTTTGTTGTTTCCTTTGTTCCAAAGACACAATAGACCCAGTTTTATAAACAGTTCTGTTTGTTTGTCCTTCTTCAGATAAAAAGAAGAATTCATTAAGTGCAAAAACGGATGTTAATGCAGGTATCAGTCCTTCACTGTGATGCATTTCTTCCTCTAAAACAATTGGTTCAGAAGTGGAACAAAATATTTCGTTTTTATGTTCAACTAAGCGAACAGGAAAAATAATAGCATCTTGTTTAATATATAACTTTTCATCGTTAGCGAAAGTTACAACAACCTCAAGATTATCCATAGTTAATCACCTCCTGATTAGATTATATCTATTAACGGAGGTGAATACTATACAATTGCTTTTGTCCGGAACGACGTTAAACTATCAAAATTTAATACTGTGTGGGCGTTAAATATCAATTGAATAGTTTCCTAGAGATAAGCACTGAACGGGCTGTAAAAAGACTGTACGGGGCTTATTTTTTATGTGGTGAAAGATTGATAGGAATGACTGCATGGGATTAGGAGGAAACGAAGATGAATGAATTAATGGATAAAGTTAAAAAGTTAGCGAATGTAACTCCTTTTACAGAAGGTCAGATTGCATCAAGATTGACACATCAGGCACAGCAAGGATTACCACTTGATTTACAGTTCTTTGCTGAGGGCGAGGAAGGCGCCGGGCAAGGTGATGGAGGAGAAGGCGGCCAACAAGGCGAGTCCGGCAATGGTGAAGGCGGAGAAGGAAATGAAAAAACCTTCACTCAGTCAGAAGTGGATAGCAAAATTAGCAAGGCAGTCGCTGCCTTTGAAGAGAATCAAAAACCAAAGCAGCAAGAAGCTATCAATCAAGCTGTCAAGGATGCATTGGCAGAACAGCAGCGCTTATCCAAGTTGTCTGAAAAGGAACGTCAACAAGAGGAACTGACACAGCGTGAAAAGGAACTTTTAGAACGTGAAGAAAAAATTAAGCGATCAGAATTGCGCTCTGATGCAGTAGCATATTTGCAAGAAAAGAAACTACCTTCTGATTTCGCTGACATCTTACTTGGTGAAGATGCAGAAAGCACGTTAGCAAATATCAAAACATTTAAAGAAGCATTCGACAGTGCTGTAAATGATGCAGTCAAAGAGAAATTGCGACAGGACACACCGCCAGCTGGTAGCGCGGGAGGTTCTTCAAACAAAGACAACTTAGGTAAGCAGTTAGCGCAATTAAATAAGCAAAATAGTGTTGACGTTGAAAAAGCACAAGGAAATTATTTTAAATAACGGAGGTTATGAAGAATGAAATTTACAAAAACACCATTTGGTGGACCACAAAAACAAATTTTAAAGTTTGCTGACCATTATGTTGCACTGCCGGTGACGGTGGGCGACTCAGGTGTATCAGCAAACGAAAACGGAAAGAAGATTGTCCCTGCAGGAACTGTTATTGGCGGAGGTTTCATTGACGATAAGTCAAAATTCGCTGTTAAATCCAATGATGAAAATGCAGAGGGTGTTTTGTTTAATGATGTGGATGTAACGTATGGTCCTGCAGCTGGTGCAGCACTCATTCATGCATTTATCGAAACAGATAAATTGCCAGAAGCACCAGCATCAGAAGCAAAAGCAGCATTAAACCAAATTAAATTTATTAAATAAAGGAGTTTTGATAATGGATAACATTTTTGATTTAGTAAACGCACCAAATATTGCAACTTATTATCAAGAGAATGCCTCAGACCGCATTCCATATTTAGGAGAAACGCTATTCCCTGCACGAAAGCAAATGGGATTAGATTTGTCATGGATTAAAGGGAGTAAAGGACTTCCAGTAGCATTGAAAGCATCTGCATTTGATGCAAAAGCTGATTTACGTGACCGTATTGGCGTTACGAAAATTGAAACAGAAATGCCGTTTTTCCGTGAAGGAATGCGAATCGGTGAGAAAGAACGCCAAGAAATTTTAAAGGTAATGGGGTCAGCTAATTCACAGTATCTCATGCCTTTGATTAATCGTATTTATGATGATGTTGCTAATCTAGTAGATGGTGCAAGAGTTGTGCCAGAACGAATGATTATGCAGCTATTATCAACTGGTCAAATTAGTATTGAATCCGGTCGGCAAGTTTATGATTATGATTATGATCTTTCAGATAACAATCAAGATACACTGACAGGTTCAAATCAATGGAGTAATCCAGATTCTAATCCGATTACTGACATTAAAGAATGGCAGGATGAAATTGAGGATAGAACTGGCACACGTCCTACGAGAGCGATTTGCACACGTAAGACATGGAACTATCTAGTTAACAATAAAACAATCCGGTTAGATATGAATCCTCTAGGAGGTCAGAACATCATTCTAACTGATGCGATGGTGCAGCAATACCTGTCAAACAAATTAGGTCTAACCATTGCTGTCTACAACAAAAAGTACAGTACAGAAGTTGGTGGAGATTCTAATTTATTCTTTCCGGACGATGTGTTTACTCTGATTCCAGAAGGTAATTTAGGTAACACCTATTTTGGGACAACTCCGGAAGAAGCTGATCTCATGAGTGGAAATACCGATGCCGAAGTATCACTTATTGACAACGCTATCGCTGTAACATCGGTAAAAGAGCCGCATCCGGTCAACGTTTATAACATTGTGTCTGAAATTGTACTGCCGTCCTTTGAATCTATTGACAATATCTTTATCGCAAAGGTTGCTGACGGTACTCCCTAATGGACCCCTATCAATAGGGGAAGCCACAATTGGTGAATCTTTTGAAATAGGATAGGAGGCTAATAATGGCTACAAAAGAAGAATTAAAAGAAATGTTCAGCACTGGTAAAAAACCTACTGGTGAGGATTTCGCAGAGTTAATTGATGGAGTGGAAGGACCGCAAGGGGAACAAGGCCCTCAAGGACAACGAGGAACAAAAGGTGATAAGGGAGATAAAGGCGATACCGGCGAACAGGGTCCACAAGGTCCTGCTGGCTCTGACGGTGCAGATGGCCAAGACGCCGAACCTCAATTTACCGAAGAACAAGTGGCGGCGTTATTGGCATTGATTGAAGATGGTGAATAATCATGGATGAAATTAAAAAGAATGTGAAAATCGTATTAAATATCCAAGACAATCTACAGGACCCTGTCTTGGATGTTTTGATTAAAAATGTTCGCAGTCTGTTGTTAGGTAAGTTACGCAAAGTTAACAAGTCTATCAAAGAGATTCCAGAAGAATTGGAGTATATCATCGAAGAAGTAACCTTGCGTCGCTTCAATCGTATTGGCTCAGAAGGTATGAAATCTGAATCTGTAGAAGGTCACAAAATCGATTTTTATGATTTAGATAAGGAACTGGATCCGTATCTTGATATCATCGATGATTATGTGGAGGATGAAGAATCTAAGCCGAAGCGCGGAAAGGTGCTGTTCTTCTAATGCACTTTGATAAAAGAGTCACCTTCGTTAGTGAAACCGATGGATACTATGATCCGGAAAAAGGCGAATGGATACCGGGAGAGAATGTTGAAAGAACACTTCCTTGTAATGTATCCAAACTAGGCATAGACCGAACCAATCAGATATTCGGACAGATAGATAGGGTAATGACTGTCATTCGTTTGCAACAGCCTTATTATAAAGATTTTAAGCATCTGTATTTAGGTGACAACGAAAAGCAGACTTACCAACCAAAACGCCAATCCAATTACCGGAAAGGCGTTATTTTTGTTGAGGGTGAAGTATAATGGCTAGGGGCAGTTTTGGTATCAAAGGAACTGGACCATTAATAAAAGCTATGCAAAAGAAATCTGATTTGAGTGCTGTGAAAAAGGTTGTTCAATTGAACACATCTGAATTACAAAGGAAAATGCAAAGGAATGCTACTTTCACAAAAGGATATGCTACAGGAACAACAAAGAGGTCTATAACAAGCAGTGTTTCAGACAATGGATTCACTGGAGAAGTTTCACCAGGAACGCATTATAGCCCTTATTTGATTTACGGAACAAGATTTATGGCTTCTCAAGATTTTTTTCGACCTAGTTTCTTTGAACAACGGAAACAATTCATTAGTGACATGGAACGAATAATGCGATAAAACCTTGTTATATCAATGGTTGATAGGTGTCAATTATGATATAATAGAGATGTAGGCTAGGGTCGCACCCGAAAAGAAGGCACCCACCTTCCTGCCTGCCAATAACAAATGGGGGTTATCTGGGGAGGTAATCAATATGGAAAAATGTCCTACTTGTGATTCGCTTTTTGAAAAGAAAGTATGGAACCAAAAATACTGTTCAAACAAGTGTAAAAAAAGTAGAAAATTCAAATGTTCTCAATGTGGTAAGTTAATTATTCAATACCAAGACAAAAGAGAACATAAATTTTGCGACAGAGTTTGCGCTAACCTGTTTAGTGGTAAAAGTGCAAAAGCCGAATGCCAATATTGCGATAAAGAATTTATTGTAAAGCAATCGGCGCTTGCGTTGGGTTACGGTAAATTTTGTTCTAAGGATTGTCAAAATAAATCACAAGAAAGGCGCATTACTTGTATTTGCCCTAATTGTGATAAAGAGTTCGAAACAAAACCAAATTAAGCGGATAGAAGAAAGTATTGTAGTAAAGAATGTTTCTATGAATCTATGGAAATGGGGTTTCCTAAAGAAATTCTATACAATGACTACGTAATAAAGAGGTTATCCAGTATAGAAATTGCTAATAAATACAATACTTCTAAAAAGAATATTTTGGCGGCTTTAACAAGATACGGAATAAATCGAAGAACTGCATCAGAAACAAGAATGCCAGAAGGATATAAGCCACCATCTAAAGAAAAAATAAATGATTTGTATTGGAATCAATGGCTTTCCTATGAAGAAATAGGTAAGGCTTTAAATGTTGACCCTACAAATATTCCTAGGTGGCTGAAACTTTATGGGTTAACAACTAGAACCCATGCAGAAACTCGATTAGGTAAACATTTTAAAGAACCAACAAAAGGAGAATTGATAGAACTATATGTCAACCAAGAACTGCCTACAACAGAGATTGGGAAAATACTAGGGTGTGGTGGTGGCGCAGTATCAAGAAGGCTGTATGACTTTGGAATAGAAGTTAAATCTAACTTGTTTAATGGAAAAAGCCTTTTAGAGTGTGATGATGGTCATATGGTTAAGTCATATTACGAAAAATCATTCGATAATCTTCTTTCTAGAAATGGTATAGAACATGAGTATGAACCGAGATTACCTTTCGACAAGCGATATTCATCTGATTTTTTAATCGATGATGTATATGTAGAAATATGGGGCGTTCAAAACAACAAAAAATACAATGAGCGCCGAGTGAAGAAAACAAAACTATATAATAAGCATGGATTGAAACTATTAGAAATATATCCAGAGGATTTCAAGGATATAAATAGTAAGTTTCAAGAGTTAAAACGCCTTATATCGTAAGGCGTTTTTATTATGCCTTGAAAGAGGTGACGCGATGCGTAAAAGTCCAGATCAAGCGCTCCACGATAGAATAATGATTCTGTGTCAACAACTTGGATATAGCGTTTATAACTATCTCCCGGATAGTAAAGCACCGTATCCTTTTGTGTTCGTTGGAGAATTATTCGAGATTAATAGAAGAACTAAATTTAACAGATTTGGAGATTATGAGGTCACTGTACACATTTATGCAGATGACCCCGTACGGAACAGAAGGGCAGTCATAGACATGCGTAATGCTATCAAAAATGCTTTTTACCAACTCTCAAAGACCGACGGATATCAAGTATTGAATCACCATACAACCGGTCGGGTACTGCCCGACAATTCAACCGGAACACCATTGCTTCACGGCGTTTTAAGCTGTGAAGCTACTTTAAATTAGGAGGGAAACAACATGCCAGAAATGTTACAAGGTAAGGATAAAATATTGCTATTCAGAAAGTATACAGATCGAGATAAAGCGGCAGCTAAATTAGTGTTTCAAACGGAGCATACGTTTAGTTACAGCCGTGAATTAGAATCTATCGTCACTAAAGACGGTACGGTAGTTCAAGTCGGAGAATTAGAATCTGCTGTTAGTATCTCAGCAATTCAAGCAAAGGACGACCCTGTGAGAGAAATGTTAGAAGATGCCGTTAAATCCGGATCTAGACTGGAAGTTTGGGAAGTTACAGTGGATGAAGATTTAAGGGATGATGACGGAAAATACCCAGCAGTTTATTGCCAAGGATATCTTGATTCATGGGAGAATCCAGCGAATGTAGAGGAGCAGTCAAACATCGAGTCAAACCTTGTCGTAGAACTAGAACCGCAAACAGGAATGGCCACGTTAACAGAAGAACAAGAGCAAGCAGTACAGTATGCATTTACCGATACCGTGCCTGAAAGTGAAAACGACAACGGAAACGGTGATGATGACGAAGAAGAAACTCCCTAATGTACCCCAAGCGATTGGGGATGCAGAAATCGGTAGCACGTTAATTATTGACTAAGGGCGCTGAAATGGCGCTCTTTTTTTGTACTTATTTTTATTTATACTAGGAGGAATTTTATTATGGAAATTCAAATTGGCGAGAAAAAATACGAGTTAGCTTTTGGTTTAGGATTTATTAGAAAGATGGATGAATTTCATACAGTAAAGGCGCAAGGAATTCCGTTAGGGGTCGGGGTAGAGACAGCTATCACTCACTTAGGAACGAGGAATCCAGTTATTTTGGTAGATATTATCAAAGCGGCAACTGATCACCTTAAATCTAAGCCATCTAATAGCGGTATCGATGAGTATATCGAGGGACAAGCTGCAGAAGGAAAATTAGAAGAACTTTTTAAAACCATTACAGAGGCTATGGAAGAATCGGTTTTTTTGAAACCAAAAATGCAAGAGTTCAAAAAAGGCGTTCAACGAGCTCAACGGGAACAGAGACAAGCCCAGTAAAGAATGAAAATCCTCCATCAGAAGAGGCCTATGAACAGATTGTAATAAATTGCTTTCGTTATTTAGGATTTACAAGCCTTTATGACATCAAAGTGCTCTCACTGCGTGAATATTCACTGCGGATGAGGGCTTTTAATTTGGCTCAAATCGACAAGCAATATGACATGCATATGCAAGCGTGGCTTAATCATCAAGTTACCGCAAATAAAAACGTCGGCAGTAAAGACAAGCCGAAAATGGAGCCTGTTTTCAAAGACTTCAAGTCTTTCTTTGATTATGAAAAAGCTATTAAGTCATTAGAAGGTCCAAGCAAACCGAACAAAAGCAATTTAACTGATAGACAAAAAAGAATGGTAGAAGCAGCAAAAATCCTTAATAAGAAGGGAGGTTAATACTATTTCTGAACAATACAGTGTGGAAGCATATCTGAGAGCGACCGGTATTGAAGAGTTTATTAGATCATTTCAACGAGGCACACAAAGCATAATCGATTTCGATAGCGCAGCCAGCAGTTCTGGAAGCGGAATGAAGTCTGTTGAATCCGGTCTCGAAGGTATCACAGGGGCAACTGGTGGTGCTGAATCCGGAATGTATGATGTAGGCGACTCCATGAATTCACTTCATGACAGCGGAAGCAGTGCGGGTGTTGGTATTGATACGGTAGATGCTGCGTTGGGAGGTGTGATGGATTCAAGTTCATCAGCATCTGGCGCGATAGACAACACAGGTTCCTCTCTTGATGATTTAGGATCCAGTGGCGATAGCGCAAGCAGTGGGTTAGATGTTCTTGATTCGTCATTAGACGGCATGTCTGACAGCGGTTCCCAGGCATCAACAACTGTCGACGGTGTAACCGATGCGATGGATAATTTGGGAACAAGTGGTGACAGTGCCGGCGCTGGAGTAGATATTGTCGATGCAGCACTGGATAGTGTTGACGGAAGCAGTGACAGTGCTACGACTAGCGTTAGTGATGTAGGGTCTGCACTTGAAGAAGCGGGAATGAGCGGAGAAAGTGCCGGAGCAGGAATTGATGGCGCATCCGATTCGTTAGAAGGTGTCAGCGGAAGTAGTGAACAAGCGAAAGATGGATTAGATGGCGTGAGCGACTCAGCTGACGAAACAGATATATCCATGAATAAGTTGATTAAAACAATCGCCGGAATAGCTGCAACAGTTGGTGTATTTAAAGTGCTACGTAATGCAGTTGACTTAGCGTTTCAACGTATAGACACCATGGAGCAGTTCGAACGTGTTATGACGGAAATGACAGGTAGTACAACGGATGCTAATGCTGCACTCGATAAAACGAATGACATTGTAACTGGTACAGCTTACGGTTTGGATGTCGCAGCATCCAGTGTGCAGGACTTTGTAACGCGTGGTGTTGAAGTAGGAGAAGCGACTAAATATATAGAAGCTTGGGGAGATGCTGTAGCTTTTTATGGCAATGGCTCAAATGAGCAGTTTGCCAACGTAACAAATGCGCTCCAAAACATGCTGACAAAAGGTAAAGTTGGCATGGACCAATTAAATCGATTATTTGAAGCCGGTATTCCAGCAGTTGATATATACGCTCAGGCAACCGGTAGAAGTGTTGATGAAGTATCTAAAGCATTGTCTGATGGTGAAATTAGTGCAGAGGAATTTGTTAATACGGTTACTACAGCCATGATGGAAGGTACCAATGGTGTTACTAATATATCCGGTGCAGCAAAAGAAGCTGGTGCATCTTGGTCTGGTGCATTTGCCAATATGGGCGCAGCGGCTGCCCGTGGCGTGACCGCAATCATTGAAGCGATTGACGGCATGCTTACAAATAATGGATTGCCAACGATGCGTGATATGGTTAGTGAATTTGGCTCCTTCATGGAATCAAGTATGAAAACAGCAGCTGCTGTAATTGAACCGGTTGGAAATGCATTGTTTGGTTTGTTAGATGTATTTAGTCCTTTGCTGACTGTGGCTAAACCGTTTGTTCCTGTTATTGGTGGAATGGCAGTAGCGTTTGCAGGGTTGATGGTGGTCAAATCCGTTGGTACAGCACTTCTTGCTTTTAAAGCAACTCTAATGGGAATCCCAGTGATTCAAGCAGCTGTCACAACAACTACAACAGCAATGTCCTTAGCTTACAATGCTTTAAGAGGCAGGGCGACAGCAGTAATTGCTGCACAAATGGCACTTGGAGTAGCAACAACAGGTCTAAGGACGGCGATGTTAGCACTAATGGGTCCCGTTGGCTGGATTATTACTGGAGCAGCTGGATTAGCCGCAGGAGCATACGCTGTATGGAATCATTTCAACCAAACTAGCGAAGAAACCGAGCGCTTAAAGGAAGAAACAGATGAACTGGGAGAATCTACTGATACATTAATAGATTCTATGAATGAAAGTGCCGGAGTTTATAAAGATAGAGTTAATGATATTGATGCAACCAGAGAAGCGAATAACACATTACTGGGAACGGTCGAAGAACTATCAGAAAAAGAAAACAAATCTGCTGAGGATAAACGTAATCTAAGCATCGCAGTTGAACAATTGAATGGTAATGTTGATGGTTTAAACGCTTCATATAACGAAGAAGCAGACATGTTGAGCGAATCAACTGAAAAAATGCAAGCGCGTATCGATCTTATGGCGGAGCAAGATAAGGGTAACGCTGCCCAAGAACGCCTAACAGAAATCTTAAAAGAGCAGCAAGAAGTAGAACTACAACTCGATGAAGTTATAGCGATGCGTAAAGAATGGAACTCAACTATACAAGAGAGTGGAAACGACACTGCTGACGCTCGAATAAAAATACAAGAACTTGACGAACAAGAGCAAGAGTTACTGGCAACACTTGATGAACTAGGTATTCAATATGAAACAACGAAAGACACAATGGTTGAATCCAGTCAGAATGCTAAAGACATTATCGCTGACAATAACCATGACATCATCATATCTTATGAGGATTTAGAAGGAGCTGCAAAAGATGCTTTTGATTCGCTTGCTGATAAATACGGAGAATTAAAAGATGCTGCAACCAACGCTTTCGAAGAAATTGAAAGCAAGACTGACCACACTATGGACAGCATGATTGAAACCATGCAGCATAACCAAAAAATGGTGGAACAGTGGGGAGAGAACCAAGCCACATTGATGGAATGGGCAGGAGACAATAGTTATGAAAGCTTTATTCCATTCATTGAAGATATGGGGATTGACCATGCGGCTGTCTTGCAAGAAATGGTTGATGATTTAGAAGGAACTGAAGGCACTAGTGGTGAGAAATTAAAAACGTTAGCAGACACTTACCAAGAAGGTGGAGAACTATCATCAAATGCTCTTAAAGATGCTTTAGGTGAAGGATTCGAAGAAGTTGTAGATTTGATGACAACTCTTGTAGAACGTATGGAAACAATCCTTCGCACGCAAATCAATGAGGCGGATTGGGAGGCGTATGGTCTTCAAGTTGGAAATGAGACAGCAAGCGGGGTTGATGAAAGCGCCGAGGAAGTTGAGGAATCCACAACCAGATTAGGTGGAAGACTTTGGGAAGGGCTTGATATAGCTTTAGGAAACCATGATTTCTCTGCAAAAGGTGAAGAAGTTCCTGTTGATATATCTGCTGGAATGGAAACCGGATCTCCTTATGTAAAGGCTGCCTCTGAAATGTTAGGTAGAGAAGCGACTAATCCAGCGATAGAAGAAATGAACAATTCTGATATCGAAGGAGCGGCAGATGGCGTTCCAACCAGACTTGCAGGATCGCTTAACAACGGTAAAGAATCCGTTGCATGGGCTTCCGGTGAAATTGGAAGAGCGCCAGGCGAAGAAATATCAGCAGCGCTCGAAGGTACACCGCTAGAAATATTCGGAAGCTCCGTGCCGATTAGAACAGCGATAGGAATCCAAGGGAGTACGGGTGAAGCAACTGGTGCTGCTAACAGCATGACAAGTGGTGTTCAATCTGAAGTAGAAGAGGGTATGCCTGAATCTATTTATATCAATTATGGCGGTAACGTAGGTCAAGGTACTGGCACAGGAATCGAAGGTAGCAAAGGTAACGCTACAAGCGCTGCAGAAACCTTAACGAATGACGTAACCACTACGACAGAGAGTGGGTTGCCGAAGTCTACATTTGAAACAATTGGAAATAATGTCAGCCTCGGCCTCAGTAACGGTATTCGCGGAATGGGTGACGGTACGGTAAGTGCTATGCGCACCGTTGCGCAAGATGTGATTAACGTAGCAAGAGGTGAATTTGATACGCACAGTCCTTCTCGTGTGTTTTTTGCTATTGGTCAATTCGTATCTCAAGGTTTAGGCAATGGTATATCTGATAATCAATCTAGTGTAATTAATTCAATAATTACTATGACAACAGCCATGATTAACAGAACTGACATGGGAATGCAAAGCCTTAATCGAACCACGCAAAGCGGCGTATCCAATATGAGTAATAGCTTGAGCCGATTACCAGGATTAGCCCGAGTATCTATGGGCGCTTTCCAAGGAAGTTTGAATTCCGGTGCATCGGCTAGCATGGGGATTATGTCGAGGTTATCTAGTGGATTAGTTTCTCCATTCAGAGGATTGCGCGGAGCGATGTCCGGCGTCGGTTCTAACGCAATGGCAGGCTTGCAAGGCGGATTAAACAGCCGATCCGGCGCCGTTATGTCTACAGCACGCAACATAGCAAGTCGTGTCGCATCAACTATGCGCAGTGCATTGAAAATTAAATCACCATCCCGAATTATGAGGGACGATGTTGGTCGTTGGATTCCAGAAGGTATTGCAGTTGGAATTGAACAGTATGCTGGTAAGGTGTATAACATTATGGACGCAATGGCTGATTATGTATCGTCACCATTTGATGTGGCAACACCGCAGTTTGATATTGCCGGACAAGTTGCTAATACCAATGCTCAAATACAATCTCGTGTTAGCCATGAGTTTAGTCATCAAGGCAATTTTAGAATGCCGCAACCTGCATATATCAATTTCACTCTAGGCGATAAGACGTACAGTGCCTTTGTGGATGATATATCAGACGAACAGCAGATCAAAAAGGTTGGTCTGAAACCAAGGAGAATGAGATAGGAGGTGCTTTATGTATAAATTTATAGATACTATGGAGGCTGCACAAAGCACCTCTATGACTTTACGAACTGTATTCAATGGAAACGATCTTGATGAACTACTAACAGATGATACTGGCAGGTTTGTCACAATATCGGTCAGCGGTAGAGGTATACTCAATCGCCGGCTGGACTTGACGGAAATGCCCGGCATGCATGGGGCGAAAGAGAATAGTACCCTGTATGATGTGCGGGAGATTACTGTCAAATTTTTAATTGAAGATAAAACAAGTGCCGGCTTTAGAGATAGATTTAACCGGCTGAATGGCTATATTAAAGGCAGCAAAAAAAGGCTAGAGTTTACTGATGAAGATGCTCATTTCATAGCAACACTATCCGATGCAAGCATTCCAGATGAGGACAGTAATAGTCTTATCTGTACGATGACTTTTACCTGTGCGGATAGTGCTAAACGGATGGACGGGAAGACCATTGAAGTTGGTACGAACGAAAGCTCTTATACCATCACAGGGCAAGACGAAACGCCCTGGGAAGTTAATCTGACTTTTAGTCAGGATGCAGATGAATTTGAACTGGAAACAGACCAAGGCATTTATATTTTACTCGGCTTCGGTTTTATAGAAGGTGACAGGCTTACCATTAAATATGAAGGCAGAGAGGTATGGCTCAATGATGATAGAGATTTAAGACATGTCATCAGATTGGCATCAAACTATAAGCCTCTTACTCCAGGAGTGCTGACTGTAAAAGCCAGCCATGCGTGCCATTTAAGTTATGAGGAAAGAATATATTAATTTTACTTACGTCAGACTGAAAGGAGGGAACTTATGGAAGTATTTATATTCAGTCAAGATGAACAGCCGTTAACAGTCATAACTGCAGAAACTGGGCTTATTGAAGCGCCGTATCGTATTGAGATAAACAGCGTGCCAACTGAGCCTTTTTCTTTTGTTGTAAATGCACAGCATCCCACTTCTAAGCATGTTAAAGAAGAAAATAAAGTTGTTTTCCGTGACCATGAAGGGGACTATCGCCTGTTTATTATCAAACGGTTAAAGGATTCATCTGATATTTCCGGCTCCAAGACAAGGGCTGTCTGCCTTCCCGTATATCATGCTGAATTAAACGACCATGTGATAGAGGAACGTCGGTTCATCGATCAGCTAGTAGATGTGGCCATGGAAGCCGCGGTACAAGGTACTCGCTGGCAAGCTGTTGTAGAGGTTGAACTGGGCAGAGCGACAACAAATTTTTATCGTATTTTCAGCACCGAAGCATTAGAGGACATCATTGCTACTTGGGGCGGTGAGATAAAAGACGTTGTTACCTTTGATGAAAGAACAAACCGCATCACAGGATGCTATCTAAAGCTTATTCAGCGACATGGTAAAGAGCATGGTCAGCGAATGGAGATTGGCCATAATGTTGTCGAGATTGAAAGAGAAGTTCTTTCCTATCCGAAAACAGCGCTGTATGGTTTTGGCTCAAGTCTTGAGGTCGAAGATGAAGACGGTGAGCATACAGGTGGATATACAAGATATATAGATTTTGCTGATGTTGAGTGGAAAGTATCTAATGGCGATCCAGTAGACAAGCCGTTGGGCCAGGAATGGGTTGGCACGGATGAAGACAGGCTCGCAATGGGCCATTATGATGAGGACGGTAACTTGAAACACCGTTTTGGCATCTTTAGCAATCAGGATTACGAAGACCCAGAGGATTTGCTACTGGCTACTTGGGAAGCACTCCAAAAAGCTAATAAGCCAGAGGTAAACTACCGCCTATCAGTCCAGCTATTCGACGAAAAAGTCCGTTTAGGTGATACATGCCAGGCTATCGACCGTAAATTCGCAAGACCGATAGAAATCCAAGCTAGAGTAATAGCCATGGAATATGACCTGATGGACATCGAGGGAACGATGGTCGTTGAAATGGGGCAGTTTCTTGACCTTGGAGACGATATCGACGACCTACGGAAAGAAATAGAGGATGTTAAGAACAACCCGCCAAGACATCGAATTGATGAAAATAGCTACCCGAACCGTAAGCCATCTACACCTGTTAACTTGGAAGCCTACGGCGGTATGGAAGTCATTCAGCTGTACTGGCAGTATGCGGATGAAATGTTTATCAAGCATTACGAGGTCTACGGCAGTCGCACAGAGGACTTTGTACCAGATACACAGCATCTTTTATGGCGCGGTGATGTCAGCGCATTTGCTCACACTGTCGGTACAGATGAAGTCTGGTATTACCGAGTGAGAGCAGTCAACTATCATGGCAGGCCTTCTGATTGGTCTGTACAGGTAAGAGCGGCAACGCATCGGGTTGATACCGAAGATATTATGTGGGGACCAGAACTAGCCGAACGTATGAGAGAGTTGCATCGTATCAGCGATATCATCGGTGAAAACGGCGTAGACTTTGACCAAATCAGTGAGGAAGCCAAAGATTTAATCAACCAGCAGGCACGTATCTACACTGACAAGGAGATACAGATAACACGTGAAGATGTGATGCGAGATATTAGTGAAATAGCAGATGACTTGGAATTTATAGATGGTCAACTTGTAGATAAGGTCAATGTTGGTGATGTTTATACTATCGAAAATATCGATGACATGTTTGAAAATACAGTCAGCATCACAACTTATGAAACGGATAAAAAAGGCATAGTAAAAGATCTAGAGCATCAAGAAAGTCTTATCCGACAGAACGAACGCGAAATTTTAAACCGGGTAACTGAAACAGAATTTAATGAGGAGTCAAGATTTTTAAGGGAGACTATTGCAGAAGTCGGAGTATATGCATGGGGCGTGCAACAAACGGTATCCGATATTCGTATTGGCGGCCGTAACCTATTGCGATATACAGATTTTTCGAACGAAGATAATTTTAACCGATTAGTATTTTGGGATACCTATTACAGTACACTGATTTCAAATGTTGATGGTGAATCTTTCGGAAGGTTTTGGAGTGGGTCAAATAACCAAGGTAATGAGACGAAACTAAGGACTCCTTATCAAACCTTATCTATAAGCAAAGGGAATGACTATATCTTCTCTTTTAAGGGGATTCAAAATTATAGTGGAGTTTATCCTAAACAAATATGGGTTTTAGTGAATGGTGATACAAATTATGGTGTTGATTTCGAAAGAGAAGAAATAGGAGTAACATCTAACGGTAATACGATATATAGATATACTGCTCCGTTTACTCATTCGAGAGATACAAATGAAATCGCAATTCAAATTACTTTTGCGATA
Source organism: Oceanobacillus sp. FSL W7-1293 (assembly GCF_037969815.1). Classification (NCBI taxonomy): domain Bacteria; kingdom Bacillati; phylum Bacillota; class Bacilli; order Caryophanales; family Bacillaceae; genus Oceanobacillus; species Oceanobacillus sp. FSL W7-1293. Next base: position 1,256,929 of record NZ_CP150212.1, read on the forward strand.
GGTACAAATTATAGTCAGTCTTTCGATTTTAATAATTTCCAATTAGAAAAGGGGAATAAAGTTACTGACTGGACTCCAGCACCGGAAGATATGGAAAATCGTATGACTATTGCCGAATCATCAATTACACAATTAGCAGATGACATCACGTTAAAAGTAAACGTGGATGAGATAGTATCCGAAATCAACGTAAATCGTGAAGGTATACGATTATCTGGCGCATTAATCCATCTGAATGGATTATCGCTTATAGATGAAGCCATTATCCAAAATGCACATATAGCCGATGGTACGATAGAGCGTGCAAAGTTGGGTCGTGCCATTATAGGCACAGCCCAAGTTGAAAATGGAGCGATTACCAACGCAAAAATTGCCAGCCTTAACGCTGATAAGATTAATGCTGCAAATCTACAGGCGATTAGCGCTAATATGGGTACGTTGCGCTCGGGAAGGTTGCTATCCAATAATAACAATATGGACTTGAACCTCAACACCGGTAATCTGACGATGCGTAACGCTGATTTTAGCCTTGGTAATGGAGCGATGATTAGGTTTACGAACCGAAACAACCGCCTGCTATATCGTAATAATGGCATTTCTGCGGGCATCCAGTTTGACCATAGCTTGGGCACTAATGGAAACCCGATGATTGGTATTGGTGTATCAGATGGTTCACATAGTGTTAATGACTCTACCTTTAGAGGATTGCGTATTCACAGTCTCGGCACAGAAGGCTCGGAAGGTTACGGCGTTAATGCTATCAGTCAAAATTTCGGCATCTACTCTTTGGCTGACAGGTCCGGGAGTGGTTATATATTCAGGTTACATGCTCTAAGCGGTAGACGAGGCATATTCCCACAAAACACTGGTTCGTATAATTATGATTTAGGGCGATACCTTAACCGTTGGGATAGGGTGTATGCAGATTCGATTCGTACCGGCGGAAGTGAGGGTGCGTTGATAATCACCAACGGCGGTTCGGCTAATGGCGGTTATCGATTTGACACATTCCCGCAAAATGATGGTTACAACACGACTTTTAGACCGATAAATTCGCATGAGAATAACTATAATATCGGCAACGGTCTACATCGGTGGAGTTATATATATTTAAAAAATAGCCCTAATATATCTTCTGACAAAAGACTAAAAGAGGATATCCAGACTTTAGATTTGGGCTTAGACTTTATTAAAGATTTACAACCAAAGCAATTTAGATTAAAAGCAACTCAAGCTGACTTAAATCACGGGATAACTAAAAACGAGGTTCAATACGGCGTGGTTGCTCAAGATTTAATCAGTGTATTGGGCGATAGAGCAACAGGTTTGTCGCTGGTTAATCAATCAGAAGACGGCATGTACGGCGTACAGTATGAGCAGTTAATAGCGCCTACGATCCGAGCAGTACAAGAAATTGATGCAAAGCTGGAAGAAGAAATCAACTGGCAACGCATCGAGTATCAAGCGTTGAAAAATAAAGTAACCAAAATGGAAGACAGAATAAAACAATTAGAGGAGAGTGCAGCATGACAGTTAAAATACAGAATAAAGATTTGAGAAACGTAGCTGATTTTCTAAAAAATACGGTGTCTGTAAAGGGTAAGAAAAACGTGCACCGGATGCGAGTTGTTAAGGCGATTGCAGACAAGGACAAGGAGGTGAAGGAGGAGGAAGTTACGCTTCTTAAAGATTATGCCAAGTTGGATGATGAGGAGGAGATTATCTTCCTTGATAATGGCCAGCCAATAATCAAAGAAAAGAAAGAATTCAATGAAGCGCATAAGGCGTTGTTTGAAGAGGAGTTTGTGCTGGATGATAAAAACCTTGAATCAGCATTGAAGACAGTCGAGAAGTTAGTAAATGACTTTGATAAAGAGTTATCCGGCCAACAGGCGGAGGCTCATTTCATACTTGCAGAAGCATTTGAAAATGCAGAGGAAGAAAATACAGAAGGAGAGGATAAGGATGATGAATAACTACGAATTTAAGGAAACTGGCTCACGCAACATTGAACGGGACGGTGAGCAGGTTAGATTAGTCAGTTTTCGAGGTAATTCACCGATTGAAGGCGATGACAGGGAACGACTCAATATTGATGGAGCGATTGTTGTGCAGATAACGGAATATTTCCAAGCTGGTATAGATGGAGCGATTCCAGAATTGATTAAAAATAAGGTTGTCGAGCGATTGACAGCCCGTGAAACAGAAAACGCTGAATAAGCGTTATTTTTTATGGGGTTAGCGCTATGCTAGCCTCTTTTTAATGTCTGATTGTAGGGGGATTAGTATCTTGGAATTTATTATGGAGGTGGCAGCATCCCAATTTGTTTGGGCTATCCTAGCAATAGCTTTAGCCGCACTCGTTATCAGAGAGCAGCGAAAAGAAAACGTAAAGCGTGAAGACGATTTGATTAAGCTGTATGACCGTCAAGTATGCGATTCGAGAGACAGAGAACAGCAGTTACTAGAGCATCTTGATAGAACAAATAAAGCACACCAGGAAACGACAGAAACGTTAAAACAGATACGCAACACGCTTAATCAAATGGAAGGTCGTATTGATCGTATGGAAAAGTATTATTTTAAAGACACCCAGAGAGGATGATAAGAATGCAAGAAATTTTAGTTTTAGCTACATTGTTAGCACCTATTATCACAGGAGTAGTACAGGCGTTGAAGGTCGGTTTTACCATTAAGAAAAATTTGCTGCCATTTGTAGCAGTCATTACAGGCATTTTACTTGGATATATGGCATGGCCATTCAGCGATATTGAAGCAGTATCAAGAGTATGGGCAGGTGGAATGGCAGGTTTAGCGTCAGTAGGATTATTTGAATTAGGTAACCAGAGACAAGGAGAGACAAAAGAGTAGCTACGGCTGCTCTTTTTCTATATAAAAAATTATTTTAGGAGGAATTTATTATGGCAAAAATTTATTTAGATCCAGGACACGGCGGAACAGACCCAGGTGCAGCTGCAAACGGATTACAGGAGAAGGTGCTTACTTTAAAAATCGCACTAAAAACACGAGATATCTTAAATCGTGACTATGAAGGGCATAGTATTCGTATGAGTAGGACAAGCGACACGACTCGAAGCCTGTCACAGCGTACAAATGATGCAAACAGCTGGGGTGCTGATTATTTTGTATCCATCCACATTAATGCTGGTGGAGGAACTGGCTATGAGGACTATATTTATAACGGCAGTGTCTCCAATAACACGGTAACGTATCGTGATAAGCTTCATGCGGAAGTTATGAAGCAGGTTGACTTTAACAATCGTGGTAAAAAGCGTGCTAATTTCCATGTGTTACGTCAGTCGAGCATGCCAGCAGTTTTAACAGAAAACGGCTTTATTGATACCACAGCAGATGCAAATAAACTCAAATCAGATGCCTACCTTGACCGCATTGCTTTAGGTCATGCAAATGGTATTGCTCAAGCTCTTGGATTAAAACGTAAATCTGGTAGTGGTGGCTCTGGCAAGCAAGGTTACGTTGAGGTAATCACACCGTCCTTATGGACTTACAACACTGCTAATTGGGATGACAAAGCGGTAATCGTTAATGAGGGTGAAGTTTTTACAGTGGCTAGAGATAAATTTAAAGTTGGTAATGGTTACATGTACCAGCTTAAGAGCGGACTGTATATCACTGCCAGCACGCAGTATGTAAGATATTACACTAGGTAAAAAATAAACCCTTCACTGGTGTGGGGCTTGTAATAATTAAATTTCCTTTTTGATTTATCTTGGAATAAAACCTAATTGTTTTGACTATAAATATATTGAAGAGTAAACCTTGTACAGGTTTCTTCAATTAAATACCCCCTTTCTTCACCAAGGGGGTTACATAACTAAAATTTTTTAAGCTATAATTGCTCTGTAGAGTTACATAAATCTAATACCTCCATCTTCAGCATTTGGATAACTGTGACTCTGCAATTAGACGCCTGTCATACATAGCAGGCGTCTTTTTATTTCCTTTTTCGTATGCGATACACGTGAATTCATACTTAAAATAAAATTTGTTAACTACTATTAGCTTTGTCCAAACTCTCTTTCTGATATTGCGTATATTGATTGAGAAAGGAGTGATAAAGCTATGTGTTACTATTATGACCCATGTAAGAAGAAATACGATGATCATTGTAAATGTCGTTGCCACAAGAAAAAAGAATATGATTATGGTTATGATTGGTGTAAAAAAGACGACTATTATGATGATCATAACAAATGCCGAAAAAATTGCTACAAAAGTCGTTGTAAGAAAAAATCCAGTCATTGTTTTGATAAATTCTGGTAAAAAATAAGCCCTCACGGTTGTGGGGGCTTTAAAAACTTAAGCGACGTTAAGAATTGGTTTGTTTATCTTTCAGCACTCTATACTCTCTTCATTCTTGATAGTATTTTTACTGATCTTTCGACGAACATTTAAATGATAAAAGATGTTCATATACTTTGTCTAAATTATCATTTAGTGCAGCGATTTTATCTGTATCTAGTTTAAAATGTATTTTATCATTTTTTTGCCTAGGTATTATATGAAAATGAAGATGTTTAATATGTTGGCTGGCTGAATCGCCATTTGCTTGCACAATTGAAAAATCATTACATAGTCCTGATTGAATCAGTAAATTCGAAACATTGATTAGAGATTCCATCAAGGCATTAGAAATACTGGGATGTTGAATTTCATTTAATTTCTCAATATGATTGTTTGGACAGACTAATACATGTCCTTTTGCAGCAGGGTTAATATCCAGAAACGCAGTTACATCTTTATTTTGATAAATTATATAGGCTGGTTTATTTTTATTAACGATTTGGCAGAAAACACATTTTTCCATAATTTAGTTTAAATCCTCCCCTTTTGAAGCATTTCGAAAGGTTATTTTTATTCAGTTACTAAATCTTTATCCAAATCAAATTTTGCCCTCATTACTGCATTCTTCTCTTATTGTTTATACGAACAGGGAAATTGTAACATGATATAGTCGATAAAAACACTATTTCATTAGAACAAAACACTTATAAATCGAGTTGGAGTCTGACTAGTATTGGTCATCAAGTGCCCTATCTAGATGATGATCTAAGTTATTTTCAAAATAAGAAGCACTTCCAACAATTGCAAAATTAATTGAGTACATATTATCGGACTTCGTTATGCCATACTTCTGTCAAGGTCTGCGCAGATAATATCCGACACCTCTTCTTGTTACAATCCACAATGGGTTACTAGGATTATCTTCAATTTTTTCACGCAGACAACGAACAGTCACATCAACGGTGCGCATATCACCAAAGTAATCATAACCCCATACTGTTCTTAATAAGTGTTCACGTGTCATGACTTGCCCAATATGACGCGCTAAATAATATAATAGTTCAAATTCAAGATGTCTTAATTCAACCTTTACACCTTTGCAAGAAGCAACATATGCGTCAGGATATATGACTAAATCACCAATCACAATATCCTTCGGTGTTTTCGTCGGCTTTTCTACCAGGACATTTTCACGTCGCAAATTTGCCTTCACTCGAGCGATTAATTCACGATTGCTGAATGGTTTCGTCACATAATCATCTGCACCCAGTTCTAATCCGAGCACTTTATCAAATTCAGCATCTTTTGCAGTCAGAATGATAACAGGGACTCTTTGTGTTTTACGTACCTCACGCAATACTTCATTTCCGCCTTTTCCAGGAAGCATGATATCCAATAGAATAAGATTAGGACGCTCTGTTTCTGCAAGTTCAATTGCAGTATCGCCATCATTCGCTACCACTGTCTGGTACCCTTCTTTTTCTAAATTAAATTGTAATATATCAGTAATTGGCTGTTCATCGTCGACAATTAATATTTTTTGACTCATTGTTTGTACATCCTTTTAAGTTAAGTAAATATTAAAAATACTCAGTGAAAAAATCATGTAAAAAATTATACCACAATATGTTAATAAAAACATCATTTCTCAAATAAAATAAGAAAAACCCTCAAATAAATGAGGGTAATCATGAAGTTGCCTTTTTCTTCTTTGCAGGCGTCTTAGTGGATTTTTTGGCAGCTGGTTTCTTTATTGCAGTTTGCTTCGTCTTAGGCTTATCATTTTTAGCTCTGTCTAGCGACTCTTGAAGAGCGTTCATGGAGATTTAAAACCAACTACATTGACAATCGGAAACGCAGTAGAACGAATACGAGAGATAGGCTGCCTGTGTGAAAGTTATTTTGAGATAGGGAGAAAACAAAAACTGGATAAAGTTTTGAAAATGGTAAAAGAGTAAAAAGTCTTTACTTGGTTGTGGGGGCTTTACATAATAAAAAATCTTAAGCTATAATGTCATCATAGAGTTGCAGGTGATCTAGTACCTCCATCGTCAGTATTTCAACTATTAGTAACTCTGCAATTAGACGTCCCACTATGCTGAACTGCACCGCGGGCGCCTTTTTTGTTAAATAAGAATAAGCCTTCACGTTTATGGAAGTACGTACATAGAATGTTCTGCGGGATATTTGGATTTGCTTTGGCAATTGGGACTCAAAGAATGAACGCTTGCATAGATAATTACGGGCGTCTTTCTTTCTGCAAAAAATAAGCCCTTCACACGAGGGCTTTACATATATTAAGAAGTAGCTTTTTTCTTTTTAGCAGAAGTCTTGGTAGTAGTTGTTTTCTTCTTGGCAGCTGTTTTCTTTTTCGGTTTTGTTGTTTTTGGTTTTTCGCTTTTAGCCTTATCTAACGATTCCTGCAACGCATCCATTAAGTTGACCACGTTATCCGGTTTTGTTTTTGTCTCTCCACCGATTTCGATTTCTTTATTATTTTTCTTAGCTTCAATCAATTCCATTAAGGCTGTACGATAATCATCCTTATATTTTTCGGGTTCAAATTCAGTAGTGAGTTGCTCAATTAACATCTTAGCAGTATCTAATTCTTTTTTGCCAACAGATTCTTGGCTCGGAACATTAGGCACTTCTCCTACGTCCCGAACCTCATCAGGATAGTGTATTGTTTCAACTACGATAGCATCTTTATACACTCTGATTACAGCAAGCTGTTCTTTAGAACGTATCATCATTTTAGCTATGCCAATCTTTCCTGTATCTGTTAAAGCCTCTCTCAATAGCGCATATGCTTTCGATCCGCCCTCATTAGGGGATAGATAATAACTTTTTTCAAAATAGATGGGGTCTATTTCTTCCAACTGGACAAAATCAACAATTTCAACAGCCTTATCTTCTTGCTCTTTCTTCAATGCTTCCAGTTCTTCATCATCCAAAACCACAAACTTGTTACTTGCATATTCATAAGCCTTAACAATATCCTCGCTTTTAACTTCTTCATCACCGCAGTTAGGACAGGTTTTTTCATATTTAATTGGTGTTTTGCATTTCTTATGCAGCTGCCGCAGTTTAATATCTTTATTTTCGGTAGCCGCGTGCATCTTTACAGGAATATTAACCAGACCAAAGTTGATGGTTCCTTTCCACATCGTGTGCATTTTCCGTGCCTCCTTTTAAATTTATTTTGCTGATTTGTATGTTTTTTATACAAAGATATGAGGCATCCTATTTAAAAGAGGTGATACATATGGATTGGATGAAACCGATAGAACGTACTGATATTCCAGAGGGCGATGATTGGTTGTATGAAGTTAAATATGATGGCTTTCGTTGTGAATTAAGCTGGACTGATAAAAAGATAACTCTGGCAAGCAAAAACAGTCATGACATCTCCAGTAAATTTCCTGAGATTATTAATTGGTGCAATGAAAATTACGATTACTTTAAAAATAAATTACCTTTAAAGTTGGATGGGGAACTTGTCGTTTTAAATCATCGATATCAAGCTAATTTTTCTCAAATTCAAATGCGTGGTCGAATGAAAAGTAATGATCGGATCGAAAAGCAGTCAAGTATTAGGCCTGCATCATTAATGGTATTTGATATAACTGAAATTAGAGGGAAGAAACTCACTAAAAATAATTTATCCTTACGAAAAGAAACACTTTATCAATTATTGGATTCAGTCAACGATAACAAAGTTTTAAAATACGTAAAAGCATTTACATCCATTGAGGAAATTCAGAAGGTTGTTAATGCATCTAAAAGTGAAGGAATCATTGCGAAACAAAAAAACAGTACGTATCAAAAAGGGAAGAATCATCATGATTGGTACAAGATTAAAAACTGGAGAGTGATTCAAGGTGTATTAACAGAGTATAATCCAAGTAACGGGTATTTTGCTGTTAATGTATTAGAGGGCGATGATTTAATAAACGTTGGTACGTGCAAACATGGACTACCAAAAGAATCAGTAGAAACGGTGCAAAAGCTTTTTAAGGAGCAAGGTGAGTTTTCCGATGGGTCGTATCATCTGCCACCAGCTATAACAAGTACAATCAATACTCTGGATTTATATAGTAAAGAGTTGAGAGAACCTAATTTTAGAGATATCAATCCTTCTACACCTTATACTGACTGTACACTGGATAAACTGCAGTTAGACATGGCACAGATACCTATTGAAGTTTCGAATACAGATAAGTACTTATGGCGTGATATTTTTAAAAAGAAAGACCTTTTAGTCTATATCAGAGAAATATCGCCATGGATGCTGCCATTTTTAAAACAACGTGCATTAACAGTTATTCGCTGTCCCGACGGAGTAGAAGAAGAATCATTCTTTCAAAAAAGTCTTCCCGATTACGCACCAGATTACTTAGCATCAGATGCTACTGACGATTTAATTGTATGTAATCAGTTAGAAAGCTTAGTTTGGTTAGCAAATCACGGATCCATCGAATATCATGTTCCTTTTCAACGAATCGGGCAAGTTACTCCTTTAGAAATTGTATTTGATTTGGACCCACCAGACCGGGAACACTTTTCTCTAGCAGTAAAAGCAGCCAAATTGTTGAAGCAAATGTTAGATGATTTAAACCTTGTGTCTTTTGTGAAAACGTCTGGAAATAAGGGAATACAAATATATATTCCTATCCGAGAGGGAAGTATGACATATGACGAAACAGGGGTTTTTACTGAGGCAGTAGCAAAAGTTTTGGAGAAAGCGTATCCCAAAGATTTTACGACTGAACGCCTGAAAAAGAATCGCAACGGCCGATTGTATATTGATTACGTGCAGCACGGTCAAGACAAAACGTTAATTGCTCCATATTCTCCAAGAAAAACGGAAGAAGGAACTGTCTCAACTCCTTTGTATTGGCATGAAGTGAATGAAGAATTGACTCCTATTGCATTTACAATAGGAAACGTAATAGAACGTGTACGTGAAATAGGGTGCCCGTTTGCAGGATATTTTGAAACAGGGAGCAAACAAAAACTGGATAAGATATTGAAAATGGTGAAAGATTAAAAGCCCTCACTTCATCGTAGGGCTAATCAAGTTTTTGTTTTGGATTAGGTCTATCTGCAAATTTTATTTACCGTATATTTTATTTTTATCATTTGGATACCTTTGTGCAACCCATCTATCTCCAACTTTATATATCGGCATCAATATTCATCCCTTTTTTGTTTTTTATTTTATCCCTATTGTACATTAAATAATGTGGGTTACGTTATTATTTATCATCCCCAGCACGATGGCCACCGACCAACTTAGCGCGGAACCTAGCCATTCCGCCATCAAGCAGGCTCGAAGCATGCAACAAGGATGTATATCCAAATTTTCTCCTAATATGGTCAATCGTCTGGTCAAGTTCTTCATTTTGTATTGTTTCTTCTGCAGGTTCAAATAAATTAAGTTGCAGCGACTGCTTATGTTTGAGTTTGCCGAAAGTGACGTTAACCGTTCTTACAGGTGTATTTTCTTCGTAGTGCTTGTAAAAAAGATATATAATATGTTCTTTTAATATTTTAGATGAGTCAGTTACTGGAATCTTCATCTGTTGGTTAAATCCACCCTGAACGACATCTCTGGAATAACCAATATACAATTTCACAAGACCAGTCATTAAGTAATTCTTTCTTAATCTGGCCACATTCTCATCTGTCATTTCTCGAATGACTACCTCAATTTCATGCCTATCTTTATAATCCCTGTTAAGTATCTGATTTCTGCTGAATGACGTACTTTTAGGTTTGTAAACCTCTGATAAAAGCGTTCGGTCGATTCCGTGAGCATGAAAAAAGAGTTGCTCGCCAATCACTCCGAAATTATTTTTGAGCTTACGAAGATTATATTGCGATAACTCTCCGATACTCCGGATCCCCATGCGATTTAGTTTTGCCTCCGTTTTCCCGCCAATTCCCCAAAATTCAGTTAAGGGTCTTATTTTCCAGACTGTTTCAGAAACATCTTCATAACGCCACTCGCCTATGAACCCATTCTTTTCATCATGCTTTGCCTGGTGGTCCAATGCTAATTTAGCAAGAAGAGGGTTGTCACCGATGCCAACAGTCAATACTAACCCCAACTCTCTCCATACATCATTCTGTATTTTTCTAGCTACGTCATGCGTGCCGCCAAAAAGTTTATGTGATTTGGTTACGTCGAGGAACGATTCGTCAATAGAATAAACAAGTAAATCCTCTTTCGCTACATATCGCTTAAAAATACGTAATATCTCCATATTCTTTTGTAAATACACTGCCATACGAGGCTCTACAATTTCTATGTTTGCTTTTTTTGGTATCTCATAAATCCTTGTGCCGGTTTTAACACCATATTCTTTCTTGACGCGAGGAGAAGAAGCTAAAACCAAACCACCTTGATTATCTGGTTTCGAAACAACAGCAATACGAGCATATAAAGGGTGTTGTCTACGTTCGACCGCCTCGACGCTTGCGAAAAAGGATTTAGCATCAATACACATAATATCCCGACGCGGTTCATTCCTGTAATCCATCATCATAATTTCATCCACAACAAACACCTCTTATACGAATATACGTTTGTATCTATTATATGCGTTTAATTATAAGAATATACGTTCCTATAGTCAAGAAAGTTCGGTATGTAATATTTGGAACCTGATTAAAAAAAGAAGGATATTAGTCCCTTTTTGTCGTATATGTAGTATAAAAGGAGGGTATATTATAATGAAGAAAAAATTTAAAATCACAATACCATTCATCGACCGGGAAGACGGTGGAAGGTTTATCGATGCGTTAGATTTACAGACAGGAATTACATACGGTTATTATGAGTCAGAGGTGAGAAGTTTACATAAGATAGGGCTGGGCGAACTGGAGAATTATTTAATGAGACGTATGCATCTGATTAAATCTGGTGCTTATGATGATGCGGAGACAGAAAAATAGAGAGGGGGAGACCTCTCTACTGTAATGTGGTATAATTGGCTAAAAATAAAGTTCAAAAATTACGTATAAATGAATTGACCTTATTTTGACCACTAATTATTTAAAAAGTATTACCAATGATTATAAAAATTATTTAAATACATTTAATATATTCGCTACATAATAGGTAATTAAAAGACAATAGAAGTGAAAATATCAAAGTGGTTCATGCCTGGGATGATGTAAGTCATTCGCTGAAACCCTTGATTTATAAGGGTTTCAAAGCTGATAAGTGTTGCTGAAACCCTAAAAGGTAACAAAAAGGTAACATTTTATTTTAAAACAATATCATTAAGGGCGTTTTCGTATAAAGTTTTTACTTTTTCGGAAGCGTCCTTTTTCATTTTCTTCAACGGTTCTACGCTTTTTAGGGATTACAGCGCCATCCTTAGGGTTATTTTTAATAAGTTGTTTAAAAATCCGTCCGGCGCACGTGTTAATTCCTAACAAAGTATTCCTTTCAATTCTTCGGCTGGCTTAGTGATAGCATTTGGATATGAAATAGGAGTGATTTTATAAACTTAAGCTTTCTCAATATGTCTATTTAAAGCTTTAATCTCTCATAGTTAACTAATCCTTGTCCATGGTACATTTCCTGTTTCATGATTCCGAAGAAATTCTCTATCGAAGCGTTGTCTGCACAGGTCGCTTTACGTGACATGCTTTGAAAAATCTTGTTTTCTTTTAATATCCTTACCTATTTATTATGCTGATAATGCCAGCCTTGATCTGAATGGATAGTCGTTCGATATGAAGCTTCACGGTCGATGATTTCTATAGCTTGGTCAAGTGGTTGGAGTACCAAATCTAATGTCGGTTTTTTGGATATAAATCATCTTCTCTACCACTTAATTCACGCAGCATATTTGCCATTTTGTTCATCATTGCTTTTCATTCCTCTGTTTCATTGATATGTTCAGCTATCAATTCTTTCCTGTCATTTAATTTTTATTAAAAGCAGCCAGATATAAAACAGTCCAGTAATAAAAAATGCCAACCATAAATTCAAATATACTCCAAAAAGTTGAACTACAGTACCAGAACCTACCCCGAGCATAAATACACACAAGCCCAGCAATAATGTTAGAAAAGTATGTAAAGCCTCTTTATTTTTATTAAAAATAGCTAAATAAAGATTATTCATGAGATTCTTTGTATTGCCGGTCATAATCCCATTATTAATATTGGTTGACTTGATTTTACGAAATACTGTCAGCTCATACCCTGCTAATAATCCGAGCAGAAATCCAATTACAGAAGGACCGATATTTTTCTGAATGATAGCGATGATAAGCAGAAAAACCATCTGAAGAAAAAGATATATACGATACTTCTCCCAGCCGTACTCTTTAAAGCGCTCTATAACCCCTTGTGCTATAAATGCTCCAACAGCAAAACCGACAAAAGAGAAAATATGGACTAGAGCTTCCATAAAATCACCTTCAAACAGCTTTGCACCTAAAACTACCATATTTCCCGTTTGAGCGCTGGCAAATAAACCATCTTGCGTGATAAAAGTATAAGCATCAAGAAATCCCATTAAAAACGTAGAAAAAATCGTTAAGACAGTCAAGATTTTATTTTGATTGATTTCATCCCTCAACTTTATAACCTCCTCTTGCGATAAATGAATAGATTAATAGATTTTTATTTTTGATCTAGCCTATAAAGTAAAACATGTAAAGGTTTTCTGACAAATTACAAGACCCCTGCGGTGTTACAATTTTCCATTAAAAATGCTACAATAATCTCGAAAATAAGGAAGAGTTGAAAAATGAAAAAAGTGTTAAAAATTTTATTAGCATTTTTTACCTAAAGAAACATTGAACAGATACTTAAAACTCGATAAGTCAAGATTGCTATCAAGTTTATTAAATAAAATAAACCCTCACTTAGTAGAATTACAGGCATACAATACTCTGTGGGATATTTTGATTTGCTTTGGCAATTGGAACTCAAGGAAGTTTAGACGCTCTATCCAAGGGCGTCTTTTTTATTTTGTCATATTAATACACGTGAATCTATATTTAAAATAAAATGTGTTAGGCTATTATTAACTTTGTCCAAACTCCTTTTCCGAGATTGCGTATATTGATTGAGAAAGGAGTGATAAAGCTATGTGTTATTACTATGACCCATGTAAAAAGAAACACGGTGATTATTGTAAATGTCGCTGTCACAAGAAAAAAGAATATGATTATGATTGGTGTAAAAAAGACGACTATTATGATGATTATTACAAATGCCGAAAAAATTGCTACAAAAGTCGTTGTAAGAAAAAATTCTGTTATTGCTGTAACAGGTATTACTAAAAGGAAAGCAGTAATGTTAAGAATTTAGAGTTTTAATTATCGGCTGCATTAAGTTTGGTATCGGACTTAATGCAGCCGAAATTATTTTTATACTCTAACTTTATCTATAACAAAATCTAACCAATAGTTTAATGCTTTACCGGTAATACGATTATGATAAATTTCATCTCGATCTTTACTATATTTAAATTCATTGATTTCTATTTTAGAGATAAAAACAACAGTCTCCCCATCCTCATCGATAATTTTCTTCTTTTGGTAATTATCAATGTAAGGTGATTTCCCTCCTAGTTCTTGCGCTAATTTAACTTCCTTTTGTAAGTGCTCTTCGTGTACTTTTATTCTATCTAAAAACAATCTATACTTTTCTGTCATATATTGATACTCCTTTTTGTGTTATTGTGTATCTTAATTTAGCTTATCATATCAATCCAAAGGATTCATTATTTCAATATTTCTTATTTCCTTCAAGGTGCAGCAGGTCGTTCTTCCATCTTTCAGTTTTAAATGAATCTGACCTTCCGCGTATCCATCCAGTTTGCATTGGAGGTCTTTATAATACAGTCCGTTTTGCATGATGTTTGCTTGGATTAAAACAGAATGGCTATTTATAAATGCCTTATTTAACACTTCTGCAATTACATCCATTGGTGAACTAAATGTAAACAGTTTTATATTTGTATTTATGAAAAAGCAATTTTAACAAGAAAAGGAAAGCACAATCTATGTGAATATATTCATCATAAGTTGTGCCTTAACGTTGTTGTGGCAAAGTTGTAAGCGTTTTATGATTATAATGAGAGGTGATAGTAACATGTTAGATCAGCGCTCGATTCGACTAGTTGAAGAATTAATGAACCATGAACAGATTACAAAGCTGGAGTTGATGCAACAGTTAAAATTATCCGATCGGCAGTTGATGTATGATTTTGAGAAGGTAAATGGAATTTTGGAAGATTTCAACATTCCAAAGTTAAAAATTAGCCACCAACGCTTTCAAATCTCGAAAGAAGCCAGAGAGATTTTAAGAGAAAAATTACATTCTGATAAGAGCATAGGACAATATAATTTTTCAGAGGATAACCGATTTTACATGATTTATCTCTATGTTTATATCCGAAAAGAGCCTGTATCTAATTTTCACTTGCAATCTCTGTTTAAAGTAAGTAAAAATACCGCATTAAGTGATGTACGCAGGTTGAAAAAGCATTGTCAGGAAAAAGGGCTGGCCTTCAGGTACAGCCGAAATGAAGGATATTGTATTGAAGGAAATGAGATGGAGAAGCGGAGAAGCGTCATTTCATGCATCCATCAATTATTAAGCCAATCTATGGGAGAAGAATTTATCATTTATATTTTAAGAGCATGGAATCAGGAAAATTTTTT
Organism: Oceanobacillus sp. FSL W7-1293; assembly: GCF_037969815.1. Lineage (NCBI taxonomy): Bacteria > Bacillati > Bacillota > Bacilli > Caryophanales > Bacillaceae > Oceanobacillus > Oceanobacillus sp. FSL W7-1293. The sequence continues at coordinate 1,271,952 of NZ_CP150212.1, forward strand.
AAACCGGACAAATGATGTCATGCAAAAATGGCTTGCAGAACACGGGGGGCAATTAGTAAAAACAAGAAAAATTGAATTGATTTATTATTTTACATTTTTTCAAGCAGGTGAAAAAGGAGTCCTATTCTTTTCAGAGAATGAGAAGAAGCTGTTAGAAAATCAATCATTATTTTGTTTGGCAAGTTCTCTTTTCAAACAGCTGTATGGAGAGGACAGATCTGAAAACGAAATATATCTGGTAACGATTTTATTATTAACTGCAACCGAACATATTCAACGGGTTGACAATCCAGGACTTTTAACATTATCTGAGAAGATTATTGAAGAATTTGAAAAAAATACGCTCCTTCCTGTGAAGAATAAACAGCTTTTAAAAGAGAGTTTGTTTAATCATTTAGTGCCTGCATATTTCCGAATTTTATTTGAAATTCCTTTTCATAATCCGTTGTCAACGACGATTCAATCAGAGTATGTTGAGCTATTCCAATTTGTAAAACGCTCCTTGTCGCCATTAGCAAGTTGGACAAAAAAAGAAATTAGTGATGATGAAATTGGATTCTTCACTATGCATTTTGGCAGTATTATTGATCGCCAAAATACAATGGAGATTGGGCGAATTACCGGATTAATTGTCTGTGCAAATGGAATCAGTTCATCCATGATGCTGGCTTCTCAGCTGAAAGAATTGTTTCCTGAAATTTATTTCTCTAAGGTGTTTAATGGAGATCAATTTACAGATATATCTGTACAAAACTATGATTTAGTATTTTCAACCATACCGGTAGAATCTCCAAAGCCGACATTTGTAGTGAAGCCTTTGATGACTCTGGTGGAGAAAAAACATTTACTACAATCGGTTTATAGACATTTTCCTAATTTATCGAGTCAATCAAAGCATTTGATGATTGATGAGATTATGAGTGTTATCAAAAAAAATGCAACAGTCATCAATGAAGAAAAACTGTATGGAAATCTCGTCCAATTATTTTACGCAACAAGTAATCAGAAAGAGGTGTATAAACCGATGTTATCCGAATTACTAACCGAAGATATGATTCAATTTACAGAAGAGAAACTTGACTGGGAAGAAGCAATTCGTAAAGCTTCTATTCCATTACTTGATCAGCATATTATTCAAGAATCATATGTAGAGGCGATGATAAAAAATGTGAAAGAATTAGGAACTTACATCCATGTTGGCAAGGGTGTCGGTATTCCACATGCAAGACCTGAAAATGGTGTGAATAAATTAGGAATGTCGCTGCTGAAGTTAAAACAGCCCATTGCATTATTAGGTAAAGAGGATCATCAAATTGATGTATTCATTTGCTTAGCTGCAGTGGACAATGAAGCGCACTTAAAAGCTTTGGCCCAGTTAACCAAAATATTAGGGAATAAAACTTTAATTAACCGTTTAAAAGAAACAAAATCTATAGATGAAATTATATCTATTATCCAAGAAGGGGAGAAGGTATTATGAAATTTTTAACAGTGTGTGGATCAGGATTAGGTACAAGTTTTATGGTAGAAATGAATATTAATCAGATTCTACAAGAATTAGGTGTAGAAGGTATAGAGGTTGCTCATTCAGATTTGAGTTCTGCAACGCCTGGAGACGCGGATGTCTTTTTCCTTGCTAAGGATATTGCTGATGGGGGAAGTCATTTAGGTGAGATTGTGGTTTTGGAAAGTATTATTGATATGGATGAGCTGCGTGAAAAAGTAGAGAAAGTGGTGCGTGAAAAAGGTTATCTATAAAAACAGCTTAACTGAAAAAGGAGGTTTTCCATATGAGTACAATGATTGATATTTTAAGTGAACCGGCAATACTCGTAGCTTTAATTGCTTTAATTGGATTAATTGCTCAGAAGAAAGGTCTTGCGGATACTGTAAAAGGAACGACAAAAACCTTTGTTGGTTTCCTCGTCATTGCAGCTGGTGCTGGTATTCTATCCGGGTCATTAACGCCGTTTGGTGCCATGTTTGAAGAGGCTTTTAATGTGTCTGGAGTAGTACCGAATAATGAAGCTGTTGTAGCTTTGGCGTTAACCGAGTATGGAACAACAACAGCCCTGATTATGTTTTTTGGGATGATCGTTAATATATTAATTGCCCGTTTCACCAGGTATAAATATATTTTCTTAACCGGACATCACACGCTTTATTTAGCTTGTATGCTGGCAGTTATTATGGCAGTTGCCGGTTTTGACACATTCGGGTTAATTGCAGCAGGATCGGTAGCTTTAGGGATAGTAATGACATTATCTCCAGCAATTTTACAGCCTTTCATGCGTCAATTAACGGGAAACGATAATGTGGCGTTAGGTCATTTTAGTGCTGTTGGATATGCTGCGAGCGGATTAGTTGGAAAACTATTTAAAGGGAGTAAAGAAACTTCTACAGAAAATATTAAATTTCCGAATGGTTTAGGTTTTTTACGCGATAGTACAGTAAGTATTGCTTTAACTATGGTAGTAATGTACTTGATTGTTGCATTCTTTGCTGGGCCAACATTTATTGAAGCAGAATTAAGCGGGGGCACAAACTTTCTTGTATTTTCATTAATTCAAGCAGGTACATTTGCTGCAGGAGTTTACGTTATTCTTTCAGGAGTACGTTTAGTTCTAGCAGAAATTGTACCAGCATTTAAAGGTATCTCTACAAAGCTTGTTCCAAATGCAAAACCTGCATTAGATGTACCGATTATTTTCACTTATGCACCTAATGCCGTGTTAATTGGTTTTTTTGCTAGTTTCATAGGCGGTATTGCAAGTATGGTAATCATGATTTTCTTAGGAGGAGTAATTATCCTCCCTGGTGTAGTTCCTCACTTTTTTACTGGAGCAGCAGCTGGAGTGTTTGGTAATGCTACTGGCGGGTTTAAAGGATCGGTAGCTGGTTCATTTGTAAACGGGATTATTATTTCCTTCTTGCCAGTATTCTTAATGCCAGTACTTGGAGATTTAGGATTTGCAAATACCACCTTCTCTGATGCAGATTTTGGCGTATCAGGTATCTTCTTTGGAAGTCTGGCAAACTATGCAGGGCCCATTGCAATTACGGTTAGCTTAGCAGTGATTATTCTTCTGATGATTATTCCAGGAAAAAAGAAAAATAGTAATCGATCAGAAGAAACGAAAGTAGGTTAAGCAAAAAGTACGTTGTAGAACAAGTATATATATTTTCCAACTATATGTACTTGTTCTATCACATCATAAAAGAGAGTTAATCTTATATTGGAGGTAGATTTTTAATGACAACGAAAGATTATACCATTTCTGAACTATCCATCAATACCCTTCGAACATTAACAATTGACAGTGTAGAGAAAGCTCAGCATGGGCATGCAGGAATGCCAATGGGAGCAGCACCAATGGCGTATACATTATGGAAAAAACATTTAAGTATTAACCCGGAAAGTCCAAGCTGGTTTAATCGAGATCGATTTGTGCTTTCTGCTGGGCATGGGTCTAATCTTCTCTATAATTTATTACATCTATCTGGGTATCCTATTACTATCGAAGATTTAAAGCAAACCAGGCAGTGGGGCAGTAAAACACCTGGTCACCCAGAATATGGAATTACTCCTGGAGTAGAGGCAACCACAGGTCCACTGGGTCAAGGTATTCCAGTAAGTGTTGGAATGGCAATTGCAGAAAAGCATTTAGCTGAAATATATAACAAGCCTGACTATAAAATGATAGACCATTATACGTATACGATTTGTGGTGATGGCGATTTAATGGAAGGTGTTTCCTATGAAGCTATTTCCCTTGCAGGACACCTTCAATTAGATAAACTTATTGTTCTTTACGATTCTAATGATATCAGTTTAGATGGCGATTTAGATATTTCGTTTAGCGACCATATTCAAAAACGTTTTGAAGCTGCTTGTTGGCAGTATCTAAATGTTGAAGACGGTAATGATGTAGAAGCGATTACAAAAGCGATTGAAGAGGCGAAACTAGATAAGGAACGTCCAACTGTTATTGAAATAAAAACGACAATTGGATATGGCTCTCCGAACTTACAAGGAACACATCATGCACATAGTGACCCATTAGGTAAAGAGGAAATTGAACGTACGAAAGAAGTATACGGATGGGAATATGAACCATTCCATGTACCAAAAGAAGTATATGAGGATTTTGCCACAATTAAAGAAAATGGAAAGACCGCTGAAGAGAAATGGCATAAAATGTTTGAAATCTATAAAACGGATTATCCTGAACTTGGAGAACAGTTAAATCGCATTGTAAAAGGAGAGTTAGCTAATGATTGGGATATAGATCTCCCTACGTATTCCTCAGAAGATACACTTGCAACACGTGTTGCATCAGGTAGTACATTGAATAAATTAGCAGAAAAGCTACCTGAATTAATAGGTGGATCGGCAGACTTAGACTCCTCTACGAAAACACGTTTAACAAATGAGGGAGATTTTAAAAGAGGTCAATATCAAGGAAGAAACCTGCGTTTTGGAGTTCGTGAGTTTGCAATGGGAGCGATTGCTAATGGTTTAGCACTTCATCACTTGCGCCCATTTATTAGTACTTTCTTTGTATTTTCTGATTATTTGCGTCCGGCTATCCGTTTAGCATCATTAATGGAGCTCCCAGTCACTTATGTGTTCACACATGATTCTGTTGCGGTAGGACAGGATGGTCCAACACATCAACCAATCGAACATTTAGCATCTTTCCGCGCAATGCCAGGATTGTCCGTTATCCGCCCAGCAGATGCAAATGAAACGAAAGAAGCTTGGAAACTTGCAGTAGAAAATACTTCTCAACCAACGATGCTTGTTCTTGGAAGACAAGGTTTACCTACACTGAAGAATTCCGCAGAACTTGCTAAAGATGGCGTGAGAAAAGGTGCTTATGTGGTTTCTAAATCGGCCCAAGAACCAGAAGGAATTTTAATTGCTGCCGGTTCAGAAGTCAACTTAGCTATTGAAGCTCAAAAAGAACTAGAAAAGCAAGGTATATTTGTTAATGTGGTAAGTATGCCAAGCTGGGATCGCTTTGAAATACAATCGGAAGCCTATAAAGAGAGTGTTCTTCCAAAAGGTATAAGAAAACGTGTTTCTATTGAGATGGGCTCTAAACTTGGCTGGAGAGAATATGTTGGAGATAGCGGGATTGTAATGAGTATTGATTCATTCGGGGCGTCAGCTCCTGGTAACGAGGTTATTGAAAGGTATGGATACACTATAGAAAATGTAGTTAATACGTATAAGTGTCTTTGAAAGAAATAAGTCTGGCTCAAAAGTATTTAATCTGGCAAATTTTGAACTTATGATTTGCAGGTAATTGTTTCAGAAGTTATTTCCATTGACGAATAAGTAAACCGTAAACCAATTTATATAAGCGAAACTAAGGGGTTCACCAAAAAATTTGGGAATGCCTTAGTTTTTTTATGCTGACATATTGTACGGGTGTGTCTTCTACATTTTGTTGTTTCTTAAATAATTCTTGCCCTGTATTTAAGTATTGTTCATTTATGAAATTTTATGTCTAAATAATGGCATATTTTCTCAAGCACTTTGCCATATACGATAATGACTTTCAGAAATAGATTGCAATCTGATTTTATCATATAATTTAAGTATGGATTTATAAATAGTTGCCAAAGTGTATTATGAATTATATCAGTCTTTTCTCTGTATGTTTCTCCTTTAAACTAACAAAAACGTAAATTTATAAAAACAGTCAGGATGAAATTTGATTGGATGTTAATAAACTATAATTTAGTTTATTAAAGGGAAGATTATACTGAAAACATAAAAATCAAAAAAACCCCCCCTTTTGAAATCCCCCACCCAATATGATAGTTTAATAAAAGACATATTTGTTTTAAAATTTTCTGTATTTTAAATAGAAATCAGGTGTTGAATTGAAAAAAATACATATCCTCTTATTTATTGTAATGCTGTTTTGGGGATTCAACCTTTCCGCTATTAAGGTTTTAGTTACTGATATCGATCCGATTTTAGTAACGGCGCTCCGGATTTTTGTTGCGGGGGCTGCGGTGCTTTTAATTTGTTTATTTATGGGGCTGTTTCGGTGGCCTAATAAAAAAGAATGGAAGGTTATCCTTTATGTCGGGATATTTAATGTTGTCCTCCATCATACGCTGCTAAGTGTCGGGTTAAAATATACCTCTGGTGTAAACAGCAGCTTGATTTTAGGGACGGGTCCATTATTGACTGTTTTATTAGCGATTTTATTATTAAAACAGCGTGTTCCGAAATTACGTTTATTTGGATTTGTTTTGGGGTTTGCTGGAATTTTCCTTACCACCAGTTCAGGAGGAGGTTTTCACAGTATAGCAATAGGTGATGTGGTTGTCTTTTTTGCTGTTTTAGTGCAGGCCTTCAGCTTTATTTTAATAGGAAAATACCATGATGATTTCGATTCGATATTGAGTACGGGCTTTATGCTTTTCATCGGCTCGGGTTTTATCTTTCTGACGAGTCAGCTTTTTGATAACCAAGTTTCCGATTTAACCCAGCTGTTCTCATGGAAACTGGGGCTGGTTTTTCTCTTTAGTTCGCTGTTATGTACGGCCTTTGGTCATATTATTTATAATTTGGCGATTAAGCAGGTAGGTCCTGCGGAAACAACGCTGTTTATGAATCTGAATACGCTTTTTGCAATAGTTGGTTCTGTACTGTTCTTAAATGAAAGCCTAACATTATTTCATATCATTGGATTTGTTTTCATCCTGTGTGGAATATTTGTCGGGACAGGAACATTGGAGTATGTATTATTAAAGCGAAGAGGAAAGTTTGTTGCTAAGTAAATGGATGGGCTACCTGATTGATATACATTTTTTGAAGCAGAGCGAATAATGGAGTACAAAGCTGTTTAGACTAATGGATGCATAAACATATCTAAAAAAACATGAACAGGAAAAAATTCATATGATCATTAAAAAAACAATCAAAAAAGCAGGCATGCCTCATCCTTCTCCATGGGTTCTCCTCCAAAAATGGGAGCACCTGCTATTTATCCACCTGCCAGTATCACGGGATGCTTTAGCAGGGCAGCTCCCCAAAGGAGTAGAACTGGATACTTATGATGGACAGGCGTGGATCAGTATTGTTGCTTTCAAAGTAAGCAAGAACCGTTTTCGCTATCTGCCTGGAACCCCTTATCTGCGCCCGATGCTGCAGCTGAATGTAAGAACATATGTAAAAAGAAATGGAGAAAGAGGGGTTTATTTCTTTACGATGGATACGAATAAATTCGTTGTCGTTTTAGGAGCAAAAATAGTACATGCTCCTTTTCTTCATGCAGATATGAAAATGGAGAGCTCAGCTGGCGCCTATTATTTGGAGAGCTCACGTAAAGGGGAGCTGGCGGCTAATTTTCAAGCAAGCTATACGCCGGTGGAAGCAGCTTTTTATCCGGAAAAAGAAAGTCTTGATTATTGGCTGTTGGAACGGTATATCTTCTGGTCATATAAAAAGGGTTGTTTATATCGCGGGGATATTCAGCATAAGCGGTGGCAAGTCCAAAATGCAGAGGTCACTATAGAAAAGCAGACGATGGTTTCCTTTTTACCGAAAGAACTTTTAGGCGGGAAACCAGTTATCCATTATGCCTGTTCTAAAGTTGCTTTCAATAGGATGATAAGAAGAGTAGAATGATGATAAAGCTAGTTTTTAACGAGGTGATTAGGGGTACAGGTTATTGAATGAAGGAAAGATTTTTAGAACGTAGGAGTGTAAATATTGACAATTGGAGCGTTCGTTGTTGGGGTTATTTTGATAACCATTCATTTATTAACTAATCAGATACTGCCTTCTGATCGTATTAAAAGAGATCGTTGGCTGTCTTTTTCCGGAGGGATTGCAGCTGCGTATATCTTTGTCTATGTATTACCTGCTTTTCATGAAGAACAGGCAAGCTTGCAGGATACAGATGATTTGGCAATGGAATCGGAATTATATTTTGTTGGATTAATTGGCATGCTGCTTTTTTTCGGCATTCAAAATATAGTAAATCGGTCTTTGAACAAATCAGAGAAGGAGTCAGACACTGCTCAGGGAAAGGTCATCGAAAATCGCGTTTTTTGGGTGCAAATAATCTTTTTTAGCATTTATAATATGTTAATTTCGTTTGTTGTTATTCAATCACAGGTACAAGGAATTCAAGTCGCTTTTTATTCTTCAGCTATTGGCCTGCACTTTTTTGCAGTAGCTCATGATATGTGGAGAGAAAATTCAGAAATGTATAATAAATATGGCTGGTACGTGCTGGCAGCAGGAATCGTTATCGGCTGGCTGGTTGGTTCATTTGTAACATTTAATACGCTTGTCCTCACTATTATTTTCTCTTTTATTTCCGGTGCGATGATTCTAAACGTTATCAAATATGAGATGCCGGAAGAAAGAGAGGCCCACTTCAAATGGTTTTTAACAGGGGCTGCTGGATATGCAACTATCGTTTTAATGTTAAAATTTTTCTTTGACTGGTAACAAGGCTAATATTCTCTTTGGTAAAAAAAATCATTTGATACGCTCCCTTTACAGCAGCTGGAGATTTCCCTCCTGCTATAAAGGGAGTTTTTCGTATGTCTTCTAAAAACCGGAAAAATTGTACAATAAGCACTTGCTAATGATTCTTATCATCAAACTGCGGAAAGGTGTTGGAACTCAAGCCAAATCTAAAAGACGAGGGAAAATAACAATGAGCGTTTTCTGGACGCTCAGTCAGGATAAAACAGAATAACAATGTTTCGAATGAAAATCTGATATTCTATTTCAATTTTTAGAAGCATATTCTAATACAAACCAAAAAGTGCAGCTTGGAATATTCAAATACGTACGTTAACGTTCTAAAACGAAAAAATCACAAATGAAAGAAAAGCGAGGTCGGTTTGGATATGAAACTTCATTTAACAGGTGATGTGTCACAGGTGAAAAAGGGGCTGAAGCTGCTTTTAAAGGAATTGGGTATTGAATTAGCCAAGGAAGGGCATCACATTCATGTGAAACAAAGAAAAGGACCCCTTTCGGTAAAAAATGAAAACATAAAAGGTGAAATCTTATTTCAGGAAAAGATTCATTTTTTTAGAGGAATTGGATTATGGCTGGAGCATTTTTATACGGAAAAAGATTTTACCCTTGTGGAGTATCCTCAATTTACGATGAAGGGTGCGATGCTGGATTCCTCACGAAATGCAGTTATGACGGTAGACGGGATAAAGGATTTGTTACGGAAAATGGCCATGATGGGGTTAAATACGCTGATGATTTATACAGAAGATACATATGAAGTAAAGGAATATCCCTATTTTGGCTATATGCGTGGAAGATATACAGAAGAAGAACTCAGGGAATGTGATCGGTATGCAGCGAATTTAGGGATTGAAATGATTCCTTGTATTCAGACATTAGCTCATTTAACCGAGGCATTAAAATGGAACTACGCTATTCCTCTCCGCGATACAGCTGACATTTTATTGGCCGGCGCAACGGAGACGTATACATTTTTAGAACATCTTATTGAAGCTGCAAGCCGTCCCTTCCAATCCAAACGGATTCACATTGGAATGGATGAAGCACATCAGCTGGGATTAGGGAAATATTTGGATAAGCATGGCTATGAAAAAAGATTCGATATTATGAATAAACATTTGCAAGAGGTAACAGCTATTACAGAGAGAAAAAAGCTGAAGCCGATGATTTGGAGTGACATGTATTTTCGCCTTGGGTCCAAGCATGGAGGATATTATGATCTGGAAGCGGATATTCCTGAATCGGCCATAGCATCGATCCCAGATACGCAGCTTGTTTATTGGGATTATTACCATGATGATGAAGCATTTTATCGTACATTTATTCAGAAGCATAAGGCGTTAAAGGATAATCCGGTATTTGCGGGCGGTGTATGGACGTGGAATGGAATCTCCCCGAATTATGGAAAAGCCTTTGCCACCACGGAAGCAGCTTTACGTGCCTGTAAAAAAGAGAATATCAAGGAAGTATTCGTCACGATGTGGGGAGATAATGGAGCGGAGACACCGATGATGACAGCTTTGCCAGTCCTGCAGTTATTTGCCGAACATGCTTATCAGGAATATTTTTCCGATGCCCATTTGCAGAAACGGTTTCGTTTTTGTACGGGTGCTCATTTTGATGATTTTATGCTGTTCACTCAATTGGATGAAACACCTGGAGTCAGTAAGCATAATTTACAGACCTCCAATCCATCCAAGCTATTATTATGGCAAGATATTTTAATTGGTTTGTATGATGAGAATATCAAAAATCTGGCCCTGAACAAACATTATAAGCTTTTAACGGCCAAATTAGAGCGGGCAGCAAAAAGAAATAAGGATTGGAGCCTGTTGTTCCATTTTTACCGGCAATTATCCCATGTGCTCAGTAACAAAGCGGAAATAGGCAGAAACTTAAAAGTAATATATGATAACCAAAATATGGGAATGCTTCAAGATATGCTCCCTATCTTAGAAGAGATAAAAGAGCGTGTGGATACATTGCGGAAAACACATCGCACCCTATGGTTTTCTCTCCATAAACCCTTTGGCTGGGAAATTATTGAGATTCGGTATGGCGGCGTGCTTACGCGGATTGATACGGTGATGTACCGCCTCAATCAGTACATCGGAGGAGAAATCAATAAAATAGAGGAGCTGGAGGAAAATCGGCTTTATTTTGAAGGTCCGTATCCGATGCAGGAAGGTTCACTAGGCAGAAATTTATACCATCGTATTGTCACAGCAGGAAATTTATCATAATTTCCGTGCGTTTGATGAATAAAGGAGGATGCTTTGTGAGTAATAAAAAGTTAGCAAGAAAAATTGGGCAGCTGCTCGTTGTCGGGTTTAACGGAAAAGCAATCACGCCCGAAATAAAAGAATTGATTCATGATTATCATGTTGGTTCTATCATTTTGTTTAGCCGAAATATCGGTGAGCCGGAAGAGGTTCTTCAATTGACTTCCAGTTTACAAAAGGAAGCAAAAGCCGCCGGATATGAAAAGCCTCTATTTATTTGTCTGGATCAGGAAAACGGGGTCGTCAGCAGAATGCATCAAGGGATGACAACCTTTCCAGGGGCGATGGCGCTTGGTGCGGCAGATGAATCGCAGCATGCTTATGAAGTCGGTTTAGCAACGGGAAGAGAACTAAGAGCGCTGGGAATCAATTGGAATCTGGCGCCGGTCTTAGATGTAAATAATAACCCTGAGAATCCAGTTATCGGTGTGCGCTCTTTTAGTGAAAATCCCCAAAAGGTTGCAGCGTTTGGGAAAGCAATAATGAAAGGACTGCAGGATGCCGGGGTGATGACATCGTTAAAGCATTTTCCAGGCCATGGGGATACCAGTGTGGATTCTCATTTAGATTTACCGGTGATATCGCATGAGGTGGAACGGCTGGAAAAAGTGGAATTAGTTCCATTTCAAGCTTGTATTCAAGCTGGTGCAGACACTGTCATGGCTGCTCATGTTTATTTTCCGGCAATTGAGCCGAAAGCAAATACGCCTGCAACCTTATCGAAGCAAGTGTATGTGAAACTGTTACGGGAGAAGCTTGGATTTCAAGGAGCGATTACAACGGATTGTATGGAGATGAAAGCGGTATCAAACTCCGTTGGAACAGAAAAAGGTGCAGTAAAAGCACTGCAGGCGGGTACGGATTTTGTCATGGTTTCCCATACGTACCCTGTTCAAAAAGGAACGATCCAAGCAATAACCGATGCTGTAGAAAGCAGAGAGTTACATGCTTCCCGTATTGAAGCATCATTTCAGCGCATCCAGCTGTTAAAAGAAAAGTATACCTCCTGGGAGGACACCTTATCCTCAGATAAAGAAAAAGCCTTACAAATTGTCGGTTCAAAGGAGCATCATCAGCTCGCCCGGAAAGTGTATAGAGAAAGCGTCACAATGGTGCATAATAATCAGCTGCTGCCGTTAAAAGTAGATAAACAGCTGCAAGTCCTTGTGTTAGAACCAGCCCACAGCTTCATGACGCAGGTGGAAGATAAAACGTCGCAGCAGAAGTCACTTGGCTCAGCAGTAAGAGAATATATTCCGCACGCAGCTGTGGAGGTGTATGACGAAAATAAACTGGAGCATGAGATGGAAAAGCTTGTTCACGCTGCTAAAAAAGTTGATTATATCATTTTAGGAACAAAGACTGTGACGGAAAAGAGCCCTGTTATTGCGTTTGTTAATCGATTAGTAAAAGATAATAGCAATATTATTGGCGTTGGCATACGAAATCCATATGATTTTCATTATCTAAACAAATTGCGAGCCTTTATCAATACCTATGAACCTAGTTATCCTGCATTACAGGCAGCCGCTGGAGTAATTTTTGGCAGGGAAAAAGCGAGAGGCACACTCCCAGTCAATATTGGATAGCAGCATGATTACTAAAGCTGTTGATCAGCTGCAAGGAAGTAAAGTACGAAAGGAGGAGGGGAGGGTGAGCTAAATAATAGGGGGGACAAAAGCTGCTGTTCACAGTATCCGAATGGGGAAATACCCTGCGCTTTATTTAATTAAGAATCTTGAAAGAGAAAGAAAAATAAAATAGGGGGAGGTTTTTGAGTGAAAAAGAGTAAGAAAATCTTATTTCTATTATGCATCTCCTTTTTAGCCGTGCTGGTTGCGTGCAGTAAAGATGAAAAAGAAGCTGTCGGAGGAAGTGAGGATGCACTCGAAAATCTGAATCAAGAAGGGATGCCAATTGTGGAGGAAGAAATCACGATTGATGTATTCGCAGGTAAAGCTGCTTCAGCGGCAGATGATTGGAATGATGTTCCTGTTTTAAATGAATATGAAAAAATGACGAATATTGATATGAACTGGAATCAGGTTCCGGTTGACGGGTTAGAAGAAAAAAGAAATTTAGCGTTAGCAAGCGGCGATTTGCCGGATCTTTTCTACGGTTCTTATATGCCTAATTCCGATTTATATAAATACGGCGAGCAGGGAATTTTCATTCCGCTTAATGATTTGATTGATGAATACGCTCCAAATATCAAGGCATACCTGGAGGAATATCCTGAAATCAAACAAGGCATCACATTTCCTGATGGAAATATCTATGCCATTCCCCGATTAAGAGATCCAGAATCGGCGACTTCCCTGATGGATGATAAGCCGTGGATAAACCAAGAAATCCTGGATGAGACCGGAATGGATAACCCGGAAACGACGGACGAATTTTATGAATATTTAAAAGCAGCCAAAGAATTATCCGTTGACGGAAATGAAGTGATTCCATTTAGCAGTGTGTCGATGGATCGTTTATTCCATTGGCTGACCGGCGCATTTGGTGTATCAAATAAAGGAATTTTGCATCCTTCCATTGATGAAGATCCGGAAACAGGAGAATTGCGTTTTTACCGTACAGCGGATGAGTATAAACAATTGCTGGAATATATGAACAAACTATATACAGAAGGCTTGATTGAACAAAATATCTACTCGATTGAAGTCGATCATTTTCTGGCGAATGGAGCAGAAGGAAAGTATGCTGCGATGAACTTCTTTAATCCTAAGGATTATTTTGGAGAAGAAGTCGGCGGACGCTATGTTCCTGGTAATGCACTGGAAGGTCCGAATGGAGATAAGCTGTTTACCTCTGTCATTTCACCAGTAAATAGTCTGGGGCATTTTTCCATTACCAATGTCAATGAAAACCCGGAAGCAACGATTCGCTGGATTGACTATTTCTGGAGTGATGAAGGAGCGAAGATGTTCTTTATGGGATTAGAGGGAGAAACCTATGAAGAAACGCCGGATGGTCCGGAATTAACGGAAGAAATTACAAATAATCCAAACGGGTTAACGGTTCAAGAAGCATTGGCGCAGTATATTATTAATCCAGGCGGAGGGCATCCAGTGATTGAAAATCCGGAATATTCGACAGCGCCTGAATTTCAGCCGGAGGATCTCGAAAACGCAGAAAACATGGCTCCTTATTTGATTGAAGAGCCTTGGCCGTTTTTCTTCTATGAAGAAGAGGAACAAGTAGCGCTGGATTCTTTAGGAGCGGATATTCAGAAGTATGTTGGAGAGATGGAAGCACAATTTGTTACGGGAGAAACGTCCTTTGACGAGTGGGATAATTATGTGAAGACATTGGAAGAAATGGGTCTCGATGAGTATATGGAAATTCAAAACGAAGCACTGAAACGTTATGAAGAAGGACAGTAAGTAATAGCCTCACAAGTGGAAAAAAGGGAGAAATTCCTTCCTTTTTTCCGCCTTATATTAGAATAAAAAAGCTTGGAGGTTTTTCTGTGAAAATCAAAATGAAATTCATGATGCTGGCAGCTGTGCCGTTAATTGCCCTATCGGCATGTAATAACGATGACAAGGATGATGTCGGCGGCAGTGAAGAGGCGTTAAATAACTTAAATACAGAAGGTATGCCTATTGTGGAGGATACAATTGAATTAGAGGTTTTTGCCGGGAAAGCAGCAACGACGGCGGATGATTGGAATGATGTGCTGCTTTTGAATGAATATGAAGAAATGACAAATATGGATATCACATGGAATATGGTGCCGGCAGATGGATTGGAAGAAAGAAGAAATCTGGCTCTGGCCAGCGGCGATTTGCCGGATGTATTTTACTCCGCTAACCTGCCTGTTTCCGATGTTCAAAAATATGGAAGTCAGGGCACATTTATCCCTTTAAATGATTTGATTGAGGAATATGCGCCAAATATCAAAAAGGTCCTTGATGAAAACCCGGATATTCGAAAAGGGATTACGTTCCCGGATGGAAATATCTATTCGATCCCGACCGTCTATTCACCAGATTTTTCGTCCTTATTGATTGGAGCAAAAGGTTGGATAAATGGAGATTGGCTGGAGCAATTAGATATGGATAATCCAGAAACAACCGAAGAATTCTATGAATATTTGAAAGCGGTGAAAGAAACAGATTTAAACGGGAATGGAAAAAATGATGAAATTCCATTAAGCAGTGTAGCGGAAATGTCCCGTATCATTCACTGGATTTCAGGAGCGTTTGGGGTTCAAAACCGCGGGCAGCTTCATACCCTGATCGACAGTGACCCAAATTCAGAGGATATCCGTTTTTATCCGATTGCGGATCAATACAAAGAAATGTTGGAATATTTAAATATGCTTTACGAGGAAGGACTGATTGAGCAAAATATTTATTCCTTGGAAGTCGATCAGCATTTAGCGAGTGCCGCGGATGATCTTTATGGCGCTGTGCAATTCTATAACCCAATGGAATTATATGGGAAAGAAGTAGGCGAGCAGTTTATCCCGGGCAATGCATTAGAAGGTCCGGATGGAACAAAAATGTATACGGGGATTACCTCACCTGTTCTTTCGTTAGGGAACTTTCTGATCACCAGCGAAAACGAAAATCCGGAAGCGGCATTAAGATGGATTGATTATTTCTGGAGTGAAGAAGGCCAGAAAATGTTCTTTATGGGCATTGAAGGAGAAACCTATGAAGAAACAGAGGACGGTCCGAAGCTGACAGAAGAAATAACGGATAATCCGGACGGCTTAACGCTGACACAGGCACTTGCCAAGTATATTATCAACCCAGGCGGCAATCACCCGGTTATCGTTACAGATGAATACTTTACCGGTTCAGAGAATGCGCCGGCAGATGTAGAAGCTGCGGAACAGCTGGAGCCGTATTTGATTGATGAAATTTGGCCGGCATTTACGTATACGGCAGAAGAAAATGACCGTATCGCTGTATTGGAAACAGATTTACAAAAATATGTAGAAGAAATGCAGGCTGGTTTTATTACGGGAGAAAATGATTTCTCTGAATGGGATGCCTATGTAGAAACGATTAAAGAGATGGGCTATGACGAATATATGGAAATCCAGCAGGCAGCCTATGAACGCTATCAAGAAAATTAACGACTTGTCATCCTGAACAGAAGTTGAATTTATCGGTGTCTGGAGGGGAATCCAGACACCGATAAATAGGGGGTTAAAGAATGAAGGGAGTTAAAAATGACGTTTCTGTCCCAGCCCGAAGTAAATTTTATCAAGTGAAAAAGAATTTTGCCCGTAATTGGCAAATATATGTCTTTCTGCTTCCGGCGGTTGCGTATTTTATCATATTGCATTATATACCGATGTACGGTGTCCAGATTGCTTTCAAGAACTTTTTTGCCAACCTTGGAATCTGGGGGAGTCCTTGGATAGGATTTGATCACTTTGAGCGTTTTTTTAATTCATATTATTTTTGGAGACTGCTTAAAAATACACTGGTTTTAAGTGCGTATCAGTTAATTTTATTTCCACTGCCTATTATTCTGGCACTCTCTCTGCATGAAGTGAGAAATAGAATGTTTAAAAAGTGGGCCCAGACATTAACCTATGCGCCGCACTTTATTTCCGTCGTTGTTGTGGTAGGGATGATTGTTATTTTCTTAGATCCTACAACAGGCTTAGTAAATCGTCTTATTGTTGTTTTTGGCGGAAGTCCGATTGATTTTCTGACAAGCCCAAGCTGGTTCAGACACATTTTTACATGGTCTGGTGTCTGGCAAACGCTCGGATGGGGATCGATTATTTATCTGGCGGCATTATCCGGTGTTAATCCGGAATTACATGAAGCGGCAAAGGTGGATGGTGCATCCCGGCTGCAGCGTATTTTCCATATTAATATACCAAGCATTCTGCCGACAATCGTTGTGTTATTTATTCTAAACATCGGCAGCTTTATGACCGTCGGCTTTGAAAAAGTGCTGCTGATGCAAAATAATTTAAATGCCAAAACATCGGATGTGATTCAGACATTTGTGTATCAAACAGGTCTGCTGGAAGGGCAATACAGCTTTGCGGCGGCAATCGGGCTGTTCGATTCAGCAATCAACATTGCATTGTTGGTTGTGTTTAATTATACAGCCAGAAAGGTAAGCGGCAACAGTCTATGGTAAGGAGGTATAGAAGATGAAAAGGTTTACGCTTTCAGATAGAGGATTTGATTGGATCAATACCATATTTCTTCTCATTATATTAGTGTTGATTGTCTATCCCCTGGTCTTTGTTCTAAGTGCCTCTATCAGTGATCCGCAAGCAGTCAGCTCAGGCAGGATGTGGCTCTGGCCGGTCGATATCACGTTTAAAGGATATGAACGTGTATTTGCCAATGATGCTATTTGGCTCGGCTATAAAAACACCATTATTTACACATTTGTAGGAACGGCCATTCACTTATTTGTTTTATTGCCTTGTGCATACGCCTTGTCACGTAAAGAATTAATGGCTAAAAAACTTATCCTCTGGTTTATTTTATTTACCATGCTGTTTAATGGAGGGTTAATTCCTACTTACCTTGTTGTCCAATCTCTGGGAATGCTCGACACAATGTGGGCAATTATTATTCCGAACGTGGTAGGAGCCTGGTCCATTCTGGTTGCAAGAGCTTTTTTCCAGCAAAGTATTCCGGATCAATTAGTAGAAGCATCAAAAATTGACGGAGCTTCTGATTTCTATATATTTATACGGGTTGTATTGCCGCTATCGCTGCCGATTATTGCGGTTATGGCACTGTTTCACGCAGTGAATTTATGGAACCAGTATTTTAACGCTTTAATTTATTTATCGGACCGTGATAAGTACCCATTGCAATTGATTTTAAGAGAGATCCTCGTAGTAAACCAGATGCAATTGAATGATCCAGGCGGATCAGCCGAATCTTTGGTGGATCAGGTGAAAACAGCCGGTCTGATCAAATATGCAGTGATTATCGTATCGTCACTGCCATTATTATTAGTTTATCCATTTGTCCAGCGATTTTTTGTACAGGGAGTGTTGATTGGCTCTATTAAAGAATAGATGAGGCTGTAAAGGAATAATGGAATAGACGGGAGGGATGGCGATGAACGGATTTATAGATGGATATTATCGTTTTGCTGTATGGATTACGAGATTTGCTTATCTCAATTTACTGTGGATTGCTTTCTCGCTGGTCGGACTTGGTGTAGTTGGATTTTTTCCAGCTACGGCAGCGATGTTTGCGGTGGTACGGAAGTGGGTCCATGGAGAGAAGGATATTCCTGTCTTTCAGGTTTTTTGGAAAAACTATAAAAAAGAATTTCTGAAAATCAATGTTTTAGGATATCTTCTGGCTGGAACAGGATATCTCATGATAATGGAATTTCGCATTTTACGGACGCAGGAGCATATAGCCTATACGATGGCAAGCTTTGCTGTTGTCGGATTGTTTTTGTTATTCGCTGTGATTGTGCTCTATCTTTTCCCTATTTATGCCCATTTTCAATTACGGGCAGTGGACTATATCAAATGGGCACTGCTTATTGGAATCGGTCATCCTTTATTAACTGTATTTCTTCTGGGCATCGTCATGGCGCTTATCTATCTTTTGTTTATTACCATTCCTGCTGTCCTCTTTTTCTTTGGCGGAAGTGTGATTGCATATATTTTGATGTGGGGAACGCATTTAACCTTTGCCAAAATGGAGGAAAGCCTTGCTTAAATGATGTACGGAGGTGGAACGATTGGTACGGTTAGGTCTGGATATATTTTTAGAGAAAGGATATAAACGTGTGGAAGGGCAGCGGATCGGTCTGGTTACGAATATGACGGGAGTAAACGAAAAACTGCAGCCATCCATTGATTTGTTTGCGGAGCATCCGGCAATCCATCTGACGGCCCTGTATGCTCCGGAACACGGCATCCGCGGAGATGCGAAAGAAGGGCAGGAGGTATCCTCTTCCATAGATGCTAAAACAGGGCTGCCGGTA
Organism: Oceanobacillus sp. FSL W7-1293; assembly: GCF_037969815.1. Lineage (NCBI taxonomy): Bacteria > Bacillati > Bacillota > Bacilli > Caryophanales > Bacillaceae > Oceanobacillus > Oceanobacillus sp. FSL W7-1293. The sequence continues at coordinate 1,290,717 of NZ_CP150212.1, forward strand.
TACAGTTTGTACGGAGAGACGAGAAAGCCAAGTCAAGAGATGCTTGCAGATGTGGATGTGCTGGTCTTTGATTTACAGGATATCGGCTCAAGATACTATACGTACATTTATACCATGGCTTATATGATGGAAGCATGTATGGAATATGGAAAGAAGCTGATTGTTCTTGACCGGCCCAACCCAGTGTCCGGTTTGAGTATGGAGGGAAATCTGGTCGAACCGGATGTGCGTTCCTTTGTCGGTTTACTGCCAATCCCGAATCGTCATGGTATGACTATAGGAGAATTGGCATTGTTATTTAAAAAGGAATTCGCTTACTTCTGCGACCTTTCTATCGTGCCGATGGAAGGCTGGAAACGCCGTATGTATTTTGATGATACGAATTTATTCTGGATTCCGCCGTCGCCGAATGTGCCTGTGGCTGATACGGCTATTTTATATCCGGGCACCTGTCTTTTAGAAGGAACCAATGTATCCGAGGGAAGAGGGACAGCAAAACCATTTGAGTGGATTGGCGCTCCTTTTATAGAAGGGCAGAAGCTGGCGAAAGTATATAATGATAAAAAAATACCTGGCGTGCTTGCCCGCCCGGTATCTTTTGTTCCGACTTATCAAAAACATGAAGGTGAAATCTGCGGCGGTGTACAGCTTCATATTGAAAACCGCCATACACTTTATGCCTTACGAGCAGGGGTCACTTTAGTGGAAACTATCGCAGCACTCTATCCGAATCAATTTCAATTTACCGAAAATGAAAATGGGAAGTATTTCTTTGATTTACTGGCAGGAACCAAGCGTTTAAGAAATTACATCTTGGCTGGAGAAGCAGAAAAGTATTTGGAGGAAGGCCAACAGGAGCTGGGGGTATTTAAAAAAACGCGAAAAAAATATCTTTTATATCGTTAGAATCATTACGGCAGATATAGATATGCGTCCCACTGTAATTACAGAACCGAGGAGTATAAGCTTCATGAAAGCATTAATCAAAAGTCAGGTTCTTCTGTGAAGAGAGAAAAAGAAATGAGTTGATCCTATTGCCTTTTATAAACGGTGGAATAACGAGAATCAATGAGATGCTTTTGAGTCTCCCGCCATCTGAAAAGAAGATTGCTGATTATATTTTAAAAAACCCGGAAAAAGTTATTTCGTTGACTGCAAAGGAGCTCGGGAAACGCAGTGAAACAAGCGGCGCAGCAGTTATCCGATTATGCAAATCTTTGAATTTGAAGGGTTTTCACGATTTAAAAATCCGTATTGCAGGTGATTTACAAAGAAAAGAGGAGTACGGATTCCGCGATATTGATCCGGATGAAACGTCCTTATCTATTATTGATAAAATGACCAATAACAGTATTCAAACGATAAGAGAAACAGCGCAATTAATTGATATTGATCAACTGCAGACAGGGGTTCAATGGATGAATGACGCCTCAAAAATCTTATTTATCGGCGTCGGCGCGTCAGGAATGATTGCACAGGATGCGGTGCAAAAATTTATCCGGATTAATAAAAACGCCTATGCCTTTGAAGACATGCATATTGCGGCGACAGTCATTGCCAATATGAGCAAAAACGATGTTGTTTTTGGTATTTCTTTTTCAGGAGAAACCGTTGAAATTGCAAATATGCTTCATCTTGCCAAAAGAAGAGGTGTGAAAACAATCAGTCTGACTAAATACGGGAAATGGCCGGTTACCGAGCATGCAGATATAAAGCTGTATACATCTACAACGAGAGAGCCTATTTTCCGGAGCGGCGCTACGTCATCCCGAATCGTACAGCTGCAGGTCATGGATATTTTGTTTATGAGTGTAGCTGCCTTACAATATCCTGTTACCGTAAAGCATCTGGATGAGACGAGGGATGCGGTGGATTTCTTTAAAAAAGGAAATGAAAAGATAAAAAAATAAGGAAGTTAAAGAGTGCCGTAAGAATTCTTATTGCAGCATCAAAACAAGGGAAAAAGCTTACTATATACATTCTCAAAAAGAAAGGAGATGTAAAGCATGAGGCTAGAGTCTTGGAATGAAAGAAGAATAGATGCACTGGTTCAATTATGGAATCAGGAAATAGGAAGCCATTTTCCAATGCGGAAGGAGCTGTTTAAACAAAATAGTTTCGAGGACGAAAATATATGCGAAAAAGCCTCTGCAATTGCTATCGATGAGGAAAATCATGTGGTCGGATTTGTTGTTGCAAAGAGATACCAAGAAAAACAGGAAGTCAATATGAGTAAGGAAATCGGGTGGATCCAAGTACTTCTTGTGGAGGAGAACCGAAGAGATCAAGGAATTGGCTCCTTATTGTTAATAAATGCTGAAACGCATTTAAAGGCTGCCGGTGTAAAGCAAATTCTGCTGGGACGTGACCCATGGCATTATTTTCCCGGTATTCCCATGGAATTGGAAGAAACAAAATCCTGGTTTGCGCAAAAAGGATACCAAAACAGCGGGATAGAGCATGACATGATCCGAAAATATAATGTCCATGATGAAGCGGCAGTCCCCAAAATAGCAGGGATAGAATGCCAGGTGTTAGAGTTGGAAGATAAGGAACTATTTCTTGATTTTTTACATCGGTGTTTCCCGGAAAGATGGGAATATGAAGCGATTCATTATTTTCAAAAGGGCGGTACAGGAAGAGAATTTGCGATTCTAAAAAAAGGGCAGCGAATCATTGGGTTTTGTAGAATGAATGATGAAAATGCACCGTTTATCGCTCAAAATGTATACTGGGCTCCTTTGTTTCAGGAGGAATTAGGCGGGATTGGACCTTTAGGAGTGGATGCGAACGAACGCGGGAAAGGGTATGGATTAGCTGTTGTTGAAGCAGGAATCGGGTTTTTAAGAGAACGGGGCGTCTCCCGCATTGTCATTGACTGGACAGGGCTGACAGCTTTTTATAATAAATTGGGATATACGGTTTGGAAGAGCTATGCTGGGTATAGTAAGAATTTGTAAATACAGTATTTTAAACAAATTTTTCAAATTATTTTTCGAAAGTTGGAACAGTATAGTAGTAGGCGTAATTAAAAAGAGATTTTTTTCTATAGGGGTGGTGAACCAGTAATCTATATCAAGTTTGGTGCTGAAGATAAACAATGCTTCTATAGAATTATATATGAAAACGGGAATGGTTTTTATTGGAATATAGTATGAAGATACTGGTTTTTTATTTTAACGTGAGATGGTATTTGTGAGGAGCGCCTTTGCTTTGGGGGGAGTGGAGGGATATTAAAGTAGTTGTAACTAATTTGGATAATAATCTCTTAAATTAAGATATTGAAATAATTATAACTATATCATTAGAAAAAAATATATGAATGTTAAACAATACTGAAAAGGACGGCCTACTCAGACACGAGTGGACCGTCCTTTTCAGTATTGTTTTCCTCTACTTTCATCCAGAATTTTAAGGTAGGCAAGAAGGGCTTAAAAATAATAGGAGTCGTAGCAATTTAATTTGTTTTACTGCTGACTTCGATAAATTTGCTCGATAAATTTGGTGCAGTTATTAAAATTATCAAAATTTTATGTTGAATATAATTTTGAATTATGGTAAACTAATTTTCAAATCCGATATTAGGTTTATTAAACCGATTATCGGATTAAATGAAAAGGCTTTCTATATGTAGGTCTAATTGATATGAAGGAGGAAGAGGTTATGAAAAAAGCATTAGAAGATATAGTGGTTTTAGATTTAGGTCAAATATATAATGGCCCATATTGTTCATTGATGTTAGCTTTTCAAGGAGCAAAAGTTATAAAAATAGAACCTCTTAAAGGAGAAAATCTGAGAGTAAGAAGAAAAGGCGACAGTCATGAATTGCTTATGCTAAATTCCAATAAAAGAAGTGTATCTATTGACCTTAAATCAGAAGAAGGCAAGGAGTTATTTTTAAATTTAGTTAAAAAAGCTGATGTCATTGTTGAGAATTTCTCTCTTGGTGCTATGGATCGTTTGGGGTTAGGATATGAAGACCTAAAAGAAGTAAATCCCCAAATTATATATGCTTCTGGAAAAGGTTATGGTCTTGAAGGCCCATATGCTAATAGACTTGCAATGGATTTAACGATTCAAGCAATGGGAGGAGTGATGGCAACAACTGGTTTTGCAGATAAGCCTCCTGTAAAAGCTGGCCCTGCTTTGTGTGATTTCTTAGGTGGAATTCACCTTTTTGGAGGAATTACAACTGCACTTTATCAACGAGAGAAAACAGGGGAGGGACAATTGATTGAGGTTTCCATGCATGACGCAATTTACCCAACGCTTGCATCAGCTCTAGGGGCTTACTATAGCAGTGGTGGAAATGTTCCACAAAGAACAGGAAATCAGCATAGTGGTATGGCAACAGCTCCTTATAATGTATACCCCACGAAAGATGGTCATATCGCTATCCTATGTGTAGCTGATAGACAATGGCAATCTTTACTTAAAGCAATGAAAAGAGATGATCTTCTTAGCGACAGCCGTTTTCAATCAAATGTAGATAGGTCTGCAAATACTACAATTGTAGATGAAATAGTTACTGATTGGACGTCTAATAAAGATAAATTAGAAATCTCTGATATTTTGATTGAATCGAGTGTTCCTCATGCACCAGTGTTATCAATAGAAGAAGTTGCAGATGATCAACATCTCATTTATCGAGAAATGATTCGTGAAGTGAATCATCCTGTAGAAGGTAAAATTAAAGTTCCTGGTTCTCCTATTCGTTTATCTGACTCGCCTCTAGAAGAAGTAATACCTGCACCATTACTGGGAGAACATACGGAAGAAGTACTTCAAGAAATGTTAAACCTGACAGAAGATCAACTCGAATTATTAGAAGAGAGAAAAATAATTCTTCAAAAGGATGAAAATGATTTTCAAAAAGTTTATTAGATTTACAAGGAGGATTAACTATTGAGTGAAACAATTTTAAAAAAAGTTGAAAATAATGTTTTGACTATTACTCTAAATCGCCCTGAAAAGAAGAACGCTTTTAATGCTGAAATGATAGATGAGTGGGTAAGTGCTCTAGAACATGCACAAGAAAATGACGATATAAATGTTATTCTAGTTACTGGTTCAGGCGATGCTTTTTGTTCAGGCGGTGATGTAGGTGGTATGAAACAAGATCAGAAACCAATTGATAATAAAAACAAACTTTGGAAAAATATTCATCGAATTCCTCTTGCTTTAAAAAGAATAGATAAACCAGTAATTGCTGCAATAAATGGTCCTGCAGTAGGAGCAGGATTAGATATGGCGTTAATGTGTGATATACGCACAATAATAAGTAATTCTAAAGTAAGTGAAGGATATGTGAAAGTAGGACTTGTTCCAGGCGATGGAGGAGCTTTTTTCTTACCACAGATTACAGGGGAATCAAAAGCTTTAGAATTATTATGGACCGGGAACTTTATTAGCGCAGAAAAAGCTTATGAATATGGAATAGTGAACCATGTATATACTAAAGAAAACTTTCTTCAAAATAGTATTGCACTAGCTGAAAAAATTGCTGCTGGACCTCAAGTTGCTATTAGAATGACAAAAAGAGCTGTACGATATTCTAGAACAATGGAACTTGAACCGGCATTAGATTTAATTTCATCTCACTACGCAATTATAAAAGAAACAGATGACCATAATGAGGGAATCATAGCTTTTAAAGAAAAAAGAAAGCCGAATTTCAAGGGGAAATAGTTGAAGGCATAGTAGAAAGGGGAAGATAGAAATGAGTGTTATCGAATACGAAAAGAAAGGTCAAATTAGTTTTTTATATTTAAACCGGCCAGAAAAAAGGAATGCAATTAACTCTGAGATGTCTGATTTATTTATAGAATATTTATATGAATTCAAAGAAGATAAGAATGCAAGAGTTTTAATTATCATAGGGAAGGGTGATAAAGCATTTTGTAGTGGAAGAGATTTAAAAGAATCGAAAGAAAACCCTGAATTGTTTAAACGAAAACCTCTAAGAGGCAGGCTCTTCAATGCAATAATCGAAACGTATAAACCAGTGATATCGGCTATTAATGGGGCTGCAGTGGGGGCAGGGTGCGAGATAACGCTGGCAAGTGATATACGTTTAGCTAGGTCAGGGTGTAGAATTGGAATGCCAGAAGCAAAAAGAGGGATGGGTGCAACGTTTGGCGCTACCATTTTACCAAAATTAATATCACCTAGTATTGCAGCTAAAATGCTATTTACAGGAAAGTTAATTTCGAGTGAAGAGGCTTTAAAAGTTGGCTTAGTAGATGAAGTATTAGAAAGTAATACTGAATTATTTGAAAGAGCAACTGAAATAGCAAATGAGATTTGTGAAAGTGCACCTCTTTCTGTTCAACGAATAAAAGAAACTATTTGGAAGACAATGGATGTTCCCTTGTATCAATCATTACAATTAGATATTGGCCCTAATGTATATGAAAGCGAAGACAGGTTGGAAGGAGCCAAAGCTTTCCTTGAAAAAAGAAAACCTGTATGGAGAGGAAAATAAAACTATGTTCAGCAGATGGCAATTAGAGGGTGATTAAATGTTCAACCATATTAAATTAAAAAAAGAAAAATATATTAGTACAATTCTAATTGATAGAGAAGAAGTAAGAAATGCACTAAACAATGCTACTATTAAAGAGCTTGAAACGGCATTAGATGAATTGAATTCAATACCTGAACTTAGGATTATTGTAATTAGAGGGGCGGGAGACAAAGCATTTGTAGCTGGTGCTGATATAAATGAATTGTATGAAAGAACTATGATAGAAACGTTAGCACCAGGAATGCAGGGGATTTATAAAAAAATTGAACAATCGAATAAAGTAACCATAGCAGTTATAAATGGTCATGCTTTAGGAGGCGGTCTGGAATTAGCTTTAGCTTGTGATATTAGAATTGCAGTAACCCATGCAAAAGTTGGTTTGCCGGAATTAAATTTAGCAATTGTGCCTGGTGCTGGCGGAACTCAGAGGTTAACAAGATTAATTGGTAAAGGCAGAGCAATGGAGATGATTTTAACAGGTAAGATGGTAGATGGGATTGAAGCAGAGAGAATTGGTCTGGTAACTAAAGCTGTTGATAACCATAAATTAACAGAGACTTTAGATAATGTAATAGAATCTATATTATCTAAAGGGACTGTGGCATTACAACTTGCTAAAATGGTAGTAAACAAAGGAGCAGACATTGATTTAGATACTGGTCTAATGTTAGAAAAACTAGCACAAACTATTGCTTTTGCATCAGAAGAAAAAGAAGAAGGTATTAAAGCCTTTTTAGAAAAAAGAAAGCCAAGTTATAGTAAAGATTGAGTATTATTGAGAGGAGATAAATAGATGCACGAAACTGTAATAGTTAACGCAGTAAGAACACCTATTGGCAGACTTGGTGGAGCATTAAAAACTGTACTTGTTGATCAGTTAGCTGAAAAAGTTATCAATGAAACCTTGAAGAGGTCTGGAATATCAGCGGAATTAGTAGATGAAGTTATCTTGGGACAGGCAAAGCAAAACGCTGATTCATCCAATTTAGCACGGCTTGCATTATTAAGAGCAGGTTTACCAGAAAAAGTATCTGCTTATACAATTCATCGTCAATGTGGTTCTGGGCTACAAGCTATTAACAATGCTGATATGCAAATTAAACTGGGGTTAAGTAATGTAATTATAGCTGGAGGTGCGGAAAGTATGAGTACTACGCCTTACTATATTCGTGATGCTAGATTTGGATATCGGTCTGGGAATGGACTATTACTTGACCCTAATATAGAGAGTCAACCTAACTCACAACCAATCAAGGAATACGGTAAATTAACAATGGGTGAAACAGCTGAAAATTTAGCAAGCTTATATGAAATCGGGCGTCAAGAACAAGATGAATTTGCATTACGAAGCCAGGAACTAGCTGCTAAGGCTATTCAAAATGGTCTTTTCGATGATGAAATTGTCCCTTATGAGGTTAAAAAGAAAAATAATAATTTAATTTTTAGCCAGGATGAGCATCCAAGGGAAACAACATTAGAAAAGTTATTATCTTTAAATCCTGTATTTAAAGATAGAGGAACAGTAACAGCAGGTAATTCTTCAGGTAGAAATGATGCATCTTCAGCTCTACTATTAATGAATTATAATGTTGCTAGAGAAAGAGGAATTATTCCTAAAGCAAAAATCGTTGCTCATGCAAGTGTTGGAGTCTCACCCAAAATTATGGGAATTGGCCCTGTGCAGTCTACACAAAAGGCATTAAAACAGAGTGGACTTACATTAGATAAAATTGATGTAATTGAATTGAATGAAGCTTTTTCGGCTCAATCATTAGCAGTTATTAAAGAGCTTAATCTTGATTTAGATAGAGTTAACGTTAATGGTGGAGCGATAGCGTTAGGTCATCCTATTGGTGCTACCGGCGCTATTTTAACAACAAAACTGCTACATGAAATGGAACGTAGAGGGGCGAAATATGGTTTAGTTACACTCTGTATTGCTGGCGGTCAAGGTATAACTACAATTTTTGAAAATTTGCGACTATGAAGGAAGGATAGATATTATATGCCTAAAATTGCAGTAATAGGTTCTGGAACGATGGGAAGAGGGATAGCCTATGTTGCAGCGATAAGTGGATTTACAGTAACGTTAAATGATATAAATCAAGAATCTTTAAAGAATGCTAAAAAATATATATACGATGAATGGGAGAAGAGTGAACAAAGAGGTTTTCTTACAAAAGAAGATATAAATAAAGGAAAAGATAACTTGACTTTTTCGCTAGAGTTAGAAGAATGCGTAAAAGATGCTGATTTAGTCATAGAAGCAGTTTTAGAAGTAATGGAAGTTAAAATAAAGGTTTTTCAAAAATTAGATCAACTATGTTCACCTAGTACAATATTTGCCTCGAATACATCAACAATGAGTCCAACTGAGATAGGTGCACATATTTCTCGCCCTGAAAAAGTCATAGCAATGCATTTTTTTAACCCTGTTCATAAAATGAAACTTATAGAAGTAATAAAGGGGCTTGATACTTCTCAAGAGACTGTTGAGTATGTAACAGGTATAGCTAAATTGATGAAAAAAGAAACTGTAGAAGTAAATGAATTTCCAGGATTTATTACAAGCAGAATGAATTGTTTAATAGGAAATGAAGCAATGAATATGCTTATGGAAGGAGTAGCGACAGCTAAAGATATTGATAAAGCCGTAAAGTTAGGATTAAATCATCCAATGGGACCATTGGAGCTAGCAGATTTAGTTGGGTTGGATACTAGATTGCGTAATATGGAATATTTATACCAAACTTTAGGCGAAAAATATCGCCCTTCTCCATTAATTACAAAATACGTAAAAGCTGGAAGATTAGGCGTTAAAACAGGTGCAGGATTTTTTAACTATTCTAAGAGCTGATTTAATTGTTATAAATTAAAATTAGGAGTGACTTATAAATGAAAATTAAAAAAATTATGTTTTTAATTTTACTGACATCTATTTTTATGGTAATGGCAGCTTGTTCTGGTAATTCAGACGCTAGCAATTCTAATAACGCAATCATTACAACAGGTGGTACTGGCGGCACACTTTATCCAGTTGGTGCTTCAATTACTAAAGTTGTAAATGGAGGTCAAGATACTATTAAATTAACAAATCAAGCATCTGGTGGTTCGGTTGAAAATGTATCTTTATTACACAATGGAGACGCTGAATTTGCAATAATTGGAGGAGACGAGGCTATTAATGCATATGAAGGAACTGACCATTATGAGGATGACCCACAAAATATAAACGGCGTATTTGTAGCGTACGATCAGCCTTTAGCAATTGTAGTACGTGCCGATTCTAATATATCCTCAGTACAAGATATTAAAGGTAAAAAAGTTGTAGTTGGGCAACCAGGTAGTGGAAATGAGGTTAAAACGAAACGAATGCTTGAAATTTTAGATATTAAATATAAAGATATTGATCCGCAATTCATTGGATATTCTGAGGCTGTTGATGCTTTAAAGGATAATCATGTTGATGTCATACTTTTTTGGGCGGGTAGTCCCAATGCATCAATTATGGATTTAGCAACAACTGAAGACATAAACCTTATTTCACTTTCGAAAGAAGAACAAGAATTAATCTCCGATACACATTCTTATTATGGTGAATATACAATTCCTGCTGGTACGTACGAAGGTGTAGATAAAGATATAGAAACGCTTTCAGTTAACGCCCAAATCGTTACTAATTCAGAAGTAGATGAGGACATAGTTTACACTTTCACAAAAACAATTTTTGAAAATATAGAGGAGTTTAATACATCACATGATGCTATTAAGGATTTTTCTTTAGAAACAGCAACTAATAACCCTATTCCTTTACATCCAGGTGCAGAGAAGTATTATAAAGAAGTTGATGCAATTGAATAATATTAGATTTTTGAGAATGACTTCTTATATGAGTCAGATTACCAAGATTATTATTGAAATATCTCATATCACTTTTTTGTTGAAGAAAAAAAGTTATAGATAAAAGAAAGGAGTGGCAATATGTCTAAGGCGGTCGTGGGAAATAACAATGTAAAAAAAGTTGTTTTAACAATTGCGCTAATACTATCAATATTTCAACTTTATACAGGAGGATTTGGAGTATTAACACCAATGTTACAACGAAGTGTGCATTTAACATTGGTATTAATTTTAATATTTTTACTTTACCCAATTAGCAATTCAGCTAAATTCCGCTGGTTAGACTATATAAGTGCAGTTCTTGCCTTAATGAATGGTTTTTATCTCTATTTTTCTTATGCAGATTTGTTTAACCGAGTTGGAAACCCTAATTTTCTAGATCAATTTTTTACAGCAGTTACAATTATTCTGCTTTTAGAGGCTACTCGTAGACTAACTGGATGGATTCTACCTCTAATAGGCGTGGTTTTCTTAATGTATGGTTACTTTGGACATCTTTTAACAGGCATGTTCTCAATAGGAAATATTTCATATGATAGAATGGTCTCTCTTATTTATATGTCAACAAGTGGGATTTGGGGTACTACTTTGGGAGTAGCAGCAACTTTTATCGCTTTGTTTATTTTATTTGGGACATTCTTAGAAGCAACTGGTGCGGGTAAAATCTTTATAGATTTAGCTTTTGCTATTGGAGGTAAGTTTAGAGGCGGTCCAGCAAAAGTATCAGTATTAGCTAGTGCTTTAACAGGAACAATTTCAGGTAGTCCAGTAGCTAACGTTAGTATTACAGGTCAGTTCACAATTCCACTGATGAAGAGGGTGGGGTACAGCCCAAAGGTAGCAGGAGGAATCGAAGCTGTAGGTTCGACAGGCGGTTCTATTATGCCACCGATTATGGGAGCAGGGGCATTTGTAATGGCAGAAATGACAGGTATCCCCTATTATGAAATTGTCATAGCAGCTATTATACCTGCTTTTCTTTATTTCTTATCTGTATACTGGTCTGTTGACTTTGAAGCAGCAAAGAGTAAAATGAATGGACTAAAAAAAGAAGATTTACCTAATTTTAAGGATGTTGCTAAAAAGGGTATTCATCTTTATATAGGAATAATAGTTCTTATTTATATGTTAATGATTGCCCAAGCATCACCAATGAAATCAGCAGTTTGGGCGATAATTGCGCTAGTTATTTCAACTTTTATTTTTAAACGTAAAACAGTGAAATGGGATTTTATCATAGAAGCTCTTGAAAAAGGAGCAAAAGCAATGTTGATGGTGACAGTTGCTTGTGGTACTGCCGGAATTGTAGTTGGTATTGTAAATTTAACTGGCATTGGTATTTCATTAACAACTCTTATGATAGCACTTGCTGATAGTTCTTTGTTGCTAACACTACTTCTAACAACAGTAGCATGTATTATTTTAGGTATGGGACTCCCACCAACAGCAGCTTACATTTTATTAGGAGTACTTACTGCTCCTGCATTAGTAGAAGTTGGAATTCCAGTTATTGTAGCACATATGTTTGTTTACTATTATACTTGTTTAGCTCCTATTACTCCTCCAGTAGCTCTTGCATCGTATACGGCAGCTGGTATTGCTGGTAGCAACCCTATGGCGACTAGTTTTAGTTCTCTACGTATTGGTCTAGTAGCCTTTATTATTCCTTTTGTTTTTGTGTATGGCCCAGAGTTATTATTTATAGGAAATGCACAAGATATTATTATAACATTAATTACTAGTATTGTAGGTACTACCTTATTATCAGCTTCAATGGTGGGTTGGTTGAAGAAAGATTTAAATATTATTGAAAGAGCCGTACCGTTTGTAGCTGCTTTATTATTAATTATTCCAGAGTTTGTAACAGATATAGTAGGATTAAGTATAGCAATACTCTTTGTAGCTTATGTTTATTTGCATAAAGCAAGTAAAAGCTATGTTTCAAATGAAGTAGAAAAAAAGAAGGAATCGTTTAAATAGAGTATTAAGAAAATGAGGTTATAATCCAATCAGGTATCTGATTGGATTATAACCTCATTTTTCATAGTTTTAATTGTATTCTTGTAACGAATTTTCAATTTGTTTTGCAGCTTCTTTTAGATATTCAGAAAATATATTAATAGTATCTTTCTCTCTTCTAAAAGCCGGAAAAGTTATTGATATACCTGCCAGGATTTCCTGTTTAGAAGAAAAGATGGGGACAGAGATATTAAACGCACCATTGTATATTTCTCCTTCTGAATAAGCAAATCCCCTTTTTTTTATTTCTTCTAATTCTCGTTTTAAATCATCAATTTTAGTATAACCATCTGCAAGAGCCCTTTGGAAAACTTGCTCCTGGTGTTTTTGTTCCATAAATGCTAGTAACACTTTTTTTGACCCTCCGTGATGTAGAGGACGACTTGAACCTACAGGAGTTGAAAATTTGATTTGTTGTGAACTTTCAATTGAAACAATACAAATTCCCTTTAAGGTTATAGGATTTATAACATACATACTAACAGTTTCTAATGTTTTTTCAGCAACTTCCTCTAAAAATGGTGTTGCCAATTGTTGGAGTAAAATGTTTGGATTAGCATTTAATCCTAATTTATATGCATTAAAGCCTAATCTATATTTTCCGTTGCTTTCATTTCTTGATAGATACCCGCCTTCTACTAACGTATTCACTAGACGAGAGGTAACAGTGGGTGAAAAACCAAAATGATTAGATAAATCTTTTACATTATATTCTTTGTCTTTCTCATCAAACAGATCTAAAATCTTTAAACCTCTTTGCAAAGTTTGGGAGGTTGACTTGTCTATCATTAAATCATCTTCTTTCTGTATAAAGTCATAATAGGTTTAATTATAAATTAATTTTTGTCATATATTAAAAAAGCTTTTGTAATTTAATAGTATGAATTTATATAATTAGCAGTTAGTGTAAAAATATAATAAAATATGTTTTAGTGCAATACTATAGTGGATTCATTAAGCGATAGGCCCTAAAATTAAGAATTTCATTGATATATTACAGTAATGAATTTAATAAATAATTGAAAAAAACTGATAAAAGTTATACAATACGATTATCGGTTTTTTTATACGATAATCATATTATATGTTTTTTTCTGAATACTGTAAAGATTAAAGATTAATTTGCTTTAAAAAATTAGAATATTATTATATATGTAATTCAATTTAAGGTTATTATAACTAGAAAGTAGGGGAAAAATGTTAGAAACAATAACAAATATTGATGTGATGGAAAAAGATATTGATAATTTAGGCCATGTAAATAATAGCGTTTATTCTTCCTATTTTGGAATAGCACGGAAGGAATGGTACCATAAAGCTGGCCTATCATTAGAAGAAAAACAAAAAAGAAATATAGGCAATGTTATTAGAAAGATAGAAATTAACTTTTTGAAAGAGGCAAGATTAGGGGATTCTTTAATTATTATTACTCGCCCTCTTCGGCTAGGAAATAAAAGCTATTTATTAAACCAAAATATTTATAATCAAAACCATGAATGCTTGACAAACGCCACTGTTACGATTGTTATGTTTGATACTATAAATAGAAAAAGCATAAAGGTAATTGAAGAGATAGCACGTAATTTCAAGTAGAGTTATCTCTTTTATAATAACTTCGATAATCATATACAAAAAGAACGGCTCATTTTAGTATAAAGTGAACCGTTCTTTTCCTATAATTATAGCTATTCATAAGCCTCTTCAGAAACTCTAAATAAAGACTTATCCTCAATTTTATGCGTAACAAACATCAGAACAACGCCAAAGAAAATCATTCCGCCGGCGACAAAGGTGATTTCTCTGTATGAAAATTGATTCGTTAATAAGAGACTGCCTAATGTTGCTCCAATCGAATTTGCTAAATTAAATACAGATGCAGCTATCGTTCCCGATAAGGCTGGAGCTTCTGTTGCTGCCAAGATAATCTTTGCATTTAATATTGGTGTGGTTCCAAAGGTTCCGGCACCAAATAAGAAGCAGGCAACGTACGTCAAGATTGGGTTCATAAATAAGAACGTAATGGCAATCAGCACAGTGCCTAAAATAGTCATCGCCACGATTAACCGCTCCGTCAGTACTTCAGGCTGAATACTTCCAGAAACAAAATTCCCAATAACTGCGCCAAGCCCAAAGAGGAATAATGCAATCGTAATACTGGTTACATCAAAGCCTGCAATTTCCCTTAGCATGGGCTCCGTAAACGTATAAGCGGTAAATACCCCGGAAAAGCCAAAGACAATAACGGCAATCAGCATCCAGACATTTTTATTCTTTAATACTGCCATTTCATTTTTTAACTTAGGAGTTTCGTTTTGCTTTATATTTGGTGTCACAATCATAAGACCAATTAAATTAATAACGCCCATCGCTGCAATAAACCAGAAAACGAGTCTCCAATCAAGTACGCCTCCGATATAGGAACCAAAAGGAACACCAAGCATAATGGCAATCGTCAGTCCGCCCTGCACAGCAGCAATGGAGCTGGTACGTTTATGAGGCTGGGAAATTTCAACTGCCATGCTCATGCATAATCCAAAGAATGGGGCATGCATAATTGCAGAAAAGAGCCTGGAAAGTAGCAGTACCTCAAAGGTTGGTGCGGTGGCCGCAATCATATTACTTATAATAAAGATGGAGATAAGTGCGATAAGCAGCGGCTTCGGTGAAAATTTGACTGTTAATATCCGAAGCAGCGGGCCACAGACAGCAACACTGATAGCATAAACGCTGAGCAATAATCCAGTGGTTGAAACGGGCACATCTAAATCCGCCGCAAACTGTGTTAATAAACCAGTAACGGCATACTCTGTCATGCCAATCGCAAATGTACCAATCATAAATACAAATAGAATCGTATTACGGGAGAATTTCATCGTCATTTTAACACTTCCTTTCTGTCCGTCTAAAAAAACAATAGCACTATCATAGTGGAACAGAGACCTATTGTCTAGGTATCTGTTTGAAAAAAATAAAGAAATAATTTTCAGATTAATGGAAGCGCAGAGCAAATGCTTGCTGTGTAAAAAATAGGTTTTTTGAAGCTGTAAATAAGAGCAAATGAAAAGAAGTAGAAAAGCTAAAAAATGGTATAATAAAAGAATCTTGATTCCGTGAAGGAGGATATAATAATGACAGCAGACACAAACAACATTGTGCCCCATCTTTGGTTTGATAAAGAAGCAAAAGAGGCAGCGGCATTTTATACGTCCATTTTTCCAGATTCGCAGATAATCAGTGAATCGGTTATTCCAGACACCCCATCAGGAGATTGCGATTTGGTTTCTTTTGATTTATGGGGGCAGCGATTTATGGCAATCAGTGCAGGGCCTTATTTCTCATTCAATCCATCCATTTCGTTTATGGTAAATTTTGATCCAGCAAGAGATAAAAACGCTGCCGAACAGCTTGAAGCCGTTTGGGAAAAGCTGTCTGATGGCGGTGTACCGCTGATGCCGCTTGACTCGTACCCTTTTAGTAAAAAATATGGCTGGATACAAGATAAATATGGATTGTCCTGGCAGCTTATTTTGACGAACCCGGAAGGCGAGGAGCGCCCGCCAATTCTGCCATCCATGATGTTTACAGGGGGAAATGCAGGAAGAGCAGAGGAAGCCGTTCAATTTTATTTATCTATTTTTAACGACAGTAAAAAAGGGAACATGGCTTATTACCCGGCAGGAATGGAACCCAATAAGGAAGGCACGGTTATGTTTTCAGATTTTGCACTTGAAAATGTCTGGATAACGGCAATGGATAGCGGATTGGAGCATGGTTTTCAATTTAACGAAGCTGTTTCTTTGCTGGTTAACTGTGATACACAGGAAGAGATTGATCATTATTTTGAACAGTTGACAGCTGTACCTGAAGCAGAGCAATGCGGCTGGTTGAAGGACAAGTTCGGTGTTTCCTGGCAGATTTCCCCAAGTGAGATGGATGAATTGATGGGGAAGAATGCCACAACGGAACAAATTGCCAGAGTGAATCAGGCAATGATGCCAATGAAAAAATTGGATATAGAGACATTGCGAAAGGCGTATAGGGGGTAGTAAGATGTATCAATTAAAAACGAAAGAAACAGATAGCAGTGTCATTGAATTTATTGAGCAGGTAGAGCAGCTGAAGAAGCGGGAGGATGCATACCGTCTGCTGGATTTATTTACAGAAACGACGGGGTTTGAGGCAAAAATGTGGGGGCCGAGCATTATCGGTTTTGGCAGGTATCATTATAAATATGATTCTGGTCATGAAGGAGATGCCCCATTAGTCGGCTTCTCTCCGCGTAAAGCAAAAATCAGTCTTTATTTTGCGACAGGTGATACAGAGCGGGAGCATTTGCTTGCGAAATTTGGCAAGCATACCACTGGCAAGGCCTGTGTGTATATTAACAAAGTAGCAGATATTGATGAAGAGGTATTAAAGGAATTAATCAAGCAATCGGTGACATTTTTACAGGAGAAGTATCCGGAAAAGTAGAAGAATCTCTTTGTTACCGTCCGAAGATTCGAGCAAGGCCAGAAGGATAATAAGCCGTATGAAATCAATCATTCCTACGGCTTATTTATTTTATCATTCCTTCTGAATCAAGCATCAATTACCCAGTGTTCTTTTAAGTAGCAGGCTAGCTGAGCATTTAGCACATCCTCTGAATCTTTTAAAGAAATCTGAAGAGCGGATTCGATTTTATGAATACGCTGATATAATGTATTAACGTGAATATGAAGAGCTTTTGCCGTTTCCTGCATACTCTGGTTATGCTGCATATAAATTTGCAGTGTTTCAACGAGATGTGAGTCATTTCCGTTAGGAGCCATGATTGGTTCAAAAAAATCATCGACAAAAGATCGTATTTCATCTTCTGAATGAGATAGGAAGAGCTGATTGATTCCGATATCTTTGAAATTTAAGTGCTTGTTCCATACCTTTTTTTCCTGCAGCTGGTTTAGCGCTTTATAAGCTTCTTTATAACTTTTGCTAATTTGACCAAACTGCACTGCTCTTCCTCCAATTCCCGCGCGTGCTCTCACGGAAGTATTAGAAAGTACTTTAGAAACAAGCATTTCTGCTTCTTGTGCAGTGGAAGCCTTCAGCAAGGTAATGATGGATGAATCCTGCGTATATAGAACATGTAGGTGCTTTTCCAGCTGGTTTTTAAGAAAATGTAAAAAACGTTGCATATATAAGTTTATAAATGTGGGATTCATATCCAATGCCACTTCGAATATAAGTGCAAATACAGGCTGTGTTTTCTCCAGTTTAAGCTTTTTGGCCGCTTCTAACAACTCCGCATTTGTCTTGGCAAGAAGTAAATGCTGAAAGGCTTCTTCGGAGACTTTAAACTGATTGTTTGTTTCTGTTTGCCGATGTGTAAATTCAAGTGCCAGGATAGGAATACCTTGTTCCAGCACCATTCGCTGTGTGGAAGACAGGGTCATTTTTGCTTCAAAAACAACGTATCCCAAACAGGTACTTGAACCCACGATAGGATACACCTGATGTAAATAATTCTTGGGAGACCGGACATAGAATGATGTACTTAAGGACTTGCTGTCATTCCATTTTTCGAGGTGTTTATCAATAAGATAGAAAGCCTCATTTTCATCTTCATCAATAGAAAAATGGAAAGCATCGATCAATGAAAAAGAAAAACCAATAATTTTTTCTAAAGCATGTTTGATGTGGTAAATTCCTTTATTTTCTAAGGAAAGCTTCACGAGTCGTTCGTGAATTTCTGTCCGTTTTTGTAACAGGTGATTTTGTTTCTGCATCGCTTCAAAAATATTCGAATTATGTAACGCAATACTGATTTGATCAGCGAAATTTTTGAGCAATTCCAATTCAGATTTATCAAACGTTGCTTGTTTAAATTGATAAAGAATCAGAACGCATTTAGTTTTTTGCTGTACTTTGACTGGAGCACATATAACAGATTTTACATCTTTAAAAGAATAAGCCCTTCCCAAATAACGAAGATTCATATTAGACATATTCGCACTTGCTTGGAAAACTTCACTGCTTGTCTGATATATTTTAGCCTCCCCCTCCTGAAATACGGAACCAATCATCCCTTCCCCAGGCTTCATTCTCATATGCTTCATTGTCTTGTTATCAACCAAGGAGGATGCTTTTCTGACTTTTAGGCATTTTTCCTCTTCATCATAAACCCATAACACGCCAACATCCGCTTCAGGGATAACTTCCATTGTTGTGTCAATCATTTTAGAAAGTAATTCATCCAGATTGGTTAAAGCTGTAATGGCATTGATACAATCGTAAATCTTCAACAGCAGTCTTTTTTGAGTTTGTTCCATGATTCTTTGAGCATAAAAAGGGAGCTCACTGGAAAGTTGTGCTTCCATACCGTCAGAAAGCTTATAAGAAGAAGGGAGCCGAAGGACATAACGTACATCATACGCATATTGAAAATGGATGTCTTGACTTGTTTTTAACCCCCCGTCGGTATAGGCGATATCATTTGTAAGTAAGGGAAAATGAGTTGGCGGTTCAAAGATAGGTAATTCGTGATTATCTATTTGTTTAAATCGGTTCGAGTTATTTTTTTGCCATAACTGATAAGGAACATCAAGCATGAATGTGAGGTTATTTGACATAATTAGCTCCTTTCAGAGTAAGAAGATAGATGAATATACATATATTTTAATTAATTATAGATGTTTATACACTATTATTGCAATTATTTTTACTATAAGATAATTATTAATATTATATATGGAGGCGAAAAAGCATGAAGACAGTTGAAAACCAAGTTACGAGTCAAATTGAAGCAATTATCGAAGAAAAACGAGAAGCATTTTTTAAAGTAAGCGATCAGATTTGGCACACACCAGAGATACGGTTTGAAGAAGAAAAGTCTGCTGCTTATTCCTCTGATTTTATGGAACAGCAGGGATTTCAGGTGGAACGCGGTGTGGCTGGAATTCCGACAGCATTTGTGGCAAGCTTTGGAAATTCGGAACCGATAATTGCCATATTAGGAGAATATGATGCCTTACCGGGACTCAGCCAAAAAGCAGGTGTGACAGAATATATCCCCGTTGAAACAAATGGAGCAGGACACGGGTGCGGACATAATTTACTTGGCGTAGGTGCAATGGCAGCAGCTGTTGCTGTAAAAGAATACTTAGAGAACAATAATCTGGAAGGAACGATTCGTTATTATGGCTGTCCTGCAGAAGAGAGCGGCTATGCAAAAACGTATATGGTCAAAGCTGGACTGTTTGATGATGTAGCAGCATCCTTTTCCTGGCATCCTCATTATTCTAATTCTTTATTCCATGGACCATCCTTAGCGGTGATTCATGCTACGTTCACTTTTAAAGGGAAGAGCTCTCATGCCTCTGCTTCTCCGGAACTTGGAAGAAGTGCATTGGATGCTGTCGAACTGATGAATGTAGGAGCGAACTACATGCGCGAACATATGATTGACGAAGCCCGTGTACATTATGCGATTACGAATACTGGCGGAAAGTCTCCGAATGTTGTCCAGCAGGAGGCAGAGGTTTCTTATTTTGTTCGTGCCCCGCATGCAGAACAAGCTCGTGCGTTATTTAAACGTCTGAATAAAATTGCAGAAGGGGCAGCGTTGATGACAGAAACAAAAATGACTTATCGAATTGAAGGAGCATGTTCTAATCTTGTTCAGAATTCGGTATTGGACAAACTGCTGCATAAAAATATGCAGGAGCTGCAGCAAGATGGATTTACTGAGGAAGAAATAGAATTAAGCAAAAAATATTACGCAACATTGAATGAAGATGATAAAGCTTTTGCTGCACAGCTAGTTGGGAAGAAAAGATCGGAAGAATTGGCGGAAAGGCCGCTTATCCATGAAATCACACCGTATACAGAAGCACCGGAGTATAGAAAAGGGGCAGGGTCGACCGATGTAGGTGCAGTGAGTTGGGTAACACCAACTGCACAGCTCACTGCAGCAACCTGGACCTATGGAACACCATTTCATACATGGCAAGTCGTATCTCAAGGAAAGACAACCTATGCAAAAAAAGGCATGCTCTTTGCAGGTAAAGCAATTGCCAGCACGGTTATTGATATACTCTGCAAGCCGGAAGTATTAGAAGATGCTGTTAAAGAATTGTATGAACGTGAGGCAGGCCCAGAAAATTATCAATCGCTTTTGCCGGAAGAACAAGAATTGCCGTCATTAATTAAAAATTAAGATATCGTAACTAGAGGGGGAAGACAACATGTTGAAACAAATTCCAGGATACTTAAAAGATTGGCGGCTGCATGCTGCAGCTCTTTTGATTGTATTGCTTTCAGAGTCAATCGGCACCATTTCATTTGAACTTGGAGCTGGAATGATTCTTATCCTGCCAATGATTTATGCGTTTATATTGGGAATTGCAATGGTATTTACTCCGGTTATCAAGGAGAAGCAATTTAAGCATTCAGAAATAATGACAACAGCTTTAATAGGGTTGCTTGTTGCAAAAGTAAGTCTGAATATTGGCCCGGCAATTAGCATGATTGTTCAGGTAGGCCCGGCTATTTTACTGCAGGAAATTGGAAACCTCGGTACTGTTTTACTGGGCCTCCCCCTTGCGATTTTATTAGGAGTAAAGCGGGAAGCGATTGGAATGACATTTTCCATTGCAAGAGAAGGCAGTTTGGCTATTATAAATGATAAATTTGGTTTTAATTCTCCAGAAACAAGAGGTGTTTTTTCAATATACTTATTCGGGTCGATCTTTGGAGCCGTATTCTTCGGGTTAATGGCAAGTTTATTGGCTAGTTTTACTCCATTAAACCCGTTGGCACTTGCGATGGCATCAGGGGTCGGGAGCGCCAGTATGATGGCTGCATCAAGCAGTTCTCTGTCAGCTGTATACCCGGAAATGGCCGCAGAGATTCAATCTTTAGCCTCGGCCAGTATGATTTTATCCGTTGCGACAGGCTTTTTTGTATCTATTTTTATTGCACTTCCGCTGGCAGAAAAGATGTATCATCTATTAACGAAAAGAAAGCCTGATAAGGAAGAGGAAGAAAAGAGGGAGGCAGGATCATGAGCAAACAATTATTTCATACGATATTGGCTTTGATTTTATCAGCAATTATTGTTTTGATAGGAAATTGGATTGGTTATGAAGTTGTCCCGACAGACGCCTTAATGGGAATACTGGTTATTATTTTAATTGCTGCAGCCGGCTTTGCTTTAAAAATGATTATTCCGTGGAAGACGATACCAGGCATTCTTTACGTTGCAGGGATATCCGTTATTGTCTCCTTGCCGATAACGCCTGGTTCTGAGCAAGTTATTGAATGGGCAAGCGCTATAGATATTCAAGCATTTACTACACCGCTGTTAGCGTATGCCGCTATCGGAATTGGTAATTCATTGGCTGATTTCACGAAATTGGGTTGGAAGAGTATTGTAATTGGTTCAATGGTATTCTTAGGTACGTTTTTGGGATCAGCGATCATTGCAGAAATCGTTTTAAGAATTCAAGGTATAGTTTAATAGCTGAACATCCTCTTAAAAATATAAAAAGAACCAAAAATTATACAACGCAACCTGCTTTGCTATAAAATATATAGTGAAGTCATTGTAGAAAGGGATGTATGAAAACAATGAGTAAAGATGTTGTAAAACAAATCGAAGAAATTATCGAACAGAAGCGGGAAGCTTTCTTTAAAGTAAGCGACCAAATTTGGGAAACACCTGAAATTCGTTATGAAGAAGAAAAGTCTTTCCAATACTCATCTGATTTTATGGAAGAGCAAGGTTTTCAGGTAGAACGCGGGGGAGCGGATATTCCAACTGCATTTACTGCCAGCTTTGGGAACAGCGGTCCAGTTATTGCAATTTTAGGAGAATATGATGCTTTACCCGGGTTAAGCCAAAAAGCCGGTGTGACAGAATTTGATCCAGAAGTACCTTATGGACCAGGGCATGGCTGCGGGCATAATCTGCTTGGCGTTGGATCAATGTCAGCGGCTGTTGCGGTAAAAGAATATTTAGAGAAAAATCATTTAGAAGGAACCATCCGTTATTATGGCTGTCCGGCAGAGGAAAGCGGCTATGCCAAAACATATATGGTTAAAGCGGGGTTATTTGATGATGTGGCTGCGTCTTTTTCATGGCATCCGCATTACACAAACGGATTATTCCATGGACCATCTCTGGCAGTTATCCACTCTACCTTTACTTTTAAAGGGATAAGCTCTCACGCAGCAGCTTCACCAGAACTGGGAAGAAGTGCGCTTGATGCGGTGGAATTAATGAATGTCGGCGCCAACTACATGCGTGAGCATATGATTGATGAAGCTCGTGTTCATTATGCGATTACGAACTCTGGAGGAATGTCTCCAAATGTTGTCCAAAAAGAAGCAGAGGTTTCTTATTTTGTACGTGCTCCGCATGCAGATCAGGCGCGTGCTTTGTTTAAACGACTCATAAAAATTGCGGAGGGCGCTGCGTTAATGACAGAAACCTCTATGGAACACCGTATCGAGGGCGTATGCTCTAATCTTGTTCAAAATGCAACGTTAGATAAAATGCTCCATAAAAATATGAAGGCCTTAGAGCGTCCGCATTTTACAGCAGAAGAGCTAGAATTAAGCAAGAAATACTATAATACATTAAATGAAGATGATATTGCTTTTGCTGCATCCTTGGTCGGCAAGGATGTAGCGAAGGAACTAGCAGCACGCCCGCTTATTCATGAAGTGGATGCCTATCGCGAGGCGCAGGAATATGTCAAAGGATCAGGCTCTACTGATGTTGGAGCGGTCAGCTGGGTGACGCCTACTGCACAGCTGATGGCAGCAACCTGGACTTTTGGGACGCCATTCCATACGTGGCAGGTTGTATCGCAAGGGAAGACTTCCTATGCTAAAAAAGGAATGCTTTATGCAGGAAAAGCAATCGCCAGCACCATCATTGATGTGCTGCAAAATCCAGAGGTTCTCGAGGATGCCGCGAAAGAGCTTCGCGATCGTGAAGCAGGTCCGGAAAACTATGTGTCCTTGTTGCCGGAAGACCAGGATTTACCTTCTATGCTTCGTAAATAGGCTGGGAAAAGCCAATTCTTGTTGAAATAAGAAACAAAATCTATGCTCCCTTTATCATTGGCAGAGAAAGATGAAAACTGCTTTTACACGATAAAGGGAGCATTTTAAGATTCATAATACCGGTCCAGTTTTTTAAATTTATTCACCACCAATTTGAATACAACCGCTATCAGGATATAAGGGAAAAAGGAGTAGATATGTTTCCAACCATGCAGTTCATATATCTGTAACCAGACCAGAAGTGGTTCCAGCATAAATGCGAAAACAAAAGCATTTATGGCAGAGGCAATGATAAAGGATTTCCAGGAATGAAAATACTGATAGACAAGCATATAAATGATTGGCATTTGGATGGTATGTACCTCAGCAATCTGAGAAACAGGCAATAAGGTGTTGGGATAATGCCATAGCATCAAAGAAACCCCTATTGCGTCCCCGATTACTCCCACAGCGGTAACAAAAAAACCGTATGTGACAATCTCAAATATTCTTTTTTTGTCTAAAATAATGAACCATACAATAAAAATACCGACAGTAGTGACAAAAAGAATCCACCAGCTGATGGTAAATAAGTTCTCATGTAACCAGTACTCCGTTCTTAGTTCTCTATACTGTTGTAATAATTCAACCACTTCGCTCCGAGCTGATTGCATAAATATACTCTCCTTCATTAAAAGCAATAATAAAATAATGAAAACAGGCGAAGGATTATTTTACTTTTGCTACGCCTAATGCTAAATGTTCCAATAGAATATTTTCCACTAACTCAGCCATTGCTTTCTCGCATTCAATAATAAGAATGACCTCTGGACGCTTTCTTTTTAAAAGTCTTTTTCGTTTCTTGAAAACCTTTTCTGTATACAGCCTGATGGCGACACCTAAAACGAATCCAATAAGCGAAGCAATCAGTCCCCAATAAATCGGTCCCCAAGCTAATTCAAAACCGATACTGGTCCCGATAACAGAAAAAGCTGTAGCAAGTGCTACCCCTATATCAATCAATGAGGTACCATCAGAGTTATGCAAACTATCAAACAACTTGCGATCTTCACTGCGATTATCAAGAGGAACCGCATAAATATTCGCTTTAGGAATTCCATTTTTTTCAAGCGTGGCAATAGCCATTTCTATATAAATACTATTTTCTAATGCGGCGTAAACTTGCATCATTATTCATTCACTTTCTCTCCCTTTAGAATTTGAAAACTAGCGTCCTGATAATTTTCCTTTAAGAATTTCCGTTGTTCTTTTTCAAAAAGTTTATTATTTTCCACCGTGTTGACATACGCATCATAAATCGAAAATCCATAGATAGAAGGTAACATAAGCAAAAATTCCTCTCTTAAAACAGCAGTGGACTGACTGAGGTCTCCTAAAATCAAAAGTGTGACAGCTTCAAGCAGATGTGATAAATACAAAAAGATAACCGTCCAGCTGATAACGAAGAGTGCCGTAACAAGTCTATGGATATAAAGCTGTCCCAAACCCGGCACAAAAGCTGACCAAATGGCAGCCATCATGGGGTTACTCTTATCTAAGTAGTTGATTTCCATCGATCCAATACTAAATAGATTGAAATGATGGTCTTCACGCTCTGCCAGAAGATAAACTTTGTTCATATCTACCGTTGTTCGGTGACTGTCCCAGATAGCAAAGAAATAGACAGGTAAATAGGCTAGAAGCCAGCGAGAGTCAAGTACGTTCGTAGCCATTTCAAACTTGCCCTGAAAAGAATAAAGAATGGCTAAATTAATGTTCGCATTCAAATTAATAAACACTTCCCAAATAAATAAAACAAATCCGCGAAGGTATTTCGATAAAAGCAGGTGGCCGAACCCTGGATAAGCAGCGCTCCACCACGCAATAATCGAAGGACTTCTTAGATGAAGCTGTGTGGTGCCAAGAATACTGACATGTGCTTTATAACGTCTGGCGGTATTATCGGTTACATGATTATCCATGAAGGTTCTCCTCGTTTTCCTATTTTTTAACATCTTTTCCTTTTAACGAATGTTTTATACGGACTGTCCTATCAATTGGGATTTTATAGGGGATTCATGTTGTTGAATATATACAATCCATGTCAAATGAATTTTCCATTCAGTTAACTTTCTGCAAAGGCAGCGATATACATGTATTTATCCAAAAAAAGATAATAAAGGCGCCAATTGTTGTCACAAAAAGAATCCATTAGCTGGGTGTGAATGCAGTCTGCAATCCGTAATAAAATAAACTTTTTATCAGGCAAAGCAATCGCCTGAAAGCATGCTTAGATAACTTCTTCTGCTTCACTTTCCGCATTTATTTTTAATAAAATCCATCTGATCAGTCCGCCGACTGCTAAACCGACCGGTGTAGACAAAATAGGCAGCCATAATGGACCAATCAAGTAACCGGCAATGGTGAAGCTGGGCGAATAAATGATACCAATCGTAACAAAATAGGCAGAAAAAACAAGCGGCAGATAGGCAAAAGCTTTTTCCCCGCCGCCAGCATTTTTATAAGCATCCCATATCGCATAGAAATATAAACACGGATAAAACATTAACCATAAATAGTTAGTCTGTGCGATGGCTTCCTCGATTCTAAGGTTGAAGCTCAATACAATAATGGTATTCAAATTTCCCATCACGTTAACTAAGAATTCCAATCCAATAAACAGAATCCCCTTTATATAATGACGACTTAGTAACTGAGCAAATCCAGGTAGAGCAATGCTCCAAAGTACTGCTTCAAGTTTTTTGCTTTTCCTTGATAACTTCGTCTCCATTGGTTCACCCACTTTGTTAATTTTCTCTTCATCCATTCAGGGAGGGCTGTTTCGCTGATTTTATTTTGGTATAAAAGCCATATTCAGAGTAAGGTAAGATTCAACAACTAAATGGAGATAATTTGTGATGATGTATTTTTTATTGACCAAATTACCTTAATGATAAAGGCTGCCTTGTTTAATGATGCTTGCCATTAGATACAACATTGATTTTTTAAGAAAAAATTCGGCCTTGCGTGTCAGCAAAAGCCGATGTTTTTTCCATATGAATTAAGATGAGAAAAGGTATCAGCTCTTCTCCTTATTCTTCGCCAGTTTTTCTCGATTTCTCGTCCCCGGCGGCTGCTCTAACCAATTGTTATCAATCATGATATCTGCGCCGCTTTTTGCAAGCTTAGCAACTTCCATAGACAGCCGTTCATAATTGGCAGCCAGATCCATTCGCTGACTCGCTGCTGCAGCAGTGGCATAATTTCCAATCCCTGCAGACATGAGCAAGGACATATGAAACATCATTAATTTGTCCGAAAAAGTTTGTGTTGTAGAATCACTAACTGCTGTATCAGGTACTTGGGGCGCACCGATATCATTGGCCATCAAACTATCCACGAATATTTTTATATGTTTTTGTGAAATGTTTTTACATCTGATCATAAAATCCTGTACGACTTTGGAAGGAGAGGTCTGGGCAAACGCAAGGCACAACCTTACCCCCATTTCATTTGTCTGGATGTTCATATAGAGATGAGATATCTCAATGGCATTTAATGGCCGTTTATCACTAAATGGATTGAGTCCGCTAAAATATTTTTTGCTGTCCACATAATCGATTTGCTTTGGAGACTCAATATAGGGGTGTCTCGCATTGATTCCTTTTTTCAAAGCAATTTCCACAGCATGATCATAAAGCACCGCCATGTCCTGAAGCGCTTGTATGGAGTAATCCCGTATTTCTTTTTTTATACTCATCGTGACAAACCCGCTGTAAGTAATCATCCCAATCCTTGCCATATGTGTCACATAGGTTAAACAAAAAACATCGGTGAAAAGCCAGGGAGCATTCATATTGACGTCTTTCTCCGTAAATCCATTTGGGACTGCAAAATTTTCTTCTTCAAAAATCTGATGCAGCTGGTCTATTTGATTTGTGAAATTGTCATAGGCATGCTGGACAACAGGCTTTATTTCAGGGTCATCCATATGCTTTAACATAAAACTCAAAATGCTTTTTGCCAGCGTATCATTCATATATCCTGTCCATACAGAAGCGATTTCGGCAGCGGTTAAGTGTATATTTTTTTCATCCATTTGGTTTAGTACCCCTTTCACAGGCGATATATAGATTTAGATTTTGCAAATGGATATATTTTATACATAAATGGGGGGCCTATTGGGAAAAAGAAGAGGAGCAACTATTTAGATGACTTGAGGGGATAATGTTGGGTCGATCTTTCTATTGGCAAAATAAAAAGAAAAACACAGAAGAAAATTTCTCTTTGGAAATTGGAACAAATCTGACTGAAAATCTAAGTAATATAAGAAAAATGTTAGAAGACCCAAGCGATTTAGTGATACGTGAATTCACTATTGGCCAGGCAAATCATCGAACGGCAATTGTTTATATCGATGGTATCGTGGACAATGTCTACATCCATGATCATATTATGGAGGATTTGAAAACAGCTTCGGAATTGCCTGAGGACAAACAGAAGCTTTTTGATGTGATTGATAAGGAAGTTATTACGGTAACAGGCATCGAATTAGGACATTCATTAGACGATGTATCGAATGCTATCTTAAGCGGAAATACGGTGTTTTTTTTAGACGGAGTGGATCAAGTACTTATCATGGATACGATAGGCGGGGAAAGTCGCGCTATCGAGGAGCCGCAGTCGGAATCGCTGATTCGCGGATCCAAAGAGGGATTTGTAGAAAATATACGAACCAATACCATGATGATCCGCCGGTATATTGCGGACCCTAATCTGCGTTTCAGCACCTATAAAGTCGGCAGACGCTCGAAGAAAGACCTTGTTGTATCCTATATGGATGGTATTGTGAACCCTGATATGGTTGATGAAGTAAAACGAAGACTGGAAACGATTGATATTGATGATGCACCGGAAAGCGGCTATATTGAGCAATGGATTGAGGATAGTTTTTTATCTCCATTTCCGCAGATTTTAAATACGGAAAGACCAGACAAGGCTTCTGAGGCGCTTCTTAAAGGAAAAGTAGTTATCCTTCTTGATCGTACGCCGTTTGTATTGATTGCACCGGCGACTTTTGGAAGCTTGCTTCAGTCACCTGAGGACTATTATTGGCGCTGGTCACTCGGGACGCTGGTTAGACTGCTGCGTTATCTTGCCGCATTTATTTCGGTATTTTTACCAGCTTTATATATCGCATTGGTTTCCTATCATCCTGGACTGATTCCTTCCGATTTGGCATTTTCCATTGCTGCGAGCAGAGATGAAGTTCCTTTCCCGCCTGTTGTGGAGGCTTTGATTATGACGGCAACGATGGAGTTGCTGCGCGAAGCTGGATTACGGCTGCCGACTGCGATTGGGCAGACCATCGGCATTGTTGGCGGGCTCGTTATTGGAGAGGCAGCAGTTTCCGCTGGGATAGTCAGTCCTGTTATGGTTATTGTCGTTGCACTCAACGCCATTGCATCGTTTGCTTTGCCTTCCTATAGTATTGCCATCACATTTCGAATCCTGCAGTTTGGGTTGATGGCTGCAGCTGCTGTATTCGGACTTTATGGAATCATCCTTTGCTACATCATGATCAATATCCATATTGTGAATTTGATGAGCTTCGGTGTTCCTTATTCTACCCCATTTGCACCAAGCTTTATGAATGATTGGAAGGACCTTGTGTTACGTGCACCGATTGCAATGATGAAAAGACGCCCTGTCTATATGCAGACCAATGATAAAAAGCTCATGAACAAAGGGGAGCGTAAACAGTGAAAAGGTTTAAATATGCAGATGAAAGAATTAGTGAAAGAGATATCATGATTGCTATTCCATCCATTGTTATTGGGGTAGGGATTCTTTCGATGCCAAAACAATTAGCATCTGTAACGATAGGTGCTGATGGATGGATACCCTTGCTCCTTGTCGGACTATTTGCTGTTTTTATGTCTTGGGCAATAGCTAAATTTGCGTCAGGATTCCAAGGGCAAACCTTTCTTACCTACGCTTCCAAAATCGTAACAAAACCAGTAGCGATAGTTTTAAGTCTGATGTTTGCGATTCTCTCCATCTTTGTCACTGCCTATCAAATTCGTAAAATCAGCAATATATCGCAGCAATATTTATTCGACCGTACACCAATCGAAGTTATTGCACTGACCTTTTTGCTGGTAGTTGTTTATGCTGTCTCAGGTTCACGCGCTGGGCTATTTCGAATCAACATGATGTTTATGCCGATTATTCTTTCGATAGCTCTTATCATTGTGGTATTTAATGTTGGCTGGTTGAACGCTGGAAACTTAATGCCTGTATTACAGACCCCCATAACTGGTTATACGCAGGTGATTGCGAATACAGGTGCCATCTCTTATCTCGGATTTGGAATTTTATGGTTTTATCTTTCATTGGTTGATAAACCCAAAAAAGCACCAAAGGCAGCTGCACTTGGTATGTGTATACCTGTTGGATTATATATGATGATTTTTATCATGTGTATTGGCGTGTTTGGGAATGCTGTTACATCTAATTTACTCTATCCGACGATAGAGCTGGCAAAGGTGGTAGAGATACCCGGCGGTTTTTTTGAACGGTTTGAATCTGTTTTCTTTGTAATATGGATCATGGCTATTTTTATTACGGCAACGATGGCTATGGACATTGGGGTTTTTGCATTGAATGCCATTTTCAAAAATGCGGAGAAGCTAAAAATAATTTTTATTTTAACTCCAATCATATATTTTGCCGGGATGTTTCCGCAAGATGTCATGGAAGTGGATTTATTAGGATCAATAATGAGTTGGTTGATGCTTATTTTAAACATCACGGTTCTTATCTTATTAACGGTGGTTGCTAAAATCAGAGGGGTGAAGCGGAATGAATAAAGCATATCTATTCCTTCTAGGTTGTTTTTGTTTGCTGCTTGCCGGATGCTGGGATGAAGTGAATATTGAAGAACGGGGGTTTGTGATAGGTGTTGCACTCGATTTAGCAGAAGAACAATCTGGAGATAAACCAATCATAACAATGACAGATCAGTTTGTTGTTCCTTCAGGATTAGGAACTCCCAGCGAAGGCGGAAACAATGCTGAAACGCCTTATAACAACCTATCCATTAGCGGTCAAAGCTTGTTTAAAATAACTCGGGAAATGGCACTCATTCAAGGCAATCCTCCCTTTTATGAGCATTTAAAATTAATTGTTGTCTCTGAAGAATTAGCAAGGGAACCAGAAATGTTTGCAAATAGCATGGATTTACTTATTCGTGACCCGGAGATGCGAAGAGAAACCAAAGTTATCGTTTCCGACCAGAAGGCGAAAGAGCTACTGGAAATCGAATCGCAAATAGAGCCGCTTCCTGCGATGCATATTGACAGGGTTAATGAAAATATGGATAAATCGGGAGCATTGATTGAACCGCTAAGAATAGGGAATCTAAATGAATACATGTTAGAAAAAAATAATTACCTTATTCCAAGAGTTGTTCCATCAGATGGAAAAATGATGTTTAACGGAGCTGGTGTCTTTGATGGAAAGACGAATCAATTAGTTGATGTTATCAGTGGATTAGAAATTGTTGCCGTTAATTTAATAACAGGAGATTTAAAAGGGGGCTATATTGAATTTGAGAGTAACGATGGAGAGATGGTTTATGAAATTAAACGCGCAAAAAGTAACATAGAAATGAACATTGATGAGACGGGCAAACTAAATATTGATATAGAAATTGATACAGAGGGTAATATCGCTGAGGTGTTTAGTGATAATTCCTTGTTAAGTAAAGAATATTTCAATGAATTAGATAAACTGATAAGCGAAAGGATGGAGAAAATAACATCCAATATCATAAAAAAGGCACAAGAAGACATAGGGATGGACTTTTTTGGGTTCAGAGAAATGATGGAGGAAAGGCATTATAAAGAGTGGTTGAAAGCAAAGGATAACTGGGACGAAGGCGAAAATATCTTTCAGAATGCATCCATAAATGTAACGGTAGATGCCACTGTCCGTGCAACAGGCACCATGGATCAGACAAGGGATTAAGAAGGGAGTGACGTATTTATGTGGGATCAGCTGACGGGCATATTACCCAATTATTTAATTCTGCTGTGTACTTTATTATCCTTCCTGGTTCCGTATGTTATTTATAAAGTGAATCAAAAGCTGCATGAATACGGTGATCCGCCATGGAAGCATAGCAGATATGAAGAAAATAAAAACAAAAAAACATAACCCCTGCAGATGCTGGCAGATAAACCGATTATGTTCCGTTTTTGCGAAAGATAACAGTAGCGAAGCAGGGGCAGTTAATCAATTGTTATTTCGGAAACGTCCAGATACTCAACACCGAGAACTGCAAGACAAAACAACATACGATGTAAATTGGAAAAAAGGAGTGTGTGTACAGATGGTGCTCGATATCATTATTCTTATTCTGCTTAGTTTGTTTATCATCACGTGTCTTCTGCTGTTTATCATGAGACGCCATTTGATAAAAAGGATGGTTGCTAAATATGGGAAAACCCTGATGGAAGACCGCTATCAAGAGAATTTATTTGAAATGGTAACCGGTTTTAAACATATGGGGATTCAGCGAACCTTTGAGAATAATTTACGGGCGGAATCTGGCGATGTCTTGCACCGGCCGCTTGGTTCTTCCAAAAAGTGGCCGGATTTTGAAAAGCTGACATTTATACCGGCTCAAGTAGCAACGTTTCCGACAGAATATACGGAGCAGGTAGATTTCAAGGTAACGATAGGTCCCCAGGCTAAGCAGCCAATGGAATTAGATATTCCCTTAATGATCAGCGGGATGGCGTATGGAATTGCATTAAGCAAAGAAGTAAGACTGGCGCTGTCTGATGCGGTAAATCAGCTGGGCACCGCACTTAATTCCGGTGAAGGCGGCGTGATGGAGGAAGAAATCGATGGAACAGATAAGTATATCCTGCAGTTTTCCAAGACAAGCTGGTCCAAGGAAGAACAGCTTATCAAGAAAGCATCGATGATTGAAATAAAATTTGGCCAAGGTGCTTTGATGAGCTCCGGTGTTGTGATTCCGGCAGAGGATCTTCAAGGAGATATTCGAAAGGTATTAAACCTGGACGATGGAGAAGAAGCCGTTATCCATAATCATTTTTTTAAGGATCAAACCTTAGAAGATTTTAAAAACCTTGTCCAGGAGTTAAAAGAACTGACTAACGGCGTGCCGATTGGAGCAAAAATTGCTGCCGGTGGAAAAATAGAAGCGGACATTGATGCTTTATTAGAAATCGGCGTGGACTATATTGCTGTGGATGGCGGGCAGGCAGCAACTCACGGAGCGCCGCCAATCTTATCAGAGGATTTTGGGATTCCTACCATTCACGGTCTCCACCGGGCACATCAGCATTTGCAAAAAAAGAAGGTAAGAGATAAGGTCAGTCTGATTATTTCGGGCGGAATGTTTACACCAGGACAATTTTTAAAAGCAATGGCATTAGGAGCAGATGCTATTTATTTAGGATCGGCAGTCTTATTTACGGTCTCTCATAAGCAGGTTTTAAATGCTGTTCCCTTTGAACCGCCGACACAGGTCGTCTGGTACGATGGCAAATACAAGGATGATTTTAACCGTCAGGAAGGAACGAAATCATTGGTCAATTATATCAATTCTTCCGTTAAAGAAATGGAAGAGGGGATTCGGATGATGGGAAAAAAAGCATTATCCGAATTATCGAAGGATGATCTTGTCGCCTATGATGAGGCTGTTGCCCGGGATTTTGCTGTTCCTTATAGTGTTTGTTCGGATGAAGGGGGCTCTGAGAAGAAGGAGGAGCCGATGATTGAGCTCTGAGAGTAACATCTAAGATACGCTGAATTACATTTTTAGAAAACATAAAAACCAATCCATTTTTTATTAGGAAAAGCCCATTATGATTAAGCTTTTTTCAAAATGGGCTCATAATTTTAACGGAAAAGATTCTTTTGTTTTAATCTTTCACTAATATTAGATGCTTTAAAAAGAGCATCACCAATTTGATATAACTTTT
The DNA here is from genome assembly GCF_037969815.1 of Oceanobacillus sp. FSL W7-1293. NCBI lineage: Bacteria > Bacillati > Bacillota > Bacilli > Caryophanales > Bacillaceae > Oceanobacillus > Oceanobacillus sp. FSL W7-1293. The sequence continues at coordinate 1,324,209 of NZ_CP150212.1, forward strand.
GTTCTTGGAACATATCTCCAATTAATTGCACTCCGATTGGTAGATTGTTTTTAGAGAGGCCACAAGGTAATGACATTGCTGGGAACCCAATAAAATTAAACAAGCTTGTCAAGCGTAAAATCGGCCATCGAATATGCTGTCCTTTGAATATGCCGTGATTGATTTCACGTTGTTCGATATCTGGTGGGAGCATGGCTGCAGTAGGTGAAATAAGTATATCAATTTTTTCAAAAAGTTTTTTGAACTTATAGTAGGTAGTAACCCTTTCTTCCTGTGCTTTAATATAGGAGTCTGCTGATATTCCTTCCCCAGTATAAAGCCTCATTCTTACTTCTTCATCCCATGCATTCTTTGGGTTTTCCAGATGTTGTTTATGAGTAGTATAAGCTTCGGAACGTAAAATCAATTGTTGTTCTAATATGTGATTTTGGACATTTGGAATTTCTATTTCAACAATTATGCCACCAAGTTCTTTTAATAAGTTGATACTGTTCTCTATGGATTTCGTTATTTCCTCATCAACATTATCGAAGAAAAAATTTTGGGGAATACCTATCACGACTCCTTTAATCGACTTGTTTATATTTTTGCTGTAATCAGGATAAGTTTTTAATTTTTTTGAGTTGAAATCAAGTGGGTCATATCCAGCAATTATATTTAAAAATAGCGCATTATCTTCTATTGATTTTGTCATGGGTCCAACATGATCAAGTGTTCTGCTTAATGGATAAACACCTCTTTTACTAACCAGCCCATATGTTGGTTTCATTCCAACAACTCCACAAAAGGAAGCAGGGATTCGAATAGATCCTGCTGTATCCGTTCCAATAGCTCCTAAACACATATTTGCTGCTAGAGCAGCGGCAGAACCGCTGCTCGATCCCCCAGACATTTTATTTAAATCATAGGGATTCTTTACTGGACCATAGTAGGAGCGATCCCCTGTTGGTCCGTAAGCAAATTGATGTGTATTCAGCTTTCCAATGATAATAGCACCTGCATCTTTAAGTTTACCAACAATTGCTGCATTCTTTTTAGGTATGAAATTTTTATAGATAGGCGATGCCATGGTTGTTTTTATATCTTTCGTAAATACTAAATCTTTAAGACCGATTGGAATACCATGTAAAGGCCCTCTATATGTTTCATTCATTAACTTTTTCTCAGCTTTTTTTGCGTCTTCTAATGCTTGTTTTTCCATAATGGTAATAAATGCATTGATTTGAGGATTAAATTCTTTAATTTGATTTAAAAAAAGTTTGGTTATTTCAACAGGTGAAACTTTTTTTTCCCTTATACTTTTTGCAAGTTGCGTAATTTGTAAGTTACTGATTTCCTCCTTCATGGCCATTCTCCTCTTCTTTAACTCGTTTTTTAATACAAATAGAATGAAATGTAGATATCAGTCTTTATTTTTGTACCACATCGATAAAGTAAGAATAATCATAGCGATTCCAAAAATAGTTCCATACAGCCAAATTGTTAACATTTCATTAACCCACATGATCTGCACCTCCAGTATTTCTTTTATGGGTGAATACTCCAACAATAATCATTACGAAAACTCCTACCAATACAGCCCATGCTCCAGCTGCTAAATTACTTTCTTCAAAATCGGTTATAACAATAACAATATAAGAAACAACACCAGCGACTAAAGAAGCACATGCGGCAGCAGTTGTTGCAATTTTTGGCCAGAATAATCCAGCTAAAAGAGGCCCCATCGTACCAGAAGCAACGCCAGAAATTCCAATCCATAAAAACATACCTAGAGATTCGGGTGGATTTAAAACAAGAAGGTATGCAATTATCCCAACAATAACAACCATATAGCGGCTTATTTTTAACGAGACTTTATCTACTTTTTCAGGAGGTGTTTTAATAATCCCTTTTGGGACTAAATATTTTCTATAAATATCATTAGCAATAACTGTGGACATAACAACAAATAATCCATCTGTTGTAGACATTGCTGCAGCAATAACAGTTACCCCTAGAAATGCAACAATTATAGCTGGGAAAACTTCCATAACATAGGCTAACAGAGCTTGGTCTGGATGTTCAACAGTTACTTCTACTGCAGCATATAGCCCACCAAAGATTACTAATAAAAAAGCCATTGCACAAACAACATAAGTGATAATCATCTTTCTCATATCACGTGGGTCTTTTAGTGCTAATACTTTATTAAATAATTGAGGCTGAGATGAGAAAGCGAATTGGATAATAAATGCGCCAACAATAGCAGGAACCGAATAAAACACGAGAGATTCTGGATTCACTATGGCAGTTAAGTTTTGATTTTCTGCAGATAGGATGGAGTCGATTTGTGAAAATGCTCCTGTAAAACCTCCATCAAAGACCCATAATGCGGAGAAAAAGACAAAAACCCCCATAATCCCCATTAATACAGCTTGGACTGCATCTGTATAGATATCTGCATAAGAGCCTCCTGCATAGACGTAGGAAATAACAAAAATCATTGTTATTAGCAAACCAATAGAATAGGGAATATCTAAAAGTGTATTGAAAATCCATGCTCCAGCAGCGAATTGAGATGCAATAGCAAAAATATTAAATAAACAAACAATAGCTGTACCGACTCTAACAAAATCACTATTATATCGATCGCCTAGCCAGTCTGAGAGTGATAAAGATTTTTGTTTGATATTCATCAATCTTGCTCTTTTAGCAACAACAATTAATCCTAGAGGTGAAGCAACGATAAGTGTTAAGAAAATCCATAATGTAGAAAAACCAGTATCATAAGCCCAACCCGGATAACCAATAAATGTGGTTGCGCTAAAGAAAGTAGCGGCGTAAGCTAACCCTAATACAATTGGGCCTAAGGATGCACTGGCAATCGAAAAATCTTCAATACTGGACGTTTTTTTATAACCTAGATAACTTAGAAAGACCATTATACCAATAAATATTATAAATCCAATCCACATATAAATTTGAATTTGATCCAAGGTGTTTCCTCCTCATCTTTAAAATTATTTTAATTTTGATAGAACTTAAAAAATACTTTATTTCACCTCCCACTTTAATTCCTTTATTTAATCATTTTATATGCAAAATTCATGCCATTATTAATAACATCGATAAATTATTTTAAATAAAGTTGGATAAGCTTTGTTTTAAGCAAGGTTAATATTTTTTTGAATGGATATCCTTATCATTCTATATATCATTTTTAGTAGGTACTATTACAAACATCATAATTAATTAAATAAAAGCCTTTCAAATATAATAAAAACACGGTATAATTTAACGAAAGATTTTAAATATTATAATAGTCATGTGATTTATTCCATTTGGAATAGAGGTGTATTAATTGGAGATGGAAGAATTCTTAGATGGCTTTACCTTTGGTTCCGATTACGTTTATAAACTTAATGATTTGCTTAACGCATTTCAAATTCCATATGTTTTATTTGATTCTAAACAAAAAATACAATTAATGTACTTAACAGATTCTCTTTCTGATTATTTTGGTTCAGAAAAACGATCTACTGATGAAGTATTTAATTATGTATCAACAAATGAAGAACCTTATTCAAAGACAATATCATTGAATAGCGCCTCACAGCTACACATGAAAGGTATACCAGTTAAAGTTTCTAATAAATTAATTGCCGTCATTATAATTTTTAATATAACAAATTCAATGTATGATGAATATCATAATATGGAGATTGATTTGAAAACGATATTTGAGTCTTCTTACGATGTTTTATTTGTATCTGATGGTAATGGAAAGGTATTAAGAGTTAGTTCTGCTTGTGAACGATTATGGGGAATCAAACAAAGTAATATTTTGAAGAGAAATGTATTTGATCTTGAAACAGAAGGTGTCTTTAGCCCGTCAGTTACAAGGCTTGTAATAGAACAAAAAAAGAAAATATCTATTTTACAAAAAACATGTACTGGAAAAACGTTATTAGTTTTGGGCACACCTGTATTAGATGAATCGGGTAGAGTAGCTAGAGTTATCAATGCTTCAAGAGATGTAACAGAAATTCACCAGCTACAGGATGAACTTACTGAAACTCGTCATTTATTGGAACATTATCAAGATGAAATTCTAAATTTGAAATCACAAAAACAATCGTTTAAATTAAATAAACTTGTTTACCAAAGTGAAGAAATGGTGCAGATAGTTGAACAAGTACGTACGATTTCGCCATATGAGACTCCTGTCTTGATTACAGGAGAGTCTGGAGTGGGAAAAGAAATTATTGCATCACTTATTCATGATTGGAGTTATCGTTCTAATCAGCCGTTTATTAAAGTGAATTGTGGAGCGATCCCTGAAACATTATTAGAATCAGAATTATTTGGTTATGAGAAAGGAACATTCACTGGAGCAAACAAGGAAGGAAAAGACGGTCTTTTTTTTGCGGCAAATAACGGAACGATTCTGTTAGATGAAATTACGGAGATGCCAGTTTCTCTTCAAGTAAAGTTACTTCGTGTTCTTCAGGAACAAGAAATATTACCTGTTGGAAGCACCAAACTAAAGAAAATCAATGTCAGGGTGATTTCTACAACAAATAGGGAAATGAAATCTTTAATTGAACAAAAAGAATTTCGTGAGGATTTATATTATCGTCTTAACGGAATGCCAGTGGAGGTTCCTCCGCTTAGAAATCGAAAGGCAGATATTAGAGCTTTAATAAATTATTTCACAGAAGAATTTAATCACTATTATGGAAAAAACAAGATGTTTGCTGAAGATGCAATAGCTGAAATGATGAAGTCAGATTGGAAAGGTAATGTTCGTGAATTAAAAAATATTGTGGATAGAATGTTGATTTTATCTTCAGATAATTTGGTTGAAAAAAGCTTTGCTATTCAATTTATTGGCAGTGATCAGAAGAGTTCTCAAGGTTTTCACTTTGAAATTCTACAAGACTTAGATTTATACAAAGTCTTATCCAACGTTGAAAAGCAAATAATAGAATATACAGCTAGTAAATATAATACAACTACGGAAATGGCTCGTTCACTTCATATTAATCAATCAACAGTAAGTAAGAAACTAAAAAAATATAATATACGAATTAAATAGTGGTGGAAGAGAATCTAAAAAATATAGTAATCATATTTGTTAGTTTTTAAAGAAGTGAGCACTTGATTAAGTTAAAGGGATATCCTATGAACCGTATATATTTGCAATAAAACCAAGTTGACGCAAACATGCAAACATCATATAATAAAATTAAATTCAGAACGGAAGGGAAAATGTGCTAAGATGAGATTTCGATTCCTAGACTTGAACAATTAATTTGATAACATGTTCAAGCTCTGCCTGTGTTTTGACGCTCGCAGAGAAATAGGAGTCGTCTGTCTTTTTTTTTTAGCTATTATAATGAAGGTATACATGAGGTATATCTTTTTCCTGAAGGAAGTATGCAAAAAGGACAGCAGACAATTTGCTGTTCTTTTTTAATGATGAAATACAGATACAACAAAAGGATTTCTATTTCTGTTTGCGCGGCGAAGCAGGGCGTTCGTTCTAATAAAAAATAGGGAGAGATGACGATGCAGATGCTATTGTTCTTTTAATGGATACGGGCTTGTTATCAGAAAACACAAGCTCGTATCGATACAGTTACAAGCTATCGGTACGGGAAATTAAAAAATCTCGGAGGTAGCAAACATGCAAAACATTCAATTTGAAATAAAAGACGTCGAATTAACGTATTTAGATAAAGATATTTTTTCTATCGAACGGTTAGCGGTTCATTTTATGGATCGGATTGGTATTGTTGGTCCGAATGGGGCGGGAAAAACAAGCCTGCTCCGTTTGCTGGCAGGGGAAATGGAGCCGACAAAAGGGAAAATTCACTGCCATGCAAGCTTTGCTTATTTAAAACAAATGGAAGTCCCAGGTGAGGAACAAGCAGATCCAAAGGTTTTAGGCAAGCTTCAGGTCCCTGATTTAGAGGAAGGTATCAGCGGCGGAGAGCAGACAAAAATAAAAATAGCACAGCTTTTGGCAGATTATAACGAAGCGCTGTTGATTGATGAACCAACCACGCATCTTGATCAGCAGGGAATCCGTTATTTACGGAGAGAACTGGAAAATTATTATGGAACACTGATTTTAATCAGTCACGACCGGAAGCTTTTAGACCAGCTCGTTACAACGATTTGGGAAATTCGGGACGGAGAAATCCATGTCTACTCTGGTAATTATACGGAGTATGAAGAACAGAAGGCTTTAGAGGAACATCAGCAGCAGGAAGCACATGAGCAATATTTGAAGGAAAAAGCCCGTTTAGAAACAGCGGCACAGGATAAAATGCAAAAAGCTGCGAAAATGACGAAGGGTGCGAAAGCAAATGCCCGAAAGAAAGAAGGGGCGGATCGGCGGCTTGCCACAAAGCCTAAAGACGTTTCACAAAAAGCGATGCAAAAAAGTGCTAAAGCCATGGAAAAACGGATGGACCAATTGGAAAAGATCGATGCTGTCCAGCATGAACGGCCCATTCAGTTTCATCGTTCCAAAGCGTTAGAACTGCATCATTCCTTTCCGGTAATGGGAAACCAGCTGACGTTAAAGGCTGGGGGAAAACTGCTTTTAGAAGAAGTCCGTTTTCAATTTCCTTTGGGTAAAAAAATTGCGATTACGGGAGCAAATGGTTCTGGAAAAAGTACACTGCTGAAGGCGATTTACGAGCGGCAGGAAGGACTGGAGATTTCACCGAAAGTAGAATTTGGTTTCTTTGACCAGCTTGCTTATCAGGAAAAGTCTGATGAAACGGTGTTAGACAGTTTAAAGAAAACAACCGATTATGAGGAAGGCTTTTTACGCAGTATTCTGCATTCCATGTATTTTAAAGGAAATTCTATTTATAAAAAATTGCGTGATTTAAGTGGCGGCGAAGCGATCCGACTGCAGCTGTGCAGATTATTTCTTGGCTCTTACCATATTTTATTACTTGATGAGCCGACGAATTTTTTGGATATCCAGACAACGAAAGCTTTAGAAGCATTCTTTAAAGGCTATCCGGGCACCATTATTTTTGTTTCCCATGATGCAGCCTTTATCGAAAATACAGCAGATCATGTATATGAAATGAAAAATAAAAATATCACTGAAAAGTAAGGAGAGCAGGGGCAGCTATTTGCTCCTGCTCTTTTACCTTATATCACAGAGAATCGTCCGTAAAACTCCCACTGAGTGAAGTTTCGTTTTATAATAAAAATAAAAATCATATACTTTCTTGATGGACAAAACAGTTCACAATATCAATAATAAGAACAGACAATTCATTTAAAGAAAAAAAGGTGGACAGCATGATGAAAAAGATACTTATTATTACATGTATCATTGCAGCAGGAGTATTTTTCCTCGTTGGAAAATGGGGAGGGGATAGTAAACTATTTGCACAAACATTACCCTCTAATATGAATGAAGCACATGAGATTAAAGAAATTACCATATACGAAGTGAAGCCGACAGGAAAGCCTAAAGCCATTTCGCTAACGGAAAAAGAGGATATTGCCAAGATTTTAAAAGCTGGTGAAGCAATGGAACTCAATGAGACAGATGATTTTGTAAGCTCGGGTTACCTGCTTCTATTTCAAGGCTCTAAAGAAAATTATGCGTTGACTGTGGATGAAGAAGGAAACATAGATATGAACGGGCATGAAGAACATTATGATATTAAAGGAAAAAATGCATTATTCCACGCTATTCAAGGAATGGATAATCAATGGGAGCTGTTAAATGAGGGAGAGTTATAGAGATTTACTATTTTGACGATCAGGAGGTGAAGAAATGCTGTTAATGATAGATAACTATGATTCATTTGCTTATAATATCGTCCATTATCTGGAGAATTTAGGTGAAAAGGTTGTCGTCAAATATAATGACCAGCTGACTCTCGAAGCGATTGAGCGGTGGCAGCCGGAGTATATTGTCTTATCGCCAGGACCGCATACACCAGAAGAAGCGGGGATGACATTAAAAATCATTGAGCATTTTAAAGGAAGCATTCCTATTCTTGGTATTTGTCTCGGGCATCAGGCTGTCGGGCAAGCTTTTGGTGCAGACGTGATAGAAAATAATCCTGTTCATGGAAAGCAGTCGCTTATTTTTACTGATCAGCAGGGCGTATTTTCACAGCTTCCTGCAAGCTTTACGGTGACAAGATACCATTCCTTAAGTATCGATCCGGCCAGCATTCCGGAATGCCTTGAAGTCAGCGCGACTACAGAGGATGGAACAATCATGGGGATACGTCATAAAGCCTATCCCATCGAAGGGATGCAATTCCATCCGGAATCCATCAGCACGGAGCATGGCTATACATTGCTGAATAATTTTCTAATGCAATATAAAAAGGCAGGTGAACTGCAAAAATGATAGAGAGTACGAAAATGTTATTTGATTTTTCCTTTGAAGAAGAAGCAGGCGTGCGCCGCATTTTTGAAAATCCGGCAGACATTCTAATTGCTCATACGGAGAGTGAAGTAGAAAATGTCTTTGCACAAATGGAAGTATACCAGCAGCAGGGCTATTATCTGGCTGGATATATTTCCTATGAAGCTGCCCCAGCATTTGATGAAAATCTGGAGACCCATAAAAAAAGCGATCTGCCGCTTATGGTGATGGGGGTCTTTAAGAGTGTACAGCTGGAGCATATAAAGCCAGCTGTTAGCCGTGCCTATCCTCCGGTGAATTGGAAGATGATAACTCACAAGCAGCAATATCAGCAGAATATCGAATCGATAAAAGCGGCGATAGCAAGAGGAGATACATATCAGGTAAATTATACTGTTCGGATGGAAGCAGATAGAGCAGTGGATGGAGATTTACTGTACGAACAATTATCTGGCGCGCAGCAGGCAAGGTATGGTGCGCATCTGCAAATAGGAGATTACCAAATTGTATCTGCCTCTCCGGAGCTGTTTTTTGAACGAAGGCAGCAGTTCATCCATACGAAACCGATGAAAGGAACCATCAAACGAGGGCGGACTCCAGAGGAAGATTCCTCTAATAAAAGGAAGCTCACTCATTCTGAAAAGGACCGGGCAGAGAATGTAATGATTGTGGATTTACTTCGAAATGATCTATCGAAAATTGCTGTACGGGGTTCTGTTCACGTACCGAAGCTGTTTGAAATAGAGAAGTATCCTACAGTTTATCAAATGACCTCAACCATTAGGGCAGAATTAAAAGAAAACCTCAGCAATTTTGATCTATTTAAAGCGTTATTTCCTTGCGGCTCCATCACCGGCGCACCAAAGCAAAGTACAATGGAAATCATCCACGAGCTGGAGGATTCACCGAGAGATATTTATTGTGGAAGTATCGGTTTTATCACACCAAATCAGGATGCACTATTTAATGTTGCGATACGGACCGCTTGGATGAAGGGTGGGGAACCGCCTGTTTATGGCGCAGGAGGAGGGATTACCTGGGATTCGGATACGGAAGGGGAATATGAAGAAGCTTTAGCAAAAGCAGCCATTTTAAAAGCGGCTTCTCCTCCCTTTCAAATTGTAGAAACAATGAAATATGATGGAACACAGATACTTCGTCTGGACAGGCATCTCGCCCGGCTAAAACGAACGGCGCTTCAATTCCAGTATCCTTATTCCATGGATAACATCCGGCAACAGCTGAAGGAAAAGGTAAAGAATTATGATGGAGAACAAAGAGTACGCCTTTTATTGGGGCAGGATGGGGAGATAAACATAACCTGTACGCCGCTTATGAAAGAATCGGAAGCAATAAAAAAAGCAGGGATAGCTTCCTCGCCAATCAATAAAAATGATATTTTTTACTATTATAAAACGACGAATCGGCAAATGTATACGACTTTTCGAGAGCAAGCCCCTGCTTCCTTTGATGTCCTCTTATGGAATGAGGAAGGGCAGCTGACGGAGTTTACGATTGGCAATCTGGTTGTAAAACAACAGGGTGCCTATTATACGCCGCCTGTTTCTTCGGGACTGCTTGCCGGTACTTACCGGGAAGAACTGCTGGGGCAGGGAGTAATAAAAGAAAAAATCCTGTGGAAGAAGGATATTTCTTCCTTTGAAGAAATTTGGCTGGTTAATAGTGTACGAGGCTGGGTAAGGGTAACATTTTAAAAAATAATTTTGTAAAAAAGATTGCATGATTAACCGGTGCAATCTTTTTTTATGCATGATGAAATGACTGGAATATTGCTGCAGCAAAAGGGATTTATAGTTGTTCGATTATAAACATGCATGCTGTTAAAAGAAGTCGATGGCAGTCGAAAAAAAGGCAAAAAAATTTTGAGCAAAACTATATCTGAAATAAAAAAGTTGTGATATGATGTATCAGATTCCTAAGGGAGGTTTTAAATGAAATTTTAGTTAAGGAGAAATGAAGTATGGAAAAACAAAATATGACACTGTCTATCTTGCTGATGAATTTGTTTATTGCATTTTTGGGTATTGGTTTAGTTATTCCAGTTTTACCTACCATTATGAATGAATTGAATTTGTCTGGATCTGTTGTAGGGTACTTGGTAGCAGCTTTTGCAGTTGCGCAGCTTATTGTTTCACCACTTTCTGGAAGATGGGTCGATGTGTTTGGACGTAAACGCATGATCGTTATCGGATTATTGATTTTTAGTTTTAGCGAGTTTTTATTCGGTATCGGGAAGACCGTAGAAATTTTATTTATCTCAAGAATTTTAGGTGGAGTGAGTGCTGCTTTTATAATGCCTGCAGTTACCGCATTTATTGCCGATATTACAACGCTTGAATCCAGACCGAAAGCGTTAGGCTATATGTCTGCAGCGATCAACACCGGATTTATTATTGGTCCTGGTGTCGGTGGATTGCTGGCGGAAGTAGGACCGAGAGTCCCGTTTTTCGCAGCGGCAGGTTTAGCCTTATTCACAGCGGTTTTATCCACAATAACATTACGTGAACCAGAAAGAAAACAAATGGAACAAGGAGAAACAGCAGCTCCAAAACCCGGCTTAGGAAGAATCTTTGTTCCAATGTACTTTATCGCGTTTATTATTATATTTATTACCGCATTTGGTTTATCTTCCTTTGAATCGCTATTTTCTCTATTCGTGGATCATAAATTTGCATTCACACCGAAGGATATTGCGATCATTATTACCGGAGGAGCGATTGTCGGCACGATTGCACAGGTTGCCTTGTTCGGCAAATTGGCAAATAAATGGGGAGAAATCCGTTTGATTCGTTATTGTCTCATTTTCTCTGCCATTCTTGTTACGGCAATGACCGTTGTGGAAAGCTATGCGATGATTTTATTCGTAACGATTGTTATCTTTATAGGCTTTGATTTACTAAGACCCGCCGTTACCTCTTATCTGTCAAAAGCGGCTGGAAATAATGAACAAGGCTTTGTTGGTGGAATGAACTCGATGTTTACAAGTATTGGAAATGTATTTGGACCAATTATTGGCGGGATATTATTTGATATAAATTTAAATTATCCTTATTATTTTGCAGCAATGGTATTGTTAGCAGGTATTGCTGTGGCAATGGTTTGGAAAGAACCAAAAGTCCAGGGAGAGCATGCTTTAGAAAAAATAGAATAATTGCTGGGGAATAAATGAATAGAAGAAACGCACTTGTGCGAGCGGAAAGCTCTGAAGCACAAGTGCGTTTTTGTGTATTAACAATCATTTTTTGCAGAAAGACAGCAACCTTCAGGAAACAAAAGCTAATCCTTCCTGCTTATATTTTCGATCGTAATCGATTTTGGTTTTCTTGCCTCTCTCTGCTTATTCAAATCTTCTGTAGAAGCCCGCATAAACGACCATGCCAGCAGAATCATGATGAAAATAACCGGGAATCCGGCAACAATACTGGCTGTTTGCAAGGTCTCCAACCCGCCGATAAACATTAACGCCATCGGCAAAATCATTAGCATAAATGCCCAGAAAATCCGATGCCAGCGCATTGGCTCGCCGCCGATTAATTTTCTTTGGGCCACAGCTGCCAAAATATAAGAAGCTGAATCAAAGGTGGTCGCTAAGAAAATAATAGCGAGTATCGTGAAGACAGGAATAATAAACCAGGAGATCGGCAGCTGATCCAAAATAGCAATAATGGCAGCCGGAGCTCCATATTCATTCATAAATCCAATCACATCGAAGGATTGGGACAGCTGTAGATAAAGGCCATAATTTCCTAAAATCCCAAAGAACAGGACACAGCCCAGTGTTCCGTAAATTAATGTTCCAAGAACCATCTCTTTGATGGTTCTTCCTCGCGAAATTCTAGCTACAAAGAGCCCGACAAACGGTGCATAAACAACCCACCATGCCCAGTAGAAAACTGTCCAGGTTTCTGGGAAATTGGTGGCTTCATATCCTGGGACAGAGGCAAGCGGCTCAAGCCAGGTTGCCATGGAAAAGATATTATTGACAATCCGTCCGATACTTGTGAACGTCATTTCACTGATAAATAAGGTTGGACCAAAAATAAATACAAAAGTTAATAGGAACAGAACAAGCCAAATATTTAAATCACTCAGCAATTTAATTCCTTTATTAATCCCGGAATAAGAACTGAAAGCAAATATAGCAGTACATATGAGCATAATGACTGCCTGCATTCCCAACGATACAGGAATACCAGTAACGTGATTCACGCCTTCTGCAATCATTGGCGTACCAAGTGCCAGCGTTGTCCCGGCTCCGCCAAGCAGACCGAAAATAAATAAGACATCAATTATTGTCCCCAGCGGTCCATCTGCGTGTTTGCCAATAACCGGCCGGGAAGCTTCGCTGATTTTAAGTACAGGCTTCTTTCGGACATAGTAGAAGTAAGCAATCGGCAGTGCCGGTAATGTATATAATGCCCACGCAACAGGACCCCAGTGGAACATTCCGTAGCTTGCTGCCCAGTTGATAGCTTCCTCCGATTCGGGTGTAATGCCAAATGGCGGTCCTTCATAATAGTAAGCCCATTCAATCATTCCCCAGTATAATATACTGGAGCCGATACCTGCGGAAAAGAGCATGGCAGCCCATGAAAATGTTCCGAATTCTTTTTTCGTATTTCTGTCGCCGAGTTTTATGTTACCGTTTCTGCTGAATGACACATAGATTAGAAAGATTAGGACGCCGAGTCCCAATAATAAGTATAGAATACCAAAATTTCCGGTGACAAATTCATTCGCCTGATTAATAACGGATGCGCCGGCTTCCGGGAATAAAATCAATGGAATAACGACACTAAACAAAATAACAAGCGCTAATATGAAAGTAGGCCAGTCTATTAAACGTTTATTCATTTATTCATCTCCTCATCTGTGTTGTGCGTATTTTGGATGCCATGGATAACTATCTGAATCAATGGTTTAAAAAGGACCTGCCTTGTTTTGTATGCTTCCCTATATATCCGTTTACAAACAATTTAAAAGGAGCTTATGCTTCCAGGCAGAAACGCTCTCGCAAACGGTATAGTTAAAAACAGAAATTATTTAACATTCGGAACGGAAAAGGACGGTATTATTTTTTTCGTCAGCTATTTAGGAAGCGGAATTATTCCTGATAGCAGACGATGCGAATGCTGAGGCAGAATATTGTAGAGAAAAGTCGCCATTTGTAAAACGATATCATTATAATATTCTCTGCAGATTTTATCAAGGGTATTTAGATGGAGGAGGCTTTGTTCCGGGCAGTTTGAAACCGTATCGTTTATGGTAAAAATAAGATAGAATAAAAGGAAATTGGGAAATAGATACAACTCTTTGAAGAAAATACGATGACATTCCCACTAAACAGATTCAGACAGGCGCTGTACTAAATATATTGCAGCAATCCGAATCAGAGATGGGCCGGTTGTTTCCCTATTAAAAAAGAAATATAAGGAAGTGATTCGATGAAGTTTCATGAATATAAAAACTATGATGCAACGGGTCTGGCAGAGCTTATCCGGCGAAAAGAGGTACAGCCCTCTGAATTAGTAGAAACCGCCTTTAGGCAGCTGCATCAAGTGAATCCCGAGTTAAATATCACTACCCATCAACGGGAGGAAGCAGTGAAAAAAGAAGCAAATCAATTTCTTGTTCAAGAAGCTGCTTTTTCAGGTGTTCCCATATTGATGAAAAATATCTCACAAGCCATTGAAGGAGAAAAATTAACCTCAGGCTCGCGGCTGCTTCAGAATCATGTAGAGAAGCATGATAATTATTTTGTTAAAAAATTTCGGGAAGCGGGCTTTTTATTTATGGGACATACCAACAGCCCCGAATTTGGCTTGAAAAACATTACCGAACCAACGCTGTATGGACCGACAAGAAATCCTTGGAACCCGGCTTACTCTCCTGGCGGATCAAGCGGAGGGGCAGCAGCTGCTATTGCCTCTGGTGTTGTCCCGATGGCAGGAGCAAGCGACGGCGGCGGTTCGATCCGCATACCTGCATCCTTTAGCGGGCTGGTCGGATTAAAGCCGACACGCGGACGAACTCCTGTAGGGCCGGGGGTCGGCAGGCAGTGGCAGGGAGCATCGATTAATTTTGTATTAACCAAAACCGTACGGGACGCTGCTGCCATGCTGGACCAGTTACAGGTGGTGGAGCCTCATGCAGCCTTTCAGACGCCGTTATATGAAGCGGGGTATCAGCATACGCTGTCTGCCAAGCTTCCCCAACTGCGGATTGCTTTCACTACAGACTCACCGGCAAACACCCCTGTATCCGATGATGCAAAAAAAGCAGTGCTGCAGTTTGTCCGCCATTTGGAACAGAATGGACATATTGTGGAAGAAAAAATTTCTCCCGTTGACGGGGTCCAGCTGATGCGGGACTACTATGTGATGAACAGCGGGGAAATGAATAGTGTTGTCCGCGGACTTGAAAAGGCAATGGGAACCTCATTGACAGCAGAAGATATGGAAATCGAGTCATGGCTGCTTCATCAAGCTGGAAAATCTGTATCAGCTGCAGACTATTCGGACAGTCTGGCGTCCTGGGACCGTGCAGCAGAAATTATGTCTATTTTCCATCAGTCCTATGATTTCTATATTTCTCCGGCTGCCGCTTTTCATGCTCCAAAGGTCGGGGAGCTGACGATGACAGCGCAAAAGGAACAGGAATTTAAGGAAAGAATGGCTGTTGAAAAGGAAAAGCAGAGCATCATTTACGATATGTTTCTGCCCAGTTTAACGTACACCCCATTTACGCAGCTTGCTAACTTAACAGGTCAGCCGGCTATTTCTTTACCGCTTTATGTCACGGATAATGGATTGCCAATCGGTGTGCAGGTTATGGCAGGAAAAGGCGGGGAGCATCGTCTGTTGCAGCTTGCCTATGAAACAGAGAACAGTGATTTATGGAAGGGCATGCAGGGTAATCCTTATTTTTCATAATAAACCTTACTCCATGAAAAAAAGAAGCAAATGCTGCTAAGGAAGAGCTTGCCTGATTCTTTTTTTGGTGTCCTATTTCTAGGCTTCTCCATTCCTTTCATTTTTTGATATCTGTTAGAATAATGAAAAAGTAGTTTAAATAGAATAAAAGAAGCGTCGAGGAGGGACCAAATGGAAATTACAGTTCAAGATATGTTGCAGGAAGAGTTATTTGCACAGGCTGTTGTCGAGACAGGGAAATCGAACTTTTCTGAGAAGAAAATCCAATGGGTATCTGTCATTGAAATGCCTGTGGAGAATTTTGTCCGGAAAAATGAGCTTGTTTTAACTACAGCGCTTGGCTGTAAAGATGATTTGGATGCTTTCATGCAATTTGTAGAAGATATTATCCGTGCAGAAGCGAGTGCATTAGTCATTGCAACAGGGAGACATATTAATGAGATACCGTCTGAAATCAAAGCGTTGGCAGAATCGCATTGTTTAACAATGATTCGCATTCCTTGGGAAATCCGTTTTGCAACGATTGTGGAATTCGTCATGGAGGAGCTGGCACAGAGGAAAAGTTCGGAAATCCTTCAGAATGTGAAGGTACAGCAGGAGCTGCTGCAATTTCTTCTGGAAGAAAAACGTCTGCATGAGCTGCTGGAATTTATCCAAATGCAGGTAGCTGCAAATGTATACCTGACGGATCATAACTTCCGTTTGTATGATTTAGAGGAGTATTCAAAAGGAGCACAGGAAAAATGGCAGCTTGTTTTTCAAATGGAAGAGGAAATCATTCTCCGGCAAGATAGATTCATGCGTGATCCATATAGGCAAAAATTTGATTTAGTTGCTTTTCTGGATAAAGAGCTGATTCAAATTCCTATTTTGCAGGTAACCGGCGAAGCGAAAGGCTATTTATTTGTAGAACTTCCCAATCAGGCAGCTTACGAGCCCTTTTTAAATAAATACGGTCAAATACTGGAGCATGCGGCTACAACGATCGCCTTATGGCTCTCTAAAAGAAATGCCGTGGAAGCAACAGAGAATAAACTGCGCAGTGATTTTGTCGAAGAACTGGCAAAAGGAAAATTTCGTAATGCGGAAGAGGCGGATTTACGTGCAAATCCGTTAGGGTACTCTATTTATCATACGTATGTATGCATTCTTGCTCAGCCGGAAAAACTGCGGGAGATTTATAAACAAAGGAAACATGCATCAGGCACTTATTCTCTATGGGAGAAAACGATGCACGGCTACTTAGAGGAAGAACTGGTATATGCTGCGCAGACGTTAAAACAAGAAGTGATGATGACGCAAACAGAGGAAGCATTTTTGGTATATTTGCATATCGAGCATCAGACGGATTATCAGCTTGCGACGGATTTTTTGGATTTGGTTGACAGACGGCTAAAACATTTTTTTCCTGAGGTAACTTTACGTTGGGCAGTTAGTGGAAAAGTAGAATCATTTACCGATTTTCAAAGATCATTTATCGAAGCAAAACAGGCAATGCAAATTGGAGAAAAGAAAGGAAATCCGCGTACATGGTATGAAGATACAGTGCTTGAGCGGATCTTGTTGCAGCTTCAACCTATTTCAGAAATGGATACCATCAGGGAGGACGTATTAGAGCCGCTGTTAACGTATCAAGAAGAAAGGAAGATTAATCTGATAGAAACATTTCTCACTTTTCAGCAGCATCGGGGAAATGTCAGTAAAACAGCTCAATCACTCCATCTTCACCGACAGTCATTGTTATACCGCTTGCGAAAAATAGAAGCGCTGACGGGACTGTCGCTCCATGATTCTCATCATTTATTCCTGTTGGAGCTGAGTATGAGAGCATGGGAAATAAACAACACATGAGT
Source organism: Oceanobacillus sp. FSL W7-1293 (assembly GCF_037969815.1). Taxonomy (NCBI): domain Bacteria; kingdom Bacillati; phylum Bacillota; class Bacilli; order Caryophanales; family Bacillaceae; genus Oceanobacillus; species Oceanobacillus sp. FSL W7-1293. Next base: position 1,341,416 of record NZ_CP150212.1, read on the forward strand.
GGAAGAACGAAAAGTATGGTCTGTATGGAGATCATGCTTTTTTATTTAGGACGACACCTCCTAACTGTATAATAAAATAATTTTCTTTTCATACAAAATGTCGGATGATTTAAAGAATAGTTTAAATATATAATAAATTCAAACAGAAATAAATATCATTTCATCGCAGAAGAGCATTTTGGGAAAATAGGAAGATGGGGAGGGGGCTTGTTTGCTGTGAAAGTGGATCGAGAGGAGTACCGGGAACGTTTAGCGAAGACAAAGGAGAGTATGGCAAAGCAGGAAATAGAAGTATTGCTTATCACCAATCCGGCAAATATGTATTATTTAACCGGTTTTGACGGCTGGTCCTTCTATGTTCATCAAATGCTGATTGTAATTGATGAGGAGGAGCAGCCAATCTGGATAGGGAGAACAGCAGATGCCAATGCTGCAAAAGTGACCACATGGCTGCGGGAAGAAAATATAATTGCTTATCCAGACACGTATGTACATTCGCGGATAACCCATCCAATGGATTTTATTGCTTCGATTTTAACAGAAATTGGTCTGAGCAGCCGTCATATTGGTGTGGAAATGGATAGTTATTATTTTACGGCAAAATGTTATGCTGCGTTAACTCAAGGGCTTCCGGATGCATTATTTAAAGACGCGACGTTACTCGTGAATTGGCTGCGTATCGAAAAGTCTCCAGTGGAATTAGCGATGATGGAGCGGGCTGCAGTGATTTCTGAACAGGCGATGCAGGCAGGAATCGACCTGGTGAATGAAGGGGTCAGAGGCTGTGATGTCGCTGCCCAAATCAGCTATGCACAATTCCGGGGAACGCCGCAATTTGGCGGCGATTATCCAGCGATTATACCGTTGCTCCCAGCCGGGGAACGGACTTCCACGCCTCATTTAACATGGACGGATCAGCCCTATCAGATGAATGAGACCGTTATTTTAGAGCTGTCAGGCTGCTATCAGCGCTATCATGCCCCGATTGCACGGACCGTTCAAATTGGAAAGCCGTCTGTATCGATGAAAAACCTGTCATCTATTGTTTTAGAAGGGTTACATGTATGTCTTGATTTTATTAAGCCGGGAGTCACCTGTGAGGAAATAGAAGCAGTTTGGCGGAAAACGGTAGAGAGACACGGCGTCTTCAAAGAGTCACGTCTCGGCTATTCGATGGGATTAAATTATCCTCCAGACTGGGGGGAGCATACAGCAAGTATTCGAAAAGGGGATAAAACGATTATCCGTCCCAATATGACATTCCATCTCATTCCTGCTATCTGGTCGGAGGGGGAAAGCTTTGAAGTCAGTGAGTCTTTCTATGTGACAGAAACAGGCTGCAAGACATTTGGAAACGTACCAAGAAATCTTTATGTCAAGGAATCCATGCCAATGAAAGAGATAGAAGAAGGCAAAAATGAAAATTCTGCCGGGTAAGGGAAGGCGGAAAAATAGGAGGCTGAGAAAATGACACACAAGAAAGAAATTGACTTGGCGACCAAAACAGTCTGGGCGGGAGAAGCGGATTATTTGGTTCATGGAGCGACGCAGGTGCCTGTTGTGTTGAGCGTAGCCTATAATTATGATGATATCGATGAATGGTTTGACGTAGCTACAGGAAAAAAAGCAGGGCATATTTATGGACGGAATACGAATCCAACCGTCCAATCCTTTGAAGATAAAATCAAAGAAATGGAAGGGGCGGAAGCGGTAACCAGTTTTTCAACGGGAATGGCAGCAATCAGCAATACATTAGCTACGTTTTTAGTTCCGGGAGATCGAATTGTTTCTATTAAAGACACTTATGGCGGAACGAATAAAATATTTTCCGAATTTCTTCCGCGCCAGCAAATTGAAGTTCATTTATGCGATACAGGAAATATGGAAGAAATGGAGAAAGAGATTAAAAAAGGCTGTGAAATTTTATATTTAGAAACGCCTACGAATCCAACTGTAAAAATAACCGATATTGAACGGATGTCTAAGGCAGGGAAAGAAGCGGGCGCATTAGTGATTGTAGATAATACGTTTGCGACACCGATGAATCAACGTCCGCTGGCTCTTGGAGCAGATCTTGTCATCCACAGTGCGACCAAGTTTTTGGGAGGGCATGCCGATGCTTTAGGCGGTGTCGTCTGCGGCAGGAAAGCGTTGATTGAGCCTATTTTCCATTATCGGGAAATCAATGGTGCTACAATGGACCCCATGGCTGCTTATTTAGTCCTCCGCGGTATGAAAACATTACATCTGCGTGTTCGTGAGCAATGTAAAAATGCGATGGCGCTGGCATTATACCTTCAAAAACAGGATATCGTGGAGGATGTATTTTATCCTGGTCTGCCAGAACATCCCAATCATGATATCGCTAAAAAACAGATGGATGCTTTCGGCGGCATGCTGAGCTTTTCTGTAAAGGGAGGCATCGATACAGTCCGAAAAGTACTTCCAAAGCTGCAGTTTGCCCATCGTGCTGCGAACTTAGGGGCAGTGGAAACAACGGTAGGACCGGCAAGAACAACCAGCCATGTGGAATGCACACCAGAGGAGCGGGCAGCGCTTGGTATTCCGGAAGGACTTATCCGTGTTTCCTGCGGTATTGAAGCTGTCGATGATATTATTCATGATTTTGATCAGGCGCTGGAAGCGGCAAAATCAGAAAAGCTGCCTTCTTGATAATCATAATGAATAAACATGAAAAAACCGAATGGGCATCGTTCATTCGGTTTTTTCATTGCACGATAAGAATATAAGACAAACCTCCGAGAGCGTGCTGCAGAAGGCTCTCTGTGGTAATAAATACAGTATTCATAAAATTATACCTAATGTCACTTTTATTACTTTTACAGAAAAGGTTTTCATTAATAGGTAAACTATGTATAATGAAAACCGTTCTCTAGGCCTTTTATTAGTCAGAATATTATCGATTTACCAAAAAGAGAGGAGCGACAATATGTCTAAAGAGAAAAAGAATCCATTTCAACGGTTTTTAGATTTTGTGGAAGTGGTCGGAAATAAATTGCCGCACCCGGCTACATTATTTGCCATTTTGGCCTTGCTGGTTGTAGTCCTTTCTGCGGCATTACAGCCATTTAATATAAGTGTTGAAAATCCTGGTGATCCAGGAGAAGCGGTGGAAATTAAGAATCTTCTGAACGCGGAGGGGATTGAATATATTTTCGGCAGTATGACCGATAACTTTATCGGATTTGCGCCGCTTGGTGTAGTACTTGTTACAATGCTTGGTATCGGGGTAGCAGAGCGGACAGGCCTTATCAGTGCGCTGCTGCGCGGGTTTGTATTGGCAATCCCGAATCGCTTTATTACATTAGGTATCGTTTTTGCCGGGGTAATGTCCAGTGTGGCTTCTGATGCAGGATACGTTGTTTTGCCTCCATTGGGTGCATTAATTTTTGCAGCACTCGGGCGTCATCCATTAGCAGGTCTTGCGGCAGCATTTGCCGGCGTATCTGGCGGCTTTAGTGCGAACTTATTCTTATCCGGAACAGATGTGATGCTTGGAGAAATGACCATCGCCGGAGCAGCAATTATTGACCCTGCCTATGCAGAGCAAATGAATATTGCGATGAACTGGGGCTTTATTGCAGTATCTGTGTTTGTGCTTACGATTATTGGTGCCTGGGTAACGGAAAAAATTGTAGAGCCTCGTCTTGGTACGTATAAAGGGGAAGCAAATGAAGATATTAAAGGAATTTCTGCAACAGAGAAAAAAGGATTAATCTGGACAGGTGTATCTTTTGTCGTATCTCTTGTTTTAGCAGCATTGCTGGTTATCCCTTCAAATGCACCATTACGCGGGGAGGACGCAGGCATCGATGGGATTATCATGTCGCCATTTATGGATTCCCTTGTACCGATTATCGCTATTCTATTCTTAATACCGGGACTTGTTTACGGTTTGGTAACAAAAGAAATTAAAAATGATAAAGATGTTGCAGCACAAATGAGCGATACGATGGCGTCGATGGGGATGTTTATCGTGCTTGCGTTCACAGCCGGGCAATTTGTTGCTTACTTTAATGAAACCAATATGGGACTTGTGATTGGTGTTTACGGAGCAGAATTCTTAGACAGTGTAAACTTTAGCGGAATTGGTTTAATTCTGTTGTTTATTCTGATTGCAGCATTTATCAATATCTTTATTGGAAGTGCATCTGCAAAATGGGCCATGATGGCTCCAGTATTTGTTCCGATTATGATGCAGCTTGGCTATGCGCCGGAATTTACGCAGATGGCTTATCGTGTCGCTGATTCAGCAACAAATATTATCTCGCCATTGATGACATACTTTGCAGTAATTATTGCCTTTGCCCAGAAATATGATAAGAAAATGGGAATTGGAACCCTGGTATCGACCATGCTTCCATATTCTATCTTCTTCTTGATAGGCTGGACGATTATGCTGATTGTTTGGATGTGGCTGGGTATTCCTCTTGGACCAAACGGACCGATTTATTACGGATAAATTAAAAACCATGAAGAGTGTGACAGCTTTTCATGGTTTTTTAATTTGTTTATTATTTTAATAATCGTTCCATTTTGCTTATCCATCCTGAGAAAGGTAGAACGAAGTCACTATAAAATCATGGAAAAGCATTAATCGCTATGTTTAAATGGAAGTAAGATTGGATGAGCATTAAGGTCATGACGGTGTTTTATTAAAATAGTGAATGAAATAGAAATACAGCTGGAAGGGAACGATCCACATGGAATTAGAGGAATTGTTATCAAAAATGGCAGAAGAAGGTGTGATTCATGGCGGTTCAGAAGTCAATAAGGCAATGGTGGCCGTATCAGATGAAACGAGGCGATTATGTGCCATATTAAATAATGGCGTGTATACCAATGAAGAAATCAGACAGCAGATGTCCCAGATTACCGGCCAAGAATTAGATGAAAGTTTTTCCTTGTTTCTACCGTTTACCTCCGATTTTGGAAAGAACATAAGAATCGGGAAAAATGTATTTATAAATTCTGGATGCCGTTTTCAAGATCAGGGGCAAATTATTATCGGTGATGGAAGCTTAATCGGGCATAATGTTGTGTTCGCAACTATCAATCATGACTATGATCCGTTAAACCGGGGAACGATGTACCTTAAACCCATTGAATTGAAGCAGAGAACCTGGATTGGTTCAAATGCAACTATTCTTCCTGGGGTAACAATCGGTGAAAATTCGGTTGTTGCAGCCGGATCCGTCGTTACTAAGGATGTCCCGCCGGATACAATCGTTGGCGGGAACCCTGCTAAATTTATATCGAATCTAGAGGATAAAATAAAGTAATCCTCGTTATTTTTAGCTGGCAGAAGAACGGAAATAAGAAGTATGCCACTGGCTGGTCAGAGCGATTTGCAGTAAAAGAACATGGTTTAAACAATGCCTGTTTTGGAAATTGAATATAGATAATAAACAAATGGGATTTATCAAAAATGTGATAAATCCCATTTGTCGTAAGTGATATAGATATGCTTTTAGAGTATAGTTTGCATGCAATCTAGGCATTTGTTGTCAAAGATACCGCGTTTTATAATGATAGATAATGAGGGATAGATAAACTAGATTTGTTGGCAACCGTTAGAAAAAAGCGTATATTCTTAACCAAAAGGAGGATGTTTTAGATGGAATATGTAAAGTTTGGCAATACTGGTCTGGATGTATCTCGTATCTGCTTGGGAGCGATGGGATTTGGAGATCCCGAAAAATGGATTCATAAATGGGTTTTAAATGAAGAAAAAAGCCGCCCTGTGATAAAAAAAGCGATTGATGCAGGAATTAATTTCTTTGATACGGCGAATGTTTATTCCATGGGAGAAAGTGAACGGATTCTTGGGAAAGCGTTAAACGATTATGCCAATCGTGATGATATCGTTCTGGCTACCAAAGTACACCAGACGATGCGTCCGGATCGCCCGAATGGAGGCGGTTTATCCCGAAAAGCAATTATGAGTGAAATAGATCATAGTTTAGAACGCCTCGGAACAGATTATGTTGATTTATATATTATTCATCGCTGGGATTACGATACGCCGATTGAAGAAACGATGGAGGCACTGCACGATGTGGTGAAGTCTGGAAAAGCACGTTATATCGGTGCCAGCGCCATGTATGCGTGGCAGTTCCAAAAAGCCCAGCGGGTAGCGGAACGCCATGGCTGGACGAAATTCGTCTCCATGCAAAATCATTATAATTTAATCTATCGGGAAGAAGAGCGTGAAATGGTTCCGTTCTGCGAGGATGAGAAAATAGCACTCACACCGTATAGTCCGCTTGCTTCAGGAAGATTGACACGTGACTTGTCTAAAACGACGTATCGCTCAGAAACTGATACCGTACAACAGTCTAAATATGATGCTATGATGGAATCGGATAATGGCATCGTAAAACGTGTGGGTGAAATAGCAAACAACCATCAGACAACAAGAGATAAAGTTGCCCTGGCTTGGCTTCTTCACCAGAATCAGGTTGCAGCTCCAATCATCGGTGCCCAAAAAGAAAGTCATATTGAAAGCGCAGTAGCTGCATTAGATATTCAGTTGACGTCTGAAGAGATAGATTATCTGGAAGAATTATATATTCCTCATCCAGTCGTTGGGGCGCTTTAATATTTTAAAAGAAAGGAGTAAAACTCGTTATTTTCTCGATACCGCCTCTTTTGCGTTTCATTTTGCTCTAAGAGTGGAACAGACATAGAAAGCAGATCCTAAAAAGAGGAGTGAAGCGCAATGAAAAAGGTGGAAACTGCCGGCAGAGAAGTGTTGCCGATTGGCTTAGGCACCATGAACATGGGAGACAAGGCGGATACATTTAATCAAGAAGTACAGGCCATCCGTACCGGGATTGATCAGGGTGTACAATTGATTGATACGGCTGAAATGTACGGCAGCGGGAATGCGGAGAAATTAGTTGGAAGCGCTATAAAACCTTACGCCCGGGAAGATTTATTTCTTATTTCAAAAGTTCTCCCGTCGAATGCATCAAAAAAAGATTTGCCAGTCAGCTTGGATAATAGTTTAAAAAGATTAGAAACCGATTATATCGACTTATATTTACTGCATTGGAAAGAAGAAGTTCCTCTTAAAGAAACGGTAGAAGCTTTAGAGGAGGCAAAAAACCAAGGCAAAATCAAAGCATGGGGCGTTTCTAATTTAGACGTGGACGATTTGGAGCATGTGATTCATTTACCGGGCGGGAATAACTGCAAAGCGAATCAAGTACGCTATAATGTCGCAAACAGAGGTATCGAATTTGATTTAGTGCCGATGATGGCTCAGCAAAACATGCCCGTGATTGCTTATTCTCCAATTGACCGCGGCGACAGCTTTGGAGCGAATTTAACGAAACAGCAGGTGTTAAAGGAGATAGCAGAAAAACACGAGGCAGACGTCTTCCAAATTTTATTAGCCTGGTCGATACGGAATGGAAGAACAATTGCTATCCCGCAATCCAGTAATCCGAATCATGTTTTAAATAATATAAAGGCAGCGGAAATTGAACTAACAGAGCAGAACTTGAAGCAAATCGATACAGTGTATCCTGAACCAGCCTCGAAGCAGCCCCTTGCTTTATGGTAGAAAGGGTATTAAAAAAATATATCACAGTAAGGAAAAAGCGGCTGAGGAAGAAGAAACCTCGGCCGCTTTTTTACATGTTGAAAATGGCAGCGTAATTCGTTGACATAAAGTTCACTTTATATTGTAAGGTGAAATTATTAAGTGACATTTCATTTAGTGGTCTTTTCCTCCTCAACTGAAAGATTCTTATAAAAAATAGAATGGGATTAAACTATCTAAGTTGAATATTCATTCTATCGTTTGTCCATAATAAGAGATAACTAAATCTTTGGAATGCATTTCGTTTCAATATGTTTCCTAATATAGTAACATGAAAGGCAGAAAGGTTCAGGAAGATAAGGAGGGTGATGATGGAACAGGAAAAGTTAGCAGAAAATACACAGATTCAAGATGTGTTAAATAATATCAATGACGTTATTTTTGGCAAAGAGGAAATTGTAAAATTAAGTTTAGTAGCCTTGTTAACAGAAGGTCACGTTTTATTGGAGGATGTTCCAGGAGTAGGGAAAACAATGCTGGTCCGCACGTTAGCAAAATCAGTCAATTGTGATTTTAGCCGGATTCAATTCACACCAGACCTGCTGCCGTCGGATGTGACAGGGGTGTCTATTTACAATCCTAAAGAACTAGAATTTGAGTTTCGGGAAGGACCGATTTTTGGAAATATTCTTCTGGCAGATGAGATTAACCGGACGTCTCCAAAGACGCAATCCGCCTTGCTGGAAGCGATGGAAGAAAAGAGCGTCACCGTAGACGGAGAGACACGGCGGTTGAATAGTCCTTTCTTTGTGATGGCAACTCAAAACCCGATTGAATATGAAGGAACCTATCCGTTACCAGAAGCACAGCTTGATCGCTTTCTATTAAAATTGCGCATGGGCTATCCAACCTATGAGGATGAATTAGAGATGCTTGCGAGAAATAAAAGCCATCATCCGATTGAAGAGATTCAGGCAGTCATGTCGCAGGAGGAATTATTGCTGGCGCAGGAAGAAGCCAAAAGTGTCTATATAGACGAAACGATCCAGCAATATATCTTAAATATTGTCACTCGTACGAGATCACACCATTCGATTTATTTAGGTGTGAGTCCGAGAGGGTCACTTGCTTTAATGGAAGCCTCCAAAGCGTATGCGTATATCGAAGGAAGAGATTATGTCATCCCGGATGATGTGAAGTATCTCGCTTCTTATGTGTTAGCTCACCGGGTGATGCTGAAAGCAGAAGCACGATATCAAGGCAAATCAAGTGAGGAAATTCTTGATTCTATTATTCAGTCTGCTCATATCCCGATTAAGAAAGGCTTCGGAGAATGAAGGAGAATCTCCGGATCATCCTTCGCAGCTTTGGCGTTTTGGCACTCATTGTTATTCTCTTTTGCTATGCCATGTTTCAAGGCGGATTTGTCAGCTGGTTTTTATTTTATGGCTACCTGCCAATCGGCATCTACCAGCTCCTCTTTGCCACCTATCCACTGCGTACCTGGCAGATTTACCGGGAAATCGAGAATCCCGTATGTCAGGCGGGAGATGAAATCATTGTGAAGGTACATCTAAAACGGAAGCTGCCATTTCCTTTATTATATTGTACGTTTGAAGAAAAATTTCCCCAGTCTTTAATGAAGGAAGATACAAAGAAGGCGAAATACCTTTCTTCTCAGGCTTCAGGACAAATGACAGTTTCCCGCAGGCTGATACGTATGTTATTTCCTCTATTCCGCAGAAATTTTACATTCAGTTATTCGATACAATCCCTGCCGCGCGGAGAGCATGTACTGGATAAAGTAACAATCCAAACAGGGGATATTTTTGGTTTTATTAAGAAAAGCCGTGATTTTCAGGTGGAAAATACATTTGCTGTCTATCCCTATGAGCATGAGCTTCGTTTAGTGAGTGATATGGCAAGCTACGAGCAGGGCGGAGTGCTATCCAATCAATTACAGCATATGAATACGACCGTTGCTTCCGGAGCAAGAGAATATGCTCCAGGGGACCGTTTCGCATGGATTGACTGGAAACAGACAGCAAGAAAACAAACGATGATGACCAAGGAATTTGACCGGGAGAAAAGCATGGATATCTTGCTGGTTCATGATAATTTTATGAACGGGAAGAAAAATCAGCTCATCTATGAAGCATCGATTGAAATGAGTTTATCTTTTATAGAAAAAATAGCAAAGAAAGATTACCAGACAAGCTTTCTTTCCATTGGTGAAAGGCCGCATGTATTTGAGCTGGGACAAAGCGAGCATCAAATGGAACGGATGAAGTATTATCTTCTGACAGCGAGACAGGAACAACAGGGATCTTTTTCCATCCGGTTCCGTGAAGAAATGGCTCATTTCCACCAAGCGGATCTTATCTTTTTGATTGTAACATCCATTGATTCCCAATTTGTACAGGCTGTCCAAGAAGCTAGACAGCGTATGAAGTATCTGTCGATTATTTATATCCATCCAGAGAAAACCTTGTCGGAAGAGGAGAAGCATGTGCTTGAGCCTTTGCGATTTTCCGGGATAGCTGTACAGGAATTAAGTCCGGAGCAGATGGCGGCGGATCCGGTTGAGGTGATTTTTAAATGATAAAGACCCAGAAACAAGTAAAAACGCTGCACACGCTGTTATTGTATATTGCAGGATTTTCCCTTTTCTTAGAATGGCTCTATCCGCTTGGAGATATTTCGGAAACAAGCATTGGTGTTTTTGTGTTATTCGCGCTGTACTGTTTTTTTATTTCTTATTTTCAGCTGCATTGGCTGATTAGTATCCCAGTAAAAGGGCTGGGATTGCTTTTTATCATCCATATGCTTTACTTTGAGACGAGCTTTTTAGACCTGAATTGGGCAGGAGAGGTTCTACAGGAAGTCATGTATAATCTGGAGTTGATGATTTCCGGCGACTGGTATATGCTTACCAACTTTTTCAGAAGTCTATTATTCCTGGTGCTCATTTGGCTGATGAGCTATCTGCTTTATTACTGGTTTGTGAGAATGAAAAATATTATCTTATTTATTCTATTGACTTTTGTCTATATCGGTATTTTGGATACATTTACGGTATATGAAGGCGCTGCAGCAATTGTCCGTATCTTTATTATTTCCTTTATTGCGCTCGGAATGTCCAGTTTAAGCAAGGAGATTGAAAATAAACGAATTCCTATTTCTGTCAGCGAACGATTAAAATATTGGCTGCTGCCGCTTGTGTTCGTCGTAGCGATCGTAAGTATTATCGGGTATCAAGCTCCGAAAGCTGATCCGCAATGGCCGGACCCGCTGCCATTTTTGCAGGGCGCTGCCGATAACATAGGAGATAGCGGCATCGGAACAGGACGGGTTGGATACGGAGAAGATGATTCCCAGCTTGGCGGGTCCTTTGTCCAGGATGATACAGTCCTTTTCGAAGCGACCGTAGAAGAGGACCATTATTGGCGAATCGAAACAAAGGATGTCTATACAGGAAAGGGTTGGGAAACCTCTCAAGACCGAAATCTTCTGGACCAGCCAGAGGGACAAATTTCGTTATCGACCTTTGATAACCATGTTGAGACAGAAACCTTAGATGCACAGGTTACTTTTACGGGAAGTAACCGGCTGCCAAAGGTCGTTTATCCTTATGGTATTTCCACTATAACAACGGAAGAACCATTTCAATTTTTCCTTGATGAAAGTCTGGAAGGAATCGAAACAACCTTATATGGAGCAGACAGCCCTTTGGAGACTTATGAAATAACCTATGAAAATCCATCCTTTGATATCGATGCACTGCAGAATAATTCCGAACAGGATCCTGAAGAAGTCCGGGACCGTTACACACAGCTGCCGGAGGATCTTCCGGAAAGAGTGGGAGATTTAGCCGCAGAAATAACAGAAAATCATGAAACAAGATACGATAAAGCACGCGCAATCGAGCGTTATTTCAGTGCAAATGGCTTTGAATACCAGACCACCGATATTCCGAGGCCGAGAGAAGAAGAGGACTATGTCGACCAATTTTTATTTGAGACACAGATTGGCTATTGCGATAACTTCTCCACTGCCATGGTTGTAATGCTCCGGTCAGAAGGGATTCCAGCTAGATGGGCGAAAGGCTTCACAAGCGGAGAACGAATCGATTCCAATGCTGAAGAACAAACGCATGTGAATGAAGTTGCCAACAGCAATGCCCATTCCTGGGTAGAGGTCTATTTTCCAGAGGTGGGCTGGGTGCCGTTTGAACCGACACAAGGCTTCACCAATATGGCTGACTTCGAAGCGGATGTCGATGAAAATGATTATCCTTTGCCAGAGGAAGAAGAACCGCTTGAAGCACCAGAATTAGACCAGGAAGAAGGCGCAGAAGAGGAAGAAGAGACAGATGAAGCAGAAGATCAGGAAGAAGATACAGCTGCTTCCGATGAAGAAACAGGGATTTCTGCACTAACAGGTTATATCCTTATTGGAATAGCGATTGTTCTGTTGCTGCTGCTACTTGCTCTTTATATAAAACGTAGAGAGATACGGATTTATTTCTTACAAAGAAAACTGGAAAACCATTTTGATGAGACAGCATTCCAGGAAGCCTATCTCTACCTGTTAAAGCTTACAGGTAAAAAAGGTTTCAAACGAGGAAGTGACGAAACCTTAAGGGAGTTTGCCCGAAGAGTGGATGAGCATCTTTCTGCCGTAGAAATGAGCAAGCTGACAAGAATCTACGAGCGGATGATTTACAGTAAACGGCTCACAGGTGAAAAAGAGGAAATAATTCAATTATGGAAAAATTTAATCAATCAAATAATGGCTTGACCCGGGGCGTATCAATTAGTAGAATGAAAAAGGAAATACTGTGGGAGACGTTGTAAGAATATGTCTTCCCATAATGAAAAATTATCGTTTGACATATGCCTTTCGTATATCCTCGAAAATAAGGTTCGAAAGTTTCTACCGGGTCACCGTAAATGACTCGACTATGAAGGCAGAAGAAGGTTTGCTTATGCTGCCCGGATTCTGCCTTTCTATGATTTTTTGTGTGCGTGAGCTGCAGGAAGTAGAAAGGTGGAAGCCGGGCTTTTTAATAGGTGAGACAAAGGATTTCGAATACAGGGTAAAGGAACGTATAGTTTACAAGCTATTTTCTATAAAAGATACAGATTGGAGTCTAGTTATGGAGAACAATGAATTAGTACTGGTTTTAGATTTTGGCAGTCAATATAACCAATTAATCACACGCCGTATTCGTGAATTTGGCGTATATAGTGAGCTTCATTCACATAAACTGACCGCTGCAGAAATCAAAGAAATGAATCCAAAAGGAATCATTCTTTCCGGCGGACCGCACAGTGTTTATGGCGAAGACAGCTTCCGTTGTGATGAGGAAATCTTTGAATTAGGAATTCCTGTCCTCGGTATTTGCTATGGCATGCAATTAATGTCCCTGCATTTTGGCGGAAAAGTAGAAGCATCCAAAAACCGCGAATACGGAAAAGCATTAATCGAATTAAATGAAAGCCCGGCTCTATTTAAAGATACACCGACAAAACAAACGGTGTGGATGAGTCACGGCGATAAAGTAACTGCAGCACCACCTTCTTTCATCGTTGATGCAACAAGTCCATCTACACCAGTTGCTGCTATCAGCGATATTGATAAGCAAATGTATGGGGTACAATTCCATCCCGAAGTACGTCATTCCGAGTATGGAAATGATTTATTAAACAGCTTTGTCTTCGATGTGTGTAAATGTACAGGAGACTGGACGATTGCAAACTTTATCGAAATGGAAACAGAAAAGATCAAGGAAACTGTCGGCGACCGCAACGTACTTTGCGCATTAAGCGGCGGGGTAGACTCCTCTGTTGTTGCTGCTTTAATTCATAAGGCCATCGGCGACCAGCTGACTTGTATCTTTGTTGATCACGGTCTCCTTCGTAAAAATGAAGCAGACGACGTGATGGAAGTATTTGCAGAAGACTTCCAGATGAATATTATCAAAGTCGATGCAAAAGACCGCTTCTTATCTAAATTAGCAGGCGTTTCCGATCCAGAGCAAAAACGTAAAATCATCGGAAATGAATTCATCTATGTATTTGACGATGAAGCAGCAAAATTAAAGGATATTGATTTCTTGGCGCAAGGAACGCTTTACACAGACGTGATTGAAAGTGGTACAGACACAGCTCAAACCATCAAATCACATCACAATGTAGGCGGCCTGCCGGAAGATATGCAATTTGAATTAATTGAGCCATTAAATACATTATTCAAAGATGAAGTACGTGAATTAGGTTCGCAATTAGGAATCCCTGACCGTATTGTTTGGCGTCAGCCATTCCCAGGACCGGGACTTGCTATCCGTATCCTAGGTGAAGTAACGGAAGAACACTTAGAAATCGTTCGTGAATCCGATGCGATTCTTCGTGAAGAAATTGCTAAAGCAGGTCTTGACCGTGACATCTGGCAATACTTCACTGTCCTTCCAAACATCAAGAGTGTTGGTGTCATGGGAGATGCTCGTACGTATGCACATACAATTGGGATTCGTGCGGTAACTTCGATTGATGGAATGACTTCGGATTGGGCGCGGATTCCTTGGGATGTTCTGGAGAAGATTTCTACTCGTCTGGTGAATGATGTAGATAATATTAACAGAGTAGTGTATGATGTTACCTCTAAGCCCCCAGCTACCATAGAGTGGGAGTGATTGGTAAAAACTACCAATTATAATTTGTTGATTTGACGGTATATAAAATGGATAAAAATAATATAGTTCCCTACCAAAGAAAAATTTTGGTAGGGAATTTTTTTCATTGAATTTTAGTAGGGTGTATTTTTAGGTTTTTGAATAAAATCGGTCAAGGTTAAAATGGGGATTAAAAGATTGATTTAAAATACTTTTTATACCACAAATGAGCCAGTTAGTTTGATAAACTGATGGAAAACTTATTATGTTATAAGGGGATAATTAACTGTGAGTAATAATACCTGATGCAGATTGGGATACTTTTTCAGTTGAAAAGAAATGCCGTTTATGTATTGATTTTGAATGATTAAGCAAAGAAGCGCTCCTACCTACCTTTACTTGCCGGAAAAAAGGCAATATATTATCCTTATTATTTTTTGTCTATGAATAATTTACCTTCAAATACGATAGTAAAAGAGCCTTCACAAATCATTATTGATGGCATCTACAGTTCATATTGGTTGAATGACTTTGTTGACGTTAAAGTACTTGTAGACGTATTTTCTGATGTCCGGTACAGGCGTCATAATCTACGGGAAGAAACAGATGATATAGATTGGCATTTTTGATGGGATCCGGTGGAAGATTATTATTTTCCGGCTTTACATCCTTTAAACATATTTGACTTAATAATTGTAAATGAATGGCAAATGAAATAACAGTATTCAATTAACGGATGCGATTGTTGAGTAAAAGTAAAGAACTATTTTTTGATAATGACGTATGGTTGAACGGAACAATGTGGCTTTCCGGCTATAAAAGTAAAGAACTTTATTAATACTCAACAGATGGATTATAATTTGGAATTTAGTATGTGAGTGGAACTGATTTTAATTTAAATCCTAGATTCTAAGATTGTAGAACGTGGAGCTTCAAACCCTTGAAAACAAAATGATTTAACTCGTTATAAAATCAGAGGTTTATAACGAGTTATTATAAAGGAAAAACATTATAAATGTTGTAAATAAAGACTTTTACTACGAATCCCGTTACAAATTTAGGGATACAGGTTAAATGGGATACTACAAAGAAGTTATTTGCCCAAGGCATCCCTGTAACAATGTTTGGCATTACAGGTTTTCGCAAAGAGTACAGCCTATCAATGGCATGAGATACGGGTTTACAATTGGTAAACTTTTTTCAATTCAGCTTTATCTATTCATGGGACGGAATGAAGTCATGGTAAATTTTTGTTGTTTCGTATATAAGACATAACAGTTTCTATCAGCTGCTTTTTTTCATTGCTTTTTTTAGATAATGCTTCAAAATGAATTTCATTATTAAAAGGATAACCTATTGGAATGGCAGCAATAGATTGGGTCTGAAGATATGGATCATTATGGAGCATGAGGTCGGAAACAATGCTGATTCCCAATCCTGCTGAAACGGATCGAAATAAAACGCTTGTGTTTTTTGTGTTAAATAAGATATTTAACGGTCTGTTTTGAGCTTCGAATTTTTTAATATTTACGTTGTAAAATTCTCGATCGAATAAAATAAAAGGATAATCTTGAATATCTTCTAAATTAATTGATTCACGGAATGCAAGCTTGGAATCACTTGGTACAATTGCTTTAAATCCGCTAGATAAGAATAAAGAATTAATTTCCATAGTGGAGTCTACCTCATGGTTATCCATTAATGAAATTAGACCAATATCCACATCATTTTTTTGTACTAAGTGAAAAATTTCATCATTTTCAGCCTCGGTGATACGTACTACGATTTGAGGGTAATCCTTTCTAAAATTTGAAAGTGCCTGTGGAAGAACAGTCATAAATAAAGATGGTGATGTTGCAATCGTTAAAGTTCCTCTAAGCGTTGCAGATAATGTACTGGCAGTTTGCCTTAATTTTGATTCGGTTTCGAGCATTTCCAGAATAATTGAGATAAGTTGTTTGCCGTTTTCAGTGGGTACTGTACCACTTCTTGACCGATTGAAAAGTTTATGTCCCATCTCCTTTTCCAAGCTTGCGATTGATTGACTCAAAGCCGATTGACTAACATGCAGTGCTTCGGACGCGTGTGTTATAGAACCATATTCTACAACAGCTTTAATATAATGTAACTGTTCGAAATTCAATGTCATCACTCCTTTACATAAGTTATGCTAATGTAAATATCACTAATTTTAATTATACAACATTATTATTAATATATATAATAAGTAACGTACTGTTTTTAAAGGGAGTTGTGAGTATTATGTCGGAAAAACTCTGGACAAAGGATTTTATGTTAATTACAATAGTGAACTTTCTTATGTATATTATTCACTATTCTTTAATTGTTACAATTACGGTATTTACGATTGAAGAATACCAAGCAAGCGAAGGAGCAGGAGGCTTAGCTGCTGGAATATTTATTATCGGTATGTTATTTGGAAGGTTATATTCCGGTAAGTATATTGACCAATGGCAGCCTAAATATATTTTAATAATCGGTCTTGTTGCTTCTGTTGCGACAATATCATTATATTTTACCATTCATAGTTTAGTGATTTTAATAATTGTTCGTTTCTTACACGGAATTGCTTTTGGTATTTCATCTACCTCTACTGGAGCGATTGCTTCAAAAATTGTTCCTGAACATCGTAAAGGGGAAGGCATTGGATATTACGCTTTAAGCTTAACTGTAGCATCCGCAGTTGGGCCGTTTGCTGGTATTTTAATTAATCAGCATTTTGGATTTGAAATGAACTTTGCTTTCTGTTTAGCGATCATTGCGGTGGCTTGTTTTATTGGATTGACAATAAAACAAATCAAAGTGGCTCCTATTCCAAAGCAAGAAGTCCAAAAACAACCTGCAGCAAAAGGGGTGGAGAAATACTTGCAAAGAGAAGTTTTACCAATTGCCTTCGTTTCGGTATTTATAGGGATTGCTTATGCAAGTGTACTTTCATTTTTAGAATCCTACGCTCAAGAAATTAATCTTGTCTCTGTTGCAAGCTTTTTCTTTATGGTTTATGCCGTAAGTACGCTGGTTTCACGTCCATTTACAGGAAGGATTTTTGACCGCTTTGGAGAAAACAAAGTGATATATCCATCCTTTTTAAGCTTTATGATTGGTTTAGGCTTATTAGCGGCAGCAACAAATGGTTTTTTGCTCTTATTATCCGCTGTTTTTATCGGATTAGGTTATGGAACATTAATTCCAAGTTTTCAAGCAGTTGCTGTCAAGTCCTCACCAAAAGAAAAGATTGGACTTGCTACATCAACATTTTATATGTTTACGGACTTCGGTGCAGGCCTTGCTCCACTTCTTCTTGGTATGTTGATTCCATTATTAGGATACCGCAACTTGTACTGGTTCATGGCTCTTTTAGTTATTGTTGTTTCCGTTTTATACTATTTCCTACATGGCAAAAAAGCATGGCGACACAGGGAGAAAGTATGACGAAATAAAATATACTAACTATAGCTTCAAACCAGGGAGTTGGAACACCCTAATCAATATTTAGAGGCAAAAATGGTCTCATAAAGAAGTTAAAGGAAATCGAAAGGAGAGGATCGCACCAATCAAAGCAGTACTAGGGGCAAGTCAAGATGTCATTCCTAAATTCCAAAATGATCGAAGATATCAGTATACCTCGAAAGAATATTGCTTATGATGACAGAAGATAGGATTACACTCAGTAATCCTTTTATGGGAAATATATTGATAATGCGCCATTAGAAAGCTTTTTTGAGCATTTTAAAATGGAGCGTTATGACCGGAGACAATATAAGCGTTATAAAGAATTAGTAGAGTGAGAATAGTTTTAGCTGAGCCGAACCCCCTTTGATGACCAGGGTTTCGGCTCTTTACTTTATTTGTCATTGACACGAATATATTCGCAATTTAGGTATATAATACAAGCGCATCATCATGTATATGCTATTTTGTGTGGGGAGAATATGTTACATATTGTGGTTTGGACAATCATTATTTATACTCGAACAAGTACATGTATTGTTACTTTTCCATTCAGAGAAGGCCTATCTTAATTATGAAAACTGCCCAAAATCATAAAGTCCACAACAATCCCACTCACTGGATTTTCCGAACCCAATACACTTATGCCTAGAACGGTTACACCACTAATATTTGTAACATTGGCCGAAACATATTTTCCAGTAATGTTCTTCTCACGCATTTGCACTCTTGGTCTTGCATTTATCGTAGCATTTGTTGAATATACGCTTGATACCGCATAATCAATCGTATCTAATAATGGGTTTCCATTTGCTAATCCATTATCTGTGAAATAAAGTGTAGCTACACCATTTGCATTTGACGTAGCCTGTCCATAAACCATTCGTTTTTCTTTTTGCGGGTTTTGCTCTCCAGCCTCATATATTTGAATAGCTGTCGGACCCAATGTAAAGAATTCAATACTCATAACTAATCCCCCTCGTATTCTTTAATAGAAATTAAAAAGCATGACAGTATAATGTATTCAAACTTCCAAAAAAGTGCGGTAATCTAAACAGACCTTTTCTTATATGAGGTGTTTATGATGAAAATAGATAAATTTCTTTGTGCCCTGCCAGTATCTGGCGGGCACAAAGGGAGTACGTTTATTCTAGGTGTCAAATGTCCCAGAGGATGTTGCTGCGAAATTAACAACTTGCAGGATAACAGTTTGGTTTGCTGGAATGGACCCTCCGCCAGCAGGAACAGCAATGTCTAATGAGCCAGTCCCTGTAGCACCTGGTGTATATGTTGATATGCCTTGCATTTGCTCAACACCGTTAATTTCCACAGTGAAATAACTATTATCTTCTGCAAGTTCTGGAAGTGTCGTTACCGCTTCACCATCATCCCCCAGGAAACTTGCAGCATCAATAGATAAGGTACTTCCTGCTGCTGTATCTTCTGTTGTGATGTAAAAGAATTTTGCGGACTCAGGATTAACATCTGTGTCAATTGTACCGCTAATAGCGATTTTCATTAATTGAAGTGCCATATTCATTTTCACCTCCATTTTATATCAACCACATTTTATTCTATGAAGAGGAGTTGGAAATGCTTGGTCAGACGAATTAGTTCGTATTGAAAGTTAACAAAATGCCCCATTAAAAAAGGCATATTTATTACATAGCAAGGTAATATTATCCTTTAACCGTGACAAACAGAAGCGTAATTGGGGCGTCCTTTGGAGGGAGGTCACTGGATTCTAAGTGAAGAATACCTTCCTCGACAGTGTAAATGGACGGGGGCTGCAACACGCCGTTGACAAATAAATTTAGAGTGGAAACATTGTCCGGATCAAGTATATCACTGCTTCCATATTGCTTTAATGCATCTTTATTCGTATAAACCTTTTTCCCTTCTTCGGCAAGGGTAAGGTATTGGACAGTCTCCACTCCTATGGGGGTTGGTGTATATTCAGGGGATATATTGACTGTAATGGATGGATTAAATATAGGATTAAATGTATTTGTATTGGAAGTGCTATTTTTATTTCTCTCATGAATCCTTTTGCGCTCTTTATGACAATGATGGCAGTGGCAATTTGGACAAGAATCCCTGCCACGTAGCTTTCTACTATGATAATAGCTTTCATTCAACGGTATTTCACCCCCTCCTACATGAAATTTTGATCTGCTTTTCTGTATCTTATTTAAAAAGAAGGTGATTTGACTGTGCAGCTGGCTGTATTTGGCAAGTAAAAAATGTATGTTCCTTGCCGTCCCGAATTATTGCAGTATGAATGATTCCTTGTAACGGAAATTTTCACCGTTAAAAAGCATTATATTGAACAAGAAGACCGTCTTTCAAATATATAGAAAGAAGGGTATCTTTTTTGAATGGCATGTGTTATACTACAAATAACTTAATTGTTCGTGCTAGCAATACAGGATTTATGTCATAACTTCACAATTTATATCATCGTCTTGAATTATTATCAGAACAACCAAAGTAATAAATGTGTGCATTATGCACAATGGAGGAATTTCATATGAACACAGGTTCAGTAAAATGGTTTAACGCAGACAAAGGTTTTGGATTTATCGAAGTTGAAGGTGGAGACGATGTATTCGTACACTTCTCAGCAATTCAAGGCGAAGGTTTCAAAACATTAGAAGAAGGTCAAGCAGTTACTTTCGACATCGAAGAAGGTAACCGTGGACCACAAGCAACTAACGTTGTAAAATAATAATTTATAATTGATAAAGAGCTCTTCTGTCACAGAAGGGCTTTTTATTTTGCCGTATAAATAGAAAACAATCCGATGTAAGAATTGAATAAGAGATAGATCAGCAGCTGCTTCATTAATGTATTAACGTGCAGGTTATTTTTGTAAGCTAAACCGATACGATTCATTGAACTTGTGTAATCTTTTTAACTATAAGTGTTCAAGTGAGGAAGCAAATCATCGGAAGTATATACCAATGTTGGAATCATGAATACATAGCATATCTCAAGATGAAGTACTATAATAAAATATTTATGAAAGTGGTGTTGATTACATAAATACAGCTAAGGATCGGTTACTTAAAATTCTGGATGAAATACCTGAACAAGGAAGTAGATAAAATTCATGATTTTGCAAAGTTTACGGAAGTATTTTTTGTCGATTAGCAATCCATAAGAAACGACCCAAGCTGAAATGAGCTAAAAAAGGTAATGTAAATATCCCATATGAACAAAGGAGAACAGAAGATGAGAAAACTTGTTCTATTTTTGCATGCATCGCTAGACGGTTTTGTAGAAGGACCTAACGGTGAAATGGACATTGGCTGGGTTTCCTACGATGCTGATTTGGAGAACCACGCAAAAGAAATTCTGAGTACTGCCGACACGGTTATTTGGGGACGCGGGACTTATCAGATGATGCACAGTTACTGGCCATCTGTACCTTCGAATCCATCCGCTTCAGAGTATGAACGGAATCATGCCGAGTGGATCGAAAAGACAGACAAAATCGTTTTTTCTACGACGCTGGAAGAAGTCGAATGGAACAATTCGAGATTGGTGAAAGAAGAGGCAGAGGAAGAAATCAAGAAGCTCAAGCAGCAGCCAGGCAAGGATATGGTTATCCTTGGCAGTCCCAGGTTCGCACACTACCTTATGCAGCTTAATTTAATTGATGAGTATAAAATTACGGTTTCTCCTATCTTGATTGGCAGCGGATTATCGTTATTTCAGGGCATTAAGAAGAAGGTTCATCTTAAACTGATTGAAAATAAATCCTTTGATTCTGGAGCTTTAGGTCTTGTTTATCAGACGGTAAGATGATCTTTTCGCCTAAAGGCAATTAGTGGAATGGGAACGATAATTCAATAAAAGGCTGGGACAAAACCCAGTAAATAAAAATAAGATGTGGTGCTTACGTAATAGACTGAGTTCCGCGTCTTTTTATATTTTAGTAAATAGAAACGGACACCTTTTGATAAAATTAAAGTTGCCGTATAATAATCTTTGGCAGTGTCCATCTATTTAAACGTTTTAACATAAATTAAGTTATTTTGCCGTTAGGTTTAGAGATTAAATTAAAAAGAAAATGATATTTCCTATGCAGTTAATGACCTTGTTGAAAGTATCCCCGATGAATATTTCAAGGATTTCCTGCGACAAATTGGCTGTCTGTCTATCATCCTCACATGATGTTGAAGGTCAACTATGTGGATATGCGGAAGCTGTATTCTCAGGATGAAAAATAGAGGTTTACAGAAAAGAAGCGTTTGCATGGTGTGGTTAGCGCCAGGAGAAGAAACGAGTTGCCATACGATTAAACGTTTTCGTTTCAATCTGTTTATTGAATAGAAGTAGTAACAGTTGCTCAAAACCCCTTGGTAATACTGGGGTTTTAGGGGACTTATTTTTTTAAAAGGCACAGTTATGGTACACTTTGATAAGTGGTGCTTATATATTGGTTGCTGCTGTAGTGTTCAATTTGTGTATCATCGCTTATTTTAGCTAAATAAAACTGCATAATCTATCGGCAACTTGAAAATAAAACAGCAACAAGCGTATTTAATAGCTTGCTGCTGGCTATATTATTTTATCAGTTGAGGCATATAAGAATTTACTCTAATAATTTTATTATTTCGAGTTGAAGAGTAAAAAGAATAGGTCTGTGAATACTCTCTTCCTTGAATATCGCAGAACATAATATCAAATTCCCATCTTATATCAGTAGTGGGATTAATTTCGTCTAAATTTTCATTAATAGCAGACAAGTATAAACAAAATTCAGTTAGTTTCTCAACACGTAAAACATCCGTATCAATAGGTTCTCTAACCCCCAGAATATTGTATCCATTGTCATAATTATCTTTAAAATCTATAGCAATATGTTCCATACCCTCGGGCTTCATATCATTATCTAAATATTTAAGATGAATACCAAAAGCAATACTAGGCCCTTCATTGATTATTTTGAAAGGAATCGAGATAATATTAATGTTTTCTACCTTTTCCATTTCTCCTTCAAATCTATGATTTTTGTATTTTGGAACAAGAGATAGATAAGGTAAATACTTTAAACGTTCATTTTCTTCATTAATCATTAATTGCTCTTGATGCTTTTTTTCTGATAACTCCATGTTTTCGATATGATTCTCTTGCTGTAGCTTCATTGCTTCTTTACTTCTTTTATTCGTAAAATAAAGAGTGATGTAACATACAGCCAAAGATGTTAAAACAGGTACTATAATTTTAATAACATCTAGCATTAAAACCCCCCTTTGTCTTTATGAAATACTATCAAATGTTTTTATACTATTCAATAGATACTAGGCTCCAAGAATTCGGTTAAATAGCTTTAAGATATTCTTCGGACCACCTGCATTAAGAACTAATCTAGATGCAATAATCCCAGTGTTTAGAAAGTCAATTAATTTGCTAAGTCCACGCTTGAATTCAAGATACAAGACAATCACAACAATTGATCATTTGATAAAAAATATTTTCTATTTCTCTTTCGTATAATTTCATATTATTACTACTTAGTGAAAAAACGCCATCTAGACATTTTTTTACAAGCAAATACACTTAATTACTGAATGTTTTCTTCTTATGTTAGTTTAGTAGAAT
This sequence comes from Oceanobacillus sp. FSL W7-1293, assembly GCF_037969815.1. Lineage (NCBI taxonomy): Bacteria > Bacillati > Bacillota > Bacilli > Caryophanales > Bacillaceae > Oceanobacillus > Oceanobacillus sp. FSL W7-1293. Next base: position 1,364,740 of record NZ_CP150212.1, read on the forward strand.
TTAATGAAAATGGAGATGTAGAATCCTATTTTTTGGTACAATCCCGTTTTCATGTATTTCAATAACCTTTTCTAATTCCTTATAAAAAAAGACGTTTTAATTGAAACGTCTTTTGTAAAAGATATCAAATATTTCTAGTGATAAACCTAAATAGTGTATTTCTTGAAAAGACTTTAAAATCAATGTTTTCCTTCAATATTATGAACCCTTAAAGTAGAAAGGTAATAATTAAATAATAATGTAAATGATAATAAATAGTGAAGTAACATGAATAAAAGTACTACATGTTGAAAATGATAAAGCCACCTAAACAGAATCCCAAATTAGCCTATTTATTAGCAGCTAACACTTCAAAATCCAGCGTACCCTGCTCGACACCGTTCACAATAAGCGTAACCGAATGGATGCCTGTATAATGCTTCCTTGTACTTAAATTTGCAAAAGAATGTTTTTTTGTATAAGTCTTCGTTTCGTTTTTCTTTAAAGAAAGCTCGGATATTTGGAATATTTTACGGTTTCGCTTTCCGTTTGCTTTTACATAATCAATGCCATATTCCAGCCGAACCTTAGTTGCTTTTTTTGCCTCAATCTTAAAAGAAAAGACTATATTCTCGCCAATGGAAATAGACGTAGCACCTAGCGTAAAGGCGTCAACATCCACGTAATCGGCATCTGCAAATCCAAAGATGGCCAATACATCCCTGTTGGCCTTTTTAAGAAGTGTCCTGCACCCGTGCTTTACAATCCAATCCGTATGCTCGTTTTGACCGTACCAATCCTTGGCAATTTCTGCAACCAGGTCAGGATGTGTTTTGGAAATATCGTTTAGGTTATTGGCCACGCTTTTACGAACATACAGTGATGGGTCAGCTTTAAGCTGTTCTAAAATACCAAGAACTGGCGATGGGTCTTTTTTGAAACTGGCTAATGCTTGTCCCCATGGCAGTTGAGGACGGCAGCCTTCACTGGCAAGCCGCCGGACATGCTCATTGTCATGCTTTGCCCAGGCAGCCATCTGGGACATCATACGCTCTTCATAGTTTATGATAAATGGTCTCACGGCGAACTCAGAAGAGGAGGACGAGGTATATTTTTCTAAAGCAGCAATTGACAGATCCCAATGGCGTTCATCCTGCCCATAGACTTCAACAAAATCTGGTAAATACATTAAAGTAAAGTCGTTAAATCCTGCAGGATAACCCGCAATGACCTCATCAAGGATACCAAGCGCCTGTTCATAATCGGCTGGTAAATACTTTCCTAATCTTATAGCAATTTGCCGCATACGTGCTTTCAATCCTAACTCATTCCATCTTTCGTCCATAATGTCGTTGACAAAATCATCAACTTGAAACGGATAATATACAGATCGAATACTTAAAGCCAGCTCGTGAACGGACTCGTAATTATACTTGTTTTTTAGTAATTCTGCCATATGTTTCTCCTTCCAAATGGTGTGTAGATGCCCCCGCAATTAATGGGATAACAAAGGAATAAATGCCTTTATCACGGAGAACCGCCCGTAAAACTCCCGCCTCAAAATAAAGAGCGAAAATAGATTTATTTAGGCGGGAGATAACGGGCGCTAACTCCCTGAATCACTTAGGCTAATTCAGTGGGAGAAGGGCGAAAACTCCCACTGAATGAAGTTTCGTTTTATAGTCAAGCTGATTTAATCCCTTTCACATGCTAATATGTGGCTATTATAGCTTAATATTTTATAAAAGCATAGATACAACCTCATGCCTGAGGCGGATTCCTTTATATATTAATATAAATAATTACAAAAGCCTGTAAATCCTCCTTATTTTCAAGGAGTTGCAGTCATTCATTGTCTGTATAACTATAAATATTCAAATGATGAAGCAAATAATCGCGACTATATATCAATGTTGGAATCATGAATATATAGTGTAACGAAACATGAAGTGATATAATAAAATATTCATGAAAGTGGTGATGAATACATGAATATAGCTAAGGATCGGTTACTTAAAATTATTGATGAAATACCTGAACAAGAAGTGGATAAAATTCTGGATTTTGCGGAGTTTTTAAAAGCTAAAAGCGATAAAAGTTTATCTGAGGATTTAGCAAAACCTAGTGAGAGCAGCCTGGATTTTTGGGATAATGACATTGACGATGAGGTTTGGAACAATGTATAAACAAGGTCATATTGTTTTAATACCAGTTCCATTCAGTGATTTAAAATAACAAAAGCAGCGTGCTGTGCTCATTATTTCAAATAATAGTTGTTGGCTTTATTGTATTTGATAATATAGTTTTAACAATTATTTTCATCATTCTTGGCAGTATGAGTGGTCTGATATTTGCTGCTAAAAAGTGCAACGAAGATTCTTATTCTTAGGAAGGGAATTAAAATTATTTTAGAATCGGGCGTAATTGTTGCGCAACAGAGACAGGAAATAGGTATAAAAGTCAAATGGTCTATTTATACAATAAAATAAGAAATTGTTTTGATGAAATGTCTGAGAGAGCTATATTACAATGAATCTAAGTATGAAAGGTTAGGAGGTAGCGGATGACAAAAGAATTTAAAAAATACATTAAAGAAGTCCAGGCGAAAAAAGACCAAGTAATAGAATGGAGTGCTTACTTAGAGAACGGGCTGTATACGTTGGATAAAGATCTTAGAACTGTTTTTAATACAACAAAAACTGCTCATCCTATGGTTAATAACCTTAAAAATACAAAAAAAGAGGATCAACTTTCACTGGAAATAGAAGATTCCAGGCTGAAGTATTTCAATGGAAGTATCTTATGGTTCTGTATTAATGGCGATATCAAAATTTTTTCAGATGATGAGGTGCTTGTCATTTGTGCCAATAAAGAAAGTTATCAAAGGAAAACAACAAACTATACTTATTTTTCACCTTTCTTCCGTATTCCCTCATTAATCAATCGAGACGCTAGGAACAACATGTTGACGGAAGAATTCGTTCATTTTGAAGATGAAACAGATAACGATGCAGATTTCATTTTGAAAGCAGTATATGATGATTATCGTAGTTATTTCAATTATCTAACGCTTTATTCAAAGGTTGATTATCAAACGTTGAAACACTTATTGAACACAAGTTCAAATGGGAAGCATATCCATCAGTTTGAGAAAATAATAGAAAAAGTTTCCCCAGAATTGCTTTCTCTAAATTTGCCGTTTATCAACTTACACGGCGATTTGTGGTCTGATAACATTCTTTTAACTGATGAGGCAGGGGAAAAAACTTTATGGTATATCGACTGGGAAACTGCAGGTAAATATGTTTTCTTCTATGATTTTTTCAAATTTATTTGGAACGAATTAGATGTACATCATAATTATTCCTATTACCAGAGGTATATAGCTGGGGAATTTGACGAAGGGTTAACAAATCTTTTCGCTATTTTCCATCTAACGTTTGAGCCCAAGTATCGACAATCTTATTTTTGTCTCTTTTTCCTAAATTTTATTCTTCATGATACAGATAATATAGCGTTTGAATACAAATATGAGGAAATAATTAACTTTGAACGTAAGGTTTTCCCGTTCATGTCTTAAGGCGTTAACCATATTATAAAGTGTATAACCTATACTTGAAGAACAGAAAAATCGTACCGCCATCTTCCCAGTAAATAGCGGTACGATTTCCATCAAACATATTTAAGTTTTCCATTTGCTCTAACCTTGCTTAAGATTTCGAAAACGAACAAAACCTTATTTCGCAGGCAACCCAAGCGCTTTGGCTATTCCATCCGCATGCCCTTGTGCTATTTTTTCTATAGATGCAGCACTTTTCAGCTTGTCCGCATCTGCTGCATTATCGATAAACCCATTTTCCGTTAAAATGGCTGGTGCACTTGATTCGCGTAAGACATGTAAATTGGCTTGTTTTTTCCCGCGATCGGTGAATCCTGTTTGTTCCACCGTTTCATTGTGGATTGTATTTCTTATGGCGTTGGTTCTCTCCTTATTTTCATAGCTTCCGTTCCATGTAAAAGATTCATAGCCAGTAGAATTACCTGCGTTGATATGTATGGAAACAAAAAAGTTAGCTCCCCAATTATTTGCTTCATTAGTTCTCGCATTTAATGACTTGGTAACGTCGGACGTCCGGGAAAGCTTAATCGTGTGACCGCTATACTGCTCATTTAAAATGTCTCTGGTCCTCAATGCGATATCCAGTGTTATATCCTTTTCCTGTAATCCGTTCGCTGATGCTCCTGGGTCAGATCCGCCGTGTCCTGGATCGATATAAATGCGCGTATTTGCTGCTTCTGCTGCATGATGGGAAATCGTCATACCTATTAGGGCAATTCCCAAAATGATAGAAACAAATAGAAACTTTTTTAAGCCTCGTTTTCCTTGTTTTGAAAAGATAATGCTGCCTCCTCCTTCTATTATAGTTATTCAACCATTTTAGAATCTATTAAAAAATTTGTCGATAGGTCGATATGTTGATAGATTGACAAAGTATATTTCCATATGTTTAAAAATCTGTAAAGCGACAGGTGCTGGAAACACCATTTGACACCTTTTATTCATTTAACATCCAAAATTTCAAAAACATTTTTAATCCTGACATACTAGATGTCAAGTTAGGAGGGTGGTGAACTGGAGGCATTAGTACTTCTGCATTTTTAAATCACGAGTGTTGATTAACCAATAATATACACAAAAAGACACCTATCTTGTAGAATGTTAACAAACATACAATCTACATAGGGGCGTCTTTATGACAAAGAATACTATATTCCATAACTTTTTTTAAAATAGCACAAGTATTGATTATCCAAAATTAAACAGAAACACCGCTTGAAAATATTCATATCTTTTCAAATCAATAGCCATTTCTGATTGCCAATCCACTGGGTCACTCATTCGCAAAAATGATTGAACATACATTAGTCCATAGGAATTTCAGTTTCATCTTTTTTATGAATAGCTTCTGTTCCTGCCTCCAAGGCTGTCTTGTAATACCAACGTTTATGCTTGATGACCTCCATCGTCTTGTTCATTTTTTCCAGCTGTGCTTCTACCGTAGCTTCTCGTTCGATAAACATGTCATATCTTTGTTGCAATGTGGAATCTCCCTCAGAAATCCAATCAATAAATGTTTTAATTTCCTTAATAGGCATCCCTGTATCCTTTAGACATTCAATGACATTTAAAGTTTGGATATCGGATTCTTTAAACACTCTTGTCCCGCTAGCTGTACGTTCTACAAAAGGCATAAGCCCTTCTTTATCGTAGTAACGCAGGGTATATACAGTCAGATTCAATTCTTTAGCAGCCTCACTGATAGAATATGTCTTCATCATTACTCACCTTTCTTTTTTAAAATATAGACTTCGATATAACTCTAGGATATCGTGATATATTCTGAGTGTCAAAAGCCTTAATAAACTATATGATTTAAAAAATTTTATAAAAGCGCTTGACCTCGAGTTGACTGGAAGGCTTAACATTTGTTTTGTAAGAGAAAATAACGCAGAGGTACAAGCGTATTCTCATTAAATCATAAGGAGTGGTTTTCATGACAACGATGAAAGGTAAAGTAGCACTGGCAACTGGAGCAAAAGGCGGAATGGGACTGGCAACGGCACAATTGTTTGCAAAAGAAGGAGCAAGTGTGGCCTTAGTGGATATAAACGAACCTAAACAAGAAGCACAAGCCTTAGTTGATGCAGGCTATCAGGCGATATCCATCCAATGTGATGTTTCAGACGAAGAAGCTGTTAAAGCAATGGTAGAAAAAACAGTTGATACATTTGGAAGGTTAGATTATGCATTTAACAATGCTGGTATTCAAAACCCGGTCACAGACACAGTTGATTTAGAAGAAGACGTTTTCGATAATGTCATGGATGTTAATGCGAAGGGCGTTTGGCTCTGCATGAAATATGAATTGAAACAATTTGAGAAACAAGGCAGTGAAGGAGCTATTGTTAACTGTTCTTCTATGGGAGGAATTGTTGGTGTTCCTGGCCGTTCCGTGTACCACGCATCTAAACACGGAGTAATTGGATTAACGAAGAGTACTGCCTTAGAAGTTGCCTCAAAAGGCATCCGGGTTAACGCAGTTCTACCAGGAATCATCGAAACGCCAATGGTTGAAAATATGTTAATTAATGAAAGTGATGCGATGGAGGAATTAATCAACCAACTCCCTATTCGCCGTATAGGCAAAGCAGAGGAAGTTGCTTCCGTTGTTCACTGGTTATGTTCACCGGCCGCAACCTATGTCATTGGTCAATCAATATCCGTGGATGGAGGATATACAGTTCAATAATTATCTGAAGATACTCTTTACGGGGAAAAGGTTATTCCAAGGGTAAAAGAATTACTAAAAGAAAATAAAGTTTTATAAAAAAAGAAGCTGCCATGAAATAATCATAGCAGTTTCTCTTTTATAGTTATTTAAAAATCATGATGTAGCTTCCGCGATAGAGCGTTTATTTCCTTTGTAAATGAAATAAACAGCAATCATCATAAATAGCATCGCAACAAGACGCTTCCAATCTAACGGGATGACTAAGCTATCGAACCAGCCAAAATGATCAATAATCACACTAATTCCAAGCTGTCCGCTGATAATAGCAACATTAGCCGCGATGACGCCAATTCTTGGAACAGCTATGACAGAGAGAAGTAAGAACCCCGTACCTAAAAATGCAGCGCTTAACTGCCATGCTGGTGCTGACAGTATTCCTAGGACATTACCTTGGCCAAAAAATATAATAATAATTGTCAGAAACACTAATCCGGTTAACATAGTTAAAAACGTCGTTTCAATGGTGCCAGCTCTTCGGCTGAATGTTCCATGGACGGATGATTGTGCGCTTAATGTGATACCACCTAATAAAGTAAATAGAATCATTAATATCTCCATTAGTAGACCTCCTAGTTAATTAATATAAGAGCAATTATCATAGAAATAACTGCAAATACTTTTTCCTTGTTAATTTTGGTTTGTTTAATGCCAAACCAGCCATAGTGTTCAATCACCATACTCATAATCAGTTGACCGATAATTACGGTAACCATCGTTATACCAACACCAACAAAAGGAACGCTGATCACGATAGCTGTTAAATATACAACGCCTAAGATTCCTCCAAGCAGGGACCATTTTGGTGCCTCCATCGCATAGGAAAGCTTCCCTTTTCCAAAGAATAGCCATAATAATCCCATGATGAGTGTCCCCATAAAGAAGTTATAAAAACTGGTTTCCAGCTCTCCTATTGATTCTCCAAGCTGCCCGTATATTGCGCTTTCGAAGCTGAGTGCTGTTCCTGCTAATACTGCTAAAATATATGCTAAGTAGCGCATGAAATAATATCCTCCTAAATCATTATATTTAAATATCTAGAATTATCGATATAAAGGCGCATAAAAAAACAGAAACCTGTCATCGACTTAGATTTCTGTTTTAAAATATTCAGCTAACCGAGATAATGTTTCTTCGTTTCGCCGATAATAAGTCCATTGACCATAACGAACAGATTCTAAGAGACCTGCATTTTGCATCATATTCAGGTATTGGGAAACCGTAGATTGAGAAGCTTTCGCTTTTTCTTGAATATCACCAACACATACTCCTCCTTTAACGCTTACTCCCTTTGGCAGATGAGCGCCCTGTTTAGGGAAGTGCTTCTCCGGATCCTTCAACCACTTCAAAATGTTCAGTCGAGTTTCATTTGATAACGCCTTAAATACATCAATTGGTTCCATGGTGATTATTATATATCGAACTTTCACGATATGTCAATTTAGGGGATTGAAATTTATTCTTATAATTTAGCTCATGGTGCAACGAAACTTGAGGTTCATAAGGTGAGTCGTTCTATTTCTATTGTTTATTTTCTAAGACTGTCCATTGTGATGCAGTAACGGAAAAAATCCAGCATAAAAGGATTTAGGAAAGTGTAGTGTAAATAACATTAATATAATTCCCTGACCAAAATAAAAATTAGCAGGGAATTATAGGTATGTGATTCTCCATTGGGTATTAGTAAAAATATATCAATCAGAATATTCATACTCTCTCATTTATTTTAAAACTAATTCTTCCTTGAATCCTAAAATAATCGTAACAACACAAGATGTTATAATTGTGGTGATTATCGCAGTTACAATAGCAATAATTGTGTGTTCGAAAATTGGGATAGCTAAAATGGTAGAATATCCATAAATATATGCGGTAGCTCCCATGATTGCAGCAACAATTCCACCTAAAAATCCTCCAGCCATAACTCCATACATGGGTCTCTTTAATCGGAGATTAATCCCATAAATTGCTGGTTCCGTAACTCCTGCTAATATACATCCGACAGCTAAACTAAAGCATTCAGCTTTGAGAGCTTTATCTTTTGCTCTCAATGCAACGCCGAGACACGCACCGCCTTCTGCCATATTATGTAATAAATAGGCAGGTCTGAATAGTACATCGTAACCCGGATTAGCAATTGCTTGAACCATAAATGGAGTAACAGCATGATGCATACCAGTCATTACTAACCAAGGCATACAAGCTGCAAGAATACCTACAGCAAACGGGCCTAAATTCTCAGAAGACCATAAAAATACATGAACAACTTGACTTCCTGCTAATTCTCCTAATGGTCCTATGACAGTAACTCCTAAAATATAAGCGATTGAAATAGTTAACATTCCGACCAAAACTGGACGAATGATTCCTGGTATAATTTTAACTAAGAATTTTTCACAATAATAAGCAAAAATACTAATTAGCAGGGCTGGCAGTAATGTACTACTGTATTCTACTAATGTAACTGACATACCAGCAATGGATAGTGAGGTTCCATCTGCAACCGCAGTCATAAAATCAGGATATACAAGTGCTGCAGCTACTGCCATGCTGTATAGAGGGGTGCCACCTAGTTTCGTACTTGCACCATAGGCTACAAAAATTGGCATAAAATAAAATGGGACATCTGCTAGCATGCTGAGCATTGTATACGTTTGAGAACTTTCAAAAGAACTAGAAGCTAGAGTAATTAATAATAAGAAAACTTTTAGCATCCCTCCAGCTACTAAACCAGGAATCATTGGAGTAACAGCAGCAGATACAAATCCGATGATTTTATTAAAAATTCTAGTTACTGCTTTTTGATCTTCATCATTAGATTTTTCATTTTTAGATGATGATTCTGTTTCCTTTGTATCTTTATTATTATCACTGTATTCTTTAAATGATTTTGAGACCTCATCGTAAATAGGAATTAGGTTTTGGGCTAATACTATTTGTAGCTCATCCCCTGAAAATACAACTCCAATTACCGGCTTTAACTCTTGAATTTTATCTGTATTTACTTTAGACTTGTCCTTAATAAAAAGTCTTAATCTTGTTGAGCAATGAGTTACACTGCTGATGTTATTATTTCCGCCACATAGTTCAACTATTTTATTTGAAATATCATTGTAATCCATTATAACAACTCCTTTTACTCATATTGAGTACTTAAATTTTGAAATAGGCAAGGTGATCATCATAATAATTGAACATTTAAAAGAGACAACTAGATTAACTAGTTCAGAGCAAGTTCTTGCTGAATTTATCCTGGAATATCCTAGACTTGTAGTGAACATATCTCTTGATGAACTTAGTAACCAATGTCATGTTTCTCAAGCAACGATTATTCGTCTTTGTAAAAAGGTTGGCACAAAAGGTTTTTCTGAATTCAAGGTTAAGTTGGCATCTGAATTAACCGCATTTGCCTTAGATGAAAAAGAAATTTCTGTTGACTTACCTATACCTGAAGGATCTTCAACTGAAGATGTGGCAGATATTTTTTATAATTTATCCATTAGAACCTTGGAATACGAGTATAAAGCACTAGATTTCCCATCAATAAAGAAAGCTGCACAAACCATTAATGAAGCAGATATTGTGTATCTTTTTGGAAGAGGGGAATCTTTAATTATTGCAGAGGATTTACATTATAAACTTATCCGCTTAGGCATTTCTTCTATATTAGAACCATTAAACGGGTTTCAAGAAGCAATAAGCATTCAAAATGACAACAATCCTTCTATAAAAAAAGTAGCAATTGTAATTTCTCAATATTCGAACAGCCACCAAATTCACTATACTATTGATGAATTGGTAACAAATAGTATTCCTTTTATCCTTGTGACATCAACATCTGATTCATGGCCTTATGATAAAATTGCTAAAGTAACTTTGCGAGTAAATTCTTCAGAAAGTAGATATAAAATGGGTTCTTTTATTTCAAGAAACTCCATGCTGTATATTCTGGATTGCGTATTTGGTGAATTATTTACCTTGAATTATAAAGAAAACAAAAATAATTTATCAAAATTTGCAAAAAGGAAAATGGAACGAAAGTATTTTTACAAAAGTGATCGAAATAAGAAAGGTATCTAGAAAGCATAATAGCTTTCTAGATATTATTTCCATTATTTTTCACCAAATCTGCGTACCATTCAAAAGAAGCTTTTTTCTTACGGTCCATTGTTCCTTTTCCTTCATTGTCTCTATCAACATAAATAAAACCGTATCTTTTTGCCATTTCGCCTGTACCAGCGCTAACAATATCAATTGGTCCCCAATAAGTATATCCCATGATGTCTACTCCATCTTTAATTGCTTCTTTCAACGCTTTTACGTGATTTTTTATATAATCAATTCTGTAATCATCATGGATTTCTCCTTGGTCATCTATCTCATCAACCTGCCCAAGACCGTTCTCTACAACAAATAAAGGGATTTGGTACCTATCGTATAGTTCATTTAATGTAAAGCGGAGACCAAGAGGATCAATTTGCCATCCCCATGGTGTAGCTTCAATATAAGGGTTTGGTGTACCTTGATCGCCGCCAGTATCTCCATAGAAAGGCTGACCATATTCATGAGTTGATGTTCTATAATAACTAATACCTAAGAAATCACATGTATAGCAGCGAATTAATTCTTCATCTCCTGGTTCCATTTGCACTTCTACACCTTCATCAGCCCAGATTCTAGCAGTATAGCTTGGGTAATACCCACGAATCATTACATCACCAAACATAAGTGATCTTCTCCGCAATTCCATTGTTTCGAAAACATCTTCTGGTTTGCATGTATGAGGGTATACATTACTTAAAGAAAGCATGCAACCTATTTTTGAATTTGGGCATATTTCCCTGAATCGTTTTATCGCTAAACTATTTGCAACGAACATGTGATGACTTGCTTGATAGATTACTTGCTGCTGATTTTCTCCTTCTTCGAAAAAGATTCCACCTGCTCCACCGGGCATTCTTCTCATATTATTGATTTCGTTAAAAGTTAACCAATATTTCACCTTGTCTTTGTATCTGTTAAAAACGGTTTCACAATAATTCAAGAAAAAGTCTATTAACTTTCTATTTCTCCAACTACCATATTTTTTAACTAAATTTAATGGGGTTTCATAATGACTTAAGGTGATTAATGGTTCCATACCTCGTTTTATCATTTCATCAAACAAATCGTCATAATACTTTAAACCAGCTTCATTAGGAGTTTCATCATCTCCATTTGGAAAAATACGAGACCAGTTAATGGAAGTTCTAAAAACATTAAAGTTCATTTCTTCCATCAATGCTAAATCTTCTTTGTATCGATGATAAAAATCAATTGCGTCATGGGTGGGGTAATACTTGTCCTTTTGAATCTCAATATCGTGTTCGTGCTTAATTCCATTTGCGAAACCGGAGGAAATATCTAGGCCTTTACCATCTTCAAGATAAGCTCCTTCTGCTTGATTTGCCGCAATGGCTCCACCCCACATAAAATTTTTGGGGAATTCCGTTTTCAGTTTCTTCATTTTCTAACCTTCTCCTTTGTATTAAAAGTGTGAATTTAGCTTATCCAGTAAACGCATTCAAATCAATAGAATCCATCTAAACAGAATTTTTCTTTCAAAAAAACTCAATAAAAGCTGAATTAGTTGCAAGTTAACTTACAAAAAGTGCTTTGCTCTATTAATATTAAACAGCTTTTTAAATTACCTAATTAGAAAAATTGAAGAAAGTAGGCGGTAGATTTCAGTCCTTAGAGATACGAGTTTCATAGAAGGCTGGGGGGTACTTGGGGGGATTTCCAAACAAATCAAAATTCTAAGTGAATAAAGTAAATGAAGTTTGTATACACACTTATGGAACTTCTAAGAAGTATTAAATCATTAAAGGGAAATTTCGGCATTGCTTCACAGTACTCGATGAAAATTTTTCTATATAGAGGGAACGATTAGTCTCGTGGGAGGTATTAGAAAAGTTGAGATAGATTCTATTCAAGAAGAAAAATAATTCATGTAGAGGTTAGATATTATATCGTATTACGAGAAAACTTAGTGACAATGCTTTTTCCGGTAGTGCGTAATGATGAAAGTCATGTTGTAGATGAAATTGCTGTACATATATATGATAATCAAGAGGAAAATCTATTGGTAAGCAACACTGATTAGAGCCAAGCTTGAAGAGCTTAGCTAATAAATATTAATATACAAAATAAACCTACTAAAATTAACGCTTTTTAAAATAGTAAAAAATTTATATTCATTCCCCTATTGTATTCTTTTAAATATGATGGTAATATGTAAAACGTAACCGTTACTATTTACATAAAAAAGGGGAGAATTTGAATGAGTAAAAACTTGCTCAGAATTGCAGGAATATTATTTCTGGCACTAGTGCTTGCAGCATGTCAAGATACTGCGGACGAAGAAGATACCGGGTCGGAGGAAGAAGCAGCAGCTACGGAAGAAGAAACAACCGAGGATACAGAGGCAGCCGAAGAAGAGGAACATGAGCATGATCATGAGTCCGAAGAAAATGCAGAAGCTGGCGGTGCTGAGATTGAAGGATTCAATGCCCATTATCACACTGGCGATACATTAAATCTTACAGCAGTCTCAGCTGAAGGTGAAGGAGACGGTCATTGGCATTGGTATGTCAGAGGCGGCGATGAAGGGGAATGGGAAGAAGCTGACGGCGGAGATGGAGAAACTTTCGAATCTGAAGCAGTAAACCACCAGCAGATAAAGGCGACATTATATGGTGAAGACCATGAAGTCATCAGTGAAACGGAGCCTGTCACCGTAGTAATTGATGACCACGATGGGGATGTGTATGAAGGCTACTTTGATGATGAAGATGTGGAAGACAGAGATATTTCGGATTGGGCTGGAGAGTGGAAATCCATCTACCCTTACTTTGAAGAAGGTGCTCTTGACGAAGTGTATGAGCATCGAGCTGAAGAAAGTGACGATATGACATTTGAAGAGTACAAGGAGTATTATGACACAGGTTATGCAACAGATGTAGATAACATCGAAATTACAGAAGATGGGGAGTTTACCTTCCATGAAGGGGATACAACCTATTCAGGAACCTATGCATATGACGGCTACGAAATCCTTGAATATGAAGCAGGGAACCGTGGTGTCCGGTTCCTGTTTGAATTAGAAGAAGGCGATGAGGAAGCACCTCAGAACATTCAGTTCAGCGACCATATCATCGCACCACAGAAATCTTCTCATTTCCATATTTATTGGGGAGATGACAAAGACGAACTTTTGGAAGAAGTTGACCAATGGCCGACTTACTATCCTGAAGATTGGAGCGAGGAACAGATTATAGATGATCTGTACTTGCACTAAGCGTTTAAGAATTTATATACTGTGCTGTTACATGTAAATAATTGAAGAAAGCCTATAGACCTTATCGATTCTATATTAAAAGGTTTATAGTCTTTCTTTTTAAATAGCAATTGAGAAATAGAACGAGAATCCAAGCCCATTCCTTTTCTAGGAGAACGCATACATTAAAAGTGGATGTGAAAAGAGAAAGGAATGAGCATGAATATGGATGAGATGCATATGCCTTCTGCACAACAATATAATCAACATGGAATGATGGATTCCCGGCTCTTTTTTGGAGGACCGGGGCCGTGGGGACCGGGATTTTTCGGCCCAGGATTTGGTCCGGGATTCGGCCCGGGTTTTTATGGACCTGGCTTTGTTGGATCAGGTTTTGGAGGTCCGTATTATGGAAACCCAGTTTTCCAATATGGCGTGCCGTTTTTGGGCGGAGTCATCACAGGTATGGCGATTGATAATTTTCCTCGGTCTAACCCATATGGATACGCAAATCCTTATTGGGAAGGAAATCAGTCTAGTTAAGTAAAAATTATCCTGCTGTGAGAAGAGTCTTTCCTGTAGAAGTTTTGTACGGAATTTGGTGGAGACATCCCTTGTTGTAAAATGGATGAAATCGGAAGAGAAGTGAAAGATAAGAACAGCAGAAAAAGGCATTCCAGTTCATTAGTCTGGAATGCCTTTTCACACGTTAAGCTGAAGGATTTTTACGAACGAATAACAAATAGCTTAACAACCCGCCAAGATTGGCAATCACTATGGTGATCCCCATTGGAACAGCTGTATTTTCTCCGGCAATCCCCACAAAAGGGATCGCAATGCCTCCTAATAGATAAGGCAGAATTCCTAAGAAAGCTGATGCGCTCCCTGCATGCTTTTTCTGATTGCGCATAGCTAAAGAAAAAGTTAAAGGCGTGCTGATCCCCGTACAGGAAACAACCATAAATAAAGGAATAACAATCAAAGGTAAAGGTGCCTGTATCCAGGTCATGAAAAATAAAATAATGCTAAATAAAGTAGAGATGCACAGTCCGATGTAAAGGAGTTTGTCTTCCTCTATTTTTTTGTGATTCTCCCAATGATTCTGGTGCCGAGTATAATTCCAGCGCCGTTTAAAGCAAACAAGAAGCTGAACATTTGCGGTGATACCCCGTAAATGGACTGATAAATAAACGGTGTACCGGAAACATTAGCAAACACACCTGCCACGATTAACCCTTGAGTCAGCCCGTAGCCTAAAAATCGTTTATTCTTTGTTAATTTGCCAAACGTTATCAAGGTTTCTTTGATATTTCCATCGACCCGATTAGAGGCAGGATTTGTTTCAGGCAGAACGATAAAGATAAATGCTAATATGGCCAGTGTCAGAAATCCGAGCAATAGAAAAATGCCCTGCCAATTTGTGAAGTTGAGAACTGCTCCGCCGATAATGGGAGCTAAAATAGGTCCGACTCCAACAAAGAGGGTGATTAATCCATATAGTTTGGTTAAATCCTTACCAGAATAGATATCCCGGACGATTGCTCTGGAAATGACAACTCCTGCTGAAGCAGTCAACCCTTGAAAAAATCTGGCAGCAATGAAAAGCCAGATGGAGGGAGCGAAGATGCATAAGACAGAAGCAAATACATAAAGAATCAATGCAGAAATAAGCGGCATTTTTCTCCCGCGCTTATCACTTAATGGACCAAAAACAATTTGGCCGGCGGCAAGACCTAGCAAACAAAAGGTCAAGCTTAATTGGACATTGGAAGCGCTTGTTCCAAACTCATTAGCAATCGTTGGAAAACTCGGCAGATACATATCGACCGTCAACGAACCAAAGGCCGCTAAAATACCTAATAGGGTACTTATAGCTATTTTTCTGGAATTTGAAATTGTATTTTTAGAAATGCTGTTTGCGGATTCCATGTAATTCAATCACCCTATTCATTAGTTTCTCTTTTACTTTTTACAGTTTAGATTAACAAAGAATGGAGCAGGTGTATAATACCTAAAATAGAAGAGGTGATGCCTTATAAGCATATTCACAAATTTAATAGGCATTAGACGATATAGATACGCAGCAGTAAAATAGTAACTGTAAAGGATAATAAGTATAGATACAGTATTTTCAGGTGTTTATTCAGTTATAGAATAGATAACTTGGAAGGAGAAAAACGTAACAAGAGGAAGCAGAAATTTCTTAGATCCATATCCGAAATGGGAGGAATAAAGAATGGCAAAGAATGAAGAAGTTAAAAATGGCGTGATTTTTCCAGCAGGAGAAAAAAATGATGCATTTGCACAATATTTTGTAGGCCAAAGCTATTTGCAAAGCTTAGTAGCCGATCCGGAAATCAATGTAGGTGTCGGTAATGTCACATTCGAACCTGGATGCCGTAACAATTGGCATATCCATCATGACGGATATCAATTATTGCTGGTAACTGGCGGCGAAGGATGGTATCAGGAAGAAGGAAAACCGGCACAATTCTTAAAGCCTGGTGATGTGGTCGTAACGCATGATGGTGTCAAGCATTGGCATGGTGCAACCAAGGACAGCTGGTTTGAGCATATTGCCATCACAGCTGGAACACCAGAATGGCTGGAGCCTGTATCGGATGAAATTTACCTGAGATTAGAAGAAAATAAATAATAGAAAGAGGGATGAATCATGGCAAAGAAACAAACAGCAGGTCGTGACAATTTAGGAGAATTCGCTCCTCAATTTGCAGCATTGAATGATGATGTTTTATTTGGTGAAGTGTGGTCTAGAGAGTCTGAATTGTCTCCGCGTGACCGCAGCATGATTACCTGTGCAAGCTTAATGACTCAAGGTGTACCGCAATTAGAAGCGCATTTGAAAATAGCAAAACAAAATGGCGTAACCAAAGAAGAAATCGTGGAATTGATTACGCATGTTGCATTTTATACAGGGTGGCCAAAAGCTTGGTCTGCCTTTAATTTAGCAAAAGACATTTTTGATGAAGAATAAGTGGAAGACTAGCATATAATCAAAAAAATGATGACAATCTTAAATATAGGTTTGACCGCAATTGGCTCCCTTTAATATGAAGAGATAGGATGAACCCTCTCTTTTCATATAAAGGGAGTCTTTTTTGTGGTAAAGAGGAAATGTACTTCGACTAAGCTCTCTATATCGAGGAAGGATGTTAAATGGAACGTAACCTTGGATAAGTAAAAAACAATTGGCTTTAATATTATAAAAAAACATGAAAAATGCAATATGAACATCCTATTGTCATCGAAAAAGACACAAACCTTAGTTAAAACGTCATTTATACAGCGGTTTTTCAAGCAGGAAATCCTATTTTACCGTTTTGCATTCCCCATACATAGCCGCTATGATTAAAAGCAAATTTAATATTACCTGGGGATGTGATAAACTAATGATAACGACAGTAAAAGAAAATACCGACAGCTATGATGCAAAGAATACGGACTATGACGGGCTTTGGAAAAATTTGATTGAAGAACTGTTTCAAGAATTTATGGAATTTTTTGCATCCGATCTGTATCCGGAAATTGATTTTGAAAAAGAAGTAGATTTCCCGAATATAGAACTTTTTCAGTTTGTAATTAATTCAAGAAAAGGCAGGAAATATTCAGATAGGTTAGCCAAAGTGACGCTGAAGAACGGTGAAGAAAAATACGTCTTCGTCCATATTGAAGTGCAGGCTATTGGAGAGCAAGACTTTGCTGAACGCATGTTTAAGTACTTTTATCGAATCTATGACAAACATAAGCATCCGATTTATTCCATCGCCCTGCTGACAGATGCAAGTCACCAGCATTATGAAGATACGTTTCGTTATTCTTTCTACGGAACAGAATTAACTTACTTATACAATGTCTATCGATTTTACGGAAAGGATAAGGAGAAACTGAAAAAATCTGATAATCCATTCGCTTTAGCAGTGCTTGCAGGAATCTATGTTAGTGAAAACTCAGGCAGAACAGAGAAGGATGATGAAAAAAGGTTCCAATTTAAGCAGCAGCTTATCAGCCTGGCACTCGAAAAATATTCGCACCGTGACACCTATCTTTCAGCCCTATTGTATTTTATCGATTATATCCTGCAGGTTCCAGCGGAATTACAGGAAAAACTGTATGAATCATTACCAATCGCAGAAAACGAAAAGGAGGAAGGAAAAATCATGGGAATGGAAAAATTGAGAGATACCCCGACGTTTGGAAGACTGTTTAGAGAAATCGAGGAAGAGGCGACAAAAAAGGGCATGGAAAAAGGCATGGAACAAGGCATGAAACAAGGCATGGAACAAGGCATAGAACAAGGCATGGAGAAAGGTATGGAAAAAGGTATAGAACGAGGTAGACAGGAAGGAGTAGAAGTAGGAAAAGAACAAGGAATAAAGCAAGGCAGGGTAGAAGCGGAACGGAATTTTGCCGCCAAGCTGTTAGAGAGAAACTATTCGGATGAAGAAATCACTCAATTAACAAGCCTCAACATGGAAGAAGTAAAAATGCTTCGGGAATCACTTGAAAATTAATGTAGAAAACAAATGAGAAAAATGATGCTTGTTGCATAAGTTCAAACTTGGTTGCTGCTTCATGGCTTCATAGTAACCAAGTTTTTTTATGTACATTTTCAAAATAACTTTAGTAAAAATTGCAATCAGAGAAGGAATTCAAGCTTTCTTCATTCAGCTATATTTATTATACTTTTCCACCAGAAATAATTATAATGGATTGAAAAGAATGCATGAAATAGGATTCAAAAAAGCCCAATAAAAATGAGGAGATCAAATTGGAATTAAGAGTATTGCGCTATTTTTTAGTAATTGCTGAAGAGGGAAGTATTTCAAAAGCCTCCGAGGTTCTTCATATAACACAGCCTACGTTAAGCAGACAAATAAAAGAGTTGGAAGAAGAACTGGGTGCGGAATTATTTATTCGTGAAAAAAGAAATATGACACTTACCAAAGCTGGAGAGTACCTGGTAGACAGAGCTCAGGAAATTTTATCTTTATCAGATAAAACAACGCAGGAATTTATGAATCAGCGCAAGCAATTATTTAGCGGACATCTTTCTATCGGATGCGTCGAAGCAGATAATTCAGACACGCTTTCCATGATTCTGGAGGAATTTATTACAGATTATCCTGAAGTAACGTTTAGCATTTTCAGTGGTACCGGTGAGGATATTATTGATAAGCTGGATCGAGGATTATTAGACGTTGGCGTATTAATAAAACCAATCTCAACGGAAAAGTATGATTATGTCTCTTTTCCAAAAAAAGAGAAATGGGGATTATTGGTAGAAAAAAGCTCTTTTCTAGCTCAGAAAACGTCACTGGAACCAAAAGATTTAATTGGAGTGCCGCTGCTCGCTCCAGTTCGAAAAGAAGTACAAAAAATGCTTTCAACGTGGATGAATAAGGACTTAAACGAATTGAATATCGCCGGGGATTATAATTTGATTTTTAATGTGTTTTCATTAGTTGAAAATAAAATAGCCTCCGCGCTTGCGATCGAAGGAGCAATTATCCCCCGGCAGGATGAACGCTTCCGGTTTATCCCCTTGAATCCGTTGCTGGAAACACAATGTGTATTTGCCTGGCGAAAAAATGTCATGTTTTCTCCGGTAGTGCAAGAATTTATTAAAAGAATGAATGATGCCTTTAAAGTGTAGTTTATATTTTTGATAGTGTGATGGATTTTCAGTTTATAGAAATCAATCTCTTGATTAATTTCGTATAAAAAAGTAACCGGCTAATCGATATTTTGATTAGCCGGTTTTGTATCATCCTATTACACATTGCGCGGTAATATTTTTACAGTTGCACTGACGGGTCCTTCTTCCAGCATTGGAGAAAGATACATGCTGGAACCATATTTTTTTCTATATGCTTCGTCTATTTCTTCTGTTAACGCAGGATTATTATCCATTGGTTCAAATGTGACGTCATATTCTTGTCCAGCTAACTTTATCTTTCCTGCTTTTTGTTCAACGGCTGATTGATACCATCTGGAACGCTGGCCGTTATAGGCACGGACATACAGGTTGTTATCTGCTACGACAGACCAGATCCAAGTCGGTGTTCCAGGTGTTTTTCCATCGCTGTAAAACGGGGAGATATACATATCATCCGCTGTAGAGAACGTTTCAAGCTGTTCTTGTGTCCAATTTGATTGCATGGTTTCTACCTCCTTATTCTTTAATGACTATTCTAATACTTAAAGTTCACTTTAGGTCAAGTAAAAGGATTGGAGGACTCTTTTATAGATGAATTAGAGTTTCCATGCGTTATTTACAGTTTCTACTACCTTCTCAGAAAGAATTGGGGTACGCTCAATCATCGTTTGTGCCAGTGTTGAGTCGGAAACCGCCTGTTGCAAAGAGACGATGGGAACGAAGGCGACAAGATTTAGAAAAAGGAAAACAACCAAATATACTTTTACAAAACCAAATGCTCCGCCAAGCCAGCTGTTTAAGATATTTATCAATGGCAGGTTTGCTAAAAAATGAAGGATGGAGCCCAGAATGTTCCATAAAATTCTTGTACCGATAAGCAAGAACAGAAAAGCAATACTTTGATAATAAATGGGTTCGAAATAACTGTCTGCTGCACCGGGGTAAGGGATCCAGTTTAAATGCGGGGCAATATCATTAAAAAATAGATAGGCAACGACAAGTGAAACAATAAAGCCCGTTATATTTACAAATTGTAGAACCAATCCTTGTTTCAGACCAATAAAGAAGCCGCCGACTAAAATAAGGGAAATAATTAATGTCAGTATCATTATATCCGCTTCCTTTCGCGATGATGGTATATTTTCTTGAGGGATAATGAAGCGTTAGCTGCTAGAGAGTTCGTATTAGTTAAATATTTCTATAGGTGATTGCGTATAAAATCATCCTTCACTTTATATTTTTTCTCTATATTGCTTCCCCTGCAATCCAGAGTTGATTACTTATTTAAAAAACGTCGCAATCGTAACGTTAACTTAATATTATCATTTGAAGTTGACTTCAAGTCAATAATGAAGGCTAATAAAATATACTGTTATTTTTTAGTTTTCTAATATAAGTTGTCAATAATAGAAGGAAATAATTTTCAAGACTGATTTTATTATAAATGTATAAATTGTTGATGCGCCAAATATGAATGTTTTTAACGGTAACCCAGCTGATCTTTTCGATATAGCATAAAAGTACTTGCGGCGGGGGAACAGTACATTTTGAGGAAGAATAAATAACTTTCTAACATAATATTTCAACGGAAAACCCTTTTATATGAGATATTAAAAATAACAGTCGGCATCGAAAAAGTCCAGTTCCTTATTGGACGCTTTCGATGCCGATTTTGCGTAAAGTCATCTGATCGATTAATTTTCATCTATCTGGTCAGGCTGAACTATCCATGCAGCTTTATTCTGGTAATCTCTGTTATTTGAAGTATAAAGACCAAAGAAAACAATATAGTCATCTGCACTTTCACGCATGTCGATAGCGATTTTATGGTTTGCTTCTTCACCCGGTTCTAATGAAATAGAATTTGTTGGATTGTCGGAGTCGATATTATTTTGATCATCGAGATACCAAGCACCCATTCCGAGCCGATCCCCTTTTGTCAGTTCGTCGTTCAGGATGACGGATTCCTCTGCTCCTGAAGCTGCATCTGGTTTTTCTACTTCAATGTGACTGTCTCCCAGGTTCTCGAATGTAAAATCACCGACCAGGTAAAATTCATCCCCGTCTTTCGTTTCTGCTCCAAGGTCCTGTGTTTTTTCTACACTGTTTAACGTTACAGCAAGCGGAAGGTTTTCTGATTGTGTGATGACATAGCCTTTGTCTCCCATTTCAAGCCCCATTTGGTCTTCGAGTTCAATTGGCTCAGCATCGGCATCACGGATTACTTCTTCCGGAAGATTTGCGCCCGCTTCTTGATTTTCACTATCATCTTCCTGAGTGCCAGCGGTGTTGGTATCAGAAGCTTCCGTTTCATCGTTTTCTCCGCCGCATGCCATTAGTAATGCGCTTACAAATAAAATCATCATAATCAATACATACTTTTTCATTATGTAACACCTCCTCCTTCGTTATGGTGGATAAATAATATCATATATTACCATACCATAGAGGACTGATTATTTCTATTTATCTAATAAAAGGAGAAGGGTATGAATGAAGAGGTTTTTCCTTTATTTAACAATTTTTATTGATGTGAAACTAATTTAATAAATCCTTTAAAATGTTTTATGTTGAGATGAGTAATTGAGATTCAAGCCTACTGAAGGAAGTTTCACTTTATAAAGATTACCGTACTTATGTTAAACTTCATATAAAAGTCGTCTAAAGGAGGTCACAGTACGGCAATGTCTAAACAATATCAAAATTTACTTGCTGGAAAACTCTACAAAACAGACGAAAAGATTCAAAGCATGAAAGAGAAAGGGAGATATTTATCCAGACTGTTTAACGAGACAACAGAAAAAGAAAATACGAAAAGAAAGAAATTAATTAAACAGCTATTTGGAAGTACAGGAGAAAACTATACTGTCAAACCCCCATTTTATTGCAGTCACGGCTTGCATATTTACGTGGGAGATAATTTTTTCTGCAATTTTAACTGTATTTTTTTAGACTTAAACAAGATTCATATTGGCAATAATGTTGCAATTGGTCCGAGAGTCAGCATTTAAACTGCGCTGCATCCCATTGATAGAGAGGGGAGAAATACTGGTCTAGAATATGCCTTGCCAGTTATCATTGAAGATGATGTTTGGATAGCAGGGGATGTTGTAATCAATCCAGGGGTAACTATTGGTGGAGGAAGTGTAATTGGTTCCGGATCTGTCGTGACAAAGAACATACCAAAAAATGTTGTTGCTTTGGGGAATCCTTGTAGTGTTCATAGAGAAATTACAGAAAAAGATAAAAGTGATTGGGAGGCAATGTACGAAGCGTATCAAGCAAGTATAGAATAAAAGTATTCATCATAATTGTTGTAGAGAATGGAAGAGCAGAGGAACGAATTCTGTTATTATGGATTTAATGATACTAACTCAGTGCACTTGTGACGAACAAAGCAATATCCAGCAGGTGCATACTTATTTAAATGGATTATAAAATCTCGGACTGGATTTCTTGTTAAGAGAGGCCATCCGAAGGGAGAGAAAAAAATATGAAAATAGAACACGTGGCAATTTGGGTGAAGGATTTAGAAAAGATGAAGGAATTTTATGAAACGTATTTTCAAGCGGTTGCAGGTGAGAAGTATCATAATGAAAAGAAGGGCTTTGAATCCTATTTTCTAACATTTGATACATCTGCACGCTTAGAAATCATGTGTAGATCAGATATTGAACAATCCGCTTCTGCTGAGCTGCTAGGCTGGGCTCATATTGCTCTTTCGCTGGGCAGCAAAGAGCTCGTTGACCAAATGACTGCCAGATTAAAAAAGGATGGCTACCCGCTTGTAAATGGTCCGCGTGTGACTGGAGACGGGTATTATGAAAGTGTCTTTGAGGACCCAGAAGGTAACTTGATAGAATTGACTGTGTAATAGGAGAAGCCGATGGATATAGGGTTGTTTCGGATTCCTTCGTCATAAAGGAAGTACCCGATAATATTTTAATTGCCGGGAATCCAGCAAGCGTATTAGAAAACATAGATGGAATAAATTTGATAGAAAGTATGAAGGAGCTTATGGATATGAAAACAGAAAAAGAAAAAATGTTATCTGGAGAGATGTACGATCCGGAGGACTCCGTTTTATTAAAAGAGCGTCAAGAAGCGAGAGGGAAGGTTCGGCTATATAATCAAACGTTGGAAACAGAAGAAGAAAAACGCTCGAAATTATTGAAGGAACTGCTTGGTGCCACTGGAGAAAACGTTTATATGGAGCCGAACATCAGATTTGATTACGGAAGTAACACCTACGTAGGAGAAAACTTCTTTGCCAACTTCGACTGTACGATTTTGGATGTATGTGAAGTTCGATTTGGAGATAATTGCATGCTTGCGCCCGGCGTTCAAATTTATACCGCAACCCATCCCATTGACCCAATCGAGCGTAATTCAGGAAAAGAATACGCAAAGCCGATTACGATTGGAAACAATGTGTGGATCGGGGGAAGTGCAGTCATTAATCCGGGAGTAACTGTCGGAAA
Organism: Oceanobacillus sp. FSL W7-1293; assembly: GCF_037969815.1. Classification (NCBI taxonomy): domain Bacteria; kingdom Bacillati; phylum Bacillota; class Bacilli; order Caryophanales; family Bacillaceae; genus Oceanobacillus; species Oceanobacillus sp. FSL W7-1293. The sequence goes on from NZ_CP150212.1 coordinate 1,388,545, forward strand.
TAATGCGGTTATTGCATCCGGCGCGGTCGTTGTGAAGGATGTACCGGATAATGTAGTCGTTGGCGGGAATCCGGCCAGGGTTATCAAAATTGTGAAAGATGAAGCGGACGAAAAAGTCTCGGAAAGTGTTCTGACATGAGAATGGGAAAAGAAAAACCGGGCGGGCGTCCGGTTTTTTGATTAAGTCTTTACCTTCTCTGGAAATAGGTTGATAAATGCCGTCAATGATGCCGGAATATACCTGTCTTTTCTATAAATAAATACGGTTTTCACTTTCTCATATGGATGAGGGATGGAATGTTGTTTCAGGCTTCCCTCTTGTATATGTTTAGAAACAACACTTAACGGAAGCATGCTTAGGCCAAGTCCCGCCGATACACATCCAATAATTGCCTCCATTGTTCCGAGCTCCATCACTTTAGCAGGAATCACCCCCTCCTGGTGCAGCCAATGTTTAAGCTTTTCCCGGTAAGCACACCCTGAGCGGAAGACGAGTACGGTATCGGTTTGAATATCTTTGATGGAAGCGATATCCGGATGCTTTGTATCGGTTATCAGAACCATTTCCTCTTCGAATACTTCCTTTTGGATGAGAGCAGGGTGCTCAACAGGTGCGGCAATAAATGCACCGTCGATCTGATGCTGAAGCACACCCTGGATATTTTGTTCGGTAGGACCTGTTTTTAAGGTTAAATCCACTTTGGGAAAAGTCCGATGATACGTTGAAAGAAAAGGCGGTAAACGCACGGCCGCAGTTGTTTCCATGGACCCGATAATTAACGATCCGCCGGGTGTCTGATCATCCTTCATCGCCGCTTCTGTCTCTTCTATCAGATGGAATATTTTTTCGCTGTATGCTAAAAGCAAGCTTCCTTTGTCCGTCAATGTCATCCCGCGATTATATCTATAAAAAAGGGGGCTTTGCAGGCTTTTCTCCAATTGCTGAATTTTCATGGTAATGTTTGATTGTGCATATTGGAGCTCTTTTGCAGCCTGTGAAATACTCCCCAACCTCGCAACCGTACGAAAAATGTTTAATAAATGCAAATCCATATAAGTCCCTCCTCCTGTTTTCTTTGCTATCTAATGTATTGATATCCAATATCATAATTACGTATTATTCAATATACCAAAAAAAATGTATAATTTATATATCATTATTTAATCGAAAACAATATAGTCCACAATGAAATGCTGCATGATAAGAAAAATAGAGACGTGAAGGAAAAGAACAGGGAGGCGGGAAATGATGCTACGTAATGAAATGACAAAATGTTTAAAGATAGCGTATCCGATTATACAGGCACCAATGGCTGGCGGGGTGACTACTTCAAAATTAGTAGCCGAGACTTCGAATGCAGGCGGTTTGGGGATGGTTGGGGCAGGGTACATGGCTCCAACGCAAATACGGGATCAAATCAAGGAAATTCAGAAGCTGACCTCAAAGCCGTTTGGAATTAATTTGTTTGTCCCTCAACCATTCGATGTTTCAGAAGATAGTATGAAAGCGGCGAATCAGGCTTTAACCACAATTCGTCAGCAATTACATTTACCTGATAAGGATAACTTTGGAATTGCTGATTATAATGAAGTTTTGGAAGTATTTAAAGAACAGATTCAGGTTGTCATCGAAGAACAGGTTCCTATTTGCTCCTTTACCTTTGGCATTCCATCCCAGGAAGTGATTGCAGAATTAAAACAACATAATATAACGCTGATGGGAACTGCTACAACGGTTATGGAGGCAGTTCAAAATGAAGCGGCAGGAATGGATATGGTCGTGGTCCAAGGAAGTGAAGCTGGAGGTCACCGAGGAGGGTTTCTTAATCAGGAACAGGAAAGCTCTGATTCTGTCGGTTTAATGTCTTTGCTTCCACAAGTGACGGATGCGATAACGATACCTGTCGTTGCTGCTGGAGGAATCATGGATGGGAGAGGATTAGCAGCCTCGATGTGTTTAGGTGCACAGGGAGTGCAAATGGGGACGGCCTTTCTGACTTGTGTCGAAAGCGGAGCACATCCGGTCCACAAGGAAGCCATTCTGAGCATTAGTGAGGATCAAACGGTCTACACCCGGTCATTTTCTGGTAAATGGGCGCGGGGAGTTAAAAATCATTTTATCTTAGAAATGCAAAATCATGAAGTATATTTGCCGGATTTTCCTGTTCAAAATACACTGACGCAGGATATTAGAAAAGCTGCCTCTGCAGAGAATAATCCAGATTTCATGTCTCTTTGGTCCGGGCAAAGTACCAGGTTAGCTAAAAGCCAAACGGTTGAAGCATTAATTGAAAATATGGTTGCAGAAGCTAAAAAATTAAATATAAACATATAGAAGATGTATTATTTACTCCTTTTTGTATGACGGGGGCAGCTGAATATTAAGCTGTCCCTTTTTGATATGCAGGGTATGTGAAGCAGGGGCTGTCGATACAATAATATTGTAGCCTTAATATCACTTGACTCAATAGAGGCAAAAATAGATTGCCTTATATATGACCTAGCTCCCCCATAATCCCCGTGTTTTACAGCGTCCATCCAAATGTGTAACATAATTAGGCAAAGGGGGAATAGGATAATGACAAACCAAATGAAGCGCTTTGAAGGTAAAGTAGCATTGGTGACTGGAGGGCGTTCGGGAATCGGGCAAGCCATCGCGTGTCGCCTGCACCAAGAGGGCGCGACTGTCATCACTGCACAGCGCGGCGAGGATAAGGTGTTTGACTGGATTTCTGCCGATTTCTCCGACCCGCAGACACCTGACCGTGTTGTAGCGGAGGTCATTGATCGTGCTGGACGGCTGGATGTTCTAATTAATAATGCAGGCATGATGATGGAAGCGAGCATCGAAGAAATGACTTTAGAGGATTGGCAGCGCAACATTAATTTGAATCTGACTGCACCGTTTCTATTGACACGTGCCGCATTGCCTTATTTGCGCAAGACACAAGGCAGTATTGTCAATACCAGTTCAGTGGAGGGGATGGCTGCAAACCCTGGGCATGCGGCCTATGCTGTCACAAAGTCCGGTATTTTAGGGTTAACTCGTTCCATAGCAGTTGATCATGGACAGGAAGGAATACGTTGCAATGCTGTTGCACCTGGATGGATCGACACCGATCTAAACATTAATCTTATCGAAAATTCACCAGATGCCGAAGCGTTCAAACGCGATCTCGGAAAAATTCATCCTGTAGGACGGACTGGAAAACCGGAGGAGGTAGCAGCGCTGGTTGCTTTTCTTGCTGCTGATGAAGCAGGCTTTATCACAGGACAGGTCTATACGGTTGATGGAGGCAGAACAACCAAACTGAGTTTGCCTTAATTTTTTCTCTTTTGAAATATATTGTAATGAAGCGATTTCAAACACATTAATTTTACGATTTACTCCCCCTGCAGTAGTTTTCAGGCCTGCTTTAGGGGGAGGTATTCCTCTGCTCCTTTTTCATTTTCCCAATATATAGATCTGACAAAATTTAACGTATTATCCCGGAAAAGCTTCCTTTTAATACGTTTTTGCCGTGTTGGTTTTTGCATAAGAAGGTTGTATCAATTGTTTTTCGATTCTTTTTTGTTTCTTTATATTCTTCAATGAATACTTCACAAGTGATCGTGTCTCCGGTTAAGACAGGGCGTAGAAATTCAAAATTTGCATTACGGGCAAGCACGTTGTTATCTCCGCCAATTTTTGTCGGCAGTGTGGCAGTCAACAGCCCTTGAATAACGAGTCTTCCTTGTTCATCAGGAGTTTGGTGATGAATACCTGCATCACCTGAAAGTGCTGTGAATAATTCAACATCTTTTAATGTAAAAGTTCGTTCAAATGTAATGGTGTCTCCAGCTTTTAATGACATGATATCTATTCCTCCGGTTTAGTTGTAAATAGTAAATAGTAAATATTTTAGAAATATATTTTTATTTTATAGTAGTTTACTTCTTTAAGCTATTCATCATGTGTGTCGATATGATATAACTCAATATGCTTCCTGTCAGCTTATTTATGGCAAAGCTTTTTTAAAACGACGTAAGATGAATTCATTGAAACATGCATTCACCCTGTTGTTAATTTAAAAATACCAACATCAACAATAAAAAAGTCTTCCCTAATTAAGGAAAGACCAGATTATCTAAGTGTATAAAGCCCTTCTGCTATACCTACAGCAGAGATACCAAGCTTTTCATGATTTGTTGTAACAGCAGCTATACTATTTTTAAATAAACAAATCTAAAATATAATAAATAGCCCCGCCAAGCGCAGCAGTTATTGGCAATGTAATCACCCAGGTGACAACCATCCGTTTGGCTACTCCCCAGTTAACTCCCTTCGGCCGGTGCGAGGCTCCAACCCCAAGGATGCCGGACGAAATTACATGGGTCGTACTTACAGGTAAATGAATGAGTGTTGCTCCAAAGATGACACCAGCGCCAGTAAGGTCAGCCGCAACGCCATTTACCGGACGGATTTTCATAATTTTTCCGCCGACTGTTTTGATGATCCGCCATCCGCCGACAGAAGTTCCAAGCGCCATTGCTGTAGCACATGAAGCCTGTACCCAAAAGGGGATATCTGTCGTTGGGTGCATACCGCCGACAATCAATGCCATCGTAATAATCCCCATTGATTTTTGAGCGTCATTCGTACCATGGGCAAAGGATTGTACCGATGCTGTTAAAATTTGTACGAGCCGAAATCGTTTATTGGTTTTTGCTAAATTGCTGTTTTTAAAAATAACTTTAATAATACTGTATATAATATATCCGATGATAAAGGCAATCACTGGCGAGGAGAGCAGCCCTTCAAGAATAGATAGAAATCCTTGAAAATGGATGGCATGAACTCCTGCTGATACAATAACCGCTCCCGTAATAGCTCCGATAATTGCGTGAGAGGAGCTGCTCGGGATTCCTGCATACCATGTCACCAGATTCCAGATGATTGCCGCAATCAAAGCGGCTAAAATAACGACTAACCCATTATCCAATTCAAATGGGTCCGTAATGCCGCTCGTAATCGTTTGAGCAACGCCGGTAAAGGTTAATGCTCCGACAAAATTCATTACAGCGGCCAATATAATTGCTCTTCTGGGTGTCAGGGCTTTCGTTGATACTGATGTTGCAATGGCGTTTGCTGTATCGTGAAACCCGTTTATAAAGTCGAAGAGAAGAGCAAAAATTACAATCAATACGATAATTATAGTAAGAAAATCCATTTTTTAACCACTCTTTTACGCGTTTTTCATGATGATACTTTGAAGTGTACTTGCTGCATTTTGACAATAGTCAGCAATCTCTTCCAGAATCTCATAAATTTCTTTATACTGAATAACTTTAATAGCATCCTTTTCGGTTTGGAATAAGTTCCTTAAGGATTCACGGTATAACTCGTCGCAGTTACTTTCATATTCTTTGATCCGAATGGCATGCCCTTCTACATCTTTTAATTGATAGTCAGCAATCAATTCCATGGACGTCAAAATTTCTTCGGCGCATTTCAATATATAATTTGTAAATTGGTCAATATAATCATCTGAAGATAAAATATGATAAATATCCATTCTGGAGGAGAACTCTTCAATCCCATCCATAATGTCATCCAGATTATTGACAAGCTGAAGAATATCCTCGCGCTCAATCGGCGTAATAAAAGCCTGATTTAACTCTTTAATAATTTCATGAACCTTATCATCCGCGACGGATTCATGTTTTTTTATCGTATCGGAAAATTGTTTCAGTGTCTCCGAGTCTTTTACCTTGAAATGAACAAAATAATCTGCCGTTTCATGTAAATGCTTTGCAAAATCAACGAGATAAAGGGAAAATTTATCTGGTTTTTTCTTGAACATATTTCTTAACCTCCATTAAACAAAAAGAAACTTCGTATCCTTGTTTCCTATATATTTTACCAGTGATTTATAGAAAATAAAAAATAACTGTCCGATTTTGTCCATTTTCGTCACGAAGTACATTATACACTTTCATTTGATATTTTGTAGCTTTCTGTTAAAGAATATCCAAATATTTTTCATAATGAATTTCCGTAATTTTCTGGTTTTACCCTCGGGAGATAGATGAGGAGGGGAAAAAACAATGTATTTCTATTCCGGGAAGTGCTGAACGAAGGATATGTAAAGACAGGTTTTATCCAATTATAATAAAAAAACGATTGACCTATAGTTGACTATAGGTACTATAATCATTTTCAAAGCGGATAAGCTATAAAATATAGTCTATTCGTTTTATTTATACAAGGAGATGTTCACATGATTTTAAATGAAACGTATCAGTTGTCCAATAAGGTTGAAATTCCTAAATTAGGTCTTGGAACGTGGTTTATTGATAATGATGATGCCGCGCAGGCAGTGATAGAGGCTGTGAAACTTGGTTATCGTCATATTGATACAGCTCAGGCTTATGGGAATGAAAGCGGCATCGGTCAAGGAATTAAAAATTGTGGTGTGAATCGAGAAGATTTATTTATTACCACAAAACTTGCTGCAGAAATAAAATCCTATGAAGAAGCTGTTTCATCGATTAACGAATCCCTGGAGACGTTAGATCTTGATTATATTGACATGATGATTATCCATAGTCCGCAGCCGTGGATGGAGTTTGACGGAGAAGAGCGATTCTTTGAAGGGAATCGCGAGGCTTGGCGTGCTCTTGAAGAAGCATATGAAGCGGGGAAACTTCGTGCCATCGGTGTATCAAATTTTCAAAAAGAGGATTTAGATAACATTCTTGATCATTGCAATGTCAAACCAATGGTTAACCAGATTTTAGCTCATATCAGCAATACACCATTTGATTTGATTGCATATACGCAGGAACAGGGCATACTTGTTGAGGCTTATTCACCAATTGCTCATGGAGAATTGTTTAAAAATGAAAAAGTAGCAGCTATTGCCAAAAAATATGATGTTTCCATTCCGCAATTAAGCATCCGCTATACGTTGCAGCTTGGCTTACTGCCATTGCCAAAAACGGCTAATCCGGAGCATATGAAAAATAATGCCGATGTAGACTTTACCATTTCTGATGAGGACATGGAATTTTTGAAAAATGTCGAGCGCATTGAAGATTATGGGGATGCGAGTTATATGCCTGTGTTTGGCGGGAAATTGAAATAAAAGAATACAGCCTCTCACTTAAATAGCTTTTCTTATCCAAATCGTAAATTTATTGATAACGCTTATGCAGGTTTGATGTTACCCAGAAAAGGGAACAATTTATTGGATAAAGCACTCCATAAATAAGTAGATAAACCAGCGTATAAGGGGGGGTATCAATGTTAAAAAGAAAAGATATTTTTGAATATGTTAAAGAAAGATATGATGTAAAACCGGATTATCCCTGGGGAAAATTCCCGAATTTTGCAGCTTTAAGGCATAAAGATAATGAAAAATGGTTTGGCTTAATTATGGATATCACAGAAGATAAGCTAGGAATAAAAAACGATAGAAAAATTGATGTATTAAATGTGAAAGCCAGAAAGGAATTTATAGGTTCACTAAGAAAAAATGAAAATATATATCCTGCATATCACATGGATAAAGATAATTGGGTCAGTATTGTTCTTGATTATACAAAGGATTTAAACGATATTCGAGATTTGATTGCAGAAAGCTATGAATTAACTACCTAAAAAAAATATTTTTAGTCACTTTACAATTAATACTCGACTAGAGTTGGTATTGGAGAATGTTTAAAAAGTCCGGTGAAAATGACACTTCAGGAAGGGAATCCTCTACTAAGAACGCCCGCGCCGTGTGGGCAACGTAGAAGTCACCGCATCCTGTGGAAGTTCGTTGGCTTGCTTTTTCGTTCCTCATTTACCAGTTATGTATACTCTAATATTCAAAGCTGCGTCACTCGGCTTCTAGATTCTTTTTATCCTGTTTTTTGAACAGGCATTATTTAAAATCTAAACTCTTTAAAAAAGGGACTGTTGCACAATGGTTATTTAATTGTGCAACAGTCCTTTTTCTCATATATCATAATTCAATTAATAGAGCCATTTTTCATTGGCTAGGTTCTAATAACCTGATTGTGAAAAAATATTCCTCTAGTCCGTATTACAAAAAAGTACGAAATACAAGTCTATCATCCCATATAAACACTGTCACATGTTCCTGGCGCCGGTTCATAAAAACAATGATCCATAAATTGACCGGAAAAAGGCTGATCATACCATGTTGGAGGACAGGGAGCATATGGATTAAAGTACCACAGAGCATATTTCGCCGGGTGTTCTCTCCAAAAATCCAGATTCTGTCTTGCTAATCTTTTTTCAAATGGTCTTGCTCTTTGATAAAACATGTTTCCTTTTTGAACGGCTTCAAAAGAGTAGTTTCCGCCTTGAACATGAAAAATAACATCGTCAACGGTTACCAAGTCCGTAAAATCACTGCAATCTGCTGCAACGCGGTTAACAATGACATTTCCAACATACAGCATCCCTTGTTTTCCTTCGCCTTCCGCTTCTGCTCTCATCATCCTTGCCATTACGTCAACATCTGCTTCCCGGTAAGCTATTCTTCCCATTATCTCACCTCTAGATATAATATGAAGGAAAGGCTGCATTCATGACCATGTCAGCTATAATTTTTAAGTACATGAATACAGATGGAAAAACATCTGCTATACGGGTGAAAGTAATTAGAAAGAAGAAAACAAGCACATCGCAAAATATATCAAAAAGCAAATCGTGAATTTTGATATTCTATATTTAGATAAGGAGGGGAGCTTACGTTGAATAACTATGAATTCGTTGTAAAAAAATCCATTATGTATATCGAAGAGCATCTGCACGAGCCGCTTACATTAGAAGACATCGCGCGGCAATCCAATTTTTCGAAATTTCACTTCCACCGCATATTTCAAAAATCGGCAGGGATGACGATTACGGAGTATATTCGGATGCGCAGGCTGGCAAATGCCTCTGCTGCTTTGCTCTACTCAAAGGAGCGCATTCTGGATATTGCATTTTACTATCAATTTGAATCACAAGAATCCTTTACAAGAGCATTTAAAAAAATATATAAGCTGCCCCCTGGCCAATATCGCAGGCTAATGTCTGACGTGATAAAAAAGAAGGAGGAATCGTATATGGAAACAAAAATAAAGGGCTGGTTTTTGAGCGGGTCAGATCCGTTTAGTTATGAAATGGGTTTGGATCATGAAATTGTTCATCAAGGAAAGGCATCAGGTTATTTAACATCGAAAACCGTGCTTGATTCTACACAATTTGCTACGATGATGCAGGCATTTAAGGCTGAGCGGTTTATCGGCAAACGTATTCGGCTTTCATGCTTCATTCGCACGAAAGATGTCGAAACCTACGCTGGGATGTGGATGCGGGTAGATGATACGACGGAGGATGTCGTTCAATTTGATAATATGAGTAATCGCCCCATTAAAGGGACGACAAACTGGAATCGTTATTCGATTGTGTTAGATGTACCGGAAAAAAGTGCGGTTATTTCGTTTGGCATCAATTTAGCCGGCCAGGGAACGGTATGGTCAGATCAATTTACATTTGATGAAGTAGATGAACATACGCCGACGACGAATCTGGAGATACAGGGTGAACTGCAGGACGAACCAGTAAATCTGTCATTTGAAGAGGAAATATGATGGAAGCACTGCTTTCATAATGCTTTCGTATAAGGGGTAGTAAGCAAACGAAATCTCAATCTATCGATGGAGGCTGCTTAGCTATAACAAAAAGTGGGAGGTGAATCCAGTGTTAGGCGAATTCATAGGGGTTGCCAAATTCTTTCTCGAAATGTTTAAAGGGAATCTGCCGATGCTGCAATTATATGTCATAGCAGGGGGATTATTATTGGCGGTTATCTATGAACTGATGTATGAAACCAAACATGAGAGACATAGCTTTTGGTATCTACTGATGGAACGTATTTTTTTGAACATAGCAGGGCTGTTATTTTATATGAGCTTCTATATATTTGGTTTAAAAACGCTGCTAAATATATGGCCTTCTCTGCTCCCGAATCATTCTTTTGAGGCAGTGAGCTAGCTGGCGATAAGCTCTTATCTAAGTATTGTTTTATTGGTTCCTTTGGGGATATATATCGTTAAGGGTAAAAACTTCATTTTTCAAGTGTTTGGGGTCAGTTCTTATTTCATTCTTACTGGAGTGATTATTACATTGGTTCATACCATTTTTGCACCAAATATGGACTTACCGACCTTGTTAGTAATTTTGAATATCCTTGTTAATGTAACATTAACATTTTTCAGCATGAAATATGAATCCAATAAAAATAGACAAAAAAACATTCATAAATCAACAAAGGCGGCTTCCTCTTCATAGAGAGCCGTCTTTGTTTTACATAACAAAAATAAATAGTCAATGTTCCTTTGAAAGTTCTATTTTAATAAGACAAGGATTATAAATGTAATAGAAGAGTAGGGAAAAGGGGGAGAAAATGATGAAACTTAAGTATGTGGTGATATTGATCTTATTTATTGTACTAGCTGGACTGCTGCTTGCGGCCTGTGGAAGCGGAGACGACGGGGAAAGCGAGAGTGAGAGCGAGAGCTTAGACAGTAATATCGTAACCATTGCTACAGGCGGAGCGTCTGGTCCTTACAATATTATAGCGACTACTTTAGCCGATATTTACACGAATACGTACGATGTAAACTCCAGAACGCAGACAACCGGGGCTTCGGCTGAGAACCTAAACTTAATGGCAGAGGAAAAAGTGGAAATGGCTTTTGTGATGAGTGATGCGCTGAGTCAGGCGTTAAATGGGGAAGAGAGCTTTTCAGAACCATTAGAAGGCATTTCCCAGATTGCGAACTTATATCCGAATGTGGTTCAAATCGTTGCCAGGGCTGATGCTGGAATTGAAACAATAGAGGATTTAACTGGCAAACGCGTTGCTGTCGGTGATCAGGGATCTGGAGTAGAGCTGAATGCCCGTGCGTTATTGGAGGGACACGATATTTCTTATGAAGATTTGCAGGCAGACTACCTTGGCTATGCCGAGGCGGCGGATGGTTTATCTTCAGGACGGATTGATGCAGCTTTTTTAACAAGCGGTCTCCCTAATGCTTCTTTACTGGAATTATCGGAAACCACGGATATTAATTTAGTAACGATCGATGCAGATAATATTACAGAAATCGCAGAGGAACATCCATACTTTATAGACTTTGAAATCCCGGCTGGCACATATGATAACGAGGAGCCTGTTCCGACTGCGGCTGTGCCAAATGCGCTGGTTGTGCGCAGTGATTTTAGCGAGGAGGATGTGTATAAACTAACGAAAACATTCTTTGAAAGCCTGGATACATTAAGTAATTCCCATCAAGCAGCAGAAGATATTTCATTAGAAGACGCTCAAGAGGGGCTCATTGCACCGTTACATCCAGGGGCTGAAAAATACTTCAATGAGCAATAAGAAAAAAAGAATTTGGATAGGGAGCTCGTTGCTTATCTTGCTCCTTTTTCCTCTTTTCTATCGTATTCCTGTCATCGAAGTAGCGGGGGAGCATACTTCTTTTTTTATCAAAGAGGAAGCGTTTGTTTTAGGATGGATTCATTCGATTGAAAAAGAGGAGTGGTTTGAAAGATATCAGAGGGAAGACGGGAAAATCATTTTAAGCGATACGTTTTTCAAAACATTTGGTGCCGGCACTCCCTTTCAAGCCAAGAAAACAATGACAGAAAACGGATTTATCCATATGGAGCTTGATATGGATTATGAGGATTTAAATGTAACCATTTCTGAATTTGCACAAACTACGCTATTTATTGGAAATCGTGAAATACCTTTATATCACCATTTTGACCAATATGAAAATGTCATGATTACAACACGAAAATTACCTGTCTGGGAATACATAAGGGGTGATTATTTTTGAAAAATGATAAATTAACCGCTGCAGCAGATTCTGAGATGTCACAGGACAAGGTAGAAAAAGTGCTGGAAAAATATGATTTGGAATCAAATGTACGGAAGTGGGACAACAAGGCGATCGTTTGGTTTTTTAGTATTCTGGCAATCAGCTATGCATTATTTCATTTGTACATTACATTTAACCCGCTGCCCACGCTTCTGCAGCGTAATTTTCATTTAATGTTTGGGCTGGCTATGGTCTTTCTGCTCTATCCAACATTTAAAGCTCAAGACCGCAGGAAAATTCCTTTTTATGATTGGATTCTTTTTGGACTAACGATCGCTTCCTGTATTTATTTGTTTGCTGTATATCAGGATATTGTAACTGTACGTGGCGGCGTTGCAAATACTACTGATATTTTGATGGCGATGTTGACCGTTATTTTGGTGTTTGAAGCTGCACGCAGGGTTACTGGCTGGATTTTACCTATATTGGCATTGTTATTTCTAACTTACCCTTTCTTTAGCCATCAAGACTGGCTGCCGAGAATGTTATTAACAAGGCCTTTTGATTTAGCAGATATTTTCGGTCAATTATATACGAAAACAGAAGGATTATTTTCCACAGCAATCGGAGCGTCTGTTCAATTTATTTTCTTATTCATTTTATTTGGAGCATTTCTGGCAAAATCGGGAATGGGGAAATTTTTTAATGATTTGGCTCTGGCGCTTGCTGGCCATAAACAGGGCGGGCCGGCAAAGGTAGCTGTTATTTCAAGTGCTTTTATGGGGTCGGTCAACGGTTCAGCTGTCGGAAACGTTGTAAGCACAGGTGCTTTTACGATACCTTTAATGAAACGGATTGGTTATGATAAAAACTTTTCAGGTGCTGTTGAGGCAAGCTCCTCGATTGGCGGTCAAATTTTACCTCCTATTATGGGAGCAAGCGCATTTATTATGGCTGAAACCACAGGTATATCGTATGGAACAATCGCTCTTTCCGCAATCATTCCCGCATTTTTATTTTTTTTAAGCAGTATCATGCAGGTTCATTACCGCGCTGGTCGTGCAAATTTAAGAGGCTTGCCCAAAGCGGATCTTCCTCAGGTAAAGAAAGTGCTGAAGGAAGGCTGGCATTTAACGGTACCGCTTATCAGTTTGATTATCATGCTTTTTTCTAATGTGCCCGTTTCTTATGCTGCCTTTTATACAATCATCATTACTGTTATTGTATCTTGGTTTAGAAAACATACAAGAATGAACTTCAAAGATATTCTGCAGGCATTAGAAACCGGGACAAGACAAGCGTTATCAACGATTGTTGCCTGCGGAGTCGTCGGTATTGTTATTGGTGTTGTTAACTTAACTGGTTTTGGAGCCACGTTGTCTTCTGCCATTACAAGCCTTGGGGCTGGATCATTGATGCTTACGTTACTATTAACGATGCTTGCATCTATTGTTTTAGGAATGGGTCTGCCATCTATACCAGCCTATATTATTACAGCTACCATGGCTGCTCCGGCTCTGGCAGAGTTCGGTATTCCGGTTCTTATTGCTCATTTATTTGTGTTCTACTTTGGGATTTTTGCCAACATCACTCCGCCTGTTGCTCTGGCTTCCTTTGCCGCATCCGGTCTGGCAGGAGGCGATCCGATGAAAACAGGCTTTATATCACTGAGATTATCCATCGCAGGTTTCATTGTGCCATTTATATTTGTGTACGAACCTGCCATGCTTTTAATTAACCCGGCTGGGTTGCCTGCGAATGCAACAGAGTTTCCATTTGCGGCGATACCTCAAATTATAATGGTTGCGATAAGTTCTTCCGTAGCGGTAATAGCCATTAGTGCTGCTGTTGAAGGATATATCAAAACCCATTTAAACGTCATTACCCGGCTGATACTTGGCATCAGCTCGTTACTTTTGATCGTACCAGAGTTACTAACGGATATGATTGGATACACAATCATTATTGTGATTTTTGTTTTAAACTATATCAAGAGCAAAAAAGAACCGCCAGCAGCTGTTTCATAAGGAAGAAATGATGTCAAAAGGGCTCGCAGGTATATTCTTTGATACTCTGTTGAATATAAATAAAGAATAAGGCTTGAGCGGAAGCAATCTCTCTCCAGCCTTATTCTTTATTCTGGCTATTTATTATAAACTAAATATCGCATGTACTTCTCCAACGGTCCCGCTATTTGGCGGCATTCCATCAAGTACGCAATCGATAGAGTAACCATCCACATCACGATACCGATTAATATAGAAGTGGTAACAGTTAAAGAGGCCCCTAAATTAAAGGCGATAGGGGATAACAGAATAACCGTTAAAACTTCGTGCAGCACGAAAAATGTTAAGGAACGTTTGCCCATTGCAGTGATTGCTTTTAGGATGACGCCGCGATGATTTTTCATACGGACCCCCAACAATCCAAACAGTGCTGCATAACCTAAGCCGCCAGCAAAACCAGTGAGAATATGGATACCATATGCAAAACCTGCGGTGAAAAGATTTGGAAACCAAACATCATTAATCAGCACGAGCGGGACAGCACCTACCAGTGAAATCGTTAAACCGATAAGGCTTAATTGCTTTAACAGCTTAAGATGATTCTGCGGTTTAATCAATATATTTATATTCCCCAGCCACATTCCAATTAGGACGGAGGGAATAACAGGGAAGGTGATATGCGTAAATAATGGAATAATCGGGATAGAAACCAAACGCTCAAGTATCGTACCTGCATACGTTTCCTGACCAGTTAGCTCTACCGGTAATCCGTACGACTGATTTTCTACCAGAACACCGCCCCAAAAAAACGGGATATATAAAATACAGATAACCGTAGAAATAAGCACATATATTTTAATCTTCCTGTTATCCTTTTTCAAGCAGGAGATTAATAAGAGTCCTGCAATACCATAAGTCATCAAGATATCCTGACCGCCTGCAACCCCGGCGAGGATAGCGCCAAATAATATTAAATACCAGCAGCGTCTTTTTATCAATCGCTTTGCTTCTGCTGCACCTTTTCTTTCCGATTGCTTACGGTAAATCATGACGAGACCATAGCCAAACAGGATAGCAAATAATGGACGCGCCCGATTATCCACGATGATTTCCATTAGAAAATTTAAGAAATGATCGAAGGCTGTACTGCCGGAAACTTTAGTGATAACACCTGGTTCGATGGTATATAAAAACAATGGAATATGCGAAAGGATTATCAGAAAAAGCATGAAGCCTCGTGCAAGATCCAAAGATAGCGCACGCTTTGTTTGAGCTGTTTCTAAATCAGCCATGAATTCTCCTCCTCATTTCTTCAGCCTTTTTTATGCCTAAGCTTATTAATCATCCATATCATCCCAACGATAAAAAGCACAGCTAATATAACAACATCAAATTTGCTTGGATAATTGTCAATAAACATGCGGACTGGTTCAGGAAGGCTTCCTTGGAAGATTGCATCGACAGCTGTTCTGACTATCGTCAGCAGAAATATAATAAGCTGCAATAAAAGCAAAATTGGCAGCAGGCCAAAACCGCCAATAAACCACTTCCAAGCCAATGCCCCATTAAAAAAATAAATAATAGCAGCCAGTATAAATACCACGCTTATAAGAGAAAAGATAATGAAACGAATCCATTGGACGAATGCTAAGGATTCCAAACTGTATAGGTGCATCACATAGAAAAATGAAAGTATCGATAAAATAATACTTAGCAACGGTGTGATACGCTGGAACCAGCGGGGAAGATGATGAAATTCATCTATTTTATTGTTCATTTTTAAACTCCTTTTTTTGAGTAATCAACACGTAATTTGATTGATTGATAATATTTTTGATTGTTTAATCAAAATTTATCATTTAGGGCTTTTTTTGTCAAGTAAGCTATCAATCTATTAGCTGACAAAAAAATCCTGCCTTCAAGAGGGAGCAGGATGGACCTCAGAGAATAGCATGAACAATTTAAGCGTATGTAGTTGTTAGAAAAACGATTTTGAAAGAGGGGCTGCTGGCTTTATATTTTGTATTGTTCATCATCTTTTCAATAACACAAAAAAACCATTTGATAAGATTGTCATCAAAATGGTTTCTTTGTGAGGGAAATATTCTGTATTTAAATCATAAAATGCTTTTTAAAACACGATGAAGCATCCGCTTCATTCATCCACCCAATATGAAAACAGGGGACCACGCTCACCAAACAACGGATCGGTATCAGGTAAGGGAACATTTTTGATATTCTCCACGTTTTCAGGGCGCTCTTCAGCCTTTCCATAACAAAAATCATAACTTTTTCCATTCGGATAGGCACCAATTACAGCGAAATCTGTACTGCCTTCCAGCAGC
The DNA here is from genome assembly GCF_037969815.1 of Oceanobacillus sp. FSL W7-1293. Classification (NCBI taxonomy): domain Bacteria; kingdom Bacillati; phylum Bacillota; class Bacilli; order Caryophanales; family Bacillaceae; genus Oceanobacillus; species Oceanobacillus sp. FSL W7-1293. Next base: position 1,404,770 of record NZ_CP150212.1, read on the forward strand.
TTGTGACCAACTCCAGCTGGAAGAATGGCTGTGTCGCCCTGTTCAACCTGTACCTGTTCTCCCTGTTCCCCACCAAGCTGAAGCTGCGCTTTCCCGCTGACAACAACAAGAACTTCATGTGTATTACTGTGATAATGATGAAAAGAAGCAACACCTCCGCGCCATGCGCCCAGCCAGTTATTTTCTGTTAAAATCGCTTTTACATCATCCGTTGAAGTTATAACATCTTTATACAAAAGCAGTGGATAGGCTGGATTATTTGGAATCGAGCCGTCATCTTTGAATTGCAAGGATTTTATCTCCACATTTTCCGACTGTTTCATGATTCTTCCCCTCCTTCAAAAAGCTTTTGTTGCTTTCTTTCCCTGCAAGGAAGAAATAAAACATGTGAATTTAAAATAATTTCTTCTATAATTACAATAGATAAATAAGAGGGATGAAATTGGTGGAGAGGTATTATAAATTAAAATGAGGAAGCTGCTGCATGAAAGGGGATACGCATAATGCATTTTCGAAAAGCTCAAAAAGAAGATTTACGTGCCATCGTCCGCTTATTAGCTGACGATGAATTAGGTTCCGGACGGGAAAGGTATGAAGATCCTTTGCCTGAGGAATATGATCAAGCTTTTGATGCAATAGAGGCTCAAATCGGAAATCAGGTTATTTTAGCTTTAGAAGAAGAGGTAGTTATCGGCTGTGTTCAATTGACTATTATCCCTGGACTAGCAAGGTTAGGGATGAAGCGGGCGCAGATTGAGGGCGTACGGGTGGATAAGAAGTATCGCGGAAAACAGGTAGGGGAAGCTTTATTTAAAGAAGCAATTGCTATCGCTAAGGCCGAGAAATGCGGTTTAATGCAGCTGACAACAGACAAGCAGCGCAATGATGCGCATCGCTTTTATGAAAGATTAGGATTTTCTGCAAGTCATGAAGGAATGAAATTAATTTTTAAAATGGAAAAGTAATCAATAATGTAAAAATAGGGTGCTATTCTGTAAAAACAAGGATTGCATCCTTATTTTAATTTATAGAAGGGACTAAATAACTTTGCTAAGCTTAAAGCAGAACCGTGTTTTATTTGTGTGTTGACATTTTGTCAACGTTTGGATATATTGTTTAATAGATTATTAGCTTATCTGGCTGGCAGAATTTTAAACGATACAGCCATATCGATACTTTTGCAGTTGTCTTAGCGCAAGTAACGCAAACATCAAATTTTACTATAAATGAGAGGATCGCACATATGTCTACAGATAATTTTGGTGATAAATTAAAAACGTTATTACAGGCTCGTGCCATCTCGATAAGAAAATGCAGTGAGCAGACCGGTATTGATAAAGGGACCATTTCACGTATTATCAATGGAAAACGAAAAGCAAACATCCAGCACTTAAAGAAGTTTGCTTCTTGTTTAAATATACCGCTCATAGAACTTCTGCACGCTGCCGGTTATTCCATACACGCTGATGAAGCGCGTGGGATTTCGGATATGCATACATCCATGGAAGAGATTCAGCAAATACTAAAGGCATCGAATCTTTATCATGATCATTTAAGTACAGCTGCCATTGAGCAGCAATTAGACAGGTATGAACAAAATGCCCAAACAGAGGAAGGAAAACAAATTATACATGATCAGTTTAAGAAAAAGCTTGATGAAGTAGGCAGCATTGGTCCATTTATTAATCAACTCAAGGATTTTTATGCACAATTTGCACAAAATAAGAGGACTCCCTTTACTTTAGCTGTCATGGGAGGCGTACTATTATATTTTATTACACCTGTTGATGTAGTTCCTGATTATATTTTCCCTATTGGATATATGGATGATGCTATCGCAGTACAAATTGCTTTAAAAAAACTTTCTAACTAAAAGAATATACAAGGAGCATTCAATATGAAAAGACGTGAAAGAAAATCTGGAAAGCGTAAATGGATACGGCGTGTCCTGTTACTTGTTTTCGTCTGCATCATTGCAGCAGGCGCCTATATCATTACGCAATATTATCAAGGATTATCCGAAGCAAGTGAAGGCCAATACAAGGATGATGGTACAACCTTTATTCCATTTGAAGGTTCAGAGCCGCAATTTGGAGAAATTAATGTTTTAATGCTAGGCAGCGATACTCGCGGAGAAGAACGCGGGCTTTCGGATACGATTATGATTGCCAACTACAATCAGGATACGCACGATATCAAGCTTGCCTCTATTATGCGTGATACATACGTTGAGATTCCGGGACATGGCATGCAGAAAATTAATGCTGCGTTTGCAATTGATGGTCCGGAGCTGCTCAGACAAACGCTGAAGCAAAATTTTGATATCGATTTACACTATTATGCAGTTGTTGATTTTGAAGGCTTTTCCAAGCTCGCAGACATTATTGCTCCAGATGGTATTGAAGTGGATATCCCACACCAAATGTCAGAGGATATCGGAATGACGCTTGAACCAGGGAGACAAGTCTTACATGGAGACGAACTGCTTGGCTATGTGCGCTTTCGGAAGGATGCAGATGGAGACTACGGAAGAGTGCAGCGGCAGCAGGAAATAATAGGCAAGCTGAAAGATGAAGCGGTAAGTATCCACGGTCTGATGAAATTGCCGAAGCTTTTAGGAGTTGCTGACCCATATATCGATACGAATGTAGATAGTAAAACCATCCTTACTGTAGGGAAAGGACTAATCAGCGGCAGTGAACACCCGATGGAAACATTAAGAATTCCTGTAGATAATTCCTATCAAAATGTCCGGACTGACGTTGGAGCTGTACTGGAAATCGATGTAGAACAAAATAAACAAGCTCTTGAAGAATTTTTATCAGCAGATAGGGAATAAAAATTTGTACTACTGATTTCTAAGCTTATATTCGCCAGCCTGTTTGTAAATAGAGAAATAAGGGTACAATTACTATATGTCCATATGATAACTTACAATCAGCAACTTTCTGAGTAAGTGAATTACTCTATGCAAAGGAGCGAATAGAAATGGCAAACAGCAGAATCAAATTAAAGAAAAAAGAATTGGTTGCAAAAGATACAATGGCTTTTCATTGGGAAATGCCAGATGGATTTGAATTTAAAGCAGGTCAGCTGACCCATATTAAATTGATTAATCCAAGCGAGATAGATGAGAAAGGAACGGAAAGAGCATTGTCATTCGTTTATGCACCGAGTGAAAAAGAATTAGTTACAACAACCCGGCTGAGAGATTCCGCTTTTAAACGAGAATTAAAAGACCTTCCCGAAGGCAGTGAAGTCGAATTTGACGGAGCAAACGGAAGCTTTACCCTGCATAAAACGGAATCAACGCCGGCAGTATTTCTCATTGGCGGTATCGGTATCACCCCGATTCGAAGCATGATCGCAGAGGCTACCAATCAGAAAACAGACCATGAGCTTACATTGCTGTATTCGAATAAAACGCCGGAGGATGCACCGTTTTTATCTGATTTTGAAGATATGGAAAAAAGAAATCGTCATTTCACCTTTGTCCCAGTCATGACAAGGTCGGATGCGGATGAATGGAGCGGAGAAAGAGGGCATATCGATGCCGAGCTGCTTAAGCGATATGTTTCCGATATTAATAAGCCGATATATTATTTATCCGGACCCGGCGATATGGTAGAAGCCATGCAGAAAATGCTTGTAGATGCCGGTGTCAATGAAGATAATATCCGGTCAGAGGAATTTGCAGGGTACTAAAAAGGTTATATTCTAGAATGAATTTCTTTGAAATAATAAAGAGAAAACACCCTTGAAATTAGATTTTTTAACCTGTTTTCAGGGGTATTTCATGTGATTTCCAAAGTAACGATAGGATAAATGAAGGAAGGCTGGGCTTATTATAACGATGATGAATTGATTAGAAAAACCTATTGTCAGCTAACGCGAAGTCTGTATATGATAATAGCAACTTCTCTCTATGAGAAAAATGAAGGAGCAGATGATGATTACAGATGAAATTCTTTCTACGCTATTTGTAGTTGGCGGCTTTATGGTTCTTTTACTTATTGTTTATGTTTTTAGCAAAATTCCTGGTTCAGGTCTTATCTTTCGCTTTATTCGCAGACTTTTTCTGATCTTGTGGAGTATCGTTGTTTTAGGCCTTACCTTCTTTATGTTCTTTATGGTCGGTTATATGGTGATTGTATTCTTTACGTTTAATGGAAGCGAAGAGGGAATCTTATTCCAAGGAGAGCCGATAAACTTTTTGATTGGTGATAATGCGAGAGACGCAGCATTTTTTACGATGCTTTATGCTGGTTTTTGCCTGGTGGCTGTATATATTATTTCGTTTATTCTGGCGATGGGGCGGAAGGTTACGCGTGTCAGCAGAAGATTCCATGCTGAAATCATTTTAATTGTGATGATCGGCCTGGTGTTTACTGTATTTCCTGTTGTGGTTGAGTCGGTTTTACCAGATTTTGAAGTGGGGCGTTATGGAAGATATGCCCTAGGTGTCTTGCCGCTGATGATGTATATCCAGGCACAAATGAAAAGATCCAGAGAGCGCCGGGGACATGGACGCTATCCTTCTGGTAAGGAGCGGTTCTATCAGGATTTGGATGAGAGACAGTCCAAGCGAGCTGGGAGATAATAAGGTGTCTATAACTTCTAAAAAATGATTGGAATGGAAAAGCCTCATTTATAACGTTTATCGAAATGATAAACGTTATAAATGAGGCTTTTTGTTTTAGTCACTCTTTAATCGCCTTAAATCATTATAGTCCTCTCTAACCATCCAGTTTTAATCCGCTGTCTACTTTAAAAATAATAATACAATAACACCGACAATAATTAGAAGCAGAATTAAAATACCTGTACCTTTCCATCCTAATCCGCCAACTAAATCGGACAGGCCTCCACCATGAATACTGCTTGATGATTTTTTAATTCCTCTTGCCGGAGTCTTTCTCTGGTTTCTTCGGGAGTTTCTTTGTCTTTACGCATAATCGAACCCCACCTTTGATAACTTTTCCTCTAACCATTGAAATAAGTCTCTTACCTGTGACTATAGCATATCCTGAATAAAATTTGTCACCATTTCTACAAACAATTTAAGGAGAAGTATGGTATACTATTTATAACGATTATAATCTAATATTAATTATAAATAAATGAAAATGATAATCAATATCAGAAAATTATACGGTGGTAAAAGGGGGATAATGAAATGACGGGAAAAAATAGCAGTAGCTCTTTATTATCATATTTTAAAATACATGGAGAAATCATTGCCGCAGCAATAAGCGGAATACTTATTTTGACTGCCTGGATATTATCCGGCCATATTAGTCACGCCTTATGGATTACTTTATTGGTTGCTGCTTTTTTAATCGGCGGTTTTGCGAAAGCGAAGGAAGGAATCACAGAGACATATAAAACCAAAAAATTAAATGTAGAACTGCTAATGATTATTGCGGCCATTGGAGCAGCGTCTATCGGCTACTGGGCAGAAGGAGCTATCTTGATTTTTATCTTTTCCTTATCCGGTGCCTTGGAAAGCTATACGGAAAATAAGAATAAGAATGAATTGAAAAGCCTGATGAAGCTGCAGCCGGAAACTGCAACCCTGCTAAATGGTGAGATAGTAAGCATTCGTGATTTAAAACCGGGTGATTGCATTGCGGTAAAATCAGGGGAGAGAATCCCTGCTGATGGAATTATAGTCAAAGGAGATACAACCGTAGATGAGAGTGCATTATCCGGAGAATCGATTCCTTTGACTAAAGCAATAAACGATGAGGTCTATGCTGGAACTGTTAATCTTGGCAGCAGTTTGCAAATTGAAATAAATACGTTGCCGACAGAGACCATGTTTCAAAAAATTATCGAACTGGTTCAAAATGCACATGAAGAACGTTCTCCATCCCAGCAATTCATCGAGAAATTTGAAGGATTATATGTCAATATTGTGTTGATTACTGTTGCTGTGATGATGTTTCTGCCGCATTTTTTATTTGGCTGGTCCTGGACAGATACCATTTACCGCGCCATGATTCTGCTGGTTGTCGCTTCTCCCTGTGCATTGGTTGCTTCCATTATGCCGGCGACTTTATCCGCAATTTCCAATGGTGCGCGTCAGGGAATTCTGTTCAAAGGCGGTGTATATGTAGAAGCTTTAGCTAAATTAGATGCAGTTGCTTTTGATAAAACAGGAACATTGACCAAAGGAGAACCGACTGTCGTTGATTATTTTATGAAGCAAGGGCAGGATATCAAATCCTTGGCAAATGTTATTTATACGATGGAAAGTGAATCTATTCATCCACTGGCTCAGGCTATGAAACAATGGGCGAGCGCATACAAAGAAGCACCTGAGAAGCTATCTGCATCTGTTGAGCATCATAATGGCAAAGGATTGTCAGCTGAAATGGATAATGCTTCTTGGCTGATTGGCAATGCAGAACTGGTCGGAAAGCAGGAGGCAGATCGGTTCCTTCAAGCGTTTATTATAAAAGAACAAGCAACAACCAATATATTTGTACGAAAAGATACAGAGATTATTGCTGTATTTTTGCTGAAGGATACTCTCCGGCAAGATGCTGTTGAAGCAATACAAGAGCTGGATAAGCTTGGTTTAAGAACGATTATGCTGACAGGTGATAATCAAGCAACTGCAGCAAGCATTGCTCAGGAAGCTGGAATTACAGAATTCCATGCCAATTGCCTGCCGGAGGATAAAGTAAATTATTTAAAGCAGCTGAGAGCGCACAACCAGCAGACAGCAATGATTGGCGACGGTGTAAATGATGCGCCGGCCCTGGCGACAGCTAACATTGGTGTGGCGATGGGTGCAGGAAGCGATATTGCTTTGGAGACAGCAAACGTTGTGCTGATGAAAAATAATTTAGCAAAAATGGTTAATGCGATTCGGATTTCGAAAAAAATGAATGCCATTGTAAAACAGAATATTATCTTTTCTCTTGCTGTCATAGCTATTCTGATTGCCAGCAATTTTCTGCAGATCATCAATATGCCGCTGGGTGTGATTGGGCATGAGGGAAGTACGATTCTTGTTATTCTTAATGGGCTGCGGATGTTAAAGGGCGATTAAAAAGTCAGGAGACAGCTTTGTTCATTCACATGCCTAATGAAGATAGCTCTGATTCACCATCATTTCATACACAATCAAGAGAGCCGATTGATGAAGAGTTGATGTTCTTTGATAAAGCAAAACAATATTGCGAAATTAACCGTATAGAAGCTTTTCCTGTCTTATTTCAGAAGGAAAAGCTTCTTTTCTATGCTGCAGCGGCTTTACGCTTCATATCCTGTTCAGCCTTCATTCATTACTTTATCCTGCGTTACTTTTTATTATTAAATATATCGCTGAGCACCTTCTCGAATCCGATTTCCGAGATTTCGTCAAACATTCCATCTACTTCCTCTTTGGATATATTCATGTTATTTTCATTCCAGAGCATCCACGTATGAATAATGCCTGAGAGCAAAAATTCAATGATGTATTCCAGTTTCATTTGATCTTTTTCATTTAAATCTTTTACTTGCTCCATTACTTTCGCTCGGGCTTCTTTTTTATATTCATATAAATAATCTGGGTCCCCATTCGGTCCAAGCAGCACCATAATCCGTTCATTCATTTTTTCGTTCAATTCGTCGTCATAGGATTGTTCTACCTCAAAGCGGGCTTGTTCTTTCTCTTCCTTCGTAATACTGCTCAGATCATAGTCTTGAAACCACTGTAAAACAGCTGAGATTAATTCTTCTGATGGCACAAGGCCTTGTTTGATTTCATTCAGTATATCGTATACGTCCGTATAATAATTATAAAAGGTACCCCTGTTATATCCTGCGCGGTCTGTTATTTCCTTAATCGAAATTTTATTGATAGGTTTCTCTTTATAAATATCCCAAAATGCTTCCTGCAAATTAAATTTTGTCTGTTCTTTGACACCCATCATGCATTCCTCCTTTTTTCAACAAATAGACCCTAATTGTTCATTGTTTAATGATACATATCTCCTTACAATAAATAATACAACATGTTGTTGAAATTTTGAATAGACAACAAAAAAATTAATAGGAGGAATTTTGCAAGTGAAGAATTTATCGAACTTTTCTATTAAGAGACCAAAATTCACAATCGTTGTGATGCTGGTCCTTTTAATTCTGGGCGGTGTATCGTTAACCAGGCTGCCGATTCAAATGATGCCAGAGATTGAACCGCCTGTTGCAGTTGTCGCAACAAGCTACCCTGGAGCAGGGCCTGAGGAAGTCTTAGACAGCGTTACAGAACCTCTGGAAGAGGATCTTTCTACCGTTACAGGGTTACAAAATATATCCTCACAATCACAGGAATCTTCATCCCTCGTTATTTTGGAATTTGATTATGATATGACGATAGATGAGGTGGAGAATGAAATAACTCGTACGATATCCTCTGCGAATCTGCCGGAACAGGCGGAAGAGCCAAGTTTTATCGAATTTGATATTTCCATGATGCCAAGCATACAAATGGCAGCGACATCGACAAATGGAGACACAGCAGAATTTGAAAATCAAGTCAATGATTTGGCGAATGAGCTGGAATCGATTCAAGGAGTTGCATCAATCAATATTAATGGTTTAATGGAAAGGGAAGTAGCTGTTGAATTAGATACAGAAGCGCTGAGTGACTATAATCTATCTCAATCGGATATTGCCGGAATGATCGAAGCGAATAATATCTCGATGCCTATCAATACAATTGAAGATACAGAGCAAGGTTATAACATTTCTACTCGTACCATGAATGAATTAGATGGTTTGGATGAACTGCGGGAACTTGTTCTGCTCGACATGCCTGATGAAGAGGTAACATTGAATGACGTAGCAGATATTTCTATTTCCGAAGATAATGGCGGCGTCATTACCCGCTTTAATGAGGAAGATGCTGTTCAGCTTGAAATGATGTTAGCTGACGGCGCGAATGCATCTTCTGTTAACGCAGAGTTTAATGAAGAATTGGATGCTTTGCTTGATGATGAGGAGTATGAACAGCTTTCTGTCAGTACGCTTTATGACGAAGGTGAATATATAGATATGGCGATTGACAGTATCTATGTTTCCCTTATCAGCGGTGCGGTATTAGCTATGTTTGTGCTGTTTGCGTTTCTGAGAAACCTAAAAGCTCCATTGATTATTGGGTTATCGATCCCATTTTCCGTCATCACCACCTTTGCTTTGCTGTTTTTCACAAATATCAGTATCAACATGATGACATTGGGCGGTTTAGCACTTGGAATTGGGATGCTGCTCGATAACTCCATTGTTGTTATTGAGAATGTCTATAGACATCTGTCGATGGGTAAAAATCCGAAACAAGCAGCAAGAGAAGGAACAAGAGAAGTATTTACAGCAATCCTTGCTTCTACATTAACGACTGCTTCTGTCTTCTTACCGGTCGTATTTGTTACAGGTTTGGTAGGACAGTTATTTACACCGTTAGCAATCACTGTCGTATTCAGTCTGCTGGCTTCCTTGTTTGTAGCGGTCACCGTCGTACCGATGCTGGCAAGCCGTATTTTGACAGAATCGAAAAATATGGATGAAACGAAGCGGAAACAAAAAGGCTATATGAAACGATTGCGAAAAGCGACAGCATGGTCGTTGCGGCACAGGGCGTCTGTGCTGATTACAGCGGTTGTTCTGTTTGCTGCTGGTGCCTTTGGCTTGGCTGCGCAGGGAATGGAGTTTATGCCAGAGCAAGATGAAGGGTTCTTAACCATAGAGGTGGAAAAAGAACAGGGAACCTTACTGGAAGACACGCTGGCAACGGTGGAAGATATTGAAACGGAACTGGATAACCAAGAGGAAGTAGATGCTTATCTAAGTACAGCTGGTTCATCCGGTATGATGTCTTTTGCAGATGAAAGCAATACAGCAACCATCAGCGTGCAATTAACAGATGCAGGTAATCGAAATATAACTACTTCTGAATTTATTAATGAAGTGGAAGATGATATTCAAGATACAGATGCATCTGCAGAGATAGATGTTATCCCGATGTCACAGGCTGGTGCCGGGGAACCAAATACAGTTGTACTGAATGTTTCCGATAATGATGAAGAACGTCTGGATGAAGCAGAAGCAGACATCATCAATGAATTGGAGGACGAAGCGGATATTAATAGTGTGACTTCCAGCAATTCAGGGACGATAGAAGAATTGCAAGTAGTTGTGGATAAAGCTGAAGCGCGTGAAAATGGTTTTCAGCCGGCACAGGTAGGCGAGGCTCTATATGAGGCAACCAATGGTGTCGAAGCTTCTACAATAGAAGAAACTGGCGGTTACACGACAATTAACGTGAAATATCCTGCAGATGTCTTAGAAAGTGAAGAGGCATTTGAGAATATCTCCATCCCAAATGATGAAGGAGAGTATATCGCTTTAGGAGATATTGCATCGTTAGAAGAGGCTGAATCGCCTACCCTTATTAATAGAGATGAGATGACAGATACAAGAGAATTAACGATTTCATTCAGCGACAGCCTTTCTTTAAATGAAGCAAGTCAGCTGATTGATGACGTTATTGCAGACCTTGACCTTCATGAGGATACAGAGCATTCTATGGGCGGCGATATGGAAATGCTAAATGATGCGATTCCACAATTAATTCTGGCGATTGCACTTGGAATTGTGTTCATCTACCTTGTCATGGTTGCTCAGTTTGAATCATTTAAAGCACCGTTTGCAGTTATTATGACGATTCCGTTAGCATTTATTGGGATTGCCTTGTCCCTGTTAATCACCAATAATCCGCTAAGTGTCATCGCGATGGTAGGTATCATTCTGCTTATCGGAATTGTTGTGAACAATGCGATCTTGATTGTCGATTATATCCAGCAGCAGAAGGAAAAAGGAATGTCTGCTTATGAAGCGATTGAAATCAGCGTTCAAGACAGATTCAGACCGATCCTCATCACAGCTATTACAACGATTCTGGGTATGCTTCCGCTAACGCTGGAAATCGGTGAAGGCATGGAAGGCATTGCACCAATGGGGATTGTCGTTATCGGCGGTCTGACTGCAAGTACGTTCCTAACCTTGTTTGTCATTCCGATTATCTACAGCTTTATCGATCCGGAAACTAGGAAGATGAACAAGAAATATATGACGCCGGATGGAAAAATCATCACGCAGCGTCAGGTTGATGAGAGAAAAAAACAGGAGGCTGCTGCGTCTTATGAGCAAGATAATCAAGAAGCGGTTGATTCTTCAGAAGAAGATCCAGATCAAAAATAGTAATCAATTTAATAGCGTAAAGCGGCGTTAAAAGAGTAGTCCAAACTTATTCCAAGCGAGAATAAGTTTGGATTTTCTTTTTTTAAGATTTTCCAAAGAGAAACTGAAAATGTTATCCCCCCTGGCAGTTATTGTCGAATTATTTTGCCCTTTCTGTCTTACTTTGTAATATTTTAGATAGATTCTACTTTCGGCTGTTTAAAATGGAAAGGTTCAAAAATGCAAACGTGGGAGGGATATTCATGAACAGTCTTAGGCATTTGTCAGACGAGCTCTTACAAGAGTCCTTGAGAAATGCAGTTAAATTAAAGCTGGAACAGAATTTTTGTGCAACATTAAGAGATGAAATCAGCCAACGGGCAGAAAGGAGCGAAAAAGGTACTGGGAAAGCGATGGATATGACGAATACTTTTGAATGGTAATAGCGTTAGGAGGTTCCATTGTCCTTTAATCGGTAATTGCTGAAGCCGGAAGTAGAATCCTCCAGCCTGAATTTCAGGCTGGAAAGGGCAGCGTTGGTACTGAATGGTACGCAGCGCTGCCTTCTTTTTTGTTAATAGATATACTTAGTAGTTGTTGTCGAATTTCAATGGTTTTTTGTAGATAAAATATTCATTCAGACTAAAGAATAATGTAATGAAAATTGTTGGAAATTTCCCGGGAAATAGTTTGGGAGGGTTATGAAATGAATTTTGCAAGGGAATTTTTTATTATTAATAAAGAAGTACATCAATATCTAGTAAAAAATTACTTTTATGGAATATATAGTATATTATTTTTAATGGAATAAGAAGGAGACAAATTATTACTTCTCTATTTTTAGCTGACTTCCTTTATAATCTTTTTTAGTAATACGTATACTATAATAAATTCAAATTAAATTCTCCACCCTGTTGCAGAGCCAATATACACCTGTTATAGAGATAACGTAATAGATGAAATCATATTTATAGAAAGGAATGTTATATTAGATGTCATGTTTAACCGTGTAGGAATTTAGGGAAAAGGATTGAAGTAGAAAATCCATCTTTTATCAGACAACACATCATTAGTTTGCTGCAAGTGCTTTAACTATGAAAATGGATCATGAAATAAACTCGGAATATAAGATAGGAAATCAAAGATAGGAAGGATATATATGGCACAAAATAAAAAGACAATAAGACTTTTATTCCCGCAATGGCAGGGAGGTAATAATCCTGATTATGTCTTTGGCGGTGAATTATTAGCTCAAATCGCTCCGAAAAGTAATACGAGCAAAACGTTTGAAGTAGAAGTGGATACGGACTTTGTAAAGAAATTAGAAAAGGAAAAGGGAATAACAGGTGGCGCAGCAATATCTCAACAAATGGAAAAGACAGTTGATATCCTGAAAGAACAACAGCCGGATAAAGTCATTATTTTTGGCGGGGACTGCTCCATGGACCAAGTGCCATTTGATTATTTGAGTGGAAAATATGGTGATAAGCTAGGGATTTTATGGTTGGATGCACATCCTGATATTGCAACAACAAATGATTCGTCAAATGCGCATGAGATGGTAGCAGCGAATTTGCTTGGAAAAGGTGCGGATCAATCTGTTACCAAAGTGAAAAATCCAGTTTCTACAAGTCATATGATGTATGCAGGATTAATAGAAAAGGATTTACGTGATAGAGATAAGCTAGTAAAGGAATTAAATGTACGCTTTGCCGGTCCGGATGAGCTAAAAGAGAATAGCCAGCTAATCATAGATTGGGTAAAGGAAAACAAAATCGAATATTTAGCTGTTCACTTTGATCTGGATGTCTTGTCTCCAAAAGATTTCCGTTCCATTTATCCGGCGGAACCATATACAAATGCGGAAGATTTTCCTGCTGCAGTAGGGGAAATGAAGCTTGCGGAAGTGGTGCGTGTGTTGAATGATGTTTCTGAACAAGCTGAGATTGTAGGACTTGGGATTGCCGAACATCTGCCTTGGGATGCTATTAATCTTAGAAAAGCACTTTCTAAGATCTCGATTTTTGATGATTGATTAAAAAAAGGAGTGTTTTATCATAGATTATATCGGGAAAATGAAAGGAAAAGAGCGCTTATCTATCATGGAATTGCAGCCGGATTGACGATGAAATAACTAAAGGGCTTGGTCTGTTTATTTCAGCCATCATATTTCCTGAATCAAAACAAATGAGGACGCGCATAAGCGGTTGGAAGAATAGCAATAATCATATTTCAAAATCCGTCAGGCACAGAAATAGGCTATTCATGTGTTAGATGAAAAATGAAAAAATCAAGGAGGAGAGAGCAACATGGAAAAAAAGATATTTATTCAAACAGGTACAGGAGTAGATTTGCATGGGCAGAACGTGAACCAAGCTTCAGAGCGTGCCATCAACAATGCGATTCAATCTAATTCAATGCCAGGTATTCAGGATGCTCTTCCTAATCAGGATTTAAATAATATGAAGGTAAATGTGAAATTAGGCATCCCTAGAGATTTGGAGGACTTGGATGAGGAAAGAATCAAAAAGTTAATACCATATGGCGATGTCTCGGTGGAAAAACTAGATGGAGGCTTGGCCTCGACAAATGGTATCTATCTAAGTGAGCAAGAGGATAAAAATGACCTGATGTATATTGTCAATGCCGTTGTGGAAGTAGGGTATTAATAAGAAAGGGAAGGAACCAGCGAAGGGTCCTTCCCTTTTTCAATCGGATAACTGTTTTAAAGCAATTATCAATCCTTCCTCGGGGCAATCCCTTTAATGAGCATCTCTGTCCATTCCTCGGTATAGGGAGCGATTTTCTCATAAATCTGCGGCTTGGAAATACCCTCTACAATTGCTTGGAAATAGAGCAGCAGAAATTCATCTGAATATTTTAAGTCCACTTTACCTTCTTTACGGCCTCGATGGAATAAATCTAATAGCATGCCGTAATTTACTTCATTAAATTTCTGCATCATTAAAGATAGGCCTTCCTCGTCCTTTTTCGTAAAGAAATCCATCATTCGCATATAAAATTGGTGATTGATTTTATCTAAATAGCTGATTTTATTTTGACTTAATGCAATCAGTGTTTCTTCAAAGGATTTATTTTCAGCTATGATTTCTTTGGCATCGGTAATTAATTGATTAATAAAGTCCTGGAAAACTTCACGAATCAGATTATCCTTGCTGCCAAAATACTTAAAAAGGGTAGCTTTTCCGACATTTGCATGCTTTGCGATTTCCTCCATGGTTACATTGCCGGCATCTGTATCTCCGTTTATCAGCTCAAAAGCTGCTTCTAAAATCTTTCGTTTCTTTTCCTCTGTTCTTTTTTCAAAACCATTCACATATATAACCTGCTTTCCGTTGAACATTCAATAAAATTTCTAAAAATGAACGTTTCTCTTCCTATTTATTATATCTATCTAATTATGAACTGGCAAATAAAAAATAGTATATATTATATTGACTTCATTCATAAAAAGGAATAATATTGAACTGTAAAATGGTTTTATGGTTTAAAACTTTTTATATAATGCATTATATTGAACTGTAATATGATCAATAGTTTTATTTGTGTTTTGAACGATTAAATAGGCGGAACTGGATAAAACAGCGTATGAAATGAAGGAGAGAAGGAGTGTCAGCCTTATGACAAAAATTGTGAAATTACAAGGCCTGCAAAAGAAGTTCGGTAAGTTTCAAGCGTTAAGTGATGTAACCTTCACGGTAGATGCGGGAGAAGTTGTTGGTTTTATCGGTCCTAACGGTGCTGGTAAATCTACGACGATTCGTGCTTTATTGGGAATTATTAAGCGGGATGCCGGGCAGGCAGAAATTTTTGGGAAGGACGTTTGGAAGGAAAGTCTGGAAATCCATAAACGTATTTCTTATGTGCCGGGAGATGTTGCGCTCTGGGGGAGTCTGACAGGCGGAGAAATCATTGACTTGTTTATGAAGCTGCATGGCGGCGGAGATAAGCAAAAACGTGATTATTTAATCAAACGTTTTGAACTGGATCCGAAGAAAAAGGCCAAGGGGTACTCCAAAGGGAACCGGCAAAAGGTTGGCTTGATCGCCGCTTTATCTGTAGATTCCGATTTATATATTTTTGATGAGCCGACTTCCGGGCTTGATCCGTTGATGGAAGCCGTTTTTCAGGAAGAGGTAGAAAAAATCAAGAAAGCAGGAAAGTCCATTTTGCTGTCTTCTCATATTTTGAGTGAGGTAGAGCGTTTAGCTGACAGGGTCGTTATTATTCGTCAAGGGGAGATTGTAGAGTCCGGGACATTGGATGAATTACGGCATTTGACACGCTCTGCTGTGACGTTATCGACAGAAGCGGATGTTTCGCAAATGGAATTTGTAGAGGGCGTCCATGATTTTACACAGAAAGATAACGAAGCTACCTTTTCTGCTGACAATAAATACATCAATGCTATTTTAACCGAGGCAACGAAGCTTGGTGTGAAGAAGTTTGAAGCGGTGCCGCCGACGCTTGAGGATTTATTTATGCGGCATTATGAGGGATAAAAGCTGACAGGGAGGTGAAAGGCAATGAAGGAAAAATTTGCACGTTGGGATACCTTGTTTTTACAGTATCTAAAGCGTGATTGGAAAAAGATTATTTTCTGGATTTTGGGAGTGGGTTTATTTTCAGGAGGCTTTGTTCCTGCGTTTGAAGAAATAGCAAAGGGGCAGGGGTTAATAGGAATGTATGAAACACTGCAAAACCCGGCAATGATCTCCATGGTCGGTCCCACACCAATTGAAACGGCAGCGGAGTATACCTTAGGCGCGATGTATGCGCATGAAATGTTATTATTCTGCGGATTGTTTGCGATGATTATGTCTGTCCTGCATATTGTAGGGCACACACGTAAGGAGGAGGACCTCGGACTGACGGAGCTTGTCCGTTCTTTTCAAATCGGGCGGCAGGCAAATTCGCTTGCGGCAATGGCAGAAGTGATTGTAATTAATGTGCTATTGGCGCTTGTTATCAGCAGCCTGTTACTGATTTTCGGTGCAGATACGATTTCTGTCCAAGGTTCCTTTTTATTTGGAAGTTCAGTTGGGATAGCTGGTGTGATTGGGGCAGGCATCGGACTGGTGATGGCACAAATCATGCCTGCTTCATCCAGCGCCACAGGGTCAGCGCTTGGTCTGGTTGGATTGCTCTATATTATTCGTGCTGGAACGGATGTATCGAATGTGGATTTATCCATGTTCAATCCGCTCGGCTGGACGTATTTAACGTATCCCTTTACAGAGAACAACTGGCTGCCGATTATTTTTGCCTTGATTTTTAATGCAGTGATGGTAATCCTTGCTTTTACACTGGAAGGCGGGCGTGATATGGGCGCGGGTTACCTGCCTGAAAGAGAAGGACGGGAGCATGCAAGACAGTCTCTATTATCGGTGCAGGGATTGTTTACCAAACTGAATAAGGGAGTCATTATTGGCTGGCTGATTGGCTTTGCAGTGATGGGCGCAGCGTACGGATCCATTTATGAGGATATGCAGACATTTCTTGAAAGTAATGAAATGATGGCGCAAATGTTTGCACAGTCAGGCGTTTCTATTGAAGAATCCTTTACAGGAACAATTATGATGGTCATGATGGTTTTGGTTTCTATTCTGCCAATCGTTATTGTGAATAAGCTTTTCGCGGAAGAGAGCCGTTTGCATTTAAGTCAGCTTCACGCTACAAAAGTCACGCGCGGTCAATTTTACTGGACGACAATCGGGTTAGCCGTTTTGGCAGGATTGATTGGAACGCTGCTGGCGGCCGGCGGTCTTGGAGGTACAGCTATCTCCGTTATGGGCGAAAATGCTGTGCTGGATATCGGAGATTTTCTGGCTGCGGGCTATAACTTCTTTCCATCCGTCTTATTCTTTACAGGACTTGCAGCATTAGCACTTGGATGGGCACCGAAGTTAGGGAAAATAATTTATGCGTATCTTGGTTATTCCTTTATCTTAAATTACTTTGGCGGTATTTTGGATTTACCGGGCTGGTTTTCGAAAACAGCCATCCAAAGCTGGATTCCGCAAATGCCGATGGACCGTTTTGATGCTCCCGTTTTTATTAGTTTAACAGGTATTAGTATTGCTTTAATGATAATTGGTTACCTCGGCTATAATAGGCGGGATATGATAGAAGGAGCTTAACCTCTAAAAAATTTATTTAATCTTTATAAGTCAATTTGTTCCATATACGAATGGGACGGATTGGCTTTTTGCCGTTTTGTAAAGTTTCTGTAAACTTTTTAGATGATGGATTGAATTGGTTACGTTCCAATGATAAATTAATAACGAAATACGATATCAGGCTTCGATATCAATACTTCAGGGGATGAATCAAATTGGAAGAAAAAATATTAAGAAAGCTATTTTTGGGATTTATTCAAATCCATATTCTGCATCATGCGATGGAACACCCGATTTTTGGTGTATGGATGCTGGATGAATTAAGGGAGCATGGATACAAGATAAGTCCAGGAACCTTATATCCGATTCTTCACTCGATGGAAAAGGATGGACTATTGAGTATGGAAGAACGTAATGCAGGCGGGAAAATAAGAAAATATTATACGGCTACCGATAAAGGGCGGACCGTGCTGGAGGAAGCTCGAGAGAAAGCATATGAACTGTTTAAAGAAATTAAAGACTGACAGGGAAGGGTGTACTGGGTGAATCATATTACAACATTAAAAGAGAAATTCAAACTGCTATTCGAAATTCTGCTTATTTCTACACGGCTGGGATTGACATCTTTTGGCGGACCGATTGCGCATCTTGGATATTTTCATGAGGCATATGTCCGGAAAAGAAAATGGATGGATGAAAAAAGTTACAGCGACTTAGTTGCACTGTGTCAGTTTTTACCTGGGCCAGCAAGCAGCCAAGTTGGTATTGGTATTGGTGTCATGCGCGGAGGCATCCTCGGGGGGATAATATCTTTTATTGGCTTTACGCTGCCTTCTGTCATAGCGTTGATTATTTTTGCTTTGATCTTACAAGGTTCAGCTATGGAAGAGACTGGCTGGATTCAAGGGTTAAAAATCGTAGCAGTTGTTGTTGTAGCGCATGCGATTTTAGGAATGGCTCAAAAATTGACACCGGATTTAAAGGGCAAATCCATTGCGCTGTTCGCGTTAGTTATCACTTTATTATGGCAAACAGCCTTTACTCAAGTTGGCGTTATTTTATTAGCAGGCCTCATTGGTTATTTGGTATATAAAAATCATGCTGAGAACGAAGAATCGAAATTCGTTTTTCCGATTTCCCGAAAGCTGGGGGGCATTTGTTTATCGCTTTTTTTCGGATTGCTTATTTTGCTTCCGATTTTAAAAGAAGTGACATCTCTGAATTGGATTGCTATGTTTGATAGTTTTTACCGCTCTGGTTCACTTGTTTTCGGCGGCGGACATGTTGTTTTGCCGTTGCTGGAGCGTGAATTTGTACTGACAGGCTGGATGGACGAAACCTCCTTTTTAGCCGGCTATGGGGCGGCACAGGCTGTGCCTGGACCATTATTTACATTTGCTGCATATATTGGCGCTGTTATTAACGGATGGACAGGCGGGATGTTGGCAACTGCAGCTATCTTTTTGCCGGCATTCTTATTGATTTTAGGTGCGCTGCCATTTTGGAATCAAATCCGTCAAAATCAAAAAATGAAGGGAGCCCTGATGGGAGTAAATGCAGCTGTCGTAGGGATTTTAATTTCGGCTTTTTATCATCCTATTTGGACAAGTGCTATCCTGGGTCCGATTGATTTTGCTTTTGCCGCTATCCTATTTAGTATGCTGGTCTATTGGAAGCTGCCGTCTTGGGTGATTGTTTTGACCGGAGCTATTGGGGGCTTACTTATATCGCTTCTATAATGTCTGCGGTGATTTTTTAATCTGTGTAATTAAACTTGAAAAAGAAAAAACACATCAAGCATGTCAGCTCGATGTGTTTTGATGTTTACCCTGGCCCCACCAGCCTGCTTTCTTGTAAATCATAATTACAACAGCAGTACCAAGCAAGAGAACGATTGGAATCACCCAAGTGAGTCCAAGTGCGAAAAGAATCGGAGCAAAAGTAACAATAATAATATCAACAGGCGCAACACCTACATATCCCAACGCATAGTCTTCCGGCGTCCGGCTTTTCAATTCCGGATCAACAATTCGTAAAAGGGCAAGCCCCATCGCAACTGTACCGGTGCTCCAGCCCCAGCCGAAAATAGATTTCTCCAGCCAGAAATCTCTGAATATATTTGGACCGACAAAACGGAAGAGAATATATGCCCAAAGTATTCCAAAGCCAAACAATAAAACCAGCGGCAATGCGTAATCCATCACGACGGTAATGTTGATCGAAGCAATACCAAAAGCAACCAGGAAATCAGTGGCTGTTCCGCCGATACGCTCCATTACGCGCCCGTCAATATATTTATCAGCCTTTAACTGCCGGCTGATGCCCTGAAAAACTAAGCCTAAAATAAAGGCGACACTGAATAGCGGTATGGACACAGCTGGTATTAATTCTGTCAATAAATTGGTTAACCAGTAAGATATGCCGATTAAAAAAGCGATAATTGCCAGATGCAGAACAAGCGGGTCAATCGAATTGGATGATACCGTTTCTTGTCCCATTGCAGAACGTTTGGAAGCCGGCATTAAACCAGATTTTAGTTCAGAAGGGAGATCCCTAAAGCTTGAAATAAATGTGGTATGTCCGTTTTCCGTACTGCGTTTAATAAGAAAAAGACCTCCTAAAACAGCAACCAGAATTCCTACAGTAGCAGAGGTCATGCCAAGATCCATTGCTTCTTCCCAGCCTGCATGCGCTAACCCTTCTCCTATAGCAGCTGCAGTACCATGTCCGCCTAGAAAACCTGCTCCTAAAATAAGTCCAAATCCATTAGGCAAGTCTCTGAAGACTGGGTTTAAAATAAGTAAAGCAAATAGGACACCTGCTCCCCACATGGATAATGTCAAGATGATGGAGTAGGAGAACATATCACGAACACGATGAAATACCTCTGATAATTGCACTTTCGCAGCTCCGATTGGAATTGCTCCAAAAATAACTGCAATCAGCAATGTAGGATAACTGCTGAATTGCTCCGAAAAGGGCAGAATCCCAACCCCGCTGGGACCAAATGCAAGTCCAAGAAATCCGGCAATCATGCTGGCCGGCAGAAATAAGGATTGAATCCATTTCACTTTTGCCCGTAAGATGGTTCCTGCTAATAGTAATCCTGAAATAATACTAATATCTATCATTAATGACCAAATTGTAAAGTTTTCCATTTCTAATAAAATTCCTCCTTCATCAATGTATATTGAAAAAAATAGTTAGGGTTTTGAGCGAAATGTACGTGAAAAGATGGTAAATTTTTTGAGGCAGTGAAATAATGTACAGATTTATTATTGTACCATATAAGCAAATATTTTCCATAGCTAACAGAAAAGAAAAAATCTCGATTAAAAGGTAATAAATGGTTCGAATAGTATGTGGTTTTGTCTTTGAAGTAAAAAGGAGAGAGCATTATTTAATTAGTGAGCACAGTGAAACAACCGTAACAACGTTTGCTTCAAAGTAGCGGGTGAAATAAATACAATTAGGAGGGAGGGCAGGCCGGTTAACTTCTTGAATTAACTTAACTGACTGGTTTTTACGATGGGGTGAGAAATAGCAATAGTTTTCGTCAGGACTGAAATCCCCCGTTCCAACGAAAACTATTGATTTCTTTTGGAACACACACTCGAACCGCTTATTGGGTATACATTTCATACAACTGGTTCAGTTTTTCTTCTAATTGTTCAAAACGGACAAAGCGATCCTCCCGGATATATTCTTTGCCATCTATAATCAAAAGCATGATAGGAACAGTAAAAATCAAGAACTTTTCTGCTACTTCTTCCACCTTGGAAGCGTCAATATGTCCCAGGTGGATAAGAGGGTAGTCATCCAGCATTTCGGTTAACTTGGGCAAAATGGCATGGCATACACTGCAATCCGGTCTGGAAACGAAAAGGAAGCTTAACGCATGATTTTTCAAAAATTCTTCTGCCATTTCTATGGTAGTCAGTTCGTATACCTTTTTCATACTGCACCTCCTTTGTCACGCTTTTTAGGACTTATACGTTTTCTAATATAATTCAATCAGGTTGATAAAACAAATGCTTTATTCAGTATATAATAAATTTCAATTTTTACGTTTTTATATTTCAATATTAGTGGGCGATTTGACCGCCATCAATCACATAGGTTTGAGCCATCACAAAGCTTGCTTTATCGGATGATAAGTAGAGCACGGTTTCTGCAATTTCATCTGGTGTTGCTGCCCGGTCTGCAGGAACGTTTCCTATCATTTCCTCACGTATTTCGGGATCTTCCAATTTCTCCTTAGCCAGTGGTGTTGCGGTGACTCCAGGTGCTACAGCATTAACGCGTATGCCTTTGTCCGCATATTCAATTCCGGCAGCCTTTGTTAACCCGACAACACCATGTTTAGCAGCAACATAAGGAGACATATCGGGATCAGCAATCAATCCGGCAACAGAAGCCGTATTGACAATACTTCCGCCGCCTGCTTTAACCATATATTCGAGCTCATACTTCAGGCAAAGGAAAACGCCTTTTAAGTCAACGGCAATCGTTTGGTCAAAATCTTCTTCTGTAGTATCAATAAAAGAAGCGATTTTAGGCAGAATCCCTGCATTGTTAAAGGCACAATCTATTTTCCCGAAGTGATCGGCTGTTTTTTCTACAAGTGATTTTACCTGATCAGCGTTACTTACATCTGTTTTAAAGAAAACAGCATCTCCGCCCTCGTCTTTAATTTGTTGAATGACTTTATCGCTATCTTCATTTATATCGCCAATCGCTATTTTTGCTCCGCGTTCTGCAAATTTTAACGCCGTCGCTTCTCCAATACCGGAAGCAGCTCCGGTAATTAATACAACCTTGCCTTCAAAATCTTTTTCCTGAGTCATACGTATCCTCCTCCAAAAATTCGTTAATCCTTTATAAATTCCCGTTTTTCTTTAAAGTTATGCATCGTTAAATGGAAGACTGTACCTGACATGCAAAACGCTTCCCCTGTAAAGACGGAGGAAGCGTTTTGTAATGCTGCTATAGGATTTTTCGCAAAGAATTAATTCTTTATTTTTTAGTAAGCTTTTCAATCTCTTCTTTGCTTAATTTTGTGATCTCTGCGATTTGGTTGATTGGCATTTTTATTGCCAGCAATTCTAAAGCTATTTCTTGATTTCGCTTTTTTATCCCTTCCTCTATTCCTTCTTGTTTTCCTTTCTCCAATCCTCTCTCAAAATAAGAATTTGGCAGTTGCAATACCACTTCTTTTTCCTCCTCTGGCAAGTTTTCCATTTGCTCCATCATTTGCGCTTCCTCCTCTTTGTTTAGTTTTAGATAAGTCTCGAAATAGCCATATAGAAACTCCATTTGCGCCGGGTTGATTTTCGTCCGGGTGATCATACGCAGAAACTCCAGCTTTACCTGAACCCGCTCATGCGCTTCATAGCCCATCTGACTGAGCAATGCTGCTGCGGCCGGGTTGTCTGATTGAATATATTCTTTCCAGTCTTTCTTGATTAGGTGTAATTGTAAAAAGTTAAATTGAAGGACGTCTTGGGTGGGGGTATCGATTCTGAATTGTGTCGGTTCTTCTTTCTCCCTATTATAACTCAAAACAGCAATGGGTTGAATGGGTTTGCGGTGTTTGGCGTAAAGGTAAGAAAAATAGAGAAACATTCTTTCGGGGAAGTCCGCTTCATGCGTTGATTGGGCTTCGGTATGAATATGGAGTTTTGTCTTGGTGGTTTAGCTTTACTGCTGCGAGAACGTCAATTTCTTTCTTGCGGCCATTGATGTAGTCCAGATACACTTCTTGTTCGAGGAAGGTGACCTTGGAGAAATCAATGTGAGGGTGGAGATTGGGGAAAAATGCTTCGATAAACTCTTCAAAAAACTCTTGTATCAGCTTCTTCGTCAGCCGATCATGCTTCATGTAGTCTGCTTCTTCTTCGTAAATAACCGGGAATGTAAACAATAGAACACTTCCTTTCTTTGAATTGTCTTTATTTTACCAATCATTTAAAAATAAAGCTAGTTTTATTTTAGATGATTTTCAGCTAAACCGTAATAAACCTTCATTTCAGCAGTACTCTCGCAAGTCCCGTAAAATGAAGGTTTTCATTATATATAACACCTATAGTTTTTATTTTATTATCGATAACAGTTCGGAAAATTACTATGCAAGTTTCATTGCAGGCCATTATATTTTCCGCTCCAACAGCATCGCAGTCAATTCATACAAGGTCTCTTTATAATCTCCGTCCGGCAGTTTATTTAAGGATTTTAATGCCTTGTCTGTATACTTCAGGGCAAGCCGCCTGGATTTTTCTATGCCTTTTGTTTTTTCGACAATAGCTAGTATCTCCATTAATTCATCATCTGTTAAATCAGCTTTCTTATCTAAATAAGGATGTAATGGCTCTGGCTGTTCACGTAATGCGTAAATCAGCGGCAGGGTATACACGCCTTGACGAATATCTGCCAGCGTAGGTTTTCGCACGGTGTTGAAATCACCTTTAAAGTCTAATATGTCATCGATAATCTGAAAGGCCATGCCAATATAATGCCCCATATTCCAGGCGAGCATGGTCTGCCTCCGAGTTGCTTGACTGGTCACTGCTCCTGAATAGCAGCTGACAGCAAAGAGCTGCGCGGTTTTTCCGGAAATACGTGTTAAGTAATCTTTGATGCTGGCTCCCTTTTGGTAGCGCGCATGGAGCTGATCCAGTTCCCCTGTGAGAATCTTTTCCATACTGCGCGCATTAAACTCAAGATGTGCTAATGTGCGGGCATATTTAGATAAAATAGTAAAACAGACGCAAAATAAATAATCACCGGAATAGATGGCAAATTGATTGCCCTGCTGGGTGTGGATGGTTGGATTTCCGTGACGGAAGTCTGCTTCATCAATGACATCATCATGAATCAGAGTGGCCATATGCAAGGTTTCCAGTGCCGCGGCAACGGCTATCGACCTTTCTTTTTCCTGATATGTTACGTCCCCAATCTGAGAACATAGAAGCGTATAGGCAGGACGCAATAATTTTCCTCCTGAATAGACTAAATCTTTAATGGTAGCTTCGATTTGCTTATCGTGGATTTGCAGGTGAGATTCAATCACCTGTAAAACGGATTGTAAATCAGATTGTAACCGGGGATAGGGCTCCCACATTGGATGAACAGGAATAGCTGGAATCGCCATTATGATAACCTCCATTTAACGAACATAAGGATTTTTCTTCAGCCAAAACTATGATACTCGATTGGGATGTGTATATTTCATTTCTTGCAGGTCCCGGTAATAGTGCAGTTTTTCTACGTGATTCAATAAATAATTAGCTGCCAGACCCATGGCAATACCTGATAAAATGCCGAAAAAAGATAAAACAGGGAGGTAGAGAAGAACGGTCCATGTTTGGGCAATCCAGCTGGCAATCGTTAATTGTCCAATATTATGCAGAATAGCGCCGGCTACGCTGACTCCAATCAAGCTGATTCGAGACGGCCCGAGCTTTTTTACTCCACACATGCCGATAAAGCTTAAAATGGCGCCTGCTGCACTATACATAAAGGAGGACAGCGTACCGCCCAGCAGGGTAGCAAGGATAATCCGTATCATCACAACCTTGGACGCATCTTTTGTAGAGAGCGTATATAAGGCCATGCACGTAATAATATTCGCTAAACCGATTTTTGCACCTGGAGCGATGGCAAAAGGGGAGGGGACGGCTCTTTCTACTAAACTGATAATGACTGCCTGCGCAGCTAATAACGCAATGTATACAAGACGCTGGTTATTTGTCATCGCCAGACCCTCCCAATCTATTTCCGAACGTGTATATAAGCTGCTCAAAATTGATTTAAGAGCTGATAATCATATCTTCTGTTTCCCCGCTGTCTGATTGAATCTCAACTACAAGCTTATGAGGCAGGCAGACGATGGTCTGTCCCGGTCTGGAAATATAGCCGGTTCGAACACAGATTTGGTCAGAGCAGGTAGCGCTTTTGATATGAATGCGTTCATTGTCTACTTCAATAATGTTATTGTCATGATCGGATATCTCAATCTCAATTTCTCTGGTTTCAGTATTCCCTGTCAGCTGGATTTCTTCTACAATTTCATTATCTACTGTAATCACCGCAACGTTTACTGAATCTTCTTCAGCATATTGTGACTGTTGTAAAACAAAGATGCCAACAGGGAGAAAAGATAGAAGAACCAGCAGGATAACAAGAATAACATCCCAAGGTTTCAGCATATGATAGAAATCCCTCATGCCCATTTCCCTCCTTATGGCTCATTCAGTAAACAGTGATTCATCTCCTCGGCAAAAGCCGGGTTGCCCGATGTTTTTATTCACGATCTTTATAGATAGCCCGCTCTTTTCCATACCAGAACCTTCCCAGTGTTCTTTGCAGCCATGGAACAGCCCAGTAATCTAAACCAATGGAACGTCCAGAGCCATTCATTAAGGCAATGGAAGCAGGGAGTGCCCAGATTTGATCCCAGCCGAGCATCGCGGATAAAGTAAACATCATCAGGAATCCGGCACTTGCAGCACTGGCTAGCCAAGTGAAAAGGCCGAATACAATAGCAAGGCCGATGAATAATTCAATGAAAGTCATAACCTTCTGCATAAAGATAGCGACTTCCGGTGTTGGCAGCATAATCTGCATAAACCATTCAAAAATACCCGGCATATCACTTAAAATAGGAGTAGCCCATTCTGCACCGCCATCTACCGCTTCACTTGCGCTGCTGGTGGTTGTTTGCAGCCATTCAAACGGCATGTTCACGCTATTTCCGGTCAGCCAGGAATCTTCTCCGAGTCCCTGAAATAATCGTGAAATACCTGCAGAACCCGAGGTGACTTCACTCCAAACAGATTCTCCCCAAATTTTAGAGGCTGCTTCATCGAGCCAAAAACCGCCGACAAATAATCGCAATGGCAAGCTCCACAAAACATTTCCATATCTGGTAATTGTATCTCTGAAAATATTGCGCTTATCCTTTGTTTGGAAAAATTCATGCATAATATAATGAAACATATAATAGCCGCTTCGTATCCCGAAGAAATAATAAAGATTAACCAAGTGCTTCATCAGATTAGCCAGCCAGCCGCTTAAACGCAGCCCCATTAAATTCGCAACACCATATCTGGCTCCGATGGAAACCATCGTGCCATGGTATTTCCCTTCAAACGCTTCTTTTTGCCCGTTATCGATTTCCGCAATAATGGATTTAGCTGCTGTCACACCAGTTTGTTCGGCCGCTTCGACAATTTGCGGTGTCGGCTTGCCTTCCTCTTCTTCAAAATAGGCTAAGTCGCCAATAACATAGACGTTCTCTAAGTTTTCTGCTTCCATATATTCATTCACTTTTAGTCGTCCTGCTCTGGCAGTCGGGATGCCGTAATCCTCTGTATCCGAATTTGCCTTGACCCCGGCTGTCCAAATCAATGTGTGTGTGGAAAGTGTTTCCCCTGATTTAAATACGACGCTGTCCTCTTTTACTTCAACGATTGGTGAGTTTTTAAGCAAGGTAACGCCTTTTTTATTTAAATACTTTTCAGCTTTATCCGCACTTTTCCGGTCCAGCATATTTAAAATAGAGGAGGCTGCTTCGACTACATACAGCTGAATTTCTTCTTCGTCCAGTTTATTTTCCTTTGCTAAACGGTATTTCCACTCGATAAGCTCTCCAATCATTTCAATACCGGTAAAGCCGGAACCGCAAACTGTAAAGGTGAGCATGGCACGGCGTTTTTCCGGGTCATGTTCTAATGCTGCCTGTTTGACGACATCCTCTAAATGATGCCGGATGCGAATGGCGTCCTCCCAGGACCAGAGGGTAAAGCCCTTCTCTTTTACACCTGGTGTACCAAAGTCGTTTGCTTCGCCGCCCATCCCGAGAATAAGGTAGTCATAAGCGAATTCACCGTGTTCCGTGGTGACGGTCTTCGCATCATGATCGACGTTGGTAACATTGTCTGTGACGAGTTTCACTTTGGTACGGTTAAATAATTTTCGTAAATCAAATTGAATAGCAGATGGTTCTACACGGTGTGCAGCTACTTCGTGTAATTCTGTCATCATGGTGTGGTAGGAATGTCGATCTATCAGAGTAATAGAAACAGAATCATCACGTTTGTATTTTTTGGCCAGCTTCTTAGCTGCATGCACTCCTGCGTAGCCAGCGCCAATAATAACAATATTTTTCTCCGCCATTGTATTCACTCCTTTGTAATCAAAATAGATAATATTAACTTTGTGAACCGTTGAACAATTTCATTCTAACATATTCATAAAAAAAGTCTATAGGTTTGATAAATAGTTCACAAATTAAAGATAAAATATCAAATAATCAGGTGTGTCATTTTCATGACAAAATCATTGATAATCATAGATTTGTTTGTGGTTTTTATAGACATCATACGAAATAAATTATACAATAAACATGTAATATTTGTGAAATTATTCACAATTAAAATTGTGTAAATAATTGTGAATTAAATCACATGAAAATAATTATTATGGTGTTTATTAACATTCACAAGGGCGAGGGAGGTATGAAAATGAAGAAACAAATTGGTATCTCACTGATGCTGCTGATGCTGATTATTGCAGGCTGTTCTAAAAATGCCGATTCATCAAGCGATGCGTCATCATTAACCAGCAATCCATATAGTGAGACAGAATTTTTACTGGGAACAGTTATCACGATAAAGGTGTATGACGAGGATAAAGAGCCGGTGTTAGATAAGGTGTTTGACCGAATTGAAGTATTGGAACAGCAAATGACTGCCAATGAAGCTGGGTCGGAAGTGGCTGAAATCAATGAACAGGCCGGAAAAGACCCTGTCGAGGTGTCAGAGGATGTATGGCAGGTGATTAAGCAAGGAAAGGATTACAGTGAATTGGCAGAGGGTTCCTTTGATATTGCTGTCGGTCCATTAACCAGCCTTTGGAATATCGGGATGGATGATGCAAGAAAACCGTTGCAGGAGGAAATTGATGACATACTGCCGTTGATTGATTATGAAAAAATAGAACTCGATGAAGCAGAGCAAAGCGTGATGCTGACAGAACCCAGTATGCGGTTAGACCTGGGAGCAATTGCGAAAGGTTATATTGCTGATGAAGTAGTAGAACTGTTAGAGGAGGAAGGGGTCACCACTGCTGTGGTTGATTTAGGAGGCAATATATATGTCATGGGAAATCAGACCTCAGGCGACCCTTGGGTCGTCGGTGTCCAAAATCCATTCTTGCCGATGGGAGAAACTGTTGGCAGATTGACTGCTTCGAATCAGTCTATTGTCACTTCCGGTATTTATGAACGTTTTTTAGAAGTGGAGGGAGAAATCTATCATCATTTATTAAATCCGCAGACCGGCTATCCGTTTGAAGGAGAGCTGGCCAGTGTTTCTGTTATCAGTGAGCTTTCGATTGACGGGGATGCACTTTCTACACTGCTATTTTCAAAAGGATTAGAGGAGGGCTTAGAATTTATTCAGAATAGGCAGGATGCAGAAGCTATCTTTGTGACAAAGGACAAAAATGTTTATATCACTGATGGATTAGCCGGCAATTTTGAACTGACAGATGAGGAATTTACGTTAATAGAATAGGTGAGGGGAGCGGGCTATGATGACATTGCCTACGTTTTTAAAGCTGGTAGAAATTCGCACCAAATTAGCTAGTTTATTTCCGTTTTTAATTGGACTATTATTTGTTATCTATCGTTATGACATGTTTGAACCGCTAAATACAGCTATTTTCTTTAGTGCCATGCTGCTGTTTGATTTAACCACTACGGCAATTAATAATTATATGGATTATAAGAAGGCGCTAAGTGAGGACTACCGCAGAGAATCTAATATTATCGGACAGGAGAATATCCCTGAAAAGAGAGTTGTGGCAACGATTATTACCATGCTGGCGATAGCCTCTTTCTTAGGGATTTGGCTGGTATTTCGTACGGATTTATTTGTATTGGTTATTGGCATGCTTTGTTTCGCCATTGGTATCTTTTATACATTCGGACCGATCCCGCTATCCCGTATGCCGCTTGGCGAGGTGTTTTCCGGTGTGACGATGGGATTTGGCATTACGTTTCTAGCTATCTATGTCAATGCCGCTAATCAGGGAATAGCCCATTTAGGCTGGACCGGACGCATGATTACGTTTGAAATGGATGTCCTGCTGCTGCTGGAGATTTTCCTGGTCTCGCTCCCCTGTATACTGACCATTGCGAATATCATGCTGGCAAATAATATCTGCGATCTGGAAGAGGATATTGCCAATAAACGTTTTACCCTTCCTTATTATATCGGCAGAAAGCATGCTTTGTTATTATTCCATCTGCTCTATGTACTCACATTTGCAGCGATTGTAACCGCTGTGCTGCTTCAGGTGCTGCCTGTCTATGCCTTGCTTGTATGCCTGGTGCTGATTCCAATCACGAAAAGCATCAGACGGTTTAGACAAAAGCAGAGTAAGCTGGAAACTTTTCCATTATCTTTGAAAAATATGATGCTCGTAAATGGGACCATGGCAATTACCTTGCTTGTCTCCGTCATTTTGTAATCTTAGAGAGAGGGGTGGAGAAATGTCAACGCCTTGTGTCAACGTAGAAAATGTCTTTTTTCATTATAACTTGCAAAAGCAGGAGGAAACGATAGCAGACCTTTCCTTTACCGCAGAGCGAGGAGAGTGGCTGGCTGTTGTCGGACATAATGGTTCGGGAAAATCAACCTTAGCCAGTTTGCTGGTCGGTCTGCGCACACCATCCTCAGGAAGCATTTATATTAATGGAATCGAGCTGACAGAGGAATCTAAATGGGAGATTCGCAGCCATATCGGATTAGTATTTCAAAACCCGGAAAATCAATTTATTGGAACAACTGTTAAAGACGATGTAGCCTTCGCTTTGGAAAATCAACATATGTCCTATGATGACATGAAACAGCGGGTAGAACATGCGTTAGAAATGGTTGGAATGAGCCGCTATGCAGATTACGACCCTTCCCGCTTATCCGGAGGGCAAAAGCAGCGCGTCGCTATTGCCGGACTTTTAGCGTTACAGCCTGCCATTATTGTATTAGACGAAGCCATGGTGATGCTTGACCCGAAAAGCAGACAGGAATTCATGCATTTTTTACATGACTTGCGAAAACAGCAGCAGCTGACTATTATTTCGATAACCCATGATATGAATGAAGCAGAAGCCGCGGATAGAATGCTGGTTTTAAAGAAAGGCAGAGTGAGGGAAATAGACAGACCTGCCCAAATTTTTCAAAGAGAGGATTGGCTGGATGTTCCCTTTATAGAAGCATTGAGAAGAAAATTAAAAGAACGGGGCAGTGCCGTACCAGACCAATATATGACAGAGCAGGAAATGGTGCGATGGCTATGCAGATAAATCTAGAGGAAGTAACCGCAGATTACCAAGCAGGGCCGATTCGCAGCCCGGAAATATTAAAGTCGATTAGTACAACGATAAAGTCAGGCTCCTTTACAGCTGTGGTCGGCCAGACCGGTTCCGGAAAATCAAGCTTATTGAAGCTGATGAATGGATTGCTCCTTCCGAAAAAAGGGGAGGTAGCTGTCGGCGAAATAATAATTACGCTGGAAAATGCGAAGCAATCCGTAAAAGAAGCACGCCGAAAAGTGGGGATGGTTTTTCAATTCCCAGAATCCCAGCTGTTTGCAGAAACGGTGGAAAAAGATATTATGTTTGGACCGATGAATTTTGGAGTGCCTGAAGCAGAGGCGAAGGAGATTGCTCTAGAGGTTATTGAGCGTGTCGGCTTAGATGCATCGATTTTGTCGAAGTCACCATTCTCTTTGTCCGGCGGTCAAAAACGGTATGTGGCGATGGCGGGAATATTGGCCATGCGTCCAGATATTCTTGTTTTAGATGAACCTGGTGCCGGGCTGGATCCAAAAGGAAAGAAAGAAGTGATGGACCTGATCCATGCCTGGCATAAAGAGCGCGGGTTAACAACGTTGCTGGTTACCCATGATATGGATGATGCAGCTTATTATGCAGACGAAGTTATCGTGATGGAGGAAGGCAGAATAGTTTTTCAGGGGGAGCCTGAGCGACTATTTGCTGATGTACCAGCGATTCATCAATGGGGACTGGAATTGCCGCAGGCCAGGAAGCTGCAGGTAAAGCTGGAGCAGGAAGCGGGCGTTATCTTGCCGCAGATTTGTCTGACGCTGGATCAGCTGGCAGATGCTTTAATAGAGGCGGGATTAGCATGAACAAATTAATCTTAGGGCGTTATTTCCCTGGCGATTCGCTGCTTCATCGTATTGATCCCAGAGCTAAACTAATCGCAGGGATTTCGTTTATTTTTATCTTATTTATTGCCAACAATTGGCTCACCTATCTGGTGCTGTGGCTTTTTACCTTTACAATGACGAAAATTTCCGGAGTCTCCCTCCGCATCTATATTCGCGGTGTGCGACCATTGATATGGCTGATTTTATTTACGGTGCTGCTACAGGTAATGTTTACGGCAGGGGGAGAAATATATATCGATTGGGGACCAATTACCATTTCATCCTTTGGTTTAATCAATGGGGTATACATTTTCAGCCGCTTTACCATGATTATTTTTGTATCGACGGTCATTACATTAACCACGAAGCCAATTGATTTGACAGATGCGATTAATTATCTGCTCCAGCCCTTGAAACGGCTCAAACTGCCGGTCGACGAAATCTCACTCATGCTGTCGATAGCGCTTCGTTTTATTCCTATTTTACTGGATGAAACACAGAAAGTGCTGGATGCGCAGCGTGCCAGAGGTATCGTATTTGGCGAAGGGTCACTGCTTCAGCAGATGAAGAAAATCGTTCCGATGTTTGTTCCATTGTTCGTCAGTTCCCTGGTCAGGGCAGAGGATATGGCAAACGCGATGGAGGTAAGAGGTTACCAGTCCAATCAACCAAGATCCTCCTTTCGACGCTTGCATTGGCGGAAGGGAGATACGTTCACTCTTTTTACCATGGTGCTGCTGTCGGTTATCCTGATCGTATTACGGACAGAGGGGCATCACTTTCATTGATAGATGGATTGGTGTCATTTATAGAAAAGAAGGTTACACGAAAACGTCTCTTCTCTGATTTTTGAACAGGGAGGAGACGGTATGATGGAATAAAGAAAAAACGTAATAAGAACGGCAGATTTTTCTACATATTTAAAAGAGCGGACAAGCTTTGACTTGGCCGCTCTTTTAGCGAGGTATCTGTTTATTTAATTTGAATCGGGGAGGGGACAGGACGCATCCTGTCAAAGCCTTGCTATTTTTATTCGATTTCGCCTGTTACTTCTCCATCAATGGTTGCGGAGCTTTCTGCTTCTTCATTTGCAAATTGTAAATTTCCATCAATGGTTGCTGTTTCATCCAGCATAAAGCCGTTTGCTTCGACAATTACGTCACCTTCCAGAGTACCGCCTTGAAAATTCAAGTTTTCACTCTGTACGGTCATGCTGGGAACGGTAATCGTAAATGAATCTGTAATGTTATGGTCTTCATCTTGTGTATATGGAGCAATTTTACGATAAATATCACTGGATTCATCATCTTTATCGTAGAATTCACCGGCAACCACAACATCCTCATCTATGGCGATATCATCCAGTGTAGCGATAATCCAAGTTCCATCCTCGCTGACTGCGTTGACAAAGGCGTCGGGCTGATCAACCAGGGATGCGGTTGTGACGACATCTTCTTCTGTTTCTTCTGTTTCCTCCGTATCGTTTGTTGCATTTTCGTCTGTCTGCTCCTCTTCGTCAGCACCGCATGCGGCCAAAAATCCCACTAACAATAGGGACAAAAAGGACATAAATATAAGCTTGAATCTCATCATAAAACCTCCTAAGTGTTGTTTTGTGATTATCTTCACAATAAGTATATCATAGAATATAGAGGTATTTCGTGAAGTATTTGTGAAATAATGAACATGATGAATAGAAAGTGTGACAAATTTAAATCAATGAAGTAAAAAGAGGTTGTATGTATAAGCTGCCTTCGTATAATGCTTCGTGTAAACGACTAAAAGGAGAGGAATTGGAAAAGGAATGGCATCATAAATTTTGAATCTGTTATTTTGCAAAAACCATCCTCCCATGTTATTATACGTTTAAATATAAGTAAGTTTATAAGAATTATATAATTAAAGTGAAGGAGTGCATATAATGAGTAATGTTCCATTCATTGTAACAACAGACTGGCTTGAGGAAAGATTGGACGATTCAAAACTGAGATTAGTAGATGCAACCACTTTTTTAAAATTGCCGACAAGCGGTTATTATGATATTTGGTCGGGGAAAGAGGCGTATCAAAAAG
This sequence comes from Oceanobacillus sp. FSL W7-1293, assembly GCF_037969815.1. Lineage (NCBI taxonomy): Bacteria > Bacillati > Bacillota > Bacilli > Caryophanales > Bacillaceae > Oceanobacillus > Oceanobacillus sp. FSL W7-1293. The sequence continues at coordinate 1,438,449 of NZ_CP150212.1, forward strand.
GGCATATTCCAGGTGCTGTTTTTGCTGATTTATTAGAAGATTTATCCGATGCGAATGCGGAATATGCTTTTACTCTCCCGCCAAGAGAGGAATTTATTAAAAAAATCACTGAATTAGGTGTCGGCGATGAAGATACGTATGTCGTCGTTTATGACCAAGGTGCGCAAGTAGAGAGTCCTGTTGTTGCTTCAGACTGGGCATCCCGTTTAGCTTGGCAGCTGCGCTATGAAGGTCTGGAAAATGTTGCAGTGCTTGATGGCGGCTTTCCAAAGTGGAAAAAAGAAGGCAGACCGGTAACCACAGAGGCAGGCTCCTATCCAAAAGCAAGCTTTAGCGGTGAGCGAAAACCCGAATTGTTTGTTAACAAGGAAGAGGTAAAACAAGCGATAGATGATGACAATGTTATTATTATCAACAGCTTAAATGAAGCTGCTCATAAAGGCGAAGTAAATACGTATGGCCGTCCAGGACATATTCCAGGAAGTGTAAACGTCTTTTTTGGAGATCATTCTGACTCCGAAACATTAGAGCTTTACGATGATGAGAAAATCCGGGAAACGTTTGAGAAAGCAGGAGCCCTTGACCCTGATAAGAAGGTGATTACCTATTGCGGCAGCGGGATTGCAGCTACCTGGAATTCGACGCTGTTAAACAAGCTTGGTCAGCATAATGTTGCCGTGTATGATGGCTCTCTGACGGAATGGGCAAGTGATCCTGACCTTCCGCTGGAAACAGATAAATAAATAGAAATGACATATCAAAGCGTCTCTGCATAGAAGTTACAGCAGAGGCGCTTTCTTAAGATAATTTGATAAAGCTGTAACCCCCTATTTTGGCTATGGCATCAAGATCATTTCATATTTTAAAAACGGTATATGTTTGATTAACCATTTATTATCCCTTAATTCTTCTTGTATTACATAAAATATCTAAAATAATCAATCCGTTTAATTGAGAATTATTATCATTTATTGTATATTAATTAGTAAAGGTAAATATAATGGAGGAGAATATATTATGCAAATATACTGGACGAAAATAAATGATATTATTGAAGAAACGCCTGAGGTTAAAACATATATGCTTGACTGTCCCGAAGGCTTTACATGGGAAGAAGGATCCCATACGCACTTTGCGCTGGAAGGATTTAATGCTGGAGAGAAACCCAATCGCAGCTTGATTCGCCATATGTCTATCGCTACATTACCGCATGAGAATTCCATCGGGATCACAACACGCATTAAAGAGCAGTGCTCTGAGTTTAAAGAGATTTTAAGAAATATGGAAGTCGGTCAAGAGGTTGCTATATTTAAAACGCATTCGAATGTACCACTAAAAAGAGAAGACAAAAATGTTTACTTGCTGTCGGCAGGTGTCGGTCTGGCAACCTTTAGACCGCTTGTACTCGATTATTTTGAACGCGCAGATAATGTGAATCAAATTCATTCTCTGAACATCGATTCATCAAGAGATTTCTTGTTCACGCCTATTTTTGAATCTGCACCTGACAAGAAGTTCACATCACAGTTCGTCGATAACCGTAAAGACTATTATGAAGAAGTGAAAAACCTTGCAGCTGATAAAGAGGGACTCTTCTATGTTGTCGGCAGTGACGAATTTCTACAGCAGAATATTGACGTGCTTCTAGAGCAGGGAATCAAGCCGGAGCAGATTATGCTTGATAAACATAAACAACAGCTGCCTGCATTTTTAACACTGGATGTATCCATGTAGGCAAGTCAGTTCTAGTTGATAAATAAGAAAGAACGGCCGTTTTCAGACGTATTGCTGAGCTAATAAATGATTTATTTGGTTTATTACGAAGGAAAACGTAACCTGATGTGACACAACCTGTTTTTACAAATCCTCCGAAGAATTGGCAGGAGATAGAAGAGCTTAAATCATTTTATAAACGACAGGAGAAAAATTCGGCTAAAAACCCCTCTAATGGACAAAATAGAATGAAACAAAGCAGGAGGGGTATGAATGCAGAAAAATCAGGATAAGCAATTTACAGCAGCTGGGACAAATATTGAAGCAGTAAAAAAGGCAAATCAAAATTCAGGTATGTCTTATAATGAAGTCAAGGAATTCCTAGCTAAAACAACGGAAGGTCACGGCACGGAAATATACAGTGATACCGATTTGGAAGATGTAAGCGCGCAGAATCAGCAATCTCAAAAAAACAGTAAATAATAATGAGGAAGCATCTGCTTTTTAGCAGGTGCTTTCCTGTTTCTTCTGCTATAATAATGAATCAATGAAAATCAAGTAAAATAGCAATATCTTATCCTTTGTTTTAAAAAGAAAGAGGAGGGTATCTTCAAGGTTTATCTCTCAAATGTTTGATATTTTCATAAAAAGGGAAAAGATGTATTAATTCATATCGCCGCTTCACCGAAAATATAAAGAAAAATCAGAAATAGTGTATGTGAAAACAATTGTTTAAGGATATGTTCACTTGGCTTTTTTCGATGAGAGCGGTGAAGAGACTAACCATTTAAGATGGAAAGTAAACTCTTTTGCATCTTGGATTTATCACGAAGAACCGTCTGTAAAACTCCCGCCTCAAAATAAAGAGAGAGAATAAATTTATTTAGGCGGGAGATCAGGGGAGCTAATTCCCTGAATCACTTAAGCTTATTCAGTGGGAGAATAAGGGAAACAGACTTCATTCTCCCACTGAATGAAGTTTCGTTTTATCATTTTTTTCAAAAAAATGATATGATAATTCTACGGTAATTGGAACAGGAGGAAACAACATGAGAGAAACAATCGATAAAAATGCCTCATTGCGAAATGATGTCAATATGCTTGGAAACATATTAGGAGAAGTTTTGAAGTTACATGGAGGTACAGCATTATTTGATAAGGTAGAATCGATTCGGGAAATGACGAAAAGTATCCGAAATGAGCATGATGAAGATACATATCAAACGTTAAAAAGAGAAATCAGCAATTTAAAACCGCCTTTACGTCAGCAGGTCATCCGTGCTTTTTCTATCTATTTTCATTTGATTAATATTGCGGAGCAAAATCACCGGATCAGGCGTAAACGCCAGTATCTGCTGGATGAGGAGAGCAGCCAGTCTTTTTCTATTGAAAAAGCAGTATCCAAAGTCAAAGAAAGCACCCTTACCAATGAAGGAATTCAAGAGATACTTGATGAATTATCCATTGAACTGGTTATGACTGCACATCCGACAGAGGCAACGAAGCGGACAGTGCTGGAAATTCAGAAACGCATATCTGCGCATCTGCGGACACTGGACAATCCACAGACTTCACAAAGAGAGAAAGCAGATGTGGAAGAAAGTCTGTTTAATGAAATTACTGCTTTGTGGCATACCAATGAGCTGAGACAAAGGAAGCCGGGAGTATTGGATGAAGTAAAAAATGGTCTTTATTATTTTGACCAAACATTATTTGAAACATTACCCGATGTCTTTCAAGAAATGGAAACACAGCTGCAGAAGCAAATTCCAGAAGGAAACTGGGAAGTGCCAAATTTCATTCATTTTGGCTCCTGGATTGGAGGAGACAGGGATGGTAATCCGAATGTAACTCCAGAAATCACTTGGCAGACATTGGAAATGCAGAGGGAATTGATTTTGAAAAAATATGAAGCTTCTATCGTTGAGCTGATGAGACGATTTAGCCAATCAAGCCAGCGGATATCTATTAATCAGCAATTTATTGATAGAATGGAAAAAGAAGAGACCAGCTATTTAAATGAGAACGATAAATGGCCAATTAAGTCAGAAGTATATCGACGTAAATTTGCCATTATTCTAAAACGTTTGCGTGAAACAGGGAAAACGTCACAGGGTTATGATTCTCCAGAAGAGCTGGTTCATAATCTTAAAGAAATCAAGGAAAGTGCTGAAGCGCATTTGCCAAAGACGAAAAAGCTGAAAACGATTCGAAAGGTCATCCGGCAAGTAGAGATGTTTGGTTTTCACTTAGCTACATTGGATGTACGAAATCATAGTGGAGAGCACGAAACAGCCATTCATGAGATTTTAAAAGCTGTTCATGTTACCGATGATTATGCTGCGCTTGCAGAAGAAGATAAACAAAAAGTGTTGTGTGAGGTTTTAAATGATCCGAGGCCTCTGTTGCTTTTCGATGGCGGTTATTCTAAAGAAACACTGGATATTTTGAAAGTGTTCAGAACGATTAAAAAAGCCCATGAGGAATTTGGTAAACGGGCGATTGAAGTCTATTTAATCAGCATGTCAGAATCACCGAGCGATCTCTTGGAAGTGCTGGTGCTTGCCAAAGAAACCGGGATTTATCGTCTTTATCCAGATGGAACGGCGGAAAGTGATCTTGATGTCGCTCCATTACTGGAAACAATCGACGATTTGATTGCAGGTCCGGATATTATGAAGACCTTGTTTGAAACAGAGGTATATCAGAAACAATTAAAAGCACGCGGGCAACATCAGGAAATTATGCTTGGTTATTCAGATGGAAGCAAAGACGGCGGTACGTTAAGTGCTAACTGGAACCTGTTTAAAGCACAGGAGGAAATCCATAATATAGCAAGACAATACCAAATTCGTCTGAAATTCTTCCATGGCCGCGGCGGTTCGCTTGGCCGTGGAGGCGGTTCATTGAGTACCAGCATCCTTTCCCAGCCTGCGGAGACTTTAGAGGATGGCGTGAAAATCACAGAGCAGGGAGAAGTGCTTTCTTCCAGATATCTTCTTGAAGATATTGCTTACCGAAATTTAGAGCAGGCAGCCTCTGCTTTATTTACAAGGTCCGCCAAGGTTTCAAATACACCGGATCAAGAAGAACTGCGTCAAAAAGAATGGGAAATCACAATGGAATCTATTTCCAAAAAATCATTGAAAAAATATCAATCGCTGGTGTTTGGTGACCCGGATTTTCTAGCATTTTTTAATCAGGCGACGCCTTTAACGGAATTAGGCGCTTTAAATATTGGCTCGCGGCCGATGAGCAGGAAGAACAGCCAGCGTTTTGAAGACTTGCGGGCGATTCCATGGGTGTTTGCGTGGACACAATCCAGGTACATGCTGCCTGCATGGTATGCAGCGGGCACAGGTCTGCAAGCTTTCATTGAGGAAGATGCCAGTCATTTAGAAGCTTTACAAACGATGTATAAAGAATGGCCTTTCTTCAAAGTAACGATTAATAATTTACAAATGGCATTGATGAAAGCAGATATGAAAACTGCTGAAGAATATCTGGAATTAGTTGAGGATTCGGAGACTGCAAAACGAATTTATGAGGATATCGCTGATGAATATGAACGTACAAAAATGGCGCTGCTGGATATTTCCGGTAATGAGGAGCTGCTCAGCCACACGCCAAATATACAAGGTTCTGTTCACCTTCGTAATCCTTATGTCGATCCGCTTAATTTCCTGCAGGTGGATTTAATCCAGAAGTTGAGAGAAACAGATAATCCTTCTGAAGATTTGGTAACCGAGGTGTTACTGACAATCAATGGGGTAGCTGCAGGATTGGTGAATACGGGCTGATGGAAGAATAGAAAACACTTTTAAATGAAAAAGCCAATTGGTTATACGTTTTAACCAATTGGCTTTTTCCTGCGGGGGTGTGATTTAAATCATGGAGAATCATTCTTCAAATTCCTATTAAGTGAAATTTATTCCGTAAAAGGGGGGATAACCCAGAAAATATGACAAGTGTCATATCAAATTACTGACAACTGTATCTAACATTTTATTGCTCCATTCCTTATACTGAAATTATAGTAAGTTTATAAGGGCGGGGATACCAATGAGCAAACAAAAGCAAGCACAGCTTAGAAAAGACGTTATGCCATTTGCAACATCTAAAACGAAAACGAGTATTATTCAACTTTTAAATACGATACCTCCATTTTTTATCCTATGGACCCTAGCTTATCAAAGTTTAGCTGTTTCCATTTGGTTAAGTATGTTATGCAGCATTGCTGCGGCAGGCTTTATGGTTCGAACGTTTATTATCTTTCATGATTGCGCACACCAATCTTTTTTCAAAAAACCGAAATTAAATCGGCTGCTTGGTACCATTACTGGCGTGATTACTCATTTTCCCTTTGAAAAGTGGAAAAGAGAACACGCAATTCATCATGCGACAAGCGGCAATTTAGATCAGCGAGGCACCGGTGATATCTGGATCTTGACTGTGGAAGAATATGAAAAGGCAACAAGATGGGAAAGATTGCAATATCGCTTATACCGCAATCCAATTATTTTGTTTGGTTTAGGACCATTTTCTCTATTTCTTTATAGTAATCGGATTAATCGTAAAGATGCGAAAAAAAAGGAACGAAAGAATACCTATATTATTAATATCTCATTAATTGTGATTTACTGTCTTATAGGCTTTCTGCTTGGCTGGCAGGCGCTTGTATTCGTGCAGCTGCCGATTGCTTATATTGCAGGTTTCTTAGGAATCTGGTTATTCTATGTTCAGCATCAGTTCGAGGATTCTTATTTTGAGAATGAGTCAGAATGGGATTATGTGAAAGCAGCGGTAGATGGCAGCTCCTACTATAAGCTGCCGAAATGGTTAGAATGGATGACGGGAAGTATTGGTTATCACCATGTGCATCATCTGGCACCCAAAGTTCCTAATTACAATTTGGAACAGGCACACCGCGAAACGCCGCCATTACACAATGCGACTATCATTACGTTAAAAACGAGTTTGAAATCAATCAAATTCCGTCTCTATGATGAAGAACAGAAAACATTTATCAGCTTCCGCGAAATGAAGCATCGTTTAAATCAATCAAAAAATCAAAGGATAACGACAGCAAAGTCAACTTCTACGATTCGCTCATAACTGGCTTGGCTGCACACCCCCTGCACGTTTTAGGGGGTTCTTTATCGTTCACGAGATATATTTGGTATAATAACGTCAAGCGAGAAAATAGGGGGACAAATCGTGCGTCAATGGTATTATATTTTTCCAAGAAACACAGGATTAAGCATATATATTTGGGTTATTTTTTGTGTGTTGCCGTTTTACTTTATTTTTCGCTCTACTTCGATTTGGGAGATCGGTGTTGGCGTATTGTTAACATTACTTTTCTTTGCGATTTACTGGTTTACCTTTAACTCCCCTGAACCGTTTATGTATATCGGGTTAACGATGGAATTTATTATTAATACGGTGATGACAATTCTATATGGATACGTTTATTTTGCTTTATTTACTGCTTTTTTTGTTGGGAATGTTCGTGGCAAAGCAGGGTTTATCACGATGTATGTGATACATATGGTCGTGATTATAGGTTCCATCACGGCAGGATTTTTCTTTAATTATTCCCTGTTTCTAAATCAGCTGCCATTCTTGATTATGACCATATTAGGAGTTATTCTGATACCTATTAATCGTTATAATCGTTTGAAACAGGAGGAGCTGGAGGAACAATTGGAAGATGCCAACCGCAAAATTGCTGAACTTGCAATTGTAGAAGAGCGGCATCGAATAGCCCGTGATTTACATGATACCTTAGGTCAGAAATTATCGATGATCGGTCTGAAAAGTGAACTTGTCGGGAAGCTGCTGGAGAAAGACCCTGCAAAAGCGAAAAAAGAGCTGCAGGATGTGCAGAATACAGCCAGACATGCATTAAAAGAAGTGCGGGAAATGGTGTCGGATATGAAAAATGTCCGCTTGGAAGAAGAGATTGCGCATGTCGAACAATTAATGGAAGTCGCACAAATCAAGCATGAAATTATAATTAAAGTGGATCAATCATCGTTGCCAATGTTAATGGAAACAGTATTAAGTATGTGCTTGAAAGAAGCAGTAACGAATGTCGTAAAGCATAGTCAGGCAGATCACTGTTCCGTGGAATTTTCAGAAACAGAAAAGGAAATAAGACTGCAGGTAGAGGATGATGGGATAGGGAAGAATAGTGTTCCTGAATTTGGAAATGGCCTTCAAGGGATGAGAGAGCGTTTATCCTTTATCAACGGGACATTAGCTATCACTGCACATTCAAAAGGGTTTAAAGTAGATATGACGGTGCCAAAGATATTAAGGCAAATGGAGGAGGTTTGAATTTGATTCGGATTGTAATTGCAGAAGATCAACAGTTATTGTTAGGAGCTTTAGGCGCGCTCCTGGATTTAGAAGAAGATATGACCGTGGTAGGAAAAGCAGGTAATGGGGAAGAACTGTTGGCATTAGTCAAGCAAGAGCGCCCTGATATCTGCTTAATGGATATTGAGATGCCAGTTATGACAGGTCTGGATGCTGCAGAGTATCTAAGGGAGGATTCCTGTAAAATTATTATTCTGACCACCTTTGCAAGACCCGGCTACTTTGAACGGGCTAGAAAGGCAGAAGTCGATGGTTACTTATTAAAAGATAGCCCCAGCGAGGATTTGGCCGACTCCATTCGTCAGATTATGAAAGGGAAGCGTTTGTATTCCTCCGAATTGATCGATCTTGCCTTTGCAGAAGAAAATCCCTTAACCAAACGGGAAATAGAGGTCCTGCAGCTATTAACACAGGGGGGAACAACCAAGGCGATTGCAAAAGAATTACATTTATCCAATGGAACCGTTCGAAACTATATTTCAATTATCTTGGATAAACTAGAGGTGGATAACCGGATAGAAGCCGTAGCGAAAGTGAAAGAAAAAGGCTGGTTAAGTTAGTACTGCAAGGACATTATTTTCGGTTTGAAGAACGTTGGTATTTTTGAATTGCCAAGATTTTTGTTAAAACACGACTCCCTTTACTGCTAACTAATTCAACAGTTTCTTATTATCGCTATGAAGCAGCAATTTTACTTCTTCTCACTCTTTTAAAAATAGTATATACTTATTTTCAACTGAAAGAATTGTATTCTTATCAGAATGAAGGAGATTCTACATAGAAAATGAGGGGGAGTAAATTTGAAGAAGATAATTGGATGGACAATACTGTTTTCCTTGTTAGTTATGATGGCAGCATGTGCAGATGACAGCGGGCCGGAAGATGAAACGGAAACACCTGCAGAAGAGACTACGGAAGAAACACACCTGAAAGCCGGCTTAGCATCAGAGCCTGTATCGCTTGATCCGCATGCTGCAAATGATGGTAATTCGTTATATGTGATGAATACCTTGTATGATACATTAGTAGAACAGAATACCGATTTAGAAATACAGCCTGCACTGGCGGAAAGTCTGGAACAAATCGAGGATACGGTCTGGGAGGCGAAACTGCGGAAAGATGTTACTTTTCACGATGGCTCTCCCTTTAATGCAGAAGTGGTGAAAGCAAATTTAGACCGTGTACGTGATCCGGAAATAGGTTCACCGCTTGGTTTTCTCTTTGACATGATTGAGAACGTCGAAGTGATTGACGAATACACGGTTCAAATTGAAACAGCATATCCGTTTTCCGCATTACCTGCCCATCTAGCACATCCAGGCGGACATATGATCAGTCTGGAGGCGATTGAAGCAGATAATGAAGCAATTGCAAATGGAGAAGAACCATTTTCAGTTGTGAATGAAAATCCGATAGGAACAGGTTATTTTAAATTTGAGGAACGTGCTGTCAGCGGGGAAATAACCGTAGTAAAGAATGAAGACTACTGGGGACAGCAAGCTGGAATGGACTCTATTGCATTCCATTTTGTTCCGGAGGACTTAACTCGCATTGCGGAGCTTCAGACAGAGGACTCTGATTTCATTTATCCGGTAAATGCCAATAATGTGGAGGAAGTTGACAATAATGAAGGCACACATGTGATGCAGTCTGACAGTGCCAGTATGACGTATCTAGGCTTTAACGTAGAACGTGAGCCGTTTGATGATGAAAGAGTTCGTCAAGCGATTGCGATGACCCTGGATAAGGATGAAATTATTAATGGTATTCTTAACGGGATTGCTTTACCGGCAAAAGGGCCTCTTGCACCGACTGTATTTGGATACGATGAAAATATAGAGCCCATTGACAGAGATGTGGAAGAAGCCAAATCTCTGCTGGAGGATGCCGGCTACGCAGATGGCTTAGAGGTAACCCTGATGGCATATGATACAAATACTGGCGATATCGCACAAGTCATCCAATCGCAGCTGAATGAAATTGGAATAGACGTGGACATTCAAATGACAGAAACAGCTACTTATTTAGAAGATACTGGAAACGGTAGTGTTGACATGTTTTTAGGAAGCTGGGGAACGGTCACACTGGATGCGGATTATGGATTATATCCCATGTTTCATTCTGATAATGCTGGTGCGCCGGGAAATCGTTCCTTCTATGCAAATGAAGAGGTGGACGAGTTGCTGGAAGAAGCAAGACAAGAGGGCGATGAAGCAGAACGGTTATCTCTCTATGCAGATGCACAGCAAATAATTGTTGATGAGGCGCCGATCGTGCCGATTTATCATTCTGTTCTTTTATCCGGCTTGCGTGATGAAGTAAATGGATACTATCAATTTCCAAGCAGCTTCCCATTCTTTAGAGACGTTACAATTGAAGCAGAATAATAAAAAAGAAGCATCTCTTTAAGTGGAGCTGCTTCTTTTTAATGCATTTAAGCACTCTTTTTACATGCCTCTGCACATTGGAAGCAAGCATCCGCACATTTCTGACAATGCTCGTGGCTATGTTTTTTACATTCATTTCCACATGCTTCACAAATATTAGCACAAACCGAAGCAAGCTCCTTGGCAAAAGGCGTGTCTCTGCATAGAGCTTGTGCCAGGTAAGAACAGATTTCGGCACACTCTCTATCCAAACGGATACATTCGGCCATCATTTTAATATCTTCTTCTTTTAGGCATGCATCGTAGCAATGATTACATGCGACAATACAGTTTTGCAATGCGTCAATGAGCTGCTGATGTTGTTGATGGGACATGAATAATCTCCTCCAAAGCGTATGTTTTTAGCTTGCATGTTATAACGTTCCCGAGAAGGCAGCGGTTCATTCATTTTCCGCTGGATTTTATGGTGCATAATTACTTGTAAAAATAGAATGGCAGGATGTTTATAAAAACATCAGTTATATATAAGACAATTTATTCATATACATACTTGTAACATGACTTAAGGGAAGTATAAGCCTATAGAAATAAATAGAGTGCCTAAGAAATGCTTAAGCGGTATACTTTAGAGAAAATTATGTAAGCGCATACAATTAATTCAGGATGAATTCTCATATTAACCTTATTAATTTAGCAGTTCTTTTATTTATAGTAGATAGACAAGAGGCATATTCTTCTGTTTTTCATATACAACTTAGAATTTTTAGGTTCTGAACAAATACTTGGATTTCTAGTAATGATAACCACTATAATAGCAGTCTTTTTTACATTAGCTTGAAAGGAGGCACTTTGAAAATATATTTTGCATGTGTGATTGTAAATAAGGGGGGAGTCACATGTCAGAGAATAAAGATGATCAACAGAAGAAGACAGGTGAAAATCAGCAAGTTGTCGATGTATCAAGACGTCAATTTATCAAAACAGCGGGAATGACAACAGGCGGAATTGTTGGCGGAGTTGTTTTGGGAAGTCTCATAAGCAAGCCTTATAAAAGAGAGAAATCAGAACCGGTTTCGAGAGATAGTCATAGCCACCATCACGGTTCTGGCAATACTATGTTTACAGAAGCGATGCAATTTTTTACGAGAAAAGAGGACTTTGATACGTTGGCTGCCGCATCAGAAATCATTTTCCCAGAGGATGAAAACGGGCCGGGGGCAATTGGCTTGGGCGCAGCTTACTATATTGATAAACAATTGGCCTCACCATGGGGGAAAAATGCAGATGACTACAGGAAGCGGCCATTTCGTGCAGGGGAATCTCCTTTAAATCGTGGCGATACGATGCTTACCGGTTTACGGAAATTAAATGAAGTCAGTCAGAAAACGCATAATGATATGTTCGCTAAGTTAGAGGAAGATATGCAGATTAAAATTTTACAAAGTTTTGAGGCGGGAGAAGTAGAAATGAATCTGGTCTCTTCAGCTGGATTTTTTGCATTATTAAGACAGCTGACACTGGAAGGATGTTACGCAGATCCGTTATATGGCGGCAATAAAGATATGGAAGGCTGGAGAATGAAGGAATTCCCCGGAGCATATATGTCTTATACTGATGTTGTAGAAGCAGAGGAATTTGTTAAAAAAGAGCCAATGAGCTTAAGCGATCATATGTAAAAAAAGAAGGGGGGGATACTATGGCGAAAAAATTAGATAAAGTAGACGTTGTTACGGTAGGAGTTGGCTGGATGGGAGGGATTGTTGCAGCAGAGCTTACAAAAGCAGGGTATCATGTTGTCGGGCTCGATAAGGGAAAAGAAAAAGATATTAAAGATTATCTCCATACGCATGATGAATTGCGGTATCATCTTCGTGGAGAAGGAACAAATAAATTAACAGGGGAAACGATTACTTATAGAAATAAATTAGATCAAGATGCTAAACCAGTAAGAGATCATTCGATGATTGCGTGGGGAGAGGGGATTGGTGGTGGAGGCAGTCACTGGGGAGCACAAACCCATCGGTATTATCCTTATGATTTTGAAATTCGTTCCAAAACAATCGAAAAATATGGAGAAGACAAAATACCTGAAGGAATGACGCTTCAAGATTGGGGCATTACTTATGAGGAATTGGAACCGCATTTTGATAAATTTGAAAAGGTGGCAGGAATTTCTGGAGAACCGGATCCAAATTATCCGGAACGTTCAGATGATTATCCGACACCGCCACTTGTAAAAAATGAGCAGATGCATATGTTTGAAGAGGCAGCTATAAAATTGGGATATAATCCGTTTGTTATCCCAACAGGCACGCTTTCCGAACAATATACGAATCCTGATGGGGAGAAGTTGAATGCATGTCAATACTGTGGTTTTTGTACACCAAATTATTGTGAGTATGGCGCAAAAGCAGATCCAGTGCTAACTGTCATTCCAACAGCACAAAAAACAGGTAATTTTGAATTACGCACCTACTCAAGAGTGATACGGATATTACATGAAAATGGAGAAGCAAAGGGAGTTGTTTATGAAGATACACGAACAGGGGAACAATTTGAACAACCTGCAGATTTAGTTGTATTAACGAGCTTTGTCTTTAATAATATCCGTTTGTTATTATTATCGGAAATAGGTGCACCTTATAATCCAAAGACTGGAGAAGGAATTATCGGCAGAAATTTTACAGATCACCATGGTTCAACTTCTTCTGTTGGGTTATATGATGATAAAAAATTTAATAATTATGTGTCAACAGGTGCTTATGGGATGGCGATAACGAATTTTACTGGGGATCTTATCGACCATACCAATCTTGATTTCTTGCATGGAGCACAGATTGAGGTGCGAATACTGGGAAACACTCCTATTTCTAGTAATGCCATACCAGAAGATACACCGCAATGGGGAAAAGAATTTAAGGAGCGTTCTTTATTTTATTATAATCGTGCTGTAACGTTAGCGAGTCAAAGAGCCACATTGCCATTCAAACATAATTATCTTGATTTAGACCCAACATATACGGACAGCAATGGAGATCCATTGATTCGAATTACTTATGATTACTCTGATAATGATCGGGGGATACATGATTTTATTCAAGAAAAGCATGCTGAAATTTTAGAAGAGATGGGTGCAACACATATTATTAAATATCCTATGCAAGAGCATTTTGATGGGGTACTTGCCTTCCAGCATAATGGTGGCGGAGCAATCATGGGAGATGACCCGGAAACTTCAGCAGTAAATAGCTATTTACAAATGTGGGATATGAATAATTTATTTGTTTGTGGATCGAGTGCTTTTCCACACTTTGGAGTAACCAATCCTACCACCACAGCTGCTGCTTTAACCTATCGTGCAACGGAAGGAATGATTGAATTTCTTAAAAATGGCGGGCAGCTGGTCGAGGCAAAAAGTCAAAAGAAACAGGTTTAATGTAAGAAAAATATATTGAGAGCTGGAGGAGAGTGTTGATGGGGTTAGCAAACATAGGAATTCCTGGATTAATCCTTATTGTTGTTCTGGCATTAATCATTTTTGGACCGAAAAAATTACCGGAGATTGGTAAAGCAGCTGGAGAAACATTAAGAGAATTTAAGAGCACGGCGAATGATATTATGGAGGATAAAACGGAGGAAGCAGAACCAAAAGATAAAACTTAATCGTAAAACAAAACTCCAAAGATATGTAAGTTTTGGAGTTTTGTTTTTAATAAATAGCCCATTTTTAAGAGGGAAATCTTGAAAATTAAAATTAACTTAGTTTGCTTTCACACCTTGCAGCCGTTTACGGGCAGAAGTATGCTGTGCTGTGATAGGAATATGCTTTTTCGCATTCCCCATCCCGAATAATGGCATATTTCGGTAGACGGATTCATAATTGCCAGCTTTTATCTGATAGGTTTCATGATAGAAGCCGACAGCATCATTTTCCCCAACTTTCTTGTTGAAATTCTGCCATGCTTTCAAATGTTTTTTTCCTTTGGCATAAGCGAGTAAATCCTCTGTAGAACGCCAGTATTGAACCATGATGGTAGTGCGCAGGCCAAAATAGCTTTCCATGGAAAGAAATCCTAATTCCTCCTGGTTTTCATACAATTCTCTGATCATACCAGGCATGGCGGTAAACACAGGTCCCCATTTCCGTACCGCCAGCCTTTTATTGATACGCATCCCAATAATAAAAACAACAACATCCTGATCGTTTTCCGTAGTATATCTGCCAGAGTAGATTTTTTTACCCATGGATGATTCCTCCTTAAAAATTAGAGTTCCTTTATTGTGGCGTCACACCATGCAATAGCAGCTTCTGTCACACGTTTTCCATAATCTAAGGTAAACAGCCAATATTTCGCATCATGTTGATGATGGTTATGACGGGCAATGCCTTCTTCGATTCCTTCGTATGTTTGATACAGATTCTTTAGCTTTTGCTTATAATCCTCTAACAGATAGAGACTTTGTTCCTTTGTCTGATGCCTGCCAAAAAACAGCTTCAGCAATACTTCATTCCGCTCGACTGGCAACTGCTTTAAGGGCTTCTCCAGCCAATTTTTTAAAACCTCTTTTCCTTTTTCCGTCAGAAAATATTCCTTACGCTCTGGTTTCCCTTCCTGTGCTGAGGTTTGAACCGTAGCCAAACCTTCTTCCTCCAGCCGCTTTAATGTCGGATAAATCTGTCCATAGCTGATTTTCCAAAAATGGTTCAAGCTATTATCAATAAACTGTTTGATTTCATAGCCTGAACGGCAGTTTGTGGTTAAAATACCGAGTATGGCGTATGTGCTATCATTGTATTTTTGCATTTATCTCACCCGTACCTTTTTGATATATATCATTTAGATATATAATATATGAATTTAGGCTGGAAGTAAAGGGTGAATGTAATTTAATTAACTTATAATGATTAAATAGATACTAGCTACAGTAATAAAATCAAAAAAATAACGAGTTATAATTTTGTAAATAGTTATTTAATTTATAAATTCTCTTTCTCATATTAAAAAAAGACTTGTAAAACGCTTTCTTTTATTTTATACTGTTACTAAATCGGTTTGGTAAATCGGTTTAGTAAACCGATTTTGGAATAAATTCATGATGGGTGAAGCAAATGAAAAAAATAACAATGGCAGATGTTGCCGAGCAAGCTGGCGTTTCTAAGAGTACTGTTTCTCAGTATTTAAATGGCAGATTTGACTATATGGGAAAAACAACGCGAACTAAAATAGAACAAGCTGTAAAAGATTTAAATTACCGACCAAATATGGTTGCCCGGAGTTTGAAGCAGAAAACTACAACAACGATAGGCGTTATTGTGGCGAATATTCTTCATGTCTATTCCACGCAGGTGATTCGCGCTATTGAGGATCTATGTAATGAGAAGGAATTTCATCTCATTATATGTAATGCAGACGACCAGCCTAAAAAAGAGAAGAAGTATATTGAGATGTTAAAGGCAAAACAAGTAGATGGTATTATTGCGTTTCCTACAGGTGACAATATAGCGTTGTATAAACAATTATTGGATGAAGGTTATCCAATTGTATTTATGGACAGGATTGTTAAGGAACTAAAAGTAGATACGATTCTTTTAGATAATGAAAAAGCAGCACATATTGCGGTAGAAGAATTAATGCATAAGGATTTTGAACATTTAGCAGTGGTGAGCCCTCCTTTATTGCAGCAAGTTACTCCAAGGGTAGAAAGAGCAGAGGCAGTTGCAAAAAAGGTTGAAGAACAAGGTGGTAATATCCAAAAACTCTCTATGATAAGTGGGGAAATCAATGAAATTAGTAAGAAATTACACGAATTATTCCAACACGATGATAAACCGGATGCTATTTTTGCCATGAATGATTTAACTTTGCATGAAGTACTTTCTTTTGTAAAAAAAGAAAACATGAAAATACCGGAAGATGTTGCAGTTATTAGTGTGGATGACGTATCATTTGCTAATTTTTATACTCCACCATTAACAACGATTTCTCAACCTGCATTTGAAATGGGAAGAAAAGCAGCAGAAATTTTATTTTCATTGATTTTAGAACCTGACAAACAGCATCAGTCTGAAATAATTCGATTTACACCGACATTGAATAGAAGAGAATCATGCTGACATAATTGTTTGCAGTTGGATAAGTAGTAGACAGCAATCGTTTTTAGCGAGCAATTTTAATTGAATAGAGGGGGAGTTAGTAGTGGATATTATTGAAGGAATTAAACATGAAAAAGTAGTTGCTGTTATTAGGAAATCTAGTAAGGATAATATTGTTTCTATTTTGAAAGCTTTGGCAAAAGGGGGTATCCATCATGTAGAAATTACTGCAGAAACACCAAAAGTCAACGAGATTATTGCCGAGGCAGCAGCCAATGTAGATGAATCTATCAAAATTGGTGCTGGAACAGTTTTAGATTCAGAAACAGCTAGGGCAGTTATTTTAGCAGGCGCCGCTTTTGTTGTTGCACCGACTTTAAATAAAGAAACGTTACAGATATGTCAACGCTATGGAGTTGAGCATATCCCCGGTGTTTTTACACCAACCGAGATTTTAACAGCGTATGAACACGGAGCACGTATGGTAAAAGTATTTCCGGCAGATGCAGTTGGTCCTGAATATATAAAAAATATTCTTGGCCCGCTTCCTCAGGTCACTGCAATGGTAACAGGAGGAATTACGAAAGATAATTTGAAAGAATACCTTTTACATGGCAGTGCAGCAGTCGGCCTCGGCAGTAATTTAGTAGATGCCTCTAAAATGAAAATCGAAGAAGATTATCAGGCATTAACGGAACGGGCAAAGGAGTTTATTGAATTAACAAAATAAATTCTTTTTAACAGCGATAAAGAAAGCGCTTAAATAAGTTTTGCAGGAGGAAAGGGAATGAGGGATGTAATCAGTATAGGAGAGGCAATGATTGTATTTAATCCAGATGCTAAAGGTCCAATGAAATTTGTGAATGGATTTCAAAAAAAAATCGGGGGTGCTGAGTTAAACCTGGTTGTCGGCTGTTCACGATTAGGATTAAAAACGGGCTTTATCAGCAGGTTGGGCAATGATGAATTCGGGAAGTCTATACGTACTTTTGTAAGAGGGGAACAAGTTGATACTTCAGAGCTGGACTTGGTAGAAGACCATCCTACTTCTGTATACTTTAAAGAAATTATGGAGGATGGCAATGTACAGACATTCTATTATCGTGACAAGTCACCAACGCTGACGATGAGACCTGAGGAGTTAAATGAATCGTATATCAAAAATGCACGAATCCTTCATATTACGGGAATTTTTCCGGCAATTGGAGGAGAGAATTTAAATGTCATGATGAAAGCTATTCAATTAGCAAAAAAGCATCATGTGAAAATATCCTTCGATCCAAATATTCGTTTAAAAATGTGGACCAAAAAAGAGGCTCGTCAAGTATTGTCAGATATTCTTCCACATGTAGATATCCTTCTTGCCGGTGATGAAGAAATGGATATTATTATTGGAGAAAATAATCCGGAGACGATTATTGAAAAAACAAAAGAAATCGGAATACCGACTATTATTATAAAACGTGGAGAACGCGGTTCTGTCGGTTATCATCAAGGACAAACAGTAATTGCAGATCCTGTGAAAGCGACAAAAGTTGTTGATACAGTTGGAGCAGGTGACGGGTTTAATGCAGGTTTTCTATATGGTTATTTACATGATTGGGATTTGGAGAGTTCTCTTCATTTTGCGAATACAATTGGCTCTATGGTCGTAAGTATTACCGGTGACAATGAAGGCTTGCCATTTTATGAAGAAATTCAACAAAGGCTTGGGGAAGTTGAAAAGGTGGAAAGATAACTGTGAAAATTAGTATCACGTATTCTCTTAAATAAAAGAGTGGAAGGATTGAAAAAATGAAAGCAATAACATATGTGGGAGAAGAAAAATTATCGTTAAAAGATATTGATGTACCGCAAATTGCTAATGGAGAGGCATTAGTAAAGGTGAGCTATGGCGGGATTTGCGGAACGGATATGATGATTTATGCAGGTGTCCACCCGCGGGCGCAATCCGGCTTAGTAATGGGGCATGAATTTTCTGGTGAGATTAGTGAAGTGAAAGGGAAGTCTTCATTTAAAAGCGGTGACAGCGTTGCCATCAATCCAATTCGGTCTTGTGGGACATGTGTGCCCTGTAAATCAGGAAACTATCATATTTGCGAAAATTTAAGATATATAGGTATCGATTTAGATGGTGGGTTTGCAGAATATGTTAAAATTCCAATCGAAAATTTACATACTCTTTCCAACCAAGTGAAACAAGATGAGGCAGCTGTAATAGAGCCTTTAGCAGTAGCTATCCATACTGTCAGGCGATCAACATTTAAAGTAGGTGACACAGTTACTATTTTAGGTGCAGGGCCGATTGGAATATTAATAGGAATCATCGCTAAACTTTCGGGGGCAGCAAAAGTCATTATTTCTGATATAAGCGATTATCGTTTAAAGGTGGCAGCTTCTTATGGACTTCATCCAGTCGATGCGAAGGAAAAGGATCTGATAGAGGAAGTAAAGGAGACAACAAAAGGAATTGGTTCAGATGTTGTTTTTGAGGTTGCAGGAAACCAAATTACTGCAGACCAAATGATAGGTGCTATTAAGACACAGGGTGAAATCATGGTGGTAAGTGTATATAAAAAGCCGCCAATGATTGATTTAGCAAAAATGCATTTTAGAGAAATATCTCTTTCTACAACGAGATGTTTTTCTCCTAAAGACTTTGAAGCAGCAATCCAGTTCATAGAAGAAGGAAGAATAGATATTGAAGGCTTAATAAGTCATCGTTTACCAGTGGAATCATTTGAAGAAGGGTTTCAACTTGTAAAGAAATCCACAGATTCATTAAAGGTGCTATTCAAATTATAAAGGGGGAATGAAAATTGAGTATCAACATCGATTTAAAAAATAAAGTAGCTATTGTAACAGGAGCAACTAGAGGGATAGGAAAAGCAATCGCTCTTGGGTTGGCTGAAGCAGGTGCTGATATTGCTCTAGTACAGCGTTCTAATGATACAACCGTTCGAGAAGAAATAACCGCTCTTGGAAGGAATTGCGAAATAATTGAATGTGATTTAAGTGATTTAAATAGAGTGAGAGATGTCGTCTCTGAAGTGAATGAAAAAATGAACTCGGTAGATATTTTGGTAAATAGTGCAGGTATTCAACGAAGATATCCGGCAGTTGAATTTCCAGAACATGAGTGGGATGCAGTCATCGATGTGAATTTAAAAGCGGTTTGGGTTCTTTGCCAGGAAGCTGGGAAGATAATGACAAATCAGAAAAGTGGGAAGATTATTAATGTAGCTTCTTTAGTTTCATTTCAAGGTGGTATTCTCGTGCCTGCATACACTGCAGCCAAAGGTGCAGTTGGTCAGCTTACGAAAGAGCTGGCAAATGAATGGTCTTCTTTAGGTGTCAATGTCAATGCACTTGTACCAGGGTACTTTGCCACGGAAATGAATACAGCTCTTATTAATGACCCTGAACGGAGTAAACAAATTCTGGATAGAATACCTGCAGGGAGATGGGGAGATCCCGATGATATGAAAGGAGCAGCTGTATTTTTAGCATCATCTTTAGCTGATTATATCCACGGACATTTATTGGCAGTTGACGGCGGATGGCTGGGAAGATAGACAATATAGAGATGAGGAGAAATGTTTATGAACAAACTTGAGATCAGAGATGTAAAAGTATTTATTACTGCACCAAATAATATTAATTTAGTTGTTGTAAAAGTAATTACGAATAAAGAAGGTTTATATGGATTGGGATGTGCGACTTTTACACAAAAGGCATTTGCCGTAAAAAGTGCCATCGATGATTATTTGAAGCCTTTCCTGATAGGGAAAAATCCTGCAAATATTGAAGACTTATGGCAATCTGCTAATGTCAGCGGTTACTGGAGAAATGGACCAATAGTTAATAATGCTATTTCCGGAATTGATATGGCTTTATGGGATATAAAAGGAAAGATAGCGGATCTGCCGGTTTATTCTCTGCTCGGCGGAAAATCAAGGGATGGAATTGCTTTATATCGTCACGTTGATGGGGGAACCTTGGAAGAAGTCGAAGCCAATGTTAAAGAAGCATTAGAAGAAGGATACCAGCATGTCCGCTGCCAAATGGGAATGTACGGAGGAGCCGGAACAAATGATACTGGCTTAATATCTAAGAAAATGAAAAAAGCAGAAAATTTTGAGCTGAAAAGATCTCCTGACAATAGAAGAGATGGAGAATATTTCGATCCGGAATTTTATGCGAAAAATGTCGAAGATCTATTTAAGCATTTGCGTTATAGTTTAGGTAATAATTTTGAAATCATCCATGATATCCATGAAAGGATTCCGCCAATTGAAGCAATTCGTTTAGCTAAAAAATTAGAAAAATATGATCTGTTTTATCTTGAAGATCCATTTTCACCGGAAAATGCAGACTGGTTAAAGCTATTACGTGAACAAGTATCTACGCCAATTGCAATGGGGGAATTATTTAGTCATCCGAATGATTGGAAAGAATTAATTATTAATAAACGAATCGATTTTATTAGAGCACACATTAGTGCAATCGGTGGATTGACACCGGCAAGGAAATTGGCTAATTTTGGAGAATTATTTGGTGTACGCACTGCCTGGCATGGACCTGGAGACCTTTCACCAGTTGGAGTAATGGCTAACTATCACTTGGATTATGCAGTTAATAATTTTGGGATACAAGAGTGGACACCAATGAATGAAGCCCTAAAAAATGTATTTCCTGCTGATTTAACAATAAAACAAGGGTATGCATATGTGGGTGAAGCACCCGGTCTTGGTGTAGATTTTAATGAAGAAATAGCTGTGGAATATCCGGCTCTTCAAACATTGCCTGAGTGGACATTAGCAAGAACGCCTGATGGAACTTCTGTTAAACCTTAATTTAAGGAGTGAGATAATGAAAAAGAATTTAATAATAATAAGCATGTTAAGTATGGTTCTTCTATTAGCGGCTTGCGGGTCTGATAATAGTGAGGATGATGAAAGCTATACATTGAGGTTAGGAATAACTCAAAATGATCAGAATGCAGAATTTATGGGTATAGAGTCCTTTAAAGAAGGAGTTGAAGAGAGAACAGATGGAGAGGTTACTGTTGAGCTGTATCATAGTGATCAGTTAGCAAGTGTACCAGATTTAGTTGAACAGGCTTCCATGGGAAATAGCGTTGGTACTATTTCAGATGCTGCAATGCTCGGTGATTTAAAGAAAGAATTCTACATCTTACAGTCGCCGTATATGTTTGACAGCTATGATCAAGTAGGTGAGCTTACAGATTCCGAATTATATCAAGGATGGGTCGAGGATTTCTCAGAACAAGGCATCCGGATTCTTTCTTTTAATTATTATTTAGGAGAAAGAAATTTAGCTACAGTAGATGAGATAACGTCTGCAGCTGATTTAAGAAGTAATGTTATTCGGACAAGTGGGGCACAAATTGTAGATGAGACCGTTTCAGCAATGGGAGGTTCTCCAAGCGGAATGCCGTGGACAGAAGCTTATCCAGGTTTGGAACAGGGAGTTATCAATGGGGTAGAGGCTCATAATTTAGCAATTTATGAATCAAGTATGTATGAAGTAATCAATCATATCGCCAAAACGAATCATTATCAGCTGGTGTCCGCACTTATCGTAAGTGAGGATTGGTACGATGATTTACCGGAAGAATATCAAGAGATTGTTTTAGAAGAGGCAGAAAAATCTGGAGAAGTAGCTGGAGAATTAGCGTTAGAGCAATCAGAAGAATATGAAGAACTAATGAGTGAATATGGCGTTGAATTTCATGATGTAGATAGAGAGGAATTTAGAGAATTAACAGAGCAAGTTTATGAAAAACTTGATATGACAGAGATTAGAGAAGAAGTGTTAGAGGTGTTGGGTCAATGATTATAGAAAAAATAAGAGTTGGCTGGATAAAAATAGAAGAGAGTTTAACATCTTTGTTGTTACTATTACTTGTTGGTTTAGTTTTTATGGAAGTTGTTGTACGTGCATTTGGCAGTCCTACAACGTGGTCAGTGGGGCTGGCACAGTTGATTTTTATCTGGGTAATCTTTTTGGGCGCTAATCAGGCGCTTAGAAATCATTCCCATGTAGGAGTGGATGCTATCAACTATTTTTTGAAACCCAAATTAAGAGTTGTAATAGAGATGATAATGAATATTTTGATGATACTATTTTTAATCTTCCTTATCCAATATGGGAGCGATATGGTTGTATCATCAACAGGCCGTCTTATTACAGGTACACCAATTCCTTATTGGACAGTAACTTTAGCTATTCCAACAGGTAGTTTATTGATGCTGTTAACTACTTTAGGACAAATTTTTGGGAAATGGAAAAGACTGCAAAGTAGAGTTGAATAAAGGCAGCCGGGGAAGGAGATAAACTTATGACTTTGATGTTGATTATATTTTTTGTTTTACTTTTTTTAAATATGCCCGTTGCATTCGCAATAGGAATTTCAAGTGTTGCCTACTTCTTTTTAGCAGATATTCCTAATTCACTGGCTGTTCAACAGTTTGCTACCGGTACACAATCATTTCCGTTATTAGCAGTTCCATTTTTTGTTTTAGCCGGTCATATATTGAATGCTTCAGGAATAACCAGCAGATTGATAAAATTTGCTAATGTTCTAACTGGTCATATGATTGGCGGATTAGCGCAAGCTTCTGTTTTACTTAGTGCCATGATGGGTGGAATATCGGGATCTGCTACAGCGGATGCAGCAATGCAAAGTAGAATCATGACGAATGATATGCTGCGGAGAGGCTATTCAAAAGGTTTTTCAACAGGATTGATTTCTGTCAGTTCCATTATTACAGCTACGTTCCCTCCAAGTATTGGATTGATTTTATTTGGTTTTATTGGAGGAGTTTCGATTAACAAGCTTTTTATTGGCGGTATTATACCTGGCATACTTCTAATAATTGCGTTAATGATAAGTGTGTATCTTGTTGCTAAGAAAAATAATTATGATCAGGATAATGAATTTAATCCTCCAACGATTAAGGAAGTTATAATTAGTTTCAAGAATTGTATATGGGCGATTTTGTTTCCTGTATTGTTAATCGTTGGAATTCGATTTGGGATATTTTCTGCTTCAGAAGGCGGAGCTGTAGCAGTTGTTTATGCAATTATGGTAGGGGTTATCTTTCATAGAGAATTAACTTGGAAAAAATTAAAAGTATGCTTAAAGGATGCAGTTATAGATAATAGTATGATTATGTTAATTATTGCATCAGCATCTATTTTCAGTTATGTTATTGCATTTGAAAATTTCCCGAGAACAATGTCTCAATTTGTTACAGGAATTACTGAAAATCCACAATTGCTGTTTCTGTTAATATTACTATTTATATTTATTGCCGGACTCTTTATGGAAGCTACTGCAAACAATTTAATGTTAACACCTATATTCCTTCCGATTGCAGAAATGGCAGGAATTGATCCAGTCCATTTTGGGGTGGTAATGGTTGTTCTGATTACATTTGGAGGTATGACACCTCCTTTAGGAGTTACAATGTTTGCCGTTTTATCTATTACGAAGACTGGTGTCGTAGAGTACACCAAAGGAGCTTTGCCTTTCATAATAACAGTACTTGCCGTAATTGTAATTATAGCAATGTTCCCAAGTATTGTATTATTTTTACCAGATTTACTATTAGGACCTTAAGTAATCTGTAAAATAAGGGCTTTAATAGAATCAGGTTATATACGGTGTGTGTAAAATCAAATATATTTAACTTCATGCAATGAATAACTTATAGCCGTTGCATAAAGAACCATTGAAAAAAGAATTAAGAGGGAGGAATAAAAGAATGAAAAACTCAAAACTGAACAATTAATTATCTGAGTGTAGGAAATATACGCAGGCTCCTCTGTGAAAAAGAAATACAGTTACGAAGTGTGGTACGAATTGTTTCTGTTCAATTTTGCTGAGATTTACAAGGGATACAAATATTATAAACTCATAACTAATTTAAAATAGGGGTGTTGTAATGAAGAGATTGTATTGCTTTTTGTTAATTGCTTCCAGTCTGATGGTTTTAGCTGCCTGTGGTTCTGAAACGACAGAAGGAAGTAACGCAGAGTACACTTTACGCTTAGGGGTTACACAAAATGAACAAAACGCAGAATACCAGGCAATATTTCAATTTAAAGAGGCTGTAGAAGAACGGACAGAAGGAGCAATCGAGGTCGAAACATACCATAGTGACCAATTAGCAAGTATTCCGGATTTAATTGAACAAGCTTCTGTTGGAGCAGATGTAGGTACAGTCACAGATGCTGCACAATTAAGTGATTTAAAAAAAGAGTTTTCTATCATACAATCTCCATTTATGTTTGAAAATAAGGATGAAATCGAACAGTTTATGGACTCTGGTTTATATCAAGAGTGGGTAGAAGAATTTACGGATCAGGGAATCCGCATTCTTTCATTTAATTTTCAGCTGGGTGAAAGAAATTTAGCTACGACGCATCCGGTTACATCTGTTGATGATTTTAAAGGCTCTGTAATAAGAACAAGCGGAGCAGAAATTGTAAACGCTGCCATATCATCTATGGGAGGTTCTCCGACTGGCATGCCATGGACAGAAGCCTATCCTGGTTTAGAGCAAGGAGTAATTGATGGTGTAGAGGCCCACAATACCGCTATATATGAGTCAAGCATGTATGAAGTGATCAATCATATTGCTAAAACGAATCATTATCAATTGGTCTCAGCATTAATCGTCAGTGAAGATTGGTTTGACAGCTTACCAGAAGAATATCAGGAAATTGTTTTAGAAGAAGCAAGAGCAGCTGGGGAAACAGCTACCGAAATGAGTATGGAGTCATCTAATGAGTATGAAGAATTAATGAAAGAAGCCGGTGTTGAATTTCATGAAGTAGATCGTGAAGAATTCAAAGAATTGGCTGATACAGTTTATGAAACAATGGGATTAGAAGAAATAAGAGATGAAGTGAATGAAGTATTAGGAAAGTAAATAGATTTAAAAATAAGACAGGAGGAATCGGCTTGAAGATATTAACATCTGCTGAATTACCACAAGACAATCAATTGAAACTGAAAGATACATTTCCAGAGGATAATTTTATTTTTTGTAATAGTATGGAGGGAGCAGAGGAGCACCTTTCAGATACTGAGATATTAATAACTTATGGAACTGATTTAACTGAAGCTTTGATTCAAAAAGCTTCTAAGTTAAAGTGGGTCATGGTTATTGCTGCCGGGGTGGACCAGCTTCCGTTTCAAGCATTAAAGAAAAAAGATATTTTAGTAACAACCGCTAAAGGTATTCATAAAGCACCAATGTCTGAATATGTATTTTTTGTATTAATGTTAGTTTATAGAAAAGGAAAAGTATTAATAGAGAATGAGAAAAAGAAGGTTTGGACAAGAGATATTCAAATGGAAGAAATAACGGGCAAAACGATGCTGATCGCAGGGACTGGCATTTTAGGAAAAGAAATTGCAAAAATAGCAAAAGCTTTTCAAATGAAAACCATTGGAGTTTCAAGAAGCGGGAGACAGGTTGATTATTTTGATAAAAATATTAACTTTAAAGAAATGGATGGATATTTAAATGAGGCGGATTTTGTAATTTCCATACTTCCAAGCACTCCGGAAACAAAGGAATTCTTTCAATATAAGCATTTCGAATCGATGTCTGAGCATGCAGTATTTGTAAATATTGGAAGAGGTGACGTAGTTAATGGAGAGGATGTTTTAAAAGCTATACATGAGAGAGAAATATCCCATGCAGTATTAGATGTGTTTGAGGAGGAACCTCTTCCGGAAGATCATCCATTTTGGGAAGAAGAAGATATTACTGTGACTACACACTTATCAGGTGTTTCTCCACATTATTTTGATAGAGCACTGGATATTTTTGCTGAGAACTTCAATAAATATAAAAATAATGAAGAAGATTTGGTGAATATTGTTAATGTAGAGCAAGGTTATTAATATGCTATTGTTTAATAAAGTTAAATTCATTTCTAATGAGTTAAAGGCTATACAAGAAATATAATTTTGTCATTCTAAAGCTGCTAATAAAAGCATAGATTTTCAAAATATACCACAGTATTCAGTGCTGTGGTATATTTTAAAATAAATCAGTTTAATTTAGCATTAAGGATATAGCTGAAAACTAATAAAAGAATAGCTTCTTTATAATAATCTAAATTCGTGATTATCCTTTATTAATATAATAATGGGTTTTTTGATGAATCTTTTAAAAAAGAACAGGCTACTTTATTTTAATAACAATCTTACCTTTCGCCCTGCCTGATTCTGAATATTCCATTGCTTTTTGTGCATCTTCAAAAGGAATGACCCGATCAATGAATGGTTTGATTTTTTCAGCCTCGATAAGTTCTTTGATTTTATTTAATTGCTCGCCGCTGGGCTTCATGAATAAAAAGTTATATTGCACTTGATATTGCTTTTCCAATTTTGTTAATTTCCTTGAAACCAATCTAAAAGCGATTGTTTTCCAAAAAGGATAATTATTCTCTTTTCCGAAGCGGCCATTTGGGCGGTCAGAGATTGATACAATTTTCCCGCCGGCCTTTAGGATTTTAAACGAATTAACTAAAGCATCACCACCTAAGGTATCATACACATAATCATAATCAGCTAATACTTCTTCAAAATTTTCCTCTCGATAGTTTATGACCTTATCTGCCCCCAGGTTTTCTACTAAATCTTTCCCGGCGTTGCTTGCGGTTGTAGCGACATAAGCTCCCATCTCTTTAGCTAATTGAATCGCAAAGGTTCCAATTCCGCCAGAGCCTGCCTGAATTAAAATTTTGTCTTTCGGCTGAAGGTTTAATATGTCATGAAATGCCTGATAGGTAGTTAACCCAACCAATGGTACAGCTGCCGCTTCT
The DNA here is from genome assembly GCF_037969815.1 of Oceanobacillus sp. FSL W7-1293. Taxonomy (NCBI): domain Bacteria; kingdom Bacillati; phylum Bacillota; class Bacilli; order Caryophanales; family Bacillaceae; genus Oceanobacillus; species Oceanobacillus sp. FSL W7-1293. The sequence continues at coordinate 1,465,899 of NZ_CP150212.1, forward strand.
TCAAATGTTACGTTTTCTGGTTTGAATGCAATATCATCTTCATGAATAGCAATATATTCAGCAAAAGTACCGATCCTTGATTTTCTTGGACGTCCATAAACAGAATCTCCAGTTTTAAATTTCGTTACATTTTTTCCAGTTTTGATGACCGTTCCGGAAAAATCATTTCCAAGAATCAATGGCATTTTATAGTTGATGAGCGGCTTTAATTTTCCGTCTCTAATTTTGAAATCAACTGGATTAATACTCGCAGCGTGAATTTCTACTAATACATCGTCATCAGATATTTCAGGAATAGGAACATTCTCCAATTGCATATTTTTTTGTCCATATTTATGAATAAGCATTGCTTTCATTTGTTTTTTCATTTGATAAATCTCCTTATTAGAATAATGGTTTAAACATTTAAACAGTTGAACTAATAATAAATGATAGCTTGATTTTCAAAAAATGTCAACTAATCAAATGAAAAGTAACTTCAAAAATCATTTTCTAATTATGCGCAACGGGTTCATGCTATTGACGTGTTTGAAAATTAATGGTTTAATAATTTGAACAATTGATTATTCAAATGAAACGAGGATTTATATGAAAACAAATGAAATAGAGAATTTAAAAAATGAATTTGATGTAGTTAAGGATTTTCTTATCGCTTTAGGGGATGAAAAAAGACAAATCATCATTGTTGCTTTATTGAATGACCATGCTTGTAATGGGTGTCAAGGTTTGCGTGTGATTGATTTAACGGAAGCTACGAAGCTCTCAAGACCAGCTGTATCACATCATTTAAAGATTTTGAAACAAATTGGAATCGTTGATATCCGCCGGGAAGGAACAAAGAATTATTACTATCTTTGCAATGCAGTACCGGAAATGAAAAAGCTGAGGGATTTGCTGGATAATGTTATGTCGGTCATGGCTGAAGGAAACGAGGAAGTGTGAAAAGAATTTAAGTTGTGCTGACCAGTCTGCATGAATATGGAGAAGGTATTAAGACAATAAGTTTATGGCAATATGTTGAGCAGTTGTAAAAGCTGGATATAAGATGAGCTATGTGAATTTAAAGGAGGGTCTGTTTTAATTGACCCTCGCAGTTTAAAGCGTACAGATAAGTCCATGTTTTCTATTAGTATGAAGACGGTAATTTTATTGGTTTATCACAATATAACTCTGATTAAACGGATACAGAGCAAGCAATACTGCAGGACGCTTATTTATTTTTCTCTACTTCAATCATTATTTTTATTACGTAATTTGCTCTTACATTCAAACTGCTCCCATCCATTAGGTATAGATACTCTTCAAAGCTGTCACCACAAATATGATATCCTGCCTCATTCAAATAATCTTTTATTTGTTCATATGTTTGATACGTATGCATATAGCTTCCTTTATGATAGCCAATGACATATTTTCCGGCTTTTTTCTCAAATGTTTCTGTTAAATGAAGCTGGTTCTCACGCAAATAGAAATAGGAATAATTTAAATAATCTCCTGTTTCTATTTGTTCGTGGCGAATAAGAGCACCCCAATTTTCCACATTGATTTCGCCTTGTTTTACATATTTCATAAACGATATGACCATTTTTGTGATGTCTTTATGTGATTGATTTAAAATATTTTCGCTTAATACAATCTGCTCTGCTTCCATATCCTCGATAGTAAATTGATCAAGGTCTAATTGTGATGCTTCTTCCATTTGTTTTTTCTGATTTTTAATGAGGTGCTGGATACGCTGCATTTTCCGGATTTTTATATCCACCAGTTTTTCTTTTTCCGTTAATAAATCAGTGATTTTCTTTGTATTTTTAGATTGTAAAAAATCTTTGATTTCAGCTAAAGACATTCCAATTTCTTTTAACATATCAATCATGCTATAGGCCTCAGCTTGTTGAATTGTGTAATAACGATATCCATTTTCATTTTTGTATTCGGGTTCTAACAGACCAATTTCATCATAATGGAATAGCGTTTGCTTTTTCACATCACATAAATTTGCAAATTCTCCAGTTGTCATCAATTTTTTGGCAGAGTCCATTTTATCACCAACTTTACGCTTGAGTATACGGTAACCATATACTTTATATTATACTATAGGAATCAGGAAAATGTAGTGTAAGAAAAAAGGAGAATCTATTTATGTTAAATTATTTGAGCTTAGCAGCTACTGCATGGTTTATTGGGTTCTTTCCAATGTTTGAAATATATATTGCGATTCCAGCTACGATGGTGATGGGATTAGATGCGGTTTCTTCCATTATCTGGTCCAGTTTTGGGAATTTTCTTCCGATCCCGTTCATTGCTTTTTTCTATCAGCTTCTTGCAAAATCGGAACGTATTAAGAAATGGCTGGATAAATTAGCAAACAGCAGGTATAAGCATCGTATCGAAAAGCAGGGACCGTTAGTCGTTGTCTTGCTTACACCGATTATTGGTTCTTGGGCTGTTGCAGTGATTGCTAATGGAATTGGGATGAATAAGGTGAAGTTATTCATATCCGCTGGTGCAAGTATTTTGGTATATGGGATTGTTATTGCAGTTCTAACATATTATGGTGTCGCTTTTGTAGGCTGATAAAATGCAGCAGAAATATAAATCCACCTATGCAGCTGGAGTAGGTGGATTTAGTTTGGTAATGCTGCTTATTTCAAGTTAGGAAATTTTATCGCAGTGTGACTGGATGAGACTGAGACTGCGATTACTCGTCCCATCGAAAACCATTGCGATTCCTCGCTCCATTGAAAATAAGACTATCTTTATTTTTGAATGATTGGTAAAATAAAGACAATTCAAAGAAAGGAAGTGTTCTATTGTTTACATTCCCGGTTATTTACGAAGAAAAAGCAGACTACATGAAGCATGATCGGCTGACAAAAAAAAGCTGATACAAGAGTTTTTTGAAGAGTTTATCGAAGCATTTTTCCCCAATCTCTATCCCTACATTGACTTCTCCAACGTGTCCTTCCTTGAGCAAGAAGTGTATCTGGACTATATCAATGGCCGTAAAAAGGAAATAGACGTCCTCGCAGCAGTAAAGCTAAACCACCAAGACAAAATACTCCATATTCATACCGAAGCCCAATCAACTCATGAAGCTGATTTCCCTGAAGGAATGTTTCTCTATTTTTCTTACCTTTACGCCAAACACCGCAAACCCATTCAACCCATCGCTGTTTTGAGTTATAATAGGGAGAAAGAAGAACCGACACAATTCAGAATCGATACACCCACCCAAGACGTCCTTCAATTTAACTTTTTACAATTACACTTAATCAAGAAAAACTGGAGAGCATATATTCAATCAGACAACCCGGCCGCCGCAGCATTGCTCAGTCAGATGGGCTATGAAGTGCATGAGCGGGTTCAGGTCAAGCTGGAGTTTCTGCGTATGATTACCCGGATGAAAATCAACCCGGCGCAAATGGAGTTCCTTTACGGATATTTCGAGACCTATTTAAAGTTAAACAAAGGGGAGGAAGCGCAAATGATGGAGCAAATGGAGAACTTGCCGGAGGAGGAAAAAGACATGGTTTTGCAGCTGCCGAATTCTTATTTTGAGAGAGGAAAAGAGGAAGGGATAGAAGAAGGGATAGAAAAAGGGATAGAAAAAGGAAAGCAAGAAATCGTTTTAAAATTGATAAAAAAGGGCATGTCTATCAGCGAAGTAGCAGAAATTACAGAGTACAGCGAAGTAGAGATTAAAAAGCTTGCAGGCAAGCAAGGAAAAGAAGAATAGGTAATCCGCATGCTATAGTATAAAAAAAGTGAGCAGGTTATATTTCAAACTGCTCACTTTTTATACTGAAATAAAAAGCAACTGCCACCAGCCAAATGAATCCCGTTTCATCTCTGTCTAATTTAATATTTATTCATTAGAAATCAGCTTCGATGCATTTCCGCTGTGAATAACGGATAAATGATGCAGCGCTCTGGTACAGCCAACATATAATAACTTAGCAGCTTGCTCGGTCGCCGGATAATGCTTTTCATCCACATCAATCATTAAGACAGTATCAAATTCCAGCCCTTTGGATACATACACAGGCAATAAGGAAATTCCTCCTTCATACGACTTATCCTCGGTAGTAATCATGGTTAACTCTGGAATCTTTTCTTTTAGCTTCGGATAAATTGCATTACAATCAGCTTCCGATCTTAAAATAACTGCAATGGTCTTCATCTCTTTATTTTTCATATCATGTATCCAGCTTGTAATTTTCTCTAATTTTTCCTTTGTATCTACTTGTTGGATCTGTACCTCCTCACCGCTTCGAAATACCGGTTCTGCATAGGCCGGACGATTGGCAAGATGACGGAGAATGATGTTGGAAAACGCAATAATCTCATAAGTGGAGCGGTAGCTTTTTGTCATTTGGAAGAATTTTGAGCGGGATGTGCCGAAAAGGTCAATAAAGTTTTCCCACTCGTCAATTCCTTCGTTGCTGTGAATACCTTGTGCTAAATCTCCTAATATCGTAAATGACGCTGTTTTTGTCCGTGCATGCAATACAGAAACCTGATAGGGTGAAAAATCCTGTGCTTCATCAATCACCACATGATCAAATCGCTCGTCTCTTTCAATTCCATACCAATAATCATGAATATCGAGCAGGGGAGCCAGGTCATCTAAAGTTATTTTATCCTTAGGCGGCAAAAGGTCCGTTCTTTCCATCTTTTTTAAGATTTGTGCGTACAGTTCATAAGGTTTTCTTTTTTTCCATTTCCGTAAATATCTTCTTAATTCCTTTTTGCCATCTTTACGTGCTTGCTCCTGTTCTTTTTTCTCTTCATACATCTTAGCTTCTATTTCTATCCAGCGTGTCAATTTTGCTTTAAGCCTATCATATTTTTTTGTGACCGGATTGTCTTTAAAATCTGCTTCAATCCAATTGTTAATTTGTTCTAAGGGGACGCCTCGCTTATTTTCCCAGGGAATAAAATCTTCTTCCGGAATCCAATCCTTTTCTAATTGTGATAACTGCTCCCTAATTTGCTGCTGGAATTCTAAAGAACCTTTCCAATTAGTTTGTTCCACTGTGCCGGATTCAAAAAATGCTTTCCTTCTTTCGCTAAGAGATTCCAGCTTACATTTCGGATCATCGATAATGGAGGTCATGACCCATTTTGGAAAGGTGGTCTGGACAATATCTCCGACCCCTAATTCCGGCAATACTTGTGAAATATAATCAAGAAAGATGGTATTCGGTGCAAAAATAATCATCCGGTGCGCCGTTAATTGCTCCCGGTATTCATATAATAAATAAGCTAATCGATGCAGTGCCACAGTGGTTTTTCCGCTTCCGGCAACACCTTGGATTATAACAGCCTTGTTTAAAGGATAACGGATGATTTCATTCTGCTCTCCCTGGATGGTTGCAACAATATCACGAAGTTTATTATCCTTTTGGTCTTCCAGCTTATATAATAAGAATTCATCTCCTCCTGAAGCTTCCTGCTCTCCACGAATATAGCGGTCTACCACTCTTTGCAGCTCCTGATTATAAGTGACGATATTTCTTTTTAAATAAATTTCACCCTCTACGATGCCGTCTGGTGAAAGATAGTAGACGTCATCCTCACTCCCGCTAAAGCCATAGAACAGGCTGGCTATCGGGGCACGCCAATCCGTAATCAGAACATCTCCGGTATGCTCATCAAAAACCCCGGCTTTCCCGATATAGGTGGCTTTCACTTCCTCATTTTCTTCTTCTTTAAAATCAAGACGGGCAAAATAAGGTTCCTTTTTAGCAATCGTCAGAGATTCTCTTACACGCTGTCGGCTGTCTTCCAATACGTTTTCTGTAAAATCATCGCCGATATATTCCGGTATTTCGGCTAAACGTTCATATTGCTTATTGATAATTGCTAAGGTTCCATGTAATACCTTTTTTTCTTCCTCAAATGCCATTGCGAATCCCCCTTAACTGAATGTCTTGTTCATTTTAGCAATGAAATTAAGAAAAAAATAGACTTATATATTTCGTTGATGTATACTATTAAATACAGTCATGCCAAAAAATAAAATTACATATAATGGAAAACACTTGAAGAAGCGAAGCCTTTTTCAAGTGTTTTTTTGGCAGTAAGAAAGTTTAAGCTTTCTTACTGCATAGGTGTAACTAAGCTTATCACCTGAAGGCTTGGTGGCAACCCAGTTTTCAAATCTAATTCAAGCAGAGAAGCTTTGTGGATAACAGTGAATTATTCGAAGTGGTTTCATTTTCCTATGATGTGAATTATATCGACTTCCATCTTGATAAAGCACATGGATTCCTTTATAGTAAATGCATTATTACGAAATTTCATCCTGCAGTAAAAAGGAGGAAATCATCATGTTGTATGATTGCGCAGTTATTGGAGGAGGACCTGCCGGATTAAATGCATCACTTGTTTTAGGCAGGGGTAGAAAAGAAGTTATTTTATTTGATGACGATACACCTCGTAATGCCGTAACACAGGAATCTCATAATTTTATTACCAGAGACGGGATTCATCCAGCAGCATTTAAAAAAGCGGCTTATGAGGATTTAAATAAATATCCAACGATTTCCGTTGAAAGAAATCAAGTGGTTGATATTGTTCCGGCTGCCTCTTATTTTCAGATTCAAACAGGGAGAGGGCAGGTCTTTGATGCGCAAAGAATTATTTTGGCAACGGGATTAAAAGATATACTTCCTGAGGTAGAAGGTATCCAACAATTTTACGGAACAAGTCTTTTCGGATGCCCATACTGTGATGGATGGGAGCTGAAAGATCTTCCATTGGTTTATATTGCTGCATATCCACATGCTTTTAACAGTGTGAAAATGGTTTCGAATTGGAGCAAGGATATTGTTGTTTGCACAAATGGGAAGGATAGCATATCCCTAGAGGAAAAAGCTATCCTAGCACAAAAGAATATTCCGGTTATAGAAGACGAAATTTTGCGGCTGCAAGGAGAAGGCGGGCAATTAAAAAGCATTCAATTTAAGAATGGGAAGGAACTCCGTCGCGAAGCCGGGTTTATTTCGTATAAATTACAGCAGGCTGCGCCATTTGCCGGGCGTCTGGGTTTAGAATCCAATGGCGCGGGAGGAATTAGAATAGATCCCTATGGACGCACAAGCAGGAAAGGTGTATATGCTGCAGGAGATAATGCCGGCGGTCTGCCTCAGCAGATTGTAGCTGCGGCTGAAGGAAGCAAAGCGGCGATAAGTGTACTCAGTGATTACGTGGCAGAAAACTTTTAAATAATGTATTGTTTACATACACCCTTTTATCATTAAAAGAGGGTGTATTTTTGAGGAAGGAAATGATAAAATAACTTCCTTATTATTAGAGAATATTAAAGGAGTTTATTAGATGGAAGGGAATAAACTATTATCATCATTATGCTATTTTAGTATATTTTTTGCGCCATTTTTATTTCCGATTTTGGTATGGATTCTTGGAGATGAGGAAACAAAAGGACACGCGAAGAAAGCCTTGTGGACACATCTTATTCCAATTATCGCAACCATTATTGCAGGAATCATTATCTTTTCAATTGGCATCGGACAAGTTTGGACAGATGAAGTAAGCGGCGGATTATTTATTGCAATGATAATTGCGATAGCTGTGTGTTTTATCATTGATATTTATTATTTCATCTGGAATATCGTTAAAGGGATTAAGGTGCTGAGCTCTTAATATCGAATTCAAAAATGAAATATAATAATAAGAAGAATCTATTAGAAGACGGGAAATTTTTCTATAGGTTCTTTTATTTTACATATAGTACAGATTGAAGTAAAAAAGAATCTCCTCACTTGATAAATCGTAATCATTACGATATAGTTAATAAAAATTACGCAAAACAGAACCTGCGTAACGAAGGAGGAGATTATATTGGTATATGATTGTGCTGTTATCGGGGGAGGCCCTGCCGGGTTAAATGCATCTCTTGTTTTAGGCAGAGGAAAAAAAGAAGTAATTTTATTGGATAATGATGCCCCGCGCAATGCTGTCACACAGGAATCTCATAATTTTATTACCAGGGATGGCGTGAAACCAGCTGAGTTTCGGAAAGCGGCCCATGCAGATTTAAAAAAGTATCCGAATATAGTGATTCAAAAAGACCGGGTGACCGATATAGATTCGGCTGCTTCTCCTTTTCGCATTCACACAGAAGCAGGGAAGGATTACGAAGCAAAAACCATTATTCTGGCGACAGGACTGAAGGATGTATTGCCTGATATCCAAGGAATCCATGATTTTTATGGAAAGAGTCTGTTTGCCTGCCCTTTCTGTGATGGGTGGGAGCTAAAAGACATTCCGCTGGTTTATATTGCTGATGGAGAATTTTCTTTTCATGGTATAAAGATGATATCTAATTGGAATACGGATATAGCCGTTTGCACAAATGGCAAGGAAAGCTTTTCTGTGGAAGAAAGAGATATTTTGAAGCAAAAGCAAATGGAGGTTATTGATGACGAGATTTTACGATTGCAAGGAGAAAATGGGCAATTAAAAACAATTTTATTTAAGAATGGAAACGAATTGTATAAAGAAGCAGGTTTTATATCTTATAAAATGGAGCAGGCTGCCCCTTTTGCTGAACGTCTTGGTTTAGAGCTGACCGATATGGGCGGAATTAAAGCAGATTCGCAAGGCCGGACAAGTATCAAAGGGATTTATGCCGGCGGAGATACTGCATCTGGTCCGCCGCAGCTGATTATCGCTGCAAGTGAAGGGAGTAAAGCGGCGATAGGGGTGATTAGTGATTTTGTGGAGGATACATTTTAAATCATAAATTGATAAGTGAAACCTTATTCTGCAGGGATTTTCTTTTTAACCCTCGCGGAATGAGGTTTCACTTTATTCTCAGCTATTTTAATAAATTACGCAGTTTTAAATGTTCCTTTTCTAACACCCTTTTCCCTTCTTTTTGCAAAACATACTCAACAGCCTCTCTATCGGAGCTCACTGGCAAACTAAAATCCAAGCGGTAACGTTCATTTCCTTTCCCGGTAATGATTACCCAGTCATTTTCCGCTGCTGTTTCAATAGCATACTGTATAGCTAAGGTGCGATCTGAAATAACCTGTCCTTCGTTTAGTTCGTTGAGCTCTTGAAGCATAGCAGCAGAGGGGACCCCATTTAAATCATCAAATGTAAGAATGATTTCATCCGCCAGTTTTTTAGAAACAGTTATCATTTTATTTCTTTTACTGGAATCTCTGTCTCCCCTAAAACCAAAAACATGAAAGATTTTTTCGGCGCCCTCGATTTTAGCAGTGGTAAGACAATTAGAAAAAGCTTCTGCAGTATGGGCATAATCTACAACGATTGTCGTTCCATTTGTACGTCTGAATATTTCAAACCTTCCAGGAACACCAGAGAATGTACGTAATGCGTTTATAATTTGTGGAACAGGTACGCCTATTTGTGAAGCTGTCAAAAACGCCATCGCCGCATTATACGTATTATGCTGTCCCAGGATAGTTAATTGAAGGGGAAGGTTCCATCCTTTATAGGAGATTTCAGAAAAACCAGGGGTTAATTTATTTATCTTCAGCGCATCGCTTTCTTTATTCCCTAAAGTAATTAAGGAGAAATTACGGGATGGAAGCATGCTGCTAAGCTTTGCTCCCCATTCATTATAGTTGTTGATAATCGCATATCCCTGGTCTATTAATGCTTCAAACATTTTGACTTTGGTTAAGAAATAATCTTCCATCGTGTGATGATAATCGAGATGGTCGTGGTCTAAATTGGTAAACAGACCAAAATCAAATTCAATTCCATGTATCCTGCCCTGCGCTATTCCATGCGAAGAAACCTCCATAATAACAAATTCGTCCTTACTTATTGCCAGATGCTTTTGCAGGCTCAGCGCATCGGGTGTTGTATTCAGCGAAGGATACGTTTCCCCATTGATTATCGTGTTTACGGATCCAAACATGGCACATGTATGACCAAAATCCTCTAAAATATGTTTTATCATATAAGCTGTCGTGGTTTTCCCGTTTGTACCGGTGATACCAATTATTTTTTTATCTTTTGCGGGGTTTCCGTAAAATTCAGAAGCTATTTCAGCTAAAGCCAGACGGCTGTCAGAAACTCGAATATATGGTACGGATAACTCTTGGAGGTCTTCTTCTCCTATAATACAAACCGCACCGGCCTTGATTGCCTGATTAATAAAATCATGACCATTAAAACTGTATCCCTTTATAGCGATGAATAAGTCATTTTCATCTACAGATTTGGAATTCGTTGTTATTTTATTGATTATCATATTCGGTATACTCATCGGTTTACTAATATTTTTCAATAGTTGTTGTAAATTCATGTGTTGTCACCTCTTAAACATAGCGAATGATACGGGAGAATGTAATATTACCTTAGGTTTTGCCATTTGAAGATAAATTATTATAAAGATGGGTTAAAAATTTAAAATGATGGGCAGGTAATTTGCCATCGAGAAGAAATAAATTCGTCATGGGAAATCCCGATAGAAGAGAGGCTGTAAAAATTTCAAAGTATATGCTTTAAAATATGGCGGTTCTTCTAGTAAGGAAAGCTTATAACGCAAATGCGTTAATAATTTATTATCATTATATGTAGGAAGAGAAGAGCAAAGGGAAATTCAAAGTAAATATATTTCTTCTCTTCCAGAACCAATGGATGTCACCCTTTTAAATAGCTGTTTGGGCGTTAGTATAACCACTGATCATTTAAAAAATTCTCTGTGAAAAATGGCTGATTGTCATCATTAAAATCGACACCAACTCCTAATTCAGCAAAGTTATCCTGCAATATATTCTCACGGTGCCCTTCGGAATTCATTAATCCCTGATGAGCAAAAACACTGCTGAATTGTCCATAGGCCAGATTCTCTCCGGCTGTAGTAAAGGAAATATCATCCGCTTCCATTCGATCGAATGGAGACTGACCCTGTAAATTGGTATGGTCGAAATATTGATTTTCCGCCATATCGGTGCTGTGTTTTCTGGCTGTTTCTCTTACTTCCTCGTTCCATTCCAGGACTGGAAGATCGTGATTGACCCGATCCGTATTGGTTAAGTCGAATAATTGATATTCGAACCCGTCCCGTAACGTTTCACTGCCGGAAGTATAGACAGCTTCTTTCTCATTTTCCAAGTTCTCATCAATTAGCTGGATAGCTGTAACCTCATCATTTTCATGGATGTCGTAAAAAATGGTTGCATAGCTTCCATCTATTTGATAAATATCATATTCACCTTCACTGTTGATTTGATAATTAAACCAGCCGTTGCGAATGCCTTCTTCTGGGTCTCCCAATGTTTCGTTCACGGCCGATTTGGTATCTCCTAAGCCTAAATCAAACTCGGAAGAAAGCAAATCCTGATTAGTGAATAGCCCGCGAACCATTTCTTGCTCGTCATAGGCTACCATCATAAAATTCTGGTAGTTTTCATGATAAGTGGACCAATTGACACCATATTCATTTTCACTTTCCCGCTCCGGATCTCCATACATGTCTTCCACATCCGCTCTTGTATCTCCTAATTCTACGTTGCCAATCGAAAAAGATTGCTCTTCCGGTGTTGTCAATTCTAGAGGAGTTGCCTCTTCCTGTTCCGTTTCTTGTGCAGAATCGGAATCCACGATAGAAGAATAAAAAGAGGCAGCTTGATCTCTCACGGTATCAAAATCAAAGTCACTATCCTCTATCGTTTGCGTTGTAAAATCTCTTGCGGAATGAAAGGCTTCGGTAACTTGATCCGGAATTACTTCACGAACGGGGTCTTCCCAATAGGGTCTTGTCCAAATAGCTGCTAATATAATTAACAGAAGAAAAAATAATCGTTTTAAAATATTTATCCCAACCTTTTCTTTCCATGGAGTCTTTGTTGAATCAAAAAGGAGTACTGTTCATATCGTCATTCCAGGTGTTATTTTGTCATAGCGGAGTCCTCCTATTTTTAGTATCTTGTCATTTTACAGCCTAAAGTTAACTTTAAGGCAACTGAGAAGTTCATGTAATTTAGAGCGTGTTGAAGGAGGTGTATGTTGGATATGAAAAATCCGGCTCTGTCTCAATTCTCATGGAGATTCAGACAGAGCCGGATTTTCAATTTCATATTTAGTCATTATATTTTTCAATATTAGATCGAATTTGCTCTAGAAATTTACTAGCAGCACTGGAAAAGACCTGATGTTTTTTCCAGATAATATTTAAATTTGCTGTTAATTTAGGATTTAATGGTTTAAAACAAAGATTGCTGTTGCCAGAAGTGTTAACCAATTTATCAATACATAAGACATAGCCGAGGTCTTCTTCAACCATTCGTGAAGCGTTATAAATCAAATTATATGTTCCGGTAATATTCAAATCTTTTACGTTCTGTCCAAACCAGCCGGACAGCTCGTTATCGACAGTTGTTTGCCGAGAGATGATTAAAGGTTTATCTATCAAATCTGCTGCTTGAATGGATGGTTTATGTGCAAGCTGACTATCTTTGCGCATTAATACGCCCCAAACATCTTTTGCCGGCAATTGTATATAATCATATTTTTGCTTGTCTGTCGGTTCGATGACAATGCCAAAGTCTAATAGGCCGCTCTCTAATTTATCCCGAATATCATCTGCATTTCCGCTGTATAAGTGAAATTGAATAGCTGGATGATTATGAGTAAGATTTTTTAAAGCTTTTGCGATAAAATGCATGGCTTCTGTTTCTCCGCCGCCAATGTATATCTCCCCGCTAATGAATTCAGTTGGTTGATTAAAGTTCGCTTCGGTTTTATCAACTAATTCGACAATTTCTTTCGCTTTTGTTAATAAAAACATCCCTTCCGTTGTTAAAGTGATTTTTCTGTTTCCCCTAATAAATAATGGAGTCCCTAATTTGGTTTCTAAGTCACTTAGTTGTCTTGATAAGGTAGGTTGTGATATATGTAAATATTCTGCTGCTCCAGAGATACTTTGTTGATTTGCAACAGCAATAAAATAGCGTAATATGCGAATTTCCATCATAAACACTCCTATGCTTTAAAGGTATATTAAGTTATTCAATATAGGTATTTGCTATTAGAATCATACCATTCTATGATGTTATTGAAAAGAAAATAATCCAAAAAGGGAGGTTAATTATAGGTGCATCCAGTAGGGGCGAGGCAACATCGAAATTGCTTGCTGAAAAAGATCCTAAGCTACTTATTGCTGCAGTAGTATCAATTATGGCAAAGCAAAAGTCAGGACATCTCATTGTACTGGAATGATATAACTTTATTAGTGGTAAAGAAGTATATCTATTTGAATAAAAAGAACTTATAACACTTTATTTATAAATATGCATTTATATTTTATTGATAGAAATTATTTCTTTATATCTTTGCATGAAGGGAAATGTATTAAAAATTTTTACCTCTATGAATCAATAAGGAAGTGGAACAAAATTTTATGAAGAATTCTAAAGGATTACTTATATTTATATTAGCAGTTGGTGTGTTTGGTATTATCAATACCGAAATGGGGGTTATCGGCATACTCCCGGATTTAGCAGTTTACTTTAATGTGAGTGTTCCGACTGCTGGTTTATTGGTGAGTCTTTTTGCATTAGCGATTGCGATTGCCGGACCAACCATGCCGTTAATATTTTCAGGCATGAACCGAAAAAATATCATGTTATTGGTGCTGACTATTTTCATTATCGGTAACATTATTTCCGTCTTTACAACTAACTTTACGGTTGCTTTGATTTCACGTGTGATACCGGCCTTTTTCCATCCGCTTTATGTTTCGATGGCTTTATCTGTTGCCGGGGCATCTGTAAGTGAAAAGGAAGCACCGAAAGCAATCTCCAAAGTGTTTATTGGAGTTTCCGCAGGGATGGTATTAGGGGTTCCAATCGTCAGCTTTATTGCGGATGCAATTTCTGTTCAAGCGGGCATGGCCTTTTTTGCTATCGTTAATATCTTTACATTAATTGCAACGATCTTTTTGGTGCCGTCTATGCCGGTTACGGAAAGACTATCCTATGGTTCACAGTTGAAAATATTAACCAAAGGAATTACCTGGCTTTCCATCTTTGCTGTTCTGCTTATCAATGCAGCTATCTTCGGAGTTTACAGTTATCTTGCTGAATATTTAGGGACAGTAACAAATATGTCGTCCAATTTAATCAGTATGATGCTGCTGGTATATGGTTTGGCGAATATCTTAGGAAACATTATAGCAGGCAGATTACTATCGGAAAGCCCTATTCGCACCGTAACTATTTTTCCGATTGCTTTAATTGCGCTTTATCTTATTTTCTACCCTGTCGCTGAAATGACAGTTCCCACCGCTATTATCATTTTATTCTGGGGGGTACTGGGGGGAATTGGTGCAAACATCAACCAGTATTGGATTATGTCTGCTGCTCCAAAAGCTCCAGATTTCGCAAACGGTTTGTTCCTGACATCTGTTAACCTGGGTACAACGATTGGAACGGCTGTAGCAGGAATGATTATATCGCAAATTGGAACGAGAGAAATTCTGTTTGTCGGTGTTGTTGCATTAATAGGCGGTTTTATATTTATTGTGCTTCGTAATACATTGACTAAAACGACAGCTGATGCAGTTGATGCATGATAATTCAATTGAAACTATTAAGCTAGAGAGCCGCTGTTAAGGAACCTGAAAAAATGAAAATCCTCTGTACTTCATACTCGTGAAGCATAGAGGATTTTCATTAATCAAAAACAGTATTGCCTATCTTTTTATTTTTATGGATGTCTTCTGTTCCAGCCTCTACGGCCACTTTATAATAGTGACATTTATGTTCAATAACATCCATCGTTTTTTTCAGTTCTTCCATTTGTTCTTCTACCGCGGCTCTTTGTTTCAAGAATAAATCATATCTTTGCTGAAGCGTTGAATCTCCGTCAGAAGCCCATTCTATAAATGTTTTGATATCTTTGATTGCCATTCCGCTAACCTTTAAGCATTGGATTACTTTTAATAAATCGATATCGGATTGCTTAAAAATCCGAGTTCCATTATCTGTGCGTTCCACATAAGGAATCAATCCTTCTCTATCATAATAACGCAAGGTAGGTACAGATAGATTTAACTTTTCAGCAACTTCACCAATAGAATATGTCATTGTATCCCCTCTTTTCTAATCTAAACTTCAAGTTAACTTGAGGTTTAAAAAAAACATTAACACACTTATTACCAAGAGTCAAAATGAATTTTCTAAAATATAACCAAATGAATTGACCTAAAGTTAGGTTTATGGGTTAACATTATTTCCAACAAAATAAGGAGGGATAGAGGGTTTAATAAAAATGAGTTGAAATTATACTATCTATCTTAAAATACTTCAAAAAGAGAGGAGTAATGCGAATGAAGAAAATAATATCAGGGTATCTATTTGGTCTCCTTTTTCTGATTGGCTGCTCTGCAAATGATGAGCAACCCGCACCAACGAATAATGAAAATACATCTAATCAAGGAGAAGATGCTCAAGAGGAAACGTTAACGGCGCCTATAGAAGGGTTAGAAGTTATAGCAGAAAATTTGGACGTGCCATGGTCGATGGAGATGGTGGAGGATACCTTTTATATAACGGAAAGAACTGGAAGTATTGTCCGAATAGATGATGGTGAAGCAGAAAGACAGGAGGTAGACCTGGAGCATGAGGTTTCAACAGCTTCAGAGGCGGGCTTACTCGGTTTCGTACTTGCTCCTGATTTTTCCGAATCAAATCAAGCCTATGCTTACTATACCTATGAAAATGACGGAGGACAATTTAATCGGATTGTAACCCTTCAATTGGAAGATGATGTGTGGAGAGAAGATAATTTACTGCTCGATCAAATTCCAAGCGGTGCGTATCACCATGGAGGAAGACTTCAAATAGGACCGGATGAAATGCTTTACGCAACCACGGGAGATGCTTCTGATCCGGAACTGGCACAGGACGAGAATTCGTTAGGCGGAAACATTTTAAGAATGGATTTGGATGGCTCCATCCCCGATGATAACCCTATTTCGGATTCCTATATTTATAGCTTTGGCCACCGCAATCCGCAAGGGATCACCTGGTCTGCAGATGGTACGATGTATGCCAGTGAGCATGGGGATAATGCCAATGATGAAGTAAACGTAATTGAAGCTGGTGAAAATTATGGCTGGCCGATTATTGAAGGAGAAGAAGAGCAGGAAGGTTTGGTCTCTCCTTTGTTCACTTCTGGAAATGAAGAAACCTGGGCGCCTTCCGGGATGGCATATGATGACGAAACATTATATGTGGCAGCGCTGAGAGGAGAGGCGGTTTTAGAATTTGATTTGGAGACAGAAGACTATCGTGAAGTAATAAGTGATCTGGGAAGAATCCGGGATGTACGGATTGAGGATAATTATCTCTATTTTGTAAGTAATAATGAAGATGGCAGAGGTATGCCGGAGAATAGTGATGACAGGCTTTATCGAATTGCGCTATCCGAATTAGAATAAATGCTTGCGGCTATTATGCCGACCATTTGTTATGGAAGACTATCTTTAAATAATTTCTATCATTCACAGGTGCCCGGCTCGTATGGAACCCGCTATTCACTTAAGGAAACGGAAAGAATTAAAAATAAGGAGGACTTCTTTTGTATAAGCTTGTTGCAATCGATATTGATGGAACACTTCTTAATAGCCGCCAGGAAATAACCAAAGAAGTTAAAGATGCCATTCAGGCTGCTATAAAAAAAGGTGTGAGAATTGTGCTTTGTACGGGAAGACCAATATTTGGTGTCAATCCTTTTATTGAGCAATTAGAGTTAAATAATGAAAACGATTTTGTCATTACTTTCAATGGAGCATTTGTGCAAAATACACAAACGAAGGAAGTGGTTGTACAGAATGATTTAACTTACGGTGACTTAAACGATTTATATGAACTAAGTAAGACCCTAGATTCACCAATGCATTATTTTGACTTAAATAATATGTATACACCTAATAAAATGATTAACCTGTACACCATCTATGAGGCGCATTCTAATCGACTTCCGATTTATTATCGCCCAATGGCAGAAACACCGGAAGATATTGTTATTCCCAAAGTTATGTTTGTTGAAGAGGAGACACGCTTAGATAGAATTATTGAAAACATCCCCGACACATTTAAGGAAAAATATATGATGATTAAAAGTACGCCATTCTATTTGGAAATTCTTCATCCTATGGTAAGTAAAGCCAATGCCATCAAACAGCTTGCAGAAAAGCTATCCATTAAAAAGGAAGAAATTATTTCTATAGGTGACGGTGGAAATGACTTAAGCATGATTGAATATGCCGGCTGCGGAGTAGCAATGGGAAATGCAACTCCAGCTGTAAAAGCTGCTGCAGACTTTCAGACATTATCTAAAGATGAAAATGGAGTAGCTTATGCCATTGAAAAACTGGTGTTAAATTGATTTAGCGATGAATGCTGAGATCCATGTGAAACTGCTCCTCATAGAACCTTATATTTACGAGTCAGGCTGTATAGCGATTTTTAATTTGATACGAAAGTTTGGAGGGGAAAACTGATGAAAAAAGTAAAAATTGCCGGAAGAGAAGTGTTTCCTATCGGTTTAGGTACGTTGAATATGGGAGATAAGTCAAATAAATTTGATCAGGAAATAAAAGCAATACAAACCGGTCTGGATAATGGAGTCCAAGTTATTGATACCGCAGAAATGTACGGAAACGGGAATTCTGAACGCTTGGTGGCTCAAGCCATCAAGCCTTATCTTCAAAATCGGGAGGATTTGTTTCTTATTTCCAAAGTGCTTCCTTCCAATGCTTCCAAAAAGCAGTTGCCAATTAGTCTGGATGATAGTTTAAAACGATTAAATGTGGATTATTTGAACCTATACCTGCTTCATTGGCAAGTAAACATCCCGCTTCAAGAAACGGTGGAAGCACTGGAAAAAGCTAAAAATCAAGGCAAAATCAAGGCCTGGGGTGTTTCTAATTTAGATACAGATGATATTAAAAAAATACAGACATTTCCTGGTGGCTCAAATTGTGTAGCAAATCAAGTGCGTTACAATTTGGCAGATCGGGGAATTGAATATGATCTGGTTCCCGTAATGAGCAAGCAGGAAATGCCTGTTATTGCTTATGCTCCGGTTGACCGGCATGATAGCTCCGGCACTAAATTAACAGAGCAAAGCGTTTTAAAGGAAATTGCCGAAAAACATCAAGCAGATATTTTTCAAATTTTATTAGCCTGGTGTATCCGAAATGGAGAAACCATTGCTATTCCACAATCCAGCAATCTTGATCATGTATTAAATAATGTAAGGGCAGCTGACATTCAATTAACCCGGCAGGATCTTGAGCAAATAGACGCTGTCTTTCCAAAACCAGTCTCGAAGCAGCCGCTTGCTTTATGGTGAGCTTGCATTTTAATTAGATTATTTGCTTGTTAGTAAAACAATGAAAAGGAGATTTTAACATGAACAGACCATATATATTTTGCCATATGATTACCTCGATTGACGGGAAAATTGATGGAACGCATAAACAGCTTCCAGACAGAGGCTTAAATGCACTGGATTTTTACAACATAGCTTTTGGAGAAAATGCCCATTATCAAACAGAAGCCTGGCTGTCTGGACGTGCAACCTCAGAGGCTGCTTTTACGAAGAATAGGAAACCAAATGTAGATACAGATGCAGCTCCTGTGCCAGAAGGGGATTATATCGTAGAAACAGACCTTCCTAAGTATTATGTTTCGGTAGACCCGTCTGGAAAACTGGCCTGGGAAAGGAACAGTCTGCAATACCGGGATACGCAGGCGCATATTATTGAGGTGTTAACAGAAAGAGCCAGCAATGAATATAAAGCCATGCTCCGAAAATTAAATATCTCTTACGTTATTGTGGGGGAAGAGACACTCGATTACGAGCTATTAATGGAGAAGCTAAAAGATTTATTTCAGATTGAAACGTTAATGCTTGGCGGCGGCGCTGTGCTGAATTGGTCTTTTATTCAAGCCGGTCTTTGCGATGAGGTAAGTATCATGATGGCGCCATTTGCCGATGGCTCTGCTTCTACGCACGCATTGTTCCAAACGAAGGAAGGGTTGTCTACAGACATTCCTGTTGCATTTGATTTAGAGCATGTAGAAAAAAGAGAAAATGGCGGCGTTTGGCTGCGCTATAAAGTAAAGAAATAAAAGAGTAAACGAATTATCCATTCAGGGGGGTCTGAACGGAATGCTAATTAGAGAGGAGGAAATGAACATGTCAAAACCGTATATTGTATGGTGATATGCCTTCTTTATTTGAAGACAGCAAGTATGCGGATAATACGCCAGTAACATTCAAATTGGATCATGTTGAAAAGCTGAAGGATGACGCATTGTGGTTGAGGTATTTAGTTGAAAAATAGGATTGAGAAGCTTCTTTTGTGTTTTATCATTGAACGCATATAAATGAGCAAAAAACGGGTCAAATAAACTGTAATGGCTAGACACCTTAATCGGCCGGAGTCTAGTCCATATATAGAGGGGAAATCTATTTTGAAGACGTTGCTATTTGTAAATATAAGAAACTATAAGGTAGAGAGAATGAAACCAATTTATGCTGCAAAGAAATTAGGATTTAAGATCGCTTTAATGGCGGATAATGATCCTGGTTTAGATGAAGGGCTGATTGATGACCTCATCTTAACAGATACGTATGATATGGAAGTATCCTTTAACGCAGCTGCAAATTATTCGAAAAGCCACCCGATTGCCGGGGTATTAACTTGGTCAGATAAAGATGTGGAGCTGGTGGCAAAAATCGGTTCCGAATTAGGCTTGCCGACCATTAGTGTGGAAGCTGCAAAAAGGGCGAGAAACAAATATTTCATGCGGGAAGCGTTAAGTCAGGTTCCAGGGATCTGTCCGAAATTTAGACGGGTTCAATCCTTTGATGATTTGGAGGAAGCATTTGATGAAATTGGAACACCAGCTATTTTTAAGCCAGTCGGCGCAGCAGGGAGTAAAGGCATTTTTAAAATAGAAGCGGAAACGGATATTCGTGAAATATATGATGTCATGCTTGCCTCTACCTCGCCTGAAGAAGATAAAATTTATACCTACTATCCAAACGAATATATCTATGAAGAATATTTGGATGGTCCAGAGGTATCGATTGACGGCGTGGTCCAGGATAATAACGTATATATTACAGGAGTTGCTGATAATTTAGTGTCAGCTGATTATTCATTGGATTATATGGAGATTTTCCCTTCAGAAAAAGACGATGAAACCGTTGGCAATATAAAGAAACGTACAGAAGTAGCGGTGAAGGAACTCGGATTCAATAATTGTGCTTTTCACTTGGAAGGCAGGGTAACAGCTGACGGTTTTAAAGTAATAGAAGTGGCAGGGCGCCCTGCGGGAGGTTTTATTGCATCGCACGTAATTGAACAAGCTTCGGGTGTGTCGTATTTAGAGTTTATTATAAAAGTAGCAGTTGGTGATAGCATCAAAGACAGCTGGCCAGATTTTGATAAAATCAGCAAATACAGCGTATGTCATTATGAAATATTGGCTGACCAAGAAGGCGTTATTACCGATATACGCGGTTTGGATGACGTCATGGAAGATGAGGATGTTATTTTGATTATTCCTGTAAAACAAATTCATGATGAAGTCGTCCTGCCTCCAACGGATTTTGAATCTTGTTATCTGGCAACTGCCATTGTAAGAGGAAGCGGGTATGAAGAGGTAATGAATAAAATCAGCAGGATGGAAAATAAGCTGGACTACCGAATCGTTTAAGAAAGGATAAACTGACAATAACTATAGGGCCAAGCATAGTTGGGATCGGTTTGAAATAAATGAAATCTTTGAAATAGTTTTAGCAATAGACATTTGTATCGTCAGGTATGGAATTACAAAGCAACAAAATTAAAAAAGAAAGAGTTGGATTACATGTCCGTAAATATACAATCTGCATTAGACACAATTAATGAGTTAGAATCTCAAGTCAGAAGCTACAGCCGGAATTTTCCGACTGTATTTGAAAAATCAAAAGGATATCATCTATGGGATTCAGACGGAAAAGAATATATTGATTTTTTCTCTGGCGCAGGAGCATTAAACTATGGGCATAATCATGAAAAAATGCAACATGCATTGATAGAGTACATTAAAAACGATGGAATCATCCATAGTTTAGATATGGGGAGCTCAGCCCGGGCAGAATTTTTAAAACAGTTTAATGAAGTCATACTCCGCCCGAGAGAGTTGGATTATAAAGTAATGTTCCCAGGCCCGACAGGTACCAATTCAGTGGAAAGTGCTATCAAGATTGCCCGTAAAGTAACCGGCAGAGAAAATATTATCAGTTTTAGTAATGCATTTCATGGGATGACGATAGGTGCGCTTTCTCTTTCCGGTAATGCCATGAAACGCAAAGGAGCCGGCATTCCTTTAAATAATGTTACGATCATGCCTTTTGACAACTATGTGGAAGACGAAAATTCAATAGCGTATTTAAAAAGATTTCTTTCGGATAGTGGAAGCGGAGTAGATTTGCCGGCCGCTATCATTTTAGAAACCGTTCAAGGAGAAGGCGGATTGAATACAGCCAGTTACGCATGGTTACAAGAAATCGAAGAAATATGTAAAGAGAACGATATTCTATTAATCGTAGACGATGTTCAAGCCGGCTGTGGCCGGACAGGTACTTTTTTCAGCTTCGAGCCTGCAGGAATCAACCCGGATATTGTATGTCTATCAAAGTCCATTGGAGGAATAGGCTTACCGATGGCAATTACATTGATTAAACCAGAATGGGATAAGTGGCGTCCGGGAGAACACAACGGTACCTTTAGAGGAAATAATCTGGCATTTGTAGCTGCAACCGAAGCTTTAAATTATTGGAAAGATAATCGATTTGGGCTTGGAATTCTAGTAAAAGCAGCTGCGATAAAGCAGGGGTTAGCTAGATTAATCAGGGGATATCCGTTTATAGAGGGAGAATTAAGAGGAAGAGGGTTAATGCAGGGAATCGCTTGCGCAAACCCTGATATTGCTCAAAAAATAACAAAAAAAGCGTTTGAAAAAGGGCTGATTATTGAAACCTCCGGAGCAAATGATGATGTGATTAAGCTATTGCCTCCTTTGATTATTGACGAAGAGGGGATAGAAAAAGGAATATCTATTCTTGAGGAAAGCATGACAGAATTGCTTCAGGAGAGCTGAAGCAATCAGAAAGCTGCTGGCTGTAAAAATTCCCGCTTAGAAATAAAATTTTGCCTATTTTCTTGATGCAGGAGTTTTATAGCCAGTTACACGATGATAAATAACCAGCCAAAGGAGGATACCTTCATGAAACACGTCATTATTATTGGCGCGAATGGCCGTTCCGCTAGAGAAATCATCCCGCGTTTACAAGAACAAAAAGACGTCAAGCTGACACTCTTCTTACGCCAGGCTGAGAGAGTACAAGATATCGCAACCCAAGACATGATGGTAGTAGAAGGTGATGCCAGAGATCTAGAAGGATTAAAAGCAGCGCTTCAAGGACAGGATATGGTTGTCAATACGATGGGCGGGATGGATTTAGGAGATACCACAGAGACGTTGGTACGGGCGATGACAGAAGTAAATGTAAAACGAATTATCACAATCAATGCAGGCGGTATTTATAATGAATTGCCTGAACCTTTCAATTCCTGGGATTATAATATGACGGGGGAAACGCGCCCGGTTAATCTAAAAGCAGCGGAGGCTATCGAAAATGCTTCACTGGATTATACCATTCTGCGTCCTGTCTGGCTGACAAATAAGCCAATCACAGACTTTCAATTGACGGCAAAAGGGGAAACGTACAAGGGTACAGAGACTTCCAGGGCCAGTATTGCACAATTTATTTCAGAAATTGTTGCAAGCCCCGAGCGTCATAAAAAGGAAAATGTAGGAATCAGTCAGCCAAATACAGATGGTGACAAGCCTGCTGCTTATCGGTAGAAGAATGAAAGAATGTAGCAAAATGACAGTCCATACCGATTTAATTACAAGCGGGATAAACGATGAATAAACCTTATATTATTATACACACACATACATCGATTGATGGTAATTTGGATATTATGAATTTAAAAGAGTTTGAAGAAGCAAGCAGGCAATATCAAGAAATTGCATTAGACCCTGAAAAGCAGCAATTTGGTATACAAGGATATTTAAATGGGAAGACAACTACAGAAGACGGAATCACCCATTACAAGACTCCTGTGTTAGATGAAGAAGCTCCGCTTGTTCCGGAAGGGGATTATGTAGCGGACGCTGATGCGCCCATGTATTATTTATCGATAGACCCTCGGGGAGAATTGGCTTTTGAAGATAATACCTTTGGCTATGGCGGCGTTTCTTCTCATATTGTGGAGGTTTTAACTGAGCAAGCATCCAATGCATATAAAGATTTTCTCAGGAAGAAAAAGGTATCCTACATCATTGCTGGAAAAGAGCAAATTGATTATGACATCATGCTGGATAAATTCTACAACCTGTTCCACATCGAACGTATGATGGTTGGGGGCGGAGGTACCATGAACTGGTCATTTATCCAAACTGGATTGGTAGATGAAGTTAGTGTTATCTTAGCTCCTATTGCAAATGGTGACCCAGGTGCGCATCGCTTTTTTGTCGCAAAAGAACCATATTCCAACATAAAAGAAACCGCTTTTCAGCTGAAGTCTGTGAAGGAATTAGAACATGATACATTGTGGATACGCTATACTGTGAAAAAGAAGTAAAAGCAAGCATAACTGGCTTTGAGTACAAGCTAAACAGAGGCTGATGAACGATTTGAAAACTAGAAAATATCTAAAAATGTATCTTTAACAGATAATACCGATAGCCGGCAGTTAAATTATCGACTATTAATAAAAATAGTAAGTTGTTTCCTGGTAAGCTGAATTTTTATTTCAACTTATAGAAGAAGCATTATTTAACATATTTTCCGTAATCCCTTTATATTGAATCAGGTTAGAAAATTATCTGCCTCATACCTTATAAAGGGATTTTTTATAAAGCAGGGTTTATTTATACAAGGAAAGAGGTATTAAATAGATGATAAAGCTCATCAATATTAAAAAGAAATTTCTGAAAATATTAAAACAGATTGGTTAACTTGATATGTGCTTACTTGAGCTTTACAATCTGAAATGGGAATAATCAGCAGAATGAATTATTTTAAATTTGTTGCTCAATCAGCTGACAAAGTATTTCAAGAAAGATATCATTTGATAATATACTTGAAATAGAACAAGGAGGGGAAAAGTGGCAGACAAAAAAAACAAGAAAAAACGTGCCCCGCTCTCGATACGTATGAATATCCTCTTCTTTGCCATCTTCCTATTATTTTCTGCACTCGTACTTCAATTAGGCGTTGTTCAGATTTTAAATGGAGAATCGTATCAAGATGAAATTCAGAGGACGAATTTAGATACAACGAACGTACCTGTACCCCGAGGGAAAATCTATGATACCAATGGAGAACTTATTGTAGATAATGAAGCAATGTATTCTATTACGTATACACCTTCAAATGATGTACAAGCAGAGGATCGTCTGGAAGTAGCTGAGAAGCTAGCCCAATATATCGATATGGGTGATGAACAAACCATCGATCGAATCACAGACAGAGATAGAAGAGAATACTATCTATTGCATCATGAGGAAGAGATAGAAGAGAGGTTAGAGACGGTCAATACAGAAGAAATGGAGAATTCCGAGGTGTATGATGCCACGCTGGAATTAATCACAGATGAAGAAATTGCCGATTTTACAGATGATGAATTAGAGATCATAGCGATAAAAAAAGAATTGGATAGTGCCTATGCTCTAACCCCGCAGGTTGTCAAAAATGAAGATGTTACAGCAGAGGAATATGCTGCAGTAGCTGAAAATTTAGATGAACTGCCTGGAATCAATGCCAGCACAGATTGGGATCGTGTTTATCCAAATGGAGATACATTAACAAGTATTCTAGGCAATGTCTCCAGTCAGGAAGAAGGTATTCCTGAAGAAGATTTGAATGCGTACTTAACAATGGGGTACAGCAGGAACGATCGTGTTGGTACAAGTGGACTTGAGGAGCAATATGAAGAATTCCTTCGCGGTCGTAAAGAACAAATCCAATATACGACAAGCCAAAATGGATCGATTATCGGTTCAGAAACGATTGTGGACGGCGAACGTGGAAAAGATTTGGTATTAACGACAGACTTAGAATTTCAGCAGGAAGTGGATGATATTTTATTAGATGAATTTCAATCCATGAAAGCAAGCAGCCCATATGAAAATCGGTTTGCAACCAATGCCTATGCTGTTGTTATGAATCCGAAAACGGGAGAACTGTTAGCCACTTCTGGTGTAGAATATGATACCGAGAATGATGAATATAATAATAATGCCGGGTTTACAGCGTTGGCTAACGCGCATGAGCCTGGTTCCAGTATTAAAGGGGCAACAATTCTGGCCGGTTATGATTCCGAAGTTATTTCTCCCGGGGAAACATTTAACGATGCACCGATGCGGCTGGCAGGATCGGAAGTGAAAAGGTCGGTTCAAGATATGGGAACGGTCAATGATTTAACAGCCTTAGAAAGGTCCTCCAATGTTTATATGTTCTATGTCGCCTTGCGGTTAGGGGGAGACTATCGTCATCCGATGCCGCGAAATGCCAATTTAGATATAAACATGGGTGAAACCTTGCAAACCCTGCAAAATTATTTTAATCAATTCGGACTCGGTTCGACTACAGGAGTGGACTTTCCATATGAGAGTACTGGATTAAGAGGACAGGTTCCTGATAATCCAGGGAATCTACTTGATTTTGTCATCGGGCAGTATGATACGTATACGACCATGCAGCTTGCTCAGTATGTATCCACGATTGCGAATGATGGCTATCGTGTTCAGCCTCATTTCTTAAAGGAAGCCCGTGATCCAGTTGCTTCCATGGATGAGCTTGGCCCATTGTATTATTCGTCCAATACAACGACGATGAACCGAATTGAGATGACAGATGATGAAATCAGTCGTGTGCAGGACGGGTTTCGTCTTTCCTATCAAGGGTCACAAGGAACAGGTAATGATTATTTCGATGATAAATCATATAACCCGGCTGGAAAAACAGGGACAGCAGAGTCAGCGGAATTTGTTGATGGAGAGCGGTTTGACCTCAATAATTTAACCTTAGTCGGCTATGCACCATTTGATGATCCGGAAATTGCTTTTGCAGTAGTTGTACCGCATGTTGGAATTGGTGAAGGAGATCAGATTAACTTAAAAGTTGGGGAACGTGTTTTAGATTCCTATTTTGAAGTCAAAGAAGATCACGACGAAGAAGCTGAGGATTCTGATGGTGATAGTGATAATGAAGAGGAAGAATAATCAACGTTTACTATCTCCTATATTATATGGATGAAGATAAAAAGACTATATTAGAAATTATAGTAAACCGTGATGTGAACTAACCACATCACGGTTTATAAATGATTAGGGTTAGCTTTCTAATCTTTGAGCTGGATATTATGTAATTTGTGAGAGGAATTTGGAGATAAGAATTATTAAATACTTTTTAACGATTGCTTCAGAAACAAGTATCACGAAAGCTGCCAAAAATTAAAAATTACACAGCCGACATTAACGAGATAACAGCAACAAGCCGCCGGAGATATTCTTTTCTATAAAAAAACAGATTCATAAATAATCATGGTACTGTTTTTACAGTGCCAGGCATCTGTCCATTTTTGTCGAATAAGGGGTATATTTCTCATTAGCTTGGTTAAATTACATAGAAGAATTATTGAATTAAATAAAATGGTAAAAGGGCTGATGAAATTGAGAAATATTTTTTTTACAATAGGGCTTACGCTTATTCTATACTTCTCAATAGGGTTGCCTAAAGCAGGAGCAGAAATTATTGAGGGAGACACGACGACAGATGAAATAGAACACAATTGGGAAATATCAAGCACTAATTATGAAATAATCCACGTTGACACACATGAATATACTTATTGGAAAAATTTCCTCAGGGAAACACGCACCTGTGATATTTTCCATAAAATAAAAACCGTCGTGTATTATTGTGATATCCATGGACATACAAAGTCAGAGTCACATTTAGTGGAAGTAATTCATAGTGAGAAACATACATAGAGAGAATCGGATTAATATGAAAAGGTTAATCCGATTCTTTTTTTCTGCACTTATTCCTAATTGGGAGAGATTGCTGTTAAAATTGATTTTTGTTCAAAAAAGACATGGGAATTAAAAATTTATACAGAAATAGGAATGGCTGTATTATATCCTTCGTCGGAATTCAAGCATTTCCAGGGTTGAGTGAAGGGGAATCAGAACAGCAGGTTAGGATGATGAAATTGCCGACGCGGTATTATGGCTAAGCAGTCAAAATTCAAGCTTTGTTAACGGGCAGTCTATTGCTGTGGATGGCGGCGTTACAATTAAATAAAGCAGCTTATCAATCATGGATATTTGACTCTACTTGGGGCAGGTGTCCATGATTTTGGTTTTACTTTGACGATTCTAATGTTTGCAGCTGGAACAGGAACCTTCTATTTTTTATTGTACATATTTTTTATCACAGGTAGGATTAATCTTTGCGGCTATCAGATAAAAAACCTAAAACGTAATAATTACTATTTACATAATTAATAAAATAGTTTATAATGAACTTTATTCGTAATAGTTACGATTTAAAAAAGAAAAACGAGATAAATAGTACTATCGAAAGGAGAAAGTGTAAGATGGCTAAAAAATCTAAAATTGCAAAAGAGAAAAAACGCCAGCAAATGGTTGCACAATATGCAGAATTAAGAAGAGAGTTAAAAGCAAAAGAGGATTATGAAGCGCTTCGTAAACTGCCTCGGGATTCTTCACCGACGCGTTTGAAAAGCCGTTGTGAGGTAACAGGAAGACCACGCGGTTATATACGTAAATTCGGCATGTCCCGTATTGCTTTGAGAGAATATGCGCATAAAGGGCAAGTGCCTGGCGTGAAAAAAGCCAGCTGGTAATTATGCTGTGAATGTCTAAGCAGCACCATCTCAGCTGACGCTGTATTTTCAAGGGCTGCACGATAGAAGTACGAAAGAAAACAGCTTTTAGCTGATGCTTGGCGGAAAGCTGTTTTTTCTTTCATGAATAAGGAGGAAACGCATTGTCACAAGAAAGCCTCATTCCTGTAACGATTCTAACTGGTTTTTTAGGTGCCGGCAAAACGACATTGTTAAATAAACTGCTGCACGATATGCCCAATGAGAAGGCTGCTGTGATCATTAATGAGTTTGGTGATACATCGATTGATAGTCAATTAGTGATACGAACAAAAGAAGAAATCGTTGAAATTAACAGCGGCTGTATTTGCTGTAATGTGCGTGGTGATTTGATCAGCTTGTTAACTGATTTAATGAAGCAGGAAGAAAAAGTGGACCGCATTGTCATTGAAACAACAGGCATGGCGAATCCGGCTCCAGTTATTCAAACGTTTTTGATAGACGAGCAGATGGCTGATACCTTTGAAATCGACAGCGTAATTACGATGGTTGATGCCAAGCATATTAAGCTGCATCTACAGGAAGAGGAGCCGGAGCAGCAGATTGCATTTGCCGATATTTTGCTCGTGAACAAGACCGATTTGATTACAGAAGACGAAAGAAAGCAGCTGGAAGCACAGTTAACGCATATGAATCCAAATGCCCAGCAGTTTTATACGACATATGGAAACATAGATACCAAAGAATTAATCGAAAAAAAATCGTTTGATTTAGATTATGCCTTAAACATTGACCCTGAGCTGTTAACAGAAACGCATCACCATCATCATAATCATCACGTAACATCCTTTGTATTTCAAGATGACCGTCCGCTTGATTTAGATAAAGTGAATAAATGGTTTGCTTACTTAGTTCGTATCAAAGGGGAGAGCCTCTACCGTTACAAAGGAGTTCTTTCCATTAAACAAATGGAGCAAAAAGTGGTGTTTCAAGGAGTGCATATGCTCTTTGCAGGTACAGAAGGCGATGTATGGACAAAGGATGAAAAGCGTAAAAGCGAGGTTGTTATTATTGGAAAGCATCTTGACCATCAAGAATTGGAAAAAGGCTTTCAATATTGCCTTGCTTAATTTTTGATAATTAAAACGTAATGATTACGATTAGGAGGATGAACATATGAAAAGGATCCCTGTTACGGTATTAAGCGGGTATTTAGGTTCTGGAAAAACAACGTTATTAAATCATGTCTTACATAACCGGGAAGGGTTAAAGGTGGCGGTCATCGTCAATGACATGAGTGAGGTCAATATTGATAGTGAGCTGGTCCAATCCCAAGGCGGATTTTCACGGACAGAGGAAAAGCTGGTTGAAATGTCTAACGGCTGCATCTGCTGCACACTGCGGGAGGATTTATTAGTAGAAGTGGAAAAACTCGTAAAACAAGGAGAGTTCGATCATATATTGATTGAGTCTTCTGGTATTAGTGAACCGATTCCGGTAGCCCAAACCTTCTCATATATTGATGAAACGATGGATATTGATTTAACCCAATATTGCCGATTGGATACCATGGTTACCGTTGTTGATGCGAACCGTTTCTGGCATGATTTCGGTTCAGGCGATTCGCTTCTTGACCGGAAACAGGCGGTCAGTGATGTGGATGAACGAAATATTGCTGATTTATTAATTGATCAAATTGAATTCTGTAATGTCCTTATTCTCAATAAAACGGATTTAGTCAAAGCAGAGGATTTAGATAAGCTGGAGAAGGTGATTCGTACCTTACAGCCGGAAGCAAAAATCATCCGCACGCAGCATTGTAAGGTAGATTTACAGGAAATTGTCAATACGAATTTATTTGATTTTGAGAAGGCCGGCGAGTCAGCCGGCTGGTTACAGGAATTAAATGCAGGCGTGGAAAATCATACGCCGGAAACTGAAGAATACGGGATCAGTTCCTTTGTATACCGGTCCAGATTGCCATTTCATACGGAACGGCTGGTAAGCTGGTATCAGGATTTGCCAAGAGAAATTGTCCGCATGAAAGGCGTTGTCTGGTGTGCAACGCATAATGATTTAGCCTTATTGCTATCGCAGGCAGGCCCTTCTGTCGAGGTGGAACCGTTAGCTTATTGGGTCGATTCGCTGCCAAAAGCCCAGCAAAGGGAAATATTCGAGAATAATCCGGAGGTCAGAGAGCTGTGGGATCCGCAATTCGGAGACCGCCATACCAAGCTGGTATTCATCGGCATGGACTTGGATAAGGAACAGATAACCGAGGATTTAGAACGCTGCCTGTTGAGTGAAACAGAAATGGATGAGGACTGGTCCGTGTTTAGAAATCCATTTCCATGGCAGCTATCCGGGAGTGCGAAGGCATGATTTTATCCGGACAAACGATAAAACAGCATGTTGATGATAAGCAGTTAACAATTACCCCTTTTCAGGAATTAAGTGTTCAGCCAGCTTCGATTGATTTACGGCTGGGGAAAGATTTTTTAGTTGTTGATGACTTGTCTACGCCTTATTTATCGGTTGATCAACCAGCAGATTATCGGAAAATCAAGATAGCAGAGCAAGAGACCATCACGATTCCGCCGCAAAGTTTTCTATTGGGAACGACATTGGAGCAAATTGGTCTCCCAGAACAGTTAACTGCCTTTGTGGAAGGAAGAAGCTCGATCGGTCGACTCGGTGTTTTTATTCAAAATGCAGGCTGGATTGATCCGGGTTTTTCCGGACAAATTACCTTGGAGCTATTTAATGCGAACCGCGTGCCTGTTCAGCTGCAGGCCGGAATGCGGGTTTGCCAGCTGGTTATTGCCAAGGTGGATCAGAAAACGGAAGGGTATAGTGGAAAGTATTTATACCAGCAAGGGACGACTCCGAGCCGAGTTTATTTGGACAAGGAAAGAACGTGAAACTTACATTAGCGGAGAGGAAGCTTCTTCGTACAAAAATGAATAAATAAAGATTTTTAATTGGCTGTAATGCTGTCATTTCCAGAATGACGGTTACAGCCAGTTCATCTGTAAGAAAGGTGTGAAATAAAGTGAGCAAGAAAATACCAGTAACGGTGTTAAGCGGATTTCTAGGTGCAGGGAAAACAACCCTGCTGAATCATCTGCTTCAAAATCAGCAAGGATTGAAAATAGCCGTTATCGTGAATGATATGAGTGAAATAAATGTGGATGCCAAATTAGTCAAAGAAGGCGGCTTTATCCGTACGGAAGAAAATATGGTGGAAATGACTAATGGCTGTATTTGCTGCACATTAAGAGAAGACTTGATTGTAGAGCTGGAAAAACTCGCAGAACTCGATATCGATTATGTATTGATTGAATCAAGCGGTGTGTCGGAACCAATTCCGGTTGCGCAAAGCTTTGTCTATGCGGATGGTGAATTAGGAATCGAATTAAATGCCTTATTCCAGCTTGATACGATGGTAACGGTCATCGATGGACATCAGTTTTGGAAGGATTATCAATCAGAGGATTTATTGATGGACCGCGGGATGGAAGTCGCTGAGGATGATGAAAGAGGGATTGTCGATTTACTGGTAGACCAGATTGAATTTGCCAATGTGATTATTTTAAATAAAACAGATCAGATGACGGAGGAAGAGATTACTTCATTAAAGAGTTTACTTTATAAGCTAAACCCGGATGCGAAGTTTATCACAGCAGTCTTCGGGAAAGTAGATCCGTTACAGGTGCTTCAAACCGGGCAATTTGACTTTGAAAAAGCAAAGCATGGCGCCGGCTGGATCAAGGAATTGAATGAGGAGCATATACCGGAAACAGAAGAGTATGGGATCAGTTCCTTTGTTTATCGAAGCAGAAAACCGTTTCATCCCGAGCGTTTTCAAGGATGGCTGGAAAATTGGCCAAAGGAAATCCTCCGGGCGAAAGGCTTCTTTTGGTTAGTCACCAGAAATAATGTAGCGGGATTTTTATCCCAGGCAGGCTCAATGATGACACTGGAAGGAGCCGGCAGATGGCTGGCAAGCTATTCGGAAGCAGAACAGGAAGCATTAAAAGTGCAGGACCCCTCTTTGTTTGAGGACTGGGATGAGCAGGCCGGGGATCGGATGACAGAGCTTGTTTTGATTGGCAGCGAGATGGATAAGGAAGGGATTACGGCGTCGTTGGATGCTTGTTTAGTGACGGAGGAGGAAGCGGGGCAGGATATTTCTGATTTTGTGGATGATTTACCTGCTTTTCCTGTGGTTTAAAGAAATTTATTATATTAAAATTCAAGTATAAGAGGGGAAGAATGCATAAGTTATGTATTCTTCCCCTCTTATACTATAGGAAAACAAGAAGTTTAAGTGGAGAAATTAATGATAATAAATATTTTTACAAATAAAAGTGCAAAGTAAAATAGGTGATTCATTCAAGTAAAATATACTTATATGTTATCCTAAAGAAAACGAACAGTTTAAATAAAGGAGGCGATCCGATGACAGATAAACAGAATCAAGGCTGGAGCTTAGAAAATACCTATCAGCAATTGCCCAAGCTTTTCTATACAAATGTAAAACCAGCAAAAGCAGATGCCCCTGTGCTAGCCGTGTACAATGAAAAGCTCGCAGCAGAATTAGGGTTGGACAGTTCAGCCTTAAAGGACGAAGCGGAAATCTTCGCAGGCCATAAGCTTCCAGAGGGAAGTAATCCAATCGCTCAAGCTTATGCAGGACATCAATTTGGTTCCTTTACGATGCTCGGAGACGGTCGTGCTGTATTATTTGGAGAGCAAGTGACTCCGAAGGGTGAGCGCTATGATATTCAGCTGAAAGGCTCTGGCAGAACGCCTTATTCCCGCGGTGGGGATGGACGGGCGGTGCTTGGACCGATGCTGAGAGAATATCTAATCAGCGAAGCAATGCATGGATTGGGTATCCCGACAAGCCGCAGTTTAGCGGTAGCAACCACTGGAGAAACGGTATTTCGTGAAGCTCCGCTGCCCGGCGCTGTTTTGACAAGAGTGGCAGAAAGCCATATTCGGGTTGGGACGTTTCAATATGCAAGGCAATGGGGGAGTAAAGAGGATTTACAAGCGTTGGCAGACTATAGCATGAAGCGGCATTATCCAGAGATTGCAGAGGATGAAAATCGTTATTTGACGTTCTTGTATAAGGTGGCAGACAAGCAGGCCGCGCTGATTGCGGATTGGCAGTTAAAAGGCTTTATCCATGGTGTGATGAATACAGATAATGTTGCTATCAGCGGAGAGACGATTGATTATGGTCCATGTGCTTTTATGGATCAATATGATCGGAAAACGGTTTTTAGTTCGATTGATCAGCAAGGGCGTTATGCTTACGGCAATCAGCCGGGAATTGGTACTTGGAATATGGCGCGCTTTGCAGAATCCTTGTTAGTTCTGATGGATGAGGATGAAGAAGAAGCGATTCCAAAGGCAAAAGAGGCTGTGGAAACCTATGTGCAGTCAGTAGAAGCCTATTGGTTAGACGGTATGAGGAAGAAGCTGGGGATTATCGGTCAAAGTGATGATGATAAAACATTGATTCGAAGCTTGTTGGATTTGATGGAGAAATATCATGCAGACTTTACCAATACCTTCCGTGCTTTAACGCTGCAGCAGCTTGATGCTGATTCCGTTCTTTTCCAATCCACTGCTTTTAAAGAGTGGCATCAGGCATGGCAGGATAAGCTTGAAAGTCAGACGGCATCTTTAGAAGAAGCTTATCAATTAATGAAACGGCATAATCCATCGATTATTCCCCGAAATTATTTGGTGGAAGAGGTGTTGGCTGCGGCTGTGACAGAAGGCGATTACGAACCTTTTCATGCTTTATTAACAGCATTGGAAGATCCTTATGCGTATACAGAGGAGCAGGAGAAATATGCTGTTGATCCGCCGGAACAGGATTTTCAGACGTTTTGTGGTACGTGATGATATACTTTGGAATTGTAAGAATGGAACAGATAGAAGCCCAAGAAATTATCAACATAATCTTTTTGGGCTTATTTTTAGGGCTGCTCCATCTGATATGGGAAGTATTTTCTATTTTTAACAATAGTTATGTTATTGGTTCCATTCATGTCGAGTTATTGGTAAGCTGTTAACAGAAGATAATTAGCAAAACAGTCTAAAAATCCCTTAATACGTTTCAACCATAGCATAATGGCAAAGGAAGTGACAAAATGGAAGAAAGATATACAAGAACCTATGCTGAAAAGCTAGATGCGGAGGATACATTAAGGTCCTTCCGAAATGAATTTTATCTCGAAAATGAATACGTTTACATGGATGGGAATTCCTTAGGTTTGATGAGCAAAAGAGCAGAGCAGTCCGTCTATGATTTGCTTGCTTCCTGGAAAAAGCATGCGATTGATGGATGGACGCAAGGAGAGAACACCTGGTACTACTTATCGGAATCGCTTGGTGAAAAAATGGCCGTGCTTGTTGGTGCCCAAAAAGAGGAGGTTGTCGTAACTGGTTCAACAACCGTAAATCTGCATCAGCTTGTGTCCACATTTTATAAACCAAAAGGAAGCAAAACAAAAATTTTAGCAGATGCATTAAACTTTCCCAGTGATATTTATGCTTTAAAAGCACAGCTGAAGTTAAAAGGGTATGATGAATCCCACCTTATTCAAGTACAGAGTGAGGATGGGCACATACTGGATGAAGAGACCATTATAGATGCAATGACAGAAGAGATTGCATTAATTGTATTGCCGAGCGTCCTGTACCGGAGCGGACAAATCTTAGATATGGAAAAGCTGACAACAGCAGCGCATGGGCGCGGTATAAAAATTGGTTTTGATTTATGTCATTCGATTGGGGCTGTCCCGCATCAACTGCATGCGTGGGACGTTGATTTTGCGTTTTGGTGCACCTATAAACATTTGAATGGCGGCCCCGGCAGTGTGGCGGCGCTTTATGTGAATGAAAAGCATTTCGGGGCTGTGCCTGGACTTGCGGGCTGGTTCAGCTCGGATAAAGAAAAGCAGTTTGATATGGAGCATACGTTGACGGCCGCCGGGAATGCCGGAGCTTTTCAAATCGGGACACCGCATGTGTTAAGTGCTGCTCCGCTAATTGGAGCATTAGAGCTGTTTCATGAAGCCGGAATAGAAAAAATACGCGAAAAGTCCTTGCAGCTGACCGCTTATATGATGGAATTGATTGAACATGAATTAAAGGAATTTGATTTTGAGATTTGTAATCCAGTAAATGAAAAACAGCGTGGAGGGCATATTTACCTTGAACATCCGGAGGCTGCGAGAATTTGCAAAGCATTAAAGAGGAAGAAGGTCATTCCGGATTTTCGAAAACCATCCGGCATTCGGCTGGCGCCGGTGGCTTTATATAATTCGTTTACAGATGTTTATGAATGTATACAAATACTAAAGAATATTATGGAAGAAAAAGCTTACGATCAATTTTCCAATGAAAGAGAGGTTGTTTCCTGATGTCTAAATGGATCGATATTTCCCAACCGTTAAATAACCATCTGGCACATTGGCCGGGGGATGAACCATTTCACTATGATACGCCCGTAACGAAAGAGGCGTCGGGAGTTGTTAATATCGGCAGAATCAAAACAAGTGCTCATATAGGCACGCACGTTGATGCACCATTTCATTTTTCAAATGAGGGCAAGCGGATACTGGACTTAGATATTGAGCGCTATATTGGTCCTTGTAAGGTGATTGATTTAAGTGATTTTAATGAAATTAGCGAAAAAGCTATAAAAACAAAAGGAATCTCGCATGCAGAGCGTTTGCTGATTAAAACGGCGCTCCCAAACAAACCGAATCGTTTTCCGGAAGAAGTGTCTCCGATAACAGCTGATGGAGCAGCTTATATGAAAGAGCTCGGTGTAAAGCTTGTAGGTGTAGACACCCCATCTGTGGATTCGATTTCAAGTAAAGATTTGACCGGGCACCATGCATTGTACAACCATGATATTTATATTTTGGAAAATGTGATGCTGGACCAGGTTGAAGAAGGTGATTTTGAATTGATTGCCTTGCCATTAGCGTTGGAAGAAGGGGATGGGAGTCCAGTTCGTGCTGTCATAAAACCAATAGAGGAGCGTTAAAATGAAATCGGTCAATCAACATCAAGCTTTTGAAAATGAAAAGAGTATCCAAACTGATTTTAAAGAGAAGATGACATACAGTGATTATTTAAGCCTGGATACGTTATTATCGAGCCAGCATCGGTTAAGCGGCCATCATGATGAAATGTTATTTATCATTGTTCATCATGTAAGCGAGCTGTGGATGAAGCAGATTCTGCATGAAATCCATTCTGCCATTGATGATATACAGGCAGATAACCTCAGGTCTTCCTTTAAAAAGCTTGCGCGCGTATCTCAAATACAGGAGCAGCTGAAAAGTGTATGGGACGTCCTTTCTACGCTGACGCCAAGTGAGTATATCGAGTTTAGAGATAAATTGGGAAGTGCTTCTGGATTTCAATCCTATCAGAATAGATTAGTAGAATTTGCCTTGGGATATAAAACAGAATATGTTCTCAAAATATATGAAAATGATACGAATCTTTATCCAATTTTACAAGAAGCATACGATGCGCCAAGTCTTTATGATGTGTCGATTCAAGCTCTCTCCAGAGCAGGGTTTTCTATTGATAAAGAAGTGTTGAACAGGGACGCCAGTATCACGCATCAGACGAATGAGAGCGTGAAAAGAGCCTGGATGATTGTCTATAAAAACGTAGAGCAGTATTGGGAGTTATATGAGCTTGCTGAAAAGCTGGTGGACATAGAAGGCCTATTTCAGCAATGGCGCTTCAGGCATATGAAAACGGTAGAAAGAATTATTGGCTTTAAAAAAGGAACAGGCGGTTCTGGCGGCGTGAGCTACTTGAAAAAAGTACTGGACCAATATTTTTTTCCAGAATTGTGGGAGCTGCGAACAGAGCTGTAATTGTAGATACATCGAATTTTGGCCAGTATAATTTATCTTAAATGTTTATCCTGTGAAATGTATCCTATGCGACGCATTATTTCTGATTAAAATCATTTGTTCCAATGAAGCCAAAGCCATTTTTATATTACTCAACTTTCACACATTAAAAAGTAACTTCAGTTCTATCGAAACAGGAGTTGATCGTTCCTTCGATAACACCCTTGACAAAGAATAGAAGGTGAAGTGTAAAGCACCACTGCGGCGGACCATTTTGCTTTCCGACGTACAGGACGTACTAGTGCAGACGTTGCAACAGGACGTTGCGACTTTAGTCTGCCTAGGGGCACGCTCTTCAGCTAACTTTTGCCAAGAAGAGCACTTGGCAAAAGTGGATCTTCAGATGGTGCTGATCCCTCAGGAGTCAAAACGGTCCGCCTTCGCTAGCAGGGTATTCTATACGTGAAAAACAACTCAACAAACAGAAGTTTGAACCGATAGAATATATTTTTCATGCTGCATGGTAAAATGTTCCGTAAAGATTACTTTCTGTGCATAAATGCTATTCCCTGTATTTCATATTCATACTGTCATGATTGGTTGTTCAGGCGAAAACTGCTATTTCGTCCAGCTCATTAAAATCTTCTTTCTTTCATTCGCTGTAGAATCCTATCAGAGCGCAGGCCAACCACGTAGACTCCTATGGGAACAGGGCGAGCTGAAGATCCACTTGAAAAGCGGTCTTCTTTTCAAGTTAGCTGAAGCCGTCCCCATGGAAAGCGGAGTGGTTGGCCGGAGCGGAGCTATACACCATCACCAATTCCAAAAAGGCCGGATATTTAATCAAAAAGCAAGTATGGTAATGGAGAACATGTTCACCCTGGAATAGCAAGATATATTTGCTTATTCTTAGGTGCGAAAGTTGAGTATATTATATTCAAAACCCAGGTTCAGCTAACGGAGATAATAGAAGAATAGCATAAGATGGAATGGATAAGAACGAACGGTGACGATAAAATAAATATATTTTACTATCTATATCAGGAAGTG
Source organism: Oceanobacillus sp. FSL W7-1293 (assembly GCF_037969815.1). Taxonomy (NCBI): domain Bacteria; kingdom Bacillati; phylum Bacillota; class Bacilli; order Caryophanales; family Bacillaceae; genus Oceanobacillus; species Oceanobacillus sp. FSL W7-1293. Next base: position 1,503,858 of record NZ_CP150212.1, read on the forward strand.
CTTAAACAGTTAGGTAAAAAATCTACTTTCCTGTTGCATTTGAAACCGTAATCATCTATAATGAAGTTAACTAAAGGATTGTTACTGTTCGGCAGGCAAAACCTGGGTTAATCACAGCGGATTGTATGGCTTTCTGTCTACAATTTTGGGTTAATCCAGGTTTTTTTCTGGACAAACAGGTATCAGAAGAATTTAAAAAATACTCATTTCAGGTGTGAATGCAATTGAAAATTACAAAAGTATTAAATAATAATGTAGTTATGTCAAAAGATGAATCCAATCAGGAAATCGTTGTCATGGGCAAAGGGTTAGCTTTTCAAAAAAAGACTGGAGATGCGATTGAATCATCGAAAGTGGAGAAAACCTTTGTGCTGGAGAATTCTAATGTAGCTAAGAAGCTTGCGGAATTAATGAAAGAAACTTCTGAGATATACTTGGATCTTTCTTACAAAATCCTTGAACTGGCTAAATCTCAGCTGACGTATAAATTAGATAACTATTTATATGTTGCCTTAACGGATCATTTAAGCTTTGCGATTACAAGACATAAAAACGGCATCGACTTGAAAAATCCGCTGTTGTGGGAAATTCGCAGATATTATAAACAGGAGTTTCATATTGCATTAAAAGCGTTGGATATGGTGGAAGAGGATACTGGAGTAAGGCTTGTAGAAGATGAAGCGGCTTCTATTGCCCTGCATCTGGTCAATAGTCAACTATCCGGTGAAAACATGGATACCGCAATTAAAGTAACGGAGCTGGTTAATAATATCCTGAATATTGTCAGATACTATTTCAAAATTGAATTGGATGAGGATTCTATCAACTATGAACGGTTTCTGACACATCTGCGATTTTTTGCTACCCGTTTTATCCGAAAAGAAAAAGCAGAGAATACGCATGATGATTTCCTGTATGAACAGGTGAAAAGGAAATATACAGCTGCATTTGAATGCACAGAAAGAATTGCAGCCTATATTGCTAAAAATTATGATTGGGACATTTCCAATGATGAAAAAGTTTACTTAACATTGCATATCCACCGAATTACCAATCGGCACCAAATAGATTCTACATCGTGATATAAAAGAAATCTTCAATTGAATAATCATGTTTAGGATTGTTACTGATGAAGCAGGCAAAACCTAAGTTACCCGCAGTTTACAGAGGAGAGCTCTGTATGCTGTGTGTAATTTAGGTTTTTTTTATTACCTTGAGGAGGTGGTTGGAACAAATTATAAATCATCATAAAACGAATGGATGAGCTGTTGCCAGGCAGTATGTCGGAATTATTTATTATTTTTTAGAAGCGTAATCTCCATCCGGAAAAGTATCACAACGTAAGATGTTTTAAGCAAACGCTATATGTAAAAGAATCCATTTCAGGCAATAATCCTGAAGAAAATCAGAAAATAGATTTAGTTTGTTTTACTTTAATAGAAAGAGGGGAAAACAATGAAATATGAACAATTAGCCAAAGATATCATTGAAAATGTCGGCGGAAAAGAAAACGTTAACAGTGTTGTTCATTGTATTACGCGTCTTCGTTTTAAATTAAAAGACGAGGAAAAGGCAAATACAGAGGTATTAAAAGAAATGGATGGCGTTGTAACCGTCATGAAAAGTGCTGGACAATACCAGGTAGTTATCGGCAACCATGTACCTGATGTGTATAAGGCAGTGGTAGAAGTCGGCGGTTTTGAGTCAAAAGGATCTGCTGATGAAGCGGATGGCGGAGATAAAGGCAGCTTGCTCAACCGTTTTATTGATATGATTTCCGGTATCTTCACGCCGATTCTTGGAGTATTGGCGGCGTCCGGTATGATCAAAGGGTTCAATGCTTTATTCGTTGCGATTGGATGGCTTAACGAAGAAGGCGGAACATACCAAATTTTAAATGCAACCGGGGATGCCCTGTTTTATTTCTTGCCGATTATATTAGGATATAGTGCAATGAAAAAGTTCGGCGGGACGCCTTTTATAGGTATGGTTATTGCCATGGCACTGGTATATCCTGCGCTGGAGGGAATACCCGCAGCGGCAGAACCGTTGTATACCTTATTTGCAGGAACGGTGTTTGAATCACCTGTCTATATAGAATTCTTTGGTATTCCAGTCATTTTAATGACGTATTCGATGTCTGTTATACCAATTATTGTAGCAACATTTTTTGCAGCAAAAATTGAAAAGGCTTTAGCGAAAATTACTCCTAATGTTGTCAAAATGTTTTTTGTACCTATGTTCACGTTACTGATTATTGTTCCATTAACCTTTATTGTGATTGGCCCAATTGCAACCTGGGCAAGTCAATTATTGGGACAGGTAACTGTCTGGGTATATGATTTAAGCCCTATTATTGCAGGTGCTTTTCTGGGCGGTTTCTGGATGGTATTTGTTATGTTTGGATTGCATTGGGGGCTTATTCCTATTGCGTTTAACAATGTTGCGGTTTCCGGAGAAGATCCAATTCTGGCATTGATTTTCGTGCATTCATTTGCTTTAGCAGCAGCAGTACTGGCTATTTGGATAAAAACAAAAAATGAAACTACGAAAACACTCAGCCCGCCGGCGTTTATCTCTTCCATATTCGGCGTAACGGAACCTGCTTTATACGGGATTGCTTTACCATTGAAGCGACCATTTGTTATCTCGCTTATATCATCAGCTGTCGGTGGAGCAATCATTGGATTATTCGGGACGAAAATTCACTTGCTCGGCGGACTTGGTATCTTTCAATTCCCTGCCATGATCCATCCAGAGGAAGGATTAAACACAGCATTTATCGGTACTATCATAGCAGCAGCGGTCGGGATGGTTCTATCCTTTGTTCTGACTTATTTCTTCGGAGGGATTAACCAAAAAGCAACAGCTGCACCAGCAGCTGAAGCAGCTTCCGCAAAAGAGGAAACAGTTGTTACGATACAAAATGAAGACATTGTCAGCCCGTTAACTGGAAAAACCATTGCACTTGAAGAAATAGAAGATACTGCATTTGCTTCCGGAGCGCTTGGGAAAGGGATTGCAGTGGAGCCGACGGAAGGGAAATTGATCTCACCTGTTTCTGGAACCGTTTCGGCGATGTTCCCTACAAATCACGCCATTGGAATCACTACGGAAAATGGTGCTGAGATTTTAATGCATATTGGGATGGACACAGTACAATTGGACGGCAAGAACTTCAAGGGTCACGTAGAACAAGGCGCAAAAGTCGAGAAGGGGCAGCTGCTTATTGAATTTGATATACCAGAAATTAAAAAAGCCGGCTTCCCGCTGACTACACCGATTATTATCACGAATTCAGGTGAGTATAAAGATATTGCTTTCACAGAAACAAAACAAATTAAGATTGGCGACCCGCTGCTTTCATTAGAAAAGTAACGGATTCCAAATAAACAGAAGGAAAGTGCTGTATCCAGTCTTTCCTTCTCCATACTAAACAAAGGAGTTTTTATGATGACACAATTTCCAAAAGGATTTTTATGGGGCGGAGCGGTAGCTGCGAACCAGGTAGAAGGTGCCTATTTAGAGGATGGAAAAGGATTAACATCGGTTGATTTATTGCCGACGGGAGAAAAGCGCTGGCAGGTCATGACAGGAAAAGTGGATTCATTAAAACCTGTTGAAGGCGAATTATATCCGTCACATGAAGCCATTGATTTTTACCATCGCTATAAAGAAGATATTGCTTTGTTTGCGGAAATGGGATTTAAAGCATTACGAGTTTCGATTTCATGGGCGCGTATTTTCCCGAATGGAGACGATGCAGAGCCAAATGAAGCAGGTCTTCAATTTTATGATGATTTATTTGATGAAATGCGGAAATATGACATAGAACCGGTGGTAACCATTGCTCATTTTGATGTGCCGGTACATTTAATTGAAGCCTATGGAAGCTGGAGAAATCGCAAGCTTGTGAATTTCTTTGAAACCTATGCAAAAACGATTTTCACACGTTACCGGGATAAAGTGAAATATTGGATGACATTCAATGAAATAAACATGCTCCTGCATCTTCCATTTGTTGGTGCCGGATTAGTGTTTGATGAAGGCGAAAATGAGTTACAAATCAAATATCAGGCAGCGCATCATCAGCTCGTCGCAAGTGCCTTAGCTGTAAAAGCCGGGCATGAAATTATCCCGGATGCTAAAATCGGCTGTATGCTGGCAGCAGGTACAACGTATCCGTACACTTCTAATCCAGACGATGTTGCCAAAGCAATGGAAAGAGACAGGGAATCCTTCTTCTTTATTGATGTGCAATCCCGCGGGCACTATCCTGGTTATGCAAAACGCTTTTTCCAGGACAATGGTTTGAAAATCGATATGGAAGAAAATGATGAAGAACTATTGAAGAATCATACAGTGGACTATATCGGATTCAGCTATTATTCCAGCAGAACAACAAGCACTGATCCGGAAATATTAAAGGATATCACAGATGGAAATGTATTTGCCTCTGTTGCCAATCCATATCTGAAAGCATCCGAATGGGGCTGGACAATTGATCCAAAAGGCTTCCGCATTACGGCTAATCAGCTGTATGACCGCTATGAAAAGCCATTATTTGTTGTGGAAAACGGACTTGGCGCGATTGACCAATTAAATGCTGATGGTACCGTTGACGACGATTATCGTATAGAGTATTTAAAGGAGCATATCGCCGAAATGGGTGAAGCAATAGAAGATGGTGTGGATATCATCGGCTATACCAGCTGGGGTCCGATTGACATTGTCAGTGCTTCCACCGGCGAAATGAAAAAACGTTACGGTTATATTTATGTAGACCGTGATAACGAAGGAAAAGGGACCTTAAAACGTTCGAAAAAGAAAAGCTTTGATTGGTATAAGCAAGTGATTGCTTCGAATGGGGAGAAGCTATAATTTGATTTAGAGGGTAACCGAGAGTTAGTTGTTAAGATGAATATTTCCAATCATAAATAAATCGATATAAACGAAAAATGTATTTCAAAAGCCTCGCTGATAGATGAAGTATCATCATTTCAGCGAGGCTTTGTCCCATTTAAGTATGCTTATTTTTCTGTAAAACAACAAGCTGATCCTCTTCATCTAACATTATTTTACTTCTTAACGTAATCAGCTGAATGGTATGGTTCTTCTTTTTGATAAACAGTGGAACCGTATCTTCCGGCAATTGCTCCTTCTCAAGCTTTCCTTTTTGTTTTAATGGGAACTCTTGTATCGTGTAGCCTGTATTGATTTTCTTATTTAATTCGGTAAATACAGCATCTTCATGAAACAGGAGATGTCCTTTTCCTGCAAACGGAATTTTGTTCGAGCCCTCTTGTTTATAGTTGTTGCTGGTAAGGGTAAATGTATGATTATGACCAAATTTAGGTGCATAGGATTGGCTGACTAGTATGTTAAATGCAGCATCTCCAGTTAAAGAAAGAATGGTCTCATATGGTGTCAGGTCTACTTCATATTCGCTGTGCTCTGCCAGAATTTGTCCGTGATAAACAGGGATTTCCTTGTTTACAGCAGGCTGCAGCTGTGTGGCGGAAGAATCACTGATTAATACAGGTAAATCCATCTTTTGTAAATAAGCAGCCAATGCAATGGAAAAGCTGTTTGCTCCCACTAATAGAACGCCTGGTGCGGTGTCATTGGCAAGATGGAGCGCCTTAGCAATTGGTCGCAGTGAAAAGCCATGCGCGCATACAGTAATAAATACAAGCGCAAAGGTTAAAGCTGTCAGCATAGCAGCACCTTCATGCCCGTCATTCAGCAGAATGGTTGCAAAATAACCGGAAACAGACAGAGCAACAATTCCCCGCGGTGCAATCCAGCCAATCAGCATTTTTTCAGAATTGGAAAGCTCTGTGCCAATAGTAGAGAGCCAAATCGATAAAGGCCGTACAATAAATAACATGACAAGAACAAAGCCGATAATCGGCCAAGTGAACATCTCCGCAATTGTCTCCCGTGTTAAAGAAGCCGTCAGTAAAATGAAAATAGTGGATGTCAGCAGGACAGAAATATTTTCAACAAAGTGACTGACTTCATGGCCGATAGAGGATACATAATGTTTGGTACGGCCAATTGTTAATCCCATAACGGTAACAGCCAGCATGCCAGTTTCATGCATAATAACCTCGGCTACGGTAAAACAAAGCAGGAGAAAGGATATAATAATCGGTGTTTTTAGGTATTCGGGAAATACACCTTTGCTGATCATTAAGCTGACCACCATGCCGATTACATAGCCGAGAATAACGGCAATAATGGCACTGAGAAAGAAATGAATTAAGTAATTTGCATGCAGACTTTCTGTTGTAAGTACCTTAATAATTTCGTAAGCAAATAATGCAAGCAGCGGACCGAATGGATCAACAATAATTCCTTCCCATTTAAGGACAGCTGCCGTACGCGGTTTTAATTTTGCATTCCGCAGCAAAGGCAGAATAACAGTCGGTCCGGTTACAATAAATAAACCGCCAATAATGAAAGATATCTCCAAGCTCAAGCCTGCGATAAAATGAGCAGCGAGTGCTCCGCCGATCCAGGCAATGAAAGCACCGAACGTAACGATCCGGAATACGGATTTAGATACGCCTCTGATTTCCCGGACATCGAGGCTGGAGCTGCCTTCAAATAAAATAATGGCGACAGCAAGCGAAATCAATGGACTGTACAGGCTGCCCAATGCGTCCTGCGGGTTGAACAACCCAAGCACAGGTCCCAATAATAGACCGGCAATGGACATGATAACAATGGAAGGCCATTGAATTCGCCAAGCCAGCCATTGCGAGAAGATACCAACGACAATAATAACAACAATACTGACTAGAGCAATATTTTCCATAGCATTTTCTCCGTTCTTTTAGATTCATGTAAAGTAGTTTATCAATTCTGGTAGAGTTTGTCTTATATTTTGTCAGAAGGTGAATAAATCATATTACTGAATATCGTTTATTTCTTATAATGTGCAACAGCGGCCTCAGCCATCCGAAGAATTTCTGCATGAAGACTTTCTGGTTCCGTAATGGTCATTTGGTCTGCAAATCCAAGAAGAAATCGCTTTGCTTCTTCTTTTGTATCAAAAGCTAATTTAACGTGTGTCCATCCTTTTTCGTCAGTAGATGCAGTCTCTATTATCCGTACAAAATAAGTTGAAAAGGAAAGTCTCGGCAGCACTTCTCTGGAAGTCTTTACCCATACCTCATAAGTCGGCAAGGCCTTGATAAATGCTTGTTTTGAGTTTTTCCAGTATGCTGCAATATCAAAATCAACCGGTCTTTCAAAGGTTTCTTTGCTTGGCACAGCAGACTGGATTCGTGAAGCGCGATAATTCCGGATATCTCCATTTTCCTTTGCGGCAATCACGTACCAGCTGCTTCCTTTCGCAACTAGTCCCAGCGGCTGTACGATATAATGATTGGTTTGTCCGTCTGCACGCTGATAGAGGATATTCAATTTATTATTTTTCCATATTGCATTTTTCAGAACCTCAAAGGATGCAATTTTTTCTTTTGTTCCCCGCCAGGAGCTGGTATCAATATGAATGCGGCTCCATACATCCTTTGCACTTTCACGATAAGCTGCAGGCAGGGATGCGATAACTTTGTTTCTGGCGTCTTCAGAAGTACGGGTTAATCCTAAATCATCCAGTAATTGAGGAGCTGCCGGCACGAATAAAGCGCGTATTTCCGATTCCTTTAAGCCGGTCAAATCAGTCTGATACCCATCAACTAAAGACCAGCCGCCATTTTTGCCGCGATCAGCAAAAACGGGAATGCCAGAGCCGCTTAAAACCTCCATATCTCTGTAAATTGTCCGTTCGGAGACTTCCAGCTTTTTAGATAATTCTTTAGCAGTCATTCGACCATACGACTGCAGCAATAAAAGAATGGATATGAAACGGTCCCCTCGCATGAACATCACCTTTCTTCTAATGAATTATATTAATTAAATGAAATATGACAATAGATGTCAAGAATTAGTTTGTATAATGAAAATATCTGAGGAAGAAAGGGTGGAAGAGAATGAAAACATTGAATGGAAAAGTAGCTCTTGTCACAGGCGGAAGCAGAGGAGCCGGACGCGGTATTGCTGTAGAACTGGGGAAAGCTGGTGCAACCGTATATGTCACAGGCCGCAGTGTTCGGGGAGCATCTACGAATCATTGGCCGGGGACCGTTAATGACACGGTTTCAGAAATAGAAGCTGCCGGTGGAAAAGCAATTGCATTACAGTGCGACCATACGAAAGATCCAGAAACAGAGGCTGTGATTTCTCAAATTCGCAAAGAGCAGGGAAAGCTGGATATTTTGATAAATAATGTTTGGGGCGCACATGACTTGGGTGTGGAAGGAAAACCTTTTTGGGAGCTGACCTTGCAAAATTGGGATACAATGTTTACAGCAGGCGTAAGAGCGCAACTGGCTGTCAATCACTTTGCTGTTCCCTTGCTTCGAGAAAATAAACAGGCTTTGATCATTCATACAACGTTTTGGGATCATGGCAAATACACTGGCCAATTTTATTATGATTTAGCTAAGAATGCGTTGGTGCGAATGGCCTATGGGCTATCTATCGAATTAAAAGCGGATAATATTGCTGTTCTTGCTGTTTCTCCCGGATTTATGCGGACCGAGCTCGTATTGAAATATCATGGTGCAGACGAAGAAAACTGGAGGGAAGCGGATGATTTACAGCAAACAGAAACACCATACTATGTTGGAAGAGGAATTGCAGCATTAGCAGCTGATCCAAATGTGATGGAGAAAAGCGGGCAGGTGTTCCGAGCGGGAGAATTAGCGAAGGAGTATGGATTTACAGATATAGACGGGCGTTATATTCCGCCATTTACCATATAGACTCGGATGTATATTATTTTTAAAAGAATGGATTACTTGGAAAACAGATATTCTCTATGTAAAATAGCCAGTGTTCTTATATAATAAGGCCACTGGCTGTAATATGCGTATTTTCTATTACGAACCTTAGATAAAGTAAAATCCGATGCCCATAATCACATATGCAGCTAATAAAGTAAGCCCTTCAAACCAATTGGAATCCCCATCATTCGAGATGGTAATCATTAAAAATACAGCTGTCACCATGCTGATCAGCTCCGGCCATGTAAAGACAAGCGGCATCGATGTGGAAAAGAAAAGGGATAACAAAACAAGAATCGGCAGAACAAACATTGTGATCTGCAGGGTGGAACCAACGGCTATTTCAACAGCGACGTCCATTTTATTTTTATAAGCCATGACAATCGCTGATGCATGCTCTGCTGCATTTCCGACAATTGCTACAATAATGATCCCGATAAATAATTCAGACCATCCAAATGCCGCGCCGACAGTATCAAATGTCGATACCAAATGCTCCGAAACATAAGCAACAGCAGCTGTAGCAAGTGCCAGAATAACAATTGCTTTGCCTTTCCCCCATTCAGGTTCTTCCTCCTGTTTCGATTCATTTTGTTCGTTATCTGAATGATAAACGCCACGGTGGGTAACGAATTTAAATAGTAATGCTGCCAAATATAACACGATTAAAATAACAGCTATTCCAACACTGACAATCATCGTATCACGTTCGTTCAGCGATTGGGTGAATACTTCTGGAATAACAAAGGCAACAATCACAGCAAAAATCAGCATACCTGCATTATGACGTGCATCGTGAACACTAAAGGATTGTCTTTTGTATTTCAGTCCGCCGACAAAAAAGGATAACCCGCCGACAAGCAGTAAGTTGCCTAATACAGAGCCAGTTAACGAAGCCAGTACGATTCCAATGAGTCCGGCTTTTAATGCAAAGATAGAAATAATAAGTTCAACCGCATTTCCGAAGGTTGCATTTAACAATCCCCCAGCTCTCGGTCCTAAAACGATTGCTAAACTTTCCGTAGCTCTGCCGATAAAGCCCGCTAAAGCAATAATCGTCAAGCAATAGATGATAAACATGATGATAGCAGACCAATGAAAGATGGAGCCGATGATGGAAAGCGGCAGTCCAATCAACACGAGTATCATAAATAACTTATTCATCAAAGTCCCTCCGTTTTTCTATATCTGGATAGCTATAGATTACCCCGATTGATTCGATATTATTTGGAGGAAGATAATTCCGCTTAACGTAAACGGTATTAAAATAAAGAGAGATCACATTATTTACACTTGCGCAGTAAAAAAGGTGCTATTCACTTTGTTATTACAGATTTATCTGGAGTTAAATAAGGGTATAATAGAATGAGATATTTTGTATTTGTAGAGAATGGAGGATTTATTCTAGAAGCTGCCTCAAAAAAAGTATAAAATAGTCAGAAAGAATAGGTATGAGCTGGGAGGAATAGAATTTCACGGATGAATATAACGCTCAAGCCATATTTAAAAAAGGTGAATTGGATCATTTATTATAAGGCCATGTAAACGAGCCTTCTGCATAATATAATGTTTACCAGGAGGCAGATTTGTAATAACAGCTATTCAAACACCATGGAAAAAATGTCAAACGAAAAGAGGAGTGATTTATTATGTCAAACAAAAGAATCCTTGCCATCAGCGACATTCATGGCTGTTATCATGAGCTTGAGCAGCTATTGCAATTAAATCATTATAACCCAAAAGAAGACCAGCTTATCCTTCTGGGAGACTATATCGATAGAGGACCTGAGCCAAAGCGGACGGTTGCTTATATAATGAAACTGGCAGAAGAGGGAGCTATTGCTTTGCGGGGAAATCATGATCAGATGTTTTTGGAGTGTATATTCAGCAACAATCCAGATAAGGAACGGCGTTATTTAATCAATGGCGGGATGGATACGATAGAATCATATGTGGGAGAAGACTTTTTTTCAGGTAATACTGCAGGGGAGCATTTGCAGGCTGCCAAGGAAAAAATCAAAGAAGATGATAGCGAGCATTTAGAATTTTTATCTAATCTGCCGTATTATTATGAAACGGAAAACCATCTCTTTATTCATGCAGGTATTGACCCAGCATTGGATGATTGGAAGGAGACGCCCGATTTTGATAAAATCTGGATTCGTCAAGAATTTTTAGGCTTTGATCATCCCCACGATTTTACCGTCGTGCATGGGCACACGCCAACGCAGAATCTTCGCGGAAAAAATGATAATAGCATATTTTTTGGGAATAAAAAAATTGATATCGACGGAGCATGTGCTTATGGTGGAAGATTAAATTGTTTAATAATAACGGGAGATTCATACGAAACGACGTATATCAACCATATTGAAGCGTAAATCTGTAGCAGGCAGGGGGCAGGGAGATGGCAAATATTCATGATGTTTCGAAAGCTGCAGGTGTATCTGTCAGTACGGTTTCGCGCGTACTGAATAATCATCCTTATGTCAAAAAGGAAAAAGTAAAGGCTGTGAAAAAAGCAATTATAGAAACAGGCTATATTCCAAATATTAATGCGGTTAATTTAAAGAAAGGAAAGACGCATCTTATAGGCATCGTTTTGCCATTTTTAGATGTGCCGTATTTTTCACAGCTGGTTCAAGGGATATCACAGGCAGCTTCTGTTCATCAATATAAGCTGGTGCTGTATCAGACTGGGTATGACGAGCATCAGGAGAAAGAAGCTTTAGAAATGTTAAAGCTAAAGCAAATAGACAGTTTGATCATTTGTTCCAGAAAAATATCTTTAGAAACAGTGGAACATTATCAGCAATATGGCAGCATTGTTCTATTTGAAAATGGGGAAGATACGCCGTTGAGCTATACGTATATCGATCATTATGCATGTTTTATGAGGGCCCTGGAGTACCTGTATGAGCATGGACACCGGAAAATTGGTTTTTCTATCAATCGGCTGGAGGGGGCAAACAGCAGTCAGCGTGAACGTGCCTACCGTGATTTTTTAAAGTTAAAAGGTCTCCCTTTTCACAAAGATTATATCTTTAAAAAATGTCTCAATATAGAAGATGGGGAACGTATTTTACGAGAAATCGCTGCATTTCAGGAACGTCCTACAGCTATTCTAGCGACAAGTGATCAAGTAGCAGCGGGTATAATTACTTCCAGTTCAAACTATAAACTCAAGGTTCCGCGTGATTTAGCGGTTATTGGCTTTGATGATCAGCCAATAGCACGTGCTATGCAAATTACTTCCGTTAATATCCCACTGTATTCTATCGGGCAGATTTTGTTTGAACAGGCCATAGCTGAAGAGATTTCCCATAAAGAAGTTTCAACGGAGTTAATGGAAAGGTCAACGGTTTGATAAAAAAGGATGAAAAGCAGCAACGTCTTGAGAATGTTTACTGCTTTTCATGAACATAAAAAAACAATCCTGGCACGGCAAAAATCATGGTATATGATACGATCATGCCTTTTCAGTTACACTCATATCAATATCCAAAATCTATGCCGCATGCCGCCGGATTGTTCTCTAACTTGAGTGTACTTTCTGATATCGTTTTCAGGTCAAGTGTTTTTTTAGTTTATATATCCGCCTTTTTAAATTTATCAACATAATCCTTTGCTTTTTCGAAATTTAACCCGCTGCGACCCTGCACATACTTTACAGCCTGATGATCATCCTTATTATTTTCAAGCATATCTTTTAAATGGCTTACAACCTCTGGATCTTCTAATTTCAGATAGGGGGAGGTCGAGTTGTTTACATATCTTTTTAATTCGAAGAAGCCCATACCGGTTTCTTGCCGTACATATTTCATGATTCGTATAAATTTTAAAGGTGACGCATTATTTTTATTATCCTCAAGCATTTCAGTGGCTTCTATAATAACCTCGAAAGGATCTCTTTGTGAATGGGATGGATTGAATTTATTTCTTTTGCGTAAAAATAATAAATAGATTATTCCGACAACGATAATAATAATCAAAAAGATTTGTACAAAAAGCATATGTCATCCTCCTTCAGTAAATACTTTGTTTTATTATAGCATAAAGGCAGTTAGCTTCTAATCGGAGATAAAATGATGACTGCAGAATGCGCTTACGCATTTTGTTAAAACCGCTGGCAGTTAGCTCAATCGGGCTGTTTGCGGCTGTAACGAATATTTCTTCCTTGTTTTTAAAAGCTTTGCAAATAAATAAACGTTTGTTATAATGGAACAAATGTTCTTTTGGTAGTTTTGATTACTTCAAATAACGAAGACGAAAGCTTTAAAGTTTAGACCTCAACTTTCGCACCTAAGAATAAGCATATATATCTTGTTATTCTAGGATGAACATGTTCTCGATTACCATGCTTGCATTTTGGTGAAATATCCTGCCTTTTTGGAATTGATGATTGTGCGTAGCTCCGCTCCGGCCAACCACTCCGCTTTCCGACGTACAGGACGTACTAGTGCAGACGTTGCAACAGGAGGTTGCGGTCTTAGTCTGCCATGGGGACGGCTTCAGCTAACTTGAAAAGAAACCCGCTTTTCAAGTGGATCTTCAGCTCGCCCTGTTCCCATAGGAGTCTACGTGGTTGGCCTGCGCTCTGATAGGATTCTACAGCGAATGAAGGAACTAACATTTTGATAAGTTGGACGAAATAGCAGCTTTCGCCTGAACAACCCAATCATGGCAGTATGGATATCAAATACAGGGAATCGCTTCGATGCACAGAAAGTAATCTTGGCGGAACATTTTACCATGTAGCATGAAAAATATGTTCCATCTGATTAAACATCTATTTGGTGAGGTGCTTTACACTTCACCTTCTATTCTTTGTCAAGGAAGTTATCCAAGGAACAATCAACTCCTGTTTCTATAGAGATAAAGTTACTTTTTAATGTGCGAAAGTTGAGTTTAGACGTTTGAAATAAATATAATTATTCCGTAACAATCAATTTGCTGAAATGAGAGGTGAGTCCAATGAAACAGGAATCGCTTTTTGGAGAGGATAATAAAAGAAATTCCCCGCTTGCCAGCCGTGTCCGTCCCAGAACACTGGATGAATTTGTCGGTCAGCAGCACTTATTGGCGCGAGGGAAGGTGTTGCGTGAATTTATCGAAAATGATCAGGTGACTTCGATTATTTTTTGGGGGCCGCCTGGCGTTGGCAAAACAACGTTGGCTGAAATTATTGCACATAAGACAGAATCAAAATTTATTAATCTGTCTGCAGTAAACAGCAGCATCAAGGATATCAAAAATATAATGAAGGAAGCGGAAACAAGACGCGATTTCGGTGAAAAAACCATTATTTTTATTGATGAAATACACCGGTTCAACAAGGCGCAGCAGGATGCTTTTCTGCCTTATGTCGAAAATGGCAGTATTATTTTAATCGGGGCAACAACGGAGAACCCTTCCTTTGAAGTAAATGCAGCATTGCTGTCGAGAAGTAAGGTGTTTGTTTTAAATCAATTGGAAATAGCTGATGTTGTAAACCTTTTAAAGAATGCAATAACCCATCCGTATGGATTTGGAGATAAGGATATTCATATAACCGAACAAAGCTTAGAGGCGATTGCAAAGTTTGCAAATGGAGATGCAAGGAGTGCCTTAAATACGTTAGAGATGGCGGTGTTAAATAGCGGCACAAATGCTGAAGGCTTCTATATCAACGAGTCGAATCTGGAACAGCTGATTACCCGGACTTCCTTTCTGTATGATAAGAGTGGCGAAGAGCATTATAATATCATTTCTGCCCTTCATAAATCGATGCGGAACAGTGATGTCGATGCCGCGATTTATTGGATGTCCAGAATGCTTGAATCAGGAGAGGATCCAATCTATATTGCCAGAAGGCTGATTCGCTTTGCGAGTGAAGACATCGGCTTAGCTGATACACGTGCACTGACAATTACCACGGATGTATTTCAAGCCTGTCGTTATATCGGAATGCCGGAATGTGATGTCCATCTTACCGAAGCAGTTATTTATTTGTCACTGGCGCCCAAATCAAATGCCGTGTACCGAGCGCGGCAAAAAGCGAAAAAGGATGTAAAGGAATCGATTAATGAACCTGTACCCTTGCAAATAAGAAATGCACCGACAAAGCTAATGAAAGAACTGGATTATGGAAAGGGTTATCAGTATGCGCATGATGAAAAAGATAAATTAACCGCAATGCGAACGATGCCTCCTTCGTTAGAGGGACAGCAGTACTATTACCCGACAGAGCAAGGAAATGAGAAAAAATTTAAAGAAAGATTGAATTATGTGAAGGAATGGCAGAAAAGGAATAATTAACAGCTCAGCAGATGAAGGGATGAAAACTTTTCTAGCTGGAAGGTAAAAAATAAGCGTGGTATTTTAACCAAAACCATGCTATACTTTATTTTGCGATGAGCTGATTTGCGTAAGCCGAGAGACAACGTACGATATGCAGATGTGAACTGCATGTTCTTTCGCCGCAAATTTCGAAAAGAAAGGCATCCGTATCTCATACGGATGCCTTTCTTCGTACTATCTCGCTCTTTTAAAAGCCTGACTTTGATCAGCTAAATGAAGTTTTCGGAGCAGCTGACGAAGCGGCTCCCGAATAAGTAAATAGACGCCTATGGAAATAAATATTGCAGCTAAACCATATAAAAATCCGGCAAGCACATCTGTAGGGAAATGTACTCCTAAATAAATTCTTGTAAATAATATAAAACCAATCCAAGCAAGTGTGATAAAGCCGATAATTATTTTTTTCCATATTTGATAAACTGCAAGAATAAGTACCATCCCGATAAAACCATAAAAAATCGTTGTAGCTGTGGCATGTCCGCTCGGGAAGCTTTCGTTTGTTTTTTCAATAAGTTGTAAGAAGTTAGGACGATCACGGTCAACGATTTTCTTTAATACTTTTCCGCCGATTGCTGCGCAGACAAGAATCGTACCGCCGAACCATAATCCTTCTGCAAATTTACGCTTGAAAAAGAGGACAATACAAATAATAATTGTCATGGCGATAACAGCTTTCATGCTTCCCAGTTCTGTCATAAACATAATAAAGGCTGTTTTTCCTTCAGAAATTGTTCCCTGAATCCGCTCAATCCATGATAAATCAAAGGAACGGATCCAATTGCTTTCAAAATATACACTCCAGGCGATGACGCCGAATAATAATAGAAATATAATCCCTGCCAATAAAAAAGAAGCAAGAGTTAATCTTTGAGACTTCAAAACGCTAACCTTCTTTCTCTCTCTATTTACAATTCCCTATTTAAATTAATTGTCAAATTTTCATTGTACATAATAACAAGCTTTTTTGCATGGAAATAAACAAAAAGTTATGTTTAATCTTTTAGAGAGAAAGGAAAAGATACATAAAGGTTAATTTTTATTTTGTTAACAGTAAAGATTAGGGAGGAAATAAGGATGACACAAGAACAATTAATACTACAAGAGCGTCCAAATGGGCTGCCGGATGAAAATACATTTCAATTTAAAAAGGCAGAAATCGGTAAACCTTCAGAAGAAGAGCTGCTGCTTAAAACGTTGTATGTATCGGTTGACCCCTATATGCGCGGGAGAATGTCTGATGGTCCATCCTACGCAGCTCCTTTTGAAGTAGGGGAACCATTAAAGGGCGCAACAGTAAGCCAGGTGGTCGAATCCAACAGCAGTAATTTTGAAAAGGGCGACCTGGTAACTGGTACGCTCGATTTTCAGGAATACAATGTGGTCAAAAATGATAAGGTGAGAAAGGTAACTACAAAAGGAATGAGTCCATCAAGCGCTCTAAGCGTGTTGGGAATGCCTGCACTCACCGCCTATTTCGGCATGATGCATATTGGCGAGCCAAAAAAGGGAGAGACCGTTGTTGTATCGGGGGCAGCAGGAGCTGTCGGACAAATCGCGGGACAGCTGGCTAAGAAAGAAGGAGCACGAGTTGTAGGAATCGTCGGATCAGAGAAAAAAGCTGCTTATATTACAGAAACACTCGGGCTTGACGCAGCTGTTGAATATAAAAAAGGAAATGTCAGCGGGCAGTTGAAAGAAACATGTCCAGATGGAATTGACGTCTATTATGAGAATGTCGGCGGTGAAATTTCAGATGCTGTCTGGCCGTTATTAAATGTGTTCGCCCGTGTACCTGTATGCGGCGCGATTTCTGCCTATAATTTAGAAGAAGGAGAGAAAGATATTGGCCTGCGCGTGCAGCAATTCCTTATTAAATCACGTGTGAAAATGCAGGGCTTGCTGGTAGGCGACTTTGCCGACCAATATGATGAAGCCTATCAGGCATTGGAAGAAGCAGTTTCAAATGGTGAATTGAAGTTTGAAGAGACCATTCAGGAAGGATTCCATGCGATTCCAGATGCGTTTTTAGGACTATTTTCCGGAGATAATATAGGGAAGCAGCTGGTAAAAGTTGCTGATGCAGAATAAGTTTACAGAGAAAGCCGCTTGATTCATATGTTCTGAATAAGCGGCTTCTTTTAAAAAACTAGATTTGTTGAGAAGAAGTAATGATGGAAATGCTATCATGTTTTTCGGGCTGGATTTCTGATTTAATGGAGAAGGGCTGCTATGAATACTTTTAAACATAAACGTTATTGGATACTTATGCCGCCGTCTTTACTCATATCTATTTCTTTAATTATCTTTATACCAGATAATAAAAGGACCCTCTATGCGTTTTTAGTCATCGCTTTATTTTGGATTGTGTATTACATGGACGTATTATGCAAAGAAAAACAGCAGGAAGAAGTCAGATAGTCGATAAGAGCATTATTATAAATTGGAAGTTTCTGAGAAAACATATTAACATGTGTCTATAAAAAGCCTTCTGTTAAAAAATATAATCTAAATAATCTCCATGCCCTCGGACGAGCTCTGTTTCGTTTTTGGAAGAAATCCAAAAGTAATGGAAGGTCAGCCCTTTTTCTTCCCCGCCGCCTGTTGGCTGATATTCCCATTCATTAAGAGTTTCTGTTACATATATCTCATAAAAAAACCTATGATGAACCGCCCCATCATTATTTTTCCAAAAATCTTCTGCAATCAATGCTCCGACTTTAAACTTTTTCAAACCTGTTTCTTCGTTCATTTCTCTAATGACCGCATGAATCGTGTCTTCTCCTTTTTTCACTGTCCCTTTGGGTATCTGTATTCCAGCTGCTGGGTTAGAATGCCGGAATACAAGTACCTATTTTGTTGTCCTTCCACCTTGTTATATATCCGTATACTTTTTTGATTGGATTCAAAATTATACACACCTCGTTTATTAAGACTTCTAATTGAATTCCTTCTAGCTTCTTTATTTAATATATCATATCCCAATCAGAGAGGAATCTTCATCAATTTGATTTAAGCCCAGTTGTTTTAAAGTGACAAGGTGTCGCCTTGAAAGTTGACATTAAATTATTTATCAAATAACATTAATCAAGTCTAGATGCGACAAAGTGTCATAATTTTAGAGGAGGGGGATTATGCCGAAACAGACTTTTTACAATTTGCCGAAAGAAAAACAGGATAATTTACTTGCTGCAGCTAAAAAAGAGTTTTCGAATAAGCCGTTAAATAAAGCATCCGTTTCAAATATTATTAAGAATGCAGACATACCAAGAGGAAGTTTTTATCAGTATTTTGATGGAAAGGAGGATGCTTTTTATTTCTTATTAGAAAAACAGATGAAAGTGAACAGTGAGGAATTTATTGCTATTCTGAAGAAAAATAGCGGTGATTTATTTGAAGCATTTATGGAGACCTTTCAAAAAATGCAAAAAGAATTTCAGGTGCAAAAAAATCGTGATTTTTTTAGAAATGTATTTTTAAATATGGACTACCAGATGGAGAATAAAATTCTTAGTGATTTTAGTGAATCCCGGTTTGGGAAGCCTTTTTTGGAAATTGTAACAGCTATTGATAAGGAAAAATTGAATATTTCCAATGATGAGGAAGTTATTCATATCATGGAAATTATTATGGCGGTAACCTTCCACAATTTAATGAAGCATTTTGCCAAACATAATACATTCGAAGACGCTATGAATAACTATCGGTTTGAAATGAATTTACTTAAAAAAGGATTATACAAGGGAGATGAACAAGGATAAGCGGTGAAAATTCCTGAACACAAGCTAACATTGTTTTTTTGATTCCTTTGTCTCCGTTTAGCTTGAACAGGACAAAAAAATTGAACAAGTGAATTTAAAAAGAAAACATACTATTACAAGAAGGTGTACGATTTGAAGAAGATTATTAATTTCTCCCTTAATAATAAATTTGCCATATGGATTCTTACGATTATGGTAGTTATTACAGGGTTATTTGCAGGCTTAAATATGAAACAAGAAACAATGCCTGATATTACAATGCCGAATGTCTCTGTTATGACGACTTATCCTGGAGCGGCTCCAGATGAGATTGTTAATGAGGTAACCGAACCGATTGAACAGCGAGTACAAAATTTAGAAGGGGTAGAAAATGTTACTTCCTCTTCTATGGCAAATATGTCATCCGTTCAATTAGAATTTGACTTTGATAAGGATATGGATAAGGCGGCAGAGGAAGTAACAGAAGTGCTGTCTGATCTTTCGTTGCCTGAAGGAGCAGATGATCCGGAGGTTTCCAGGTTAAGTATCAATGCACTGCCGGTAATGGCTTTAAGCATTAGTGACAATGCGCATAGTTTAGAAGAATTGACCAATAGCGTCGAGCAGGATGTTGTACCAGCCCTGGAAGGCATCGAAGGGGTTTCCGATGTTCAAGTTACTGGACAGCAGATGAACGAGGTTAATATCGAATTTGATGAAGAAGCATTAAATGAATATGGACTGGACCAAGATACGATTGAACAAATTATTCAAGGATCTGATATTACATTTCCACTTGGATTAACCACGTTTGATAAAGACGTAAAAAATGTGGTTATCGATGGAGATATTGCTTCAGTGGACGATTTAAAGGAGCTTGAGATTCCGGCAGTACCATCTGGTGATGCTGGCGGACAACAAGACATGATGCCTCCTGAAGGAATGCCGGAACAGGATGGACAAGCACAAGATATGGATCCATCTGCAGAAATGCCAGACCAAGAGGCAGCTGGTGATGAGATGCCAGATCAAGCTGAGGCAGGACAGCAGTTACCGGCGGAAATGGCAACCGTACAGCTTGGCGAACTTGCAGATATTGAAGTGGTTGGTGAAGCAGAATCTATTTCCCGGACGAATGGGGAGGACTCCATTGGTATTCAAATCGTGAAAAGTGCCGATGCGAATACGGTAGATGTGGTAAATGGAGTGAAAGCTGAAGCAGAAACATTTGAAGATGAATTAGGACTTACGGTAACATCTACATTTGACCAGGGAGAACCGATTGAAGAATCAGTGAATACCATGCTGAGCAAGGCTCTCTTTGGAATTATTTTTGCTGTCGTTATAATTCTGCTATTTTTAAGAAGTATCAAAACGACATTGATTTCCATTATTTCTATTCCATTATCTTTATTAATGGCTTTATTCCTGTTACAGCAAATGGATATTACCTTGAACATTTTAACGCTGGGGGCGTTGACCGTAGCTATCGGAAGGGTTATCGATGATTCCATTGTTGTTATGGAAAACATCTACCGGAGAATGGCTTTACCGGGTGAAAAGCTGCGCGGAAAAGATTTGATACGTGAAGCAACCAGACAGATGTTTGTTCCAATCTTTTCTTCAACAGTTGTAACCATAGCTGTATTCCTGCCGCTAGGTTTAGTCAGCGGACAGGTCGGAGAATTATTTATGCCGTTTGCACTTGCTGTTGTCTTTGCGCTTGCTGCCTCTTTACTCGTTGCAGTAACCGTGGTGCCAATGCTTGCTCATTCATTATATAAAAAGCAATTAAACAGTAAGACAGTTGAAGAAACTGACGGACATGAAGAGAAGCCAAATAAGTTAGCACGTTTTTATAAGCGTATATTAAATTGGGTCTTAGATCATAAATTAGTTACTTTTGGCGGTTCTGTTCTTGTGCTTGTACTCAGTTTATTCCTTTTGCCGGTTATTGGCGTAAGCTTCCTGCCGGATGAGGAACAAAAAATGATCATGGCTACGTATAGTCCTGAACCAGGAGAAACACAAGAAGAAGCAGAAGAAGCGGCAAGTAATGCAGAAAGCTTCTTAAGTGACCGGGAAGGTGTCACTACGTATCAGTATTCACTTGGCGGCGGCAACCCGATGACGAGTATGATGGGGGCGGGCGGAGATAATTCCGCATTGTTCTTTATTGAGTATGATGATGATTTTGAGAATTTCAGTGAAGAGCCTGCTAAAGTGATTGACGCGCTGAATGAAGATACGGAAAACGGCGAATGGAAGAGTATGGACTTTGCCAGCATGGGCAGTGGATTAGAGCTGTATGTTTTCGGTGATAATCTGGAGGATATCCAAAGTGCTTCTAATCAGGTTTTACCTATTTTAGAAAACAACAACGATTTAGAGAAAGCTGAATCCAGTATGTCTGAAGCATATGACCAATACACACTTGTAGCAGATCAGGAAAAATTAAGCCAATATGGTCTGACAGCAGCTCAAATTGGCATGAATCTAAGTGATGCTGGTGATGCGCCGGTTCTTACTACCGTGAAACATGACGGGGAAGACGTTAATGTCTATGTAGAGACAGAAGAAAGAGAATATAATTCCATAGATGATTTAACGGATATTGAGATTCCAACTCCATTAGGAACAACTGTTACAGTTGGAGAAGTGATGGATGTAAAAGAGGAAAAATCACCGGATACCATTGACCGCAGAGATGGCAAAATGTATGCATCTCTTACAGCGGATATAAGCACAAATGATGCTGGCGCAGTGTCTAGTGAAGTAGAAGAGCAAATCAGCGAATTAGGCCTGCCGAGTGGTGTGAGTGTAGAATTTGGCGGGGTAACAGAAGAAATCAATGATTCCTTTACACAGCTTGGGCTTGCAATGCTGGCAGCTATAGCGATTGTTTACTTTGTACTTGTTGTTACCTTTGGCGGAGCATTGGCGCCATTTGCAATTCTATTCTCCCTGCCATTTACAGTAATAGGAAGCTTAGTTGCGTTATGGATTGCTAGCGAGCCACTTAGTGTTTCTGCAATGATTGGTGCACTGATGCTGATTGGTATTGTGGTAACCAATGCTGTTGTATTGATTGACCGCGTTATCCATCAGGAGAAGGAAGGACTTTCTACCAGAGAAGCATTACTGGAAGCTGGTTCGACAAGGCTTCGTCCAATTCTGATGACAGCTCTTGCGACAGTTGGAGCGCTTATCCCGCTTGCAATTGGAGCAGAAGGCGGCGGTCTCATTTCCAAAGGCCTTGGTGTTACGGTTATTGGCGGTTTAACAAGCTCTACACTGTTAACACTTGTTATTGTACCGATTGTTTATGAAGTACTTGCTAAATTTCGTAAAAAAGAAATAAAATAATCAATATAAACAGGGCAGCCCATATGAGCTGCCCTGTTTATATTGATTTGTTTGATTACATATTTGCTTCTTTTTCAACGTTATCAACAAAATCTTTTGCCTCTTTTAAGCCAAATCCCGTTTGTTCCCGAACGTATTTTGTAGCTTTAATTTTCCCTGCCCCTGATTGAAGCATCTCTTGTACTTTTTCTTGAAGCTCTGTATCAATGGAAGGATTCATTTTATAATTTCCCTCAACGAAATCCTTTGCCTCCTTCAACCCCAGTCCGGTTTCTATACGGACAAACTTGATCAATTTAATTTTATCCTCACCTGCTTCAAGTCTTTGCTGAATTTCGGGTAGAATTTCTTCTGGAGATTGCAGCTCTTTCCTTTGTCCATTAGTGGATTTATCTCTATTTCGTAACGTTAACAGGTAAATAACAGCAACAGCAATAACAGCAATCAGAATAATTTCCATGGACATGTCAGTTACCTCCATTGTTTTTTTCATTTATCATAACATAAAACGAAACTCTCGCTGAGTAAATTTTCATTTTATAACGTATTCAAATAATAAAGTAAGCAATAATAGAAAGAAAAACAGATGTAACAGTCACTGCCAGCAACGGTTTTAAAGCCTTTGACCGCAAGTCTTTCAGGTTGACATTCAATCCAAGCCCGACCATAGCTACTGTCAATATCCATGTGGTTGCTGCGGAGATTCCTTCCATCATATTTTCAGATATAGGGATGGTGTGTCCAAGCACATAGCTGCCAATAAGGCTCATCAGGATAAAACCAAGCAGAAACCATGGAAAATCAACCTTATTTTGTGTTTGAGAACCGCTTGTTTTGATTTTCATTATATAAATAAGAATAAAACAAAGAGGAATAAGTAAAAATACACGTCCTAATTTAGCAAGTAATGCAATGGCTAATGCATCTTCTCCAGCCGGATCTGCTGCAATAGCAACATGGGCAAGCTCATGCAGGCTGATTCCCGACCAAATTCCATAATCCAAAGCGGTTAATGGTAAGACAGGACGCAATAATGAATATCCAAGTGCGAAGACAGTGCCCATCATTGCAATAATCCCGACGCTGATAGCAGTATCTTCATCCTTTGTCTTCATAATTGGTGCTGCAGCTGCAATGGCGGCAGCACCGCAAACTCCTGTCCCGATTCCGAGCAGAAGCGAAATATTTTTATCTGCTTTGCATACCTTGCCAAGCCAGATCATCACACTGATTGCAAACAGAATAATAAACGCATCACGTACAAGGAGTCCGAGCCCATCATGCAATATGGTATCGATGTTTAGTTTTAATCCATACAAAATGATAGCGAAGCGGAGCAGATTTTTAGATGAAAACGTAATTCCAGAACGCAGCGCTTCCGGATAACCAAAAAATTGTCTGTAAATGATGGCGATAATGATAGCACAGGCGAGCTGCCCAGCATGGTTAAAGCCAGGAACTTTTGCTAAGAAGAACCCGAGCAAGGCAATAAAAAAGGTAAATCCAATACCGCCAATCCAGTTT
This sequence comes from Oceanobacillus sp. FSL W7-1293, assembly GCF_037969815.1. Classification (NCBI taxonomy): domain Bacteria; kingdom Bacillati; phylum Bacillota; class Bacilli; order Caryophanales; family Bacillaceae; genus Oceanobacillus; species Oceanobacillus sp. FSL W7-1293. Next base: position 1,527,682 of record NZ_CP150212.1, read on the forward strand.
TTTGCAGAATTTAAACGCTGTCGTTTTATTCGATGTGATGCTTGTGAAGTCATAAAAGCACCTCCTTCTTATAGCATAGCCAACATAAATGCATAAGGAAAATAATTTATTATAATAAACAGGATAAGTAAATTGTTATAATAGAAATGAGAGGAAAGAGGGTGAAGGGATGGATAAGCATTTGCAAATATTTATAACCGTTGCAGAAAAGCAGAGTTTTTCCAAAGCGGCGGAGGAGCATTACATGACCCAGCCGGCGGTCAGTCAATATATTCGTACATTGGAGGAGAGTGCAGGCATACGGTTATTGGAACGCAGCAACAAATATGTTCGTTTAAATAAAGCTGGAGAAATTGTTTATCATTATGGGAAGGAAATACTGGGCTTATATACAACCATGCAGCATTTAGTGGATGATTTGATGAATCGAGCGAATGGACCCTTAGCCATTGGAGCAAGCTACACTTTTGGGGAATATGTTTTACCAAGGATTATTGCTGACCTGCTGGAAATACATCCGGATATCGAACCAGCTGTGACGATTGGGAATACTGCTGAAATAGCGGATTTGGTTGCAACGCATCAACTGGATGTAGGAATAATAGAAGGAGAATTTAACAGGAAGGACATGATGATTGAGGAATTAGCAGAAGATAAAATGGTTATCGTTGCTTCGGCAGAAAATAAGCTGTTCCATCAAAAAACGAAAATCGAGCTGAGTGACTTAGCAAATGAAACATGGGTTGTGCGCGAACATGGTTCAGGTACGAGAGCGGCGACGGAAAACTTTTTTCAAAAGGCTGGCATTCACCCTGCCCGGTTGATGCAATTTAGCAGTACCCAATCAATCAAAGAATCTGTTGCGTCTGGATTAGGCATTACGCTGCTTTCGAAATGGGCGATTCAAAAGGAAGTAAAATATGGTGATTTAAAGATAGTGCCTATGGAAGGGTTTCCTTTTACGCGTGCGTTTTCTATTATTACGAAATCGCCATTCCAAACGAAAACCTTAGAGATTTTTATAGAGCAATTGCGGGGCAGTAAATTGCTGCGGATAGTTTAGCTTATTGCAGGTATATTTAAATCGATTCATTCAACTAAATATTCAATGAGAGATACAAAACATCCCCTTGATGAAAGTTTCCCTTTAAGGAGCCATACTGGCAAAAGTATGGCTCTTTTTAAATAAATTATTCACTTATGAATACTCCCGCGACTTCATTTCTAAAAAATTTGAAGTGTGGGTTTCTGGGGTGTCGACTTTCAAGATGACGATTAACCGCCAGTGGAGCTGACACATCGGTGTGCTAAAAACACCCAACCTCGCTAGCCCATTGGTCCTGCCTCCTGAAATTACGTTTCAGCCTATATGAGGTTCACATGTTTGTGTGTCCTGGCTGCCATGTTTGGCTTGAACATTTTACGTGGCAAAGCAACGATTCTCGCCACAACCTGCTATGTTTAGTTTTCAAAGAGCGTCTTTCAAGAACATTACACCATGCAAACTTATGTTCGTAAATGCAAAAAGGCAATTCACCTCCCACCTACTCATTGGGTTTCACCCTGAACATTCCGACGTACAAATGTTTTCGATGGGGTGAGTAATCGCAACCCCAGGACGTTACGACGTTAGCCTGCCTTGAGGTTGGGGATCCTCTCGTCTAATTATAATAGAACTGAGTAGTTGACAAAAAACCAAACGGTCAATTATAATATGTCAGTGACTTGATAGTACTAATTTGACTTAGTGGTCATATGGATGAAAGAAAGCTAACAGTAATATGATCTAGTTGTTTTTAGGAACAGGGATATCAGAAAGCAAAAATGCGGAAGAGATGTGTTTTAAAAAGGGGATAAATAATGGATAAAAAAGAAGAAATTATGCAATCCGCGATTCATCTTTTTTCTAAAAAAGGATATGCTGCCACATCGGTTCAGGAAATTGCTAATGACTGCAGAATTTCCAAAGGAACATTATATAATTTTTTTGATTCGAAGGAAGACTTATTGATACAGGTTATCCGGCATAATCATCGGAAAATGCTGGAGCAGGCTGAAAATCTCAATCTGGATGCCACCCTGCCTCCGAAAGAAAAGCTGATTCAAAAGGTGGTTGTACAGTTTGACGGGATTCGTGAAAATAAAGATTACTTGAGTATGTTACTGACAGCATTGCCTCCGCATGACAATCCGAAAATTTCTTTGCTTATGAAACGAATCCGAATCACGATGATGAATTGGTATAAGGATTGCTTTATGGAGGCTTATGGAAGCCAAGTAGAGCCGTACATCTGGGATCTGGCACTGATGTTTCAGGGGACATTAAAAGAGTATACTTCTTTGATTTTTCGAGATCACAAGGAGCTTGATTTTGAAGATGTTGCCCGTTTTGTCGTGGAGCGGTTTGATACGATCGTACAAAATACAACAGAGGCAGAACCTGTGTTGACACCTTTGGAAATGAAAGAATACGAGGCTTTTCAAGCAGACTTAGAACCGAAATCTCCAGAACAGCAAATCAATCAGCTTTTGGAAGAACTGGAGAAAAAAATAAAGAAATTGGCGCTGTATGATGAGGAAAAAGAAGAGTATGCTGCAGCCGTGCAATCTTTACAAGCAGAAATCCATGAAAAGAAACCCAGAACGTTTTTAGTTAAATCATTACTTTTGTTTTTAGCTGAGATAGAAGAATGTCAGCCGCTTGTGCATCGGATAGAAGTATTTTTAAAAACATTGCAGACCGTGTAGCCGTTTTTTAAAAGTGAAGTAAATAAGAAGAAAGGATTGGAATGTGATTTTTTTAACATTCTTTTTCTTTCGTTATGCGGAATAAGTGAAGTGAAGCTGTATCTTCCAAATCAATGACTGGAATTAGTTGAAAAAAGAATAGTAGAAGAAATAGGAGATGAGAAAGTATTATGGCTGAATCAACAATGAACAATATAAAAAAAGGGCCCATTCTTGCTGTTATCATTCTGGGCGCATTTGTATCGCTCTTGAATCAGACATTGATGAATGTAGCATTGCCTTCGATAATGGAGGATTTAGATATCGTAGAAAGTACAGCACAGTGGATTACGACAGGATTTATGCTGGTTAATGGGGTGCTTATTCCGATTACGGCATTTTTTATGGAGAAATTTTCGACAAGACAGCTGTTTTTAACAGCAATTAGCTTATTTGCGCTGGGAACATTAATTTGCGGGATTGCACCAGATTTCCCTATATTGATGGCCGGACGTATTATTCAGGCAGTCGGCGCAGGGATTATTATGCCGCTGTTAACAACTGTGGTTCTGGCACTGTTCCCGGTTGAAAAACGCGGAGGAGCGATGGGGGTTATTGGTATTGCGATTATCTTCGCGCCAGCGGTCGGCCCGACATTATCCGGCTTTGTAGTAGAACATTACTCATGGAGATTACTGTTCTATATCATTTTCCCAATTGCTGTTTTAACAATTATTCTTGGAGCTGTTTTCTTGAAAAATGTTACCAAACAGACCTTCCCGGATATTGATGTAATAGCGGTTATTCTATCTACCCTCGGGTTTGGCGGAATTCTATATGGCTTTAGTACAGCCGGAACAAACGGATGGACAGATGCAACAGTAATCACCGGATTAGTCGTCGGCTTTGTTGGATTAATTTTATTTGTGTTACGTGAATTAAAGGCAGATGTCCCTATGTTGGATTTCCGGGTGTTCAAGGATCGTATTTTTTCTCTGACCACGGTGATTAATATAGCAATTACGGTAGCTATGTTTGCTCCAATGCTGCTGATTCCGCTATATTTACAAAATGTCTTAGGTGTCAGCCCGATGAACTCCGGTTTGATGTTGATGCCGGGAGCGATCGTAATGGGGATTATGTCGCCGATTACTGGTAAGGTATTTGATCGAATTGGTGCACGCCCGCTTGCTGTTTTCGGTTTAGCGATAACTGTCGTAACAACGTATTTATTTACACAGCTTACCGATACAACAAGCTATTCGTACCTGATTGTTATTTACACCATTCGTATGTTCGGCATGTCCATGATTATGATGCCTATTATGACGGCTGGATTAAATCAACTGCCGCAAAGGCTTCATCCGCATGGTACAGCAATGGTTAACACTGTACGTTCTGTAGCAGGAGCAATTGGGACCGCGTTTTTAGTAACAGTTATGACGAACCAGGCTAAAAACAGTATAGAAGGTATTATTGCAGATAATCATTTTAATCCTGCAAACCAGCAAGATATGCTCCATGCAGCTAACCTTGCACAGGTACAGGGAATCAATGATGCCTTTATGGTATCTACGGTATTTGCAGTTATCGGGTTGATTTTGTCATTCTTTATTAAACGAGGCAGAACAACGCAGGAAGAACAACCGGAGTTGCAACAGGATAATCTTGTACAGGAAAAAGCATAATCTATATAGAACCAGGGTGCTGTTCGAAAAATGAACAGCACCCTGGTTTTAATTTAGGAAAAAATGTTTCTTATAATAAAGAATTTTCTTCATAAAAAAATGGATAAGATAATTATCCAATCCATTTTAGAAGCTGTATGTATTTTTTGTTTTTCCTGCATAAAGGGTTACAAAAATACTTGCAATACTTAAAATCGTGCCGATGATTGCTGTAATCGTAACAGCCGCACCCGTCGATGCAAAAAAGCTTCCCAAAATAAGCCCGGTAAAAGAAATGGCAATCAAGGCTTGATAAATTGCTGAAATAGTTCTTACCACCACATGATGGAAGAATGATAAAAGAAAGGGCGGTAAAAATAACACGACGACCATCCCTATGGAAATAAATAAACCGCCAAGATCATCATAGGAAATGGTATTGGGACCTGTCGGCTGTCGCGCAGCTAATAAAATACAGACGATTGCACTTAATAATGTCAGAGCAATCATCAGAATCTTTTTTGACATGGTAAAACTCCTTTCTCTGTTTTAATATAACATATTTTTTAAAAAATTCGATGGTTCAGCTTCGGTTGATTTTTAGTTAAATAATGGAAACTTTTAAGCAGAGGAAACAATTATTTAAACGCATTGCTTAACAGGACTGCTATAAACCTTTGTCCAGAAAAAATATAAAAATCTTTCTCCAAAAGGGATAAAAATGTAATGCAAAGGAAAGGTATCATTGTATTCATTTAAACAATGGCATATTAGGAGGAGATAAAAAAATGAATCAGAACGGAGCGGATTATGAATATATTCCGGCTACATCTGTGAACAGCGGTGCCGGGACAGAAGTTTTGCCAGACATCTATTGTCATACCATCCAAATTGTTAATATTTGTTTCGTACAAGACCCAGAAACAAAAAGCGTTGTATTGATTGACGCAGGTATGCCGAAATCAGCAGATAAAATTATAGCTGTGACAGAGGAACGTTTTGGCAAGAACAGCAGGCCAAAAGCAATTATTTTAACACATGGTCATTTTGATCATGTGGGAGGACTGGTTGATTTAGTGAAGCATTGGAATGTCCCAGTCTATGCCCATAAGCTGGAGCTTCCATTTCTGACCGGAAAAAAGAGTTATCCTGAGCCGGATCCGAGTGTGGAGGGCGGGCTGGTTGCTAAAGCGTCTTCCATGTTTCCTAATGAGCCCATTGACATTGGAAGCAGTATAGTGGAGCTCCCGGCTGATGGAAGTGTGCCAGAGATGCCTGGCTGTAAATGGATACACACCCCCGGACACTCTCCGGGACATGTTTCCTTATATAGAGAATCCGATCGAATGCTGATTGCTGGAGATGCTTTTATTACTGTGAAACAGGATTCCTTGTATAAAGTGATGGTACAGGAGAGAGAAATACACGGACCGCCCCGATATTTCACAACAGATTGGGAAGCAGCAAAGAAATCGGTTCAAACGCTGGAAGCCTTAAAACCTGCAATCGCAATAACAGGGCACGGAGAACCAATGTATGAAGAGGAACTGTCTGAAGGACTGAAGAAATTAGTAAAAACATTTGATCAGACAGCTGTTCCTGATTTCGGGAGATATGTCGACGGTGAACAGAAATAGCGCAGATGGCTTATTAGAGAATGAAATACGGTTATTATAAAAAGATTGCTGGATTATATAAATCAGCAATCTTTTTATATGACCATCTCATCTTTCTGGCTGAACAAAAAGCAGAAGCAGTTCAAATTTGAAAATATACAACAGTGTCGTTATAATGAAATAAACGACACTGTTGTATATTTTATTGATTAAAATCGAGGTGATTCGATGCCTAAAGTAAGTGAGGCTTATAAGCAAGAAAAGAGAAGAAATTTGGTTTTGGCTGCGAAAGGGGTCTTTATCAAGAAAGGCTATGTGCAGACATCGATGCAGGATATCATGGATGAAGCTGGTGTATCGAGGGGGGCAATATACAGTTATTTTAATAATCTGGATCATATTTTTTTGGAAGTGCTAAGAGAAGACGATCAAAGGGATGTGCAGTTTTTTGAAGTGTCAGATGATGAACGGATTTGGCCCCAGCTCCAGCGCTGGCTGGAAAGGCAGCAGCAGGTTATTGAAAATATCCATCAGTCTTTGCTTCGGGCAAAAGCGGAATTCTTTTTAACCGCGCAACAGCATAAAGACGATTTTTCTTATGTATCCCAGCGTTACGATGAAATAACGGAAGCGATAGAAGAAGTATTAAGAACGGGTAATCAAAATAAAGAATTTCAGCTGCAGCAGCGGCCAGAGCGGATTTCCAGATATATGATTTCTTTTTTAAATGGACTGATGCTCGATACTTTTCAGCTGGGAAACAAACAAACGAAAGTACGGGAACAATTATCCATTCTGCGCTTTACTTTGGAAAAATTAGTATATAAGGAGTGATTGTTTGTTATTTGAATCAGCAAGGCTTCAATTGAGAAAGATGACCAAAGAGGATACAGAGCTTTATCACAAATGGAGAAATGATGTAGAGGTCATGCATTCAACCAGTCCTGCTTTAGATGTATATCCAATAAAAGCTACCGAGGATTTTGTAGAGTATGCTATTTTAAAATCAGACACGTCAAAAGGGTATATGATGGTTGATAAGCAAAAGGATAAGGCCATTGGGATTGTCTCCCTCATTCACATAGATCATAAAAACCGGAACGCAGAATGTATAATTGATATTGGCGAGAAAGCATATTGGGGAAAGGGCTACGGGGCAGAAGGAATGGAATTGCTGCTTGATTATGCTTTTCTTGAACTGAATCTGCACCGGATATCCTTACGGGTGTTTTCCTTTAATGAGCGGGCAATCCATCTGTATAAGAAGCTTGGTTTTGAATTGGAAGGGAAAAGCAGAGAGGCTCTATTTCGGGACGGGAAGTGGTACGATATGATTCATATGGGAATTTTGCAAAAAGAATATGTTGAGAGAAAAAAGATAGTGTAGAAGTTCGTTAAAAATCAGGAGCGAGAAGCTGAAATTCTGCTCCTGGTTTTTAATTGTTTTTATAATTGAGGCGGCTGCTCAACTGGCTGGTAGATAGATGCTATCGTCTGAATGGCATGATCCGGTGCGGCCATTAATGGGTAATAGCCTTTTTTTGTCATATACTGCCAAACCTCGTAAGCATGGTGATTGCTGTTCAAAAAGGCATGTTCCAAAAACGTTCTTAAATCCGGGTTAGCGCATTCTACAGAAGCATTACCATAATTTTTGGCTGAACTCTTCTGATTAAGCAGATAAGCTGTAGCAATTTCACGGTCGGTATGCTGCTGTACTTCTGTTCGCGGCGTTGCAGCAGGAAATTCTGAAACGGGAGCCTGCGTATAAGAGGCTAACATCGGATTTATCTGAGCAGGCTGAAATTTTGTAATATCCGGTGTTGTTTCGCTTTGAACAAATTCTACTTTTAGATTATAGTCTTGTACATGTAACGGGAAGTGCCTTTGTAATAAACCCTTCAATTCAGGGTCTTGGGCTTGATTGATAAAGCCTGCCATGCAAGATATTGTATTATAACACCCTGCAATCAGCTCACTTAACTCATGTAATTCATGGGAGGCTAATTTCATGGGAACCACTCCTTATTTTTCTATTTCTCTTATGCTTTGCCGTTAGACTTAATTTATACTTTCAGGCGTTGACGGGAAAAACTTGCGAAAATATCAAGCCGAAATAGTTTTTTATTTGTTTTTGTCTTTTTTAGCATGAAATTCTTCACTTATTTCTGTTTGCAAGCTATCCGAATGAATGTGTTTCTCCTCCCTCTCTACATAATCAAACACAAAATTACGCAAATATCGATGATAAAAAAGTTCACTTATCGTAATTAGAAAAGCAGCTATTAATGCCGCTCCATCCACAGAAAGTGCATTATCATACAGTAAAGCGCCGATTCCCCAGATGCCGATATAAGCAAGTGCAAAATCACCTACTGCTGCTGCTATGTTCCCGATCCGGGGAAGAATCAGCATATCACCTGCAAATGCAACGGCAGTTAAAATCAAACTGGTCATCATCAAGCTGCTGAAAGAAATTTGAAAAATCAAACCTAAAGTGACCCATAATATTCCTGTTGTCAGAGCAAATTTAATGAAGAATGCCAAAACGTATTTCATCTAATCACCTACCTTTCAATTTTTATTATCGGAGTCTCATTCATCAGAAAAATCTCCTGCTCGATGAAGTTTGCCATTATTAATAACTGTATTTTGCTCTCTAATCCTAGTGTTTATGCAGTAACTCTGTATATTTCATAACACGTACAGCTTATTTGTCTGAGTCATAGTGTTTCTTTTATTGTGATTCAGTTGGTTTAGAATTTGCTCGAACGTGGTATATTAAACCAATTCGTTTTATATTCTGTCATTTTTAGCAGAATTTTCTTAAATTTGATGCGCCATTTTTTTTAATACCCCTTTAAAATTATTGGCTTGCTGATTATCGGAATATTAATTTCGTTGAATTTGAAAACTATAGATCGGCAGATTCCTGCTATATAACGGGTTTGATTAGGTGAATGATTCGATATCCGTTTTCTTGTGTGTGCCTTCATCAAGGTCAACTTATGGGCAGTGCATCAATTGGATAAATTCTCCTTTGTTACTTTTTTCTGCGAATGAAGCGTAAGAAGGGATTTGAAAAACGACAATCCTATAAAAATTGATATAATAGATTAGAAAGTCTTGAAATATAGCAGAAGTAATCGACATAAATTTTATAAAATTACAATACATTACATTTGAAAGTCAGTTTAGTCACACAGATTACAAATAGAATAAAAAAAAGATTTTTTCTTAGTAACACTTATTTTTTTTGTTAAAATGTCTAACGTGCTGTCAAAGTGTGTCTAAACATGACAGCTGATGATTGCGAAATGAAATTCTGCGATTTTCATGATTTGATGAATGATAAAGGAAGGGTATAGTTATGTTATTGATTCCAATTGTGCTCGTTATTGTACTGGTTATCGGTATCCTGGAGTGGAATTCGCATAAAAAGCATGTGAATGCTTTGCCGATTCGGGTGAATGTGAATGGAATCCGTGGGAAATCAACAGTAACGCGGCTGATTACAGGTATTATTAAAGAAGCAGGATATAAGACCATCGGGAAAACGACTGGTACTTCAGCAAGGATGATTTATTGGAATACGCCGGAGGAAGAGCCTATTGTTCGACGTCCCGAGGGCCCGAATATCCGTGAACAGAAAATCGTTGTGAAAAAAGCAGCCGATTTGGGCGCCGAGGCGTTGGTAAGTGAGTGTATGGCGGTCAACCCGGATTATCAAATTGTTTTTCAGGAGAAGCTGCTCCAAGCGAATATTGGTGTAATTGTTAATGTGCTGGAAGACCATATGGATGTCATGGGGCCAACATTAGATGAGATTGCCGAAGCCTTTACAGCGACGATTCCGCATAATGGGCATTTAATTATCTCGGAAGGTCCTTATGTAGAGTATTTTAAACAAGAAGCAGCGAAAAGAAACACGAAAGTGATCGTTGCCGATAACAGCAAAATTCCGGATGCATATTTACGCAAATTCGATTATATGATCTTCCCGGAAAATGCTTCGCTCGCTTTAGCAGTTGCGGAAGCATTGGATATTGATGAAGAAACAGCATTTCGCGGAATGCTTAAGGCGCAGCCGGATCCGGGCGCGATGTGGATTAAGCAGGTGAGCCATGAGGATTCCGAAACTTATTTCGTTAACGGTTTTGCGGCCAATGACTCTGTTTCTACCATTAACATTTGGAAGAATGTAGCGTCATTAGGATATCCCGCGAAGAACCCGATTATCGTAATGAACTGCCGGGCAGACCGTGTGGACCGGACCATTCAATTTGTGGATGATGTATTGCCGCACCTGCCGATGCATGTGCTTGTATTGATTGGGGAAAAGGCAGACCCGATTAAGAATGCTGTAAAATCTGGCAAACTGGAAGTTAATCAAGTAATGGATCTTCAAGGAAAATCAACGGATGAAATCTATGAAACATTAATCGAGATATCATCAGATAATATGATTTATGGAATAGGGAATATCCACGGTGCTGCCGAACCATTAGTTGAAAAATTCCATGCCGGCACAGAAACAGAGAAATAGGAGGATCATAGAATGTTTGGCTCAGATTTATATATTGCACTCGTGCTTGGAGTTATTCTAAGCTTACTTTTTTCAGAGAAAACTGGCATTGTTCCGGCAGGACTGGTTGTGCCTGGATATTTAGCACTGGTTTTTGACCAGCCTATCTTTATTGCCGTTATTTTTGGTATCAGTCTTTTAACATATGTTATTGTGACATACGGACTTTCACGCATTGTCCTGCTTTATGGACGCAGAAAATTTGCTGCTATGTTATCCGTAGGAATTGTGTTGAAGCTGCTCCTCGATTTCACCTATCCGGTGCTCCCGTTTGAAATATTGGAGTTTAGAGGGATTGGGGTTATTGTACCCGGTCTTATCGCCAATACCATTCAAAAACAAGGAGCCATTATTACTATCGGAAGTTCGCTTCTATTAGGTGGACTTACTTTTGTTATTTTAAGCGTTTATTACATCATATAGGAAGGGTTAATATGTCTAAAAAATTAACATATCAAGAAAAAATATTACGGATGGGGAAACGTCATAAAAAATCTGCCGGTAAACATGTGGCCATCGGTTTAGCTGTTGTTGTTGTCTTCATTATCGGACATAAAATTTTCTTTTCACCAGATGTAGCACAGGTTGAAAGCAGAGATGATTCAGAGCTGACAGCTACTTTTGTCGGTGACATCATGTTTGGCCGTCACGTGGAAGATGTGACAGAGAGATACGGAGTAACCTATCCATTTGAAAAAGTGAAGCCTTTCTTTGACAATGCGGATTATGTGTCTGGTAATTTTGAGAATCCGATTTTATTGCAAGATGAAGATAATTATGAGCAAATAGATAAACGAATTCATCTACATACGGGTGAAGAGGCAGCTCAAGCTTTAGCAGAAATGAATTTTACCATGCTCAATCTGGCTAATAACCATATGATGGATTATGGCGCAGAAGGACTGACTGATACGATTTCGGCACTTGATAGTGCAGGTTTAGCCCATGTTGGTGCCGGGGAAAATGTAGAAGAAGCAACAGCTGTTGATTATCAGGACGTGAATGGAATAAGAATTGCAACACTTGGTTATACAGATGCGCTTGTAGAGGGCTTCTCAGCGCTTGGTTACCGGGCAGGCGTAGCCCGTTCGTTGCCGGATAATATTTTTCCAATGATTGAAGAAGCGAAGCAAGAGGCAGACCTTGTTTTTGTGAACATGCACTGGGGGGTTGAGTATGATAATCAGCCGCACCCGAGACAGACCGAGTTAGCAAGGGCAATGATTGATGCCGGCGCAGATGCAATTATTGGACATCACTCGCACGTGTTATCAGAAGTGGAAAAATATAAAGATGGTGTTATTTTTTACGGACTGGGCAACTTTGTTTTTGACCAGGGCTGGTCCAGGACAAAGGATAGTGCGATTGTGCAGTATGATCTATTAAGCGACGGGACAGGCAGGTTTGAGATTACGCCGCTGCGTATAGATGGAGCACAGCCTTACGTAACAGAAAACAAATATAACCAAATGAAAATTCATATGCAATTAATGAATAATCAGCCGGAAGAGAATTTTGAAAAAGAAGATGGGAAGCTGATTCTGGAAGTGGATCATTCTGATGTTTTAGAAGGAAGGAGTTCTGATAATGGGCAATAAAAAACTTATGATTATATTGGGAGTTATTGTCGTAGCAGGGCTGGTATTTGTTTATGCTCAGCAAGGAATGTTTGAATCGGATACGACAACGACCGATTATGGTGTCGAACAATCGGAGACAATCAATTCGTCAGAAGGATATGGTGTGAGCGCTTCGCATCCATTAGCAGTAGAAGCAGGGAATAAAGTATTGGAAGAAGGCGGGAACGCAGCGGATGCGGCAGTAGTCGTTTCCTACGTGCTTGGCGTTGTAGAGCCCTATGGTTCAGGTATCGGCGGCGGCGGAGAGATGCTTGTCTACCCGCATGATGCAGAGGAGCCTACCGTTTATGAGTACCGTGAAACGGCACCAGAATCAGGTGCAGAGCCGGAAACCTTTGCTATTCCAGGTTTAGTAAGGGGAATGGAGGATCTCAATAAGGATTTAGGTACGATGGATATGCAGGATCTGATCCAGCCGGCAATCGATTATGCAGAAGAAGGGTTTCAAGTTGACGGACATTTGGTAGACCGGCTTAGTAAAGGCTCTTACCGGATGAATGTTCCAGAGCTGGAACAATTTTTCCCGGATAATGACATATTAGAAGCGGGCGATACATTGGTGCAGACTGAATTAGCAGATACTTTACGTCAAATTCAGGAAGGCGGAGCGGATGCTTTTTATAACGGACCAATTGCAGACCAAATCTTAGAACATGAGGAAACAATAACGGCGGAGGATTTAAGCGGTTATACCGCAGAAACGACGGAAGCTGCGCACGGCACCTTTGCCGGATATGATGTGTATTCTGCGCCGCCGCCGTTAGCAGGAGTGACACTGATTCAGTCTCTGCAAATGGCGGAGCAGTTAAATATTGGGTCGACGGAGAATAATCAAAGAGATTATATGCATCTGATTGGAGAAATTTCCAAACGGTCCTATGATGACCGCGTTGAAAATGTGGGGGACAGATTCTTTACGGATGCGATGTCTGCTGATGAACTGACATCACCTGAGCATACACAGCAGATGGCGGACACGATTTCACTCGATGAATTATCCGAGGACTATGAAGTGAATGATTCGGTATCCGATGAGGAAGACCACGATAATACGACACATTTTGTCATTGTCGACCAAGATGGTACAATGGTATCAGCAACGCATACCTTAGGGAATTTCTTTGGCTCCGGTGACGATGTAGGCGGGTTTTTCATGAATAACCAAATGGAAAACTTCAGTCAAAGGGATGAGTCATTAAATAGTATTGAGCCAGGGAAAACACCAAGAAGCTTCACGAGCCCAACCATTTTGACAAATGGTGACCGGATGATCGGAATTGGCTCGCCAGGCGGTAAGAGGATCCCGATGGTGATGACACAAGTGCTCGTGAAATATTTGATGTTTGATGAAACGCTTGAAGATGCCGTCGGGGATGATAGATTTTACATTGAAGATAATGATATTTTCACAGAAGGCGAGTTAGATACCGATATTCAATCAGGTCTGAGGGCCCGGGGCTATGAAATCTACAATCAAACGGAACACGATTTTTATGGAGGAATTCAGGCACTTGTTATCGATGATGAATCTAATTCCATTTATGGTGTGGCAGATGAACGGAGAAACGGTATAGTGCAAGTCAAAGATTAATCTAACAGGAGGAAGGTAAAGTGAAAAAAATAATTACTGGCATTACGCCAATTTTGCTGCTTGTTCTTGCTTTAACATTCATGACTAATTACAAACAATGGGACGACCTGTCTGACACAGAACGATATCAAATCCGAAATTATGTTGCGGCGGCGGAAGCGGCAGATTCTGAGTCTGCAGATGCTCCAGAAGAAGAACAGGCTGAAAATAACGTTGCCAGCGCAAATAATGACGAAAATGATGAAGAGCAAGATGAAGAAGATGATGAGCAGGATGAAAGCAATAACGTAGATGCTTCTAGCGCCGAGGAATAAAATGATAGAAAAAGAGGTTCATATATTGAGCCTCTTTTTTTTATGCGCAATGAATAACCCATCATATTCGTTTTATGTATTTTAAAGGTGCGGTTTATTCGGGCAATTAGAAGGTTGCTAATTAATTATATCTTTTTTATTTAAAAGGATATTCAGAGAGTGTTAGCTTATCTTTACCATCAGAAAGCAGTTTGCCGCCTTTTCGGAAAGAATAAATATAAAAGGAAATGTATAGATATACATTAGTTGTATTTTATAGTATGATAGAAAATATTTTCTTTTTGGGAGGAACGAAAGATATGGCATTATTTTTTACATATGTGATAGCAGGACTTGCTATTGCGATGCCAGTGGGAGCGATTACCATTGAAATGACAAAGCAGGGTCTAAAAAATGGGTTTATGCATGGCTGGGCTGTAGGATTAGGCGGAATGACAATCGATTTTGTTTTGATTGCTGCGCTTTATTTAGGTTTAGCATCTATTCTGCAATTACCTTTTATACAAATCCCTATGTGGCTGGTCGGCGCAGTCTTTTTATTTCTGATTGGTTATGAATCGATTAAAAATGCTGATAGTGATATTACATTGGCAGGGGAAAAACCTGCTAAATCCATACGCTCCTCCTACCGAAATGGATTTCTTGTGGCTATTTCGCCAGGAAATGTTGTGTTTTGGCTGAGTGTTTTTGGAGCTGTTTTAAGTAACACATATAATCCAGAGCAGCCATCCAATTTCTTACTTATTGCTGCTGGGATTTTAACAGGAATTTTACTGCATGATATCGGTTTGCTGGCGATTGTAGCTACAACGCGAAAAGTAATGAACCGGGCAATGATCAAAGGATTTTCTATTATTGCCGGTATCGTACTAATTGGTTTTTCCGGGTATTTTGTTTATGAATTTTTTAAGGTTATAACAGATATGATTTAAGTCAGCGGCTGGCCTGATTAAACTAGATTGATAGCGGAATTATTGTACTTCAAGCCGAATTGCATCGTAAAGAAAGCCTTTTTTGATTTATAGGCTTTCTTTTCTAGTGTATGGATATCCATCTTTACTTTCTTTGAAAATCAAACCCTGCCTTTTATTATTTAAGCTTGGGGCAGAAGTCAAAGATAGGATAAGCGTGTTCTGCTTTCCATAAGTTTTGAAAAATGATAGGCTCATAACAAAGTTAACATGTTGAATGCTATGATTATGGATAAAGAAAGGAAGAAAAAGATGGAGAAAACATTATATTTAATGCGGCATGGGGAAACACTCTTTAATCAGCAGAAAAAGATTCAAGGCTGGTGTGATTCGCCATTAACAGAAAAAGGAATGAACCAAGCTAAAATTGCAGCGGAATATTTTTCCGACAATGAAATTACCTTTGACAGCGCCTATGCTTCAACTTCTGAACGAGCCTGTGATACATTAGAACTAATTACGGATATGCCATATAAGCGAGTAAAGGGACTAAAAGAATGGAATTTCGGAACGTTTGAAGCGGAACATGAATACTTGAATCCGCAGCTTCCTTATAGAGATTTTTTTGTGGCTTATGGCGGTGAAGAAGAAATGCAATTGAGAAAGCGGGTTTCGGATACGCTGCTGAAAATAATGCAGGAGGAAAAGGGCAACACTGTATTGGCTGTTTCTCATGGTGCCTCCTGCCGGCAATTTATGCGAATCTGGAGTCATACCAGTCAAATTGACCAGCAAAGCGGAATGGCTAACTGCTGTATTTTGAAATTTAAATTTGATAAAGATACGTTTGAATTAGTGGAAATCATTAATCATGATTATTCTCACCTTTAGTCAGCGGAGTAAGCCTGTAACTAAATCAGGCTTACTATAAGTCTGCCAATTGTATAAAACCGCTTATATCAATAGTTATTTTATGATATTGCTTGTAGCTTGCAGATTAATCCTTTGAATCAAGTATTATCCAGACAGTCAGATACGAGAGAAACCCTATAATAAGACTGCCTCCCAACATGCCGATAACCATGGTTTGTAAGGTTTTGATATCTGTAACGAATAAACCGAGTCCGAAGCACAGAAAAAGAAGGACAACCCATAAGGAGATCAGCATTTTAAAGGTAATCAGACTGGCTTTTTTGGAGATTAACTCCTCCCGTTCATCTTGCGTGCTGAATTCTCCTTTTCGAGTGCTATAGCCTTCATTATTCTTTTTCTTCCCGTACCAAAATCGGGCAATGCCAAAAATAATTAGCCAGCCTAAAAATAAAAACCAAAAAATGCCGAATTCAAAGGAAAAAGAAAAAGAGCCTTTATTTACAGTAGCAGTTAGAACCGTTTGTATCATTCCCAAGGTCAGGAGCAGTATCATAATGATATTCCCCGTTTGTTCAAATATAATTTTCTTCATAGCAGGATCACTCCTCATCTAAATAAAAAATAACGTTAATATCTGTTTCCAGTACTTTTGCTATCTGTAATGCCAACAATAAAGAAGGCGTGTAATTGCCCTTTTCCAAAGAAACAATCGTTTTTCTGGATACATCGACCTTATTTGCCAATGCCTCCTGTGTCATCTTTTTTTGCTTTCTAAATGTCTGCACCTTATTGATAACGATCATGACATCTCTCTTCTCTTTAGTGATGTGAAGTTGATTTCTCATTTTATGTTATCAAAAGCAAAATGAGAAGTCAACTTCACATTTTTAATGTATCTTTATTGCAATAAAACAGTCTATTTGTTCGTCGTGATATAGTTTTACTTTATGTATCGATTTTCTATCTTTTAAGAGGGAGTTCAAAATTCTAGCAAATGACAGGATGCTTGACCTTCTTGCCTTGTATAGAGTACTTTTTTTATAAACATTTTAATTGCAAGGTTAGACAAAACGAAGATGTTTTGATATTGTCATAAAAGTGACAATCAAATAGGTGTACGACTGTAAAAAATAATGTATATTGGTACTGTATTTAAATTTTTGTTACAAAGTTACTTTTTGTAATTTCAGGCTGAGCAAAATGACATTTATATGTTATATTTACCTAGATAGGAGAGATGTTTATATGAAAAAATCGCCATTAAAAGTAATCGTAACGATAACGTTAATAGTTGTTGCGCTGTTGGTGTTACTGGTTGTGCTCGTAAACCGGGACTCAGAATCTTTTGGAAGGGAATTTGATGAAGCACCTTCCACAGAAGGACAACCAATCTATGGAGACTCAGACGCTCCAGTAACTGTTGTCGAATTTGGAGATTATAAATGTCCTGGGTGTAAAGCATGGGACGAAACTATTTTTCCACAATTGAAAGCGGACTATATAGATAATGGAGACGTGCAATTTTCATATGTCAATATATTGTTCCATGGAGAAGAGTCACGATTAGCTTCATTAGCAGCGGAAGCTGTCTATGTGCAGAACCCTGATGCGTATTGGGATTTCCATCATGCCCTGTTTGATGACCAGCCACAAAATCAGCAAGCGACATGGGTAACCAACGATAAAATAGAGGAAATTGCTGATGGGGTTGAGGGAATTGATACAGAGGCATTAATGGAAGATATCGAAGCGGCATTAGCGGAGGATGTAGAAAATAATCCGCTTATGGATGAACTTGTAATAGATGATAATTTAAGAAATCAGTATGAAGTGGAATCAACTCCAACGATTATGGTTAATAATGTTAAGATAGACGATGATGATACGTTTGATTACGAGGTTATCCAAGCAGCGATTGACGAAGCGTTAGGTGAATAAGATGAATAAACTGGATATGAGACAGCTTTATATGTATTTTGCCTGGGTCGTTTCTTTAGTTGCCACCTTAGGAAGCCTTTATTTTAGTGAAATAAAAGGATTTATACCGTGTGAATTATGCTGGTATCAGCGGATTGCGATGTATCCATTGGCCTTTATCCTTGGAGTAGCTACGTTCAAACAGGAATTTACAATCAAAAAGTATGTACTGCCCATTGCCATTATCGGCTGGTGTATTTCGCTGTATCATTATCTTCAGCAAAAAGTACCGGGGTTTGCCCCGTTAAAGCCATGTGTTGGCGGGGTGCCTTGTAATGCAGAATATATAAATTGGTTCGGTTTTATGACGATACCATTTTTAGCCTTCACTGCTTTCACTCTAATTATTATTTTTATGCTGCTTATGAAATCGAATAAAAAGTAAGTAACAGCCGCCGGAAAACTTTTCGGCGGCTGTTTTATGTAAAAAAGCGCAATATCATACAAGAAAATACAGAGAGTATTTGTTAGTTTAGAAGAAGGTTAAGCGGTGTAAGGAGGGAGAAATAAGTATGGCAGATGAAACGCGAACGATTTATTTAGATCCGGATTTAGATGTGGAAGCATATCGTTTTAAAGGAATCACACAAAAGTTTCCGGCGCATTTTCATGATTATTATGTAATTGGCTTTATCGAGGAGGGAGATCGGGAGTTAATCTGCCAGGGAGATGAATATGTTATTCAGCCGGGCGATGTACTTATTTTCAATCCGTACGATACCCACAGCTGTGAGCAGGTGGATGGAGGAACATTGGATTACCGCTGTATTAATGTAAAAGCGGATGTGATGAAAAAAGCTGTATTTGAGATGAAGGGAGAGGAGGTTCTTCCGCGTTTTAAAGAAAATGTTTTGTATAAGAATGAAGTAGCATCTGCTTTAAAAGACCTTCATCAGAAAATGACGGAGGAAGAGGAGGCATTCCAAAAAGAAGAGCTGTTTCTTTATTTAGTGGAAGAGCTTATTGAGATAAATTCGGACCTGACTATCCCGGAAAAAGAACTGGAATCCTCTCAAAAGGTGCAGGAAATCAGCAATTATTTAGAAAAGCATTATGCTGAAAAAATTTCATTACAAGCGTTAAGCGATTTAACAGGATGGAGCAAATATTATTTATTGAGATCCTTTACCAGACAAAAGGGAATTTCTCCTTACAGCTATTTGGAAACAATTCGGGTGAATCATGCAAAAAGGCTGTTAGAACAAGGAGTGAAGCCGATTGAAGTAGCTTTTCTGACGGGGTTCAGTGATCAAAGTCATTTGACCAGGTTTTTTAAGAGCATGATTGGATTAACACCGAAGCAATATATGAAGATTTTTGAACGGAACGGAGAGATATAATGCATTCGATGGAGACGAAATGTGTACTAGTTATCGATGAAAATCTGCCTTTAGGATTAATTGCTAATACAGCAGCTATTCTCGGGGTCACACTTGGAAAGGAAGCCCCTGAAATGGCAGGGGAGAATGTAACGGATTTATCTGGTGTGGAGCATGCAGGAATTGTAAAAACACCTATTCCTATTTTAAAGGGAAATGCCGGACTGCTTCATGAATTAAGAGGTAAAACAATGACAGAGCCGTTTGCTAATCTGACTGTTGTTGATTTTTCCAATGCAGCGCAAAGCTGTAAAACGTATGAGGAATACATAGCAAAGCTGCAGGAGAAATCGAAATCAGATTATTTGTATTATGGATTGGGAATCTATGGAGAAAAGAAAAAAGTGAATCAATTAACAGGCAGTCTTGCGTTATTAAGGTAGCTGAAAGGAGTATAAGGGATGGATAATTTAATGGCATATATCCTGATGGCATTGATGATGTCCATGCTGCCGGGGACAGATACAGTATTGGTGATGAAAAATACCTTCCGTTATGGTGCAAAGGCTGGCTGTGCTACCATACTCGGGATAGCGGCTGGACTCACCTTCTGGACCATGATTGCTGTCTTTGGGCTGTCTGTTGTGATTGCCCAGCCAGTTTTTCTTTTCAATATCATTAAATATCTTGGAGCTGCTTATCTCATTTATTTAGGGATCCGGGCTTTCATTTCAAGAGATACCTTCTCCATGGACGCTGTATCAGAGAAAAATGATAATAGGAAAACAGCAAAATCTTATTCTAAAGATTCTTTTTTTCAGGGGGCCGTCAGTAATATATTGAATCCGAAAACGGTTTTGGTATACATCACCTTTATGCCGCAATTTATAGATGTAAGCGGAAATGTTAATCAGCAGCTGATTTTTCTTGGATGTATCTTAACGCTGATAGCGGCCGGCTGGTTTTTTATGCTGGTTTATTTTTTAGATACAATGAAGCGTTGGCTGAAAAAGCCTGGATTTCAAAAGGTTTTTCAAAAATGTGCCGGAATGCTATTAATGGGTTTTGGGATAAAGCTGGTTATTTAGAACTTTTTCTGCAGAAAGAGATACTTTCCTTTGACAGATTTCCAGATTTTATTTTGTTTACGATTTCATCTCCTAAAATTAGAAATGCTTGATATATACAAAACAAAAGATTTAAAATATTTGGGGACAGAAATGAATTTATCCTGTCGAATATGTTATGATGGAATATAATCCAAACACGAGATTGGATATTGGACAGAAATGGTAAAGGAGTCAAAGGAGAATGACAGAAAAAGAATTAGAAATTTTGAGAATTATAGAAGAAGATGCGCGAATTGATTACAATACATTAGCGAAAATGACAAATATAAGTGAAGAAGAAATTCAAACGATTTTAAAAAAATTAGAGAAAATGAAGGTTATCTTAAACTATTCTGCAGTGGTGGATTGGAGCAAGGTGCCACAGGCTGAACAGGTAACAGCGATGATTGATGTGAAGGTAACTCCAAAACGCGGCGTGGGATTTGATGAGGTTGCAGAGCGTATTTATCGCTTTTCTGAGGTACAGGCCCTATATCTTATGTCCGGTGCGTATGATCTTCAGGTAGTGATTGAAGGAAAGACAATGCAGGAGATTGCCCGCTTTGTTTCAGAAAAACTCTCCTCCATCGATTCTGTGATTTCAACGACAACCCATTTTCAGTTGAAGAAGTATAAACATGACGGAATTATTTTTGAAGAAGGCGAAGAAGATCGCAGAATTGTGGTGACACCATGAGTCAAGTAAGCGTAAAAACGAAAAATCGTTTATCATCACGTATCCAGGATATTAAGCCATCCGGCATCCGGAGGTTTTTTGATTTAGCTTCTTCGATGGATAATATTATTTCTTTAGGTGTGGGAGAGCCTGATTTTACAACACCATGGAATATTCGTGAGGCTAGTATTTCATCGATGGAAAGAGGATTTACTGCTTATTCAGCGAATGCCGGTGTGCTTGAATTAAGACAGGAAATAACAAAATATATGGACCAGCGCTTTGGAGTGGATTATGATCCGGAATCAGAGGTGCTTGTCACTGTCGGGGCAAGTGAAGCAATCGATATTGGCTGCCGTGCTATTTTAGATCCGGGGGATGAAGTCATTATTGTCGAGCCTGGATTTGTATCCTATGCGCCGCTTGTATCCATGGCAGGAGGTGTGCCGGTTTCGGTAGGGACAAAAATAGAAGATGATTTTAAAGTATCCGCGGAACAGATTCGGGCCGTGCTCACAGAAAAAACAAAGGCGTTAATGATCAGCTTCCCGAATAATCCTACTGGTGCTGTGATGTTAAAAGAAGATTTGCAGGAAATAGCAACGTTAGCAGAAGAGCATGATTTGATTGTTTTTTCTGATGAGATTTATGCAGAATTAAGCTATGATCACAAGCACGTCAGCTTTGCGGCGCTGGATGGGATGAAGGAGAGAACGATTTTAATTTCCGGATTTTCCAAGGCTTTTGCAATGACAGGCTGGCGCTTAGGCTTTGTAATGGCACCGCCTGATTTATTGGCAGCAATGCTGAAGCTGCATCAATACAGCTTAATGTGTGCACCGACAATGGCGCAGTATGGAGCGTTAGAGGCTTTGAAGAGCGGAATGGATGATGTGGAAAGAATGACGCAATCCTATAAGCAGAGACGCGGATTTTTTGTAGAGTCTTTTGCAGAGATGGGCTTAGCCTGTCATATGCCTGGAGGCGCATTTTATGCATTTCCGTCTATTAAAGCAACTGGATTATCTTCGGAAGAATTTGCGGAGAAATTATTGTATGAAGAGCATGTTGCTGTCGTGCCGGGGGATATCTTTGGTGCTGGCGGAGAAGGGCACATCCGTTGCTCCTATGCGACTTCGATGGAAAATCTGCAGGAAGCTACGAAGCGGATGAATCGTTTTGTCAGTAAATATTTGTAACCGAAAACCCGCGTATTGTTTTTCATTTAAAACAATACGCGGGTTTTTATCTTTAAACGATTAAGCAAAGATATTGCTGATTTTTTGAATATCATCTTCAGATAATGAAATCTCAGCAGCTCTTTTGTTGCTCAACACCTGTTCTGGGCGTTTTGCGCCAGGAATAATCACATCAACTGAGTCTTGAGAGAAATACCAGGCCAGAACAATATGAGCAACCTCTTCTCCGTATTTATCCGCAATTTTTCTTACCTGATCTACTTTTTCCAGGTTATCTAAGAACTGCTGCCCTTGGAAATTTGGTTTTTCTGCCCGTAAATCAGAAAAAGTGGTGTTCTTATCATATTTCCCAGCTAATAAACCAGATTCTAATGGGAAGTAAGGAATAAATGTGATGTTATTTTCCGCAGTATAAGGGAAAAAGTCTTTTTCAGCATCACGATTTAACAGGTTATATTCTGCCTGCAACACGTCTACATAACCGTCCTGATTTGCGTCCTTCAATTGCTCTGGCGTAAAATTGGAAACCCCGATGGAACGGATTTTACCTTGATCTTTTAATTCTTTTAAAGCACCGACTGCTTCTGCTTTCGGCGTGTCTACATCAGGGAAATGGATATAAAACAAATCAATATAATCTGTCTGTGTACGCTTCAACGCATCGTCAACAGATTGCTTTAAAAATGCCGGTGAATTGTCCATTACCGTATCATTGCCGACAAATTTATGCGCTGCCTTCGTTGCCAGCACGATATCCTCACGCTTATATTCCTGAATAACCTCTCCAACTAATTCTTCCGAGCGCTTCGGCCCATAAATAAACGCTGTATCCAGCATATTAATCCCATTATCCAGTGCTGTACGGACAACGTCTTTTCCTTGTTCCTCATCCAGCATATCCGGATAAATGTTATGGCCTCCTACTGCATTGGTTCCTAAGCCGATAGGATGTACAGAAACATCTGATTTACCTAAATTTACATGTTTAACCATTATAAAACTCCTTTTCCGATTGATTTACTCTATTATGAATATACCACAAAATAGGATAGTTAAACATAAGTTAACAAATGCATCTGTTATTATTCTTTAACGACTAATCCAATCAGAGAAGCAAATTGAATTGCTTGATAAGAGGAAACTTTACAGCCTTTTAAGCTTTCTAATGAAACGGTCAATGTTTCAAAACTGGAAGAACTGATATCGATTCCTTTCAGCGTAGTCTGTTCAAAATTCGCTTCATTTAAATCGCAGCGGTTAAATTCAATTTTTTTGAATTTACAATTGTAGAAATCAACATTGGTTAATACGGATTCATTAAATATAACCTTCTCAAGCTTCGCATTTCCAAAAGCAGCCAGATTTAAGGTAGAATCATCAAATCGGACATTGCCAATGGACGATTCCGGAAATTCACAGCCGACTAATTTGCAATGAATAAACTCCACGCGGTGGATAGAAGATTTCGTCAAATTTACATTGGATAGATCACAATTTTCAAATCGGACATCTGTCAGCTCTATATTTTCAAAGTCTGTCTGATTGAATTGGCAATTTTTGATAACCGCATCGTAAATTCGTACACGCTCCACCACTTCATTGGTAAACTCTGCTCCAGTGATTTCGCACATTTCCAGTAACGGATCCTCTTCGTAAAAAATATCGGTAAATCTTTTTTCAGTTAATGCAGGTGAAATTTTTGGAATGTCTATTTTCATTTTATACCTTCTTTCCTTAGCCTCTTTTACATTATCATTCTAATATTGCATTTTTTCCATCATAACATATCTTCCTTTCACGATATTTGTAGAATGGTATACTAGACAGTAAGGAAATATAGACGAAAAAGGGGAGTCAGCATGGGGCGATCGGAAGCAGCAATTTTCACCAATATGTGCATGATTGAAAATGGACAGGGGCAGATTCTAGTCCAAGATAGACAAAATAAAAACTGGCCGGGAATTACTTTCCCCGGCGGGCATATTGAAAAAGAGGAGTCATTCCATGATGCAGTAGTCCGGGAAGTAGAGGAAGAGACAGGCCTGCATATAAAACAACCTGTGCTGTGTGGAACAAAGCAATTCCAGACGAACCAGGATGAAAGGTATGTCGTTTTACTTTATAAAACAAATTCTTTTTCTGGAGAATTAAAGGGTTCGGATGAAGGGGAGGTTTTTTGGATTGATAAAGCTGCATTGCCGGATTATCCATTAGCGCCTGATTTTATGGAGATGTATAAGGTATTTGTAGATGAGAAGATTTCAGAGTTCTATTATAACCAGCGCAATGAAAAGAAAGAAGTTGTCTTATTTTAATTATATAGAGGGAGGAAAACAATATGGATATATGGGGAAAAGTTTTAGAAAAACTAAGCAGTGACTTATCTAAACCAAGTTTTGATACATGGCTGAAAAATACAACAGTGGAATGGGACGAAGATGAATTAACAGTATTTGCAGCGAATGAATTTACGATCGATTGGCTGGAGACTCAATATAGTGAACGGATTGGGGAGGCTGTAAAAGAAGTAACGGGAGAAGATTATATTATCTGCTTTGCAGTAGAGGAAAAGAATGCTGACTCTATTTTTTCTACTACCCGTTTAGAATCATTTTCATATGAAACGGACAGCATCAGCAGGTTAGAGGCAAAGATAGACTGTCTGGAGGAGAAAGTGCAGCGGCTGATCGATGTGAAACGCTTGGATGAAAGAGCTGCATTGCTGGAAGAAAAAATAAGTAAGCTGGAGCAGCAGATGAAGTGATGTTAAAAAAAATGCTCCTATAGCAAAAGTAATAACTTTGGTCTTATAAATTAAGAAAAATCTCAGTAATTTCTATTGCTGAGATTTTTCATGTGTATGCAGCAGATTATTTCATCTTTTCATATTGACCTTCACGTTACGTCATACTGTAAGTTAAAAATAAACTTTGAAAAGGTGTGATAAAATGAATATCAACATATTACGTTCGGATAAGATTTATAAGAAGGTCATAGCTAGTCCACCAGAAGAAAAAACAGAGTTGTATCGACGGGAGATGCTTGGTCCTTACAAGAAAAAGTGGGAAATACAGCAGATTCCATTCCATGCGGAGGAGGAAAATGGATTTGATGTGATGACAATAAATAATATGGCACATCTGTCACCGGAGATGATAACAACTGAAGTTGAATCAGACATGAAACAGATTTCCTCTGATGCGTTATGGGGTGAATTAAAGCAAACATTGGAACACTGCTTAAACCAATTTACACAGCATGGGATCCATTTACCTGTGTCTGAATATTTATTTACGATTTTGTTAGGCAGTCCGGACAGCAAAATCTTGCAGCTAAGTGAAGGATATAGTGGGGAAGGAGGGATTCCCGGCTACATTATTCTAAGCTTGCTTCCAAATGAGTATACGTTAAAAAGATTAAAACCTGCTTTAGCACATGAATGTAATCATAATGTCCGTTATCAATTTATTAAATGGGATGATAAAATTAATCTTGGGGAATTGATTGTCAGTGAAGGACTGGCAGAAAACTTTGCGACTTCTTTATATGGGGAAGATTTAATCGGACCTTGGGTCAGCAAAACAGATGCTGATACATTGAATCATATTATCAAACCGGTATTGAGAGAGCATTTAGAAATCACAGGATTACAGCAAATCATGGCGTATCTTTATGGAGATGAAGTTGCTAAATTACAGGGGTTACCGGTTGCTGGAGGAGTGCCACATAGTGCCGGGTATGCATGCGGTTATTATTTAGTGAAGTATTATCTGCAAAAAACAGGGAAATCCATTGTGGAAGCAACGACACTCCCGGCTCAGGAGATATTAAGCGAGGTGGAAGCATATTGGGATGAAGAAACCATACTACACCGTTAAAGATATGATTACCATTACAGGTGTAACGAAAAGAACACTGCATTATTATGATGAAATCCATTTATTAAAGCCTTATAGCTATTCAGATAAAGGCTACCGGCTGTATAACCAGGAGGATCTCAAAAAATTGCGGACCATTTTGCTGTTAAAGGAACTAGATTTGCCCTTGAAAGAAATAGCGGCGATTATACAGTTGCCAAAACAAGAGCAAAGGACGATTTTAGCCGGACATTATGAAGCGATGCAAATAAAAAAGCAAAACCTCGAGCGGACATTAGCCAATTTAAATGATTTTATTTCTGGAAAAGATATCTCTAACTTGGATATTTTTCAGGAAGGCAGCGTGCTGCCATTAAAAGAACAGTATCAAATGGAAGCTAAATATGTATATGGGGATACAGATAAGTATCAAGAATATGAAAAAAATATCAAACAAATTCCCGAAGAAGAAAGAGCTGCTGTATTTGAAGCTTTTGATCAGAATATGCAGGATGTATTCATGCAGTTTGCCAAGCTCTCAGAGGAATCACCTGCTTCTGAAAAAGTACAGCAAATCGTTCTAGAATGGAAAAGTTATCTCGAACAGTTTATGATAGGTGATACAGAAATCATGCAATGTATTGCTTATACGTATAAGGAAGATAAAAGCTTTAAAGCATATATCAATCAATTCGGAAACGATACATTGAATGAATTTATTCATCAAGCTATTTTATACCATTGTGAAGATGAAAAGCTGTCACATAAAAATAGTAAATCAATACAGGATTGAAGCACCTAAATTCAGGGAATAATCAATTAGAATATATAGTTAGATGGAGGTTATATCATGGCAAACACATTTAAAGCACTTGTCGTAGAAAAAGACAATGAAAACTTGAATTTAAATGTAAAAGAAATCGAACCTTCTGATTTACCTGAGGGCGATGTTCTAGTCGATGTAAAGTACAGCGGGATCAATTATAAAGACGGGCTTGCTGCTCATCCAAATGGAAATATTGTAAAGGAATATCCGTTTATTCCGGGAATCGATTTAGCCGGAGAAGTAATTGATTCCAAGGATGAACGCTATAAAGCAGGCGATAAAGTTATTGTTACCAGCTACGAATTAGGTGTCTCCCACTTTGGCGGATATAGTGAATATGCACGTGTTCCGGCAGAATGGATTGTGCCTCTTCCAAAAGGGTTGAGCTTAAAAGAAAGCATGATACTAGGAACAGCCGGTTTTACAGCTGCTTTATCTGTCCAGCGGTTAGAAGAGAATGGAATGAAGCCGGAAAACGGCTCTATCCTTGTCACTGGAGCAACAGGCGGTGTCGGAAGTATTGCTATTTCCCTCTTGAAAAAGAAAGGGTATCAGGTAACAGCCAGTACAGGAAAAACTGAGGAGGCTGCTTATCTGAAACAATTAGGTGCAGACGAAGTTATTGACAGAAAAGAAGTTTATAACGGAGAGCTGAAAAAGATGGATAAGCAGAAATGGGCAGGAGCGATCGATGCAGCAGGCGGGGAGCCGTTAGCAGCTTTATTGGCGCAAATTCAGTATCGGGGCAGCGTTGCGGTCAGCGGAATGGCAGCCGGTGTCAATGTACCGTCATCTGTTTTTCCATTTATTTTACGCGGTGTTTCCCTTCTCGGGATTGATTCGGTATATTGTCCGATGGCAGAACGGAAGCATATCTGGGAGCGTTTAGCCTCTGATTTAAAATTAGATAACCTTGAAGATATGGTATATAAGGAAGCTGGATTAGAGGAGTTAACAGAGCTGCTGCCAGCTGTATTAGAAAGTAATCATTTGGGAAGAGTGCTTGTGAATTTAGGTGATTAATATATGTACCATGCAGAAGGAGGGCGTAGAAATGGCGTTCTCCTTCCTTTTTTTTGTTTAGTACTATCTTTTAAGACATGCTGAAGTAATGAAATAATTTCATTTAGCTGTTGAAAAGAAGTGTTTAGTACGTTAAAGTAACCAGTATAAGAAGATTATCTCAGTTAAAGTGCAGAATTACATGCCGTCTGTTTTAATTGATGCGTGGGTTCTGCCCATTTTTGTTTTTTAAATCTTTTCCTAATTCATTTAGGGAAAGGTTTTTTTCGGGTGGTTATTTCGCTTTGCTGGGATAATTACTTTATCGAATGAGGTATATCTTTTTGGGACATTATCCTGTTTTAGAGGATAAAATAGGATAACCGTTCAGAATGAACTTCACACAACTAAATAAGGAGGAATACACAATGAAGAACTATGTATTTTTAATTGCCGGTACATTTTTCTTTGCTGCTTCCGTAGCAGTCTTTGCGATGCCGAATTCTTTAGCAGAGGGAGGCGTGCCGGGGCTGGCTCTGCTTATCTACCACGAAACAGATATATCGCCTGCCATGACGACATTTATTCTGAATGCAGTTATTCTTCTGATCGGCTTTCGTTACTTGCCAAAGGACATGATTATCAAATCGCTTGTGACCATCCCGTTATTTTCATTATTTATTTATATCCTCGAAGACCTGGCTACAGGAATACCAGACCCCCTTCTGGCAGCAATTTTTGCAGGCGTATTTACCGGTGCCGGTTTTGGACTTATTTTCCGCTCAGGAAGCACGACAGGAGGAACATCGACTATCGCCCGCATGTTAAATTATAAATTCGGCTGGGAATTGACAGGAACCAATTTTGTTTTGGATGCGTCTGTTGTCATTGCCGGGATTTTTGTGATTGGTCCGGTGTACACGATGTATACAGTGCTTGCTCTGTTTATTGGAAAGAGGGTAACGGACTATGTATTAGAAGGTTTTGAAGCAAAAAGAGTGGTGCACATCTTTTCCAATAAAACAAAAGAAGTCGAACATGCGCTGCAAACTAGTCTGGGGACGCATACGACCGTATTAAAAGCAGAGGAAAATGCAGATGGTGTGGAGGAAAATCTGATTTATGTCGCCATCCCGAAGCAGCGGTTATTCTATCTGAAAAAGCTGGTCAGCAGCATTGACGAAAATGCATTCACGGTTGTGCATACGGTGAAGGATGTTACCGGTGGCAGCTTTGCAGAAGCTCATCACCCTGGGCAGAAGACATTCCGAAGCAAGAAACTGGAACGCCGCTATTATAAGAAACAGGCGGATGAAGAGAGTTTTACATCGCCTGATAATACAACAGTAAACGAAAAAGCATAAATACGTGAAGAAGGTCTTTTCCCTAGGATATGGAAAGGACCTTTTTCATATAGAGATATTAATCTCTCTTTTCTCTGAAAAATTGCCAGTAAACAGAGTAAGGAATAATCACCCCGATCAAAAGAAAAAATTTATGAACTACAATATCTGCTTCTCCCCGCCAATTAAAATGAATTGGAATGAAATCAGGCAAAAATAGAATAATTCCAAACAAAATAACGAACATGATTAAAAATACAGTGATATCCTTTTTCATCATCATTCTCCTTATATAAATTTTATCGTGCAGGTCCGCTGATAAAAATACACAGCTAGACCGAGCAATAGAATGCAAAGTGCAAGATAAATCACAAACAACGGAAGTATCTGAAATAAAATAAGCACTAGCGGTACAATCATCATTGCCATTCCGGTAAATGCAGCGATTAAAACAGGCGGGCTTTGTTTAACGATATACATATCGTTTTTCCAGCTGAAATGTGGATAGGAAAAATTCAGCATCAATCCAAACGTCGTGATAAAAGCGGAATAGCTTACTGGAATTAGGATGGCCCACATCAGCTGTTCTATCGTTGGAGATAAATGGATGGTATAAGCTAGGATGCTAATAGCAAAACCAATAAAATGCAGGAAAAAGGTACAGGCTAATTTAGCATGGACCACACTTTTTTGCTCAATCGGCAGTGTTTTTAAAATCCAGACTTTATTCCCTTCCATGGATAGTGCAGCAGCTGCCGGATTACTGATTAACAGCATTGCTGCAACAAACATGGGGAATACATTGGTAACGGTCTGTATAGAAACAGGAAGCGGAATAACCGTTGTTAGTTTTTCAAATCCAAATAGAAGTAATGCCATACTAATAAAAACTAACAGCACGGTGCCTAATATCGAATTAAGCAAATAGTTGTAAGAGCTGAATAAAGCAGCTATTTCCTTTTTCCATAAAGCAACGAAGATACTTCGCTGTTTGATCGTTCGCGGTTTCATATGGTTTGTGCTTTTTAAAGTGAGAAGGCGAAGGTTCAATATTCGGTAGTATCTGCTGCCGAAAAAGGTAAGCACTAAAAACAATAAACCGCTGATAAAAAGAAAAAACAGAATAGAAAAGCTGTCTGCAATGCTGTTAAATTGAAATAAGACGGAAGGCAGATAAATAGCTGTCATCTGACTATACACAGCGGTTCCGATATCTTGCATGCTATCTGTTTGGTTAGATTGCGTCATGATAAAATAGCTGAAAGCACCTAATAGACACAGAGATAAACAGACAGCAATCAGATTCATTTGCCGAAAATAAGCCGCCATCCGATAAACGAGACTTCCAAAAATGACACCGATACAAATTGGAATCACAGGGGCAACCAGCGCTGTGATGCAAAACAAGATAATTAAAATCGGCGAGACAATAGCATTTGTGGCCCAGACGAATAAAACAGGCAGGCTGAATAACAGACCAATCAGTAAATTGAAAAAATAGAGGTGAAGCAGCTTGCTGATAAAAATTTCTTTTTCACTGACGGGGTAAGCAGCCAGCTGTTCAAAATCGCTGCTGCCAAAGATTGTTCCATTCGCTCGTAGCAACGATAAGAAAACCATCATGATGCTGGAAACAGAAAGCATGTATCCCGGAATCATAGCTGTCTGGCCAAGACTGACCAATGTTTTGGCTGACAGTATATTATACGTAAGCAGAAGTATTCCCATAAGAAGCAGAACAACAGCCGTTATTTTCCCTCCATTTCCTTGCTTGCCGGAACGAAATAAATCATGGAGATGAAAGCTGTTGGCAAGGTCATTTTTAAATAATATCCATATTTTTTGATTCATTGCGAACCTCCAGGAAAATGTCTTCTAAGGTTTTTGAGCCGGCAACCTCTTCCATTAAGCCGTTTTTGACAAGCTTTCCTTTATGAATAATGGCTACCTTATTACAAAGCTTCTGGGCAACTTCTAAGACGTGCGTAGAAAAGAACACGGCACCGCCATTATCTGCATGCTTCTGCATCAGTTTTTTTAATTGAAAGGAAGCAGTTGGATCCAGGCCGACAAATGGTTCATCCAAGATAAACAGGGATGGCTGATGTACCAGAGCAGCAATGATTGCAATCCGCTGCTTCATTCCATGAGAGTAGGAAGTGATGCTGTGATGGAGCTTGCCAGTCATTTCGAACAGGCTGCTGTATTTTTCGATAGATGATTCTCTTTCCGTAAGATTAACCTCAAAAATGTCGGCTATAAAGTTGATATACTGCATGCCGGTTAAATGCTCATAAAGGTCCGGGGTATCTGGGATATAAGCCATTCTTTTCTTACAAAGAACAGGATCATTTTTCATGGAATAGCCATCAATCGAGATCTCTCCCTCATTAAATGGATGAATGCCAACAATTGATTTGATCATCGTGGATTTTCCTGCTCCATTCGCTCCAATAAATCCGTAAATATCGCCGCTTTGAACGTGAAGTTTAATATCTGTAATTGCCTTTGTACCGTCTTCGTATATTTTTGAAACATGATTTGCTTTTAGCATAAATTCCCTCCTATTGACAAAGTGTCAGTCGTAGTGATAAAAGAAACCAATGAAGTAAGGTACATTGGTTACCAATTTAAAATCGATTCTTCAATTCCCAGCGTTTTTGCTAAAACTCCCTTAAAAGCTTCTAAGTAAATTTCCATTTCTTCTACAGCTAATTTTTTTAGCTTGAGATCATTCGAAACAAAAACATATCCTGTTACTAAAAAATGGGCAGTCTCATAAGGGTAAGCTACTTGAAAAGCGTTCTGCTCTTTTCCTTCCTCTATCACTTTTGTAAACAAAGGGAGCAGCTTTTCAATAAATTTATGATAAAAACGGTCCATCATATATCTGTTTTCTTCCAGTTGAACCGTTTCCTGCAGGGTGACTTTCTCCTCTGTAACAGAATCTTCTTGAATAATCGTTGTTTGTAAAAACTGTTTTAACTTCTCTATTGGGGTCAATGAAGTATCGTTAACTATTATTTCCATCTGCAGGATAAGCGGCTTAACAGATTTTTCAACCAGGATATAAAGAATTTCTTCTTTATTTTTAAAGTGATAATAAAGCAGTCCTCGTGAAATTCCTACTTGGTTGATAATATCCTGTGTAGTTGTCTGCAGATAGCCTTTTTCTGTAAACAGCTTCATCGAAGCATCCAGGATTTCTGCTTTTCGAACTTCAGGCAATTTCACATCTCTCATGTTATATACCTCCTTTGAGGATAGTATATACAGACGACTGACAAAGTGTCAATTCAGAGGTGAGCATAATTTTATATTGACAAGGAAACCTGTCCATTAAAAATAATTAAGATATGAATGATGCCTGACAGTAGACGAGATATCCTGTGTTGTGTATAGACGATGAGCATTTAATACATAGAAAACGAATTAATCGCTGAAGGTGCGAACAATTCGTTTTCTCAAATTTATCACGGAGAACCGTCCGTAAAACTCCCGCCTCAAAATAAAGCGTAAAAATAAATTTATTTAGGCGGGAGATAACGGACGCTAACTCCCTGAATCACTCAACTAACAATCAGTGGGAGAATTAAGGAAACAGACTAAATTCGCGACGTCCTGGGGTTGCGATTACTCACCCCACCGAAAACATTTGTCGCAACGTCTGCACTAGCACATCCTGGGACTGCGATTACTCGCCCCATCGGAAACATTTGTGCGTCGAAAACTCCCACTGATTGAAGTTTCGTTTTATAATAGATTGTTTGGAATGAAACCAATAATAAGAAGCTAAGCCTTCTTGTTTGTAAAGAAATTAGAAATGAGGACTATAATTATTCCTGTTATAAGTAATGGCAAGGAAAAAGTAGAAAAGACCTCTGGACCGTCCGTTATCGTACCTATCCTTTCATTAAACATCATCCCTGTCATGAAAAATAGAAATCCTAACCAAAAAATTGACTTCCCAAGCTTCGTATGTTTTTTCATATTGCATCACCATCTCATCCATTCCTAATTTTTAACCCGTTAATTTAAATACAATTTACATATAATCTATAACAATTTTGCCATATTTATTCAGAAACTTCTATAAAGTCCAGGTGTAAATAATTGATAATAATAGCTTTAGATGGTTTAGAGATAATTCAAGACTATATAAATTGAAGTAAGAAATTACACTTTATTTTTCTTATAAAAATGACGAAATAATGAT
Source organism: Oceanobacillus sp. FSL W7-1293 (assembly GCF_037969815.1). Classification (NCBI taxonomy): domain Bacteria; kingdom Bacillati; phylum Bacillota; class Bacilli; order Caryophanales; family Bacillaceae; genus Oceanobacillus; species Oceanobacillus sp. FSL W7-1293. The sequence goes on from NZ_CP150212.1 coordinate 1,561,130, forward strand.
TGAAAACAGTAACTAGTGGAAGAAAAACACAGAGACTCCTGTGGGAAAGCGCGGAGGGAAGACCCCGCAGAAAAAAGCGAACTTCTTTTTTTCGAGGAGGCTGAGCTCAAGCCCACGGAAAGCGTAGTGTTTTTCTGTAGCGGTAGCTATTAATTTCAATATATATTAGAGTATTAAAAATTTATCTTGACAAGATCATCTTTTTAATCAATAATGATAATCGTTATCAGTGATAATGATTATCATTATCAAAAAATTAAAATGTCATAGAAAAGGAGGCGAACCAATGAAAGCAATCGAAATAAACGAAATCGATGTCGGCTATGCGAATGAGTTAATTATCCAAGACCTCAGCATTTCGATCCCGGCCAATAAAATCACAACGATTATCGGCCCGAATGGCTGTGGAAAGTCAACGCTCATCAAAACAATTGCCCGCATTTTAAGCGTGAAAAGCGGTGCAGTTTTTTTAGAAGGCGAGGCAATTCATAAGGTCGATACAAAAGAGATTGCAAAACGCATGGCTATCCTGCCTCAAACTGCCGAAGCGCCTGGCGGATTGACCGTATATGAATTAATTTCTTATGGTCGGTTTCCTTATAAAAAAGGGATGGGTTCTCTAAGGAAGGAAGATTACGAATACATTGACTGGGCAATTGAGGTGACAGGATTAGCGGAAGTTCAGGAGCGGGCAATCAGTGCTTTATCCGGCGGGCAGAGACAGCGGGTCTGGATTGCAATGGCCTTGACGCAGGGGACAGATATTCTTGTGCTGGATGAACCGACTACTTATTTAGATCTGGCACATCAATTAGACATTTTACTCTTATTGGAGCGCCTCAACAAAGAAGAAGGTCGTACCATTATTATGGTTCTGCATGATTTAAACCATGCTTCGCGCTTCTCGCATTATATGATTGCGATGCGTGATGGAGAGGTTGTGACAGACGGTACGCCAGAGGATGTGATGACCTGTGGTAATCTGCAGCAGGTTTTTCAAATTGATGCACATCTAGCAAGGTGTCCGCATAGTGCGAATCCGATTTGCTTATCGTATCAGTTATGTCAGGCGGAATCGGCATGCGCTTCATCTAAACCATGCCATCAAAAGGTGTCAGGTTAAGCATTTATGATAAATAGTAAAAGTAAACAATGAAAGGTAACTAATCAATGAATGAACTAGAAGATTTAAAAGAAGTCAGAGAAACCGTGCGGCCTGTCCGGAATGTGCTTATTTTAGCGGCGGGGAGCTTCCTTTTACTATTATCTTTGCTGCTGGCTGTATCTCTTGGCGCTGCGGATATGCCATTGAAAACAGTCTGGCAGGCCATATTTCAATTTGATCCGGATTTACAGCAGCATCAAATTATCAGGGAAATACGCTTTCCGCGTATCCTTGGAGCAGCAATTGTCGGCAGCTGTTTTGCTGTATCTGGGGCATTAATGCAGGGGATGACACGTAACCCGCTTGCGGATTCCGGACTGCTTGGATTAAATGCCGGTGCTGTGTTTATGTTAGCATGCTGTTTTGCATTTTTTCCGCATCTGTCGTATGTATATATGATTTTATTTTCATTCCTCGGTGCTGCCCTTGGTGCTGGAATTGTATATGGCATCGGTTCTTTATCAAAAAATGGCCTGACACCAATCCGTTTAGTGTTGGCTGGTGCAGCAGTCAGTGCCCTTTTGGGAGCATTAAGTGAAGGAATCGCGCTTTATTATGAAATTGGGCAGGACTTAGCATTCTGGTATGCAGGCGGTATTTCCGGTACAAGCTGGGGCCATTTGCAAATAATTACACCTTGGCTGCTGCTGGCAGTTATCGCTGCAGTGATAATATCCCGCTCAATTACATTATTAAGTCTGGGAGAAGAAGTTGCGGTTGGGCTGGGTACGAAAACTGGACGCATTAAATTAACTGCTGCCTTGATTATTGTTGTATTAGCTGGTCTGGCTGTTTCTGTCGTCGGCGCGGTGAGTTTTGTGGGATTGATTGTACCGCATATGGCCCGCTGGCTGTTTGGGTACGATTACCGCTGGATTATTCCCGGAACGGTCATTTATGGTGCGTTACTGGTTGTGTTAGCGGATTTAACAGCACGTATTATCAGTCCTCCTCATGAAATGCCGATTGGTGCCTTAATTGCCTTATTGGGCGTGCCTTTCTTTTTATACTTGGCAAGAAAGGGCGGGGGAATGGTATGACATTACAGAAAAACAAACAGCATAGCCAAGTCAGAAAAGCGAGAAGAGCAGGGCTGGTCAGTGTTACCTTAGTCCTTCTGATTATTATCATATTTTTTATCAGCTTAAATACAGGGAGCATTTACTTAACACCGGCAGAGGTTATTTTTACTTTATTTGGACAAGGTACAGAGCAGCAGGCGCTTATTTTATTTGATTTTCGCTTGCCGCGTATGATTATTGCTTTGCTGGTAGGAATGGGTCTTGCGATCTCAGGAACCGTACTGCAGGGGATTGTTCGGAACCCATTGGCAGATCCTGGAATTATTGGGATTAATGCTGGAGCAGGTTTAACCATTATGCTTTTTTTATCCTTTTTTGCAGTAACAACAACAATATCTGTCTTTCTGATGCCGTTTTTAGCTTTCTTTGGAGCAGCAGGTGCTGCCCTTATCATCTACTTGCTTTCTTACAAGCGGTCTGAGGGAATTTCGCCGATGCGGCTGGTATTGACAGGAATTGCAGTTGCAGCCGGTATCAATGCGTTAATGATTGTATTAACACTGCGGTTGAACCCAGAGACCTATCAATTTCTGGCAACCTGGCTTGCGGGAAGTATATGGGGCTCCAATTGGCAGTTTGTTCTTGCATTGCTTCCGTGGCTTGTTATCCTGGTCCCGTTTGTTTATTCCAAAGCAATGGTTCTGAATATTCTCCACTTAGGGGAAGAAACATCCATTGGGTTAGGAGCAAACTTAGAAAAAGAACGGCGTGTGTTACTGGCTTCCGCTGTTGGTCTGGCAGCAGCGAGTGTATCTGTCAGCGGGGGGATCGGATTTATTGGGCTTATTGCTCCGCATCTCAGCAGACAGCTGGTTGGAGACAAGCATGAGTATGTAATTCCAGTGTCAGGCTTGGTGGGGGCGCTGCTGCTGCTCTCAGCAGATATGATTGGCGGTTTCATTAAACAGCCGGAAGTGCCGGCAGGGATTATCGTCGCTGTAATTGGAGCACCATACTTTTTATATTTATTAGCAAGGCTGAAAGATTAATAGTTTAAAACAATAAAAATAGAATGAGGGAAAACAAATGAAAAAATTACTATTTCTTTTTGGATGTTTACTCTGTCTTGTTATTGCGGGCTGCAGCAATCAGTCAAACAGCAAACAAAATGACGGGAAGGAAGAAGCATCAAATGAAACCGTTACGTATGAATCAGAAACAGGGCCGGTTGAAATACCTGCTGAACCGCAGCGAATTGTTGCCCTGTCAAATGGACCAAATGTTTTCGCTTTAGACGGAAATTTAGTAGGGGTCGATGAATGGACAAAAGCGAGTCCGCTTTTTGAAGAAGATATGGCAGATATAGAAATAGTTTCGGAAAATGATCCAGAAGGTATTTTGGCGCTGGAACCGGATTTAATTATCGCCGGATCACATATGGAGAATCTGGATGAGTTAGAAAAGATTGCTCCGACTGTTATTTATACATGGGGAAAGCTGGATTATCTGGAGCAGCAAATAGAGATTGGTAAGCTTCTAAATAAAGAGGAAGAAGCACAGGAATGGGTGGATGACTTCACTAAACGTGCGAAAGCAGTCGGTGACAAGATAAAGGAAAAGCACGGGGAAGATGTTTCCGTATCTGTATTTGAAACAGATTCTAAAAATTTCGCTGTCTTTGGAGATAATTGGGCACGCGGGACAGAAATATTATATCAGACAATGGAGCTGGAGATGCCTGAAAAAGTACAAAAGGATGCACTTGCCGACGGCTATTACAACTTATCGCAGGAGACACTGCCAGAATATGCAGGAGATTTTATTATTCTAAGCAGTATGGGCGGAGAGAATGAATTTACAAAAAGTGAAACATGGCAGTCCATTCCGGCAGTAGAAAATAATCAGGTAATCGAAATTGATACACAAGAGGCAAGCTACAGCGACCCGGCAACACTGGAATATTTACTGGACATTTTTGAAGAAGGATTTCTTCAATAAGAAAGCTTTTCTAACTCATCACAGGAGGTAGTCATTCCATGTATCGCAACAAAAGATTTCAGTTTTCTGGAAAGCATCACCCTTATATTATAAATGTTTTCATCCCGGAGCAGCCAGTTCCAGACAACGGATTTTCCGTGTTATATATTTTGGATGGAAATGCTTATGGCACGCTTTTCAGTGAAATGATAAAGCTGCAAAGCAGGCGATTCGAGAAAACAGGGATCGAGCCGATGTTGTTAGTTAGTATCGAATATGAGGGAGGGGAGCCGTTTCATTCTAACCGGGTATATGATTTTACCCCTCCAGCTGCAGAGGTTGAGCTGCCAGCAAGGCCAGACGGATCTTCTTGGCAGGAACATGGCGGAGCAGAGGAATTTATGGATTTTCTAGAAGCGGAATTAATCCCATTTATAAATAAAAAATATAAAACAAATCAGCAGAAGCAAACAATCTTTGGACATTCACTTGGAGGTTTATTTGTTTTATATACATTATTTCAGCGTTCCCGCCTTTTCAGCCATTATTTCGCCTGCAGTCCTTCCATATGGTGGAATAAGCAGGCAATTCTATCATATGAAACAAATATCAATGATAAACATGTCAAGGGACTGTTTATTGCTGCAGAGCAAGTTGAAAACAAGCAAATGTATGCAAACGGTCTTGCCATGTATGAAAAACTTTCTGAGCGCAATAAAGATTTAAAAACAGCTTTTTTTGCATCAGAAGGAGAGAACCATATGTCTATTGTGCCTACTGCGTTTAGCAGGGGAATGCGATTTCTGCATTCATAAAAATCAGGAAGGAATCTCTTTTAGGAGGTTCCTTTTTTTGGTGAGGAGACGGGAATATAAATTCCAAGTTATTCTCAAGTATAGTAAAAGAATAAAGAAAAATATTGGAATCCTGCTTCGTGTTATAAAGATATGTCAGTTTAACCATATAAAATAATATTCAGGTTTGTCTGTCTCTCATTTATCCCCATTCATTCTGTTTATCTTTTATAAATTTATACGATAGCTGCCTTTCATAAAAAAACAAGTACCATTCATCATAATCCAGCTTCCATTCCATGCTATTTTCCCTCTCTTCATCCGGAATCTGATGCAGCAGCGCTTTTTCTCCCATATGCTTGAGTCACTAAGCAAATAAGGAGTGAATTTTTTATGGAGTTTTTTCAAGATCTATTAATTAAGCTAATTGAGGCAGATACATGGGTGCAGTATGTAAGTGTGTTTTTAATTTCTATTGTGCCTTTTTTTGAATCCTATGTAGCGATTCCAATCGGGATTGTCTTTGGATTTCCAAGTATTCAAGTTGTCCTGATTGGTGCAGTTGGTAATTGGTTGTCTGTCATGGTGTTTATTTGGCTTATTTCTGGTTTGCGGAAGAAAATAGCTGGAAAGAAAAATAAAGAAAGTAAGCGGAAAAACCGTGCGCAAAACATATTCAATAAATATGGAGTTGCTGGTTTATCCTTTGCTGGCCCGATTATTTGTTTTCATGTGTGTGCTGCAATTTCTATTGCGTCAGGAGCGAAAAAGTCTTATGTGAGTATTTGGCAGACAATTGGTATAGGAGTATGGTCGGTTGCATTGGGGGCAGCTTTTCATTATGGTGTCAATCTTTTGGAATACCTTCCTAACCTGAATCCATTTTCTTAAAGTTAAAGCGGAGGAAACCGTTGAATGTAAGTAGAAACTGAAATATTAAGATATTCCTTCATCTATTTCAAATTTTAAAAAGGAGAAGATACATGATGAAAAAAATAAAACAGGCAGGTGTAGCTGTACTGATGATTTTGTTTGCAGTTATTCCATTTCTGGTTATCTATGAGCCTTTGTCACAGGCTATTCCCGCCTTGCCAAAGTATGAAGCTCCCGGGTGGTTTATTCCTGCCGGCTTTATCAGCATTGCTCTGATTGTTGCTCTTTCGTTTTTGTTAGCCTCTTTAAGCTCAAATGGAGATTCGAGCAAGTATTAAAAATAATGGTTAAATGAGGATGTTTCCTATAATATTGAAACTAAGATAACGAATTGAACAAAGGAGACGTTTGGATGGTAATGTCTTTTAACAAGCTAAGAAAAATTGAACAAAATACAGTTCTGCTGCCGGATTTGAGCCTGACTGTCCAAAAAGGGGACATCATTGCTGTTCAGTGTGAAAATGAATATATTGGACGCCTGTTTGCTCTGTTAAATCATCCGGAGCATATCAAAAAAGAAGCGATTACCTTGCCGGAAGACGGATTTCAAAATGTCTATCTGTTTCAGCAGACGGACGGTTTATATAAACGATTAAACGTGAAGCAGATGCTTCTATTTTGGTGCAAATTATATCGGCATCAGGCAGATTTAGAATTCGTTTTAAACCTATGTGAATTGCAGCATTGTACAATGAAGAAAACAAAACAGCTGACATTATCCGAACAGCAGCGGTTGCTATTTGCTTCCGCATTGATCCAGCGGGCAGAAGTATATATTTTTGAAGATCCTTCCCTTGGATTGGACCTTCAATCCAAGCATGTACTTCATAATCTGCTGCTTCATTTAGCGGATAAAGGTGCAGCAGTAGTATTGTTTACGCCGACCTTGGAAGAAGCCATTCGACTTGGAAGCGCTGTTTATCGATATTCCGAACGGGGCGTCCAGCAGCTGGAACAGGATATAGAAGATGCTGAAAATACGGCGGAAGAAGAACCAGAGGAAGAAATAACAAGTATGCAGGTACAATTGGATAAGATTAGTGCAAAAATCGAGGATAAAATCATTCTTTTTAATCCGCTTGAAATTGATTATATAGAGGCTCGTGATGGGCAGACATATCTTTTTGTGAATAATGAGGAATTTGCCTCGTCCAATACGATAAAAAGTTTAGAGGACCGGCTGCAGCCTTTGGGATTTTTTCGCTGTCACCGATCCTATCTAGTTAACCTGCAGCGGGTACGGGAAATTATTATTTGGAGCAAAAACAGCTACAGTCTCAGTCTGGATAATCCATCGAAAAGCACCATTCCATTATCAAAAGGAAACTATAGTAAGCTGAAAGAGTTGATCCATTTATGATGAAAAATGAAAAAACGGGACATTTGTATCGCTTCAAAGCATTGCTTTATAAGGACATTTGTGATTTGCGCTGGAATGGGCAAGTGCTCTTTAACCTGATTACAGGTGCTATTTTGATTTCGTTGTTTGCCTTGCTCCCACACGAGGAAATTCCGATTTCGTTTGTGTTTGCATTTGTTTTTGGGATGCTGACATTGCTGATGCAAGGAAATTTAGTCGTGGAAGAAAAGGAGCAAGGAACCATCCGGCGTTTGAAGCAGGCTGGTTTCTCCCTAAAAGAAATTCTTCTTTCAAAAATGATGGTAACATTTACGACAACAGTACTAATATTGCTTCTTTTCTTTGTACTTTATGGGAATCATCTGCTATTTCATTTACAGCTATTTATACTTGTTTTGCCTATTGTGATAATGATGTTAATTACTGGTACGTTCTTAGGCATAAAAACAAAGAACACCATTGAAGTCAGTCTTTATGGATCGCCAATCATGATATTTTATTTTTTCTTGGAAGGTCTTTTGATGAATAGCAGCCGGGAAGCGATGCCCTGGCTGGCCATCTTTCCAAATTATCATATACATTATGGGATTGATCAAATCTATTACAATGAACCCTTTCTGTCTTATTTAGCTGTACCTGTGATTTGGATGGCAGCAGTAGGTGCAGTGTTTATAAGCTGGTATAAGAAGCAGCAATTTGATTAGGTGAATAAATGTGTAAAAAACAGCAGGTGCGTTAGGTGCTGTTTTTTGGCACATGGAAAAGCAAAAAAATGCTGAATATAGCCGCTCTAACAGGTTTCATGGAGGGAGTAATCTGCAATGTTGTCAGGTTAATGCGATCGCTACGACGGGTTATGGTGGGGTGAGTAATCGCAACCCCAGAAAAACACTACTCTTTCCATGGGCCCCGAGCTCATCTCCTTTAAAGAAGACTTGCTGATTGGCAAGTCGTCAGGCGCAGACAGAAGCAAAGTCGCACTTACGCCCGCGGGTAGAAAAAAAGCAAATAAAACTTATTTCTTCTTAGATGGGAGCGGAGGGAAGTCGACTCCTGCGGGAAAAGCAACAGGTGAAGACCCCGCAGGAAGCGGTTTTCTTACCGTGCGGCTGAACGTTGCCCGCGGAAAGCGACTTCCCGGAGCGGACATCTCTTCGGAGAGAACGCCGATGTTTAAAAAACAAGCGGTATCCTTAGTATTTTTAAAAGATTAATAATCTGAATTATTTGTCAATTGAACAAAAATGCTCAAACATAAGAAATAAGCATTAAACTTATGCTTTTGTATGATGAGGTATAAAAGATTCAACTATTTGCTGATTTATCCGTTTATTTGCCGGCTTACGCCATTTGAAGGAGCTGTGATAGAAAGGTAGAATGTAATTTGTCATGAAAAAATTCCTTTTAAAAGAGGATATAGGCTTATTTTACATACTTTAGAAAGGGGAGCAATGGTTATGATGAAGAAAGTAAAAGGACTTGGATTTATTCTTTCTATTTTAGCTGTATTCTTACTTGCGGCATGTGGAGGCTCTGATGATGAATCTACTGGAGAGGACGGCGAAACGAATTACAGTGAAGCGGTAGATCATACGATTATTGGTATTGAACCCGGAGCCGGGATTTCTGTTGCTACGGAAAATGCTCTAGAAGAATATGAGAATTTAGATGGCTGGGACGTAGAGCTGTCATCTACCGGAGCAATGATGTCTGAATTAGGAACAGCTATTGAGAATGAAGAACCAATCGTTATTACAGGCTGGAATCCGCATTGGATGTTTGCGCTTTATCCAGATATGAAGTACCTGGAAGATCCTCAAGAAATTTATGGGGGAGAAGAAACGCTTAATTCTTTAGCAAGACTTGGATTGGAAGACGATAATCCAGATGCCTATCAATTTATTGACCAGTTTGAATGGGAAGTAGAGGATATGGAAGAAATTATGTATGAAGCAGAAGAAACTGGTGAAGATATTGAAGATGTAGCGGTACAATGGGTAGAGGATAATCAAGACAGAGTAGATGCATGGGCAGAAGGAGTCAATGACGGAAACGGTGCTGAAATAGAGCTTGCGTCTACACCATGGGATTCAGAGCGTGCTTCTTCCAACGTCGTAAAAGCGGCAATGGAACAGCATGGTTTTGAAGTGACTGTAACGGAGGTAGATGTAGCAGTTGTTTTTGAATCGGTTGCCTCTGGCGATATCGATGCTACTTTAGCTGCCTGGTTACCATTAACACATAGTGAATTCTATGAAGCGAATCAGGACAACTTTGAAGATTTAGGACCTAATTTAGAAGGCGCTAAAATCGGTCTTGTTGTTCCAGAATATATGGATATTGATTCGATTGAGGATTTAGAAGCAAACTAAAAATAATTCAATAAAAGAGGAAAGCCTTATATGGAAAGAATCGGCTCATTCGCAGGTTCTTTCGTATAAGGTTTTTCATTTTATATCGGATTTTCGAAAAGAAAGAAAAAAACATATATATCGCTACATTCTTTTCAAACCTCCTGTATATGATTTAATATAGAGGAAGGAATCAAAAAGAAACTTACATAATTTAAAAAATGTGTAAACAGGGGGTGCCATTTTTGAGAACTGGAGAAGTAAAATATAATGTCAGTATTGTATTTATTATCATTGCTATTTTATCATATGCTCTTTTGGCAATGAATTCCTACAGTATGCTTGGCAACATAGAATCTGACGGGGAATTCCGGGAATATATTGAGGAAAATCTGCAAGCAGCTGGAGATGATCTTGGAGGAATAACACTGGAAGAACAGATAGAAATTTTTAGCAGCATCATAACCTTTGTGATTATTATTTCTATTATCTATGCCTTGTTAGGCATTGTCGCTGCCGTTTTTTTAGCGAAAAAAATAAGAGTCAAGCTTACAGGGATTCTGCTGATTGTGCTAGGAGGATTAAGTGTTCTTTTGACGTTAGTTCTAGGAATTATTGGAATCTTAGGCAGTATTGGTTATCTTATTGCCGGTATCGTCACGGTGGTAAAGCATCGGAGAGCAGGGAATGTTATAGGGTGAAAGAGTAAAGAAGGGCAAATATCAGATAGTGGTATTTGCCCTTCTTAATGTATCTCTGGAAATAATAAAACCCGATATGGCAGGATTTCATTAATAAAAATGAGAACATTATAAAAACGTGTTCGTCTAATGTTCACAAATTTGTTTAATAAAACCTGCTATACAAACAAATTCACTGGAATTAAAATGGTGTATGGTATATATTTTTCATAGTGCTTAAAAATTTATTACTTCTTGCTTTATCCTTATTTAAAGCAAAGGTATTCATTTCAGATAGATAGATAAAAGGGGATTAGATTCGAAATGGCAGAAACAATCAATGGACAAAATCAAAAAACGCCATTATTAAAGATACTTTCGCAAACCGTGAAGACAGGTATTATACGCTCCAACCTGGTTCCGATGTTTGCAGGATTAACCTTATCTTTATACACGTACCAGATTAGTATTACAGATAAGCTCTTGGAAATCTTATTTGCGTTTTTAGGTTCTATTTTCGTGATAGGAGCAGCTGGAGCTTTCAATAATTTATACGATCGGGAAATCGATGCAATTATGAAAAGAACACAAGGCCGTCCGACGGTTACAGGTGAAATTAAGCCTGGCACAGTACTGTGGCTGGGCATCGTTATGGCTATAGCTGGAATTATCCTGCTTTGTTTGACGACACCGCTGGCAGGACTATTAGGCTTTCTGGGACTGTTTTTTTATGTTTTTCCATATACGATGTGGAGTAAGCGGAGAACCGTATATAATACAGAAATCGGCAGTATCTCTGGAGCGATGCCTCCATTAATCGGCTGGGCTGCGATGTATCCGGACATTACACATCCGGCGATTTTAGGTCTTTTTGTCATTGCAGTTATTTGGCAAATGCCGCATTTCTATTCGATCGCGATTCGAAGACATGAGGAGTATCAAGCAGCTGGAATCCCGATGCTTCCGGTTGTAAAAGGAGTCCGGCGCACCTATATCCAGACGAATATTTATTTAATCATTATGTTTGGTATCAGCTTTTTATTGAGCTCATTAAGTGTCGGGTTGATGCTTGTAGCGCTTATAATGAGTCTTGGGTGGCTTATGTTGAGTGTTTTCGGCTACCAGCGGATGGACTCGAAAAAATGGGCAAAATCAATGTTTATTTATTCCTTGATTCATATGACAGTTGTTTTTTCAACCGTGATTATTTATTCGTTGATGGGGATTATTTTTAAATTGTAGTGTAAATAAAATATGAAATTGATTCATCAAAAAGGCTGCTCCTTTGAGAAGAAATTGTTGAATCTAATAAGAAATCCAAACACTTTTTTGAAGGTGTTTGGATTTCTTATTAGCGGATTTTTAAAAAATAATCAGAGTCAGATACAGTCCGAGCAGCGTAATAAAGAGAATAGGAAAAGTTAAAATAATACCAATTTTAAAGTACTCTCCCCATAATATTTTTATCCCTTTTTGTGACAGCACATGCAGCCAGACTAAGGTGGCCAGCGAGCCTATCGGCGTAATTTTCGGCCCTAAATCAGATCCGATGACATTTGCGTAAATAAGTGCCTCTCTTAGAATCCCCGTTGTATTTGTTTCCGCTATAGCAAGCGCATCAATCATCACGGTAGGCAAATTATTCATTACAGATGACAGAACTGCTGCGAGAAAGCCCATGGCAAACGTGGCAGCGAATAATCCTTGATCAGCCGCAGCCTGAATCAGAGCAGCAAGGGCGGAGGTAAGACCGGCGTTTCCCAGTCCATACACAACAACATACATGCCGATAGAAAAGATGACGATATTCCAGGGAGCATTTATAATTACTTTTTTTGCATGGACAGCCGGGCTGCGTTTTGCCAAGAGTATAAAGAGCATTGCAATCAAGCCGGCAATGATAGAAACAGGAATATGTATCCATTCACTTGTAAAGTAGCCGATAATCAATAGGCTGAGAACATACCAGGATAAACGAAACAGCTTTTTATCCTTGATCGCTTCTGCCGGCTTTTTTAATTTGGATAAATCATACCTTTTCGGAATCGTTCTGCGAAAATAAATCAGCAGCACGAACATGGTCGCAATAAAAGAGAAAAGGTTAGGAATAATCATCCGTGTTGCATATTCTGCAAAACCAATCCCGAAAAAGTCTGCAGATACGATATTCACCAGATTGCTAATGATAAAGGGGAGGGAGGTTGTATCAGCAATAAATCCTCCGGCAATAATAAACGGAAAAATCATATGTGCTTTAAAATGCAGGTGCTGAACCATAGCCAGTACGATTGGTGTCAGGATAAGAGCTGCTCCATCGTTGGCAAATAACGCTGCTACGACTGCGCCTAATATACCGACGTAAATAAACATTTTCAGGCCGTTCCCTTTAGCTGCTTTCGCCATATGCAGTGCAGACCATTCAAATAAGCCGATTTCATCTAAAACTAAGGAGATTAAAATAATAGCTACAAAGGCTAAGGTAGCATTCCAGGTAATGCCAATCACTTCCAGAACATCCTTCCATTCGACAACTCCGGATAAAATGGCAAGAATCGCTCCGCCTGTTGCAGACCAGCCAATATTTAAACCCTTAGGCTGCCAAATGACGAAAACAAGTGTGATGAAAAAAATAATAAGTGCAAGTATAAGCGTTGGTGTCATGGTGATCTCCTTTATTTCAACTAAATGGAATGTAATTTATACAAACTATGAAAATGTGTAAAACAGACTTTCATTTTATCAAAAAAAGGATAGATTTACACTTAAACGAGGAGAAAAGTGAAACCTATCCTTATATGTTTTATAAAATTTCTTCCAGCAGCCAGGATAAATTGAGGTCTTGATCCATCGGCCCCATCGAATCATTGCTGGTGTTATTAGCCTCATCAAATACATAGTTGTTAAAGTTGATGGTTACGTGTTCAACATCATTATAGTCAGCAAAGACCACCTCAAACGTTCTCTCCTCACCGGAGGGTACTAAAATATCATACTCCAAATTGGGGAAATCAAATCCATTCGCTGTATCAGTTAAGGGGGAGGTCTCTTGGTTCTGACCATCATCCATTGTCCAGCTCAAACCAAATAAAAATGTTGAAAAACCAGCCATATCATAATCACGGTCATTTTTAATGACAAAGTTTGCTTTTATAAAAGAATTGCAGCTTCGATCTTCATCCTCCGCAGCACAAAATTCATCAATCGATACGCCGTCATATTCATCTAATCGTTCTGCTTCTTCCAGCGTAACACTTAAACCGTTAACTTCATATGTCTGACCGAGAACATCGTGCCGGTCCAGCCGGTCTGTAAAAGGGTAGAGCAGCTTATTATCGACAATCGGTGTATTTTCCATATCGCGTATCTCATCCATCGTTATCTGATCAAAATCAACGGATTCCCATTCATTTTCATATTGCTCTCTTGTTATTCTCTCCGCTATGATGGTGCTGCTGATACTTCCATACTGCTCGATAGCGGCGTGCCCTTTGATTGGAAAGGACCATATCACTGTATGAATATCATATTCCTGATCATTATAGGCAAATAAAAAATCAAGTATCTGCTTCGTATCCTTTAAACGTTCTATGTAAGTTGTTTCTGAATCTGCTTCGATATCTCCCAGCATGTTTACGGACAGCCCGTTGGTTTCTCCTCCGTCGTCATCATATTGGGCAATCTCAGATACTAAATGACGCGGTTCTTCATAAAATCGCATTAACTTATCATTAGCTTCCCGTTTTTCCAGGATATAAAAATCATCTGAAACGAGTGTGGAGTCTATGTTGGCTGTTTCTCCAAACTCCTCCAGCAAGAATTCTGCTGCGTCCCTCGGCAGCTCATCATCCAATTCATCCAGCTCTTTCTCCAGTTGTTCGGTTACTTCACTATTGTCTTCTGCGGTTTCTTCTGTTTCTTCATCCGGAGCTTCTTCAACCGTTTCATCCGACGGCGGTTCATCTGAATCACTGCAGCCAGCAAGGATAACAAATAAAATCAGTATCAGGCCGTAAAATAATCTTTTTTTCATCCAGTTCCATCCTTTGTTTGAAAATTAATTCTTTTGCTAATTATATATCAAAATATAATTATATCCTACGATTCATCATTTGTTAACCCTTGGTCTTGGCGGCCTGGTTGAAAACATAAGCTGCTGTATTAGATTACTTTACTATCAGCGCCGGGCAGTTCACCCGTTTCATCACTTTATGGCTGACACTCCCTAAAACCATCTCCTGAAGCGTATTTAAACCGCGGCTGCCGATGATAACCATATCTACTTTTTGCTGATTGGCGTACTGAACAATTTCGGGACCGGGCTTGCCGCGCAGAATCGTTGTTTGATAGGCTGCATTTGCCTGGTTTAGAACTTGAATGACTTTTGAATTCTTTTTACGGCGTTCTAAATCAACGGCTTCACTGGAATTTGCATGGAGAACATCTGACTTTGACTTTTCAATATCGATGACATACACAACGTCAATAACGGATTCTTTATCAAATGAAGCAACTTTAACCGCTTCTTTTGCAGCACGCACCGCATTTTCCGAACCGTCTGAAGCAAGTAAAATATGTTTATACATGAAATATCTCTCCTTTTAATGTGAGGATAAAACCCCATTCAATTTATCCATTATTTTTTTACTTGAACTATCCAGTTCGACAAGCTCCACCTGAATTCCTTTGGACTTTAACAATTCGGATACTTTTAGGATGGCGCCGACACCAGAATCGTCCCAGACACGGCTGTCAGAGAAATCAATCTGGATTTTTTCACTCTGAATATCCGCTTTTTTAAAGTAATCAACAAATCCATCGATGGAAGCGAAAAAGAGCTGCCCATGAATACTGTAGCGATTGCTGTCTTTGGAAATTTTCACATTTGAAATTTTTATCACAAAGAAAATAGCACTTAACAACACTCCGGCAAGGACTCCTTTGGATAAATCATGTGTATAGACGACGATAATAACAGTAGTTAACATTACGATGGCATCTGTGCGCGGAGCCTTTATTAAATAATTAAAGGAGCTCCAATCAAAAGTTCCGATACTTACCATAATCATAATGCCGACTAAAACAGGCATGGGGATTTGAACAACCAGATCCCCCAGTACAATAATGAGAAACATTAGAAAAATACCTGCAATGAATGTAGATAAACGTCCGCGCCCGCCAGATTTTACATTAATCACCGACTGGCCGATCATCGCACAGCCTGCCATTCCGCCAAAGAATCCAGTAATAAAATTGGCCATTCCCTGCCCGCGTGCTTCTCCGTTTTTATTGCTTTCCGTTCCAGTCATATCATCGACAATCTGTGAGGTAAGCAGAGTTTCCAGCAACCCGACAATCGCCATGGATAACGCATATGGAAATATAATTTGCAGCGTTTCAAATGTCCACGGCACATTCGGAATAAAAAAAGACGGCAGTGTCTGAGTGATTGTTCCAAGATCCCCTACTGTATTAAGGTTGACGCCGCTAAATATGGCAATGGACGTTAATGCGACAATAGCAATCAATGGAGCTGGAATTACTTTGATAAACCGTGGTAAAGTATATAATAGGATTAATGTAATCCCCACAAATAGATAAGTCATGGTTGAAATGCCAATAAAATGCTCCAGCTGGGCCATAAAAATCAAAATAGCCAATGCATTGACAAAGCCAATCATGACTGCATTTGGAACAAATTTCATGACTTTAGCAACCTTGCAAATACCAAAGATAAGCTGAATAATACCTGTTAAAATGGTTGCTGCCAAAAGATAGTCGAGACCATAATCTCTGACCAGCGGAACCATGAGTAATGCCATTGCTCCGGTAGCTGCGGAAATCATTCCCGGCCGGCCGCCGGCAAAAGAAATGACTACAGCAATAATAAATGAGGTATATAATCCGACCATTGGATCAACACCCGCTATGATGGAGAAAGCTATCGCTTCCGGAATAAGAGCGAGCGCAACGACAATGCCGGATAAGATGTCAGCCCGGATATTACCGAACCATTGTTGTTTTAAAGTTTGCATGATAAACTCCTTTTCTAAAATTCTTTTCACATTGTAGCACTAACTTTCCCAAAAAGGAACCCTTCAGGGAAATAAATAGGAGCGGATAATATGATATATGGCTATACAAGACCGTTATATAACGATAAACATTCTAAAAACCAACTAGCATCTTTAAAAGGAAAATGTGACCGGATTTTTCAAGAAGCACATGGAACGCCGAAAAAACGAATCCAGCTGGAGAATCTATTGATGGAGATGCAGCCAGGAGACAGTATCTTTGTAGAAAAAATGATTGCCTTAGCTGATACCTTTCACCACTTGATGGAAGTATTAAAAGTATGTGAAAAAGATAATGTAAAAATCCATTTTCTGAATGAGGATATTCAAAGCGATACGCTGCTAAACATTCATTTACAGGACATGATGGCACATATTCTGCAATTCCAATCAGACAGTATTAAACAATCTACAACGCAAGGGATGTATGAGGCGAAGCAGCAGGGGAAAACCATTGGGCGTCCTAAGAAATCGGATGAAAATATTAAAAAGGCGATTGCGATGTATCAGGATGGCTTTAAATTATTTGATATTAAAAATGAAACAGGGATAAGTAAGTCAACGCTTTATCGTTATTTGGAATCGTTTGAGGGGGAGAATTGATTTGGGAAGATATTGGAATGATTTATTGACTTTCAAAAATTGAAGGATAGTTACTTCTATTCCAATATCTCCCTTATTCACTTAAATTCAATGCTGTTATCTACCTAAAAGATGGTATTTCTAATCGTTAATTGTCCAAGCATTTATCACCTTAATATGTAACACGCTTTTTCTTATCAATCAGAGGATACACCTGATTGATTTTTATAATAACGGCACTGGCAATTAGTGCTTTCACGACATCTCCGGGTAAAAAGACCAAGGCAGAAATAGCAGTCGGTCCCCACGGAAGATTAGATAAAATAGATAAATAGGTAACACCGATAACATTCACAATGATAACCCCGCCAAAGGTTGTAATTAATACGAGCTTCCAATAGGTCAGGTGACGGATGCTTTTTTCCGTTAAATACCCGATAATCCATGCTGCAATCGGATAAGCTAGAATATATCCTCCTGTTGGCCCAATAAGCACTCCTAAACCGCCGCGCCCGCCAGTTAATAACGGTGCCCCGACAGCAACGAGAAACACAAAAAGCAAGATACTGAGTCCGCCTCGTTTCGCACCTAATATTCCGCCTGCAAACATAATACCAATTGTCTGTACGACGATAGGGACGGGAATAAAAGGGACTGGAATCGGAGGGAAAATAGCAAAAATCCCCATAATTGCTGCGAACAATGATATAAACATCATATCTCTTAATTTCAATTTTATTCCCACACTTTCTAGTTTTGATATTAATAGAATAAGGGAATATACACTTAATTGTCAACCTATATTTTATTTAGGTGACAATTAAGTGTGGGAGAATAATAAATCCTCAGGAGAGCCTCTAAGCATGGACAAAGGTAATACGAAACCTCCTGTATATAAAGATAGAGGTAAAACTCCTGAGGAATGAAAATTATTATTTATCACGGAGAATCGCCCGTAAAACTCCCGCCTCAAAATAAAGAGCGAAAATAAATTTATTTAGGCGGGAGATAACGGGCGCTAACTCCCTGAATCACTTAGGCTAATTCAGTGGGAGAATTAAGGAAGCAGACTAAGTTCGCGACGTCCTGTCGCAACGTCTGCACTAGCACATCCTGGGACTGCGATTACTCGCCCCATCGGAAACATTTGTGCGTCGAAAAACTCCCACTGAATGAAGTTTCGTTTTATAGCGAAATAAATTATTTGTTATTTCAACAAGCTGTTTTAAATTCTGTTTTGAATAGGCAAGCAAATTTCACAAACATGTTTTTCCAGCATGGACTGCACATACCGCTCTAGAATTGGCCTTGTTTCATCTAACTGATGGCCGGCTTCAGCTAATTCAGAGAAAATAACCTGCCATGCTCTGGACAATGCATCGGCAGTATGTTCCACCGTGAAAACACCATAATTGCCCCCTTGTAATATACCCTGTTGAACACATTCATCATTTATTACCTGCTGCTCAGAAAGCACAAGGGCTGTGTCATATCGACATGCTTCAGAAGGAACATGTGCTGGATTGTCCCAAATAATACCTAATACAACTGCATTATCTGTCAATAAATTACCCTTTGAAACATTGTTATAGGTCATCCAATGCTTAAATCTAGCCATTAGCTGATTATTTTCCTCTCCGTATGCACCTGTTCTCCGCATATAGACAATTGGCAGATCTGAAACTTGTTCTAATTTCATAATAAACATTCTCCTAAAAATATAAGTACGCCGGCGTCTATGAACATCATAAGTCCCTTTAAAATGAAAAACAACCAGAGTTTTAAAATAATTTTAAAAATGATATTTTGAAATTTATCATTTTTAGGTGAAAGGTTATCTGATGACGATTCTCTCCAATTAATTATTATTTTCTGCGTTGTATAAATCCTTTAATTGTATTTCTTCCGTACGGTCTTTATATTGAATGTGTATTATATCTTCATCTGTCAGTTTCTTTTCTGTTCCATCAGGTAGCAATAACGTATTTTCATCTAAAAATGTATACGTAATCTCACTTCCATTTTGGTGATCAGTTGCCACTTCTGAAAAATAATTTATTTTCGTATCTGCAAGGATATTCCAATTTTCATAGATAATAATTGTATCAACATACTCTTTATCTCCTGGCTGCAGCATGGCTAAAAGGTAGCGGTTATCATTTTTTGATTGAAAAGTCAGCGTAGTTGTTTGATTCTGCTGCTGAATCGTTGTTTCCACATTGTTTTCATCTGCTATCCACATATGGACAAAAAGGAAATAATAGCTAATGGATAGAAGAAGAAAAAGCGCAAGCAGCGATCCTGTGATTGCGAAAATCTTTTTCCTGTTTTTTGATCGAACCTTTTTCAAATAATCAATATTTTTTTTCTCATCTTTTTGCTCATGTGTACGTTCTACTATCAAATCCTCTTGCATTTCTTTAAAGTATTCCCTGCATTCCGCACATTGTTCCATATGTTCTTCCATTTGTTTATTTGTTTCATCGCTCGTCAGGTTTTCAATATAACTAGGTACTAAATCTTTGAAGACGCTATGGTTCATTCCTTTTGTCACCCTTTCGTAATTGTTGTTTAGCTCGATAAAATGTTACCCGGGCCCAGTTTTCTGATTCTCCGAAAATCAACCCTATTTCTTTAAAAGATAAATCCCCCAACAGCCTGAGATAAATAATTTCACGCTTTTTCTCATCAAGCTGATGGGCTTGCTTGAAAAAATTGATTTTATCTTCCTTCTTAAAATATTCTTCCTCCAAATGATAAGATAGCGTATTCTCCTTCTGGAGCGATTCTTCTAACTGTTTCCTTTTCTTTTCCCTATGCAGTTCTTGTAACCAGACATTTTTTGCTATAGAACACAGCCAGGTAGAAAATTTAGCTTTTCCATTGTTATGAAAGTTATCAATGGATTTGATAGCTTGATAGAAGGTCTCCTGTGTCAATTCTTCAGCAGTCTGACTGTTATTAGTCAATGTTAATAAGTATTTAAAAATAAAGTCTCCATATTCCTGATAAACATCCTCTGTGTTCACTTTTTACCTCCTCTCAATTGTAATCTAATTAATGATTGTTAAATGTTTAATCATCTATATATCCAAGAATTTACTGATTCGTTACAATATTTTTTTCCAACTCTATTATTTTCTGCTATTTACCTTCTTCTGTAAACAATTTTCAGCTGGTCTAAGATAGATGGAAAAACAGCTGTATCGGGAGAATAATAGGTCTCTTTAAATGGTAAATAAACGAATCAAAAACAGTCTTATCGTACATAAAACATATTAAAAGAAAAGTGGAAAATATATATTAATCCTATAAATTCTTGAAATTCATTTGTATAATGACCATAGATATCAGTTAACAGCAATGAAACAGATAAATGGAGGGACAGCTATGAAATTACTCATTGTAGAAGACGATAAAACAATTGCTTCCGGCTTGGAGTATTCCTTAAGCCAAGAAGGCTATGAAGTGATTGTCTGTCATCATGCGCAAGGAGCAGAGGAAAGGATAGACACAGAAATCAACAGTATTTCTCTATGCTTATTTGATTTATCCTTACCGGATGGCAGCGGCTATGATTTATGCCGGCGTGTCAAAGAAAGTGCAGATGTTCCGGTTATATTTCTAACTGTTGCCGATGATGAAGTAAACGTGGTAATGGGACTGGATATGGGGGCAGATGATTATATTACCAAGCCGTTTCGTATACGTGAATTAAGTGCACGGATTAAAACCGTGCTCAGGCGTTATCAAAAAAATAACACGCAGGAGAAGGATTCTGTCCTCCTTGATTCGCTGGAGGTTTTTCCGTTGGAAGGAAAAGTATATAAAGCAAGCATAGAACTGGCATTAACCGCACTGGAATATCGGCTGTTGATGATTTTTATCAATCACCGCGGGCAGATACTGTCTCGGGAGCAGCTGCTGGAACAGATATGGGATGTGGCTGGGGAGTTTGTCAACGACAATACGCTTACGGTGTATATTAAACGGCTTCGAAAGAAAATTGAAGATAATCCGCAACGGCCGGCAATCATAGAAACAGTCAGAGGGCTGGGATACAGAATGGCGGCAGAAGATGTTACGAAATAAAGAAATCCGGTTTTTTCTCACTTCCACGGTATTGATTTTAGGAATTGGCATGCTATTAGGATATATGCATTCTCCTGTCACAGCTGTCTATATTGCGATTGTCGGCGGGAGCCTGGCGATTTGCTATATGGTATGGATGGCCTGGCGCTATCAGCGGATTATCCAGTTATCCGGTTATTTACGAAAAATTATGGCAGGAGATACCGCGCTCGATGTCCGGGATAATAGAGAAGGGGACCTCAGTATATTAAAAATGAAATCTATAAAATGACCCGGATGCTATCCGAACAGCAGGAAGGGCTGCAGAAGGATAAAGAAAAACTCACAGATGCGATTTCCGATATTTCTCATCAAATCAAAACACCGCTGACTTCGATGACCGTAATGGCTGATTTATTAAGCGATCCGAATATGGAGACGGAAAAGCGGCAGGAATTTACATATCATATTCGCAGGCAATTAGAACGGATGGAATGGCTTGTATCCTCGTTATTAAAGCTTTCCAAAATCGATGCGGGAACTACGTTATTCAGCAAGGAAAAGGTTGAAGTGGACCAGCTTATACAAGAAGTCGTAGCACCAATGGAGATCCCTGTGGAGCTGAAGGAGATAGAGCTGGAGATAGAAGAAAAGCCAGGGGTGACTTTTATAGGCGATAAAAATTGGACGAAAGAGGCTTGTATTAATATTTTAAAGAATGCAATAGAACACACCCCGCATGGCGGAAAAGTCTCCATCTCTTATGAGGAAAATGCCATTTTTACAGAAATACGAATCAAAGATAATGGGAAAGGTATTGAAAAAACAGAGCTTCCGCATATTTTTAAACGTTTTTATAAAGGAAGTCAGGCGGCTGATGGCAGTGTTGGTATTGGTTTGGCGATGGCTTATTCGATTGTTGCTAACCAGCAGGGAGATATTGAAGTAATAAGTGAATCTGGAAAAGGAACCACTTTTTTAATTAAATTCTATCAGGGAGAAGCAGCTCGCTAAATGAAGTTTCACTTTATCAGCAGATTATGTCATCATAAGTGACAATATTGTCACTGTTATTGTCACCATCCCGTCACCTTAGACAGGTAAAGTAGGGAGCAAAGAAAAATAAGGAGGAAATTGTAGTGGAATTAATGCGGGTTGAAAATTTGTCTAAAGTGTACGGAAAAGGTGACACGGCGGTAAAAGCATTGGATAATGTATCATTTTCCGTGGAACAGGGGGAGTTTGTAGCAATTATTGGACCGTCTGGTTCAGGGAAATCGACACTGCTTCATTTGCTGGGAGGTGTGGACCGGCCGACGGATGGCAAGGTATTTATAGAGAATACAGATATCTATGAATTAAATGAAACACAGTTAGCTGTTTTTCGCAGGAGGCAGATTGGCTTAATCTATCAGTTTTATAATCTCCTGCCGATTTTAACCGTGGAGGAAAATATTACGTTGCCGATGCTGTTAGATTCTCATCAGGTGGAAAAAAAGCACTTTAAGGAATTGATAGAAATACTTGGACTTAAAGACCGATTAGATTATTTACCGAATCAGCTATCTGGGGGACAACAGCAGCGTGTATCCATTGGCAGAGCTCTAATCAGTAATCCGTCTATTATTCTTGCGGATGAGCCGACAGGGAATCTAGACAGTAAGAATAGTAAAGAAATCATTGATTTATTAAAACTATTTAATAAAACATATCACCAGACATTGGTCGTCATTACCCATGATGAACGAATTGCCCTTCAGGCTGATCGGATTATTTCCATTGAGGACGGTGTGATCGCCAAGGACGAGGTGATTCGCCAATGAATATAGTCAATAAAGTTACGTTAAGGCATTTAAAAGAAAATAAACGAAGAACGCTTATTACTATTATTGGTGTCATTATTTCTGTTGCGATGATTACAGGAGTAGCTTCCCTGGGAATTTCTTTTATAGATATGCAGCAGCGGGATGCGATTGCTAATGAGGGAAATTGGCATTACAGCATGGATCAGCTTGATTCAGAGCAGCTGGAAAAAATTCAAACCGATGCCAATACAGATTCCATTGGTGTGATGAAGGAATATGGGTATGCACCGTTGAATGACCAATTATTGAAAAGATACCTGTATGTCCGGGGCATGGATGAAACGGCTATGGAGCAGATGCAAGTGAATCTGACGAAAGGCCGGCTCCCGGCAAATGAAAAGGAGGTAGTGATCTCTGAGGAATTAAAGAGACAGGATTTTGATTACCAAATTGGAGATACGATTGAGTTAGACATAGGAGAAAGACGTTATACAGGAACGGAAGGTATGGAAAATCGTGCGTTAGACCAAAATGATTCCCTTTTGGTTATTGAAGGACAATTAGATGAAGAATTACGTGAGCAAACCGAATACAGCTTTACGATTGTTGGTGAAATTGAAGAACCGATATGGGACGAGCCGTGGTCTCCAGGATATACCGTGTTAGCTTATACGGATGCACAAGCGTCATCTGTGGTGGACCGTGCTTTTGTAAAAGTGAATGATTTAGGGATAACCCTTTTCGATGATGTAGATTTGCTGGCACAAGAATTGGATGTAGCGGATGATGCGTATAATTTTAACACGACTTTATTGAATACGTACCTTGTTTCCTTGAATAGCGGGACGGTTTCTACTTTATCTGGATTATTAACGGTTATTATGCTGATTATCGTAATTGGTTCCATGGCTTTAATTTATAATGCATTTGCTATCTCTGTATCAGAAAGATCACGGTATTTGGGGATGCTTGCGAGCGTTGGAGCGACGAAACGGCAAAAAAGAAATTCCGTTTTATTTGAAGGGCTCTTAATCGGATTGATCAGTATTCCTATTGGAATTGGAGCTGGTTTTGCCGGCATTGGCATCACGCTGCATTATGTGAATCAGATTTTACAAAATGTAGGGCTTGAGACAGATTTCCGGCTGGTTGTTACTTTTCCTTTAATTGGGATAGCTGTCGGTGTTTCTTTGATGACTATTTTGATTTCTGCATGGATACCTGCAGTCAGAGCATCTAAAGTAACTGCAATAGATGCTATCCGCCAGGCGAAGGATGTCAAATTAACGAAAAAGAAAGTGAAAACAAACCGTATCGTCCGTAAACTCTTTGGCTATGAAGCGGAAATTGCTTTGAAGAATTTAAAGAGACATAAGAAACGTTATCAGGTGACTGTTTTTTCACTAATGATCAGCGTTATATTATTTTTAGCTGTAGGGTTCTATACCAGCTCGTTGACCAAATCATATGAAGTGATGTCGGAGGAACTGGAATATGATATTTCCATCAGCGGCACGGGAGAGGTAGATGATTCCAATCCTTTGTGGGAAATCTATCAAGACATACAGGATTTAGATAGTGTGGAGGAAAGTTTCATTTACAAAACAGCCCAGCTTCAGGCGTATTTTCCAGAGCAAATGGCTGGAGAGAACTATGAAAATAGGGATGAAACTCCTGAAACAGCAGAAGGTCTCCCATATAACCTGGAATTAGTGGGCTTATCTGATGCGGATTGGGAACAATATCTAGCCGATAATGATATAACAGATGTAACGAAAAGTGATTTTCGTGGTGTTTTAGTAAACCATGTCACCTATAATGATGGCACGCAATACATCGAAACAGATATGTTAAAAGTGGATACAGGGGATAGGCTGCCGCTGCAAGTGCGCAGCTACAATGAAGAAACAGGCGATTGGAACTTCGGACAGGGAGAAGACATCGAGCTGCTTGGTCTGACGAATCAATATCCTGTTGGAAATTCCTATGCCGATTCGAACACCATTTATCTTATTGTACCGGAGCAAGTGCTTGAGAATACAATGGAATCATTTCCAAATGAAAGAACAAGTTTATCTGAGATATATGTCACCTCTGATGATCCGGACCAGGCGCAAGAGGATATAGAAGCGCTGGGGATTGCGGATGAGGTATCTATTTACAATCAGTATGAAGTCAGACAGGATAATGAACAATTCGCACGGGTGCTGTCTATTTTTGTTTACGGGTTTATCGTCCTGATTACATTGATTTCCGTTGCTAATATCTTTAATACCATTTCAACAAGTATTGCTCTGCGGAGAAGAGAGTTTGCAACGATGAAATCGATTGGCATGACGCCAAAAGCTTTTCGTAAAATGATTTATTTTGAGAGCCTGTTTTATGGAATAAAATCCTTGCTGTATGGGCTGCCCATCAGTTTTGTGGTGATGTATATTATTTACTGGCAGACGCAATACGCCTTTGATTACAGCTTCAACATTCCGTGGATGTATATTGGAATAGCTATATTAGCTGTATTTCTGATTGTTGGATCAGCCATGCTTTACTCGATGTCGAAATTGAAGAAGGATAGTATCGTGGAGACGTTAAGACAGGAAAATATTTAGAGCAACATAACAAGCTATCTCGGGTGGGAATATCTGAGATAGCTTGTTTTTTGTTATTTAGAATGCTGGGCTTTAAAGTTATCATAACGTGGCTGTTCGCGCTAATAGTGAAAAAGATCCATAGACGAACATGTTTCGAATCGGAGAAGCCGCGAATCAAACAAAGCTATCCGTTTAAATATAAAACTCCATATGAGGCTTTTCCTGTTTATAATAATCCAGCCTGTCCTGCAGCGTGCCTGTATGAAATTCGAATTTATGGCCATCAGGGTCTGTAAAATAGATCGATTTCTTATCTTTTTCATCCCTGGGACGGCCCGTTAAAATATTTACGCCTAACTCCTCTAATTTGTTATATATGCTGTCAAAATCAGCTTCTTCAATGGAAAAAGCAATATGTGTATAGGATTGACTTATTTCATTCCGGGGTATGTCCTTCTCCAAATTAAGAGCCAGCCACATGCCATTTAAATCAAAATAAGCTGTACTTTTTCCCTTAACCAGTAATTCAGCATCAAACACATTCTGGTAAAAACGTATGGATTTTTCCAAATCAGAAACAGAAAATAAAAAATGATTTACTCCCTTTACAAACAATTTTATCACCTCAACATGATTAGTGTATTTCAGTACTAAGCACAACAATAAATAGCTGCATCAAAAGCATCTTCCGGAATATAGATGATTTCATTTCTTATTTCGTAAGGTATATCATGGTTTTCTAACAATTCCGTAGCACATTGCTATTCGTCTTTTCTCCCCACTCGGTGTATTCGCCGGTATATTCTTTTTGACAAGCGGATAAGGCTGCCAAAAGAAAAAAAGCACAAAGTATAAGTACTAGACCCCTCTTCAAAATCTTTCTCTCCTTTAAATGATTTAATCAATTTCGTTTATATTCATTTCATTCTTTAACTCTACCAAAAAGTTTTCTTACGTTAAAGAGCCTACTCTATTAATGCAAAAGCACATGTTAATTTCTGATGTGCGTATATTTACGAAAAATTATTTCCGCTCCATCCTAAGGAAAAGAAAATTTTGTATATTTTTAAAATAGTAGTTGTTTTTCTGCTGTATTAAGAATATAATACATTTAAATATGTGTCTTAATGTATTAATACAGTGCAACAAAAATACATCATTAGAACGAGGTGAGAGGCTATATCCAAGTAGTGGCTTGGATAGTTATTTTATATTAATTGTAATATTTATACTAAAAAAGAATTTATTGTTAGAAGTTGTTGAGGGGGTTAGTTATGAATTTTATGAAACGGGCTTTTTTAGGGATTACTAGAAAAAAAGGAAAGTCATTGATTTTACTTGCAGTTATTTTTATTTTAGGAAATTTGATTTCTGGCGCTATTGCGATTCAGCAGGCAACCGGCAATGTAGAGTCCACCATTAAAGAAAGACTGGGGACTGCAGCAACGGTTGATATGGATTATAAAGCATGGGAGTCCATGTCTGAGGAAGAGATGGAAACATTGGAGATGGAAGAGCTGGGCGTTGATCTGATTAAACAGATCGGCGAGCTTCCTTATGTGAAATACTATGATTACAGCATGACCACCTGGATGGGGTCAGAGAGTATAGAACCTTATCAAGAAGAACTGGAAGAGGATGTTATGTATGGGGAGGAAGATAATATCCCTTTTAGCTTGAAAGGGATCAATTACGCTCCAGTTATTGATTTTGAAGAAGGAAAAGGGGAGTTAACAGACGGACGGGTGTTTACAGAGGAAGAGATTGAGAATGGCACGTCCGTGGCAATTATATCTCAAAAACTGGCAGAGCAAAATAATTTAGAGGTAGGGGATACCTTTACGTTATTAAATGCCGTTTATGAATACTCGGAAGAAACGGGTGAAGAGACCGTATTGGATTCCAGAGATATTGTTTTAGAAGTGATTGGATTATTCGATCCGCAATCTGGAAAGGAAGAGACAGAGAGTAAAGAGGAAGATAGCGATATGTTCCTGATGGAGGATATCGACTATCAGAATACCGTATATGTTCCTAATGCCATTATATCTGCCGAAGAACAGTATTACTGGGAGGTATATGCAGAAGATGACCCGGAAATTGCTGAAATGCTGGAAGAAGAAACGATGGAATACTATACACCGATCTTTTACTTAAATAATCCAGAGGATATAGAGCCGTTTGAGGAAGAGGTGACCCCGTTATTGCCGGAGCTTTATACGGTAATTAGCGCAAGTGACCAATATGATGATATTTCAGGACCGATGGAATCCATGTCCACGCTGTCAAAATATGTTTTATTAGTGGCTGTGATTGCGACCGTACTCATTACGGGATTAGTCGTTTTACTATTTTTGCGGGACCGTAAACGTGAATTAGGGATTTACTTATCCTTAGGTGAGAAAAGGGGTAAGGTTGTCGGGCAGATTTTAATTGAAGTAATCGTCGTTGCCTTTGTTGGTATTACATTATCATTATTTACTGGAAATCTCTTAGCAGGGCAAGTATCAGATACGATGATGAAAGCAGATGATACGCAAGAAGAAAGCTTTGAAGGTGTTATTTATTATGAAGGGATAGAAACCAATTTGACGGCAGAAGATGTGATGGATTCGTATGAGGTCAGTCTTAATTCCAGCTATGTGCTTGGTTTTTATGGAATCGGTCTGTTAACGATTTTGATTTCAACGATTATCCCGCTGATTTATATTGTCCGGTTGAATCCAAAGAAAATACTGATGTGATGGTGAGGTGAGAAGATGATATTAGAAGCAAAGGATTTAAATTATTATTATCAGGACGGCGAACAGCGCCGTTATATTTTAAAAGATACATCTATCTCTTTTGAGAAGGGGAAGTTTTATACGATTTTAGGGCAGTCCGGCTCAGGAAAGACAACCTTGTTATCCTTGCTCAGTGCGTTGGATTCACCGCATAGCGGAGAAGTGTTATTTAACGAGGAAAATATTAAGAAAATTGGATATGAAAAATACCGCCGCAATAATGTGGGGATTATTTTTCAAAGCTATAATTTAATCCCGACTTTTACAGCTATTGAAAACGTACTGGTCCCGATGTCAATCACGGAAAATGAAATTCCGGATGATACCAAAACCGTAGCGTATAATTTGCTGGATTATATCGGGATTGTCAAAAATAAAGCAGACCGTCTGGTTAATCAGCTGTCCGGGGGAGAGCAGCAGCGTGTTGCCATTGCCCGTGCGCTGGCAACGAACGTGGAATTGATTCTTGCCGATGAACCTACTGGAAATCTTGATGAAGAGATGGAGCAGGAAATCATTGATATCTTTAAAAAATTGGCACATGAGCATGGAAAATGTGTCATTGTGGTAACTCACTCCAATGAAATTGCCGAACAGTCTGATCAGGCTTTCCAATTAAGGAAGGGTGTTCTGTCTTCCTATGAGTGATTTTTTATCCAAGTTTAATAAAGATAAATATGATGATCTGGTAAATGAAAAAGAAGACAAGGAAATAAAGAGCAGTGACAATAAGAAAGAACAGAAACAGGAAGAAAAAGTACCGCAGCAGAAGCACGAGGAACAGGCTTCTGCTGTGGAAAAAGAAGAACCCGTACATAAGCATGCGTCTCCCCCTGCTTCTT
Organism: Oceanobacillus sp. FSL W7-1293; assembly: GCF_037969815.1. Classification (NCBI taxonomy): domain Bacteria; kingdom Bacillati; phylum Bacillota; class Bacilli; order Caryophanales; family Bacillaceae; genus Oceanobacillus; species Oceanobacillus sp. FSL W7-1293. The sequence goes on from NZ_CP150212.1 coordinate 1,590,157, forward strand.
CCTCACTTTCCTCCAGAAGCAGCCGCTATCAGGAGGCAGAAGAAGAAGTGGAAATTGACTTAGATTACCGGAGGAAGAAAAAACGCCGGATGTGGCTGCTTATTTCAGGAGCTGTTGTAGCTTGTATTTTGATTTTCTTCATTTATTATCTGCTTGTTCATGTGAAGATAGAAAATTTTGTGGGTCAGCCTGTGGCAGATGTGCGGGCATGGGCTGAGGAGAACGATGTGGAAATCGAATTAGAACAGGAACACAGCATGGAGCATGACGCGAACCATGTTATTTCCCAAAGTGTTTCAGAAGGGGACAAGATTAAAAAAGGAAAAACGCTGCAATTAATCAGCAGTTTAGGTGCTGATCCAGAAGAAGTTATTCCGCTGGTTGATTTTTCAGAGATGTCCCAAGAAGAAGCACAAATCTGGATTGAAGAAAATAAAGCAGAAAACCTGCAGCTGGTCACAGAATATAGTGATGATATCGAAGCAGGGGGCTTTCTTCAGTTTTCCATCAAGGATAGCAGTATTGATGAATCGGAATACAAACGGAAGGATAGTGCTGCTGTCTATTATTCAAGAGGAGAAGAAGTTTTCGAAAAGAATATTACCATCCCTGACTTTACAGGAGTCGCCAAAGAAGAAGTGGAAAAATGGGCAGAGACTAATGAGATTGAGATGAGCTATGAAGAGTCTGATTCGGACAGCGTCGAAGAAGGGACTATTATCAGTCAAAGTGAACCAGCGGATGAGAAAATCGCGAAAAGAGACGAGATGGAAGTGGTTGTATCTGCCGGTAAAGCAGTGGTCGTTCCGAATTTTGGAGGAGTAACTGCGGAAGAAGCAGCGATGAATTATCCAGATTTAAATGTCACCGTAAAGCATGCTTTTCATGCAGATGTTGCTTATGGAACGCTGATTTCACAATCTGTTGAAGCAGATACAAAGCTGACAAATAAAGATGATAAGGATGTGACTGTGACGTATTCGCAAGGCAGACCATATTTACATGATTTCCGCGGACAAACAGAGGGTGATTTGCCAAGACTGTTTTATGAGGAGTATCAATCAAAGGGCGCAGATATTAACTATATTGTGAAGTATGTTGATTCATCCGAAGTAAAGGGAACCGTCGTGGATATGGGTGTATTTAATGAATTTATACCCATGACGTATACGGTGGAGGTCCGAATTAGCAATAATGATTCTGCACCGCCAAATCCGCCGGCATTCGATGGAGGGCCGGAAGATGTTTATCCGGAGCCCGGCCCAAGTGAAGCTGACGGACTGGAAGATCCTGAACCAGAGCTTGGTGCAGGTGAGTCGCCGGATGCATTGGAAGAAGCGGAAAACCTTGAAGCAGGAGAGGAATAGACACAAAGAAGTACGATATTGAAGCAGGAGTATCTCCCAATTGTCATGGGATTACTCCTTTTTTTTATAAAATATTGTTGCAGCATTGCAAAATTCTGGTTCTTAATTTAACTGCAGCAGCGCTTCTTCTGAAACATCCTCTTCTCTTACCTCTGTCCAGCCTTTACCATAGCTGCCCGATGCATCAATGCGCAGAAAAGCACCTGGCCGGAGCTCTCTATCGATTACTTTTGTGATTTGCTGCTCCTCGCCATTCGCATTATACCCTGAAAAGACATACTTATAATTCCCGGTCCACAGCTTTTCGTAATTATCATCAGCTGTTTCTGCATAATAGGTCTCTACCGGGTGCTGTAATAACCAGTCTGTTAATGGAATGATGCCGGCAGTTGTCTTTTGGATGGCAACAGCGGCGAGGGTGAAGAGGATGAGTATTCCAAACAATACTTTTACTGCTTTTTTCATATCATGACACTCCTTTTTACGTTCTTTATTCTAATCTTTATTGTAAAGAAGGAGGCAGGCTGAAAAAATCGCTTTCTCTTACAGTTAGCTTACAGAATTGTAAGGTGAAAATGCTTTCTCCATTTTTGTGGTTCCATCCAATCTGTGCCATAATTAGTTAAAAACGGGGAAGGGGATACGGATGCAAACCATTATGATTGTAGAAGATGATCCGAAGATTGCAAAGCATCTGCAGGATTATATTGAAAAATATGGCTATCGGGTGTCTTTTATTACGGATTTTGAACGGGTTATGGAAGTGTTTCAAGAGGAAAATCCTGACTTAGTGCTTCTGGATATTAATTTACCAAGCTATGATGGTTTTTATTGGTGCAGGCAAATTCGCCAGCTGTCTACCTGCCCGGTGATTTTTATTTCTGCCCGCATAGGAGAGATGGACCAGGTGATGGCTCTGGAAAACGGAGGCGATGATTTTATCACAAAACCGTTCAGTGCGGAAATCGTGATGGCAAAAATACGCAGTCAGCTGCGACGGGCATATGGAGCGTATGCACAGGACGCAAAGGAGCGATTCCTGGAGGTGGAAGGGTTAAAGCTTTCCCCGGAGCGGCTGGAATTAACCTTCGCCGGAGAGGATACGTTTTTATCTAAAAAAGAAGCGGATATTATGGAAACCTTAATGAATCGTTATCCGCGTGTTGCCGGCAGAGAAGATTTGCTGGAGAAGCTGTGGGACGACCAGACCTATGTGGATGAAAACACATTGAACGTCAATATAACAAGAGTGCGGAAAAAGCTGCAGTCTGTCGGGATTGCAGATGGGGTGGAGACGGTTAGAGGAGTCGGCTACCGCTTAAAAAGCCTGTTGAAAGAAGAATAATGTAAATGGGGAGGATTCTATGCAATTTAAAACCGTTGTGGAAGCAGATTTGATTCCATGCAGTAAATTATTTTTAACCGTTTTTAATGGGGAACCATGGAATGATAAATGGACGTTAGAAAAAGCCAAACAGTATCTGGCAGATTTTTACCGGACTCCTGGATTTTTTGGTGTGTCAGCGATAGAAAATGAAGAGATTATTGGATTTATTTTTGGGACACGCCGGGCTTGGTGGAATGGAGATGAGTTTTTTATCAATGAAATGTGTGTAGATACGGACAGACAAAATAAAGGAATAGGGAAGGCGCTCCTTCATCATTTGAGAGAAGTAATGGAAACGGAAGCAGTTACTGCTATTTCTCTTTTGACGGACCGGGGAATACCGGCAGAAGCATTTTATAAACGAAATGGCTTTAAAGAAATAGAAAGACTTGTTTTTCTAAGCCGTGATGTTTGAAGCAGATGTTTAACATGCGTGTTCAAAAAGTCATTTTCATTGGGCGTTTTGAACATCCTCTGAAAGGAGGTTGGAAATGAAGTTATTTTTAAAGGAACATGCTTTATTGATTGTCCTTAATATCGTGCAGTTTACGGCTATTCTGCTTATTTACTGGCTGGATGGCTACCGGAATTTACTGCCGGCATTGTACGCGATTTTTATTGGATTCTTTTTTCTAGTCTGTTATCTTTTTTATCAGTATTTCAGCCGCCGGACATTTTATCACCGTTTAAGCCATCCGATGGAATCCTTAGATGAATCCTTGCAGAAAAGCAGCCCGCATCCTGTTTCCGAAGCAATGAACGATTTGTTGCGAAGTCAGTATAAACAGTATCAGCAGCAGATCAATACCATTGAAAAGGAAAGGGAGGAGCATCTTAAGCTGATGGATCAGTGGGTGCATCAAATGAAAACACCTATCTCAGTCATTGAGCTTACCGCACAGAATCTGGATGAGCCGGACTCCTCCAGTATTCGGGAGGAAACGGAGCGGATGAAATCGGGATTAAATACAATTCTTTATATGGCAAGGCTGCGGACAATTGAGCAGGATTTTCATATCAAACCGATACATTTGGAATCATTGGTCCATGAGGTAAACGGTGAAAACAAACGATTCTACATACGCAATAAAGTTTATCCGAAAGTGGAAGAACGAACGGAAGGGCTGACAGTACAGTCAGATGAAAAGTGGCTTTTCTTTATCCTGACCCAGCTTGTTTTAAATGCTGTAAAGTACTCCGCAGACAAAAGCAATTCCATTCTTATCTCTATTTATGAAAGGGAGAAAGAAGCTGTGTTGGAAGTGAAGGATTTTGGTGTCGGCATTCCAGAAGCCGATAAAAAACGTATTTTTGATGCTTTTTATACTGGTGAGAACGGCAGGAAATTTAGAGAATCTACCGGAATGGGATTGTATTTAATCAAAGAATCCGTGGAGTATCTTCATCATCGGATTGAATTTGAGTCAAGGGTGGGAGAGGGCACCACGTTCCGGATTCTTTTTTCGGAAACGCAAAAGCGATGAATTTAAAGTGAAATAGTATCTAAAGAAATGACATCTGCCGCAATGGTGCTACTGTGGCAGATGTCATGCTATAATTTACGATCGTAATCCGTCTGATACACGTTCCCCGAGTTCAGAGGAAGCAAGCGAAAAATACTCTATTGCCTTTGCCTGCAAGTCTCGCCGTACTCCTGTCAGTCCGGCTGCAAGATTCGAGACAAGCTGGGATTTTCCTGTTTGCGATAAAGATTGATAGTATTCCCCTGCCTGGGTAAAATCATCCTGCTTTACAATATCCGAGCGTATGAGCTCGCCTTCCACATACCTGCCTTCTCCGCTCGTCTGTAAATCGCTTGGCTTCCAATGCTTCTGATCATTTACCGGCACATCTCGGAACCGCGGGCCGATACGATAGCGCTGCGAATCCCAATATACATTCGCCCGTCCTTGTACGATTTTATCATCGGACAATTCCGCTCCGTCCAGCAAGTTTGATGGAGAGAATGCAAGCTTTTCCACCTGCTCCATATAATCGTCTGGATTGCGATTAAGCACCATCTTTCCGACAGGGTGAAAAGGAAACATCTTTGGATCCCATACTTTTGTATCATCAAGCGGATTGAACGGAAGCTGCCCCGCATCTTTAGGATCCATCATTTGTACATACAGTCCGTATTCTACTACGCCCCCGTCTGCAATCGTGTTGTAGAGATCTTCTCCGGAATAATCCGGATTGGCCGCTGCAATTTTATCTGCCTCGCTGCTTGTAATGAATTGTACACCGTCGAATGGAATCCACTGGTATTTTATATAATGACGTTTTCTTTCTGCATTCCGCCACACGTACGTACTGACGCTGTTAGCAGGGATTCGCCGAAAGCTTTTGGCTGTACCCTGGTCAGAAAAGAGACGGACGATAAAATGGGTGGACTCCGGGTGCCTGGCGACAAATTCCCAAAGCGAATTCGGATCCATCAGGTTGTTCTTAGGTGATGGGGAAAGAGCTTTGATACTTTCTGGAAAACGCATCGGATCACGTAATAAAAAGACGGGGATATCATTACAAATAAGGTCAAAAATCCCGTCATCTGTATAGAACTTCGTTGAAAATCCACGTATGTTTCGCGATGTATCCGGGGTTCCTTTATTGCTCGCTCCGAGTGAAAAACGGACCGCAACAGGAACGGATTGACCAGCCTGCTGAAGAAAAGGAAGCTTTGTGTATTTGCTCATGCTGTTCAGTGTCTCGAAATACCCGAAGGCACCATATCCTTTCACATGTAAAGGACGTTCGATGATTTTCTCGTGAATGAACGTTTCCAGTGTTTCATGCAAAATGTTATCCTGTTCCAATATCGGACCATCTTTACCAACCGTTTGGGAGTGCATCGGGCCGGAAGTGTTGGATGGGTCATGTTGGCGAGCAGCGTGCTTGTTTTCTGCTGCTTCTGCTTTTGGAACAGGATGACGTTTTCCTTGTTGCGGGTTTTGATTGTTATCGCTCATTAGTTCCTCCTTGTGAAAATATAATCTACCTTAATAATGTTATGAATATTGCTTGTTTCAATATGCCTTATTAGTAAAAAATAATCAGGAGATTGGGAAATTAAAAGGTACAAAATAGATTTTGGTAAGCGGAAAGACGAATCAAGATGATGGACGCTGGAAAATCCCTTTAAAACAATAGATACTTATCTTACAATGCTGTAAGGTAATTGAAAGGAATTTCGATAGTTTCTTCCTTAAGAGCAGCGATATACTATGGTTAAATGAAATGATAAGGAAGGAAGGATTTATATGTTGAAAGTAAGGCAAGTCAGCAAAGTTTATGAAGGCAAAGTCTCCTATCGTGCCTTGTCAGATATTGATTTGACCGTAGAGGATAATGAGTTTGTCGGAATTATGGGGCCGTCTGGAAGCGGTAAGACAACGTTATTAAATATGATTGCTACGATTGACGAGCCGACAACAGGTGAAATCTTAATTAACGGGAAAGACCCGCATCGTCTCAAAAAAGAAAAGCTTGCTCAATTCCGCAGACGGGAGTTAGGATTTGTCTTTCAGGATTTTAACCTGCTCCATACACTGACCGTGGAAGAGAATATGGTGCTGCCGTTAACTCTTGATGGCAAAAAGGTAAGTGAAATGAAGAAAAAGGCAGAGGAAATTGCTGCGAAGCTGGGGATAACGGAAATCATGAATAAACGAACCTATGAAATTTCCGGTGGGCAGGCGCAGAGAGCAGCTGTTGCCCGGGCAATGATTCATACCCCGAAGCTGCTCTTGGCAGATGAACCGACAGGAAATCTGGATTCCAAGTCCTCCAAAGATGTGATGGAAATGTTAGAGTCCATTAATGAAAAGGAAAAGACAACGATGCTTTTGGTAACACACGATCCGCAGGCTGCAAGTTATTGTAATCGTGTCGTATTTATCCGCGACGGGAAGTTTTATTCGGAAATTCACCGGGGCGATAACCGGCAGGCGTTTTTCCAAAAGATTATCGACACACTCTCATTAATGGGAGGGGATTCCAATGACTTTTCGTCAGTTCGCGTTTAATAATGTCATCCGGAATAAACGGTTATATGCAGCTTATTTTCTAACCAGCCTTTTTACTGTGATGGTTTTCTTTACCTTTTCTATTTTTGCTTCTCATCCGCAGCTGACGGGAGATAATATGGATTCGTATGTCAGCTTTGGGATGAATGTGGCTGCCGGGATTATTTATGTGTTTTCTTTTTTCTTTGTGCTTTACTCGATGAGTTCTTTCCTGCAATCACGGAAAAGAGAATTCGGCTTATTGATGATTCAGGGAATGAGTATGAAACAAATCCGCTCGATGGTTTTCTTAGAAAATATGTTCATCGGCTTGCTGGCTACCATCGGCGGTATTGGATTAGGGCTCGTTTTTTCCAAAGGTATTTTATTGATTGCTGAAAATGTGCTCATTATTGATAATGAACTGCCATTTTATTTTCCAACACAGCCTATTTTGATAACCTTTGGCTGCTTTATGGTGCTATTTTTCTTAATTTCATTATTTGTGTCGTATATTTTACGGAGCCGAAAATTGATTGACTTAATCAAAGGGGATAAAAAGTCAAAAGGGGAGCCGAAAGCAAACTTGTTTTTAACCATTCTGGCAGTGCTTTTGCTTGGAACGGGATATGCGGTTGCTTTGACAGTGGAAGGTTTACAAGTGTTTTTTGCACTGATTCCGGTTGTTATTGTCGTGATTATTGGCACGTATCTTCTGTTTACCCAATTAAGTGTATTTATCATCCGTCGGTTAAAAAAGAAAGAGAATGTATTCTGGTATAAAACAAATATGATTCTTTTATCCGATCTATCTTTTAGAATGAAGGATAATGCAAGATCATTTTTCTTAGTAGCGATTATTTCAACCGTTGCATTTAGCGCCATTGGCTCGCTGTATGGGTTTCAATCGTATATCACTGCAGGAATCAAGCAGATGAACCAAACTACGATTTCTTATCAGGACTATGATACAGGAAATGAGGAAGCGAATGTTTCGTATATTGATGAAACGCTGCGGGAAGCAAATGTTGACGTGGATAAAGAGCAGGTAACGCTCCTTTATTATGAGCTGCCTGATGAATCGCAGGTTATGGTTACAAAGGAGTCCGATTATAACCGGATTGCGGAATTAAGTGATAATGAAACGGTTCAGATAGAAGACGGTGCTCCGGCTTTGATGGGACCTGAAGTTATTTTTCTTAATATCGGCGGGGATAATTCGAATAAAGAGGAAGCGGATATATTAAAGGATGCGGAGCTTGAGCTGGGAAACACTGTTTTAGAGCCAGTACAGCTGGTAGAATCTAGTATACTGCCTGCTACCCAAAAATATTATGTTGTTTCTGATCATGATTTCGAGAGCCTGCCTAAGCCTGCTATGGAAGAAAACTACTATGCTTGGCAGGAAGCAGAGGACAAGGAGATTCCTTTAGGGATAGCGGAAAAATTAGATGATGAATTATCTACAGAAGGAATCCGGATTGGTGAGTATGAAGAATATCTTATCAATAAAATGTATGGACCAATCCTGTTCGTCGGCCTATTTATCGGAATCGTCTTTTTCGTATCAGCTGGAAGCTTTCTCTATTTCCGACTTTATTCCGATTTAGATGAAGATAAAAAGAAGTTCCAGGCAATCACGAAAATGGGATTAACGGAGAAAGAATTGAAGAAAGTATTGAACAGACAAACCGCACTTCTTTTCTTTGCGCCGATTGCTGTTGCGCTGGTTCATGGAGCTGTCGCATTAACGGCGCTTTCCAATATGTTTTTCTACAGTCTGGTAAAGGAATCGGCAATGGTACTCGGAATGTTTTTAGCTATTCAAATTGTGTATTTCTTTATTGTTCGTTTTTATTACATTCGACAGGTGAAGCAGGCATTGCGTTAATAACATGTTTCATAACAAAAGGCTGCATACAACGGGAAGCTTAGTCGTTTCTGCTGTATGCAGCCTTTTTTTATACATTTTCATGTTGAGACGGAGATAATACGGACTCACTCCAGAAATCATTTATTATTTCTGCAAGCTCTTGAGGATTATCTACATTTGCTTCATGTCCGGCTTTCCTGATTATTTTTAAGCTTGCACCAGCTATCAGGCTGCTTAGCTGTTCCGCTGCTTTTTTATTAGGCTTATCTTTTTCCCCGCACAGAATAAGCGTTGGACATGATATATCTGCTAATTGCCTGTTGAAATCTATTTGCTTCATGGAATTAGTTAATTGAATCACATCCTTTTTCGGCAGCCCCATTTTTTGAAAGACCGGGCTGGGAAGCATCCGAAAAATGACATTTTGAAGTGAGAGGAGAAACCCGGGCATTTTATATTGTGGACTTATTAAAAGAAGAGATTGGACTTTCTCCGGGCGATCGAGCGCATAATTTAAAGAAAGAATGGCACCTAAGGAAAGACCGCACAGATGAATCGGACCGTCAAGACGTTCACAATAATCGTAAAAACGCTGATAGAGATGATGATAATTAACTTTGCCTTCTTCAAGAGATAGAAATAGATCAGGAGAAGCTATTTGGTGAGAATCTGTTTCTGTGTAATCAATAACCCTTTGCCAGCTGGCAGCATTTTGACCAAGACCATGGACGAATATACAGTTCATGTTTTTATCACCCTTCTAATGATTTTTATTATTATATAAATTGAAGTAAGAAATTACACTTTATTTTCTTATAAAAATGACGAAATAATGATTGAAAAAAGTAACTAGCGGAAGAAAAACACGGAGACTCCTGTGGGAAAGCGCGGAGGGAAGACCCCGCAGAAAAAAGCGAACTTCTTTTTTTCGAGGAGGCTGAGCTCAAGCCCACGGAAAGCGTAGTGTTTTTCTGTAGCGGTAGCTATTAATTTCAATTTATATAGTATACAGCATATTGAATCAGGTCCGGGTTACATTGTAAAATAAGTTATGTTTACTATAAAAAAAGAGATGGATTTAGAAGGGGGATTTATATGCATATTGCTGTGTATTGCGGGGCAAGTCTTGGTACAGATCCAGCCTATAAGGAAGCGGCTAAGCGGGTTGGAAAGTGGATTGCTGAAAAGAAGCACACGTTGGTTTACGGTGGCGGAAAAGCTGGATTAATGGGTGCCGTTGCGGATGAGGTATTGGCAAACAAAGGAGAAGCGATTGGAGTTATTCCTGACTTCTTAGTGGAAAGAGAGCTAAGTCATCCCAAGTTAACGACATTAGAAATTGTTGATTCAATGACTGTACGAAAGAATAAAATGATATCATTGGGTGATTGCTACATAGCCCTTCCAGGCGGACCGGGAACGCTGGAAGAAATAGCTGAAGTGATATCCTGGTCAAGAGTGGGGCAGAATAATAACCCGTGCATTCTCTTTAACCAGAATGGGTATTATGACAGTTTAGCAAGGGTTTACGATGAGATGGTAGAAAACGGCTTTTTATCCATCCAGGATAGAGAACGTATTTTATTTTCCGATTCCCTGGAAGAGATTGAAGCGTTTATTTCCAGTTATGTGCCGCCTGAAATACGACAATATACGTAAAGTGTATCGTGCGATTAATTAGACGTGTTAGAAAAAACATAGAAAAGCTGTCATTACAGCATTTCTATGTTTTTAATGTATAAAATAGCGGCTTTATGTTACGTGGGAAAGTCTATCGACGAATGTTAAGATGAAAAAGAATGTTTTTGTTCGTGTTTTATTGACAAATAGGAGGTGCATTAGTAATATAATGATGTGAACTTAATAGAAATGCGTATAATTTCGGGGATATGGCCCAGAGTTTCTACCAGACTGCCGTAAATGGTCTGACTACGCAGCGGAAATAATTTTATTTTAGATTATTATCTGCTGTTCCTATGGAAACTCTTAATTTGATTAAGAGTTTTTTTATAAGCACTGTTTACAAAAAAATAATCGTGCTGAATACATAGCGTTTGTGGAACTTTTCTATCTAAGGGAATATACAAAAATTCCGATAAAAAATGGAGGAAAAAAGTTCATGAGTAAATTTTTTGAGTTTGAAAAACTGGGTACGAATTTTCGAACAGAGTTTATCGCGGGTTTAACGACCTTTTTAGCAATGGCTTATATTTTATTTGTTAATCCGAGTATTTTAGGAGAAGCGGGAATGGACCATGAAGCGGTATTTGCTGCGACAGCAATTGCGGCTGCTTTTGGTTCGATCATCATGGGAGTTCTCGCTAAATATCCAGTTGCACTTGCGCCTGGGATGGGACTGAACGCATTTTTTACGTATACCGTCGTAATTGGTTTTGGTGTCCCTTGGGAAACAGCACTTGCAGGTGTGTTAGCTTCAGGAATTATATTTATTGGTTTAACCTTAACCGGAATTCGTGAAATTATTATTAATGCTATCCCGCCAAGCTTGAAACAGGCGGTAGGAGCTGGGATTGGCTTGTTTATTGCATTTATCGGTTTAAAGAATGCAGAAATTGTTCAGGCTGATCCGTCAACCATTATTGCACTTGGTGATTTATCCTCGCCGACGGTATTATTAGCTATTTTTGGGATTGCTGTTTCAGTTATTTTAATTACGGTTGGTGTTAAAGCAGGTATTTTTTACGGGATGATTATCAGCTCGATTGTTGGAATGATTTTTGGCTTGATTCCAGTGCCATCTGGCCTCAGCGGAATCGTCAGCAGTGCGCCAAGCCTAGCGCCGACATTTGGACAGGCATTCATTCATTTTGATCAGATTTTTACCATGCAAATGCTGATTGTTATTTTAACGTTTTTGTTTGTTAATTTCTTTGATACGGCAGGGACGCTTGTTGCCGTTGCAACAAAAGCAGGATTGATGAAGGACAATAAGCTGCCAAGAGCAGGAAAAGCACTTTTTGCAGATGCATCTGCAAGTGTGGTCGGGGCTGCTGTCGGTACATCTACAACTACTTCTTTTGTAGAGTCTACATCCGGCGTAAGCGTAGGCGGACGTTCCGGTTTTACAGCAGTTGTCACAGGCTTGTTCTTCCTGTTAGCTTTATTTTTCTCTCCTTTATTAAGTGTAGTAACGAATGAAGTGACTGCTCCGGCGTTGATTATTGTCGGTGTGTTAATGGCAAGCAGCTTGAAGGACATTCCTTGGGATAAATTCGAGATTGCTGTACCAGCCTTCTTTACTGTACTGATGATGCCGGTAACTGCCAGCATCGCATCGGGGATTGCGATTGGATTTATATTCTATCCGATTACGATGCTTGTTAAAGGACGGGCGAAAGAAATTCATCCGATTATGTATGTCTTGTTTGTTATTTTTGCATTGTATTTTATCTTTTTGACGTAAAAATAAAACTGAAATATATAGGGAGGGTGCGTTATGATAGCACTCTCCCTTTGTTGTATACTGGAAATTAATCCATTGAGAAAATAGTATTCAATAGATTCACAGAATACACTTCGCATGTATAGAATACACCAAATGCAAATCATATAAAATACACAAGGAGGTAATGTACAAATGAAACCAATCATTGGGTTAACCGCATCGATGGAAGTAGATGGCATGGAATATAAAATGAACCTGCGAAATGTAAGAGCTATCGAAAAAGCCGGCGGCATCCCTGTTATTCTGCCGTATTACAGCGATTATCAGGAGATTGCAGCATTGCTTGATAAATTGGACGGTCTCTATCTTCCTGGAGGCTATGATATTGATCCTTCCCTGTTTCAAGAGGGGCCGAATCCGAATTTAGGTACGATCATTCCTGAAAGAGACCGCTTGGAAAAGGAGATTATTCCTTATTTTTTAGAGAAGGATAAGCCGGTATTGGGCGTTTGCAGAGGATGCCAAATTTTAAATGTTGTTACTGGTGGAACCATGTATCAGGATTTAGATTCGCAGTATCCAAAACCGTTGATACAGCATACTCAAAAAGCAGCTTTTCATCACCGGTCGCATGCTGTCAAGATAACACCTTCTTCTTTATTGGAAAAGCTGGTGCAGGCATCGGAAGTCAAGGTGAACAGCTACCATCATCAGGCAAACCGCTCTCTAGGGAAGGATTTTATGATTTCGGCTGTGGCAGGAGATGGTGTGATGGAAGCCTTTGAAAGTAAAATGCATCGTTTTGTTTTAGGGATACAGTGGCATCCGGAAGGCATGATTCATCTCGAAAATGACCCGTCTTTGGCAATTTATAAGGGGTTTATTGAAGCGTGTAAAGAAAGGTAGGTTGATGGATTACATGCAAAAAGAGACCATCTAACCTATTCGTTATCAAGTCTCTTTATCCAAGCTATTTCGATTCATTTTCAGCTAAAGCTTTTATCACGTTAGAGGATTCTTTTGCAAAATCAACGGAAGCGTCATAATAATCCTTCCCTTGATCCAAAAGAGAGAAGTCACCAATTTCGATAACTAATTTTGTATGGCTGCCTGCAGGTTCTAATAAATAACGGTAAGCAACCTCTCCTGGTTCGGGCTTGAATTTCCAGCCAGTTCCGTGTAAATCGATGATAAGCTCTCTTTCTTTTTCTGCTTTTATAATCGTAGTAATAGACTGTTCTCCGTTTGGCAGGTCCCAAACTACTTTGCTGCCCTCCGTCATTGGTTCAGAAGGGTAGTCCTCCGGCAGCTCATCCCATTGTGCTACATATTTCGGAAGTGTTAATACTTCCCAAACCTTCTCTAAGGATGCATGAATGGTTATTTCTTCGGTAACAATAAGTTGTTTTTTCACTGAAATTCCTCCAAATAAGTTTGTTTAGGATGATGGCTGCCAATTTTCAGCGATAAATTCATCCCTGCCTGATTTAGCGCGGTCTTCTTCATATTCTTCTTTACTTTTTTTATAAAAATCCTGATGATAATCTTCTGCAGGATAAAAGGGTGCTGCTGCTTTGATTTCTGTTACAATCGGCTTGGAAAACCTGCCGCTCTCAGCAAGCTGCTGCTTTGATTTTTCAGCCAATTCTTTTTGGACTTCATTATGATAAAAGATTGCTGTTCGATATTGCTCGCCTCTATCCTGAAATTGCCCGTCCGGATCAGTTGGGTCGATTTGCGGCCAGTATAGATCGAGGATTGTTTGATAATCGATGAAGGAATCATCATACGTAATCTCCACCGCTTCATAATGTCCCGTATTTCCCTGCTTGACTTGCTCATAAGCAGGATTATCGATATGTCCTCCTGTGTAACCGGATATCACTTGGTGTACGCCGTCCCATTGGTCGAAGGGCTTCACCATACACCAGAAGCAGCCGCCGGCAAATGTTGCTTTTTGCATTGTCATGTTCACTTCCTCCTTGAGGCTTTTCAAAAGTCACGATAATTTGTAGAATGGAATTAATATAACATAATTTAAGTATTTTTAGAAATAAGGTGACATCATGGAAGAACCATTTGTACATAGGATTCTTACTAGTAAACAGAAAGAGATAATAAATATTATGTATTTATCTAGATTAGGATTTGCCAAAGAGAATCCGGAAAAAAAGAAAGCTATTTTTGATAAAAGTATTTTTGCTTTTCCAGTGAAGCATTATAATGAACCGGGTGTAAAGAAGTTATTTACAGAACGTGCAGGCGAGAAGAAAGAAAATTTCTCTGTGCTGGAAATGGATGAGCATACTGTTTTTATTGGCGATATTTATCAGTTAGGGGAAGCAACGATTCAAGTATCTCAGCCTGGCATCGTATCGCAGAAGGAAATGGAAAACGGCTTAAAAACAGGATGGTATTTTCGCGTGCTGGAAGCAGGTAAAATCCAGCCGAAGAAAGATTTACAACTGATAGAACGTCCCAACCCCCAGTGGTCGATTGCAGCTTGTAATGAAGTCATGTATTTAGATCGAGAAAATTTATGGAGTGCGGATAAACTGTTTCATTGTACAGATTTAGGGATTATTTGGAGGAAGACATTGCGAAAGAGATTGAGAGGATTCTAGGAAGATAGATTTCTAATGAAAATTTGAATCTTTAAGCCTTGTTAAATCGTAAGGCAGATAAAGGGAGGAAAATATTCATGAAAAAATATCTGGTTTTTGCAGGGATTTTCTGTGTTTCTTTTTTAGTACTTCAAGTTGCTGCAGGGATGATATGGACGCTGCTTTATACTCCTGATATCAGTGCGGCTTGGCAACAGACAGGTGCTTTATCTTCAGAGACGGCACTTATAAAAGCAAGTGCTGCTTCCCCATTCATTATTGCTGTAACATCATTGGTAGTTACTTTTGGTCTTACAAGATTATTGCTTAAAAGAATAGCTATGTAATGAAAAAAGGAGGAAAAACTCCTTTTTTTTCATGCTTATTGAGAAGGGCAAATCAAAATACTTCAGATTATCTGTCTTTTACGCCCGTAATCTATTAAGGCTTCATAAGGATCTCCAGTTAACCCAAGCATAGCGCAAAATGCCTGCTCCGTTTTAAGGCCATCTTCTTTTAACGCAATAATCTTACTTTTCCACAATGGATGTTCATCCAGCAGATATTTTTCAATAACCATGTGCAGATAAGCATACTGCTCTGCGACAGGCTGGGGCTGACCAAATAGTTCAAATTCAAATTTCTGATAAGTGAAATTTGCTTTTACGATTGGTTTTCCCCGGATCGTTTTATTCTTTAACCGGAAACCTGAGTAAGAGCCATAATAATTATGTATAATCTTTGCAAAGTCTTGCAGGTGGTACACTTCCATAATCATATCTAAATCAGAGCTTGCTGTGTCAATCCCCAGCGGTATAGTTCCGCATAATATGGGAGAGTATGATTTTAAATCTTTCATTATATTTAATTGATGAATCACGTTATACGCTCTGCTCTGTTTTTCGTTTCCAGATTTCAGGTACGCTATATTTTTTAACAAAATAACACACTTCCCTTATATGGAGATTGTGGGATAAGATTTTTCTAAATATACTAAACTTTCACACGTTAAAAAGTAACTTTATTTCCATAGAAACAGGAGTTGATCGTTCCTTGGATAACTCCCTTGACAAAGAATAGAAGGTGAAGTGTAAAGCACCGCTGCGGAAAAACACTACGCTTTCCATGGGCTTGCGCTCAGCCTCCTCAAAAAAAGAAGTTCGCTTTTTTCTGCGGGGTCTTCCCACTGGGACTGCGATTACTCGTCCCATCGAAGAGCTTTTGCGATTACTCGCCCCACCGAAGACCATTGCGCTTTCCCATAGGAGTCTCCGTGTTTTTCCTCCGCTAGTAGGATATTCTATACATGGAAAACACCTCACCAAATAGATGTTTAATTCAGATAGAACATATTTTTCATGCTGTATGGTAAAATGTTCGACCAAGATTCCTTTCTGTACATCGAAGCTATTCTCTGTATTTCATATCTATGCTGTTATGATTGGGTTGTTCAGGCGAAAGCTGCTATTTCTTTCATTCGCTGTAGAATCTTATCAGAGCGCAGGCCAACCACGTAGACTCCTAAATGGTTTGCAGGCTAAACCCGTGACTCCTGTCACAACGCCTGCACTTGCACGTCCTGGGACTGCGATTACTCGCCCCATCGAAAACATTTGTGCATCGCAGGGCGAGCTGAAGATCCACTTGAAAAGCGGGTTTCTTTTCAAGTTAGCTGAAGCCGTCCCCATAGAAAGCGGAGTGGTTGGCCGGAGCGGTGCTATGCACCATCACCAATTCCAAAATGGCCGGATATTTAACCAAAAAGCAAGTATGGTAATCGAGAACATGTTCATCCTAGAATAACAAGATATATATGCTTATTCTTAGGTGCGAAAGTTGAGTTAATATACAAAAAGAAACTTTTGAAAGAAAGGATGAACTTGGTCTACGTGTTAATAAAATATCATAATATGAGTAAGAACTTTTATCACGGAGAAGCGCTCATAAACTTCCCGTTGATCAAAGTTTTATTTTATCAAAAATCTGTAGCGTAATGATTTATAATTATGGTAAATTAAAGTAACCCTGTTTCACTTAAAACCAATGTGTTTTATTTTAGGAAATAAAGGGAAATATTCACAAGGTCTGTAATTTGTTTGAATGTATTTTCTTCTGTTTGTAAGGATATTCTACCACAGTGTAACTGGCTGTAAGTCACAAAGAGATGACGACGACAAGAAAGTTATGATCGTAATCTTTGTTCCTTATTTAGGAGGGATATACACAACCTTCACTGAATAAATTTTCACTTAATATGAGGTAAAGAGGGGGAATCAATATGTTAGAGAATGTGCTTGTTATGGTGGCCATTATATTTATAGTGAATGTGCTATACGTATCAATTATGACGGTTCGTATGATTTTAACACTAAAGGGAAGAACCTATATTGCCGCATTTGTGAGTATATTTGAAATGGTTATGTATGTTGTTGGGCTAATGCTCGTATTAGATAACCTCAACCAATTTCAAAATGTGATTGCTTATGCAGTAGGTTTCGCAACAGGGTTGATTATTGGTTCCAAAATTGAAGAAAAGCTTGCCCTCGGCTACATTACCGTAAATGTTGTCTCTGCTAATCCAGATTTAAATTTCACACAGCGTCTTCGTGAAAAGGGATATGGCGTAACAAGCTGGTCCTCCTATGGAATGGATGGAGACAGACTTTCCGTTCAAATTTTAACACCGAGAAAGTATGAATTGAGATTATATGAAACCATTCACGAAATTGATCCGAAAGCATTTATTATTTCTTACGAACCAAAACGAATCCACGGCGGGTTCTGGGTAAAACAGGTTCGTAAAGGAAAATTGATGCGTAAAGAGAATAATAATAAAAATAAAGAACAGACACAAAATGAAGGCCATTCAAAAGAATAGTCTTCAAAAACCGAACATTAATTTCATGTAAAGCTAAAATTGTTCGACATTATCTTGCATTTTTCATTTTTTTTTGGTATGCTAAAGCCAACAATTGAAAAATGCCTCATATATACTTGAGAATATGGCTCAAAAGTTTCTACCCGGCACCGTAAATGACCGGACTATGAGGGAGGATGAGCCGTTGTTTGAAGAACAGCGGATGTTGAATGATGCTTATAATAAGGATGTTCAAAAGTCCAGTTAACTACGCTTTGAACAACTTTTAACCAAGTCTATTCATCTTCCCTTATGGAAGGTGAATGGACTTTTTTAATGGTTTATATACTTATTCTCTTGATGTAATAAGAGGTTTAAGTTGTAAAAGTAGCTATCGAAGGTTTTTGGTGGAGCGAGTAATCGCAATGCCAGTCCTAGAAAAAACACATACAAACTCCTGTTGGAAAAGTAATGTATTTCTGAATAGGTAAGCTGTAACTTATTATTTCATTGTTTCAATCAAAATCCGAACATTATCTTAAAAACTATCTTTTAAAATCCGTAAAAACAATAAAAATTCAGAAAGAGGGATTCGATGGCTCAAGTTGGTGTCATTATGGGAAGTATCTCCGATTGGGAAACCATGCAGCATACCTGCAAAGAACTTGAAACGCTACATATCAGCTATGAAAAAGAAGTTATTTCCGCCCACCGTACGCCGGATGATATGTTTACCTACGCTCAAGGCGCGCGGGATAAAGGGCTGAAGGTTATTATTGCCGGTGCAGGCGGCGCAGCACATCTGCCAGGAATGATTGCTTCACAGACAACGCTCCCGGTTATTGGCGTTCCTGTTGAAAGCAAAGCCCTGCAAGGAGTCGATTCACTCTTATCGATTGTTCAAATGCCCGGCGGTGTCCCGACTGCAACAGTTGCCATTGGCAAAGCGGGGGCAAAAAATGCGGCTATTTTAGCAACGCAGATTATCAGCACGTTTGATAAAGATGCAGAAAAAGCATTAGAAGAATACCGTGCAGCAATGAAAGACGCTGTTCAGGAAATGAGGGATCAGCTTGCAACCTATTAAACAAATCTTGTCACCTCAGACGATTGGAATTATTGGCGGCGGTCAGCTTGGCAGAATGATGGCGATTGCTGCCAGATACATGGGATACCGCATTGTTGTTTTAGACCCGACACCGAACTGCCCGACTGCACAGGTTGCTGATGAGCAGATTGTAGCAGACTATGCAGAAATCACAGCTGTAAAAGAATTGATTGAAAAAACCGATGTGATTACATATGAATTTGAAAATGTCGATTTGGATGCTGCAGAGCTGATCCAGAACGCAGGAAAGCTTCCGCAGGGTGCGCTGGCATTAGAGGTTACCCAGAACCGGGAAAAAGAGAAGCTGCTGATGGATGAGTTAGAGCTCTCCGTGCCGGCATTTCGCATCGTGAAAACAGAGGAAGCCTGTAAAGAAGCGCTGTCCATTATTCCGCTTCCGGCAGTCATTAAAACCTGCCGGGGAGGGTATGATGGAAAAGGACAGCTGAAACTCACAACAGAAGAAGATAAAAAGGAAGCTTTAGCGTTTTTCCAAGAGCATGGCTATTGTATAATAGAGCGATGGGTTCCTTTTGATAAGGAAATTTCGGTTGTCTTTACAAGGTCGCAGCAAGGAGATATCACCTTCTTCCCTATCGCCGAGAACGAACACCGTGACCATATTCTGTACAAAACAACGGTGCCGGCAGAAATAGAGGCGGTACTTGGAGAAAAAGCGTATGCGATGACGGCGAAAATTGCGGAACGCATGGAGATTGTCGGGACTTTTGCGATTGAGATGTTTGTCGGCGAGGGTACGATTTATATGAATGAAATGGCACCAAGACCGCATAATTCCGGACATTATACGATCGAAGGGTGTAATGTATCGCAATTCACGCAGCATATCCGGGCAATTTGCGGACTGCCGCTTATCCCAGTCAGCTTGCATCAGCCGACCGCGATGGTCAATATCTTAGGAGAATCCCTTCCGGAAGCAATCGAATTTACTGCGAATCATGATTTTGGTTTCCTTCATCTGTATGGAAAAGAAGAACCGAAAGAAAAACGTAAAATGGGACATATCACATTTACAGCAGAAACAGCAGAAGCTTTACGGAAACAATTGGATATTTTTGAGGAGGCAGCAAATCAATGATCGAACGTTATACAAGAGAAGAAATGGGCAATATCTGGACAGAGGAAAATAAATTCAAGGCTTGGCTGGAAGTGGAAATTTTGGCTTGTGAAGCATGGAGTGAGCTTGGGTTTATTCCGGAAGCGGACGTTAAAAAATTGCGTGAGAATGCTTCTTTCGATATCAACCGTATCTATGAAATCGAGCAGGAAACACGCCATGATGTGGTTGCATTTACCCGCGCTGTATCGGAAACATTAGGCGAGGAAAGAAAATGGGTCCATTATGGTTTGACTTCAACCGATGTGGTGGATACAGCTCTTTCTTATATATTGAAACAGGCAAATGACATTTTAAGAAATGGATTGAATCGCTTTGTCCGTATTTTAGAAGAAAAAGCGAAAGAACATAAACATACGGTGATGATGGGGCGCACCCATGGCGTGCATGCAGAGCCGACAACCTTTGGTTTGAAAATGGCCTTATGGTATGAGGAAATGAAGCGTAATGTCGAGCGTTTTGAGCTTGCAGCGAACAATGTAGAGTTTGGAAAGATGTCTGGAGCGGTTGGAACCTATGCCAATATCGATCCGTTTGTAGAGCAATATGTCTGCGAAAAGCTGGGCACATCGCCAGCGCCGGTTTCCACACAAACCTTGCAGCGTGACCGTCATGCAGCTTATTTATCTACGTTAGCATTGATTGCTACATCGATTGAAAAGTTTGCAACCGAAATCCGCGGCTTGCAAAAAACAGAAACAAGAGAAGTAGAAGAACGCTTTGCCAAAGGCCAGAAAGGGTCTTCCGCGATGCCGCATAAACGTAACCCGATTGGTTCTGAAAATATGACAGGGATGGCACGCGTTATCCGCGGTTATATGGTAACGGCTTATGAGAATGTAGCATTGTGGCATGAACGTGATATCTCGCATTCCTCTGCAGAGCGTGTCATTTTGCCGGATGCGACGATTGCACTGGACTATATGCTGCACCGCTTCGGCAATATTGTAGAGAATTTAACAGTATTCCCTGAAAATATGAAGCGCAACATTGACCGTACTCACGGGGTTATTTTCTCACAGCGCGTATTGTTAACGCTGATTGATAAAGGATTGGCGCGTGAGGAAGCTTATGATATCGTGCAGCCCAAAGCAATGGAAGCCTGGGAAACAGCGACTTCTTTTAAGGAATTGGTAGAACAGGATGAGCGGATTACAAGTAAATTAACACAGGAAGAAATCGATGGCTGCTTTGATTATACCTACCATTTGAAGAATGTCGATCAAATCTTTACAAAAATTGGACTTGCCTAGGAGGAATTCCCATATGGAACTCGAGCTTTTGTATGAAGGAAAAGCAAAGAAGGTTTATCAATCAGACACGGATGAAAATCACTTGATTCTCTCGTATAAGAATGATGCAACAGCTTTTAATGGAGAGAAGAAAGCTCAGTTTACCGGGAAGGGGAGACTCAATAACGAGATCTCTTCCCTCCTGTTCCAAGCATTAGAAAACAAAGGAATTCCGTCGCATTTTATCGAGCGGCTGGATTCCACTACCCAAATAGTTCAGAAAACAGATATTATTCCGCTAGAAGTGGTAATTCGGAATATTGCGACAGGTAGTATTACCAAACGTCTCGGCATCGAGGAAAAAACGTCTTTTGAGCCTGCGCTGGCAGAACTGTTTTATAAGGATGATAGTTTAGGAGACCCGTTGATTAATGATGAGCATGCGCTTTATCTAACAGATATTACAGCGGAAGAATTAGCCGGCATCAAAGAGAAGGCAAGAAAAGTGAATCAGGCATTAACAGAAATTTTTGCTGCAATCGGTGTCCGTCTGGTCGATTTTAAATTGGAATTTGGCCGAAACAAGGAAGGTGACATTCTGCTCTCTGATGAGGTGTCCCCGGATACGTGCAGATTATGGGATATCGAAACCAATGAAAAATTAGATAAAGATGTTTTTCGGCAAGGAACAGGAGATTTGATTACCGTATATGAAGAAATACTAAATCGTTTGGAGGCGCAGCTATGAGAAAAGTACAGGTATATATTACGTTAAAACAAGGTGTGTTAGACCCACAGGGAAAGGCAATTCAAACGTCGCTTCATTCTTTGGATTATCCAGAGGTGGAAGATGTTCGTGTCGGAAAATATATTGAACTTCAAGTAGAGGACGGGCCTGGATTAGAGGGAAGAGTAACGCAGATGTGTGAGCAATTATTGGCGAATCCGGTCATTGAAGATTATCGGATCGAGCTAGAGGAGGCACGATAATTGTGAAGGTAGCTGTGATTGTTTTTCCGGGTTCTAATTGTGACAGGGACATGTACCATGCAGCTGGAGAGGTTGCAGGTGCTGAAGCCAGCCTTGTCTGGTATACAGATACGCATTTGTTAGATGAAGTGGATGGCATTCTGATTCCGGGCGGTTTTTCTTATGGAGATTATTTACGGTCTGGTTCGATGGCATCTACATCAGATATTATGAACAAGATTCGAGAGCATGCGGAAAAAGGCAAGCCTGTACTGGGGATTTGCAATGGATTTCAGATATTGACGGAAGCAGGCCTCCTGCCGGGAGCATTAATGCGCAATAAAAATCTTTCGTTTATGTGTCATCAGGAGGAATTGGTTGTCGAGGATAATGAGACGGTTTTTACAACGTTATATGATAAGAACGAGGTTGTTAGTTTTCCAATCGCTCATGGAGAAGGCAACTATTTCTGTGATGAGGAAACGTTACAGAAATTAAAGGACAATAATCAAATCGTATTCACTTATAAAAACAATCCAAATGGCTCTGTCGAGGATATTGCCGGTATTCGCAATAAAGCAGGTAATGTGCTGGGTATGATGCCGCATCCGGAACGGGCAGTGGAGGCATTATTAGGAAGTGAAGACGGCTTAAGGCTATTTCAATCTATGATCGCGAATTGGAGGAGCAGCAATGCAGTTAACGCATAATATGGATTCAGAGAAAATTGAACAAGACCGATTGTATCAGGATATGGGTTTAAGTGATGAAGAGTTTGAGAAAATCAAAACGATCCTTGGCCGTCGTCCGAATTTTACGGAGACAGGCATCTTTTCTGTTATGTGGTCAGAGCATTGCAGCTATAAAACATCCAAGCCTCTCTTAAGAAAGTTCCCGACAGAAGGCCCAAATGTTTTGCAGGGACCTGGAGAAGGTGCAGGAGTCATTGATATTGGCGATGAGCAGGCAGTTGTTTTCAAGGTGGAAAGTCATAATCATCCCTCCGCTGTTGAGCCGTATCAGGGAGCAGCAACCGGCGTCGGCGGCATTATCCGTGATGTATTCTCCATGGGAGCACGTCCGATTGCGTTAATGAACTCTTTACGCTTTGGTCCGTTAACCACGAACCGTACCAAGTATCTATTTTCCGAGGTTGTTGCCGGGATTGCCGGATATGGAAACTGTGTCGGTGTTCCAACTGTCGGCGGAGAGGTACAATTTGATGACAGCTATGAAGATAATCCGCTTGTCAATGCCATGTGTGTGGGACTGATCAATCATGATGAAGTACAAAAAGGAATTGCTGCGGGGATCGGCAATACGATTTTGTATGCAGGACCGCCAACAGGGAGAGACGGCATTCATGGCGCGACCTTTGCCTCGGATGATTTAGCAGAGGATTCCAACAAAGACCGCCCTGCTGTACAAGTCGGCGATCCGTTTATGGAAAAATTGCTGATTGAAGCATGTATGGAGGTCATTCATTCTAACGCACTTGTCGGCATGCAGGATATGGGAGCTGCCGGCTTAACCTCTTCTGCCAGTGAAATGGCGAGTAAAGCAGGAACTGGACTGGAAATGAACTTAGATCTTGTACCGCAGCGCGAGCAAAATATGACTGCTTATGAAATGATGCTGTCTGAGTCACAGGAACGGATGCTGCTTTGTGTGAAAGCTGGCCGTGAACAGGAGATTATCGATATATTTGAAAAGTACGGTTTGAAATCTGTTCCAGTCGGAAAGGTTATCGAGGAAAAAGTATTCCGTATCAAGCATCACGATGAAATCGTGGCAGATATTCCGGTGGATTCTTTGGCGGATGATGCACCCGTGTATCATATGCCATCGAAGGAAGCCCAGTACTATCAGGATTTCCAGCAGATTGATGTCCAAACACCAGCTGTGGATCATCATGGAGAAACGTTGAAACAATTACTGCAGCGTCCGACGATTGCCAGTAAAGAGTGGGTCTATGACCAATACGATTCCATGGTGCAGACCAATACCGTTGTTACACCTGGTTCTGATGCAGCAGTCGTTCGTATCAAGGGGACAGACAAAGCCTTGGCTATCACAACGGATTGTAATTCCCGCTATATTTATTTAGACCCGGAAGAAGGCGGAAAGATTGCTGTTGCGGAAGCAGCCCGCAATATTGTCTGCTCCGGAGCGAAGCCATTAGGTCTTACAGATGGATTGAATTTCGGTAATCCGACAAATCCGGAAATCTTCTGGCAAATGGAAAAAAGCGTTGATGGAATGAGTGCGGCCTGTAAAGCATTACAAACGCCGGTTATCAGCGGAAATGTTTCCTTATATAATCAGTCCAAAGGGAAATCGATTTATCCGACACCGGTTGTCGGCATGGTTGGCTTGCATGAATCTACGGCGCATATTACGCCAAGCTTTTTCCAAAAAGCCGGCGACAGTATTTATCTTATCGGGGAAACGAAAAATGAATTTGGCGGCAGTGAATTGCAATTTATCCAGGATGGAAAATATGAAGGAAAAGCACCACATCTGGATTTAACGATTGAAGCGGAACGTCAGGAAAAACTGCTCTCTTTAATCAGGCAGGGTAAAATCCAATCTGCGCATGACCTTGCAGAGGGCGGGCTAGGAGTTGCATTAGCGGAATCATTATTCTCCAGTGAAGCGCTGGGTGCAGAAGTGACACTTACAGGAGATGCAACGGTTGCGTTATTCAGTGAAACCCAATCACGTTTTCTTGTTACCGTAAAGCCGGAGCACCAGGCCGCTTTTGAAGATGTATTTGCGGATGCAGCCAGACTTGGTCAGGTAACAGCAGATAATCAACTAACGGTTACGGCAAATAACGAGATGATTCTACAGAAAGATGCAGCAGCGTTAAAAGCACTTTGGAAAGGAGCTATTCCATGCTTGCTGAAATCAAAGGCATAAACGAGGAATGCGGTGTATTCGGAATTTGGGGACATGAGAAAGCAGCAGAATTAACCTATTATGGGCTGCATTCGATGCAGCATCGCGGGCAGGAAGGTGCCGGGATTGTTGTCAGCAAAGATAAGGAATTAACCGGTTATAAACAGCTTGGACTGGTTAATGATGTTTTTAAGCAAGTGAAATTTGATGATTTAAGCGGAAAAATTGCTTTAGGGCATGTAAGGTATGCTACCCAGGGTGGAAAAGGGCTGGAAAATGTACAGCCCCTTCTTTTTCAGTCACTTACCAGCGGGATGGCTTTAGCACATAATGGAAATTTAATGAATGCTACCGCATTACGTGAAGAGCTTGAAAAAGAGGGAAGCATTTTTCAAACGACCTCCGATACAGAAGTGTTAGCCCATTTAATGAAACGAAGCGGAGAGGTCACGGAAGCAACTATCTCGGAAGCGCTCAACCGTGTCAAAGGTGCTTATGCCTATCTTATTTTAGAGGATGATACCTTATATGCTGCGCTGGATCCGGCCGGAATCAGACCACTTTCTATTGGAAGAATAGGGGAAGCGTATGTCGTTGCCTCGGAAACATGTGCTTTCGACCAAATTGGTGCAACCTTTGAGCGGGAGGTATTGCCGGGTGAATTAATTAAAATTAACCAAGACGGTCTTACTTCCTTCCGGTTTGCCCCGCGCGACAAGAGACAAATGTGTGCGATGGAATATGTCTATCTTTCCAGACCGGATAGTGATTTAAATTATGTCAATGTACATGCCTCCCGGAAACGGATGGGAAAAGAGCTGGCTAAGGAAGCGCCGGTTGATGCAGATTTAGTGATAGGAGTGCCGGACTCCAGTATTTCAGCTGCCATTGGCTACGCAGAGGAAAGCAAGCTGCCTTATGAAATGGGAATTATCAAAAATCGTTACGTCGGAAGAACGTTTATCCAGCCCTCCCAGGAGCTGAGAGAGCTTGGTGTAAAGATGAAGCTGTCTCCAGTCCGCGGAATTGTAGAGGGAAAACGTGTCATTATGATTGATGATTCGATTGTTCGCGGAACAACAAGCAGACGAATTGTAAAAATGTTAAAGGATGCTGGTGCAAAGGAAGTTCATGTACGGATTGCTTCTCCAGCGATAACAGACCCTTGTTATTATGGAATCGATATGTCTACGAAGGAAGAACTGATTGGAGCAAACAACAGTATTGAAGAAATTGGAGAAATCATTGGGGCAGACAGCATCGCTTATCTGTCTGAAGAAGGCTTAGAGAATGCCATCGTCAAAGATAAAACGATCAATCAAGGTGTCTGCATGGCTTGTATGACAGGCTTGTACCCAGTTGCTCCGGCTGATGAGAAGGAAATGGACATATCAAACTGCTAGAAGTGGGTGTTCCATTTGAAGCCACACTAGAATCAAAACCATGTTGGAGGGCGAAAAGATGTCAGATGTTTATAAACAAGCTGGTGTAGATGTTGAAAAAGGCTATGAAGCAGTAGAGCGAATGAAAAAACATATTCAAAAAACACATCGTAAAGAGGTGCTGGGCTCTTTAGGTTCCTTTGCAGGAGCATTTGATTTATCCTCCTTTTCCTATCAAGAGCCTGTCCTGCTTTCCGGGACAGATGGCGTCGGCACCAAATTAAAGCTGGCAATCGAACTGGATAAGCATGATACGGTAGGAATTGATTTAGTAGCGATGTGTGTCAATGATATTGTTGCTCAGGGGGGCGACCCGCTTTTCTTTTTAGATTATATTGCTTGCGGGGAAAATGACCCGGCACGGATCGAAGCGATTGTTTCTGGTGTTGCAGCAGGGTGCCAGGAGGCAGGAGCTGCATTAATCGGCGGTGAGACAGCAGAGATGCCGGGGATGTATGATGCAGATGAATATGATTTAGCTGGTTTTGTGGTAGGTATCGTCGAGAAAGCAGAGATTATTACAGGAAAAACCATAGCAGAGGGAGATACGCTGATTGGCTTCGCTTCGAGCGGAATTCATTCCAATGGCTACTCGCTTGTCCGCAAGCTAATTGAAGGTTTGGATTTTGAAGAAACTCCTGATGGATTATCAAAACCTCTAAGTGAAGCCGTGATGGAACCGACGAAGATTTATGCAAAAGCGGTTCAAGCTATAAAAGAAGAGGTACATATTAAAGGAATTGCACACATTACCGGCGGCGGGTTTGATGAAAATATTCCGCGGATGCTGCCAGATGGCCTTGGAGCAGCAGTACAGGAAGGGGCATGGAATGTTCCTGAGATTTTTCCATTCCTGCAAAAACGAGGAGAAATCGATGCACGTGAGATGTACCGTGTTTTCAATATGGGCATCGGCATGGTCGTAGCTGTATCTAATGAAGAAGCGCAGAAAGCCTGTGATATATTGCAGGAGAACAAGGTCGAAGCAGCAGTTATCGGAGAGGTCATTGCAGGTGAAGGGGTGCAGATTTCTTCATGAAACAGCGGGTTAGTGTGTTTGCATCAGGCACAGGAAGTAATTTTGATGCCATGATGCTGGATGAAAAAATTGCGAGTTCGATCGTGCTGCTTGTTTGTGATAAGCCGGGAGCAGCGGTTATCAAAAAGGCTCAAGGTTATGGTGTCGAGACGCTTGTAGCAGAGCCAAAAAGGTATGCTTCTAAACAGGAGTATGAAAAAGTGATTGCTGAAAAACTGCAGGATTTAGAAGTTGAATGGATTTTCTTAGCAGGCTATATGCGGCTTATCGGAGAGACCTTACTTTCACAATATGAAGGCAGGATTGTTAATATACATCCCTCCCTTTTACCGGACTTTCCTGGGAAAGACGCGATTGGCCAAGCCTATAGAGCCGGTGTTTCCAAGACAGGAGTAACGATTCATTATGTAGATGAGGGCATGGACACCGGCCCAATCATTGCACAGGAAGAAATAGAAAGGCTGCCTGAAGAAACGGAAGAGCAGCTGAAAACGAGAATCCAAGCCGTGGAGCATCGCTTATATCCAAATGTAATCAATCAACTTATGCAGAATATAACGGAGGAATTATAATGAAAAAACGTGCGCTTATTAGTGTATCTGATAAAACAGGGGTCGCAGAATTTGCAAAAGGACTCGAAGCAAAAGGATTTGAAATCTTATCAACCGGCGGAACCATCCGTTTATTGAAAGAGTCTGGCGTCCAGGCGATTCCGGTAGAGGAAGTAACAAACTTTCCGGAAATGCTTGATGGAAGAGTAAAAACACTGCATCCGATGATTCATGGCGGGCTTTTAGGAAAACGAACCAATGAAGATCATCGTGCGCAAATGGAGGAGCATCATATTGCTCCAATCGATCTTGTAGCTGTTAACCTTTATCCGTTTAAAGAAACAGTTCAAAAATCAGGGGTAAGCCATGATGAAATTATTGAAAACATTGATATTGGCGGACCCTCTATGCTTCGCTCTGCAGCGAAAAACTTTGCAGATGTCTTCGTTGTTGCCGACCCGGCTGACTATCCATCTGTTCTGGCAGCTCTGGAAACGGAAGAGGATAACTATGCTTTTCGTCAGAAATTAGCAGCGAAAGTATTCCGTCATACAGCACATTATGACGCGATGATTGCAGCTTATTTCCAAACACAGACAGAAGAAGTATTTCCAGAAACATATACCGTAACCTATGAAAAGGTGCAGGATTTACGTTATGGAGAGAATCCGCATCAGCAGGCAGCTTTTTACAAAGCACCTATTCAAAATGCAGCAACCTTGGCAACTGCCAACCAGCTGCATGGCAAGGAGCTTTCTTATAATAATATTCAGGATACCAATGCAGCATTAGAAATTTTGCGGGACTATAATGACCCTGCTGCCGTTGCGGTCAAGCATATGAATCCATGCGGCATCGGTATTGGGGAAACATTGGCAGAAGCATTTGGACGTACGTATGAAGCGGATCCTGTTTCTATTTTTGGAGGGATTGTAGCCTGCAATCGTCCGGTTGATGTACAGACAGCAGAGCAGCTTTCTTCAATCTTCTTAGAAATCGTCGTTGCACCTTCTTTTGAGGCGGATGCACTTGCTTTACTAACAGAGAAGAAAAATATCCGTCTCTTAGAATTGGATGTTTCGAATCAGCAGGCTGACCAAAAACGGATGACCACCGTTGACGGTGGAGTTCTTATCCAGGATTTAGATGTCAAAGAAGTGACGAACGAGGACTTAGAAGTGGTAACGGAAAAGCAGCCGACTGAAGCGGAAATAGCTGATTTACTATTCGCTTGGAAAGCTGTGAAGCATGTGAAATCAAATGCAATCGTGCTTGCAAAGGATGCACAGACCATTGGTGTGGGCGCCGGTCAGATGAACCGGATCGGAGCAGCAGAGATTGCCATTAAACAGGCTGGAGATAAAGCGAAAGGAGCTGTGCTTGCATCAGATGCCTTCTTCCCGATGCCGGATACCGTAGAAGCAGCAGCTAAAGCCGGTGTCACAGCGATTATTCAGCCGGGCGGTTCCAAACGCGACCAAGATTCCATCGATGTATGTAATCAATACGGGATTGCCATGGTGACTACAGCTGTTCGTCATTTTAAACATTAATATAGAGCTCCTGTATTTCTTCTTAATTCGTTTATGCAGGAGCTTTTTAGCAGGGAAGAAGCTGAAATTGGAGGGGAAGCTATGAAAATATTAGTTGTAGGACGCGGCGGCAGAGAGCATAGTATCATCAAAAAGTTAAAGGAAAACCTGCAGTTAGACAAGATTTATGTTGCTCCTGGAAATGCCGGCATGGAAGAAGAAGCCGAATGTGTTCCCATTGATGAAATGAACATCGAAGAACTGGCAGCTTTTGCAAAAGAAGCGGCAATTGATTTAACGGTTGTTGGCCCTGAGAATCCGTTAAATGCCGGAATCACCAACCGGTTTCAACAGGAAAACCTTGCAGTTTTTGCCCCCACACAAGAAGCGGCATGGCTGGAAGGCAGTAAAAGCTTTGCAAAGGATTTTATGAAAAAATATAAGATCCCTACTGCTTCTTACGGCGTTTATCAGGATGCTGAAGAAGCGAAAAAGAGAATTGCGGAAACAGGCGCTCCTATTGTAATCAAAGCAGATGGTTTAGCAGCAGGAAAAGGTGTTATTGTGGCGATGACAGAGGAGGAAGCTGTTCAGGCAATCGATGATATGCTTGTGGACAAAGCATTTGATCAGGCCGGTTCCACCGTAGTTATTGAAGAATATTTAGAGGGCGCTGAATTCTCTTTAATGGCATTTGTCCATGAGGATAAGGTCTATCCAATGATGGCAGCAAGAGACCATAAACGGGCTTTTGATCATGATGAAGGTCCGAATACAGGCGGTATGGGAGCTTTTGCGCCGATTCCGGATTTGAAGGCAGAAGATTATCAGTTCGCTGTTGAACAGATTTTAGAGAAAACAGCAGCAGGAATGCTGGAAGAGGGCAGACCATTCACGGGGATTCTATATGCGGGCCTAATGATGACGGAAAACGGACCCAAAGTAATTGAGTTCAATACACGTTTTGGCGATCCGGAAACGCAGGTCGTTCTTCCTTTATTGAAGAATGATCTAGTTCAGGTCCTGCAGGATGTAATAGCGAAAAAAAATCCAAATTTAGAATGGCATAAGGAAGCATGCGTCGGTGTTGTGCTTGCATCGGAAGGATATCCTGGAGCGTACAATAAAGGAAATGAGCTTCCGCGTTTTGAAGATACCGAAGACACCTATATTATTCATGCCGGAACAAAAAAGACAGATGGAAAGCTTGTCAATGACGGAGGCAGAGTGCTCCTGATCGGCGGACGTGCAGACACACTTTCACAGGCTGCAGACAAAGTATATCAGCAGCTGGATAAAGCAGAACTGAATGGTAACTTTTTTTACCGGAGCGATATTGCTAAATAAAGATATAAAAATGCAAAGGACGGAAACCTCCTTTGCATTTTTTATTTTGCCTTTTAAAAGGTGTGACGACAAAATATTGCTATTTTCTGAATATGAGATGCAAGGATATTCTGTTGTTTTGGTAATCCAAATGATGGGTATAATAAAGGGAAATATAAGTATTGGAGAGATTAGATGTCTAACGTTATTTTTACTTCACCTAGCAAATACGTACAAGGAAAAGGAGCTTTAAACGAGCTTGGCAAATATGTTGAAGCAGTTGGGAAAAAGCCGTTAATTATATCTGATGACGTAGTTTGGGAGATAACGGAGGAAACGGTCGAGAGCAGTCTGAAAGATGTAAATATCGATTTTCATTTTGTTCCATTTAATGGCGAAGCCTCTTTAACAGAAATCAGCCGCATAGCAGAAGAAGGTAATAAAGCAGAGGCCGACTTTATCATCGGTGTCGGAGGAGGAAAAACACTAGATACAGCAAAAGCCGTTGCGGATGAGCTGGAAGTAAGTGTTGTTATTGTTCCTTCGACTGCATCAACAGACGCACCGACAAGTGCATTATCTGTTATTTATAACGATGAGGGTGTATTTGAATCCTATAAGTTTTACAATAAAAACCCGGAATTAGTGCTGGTAGATACGAAAGTAGTAGCTGGTGCACCAGCCCGTCTGTTTGCTTCTGGAATAGCTGATGCCATGGCAACATGGGTGGAAGCAAGAGCGACGATTAAAAGTAATGGAGAAGCAATGGCAGGAGGAAAGACGAGCATTGCTGCACGTGCTATTGCAGAAGCCTGTGAGAAAACATTATTTGCTTACGGAAAAGCAGCATATAAGGCAGTGGAAAAAAATCTGGTGACAAAGCAAGTGGAAGCGGTCGTGGAAGCAAATACTCTCTTATCTGGACTTGGATTTGAGAGCGGTGGATTAGCTGCTGCACATGCTATCCATAATGGTTTTACCGTACTGGATGGAGATATTCATCATTTAACTCATGGTGAGAAGGTTGCTTATGGTACGCTGACACAGCTTGTACTGGAATTGCATCCAGAACAGGAAATCCAAAAATACATTGATTTTTATCAGTCATTAGGCCTGCCGACGACCTTGGAAGAAATGCATTTGGACGAAGTATCCTATGAAGATTTACAAAAGGTTGGAGTTGCAGCAACACAAGAAGGCGAAACCATGGGTAACCTGTCTGAAGAAATCACTGCCGATGATGTTGCCCAAGCTATTTTAGCGGTGGATCAATTAAGTAAAAAGTAACCGTATGTTTACAATAATTGAATTAACTTAAAGAAGCTCTGCACCCAGTTATGGATGCAGAGTTTTCTTATTTTCTCTGAATGAAGAAAAATCTGCATTTTTATCTTTGAAATAGTTTGACTTTTTACTTTTATTGTAATAATATGAACGAATGAACTTGCATACTGTATACAAGAGGTGATCGTTATCGTAGAAATTGTAAAGAAAACCTTAAAAAGCCAAGTATACGATTACTTGAGAGAGCAAATTATTGTCGGAAAATTCAAACCTGGAGAAAGATTAATAGAAGAAAAGATAGGAGAAGCATTAAATGTTAGCAGGAGTCCCATCCGTGAATCGATACGGATGCTGGAAAAAGAGGGATTTCTGAATTTATCAAAAACCGGCGGTGTTACAGTTGTAGAGCCTTCTCTTACAGATTTTAGGTATTTATACGAATGCCGGATAGGGATGGAGTCGCTTGCTGCTTATTATGCTGCTGTCAGACGGACAGATGAACAGCTGCGCTTGATGAGGCAGGAAGTGGAAAATACTGCCAACCACAAAGAAAAGCAGGATGACAATGAAAAACATGTTACGGTAGCTTTTCACGATATTATTATTGAAGCCAGCGCGAATCCTTTTCTCATATCCATGCTTGGGACACTGCGCGGGGTGAATAGTTTTTATCGGGAAGTCATTGTGGATAAAGACCCGACACATAGAGAAACCGCATTTGCTGATCATGAGCAAATATGGGAGGCCATTGCCAGGAAGGATGCAGATGCTGCAAAAGAATTAATGAAACAGCATATTGAAAGAGATTTTACACACTTTCTGAATTTGAACAGAGACGAGTTGGAGGGATTAGAGTGAGTAAGAAAAAGCCTCTTGAGGGAATTAGGGTATTAGAATTAGGAAATATTGTAGCGGCTCCTTTTGCGGGGAAATTATTCTCTGAATTTGGAGCAGAAGTGATTAAAGTAGAAGAACCGAAAAATGGTGATCCGCTCAGAAACTGGAGAGTCATGTACAAGGATACATCCGTTTGGTGGCATGTTCAATCACGAAATAAAAAGTCGATTACTGTCAATCTTCGTGAGGCGGAAGGACAGGAAATCATTAAAAATCTGACAAAAAACGCGGATGTCGTTTTGGAGAATTTTAAACCAGGTACGCTGGAGAGATGGGGGCTAGGCTATGAGACCCTTAAGAAAGTAAATCCTTCTATCGTATTAACGCGAATATCCGGCTATGGTCAGACAGGACCTTATCGGGAAAAAGCCGGGTTTGGAAGCGTCGCAGAAGCGGTTGGGGGTCTGAGGTATTTAACTGGATACCCGGATTTACCGCCAGTTCGGGTCGGGATTGCTATTGGAGATATGGTTGCCGGACTATATGCTGTTATTGGTACATTGATGGCGTTGCGGGTTCGGGACCGGGACGAGGAAAGAAAGGGACAGGAAGTGGATGTGGCTCTTTATGAATCTGTATTCAGCCTATTGGAAGGGATGCTTCCGGAGTTTGATTTAACAGGGGAGATTCGCGAGAGAACAGGAAGTACACTGCCGGGAGTTGCTCCGTCTAATTCCTACCTGTGTGCGGATGGCTCTTATGTCATTATCGGCGGAAACGGAGACCGGATCTTCCAGCGTCTGATGACAACCATCGGAAGAGAGGATATGGCAGCAGATTCAAACTATGCTACGAACCAAGACAGAGTGAATAATGTGGAATATATTGATAACGTTATTGAATCGTGGACGAAACAGCATCCAATCAAAGAGGTGCAGCGGATTTTAGATGAAGCTTCCGTTCCAGTCAGCCCGATTTATAGTATCAAGGATATTATCGAGGACGTACATTACCAATCCAGAGACATGATTCAGGAAATTGAGCTGGATGACGGCCAAAAAATAAAGACTCCAGGTATTGTTCCAAAACTTTCGGAAACGCCGGGTGAAATTGAAGCAAATGGACCGGTACTCGGCCAGCATAATGAGGAAATCTACAAGGAATTTCTAAACTTCTCCTATGAGGATTTTAAAAGGTTAAAAGAGGGAGGAATTATCTGATGGCTCAGGTCACTATTATTGATGTAAGTCCGCGTGACGGGCTGCAAATAGAACCGAAAAATATTTCTACAGAAGAGAAAGCAAAGCTTATCCATAAGCTGACAGAAGCAGGAATTAAAAAAATTGAGGCTGCCTCTTTTGTTCACCCGAAAAAGGTTCCGCAGATGGCCGACGCAGAAGCGTTATTAGAGCAGCTCCGTTCCAATAAGAATGTGCTGCCCATTGCATTGATTCCTAATCAAAGGGGATTTATGCGAGCAAGTGAGTTTCCGCATTTAGAACTGAATTGGGCAGCTTCTGCAACAGAAACCTTCAGCGATAAAAATTTAGGAATGACGATCGAGAGAAATTTCGAAATGTTTAAAGAAGTGGCGGGGGAAGCAAAATCAAAAGGAATGGAGATTTGCTTCTCGATTGCGGTCAGTTTTGGATGTCCCTATGAAGGGCATGTAGAGGAAGAAAAAGTGCTCGAATTGGTAAAAAAAGCGGTACAGGCCGGAGCAGACAGAATTGGAATTGCGGATACAATTGGCATTGCAACACCAGATGCTGTGGATTGTTTGTTCAAAAAAGTATTAGAGTTGACAGGAGATACGAAGGTTTCTTTCCATATTCATGATACCAGAGGTTTGGGAGCAGCGAATGCGTATGCCGCGTATTCAGCAGGAGTACGAATGTTTGAAACAGCTGTAAGCGGAATTGGCGGATGTCCATTTGCTCCAGGATCAGCGGGGAACCTGGCAACGGAAGATTTAGTATATCTATTTGAGCGGATGGGAGTTAGAACAGGAGTGGATGTCAACAAGCTGTTCGAGGCTGCTGATTTTGCAGCAAGTCTTTCTTCCAAAACACCTCTGGGAAGAATTCGCCATTTAGATAGAGAGCGCACGATAAAGGAGATGATAAAATGAAGAGGTTACGTCACCTTTCTTTTCTGTTAGTTCTTACAGGAATTATTTTAGCAGCCTGCAGCAACGATGACGAGGTCTCGAAAGGAGCAGGTGCAAGCGAAGAGGAATATGAACCGGCGACCATCCGATTAGCTTATAACCTGCCATCAGGTCATCATATTTCAGAAGGAATAGAAGAATTTGCCAAAAAAATAGAAGAGGAATCAAACGGTCAGATAGACATGCAGGTTTTTGCGAATGGACAGCTGCTGTCTGATACAGATATGAACCAATCTCTTTTAACAGGCGGTGTGGAAATGGGAATGAACTCGTCTACAATCTGGTCTTCCACGGTGCCTGCTATGGGTGTATTTGATGTCCCTTATGTATTTGAGACATATGAGGAAGTAGGGGAAGCGTTGAATGGTGAATTTGGAGATATACTTCGATCAGAAATGGAAGATGTAGGCGTGAAAGTGTTAATGTTTGGTGATTATGGTTTTGGACAATTTGCGAATAATAAACGCCCGCTGGAATCACCAGAAGATTTTAGAGGCTTGAAAATCCGCAGTGTAGGAACACTCCCTTCTGAGTTAATTCAAGCTTATGACGCATCTCCTGTGTTTATGGGAGGCGGAGAAGTATATATGGGATTGCAAAGACAAACCGTAGATGGAGCAACATCTGGAACAACAGCAATGGTTCAGCGCAGTTATGATGAAGTGACAGATTATTTGACGATAAATAATTATACTTATTTTGAGTTTATTCTAGGCGTGAACCAAGATTTTTGGGATGAATTGCCTGAAAATACACAAACATTGATTGAAGATACTGCCAGCGAAACGGAGGAATGGATTCGCGAGCAGACAAAATTAGAAGATGAAAGGACACTCCAAGTGTTGAAGGACCGGGGAATGGAAGTATATGAAGTACCTGCTGAAGAACTCGACATATGGAAAGAAGCGGCAATGCCGGTACGGAAAATATTTGAGGAAGAAGCGGGAGAAGCAGGCATAGAATTATTAGATATGGTAGATGACGAATAAAAGTTGCTCATCACTTGGAAGGGAGTTATAGCATGAATAAAGTATATAAATTTTCTGATTTATTAATTAAGTATGCAGGATATTTGGCTGGAATTCTAATAATTGCGACAACGCTGATGACGTTTTATGAAGTAATATCCAGATCATTCTTTGATACGCCGACTGCATGGGCAACGGAATTATCTACTTATGCGATTATAGGGAGCTGTTTTTTAGGAACGGCATATGCCGTAAGAACGTACTCGCATATTACGGTAGATTTATTAGTTAATCGGGTGAACGAAACAACTCGTAAGGTATTCGGATATATTTGCAATGTAATAGGATTACTTTTTAGTGTTCTATTAACATGGTACGGATTCACTCATGTTTTCATGACATTTGAATTAGGAGTTATTTCTACCTCCTTGCTGCGCATACCGATGTATTTACCAGAGTTATTTATTCCGATAGGCGGCGTTTTACTCGTTATCGCATTTATCTTACAGCTGATCGATGGCGGCGTACATAAAGGGGGAGATCATCTATGAATCTATTTTTTGTAGGAGGCTTAGCAACATTCTTACTTATCGGTCTCCCTGTCGCTTTTTCTTTAGGGATGCTGGCTGTACTGGGAATGTATTTATTTAATGGCGGGAGTTTCGCTTTTGCACAGATCCCGATTATAGCGTATTCTGCTTTGGATGACTTTACCTTAACAGCTTTGCCGATGTATATATTGATGAGCCAAATCCTTGTTGTGAGCGGTGTAGGCCGGGATTTATATGAAATGGCGAGCAGATGGTTCAGACATTTTCCGGGAGGATTAGGTATAGCGACCGTTTTCTGCTGTGCGATTTTTTCAGCTATTTCCGGATCCAGTGTTGCAACAGCTGTGACAGTAGGTGCTGTGGCCCTGCCGGAAATGGTTCGCCGTGGGTATAAAAAGAAATATGTGCTTGGACTATTGGCAGCCGGCGGTACACTGGGAATTCTTATTCCTCCGAGCGTGCCAATGATTTTATACGGTTCACTTACTGGTGAATCCGTCGGGAAATTATTTATTGCCGGTGTCGTGCCGGGGATTATCTTAACGTTAAGTTTTATGATTTTTTCTTCT
The DNA here is from genome assembly GCF_037969815.1 of Oceanobacillus sp. FSL W7-1293. NCBI lineage: Bacteria > Bacillati > Bacillota > Bacilli > Caryophanales > Bacillaceae > Oceanobacillus > Oceanobacillus sp. FSL W7-1293. The sequence continues at coordinate 1,627,271 of NZ_CP150212.1, forward strand.
ATTCAGATGCGCCATATAAAAGAAGAGCCTGCTACATGGGCAGAACGCTGGGAAGCGTCTAAAAAAGCAATTTGGGGATTATTGCTGCCGATTGTGATTATCGGCGGAATCTATTCAGGGATATTTACACCGACAGAAGCAGCTGCCGTCGGCGTGGTATTAGCCTTTCTCGTTGCTATTTTTGTATATCGAAACCTGACATTTGCTAGTTTGAAAAAGATGATCCTTTCTACAGTTAATACGAGCGCAATGATTCTATTTATTATCATTGGCGCTAAAATGCTCGGTTTTATCTTAACTATTTTACAGATTCCGCAGCAAATTACAGAGGCAGCTACCTCGGCAGATGTCTCTCCGTGGGTAATCTTTATTTTTATTAACATACTATTACTGGTATTAGGAATGTTTTTAGAAACTGTATCTATTCTGGTTATTACGGTGCCAATCCTGTATCCAATTATTACTGCTTTAGGGTTTGATCCGATATGGTTTGCTATCATCATGGTTGTTAATATGGAATTGGCGTTAATCACACCTCCTGTAGGATTAAATCTCTTTGTTTTAAAAGGACTGGATAGAAAGAATTCCATTGCGGAAATTGTAAAAGGCGTAATCCCTTATGCCCTTATTATGATTTTATTTATCATTCTGCTATGCTTCTTCCCGCAAATTGCAACGTATCTTGTAGAGAATGTACAGTAATTAAAACTCTTAGAGAGGGAGTTTTAAAGATGCTTTGGACTTGCATTTAATCGTTCTGTCAGATAGTAAATTAACAAAGCGTAGTTTTTACATAATGTGTAGAAACTACGCTGTTTTTTTGTGGAAATGGAATATTAACAGTAAAATCACTGTTTAAAAATCGGGATACCCATAGCACTCGTTGAATCAACGCGAATTTTTTAATAGGATTATTCATCTAGCCTCCCAGTAGAATTTTGCCAGACCTAAAACTGAAAAGTATAGGATCAACACAAAAATATAAACATAGTATCCATATATGAATATAAGAGAAATAATCAACTTTACTATATTAAAGCGTGACATTATGATAAAATAAAAACAAATGACAAATAGTGGAGAGTTGCTTAATGACATTATGGAGAAATAGGGAATTACGACAGCATATCAATGTAATCGACGGGACGGTTGCCCCTAGTATTGTCTTAACCAATGCAACCTATTTAAATGTATATACAAATCAATGGCTTGAAGCGAATATTTGGATTGATGAGAACAGGATTGTATATGTAGGTGAGAACCTGCCGGAAGAGACAACAGGAACAAATTTTTATGATTGTCAGGGGAAATTTGTAGTGCCAGGCTACATCGAACCGCATGCGCATCCTTTTCAGGCTGCCAATCCGGAAGAAACGGTGATGTATGCTGCGAAAACGGGAACAACGACCTTTGTAAATGATAATTTAACCTGGTATTTGCTGTTAAATAAAAAGAAAACGTTCTCTATGATAAATGCTTTCTCGAAATTGCCGGTAAATATGTTTTGGTGGAATCGTTTTGACAGCCAGACCATATTGAAGGATGATCATGTGTTTAATACGAGAGATGTATTAGATTGGGCAGAGCATCCGCTGGTTATTCAGGGAGGAGAGCTGACGGACTGGCCGAGCCTGCTGACAGGCGGTGACCGTCTGCTGTACTGGATTCAGGAGATGAAGAAGCTGGGCAAGCCGATAGAAGGCCACTTGCCGGGCGCGTCCTCCCGCACTCTGACGAAAATGAAGCTTTTCGGCATTTCGAGTGATCATGAATCAATGACAGCGGAGGATGTGTTAAAACGGCTGGAGCTTGGTTATCGTGTCAGTCTTCGTTATTCACCGATCCGTCCAGATTTGCCCGAAATAATCAAAGGCCTTCTGGATAAAGGATTATCGCAATTTGATAATATGAGTTTTACCATGGATGGACCAACACCAGCCTTTATGGAAGATGGCATCATCAATGTTTGTATTGAGAAAGCAATAGAGAATGGACTGCCTGCGGAAACGGCTTATCGCATGGCGAGCTATCATCCTGCCAGACATTTTAATATGGAAGAAGAATTCGGCAGTATTGCGCCGGGAAGAGTTGCTAATATAAATATCCTTTTAGATAAACAAAATCCGCATCCGCAGAGCGTGATAAGCAAAGGGAAATGGATCAAAAAGGACAGCGAAGCAATTCCTTATCCATCCGTCATTAATTGGGAAGAATTTGATATTACACCAGTTGAATTTGACTGGGAGCTGACGGATGAGGATTTACAGTTTTCCAGTCCAATCGGGATGGATATGGTCAATGATGTGATTATCCAGCCATATACGATTGTATCAGATGTCAGTGCTGATCAGATTCCCTCCAGTAAAAGCGAGCAATTTATTGCGTTAATTGATAAGCACGGCAAGTGGCGGGTAAATACAATTATTCGCGGATTTGCTCCGGAGCTCGGTGCGCTGGTCAGCAGTTTTTCAGCTACGGGAGATATTATTCATATTGGTAATTCTAAGAAAGATATCCGTATTGCCGCGAAACGGATGAGAGAGCTGGGCGGAGCAATTGTATTGGTGGACCAGGGGGAGATCTTAGCAGAAATGCCGCTTCCCCTTGGAGGAGTGATGCCGAAGAACGCGATGGAAGAATTGATTCCGATGAATAAGGAAATAAAAAAGGTGTTGAAAGCGCACGGATATGCTTATGAAGATCCGATTTACAGCCTGTTATTTCTTTCTGCCTTCCACCTGCCTTTCTTCCGTATTACACAGCAGGGTTTGCTGGATGTGAAAAAACGGGAAATTGTAATTCCGGCTACGATGCGTTAGTATAATAAAGTTGTTCTGATGGACGAAAATAAGCTCTTGTTTATAGAAGAAAGCTTCGTTGGATGAATAAAATACTATTTCCTATTCTTCTTTTCAGAATGGTACAGAGAAGGACAGGGAAAATAAGGGGGAAATGAAGTGCAAATAGATAAGCTACGAGGGGAGCAGCTTGATCAATTGTTTGATGCTATATTATCATTAAAAACGCGTGAGGAGTGTTATCAGTTTTTCGATGATATTGCCACTATGTCAGAAATCCAATCCCTGGCACAACGTTTACGGGTTGCAAAAATGCTGACAGAAGAAAAAACATACAGTGCCATCGAGCAGGAAACAAAAGCTTCCACTGCAACCATCTCCCGAGTGAGACGCTGCATTAACTATGGCAGTGACGGCTATAATTTGGTTTTAAAAAGGCTGCATATCAAAGGGGAAAAAGAAAAAGAAGAATCAGAAGAATAAAGCCTAGAAGAGAAATCGAAACTATTGAGGCAAGAGAAATAGTTTCGATTTCTCTTTTTCATTTTATCGCAATGTAACTGGCTGGGGTCTAAGAGTACTCGTCCCATCATAGAGCGTAGTGCGTCGAAAAATCCCCGCTGAAGGAAGTTTCACTTTATAAACACTATTTTGTAAATAAGTTTTTGCTTAAGATATTGAAAATCTTTACCTTATCCGTTCTATACATATGCCGATTTTTGTTATAATAAAGAGATGAATGTAATAATGGAGGATTTGTACTGATTATGAATATAAATGAATGGAAGCATCTGTTTAAATTAGATCCGGCAAAGGAAATATCTGATGAAGATTTAGATAAAATTTGTGAATCAGGGACCGACGCGATTATAGTCGGCGGCACGGATGACGTTACATTAGATGGGGTTTTAGACTTATTATCAAGGATTCGCAGAGCACACATGGTGCCGGTGGTTTTGGAAATCTCGAATGAAGAAGCATTGACTCCAGGCTTTGATACTTACTTTGTTCCGATGGTATTGAATTCAAAAGAGAAAAAATATGTAATGGATATACAGCAAAAAGCAATCAAGGAATATATCGACATGATGGAGTACAGTGAGGTATACTTTGAAGGTTATTGCATTTTAAATCCAGAAGCAAAGGCTTTCCAGCATACGAATTGTGAATTGCCCGATATAGAAGATGTAAAGGCATATGCATATATGGCAGAGCACGTTTTTCATCTGCCCATTTTTTATGTGGAATACAGTGGTACCTATGGCGATGCAGAAGTCGTTCGTGAGGTGAAGGCAGAACTTAATGAGACCAAGCTTTTCTATGGCGGCGGTATTGAGACGCCGGAGCAGGCCAAAGAGATGAAAGAGCATGCTGATGCAATTATTGTCGGAAATAGTATTTATACGGATATAAAACAAGCACTCAAGACAGTAGCAGCTGTTAAAGAGGATGTGTAAAAAGGAGAATAACCAAGGAAGGAAGAGATAAGATGGAGCAAACGCTGGAAGCGATGATAAATACATTAAATCCGGAGCAGCAGAAGGCTGTACGGTATACAGAAGGTCCGCTCTTAATTATGGCGGGGGCCGGAAGCGGGAAAACACGCGTATTGACACATCGGATTGCTTATTTAATGGGAGAGAAGGAAGTAGCTCCCCGAAATATTTTAGCGATTACCTTTACCAATAAAGCGGCAAGAGAAATGAAGGAGCGGGTAGCGAAATTAGTCGGTCCTCAAGGTGAATATATGTGGGTCTCTACATTCCACTCAATGTGTGTCCGGATTTTACGCCGGGACATTGACCGGATTGGATATTCCTCGAACTTTTCCATTTTAGACAGCGCAGACCAATTATCTGTTGTGAAGCAAGTACTTAAAAATCTCAATATTGATCCAAAGAAATTTGATCCCCGGGCGATGCTTGGACAGATCAGTAAAGCAAAAAATGAGCTGATTACAGAAGATCAATTTGCGAAGAATGCCGGTAATTTCTATGACCGCCAAGTAGCGCAGATTTATGAAGGCTATCAGAAAATGCTGCGGAAAAATCAGTCCTTAGATTTTGATGACCTGATTATGCAGACGATTCATTTATTTGATCGTGTACCAGACGTGTTGGAATATTACCAGAGACGGTTCCAATATATTCATGTCGATGAGTATCAGGATACAAACCATGCACAATACTTTCTGGTCAAACAGCTTGCTAAAAGGTATCAAAATCTGTGTGTAGTCGGCGATTCAGACCAGTCTATCTACCGTTGGCGCGGAGCAGATATTACGAATATCCTGTCCTTTGAAAAAGATTATCCGTCAGCGAAAACTGTCATGCTGGAGCAAAATTACCGCTCTACCAAATCGATTTTACTGGCGGCGAATAAAGTAATTGGCAATAACTCTGGACGAAAGCCGAAAAATCTTTGGACGGATAAGGATGACGGAAAAAAGATATCCTATTATAAAGGAGCAACTGAGCAGGAAGAGGCTTTATATATTGCAGATACCATTCAGCAGTTAACCCGGTCAGGCAAATACCAGCCAAGTGACATTGCTATATTGTATCGTACCAATGCACAATCCCGTGCAATTGAGGATACATTTGTCAAATCAGCTATCAGTTATCAAATGGTTGGCGGTACACGCTTCTATGACCGTAAAGAAATCAAGGATATGATTGCTTATTTAAGGTTAATTACGAATCCCGATGATGATATCAGCTTCCAGCGTGTGGTAAATGAACCTAAAAGAGGAATAGGAAAAACGTCGATTGAACGCTTGCAGGCATATGCAGCAGAGCATGATATTTCTCTCTTTGAAGCAGTGAAGGAAGTTGATTTCACCGGTGTTTCGAAAAAAGCAGCCAATGCTTTAGCAGGATTCGGGAGCCTTATCAGCTCGCTCACACAGCAGCAGGAGTTTTTAACAGCAACAGATATGGTAGAAGCTGTGCTGGAACGGACCGGCTATGAAGAAATGCTGAACAATGAACGTTCCATCGAAGCACAATCGAGACTGGAGAACTTAGAAGAGTTTAAAACTGTTACACAAGAATTTGAAAAAGCAAGTGAAGAAGACAAAACGCTCATCGCCTTTTTAACCGATTTAGCATTGATTGCAGATATTGACCGTGTCGATGAAGAGGATCCGGATCATTCTCAAAAAATCACCCTGATGACATTGCATGCAGCAAAAGGACTGGAGTTCCCTGTTGTTTTCTTAATTGGAATGGAAGAGAATGTATTTCCACACAGCCGCTCGATGTTTGACGAGGAAGAGATGGAGGAGGAACGCCGTCTTGCTTATGTCGGTATTACCAGAGCAGAAGAGGAGCTTTATTTGACGCATGCGCAAATGCGTACTTTATATGGACGTACCAATATGAATCCAATCAGCCGATTTATCAATGAGATCCCGGTGGAATTGATGGATGGCATGGAAACAACTCAAAAATCTCCATTTGGCGGATCTGGCAGCATGCGAAACAGCTTTGGCTCGAGCCAGAAGCAGGAAGCACCACCGAAGAGACGGGCTGAAAAAATGCAGGCACCTAAGTCCAGCGGAGCAGAATCTAAAAGCTGGTCTGTCGGTGATAAAGCTGCTCATAAAAAATGGGGAACGGGTACGGTTGTAAGAGTACAGGGAGAAGGAGAAAAGCTGGAATTAGATGTAGCATTTCCTGCTCCGGTAGGCATCAAACGTCTTCTTGCAAAATTTGCCCCCATAACAAAGGAGTAAAATAGAATGAACAAACAAGAAATCAAAGAACGCATGGATTCCTTAGTAGAAGTCCTTAATCAATATGGTTATTCCTATTATGTATTGGACAACCCGACTGTACCCGATTCGGAGTATGATCAGAAGTTAAGGGAGCTGGAGGATTTAGAAAAAGAGCATCCAGACCTTGCTAGAGAGGATTCTCCTACTCAGCGGATTGGTGGAGAACCGCTTGATGCTTTTCGGAAGGTAACGCACGAAACGCCAATGATGAGCCTTGGCAATGCTTTTAATGAGCAGGATCTAAGAGATTTTGCCAGACGGGCTCAAGAAGGCGTATCTGGTGAGGTTACTTTTGTGTGCGAGTTGAAAATAGATGGTTTAGCAATTTCTCTAAAATATCAGGAGGGCAAATTTGTTCTGGGTTCCACTCGCGGCGATGGAAGAATTGGTGAAGACATTACATCTAACCTGCGCACGATACGAAGTATTCCATTAAGTATCAAAGAAGCTGGAACTTTGGAGGTTCGCGGCGAAGCTTTTATGCCGCATAAGTCCTTTTTAGAGATGAATAAAGAAAGGGAAGAAAAGGGTGAAGAACCGTTTGCCAACCCGAGAAATGCAGCTGCCGGATCATTGAGGCAGCTGGACCCGAAAATTGCAGCTAAACGTAATTTAGATATTTTTCTATACGGCGTCGGTGAATGGGAAAACAGTAATATCACCAGTCATAGTGAAAGCTTAGAGGCCTTGCATCGTCTGGGATTTAAAACAAATAAAGAATGGAAAAGATGTAAGAGCATTGAAGAGGTATTGGAATTTGTTACGTATTGGACCGAACACCGCAAGGACTTAAATTACGAAATTGACGGGATTGTGGTGAAAGTAGACAGCCTGGATCATCAGGATGAACTGGGCTTTACTGCGAAAAGCCCGCGGTGGGCGATTGCTTATAAATTCCCGGCAGAAGAAGTTGTAACTACTTTAAAAGATATTGTATTAAGCATCGGCAGAACAGGCGTAGTGACTCCGACAGCCATTCTTGAACCTGTCCGTATAGCAGGATCAACTGTGCAGCGGGCTTCCTTGCATAACGAGGATTTAATTCGTGAACAGGATATCCGGATTGGGGATCAGGTAGTTATCAAAAAAGCAGGCGATATTATTCCAAAGGTTGTCCGTTCGATTATCGAACAGCGGACCGGGGAAGAAAAAGAATTTCATATGCCTGAGGAATGTCCGGACTGCGGCAATGAACTGGTTCGTCTAGAAGGGGAAGTAGCATTACGCTGCATCAATCCGAACTGTCCGGCACAATTGATGGAGGGATTGATTCACTTTGTATCCCGGAATGCGATGAATATTGATGGTTTAGGAGAAAAAGTTATCATTCAGCTTTTCCGTGAAGATTTGGTCCATACCATTGCTGATTTATATCGATTGGAAAAAGAGGATTTGTTGAATTTAGAACGGATGGGCGAAAAATCCGTTACTAATCTTTTAAATGCTATTGAGGCTTCTAAAGCCAATTCATTGGAAAGATTATTGTTCGGACTTGGGATTCGTTTTATTGGTTCAAAAGCAGCACAGACTCTGGCGATGGAATTTGAAACCATGGAGCGGCTTCAGCATGCCAACTTGGAGGAAATTGTAGCCATTGAAGAAATTGGCGAGAAAATGGCAGATTCCATTGTCCGATATTTTGAAGAAGAAAAAGTGACGCAGCTATTGAAGGAATTAAAAGAGCTGGGTGTAAATATGACTTACACCGGTCAAAAGAAATCAGAAATAAAAACAGATAGCTTATTCTCTGGAAAAACAGTTGTATTGACTGGTAAAATGGAGCAGTATACGAGAAAAGAAGCGAAAGAGCTGATTGAATCGTTAGGCGGGGCAGTGACTGGCAGTGTAAGTAAAAAAACAGATGTCCTTATTGCCGGAGCGGACGCCGGATCAAAGCTGGAAAAAGCAGAAAAACTGGGGATAGAAGTGTGGAGTGAAACAGAGTTAAAAGAAGCGACCGAGGGAGAGGAGTGATTCGCTTTGAAAAAATGGATGCTATCCATTAGTGTAGTGGCACTGTTTTTAAGCGGATGTGTGCAGCAGCAGTCATCCAGCGAGGAGGAAGTCGTCCAGGAGGATGCCAGCAGCCAGGAAGAGACTTCTATCGTGCCTAGCAATAGACTTTCAGGGGAAAATTACCGAATGATTTTACCATATCAGCCAAGTGAGGCAAGAGGCGTTATTACAAGGCAAATGGCGAACCGTGTAGATATTGATGAAATGGAAGAAGGACTACGCCGTCTGTCCACGGATTCATATAGTCCGGAAGATTATTATTTTCAAGAAGGGCAATATTTTACAGAAGATCGTGTGAATAATTGGATTGATGATTTAAATCCTGAAGTAAATCTAGGGGCAGATGAAGAGACCTTCAGGGAAAATCCGCGTTATTTATCCCATGTTCTAGAACAAAATTATTTAACACAGACAGAGGATGGAAATGTCAATTTAGAAGGAATCTCTATAGGACTTGCGATGAAATCTGTTTATCAATTCCAGACAGATACTGGCGAGCCTTACCAATATGAAGATATCTCTGAAAGTGCAATGATGGAACAAGCAACAGAAATTGCACAGGATATTGTCAATGATATTCGTGAAAATGATGAAGAGCTCAGTGATGTTCCTATTATGATCGGTATTTACCGGGAAGAGGAGCAAGCTTCTCCTGTGCCGGGAAATTTTGTAGCTAAAACAAATGTGGATGGAGGGAGCAGCTCAATTGACGGCTGGGAGGATGTAGAAGAAGAAAATATCCTCTTCCCTTCTGATGAAGGTCAGGAAAAATATTATGATGATCAAGAGCTTGTAACAAGCTTTGGAAATGAAATTCGTGATTTCTTTCCAAACTATGTCGGAATGGTAGGGGAAGGCTTCTATATAGATGAGGAGCTTCAGAAATTACGCATCGATGTCCCGATAGAATTTTACGGCAAGGGAGAGGTTATCGGTTTTACCCAGTATGTGTATGGTCTGATTGAAGATATGTTTCCAAACTATTATGATATAGAAGTTAATATTACTTCCAGCCAGAAGACGGAGAGTCTGCTTTACCGTAATGCGGGTGAGGATGAAATTCAAGTTCATATTTATGATTAAAGCATCAGGAAATTCACTGTTACTAGCAGTTTATCAGCTAGCAGCAGTGGATTTTCTTTTTTTAAGAAAATTTTCCGGGAAGGCGAAAGTTATTTAATGATTCTTCTATTGATTTTCCCAAATTGAAGAACGGCAGAGTATGGTACAATGGGTTTATAGAAGATATAATGACAAAGGAATTAAAATAGCTTATCATTGGAAAATGTTTTTAAGCACTTTCGCACTAATTTTCTTTATTTATGAAAAAATTAGATAAGCAGTCAAACAAAATTTCTCTATTACAGAGACGGTTGCTTCACGAACCGCTATGCCGTGATAAAAGTATAAAAGTGTGGGGTGAAAGATAACATGATAGCGATTGGGACGTATATCAAAATCCAGCGTACAAAGCAGAAAATGACTCTAGGGGAGCTATCGGAGGGAATTGTTTCTTTATCCTATTTATCGAAGATTGAGAATCAAAAAACAGAACCAAATGAGGATATTATCCGAAGGCTGTGTCACCGGCTTTGTATTACAATAGATCAGAGCCAGGAGGAGAAAATCGGCGAACTCTGTAAGAATTGGTATGAGATGCTTGATGAGAATACCAAAGAAAAAGACATGGAAGCTGCCTATCAGGAAATCCAGATGCTGATGGATAAAAATTATTCTAATCACCTCATTATGTTTGAGATTCATAAGATTAATTATTTTTTATTCATTGAAAGAATCGATTTGGCTGCCAATAAAATTACGCAGTTAAAAGAGGTTGTAAACACGTTTAGTGTAGAAGAACAGTATTACTGGTATTTATTTAACGGACGCTACAGCTTTGCGGTGAAGAATTATTATCATTCCATGTATCAATACAAACGGGCAGAAAAAATTACAGAGGATCATCGCCTGGAGGAAAAGGCAGAGGCCGACTTGAAGTATTATATTTCGATGACACATTCTAAGCTGAGGAACTCCCTTGAAGCAATCGAATATGCAGAAGAGGCTCTGGAAATGTATATGAAGCAATATAGCTTCCTGCACTGTGCACGTGCCCATAATATTTTAGGAATTTGTTATACTCATATTAAGCTTTATGAAAAGGCAATTAAAAATTTCACACTTGGTCTGCAGCTTGCAGAAACCATTCATGATAAAAAAGTCGTTCAAAAGATTCACCAGAATCTTGGTTATCTATATGCTTCAAAGGGTGATTCGACAAAAGCGATTGAATACTATAAAGGGATTTTAAATGATTCAGACGTCTCAGCGAATACCAAAGTGGAGATCACAGCTTCTCTCGTACGTGAATATTACCATTCGAATTATTATGATGAGGCTGAAGAGTATATTGATTACGGATTAAATGTATTCTATGATTTAAAGGATAAACAGCCGTATCTTGTGTATAAATACATCTTGCGCAGCTATAATTATCTGCTTGAGGAACAGTTCAACCTGTTTGAACAATTATTGGTCAAAGATTTACTTCCATTATTAAAGAAGCAAAAGGACTACGGGAATTTTATTCTTTATTCCGAGCTGCTGGCAAAGCGTTATGAAGGTAATAATAATTACAAGGACGCGGCACAGTATTATAGAGAAGTAAACCAAATGTATAAGCATATTGCTCACATTTGATATAATTTTATGTCTAAAACCAAGTTATTCTATAATGTTAATTGTAAATTATAGTATAACTTGGTTTTTTTGTTATGCAGCAATATAAACTTGCCTTGTATAAGCAAGTTTTGCTATTATCATAAGTGGAATCCGTGTTAATAACGGTATTAATAAGAGTGTTATTCATAGTACTATTATTAATACCACCATGAATGTTAATAATGCTACTAATATTAATTTCAATTTATATAGCAATAATTAATATAAAACATCTTATAAAAATGATATAATGTTGTTTTAATGAGTGTATAGGCTGAATGATGTTTATTCTAAATGCACGCTCGAATATAAGTGCTATTTTTATAGCATATTATAAATAAATACGATTATTTTGGAGGTTAAGCAAATGGCAGAGATTTCAAAAGAGCAGGTAAAGCATGTAGCTAATCTCGCACGCTTGGAATTTGATGATGAAGCTGTGGAACAAATGGCGAATGAGCTGAGTGCTATCATTGAATATGCTGAGCAGCTGAATGAATTAGATACAGAAAATGTGAAGCCAACCACACACGTATTAGATTTGAAAAATGTGATGCGCAAAGATGAGCCTAAAAAGTGGATTACACAAGAGGATGCATTGAAGAATGCTCCTGACCAAAAGGATGGACAAATTCGTGTTCCATCTATTCTAGAATAAAAGGAGGCAACCATATTCATGTCTTTATTTGACTATACGATAAAAGAATTGGAAACAAAATTACATAATCAAGAGATTACTGTAGAAGACTTAGTGAAAGAATCTTACCAGCAAATTAAAGAAGTGGACGGGGATGTGCATGCATTCTTAACACTTGATGAAGAAAAAGCGCTGGAGAAAGCAAGAGAACTGGACAAACGTGAGGATAAATCCGGTGTCCTATTCGGTATCCCGGCTGGTATTAAAGATAATATCGTAACGAAAGGACTTCGCACGACCTGTGCAAGTCAATTTTTAGATAATTTCACAGACCCGTTATACAATGCAACCGTTGTTGACAAGCTGGATGCTGAAAATCCGGTTGCAGTCGGTAAATTAAATATGGATGAATTTGCGATGGGATCTTCCAATGAAAACTCCGGCTATGAGCCGACTCGTAACCCTTGGAATACAGCCCACGTTCCGGGCGGTTCCAGCGGCGGTTCTGCAGCAGCAGTCGCAGCAGGGGAAGTATTATTCTCACTTGGATCGGATACAGGCGGATCGATTCGTCAGCCGGCAGCATTCTGCGGTGTTGTAGGAATGAAGCCTACTTATGGACGTGTATCCCGCTTTGGACTTGTGGCGTTTGCATCCTCTCTGGACCAAATTGGCCCATTGACCCGTACGGTAGAGGATAATGCACGTGTACTGGAAGTTATTGCAGGACATGACAAAATGGACTCTACCAGTGCAGATGTAGAAGTTCCGGCTTATACAGAAGCATTAACTGGCGATGTAAAGGGATTAAAAATAGCTGTTCCTAAAGAATACTTAGCAGAAGGAGTTTCCGAAGAAGTAAAAAATGCTGTTTTAGAGGCGTTGAAGGTCTATGAATCCCTTGGTGCCACTTGGGAAGAAGTATCCTTGCCGCATTCTAAATATGCACTTTCAACCTATTACTTATTATCATCCTCTGAGGCTTCTGCGAACTTAGCCCGTTTTGACGGCGTACGCTATGGCGTCCGTTCAGAGAATGCAGAAAATATGCTGGATATGTTTGTAAAATCCCGCAGTGAAGGCTTCGGCGATGAAGTGAAACGCCGTATTATGCTTGGAACCTTTGCGCTCAGCTCTGGTTACTATGATGCCTATTATAAAAAAGCGCAAAAAGTACGTACATTAATTAAAAATGACTTTGATAAAATTTTAGAAGAATATGATGTGATTGTTGGACCGACAACACCGACACCGGCATTTAAAGTCGGCGAAAAAACAAGTGATCCATTAACGATGTATGTGAATGATATCTTAACGATTCCTGTCAACTTAGCAGGCGTTCCCGGTATTTCTATTCCTTGCGGTTTCTCCGAGGATGGATTGCCAATCGGCTTGCAGGTTATCGGAAACTATTTTGATGAGAGCACGGTTTATCGTGCAGCACATGCATTTGAGCAAGCAACTGAACACCATACAAAACGACCTCAACTAGGAGGTGCCAAGTAATGAATTTCGAAACAATTATTGGACTTGAGGTACACGTAGAATTAAAAACCGCATCAAAAATATTCAGCCCGAGTACAAATGAATTTGGCTCTGCGCCAAATACGAATGTCAATCCGATTGACTTAGGCTATCCGGGCACACTGCCAGTCTTAAATGAAGAAGCAGTCAACTTTGCGATGAAAGCGGCAATGGCACTCAACTGTGAAATTGCAACAGATACGAAATTTGACCGTAAAAACTATTTCTATCCAGATAATCCGAAAGCTTATCAAATCTCGCAATTTGATCAGCCAATCGGCGAGAATGGCTGGATTGAAATTGAAGTAAACGGCAAGAAGAAAAAAATTGGTATCACCCGTCTGCACCTGGAAGAGGATGCAGGAAAATTAACACATGGGGAAGACGGTTATTCCTATGTCGATTACAATCGTCAAGGAACACCATTAGTTGAAATTGTATCTGAGCCGGATATGCGTTCTCCAGAAGAAGCATATGCATATTTGGAGAAGCTGAAAAATATTATTCAGTATACAGGAGTATCTGATGTAAAAATGCAGGAAGGCTCCCTGCGCTGTGATGCCAATATTTCACTTCGTCCAATCGGACAAGAGGAATTTGGTACCAAAGCAGAATTGAAAAACTTAAACTCGTTCTCCTTTGTTCAAAAAGGATTAGAATTTGAAGAAACACGTCAGGAAAAAGTATTATTATCCGGCGGAGAAATTCTGCAGGAAACACGCCGTTACGATGAAAAAACAAAAGAAACGATTCTGATGCGTATCAAAGAAGGTTCAGATGATTATCGTTATTTCCCTGAGCCGGATCTGGTGCCATTATATATTGACGAGGCTTGGAAGGAACGCATCCGCAGTGAAATTCCTGAGCTTCCAGATGCGAGAAGAGAGCGTTACGTAAGCGAATTAGGCTTATCTGAATATGATGCGAATGTATTAACGGCATCTAAGCAGATGTCTGATTTCTTTGAGGAAACCGTAGAACATGGAGCAGATATCAAACAAGTATCCAACTGGTTAATGGGAGAAGTTTCTGCTTACATGAATAAGCATTATAAAGAGATTGAAGAGCTGGCAATTACACCAGATGCCCTGGCGAAAATGGTTAAATTGATTGAAGACGGCACAATCTCCTCTAAAATTGCGAAGAAGGTATTTGCAGAGCTGGTTGAAAATGGCGGCGACCCAGAAAAAATTGTCGAAGAACAAGGCCTGGTTCAAATCTCTGATCCGGAGCAATTAAAGCCAATAATAAATGACATTCTTGATCAAAATGAACAATCCATTATTGATTTCAAGGATGGAAAGAAAAAAGCAAAAGGCTTCCTTGTCGGCCAAATTATGAAAGCAACCAAAGGACAGGCAAACCCGCCGCTGGTCAACGAAATTCTTGCTGCGGAGCTTGAGAAGCGATAAGCTTTTTTGGTAAAACGTAATAGAATAAATGTAGTAACAGGAAGGCTGTCGCAGAAATTATATGTGGCAGCCTATCCAATGGTCAAAAAAGATGGATGGACAGACACTGACAAACATGGCAGAAGGATAGTATATTTCATCGAAGCTTGTTATTTTTTGTTCATTTTGCTTTTCAAACACATCAAAAAAGTCTATGATATGGATTAGACGAGTTTATTTAATACGATTATAATTTCAACATAAAGGTACTTCATAGGTTATTCATGTCAGATCATGGATAAATACTGCTTTTTATTATGTATCTATTTTGAGAGAGATTTCAGTGAATATCACCGTTCTGTAATACGTAAAGTAAATATTTGCTATGGAATGTTGTGAGGTTCTCTAGGTTTCCTTTCATCTAAGGAGAAGAAAAGCAAAGAATGAAGTGATACTTTATATAATACGTGTCTGTAAAGAAGCAATTGCAAGATGGACCGTATGGGGAGGAAAGAACATGGAGAAGGCCCGAATCATTTATAACCCAACTTCGGGACGTGAAGCAATCAAAAAGGCATTACCCAATATTTTAGAAAAGCTGGAAACTGCCGGCTATGAAACTTCCGCACATGCGACAACATGTGAAGGGGATGCTATCGATGCTGCAAGAACTGCTGTAGAAAGAGGCTATGACTTAATTGTTGCGGCTGGCGGCGATGGTACGATCAATGAGGTCGTACATGGCGTAGCCGAACAGGAATATCGGCCAAAGTTAGGGATATTGCCTGCTGGAACAACAAATGATTTTGCCAGAGCACTTCAAATTCCCAGAGATATTAATAAAGCTGTAGATGTTATCTTAGAAGGCAATTCGCTGAAATTAGATATCGGAAAAGTCAACGAGCATTATTTTATTAATATTGCCGGCGGAGGAAAACTGACAGAATTAACATATGATGTCCCGAGCAAATTAAAAACAATGTTAGGTCAATTAGCATATTATATGAAAGGCATTGAGATGCTTCCTTCTTTAAAGCCGGCCCATGTCAGAATTGAGTACGATGAACATGTACTGGAAGAAGATATCATGCTATTTCTAATCTCTAATACGAATTCCGTCGGCGGTTTTGAAAAGCTTGCTCCCGATGCTCGTTTAAATGATGGGTACTTTGATGTTCTCATTCTAAAGAAAACAAATCTTGCAGAATTTATTCAAATTGCATCACTTGCCCTTCGCGGGGAACACTTAAAAAGTAAAAACATCATCTATACACAGGCAAAGCGTGTTAAAGTGACGAATGAGGATAAAATGCAGCTGAATATTGATGGGGAATACGGTGGCATGCTGCCGGGAGAATTCATCAATCTTCAGGAACATATCGAGTTTATGGTTCCAGCAGATTTCATCGAGCATCAAGAAGAGCTGGAATAAAAATAAAGGTCTCTAAACCACATGAAGTTGTTTTAGAGGCTTTTTTGTTTGCTCCTGTCTCCTTGAGCATATGAACAGTTGTTGTTTCTTAAAAGCCTGTGATAAAATAAGGTGAATTAAAGTGATTACGGAAATAGAGGAAGATGACAATGGCAAAATCAACAGGAAATACCCCTGTTCAAAAAAATGAACAATTGACTGTTACAATTGAAGATATTACCCATGAAGGAAGCGGCGTAGGAAAAGTGGACGGCTATCCTTTGTTTATTCCGAAGACCTTACCGGGAGAAGAAGCCGTTATTAAAGTGGTCAAAGCAAATAAAAAATATGGATTTGGGAAGCTGTTAGAGCTGAAGAAAACAAGTCCGGAACGTGTGGAACCAACCTGTCATGTGTACTGTGGAGGCTGTCAGCTCCAGCATATGAGCTATGCCCTTCAATTACAAATGAAACAGAATCAGGTCCATAATGTGATGAAAAAAGTAGCGCATCTGGAGCATGTTCCCGTGCATCCAATCATTGGGATGGAAGACCCTTCTCATTACCGAAATAAGATACAAATCCCTGTCGATGAAAAAAACGGCGAATTAATTACAGGCTATTACCAGAAAAGAAGCCATCGAATTCTGCAGAATCAGGATACCTGCCATGTGCATAGTCACGCAATGAATGAGGTGCTGCCATTTGTTCGGCACTTAATGAATAAATATGGTGTCCAAGCTTATAATGAAGAAACCCATCGAGGCGAGCTGCGTCATATTATGATTCGGACAGGGCATTTTACAGGAGAAATGATGGTTGTTTTTGTAACGCGTACAGCCAAGCTTCCCGGTAAAGAGCGAATCATCGAAGAATTGACGGAGAAGTTTCCATTTATCCGTTCGATTGTGCAGAATATCAATGACCAGCGTACGAATGTAATTTTAGGGAAGAAGACAAACGTATTGTGGGGAGCAGCTTATATCCACGATACGATAGGCGACTTAACCTTTGCGATTTCACCAAAGTCCTTTTACCAAGTAAACCCTGTTCAGACGAAGGTGCTTTATGATAAAGCTCTGGAGTATGCAGCTATTGATGAAAATGATGTAGTAATCGATGCATACTGCGGCATAGGTACAATCTCGCTCTTTCTTGCCCAAAAAGCAAAAAAAGTCTATGGAATCGAGGTTGTTCCAGAAGCCATTGAAGATGCAAAGAAAAATGCAGCGCATAACGGAATAGATAATGCGGAGTTTACCGTAGGACAGGCTGAGAAAGTCATGCCAAAGTGGAAGAAGGAAGGCTTAGATCCAGATGTCATTGTTGTCGATCCTCCGAGAAAGGGTTGTGATCCGGAATTTTTGGATGCGATGATGGAAATGAAGCCGAAGCGGATTGTTTATGTTTCCTGTAATCCTTCAACGCTGGCAAGGGATCTGCGTATTTTGGAAGATGGCGGTTATGAGTCGATGGAAGTACAGCCAGTGGATATGTTTCCGAATACGGGGCACGTGGAGGTTATAGTTTCGATACAACGGAAGAATACGTCGAAATCCTTAGTATGACGGTGTTTCACAAGCATTACCAATTTATACCTGATGGTCAAAATGGGCGAAAAAAAGTGCTGAAACACCACGTTGACGTTTCAGTGGGAATCAATCTGGTATATGAAGGCACAACAAAATAAAAATTCCATAATAAGCAAGTTTTAAAATTTTAGGCGTTCAAACAATTGAACGTCTATTTTTTATTGTTTTTGTATTAATTGTAAAAAATGAGCTTCTATTCAGCTGACCTCATATTTTATTCAAATATATACTTGAATATATAAAGAAAATAAGATAACCTATAATCAAATGATTATTTGAATGAAAATGGAGTGATAGAATTGGCTAAAAAAGACATGTGTGAAGTTTATTGTTATGACGAGGAAAAAGTCAATCGTATACAAGAAGAATTACAAAAAGAAAATTTATCTTACGTTTCCCAATTATTCAAAGTACTTGCAGATGAAAATAGAACAAAAATTTCCTATGCGTTATGTATAGATGATGAACTGTGTGTATGTGATATAGCAAATATCATTGGCTCCTCTGTAGCAACTGCGTCCCATCATTTAAGGACGCTGCATAAACAAAAAATTGTGAAGTATCGTAAAGAAGGAAAACTTGCTTTTTACTCATTGGATGATGAACACATTAAACAATTAATTTCGATTACATTAGTTCATCAAAAAGAGGTAAAAGCAAATGTCTGAATCATTAAGCAAAGAAGAAATGAAAGCTTATCGTGTGCAAGGATTTAGTTGTGCAGGTTGTGCAAAAACTTTTGAAAATAACGTAAAAAAAATACAAGGTGTGGAAGATGCTGAAGTAAATTTTGGAGCGTCAAAAGTTTATGTTAAAGGGAAAATAACCATTGAGGAGCTAGAAAAAGCAGGATCATTTGAAAATTTAAAGGTACGAGATGAAAAAGAACAAAAGGTAGTTCATGAACCTTTTTGGAAACAAAAAGAAAATATAAAGGTCTATATTTCAGCAATATTGCTTTTAGTTAGTTGGTTTTTAGGAAAACAATTAGGAGAAGAACACTTTCTTCCGACTATTGGGTATGCAGTATCTATTTTAACTGGCGGCTACACGCTCTTTATGAAAGGACTTAGAAATCTTAGTAGACTACAATTCGATATGAATACCCTTATGACTATCGCGATTATCGGTGCAGCCATCATTGGCGAATGGATGGAAGGAGCAACGGTTGTTATCCTTTTTGCTATTAGTGAAGCATTGGAACGTTACTCTATGGATAAAGCCCGTCAATCTATCGAGTCATTAATGGATATTGCACCGAAAGAAGCCTTGATTCGTCGAGGCAATGAAGAAATGAGTATCCATGTGGATGATATTCAAGTTGGAGATATTATGATTGTAAAATCTGGTCAAAAATTGGCCATGGATGGCACAGTGTTGAAGGGATCATCCACCTTAAATCAAGCTGCGATTACAGGTGAAAGTGTTCCAGTCGCTAAGACAGTAGACGACGAAGTGTTTGCTGGAACATTAAATGAAGAAGGCTTGCTTGAAGTTAGAGTAACCAAACGAGTGGAAGATACCACACTTTCAAAAATCATTCATCTTGTGGAAGAAGCCCAAGCAGAACGAGCATCTTCTCAAGCATTTGTGGATAAGTTTGCCAAATATTATACTCCTGCTATCGTAATTTTAGCTATGTTAATAGCGATTATTCCGCCATTGTTTGTTGGTGACTGGAATACATGGATTTATCAAGGCTTAGCTGTTCTCGTAGTTGGCTGCCCTTGTGCTCTCGTTGTTTCTACTCCAGTTGCCGTAGTTACTGCTATAGGAAACGCTGCAAAAAATGGCGTATTAATTAAAGGCGGTGTCTATTTAGAAGAGACTGGAAACCTTAAAGCCATTGCTTTTGATAAAACAGGAACCTTAACAAAAGGAATTCCTGTTGTCGCAGACATTGTAACGTATGGTGGAAATGAAGATGAACTAATGACGATTACAGCAGCAATTGAAAAAGGGTCACAACACCCTCTTGCTTCCGCTATTATAAGAAAGGCGGAGGAAAACAGATTACATTTCAACGATATATCTATGGAAGAATTTCAATCTATAACAGGAAAGGGCGTCAAAGCAAAGATAAATAATGAATTATATTATGTAGGCAGCCCAGCTCTTTTTGAAGAATTGCACAATCAAATAAGAAGTAACCACAAAGAAAAAATTACCAATTTACAAACTGCAGGAAAAACGGTCATGGTTTTAGGGACGCAATCAGAAATTCTTGCATTTATTGCTGTAGCAGATGAAATAAGGGAAACATCAAAAGAAGTTATCAATCAATTAAATCATCTTGGAATAGAAACAGTCATGCTGACAGGTGATAATCAACGAACTGCAAAAGCCATTGGACAACAAGCTGGGGTTGTCGATGTTGAAGCTGATTTACTGCCAGAAGATAAGTTGACTTTTATTAAAAAACTTCGAAGAGAACATAAAAATGTCGCCATGGTTGGTGACGGAGTGAATGACGCACCAGCACTTGCGGCTTCTACAGTTGGAGTAGCTATGGGTGGTGCAGGAACTGATACAGCATTAGAAACAGCAGATATTGCTCTTATGTCTGATGATTTAAATAAGTTGCCTTATACTGTTCAATTAAGCCGAAAAGCATTGATGATTATCAAACAGAATATTACCTTTTCTCTGGGACTTAAAGCTGTTGCATTATTATTAGTTGTACCCGGTTGGTTAACACTATGGATAGCAATATTTGCAGATATGGGGGCGACATTGCTTGTGACATTAAACAGTTTACGATTATTAAGGATAAAAAATAGGAAATTCTATGGTATATGACGTAATAGTAATTGGTGGCGGGCAGGCTGGTTTGGCTATAGGATTTTTCGCTAAAACAGCAAAATATTCATTTCGTTATTCTTGTTAAGAAAGAACAAACTGGCATGTTTTGCCGAAAACGTTATGATTCATTACAGTGGAAATAAATGATAAGCTCCTTTCGTAGTAAAATTTTTTAACTGCGAAAGGAGCCATTCTGTTAAACTTAGATAAGTATACAATGGATAGTATTGAAGCCAACAAAAACGTGTGTGTCTGTTTCTTTATCGGCATAGGTATCTACAATAAAGAAGACAGTGATATTCAAAAAAAGTTACAATCTATATAAATTGAAATAAAGATGTTAGTTTCTAGCCACCGCAATCCCATCAAAAACGTCGCTAGTTAGAGCGCTTAATATAAGAATCGCTTTCTTGTTAGATGTAAAAGATAGTTTAAATAATTCAACTTATATAAATATGAGTTATTGTTAGAATCGTGACAAATTGAATGACTACGTTATAAGTTTAATAAATTAAAGTTAAGCTACATAAAAAAACTTGCATTTTGCAATTAAAAATTGTATAACGATATAAAGAGGTGAATTTAGATATGGAAAATACTCGTGATCTTTTTCAAATGATGTCGCGTCGCTTTGGTCTTTTGAATAAAAACTGTTGTTCAGCAGATGGGCTTGATATTTCATTAATTCAAAGCCATATTCTTTATGAAATCAATCGTCAACATACTCCATCAGTCCAAGAAGTAGCTGAAGCCTTAGGGACGGACATTACTACTTTTAGCCGCCAAGTTCAATCTTTAATAAGAATGAATTTAGTTAATAAGACACCTAGCCTAAATGATCGACGCATTCATACGCTTGAGTTAACAATGGAAGGAACTAAGGTAGCTGAAATCATTGACGAACAGATAAATACTTATTTAGAAGAAATATTTGCGCATATGACTGATTTCGAAAAAGAAACTGTAATTCGCTCTATTCAGTTACTTAATAATGCAATGGGTGAAATTGGTTATTGCTGTGCTCCTGCTCCAAGATAAATTATTTTATAAAACAAATACTTGCATTTTACAAATGAAAAAAGCGCAAAATGATTTATGACTCTATCGTCATTGATGGAGGGCAAAGACAGGGTATCGTTCTGATTTTAGATATCTAACATCAATCGAAAAATTTGATGTTGAAGGAAGACCTAAGACCAATACAAAAAGCTGGTACCAGCCAAAACACTTTCGGACTTTATTATGTTGGTCTTGAAGGGCAACGTTCTTTTTCTTCTGCAACATTAAGAAGAGTTGGCTCTGATAGTAAGTTCGTGATAAAGCATATAAAAAGAAATATATAAAGAAGATGGAATATCAATGGGAAATAGTTAAAAAAATTGGTGAGGATGATAATCATGGAACGTATAGAAATTAAAACGAATTGTTGCCAACCGCAGGAAGTACGACAACAGGAAAGTAATAAACAAGATAACAAATCTTTACCTATTGCAGTTATTGGTGCTGGGCCAGTAGGTCTTGCCGCAGCAGCTCATTTAGCTAGTTACGAACAACCTTTTATTTTGTTAGAATCCGGCTCTCAAGTGGGAGAGAATATCTTAACCTGGGGGCATGTCCAAGTCTTTTCACCTTGGAAATATAATATTGATAAGAAGGCATTGAAATTTCTTAAAAAACAAGATTGGAATGTACCAAAACAAGATGAATTGCCCACTGGTAAAGAGTTAGTTGACCAATATTTAAAACCGTTAGCGAATACACCAGAAGTCAAAAATTCCTTGTTTGTGAATACAAAGGTTATTTCCATTAGCCGTAAAAATACAGATAAAATGAAAACAGCTAATCGAGAACAACAACCTTTTGTGATTTATGCAGAACAAGATAACGACCTGGTACAGTTTGAAACAAGCGCAGTCATAGATGCGACCGGAACCTGGGGAAATCCCAATCCAGCAAATTCAAATGGAATATGGTTAAAAGAAGAGAAAGATATAAAGAATCAAATTTTTTATGGCATTCCAAATATTTTTGGAGAAGATAAAGACCGCTATCTAAACAAACGGGTTGCTGTTGTTGGAAGTGGTCATTCTGCCATCAATTCCCTGTTAGAATTAGAGAAATTAAAAGAAGAACATCCTGCAACGGAGATTATATGGATTTTAAGGAAAAATAGCGTAAAAGAGGCGTTTGGAGGAGAAGAATTGGATGTACTTGAGGCAAGAGGAGCATTAGGAAGACATATACACAACTTAGTAGAAACAAATACATTTGAAGTAATTACTCCTTTTAGAATCCAATGTATAATCGAAAAAGAAGGCAAAATAGAGCTGACAGGAGAATCACAAGGAGAATTAAAAACTATTTCAGATATAGATGAAATGATTGTCAATACTGGCAATCGTCCAGACTTTTCAAATTTGAGTGAGCTAAGAACCAGTATTGATACAGCAACAGAAAGTGTTAAAGATCTTGCACCTTTAATTGATCCCAATATCCACAGCTGCGGAACAGTACGTCCGCATGGAGAAAAAGAATTGCGACAGCCTGAAAAGGATTTTTATATCGTGGGAGCGAAAAGTTATGGCCGAGCTCCAACATTCTTAATGGTGACAGGGTATGAACAAGTTCGATCCATTGTGTCGTATTTATCGGGTGATTATGAAGCCTCTGAAAAAGTAGAACTGGAATTACCTGAAACAGGCGTATGCAGTACGAATTTAAATGCTGCTAATTCGTGTTGCTGAAATTTTAAAAAATCACAGGGGAAGTATTATTACTTTCCCTATTTGGAGGTCATCTAAATGATTATTAACAAAGGCGGAGATTTAAGCAAGGAATACTTCATGGCGTATTTTTCTTTAATTATGAACAGCAGTCAATGTACTTTAGAGAAGGCAAAGGAAATCACCTTTGAACGTCTATTTCGAAACGATGAAAATACATTTGGAAACATTTCTTTTGAACATTTTATGGAAGCCTATGAGGAATTAAAAGAATAGGAAATAAAGTTTCCACTAAATTTTTGCTTGATTATATAAGTGCATAATTATATACTTATGTCGTGATTTAATAAAGAAGGGGGAAATCAAATGCTGCAAACAATAATTGAAATGGAGAAAGCTGCGGGGATTTTAAAATTACTTGGTGATAAAACAAGATTAACCATGCTAAAATTAATGGATGAACAGACTTGCTGTGTTTGTGAGTTCGTTGAAATATTTCAATCCAGTCAACCATCCATTAGCCAACATTTACGTAAACTGAAAGATTTGGGGTTAGTGAAGGAAGAAAGAAAAGGTCAATGGATATTTTATTCGGTCAATAATAAGAGTGCGTATTATTCTTTCATCAAACCAATTTTGGATCAATTACCAGATCAAGATGATAAATTAAAAGAACTGGAAGAGAATGGGACACGCATTTCTTGCTGTTAGGTTTGGAGGTCTTATTTTGTCAGCAACACTTATACTCGCCATTATAATATTTGTTTTAACGCTAGTCCTAGTCATTTGGCAGCCGAAGAATTTAAACATTGGCTGGTCAGCCATGGGAGGAGCTGTTATTGCTTTACTCGCAGGAGTAGTGGGATTTAGTGATGTACTTGAAGTTATTGGCATCACATGGAATGCAACATTATCATTTGTCGCCATCATTCTTATTTCATTGGTATTAGATGAGATTGGATTATTTGAATGGGCAGCATTACATATGGCACGAATAGCAAAAGGGCATGGAATCAAGATGTTTGTCTATATCAGTATTTTGGGAGCGATTGTCGCAGCCTTATTTGCGAATGATGGTGCAGCACTCATTCTAACACCGATTGTGCTTGCGATGGTACGTCACTTGAATTTTAAAGAAAAAATGATTTTTCCATTTATCATGGCCAGTGGGTTTATCGCTGATACAACCTCCCTTCCGTTTATTGTTAGTAACCTAGTTAATATTGTTTCAGCAGATTTCTTTGGTATTGGGTTCGTGGAATATGCTTCAAGAATGATTATTCCAAACTTATTTTCCCTGGTAGCAACCATTTCGGTATTATTAATTTACTTTAGAAAAAGCATACCTAAAAACTATGATGTATCGAAATTAAGAATACCAGGCGATGCGATTAAGGACTTAAAAATGTTTCGTCTATCATGGTTTGTGCTTGGCCTATTAGTGATTGGGTACTTTACCAGCGAATTTATCAACGTGCCTGTTTCGATTATTGCTGGAACAATTGCGATTTTCTTTATTATCATGGCAAGACAGAGTACCGCAGTTAATACAAAGGAAGTAATGAAAGGAGCACCATGGAATATTGTATTCTTCTCCATTGGAATGTACGTGGTGGTCTACGGTTTAGGGAATGCCGGATTGACATCTGCATTAGCAGGTATCATTCAAACAGTTGCTGATCAAGGATTATTTGTTGCAACAGTTGCCATGGGATTCATTGCGGCATTCCTATCATCCATCATGAATAATATGCCTACCGTAATGATTGATGCGTTAGCCATTGCGGAAACAAACACATCTGGTGTGTTACGGGAAGCTCTTATTTATGCAAATGTAGTCGGTTCAGATTTAGGTCCCAAAATTACGCCTATAGGTTCTTTAGCAACACTAGTATGGTTGTATGTATTATCTCAAAAAGGCGTTAAAATTTCATGGGGCACTTATTTTAAAACAGGGATTATTTTAACCCTTCCCATCTTATTGATTACATTAGTAGGTCTATATCTAACATTAATTCTATTTTAACAAGGAGCATGATTATGTCTAAAAAAACAATCTATTTCTTATGTACTGGAAATTCTTGCAGAAGCCAAATGGCTGAAGGCTGGGCAAAACAAAATCTTGGGGATGCATGGGAGGTTAAAAGT
Organism: Oceanobacillus sp. FSL W7-1293; assembly: GCF_037969815.1. NCBI lineage: Bacteria > Bacillati > Bacillota > Bacilli > Caryophanales > Bacillaceae > Oceanobacillus > Oceanobacillus sp. FSL W7-1293. The sequence continues at coordinate 1,652,812 of NZ_CP150212.1, forward strand.
GCAGGAATCGAGGCACATGGTTTAAATCCAAATGCCGTAAAAGCAATGCAAGAGGTCAATATTGATATTTCTAACCAAACATCCGATATGATTGACCCGGAAATCTTAAACAATGCAGACTTTGTAGTCACTTTATGCGGGGATGCTGCGGATAAATGTCCAATGACACCGCCACAAGTGAAACGTGACCATTGGGGATTTGATGATCCAGCCAAAGCTCAAGGGAATGAAGAGGAAAAATGGGCTGTATTCCAACGGGTTCGGGACCAAATAGGAGAAAGAATCAGATGTTTTGCGGAAACAGGAGAATAATGTATGATTATTTGCTTCGATTCCATGTAAACAAGAGGGAACGAGTTATTTTTCAATGTTCTATATAAAATATAGTATTGTAAATAATAATTTTATATGTTAATATTATGAAAAATTATATGTATAACCTCAATAATATGGTTTGAGGGTCTCTACCAGGAACCGTTAAATCCTGATTACAAAAATTCGTCTTTTATTTTTGTAATCAGGATTTTTTTATTCTGTATCTATGAAAAAATGTAAGACGTATGTATAGAAAGGTTGATTTTATTGAACTTTAAAGTTTTTATATTAGCGGTTTCTGCGTTTACAGTGGGTTTGGTTGAATTAATTGTAGGAGGAATTTTACCTGTTATTGCAAATGACTTAAACGTTTCATTAGCTAAGGCGGGACAATTAATAACAGTATTTGCTTTTGTGTACGCAATTTCTGCTCCTGTTCTGTTGTCCTTAACCGCAAAAATAGAAAGAAAACGTCTTTATCTCATTGCGTTGTTTCTATTTGCTATTGGAAATATCATTACGGCGATTAGTTCTATATTTTTCTTTGTAATGGTTGCAAGAATTGTAACTGCGATGTGTACCGCTTTAATTATTGTTTTATCATTAACAATTACATCAAAAATTGTAGAACCATATCAAAGAGCAAGGGCTTTAGGAATAATCATGATGGGAGTAAGTTCTTCGCTTGTTATAGGGGTACCCATCGGTATTTTTGTAACTGATCTGTTTGGATGGCGTTCTGTATTTTTAGGTATAGCTTTACTAGCTGTTTTATCAATGGTACTAATTCATAAAACTCTGGACAGTATGCCGGTTGCTAAAGTGGTATCTTTAAAAACTCAAATTAAATCGTTAAGAAATCCTAAGATTTATTGTGCACATTTAATTGTTTTGTTTATGCTTGCAGGCCATTATATGCTTTATGCATATTTCACACCGTTTTTGATAGAAGCATTCAATATGAATTCTATGTGGATTAGTGTATGTTATTTAATTTTTGGTGTAGCCTCTGTAGTAGGAAATATCATTGGTGGCTGGTTAAGTGACCATTTAGGTTCCAGTAAATCTATTTTATTAGTTATTACTTTTTTTGCTATCACTTTATTTGTACTTCCTTATGCTACTTCATTTTTACCACTATTCCTATTTATAATGGTTGTTTGGGGAGCTCTTAGCTGGGCTTTAACACCTCCTCTTCAGAATTACTTAATACAGATTTCTCCGAAGACATCTGATATTCAACAGAGTATAAATACATCAGCCTTACAATTAGGGATTTCTCTTGGTTCGGCTATTGGTGGTACATCTTATGCAATATTAGGTTCAGCTATGGATTTAGCGAAAATTGGATCTATATTAGTCGTAATTGCATTGTTATTTGCAATTTTATCATTGAAAATACAATCTTTAAAAGTAAAAAAAGGAGAATCAAAATGAGAAATGGACTACACATAAATACATTTACAGGTATCCATTTTTACCCACTAGACCCTAAAATAACAGAAATAAAAACGGAAGATATTGCTCATGCATTATCATTAATTTGTAGAGCTAATGGGCATTGTAGTCATTTTTATAGCGTAGCACAACATTCTTTAAATTGTGCTGAAGAAGCAAAAATAAGAGATTATTCAACCAGAGTACAATTAGGCTGTTTATTACATGACGCCTCAGAAGCATATATTTCAGATATAACAAGACCAGTAAAAAAAGAATTAAAAAGTTATTTGAAACTTGAAGACAATTTGCAAAAGGTCATTTATCAAGCTTATTCTTTAGAAAATTTAACAGTTCAAGAATTAGAGGCTATCAAAGAAATTGATGACGCAATGTTATACTATGAAATGGAAAATTTGTTAAATGCAAACATAGGAAATAGTAAACAGCATGTTCGTAAGCATGATTTATCTTACAGAGCCATGCATGAAGTAAAAGTAGAATTTATTAGTCATATAGAAAATCATTACAAAACATTAATCAACCAGTAATCATATGACAATATTTTAAAAAATTTCTTGATACGATGAACTAGAGCTTCCATAAGCAATCGCTCAATGTCTGTGAAACTATCCATTAGTTTTTTTGCTTGTATACAACTGGTGCTTTTAGACAGATTGTTAGCAGGCAAGAAAAATTAATCAGCGTAGTAATAGAAAACAAAGATGTGAAAAAAGGTATTAAAGTAGGGGATTATTTCTTTATATGGAGCTCATTCTACTGCGATGGGGCAGTTAGTAAACAGCTTTTAATGTATCACTAGTTATGATGGGAACAAACGATAGTGCGTTAGTTAGATTAAGTGTACAAAATGATAATGTTTGAAATAATAGTGGGAAAGACTGTCGAGAAAAACCTGATACATTCAGAGGTATTCATAAAATTTGATAAGTTAGTTTATAAGATAATATAAAAATTGTACTTGATGATAAAATAATTAATCCTAACATTACTAGCATTTATTTCTTTTCGCTTTCAGATTAAAAAGAACCCTCCTACTTAGGGAGGGGGTTCAATAAGTACCAATACATATGCTATATATTTATACATCTATTACATTTTAAATTCTGAAAGATTATTTTACCCTTATTTACTATCTGTATTCAAATTTAAAGAATTTCTGTATGCTTTTTCAAGCACTTTTACATAATCGGATACAGTCATTTCTTTTGCATTATTCGGATTAGATGAACTTTGAACAGCTGTTTCAGCCAGTTGCTGAAAATCGCTTTGATCCACATTTTCCAGTTCTTTAAACAGAGGAATATGGAATTTCTGATTTAAGCGCAATAAAATTTCCACTGTCTCATTTGCAGCTTCCTCTACTGATTTATCAGAATCTACTCCTAATGCAAATCCAACTTCTGCATGCCTTTTAAAATTGGCTTCCATATTGTGATGAAACATATAAGGTAAAAAGACAGCATTTGCTACTCCATGTGGCGTATCATACTTGCCTCCGATAGCTTCTGATATACAATGTACTCCTGCTGTATCTGCATTACCAAAGGCAATTCCAGCCATTAAGCTAGCAATAAGCATATTCTCCCTTGCTTCTTCATTTCTATTGTTAACTGCTTCTGCTAAGTTCTCCTTAATCAGCTTGATAGCATGGAGTGCTAACCCGTCTGTAATCGGGTTTGCGATTTGACAAGTGTATGCTTCAATCGCATGAGTTAATGCATCTAAACCAGTACTAGCTGCAACAGGAGCTGGTAATGATTGTGTTAATTCTACGTCTAACAAGGCAAGCTTCGGAATAATGCGATAGTCACCAATACCCATTTTATAATGATTGGTCGTATCCGTAATCACTGACCAGCAAGTAACTTCACTTCCTGTTCCAGCGGTAGTTGGAATACAAAGAATTGGAAGTGGGGGCTTTTCAGCTAACGACATTCCTTCATAGTCTTTTATTACTCCTTGATTCGTACAAAGAATACTGACTGCTTTGGCCGTATCGATTACACTCCCTCCTCCAATAGCTATAATTGCATCAATGGGCTTATTGTTAAATTCAGAAGCAATCCGATTGCAATCTGTGTCACGAGGATTTGGTTTAACATCATAAAAAGTTTCATATTCAATCTGATAATCATATAAACTACTATAAATATTTGTTAATAAACCTGCTTTTTCTACTCCTTTATCAGAGATAATCAGAACATGCTTCAGATGGTAATCTTTTGCATAATATCCGATATTTGAACTTACACCTTTCTTGTTAATTATTCTTGTTGGCATCAAATATTCAAAATTCATTTATAGCCCCTCTTTAATTTATTTATTTGTTTTTTCTGTTTTGATTAAATAATTTTTTATTCTGGTAAACTTACTTAAAATAATATATAAAGCTGCACTTACAAACATTGTCAGACCTGTAGCGGTCGTATACAAGAAAATATCACTTCTAGGTACAGCGTTGATTGGATCATATACTAAAAAGTAGCATATAATTCCTACAAAAAAGGATACCCAAGCAGGTATATTAAATCCACCTGTATACGTATAAGTTTGATCCCCATTCACTTTATATAATCCGCGCATGGAAAAGCGCTGTTTTCTTACGATATAAAAATCTGCAATAACTAGCGCTACGACAGAACCAGCTGTAGCACCGATAACAGCTAGGAAAGTTTCATAATATGTCCAAATACCGCCCCATAAAATCAAGAGGGTAACCCAGCCAGCCCAGAAATAAGTGACAGTCTTAAATTTAAGTTTTGGCATGATTACTTTACTACTTACAGCAAAACTATATAATCCAACTGCTTGCGTAGTTACATTAGCAATCACAATAAATATGAGTGAAATAAGTCCAAATCCAGGTCCGCCTAATTCAATTAACCATTCAGTAGGATCATCCGTCACTACTCCGGTGGATGCATACATTGCTAACGTTGTAATAACACCAATACAAATAAAGCCAGCCATGATAACGGAAAAACCGGTCATATGTCCCCAATAGCTTGAACGTTCTGTTTTAACAAGCCTGGCGAATACACCAAGTGCCCCAAACCAAGCCAATATGTATGCTATATTCCATTCCATAACTAGCATATAACTCGTATGACGATCTCCATAGGCTCCTTCATCTGGCGGTGTAATAGCTGCTAAATCAGCAATAGAAAATTGGCTAAATACAGAGATTAATATAATGACACCTACCAGCAGAAGGGAGGGCACCATGATTCTTGTAGAAGTTCTAACTGCAATTGGTCCTCTTAATGCAATCATCGTTCCAAAAATAATACAAGTAATAGCAATTAATGGTTTCCATACACTTGAAATCGAAAAACCTGCTGCATCTGATAACCTCATCACAGAGTTAGCATATATTTCCGCATTAATAGAATAATATCCAAATTGTCCCGCTATATAGATAATGGCAAAAATACTTACACCTAAGTGACCCAATAAAGCACGTAAATATAACCATATGTCAATACCATTTCTGGTCGGAATGATAACACATAAATAAATAATTATCCCAGCGAGAACCATGCCAAACATTGTTCCTGTAATAGCTTCTTTAAATCCTAACAGTGAAGCAATCGTTCCTCCTTGAACATAGCACCAAGTAGCAATTGCCCAAGCGCCTGTTGCTAAAACAATATCCCAATAACTATAAATTCTTTCATGTTTTAATAATGGCATGATGCCATAATAAACATCTCTATCTACATTCTTCAATTGTCCTTCTCCTCCATTCGTTTCATAAGCCTATTACATAACTCCCCAAATCAATCCAAATACACAAATAACACTGACAATAATCATGGCAATCACATCATTCTTATTTAATGCTGGTCCATAATCGTAGTCATCTGCCTCTATTTTTTTGACTCGATATTCTATTTCTTTATCCATGCTTTTTTCTTTTCCATCCATAGAATAGATGCCTCCTTTTTTTTAACTTTTTGAATGAGTAGAAGGAATTTAGTTTGATATTTTTAACGAGTTTTAACTTTTTACTCTCTGAACCAATCAATCATATCGGGCTGTAGGTTGATATTGATTTGCTTAAGCTCTGAAAACTCATCCAGACCTGATTCACTAAGACTCCGACCAATTCCGCTTTCTTTATAACCGCCCCAAGGAGCTTCATAATAATTTTCGTGATACGTATTTATCCAAGTTATACCAGCTTTTATTTTTTTTATAACTCTCCAAGCTTTATTATAATCTTTTGTGAATACAGATCCTGCCAGACCATACTTTGTATTATTTGCAAACTCAATTGCTTCTGACTCATTCGTGAATTTTTGTATTGTAACCACTGGTCCAAATATTTCTTCTTGAACAATTCTCATATGTTGTTTTACATCAATAAATGCAGTCGGTTCAACAAAATAACCATTTTCAAGTTCCATATTTGTTAATCTGTTCCCGCCACATGCAATACGTGCTCCTTCTTCTTTGCCTGTTTGAATATACGCCAGCACCTTTTGCATATGTTCTTCGCTAACAAGTGGCCCCATCTCTGTATTCGGATTATCTCCTGCTCCGACAGTAATATTGTTTGCCCGTATGACAAAACGTTCGACAAATGCACCATAGATAGAGTCTTCTACTAATATTCTAGAAGCAGCCGAACAAATTTGCCCTGCACCATAGTAAATACCATATAGCGCGTAATCCACAGCCATATCTATGTCCGTATCTGCAAAAATAATATTTGGTGACTTGCCACCTAATTCAAGGGATACTTTCTTTAAATTACCTGTAGCAGCTTTCATGATATGTCTGCCTGTATCGGTTCCTCCGGTAAAAGAAATCATATCTATATCATGGCTAACAGCCAGTTCATTACCTACTATTTTGCCATCTCCCATCACTAGATTAACAACGCCATCTGGCAAACCAATGTCATCAAAAATTTCAAATAGCTTAACTGCTGTTATCGGAGTGATTTCAGAAGGTTTTAGTACGATAGTATTGCCTGCTGCAAGCGCAGCAGCAATTTTCCACACACTCATTAGTAAAGGAAAATTCCAAGGAACAATTAATCCGCAAACACCTACAGGTTCACGTACAACTACTGTTTCCAATGCTGGGGCAGTATTATAAGTTTGCCCAGTCGCTGTTCGGATAATAGATGCATAATAACGAAAACAATCCGCCGCATCTTGTACATCAATTTTTGCTTCATGCAGTGGTTTTCCATTGTCCAACATTTCCAACTCTGCAATTGTATCTAGGTGTTTTTCAATCCGAATAGCAACTTCTATTAATAATTTAGAACGCTCAGTACTACACAATTCTGCCCAATCTCCTTGATCAAAAGCAGAGCGTGCTACTCTAATAGCTGTTTTAACATCGTCTGTAGTTCCATCAACTGTATGGGCAATTATTTTCCCGTTTGCTGGATTCGTTATATTCCTTTCCTGCCCGTTTACTGATGTGTACCAATTGCCATTAATATAGTGGTTCAACTCCATAGTTAAATCTCCTTTTTCATACTGATATTTCTGATATTTCAAAGCATAATTATTAAGAATAAATTATCTTACTTTTTAAAGCAAGTTCGATATAAAGTGATAAACGCCTTTATTTTATTGTTTTCAGCCATTAATACAGTATAAGAGTGGAAAATTGTTTATTTAAGTCGTTTTTAGTACATTTATGACGACTATTCGCGTCATCTATCTATTAGAGGTTGTTCAAAAAGTCCAATAAAAATGACACGGCGAATTCCTGCGTTGACTTCATTTTTCCGATACTCACGTATTTAATAGCATATGCTCTGTGCGTAAAAATGAAGTCGCCTTGAACTTCTTGGTCCCATTTATCGGACTTTTTGAACACGCACTATTATTTTATCTATCATTAATTCTCGAAATAATATAATATTTATTATTAAAACTCAGTAAGTACAGTTATAGTATGTTGCAGTTAAGTCTATGCTTGCAGGTCAAAATACTGATTAGGAGGGGGATGATTGTTTAGTAGGAATAAAAAACAAAAGGCTTTATTGGCTGTAATAAAAATGAGAACCCAGTAAAAATCAAACGCACATCAAAATTTAATTCATGAGTAGGAGGAGGGGAGCCACCATTTAATCGTTAGCCATAGTGATGGAATTATATTCATCAAAAAGAGGTACAACAACGCCTAGGAGGAAAACATAGATAACTTTCACATACTTATGTTAGTATTAAGAATCAAATGAGAAAATAGATAAGGAGTAAAATGATGCTAAGTAAAGAGGAATTACCTTTTTGTCCAGTTGCTACAACAGTTGATTTAATCGGGAATAAATGGAAACTATTGATTATGCGTGAATTATTGACTGGTACCAAACGTTTTAATGAAATACATAAAGCGATTGATGGGATTAGCCAAAAAGTTTTAACGGAGAACTTACGAAAGATGGAGGAAGATGGCATTGTTGACCGAAAAAATTATGCGGTTGTTCCACCAAAGGTTGAATATTCATTAAGTGAATTAGGTGATTCATTGCGTCCAATTATTGATTCAATGAGTGCGTGGGGAACAGCGTATATCAAAGAAAATTTAAAGTAGAATAATATGAACACTGATTACCTAGTCAGTGTTCATATTATTCGTAATCATTTTGATATCAATATTTTTAGGGGGTTTATCATAAAATCAGCAGACTGAAAAAGGAAATAGAGATAGGACATAAAATGATTTGTCCCAAACCTCTTCCAATTATTCTATGAACCCTTCTTCCAGCAGGTAAGATTCAGCCACATCCCTCGCATTTTGTTCTTCAACGCCGACTTGGTAATTCATTTCGCGCATTTCATCATCGGTAATTCTTCCAGCTAATTGATTAAGAATCTCTTCCAGCTCTGGATGTTCTTTCAGAGTTTCCGTCCTCATCAGAGGTGCCCCTTGATAAGGTGGAAAAAATTCTTGATCGTCTTCCAAAACAGTCAACTCGTACCTCCTAATTTCACTGTCAGTGGAATTAGCTTCCAGTAAATTAATATTACCCTGCTCTAGTGCTGTGTAACGAAGTTGTGGTTCCATCGTGGTAAGGTTAGGGAATGTCAGGTTATATACTTCCTGAATACCAAGGTAACCATCCTCTCGATCTGAGAATTCTAATGTGAAACCAACGAATAATTCATTCTCTAACCCATGTAAATCTGAAATCGTTTTGAGCTGATGCTCTTCAGCAAACTCCTGTGAAGTAGCTAAGGTAAACGTGTTATTAAATGCCATTGGTTCAAGTAAAGTGAGATTTTCCTCTTCTAAAATTCCATCATGCGCTTGGGTATATACTTCCTCTTTATTATTACTGATTGCTTCTTCATTTAGGAATTCGTTAATAATTGTTCCCGTAAATTCAGGATAAATATCAATATTGCCTGATTGTAAGGCGTTATATAGAAAGGTGGTTTTACCAAGACCAGGTTCTAATTCTACCTGAATATCTGTTTCTTCCTCAATTAACAGTTTGTAGATATGAATTAGAATTTCAGGTTCCGTCCCTAGTTTTCCACCAATGATTAATGTATCTTGGTTGCTTTTCATCAGGCTTGGTACCACAGAAAAACTAAAAGTAATTACTATAATAACTGCAATGGTGGCAAGTGATTTCTTATAGGATATATTTTCCATCTTTCGTAACAAGAAATCAAAAGCAATTGCTAAAAGTGCAGCAGGGATTGCCCCTAAAATAATCAGTGTAGAATTATTACGATCAATCCCCAGCAAGATTAGATCACCCAAACCGCCAGCTCCAATAAGAGCAGCAAGTGTTGCCGTTCCAATGATAAGTACCATAGCAGTGCGAATACCTGCCATAATAACTGGCATGGCTAAAGGTAATTCTACTTTTTGCAGTCTCTTGATTTGATTCATTCCCATTGCTTTGGAAGCCTCGATCAGTGACTTGTCAATTTCTTTAATACCTGTATATGTATTGCGTAAAATCGGCAGCAAAGCATAGATAACTAATGCAATAACAGCCGGAAGTCGCCCAATACCGAATAGAGGAATAAATAACCCGAGCAATGCCAAGGAAGGGATGGTTTGTAATACCGCAGCTACACCGATAATCCCCTCTGCGATTCTTTCTTTTCTAGTTAAGAAAATTCCCAATGGAATAGCGATTATAACCGCAAAAAAGAGAGAGAGAAAGGAAATCTGAATATGCTCCAACAAAGCTTGCCAGAGGTCGCCTTGTCTACTTTGAAATTCTTGCAAGATATTATTCATAAGCGGTCTCCACTCCTGCTGCTTGTTTAGATAAATGGACAATCATCATTTGCCTATTTACATAGCCTATTACCTTACCGCTTTTCTCAACAAACACTTGATCTTGCTCTGACAATGCTTGCAGCGTTTCTTCGAGGGAGGCCGAATGCGAAAGCTGTGCTTTCCCTACATCTACGTCCTCTTTCTCCGTAGGCTCCATAAAAGCTTGCAGATTAAAGGCTATAGCAGGCTTACCAGTTAAACCTACAAAATCCCTGACGAAGTCATTCACAGGTGTATGAATCATTTCATCAGGAGTGCCAATTTGCACAATTTCACCTTGATTCATTAAGCAAATACGATCAGCTAGTTTAATTGCCTCTTGCATATCGTGGGTAACAAACACGATTGTCTTCTGAATCGTTTGTTGAAGATGAAGAATATCATCCTGTAATTTCTCTCGACTAATGGGATCTAATGCACTGAACGGTTCATCCATAAGAATAATATCTGGATCAGCTGCTAATGCTCTTATCACACCAACCCTTTGTTGTTGTCCTCCTGACAACTCAACAGGCTTTCTGTGTCGATAGGTTGCTGGATCTAAGCCAACCATGTGCAGTAATTGAGTCACACGTTCCTTGATCTTCTGTTTATCCCAATGCTTTAACTCTGGAACGATTGCAATATTTTCTTCAATCGTCATATGCGGAAACAAGGCGATTTGCTGAAGCACATAACCAATATTCCAACGTAACTCCTCTAATTGATAATCACTGATTCGTTGATTATTAATAAAGATTGTACCATCTGAAATCGGGATTAAACGATTAATCATCTTTAAAGTAGTGGTTTTTCCACAGCCGCTGGGACCGATTAGAACAAAGAATTCTCCTTGTTCAATCTTGAAATCAATAGAATCTACTGCTACAGTATCATCAGGAAATTGCTTACTTACATTGTTAAATGTAATCATAGAGATACTTCCTCTCCATTCCAACTATATATTGATATGAAACAGATTGCTCACTTTCTCGTTGTTATTGTAAAATAACTATCAATTGGATAGAAGTAGGCACTTTTTTATAAGTCACTTACCTTTTTGTAAGTATCTAATAAAAAAGTGCCTACTTCTTATTTCCTTTTTATAAATTTACAATAGAAATGAAAAGAGGTGTTTTAAAAATGGATTCTCTCATCATATTTTTCTCCATCATTAATCACCCAATTAAAATTTCTATGCTGAAATTCATTGAAGAGAATAATTCAGCAGCCAGATTGGATGAGGTTATTAATTATTTTCCAGATAAGAGATTGCTGGTAAATCAATGTTTTTGGGAATTATATAACGATCAGCTACTAAAAATTGAGAATCAGAAGAGAAGAGATATTATTACGATATCCCCCTTTGGAAAAGAATTAACACACATTCTACGCCGCTTTGATCAACGGTCACAAGACCATCAATTTTATGGCTTTTATAGAGAGAATTAAAGTATTTGAATACTGGAGGAATGGCGTATGAAAGCAATTGTTGTTTATGAAGCAGGAAGTCCAGAGAAGCTTGTTTATACAGAAGTTTCAACACCAACCATAAAAGAAGGTTGGTCTTTAATTAAAATAATGGGATTCGGCATTAACCACTCAGAGATTTTTACTCGAGAGGGAAAATCGCCTTCTGTGCATTTCCCGCGGATTTTAGGGATTGAAGCCGTTGGAATAATTGAAGAAACAACTGATGAAAATCGTTTGCCAAAAGGACAAAAGGTAATCTCCATAATGGGAGAGATGGGAAGAGCTTTTGATGGCAGTTATGCAGAATATGCTTTACTGCCAAACAAACAAATTTATCCTGTATCGACAGAATTATCTTGGGAAGAATTAGCAACGATACCAGAGACTTATTATACTGCCTTCGGTTCCATGAAAAATTTACAAATTAAAGAAGGTAATTACATTTTAGTTCGAGGTGGCACTAGTGGTGTTGGTGTTGCGTTTATAAATTTAATTAAACGAAAGTATAAAAACATTTCCATTGACGGCACCAGCCGTCACCTTAATAAAAGAGATACCTTACGCAGAGCAGGCTTTTCTGATGTGGTGGAGGATAGAAATGGAGTATTACAAACTGACAAAACCTATGACAGAATTCTTGAACTCATTGGTCCCGCAACGCTCAAAAATTCTTTCCATCATATTAATGAAGGAGGCATTATTTGCAGCACTGGTCAATTAGGTGGGCAATGGTATTTAGAGAATTTTGATCCTATTTTTGATATAAAAAATAATAGCTATCTCACTGCGTTCTATTCTAATAATGTGAATGAAGCTAAGATAAAAGAGCTTCTTCAGTATATTGAAAAAAATCAAATTCAGATTACTCCTGAAAAAATATTTTCTCTAAAAGAAGTGCCTCAAGCTCATCAATATTTAGAAAGCACAAATAGTTTTGGCAAAGTGATTGTTCTCCATTCAGAGGCGATGAATAGATGAAAACAAATGAAGAAAAAATTCATGTTCTAAATAAACTAGTCGCTCATTATGGACATCAAAACTGGTGGGAAGATAATAATCGTCTTTCCGATTGGGTTTCTATGATATTAATCCAACAAACTACCGAAAAAAATGCCAAACGAGCATTAGCGAATCTTACACCGTATCTAACAGTAGATGGGTTGGTGAATATTGGAATAAAGGAATTAGAAGAACTGGTATATCCAGCTGGTTTCTATAAGCAGAAAAGCAAGTATATCAAGGCCTTAATCCACTGGTTTGTCAGTCATGGAGATAGCTTTGTTAAATTTCACCTGTATTCAACGGAAGAATTACGAAAAGAATTGTTGAAAATTAAAGGGGTAGGATCAGAAACCGCGGATGCAATGCTACTTTATATTTTTGAACGCAATGTCTTTATTGCCGATCTCTATGCAAGACGGTTATTTACTCGATTAGGTCTTGGAGAATACAAAACCTATGAACAAATGCGAGGAGAATTTATGCCGATTGTAAAGGACATCCCTCATAAACTTTGTAAGGAGTGGCATGCGGTAATTGATGTTCATGGCAAGCATTATGGAAAAAATAAAGGTATGGAGGAGTCCTGGCTGCTGGGAAGTAAATCGAGTGGAGATAGCTGATTTTATTAGTAAGTACTAGTAAGATATGCGAGTCAGCGGTTATTGTAGAAGAAGTGCGGGTCTTTAGTAAAAGAGCAGTCTTCACAAAAAACGTTATTATCAATCTTTCTTAGATATTAAGTGAGGCAGAATGGATATGATTTATGTCTAAATACAGATATTTTTAACTGGGGACATATTGGATATGAGTAAACGTATCGATATCATAACTTTTTCATTGCAAGGTGAAATTATCTCTTGTAAATCAAGAAATTCGAAATTTATTATCAATCCTCTGCAAATGCAAAATGTATTCGGGAAAAAGATATGATAATTTCAATTGATTATCATGTCTTTATTTGAATAGTTAAAGTTATTTTTGCCTATGCAGCAGGAAGTAGTTTGTATTCGTTGATTCCATTCAACCTTTTGGAGATGATTGTTATATTTATCTTATATTTAATCATTAGTTTGTCAGCTTCGATACTTGGAGCAGTTGCTGGTTTGGGCGGAGGAGTTATTATCAAGCCGCTGTTAGACTTCTTTGGTCATTTTGATTTACCTACGATTGGAGTATTATCAGCTGCTACTGTATTGGCAATGTCAACAATGTCCTTAATAAAATTAAGTATATCAAGAAGTGAGGCGAAAATTGACAAAACAATTAGTTTGCTTTTAGCATTAGGTTCAATTACAGGAGGAATTTTAGGTAAATTCGTATTTAATTATTTTGCAGTATCGCTTGGTATGCTGACAGGAACAGCTCTCCTTCAATCAGTAACGCTTGCTTTACTTCTTACGCTGTTACTTTTCTATTTTTTGAAAAAGGACAAACTAAAATCCTTTGTATTTGAAAATAGAATGATTATTATAATGATTGGTTTATCATTAGGGTTTCTTTCTGCTTTCTTAGGAATTGGAGGCGGCCCTCTAAATGTGGCTGTATTAATTCTATTTTTTTCACTGAATGTAAGAGATGCAGCTTTTAATTCTATATTTATTATCTTTTTCTCACAGTTATCCGCGCTTTTGTTAATTGCACTGACCACTGGATTTACAAATTATGATTTATCTATGGCAGGTTATATGATAACAGGTGGGGTTATTGGCGGTTTAATAGGCACCAATATTGCTATTAGATTGTCTAACAAGCTGATTGAAAAGATATTTAATGCGGCTATATTGTTAATCATTTTTATCAATTTGTATAATGTCGTTAACCTTATCATGGTTCATTAAGGAGAACGAAAGATTCAGCAAAATGATTTTCTTAATTTCTTTAACGCTCCCCGTTCTTTTCCCTCATATCTTTAATCCTCATGTATAATAATCAATTTTTAATTTAAAGATTATCCGTAACTAGAGAATTTTATAAATACCTAGATAACTAAACAGCCGTCTATTTCTGAACGGCTGTTATTCTGACTACCATCTCAATATTCTTTTCGATTAGTCTGTTGGTGTAATAACTAAATCCTTAAAGTATCCTTCAGTACCAATATCGACAAACAAACCGATTGCTCCTCTTGCGTCTGATCCAAGTTTCATATTATCTACAACCAGAGCAGGATTGTCGTTATCATTGAGGTAGAAGGTTCCTTTATTGTCTTCAATGACAGCTTTTAGACTGATCCACTCATCAAGTCCAATATCTGCCGGGCCTTCAAAATCTGTAATCCCATTATCCCTAAAATAATCAAACTTGTATTTAGGGTAGGAAAAGTATTGGATTCCTCGATTTTTTCTCACCGGATCATCGATACGACCATTAGTTGGCCGAACATAAAAAGATTCAAAGGTAGAATCCTCATCATCGATACGGAAGGCGATCCCAATGAATCCTCGTGCAAAATCAGGTGCATCCGGCAGTAATCTGCTTAACATTTTAACTTCAATCACACCATTATGGAATGAAGTGTTTTCAGCTTTAGCATAAGTATTTTCGTCAAAATCCATCAACTTATCTTTTTTAGTCACCTGTAACGCTGACTCTCCATCAATTGCTACTTGCTTAGTAGTTGTATGAACCGGAATAAATTCCATTAACTCAATCCCCATAAGTTCATCTCCTTACATAAAATTTTTGTTAGTAATTAGTATAGAAGCATTTTAAACGTTTGTGAAGTAGGCACAAAAAGGTAACCTCCTAATGTTGATATCTTTGCCACCGTTGCTGATTTTGCTTGGAATATTCATCAAGCAGATGTTGGAATAAAAGATATTGATTTTCAAACTGTTTATAGCAGTCAGTGATAGTGGACGAGTTCTACAAACAGTAGGGATTATTATGGAAGAGAGTCAGGCATCGATGGATTACGCTATAGAAACATTAGAGATACAATATGATTTCTTAGAGGAATATAAATATGTTCCCGAGAAATATAATGTAGAGAATTGATTAAAGAACATCTGTCAGTTATGGATTTATATATGTAGATGAGTATAGTAATGGTACATTTAATGCTATTCATTTTGATTTTCTATTTCCATTATGCATTTGTAAAACAGAATTTAAAGAGGTTTTATTATTATTACCAGCATAATAATATTGTTAAGAATCCTTATATTTTGGTTAATGCTCTTTACTAATCCACTTTCTAATAGCTTTTTCCCTTTTTATTTGATAGGCTTTTAAAGTATGTTAATATTTGATTTAAGAATGAGAAAAGAGTCTATATAAGTTTTTTATACATTCAGGTAAGTTAAAAGTGAACAGGAGCGTGTCAGATGATTAAAGGCGTAGAATTTGATTTTGTTGTAAAAGACGGTAAAGCTGCTTTAAAGCAGTACAAGTCTATTTTTGATGTAGAAGTAGTGGAAGAAACAGATTTTAAGACAGGAAATAATGAAGCGGTATTTACTATTTATGGAACCCGTTTCCACATGCTTGATGAGAACCCTGAATATCAATTATTTGCCCCAAAAGAAGGGGAAACACAATCCTTTTGGTTCAATATTGCAGTTCCAGACATTCAAGAAACATATGAAAAAGCGATGGCTGCTCATGCAACAGAAATACAGCCTGTCACAAGGATGGAGGAAATGGGCATCTCCAATGCAATGTTCGCTGATAGTTATGGATATGTATGGATGTTACACGAGATCCACCGCGAGGTATCTTTTGAAGAACGTGTTGATATTTTAAGTAAAGATTTTGAATAAATCAATTTGATATGCCAGAGATTCCGACTAAAAAATGCAGCACTATTAATTAGAATCTGTAAGGTAATTAAATATAAGAGGAACAAAGACGTTTACTAATTCCTTCAGGGAAGATAGGGACGTTTTTTTCTGTATATGAAGAATAGAAATGCGCCCTGAATATCTATTTTAGGAAACAAATTGGCGGTTAAAGAGAATATGTAGCACATTTAGAAAACCACACCACATAAGACCTGATCAAAATTTCATGGTAATCGTTCAAGCAAGAAATTTCAGAACAACAAGAGAGGTTAACTCATTTTCTTGCAGATTAAAAAAACAGTCTGGAGAAACTTCATATTAAAGTCCTCAACAGAGACAATTGAGAGTTCGAAGGCAGTGATATCCTTTATATAATAAAGAAGGTCAAGAAATAAAAGAAAAAGGATGCGGATATTATTATTGCAGGAATTGTTCAATTAGATAACCCGGTTGATTTGACTTCTGCAGAGAGTATAAAACAAATGTATGCGCGCAGGAATGTATAATTGGAAAAAGTTAATCTGGCTTATCGTAAAGTATTATTGGGCGCAGTCTGGAAAAAGGATATATGTGTATTAATGAATAAAATTAACTTTCTTCTATTTTAAAACTCGAACATTATTTAAAATAGGTAGTCAAAAGATACCTGATAATATAAAACTTTTCAGCTTCTTTCTTGTTAATAGAATTTATTTATTTTATATCTTTGATTAATCGAACATTTGTTCTGACTATGCACTCTGCTCAGTAAAGAAAACTTTTCTCTTAAAACACGAACATTTGTGTGGTATACTGAAGGTATAAAACAAATGTTCGGAGGTGTTATCATGGCAAAAGGAAAAGCAATGAGTCTGATTGAGTTTCAACAAGCCTTTGGTACGGAAGAAAAGTGTGCAAATTACTTGGTTGATCAACGTTGGAAAGAAGGTTTTTCCTGTCCGAAGTGTGCGCACACAACGTATTATTACATCAAGACACGAAAACTTTTTGAATGTTGTTCCTGCCATTATCAAACATCTATCACGGCGGGCACTATCATGCATAAAACGAAACTCTCTCTGACAACATGGTTCTGGGCGATGTATCTGGTTGCCCATGATAAACGAGGAAAATCAGCCTTATCGCTGTCTCAGATATTGAACATCAACTACCGCACTGCATGGCATATGCTGCGCAAGATTCGAGCTGCCATGAAAGAACGGGATTCCATGTATCTGCTTTCCGGCGTTGTCGAGATGGACGATGCTTACTTTGGAGCCCCTCGTAAAGGAAAAGACGGACGTGGAACCAGTAAAAGTAAAGCGGTCATTGCCCTTTCCAAAGATACGCAAAATCATCCGGCATTTCTGCGCATCGAAGTGATTGACAAAGTGAGTATCAACGAAATAAAGTGTGTTGCACACACTTGGGTTCAATCAGGATCGAGAATTATTTCGGATGGACATACTTCCTACAAACCGTTAGCTAACAGTGGTTATCTCCATTCATCCAAAGCGTATTATAAAGAAAATCCAGATACCTTTTTGAAAATGCTGCACAATATCATTGGTAATGCGAAAGCCTATATTCAAGGTACCTATCACGGACTGGGTTCTGATTATCTTCAGTCCTACTTTGATGAATTCTGTTTCCGCTTTAATCGGCGGTTTTATCCGAACGAAATCTTTGATCGGCTGTTAAATGCTTGTATTTTATCACCTCCTCATCCTATTACTGAGGTAAGTGCATAGCAAGAACATTTGTTCTTGATTCGATATAACTATTACAGTATAATAATTTTAATCAAATATTTGATGAAACTTTTATTAATAGGGAGAGGATTAAGATGGGTGTTTATATTTACATGGATATGTTACCGAATGAGATAGATCGGGCGAAGTGGGAATCTGTATATGAGGAATCACTGGAATTAATCCGTGCATATCCGTTTTTAGGCCATATTATAGACAGGGATACTTACGGAGTACCATGGGTATATGGTGTTCGTGGAGATGAAATTGAATTGGGTAAGGATCAAAAAGGATGGCATGTATTTGGGGAGTATAAAACCATGCATGGGGCAGAATCTTTTATTCTTTACCGGGATATAGAACACTATCGCAAACGGAACCCTCTGCGTGAAGGGTGTCCCGATATTTTGGCGGATTGGATGAACTGGTATGTGTTCTATGATCAGGAAGAACGTCAGATACCGATAGATAGTGTCTCGGTGTTTGATAGTAAGACACAAGGGACCCCTTATCATAATTATATATTAGCAATTGCTTGTCTATTTGAAAGCAGGTTTCCAGAACAAGTTATTGTAAGAGGGGACATTTCCATTGGACAGATGAACAAAGCAATCGAATGGGCAAACACTATTTTGCAAAAGCCAATCCAATTGACAGAGAGAGCGGATAATGAAAAATTAATAAAACGAATCAGCAGAATTGTCGGAGATGAGTATGGCGCACTAACAGCTTTTATGGCTCTAAACATGCAGGGAGGGGACTTTGCTTTGGGGGAGTTAATAAGAAAGCAGTATAGTGATGAGACGATAAAAGCCTACTTTACAGAAAAATTTAAACAATATGATGTTTCGACAATTGGTTTTCGCAGTTCTTTAAGCAGCTTTTGCAATATGGGATTTTCGGTGGAAAAGGCATGTGAAATTTGTGTGCTTGACCGGGAGGGCTGTCAGTATGATGCGCAAGAATTTGCAGAAACGGTTTTATCGTTAGAGTGGAATGATGGAAAAATTCGAATCGATGATGATTTGATAGCTTATAACCGGCCGGAAGGGGAAGAGCCGGAAACCGTGTACTCTCAGTTTGGAAAAACATTTTTTCAGATGGCCGGTTTTCAAGAAAGTATGAAATCAACAATGTCATCGGAAGAAGTTAAGCATATTTTAGAAAATAAATTAGGAGAATTGGTGGAACTGAAGATAATCAAGGAATCAGAATATGAAGAAGCAGAACAAAAGGAATCAACCCATAGGGAATCAGAACCTGAGGAATCAGATAATGATAATAAAGAAACAATTCAAGATCTTCTATCTCAATTAATGAACGAGTATAAAGAAGAGTTAGAAACGCATTCTCCCAAGTACGTCATTAGTGATATAGATGACTTGATTCTCTGGGAACCAGGAGACAGTCTGGATCCGGAAATAGAGAAACAGTTAATGAAATTAAAAGAATTTACCACTGAAATGATAGAGGAACATAAGGATATCTTCGACCAATTTAATAAAGAATCAGAATACGATAAAATGCGAAAGTTAATCCTTGCAAACCGTCACTTCCTGATAAGAAAAGATTTTTGGGGCTACTATATGGAACATCTGAATGAAAGAAATGTGATAAATAGGGTGCTTAGCATTTTGAACATTAAAGCAGACGAAATAAATTTGAACAGGTTGTGTAAATCGGTATTGAATAATAGAAATTTATTGGAAAAATTTATATTGTAAGCGATAAAGCTGACATAAAGTTAAAAAGATTAATGATAATTTCTATGTGTCAGAATGTAACGGAAAGAATCCATCATAAATGGGAGAAAAATAACTCTCTCTGACACGGCTTGAAGCGGTTGTTCAAACAACAGCTTCAAGCTGATATCTTTATCCATATAACGGAAAGGTGCAATTTGAAAATGAATCGAGATTGGACCTAATATAGAATGCGGCGCATTTCAGAATGAACCTTCCTGATGTGGTAAATGTAACCTTACTTGGCAATAGAACCAATGTTTCATATAATAAAGATAGTTGCATGAAACTTGCATGTAGATAAAAACAATTGCTTATGAGAAGGGAAATGATGAATCACAATATGGATATGACTAACGAAAAAATTACTCCTGTACGTCTTCATCTGGAATTAAAAGATGCTTATTTGTCAGACTATCAAAAAAGGATACTGAAAAGATATGGAGAGTCTTTAACGGGGGATTCTATATCCAGAGACATTCTAATTCCATCTGATATGCCGCTGCACAACCTTCATTATGCAATTCAAAAACTATTTGGATGGCAAAACGCGCATCTGCGCAAATTTCAACTTCCTGATCCTGTATTTCAGAAACTGACCGGAGGCACGGTAAAGGGCTGGTCTGATTTAGTAGGTACGCTATTTCAACCTCCTTCTGAAGCAGAAAGTGATCTTTTTTGGGACGAAGATTATAAAAGTGGAAGTATCAATACATGGTTGAGGAAGAAGTATACAGGGCCTTTCATATATAAGGGGACACTGGAGCAGCCGGAAATAGCGAAGCAGGATATGAAGGAAATGTTAGATTATTTTACAATGATTGAAGTGAAAGAATCATTTACTGATTATCTGGAACGGAAAAAGCAAAATCCTGATACAGAAATGAGAACCATCCGGAAAGCGCCATTAGTTGAATTAACTCTTGCTGAAATGCGCTCAGCGTTTACTTTAGAGGGGGATGTAGAAAACTTACTGGAGCGTCTGGAAGTGGATAAGACAATCGCTGCGAAAGCGGAAGAAATACAGGACAATAAATTGTTTCCCGTAACAGATGAACTCATTTATCAGTATGATTTTGGAGATGATTGGACGGTGAAAATCACCAAATATGAGGATTGTGCGGATTTATTACATCGAAATTTGATAGATCAAGAGGAGTTGGCGGAAGCAGAAGCAATGGTTTTGGATAAGCATAAACCAGTTTGTATTCATAAACAAGGTATCTCCGTATGTGATGATGTTGGCGGCTTAAGCGGCTTTGCCAATTTTTTAGGAACTATTTATGAAAGCGAAGATAGGCTGGAAAAGTCTGAGATGCGGGCTTGGGCAAAAAGCCTTGGCTGGAGTGCGCAAAAGGTTTCTGTAAAAACATTATTGTAGCGATAAAATGTTATTATAGAAAGTTTAAGGGAAATAATTCCTTTCTTAAAGGGGGTTACCATTTATTATTTTTCTCATACATAAGAAGCGAGTAGTATCCGTCTGATACGCTTTAGAAAGGTGCCACTTGAATAAGTGCATGTTTCATGCAGATAAAACACATATATAAGGAGCTAGTTACATGTACAAAATCCTCTCCTGGATCGCAGTGATATTTTGGATGGCGCTTATTTTTTATTTATCCCATCAGCCTGCTGCCATTTCCAATGAACTCAGTTCAGGAATTACCGAAATGATTATAAATACCTTGGAGAATCTTGCTTCTTCATTCCAGTTCCATATAGAAGAGCTGCATCATATCATTAGAAAAAATGCGCACTTTTTTGCTTATTTAATACTGGGCGTTCTTGTTTTGAACGGATTAAGGAGAAGCGGTGTATTTGGCAAGCGGGGTATAGGTATTGCCTTATTGATTTGTATTCTGTATGCCATCACAGATGAGGTGCATCAATTATTTATCCCCGGGAGATCCGGAGAGGCAAGAGATGTCTTGATTGATAGTGCTGGTGCGGGCACAGGAATTGTGATTTATTTACTAATTTCCAAACTGGTAAGGCGGAGCAGCAAGAAGCGTATCCGCTGACTAATGGTTTCGCTTTACAGTTCATTGTTCTTTTTAATAATAGTTTCCCAGTGGTTTTAACGCTTCTGCAGTTTGATATGTATAAATGAATCTAGAAAGCTTTAGAGAAATTCGAAGACAGCCTTTATACTTCAATAACAAAAAGTATAAAGGCTGTTTTTAATTTGATTCACTGGATAAAAAACAAAAATTACAACTATTTTTTCCATATATGCTAATATGAAATAAGAACTAGTTTGATTAAAATAAACTAAATTATCATTATCTCTGCAGTTTTTAGACGTTAGTGAAAAGCATGATAGCTTCTTAGTATCTAATGGAATTTTTCATATACGCTGAACCAGCTCCATGGCAGAAAAAGATAATTAAAGTGTGAGGGCTGATATGGGACAGAATAAAATAACGTTAGATCCAGATGAAAGAAAAGCCACCAGTATTCCTGAAATTGAAAAGGAATATGCAAGGCTGGACGAGGACTGGCTCCGGTTTCATTATAAATTATCCATTTGGCTTGTGATTTTTACTTTTATCATTGAATGTCTTCTCAGCATCATCATTGTCCGGACGGATCTGCTAAGCACGTCTATTCCAATCTATCTCTGGAGGTTTATTGCCGTACCAAGCATTCTGAATGTAATATTCCTCGCGATTGGTACGGCAGTGATGTATTCTAAACGCATTTCGCACCAGGGAAAGATGTATACGATATCCCTGCTTTTAGTGGCTATCGCTTTTGTTCTGTTCACTGTCCATACGATATTTGCAGTGAGTTATTTTATTTTTGCTATCGCTATTTTGCTGACCGCCGGCTACACCTGCTATAGGGTCACCGCAGTAACAACTGCAGCCAGTATCCTTGGTTTTGTCGTTTCGGAATTATTTATTGTATGGGATACAGAAAAAAGTATTATTTTTAACAGCGCATTAAGATTAGGAGATTTTTTAGTCGGTTTATTTATTCTCCTTGCATTTTCTTTTACCTGTATGGTTTTTATTCATTATCAACGAAAGAAAAACATGGCCAGTATCCAGCTGGAATTAGAAAGATATCATTTAGAGAAAAAGCTGGAAATTGATGAGATGACAGGTATCCATAACCGCAAAGCGTTTCATCATCATTTAAAAAACATAGAAGGCACTTCCGGTAGAAAGTATATTCTGACCATCATCGATATTGATAATTTTAAGCAAATCAATGATACATGGGGGCATTATAGCGGAGATGAATGCATCATTGAATTTGCACAAATTTTAAAAGAAAACAGCGGAAAATATACGCCTTATCGTTATGGCGGAGATGAATTTTGCTTGATTTTTCAAGATATCAGTATAGAAGAGGCGGCAGGAATTTGCAGAAGAATACAAGAGAAGCTGCTCGAAATAAAGATTAAAAAGCTGCCCCTGCTAAGCTTGACAACCAGTTTTGGAATGGCGGTATATAAAGAGGGAATAGATACCTCGCAGTGGTTTGCAAGGGCGGATTTGGCTCTGTATCAGGCAAAAGAAGCAAGAAATGCAATAAGAATTTATTCGTAATGTATAAGGAGCTTGCAGGGGAAGTAATTATATTACAAAATTGTAGAACATCATCGTTTGATATGAGTTCATATTGGGGGATTTATAATGAAGCAGTATTTAGCATTTGATATAGGCGGTACGGAAATAAAATACGGTATATTAAATGAACAGGGAGATATATTAGAAGTAGAATTATTTTCTTCAAAAAATACAAACGGTAACTTTGTACTGGACAAGATTGTGGAAATTGCATCTTCTAAATACAACGAAATCAATGGACTGGCCATCAGCGCTCCTGGATTTATCGATGCGGAAAGCGGCTATATCGAAAATGGAGGGGCTTATAGAGATTTTGATCATTTCAATATGAAAACCTATCTGGATGAGAAGCTATCTATTCCAGTTACAATTGAAAATGATGTTAATTGCGTGGCCTATGCAGAAAAATGGCTGGGAAATGCTCGGGAGGATACCGATTTTGTATGTATGACCATTGGCACCGGGATCGGAGGAGCCTTATTTCTTAATAATCAGTTATATAGGGGCGCCTCGCACCGCGCGGGTGAATTTGGATATATGAAGACCAGCCCGGACAAAACACCGAATCTTTTCAGTAATTCCTTAAATCTTAAAGCTACAATGGCAATTATACGAAAACAATTTTCCTCCGTGAAAGGAATCCCGCTAAGTGAGGTAACTGGAGAAACAGTGTTTCAAGCCTTTGATGAGGGCGATGCAGACGCAATAGAAATCATATCCACATTTTATGACCGTATTGCGAATTTAATATATCATATTTTTTATGTTATTAATCCAGCAAAAATATTAATAGGGGGAGGAATTTCTAATCGTGATTCGTTTATTAGTGAATTAAAATCACAGTTAAAAGCATATGAATTAAACGAGGATTGGTTAGAAATCAACACCTGTTATTTTAAAAATCACTCAGGGATTGTAGGGGCTACATATCATCACCTGCTGAAAACAGGAAATTTGCTGAATGGGTGATGGGAACTGCCTTTTTGTATTTAACATTCTTTAAAGGAAGAATACAAAAAGGCTTCTCATTGAAAGTTAAATGCGTATATGTTAATATGTTCATATAAGCAAATTGATAAATAACAATAGTTAAAAGGGAGGCTCATAAAACAATGGAAGAGCTGGAGTTTGAAAATAGTCCTTCTAAGGAAATCGATGAAGAAACATTATTTATCGTTACACAGACCTTTAAAGCATTAGGAGATCCGACAAGAGTCCGAATTCTTCATCTGCTTTTTCAAAAAGAATGTTCCGTTAATGAAATTGCAGATACGTTGGATATCAGGCAATCGACCGTATCTCATCAATTGCGGTTTTTGAAGAATCTTCGGCTTGTGAAATATCGCCGGGCAGGAACCACGCTTTACTATTCTCATGATGATGAACACGTTATGCTGATATTAAAACAAATGATAGACCACGCTTGTCATAGTTAGGATCAAAATCATTGATGTTATAAAAGTAATCGTTTTAATATTTGTATATGATTACATACTAATCTAATGATGAAAAGACATATTTAAAAAGTATCGGTGCTTCTTAACTTAGAAGGCAGGCGGAAGATTTCTGTAAGCATCTATATACGTATATATGAATATAAACATAAAGGAGGTTTTAACATGGGACACGATCATCACGGCCATGACCATACACATGGTGCAAATAAAAAGACATTGCTGATTAGTTTTCTTGTTATCACGGTGTTTATGGTTATAGAAGTTATAGGTGGTTTGCTGACAAACAGCTTAGCTCTTTTAGCGGATGCGGGACATATGCTGAGCGATTCCATCTCTTTATTAATTGCATTGATTGCTTTTAAATTAGGAGAAAGAGCTGCCAATTACGGGAAGACATATGGATACAAGCGCTTTGAAATACTGGCAGCGGTCATCAATGGCGCCACATTACTTATTGTATCCATTTACATTTTTTATGAAGGTTATCAGCGATTGTTTGATCCGCCGGAAGTAGCTTCAACGGGAATGTTAATTATTGCTGTTATTGGTTTACTTGTCAATATTATTGTAGCATTTATTATGCTGCGCGGCGGAGATACAGAAAATAATTTGAATATGCGAGCTGCGTTCCTCCATGTTTTAGGTGATTTATTAGGATCAGTAGGAGCGATTATTGCAGCACTTCTTATCATTTTCTTTCAATGGACTTGGGCAGATACAGTAGCAAGTGTGCTGGTAGCATTGCTTATTTTAGTCAGCGGCTGGCGTGTAACGAAAGCCTCTATCCATGTATTGATGGAAGGCACACCTGCTAATGTGAATTTAGAAAATGTCGTTAAAAAGATGAGTGATATAGATGGTGTCGAGGGAATTCATGACCTGCATGTATGGAGTGTAACAAGCGGACAGAATGTGCTTTCCTGCCATATTATTGTAGATGGTCAGATGACTGTAGAAGAAAGTCAGCAGCTGCTCCGGAAAATTGAACATGAATTGGAGCATGAGAACATCGGTCATGTCACGATTCAAGTAGAAACAGAGGAACATCCTCATGAAGATACGATTATGTGTCAGGCAGAGTATGCGGGGGAAGAGCATCATCATCATGGGCATAGTCATTGATTCAGCAGGGGGTAAGGCGGAAATGTAAGAGTTTAAATAAAAATGGAGATTTCTCAGGAATTAGAGAAATCTCCATTTTTTGATGATGGATAACTTGAAAATTTTGTCGGGAATGGTTTATTGATTTTACATGGCCTAAGCAACCAATAATACTTTCTTAAATTGTTTTAGTTATTGGAGAGAAAGTCTCCAGTAGAAATAACGTTAGCATACATACCATCAAGTGCACCGACAAAAGCATAATGAACTTGTTCAGCTGGAACCTCTTTTCCATTATAGGCCAAGGTTCTGGTAGCACATGCATCTTCAATAAGTGTCGTATCATAACCTAAATCCACTGCAGCCCTAACTGTAGCATCAATACACATATGCGTCATCATGCCCACAACAACGACGTTAGTTATTCCTATTTCTTTTAATTTACTTTCTAAATCTGTTTCTAAAAAGCTGTTAGGGAAATGCTTTGTGATAACATGCTCGTTTTCTAATGGAAGAACAGTATCATTTATATTTGCACCTTCTGTGTCTGGGAGAAAGAATCCTAACGATGGATTGCTTGCAATGTGCTGAATGTGAAAAATATTATCTTTGTGATGCTGTCTAAACCATTCAAGTACTTTAGCAGCGTTTGCAGCTGCTTTGTCAGGATTAACTAATTCCATATTTCCGTTTGGAAAATAGTCGTTTTGGATATCTACAATAATTAAAGCTGTGCTCATTATTATCACCTCATTAAAAATTTTGTTACAATATCATGATAAACGATACTTTAATTTCTATCGATACGTTGCTGAAACACTTTTACGGCAAATCATTTCACGGTGAAAGGAATAGATTATGGAACTTGATAACATTGATTTTCAAATACTTCAGATACTGTCTGAAAATTCACGTATGCAGTGGAAGGACTTAGGAAAGCAGATTCATATGACAGGACAAGCTGTAGGAAACCGTATTAAAAGACTTGAGGATAATGGCGTAATCAAAGCATATTCGGTTATTGTGGACGAAATGAAATTAGGACTTTCTTATACAGCTTTTGTTATCATTTATATGAAAACTACAGATCATCACTCGTTTACTTATTTCACCAATAATCAAAAGGAAATTGTTGAGGTTCACCGGGTATCAGGTGAAGGATGTTACCATTTAAAAGTAAAAGTTCGTTCTCAAGAACAGTTAAACCTTATTCTTAATAAAATTCTCGATTTTGGGAATTATACGTTATACTTATCTATAAAAGAAATAAAGCAGCATAATCCGTTGAATGCGACCTGATTTATTTTTTTAAATCTGGTTATCCAGATCAAGGAAGTTAAGATGCAGGAGGTTTATTACAGTGTAATTGGCTGGAAATCAGTCAACAGGAATGTGATATATTATAAAAATAAGTTTGACATACCTTATAGGGGTATAGTATGATGGATTTAGAAACAAATTAGATTGAATAATCCTTGAACAAGAGAGGAGAATAGATATGGGTAAGACAGCTGAGCAAATGGTTCCGATTGAACAGAAGAAAATGTGTTGCGCTAAAGATGGAGAAGATTCCAGCACGCATATGACAGATGAGCTTCAGCGGAATTTAATGAATCGCATGAACCGGATTGAAGGGCAGGTCAAAGGTGTTAAACGAATGATTGACCGGAATGTATATTGTGATGACATTTTAACGCAAATGTCGGCGGTGCAATCTGCATTGCATTCTGTTTCAAGGCTGCTTCTGGAAAGCCATATAAACACATGTGTAATAGATAGGCTAGAGAGTAAAGACCCAGAAATTGTTGCAGAGTTTATGACAACTATCTCAAAAATAATGAAATAAAAATTTTTAACTTGACAATACCTATCCAG
Source organism: Oceanobacillus sp. FSL W7-1293 (assembly GCF_037969815.1). Lineage (NCBI taxonomy): Bacteria > Bacillati > Bacillota > Bacilli > Caryophanales > Bacillaceae > Oceanobacillus > Oceanobacillus sp. FSL W7-1293. Next base: position 1,680,581 of record NZ_CP150212.1, read on the forward strand.
GGTATGGTAATATAAAAGTGCATTAAAAATTAGGAGGTAATTTACATGGAAAATAAAACGTTAAATGTTCAAGGGATGTCTTGTGGTCATTGTGTCAATTCAATTGAAGGAAACGTAGGAGAATTGGATGGAGTTGAATCTGTCAAAGTACATTTAGAAGATGGAAAAGTAGACGTAACCTTCCATGCTAATAAAGTAAATTTAAAAGAAATTACAGAAGTAATTGAAGAACAAGGCTATGATGTTGCTTAAATAAGAAGGGGATAATCGTGCTGCTTCAGCACGATTCCCTTTTTGAAATTTAAATACCCCTATAAGGTATAAGAGAGGTGGAAAAAATGGGAGCACAAAAGGAAGTAAACTTACAAATTCAAGGCATGACCTGTGCAGCATGTGCCAATAGAATTGAAAAAGGGCTCAACAAAATAGAAGGCGTGGAAAATGCAAATGTCAACTTTGCAATTGAAAAAAACAAAGGTTGTTTATGATCCTGATAAAACAAATGTGCAGGATTTTGAAGATAAAATTGAAAAATTAGGCTATCATGTTGCGCATGATAAGCAAACATTTGATATATCGGGTATGACCTGTGCAGCGTGCGCCAATAAAATTGAAAAACGATTAAATAAAATGGAAGGTGTTTCTAACGCTTCTGTCAACTTTGCTTTAGAAAACGTAGCAGTAGATTATGACCAAGGCCAAGTTACTGCAGGCGATATGATGGAAGCTGTAAAAAAATTAGGCTACAGCTTAAAAGTGCAATCATCTAAAGAAGAAACAGCAAATAATAAAGAAGAAGAAATTCGACATCAGACAGGGAAATTTATTTTTTCAGCCATTTTAACCCTTCCCTTATTATGGACAATGGTAACACACTTTGAATTTACGTCGTTTATCTATTCACCGGATATGCTGATGAATCCGTGGGTACAGCTGGCATTAGCGGCGCCCGTACAATTTATTGTCGGTGCACAATTTTATAAATCCGCATATAAAGCATTGAAAAATGGCAGTGCGAATATGGATGTCCTTGTTGCATTAGGAACAACGGTTGCTTTTGTTTATAGTATTTTCCTCGGCTACGAGTGGCAGGTACAAGGGCAGGCGGGTATGCCAGAGCTTTATTTTGAAGCTGCGGCAGTTATTATCACATTAATCCTGCTTGGTAAACTATTCGAAGTTCGTGCCAAGGGAAGAACTGGTCAGGCAATTCAAAAATTGCTTGGCATGCAGGCAAAAACTGCCCGCGTCATCAGAAACGGAGAAGAACAAGAAATTGCAATTGAAGAAGTAATCGTTGGTGATGTGGTTATGGTACGTCCTGGTGAAAAAATCCCTGTGGATGGTCAAATCATAAAAGGGGAATCAGCAGTTGATGAATCGATGATTACTGGGGAAAGTATTCCTGTTGATAAGAAGACAGGAGATGTAGCTATTGGTTCGACTATTAATAAAAATGGCTTGCTGACGATGGAAGCTACCAAGGTTGGTAAGGATACAGCTCTGTCTCAAATTGTAAAGGTTGTTGAGGAAGCACAAGGAAGTAAAGCCGACATTCAGCGTGTTGCTGACAAAGTGTCTGGCGTATTTGTTCCCATCGTTGTAGGAATAGCACTTGTGACGGGACTTGTATGGTATTTCTTTGTTGCACCTGGCGATTTACGCTCTGCTTTAGTCCCTGCGATTACGGTATTGGTCATCGCCTGCCCATGTGCGCTTGGTCTGGCTACTCCGACATCCGTTATGGCCGGATCAGGAAGAGCAGCAGAGCTTGGTGTGTTATTTAAAGGCGGAGAGTATTTAGAGAATACACGTAACTTAAACACGATTGTTTTAGATAAAACAGGAACAGTAACCAAAGGAGAACCTGAATTAACAGATGTTCTGCCTGAGCAAGGGTTTACAGAAGAAGAAGTGCTCGCTTTCGTCGCTTCTGCTGAAAATAATTCTGAACATCCATTGGCAGAAGCAATTGTAAAAGGTGCAAAAGCAAAAGGCGTTCAGATTCAAGAAACCGATTCTTTTGAAGCAATACCAGGATACGGTATTCAAGCATCTGTAGATGGGAAAATGATTTTTGTTGGTACAAGAAAGCTAATGAAGCGAGAGAATATTGATGTCTCTTCTGTAGAAGATAATATGGCGAACCTTGAATCAGATGGAAAAACAGCGATGTTAATTGGTTTGGAAAATCAATTAGCGGGTGTTATTGCGGTGGCAGATACTGTAAAAGAGACTTCTAAAACTGCTATTCAAAGAATGCACGAGCAAGGATTAGAAGTTATTATGCTGACTGGAGATAATCAGCGGACAGCTGATGCAATTGGAAAACAGGTAGGAATAGACCGTGTTATCGCAGAAGTCGTTCCCGAGCAAAAAGCAGATGAGGTTAGAAAGCTTCAGCAGGAAGGCAAAAAAGTAGCCATGGTTGGTGACGGTGTCAATGACGCGCCAGCGTTAGCCGTAGCAGATATCGGCATGGCGATTGGTACAGGAACAGATGTAGCGATTGAAGCAGCGGATATTACGCTGATGCGCGGCGATTTAAATAGCGTAGCAGACAGTGTACAAATTAGCGCAAAAACAATGCGTAATATCAAACAGAACCTGTTCTTTGCCTTTTTCTATAACTCAGCTTCCATTCCAGTCGCAGCAATTGGACTGCTCGCTCCATGGGTTGCCGGAGCAGCGATGGCATTCAGTTCAGTATCCGTTGTACTAAATGCTTTACGATTACAACGCTTGAAATTAAAAGGAGGCCAATAATATGTCCATTAAGAAGTGGGTTTCCTTAGGGATTATCTATGTAGCAGCTGTTTTCGCAGCGTTTGCCATTATTACTGGGCAAAATCCGCTGGCAAGCGGAGAAATGGAACACGATGAACACACAGATGAGCATGAAGGGATGGATCATTCAGCTGAAGAAATGTCCAGTTCTGGAGACATCCCTGCAGGTCTTCAAGAAGCAGCGGACCCGACATTTGAAATCGGAAGTGAGGCAATCATAAGCGCCGATCACATGCCAGGAATGGATGGTGCTGTTGCGGAAGTCTCCGGCGCGTTTGATACGACGGTTTACACCGTATCTTATACGACAGAAGATGGGCAGGAAATCGAAAATCATAAGTGGGTTATCCATGAAGAATTGGAAAATCCAGATGCTGCCCCCTTAGATCCTGGTACGGAGGTTGTATTGAATGCCAATCATATGGAAGGAATGGACGGTGCTCATGCGGAAATCGATTCGGCAGATGAAACCACTGTCTATATGATTGATTTTGAAACCACAGATACTGGAGAAGAAGTTCAATATCATAAATGGGTAACAGAGGCGGAGTTAGCACCGGCAGATTAAGAGTTACCCTTTTGTAAAAAAGTTCTTCTCATAGAATCTGTCGAGGCAAACGGAAATGCTGTGAATTATCATATGAAAAAATCAAAGGAGGAAGTAAATATGGATCATAGTCATCACCACCATCACCATTCGGGTGAATCAGAGGTAAAAGTAAATGTAACCTATAAGGAAGGAAAAATATTTATCGCCTTAGAGGATAATACCGGAAAAGCACCGGAATTGGCTTTAGCACATGAAAAAGAAATGCATTTTATTATGGTATCGAATGATTTGGAGCAGTATTATCATTTGCATCCGGAAAAAGAACAGGAAGGCCTTTATACCATTAATCAGCCTTTAATGGATGGTACCTACAAAGCCTTTGTTGATATTACGCCAAAGGAAAAAGCATATCAGGTAGCTCCAAGCCCTGTTGAGGTCGGAACGAAGAAAACAGGTGAAGCTGCCTTAAACTCTGACGATGATTGGACAAAAGAAGTAGATGGTAAAACCGTTACGTTAGAGGCCGTCAAAGCAGAGACCGGAAAAGCAGTACCCTTAGATTTTAATATGCATGGAGAAACACCTGAACCACATTTAGGTGCTTTAGGGCATGTAGTCATTGTAGATGAAGCAGCAGAACAATATATCCATGTTCATCCAGATTCTGACGACACAACCACATTCCATGCTCATTTTCCAAAGCAGGGAATGTATAAAATTTGGGCAGAATTTGAATTCGGTAATAAGGTACACACTTATTCATTCAATATTGAAGTAAGTAAATAAGTAATGTCATCATACCTGGAGGAGGTAAGTTTGCAAATGGCTGCATATCATTTGGAAATTTATACTAGACCAACTTGCTCGGATTGCCAGGACTTGAAAAAATTCTTGGAAGAACATCAAATCCCGCATAAGCAATATGATTTAGCAAAACAGCCCGAAAAAGAGAAGGAATTAAAAAAGATAACAGGAAATAGAATCGTTCCCGGCATTGTTTTTTCTCGATCGTCTATGCTGGGTTTAAGGAAAAAAGCGAAAAGTATGACCGGGTTTGAGCAAAATAAAGAAGAAATCAAAAAGCTGTTAGAAGTCAGCTAAGAGAGAGAAATGGATTCCGTAAAGAGATTTTATTTCTTTACGGAATCTATTTATTTTCTGTCATTAAAAATACCTTACTAGCGTATTGTATAAAAGTAATGAAAAAGGATAAAGAGGGGGAGTTTATATGGAGAGTGATGGAAAAAAGATTAAAATCGCCGCCAATGGAGGTATTGGATTCGGATCAAAACTAAATGCCAACCAGCTGCTGACCATCTCCAAATATATGGATGAAAACGAAGAGCTGGAATTAACCACTTTTCAACAGCTTTATATTGAAATACCGGAAAGTAATAAAGAAGAAATTATAAAGGAATTTGAAAGTGCCGGATTGGCTTGTTATCCAGTGGGAAATTACGTTAAGAGCTTAAGAACCTGCAATTTTTGTAAAGGAGAAGAGCGGGAAGGGATGCCTGTAGCCAAAGAGCTTAATAAGCGATTTGCCGGCAAACAAGTTCCTTTCACTTTAAAGATGGCTTATACAGGCTGTCCGATTGGCTGTGGAGAACCGATGGTAAGCGATATAGGCGTTATGAAATTTAAGGATCAGTACAATTTATATGTAGGCGGAAAGGGCAAGGGCTTCGATGCAGAAGTGGGGACGCTTCTGAAAGAGAACCTGGAGCCGGAAAAGTTATACGAATTAGTAGCTGAGATTATTGACAGCTATGCAAAACTTGGTAAGAAAAGAGAGACTTTCTTTAAGTTCTGGAGAAGAATCGGAAAAGAGAGGCTGATAAATATTTAAAATGAAGCTTACTCAGTGAGAGTTTTACGGATACCTCTTCGTGATAAATAACATCTTTATATTGATTAAATACATGCACTATTTACTGGAGGCAATACATCTATGTCTACACATACAAATATAAACTCACAACCAGACCCTAAACGGTGGAAAGCACTGTTTTTATTATGTTTTGCGAACTTCCTTGTTATAATGGACGCGTCTATTATTCAGATAGCACTGCCGTCCATTCAGAAATCACTCGGTTATACGCAAGAAAGTTTGCAATGGGTGATGAGCGCATTTCTGCTCATATTTGGAGGTTTCCTTTTATTAGGAGGGAAATTAGCTGATTTATATGGCAACCGCCGTATTTTTAATACTGGTGTTCTAATTTTGGCAGTTTCATCTTTATTTGCTGGTTTAGCCTGGAGCGAGCTAAGTCTAAATATATTCCGTGGAATTCAAGGATTGGGATCTGCTTTAATAGCTCCTTCAGCTCTATCTATGGTCATGCGGCTGTTTAATTTCAGCTCGTCTGAAAAAGCAAAAGCACTAGCCTTTTGGGGCTTGTCTGGTGCAGCAGGGGGCGCATTCGGAATTGTATTTGGAGGACTTTTAACTGGATCACTCGGCTGGCGCTGGACATTGTTCATCTATGTACCGTTAAGTATTATAGTTTTGATTTTCAGTCCTAAACTATTACAAAAATCCGGTCAAAGATTAAAAGGGCGTATTGATTATGTCGGTGCTATTTTAGTCACAGCATCTTTGATGTTACTTGTTTATGGTATTGTATCAGCGGAACATAGCGGCTGGACATCAAGTAATGTTATGATTTCGCTTATTACAGGTGTTGTTCTGTTTCTGATTTTCCTTATCGTAGAATCCAAGATGAAAGAAGCGCTACTACCACTTAATATATTTAAAACACCTAACTTAGGTATTGGTAATATCGGCGTCTTTTTAACACAGGCAGCATGGTTCCCATTAATTTATATGTTGATCCTTTATCTGCAGCAAGTGTTACAGTACTCTCCGACAGCCGGCGCAATGGCAGTATTGCCTGTGCCTTTATTTATGGCATTCTTCATGATCGTCGTAGCTGAAAAGGTATTGGCAAAGTTAGGTATAAAAATGACGATGGCTACAGGTTTTGTGATTCTCGGATTGGGTAATATTTTATTTTCACAATTTGCAACAGTGGATGGCACTTACTTTATAAGTGTATTAATACCTTCATTTGTTGCAGCGCTGGGTAATGCACTTGCTTATTTAGCGTCTACAACAGCGTCAGTATCAGAAGTAGAGCCCAAAAAATCAGGTCTTGCTTCCGGTTTATACAATACGAACTTCCAAATCGGCTCTGCTATTGGCTTGTCAATTATGGTTGCAATTGCCGGTGCAGCAACTAGGGTGAGTGATTCTGTTGATTCAATCATTGCTTTAAATGAAGGATTTCAACAAGGTTTTTTCTGGGCAGGTATGTTTGCTTTTGTTGGAGCTGTGTTAACTTTATTATTTATACGTGTGCGGAAATAATAATGCTATAGAAGATTAAATAAAGTTACTCGGCAGGAAGAAACTAATTTTATAGAGTAAAATACAAAAATTTTAGGAACAAGTTTATCCCAATCTAGTAAAAATACATTTGCTGGATTGGGATATTTTTATGTCATATCAGTTGAGATAAATTGTAGATTTTTTATATTCTCAACTTTCGTACATTAAAAAGTAACTTCATTTCCATAGAAATAGGAGTTGATCGTTCCTTCGATAACGCCCTTGGCAAAGAATAGAAGGTGAAGTGTAAAGCACTGCTATGGCGGACCGTTTTGCTTTCCGACGTACAAATGTTTTCGATGGGGCGAGTAATCGCGACCCCAGGACGTAGCGAACTTAGTCTGTTTCTTTAAATCTCCCACTGAGTGAAGTTTTCGTTTTATATCTATTTTAACTTAAAAAGAAAATTATAATAAAAAACAATACAATAACAAAAATGATAAAAGGTATTCAAAAATAAACAAATATATGTTAATGTTTGATTATAAAGAAAAGGGAGGAAATAGTTTTGGTTCAAAATAAATGGGATAATACGAAGAGTAATTTTGATAGCGGTTTAGAACAGTTGGTTTATCGCTCTAATTTATTAGGCTCTGATCGTTCAGTTGCAAATTGGGGAGGAGGTAATACTTCTACAAAATCCATTGAAACCGACTTCAAAGGAAGCGAAATTGAGGTAATGTGGGTAAAGGGAAGCGGTTCAGATCTTGCTACAATGGGAGCAAAGAACTTTACGGGATTAAAAATGGATGACATTCGACCATTAATGGAAAAAGATGATATGACAGATGAAGAAATGGTTGATTATTTAACACATTGCATGATTAATGTAAAACACCCAAGGTCTTCTATTGAAACTTTATTACATGCATTTTTACCATTTAAGCATGTCGACCATACGCATCCGGACGCTATTATTTCTATTGCGTGTGCTGATAACGGGCAAGAGATTGCCAAAGAGATATATGGTGACAGATTTGTGTGGGTACCATATATTCGCCCAGGATTTAAACTTTCTAAAATGATAGCTGAAGGTGTACAAAATAATCCTAATGCAGAATTAGTTATTATGGAAAAACATGGTTTGGTAACTTGGGGAGAAACATCTGAAGAAACTTATAACCAAACTATATCTGTGATTCAAAAAGCAGAAGATTACATTGAAGCAAAAGCAGAAGAAAAAACCTTGTTTGGTGGCAACACGTATGAAGTTCTTTCGGAAGAAGAAAGAGAAGAGATTTATGCCAAAGTATTACCAATTATTCGCGGCCAAGTAAGTAAAAATAAGAAAATGATTGTTACGTATGATGATAGTCAAGAAATTTTAAATTTTGTTAATAGTCGTGATGCAAAAGAATTATCTAAAGTGGGTGCTGCGTGTCCGGATCATCTTGTACATACAAAGCGTGTACCTTTATTTGTGGACTGGGATCCTAGCAGTAAAGATATAGACCATTTAGTGGACAAAATAAAAGATGGAATTACTGGATTTGTTGAAGAATATATTGATTATTTTGAACGTAATAAATCTGAAGGGGACCAAATGGTCGAATCGGGACCACGAGTGATATTAATTCCTGGTCTTGGAATGATTAATACAGGAAAGGATTCGGCTTCAGCTAATGTTAGTAAATCCTTATATCATCGTGCGGTATCTGTTATGCGTGGTTCTACTATATTAGGTAACTTTATATCATTGGATGAAGCAGAATCTTTCGCTATCGAATATTGGCCACTAGAACTTTATAAGTTAAGTTTATCTCCACCAGAAGCTGAGTTCTCACGTCGGATTGCTTTTGTAACTGGAGGAGCAGGGGGTATTGGAAGCGCTACTTGTATTCGTTTAGTACAGGATGGTGCGCATGTCGTTGTGGCGGATATCAATCTAGAAGGAGCCCAAGAATTAGCTAATGAGATTAATGAAAGATTTGGAGAAAATCGTGCAGTAGCAGTGAAAATGGATGTTACAAAAGAAGAAGATGTATCTGCTGCAATCCGAGGTTCCATATTGACTTACGGTGGATTAGATGTCATCGTAAATAACGCTGGTTTAGCTAGTTCTAGTCCTTTCGAGGAGACAACTATTGATAAGTGGAATTTAAACATAAATGTATTGGTAACTGGATATTTCCTTGTGGCAAGAGAAGCATTCAAGTTAATGAAAGATCAAGAAATTGGCGGAAATATGGTATTTGTTGGATCAAAAAATTCCATCTATGCAGGAAAAAATGCAGCAGCATATAGTACTGCAAAAGCAGCAGAGGTGCATTTAGCCCGGACAATTGCAGCAGATGGCGGGCAATATGGAATTCGGGTTAACTCTGTACTTCCAGATGCGGTTATTCGTGGCTCAAAAATCTGGGATTCCGAATGGAAAGAAGAAAGAGCTTCCTCCTATGGAATTGGAGCAGATGAATTAGAAGAACATTATCGGAAGAGAACGATTCTAAATGTAAATATATTACCACAAGATATTGCAGAATCCATTGCCTTTTTAGCATCTTCCAAGTCTGCGAAAACAACCGGTTGTATGGTAACTGTAGATGGAGGAGTAGCGGCAGCATTTACAAGGTAACAAAACTAGATTGGATAGGAAGGAAAGAAAAACTTTCTATCCTTTTTAATATATAGTTTTACCCCAGTGTAAGTGGTAATAACCTGCTGTGGGAGATGGAAAGTAAAACCCCATGAAATGAAGTTTCCCTTTAGATAGCATCTTGAAATACCTGATTTTTAAAAGTATTTTATTGATTCGATCCTAACGAAAAGTATTACCAACATTTGTTAAATAATAAGTTTCTTAAACATTTTAAAAATAAAATAATATCAACCTTTTAAGAGCTAGAATATCACATACTAAAAATAATATAGAAGTAAGTATGCAATATTCAAATAAAATCAAAATTTATAATTGTGAATTAAACATGTATATAACTAAAACAAAAATAAATAAACATTTTTTTGTTGTTTTGCATTGATTTATGATTAAAAGCGTATTATAGTAAACGTATAATGTTGTAACCGTTACCAATGATATGGATTTATGTTTTATTTTGAATTTTCAAATGCAATTGAAAGGGTGAAATGATGATTAGAAAAGCATTTGTTATGACTGTCTATCCAGACAAGCATGAAGAGTATGAAAAACGGCATAATGAAATATGGCCAGAAATGGTAGAAGAACTTCATCGCCATGGAGCTAGTAATTATTCGATTTTCTTAGATAGAGAAAGTAATAAATTATTTGGTTACATTGAGATTGAAAACGAAAAAAAGTGGAAGCAAATGGCTGAGACAGAGATAAATCAAAAATGGTGGGAATTTATGGACTCAGTAATGGAAACATATCCAGACAAAAGCCCCGTATCTACTAATTTAAAAGAAGTTTTTCATATGGATTGATGAAAATATAATAATAGAGGGAGATGTTACAAATGAGCAAAAGAAGGTTTGCTGCAAAAAATGTAACAGGATGGAAAGCTACTATTGCTATTTCTATGGCGAACTATATTGAAGCTGGTTCAATTATTGCGGCTGCAAGTAGCTTGACGTTATGGCAAGCTTATTTAGGAATTGATAGTTTAGGAGTGGGGCTACTTAGTGCCTTAAGTGCAAATGCTTTAGGTGCAGCAATCGGTGCTTTAATCGGAGGACCACTGACCGATAAGTTCGGAAGAAAAATTGTTTTCAGTTATGACCTGTTAGTTTTTATGATTGGTGTTACGTTGATAGCTGCATCCGTTAACTTTCCAATGTTATTAATTGGTACAATTATTACGGGTATTGCAGTTGGTGCAGGTGTTCCAGTATCTTGGACCTATATTGCAGAAGAGTCACCGAAAGAAAAACGGGCAGCACATGTTGGTGCAGCACAATTAGCGTGGTCAATTGGACCGATGGTTACTTTTGCGTTAGCAGTATTAGTCGCGCCACTTGGATTACTAGGATCTAGACTTATATTTGTTCATTTATTTATCATAGCAGCTGTAGCATTGTATATACGGCGTGGCTTACCTGAGTCTAAAATTTGGGAAGAACAACAAGAACAAGAAAAATCTGATAAAGCAAAAGGTAAAATTCAGAAAAGTTCTTTAAAGGAATTATTTACACTTAAAGCAAATCGGGAAGCTTTATTTTTGCTGTTGGGTATTTATTTATTTTGGAATTTGACTGCTGGAGCAATGGGATATTTTATGCCTTACATTTATGAAAATGTCGGCGGATTAAGTAATATGGAAGCTAACCTACTACAATCATTTTTATGGATGTTTACCGTGCTGACCACCTATTTTATATTCATGAAACTTGGTGATAAGTTCAGCAGAAAAACATTATTTGGTGTTGGAGCATGTATGGGAGTAGTAGCATGGATTATTTTAACTTTCATGCCAATGACATGGCCTACATTAATTGCATTCGTTGTTCTTTGGGGAGCAGCAGCTGGCATTGGTGCTCAAGCATTCTATGCATTATGGACAAGTGAATTATTTCCTACACGTTATCGTGCGACTGCACAAGGACTCATGTACTTCATCGTGCGTACAGGTATTGCAATATGGTCTTTTGTGTTACCAACGATCATGGCAACATTAGGATTTAAAGTTGCAGGTATTGTGATGATTACTTTCTTGGTTATTCATATGATAATTGGTATTGTACTGGCGCCGCATACACAGGGGAAAACTTTACAACAAATTGAACAAGAACGTTACGGAGATACAGTATCTAAGAAAGATGAAGTAATAGAAAGATGATGACTAAGTATAAATAACGTAAATTTTTTCTGGTGGAAGGTGATACAATGCAAAAATGTAGTCTGGCAGTAGACATTGGTGCTTCGAGCGGGAGACTGATTGCTGGTTATTTACAGGATGGTAAGATGATTTTAGAAGAAATACACCGTTTTGAAAATAAACTCATTGAAATAAATGGCCACTTTTGCTGGAATATAGAAAAGCTATTTTCAGAAATAAAAAAAGGAATTCATAAAACAAAGAAAAAAAACTTTATTCCCGAAAGTATAGGTATTGATACGTGGGCAGTCGATTTTGTATTATTAGATGAAAATGATGAATTATTAACAGATGCAGTTTCCTACCGGGATTCCAGAACAGACGGAATGATGGAAGAGGTATTTACTATTGTAAGCAAAGAACGTTTGTATCTAGAAACAGGGATTCAATTTCAAAAATTTAATACCATCTATCAATTATATTATTTAAAGAAAAATAACCCAGAAGTATTAGAGAAAGCGAAAACATTCTTAATGGTTCCAGATTATCTAAATTACTTACTTACTGGTGAAAAAATAAATGAATATACGAATGCAACCTCAACTCAATTGGTGAATGCATTTACAAAAAAATGGGATAAAGAGTTATTAGAACAGCTTGGTATTAATAAGGAAATGTTTCAAAAAATTTTACCCCCAAAATCCTTGATAGGAAATGTAAGACATGAATTAGTAGATGAATTTGGATTTAATTTGGAAGTTATTCTGCCTGCAACCCATGATACAGGGTCTGCCGTTTTAGCAGTTCCAGAGGTAGATGATACGATATATATTAGTTCGGGAACATGGTCGCTGATTGGTGTGGAAAATCGTTTCCCAATCTGTATTACGAAAGCTTTGGATTATAACTTCACGAATGAAGGGGGCATGGATTTCAGTTTCCGGTTTTTAAAAAACATTATGGGTCTTTGGATGATGCAGGAAGTAAAACAAAATTATAATAATAAATATTCTTTTGCAGAGTTCGTTGAGATGGCCAATCAGGAAGAACATTTTAATTCCAAGGTAAATGTAGATGATGATCGATTCTTAAAACCAGAAAATATGATTAAAGAGATCAAATTATATTGTAAAGAAACCAATCAATTAGTACCTCAAACACCAGGAGAAATTGCTAAATGTGTGTTTGATAGTTTGGCAGTAAGCTACCAGAACGCTATCAATCAGATTGAAGGAATCTATGAAAAGAATTTCCAAAAGATAAATGTTATTGGCGGAGGTTCAAAAAATGAAATGCTAAACCAGTTAATTGCTGATACAACTAATAAGGAAGTTGTTGCTGGACCAACTGAAGCAACGGCGATTGGGAATATAGCGGCGCAATTAATGGCGTTAAATAAAATCGATAATATAAAGAATGTAAGAAGTCTTATCAATGAGTCTTTTGAATTGAAAACATATACTAAGAAACAAAAAGTGGAGGGGTAAATATGACAATTAAAGAGAATTACGAAATTGCCAAAAAACAATATGAAAAATGGGGTGTCAATGTTGACGATGTACTGCAACAATTAAAACAAGTCCCCATTTCTATTCATTGCTGGCAAGGAGACGATATAGGTGGTTTTGAAGTAAATCAACAAGAACTATCTGGTGGAATAGATGTCACTGGGAATTATCCTGGGAAAGCAACAACTCCAGAAGAATTAAGGAGTGACTTGGAAAAAGCACTTTCTCTGATTCCAGGAAAACATCGTGTTAATTTACATGCAATATATGCTGAAACAGATGGGGAAGTTGTTGACAGAGATGAAATCGAACCAAAGCATTTTGAAAACTGGGTGAATTGGGCAAAGAAAAACGATCTCGGTTTAGATTTTAATCCAACATTATTTTCTCATCCAAAAGCAGAGGATGGATTAACGTTGGCCCATCCTAATAAAGAAATTAGGGACTTCTGGATTCGTCATACGAGTGCAAGCCGTAAAATTGCTGAATACTTTGGGAAAGAACTTAGCACATCAACACTAACCAATATTTGGATTCCAGATGGTTATAAAGATATCCCGAGTGATCGCTTAACTCCGAGAAAAAGATTAAAAGAATCTTTGGATGAAATTTTTTCTGTTGAAATTGACGAAAAATATAATGTAGATGCAGTTGAAAGTAAATTATTTGGTATCGGTTCTGAAGCATATGTCGTTGGTTCTCATGAATTTTATATGGGATATGCATTGAAAAATGATAAACTTCTCTTATTGGATTCTGGACATTATCATCCAACAGAGGTAATTTCTAATAAGATTTCTTCCATGCTTTTGTATAGTGATGAATTAGCTTTGCATGTTTCCAGACCAGTGCGTTGGGATAGTGATCATGTAGTTATATTAGACGATGAACTACGTGAAATTGGCTTGGAAATTGTGCGCAATGGCGCATTAGATAAAGTAAGAATTGGACTTGATTTCTTTGATGCAAGTATTAATCGTATCGCAGCATGGACAATTGGTACAAGAAACATGATCAAATCTTTGTTATACGCTTTGCTTACACCAAACGAGTACTTAAAAGAGTTACAAGAAAAAGGAAATTTCACAGAAAGACTTGCATTAATGGAAGAACTGAAAACCTATCCATTTGGTGCTATTTGGGATTACTATTGTGAACAAATGGATGTTCCAGTAGGTGAAGTGTGGTTAAATGAAGTAAAAAAATATGAAGAAGTTGTAATGGCAAAAAGAAAATAATAATTAAAAAAGCAAGTGTAACAATGAAATATTGTGTGACACTTGCTTTTTACGAATAATATAAAGAGTATATGATGAAATTGTTATAACGATAGAGAGGAGAAGTAGACAAATGAAAATGACAACTGAGGGGAAGTATTATCACCCTATATTAAGCGCACCTTTTGTAACCAATATAATGAATACAACTTATGATATGTGGAAAATGGGTTGGGACGAATTAAATGGTGGGAATATAAGTTGTTTATTAACGGAAGAAGAAGTAAATCCCTATATAGATATTACGAATGTATTACGTACAATTGAATTAGAACTTCCAATTACAGAACTTGCAGGAAAGTATTTCCTCGTTACAGGTTCAGGGAAATATTTTAGGAAAGTAATTGAAAAACCAGAAGAATGCCTTGCATTGCTACGATTAACAGAAGATGGTAAAAGTGTAGAATTACTATGGGGATTAAGTGATGGCGGACGACCTACAAGTGAACTAGCTTCTCATTTTATGAGTCATACGGAACGCTTAAAGCAAGATCCAAACCATCGTGTTATCATGCACACACACGCAACAAATTTAATTGCCATGACATTTACGCATGATTTAGACGAAGTAAGTTTTACCAGGACCCTTTGGCAAATGTGTACGGAATGTCTGGTTGTTTTCCCTGAAGGCGTTGGCATCCTGCCTTGGATGGTACCAGGTACGTTTGAAATTGGACAAGAAACGGCAAGAAAAATGAGTGAATTCCGCTTAGTAATATGGCCGCATCATGGTATTTTTGGTGCTGGTAAATCCATTGATGAAGCATTTGGTTTAATCGAAACAGTTGAAAAAGCTGCTAAAGTATATCATTTAGTTAATGCACATCAAGGTGGAGCAAAGCAGGTTATTACTGATCAGGAATTACTTGCTCTCGCAGAGGCATTTAATGTGGAGCCGTCGAAAAGATACTTTTTAAATTAAAACCTTATATTAAGTAAATCTCTATTTGTGAGTTTTGTTACTATTCTTGGATTATTCATAGAATGATATGTCATCAAAATCATAAATAAATTAGAAAGAACTTTTGATTTTTTAATGAAATTAAGAAATAATATAACTCTATGGAAAACAGCTCCAAAAAGAATAAATAATTCAAAAAAGGCACAATTAAAGTTATTATACACATCTTATATTATTTAGGATGTGCTTCAATACGGGTGAAGTATGGGGATTCTAAGGGAAATAGTTTCTGGGAACTGAAACATTTTAAGAGTGGATATTTATCGCAGTGTAACTGGATGGGGCTGCGATTACTCGCCCCGTCGAAGGGCTTTTGTAAGCCTCTCACTTCAAGAAATGAGTAAAAAATGATATTAGTGGGAGATTGGGAAGCCAGTAACAGCCCGATTGGTCCAACTAACCTTCAGTGGGGGATGAAAGAAAACCCCCATTGAAGGAAGTTTCAATTTATACAATCCTTTCTTCCTTGTGATACTTTAAGGTAATAATTATTAGATTCCCTTCACATCAGAACGAGAGGATCGCTATTTTCACCATGTTGTATAAAAACATAAATTTAAAGTCAACTATATAGATTTTTAAATTAAAATAAGAAAACACATTTTTTTATTTTAAGAAAAAAGGCAATGAATTTATAAGATCTCTTTTATTTAGTTATCTGAATTTTATATACCTTTAAAAAGTGATAGGATTTCAATTCAGATCGTCAAATGTAGAATATTTACTGATTCTTATTAGAGAAATATTTTCTTGAAAATGTGTTCGTATTCGGTGTTTCGTTGAACATGAAGCGTTCTGTTTTCTTGAATGCTTCGGAAATAACAATAGGGTTTGGCTTAAGGATAGAAATTCTGGATCCAACGTATAATTTTCAACAAGATTTCTTTCGCTGTCTAAATATATTCTGATAAGTTGTATAAATAGTAGGGGAAATGAGTAGGTATGAAAAAAATAATTAATAGATTACCGCTACATAAAATACGAAATAGGTTTTTATTAACACTGATTGTTCTATCCATACCTCCTCTTTTTTTAGTAGGTATCATTTCATATAAAATATCTTCAGATTCGATTATTGAAAACTATACCAATTATTATCATGAACAGTTGAAAACGTTTAACGAGCGTATTGATTATGTATTTAATAGTATTATTAAAATGAATAGATATATATTATCAAATTCGCAATTACAACAGCAGTTGACTACAGTAGGTTTAGACAAAGGTGAACAATATACTACTTATCAACTACAAACTATCATGTCAGATTATATTGTGGAACGAAAATATATTGATTCGGTGTGCCTCGTAGACACGCAATATCGAGCCATATGTAATGGTAGATCAGACAATTTGGGAGTTTATGAAGTGGAAGAAAAAAGATCACTTGTTGAAGATTCAGATTGGTATGACACAACTGTCGGTATGGAAGGAAAAGAAGTATTTTTTGATTATAACGTAATTGAACCAGGTGATACGGATACATTCTCTACAGTGAAGTGGTTATTAGATCCCAGAGACATAAGAATGGATAATATGGGATTTTTAATTATTAATATTAATAATTCTTTATTTCATCAGCCAAATGAGGGTGATGAAGGTAAAACGGAATTAATGGTTATAAATAATGAAGATGATAATATGAATATGCTCTATGCTAGTGATCCTTCTGTCATGAAAAAATTCAATGATTATTCCTCGATAGATAGCATCTACCATTATCTAGAGGAGGAAAAGTATATTTATAATCAATATCAGAATGAAACGACAGGGTGGGAATTAGTCCATATTATCCAAGAAAAACACTTGTTAGCAGAATTACACTCTATTCGAAATATAACCTTTCTTATCGCCTCGATTATCGCATTGATTGCTATTATTTTATCTGTTGTATTGTCCAAAACAATTACGAATCCATTAGAAAAATTAAAAGAAATGATGATTCGATGGTCTAAAGGAGAGTTTGGCTTTAAAGAAAAGTTTAATAATGATGAAGTGGGACAAATTGGTGAGACTTTTAAAAAGATGGCTATCAATAATAAACATATGATGGAAAATATTAAAAACCTAGAAGTGAAAGAGCGTGAAGCTGAGTTAAGAGTATTGCAAGCTCATATTAACCCGCATTTTTTGTATAATACATTGGATTCTATTTATTGGATGGCTATTATAAATAAGCAAAACGACATCGCAGAGATGACAATCTCGTTATCAGAGAGTTTCAAAATTATGTTGAGCAAAGGGAAGACGGAGATACCTATCAGTGAAGAAATAAAACATATTGATTATTATATGACCATACAAAATGTCCGATACAACAATCGCTTTACATATATAAAAGAGATAGATAATGACATTAAAGAAAAAATAATATTGAAATTATTATTACAACCATTGGTGGAAAATTCTATTTACCACGGGCTGGAGAAAAAGATTGGCTTAGGTAAAATAATGATTAGAGGGAAGCAGTATAAAGGAAAAATTGAATTTTATATAGCTGATGATGGAGTGGGAATGGAAGATACTCAGGTTATCTATCAAGGTTATGGTACAAATAATATTAAGGAAAGGTTAGAAATATATTATGGTACAACAAGTTCCTTTAAAGTTAGGAGTGTAGCAGGAAAGGGAACAGTGGTGAGAATTCAATATATCCCCCATGATAAAGGAGTGTAACTGCTAAACTAAAGTAGACCATTATTGCTTGATAAGAATGAACACTTTTCTTGGGGGATAGGCATGTAACAGGCTGTTGCCCCGTAGGGGCGGCAGCCTGTTACATGCTCGCCGTTCCGTCAGGTACCAACTAACTATTGCAATCTTTCATTTACTGTATAATACATGTTTGTACGATACAGAAATGGGAGGAGTAAGAAAGGTGGAAACATGGAAAGTGTATATGGAAATCTATCAACTAAAACAAGAAGGATTTAAAATACGGAGAATAGCTAGAAAACTAGGTATATCAAGAACAACAGTATATAAATACCTTGAAAAGTCTCCTCAGGAAATGGCGGAGTGGGTAGCTTCCACACAGACAAGAAAGAAGAAATTAGATGCCTACGAATTACTTATTCATACTTGGCTAACAGAACATCCAGATCTTTCTAGTGCTCAAGTTCATGATTGGTTAAAAGAAAGGTTTCCAACTCTATGTGTTGGAGAAAGTACCGTTCGTAGTTATGTCAAAGCACTCCGGGAAAAATATCATATTCCAAAGACAGAAATGAAGCGTGTCTATCAAGCTATTCCAGATCCACCAATGGGGCAGCAAGCCCAAGTAGATTTTGGTCAGACGATACAGAAAACATCCCAGGGAAAGGAGAGGAAATTATATTTTATTAGTTTCGTGCTTTCGCACTCTCGTTATAAATACGTTGCGTGGCTCTCCCGTCCTTTTACAACAAAAGATATGATTCAAGCTCACGAAGATGCTTTTCAGTATTTTGGAGGAATTCCATATGAGTTAGCTTATGATCAAGATTCCCTTATCGTAGTAAGTGAAAATGAAGGTGATCTCATCCTTACCAGTGAATTTCAAGCATACAGGGAAGAAAGAAAATTAAAGCTCTTTGTATGTAGAAAAGCTGATCCAGAAAGTAAAGGGAAGATTGAAAATGTCGTAGGATTTGTGAAGAAGAATTTTGCGAAGAACCGCGTATTTCACCATATAGATAAATGGAATGAATCCTGTTTAGCATGGCTGATTCGAACGGGAAACGGAAAAGTGCATAATACAACAAAAAAAAGACCAGTCGAAGTGTTTGCCCTAGAAAAACAACACTTAAGACCAGTCAACAAAAAAATTTCAATTTCAAATATCGATAATAGTATAACAAGAAATGTTCGTAAGGACAATACTATTATCTATCAATCGAATCGGTATTCGGTACCACTTGGTACATATAAAAAAGATAAAGAAGTTTTTATTGAAATAAGCGATCAAAACGAATTAATAATACGTGAAGAATCGAATGGAGCAATCATTGCCAAACACACATTAAGTATAGAGAAAGGGAAATTGATTCAAGATTCTCAACATACCAGAGACCGTTCTAAAGGAATAGCTGCCTATATAGAAACGGTATCAACGTACTTTGATGATAAGGAAATGGCTTCTGATTTCCTTCAGGAAATTCACCAAAGATATCCTCGTTATATACGAGATCAATTATCTCTTATTTTAAAGGTATCTAAAACAGTAACAAGAGAACGAAGGAACCAAGCTTTAGAAGAATGTGTCACACGCAAAATATATAGTGCAACAGAGTTTAGAGATGTCGTAGAGTTTATCCAAAGACAAACGGATTCTCATCAAAGGCCTCCGCAAATAGAAGCTATCAAAACATTGCATGGTATGGATGATACGCTGCTTCAAATCAAGCCAAAAACAAGAGAATTGGATTCTTATATAGAGTTATTGAAAGGAGCAACGGTATGAGTCATTCAATCGAAGAAATACAACAACAGTTTCGATCGTTGAGACTCACAGAGACGGCAAATTATTTGCCATCTCTGATTCAACAAGCAGAGTCAGAAGATTGGACATATCAAGTACTTTTGAAACAATTGACTGGATATGAATTAAAACGTAGGGATGAAAAATTAATCGAAAAACGATTAAAATGGGCTGCATTCCCTTCCTATAAGACGTTGGACGAGTTTCATTTAGATGAGCAGCAATCACTCAGCAAAAGACAAGTATATCAATTAAAGGAGTTTACCTGGCTAGATCAACTCTATAATTTAATCGTTTTAGGACCGCCAGGTGTAGGTAAAACACATTTAGCTACAGGGCTGGGCATAGAAGCCATACAAAAAGGATATAAAGTCTCTTTTATTTCCATGGGGCAACTGATTCAAACATTAAAAACAGAAGAAGTTACTAGAAAATCACAAACGAGAATGAAACGAATTCGTTCCTCTCATTTAGTGATTATTGATGATTTAATGTTTATGGCAATGGATACACGTGAAGCGAATTTATTTTTCCATCTTATTAATGACCTTTATGATAAGGCTTCAATTATATTAACTTCTAATAAAGGACCAAATGAATGGGGAGAATTACTAGGTGATCCAGGGATTACAACGGCTATCCTAGATAGAATTTTACATCGGGCTGAAGTTATTCATTTTCATGATGATGATAGTTATCGAATGAAACACCGTTCTTCCATTTTTATGGAAGAAAGTGTCCAAATTTAATTAGCAAAAAGTGTTCATTTCTACTTGACGCTCACAAGGAGTTTCTTAAGGTGAAAGCGATAATAATTGATGATGAATTTATAGTGTTAGAAGGCATGAAACGAATGATAGATTGGTCAAAATTTGGTATTGAAATTGTTGGAACAGCAGATAATGGCGAAGAGGGATTTCGGTTGTATGAAAAATATCAGCCAGAAATTGTGTTTACTGATATACGCATGCCTGGCAAAGATGGTTTGACGTTAATAAAAGAGATTTTAGATAGATCGCCTGAAACATTATGTGTTGTGTTTAGTGGTTTTAATGAATTTGAGTATGTGAGAAATGCTCTAAAATTGGGTGTAATTGATTATTTAGAAAAACCAATCACTATTCCAATGATCAATGAGACACTTCAAAAAATATTAGAACAAAAAGATAAGCAAAAAAATGCTAATGAACATAAAAAAATGAAGTTAGAAAAAATGACAATGGATTTACTAATGCAAAATCAAGGTAGTATAGAAAATTGGTTTTGTGAATTTGAATATGCAAAAAAAATAAGCGGTTTTATGGTTATTGTTCATGATTCGCCTTCGTTTTCATTAGACTCAAACTCTGATTACTTATCCGTTTCAATCACTGTAGGTTTTAATTATATTAATGTTATTTATTTATATACTCCTAATCCTTCCAACGTATTACAAATTTTAAAGGAAAAGAAAAGGGATGGGGGAATCTATTCTGCAGGAAATATGTATGTAGAAATTGACAGATTATACACAAGCTATATGGAAGCATTGAGAGCCTATAAATTAGGGTTAATACAAGATAAAGAAGGCATTATATTATTCGATGAAATAAACCAAAATAACCATTGGAAGAGTTGTATTACAGAGCAAGAAAAACAAATTGTTTACAATATGAAATTGGGTAATCAAGAGCAAGTGTATAGATTACTGACTAATTATTTTACTAGTCTTGAAGAAGACTTAGATGAAATTAGAATCATTGCGAAAAGGCTGCAAAAATTATTGTATTTATGTATAGATATTTTCGAAAATCCTGAATATGCATTAAGTGAACCGCTCCCATTTTTCTCACATTCCGAATTTAGAAAGTTGAATACGAAAGAGGAGTTAAAATCTTGGCTCTTTTCTACTTTTGATTGGATATTGGATTTTCATGAAAAATCTCAGCTTGTTCACAAATACCCAGTTATTGAGGAAGCGCGTAAATATATCCATCTTCATTATAATGAAAGTATTTCAATTCAAGAAATTGCGGATGAAGTAGGATTAAATCCCAATTATTTTAGTGTCTTGTTTAAAGAGGCGGTGGGGATGACATATATTAAATATTTAACTCAGCTGCGTATAGATGTGGCAAAACTTATGTTGCGCCAAGGGAATACAGTATCAAATGTTAGCCATGATGTCGGTTATATGACTTACCGGTATTTTTCCGAAATATTCAAAAAATATACAGGTGTTTCTCCAGGTAAATATAAAAAAGAAAGCTCCTTGTAACTTCTCATATTATAGAATGGTATAAAATGATGAAAATGATCAGGCATCTATAGAAAAACTTATTATGATGAGAGTGCAGCATTTGTATAAAAGTCTTATTCAATACTTGTTTGAATTTAGTTTTACAAGAATGGTCCAAGCAAAGTAAAAATCCCTGTTTTCATAGATAGTGATAACTGGTTAAAAAAAGATAGTTTTGAGAGAAAGAACGAATACAGTGCTAGCAGAAAACTCGGGGGAAATCCTTTCAAGGAACTTCTCCCGGGTTATTTGATTGAAATTTTTCAGATACCATCATCATTCACTTACATTCGCTATTTGATAGATAGTTTATCAAAAATCTGAAAAAAACGGACACTTTTCTAATTTATAAAGCGGTTACAACTTTATTTGATTGCGCTTACAATAATAATAGATTTTATCATAATTAAAAAAGGAGTATAGATATGACTAGGAGATTATTTATCGTATTTATAGCAATATTTTCTGTATTTATTGTGGCAGGATGTAGTTCAAGTGAAGGGTCAGGTAGCGGTGGTGGTGGAGATGTAAGAACAATAGATTTCATATCTGAAGATCCGCCTGATGTACAGGAGGCAAAAATTTTATCAGATTATGATAATGAGAGAGAAGATACAGATTTGCAAATCGAAACAATTGAGCAAAATAATATTCTGCAACAAATTTCTCTTCTTGCAGCTAGTAATGATTTACCAGAATTATTTAAGTATGAGTCAAATCAATTGGGGGAATTGATTGATAATGAATCTGTTATAGATATTGAAGATGAACTCAAAGAATTAGGAATATATGAAGAACTAAATACAAGCGCTATTGATTTGCTGGAACAGTTAAGTGATGGTCGCGGTTTATATGCTTTGCCAGTAGAAATGAATATTGAAGGTTTTTGGTATAATAAACAAATTTTTGAGGAGCAAGGGTTAGATATTCCAGAAACATGGGATGAACTTTTAGAAGTAAGTGAAACTTTAGAAAATGCAGGAGTGCAGCCATTTTCAGTAGCTGGAAAAGAAAGGTGGCCGATTACTAGATATATCAATGGCTACATCATTCGATATTATGGAACTGACGCCATGGAAAGAGTAAGTAATGGAGAATTAAATATGACAGATGAAGGTTTTATCGAAGCAGCTCAAACGATTCAGGATATGGGAGATAAGGGGTATTTTGGACAAGGAGTTAATACGGTTGATGCGGATACTGCCTTAGATAGCTTTCTACAGGGAAATGCAGCAATGTATTACAGTGGTAGTTGGGATGTAGCAAATTTTAATGATACAAGTAGAAATTCAGTTGGTGTAGATAATATTGGACTTTTCAATATTCCTTTAGTGGAAGGTGGAGAAGGAAGCCTTTCTGATTGGTCTATGAACGCTGGTTTAACATTAAGTATTGCTTCTAATAAATATGATGAACAAATGGCAGATTGGGTAAAAGAAGCGTTCACTAATTATGGAGAAACAGCTATTAATGAGATGGGAATGGTATCAGGATTTAAAGTAGAAAATATGCCAGAAGATGTTAGCCCACTAACCGAATTAACATTGGAAACAATTGAAGAAGCTGAAAATGCTGCGTTATGGTTTGAAGGTCGATTTAACGCAGACCAAAAATTATTAGCGGAACAGAATGCTCAATTGCTTATAAATGGTGATATGACGCCAGAAGAGTATATGCAGGCAATGGAAGATGAATTAAACAATTAATCATAGCTTAATAAAGAAAGGAAGGAGGTAATCCTTCCTTCCTGAATCATTTTATCATTTTATCATTTTATAAAGCATCCGTAAAAGCTGACCTAAATAGTTATTTTTGAAATTAATAGATTAAAACGGTTGCTAACAACATAATAAGTTACGCTAATCATCATAGGAGAATCCCCGCTGTTGGAAGTCTCACTTTATAAAACTTAGTAGTTGAGGTGAAATCATGCATAAGGTTTTAAATGATCGAAAGGCAATAATGATATTTATTTTGCCGGCTATATTGATCTTTATGGTATTGCTATTTGTTCCTATTATATGGTCAAGTGTGTATACATTTTTTGAGGGGTCTTTAATTAGTGGCTTTGAATTTGCTGGATTAGCCAATTATTTTGCTTTATTTAATGACCCGGATTTTTATAACAGTTTATGGGTTACATCTAAATTTACATTAATAGTAACCACGGGTCAGGTTTTTTTAGGGCTTCTGTTATCTCTATTATATGTATTTTATATAAAAAAAGCTTCTTTTCTTGTAAGAACACTGGTTTTCTTTCCAGTAGTATTACCAACTGTAGCAATAGCTCAATTATTCTCGAAATTATTTGAAATAGCACCTAATTTGGGGTTAATTAATAGTCTGCTAGAAGCGATTCATTTAGAGCAATTAGTCCAACCTTGGTTAGGACAGACAGAAACAGCATTTTGGATTTTATGCATTATGGAGATTTGGAAAGCGATGGGTTTCTATGCTGTCATTCTGTATGCTGGTCTCATGGATGTACCAGAAGATGTATTAGAAGCTGCAAGAATCGATGGGGCGAAAGGGTGGAAATTAACACAATTTATTATACTGCCTTTAATTAAACCTATTCTTATTTCTGCGATTATCTTTAGTTTAAGCGGAACATTAAAGGTATTTGAACAGGTAGTAGCTTTAACCAACGGAGGTCCTGGCAAATCAACAACTACATTATCAGTTCATATGTATCAACAGGCTTTTACAAGTGGGAACTATGGATATGGTAGTACAATTGCTTTATTTTTACTATTTTTAACATTAATTATTACGCTTATTGTATACCAATCTTCATGGAAAGAAGAAAAGAAATAAGGAGAGATTCTAGTGGAATTAACACCAATAACTAAACAGAATAAATCTTTCAACTTAAAAAAGCTGGTTGCAAATATCTTAGGAAAACTGCTGATAATTATGATTGTTATTATTGCGGTGTATCCGGTCTTTTGGTTACTCATGTCTTCTTTGAAAACTCCTGAAGAATTCAATTCTGCACCAATGTATGCATTGCCACAGGGGTTTCACTTTGATAATTATGTAGAAGCATGGAATACGGGAAATATGGGCACTTACTTTAAGAATAGTATAGTAGTTACTTTTCCAGCATTGTTTTTGATTATTATTATTGGAGCAGGAGCTGCATTTGCGCTTGAAAAAATGCGATGGAAAATGAAAAAAGGTACTTTATTATTGTTCATTTCAGGTATTATGGTGCCTGTTCCCATTGTCTTGCTCCCGATTTTTACGATGTATTACCATACTGGTTTGTTAAATAATTTATTTGGTTTAATTCTCGTATACATAGCATTTGGTCTTCCGCTGACTATCTTCTTGTTTACTAGTTATTTTAAAGCTGTTCCAAATGAATTGATAGAATCAGCTATTATGGACGGGGCTAATATTTATCGCATCTTTTTTTCGATTGCTTTACCGATGATCTTGAATGCTGTTGTAACTGTAGCACTTGTACAATTTTTCTTTGTTTGGAATGATCTAATTTTTGCGATGACTTTCATAAGTGATTCTGATTTAAGAACGATCCAAACAGGATTAATGAGCTTTGCCGGTCAATACGGTCAGCGGGATTGGGGTCCAACATTTGCTTCCATTTCAATGGCAATTTTGCCAACCCTTATTTTATATCTTTTCTTAAATAAAACGGTAATGAAAGGTATGACAAGCGGGGCAGTAAAAGGATGATGGGGGAGGAAAAAAACATGGATCAAGCTGTAATACCAACTCGCATGTTAGCGGCTGTAATGACAGATATAAAAAAGATAGAAATTAAAACGCAACCTATTCCATCTTTATCTGATAACGAAATATTAGTGAAACTTCAGGCAGTTGGAATATGCGGTTCAGATATTCATTATTTTGAACATGGAGGAATTGGTAATACAAAGGTAAAAACACCATTTATTCTAGGACATGAGTGTGCTGGTGAGGTTATTCAGATAGGGAGGAATGTAGAGAAGTTTACATTAGGAGATAGGGTGGCTATTGAGCCAGGAGTTGCCTGTAGGTTATGTGAGAATTGTAAATTAGGACGGTATAATCTTTGTCCAAGTGTAGCATTTTTTGCAACGCCTCCAATAGATGGCGCTTTATGTCAATTTGTTAAGATTAGAGCTGATTTTGCACACGTTATACCAGACCAATTGTCTTATCAGGAAGCTGCCCTGATTGAACCATTTTCCGTTAGCTTACATGCAGCACATCGAACTTGTTTAAGACTAGGTCATACAGTAGCTATTACAGGAATGGGCCCGGTTGGATTAATGTCTATTATTGCAGCTAAAGCATATGGAGCAAAAAATATTATTGTTTCAGATGTAGAGCCAAAGAGATTAGAGATTGCGAAACAATTAGGAGCAACGCATGTATTAAATCCTATAAGTGATAATGTAATAGAGGAAATTTTTGCTGTAACTAACAATAAAGGTGTAGATCTAGCATGGGAATGTTCAGGAAATAAAAGTGCATTCCAAACGATTTTACAGACCATTAAACGTGGTGGAAAAATGGCAGTGATTGGCTTACCCCCAGAAGAAAACATTACCTTTAACATCCATACGGTAAGTGGTTTGGAAGTGGATATTATTGGTATATTCCGATACGCTAATACATATTCACAAGGTATTGATATTTTAGGTTCTGGTCAATATGATTTGCAACCGCTTATGACGAATCATTATGGCTTAGAAGATACTCAAATTGCTTTAGAAAAAGCAATGTATGATAAGAAAAATAGCATAAAGATTATGATATATCCTAATGACTGATAACTAGTTTCTATAAAAGATGATTAAAAAATTCAACCAAATAAGAAAAATGAATAAATCTTTCATGGACGGCAAAATAACTGGTTAAAGCGGGATAGTTTTAACATGTTATGATGAAAATTTTTTAAGATAGTATGTGTGAATTTGTGTAAACAAGGAGGTAACTAATGAATATACAAGAAAGCAAGGATAGAGATATAATAGAAAATTCGGAATTTAAACAGGTCGCAGAACAATTAAAACCGCAATTAAATACCAAATTGCAACAACCTAAACATTATATAACAACCTATGAAGATTCACAGGCTATTCATGGTTGGAATGCCAAGAAAATAGCAACTTGGCAAGAAATGAAACATAAAGCATACGGTAAAAATGAATCATTTATTGTTGACTTTAATGACCATATGGCAGGCTTTCTAAGGTTGAATATAAATCCAGTAGGGAGCCCACCCGATGCCCCTCTGCATATTAAGTTAACTTTTGGTGAAACATTGGTTGAAGTATCCGAACCCTTTTATAATTATGAAGGATGGCTAAGCAGTTCTTGGCTGCAAGAGGAAGTATTTTATGTTGATGTTATGCCAGCTACTATTACGTTACCAAGAAGATATAGTTTTAGGTATTTAAAAGTTTCTGTTTTAGATACCTCGCCAAAATATAGCGTTTCTTTTGATGCGATTTCATGTAAGACAGTGACGTCTGCTGATATTAATAAAATACCTCAGGTAGAGATAGCAGATGAAAAAATGCAACAAATCGATAAGGTAAGTATTAAAACCCTTATCGATTGTATGCATGATGTATTTGAAGATGGACCTAAGAGAGATAGACGATTGTGGCTAGGCGATTTACGATTACAAGCTTTAGCAAATTACCAAACCGTACAAAATAATGATTTAGTGAAACGATGTTTGTATCTGTTTGCAGCGGTACCTAATCAAAATGGAGAGATTGCAGCTAATTTATTTTTAGAACCTACATTAATTCCCGATGACACTTATTTATTTGATTATTCATTATTTTTTTCAACCACTTTGTTTGATTATTATGAAGCAACAAAAGATAAACAGACATTAAAAGATTTATGGCCATCCGCACTTAGACAAGTGGAGAATGCTTTGAGTCGCCTTTCTAAGGAAAATATTGTTATGGATGATTCGTCATGGTGGTCATTTATTGATTGGCACGAAGAACTGAACAAACAAGCCTCTTCACAAGCAGTGTTAATTTATACATTGAAGAAAACAGCGAAAATAGCAAAAATACTGGAGGAAGAAGAAACATTTAGTTGGATAGATAAACAAATCAATATCATAGCGAAAGCAACGATTGAATATTTGTGGGATGAACAAGTTGGCTTTTTTATAAGTGGTGAAAAGCGACAAATCTCATGGGCAAGTCAGATTTGGATGGTGATTGCAGGAGTGTTTGATAAGGAAAGAAATAAAAAGTTACTTCAGCGATTATTAAAAGAAAATCCAAAAGTCGGTATTAATACGCCATATATGTATCACCATCTAGTTGATGCATTGTTAATTAGTGAAGAGAAAGAAATCGCTATTCAATACCTTGAAAACTATTGGGGAAAGATGGTTGATTTAGGAGCAGATACTTTTTGGGAGCTCTTTAACCCTGATAATCCAACCTTTTCACCGTATGGAAGTCATTTAATTAATAGCTACTGTCATGCGTGGAGTTGTACGCCAACCTATTTTATACGAAAATATAAACTTTAATCTGTCTAGGAGTGAAGATATGCTACGTGTAACGTCATTACGATGTGAATATTTAGAGAACCCTTTAGGCTTAGATGTAAAACACCCTAGAATGAATTGGAAATTAATATCGGATCAAAGAAATGTAAAACAACAAGCTTATTTTATAGAAGTAGCACTAGATGAAATCTTTCAATCTATCGAATGGAGTTCAGGAAAGGTATTATCTGATCAAAGCGTTCATATTCCATTGAATCAAATAAACCTTCAACCTTTTACGAGATACTATTATCGTGTAAAGGTATGGGATGATTCGAATCAAGAATCAGAATGGTCTAATACTGCCTATTGGGAAACAGGTATGTTAGATGCATCTAATTGGCAAGCTAAATGGATTTGTGCTTCCAATCAAAGAAAAATAAAAGATAATCCAGAAGCCTGCCATTATTTAAGGAAGGAATTTCATGTTAATAGACCGATTAAAAAAGCTAGAGCTTATGCAAGCGCATTAGGATTGTATGAATTACAATTGAATGGAAATCGTATAGGGGATTTTTATTTTACACCGGGTTGGACAAGTTATCAGGAACGAATACAATATCAAGCCTATGATATTACTACACTTATTAAAGAAGGTAGAAATGCTATAGGTTTTATTCTTGGAAACGGCTGGTATAAAGGATACTTTGGCTTTGAAGGTCGTACGAATATATATGGTGATAAAAAAGCTGCCATTTTAGAAATTCATATTACTTATGAAGATGGAACGAAGACAGTTATAACTTCAGATGATAGTTGGAAAGCGACTACTGGCCCTATTCAAATGTCTGAGATTTATTTTGGTGAATACTATGATGCACGTGAAGAAATAGATAATTGGTCAAAAGCTGCATTGGATGACAAAACATGGGTACCTACAAAGCATTTATCATATGATAAATATAAACTTATTGATCAGCGAAATGAACCCGTAAGAAAAGTAGAGTATATTAAGCCAAAAAAGATAATCCAAACCCCAAATGGAGAAACAGTACTGGATATGGGTCAAAATATGGTGGGTTGGATGCATTGTCAATTGAAGGGTAATAAAGGGCAAAAAATAACCTTACATCATGCAGAAATATTGGATAAAGATGGAAATTTTTACGTTGGTAATCTAAGAAAGGCTACACAGGAAATAACTTATATATGTAAAGGCGATCCTGAGGGGGAAATGTTTGAACCTCGCTTTTCGTTTCAAGGTTTTCAGTATGTAAGATTAACGGGTTTTTTGAATGATATCAACATAGAGGACTTTACTGGAGTTGTACTGCATTCTGACATGTCGACTACCGGTTCCTTTGAAAGTTCAAATGAGCTAATCAATCAATTGCATCGTAATATTAACTGGGGGCTTAAAGGTAACTTTTTAGATGTACCAACCGATTGTCCTCAAAGAGATGAGAGGCTTGGATGGACAGGTGATGCACAAATGTTTTTCCGAACATCTGCTTATCTGAGGAATGTAGCACCTTTCTTCACAAAATGGTTAAAAGATTTGGAAGCAGATCAATTAGATAATGGAGGAGTGCCATATGTGGTACCGAATATTATTCAAAAAACAAGTGGAAACTTAGGAGGAGTTACTCATTCCGTAGCTGCCTGGGGTGATGCTGCTGTCATTATTCCTTGGTCAATGTATCTTAGCTATGGCGATAAACGTATTTTGGATGTGCAATATCAAAGTATGAAGAACTGGGTAGAGTATATACGAAATCAAGGTACCAAGGAGGAACTATGGGATAGAGGTTTTCAGTTGGGAGATTGGTTAGGGTTAGATTCTGAACCCGATACTTATAGCGGTGCAACGGATAAGACACTCATTGCAACAGCTTATTTTGCATATTCAACAGATTTATTAAGGAAAACGGCAGAGGTGTTAAATAAAGAAGAGGATGCAAAGACATATCGTATATTGAGAGACAAGATAAAGTCAGCATATCAATCATTATTCATATTAGAATCAGGGAATTTAACAGTAGAAACCCAAACTGCTCATGTATTAACTTTAATGTTTGAACTTGCAAGTGAGAATCAAATGGAAAAGGTAGCAGCCAATTTAGTTGAATTAATTAAAAAAGAGAACTATCATCTAACGACTGGGTTTATTGGAGCACCTTATTTAAATATTGTTTTAAGCAAACATGGTTATCACGATGTTGCTTGCAGGTTATTATTGCAAACGGACTATCCTTCCTGGCTGTACCAGGTTACGAAAGGTGCTACAACAGTATGGGAGCATTGGGATAGCATTAAAGAGGATGGTTCATTTTGGAGTGATGATATGAATTCATTTAACCATTACGCTTATGGGTCTATTGGAGAATGGTTGTACAAAGTGTTAGCTGGTATTGATTCAACTGCTGATAAACCAGGTTATAAACATATTTTACTTGAACCACGTACCGGTGCAAATTTAGATTGGGTAAGCGCAAGTGTTGAAACCATGTATGGATCAGTTAAGTCTGAGTGGAAAATATCTGAAAAGGATATGCAATACAATGTAAATATACCTGCAAATGCCAGTGCAACGATTGTTCTTAGAGATATATCACCGTTACAAGTTACCGAAAGAAACAAACAATTATCAGATATTGAAGGTCTCTATCAATTCTATAGAAACCATACAGATACGGTCATAAAGTTAGGATCAGGTAATTATTCCTTTCAAATTATATAATTGAGAGGGATACAAATCCATTTTTTGAAAAAATTGATAAAGTAAATGGGATGATTAGCTAGTTTTCGGGGTGAGAAACTTATAATTCAATGGCGTGTTTACTAAATTATTTTTCTGCTTTATTAAGAAATATCTCTTTTATTGTAAGGTATTTTGGCGGAAAACCGACTTTTTCTTATCATGGAATGAATTTTTGAATCACAATGGGAGTTTTCCGATCTTTCTGTACATCTACAGGGGTAAGCTCTTAAACAAAACTCTTCTGTAAAAACAATTATAGTTTAATACTTCTAGAGAATAGCCAAAAATTAATCAAAAATGGTATTCTAAAGTTACAATAGAAAACGGATATTATAGAAGCTATACAGAAGGGAAAGGAATAAGATGTTAGTAGCCGAAAGACAGCAAAAAATTGTAGAATTAGTAAATGAAAGAAAAAGTGTGCGAGTATCTGAACTGAGTAATTTGTTTTCTGTTACAGAAGAGACCATACGTAGAGATCTAGAAAAGTTAGAGAAGAAAAAACAATTGTTGAGAAGTCATGGAGGGGCAGTAAGCCTTCATTCGGATTCGTTGGAAATTCCCTACTCTAAAAGGGAAATTATGAATGTGGAAGAAAAGAAAGCAATTGCAATAGAGGCGGTAAAGCATGTTGAAGAAGGCGATAAAATCATATTAGATGCGAGTACAACCGCTTGGTATATGGCAAAAGTATTGCCTGACATCTCTATTACTGTATTAACGAATTCTATCAAAGTAGCTATGGAATTAAGTACCAAAAGTCAAGTAACGGTGATATCTACTGGAGGTATACTCCGTAAAGAATCACTTTCTTATATAGGCCCAGTTGCAGAATTATGTTTAGACTCCTATCATTTAAATAAAGCTTTTATTTCTTGTAAAGGATTGCATTTGGATCGTGGAATGAGCGAATCAGATGAGCAACAAGCAAGAGTAAAGGAAAAAATGATTTCAAATGTAGATAAGGTTTACATCATGATTGATCACAGTAAACTCGGTGTCCAGGCATTTGCAAAAATTGGTGATTTAGATGTAGTGGATCATTTAATCATTGATCGAGATACAGAACGTAGTAGTATACTGAAATTAAGGG
Organism: Oceanobacillus sp. FSL W7-1293; assembly: GCF_037969815.1. Classification (NCBI taxonomy): domain Bacteria; kingdom Bacillati; phylum Bacillota; class Bacilli; order Caryophanales; family Bacillaceae; genus Oceanobacillus; species Oceanobacillus sp. FSL W7-1293. The sequence goes on from NZ_CP150212.1 coordinate 1,712,860, forward strand.
ATCGGGGAATTGATATTAAAGAAGTATAATAAAAAAGGAAAACAACAAATTAATGAAAAATATATACTTTTTTCAAGTATATCAAAAAGATGATTTCTGTATTGCGCAGAAGTCATCTTTTTTGTGTAACTGTAACACTTCGGTGGTATGAATACATACTGCACTGTAGATTCGTAAGCAGCAATTACTTGTAAGTTGAAGTATGGAAAATTGAATCAAAGGAAAGGCGTATGATGTCATCCGGGAAGATGTCTTTCTGCAATCTGTGAAATGGTCAATAGGAGCTGTGAAATGATTATTGTTAATTATGTTAGAAAGCGTTTTACTTATTATATAAAGAGAATTGAAAGGGTGTTCAATATATATGAGTACAGGAGTATGGAAGCAAAGATTTGGATATGGAGTTGCGGATTTAGCTTGTAACTTAATTTGGCAAGTGATAACGCTTTATTTAATGTTCTTTTATACAGATGTTGCAGGTATTGCAGCTGCCCAAGTTAGTTTACTTTTTTTGATTACTCGTTTAATAGATGCTTTTACAGATATAGCAATGGGCGTAGTTATTGACAAGACAGATACAAAATGGGGAAAATCTCGACCGTATTTTCTGATTGGTGCTATTCCTTTTGGTATACTAGGAATTTTAGCATTTTATGTGCCAGATATAGGTTCAGTTGGTAAATTAATTTACGCCTATATTACTTATATTGGATTATCAATAGCTTATACAATGGTTAATATCCCTTTGGCATCAATCTTACCTAGCTTGACAAGTGATTCGCAGGAAAGAACAGTTTTAGCTACAACAAGAATTATCTTTTCCTTCATAGGTGCAACTACGGTAAGTGTGTTGACTTTACCACTTGTAAATATGTTAGGCGGTGGATCACAAGCAAGAGGATTTTTTATTACAATGACTATTTTTTCTATCATTGCGGTATTACTGTTCTTCGTTACGTTTAAAAATGTAGAGGAGAAAGTAAAGATTCAGCAGAAGAAAGTGTCTTTAAAACAGGCTTTTGTTTCATTAAAACAAAATCGTCCCTGGCAAATTTTTGCTTTAAACATTATATTTATGTGGGGATCCCACTTCTTTATGCAAGGTGCATTAATCTATTACTATACTTATAATGTCGGACGTCCAGATTTAGCAGGTATAATCGCAGGAATTACAACGTTTGTACCTTTATTAGGAACTTTGCTAACACCTATATTTTCTAAACGAATGTTCAAAAAGACGGTATATATGATTTCTAGTGCAATCAATTTATTAGGTTTTATCATTATGATGATAGCTAATATAAATCTTTTAGGACTAATAGCAGGGGCATCAGTAGCCGCTTTAGGATATGGATTACGTCAAAGTATTTACTTTTCTATGCAAGCGGATCCAGTTGACTATGGTGAATGGAAAACAGGGATAAATGTTACTGGAGTATTGAATGCGTTAAATGGATTTATAGGTAAACTGGCTTTAGCTATGGCGGGTTCTATCACTGCGTGGACATTGTCTATTGGTGGTTATGTACCTAATGAGGTACAGTCAGATCCAGCTTTGTTAGCAATTAAAGCAAGTTATTTAATTATTCCAGCTGTAATGGTTATTATTTCTATGATAATTATGAGTTTCTATAATTTAGATAAGATTTATCCTACTATACGAAAAGAATTAGATGAAAAGTACAGAGATTATAAGGATATTGTTGATCAAAAAAATTAAATATGCAATTACTAATTTTATAAAGGCGGGTTTTTAATGAAAATTCAGCAAGTGAAAAATAGAACAATTATAGAAAATAAGTTTTATAAAGAGAAAGCAGATAAGTTAAAACCAAACTTTAATAAAAATATAATTCATCCCATCTCAATAATAGAAATGACTCCAGATGTTAATGAAATTCATGGATGGAAAAGTAATGTTGTTGAGCCAGCTGCTGATTTAAAAGGAAAGGACTTTGGAAAAGGGGATACATTTATTCTGGACTTTGGGAAGCATTTAGTTGGTTACCTTACAACGAATATTAAACCGGTAGGAAGTCCGCCAGATGCACCATTACATCTACGTTTGACCTTTGGAGAGATGCCGGTTGAGGTTGCGGAACCATTTTCTAATTATAATGGATGGATTAGCAGTTCGTGGTTACAAGAAGAAATGCTTCATGTAGATGTCTTGCCGGAAGTTTTATCCCTACCAAGGAGATATAGCTTTCGTTACGTAAAAGTAGAAGTACTTGATACTTCAGCTAAATATAGAGTTTCATTTGAAGATATCTATTGTAATACAGTGACATCAGCAGATTCTAAGAACGTTGTTCCATTAAATAGTTCGGACAAAGAATTAAATGTGATTGATCAGGTTAGTATCAATACACTAAAAGATTGTACTCAAAGCGTGTTTGAAGATGGACCAAAAAGAGATAGGAGAATGTGGCTAGGAGATTTGCGTTTACAAGCTCTTGCTAATTATGAAACTTTCCAAAATAATGATTTGGTAAAACGTTGTTTATATTTATTTGCAGCAGTTCCTAATGAAGAAGGACAAATAGCAGCAAATTTGTTTATGGAGCCCCAATTAATGCCAGACGATACCTATTTATATGACTATTCGCTATTTTTTACAACAACTTTATATGACTACTATATGGTTACTAAAGATTTAGAAACCTTGGATGACCTTTGGCCAATCGCCTATCGCCAGATTGAACTGGGGCTTGAAAGACTGGATGAAAGGAACATTGTAAAAGATGATGAAACATGGTGGTCCTTTATCGATTGGAATGATGATTTAAATAAACAAGCTCCATCACAAGCAATCTTGATATATGCTATGAAAAAAGCAAAAAAGCTAGCCCAAATATTGAATAATAAGGAAACGTACCGTTTTTTGCAGAAAAAGATTGAAGATGTAACTGAATCGACGCTTCAACATCTATGGGATAAGGATGTAGAATTTTTTGTCAGTGGTTCTGATTATCAAGTATCATGGGCAAGTCAGGTCTGGATGGTGATTTCAGGGGTTCTAGATCAAAAATCAAATCTTAAGTTAATGAATCGATTATTAACAGAAAAGCCTTCAATTATGATGAATACACCGTATATGTATCATCATTTAGCAGAAGCTTTACTTCTATTAGGTGAAAAGAAAAAAACAATTACTATTATAAAAGAATATTGGGGTGGTATGATTAAGGATGGCGCGGATACTTTCTGGGAACTCTACAATCCATCAAACAAGGATTATTCGCCATATGGCAGTCATTTAATTAATAGTTATTGTCATGCTTGGAGCTGTACCCCGACCTACTTAATAAGAAAATATAATTTATAAGGAAGGATGCTATTTTTGTAGGGGGAACTGCGAAGGATTTAGTATAATGATAGAAGATAGTACTTCAGGGAGTGGATTGTTTTGGACCTGCAAGAATTAGATCGTATTCTGAGGAGTTTAGATGAAATTGAAGTAAAACAAAGACAGAGACGAGAAAATATAAATGATTTTGACGGTAATGAACTTTACTTGGAAGAGGGCGCTACAATTCCTAGAATGCAGGAAAAATACTTTTTTGACAGAGGCCCTATTTTTATAAATAAACATCATCGCTTTGCAGAAATGCCAGTACATACTCACGACTTTATTGAAATTAATTATGTTTATTCAGGGAAATGTAAGCAATTTATTAACGGCAAGGAGATTGTGTTGGAGCAAGGACAATTATGTATTTTAGATAAAGATGTTCCTCATGGAATTGCTCATTTGAATGAAAATGATATATTAATCAATATCATTATGAAAAAGGAAACGTTCTCCACTTCTTTCTTTACACGCCTTTCCAAGACTGGAATTGTACCTGAATTTTTATTAAGTATTGCTAGTAACAATCAAATCCGTGATAGATATATCTTATTTCATTCAGAAGAGAATAAAAATTTACATTATATAATAAAAAATATGATTCGTGAATACCTAGATCCAGATGAATACTCAACGGAGATGATAAATAGCTATATTTTAGTTATGTTTACAGAATTAATGCGTGTATATCAACATGATAAGAATTATGATGATATTGAAACATTAGAAGGAAAAACAAATATAATTGATTTATTAAGTTTCATAGAAACGAATTATCGAAACATTTCACTTCAGTATATGGCAAAAGAATTTTATTTTAATCCAAATTATTTAGGAAATATGCTTAAAGAAAAAACAGGTAAGACTTTTATGGAGTTAGTTCAAAGCCAGCGATTAATTCGGGCAGGAGAACTTTTAAAAAATACAAACAAAAGCGTGGTGGATATTGCACATCAAGTAGGGTATGAAAATATTAATTTTTTTTACCGTAAATTTAAACATTACTATGGCATAACACCAAACCAGATGCGAAGAAATTAAATGAAGTTTAATATAAACATAATTGAGAGGACCATTATTAAATAGCTGTTACTAGTATTTTAATGAAAAACTTAAATGGTAATCCTTAAGTTCTGTAACCAACAAATCATTTAGAGCACTACAAAAATAATAGCATTATCTTTAAAAAGTATGAAAACAAGGAACTGCCCTTCAGCAGCTCCTTGTTTTTTTTATGTGCGCCCTGCATGGGCGAAAACTTGGTGGTGAAAGACCACTACAGGCTTGGCAGTAGGAACTGTTAGCGAAAGGCAAGGTGGCTATCGTGAGGTAGTGGCTGAAGGAAGCTGGACGCAAACTCCCGAACTGACGAACAGAAATTAGATAGAAGGCTGGCTTAGGTCGGATGAGTCTGCATAACAAGATAAAATCCAATACTGCCCGAAACCTATACAGTAAATCTAGCAGTTACGTGGGAGGAAAGTTTTCGTTCTTACCGGGGGAGGTCTTGTGAGGGTGACGTGTGAGTTGAGTGATAACGAGCCGACACAACCAAGGTGGTGACATCTTGGTGAATCACAAGAAGTCAGCAGAGGTCGTAGTAGTGTGAAAGGACCAAAACATGGAGGACCGAACAATAGTAATTTTGAAAAGTCTAGGAGGTGTGAAAGGTGCGAGAACTGCAGAAAACAGGAGAATCTGGCTATCGACAGAGAGATAGTGTGGAACATGAAGGGTATGTCGAAGTGCATAGTGCCTTTCATGGTGAGAAGAACAATCAAAATGGTGTATCCAATCTGTTTGAAAGAATCCTGTCAAGGAACAATCTGAATCAAGCTTATCTTCAAGTGGTCAGAAATAAGGGAGCAGCCGGAGTGGATGGTATGACATACGACCAGCTGCTTCCATACTTGAGGGAACACAGGGAAGAATTATTAACACAGTTGTATCTTGGGAAATATAAACCTCAACCCGTATTGCGGGTTGAAATAGACAAAGAAGATGGTGGAACAAGAAAACTGGGAATTCCTACCGTTATTGACCGAATGCTTCAACAAGCAATAAACCAAGTGTTACAGCCCATATTTGAACCGACGTTCTCCGATAATAGTTTTGGGTTTCGCCCAAAACGTAGTGCACATCAAGCCATCATACGGGCAAAATCGTACTACGAACAAGGGTACAAATATGTGGTGGACTTGGATATGAAAGCCTACTTCGATACAGTAAATCATGATAAACTAATGTACTTTGTGGAAAAACGGATAACGGATAAACGAGTACTACGCTTGATAAGACAATATTTATTAAGTGGAATCATGATTGACGGCATTTTTGAAAAATCAGAGGAAGGAACGCCTCAAGGGGGAAACCTGTCGCCGTTACTCAGTAATATTTACTTAAACGAGTTAGACCAATTACTGGAAAAACGAGGACATCGATTCGTACGTTACGCAGATGACTGTAACATTTACGTGAAGAGTAAAAGAGCAGGTCAGCGCGTCATGAAGAGTGTGACGAAATTTCTCGAGAAGGATTTAAGTCTTACAGTGAATCGGGAGAACGCAGTAGGAAGTCCTTTGAGACGAAAGTTTCTAGGCTTCTGTCTCCTCGTTACAAAGAAAGGTGTTCAAATCCGTCCGCATTATAAAGCAAAAGTGACCGTTAAACAGAAACTCAAACGAATTACGAAACGTAATCGTGGACGAAGTATCGATGTGATTCTAAAAGAAATCCGGCAACTGATGACAGGGTGGATAAACTACTATGGCATAGGAGAAATGAAAGGATTTATGAAGAATCTAAACGGGTGGCTGAAGCGAAGAATTAGACAGTACATTTGGAAACAGTGGAAAAATCCACGTACCAAAAGAAAGAATCTAATTCATTTAGGTATCGATAAACGGAAAGCTTATGAATGGTCGAATACAAGAAAAGGCTACTGGGTCATATCGAGTAGCTATGTACTCCACCGTTCATTGACAGATAAAGAACTGGCATCGAGAGGATATAAAGATATCGCTCTTCAATACCAGTTCGTACACTCAAACTATTGAACCGCCGTATACGGAACCGTACGTACGGTGGTGTGAGAGGGGCGAAAAGTTATTTAGCTTTTCCCTACTCGATTATTCTGAACTACCATCTGTCAGATGAGATTCTAAGAACCAGAGGCTTTTGTCCAATTTTCGGGATACTTCGGTAAATAAATCAGAGGTATCCGGATCTTCATCAGCAGAAGTTTCAATATCTTCCCGGATATTATTAGCTACAATTGCCCAGCGTTCTGTCAGGTTTTCAAGCACTAAAATGTCTTTAGTATTTTGAAGCTCCCAGGCAGGCAATCTAGTTTCTGATGCAATAAATTGTACCGGTTTGCCGGCAGAACCGCCCAAACTCGCAGCTTGTTCAGCGACAGAGTCAATCAACTCTGGAATTTCTCCAGCCAAATCATCGAAAAACTCATGATAAGCAATGAAATGCGGTCCGCGAACGTTCCAATGTGCCAGCTTTGTCTGAATGAAAAGATCCGTTAAATCCGTTACCTGCTGATTAAGAAGCTCTATCATATGTTCTCTGGATTTTTCTGAATGTGCTTTTCTAAATGTACCCAATTTGTATTACCTCCTAGAAAGTTTTTCATTGTATTTTTAGAGTGTTTGAGGCAGACATAAGTCGGTTTGCTATGCTCTTTCTTTTGTAAAAAAACAGTTCTGCCATTCTGTATCCATGTGATACAAAAAAACATCTTAAATACACTATTAACATTACTAATACCCCATTCGCCTTAATAGTAAACGTCTGGAAATGGAAATAATCAGGACAATTTGAGGTCTGCCATCCAGAACTGGAATTCCTGCAATTCGGACGTTCTTTAAGATTACATAAAAATAACGATTATACGCATGAAAATATCTTGATGCAGATCCCTGAGGTTAGAAGGAAAATCTAACACCAGGGGCGTTTGTATTTACTGAGGCGTTTTATCGTGAGGCTTTGAATATCACAATTATTTTATAGTAATTGTGATAAGATAATAAATAAATTATTTATTTAGATTTTTAGAAAAGTGGTGAAATGAATGGACGAAAATTTTAAGGATATTCATAAAGCAAAAAAACTGCTGGAAATAAATAAAATGCTGACAAAGTCATTAAAAATAGAAGAAATCCTAAAAAGTGTTATTATAGCAGCCACGGAGTTAATTGATGTGTCAGGGGTTTTTATTATCTATTTATATGATGAAAAAACGAAAACACTTAAATTTGCTGAAGGGCAGGATGTGGATAAGGAAGCTTTTGAAAAAATTGCATTCGCTCCCGGTGAATCGATTGCTGGCAGGGTGTTTCAAGAAAAAAAGTCAAAACTGTTCACTTCGGAGGAAGAAATTGACGACTATATGAAAAATATGACCGCCAAAAATTATCAATATTATTATAAAGGGATTAAAGAAAGAAAAATAAAAAGCACATTTGTTGTTCCGATTGTAAATAAGAACCGCTGCTATGGCATGGTTGTTGTCAATAATTTCAGCCGAAATAATATATTTACTAAAGAGGATATGCAGGTTATTGAAGCAGTTGCTGATCAAACGGCAATAGCAATAGATAATTCAAATGTTTATCAGGATTTAAAAGAGAAAAATAATTTACTTAGACAATCGTATGCTATTCATAATCAATTTTATGCATTAATTATTGAAGGGCGAGGAATTGAAAATGTCATTGCTTTATTAGAAAAAATTATTGAATCACCGGTCCAGTTTGATCGTGAGATAGAAGAACCATACAAAGAAAATATTTTTCCTATCGTAAGAGGAAATGAGAGACTGGGATTACTGAAATTTGAAAAAGCCTTTAATGATTTTTCTTATATGAGCAAAATTGCTATTGAACAGGCAAGCCTTCCCATTGCATTAGAATTGATTAAGAATAATGCGCTTTTTGAAAAAGAAATCCATTTCAGAGAGGAAGTATTTAATCAATTAATAGAAGGAGTTTCAGATAGAGATCTGCAGCATGCTTTACAATATGTGAAATGGAAGAAAGATTGGAATGTGCAATGTATGATAATGGAAGGGAAGGATAAATCATTATGGCAGCTAGACAAATTAATAGAAAAAGAACGATTTATCCAATCAATAGAGCGAATTAGTCAGTCGCTGGGAATAGACAGTTTAATCTTTACGCGTACATTTCAGGTAATTGTTATTGTACCGGAGCCAAAAAAGAATCGTTTATATGAGCTTATTAAACAAATAAAAATATATTGGAATAACATGAAGATTATTTATGGTATTGGCAGAGAAACGAATATAAAGGAACTGTCTGTTTCCTATCAGGAAGCCATCCGTTCCATTGGGTATGCCAAACATCACCAGATGGAGATAGTTGAATATGCTATGCTGGGAGTTGAGAGGCTTCTATATGAAGTAGACGAGGATGTTCTGAAAATGTTTATGCACGATAAGCTGCAGCATTTATATTCACTGGATGAAAGCTTTATTGAAACACTTCAAGTATTTATCCATTTAAATAAAAATCATAAACAAACGGCTGAGCATTTGCATATACATGCCAATACACTTTACTATCGTTTACGAAAAATAGAGGAAGCATTAGACATCCAATTTGATGATGAGAAGGATTGGATTGGATTGATTTCGTGATAGCCTTTCGTCTATATGTGGCGAGCAACAAAAAAGATGGGTAATCTTTGTTGCTCGCCCTATTTCATTTTAAGCGCTTTCATTTTAAGATGAAATATATCAAGCATTCAAAGGAGGCTATTTAGAAATGAGCAATACGTATTTTAATTTTATAAATGGGGAATGGGTTCCATCAAAAACAAATGAAACATACGTAAGCGTAAATCCTGCAAAAACAGATGAAATACTAGGCTTTTTCCAACAATCTAATGAGGAAGATGTCGAGTTAGCTATACAAGCTTCTGAAAACGCTTTCTCAAACTGGTCGCGCACAGCAGCTCCGAAAAGAGGGGACGTCATTTTCAATTTGATTCAGCTTCTTGAAATCAAGAAGGAAGAATTGGCTGTCATTATTACAAAAGAAGTTGGCAAGTCACTCCGGGAGGCACATGGAGAAGTACGTAAAACGATTGAGGCGATGAAGCAATTTAGCGGAGAAGCAACCAGGCTGACAGGTGAAACCATACCTTCTCAGGATAATGATATCTTCGGCTACACTGTTCGGGAACCGCTTGGGGTGGTTGGTGTGATAGCTCCTTATAATTTTCCGTTAGGCATCGGGATTTGGAAAATTGCTCCAGCAATGATCGCAGGAAACACTGTAGTCTTTAAACCTGCAAGTAATACGTCGCTAATTAGTGTGAAAATCATGGAATTATTTGAAGAAGCTGGGGTACCTGCTGGAGTAATTAATATGGTGACGGGACCCGGCGGGGTGATTGGGAGCGCTATTGGAAATCATCCGAAAATCAAAGCTGTATCGTTTACAGGATCAACGGATGTAGGATTGGCACTTGGAAAAGCTGTAACAGCTCGCGGAGCAAAAATGCAGGCAGAAATGGGCGGGAAAAATCCTTCTATTATTCTTGAAGATGCCAATATGGATGAAACGGTTGAAAATCTGGTGATTAGCGGGTTTTTAGATAATGGACAGCGTTGTACAGGAACCAGCCGCGTGATTGTATTAAAGTCCATCGCAAAAGAATTAATTGAAAAACTCGTAAAACGGGCAGAAAAATTAGTTATTGCTGATGGATTTACAGAGAACGTAGACAATGGTCCGGTAATTGATGAAGGGCAGTTAAACACCTATTTACATTACGTTCACTCTGCTATAGATGAAGGAGCCACATTGGAATATGGAGGAAAGCGTTTGACAGACGACGGAAAGGACAAGGGATATTTTGTCTTGCCGACCATATTCAGTAATGTGACAAAGGAAATGACGATTAACCGGGAAGAAATTTTTGGTCCGGTAATAGGAATTACAGTAGTAGATACGTACGAGGAAGCAATTGAGCTGGCGAATGATAATGAATTTGGGCTTTCGTCAACAATATACACAAATGATATGAATAAAGCGTTTCATTTCATTCGTGAAATTGAATCAGGGGTTACACATGTGAACATCCCATCTAATTATTTTGAAAATCAATATCCTTTTGGCGGCAAAAAAGCATCCAGCATTGGTCCTCGTGAACAAGGGTCAACAGCATTGGATTTTTGGACAGAGTATAAAACTGTTTATATTAAAGCATAAAACGATAATAGATAGACGGCTCATATCCTGGAATGCACATCTATATTCTAATAAACCTGATGTTCCGTCTGTCTATTATTCAAATGAAGTCAACCAGGAAAGGGAGAGTTTCGTGAAAAATATAGGAATCGTCGGATGCGGATTAATGGGAGCTGGAATTGCTTCCAATTTATTAAAAAAAGATTATCATGTACATGTTTTTGATATTAATGATGAACTTGTACAGGCATTGACGGATAAAGGCGCCATTGGTGCTGAAAATATTAGAACATTAGCAAAATTGGTTGATGTTATGATTTTATCCCTGCCAGCCCCTTCAGTTATTCAGCGATTGATGACAGATCAAGAGCAGGGGGCATTTTCTGTAATGAAAAAAGGGGCTTATATCTTAGATATGAGCACAAATGATGTAGCAATCACAAGACAATTGCATGAAATCGCTAAAACATATGAAATCGAATATTTTGACTGTCCATTAAGCGGCGGTCCGGAAGGTGCTCATAACGGCACGCTGACGATTATGGCCGGGGGAAGCGAACAAGCTTTTCCAGAGGTATTACCTGTTTTAGAAGCGGTGGGGGAGAATATCGAATACGTAGGGGAAAGTGGTGCAGGTCAAATTGTGAAATTGTGTCATAACATGGTTGTTGGAGGAGTGATCACCTTGTTAAGTGAAGCGCTTATTACTGGCGAAAAGGCGGGTGTTTCCAAGGAGAAAATTGCTTCTATTTTACAAAATGGATCTGCGCAAACACGTGTAATGGATGTTTTTGGGACAAATATGTTAAAAGACACATTCAATGATGTGAAATTTTCTTTAGCGAATATGATGAAAGATATGAATTTATACCGGGACCTTGCTGAAAGCCAGCAAATCCCGACGGTTTCCAGCCAGTCCGCCCATCAATTATTTCAACTCGCCAGCTTTAACGGGAAGAATCATAAAGATTCTACAGCTGTCTATGAAATGATTAGGCAATTAAGAAAAGGAGAATTGCTGAATAATTAATAAAAAGGAGGGTTCCAAAATGAGTAAAAAATCCACTACAGTTATGGGGTTATGGAAGGATTGGCGTTTGCACGCTATCGTACTTGTCATTGTTTTGATAACAGAAGCAATTGGACAATTCAGTATCACGGTCGGCCCTGGAGTCATTTTACTTTTACCTATGCTATATGCCTTAATTATCGGGCTGATTTTATTTTTTACTCCATTGGTTAAAGAAGAGCAATCAAAAAATGCAGAGCCTATTATTGTGCTCGGAGTTGCTTTATTATTGGCAAAAATCGGAGTTATCATTGGTCCATCTTTGCCGGAAGTAATTGCAGCTGGCCCGGCATTACTCCTGCAAGAATTAGGAAATCTAGGGACAATATTATTTGCGCTTCCTGTGGCCATTTGGCTGGGGATGAAACGGGAAGCTGTTGGAATGACTCATTCGATTGGACGGGAACCAAACGTTGGATTGATTATGGACAAGTTTGGTATTAACTCTCCAGAAGGCCGCGGTGTTATGGCGATGTATATTTTTGGAACCGTATTTGGAGCCGTATTCTTGGGGCTGATTTCCGGTCTGCTTGCGACGATTACTCCACTTAGTCCGCTTTCTTTTGCCATGGCATCCGGTGTGGGAAGCGGCAGCATGATGGCAGCAGCCAGCGGTTCGCTTATAGCTGCATTTCCAGATTTAGAAACTCAAATTGTCGCATTCGCTGGAGCAAGTAATTTATTATCGCTTTCAACTGGACTATGGGTCAGCCTGTTTATTGGTTTGCCGCTGACAGAAAAAATATACCGTGTGATGACTCGAAATAGATCGTCTAAATGATGAGGGGGCTTAATGATGTTATTAAAAAACATACAAGAATGGACATTATTATTAGTTATTTTTGGGTTTACGGCCCTTATAGGAAATTGGGCAGGCTATGAAATTATGCCATTAGCAGCGGTTCCTGGGATGATCACACTCATACTGATTTGTTTAGCTGGATTTATTTTAAGAGAACTTATCCCGGTTAATTTTCCGAGTATTGCTTATATTTCACTGATAGGCGTCCTGGTATCTATGCCATGGATGCCAGGTTCGGAGAAAATTGTTGAATGGACGAGTCAGGTCGAGCTTCTCGCACTTGCAACGCCTATATTAGCTTATGCCGGTATTGCCATCGGCCGTTCGTGGACAGATTTTGTGAAATTAGGATGGAAAACGATTGTTGTGGCAAGCTTAGTCATGTTAGGAACATTTATAGGTTCGGCATTGATTGCAGAAATTATATTGCGATTCCAAGGAATTATTTAAATGATAAGTAGCGCTGTTCTTAAAGAATACGGTCTTAATGAATACAGCGAGTTATGTATAAATCGTGTACGGCATAAATAATCTTTTTAAATAACTCAACATTCACACCTAACAATAAGCATATATATTGCTATTCCAAGATGAACATGTTCCCCATTATCATACTTCCTTTGATTGCGTAAAGCTGTATAAATTTAAAGAGATAAGGAAGGAATTATTTTTTGTTTTCGTGTAGGCTATGATTATAAGCATTTTCTGACAGAGGGGAGTCTGCTATGAGGGAAGCAATTATGTTGATTGTCGATTTAATCAATGATATGCATGATGTGATTGCCAATACATTTGGTTCGAATATGACAGATAAAGAATTGCATTTCTGGATTTTTGGCATCCTGGGAATCGTAACTTTCTTTTTTGTCTATGTTGTTTTTAAAATTCTATCTAAAATAAAGTGGAGTATTGCCATTTTGGCTTTTCTCTACACCTTTACCGTAATGGTTGTCCTTGTATTTGCTGTGGAGATTCAGCAGGCCTATACACAACGCGGAAATATGGAATTCGCTGATGCCGTCATGGGCTTATGGGGCTTTATTGTCTTTTTTGCTGTTTATGCAGTGATTGGTATCATTGGTTATTTTATATATAAAGCGTTCAAGAAATAAGCAGAGCACCTTGTTAAGTCAGGCAGATAACAAGGTGCTTTTTCTATGACTTTCTTTGCGTTATTTCGATTGAAAAAGATTTGCTTTCATTGGAAATTAGGACTATATCCATGTATGTTAATGAAAAAGGGGGAGCTGCGGTATGATAGATTTAAGTCATAAACCTTGGCTGAAAGGTGAAAAGGTTACGCTTCGGCCGTTTAAGGAAGAAGATTTTCCTCATATAAAAGCATGCCTGACGGATGAGGAAGTTTTAAAATTAACCGGAAGCGATGTGGATTTTGATTTTGAAGAGGAAGAAGAAAATATTCTTGGCTGGTACCGTTCAAGGCATATTCAAACGGACCGTCTGGACCTTGCTATTATTGATCCATTCCCAGACATTTTGGTGGGCGAAGCAGTAATCAATTTATACGACGAATCCACGCATAGTATGAATTTCAGAATACTTATTGGTCCACAGGGGAGAAATCGCGGCTTAGGAACAGAGGCGACACGGCTTCTTATCGATTATGTGTTTAAAAACACGACACTTCATTATCTGACGCTGGACGTTTTGGAATTTAATCCAAGGGCAAGACATGTTTATGAAAAAATTGGTTTTGTGAAAGTCGGCATCAATGAAAACGAGCTGGAATTTGAAGGGGAATGGATCGATTCTATGCAAATGAAATTAACGAGGGAAATGTGGTTAAGCGAAGAAAAAGCATAGCAGAATGCCTGCCATCAAATTATTTGTTTTAAGTGGAGAGTGTTATAATCTAGCATAACAGAACAATTTTCAAAAAGAGGTGACAGGATAATGACAATTATAAAGGGGAAACCGATGGAGGAATGGATCAGGGAATTTCCGGATTTGGGCCCTATCTTAAATTACACCCCGTTTTATTGGAGTAATCCAGATGTAAAGGGAAATAAGGAAGCGCTTCAAGGCCAGCCGCTTCAATTAAAAGATATGAAAGATGCAGAGGAACGCTTAAAACGATTTGCGCCTTTTATAGCAAAGGCCTATCCCGAAACGGAAAAGGATGGGGGAATTATTGAATCCCCGCTGATAGAAGGGGAGCAAATCAAGGCCAGAATCGAAACGATTACAGGTCAAAAAATTCCTGGTGCATTTTACATAAAGCTGGATAGTCATTTACCAATTTCCGGTTCGATTAAAGCAAGAGGCGGTATTTATGAAGTGCTCAAATATGCAGAAACCCTGTTACAGGAGCATCATTTGTTATCTGAAACAGATGACTATAGTAAAATGACGGAAGCAACGTATCGGGAATTTTTCTCGCAGTATACGATTCTTGTAGGCTCCACAGGTAATTTGGGTCTGAGTATCGGCGTCATCAGTGCCAAGCTTGGTTTTCAAGTCATTGTCCATATGTCTGCAGATGCAAAGCAATGGAAAAAGGATTTGTTAAGATCGCGCGGAGTTCAGGTTATGGAGCATCCATCTGATTATAGCAAGGCAGTGGAAGAGGGAAGAAAAGAAGCTGAAAATGATCCGAAAAGCTATTTTATCGATGATGAAAATTCTAAGGATTTATTTTTAGGATATACGGTGGCAGCTATTCGTTTGAAAAAGCAATTCGAAGAACAGGAAATTCAAGTGAGCCCGGAGAAGCCGCTCCATGTTTACTTGCCTTGCGGTGTCGGCGGAGGCCCAGGCGGTGTTGCGTTTGGCTTGAAGGTTATCTTTGGTGACGCTGTAAAATGTTATTTTGCAGAACCGACCCATTCCCCTTGTATGCTGGTCGGAATGATGACAGGACTGCATAATGAGATTTCCGTCAATGACTTTGGATTAGATAATCAAACAGCCGCAGATGGCTTAGCTGTCGGCAGACCCTCTGGTTTTGTCGGAAAAGTCATGAAGCCGCTGTTAGAAGGAATTTATACGGTGAGTGATGAGCAAATGTTTCGTCTAATTGCAGAAATGGCTGATGCAGAGGGCATTCATTTGGAACCTTCAGCTGTTACCGGATTGATGGGACCTTCCTATGTCGTTCAAAATGATTCAAAAGTGACCGATGGAGATACGCACTTAATCTGGGCTACCGGCGGGAGCATGGTGCCGGGTGACATTCAGGAAGCGGAATATCAAAAGGGGCTGGAATATAAAAACAATCCTGATATAAGGTGATTATTGAACGAATAGAAAAAACGCAAATCAGACGCGCCAGCTGATTTGCGTTTTTCTACATGGAGAAAGCCTTCTCTAGGCATGTTTATTTTTCAATAACCTGGCATTGAAGGCTACAATAATCGTACTGAGTGACATTAATACTGCGCCAACGGCAGGGTTTAGGACAATGCCCCAAGGGGCTAGTATTCCTGCCGCTAATGGAATGGCAATAATATTATAGCCTGCTGCCCACCAAAGGTTTTGAATCATTTTGCGATAGGTTAAGCGGGAAAGCTCTATAATGGAAACAACATCGACCGGGTCACTATTTACTAAGACAACATCAGCTGTTTCCATCGCGACGTCTGTCCCGGCTCCAACTGCTACGCCTAAATCAGCAGTGGCTAAAGCAGGGGAGTCATTGATGCCATCACCGGTCATCGCTGTTCTTTTTTTATTTGCCTGCAGCTGTTTGATTTGATCGGCTTTTTGGTCTGGGAGCACCTCAGCGATAACGTGGTCAATGCCGATTTCTTTGGCCACGCCGGTTGCTACGGTCTGATTATCACCAGTCAGCATCTGTGCTTCAATGCCAAGCTCATGTAAACGGCGTACAGCTTCTTTGGAGGAAGCTTTGACTTGGTCAGCAAGGGCAATCATTCCAATGAATTGTTCTTCCTCTAGAACAAAAATCACCGTTTTTCCTGCATCAGAAAGCTGGTTAAAAGCTTCTTTATCATAAGGGATTCCATTTTTATCCATATAACCGGGGCTTACTGCTAAAAGCCAGGAACCTTCCAATTTCGCTTTTACACCTGCACCTGTTATGGAATCAAAGGCTTCTGGTGTGGTCAAGTTTATTTGCTGCTTCTTCGCAGATGCAACAATCCCTGCAGCAATCGGATGCTCTGACTGTGCTTCAATAGAAGCTGCTTTTTGCAGGAGCTCTTTTTCGGTTATATTGCTGCTGGGAATAATATCTGTTACAGCAAATTCCCCTTTGGTCAATGTGCCTGTCTTATCAAATACAACTGTATCGATTTTTCGTGCATCTTCAAAGCCTGCACGATTACGGATAAACAAACCGTTTTGAGCTGACAGATAAGTGGAACGGGCAACTACCAAAGGAATTGCCAGCCCTAAGGCGTGTGGACAGGAAATGACTAGAACTGTTACCATTCGTTTCATCGCTTCTTCCATTCCATAGCCAAGGGAAATCCAAATAACAAATGTAAGGATTCCGGCAGTTATAGCAACATAAAACAGTAATTTTGCTGCACGGTCGGAAAGCTTTTGCGTTTTTGACTTACTTTCCTGTGCTTCTTTAACAAGCTGAACCACCTGTGAAAGATAGCCTTCTTCACTTGTTTTAGAAACCTCAATTGTCAATGAACCAGATGTGTTAATCGAACCGCCGATTGCTTCATCTTTTACTTGTTTTTCAACAGGGACCGATTCGCCAGTCAGCATGGATTCATCCACAGAGGATTGTCCGTTAATAATGATACCATCCGCTGGTATTTTTTCGCCTGGTTTAATCAACACATGATTCCCTTTTTTTAGCTCTGAAACGGCTATGACTTCGGTGTTTCCTGCTTTATCTATTTTCGTTGCCTCCTGTGGCATCAGCTCTACTAAAGATTCCAAGGAGTCAGAGGCTTTGCTGACAGATTTCATTTCTACCCAATGCCCCAGCAGCATAATGGCAATCAGTGTTGCTAATTCCCAGAATAAATCATGGCCTTCCAAACCCAATACAGTAGCGGCGCTATAAACATAGGCTACAGTAATTGCAAATCCGATCAGCGTCATCATTCCAGGAGATTTTTGTTTTAATTCGTCCACAGCACCTGTTAAGAATGGCCAGCCGCCGTAGAAGAAAATAATAGATGCCAGAATCAGCTCCACCCAATGATCCCCAGCAAATGTTAGCGAATAATTAAAGAACGACTGAATCATATCCGAAAGCAGAATAATCGGTAGCGCCAGTACAAGCGAAATGTAAAACCGCTTTTTAAAATCTGCAATCATATGCTCATGATGATCGTGATGGGAATGAGTATGCTGCTCCTCTTGATGATGTTCATGGTCGGAATGATGCGCGTTGTGATGATTATGTTGTTCATGCATTTGTAATCCACTCCTTTCCTTCTATTCTTATTATACCCCTATAAGGTATTTTTGAAACATGTAATTATTCAATCTGGAGAGGGGATTTTAATGGTCAGTGAACTTTCGTTTGTACCTGCTGGAAGGGTATAAGGATTTCCTGCCCGATCTGCAGAAATATGTCCCTGATTATGAATTTTTTCTATACGATGTATCTGGTTATAAAGACGAAAATGTCCAATTGAATGTGTTCCTGCGGATTATTCTGATGGTGTTTTCGGGATATCCGCAAAAAGGATATCCACGCCGTGGTAAATACCATCTATCAGGCAGAGCAGAAGGTATAGCCAATACCACAATTCGATTAATCACAAAATTCGTAGCTCCACCTTCAGAAGATATAAAGAAAAAGATACACGAACAGGAAATAAGCACACTGGAAGCGATAGTGGCTCATATAGATGAATTGAAAACCATAGAAGACGTCAAACAATACTTGAAATAGAAAAGGGATGGGATGCCTTGACCTGATGTTAAGAAGAAATACATCTCATATAAATTTGCAGTTCCATTTCATTTTTAAATATTGTATAATGTGATTATAAATTAGATTTCAATGCTATTTAAATAAATAAGGAGTGTGCTGTGTGAGTATTGTAGTAGGTTCTAAATAGGATAATTTCAAACGAAATAAATATGGAAATAATTAGGGTGAGTAGACCCTTTATTTGTAATGTATTTATTTCAACCTATGAAGATACCTGCTGAACTTATAAGCACCTCATCATAATCGTCTTGTCTCGTTGTGTTATCTGTTGTTATTCTGAAACAGATGTATATGACAGATGGGTTATTATGTCAAAAAGCTGCGGTATTCCTGCGGCTTTTTTTATTGGCAAAATTCATTCTCAAAATGGATGAGAAGATACGTATTGAAATCTAATGGGCAGGTATCTTCATTCATACGCTCCCTTGTAAACAAGAGAGGAATTTGATTACTTCAACGTATATCGTAAAGGAGAACAAAAAAATGAATGAGATAACCTTTGAGAAACTGCAATATAATGAATTAAAACAAATTATCAGATCTTATTGTATCAGCGGGCTGGGAAAGCAGTTGATGGATAATTTAAAGCCCAGCTCAAATATCAATGTGGTGAAAAGCAGATTGAATGAAACGACGGAAGCGGTGGCCGTTTTGAATACGAATAGCCGTGTTCCTTTCCTGGGCGTTTCCAACATTGAAAATATCATGCAAAATCTAGAAAAGGGAATCATCTTACAGCCGGATGATCTAGTGAATGTATCGGATTTCCTGCGGGGCTGCCGGAAAATCAAAAAATATATGCTCGATAAAGCATTTTTTGCACCTGTTTTAGCCTCTTATGCAAATTCAATGGCTGTATTTCAAAGTATAGAAGAGGAGCTTGACTTTTCGATAAAAGGAAATCGAATCGATTCCGCAGCAAGCAAAGAATTGAAACGAATTCGAAATCATATTCAAACTGTTGAGGCGAAGATGGAGGAACGTTTAAACCGATTTTTGAAAAGCAGTGCGTATAAAAAATATATCCAGGAAGCGTTTATCAGTAAAAAAGATGATCGATATACAATCCCAATCAAAGCTGCTTATAAGCATCATGTTGATGGCATAATTGTAGACACCTCTTCCAAAGGCTCTACGGTTTTTATTGAACCTGCTGCAGTCAGTAAATTAAATAATGAACTCGCCGTCCTAAAAGCAGAGGAGCAGATGGAAGAATATCAAATTCTGGCAACTTTATCGGGGATGATTTTAGAAAATATCAGCGAGTTAAAAATAAATATGGAATTGATTGGCCAATATGATATGGTGTTTGCTAAAGCAAAATTTAGTAAGCAGACGAATGGCCTGGAGCCGAAGTTGAATGATCACGGGTATATGAAACTGATCAATTGTAAACATCCGCTGTTAACAGGGGAAGCAGTGCCTTTGAATTTTGAGATAGGTGACGATTTCAGGAGCCTGATTATCACCGGGCCAAACGCCGGCGGAAAAACCGTTGTGTTAAAGACGATTGGACTTCTGACATTATCTGTGATGTCAGGGTTTCATATAACGGCCAATAAGGAAACGGAAATCAGCTTATTTGAAACTATTTTTGTGGATATTGGCGATAATCAAAGTATGGAAAATGCGCTAAGTACTTTTTCTTCTCATATGCAAAATATAGCTGAGATTATGCAGCAGGCGAATCATCGTTCCTTAGTGCTCTTTGATGAGATTGGCAGCGGAACAGAGCCGAATGAAGGAGCCGCTCTTGCTATCTCTATTTTAGAAGAATTTTATCAAATGGGAAGTATTACTATTGCTACAACCCATTATGGTGAAATCAAGCGTTTTTCAGAAATGCATCCGGACTTCATGAATGCCGCCATGCAATTTAATAGTGAGACATTGGAGCCGCTGTATAAATTGATTATGGGGAAATCAGGAGAAAGTAATGCCCTGTGGATCTCCAGAAAAATGAATATGAAAGAACAAGTTCTTCAAAAAGCGAAGGATTATATGAATAATAAAGAATATCATTTCGAGCTTGTTAATCATAATAAAATTAGAAAGCCTAAGACAGTTAAACAGAAATCAGCTGTATTTACGGAGTATGAAAAAGGAGATCGGGTTAAGCTGTTGGAATATGATGATTTTGGAATTATCTATGAAGGAGCTGATTCACAATATAATGTGGTCGTTTTCTATAAAAATGAGCTGATTACGGTGAATGTAAAACGAATCTCCTTAGAGATTAAAGGGAAGAATTTATATCCGGCAGGCTATGATATGGAAACTTTATTCGAGGATTATCATTCCCTGAAAATGCAGCATGATTTTGAGCGGGGATCTAAAAAAGCATTGCGGAAGGTGGAGAAAGAGATTAGAAACAGGAAAAAGTAAGCTGACTATTTGTCTGTGCTGGCTATAAAAAAGGTTAGGCATCTTCTGTTATTAGAACTGCCCGTAAACCTCCTCCTCCCAACAGAGAGTAAAAACGAATTTATTTAGGCGGGAGTTTTACGGGCGTTAACTCCCTGAATGAAATTTTGTTCTATGAAATCGGAAGGGTATTTAAAAGACATGGAACACCTGATACAAATAGTACCAAGCTGATGATTTCAATATGAATTTACAAGCAACAAAAAATATTTTTAAAATTCCCCCTTCCCATTCTTTGATAAATCTGATAAGATAGTGAAAATATCAAAATTGGAATGCAAGGATAAGGAATAGTACTTGACTGACTTGTTTACAGAAAGTTGCTGGCTGATGAGAAGCAACGACAGGGAAGCAGGGAACTCGCCTTAGAGCAGCCTTAGTGAAATCAAGTTAAGAAAGTAATTAAGGACGGAACCCCGCCGTTACACGGGAAGGATATAAGACAGTTTTGTCTGTATCTGGATAAGTGCATGGTAATTTGGTTTATCATGAAACCGGGGTGGTACCGCGTAAGAATAAGTCTTTCGTCTCCTGGCAAAATAATTTGCTGGAGAGGAGAGGCTTTTTTTATTTCAATTTAATTTGAGGAGGAATGTATCATGTTTAATCATCAAAAATACGGAAAACAATATTTTATGCCACCGACAGTATCTTATGACTGGGTGAAGAAAGAAACCTTGGAGAAAGCTCCAACATGGTGCAGCGTGGACTTGCGGGATGGAAACCAAGCGTTGCCTATTCCAATGAATCTGGAAGAAAAGCTGGAATTGTTCCAGTTATTAGTAGATATCGGCTTTAAAGAAATCGAAGTTGGTTTTCCGGCTGCCTCTGATACAGAGTTTAATCTTTTACGGAAATTAATTGATAATAATATGATTCCAGATGATGTAACAATTATGGTGATTACGCAGGCAAGAGAGCATATTATACGCAGAACCTTTGAAGCAATTCAAGGAGCACCAAGAGCCATCGTACATTTATATAATTCCACTTCGGAAGCTCAGCGCAGGCAGGTATTTAAGAAATCTAAAGAAGAAATTAAACAAATTGCTCTAGATGGAGCTGTTTTAGTGAAAGAGCTTGCGGAAGAAGCAGGAGGAGATATTTATTTCCAATATAGTCCGGAGAGCTTTCCAGGAACAGAGGTAGATTATGCTTTAGATATTTGTAATAGTGTGTTAGATATTTGGAAGCCGACACCTGATCATAAAGCAATCATCAATATCCCGACCACTGTTCAAATTGCGATGCCGCATATTTTTGCTAATCAAATTGAATATATTCACAAAAATCTGGCTTATCGGGATGGAGTCACTTTATCGATTCATCCGCATAACGACCGTGGAAGCGGCGTGAGTGATGCTGAATTTGGCGTTTTAGCTGGTGCAGAACGAGTAGAAGGTACGTTATTTGGCATCGGTGAGCGTACAGGGAATGTCGATTTGATTACCTTAGCAATGAATATGTATTCCCAAGGGTTTGACCCGGAACTGGATTTCAGTCAGATGAATGCCATCCGTGAAAAGTATGAGAAGCTGACTCGAACAGAAGTGCATGAAAGACATCCGTATTCCGGCGATCTTGTCTTTACAGCCTTTTCTGGTTCACATCAGGATGCAATTTCCAAAGGGATGAAATACCGTCAGGAAACAAATACGGAAAAGTGGGATGTTCCTTATATTCCAGTAGATCCAGTAGATATCGGCAGAAATTATCAGGCAGATGTTATTCGGGTCAACAGTCAGTCCGGAAAAGGCGGAATCGGTTATATTCTGGAAACGAACTTTGGCGTAAAACTTCCGTATAAAATGAACGAAGCAATGGGATATGCAACGAAAAAAGTATCTGATCAAACAAGCAGAGAGCTTTCTGCAGAAGAAATTTATCAGGTCTTTAGAGAAAATTATGTGGAATATCATCCAAACTTTGAATTAGTAGATTACTATTTCAATAAAGGAACAGGGCAGGAAGTTACGTTAACTATCCAAAAAGAAAATGAGCAAATCGAGCTGCAAGGAAAAGGAGCCGGAAGTCTGGATGCGATCAGCAATGCGTTGAAAGCGCACTTTGATATCGATTATGCTTTAGAAGTTTATGAGCAGCAATCTTTAGGCAAGGACTCCTCTGCAGAGGCTTGTGCACAGATTGGTATTTCCCATCAGGGTGAGATTTATTGGGGAGCAGGCATTCATGAGGATATCACCGCGGCATCTATTTATGCTTTAGTGGTAGCTGTGAATCGGCTGGAGGATGCCTTGATAAGTCAAAAAGAAACGGTAAAGTAATGTGTTTTAGGAATCTCAAGTAAAACGAAGCGTATCAAGAGACTTCAAAAAAACATCAATGAATGGAAGAGCTTCGCTTAGACATATGTTTAAGCGAAGCTCTTCTTCTTTTAGTTTAAATAGAGTTTCTGATCTTTGTAGTCTTGATAGGCATAATCAATCGTATACTCAAAATCATGATAATTTTCCCAAGTACCGATGAAACCAAATGGTACTTCTTTTAAATCATCTACTACCCATAATCCATAATCAGTCAGATAGTATCTTTCATAATAAGCATTTACAAACGGAAAAATTTCTTTAGAGACATCTTCATCTGTGAATTTTCCATCATAATGTTTAATAAAAAACTCTATCCCGGACATTGTTTCGTTTCGTACAGCCTGGAGATCTTCATTTGCTATTTCTTTTAACAATTCCCCTTTAAACTGATGTTGAATAATCCAGGTCAGAAAGAAGCCGATATGGTTTCCGGCATAGTATTCAATTGCATTCCTATCTGTTTCTGTCAGTTCTTCCTCGTCTTTTTGAAATTTTTGCATATAAGGTTCGTAAGCAGACTCGTGATAATAATCAATTCGATCAAAATACATGATTTTATCCCCTTTAAATGTATGTTGTTGCACTTCCAGCTTCTGTCTGATAAGTGTATCATCATACAATAGCTATTTGCAGTTACCGGCAGAATAGAGGGATGAAGACGGGCTGGTTTTTACTGTATTCAAGTGAAAGGGACAGAAGTTAAGACATAACTGGATTAAAAGGGGCGAAATGTCCAAATGAATTAGATATGACCGAAAAGAATGATGGTCAATTCTTGAGTTAACATAATGTTTATCATTATAATGAAACAATAGATAGTTTAAAATGTAGACTAAAAAACTAAATCAGCAGCTAAGAAGGATAGCAGAAAGGATTGAATGACAGATATGTTAGTCAAATTATTAGAACCACTAAACGTTCCAGATTCATTTATTGAAAAATTAGCAGAACCACTCCAAAAGAAAGGGCATGAATTTGTTTACTATAATGAAAAAACAACCGATACGAAAGAACTGGCCAAACGGAGTGGGGATGCAGATGTAGTCATGATTGCAAATAATCCGTATCCGACTGAAGTAATTAATCAAAATGACAATTTAAAATTAATCAATGTTGCTTTTACAGGAGTGGATCATGTAGGGATTGCAGATGCAAAAAATCAAGATATTCTCGTATGTAATGCAGCAGGATATGCCAATCAGGCAGTTGCTGAATTAGCCATTGGCCTGGTGATGGATTTGTATCGCCGCATAACGCAGGGGAATAGTGATATCCGTGCGGCTGATTATTCTGGAGCTTTTCAGGGAAAGGAAATCAAAGGAAAAACAGTCGGTATTATCGGTACAGGAAAAATTGGTATCGAAACTGCCCGTTTATTCAAAGCATTTGGTGCTAAATTAGTTGCCTCCAACCAGGCGAGCATCAATCCAGAAGCAGTAGAACTGGGCGTGGAGTATATGGATTTAGATGAGGTATTGGCTCAATCAGATATTGTAACCTTACATGTGCCGCTGATGCCGAACACGAAGGGGCTGATTTCTAAAGAAAAACTAAGCTTGATGAAAGAAACAGCTGTTTTAATTAATTGTGCACGGGGGCCGATTGTGGATAATGACGCGTTGGCAGATGCGTTGAACAGCGGCAAAATCGCAGGAGCTGGTATTGATGTGTTTGATATGGAACCGCCAATTCCAGGAAATTATAAATTATTGCATGCGAAAAATGCCATTTTAACTCCTCATGTCGGCTTTTTAACAGATGAAGCCATGGAAGCACGAGCTAAAATTGCTTTTGATAATACGATGGCGTTTTTAGAAGGAGAGCCTCAAAACGTTATGAAGCGGTAAAATGGCAGCTACACTGCGATAAAAAATAATTTATCCATTTAGAAAGAAAGGCAGGGATGATTGTATTTATGAAAATAGATGCAATCATCCCTTTTTTATGCTTATTGACGTGTTGCTACAGTGCCGGCAGAAGAACCGGCGTTTACTTATTTTCTTTTACTCTGTACCAATACCTGTAAATTTCAGAAAAACCAATTTTGGAATAGAGTCGCAATGCAGGTTCGTTATTCAGCAGCACAGCCAGGTAACTGTATTTAGCTCCTTTATCTTTTCCCCATTTTAATAAATGCAATATCAGCTGTTCGGCGAATCCTTGATTCCTATATTGACTAGCGGTGACAATATCGTAAAGCCCTATGTATTCCCTCTCGATAACACCTAGACCGCAGGCAATCACTTCTTCATTATAATAGAGGGATATAAAGCACTTTCGCGTTATGATATTGGATAGCATCTGCAGCATGGTATCCTTATTTTTTTCTTCTACATTATTAAGTTGGCAAAAACGATCCAGCCACTCTCTGTTTATCTTTTCATCTATGCTTACCGAATGAAGTGTCGGCTCGCTGATAGTATCTAAAGCTATAGTTTGGACACTGGTATAGTCCATTAATGAATAAGCCTGCTCCTTTAATATATCATCCAAGTTTTCTGGCTGAATAAAAGGCGTAATTTTAAATATGGTACGTAAATTTTTTTCTGAATAGATTTTCTCGCATGCATCTATTTTTTGTTCCAATTCGTAAGTGGAATAGAAGATAGGCTGAATGGAATTTGCCCGTTTGGTATAACCATTTGCAAATCGCAGCACCCAGCCGTCATAAAGTAATGTAGATAAAGGCTGCCAATTGTTTAAAGATAATTCTTCCATCGTCTTATCATGCATAATATCCCTCCGATAGCTTTTGAATTATTATACATTTATTTGTATAAACATTCAATGCGAAAAGGTATTCTTTTTTCGGTATAGTAACAGGCTTTTATGTCGTGTAATAACATCTAGAAGAATCATTGTAAAAAGTATTTGGTTATGATATTTTAAAGTTAGTCAGTTGAATAACTAAAAGGACGGTGTGCGAATGGCAAAACCTAATGGAGTCAGCAAGCAGGAGTTAATTCAATATGCCGAGGAATGTCTGGTTGAGAAGGGGACGGAGAAGTTTACTTTGAGAGCGGTAGCAGATACAGCCGGGGTAACTCAAGGGACGATTTATTACCATTTTCGGACCAAGGAACAGCTGCTCTTGAGCATTGTCGAGGACATATGTGAAAAAAGCTGGGATGAAATTTCTAAAAGTAATACCTATGTGCTAAAGCAGGCGATTGCTTCGGCTAAAAGCCGCTGTTCCTATAATTCCTTTTTTCATCAGCTGTTTATTTTAATGACAGCAGCCAGTTTTAAAAATGATACGATCAGAAATCAGCTGTCAGAGATTATGCAGGCAGAAAATCAAGCTTTATCCGAGAATCTATTAAAAATTTGGCCGGCATCTCCGGTGCAGGGTGTTTCCATGGAAGCATGGGGAATTATGTTTAATGCCATGGTGGATGGCTTGGCGATGCAGGCTTTATTGCAAAAAGATTTTCCAGTTGAAAAAGTATATCAGGAATTTGAACAGATTATAGAGGCTCTTACAAATTTAAGCGAGAAGGAGGCAGCAGAATGAAAACCTATTTGTTCACAGCAGCATGGGGGGCCATCGTTTGGGGCGCAGCTACCTTATTTTTCCGGATTTTTGGAGAAGCTGTTCTTTTTCCGCCTGGTACAGATGCATTTATGTATAGTTCCGGAGCACTTCTCGTTGGAACAGCCATTCTATTAACGCTGGTCATCTATCTTTATACTCTATTTGATAAAAAAGATTATGCCGCGATACGATTTGGAATTGTAGGCACCATGATTGGTTTAGTATTGGATAGCTTCGTTTTTTCAAATTATCAAATGATTTTTCCTGACTTAAACGAGCCACAGATCATTGCTTTTTCATCCTGGATGTCTTTTGCTTATGCCTTGTATTTAGTAATTCCCTTTTTATTTCAGCAGAAAGTCAGGCAAAAACAAGTGGTAAGAGGAAAGTAGAAGCTTTCATATCTTGCTTTTTAATTGGATTATTCTTTATTTCTTATCTTTCAGGTGTACAATGAAAGAAGAGGTGGTTGCCGTTGGATACAAAAATAACTGCAGAGCAGCGAAAGGCAATTATAAAAAATGATAAAGCGTATGACGGGCAATTCTTTTATGCGGTGAAAACAACAAAAATCTTTTGCCGCCCTTCTTGTAAATCCAGAATTCCCAACTTTGATAATGTTACCATTTTCAAAAGGGCAGAAGATGCTTTACAGGCTGGATACAGGCCATGTAAGAGGTGTAAATCTGGAGGAAGCAGTCTGCCGGATGAAGAATGGGTGATACAGGCGGAAAATTATATCCGGGAAAATTATGCAAAGCCCCTTACTTTAAGTGAACTGGGTGAAGCGGTTCATGGCAGCCCTTATCACCTGCATCGCGTGTTTAAAAAGATAAAAGGAATAACTCCTTTGGCTTATTTGCAGCAGATTCGGATGGAGAAAGCAAAGGAGTGCTTAATAGAAACGGATTTATCTGTGAAGGAGATAGCGCATCTTATCGGAATAACAAATCCAACTCGCTTTACGACACTTTTTAAAGAAAAGAATCAACAAACACCGCGTCAATTCAGAAAAGAGAACAGGGAGAAGGTGTCTGTAATGAAAGATAACCAAGAAGAAACACTTTATTATGGGAAATTAGAGCATAACGGCTGGTCGTTCTATCTTGCAGCAACTGATAATGGATTATGCTATGTCGGATCTCAAAAGAAAGAAATAGATGAGATAGAAAGCTGGGCTGAGAAAAAAAGAGCAGGTGCAGAGCTGGTACATGATGAACAGAAAATAAATGCTTATAAGGAGCAGCTGATTTCTTATTTGGACGGAGAAAGAAAAGAATTTAATGTACCCATTGATATAAAAGGGACTGCTTTTCAGGAAGCTGTCTGGGAAGCGCTGCAAAGCATCCCTTATGGGAAGACAGTTTCTTACATGGATATAGCGGAAAAAATAGAAAAGCCGCAAGCGGTAAGAGCTGTGGGTGCTGCAATCGGCGCCAATCCAGTAATGATTCTGGTCCCGTGTCATCGTGTGATTGCAAAGGATGGCAAGCTGACAGGATTTCGCGGAGGTATTCCGATGAAAGAACGTTTATTAGAGCTGGAGCGGAGATAAGCGCTTAGAGCATCTATTAGAATACGGAGAGAAGAAAAAGCATTAGAAGTCTGGCACAGCCAAGCTTTCTAATGCTTTTTCCATCTCACAACTGCTGGAGATTATCCTTCATTTAGAGAAAATCCTGACAGGAAACTAACAGGTCAATCTTTTTCCATTGTATTTCCTCATCAATCGAGTTTCCTTCTTCCACAGAAGCGAAGCCGCATTGTGGAGACAGTGCAATGTTATCGCCAACGACGGATTTGGCTTCCAGGTATCTTTTCTTGATATCATCATGTGCTTCCAATGCCGGATTTTTGGTAGAGATAAGACCGACGACAAATATAGCGCCGGTATTTTTAAGCACTTCCCAAGGCGCAAAGGAACCGGAACGGGCATCATCATATTCCACAAAGAAACCGTCATAAGGAATCGTGCTGATAACTTCTGCGACTGAATCATAAAATCCTGAAAAGAGCGGGTTTCCTTTAAAGTTACCTTTACAAAAATGCGTTGCAATTGTCATGTCTTCGGGTTTTTTCTCCAAGGCCTTGGCTGAAGCTCGTCTAAACCACTCTAAAACCTCTTCTTTTGTATAACCCAGAGCGGATACTTTTTCATTGAATGTGTCATCAATCATATAGGTCCATGACGTATCATCGATCTGTAAGTAACGGCATCCATGATCATATAAATCTTGAATGGCTTCCTGATAGGCTGTTCCAATATCCTCAATAACGAGGTCAATATCGGTGCCATAATATGGTGTATCCTTGATGCCGAGCTGAAGAAAATGATCAACCAGAATCATATTTGGTCCGGAGATAGATTTTTTTGCTTCTACGCCATCGTATTTTTTAGCGAGGCTATGTAAATAATCCCAGGCTTCTACTTCTGGATGATTCTTATTCTTGTCATAAGAAATTTTCCCTTCAATACATCCCAGCTCAATTTTGTTCGTGACCCCGTTGATTACTTTATCAAAATGCTTTGTAGTAAAACCGTCAAACTCTTTCAGCCAGTCAAGATGCCACCATCTGCGTCTGAACTCGCCGTCTGTAACAAACTTAAGACCATGCGCTACTTCCTTTTCCACCAAATCAGAAATGGCCTGATCTTCTACTTCTCTTAATGCGGTTAAATCGATTTCTCCATTGAAATATTTTGCACGGGCAATCTTAATTTCATCGGGTCTTAAAAAAGAACCTACAATATCGTATTTTATGTTTAACATCGCTGCAACTCCTCGTAAGTTATGTATTTACTTATGCTTAATAGATTAATTATATACAGAATAATAAAAGTCTGTAAAATACTTAAAACATATTGGTAGATATAGTTTTAACATATAGTGGGCATTCTGTTTAATTAAAATTTTTGTCGGGAAAATTCCATTTAATTTTGAATAGATGCAATAGCTTGTTATAACAGGGTGAATGAAGAGATTTATCCCTAAATGGAATATTTTTATTGATTTTCGATAAATAGTTATCTATAATCAATGTTAGTAATGAAATTTTAAATTGGAGATTAAAAAAATGAAAGCAATCAAACAGCTTATACGATTTGGTTATGAACAGGCACTATCCTGTATCTTTCCTGTCATTATTTTTGCGTCCTTAGCGATAACAAAGTTTATTGATTTACCTTTCCTGTCAAGATATGATTGGCTACTGATTATCTGTCTTGTCGCACAGGTTTTTATGATAGCCTCCGGATTGGAAACGAAAAAAGAGCTTGTCGTCATTACCTTATTTCATATCATCGGATTGACTTTAGAAATTTTTAAAGTGAATATGGACTCATGGGTCTATCCGGAAGAAGCGTTTACGAAGATCTTTGGAGTTCCGCTATACAGCGGGTTTATGTATGCAAGTGTCGCCAGCTATTTATGTCAGGCTTGGAGAAGATTAGATGTTCGGCTGGTAAAATGGCCATCCATCTTTTTAGCAGGACCGCTGGCAGCTGCGATTTATTTGAATTTCTTTACCCATCATTATTGGCTGGACATCAGATGGTGGCTGTCTGCATTAGTGCTTATCGTATTTTTAAGAGCATGGGTGGACTATAAGGTCGGCAATAAACGTTATCGTATGCCCATCGTCCTTTCCTTTTTCCTGATAGGCTTCTTTATTTGGATAGCCGAGAATATAGCAACCTTCTTCCAGGCGTGGGAATATCCAAATCAGGCAGAAGCATGGAGTATGGTACATTTAGGAAAAGTAAGCTCCTGGCTGTTATTAGTCATTGTCAGCTTCTTGATTGTAGCCATGTTAAAGCAATCGCAAGCGAAGATAGAAGGATTATTGGAAGGGAGCAATCAAGGAATTGCCAGAAGTAAAAGTTAATTAAGAGAAGTATTTTATATATATATAAACGAGGTGATTATGATGCAGAAAAGCTCAACGACATTTTTGAAAACAGTTATTTATTTAATGGGATTAATAATGATTGCCCTATCAGTTATTTTAATTCCGCAAATTATCATCCATATTTCGGATAGTTCTGCGATGGTTAAATGGATCATATATCCAATTGTAATTGGTGTTTTTTTTACAACGATTCCATTTTATCTGGCACTTTACCAAGCCTTAAAACTACTGAGGCTGATTGACCAAAATCAGACCTTTTCAGAAGAGGCTGTTTTTACTCTGAAAAGGATTAAACAATGTGCTTTAACAATTACTGGGATTTATATTCTGACGATGCCGTTTATTTATTTGTTTGCCGAGAAGGATGATGCTCCAGGTGTAATTATAATTGGCATGGTGCCATTGTTTGTTTCATTTGTTGTTGCTGTATTTGCTTCCCTTTTACAGAAGCTGTTTAAAAATGCGTTAGAAATTAAAACAGAAAATGATTTGACCGTGTGAGGGGTGATGATATGGCAATAGTGATTCATATTGATGTGATGCTGGCAAAACGCAAAATGAGTGTGACGGAATTAACAGAGAAGGTTGGTATTACCATGGCGAATCTGTCTATCCTGAAAAATGGAAAAGCAAAAGCGATTCGGTTCTCTACATTGGAAAAGATTTGTGAGGCTTTGGAATGTCAGCCAGGGGATATTTTAGAGTATGTGCCGGATGAGGAAGAAGGAGTTTGAGAGGTTTTTTCTAAAGTTATACTAAAAATGAATCATTGGATTCCCTTGATGAAGTTTATAAAAAAGTATAGGAATTGTCTAAAAGGATAATTTTTAGTGCAGCTCTATAATAAGAAACTAACAGCCATAAACTCAGGATTATTGAGGTTCATGGCTGTTTATTAATGTGATATAAAAGTGTTTGATGTATTTGACTTCAAATAATGTAAAGAGGTAAGATACTGTAATATCCTATTTCAGATAGTGAACCAATAATTTGTTTTGAAAATTATAAATGAGATTAGGAAACGGTTAGGAGTACGTTTATGAGAATTGCAGAAGCATTAAAAATTGGAGAGTTATCAGAAGGAACACTAATTACAGGGCATGAAGGTTTAAATAATATAATTAATTCTGTTGAAGTAATGGAGGTTCCTGAAGTGCTGGATTGGGTTACACCCGGTATATTGATTATGACTACTTTCTATTCGATTAAGGATGACGAAGAAAAGCAAGTTGACATTGTCCGTACTTTAATTGAGAAAGGTGCGTCTGGGATTGTAGTCAAGCTTGGAAGGTTTATTAATAAGCTTCCAGAAAAAATGATTGAATTGGCAAGCAGAAGAGATTTTCCGATTATATCTATTCCAAAGAATATTTCGTATATCAATATTCTGATGCCTCTATATGAAAAATTATATGAAGAGAAACAACTGCAAATTCAAACCCATCATCCATTTACTCAAATACAAGAATCAAATTTTATTTCCATGGAGCAGGCAATTGAAAATATGGCAGAAATCGTGAAAGCTTCTGTCTATGTGGAAGATCTGGAAGGAAAACTTTTGTATCGTTCTGCTTATTTTAAAACAGATGGATGGAGGAAAAAGAACGCTTTATTTTCTCCTCCACAAGCTGCTTCTTATTTAAAAGTCATTGAAGGATGGATAACGGAATTCAATGATCAATCATTTATTATTTATAAAATGCAAGGATATAAAAATAGGATGCTGATTCCTTTGACGTCAAAGAATCAAATCTTTGGAATTATTCATGTACTCTATGCAGATGAAAAATTAGCCGAAACAGATTCTGTCACTATGAAGAAAATGAGTAATAAATTGAGTGAACTATTTATGAGTGACCAGATTTATTATCAAAAAAATCGACTATATGAAATAGAGTTAATGGAATCTTTTTTAAATGATTTGAAGGAGAATGAAGATAAGGGAATAACCATTGTACACTTTCAAGCGCCATGGATAAGACAGTCGGACCAGCCTGCGAATTTGTTGGTGGATTCCTCCTGTCTCATCAGGAAAGAATTGGACGTTCTAATAAAGAAATTCGAATTTGGTCAGACATTAATTTTTGAAAAACATAATTATTTTTATGCATTTCATTATGGGGAAAAGGTGAATTATTCAATGCTTGTTAAGGCATGGCAGCAGATTGTTGTGCAATATAATGCAAGAAACAGTGCAGAACCGATTCGTATTTCAATAAGTTCTTGCATATCAGATTCTCAAAACTTCGATCAGTCGATTCATTCTGTTACAAAAATGATGGAAATAGGGGAAAAGGTAAAACCGGAAGAAAATGTTTATATCCAAGACCAATTAGGAATTTATGAGATATTGATTAATTTAACCTCAGAAGATGTTGTGCAAAAATATACCGACACAGTTCTGTCTCCCTTGCTTCGGGAAGAAAATGATGATTTACTGCATACGCTAATCGTTTATTTGGATAATAACGGAAATATATCTAAAACTTCTGAAAAATTATTTATCCACAGACGTACCTTAAATTACCGAATTAATAAAATTGAAGAGGAGTTAAATATGGATATCAGTAATCCGGAAGCAGGTTTTATATTGCGTTTTTGTTTGAAAATAAAAGAATTATCTTGAAAGATAAAACGATAAAAAATATTGTTATGAATAAAATATTGTGGAAATTAAAGAAACCGGGGCAATACTCAGACTCTACTGATAGAATCTGAGTATTGCTCCAGTTTTTTTGGAAACCAGGCCATTCAATTGATTTCATAACAGCTATAATGGGTTTATTTTTAGTCATTTTTAGAAAGATAAAACGTGTGCACTTTCTATGCAGTTGAAAAAAGTGTGAAAATTTATTGTAAATATATTGCACATTTTTAACATTCTAAAATAATTTATAACTCTTTATAATAGCCGGAAAGGAGATGAAGTAATGTTAGGAATTATCAGAGTATTATCAACAGATAATGAAAATATTTTGATGGAGCATGGAACAAGAATGAAAGAGTTGTATCAAATTGCCTCAAAAACAAAATGTATCGGAGAGCAGCCGAATGGTATATATGATAATGAATCGGAAGCAGCAGCGATACCCAAAATTGTTTCTCTGGCAAAAGAGCTATCCCAAGAAAGGGATATTGATGCAATTACCATCAGCTGTGCGGCGGATCCGGCATTAGATGAAGCTCGTTTGGAAACAGATATTCCAATAATCGGTGCAGGAGTCTCAGGTGCACATGCTGCCAGGATGGTAGGGAGTAAGGTTGGAATTATTGGGATAACCCAAGAGGCTCCAATAAGAATGAAAGAAGAGCTCGGAAGTCGTTTCCACGCTTATACTTCTTCACCAAAACTAAGTAAAACAACAGATTTATTCAAAGAGAACGCAAAACAGGAACTATTGACACTTGTTCATGAGCAGATAGAATCGGGTGCTGATGTTATTTTATTCGCTTGTACAGGCTTTTCAACAATACGTTTAAAGAACTATTTACAGAAAAGGGTGAAAATTCCTGTGATTGATTTAGTCGAAGCGCAGGCGATAGCCTATCAGCTAATAGAAAGCAGGGAAAAAGATGAAGAATAAAACGTTTGATCCTACATTTATTATATTCTCTATTATTATCGCGTTTTTAGGTGCGATTATTGGGATGCAGTTAATTACGTCACTGGGGATTACTCCGAATACCTCTATTATTGGTGCTCTAATTGCAATGCTAATTGCGAGGATTCCGATGCAGATGTTTTATAAATATCGTACATTGGAAAACCAGAATTTGGTGCAAACAACGATATCTGCTGCAACCTTTGGCGCAGCAAACAGTTTATTGATTCCAATTGGATTACCTTATGCAATGGGAGTTCCTGAGTTGATAATTCCTATGCTGATTGGTTCAGGAATTGCTCTTGCTATCGATGCTTTAATCTTATATAAAGTGTTTGATACAAAGTTATTTGGTTCAGATGAAGCTTGGCCATCAGGAATAGCAACTGCAGAAGCTATCAAAGCAGGAGATGAAGGTGGAAAGAAAGCCAAATATTTAAGTTTGGGCATTATTGGCGGGGTAATTGGTTCTTACTTTGGCATCTCGATGTCAGCCTTTGGTGTAGCTTTTATCGGTAATATTTGGGCTCTTGCCATGTTTGGAATAGGTTTATTACTTATGGGATATTCTGATCCTTTATTTGGATTAGATTTAAATGCATATTATATTCCACATGGCATGATGATTGGTGCGGGAAGTGTAGCACTGTTACAGTTTATTTTCATCCTTGTCAAATCGAGAAAAGAACAGAGAAAAATAAATGAACAGATTCCAGAGCATGAATATACACGTACAGAAAAGGATATAAAAACTGGTTTTGGACTTGGTTATCTATTTTATGCTCTAGGTGCAGTGGTAGTCGCAATTTTAGGTGGAATTATGACAGACATGCCAGTATGGCAGATTGTTGTATTTGTTTTATTTGCTGCACTTGCTGCTATCATCAGTGAGATGATTGTCGGAATTGCCGCTATGCACTCTGGATGGTTTCCTGCATTTGCAGTAACGCTGATTTTCTTATTAATCGGAATGATGATTGGATTTCCACCGATTGCCCTTGCGTTACTAACAGGATATACCGCTTCGACTGGACCTGCTTTTGCAGACTTGGGATTTGATTTGAAAACAGGTGTTATTTTACGAAAAGGAGCCACTCTGGAGCAGGAATTGTTTGGAAGGAAGCAACAGCTTAAAAGTGCGTTTATCGGATTTGGTGTCGCATTTGTCGTTGTTTTTTTATTCGCAGAGAGTTTCTTTGAACAAGGACTCATTCCACCTGTTGATGCAGTTTATGCAGCAACAATTGAATCGGGTCTGACAGGAAATGTAGGCATGATGATATTAATATGGGCCATTCCTGGTGCAATTATCCAGCTTATTGGCGGTCCAAAGCGTCAAATGGGAGTTTTATTTGCGACGGGCTTGCTGATTGTTAACCCACTTGCCGGCTGGGCTGTTATCGCCGGACTGATTATTCGAATAGCAATTATCAAGCTTCGAGGCCAGGAGGCAGAAAATACAATGTATACGATGGCAGCCGGATTTATCGCCGGTGATGCGATTTATAGCTTCTTTTCATCTTTATGGAAAGCAAGATAATTAGGGGGATTGGACAATGGTTAGAAAAAAGTTAACAAAAGAAGATGCAATTAGTGCTGTATATGGAGGATGTATTCTTGGAGGAGGTGGAGGCGGCTGGATCGCTGACGGCTTAGAAAAGGCCGACCTTGCTTTTGCTTTGGGAAATCCGGAGCTGATTACAGTCGATGAATTACAGGACAATGAATTTGTTCCTTGTGTTTCCTTAGTAGGAGCTCCTTCCGCTAAAGAAATGTATGTTGATTCCGATCAATTAGTTAATACAGTTCATCGAATGAAAATGGAATTTGACAAGCCGATTGCAGCATTAATGACAAATGAAAATGGTGCTTCAACAACGATTAATGGCTGGCTGCAAGCTGCTGCTACTGGCTTGCCAGTAGTAGACGCCCCTTCCAATGGGAGAGCACATCCAACAGGTTCCATGGGGTCAATGAATCTTTCCGAAGTAGCGGATTATCAATCGATTCAAACCTTTGCTGGAGGGAAAGGTGATAAAGAAGCAGCTGGTTCCATCACAGGTACATTAGACCTTACTTCCAGTGCAGTCCGCTCCATCTCAGTGCAAGCAGGAGGCATGGTTGGTGTTTGCCGAAATCCAGTCGATACGCAGTATATTAAGGAAAATGCAGCAGTTGGAGCAATAACACAGGCAATTGAACTAGGTAATGAATTTTTATCTGTACCTGAGGGTCCAGAACGGATTGAAAAAGCAGTGACGTACTTAAAAGGAAGAATTATTCATTCTGGTAAAGTGAATGAATTTCAATTGGATAAAACAGGTGGATTTGATGTTGGTTATGTTCGCATTGATGATTTAGAGCTTACTTTTTGGAACGAATATATGACCGCAGAAAAGAACGGAGAGCGTAAAGGAACATTTCCTGATCTAATTATGACTTTCGATGTCGAGACGGGGAAACCGCTAGTTAGTGCAGAAATTAAAGAAGGCATAAAAATAGCTGTTATGTCAGTACCAAAAGAGAACTTACTTTTAAGTTCTACCATGTACAATCAGAAGCTATTAAAAGCGGTAGAGCCAATTATCAATAAATCAATTATTTAAAAGAATATACAAAACACGTTAAGGAGCTGAAGATAAAATGTCTTTAAAATATACAATGGAAGTTATGGAATTATTAGATAATCCAAGTATCAATGGTGAAAAAATTGTAAAACTGTTCGATGAAATGACTTATTGCGATGCCGGTTTTGAGACAGTAAATGGAGAAGCTGGTTCGACTGATTTCATTAAAATAGTGATTAAAGGAACAAATGGAAAAATAGACGGAGGGGAAGCGCCTTCTTTAGGTATTGTTGGAAGATTAGGCGGACTTGGTGCACGTCCAAATCGTATCGGGTTTGTCTCTGATGGGGATGGTGCGGCTGCAGCAGTTACAACAGCTTTGAAACTAGCAACGATGGCTGAAAAAGGAGATCGCCTGCCTGGAGATATTTATATCACCACACATATTTGTCCAAATGCACCAACTCAGCCACATAAGCCTGTAGATTTTATGGGATCACCGGTTGATATTTTGACGATGAATCAATATGAAGTATTCCCAGAGATGGATGCAGTATTATCTATCGATACGACAAAAGGAAATAAAGTATTTAATCACCGCGGAATAGCATTGTCACCAACTGTGAAGTCTGGATATGTTTTAAAATTCAACGATGACTTAATAAGAATTATGGAGATGACAACGGGAGAATTACCAGTCACTTTTGCGGTCACCACACAGGATATTACTCCATATGGAAATGATGTTTTCCATATTAACAGTATCCTCCAACCAGCAGTTGCGACAGATGCACCAGTTATTGGTGTAGCAATAACTGCGCAGACAGCTGTTCCGGGAAGCGGTACAGGAGCAAGCCATGAAGTGGATGTTGCACAGGCTGTCCGTTTTTCAATTGAAGTAGCTAAAGAATTTACTCAGAAGCAAATCGAATTTTATGATGAAGCAGAGTATAATCGTTTGGAAGAACTTTATGGATCGATGAAACATCTGCAAACATTGGGGAAAGCCTAAGATGGTAAAAGGAAGCGTTGGCGTCTTAACTATCGGACAAGCTCCGCGTACAGATGTTACTCCTTCTATTCAGAGAATTCTTGGATCAGAAACAGAAATCATTGAAAAAGGAGCATTGGACCGGCTTGATGTGGATTCATTTCATACCGTTGCTCCGGATGCTTCGGACATAACGTATATATCCAGAGTCAGAAACGGAGGCTCTGTGAAAATGGGAAAATCAAAACTTCTTCCACTGCTCCAGGAAGAAAGAGATATGTTGGAAGAACAGACAGAAGTAATTATTATGCTTTGTACAGGAGATTTTCCAACTATACAAGGGACCAAGCCAATTATTTATCCAGACGTTGAGTTAAACCAAGCTGTCCACAAGGTAATGCCGTCAGGAAATCTGGGGTTAATTATTCCTTTAGAAGAGCAAAGAGATTCGTTGATTGAAAAGTGGAATCATCCGGAAATAAAAAAGCTTGTGGAAGTAGCTTCTCCTTATGAAAAAAGTAATATAGAAGGAGCTGCAAGAGCTTTAAAAAACCGGGGAGCAGATTTGATTGTCCTTGATTGTATGGGTTACAATGAAGAGCATGAGAAGAGAGCAGTAAATGCAAGTGAACTAAAGGTATTTCTTCCAAGAAAAGTCGCTGCTTATGCAGCAAAAGCACACTTAAATAGATTATAATTTTTAAGGCATAGAAAGAAGGCAGTAAAATGAATTCTTTTCAGCAAACCGTTGCGAAATTAATGAAGAATAATGTATTTGCAGAGAAAGATACGAAAATTTTAGTGGTAACAGATCATAGTACAGAAGCTCTGGGAAAGAAATTTAATGAGGCTTTGGAGCAGGATGGCTGGAATACAAATTTACAAATAATGTCGGACCGCAGTAAATCGGGAGAAGAACCATCGGAATCAATCTCTGAAGCGATGCTTTCATATGATCTTGTATTCTGCCTGACCAAGCATTCCCTTACTCATACGGTTGCAAGAAAAAATGCAAATGCCCATGGGGTAAGTGTGATTACGATGCCAGGAATTACGGAAGATATGATTCTTCAAGGAGCAATGAGTGCAGATTACAAGCGCGTAGAAAAAGAAACAAACGAAATGACCGCTAAGCTGACAAAAGCGAAAGCAGTAACCATTACAACTGGAACAGAAAAAAATCTTAAACTCCGTATTCCGCTAGAAGGCAGAGATGGAATAGCAAGCACAGGAATATTCCGCGGTAAAACAGCATCAGGAAACCTTCCATCTGGGGAAGCATATATTGCTCCTGTAGAAGGACTGGCTGAAGGGAAAATAGAAATAAATGGGTCCATGGCAGGAATCGGATTGGTAGATGGGCCTGTTGTTCTGACAGTTGAAAAAGGACGACTTGTTCAAGCAACCGGAGAACAGGGGGAATTGCTATTAACCCTTCTTGGAAAAGGAAATGGGCGTCTGGCAGCTGAGCTTGGAATTGGCACGAACCATGCTGCGAGAATCACTGGAAATATTTTAGAAGATGAAAAAGCTTATGAAACGGTCCATGTTGCTTTTGGCTCTAATCATACTTTTGGCGGAATGAATAAAGCAGATGTGCATATTGATTGTGTTACCAAAAAACCGCAATTAGATTGGGAATTTGAATAAAATAGAAAACAGATATTCCATAAAATTGAATATCTGTTTTCTATTTTTATGGGCATTGTGTTAAAGCGTTAAAAAATACGAAGCGTTCCCAGAAAAAAAGATTAAACAGCTGTATTTTTGCTCTTCAACAAATCAATCAGTCTATATAGATAATAAGCTCCTCTTAATTGCTGCTCGATTTGATAATCCATATAATCCAGCGCATCAATCACAATTTTTCTGGCATCTGTTAAACTGTGATGCTGTATTTTATCCAGGATATCGCGTACGGTGTCCAACAGATAAACGGAGGATTGTACCGTTTTGATGATTAATATTCTCCTCATATCCTCCCGCGTATATAATCGGTAGCCATTTTCCGGATTTCTTTCAGGAGCGATTAATCCTTCCTTTTCCCAATGTCTGAGGGTGGTCGCAGCAACATGTAATTCGTCTTCTACTTCCCCAATCGAATAATATTTCTTTTGCTGTTTTTTCATAAAGTCCTGTATGTTATCTGGACTTAAGATAGAAGCAGCATCCAATGCCTGCTGTTTTCTTTCAAATAACTCAGCCTGTACTTGGTTGACTTCCCATAATGCTTCTATATATTTATTTTCCTGCAGCAGAGGCATCACTCTGCGGACAGTCCCCATCCCAAAACCAGGGTACATAGCCCGAATGCACTGAAAATAAGCTTCATGAACCTCGGTATACACACGATATCCATTTGCTTTCCGAATCGCTTTTGGCACAATGCCCCATTCTTCATAGTGTCGTAATGCACTTGTTCCTACATCTAGTTTCTTAGCAATATCGATTGGCCGCAGTTCCATGATTACCTCCAAAGATTAGACTAAAACCTTATAGACCCATGACGGGTTTTGGTTGTTCAACGTTATTATAGCTTATCATTTTAAGTAAAACTTTGCACTTGCACAAATGTTATATGATGGTAATAGATGTTTGAAAGGAGGGATATCAAGATGCAATTAGTTATTAAAACTATCGTTCACCATGTCACCATGAAAAAAACATTGCACTTGCAAACAGAAAAAAGGAAGAAAACAAAAATCACGGAGGAGGAATATCAACATGCATAATGTAATGACTGTAAAAGGAGCCCGGGAGAATAATCTAAAGAATCTTTCTGTGTCTATCCCTAAAAACAAACTGATAGTGGTAACAGGGCCATCTGGATCTGGAAAAAGCACGCTTGCTCTGGACACCTTATTCAATGAATGCCAGCGTCAATATTTAGAATCAATGGGGATGCAGGGAATTAATAAGCCGAAAGTTGACACTATCAGCGGGTTATCTCCTGCAATCAGTATCAACCAGCATATCACCAATCGGAATCCACGTTCGACAGTGGGGACGATGACAGATATGTATACCAGCTTGAGAATGGTTTTTGAAAAGCTTGGAGAAAGAACATGCCCAAGCTGTCAATATAGCATTAATCCAATGACTTATGAAGGAAGCGTGGAAAAAGAAGCGGATAGCTTTACAGAATATATCTTTTGCCCGAATTGTAATGAAAAAATGGAAAAGCTGACTCGGACGCACTTTTCTTATAATACAACCGAAGGAGCTTGTCCGACCTGTAAAGGATTGGGAGAAACAGTAGCTATTCATCTGCCATCGGTTTTTCATGAGGAGCTTTCTTTAGAAGATGGCGCTGTGGCAATTTTTGCCGGACGTTATGGCGAATATCAAATTGCTGTTTTAAAAGCAGCCTTTCAATATTATCAGCTTCCGGATGCGGATAACGTAGCTATCAGGGATTTTAATGAAGGTCAAAAGGCTATTCTTTACTATGGTGTAGAAAGTGATGAGGTGAAGCAGCTGTTTCCAAACGTAAAGCCTCCCAAAACAGTAGAGAAAGGAAAATTCCCCGGCGTATTAACCTCGATGTGGCGCCGTTATGCAGAGCATGATGGTTCTTCAGCTGAAGCAGATGCTTTTTTCTACTCGCAGACCTGTCCAGATTGTCATGGAGAACGTTTAAATAAAGTGAGCAGAGCAGTTACTGTTGAAGGCTGGACAATTCCTCAGCTGGTTGTCCACTCCTTAGAGGAAATGGCAGCTTGGATAGATAAATTAGAAGCTTCATTGGAGCAGACAAGTTATCAGCTTGTCGGAACATTTATGGAAGATATAAAAACAAAGCTTTCCCGCATTATCAAAATAGGGCTGGGCTATCTGACGCTGGATAGACAAATGATTACGTTATCCGGCGGGGAGGCACAGCGTATACGGTTATCTGCACTTTTAGATTCTGCACTTACCGGTGTATTATATATTATGGATGAGCCGACAGTCGGTTTGCACCCGAAGGACACAGCCGGCCTGATTAGTATCTTAAAGCATTTGCGTGATTTAGGGAATACCGTTCTGTTGATTGAGCATGATGTGGATGTCATGCGGGAGGCGGATTATATTATTGACATTGGACCGGGGGCTGGAAAGCTTGGAGGCACTGTGGTTGGTCAAGGAACACTGCAGGAATTGCTTCAGCAGGAAAAATCAGTTACCGGGCAATATTTGCGTGCAGAAAAGCCTCGGCAAACGAATGATCGGACAGGGAAAGAGGTAGGAATAACAATACATCATGCTGCTGCAAATAATCTTCAGGATGTGACCGTAACCTTTCCGACAGCCTGCTTAACCGCAGTAACCGGTGTTTCAGGCTCAGGCAAGTCATCGCTGTTATTTGAAGTGCTGGCAAAAGCGAATGATGCTATCCACGAAGGCTTTGAAAAAATAACTGGTCTGGATGTCTTTGATCAGATGATTATTGTCGGCCAGTCTCCGCTCAGCAGAATGAAACGTTCCAATACAGCAACTTACATTGATTTATTTACCCCCGTTCGAGCCTTGTTTGCGAAGCTGCCGGAAGCAAAGGAAAAGAAACTCTCGGCAAAGCATTTCTCCTTTAATACCGCAGGAGGTCGCTGTGAAAATTGTCAGGGACTTGGCTATGTAACGACCAATATGCTCTTTTTCCCTGATTTAGAGGTCGTTTGTCCGGAATGTCAGGGGAGAAGGTTTAAACAAGAGATATTAGCAGTAAAATACCAGGGTTATTCCATCAATGATATTTTAGAAAGCTCTATCCATGAATGCCTTTCTATATTTGAAGGGGAGAAAAAGATACAAGCCATCTTAAAGCTCTTAACAGAAATCGGTTTAGGCTATTTGAAAATGGGACAATCCTTAACTACTTTATCTGGAGGAGAAGGACAACGATTAAAGCTGGCCAAAGAGTTAATGAAGCAAGGGAAAAAGACGTCACTATATTTATTAGATG
The DNA here is from genome assembly GCF_037969815.1 of Oceanobacillus sp. FSL W7-1293. Lineage (NCBI taxonomy): Bacteria > Bacillati > Bacillota > Bacilli > Caryophanales > Bacillaceae > Oceanobacillus > Oceanobacillus sp. FSL W7-1293. The sequence continues at coordinate 1,755,496 of NZ_CP150212.1, forward strand.
AGCCGACCACTGGATTGCATCCGAATGATACGATTCAGCTGCTCAAGCTGTTAAATCGGCTGGTGGATGCAGGAAATACAGTGATTATGGTGGAGCACAACAGTCAGGTAATCGAAGCAGCAGACTGGGTGGTCGATCTAGGTCCTGAAGGCGGCGCAAAAGGAGGAAACGTGATTGCTGAAGGAACACCGGAGATGATAAAGGAAAACAAAGCTTCATTTACCGGGCAGTATTTGCAGGTTTAATTTATCGCTGCATGACTGGCGGGAAGACTCACCCACTGAAGGAAGTTTCACTTTAACGATACGTTGCTGGAAAAGGCCATCCTTGTAAAAGAAGGGTGGCCTTTTCAAATAAGAAACCTTTCCAACAAAATGGAATGAATCCTTAGAGGGGGAAGCAACGTAAGTAGAAAGAAAGGGATATGAATTAGTGAATACAACTTTGCCAAATGATTATATATTCAATTAGCAGAGGAGGCAGAAGTAAATGCGTTATGAATTTCACTTAATAACAATGCTAATCGTTGCAATAGCAGGAGTCGCGGCAATATTTTTATTACGTAAATCTAACAGGTTATCTATTCTAATTGGTCTGCTCAGCTGGATTGCTTTAAGTGCTTATTTTATTATTGAAGCGGTTGTCATCAGGGCGACTACAGCTCCTTATAGCTTTATGAAACAGCCGATGAGTGACCTTGGCGTAACGGCTTGTGGAACAGATACGTATGTACTTGCAAGCTACGCAATTTGTTCACCCTATCATTGGCTGATGAACTGGACGTTTTTCTTAACGGGTTTAGCTATTTTGACGGGGGCTGTTTTGGTGTACCCGCTATGGCCAAAGGTTCGCTCTGCTAAAATGGCAAGTATTTTTCTTGGTATTTTTGGAGTGAGCTATGGTATCTCTGGTATCATTCCTGCAGATATTCACTTTAATTGGCATACGTTCACCGCGCTCCCGGGAATGGTTGTGCAGATTCCAGCGATGATTTTAATCAGTATTGCGATTTATAAAAAAATGCCGCGTCTATTTTGGTGGACGATGATTTGTACGGCAGTCACTTCAGCAGCTTTATTCAGTCTTTTCTTACAGCCTGTATTGACCGGACTTCCCGGCGGTTTGCTTCAGCGTATTCTCTATGCTTCGGTATATATCTGGCTGACAGGTACGGCTATTGGTCTTTGGAGCAGGCGATATGATATATAAAGCTGCATTGCAAAGAAATGGATAAATGCATGAAATCAACTCCTTTTCATAGAATTATCAATCTGCTTGCAATTCAATAAATAAGATTGAACTGACAGCGGCTTAGTGCTATGATTTGGATATTCTGATAATGAAAAATTGTTATGATATAGAATCAACCGAAAAACTAGCAGCAAGGGAATTTATTCGTTGTTATTGTAATTAATATTAATAGCTACCGCTACAGAAAAACACTACGCTTTCCGTGGGCTTGAGCTCAGCCTCCTTTAAAGAAGACTTGCTGATTGGCAAGTCGTCAGGCACAGACAGAAGCAAAGTCGCACTTATGCCCCGCGGGTAGAAAAAAAGAAGTTCGCTTTTTTTCTGCGGGGTCTTCCCTCCGCGCTTTCCCACAGGAGTCTCCGTGTTTTTCTTCCGCTAGTTACTGTTTTCAATCATTATTTCGTCATTTTTATAAGAAAAATAAAGTGTAATTTCTTACTTCAATTTATATAGTATTATTTAGGCAGATTATCTAGGATTAACGAAGGCATTGCTTGCTGTCCGCATTATTCCCGTTATTCCTTTGATAATAGGTTATATAAAATTACAATGATAAAAGGCATTTTACTAGAAAAGCAGCACATCTTATAGTATTCTAGCGGAATAATTAACAGACTTTTCAATTAGATAGAGGGGATAAGAAATGGAGAACATTGTTTATTTTAATGAGATAACATGGCGCAGAAATGATCAGGAAATTTTACAGGATATTAATTGGCAAATTAAAGAGGGGGAGCATTGGGCCATTTTAGGTTTAAATGGATCAGGTAAAACCTCGCTCTTAAATATTATTACTGGTTATAATTATCCGACGTCTGGGAAAATGACCGTGCTGGATCGGCTTTTTGGAAGAACAGATTTATCTGAATTACGAAAATCAATTGGCTATGTAAGCAGTGCGCTGGAGCGTTTTCAAGAGACAATCCAGCTGGAGCCGGTTGAAAATGTGATTGTCAGCGGTAAATTTGCTTCCTTTGGTATTTATGAAGAGGTATCTGAAGCGGATTGGCAGCAGGCTGATCAGATTCTTTCAGACCTTCGATTAGACTACTTAAAAGGGAAAAAATATCAAGTGCTTTCGCAAGGAGAAAGAAGAAGAGTTCTTATTGGCCGGGCGTTAATGAGCCAACCGGAAATACTGATTTTAGATGAACCCTGCTCCGGCTTAGATATTTTATCGCGTGAAGAAGTGCTGGAATTAATGGACGATATAAAAGCGAGTACGCACCTGCTTTATGTCACGCATCATATTGAAGAAATTACAGAAGCCATTTCCCACGTGGCCTTAGTTCGTGATGGGAAGTTGGTAGCGACTGGAGAAAAGCAGGATGTTTTAACCGATGCTTTATTAAGTGAAACATTTAAAATCCCTGTTCAGGTACATTGGGACGGAGGCAGACCCTGGTTAACGATTGAAAAAAGAAGGTAGCGGCTTGCATGACTTTTCCCTGTTTGAAGATATTTCTAATTTATTGGAAAAGGTGTATGATAAAGAAGAAGAAATTAGAAATGGGGGAAAATATAGTGAAAAGCAGATTGTTTAGGCTGATGGCTGTAGCTGCGGCTATCGTATTATTGCTGGGAGCCTGCAGCAATAATGATGAAGAAGCTCAAGAGCCAGCGCCAGAACCGGATGAACAGACAGAAGAAATCCCTGAATTAGAGGAAGAAGAAGCAGAAGAGGTATTACAAACCTACAAAGAAGCATTCCAAAATGTGATTGAAAATGCAGCGGAAGACAGAGAAGTAACGGATTTTAATTCTCTGGAAGAGCTTCAGGAGGAATTCTTGACCATTATGTCAGATGATTTAGCAGCAGACATGGTGGATACTTATTTTGAAGAGAATGAAGAGGGACCCATCTACATAGTTACTTCCGAAGATCCTGTCTGGTTTGATGAAGAAGAAACGTATGAATTGAAGAAAACAGAAGATGATGTGTATGAAGTAGAGCAAGAACAGACAGATAATTTGCTTATCGTTACTTATTCTATTTCCTGGGATGAAGAGAAGTGGATTGTATCTGATGTAGAAACAGAGGATATTCCAGTTGAAGAAAATGATGGGGATGCTTCAAATGGGGAAGCGGATACGAATCAAAACGAACAGGAAAATGATACAGATAATGACACTGCAGATCAAGAAGCAGGTGGAGCAGCAGAAGAAACAAATGAATCAACAGATGAAGATACAGCAAATAATGAAGTAAATGCAGCGGAAGAAGAGAATGATCAGGTAAGTTCTGACAGTGAGGAAAATAATTCTGGCCAGGGCGATACAGATACCAGTGACCGTGATACTTCAGAAGATACCGATATGGATAACTCTGAGAGCAATCAGAATCCGGAATCAGAAGAGAACGAAGAAGAGAATACAGATGAAAATGCCTCATCGATTGATGCTGCAGCAGCTGAAAAATTAGTCAAAGAACACTTAAATATGGTCGATGATAGTTTAGAGGTTGTTACGAGTCATCAGGATGAAGAAGGAAACTATGTGGTGCAGGTATATGAGCTTGTTGATCAGGATGACGACTTAGCACATACCGCTACGTATGGATGGTATACGGTAGATCAGACTACCGGAGAAGTAAAAGAGACAGAATTCTAAATAAGAATAGATTAACAGCTGGTGGAATGTTCTGGAAAAAACGTTTCGCCAGCTTTTTTCTTTTGAAGGAATAACATCTTACAAATAATTTAAGCTGTGTTTTAGCAAGAACAGCAGGTCTCATGTACAATGGAATAAAGGTATTTTTCATGCTGCATGGTAAAATGTTCCTCCAAGATTACTTTCTGTGCATCGAAGCGATTCCCTGTATTTCATATCCATACTGTCATGATTGGGTTGTTCAGACGAAAGCTGATATTACGCCCAGCTCATTAAAATGTTATTTCTTTCATTCGCTGTAGAATCCTATCAGAGCGCAGGCTAACCACGCAGACTCCTATGGGAACAGGGCGAGCTGAAGATCCACTTGAAAAGCGGTTTTCTTTTCAAGTTAGCTGAAGCCGTCCCCATGGCAGACTATGACCGCAACGTCCTGGGGTTGCGATTACTCACCCCATCGAAAACATTTGTTGCAACGTCTGCACTAGTACGTCCTGGGACTGCGATTACTCGTCCCATCGAAAACATTTGTACGTCGGAAAGCGGAGTGGTTGGTTGCAGGAGCTATGCACCATCACCAATTCCAAAGTGGCCGGATATTTAACCAAAATGCAAGTATGATAATGAAGAACATGTTCATCTTGGAATAGCAAGATATATTTGCTTATTCTTAGGTGCGAAAGTTGAGTTATTTATAAATGTAATGGAGAACTTTAAACATATCGATGCAGTAAAATATGGATTTGTGAGGAGCGGAAATGGTGAAAAAAGTCGCTTTAATTATAAACCCGAACGCCGGAAAACAAAAGCTGGCACAACAATTAGATAAAATTCAATCTAGATTAACGGAAATATTTGAAGAGGTAACCATCTTTCAGACCAAGAAAGAAGGGGATGGAAAACGTTTTGTTGAAAAGCATGCAGAAGGAGTTGATTTACTGATTGCAGGCGGGGGAGATGGAACTGTTTTTGAAATCATGAATGCCATCGTTCCATTGAAAAACAGGCCAGTTTTCGCTATTTTGCCAGGCGGAACATGCAATGATTTTTCCCGGACGCTTGGCATCAGCCAAAAGCCATTAGAAGCGTTAGAGCAAATTATCATGCAGAAACGAATTCAAGTCGATGTAGGTAAATACGGTGAGAACTACTTTTTAAATTTCTGGGGAATTGGCATTATTACCAAGGTTGCTGAAGAAATGGATGAAGCAAATAAGCAGGTTTTTGGGAGAGTTTCTTATTATTTGAACACTTCAAAGCTTGCTTTCCAAAATGAAGCTTTTGGATTGAAATTACATAGCGAGGAATTCGATTACGACGAAAACGCAGAATTGCTGGTTATTGGAAATGGTTCCTTTCTCGGCGGAATTCAATCCTTCTTTCCGAATGCAGATGTAGAGGACGGAAAATTTGATGTCTTGATTGTCAAAGAAGCAAAACTGAAGTATTTAAAGAAATGGCTGGAGGCCAAAATACAGGATGATTATCCAAAAAATGAAAAAGACGATGATATTATTTATTTTCGGACAAACCGTTTAGAAGTATCTGCTTCCCCGGAACAAAATATTGATTGTGATGGCGAATTTTTAAATAAAACACCAGCAACGATTGAAGTGCTGCCGAAACATTTGGATATGATTTATGGGGAGATGGAATAAAAAGCAAAAGCTGAGGGATAAGTGTATGCCTGTTCTGCGTAAAGAAGAGGCAGGACCTTGTCCCTCAGCTTTTTCTGTGTTAACGTTTCAGCTTTTCCATCAGTTTATCCGCTTCCTTTGCAGAGGGTGTATAGCTGTTATTTTTCCAATGGTTCCAGATTTCGGATACGAATAAAGCAATGAGAGATAACACGGAAACAAGCTCTTCGTTCGACAAAGGAATGAGTTTGTAGCCTAAAAGCATGGCAGCTGTATTGATGAATACGATGATTAAAACAGCCAGCCGAATCCATTTATTATTTATTTTTGCCAGATTTTCACTCAAGAAAGAAACCTCCTTATTGTGACCATTTAAATTTACTTGCATCAAGGGCCATTAGATTATCCTTATATGTGACGTCGTCGCGTATGGTTTTGATGGGGAATTCCTCCAGCTCCAGCCCCTTTTTCCATTGCAGTACAGAGCGGAGTTTTATTTTATAACTATGGTTATTTGAAGATAATTATGAGCATAAAAGGCAATAAATAAGGCGGGATAGTAAATGGAGTTATCAAAAAAAGCTGCATGCATTGTTGTGATGCAGAGATATTAAAAAGACTGGAGGGGAATTTTTGGGGTTTTCCCCCCTGTTGGAAGCAGGAATCTTTGCAGTCTGTTGCACTGTACTCAAATATATAATAAAGACAAGGGAGATCTGTATTTTTACTACTTGACTCCCTTGTGTTTTGAGTGCAGAACGTAAGATAGGATATCGGTGAAAAAGAGAAGAAGGCTTAAAAAATAAGATAATGATTCATGACGCTATTCTTTGCAGTAATTAATTTCTGTCATAGCGAATAGGCTTCACGTTCCGAATCATTAACAACCGGTTTTACGAAAGGAGAATAAGGTGTATGTTTATATTCATGTATGGTGTCGATAAATTTTTCCATCGTATTTGTTAAGTAGGTATCGGTCCGTCTGATAAAAACCGTTGATATATCACTGTACTTTTTGGGAATCGGATAACATTGAATGGTTCCTAATTCCTCCAGATGGCTGACTGCTGACTTAGAAACCAGGCTGATGCCGAGTCCTGATGCAACACTCCCCAGAATGGTGTCCAATGTCCCGAATTCCATAATTTTCGGATTCATTATCCCCTCGTCGTGCAGCCAGCCTTCCAGCCGCTCCCGGTAGCTGCATCCTGAATTGAAAACGAGTAAGGGCCTATTTTTTAATTCTTGATAGTCCGCTTTTCTGCTATCGGATATGATAACTAACTCTTCTTGGAAAACGTTAATTTGCTCCATTTCCGGGTGTTCGCCAAAGCCTGTAACAAAAGCGCCGTCCAGTTTATGCTTCCATACCTGGTTAATAAGATACTGAGATACGCCGGTTTTCAGTGTTAAATCCACATTGGGAAAGTTTTTATGATAGGCGGATAAAATCATCGGCAGCTTCATAATCGTTTCGATCGTACCAATCTCAAGCGTACCAGATGGATGGGCAGAATCCCGAAAATCTTTATTCATTTCTTCTATCATAAATAATATCTTTTCTGTATAGCCCAGAAGCTTTTTTCCTTCTGAATTCACCGTAGTCCCTCTGCTGTGGCGATCAAATAACTGGGTTTGTAATTTTGCTTCCAATGATTTTATTCTGGCTGTGACGTGTGATTGAACATAATTAAGTTCATCTGCGGCTTTGCTGATACTCCCATTCTGGGCAACGCTTTGAAAAATTAACAAGTCTTTAATCTCCATTTCCAGCCTCCTCCAATTTCCATTCATTACTGGTGATAGCAGCTATCTTTTTAAATCATTATTCATGATTGCGATTTCATTTTATAATATACCTTAATAAGAAACAAGCTGAAATATTTGAAAATTAAGAGGAATTATTTTTTTGCCCGGCTGATAGTGATGGTCGCAACCCTGGTGTTTGAAAACATGAAGATGAATAGCATGGTTTAGTTACTTCCGGATAAGGTATTTCTTAAAAAATGGATATTTCATTTCCTATAAATTTAAGGGAGGTTGTCAGATGACGAAACATTATGATGTCATTGTGGCTGGTGCAGGTTCGATGGGAATGGCTGCGGGGTATTATTTGGCGAGGCAGGGGGTGAAGGTCTTGCTCGTTGATTCCTATGATCCGCCGCATGATCAAGGGAGTCATTATGGGGAAACCAGAATTATTCGCCATGCTTATGGAGAAGGAAGAGAGTATGTGCCGCTTGCTCTTCGGGCACAGGAGCTTTGGAATGAGCTGGAAAAGAAAACCCATCATAAAATATTTACCCAGGTTGGAGCTGTGGGATTTGGTCCTGAAAATAATGCGCCATTTATTGAGGAAGCAATTGCCAGCGGGAAAGAATACCATTTAAAGGTTGAGCAGCTCACAGGTACACAGATAAGAGAGCAATTTAGAGGGCTGCATGTTCCAGATAACTATAGCGGTTTTTTTGAGCCGGACTCAGGGATTTTATTTAGTGAAAATTGCACGCAGGCATATAAGGAGCTGGCTATACATCATGGAGCAGAAGTTTCATTTAATAATCCCATCAAAGATATCGAGGCCTATGAAGATACTGTCAAAGTGATTTCAGAAAAAGGTCTGTTCACTTCAGATAAGTTAATTATTAGTGCCGGTTCCTGGTGCGGGAAATTAGCTGACAAAGTAGGGTTAAAACTCCCCATTGTTCCAACAAGACAGCCTGTTGCCTGGTTTGAAGCAAATGAAGCTTTATTTAATTCAAATGTATTCCCTGCGTTTATGGTAGAGGTGCCAGCAGGTGATACAAGAGCTATTTATTACGGTTTTCCTACCTTTAATGGCTGCGGAGTAAAAATGGGAAGACATGATTATGTTCATGCGATAGATCCAGACACAATGAATCGAGAATTCGGAACGGATGAAAACGACGAGGGGCATCTCCGGGAGTTTCTGAATCAGTTCATGCCGGAAGCATCCGGTCCCTTAAAGAAAGGGATGATTTGCTTATATACCAGAACGCCAGACGGTCACTTTATCATTGATAAACATCCTGGCTATCCCCATATCTCTATTGCGGCTGGGTTTTCAGGGCATGGTTTCAAGTTTGCAAGTGCAGTAGGAGAAATACTATCTCAATTAGCTGTGACTGGCGAAACAAAGCATGATATTTCTATTTTTAAATTGAATCGCCCAAGTCTGAAGGATCCAATAACATAAAAAGAAACTTCATGTAACGGAAGCTTTACGGCCGATTCTCCATGATAGAATTCATAATCACCGAACAATAGATATGGAAAATGGAGGAGATTCTACTAAAATTATTATTTTGTGTTTACCAAATATTACAGCGGGAACAGTACCTGAAAAGAAAATTATAGCAGTGTAAATGATATAGACTCAGGGTTTAATGCGCCAATAGGAGATTGTAATAATATACTTTCCCTGTTCCTTTTTGAACGCCCTTTGTCATCAGTTTTACAGATGGGTCTTATCAATATTAGATATTTTACCTGCTGGCAATTAGAATCTATTATAGGAATAAATAGAAATTTTTTGAAAATCAGAACCTGCTTGATTATTAATTAAAAGGGGGGATTGAATTCACATTTTCCTATTATGACATCGCTTGCAATCGGTAGTTCAAACAAAAGATTGGAGGAATCATAAAGATGACAAATAAAGGCGTCGTGTATAAGGAGCCGGGAGTAGTAGCAGTTGAAGAAATTGGATACCCAGATCTTGTCTTAAGGGATGGCCCCGGTGTCAATCCCCTGAATGTTGGCCGAAAATGTGAACATGGTGTTATTGTGAAAGTGGTTACAACGAATATATGCGGAAGTGACCAGCATATGGTTCGAGGCAGAACAACTGCCCCGTCCGGATTGGTTCTTGGTCATGAAATTACTGGAGAAGTCATTGAAACAGGACGCGATGTGGAGTTTATTAAAAAAGGGGACTTTGTTTCCGTTCCGTTTAATATTGCTTGCGGGCGCTGCCGAAATTGCAAGCAGCAGGATACACATATTTGCGAGAATGTGAACCCGGATCGTCCCGGTTCCGCCTACGGATATGTGGATATGGGCGGCTGGGTTGGCGGCCAATCGGAATATGTAATGGTTCCTTATGCGGATTTTCAGCTGTTGAAATTTCCTGATAAAGATCAGGCAATGGAAAAAATCTTGGATTTAACGATGCTGTCTGATATCTTTCCAACCGGTTATCACGGGGCGGTAAGTGCAGGTGTTAAAACCGGATCAACAGTATATGTAGCAGGAGCCGGACCTGTTGGATTGGCAGCTGCTCACTCTGCTCAATTACTTGGTGCGTCTGTTGTCATCGTTGGGGATATGATTGAAGAACGGCTTGCTCAGGCGAGAAGCTTTGGCTGTGAAACGGTAAACCTGCGGGAGCATGCTAATTTAGAAGAACAGATCGAACAAATTCTTGGAACACCAGAAGTGGATTGCGCGATTGATGCGGTTGGTTTTGAAGCGAGCGGCCATGGAGAAAATGCAGACGAAGCCCCAGCTACTGTATTAAATTCCATTATGGATATTACCCGGGCTGGCGGGCGTCTAGGTATTCCGGGGCTTTATGTAACGGGTGATCCCGGTGCCAAAGATAAAGATGCACAAGAGGGCGCATTAAAAATCCGGTTTGGTTTAGGCTTTGCCAAGGCGCATACCTTTGTAACCGGGCAAACTCCTGTCATGAAATACCACAGAGATTTAATGCAAGCTATTTTAAGCGGAAAAGCACAGATTGCCAAAGCGGTCAATGCAACGGTTATTTCACTGGACGAAGCTCCTGCCGGGTATAAAGAGTTTGATGGCGGCGTCGCGAAGAAATTCGTCATTGACCCGCATGGTGCATTACGATAATTTTGGAGAATCTTCTGCCTATTTTTTAGAAGGAGGAATCATTTGATGACTAAAGTAAATCTGGAATTAGCGAAAAAACTGATTGAGGGTGCTGAAAAAGAAGCTGAAAAAATTGGCGTTTCGATGGTTATATCGGTTGTCGATGAAGGCGCAAATCTCATTGCTGTACACCGGATGAATGACGCGTGGCTGGCCAGTATTGATATCGCACAAAATAAAGCCTGGACTTCCGTTGCGTTAAAAATGCCAACTTCTAATTTAGCAGAGGCAACAGTACCGCATGCAGAACTGTACGGATTAAACACCACGAATAATGGACGGATTGTACTCTTCGGAGGAGGAATCCCATTAGTAGAGAATGATCAAGTTATCGGTGCTGTAGGCGTAAGCGGAAGCTCTGTAGAGCATGATATGCAGGTAGCGCAGGCAGCAGTGGATGTTTTTGAGAATAAATAATTTCGGCTCAGCTTATTATTTTAAAAAACACGCTTGCATAAATGAAAAAACTTTAGTATGATATTCTATAATTTATTCAAGAGAAGCGAAGAAGAGGACATGAATTACATGGAAGGTTCAAAGAGAGGAGAGCAGAAGGTGAAAGCTCTCTAACCAAGAAGCGTAATTTACCGCCTCCGAGCTGTGTCAGGGTAACAACTGACGCCGTCATATGCAACGTTACTGCTAAATGAAGCCGTCAATCAGCTTGACGGGAATCTGGGTGGAACCGCGAAGTTAACACATTCGCCCCTTCTTAGGAAGGGGAGGATGTGTTTTTTTAATAAAATGAAAAGCTTGGAACAATAAAAGGCAATGAAGAGGACATGAATTACATGGAAGGTTTAAAGAGAGGAGAGCAAAAGGTGAGAGCTTTCTAACCAAGAAGTGTAATTTACCGCCTCCGAGCTGTGTCAGGGTAACAACTGACGCCGTCATATGCAACGTTACTGCAAAATGAAGCTGCCAATCACTTGGCGGAAATCTGGGTGGAACCACGGAGAAGCATATTCGTCCCTTTTTATGAGAGGGAAGAGTATGTTTTTTTATTTGCCTAAAATGAAGAAGGAGTATGTAGAAAATGAAAAATGAAGTGAAAATTATATTTCCAGATGGAAGAGAAGGTAAGGCAGACAAAGGAGTTTCCTTAAAAGAAATTGCTGAACAAATATCAAAAGGCTTAGCGAAGAAGGCTGTTGCTGGAAAAGTGAACGGCAAGCTGGTGGACGTAAGTTATCCTATTGCCGAAGAAAGTGCGATTGAATTGTTGACACTGGATTCAGACGAAGGTCTGGAGGTCATGCGGCATACTGCTGCACATATTTTAGCACAGGCTGTTGAGCGGCTTTATGGAAAAGGAAACGTTCAGTTTGGTATTGGTCCGGTGATTGAACATGGGTTCTATTATGATATGAAATGTCGGGAATCCATTACACAGGCAGATTTGGCGAAAATCGAAAAAGAGATGCAAAAGATTATACAGGAAAATCTTCCAATTTATTCGTATGAGTTATCCTTGGAGGAGGCGAAAGCGTATTTCAAAGAACAGAACCAGCCTTATAAGGTTGAACTGTTAGAAAGTATCCCGGCTGAGGAAGCAATCACAATCTATGAACAGGGAGATTTCGCTGATTTATGCCGGGGCCCTCATTTACCGTCTACCGGATTCGTGAAGGCATTTCGTCTTACAAGTCTGGCAGGAGCATACTGGCGGGGCGACAGTAATAATGAGATGCTGCAGCGTATTTACGGCATTGCCTTTGCGAAGAAAAAAGATGTAGAAGCGCATTTGCATTTCTTAGAGGAAGCAGAGAAAAGAGATCATCGTAAATTAGGAAAGCAGCTGGAGCTGTTTATGTTTTCTGAAGAAGCGCCTGGCATGCCGTTCTATTTGCCGAATGGCCAAATTATCCGTCAGGAGCTTGAACAGTTTTCCAGAGAAGCACAATTAAAAGCAGGCTATCAGGAAGTGCGTACACCGCTTTTGATGAACCAGCAGCTTTGGGAAGAATCTGGTCATTGGGATCACTATCAGGAAAATATGTATTTTTCGGAAGTAGATCATACTAATTTTGCATTAAAGCCGATGAATTGTCCGGGACATATGCTGATTTATAAACAAAAGCTGCGTTCTTATCGTGATTTGCCGATCAGGCTGGCTGAGTTCGGCCAAGTCCATCGTCATGAATACAGCGGCGCTTTAAATGGATTGCTCCGGGTCCGTACTTTCTGTCAGGATGATGCCCATATTTTTGTAAGGGAAGATCAGGTAGAGGCGGAAATGGAAAGAGCCATTCGTTTAATTGATGAGATTTATGGGGTGTTTGGCTTCAGCTATGCCGTTGAATTATCTACGCGTCCAGAAAAATCAATGGGAGAAGATGCTGCTTGGGAGGCCTCAGAGCAGGCATTAGAAAATGTGTTAGAGCGGATGGAGCTGCCTTACCAAGTAAATGAAGGAGACGGTGCATTTTATGGCCCGAAAATTGATTTTCATATCAAAGATGCCTTGGGACGCAGTCATCAATGTGCGACGCTCCAGCTTGATTTTCAAATGCCGGAAAAATTTGATTTAACTTATGTCAATGCAGAAAATGAAAAGCTGCGCCCTGTTGTTATACACCGGGCAATTTATGGATCCATCGATCGCTTTTTGGGCATTCTGATTGAACATTTTGCAGGTGCTTTTCCTGCTTGGCTGGCTCCTGTTCAGGCCATTATTTTACCAGTTTCTTCTGTTCATCATTCCTATGCAAATCAATTAATAGATACTTTTAAAGAAGCAGGTATCCGTATCGAAGCAGATTATCGGGAAGAAAAGCTGGGACTAAAATTAAGAGAAGCACAGATGAAAAAAATACCGTATATTTTTGTTGCTGGTGACGAAGAAGAAGAGAACCAGACAATAAACGTCCGAAAATATGGAGAAAAGCAGAGTCAGAGCTTATCGGCGATAGACGTACAGAAACATCTTGAAAAAGAAATTGCGGAAAAGCGCGCCTGATTTTACAGAATTAGGAGTTTTAAATTAGATATCTTTGAGTAATTACTGTCCATTCTTTTTCCTTTCGTATAAAATGGAGGTATCATCTATAACTAAGGGAGATGAGTGAGGATGACAATTACATTTAAGGAAATTGACAGCTCGAACTATAAAAAATGCTCGCTATTAAAGGTGAATGATAATCAAAAAGATTTTGTAGCTCCTAATTGGTATTCTGTTTTGGAAGCAGTATATGAAAAGGAAGAGAAACATCCCTATGCAATTTATCATGAGGAGGAAATGGTCGGGTTTCTCATGTTCTGTTATTACCCGGCAGATGATATTTATGATAAGGATTCATGGTGGATGGAACGATTTATGATTGCGAAGGATTTTCAAGGCAAAGGATATGGAAAAGCTTCTTTAAAGAAATTTATAGAAGACTTTCAAAGAGATTATCCGGAAGAAGAATTACGCACCTCTGCTGTAAAAGAAAATCATGTAGCCATCACCTTATATGAACATAGCGGCTTCCAGCGGACCGGTGAATTTGTTGAAGAAGAAGCAGTGCTGTTGTTAGAAGCAGAATAGGAATTTTCTCATGAAAGCCGATGATTTCATACAGTCATCGGCTTTTTACCACAACAGCATCTGGACAAGGAAAGAATGATAAAAGGGCAGTGCCAAAGTGAAAAAAGTAACAGGAGGTTTTACGGTGAATTGGTTTCAACGTTTAAACGGATATTTTCCAGTGGAAGAAATGAAAGCGGAAGAGCAATTGAAAGCTTTGCTGAAGGACAAGCCAAATCATTATCATAAGGATGAAAGTGATTTGCACATTATGATGTATGCGGAGTATGCCGATTTTGTTTTTGTTGACTTTTTATGGGTTTCTGAAAATGCCCGGGGGAAAGGGATAGGTAAAAAATTGATCCAACAGTTAAAAAACAAACAGAAAACGATTATTTTGGAAGTAGAGCCAGTCGATGAAAGGGATGAAGATACAGAGAAACGCCTGCGTTTTTATTTCCGTGAAGGCTTTAAGGTTTCAGAAAGGATTTCTTATCGATTCCAGGCATTAGTATCTCATACAGAAATAGAATTGGATATTATGTACTGGGATGAACAAGAAAAAACAAATGAGCAATTACTGAATTATATGATAACCATTTATGAGGAAATTCATTCTTACAAACAGAAAGAAATCTACGGGTTTGAACCGAAGCTGACAAGCGATGTTTTGAGATTAAAGGCATAGCATGAGAACAGTCTTACATAGTTTTGGAACGAGAACTGTATTTGCTATGAAAGAAAATATAGAAATGGATTCCGTCTTAATATGTTTTAAAATGAAATAAAACAGTAAAAAATTTCTTTATCGCACCTATCCAAAAGCATATAAATTCATTCACCGGGCATAATAACCTTGATAAATTTATGGAAAGGGGTTTGTCTGATGAGCCAATTAACGCAAACAGAACTGGAAACATTGCGTAAGGTTATTGGAGAGCATGGAATGATTGTGAATAAGCTGGAGGCCTATGCTGAACAGGCACAGGATCCGGAATTTAAATCAATCCTGCAATTTGATGCACAGGATGCTCGCAATGCGCAGCAACAATTAATGTCATTTTTACAACAATAGGAAGGTGATTTGAAAATGTTTCAGGATAAAGAGATGGTAAATGATTATTTAAATGGTCTTAATGCAAGTTTGAAAGGTTACGCCGGTTATATTTCTGAATCGAATAACCCTGCGTTGCGCCAAAAATTTGTAGAACTAAGAAATCGGGATGAAGCACGCCAATTAAAAGTATACCAATATGCATTGCAGCATGGTTATTATCAGCCTGGTCAAACGGCAACTCCTCAAGAAGTACAGCAAGTGCAAACAGAATTATCTCAGGGCAGCTAATAGCTGGAAAGAGCGTGTGTACAGCATAAAGTACAGTTTCAGAATGCCTGAGTGTGTTACAAACTATCCATTATAAAAACGAGAAGTCTATATATTTCATAGGCTTCTCGTTTTAGTCATACTTTTTATTTTTTAGATCCAGCCTTTACGATACGCTAACAGCATCGCATTCGTCCGATCATTAACATTTAACTTGCGTAAAACGGTGGTTACATGGTTTTTCACTGTTTTATCAGAGATTTCTAAGTTGTTGGCGATAATTTCATTGTTGTTTCCTCTGGATATTTCAAGTAAGACATCCCATTCCCGTTTGGTAAGAAGGCCATCCGGACGGGACTGTAACGTAGAAGATAGCGTTAAAAATTCATCGTGTAATGCCTTAGCTAATTCGGGGTAAACATAAATGCATCCTTCATTAATAAAGCGGATTCCTGATATGATTTCATTCAGGCTCATATTTTTAACAAAATATCCATCTATATCAAATTCATACAAGCGGATAATATCCTTCATATGCAAATTAGGCAGGATGATTGCTAGTTTCACATCCTTTAACTGTTCCTGTTCGAGAATGCGTGTAATATCGTTGTATTGATAAATTGGAATCATAATTAAATCCGGTATATTTGATGAATCAAGTTGAAAATCATCCAAATCTCTTAAAGATAGGATTGAAATATTTAAATTTGTTTTTTCAGATAACGTAAATGCGTCAATAAAATTCAAAGTTGAATTCGAAGTTGGTGTCATACTCAATATTATCCTCTCCTGTCATTTGAGCAAGTATTTTCGTGATGTCAATATAAAATGAATAATTATGCGATGTTGATTCTTGAAGCTGACTTACAGGTTTCGACTAATCTGTTCGAGCTTTTAATACTATAAGGGCAGGGATATGGATTTTCAACTTATTCATGATGAAACCTATCTTCAAATATAGCATAGGATTGTATGAAATAAAATCTTGTAATAGTTTTTTAATAAAAAATGATAATTAAATCCCGGTTTAAAAAAGAAAAAGTACCTACCTATGCATGAATATCCAAGTAATATACTAATTATAAAACGAAATGTAGTTCAAAGGGTACGTTTTTTAATCTATTTTCCAATATCAGGTTGAACCAGGAAATATAACAGCAGTTATTTTTCACCACAATTAGTCATTATCCGTCATAATCAATCATGAGAAGCAAGGTCATTTAAATTGTGACAAATTAAGCTGCCATGTAAGTTAATAGAGCTATTTGTAAAGCTGAATTCCGGAAAAATAAATGTCCAGGGCATGCTGGTGTCTGGAGGTACATAAACCCTTTCTAAAGTGAATGTCTTTTCGGCTTTTACTGCGTCGTCTTCTACGTATTTTAGTGTGGTGTTTCCAAAGGAATACGCTTGGCTGCTATAATTATTAATTAAAACAGTAACCAATAAATCAGACCGGTGATTTCTTGCTTGCCATAAAGGGGTAAATGTCATTTGTTTTCCAGCAGTATTTGGCAGCACGAATCGTTGGAACGTTTGTTCAATTTTACGACGGTCCTTATCGGGAAGCGCTTCATCCCATTTGGGGTCA
Organism: Oceanobacillus sp. FSL W7-1293; assembly: GCF_037969815.1. NCBI lineage: Bacteria > Bacillati > Bacillota > Bacilli > Caryophanales > Bacillaceae > Oceanobacillus > Oceanobacillus sp. FSL W7-1293. The sequence goes on from NZ_CP150212.1 coordinate 1,772,337, forward strand.
AAAACAAGGTTCATAACAAATCCTCCTTAAGATACCTTGATTATATAAGATTCGAGCATAGAAATAAATTTTTAGCGTTTCTTTTGAAAAAAAATATAATTCCTTATACACTTGTGGTACGATGAATGAGGTAAAATACTAGTTCGCTATTGATACAGGGAGGTTATAACATGGAAGAAGAAAATTTAGAACAAGAACCGGTGAAGCAGGAGGATATTGCAGAAGTCGGTGAAACCATCAGTATTGTTCGAGGAGAATATAAGGGTAAGAAAGCAGAAGTGCTTATTATCCGCGAGAATTCGGTTATTGTCCGTATCGGAAATCATCCATCTACTGGAGAGCCGATTAAAACCGTAGTAAATCATAAAAATTATAAGAGAAAATAGTTTCGATATAATGAAGAGCTCTGGCATCGCAATTGTGCCAGAGCTTTTTTATGTATTAGAAAAAGAGGCGAGTTCAACATTTGTCGAACTCGCCCCTTGAAAATCCAGGTATTGATTCTTTCTTATTTGGAAACTGGTTTTTTCCATATACCAAGTATTAACGCTGAGATAACTGTACCAATAAGTAATGATAGTAAGAAGAACCACCATGCATTACCTAAGAAAACAACGAAAATACCGCCATGTGGTGCTGGAATGGTACTATGGAAGAATTGTGTCAGCCCTCCGGCAATTGCAGCACCGATAACAGATGAGGTAATTACACGTAATGGATCAGCAGCTGCGAATGGAATAGCACCCTCTGTAACAAAGGAGAGTCCCATTATATAATTGGCTGTTCCAGATTTACGCTCATCTGAAGTAAATTTATTTTTAAAGAAGGTTGTTGCAAGGGCGATAGCCAATGGCGGCACCATACCGCCAATCATAGCGGCTGCCATAAATGCGCCGTCTCCTGTATCATTAAAGATTCCGATAGAGAAAGTGTAAGCAGCTTTATTAAATGGTCCGCCCATATCGATAGCCATCATACCGCCAAGAAGGATGCCGAGTATAACGATATTTCCTGTACCCATTCCTTCAAGGAAGCTTAGGATGAAGCTATTTAGTTTAGAAAAAACTGGTCCGATTGCAAAGTACATTGCTGTTCCTGTGGCAAGTAATCCGAGCACAGGATATAATAAAATGGGTTTAAGGCTTGCTAAAGACTGTGGCAGGTCTTTTAATAAGTGTTTGATTAATACGACCAAGTAACCAGCTACAAAACCGCCAATAAGACCGCCGATAAAACCGGCATCACTCTGTACTGCCATCATACCAGCTACAATACCAGGCATTAAACCAGGTCTGTCGCCAATACTCATGGCGATATAACCAGCAAGAATTGGAATTAAGAAATTAAATGCTGTATCTCCAACACTGTTAAAGAATAAGAAGAATTCTGATTCACTTCCTAAGAAACTTTCAAACAGGAAGGAAATAGCCATTAAAATTCCGCCGCCAATAACAAATGGAAGCATGTGGGAAATTCCGTTCATTAAATCTTTATAGATTTTCCCCCAAGCGGATTGCTTTTCGTACTCTCCATCGTCATCCGATTTTTCACCGGAGTCACGATAAACGGGCGCATCCTGTGTAGATGCTTTGGTAATTAGTTCTTCTGCTTTTTTAATGCCGTCTACAACCGGTCGCTCAACAACGTGTTTGCCATCAAAACGTGCCATTTCTACTTTTTTGCTGGCAGCAATGATAACGCCGGAAGCACGCTCGATGTCTTCGTTTGTTAAATGGTTTTTCGTACCATCTGAACCGTTTGTTTCTACTTTGATGTCTACATTCATTTCTTTTGCTTTTTTCTTGAGAGCATCCTCTGCCATATAGGTATGGGCAATACCAGTAGGACAAGCCGTTACTGCTACGACGAAAGGTTTTTCATCACTGCTGGCTGAACTGCCTGATTCGGGCGCCTCTGCTTTTTCCTCCGCAGCATCCTCTTGTGTTGCATCAAGGAACAGCTGCTGCACTTCATCAGGTGTAGATGCTTCCTTCAGCTTTGCTACAAAGACAGGTTCCATTAACAGTTTGGAAAGAGCAGCCAGTGTTTGTAAGTGCGTGTCATTTCCGCCTTCAGGGACAGCAATCATAAAGAAAAGGTGCGCAGGCTGTCCATCTAAGGAATTATAATCTACTCCATTTTTACTTTTGGCAAATAGGACAGTAGGTTCGGTTACTGCTTTTGTTTTTGCATGCGGCATCGCAATCCCGTCACCTAATCCGGTAGAGGACTGTTCTTCGCGAGCCAATATAGCTTCTTTAAATGATTCCTGCTCTGTTAAGACATTATGCTTATAAAGGTTTGCAATCATTTCATCTATTGCTGCTTCTTTGGATGAAGCTTGAAGGTCAAGAAGCATGACGTCTTTTTTCAATAGATCGGTGACGTTCATCTCTTCGTTTGTTTCTTCAGCTGCTTCCTCTTCCGGAGCGTCCTCTTCTTTGGTTGCTTCTGCGAAAAGCGCTTGTACTTCATCCGGAGTGCTTGCTTCTTTTAATTTACCTGTGAAATCCGGTTCCATCAAAAGACGGGATAGCGCTGCGATGGTTTGTAAGTGTGTATCACTTCCATCATCCGGAACAGCAATCATAAAGAAGAGGTGGGCAGGCTGTCCATCTAAGGAATCATAATCGATTCCTGCCTCACTTTTAGCGAATAAGACAGTAGGTTGGGTTACTGCCGCTGTTTTCGCATGCGGCATGGCGATTCCGTCACCGAGGCCGGTGGAGGATTGGTCTTCGCGAGCCAGGATAGCTTCTTTAAATGATGCTTGTTCTGTTATAATGCCATTTTTATAAAGACTTGAAATCATTTCATCAATGACAGCTTCTTTCGATGTGCCTTGAAGGTTTAAAATCATGACGTCTTTTTTTAATAAATCAGTTACCTGCATGTTTTTCATCCTTTCTATCTAAAAATTAAATGGTTTCTACTTGGACTTGGGAACGCAGCTTTTCAATGGCTTCTGCAGTAGCCAGGTCTTCTGAAAAAGCAGTAGCGCTGCCAGAAGCAACTGCTGTTTTAAATGATTCGGCCGGATCTCCCGATTTTAAGAAGGAGCTGATAAATCCTGCTACCATGGAGTCGCCGGCGCCTACGGAGTTAATCAGCTTTCCTTTTGGCGCTTTTGCTTTATAGTTTTCCTGTTTCGTGATAAGTAATGCACCATCTCCGCCCATGGAAATAATCACGTGTTTTGCTCCTTTTTCTAAGAGCTTTTTCCCGTAAGTGATGACTTCTTCATCTGTTTGCAGCTTCACATCAAATAATGCTTCCAGCTCATGAATGTTCGGTTTAACCAATAACGGCTGATAGCTCAACGATGCTTCAAGCGCAGCGCCTGTTGTATCAATCGCAAACGCAGCGCCTTGATTGGTTGCTCTTTGGATTAACTGCTCATAGAAATTGTCTGGAAGGGAAGGGGGCTTGCTTCCGGATAAAATTACCGTATCTCCATCCTTCACCTCTTCTAACTGTTTCAGGAACCTTGCTACTTCTTCATCTGATAAAGCAGGACCGCGTCCATTTATTTCGGTTTCCTGATCAGCTTTCAGCTTAATATTGATGCGGGTATCTTCCTGGATATTGACAAAGTTTGTCCGAACATCTAATTCGTCCAGAGCATCTTCAATAAATTTGCCGGTAAAGCCGCCGACAAAACCAAGAGCAACAGAGTCTGTCCTGAGTGCCTTTAAAATTCGTGACACATTGATACCTTTTCCGCCGGGGAGCTTATAGTCATCCTTCATATAACTCAACCCGCCTAAATCCAATTTGTCGACCGGAACAATATAGTCAATCGATGGATTTAAAGTGATTGTATAGATCATCTAATCTACCTCCAAAATAGTTGTGTGATTTAAATAGGGTTGGTGAATCGTTGATATTTTATCCGTAATAAACGTTACATCCGAGAAATTACATATTTTTGCGAAGCTGACTTTGTTCCATTTGCTGTCATCTGCAAGAAAATATGTGTCTGAAGCTCTTTCAATAGCAAGCTGTTTCATTGTTGCTTCCTCCGGATCCGGCGTGGTACAGCCATATGTCATATCAATGCTGTCTACGCCGAGAAAGGCTTTAGTGAATTGATAATTCATTAAAGAATGTTGACTTGGCGCGCCCACCATTGCTTTTGTGGAATGCTTTAATTTACCGCCTACGAGATAGGCTTCAATTTGCCTGTCCGCAAGCATCGAAGCATGGGCAATACCGTTTGTAACAACGGTAATCGACAAATTAGCAAGATGCGGTATCATCTCCAGTGTTGTCGTCCCTGCATCTAAATAAATCACATCATTCTCTTCTAAAAGGGAGGCAGCATGCCTTCCTATATTTTTCTTTTGTTGACTGTTTTTGACTGTTTTCTCCTGGTAGGTCAATTCCGCTCCAAATGTAGCGTTCAATTTTGCTCCACCGTGGATGCGGAGCAGGAGTCCTTTGCCTTCTAGATGAGCAAGATCCCTACGTATAGTGGACTCAGAGCAGTTAAGGCTCTCGATTAAATCTACAGACTTAACTACACCGCTTTCATTTAGACGATGTAAAATAAATTGATGGCGTTCATCTGTCAGCATTACTTTCACCTCTTAATGATAGAATATCATTAAATACAGTCGGAAACAACCAAAAACGTTCATTTTCATCGAAAAGATAAACATTCAGAAAAAAATAATTATTGACGCGAAAAAGAAATGGGTTTATGATAAATAGCACTTTCTGTTTAGAATTGAATAACATTTCCCACTAATTTAAAGAAAAGGAAATTAAGTGAATTATTAGGAGGTACGAAAAGTGAAAGAGTCAACAAAGAAATACATCATTGATCGAATGTACAAAGCATCACAGGGATTGGCGAATGCCGTCTTAGTGACGCTTGGTATCGGATTATTGATTGAAACAATCGGAACATTTACAGGGTGGGAAGGTTTTCTATTGATTGGTAATGCAGCTCAGCTGATGCTGGCACCGGCGATTGGTGCTGGAATAGCTTATCAGCTTGGGGGAAATACTTTAGTTATTTTTGGAGCGATGGCTTCCAGTACGGTTGGTGCGAATGCCTTATCGATGACGGCCGACGGAAGCTGGACACTCATTACAGGACAGCCGATCAGTGCGGTACTAGCCGCTGTGATTGCTACATGGGTCGGAAAGCGTGTAACAGGGAAAACATCGCTAGATATGATGGCAATTCCGTTTTGTTCTATTTTTGTAGGGGGAGTTGCCGGTGTTGGTTTAGCGGCCGTGACAACCCCGCTGCTTGAGAAAATCAGTGCAATCATTGCGAGTTCTACTGTAGGGTCTCCGTTTGTATCAGCCATTGTTATTTCATTAATTTGGAGTATCTTTTTGATGTCGCCGGCATCTTCCGCGGCTATAGCCATTGCATTACAGCTTGATCCCGTATCAAGTGCAGCAGCTTTGATCGGTTGCACAGCTCAATTTGTAGGGTTCACTGCCATGTCAATCAAACAAAACAATTTAGGAGCGAATATTGCGCAGTTCTTCTTAACACCGAAAGTGCAGGTGCCAAATATTGTGAAGAATCCGCGCTTAGTTATCGGACCGTTTGCATCATCGATTATCTGTGCACCAATTGCTATTTTAATATTTGATTTTGAAGTACCCTATGAGTTAGCCGGTTTAGGACTAAACTCGTTTATTGCGCCATTAAATATTTTAGCCAATCAAGGTGCGGGCGTTTTAGTCATGTACATTGTAGTTGGTGTGATTACGCCGGCAATTATTTCTGTAATGACTTACAAGGCACTGCAAATGAAAGGCTGGGCAAAAACAGGCGATTTGCATATGGAAGTTCAATAAAGTCTTCAGGTTATCTTGGTTTGAAAATAAATTTCAGAAAAATAATATATATTTGTATTTAATCATAAAAGGCGAGCATTTCCGAAAAATGCTCGCCTTTTGTATGGGGGAAAAACACTTTATCACGGAGAACCGTCCGTAAAACTCCCGCCTCAAAATAAAGCGTAAAAATAAATTTATTTAGGCGGGAGATAACGGACGCGAACTCCCTGAATCACTCAGCTAACACTCAGTGGGAGAATTAAGGAAGCAGACTAAGTTCGCGACGTCCTGGGGTTGCGATTACTCGCCCCACCGAAAACATTTGTCGCAACGTCTGCACTAGCACATCCTGGGACTGGGACTGCGGTTACTCGTCCCATCGAAGTGCTTTTGCGATTACTCGCCCCATCGGAAACATTTGTGCGTCGAAAAACTCCCACTGAGTGAAGTTTCGTTTTATCAAATTGCTTTCAGTAATAAGCGCTTGAGCAGAGGAGTAAAATGCTCTGGCAGGGCGCTCACATCTGGAACCATAATGCGTTCTTTTCCGTAAATATTTTGCATCATTGTATCGTCATTTTCTTCAATCTGCCCGTTTGCGAGAAACATTCCTACTACATCAATCTGATGCTTGCGGGCATTGGCTACAGCCTGATACGTATCCACAATGCCATTCTGGTCATAGCCGGAAGCTGCCGGCTGTCCGTCAGAAAATATCAGCAGAAATTTATTTTTCTCGCTGCGGGGAATTAATTTCTTGGTAACATGACGAATGCTGAAACCGTCCCGATTATCCTCCTGTGCTTCCAGCTGCATAATTTTGGCTCCCTGCTCTTTATACAAGGAATCCTCTACAGTCTGGATATATTGCAGATAATTCGGCTGGTAGCTGTCACTGGCTTTATTGGCATCCTCCCAGAAACCGATGATTTCATGCGGAATGCGCAGCTCTTTTAACACTTCATGAAACAGGGCCACACCGCGTTTTGTTTCTTCCATCTTGTTCTCCATCGAGGCAGAGCAATCAATCAACAAGGTAAATACCGCATCGAATTCCTTTGATTCCTGTTCTTTTTTATAAAATACACGCGGAGAATCCTCTAAAAAGATAGGAAGCAGTTTTTTAGAGAGCCGCCCAAACAATAAATCTGTTCGCGGTGCATTCTGTTTATGCTCCAGCGTTAATTGAATGGTTTTGGCAAGTTTTCTTTTAAAAGGGTCGATTTCCTCTACTAACTGCCGGTATTGTAATTCTTCGTCCTCTGTAGGTGCTTCTGCATACTCTGTAAACATCTGCGCATGTTCATTTTCCTTCCCAAAGCTTGATTCGCCACTGTTTTCAGATGTATTTTCTTCTTTACTTAGCGTTTCCTTATCGGAATAATCATTTTGCTTGCTCTGACCGGAAGTCCCTTGAATCGCAGCCATCGCCTGATCGCCGTCTTCTGTTTCACGGGCACCGCCGCCAAGCATCGAGGTTTTTGTGCCTTGCTCCAACTCAAATTGCAGAAAGTTTTGCTTACGGTCATCATTTTTATTTTCACGATGCCAGGTGGAGAAGGTTTCATCAAAGTATTCATTTTCTTCATTGGTTTCTTCCTGCTGATCGTCATTCACTAACGGATCGGTACGTGTTAATTCATCAAACAGCGTATTTTTTTCATATGTTTCAACGTGTCCGATTGGGAGAATGAAGTATTCATGAATCGAATCTGTATAACCTGCCTGCTGCATCTTTCGAACGATTTGTTCGGTTAACGCCACATTATCGCGTGTATGCTTTGTCTCAAAAACACTGTACAGATGGCTTTTTAAACTGTCGAGCATATCCAGCTGTGCTTTCTCCACACGAGGAAAGCTTGGGTCTGGCTGATTGGCAAACAGCAATAAATAAATCATACAAAATATTTCATCGGTTGCGTAGCTGCGTGTGACATTGGACTGCAGCTGGGTCGTGAAATAGTGATGGAAATACGCTCGCCTGTAAGAAAAGTTTCGCTTCGTGCCCGGACGTTCTTTCCGGATTGCGTCCTCTAAACGAATGTCTTCTAATAACGTCATCAGCTGGATTGCAAATTTGGGAAGAAGGGAATCCTCCAAATCCTTTTTGAATTGCTGCAGGCTTTTTACATCGGTCTGATGCAGAGTGCCTAATGTGCGCAGGATGACATCTGATTTCGCGCCGGCCTCCTGCATTTCTGCCGGGAGACGATCCCAAAAACGGCCGGCGGTTACTTTGTTTTCTGTTACATCAATAAAGGAACCAAAGCTGGACTCGAATTGTAATTGTTCATTCTTCGCCAAAACCGTCGTTAAATCCTGCAATTGCATAAACAAATGGGTGTCAACCTTTGTTTGGTGAAATCGGTACATATCAAAGTTACTCCTTTTGGACTTCCTTTTTAATTAAAATAACGTGTCTGCCAAATTCTCCACAAAAGCTTTCTCACGTTCTTCCTCGAGCTTATCCACAATACTGCGTAAAATAGCACGTTTAGGCGGAAGGTAGGTCGAGAGGTCGCAAGCATCCAGCAGAGCGCGAATGGAAGCAGCATCCTCTGACAATTTCCCTTGACTTACCGCTGTAATTAAATCATTGGATAATGTCACAAAACGCCCAATCAGCTGTTTATCTGTCAGTTTGGTTGATTCGGTAATTAATTGCTGCAGCTGTGCTCCTTGGATATAAGGTACATCAATGACAATAAAACGGTTTTTTAATGCTTCGTTTAAAGGAACCGTTCCAATATAGCCTTCGTTGATCGCCGCAATAACACCAAACCCGTCTGCAGCAGTCACAATCTCATTGGTGAAAGGGTTCGTAATCGTTCGGCGATAATCTAAAACACCATTAATCAACGGCAAGGTTTCCGGCTTAGCCATATTTATTTCATCAATATAAAGAAATGTTCCCTGCTTCATTGCATTGGTAACTGGTCCCGGAACAAATTCAATCGTCTGTTTTTCTTCTTCATAAGCAAGCGTTTTGAACCCCATCAAGCTTTCTGCATCCAGATCAACGGAACAGTTTACACTGTACATCGGACGCTGAAAAAGAGAGGAGAGTGTTTCCGCAAATTTTGTTTTCCCAGCGCCGGTCGGTCCTTTTAATAAAATATTTTTACCCATACTTAATGCGACAATGGCATCAATCAATAAATCATCACTTGGCGGGAGGTATCCGCCGGAACGGATCAATTCCTCGCGATCTGTTACTTCTTTTTTATTATTTTTAAGCAGCTCTTGGACTGCTTCAGGTAATTGAATAGCATTCATTATTGTTTCTCCTTTCGAAATCCATTGCTGTGATTCCGTTTTATCAATGTTTTTAAATAGATATAGACTCCGTTCACAATTGTATTACTTGTTCTCGAAAAATACAAAGAATGCGCAGTCGTTGCGATATGGCTGAGCAATTGCTAAGATAATGATAAGAATATAGAGACAGGTGCCATCGATGGTTAGGAGAATGGTGTCGGATAGGAGGATACATGGCGAAAAGGATAATGGCAATTCATTTAAATCTGGAGGATGCGTATGTAGAGGAAATAAAAAAGGCTGCTCCTGATTGGGAAATTCATACGGGCAAAGAGCTTTCGGATGATATTCTGAAACAAGCAGAAATTCTTGTTAATTGGCGCAAGGATAAAGAAAGCACCTATCTGGAAAGCAGTCAGCTGAAGTGGGTGCAATCCTGGAGTGCAGGGGTCGATTCGTTAAACTTAGATAAAATTGTGGAAAAGAACATTCAATTAACAAGCGCAAACGGGGTGCACAGCTATCCGATTTCCGAAACAATTTTTGCGTATATTCTAGGATTTACACGGTTAATTCATACTTATGTCAGACAGCAGCAGGAGAAGGTGTGGCATCACGCAAAACTCCGCGGAGAAATTCATAACAAGACAATGGCAGTGCTTGGCACAGGGAAAATAGGACAGGAAACAGCTAAAATAGCAAAAGCCTTTGGAATGAAGGTGCTTGGAGTCCGTCATTCAGGGAAAGCTGCAGAAAATGTGGATGAAATGTACCAGCCGCATCAATTAGATAAAGTACTTCCGCATAGTGATTATGTGGTTGTTACTTTGCCGTTAACAGAGGATACCCATCATCTGATTGGCACAGAACAATTTAAACAGATGAAAAACGATGCTTTCTTTGTCAATATCGGACGAGGGCCAATCGTTGATGAGAAAGCGCTGATTGAGGCGTTAGAGAATAATGAAATTGCCGGTGCCGGGATCGATGTATTTGAAAAGGAACCGCTGGAAGAATCCAGCCCGCTTTGGGAAATGGAAAACGTGATTTTGACTCCGCATACCGCAGGAGCAACGGAATTTTATAATCAGCGTGTTATTGAAGATATTTTTATTCCGAATTTAAAAAACTATTTAGATGGGAAAGCGCCGTCGATTAATCTATACCGTCATGAACGTGGTTATTAATAAATAATTCGAAAAAAGAATATGGATAATGATAAGGATGTAAGAAATGAAAAAGCTATTTATTCTGCTCGCTTCGCTGTTTGTTTTAACAGGATGCGAGCTGCTAGATTTTTTAGAAGACAATGAACCGGCAGAAGGAAGAGAATTGGTTACTGTGGAACGGGTCGTCGATGGCGATACCGTGATTGTTCATCTGGAAGATGGAACAAGAGAGCGGGTCCGCTTACTCTTGATTGATACCCCGGAAAGTGTGAAGCCTGATACGGAAGTACAGCCGTTTGGTGAAGAAGCAAGTGATTTTGCCAAAGAACTGATGCCGGAAGGGGAAACGGTCGAGTTAGAAAGAGGGAATCCCGAAAGAGACGATTACGACCGGATGCTTGCCTATATCTGGGCAGATGATGATAATGTTAACCAGTTATTAGTCGAAGAAGGATATGCAAGGGTCGGCTTTGTCTATGAGCCGAATACAAAGTATTTAGAAGATCTGGAGGAAGCGCAGGAAGAGGCAAAAGAAAATGGAGAAAATATCTGGTCAATTCCCGGCTATGCGGAAAGCAGGTTTCATGAATATTAAAAAGTATGAAGGCTAAAAGCAGGCGATGTATTTAAAAGATACATCGCCTGCTTTTTTAGAGGTTTGCCCACGCATCTCTGTCCATTCCATACAGCAGCCACGGGGAATCTAATTCAAATGGATGTTCGTCAGGCAGCTGATCGATGATAGAAGCCGGAATATCAATCCATACATGGACGTCCTTATCTGGGTGCTGTATTTGTAACGCATGCTGTGCTTCCGCAATCGTATTCCATAACCCTCTGCGCTGAAATAAATCTTTATATGGATAAACAGCGTGAAGATACACCTTTTTTTTAGTATCTTTCTTTGCAATTAATGGAGGAAGGCCGCCCTCTTGAAAAAAACGCCAGCTCTTTATTTGTTCTGCTTGAAAAAGCTTAGACGAGCTTGGAAAAGGGTAATAGCATTCAAGCGGGAAAAATGTATGTTCCTTAACATGGTATGTATCTAATAATTTCAGTTTTTCTTCTGTATCCGTTATTTCCCGCCAAGCTCCCTTTGTATCAGGTATTCCATCCAATTTGTTTGCTGTGCAACCATAAAATTCGGTCTGCTTTTCCAAATGGATTTTATTCAATACCTTTTGTGCCGGGGTGTTATGAGCTTGTGTATTCGCACCTGCCCACTCCACACCTTTGGTTTGGAATGCCTGATTCAGCACATATTGAGTTAAACGATTGGAATAGCCATTTCCCTGATAACGAATATCGCTTCTTAATCTGCCTAGCATGGCATAAGCGGATGCGAAAATAGAATAGCCTGCTGTACTCACTAATTGATTATTATAAAAGAGCCCAAAAAGTACGTGGTTTCCAGTACATAAAGTCTCAAAAATGCGTATAATATAATCATCTTCTATTCCTGTCTGCATATTTTCCATTAATTTTTTATCGGATGGTAATAATTGTCGGATATAAGTATTCAAAAAATCACCTCATGTTCATTGTAGAAAGAAGTATCTGGTTTCGTCCAGCAATCTATTTTAGAAAAAGAGTTTAATTTCTTAATATTTAAAACGCTTACAAAAATAATGTCTTGAGACCAGAAACTTGAAAGAGTATAATGAAAGAAATGTAGATATTTAGGAGGGCTAACATGGCTACCATTCATAAAGGAGAAACAAAATTTTACGTTGGGGAGGATATCAAGGATCCGGAAGCAGAAATTACTTTTGTACAATCAGGATCGAACCGTTTAGTTATTGATCATACGTATGTGGCAAAAGAACTCCGAAGCCAGGGGATTGCTCAACAGCTGCTGGAGCAAGTTGTTCTGTATGCACGAGAAAACGACAAATATATTATCCCTTTATGCCCGTTTGCAAAAAAACAAATGCAGAAAAATGAAGCGTATCATGACGTCCTTCAAAAGCAATTTATTTAAATGTATCTAACAATCAAAGAAACAGCAGCGTATTTATCAATAGATGAATCCATTGTGCGTACTTATGTTTTACAAGGGAAGATACGTGCGATTTATGATGGGGAAAACTATTTAATCAATAAAGAACAATTTACAACATATTTCGAACAGGTCGAGAAGTATAGGAAGGTCATTCAAGCTTACTTAGACGAACCAATTCCAGAGGACATTGATGTAAAGGATGAGGACTAGCTTTTATACGCAAGGGTGTATATACTGAAAAAGGTTTGTGAAAAATGAAATTCTATACGGTGTAAGAATAAAGGAGATTTAACATGAAAAACAAAAAACGTCCCCGATCGAAAAAAGCTGCGCCATTTTTGACTTATGAAGTTACGGAATCGGGAGAACTATTTCCTTTTCTAAGAGAGGTTCTAGAAAACCGCAGCCGTAATTCGGTAAAGTCTATTTTAACCAGAGGGCAGGTTTCTGTGGATGATCGCATCCAAACACAGCATAATTACATGCTGGAAAAGGGACAGGTTGTTAAAATATTAAAGAATAAAGAAGCGGTGAAGCAGGAAATCTTTATTGGCATGTCCATCGTTTATGAGGATGAAGATATCATTGTCATTGATAAAGAAGCAGGTCTGCTTTCAATTGCAACAAAGGAAGAGAGAAGACAAACTGCTTTTCATCAGCTGATGGATTATGTGAAACAGGAGGATCCGGCAAATCGTATCTTTGTCGTCCACCGCTTAGACAAGGAAACATCTGGAGTGATGGTTTTTGCAAAAAGCGAGAAGGTAAAACGCAAACTTCAGGATAATTGGAAGGATATAGTGAAAGAACGAACCTATGTCGTTTTAGTGGAAGGACAGGTTACTAAAGAAAAAGGCTATATTGTTTCCTGGTTAAAAGAAAGTCCGACACATAAGATGTACTCCAGCCGGGTTAAAAATGACGGTCAGCGGGCAGCGACACGTTATCGGGTTATTCAATCCAATCAACGTTTTTCTTTACTGGAGGTAGAGCTGGAAACGGGCAGAAAGAATCAAATCCGGGTTCATATGCAAGAGCTGGGCCATCCGGTAGTAGGGGATAAGAAATACGGCGGCGGAAATCGCCGTGTGATTGGCCGATTAGGATTGCATGCTAAAGCATTGGCTCTTTACCATCCGAAAACAAATAAACTGATGTTTTTCCGTTCAGATGTTCCAAAATCTTTTTATCATAAATCGAAATAATCATTAAAGCCATTACCCATGAACCATTGGATAATGGCTTTTTTCGACATAGAAAGAGAAATACAGCACAATAAAAATCGTTAAATCGGAGCTCTTTCCAACATTCTCCCTCCGCGTCCTACTGTGGTTTCTGCCTGCTGTAAGGAACGGTAAATGGCTTCTTCTACCACTTCTGCAACAGCCTGGAAAAATTGATTCATGATTGGATGATCATCCCGAATCACTGCCATAGAGTCAGTTATTTGATTGGAATGATGAGCGATTTTTGCAGCTGTAGAAAAGGCAATAGCGATATCGCCGCTCCCATTGTCAATCGTGCTTCCCGTTCTTCCAAGTCCAACTGCACAACGCTTGGCAAGCCGTTTAAGCTGGCGGTCGGAAAAAGGAGCATCTGTAGCAAGAATCATCATAATCGATCCGTCAGGTGTATCCGGGTTTTCAGTAGAATTCACAGGAAATAAAGCCTGTTCACGTCTGCCAAAATTACTTACAACTAGTGTGCCAAGTGTATATTTTTTGTTTTCGGCAGAGATGATTCTGGAAGAAGTGCCAATGCCTCCTTTATATCCTAAACACTGCATGCCAGTTCCAGCACCCACTGCTCCTTCCAGACTGCTTTCCGATGTTGCGTTTTGAATAGCATTTACAGCATGCTCCGGTTTGACAGCTTGTAAGCGGATGCTGTTCAAGTAACCGTCATTGCATTCCCCGACAACTAAATTGATTGTGCCTGCCGTATCACCGATTTCTTCTGTTTCCTCCAGCATATACGCTAAGGCACCCTGCATCACTGCTCCGACACTTAGGGTATTTGTCAGCATAATAGGGGCTTCTAAAACACCAAGCTCGTCTATCTGCATTAACCCTGTCGTTTTCCCAAAGCCATTAATAACAGCATTTCCAGCGGCGACTTTTTTTCTGAATATATTTTCGGAATGAGGCAATATAGCTGTAACTCCCGTGCAAATCGTATCTGTTTCATTCAGGTGCTCATACAGCGTCACGTGACCTACTTGCACATCCGGGACATCTGTAATACAGTTTTTTGTTCCTTTTGGTAATGTCATACACTTCAAAACCTTTCATTTTTAAGTAAATTATAACAAACGGGATAACGTTTGTATGGCGTAGACAGTATCGGAGAAATTAAGACAGAGGTGATTATATGAGGAGAAATAAAAAAATTAACATGTTAATGATTAGTTTGCTTCTTTTTTTACTAACAATACACCCTGCATATGCAGAGGGAGTGCAGGAGGGAGCAAAGATTGGGGATAAGGCGCCGGATTTCACGCTGGAAACACTTGACGGAGAAACACTGCAATTGTCTGATTTTAAAGGTGAGCGGGTCATGATTAATTTCTGGGCAACCTGGTGTCCACCTTGCAAGCAGGAAATGCCGGATATGGAGCGGTTTTATCAGGAGCATGATCCAGTCATTCTTTCTGTAAACTTAACGGATGAAGAAATGAGCACGGAGCAAGTGGGGCAATTTATCCAAGAACTTGAGCTGACCTTTCCTGTTTTATTAGATAAAGAAGGCGAAGTCAGTAATTTGTATCGAATTCAGCCGATTCCCGTGACGTATATGGTTGATGCAGAAGGAATCATTCAATTTAAATCGATTGGCGCTTTAAGCTATGAGCAGATGGTGAAGCAGTTTGAGCAGATGAAGAAAGAATAATTGGTAAAGAATTTAAAAACAAGCATGAAGACCTTTATCTATAAGTGGAAATACTTGTTTTATCACGGAGAACCGTACGTAAAACTCCCACGGAGTGAAGTTTCGTTTTATGGCATTATAATAGAGGCTGTGTTTGAACATCGATAAGGATCAGGATTTTTAATTAAACATGAATAAATGAACGGCTCCTTTACGAAAAAGATAATGAATATAGATAGAAAAATGCCTGCGTATGCGATAAAATATACGTTAGGCGTTTTTTATAGATAGTAAAATCAAGAATACATAGATAACCTAAACTTTAAGGAGGCGTTAGAAATGAAATTACTGCTTGGACAGTTTGTGATTACTCTCATTGTGTGGATTGGCTTACTTACATTTTTCCAAGAGATGAGTCAAGCCAGCCAGCTTATTTTCTACTTGGTTACTTCATGGTTATTATTACTTATCGTTCTAATGATTAAGACGTGGATTAGGGAAAAGAAAGAGTCTGATAAATCATAATCCATATTTTTATGAAGGAAGTGATGCGTGATGTTACGTATTGAAAATATCAGCAAGTCTTATGGAGATAAAAATCTGTTTACAAATATCCATGCGGCCATCGGTGAATTGGATCGAATCGGTTTGATTGGCGTGAATGGAACAGGGAAGTCAAGCTTCTTAAAAGTCATTGCAGGAATAGATGATCCGGATCAAGGCGAAATAAAACATGCAAAGGGTTATCAGATTGAATATATTGCACAGGAAATGGATCTTTATGAGGATTTAACAGTGATTGAGCAGATTTACTATGGAGAATCAGAGCAAATGAGACGGATGCGTGCTTATGAACAAGCCCTGTTAAATTTGGAGAAGGAACCGGAGAACGAGTCGTTTCAGGAGAAGCTGTTACAGCTGCAGCAAAAGATGGATCAGGCAGAGGCATGGGAGGCTAACGCCAATGCAAAAACAATTTTAACGAAGCTCGGTGTCACAGCTTTTGATAAGAAGGTTCATGAGTTATCTGGCGGACAAAGGAAAAGGGTTGCTATTGCTAAAGCGCTGATTCAGCCTGCTGATTTGCTTATTTTAGATGAGCCTACCAACCATCTTGACCACGAAACGGTCGAATGGCTGGAGAAATATTTACAGAGCTATCGCGGCTCGATTTTATTAGTGACGCATGACCGTTACTTTCTGAACCGGGTAACCAATCGTATTTTTGAACTGGATAAAGGAAATCTCTATGTTTATGAAGGGAATTATGAACTGTTTTTAGAGAAAAAAGCAGAGCGGGAAGCTCAGGAAATAAGTGATGAGCAAAAGCATCGCAATACATTAAAGCGGGAGCTTGCCTGGCTGAAACGAGGGGCAAAGGCAAGGTCGACGAAGCAGCGTGCCCGGGTCGAACGGGTAGAGGAAATGAAGGGAAAGAAATTTGATACGAAGAAAGAAAATCTTGCTATTCAAGCGGGCTCAAAGCGGCTTGGAAATGACGTTATTGACCTGACAGAAATCTCAAAGGTTTTTGGCCAGCAGACACTGATTCATGATTTCTCCCATCAGATTATTCCTGGAGACAGAATTGGTATTATAGGTCCTAATGGTACAGGTAAAACAACCTTGCTCAATATGATGGCAGAGCGTATTTTGCCTGATAAGGGAGAGGTGAAGATTGGCGAGACAGTGCGAATCGGTTATTATACCCAGGATGATGAAGATTTAGATGGAGATTTACGTATTATCGAGTATATTAAAGAAATAGCCGAAGTCATGCATACTGCGGATGGTCAAGTAATTACCGCAGAGCAGCTGCTGGAGCAATTTCTATTTCCAAGAGCACAGCAATGGTCTTATATACGTACGTTATCAGGCGGAGAGAAACGGCGCCTTTATTTACTCAAAGTATTGATGCACGAACCAAATGTTTTGTTTTTAGATGAACCGACGAATGATTTAGATACACAAACGCTGGCTGTTTTAGAAGAATATCTGGAGTCGTTTCCAGGCGTCGTAATTACTGTTTCACATGACCGTTATTTCCTGGACCGTATTGTAGACAAGCTCTTTGTATTCAAAGGGGAAGGGGAGGTATCTGTTTATTATGGAAACTACAGCGAATTCTTGGAAACAAACGCGATTCCAAAGCAGACAAAGGCTGCAGCCCCGAAAGAATCAAAACCGGCCGCATCTGTAAAAACGAAAAAGAAATTATCTTACATGGAACAGCGTGAGTGGGAAACAATAGAGGATGAAATTACTCAGCTCGAATCACGATTGACCGAAATTGAACAGGAAATTGCGGAAGCTGGAAGTGATATCGGCAAGGTACAGCCTTTATTTACAGAACAGCAAGAGGTAGAAGATAAATTAGAAGAAAAGATGGAACGTTGGGAAGAATTATCATTATTAAAAGAAAGCTTTGAATCAGGGAAATGATTTGGTGAAATTAATTTTGAAGTTATACAAAAACTGGGTAGCATTCGGTTGTTTGGCGTGTTATACTTACGTTGGAAAATCACCAGATAGGTTAAAAAGTCTAGTGTGAAGGCGCTGAACGCACCTGTAACTATTAGCTAAAGCTTCTTTTATTGCGTATAGCAATATTAGTCCCTGATCCTCAATTAAAACAATCTATCGCTTCTCAAATTGAAAAGAAAAGTTTTTATATGTTTCATTTTTACGAGTATAAGGGAATATAGAGAAGAAGAGCGTACCTTATTTTGGAATTGATTAATCAAGGAGGTCATTAAATGAAGCTTTTTCAAGTAAGAAAAGGTCAGTTTGTATTTTATGAAAATGAATTGCATAAGGTATATTCTGTCAAACCAATGTTTAAAAAATCTGTTCACATGTATCGGTTAAAGGATATGAAACAAGTATTAACAACCGCAAAAGATATTAATTTTTATCGTCCTAAACATAATGATACATTTATTTTTTATGGTAAAAGATATACGATTGATCAATATGCAAAACCAAAAGCGGGTGATTATATTTTGATTGTGAAGCCTACTCCGGACTTTTTAGATCATTATTCATTAAATGAAATAGAGAAGGTAGAGCGGGTAGAAGACGGAAACGTAATTACAACACGCGATAATGGTGTTAAACATAGTGAATATGTTGTGATGGTTCCAGGGAAAGCAGAGGCAAGTCAAGAGATTGCTTATTTCGATAAATCCCTTGTTCCGGAAGAAAAACAGCTGCAGGATGAATCGATTTCTTATTTAGCAGAGAATGATGATGCATTACAGCCTGCTGTGGGTGATATTTATTTGGATATCCATAATAATACTCGTGCTATGATTGTAGCGATGACGGATGATGAGATTGTATTCGGTCACGGCGTCCGTGTGCATGTTGCAGAATTATTAGATGAAACAAGATATGAATTAGTTTATCAATTTGAAGATCATTAAAAAACAAGCCGGCTGGATGTTATCAGCCGGCTTGTGTCATTTATTTGCTTTTTTCCATTTTTCCCTCGCCTTATATCCTAGAATATTAATAGCATCCTTAGAGCCTGAATAAATCGGGTTATAGCCAAGCTCCAAGTCCGTTAAGTCATCTACGGTGAGTTTGCCTTTAATCGCAGTTGCTAATACAGCCATGCGCTTATCCGCTCCTTTTGGCCCGATAACACTGCCCCCTAATAATTGTCCTGATTTCGGGTCGAATACAATCTTCATCCAGAGCATTTCCGAACCCGGATAGTATCCGGCATGAGAATATCCTTTGGACAGGACTGCTTCAAAGGGAATGCCTAATTCATCTAAAGCACCTTCATTTTGGCCGGTAATAGCAACCGTTAAATCAAAGATACGGAAAATAGATGAACCCAAAATACCGTCACGCTGAATCTTTTCTCCATTTAAATGGGATGCAACAACAAATGCTTGACGATGTGCCGGCCATGCCAATGCTACATGTGCTGGTTTTTTTGTAATAAAATCGACTTCCTCCACAGCATCTCCCAGCGCATAAATAGCAGGGTCACTGGTCTGCATGACATTATTAACTTTAATTGCACCGGTTTCTCCTAATTCCAAACCAGCATCTTTTGCCAGTTCAATATTTGGTGTAATACCGATAGCCATTAATATCATATCCGCCTGAAGGCTTTTTCCGCTTTGAAGCTGCAGGGTTGTGCCATGATTAGAGTAGCTTTCTAACTTATCATTTAGATAAAGATCTACCCCGTTTTCTTTTATATGTTCATCTACATGGCCTGCCATATCGGCATCCAATCTTGACATGACATGCTCGGAATGATCGACAAGCGAGCATTGGAGCCCTCTTCTATGCAGATTCTCAAGCATTTCCAAACCAATAAATCCGCCGCCGATAATGGCTGCTGTTTTTGGTTTTTTATCTGAAATAAATGCTTCTATCCGGTCCATATCCTCGATGGTCCGTAATGTAAACGTATTGGATGTGATGCCATCTAAATCAGGCATAACAGCCCGTGCCCCTGGAGAAAGAATCAATGTATCATAGTCCATTTCATAAGGCTTATTATTTTTTTCAAAGAAAATGGTTTTCTTTTCTCTTTCAATATGTGTAACCTCTGCATAGGTTTCAATAGAAAGCTGATATTTCTCTGCAAAATCATTTTCAGAATAAATCACCCGATTTCGGTCTGTGATTTCTCTTCCGATATAATAAGGCATCCCGCAGTTAGCAAAAGAAATATAACCAGACCGCTCCAGAATATGAATTTCGGAATCTGGATCGTTTCTCCGTATCTGTGCTGCAACCGTAGCACCTCCGCCGACACCGCCGACAATAACAATTTTATTTACCATACGCAAATGGCTCCTTTCCAATTGGCTTCTTAAAATAGCATAGTATTAGTTCATTACTATATAGTTCCCGTTATTGTCCGATTTAAAAAGTGTTTATGCAATAAAAAAACAAGAACACCACTTAAAACATCGGTGTTCTTGCCAAGGAGATGTCCGCTCCGACAGTATTCGATGGGGCGAGTAATCGCAGTCCCAGGAAGTCGCTTTCCGCGGGCAACGTTCAGCCTCACGGTAAGAACACCACTTCCTGCTCAGGTCTACCTGTTGCTTTTCCCGCAGGAGTCGACAACATTCGCTCCCATCTAAGAATAACTATGTTTTATTTGCTTTTTTATAAAGAAATAACACAAATTCTGGAGCGGCTGTATTCAGCATTTTTTTATATGCTTTTTATTCTTTAAAAAAAATCTCCCTGCAAAAGCAGAGAGATTTTATTCGCTTTATTAAAACAGCTGGAATATTCCAAGTGAATAAAGGAAAACAATCACGATAGTAATCGGAGCGATCCATCGTAATATCTGGTACCATACTTGGAACATCCCGTTGCCAAAAGGATTTCCTGCATGAAATTCTTGCTCGACTAATGTGCGCTTCATTTTGAACCCTACAAATAAGGCGATGAATAAACAACCGACAGGAAGCATAATGTTGCTGACTAAGAAATCACTTGCGTCGAATGCTGTTTTTCCGAAAATATGAAAATCGGCAAGGGCATTGGATGATAAAGCAGCTGGTATCCCAAAGATAAATACGGCCACTCCGGCAACCCAGGCGATTTGTTTCCGGGAAGCTTTTACTCTTTCATTCACCGAAGAGGTAATAATCTCCAGCATACTAAATGAAGAAGTTAAAATTGCAAACAAGAATAAGAACAAGAACAAGCTCAAGAATAATTCACCAAAAGGCATTTGCGAGAATGCTTCCGGAAGAACGATAAACAATAATCCAGGTCCTTCAGTCGGTTCAAGACCGAATGAGAATACAATTGGAAAAATCGCTAATCCGGCAAGTAAGGATACCAGAATGTTCATGACAGAAACAGAAGCTGCTGATTTTGTTAAGCTGACATTTTTAGCCAAATAAGAGCTGTAGGTTACCATTACAGAGATTCCGATTGCCAATGAGAAGAAGGCCTGTCCCAATGCATATAAAATATTTTCACCATTTAACTGGGAAAAGTCAGGTTGAAGGAAGAAACGTACGCCTTCCATGGCACCTTCAAAGGTTAATGCACGAATCACGATAATAATGAAAAAAAGAAATAATAAAGGCATCAGTATTTTACTATATTTTTCGATACCATTTTGAATTCCATTAGAGATAACAAAGGAATTTAAAAATACGAAGAATGCAAGTCCTGCAATCGTAAGCAGCGGGCTTCCAGTAATGGTATCAAATAAAGCAGCATAATCGCTATTATCTGAAATAACCATACCAGGGACAGACATCAGACTGTAAATCAATACCCAGCCTCCGACAACACTGTAAAAGGACATTAAAATAAAAGCCCCGGCAACGCCCCAATGCCCAATAAATGAAAAGATGCTCCGTTTCGGCGTTAGTTTTTGATAAGCGCTGACAGCTTCCTTCTGAGCGCCGCGGCCAATAACAAATTCGGCAATAAGCAGCGGAAGGCCAATCAGAACAGTAAATAAGATAAATATAAAGAAAAATGCTCCCCCGCCGTTCATCCCGGTCATGTAAGGGAATTTCCAGATAGCACCCAAGCCGACTGCGGCGCCGGCAGAGGATAAAATAAATCCAAGTCTTGTCGACCATTGTTCTGTCTGTTTTTCCATATTCGTAAAATCCTTCCTCTATAAAATCAATGTCCAGTATATCATAAAACGGAGCTTCCTTCAGCGGGGAGTTTTATTCTGACATAAACGTAACATTATCGATTCCTTTGTGTACAGGGATATCCTTCAAGGCCTTTTAATAAAGGACGCTCTTTCTTAAAGAATAAGAATGTTTATAAAGATAGCTGAAAATAACCGCTCCAACGGGTTTTGTGGGGTGAGTAATTTTAGGCCCCGGAAATATACTCCGCTTCCCGCAGCGGACAATCTCCTTAGCAAGAACACGGATGTTTTAAAAACTAAGTGATATTTTTGGTTTTCTTAGTCTTTCCAATATAAAGCAAGGAATGACCGTTAATGAAGGAGAATAGATTTTTCTAAGCCGCTCATACTAAGTCTAAGTATATCAATTAGTAACAACAAAGGAGAGGACAGAAGTTGAACAATCCTTATATAAAGACCTCATTTGGCCTCTATTTAAACTTTTTCATGCTCGGCATGATCAATATTATTATTGCTTCTAATATGGGCAATTTATCTCGGCTGTATGATGTGACTCCCTCTCAGGTCAGTTTTCTCGTTTCAGCTATCGGTATTGGGAAATTAGCGGCTTTATTTTTTGTGGGCAGGCTTTCTGACAAAATCGGCCGTAAGCCAATTATTATTGCTGCGAGTTTTTTGTATTTACTGTTTTTGCTCGGTATGCCGCTGACATCAAGCTATTATTTAGCATTTGCCTTCGCAATTACTGCTGGGATTGCTAACTCGTTATTGGATTCCGGGACATACCCGGCGCTGATTGAATCATTTCCGAAAAAATCGAGCACAGCAACTGTTTTAGTTAAAGCTTTTGTCTCCATTGGAGCGACTGTTTTACCATTCTTGATTTCCTTTTTGGCAGCAAATGGCATATTTTGGGGATGGTCATTCTTTATCCTCGGTATTCTTTATGTCATTAGCGGTGTTTACTTATTCTTTATGCCTTTCCCTGAAGTAGAAAATGGCGACACTTCAGAAGATGAAGAATCAGATAAAGAACAAGATAAGAAAGCATTAAAAACCAAACCGTCCATGATGCGAGAGGGCCTGGCTATTATTTTAATTGGTTTTACTTCAACGGCATTATTCGTTGTATGGCAAACATGGTTACCTGAACTTGGCGAACAGTTTATCGGCTTAAGTGAACATGATTCTGTTCAGCTGCTCAGTTATTTCAGTATCGGTGCGCTTGTTTCCGTCATATTGCTTGCTGTAGTGCTTGACCGATTTATTAGACCAATCACGGTTTTAATTGTTTATCCAATTATAGCTTTTATTGCAATGCTTTTACTGTTCTTTGTGGAGTCCTATCCGGTTGTTCTGGTCAGCACCTTCTTGTTAGGTTTATTTACCTCAGGGCTTTTTCAGCTGGCGTTAAGTATCATGACTGATTTTTTCCGGAAAAACAAAGGAACCACCACAGCCTATGTAAATATTGCATCAAGTGCTGCTTTTATTCTGGTGCCGATCATTACCGGCTCACTTGTTGATTTAATTGGAATCAGCATGACCCTTGTGTTTGATATGGTGATTGCAGTACTAGGTATTTTGTTGGCACTTTATATCGCTTCCCGAAGAAGGAAGATTTTTTCTTAAAGTAAGAATAAAATAGAGGAGATGGATACAATGGCAGCAGATTTTGAAAAAAACTTAGAAAAAATAGATGGTTACACGAAATTGGTCGGGCTTCTGGCTACACCGATTGGGCACAGCTTATCCCCGCGTATGCACAACTTAGGCTATACGCTGAAAGACTTAAATTATGCATACCTTGCATTTGAAGTAGGTAACGATGAATTAGAGAAGGCGGTAGAAGGTATGAAAGCTATAGGAGCTATTGGATTTAACATATCGATGCCAAACAAAATGGAAGTGATTCAATACTTGGACGAGCTTGATGAAGGTGCGAAGCATGCCGGCGCTGTCAATACTGTTGTGAACGAAAATGGCAAGCTGAAAGGCTATAACACAGACGGGCTTGGTTATGTATCCAATTTGCTTGAACACGGCGTCGAACTTAAAGGAAAAAAAGTCACATTAGTTGGTTCTGGCGGGGTTGCTACACCAATAGCCACGCAGCTTGTTCAATCAGGTATCCGTGAAATTAGTGTTTTCGCCCGTGATGATAAATTTTTCAGCAACGCAGAAAAAAACGTGAAATACATCAATGAAGAAATGCAAGAATACCAAGTAAAGGCAAATATTTTACCGCTTGAGGATAAAGAAGCATTTCGCCGCGAAGTTGCTGAAAGCCTCGTTCTCGCTAATGCTACAAGCCTTGGTATGAAGCCGCTTGATGACTTGAGCATTATCGACGATACGTTAGACGTGCTTCGTGATGATCTTGTGATTACCGATGTAGTATACAACCCGCAGCGTTCAAAGCTGCTCAAACAAGCAGAGGAAGGCGGCAGCAAAGCGATTAATGGCCTTGGCATGATGCTTTGGCAGGGCGCGCTTGCATTCGAAAAATTCACAGGTGAGGAAATGCCCCGTGAAAAAATAAAAGAAATTATGTTTTAATCGAAACAATACAAAAAAGCATTTGATTGGCTGGATGAAGTTTGGTTTTTAACCGGACTTTATCCAGCCAATTTTTGATCGATGAAGATTAGGATTGATTATTATCGGTCAATAATAAATCAATATAAGTTTATATGTCAATTTCTGAAAATTATTTGAAATTAGTTGTAAACATATTGGCGGTTCCATTATACTAAAATTAGAAAGAGTAAATTATTTTGTGGGATAGAAAAACGCAAGACCAGATTAACCTTTTTGAACCTTTCAAAGAGTCCGGGTAACTGTCAGAGTATTTCAAGCTATATGTATTTTATAATCATCTCGAATCAATTTGTTGAATGCACTTACCTGAGAAATGTGATTGAATCATTTTTTAAAGGGAGGAAATCAAATGATAACGCTTACAAATGAAGAGAGAAATTTAAAAAACTTTATTAACGGTGAATGGACAGAGGTAACAAATAAGGAAAAGGTTTATAATCCGGCAAATGGAGAAGTAATTGCAGAAGTTCCTAATTCCAGTGCAGAAGCAATTACTCAGGCAGCAGAATCAGCAGGAATTGCTCAAAGAGAGTGGGCACTGGTACCTGCGCCGCAGCGTGCGGAACTATTGTATAAAGTAGGAACAATGATGAAGGAACGAAAGGAAAGGTTATCTCAGCTATTAACATTGGAAAACGGGAAAGTCATTGAAGAAGCACGGGGAGAGGTTCAGGAAGGAATCGATATGGCTTTTTATATGGCAGGAGAGGGAAGGCGTTTATTTGGGCAGACGACCCCTTCTGAATTAAAGGATAAATTTGCGATGAGCGAGAGATGCCCAGTTGGGGTGGTCGGGATTATCACGCCATGGAATTTCCCGATTGCAATTGCGACGTGGAAATCGTTTCCAGCAATTGTTTCCGGGAATGCTGTTATCTGGAAGCCTTCCTCGGAAACCCCGCTTATGGCAAATGAATTAGCAAGGATTTTTGAGGAAGCAGGACTGCCAAAAGGAATTCTTCATGTTGTCTATGGTTCTGGTGCTACTGTCGGGCAGGCAATGATTGAGCATGATGCAATCCGTGTTATTTCATTCACCGGCTCCAATGAAACAGGCAGAAAGGTAGCAACGGAATGCGGGAAACAATTGAAAAAGGTTTCCCTTGAAATGGGCGGGAAAAATGCTGTGATTGTAATGGAAGATGCAGATATTGATTTAGCCGTAGAAGGGATTCTCTGGAGCGCCTTTGGAACAAGCGGCCAGCGCTGTACCGCCTGCAGCCGCGTTATTGTTCATAAGGCTGTTCGAAAAACACTGGAAGAACGTTTATTAGAAGCGATGAAAAACCTGACGATAGGAGATGGACTTGATTCCAATAATAAGATTGGTCCAATCATTAATCAGGCCGGCTTAGATAAAATCTTAAAATATATAGAAATTGGGAAAGAAGAAGGAGCAAAATTAGCTGCTGGCGGTAAACAGCTTACAGTAGAAAATTATGAGAAAGGCTTTTACTTTGAACCGACGCTATTTACTGACGTTACGATAGATATGCGAATTGCACAGGAAGAAATTTTTGGGCCGGTTGTTTCACTCATTGAGGTAAATAATTTTGAAGAAGCAATTGCTGCAAATAATAAGGTGAAGTATGGCTTATCCAGCTCTATATTCACGCAGGATGTGAATCGGGTTTTTCAAGCGCAGCGTGACTTAGATACAGGGATTGTTTACGTCAATGCAGGAACAACAGGAGCGGAAATCCATTTACCTTTTGGAGGAACAAAGGGCACGGGAAATGGGCATCGTGATTCCGGTGTGCAGGCGCTTGATGTTTTTACAGAATGGAAGGCGGTCTATGTCGATTATAGCGGGAAGCTGCAGCGTGCCCAAATTGATACAGATGCATAGACTATCATGATAGGGTGCCTTGAAAAGCAGGAAGCGAAAAGGAGGAATCATCATGAAAATAGGAGTATTAGGAACCGGTCTCATGGGGAAAGAGGTAGCAAGAGATCTGGCAAATAGTGAGGGCATCAAAGAAATTGGTCTTGCAGATATCGATTTAGGGAGGGCTCAGGAGATTTGTTATCAGCTTCAATCACCCCTGATGACGGCCTATCAGGTAAATGCAAAAAATGAAGCGGAGCTCGCTGATTTTATGAGCCGCTTTGATGTGGTAGTGAACGCCCTGTTTTATACCTTTAATGAAATAGTGGCAAAAACTGGTATCAAAGTGGAAACCTCAGTCGTAGATTTGGGAGGTCACATCGATCATATTACGGATAAAGTGCTGGAGCTGGAAGGAGAAGCGAGGACTGCCGGTGTAACCATTATCCCTGATTTAGGGGTAGCCCCTGGTATGATTAATATATTATCCGGCTATGGTGCCAGTAAATTAGAAAAAGCAGCTTCCATTCAATTATTTGTAGGCGGGATTCCTGTCCATCCGGAAGCACCTTTAAAATATAATCATGTATTTTCTATGGAAGGGGTATTAGATCATTATACCGATCCATCAGAGATTATCCGGAATCATCAATTAATCACCGTGCCATCCTTATCTGAAATAGAGCCGATAGAATTTGCTGATTTTGGAGAGTTGGAGGCATTTCACACCTCAGGCGGAACATCAACACTGACAAAGTCTTTTCCTTATTTAGAGACATTGGAATATAAAACAATACGTTATCCCGGGCATGCAGAAAAATTCAAGCTGCTGGTCGATTTGAATTTAACCAGGAACAATTATGAGGTGGTTATCGATGGTGTAAAAGTCAGCCCCCGGAAGGTTTTGCTGAAGGTGCTTGATCCTATTGTCGATTTAAAGGATAAAAAAGATGCCGTTTTATTACGTGCTGTAATTACAGGCTATAACAAGCGTGTAAAAACGGTATTCACCTATGAAATGGTGACATATAAAGATCAGGAGACTGGTGTGACGGCGATGGCACGGGCAACAGCGAATACCATTTCTATTGCTGCACAGATGATTGCTGGAGGGACCATCACAAAAAAAGGAGTATACCCGCCTGAAAAAATCATCCCTGGAAAAGCTTATATTAACGAGATGGCAAAAAGGGGAGTAATGATTAAAGAAAAAATATCGATGGAAACACAATCCACAGTTTCTTGACAAAGATAAGTTAATATAGAAAACGATTTCATTAAAGAGCACGACAAAAAGAACTTCCCATTCGGTATTTTTAAAAAAGGAAGAAACTTTGGTTGATTTTGCTCAAAAGAGACGGTTGTACTTTAAATATAAAAGATGGAGAGAGAAACCAAGTGAGCTCGTTGCTTCGTTTCTTTCTAACCATTCTTTTAGACAGCTTTAAAAAGCCCTTTAAAACTCTAATTTTTAAAAGGAAAAGCTTTTTTAATCATATACAGGGAGTATAAGCCCCCGTATATGATTATGATAGGTCAAAAAGGAATTAAATAGCGCAATTTATTCTATTTCTGGGTGCACCTCAGAGAAAAATAAATTCTATTTTGCTGCTTTTTGTAATTTGTGAATCATTTTCAACGCCCGTCCAGTTCCAATAGCAACAGATTCTAACGGATTTGGAGCAATATGAACAGGAACGCTAAGCTCTTCTGCAAGCCACTCCTGCATTCCATTTAGTTGAGAACCGCCGCCTGTAAGAACAATCCCGTTATCAACGATGTCACCACTCAATTCTGGCGGGCATTCTTCCAATGTTGAACGAATCGTTTCTAAAATTTGTTCTAAAGATTCTTTTAAGGACGCATAAATTTCGGTAGAAGTAACTTCGATTGTTTTTGGAAGTCCAGTAACCATATCACGGCCGCGGATTTCCATTGTTTCTTCTTTATGATTTGGATGTGCATACCCAATTTCCATTTTAATATTTTCGGCAGTGCGTTCTCCAATTAAAATATTATATTGCTTCCGGATATGCTGAATAATTTCTTCATCCATTTTATCTCCTGCAGTACGTACAGAGTTACAGGATACAATACCTCCAAAGGAAATGATACCAACCTCTGAGGTACCGCCGCCGATATCCACGATCACATTAGCGTAAGGCTCATCTACCGGTAAATCTGCTCCAATTGCTGCAGCAACAGGTTCTTCAATTAAATGAACTTGTTTTGCGCCATAGCTTGAGACCGCATTATGAATGGCTCTTCTTTCTACGCTTGTGCTGCCTGACGGGGTACATACAATGACATTCGGTTTGCGCATGGACATCCCCAATGTTTTGCTTACCTTTTTAAGTAATTCTTTCAGTAATTGAGCAGTAACGTCATAATCTGCAATTACCCCATCCTTTAAAGGACGGATCGGGATGATATTCTTCGGCGTCTTACCGACCATTTCCTTTGCTTCTGTTCCGACAGCCATTACTTGCTTTGTATTCACGTCAATTGCTACTACACAAGGTTCGTTTAAAACAACTCCCTTTGATTTTGAATACACCAGAATATTTGCAGTTCCTAAATCAATACCAATTTCAGCACTTGAAAACATATATAAAATCCTCCATTATAATTCCAATTTTTATTTTTGATTGTAGACAGAAAAGATAAACTACGGCACTTTTCCGTATAAGTACGTATTCAAAAAGTCCAGTAAATAAGACTAAGAAGTTCCTTTTCCAACGCCTCATTTTTATTGGGTTTTTAATTTTCCTCTGTAAGTGAATATTCAACAAACCTCAAAAAGAATGAAAAATCATTACTTCATATCAGTCCGTTACATATCCGCTTTTATACATTTCATACATATACATATCTAATTTAAATGATTCCATTTTTTGATTCTTTATAGTAATAATGTACAATTCACGACAAAATATCGTAACCGGCGCAGCGTTTATTTTAAATCGGCTGCTACTTTAAGTCTGCTGGTTATCGATAAATAATAACAAAATTATTTCACTTTCTTAAAATACTATTCTATCAAATGATTGCTTTTTTGGGGGTATTGAACTCCCTTTATTATATAGAAAGAACTAGTTTTTAAAATAAAACATAAGCGAAATGAAATCAAGTAACATTTCTGTTACAAATGTGCTTATGATGTAACATTAGACCTGCTGTAGAAACTTGTCAATATTCATTTTATAGAAATGATTTCCTGTCGATTGATTAATTTCCAAAGCAGGAGAATTATACTTCATTTAGAATAGTAGATTTGATAAGGTTTTACAAGTTTAGAAGCAAAAAAATAGAGTGGGAAAAAGGGCTCTGGTAAACCTTGCCTTGATTATTTCAAATATTACAGAAAACCCTGTGTTATGATGATTTCGCACAAAACAAAACAACAAAAAAAGGAGTGTATGTGCATGTTTAAGAAAGTAGGCATTGCTACTGCATTGTCAGCAACCGTATTGTTTGGAGGAGCGTTCGTTTCAGATGTAGAAGCATCTGCAAATTCAGGAGCCTTTCCTCAAAATTCCGCACAGAACGACTATTCTGTGAACGGTCAAGGTTGGGACACATTAAATACGAGCAATTTCGATTGCTTTAATATGATAAACGGAGAAGCAGCTCCAAATACAGAAGCTGAGGCGCCAGCTGAAAACCAGTCATCTGAAGAAGCAAATCAAGAAGAGGCTGGAAATCAGGAAGCAGATCAGCAAAATCAAGAAAACAATCAGGCAGATGGAGAGGTAAGTCAATTTGAACAAGAAGTAGTTGACTTAACTAACCAAGAAAGAGAAAAAGAAGGTCTTGCACCGCTTGAAATAGACACAGAGTTAAGTGAAGTAGCTCGTGCGAAATCACAAGATATGCAAGAAAATAACTATTTCGATCATAATAGCCCGAACTACGGTTCTCCATTTGATATGATGCAAAGCTTCGGTATTGATTACAATACTGCTGGTGAAAATATTGCTCAAGGTCAGCAATCTCCAGAAGAAGTTGTAGATGCATGGATGAACAGCCAAGGACACCGTGAAAACATTATGAATGGTGATTTCACTCACATCGGAATTGGTCATGTAGAAGATGGAAACTATTGGACTCAAATGTTTATTGGAAAATAAACAGATTCTTTTAATAGAATAAGATAAATGAAAAACCTTCCGCGTGAATGACAATGCTTTTTATTGAAGAGCCATTCATACGGGAGGTTTTTTTACATAAGATGCTTCATGCTACAATAGTGAAAACCACAAAAATGCTGTAATGACAGAAATTTTTGTGGTTTTTAGCTTCCGAAAAAAGAGTGCTTTTTAATCATATGGTTGATTGTTCCGGCCAAACTCTCTGTCAGGTAAGAAAATAAATGCATCATGGAAAAGATTGACGGCTAAAATGATGCTTTACGGGGTATAGTTTTTATAAGAAGTTTTAGAATGAAGATAGTTTCAATTTATAGTAAAGGGGTGTCAAAATGGTACAAGGACATGTGAATTTAAATACAGAAAAAACGGAGCAATGGATTCAAGAATATGTAGACGGCTGGGTAGAGTTTTTTAAAAAGCAGACAGACACTGGAAAAGTTGCTGATTATATACCAAAATTAGAAGAAGCAGATCCCAATTCTTTAGGCATTACGATTATTGGGAAGAAAGGAACAGAAATCCGCTCTGGTGACGTGGAGCATGAGTTTTCTATTCAAAGTATTTCTAAAGTTCTTAGCTTTATTACGGCATGTATGGACAGAGGAATAGCTTATGTTCTGCAAAGAGTAGATGTGGAACCGACAGGGGAAGCGTTTAACTCTATTATGCACTTAGAAGTTAAGGGACACCAGAGGCCATTTAATCCCCTGGTCAATTCAGGAGCAATTACTACCTCATCATTATTAAGCGGGAACACATCAGATGAAAAGCTGGAACCATTATTTCAATTAATGGAAAAAATGATTGGCCGCCGTCCGGAAATTGATATTGATGTATATGTATCGGAACGTGATACTTCCATGCGTAATCGAGCCATTGGTTATTACTTATTAGAAGAAGGATATTTAGAATCCGATTTAGGAGTAACCTTAGAAACATATTTTAAGCAATGCTCGATTAATGTTACGACAGATGATTTAGCCCGTATAGGCCTGGTTCTTTCGAATGATGGCATTCACCCTGAAACAGAAGAAATAATTATTCCCAGGAATATCGTGCGTATTGCCAAATCTTTAATGTTGACATGCGGGATGTATGATGCTTCAGGGAAATTTGCTTCTTATGTCGGTATTCCTGCAAAGAGTGGTGTTTCAGGCGGGATTCTGGCAGTTGTCCCTCCAAGAGTGCGTGAAAATGAGTTGCCATTTTTAAGCGGCTGTGGTATTGGTGTATTTGGACCAGCTTTGGACAAGCAGGGAAATAGTGTTGCAGGAATTAAATTACTCCGTCATATTGCGAACAGCTGGGATTTGAGTTTGTTTTAACTAAATATTTTTCGACAAAAATGGAAACGGAATAACAACTTTCTGCAATTTAGTCTTTGCTTATCAGGCTAAGTTGCTTATAATGGAGTTAATGTAGAATATCCCAAACTTATTCAGGTATTTGGGATATACAATGGGAAGAGCTTCTTTGGAAGCAGACGAGAAATAAGTAATGAGGTGTGTAGGGATTGGTGCGTGTATTATTTGTATGTTTAGGGAATATCTGCCGTTCTCCAATGGCAGAAGCGATATTCCGTGACCTTGTGAAAAGAGAGCATCTGGAAAAGAAGATTCAGGTCGATTCTTGCGGAACCGGTGACTGGCATCTTGGGGAATCGCCGCATTCCGGGACAAAGGAGATACTTGATCAGCAGGGGATTTCCTGTGATGGAATGGAATCAAGATTGCTGACAGCAGATGATTATAAGCAATTTGATTATATGGTTGCGATGGATCAGAATAATTATAATACACTTACAGGGTCCAACAATCAGGAAAGTGCAGCTATCGTGAAATTAATGGAATTTGTGGAAAACATAGAAGAAGAGGATATCCCTGATCCATATTATACCGGGGATTTCGATCAGACATATCGATTAGTTTCAGAGGGCTGTCACGGACTGCTTCAATTTTTAAAAGAAAAGCATCATTTAGATTAAAGGAGAGATACTAATGGGAAAACGTAAAATTATTTTAGGTATTGTTGCAGGAGCAGTAGCAGGAGGCGCAGTAGCGTTATTGGATAAAGAGGCACGCAGTTATGCCTGCGGAAAAGTAAAAGAGGTAAAATCTGCTTCGTCTTATTATATCAGCAATCCTTCTGAAGCAATCCAAGGGCTGCAAAGTACAGTGGATAAGGTAAACGAAGCCTTTGAAAGCGGCTCTGCTAATGCGATGAATGCTTTAGAGCAAGTAGAACAAACATTAGATAAAGTAACGAATAAATTTTCGAATAAAGAAATAGAATAGTATAGGATGTTCAAATAGAAGGATTAAAGTGTGTGTTCAAAAAGTCCGCCAACGCAGAAATTCGGCGTGTTATTTGTATTGGACTTTTTGAACATCCGCATAAAGTGAAAGTGAAAAAATGGAATGTTTATCTTTAGTAGCATCCGCCTTCTCCTTTTTTGAACAAGCCGTCTGAAAAGTGGGAAGGGGAGGTTGGGAAATATTCGAAATCTGCAGAGTATAGGTAAATATTTTTGGAGGCATTATGGAGAAGTAGATGTGTTTGGACTAGCAGCTCAGCTTGCTTACTTCTTTATTTTGTCCTTATTCCCTTTTTTAATCTTCTTACTTAATTTGATTCCGTATTTGCCAATTGATATGGATTTAATTTTAGAAACGATTGGCGACTTTGCACCGGAACAGGTGATGGGGCTGATTACAACAAATCTGCAATCATTGACTGTACAAAACAGCGGACTGCTTTCCATCAGTATTATTGGAACATTATGGGCAGCATCCAATGGTGTCAATGCAATTACAAGAGCATTTAATTACGCTTACGGGATAAAAACAGACCGGTCATTTATCGTTTCACGGCTTGTGGCGATGGTGCTTACCATAGGAATGGTTTTAATTATTATTTTAGCTTTACTGCTTCCGGTTTTCGGAAAAATGATTGGCACGTATCTTTTTTCATGGATCGGATTTACGGAATCATTTTTAGCGGCGTGGGGAACCTTGCGCTGGGTTGTGTCTTCTTTTATCTTCTTTATTGTACTGCTCTTTTTGTATAAGCTGGCGCCTAACCGGAGTCTTAAATTTTCACAGGTTGTATGGGGCACTGCATTCGCAACGCTTGCGTGGCAGCTGGTTTCCTGGGGATTTTCTTTTTATGTACATAACCTGGGGAATTTTTCTGCGACTTATGGCAGTTTGGGCACCATCATTATTTTATTAATTTGGTTTTATTTATTTGGAATCATTATTATTATTGGCGGTATTTTTAATGCAGCCCTTCTAAATTGGAAAAGACGTTAAAAAGAAACGGCGAGTCAGCTTGCCGTTTCTTTTTTTAAGAATGAAATTAAAAAGCATGTGCTTCCGATTTATTTCTGTACTAATATAATAAATTGAAAAGCATAAACAGGATATTAAAGTGTTTTCATACAAATCTTTCTTTGTTATACTGATTTTATGTAAAAAGTATAATACAGGGAGGGTTTAGAATGAGAAAGAACATATTTGTTTTTAGCTTTATTCTTCTAGCGGCATTGTTGCTGGCTGCTTGCGGGTCTGCAGACCAGGAAGAGGTAACAGATGAACATTGGGAGAGCATACAGGAAAAAGGGGAAATTGTAGCAGGGACTTCTGGAACATTGATTGGCGCATCCTACTACGATGAAAATGATGAGTTGACAGGCTATACCGTAGAGATTATGAGAGAAATCGGGGAGCGCTTAGATTTAGAAGTTTCATTTGAAATCATGGGCGCGGATGATTTAGCTACTGCAATCAATAGCGGCAGAATTGATGTAGGAGCAAATGATGCTACGATTACAGAAACCAATCAAGAAAAATTTGGATTTACGGATCCATATAAATATTCGTATATTGTCGCAGCAGTCAGAGAATCAGATAATTCAGGAATAGAAACACTGGAAGACTTAGAGGGTAAAAAAGCCGGCGGGGCAGCCTCGACTATTTACAGTCAAATCGCAGAGCATTATGGAGCAGAAGTAAAAACCTATGGTAATGCACCGAATGAAGCTTATCTAAGTGATATCAGTACAGCGAGAACGGATTTAGTATTAAATGATTATTATTTGACTAAATTCGGGGTAGCGGCATTTCCTGATTTTGATTTGCACTTGCACCCGACTTTAAAATTTAATCCAACGGAGCAGGCTCTAATGATGCCAAAAGAATCTACCACGCTTCAGGAGGAAATGAACAGTGCTTTAAATGATATGCGTGAAGACGGAACATTAAGTGAACTGGCAAAAGAATTTTACGAAGAAGACGCTTCCCAAGAACCGGATGTAGAAGTCGAAATTGTAGAAGGTCTGGATTTTTAGAGGTTTAAAATGAATATAACAAATATTGATTTTGGCGGTTTTTTTGATGTTCAATTAGCGTGGGAGAGTCTGCCTTTTGTTCTTGGCGGCCTGCCGATAACATTACTGATTTCCATCGGCAGTATGCTGATTGGGCTTGTCCTGGGGCTTTTATTAGCGCTGGCAAGAGGGTCTGAAAACGTTCTTCTGAGATGGCCGGCCAGGCTCTATAT
The DNA here is from genome assembly GCF_037969815.1 of Oceanobacillus sp. FSL W7-1293. NCBI lineage: Bacteria > Bacillati > Bacillota > Bacilli > Caryophanales > Bacillaceae > Oceanobacillus > Oceanobacillus sp. FSL W7-1293. The sequence continues at coordinate 1,807,192 of NZ_CP150212.1, forward strand.
ATCCTTTATGCGGGGAACACCAATTATTGTATTTTTATATATCCTGTATCTGGGCTTGCCCTCTGCCGGAATCCAGCTTGTCGCAGTCCATGCTGCAATCATTGGATTGGGTTTAAATAGTGCCGCATATATTGCGGAAATCGACAGATCGGCATTAAATAGCGTGGAGAAAGGCCAATGGGAATCTTCTCGGGCGTTAAATATGCCTTATTGGCTGACCCTGCGTAAAATTATTCTGCCCCAGGCTACCCGAATTGCCATACCGCCTTTAACAAATGTTTTTATGGATATTGTGAAGGCGACGTCTTTGACTGCAGTGATTACAGTGCCGGAATTATTCCAAAAAGCACAAATTGTCGCTGGAAGAGAATTTGATGCAATGACCATGTACGTCTTGACGGCACTTATTTATTGGCCGGTTTGTATTTTAATCGGCATGCTTCAGGACCGTTTAGAGAAAAAATATAGTGTTTTTGTAAAATAGGTTTACTGCATGTAACAACAGCATCTGACAAATGATAAAGAGACATTCCGGTGTCTCTTTTTTGCATTGAAAAGTTTATTTTTCCTGTATTCTTTATAATTTCCAAAAAGTCTCAAGGCTTCTGGTGTATAGTTTCCTTCCTTTCTGAAAAAATAAAACAAAAAGAAAGGAAGGTACGGGAATGAAAAAATGCAATCGTGCTTATTTTTTTACACTTCTTTTATGTTTAATCTGGCTCTTGATGCCAATCAGCAGCTTTGCTGAAGAAATAAAAGAAGGATTGAATATACCTAGCCATGTACTGGATATCTCAAAAGAAAACACATTTCCGAATTCAACAGAAGACCAGGAGATTATTGAACCCAGCAAGTTAACGAAAGAGTTGATCGAAGAGGTCGGCATTCCAATCGAAAATCCGGAGCTGATTAAGATTTTGAATGAAAGCAGTATCAAACCATCTCCTATAGCAATCGGATATCGCGGTATGGTCTATCTGGGAAGGTGGCCAATCAATTATCAATCTGCGGAATCAAATATTAATTGGGAATACCAGCATATCAATAAAAATGAAATGAATAATGTTGGCGGTGAGAAAGCCCAGGAGATGAGCTATTATCAGCAGGAAGAAAAAGAAATAAATGGCGCCCTGACCAGTAAAATAAGTAATCCGGAACAAATAAAAACGATGATGCTGTTAAAAGCCAGCGAAAATACAAAGCTTCCTCTTTCGTATCAAGCTGTTATTGGTCATAATACAAAATTAACTAATTCGTATAACATCCCAACGGAAAAGCACGGGATACTGGATGCTTATGCGCCGGCCGTTAATGAGAAAGGGCAGGTGACATTCGGAGAAGTATATATTGAATTAAAAGGATCCAATAAAACCATTCAAATTAAGAATGTAACCAAGCAAGGAATCGGGGCCTGGATCCCTGTACAGGATTATTTATCTTTCTCCTTTAAAGTAAAATAAACATCAAAGGATTGTCGAAAAGACAGTCCTTTTTACATATTTAGCAAAAATATATTGCAATTTTCTCTTTAATGCTTTATTATGATAAAGTATTAAAGAGAAAATGTAATGATTATTGGGGGGAAGAAAAATGGAATGGGTTGTTCTTTCAGCAGTCCTATTAATGACTGTTTTATGTTTATTAAAGGTAAATGTTATTTTATCTATTTTAATTTCAACGATTGCTGCCGGCTTAATGTCCGGATTAGGATTTACTGACTCTGTTGAATTAATGGTGGCAGGGATGGGAAATGCCGCAAATACAGCATTAAGCTATATATTATTAGGTGCTTTTGCAGTGGCTATCAGCTACACAGGCATTACAAAAATTTTAGTGAATTTTATTATTCGCGTATTAACAGGGAAGAAAACAATGATGCTATTCGCATTAGCTGGGGTTGCGTGTTTATCACAAAATGCAGTTCCGGTTCATATTGCTTTTATTCCAATTTTAATCCCTCCTTTATTAAAACTATTTGATCAAATGCGGATGGACCGCCGCGCTGTAGCAGTGGCTCTGACGTTTGGTTTAAAAGCACCTTATATGATGATTCCCGCTGGTTTTGGTTTGCTTTTCCAAACACTGATTTTGGATGGACTGAATTCTAATGGAGGAGAAATCACTTTACATGAAGTAACTTTATCTATGCTGATTCCTGGTGCCGGAATGATTGTTGGTCTATTAATTGGTATATTATTTACGTATAGAAAAGATAAAACATCTAAGGACCTGATGAAGGAAGAAAAAATAAAACCAGAGAATTTAGTCGAAGAGGTGACTTTCAGTAAACAGCATGTAATGACGATTATTGCCATTATATTGGCGCTTATCGTTCAAATTATAACGCAAGATTTGATTTTAGGTGCATTGACTGGAATTATCGCTATGTTCGTTCTGGTAGCATTACCATTTAGAAATCTGGATTCTGTGATGTCAGGAGGAATCTCCATGATGGGGATGATTTCTTTTATCATTTTTGCAGCTGCCGGTTTTGCGAATGTTTTACAGGAAACAGGTGCTGTAGCGGAATTAGTGGAGGTATCTGTTTCTGCTTTAGGAGATAATAAACCGTTAATTGCATTTGTTCTCTTGTTATTAGGTCTGGTTATTACGATTGGTATTGGAACGTCATTCGGAACAATCCCGATTGTTGCAGCCCTCTTTGTTCCTATCTGTTTAGCTGCCGGCTTTTCTCCTTTAGCAACAGCGGCTTTAGTCGGTACAGCCGGAGCATTGGGAGATGCTGGTTCACCAGCTTCAGACAGTACACTTGGCCCAACCTCTGGTTTAAATGCAGATGGAAAACATGATCATATTTGGGACACATGTGTACCGACATTCATCCATTACAATATTCCATTATTTATTTTCGGATGGATTGCTGCAATGGTTCTTTAAAAAGTGAATAAAATAAAGATATAAAGGAAAAGGTAAGAGAAAAAGTAGGTGAATTTGAAATGAAAAGAACAATCACTTTGCTGCTTTCACTTGCCTTTTTCTTATGTGCATTTCCAATGGATACAGGTAACGCATATGGATGGGGGTATCAAAAGAACTCGAATCATACACCGCCCCAAATTGGCACTTACCAAGAGGTATTAGATAAATACAATGCTTTTTATCTGGACGATTCCGGTGAGAAAAATCTCTATCTGACATTTGATAATGGCTATGAACAAGGATTTACGCCAGAGATATTAGATGTATTAAAGCAGGAAAAGGTTCCTGCAGCTTTCTTTGTAACAGGGCACTACGTGGAGAGTGAGCCTGATTTGGTCAAAAGGATGGTCGATGAAGGACATATTATTGGCAACCATTCCTATCATCATCCGGACTTTACTGTGATGGATAAAGAAGCCATCAACAAAGAATTGACCGATTTAGAACAAGCTGTTGCAGAGGTCAGTGATCAGGATGAATTAATTTATGTCAGACCGCCGCGGGGTACTTTTAGTACAGATACATTAAAATGGTCAACAGAGTTAGGGCTTGTTCATGTATTTTGGTCATTGGCCTTTAAAGATTGGGAAACCAACTCACAAAAAGGTGCAGATTATGCTTACGATGAAATTATGAAACAGATACATCCAGGAGCAATTATTTTACTTCACGCAGTTTCCAGTGATAATGCAACCGCTTTGGAAAAAGTGATTCAGGATTTAAAGAAAGAAGGCTACCAATTTAAAAGCTTAGACGATTTATGGCTAAGCAAGCAATTGCCAAAACAGTTTCCGTATTAAGTTGAACTGTCCTTATATAGAAGAAACGGATGAAAGTCAGAAGAAACATTTCTGATAAACCGTTACGCTTCTAAAAGGACAGTTTTTTTGATATACTGCAAAAACAAATCATCCTTATGAGAAAGAAAAAGCCTTCTTTTTTATAATTCAACTTTCGCACATTAAAAAGTAACTTCATTTCCATAGAAACAGGAGTTGATCGTTCCTTTGATAACTTCCTTGACAAAGATATAGAAGGCGAAGTGTAAAGCACCGCTGCGGCGGACCATTTTGCTTTCCTAGGGGCATGCTCTTCAGCTAACTTTTGCTAAGAAGAGCACTTGGCAAAAGTGGATCTTCAGATGGTGCTGATCCCTCAGGAGTCAAAACGGTCCGCCTCCGCTAGTAAGACGTTCTATACGTGAAAAAACAACTCACCAAATAGATGTCTAATCAGGTAGAACATCTTTTTCATGCTGCATGGTAAAATGTTCCACCAAGATTACTTTCTGTGCATAAAAGCTATTCCCTGTATTTCATATCCATGCTGTTATGATTGGTTATTCGGGCAAAAGCTGCATTTTCCTTCAGCCCATTAAAATCTTATTTCTTTCATTCGCTGTTGCATCCTATCAGAGCGAAGGCCAACCACGCAGACTCCTATGGGAACAGGGCGAGCTGAAGATCCACTTGAAAAGCGGGTTTCTTTTCAAGTTAGCTGAAGCCGTCCCCATGGAAAGCGGAGTGGTTGGCCGGAGCGGAGCTACACACCATCACCAATTCCAACAAGGCCGGATATTTAACCAAAATGCAAGTATGTAATGGAGAACATGTTCACCCTGAAATAGCAAGATATATATGCTTATTCTTAGGTACGAAAGTTGAGTTTATAATAAATTTGTGTGTTTTGACCTCTTTGACCGAAAATCTGACGAATATATAAGCTGCTAAATCTCTTGCGGGACAAGGGTTTAGCCTATATGTAAACTAGCATAAAAGATAAAGGTCAAAAAAAAATAAAAAAATTTGACCAAAACACTTGAAAGTCAAAGTAGGTCAGAGTATAATGTAAATATAGTCAAAGATAGTCAAAGTCAAAACAACGAATAAATAAGCTATCTGACTAAGTTATAAGGAGGAATGAGAAATGAAATGTCAAAACTGTGGACAAAATGAGGCAACTATTAATGCACAAATGCAAATGAATGGACAGCGTATGGAAGTGCATCTTTGCCATGAATGTTTACAAGAAATACAAGGAAATATGATGAACAGCGACTTTTTCTCTAATTCTCCATTTGGCAATATGGATCAATCATTTGCCAACAACTTTTTCCAAGGAAATCAGCAAAGTGGTGCAAATGCACGTACTAGAACACAACAAAAATCAAACAATGGAAATGGCTTGATTGATCAGTTAGCAAAAAATATTACTGATCAAGCACGAGCAGGAAAGATTGATCCTGTCATTGGCAGAGATAAAGAAATTAAACGAGTTATCGAAACATTAAATAGAAGAAATAAAAACAATCCGGTATTAATCGGTGAGCCGGGCGTTGGTAAAACAGCGATTGCAGAAGGACTGGCTGTCAATATTGTAGAAGGAAATGTTCCTACTAAATTAATGAACAAAGAAATCTACTTGCTGGATGTCGCTTCTTTAGTTGCAAACACTGGTATCCGCGGTCAATTTGAAGAGCGGATGAATAAATTGATTGCTGAGTTGCAAGAGCGTAACGACGTGATCGTATTTATCGATGAAATTCACTTGCTTGTTGGTGCAGGTACTGCAGAAAGCTCACAAATGGATGCAGGCAATATCTTGAAGCCAGCTCTTGCACGCGGCGACCTGCAAGTAATTGGCGCAACAACATTGAAAGAATATCGTCAAATTGAAAAAGACGCTGCGCTGGAAAGACGTCTGCAGCCGATTATCGTAAAAGAACCATCCTTAGAGGATGCAGTGAAAATACTAAAAGGAATCAAAGACCGTTATGAAAAATTCCATGAGGTTCGCTATTCTGATGAAGTCGTCGAAGCATTTGTCGGTTTATCCAACCGGTATATTCAAGACCGCTTCCTTCCGGATAAAGCAATTGACTTAATGGATGAGGTCGGTTCCAGATTAAACCTTGCAAATGCCGGGAAGGATTCTGAAACCTTGCAGCAACACTTGGATGAAGTAGTGAAACAAAAACAGGAAGCAGCCGAAAAAGAAGATTATGAGCGTGCTGCAAATCTACGCTACCAAGAAATTCAATTGCAAAAGCAGATGGATAAAGTTGAAGATGGTGAGAAAACGCTGGATGTAGATATTTCTGACATTCAATTGATTGTAGAAGAAAAAACAGGCATACCTGTAACAAAAATGCAAAAAGATGAAAAAGAAAAAATGAAAAACTTAGCTGACGATCTCCGTGCCAAAGTTATCGGGCAGGAAGAAGCAGTAGGTAAAGTTGCGAAATCCATCCGCCGTAGCCGTGCTGGATTAAAAGCAAAAGAGCGTCCAATCGGTTCCTTCCTATTTGTCGGCCCTACCGGTGTCGGTAAGACAGAGTTGACGAAGGTACTGGCTGAGCAAATGTTTGGTACGAGAGATGCGCTGGTTCGTCTGGATATGAGTGAATATATGGAAAAACACGCGGTGTCTAAAATTATCGGTTCACCGCCAGGATATGTCGGTCATGAAGAAGCTGGACAGCTGACCGAACGCATCCGCAGAAACCCATATTCTATTCTGTTGCTGGATGAAATCGAAAAAGCACATCCAGATGTGCAAAATACGTTCCTGCAAATCATGGAGGACGGTCATTTAACCGATTCTCACGGCAGAAGAGTAAGCTTTAAGGATACGGTTATCATTATGACAAGTAATGCTGGAACTGGTGAGAAAAAAGTAAGTGTCGGGTTCAATGCGAAAACACATGAATCTGTTGCGACAATGGAAAACTTAAGCAACTATTTCAAACCAGAATTCTTGAACCGTTTCGATGCGATTGTAAACTTCAATGAATTAAAAGAAAAAGATTTACTGCAAATTGTAGACCTTATGCTGCATGATTTAGAAGCAACCATGAAGGAAAATCAAATTACCATCACTATCTCTGATGCAGCAAAAGAACGTCTTGTTCAATTAGGATATGATGCACGCTTTGGCGCACGTCCATTACGTCGTGTTATCCAGGATAAAGTAGAGGATCAATTAACAGATTTGATTCTTGAAGGAGAAGATGTAACAGACATTCATGTAGATGTTGAAGACGAAGAAATTGTTGTTTCCAATGCATCTTAATATAAGGTGAAATGGTATTAGGCATATCAAATAAAATAAAGCATAAAAAAAGATCAGCAAACCAATTGAATTTGGTTTAGCTGGTCTTTTTTTATTTGAAAAACTTACGTTAAGTTACTCCCCAGCTTTGAAATTCATTCCCGCTGTATAAAAGAATTAAAATGTGTGAGAAAGTAAGGTTTTTTTGTTCGATATATGGTATAAAAAGAATAAGGATCAGTTTTTGAAAATCAAAGCAATAGAATCGTTTATCACCAGATAGCATCTGTATAAAAAGCAAAAAGATGTTTTCAAACTCGCTTTAACCGCAATGGAAGTTTTTCTAATATTATGTATACGATAAAAACGGATGGAGATGAAAGCGTGAAGATTTGTATCATTGATGATGAACCATTGGCGTTGCAGTATTTGGATTTTCTCTTAAACAAAATAGAAGGAGTACAGGTTACCGGTAAATTTAATAATGCGAAAGGGTTAATAAATCATGTTCAAACGGAGGACGTAGATGCCGTATTGATGGATATTCATATGCCTGATATACAGGGGATCGATTTAGCTGAACAGCTGTTAAATATCAAGCCCGTTCTAAATATTGCTTTTGTCACAGCCTATAATGAGTATGCAGTCAGAGCATTTGAACTGAATGCGTTAGATTATATTTTGAAGCCGGTACAGTTAGAGAGGTTAGAGTTGACCATTGAACGCATCAAAGAAAAGGATGAAATATTACATAAAGCTCCGTTAAATGCAGCGTATCATATCAAAAACCTGGGTACAGTTCGTTTTTATAAGGAAGAGAGCCCGATAGAAGTAAAGTGGAGAACGTCGAAAGCAAAGGAGTTATTTTTTTATTTTCTTCAAAACCATAGAAATACCATTCGAAAGGAAAAGCTGATAGATTTCATGTGGGCCCACCTCTCCTGGGAAAAGGCCAATTCTCAATTGTATTCCACCGTTTATCAAATAAGAAAGGTAATTCAGCAAATAGGAATCCCAATTAAGATAGTCAGTCAGGAGGAATCTTATGAAATAACCTTGGGAGAAGAAGTGGATATTCAATCTATTAGCTGGAAACAAGCAGCATGGAGGGCCTTGCAGGAGAATGATGTATCAGTTAAAGCACATATGAAATTATTAGAAACCTATCAAGGGGATTATTTGCAAGGGGTAGAAGCTGATTGGATTATGAAAGAAAGAAATGAGATAAGGAACATTTGGCTGCAAATAATAGATAATCTGATAAATGATACCCTTCACAATAAGTCACCTTCATCTCGTAAAATTTCTCAAATAAGTGCACTGGTAAGTTTTGACGAAGAAGCTCGAATATTAGTAAATGAAAAATTATAGCATTAGAAAATGGGTCTGGAAGAGTGAAGAAGAATGAAAAAAAATGCGATTCAGCTGACAGTGATTTTGCTTGTTTTTATGCTTTGTTTGTCTGCTTTCCGTTTGATTTGGACGGGTCTTTTTCAAGAGGAGGTACAGCCCGATATTCAAAATGGGATGCTTGATATCCAAACTTGGGATCTGGGAGAGGAAGAAACACTGGTTTTAGATGGAGAGTGGGAGTTTTATCCTTCCCGCTTTATTATGGATGAGAGCTCGGTGCAGGGGGAATCAGATATTATAGAAGTCCCCAGAGGATGGAATGATATACTAGGTTCTTCCTTTGGATATGGAAGCTACCGGCTGCAAATAAAAGTGGATCGTGATGCAGAACAAAATTATGGGTTATACATACCAAGTATTCGCAGTTCATCGGAGATCTATGTGAACGGAAGGAAACTGGCATCATCTGGGGAGATAGCTGCAGCAGAAGAACAATATACTGCAAAAAATTTACCGCAGAGAATCGTTTTTACAGCAGATGAAGAAGGTATTATCGATATCGTTATTCAAGCAGCCAACTATAAAGATATCAGGAGCAGCGGTATTATCCGTTCTGTGAGATTCGGGACAGAGCAGGCTATCTCAAGCGGAACGCAGCTGTCCAGTTATTTTCAAATCAGCATCATTGTTATCTTTTTAATTCATGCAGTATATACCTTCATTTTATATCTGATCGGAAATCGGGATAAGTATCTATTGTATTTTTCTATATTAATGTTCTGCATGATTATGACATCTCTTTTAAGTAATGGAGATAAATTGATTCACCAGTTTTTCAATATATCTTATGATTTCGATTTTCGCATAGCGAACACCTTGCTTCTGCTGGGATGTTATGCTTTGCTGCAATGTACAAATCATCTGGAGCTGCCATATTGGAAAAGGATATTTCCTTTTTATAAATGGAGTATATTTGCCATGATGGGAATAACCTTATTTTTATCTATACCGCAGATTCTATTTTTATTTCCTGTTTATTATCTATTTGCTTTCATAGCTATTATCGTTACCTTCTGTTCTGTAGTCCGGCTGTATAGACAGAATCCTGCAACGAATATGTTCCTTGTACTTAGTTTCTTTGCTGTCGTTCATCATTATATATGGGATTTAACATGGAGGGAACAAAGTGTTTATTTAACGTTTTATCCATTTGATCTGATTGTTGCGGTCGTATGCTATATCATTGTCTGGTTTAAAGGGTATTTTCAAATGCATGAAGAAACAAAAGAATTGGCGTCCAGCTTACAACGGATGAATCAAGAAAAAGATCAATTTCTGGCGAATACTTCTCATGAGTTCCGCAATCCTTTAAATAGTATCATGCTGCTTTCTAAGGCTGTCATGGACAGGGAAGAAGCAGTATTGTCAAAGCGGAGTGTAAGTGAACTTCATACGGTATTGAACGTCGGAAAGCGAATGAACCTTTTATTAACAGATTTGCTGGAAGCGAGGAATTTAAATCGTACGAAACCGCGTTTGAACAAGCAGGCGGTTGCTCTGGAGCCTATTGCAACCGGCGTCCTGGACTTGCTGCAGCTTTCATCAGATATGAAGCAGCTGCAAATGGTCAATAAGATACCAAAGGAATTTCCAGCAGTTTATGCGGACGAAAATCGCGTCACGCAGATTTTATTTAATTTAGCAGGAAACGCTGTTAAATATACGAATCAGGGAGAAGTAATTATATCTGCAGCAAAAAAAGAAAAATATGCGGAAATCCATGTAACAGATACTGGTATCGGAATCAGTGAAGAAATGCAAAAACGGTTGTTTCTTCCTTATGAACAGGATAATGCAACAAGTGGGATGCAGGAAGGCGGGTTCGGGCTGGGATTAAGTATTACGAAACAGCTGGTTGAGCTTCATGGAGGCAGGGTTTGGGTCTCCTCGAAAGAAGGGGAGGGAACAACCTTTACGTTTACTTTAGAATTAGCCTCTCCGCAATCAGCTGTACAGCTCTCCAATCAGACGAAACAGACGGATGTCAAGTATTCAGAGAAGATAGAAGCTGAATTAGCACCATTACATGACGGCCAGACTCCGGCAGTTTTACTGGTTGATGATAATCCGGCGAGTTTATTAGCATTAAACTCCATTTTGTCAGAAGATGCATACGATACGATGACGGTGACCAGTGCAAAGCAAGCGCTCGAAGAACTGAAGAAGCGGGATTGGGACTTAGTCATTTCCGATATTATGATGCCGGAAATATCAGGCTATAAATTTACCGGTATGATTAGAGAGCGTTATACCCTGACAGAACTCCCTGTCCTGCTGCTGACCGGAGGAAATGCTGACATTCAGGCGGCCTTCTTGGCGGGAGCAAATGATTATATTACCAAACCTGTGGAGCCTATAGAGCTGAAAGCCCGGATGGACTCTTTAATCACAATGAAGCGTGTTGCTGAGCAGCAATTACAATTAGAAACAGCCTGGCTGCAGGCTCAAATACAACCGCATTTCTTGTTTAATACACTGAATTCGATTATGGCCTTGAGTGAGTGGGATGTAGAGGCAATGCGCAGGCTTCTCGATGAACTCAGCAATTTCTTGAGAAGTAAATTTCGGTTTCAGCAAATGAAGGACTTGATACCTTTAGAAGAAGAATTAAACATTGTTCGTTCTTATCTATTTATTGAGCAAGTCCGTTTTGGGGAAGCCTTGCAGGTGAAATGGAAGCTGGACGAACAAGAAGGAGTCAATGTGCCTTTCCTATCGATCCAGCCATTAGTGGAGAATGCGGTCCAGCATGGAATTAGAAACGGACAGGGAAAAGGAACGGTGACTATAAGCTTTCAAAAAAATTCTTCCCGCTCCAAAGCAGTGATTACCGTTGCGGATGACGGGGCAGGAATAGAAGAAGCAGACATTCCTGACATTTTAAAAGGAGAATCGGATAGCGAATCAGGGGTAGGTGTATTAAACGTAGAAAAAAGATTGCATCAGCATTACGGAAAGGGATTAACCATTATCAGTACTGTGAATAAAGGAACGAGCGTATCCTTTGAAATAGATATATAAAGTGAAACTATATGCAGTGAACGAATCGTACCATTATATTATCCTGATTCTCATTTCAAGTCTTCTCCAAGCTTGAAGCGGCAGGTAACCCCCATCCATTGCAATATAGATAAACAAAACTTCATTTTGCGGCGGAGCCCCCGTCTGCTTAAAATGGAGTTTTATTTATTTGCAAAGGAATGATATTGAAAAAGATAGGCACTGCCTTCTTCAAGGACAACTAGCCGGTTGAAGTTTTATTCGTTCATTATCATGCGTCAGATTTTGAAAAAAGCTGAATTTACAATAAAAAAGTATCTATTCCATTTAACACCAATACAAAATTCCTTTAAAAAGCAATTATGAATCGTATAACATGACATTATGGAATATTAAAAAATTAAATGATTGGAATAAATCACATTCGTGAAAGGCAACGAAAGTATGGAGTAAAAAGCAGGTATTTGTATAGAATTTGTATAGATAAAATCAGATAGCTGTTATTTATCATCATGTATCCTTGAATTATATGTATGTTAGAAATACTAAAGATAACTAATCAGGGGGAGATTCTATGCTTCAAATTGCTATTATTGATGACGAACCTTTGGCATTACAATATTTGGATTTACTGTTGCGTAAAATAGAAGGAGTACATATTTCAGGGAAGTATATGGACCCTGAGGACTTGATTTATCATATTCAGACAGAACACATAGACGCTGTATTTATAGATATACATATGCCCGCCATGAAAGGTACAGATTTAGCGGAGCAGCTGATAAATATCAAGCCCTCTTTACATATAGTTTTTGTTACAGCATATGATGACTATGCGATTAAAGCGTTTGAATTAAATGCAGTAGATTACATATTAAAGCCTGTAAAACAGGAGCGTTTAACCATAACTATACAGCGGATAATGGAAAGGAAGATGGCAGAACAGAATAGCGTACCTGAAAATCAGGCGACCGTCATTAAGGATTTAGGAGCTTTGCAAATATATCAAGGGAAGGAGAGGATCGATGTAAAATGGAGAACGTCCAAAGCAAAAGAATTATTTGCTTATTTTATTCATCATCATGAGGATACTATCCGGAAAAGTGAATTGATTGATTTGCTGTGGAGTAACCTACCCTGGGAGAAAGCGAATGCTCAGTTGTATACAACGGTATATCAGATTAGAAAGGTTATGCAGCAAATAGATGCACCGATTAAAATTATCAGTCAAAAAGAATTTTATCAAATTGATATCGATGATGATGTACAGATTCAATCGCGTGAATTTAAGTTTGCAGCGTATGATTTATTAAAAAAAGAAAACATAAATACCGAGCAGTACTTCAAGGTGCTGGATGTGTATCAAGACGAGTACTTTGCCGGCCTTGACTATCTTTGGGCTGTGCACGAGAGGAACATACTGAGAGATTTATGGCTGGAGCTTATCATTCGATTAGCAGCGTACTTACATCGTTATGAGAAGTCGTCGTCCTATAATATGTCGAAGTTAAAAGAGTTAACCGATTTTGATGCAGAGGCAGCAGAGATTGTAAAAGAGAAATCATGGATTTAAGGTTAAGGATGGCCATGAAAAAAAGAGTTGATATCAATGAAACAAGATAATATCCGAACGGCGATTTTTGTGATTCTCTGTATGATCAGTTTGTCTGCTTTGCGTCTGATTTGGGCAGGTTTATTTCAAGAAAATATAACTCCTGATATTCAAGAAGGAAAGCTTGATTTAAGATCATGGGAAATAGAAGAAGGGCAATCAATATTGCTGGATGGGGTGTGGGATTTTTACCCATCGCAGTTTTTGATGCAGGAGGATGCCTCCACTGTTGAAGCGCCGGAAGCAATTCAAGTGCCTCATGGCTGGGAGAATAATCTGGGTTCTCCTTTTGGTTATGGAACTTACAGGCTGCAAGTAAGAGTACAGCCGGAGGATGACCGGAATTTTAAATTATACGTCCCAAACATCCGTACATCATCGGAAATCTACGTGAATGGGCAGAAAGTAGCGGAGACGGGCCGATTGGCGGAAACGGAAGCCGCGTATGTTGCGGATATTATGCCTAAAACAGTGACTTTTAAAGCGGACGAAGAGGGCAATATAGATGTTGTGATTCAAGCTGCCAATTTTATCGACAGCAGAGATGGCGGTATTTACCTCTCACTTCGGTTTGGGACAGATGAAACGATTACGAGAGAAGTACAGCTCACAAACTATTCACAAGTTGTCATTGCAGCTATTCTGTTCATGCATACGGTATACACATTGATTATTTATTTTATTGGGGGAAGAGATAAAAAAGTACTTTCTTTCTCGTTGCTGGCCTTTAGCTTGTTTTCGGGTTTTCTGTTTCATACTGGCGAGAAATTATTGCAGCAATTTTTTAATTTGAGTTATGAATTAGAGTATTGGATGATCCATACGGTGTATTTAATCATTTTTTATGCATTGGTTCAATGTACCGATCATCAAAAGCTGCCTTATTGGAATAAAATCTTTCCGTTTTTTAAATGGGGGATGGCCGTGTTGGCTGTGGTCACTATCTTTTTGTCGATGCCGCAAATTTTGGCGCTTCGTCCGCTTTATTATATATTTGGTATTGTTACGGCAATTGTTACCATTTCTTCAATTGTTTCAATGTATAAGACGAACCAAAAAGCTGCGTATTTTCTGGTATGCAGTTATGCTGCTATTACCAATCATGCGATATGGAATTTTATATGGAAAGGACAAAGTATTTATTTGACCTTTTATCCATTTGATCTGCTGATTTTTGTAACCTGCTATACGATTGTCTGGTTTCAGAGATATTTTCAAAAGCATAAGGAGACAAAGGATTTAGCAGAGAGATTGAAAAAAGTGAATGAGGAAAAAGATCAATTTCTGGCAAATACATCTCATGAATTCCGTAATCCGTTGAATAGTATATTATTGCTTTCCGAGGCGGTGCGGGACAGGGAAGAAACAAATTTGTCCAAACAGAGCATGACCGAATTGAACACTGTCTTGAACGTCGGGCAGCAAATGAATCTGCTGTTGTCAGATTTATTGGAGACCAGAAACTTACAGATTAATAAACCGAGATTAAACAGACAAGTGATTGCGTTAGAGTCGATTGTCACAGGAATTATCGATGCATTGCGTTTTTCATCCGATGTGAAGAGCCTGTCTATCGTTCATTTGATTCCAAAAGATTTTCCTCCTGTATATGCAGATGAAAATCGGGTGAAACAAATTTTATTTAATCTCGTAGATAATGCCATTAAGTATACCAATCAGGGGTCGATCAGGGTCTCTGCTTCTGTCAAAGATCATCAAGCAGAAATTCATGTGACAGATACAGGCATCGGAATCAGCGAGGAGATGCAGAAGAAGATTTTTCAGCCTTATGAACAGGGGCATCCGGAAAATGAAATGTCTGAAGGCGGTTTTGGATTAGGATTAAATATTACGAAACAGTTAGTAGAACTTCATGGCGGGAGAATTCAAGTTTCTTCTAAAAAAGGAGAAAAAACAACCTTTACATTCACGTTAGCACTGGCAGCGCAAGAAGCGGCAGCATGGACCTCTGAAAGCCAAATAGAAAAGCAGATGCCAAAAGAAGAAAGTGAACAAACAGTACAGCCAAATAGAAAAAACAATCAGATGCCGTCTGTCCTGATTGTCGATGATAATCCGGCAAGTTTATTGGCTTTAAAAGCGATTATTCCCGATGATGCATATCATCCGGTATTTGTTTCCAATGCTAAACAGGCTGTAGAGGAACTGAAAAAGCGGGAGTGGGATCTCGTTATTTCAGATATTATGATGCCGGAAATATCAGGATATGAGCTTGCCAGAATAATTCGGGAACGCTTTTCTCTGACAGAATTGCCCTTGCTGCTGCTTACCGGTGGAACGACAGGTATACAGGCCGCTTTTTTAGCTGGGGCAAATGATTACATTGGAAAGCCTGTTGAACCGGTTGAACTGAAAGCACGTATGGATTCTTTGGTAACACTGAAGCGTGTCGCCGAGAAGCAGGTACAGATGGAGACCTCTTGGCTGCAGGCACAGATACAGCCGCATTTTTTATTTAATACATTGAATTCTATTATGGCATTAAGCGAATTAGACGTAAGAGGAATGAGAATACTCCTGAACGAATTCAGTAATTTATTGAGAAGTAAATTTCAATTTCAGCATATGAAAGAGCTGGTCCCCTTGAAGGAAGAATTAAATATCGTCCGCTCCTATTTGTATATTGAACAGGTACGCTTTGGCGAAGCTTTACAGGTGAAGTGGGATCTGGAAGATGAAGAGGAGGTCTATGTTCCATTCCTTTCCATCCAGCCATTAGTGGAAAATGCGGTACAGCATGGTATTCGAAACAGACAGGGCAAAGGAACCGTCACCATCAGATGTATAAAAAATATCTCCCGTAACAAAGCAGTGATTACGGTGGAGGATGATGGGGCAGGTATAGAAGAAGCGGAAATGCAAACCATTTTAAACAGAGAATCTGACAGCAAATCAGGTATTGGGATTTTTAATGTGGATAAACGATTGCATCAGCATTTTGGGAAGGGACTGCAGATGATAAGCTCAAAGGAGAAAGGATTGAAAGTATTTTTTGAGGTGGACTTGCCTCCAACAGAATAGGATGAACCTTCATGAAACCTTCCTTTTATTAAGTGTTTTATCTGCTTAATAGAAGGGAGGTTCCTTTAGTTAGGTTCATACAGATATTGGAATATTTATGGATTATCAGGCTGTATAGAATTTGTATATATACATACTATTTTCTGAGTATACTCCGTAAGTTATGATAAAAATGACTACAAAAGCTCATTTCTAATATAACGGGATAAATTGAAATTTTACTTCATGAATACTAGAAAAATGGTACGGATTAGAGGATGAGTATGTAGTCAAATGAAACTTTAAAATGTTTCTGTCAGTTGGATAAGTTTAAGGCCAGAGCGTTTTCATGAATAGCAAGCATCTATTCATCTATTAGAACACGTTCTTTTATGCTTTTCAGCAGAACAGAAATCATTTTAAAGATACAGAGATATTAGGAGGTGTCGGTTTTCCCTATTCCAGCAGTGATTAAAAACTAAATAAAAAAGGAGGACTGGAATAATTGAAGAGAAGAGCAAAAAGAGCCAGTATATTTATGATTTTTCTTCTTGTTATGCAGTCCGTTGTAACAGGTATTGCACCTATTCAAACGGCATACGCGGAAGAAAACAAAAATGATACGTTTTTTGATTTTGAAAGCATTTCTGAAGGTTCTTTTTCCGAGGAAGATGATGGCTGGTTTCTACATATAGACTGGTCGCTTGCCGGTTATGATTTAGAGGATGTAAGTCAGCCTGTAGATTTTAATTCTCCTGCAGCACTAATAGAGCAGGAGGGCATAATATCTTCGGAAGGGGAAGAAGTGGAAATTGCCTCCTTTGAAACAACAGAGGATGTAATCCGTGTCACGTTTAATGAATCGGCACTGGAGCATTCAGAAGCTGAGGGTACATTGAAGCTGCAATTGCCTTTAGAAAAGGAAGAAGAAGTTGTGGAAGGAGAGGAAACCGCTGAGGAAGCTGTAGAAGAGGGGTCAACGGAAGAAGGAATCGAAGAAGCTGTGGAGGAAGAAGCAGCTGAAGAAGAAGGGACCGAGGGAGCTGTAGAGGAAGAAGCAGCTGAAGAAGCAGCTGAAGAAGGGACCGAAGAAGCTGTAGAGGAAGAAGCAGCTGAAGAAGAAGGGACCGAGGGAGCTGTAGAAGAGGGGTCAACGGAAGAAGGGACCGAGGAAGCTGTAGAGGAAGAAGCGGCTGAAGAAGAAGGAACCGAAGAAGCTGTAGAGGAAGAAGTAACTGAAGAAGAGGCCGAGGAAGCCGTAGAGGAGGAAACGGCTGAAGAAGAAAATATTGCGCCTTCTGCTGCATCGGAGGTTGGACCTCAGGCTGAGCTAGGGAATATCTTTACCTTTGAGTGGTTTAGACTAGGTGGTGAAGATGTTGAAGACGGTCATGAAGTTGATTTTGATGGAACTTATGAGGTTCAATATAGCTGGGAAACAGATGAAACCATTCAAGCTGGAGATACAGCATCTATGCCATTGCCAGATGTATTTCTACATTGGGTAAATACGCCAGATCAACCTATAATGGTAGAAGGTACCCAAGTAGGAACATTTACCATTAATGATGGTGAATTGATTTTTACATTCGATGAGAACATTGAGGATCAAAGTGTTCAAAATGGATACGTAGGTTTCCAATTAAATTTTGACCGAGAAATATTCACTGAGGAATGGGAGCAAGAGATTGATTTTGATGGCGATGGTGAAAGAGATTTAACTGTTCAAGTTACACCGACAGAAGTTAATACAGATTTAGATAAATCCGGTCGTACGGATAGCCCTGTCAATGCAAGAGAAGTTTATTGGACAGTTAATATTGTGAATGGTGCTGACGAGGCAATAGAGAATGGAATGCTGGCCGATGTTATTCCAAACGGTCTTGGCGAAGCACGTGATTTTGAAGTTAGAGAAATCACTATTGATGTGGATGGTAATGAGATCGTAGGAGATCCAATTGACGATTTTAACGCCCCAACTCTTACTGACGATGGATTTGAAATGACATTCGATTCTATCGATGGAAGAAGCGGCTATCAGGTCAAATATACAACATCAATTGAAGATATTAATGTAGCACAGTTCACCAATGATGCGACATTTGTAAGTGATAATATTGACTTGGAAGCACAAGCAACCGTTTCTGGAGGTGAAAGAAGTAATCCGATTCAGAAGGAAGGAAATCGAGTTGATTCAGAATCGGGTGATCAGATTGAATGGACCATTATCGTTAATGAAAATGGTATGTCTATTGATGATGCCAGGATTGAGGATCAATTACCAGATGGTTTAAAAATTGTTCCAGGATCTATTAATATCACTTTAAATGGTGAAGGTACTGATATTGAAGCAGATGATTTCCCAATCGAATTAGGTCAAGTAAGCCCGGATCAAACATATACAATCACTTACCTGACTGAAATTAATTGGTCAGAAGTTAATGAGGGTGAATACCAAGAGAATAATGGGTTCACAAATACAGCCATTCTTTTTGATGGTGATGAAGAATTGAACGATGATGATGCAACAGTTCAGTTCGATAGAGGTCCGATTCTTGAGAAAGTAGAAGCGGGCAATATTGATTATGAAAATCGTACAGTTACTTGGAAAGTTACTGTAAACAAAGCAAAACATCTATTGGGCGATGTTACCGTAACAGACCAATTGCCAGAGGGATTAACATTAACAAACATTACAATTACAGGTGAAAATGGTAATGAATTCCCTGGAGCGACTCATGATGAAGAAGATGGCTTATTAACAATTGATTTGCCAGATGTTGGTACGGAAACAATTACAATTGAATATACGACTAGTATTGATAATTTCAATAATGCGGATGCATTTACAAACACTGTAGGTATGGAAGGTGACGGTGTTGGTGAAGGTGGCGGAGATAGAGATGCTACAATCCGTCCGCATGCAAATACGTATCAAAAGAGTTTTGATGGAATTAACTATAATGAATGAATTTCATAATTGCTCTTTTTAAAAATACAAAGACGAACCGAATTTTCGAAAGTGTATTTTTAAAAACAAAAATTATGCGCTTGTTGTTGCTGAATAAGCTCTGCTTGGATGCGATCAGCAGCTAATTTGGAAGCATTATAAATCAAAGCGACCATGTCAAAATGAACTTTTGCACGCTTTCCAGTGCGATAACGAACATTGTTTAGCTGATAGAACTCTTTCAGATAAGCATTAACACGTTCTACTGCTGTCCGTTGTTTGAAAATATTTTTCCAAGCTTTTGATCCTCGTGCTGGTGCGGTATACCTTCTTAAATCGGTAGTTATCTTGATTTTATACACTTTTTGACAGATACCTTCATTCGCAAGGGGACAGTCGCTGCATTCCTTTGGTCTGGTATATTTCAATGTTTCGTATTTCGGATCAAAGCTGTCATATTTATAGGAATGTTCTCGCAAACAGGTTGGGGCAAAATCCTTATCAAACCCGATCATTTCGCCTTCATTGCGCTTATTATAGGCAATGACAGACTGTTGACACATGCGATGAATCTGTTCATAAATCGGTTCAAAATCATAACCCGCATCCAATGTCTGGTAAGAAGCAGACGTAAGCGGAAGTCGTTGATCCATTCCCTTCAATAGGGCAATAGCGGCTTTCCCATCATTTAAGCTGCCAGATGAAAACAAAGATTGCAGAATATATTGGCTGGATGCACCAACTGCGAGGTGGGCTTTATAGCCAAACCAGTATTCATTTTTACCATCTGCATTCTTTTTCACACCCCATTTGGGGGCTATTGGCACTTCTGCACGCAAGATGTCTAACGGAACGTCTAACTGTGCTTCGATTTTCTTTTCATACAATGGCAGGTTTGCTTCCTTTTCCGCTTGGTCTTTAAGGTACTGTTCGCGTTCTTCTTTGGATTTGCGTCCGCGCTTTTTTGGCGTAGTTTCTGATTTTTCTTCTTTTTTGGCAGGTGCCTTATCTCGTGCTTCAAAATGGGTTGCATCAATGGCAATGACTTCATCGACAATAAACCCTTCGGTGACGGCTGCCAGCGTTACGCTTTCGAAGGATTTTTCTAAAATATCTGATTCACTCAATTTCGTTACCAAGCGGGAATAAGCAGCTTCTGATGGTGTAGAATCGGAAACAAGAAATCCGCAGTTCATTTTAAAGATAAAGTCATCATTTAGACGCTTGATTAAGTCTTTGATGGTTGGGATACGCTCGATGTAGCGAATAAAAAAGGAAATAATCATCCCTGCATAATTTAGCTCAACAGGCGCTCCAAGCCGGGATTTCTTATTAATCGCATGATAAATACGATCCAGATCAATCGCTGAAATAATCGCTTCATATTTTTGGGTAGGTTCCATGTCATATAATTCTTGGATGCCAAATAGACTCGGTTGTCGTATAATGGTCATAAGAAGTACTCCTCCAGTCTTTTTATGGTTTTCTGGGTAACTACCATTATACAAGATTTGGGGAGGTACTTCTTTTTTTATGTTTCAAAAAGCTTGGGACACAAGGGCTTTGAATTATGAAATTCACTCATAATGAGAAAACAATTAATTGGCGTTTAAATGTCGATCCTACGAGAGAAGACATCAATGAAGGTTTTACCATTACTGATACCTTCACAAATGATGGGCTAATCTTATTGCCAGGGACAGTTGAAATTACTCTTGGTAATGAAAATCTTGTTTCAGGAGAAGATTATACACTTGCTCCAATTGAGGGTGGATACCAAAATGGCTTTACAATTGTATTCAACCGGGAAATAGAAAAAGCAGAATTAGTAGTGAACTATACTACTTCTTATGACGAGCAATTTGTGGATGAAGACGGAAATTCATTGATTCCTCATTCTAATGAAGATGAAGCTGGTCTTTATAGAAACCACGCACATTTTGGAGGAACAACGGAAAATAATCGTGAAATTAACGAAGAAGACGATGCTAGCCAACGTGTAATAGAAAACGCTTGGAATAGTGGCTTTAAAGAAGGGAATCTTGTTGATTCAGATAGTTGGTCCGATGCATCTGATAGAAGAATCGCTTGGCAAGTGTACTTTAACTATCATCAGCATAATCTTGGGGAAAATGTTTCAGTTACTGATACATTAGGTTATGACGGAGAAATCATTGAAGACAGTATCACAGTATCTGTTTATGAAGTAGATGCAGGTGGTAATACAACAATTACTGATACTGAATTAACTCTTAATGATGATTATACTGTAGAAGTTGAGGGTAATGAACTTACTGTTAACTTTAATGGTGAAGTAACTGAAAGATATGTCATTCAGTTTGAAACAAGAGTTCCAGACATTTCAGAAGAAAATTATGTAAACCATGCGGAAGTAACAACAGAAGAAGGAAAATATCCTTATTCTTCATCTGTGCATTATGACAGATGGGATAAAGTGTTGAATAAAGAAGTTCTGCCTGATGTAAGCGAAGTTTATATTGGTGAAGAACTTGAATGGAAAATCACTGCTAATGAAAGCCTTTCAAGAATAAGTGATGCAACACTTACAGATACAATTAGTGCTGGTCTGTCATTTGTAGAAGACAGCTTGACTATTGTTACAAGTAGTGGTGAAGAGATTGGTTATACGCTTGAAACAGAAACTACTGAAGATGGCCAAACAATTTTAAATATCTCTTTTGATGAGGATTTAACTGAAGCTCTAACAATCACTTATACCACTATCGTTATTGCCGAAAATGGGCAAACTGTTAATAATACAGTAGACCTTAAGGGTAAAGAAATTGAGACAGTAACGAGGGAAACAAACGAAATCTCAGCAAGACAATTTTCATGGGTTGGTGGAGAATTTCGAAAAGATCGTGGAGCTATCCAACTTTCTAAAGTTGATTCAGCTACTGAAGAAGTAATCAAATCTTCAGGAGCAACTTTTGAATTATATCGAGTTGTAAATGAAGAGAGAGTATTAATGGGCGAATTTACTACTGAGAATGGTATTTTAGAAGTAGGAAACTTATTCTTAGGAACCTATATCTTGGTAGAAATTGAATCACCAAATGGCTACGTGTTATCCGATAAAGAAATCGAAATTAATGTAGATGAGCCATATGGCAGCAATGAAAAAGTTTTTGAAGTTAATTTCGAAAACACCAAGGAAAAAATTAATGTAACAGGCACGAAAGAATGGCAAGGCGGCGAAAATCATCGCCCGGAATCCATTGAACTGCAATTATTCAGAAATGGAGAAGCATTTGGAGATCCGGTCACCTTGGAAGACGGTGAAACAGAATATACGTGGACGGACTTGGATAGAACTGATTCGGGCGGTAATGCGTACGACTATACGGTCGATGAAGTAACTGTCCCAGAAAACTATGAGAAATCTGTTTCCGAGGATGGATTAACGATTACAAATGAATTCGTATCTCCAACTACTGAAATTCCAGTGGAGAAAGCTTGGGAGGATGCGAACAACCAGGATGGCAATCGTCCGGAATCCGTTGAAATTGCATTATTTGCAAATGGCGAGGAAACCGATACAGAAAACGTTATTTTGAGTAATGAAAATGAATGGCAAGGTTCATTTACAGATTTACCGGAGCTGGATAATAGCGGAGATAAGATTAATTATACCGTCGCAGAAGTAAACGTACCGGAGCAGTATGAAAGTGATGTTTCCGGAGATGCAGAAAATGGATTTGTTATCACAAACAGCTATACACCAGGCAAGATAGATATCCCGGTAGAAAAAGTATGGGAAGATGCAAATAACCAGGATGGTGCCCGCCCAGATGCCATTATGGTACAGCTGTATGCAGATGGGGAAGCAAAATTTGGAGCTAAAAGAATTTTGAAAGAATCCAATAATTGGGAAGCTATCTTTACCGATTTAGATGAATATCAAAATGGAGAACGAATTAACTATACTGTTGTAGAGTCAAATATACCGGCTGGCTACGAAAGTACTGTTAGTGGAAGCACTGAAAATGGCTATACCATCACAAACAGTTACTCACCAGAAATGACGGATATTACAGTAGAAAAAGCATGGGAAGATGCCAACAATCAAGATGGAGCACGACCAGACAGCATTACGATTCATCTTTATGATGATCGTTCAAACGTTGTGGCAACGGAAGAAATAACAGCTGATAACGATGGGAATTGGTCACATGTTTTTGAGAATTTACCAAAATATCGTGACGGCGTAGAAATTGCGTACAGCGTGGCAGAGGATACAGTAGAAGATTATTCCACTACTATTTCCAATAATGGTAACGGAACATTTACTGTAACGAATGAACATACGCCAGAGCAGACTTCTGTTACCGTCAATAAATTCTGGAATGATGCAAATAATCAGGATGGACAGCGACCGGACAGTATTCGCGTTCAATTGCTTGCAGACGGAGAAGCCTTAGGAAATGAGGTGCTCATCACAGCAGCAGATAAGTGGTCCTATACATGGTCTGGATTAGATGCGAATCGCGATGGCGGAGAACCTATTGATTATACAGTGGAGGAAGTCGATGTTCCAGCAGGATATGAGTCAGATATAAATGACGAAAATCACGGAGCAATTTCGATTACCAACAGCTATGAGCCAGAATTGATTGATATTCCAGTTTCAAAAGTATGGGAAGATGCCAATAATCAAGATGGCAACAGACCAGAGAGTATTACGCTTCGTGTTATCAATGGAAAGTCTGAAATTGTTCAGACAGCAGAAGTAACTGCAGATGAAAATGGAGAATGGTCTCATGTATTTGAAGGATTACCGAAATATGATAATGGGAAAGTAATCCAATACCGTATTACAGAAGATGCCATCGAAGGCTACGGGGCAACTGCTGTAAAACAAGCAGATGGATTTGTCATTACCAACAGCTACACGCCAGAACAAACATCATTGACTGTTATGAAAGGATGGGAGGACGGCAATAACCAAGATGGCGTCCGGCCGGAACATGTAACCGTTCAATTATTCGCTGATGGAGAACCTGTTAACAAACCTGTTCGTTTATCATCAGAAAATGATTGGACGCATACTTGGACAGAATTAGATGTTTATCAAGACGGTGGTCAAGTAATCAACTATACGGCAGAAGAAACAAATGTCCCGGAAGGTTATGAGGAGCCAACGGTAGAAAAAGTTAATGGAAACGTGTTGATTACAAACAACCGTACACCAGATACAGTTGAAATCCCTGTTACCAAAGAATGGGATGATGCAGAGAATCAGGATGGCGTCCGCCCGGACAGCGTGACTGTAAATGTCATCAATGATGCATCGGAAATTGTTGGAACAGCTGAATTGAATGAAGAAAACGGTTGGACCCATTCGTTTGAAGATTTGCCGAAAAATCGTAATGGAGAAGAAATTGGATATCGTGTGACGGAAGATTCCGTTACGGAGTATTCAACCGAACTGGAAACCGGAGATGACGGCAATGTGACTGTCACTAATGCTTACACGCCAGAACTAACATCGGTTACTGTTTCAAAAGGATGGAACGACAACGATAACCAAGACGGTATTCGCCCTGAACAGATTGAGGTTCAATTGTATGCAGGGGAAAATGAAGTTGGCGATACGGTTATTCTGTCTGCAGAAAATGACTGGATGCATACATGGTCTGAACTGGATGCATACCAAAATGGCGGCGAAGAAATTAATTACACCGTAGAAGAAGTATCTGTGCCAGAAGGCTATGAAGTCTCTGTCAATGATGCCGACCATGGAAATATCCTGTTAACCAACCATCATGAACCGGAACAAACCAGTGTTCCTGTTTCTAAAGCTTGGGAAGATGCGGAAAACCAGGATGGCATTCGCCCGGCATCCATTACAGTGAGTTTACTTGCTGATGGGGAAGAAATAGATTCCATCGAATTGAATGAATCAAATAACTGGCAAGCAGATTTTACGGGCTTGGATAAATTTAAAAACGGTGAATTAATCGAGTATACGGTGGAAGAAGCAGCTGTTGACGGTTATGAGGGTGAAACAGCTGGAAATGCGGAGGATGGCTACGTCATTACGAATACGCATGAGCCAGAGTTGGTTGATTTAGAAGGAACCAAAACCTGGGATGACGCTGATAACCAAGACGGCAAACGTCCAGAATCCATTACAGTTCATTTATTAGCAAATGGTGAGGAAGTAGAAGATGCAGAAGTGACAGAGGAATCAGATTGGAGCTATGCATTTACAGACTTGCCGAGATTTGAGAATGGAGAAGAAATTAACTATACCATTCAAGAAGATAATGTAGAAGATTATTCTACAGAGATTACTGGTATGGATATTACTAATAGTTATACACCAGGAAAAACAAGCATCAATGTTATCAAACATTGGGAAGATGCAAACAATCAAGATGGTATTCGTCCAGAATCCATTACAGTGAAATTAATCGCTGACGGTGAAGAAACAGAAAAAGAAGCGGTATTAAGCGCTGATAACAATTGGCAGGCTGACTTTACTGATTTAGACGAATACAATAATGGAGAGCTGATTGACTATACAGTGGAAGAAGCAGCTGTTGATGGTTATGAAGCGGAAACAGCCGGAAATGCAGAAAATGGCTATGTCATTACGAACACGCATGAACCGGAACGGATTGATGTAAAAGGAACCAAAATCTGGGATGACAATAATTATACGGATCAACGCCCAGATTCCATCACTGTTAACTTGTTAGCAGACGGAGAAAAAGTGAATTCAGCAGAAGTCACTGCGGACATGGATTGGACATTTGAGTTTACAAATATGCCTAAATTTGCAGCTGGAACAGAGGTTACTTATACTGTTCAAGAAGCAGCTGTTAACGGATATGTAACGGATAATGTAGAAGGAAATGCGGCAGATGGGTTCACCATCACCAATCGTCCGGCGAAAGTAAGTGTAGGAGATTATGTATGGATTGATGTGAACAAAGATGGATTACAAGATGAAACGGATATTCCGCTTAAAGGAGTCGTCTTAACGATTGAAGATGAGGAAGGAAATCCAGTAACAGATGTTTATGGAAATCCTGTAGGACCAGTTACTACAGATGAAAATGGATATTATATCTTTGAAAATTTGCCAATCGATAAAACGTACATTGTACGAATTGACCGGGAAGCATCTGCAGAAGCCTTGAAAGGGTATGTACCAACCTTGGAAGAAGCAGGAAATGATAATTCCATTGATTCATCTACATGGTTTGCGGTATCTCGTCACTTAACAGAAGACGGAGAGCATGACCCAACATTAGATTTTGGTTTTGTGAAAGCAGAATCAGAAGAACCAACAGACCCTGAAACACCAGGAGAGCCGGGAGAAGAGCCGACAGACCCTGAAACACCAGGAGAGCCGGGAGAAGAGCCGACAGATCCTGAAACACCAGGAGAGCCGGGAGAAGAACCGACAGACCCTGAAACACCAGGAGAGCCGGAAGAAGAACCGGCAGACCCTGAGACTCCAGGCAACCCAGGAGAAGAGCCAACCGATTCAGAAAGTCCAGAAGAACCAGAGGCAGAAGCAACAGACTCTGGTGAAGCAACCGCTGATGGAAAAGGCAAAACAGATGGAGATGCTGTTGAAAAAGCAGGAGATCCTAAAGTTGGAGAAGGTGCTGAGACCGGTAAAGGTGATGATGGAGAAACCTTGCCAGGCACAGCAACATCCATGTTCAACTTATTGCTTATCAGCTTAGGTTTACTGGCGGCCGGTGCAATTCTAATGATTGTATACCGTCTTCGTAATCGTTCATCTCACTAGATAGAACGGATTTAATTAAAAAAAGAGGTTATTGCCAATTAAAGGTAATAGCCTCTTTTTCTGTCTTAAAAAGAAAAAATTAAATATGGCGTCTTGCTTACATATCGCCTGCATAAAACAACGGCAGAAATTCCTTTCAACAATTACCAATCACCTGTCGTCATATCGAGCTTTCTTTTTGCTCAAACTAATGAAAAAGAAGGGAAGGTATTTAAAGTATGCGAAAAAGTGTTTTTATCCTCTTATTTATACTGATAACAATACAATTTCATACCCCTTCAACCGCCCATGCAGAACAAGAAATGCCTGTAATGAAGGTGCATTTTATTAATGTTGGCCAAGGAGACAGTATTTTAATCGAGACGCCTTTAGACCGGACTATTTTAATTGATGGCGGGCCTCCGGAGGCTGGCGATGCTCTCGTTAACTATATTAAGGAACTGCGGATTAATGAAATTGATTTAATGATTGCTACTCACCCGGATGTCGATCATATCGGCGGTTTAGTAAAGGTCCTGGATGAGATAGATGTAGGCGGTGTGGTTGATATCGGCAAGCTTCATCCGACAAAAACATTTGCTGCATATATGAATCGGATTCGTGATTTACAAATACCGCTGACAATTGCTGAAAAAGATACACCGATTGAGATTGATCCAATGATTTCCCTGGATATTTGGAATGCAGCACAGCCATTAACTTCTCCTAATGCATCCTCGTTAGTTTTAAAGCTTAATTACGAAAAAACAGACATGCTTTTAATGGGAGACGTTGGTAAAAAGGAAGAGAAGGAGATACAAAAAAAGCATGATGTCGATGCAGATTTGATTAAAATAGGGCATCATGGCTCGAATACAAGCACGGCTATGTCTTTTTTGGAAGCGGTAGATCCTGAAATTGCTATTTTAACCTACAGTAAAGATAATAATTACGGTCATCCTGTTCCTCGTGTGATTGATCATTTATATGAAATCAATGCACTGATTTATTCTACTGCCGCATTAGACAGTATTACAGTTGAAACAGATGGAGAGACGTTAATTGTAAACCCAAGAATGGATCCAATTCAGAAATTTGTGGAAGAGCATGCAGGCTAACATCATATCTTTTTACAATTTAATACAAAAATGATATCATTATAGTATAATAAAGATATGAAGGAGTGGATTTCATGCAGGAACGTAAAGCGTGGAGCATTAATGGTGCACTTGGAATCGGCCTGATTGTTGTTTTACTTGCATTAGGGGTATTCAGTATTGTTCAATCGTATGTCGTTTTAGGGGTTGTGCTTGTTTTAATTGCGGGTATTCTAATCAGCGGGATAACGATCGTGCAGCCTAATCAGTCTGTTGTTGTTATTTTCTTAGGAAAGTATATGGGAACGGTGCGTCGTGAAGGAATTTTGGTAACTATACCATTTTCTGTACGCAGAACAATCTCCTTGAGAGTTCGTAACTTTAACAGTAATCGGCTGAAAGTGAATGATGTGAACGGAAATCCGATTGAAATTGCTGCAGTGGTTGTTTTTAAGGTGGTAGATGCAGCGAAAGCAGTTTTTGATGTTGATCAATATGAGGATTTTGTGGAGATTCAAAGTGAAACAGCTATTCGCGCTGTGGCAACAACGTATCCATATGATTCTTTTACCAATGAAGAATTAACCTTACGCGGAAATGCAGATGAAGTATCAAACCAATTAACAACAGAGCTTCAGGACCGTCTGCAGGTTGCTGGTGTAGAAGTGATTGAAGCGAGATTAACACACTTAGCATATTCTACAGAAATCGCTCAGGCGATGCTGCAGCGTCAGCAGGCAAGTGCAATTATCTCAGCCCGGGAGCAAATTGTTCAGGGTGCTGTCGGAATGGCCCAGGATGCTATTTCCCGCTTGGAAGCAGATAACGTAGTGGATTTAGATGATGAACGCAGAGTGGCAATGATCAATAACCTGCTTGTTGCCATTGTCTCCGATCAAGGAACACAGCCGGTAATCAATACAGGATCGCTTTACCAATAAGCAGGGGTTATTATGGCGAAGAAAAAAAACTTTCCATTACGTATTGATCCTGAGCTTTATGATATATTGCAGCGCTGGGCAAAGGATGAGTTTCGCAGTGTCAATAGCCACGTTGAATTTTTGCTGAGAGAATCTGCTAAACGGGCGGGAAGACTGCCGAAAAAACAGGATAAGAAAATTGGGGAAGATTAAAGAATTTCGATGGAAATCCCGAACGAATAGCCTTAAGAAATCATCAGGAGCTGTGATTTCTTAAGGCTGTTTTTATTTAGGATACTTCCTCATCAGAATTGACAGCAGCTTCTGAATGAAATTGCTGATAGGACAGATAATGTTCTTTCGTAATCACAAATAAATCATATATTGCTTCATTAGAATGTGCGTTAACGCGTTTATACATAGAGTCGTATAATTCATTTGCAAAAGTAACGTAAGGAAGCTTTAAAACAGCTTTTAAAGAGCGTTGGTTACTTTTTTGCACTTTCATAAAGATACCATCAATGCCTTTAGTAGTAAAAAGTTCATGAAAGAAGGCATCTTTTGCTTGGCGATTATAGCCTTTACCAAAATACGGCTTACCGATCCAAGTAGCTAAAAATCCATAATTATCCTCTATATCAAAAAGATTGATCGTACCAATTGGCTGCTGATACTCATCTAAAATCGTTCTGGAAATTAATTCTCCACGGTCTTCCGCTTCTATTGTCTGTTTGGTTGAAAAATAAAATTCATCCACGGTTGCAGCTTTTTGCCTGACAAATGGGTATACCTCAGGGGCTGTCATCAATTCATATAAAGCTGGCACTTCCATTAAATCACGTATTTTAAGCATAAAAATACCCTCCTTTTTCCAGGCGGGTACATTCATTAGCAAAAAAGCCGCAGCTAGTGAGTCACCCGCCCTCGAATTTTTATTTTTAAAGTAGCTTGGAAACAAAAATTCGGGGCGGGAATCGAACCCGCTAGAACCAGGAAACCCCGGTGGCGCACCATTTGCCTTCCCTATTTAATTGATCTTCTATCAATACAGCCGAATAGGCTGTTCATCAGCTCTTTTCAAATTCATTTTTGATAATTTTATTGTATGATTTTTTTGGGGAAATGCAAGTGTTTTTTTAATAATAAAGCATGAAATTTTTGTAAGTTTATTTTGTACCAGTCTAGCTGCAGCCGATTCGAAACTAGAGAAAACGTAAAAAAGCAGGAGAGAATGGTTACCAAACAGAAATAAGAAAATAGCATAAAAAAACCTTGATTAAAGAACGTTTGTTCTGTATACTTTGTTTAAATAGTCACCTTAGAAACTCACCTTATCAAAATAAAAGGATGTGTTTTTATGCCCCAAATATGTCTCCGAAAAGTATACTCCTCATCCGAAATAATCCCTTTGCATGTACAGGAAGAATCCAAGTCATACAACAAATATCAAAGAAGAAAAGAGCGCACCAACAAAGCACTGCATCGAATACCGGATCTCCAATTAATGGATTTAAAAGTAGACTATGCTTTTAAACAACTATTTGGAAACGAAAAGAATAAGGATATCACTGTCGTCTTTCTCAATGCCATTTTAGCCAAATCAGGAAGAAGTCCAATTCAGCAGCTTTACTTTCAAAATATCGAAATTGGCGGCGAGTATGAAGAAGATAAGAAATCCAGATTAGATCTCTTAATCAGGACGGAGAATAAAGAATGGGTCAACATAGAAATTCAAATCAATAATGAGTATAATATGATTAAAAGATCGCTGTATTATTGGTCAAGACTTTTTTCAGAGCAGCTGAAAGAAGGGCAAAGCTATAAAGAATTGTACCCTGTCATCAGTATTAATATCATGCATTTTAACCTGCTGGATGAAACGGACGCCTTTTATAATATCTTTCGTCTGTATGAGATGAAGCAGAAAAACAGAAAAAAGAAGTGGAAAAACAGAAGGAAGAGGCAGAAAAGCAGAAGGAAAAGGCGGAAATCAAAAGAAAAGAAGCGGAACGAAAAAGGCTTGAAGCAGAGTCCGCACTAAAGGAATCTGCAAAACAGACGGCACTCAAAATGTTAGAGCAGGGGATAAGCCAAACGGCCATTTTACAGGTGACGGGTTTAACCTCAGAGCAATTAGAGATGATTCAGCAGGAGGCATCAAAATAAGCAGAGTGTAAAGTGCTCTGATAAAGTGAAACTTCCTTCAATGGGGTTTTTCGACGCACAGTTCTTTACAATGGGGCAAGTAATCCCAGCAATGTTGTCAGGTTAATGAATTTTATAAAAATTATATTTGATACAAGTAGATAGCAACAAGACTAACTAGCGAAAGAAAAACACGGGGACTCCTGGTCGGATAAGAACTGTCACATCCTGTGACCAACGACCGACATTAGGACGTCCTGTCCGTCGTGGGAAAGCGCGGAGGGAAGACCCCGCAGAAAAAAGCGAACTTCTTTTTTTACCCTCGGGGCATAAGTGCGGCTTTAGCTCTGTCTGCGCCTGTCGGCTTGCCAATCGCTAAGTCTTCTTTATCGAGGATGCTGAGTTCAAGCCCACGGAAAGCGTAGTGTTTTTCCGGGGTTGCGATTACTCACCCCACCATAACCCGTCGTAGCGGTCGCACTAACCTGACAACATTGGTAACCCTAGCCCCAGCCAGTTACACTGCGATAAAATAGAAAATAACAAGGAGCATGCAGGAAAATAACATGGCATGCTCCTATACAAAACCAGCATTTTTTCTTTGCTTTTTTACTTAAAAAAGCATTTTCATGATTTAATTATTTTTCAAATCTAATAAAGCCTGATTGAGGGAGGGGAAATCGTACGTGAATCCGTGTGCGAGCGCCTTTTCTGGATACGCGTACTGTCCTTTTATCAGAAGCTGCGCCATTTCTCCCAAGGTAAGATAAAAGAATACAGCCGGCAAATGAAGCCAATTCGGTCGTTTGTATACCTGTGCTGCTTTTTTCATAAAATCTTTATTGCGTTTAGGAGTAGGAGCAGTAATATTGATTGGACCTTTTAAGGTATGATTTTCTAAGCCAAAGGTGATTAAGTTTACTGCATCTTGAACATGTATCCAGGAAAGCCATTGCTCGCCATCACTGATGTGTCCGCCTGTATATAATTTTACCGGCAATGACATAAGCGGAAATGCACCGCCGTCCTTGCCCAGCAGTATGCCAAAACGGGCGTAGATTGTTCGAATTCCCAACTCTTCGGCTTCATTCGCTTCCTCTTCCCATTGCCTTGTTACAGATGCAAGAAAATCGGTACCAGGCTGCGTCGTTGCCTCAGTGTAGATGAAATCTTCAGACATCCCGTAAAATCCTACTGCGGAGCCGCTAATAAATACATCTGGTTTTTCCTTCATGGCTTTCATTAATTGGACAAGATACTTGGTGACACGAAGACGGCTGGTAAGGATAGCCTCCTTCTTCTTTTTCGTCCAGTATCCAAACAATGATTCTCCTGCAAGATTAATGACAGCATCTATTCTCGGAAGTTCATCTGCGGTCGTATCATACCCCATAAAAGTCAGGTGCGATGTATTTGTTTTTTTCTCAGGAGAACGGGTCAGGATATATAATTTATGATTAAGGCTGGTGAGGTGTGCAGCCAATTTATTGCCTAAAAATCCTGTAGCTCCGGTTATTAGTATGTTCATAATATTGAAACCTCCTTTAGATGATATTTTAAAGTATATATTTCATGTTATCTGCTTGCTTCATTTTTTGCTATGATAAAAAGAGAGGTGAATGATGTTGCGGAAAATTACCCGAATTACAACGCAAAAAAAACAGAAGCATCGCTATAATATATTTTTAAACACATCAGCTGGTGATGAATATGGGTTTAGTGTCGGTGAGGATATTCTCATTCAATTTCGTCTGGAGAAAGGAATGGAATTAGATAATGAACTCATCGAAACACTGAAGGAACAAGATAATCTCCATAAAGTATATACCCTTACTATTCACTTTTTAAGCTATCGAATACGTTCGGAAAAAGAAGTGATTACGTATTTACAGAAAAAAGAAGTGGAAGAGGAACAAATTGCTGTCATTATGCAGCGGTTGAAGAAAGAAAAACTGCTTGATGATCAGCAATTTGCTGAAATGTTTGTGCGCTCGCGTATAAATACAAGCTCAAAAGGTCCAAAAGTCATTGAACAGGAGCTCTTTGAAAAGGGGATTAGCGGACAAATTGCTGTAAATGCTTTAGAGCAATATACGCCAGCCTTGCAGAAAGAAAAAGTTCAAAAGCTGCTGGGAAAAAAAATAAAGCAAAGCTCGAAGGATTCTTTTCAAAAACAGATAAACCAAGCCAAAAATACGATTCTTCAAAAAGGATTTAATCAGCAGCTTGTTTTTGAAGCAATTCAGACCATGGACCAGGAAGAGGATACAAATCAGGAATGGGAGGCCTTGAAATTTCAAGGAGAAAAGCTGTATCAAAAGCATGTAAAAAAATATGAAGGCTTCCAGCTTAAGCAAAAAGTAATGGAAGGTTTATATCGAAAAGGCTTCCATTTCGATATGATTCAGCAATTTGTTGAGGAATACATGGGAAATCAAGAATAAATGTGGGTTACTTTTCTGTTATATTTGGTACAATAGGAATCGACAGTAAGGGGGAGAAGAATGAAATTTCGATATAGTGATTATTCCATAGAACAGCTGCATCAAGAAATTGGGAAACTAAAAGAGCAGGCTCAAAAAGCAGAGCAGCTTGGGAATATTTCAGAGATGCAAATATGTGAAAGAAAAATGCAAGTAGCGCTTGCCTACACAATGAGTCCGGATGATTTTGAAAAAGAGGAAATTTATCAGCTTAAAATGGAAACAGGCTATAAATTCAGAATATCCTATATTAATGGGGTATTTGCATGGGGTTATCGTATTGATTTATTAAATGAAGAAAGTGAAAATATTGAAGCCTTGCCAATCTCCTTATTAGGAAAAAAAGTGAACTGAATAAAAACAACTCAGGCGAAATCCGTTTCACCTGAGTTGTTCCTTTTAGTTATCGAAATAAGGTACCGCTGTTTCAAACGCCTGAACCATTTGCAGAGTTACCGTATTCACGTCCTGTATAAGCTTTAAGGACTTGAGTCGCTTGGTATCAATTTACTTTGAAGCTTCTGTTCTGAGAAAATCCAGCCTGTATAGGAAGTAATTACTTCCAGGCTCTTATCCAGCTTTACCACAGCTACAAATGGATAATACCCTTTGCTGCGATAGCGTAAATCAATAAAACGAACTTCTATAATATCCTCTTCATCCGTATTTATTTCCCATCGGTACACCGGTGAAAAATTTAAAAATGAAGAGATATTTTTATCTTTTATCGCAGCTTTGATGACATCTGTATCGGGTAAAGGTACTCGATAAAATTCATCAACAATCTCAATGTGCCGGTTCTCAACGCTGCCTACATAATAACGGTCGCTTGTCGTAATAGCAACGCGCCAATAATTTTGTTTAAGCGTAGGGGATGTAGCGACAATCTCTGTATCAGGGAAGTATTCTTTGATTTTCTGAACGATTTCCCTTTTGTCCATATAGCGTTTGATGTAATATAATACAATGACTGTATAAATAATCAGCCAAGTGTATCCGGGATTGGCACCTAATGCCCACGCGACGATACCAGCTACATTCAAGAAAAAAATGTAAGGGTCAAATGTATTAATAAACCCTTTGGCAACCCATTTTTTGGTGAATGGCCGAAATGCCTGTGTACCATACGCATTAAATAAATCGACAAAAACATGGATGGACACAGCTAACAATGTCCATAGCCAGAGAGTCAAATAGCTCACTTCTGGAACAAATAAATAAATTGCTCCAGATACAAGCAGGCTCCACATAAGAATAGCAGGGAGTGAATGAGATGCTCCGCGGTGCTGTCTTATATACGTTGCATTATTTTTTAATTTAAAAATCGTATCAAAATCAGGAGCGTGTGATCCGACGACTGTTCCAACCAATACGGCATGAAATAGAGTAGGATTACTTTGCACATTTGGGTCTAACGTTGCTAAACCGCCAAGTGCAACACCCATAACGATATGCGTACCAGTATCCATAGTTACATATCCTCCTTAAGTTGCTTCCATCAAAGCACTCCAATATTATTTTAACACATAGGACGTGAAAACATGAACGATAAAAGATTAGAACAAATAAATATTTCCGCTTTTCAAGAAGATTTACTTAGATGGTACGAAGAAAATAAACGTGATCTCCCGTGGCGCGAAAATAATGATGCTTATCGCGTCTGGGTCTCAGAAATTATGCTTCAGCAAACGAAAGTAGATACGGTCATCCCTTATTTTAATCGGTTTATGGAGAAATATCCAACTGTATATGAACTGGCTGAAGCTGATCAGCAGGATGTTTTAAAACAATGGGAAGGCTTAGGTTATTATTCCCGCGCAAGAAATTTACAAACAGCAGTACGCGAGATTGTAGAAGCATATGATGGAAAAATCCCGGATGACCCAAAGCAGCTCAGTGACTTAAAAGGAGTAGGGCCATATACAAAAGGGGCGATTCTTTCTATTGCTTATAATCAGCCGATTCCGGCGGTGGATGGTAACGTCATGCGTGTTTTCTCCCGCGTATTGCATATTGAAGAAGATATTGCTTTAAACTCCACCAAAAAGTTGTTTGAATACTACGTAGCGGAAATGATTTCAAAGGAAGATCCCTCCTCCTTTAATCAAGCTATTATGGATTTAGGTGCGACGATATGTACGCCGAAGCAGCCTATGTGCATGTTCTGCCCGGTGATGGAGCATTGTCAGGCATATGTTGATGGAATTCAGGAAAAGCTGCCTGTGAAAAAGAAAGCAAAGAAGCAGCAAAAGAAAAAATATATTGCATTGCTGATCCAAAATCAAGAAGGGAAATATATTATTGAAAAAAGACCGGATTCTGGACTACTTGCAGGATTATGGCAATTTCCTATGATACCTGCCGATGATATCGTTAAAAAAGACTGGCAGCTATGGCTGGAAGAAAATTATGGGTTAGATGTGGAAATCAAAGAATCCTGCACATCCATCAAACACGTTTTTTCTCATATCATTTGGAATGTAGATGTACGTAAAGCAATCACGAATCAGGAAACAGTAAAGGATGACCGCTTAAAATTTGTTTCCTTAGAAGAAATGAAAGAATATCCTTTTCCTGTTTCACATCAAAAAATGATACCCTTCTTAGAGGAAAAATGAAATATTATCGAATGTAACGACGAAATATAAATACTGATAAAAATATTTGTCATCAAAAATACGCCTTAATGCTTTGTCGGCCGGGGTTTCCAACATGCTAAAAATATTTCTTTAAAAAAGTTTGGATAAAGAAATGCGCTTCGGGACAAATTAATTATTGCGGAGGTGATATTGATGGCTAAAAAACAAAATCAACAAAACCAACAAAATCCTGCAAAAACAAACGCAGCTGAAGTAAGAAAGCAAAACCAACAAGCAGCTCAAGGACAATATGGTACTGAGTTTGCTCAAGAAACAGATGCACAAGAAGTGAAAAAGCAAAACCAACAATCTCAACAAAACAAGCAATAACATCTGTTTTACCCAAAAGGGTTTCCAATTACGGAAACCCTTTTAATGATTCTACATATCAATGAAGAAACCATTATGGAAATAAAAAGGACTTATCCTTTAACTTTTATGGCTGAAGGCTTATAATATAAGATAATTCATAAATCACTGTATGAAAATGGAGAGGGAGATTTTGGATGGTTTCTCCAAACGCTGGTTCCAAAATGATGATACAAAGTTATAAACATAATGGACAACTTCATAGAATCTGGAAAAATAGTGTCGTATTAAAAGGAACGGAAAGTATTATAATTGGAGCGAATGATCGGACAAAAGTCATCGAAAGCGATGGTCATTCCTGGATGACGAGAGAGCCAGCCATTTGTTATTTTGATGCGAAGCATTGGTTTAATATTATTGGTATGCTCAGGGATGATGGAATTCATTATTACTGTAATCTCAGCTCCCCATTTGTTTACGATGAGGGGGCGGAATCGCTAAAATACATTGACTACGATTTAGACGTGAAGGTATTTCCAGATATGACGTTTAACCTCCTTGATGAAGATGAATATGAAGAAAATAAAGTTTTGATGAAATACCCGGAAGAAATTCATCATATTCTTTATCAGCAATTAGAATTATTAATTCATTGGATTCGCCAGGGAAAGGGTCCTTTTTCTCCGGGGTTTGTCGATGATTGGTATGAAATGTACTTAACGTATCATTAAGTTTGAAAAGAAAACAAATATTTTTAGCGATGTTTGAGCGGTTTGATTGCAATTCGACTGAGTAAAAGGGTATCCTTGTTACGGATGACATAACAAGGATATCCTTTTTTTATTTAGAGGGATATTAAAACGAAATACCTTTTCAAGTAGAGGAAGTTGATAAATGAGCAGCATCAAACAGTATATGAAATTTGTAAAACCATACACATGGAAGATTATTTGGACATTACTCATCGGTGTTGTTAAATTTGGTATTCCGCTGTTAATGCCTTTGATTTTGAAATACGTTATCGATGATATTGTTACGGTAGAAAACATGACCCAATCCGAGAGAATAACCCGTTTATTCTGGATTATGGGTATTTCTTTTGTCGTATTTTTAATTGTCCGCCCGCCGGTTGAGTATATTCGTCAATACTTAGCGCAGTGGGTCGGGAATAAAATTCTTTTTGATATCAGAGGAAAATTATTCGATCACCTTCAAAAGCTAAGCCTGAAATTCTATTCGAAGACCAAAACAGGTGAAATCATCTCCAGGGTAATTCATGATGTGGAGCAGACGAAAAATTTTGTGATGACCGGGTTAATGAATATTTGGCTGGATGTCACAACCATTTTAATTGCTATCATTATTATGTTTACCATGGATGTGCCGCTCACCTTTGTATCGATTATTTTATTCCCGCTGTTCGGGATTTCTGTCAAATACTTTTTCGGACGCTTACGCCGTCTGACAAGAGAAAGGTCACAAGCTCTGGCAGAAGTACAAGGCCACTTGCATGAGCGTATCCAAGGGGTGCCGGTGACAAGAAGCTTTGCGCTGGAAGATTATGAAGATGAGCAGTTTGATAAAAGAAACCGTCATTTCCTGGACCGGGCTTTAAAGCATACGGATTGGAACGCCAGAACCTTTGCCGTGACCAATACGATTACTGACTTGGCGCCGCTGCTCGTCATTGCTTTTGCAGGTTATCAGGTTATTATGGGCAATACATCACTCGGAACGATGGTAGCTTTCGTCGGATATATGGAGCGGGTGTACAGCCCATTGCGCAGGCTGATCAACTCATCGACGACGTTAGTACAATCCATTGCGTCTATTGACCGTGTATTTGAATTAATGAATGAGCCATATGATATTACGGACAAAAAGGATGCGGTTGATCCGGGAAGGCTGAAAGGAAAAGTATCCTTTAATCATGTCTCCTTCCAATATGATGAGGAAGATGTGTCAGTGCTTAAGGATATCGACCTTCATGTCCAAAAAGGAGAGACCATAGCCTTTGTCGGAATGAGTGGGGGAGGGAAATCGACACTAATCAGTTTGATTCCACGCTTTTACGATGTCACAGGCGGGTCGATTGAAATCGATGGAATGGACTTAAGGGATATGCAGGCCCGGGCGCTGCGGGACAATATTGGAATGGTGCTTCAGGATAATATTCTGTTCTCTGAATCGATTGAGACGAATATCCGGATGGGGAACCCAGAGGCAACGAGAGAGGAAGTCATCCGGGCGGCAAAAGCAGCAAATGCGCATGACTTTATTGATGACATGCCCGAGGGTTATGAAACCATGGTCGGAGAACGCGGTGTGAAGTTATCTGGCGGACAGAAGCAGCGGATAGCTATTGCGCGTGTTTTCTTGAAAAATCCGCCGCTATTAATTTTTGATGAAGCAACGTCAGCACTTGATTTAGAAAGTGAACATCTCATTCAGGAAACCCTTGAAAAGCTTGCTTCAGACAGGACAACGTTTATAGTTGCCCACCGTTTAGCAACCATTACCCATGCAAATCGCATTGTTGTTGTGGAAAATGGGGAAATTGTAGAAATAGGTTCGCATGAGGAATTAATGCGGCTCCGTGGTCATTATTATGATTTGTATCAGATTCAAAATCTGGATGAATAAAATTCATTTACAGGATAAAAAAGCATTTCCCAGAGGTTGATTTCTCCGGGAAATGCTTTTTTATCGTGCCATTATATTATTTTTTCTCAGCCATTTTTGCAAATGCATGACCTGCAGCATCGATGGTATTTTCAATATCAGAGTCTGTATGCTCTGTTGTTAAGAACCATGCTTCGTACTTAGAAGGAGCTAAATTAATACCTTCGTTCAGCATAAGCTGGAAGAAGGTTGCAAAGGCTTCTCCGTCTGAAGCATCTGCTTCACTGTAATTGGTTACTTTATCAACGCCAAAGTATACGGTTAAAGCTCCACGAAGGCGATTTATGGTAATGTGGATACCAAATTCTTCTGCTTTTTCCAAGATACCTTCTTCAAGCCGTTTTCCAAGACGTTCTAATTCTTCATATACCCCATCTTCTTGTAACACCTCTAGGCATGCAATACCTGCTGCCATTGAAGCGGGATTTCCGGACATGGTGCCGGCCTGATAGGCAGGCCCGAGCGGTGCAACCTGCTCCATAATATCCTTGCGTCCGCCATAAGCGCCAATTGGAAGACCGCCGCCAATGATTTTACCCATTGCTGTTAAATCAGGCTCGATATTATAGATTTGCTGGGCGCTTCCATAGGTGAAGCGGAAGGCAGTAATTACCTCGTCATAAATGACTAGCGCACCGGCACGATGGGTAAGCTCATTTACTTCTTGTAAAAATCCTTCGAACGGTTCGACAATTCCGAAGTTCCCTACAATCGGTTCGACCAGTACAGCTGCAATTTCACCTTCCCAGCGATGAAGTGCTTGTTTAAAGGCATTTAAATCATTAAATGGAACGGTGATTACCTCTGCAGCACTGGAAGCAGGAACTCCGGCTGAATCCGGCGTACCCAGCGTAGAAGGTCCAGATCCTGCCTCTACCAGTACAGCATCGAAATGGCCGTGGTAGCAGCCTGCGAATTTAATGATTTTTGTACGGTTTGTATAGGCGCGGGCTACGCGGATAGTCGTCATCACCGCCTCTGTGCCTGAATTATTAAAGCGCACTTTTTCTAACGAAGGCATCGCTTCTTTTAACATTTTCGCAAATGTGTTTTCCAGCTCCGTCGGTGTTCCGTATAGAACGCCGGTAGTTGCTGCTTCAGCAATCGCTTTTGCGATATGCGGGTGAGCGTGGCCAGTTATTATCGGTCCATATGCAGCTAAATAATCAATATACTTATTATCATCCACATCCCAGAAATAAGCACCTTGTCCTCTTTTCATATAGACAGGAGAGTCCCCGCCCACAGCTTTATAAGAGCGGGAAGGAGAATTCACCCCGCCGACAATATGTTGTAAAGCTTCTTGATGCAGCTTCTCAGAATTTGTAAATTTCATTATTTCGTTTCCTCCTCATTCTTCCCAACTTGTAAAGGGTATGACACGCTTTTACAAGTTCATTTAAAAGGTAAAATGAACAATTTGGTTTTCTGTAATATTTTACCCAGTTACTAATATAACAAAAAATTACACAGAAAACTTGTACAAACTGTTTTGGTTTCTGCATATACATAGGAAAAGCGGATATTAAAAATTGAGATTCCTCATATTTTGACGTTTGCATCTAGCTGTTTTTTTAATGAGGGAAGGCAGTAGGGGAGGAGTAAAAGAGATGAGTATCCCTTGGATATTCCTTATTACGATTATCATTTTAATTGGAAAAAGCATTTATGATTTCATTCAATATAAATTAGTTCATTCACGTATACAAATGAAGGAAGGACATTTTTCTTTAGAAATTTTTATTGCTATGCTGATTGTTTATTGCATTACAATGGTTGGCTACGGCTTAATCTATTTTATTTTATCTTTTCAAGGAATCGTTATTGTGGAGCATGGAGAGCTTAGAGAAGTGACAATATGGGGATCGGTTGTTCATTCTATTTATTTTAGCGGGGTCACTTTGCTGACTCTAGGCTATGGTGATTTAGCGCCGGTCGGCGTCGGCAGGATCATTGCTATCTCAGAAGCGCTGATCGGCTACATATTGCCGGCTGCTTTTGTATTAAAAGTTGTACAGATCAGCAGCAGAGACAATGATAAATGAATCTTACCCTGCGATATGCTATATTTAAGGGAGAAGATTGAATTTTTAAATGGAGGGATTGGATGCAAGTCGAATTAGGAACAAAAGTAAATGATTTTACCCTGCCCAATCAGAACGGGGAACAAGTCAGCTTATCAGATTTCCAAGGAAAGTACGTTGTTTTATATTTTTATCCAAAAGATATGACACCAGGATGCACCACAGAAGCATGTGATTTCAGAGACCATCATGAAAGCTTCAAGGAACTGGATGCAGTTATTGTCGGGATCAGCCCGGATCCGGAAGCACGTCATCAAAAGTTTATCGATAAGCATGAACTGCCATTTACCTTGCTTTCTGATGAAGATCATCAGGCAGCTGACCAATTTGGAGTATGGAAGCTAAAGAAAAACTTTGGAAAGGAATATTATGGTATTGAGCGCTCTACATTTATTTTAGATAAAGAAGGAAAGCTAATCAAAGAATATCGGAAAGTCCGGGTAAAAGATCATGTTGTGGATGCGTTAAATTATTTGAAGGAAAACATAGCGGATTAAAAATAGAGGGATTGGGGTGGAGCAGCTTGCGAATCTATACCAGATCTGGAGATAAAGGACAGACATCGTTAGTCTATGGACAACGTGTACCAAAGAATCACCTAAGAGTAGAGGCGTATGGGACATGCGATGAAGTGAATTCCAGTATTGGCTTGGCAGTAAGCTATATCGAAGAAACGGATTGGGATAAAAAGGCTGCTTTTCTTGACCAGCTGCACCGCGTACAGACCATTCTTTTTCATGTTGGTGCAGAATTATCGACGCCAAAGGGGAAGGAAGTTTATTGGAAGCTTGAACAGAAGCATATTGATGAGATGGAAAAACAGATTGATGAGTGGGATCAATCACTTGAACCTTTAAAGAATTTTATCCTTCCATCTGGCCACAGAGCTGCGAGTGCACTCCATCATGCACGTACTGTAGCGAGACGGGCAGAGCGTTTGACTGTAGGATTAGAAGATGAAGTAGATAATAAGCTTGTTTTTGTTTATTTAAACCGATTATCCGATTATTTATTTGTCGCTGCCAGGTATGTCAATCAGCAGCTTGACGGAGATGAAAAGTCTCTTCATGTGGATGTTTGATAAACGTGAATTAATTGACATTATGCACACAGGGCGATACACTAATTATAAGAATTATAATCTAATAATATTATTAATTGGGAAGAGAGGTGTTTAGGGTGTCTGAAGTTAAATTACGGCAAGCAATCGATACTTTGAAAAAATCAGGCGTCCGGATTACACCACAGCGACACGCCGTGCTGGAGTATTTGCTTAATTCAATGACTCACCCGACTGCGGATGATATATATAAAGCACTTGAAGGAAAATTTCCCAATATGAGTGTTGCGACCGTTTATAATAATTTACGTGTATTAAAAGATATCGGACTGGTTAGAGAACTCACATATGGAGATGCTTCGAGCAGATTTGACTGTAATACCTCAGATCATTATCATATCATTTGCAATCAGTGTGGGAAGATTGTTGATTTTCACTATCCTTCTTTAGAGGAAGTGGAATCACTGGCTGAACAGGTGACAGGTTTTGATGTAAGCCATCACCGCCTGGAGGTTTATGGTACATGCAATGCCTGCAAAGAGCAGCAGGCAGCAAATGAACAGTGAAGAATGTTAAAAATCGGGTTCGCTGGTAAGCAAGCAGGCGGGGCCGATTTTTAATTACTATATAAAAAAGCGCCATGTTTGCGGGATGTTCCTTTAACGAAATCCTCCGAAGCATGGTGCCTTTTTATTATTTGTTTTCTTCACGGAATTTGCGATGATTATACCGTTCATCAAAATTTTT
Organism: Oceanobacillus sp. FSL W7-1293; assembly: GCF_037969815.1. Taxonomy (NCBI): domain Bacteria; kingdom Bacillati; phylum Bacillota; class Bacilli; order Caryophanales; family Bacillaceae; genus Oceanobacillus; species Oceanobacillus sp. FSL W7-1293. Next base: position 1,850,112 of record NZ_CP150212.1, read on the forward strand.
ACCTTCTAAGTTCTTATCCAAAGTCAGCGGTTCTTTGCAATGCATGCATGCATCTACACGCCCTAACATTTTTGTAGGCTTCTCACAGTTTGGACAAACGACAGGAACCGCTCTCAAGGATAAGGTGCCAATCCATATGTATACAACACAGCTCAGTACAATCATCAGTATGCCCAATATAAACAGAGCGAGCATCAGCCACTGAATATTACGAACCATAAGTCCGCCATACATGATTAAGATACCAGCAAACACAAGGATTAAGGCAAAGGTGCGTATTTTATTTATTTTACTTGAATAAGTTAATTGTTTCGCCATTTAAATCCCCCTTAAGTTTCAAATTTAGTATATCATAGAATATTAGAAGAATGAATTATAAAGAAAACTTAGCGAGATAAGCCATACAATGGCTCCGATCTGTTTCCGTTTAATCCGGAATGGTGTATTGCCGGTCCCGGCGAAAATAAAAATTAAAATTTTATCCTTTCTTTACGATGCAAAAAAGGTTTTTTTAAAGTATATATCGAATTATGTTTATTAGAGGCAAAACAGGGAGGCAACAATTAACATGGAGAATTTTCAAAGAATGATTTACCAGGAGCATGCAAGCAATCCAAATACATTAGGAATACTTATTGTGGAGAAATCACTTTTTGATCATCCAATTACGGATGAATTTGATAGTATCTTATTGATTATTGTCGAAAAACAAGAAGTCGATTGGTTTGTTAAACATTATGAAGTAAACGGTCAGACCGTAGCAATGCATATGGTAACGAAATCGCTTCTGATGGATTGGATTGATACGAGCGGATATCGGCGTGCGGCAGAATGGGTGATCTATGGAAGAAAAGCCTATGACAGGAATGAATTTATAAAAGAATTAAAAGATGAGCTTCAATCTTTTCCAAAGGATAAACGTACACTCAGAAAAATAATTGACTTTGGAAAGCTTCTAAAAAACTATAGTGAAGGAAAAGCATTATATGAAGCAAAAGAAGTGATGGATTCTTACAGTAAAATATTAAATGCACTTCATTATTTAGCAAGATTGTCCGTAATTGATCAGGGCTATTATCCAGAAGTAACTGTCTGGAACCAGGTAAAGAGGATTGATTTAGAGGTCTACAAATTATATGAAAAGTTAATGGACAGCACAGAGAATTTAGAAAAAAGAATTGAGCTTATGCTGATAGCAATGGATTTTGTCCTGTTGAATAAAGCGGAATCTGCTTCAACACATTTGTTAAATTTATTAAATAAAGAAGAGGACTATTGGTCCTATGCTTCGATTAAAGACTTACCGGAGATTGAACACTACAGTCTGGATTTACATGCGATTATTTCTTATTTAGAAGAGAAGGATATTATTGATATGAAACTTGTCGCCACCAAAAATCCAGATGTGTTTCAGAGAATGTATAAAGTAAAGAAGTTAGAAGAAGTATAATGATGATTTCTAAATGGAGCATTCCGGAAAGAAAACAAATTACTTATTCTGCAATTTTATGGAATTGCAGAATAAGTAATTTTTGGTTTCTACTATATATTATCTTATATCCGCAGAAGGTTATTTTAGAATAAAACGAATCTGGGGATGGATGAGATTATAGAAGAGGGAACTTTTTCTTCATTATTCAGTATAGAATGTAAAAAACGTGCTGAATAATGATTTACTGTATAAGCGGTACTGAGAATTTGAATCCCCGATAAAAAAGAGTAACAATTGAGTGAATTTCATAATTCAAAGCCCTTGTGTCCCAAGCTTTTTGAAACATAAAAAAAGAAGTACCTCCCCAAATCTTGTATAATGGTAGTTACCCAGAAAACCATAAAAAGACTGGAGGAGTACTTCTTATGACCATTATACGACAACCGAGTCTATTTGGCATCCAAGAATTATATGACATGGAACCTACCCAAAAATATGAAGCGATTATTTCAGCGATTGATCTGGATCGTATTTATCATGCGATTAATAAGAAATCCCGGCTTGGAGCGCCTGTTGAGCTAAATTATGCAGGGATGATTATTTCCTTTTTTATTCGCTACATCGAGCGTATCCCAACCATCAAAGACTTAATCAAGCGTCTAAATGATGACTTTATCTTTAAAATGAACTGCGGATTTCTTGTTTCCGATTCTACACCATCAGAAGCTGCTTATTCCCGCTTGGTAACGAAATTGAGTGAATCAGATATTTTAGAAAAATCCTTCGAAAGCGTAACGCTGGCAGCCGTCACCGAAGGGTTTATTGTCGATGAAGTCATTGCCATTGATGCAACCCATTTTGAAGCACGAGATAAGGCACCTGCCAAAAAAGAAGAAAAATCAGAAACTACGCCAAAAAAGCGCGGACGCAAATCCAAAGAAGAACGCGAACAGTACCTTAAAGACCAAGCGGAAAAGGAAGCAAACCTGCCATTGTATGAAAAGAAAATCGAAGCACAGTTAGACGTTCCGTTAGACATCTTGCGTGCAGAAGTGCCAATAGCCCCCAAATGGGGTGTGAAAAAGAATGCAGATGGTAAAAATGAATACTGGTTTGGCTATAAAGCCCACCTCGCAGTTGGTGCATCCAGCCAATATATTCTGCAATCTTTGTTTTCATCTGGCAGCTTAAATGATGGGAAAGCCGCTATTGCCCTATTGAAGGGAATGGATCAACGACTTCCGCTTACGTCTGCTTCTTACCAGACATTGGATGCGGGTTATGATTTTGAACCGATTTATGAACAGATTCATCGCATGTGTCAACAGTCTGTCATTGCCTATAATAAGCGCAATGAAGGCGAAATGATCGGGTTTGATAAGGATTTTGCCCCAACCTGTTTGCGAGAACATTCCTATAAATATGACAGCTTTGATCCGAAATACGAAACATTGAAATATACCAGACCAAAGGAATGCAGCGACTGTCCCCTTGCGAATGAAGGTATCTGTCAAAAAGTGTATAAAATCAAGATAACTACCGATTTAAGAAGGTATACCGCACCAGCACGAGGATCAAAAGCTTGGAAAAATATTTTCAAACAACGGACAGCAGTAGAACGTGTTAATGCTTATCTGAAAGAGTTCTATCAGCTAAACAATGTTCGTTATCGCACTGGAAAGCGTGCAAAAGTTCATTTTGACATGGTCGCTTTGATTTATAATGCTTCCAAATTAGCTGCTGATCGCATCCAAGCAGAGCTTATTCAGCAACAACAAGCGCATAATTTTTGTTTTTAAAAATACACTTTCGAAAATTCGGTTCGTCTTTGTATTTTTAAAAAGAGCAATTATGAAATTCATTCAATTAATTGGTGATTATAATAACTTAGAAAGGGAGCAAGACTTCTTATTACAAATTTATATATTAAAGTTTTTCCTAATTATGCTTGAAGTGTGTGGAGAGAGTGTAACTTGTTTTTTGATAAAAAGAAAATTTGGACTGTTTTTCATCTACTTTTTAAAATGAAAAGAAGAAAAGCTAAAAAGAACGGAGTTATTTTCTGTCCATTTGTTTCTTTATAAAGGAACATCTGCAAAGAGAAAAGGATGAAGAAATAAAAAGAAGAAGTATATTCTCCATTGCTGTAATATGTAAGGTAAACTCTCTGAAAGCTGATATGGCAACGTTTTGTTTCGTTATATACCATTTGTTAAACTTACAGTTCCTCTATATGAAGCTATTTTTAAAATCCGCTTCGGATAAATTTTAAAATAATCGTTGACTTTCTATTTCCAGCATGGTAAAGTTAATTTCGTTGCTGATTTGAGCGGGCGCTCAGCTAACATGAAATAAAAAAAGTCGTTGACAACGAAATTGCTTTCATGTTATATTAATAGAGTCGCTGCTTGAAGCGAAGCAATACAAATTGCTCTTTGAAAACTGAACAAAACAACCAGTACGAAAGAAGAAAGACAACCTCGTTTTTCTTAAAAAATAAGTCAGAAGTTGACTTCTGAAAGCTAAAGTTTCAAACACTTTTATGGAGAGTTTGATCTTGGCTCAGGACGAACGCTGGCGGCGTGCCTAATACATGCAAGTCGAGCGCGGGAAGCGAACGGAACTCTTCGGAGGGAAGTTCGTGGAACGAGCGGCGGACGGGTGAGTAACACGTAGGCAACCTGCCTGTAAGACTGGGATAACTCGCGGAAACGCGAGCTAATACCGGATAACACTTTCTATCACCTGATGGAAAGTTGAAAGGCGGCTTTTGCTGTCACTTACAGATGGGCCTGCGGCGCATTAGCTAGTTGGTGAGGTAACGGCTCACCAAGGCGACGATGCGTAGCCGACCTGAGAGGGTGATCGGCCACACTGGGACTGAGACACGGCCCAGACTCCTACGGGAGGCAGCAGTAGGGAATCTTCCGCAATGGACGAAAGTCTGACGGAGCAACGCCGCGTGAGTGATGAAGGTTTTCGGATCGTAAAACTCTGTTGTCGGGGAAGAACAAGTATGATAGTAACTGATCGTACCTTGACGGTACCCGACCAGAAAGCCACGGCTAACTACGTGCCAGCAGCCGCGGTAATACGTAGGTGGCAAGCGTTGTCCGGAATTATTGGGCGTAAAGCGCTCGCAGGCGGTTCTTTAAGTCTGATGTGAAATCTTGCGGCTCAACCGCAAACGTGCATTGGAAACTGGAGGACTTGAGTGCAGAAGAGGAGAGTGGAATTCCACGTGTAGCGGTGAAATGCGTAGAGATGTGGAGGAACACCAGTGGCGAAGGCGACTCTCTGGTCTGTAACTGACGCTGAGGAGCGAAAGCGTGGGGAGCGAACAGGATTAGATACCCTGGTAGTCCACGCCGTAAACGATGAGTGCTAGGTGTTAGGGGGTTTCCGCCCCTTAGTGCTGAAGTTAACGCATTAAGCACTCCGCCTGGGGAGTACGGCCGCAAGGCTGAAACTCAAAAGAATTGACGGGGACCCGCACAAGCGGTGGAGCATGTGGTTTAATTCGAAGCAACGCGAAGAACCTTACCAGGTCTTGACATCCTTTGACCACTCTAGAGATAGAGTTTTCCCTTCGGGGACAAAGTGACAGGTGGTGCATGGTTGTCGTCAGCTCGTGTCGTGAGATGTTGGGTTAAGTCCCGCAACGAGCGCAACCCTTAATCTTAGTTGCCAGCATTCAGTTGGGCACTCTAAGGTGACTGCCGGTGACAAACCGGAGGAAGGTGGGGATGACGTCAAATCATCATGCCCCTTATGACCTGGGCTACACACGTGCTACAATGGACGGAACAAAGGGAAGCGAACCCGCGAGGTCCAGCAAATCCCATAAAACCGTTCTCAGTTCGGATTGCAGGCTGCAACTCGCCTGCATGAAGCCGGAATCGCTAGTAATCGCGGATCAGCATGCCGCGGTGAATACGTTCCCGGGTCTTGTACACACCGCCCGTCACACCACGAGAGTTCGTAACACCCGAAGTCGGTGAGGTAACCTTTTGGAGCCAGCCGCCGAAGGTGGGACGAATGATTGGGGTGAAGTCGTAACAAGGTAGCCGTATCGGAAGGTGCGGCTGGATCACCTCCTTTCTAAGGATATATAACGGAATTCGTACGTGGTTGTTTGGTTCAGTTTTGAGAGAGCAATTCTCTCAAAGGAAGCTTGTACCTTGAAAACTAAATAAGAGTAACAACGACATCAAACTTTAAAAATAAGGCAAAAAAGCTATTGATATAGCGACACAACTGATTACATTCTGTAATCAGCCATCTTATTCAAAAACTTTAGTTAAGTGAATAAGGGCGCACGGTGGATGCCTTGGCACTAGGAGCCGATGAAGGACGGGACTAACACCGATATGCCTCGGGGAGTTGTAAGTAAACGTTATATCCGAGGATTTCCGAATGGGGGAACCCACTGTTCGTAATGGAACAGTACATCTATCTGAATACATAGGATAGGTGAGGCAGACCCGGGGAACTGAAACATCTCAGTACCTGGAGGAAGAGAAAGAAACATCGATTTCCTGAGTAGCGGCGAGCGAAACGGAAAGAGCCCAAACCAAGAAGCTTGCTTCTTGGGGTTGTAGGACATTCCATTGGAGTGACAAAGAAATTCTTTAGATGAATCGATCTGGAAAGGTCAGCCAAAGAGGGTAACAGCCCTGTAATCGAAAAAGAATTTCCTCCGGAGTGTATCCTGAGTACGGCGGAACACGTGGAATTCCGTCGGAATCCGGGAGGACCATCTCCCAAGGCTAAATACTCCCTAGTGACCGATAGTGAACCAGTACCGTGAGGGAAAGGTGAAAAGCACCCCGGGAGGGGAGTGAAATAGAACCTGAAACCGTGTGCCTACAAGTAGTCGAAGCCCGTTAATGGGTGACGGCGTACCTTTTGTAGAATGGACCGGCGAGTTACGATCGTATGCAAGGTTAAGTGGAAGACACGGAGCCGTAGCGAAAGCGAGTCTGAACAGGGCGAATGAGTATGCGGTCGTAGACCCGAAACTGTGTGATCTACCCATGTCCAGGGTGAAGGTCAGGTAACACTGACTGGAGGCCCGAACCCACGTATGTTGAAAAATGCGGGGATGAGGTGTGGGTAGCGGTGAAATTCCAATCGAACACAGAGATAGCTGGTTCTCTCCGAAATAGCTTTAGGGCTAGCCTCAAGATAGAGAGTACTGGAGGTAGAGCACTGATTGGACTAGGGGCCCCTACCGGGTTACCGAATTCAGTCAAACTCCGAATGCCAGTTACTTACACTTGGGAGTCAGACTATGGGTGATAAGGTTCATAGTCGAAAGGGAAACAGCCCAGACCGCCAGCTAAGGTCCCAAAGTATACGTTAAGTGGAAAAGGATGTGGCGTTGCACAGACAACCAGGATGTTGGCTTAGAAGCAGCCATCATTGAAAGAGTGCGTAATAGCTCACTGGTCGAGTGACGCTGCGCCGAAAATGTACCGGGGCTAAACGTATCACCGAAGCTGCGGATTGTTCTTACGAACAATGGTAGGAGAGCGTTCAAAGTGCTGTGAAGTCAGACCGTGAGGACTGGTGGAGCGCTTTGAAGTGAGAATGCCGGTATGAGTAGCGAAAAAAGAGTGAGAATCTCTTTCACCGAATGCCTAAGGTTTCCTGAGGAAGGCTCGTCCTCTCAGGGTTAGTCGGGACCTAAGCCGAGGCCGACAGGCGTAGGCGATGGACAACAGGTTGATATTCCTGTACCACCTCATGATTGTTTGAGCAATGGGGGGACGCAGGAGGATAAGGAGTGCGCACCGATGGATGTGCGTCCAAGCATGCGAGGAAGTCAGACAGGCAAATCCGTCTGACATGATTCTGAGCTGTGACGGGGAGGGAAATAGAGTACCGAAGTTCCTGATTTCACACTGCCAAGAAAAGCCTCTAGTTAGATCATAGGTGCCCGTACCGCAAACCGACACAGGTAGGCGAGGAGAGAATCCTAAGGTGAGCGGGAGAACTCTCGTTAAGGAACTCGGCAAAATGACCCCGTAACTTCGGGAGAAGGGGTGCTCACTTGTGAGTGAGCCGCAGTGAATAGGCCCAAGCGACTGTTTAGCAAAAACACAGGTCTCTGCGAAGCCGAAAGGCGAAGTATAGGGGCTGACACCTGCCCGGTGCTGGAAGGTTAAGGGGAAGAGTTAGCTCTTCGGAGCGAAGCTTTGAACCGAAGCCCCAGTAAACGGCGGCCGTAACTATAACGGTCCTAAGGTAGCGAAATTCCTTGTCGGGTAAGTTCCGACCCGCACGAAAGGTGCAACGACTTGGGCACTGTCTCAACGAGAGACCCGGTGAAATTATACTATGCGTGAAGATGCGCATTACCCGCGACAGGACGGAAAGACCCCGTGGAGCTTTACTGTAGCCTGATATGGAATGTTTGTGCAGTTTGTACAGGATAGGTGGGAGCCTTTGAAGCGTGAGCGCCAGCTTACGTGGAGGCATCCGTGGGATACCACCCTAACTGTATGACCATTCTAACCCAGGACCGTAATCCGGTTCGGAGACAGTGTCAGGCGGGCAGTTTGACTGGGGCGGTCGCCTCCTAAAAGGTAACGGAGGCGCCCAAAGGTTCCCTCAGAATGGTTGGAAATCATTCGAAGAGTGTAAAGGCAGAAGGGAGCTTGACTGCGAGACCTACAAGTCGAGCAGGGACGAAAGTCGGGCTTAGTGATCCGGTGGTTCCGCATGGAAGGGCCATCGCTCAACGGATAAAAGCTACCCCGGGGATAACAGGCTTATCTCCCCCAAGAGTTCACATCGACGGGGAGGTTTGGCACCTCGATGTCGGCTCATCGCATCCTGGGGCTGTAGTCGGTCCCAAGGGTTGGGCTGTTCGCCCATTAAAGCGGTACGCGAGCTGGGTTCAGAACGTCGTGAGACAGTTCGGTCCCTATCCGTCGTGGGCGTTGGAAGTTTGAGAGGAGCTGTCCTTAGTACGAGAGGACCGGGATGGACACACCGCTGGTGTACCAGTTGTTCCGCCAGGAGCATTGCTGGGTAGCTACGTGTGGTAAGGATAAGTGCTGAAAGCATCTAAGCATGAAGCCCCCCTCAAGATGAAACTTCCCATCACTTTAAGTGAGTAAAATCCCTCAGAGACGATGAGGTTGATAGGTCCGAGGTGGAAGCGTGGCGACACGTGCAGCTGACGGATACTAATCGATTGAGGACTTATCTAAGTTTTTTCATGTCACGTTACTCTTATTTAGTTTTCAGGGTGCAAATTCTTACATATTTTTTAAAATTAGTACTTGATTTTTTCTCAAAAACGATTATAATATTGATTGTTACTGATTTTTAAATCATTGTCTGGTGGCGAGAGCGAAGAGGTCACACCTGTTCCCATGCCGAACACAGAAGTTAAGTTCTTCAGCGCCAATGGTAGTTGGGGGATTCCCCCTGCGAGAGTAGGACGTTGCCAGGCAAGAGTATTCTCTTATGAAGTCCTTAAGGACAAGCGAATTACTTCTTTCTTTAATATTATGGAATTATTCCACAGTAGCTCAGTGGTAGAGCAATCGGCTGTTAACCGATCGGTCGTAGGTTCGAATCCTACCTGTGGAGCCATATGGAGAGCTGTCCGAGAGGCCGAAGGAGCACGATTGGAAATCGTGTAAGCCGCTATCGCGGCTTCGAGGGTTCGAATCCCTCGCTCTCCGCCATTTAAACTATTACATGGCCCGTTGGTCAAGCGGTTAAGACACCGCCCTTTCACGGCGGTAACACGGGTTCGAATCCCGTACGGGTCACCAAATGGAGGATTAGCTCAGCTGGGAGAGCACCTGCCTTACAAGCAGGGGGTCGCAGGTTCGAGCCCTGCATCCTCCACCATGTAAGTTCTTAAATTCATATCGCGGGGTGGAGCAGTCTGGCAGCTCGTTGGGCTCATAACCCAAAGGTCGTAGGTTCAAATCCTACCCCCGCAACCAAAATGGTCCGGTAGTTCAGTTGGTTAGAATGCCTGCCTGTCACGCAGGAGGTCGCGGGTTCGAGTCCCGTCCGGACCGCCACTTAAACATTTGAAATAAGATTTGGCTTGGTAGCTCAGTCGGTAGAGCAGAGGACTGAAAATCCTTGTGTCGGCGGTTCGATTCCGTCCCGAGCCACCTTTCATTTAGTGGAGGGATAGCGAAGTTGGCCAAACGCGGCGGACTGTAAATCCGCTCCCATCGGGTTCGTAGGTTCGAGTCCTACTCCCTCCACCATTTATAAAATATCATAGGGGTATAGTTTAACGGCAAAACGAAGGTCTCCAAAACCTTTGATGTGGGTTCGATTCCTACTACCCCTGCCAATATGGCGGTCGTGGCGAAGTGGTTAACGCACCGGATTGTGGCTCCGGCACACGTGGGTTCGATCCCCACCGGTCGCCCCTTTTTTATTTAATACTACATAAATCAATAATAGAATCGTTGGGCCATAGCCAAGCGGTAAGGCATCGGGTTTTGATCCCGTGTACCCCAGGTTCGAATCCTGGTGGCCCAGCCATTTTTGCGGAAGTAGTTCAGTGGTAGAACACCACCTTGCCAAGGTGGGGGTCGCGGGTTCGAATCCCGTCTTCCGCTCTAGAATAAATGGCGGTATAGCCAAGTGGTAAGGCAGAGGTCTGCAAAACCTTTATCACCGGTTCAAATCCGGTTACCGCCTCCAAACACTTGCCGAAGTGGTGGAATTGGCAGACACGTCGGACTCAAAATCCGATGCTTTCACGAGCGTGTGGGTTCGAGTCCCACCTTCGGTATTCATTAATCCCCGTTAAAGCTGTTGAGATACAGTTTTAACGGGGATTTTTTCGTAGAGAACAGCCTGGCATACGCATTATTTTGGGATCGATTTTGAGCGACTAGATTAGCTAAATTAAACGCACAGAGAGTAATGGGCGATGGGTAAACTGTACATTTATTGCTGAGAGACTTGAGTTACTTTGGTTATAGTGGCATTTTCTATCGAAGATCTACCTTATCGAGAACTTAAGTATGAGCATTTATCAATGTAAATATGCTGGGAATTTATGCTGAATAAAAACGCCAATCCGTTAAGATTGACGTTTTAATGCGTTCTATATAATTTTAATTAATATCCATTATATATAAGATGAAACACCTTCATACTCGCTCATTGGGTCAACGTTAATTGTGACGTCATCTTCGAGGTTTTCTAGCGCAAATTCGAATTCAATTAGTGTTTCGCCATCCGTAGTATTTTCGACATAATAATTACTGCTTGGGTCAGACATAACCCCGGTAACTTCGTCTAGTTCATTGTCGCCTTGTGTGACGAAGAATGTAGCAGCTTCTATAAACGATGTGTCTTCCGTAAAATTGTCATTCTTCTTTCTCGACGATTTCCGCAGCTCTTATTTCAAGCGTGAAATCTCCGAAGTCAAAGATAAGAAAATCGCCTACTTTATTTAGAAAAAAATCGTACTCAGTTTCGTCTTCTTCTTGCTGGGAAGCTTCCGGAGTATGTACCGATTCCGTATTCGAATCATTATTTGAAGCCATGTTGTTCCCAAGGTTATCCGAATCAATATTTACGTAAATAAAAGCAGATATAGTAATAAAAAAGATAATTGCGGTTGAGATAATAAAGAATTTTTTCTCCCAATTCTGGTTCATCTTCTTTTTATTTTTTTCTTTCGTCATTCAATCGTACCCCATTTTCCGTTGGTGGTAAATTTTACATTAAATAAATCGTACCGTATCAACGGAAATTTTTATAGAAGAATTACATAGTTTGACAGCATATTTGAAGAAGTAAAGAAATCGAATGGTCGGAAATGCCTGGATAGGTTTAGAGGTAGCTATGTAGAAGAAACAAAATTCAAAAGGCGTTCTCGAAGCGATTATAGCAAACAAGAACGCCTTATATATTATTAATCATAGTGTTACGTATTATTCCTCTACTAATGGAACTTTTGAATTTCTGTTAGACAGGTTATTTTGGTAATCGAAGTCAACCTCGTTAAATACAGCTGGGTGGACAAAGTAAGCATATGCTTCATTTAGAATTCTCCATTCTTGTCCACTAGCTAACCGCAGGAAATTGTCGTAATCTAAATCGTTAAAATCGTTCCTTGTATAAGCGTAGGTAATGACTTCGTTGACTTCTTCGTTTCCTTGGTTATCTATTAGAGGGGCTTGAATAACTATGCTAACTTCGCTCACTTCATCGGATTGGAATGATTTGTTAATTGCCTCGAAAGACCAATATACGTATGTACTAGCTACAGACTTAGGGCTAAATGAACTGCTCGCATCAAGTAATATAGTTAGAATTCCCTCATTGGATAATTCTGCAGCTTCTACGTGATTGTCAGTTTTAACTATGTATTCGGCAATAGGGAGGCTTTCTACGTCTACAGTATCCTTTTCTTCCGCAACATCCGCAGGTTCAACGGATTCGCCATTTGAATTATTATTCGAAGCTGTATTATTTACGGGATTATCCAATTCGTTATTTCCGAAGATAAAAACAAAAATAGCGATGACGATAACAGCAGCTACAACAATCGTGCCTATTTTTCCGTTCTTCGGTAATCTTTGCCACTCGTCTTTGATTTTACTTAATTCTTCTTTGGCCTTCGCCATCTCCTCTTTAGTTGTCTTTTTTTTCGTCACCCGATCGAACTCCTTTTCCATTAATGGTAAATTTTACGTTGGGGTTAGCGTAACATATCGGCGGATAATTTTACAGGGGATTTACATTGACGTTTCAAAGAATGCGAGAATGTGTCGTGAAGGTGGAAATCTTGCGAAGTGGTTAGGAGTTTGGCGAAGCTTAATCGACTTCTATTCCGCATAAAATTTAGGTTTAAGCACTTCGAGATACCTTGGCACGACTAAAATCGTGCGTGTAGATATGTAAAGCACATAAAGGAATTAGTGCGATAAAATATTTTAAATAGACTTTAATAAACATCTTTTCATTCTATTGGAAATAATGTAGTATGTTAAGGGTGAGCATATTGAGCTTAGAAAAATAGGGGGGAATTAGTAAATGAAAAAGATTTTATTAACGGTATTATTCTTATTACTATCATTGGTTCTTTTTGCGTGTGGAAGTGAAGCAGAAGGCGAAGAGGACGCGCAAAATTCTGAAGAAAGCACGGAAGAAGAAAACAAAGGTAACACAGAGGAGCAAACGGAAGATTCGGAATCGCCACAACAGGGCGAAACAGAAGAAACAGAGGACGGTACTCGCACACTACATAGAATGTGGGAAGAAGGCGAAACTTTCGAAACTGGTCCAATTGTTCTAACGATTGATAAGATTGCTACTGCTGAGGCTAGCTTTGAAGGAGAAACAGCGGATATGCTGGAGACGGATCATATCGAGTATATTCAAGTAGATGTTTCCGTAGAGAACACTTCGGATAATGATGTTACTTTCTACGCTGGACAAGGTAGAATGGCTACAAGTACGGGAGAGCAGATTGAGCCTGATTTGTGGCTAAGCGGACATATTGACGGAGAAATGATGGCTGGAACGAAAGCGAACGATACTTTCTACTACATGCTTGAAAATTCCGAAGCAGAAGACGTAGAATCTGTTCGATTAGTATTTTCTGCTCCATATGATTCGGAAAGTTACGATGATTTAGGCGAAGAACTCGATTTCGAAATTGAGCTTCCAAAAGAATAAAAGGGATTAGTAACGACAAAGACTATACAGTGGGACGCTCTTTATTGGATTTATATAAAATATGAATTTGATGTAGAATTTTTTCGCGAGATAATTAAAATATTTAACACGCTCTAACGTAGAATAATGTTACGTTAGAGCGTGTTTTTGTTTGTAAAAGATTTCGTCGCTAACAATAGCAATATAACCAAAGAAATGGCTTCTACAACAAAACTAGAAAAATTGCCTTCCACCCAATTCATCAGCTATCCACAATACTTGAATGGTTATCTTAACCCTTAAAATGGTAAACTTAAAATAACTACCTTAATCAAGAAAGAGGCAAAACAATGGAACTAAAACACATGATTTATTTTATAGAAATCGTCAAAACTGGCAGCATGACTAAGGCATCAGAAAAGCTGTATATTTCACAGCCTACGATTAGTAAGCTTTTACGGGATCTAGAAGCAGAATTAGGAATGGAATTATTTGACCGTCATAAACGGCAAATGGTGCTTACTGATGCGGGAAAAGCGTTTTTACAGCAGGCAAGAGAAATTGTCCGGTTATATGAAAATCTTCCGACAGAAATGAATAATTTGTTAGGAATGAAGCAGGGGCATATTAAAATAGGGCTGCCTCCGATTATGAATGTAAAGCTGTTTATTCACACGCTTGGAGAGTTTCATGAGAGCTATCCGGATATCAGCTTTGAATTATTAGAAAGTGGCAGTAAGCGGATTGAAGAGAGCATCATTAATGATGAGGTCGATGTCGGTATTACGGTGCTGCCGACAGATACGGATACCTTTCATCAATTTTTTCTGCTTGAGGAGCAGTTGAAATTGGTGGTTCCGCGCTCTCATAAATTTGCCGAGAGGGAGAAAGTAAGTCTTATTGAATTAAAAGATGATGACTTTATTTTATTTAGTGAAGATTTCATCTTAAATGATCGTATAACAGAGGCGTGTAAGACTGCTGGTTTTATTCCTAAGGTGATTGCGGAGAGCTCACAGTGGTACTTTATCGAACAGATGATTACGGCAAGCCTTGGGGTAAGTATTCTCCCGGCAAGTATTATTGACACGCTAAAGGAAGACGTTGTCAGTATTGAAATTGCGGATCCTTCGATTTTATGGCAATTAGCAATTATTTGGAAGAAGAATAGCTATACCTCCTTTGTTACCAAAGAGTGGCTGAAGTTTATGCAGGAAGAATTGATGTTTAAAGATGGCAAAAAATAATTAAATATGGCGTTTCCATAGATTTCATCTATAATTCAAATAAAGAATTACTATTTTTATTATAGAACGATAGGATTTAAGATAAGTATAGAGTAAAAATAAAGCAATTTTATTAAGGAAGGGAACAGTTGAAATATGAACAGTTATAAACACCCAAATGAAAGCAGAGTAGTTAGTACGGATCAAGTGCTAATCAATGATTTAAATAATTACAATACCCTCTTTGGAGGTGTATTGATGAAGAAATTAGATAATAATGCCACGCTTTCTGCAAGAAGGCATGCGAGAGTGAAGGAATGTGTCACAGCCTCTACGGACTCAATTGATTTTCTTCATCCGATTCGTCAGTCTGATTCGGTATGTATTGAATCCTTTGTTTCCTATACAGGCAATACATCGATGGAGATTTTTTGTAAGGTGATTGCCGAGGATATGATTACAGGGGAGAGAAAAATTGCTGCCACTGCTTTTCTTACCTTTGTTGCCCTGGACAGCAACAAAAAGGCTGTGAAAGTAGCACCCATTGTACCGGAATCAGCAGAAGAAAAATTCTTATATGAATCTGGCGAAAAGCGGGCAGCGATGCGCCGGAAGCGAAGAGAACACAGTAAAGAGCTGACACAAATTATTGGTTTGGAAAAACCATGGGAAAGAGGAGATATCTATGTTTGTTAATATAAATAGTTTATATCAAATAGAGGAAGAGCTTGACCAGCTTCAAAGGGATTACAGAGAATTGTATGAGCATTTACAGCATATCGTGAGTCTGACTAGACAGTTGCAGATTCCTTATAAATATTTAGGGGAACTATTAGTAAGAAATGAAGAAGCAACCAAACCTCCTTTTATTCGGGAGTCTGTTATACACCTTTATCAGAAAGAAGTGAATTTATTAAAAGAACAAAAGGATTTTGAAAAATTGCTGTCTATCCTGCAGCGTTTAGAACAAGTTTCCTATTCACAAGTATTTCTGTTAGTGCTGGGGGCAAAGCCGGAGCTTATTCAGGTCAATACAATCATTAAATAGCAGCCAGGGCTTATCACCATGTTATTTGGAGTGATAAGCCCTGTTTTTGCGATTGTGGGCACGTAAATAAAATAGTCATGATTATATCAGCAGCTTTGTGTTAAAATAATTTGAATAATATTCCTTTAATTAAATTAGCTGTTCTGTGAAATATCTATCAGGCTTTACGAAGAATGGAGGCTTTCTTGATGAAAAAGTATTCTTGGATCAGTTATCTATCACTCGGGCTGCCTATACTGTTATTTCTATTATTGTTTGCCGTGGCTGATATAGAACCATTAGTATTAGCTCAAATTATCCTCCTTGCCCAATTTATTGGCGCTCCGTTATCAATCATCTTAAGTGTAGCTGCTCTTTTTAAAAAGAATGAAAAAAAGGTTGTTGCCGTATTTGGATTGATAATTTCTCTCATCTTAACGGGAGCACTTGTTTATTTGCTTTTACTAGGTTTTGGTATGGGGGAGGCGTGAGAAGGAGTATAGATTATTTACAAAGCAGATGGCAGAGAATAACTAATCGTTTAACAATATAATTCTTATTCCAATCAAAAAAGAACAGATATTTTCTAACTGTTCTTTTTTAGTGGGGAAATAAAATTTGAAAAGGTTCATCTTTTCTCAGAAAAATAGAAAAGAGAATGGAAACCGTTCAGCTATCCAAAGTTAAAATCTGTTATTTAATCATTAGATAGCCAGGAAGTAGTCTTCCAGCTTTTCTATCAATAGATTCCATATTCCTTCATCTTTTTATATAGCCAGGGTCTACTTATACCAAGCAATTCACTCGCCCTGGTTTTATTCCCTGCCGTTTCTCGTAAAGCTTCTAGAATGGTTTCTTTTTCGGTGATATTAATTCGTTTTTTAAAATTATATATCCCTTTTTCTAAGGAGGATGATGTCTCCTCCGTATTTCTAAAAATAGAAGGAATGTCATCCACATCAATGTAATCACCGGATCGTATATTCGCTGCTCTTTCAATCATATTTTGCAGCTCCCTCACATTGCCGGGCCATGAATACTCCATTAATCTCACTAAAGCGGAGTGTGTTACGCCTTTGATAAAAAAACCGCTCCGGTTCAAATGATTGATAATATCATTTGCGATTTCTGGTATATCTTCTATTCTTTCACGCAGGGGAGGCATCTTGAGATTCATAATATTTAAACGATAATATAAATCTTCTCTAAATTTACCATTCCGATTTAATTTTTCTAAGTCCTGATTTGTGGCAGCTATGATTCTGGTATTTAAATGAATGGTTTTTTCGCTGCCAATTGGCTGGAATTCTTTTTCTTGTAAAACTCGAAGCAATTTTGCCTGCAAAGGAAGAGGCATATCTCCAATTTCATCCAAAAAGATTGTTCCATTTTGGGCCAGTTCAAACTTACCTTTCCTGCCGCCTGGTTTTGCGCCTGTAAATGCGCCGCCTTCATAACCAAAAAACTCCGATTCCAGCAATTCTGGCGGTATTGCTGCACAGTTTACTCCAACAAATCTTCCTGTCTGATTGGAAGCTGCATGGATCCCCTGGGCTAACAGCTCTTTTCCAGTACCGCTTTCACCAGTTATTAAAACGGTAGAAATACTTTTCGAAGCAAGCAACGCCTCATTCTTAACTTTTTGAATCGCTTTAGATTCCCCTGTGATATCATGTAATGTATATTTTGTTCCTTTGCTTTTATGAATTTCATCTCTATAAGCAGATACTTGCTTTTCTAATCTTTTTACTTTTGTCAACGCTTCCAAAAGGTTTGTTAGTCCTCGGAAAGAAATTTTGCAAATAGCGCTGTTTAATTCACCATTTTCTCTAATTAACGTAATAGAAATAAGGCATTGGGTACCATTTATTATTTGTGGCGTATTACTAATATTCGTCCCTCGCTTCAAAATCGTTTCAATATCTAATTCAGGGAATAACTCAGATGTAGATTTAGAAAGGACTTCTTTGCTGCTTAGCTGAAACAGATCGGTGAAGCTTTTATTTACCATTGTTATTTCTGCATTTTTATTAAGAACAATCATTGCATCATAGGCAAAGTCAATAACAGATGTGAATTGATTATAAACGATGTTATAGGAGTCCAACAGCTCCTGTGTTGAAAGCAAGCCAACTGGCTTCATTTCAGAGTTTACTACTGGAGCGTGTCCAACATTATGATTTAACAGATGAGCTCTTGCTTCGCTAAGGGAATCTGTATCTTTTAAAAATACTGGTTGTTCAATATAGAACGCTGTAATAGGTGTTTTAAATGAAAATTTATTTACTAATAGGTGAAAAATTTTATTCTTTGTAATGATTCCGATCAATAACCCATTCATGTCTACAACAGGCAGCATCTTTGAATGTGTATTTAAAAATACCTCAATCACATCTTCTAAGGTATCCTTCACGGTACAGCTGACAAAATTAGTGGTCATATAATCCGAGATCAGCAAATTCATTCCTCCTGGTAAGTAAATAGTTTCTCTTATTGTACCAAATTATTAGTAAATATAAATAATTCCGTTAACAAAAATTATCAGTTAACAGTTCGAGTGTTAACGATGATTAACAATGCCCTGTAAATATTGCCAGCAGGAAGCTGAAAAATAATTGGCATGATTTTTGCTTCTTAATAGATGAGTGTAAAAATGGAGGTGTTTAAAATGAACCAATTACAATACGTGGATGAAGAAATATTGTTACTAAAAAAATCAATTGAAGCTTTTGCAAAAAAAGAAATCGAGCCATATTACGAGCAGTGGGAAGAGGACGGCATCATCCCAAGAGAATTATGGAGGAAATTAGGGGAGGCAGGTTTCCTATGCGTGGATGTTCCAGAACAATATGGCGGTTTAGGGGGACCGTTTTCCTTTTCGGTAACAATTATTGATGAGTTAAGCAGACTGGGATATAGTGCGGTATCTACTAATATATCAGTCCATTCTATTATTATAGCTCATTACATTTTGAATTCTGGAACAGAAGAGCAGAAAAAATATTATTTATCTAAAATGGCTACAGGGGAGTTAATAAGTGCAATTGCTATGACAGAGCCTGGGGCTGGGAGTGATTTACAGGGAATCCAGACTACTGCAGTGAAAAAAGAGGATATGGATGGCTATGTTATCAACGGTTCCAAAACATTTATTTCAAACGGGCAAACCTTTGATTTTGCCATTGTCGCTGCAAGAACAAATCCGAATGAGAAAGCTTCTAAGGGGACAAGTCTATTTATAGTAGATGCGGCAGATCCAGGGGTCATCAAAGGGAAAAAATTAAACAAAATTGGCTTATATCCAGCAGACACATCGGAATTATACCTGGAGGATGTAAATGTTTCATCCGATCGGATAGTAGGAAGAGTTGACGCCGGCTTTGCTGTATTGATGAATGAACTGCCCAGAGAACGAATTACGTTGGCTGTTGGAGCATGTGGAGCTATGGAGGGCGCACTTACTATTACAATACAATATCTCGAAGAAAGAGAAGCTTTTGGAAAACACTTAAATGAACTTCAGACAATTCGCCATAAAATAGCAGAAATGGTAACAGAGGCAAAAGTTAATCGTGCTTTTGTAGAGCAATGCCTTAGATTATTAGAAAACAATCAGCTTTCGACTGCAGATGCAAGTATTGCAAAGCTTTCAACTACAGAAGCGCAAGGAAGGATAGTAGATGGATGCTTACAGCTTTTTGGCGGCTATGGCTATATGAAGGAATATCCAATTTCAAGAGCGTATGTAGATGCCAGAGTGCAGCGAATTTACGGGGGTACATCAGAAATTATGAAAGAAATAATCAGTAAGGATGTATTTAACTAGCTATTGGCGGGAGGAACTCACTTGGGTATTTTAAATGGAATGAAAGTACTGGATTTTACCACCTTGTTACCAGGTCCATTTGCGACAATGATGCTCGCAGATATGGGGGCAGACGTGATAAAAGTAGAATCACCGCATAGGGGAGATATGATAAAGCAGCTTCCGCCGATGGAAGGGGGAGTTTCAGCTGTTTATGCACAGCTCAACCGCTCCAAGCAATCGATGACGCTTGATTTAAAGCAGCCAGAGGCAACAGAAATCGTCAAGAAACTGATTGATGAGTATGACATCATTATTGAGCAGTTTCGTCCAGGCGTAATGGACCGCCTGGGGATTGGTTATGAAACTTTGAAACAAGCGAATCCAAGCATTATTTACTGCTCTATTACTGGGTATGGGCAAACGGGACCTCTACAAGCTAAGGCCGGGCATGATATTAATTATCTTGCTTTATCCGGAGCTGCCAGTTACTCAGCACGAAAAAATCAGGCACCGGTCCCGGCAGGATTTCAAGCAGCTGATATCGGAGGCGGATCAATGCCGGCAGTAATTAGTATTTTAGCCGCAGTTTACCATCGAATGAACACTGGTGAAGGCCAATATATAGATGTAAGTATTATGGACAATATGTATGCTTTCAATGCATTGTATGGGTCCGGCTATCTGGCAGGTGGAACGGAACCAGAGCCAGAGTCATTAATGCTTAACGGGGGATCTTTTTACGATTTTTACGAAACAAAAGACGGGCGGTATTTTTCCGTTGGCAGTCTTGAGCCAAAATTTCAAAAAGAGCTGTGTAACTTACTTGGCGATCCACAGCTTCTCCATCTTAGCGGCAGCATAAAAGAAGAGGAGCAAAACCAGTTTAAGGAAGCAATGAAGAGCATATTTAAAGGAAAAACATTTGATGAATGGCTTGCCATGCTAGGTGATAATTTTGATGGATGCGTTGAACCTGTTTTAAAATTCTCTGAAACAGTTGACCATCCGCAAATAAAAGCGCGTGAGATGATTGTTCCGGTTTCAAAATGGGAGGGAGGTACACAGAATCAGATCGCTTTTCCCATTAAATTTTCTAGTCAGCCGGCCTCATATCGCTATGCTGGAGTACAAACCGGAACACATACGAATCAAGTTTTAAAAAATGCAGGCTGGAATGAAGAAGAAATCATGGAGTTGTCCCAAAAAGGATTATTTGGTTAAAAAACACTTGAAAAGGAGCGGAAAGGTATGAAAATAAAAGAGAAAGTGGCTGTCGTTACAGGTGGAGCTTCGGGGTTGGGGCTGGCAACAGTAGAAATGCTAGTAGAAAAAGGAGCAAAGGTTGTTATCTTTGATTTAGATGAAGAAAAAGCTCATGAGGTTGTTGAGAAATTAGGAGGCAATGTTCGTTATCAAAAAGTGAATGTATCCGATGAAGAATCTGTACAAAAGGGAATTGATTCAGCACTTGAGGCCTTTAGCAAGATTCATATTTGTGTAAATTGTGCTGGTGTAGGAACTCCGGGTAAAACAATCGGTCGAAAGGGGGTATTACCATTAGAAAAATATAGGCAAGTCGTTGAAATAAATTTAATTGGAACCTTTAATGTATTGCGTTTAGCTGCAAATGTGATGAAAGACAATGAGGAAGTTACAGATTCTGGAGAAAGAGGAGCGATTATTAATGTAGCCTCTGTCGCAGCATTCGATGGACAGATGGGGCAGGCTGCTTATGGGGCAAGTAAAGCTGGTGTAGCAGGAATGACATTACCATTATCACGAGATTTATCAGAGTTTGGGATACGAGTTAACACCATTGCTCCTGGGTTATTTATGACACCAATGGCCAGTGTTTTGTCTGAAAAGGTAATAGAGAAGCTGTCTGCAAGTGTTGAATTTCCAAAACGTTTAGGAAAAACGAGCGAGTTTGCAGAGCTAGCAGGATTTTTGATGGAACAGGAGTATATAAATGGAGAGGTTATTCGACTGGACGGCGGTATTCGGATGGCGCCAAGATAATTTGCTTAACATAGCTGGAACAGTGAGGAGGCGGTAACATGACAAATAATGCAAATGTTATTGGGGTGGATATGGTAAAGTTTGAAAAGCCGGGAAAAAATGAGCCATATGAAATTATGGCTTCAAAGGCAATAACAAATGCCTTGAAAGACGCGGGTATCAGCCTGCCGGATGTCGATCAAGCTTACGCAAGCTATGTATATGGTGATAGTACAAGCGGCCAAACCGCACTTTATCGTGTTGGTATGACGGGGATTCCGATTATCAATGTAAATAATAATTGTTCTTCGGGATCCACTGCACTCTTTTTAGCGCGTCAAGCAGTGGAATCTGGTGCAGCAGAGTGTGCTTTAGCATTTGGATTTGAGGAAATGCAGCCGGGAGCGTTAGGGGAAAATTGGTCAGATCGTACATCGCCCTTTCAATGGCTTTATGATCAGTTTGATGTATTAAACCCAGAATTACCAGATGGGCCAGTTGCCTTAAAGGTATTTGGCGCAGCCGGAATAGAGTATCTTGAAAAATATGGAGCGAATCCGGATATCTTTGGAAAAGTTGCTGTTAAATCAAGACAGCACGCGGTCCATAATCCTTACTCCTTGTTTACCAATCGTATCACGCTGGACGAAGTAATGCAGTCACCAGAGGTATACCCAGGTTTGAAGAGACTGATGGCTTGTCCGCCAACTTGTGGAGCAGCAGCTATTATTGTTTGCAATGATGCCTTTGCAAAAAAACATAACCTCCGGAAGGCAGTGAGAATAACCGCTCAATCTATGACAACGGATAAGCCAGATACGAAAAACGATAATATGCATTTAGTAGGAATTAAAATGACAGAAAAAGCAGCCGCTGCAGTCTATGAAAAATCGGGTATCGGCCCAGAGGATATCGATGTTGTAGAATTGCATGATTGCTTTACGCCAAATGAGGTTATTTCGTATGAAGGATTAGGACTTGTTGAAAAAGGTGGAGCAGAGAAATTCATCCATAATCAGGATAATACCTATGGTGGAAAAATCGTCGTCAACCCATCAGGCGGTCTCATGTCTAAAGGACATCCTCTTGGCGCAACAGGGCTGGCACAATGTACGGAACTTGTTTGGCACCTTCGTGGAGAGGCAGGGAAGCGGCAGGTTGAGGGAGCACAGGTTGCGTTACAGCATAATTTAGGACTGGGCGGGGCTTGCGTGGTGACAATGTACCAAACACTTTAATATTTGAAAATTGAATTAATTGCAATCGAGTGGTTATTTCATATAAAAGAATGGAACAAGGATGAAGCTCAAAGTTCGTTATTTAAAGGAAGTGGAAATGTGGCCAATGTCAAAAAAACATTTGATCAAGGGGTCTTAGAAATCGTGTTGAATCGTCCGGATCGATTGAATGCATTAAATGCAGATATGCTATTTGAACTGGCAGAAGCAGTAAATGAAGCAAAAAGAGATTCATCGATTCGTGCGGTATTACTATATGGCGAAGGAACAGGATTTTGCGCAGGAGGTGATTTGAAGGATTTTGGTATGGATGAAACGAACGTAACAGAAGTAAAAGAATTTTTGCAGAAAGGGCATGAAGCAGTATTAGGTTTATATCATATGGAGAAGCCGACGATTGCTGCGATACATGGCCCGGCAGTCGGAGCAGGCAGTAATCTGGCTTTTGCTTGTGACATGATTATAGCTGAAGAGACAGCAAGCTTTTCTGAGATTTTTGCAAAAGTAGGCGCATTACCAGACCTGGGCGGGTTATACTTTCTGCCTCAAAAAATTGGGATGCATAAAGCAGCTGAATTAATTTTTACGGGAAAAATGCTTTCTGCAAATACAGCATTAGATTACGGATTAATTAATGAAGTTGTGGCAGCAGGCAGGTCCAGAGAGAAGGGGAAAGAGCTGGCCATATCCTTAGCAAATGGACCAACAAGAGCATTAGGACTAGCAAAAAGCATTCTTCATCAAGCGCCGTATTCCTCATTGGAGCGTATTTTAGAAATGGAGGCGCTTGGACAAGCCAGTATCTTTCAAACAGAAGATTTTAAAGAAGGAAAAAAGGCATTTAACGAAAAAAGAAGCCCTATTTTTCATGGATATTAAGTACGGCCGGTTTGAAATTAGAAGATTGTTTTATTCAAATTATGAGGAGGGAAAAAATGACGAATACAAATTTTGGATCAAGGTCGATTATAGGAGATGGCTTAAAAAGGGCGAGTAACCGGTATCCAAGTAAACCCGCATTGATTTACTATAGTGCAGATGGAGAACAGACGAAGTATACCTACGACGTATTGAATAAACAAGTTAATCAAGTGGCACATTCACTATTAGAGGCAGGAATTCAAAAAGGGGACAGGATTGCTGTAATGGGGAAAAACAGTCCGGAGGTTGTTGTTTTATCCTATGCTCTAGCAAAAATTGGAGCCTGGTATATGCCACTGAACTTTATGTTGAAAGCGAATGAGATAAGTCAGCTTATGCAATCTTCACAGCCTCGCATGTTCTTTGTGGACAAAAATCATATCGACTTGGTGCAATCGGTTGCGGATCAATTAACTGGAATTGAAAAATTTTATGGCATTCGTACAACGGAAGTTCCTGATGACTGGGAGGATTTTAGCCAGCTGCAAAATGGAAGTGAAGAAGAACCAGAATTAGAACTATATGATGAAGATGTTTTAGCTCTTTTTTATACAAGTGGGACGGAGTCTGCACCCAAAGGTGTCATGGTAAGCCATAGAAATTTTTTTCATGCAAATTACGCCTATATGGCAGCAGGTACGTTTCAGCCTGAAGACAATATACTCTTATCGTTACCTTTGATTCATATGGCGGGATTTACCTTTTTGTTAAATAGCAATATGGTCGGCATAACCATCATTATGACGGAGACACCTGTACCGGCGCAAATGGCAGAGTTAATTGAAAAATATAAAATTACATTCACTGCTCTGCCGCCAACTCTATATTTGGGGATATTAGGGATTTCTGACGGATTTAATTTATCTTATCTTCGCAAATTAATTACGTGGTCCAGTACGATTCCTAAAAGTATGGTGGTTGGATGGAATAAAATAGCTCCGGATGCAAAATTTTTTACGATACAAGGCTCTAGTGAAACGACGGCAACCCCTTTGACAGGGAGCTGGTTTAAAACATGGGATGAAGTTCCGAATGGGGACGGAAGATACGTTGGAAGGGTGATGCATACAGGCAGCGAGATT
Source organism: Oceanobacillus sp. FSL W7-1293 (assembly GCF_037969815.1). Lineage (NCBI taxonomy): Bacteria > Bacillati > Bacillota > Bacilli > Caryophanales > Bacillaceae > Oceanobacillus > Oceanobacillus sp. FSL W7-1293. Next base: position 1,874,508 of record NZ_CP150212.1, read on the forward strand.
AAATTAATTGATGAAAATGGAAATGAAGTGCCTGATGGAGTACCTGGAGAACAGATAGCAAGAGGTCCCGTAGTCGTCATTGGTTATTATAATAATGAAGCAGCAAATAGCAGGGCTTTTCGAGATGGCTGGTATCATACTGGAGACGTTCTAATTCGTGATGAACAAGGCAATTATTATTTTGCCGATCGAAAAAAAGATATTGTGAAAACAGGCGGGGAAAATGTTTCCAGCCAGGAGGTAGAGAACACGTTAAGTCAGCATCCTGATATAAATCAATGTGCTGTTTTCGGTGTTCCTCATCCACAATGGGGAGAATCCGTAGTAGCTGCAGTTGTATTAAAAGATGGAGCTATAATTACAGAAGAAGAAATCATACAGTATTGTCAAACAACACTGTCCGGTTATAAATTGCCAAAGCATATTGTTTTTCGAAATGACTTACCTTTAACCTCGGCAGGAAAATTATTAAAGCGCTCTTTAAAAGATGAATACCAGGATTTATTGATGGGACAAAACTAAACAAGATTCAATTATTGATCGTTTAGTTTCTTGAAGTATAAGAGATAAAACAGAAAGGGGTTTATGCCGCATGAGTTATGAAGAAATTATTTTTGAAAAAAAACAGCAAACTGCCTGGATATATCTAAATCGACCTAATGAAATGAATTCTTTATCGAAAAAACTAATTACAGAGTTCACGCAAGTACTTGAAGAGATTGAGTTAAATAATGAAATTCGGGTAATTGTATTATCTGGAAAAGGAAAGGCATTCTGTGCAGGCGCCAATTTAAAAGAACTCTTAGATGATTTGGATAAAGAGCCAGATGGAGAAAAGGGTCTATTAGATTATGCGGAAGAACTTTTTACCAAATTAAATCATTTATCCAAACCGCTTATCGTATCATTAAATGGTGTTACCCTTGCCGGCGGTTTAGAGCTTGCAATGACAGCAGATATAGTTATTGCTTCCGAAAACACAAAAATAGGAGATGGTCATGCTAATTTTGGCGTACTTCCTGGCGGAGGAGGAGCTGTCAGATTGCCAAAAGAAATTGGAATAAATCGTGCGAAATATCTGCTGCTTACAGGGGATATGCTGCCTGCTGAAGTGTGGAAAGCGTATGGGTTTATCCATGAGATAGTACCTGCCGAAGAACTTGAAACAGCTGCACAAAGAATTGCAGATAAAGTATCCGCTAAAAGCCCGCTTGTTTTAAGTGAAATAAAAAGGCTGGTAAAAGACGGATTGGATCAATCATTGGATACAGCACTAAGGCAAGAATTACTGGCGCTTAAAAATCATACGCAATCACATGATTTCCGGGAAGGGTTAAGTGCTTTTTCGGAAAAAAGGACACCTGAATTTAAAGGATATTAATAGTGAATAAGAAATCATAGCTTATATCAGCTGCCGCATCGTTCTTTGTAAGCCCAATATGGAAGATTGGCCACTGTATGTCTTCATGTTTATTTTAATATTTTAGGATGAAAGAAGCCTTTTAAACTATTGATGTAAATCACGCTGACTACCCAGCCAGCTCTTCTACACAATCCAATTATTTAACATCTCATTCTGAAACCTTTACAATAAATAGGGAGAAGGCAAAAAGAAAGGGTGAGTGTGTTGAATATCTTAGTAGTTGGAGCAAATGGACAAATAGGGAAGCATCTGGTCAAGCTGATTCAAGACAATGGGGATCAGGCACGTGCGATGATTCGCAAGGAAGAACAAGCGAATTATTTTAAAGATTTAGGTGCGGAAACGGCCATTGTTAACTTAGAGGATGAAGTCGATGCAATTGCTAATGCAGCAGAGGGTGTGGACGCGGTCGTATTCACAGCTGGTTCCGGTCCGAAAACTGGAAAGGATAAAACCCTGATGATTGATTTGGATGGAGCGGTGAAAACCATTCAAGCGGCAGAACAGACGAATGTTAAACGTTTTGTCATGATTAGTTCGTTTGATACCAGCCGTGAAGCTATTCAATCAGCCCCTGAATCGTTTGCACCTTATGTCGTAGCGAAACACTATGCAGATGAGTGGCTGTTAAACTCCGATTTAGACTATACCATTATTCATCCAGGACTATTAACGAATGAACCTGGCACCAATCAAGTAAATCTTGGAGCCAATGTGGAACGTGGAGAAGTCCCTCGGGAAGATATTGCGAAAGTAATTTATACCAGCTTGAAAAATGATACAACCATCGGCAAGAGATTTCGTGCAGTAGGCGGACAGACAGCTGTTGAAGAAGCGATACAGTCGGTGTGATAATAAGAACGTCAGATTTTCTAATCTGTCTAGAAAGACCTGTGCTATGTAAAAGATGGGCACAGGTCTTTCTTTGTTAAATAGCCTTTTAATATGGGAGCAATTAATATCAGCTTGAGGTAATAAAAAAATAAAGAGGACATAATGGTATCATTTCATTTCAATTTAAATAATTAGAATTTTAAAAACCAATATACTGTATAAAGAAGAGAGGGATTTATAATGAATGCTTTAATCAAAAAAGTCTTTGAACAAGTAAAAACAGAAAATCTAATTCTTCGAAAGCCATCAGAAGCAGATGCTTATGCTGTCCTTGAGATTGAAGGAGATCCCAAAACAAATACATACCGGCCGTCTGGACCAATGAAAAACATAGAGGAAGCTCTGGAAAAGATAGAACTTTGGAATAAGGACTGGATAACGCATGGGTACGGTTATTGGATGATTTCTGAGCGAAAGGGCTCGGATGTAATAGGAATTGGAGGCGTAAGAAATATAAATTGGCAAGGGCGCGAAGTGTTAAACTTGTACTATAGATTTTCACCAAAGGTTTGGGGAAGAGGATATGCTGCGGAGGTAGCCAGATATTCTGTGTATTTAGCTCGTGAACACCTTTCTGAATTACCAATCATATCGAGAGTTCGTCCATCTAACATACCTTCTTTAAGGGTTGCAGAAAAAAGCGGGCTGGTGCGTCACCTAAGTTTAGACAGTGCGGAGCATATTGTTTTTACTTCAGGATGGGAGTGAATATTGAAAAATATATTCAAATATACTGGAAGGTTTTAAGGATATTGAGATTTCTTAGAATGTATTTTCCCAGCTAATTACAACAACATCTAGGAATATGTTAACATGAAAGAACAGAATATATAAAATTCTTACAATTAAATCATATTGAAATAAAAAAGGGGACTAATAGATGATGGGAAATATCGGAATACCAGGGATGATTATTACGGTGATAGCTGTTGTCCTTGTTATTTATCTGATTAGAAGACTGTTAAAAAGATAGAGGGGAACGCTTTATTAAATAAGCTTTCCTCTTGATGTTATCAGATAAATGCGCGAGATAATAATTAATCTGCAAATCGATATGCTAATAAAAAAATAATAGAATAGCAGGAGGAATGAAAGTGATAGAATCCAGAAATCCAAAGAATGTACATAAACCATTAGCTCCGTATAGTCATCAAATCGAAGCTTCCGGAGACATACGGTGGTTAAATTTGTCGGGCCAGTTAGGGATGGATGTGGAAGGCAATGTCTCAGAGGATTCCGTGGAGCAATTAAAAATGGCCTTTGAAAACATTCGCATCAATTTACAGGAAGCGGATATGGACGTAGAAAACCTGACGAAGCTTGTTTTTTATATTGTCGGGGAAATGGATGCGGATAGAAGAAGAGAAGCAATTGGCGAATTTTTAGGGGATCACCTTCCTTGTACAACGATGGTCTTTATTGCCGGGCTGGCCGGTCCACAATTTAAAGTAGAGATAGATGCATGGGCGTGTAAAGAAAATAAATAAGGAGCTATATAAAATGGATTGTCCAATTTAACAATCTCTCTTCATATCTGCAACGGAATGATGAAGCAGGGAGATATCTACAAAACGGAATAAGCACTATGGCGGGTAGGAATGTCAGTTATACGCAGATAGGAATCTTTTTCATGCATTTCCTGAAAGCAGTATATCTCCCTTAAAGAGGAGAGAATTAAATTGAAATCGATACTCATTAACCAAGATTTTAGACGGATGTGGGGTTCAGAGTTTCTTTCTATTTTAAATGGAAGGTTTAGAGAGCTGTTGATTCCTTTAGTTGTATTAGGTCTAACCAGTTCGCCGCTGGTTACAGCCCTTGTCGCTTTGTCTCAGCAATTGGGTACGGTTCTATTTGCCATCCCAATCGGAACATGGGTAGAAACGAAGAATAAGGTCAGAATTGCATCTTCTTGTCATTTTTTATATGGAATAGGCATTTTTATGCTCGCGTTTCTTCTGGCAACACAGAATGTCAATGCAGTAATTATTGCTTCCTTGCTGTTCGTAATGGGGTTACTTGCCTTAATTAGCAGAACAGCGTTTACTTCAATGATTCCTGCCATTGCCGGCAGAGAAAATCTGTTAAAAGCACATACAAATATTGAAGCAGCTGATGCTATTGCTACTGTCATCGGCCCTGCGTTGGGTGGAATATTATTAGCAAAAACAGGCTCGGTATTAACGTTGCTTATTTGCGGGATTTTATCTCTTCTTTCTGCCTGTTGATTGGTTTTATTCGTAATAAAGAAGGTTTTATAGGGACAGAGACGGAAGAGCTGCAAAAAAGTAAATGGAGCGTGTTTTTAAGAAGGTCCATCGCTGGATTGAAGATTTTAATCTCTAATCCACAACAGCTGATTAGCACAATAGCCATGGCAATATTAGCTTTCACAACGATATTTATTACATTAACTATAATCTTTTACGCTCGGATTACATTAGAGTTGGCTGAAGGGTTCATTGGTATTTTGCTATCAAGTGCTGGGATTGGTAACATCGTTGGCATCTTTTTGATCAATAAATTTAAAAATCTAAATTGGGTGTTGCTGATGAGTTTCTTGCTGATTATCTCAGGGATAGGAATATTAATGATTACAGCAACAAACGTTTTTATTATGATGTGTTTTGGGATGGCTGTTTTTGATTGTGCGCTATCTATGGCTTTTATTGTGCAAGGTGCTGTTCACCAGGGGATTACGCCAGATGAATTCTTAACAAGAGTGAGGAGCTCCACCTATGTTATTGGCGGACTATTTTCCATACTGGGAACTTTTTTAGCGGGAGCTATTCCGGAATTATTTACGGAAAAAATTGCTTTGATGATCGGCGCTTTTATTCTATTGATGCCAGCTTGCATCTTCCTTCGTTTTGGAAAGGCTGGCGTCGCATTGAGCAAAGTAGAGCCAGTTTATAACAAATAGGAGAATGTAAGCAAAACAGCACATTAAAATTCCCGATAAATATTAAGATTTTTCATCGGGAATTTTAATATGATTACGGGAGGGACATAGCATGAAATCGGTCACAGTATATCATTATGATGCATTTAGTAAGGTGCCGAATAAAGGAAACCCTGCTGGAGTTGTTTTAAATGGGGATGAGCTGACAGATGAGCAAATGCAGGAAGTCGCATTTAAAGTAGGATTCAATGAAACGGCATTTCCAGTTAAATCAGAAACAGCAGACTTAGGGATACGTTTTTTTACGCCAGGACATGAAATGAATTTATGCGGTCATGCGACGATGGCAACGGTGTATGCGTTAAAAACAAAAGGACTGTTCGGAGATAAAAGAGAATTAACGATTGAAACTAAAGCAGGGATTTTACCAGTAAGGCTTGATTCTGCTGCTGAAAAAGAAATAACGATAACAATGAACCAGGCTGCACCGGAATTTGTAGCGTTCCATGGCTCTAAAATAGATTTAGCTCATTCAATTGGGATAGAGGAATCGGATATACATGATAACTTACCAATTCTTTATGGAAGCACAGGTGCTTGGACACTGCTGATTCCAATAAATAATTTAGAAGCTTTTCGTAAAATGAAACCAAAGAATAAAGATTTTCCTGCAATTTTAAAGGAGATGCCTAAATCGTCTGTACATCCATTTTGTATCGAAACGTATGATACAGATGCGGATATGCATGCAAGGCACTTCTCTTCTCCATTTTCAGGTACTGTAGAGGATGCAGTAACAGGAACAGCGTCGGGAGTAATGGGTGCTTATTATGCTGACTTCATAAAGGAAGATAGGAAAGATGTGATGAAGCTTGTGGTGGAGCAGGGACATGAAATTGGTAAAGATGGCAGGGTAGGTGTTCAGGTTTCTAAGAATGGGGAGTCATATGATATTCAAATTACCGGGAATGCTGTTTTTGTGAAAGATTTTGAGATTATGTTGGAAAATTAGAAGAATACAAGTAATGTATATTGATGAAAATATCTTACTGTGAAAGTCAAAATCAAGGAGTGATGATTCTAATGAAGATTATAGATAACAGAGGAGAAACGCATGAGTGGACGCTAATCGCTGTTGCATTGTTATCTCTGATTACTTTCAAGAAAATAAAGAAGGTAGAAAGATATAAAAATAAATTAAAAGGGATTTTTATTCCGTATTAAAGAGGTGGGGAAGAATGAAATCAGTAATTTTTGATATGGACGGAACATTATTTCAAACAGATAAAATTTTAGAATTGTCATTAGAAGATACGTTTACCTATTTAGCTTCTTTAGGGAAATGGGAAGGCGCCATCCCAATTGATAAGTTCCGGGAAATTATGGGAGTTCCATTGCCGGTAGTATGGGAAACTTTACTGCCGAATCATTCTGTGAAGGAAAGGGAGCACATCAATGATTATTTTCAAGATAGATTAATTGAAAATATAAAAAACGGAAATGGTGCATTATATCCGAATGTACAGAATATTTTTGAGTTTTTATTAAAGGATGGGTATACCGTATTTATCGCCAGTAATGGAGTACCAGCCTATTTAAAAGCGATTGTGGATTATTATCATTTAGATGACTGGGTTTCAGAGACTTATAGTATTGAACAAATCGAATCATTTAGTAAATCTGATTTGGTCAAAACTATTTTAACGACATATGGAATAGAGGAAGCGGTAGTGGTTGGAGACCGGATATCAGACATTAAAGCGGCAAAAGATAATGGATTGACTGCTGTAGGATGCAGCTTTGATTTTGCGAAAGAAGAAGAGCTTTCGCAAGCAGATGTTGTGATTAATGATTTAATTGAATTGAGAGGAATGCAATTCACCTAAAAAATAATGGATATTCGACAGACAGGGGGGATACAATGTTTCTCAGCTCAAAAAAGAATAAAGATTTTGTTCCTATAACAGAACATATCCTAAATACAGCGGAAAAGGTAACCTGCTCCGGAGCTGCTGCTTTTGTAATTCACAACGATAAAGTAGTATTAGAAGACTATTTTGGAAGCCAATCAAACAAATCAGGTTCAAGAATAGTTCAGGAAGATACCCAATTTCATGTAGCCTCTGTGAGGAAAAGCTATATTGGATTTGCTGTGGCGTACGCAGTCTATTATGGGAAAATTAAAGGCATAGATGATTTGATACTGCATTATTTTCCTGGACTTGATGAAGATATATGGAAGGATACAACAATAAGGCATGTATTAACCCATGCACATGGTTTACATAAAAAAGAAGGTACGGTATTTCGGGAATTTCCTGCAGGGGAAAATTGGTCATATAGACAGGTTGGAATAGATGTATTAACGGAGCTTGTAAAACAAACTACCGGTAAAACGGTATCTGAAATTGTTCATGAACAGGTTTTTAATCCTTTCGAATTTAATGAATCCAACTGGTATGCGCGAAAACAGGAGAAGCTTGTGGATGTGATTCTTGGAGATGAGTCTGATAAAAATTGGAATGTTAGTGAAAGCACGGAAGGCAACAAAATGAATATGTATGTATCTGCACGTGAATTGGCATATTGGGGCTATGTACACCTTAAGAAAGGCTATCTATATGGAAAACAAATGATACCGAAAGAAATAATACAGATGGCTGCAACGGTACAAAGCCCATCAACGATAGATAAAAACCTTCCGCAAAATGGCTTTTTTTGGTTTGTGAAAGACTTACCGGCTGAAAAAACAGAAATTGGGCAAAGCGTTCCTAAAGGGTCGTATCAGATACTGGGATATACAGGAGTAACGTTATTAGTGATTCCACAGGAAAATATAGTAGCTGTACGGATGTTTAACAGCTTCGGGTCACCTGAAGGGTATGATTATTTATCGGATGTCCGATCATTTGGAGATACGGTGATGCGTTGTTTATCATGAAGAAGAACAAAACTCCCGCTGCGTGAAGTTTCGTTATATTGGTTCCACTCCTTTTTTACAACTAGACTAGAGGTTTTGCCCCCCCTATATAAAATAATAGTTTTTAGACAGGAGGAAATCGTGTTGAGAAATGCTATTGAACTGCCAAAACAATTCAATTTTAAAGCTGCTGTTACCGATCACGGATGGTATTTACTGCCGCCTTTTCAAGCTAACGATGACAGAAGTGTTTTAAAAAGGGTAGAAGCGCTTTCGACTGGCAAAATCGTTCTGCTGCATATAACACAGAATCAAAATAAATTAATGGTAGAAACAGGGGATAAGCAAACGTTAACGAGAAAAGAAAGTGAAGAGATTGTTCGCAAGGTTAACTGGATGTTTCGTTTAGATGAGGATTTTCGTGCTTTTTATCAAATGTGCAGCGCTGACCAGAATATGCAGGAAATCGTAGTGGAAAATAAAGGAAGACTTTTACGCTCCCCAAGCATCTTTGAAGATATTGTAAAGACGATTTTCACAACCAATACGACCTGGAGCCGGACCATTGCCATGACAACGAATTTTGTGAGTCATTTAGGAGAAAGATACTCGAATGAGTCGGAATTATTTACTTTTCCTGCACCAGAAGCAGTTTTAAAGAAAGATAAAATCTTTTTAAATAAAAGCATCAAATTAGGCTATCGAAGTGATTATATTTATGATCTTGCATTAAACATATGTAATGGTGTATATGACTTAGAGGAACTTACCAATCCAGAAATGCCGACTGAAGATGTCGTTCACGAGCTGAAAGAAATTAGAGGCGTCGGACCTTATGCACTCAGCATTATTTTAATGTTATTAGGAAGATACGACTTTTTGCCAGTAGACAGCGAATTTAAAAAGCATGTAAAAAATAAATATTTCGCTGGTGAGCTTCCACCTAAATCACAATTGCAGCAGCTATATAAAGAATGGGGTGAGTTTAAGTTTTTGGCTTATTGGTTTGATAAGTGATATGAAAATGCCGGGAATAATGGAATGGGGAGTATAATCGATTATGTTCACTTCACGCCCGGTCTTATTTCAAAGTATAATTTTTATCTTAGAAAACTGTCCGTAAAACTCCCGTCAAAATCAAACGTAAAAATAAATTTATTAAGGCGTGAAATCAGATGAGCTAACTTCCTGAATCACTTAGGCTAACGCAGTGAGAGAAAAACAGTAGACTAAGTTCGCAATCTCCTGGGGCTGCGATTACTCACCCCATCGGAAACATTTGTGCGTTGAAAACTCCCACTGAATGAAATTGCGTTTTATATGCTTCATCATAAATTTTTTTCATAACGGAATGAATTTCATAATTGCTCTTTTTAAAAATACAAAGACGAACCGAATTTTCGAAAGTGTATTTTTAAAAACAAAAATTATGCGCTTGTTGTTGCTGAATAAGCTCTGCTTGGATGCGATCAGCAGCTAATTTGGAAGCATTATAAATCAAAGCGACCATGTCAAAATGAACTTTTGCACGCTTTCCAGTGCGATAACGAACATTGTTTAGCTGATAGAACTCTTTCAGATAAGCATTAACACGTTCTACTGCTGTCCGTTGTTTGAAAATATTTTTCCAAGCTTTTGATCCTCGTGCTGGTGCGGTATACCTTCTTAAATCGGTAGTTATCTTGATTTTATACACTTTTTGACAGATACCTTCATTCGCAAGGGGACAGTCGCTGCATTCCTTTGGTCTGGTATATTTCAATGTTTCGTATTTCGGATCAAAGCTGTCATATTTATAGGAATGTTCTCGCAAACAGGTTGGGGCAAAATCCTTATCAAACCCGATCATTTCGCCTTCATTGCGCTTATTATAGGCAATGACAGACTGTTGACACATGCGATGAATCTGTTCATAAATCGGTTCAAAATCATAACCCGCATCCAATGTCTGGTAAGAAGCAGACGTAAGCGGAAGTCGTTGATCCATTCCCTTCAATAGGGCAATAGCGGCTTTCCCATCATTTAAGCTGCCAGATGAAAACAAAGATTGCAGAATATATTGGCTGGATGCACCAACTGCGAGGTGGGCTTTATAGCCAAACCAGTATTCATTTTTACCATCTGCATTCTTTTTCACACCCCATTTGGGGGCTATTGGCACTTCTGCACGCAAGATGTCTAACGGAACGTCTAACTGTGCTTCGATTTTCTTTTCATACAATGGCAGGTTTGCTTCCTTTTCCGCTTGGTCTTTAAGGTACTGTTCGCGTTCTTCTTTGGATTTGCGTCCGCGCTTTTTTGGCGTAGTTTCTGATTTTTCTTCTTTTTTGGCAGGTGCCTTATCTCGTGCTTCAAAATGGGTTGCATCAATGGCAATGACTTCATCGACAATAAACCCTTCGGTGACGGCTGCCAGCGTTACGCTTTCGAAGGATTTTTCTAAAATATCTGATTCACTCAATTTCGTTACCAAGCGGGAATAAGCAGCTTCTGATGGTGTAGAATCGGAAACAAGAAATCCGCAGTTCATTTTAAAGATAAAGTCATCATTTAGACGCTTGATTAAGTCTTTGATGGTTGGGATACGCTCGATGTAGCGAATAAAAAAGGAAATAATCATCCCTGCATAATTTAGCTCAACAGGCGCTCCAAGCCGGGATTTCTTATTAATCGCATGATAAATACGATCCAGATCAATCGCTGAAATAATCGCTTCATATTTTTGGGTAGGTTCCATGTCATATAATTCTTGGATGCCAAATAGACTCGGTTGTCGTATAATGGTCATAAGAAGTACTCCTCCAGTCTTTTTATGGTTTTCTGGGTAACTACCATTATACAAGATTTGGGGAGGTACTTCTTTTTTTATGTTTCAAAAAGCTTGGGACACAAGGGCTTTGAATTATGAAATTCACTCAACGATTTAATAAATAAACCAGATTCTATTGCGAAATAAACAATATAGAATCTGGTTTATTTTTGTAGATATATCAGTGTGTTTGTACCTTCCGTAGAAATTATTCAAAACCAATTTAGTTAAAAGACTTGCATTTTTATAATATAACTCTTATGATAATTAACATAACTTCATATGTTAGATAATATAACATATGAAGTTATTCAAAAAATGAGATAAGTCGAAACCGGTGATTTAATCTATTCTTCAATGCTGGGTTAAGGAGACCAGTTTGCATCACAATAATTATCGAACTATTGGGAATAACGAGATGATTTTTTAAATGATGCATCATCAAGTAAATCAAGGAGGGAAGCTGATGAATCTGCTGCCAAGAGAAACGGATAAGCTGATGGTTGTTGTTGCCGCTGACCTTGCAAGGAGAAGAAAGGACAGAGGTTTAAAATTAAACCATCCGGAAAGTGTTGCACTGATTACTTATGAATTAATGGAAGGCGCAAGAGATGGCAAAAGTGTTGCTGAATTAATGCGCTTTGGTACAACCATACTTACGGAGGAAGATGTCATGGAAGGGGTACCTGAAATGATTAAGGATGTTCAGGTAGAAGCAACGTTTCCAGATGGAACAAAGCTGATAACTGTGCATCATCCAATTAAATAGGAGGGATTTCGATGGTACCAGGAGAAGTGCTGCCAAAAGAAGGGACGATAGAAATTAACCAAGGAAGAGATACAACGAAAGTAACCGTCATTAATTTAGGAGACCGCCCAGTACAAGTTGGATCACATTTTCACTTCTATGAAATCAATACACAGATAAAGTTTGACAGGGATACCGCTTTTGGCAAAAGGTTGAACATTCCAGCAGGAACTGCGGTCCGTCTAGAGCCGGGGGATGAAAAGACGGTGGAGCTGGTAGACTTTGCCGGAGAGAGAAAGATATATGGATTTAATAATATGACAGATGGAAGCGTCGGGAAGGAGAAAGTAAATGGCTTATAATATTCCCCGAAGACAATATGCAGAAATGTACGGACCTACAACAGGTGATCGAGTGAGGTTAGCTGACACAAATCTCATCATTGAAATTGAAAAGGATTATACTTCGTATGGGGATGAAGTTGTTTTTGGCGGAGGAAAAGTCATCCGGGATGGCATGGGGCAAAATCCGCTTGCTTTAAATGATGAAGCTGCCGATACGGTATTGACAAATGCAATTATATTAGACTACACAGGGATTTATAAAGCGGATCTCGGCATTAAAGACGGCAAAATATGCGGAATCGGCAAGAGTGGTAATGCACTGGTGATGAATGACGTCGATATTACCATAGGCGCAGCGACTGATATTATTGGAGCGGAGGGAAAAATTGTGACTGCCGGCGGAATCGATGCCCATGTTCATTTTATTTCACCGCAGCAGATTGAAACGGCGCTTGCATCTGGTTTAACAACATTGATTGGCGGCGGCACAGGACCATCTTCCGGTTCAAAAGCAACAACCGTTACACCGGGGAAATGGAATATTCATAAGATGCTGGAGGCTGCAGAAGATTATCCGGTGAATATTGGATATACAGGGAAAGGACAGGCTGCTTCGATGGAGCCGCTGGCAGAGCAAATCGAAGCCGGAGCAATCGGTTTAAAAGTACATGAGGATTGGGGAGCGACTGCTTCTGCGATTGACCATGCGTTGGAGGCCGCCGATAAATACGATGTACAGGTGGCGCTGCATGCAGATACCTTAAATGAAGGCGGATTTGTTGAAAATACAATGGCAGCACTGAAAGACCGCGTAATTCATATGTATCATACAGAAGGCGCGGGCGGTGGGCATGCTCCGGATATTATCAAATCAGCACAATATCCAAACGTGATTCCTTCCTCTACCAATCCGACCATGCCTTATACGGTCAACACGATTGAAGAGCATGTCGATATGCTGATGGTTTGCCATCACTTAAGTCCGTCGATACCGGAGGATGTAGCGTTTGCTGACTCTCGTATCCGCAAAGAAACAATTGCTGCTGAGGATGTTCTGCATGATATGGGTGTACTCAGCATTCTCAGTTCCGACTCACAGGCAATGGGGCGGATTGGCGAGGTTATTTTAAGAACTTGGCAGACAGCGGATAAAATGAAAAAACAGCTCGGTATACTTGAGGGAGATACAGAAACTGCAGATAATAATAGAGTAAAACGTTATATTGCAAAATATACGATTAACCCGGCGATTACCCATGGTATTTCCGAGTATGTCGGGTCGGTAGAGGCTGGGAAATATGCTGATTTGGTTGTTTGGCCAACGGAATTTTTCGGTGTGAAACCAGAATTGATTGTAAAAGGCGGCTCGATTATTGAAAGTGTGATGGGGGATGCCAATGCATCGATTCCAACACCACAGCCGGTTATTTATCGCCCGATGTTTGCAGCGCATGGGAAAGCAATGCAACGAACTTCCTTAACATTTGTATCCACCGCAGCCTATGAAAAGGGGATAAAGGAAGAGCTGGGTTTAGAGAAAACGGTGCTGCCTGTAAAAAACATTCGTAATCTGACGAAGAAAGATATGAAGCTGAATGATAAGACACCAACCATTGATGTGGACCCGGAAACATATGAAGTAAAAGTGGACGGTGAAGTCATAACCTGTGAACCGCTGAAAGAGGTGGCAATGGGGCAACGATACTTTTTATTTTGAGGTGATGACCAATGCTGGTTGAAAAAATTGAGATGAATGTAAATGATATAGAAGAAGCAGAGCTTGCAAAGCTGCATAAAGAAAAGGTTTATCTGGAAAGTGCCGATTTGCTGAAGCGTATTTTACGGGTGAAAACAGACCATGGAAAGGATATCGGTATTTCCTTAAAAGAAAGACAGGCCCTGACAAAGGGCGACGTTTTATATAAAGATGCATCCAATATTATTTTTATTGATGTCTATCAGGATGATGTGATTGTTATCCATCCTAAAGATATTCATGAAATGGGCGTCATTGCGCACCAACTAGGAAACCGTCATCTTCCTGCACAATTTGAAGTGGATAATATGATTGTCCAATATGATTATCTTGTAGAAGAATTGCTGAAACAGCTAGACATTTCTTATCAGCGGGAAGAGCGCAAATTAAAAGAAGCGTTTAAACATATAGGGCATAGCCATGACTAATTCATTGCTCACCTTTGTTCAGTTATGCGATTCAAACTTTCCGATTGGCGGCTTCAGCCATTCATTTGGACTGGAAACCTATATTCAAGAAGATGTTGTGAAGGACAGGATATCATTTCAAGAATGGCTGGATACGTATTTCAGGGAACAGGTGAAATATACAGAAGGGCTTGCTTTTCAACTTGTATGCGATGCGCTGTGTGAAAATGATTTGGAGCGGATTTGGCATATGGACCGGCTGCTTTATGTCCAGAACCTTCCAAAGGAAACAAGGGAAGGAAATACCCAAATGGGAGTCCGAATGCTGAAGCTGGCAGAAAGTCTGTTTGAATACGGAATACTTGCAAATTATCTAAAACGAATAAAGCAAGGGAAATCATTCGGGCACAGCGCTATTGTCTTTGCAGTTATTGCCCATTATCACAGGATACAACCTCAGGAGGGTCTTGGGTTTTACTTATATTCCCTGGTGTCCAACCTGGTACAGAATGCAGTAAGAGCTATTCCGCTGGGGCAGACAGACGGGCAGAAGATACTGCTGGAGAGTCAGCAATTAATAAATCGTGTTGCGGAAGAAATAGCTGATTTAACGATAGATGACTTTGGGATTGTTTCGCCCGGTCTGGAAATTTCACAAATGAAGCATGAGCATGTAAAAGTAAGGATATTTATGTCTTAGAAGGGAGATTTGGATATGGAACCGATTCGAGTAGGTATTGGCGGTCCAGTAGGGGCTGGAAAAACAGAGTTAGTAGAGAAAATAACAAGACAGTTAAATAATGAAATGGACATGGCGGTTATTACGAATGATATTTATACCAAAGAAGACGCTAAAATTTTAATGAAAAATGGTGTGCTGGAGGATGATCGGATTATTGGTGTGGAAACTGGCGGGTGCCCGCATACCGCTATCAGAGAGGATGCCTCTATGAATTTTGCTGCGATTGATGAATTAACCGAACGCTTTCCTGACGTGGAATTGATTTTCATTGAAAGCGGCGGGGATAATCTGGCAGCGACATTCAGTCCGGAGCTTGTAGACTTTTCTATTTATATCATTGATGTAGCCCAGGGAGAGAAAATCCCCCGTAAAGGCGGGCAGGGCATGATTAAATCGGATTTATTTATTATTAATAAAACAGATTTGGCGCCGTATGTTGGAGCGGATTTAGATATCATGGCAAGAGATACGAAAGAATTTCGAGGAGATAAACCATTTATTTTTACGAATTTGAAAAATAATGACGGATTGAACGAAGTAATTGATTGGCTGAAAGATAATGTACTGCTTCGAGGAATTGTCTAAGATGCAGAAGGAATGGACCGGAGAGCTTCAGCTTGAATTAACCGAGAAGAAGAATAAAACGGTCCCTGCGGATGTATATTTCCGAGGTGCCTTCAAAGTAATGCGTCCAATCTATTTAGACAATTCCGGGCAATTAACCTATTATCTATTAAATCCTGGAGGCGGCTATTTATCCGCAGATACATATTCCATGGATATTAGGGTGAATGAAAATGCCCGGGCAATTTTGACAACGCAATCTGCAACCAAAGTATATAAAACCCCGGGAGAGCCTGCGTATCAGTATGGGAAGTTTACCTTGAAATCGAACAGTCTGCTGGAGTATATCCCGGACCCGCTAATCGTTTATCGGGAAGGTTCGTATAAACAGCTCAACCAATTTTATGTAGATAATACCTCGACATTGATTTGCTCCGATATTATTACACCTGGATGGTCACCAACCGGAAAGCAATTCAGTTATGACAAGGTAGATTTGCAAAATGAAGTGTTTATCCATAAGGAATTAGGCGTTTTTGACCGTATTGTAACGGAACCGGCTAAAAATAATCCTTCTGTGTTTGGAAGAATGGAAGGGTATAGTCATTTAGGCTCCATGATGGTTATTAGTCCTTATGTGACAGATGAAGTAATTGAAAATATCTATGATATGATGGAGCAGAAGGACGTGAACTTCGGTATCTCGAGGTGTCCGGTCCCGGGGTTTTCTTTGAGAATATTGGCCAATCAGACGCAAATCATCGAAGAGATACTGCAAACGTGTCATGGGTATTTACGAGAAACATGGTTTGGCATGTCTCCTGTATTTTTACGGAAGTATTAAAAGGGTTTAAAAACGGTGGGGAAGACAAGCAGGGTATCTGAAAGAGCATTTAGAAATATTCGACAGCTAGCTTCCCCGGCCTTTGGAAAGGTAGATAAGATGGAACGACAAATTTCTGGAAATTATTATTTGATCAGTACGCTGCACAGTTTTTCCCAAGTAATCCTGCTGGCGAATTGGAAAACAGGGCTTTTCATTTTTTTGGGCATTCTTGTTGTTTCCTGGCAATTTGCCGTAGTATCCTTATTAAGTGTGATAATAGCGAATGTCATAGGCTATGTGCTGACAAAGAATAGAAGTTTTATAGAGGATGGATTAATGGGCTATAACGCTGTATTAACCTGTTTAGCTATTCTTATTTTTTTGGATGGACCTTATCTGTGGCTGCTTGCCTTTGCAGGAACTGGATTATCCGCATTAGCAACCGTAGCTTTAAATAATTATTTCGTGCGTATTCCGGTTCTCACTTTTCCATTCATTATTACATCGTGGCTGATATTTTTATTTCCTTATAAATTAGATTTATTCGCAATGAGTGATCAGCTTGTACCGCAGAATCTAATGCACTGGGAGTATATTGCAGGAAGCGGGATGGATTGGATTACTGCATTTTTTAAAAGCATCAGCGAAATCTTTCTATTGGATTCTGTGTGGGCAGGTGCACTGATTCTGGCAGGAATTCTGATTGCCGGAATCAGAGTTAGCGCGAGTACCATTCTATCCGCTGTCGCTGCTTTGGCTTTTGCTTACATATTAGGGGCAGAAAATGATCAGATTCAGCTTGGGCTATATGGATACAATGCGATTTTGACAGCTATAGCAGTTGGTCACACATTCAATGCCAAGGGTTCGAAAGGTATGTTTGTATACGGTCTGCTAGGAGCACTATTGACGGTGCCGATTTCTGCGAGCTTATCTATTCTGCTTATCCCATACGGCCTGCCTGTATTAACCATTCCATTTGTAATCATTACATGGCTGCTGTTGAGCGCATCAAATTCTATCTTAAAACCGGGAAATAGAGTATAATAGAAAATGAATTTTTATGATGAAGCGTTGTTGCAGAGTAACATCAATAGAGAAACGAGTTGATGTTGCCTGCAGCTATCAAGAGAGAACAACATGAAGGAATCAATCAGAGCAAGGAGACGCTGATAGGAAATGTCTATACAAACACCTGTAAAATATCGTGTGAAACAGGTCGGACAAAAGGACGCTGCACAGGTAGTGGATTTTATGACAACGATTCGAAAAGAAGTATTTCCGATGTTGGATCATCAGCAATTACCGCCGGATATGCTTCATTTTTATGCACATTATATAAATAGGAAAGAAGCGGCGTTATTTGCAGCTGTAAGTGAAGCGGGCAATGTGCTTGGTACAATTGGTTATCTGCCCTATGACAATCGTTTTGATGAGCTGCAGCAATATTACGCGCAATCGAAGACAACGGAACTGGTAAGATGCTATATAGATCCGGCATATAGACGTTTAGGAATTGGCTCTGCCCTTTATCAAACGGCTTTAAAGTCGATTCAAGCAGCAGGATACGAGAAGATTTATCTGCATACTCATCCATTTCTGCCAGGCGGGGTTCCCTTCTGGAAAGCACTGGGCTTTAAAGAAAGATTGGCTGAGTCAGATCCCGTTTGGAAAACACTGCATATGGATAGGAAGTTATAGTATTCCTTTTGCGTTAGCAGCTTCCTTAGGCATGACATCAAGAATAATAGGAGTAATAAAATGAGAAAAATAAATATAGGGCTGCTTTCGGTATTGTTTTTGCTTTTATTGGCAAGCTGCAGCAATTCGGAAAATGATACAGCAGCTAAAGATGAAATCGTATATGCCAGCTCGAAGGATATCCGCGATATTAATCCGCATTTATACAGTGGAGAAATGGCAGCCCAGAATATGGTGTTTGAATCACTGGTCAAGAATACGGAAGACGGTGTAGAGCCTTGGCTGGCGGAGAGCTGGGAGATTTCAGAGGATGGTCTGGAATATACCTTTCATTTAAGAGAGGATGTTACCTTTTCTGACGGAGAAAAGTTCAACGCAGAGGCGGTAAAACAGAATATGGATGCCATCATGGATAATGAAGAACGTCATGCTTGGCTGGATTTAGTTAATTTGATTGACGAAAATGTGGTAGTGGATGAATATACGTATAAACTTGTGTTAGAGCATCCGTATTATCCGACATTAACGGAATTGGGGCTTACCCGCCCGTTTCGTTTTTTATCTCCCAATGACTTTGTGGATGGAACGACAAAGGATGGCATCAGCGGTTATTCGGGAACAGGGCCGTGGGTTTTATCAGAACATAACGAGAATCAGGAGGCTGTGTTCACTGCCAACGATGAATATTGGGGAGAACAGCCTAAAATGAATGCAGTAAGATGGAAGGTGATGCCGGATCATCAGACCATTCTGCTTGCCCTTGAAAAAGGAGAGGTCGATCTGATTTTTGGATCCGATGGAGATATGATTGACCTGGACTCTTTCTCCGCGCTGGAAGAGCAGGGAGAGTACGTAACCGAAATGAGTGAGCCGGTCGCTTCCAGGGCAATTTTATTGAACTCCAATCGTCCTATCACTGGCGAAATTGAGGTAAGAGAAGCGCTGCAATATGCGGTTGATAAACAATCGATTGCGGATGGTATCTTAAATGGATCAGAATCTGTTGCGCCGACCTTGCTTGCATCGACAGTTCCTTACAGCGACCTTGGACTGGAGGAAAGGAAATATGATCCGGATAAAGCTAATAATCTGCTCGATGATGCCGGCTGGGAGTTGAATAGTGATGATGGATATTGTTATAAAGATGGCGAGAAATTAGAGCTTAACCTGTATTATAATTCGGATAATGCACAGGAAAAGACGATCAGTGAATATATTCAGTCTGATTTGCGGGAGATAGGTGTGGAGCTGCATATCACTGGAGAGCAGAAGCAGGCGTTTTTAGACAGACAAAAATCAGGAGAATTTGATTTGCAATATTCCTTATCATGGGGAACGCCTTATGACCCGCAATCATACCTGTCCTCCTGGAGAATCCCGGCGCATGGCGATTATCAGGCGCAGACAGGGCTGGACAAGAAAGCGTGGCTGGACGAAACAATTACCGATTTGATGATTGAGCATGATGAGGAGAATAGAGAAGCGATGTATGCGGAAGTGTTATCGTATATCCATGATGAAGCAGTATACATCCCGCTCACATACTCACGTACAAAAGCAGTCCATCGACCAGAACTGCAGGGTGTCACGTTTAATGTCTCTCAATATGAAGTTCCATTTGAAAACATGTATTTTGATACAGAGTAAATTAAAAAAAGCGGATGAAGGTCCGCTTTTTTGGTTCTTTAATGTAAGAGTAAGAATGTAGGTGGAGTAAATGAAGCGTTATATTACGAAAAGAATCATAAGCATCATTCCCTTATTAATAGGAATATCCTTTTTGGCGTTTATTCTCATTAATCTGAGCGACAGTGATCCGGCGGAAGTCGCGCTGCGGGTAAATGAAATCACACCGACAGAAACAGCTGTTGCAGAGATGCGCGAGGAGCTGGGCCTCGATAAACCATTTTTTGAAAGATATATTACATGGGTGACCAGCAGTATCAAAGGTGACTTCGGAAACAGCTTTGTTAATAATAAACCGGTGATTGAAGAAATCGGGCAGGCATTGCCAGCTACGTTGCTGCTTGCGCTGGTTGCCTTCGTTATGATTGTTTTTATCAGCGTCTCTGCCTCCATTCTATGTACGATTTATGAAGGAAGCATCATTGATCGGACCATTAGAGGCTTTGTCTTTATTGCAGAGGCCATGCCCGGTTATTGGATCGGGCTTTTGCTGATATGGTTTTTCTCAATTAAATTAAATCTGCTGCCGACAAGCGGGATGAGCTCTTGGACATCTGTTATTCTGCCGGCAGTAACGTTAGCTTTTGCTTATATTTCCACCTATGTGAGATTGATTCGAAATAATATGGTGCAAAACAAAAACGAGAATTTTGTACTTTATGCAAAAGCCCGCGGGATGAAAGAGGGTATTATTTTAAAGCGTATTTTCAAAAACTCTCTTCAGTCTGCTATTACAGCACTGGGCATGTCGATTCCCAAATTAATTGCAGGCACTGTCATTGTCGAGAATATCTTTGCCTGGCCGGGGATAGGCAGGCTTAGTGTGACAGCGATATTCAATTATGATTATCCCGTTATCCAAGCGTATGTCTTTCTGATGGCGGTTTTATTTGTCATCTGTAACTTACTGGTAGATATCGTTACTGCCATATTCGATCCAAGAATGAGAAAAGAGGTATGATCATGGGGGTTTTAAATAAATTGATGAGAGATCGTTCCGCCATGATTTGTATCATTTTCTTAACCCTTGTGGTACTGGCAGGAATTTTCGCGCCATGGCTAGCCCCGCATAGTCCAATTGATGTCAATGTAAAAGAAAAACTGGCGGGAATAAGTACAACCTATCCGCTTGGTACGGATCAGCTGGGGAGATGTATTTTTTCCAGGCTGCTATACGGGATTCGCACGACAGTTTTCATTGCCTTTATAACCATGATTGTCACGATTGTGATTGGAACATTGATTGGAGGAATCGCTGGGCTGTTTCGCGGGAAAATCGACGAGATCATTATGAGGATTTGCGATGTCTTTATGTCCTTTCCAAGTGAAGTAATGATTCTAGCCATTATCGGAATGATGGGACCGGGACTTACCAATATCGTTATCGCAAGTATTATCGCAAAATGGGCATGGTACACACGTATGGTCCGTTCGATTATCATTAAATATGCCGATAAAAACTATATTCAGTTTGCCCGAGTGTCCGGCTTCAGCAGATGGCATATTTTCAAAAAGCATATCATGCCGAATGCCATCGGCGAGATTTCGGTCCTGGCCACACTTGATGCAGGTTCGGTGATTTTAATGATTTCCGCTTTATCCTTCCTCGGGCTGGGAGTGCAGGCACCGACGCCTGAATGGGGAATGATGTTAAACGAAGCGAAGAACGTGATGACCATCTATCCGGAATTAATGCTTGCTCCGGGAATAGCAATTCTTGTTGTGGTAGCGGCATTTAATTTTCTTGGGGACAGTCTGCAGGATGCCTTTAATGTTAAGCGTGGAAAGCGCGGTAAAAGAATGAGGTGATTGCTTGGTTATGCTGGAAGTGAAAAATTTATCGATACAAGATACACAATCAAACGAGGTTATTGTTGAAGATATATCTTTTAAATTGGAACGCGGCCGCAGTCTGGGCTTTGTCGGGGAAAGCGGCAGCGGCAAGTCAATGACGGTGAAGGGGATGCTGAGGCTTACAGCGCCCTTGATAACCGTTTCTGGCGCAGCCTATTTTGAAGATGCGGATATGCTGAGGATGAAGACAAAATCAATTCGAGATATAAGAGCCCGGCATATCAGCATGATTCTGCAAGATGCCATGTCCGCCTTTGATCCGTTAGATACCATTGGAAAGCAGATGCAGGAAACGCTATGTGAGAATTTGAAAATTGCCAGGACAGAGGCCAAACAAGTATTCTTGAGAGAATTGGAAAGAGTGGGGATAAAGGAAGCTGCACAGGTGCTGAAGAAATATCCGCATCAATTGTCCGGCGGAATGCTGCAACGATGTATGATTGCCATTGCAGCAGCCGTACAGCCTGATATTATTATTGCGGATGAACCAACCACTGCGCTGGACGCTATTACTCAAAGCGAAGTCATTGCAACGTTTCAGCGTCTCCAGACTCAATCGGGGACCACCTTTATTTTTATTTCTCACGATCTCGGCGTTATCCAACAGCTGACGGAAGATGTGCTTGTGATGAAAGACGGGAAACAAGTGGAATATGGCAGGACAGAAGATATATTTCAGCATCCACAAAATGAATATACAAAATACTTGGTGGATACAAGAATCAAATTGACCCGCGCGTTTGAACAATCGATGAGAAAGGATTCCTATCATGCTTAAAGTAAAAAATGTCTATAAAACCTATCCGAAAACAGGAGCAGGCTTCAGAAAAGGAAGATTATCTGTCTTAGCGGACGTATCCTTTCAGATTCATGACGGAGATTGGGTTGCCTTAGTCGGGGAAAGCGGCAGTGGTAAAAGTACATTAAGCAGATTGATATTAGGCTTGGAAAAAGCAGACAGCGGCAGTCTGTTGCTGGAGGGGAAAAATCCAGCAGCGTGGAGAAAAGAAAATAGAGGACAGATGAGTGTGGTTTTTCAGGATTATACGTCTTCAGCCAATCCTGCTTTCCAGGTAAAAGATATTATCATGGAACCATTGAAGGCTTTCGGCCGGAATCATCCGATACAGGAAACAACGGAAAGTTTAATGGAGAAAGTCGGTCTGTCTAAGGAGTTAGCAGAACGTTATCCGCATGAGTTAAGCGGCGGACAGTTGCAGCGGGTATGTATCGCCAGGGCAATTAGTACAAAGCCAAGATTTCTGGTTCTGGATGAAGCGGTCAGCTCGCTTGATGTTTCTGTTCAAGCACAAATCTTAGAGTTACTCGATACGCTAAAAAAAGAAATGGATATGACCTGTCTATTTATCGCACATGACCTACAAACCGTTGCTTATCTATGTGATCAAGTGATGTTTTTAAATGAAGGGAAAATCGTTGAGCAAATAGAGACAAAAAATCTGGCAAATGTGCAGAGTGCTTATGCGAAGAGGCTGTTGGAAGCGGTGGTTCGGTTTAGGGTGGAATAGAATTCTACTATATAAAACATGCCATTTGCCTGCTAAACCGGCAAATGGCATGTTACATCTTTTATAATAATTTTTTCGTGCTTACAAGAATAATGCATGTACATAATACGTCGATTGCTTTTTCCACTTCCTCTAATGATGGGAATGATGGCGCAATACGAATGTTTCTGTCACGTGGGTCTTTCCCATATGGAAAGGCTGCTCCGGCTCCGGTTAAGGTGACTCCAGCCTCTTTGGCAAGACGGATTACTTCAGAAGCACAGCCGTCCATCGTATCTAAGCTGATAAAATAGCCTCCATCCGGTTCTGCCCATGTAGCAATACCATAAGAATCCAATTTGGAATGAAGTATTTCTATTACGGCATCAAATTTAGGCTTCATAATTTCAGCATGCTTTTTCATGTGTTCCAGCAGATTACTATAGTTTTCAAAAAAGCGGACATGGCGCAGCTGATTTACTTTATCAGGACCAATTGTCTGCACGCTTAACTGTTCTTTAATAAAGCTGATATTTTCCCTGCTTGCTGCTACGACTGCAACACCAGAGCCCGGGAAAGTCATTTTGGAAGTAGATGCAAACATAAATACTCTGTTTGGGTTTCCGTGTTCCTTACATGCTTCCAATATATTTTTTAATTTTGGAGGATGATCCGTCAGGTCATGAATGGCATACGCATTATCCCAGAAAATTTTAAAATCCTTTGCTTTCGTTTCCATTTTAGCTAAACGTTCCACGACCTCATCACTATATGTAATACCCTCGGGATTACTATATTTCGGAACACTCCACATTCCTTTGATGGACGCATCGTTGCGTACAAGCTCTTCCACCTTGTCCATATCCGGACCGTCATTCAGCATCTCTACGGAAATCATTTCGATATCGTATTGTTCACAAATCGTAAAATGCCTGTCATAACCAGGGACAGGGCATATAAATTTAATTGCATCTTCTTTACCCCAAGGAGTTTCGCTATCAATAACGCCTTTAATCAATGCTTTTGAAATCAGATCATGCATGATATTCAGGCTGGCATTACCTCCGATTAAAATCTCCTCTGTATCTACTTCTAATAGATCTTTAAATAATGCTTTTGCTTCTGGCAGACCATCTACCATCCCATAATTTAAAACAGAAAAGTTATCCCCAATATTTTTAGAAGTAACGCTGTCTAACAATTCCAATGACAATTGCAGCTGCTCAGCGCTTGGCTTTCCTCTAGCCATATTTAAGGATAGATTTTCTTTCTTGATTGCATCCAATTCTTTCTTTGTTTTTTCATGAAGATGTTGCAGACTGGAATGATCCATCTGTTGTAGCGTGCTCATTTTATCCCTCCGGCATGTGTAACTTAATTTTATCTCTTGTTAATTATTTTATTTCATTCAATAAGAATTGCAAGGGAAAACATGAGAAGTTTACAAATCTATTTAATAAGGAAGCATTTCCTCTATAAAATTGTTAAATAATTGAAACATTTCCCGGCTGTATTCCGTAAAGAAAGATAATAAGAAAGGGAAGGAATAAGATAATGAGTGACTGGTGGGAAAAGAAGAAATCGAAAACAAGGAAAAGCAGAAAAGGAAAAGGAGATTATACAAAGACCGATTTGTTTTTTGATATTCTTTTTTGGATTCCGGAAGTTATCATTCTTCCGATTCGGATTCTCTTTTGGTCATTTAGAGGCGTGCTGAGATGGGTGACGGATGTAATGTGAAGCGGGGATGGAGAAAGTTAGTTTGGAGATCGTTTCTGCATTAATAAACTGTTTAAATTCAACTATAAGAGCAGGAGTTATGGCAGATATGTAGAATTCTATAATAGGAGCAGCTGCAAATCAGGTAACAGAGCAGCCTTAATTGAGCTGCGCTATTTTGTATAGAAAACAAGATAGGAGTATTTATATGGGAAATGTAATCAAAAGACCATTCAGGTTAAAGCCGGGTTTTCATTTATTAATCGGGCTTACAGGTTTTATCAGTGTTATTTTACACGTTGCCTACTCCCCTGACCCCTTGGTGTCGCTAACGAAATTTACGTTTCAATCGAATTTAATGGTTGCGATAACCTTTCTGTGCAGCAGCTTTGCCATTTCATATCGTAAAAATCAGAGTCCATTCTTGGATTTTTTCAAAAATGCTTCCGTTATTTATATGTTTGTATGCATTTTTACCTATCATTTTCTTCTTGCCAGCGGGGGTGAATATACTGGCATCCGCACCATTACGAATGTTATGCTGCATTATTTTATTCCGATAGCCGTCTTTATTAATTGGCTTCTTTTGGAGACGAAGAAAAGATACAGCTATAAATATATTTTTTATTGGATGATTTATCCGGTTATTTATTGTGTTATTTCAAGCTTGAGAGGATTAATGGACGGGTTTTACCCCTATTTCTTTTTAAACCCCAATGGCGAGATTCCGGCAGGCGTGGGAAGTTATTCAAATGTTGCAGGCTTTATTGCCGCTTTTTTATTTGTTTATATTATTCTTGGGTTTCTGCTGATTGTATCTAATCGAATATTTTTGTATATCGGTCATAAGGATGGAGCTATTTCGTCGCGATAGATTTGCATGAAAGAGTTTGAGGAAATGGATATATAATAAAATGAAATAAAGGAGATTTTAATGGTGCTTCAAAATAGAAAAATTATCGTTACTGGTGCAGCTGCTGGAATCGGGAAGGAAGTGGTCCGGCAGTGTATAGAGGAAGGCGCGGCTGTTATAGCGTGTGATAGGAATCAAGAAGGACTGGATGATTTAAAGCAGAGGATAGATCATCGCGACAAATTATTTACATATGCATTAGATATCAGCAGCTATGAAGCAGTTTCTGCATTCTTTCATTATCTGGAAACAGAACATCCCGAGTTAGATGGATTAGTGAATAATGCAGGTATCTACTTAGCAAAAAATATTTCAGATTATCAAGAGGATGAAATAGACAAGGTATTAGACGTGAATGTGAAAGGAGGCATTTATTTCTCGCAGCTGTTTGGTGAAAAACTGCTTCAAGCAAAGCATCCTGGCGTGATTGTCAATATGTCCTCCGTTGCAGGGATGGAGGGGAGCTCAGATGCAATCTATGGTGCTTCAAAAGCAGCAATTCTGGGGCTGACGAAAAGCTGTGCCATGAATTTTTCTCCATACATCCGGGTAAACGCTGTTGCGCCGACGATGGTGAACACCTCGATGATGGAAGTCGTCCCTTCGTGGAGAAAAAAAGAATATTTACATAGCGAATTAGTTGATACACCAGTAACTGCTAAGGATGTTGCTGAAACAGTGGTGTTCTTGTTATCGGATAAGTCGAAACATTATACAGGAGCTACGTTTGATATTAATAATGGCGGTTACATGAGATGAAGCTGTACGTTAGGGGGAAACGAAAAAATGAACAAGCAGAAAAAAGAGATTCGACCTTATTTGGATGAGAACATTTCGATAGAAGATTTTTTAGATTTCTATTGGTTGAAGGTGGAATTGCAGGATTTTTGCAGAAAGAAAGGAATGCGAACTTCAGGAGCTAAAACAGAAATTGCAGAACGTATCATCCATTATTTAAAAACAGGGGAGCGACCGCAAGCTGTCAAATCTAAAACAGTGCATGTTTATGCAGCGCAACAGAAAAAAGAAGCTTCGATGAGCTTGGAAACGGTGATTGAGGCCGATTTTAAATGCACGCAGGAGCACAGAGAATTTTTTAAACGTGTGATTGGCCCGAAGTTTCATTTCTCTGTAGCCTTGCAGAATTATCTCAAAGCCAATGCTGGAAAAACATATCAAGACGTAGTAGATCATTATTATCAATTAGAAGAAGATAAAAAGAAAGGAAAGCGTACAACGATTTCCGGACAATTTGAATATAATACGTTTATTCGTGCTTATTTTGATGATTCGGCGAATAAGGGAAAATCACTGCAAGACGCAATCAGTGCTTGGAAGAAAGTTTGGAGCAGACGCGGCGATAATGTATATCGGTCTGTATCTGAAGCGGAATGAAGTAAGTTAACACGAATCTGGATTGGGAGATTACATGCTATTTTTATGGTTGTTTAGATGGATAACTTAAAAGAGAATTTGAAAAATGGGGGAGATATGGAATGGAAATAGAAATATCTGGACTAGGTTTTGGTTTCGTGGCACTGGCGGTTGGATTGGCAGCGATGGGATATTTTGTTGGGAAAGGCCTGCAGAATTTTGGCCGTCCAGAAGCCGGTAATCAATATAATATGTTTATCAAAGAAAATGAGCTGGAATTTTATCTTAATTTGAGTAAAGATGAGATTGAAGAGTTATTACAAAAATATCCAAATGCGCCAAAGATAGAGCTGAATGGAAAAACCTATTATCCGTATACACAATTTATGGAATGGATTTCCTCCAGAGAAAAGTATAATTAATGCATGGATTTATAGATTAACTTGAAAAAGAAATGGCTAGGTGATACATATGATGAAAATTTGGTGGACAACAAGTATCGTTTGGATACTATTTTTTATAGCAGCATCTGTTGTTATCGGCGTTCGAGATGTTGACGGAGCAGGGGTGGTACAGACTCCTAAATTAAGATTTCTTGCATTTATGGTTTTAGGCGGATTTTTTGTGCTTGTTTTGATAGGTCAACTGATATTTTTATATTTTGCCAGGAAAAGAAAGCATCCGTCTCTGGCAAAAAATTAAAAATAAAACAATTTACATCTTAGAAAGGATGGATGACATGCAGGGTTACGAGAGTAAACAAGCTCTAATTGATGAAATCACTAAGAGAGCCAATCTATTTATCGGTGAATTTGATTCAGTGAATCATGCAGATAAAGATGTCTCTGTAGATGATGTAGACAGAACGCCGGCACAAATGATTGCTTATCAGCTGGGATGGATGAATTTAATCTTATCCTGGGAGCAGGCCAATCAAAATGGGGAAGATGCTATCATGCCAACGCCGGATTATAAATGGAATAATCTCGGCGGCCTTTATCAAAGCTTCTATGATACGTATGCAGATGATTCATTGGGAAATCTGATTGAGAAGTTTCATCAAGATGTTGACCGGGTCATTCAGTTGGTAGAAAGCTATCAGGATAAAGAGTTATTTGAGCAGGGTGGCAGACAATGGGCGACGACGACTCCTTCCAGCTGGGCGATTTGGAAATGGATCCATATTAATACAGTGGCGCCGTTTAAGACATTCCGGACGAAGATTAGAAAGTGGAAAAAGGTTCGGGAAGTATAAGTTTGCATTGCTGCAATCTACAAAATAAGCAGATACCAAAAAAGAATAGGAAGTTAATCGGAAAATTACTAACGTATCATGTTATTAAGGGAGTCCTATTAAACAAGAGAGGGGTTTATAATATGAATGGAAAAGAAATTTATCAAGCATGGATGAATGCCTGGAATGAAGACATATCTATTCTGCATGACATTACTGATGAGGATTGCACAGTGCATCAAGCAAGAACAGATGGCAAAGATTCGGGCAGCGCAAAAGGGGTAAAAGCATTAAAGGATGTTGTTGAATCTGCTAAATACTATTTTGAAAATGTAAACATGTCCCTAGTGGTTCATCCCATTGAAGAAGGAAACTATGTCTCTGCCCGCTGGAATTTTGAAGGTATTTATAATGGTAATATGGAAGGAGCAAAAGCAGAGAAAGGAAAGCTTGTTTCTTTTGATGGAACGGACATATTCCGTATTGAAAAGGGTAAAATCAAAGATTATTGGGTTTCTTCTGATGTAATAGATTTTATGAATCAGCTGGAAGTATTTTAGCGATATGTTCAGTTGGGCTTACTTGAAAATTCATTAATTTTTGCTATTTCTATATGAAGGATGGAGCTGTGGACGTACAATATGATAACCTTTTTAAAATTAGTTCGGAAAGCGAGTACATTTAAGAAACATAACGTTATAATCAAAATCTAGTTAAGAAAACACTGAAATGCAGCTGCTTCAGTGTTTTTTGATTTTTTTGGCGGGAACAGATGGTTCATTTCGTGAAGAAAATTCAGTCATTAAGGGCTTCAAAATGCTTAATGATGGGATGAATTTAAATGGCTTTTTAAAGTGGCAGTCTACAGAATACTTCTTGACATTCAAGTTACTTAAAGGTTTATGCTTATAGTTAAGAAATCGGATTGGAGGAAAGCATATTGATGACAATACAGGTCTTTTCAATACAGACTGGAATACCAAAAAGCACCCTTCGTTTTTATGAAGAAAAGCATCTTCTGAAATCAGTGAGGGAGGAGGACAGTAACTACCGCATGTATGCCGAAGATCAAATTCCTCTCGCCAAGCTGATTGCAAGCTTGCGGACAGCCAAGGTTCCTATCCGTGATATTCAGCTTTATTTAGAAGCAAACGAATACAGCAGGAAGCAGATGAAGAAGAAATGGATTCAAACCATAAAAGAAAATCAGAGACAGCTGGAAGTCAGTCTTCGCTATTTAGAAAGTGATAATGAGAAAGAAGAGATTTATATGTTTGAAAAAGCGGGAGAGAAAGTCATTTGGTTTGAGGCAGAATCCGCTGCGGGACAGTTTAGCCGGGAGTTTATTTTCAGAAGAGAACAGATGAAACAGCGCCATATTCCGATTAACAACATGTATTTACGGTATATATCCGGAAACAGAAATCAAGTCAAAGCAGAGATTGGCTTCGGTGTATCCCGAGAAATAAATACAGCACTCTTTCCAGATGCTTTTTCAGAAAAAATGCGGGGCAGCTTCTGTGTCGGTCTTCCTTTTAATGAAGACTTTTCAAAAATTGAAAGAGCTTATCGCAGCTTAATGGATTATTGCGTGACAAACAGCTGGACTCCTGCTGGTTCTATTCTGGAATGGTATCGCGGTGACCAGATGGAAACAGCCGACATCATTATGCCTGTCAGTTATATAGGGGCGAAGCAATGAAGCATAGAAAAAAACTGCAGGTGGAAGTCATGGAACTAAAAGGGAAGATGTATGAAATCGGAAGGAAACAGGGCATTACGCTGAAAACGAATGCAAAATGGAAACAGCAAACGGGATTACAGCCGATTGGAGATATGCGGGAAGCAAGAAAACAAATAGAGAAAGTTTCGCCAAGTCTTTTGAATGAGATAGAGGGGCTGGCTGCAGGAATGAACATTCATGTAGATACAGCAATGCAGCTGTTTGGAGGATACAATATACAAATGCCTTCCATGGGCTGTACTGCACTGGCTAATGACTCTTTGTATGTGAGAAATTATGATTTCAGTGAGGCATTATATGATGCTCGACTGGTGCTGCTCAATTCGGATAACGGCTATGCAAGCATCGGCTTCAGCCAGCAGATTATTGGCAGACTGGACGGTATGAATGAAAAAGGACTAGTGATTGGACTGCATTTAGTAAATGAAAAAATCAGTCAAAAAGGATTTTTAGCAACGACGATATGCCGGCTGGTCTTGGAGCAATGTGCTGACATTAATGAAGCAATTTCACTTATTAAACAAGTTCCCCATCAATATTGCGTGAACTTTTCCATCATGGATAGAGAAGGAAATAATGCTGTTGTGGAAGTATCACCAGCACAACAGATTGTTTGTAAAAGGACACCGCTGATATGTACGAATCATTTTGAATCCAAGCAGCTAAATGAAAAAAATAGAGCATACATTCAAGGGTCGCTACATCGTAAAAATTATTTGGAAGCCTTGGAAAAGGAAAATGTTACTCCAATTTCTGCGTATCATATATTTAATGATGAAGAATCGCCATTATTTTTCAAGGATTATAAAGAATACTTTGGAACACTTCATACGGTGGTCTATTGCCCGAAAGACCGGAGTGTAGTGGTGGGGATTGGCGGAAACGGTGATCCCTATTTCCTTTCGTTCAATGATTGGCTGAAAGGAAAAGAAAAACTGCCTTGTATACTTGCAGGGGAGATAGCAAGCGGGAGCTTCCTTTGTTAATATGGCGGGTTTAGATTGAAATCATGCCATCCTTTAAATATATCTTTTCTTAACCACAGTGCGCTAAATTTGTTGTTCTCTGTATCAAATCTTTACCCTTGGTATGACGGGAAAATGTAAAGCACAATCGTCGACAAAACGAAATCATTCCTGTAACATGGTCACTATTGTAATTTGTTATATGAAGGAGGGTGTCATAGGAAAGTGCAATCATTTAATAAAACACCCATCATTATTGTACTTCTTACAGGTGGGTTCATATCAATTTTAAACCAGACGACGATGATTACTGCTATTCCGCCAATCATGGACGAAATGGATGTAAGTGCCAATACCGGACAATGGCTGACGACGGTTTTCATGCTCGTCAATGGCGTTATGATACCAGTCACGGCATTTTTAATGGCACGCTTCACGGCAAGGCAGCTCTTTATTACTGCGATGACCGTGTTTGCTGTCGGGACCGCTTTTTCTGCTATGGCTCCGAACTTTGGTATGCTGCTTTTAGGAAGGATCATTCAATCCAGCGGTGCGGGCGTAATCATGCCGCTGATGCAGACTGTGTTTTTACTACTTTTTCCTGTCAGAAACCGCGGCGTAGCGATGGGATTGGTAGGGCTGGTAATTTCCTTTGCTCCAGCGATTGGTCCTGCATTGTCCGGATGGATTATCACGAATTACTCCTGGCGCGCCGTATTTCTTCTTATTCTGCCTATAGCAATTATCGTTATTGTATTTGCAGCTAAAGTGATGAAAAATGTTACGGAATTAACGTATCCGAAATTGGATATGTTATCGATTATCTTGTCATCTTTCGGTTTTGGCGGATTTTTATATGGATTTACAAGTGCAGGAAACAATGGCTGGGCAAGTCCCATTACGATTACTACCCTGATTGTCGGAACGGTAGCGCTAGTATGCTTCGTTATCAGGCAATTACGTATGGAGACACCTATGCTGGAGTTTAGGGTATTTAAAAATCCTATCTTTACTTTATCAACGATTATTCCCATGATTGTGTTTATGGGATTGATTGGTACGGAAACCTTAGTTCCGCTGTATATGCAGAATGCGCGCGGTTTTACAGCGACGGAAGCTGGAATGGCACTTCTTCCCGGCGCGCTTGTGAATGGGATAATGTCGCCGATTACGGGTAAAATATTTGATCGTTTCGGTGCAAGGTGGCTCGCGGTAACCGGGCTCATCATTATCACCATCTCTACTTTCGCCTTTACCAATCTGGGACCATCCACATCGATGCTTATGATTGCGATTCTGTATGCGATCCGGATGTTCGGTCTGTCTATGGTTATGATGCCTGTGACAACTGCCGGTTTAAATCAGCTTCCTAGAGATTTGATTCCACATGGAACGGCGATGACGAATACGATGCGTCAGGTGTCAGCCTCTGTTGGAACAGCGATTGTCATCACGATAATGACAACAACGGAAATGTCTGCAGAGCATAATCCGGATATAACTTATCCGATGATCCATGGTGTTAATACAGCCTTTATGGTCATTACCATACTCTCTCTGATTGGGATTGTGATCAGCTTCTTTATGAAGAATGGCAATGCATCTGGCGAAGAGGGAAGTACTAAAGAGCGAGATGAGGAAGAACACCAGACTGCTCATCAATCCAGATAAGCCTAGTAAACCGGTACTAAATAAGACTTCTAAAAAGCTATTTGGCTGCAGTTTCTACTGGTTTTATGAAGGGAACAGCTTATTTATATGAATCACAAATAGGTAGAGGAGCAGCGTCAAGGAAAGCCTTGGCGCTGTTTTTCGATTTACACGGCAGGAAAGAATAGGAAAAACGATAGAGGCAAAGGAGCTTCGACTAAGCTTATTGTATAGAGGGGAGCTGGATGGAACTAAACCTTGTGTTAGTAAAATACAATTGGCTCCAATATTTTTCTGATATCCTGAAAAAACATGAAAAATGCAATATGAACATCCTATTGTCATTGAAAAATGCACAAACCTAAGTTAAAACGTCATTTATACAGCTGTTTTTCACGCAGGAAATCCAATTTCACCGTTTTGCTTTCCCCGCCCAAAGCCGCTATGATGAAAATCAAATGTAATATTACCTGGGGATGTGATAAACTAATGATAACCACCGTAAAAGAAAATACAAACAATTACGATGCAAAGGATACAGATTATGACGGACTTTGGAAAAATTTGATTGAAGAACTGTTTCAAGAATTTATGGAATTTTTCGCACCCGATTTGTACCCGGAAATTGATTTTGAAAAAGGAACAGATTTCCCGAATATAGAACTTTTTCAGTTTGTGATTAACTCAAAAAAAGGAAGAAAATATTCAGATAGGTTAGCCAAAGTGACAATGAAGAACGGTGCAGAAAAATACATCTTCGTTCATATCGAAGTGCAGGCTGTTGGGAAGCAAGACTTTGCTGAACGCATGTTTAAGTACTTTTATCGAATCTATGACAAACATAAGCATCCGATTTATTCCATCGCCCTGCTGACAGATGCAAGTCATCAGAATTATGAAGATACATTTCGTTATTCTTTCTATGGAACAGAATTAACTTACTTATACAATGTCTATCGATTTTACGGAAAGGATAAGGAGAAGCTGAAAAAATCTGATAATCCATTCGCTTTAGCGGTGCTTGCAGGAATCTATGTCAGTGAAAACTCAGGCAGGACAAAGGAAGACCATGAAAAAAGGTTCCAGTTTAAACAGCAGCTTATCAGCCTGGCACTCGAAAAATATTCGCACCGTGACACCTATCTTTCAGCGCTATTGTATTTTATCGATTATATTCTACAGGTCCCAGCGGAATTACAGGAAAAACTGTACGAATTATTACCAATCGCACAAAATGAAAAGGAGGAAGGAAAAATCATGGGAATGGAAAAATTGAGAGATACGCCGACATTTGGAAGACTGTTTAGAGAAATCGAGGAAGAGGCAACAAAAAAGGGCTTAGAAAAAGGCATAGAACAAGGTATGGAGAAAGGTATGGAGAAAGGTATAGAACAAGGTAGACAGGAAGGAGTAGAAGTAGGAAAAGAACAGGGAATAAAGCAAGGCAGGGTAGAAGCGGAACGGGATTTTGCCACCAAGCTGTTAGAGAGAAACTATTCGGATGAAGAAATCACTCAATTAACAAGCCTCAGCCTGAAGGAAGTAAAAATGCTTCGGGAGTCATATGAAAATTAAGATAGAAAAGAAATGAGTTGATTTTTGTTCGCACTCTTTGCGGATAAAAAAACGGATATTTTCTGAATGAACTCAAACTTGGTTGTCATCTAATGGCTTGATGGTAACCAAGTTTTTTATGGTCTTTGAAAACCCCTGACTATGTCGGGGGGTCCATAGAGCTTCTAGCGTGAGGCAAAAAAAGCCTCTCTTTATGATAAGATAAGGTTGGTTTCCCGACCACCAAATTTCATCAAAGAAGGAGGCATGTCCAATGCAGGACAAGAATAGTTTAGTACATACACAATGGAGATGTAAGTTCCACATCGTTTTGCACCAAAATATAGAAGACAAATTATTTATGGAAAATATAAAAAATGCATCGGAGAAATAGCAAGAGAGCTTTGTGAAAGGAAAGGGGATGAGATACACGAGGCAAATGCATGTAAAGATCACATTCATATGTTAGTAGGTATTCCACCAAAACTAAGAGTATCTCAGTTCATGGGCTACCTAAAGGGCAAAAGTAGTTTAATGATATTCGATCGCCACGCTAATTTAAAGTACAGATATGGTAATCGTAAACTTGGGTGTCGAGGCTACTTTGTAGATACAGTGGGCAGAAATAAAAATCAAATTCAAGAATATATTAAAAATCAGCTTAAATAGGACAACATGAGTGATTAATTAACATTATTTGAAGAATTTGATCCGTTCACTGGAGAGAAAAATAAGAAGAAATAAAAGATTCTTTTAGAATCAGTGAGTGTGGTGCAAAAGGGAAACCATTCAGTGGGCCTTTTAGGCCGAGGCCGGTAACATAGGCCTTCAGCCGCAGAGCAAACCACCAGTTCACACTGATGGTTTTGGTTATCGTAATGGTCAGAAAAATTTAACATAACTGGAATTTGCCAGGCCTCTGTATGTAAATTGTTCAAAATAACAAGAGCACGAATCATCGGAACTAATTTACCAATATTTGTAATAAATAATTTTGTTTTCCTTAACACGCTCAGCAATTATAAAAAAGCCGAATGATGGATTATTCTCATAAATAAAAACACCCAAGCCCTGCAAAATGATAGCGGGGAAGGAGTGTACTCCTTATATTAATATAAAATGCATGATATGCAACGTCAAGACAGATTAATTTAAGAGATGGGAAGGAATGGCACACTAAATTATTTCGATGAATCGAACAAACTGGATCAACCAAATGAGAATTATTTGTGTTATGGAGCTATTGTATCCGACCATAAAACGGTTATGGAAATGATTAAATA
This sequence comes from Oceanobacillus sp. FSL W7-1293, assembly GCF_037969815.1. Taxonomy (NCBI): domain Bacteria; kingdom Bacillati; phylum Bacillota; class Bacilli; order Caryophanales; family Bacillaceae; genus Oceanobacillus; species Oceanobacillus sp. FSL W7-1293. The sequence goes on from NZ_CP150212.1 coordinate 1,910,028, forward strand.
TGTGGAGGAGATTTATAAAGCTTTACATACAGAACAAGAAATACATTTTGTTGATTATACGAGTAATGCACAATTTGCAAAGTATTTTAGAGTAATGAACTCTGTCATCAATCAAGATATAAATATTAACCTAATGATCGTAAATAAGAAGGAAGATGATTAATCAAAAGTTATCGATTAACAAGTTAAAGCTTTCGTTGAAGAAGTTGTAAGAGGGCGGATATTCTCCCTATTGCTTTATGTAAATAGAAAATTAAATCCTATGTGGAGTTATGTATCCTGTTTTTCCTTATCTGGTGTGTCAGAGAACTGCGGCTTGTTTGTTATTTAGAAATACTGTTAAAACGAAAAATGAGATAACTGCAGTGTATGATACTTAACTATAATCCACTATGTAAATCAAACAAACGTAAGTTAATGTCCTGAACCGGTAAAAAATATTTCCCTTCATGACTTGGAATATTTCCCGGGAAAGCGCATATTCTGACATTCTTTTGTTGAAATTAGGGGAAGAATATCAAATATTGCTATAATGATTCAGCTGCTAAAATTTTATTTTCAAAGCTTCAATACAGAATGATATTTAGTAAGAATTCTATTTTTTACGAGGACTGTCCAATTTTTTTATGCTATAATTAGTACCAGATAATAACACTAACTTCTAATTATGTTGGAGGGATACAAATGATAGGAACAAGAATGACTGCGATTGGAAGCTATGTACCTGAGAAGAAATTAACGAATTTCGATCTGGAAGAAATGGTGGAGACAACAAATGATTGGATTGTACAAAGAACTGGAATTCACGAACGCAGAATAGCGCGTTCCGATGAATTTACGAGTGATTTATGTGTAGCTGCTGTAGAAGATTTAATGCGAAGATATAATAAAACAGTGGAAGATGTCGATATGATTATTGTAGCAACCAGCACGCCAGATTTTCCATATCCGTCTGTTGCAAGCATTATACAGAACCGGCTGAAAATCAAGCAGGCAGGGGCAATTGACTTAGGTGCAGCATGTGCGGGGTTTGTCTATGGGCTGCATACGGCGAATAGTTTAATTCGTTCCGGCCTTCATAAGAAGGTGCTTGTGATTGGTGCAGAAACGCTTTCAAAAGTAACGGATTATACGGATAGAAGCACTTGTATTTTATTCGGTGATGCTGCCAGTGCAGTGTTAGTGGAAAAAGATGAGGGAGCAGAAGATTTTATCGACTTCCATTTGGGCAGCGATGGAAGTGGCGCTCAGCATGTATATCAAACCAGCTTAGCTAACAAGGTGAATGATGTAGAGCTGATTGACACAAAATATCTTGTCCAAAACGGAAGAGAAGTTTTCAAATGGGTAGTAAGGAAGGTGCCGAAAAGCATTGAACAGCTTTTAGAGAAAGCGGAAGCCACCTTAGATGAGGTAGATTGGTTTATTCCGCATAGTGCCAATCTGAGATTGATTGAGCCGATTTGTGAAAAAATAGGACACCCGATCGAAAAAACACTTTATAGCCTTGAGAAATTTGGGAACACTTCAGCAGCAACCATTCCACTGGCGCTGGACCTTGGTATTCGGAATGGGAAAGTGCAGAATGGAGATAAAGCGCTTCTGTACGGCTTCGGTTCAGGCTTGGTGCATGCAGGGCAGCTGTTAAAAATAAATTTTGATGAGGAAGTTAATACGCCGAGACCATTATAATTAAATATGTATAGGAGAGGATTTTCGTAATGCATTTATGTACGAAAGTCCTCTTATTATTTTTTATAAAATCGTGGCGATACAAACCGTTAAATTCTAAAAATAGTTAAAGTAGTATTTATTATATATAACTGGCTGTATGATACGCCATTATAAGAATAAAAAAAGATAGCTCTTTTGATTGTTTATTTTTTACAAAGAATTTTTAGTTGAAGAAAAATCCATACTGTTTATGATAAAATCAAAATGAAATATAAATTATAAAATACTTAAAAAGTGAGGATACACAATGATTGCAAAGACAGAAAAAGACTTTCAAGGTCTAAAAGAGATCGGTAAAATTTGTGGAGCCATTCGAAATGAATTAGTTCGATGTACAAAACCTGGAATCACAACGAAAGAGCTGGATGAAATAGCAGGCGAGATGTTTGAAAAAGAAGGAGCACAATCTGCACCAAAAGGAGAATATGATTTCCCTGGATATACATGCATCAGCGTAAATGAAGAAGTAGCCCACGGTATTCCGGGAAAACGGATTATTCAGGAAGGCGACCTTGTTAATATTGATGTGTCAGGTTCAAAAAACGGTTATTTTGCCGATACTGGAATTTCCTTTGTAGTCGGAAATGGAGAGGAAATCCTGCAGAAAATATGTGACGTTGCTAAAGAAGCATTTGATGCTGGTCTGAAGAAGGCAAAGCCGGGTGCGAAAAAAAGTGGTCTTGGAAAAGCGGTGCACAATGCAGCCAAGCAAAATGATTTAACTGTTATAACAAACCTTACGGGGCATGGCGTTGGCCGATCTATTCATGAAGCGCCGGACCATATTTTCAATTACTACTCCCGCTGGGATGATGAAATTTTAAAAGATGGTATGGTTATTGCTTTTGAACCGTTTATCTCTACACTGGAAGAGGAAGTTTACCAATCGGATGACGGGTGGACTTTCCTGACAGATGAAAGCTTTGTAGCCCAATATGAGCATACGATTATTCTGACGAAGGAAGGGCCGATTATTACTACATTGTAAGTACGTTTTTAATGTTTTAAACCAGATTGTTTAAATAGCCATTTTGTTATTGAGGTTAGTTATCTCCATCGTTATTTAATAACAAGAGATTATCATTCCATTAAAGGGCGGTATGGCATATTAAAGGCCATTACCGCCCTTTAATAAATTCGATCCAGAAACAGAAGTAAATTACTGCCCATCCATAGGAAAATCGCAATTTGAGTCAGGACATAAACGATTCGTTCCATGGCTGTTAATTTTCTTTCCTTTTTGATTTTTTTAAAATGAAAATAATAATAAACGGCACATATCAGGAGGATTGCTCCAGACAATTGGGATATGTTTTCTAATAATCCTGCCAATAAAATCCCCCTCTTTCCTTTGTAAGGTCATTCGATTGTTGAAATGTCGAACCCTGCTTCCTGGGGTCATTGTATCAAAATTTCCAATCTACAAAAAGCGTACGAAATACAGCGGCTGTTAGTTATGATTTTATAAATATTTTACAGCCAGTTACACTGCAATATTCAAACGGAATATTAAATAATTAAAGTAAAGGTTATTTGACGTCAAGTAACCTTTACTTTACCATTAATCATGAAGGGGCTGAAATCGATTGAAAAATAATATGGTGGAATTCAGACGAAAATTTGATTATTCTCAGGAAAAACTTGCTGAGCTGCTTGGCGTTTCAAGACAAACCGTTATTTCAATTGAAAAAGGAAAATACAATCCATCACTTCCTTTAGCCATGATTATAGCCGAGCTTTTTCAAACAAATGTAGAGAATCTTTTTATTTTAGAGGAAGAAGATTATAAGAAATAAATGAGCAGGAGGGATATCGTGAATAAAGATGCAAACCGGGGACTATTCTTAATTTTAGGTTTTTTTCAGGCAGGTATGTTTGGTTTTATTGTATTTGCAGCGGTAATGGCAAATGCATTTCCGCCAACTTCCACCTATATCATGCCATCATTAGGTATTATGGCTTTTTGCATGAGTTATCTTTATCCACAATTCAAACAAAAAGATGAACGAATGAAGTTAATTAGGCAAAAGGGGCTGGAGTATGCTTATTTCACCTTATTAGCTTATTTTATGATACTAATGATTATTCTGCAGTTTAATCTCTTAACACTATCTGCATTGGACGTGCTCTATATTCTGACAGCGTTAACCATTTGTACAGTATTTATTTGCATGGTCATCGCTGCGAAAAAGTATTAATATTTTCTAGCTTGATGAAATAAACGATAATACATATGGACAGAAAAATATCAGACAGAATGGAATCATATGAAATCATGTCAGTCTATTATTGTGATTTCTCTCATATACAAAGGAGTTTTTCATTATGAGTCAGGAAGAATTAATCCAACAATCCAATGCACCGCAAACGCGCAGCTCGCTTGCGAATGACTTCAGAAAGCTGGGCTTATATGAAGGGATGACGGTAATCGTCCATTCCTCCATGAGATCATTAGGATGGGTCTGTGGCGGCCCAGTAGCTATTATTCATGCTTTACAGGACGTGGTAACTTCAAAAGGGACGATTATCATGCCAGCTCATAGTGGTGACATATCGGATCCAAGAGAGTGGAGTAATCCGGCAATTCCAGAAGAATGGATTCCTGAAGTAATGAAGGAATTACCACCGTTTGATCCCGGTGTAACACCGACCTTTGGAATGGGGACTATACCAGAGGCATTCCGAACATATCCTGATGTCAAACGCAGTTATCATCCTGTACACTCTTTTTCTGTATGGGGAAAGAACAGGGATGCAATCGCAAGTGATCACTCATTAGATAATGGACTGGGAGATAACTCTCCGCTTGCATATATATATCGTAACAAAGGCTATGTGTTGATGCTTGGAACGGATTATGGAACCAATACATCTATGCATTACGGAGAGCATAAAGCTGCAGGAATAAAAGAAGTTCATAAAATGAGTCCGGTTTTAGAAAACGGTCAGAGGGTATGGAAAGAATATAAAGAGCTCGATTATGATGAGGAAAAGTTCCCCGCAATCGGAGAAAAGTTTGAAAAGGAATTTGCCATTTTGGAAGGCTATGTTGGAGAAGCGCGCTCAAAGCTGTTTTATCAGCCTGATTTAGTTGATTTTACAGGAAAAAATATAAAATAAGGAAACAGGATAACATGGAAGAATGATAAAAATGTTATCCTGTTTTTGTTTTTTGGAAAAGCTTTCACTTATTTTAAATGGATTACGAGTGACCCAATTCCACTTAATACCAAATACAACATAACTGCTGCCCACAGATAAGTGATTGAAATCACTTCCATTCCCATTATAGATAAAATAATAAGTCCTATAATGATGATTCCTAAATAAATATGCGGGGAAATCGCATAGAATTTTTTAATGTTATTCAGGGTTCTTTCATCTATCGAAGGCGTTTTATCTTTTTTCGTTTTAACAATGATTATATTGATGATTATAATAAATAATCCGGTAAGCAATCCGAGAAGCCCGGAGAAATCAAATTCACTAGTAAATAAATAGATAATGGTCTTCACGAGCAGCGAAGCAATAAAACCAATACTCCCAACGATCGTCCAAACCCAAGGTTGTAAATGCTTCTTCATGATTTGTCGTCCTCCTTTAAAATGAAAATTTCTTCAATCGGAAGTTCAAAGTACTTAACAATTTTTAGAGCGAGTTCTAAGCTTGGATTGTATTTATTTTTTTCAATTGCCGTCATCGTTTGCCGCGATACTTGTAAATCCTCAGCTAATTGCAATTGCTTAATGCCTCTTTGTTTTCTTATTTCTTTGATGTTGTTTTGTACAGGCATTCGCTCGCCATCTTTATAAAATGTAAATATACCTTTACATAAATAGAAGTATATTACGAAAGCCTCGTATTGAAGGCCAGAGATATAAAATGTAAATAATATAATTTTTTTAGTTGTTATGTTGGCTGTGTGAGGCTTTTGCATCTATGGTATCACCAATACCCTGCCTTTTTTTAATGAATAAAAAATCACAATATAATCTATCAATCCTTCCTATAAAAAGTATAAAAAATTCAATAAATGTTCAAACAATTTTGATTTATACAAACGATTATAAGTTATAATAAAGGTATAGAAAGAGAGGAGGGTATAAATTGAGACCAAAAACATTAAATTTTGAACAGCTTGTCGATTTAAACAGACAAGAATTATTAAACGATGAAAAAAGAATTTCCCAAATTGAAGAGAAGTTAGAGAAGAAACAAGAAGCTTTTTCAGGTTATAAAAAAAGCTGACCACTATAGTAAGAGCCCCTTACTATAGTGGTTTTTTAGTGCCTAAAAAAAGATTACATAGAAATATATTTGCAGTAACTAGGCAGCGATATCCGATAAGCCTCAAGGCCTATCCATAAATATTCCTCAGGTTCATTCTTAAACGTTCGTTGGCACGGTAAGATAGAATTAAAAAGAAAGAAGGCCAAAGGAAATAATGATGAAAACGAAAAGGAAAGTTAGACTTTGGAGGGTTTTAAGGAATATATTATTGATTAGTGTTGCTGCGTTTGTCATGTGGTTTCTTTTTAATAATATCATGACTGCATTTGAGCAAAAAACGTATCCGCCAATCGGAGAATTTGTTGAAGTGGATGGGAAGGATATGCATATTTATATAAAAGGGGAAGGCGATAATACGATTGTTTTAATGAGTGGACTAGGAACCGCCGCTCCAGCCCTAGATTTTGAACCGTTATTAAATGAACTAGCAAAGGAAAATAAAGTAGTTGTGGTCGAGGGATTTGGTTATGGCTGGAGTGAATTAACCGAAAAAGAACGAACAGTGGAAAATATTGTTGAAGAATTAAGAATCGCTCTAAAGCAATCGGATATCCATGGTCCATATATATTGATGCCCCATTCCGTTTCAGGAATATACGGCATGTATTTTGCTAATGTGTATCCAGACTGTCATAGGCATCGACCCGACTTTACCAGAGGCGTTAGCGTACTTTGATGAAGCTGCCCCAGCAATGCCTGGATATATGAGCTATTTAGCACCTTCCGGATTGGCAAGGTTAGCAACATATATTAGCTCTGAAGACTTCCTGCCGCTTGCTGCTGACGGTACATATTCTGAAGATAATTTAAAAATGACCAAAGCTATCTCCGCTTGGAAAATGAATAACAAAAATGTTGTTGCCGAAGCCAATAAAATAGCCAATAATATTGAGAAAACGGCAGAGATGACATTTCCGGCGGATATGCCTGTTTTACTCTTTACTCCAAAAGAAGATCAGGAAACCACGGATGGTAAAAATATGCTGACTTTTTTTGAAACACAGGTAACAGATTCCTCTGCCAGTAAAATTGTTACCTTGGAGGGGCATCATTATCTGCATTGGACGCGTTATAAGGAAATAAGCGAAGAAGTTCATGCATTTATTGGTTTAATTTCTGATGAAAAATAGAACATGGAGTTATAGCACCTATACACATAGACATTTTTATCAAAGTGAAACATATCCAGTTGTAATCAGATTAATAGACGGTACACAGCTTCCATAAATTAAATTAGTTATTTCATTCTATAATAAAAAATGATATATTTTTCTGGGAAGGAAGATTTGATGAAAAAAAGAAGTATTTTCATAATTTTAGGTCTTATCATTGCCTATTATGTTCTTACAAATTACATTTTATATACTACTTCTTCTTTTGGAAGCTTTGAAGTAGTTGATAAACAAAAATCAGATGATAAATTTGAGTTGAAAGTTGAATTAATAGATGAAGGAAAGGAACAACTAATTGAAATTAATGACAAAACACAACTTATTTATAATGAAGAGAATCATAATTTCACGGAAGATGTTTGGGAAAATATTAATACCAACACAAAATATCATATGGGCATAGAGAAATTTCGATTTCCTACATCCTTTTTTATTGGAGAATACCGTTTAAATTTAATGTACTTAGATTAGAGAAAAGGAGCTTCTTATAAACAAAAGTTTAAAGGAGCGGGAAATAAAACCGGATATTATACTACAATAAGTTGTTACAGATTAACAAAGAGTTAACTGCTAATTGGGAATGGAGGTTCTTGCTGTGTAAGCGGGGAGATCCTCTTTTTTTATGCAATAAATTAACCTGTTTTACTATGTAATAAGAACAATAAAAGCGGTGAAAAGACAGCTGCAAAAATCCTGCTCATTAAACTTATAATAATCCTCCTAAGCGCAGCAAGAATAACATATAAAGATGAGAAATGAAATAAACAAATAGTTTAAGTCATCTAAAAAAGAGGAATTATATGGTTAGAAATAAGGGAGGAAGATTCAGGTGATGAGAAATAAATATTTTTACAGTATGGTTTCTATGTTACTATTCCTTTTGTTACTTACAGCATGTACAAACGATTCAAATGATGAATCAGCAGAAGAAACGCCAGATAATGATGCTGCTTTAGAAAATGACGGGGAAGATAGGGAATCAGATGGGGCAGAGCAAAATGATAATCGTAACGAAGAAGAAAATGGGGATGGTAATAATTCTGCAAATACAGAAGAAGATGGATCAGAAAATGAGGATAGTGAACCTTCTGGAAATATGGAAGGAGAAGCATCTGATAATGAAACAGACAGCATATTGGATGGTTATTCCGCAGAAGAAATAGAATATGCCCGTATATGGCTGCAGCTGAGTGAATTGGAAGAACCTTCAAATGAAAATTTATATGTACGGCATATTTCTGCAGGTGAACCATTGAATGAAGTTGATGAGGAAAGTGCTGTATATCCTGAGGATGTTACTGTATTAGATGGTGGCAGACAGCCTGGTGTTATAACTTACAGCAGTAATGGGGATGGAACGATTAATGTATATAATATTCCTCCACGATGGGGAAATAATGCAGGCGAGGAAGCATTGCAGAACACATATCAAAAAATTTTGGAAGAAGTAGAACTAGTAGAGGTGGAAACAGGTAATCCGGAAGATGTCAAAAAAGTAATTGATGCGTATCTGATTATGGAATAGGCGATTGTAATTATTAGAAGTAATGGTATTATGGCGTTGCGTTAACATTCCAAATTTTTCATAGATATATGAGGTAAGGCGAAGGAGTAATTAGAGTACGCACATATATCCAATGGATGAGCAGCTATCCATTGGGTTGTTGCCATTATATTTAATGTAATTATTCGGATGAACTATCGTGATAGAGTAGTAGAGTTGCGTGTTAAAACACTAGTTTATAATAATGAAAACGTTCACATTTCGGACAACAAGAAAAAGATAAACTGTTACGGGAAATTGCCTATAACGATTTATCTTTTAATCACAAATTTAATATCACTTTTAAAAAGCTCACAGATTTTTTGATACTATTTTAATTGTTATATGAAAGGCCACAGATAATTGACGGAAACAAAAAATAAAGAGATTATTTCATTTCTCACTTTAGAAAATAAAATAGTCTATCCCTTTGCTGTTCCAAACACGCTTTCTTTTTCAGATCAGGAAGAACTATTAACAATTATAGCTAAAGCAGCAAATGATACAAATATTATTAGAGAAGCAGGGGACGAACAGAAACATAGAGATTGGGTAGGAATTATTCCCTTTTGGTAGTATAATGAACGTGATAGATTAGTATTTGTACAGGAAGTGTATATGATGAATAAAACAGGATTTAGAATTGAAAAAGACTCTTTAGGTCAAAAAACGATTTCTCAGGATGCTTATTATGGCGTTCAAACGGTACGTGCTCTTGAGAACTTTCCCATCACGGAAATCCCAGTTCATAAAGAGCTGATTCTCGCGCTTGCCGAGGTGAAAAAGGCAGCGGCACTGGCCAATATGCATACTGGAATGCTGCCAGAATCTATTGGGGGAGCAATTGTAAGCGCTGCCGAAGAAGTGATGGAAGGAAAACTATTGGATCAGTTCGTTGTGGATTCCATTCAGGGAGGAGCAGGTACCTCCATTAATATGAACATGAATGAGGTGTTGGCCAACCGTGCTTTGGAAATATTGGGGAAAGAAAAAGGCGATTATAATTTCTGTTCGCCTAATACCCATGTCAACATGTCCCAGTCCACGAATGATACGATACCAACGGCATTAAAAATAGCTTCCTATCGCATGGCTCAGGAATTGATCACGACCTTGAAGCGATTGGAAAAAGAACTGGTGAAGAAAGAAGCAGAATTTCAGAATGTGCTAAAAATGGGTCGAACCCACCTTCAGGATGCTGTACCGATCCTGTTAGGGCAGGAATTCAGCGCTTATTCGGAAGTAGTTGGCAGGGATATTAATAGAATTACGCAGGCAGCGGAGGCAATGCTGACGGTCAATATTGGGGCAACAGCTGTTGGGACAGGACTTAATGCCAAACCTGAGTACATGGAAAAGGCGGTAACACAACTATCTAAACAGCTTGGTGTAAAGCTCCATTCAGCGAAAAATTTAGTGGATGGCACACAAAATACAGATGCTTATACGGCACTTTCAGCGGCGTTAAAAGTGTTGGCAATGAATATGTCCAAAATTTGTAATGATTTGCGTTTGATGGTATCCGGACCAATGACAGGTTTTCAGGAAATCATTCTTCCTGCAAAGCAGCCGGGTTCTTCCATTATGCCTGGAAAAGTAAATCCGGTCATGATTGAAGTGGTCAACCAGGTTGCTTTTCAAGTTGCAGGAAATGACCAGTCGATTTGTATGGCATCTGAAGCCGGGCAATTTGAATTAAACGTGATGGGGCCTGTTATTATTTTTAATTTGCTGCAGTCTCTTAAAATAATGGATAATGGCTTAGATGTATTTACAAGCTATGCAGTAAGTGGTATAGAAGCAAATGTAGAGAGGTGCCGTGAGTATGTGGAAGAAAGTTATGGCATTATCACCGCATTGAATCCACATTTAGGATATGAAACAGCCGCCAAGGTAGTTAAGCAGGCAATTGAAACAGGGCTGACTATCAAAGAAATCTGCAAGGCGCACGACCTACTTTCAGAGGAGGAATTGGATACGATTCTGGATCCAAAAGAAATGACGACACCAGGCATTGCCGGGAATGAGTTTCTGATGAAAAAATGAATATCAAAAAGGTAACTGATTTCTTGCTTAAAGAACGCAGTTACCTTTTGATTATCACTTCCTCCCAAAAGAAGCGCTCCTCACTAAATAACTAGTTAGGGTCATACCGGTGAGAGTAGTTCACTGTGAAGACCTATCCTTCTAATCGAAAAGCCAATTTCCCCAATTTCACACTATACTTTTTGTTTTTTAGGGAAAAGTGTGTAGCTGAAACTTATTACAAAATCAATGATCACAATGAGAGACCAGAGCAGCATAATACGCATTAATGATTCCGTCTGAGCATAATTGTTAATATAAAGAGTGATGCTTACTAATATCCCGCCGCCGATGAACAAGGAGAGCAAATGCCGGTACCATCCTTCACGTTCTTTTCTGGCATGCGCTTTTCCGTACTTTATTTTTACCGGCTTATCCCCGTTTCCAAATCGATAATTAAAATGTCCATCTGCCCATTGAATCATCCGATGGCCAAAAGCAATACTTACACCAATATAAACCGCAGCTATTCCATGTATCGTAGTAGCAACAGCGCCATTTTTTAAATCAATGACCGTTACAATAAGCAATATGAGATCTACAATGGGCGTACAAATCAACAGAAAGGTACCTAGTTTCTTCTTTTTCCATACATATCTGGAACATAATCCAGCTAAAACAAACACCCAAAATCCAATTTCACAAGCTATAATTAACCAGCCAATCAAATGGAACACATCCTTTTTATTAATTTAGTACAACTGTATTAAATTAATAGTAGCATGATTGTTTATTTAATACAAGTGTGCTAAAATAAAAACATGCCAAAAAAAGTAGATCATCAAAAACGTAAAATTCAAATTGCAGAAACGACATGGAAAGTTATTGTAGAAGAGGGGATTGAACAAGCAACCGTCAGAAAAATAGCACAAGCTTCAGGTTTATCAGTTGGTGCTGTCAGACATTATTTCGCAACGCAGTCGGAATTGCTGCACTTTTCTATGGAACTTGTATCCGATCGGGTTATTCAAAGAGCGAAAGCAAGGAAATTTTCAAAAGACAGGGACCCGTTAGAGCTTGTGACAGAGGGTGTAAGTGAAGTACTGCCTATCGATGAAGAACGAAAAATAGAAATGGAGGTGTGGTTAGCTTTTTCCGCAAAAGTTCTAGTCGATAAAACACTTCGTGAGCTAAGTGATAAAGTCTATAGTGACATGCATGAAGGATTTAAAAATGTCGTTCACGCATTACAATTATTAGATATAGCAAAAAATGGACTTGACCTAGAGATGGAGGTTAACAGGCTTCATGCAATTGTTGATGGAATGGCAATGCATCATTTATTAAATCCAGAGCAGTTTACACATGAAGAAATGATGGAGACTTTAAAGTATCACCTTCATTCTCTTTTAAAGTAATTTAAAAACCTTATAATTCTTGAGTATGAATGAATTGTAAGTTGATTAAATTAAAGAACGCTGAACATCTATTTAAATATTGCTAGCGACCTCCCCCAATTATTTAAATCAATCTGAATAAAAATAGAAAAGAAAACTATTTGAGACTCCTAAACGGCCGCGAATTGACGAAATAGACAACATCCATTTTAAATTAGCCGTGATTTTCACCCAATATTATTAACTCAACGTTTTTTAGAGATGATCTAATAAATAATGAAGGGGGAAATAAATGAATTGGTCTATCAGAAAAGCCTCATTAACGGATACTGATAGCGATTACGGAATTAAGAATGGAACTTCTGACAGCAGCTGGTGACGTAAATGAAGAAAATAAGTCTAACGTATTTAACGCAAATCAGGTTTATTTTAGGGAAAAGCTATCTAATGGTAAGTTCACCGCTTGGTTAGCAGAAGATAAAGGAAAGATTGTCGCTATAAGCGGATTAGTATTTTTTGACAGGCCACCCCAAGGCGAGAACATAAGCGGGATAGAAGCATACGTAATGAATATGTATACCAAACCTAACTATAGAAGTCTTGGCATAGCTCGTACATTATTAGAAGAATGTATTTCTCATTGCGAAAATGTAGATGTGGGGCGCATATGATATGGTTACATGCTTCTGAGGAGGGATATCATTTTTGTAAGAAAATGGGATTTGTTGATAAGGGTTCGGAGATGGAGATGTTGTTATAATCCCTCCTAAATCATAAAGTAAAACATTGCTCTTAGCATTATGCTAAATGCAATGTTTTACTTTGAAGCTTTTGTGTTTTGAACCGATTTCACATAGCAAATAAGTTTGCACAACAAGCGCCAATCTAAACAACACAACAAATAAGAAACAAACGCTTTAATTTCCAAATGCGTGGTTCAACTCCACCTGCTTTAGCAGATGATTGTTTCAATATTAGTTATTTATCCCATAAAAGGTTCTTTTTATGGAATGATTGAAACCTTTTACATATTAAATTCGTAATAACTATTGTATAAAGGGGGCAAAAGAAATGATAATTAACATGGCAATCGGTCTAATTATCGGTATAGCTTTGGTTGGAGCTGGATATTTTGTTCGAACAAAAGTGGAATTTTCCTATCTTGCAGGTTTTAAGGAAACATGGGAGCCGATTAATAAAGAAAGACTGGCAAATAGGATTGGTATTCTCATAATTATTTTAGGTGTTATCGCTATTTTAACATCTATTTTCATCCTATGGTTTGGAGCTATCGTTGAAAAAATCTCTGGGGTATTAGCTTTTATTGATGTGATTTTGATTATTATTGCAATCGGATTAGACCGAATGGGACATTAAAAGGAGTATATGTATGGGAAACTGGAGAATAAAACTTGTCCTGTTATTTACGATATTAAACACAATAGGAATAATTGCTATCATACCATATGAATTAACTTTAATGGGCAATCAATCTATAACAGGAGATATACCGACTTCATTAATAATAATTATTAATTCAACTTTTCAGGCCTTATATATGTTTGTCATGATATTGGTTGGCTTAAGGCTTCAAAATCGTACAGGATTAAATGCTCCAATATTAAATGGAATGGTTTATCAAAAGACATGGGTACATATTTCAAAAAAGTGGTTGATTAACAGTATAGTTGTAGCAATAATTGGAAGCGTTATTGTAATTCTTCTTGATTTATTCGTATTTAATCCTTTGATGGGAGCAGCAACTGATCAAATGGCTTCTCCAAATTGGTGGCAAGGTTTACTTGCTTCCATATACGGAGGAATTACGGAAGAAATCATGCTGCGATTGTTCGGAATGACACTCATTGTTTGGTTATTAGCTTGGATAACAAAAAAACAAAAAGGAGATATTCCCAATAGTTTTTACTATATAGCAATTTTCCTTGTAGCTATACTATTCGGATCGGGGCACTTACCGGCCGCAGCACAAGTTTTTGGTGGGTTGTCCGGAGTTATTGTTATTCGTACATTGGTTTTGAACGGTCTTTTAGGCTTATGGTTCGGTTACTTGTATTGGAAAAGAGGTTTAGAATACGCAATTATTGCACATATGTCAGCAGATATCTTTCTTCACGTTCTAATCGTACCGATACTCTATTAAGCAACAGAAGCGATTATGGAGAAATTTGGAGGAAAACGCATCTTGTTCAATCTTCGTCTGCAAATCAGTCCTGCTAAAAATTATTCTTAGCAGGACTTTTGGCAGGCTATATTTCTCAACTAATAACCGAATAATTTTAGCGGGGTTTATTTTTTGAATGATGCAATGAAACTGATGAATTGATTGAACCGTCGCTTTACAGCAATGAATCAAAATGCTTTAACATACCAATTAAGCTATCCAATCTAATATAAGATCATTTCGATTAAAACATGTGTAGAAATAAATTGCTGATACTTAAAAGAGGGGGGAGAAGGTGGTATTTGCCTCGAAAAAAGATTTGTGGCTTGGCGGGGTAATATGGGGATCACAGATGTTTTTTATCTATCTAATTATATATTCCATTTTTATAGAATTTAGTTTGATTTTAACAATCATTTCACTGGTTTCTATATTTTTTGTGGGGACTGCCTGGTTTAATACAAAATATATAATTGCAAGAGGGGTCCTTGAAGTACGTTCTGGAATTTTAAAGAAGAAACCGATTTTTATTGATAAAATTCATTCTATACGTTTTACAAAAAATCCAATTGCAGCGCCGGCTTTGTCCATTAATAGAATAGAAATAAATTATAACCAATATGATACAATATTAATATCTCCAAAAAATCCAAAACGTTTCATTAATGAAATAACCAAAATAAATCCAAAAATAAAAGTTAATAAAACCAATATATAGGTGAATTAATATATCGTTAAATTAAATTTACAAGGGATCATTTACAATATTTTCATTTGATATTCGAGACAGTCAGCGGAAGAGGAGAGATACATCTATTTATGAAAGAAAAAACAAAAAATATAATTGGAATGACACTTTTTGTTATATTTATAGTAGGAATTTTAATGGCAATTTTCTTCTTTGGCATAACAGGAATTTTTGTACTGCTCGGCGTTCAATATCAATCTGTTTGGTCATTAATCATTTTTGTCATAAGTGTCTTTGTTCTAGGATTTGTAGTTGATTTATTTATGGGTGTCATAGCTAAATTAACCGTTGAAAAATTATCGGGGAGAATAACATCACTTGTCATCGAATTTCTTTTTGGGTTTGCAACAAACTGGGTTGTTATTATGACCGTAGATACGTTTATGAACAGTCTTACTCTTTCTTTAGGGACAAAGCTAATCCTTTCCCTTGTATTAACTTTTGCTGAATTATTGTTTCAAGATAAAAAAGAAGATTAAGAGAGTTGTGCAGTCACCGGGAAATATTGTGAAATAGAAGGGGGAAAGGATTATTAGGCCAAAGAGATAAATTCTTAGAACATGATGAAAAGATTATAAATTTATTATCAGGAGATGAATTATGTTGTTTGAATCAAAAAGATGTGTCATTAACACCTTCCAAAAATCTGATTATGCTGATGTGAAAAAATTATATGTAGATTGTGAAGTAAGAAAATTTCTTGGTGGTGTACGTCAAGAGGATTCAATTGAAGCATCATTGGATGAAATGCTTAAAATAAGTGATGATTCTTTTTATTGGGCTGTTAGAGAAAAACACACAGGTAACTTTATTGGATTAGTTTCACTTGACCCACACCATGATGGCGCTTACCTTGAAGTTTCCTATCAATTTTTACCGAATTGGTGGGGGAGGGGCTATGCAACAGAGGTAGTTCAGCTGATAATCGATTATGGCTTAAGTGAATTGAACCTTCCCAAAATCGTTGCCGAAACACAAACTGTTAATACATCCTCTTGTAAGCTCTTAGAGAGGGTAGGTATGAAACTAGAACGAACAATTAGCAGGTTTGGAGCTGAACAAGCAATCTATTCAATTGAACCTTCTAATTAAATTCTAGATTTTTTCTGCCATAGGTATCATTGCAGCGGAAAGTACTTAAGGTAAAAGGGTAAATAATACGGTGTGGAATGGTAATAAGACGCTAAAAGATAGAGAAATTATATTAATTTTTGGAATGATAAGAACTTTATATAATAAAACGAGGTGAAGCAGATGATTTCTTTTGAAATACCAAATCCTTTCCATATGAAACGGGCATTATTTATTCAGCCCCACCATGATGATAATGAATTTGGAGCAGGTGCGACAATTGCAAAACTTGCATCTGAAGGGGTGGATGTACATTATCTAACTGTTACGGACGGCGGCTCCGGAAGTAATGATAAGAGTCTATCAACGAAGAAATTAATAGAAATCAGAAAAAAGGAGCAGGAAGAAGCCAGTTCCATTCTAGGTGTGAATCAATTACACTGGTTGGATCTTCCTGATGGACATTTATATGATAGTGAAGAATTGAGGCGAGAGTTAGTAAGAGTAATCCGTACAGTATGCCCTGATATTATTTTTACTGTAGATCCTTGGCTCGATTATGAAACCCACCTCGATCATGTCGTTACTGGTAAAGTTGCATCTTTTGCAGCGCGGATAAGTGGAAATGCAAGGTTTTATCCTGAGCAATTGCAAGCGGATCTTAAAGAACATAAAGTGCAGGCGATGGGATATTATACCACTAAGAATCCAAACACATTTATCAATGTAGATAGATTTTGGGAGAAAAAGTTAAAAGCTCTTCAAGCGCATAAGAGTCAATTTTCCGGGGACTATTTAACGTTTATAACAAATTATCTTTCCTATAAAGCAACGGAACATGCAAAGCAAATTGAGGATGATTCCAACTATGCGGAAGGATTTAAAATTTTACCATTAATGTTTCTGCACAGCAATGTAGATGCAATGGATATGTAACTGTTAATTAAAGTAGCTAGTTATTGGTTGAAAGAAATGAACATCTCTTAGGTGAATCAGTTGGTAAGAAGATTAGAATAAATATGTTGTTATTCTTAATGCTGTGTAATTCTTAAAGCTCTGTAATTGATTTAAAAAATAGTACATATTAGGCACAGTAATTTATGAGTAAATAGCTCCTAAGTATGTTTTCTTTGAACATGGTTACATATTATAACATTGATTCAAGTCGAAATATTCTGTGTTTGAAATCGCCTTTATAATTTAGATAATGTAAGTAACCTATTTTCTAGTAGAATATAATATATTTCTGTGGGAGGTAAAATAAAGATGTTTTTTTCCGGGAATGTTTATTTAATGATAACTGGAATGGGTATGGTTATTGGCATTATTTTTGATTTTTTTCTATATGGTTTACTAATAGGAGCAGGTGTTGGAGGAACAGCACAATATTGGATATCAAATAGAAAGAAAGCTTAACGGTTATTATTCATAACTATACTTTAATTTCTAATTAACATAAAATAACGGGAGATGAATACAATTGATTAGATTGGAATATTTTAGCGAAAAAGATTTTAATTTACTTATAAGTTGGATTGATTCACCAGAGTTTCTTATGCAATGGGCAGGACCTCATTTTAATTACCCCTTAGATCTAAAACAATTAAATCAATATATAAAAGGTGCTAATGAAGAAAATTCAAAAGTACATATTTATAAAGTCGTTTTGAATAAAACCAATGAAACGATTGGACATATTTCTCTAAACAATATTGATTTAAAGAACCGTTCTGCAAGAATAGGAAAAGTATTGTTAGGTGACAATAACTCACGTGGTAAAGGTATAGGTCAGAAAATGGTAACTGAATTACTCAAAATTGCTTTTGATAATCTGTCCCTACATAGAGTTGGATTAGGTGTATTTGATTTTAATGAATCAGCTATAAAGAGTTATGAAAAAGTTGGTTTTGTGAAAGAGGGTTTACTTAGAGACGTTAGGAAAGTAGGAAATGAATATTGGAGTTTATGGGAAATGAGCATGTTAGAAAATGAATGGAGGAAAATGTAATTAAAAAGAGATGAAATTATTTGAGTATTTCATCATAAGCCTGCTGTCAAAAAACAGTAAGGCTTTTTTAGTAAAGAATTCCAAAAGAAAAAGGAATTGACCCTGACACGGTGTCAGGGCTTATGATGATATTACTTAAGAAAAAGAAGGGGGCAAACCAATGAAAATCGGTGAATTGTCAAAGGAAACAGGAGTAAGCATTCGGTCATTACGATATTACGAAAAGAAGCATTTAATTCGTCCTCCCCGGAAGGAAAACGGATATCGGGAATATGAGGAATCAGATATTGAAACGGTAAAAGCTGTTCAATTATTTTTAAAGCTGGGAATGAATACAGAGGAGATTTATCACGTTTTATCATGTGGTGATTTTCAGCTTGCTGGAAATAAGGAGTGTGCTCAAGATGCCGTAGATCTTTATTCGGAAAGGTTAATAAGTGTTCGTGAACAAATTAAACACCTACAAGAGATTGAATTGCATTTAGAAAAATTGATGAAGTATTGGAAAATGAAAAAAGAAGAAGGTGGGGGTTAAGTGAATTATCGGCTTCTTATACTTGTGCTTGGAACATTTATTATCGGGACAGACGACTTTGTGATTGCTGGCTTGTTACCGCATATCTCCAATGATATGAATGTCACGATTGCTGCAGCAGGTCAACTGGTTACTGCCTTTGCAATTGCCTATGCTATCGGAGCACCTCTTTTTGGAACCTTAACAATGAATTTGCCTTTAAAAGGGTTATTGGTTGTGTCCATGCTGGTATTTGCGATTGCAAATGCACTTTCTGCGATGGTAGTTTCTTTTGAAATGCTCTTTATTACTAGAATATTGGCTGCTTTGGCAGCAGCGATATTTACTCCTTTAGCAATGACTGCTTCTGCCAGCTTGGTGTCTGAAAAAATGAGAGGGAAGGCATTATCATTTATATTGGCAGGTATAACCATCGGTTTAGTTTTAGGAGCGCCTATCGGAACATGGATTGGTAATGCAGCCACATGGCGCTATTCATTTATTCTTGTATCTGTTATTTCGTTTATAACAGTTATCGGAGTTTTTCTGTTTTTACCTAAAATGAAAAGGGAAGCAGAGATGACGATTCGAGAAAGATTAAAAGGATTTAATAAGGTTATTTTATTAACCTTAGTTGTAAATATAATTGGTACTACTGGCGGCTTTATGACCTATACCTATATTGCTCCAATTATTACGGGGATTACCAATATGGAGAATATCAGTATTTTTCTAATGTTATTTGGAATTGGAGCACTCTTTGGAAACTTAATAGGCGGATATTTTACAGATCGAATTGGTGCTTCTAAAACACTCATGCTGTCTCTTGGAGGATTTGCAGTATTATTGGCCTCTTTCTCCTTTTTATCGTTATTAAATCCATCAACACTTGCGGTTATTATGGTATCCATTGTCGCCATTTTATGGGGCGTTCCTGGATTTGGGATGAATCCTGCTCTTAACACCTTTCTTATATCATTGAATCCAAAATCAGCGCAAATGGTTTTATCCTTTAGTGCATCCGCGCTTTATATGGGGATTGGATTAGGTGCATTTGTAGGCGGCGGTGTGATTAGTGTAAGTTCGGTTAATTATGTAGGAGCTGGGAGCGGGATATTGGTACTTATTGCTTTGTTGCTGTTTGTTATGATTCATAAAATTACGAATAAGAAAGAAAGGAGTACTTTTGAATAATAAGTTTTCTTTTAGAACTTAAAAAAATAAAGTCAAAAAGTTACAAAAGTAAAAAGAGTGGCCATGCTGTATATACAGGTTTAAGTGTTATTGATAATAGAAAAATCCCTTAATTGCAATGGAGAAGATGCTCTTGATATAATTAAGAAAAGGAGTGAATTAAAATGCGAAATGCTCCAACAGCTAAAGGGAAGGATGCTCGCCGTTTTTTAGAAAAAGTTAAAAAGAATAGTGAATTAATGAATCAAAGGCGACGAACTGACGGTGATAGCAGAGGTAAAAAACCAATATCAGAACTTGATAAATTTGACTTAATATTTAAAACAATTAATATAGATGATTTTGAAGCTATAAAATCTTTTACCAATATAAATGCAAGTAAAAGCAAACAGTCATGAATCTTAGTAAATAAAGTTCTTGGCTGTTTTTTTATATTTAAATATTTTACAAGCGAGAAATAATTGTATACTGACCATTATTTCTCGCTTGTGTTTTAATCACCTCTTGTATACTTAATATATAATTACGCCATAATTTTTCGGGAATGATTAGCAACAATAATTAACAAATAGCTGCCAGTAGGGAAACACTGGTTTGTGGAAGATAGAAATAGGGCTGATCCAGTTTATAATTTCTGATTACTTGAAAATCAAACTAAATATCATAACCGACATAAGATGATTTAAAGAGCGCCCGTTAAAAAATAAATTGAGTAATAAATAACTTTCAATAAATTGATATTTCTATTGACTTTTACGGTGCGTAAGGCCTCATAGTACTAAACAAGGAGGTGCTAAAAGTGGCAATGAGAGTAAAGGAAGTGACTGATTTAATGGGTGTTAGTGCTCGTACACTGCATCACTATGATGAGATTGGTTTATTGACTCCAAAAGAAACTACCAGTTCCGGTTACCGATTATACACAGAAGAAAATATAAAAACGCTCCAGCAAATTTTGATCTTTAAAGAGTTGAGTTTATCTCTAAAAGAAATAAGAAAGATTATTTATAGCCCATCATTTAACCACGGGGAAGCATTGCTGTTTCAACGGAAAATGTTGCTAGAGAAACAAAGTAATATCGATAAAATGATAAATACGATTAATAAAACCATTCAATATATGTCAGGTGAAATAAAGATGACAAATGAAGAGAAATTTGAAGGCTTGGCTTTAGCTATAAAGCCTATGAACAAGAAGCTCGTAAACGTTGGGGAAATGAATCTGCCAATCTTGTAAACGCGAAATTAAAAAGAATGTCAGAGGATGAACGCAAAAGTTTATTGGAAAGGTGGGATGCGATTTTTAATAAACTTGCGGTTTGTCATGATTTTTCCCATGAATCTCAAGAAGTACAAGCCATCATAAAAGAATGGTATGATTTCTTAAATGAAAATTTTAGGAAGAACTACTCTCTTGAAGAATTTTATGGATTAAGTCAAGTTTATATGGAAGATAAGCGCTTTATACCAAACATTGATTAATATGGTACAGGGTTAACAACACTGATGAGCGGTGCAATAAAGGTCTTTACAAATAATTAGAAATAAAAGGGTGGTTACAGTGGAAATAATAATAGAAAATACAATGAAACAATATGAACAGTTATTCTCTATGGAGGAAAATAGAGAAAATTACTTTCGATACTCTATGATGAAGCCTTTTGAAAAGATGTGGAATACGATTAATGTTCCATTAAAGGCTAAAGACCCTAATGGGTATGATGTCATAATGGCTACAAATATGCTCGGTTATCTTGATGTATCTGAAACGCAAACAGGAAAAAAGGCATTGGAGAATTTAAAAGATATTCAAGCACTTGAAACAGCACGTAATACGTTGAACGATTGTGTCCAATTTATAGAAGAAAATAATTTAAATATAAATACGGACGAATTAAGATTTGGAATGTATATAGCAGATCCGAAAAAATTAGAATTGCAGAAGGGTTATTGCGGATTCGGTGGAATTCCGGGATTTATCCAAGTGTCTATTTACCCCGATTCCTATAATACTCCTAAAATTCCAGCAGTGATTGCCCATGAATTTAACCATAATATCCGTTTTTCGTATTTTGATTGGGATCATGGCAATGTTACGGTTGGTGACTATTTAATCATAGAAGGATTAGCAGAATCATTTGCTAAAGAGCTTTATGGAGAGGAGCTTTTAGGACCTTGGGTTACCTCTTTTGATAAAGAGGACTTAGCGTACTCTACCGAGGTAATGAAAGATGCATTAGATGTTAAAGGTTTTGCGGAAGTTAGCAGCTATATGTTTGGAGATAAAATTGCAGTAGAGCAAGGATACCAGCCTGTGGGATTATCACCATTTGCCGGTTATGCCGTTGGATTCCAAGTTGTACAGTCTTTTATGAAAGAAAATAACATAGGAATTGCTGAAGCAACCCTGCGGAGAACAGATGAAATAATAAATCATTGCGGATTGTTCGATAAATAAAAATGGATGACTGCCTCGGGCTAAAAGTGAAAACAATCTACTATTAGTCCAAAATAATTATTTAGCCAATAGTTTTCATTGCTTTACTGTAAATTGTACAGCAGGAAAGGAGTGAAATAATGGAACTGCATAAAATTCATTTTTCAGCCAACAGTAATTTAATAGATTCTCAGGTGAAAATCAGTATGAGCGGACTTTCTCCATGTGATATTGTAATGCTTAAAGCTGAAATGCAAGATAACTTTGGGGTAGATTGGGAATCCTGCGCTGTATTTGAAGCGGATACGGAAGGAAGAGTTGATTTAATGACTGCCCAACCTATTTCAGGAACTTATTCTGAGGCTGATGCGGCTGGTCTTTTTTGGTCTATGTTGCCCAACTCAAACGCACCATCAAAAAAGCAAACACCTTTAAACCCTTTGGAAGTAAAATTAATATTGAAAAGACAAGAAGCATTGTTGGATGTGTTATCTTTGAAGCGGCATTTCGTTTTGCCCGAAGTTAAAAGAATACCGGTACGTGAACAAGGAATAGTCGCAACGTTGTTTTCCTAACCAACATTGTGCTTGGGGGATCAGAAGGTGGTTTACATGAAGAAAATACTGCGCTTTTAGCTTCATATGGGTTTAATACACTTGCTTTAGCTTACTTTGGTATGGAAGATTTACCAGATGAGTTGGTTAATATTTCAGCTGATTATATTGAAAAAGCAATAAATTGGTTGGGCAATCAACCAAATGTAGATACTAAGAAAATTGGTATGGTTGGAACATCAAAGGGTAGGGAACTAGCTCTATTATCAGCTTCTATGTTTCCAGCGATTAAGGCGGTAGCAGGTTATGCACCAAGTTCGGTTGTTTATCCTGGAATTAGTCAAAATAATAGTAGTTCCTCCTCTTGGAAATATAAAGGCGAGGAGTTGCCCTATGCAAAAGGGAAAGCACCTGAAAAGGTTGGAGCGTCTTTAGGGAAAAGTATACAAACAGGAGAGCCTATCATTTTTCGGGATTGGTATTTCCATTTGACGGAAGGACAAACGAATGCCGAAATCAAGAGAACATAAATGATCCTGTCCTCTTGATTTCGGGTGGTGATGATCAATTGTGGCCTTCAGATATAATGTTTGATAAAGTGATAGAGCGTTTAGGACGAAAGAAATCATCCCTATTATTATGAACATATAACCTATCCCGGCGCAGGACATTATTTTGTTACTCCTGGAATACCGACAACGGATTCAGATAAGCTTGCTTTTGATTCGGGCTTCACAATGTTGCTCGGGGGAAATCCTCATGCTAATGCTGTAGCTCATGCTAAGGCTTGGAAAAGCGTCAAATCTTTTTTGGGGAAATTTTTAAGTTAGAATGAAGAGAAACGAATTAGAGATTGTCTGGCAATTGAATATTTGAACGTAGGAGAGAAACAATATAATAGACCTAAAAGGAGTAACCTTTTCATAAAGTGAATCCGTTAAGGCTATTAAACTTGTTTTTAATTGTTTGGATAGGTGGAAAGTCCAGACAATTATCGTGTTGTAACCTAACCGTTTTCCCTTCATGAATAAATGAAGTTACTGACCTATTACCTTATTCTTTCCATTATTTCTTTTAAGCTTCTAACACTTTCCTCAATCCTATTTTCATTTATATAAGAATACGAAAACCGAATATAATCGGCTGCACTATTATCATAAATCTCTCCTGGTTGGATCAGGATATTTTCTTTAATCGCTTCATTAAAAAGTGTTTTTACATCCAGCGAAACATGCAGCTTAAACCAAATATAAAAGGAACCATCCGGTTTATTCCATTCCCCATAATCGGATAAATACGTTGTTAAAGCCTTTAGAAATAAATCTCTTTTATACATTAACTTCTTTTTTAATTTTTTGATATGAGAATCATGAAAGTCACGCAGCCACCTTGCAGCAATATGCTGCGAAATAGAACTTGCGCCATAATCATTTTGCATTTTTAAGTCCGCCAGGTGACGAATAACATTTTTATCTGCTACAATCCAGCCAATTCTCAAGCCCGGACTTACGGTTTTAGAGAGGCTGCCTAAATACAGAACATTATCGCTGTTTTTTAATGCTTTCATTGGCACAGGTTGCTCAGAGCGAAACCATAAATCAGCATAAATATCATCTTCTACGATAGGGATGCCATTTTTTTGACATTGATTTATGATTTTCTGTTTTTCCATTTTGGTATAGGTGTTCTGCGTCGGGTTATGTAGCGATGGAATGCAGTAAAAGATACTGTTTTTATAGTCACTCCCAGCTTTAAATAAATTATTTATGTTCCGTTTGATGTAGTCAATGGTTAGTGGAGTCATTCTGGCTCTAATATTATGCCATGTGCGGACGGAATGGATATAGGATGGTGTTTCAATAATAATTTTTGATTGCGGTACAAGTAAGCCATCAGCAATCAATTTTAAACCTTGCAAAGCCCCGGAAGTGACACAAATATTATTTACATCACATACTACTCCTCTTTTTTTCATATAGTTAACAATTTCTGATCGAAGCTCTAATTTTCCTTTTGGCTCTTCATAGTTTGTTGTTAATTTATTCTCTTCATCTTGCCTTAAAATCTCTTTAAATAAATGGTTGGGTATGAAGTCAGGTGCTAATTCCCCAGTCCCCAACCGTAAGATGTTTTCATCAAACTCTAATTCATTAATCTTTTGAATATAGTAGTGATTGTTTTTAGACAAACTCTTTCCGATATAATCTTGCCAACGAATATTACTTGTTATGTATGTATTCCATTTATTAGGAGATACAAATACACCCTTTTTCTCTATAGTATCTAGTACACCGTAGCTTTTGAGAATATCCAAGGATTGCACGACGGTTGATCTGTTGACATGATAATATTGCGCAATTTCTCTTTGGGAGGCTAGTTTTTCTCCTGGTTTCAATTCTCCTTCATTTATTTTATGAATAATATCATCAACGATTTTTTTATATTTGAATCCGCTCATCTTATCTCTCGTTTCTGGTTGGATTTTTATTTTAAATCTGGCAGGTTTCTTTATTTTAATCCTAGTATAACATACATATTTAAAGAGGTATTTTTAGTGCAGGCTTTAAAAAAGCTTTATATTTAAAGGGGATAAAGAAAAAACGGAATCCAATATGCAAAAAAGAGTCCTTATGATAATGTCTCTTCTGGTTGGTAATTTGAGAAATTGTTTTGATGAAGGATGAAAGATATTAAGGGGTACTTCCTTGTACACCAAATCATAAAATGAAAGAAGGGAAATTGATGATACAACCTGTCATTCATGGTTTCATTCTCGCACTAGGACTTATACTGCCTTTGGGTGCTCAAAATGTATTTATTTTTAATCAAGGTGCGAATCATAAAAAAATAATCGGTGCGCTTCCAGTGGTCATAACCGCCGGTCTATGTGATACATTCCTAATTGTTTTAGCAATCTTGGGTGTTTCGCTCATATTAATGTCGCTGCCCGCCTTACAAATTTTCATTTATACGGTTGGCGTTATCTTCTTAGTCTATATGGCTTGGTCTCTGTGGAATGAAAAGCCTGCAAGCTTAAAAAAGTATGAATCGATGAGCGCAAAAAAACAAATTGGATTTGCTTTATCAGTATCCTTGCTTAATCCGCATGCCATTATGGATACGATAGGGATAATCGGTACCAGTGCTGCTATTTATTCTGGCACGGAGAAATTGCTATTTAGTATTTCCACAATTGTGGTGTCCTGGTTATGGTTTATTTTCCTTGCGATTCTCGGGAAATTAATCGGATCTATTGATAGAACGGGGAAGTATATCATCATATTAAACAAAGTTTCGAGTATTATTGTTATTATAGTGAGTTTGGTTATAATGAAGAATATCATCACATTGGTTTTTTAATGAGGAAAGTGGTACGCGCTGGAAGATGAGTATCCAACATTATCGTTAAGAAAAAGAATGACCAAAATACGGGTTAAAAAAGGGGAGAAAAAATGAAAAGATTATTTAGGGTATTCATCATCGGATTGTCGACATTAGCTCTAGTTGCCTGCAGCCAAACTGCTACGGATGCAAACAGCCTTTCTGTCAGTGAATTAACAGAGAGGGAAGACGCCATACTTTCCATTGCTTCAGATAAATCATTTGTATTTGATTTCAATATAGATAGTGAATATAAAGAAGCATCTGTATGGATTGAAAAATATGAAGCAGGTAAGCTGGTTGATGATCGATTAGCTCATCTGACCACAGAGGTTGAGCAAAGCGGTTCCATTATTGTTACACTTTCGGAAAATACAAATGAAAACAATAATAGCTTTAATATCGGAGTTGGTACCAATGAGAACTTGACTTCAATTAATGTCTCGGATACAGATTTAACCGGTTTAGAGAGCATGGCGAGTGTATGGGGGAGTACTTCGGAAAAGGTAGCTATAGACAACGGTGAAGCCGTATTGGCAAATATTTCGTATTCTGATGACGAAAATGGGGTGCATTCACTTACAACCGATTTTTTTGAAGATGCGGCGGGACATATGAATGAGCTTGAAAAATATGATGTTGCTTATTTACTTAAGGCTGAATTTGTGAAGTAGATGATAGTGGAATAATTATAATAGATTTACTAATGTAATAATATTCATTTAAATTTAGGAGATAAGAGGAGAACTACATGAGAGTAGAAGAACGGATAGGTAGATGGATAGAAAGATACGAAGAAAACGGGTACCTACATGGTTCCATTTTAATTGCTTCTAACGGACATATTCTTTTAAATAAAGGTTTTGGTATGGCGAATATTGAGCATTTTGTACCTAATAAACCTACAACTAAATTTCGTATCGGATCGCTTACGAAAGCTTTTACAGCCATGGGTATTTTTCAATTACATGAAGAAGGGAAATTAAGTATTGATGATTGTATAAATAAGTATCTTCCTGATTTTCCACAAGGTGAAAAAATTACAATCTATCATTGTTTAACAAATACAACAGGGATTCCAAATTACACAAGTTTTCCTGATTTTTGGTCTGAAACAATGAGACTCCCAATGACTTTGAATCAATTAATTGATTCATTTAAACATCTTGAATTAAATTTTAGACCAGGCAGTAAATTTGAATATTCCAACTCAGGATACGCATTACTGACAGTAATTTTAGAAAAGGTTTCAGGTATGTCCTTTGCAGAATATATACAAGCAAAAATATGTCTTCCTTTAGGTATGAATAATACAGGTTGTGACAACGGAGTTGAAATAGTTCCAGACTTAGCATCAGGCTATTCATTTTGGGAAAAACCAATTCACGCAGCTTATGCAGATTTATCCTTTCCCTTAGGAGCCTATGGTTTATATTCTACAACAGAGGACTTATTCCTTTGGGATCAGGCATTAAAATCATCGCAACTCCTCAGCAAAGAACTACTGGAAAAAATGTTTACTCCCAAATTTAGTTCATATGCTTCTGGATGGGTGGTATCTGAAATATTAGGCCGAAAATGCATGCACCATTTTGGAGATATCAGTGGTTTTTGCAGCAACTTTTTCAGATTCGTCGATGAATCAGTTACAATAATTTTCCTAAGTAATATGAGCGTTACACCTGTAACACATTTAATGCAAGAGATGACAAAGATCATTTTTGATGAGCCAGTATCTCTGCCATTTTCTATTCAACCAGTCAATATTACCGACAAGAAGCTTATTGCTGGGAAGTATATTATTGAGGATGATGAGCTCCAAATTTTGGACATCACTTTAAAAAATGAAGAGCTATATTTAACTGTTACTAAAATGTACGGGGTATTATGTAAATTTAAACTTGTGCCAGTCAGTCACAATGCAACAAAAACAACTTTTTTAACTGGAATGGTTAATGAGCAGCTTATATGCTATTACTCATTATCAGGTCAGATTGAAAACGTGGAGTATAAAGATTTTAATGATAATAGATATATTGCCTATAAGGACTTATCGTTAGCAAATAGTACTCAACAATCTGGTGACATAGTGTAAGAGCAGAAATGAGATTGAAGGATTGTTAATTTTTGAAAATTTTCAATTTTTATGTTGAATTATTTTTATTTAGGTGGTACCTTAAATACGGAAACATCTAAAATAATAGTAAAAATTTAACTTTTAAGTAATCTTTTTATTCAGAAGTACAACATTACTTTTAAAGAAACTAAGGAAAATACTTTCATTTATTAAGTTAGAAGAAACTTTTAATTTCAATTTATATAGCAATAATCTTTGACGAAATGAGCCATCGAAGCGCGATTTCCAGACCTAAATCTTGATTAAGGTTGCCATCTCAGGTTTTGATGGCAACCAATTTTCTAACAATATATATTAACAGCTGATTATGCAATCTCTTTTGTTGTTTTTAATCTACTATCCTGAATCGACCAAAAGAAACCCAATATCCCAAGTCCGCCTATTAATAAAAAAAGCCCTGCCATCATTGCATTCGATAAAAAAGCACTGACCATTAATCCTAAGCTTCCTAAGATTTGCCCGGCCTCCATGGATAATCCGCTTACCGCCATATAAGAGCCTCTGGCATCTTTGTTTGCCAGCTGCGCTACATAAGTTGATCGAATTGGCTGGAAAAGAATTTCTCCAATCGTTGCAATTGTGATGGCAATGGTTAACACAGCAACTACATGACTCCATGCTAAGAAGCTGTACCCCAATACATACATAAACAAGCCTAGGAACAACGTAGATTTTATATTGATTTTTCGAACTATATTCCCAAGTATACCTGAAGCTAAAATGACAAGCATCGTATTCGTGATAATTAGAATGCTTAACATTTTGGGTCCGTCAATAGTAATTCCAAATATTGAAGTATGAATATCCTCACTAAGACGAACAGCGATAAAGCCATATAGCTGAAATTCTAAGGACAGGATGAGTAATGTTGATACACAAAGGATCATGAAACGAGCATCTTTTAATACCTCTGTATAAACAGAAATAAAGCCTAACATAAAACCATTTTTCATCTGTTCATTTTTTGGTACATAATCATCTTGAATCCACACTAGCGTTAACAGGAAAGTAAAGATGGAAAGGATGGCAAACCCAAAAAATAGCTCGAATTTATGAGTAAGAAAGAGTAAACCGCCGAGAATGATACCGATAGAGAATGCGAGATTTGTAGACCAATAAATAAATCGATACATCAATGGCTGCTCCTCCTCTGAACTAACATCTATAAGGAGTGCTTCTGAAGCAGGATCGATAAATCTGCTGGTAATACTTAATAGAAAAAACATAACGAATGTAAGCCAGACGGATTCAAACCATGGAGAATTCGCAAGAGCAATGATAACAAATGCGACTGTTTGAACCATGCTTCCTGCTACCATAACTTTCTTTCTTCCGAACCGATCTGCAAAAGAACCTCCGTACATGCCAAAGACGATAGATGCAATTGTTGTCAACGTTAAAATTGCACCAGCCCAAGTGATACCTAGATTACTGGAAAAATACATAGCCATAAAGGGGAATATACTCATTTCCGCTATATCCGAAACAAATGAAACAACCATTCGAATTTTAATATTTACATGGAACTGTTTTAACGCTAATAGATTCATTATTTTTCTTCTCCTTCCTTAGATTATATTGTATATTGGAAAATAGGAAGGAAAAAGTGCAATCAATATTTTTATATTTCCTATTTTTTAAAAGGGGTTTTCTTCTAATGAATGTTTTAGAGTATTATATTGATTTAAAATGCCAGCCAGAATATCGAGGGGCACAGGAAGTCCTTATATCAAAACAAGAAATAGCTGATATTTTATTTTGTTCATCGAGAAATGCTCATTATATCCTGCAAAAATGGATTCAGGAAGGATATATTGTCTGGAAAGGTCAGCGCGGTCGCGGGAAAAAATCCACCTTAGTTTTTTTAAAGACTTTAGAAGAAGCGGCACTTCTTCATGTGGAAAATTTGCTCCAAAAAGAGAAGGTAAAAGAAGCAGTAAACTTTGCATTAGAACGGCATTTTTCCTCAGAGCTAAAGGAGACCCTTTTATCTGCCGTTCAAAACGCATTTGGTATTCAACATATAGAAGACCAAGAAGAAATGAAGGATATTTTACATATTCCCCTTCAATACAATCTGTACAATATGAATCCTTTCTTTGTAACGATTGCTGCAGAAGCTCATATTCTAAATGATGTGTTTGATACGTTGGTTCGCTATAATGCTGTCACTAAAACCATCGAACCCCATTTGACACATGGATGGGAAGTGAATGCAGATCATTCCATTTGGACTTTTTATATTCGCAAAGGGGTTCGATTTCACGACGGGAGCACTTTAACCAGTAAAGATGTCCAATGGACATTTCAATCGCTGATAAATGAAGACATAAACATTCCGAATAAATGGTTGTTGGAGGAGATAAAAGACATTACGGTCCAGAATAGATATACGATATCCTTTCATTTAAGAAACGGAAATCATGTATTTCCTCATTATTTGAGTGCTATTTTTACCTCCATTGTTCCTGCAGGTTCAGATATCAAAAAGATAATTCTTTTGGGAACGGGACCTTTCAAAATGGATTATATAGATGATGAAAAAATAATTTTGAAGGCTTTCGATAATCATTTTCAAGGAAGACCTTTTTTAGATAAGATTCAACTGTGGAAACTGCCGGAAACTAACCTGAATCCGTTGCACTTTTTCACTCATGATAATCTCAGGAAAGATCAAACAAATGGCTTCACGTTTACGATTCATGATAATGGAAGTAATTACATTATCTTTAATATGAACAAGACTGGGATACACCAAAACCGTTTCTTTAAACAAGCTGTGAGTGAAATGATCGATTCTCAGAAAATGGTTCAGGATCTGGGCGAGCCCAGAGTTGCTCCTTCTACAAGTTTTATTCCAGAGCGAAGTGACTACAAGAACATCTGCCATTCAATGAAAAATGCAAAACAGCTTCTGAATCAATCTAGCTACAATGGTGAGACCATCCATTTAGCAGCATTATCTTTTGAAGATTTTTTAGAAGATGCTCAATGGATGAAGCAAAGACTAGATGAGATTGGCATTAAGATAGAGGTTTATCCTATTAAGTTGTCTGATTTCTACAAGGAAGATTTTATGTTGTCGTTTGATGCCTTATACACAGGAGAAGGTTTTGAAGATAACATGGAATTAGCTATTCTTATATTGCTTCGTAATGAATATGGTATTCGCAGGTATCTTAGCCCATCTCAACGTGATGAATTAGAAAAAGGATTTGACATCATTATTAAGCAGCCAGATTATGAAAGCTTTATCCAAGCTTTCCAAGCAGTTGAAGAAAAGTTAAAAGAGGACGGCACCATTATTTTTACCGCCCATGCATCTAATCAGAATATATTCCAATCTAATTTACAAGGAATTCAAATAAGCGGATATGGCTGGCCGGTATTTCATAAGTTATGGATTAAAGAGTAGACTAACAACAATAAGATTACATCTTCCAAAGTAATTCATAGTAAATGAAATATGTACTTTGAAACGATACTTATACCTGATACGATAAGCATTCAAAATATATACAATATACAACAGTTAATTGGAATATAGATTACGTCTTTAGTTTGCCTGATAAGAAAATCAGGATAGAAGCATATACTCGATGTGACAAGATAGCTATGACAAAAACGTCTAGCAAATGTGGATACGTTAAAGAAGGATACCTGCGAAAC
Source organism: Oceanobacillus sp. FSL W7-1293 (assembly GCF_037969815.1). Taxonomy (NCBI): domain Bacteria; kingdom Bacillati; phylum Bacillota; class Bacilli; order Caryophanales; family Bacillaceae; genus Oceanobacillus; species Oceanobacillus sp. FSL W7-1293. The sequence continues at coordinate 1,942,084 of NZ_CP150212.1, forward strand.
GCTTGGGAAAATAATGATGGTACTGTTTCAGACTCAATTTACTATGCCTTTATTAGAAGCGACTGGGAGAACAAAGAAATAACTCCGATTAAACTTAATGATTTACCGTTTTAATATTGTAAAGTTGCAAGGTGGGTATTCATGTCAAAATGCGAGAGGTGAAAACGTGAATTTAGGTTTAAACAGTGATGAAGTGAGATTAGTAGACTATACACCTGAGTGGAACGACGAATTTATTAGAGTGAAAAATAAGCTGCTAGAAAACACAACTCTTGAGGGAAATCGTATTCAGCACATTGGCAGTACAGCAATTAAGGGGATGGCCGCAAAGCCAATCATAGATATATTAGTGGGTGTTGATGATTTGAATAGGGTAGATAAAGCTTTATTTAAAGATTTTAGTAGATCGGGTTTTTTAAGGTTGAAAGTGGAGAGGCCGGGAGAAATTGTATTAGCAAAATTTACTGATGACACCTATAAAGTAAAAACCCATTATATTCACTTGGTTGAATATCAAAAGAAGCTATGGAACAATTTAATTTTCTTTAAAAATTATTTAAATTCAGATGAAGCTGCAAGAAAACATTATTTAGAGAATAAAGTTGGAGTATCTAAAAATATCTTCTACAGGAGTCAATGATTATACTGATTTCAAGGAAGAATTTGTTAAAGAAATTTTAAAAAAGAGAAAGGGTTAAACACCGAATAAAAATGTTTGAGTAATTTGCACTATAACATGTTTTTAAATAACTAAAATAAACATCTAATCTCTGCAGAAATGATTACTTCTTGTTGAGGGTTGAAAGGGATTTCCTAAATGTCGATTTATTAATAAGGTAAACGCATGATTTGTTTTAAACTAGATTAGAGATGAGGGATGAATCGTATGTGGAAGCAAGGATTTATTGAAACAGAAAGAGGTATTTTCGAGTATTTTACAGCTGGTCAAGGGGACCCCTTAGCTATCGCACATTTATATATGGCTTTCGACGAACGCGGAAATTTATCAGCAAACCCTTTTACCGAACATTATAAGGTTTACTTAATTAATACGCGGGGAGCAGGCAGCTCTGTACAAGCTGAAAATGAAATTCAACTTAGCATGAAAGAGGTTATAAAAGATTTGGAAGCGATTCGAACAGCTTTGAGTATTGAAAAATGGGGATTTGCTGGTCATTCAACAGGTGGAGTGCTGGCATTGCAATATGCGATAGAGGCACCAGATGCTTTAACAAAAATAATTGCAGGCTGTACAGCAGCAAGTAAAGAATATGCTGCGCATAAAAACAGCATTTACTGCTCAGAAAATAAGCATTTTTCACGAATAGTTGAAATCATGGAGTTATTGAACAATCCTGATACAGCGCCGGAAGAGCGTCAAACATTAGGATATGAATGGGCATTAATGTCTTATTATTCGGAAGATAAATTACTTGAAGCAAAAAAACGTCCAAATAGCGGTCGGACGGTTGGAGAAAACCTGGATTATTTCAGAAAAGTAGAAGCGAAAAACTATGATCTTCGGAATCAATTAAACAATGTAAATGTACCAGCTTACATATACTCTGGGAGATATGATGCGCAATGTCCTGTTGAGTTTGGTGTTGAAATCGCAGAACTTATATCCCATTCCCAATTAACTGTCTTTGAGGAATCAAATCACAATCCGTTTATTGAGGAGGAAGAGAAGTTTAAAGCGTTTGTAAGGAGAACGGTATAATTCTCTGAGGAAGATATAGGAGAATTCCGTGATATATAAAAGAGAAAGAGGTAGTTACCCGATTTGGGAGCATTTTGAAGTGATTCACGTAAAGGGTGAATTGAAGGTTTATTTCGTTAAAAGGTCTTTCCAATCACCGCTGGATCTTCTGAAAATGATGTGGCAAATCCATTAATAAATAATATAGAAGGAAAATCACTAAATGATTATGAATTAAAAAATAAATATAGATTTCAACGTTGCCTTATTTTCTTCGAGGATTAATAGGGCATGAATATAAATCTATCAGCGTATTGGAAAATAAATGAATCCAACCAATTTATTTCTATCTTTGGAGATGACGATAAATTACCCCTTTTATTATACATACATGGAGGTCCTGGCGATGCTGCTTTACCATTAGTTTATAAATATAACCGGGTATTAAGTAAACATTTTAATGTCGTTGTTTGGGAGCAAAGAGGGGCAGGGAAATCTTATTACTCATTCCAAAATGAAGAACATATAACCATTCAAACTTTTATTAACGATTTACATACCTTAGTTAATCATTTACTGAAAAAGTTTGATCAAGAGAAACTATATCTTCTGGGACATTCCTGGGGAAGTGTGCTCGGATTAACATTTGCTAAAGAATATCCTCATTTGATACATACCTATTTTGGCTGCGGTCAAGTAGTCGATATGAAAGAAGGCTTAAGGCGTCAATATGATTTTGTTCTTGAAGAAAGTGAAAAAAGAAACAAAAGCAAAATTACTGCCAGACTTAATAATACAGACCTTTCCCTAACTCAAGAGAATTGGTTGAAGGATTTATTGTTTATTACGAAGTTAGTTGTTAAATACAAACATTCACTATATGGAAAAAGTAACTATAATACGTTTGTAAAAGATTTTATCTTTTCATCAACATATACATGGAGGGATTTAATCAACCGGGAAAAAGGTTCCTTACAATCGATTCAATATTTATGGCAAGAACTTATGACGATTGATTTTAGTAATGAAACGGATTTTGACATTCCTATTATTTTTTTAGAAGGGCGACATGACAAGCATGTTTCTTCAACGCTGGTGGAGGAATATTATCAAACAATAAATACTCCAAAAGAGATGGTTTGGTTTGAAAATTCAAGTCATTTTCCTCAATGGGAAGAAGCGGAAAAATTTAATGAAGTATTAAGCTCAATCATAGAAAATAAATGATTAGTATTCAATTCTACTTTTTCAGGCGTGTTGCTATGAATATCAGAAGTTTCGGAGTAATTCTTTAAGAAGCTCTTTATTAAAGAAAACAGGAGGAGATTTAGGACTTACTCCCGAAATTATAGATTAAGTTAAAAATGCAGTGGGATATTTCCGGAAGCATGATAGAAAGGGCTTTTTTCAAAAACATTTATCTGAAATGGTTATGAAAAAGTAGAGCCGCAAAATGAATACTGGAAAGAAAAACGTTGTCGCTGTAGAAGAGCCAGGTGGATGGAGAATGGTTTTTATGAACCATTCTTATATTTAATAAGGACAGGATGGTAGTTAATGATGATTACTGAATTAAAAAAGTCTGAATTCCATAAATGTAAAAACTTGTTGCATGCACAAGGTCAATTAGAAGCCAAAGCCGTAGTAGAAGGAGTAAATCCAGGTCGTATTTTTGTTGATAATATAGATGCTCCAACATCTGGAGTGATCTGGATGGGGAATAATGATGGTTTTTTCTTTATTGGAAATGAAAGAAATAAGAAATTCAATAATGAATTAAATCATTTTGTTGATACAGTAATTACACCAGAGGCAAAGAAGGTAGAGCTATCCTGGTTTGAGGGAATTGGAAATCATTATAAATGGGATGATACGATAAAAAGCGTGTTTGCAAATCGTCGTTTAGGAAGCTGGAAACAGAGGGTTTACACATTGGAAAAAAATGATTACAAAAGTAACTTTAACCTTATGATTGAAGAAGGATATGATATTGTCGAAATCAATGAAGAGCTTTTTAAAAATAGGAATAAATCCATTAATAATATTGATTTCTTACACTCCCAAATTGCAGAGAGCTGGTCTTCAGCAAGCAGCTTCTTTCGCAAAGGAATAGGTTACTGTGTTATATATAGAAATAAAATTGTAAGTATTTGTATTTCGAGTTTTGTCGTTGATAATGTGCACTGTATTGCTATTGAAACATTGGAAGAGCATCAAGGTAAAAAATTAGCACAAAAAGTTGCTTTAGCTTATGTAGAAGATTGCATGAGAAATAACTTTATTCCGTATTGGGATTGTATGGAATCTAATAAGCCTTCCATTGCGGTTGCAGAAAGAATTGGATTTAGAATAAAATTTCATTATTTAGGGTATGATTTTAAGTTGGAGTGATTGTTGCTTCAATCTTTGTAAATTCTTATTCATTATCTGATATAAATTTGCTGCCTGCTTTGTGATAAATAAGTGAAGATAGGTGTGATTCGTATGAGGAAATATTTAGGGATTCTAACTATACCAATATTGCTTATTGCATATTGGATATATAAATCTGCCATCGAAGGAACAGAAACGGGAGCAATGCCACCGCTGCTAACTGTATTTATACTAATATTTGCTTGTTGGCTCTTCAGTTATCGGGGTCTCTGGAAAACATTTTCTTTGATTATACTGATAGCTATTCCGGCTGTTTTTCTTCTTTTTTCGGTAGCTTTTGGGCTTGGTTATTTGCTTCACTAATTCTGGGTGTGTATGTATAAATAACTTCCTGAAAAAGGTGATAGATATTCGTCTTGTATCATATCACCTTTGTCATTATCTGAAATCCAATCTTTTTAATTTCCGTATGGAAGCACGAAAATCTACGCTTCTAAATGCTAATATAAAGATGAATGCAAAAAGGATATAGGCCACACCAACGAGAAAAGAACTTTGCAAGGGGGAAAGCCATTCTGTTAAAAAACCTGCCCCAATCATCGCGATACCCATGGAACTATTCTGAAACATGGATAAGGAACCAAATAAAAATCCTCGTTTCGAAGCAGGAAGTATTTTCATCAATACTGTATCAAAACATATGTCACTTATTCCTCCTACAAATGTTATAAATATAGCAAGCACGAGAGCTTGCATAAAAAATCCTGATTGGCTGAGTAGTAAATGACCTGTGCCCTCCAGTAAAATCATGAAAATTCCTATTACAATATATTTTCCGCGAATCCACTTAACCATTGTCGAGCTTAAGACAAAGCCCATTCCTAAGGATGCATAAATGAAACCAACACCCAGATCTCCCTTATCAAACACTTCTAATGCAATCAGATTAAATATGACATTATCCACGCCATTTGCAAGTGGCATGAGCAGCATAACCATTAAAAACACACGTAATAAAGCAACTTTTATGATTAAAAATCCGCTTTCACGCAATGAAGATTCTGCAGCTTTCATTTTTGAACTTTTGGTAATGTTACTTCTTGTTAAACGGCTTATTAAAATCGCTGCTGACATTAGACAGATTGCATGGAGGAAAAATAAAACGTTCACATTGGTTAAAAAAGCAATGATTCCTCCAAGCATTGAGCCGAAAACAAGTGTTATCCCTACGACGTTCTGCTCTAACCCATTAACGGAAACCAAGTTTTTCTTTTCAACAATATCCGGAATAAGCGAAAAACGAACGGGTCTATACACAGCCTGCCCGCTGGCGATAATAAATGTACTAAGATATAACAGCCACAGCTGTTCTGTTATTGCTCCCAGTATCGGAAGTAATGCGAACGGTGCTCTCAACAAATCTGTCCCAAATAACAGTTTGGCCTGGTGAAAACGATCCGCCAGATAACCGCTGATAGGAGCAAATAGAATGGTGGGTAAGACCAGCAGAGCCATAAGTATTCCTAATGCAATTCCGGATTCCGTTAGTAGATAAAGAAGTGCAAAGGATCCGACTTGAGCGAATCGTCCGCCAATCCCATTTAAGACAGAGCTCCAGAATACAATTTGATAGTTGGGTTCTTTTTTTAAAACATGAAAAACAAGCAATTTATCCCCTCCATTAAAGTAGATGGATATCTAAATAGATAATCATCTAATTAGTTATCGAAAAAAATAGCCTGATTAAACAGGCCACATATCAACCGGATTAAGTTCATAAATACTATTTTGACGATACATAAAATGTGCCATCACAAATTCACGCCGAATAGTTGCATAATCTGGATGATATTGTTGAATATGTTCATTGATTTCTTTTTCTTGATACGTTTTTCCGTGCTCTAAACCACGTAGCATATATTCTAAGAGAATCAGCTTTTTCTTTCTTTGAGCGGGCAATGACTTTAATCTTCCTTGGTGATCGATGAAGTTCCGAATAACCATTGCTTTTTCTTCTTTTGTGATATCAAACTTTCCAAACATTTCATCACTCCCGATTCGAATAATCTCCTGGGCCATTCGTTCCAGTTTATCTTTATTTAAGTAAAAATAAATCGTATTTTTATCACGTCGTTGATAAACCACATCAATTTCTTTTAATTTTGTTAAATGGTGCGAAATGGTTGGCGGTTTCAACCCTAATTTGCCTGCAATTGCTTGACCATGGAGCGGCCCTGATTTCAATAAGCTAATAATGCGTATCCGGGTTTTATCTCCAATGGTTTTGTGAAAATGAACGATTCGATCTAGTTGCATCATCTTGCCTCCTCATCTAATTAGATTATAATCTAATTAGATGAATATGAAAACCCTTTTGTTTAAATTAATATTTAGATGCAGGGCAGTTTTTGCTCAAAAAGCGTTCGTATTCTCAAAGTATATTGCAATCTAAGTGTCTAATTTAGTTAAATAAATCGAATCAGAATTTATTTTCACCACATAAATAAATTATACTTGTTAAACAAGGGTAAAAAAGGAAGGATATGCAATGAATAGCCGAAGGAGTTAGTGAAGTTGGAGAAGAGGAAGAGTGGGAAGAAGATGAATACCTAATTGACGAATATTGAACACGAATAAATCAAGCGTATATAATTGTTGAGAAATGCAAGTCGAAAATATTCAACCCTATTTAGAAAAATGAAACAAGACTTCATGAATAAGGAATCTGCTTAATCGTTCGATAGCATGTTTAAGCAGATTCCTTATTCATTTTTTTATTCGTATATATGAGAATGGCAATTGCTAGTATGAAAAATAAAAAGAAGAGGATAAAACCTGCAAGATATTTATCAAAAATAATAGTAAAAATTAAAATGGCCAGACCGGAAAGAATAAAGCAGACTTTAGATAATATATTTAAAACGGAAACCATAATTGAACACTCCTTTAAATAGTTCTTAAACTGATCATCAAAAATATCAATACTCCTGATGGATTATTACCGCAATTTCACAGTCATAAGTGTATGAAGGGTATTGCCTATATCACGAATACGTTTGATCAGCTAAAAATACAATTCATACCTGCTTAATTTGATTTCCTGGGTGCCAGCTGATTTAAAAGCCAAGTGAAAAATGCAGTGAAAAAGGAAATCCCTATTATTTTCAATATACTCCAATCAAATGAAGGAAGAAGGTAATTCACTATCGACAGGCAAAGTAAAATAGATAAGAAAAGCAATATATATTTAAACATTTAGTCACCTCAGCTATTCTAAGAAGCAGGCCTTCCTCCGATGCAGCTGTTCTGCTTGAATAGGATACATATTTACTTATTCGAAAGGATACTATACTTAAAAATTAGTGTAAAGCGTTCTAATCATAGATATCTTTCAAGTTTTTTAACGTTATCCGGCTTATCGCAAAACACGCCCTATTACTGAATAGGACGTGCCGTGTAGCATTTCATTTTAAAATATTTACTTAGAATTCATATAATAAATCAGATTATCAGCCCATTCATCAGACTCATAAATAAATTTTTTTCTAGTACATTCATAGGTGAACCCCACGCGTTCTGCTAGACGGATAGAAGGTGTATTATCTAAGTTTATATGAGCCTCTATTCGATGAAAATGAAGATTGTTAAAAGCAAATTTCACTCCTTCGTTGACAGATTCTTTGCCATAGCCGTTTTTCCAGTATTGATTATGGATTCTGTATTCTAAAAATCCCCATTGGAATTCACGTCTCATAAGCGTCCAAAATCCAACCATACCGATGTGTTTGGAATCTGACTTGCGAAAAACGCTTAAAATATATCCTTCATCCTGCGTAGCCAGCTGTTCGTGTCTCTTCACTGCCTCATTAAACTTTTCTTGTGTCCATCCGTTCAAGTCCATTTTGGGACTGTCATGTTTATGCTGTTGAGGAAGGGTATGACGAAAGCCTTCTAGCCAGCTTTCATAATCCCGGTCTCCAGCGGCCTTAATATTAATCTTTCCGTTTCTGAATAAAGATTTTGTTTTTCTGTTTCCAATGCGACATCTCCTTAGCATGATTTTTTCCAAAAAATATCTCCACTCTACTTTTTTGATTTAATTTATTTGCCATAAGACATCACACCTTTCAACTAGATTATGTATTTATCATATCATTTTTTGTTACAGAGTGAGAGGGCATATTACGATATATGCAAAATGAGCTTTGTTCTAAATGCTGTTTAACGTGTATCCTAATGTAATAACGCATTCTTTAGGAAAATGAACTTATTTCTCTATACTAACTTCAAAGTCGAAAAATTCATCCATTATCTTTTCTAATTCCTCTTTATCAATATTTGCTCCCTCACGTATAGTTAGATTAATATAGAGATTTTCATCTATATTTGCTGCATAAGTAACATTCTGATCCATGCCGTTCTCTTTTAAATAATTTTGAACTATCTCGGTAATATTCATTTCTAACATTTCCAATCTTGCTTCTTCGGTCGACGTCTGTTCAATTTCGATTGTGTATTTATCTGCTAAATCATATTGCTTCAGTTTATCTAATACATCTGAATGAAATTCTTCTATATCAACTGTATCCGGATTGATATCAAAAAATAAAACGGAATTTTCTGCGTCATCATGCCCGCTTGATGCTGCATGTATATCGTAATTTTCAAATGTATAATCCAGTATTTCTTCCGCTACAATTTCATCTTCCTCTCGTTCTTCTATAGAAAAGTTGTTAGAAAATATAGTAATGATTAAGATAAAAAGAAGAATTCCTGAAAATATAATTATTTTTTTCTTTTTCATATGAAGGTCCTCTCGTATTTTTTCTTCATATAAATAATAGCAGAGGGGAAATAGCGTGTCTAAGCCATATTTTCTGATAATATAGTATTAGTAGTCTGAGAGGGAGGTAAGGTTATGTTAAATGATCCATGGTTTACCGTTCGAAAAATAGATGAAAAAACATATGCCATTAGTGAGCTTGGCCATTGGGAAAAAGTGCATTCATTTTTGCTTATTGGAGACAAAAAAGCAGCATTAATTGATACTGGCTTGGGTATTGATAATATGAAGCGAATCACAGATCAGCTGACGCCTCTGCCCATTGATGTTATCACGACGCATGTACATTCCGATCATATTGGAAGTCATGGAGAATATGACCGGATATTTGTGCATGAAGCGGAAAGAGATTGGCTTGTTTATGGTATTGTAGGGTTATCATTAGAACAAATAAGACAAAATACAGCAAGGGATATTACGATTCCTGTGCCGGAAAGCTTTGACCCGAATACATATAAACCCTTCCAGGGTGAGCCAACTGGAATTTTAAAAGACGGTGATAGGGTGGAGCTGGGAAACAGAACATTAATTATCTACCATACTCCCGGCCATTCTCCAGGTCATATTGTGATTTTTGATGAAGAGACCGGATATTTATTTACAGGGGACTTGCTATATGATGAAACTCCAATCTATGCTTTTTTTCCGACAACCAATCCGGCAGACTTAGTAAATTCGTTAGAGAGGCTCACGCAAATAAATCATGTCTCCATGATTTATGGAGCGCATAATACATTGGGACTTCTTCCTGAAATTTTAGATGAAGTTAAAAATGCAGTGGAGTATTTACGGAAGCATGATTTTGTACGATTTGGCACGGGAGTTCATATTTTTCAAGGGTTTCGTGTGCAGTTTTAACTTCGAATATCATTAAGAGGAAAGGGAAATTCAATAGCTGAATCAAGGAGTGAAAAAAATGAATGTAACTGAATTTCAACAATGGGTAAATAATTATTACGAACATAGAGGCTGGTCGGAATTAGATATTTTCATCCGGATCGGTTTTTTAGCAGAGGAAACAGGAGAAGTAGCAAGAGCCATAAGAGCACTGGAGATTGGCAGGGATAGACCGGATGAGGCAATGGCATCAATTGCCGAAAATAGAAATGCATTAGCAGAGGAATTAGGAGATGTACTGGGGAACGTTATCGTCATCGCCAATAAATATAACATCACTTTGGAGGAAGTATTCCAGTCTCATAAAGAGAAGCTTTTAGAGCGTTATTCTGCGGACGGATAATATCGTATTTTATAAATAAGGAGCTGTCAACATGCAATCAGCGTATACGGAAAACAAGGAACACAATAAAACAATCCTAAAGGAATATGTAGAAATCAATGGTGCAGAGCAAGGAATCATTGTAGAATCTTTAAATCAAAATAAACCATTACTTTTATTCTTGCACGGCGGGCCCGGGTTTCCGGCTTATCCCGTCAATAAAGCACATGGGGTAAGCCTGGAGCAATATTTTGATGTGTGTTATTGGGACCAGAGAGGAACTGGAATGTCGTATGATGCGGAGACAGCTAAAAAAGGGGTTACGGTGGAGCAGTTAATTGAAGATACAATTGAGGTAACAAATTATCTAAGAAATAAATACGCACGGGATAAAGTGTTTCTTCTTGGTCACTCCTGGGGCAGCTACCTGGGCAGTCTGGCGGCGCAAAAACGTCCGGATCTTTTCTATGCGTATATTGGAATAGGACAGATTGGTTCTCAGCTGGAATCAGAAAAAGAAGCCTATCAATATATTTTAAAAACAGCAAGGGACAGGAAGGATAAACGTGCTGTCAAGCAAATTGAAAATGTGGCTTTTGATGAAAATTTTTATGAAAATCGAGCTTATGGCGCCATCAGGACTAAATTTACCGAGAAGTATGGCGGGGGCTTTAAACGGGAGGGTTACTCCAATCTGGAAAGATTGAAGCACGTTTTTTCGTGTGCAAATTATACATTTAATGAACGAATCAATAGTTTTAAAGGGGCTGTTTTAGGCTGGCAGTCCCTGGGACATGTAATGGCCGCTGCAGATTTAGCAGAGCTTGTGCCTGAGCTTCCGCTTCCTGTCTTTATTCTTCAAGGTCAGCATGATTATCAAACAACCTACACACAAGCGAAACGTTTCTATGATTCCATCGAAGCACCGTTCAAGAAAATGTATACCTTTGAAAATTCCGCACACACTCCTTTTATTGAAGAACAAGCGCTATTTTATCAAATTATTGAAAATGATATTTTGCCAGTGGTTAAGGAAGAGATCGATTTTATTTAAATGGTGTATTCAAATAAAAATAATAAAAAGCAGGTGGCAGTATGAAATTTAATGATTTTTCGGCAGTGCAAGTAAGGGTAGCCAGACCGACAGATAATTTTGATGAAATAATCAGCTTTTACGAAACGGGTGTAGGCTTAACAAAAATAGAATTATTTGAAGGAGGCAGAGGGATTAAGGGAGTTATCTTTGGATTGCCTCATACGGACTATCATTTAGAATTTACATCTCATCAAGACGGAAGCCCATGCCCTGCACCTACGAAAGATAATCTGCTGGTTTTTTATATAGAAAATAAGGATGAAATCATGCATGTCGTAAATCGTTTGGCCCAAATGGGATATAACGAAGTAGAGCCAGAGAATCCCTATTGGAAAGGCAAAGGAGTTACCATCGAAGATCCAGATGGCTGGAGAGTCGTTTTTATGAACCGCGCCTATGATTAAAATGAGATGTGTTATTTTTTAGAAAATTAGTAAGCTATCCTACCTTTCATGCTGATGTTAAAATGTAGTAAAAGAGGAGGTATTTATCATGACAGAAAAGAACGGGAAGGAATTTCTTTTAGCAGAGAGCGAACAGAATTTTAAAGCGTTATTTGAAATCATTGAATCTATACCGCCTAGAAAAAGAAGTATGACAATAGAGACAGAAGAAAGAGATAAAAATTTCCGGGATGTATTGATGCATTTATATGAATGGCATGCCATGCTTGAAAGATGGTACAGAGAAGGGATGGATGGAGATACGCCGTTTATGCCGGCACCAGGTTATATGTGGAGAACAATCAAGCCGCTTAATATGCAAATTCGGGAAAACTATCAGAATGTAACGATGAATCAAGCCATAAAAAAATGAAGTTAAGTCATCATCGGGTAATGAAGTTGATCCAATCCCATACTAATGAAGAAATTATGACGAAGAAATATTATAAATGGACAAAGACCAGTAATTTATATGGATATTTTGCTGCGAATACTTTTAAACATTACATATGGGCAATCCCAAAATGTGAAGCTATTGCGAAGTCGATTAAAGAAGGGGAAAAATAGCTTGAATAAAAGAAGAATAATTAGGTAAAGATTTGAGAAGGCATACTGGATATACTTCAGAGGACATGGCTTATACAATAATCAAGGAAAGCGAAATGATTTTTTCAAATAATTAATGCGCACAGCGGAAATCAAAGCGCTCTATAATGCTGATAACGAGAAATAAAACATCATTTGAAATATGCCGATGTTGCGGCAGCTCAAATGATGTTTTTTCCCATAAGGATATAGAATAAATCAACCCAAATTGCTCGTATCTATACCCAAAGATTCCTCTAATCCTTTTATTCCTGTATCAGTAACTTTTACAGCACGGCCAGGTAATCTCTCAATCCAGCCTAAATCAAACAATTGAAGTAAAATTGCATTTCCGAGAGCTCCTGCCAGGTGATAACGTCTTTCACTCCAGTCCAGACATTTTCGGGCAAAGTGTCTTCGTTTTTGTCGTAAAGAATTCAGGTCGATTTTAAAGCTGTTAAAGAATTCTTCTCCAGCCTTCGTTACTATAAAAACGTCTTGATCTTCCACCACATATTCTTTTTCTACCAAGGTCTCTGTTATTAATACACCAAGCTTCCCTGCTAAATGGTCATAACATGTTCTGGCAATTTGAATTTTTTCAGAGCGTGAAAAATCCTTCAACGAATTCACTTGAGCAGACGGAGCAATAACAGTCAACATTTCGATTGCCTGAGCAACCTCGGCGTTCGCAATTCGAAAATAACGATGCCGGCCATGTTTTTCCACGCGAAGTAAATTTCCTTCTACCAGTTTTGCTAAATGGCTACTTGCTGTTTGCAAAGATACATTTGCCCTTTTTGCTAATTCGCTTGCAGGAAGTCCATCAAGATCAAGAAGAGCTTCTAACATTGCAGCCCTTGATGAATCAGCCATTAGTTTTGCAACATATGAAAAGTCAGGTCTGCTTCCCATTATTATTCCTCCCAAAACATTCATACTTCGATTATAGACGAAGTATCTGCGTGCTACAATAGGTTGTATAAGACGACAGGAGGATTATGAAATGAATACAAATGAATTGATTACTCTTAATTTTGAAGAAGTCCGACGCAGAAGCGAAAAAGTTTGGAGAGCAATACCAGAAGAATTGCTGCAATGGAGACCTGATGAAAATGCAATCAGCTGCTCTGAAATGATTAGGCATGTATTAGAAGGGGAGTTTCTTTATCATCAAATTATCATTGGCAGAGGGAGTAGGGCGTTAACCAATATATCTAATCCTTTTGAGGATAGAGTATTTACAACAGTGGATGATGAATTGGAATTTGCTCAGAAGTACCGCAATGAATTTATTAAATATATAAAGGCAATACATGTAAATGATTTAGAAAATATTGAAATTGACCGTTCAGATGTTGGTTATAAAAGAAAACTGGGCGATATGTTATTGCGGATTGCGTATCATGAATCTGTACATACGGGACAACTGTTAAGTTATATGAGAACAATGGGGGTGAAACGACCTAATATATGGGATTAATTTCTTCTTTATTATGGTAGATTATAAAAAGCTGCGTAAAGTTAAAATAAATTACCAATCATTCTAAAACCATTCATGTATCTTATCAATAGATTATGCAATGGTTTTTTTAATGAAATTAAAAAGTGTAAATCGGAAAAGCTTTTCATCAGCTTATCCATATTAACCAAATCAAAATCCTTTGATGTAAAGAGGGCTTAACTGAATAAAAATGTTACAAAATAAGCGGAATGATTTGTTGTTCTCTTTCAAATATGATATTATGTTCTATTGTTGATTAAAAAGTAAATATTTTGTAAGGAAGTTGGTATAAAATGGAAAGCGAAAATACATTTGAAATTAAAAAATATATTCCGCTTTTCGCGGTATTATTATCCGGTGCTTTTGTCACCATATTGAACCAGACGCTGCTAGGGACTGCACTTCCACCTATCATGAAAGATTTGAATTTGAGTGAGAGTACAGCGCAATGGCTACAGTCGGTTTTTATGCTCGTAAATGGGATAATGATTCCAGTTACGGCTTTTTTAATTGATAAATTCACAACACGTAAATTATTTATGACTGCAATGGGATTGTTCACTATCGGCACGTTTATTGCAGCAATTTCACCAAACTTTTCATTGTTATTGGTTGGGCGGATTTTGCAGGCTTCAGGGGCCGGCATTATGATGCCGCTGATGCAGACGATATTATTCCTGACCTTTCCTGTTCATAGAAGAGGTACAGCAATGGGACTGTTTGGACTAGTTATTGCATTCGCACCGGCGATTGGCCCGAGTCTCTCAGGCTGGCTCGTGGATCAGTTCCCATGGCGCAGTGTATTCTATGTTGTACTGCCGATTGCTATTTTAGATATGATAGCGGCTTACTTCTTATTGAAAAACGTAACAGAGCTGAAGAAACCGAAATTGGATATTTTATCGGTCATCCTTTCTACAGTTGGCTTCGGTGCAATTCTATACGGTTTCAGTGTCGCCGGCGACGCAGGGTGGCTCAGTCTTCAGGTCATTCTTACGATTGTTATCGGCAGCATTTCTCTCTATTGGTTTATTACCAGACAGTTGAACTTGAAAGAACCGCTTCTTGAATTCCGGGTATTCAAACACAGCACATTCACGTTAGCAACGGCGCTTGGAATGCTGGTCTTCGCTGCGATGATTGGGACAAATGTTATTTTGCCGTTATATATGCAGAATATGGTTGGCTTCTCGGCGCTTGAATCTGGGCTTGTCTTGTTGCCCGGTGCGATTATAATGGGATTCTCCAACCCGATTACCGGTTATCTTTTTGATAGATTCGGAGGAAAATGGCTTGCTCGGGGCGGCTTGTTACTGCTAGCCTTGACAACTTTTGCATTCACGAATTTATCTGCGGATACAAGCTTCAACTATCTGGCAACCATGAATGCCATTCGCATGATTTCGATTGCCATGGTAATGATGCCTATGACAACCATGGCATTGAACCAGCTGCCTAACGAATTGATTCCGCACGGGACAGCAATGAATAATACATTCCGCCAAGTAGCTGGCTCGGTTGGTACAGCAGTGCTTGTAACAATCATGTCCACTGCAGCTATACCAGGTGAGGATATCAATGGTATTATTCATGGTGTGAATGTTTCCTTTATCGTAGCAGCAATTATTGCTATCGTTGGATTTATTCTTTCTTTTAAATTAAAAGAAGAGATAAAACCGGGAAATCGTGTCAGCTAAGGTTCTAATATCAAGCTAAATAAAGTACCAGGCATTGTAACAATTGATTATTGTTAGATGTCTGGTACTTTTTTTGATGGGGTATTGAAGAGAGTATTTACATTTATAGTTTCCTTCATAGAATTCTAAGAAAGTTGATCGGACTTGGTATATGGTATAATGGTGATTAGCATCATTTGGGAGGAATAAAATATAATTGAAGAAATTTAAAGATCAGAGAACTCGTTATTTTTTACACTTTAAGAAAGCATAAAGAATTCAAGGAATAAAGTATAAGTGCAACGGTTTTGATGGGGCGAGTAATCGCAGTCCCAACTAAGGCATTCACGAAAGGCTTGCACTCCAGAGTATAAGGGATTCTAAGAAAGTAAAATACGTTTTCAAGACTCCCTTTAGGAAAAGCTAGTCTGCTGCATGCAAAATTTGTGAATATTCATCCTTTTTCTGATGGAAATGGAATAACCTCTAGATTACTTATGAATTTTGAATTGATGAAGTCTGGATTTCCTCCAATTACAATTGAAAAGGACGATAGATTCAAGTATTACGAGGCTTTAGATATTTCTGGAACAGAAGGGGATTATGAACCCTTTCTATTGTTTATAGCCGAACGTTAGGTGAAAACGTTAGAGAATTATTTAGCTTTTTTAAAAGATTTATAAATAGAACCTTCATTTAGTAGAAGTTTATCGACACACAGGATGTGATAGGATGGAATTAAATCAAAAAGAAGATGAATTTGCTACGAAAACTACAGCTCAAAATTTGGGGGAGCGACTGGCTCTAAACTAACTGAGCGATAAAAAAGTTGTTACTGTCGTTTCAGAAACATGAAAATTTAGGGAAATCTTCAGTTGATATTGTAGTACAGTGAGTTAAAAGAATATATATTCATTAGGATGTAATAGTCCCTTATAATATAGGTATAGACAAGGAGGATTCAATGAATTTTGAATAATAAAAAAACGGATTTTTCTACCCTTGTTGCCAATCTGCTTACTGTTGGTCTAGTAATGGGTAGTATCGCAGTTATTGTAGCCATTCCTATTTTAATAACATATGGTTTATCTAATATTTTAGCAGGCTGGAATCTTATCGAAATACATTTTTTTGATAGTATTTTTATTAATTTTCTTTACTTCGGAGGATTGCTTTTTCTGTCTTACATGGTGGGGATGCTGTTTGATTTGTTATATATGCTAATCCTTAAAGCAGCGAAAATGAAACAGACAAAGAAAGTAATGCTTTGGAGTTATGTCGTTCAATGGTTGCTTAGTGTTAGTTTTTATAAAATATGTATTGAGCCCCTATTTACGAGAGTTAGTGTATCATGGAAAGGAGCAGCTATTTTATTTTTCTGCTTGTATTTGGCTGCTTTTGTAATCAGTGAAGATTATAAAATTTTTTCCGATAAAAAAAGGTAACGCAATCTTGATTTAAATCGATCGCAGCAAGGTTCCTATATTTTGGGATTCTCCTTGACGAATTCATTGCTTCCATGTAAAGTAAACTGTAATTATTCGTATAATTCCATATATTCTTATCGAGAAAGGTGGAGGGACTGGCCCGCTGAAGCCTTAGCAGCAGACGTTGATTTGTACTGTGCTAATTCCAGAAGCATTTTTGCTTGAAGATAAGAAGAGACTTTATCATATCGAACCTCTTCTATTTTCGGAAGGGGTTTTTTTAATGGAATATAGAATGAATATAGCAGATAAAGAGAAAGGGGTATTCGATGGCAATATCAGCAGAGACAAAAAATACACGTGCTCCATTCAGAGCAGATCATGTAGGAAGTTTTCTACGACCTAAGCGTTTAAAAGAGGCGCGTGCACAACAGGCAAAAGGAGAAATCAGTGCAGAACAATTGCGTCAATTGGAAGATGAGGAAATTATCAAACTGGTAGAACAGCAGAAAGAAGCAGGACTTCAATCCGTGACAGATGGGGAGTTTCGCCGAGCCTGGTGGCATTTTGATTTTCTGGAAGGCTTAGATGGTGTGGAAGGCTATACCGCAGAACAAGGTTTACAGTTCACTGGCGTGGAAACGAAAAAAAGAGGCATTAAGGTAACCGGTAAAATTGGTTTTAGTAATCATTATATGATCGAGCATTATAAATTCCTGCATGGTATTGCCGGAGATGCGGTTGCAAAATTTGCGATTCCGAGCCCGAACATGCTCTTTTTCAGAGCAGATTTTGAAGAAGGAATTTATGAAAATGATGAAGCCATTATTGATGACCTGGTTGCTGCTTATCGAGGGGTGATTCAGGCATTATACGATGAAGGCTGCCGCTACCTGCAGCTGGATGATACGTCCTGGGCAGCCTTTTTCTCAGAGAAGGGCAGAAATTCGTTGATTGAAAAAGGAAGAAATCCAGAGAAAACAGCTGAATTATGTGCGAGAGCAATCAATGAATCGATTGCGAACAGACCAGGTGATATGCTGGTAACAATGCATATTTGCCGGGGGAATTTCCAATCTACCTATATGTCAAGCGGCGGTTACGAAGCGGTGTCAGAAACGATTTTTGGCGGTTTACAGGTGGATGGTCTTTTCCTGGAGTTTGATGATGACCGCTCGGGCGGATTTGAACCCTTGCGTCATGTAAACTGTGATAATTTATTTATCGTACTGGGTCTTATCACGTCTAAGTTCAGCGAGCTGGAAGATCCGGAGGCTGTTAAAGCAAGAATTACTGAAGCGGCGGGCTATGTACCGTTGAATCAGCTTTGCCTGAGTCCTCAATGCGGGTTTGCTTCCACAGAGGAAGGAAACTTATTGAGTGAGGAACAGCAATGGGAAAAAATCCGGCATGTTGTGCGAATTGCTGAAGATGTCTGGAAATAAGAGCGATGAGCAAAGGAGATTTGGAGAGGTGGGCTTTCCGAATCTCCTTTTTGTCGAACTTTTTGAACACGCACTATGAATCATTTAGAGAAGGCTGTTTTGAATGTAGATACTTTTGAGCTAATAAACCAGTATTGAAAACGGAAGCTAAGGTGATGAACAAAAATAAATTTGCCATTATGTCACTGATTCGATAAGTAAAATTAAAAAGTAAGTAAGTGTTTATCGAAAAAAGGAGAGAAAACTCCCTCTTCAAGCGCGTAGAGGTAAGGGGGAGATGAATCTCCTATGCACAAAAGATTGCTTAGGAGTGTCTCACTTGTTCAATATAAAATCGAACAAGTGTTCCAAAAACATCCTTCTTCTGATATAATAGACAGGAGGAGGTTAGAAGCTATGAAAATAACAAAAGCATTTCGTTTTCGTATCTATCCGAACAAAAAACAAATCACCTTCATCCATAAGACAATCGGCTGCTCCCGCTTTGTCTACAACTATTTTACGGGAAAACAAAAAGACCACTATTGGCATACGGTGAATGAAATGGTACAAAATGGACAGCTTCTTCAAAATAATTGGAAGGGAGAATTTTTCAATAAAAATAAGGCAATCAAAGCGGTTCCAGAATTGAAGAAAAACTATCCCTTCCTCAAAGAAGTCGATAGTATTGCCCTTCAAAAAGCGGTGGAAAATGTTAATGATTCCTATACGCGCTATTATAAGAAGCAGAATAAGGCACCTCGTTTTAAATCAAAAAAGAATCCTGTCCAATCGTATACCACGAAACATGTCAATGGAAATATTGCTGTATTGGATAAACATATCAAACTGCCTAAGCTCGGATTGGTTCGCTTTGCCAAAAGTCGGGAAGTGGAAGGACGTATTATCAATGCAACGATCCGGCGCAATCCTTCAGGCAAGTACTTTGTTTCGATTGTAGCGGAAACGGAAGTTGAATACGATGAAAAGACAGATTCCTCTGTAGGCATCGATGTTGGAATAACTGATTTTGCAACTCTTTCCAATGGGACGGTGTATGAAAATCCAAAATTTTTCCAGACATTAGAAAAGAAGCTGGCAAAAGCGCAAGTGATTCTTTCAAGGCGACAGGTAGACTCAGCAAATTGGCAGAAACAAAAACGAAAAGTAGCTCGGCTTCACGAAAAAATTGCTAATAAAAGAAAAGACATGTTAGATAAAATCTCCACTGAGATAATCAAAAACCACGATATCATCGGAATAGAAGATTTGTCTGTAAAAAACATGTTAAAGAATCAAAATCTTGCGAAAGCGATTAGCGATGTATCCTGGTCAGCGTTCCGAACGATGCTGGAATATAAAGCGGTCTGGTATGGAAAGCAGGTTGTTGTAGTTTCGAAAAGCTATCCATCCAGTCAGTTATGTTCTCATTGTGGACACCAAAACAAAGACGTTAAAAATCTTGCTTTGCGTGCATGGACGTGTGATAGCTGTCAATGCCATCATCAAAGAGATATTAACGCAAGCAGGAATCTTCGTAAAGAAGCATTACGATTAACCGCAGGAACTGCGGGGATAGCCTAATCCATAATTGACCGGTAGGTTGGTGTTCTTAGGAATCTCCCACTTCAAGCAACCTTGAAGGTTGGTAAGAGGGGGTAGTTCAAGGTGAATAATATTGAAACAACTAACGAAAGGAGGAATTGATTTTTAAACGATTTGAACAAAAAAACGCTCCTCTCTTTGTCAACCTAATTTAAATCAAGGTTAACATGCAGACGCGAAAAATTAAATATAAATTCTAAAAAAATTCAAACAAAGAAAGAAATCATTATAATTTTTTGATATATTAGTAATAACAATAAGAATATTCAGCTGTTTTATCATGGGAAATAAAAGAATTTATACGAATGATAGTACATCGTTTCAAATAAAAGGGAGAATGTAGAATGGAAATTCGCAGTTTGCAAAGTTTGGATTACGATATCCTGATTCCGCAGATAAACGACTGGTGGGGCGGGCGTGATATGGCAGGAATGCTGCCTAAATTATTTTTTCAACATTTTAAGAATACCAGTTTGATAGCAGAAGAAGATGACGAGATAACAGGTTTTTTAATTGGATTTTTATCACAGGATCAGTCAGATGAAGCATATATCCATTTTGTAGGTGTACACCCGGATTACAGGAAGAAAGACATTGGAAAAACACTTTATGAGAAATTTTTCGCTAAAGTTAAAATGGCTGATCGGAAAATCATCCGCTCCATCACTTCCCCCGTAAATAAAACATCGATTGCGTTTCATCAAAAAATGGGCTTTGTGATCGAGCGAGGAGATAAAACAGTAGATGGTGTAGCAGTAAAAGCAAATTATGATGGGTTTGGCATTGATCGCGTTCTGTTTAAGAAAGAGCTGAAATAAGGGAGGAAATGAGATGAAAGCGGTTGTGATGAATGAATTTGGCGGATCAGATGTGCTGCAATTCAAAGAAATACCAAAGCCAGAACCTCAACCCGATGAAATTTTAATTAAAGTGATTTATACCAGCGTGAATTATGCTGATATTAAGAACAGAAATGGCAGTAAAGCAAAGGCAAATTTCCCGATGATTTTAGGTTTAGATGCTGCTGGAGCAGTCGAGAAGGTTGGAGCATCTATAGAAAGCGTCAAGCCTGGTGACCGTGTTATATGCTTTCC
This sequence comes from Oceanobacillus sp. FSL W7-1293, assembly GCF_037969815.1. Lineage (NCBI taxonomy): Bacteria > Bacillati > Bacillota > Bacilli > Caryophanales > Bacillaceae > Oceanobacillus > Oceanobacillus sp. FSL W7-1293. The sequence goes on from NZ_CP150212.1 coordinate 1,963,072, forward strand.
AAAAGGGGGCGCCTATGCGGAATATGTCCTGGCCTCGGAGTTACTTACTTTTAAAATTCCGGATGAATTAGATTTTAAAATGGCGGCAGCTTGCCCGACTGTTGGCTTTTTATCTTATAAATTAACATATGATTTAGCACAAATTAGTAAGGCAGATACGGTTTTAGTTCACTCGTCGGCTGGCGGTGTCGGTTCAACGATTATTCAGATGGCCAAATTGCTCGGAGCTAAACGAATTATTGGTACGGTCAGCAGCCTTGAAAAAAGCAGCGTGCCGCTTGAATTAGGAGCGGATGATGTTTATACATATACGGATTTTGATGAAAAAATAAAAGAAACAACAGATGGTAAAGGTGTAGATATTATTTTTGATTCGCAGGCTGGAGAGATAACCGAAAGAAGTATGGAGGTTTTATCGCATTTTGGCAGGCTGGTTCATTTTGGGAATTCATCAGGCGGCATTGGCAATTTTAATACAAAGGAAGTGCACGCGAGCTGCCGGTCTGTACTGGGATTCAGCTTAGGTACCACTAGAAAAGAAAGGCCGGAGACATTGGAAACCGTATCTCAAAATGTCCTTGAATTAATAGTGAACGGAAAAATAGAAATAAAAATCGGTGCGGAATATCCTCTTGAAAAAATAGCGGAAGCACATGATTTTATCAGCAGCAGGAAGAGTACCGGGAAAATATTGATTCATGTTTCTGATTGATGGGAATGCGATGAGGAGTAAGAGAAGGAATGAATGTCTTAGCTGAAAGAATGTAAAATTAGAAGCTACTATTGACGTCTATTGGAGGAAGCAGGATGATACGAAAACTGACAAAAGAGGATCATGTAAAAGTAATGGAGTTAGTGGAGCCTAAGGCTGCAGAAAATTTGTTTATTATTGGAGATATTGAAGCGTTTGGCTATGATTCAGATATTCAAGATGTCTGGGGGGAATGGGAACAGGAAGATTTAATCGCTGTTCTCCTGCGCTATCGTGAGAATTTCATTATTTACAGTGAAGGGGAGTATGATGTAAAAGGGTTTGCAGAGAGGATTAACGACTATAAACAGCGGTGCAATGTGAGTGGTCTGAAACTGGCTGTCACCCCTTTGCTTAAACACATGGATAAAGTCATTCGTGTACATAGAGAAATGTATTATGCATCTTGTGAAGAATTAAGCTACACAACGACTTTAGAACAAGCTGAGCAGGTAGAATATTTGCAGCCTGTTGATTATGAAGAGAACATCAAAATGCTGGAGTCTATTCCGGAATTTGCAGCAAGTAATGTAACCGTTGAATCGAGGGAGCATGCAGAGAAAAATAAGACAGGACGCACCTATTTTATTCGTGATGAGGAAGGGACGATGGTTGCATCTGCATCGACAACCGCTGAAAATTCCCATTCTGCCATGATAGTTGCTGTTTGTACGCGCCCAGGGTATGAGCGGCAAGGCTATGCAACGAAATGTATGGAAAAATTATGCACTGCATTATTAGCAGAGGGGAAGTCACTTTGTCTTTTTTATGATAACCCTGCGGCTGGAAGCATTTATAAACGAATGGGTTTTAAAGATATTGGGATGTGGACGATGATTCGTTATGAAGCGGAATAGGCTTTGGGTTTAATCAGAATAGGGGGCGGTTCAATTGAAGATTATTTCGTTTGAGCAAGAATCCGGCGTATCGATGGATACAGAAACAACGAAATTTACTGCGCATCGTCTTTTATTTGATGCCAATGATATAAGAATGAGTTATATGTATTTAGGAATAGAGGATAATATTCCTTTCCACGAAGCGCAGGCGGATCAGCTTTTTATGATTATATCTGGAGAAGGCTGGGTCTGCGGCGAGGAGGAGAACAAAATCCCTCTGACTGCCGGTAAAGCAGCATTTTGGAAAAAAGGAGCGCTTCATGCTGCGGGAACTGATTCTCAGATGACTGTTTTATGTGTGGAGGGGAAGCATTTAAACATAGAAAACATGCCTATATTAAAGAATGCTGTAACAGGTTATTAATTGATTATTTTTTCTATATAAAGGAGTGTGCATTTTAGATTTCCTATGCACTCCTTTATTTGTTTTGGTGAAGATTTAGACAGGTGCACTTTTCAAACGACGAAAGAGTGATTATTATAATAAAGTAATAGCAATTATACAAAAGTGAGTGGTAAACGTGAATGAAGAGAAACGAATTTTAATTATTGAAGATGATCAGGAAATCAGCAAATTGCTGCATGTTATTTTAACAAAAATGGGGATGACGCCAGTTTCTGCTTATTCAGGGACAGAAGGTCTGCTGCAGCTGAAAAGCAATCCATTCGATTTGATTTTATTAGATTTGATGCTGCCGGGGATAAGCGGCGAAGAATTTATTACCCAGGTCAGAGAGGAAAGTGCAATTCCAATTATTGTGATTTCCGCAAAGATTGGGGTAGAGGATAAAGTTCAAGTCTTGAAAATGGGAGCAGATGATTATATAACTAAGCCATTCCATCAGAAAGAGGTAGAAGCCCGCGTGGAGGTTCAGCTGCGAAAATCGATTGGCCAGCCCTCACAAAAAGACGAAAAGGTATGGCGTGGTCTGACTATCTTTCCTGAAAAGCTGTCTGTCACATTAGAGAACAAATCATTGCAGGTAACCAATGCGGAGTTTGATATTTTATCCTTATTTATTAATCATCCGGAGCATGCTTTTTCTAAAAGAGAGATTTACGAAAAAATTTGGAAAGACACGTATGTCGGGGATGATAATACCATTAGTGTCCATATCTCCAATCTGCGCAGAAAAATGGCTGAAGTCACACCTGAAGAGTATATCAGAACCATTTGGGGTGTCGGGTTCATGCTGGTTTGATTCTGTTCTGTCTTTCTTTATGAATTCTTTATGATTTGCTTAAAGGATTTTAATGGCTCTTGCGCTAAACTGGAAATAAGAAAATAGAGTGAAGGAGCCGAGAAAATGAGTGCTGTTATTCAGACGTATACATTAACTAAGAAATTTAAGCAGGAAGAAGCCATTAAACCGCTTGATTTTTCTGTAGGAAAAGGAGAGATTTGTGCCTTAATTGGTAAAAATGGTGCTGGTAAATCGACTATTTTTAAAATGCTTGCAGGGCAGTTAACGCCGACAACGGGAGAAATTTACTTGTTTGGTAAGTCAGGCAAAGAAATGATGCAGGCGAAAAAAAGAATGGGATTTATGATAGAGACGCCGGTCTTTTTCCCGGATTTTACAGCAATTCAAAATCTGGAGTACTTTCGGATTCAAAGGGGAGTTGCGGAAAAGAAGCAGATATATGACGTATTGGAAATTGTCGGGCTGGCCAATCAAAAGAAGAAAAAATTTAGAGAATATTCTATGGGGATGAAGCAGCGGCTGGGAATCGCGCTTTCTCTTTTAAGCAGCCCGGATTGTTTAGTGCTTGATGAACCAATTAATGGTTTAGATGCGGAGGGTATTACGGAAATTCGCAGGTTATTGATCCGGTTAAATCAAGAAAAGCAAATAACCATCTTGATTTCCAGCCATATTTTAACGGAATTGCAGCTGTTGGCAACGCGGTTTGTATTTATCAAAAACGGGGTGATCGTCGAGGATGTAAGCAAGCAGCTTCTGGATGAAAAAAGCAGGAAACAAATTCATTTAAAGGTGGATGATACAGCCAAGGCGGCACAGCTATTAGAACGTACTTATGAGGATATCCAATATAAATCCCTTCCTGACCAGGTTATCACGATACAAAATCATATTGAGAAGGCTGGAGAAATAAACCGCCTTTTAATCAAAAATGATGTATTGGTGATGGAATTCCGCGTCGAAGCATTGAATTTAGAGGAATATTTCTTAGGTTTAGTGGAGGGGGATGGCGAAAAATGATTAACTATTTGAAAAGTGAAAACTACCGTATATTGCATAGGAAAAGCTTATATCTCACTACTGCTATCTTTTTTCTCCTAATTACAGGTGCTGCATTCACTTTATATTTTTTTAGCAGTGTAGATGCAGATTTCCGATACGGCACAAGCAGCTTTTTCTATTCGAATGTCATTGGTATGGGGACACAAATAATTATTATCTCTTATTTGTATAATAGCATATTGACTGGTAAGGATATTACGCTGACAAAACAGGCAATTTCTTTCGGTATCTCTCGGAGCGTCATCTTCTGGTCAAAATTGCTTGTGACGCTAGGTTATTTTTTGTTGGTTTGTGCAGCAGGTTTACTCCTGATGATAGGATTAGGGCAGAGCTTTTTTGCGGAGGACCAAGGAGTAGTCAGCAATTTCTTCATTGCAAGCTTCAATATGCTGCCGATTGTGCTCAGCGGTTTTATTTTGATACATGCATTAAAAATGCTGAAAATCGCCGATATATATAATATCATTATTGTCGCGGTTATCTATATTTTCTTCGATGATATATTGCGCCTTATCTTCCGCCAGGTGAATGGATTGAATGAGTTATATACATTTGCTCCAGGTGCGTTATTGACGGATAATTTAATGCACTTTATGAATCAATCAGTACAATTGGATTATCGTTATTGGGTGACCGGTGCTGTCATCAGCGTCATTGCTTTATGGATAGGAGCGGGCAGATTTACGAAACAGGATATGGATTAAGGAGGAGGGGTGACAGTGAGCAGCTGGTTGATTATCGTTATATTGAGTATATTATTAGTCGTTTGTATCAGCATGCTGCTGTTACTTTATTGGGATATCAGAAGGATAACCAGTCAGCTCAAAGGCATTAATGAGAATTTTGGTACAAACGAATTAATCCGTACAAATACACACAGCAGAGGTTTGCTCCGGTTTATTACGTATATCAATCAGTTGATTCATCTATTTAAGCAGGATCAACAGCATAAGCAAAGGAGAGAAGAAGCATTAAAGCAGGAAATCACCAATCTCTCACATGATTTAAGAACGCCGTTAACATCGATTAAAGGATTTTCTGAATTGATGGCAGATCCCTCTTTGTCAGATGCAGAGAAAAAAGAGTTTTTGGCTATTATTCAAAAGAAAATTGATCATTTAACGATGATGGTGGATCAGTTTTATGAGCTTTCCCAAATAGAATCTTCGGACCAGAAATTCAGCATGCAGCAGGTATCGTTGAATCAGCTGGTAGTGGATACGATGCTGCTGTTTTACCATGATTTTGAGAAAAATAAGCTGCAGATAGAAATAGACGAGACGGCTGTACCCCCTATTTTAGCAGATGAAAAAGCAGTCCATCGGATTATCAGTAATATAGTTCAAAATGCATTACGATATGCGGAAAGTTATTTTACCATCAGGCTGGCAGAAGAAGAGGAATGTGTCAGGCTGGAAGCAGAAAATGATATCACCGCATTGGATGACAAAACGGAGCTCCATCGGATTTTTGACCGGTCGTATCGGATGGACAGCAGCAGAACTGGCGGACAGCTAGGATTGGGTTTGCATATTGTCAGGCAATTGGTTATTAAATTAGGTGGCCAGATAGACGCTAATATCGATGGAAATAAGTTTCAAATCATTGTATTATTCAAAAAGTGGATATAATCTATGCGGAATAAATAATCGCAGTCTGTGAAGATTATACCAAATACTTTTTAGGAATAATTTACCATAATTTCATTGGAAAATATCTAAAATACCACAGTATTTTGTGCTGTGGTATTTTAGTTGGGTATTTATTCCTCTTTTGATTTTGTTCCGTAGTCAATCAGTTGTCCTCCCTGTATAATATATGTATAACGTTTACATTTAAAAAGAAAGGAGACAGCGTTTTATTTTGAAAAATTATATTTTTGGAGCTGGACTCATTATTATTTTATTTTTAGCCGGGTGCTCCGAGCCTGAGGCTGCAGAGGTTTTGGAGGAAATGGAGCAGGTGGAACAGGATATGACCTCTTTAGACGTGGAGTTTGAAGAAAATATCGAAGGCGAAACGTTATCGGGGAATGGCGTGTTTGACTTTGAAAATGATATCGACTATTACAATCTGGGAAACTTTGCTCTGTATAGAGACAATAGTGACTTTTTGATGAAAACTGCTGAAGGGGAGGTCATGGAGAGCTTTGCAACAACAACCGCTGACCAGGAGGAACTCGAACATATCTTTAATAATCAATTAGGCAGGATGAAAATGCCATTTGCTTTTTTCGTATCCATAGACCCGGATATTCATAACAAATTTGATATGGAAGCAAGAGATGAAGATTATGTCCTTACTTACAATGGGGATGAAACGGATATCGAAGAGTTAGGCAGAGGAATTGCGGAACAAACGCTCCGAATTACCGAAGGCTCTGAAAGAGTGGATTTTGAACCCTCCGATTTTGACATTGATAAATTTACACTTGAAATGATTATTGAAAAAGAGACCCATCATCTGCAGGAAATGGAACAGGAATTTACGTATACGTTTCATGATTTAACAAATGATCAGAATTACTTGTATACATACACTAATCATAATGATGCCGAACAAATCGATATTCCGGCGGTCACTGTGACAGCAGAGGATACAGAGCCCGCAGATGCGGAAGCAACAGATTTAAGCGAGGAAGAGAGGGAGACTCTGGAAACAGAAGCATCGGATTATTTGGATGCACTTATTCAGGCGACGGTCTTCCAGGATGCGGAAGCCTCTATCGAGCGTTTGCCAGACACTTATTCGGAAGAAGAGAAAACAACAGAAGCTGAGACACAGCGGGATATGTTCAAGGATATATATATCCAAAACACGGAACGAAATATGCAAGGGACCAATGTGACAGAACAAGAAATTATCGAATTAGCGGATGCCGTGATGTATGCATTGTCTACTGCGGATTATGAGATTGTTGAAGCACAGGCAGAATCGGCTGATAGTATTATGGTCACGGTTTCTATAGAAGGAATCAGTGATACGTCCATTTATCAGGAAGTAGACCAGGAATTGCTTGAGCTTATTGAAGATGGTGACATTGCACGTGATGAAGTTGATTCTAAAACCATCGAGCTGTTGATCGAAAAATACAATGACATCGATGCACTCCTGCCTCCTGTAGAACTTACTGTTCATGTGATGCAAAATCCTGATGGCAGCTATGTAGTGATTGCACAAGATCAATATTTAGCAGGATTTTTTCAATAAAGGATAAATAATAAGGCGGCTGGAATAGATACTTTCCAGCCGCCTTATTATTTATCGATGTTATATTCTATCAGGGGTTCCCTGCAAGAATCTTCAATCGTCTCAATCAATAATATACATTTTTTCAATAATAGTTATAACCTCTTCATCCTCACCAGGCTCAATGGTGACCGTCTCTGTATTTTCAATCATCTCTCGCATATCTTTCTGTACTTCTTCTAAATCAACATCATCCGGACGAGGCATCCCTCCGTACCATCGATTTCCATATGGAATGTCATATACATTAATAGTACCGTCTCCATTCCCGCTATACGTAATCATGCCATCTGCAATACGGGAACCGGAGACCTGAATCACATCTTCCGGATAGCTCACATCATTTTCTTCATCGTTGGGGTCGAGCGGTGTACCGGCTGGAATATGTTCGACGTATAATTCATCGATATCTTGATTTGGCCCAAGCTGCAGCCAGACGCGGGCGTATTCAATTTCTTCGGAAGAATAGTCTGATAATGCCTGATCGTTCCCCGCTTCTTCGTCTTCTGAAGAACTGTCGTTACTTTCTTCCTCTTCAACAGAGCTGTCTTCCGAAGCATCTGTTTCCGTTTCTTCACTTGGTTGATTATCAGTGTTATTTTCGGAGGAATCTTCCGATGAGTTATCTGTTTCTGAAGGGTTATCTGATTCCTCCCTATCCGGTAAGTCTTCATCGTCTGCCACACCCGGTTCTTCAGCAGTTTCATCTGTGACAGAATCAGGGTTCTCTTCCTCATTTGTATTGTCTGAACAGGCAATAAGCAAAAAAATGAGAGACAACAGAAGAAGACTGGAGCAGGAGAATTTTATATGTTTTTTCATTTTTAGACTTTCCTTCCTTTTGTGTGATTTCAATTCAATAAATAGGTAAGTATGTTAAATTAATCATAAAGTATTCTAGCCGGGTTGTAAAACTTCGATAGTCAAAGTAAATGGATATATTGAATTGTAAAAACTATTGGGAATGATTTTCGACAGGGGCGTGAAAAGAAATACTTGCGATAGAAGGGGATGCGCAGGATTTTAACCAGATATGGGTTTTGTTTTGAAGAAAAATACAGCGGCAGCAGAAGCAATAAAAAATAGAATCAAGCTGTGAAGGAATTTTTAAAGAAGATGTTTTCAGGAAGGGAAATGATGAAGATATAAAGCGGACAGGGCTTCTTTGACCCTCGTCTGTTTTCAGTATAAAGGATAGCAACAAACATTTCCATATAAATATGAAAAAAGGGAAGCGGTTTTACAACTAGGCAACAAAAAAACTGAGTCAACTGGTCACTCAGCTTTTTTGTAAAGATGCTACCTTTTCCGTTTGTTTTTCTTATTGTCTAAGTTCAGAAACTCACTATTTTCACTCGCAAATTCCGTATCATTGCCTGTTTTATTATGTTTATTGCGATTATTTTGCTTTCCTTTATCCTTATTGCGATTTTTATTTTGTTCAGACATGGCGCACCTCCTGTAAGTAAATATAGTGATTATAATCACCAATGAAGCTAGTTTAACCATATAGCGATAAATTATAAGCGAGCAATAATGAGGAGCTGCGATTTTAGGTATCTATTAGAAAAAAAGTGAAATCTATGGCATAATAAGGTATCGAACGAATGTTTCTAATATGAAAAATGATAGCGAAAAACCAGCTGATATGGCTTTAAAGGAAAGGCGATGAATTCGAAATGGGAGTCCGATTAATCTTAGCAGAGAAGCCATCTGTCGCAAAAAATATTGCAGATGCATTAAATATAAAAACGAAAAAAGACGGCTATTTTGAAGGGGAGCGCTATGTGATTACCTGGGCATTTGGCCATCTTGTCGAGCTGTATGATGCAAAAGACTATGATGGGAAAATGCGGAGCTGGAAAATGGATAATTTTCCTTTTATCCCTTCTGAATTTAAATATAAAGTGAAAAGCAATCCAAGAAATCGGGCGCAAACTGATGGCGGAGCTGCAAAGCAGTTAAAAACGATTCACTCTTTAATGAAGCGGAATGATGTGGAGGAAATTATTTCAGCGTGTGATTATGACCGGGAAGGCCAGTTAATTGCAGATAGTATCATCTACCGGGGCGGGGTGAAGCCAAAGGCAGTGGTATATCGCCTGCTTTTAAATGAATGGACGCAAAACGAAGTACTGCAGGGTCTGGAAAATCTCCAAACAAACGATAGGATGAAGCCGTTGCGCGATGCGGGAATCAGCAGGCAATGGGCAGATTGGGTTATCGGTATTAACCTGACATCCGTGGCAACGTTAAAATATCAGCAGGGTAAAAGCAAAGCGTTAAATATAGGCCGGGTGCTGCTTCCAACTTTAAAAATAATCTATGACCGTGATCAAGAGATTGAAAATTTTAAGCCGGAGGATTATTTTAAACTGACTGCAACCTTTCAAACGGCGGCTAACCACGAATACGAAGGGACTTATGTCGAAAACAAAGAGGATAAATTTAAGAAAAAAGAATTATTGGAGCCAATTAACGAAGCGATTCAAAACAAACAAGCCATGATTACTGATAAACAGGTGGAAAAGAAAAAGGAATTCCCGCCGTTTCTATTCAATTTATCCAATTTGCAAGGGTTTATAACGAATAAATTCAAGGGATGGACATCTGATAAGGTATTAAAGGTCGCTCAGTCACTTTATGAGAAAAAGCTGATTACCTATCCGCGAACTGCGAGTACTGCCTTAGAAGAAAGCTTGGTTGGAAAAACAGCCCATGTCTTAAAAGTACATTCCGAAGGGCTTCCTTATAAGGATGAAATGAAGTTTATGAAAACAAAGCGTGTCTTTAATAACGCAAAAGTGGAAAGTCACAGCGCGATCATTCCCACTTATATGAAGCCTAAACGGCTCTCGGCAGATGAAGGAATTGTCTACACAGCCATTAAAAACCGCTTTATTATGCAATTTATGCCGATAGCAGAATATGAAGAGACAAAGCTGACTACAAAAATTCTGGATGTGGATTTATCTGGTGTTTTCCATTCAAAAGGGAAAGTACAGTTAGTGGAAGGATGGAAAAAGGTAGAGAATATCCAATCTAAGGATACTCTGCTGCCGTCAGTGGATAAGCAGGAACGTGTCCAGGTGAGCGATTCTGAAGTCACTTCCCATGTCACAAAGCCGCCAAAGCACCATACTGAAAGAACCTTGCTGCGTGTGATGGAAACATGCGGGAAAAGCTACCAGGAGGATGAAAGCGAGGAGCTGATGGGCAGTATTTTGACCGGTTTTAGTATTGGCACTGCTGCAACAAGAGCCGAAACCATTAAAAAGTTGAAGGATATAGGCTATATTACAACGGAAAGTAAGCATTTGCTTTGTACAGAGCTTGGTAAACGGCTGGTTACCACTTTTCCTGTAAAAGATTTATTTGATTTAGAATTCACCGGACGTCTTGAAAAAGCCTTATCAGATATTCAAAAAGGAAAAGCGGACAAGCAGGAATTTCTCCGGCTCGTTTTTCATTTTACATCAGAATCCGTTGAAACAATCAAGCATGGAGAGGACGTTATTATCAATAAGGTAACGCAGACACGGGCAACCAATGAAGTAGTGGGAACCTGTCCGCAGTGCGGCGGCAAAGTAATAGATGGCTATAAAGCCTTTAACTGCAGCAACCGGAAGCAGGGCTGTACATTTGCCATTTGGAAAAATGATAAATATTTAGCTTCGATGCGGAAGAAGCCGACGAAAACCATGGTGAAAAAACTGTTGAAGGATAAGAAAGTCTTTGTGAAAGGTCTGACAAGTAAAAAAGGAAAGAAATTCAATGCTTATTTAAGCTATGAAAAGAATAAAGAAAACGACTACTACAGCTGGAAAATGGAGTTTTCAAAGTAGGTTCTTCGAAGTTTTCAAGCTTTTAAAGTGAAAGTAGTGTATACTAAAGAGTAGAGGTAGCATTATTTAATAAACGGAGATTTTAAGAATGATATTTACCATGCTAAATTTTCCTCTAGACAGGATGACAAACATGAAAAAAGTTATCGTAAGTACAAAGGAAAATCTGGATTATGGTACTTTAATATGGATTTACGCAAACAACCGTAAAGTTTATCGCAGCAGCAAAAGCATTGATTCCGATATGCCGTTCCATCATTACGATTCACATTATATGGGAATGATGGAAGAGTTGTACAGGGATCAGGAAAAACATCCCCTTTTATTTAAACAGATGATTGAGGAATCGAACCGGATTTTTGGCGTTTGCCTGAATAAACGCCGTAATGAAGATGGTTCCAGAGATATGAAGGTTCTTTTCTTTTCAGATTGGGACAGCGTCCAGGACTTTGCTGAAGATACTTATCCAAAGCTTGTAAAAGCAGAAGTAAAGCGAAGGAAAGAAGCCAAACAAAAATGGCTGGAGAGAGGGAAGCTTTTCTCCGAAAAGAAAAAAATGTCACAATAGATGTTACTGCAATGCAGTCTGGCTGCTCCATGAGGTATTTTACTTTATGGGGCAGCTTTTTTATGTGGAGATAGTTGTTAAGAAAGTATAGCACGTTTCATTTTTTATAATAAAGAAGATTAATAGCGCGATATATAATTAAACAGTATACTGAAAAGTAGAAGTATTATTTTAATTTACTTGATCTTAATGATTCATTGGATTGCTTAAACAAATAAGGGCAGGAGGGATTTGTTTGGAAAGGAAATACAATGATTTAATTGGAGATATGATTAAAGAGAACGATTATAGCTATGAAAAGAATTTGCCGGGAAAGGGAAAACCGCTAACAAAGGATTATATGGAAAAGGATACGTTCCAGCATTTTCAAAAAATAGCGAAGGATGCAGGCTATTTACCGCCATGGTTGAAGCTGCAAAAGGAAATCAGTGTATTTGTGCAGGAAGCTCAAACTGAAAAGGATATTAAGAAAATAAATAAACAAATAAAAATGCATAATCGCATTTGTCCGCCTCCAATGCAAAAGAGCTTTATCAGTTTAACTGATTTGGAAAATGCAAAAAAAGTGTGGTGAATATAAACAACTGGACTTGCAGGATATATCTTATCTTTGCAAGTCCAGTTGTTTTCTGTAGAGTTATTCTACTTTCTTCCCTTTTTTATAAACAATTTTATCCGCTTGGACAGCTTTGATATTCTCTAATGGATTTTCTTCAATAATAATAAAATCAGCAAGCTTGCCTGTCTCAATAGAGCCTGCATAATCATTTATTTTCAACAGTTCTGCTGCATTGATAGAAGCTGATTGTAATGCCTGCAATGGTGTTAAACCAGCATCGACCATCTGTTCAAGCTCTTGAGAGGGCCCTTTCTCAAAGTCATTATAAGCGGTTCCGGAGTCTGTCCCCATTGCGATTTTGATTCCAGCCTTAGCAGCTTTGCCAATACTTTTAATATGTGCTTCTTGAACAGCAAGTGATTTTTTTACCATAAAATCAGGCAGTTTTTCCGGATGCTGATTGATTGCCCAAGGTGCCATTAAGGTTGGAACAAGATAAGTATCATTATCCAGCATCATCTGGATGGCTTCATCATCTAAATAAATCCCATGTTCAATCGAATCTACTCCAGCACGGATGGCATTTTTGATTCCTTCTGTTCCTTGAGCATGTGCGCAGGCAGTATAGCCTTTATGATGTGCCTCATCCACCGCAGCACGCATTTCCTCGACACTAAGCTGAACATCATTAGGTGTTTCTCCATCCATACTGACGCCGCCGGTTGCCATGACTTTAATATTTCGTGCTCCATTTTTAATATTGGTGCGGGCATGTTTACGAATCTCATCTACGCCGTCCGACTCCCATCCGAGTTCTACGCCATGCCCGCCAGTCATTACGATGGCAGGACCGGATCCGATAATTCCAGGAGCTGTTATTTTATTTTCTTTTTCTAATTTAGATAACTGTAAATCAATGTTGTCAGAGGAACCAACATCACGTATATAAGTAACGCCGTGTTTTAAAAGTTTATTTAGGTTATCAATTGCAATATACGTGTTTACGACGGCTCCCGTCTGAGCTGCATTGACCGAAGAAAGGCCGCCGATTTTGAAGAAGGGATCTAAGATAATATGCGTGTGGGCGTTGATTAAGCCGGGCATGACATATTTCCCTTTTAAGTCGATCGTTTCATCTGCGTTTGCTGTTTCTTTGTTGATAAATTGGCCTGTTTCTGTATCTACAGCAAAGTCAATTCCTTCAAAATCCGTATTTTTGCCGGTAAACACCTTGGCATTTTTAAATAAGATGGTTGTCATTCTTGTCTCTCCTCATGATAGGTTTTTCTAAGGGTGTGTGAAATATTTTAGAATAAAGAACAATATATCATAAAAAGAGAAGAAATTGTGAGAAAAAGTTCTAGTTAAATTAAGGGGATGTTATAAACCTGCTATGTATACTTTGTTTGTAAGGGTTTTCTTTCATGTGACAAGAACAAAAGAGATAATCCATATTGTATATAGAAACAGGGCTACAACGAATCTAGTTCTCTTGCCCCAACACCAGATTTCCGATAAACTGATAATGCTATTACATAAAACGAAATAAACTCATGGATCAATAGAAAAGGAGGTATAAATGTTTTCTTTGATAAAAAATATGACGATTCGGAAGCGGATTGTCTTTATATTTCTGACTTTATCTACTTTTCTTATTTTATTATTTATTTCTGTGTTTGCTTACTTTGAGATTGGCAATGCCCAGGATACATACAAGCAATTATCCAGACAGACGGCTAATGGACTGGCCTTTATGCCGGCTTTGGAGGAAGCTGTCAGCAGCAGTGACCATGACGAATTACAGGGAATTATTGACCGTGTGCGGCTGCAGGCAGAAAATCCGGTTGTGACCGTAGTTACACGAGACGGAGAATATATCATTCATCCAGATGAAAACCACATCGGTATAACGGAAGAAACAGAGCAATTTGACCAAACGCTGTTATATGGCTCCTATGTGACCGAATCGGGGGAAGGGGCGCTTGGACCTGCTATTATGACCACTGCGCCAATCTATGAAGAGGTGGATGCCAATGGCGGTGAAAGAATTATCGGTGCGGTTACAGTCGAGTACTTGGAAGAATCAATCAACGCTATCATAGTAAGTAAGCTCAGAAGATTAGTTGTCGTGGCATCCATCGGGATGATTCTTTGCGTTGGCGGAGCGTTGTTTTTAGCAAGAAGTATTCAGGAGGATACACTCGGGAGAGAGCCAGCTGTTATCGCAGAAATGTTCCGCGAACGGGAAGCCATGTTAAACGCAGTAAAAGAAGGAATTATTGTGATTGATGATAAGCAAGCGATTTCCTTGATTAATCCCTCTGCAGAGGCATTGCTGAGTTCAACGATGAATCTCCAGCAGTCGATTCAACTGCTTGGCCTGCCGGAGACGCTTTTCTCTGGAAAGCCGAGCTATGATGAGGAAAAAGTGTACCAAGGGAAAACATTTATTACGAATCGCATTCCTTTATATGAAAATAAACAGATTGTCGGTGCGATTTGCAGTTTTCGAGATAAAACAGATATGAAGCAGCTTCAAGAAACAGTGATGCAGATAGAGGGCTATGCAGACAGCCTGCGTGCCCAGACACATGAATTTAAAAATAAGATGTATGTGCTGTTGGGGTTAATCCAGCTTGAGCAATATGAGGAAGCATTAAAAGTGATTCAGGAAGAAACCGCTGATAAACGACAAGCATTCCCAATGTTGAAGAACATTAAAGACCCTGGAGCGCAAGCAATTTTATTAGGGAAAATAGCGAAGGCGGCTGAGAAAAAAATATCACTTGTCATAGAGGAAGCGAGTCATCTGGATAAAACGAAAATAGCTGCTACGGATATGGCTATCATGCTCGGAAATTTATTAGATAACGCCATGGATGCTGTACTAGAATCGGAGGAACAGAGAATCACTGTGATGGTTACCGATGTTGGAAGCGATATTGTGATAGATATAGAAGATACCGGACAGGGGATGACGAAAGAACAGACCGGGCAGATTTTTACCAGAGGATATTCCAGCAAAGGGGAAAATAGAGGCTATGGTCTGTTTCATGTCTATGAAACGGTGAAAAAGTATTGTGGGGAGATGGAAGTGACCTCGCCAGCTGACGGCGGAACCGTATTTTCTATCTATTTACCAAAAGGAGAAGTGGTGAAAAAATGAATGTGGTTATTGCAGAAGATGATTATCGGGTAGCTTTATTGCATGAAAAGTATCTGCAGTCTTTTTCAGAGATAACAGTTGCTGGAAGAGCGCTAAATGGAAAAGAACTCAAGGAGCTGATGGAAAAAGAAAAAGTAGATCTGGTCATCCTTGATATTTATTTTCCTGATATATTAGGGACAGAATTGCTTCATTACCTGCGAATGCATTTTCCGGAGCTAGATATTATTATGGTCTCCGCATCTACAGACCGTCAGCATTTGCAGCTGGCAAAACGTTATGGCGTATACCAGTACTTAATTAAACCAGTGACAATGGATGATTTTACAAATACGATAAAACAATATATAAAGGATCGGATATGGTTTGAAGAAATGGGAGAATTTAAAGCGAACGATACCGATTATTTTTTGACAGGGGGGTACCAGCGAAGCATAGAAGAAAAAGGGACAAATATGCCATTGCCTACAGGGATTGATTCCATTACATTAGAAAAAGTAAAAGCATCATTAAAGGAGCATCCTGAAGGTGTAACGATTGATAAGATGTGCCAGCTGGTGGGAATTTCAAGAACAACGGCCAGACGATATTTGGAGCATATTGTATCCAATGAAGAAGCCACTACTATTTTAAATTATGGGGTTATCGGCCGGCCGGAAAGAAGATATATTTTACAGTAAAACATCAAAACATCCTGATATCAGGGTGTTTTTTTATTCTCTTTTTTTCACTTAATGGATAAAAAGGACGAAAAGGCATTAAAGAATGTTAAGTGAATAAAATTCGAAATATTGTTTTTCCTCTTTGGGTTTGCAATAATTACCCTATCATTGAAAGCGTTTACTTAATTATTGATTTGGTGAGGTGTTAACATGAAGCGTTTATGCTTATTATTTATTGGCTGTATTCTTCTGGCGGGGTGTTCAGAGAATACGAGTGAAGGGAAAGGGACTTTTCCTGAAAAAAACATAGAGATTATTTCTCCGGCAAGCCCGGGCGGCGGATGGGATAGAACAGCCCGTTCTGCACAACGGGCGATGAATGCGGACGGAACTGTCGAAGAAGATATTACCGTAGTGAACAAGCCTGGAGGCGGCGGGGAAGTAGGCTGGCAATACTTGATGCAGCAGGATGCGCATTTTGCTGCGTTAAATTCCAGTCTATTGATTACGGGTCCATTGCTCGGTCAGACGGAATTAACCTATGAAGAATTTACGCCATTAGCCATGTTATCTACGGAATGGCTGGCGGTTGCAGTCCGGGAGGATGCAGGAATTGACAGCGGTACAGAGTTATTGGAGCAGTTAAAGGAAGATCCAAAGTCGCTGGTGATTGGTGTCAGCCCATCCTTAGGAAGCGGAAATCATCTGGCCTTTGTCCAAGCTGTGATTGAATACGGTATTGATCCGACAGAATTACAGTTCCTTGTTTACAGCAGCGGGGGCGATATTATGAATGCATTACTTGGCGGACATATTGATGTCACCAGTAACTCGTTATCTGATCTATCTGAACAGTATTTAGCAGGAGAAGTAGATATTTTAGCTGTTACATCGCCAGAAAGACTGGACGCATTTCCGGATATACCAACCTGGAAAGAGCAGGATATTGATATGGAATTTCCGCATTGGCGCGGGATTATGGGCCCTCCAGGGATGAGTGAGGAGGAAATCGCCGCTTGGGACCTTTATTTGAGTGAAATGGTAAAAACAGATGAGTGGAAAGCAGATTTAGAGAATAATAATTTGGAAGAATTTTATATGAATAGTGAAGAAACAAAAGAATTTTTACAAGAGCAAAATGAATTTTTTGAAGGTATAGTAGAGGATTCTGGCTTAACGCCTTAGGAGGGAAAATAGGATGCAGGTAGCAATACGGTATGCCATGCCTGTCATGTTTATTATTGGCAGCGTTATCTATGGCACGATGATTATACAATTAGATCCGGCCACATTAGGTAATCCGGATGGACCAAAATTTTTTCCTTTATTTGTTTGCGCTGGATTGTTGATATTTTCTATAGCTGATTTAGTCAATGTACGTAAACAAATACATGCGAAGAACAAAGATTTAGAGCTGATTGCCCAGCTGAAATCATTTAAATTAATTGCAATTATTATTGGAATTTGCGTGATATATACGCTTATTTTTGAACATGTCGGTTATTTGATTGCAACGATATTATTTATGGGAGCGCTTATGTTTTATTTAAACGGAATGAAGAAATGGCTCTTGAATGTAATTGTAACACTGGTTGTTTCTGTTTCAACCTGGTATGGATTCACAGAGCTGCTGCAAATAAGTCTGCCTTAGAGGAGGAGTGCAAGAATGGATGTAAATATTATTTTAGATGGATTATGGACAGCGCTCCAGCCTGCTAATTTGTTATGGCTTTTACTTGGAGCAGTCCTTGGTACAATTGTCGGTATTCTGCCGGGGCTTGGAGCGGCAACGGGAGTAGCAGTGCTTATTCCGTTAACTTTTGGAATGGAGCCGGTCAGCGCATTGATTTTAATGGCAGCGATTTACTATGGAGCTTTATTTGGAGGCTCCCGCAGCTCTATTCTGATTAATACGCCGGGAGATGGTTCTTCGATTGCAGCTACATTCGACGGATACCCGATGACGAAGAAGGGACTGGCAGGGCAGGCGATGTCTATTGCTGCGATGGCTTCGCTGATTGGCGGCGTAATGGCAATCTTCGGATTTATCTTTTTAGCAATACCGCTGGCAAATTTTGCATTAAATTTTGGACCGGCTGAGTTTTTGCTGTTGTTCCTATTTGCCTTATCTGCTGTGGTGACCTTATCGCAAGGAAATATTATTAAAGGCTTTTTAACCATGTTTTTAGGATTGGGAATCAGTACTATCGGAGTGGATTTGCAATCCGGCGTACACCGCTTCACCTTTGGATTGCCGCATTTAACAGATGGTATTAATTTTATTGTAATCATTATCGGTATTTATGCCATAGGGGAAGTGCTTTATAATTTACTTAAACCGCAATATTCCGGAAAATCAAATGGGCAGGACATCGGGAGCAAGTGGTTTACGAAGGAGCAGTGGAAGCGATCGCTTGCCCCGATTATCCGAAGCGGCCCGATCGGATTCTTCCTCGGTGTACTTCCCGGTTCTGGCGGAACGATTGCATCTTTGTTATCTTATAGTACGGAAAAACAAATATCCAAAAATAAAGATGAATTCGGCAAGGGTGCTGTAGAAGGACTGGTTGCACCAGAATCCGCAAACAGTGCATCGGCTGTCGGCTCGCTGATTCCGATGCTGACCATGGGGATACCTGGATCCGGGACAACAGCGGTGATGCTGGGAGCACTTGTTATGATTGGAATCACCCCGGGGCCTTTGTTATTTGAAAATAGTCCGGATACGATTTGGACGCTGATCAACAGTATGTTTATCGGGAACATTATCTTAGTAATTATTAATATCTTAATGGTCGGTATGCTGGTGAAAATCTTAAAAACACCGCCGAATGTGCTTTATCCGATTGTTCTTATTCTTTCCTTCTTAGGGGCATATACGCTTGGATACAGCACAATTGATTTTTATATTTTAATTATTGCCGGTGTTATTGGGTTGTTGATGCGTATTCTGAATTACCCTGTTGTACCGTTAATTCTTGCTTTGATTGTTGGAGGAGATATGGAGCAAAATTTCCAGAGAGCAATGATTGTTTATGATTCTCCAATGGATATTCTATTTGCTTCTCCGATTGCGATTGTTCTTGCTTTGCTGACGGTTTTGTCCCTTTGTTATCCATTGATTGCGAAGGTTTTTAGGAGGAGAAAGGCAGTGAAATAAAATATCATATACAAAAAAGCGAACATCTATTATTAACAAATAGGTGCCGCTTTTTTTGTTTGTAATTAGCATAAATATGATAAATTATATGAAATATCCAGTTTTATATGCTTTTGATAAAATATTTGGGAATATATTAAAAGAGTAGTACGACCTAATGAAAAAGTATTAACTCTGCAACTATTTTGAATTACCATCCGTTTGCCCATATAGCGTGCATTATAGTAAAATACATAACAATAAGCTTGTTGCGTTTAATTATATAGAGGGAGGAATATTTATGTCGGCAAGAAAGACCTTGCAGAGCTTAGCTAATCTGGAAAAAGCAATCGGAAGACTGGAAGAGGCTCTAAATGAAGGTGCTAAGAATAGTTTGTATATTGATGGAACAATTCAACGCTTTGAGTTTACATTTGAGCTTTATTGGAAAACGTTAAAACGAATGCTTGAAGAAGAAGGGATTGAAGCAAAATCCCCCAGAGAGACATTAAAACAAGCATATGCAGTAGATTGGATTCAAAATGAACAATCTTGGCTGCAAATGCTCCGTGATAGAAATGAAACCTCCCATGTATATGATGAAAAGAAGGCAAGAGATATTTATGAAAATATTGCAGGTTATTTCCCTGAAATGAAGGAGACCTTTAAATTTCTAAAAGAAAAGTATAAAGAAGGAGGGAGTGAATCTTACGATGATTGAGCAAAAAATCATAAATCAGTTAACGAATGTTGGTCAACGTATCAATACCATTCATAAAATTATTCTTTTTGGATCAAGAGCTGTTGGTGATTATACACTAAAATCTGATATTGATTTAGCATTTGTTGCTCCAAATATGACGAAGGAAGAATGGGTGGAATTAACGTTTGCTTTAGAAGAGGAGTTAGATACATTGCTATTTTTGGATTTGATTAAGTATGAAGATGCTCCAGAAGAGTTAAAAGAGGAAATTTTGAAAAGCGGAAGGGTGATTTATTCGGAAGGAGCAGTTATTGATAAAAAGACTTCTTAGAAGTAAATACACTTAACTATAGCATAGTTGATTTTAATATTTTAATTATTTTATTGCCTATGGGATAGATTTATTATTGAATGCAGGAGCAGAAAGGCAGTTAAATAAAGAAAATTTCAACATGTAAACACAGTATCTATGGTAATTTCTACATCGATAGATACTGTGTTTTTTAACGTATACGAAACATTATTTGTAGGGTTGTCACAGGTGAAATTGAAATGAATTCTCTTATAAGACTATGGTATACTCAGCTGTAGAAGCATAATCAAAGCATTTCGTATTTTATTTTTGGAGGAAGATAACATGCTGCAAATGAATTCACAAGAGCTATTAAATGAAGAAAATGGTCAAGCCGGCAATTGGATGAAAAGGAATCCGGAGGTCATTTGTTTAAATGAAACTGTAAAAGCTGCAGCAGAGCTTCTTCATAATTTGGCAGCTGATTTCCTTCCTGTTGTAGGAGAATCTATGAATCCGGTTGGAATCATTACGTCCAAAGCAATCCTGAAAGCGTATCTGGATGGGGGAAACGAAGCGTCGATTGCGAATTATATATCACAGGAGGATTTTTCGATTATTCGAGCCGATGAGTTCATCATCGACTTTTATAAAATGCCGTATACTTACTTTTTTGCAGTTAATGAGAAGCAGCAGTTGACAGGCGTATTAACAAGAAAAGAAATACAGCAATGTTTATCGTTCTATATGAACGAGCTGAGTCAAACCTCTCATACTGCCGAAATTTTGGATGTTATTCTTGAAAGCGCTTATGAAGGGGTTGCTGTTGTTAATCAGGAAGGAATCATTATTGAGTTTAATGAAGCCTACAGCCGTTTTACTGGAATTGATCAAAAGGATGCCATTGGACGACCAGTACAGGAAATTATTGAGAATACCAATCTGCATCATACAGCCAGAAATGGAATGCCCGAGCGGGGAGTTATCCAATATATCCAAGGGCAGCCAATGGTGGTGCATCGTATACCGATATGGAGAGAAGAAAAGCTGGTGGGTGCAATCGGAATGCTTATTTTTGAAGGCGTAACAGAATTATATCAAATCTATGATCGGTTTTTGGAAAAAACGATGCAGACAGCTGTAAATAAAGACAGAGTGAAGCAGCCTTTGCAGGAGAACAGAATAGAGCATGCATCGATTGAGAAAATTAAGGGATCCAGTGAACAGATAACGGATTTGAAGCGGATTACCCGAAAAGTTGCCAAAACAGATGCAACCGCTTTAATCACAGGGGAAAGCGGAACAGGGAAAGAAATGTTCGCTAAAAGCATCCACGAGCTGAGTTATTACCAAAATGGACCGTTTATCAGTGTCAACTGCGGCGCCATACCGGAGCAGCTTTTTGAGTCTGAAGTATTTGGCTATGCAGACGGCGCCTTTACAGGTGCAAGAAAAGGCGGCAAGCCGGGAAAGTTAGCATTAGCTAAAGGCGGGACACTGTTTTTAGATGAGATTGGTGAAATGCCTGAGATGATGCAGACAAAATTATTGCGTGTGCTGCAGGAAAAGGAGTTTGAACGGGTAGGAGCAGTCCAAAAAGAAAAGCTGGAGGCAAGAATCGTTGTAGCGACAAATCAGAATTTGCTAGAAATGGTTCGGGAGGGGACCTTTCGAGAGGATTTATATTATCGGATCAACGTTATTGAAATCCCCATACCACCGTTAAGAGAGCGTCCGAAAGATATCCCGGTACTAATTTCTCATTACTTATCAAGTTTGTGTAAGAAATATAATGTTCCGGATAAAGAAGTAACACCTGAAGCAATGGCTGTTTTTATGAATTATGCCTGGTATGGAAATATCCGAGAGCTGATAAATACAATGGAAAAGTTAGTTATTTTAGTTGAATCCGATACGATTGATGTAGACCATCTTCCAAACTATTTGAAGCGTTTTGACCTGCTGGAGACGTCGTACGTCTTCCAGCGGGAAGTGAAGAATAAAGAAAAAGAAGTTCTGATGAAAGCGCTGGAAGAGAACAGGGGCAATAAATCAAAGGCAGCGAAGGAACTCGGGATTCACCGTACGACATTATATAAAAAATTGAAAAAGCATGGTTTGGATAAATAGTGTAGCATAATAACTACATTTTTTCGGTGAAGTGTAGCTGTTTAGCTACACTTTTATTTTAAAACGCTTACAATAAAGCTCTGAAAAATTGGCATGATTTTTGCTGTTTAAAAAGTGAAAGAAAGAGAGAAGGAGAGATACTTATGGGAGAGAGTAATGTGTTTCGTATACCACAGACCATTCATTATGGAAAAGATGCTTTTAAAAAGATAGGGAAGGAAGCATCGGAAAAAGGGCAAAAGGCACTGATTATCAGTGACCGTATTATGGAGAAGCTTGGTTATGTCAGCGAGTGCAGAGATATACTTTTGCAGGATAAGATTGAAAGCGTTGTCTATTTAGGGGTTGAATCAGAGCCGACAGATGTTTATGTTGCAGAAGCATTGGAATTATGTAAAAAAGAAAAATGTGATGTTGTTATTTCCGTAGGTGGCGGCAGCTGTATTGATACGGCCAAGGCAGTAGCTGTCGCTGCAGTAAATGGGATATATATTGGCGAGTATATGGGAGGGAAGAAACAAATAGAGCAGCAGCCGCTTCCGCATATAGCAGTGCCGACTACAGCTGGAACAGGTTCAGAAGCAACAGATGTTACGGTAATCACGGATACAACGAATGACGTCAAGATGATGATTAAGCAGCCATTACTGATGCCGAATGTAGCGATTGTAGACCCTGTTCTAAGCATGTCATCGCCTAAATCCGTTACAGCTGCTACCGGGATTGACGCTTTAAGTCATGCGGTGGAGGCTTATATTTCGAAAAAAGCACAGTCCATGACAGACACGCTGGCTTTATCGGCGATTGAACAAATCGTAAAGAATATAAGAACGGCCTATAACGAAGGAGAGAATGTGGCTGCCCGGGAAGCAATGTCTATTGGATCCATGCAGGCGGGGATGGCTTTTTCCAATGCCTCGGTGTGCTTAGTGCATGGCATGTCCAGACCGATTGGGGCACTGTTCCATGTACCACATGGGATTTCTAATGCAATGCTTCTTCCTGCTGTGCTTGATTTCAGCAGAGATGATTGTGTGGATCGATTGGCTGACTTAGCGAAATTTTTTGATGCGGAGGCAAATAGGCTCTCTAAAGAGGAAGCTGCAGATCTGACGGTTTATGAGGTGAAAAAACTGTGCTATGAGTTAGATGTTCCTAATTTACAAGGCTGGGGAATCGATCAGAAAAATTTTGAAGCAGCTGTCAGTAAAATGGCAGAAGATGCACTGGCGAGCGGCAGCCCGCAAAATAATCCGAGAGTACCAACAAAAGAAGAGGTAGAGGAGCTTTACCATGTTTGTTTCTCGTATCAGTTTAGCGTAGAAAAAACGTCGTAATAGAAGGGATGACATCAAGGGGGATAAATGGGATGGAAATAATCAGTTTTATCGGATTGATAGCTGCACTTGCTTTGCTTGTCTATCTAACAATGAAGGGAATTCATATTATCGTTGCTGCGCTGATCAGCTCAGTAGTTATAGCTGTTACAGGGGGACTGAATTTAGAAACAGCACTACTGGATAATTATATGACGGGCTTTACAGGATATTTTGCTTCATGGTTTTTAGTATTTTTATTGGGTGCTATTTTTGGAAAGTTCATGCATGAAACCAAATCAGCGGAAAGTATTGCCCAGTGGATTAAAAAGAAGTTCGGCGTTAAACGGGCCGTGTTTGCCGTGGTAGCGGCAGCAGCAGTGATGACATATGGCGGGGTAAGTTTATTTGTAGTTGGCTTTGCGGTCTATCCAATTGCTGTTTCCCTGTTCCGTGCAGCAAATCTGCCGCATCGTTTTATTCCAGCTGCACTTATTTTTGGATCGATTTCATTTACAATGACTGCACCGGGATCACCGGAAATTCAAAATATTATTCCAACAGAATTCTTTGGAACAACACCGACAGCAGGCGGCTGGGTCGGGGTCTTATGCGCCTTGCTTATCATGATTTGCGGCGGATTATATCTTGGGTCGTTGGTTAAGAAAGCAGTTGCTAATGGCGAAGAATTTTCTCCTCCAAAATCCGTTTTGGAAAAAGAAAAAGCGGATGCGGCGGCGAAAAAGAATGAATCACAAGTATTGCCGAATATTGTGGTTGCTATTTTACCGCTCTTTTTAGTTATTGTTTTACTAAACATATTAGGCCAGTTCATGAATCCAACAACTGCTTTGTTAATTGCTTTAATCGTAGGAATTGCCGTTTCCTGCTTGACGATGAATAAGTTTCTTAAGGAATTTTGGAGCTCAATGGCGGAAGGAACACAAAATGCACTGGTTGCACTGGCAAATACCTGTGCGGTCGTTGGTTTTGGGAGTGTTGCCGCAGAGGTATCGGCATTTGATACCTTGATAACTGGACTTGTTAATCTGCCTGGGCCGCCATTATTAGGGCTGGCTATTGGGGTTACGGTTATTTGCGGAATTACTGGTTCGGCCTCTGGCGGATTAGGTATTGCACTGCCTATTCTCGCGCCTATTTATCTGGCCCAAGGAGTAGACCCTGGTGCAATGCATCGTGTTTCAGCATTAGCATCCGGCGGTCTGGATTCGCTTCCGCATAATGGAGTCGTTGTTACGACGGTAAGAGCTATTTGCGGCGAGACGCACAGCCGGGCATATAAACCCGTTTTCCTTGTTAGTATTATTGTTCCAAGTATCGTATTAGTATTGGCGATTGTGCTTTACAGTCTTATTTTATAAAAAATATTACAGGAGGTTTTTTCATTGACACAGACAACAGTAGAAACATTAAAAAATTATGTAGGCGGAAAATGGATCGAAGCGAAAACAGCAAAAACAGAAGAGGTAGTGAACCCGGCGACAGGAGAAGTGCTTGCTCACGTGCCGTTATCTACTTTAGAGGATATTAATTATGCAATAGAAACAGCTGCAGAGGCATTTGAAACCTGGAAAGAAATCCCGGTACCAAAACGTGCCCGAATTCTGTTTAAGTACCAGCAGCTTCTTGTTGATAATCATGAGGAACTGGCAAAGCTGATCACTCTTGAAAATGGTAAAAACTTTGCGGAAGCGTATGGAGAAGTACAAAGAGGAATCGAAAATGTAGAATTCGCAACAGGAGCGCCGTCATTGATGATGGGAGAGCAGCTTGCTTCGATTGCAACAGAGTTGGAATCCGGATTATACCGTTATCCAATCGGAGTTATTGGAGGAATCACTCCGTTTAATTTTCCAATGATGGTGCCGTGCTGGATGTTTCCGATGGCGATTGCGACTGGAAATACGTTTGTAATGAAGCCTTCTGAACGGACACCGCTGCTTGCCAATCGTTTAGCGGAATTACTGGAAGAAGCTGGTCTCCCGGGCGGCGTGTTCAATATCGTTCACGGCGCACATGATGTCGTAAACGGATTATTAGATCATCCGCAAGTGGCGGGGATTTCATTTGTCGGTTCGCAGCCGGTGGCCGAGTATGTCTACAAACGCGGGACAGATAATTTAAAACGGGTACAGGCTTTGGCAGGCGCAAAGAATCATTCGATTGTTCTGCAGGATGCCAACCTGGATAATGCTACAACACAAATTATGAATGCGGCATTTGGTTCGGCTGGCGAGCGCTGTATGGCAGCTTCTGTAGTAGCAGTAGAGGACAGCGTTGCAGATGAATTTATCAAGCTTTTGACACAAAAAGCCAATGAAATTCAAATTGGTAATGGTTTAGATGAAGGAATTTTCCTTGGACCAGTAATACGTGACAAGCATAAAGAACGTACGTTAAGCTATATCGAAGCTGGACAAGAAGAAGGGGCTAATCTGGTCCGGGATGGCCGAAAAGATGAAGCTGTGAAGGAAAAAGGCTATTTTGTCGGTCCGACCATTTTTGATCAAGTTACTTCGGAAATGAAGATATGGCAGGATGAGATTTTTGCGCCTGTATTATCTATCGCTCGTGTGAAGGATTTAAGTGAAGCAATTGAACTGTCTAATCAATCACGCTTTGCGAATGGAGCATGTATTTTTACCAGAGATGGGGGAAGCGTCCGTCAATTTCGGGAAACCATTCATGCAGGAATGCTTGGTGTGAATATTGGTGTACCGGCGCCGATGGCATTTTTCCCCTTCTCCGGGTGGAAGGATTCGTTTTATGGGGATTTACATGCCAATGGGAAAGACGGGTTACATTTCTATACGAGAAAGAAAGTTATTACGACGAAATGGGTGTAAGGAGAAAGAGGGGGCCGCTGTATTTTTGCAGCGGCTTCTTTTTTTGTTTGTAAGCAAGCTTCCAGTCATCAAATAAGTAAAATAGATTTTATAATTTTTAAAATAATATATTGCAAACTCAACTTATCTGATGTATATTATATTCATCAGATAAGTTGAGAGGAGGTATCTTTTTGAGAGGGAATTTTAACACAGTATACAATAAATTAAAAGACGAAATTATGAGCGGAAGTCTTGAGGAAGGCACAAAGTTACTTTCTTTGGCTAAGTTATCTGATAAGTATGATGTTGGCGTGTCTACTGTCAGAGAAGTATTGAGAGCGCTGCAAAGCCAGTCTTTTGTTAAAATCGAGCAGGGAAGAGGCACATTTGTTACATATGATGCAAAAAGAAGCAATGACTCTATATCGAAATCAGAAGTAAGAGATTTAATGGATTTAACCAGTTTTAGAACAATGGTGGAACCTTCTTTTGCTGGAATTGCTGCAGTACAAGCATTTCAATTTGAGATTGATTTAATTGTTGAGTCAGCAAATAAGATGGCGGAGTTAGCTAAAAAAGGAGAAGACACCAAAGAAGAGGATTTAACTTTTCATCTATTAATAGCTAAAGCAACGCATAATGCTTATACGATAAAATTTTATGAGGATTTTCAAGAGCAGTTATCGATGGGAAGAAAACATACCAATGTTCCAGGAATGATTGAAAAGGCGGCGCATTATCATTTGATGATAGCGGAAGCAATCAGAACTAGAAATAGCAGTCAGGCAAAGATGTACATGCAGGCGCATATGGAATCGAATGAAGAATTAGCTTTAAATTTGTTATTCTAAATTTCTTAATTTTTAACAACGAGGTGAATTGTTTTGAAAAGGGTTACATCATATGGAGACAAAGGATTTAGTGAGTATATAAAAATGGCGTTTCAAAGAAATCTTGGATATGACGAGAATGATTATAATAAGCCTATTATTGGGATATGTAATACGTTTAGTGAAATCAACAGATGTCATGCACATTTAAAACCGATAATTAATTCTATAAAAAATGGCATTTTAATGGCGGGAGGGATTCCTCTTGAATTTCCAACGATTTCTGTTGGAGAAATGTTTACCAGCCCTACTACGATGCTCTATAGAAATCTAGTAGCGATGGACACGGAAGAAATGATAAGTGCACAGCCTATCGATGGTGTTGTTCTTATTGGAGGGTGTGACAAAATGGCCCCAGGACAATTGATGGGAGCTTTTAGTGCCAATAAACCTGCTATTCTATTTACTGGAGGTCCGATGGAAAATGGTGAATATAAAGGGAAGACTCTGGGAGCTTGCAGTGACTGTAGACATTATTGGCAAGAATACAAGGCAGGGACAATCTCGGAGAAAGAATTATCCGAGATAAATGCCCAATTAGCTCCAACAAATGGACATTGTATGGTCATGGGATCAGCGAGTACGATAGCTGCTTGTTCAGAGGCATTAGGCATCATGCTTCCAGGAAGCTCTACTCCCCCAGCTACAGTGAATGAACGATTAAGAATGGCAAAAGAAACAGGGAAAGCTATCGTTAATTTAGTGGAAAAAGATATAAAACCTGCCGATTTTATTACGAAAAATTCATTTGAAAACGCTATCACTACTTTGATGACAGTAGGCGGTTCAACCAATACGGTTATACATTTAATAGCAATAGCTAAAAGACTTGGGATTGATTTAACATTAGATGACTTTGAAAAGATATCGCAAAGAACTCCGATATTAGCTAATTTAAGACCGGCAGGAGAATTCCAAATGCAAGAATTTTATCATGCGGGAGGCGTTTCTGCATTATTAACAGAGTTAAAAAAATTGCTGCATTTAGAAGAATTAACTGTTTCGAATAAAACGCTTGGAGAAAATATTGAAGGTGCAGAAGTAATAGAAGAATATAGAAAAATAATTAAACCATTTCATAAGCCGCTTTATAAAAATGGAGGGATTAAATTATTAAAAGGGAATCTAGTACCTTCCGGGGCGATTATAAAGCCCAAAGCAATAGCAAACCCTAAATTAATGAAGCATACTGGAAAAGCTATCATATTTGATTCCATTCAAGAGATGGAGGAGAAAATAAATGATGATAATTTGCAGGTAGATGAAAGCAACGTCTTGGTATTAAGAAATGCCGGCCCCGTTGGTGCGCCTGGAATGCCAGAAGCGGGAGGGATTCCTATTCCCAAAAAACTTTTAAAAGAAGGAATCAGAGATATGGTTCGAATTTCAGACTGCCGGATGAGTGGAACTGCTTCCGGTACCGTGGTTCTTCATGCTGCACCTGAAGCCGCTGTGGGAGGGCCGTTGGGTCTTTTAAAAAATGGTGATAAGATACATTTGGATATAGAAAATGGGATTCTTGAAGTGCTGGTTTCTGAGGATGAATTACAAAAGAGAAAAGAGTTTTGGAAGCCTCCTGTATTTAAAGAAGGGCGAGGCTATCCGCAGTTATACAGGAATCATGTTCTTCAAGCCTCAGAGGGGTGTGATTTTGATTTTTTACTCCCTTAAATAATAGTAATCTAGTAAAACCCCCTTGAATAAAGCAGTCTATAAAAGAAGGAGGATAAATATTTTATGGAAAGTACTGCATGGATTATTACGGTAGGAATACTGGCGATGGTAATATTACTATTTTTAATTATTAGAACAAAGCTTCAAGCCTTTTTAGCCTTGATTATAGCCAGCTTATTTGTAGGGTTAGCTGTTGGCATGCCGCCGCAAGAATTATTGGCACATATCGAAGATGCGATGGGCGGTACGCTGGGTTTTGTGGCATTAATTATTGGAATTGGAACAATATTCGGGGAAGTGTTGAGAGCATCAGGAGCATCTGAAAAATTGGCTTTGACCATGATGGACAAATTTGGAGAAAAGAATATTGTCTGGGCGCTAGGGGCAAGCGGATTTCTGATTTCTATTGCTGTTTTTATTGATGTTGCTATTGTAATATTGGTCCCTTTAACCTATGCCTTGGTGAGGAAATCTAAAAAATCATTACTTTATTATGGAATTCCTTTAACGGCTGGTTTGAGTGTTACGCATACATTTATTCCTCCAACACCTGGACCAATTGCAACTGCCAGTATAATTGGTGCGGACCTGGGTTATGTCATTTTATTTGGGGCAATCGCAGGTATACCAGCCATGATAATTGCCGGACCGCTTTTTGGTAAATTTATATCGAAAAGAATTCATGTAGATGTCCCTGAACATTTTAAAGAATCAGAAGTGAATTATGATCCAGAAAAACTGCCTGGATTTGCCGGCGTAGTTATTATGTTGATTGCACCGCTGATTTTAATTTTAGGAAATACTACGGCTGATTTGTTATTGAATGAAGGGAATATATTTAGAGAAATTTTGATGTTTATTGGAAATCCTATCATTGCCTTATTAATTGTAAGCCTTTTAACCATATGGTTATATGGCACTAGAAGGGGATTTACCAAAGGGGAACTTCAACAAATCACAACGAAAGCTTTAGAGCCTGCTGGGATAATTATTTTAATAACAGGAGCCGGGGGAGTATTTGGCCAGACTTTAATAGCTACTGGAATCGGAGACATTCTTGCAGAGGCGATGCAGCAAATTAATATGCCGATTCTCTTATTCGGATTTATCACAGCAGCATTAATTCGAATTACACAGGGATCAGGAACAGTATCCATGATTACTGCTGCCAGTTTAGTTTCTCCGCTGATACAACATTTTGATGTCAGCGAACCAATGTTAGGATTAGTAGTAATAGCAATTGCGTGTGGAGGAACTGCTTTTTCTCATGTGAATGATTCTGGTTTTTGGATGGCAAATAGATATTTTGGAATGAGTGTGGCCGACACGTTAAAGTCTTGGACAGTTATGAAAACGTTAGTCGGATTAACTGGTTTAGCAGTTGTTTTAATATTAAGTTTGTTTATAAAGTGAATATAAACTGCTCCATTGATCTTATGCCTTTTAGAAATATATATAAGATGGATGGAGTTTTTTATTTATTGCTTTAAATAATAGGAGCTCTTATTTGCACCACTTTTCAAAATTTAGCACGGAGAACCGTCTGTAAAATTCCCACTGAGTGAAGTTTCGTTTTATAATTCAATCGTAAATCAATAAGGCAGAGAAATAAACTTGTTTTGTTGAATAGTTATATAAAAATATGATGAGCTAGAATCTATGCATTTTATAAAACACTATGAGATACTGTACACAGAAAATTAGAACTATGGTTTAGAAGTGGAGAGATAATCATGAAAATACTATTAATCGGAGCAACTGGATCCATCGGAGAAGTAGCGTATGAAGAATTAAGAGACGATGCAGAAATCATCCAAGCAAGCCGGAATTCTTCAGAATATCCAGTAGACATTACCTCTGAAGCAAGCATTAAAGTGCTTTTTAAAAAGGTGGGCGAGGTAGATGCCATCATTTGCGCAGCAGGCTCCGCTCATTTTGCAACCGTAGATGAACTGACACCGGAACAGAACATGATTGCGGTAAACAGCAAGCAGCTGGGACAGGTGAATTTAGTATTAATCGGTTTACATTATCTGAGAGACAACGGAAGCATTACGCTGACAACAGGTGTCTTGATGGATGATCCATTGAAAACGGCATCTTCATCGGCGATGGCCAATGGAGGTGTATCCGCGTTTGTGAAATCAGCAGCCATTGAAATGCCGCGTGGAATTCGGATTAATCATGTCAGTCCATCAATGCTGGAAAAATCAAAAGAAAAATATGGTAAACTATTCCAAGGATTTGAACCTGTATCTTCCAAACGGATTGGCTTAGCTTATCGAAAGAGCGTTTTTGGTGCGCAGACTGGCCAGGCTTATAAGGTTTATTAAGCAATTTAAAAATTATAGTTTAACTAGACAAATAGAAAGCAGATCAATTTAGCTGTAATTGGTCTGCTTTCGTATGGGCAATAAAAATATGAAAATAAGGACGTCTTTATAATTGAAAAGGTTCTTCATAAAGTTCTTTGGTAATAGAGACAAAAAGCTGCGTAGCATGGGACGGGCTAGTTGGCGTACATAGTCCTATAATTCGATAAGCATCCTCTTTTAATTTGATAATCCGAATACTTTTAGATGTTTTTTCTCTTTGCAGTACTAACTCCGGTCTAATATTTATTCCGAGATTTGCTTCAACCAGCGCAATAATCGGCAAATCTTCTGAAACTTCATATTTTATATTAGGAGACAGGTTATATTTTGAAAACAGACCGTTGATTTCATCATCCCAGCTCTTTTTGGGTTTGATAAATGGGTAGGAAGACAACTCCTTTACACTGATTTCATTTTTGGAATGTAAGGGATGCTGATTGGAAACAATACAAAATAATTCATCTTTTTTAAGCGGTGTAAAGGTTAGTCCGCTGTTTTCAATCGGTGTATTAAAACAACAATCCAATTCCCCGGTCAGCACCCTTTTTTCAAGGGACTCATAATCACCTTCATGAATATTCACTTCAATTCCTGGATACTCCTCCTGCATTTTCATTACAATATCAGGAATCCAATTGCCTGTCACACTGGAAAAAGAACCTACATTCACCGTTCCGGTCTTCAACCCATTCAAATGGCTTGCTTCCTGCATTAACGCCTCATTCATTTTTTCTATCTGCAACGTATACTGATAAATTTTTTCTCCTTCTTTGGTTAAGGTAATTCCATTTCTGTTTCGATTCAATAATTTTAAATTTAAATCAGATTCCAAACTTTTAATGGCGTTACTAAGTCCAGGCTGCGTAAGATGAAGTTCATCTGCTGCTTTGCTGATATTTTTCAGCTGGATTACTTTATTAAATATTTCATATCGCTGCAATGTCATGGGCATGCTCCTTACTATCATTTTTTTGAATGGTAGACATAATGAATATTTATTTTACTTATGCTAATTATCTAAATAAAATGAGAATATGTCAAACAAATTCCAATTAAGGAGGCAAACGATGTCGACAATAAAAACGGTGGAGCAAATAAGAAATTTTATAAATGGAGAATGGGTAGAACCCACTTCAGGAAATTATACAGAAGTTTTTAATCCGGCCACGGGAGAAGAAATTGGCAAGGTTCCGATTTCAGGTTTTGAAGAAATTGATAGCGCTGTCAAATCAGCGGAGCTTGCTTTTAAAGAATGGAGAAGAGTTGCTGTTCCAAAAAGAGCGCGAATTCTGTTTAAATATCAGCAATTATTAATTGAAAACAGGGAAGAGCTTGCTGAAATCATCACATTAGAAAATGGAAAGACATTTGATGATGCAACGGGCGAGGTACAAAGAGGAATTGAATGCGTGGAATTTGCTGCTGGTGCTCCAACCTTGATGATGGGAGAGCATCTGCCGGACATCGCTACAGGAATTGAATCGGGAATGTACCGCTATCCGATTGGAGTCGTCGGCGGGATTGCACCATTTAATTTTCCGATGATGGTTCCATGCTGGATGTTTCCGTTAGCTATTGCCTGCGGGAATACATTTATTTTAAAGCCATCTGAAAAAACGCCATTGCTTGCCAACCGATTGGCTGAAATTTTTAAAGAGGCCGGTTTGCCTGACGGCGTATTGAATATTGTGCATGGTTCCAACGATGTTGTGAATGGAATTTTACAACATGAAAAAATTAAAGCGGTATCATTTGTCGGGTCTCAGCCTGTTGCAAAATATATTTATCAGACAGCTGCAGCAAATGGAAAGCGTGTCCAGGCGCTAGCCGGTGCTAAAAATCACAGCATTGTGTTAGAAGATGCAGATTTAGATAATGCGGTATCAAATATTACTGCTGCAGCATTTGGCTCAGCAGGGCAACGATGTATGGCAGCCTCTGTAGTGGTTGCTGTTGGCGATGTTGCAGATGAACTGACGGAACGCTTGAAGCAGGCAGCAGATAATGTGGTTATCGGAGACGGGGCGGATAAAGCATCTTTTCTTGGACCAGTTATCCGGAAAGAACAAAAGCAAAGAACGTTAGATTATATTGAAACCGGTTTAGAAGAAGGGGCAACCTTACTGAGAGACGGCAGAGAAGATAAGAAAGACAGCGATGGATATTTTGTCGGGGCAACGATATTTGATCATGTTCGCACCGATATGAAAATTTGGGAAGATGAAATGTTTGCGCCAGTGCTTTCGGTTGTACGTGTGGATACGATTGATGAAGCAATCGAAGTAGCGAATGCATCGGAATTTGCGAATGGAGCCTGCTTATACACAGATAGCGCAAAGGCCGTAAGAACGTTCAGAGAGGAGATAGACTCCGGGATGCTAGGGATTAACTTAGGCGTTCCTGCTCCAATGGCATTCTTCCCGTTTTCAGGATATAAGAATTCATTTTATGGAGATTTACATGCAAATGGCAAGGACGGTGTTCAATTTTATACGCGAAAGAAAATGGTGACGGCGCGTTATTAAGTGGATAAGGAGGTTGGCCAATGCTTCAATCGATGAATCAAGCAAATGATATTAAGCAAAAAGATGCTAAACAGCTCTGGCATGCAATGAAAGGGTCTAAACCCGATCCGAATCTTCTGGTTGCGGAAACTGCTGAAGGAGCGTGGGTGACAGATATTGACGGAAATAAATACTTAGATGGAATGTCTGGGTTATGGTGCGTCAACGCCGGTTATGGACGGACGGAAATTGCACAGGCAGCATATGAACAATTGGAAAAGCTGGCATATTTTCCCCTGGCACATAGTCATCAGCCGGCGATTCAATTGGCTGAAAAGTTAAACAGTTTTCTAGAAGATGATTACGTGTTCTTTTTCTCCAATAGCGGTTCAGAAGCAAATGAAACAGCCTTTAAGATAGCGAGGCAATACCATCAGCATAAAGGAGAAGGACAACGGACAAAATTTATTTCCAGGTATCGTGCTTATCATGGAAATACCATGGGAGCACTGGCTGCAACCGGCCAGGCTGAAAGAAAATATAAGTATGAGCCGTTAGCACAAGGATTTTTGCATGTAGCACCGCCTGATCTTTATCGCAACCCGGACGATGAGAAGACCTTATCCTCTGCGGAAGCAATTAATGAATTAATGACATGGGAGCTTAGCTCAACCATCGCCGGTGTTATTATGGAGCCGATTATTACCGGAGGAGGCATCCTGATGCCGCCTGAGAATTATTTGAAGCGGGTCAAAGAAATCTGTGAGGCGCATGGAGCATTACTGATTGTCGATGAAGTTATTTGCGGCTTTGGCAGGACGGGCAAACCGTTCGGATTTATGAATTACGATGTGAAACCGGACATTATTACGATGGCAAAAGGAATTACAAGCGGTTATATGCCTCTATCAGCTACTGCAGTCAGAAGAGAAATTTTTGAGCAATTTGACGGCGAAGATATATACGATCGTTTCCGTCATGTGAATACGTACGGCGGGTCTCCAGCAGCCTGTGCTGTAGCTTTAAAGAATATTGAAATTATGGAAGAGGAAAATCTCTTCCAGCAGTCGGAACAGCTGGGAGCACGATTACTAGAAGATTTTCAAGATTTATTAACGCATCCCAATGTCGGGGATGTCCGCGGGAAAGGCTTGCTGCTGGGAATAGAGCTGGTAGAGGATAAACAGACAAAGGAACCAATTCATGTCGATAAAATCAATCAGATCGTAGCTAAATGTAAGCAAAGCGGATTGCTGGTTGGTAAAAATGGGGATACGGTTGCCGGCTTTAATAATATTCTTCAGCTGGCTCCACCGCTCAGTATTACAGAAGAGGATTATCAATTCATCGTCAAAACAGTGACGGAGAGCATTTCATAGTTGAATTGATTGGATTCTTCAAAGATAGATACAAAGGAGGAAGGTATCATGAGTGACGCAGCAGCATTTGAAGCAGTTTTAAAAGATACGGAAGAAGTTCAGAATATGTATATCGCTGGGGAGTGGACCAGCGGGAGTACCGGAAAATCCAGAAAGGTTTATAATCCGGCAAACAATCAAGTCATTGCAACAGTTGCTGACGGCGGCGCAGAAGATGCAGACAAAGCAATCGAAGCTGCCAGAAAAGCCTTCTATGAAGATGGCTGGCGTGAAGCCTATGCGAGAACAAGGGCTGACCTGCTATTGAATGTAGCAGAGAAGCTGGAGGCGCGGAAAGAGGAAATAGCAAAATTAGAAACATTAAACAACGGAAAAATCTATGAGGATTCCATTGTCGATGTAGAGGATGCCATTCATCAATTTAAGTATTATGCGGGGCTGGCGATGCAGCCGCATGGTCAAACCTATGAGGTGCCTGATGAAATTCAGGCCATGGTGATTCGGGAGCCGGTTGGCGTGGTCAGCATTATTGTTCCGTGGAATTTTCCGCTGGTGATGGCTGCGCAAAAGCTGTCAGCCGCGCTTGCTGCAGGGTGTACCGTGGTGGTAAAACCAGCTTCTCAAACGCCGTTAACTGTGTTGAGATTATTTGAAATTATCGATGAGGTCGGTTTTCCAGACGGGGTAGCGAATCTGGTGTTGGGTCCAGGCTCTGTGATCGGCAATCAATTAGTACAGCATAAGGATGTCGATAAAATATCGTTTACCGGCGGAACAGATACCGGGAAGCAAATTATGAAGGATGCAGCGGATACCATTAAAAAAGTCGGCTTAGAGCTGGGAGGAAAATCTCCCAATATCGTATTTGCTGATGCGGATTTTGAAACGGCAGTCGATTATGCCATGCTGGGCATCTTCGCCGGACAGGGGCAGGTTTGCTCTGCAGGCTCCCGGTTAATTTTAGAGAAAAGTATCTATGAGAAATTTGTTGATGAATTAGTAAAACGTACGAACAAAATCAAGATTGGGCCGGGATGGGACCCGCAAACTGAAATGGGGCCGCTTATTTCTCCGGATCATGCCGATTCTGTTCTTGAATATGTCAAGGTCGGCTTGGATGAAGGCGCAGAATTATTATGCGGCGGAGAACGTTTAACAGACGGTTCTCTTGCAGAAGGGAATTATGTAGCTCCGACGATTTTTGCAAATACAACACCAGACATGCGGATTGTACAGGAAGAAATTTTTGGACCAGTACTGGTTATTCAAGTATTTGAAACAGAGAAAGAAGCACTGGAGCTGGCAAATGGAACGGATTTTGGATTGGCGGCAGCGGTGTTTACGAATGACGGTGCGAAAGCGCAGCGGGTGATTCGCGGATTACATGCAGGAATTACCTGGGTGAACAGCTATCATCCAACATTCAATGAAGCTCCTTGGAGCGGCTATAAGCAGAGTGGAATTGGCGGAGATTTAGGCACATATGGCTTTGAAGAGTATCTGTATAAAAAGCAGGTCAACATTGCTTTAGAAGTGAAGCCTTCAGGCGCTTACTCCAATGCAGACAGTTAATCTATCAATCTATTTTTAAAAAGGAGGTGGCAGATTGAATAGTTTTGATGTGGTTGTTATCGGCGGAGGCATTATTGGTTCAAGTGTAGCTTATTACCTCTCTAAAGAAGGGTACCAAGTTGCTTTGGTGGAGAAGGGAGATATAGCGGCTGGTACGTCGAGCAGATGTGATGCTGTTGCCCTCATTTGTGATAAGAAACCGGGAATTGATACAGAAATCGGCTTTCGAAGTATTCAGCTGTATAAAGAATTAGCAAAAGAATTCTCTTTTGATTACGAGTTTTTCTCCCGGGGAAGCCTGTATGTTTGTGAAACAGAACAGGAATTGGAAATTGCAAATGGGTATGTCAAGCAGCAGGTCGCTGCCGGCTACGATATGAAGATGGTAAGTAAAGAGGAGCTTCCGGATATCGAAAAGCATTTGGCTAACGATTTGGCAGGCGGTGTCTGGACAGAGGTTGACTCTACGATGAATCCATATCTCGTTTGCTACGCCTTTATTGAAGAAGCAAAAAAATACGGATTGCAGCTCTTTACGAATCAGGAAGTAAAAGAAATCGCACAGGGTCCGGATGGCTCTGTAGAGTCTGTGAAAACCAGTACCACAACGTTATATACGAAAAATGTGGTCAATTGCGCCGGTGTCTGGGCAAGTCATATTGGGGAAATGGTCGGGATAGACATTCCGATTCGGCCAAGAAAAGGAATGGTCCTTGTAACAGAACGGACAGACAGGATCGTTCATCAAAAAGTACATGAATTTGGCTATATGCTCTCTAAATTTGAAGATATCAACTACAAAAGAAATGTCAGTAAACTCGTAGAAGATTATAATATTGCCTTTACCATTGAACCGACAGAAGCAAGTAATTATTTAGTAGGCGGACATCGCGCATTTAAAGGCTATGATACCAGTGCGGAACATGATGTGATGCGGGGAATTGCCGAACGGGCAACGCGTTTCCTGCCGATTTTAAAGGATGTCAATTGTATACGTGCCTATGCCGGCATCCGCCCATGGGTAGTGGATCATTTGCCGATTGTATCCGAGGTAGATGAGGTGCCGGGCTTCTATATTGCCAGCGGCCATGAGGGTGACGGAATCAGTATGGCACCAATTACCGGGAAAATGATGACAGAGCTTATTTCAGGAAAAGAAACCGAATTTAATATTGATCGCTTGAAATTTTCAAGATATAAAGCGCAAGAAGAAATCTTACAAACTATTTAATTATTGGAGGAATGAATGATGTATAAACCAACTGGAATGATACCTGCAATGCCAACACCATTTAATGAGGACGGATCGATTAACTTTTCTGCCTATCAAGGCTTGATTAATCACCTGGTTGACGGCGGAGTACACTGCCTGCTTGCTGGAGGAAGCACAGGAGAATATTCGCTGATGTCGTTAGAAGAAAGAAAGAGTCTATTAAAAGCAGCGGTAGAATATGCCGGCGGACGTGTGCCTGTCATGGCAGGTACGAGTGCGCACCGGGAAGAAGAAACGCTGGAGCTGACAAAATATGCAGCAGAAGTTGGCGCGGATTGTGCGCTTGTCGTAACACCATATTATATGACAACAAGTGAAGAAGGAATGAAAGCATATTATAAAAAATTAGCTGCCGAAGCAGGAATAGGGATTGTTATCTATCATTATCCTGCAGCAACCAATGTAGAGCTTTCCCCTGAATTTATTACGGAATTAAGTGAAGAGGAAGGAATTGTAGCGGTCAAAAATACAACAGACCAGGAGCATACTTGTAAAGTGATTGCTTTAACCAAGGATAACGATGACTTTACTGTATTAACCGGATTTGAACACCTGATTCTGCCGACGTTATCTGTAGGTGGACACGGGGCGACAGGAATTATTCACAATCTGGTTCCAAAAGAAATCGTAGAAATGTACGAGTTATTTACAAAGGAAAAAGATATCGACGGCGCATTAGCTATCAATCAGCGTTTACTTCCGCTATATGATTATGTGGAAGCAGAGCCGGTACCTGGTCCTGTGAAAGCCGGTTTAGATATTATTGGCCTGGAAGGCGGAACCGTACGGAAACCATTAGTGCCAGCTTCCGAGGAGCTAAAAGAGAAGATGAGCAAAACATTAAAAGAATTAGGCTATGAAGTAAAGCCGGTTTAGGTTTTTAGCAGGCAAAGGCACAGAGAAAAACAGCATAAAAATATATTTTGTTTGATTTCTCTGTGCCGCTGCTTTGAATTGAGATGATGGAGGAAAAAATATGGCGAGCAGCAGAAATCGAGAATATGGCTTTGTGAAATCGGATCACAGTCAGCTGATTGAAATGAAAAAAGGGCAATATGTAGCGGGTTTCTCCGTAGGAATTCTATTCCTGGATGATTGCTGGTACCCGGTATTACCTGGCAACGTAGCTAATTTATCCACCTATGATTTTCCTGTTGTGCCACGGGTTGTTCCAAATTGTACACAGGATAGAATTCACGTTGGCGACCCGACGCTGGTGGACGATGTGATTCAAACAGCACAGCAGCTGGAAAGAGAGGGAGCAAGAGTCATTTGCGGAGCATGCGGCTTCTTTGGGAATTATCAAAAGCAGGTTGCCGATGCAGTAGACATCCCCGTCTTTATGTCGAGTGTTGTCCAGATCCTATGGATTAAAACAGGATTAAAAAGCCATCAGCGTATTGGCATGCTGACAGCAGACAGTGATGGCATAACGGAAAGTCTGTTTGACAGCTGTGGAGTAACCAATGTAGATGATGTCGTGGTAAAAGACTTGGGGAAATTACCGGAATTCTCTGCCATTGTGGAAAGCAGAGGAAGCTTTGACAACGGTGTAGTTAGAGAAGAGGTTGTTCAAGCAGCAAAAGAGCTGGTGGAGGATCATCCGGATATTGGGGCTATCCTGCTGGAATGCAGTGATTTGCCTCCCTATGCCGCAGCAATTCAACAAGCAGTCGGATTGCCCGTTTTTGATTTTATTACAATGATTCGATGGGCGCATATGGCAACGGCTCAGAAACCGTATTATGGTTTTATTTAAAACAAAGGAGGAGTACGGATGGCGGATGAAGATATCATCATTTGCAGATGTGAAGAGATAACA
Organism: Oceanobacillus sp. FSL W7-1293; assembly: GCF_037969815.1. Classification (NCBI taxonomy): domain Bacteria; kingdom Bacillati; phylum Bacillota; class Bacilli; order Caryophanales; family Bacillaceae; genus Oceanobacillus; species Oceanobacillus sp. FSL W7-1293. The sequence goes on from NZ_CP150212.1 coordinate 2,002,956, forward strand.
TTAAAAGAAATTAATCAGACGATAGATCATTACCATTGTTCCTCTCGTGAAGTGAAGCTGAGAACAAGAGCAGGGATGGGATATTGCGGAGGAAGAACGTGCCGGAGCATGATTGATCAAATTGTTCAGTCCCATGAATCTGCTCCAAGGACAGATGACATTTCTCTCAGCTATCGTCCGCCGGTCAGACCAGTATCATTTGGCACTCTGGGAGGGATGAATCATGTCAGTGAGGATTGAGGAGCACCCGATTTTAGGGCCTTTATCGAATAAAAACAAATTAACCTTTACGTTTAATAATCAAACGATAGAAGCGCTTGAAGGAGATACCATTGCTTCAGCATTATTAGCAGAAGGATATCGAGAATTACGAAAGCATGATGTAAGCGGAAAAGGCAGAGGAATCTATTGTAATATCGGTCATTGCTTTGAATGCAGAGTTCAGCTGGAGGACAGGCAAGTTGTCCGGGCTTGTGTAACTGCTGTCAAGGATGGGATGACTGTTTATTCTTTAAGGAAGTGATGGTTATGTGGAATTTGGTGATTATCGGTGCTGGTCCAGCGGGTTTAACAGCAGGAATAGCAGCCGCAGAAAATGGAGTAGCCGTTAAGGTGATCGATGAATTTCCCCGCCCGGGAGGCAGGTTATTAGGTCAATTGCATGAGGAGCCGAACGGGGAGTGGTGGAATGGCATCCAAGAATCTGAAAATCTGGTAGATAGAGCTGTATCTCTAGGTGTGGAAATAGAATGTGAAACATCCGTTTATAATTTGGAAAAAATAGAAGCTGGCTGGAGAATTTATGCTTCCAGCGGCACTATCGATACAGTGCATCTGCTGTTGGCAACAGGCGCAAGTGAAACACATATTCCGCTGCCGGGGTGGACGCTTCCAGGGGTAATGTCAATTGGAGCGGCACAGGTAATGGGGAATGTCCACAGGGTAAAGCCGGGGAATTCTTGTATTATCATCGGAGCGAATGTATTATCGATGGCCATTGCCAATGAGTTAAAGCTGTGCGGCGTAGATGTGAAGGCCATTATTTTACCAGTAACCGAACAGATAGGAAAGGAAGCTGGTCAGCCGCAGGAAGTATTAGCGTCATTAATGCGCTTGACCCATCTGGCTCCTTCTCCTTTACTAAAACAGCTGGGCAGGCTGGGAAAACATGTGCCCGTGAGTTTTGCGACAAAATTTTATCCAAGTAATGGATTGAAAATGAATGGGATTCCAATCAAATTAAAAACGGCTGTAACAGAGATTATCGGGGATGATGTTGTTGAAGGAGTGAAAACCGTAAAAATAAACACAGCAGGCGAACCCATTCCAGGAACAGAAAAGACGGAAACAGCTGATGTGGTTTGTATTTCAGGGGGACTGACGCCAATGGCAGAGCTGGCTTCTGTTGTCGGTTGTTCCTTTAAATATGTCGAAGCATTAGGAGGACATATTCCGGTTCATAATGAAAAAATGGAGACAACACTCCCTGATTTATATGTATCTGGCAATATCACAGGAGTAGAAAGCTCAAAGGTTGCCATGGCACAAGGGGAAGTCGCCGGATTAAATATAGCATCGAAAGTAATTGGAGAAAATCCCGCAATAACAGAGCGTATAAATCGCGCAATTCAAAATGTAAAAAAGGTAAGAGCAGCCGCCTTAATTCAATTTCATCCAGAAATTGAAAAGGAAAGAGAAACATTGTATCAAGATTATCAACAAAATGCTTAAAATGGAAAAGGTAAGGAGACATGTCATATGAAAATACTATTAATCGGAGCAACCGGATCCATCGGAGAAGTAGCGTATGAAGAATTAAAGGATGACGCAGAAATTATCCAAGCAAGCCGGAATTCTTCAGAATATCCAGTAGATATTACTTCAGAAGAAAGCATCAGAGCGCTTTTTGAAAAGGTAGGACAGGTGGATGGCATCATTTGCGCTGCAGGTTCGGCCCATTTTGCCACAGTGGATGAACTGACACCGGAACAGAATATGATTGCGGTAAACAGCAAGCAGCTTGGACAGGTTAACCTCGTGTTAATTGGTTTACATTATCTGAGAGATAACGGAAGCATTACGCTGACAACGGGTGTTTTAATGGATGATCCATTGAAAACAGCATCCTCATCGGCAATGGCGAATGGCGGAGTAACTGCATTTGTGAAATCAGCAGCCATTGAAATGCCGCGTGGAATCCGGATCAATCATGTCAGTCCATCGATGCTGGAGAAATCAAAAGAAAAATATGGTAAACTATTCCAAGGGTTCGAACCTGTTTCTTCCAAACGGATTGGCTTAGCTTATCGAAAAAGTGTCTTTGGAGCGCAAACGGGTCAGGCATATAAAGTATATTAACCGATTTTCTGGTACGGGGCCTAAAATGGATTCTAGTTTTTAGGCCCGTGAACAAGGGGGATAACATGGGTGAATTTATAGGGCGATTAAACGATGTTGTATGGAGTCCAGCGTTGGTTATTTTTATTCTGGCACTGGGATTGTTTTTCTCCATAGCAACGCGTTTCATTCATTTTCGATATATTAAGGACATGTTTAAACTGACATTTACTGGCGGAAAGTCGGAGGCAGGTATTTCTTCGTTTCAGGCATTATCGATGTCGATTGGAAGCAGAATTGGTATTGGTAATATAGCCGGTGTAGCGACTGCAATCACATTAGGGGGGCCGGGAGCTGTATTCTGGATGTGGATTTTGGCTTTTTTCTCTGCCAGTATTGCTTTTATGGAAACCACGCTTGCACAGATTTATAAAGTGAAGCAGGATGGGGAATACCGCGGAGGCGTCCCGTATTATATTGGCAAAGGGTTAAAGAAAGAATGGTTTGCCGTCATATTTGCAGCCGTGACAATGGTTTCTATGACGATTCTTGTCCCGGGGATTCAAGTAAATACTATAGCGCTTTCTCTTGATGACGCATTTGGTATAGCTCCGGCAATAACAGGTACGTTACTCGTGATTTTACTGGCTGTTGTTATTTTTGGAGGGGTAAAAAGAATCGCAAAAACAGCGGAGACGATTGTTCCAGTTATGGCAATTGGTTATATCGGTGTATGTGTTGTTATTTTAGCTGTTAATTTTACAGCCATACCAGATGTACTTTCATTAATTGTTTCCAGCGCAATCAATCCAAGTGCTACATTTGGCGGAATCATAGGTTCAGCAATCGCCTGGGGCGTACAAAGAGGAGCCTTTTCGAATGCTGCCGGCTTTGGAAGTGAAACCTTTGAAACAGGAGCAGCAGAGGTTTCCCATCCTGTTAAACAAGGATTAGTGCAAGCATTATCCGTGTATATCACCACCCTGGTTATTTGTTCTGCTACTGCATTTATGGTCTTGATTACTGGAATGTATAATGTTCAGCTGGATGATGGCACAGTGGTTGAGAACAATATTGGTGCTGTGGAAGCAGGTTCCAACAATGTCCAATTAAGCGTTGAAACGATTTTACCGGGATTCGGGGGTCCTTTCGTTGCTGTTGCGATCTTCTTCTTTGCTTTTACCAGTTTGATTACGTACTCCTATAAAGCGGAAACCAGTCTGGCCTATCTTAACCGTAACCGTAAAAAGAAGCTGCAGTGGCCATTAACAGTATTGAAATGTGGGCTTTTAGTCACCGTTTTTTATAATAGTACAAATTCAGCTGCCCTGGCATGGAGTTTTGGCGACTTAGGATTTGGGGTCATGGCTTGGCTAAACATGATAGCATTGCTATTTCTGACAAAGCCAGTCTTAAAGGCAGTAAAGGATTATGATGCGCAGAAAAAACAAGGAAAAGATCCAGTATTTGATTCGGTGAAAGCTGGAATTAAAAATGCGGATTTTTGGGAACCGGCACAAGAGGAAAGTGTGCAGCCAGCTAAAAAAGAAAGAAAGGTTATTTAGTTTATTGTAAGCGTTTGCTGATTGGTCCAGTTTAGTTTAATGATGTCTTTAGATTCCGGTGGGACAGGTTAAGAAAGCATACGGGTTCATTCGGTTTTTAGGAGTGGTCGATTTTATGAAAACAGTGGTTATCACAGGAGCAGGGAGCGGTTTGGGTTCAGAATTAGCATATGCTTTTTCTGAACTTGATTATGAAGTGTGTCTGTTGGGAAGAACACTTGATAAATTGGAGAAGGCATCGCAAAAAATCAAAGGAAAATCCTCCATATATGAAGTGGATATTACAGAATCCAAAGGTGTAACAGAAGTGTTCAAAAAAATATATGAATCACATGATACGATAGACTGTCTCGTAAATAATGCCGGAGTTGGTATTTTTAAATCATTAGCTGAAATGGATAACAAAGAAGTTGATTTGTTGATTGATACAAATGTAAAAGGAGCAATTTATTGCACCAAAGAGGTTTTATCAGATATGCAACGCAGGAATGGGGGAGATATTTTAAATATTATTTCCAATTCTGGCAAAACTGCCAAAGCAGATGAAATCATATATAGTGCCAGTAAATTTGGAATGCGGGGGTTTTCAGAAGCATTAACGGATTTAACAAAAGACACAGATATTAGGGTACTTGCGGCATACATGGGAAATATGAACACCAGCCTCTGGCGGGAGGATGAGCCGGCAGAACGGAAAAGCTACGCAAGTCCAAAAGATGTGACGAAAATAATTATGGATCACTTCCAGGATAGAGAAAATGTATTTAGTTCGGACATAGTTATAGAAAACCAATAGAATCGAATGACTTTAGATAACTGCTAACAGAGGAAATTAGTAAGATTAAAAAATCTGAAATAGATAAGGGAGAGTTATATGAGCGCATTTATAGATTGGTTAAGCGGAGCTGTCTGGAATCAGTATTTTATTTTCAGTTTTTTAGTGATTGGTTTATTCTTTTCTATTATGACCAGATTTGTGCAAGTGACACATTTAAAAGATATGATCAAGCTAATGTTTGTGAGAAGATCTTCTGAATCCGGCGTGTCTTCCTTCCAGGCAATTTCAATGTCACTGGGGAGCAGAATCGGAACTGGTAATGTTGCAGGAGTTGCAACAGCAATCACACTTGGGGGACCGGGAGCAGTATTTTGGATGTGGGTAATGTCTTTCTTTGGAGCAGCTACAAGTTTTATTGAAATTACATTATCGCAGGTTTATAAAAGTAAAGTGAATGGAGAATTGCGTGGCGGGACGCCATATTTTATTGAAAAAGGTCTTGGATTTAGAAAACTGGGTATTATTTTTGCAATATTAACAACTTTGGCAACAGGATTTTTCCTGATGAATATTCAATCTAATACGATTGCGGCTTCAATGGAGGGAGCTTTTGGGATTCCGCCATATGTTATTGGGATTATCCTTGTTCTTTTAATGGGGTTATGTGTCTTTGGCGGTGTAAAAAGAATTGCTAAAACTGCGGAGTATTTAGTACCTTTTATGGCAATTGGTTACATTATAGTCTGTATTATTATTTTAGGATTTAATTTTCGGGCTATTCCAGATTTATTTTCATTGATTATATCAAGCGCTTTTGGGGCTGAAGCAACATTTGGAGGTATGATTGGAGCAGCTATATCGTGGGGGGTTCAAAGAGGATTTTTCTCGAATGCTGCAGGAGCAGGTTCAGAAACTTACGAAGGAGCTGCTGCAGAAGTATCGCATCCGGCAAAGCAGGGACTGGTTCAGGCACTGGCCGTGTATGTTGATACTTGGATTATATGCTCGGCAACTGCTTTTATGATTCTTATTACAGGGATGTACAATGTAGAAGGGGCAGCATCTGTCGTTAATGTTCCAGGTGTAGAAGCTGGCTCAGTAAATGTGCAGCTGGCAGTAGATACCGTTTTGCCAGGTGTTGGATCTGCTTTTATGGCTATTGCCTTATTTTTCTTTTGTTTTACCACTATGATAACCTACTATTACAAGACAGAATCTAGTGCTACGTATATTATTGGCCATTCCAATAAAAAGGAAAAATTATTTTTATTTCCGTTACGTATAGGTATACTTATTTTTGCCTTTGTCGGCGCTATTGTTTCCGCATCTACAGCATGGGCAATGGGAGACATCGGATTAGGAAGCATGGCATATTTGAACTTGATCAGTACGTTGCTGTTATCTGGGGTAGCACTCAAGGTTTTAAAGGATTATAAAGAACAGAAAAAAGCAGGTAAAGATCCTGTTTTTGATCCAGTAAAGCTAGGAATCAAGAATGCGGATTATTGGGAAACGCGGCAAGAAGAAGCTTCCCAGTCATCTAAAAGCGGGACAAAGGTTATTTGAATTTTTGTAAGCGTTTGCTTATATGTTGAAACAATTTAACTTTATGAAGCTCGAATTCTTCCTTCCATGGAGAATTCGCAGCTTCATCATGTAAAGCAAGACTCGCTTTCAAACTATGAAGGAGGAGTTTCATGAAATGGTCGCGTAAAATTGATGTAGTCGGTGCTCACGCAGAAGGGGAAGTAGGCAACGTGGTAGTAGGAGGTATCCCGCCTATACCTGGTGATACCATGTTCGAGAAAAAAGAATATTTCGAGAAACATATGGATGACATAAGAAAATTATTACTTTTTGAACCTCGTGGCGGTCCATTCCATAATGCAAATATTCTCGTGCCTCCTGCTAATCCAGAAGCAGATATGGGCTATATTATTTTGGAGAGCACAGAATATCCGCCGATGTCAGGTTCAAATACAATTTGTGTAGCTACTGTTTTATTAGAAAATGGAATACTTCCTATGAAAGAGCCGGTGACTGAATTAGTTTTAGAAGCTCCTGGAGGACTCATTAAAGTAAAATGTGTGTGCGAAGATGGAAAAGTAAAGAAGGTAGAGCTAACAAACGTTCCGGCTTTTGCAATACATTTGAATGCCCCTGTAAAGGTAGAAGGGATAGGGGATATTCAGGTTGACACATCCTATGGAGGAATGATGTTTGCGCATGTGAATGCGCAAGCGTTAGGGTTTCATATTACACCAGATGAAGCGCATGAAATGTGTTTAGTTGGTCAAAAAATCAAAAAAGCCGTAAATGAACAGTTAACGGTTGTTCATCCAGAGAACAGCAAAATTCGAAATGTGTCTAATATTATTTTTGAAGGGCCTTTAAAACGCTCTCAAGCTGGTGTTATCAGTAAAAATGGTACGGTTGTTTTACATGGAAGAATGGATCGGTCACCATGTGGTACTGGAACCAGTGCACGTTTGGCAGTGATGTATGCAAAGGGATTAATTGATGTTGATGAAGAATTTGAAAATGAATCGATTACTGGAACCAAATTTAATAGTAAAATCATATCCCTTTCTAAAGTAAAGGATAAAGAAGCTATTGTTCCTAAGCTATCGGGGCAAGCATGGATAACTGGCTTAATGAATCTGGGAGTGGATCCTACAGACCCAATTCAATCCGGTCATCAGGTTAGTGATATTTGGTTTTAATGCTTAGATAATTTAGCTTAAGCTGATAATTAGAAGATGAATTTTAGATGTATTGATAAGACCAGTTTCGTTAAAATGCTAAAGTCAATTCATCTGTTTTCTTATCTATAGGGGAAATTGAAAAAAGCAGATCAAAACAATCTGCTTTTTTTCTCACTAATCCTGAATAAATAAAGCTATCTCATATCCTTCCACTTTAAATGACTTCATCTCAGCCTTTTTCTCAAACTGAATCGAATCGAGGATGAGATGCTGATGCACCAGCTTATCAAATTTTGTTAAAATGCTTTGCAAAGCTTCATCCATATGGACGAACAACTGTACACGCTGTTCAACAGGAAGATTCAACTCTTTGCGGTAAGTCTGTACAGCGCGGACAAACTCCCTGACAAAGCCCTCTTCCTTTAATTCCTCGGTTAAACGGATATTCAACAACGTCATAAACGTACTTCCTTCAGCTAACACAAATCCGTCCGCTCCTTTTTTCTCAATCAGTACATCTTCTGTAGTCAAAGTGACTGTTTCCCCAGATTGCAGGGTAAACGGATATTCCTTGTCTGCGATGAATTTTTCTTTATCGGCATTACTTAAAGCTTCTACTTTCTTTTTTAATTCACCGACAGCCTTGCCAACCTTTGGACCAGCTACTGAAAAGTTTAATTTAAGAACGAATTGTAATAGCTGATAATCCAGCTGCTTGAATCGGACATTCTTGACATTCAGCTCTTCTTTGATAATGGAGTTGTAGTTTTCTAATCCAGACAGATCCGTTCTTTCTTTTGACATTACAATCAGTTGGGCTAAAGGGAGCTTTGTTTTCATTTCCACTGCATTACGCAGGGAACGCCCTTGCTCGATAATCTGTAATACGGCGTGCATATCTTTTTCCAGTTCTGTATCAATCTGTGTTTGATCAGATTGAGGGAAATCAGATAAGTGGACACTTAAACCGGTTAAATCAGAGTAAATTTCTTCTGTCATAAACGGTGTGTAAGGAGCCATGATTTGCGACAGCTTTGTCAGAACTTCAAAAAGAGTATGGAATGCTGCCTGCTTATCCTTCGTCATTCCTTCACTCCAGAATCGCTGTCGGGAACGTCTGACATACCAGTTGCTGAGTTCATCGATAAATAATGAAATGGCTCTTGCTCCTTTAGTGATATCATAGGCATCCAAGCTTTGAGTAACCTCTTGAATAACGGAATTCAAACGAGAAAGTACCCATTTATCAAGTGTAGTTGGATGACCGCCAGTATCTTTTTCTGGTTGAAAGTTATCGATTTTGGCATACATTTGATAGAAGGAATACACGTTTAGAAGTGTATCCTGCACTTTTGATTTTGCTTGGCTGACTGTCTTTTTGGAAAAGCGTTTATTATTCCATGGCGAGCTGTCTGCAAGTAAAGCCCATCTGAGTGCGTCTGCGCCAAATTCATTGATTAACTCCATAGGAGATAAAGCATTACCTTTACTTTTAGACATTTTTTGCCCATTTTCATCTAGAATATGCCCTAGTGAAAGTACACGTTTGTACGGCGATTTTCCAGTGAATAAGGTGGATACGGCTAATAAACTGTAGAACCAGCCTCTTGTCTGATCAACTCCTTCGATAACAACATCAGCAGGATATTGGCTTTGGAATAATGCTTCATTTTCAAAAGGGTAATGATACTGAGCAAACGGCATCGAGCCGCTGTCAAACCAGACATCGATTACTTCACTGGTCCGATGCATTTTTCCTCCACAGTCACAAGCAAAATGAATATGATCTACATAAGGCTTATGCAATTCGATATCTTCAGGGATTGAATCGATAGACAGTTTTCTTAATTCTTTGATGGAACCCGGTGATTTTTGGGCATCGCAGGAATCACAGATCCATACGTTAAGCGGTGTTCCCCAGTAACGGTTCCGGCCAATATTCCAATCAACCATATTCTCTAAGAAGTTACCAAATCTGCCATCTTTCATATGAGCAGGAAACCACTCCACCCCTTGATTATTTTCTATCATTTTTTCTTTGACCGCTGTTGTCTTAATAAACCATCCTTCCATAGCATAATAGAGAAGGGGGGTATCACAGCGCCAGCAATGCGGGTAGCTGTGTTCGTACTTTTCTTTATCAAATAGCAGGTTTTTTTCAGCGAGCATTTTGATGATATCTATATCACAGTCCTTCACAAATTTCCCTGCCAGTGGTGTAATTACATCTTTGTACTGTCCTTTTGTATCAACAACATGAACAAAATCAAGATGATTCTCCTGAACCGCTTGATAGTCATCTTCTCCATGTGCCGGTGCTACATGAACAATCCCAGTTCCGCTTGTATCTGTCACAAAATCTGCACCAATCACGACATATCCGTTAAAAACAGTGATAAAATCGAATGGAGGATGGTAGGAGAGACCAATTAAATCCTGTCCTTTGATAATTTCTAAGACGTTATAGTCTTCCTTCATCACATCTTGGACTAATGATTTTGCTGCGATATATATTTCATTTCCCTGCTGCACACGCATATACTCCATTTCCGGATTCACTGCGAGAGCCACATTGGCTGGAAGTGTCCAAGGTGTTGTTGTCCAGCCTAATAGATATTCATTATCTTTTCCTTTTACCTGAAATTTGGCAGTAGCAGATAAATCAGTGACGTCTTTATACCCTTGAGCCACTTCATGAGAACTTAGCGACGTCTCACAATGGGGGCAATAAGGAACAACACGATGACCTTGATATAAATAAGCCTTCTTATGAATGTCAGAAAGGATATGCCAGACCGATTCGATATACGCATTGTTCAGTGTGACATAAGGGTTCTCCATATCTACCCAATATCCAAGCGCATCGGTGAATTGCTTCCACTCATTTTCGTAGGTAAAAACACTTTCTTTACATTTCGCGATAAAGTTCTCCACACCATATTCTTCAATTTGTTCCTTGCCGCGGATATTCAATTGCTTTTCTACTTCCAGTTCAACAGGTAATCCATGGGTATCCCAGCCAGCTTTTCGTAAAACCTGATAGCCTGACATGGTTTTATATCTTGCTACAAAGTCCTTGATGGTTCTGCCTAGAGCATGGCCGGCATGCGGCAATCCGTTAGCTGTCGGCGGTCCTTCGTAAAAAACAAAGGTTTCTTTACCTTCTCTGTTGGAAATAGAGTGCTGGAAAGTATGATCTCTTTCCCATTGGTTTCGAATTCTTAATTCACGAGCTGCACTTGATTCCTTCAATTTTTTTCACCTCATTATCAAAATTAAAAAATCCCGATTCTGCGCAGAGAGAATCGGGAGGCTTACATTCTTCATAAAAATAAAAAAACCAACATAAGCAGTGGTTTTCGGAATGGATTTTCACTACGTACTATCATACGCGTTCTGGATATCGGTAGAATGCCGTCAAAGTTTAATGTACATTTCAACTTTGCTTCTCAGGGAGGATTTTCATTAGCTTTCTTAACGTTGACTTTCAGCACAGGGTCAACTCTCTGTAGATAAGAAGGAGATAATTACTCTTTCCCGTCATCGAATTAGATTTTAAATTAACAACAATAGTAAACGATTAAAAATGAAAAGTCAACCTGCTGGATTTCTTGATTGACAACACTTCTGTGATTCATCATTTTTCATGATTCTTTTTGTTATCAAGTGAAATCTTTAATATCACGACCAGCAGAAAGAAAATAGTTAAATCAAAGAATCCACGTAAGTTCCCAACAGTAAACAGGTTGGCTATAAAAGGGAAAAAGGTTATGACGGCAATGGAAGCTATCATGCAAAATAATACCGTTAAAAAAACATCTTTCATGATTTGTAAACTCCTATATACTTGAATATGAAATGTTCAGTATATCAATATTTACATATATTGACTAGTCCTATTTAACGGGATATATTTTGGATAGAGTATTTCCAAATAAATAACAGAATTATAAAAGTATTATGATGGATATTTTTCAAAAAATAAAATAATCCTCTATAATAAAGAGAGAAGGGAGAAGATTAATATGAACATCCAAAAAATAATTATTGCCAGTCCGTTAATAAAGGAATTAGAAAAACACATAGCACATTATAAGCTGGATAAAGAAATTCGTTACATAACAGAGGACGCTATAACGGAAGAAGACCTGGAATGGGCGGATGCTCTTTGCGGGTTTCAGCTGCGGAAGGATACGGACTACGGCAAAGTGAAATGGGTACATTCTCTAGGCGCCGGTGTCGATGGATTTTTGTATGATCAGAATTGGAATGAAAAAGTATTATTAACACGTACTGTCTGCTCGTTTGGACAGCGCATCGGGGAATATTGCTTAAGCTATATGTTAAGGGATACCCAAGCGCATCAGACGTTTGCAGCCCAGCAAGAAGAGAAGGTCTGGAAGGAATTTTCTCCTATATTATTGAGTGAGAAAACAGCAGTGATTTATGGAACCGGTGAAATCGGCAGTAGGCTGGCAGAGATTCTATCCGGATTTGGAATGAAGGTTTACGGCATTTCTTTAAGCGGAAAGCAGAAGGCACCTTTTAACCAAGTTGCAGCTATTGACTCGCAATTTTCATTTATAAAAGAAGCGGATTATGTAATCAATACATTGCCGTTAACAGAGAAAACAGCAGATTTATTTGATAAACGCTTATTTGATCAAACGGACAATATTGGATTTATCAATGCAGGCAGAGGAAGGTCTGTTGCTGAAGCAGATTTGCTGGCTGCCTTGGAGAAGGAGCAAGTACGGTTTGCTGTACTGGATGTTTTCCATGAAGAACCGTTGCCTGTATCGCATCCATTCTGGGAGCATCCAGCTATTACAATAACACCTCATATATCTGCTGTCACAACGGCAAAAGAAGCAGCGGATTGCTTTGTTGACACGCTGAAAAGAGTGGAAGCAGGGCAGGACTTGGAAAATAAGGTAGATATTCAAAAAGGATATTGAAGCTAATTTTATGCTGGTTCAAATAAGAGAGGGGCTAAGCTGATTTATAATCCGAATTTGACAATGATTCCAAGGAGTTGGTCAGCTTTCCTTCATCTCTACGATAAAAAATAGCAGCACAAACCATGGCTTTGGTCTGTGCTGCTATTTTTTTATAGTATGTTTTTCTATTCTAACACTGCTTGCGCTACAGCTAAACGAGCGGCGGGAATGCGGTATGGTGAACAAGAAACATAATCGATGCCGATTTGTTGGAAGAAAGAAATCGATTCAGGATTGCCGCCAACTTCGCCGCAAATACCGATCATCATGTTTTCTTTCGTTTGTCTTGCTTTGTCGACAGCGAGCTTAATCAATTCGCCGACACCGCTTTGATCCAGAACCTGGAACGGGTCTTGCTGCATAATCTGTTTTTCTTTATAGGCATTGATAAACTTACCGATATCATCGCGAGAAAATCCAAATGTCATTTGAGTTAAATCATTGGTACCGAAGCTGAAGAAATCGGCATTTTCTGCTAATTGGTCAGCGATGATACATGCGCGCGGTAATTCAATCATGGTCCCGATTTCGTAAGGAAAGGGCTCCATTTGATGCTCCTTGAATGTAGCTTCGATGGTTTCCGTTAAAAAGCTTTTAACGTAGTCCAGCTCGGCTTTTTCTGAAATTAAAGGTACCATGATTTCTGGGCAAATCGTCAAGCCTTCTTTTGCTAATTGAATGGCACTATTGAAAATCGCTTTGACTTGCATTTGATAAATAAGTGGTTCAGTGATGCCTAAGCGACAGCCACGATGGCCCAGCATTGGATTGGTTTCTTGTAATTTTTCGATTTGTTTCTCCACAGCAGATGAATGTCTGTTTAGTTGATCAGCCAATGACTTGATTTCATTGGCATCATGCGGCAAAAATTCATGCATTGGCGGATCAAGCAGACGAATCACCATTGGTTTATCTTGAACGGTTTTTAACATTTGATAGAAATCTTCTTGCTGGAAGCTTAGTAATTTATTTAAAGCAAACTGAACTTCCTCTTCATCTTTAGCCAGAATCAAGCGGCGCATTTCCAGCACACGCTCTTCCCCAAAAAACATATGCTCTGTTCGGGCTAAACCAATTCCTGTTGCGCCAAAATCAATCGCTGTTTGTAAGTCTTGTAATGTTTCAGCGTTCGCACGAACCTTCAACTCAGCGCATTCGTCTGCCCAAGTAAGTAATTGCTGCAAGCTCTGATCGTTTTCAGGAACAATCGTCGGGATTTCACCTAAATATAAGCTTCCTGTACTGCCGTCAACAGAAATCATATCGCCTTCCGTCAGGGTATGGTTACCACATAATACAGTTTTGGCGCTTTCATTGACTGTTAATGCTTCACAGCCGGTGACACAGCAAGTACCCATTCCTCTGGCAACAACGGCTGCATGCGACGTCATCCCGCCACGGCTGGTAACAATTGCTTCACTGACCACCATGCCTTCAATATCTTCTGGTGAGGTTTCTTGACGGACCAGAATTACTTTTTTTCCTAAAGCAGTGTATTCTTTTGCTTTATCAGCTGTAAAGACGATTGATCCCGTTGCTGCGCCTGGACTGGCAGGTAAACCTGTTGCGAAAGCATCCACTGCTGTCAGTTTTTCGGTATCAAAGACCGGATGAATCAATTGATCGATGACATCAGGAGAGACGCGCATAATTGCTTCTTCTTTTGAAATTAAACCATCAGCTGCTAAATCCAAAGCGATTTTCAAGGTAGCTTTAGCGGTGCGCTTTCCATTTCTGGTCTGCAGAATATACAGCTTGCCATTTTCGATTGTAAATTCGATATCCTGCATATCCTTATAGTGCTGCTCCAGTTTGTGAGAATGTTTAATAAAATCATTATAAGCTTCTGGCAAAATGGTTTGCAGAGATTCAATCGGCTCCGGTGTACGAATTCCTGCAACGACATCCTCACCTTGGGCATTGATTAGAAATTCACCAAATAATTTATTATCACCGAGAGAAGGGTTGCGAGTGAAGACCACTCCTGTTCCGCTTTCCTCACCGCTGTTGCCAAAGACCATTGACTGGACATTAACAGCTGTTCCTAAATGATGAGGAATATGGTGCAGGTCGCGATATACTTTCGCCCGCTGGTTATTCCAGGATTTGAAAACAGCCTTCGTTGCTTCAAATAATTGCTCCATTGGATCCTGTGGAAAGGCTACTTTATTCTTAGAGAACAAATTCTTATACAATTCAATCAATTCTATATGCTCTGCTTCGCTAAAATCAGTTACTTTTTTATTCAAACGCTTCTCTGTTTGATGCAGCAATACATTGAATTGTTCTTTATGGATTCCGTAAACGACATCACCGAACATTTGCAAGAGACGGCGGTAGCAGTCATAGGCAAAGTTCACATTGGTCAATTTGGCAAAATCTTGAACTCTATGATCATTTAAGCCAAGGTTTAAAATGGTGTCCATCATGCCGGGCATGGAAAAGGCAGCGCCGCTTCGAACAGAAACTAATAGAATATTTTCAGTAGATGTAAAAGATTTCCCTGTTTCTGACTCTAAATTTTGAATCGCTTTCAAAACTTCTGCTTTTAATTGCTCTTCAAAAAAGGAAGCATCTGCTAAATAATTCATACAACATTCTGTAGTAATCGTAAAGCCCTCAGGTACAGGTAATCCCAAATGAGTCATTTCTGCAAGATTGGCTCCTTTGCCGCCCAGCAATTCTTTGTTCCCGCTTCGTCCTTCATCAAATGTATAAATTAATTTTTCCATGAGAAACCTCCAATGATTTAATTGTGTGTCACATTTATTTAATAATCATCATATATGACAAAAATATGTGTGTCAATACATAAATATGTGATTATTAGTTTAAAATATTCATTAATATGTGTATAATGAAAACATAATAATAACATTGTTTGATAGCTTTCTTTGGAGGTCCAAGTATGAAATTAAGTGAAAGACAAGAACAAATCATCCAATTAGTAAAAGATTATCAGCCGGTCAGCGGGGAAAAAATATCTGAGCTGTTAGATGTTTCTAGAGCTACGTTACGTTCAGATTTATCGTTTTTGACATTAGCAGGTATTTTACAAGCTACACCTAAAATCGGCTATACGTATTCAGGTTCGGATTTAGAAGCCTTTTTCTTTTTTAAGACCTTTGATACGAAAATCGATGAAATTATGATTCCACCCTTAGTGATTAACCAAAATACATCGATTCGAGATGCCATCACTAATTTGTTTATTTATGATGTTGGTTCCCTGTACGTGGTGGATGAAGAAAAACTTCTCGTGGGTGTTTTATCCAGGAAGGATTTATTAAGGGCATCATTAAATTCAGATATTGATAATACGCCAGTTGTAGTGTGTATGACACGAATGCCGCATATTAAAGTCTGTCAAAAAAATATCAATATACTGGAAGCAGCCACTATCTTACAGGATTTTGAAGTTGATTCACTGCCAGTCGTTGAAGAGGAAAATCACAAAAAAGTGATTGGTAAAATTACGAAGTCTCGAATACTTAATTACATTACGCAGCAAGCCAGAAATGCAGAATTAAATAAATAAAAGGGGATATCCATCTATTATGAAAAATGAAATCATCATCTACTCTATTTCTGATTCACTCGGAGAAACATCACAAAAGTTACTAACAGCCGTCAGTGCACAATATCCGGATTTGAATTTTAATAAAAGCTATCGCTTTCCATTAGTAAATCGAGAAGAGGAGTTATTGGGAATTTTGCAGGATGCCTTAAAGGATAAAGCGATTGTTGTTAGCACCTTAGTTAATCATCGTCTAGCTGAAACTGCCCGAAATTTCAGTCATCAGACAGGTCTCATGTATTTAGATTTAATGCATCCATTTTTTGAAATGATTCAAGCAAGAACCGGTTCGAGTCCCATTGAAGAACCTGGAACAGTTCATAAATTAGATACGGAATACTTTAACCGCATCGCAGCTATTGAATTTGCGGTGAAATATGATGATGGCAAGAACCCGCAAGGCTTTATAGATTCCGATTTAGTCTTGTTAGGTGTATCACGAACCTCAAAGACACCATTAAGTATGTATTTAGCGAATAAAGGGTATAAAGTTTCCAATTTACCTCTGATTCCGGAGGTTCCCTTACCACAGATACTGGAAGATGTAGATCCGCATAAGCTGGTGGGGTTAGTTTGCCATCCAGATAATTTATCTAGAATTAGAAGTAATCGATTAGATTCATTAGGTTTAAATCATTCAACGAGTTATACCGATTTAGAAAAAATATATAACGAACTCGACTACTCACAACAGGTTTTCAAACGATTTGGTATTTTTACGATTGATGTGACAGATAAATCGATTGAAGAAACAGCGT
The DNA here is from genome assembly GCF_037969815.1 of Oceanobacillus sp. FSL W7-1293. Lineage (NCBI taxonomy): Bacteria > Bacillati > Bacillota > Bacilli > Caryophanales > Bacillaceae > Oceanobacillus > Oceanobacillus sp. FSL W7-1293. The sequence continues at coordinate 2,019,676 of NZ_CP150212.1, forward strand.
ATGTGATTGAAGAACATTTTAAAGAAATGGAATAAAATAATCTTTTTATGGTATGTATTTATATGAGTGACAACTGTCTTTTATAAAATAGGGAATAGGTATTTTTCATGACTTTATATTCATTCTGCAGGGTTTTATGTAGTATTATTTGCTATAATACTAGAAAAAGAGAGAATCTTGTTAATATACCATGCTTTTTATGATAGATTTTATTCTAAAAAATATAAAAGAATTGGCCAAGTCGTGAAGTGAGATGTTCTGGAATGGAGCAATCTTCCTGTCTTTCAGCACCCCTCAATGGGTGCTGATTCTTATAAAGAAGGCTGTTCTTTAACAAATAACGGCAGGGCGGTCGCTGCGATGAAAAATAAGAATACCTATACATACTTCAAGGTTTTTGCCATTTTATTATTATTTTTTACGTGCCTGATCAGTTTTCGATTCATGTGGATTAATTACCATAACAAAGGAGAGCAGCCTGTAATCACAGAGGGCGTGCTTGATTTAACAGATTGGGATTTTTCTGACAAAGAGACGATTTCTTTAAATGGGGAGTGGATTTTTTATCCCAATCAATTCATAGATATAACAGGTATATCTGATGCGGTGGACTCCACATTGATTCAGGTTCCTGGTGATTGGCGAAATGAGCTGAGGATGGTTAATGCAAATCAGGAAAACAGCTTGGGATATGGCAGTTATTATTTGAAGGTGCTGCTGCCGGATGCGAGTCCTCCTTTTCTCGGTCTGCGTCTGAATAACATACATACGGCAGTTAATATCAGGGTAAATGATCAGCTTGTAGAATCGGTGAATTACCCAACTGCCGAGAAAACGGAACAGTCACATATTCGCGGACCGATTACCAGTCTGTTTTATGCGGATCCGGATAAGCGTGAACTGGAAATTATCTTGCAAGTTTCGAATCATGAGCTTCCGTTTGCAGGTGGAGTCGATCAGACGGTTTCTTTTGGAACGGCAGAAGCTGTCAATCAGGAAACCAATCTGTCCCGCTTCCTTCAGTTAACCGTTATTATCATTCTATTCTTGCATGCCCTGTATGCTTTTGCCATTTTCCTTATGAATAAAGGGAAGCAGCAAACCGAATTAGTTTATTTTGGGTTCATGTCATTCTTGATTGCTGTAGGGAATTTATTAGACGATGAAGTATTTGTTCAATTGCCGTTTAGTGCAGATGTCTCCTTCCGGCTGCTGGTCGCCATCTATATTCTGGTGTTATTTGTCTTGATTAAATTTATTCAGCATTTGTATCAAATGCATCAGAAGTTTATCAAGGTGTTAGGCGTTATTGCTATCGTGATGGCGGTATTGACCTTGACTGTTTTTTCACTGGAGCATTTTACCGTTTTATCGATGCTGTTGTTTGTATATGATGCTGTTGCTATTGCTTATCTGTTTATCATTACACTCAGGCAAATTGTTCGCGGAGATAAGAACGGGATTCTGATTTTACTCTTGATATGCAGCTATACCTCTAATGTAGTGTGGGGAGCGGCAATACAAACAGGTCAAATAGACTTTCCTTTTTATCCCTTTGATTTTTTTGTGCCCATTGTTATCATCGCTATTCTATTAATTAAACGTCATATTCAATTGACACAGCTGAGTGAAGAGCAGGCAGTGAGATTAATTGAAGAGGATAAGAAAAAGGACCAATTCTTAGCGAATACGTCTCATGAGATTCGCAATCCTTTACATGGAATGGTGAATATTGCCCAATCGGTTATTAATCAACATGGGGACAGCTTAACTCCTGAGACGGTCAATAATTTACAGCTTTTAGCTCAAATTGGCCATCGATTAACATTTACTTTAAATGATATTCTGGATATTACAAGACTAAAAGAGCGGAAGATTCCGTTACAAAAAGAGAATCTTTCATTGCATTCTATTACAGACGGTGTCATCGAGATGGTGCAATTTACCTCCCCAAAAAAGTCCATTACCGTACATAATGAAATTGAGTTGGATTTTCCTCCTCTATATGCAGATGAAAATCGGCTGATTCGAATTTTGTTTAATCTGATTCATAATGCAGTGAAATATACAGAACGGGGCAAGGTTATTGTTTCTGCTGCAGAGCAGGAAGATATGGCTGTTATTACGATTCAGGATACAGGAGCCGGGATCGCTCCGGATGCTTTGGAACGAATCTTTCTTCCTTATGAAAAACTCAGTAAGTCTGATGTAGATAGCGGGGGAATCGGGTTAGGGTTAAATATCTGCAGACAATTGGTTGAGCTCCATGGCGGTGAAATGAATGTGGATTCTGAACTGGGCAAAGGAACGTCCTTTTCTTTTAGTATGCCTTTAGGCTCAATGGCAGGTATAAATTTGGTACAGTCAGAGAGTGGGAGACAAGGCAGCATTTATGATGACTCTGCCATTCATACCATGGGATGGCATGATAAAAATTCCGCAACAGGCAAGCTTTTTCTGCTGGTTGTGGATGATGATCCTGTTAATTTAAAAGTAATGCAAAATCTTTTAGAACCGGATTATCAGCTGCATTGTACAACGGATCCGGAGGCAGTTATAGAGTGGCTGGAGAGGCAATCCTATGATTTGGTCATCTCGGATGTGATGATGTCGCCGTTTTCCGGCTATGAATTAACGAAACGTATTAGAGAACGCTTTAGTCTTTCCGAATTACCTGTCCTATTATTAACGGCTCGTAATCAAACGGAGGATATTTATACTGGTTTTATATCCGGTGCAAATGATTATATCGCCAAGCCAGTCGAAGCGTTAGAATTACAAGCCCGGGTCAAGGCATTAACAGATTTAAGCCATTCTATTGATGAACAATTGCGGATGGAAGCGGCTTGGTTACAAGCTCAAATCAAACCGCATTTTATGTTTAATACTTTGAATGCCATTGCTGCCTTAAGCAATATAGATATTGACCGGATGATGAATCTGCTGAATGAATTTGGCAGATACCTTTCCAGAAGCTTCCATAGCAATAATACAAAGCCGTTAGTATCGCTGGAGGAAGAGCTGGAGTTAGTAGATTCCTATATTTATATCATGCAGCAGCGATTTATGGAGAAGCTGACCGTGCATAAGGATTTTGATGACGTTCAGGATATCTTTGTACCGCCGCTGTCCATCCAGACAATCGTGGAAAATGCAATCAATCATGGGATTATCTCCCAAAATAAACCAGGTACACTGTGGCTGCAAGGGAAACAATTAGCAGATGGTTACCACATTAAAATTATCGATGATGGAGCAGGGATGGAAGCAGAAGTATTGGCCGGATTATTAAATAAAGAGGAAGAAAAAGAGGGCGTGGGTTTACTGAATACGAATCAGAGATGGAAAAAGCTTTTTGGACACGGAATGAATATTAAAAGTACAGCAGGAGAGGGGACAGAGGTGACGCTGTGGATTCCTAAAAATAAATAATACAAAATAGGATAAGTCCCCTCTAGCGCACTGTGCAAATAGAGGTGACTTATCCTATTTTGGAGCTGTGACAGTGTTTGTGTTATTCTCTTATAACATTTGGTTATTTTCTTTTATAGTAAGCTTTCTAATGAACATAAAAATTCCTTTTCCTACTTTAAGCAGGATATACCCGGGAATCCATCCAAACAGAATAATAATAATCTCCGTCGCAAAAATAAAGATATCTAACGGCGGAATGTCAGCGAATATCGAGATAATCCATACAGGAATACTGTGGCCTGCAAAGAGGACAGCGAAATAAATGAACGGGAGAAACCATTTCGTATAAGCCCTCCAAAAAACAGTAATAATCGGCAGCAGTATGTTGATACCATACACGCCAATAACAAATAATAACCCCATTTCCCAAAAGGTATTATCGTCAGCGACAGGCTGCCAGGGAAGTACAGTTAAACCAAGAATGAATGCATAAGCTAACAAAAGTATTCCTATTCGAATTTCCCATTTTCTTGTCTTTTTTCTCAATGAAATTTCAGGTTTTTTCTCATCGGGCTCCCATGGGTGAAAAGGATTCTTATATATTTTTCTTCCTATTTTTTGATGGAATTTCTCCCCATTCCATGGTTCTCCTTTGAGCTGGTTAAAGTCCGTATGATATTTTTGACGTTCTAAAAGGGCAGGACGGAGATCATCATCTGTTTGAAATAATGGCGATCCTTTATCCTGAAAACGGGCTGTCCAATCGTAAAATTCTTCTTCATTAAAAAATTCTCTCATATAATATTGATCGTCTTTGTATTTAAAAACCATAAGTTTTCCTGCATAATACAATTTTTTATTAGAGGAAGATTCTTTGATACTATTTCCTATAATGACTTCCCAGACAGAATCAAATAAGATGGATGTTTCTTCTCTTTGTCCGGTCTTATGGTCAATAGCGGTTTGGAAATACCCTTTTTCATTTAATTCATAGTAAATTTCATATCTTTCGATGTATTTTTTCTGCAGCATAAACATAGCAAAAGTCAGGCCGGATATAAAGCTGATAACAGCAAAAATGCTTACAAGTATCCAGTTAATGGGTTGTAAAAATAGAAAATAGATTCCGCCTCCTGTGAAAATAAGACAAATAATAAGAGCAATCGTGGTTATGCGACGGAGCGCATCATTTGTTTCTGAGGGAGGCTGATTTGTATCTTTGATTGGTTTATGTAGGTTGTTTTCGATATAGATTCCCTCCTTTGGTTCTTCTTCTAATCAGTTTATTTTATTACAGCCTATGTTTGATAACATGTTACCACATCCAGATTTTGTTATAAATAAAAAAGAGATGTACAACAATGAATTTTTGGAATATATTTGAAAACTATTTTGTCTGTTTAAATATATAAAGGAAGGGAAAAAATACAAAGTAAGCAAATTTTATGATTTGTTTATTGATTTCAAGGAGGGGTTAAGATGAGAGTGCAGGACAAAGTTACGCTGATTACTGGAGCTGGTACCGGAATTGGAAAAGAAACAGCTCATTTATTTGCAAAAGAAGGCGCAAAGCTTATTTTGACTGATGTAAATGTTGAAGGTGTCAAAGAAACAGAAAAGGAAGTCAACGAGCTTGGAGCAGAAGCTATTTCGATAAAGCATGATGTCAGTAAAGAAGCGGATTGGCAAGAGGTTGTTAAAAAGGGTGTTGACCAATTTGGAACCATTGATGTCTTGTTCAACAACGCAGGGATATATATTATCAAGCCAATCACGGAAATTGAATTAGATACATGGAATAAATTAATGAATATCAATGTGACAGGCACATTCTTAGGGATGAAGCATGTATTGCCTGTGATGCAGAAGCAAAAAAGTGGTTCAATCATTAATGCTTCCTCTGTTGCAGGACTTGGTGGAGCGCCTGGACATGCATTATACGGTGCAAGTAAAGGTGCAGTCCGTATTATGAGTAAGGACGTTGCGATGGAAGTTGCCAAGGATCAGATTCGTGTGAATTCGATTCATCCAGGTTATATTGACACACAGATGGCGGATTATGGAGCAGAGCAGCAAGGGAAGACCGCAGATGAAGTTGGGAATACTTATCCGCTTGGACGTTTAGGAAAACGGGCTGAAGTGGCAAAAACAGTGTTGTTCTTAGCATCAGATGATTCTTCGTATACGACAGGTGCTGAGTTTCCGATTGATGGCGGGTCTACCAGCTCGCTTTAGCAGCATGACTTAAGAGGAAAACCTTGAATCACAGTTCACTAAAAATAACTTAAAATGGTTCCAATTATCCTAATTAGATAATCGGAACCATTTTATTTTGGTTTATTATCATTAGCTGATTAGCGTATAGAGTGTTGTATTTCCACTTATCTTATAAACTGAAAACAATTGGCATCCAGAAGTATACGGCGGCAGTGATGACCACAACGGATATGAGGTTCAGCCATACACCAGCTTTAGCCATGTCGGAAACTTCTAAATACCCAGCGCTGAACACTGCTGTGTTCGGCGGGGTAGCAACAGGAAGCATATAACAAGATCCTGCAGATAATGCTGCGGCTGCCATAAGCGGAAGCGGATCAATTCCAATAGCAATCCCGAGGCCGACAGTCAGCGGCAGGATTAAATTGGAGACAGCGGTATTTGAAAGAATTTCGGTAATGCTGAGTACAAACACAACAAGTAACAGTATTACAAAGATATATTGCATGCCTTGAAGCATCTGCAGGACTTCTCCGATAGAATCATTCAATCCTGATTCACTAAATGCTGTTGCGATTGACATGCCGCCCCCGAAAAGAATAAGAATTCCCCAAGGCAATTCCGTTGTGTCTTTCCATTCGAGGATGCGTTCAGCTTTATTTGAACTTGGCAGGAAGAATAAGAGTGCTGCTCCAAAGATAGAAATGGTCGCATCATCCAAATTGTCAAAAAACGCACTAATACTTTCAGGCATGAATCCAATGCTGGAAACAAATGGAGAAATAATCCATAACATGACAGTAATCAGGAAGACAATACCAACCTTTATTTCGTCCGACGTGAGCTTGCCAAGCTTATGAAGTTCATCTTTTACGAAGCTTAATGCACCATCGGCTTCTTCTGAGGATTTCACTTTAAATTTAACCTTTGTAAGATAAAAATATAAGATAACTAACAGGATAATTGCAATTGGTCCTGTGAAGAACAGCCACTCTGCAAAGGTAACTGTCCGGTCAAGCTGTGAGGATGCAATTCCAGCCAAGAGAGCATTTGGTACGGCAGATACCAGTGTGGCAAGACCGCCAATTGTAGCTGCATAGGCTACAGCGAGTAAGATGCCTTTTGAAAAAAAATCAAAGTTTTGCCCCTTAAGTATTTCTTTATCCTTCACTTCATCAATGAGTGCGATAGCCACCGGCAGCATCATCAAAGCTGTGGCAGCATTGGAAACGAACATGGAGATTCCTGCTGTGGCAATCAGAATTCCCAGGATCATCCGATTGCTTTTTGTTCCAATCATTTTAATAATATTGAGCGCAATACGCCGATGCAGATTCCACTTTTGTATGGCCAGGGCAATGACAAAACCGCCTCCATACATAAAGATGACGGAGCTGCCGTAAGCCGGTGCTACGGTATCGATATCCACACCATGAAAAGCAGGAAACAGGACAAGCGGCAATACGGAAGTTGCAGCCATTGGGACAGGTTCTGTCACCCAGAAAGTAGCGACTAGCAATGTTACTCCCAGTACTACCTTCTGTTCATGCGGTAAAACGTTTTCAGGAATAAGGAAATAAACGAGTGCAAATAATACTGGTCCCAGGATGAGTCCGACCCAGTTGCGTATTGTATAATGGGGTTTATTTTCTTGATTTTCTTTAGATTTCATTGTGCGGGCCCCCCTATGCTTTAGTAAAGCTTGATTGTCCCATTTTTTAGTAATATTTATCCTTATATCTGGATAGAAGGCTTGCTAAATATGTAAATTCACCTCAAATATCCCAACAATAAAATAGCAAATGGGTTACTGGTTTTTCTTGTAATACTATTCCCAGCAGATTTATTGATAAAACTTAATAAAAGACAGGTTTATTATGAAATACAGTATAATAATGCTATGTTTGTAATAGAATTTGATAAAATGACATGAATAGCTTACTTTATGGAAAGGCGGATAATCATGGAGATTATAAAAAGATACGGGACTCTTATTCTATCCACTATCCTGACGATAGCGGGCTATTCCAAGCTGAAAACCAGCGTTAGCGGTGGGGATAAGGAGCAAATAATTATTTGGCCACTACTGGAGGCACGATGGATTCGGCACAATTCAATATGATTCAACAAGGGTATATTGCAGCCAATATTGTTATAGGCGAAGCATTGCTTGTAATAGGGCTGGGATTTCTTTGTTTATCATATTTTAAAGGAAATCAGAGCTGACTGATAATAGACGGACTTTTATTTAAAGATATAACCAAACTTTTTCAAAATCTCTATCTCATGTAACGACTATTTTTAATCGTAAAATATAATTCTCAACATATTGCAGCAACCAAGCTGCGAATAAAGTTATCAAATCATCCCATTATTCATGACAAACCAGTTACTTATCCGATATAGTATAGATAGATATGTCTAACGTGATAAGAGGCGAGTTAAAATGGAAAACAATGAACCAAAATTAACGAAAAAACAAATCGCAATATTAGAAGCTGCAACGGATTTATTTGCAGAAAAAGGGTATGCAGGCACATCAACGAGTGAAATTGCCACGAAAGCAGAGGTGGCAGAAGGAACGATTTTTAAGCATTTTAAATCGAAAAAAGGGCTGCTGATGGCGGTTGTTTCGCCAATGATGGTGAAATGGCTTGCTCCCATGATAAAAAAAGATCTGAATAAGGTGCTTGATCAGGAATTTGAATATATTCAAGATTTTATTCGGGCGATGATTGAGAATCGAAAAGAATTTATTCAAAAAAATTTACCGATGTTAAAGATTTTAGTACAAGAAATTCCATTTCATCCCGATTTAAAAGAAAAGTTTATTGAATATGTAGGGAATGATATTTTTGATAAACTGAGGGAAATCGTCACGTATTATCAAGACAAAGGACAGCTGGCTGACATGAAGACAGACACAATTATACGCACGGTTGCTACATCGATTTTATCGTATATTGTGGCACGTTATGTGTTTCTTCCGGAAATAAATTGGGATGAAGAAGAAATAGAGACAGAAAGAATTATTCAAATATTGGAAAGCGGGATTATACAGACAAACAGCGGGCAATAGGTATGCGTTTCTTTTATCAAAAGATTCCTCAGATCTTCACATTAACGGAAAGGTCAGGGGAATCTTTTTGCATTTTATTAAAATAAATGATTCGACTACCGTCTTCTGCGCTTTTCTTTTATCGGATAGAGAATATAATAAAAAATCGTCCCTGTGAAAAAGGAGAGAATACATCCTAATAAAGATATTTGAGAGTAAAAACCGCCTTGACTCGTCTCCATTTCAAATAAGCCGGAACCAAAGATAGAAGCATGCTGAGGCAGACCTAACAGATGAAGCAACGTTAGAATAAGTGGTGCGCAAAGTATAATAAGGACATAAATCATTACAAAGCAGAAACCAGATAAGATACTTTGGAATATTTTCATGATACATCACCTTCCTCCAATACATCATTCATCGTTATTTACGGTTGCCTTACTATGTTATACCCTAAAAATCATTATTTACATCATTTGTGTAGGGTATGAAGGATTTGTCAGGATAAACAAAATGCCCGCAAAATTGAATAAAAGGTTCAAATAAAAAAGTATATATCTCCGTATGTTTCTTCACATCCATCACAAAAAAATGAGAACCAGGCTTACATAATAATTCGTGTCCTGTTGCCCAATATAGGAGGAATGTTTTCATGGTAAGAACGGACAGCATGGAAGGAAAAAGGAATACGAATATCTATTTTTTAACAGGTATTGTGGCTATCATGATGCTTGCCGCTTTTCCAGAAATATATTCGTGGTTTTTCCCATTCTATTTTTTGGTGATCAGTATCATTTGTTTTGTCAGAAATAAAACAAAAGCTGAAAAGTTTTTTGCTTATGTTTCCTTATTATTAGCAATAGGAAGCATGATTCTTTTTTCCTTCTTTTAAAAAGCAAATAGTGATTCATGAAAGGAACAGGCGTGATTCCTCTGTCATTCTATGATGGAGGAATCACGCCTGTTTTGAGATGTAAGCAGAAGCTTTCAACTCTAAATAAATGCAGATGCACTATTTCTTTAACATATACCATCTGCTAAAATCTTGACACCATTCAATGGGAAGGTTGCTGATCCTTGTATACACAACAGGCCTTGCACGATTGCTTACTACAATAGAAGCTAATCCCAGCTTTTGCTGGACGGTATGACGTGTCAGCTGAAATTCTGCTATTTTAGTTCTCTTAGACAAGAAAAATCTTGTATTAAAACCGCCAGTCTTAAACTGCACAATGGAGTCGTTCACTGCATAGCGCGTCTGGTAGAAATAAAGCAGTCTAGACATGATTACCAGGATGAAAATAACGATGGAAAGTATCCACCAGGGTATTTCCAAGCCTAAAAAGTCAGGTTTAACATAATAAAGCAAGCCTGTTGCAATCATCCAAACCCAGCTGGGCTTTAGCATCTGAAGCAGCCAAGCTTTTTTAGGCAAACGATTCATTTCTGAAGTTACCTGATAAGAGGGTAATATTTCTTCAATCATTGTGTATGCACGCTGTACAGGAAGAAAAGGATACAGTCTGTTTACTTCTGCATCTTCACTGCCTGTATTTCCTGCACAAATCAATTTTATTTCCGCAATTCCAAGAGCTCTTTTTATCCATGATTGATGTATGCTGACAGCTTGCACATTTGCTTTGGAAATAGTAAAGGCAGTTCTCTCTGAAAATCCCTGTGTAATGTAAATCTTTTCGATATCAGAAGCAATTTCATATTTGCCGTATCGAAATATAGTTAACACGCTGCCGGCAGCTATCGCAATCAGTATGATCAAGATGATGGAAACGAGAATAATCCACCAGGGCCAAGCGTCCAGAATATCGGTGAACACATCTTCCGCTTGTGCGCCGAAAGAAAAGAATTGTATGAAGTTTGATAGGAGCGACCATACAATGGGAAACACGGCTATAAAACTAAAGGATGCTAAGGAAGCTTTGAAAATATCATAGGCTGTCGGCGAGAAATGAACGATAGGATCTGCATTATACGTATCTGTTTGAACGTTTTCAGCTACCTGGCCCGGGAATTCTTTCTCATAGGTATTTTCTGAATGGTTCAACCTCCCTGTTGCACGAATGTGTTTTTCAATTTCCTGTGCTTCTTTCTGTGTTAGAACATGAAAGGTTACCGTGCTATTATCTCCGGCTGTACTTGTTTCCAACGTGAGTGAAATCATGTTGACCATGCGATGGAATAGGGAAGCTTTCCGTCTGGAATGCTGAATCGTGGCATAAGGGATCGTTCGGCTGTTTGTTATCATGAACCGCCGGTTTAGCTGCAGATTTTCATTTCCAACTTTATATTTGCTGGTAAACCATCGAATGGGAATGGCCAAAAGAATAAGCATAAATATCAAAACGATTGCCAAACGGCCATAGGTAAACAGCCAAAAATCAGAATTTGCTCGAATAATAAATAAAAACAAGAATAAGAAGAACATGTTTTTAATCAAGCGCCAAATATCGTAGATCATAAGCAGGGGATGATACCGTTTTTCTTGATTCATGCGTCCCGCTCCTTTACATTCGCATAGCCTGCGATTTGCTGGCGCAGTTCCATCGCCTCTGTTTCATCTAAAGCGGGAATGGTATGCTCCGTTGTTATCGTGTTGACCTTCAGCTGATAAAGCTGATATTTTCTCATGAATGGTCCTTGATGAATGGATACGGATTGGATCTTCGTCATGGGTATCATCTGATGTTTTTGAAAAAGCGCTCCTGACCTTAATTGTAAAAATTCCTCACTGACCCCAAAACGCCAATGCTGATACCGTTTTTGGAGTTTGAAGGGGGTGAAGCTCATATCGATAATCGTGAACAAAATCAGCCCCATGATGATCCAAGCTATCCATTCTTTCCATGAAAAAGAATAGCTAAGATAGAGGAATAGACCAAGTATACCTAAGCCAATTACATTCGAAAGGACTTCATTCATAAGCCAAACCTTGATACTATATTTGGATAATCTGCGTTGTGGTGCTGGAATGTCTTTTATCAAATTAAATCACCTTTCATTTTTCCTGCTTTGTTATACAGACTTCATTTACTCTAGATTAAGAAAAATTTCCTCAAGGGACGGTTCTTCTACTTCTAACCGAAATACATCAATGTCCTGCCTTACAAATTGTTTATTTACTTGCGGAATATACTCCTTTGAAGCCACAATGATTTCGGAAGCTGTTTCCCCGATTTGAATTTTTTCGACAAGCGCTGTGAAGGAAGACTGTAAGTGTACTTGCTCCTTTTCAGAGAGGGCGCGATGATGAATATGAATCACGATGTCCTGCTGATATTGTTCCCGCAGCTGTTTCATCGTTCCCTGCGTTTGAATGCTTCCCTTGTTCATAATCGCAATCTCATCACATAATTTCTCTACTTCATTTAAATTGTGAGAGGTTAATAGAATCGTTGTTCCTTGTGAAGCAATTTCTTTAATTAATGCATGAATGTTCAAAACGGCGTTGGCATCCACGCCGGATGTTGGTTCGTCCAAAAAGAGCAGCTTAGGCTGATGAATAATGCTTTGGGCGATGCCCAGTTTCTTTTTCATTCCAAACGAAAACTTTTTCACTTTGACATGGACAGCGTCCTCTAAACCGACTTGTTCGAGAACATGGATAATCTCCTGCTTAGTAAGCGATTGTTTGACTAACTTCTGAAAGTAGTTTAAATGATGGTACGCAGTTAAATCATCATAAAAGGTAGAATAATCCGGCAGTACACCAATTTCTTTTTGAATCGATTCCAGCCTTTTTTCAGGCTGTCCCAAAACTTCAAAGGAACCGGAGCTGGGCTTGATAAGTCCGGTCACCATATTGATAAACGTGGATTTTCCTGCTCCATTTTTCCCGAGAAAGCCAAAAATCGTACCCTCGAGAATGTGTAAATCAATGGAATCAACAACTATTTTCTTTCCATATGATTTAGTTAACTGATGTGTTTGCAAAGCTTCCATTTATAAATCCCTCTTTCTAAAGATGAATAAGCTTAATACAATAAATAAAATGGGGAAAAGCACTACGAAATAAGCATAGTAACTGTACGTTTCTTCCTGCATGTAATAAAAATAAGGTGTAACATAGCCAATGGCTTTCACAAATAAATTATCTGTTCCTGTACTCCATAAACCAAGCACCGGCAGAGCAACCGAAATAATGATACCTAAAAACATACTTAGAGATGGCTTTGGAATAACGGTTGATAGAAACAGTGTCAGGCCGATAAAGTAAGATACAAAAACAATTGCTTGAATCAGATTTAAAACGGAAAACGATTTTGAAAATGGAATGATGAGTAACAAAGCGCCGGTAAGACACACAGCCCAGAACAAAAAGCTCCCGATAAATTTACCGAGAATAATATGATTCCGACTTGTTTTTGTTGCTAAAAAACGGATGGTCCGTGTATCTATTTCTTTATTGACGATATTGTGGGACAGGCTGGTTACAAACAAAGGCGCAGCTAAAATCAATAAAAGCATTAATCCCATCATATAAGCATCCTGTCCAAGTCCTAAATCCTGAAGGGGAGCTTCAAATTGGCGGACTAATCTGGCGGCGCCGACTGTGACACCAAATAAGACGGCAATTATTAAAATCGATCGGATGCTCGTAAATAAACCTTTAAACTCTCTAAAAGCGACTGTAAACATAAATTCATCTCCTCGTTTCCTATGTATGCCTGCTGGCAGAACGGCTGCGGATTATCGCCATGATTCCGGCAATCAAATAGACTATACCGCCAAAAACCCCTAAACCGATTGTTGAAAGCGTGCCAAGTATGGCTATCCCAATTAATAGAATTCCAGCCGATTTTCCGTTTGTTTCTTTTTTCAATAAGTAAATAGCTGCGGATCCTAAGATTATCCAGGTGAAGGAAATGACAGCTAAATAGATAAATAAATAACCTATATAAGTGATGATTTGCTGTTCGCTGAATTCAACTATATTTTCATCCTCCATAAAAGATTGGACTAACTCCAGCGTCTCAGGGCTTCCCTCGACATTGCCATACAACAGGATGCTTCCGGCGAATAGTACGCCAAATAATAAAATGCCAATGGCTGTTAAGATCATTTCTGCTTGGTGCTTCATACCCACTACTCCTTCTTATGTTTCTTTACGTTCACTCTAGCAAACGCAGCTGTCTGCTAGTTGAACAGAACATTACCAATAAATTAAAAAAGCTTCGATTTGTTCAACTGTTCGTAAACTTGCTATGGTACGATACCAATGGAGGTGTCATACATGGAGGAACAAACAGATATTTTGATTGTTGATGATGAGAAAGCAATTGTAACTATGTTAGAAATGATGCTGAAGAAAGAAGGATTTCAGCGTGTACATAAAGCTTATACCGGGCAGGGAGCCATTCAGATATTAAAGCAACATAAAATAGAAGTGATTATTTTGGACGTCATGCTTCCAGATGGGAGTGGCTTTGATTTTTGTCCGAAAATCAGAGAGCTGACAAATGCGTATATTCTCTTTTTAACGGCAAAAGTATCCGATTTAGATGTGTTAACAGGGTTTGCAACTGGGGGAGATGATTATGTCACCAAACCATTTAATCCGTTAGAGGTGGCGGCAAGGATTAAAGCGTATTTAAGAAGATCTGCTAAAACTGAAGCTGCTATACCAGAAAAATCCAGCAACTATGACTTTGGCCATTTTGTCCTGGATGAAAGCGCAGGTGTGTTAACGGTGAATGGAGAGGATGTTCCATGCCCGACACAGGTCTACTTGCTGCTTCTTTATTTTTGTAAGCATCCAAATAGAATTTTTTCCAAAGCGGATTTATTGGAGGCTGTTTGGGGTTTTGAACATTTTGCAGATGAGAATACGGTTTCGGTACATATTAGAAGAATCAGAGAAAGAATTGAGGTCAATCCGAGTAAACCGGAATTTTTACTTACTGTTCGGGGATTGGGGTATAAATTGGTGAAAGGAAATGCCTCATGAAGAAATTACGGAGCCGGTTGTTTTTCCATTTTTCGATTCAGTTTGGATTTATTTCTTTGTTGATGATTGTTGTTGTAGTCGCTGCTTTTTTTATCGGTTTGTATTCCCTTTCTAATGTGGAAAGAGATGAGGATTATTATCAAACGCAGCTAGAAGAACTTGCAATTGAGGTTGGCGATCCGTACGAATATAAAGAATTTGGGAACGAAATCAGCGATGCATTACCTGAGAAAACGTGGCTGCAAATTATTGATGAAGAGGGAAAAGTGGTTGAATCTGCAAATGTACCGGAAGATATAAAAGAGAATTACAGCAGTTTTGACATTGTACAAATGAAGGAGAGAGAGCAGCTAGGAGAATATGCTATCAAATATACATTAGAAGAGCCTTTATTTGCGAGTGACGATGCATATTTATTTGTGCTTGGTTACCAAGAACCAGGAAAAATTCTTATTAATGAATTATCAGAAAATACGAATGCAAACGGCAGGATTTCCGAAACAGACCAGCCTGAGGTGGAAGAGAAATTAAGCCAGCTTGAAGGAACACTTTCTATTTATGATGAAACAGGAGCTATTATTCAACAGTTTGGTAATCAGGAGCAAATAGAAGGGCAGCCATTAGAAATAATTGAAAAAGACACTTCTCCCGATCTTTTCACTGAAAAACAGTATACTTACCTAGATAGAGGTTCAGGTAATTCGTGGATTTTATATACTTCAAATGAACAAAGTCAGGATATGCCATTAACATTGTATAGAGATATTACGCTAGTATTCGTTGGTTTAACTGGGGTTATATTGCTAGTAACATTCTTAATCTCTTTTTGGACGAGTTTTCGTTATGGAAGCCCTTTGTTTATTTTTTCAAATTGGCTCAACCGGATGGGGAATGGAAACTATAAAGAAGTTTTAACAGAACAGGAGAAGAAAAAAGTATATCGGAAAAATGGCAAATTAAAAAGAAGATATAAGTTGTATAAAGAGGTTTTCCAGGCATTTGATGAGATGGCTGAAAAACTGGATGCTTCCCAAAAAGAAAGAGAACAGCTGGAAAAAAGCAGAGAGGAATGGGTTGCTGGAATTTCCCATGATCTTCGCACACCTCTGACTACCATGGAAGGCTACGGGCGCTTGCTGGGAAATAAGGAATACGATTGGTCGAAGCAGGAGCTTCAAGAGATTGGAGATACCATCACTGAAAAAAGTGATTATATGGTAGATCTAATTGAAGACTTTACGCTCAGCTTTCGATTGAAAAATGATGCCAGCAGCTTAACGTTTAACGCGGTGAGTATCAATGAATATATGGAGCAAATCTTAGAGAAGTTTCAAAAGGATGTCACCTTTAAGGATTATCCAGTTGTATATGAACCGATTCAACCAGATAGGAAAATAGAAGTGAATGAACGGTTGTTTGAAAGAATGATTGATAATCTGATGTATAATGCTTGGAAGCATAATCCGCCTGAAACTGCTGTAAAGGTAGAGGTTGCTTACTCTGAAGAAGAAAAGGCACTGGAAATCAGAATTACCGATAATGGAATGGGCATGGATGAGGAAACGCAAAAGCATTTATTCACCCGCTATTATCGCGGCACCAATACAGAGGAAAGAAATGAAGGGACAGGGCTTGGCATGAGCATTGCCCTGCAAATCGCCAAGCTGCATCAGGGGGCTATTTCGGTA
This sequence comes from Oceanobacillus sp. FSL W7-1293, assembly GCF_037969815.1. NCBI lineage: Bacteria > Bacillati > Bacillota > Bacilli > Caryophanales > Bacillaceae > Oceanobacillus > Oceanobacillus sp. FSL W7-1293. The sequence goes on from NZ_CP150212.1 coordinate 2,036,015, forward strand.
CAATCCGAAAAAGGGCGAGGCACCACCGTAACAGTAGTTTTGCCTTATGATAGAGATTAATCAAAGAACGCGTTACAGCAAGGGAAAACTGTAACGCGTTCTTACATAGAAATTATTAACTAAAAATAAAGAATTCAAAGGCAGCATCATGCATGATTTATACTTAAAGTAGTCAGAGAGAGGGGTTCCAATGGAAGAGAGAACAAACATTTTAATTGTAGAAGATGATTATGAAATTGCCCGGATTATGAAGGGTCATCTGGACAGGGAAGGGTTTCAAACGACATGGGCATCTACTGGTGTAGAAGGCTGGGAGGATTTTAAAGCAGGTTCCTTCTCCATCGTGCTTGTTGATTTGATGATGCCGGAGATGGATGGCTATGAGCTCTGTGAAAAAATTCGTTTGGAAAGCGATGTGCCCTTATTAATCGTCAGTGCAAAAGGAGAGGATGACAGTAAAATACGCGGACTGAATTTAGGTGCAGATGATTATTTAACCAAGCCGTTCAGTCTTAAGGAATTAACGGCACGGGTTCAATCCCATTTAAGAAGATATCAGCGTTATACAAGTAAAAGCTATGATGCGCAAATGTCACAATATGCACATGGATTAGCGATTGATTTCTTAAATGACGCAGTATTTTTGGAGGGTGAGCTTCTTGTTCTGACGGCGAAGGAAAAGGAAATTTTATTCTTACTTGCCCGGAATCCGTTTATTACGTTTGAGAAAGCACACATCTATGAGCATATTTGGCAGCTGAAAAATGTGAACGGTAATAATACGGTGACCGTGCATATTAAGAGTCTTCGCACGAAATTAAAGGACACTGGAAAACAGGCTAAATTTATTCAAACAGTTTGGGGAGCTGGGTATCGTTTTGTAGGAGAGCCGATGCCATGAAGATTAAAAATTGGCTGATGGTGAGCCATCTTGTGGTGATGCTGCTGCCAATTGTGGCGGTGTATCTGCTTTATGTTAATTTACAGAGTTATAATCAGGAAGAAAATTTAAAAGAATATGTTGATTTTCAAATACTAGTTTCCAATCTAAATGAGACTTTGAATGATGTTTCTTTATATCAATCTTTGGATAATAACCGTTTTCAAGAATTAACAGAGATTGGTGATGATAATCTGAGCATCGATTTATATCGTTATGATGGCCTTCATGTATTCTCAACGATGGAGGGGAATACTGGATATTATCCATTACAAAATCAGGATAGAATACTTAAAAATCTAAATGAGATGCAGAGACGACCAAAAACGTATGTGTATAAGAGGCCTGTATTTGATGAGAATGATCAGCTGGCTGGTGTTTACGAAATTACACAAGGAAGAACAGATTGGGTTGAGACCTCCAATCAGCAGCTATTACTTACAATCATTCTTTCAGGGATTTTTTTCATTCTGCTCTATGTTATTGTCATACGAGCGATAAACCGTAAACTGAATCGCCCGCTGCATCAGTTGCAAGCGCATATGCAAGCTTTTGCCGTTGGGAAAAATACTGATAAAAAACTAAATCAATCAAAAGATGAAATTGGAGAATTAAATAACCAATTTGAGGAAATGAAAAAACAAATTACAGAAACAAGAGAGGAACTTGTCAAACAGCAGGAAGAAAAAGAATATATGGTGGCTGCTTTATCGCATGATTTAAAAACACCTCTGACGGTAATCCGCACCTATACGGAGGCTATGGAAAATCATGATTTATCAAAGGAAGAAAGGACAGAATACCAATTGATTCTCAATGATAAATTAAATCATATGAAGCAATTGATTGATGATTTATCTATTTTCACAGCACTGCAATCCTCTAAGAATATTCTCCAACCGGTGCAAGTAAATGGAGAAGAGTTTTTTGACATGTTATTTTCAGGCTATGAAGAACCATGTGCGAAGAAAAATATTCAGTTAACTACTGAATGGCATGTTAGAAGCGCTTATGAATTGGATCCAAAACAAATGATTCGGCTGGTAGATAATCTCATGGATAATAGTATTCGTCATACACCAGAGCATGGTGAAATTTGGATAGGGGCAATAGCATCAACAAAATCACTGCCAGATTGGGTTTTCCCTGAATTAAAAGAAGAAGTAAATCTGTGGAGAACAGATGGAACGGTACTTCTGATTCAAAATGAAGGAAAAGGAATGGAAGAAAGCCAGATGAAAAAAGTATTTGAACCATTTTATCAAGATGATATTTCCAGAGGGAAAGGAACAAGCTCAGGCCTTGGCTTAAGTATTGCAAAATTTATTATGGAAAACCATGAAGGAAAAATAAATATCTGGTCAACAGCAGGAAAAGGAACGTTGTTTGCCTGCTGGATTAAAGAGAGGAGATAAATTATGTCTAAATTTAGATGGAAAGAAAGCTTGATAGCAGCTAGTATTTTGTTTCTGGTATTAGGTGGATGTTCACAAAATGTGGAGGTATCTGCAGAGGAGATTATTCATAATGTGGTGGAAACAGAAGTAGAGGAAATAGATGAATTTTATGGGAAATCTGAAATGACAGTATATGAAGGAGAAGACATCATAGAGGAATCGGTAATGGAAGAATACGCTTCAGGAAATAATCGGAAAATAATCATGCGTGGAGATACAGAAGCAGGGGAAGAAGAAATAGAGACGCTTAATAATGGCGAAAAAATGGTGATGTATAATAAAAGTGACGGAACAGCGCAGGAAATGGATACATCCGTTTTCGAAGGTATTCAAATCAGTCCAAAAGAGATTTTTCAAAATATGCTGGCTGGAATGGAAGACTCTCATGACTATGAAGTAATTGGAGACGAACAATTATTGGATCGAGATACCTTTCATATGAAGCTGGAGGCGAAAGAAGCAAATAGTTTAATGGGAGATATGGAGATTTGGGTAGATAAGGAAACGTGGATAATTCTAAAAACCATTTCAGAAACAGGTGATTCTAAAATGGAATCAGTTTATACAGAGCTGGACTTTTCGCCTGATTTTACAGAAGATACATTCACACTTGATATTCCGGAAGAGATAGAAATTACAGATATGGAGGATAATTTTTCTTCTGAATTTATTTCCGTAGAAGAAGCAGAAGAAGAGCTTGGGCAAGCTTTCTATATGTTTTCTGAAGAAGATTATCATTTGGGCGAAATTGAACTATATGGTTCAGACGGGGAATTGCAGAGAAAAGAATTAAATTTAACCTATATATCAGATGATGAAATACCTATGTTTAATTTATCTATATTTGAGTCTCCAGAGGACATGGAAATAGAAGAATCAGATGTTGAAATTAGAGGGAATGTTGCAGCATATGAAGAATCCATCAACAATTATTACTGGGATGAAGATGGTTTGCGTTATTCTTTACTGATTAATGATCCGGATATAGAAGAAGAAATTTTGGAGTTGACGGAAGAGATGATATTAAGTTCAGAACAATAGAAGAGATCAGTTTTTCAAATGCATTTTCCACATCAAAAAGGCTGCATACCGTCCAATGTATATAAAAAGAACATAGGCCCGTATGCAGCCTTTTACCAAATCAGGAGGCGAAAAGATATGAACATATCTGCAGAAGAAATAATGCGCAAGGCAGTTGAAGCAGGAGAAGGAATGGATCATTATTATACGTTATCCGAATCAAAAGTATATCAAGGAACAGAATTAATGGAGCACAGTATCTTAGAAGAATACGTCGGAAATGGCAAAAGAAAAACCATTACGCATGACCAGCTGGCAGGGGAAGATAAAAGAACGGAAGCCTTGAATGATGGTAATAAAACGATTATCTATGATAAATATAATCGTAGCGCATTCGAGATGGATATAACAGCGGATGGAGATGTAGAATCATATGATTCTACAGGGGAAATGAATGGAATGCTGGGCATCACGAAGAATACTCATGAGCTTGAAATAATAGGAGAAGAAAAAATACTAGATTTTGATACATTCCATATAGAAGCAAAAGCAAAAGTTTCTGATCATGTATTTGGAGATACAGCATTGTGGGTGGACCAGAAAACTGGATTTATTATTAAAATGATTTCCGAAGCGGGCGGCATCCGAACAGAACTGGAATATAAGGAAATCGATTTATCACCAGTATTTGCAGCAGATATCTTCACTTTGAATATTCCAGATGATGTTGAAATAAAGGATTTAGAATCATTTGCTCCAGATACAGTAACATTAGCGGAGGCAGAAGAAATTCTTAAACAATCATTCTATCTGTTTCCCGAAGATGAGTTTATTTTAAAGGATATCGAAATGCATCACATCGACGGAATAATAACTCGTGATGAGTTAAATTTAACGTATTATTCTAAAGCAGATATGCCAATGTTCTCTTTATCCATTTTCCACTCACCTAAAGGTATGGAAATTGAAAAAGCTGATGTGGAAATTCGGGGAAGGAAGGCAGCCTATGAAAAGGTTGTCAATAGTATTACTTGGGATGAAGAGGGGTTAAGGTACTCCATCATTATGATTGGCTCCGAAGTTGAGAAAAATGAAATGGTAGAGAAGGCGGAAAGTATGGTGCTGAGCTCGGACTTAAATAAACACCCTTGAAACAGGAGTTGATTCCCCATGAAAAAAATAAAGATACATCCGCTTATTATTGTCGCTTTATTCATCAATACATTAGGAAACGGATTTTCTGCTTATCGTCTTTCTGATGATGATAGAACTGCTGCTATTACTTTAGCAGTGTTGTGCTTATTTACATTAACTTTAGCTGTTTATGGTATTATTCGAAATCGGAAAATAAATGAAGAGTAAGGAGATGTGGGCAATGTCCATAGAGGTGACACTTACAGCAGCTATTATTTCCATCGTTATATGGAGTGCAGTGTCCTGGGAGCTTACAAAATCTTCAAAAGAGCAGAATGGAAAATTAATCACTTTATTAATGTCTGCGGGCTGCTTATCAACAATTCTTCTGTTGGTTCCGCTTTTTGAAACTCTCTTATTGTAAAAATGATCTTCTATCAATGTTTGAATGAAGGAATTTTTTATGGAAAATATAACGATCTTCGCTTTATTTATCTTCGTATTCACTTCAATGATTTAGGATTTTATATATATTTGTATTTTGATAGATACAGCAGAGAATCATTCCCATCTAAAAAGGCAAGTGAAATTTTTTATCGTAGCAATGGAGATTATATTTATAAGTATGCAGCGTGCAGAATAAATAGTGAAAATAAACTTATGAATTTCATTATTTTGTAAAAATACCGATAATAAAGACAACAATATTTTATGGAGGGAACTTTTTTGGAAAAACCAGCAATGAAACTAATTGATTTAAAGAAAACAATTGTAAAAACCGAAATTATTAAAGGGCTAAACTTTGAGATTAAATCAGGAGAAGTCTTTGGCTTTATTGGCCCAAACGGAGCAGGTAAGACAACGACTATTCGGATGATGGTAGGCTTAATAAAAATGTCCGGCGGAGACGTACAGATACTCGGCAAAAGCATTAAAAACGATTATAAGGAGGCCATTAAAGAGGTTGGCGCAATCGTTGAGAATCCGGAAATGTATCCGTTTATGACAGGGATGCAAAATCTGATACATTTTGCACGTATGCTTCCTAATGTCAGCAAGGAGCGGATACAGGAGGTTATTTCCTTAGTAGGCCTGGAAAAGGCGATCAAAGAAAAAATCGGCAAATACTCGTTAGGAATGCGGCAAAGGTTAGGGATTGCTCAAGCCTTATTACACAATCCGTCTGTTTTAATCTTAGATGAACCGACAAATGGTCTTGATCCTGCTGGTATCCGAGAAATCCGGCACTATATTCGACGTTTGGCTGAAGAGCAAAATGTTGCAGTTATTATTTCCAGTCATCTGTTATCAGAAATCGAATTAATGTGTGACCGGATTGGGATTATCAAAAATGGAGAGCTTATTACGATTCAAAATGTTCATGATGCAGCAGATACAGAGCAGGATTCCCATCAGATTCAGATGGAAGTAACCCCTGCAGAGAAAGCAATGGAACTGTTAAGCACAGAGTATGAAATTGAGGCTGTTCTAAAAAGTGATTTGATAACCTTTCAAAGTCAAAGAGAAGAGATTCCTAACATCATTCAAACATTCGTTCGGAATGATATTTCCATTTACCAAGTGGAAGTATCCAGAGCAACATTAGAAGAAAAATTCTTTGATTTGATTGGAGAGAATGTTATTGAGTAACCTGATGAACTTAATTCGAAACGAAATTAATAAAATATATATACAAAAATCGACCTGGATCATGTACATACTTTTAGCAGTAATTATTGCGGGATATGGTATGTTAACGAACTTTTTCGGTGACGTAAGAGAGGATTACAGCCAGGATTCTTGGCGTGCGGAGCTGCAGGAAGAGAATGAAGAGTTAACCAAAGAGATGGAAGAAGAGGAGCTCCTGCAAGATTTTAATACGGGTCAGATTGAGCAAAACAATTACTATTTAGAAAATGATATTCAGCCGGCGGGGTATGATGCGTGGCAATTTGTGATGGAGATGAACATCATGCTGTCCATCGTAAGTTTATTAACGATCATTATCGCAGCAGGGATTGTTGCGAATGAATTTAGATGGGGGACGATAAAGCTTTTACTGATCCGGCCTATTTCGAGGTCAAAAATACTATTATCCAAATATTTGGCAGTCCTGCTATTCGCTTTGATCACACTGTTATTTGTCGTTGTCTTTTCATGGGTGATTGGTGCCGTGTTCTTTGGTGTGGAAGGATTAAATCCGCATATCGTCATGGATAAGGTTGGCGGATTGGAATGCGTATCAGTTATTCATGAGATATTTACAAACTATGGCTATAAACTCGTTAATTTAGTAATGATGGCAACCTTTGCCTTTATGATTTCAAGCATTTTCCGCAATAGTGCACTTGCCATTGGAACAGCGGTATTTCTAATGATGGCTGGGAATTCCATTGTCAGTTTTTTCTCGGAGTATGCATGGGCTAAATATATCTTATTTGCGAACACAGATTTAAGCCAATATGCGAATGACGCACCTTGGGTGGAGGGGATGACGTTGCCGTTTTCCATCATGGTTTTACTTGTTTATTTTGCAGTGTTTTTAGCAGCTTCTTGGGGAATATTTACTAAGAGAGATATTGCAGGTCAATAAGAGATTTAGGGAGGTATAAAGATAATGAAAAGAACGGTTGAAATTGTATTAGGTGTCATTGGAATGGTCGGATATGGACTGGTTGCAGCTTTAGGCGGGTTTATGTTATTTCTGCAAAATAATGAAGACCTCCTTCAAGAAGTAGTAGAGCAAAATCCAGAGATGGGGCTTAATGATCTGAATACGGTCATGGAAGGAATGGGCGCAGGAGGCTGGGCGCTTCTCATTACGTCTATCCTCGCGATTATTTTGAGCCTTGTGTCAATTTTCTTGATTAAAGGGAATAAACGGCCGAAAGTTGCAGGTTCGATTTTCATTGTGATTTCTATCTTAGGTTCGATTGTTACCGTAGGGTTTGGTATTATTCCTGGCATCTTCCTGCTTATTAGCGGTATTATGTGTCTGGTTCGGAAGCAAGGAACTCTATAAGACTATTTTAAAGAGAAGAAGCTGTCATCAAAGGAAGGATATATTTGATGACAGCTTTAAAATTTTATTATTTAACTGCGAAATGAAAGGAATTGATGAAGCAAAGAGGAAGCGGAGGTGTTAAAAGTGAATAATAAGATTACATATGTCATATTTGCAGTAAGTATGCTGCTAATCCCATATTTTATCTTTCAAATTATTCATCATACGGGTAATCTAGGCTGGCAAATTTATTCAGGTTTGATGATTAATTGTTCAATTATCGCTGCACTGCTTATTGTCAGTCATTGGAGAGACGTGAAAAATCAATAAGTTATGGCATGATGAAATCTATTTAAAAAGCTAGTATCGTACTTTAAACTATTTTACACGCAGGGCAGGATTTGTAATAATTAGGGTGCTGAGTAATTAATAATGCACAAATATTAGCGGAATATATTTGAAAGGAATTAATTGAAAGTTAATAATATTTACTGTATAAAAAAACAAATAACAAATGTATTGATTTGATTGTTGAAGAAATAGCAGAAAAATAAAGTTACTCTTTTACCGAATAAATGAATGAAATATATAGGAGGCAAAAAATGAGTGAACGATCCATCAAAATTTTAGAGCTTGAAAAGAAATATGGAAATCAAGCTGCTGTCAAACAGGTTAATTTTGAAGTGAGAAAAGGCGAACTGTTTGGATTTTTAGGGCCAAACGGAGCAGGAAAAACAACGACGATTAAAATGATGACTGGATTGCTTGAGCCAACAAATGGAACGATTGAAATAAATGGGAATGATATTTGGAAGAATCCGCTTGAAGCAAAAAAGCAGATTGCTTATGTTCCAGACCAGCCAAATTTATATCCGAAATTAACAGGCTGGGAGTATTTGGAGTTTGTGGCGTCTGTATTTCAAATACCTTCAGCTCGTTTTAAAGAACGGGCGAAGCAGTTACTGTCCATATTTGGACTGACGGACCGGGCTAATGAATTAATAGAAGGATATTCTCATGGGATGAAGCAGAAAATTGCAATCTGTGGAGCACTCGTCCATGATCCGAAAATTTTATTTTTAGATGAACCAACCGTGGGGCTTGATCCTAAAAGTGCACGGAATCTTAAAAATTTGCTCAGAGAAGAATGCGATAAAGGCATGACGGTGTTTTTAACAACACATATTCTTGAAATCGCGGAACAGATGTGTGACCGGATCGGTATTATTTCAGATGGTGCTATCATCGCACTTGGAACAATGGATGAATTAAGGGAAAAAGACGGACGTGCAGAGGGAAGTCTTGAAGATATTTTCTTAGAATTAACAGGCAGTGATGATCAAGAAGCGATTATTCAGGAGATGGCGAAAGAAAATCAACCAGGTGGTCCATCATGATAAAAGTTTTGCTCAAGAATCAGCGCAGAATATTTGTAAATACACTCAAATCACAAAATCTGAAAAATTATTTTGCCTATCTTTTTGTTTTTGCAGTCTTGGCTGTTCTGCTGTTTTTTGTCTCTCAGGAGATATGGAACATTGCCGGTTCGGTGACTGAGCCCATTTTAGATGGGATCTTTTCTTTCAGCTTGTTAATGATTATTGGAATGATTATTTTAATCGGGATGCCAGAAGTGTTTAAACACTTGTACTCGGCAACCGATTTAGAGTTTCTGTTCACCATGCCGATTAAAACGAGGCAAATTTTTATAATGAAGTACATGCAAAGTTTTATCGGCACACCTTTGACTGTTTTTTTATTTCTTTTAGTACCACTTACAGCTTATGGGGTGGCCAGCGGCGCAAATATTATCTATTATTTCGTACTTGTATGTATGTTGTTTACAGCGGCTACCATTGGGCTTTCCATTGCCTACCTGCTTAATTTGGTTGTCATACAGCTTATTCCTGCAAGACGAGCAAATGAATTGATGACAGCGATGACCTTTCTGTCAGGATTGTTTGTCTATTTGATATTTATGTTGCCGCAAATATCAAATAACCGTTCATTATCAGAGTCGCTTATGGCAGGGCTTCCAGTTTTACCGGATTGGGTACCGGTAAGCTGGGGAAGTGATGCATTAATTCAGGCAGCAAATGGTTCAATGAGCTTTTTCTTGCCAATGATTTTATTGATACTTTTTGCCGGAGTGTTGATTTTACTTACGACGACATTAGTTGAAAAAGGATTTCGTACGGGTTGGATTAGACTAAGTGAAGGAAGCGGGAAAAAGAAAAAGCGTAAACCTAAAAAAGAGCGTGCGGAGGGTGTATCACATCCAGTTATTGCGATCGGGAAGAAAGAATGGTTTTCCATTAAGCGTGATATGAGAGAATGGATGACATTTTTACCACTCGCCTTTTTCATCGTTTTTCCTGTGATTGGCTTCATAAGTGGTGGCATCCGCTTAAGTGACCTTCGTGGATTTAATGATATTTCATGGCCCATTGCTCAAGGCTTCTTTTTATGTATTTATGCATTGTTTAACGGACAGCTCGCTGCCTCGGCTATTTCACGGGAAGGATTGTCTGCGTGGATTTTACGCACGCTCCCATTATCAGGCCGCAATATTGCCTTAGGAAAACTATGGATCAGCTGGTTACTTCCATTTATTATTTTAACGATCTTGGAATGTATTGTAGGAGTATTTCTTGGTTGGGCATGGTGGCAGTTTATCTTTGGGATTGTGGTGAAAGCAGGAATTACAATCGGAATCACCTCCATCGGCATTTGGATCGGGACAATTGGTGCACGGTTTAATCCGAGCAACCCGCAACAGCGGTTAACCTTTGGAACATCTATGTTTCTATTATTGTTGGCATATGTGTATTTGGCTATTTTAAGCATCCCTTACGCATTAATGCTCGTACCTGGTGAGGCAGCTCCATTTGTCGTTGATCTGGGCGCGGAAACTTCTGGGTTTTTTGGTTTCGTATTTAGCTTATTTGGCGTTTTGCTTACATGGAAAGCAAGTAATCCAGTGATAGTAATCAGTCTTGGCTTGCTGCTGATGTTCGTATTGTCTATTGGCCTTGCGTGGTTGTTCTTGTATGTGAGTGCGAAGCGGATTAATCGTGGGGTTACTATTGATATAGTGAGTGAGACGAGTGGAAAGACTTTGTTTAAACAGAAATCTGGAAAAAGTTTGTATTAAGCTTTGTTTTTTAGTGAGAAAGCCAATTTTGCTGGAAGGTGAAGCGGTAATTAATGAAAATATAACTATTTTATGTTCGGTTTGCATGAGTCAGATAAATCAGGTGTAAGAATGAGGAGGCCTTGTATTGAAAAAGATTCAAGGAGGCCCTATATTTAATACAAAAAAGCGTACGTGTTACAGGTTTCTGGATGACACTAATTTTGATATTTAAGCTATTGGGAGTAACGGAAGTAATCAACATTCATAACGTATCGTGGGCTGTAGTTTTGCCAATTGGTATTGTTGGTATCTCTTTACAAATTTTTAGTAACTTTATGGCGGAGAACCGCTCGCAAAACTCCCGCTGAAAGCAGTTTCGTTTTATCGATTAATATTTTAGTGCAGTATTACCTATTACCAAAGAGGCTGGTCTTCACCTAGCCTCTTTGAGTATTTTCATTAACCATATTTTCTGGTCCAGTATACTCAGAAAGCGGACGGAATATCCGATTGTTTTCTGCCTGCTCCAGAACATGAGCACTCCATCCGGCTGTCCTGCTGGCAGTAAATGTTGGTGTATACAGCATTTCCGGCAGATTTATAGCTTTGAAAACAGCTGCTGCGTAAAACTCCACATTGGTATAAAGTCTCCGTCCAGGTTTATATTCTTCCAGCAGACGAATAGCGGTATTTTCCACATGCCTTGCAAGGACAAACCAATCATCATCGGCTGATAAACTTTCAATGACATCGCTTAATGCTTCAGCCCGGGGGTCATTTGTTTTATACACACGATGTCCGAATCCCATCAGTTTTTCATTGTTATTTAGTTTTTTTCTTAACCAATCTTCGGTATTTTTCATTGTACCTATCTCGTTTAACATTGACATGACACCAGTTGGTGCACCTCCATGCAATGGTCCTTTCATAGCACCAATTGCTCCACAAACGGCAGAAAATAAATCAGATTCAGTAGAGGCAATTACCCTGGACGTGAATGTTGCGGCATTCATACCATGTTCTGCTGTAAGTATAAAATAAGCGTTTAAAACCTTGATATGTGCGTCTTTCGGTATTTTACCAGTAAGCATATACAAGTAATTGGACACATGATCTAATTGGTGATTAGGCGCAATAAATTCTAAATGGTGTAAAGATCGATAACGATAAGCAAGTATAGTTGGTATGATAGCTGTGATACGGATTGCTTCTTCTAATGTTGGCGGCCATTCTGGATTCGCTTTCAAAGAAGATATGCTTGTTCTTAAAACAGCCATCATTTCCATGTCTTCTGGTAATTCATCAATAATACGTATAATGGACTCCGGTAAATTTCTTTCTTCATGAAGCTGCTTTTTCATTTTTTTTAATTCATTTTGTGCCGGCAGTTCCCCATACCAGAGTAAATAGATAACTTCTTCAAACATATACTTACGAGCTAATTCGTCCGCTTCGTATCCACGAAAAATCAAACGCCCATCTTCACCGTCTACAGAACTCAAATTGGTTTGTACTGCTGTAATACCTTCAAGACCAGGTCGAAAATTCATAATAACTCCTCCATTTTTACTATTTGTGTCTATTATAAATGAGATATATAATAATGAATATTAGTTATTTATTAAGTGAACGATTAAAAATCATAATCAATTAGGAGGAAGAGATGAATATAAATTGGTTACGGACTTTTATTATGGCTGCAGAAAATGAAAATTTTAGAAAAACGGCAGAAAAGCTATATATGGCACAGCCAACGGTAACGGCACATATTAAACAACTTGAAAGAGATATTGGCACACAATTTTTTAGCCGGTCTGGACGTAATATCATTCTTACGGAAGCTGGACGTCGATTTTTACCGCACGCCCGGTTAATATTATCCAATTATGACCGCGGGACACATGATTTACTAGCTTGGGAACAGGGGTATAAAAGGAAGTTAACCGTCGCTATTTCTCCATTATTAGCTGCCTCCATTCTCCCATATATTATTAGACAATTTATGGAGCGGCACATGGATGTGGAAGTGATTGTGCAGATAAAAGAATCAATGGAAATAAGCGAAATGATTGAAAAGGGCGAAGCAGATCTCGGATTATTGCAAATGAAACCCGTACAAGGATCACTGCATGTGGGGAAAATAAAAGAAGATGATGTGATTTGTGTATGCTCCCATGATGGCGGTGATTTAGAAAGCAGCCCGCCTATTGATATTCATGATCTATTTGAAAATCAGACATTATTCACCTACAATCATCCAGAATACTGGGATGATCTATTAAATGCGATCCATGTAAAGTATCACAAGGTACGTACTATGGTTGTTACACAGGTCCACATTACGAAAAAATTTATCGAGGAAGGGCTTGGTTTCTCTTTTCTTCCTAAAATCGCTTTGAATCGGGAACTAATGGAAGGGAGATTACTGGAAGTAAGAACACCGGAGTTAAAGCTTCCAAAGGCATCTACTTATTTAGTTACTCGAGCGGATACAGAAGAAAACAGGTTGTTTCAAGATTTTCTTGGTGAATATTTCTCGTATTAATATTTTCAGATTTGTAAGGATTCATGAAGGAGATAATGATAAATAGGTAATTTTGCAACACAAAAGAATGGCCAGAGTATGAAGAAAGGAAATTGGAAGGTTGGCACCCAAATATTGAATGCTTAGAAAGAAAAATAATTTCTTATGGAGTATATTTAGCTTTAATTGACGATGTTAACTATTATTACAGCGTTATTCAAAAACCTACAATGAAAAATCCCTTGCAACAATATGACACAACATATATACTAATTGATGAAACGAAAAAACTAAAAAAGTTTAATTGGTTTTTTGAGGGGGTGATTACAATAGAATATCGTATCATTCAAGCTTTTGCAGAAGAATTAAAAGAAAATGGAATTAAATTTACAATGGATGATCTTGCACGAAGATTGGGGATTAGTAAACGTACGCTGTACGAACATTTTTCATCGAAAGCAGATATTCTGGATGCACTAATTGAAGACGCTTTTGCTGAAGTGGATAAGAAAAACGAATTAATTTTACAAAATGATGATATTCCAGTAACTGAGAAGATAAAAGAAGTGATTATCAGTTTACCGACTCACATCGAACTTGTTGATCGGCCAACGTTAGAACAAATAAAACGTTCTTTCCCGGAACAATGGGAGAAATTATCTGAAATGTATACAAAAGACTGGGATGAAATGGACGCTTTAATTGAGCAAGGAATTCGTGAAGGCATAATCGCCAATAAAAATGCAGCTTTAATTGTAAAGATGATAAGAGGAGCAGTGGAAACAGCTCAAGATCAACATTTCTATATCGTAAACGATATTTCCCTTACGGAAGCGTTATCGCAAATTGCTGATATTATTTTGTACGGGTTGGTTTCTAAAGAATAATAAAAGAGGTCTATGACTTATCCTCTTTTTTTGAGAAAACTAATAAAACTAAAATAGTTTTATAATTAAAAAATACAAATTAAGAGAAGGAGTGGAGTAAAATGCAAAAGGCTGTAATTGAAGTGAAGCAAATGAAAGACTTTAATAGCGACGTAAGAAAAGAAGCCGCTGAAGTGTTTGTGGATGGTTATAAAAAAGAATTAGGCTTTTTTTCAAAAGACCGAAAAAAATTAGTAGATGCATTTCAAAAAATGTTACATCCAGAGGTTTTCTACCTGGCTACACTAAATAGTGAAATTGTAGGCGTGCTCGCTTGTTCCGATAATAAAGAACGAGGACTTAACATTGATCGAAATACATTAAAAAAGCATTTTGGACTTGTAAAGGGAAACCTGGGATATCACTTTATGAAAGACGATTTTAATAAGAAACTTCCATATGATGATACGGGATATATTGAATGTGTTGCCACCTCAGTAAAAGCTAGAGGTAAAGGAGTTTCTACCGCTTTATTTCAGCATGTATTATATCATACCGCCTATCAGCGTTTTATTTTAGAAGTGATTGATACGAATAAAATAGCGTATCAAATGTATGTCAAACTGGGTTTTATCGATATGGAAAGGAAAAGAGAGCGATTTTCTTCTTTTAAAGGTTTCAAGGAGCGTATTTATATGAAGCTGGAGGTATAAATTATAACATTAGTGATGTTTCTTTATGATGGATGATTTAGGTCAAAAAAGAGAAGAAAAAATTTTTGATAAAACTATAAAAACATATATAGTTGAATGAATTTCATAATTGCTCTTTTTAAAAATACAAAGACGAACCGAATTTTCGAAAGTGTATTTTTAAAAACAAAAATTATGCGCTTGTTGTTGCTGAATAAGCTCTGCTTGGATGCGATCAGCAGCTAATTTGGAAGCATTATAAATCAAAGCGACCATGTCAAAATGAACTTTTGCACGCTTTCCAGTGCGATAACGAACATTGTTTAGCTGATAGAACTCTTTCAGATAAGCATTAACACGTTCTACTGCTGTCCGTTGTTTGAAAATATTTTTCCAAGCTTTTGATCCTCGTGCTGGTGCGGTATACCTTCTTAAATCGGTAGTTATCTTGATTTTATACACTTTTTGACAGATACCTTCATTCGCAAGGGGACAGTCGCTGCATTCCTTTGGTCTGGTATATTTCAATGTTTCGTATTTCGGATCAAAGCTGTCATATTTATAGGAATGTTCTCGCAAACAGGTTGGGGCAAAATCCTTATCAAACCCGATCATTTCGCCTTCATTGCGCTTATTATAGGCAATGACAGACTGTTGACACATGCGATGAATCTGTTCATAAATCGGTTCAAAATCATAACCCGCATCCAATGTCTGGTAAGAAGCAGACGTAAGCGGAAGTCGTTGATCCATTCCCTTCAATAGGGCAATAGCGGCTTTCCCATCATTTAAGCTGCCAGATGAAAACAAAGATTGCAGAATATATTGGCTGGATGCACCAACTGCGAGGTGGGCTTTATAGCCAAACCAGTATTCATTTTTACCATCTGCATTCTTTTTCACACCCCATTTGGGGGCTATTGGCACTTCTGCACGCAAGATGTCTAACGGAACGTCTAACTGTGCTTCGATTTTCTTTTCATACAATGGCAGGTTTGCTTCCTTTTCCGCTTGGTCTTTAAGGTACTGTTCGCGTTCTTCTTTGGATTTGCGTCCGCGCTTTTTTGGCGTAGTTTCTGATTTTTCTTCTTTTTTGGCAGGTGCCTTATCTCGTGCTTCAAAATGGGTTGCATCAATGGCAATGACTTCATCGACAATAAACCCTTCGGTGACGGCTGCCAGCGTTACGCTTTCGAAGGATTTTTCTAAAATATCTGATTCACTCAATTTCGTTACCAAGCGGGAATAAGCAGCTTCTGATGGTGTAGAATCGGAAACAAGAAATCCGCAGTTCATTTTAAAGATAAAGTCATCATTTAGACGCTTGATTAAGTCTTTGATGGTTGGGATACGCTCGATGTAGCGAATAAAAAAGGAAATAATCATCCCTGCATAATTTAGCTCAACAGGCGCTCCAAGCCGGGATTTCTTATTAATCGCATGATAAATACGATCCAGATCAATCGCTGAAATAATCGCTTCATATTTTTGGGTAGGTTCCATGTCATATAATTCTTGGATGCCAAATAGACTCGGTTGTCGTATAATGGTCATAAGAAGTACTCCTCCAGTCTTTTTATGGTTTTCTGGGTAACTACCATTATACAAGATTTGGGGAGGTACTTCTTTTTTTATGTTTCAAAAAGCTTGGGACACAAGGGCTTTGAATTATGAAATTCACTCAGTTTTATAATGAAAATTATATTTTGCATTATACGCTTTATTGAATGTTTTTATTTGCTGACCAGCGTTTTAAAGATGATTTAAAACGCTGATTCCAGATTTAAAGAAAAAAATATGATTAACCCCACTTATTCTAACTCAAATAAGTGGGGATAAATTCGGAATTTGATTTTTAGTGTTTCTTCATGCTAACTAATCATTCTACTAACAGTTGATCCAAGCCCCGTTTCCCAGAAGAAAAGGAATACAACCATTAAGCCAAACCAAGATATTCTCCAAACCTTATTATCAGAACGAAATTGGGTAAAATAAAAGAGACTCCAAATTACGAGTGAGGCCCAGACTACAATTCAATACTCAGGCAACACTCCGCCTTCGCTCATTCCTGCACCAAATAACGCTAAAGCGTTAAATGATAACAATAAAAGCAACACAATAATATTATAAATATGAAACGCTATCTTTCCCAATTAGATCAATCCTTTCAAGGGTATGTTTTTAATTCTAAATAATAGGTTGTTAGCTTATTCTATAAGAAAACTAATTTTCACCCAAACAAAGGCAACGGTTTTAAACATAAATTTCCATGCTGTCATGACTTTTAAAGCTTCCTTTAACACAGGGAAGATCGCACATAAAAATAAAAAATTATCTTTGCGATAGATAGTGTCGATAGGTAAGTTACATTAAATTCATTGTTCGATAATGGTTTTCTGCAACGCCTTGTCCTTTACTCTTGTCTCTTAATGACTGGACTATAAAAGGTAGCAATTGAAAAGAAATCAAAGCGTTATTTATGCTCTAATATAGAAAGTAAGCATTGGTCATAAGATTATTGAATATCATACATGTGTGATATTTTTAAAAATTTCTACAGAAAGGTTGAGTAGGATGAGAAAAATTGTCTTATCAATGGTCATGTCATTAGATGGATTTGTTGCAGGTGAAGACGGAGACAGCTCTTGGCATGTGATGGATGAGGAAATGCATGATTTTATGGATGACTTTTTGGATTCTGTAGATACACTACTTTATGGACGAGTTGCCTATGAGATGATGCTCCAGCATTGGCCCTCTGCTGAATTTGATAAAAAAAGCACTGAAAAAAATCGTTCATTTGCTAGAAAAATGAATAAGATGAAAAAAGTTGTTTTCTCTCGAACGTTGGAAAAGGCAGAATGGAATGCAAGATTGGTTAAAGGAAATGTGGCTTTTGAAGTGGAAAAACTGAAAAACCAGCCCGGCAAAAATATAGCACTACTTGCAGGCGCAAGCATTGCACAAACCTTTATCCAACATGATTTAATTGATGAGTATCGACTTATACTGAATCCTGTTTTAATTGGAAAAGGGCAACTGTTATTTAATGATGTTAATCAAAAACTTGAATTAATTGAATCACGAACGTTTCATTGCGGAAATGTGCTCTTAGTTTATAAATAAATACTTCCACCGCTATCCCTATTTATTATTTAAAAAGGATTGATACAAGAGATGTTAAAATGATAGAATTCCATTTATATGCATAAATGAAAAGGAACAGGGATGAGGGATAATTTGGAAGTGAATAAGATTCGAAATGAAATATCAGTTAAAGCAAAAAATGGGATAGGATTTTTATTAGCAGCTATTGTTATTTGGTCTATTATTACAATTATATTTTTATTGTCTATGGACATACAGCAAAAAATATTTTTAAAAGAAATCCATTGACAGGTGAAAATATAGAGTTGTTTTAACCAATTGGGGGAATACAAATGGAAGCATACCAAGCAACAATGGAAGATTTAGACGGCGTATCAAATTTATTTAATTTGTATCGAGTATTTTACGAACGAACATCAGACATAGAAGGTGCTAAAGCGTACATAAAGCAGCGTTTAGAACACAAGGATTCTGTGATATTTGTGGTGAAAAATCATCAAAGATATGTCGGATTTACCCAGCTTTATCCGACATTTTCATCCATATCCATGAAAAAAGCATGGATACTAAATGATTTGTATGTAGATGCAGAAGCAAGGAAACAGGGAATAGGAGAAAAGCTCTTACATAAAGCAAAGGATCTTGCAATGGAAACAGGTGCGAAAAGCATTGTTTTGGAAACAGCGCCGGATAATACTGTTTCTCAGAGATTATATGAAAAGAATGGATATATCCGGGATTCACAATTTTATCATTATGAATTAAACTTGAGTTAATTGCTGTTTGGATGCGTATTTGATTAAAGGGAGGGCGCTATATCTTAGTAAATATAATTGGAATAGGTTCAATCATTATTCTCTTAGGCATGGCGGCTATTACAAATACTTCATTCAGTAAGGTTGTAGTTGTATTATTCTTTAGTTCTTTGGCTTTGTTTATCGCGAGGCTAACGATGGAAAAGGAAAGCCTGCTGCATGCATTTATGGACTCGTTTGGTTTATTTTCTTTGATTGCTTTTATCGTGATTGTAATCAATTACTTTCGAAATCGTTCTGTTCATAATGAAAATTAATGAATCATATAATTAAAGGGAATAAAATCATATTAATTACAATCCGGCTAATAAATAAGCTCTCTAAAAAGGGCTTATTTATGCTTTGCTGGAGTTTTAGAAGTATCCTATAGAGCATTAACATTTAAACAACTACTGATTTACTAAAGTGATATACAGCAAGTGAATCAGCTTGAGAAATAAGCAATGGAATTATGTTATAATAAGTGCAAATATTGCATAAGATGGAACTTAAATAATAAGGTGACAAAATGAAATGCCGCCCTGTCAAATTTAGGAAAATCATTGAAGTAGGCTTCGATCCTTTTTAAAACTGTTTCCTCTGAAATGTGGGAAAAGTGCTCGAATTCTGGTCATTTACAATACCTTGGTAGTACCAATGGGTAAACAATCGTAGCTTTTAGTATAAATAGCACTTGTTATGTTTGGCTTGTCTGTTTATAGAATGAACTTTTGAAACAAAACTACAGGAAATAGCGAATGGAACAATCTTGTTGATCCTGCGCTAGATTCCACTTAGGAGAATAAAAATGAGAGAAGAAGAAAAAATCTTTAAAGGTACCCTTTTTTCACCTGGAGAACCAGATTTAAAAAAAATAAAGCTCAGAACTCATAACCTATGTTCCGAATATAACCGCACGTTCGAAGATGAAACGGAAAAGAGACAAGCACTCATTTCAAATATTTTCCATAAAATTGGAGAGAGTAGCCGTCTGCAAGGTCCTATTTATATTCACTACGGAAAACATACAAAGATTGGTAATCATTTTTTTGCAAATTTTAATTTAACCATTCAAGATGATGCAGAGGTGGTTATTGGCAATCATTGTGATTTTGGTCCAAATGTGACGATTGTTACACCTGTACATCCAATGCTTCCAGATGAACGCCGCGCCATTATGGATAAAGACGGTGTGCCTAAGCATATGTGTTATGCGAAACCGGTTAAAATAGGTAATGCTTGCTGGCTTGGAGCAAATGTGGTTGTTTGTCCGGGAGTAACAATCGGGGATAATTGCGTAATTGGGGCAGGAAGTGTTGTTGTGAAGGACATTCCAAGCAATAGCTTTGCGGCTGGCAACCCATGCAGAGTGATTAGAGAAATTACGGAACTGGACAGCATGAAACATAAGCCGGAAATTTTGGATGATAATCGAATTATAGAATAAAAATATTTCGGACTATGAAAGGCCTTACAGATTCCCGTTTAATACTGCGGGGCAAACGTAATTGGCATAGTGGTTGTAATCAAGTTTTAAGAAAATATTCTACTCACTAAAGTAATTAATGGGCTATATTTTGAGTGAGAATAGAATCGTATTCGTACAATTTGGCTTGAGTTGAGGGCTGTTACATAATCAATTACCTGATTATGTAACAGCCCTTCTTTTATCAAAATAAAAAGGCATCTATTTGAAAAAAACTGCGTATATTGAAAAGCTTATATTTCCATGCAATGGCTTTATTCATACATTCCGGATTTTTGGTTGTTCAGTTTGTATGCAAATGCTAAGTATAGAAAAGCAAAGAATGAGATAAATATAATCACTACTAGAAAGTAAAGAATGGTCGTTATATTTGCCAGTATATCCAATATAATTGAAACACTTACTACACCAAAAATACTGCCAATTTGACGTGCAAGGTTTACTAATGAAGAAATTTCATTATGATATTTTTCCCCCGTTGATAAAAAAGCTGCATTCATTAATACGGGAGCTATAGCTCCAGAAAAACCGAAAAGAATAAAACTAATTAAAATAAAAACAGAGTATGCTGCTATTGTGAAGTAGGTAAACAAAAATATACTGCCTGCAATAATAGCCAATAAGCATAGCTGCTGAGTCCATTTTTGTCCTAATTTATTGACCAGAATAGGTGACAAAAATGAGGATATTAGCATACCGGAAACCGTTAAGGGCAAAAATTTCACACCCGTCTCAAGCGAAGACAAAAATAAATGTTCCTGAAAATGAATAGAAAGGAAATACATCACTCCATAGATTGAAAAATTATAAGTAAATCCATTTATTAAGCTGGCAACATTCTGTTTTGTGAATAGTTGCCGCTCAATTACTTGTGTCTGATTATTTCTAAACTTGATACTATATGCATATCCAAAAATTAGTAAAACAATTCCTCCTAAAGTAAATAACAGCGGTAACTGATAGATTATTTTATATTCCTGTATCATAAATACGAAAATTAAGATAAACAATGCAACCAGCACCTGTTCCTTGAAAAACATCGGAATTTTTTCTTTTTCTGTATCCTTGATTGCAGCAAGTCCAGTCCAAATGACAATCAAAGAAAAAGGAATATTGATAAGAAAGATGCTTTGCCACCCCCACAGTTCATTTAAAAAACCACCAACCATCGGCGAAAAGGCAAATGCGATACCTGATGTTCCGGACCATATACCAAAGGCAGTTGCTCTTTTTTGGGGCTCTGTTACTGTCGATGATAAGAGCTTTGTTGCAATAGGTGCAAACATAGCTGCACCAACTCCTTGAATAATCCTAGAGATTACCAATTGTTCATAAGTGTTAGAGAAACCACAGAATAGCGAACCAACCATAAAGATTGAAATCCCCGTGATAAATGCATTTCTTGCACCTATTCGTTTACTGAATCTGGCAAAAAATAGGATGAACGAAGCAAATACCAATACATAGCTATTTACGACCCAAGAGGTTTGTAAATTGCTTAAATATAATTGTTCTCTCAAGGGTGGAATAATTATATTTACGATATTTGTATCTAGAATAATTAAGAAAGATCCGATGCAAATACTGATTAAGCTTATTGTTTCTCGACGTGTGTATTTCATAAAAACCACCTTATTTCAATTTTTTTTGAACTGTAACTATTATTTCAAAAAAAATTGAAATGTCAAGAGGGAAATGTTATAATAAAATTATGAAAAATAATCATGTTACAGATATTTTTAAGGTACTTCAGGATCCAATTCGAATTCGAATTATTGAGATGTTGCGATTTGATCAAGAAAGGAGGGAGTTTTTTCCGGATTCATCTGAAGCAGAAGGTGGCTTTTGTCCAATGGATATCCTGACGATTTTGCAGGAAGAAGGGGTCCATATTTCTAATACCAAATTGTCTTACCATCTCAAGGAAATGAAAAATACTCATGTTATTTACTTAGTCAAGGAGGGGAAACGTAATTTTTATCTGTTTAATAAAGATAGTCTGGAAGTGATTCAGGCCTGGATAAATTTTATATTAAAAGGATAACCACGCATCAATTATTAAAATAAAAAATGTAAAACGTTTTTTGTAACAGGGATAATGAGTGGGTTCTTTAAGGCTAAATGAATAAAGAAAACTCTTTCCCATGAAAGCGGAGAAAGAGTTTTCGGTTGATAATAGTTATAACAAATCCGTATTCTTTTTATCCTGCAGCAATCACACTAAGTTCTTACACCTTCCGATACCGCCGCATACCCAAAATATTCAACGTCACAAAAACAACAATAAATAAAAACAAAATAGACAGAGGAGCCAGAATCTCTCCAAATGTAAATCCTTTTAAAACAACATCAATCATCGCATTTCCTGCATAGTACAATGGCATCATCGGCGCAATCCATTGCAGCCATGTTTCCATAGTATCTACATTCAGCATTCCAGAGAAGAATATCTGCGGAATAATAACGAGCGGGATGAATTGAATCATCTGGAATTCACTGCTGACAAAGGTAGATAATAAAAGGCCAAGTCCAAGGGCAACGAAGCTTAAGAAAATATTAATAATAAACATATTGCTGATGGAACCGGCGATTTCCATATCTAATATATATACAGAATATAGGATGATAATCGCTGTCTGCAGAATAGCAAAAATCCCATAGCCGAATAAATAACCAAATACAATCTCAGATTTTCTGATTGGCGTGGATAATAGTTTCTCCAATGTACCGCTGCTTCTTTCTTTTAACATTGACATGCCGGCGATTAAAAAAACAAAAAAGAATACAAAGAAGCTGACTAAAATGGGATTTAAAATTTCAAAAAAGGTATTGCTTTCATCGCCATAGATATATTCTACAGAAATCGGATCATTATCCATATCGATTTCAGAATCGATGTCTGTATTGATATTCGTGTCCATATTTATATCCATGTTCTCTGCGACCTCAGGAGGTAGCTGCTCCATCATTTCTTCTACGCCTGCTGACATATCTTCCATATTACTTATCATGTTATCGATATTATCCGAAAGATCATTTAAATTTGTTTCCATTACAGCCTGTGAGCTTCCCTGAATAGCAGGACCCTCATCCATCGGGTTATCATTCAGAATGGTCAATGTCCAATTCCCATCCTTTTCCTCTAGAACAGCACTGGCATTTCCTTCTTCCAGATAAGACTGTATATCCATCTCGTTTTCCTGTTTTACGATGATATCATTATCTTCTAAAATATCGATTACCTCATCGTTGACATTAACTGCAGCGATGGTTACCTCGTTATCCGGATCTGGAAAAATATAATTCAATAGCGTAATGACAAAAATAGGAGCCAGAAATAATAATGCAAGCGTACGTTTATCACGGAGAACCTGTTTGCAAATCCGTTTAATCAGCTGAAGCATTCGCATTTTCGATTTCCTCCAATTTTAAAAAGACTTGATCAATATCGCTGACGCCGAAGTTCTCTAATATTTCCTGCGGCGTACCGCTTGCTGCAATTCCTTTATTTTTCATTAATAACAGCTGGTCACATTTCATGGCTTCATCCATAATGTGGGTCGTAATTAACAGCGTACTGTCTTTTTTCAAATCATGCAGCTGATTCCAGATATTTAATTTAAGCACGGGATCAATCCCGACCGTCGGCTCATCTAAAATCAAATACTCAGGCTGATTAATCAACGCAATTGCAAGGGATAAGCGGCGCTTCATCCCGCCAGAGTAGTGCGCTACCAATTTCTTTTTATCCTGTTCAAGCTGGACGAGACTCAGCGTGGACTGAACTGCCTTATTGGATATTTTCTTTCCGTACATATGGGCAAAAAATTGAATGTTTTCCAAACCGGTTAAATCATGGTATAGCGAATCGCTTTGCGCCATATAGCTAATTTTGTTTAAAAGTTTACGGTTGGGAACCATTGTATCATCGATTTGGATAGAACCAGTATCGTATTTTTCCATTCCCATCAAGCATTTAATTAATGTCGTTTTCCCTGTACCTGAAGGACCAATCAATCCGGTGATTTGATTGGTGCTAATATCTATGGAGACATCTTGCAGAATCGTTTGTTTTCCAAAGCTCTTGGACATATTGGATAATTGCATCATAAAACACAACACCTTTCGTATAAAAGTGAGTACTCACTCATTATGATATCAGAGTAAGGCTAGGATGACAAGAATCTTTTTGGAAGAAACTGCTTGGGTTTGCGATAAAAAATGGTTGCAACAAATACAAAGTTTATCGGATCGCTATTCTGTCGCTTCTCTGAAAGTGGCAATGGCTGGTTTGCTTATAATCCATTTTTTGTGTATCTTTTTTATTGAAAGGGTTGATAGGATAAACATAAGCTACTGTTGGTGTTTCATTCCTTATCGCTTTTCTGACAGCTGTATAAATAGAGGGTTATGGAAATACTATCGGAGAAAGGGAGCAGTTTTTCGTTTCCCGATATATAGACCGGAGGCAAAATGATGAAAGTACGAATCGAATGCACCTATCAGACACCCAAAGGGGTTACTGCAGCTTTTACTTCTGAAGAGATGGATGCATCAAACGCGTTAGTAATTGTTGAAGATTTAAGGAAAATGGGACGTATGAAAAATATCGTATTCGTCGATTCTCATGAGCATACGTGGAGTTTAAAAGAATTACGTAAGCAGATGGAAGAAATTCAAACCGAACCGCATGATATAACTGTTTATTTTGATGGAGGATTTGACCTCGAAACAAGCCATTCCGGTTTGGGTTGTGCCATTTATTATCAGCAGAATGATACTTTTTACCGTTTACGAAAAAATGCACTGGTGGAAGAGCTTTGTTCGAATAATGAAGCGGAATACGCTGCATTGCACTTGGCACTGGTGGAATTGGAGAGAATGGGTGTCCATCATCTGCCTGTTTCTTTCTATGGTGATTCCCAGGTTGTCGTGAATCAATTAATGGGAGAATGGCCTTGTTATGAGGAAGAATTAACAAAATGGGCAGATCGAATTGAAAATAAAATGATTCAATTGGGAATTACCCCGGAGTACAAGCACATTTCACGTAAGAAGAATCGGGAAGCAGATCGGTTAGCTGGTCAGGCATTGAAGGGGATGGAAATAACAAGCAAAAAAGAACTATCGGAGTGAGGCGGGGAAGGGGTTCTCTGCTTCTTTTGCATGTTTGCGGCATTTGATTTCTTACAGCTTCCATGATGAAAAACAGCTAATAACGGTAAAAAGACAAGGATTATCCCTGCCTTTTTGTCGTTATGCTTTTCCATTTTCTTTTTTTAATGCTTTTGCAGCAGAGATCTTCCGGGTAATATATTTCTCGATTTCAATAATGATAAAGGTCATCAATCCAATCGCAAAAGGATAGACCCAGTATTGCGCCTCGATTGGATATAAATCAAATACATTCCTTAAGAATGGAATATACGTCACCATTAATTGAAGAAGGATCAGAATGCCTGCAAGCATAAAAGCGATCTTGTTTGAGAAGAAATCCTTATTGAATGCAAAATGCCGTTCATTTCGGACATTAAATACATGGAAAACCTGTGCGATTACAATGGAATGCAGCGTAATCGTTGTTACCTGTTCCGGTGTATAGTGTTCCGGATCACCAAGCAGGGTTACATTCATGGTCATAATGGCTCCACCGACAAGCAATGATACGAGAATAATCCGGAAAATATAGTAGGGACTGAGCAGTTTTGCGTTAGCTGGGCGCGGGGGCCGTTCCATTGCTCCCGGCTCCAATTTCTCAAATGCCAATGCGAATGAAACAGTTACTGCTGTCACCATATTTACATAAAGGACTTGAATCGGGGACAGCGGCATATTCATTCCTACGATTAAAGCAGAAACAATCAAAAATGCTTCGGCGCCATTTGTCGGCAGGATAAACAGAATGGTTTTCTTCAAATTATCGTAGACGCGCCGTCCTTCCTTCACCGCATTAACAATCGTATTAAAATTATCATCGACCAGCACCATTTCGGAAGCTTCTTTGGAGACTTCGGTTCCTTTGATGCCCATGGAAACACCGATATCTGCCCGTTTTAAGGCTGGAGCGTCATTGACACCATCACCTGTCATGGCTGTGATTTCTCCGTTTTCCTGCATGGCGGTTACCAGCTGCAGTTTGTTCTCTGGACTGGTGCGGGCGAAAACATCTACCTTTTGGACTGCAGTCTGGATCTCCTCTTCAGACATTTGATCCAAATCGCGACCTTCGAGAACATTGTCTTGTTCGGTAATGCCCATTTGTTTAGCAATAGCCAGCGCTGTAGCTTTATGATCGCCTGTAATCATTTTCACCTGGATACCGGCTTTTTTACAAACTTTCACTGCTTCCATCGCTTCTTCTCTTGGAGGATCCAGAATGCCAGCTAAACCAATTATGTTCAATCCTTCACAAATATCTGCATGATTAATTTGCGTTTTATCATTATCAACGTATTTATATGCTGCGCCGATAACTCTTTCTCCTTTACTGGATCGTGCAAGCATTTTATCCTCCCAAAGTTTGCGTGGTTCAGAACCTTCTGCCAAACCTGCCATATCAAACAGCCGGTCGGGGGCTCCTTTGACATAAATGATTTTTTCTCCGTCTTTTTCAACGAGTCCTGCCATGTATTTATAGCTGGAATCGAAAGGAATTTTAGAGAGGAGGGGAAGCCGGTCTATTTCCTGATTTGCTTTTTCGGCCAGCGTGACCAGACAGCCTTCTGTCGGTTCGCCGCTGATTGTCCATTCTTCATCGTCATCTTTTCGTAAATAGGTATCATTCACCGTTAATACGTTACTTAAAAACAGTTGCAGTTCTTCATCCTCTGCAATATCTATCTCTTGATTATTTTCAAGAATTTTTCCTTCTGGTGCGTATCCTGTACCTGTAACATCCAAGTGCCTGTCGGAAAGTTCAATGGATTGGACGGTCATTTCATTTTTGGTCAGCGTCCCTGTTTTGTCCGAACAAATCACGGTTACTGCTCCGAGTGTCTCTACAGAAGGCAAATTACGCATAATGGCATTGTTTCCAGCCATTACCTGCATACCTAAGGAAAGAATGATAGAAAGAATAGCAGGCAAACCTTCGGGAATAGCAGCAACAATTAAACTGATAACGTAGAGTAACAGCTCTCCGATCGGATAGTCATAGAAAACTGCTGCAAAAACAAATAATAAAGCTGCAACGCTGACGATAGCGATAGAAATCATTTTTCCAAAATGCGCTGTTTGTTTTAATAAAGGTGTTTTTAATTCTTCTACCTCTGCAATGGACTGGTTGATTTTACCGATTTCTGTATTTTCTCCAGTAGCTGCGACAATCCCTTGTGCCGATCCAGATACAACCGCTGTACCGGAAAAAGCCATATTTAACCGATCGCCAAGGACGGTATCCTCCGGCAGGATGTCTGTATTTTTTTCGACGGATGTTGATTCACCAGTGAGAGGGGATTCTTCTATTGTCAGCCGGCTGGCGGCAGTCAACCGTAAATCTGCGGGAATTTTATCTCCTGGAGACAATAATACGATATCGCCCGGCACCAGATCGCTGGAAGCAATCTCTATACGCTCCCCGTCACGAATAACTGTTGACTCCAAAGAGAGCATCTTTTTAATGCCTTCCAATGCTTTCTCGGCTTTGTTTTCTTGGAAATAGCCAATGACCGCATTAATCAGAACCACCATTAATATAACGACAGTGTCTGCATAATGTTCTAAAACAATAGTAAGAACAGCGGCAGCTAATAAAACATAAATTAACGTGTCATTAAATTGGCGTAAAAATTTTAGCCATTTTGGATCCTTCTCCGGCTCCGGCAATTCATTTTTTCCCCATTTTTGTCGGCCTTGCTCAACTTGCTCTTTGCTTAAACCATGCTTTATATCCGTTCCAAGCTCCGATTCCACTTGCTCTGTCTGCATGTTAAACCATTTTTTCTGTGCCATAAGCACGTGCCCCTTTCTTCCTGAACCCGTTTTATCTTTTACGAATAAATAGGAGTAAAACGTTTTAAGGAGATTTAAACTAGAAATGAACGTATAAGGGGTGTTTTTCTGCTGCTTATGAATCATTGATACAGAGGTAATGAAAAGTATCCAGCAGAAAATCACGCCTGATTTTTTGTAGCTGTAACCATCATTCATCACCTCTTTCTGTCTTGAAGTAAATGTATCCTCACTTATAATGATGAAGGATATGTAGGGACAGTTCAAGGAGTCTTGGTTGAAAATTTTCGACAATTTAGTGATGGTCTTTTTGTTAATACGGTAAGCATGAATGCTTTTAAACTGGAGAACATAGAGGCTTTTATTTAAAAGAAGATAGTCTTAAAGAGCAATGTGGAATGAAGTACACTAGAATCGTCAGTAAATATTAATCTGCATGCACGTATGTTCGTTAGCGTGGTTAGAACAAAAGAAGGATTTATTATTTATAAAGAGCTTAACAGGCATGGTGCTATACACCATACCAAAAAAAGGAAGCACATAAAATATATAAGGAATGTTATTTTCAGCGTGCATCTACAAAATGATAATCATTAATCTTTAGATTTCTTTTTTTGATGCGTACTACTAGTATGTTTATTAAAAACACTGTGATAACAGCAAGGGCGGAACCTGCATATCCCATTAAATTTTTATTGCCCAGAATAAAAAAGGCGTTACTCCAATGAAAGAACCTAATGCAGCATAAGAGAAAAGATAATTGTTCGTTTTTTTCTTCAACAAAATCACCTCATTTAGAATTGTACATGATATATCTGCCATATAAAAATAATAAAATGTTGGAGACGGACAGGGCTCAAATTTCTCTTACTAGAAAGGATAATAATCAAAATAATTTAAAATATGATTCGATATGTTAGCATGGAAGGGAATTGAAATCGAATACAGGGGTTGTGATACAATGCTATGGTTGATTTTACTGGCTGTCCTGATTTTAGGGGGCTATTTGATTATCAAAGGTCCAACCAGAGGGTATAAGATACTGGGGTATGTCATTATAGGATTCACAGTTGTATTTGCAGTGGTCATCCTATCCAGTATCGGTGTTAAAACAAATAACATAATAAATGAACAGCCCTCAAATGAAGGGTCTTCCATAATTGTTGATTAAGATAAGAAAACTGGACAGTCTTGCCCGGTTTTCTTATGTATCCTTAGGTGTATCTTTCGGGAAGAACCATAGAATGATGAAGGTCAGTGTACCAATTACGAATAGACCAAAGAACACCGTGTGAAATGCCTGGGTCAACCCATCCTGCATTAAAGCTAGTGTATCTGGCGGGATAGATTCTCGTAATCCTTCATTTAAAATAGCATCTGTATTTGGCATATCTTCATCGATTGCTTGCTGCTGATAATATTGCTGCAGGCGCAGATTCAAAATCCCGCCTAACAGAGCAGTACCGATTGCACTGCCAATGATACGCATAAACATATTTAAAGAGGTAGCCGATCCTCTTGCCTGCCAGGACACACTATTTTGAATGGCTACGATAAATGTTGTCGAAGTCAATCCCATCCCTATTCCAACAATAAAAGAGCTGAAACCGGCATAAATGGGTCCTTTTTCTGCATCAAGCAGGAAAAAGAGTAACGTACCCGCAAATAATGCGATACCGCCAAGAAATGCTGTTTTTCTAAAGCCGATTCGTAATACCATATGTCCGGCAGCAGTGGCTGCAATTGGCCAGCCGATAGATAAGGTGCTCAGGGTAAAACCGGCCACAATCGCTGATTCTTCCATAACTCCCTGTACATACGTAGGAAGGGAGCTGCTTAAACCTAAAATAATCATACCGGAAAGTAAGGTAGCGATATTAGCAACAATCATTAATTTGTTCTTCCATAAAGATAAAGGCATCATCGGTGCACTGCATCTCTTCTCCTGCCAAATAAATAAGGAAATACAAATGACAAAGAGTCCAAGGAGACCGAGAGTCTCCGGTGAGAGCCAAGCCCAATTTGTACCTGCCTGTACAAACACGATAATCAGCGATGATATGGCTATAAAAAAGAAGCTTGTCCCAAGATAATCGATGGTTTTCTGTTCTTTATCCACTTTTTCATGGAAGAACAGGACAACTCCGACCAAGCCGATAAGGCCAATCGGAATATTCATCCAGAATATCCAGGCCCAATCAATGTATTGTACAATGACTCCTCCCAAAAGCGGGCCGGCCACGGAGGATATGCCCCAGACACTTGCTAAATAACCCTGTACTTTGGCACGTTCTTCCAAATTGTACATGTCTCCGACCATGGTTGTTACTATCGGATGAATGGCCCCGGCGCCCAGCCCCTGGATAAGCCGGAAGATAATAAGGGCGGCCATCGTTTCTGCTAATCCACATAATAAAGAACCAATCAGAAAGATAACCACACCAATGACAAAGATTGGTTTGCGGCCAAATAAATCAGCTAATTTGCCATATAACATCGTGGTGACTGCCTGCATTAATAGGAAACTGGAAAAGACCCAGCTATACAGCGTGAATCCGCCTAAATCGGATACAATGTTAGGCATCGCCGTGGCAATAATGGTTCCTTCAATTGCCGCCATAAACATAGATAATACGAGGGCAATAAGCACGATAGGCCGTTTTGTTTGTTTATGTACCATCTATAATTCCTTCCTTTACTCTAGCCATTTGTTTCTACCCACTGTGCAAGACTCTCTGACCACAGGTGATTTTTGCAATCTATCAAAAGGCTTTTCAAACGGCAGTACTAATCTGTAATCTAATTAGCTTTATTGTAGCAGATGCATTCTTATTTTGTAAGAAATGGAATACCAGTTTCATAGTTAATCGTCCGAAATGCGTCAGTAGGAGAGGACCGTTGAACAGATTTTATATTCCTTTGTTGGAAACAGGAGAATATATTCTTTGTTATGATATTTTCATAGAGGGCGAGGAACTATCAGTTAAAATGAATAGCTCCTATATTTTTCGCTTCCATTTTAAGCAGGTTATAACTGCCTGCAATAATTAGAAAACTTGGTTGTCACCAATCCTTTAAGTGACAACCTTAGTTACACTTATGCAGTAAGAAAGTGTAAACTTTCTTAACTGCCAATAAAAAGGCTATTGCAGCCTTTTTACCGTCATTTAAACCAATTCAATTTTATAAACACCGCGATCCGTAGTAATAAAAAACTTCTGTCCATTAAATTCAAATAAAGAGCTATCCTCCAACGGAATTTCATAATTGGATGACGGAAGCGGTTCATCACTCATCGTTGGCAGCGCTTCGATTTGTCCGTCTCCATGTAAAAGTAAGCTATGTTTTGGTACATAGTCATCAATTCTGCGCGTATTCTGGTCATAGGATATGCTTTGCAAATGGATTACTGTTTGATCGATATCGTTTATTTCATGCTTTGTAATTTTAATCGTTCTTCCGTTCCACTGTTGAATCAATGTATTAAACTCCTCAATGGATAAAAAACCGTGCTCCATAGAACAACCCCTCCTGTGTATAATTTTTCCTTCATGCAACGAAAATATACAGGAAGAAAGGAAATAAAAAGAGGGAAAGCTGCAGGCGGATTCTAAGGGGAAAGAGATAGATAATCTGAAGGATAACGCAATGAAGCGATTCGGTTATTAAACCGAATCGCTCCGTTGTACCAATTATTTTTCATGTGCCCGTTTATCAGCAGCGCAGCTTCTTGCTTGAGCTTTTCTATCTTCTGCATCAGCAAACTCATCTGAAAATTCAACATCTATGCCGTCAGATATTTGATTTTTTGGAGTTTGTGATAAAAAGTTATTTTTTCTTTTCTTATGCTCATCTCTGCCCATTGGGAACACTCCTTTTAGGTTGTATATAATTGGTTAGTCAAACATTCGGCCAGTCAGATTGAAAATTGCAATACATCGAGCCGCTCTGTGGCGGCAGCCGTTGCACCGCCTTATCCCTAGATAACATAAGGAAAAACTGTACTGACATATCTGTATTTTTAACAGGTTTACGATACTTATTCATTTTTTTCACTGGTAA
This sequence comes from Oceanobacillus sp. FSL W7-1293, assembly GCF_037969815.1. Taxonomy (NCBI): domain Bacteria; kingdom Bacillati; phylum Bacillota; class Bacilli; order Caryophanales; family Bacillaceae; genus Oceanobacillus; species Oceanobacillus sp. FSL W7-1293. The sequence goes on from NZ_CP150212.1 coordinate 2,068,188, forward strand.
AATTGAAATAAACTATGTCGCTTAAATTTGTGGTTGTGAAGCGTGACGATTAATAAAATTTGTTCAAGAAGAAATTTTCGCATAATGATGTTTAGTAATCTGCTTAGAAAGGAAAAGTATTAAAAAGACACAGAGAGGTGGATAAAAATGTCCAACAATGAAAAGCGTTCTTCAAAAAGCGGAAAACCGAACCGGAATGAAGAGCGAAGAACGATGCTGGATGAACATGAGGAGCAGATGTTTGTCGATGACGTCCCTATGGAGGATTTGAAAATAGAAGCTAAGGATGAGAAACGAAAGACAAAATCGAAGGATGATTCGCAAAGTGAAAAGAAGCATAAGGAGAAACAAAATAAAGACAAAGACAGCGAAAGACCCTGAGCATCATTGCTGAGGGTCTTCATTGTAATATAGAGAAGGGTTATTTAATAAAGGTTGATTAGAATAGGGGAATCATCTTTCTTTTTGCGGTAAATATGAAGGTGCCATAACAATGGAGTAATTACTTTGTAAATAAACAGACTGATTTCGAGTGGTTGAAAATATAGTATAATTATTCGATAAAATGTATAATTATTAGTAAATTTGTTTCATTTATTTTTCTCTTATCCATGGTACAATAAGGAGAACATGCTGGTTAGCAATCATTATTTATTTGATTTTTGGTATAAAATAGCTGATGAATATTCATTGCATAACATTTTTAGCATATTGTCGATGAATCAGGAAAGAAAGGAAGATAAGATGGAACATATGGGATGGTTATCGCTTATTCCGCCAATTTTGGCAGTTATTTTAGCGATTATTACAAAAAACGTAATTATTTCATTATTTTTAGGCACTTTTACTGGCGTTCTTATTATGGTAGGAGGAAATCCATTAACAGCGACAACAGAAACAATAGGTAATTTCCTATTTCCACAGGTGGCGGATAGTTATAACGCTGCTGTATTGGTATTATTATTTTTTATTGGGGGATTTGTGGCCTTGGTGGAAAAGTCAGGCGGGGGAGCTGCACTTGCTGCAAAGACAGTTAAATCAATTAATTCCAAGGTGAAAGCACAGCTATCCGCATGGTGCGGCGGTTTGATTATTTTCTTCTCCGATTTGGGAACACCATTAATCGTCGGACCTATTTTTGAAAAAATCTTTGATAAAGCAAGAATATCCAGGGAGAAGCTGGCGTATATCATTGATTCAACGTCTTCTCCAGTTGCTGTATTGATTCCTTTTATTGGCTGGGGCGTATACATCATGGGATTGATAAAGAGTGAGTTTGACGGCTTAGGAATCACTGCATCCGAATTCGATACATTTGTTCAAGTTATTCCTTTTCAGTTCTATGCTATTTCAGCAGTTTTGATGGTACCATTGATGGCACTGTTAAAATTAGATTTTGGGCCTATGGCTAAAGCGGAACGAAGAGTTAGAGAGACAGGTGAATTGTATTGGAAGAATTCCAAACCGTTGCGTCGTTCAGATAACGATGCTGATAATAATCAAGAAAGTAAAGCTATTTTAATTTGGCTGCCATTGTTGGTATTGTTCATTACTTTGTTTGGTCTGCTTTCAACAAAGGGTTTTCCATTTGAGCCTGTCGACGGAAATGATTTCCGGATCTCGTTAATTACTGCTTACTTGTTTGCAGCAATTACTATTTTTATTTTATTAATTGTTTTCCGTCTGAAAAAGTTTGGAGATATTTTTGATATATATACTTCAGGGATGCAAAAGATGGTTTATGTTGCAGTGACACTGGTGCTCGCATGGTCGCTCGGAACGGTCATTGGCGAGATGGGAACCGCTAATTATATTGTAGAATTGATGCAGGGGAGAGTACCGGCATTTATTATACCAGCTTTGGTCTTTGTTATCGGAGCGATTGTTTCACTTGCTTCCGGCTCTTCCTGGGGAACATTTGCAATCATGCTTCCGATTGCTATTCCAATGGCAGTAGCACTGGATGCACATTTGCTTGTCTGCATTGGTGCTGTATTATCCGGCGGTATTTTTGGGGATCACAGTTCGCCGATATCTGATACAAGTATTTTGTCATCGACAGGAGCTGGCGCAGACCATATTGACCATGTGAAAACACAGTTCCCTTATGCATTGACCAATGCAATCATTGCGGTAATCGGTTTTGTTATTGCAGGGGTGACCGGCAGCCCGTGGACAGTAGTACTGACAGTAGTGTTGCTTGTTTTAGCAGCATTTGCGTTATCAAAATTGACAAAAAATAAATATGAAACGAAAATGAATATATAATTGAAACATGCCTTGCTGGTGAAGTAAGGCTGTTTTATTTCAATTTTTTACTGGAGGAAGAAATAATGCAATGGAAAAAGCCTGGAAGCGAGGGTTATGCTGTTTTAATCGAATTATGGGAGAAATCTGTTTTGGCAACACATGATTTTTTAACAGCAGAGGATAGAGAAGCACTCAAGAAGGAAATTCCTGCTTATTTTCCGCAATTAGATATGAAAATGTGGTTTGAAGATACTACACTCGTTGGGTTTTCCGGTGTGAATGCGTCTCAGCTAGAAATGCTGTTCTTAGACCCGGAGCAAATAGGGAAGGGGCTTGGCAGCAGGATTTTAAATGATTTAATTGAAACGGACGGTATTAAGGCAGCAGATGTCAATAAAGATAATACATCGGCTCTTGCTTTTTATCTGAAAAACAACTTCCAAGTTACTGGAGAGTCAGAACAGGATGACCAGGGGAGGGATTATCCGATACTGCATTTGCGTTGGAATGCGAAATAATATATGGAAGTGAAATTGCAAGGTGGGGGGGACGAGCGTTCTTTTTAACGATAGCATAGGAAAACGGACCATTAAATAAAGCCGCTTGCTTCTTCGTGAAGCAGCGGCTTTATTTTATAGTAAATTATTTTCGTTAGGCAATTTGATGCTTTTTCACTGGTACTGCCCGATCAAAGCTTGCATGTTTTTCTCTGACGGTAATAAAGCAAACAGCCCCAATCAAGCTTGGTACGGCAAATGCCATAAATGCATGCTGCGGGTCTAAATTGGTCGATAACAGAAGGGCGATGGCGACCGGTGCCATGATACCGCCAATCCGTCCAACGCCGACAGCGATACTTAACCCTGTGGTACGAATCTCCCGAGGGTAAAATTCCGAAATATACGGGTTCACTAAATTTTGAGTACCTACTGTACAAGCCCCTGTTAAGGTAATGATTAAATACAGTAAGAGCGAGCTTGTGGTGATGCTTAATAAAACAAAGCAGAGTGAACCGATAAAAAACATCAGGATTAAGACAGAACGATGGCCGAGACGATTCACTAACATCCCGCCGAATATAGAACCGGAAATTTGTCCGACTGCAAGCATCAGATTAAAGGATAAGCTGGATGTCAACCCATGACCGGCGTCTACCATAATTTGCGGCAGCCAGGTTGTCAGTCCGGAAATAACGAGCATGGAGCAGGTAACCGCAATCCAAAATGCGATGGTACTGCTGGTCCGCTTATTAGAGAAAACCTTTTTAATCGGAATTTCCTTCGTGCTTTCTTTAAATGCTTCATATTCATAGTTATCAGACGCTTGGTAGTTACCGCCGGGATCAATTTTATTTAAAATCTCTGCAATTTTATCGCCTTTTTTCTTGGTCAGATAATAAGAAACAGATTCCGGAAATTGCTTTAAAAACCATGGCAGAGCAAGAAGCGGAATAATACTAATCCAATATAATAGTCTCCAGCCCATCCATTCCATCAAGTACATACCAATCAAGGAAGCAATAATCGCGCCGATGGAATAACCGCAATACATCGTAGCAATGGTTAACGGCCGCTTCTTCACCGGAGAATATTCACCCATAATAGCTACGAGGATTGGCATGATTCCTCCTAAGCCCAGCGCTGCAATTACTCTCATTATCATAAAAAGGGTGGGGTTCTGCGCAAATCCGGCTAAAAAGGTGAAGAGGCTGAATAAGATTAAGCAAATCGCAATCGCTTTTTTACGCCCGATAAGGTCTGAAATAGAGCCCAGCAGAAAGGTGCCAACCATCGTACTGATCAGCGTATAGCTGCTGATTGCGCCAGCCTCGATTCTGCTGATATTAAAATCCTCCATCATTAATGGCAGCCCGATCCCATAGATAGCTACATCAAAGCCGTCAAAGGCAATAGCGAAAAAGCACCAGAGAAAAATCAGTAAATGAAATTTATTAAATTTACTGTTACCTAAAACCTGTGTTGTCTGAACCTTCCGCATGTTTAAAACGTCCTTTCCTTTAATGTATCGAAGTGTAATGATAAATAAAATACTACCATGAAACGATGGTTATAAGGTAATTGTAAAAAGGTATCGTTCGCTATAGGGAAAAGCTATATCAAAAAGAAAAGAGGATAGAAGCAGCCTTATGTAATAAATAATGTACGTAAAAAAATCCTCTGATAGAAGCTACCCTTATCAGAGGATTTTTGAAAGTAATTTATTCTGTTAAAAGCGGATAATATCCTTCTTCATTGTGCGTTTCCGTCCCAACTAACGGCGGGTTGAAGACACATACCATACGCATTTGGGTGCGTGCCCGGAGGCGGTGCTTATCATTTTCATCTAACAGATACATCGTACCAGGCTTAAGCTGGTATACCTCTCCGGTAGAGACCTTTTCGACTTCTCCTTCGCCTTCAATACAATAAACTGCTTCAATATGGTTTTTATACCAGAAGAAATTATCTGTTCCTGCTTTGATAATGGTATCATTCATGCTGAAGCCGACACCATCTTTATTTAAAATAAAGCGGCGGCTTTCCCAGTTTTCAGCTTTTGTTTCATCTTCTGTTCCAATTAAATCTTCCAGTGATTTTACGATCATTTATTATTTCCCCTCTCCGTAAACAATATCTCTATTTTTTTAAAACATGCTTTATACTGTCTTCCAGGATGTCTAACCCTTTTACCAGACCTTCCTGATCAATAATCAGCGGCGGCAGGAATTTGACCACTTCATCATCTGGACCAGAGGTTTCTACAATAAGTCCGCGTTCAAATGCTTCCGCACAAATTTCTCCTGCTAAACCTTCCTTCTCCACAGCAATGCCCTGCATTAAACCTCTGCCTCTGGCTTCTCCGTTTAACTCCGGGTATTGGTCAATCAATCTGTTGATTTCTGCTTTTAGAAATGCGCCTTTTTCTTGTATCGCATTGGCAAAATCATCATTTTCCCAATTCTTCAGTGCTTCGGTCGCAGCAAGAAAGGCCATATTATTGCCGCGGAAGGTTCCATTATGCTCGCCCGGCCCCCATTGATCATATTCTGACTTGATTAACGTGATCGCCATCGGCAGACCAATTCCCCCAATGGATTTAGACAGGCAAACTACATCCGGTTTAATTTCCGCCGGCTCAAAGCTGAAGAAGGTGCCGGTCCGGCCATTTCCTGCCTGGACATCATCCACAATCAGGAGAATATCCCAGCGTCTGCATAGTGCTTCTACTTTTTTCAGCCATTCTATGCGTGCAGCGTTAATCCCGCCTTCTCCCTGAACAGTTTCCAGAATGATTGCAGCAGGCAGGGCCACGCCGCTTCCACTATCTTCTAAAAAACGATCCAGATAAGCAATCGAATCATTGTCCTCCACATAATTATCAAATGGCATCGAAACGGCATGATGCAATGGAACACCGGCACCGTGGCGCTTGAAGGAGTTTCCTGTCACAGAAAGGGATCCAATTGTCATCCCGTGAAACGCATTGGTAAAACTGATAACCGTTTCCCGTCCAGTTATTTTTCTGGCAATTTTCAGTGCGCTTTCTACAGTATTTGTACCGGTAGGGCCAGGGAACATAATTTTATAATCCAGATTCCGTGGCTTGAGAATGACCTCCGTAAAGCGTTCCAGAAAATCTTTTCTGGGAATGGTAGCCATGTCCAGGCTATGAATCACACCGTCATTTTTAATATATTCAATTAATTTCTCCTGCATCGCATCGTCATTATGCCCGTAATTCAATGTACCTGCGCCTGCAAAGAAATCAATATATTCTTTTCCATCAGTATCCCACAGTTTATAGCCTTTAGATTTTTCAAAAACAGTCGGCCATCCTCTGCTGTAGCTTCTTACTTCAGATTCTAATTCTTCAAACGTTTTCATTTTCGCATCATTCCATGTTGCTGTTGTCAATGAAATCATTCCTTTAATTATTTATTTTCTGTAGCAATCGGTCCAATTGTAAACAGTAGCTCATCTTCATGTTCTTCCTCTTCATCCGGAAAATCATCTGTTACGTAGCAGTCACTGATATGACAATCCGTATCAAGCTTTTTAGCGAGACCTTTAAATAAAGACTGAGAAGGTTGATTGGATGGAGAAACGGTTGCTTCTACATAATCAATCTCTTTACAAGCTTCGCGCTTTAATAATTGGCGCAGCATTTTCGTTGCTAATCCGTTACCTCGAGCGGAAGCATCTACAGCAACTTGCCAGATAAATAGTTTATTCGGATTATTCGGATTTTTATACCCGGAAATAAACCCGAGCATTTTCCCGTTTTTTTCTGCAACGATGGAGGTCTCTGAAAAGATATCGCACCACATTAAGTAACTGTAAGAAGAATTGAGATCAAGTACCTTGGTAGCTTTAATCAGTTCCCAAACAGCTGCCCCGTCATCTTTTGCAGGCTCGCGAAAATAAAAATCGTTTTCTTTTTCGATAGTCATTGTCATGTCATTTGTTGTGTTTGTATTAATGCTCTCACCTCCTGAGTGGATTTTTTACTTACCATATTAGATTAACATAAGGAAAAATAACGTCAAAACGCATATAACGGAGAATAACGTGATTATTCGTGATAAGAAGGGGTGAGAGTAAAATGATTGCCATTGGCTATAAATAGCTTTGAATATAACAGAAATAATCCGTTTTATAAACTTTTGGGGAAAATAAAATAATGAATTAAATAGATAAATCAAATTGAGGGCTGGAAAATGATAATTGTAATTTAAAAATTCATTATCGAAGAACAAAACAGCTGTCCGCTCATTTTTAGGGAAGTAAATGAATAAGGGACAGCAATAATATAGCTTGAATTCATTAATTTTCTTTTAATTTTTCATCCTTTTCCATCATTTCAGATACTGTAATGGTTTTATATTGGTTTTCAGCTAAATAATCAAGAATAAGCGGGAGAGCTTTAACTGTTTGCTCTCTTTTTCCTCCTGCATCATGAAACAGTACGACATCTCCCGGGGAGATACTGCTGATGACATTGGCTGCAATGGTTTTATAATCTACCCCGTCCCAGTCTTTTGTATCCTGATCCCAAGACCACAGCACGACATGTAATTGGTTTTCTCCGGCTTTCTTTACAATCGCGTCATTATAACTGCCGCCGACCGGCCGGAAAAGCTTTGGACGATTTCCTGTGATGGCGTAAAGGATATCAGAGGTTTCTTTCATCTCTTGACTAAGTCTGCTGAGTTTCGTAGTGTGATCATAGGTATGATTGCCGATTTCATGCCCTTCCATTACTTGCCGATGGATGATATCCGGAAATTTTTCAGCATGAGCTCCGAGCACAAAGAAGGTAGCAGCAGCGTCATATTCAGCTAATATATCGAGAATAGCAGGTGTGTATTTTGAGTGTGGACCATCATCAAATGTTAAAGCAATTACCTTTTCCTCCGTTTTTGCGTCCCAGAAAATATCCCCGTCTTTCTCAAAATCAAATCTATCTTTCGCATATATCTGCTCTTGGATGAACAGGAAAAAGCAAGATGTCAGAAGCAGGTAACTAATCGCATAGATTATTTTTTTCTTCATTTCACACCTCTCATTTTAAAAAAATAATTAAAACTTTAAGTATTTATGGACGTAATTAGTTATCAATTAAATGTATTATTTGCTAAGAAGCATGTTTTTATCATAAGCAAATTTTGGAGGGGAAAAGAGGAAAGTCAAACCAATTTCTTCATTTTAAAAGTTCTGTAAGAAAAGCTGTATAAAATGGACGTGTTAAACAGCAAGGTTGAGTTAAAAACACATGATGGAAAGAGGTTCCAAGAAAAGGTTTTGAAAGGTAGGAGCGAAAAGGTTAAAAAACTAATTGCTAAAAAGGCAAAATTTAATTAAATCCTCCAAAAATTTAGCTGTAAAAAAGATACCTGAATCCGGATTTTTTTCTCCGGTGATTCAGGTATCTGACAAACAAGGCTTAACTATTTGCGGTTACGGTTATTGCGTCGCTCGTTGTTGCGGTTGTTGTTGTTATTTTCTTCGAAAGCATTCTCGTCAATAAATTCATTCTCATTTGCAAATTCCACGTTGTTAATTTCTTGATTTTGGCGGTTTTCATTATTGCGGTTTCTGCGTTCATTGCGGTCAAAATTACGTTTATTGTTATCCATGGAAAGCCCTCCCAGTATTCTTTATGAGAAATACATTCATTTTTGAAGCCTTGCCTGAAGCAGGAGCTTCCAGTACAAATGTCGTCCTCGAATTATATTTTACCCCTTTATCAAAAAAACACTCGTTATTTCGAAAGCCATATTTTGTTAGTTGAGAAGGATTAATGTAAGCCTTATTTTTGTGGGATGTATGTGAAAATCATTGTAAGACAACAGATAAAAAAGTGGAGGCATTTTTAAATTAATTCGAATGACTCACACAAAATGAAGCATCCTCTCTTCAAGTAGGAATACTATTCCTTAATGGATTGGTGCTTTCCCAAGCTTTCCCTGCCTGCAATAACAATTTTTCGGAGAGAGGCTTCCCAATAAATTGCATCCCAACTGGAAGGCTTTTACTGTCCAAACCCATTGGAACGCCGAGGCTTGGTGTGCCGGTTAAATTAGCTGGAACAGTAAAAGGCAGACATCTTCTGATAACTTCCAGATTTTGCTCAACCCATTGTTCCCTATAGATATGAGGTGTGATAGGTATGGTTGGGCCGAGCAATATATCGACCTGTTTAAAAGCTTCTTCAAAACCTTTCACCATTTTTCTTCGGGTCTGCTGCGCCTGAATATATTGCGGTGTCTCAGTTAAAGCGCCGGTCAGAAAGAAACTCCGTATGTCTGCAGAATATTCGTTTGAATGCGTCTGGAGCCATTGGTGATGTAAAGCAGCTGCTTCGCCAGCCGCTATCGTATAACCGGAAAAGGTTGATAAAGCTAATTCAGGAATTTCTACATCCACTATTTCAGCACCTAAATAGCGGAGTGTTTCCACGGCACGTTTAAAAAGGCTTTCTATATCAGGGGCCAGGTCTTGGAGAAAGTATGCAGGGATACCAATTTTAATTCCTTGGATTCCATTATTTAAATCTGTCATATAATTCGGAACAGGTATATCCAAACTCCCTGGATCATTTGCATCGAACCCTGCCATATAATAAAGCATCCATGCCAAATCAGAAATAGACCTTGCCATGGGGCCTGCAGTATCTAATGACATAGCGGTTGGGAAAATGCCATGTGTACTGACTAATCCATAGGTTGTCTTTAATCCGTAAACACCGCACATGGAAGCGGGTAAGCGAATGGATCCAAATGTGTCTGATCCAGTTGCAAGTATTGCCAGACCAGCTGCTAAAGAAGCAGTACCACCGCCGCTGGATCCTCCTGGCATGTATTGAATATTCCATGGGTTTCGGGTGTTTCCAAAAAACGGATTTGTACCAGTAGATCCAGCCGCAAGCTCATGCAAATTTTGTTTTCCCAGCATAATGCCGCCAGCACGTAACAATTTATCTACAGTTGTTGCATTTTTTTTAGGGATAAAATCTATAAAAAGTTTGGAGCCGACCGTAGTCCGTATTCCTTTTGTGTAGTAATTGTCTTTGACGCCGATCGGAATTCCATGGAGCGGACCGATATAATTCCTGCGCATGATGTTTTCTTCCGCTTCTTTTGCTTGTTTCAGGGCTGAGTCATGGAGGGGTGTAATATACGTTCTAAGCGTTGAATCAAATGTATCCATTCGATTCAACAGGTGTCTTGTCAACTCTACGGGAGACAGCTGGCGTGACTTGAGTAACGGGCCGAGCTCTGTAGCAGTTAAGAAGGATATGTCTGTCATTGCAGCAATTCCTTATCAACAATTGTGATGGGTACTTCCATATTTAAGTATGGAAAAGCAGAGAGGGCATGTTGAGATAATTTCATCGTGCAGCGTATCTGCTGGATATATGGAATGTCTGTCTCGCAGATCGGCAGTCCCTGTAAATGTAACCCCTGTCTTATAACATTTGCATCATCCATCTAAATTACCTCCTCTTATGGATTCCTAATACTATATGAAATGCCTGAAAAAATATGCTGAGCAAGCGATTTGTTTGGAGGGAAGGAAAGTTTTTCATCCGCATAAAACACAATAAACTACGCTGTCAATGGAGTATATTCCAGCGTATAGAGTGTATAGAGTAGGCATACAAAAGCAACGCATTCTCTTTAATCATGCTGAGATTTTCGAATATAACTTTTGATTCAGTAATCCAAAGAAAGGATGATTTTAGGCAGTTCATGCTCGGAATCCCTCACGCTGTTATAAAAAAGGCGTTCTAATTTAAGAAAAATCACGTAAATATAGAAATGGTATGTATATCTAAAGGTTTGAAAGGGTGATTGTGTGGATGAGAAATCATCAAGAAATCAACATTCTGATAATAGAGACGTTAAGCAGGACCAACTAGATCAGTTTCGCGTAAAGGATTCAGGGAAGCCGATGACAACACAGGAAGGGAAAAAGAGATCACAGGACCAGGACCAATTAAAGGCTGGTATACGCGGACCTTCCTTACGTCAGGATTATGAGTTTTTTGAAAAAATGTCGCATTTTGTCCATGAAGAAATACCGGAAAGAGTAGTTCATGCAAGAGGTTACAGTGCTTATGGTGAGTTTGAATGTTATCAGTCCATGAAGCATGTGACAAAGGCCGGTTTTTTGCAGGAAGCCGGGAAAAAGACGCCAATAACTGTTCGTTTTTCTACGGTGCAAGGGGCTAAAGGATCGTATGATACCGCGAGAGACTTGCGCTGCAAAGGCGTTAAGCTGTATACCGAAGAAGGAAATGTTGACCTGACAACGATTGCCATGCCTGTATTAATTAACCAAGATGCGATGAAGTTTCCGGATGCGATGCATGCGTACCAAGCTAAGCAATCTGATGATATCCCAACGGCAAGCGGAGCCCATGATCGCTTCTGGGATTATGTTGCTAATAACGATGAAGCCCTTCATATGGTACTGTGGATAATGTCTGACCGCGGGATTTTAAGAAGCTATCGAATGATGGAATCATGGTCGATTAATACGTATTTATTTGTTAATGACCAGGATGTCGCAACCTTTGTGAGGTATGTTTGGAAACCTGTTCTTGGAGTGCACTCCCTGCTGCAGGATGAAGCGCTGAAAATCGGCGGGCTCGACCCCGACTTCCATAGAAGGGACCTTCGAGAGGCCATTGATAAGGGGGCTTATCCTGAATATGAACTGGGTGTTCAATTAATTTCGATGGAGGATGAGTTTAAATTCGATTTCGATGTGCTTGACCCTGCAAAGTTTTGGCCGGAGGAGCTCGTTCCTGTTCAAATGATTGGTAAATTGACATTAAATCGAAATATTGATAACTATTTTACAGAATCAGAACAAGTTGCATTTAATCCTGGCAATGTTGTTCCGGGAATTGATTTTTCTAATGATCCCGTTTTGCAGGGCAGATTGATGGCATATCGAGAAACGCAAAACCATCGGCTAGGCAGTGCCAATTATGCGGAATTACCAATTAACCGTTCTGTCTGTCCATTTCATAATAACCAGCGGCGGGGCTTTATGAGACAACGTATCGATGTTGACAAGGTAAATTATCATGAAAATTCACTGGCTGATAACACGCCATATACAGTGCCTCCAGAAGAGGGCGGCTACAAAGATTACCCAGGGAAAGTAGATGGCTATAAAATTAGAGCCCGGAGCGAATCGTTTAAAGATTATTATTCGCAGCCGAGGATTTTTTGGAATAGTTTAACCCCGATTGAAAAGCAGCATACAATCGAAGGATTAAGTTATCAGGTTGGAAAAGTAAAAAGCGAATCTGTCCGGCAGCAGGTGGTTGATAAACAGCTTGTCCATGTTGATAAGGAAATGGCATCGATTGTTGCTGATAACATTGGAGTGAATCGGCCAAGCGGATCCAATGTGTCTGTTTCTGCAAGCTACCCTTCTCTTAGCCAGTCCAATACCCCTCGTTATGCTTATACGCAAAAAGTAGGTGTACTGATTGGTGATGGCTTTGGCAGTGAAGTCACCGAGACGTTGGACATTTTAAAACAAAATGGCGTTTTTGTTGTCATCATCAGTGACAGGCTTGGTACCGTTACTGGTGCCGGGGGAAGAGAACTTAAAGTGGATGACACTTTTATTACGACAAGTCCCTATCTGGTTGACTCTCTTTATATTGTTGGCGGCAGTTCCAAGCATCAGGCAAAATTCGATTCTCAAGTTACAGAATATGTGCATACAGCTTATCAACACTATAAACCAATCGGTGTTGCTTCTACGGGGCATCCATATATTCAAGCATCCCAAAATAATAATTTAGCTGGTGTTGTTTTTGCTGCGAATAATACCGACTTTGGAGAAGAATTTGTTTCTGCTATTGCAGAGCATCGTTTTTGGAATCGAACATAGTATGGAAAAAGAGCATTGTAAAAAGATGCTCTTTCTTTATTTATACAGCTTTTTCTGAACTAGACCTCAAAAATCTGTATTTCCAAAGAATATGAAAGGTATGACCCAAAGCAGTCCTGCCATTTGGTGAATTGACTTCCTTGGACGATTTATCACAGAGAAGCGTCCGTAAAACTCCCGCCTCAAAATAAAGCGTGAAAATAAATTTATTTAGGCGGGAGATAAGGGACGCTAACTCCCTGAATCACTTAGGCTAACTCAGTGGGGAACTAAGGAAACAGACTAAGTTCGCGACGTCCTGGGGTTGCGATTACTCACCCCACCGAAAACATTTGTCGCAACGTCTGCACTAGCACATCCTGGGACTGGGACTGCGATTACTCGTCCCATCGAAGTGCTTTTGCGATTACTCGCCCCATCGGAAACATTTGTGCGTCGAAAAACTCCCACTGAGTTAAGTTTCGTTTTATTTGTAATGATACAATACGTGTTGAGGACAATTGGTTAGAAAAATACTGTTACTAAAGACATTGATCTTTTTAATCTTTATTATATTCCGCTTCCTGCTGCCGTTCTTCTGAGCAAATAAAACAATACAAGCGGCCCTGTTCGTTTACACCATCTAAAAAGCCGTCTTTACAGTAAATTTCTTTATTGCATGTTACACATGTACCTATATATTCCTTCATCCAGTCCCCTCATTTCTTCCTTTTATTTTCGGATATAAAATCCACTGCTTCTGTATAAATATATCATCTGCCATTCGTTTACATTCTTTTTTTGTTTCATGGTTTACAGCCTCAATTTCTAGTTTATTTACAATGTTATCATGCCGATAGGGCTGTGTCTTTTCTTTGGGAACATAAATAATCTGCCTGACAAAGGACAAAAATGCATAAGTACAACCGGTGCAGTATGAACATCACGTTAAGCGCATGAGATAGTGCGGATTGGATGAGATGCCAAGAATATCTCTTATCGTTTTGGGGTGCAGGAATATGTATACATTCATAAAAAAACCAAATACTACTTTTTAAAGCGAATAATAAATATAGGGAGGCAACGCGCTAATGCCCAATAAACCTAAAATGACTTCCTCAGAACTCGGTGCTCTGTGGATGACGTATCAGAAGAAAACATTGATTCTTCGATATTTGGAATATTTTATAGAAACTGCAGAGAATGAAAAAGCCCGAAATCTCATGTCAGGATTATGGGAAGTACTTCATCCCAAAGTCGAAGAAATGCAAATGATGATTCAAGCGGAAGGCGCAGCATCCCCCAAAGGTTTTACGCATGAAGATGTGTACCTGAACGCACCAAGATTATATGAAAATGGTTTTGATATTATGCTTTGCCGGATATTAAAAAAGCTCAGTCTGTCTATGTACGCTCTGCATATAACCGTTTCTTATCGCGAAGATATTATTAAGCTTTATATGGATATTATTCAAATTTCGCAGACCTATTATAATCATTTCACTCAATATTTACTGGAAGAAGGACTTCTTCCCCGTCCAAACTATATTTCTATGCCGAAGTCGGTAGATTACATTACGGACAAGAATTACACGAAAGGGACAAATATTTTTGGCAATAAACGCACCCTGAATACGGTAGAATTTTCATACCTTTATCAAAGTATTGAGGTTAATATTACCGGTATGCAATTGATGGCGGGTTTTGCCCAATGTGCCAAGGATAAAGAGGTACAAAAATATTTTACAAAAGGGAAGGAGCTTTCTAAAGAAATTTTAAATGAAACAGGGGAAATTCTTCTCCGGGATGATATTCAGTCACCAGCTACCCCTGGAGGTACCGTGACAAGTTCAACAACGGCGCCTTTTTCAGATAAACTCATGATGATGACAACCTTCTTTTTCTGTAACGTATCTCTTGGATCCCAAAGCTTCGGTGCTAATTTCAGTATGCGTAATGATTTGAATGCGAGTCTTGGAATAAAGGCTAAAGATATTTATCAATACGCAAGGGAAGGGTTAACGATTATGCTCAATAATGGCTGGATGGAGGAGCCGCCGAAAATGGATGTATGAACAGTAAAATCTATTTCTTTTTCTTTCCTGTTCTTTAGACTTTGTTTCGAAGCAAGAGGCTCAGCAATAAAAAAAAGAAACTCCATCGTATCATCCGTAATTTATCACGGAGAACCGTCCGTAAAACTCCCGCAGAGTGAAGTTTCGTTTTATTGCAAGAAAATGACCCGCGCTCCAGATGATTGGTGCGCGGGTCATTATTTTTACTATTAAGATTCTGATTGCTGGGTCATGATGGCACTTTGAACTTGACTTACCGTTGTTTGAGCTGAAGCAATTTCAGTAGAAGCCTGCTTAATCGCTTCTTGGGCCAGTGCTTGATCTGAGGTGCTTTTTTCGATAGCCTGTGTTAACAATTCCTGCGTTAATGTAACAATTGCTTTCGCTTGAGTTAATTGGTTTACATCAATTGATTGTTGAGCCATTAGAATCTCCCCTTTGTAATAATTATTTCTTGTATATCTTGTACATATTTAAAAAATATATGAGCCATCTTAAATCCAATTTTTTCAGCTGTTGGCACATTCGAATGATGTTAAATTTTATCCGGTAATTATTTGCTTTTCTTTTGTTCCAGCAGTCATTTCTTTTACATTTTCTTCGATGATTAAAAAAAAGCGTATATTTGACCATTATTTTAGCACCATATTATTGAAGGAAAACGAACTAGGAGGATTTTTATGGAAAATAACCAAATGCAAAACGAGCAAATGAATACAAATGCTGTCCCGCCGCAAATGAACCACGGAGGCCATGAAATGTTTGATGTTCACGAGGTGTTATCAGGAGCAATTAATACGATGAACACCTTTACAATGCTGAACGAGCATGTCAGGGATCCGGAGCTTCGCGATATTTTAGAACGTCAAAAAGCGTTCATGCAAGAGGAGTATAATATTACGCTAGAATCTTTTAAAACAGGACAAAAGCCTGCAGAACCTACACAAACTTATGAAATGAAGCAAGATAATCAGTTCACTTATGGATTAAAAGCTTCGCAGCCGAAAAAGCCAATGCAAGCATCCACAGAAATCAATGATGAAACAATTGCTAACAGCATGTTAAATGCCGTTAAATCAACTGTGCCAGCCAAAGCAGGAGCAGCCCTGGAGGTTACGAATCCCGTGGTTCGCAGAGTGCTTGCAGATTCTGTACCCAATTGTATTGAAATGGCTTATGAAATTTCTCTATACCAAAACAAACATGGATATTATCAGGTTCCGCAGCTGACACCGCAAGATATGATGCAGATGCAGGAAGGGTATGCACCTGCTGCTGTACCATCGCAAAAACCCCCTTTACATTAAAAACTGGCCCCTCCTGTTTTTTGAGGGGCATATTGTTTAGCTGCGATTTTAATCAATTGTCAGCTTAAACAATAACGTGTTATTCCATTTAGAAAGGGAGTTCGACCATATGATAAATGAAGATAAAAAAATAAATGCAAATAGTAAAAATGAACAATTAGAATATTTTCGGAGTGCGGATAGCGAGGATAAAGAGCTGACCACGAATCAAGGTGTGAAATTATCGGAGGATGAGGAATCTTTAACAGCCGGGGAAAGAGGCCCTACCTTAATGGAAGATTTCCATTTCCGTGAAAAAATGACCCACTTCGATCATGAGCGAATCCCGGAACGTGTTGTGCACGCACGCGGCTTCTCTGCTCATGGAGAATTCGAGTTATATGAATCGATGAAACCTTATACGAAAGCAAAATTTCTGCAAAATCCGAATGTAAAAACCCCAGTCTTCACCCGTTTTTCTACGGTTGTCGGTTCACGCGGCTCTAAGGATACCCCCAGAGATGTTAGAGGATTTGCAACGAAATTCTATACAGAGGAAGGAAACTTTGACTTAGTTGCCAACAATTTTCCTATCTTTTTTATTCAAGATGGTATGAAATTTCCTGATGTTGTCCACGCCATCAAACCTGAGCCGCATAATGAAATGCCGCAAGCAAGCGGTGCTCATGATACTTTTTGGGATTGGGTTTCACAAAATCAGGAGAGTGCACACATGGTTATGTGGCTGATGAGTGATCGGGCGATTCCCAGAAGCTTTCGAATGATGGAAGGATTTGGTGTTCACACGTTTCGATTTGTGAACGATGAGGGCAAAGCTCATTTTGTTAAGTTTCATTGGAAACCGGTATTAGGGACTCATTCCCTTGTGTGGGATGAAGCGGAAATACTAGGCGGGAAAGATCCTGATTTTAACCGCCGTGATCTGTGGGAATCCATTAATATGGGGAATTATGCGGAATACGAGCTAGGTGTCCAAATTTTAGAAGAAAAAGAAGAGTTTAACTTTGATTTTGATATTCTTGATTCCACGAAACTTTGGCCGGAAGAGGATGTTCCTGTCCGTATTATTGGAAAAATGACCTTAAATCGAAATGTAGATAATGTTTTTGCGGAGAATGAACAAGTTGCTTTTCATGTGGGGAATGTTGTACCTGGAATCGACTTTACGAATGATCCGTTGCTGCAAACACGCTTATTTTCCTATACGGATACCCAGCTGCTCCGTCTTGGCGGTCCAAACTTTCATGAGATACCGATTAACCGCCCTGTTTGTCCGTTCCATAATAACCAGCGGGATGGGTTTCACAGACAAACGATTAATAAGGGACAAGTCTCTTATCGAAATAATGCTTTAGCAGGTAATTCACCGCATACAGTAGATGAAAAGAGTGGCGGATTTGCCCACTATCAGGAAAAGGTTGAGGGAAGAAAAATTCAATCCCGGAGTAAAAGCTTTGAAGACCACTTCAGTCAAGCCAAATTATTTTGGAATAGCATGAGTAATGCGGAAAAGCAGCATATTATTGATGGATTTAGTTTTGAAGTTGGAAAAGTACAGTATAAGCCGGTGCAACAAAAGATTGTCGATATGTTCGGTAAAGTGGATCACGGGCTGGCTGCTGCGATTGCACAAAAACTTGATGTGAGCGTACCGCCTGCCAATATTCAAAGCAAGGTAACTAAAACGTCGCCTGCATTAAGTCAGGAGAACACACCAAAGTTAGCAGAAACGCGTAAAACAGCTGTCATTATTTCAGATGGATTTAATGGGGCGGAGGTAAAAAAAGTTATTGAGAATCTGCAAGCAGCCAAGGTTCAAGTTGCGATATTAAGTGACAGACTGGGCTCTATCACAGCAGATGACAACAGTACACTTAAAGCGAAGCATACCTTTCTTACGGATTCGTCGGTTGCTTTTGATGCTGTGTATATTGCCGGAGGAATGAAAGCAGATAAAATGTTTGAGAAAAAGGCTAAAATGTTTATGCAGGAAGCCTTTGATCATTTCAAACCGATTGCTGTCTCGAACGAAGGGGAGCAGTGGTTTAAAGAAAAGCAATTACCAAGTAAAACGGGTGTTGTTATCAATAAGCAGCAGCCAGATGATTTTTCCAAGCAATTCATTGATGCAATTGCAGCGCATCGCTTCTGGGACAGAAGTATATTATAAGGAAGAAAAAGGGTTCTCTGCATGTAAGAGAGACCTTTTTTTCTTTAATAAGTGTCGTGTAGCTGTGTTGCCAATTTGAATTATAAGGAATAAATATCCTCCAAAAATGATCTGACAGTAGCAAGTTCAAGCCTGGTACTTGTTGAATCATTTTCCTTAGCTGCCGCGATAAGATTGTTAATACTTTCATGCAATCCTTCATACTCATCCTCATCACCTATTAATTGGATTTTCCATTTATGATTTTTGAAAATATTTTTTAGCTCTTCCGCTTGAGTTGTAATTTCATCCCATTTTGGCTCGTTTAAAGATTGTTCCAGCTGATCAATATGGTCAAAGAAATAATTTCCTCCGACTTGATTTTCGCATCCGGAAAGGACGATGAATAAAAGCGTAAAAATGATTATTTGCTTTTTCATTTCTCATTCTCCTCGTATTAATGAATCGTTATCTCTAGTTTGTCCGATAATACTAATATATTACGTATTTTAGAAAGTTGAGGGATAGGAAATGCCTGAGATTGTATTGGTACTAATCCGTTCCATAGCTGCCTTCTTTTTATTATTTTTAATGGCGCGGATGATGGGAAAAAAGCAAATTTCACAGCTCACTTTTTTTGATTATTGTGTGGGAATTACTATCGGTTCCATAGCTGCTGCGTTATCAGTGGACCAGAATGTAAAAATTATTAATGGATTAGTGTCACTGACTATTTGGGGGTTTTTCCCGATTATTCTAGCGTACCTTGGGATGAAATCAATTATTTTTTCAAAGATAACGGATGGTAAAGCAACGATATTAATTCGAAATGGGGAGGTATTAGATAAGAATATGAAGAAGAGTCTAATAACAATTAATGAGCTATTAATGCTATTAAGGGAAAAAG
Organism: Oceanobacillus sp. FSL W7-1293; assembly: GCF_037969815.1. NCBI lineage: Bacteria > Bacillati > Bacillota > Bacilli > Caryophanales > Bacillaceae > Oceanobacillus > Oceanobacillus sp. FSL W7-1293. The sequence goes on from NZ_CP150212.1 coordinate 2,087,273, forward strand.
GAACGTTTAAAGTTTCTGATGTAGAAATGGCTGTTTTAGAAACAAATGGAGAGCTGAGTGTTATGTTGAAGACCAATCAACAGCCGGTTACTCCGCAGACATTAGGCGTTCCATTAGAACAGGAGCATGGTCCTGCCATCTTAATTATGGACGGTAAAATAATGAAAAAGAGTTTGGAGAATCTTGGTTACTCGAAGGAATGGTTAATAGGAGAAGTCCAAAAACAGGGAGCTGAGGAGGTAAGAGATGTTTTTTTAGCTCAAATTGATTCTCGCGGCAGCTTGTATGTTGATTTATATGAGGACCAATATACAAAAACGGAGGTAGAAGAAAGACCACTGCTAGCAGCTTCACTAAAGAAAATACAGGCTGATTTAGAGGGATTTTCACTACAGACAGATGATCCGGCAGCTAAGAAATTATATACTGAGCAAGCAGCTGAGGTTCAAAAAGTGCTGGATACGATCTTGCCTTATTTGAAGTAAAGGAAGCGGAAGTTTTTTTGAGCTGCTGTAGACTGATTGATTTCTGACCTAGGTATATCTGCTTTTGCTGCTTTAAACGTGTTGATGTTATTTTAGCCGGAATTCATATAGATAATCCGTACATATCATTTTTAAATTTATGTAATAACTTTCAGATTTTTCATGGCATTCTTCCCTTGTTCATTGGTAATAGTGTAATTTTGTGTTTATTCAGAAAAACGATATACTATAGCTATAAATGAAAACTTACTTTCGCAAGAGATTCCGTTCTTTCTCCGCGAAGAAATTTTGTGATAAATTACTGCAAGGGTGGTATAGTTGGGTGAACAAAATCAATCATTCCCATTCTTTTTTACCACGGTGAACAAAAATGGGAAGAAACGAAAAAAGTAAGTGATTGGATTACTGGATACGAACATTTCCCGCCATATATCCAGAAATACGTCCCCGATTATGATTTTATTTATTATAATTTCTCTTTAAGAGGCGATCAAGAAGTAAAAGGAAATCCAAAGTTACAAGCATACTTGGAATTATCCAAACATATTTTCATCAAAGATATGGAAGTATTATTGGATGTTATTATGACAGTAGACGAATTGTTAAACGAATATGATCCATCTTATTTTGACACCGTAATGATTTATCTGTTACATGTCCGTGATGACTTGTCAGTGGAGACTGTAAAGGAGCGGTTAACAATAGAAGGGAGGAAACGGTTAATGTCTATTGCCGAAAAAATAAGAAATGAAGGTATGGAAGAAGAAAAAATAAAAGTAGCTAAAAAGTTACTTCTGTTAAAAATAGATGAAGAACAAATAAAGGAAGCAACAGAACTAACAGCACAAGAAATAGAACAAATTAAGAAAGACCTATAGTCAAGATATGGCGGAAAAGACATGGCATTTACTCACGAATATTTAGGAGTAAATGCCATTTTTATTAATGCCGATTCATTCAGGTAACCACAGTCCCAGTAGCAGCCAATTACACTGCGATAAACAGCAATAGCTTATCATTAAAAACTTTCCCGCAGTAAACCACTTGATTTCTGTCATTTTTCTCTTAGTTGACGTGCGGATAAAAAGGTTCATATACAGGATCGGTATAATATGGCGGTCTGATTTTAATCGACGGTGTTTTCCAGCTATAGTTCAAATAGTGCATTTCCAGCTTTTCTGCTTTATTTTCTAATAAGCGTTTGACCTTAGGGTAAAATTCAAATTCCAACTTACTGCCTCCTTCTGTAAAATTCTATGTTGTTTTACGGGGCGTGTTTTACATATGCATGGGAAACGAAAGGGCCTAAATGCCATATTGCTTCACATATGCAGCCGCCTAATCATAGCCTATGAAAAGGAGGGAGAGATCGTTATGAAAAACAAAAATAATGACCGGGATCTATCCTTATCAGAGGAAGCGCTAAAACAAATTCGGGCATACCAGCAATGGTTTGAAGAAAATAAAATAGAAGATCCTTATCCGTATTACCCGATATACGGTAAAATTACGCAATACGAAGAGGTGCCTCTTACACAACCGGAGCAAAGACAGTTGGTTCAGCCGGGCGTTGAAAAATTAATGGTGCCCAAACCGATTATTGAGAATCCCAATTATAAGGGCAGTGGGAAATTAAAAGGAAAGGTTGCGCTGATAACAGGCGGAGACAGCGGGATGGGCGCAGCGGCAGCAATTGCTTTTGCGAAAGAAGGCGCTGACGTTGCCATTGCCTATTTAAATGAGCACGAGGATGCTAACCGGACCAAAAGAAGGATCGAGGAGCTTGACCAAAAATGCTTATTATTACCAGGAGATTTACGTGAAAAAAAGCAGTGTGAACATATTGTTATGGAAACAATAAATCATTTTAATAAATTGGATGTACTATGTAACCATGTCGGGATTCAATTTCAGCAAAATGATGTGACTGAAATTACCGATGAACAATTTGATCAAACCTTCAAATTGAATATTTACTCGCATTTTTACACTACGAGAGCAGCACTGCCTCATTTAAAAGCGGGCAGCTCCATTATCGGAACGTCCTCTGTAGTTACTTATGCAGGAGAGCCTTTATTAATGGATTATGCGGCTACCAAAGGAGCTATTGTCGGATGGACACGTTCTTTAGCCAAAAACATTGCTAAACGACAGATTCGCGTCAATGCGATTGCCCCAGGACGAATTTGGACACCACTAATTCCAGCAAGCTTTTCTGCAGATGAAAATGCCTTGACTGGAGGGAATTTATTTGGCCGGATGGCTCAGCCTTTTGAAGTAGCGCCGACCTTTGTTTACCTGGCATCAGATGATTCCAGGCATGTCACTGGTCAAGTGCTTCATGTAGACGGGGGAGAGTCCACCAATTCCTAAGCATGGTATATATAGAAGGAAGATATTAAAAATAAATTTAAAGGATACTGCGGTTTCGGATATTTTTTCTTAAAAAAATGGAAAAACATAATCAAATTCCAAGTCCTTTAAAACGGTCAAGGTACTGTAATCTCCAAAGTCTATGAACAATCACTTCAAATTAATGGGAGACATGAAATCTGTTTAGTTAAGAGCTCAAATAAGCTTACTTCCTAATTCATGAAGCCATCAAACATTAAATGAGGCTTCATGAATATTCATTATTGATTTCCTTTACCGCCCCAATCGTCCCGCTGAGGATGTTCAAATGGTTTGTCTTGCTGCTGCTCATCTTGTGAAGTACCGCATCCAAACAACATTCCTGCAGAAAGGATGCAAGTAATCATACATATAGTCAGTTTTTTGAATTTCATTGCTATCACCTCACTTCAATGATAGATCTCCCATTTTAATGATTTCCTTTTTCTCGAATCTTATGCTTATAAAAAGACTAATAAATATATCATGAAAAATAGAATGCAGTTTTGTTTTATGATTTTCGTCCAGCCCTTTGTGTTCAGAAAACGATATTTTAATGAATGTGTACAATCTAACCGATTAAAAAGAACATAAATTATTTTATATCTAAATGAAAGGAGTGTTATTTATAACATGAAACAGACGTTTTTCTGAAAAAGTCCATTCCACTTCCTATTAAGTAAAGGGTGAGGCTTAAAGAATGTTGCTCTGATATATAGCAATAACGACTCTAAATACTGGGACAAACACTCTGGTATAACTGCTGCATAAGAGGGGATACAGTCTAACCATGGCAAGTAAAGTTACAGCAGAATGGGGAATCTTTCAATCTTCGGAATACGTCGAGATTTCATGCGTAGACGCACAAATAGCAAATTCCTTGCAAAGCAGTACCCAAATGGTGAGGACAGCCCGTCTGGGTGTTGACGCTAAAAGGAATAAATGAGGAGGGATATCAGCTGTAAGCAAGGAGCAGTTGATTTCTCAATTATGTTGTGGGTTTTCTAATTACTGAAAAGACGACCCCAAAAACATCATGGAAAGGAATGAACAAGCTTGGCTAATTTAACAGAACGGCAAAGAAGGTTAGTAAATTTGTTAAACCAGTTATCACAAAATTTAGTTACGGCCAATAGTGCCAATGATAGCAATAATGACAGCACACTAAGTAATAGCTTTTCTCTAAATCTGCCCGGATTTAGTCTGGATTCTAATAATAATCTAAATTTGGGTTTTGGTAACTGGGGAGGAGGAAAACCGACACCGCCCAGCACGCCGACGAACATCAGAGAAGTTCTGCTGGGCTTAGTAAACGAACAAGTGCAGGTCACTACTCCTTTTGACACAATCTCTGGAACGCTGCTTTCCGTTCAGGATGATTATGTTGTAATTATTGAAGCTTCTGGTGCACAGGCGCTGGTCCGAATTGAAAAAATTGAATTTGTCAGTAATTCGTAAAGGAGGAGTTTAAATGTTTCAAGCGACGTTTGCTGCTGAATTGGCAAATCGAATTGGATCAAGGGTCGAAGTAGCTACGGATAATAATTTGATCGAAGGTATTCTTTCCACAGTTACTGCAGATTTAGCCCTGGTTATCGATGTTACAAGCGGTTATGGAGATAATGTCAAAATATATATTTCAGTAGATGCAATCAACTTCGCCCGTTTTCCTGTAGCGGCGTAAAAGATTATTTCATGGAGAATAATCCGTGAAGATTCCACTGAATGAAGTTTCATTATATGAGCTTCCCATTTTGGGAGAATAGAGGGATAAAAGATACCCTGGCTTGATAGCCGGGGTATTCTATTCCTTTTAATTATTTTAATGATACCCCAGAGTCTTATTTCGGCGTTATTTGTGACTAAAAATGGTGTCACGCACTGTTTCGACCTATACTGCTGTAATATATTACTTTAATAAAATTGGAATTCGGAGGTTATTTTATGGTCAACCAGCCACATGGCGGAAGGTTAGTCTGCCGTGAGTTAACAGGAAAGGAAAGGGATGCAGCAACCGTAAATGCGAAAAAGCTTCCATTCATAACGGTGAATTCCTGGGTGCTTTCTGATATAGAACTGATTGGAACAGGGGGATTCAGTCCGCTGACCGGATTTATGGGGCAGGCTGATTATGAAAATGTTGTGGAGCATACACGTCTTGCGGACGGCACAATCTGGAGTATCCCGATTACATTGCCGGTAACAGAAGAGCAGGCTCGCCATTTTAACATTGGTGAACAAATTGCTCTTAAAGGGAAGGATGGCATCATTTATGGGACCATCACCTTGGAGGAGAAGTATGCCTACGATAAAAAGAAGGAAGCACTCCATATCTATGGGACAACGGATGCAGCACATCCAGGTGTGAAGAAAGTGTATGAAAAAGGAGCAGTTTATCTTAGCGGACCGATCACACTGCTTCAGCGTCCGGATCACAGCCAGTTTGCAGCGTATTATATGGATCCGGCCGAAACACGGCAAATGTTTGCAGATTTGGGCTGGAAAACAATCGTAGGATTCCAGACACGTAATCCGGTGCACCGCGCCCATGAATATATTCAAAAGACTGCTCTTGAAGCAGTAGATGGACTGCTGTTGAACCCGCTTGTCGGCGAAACCAAGTCGGATGATATCCCGGCTGATGTGCGGATGGAAAGCTACGAAGTGATTTTGAAAAATTACTATGTAAAAGACCGTGTACGCCTTGTTATCTATCCAGCCGCCATGCGTTATGCAGGGCCGAAAGAAGCGATATTGCATGCCATTGTCCGCAAAAATTACGGCTGCACGCACTTCATTGTAGGGCGTGACCATGCCGGTGTCGGTGATTACTACGGAACGTACGATGCGCAACTGCTGATGGCACAATATGAAGAAGAACTCGGTATTCAGATTTTTCCATTTGAGCATGCGTTTTACTGTAAGGTTTGTGAAAATATGGCATCTGGAAAAACATGCCCGCACGGCAGGGAAAACCATGTCCATTTAAGCGGTACAAAGGTGCGTGAAATGCTCCGTAATGGCAAACGTCCGCCAAAAGAGTTTTCACGTCCTGAGGTTGCCGATGTACTAATTAAAGGAATGGAGCGAAAACAATAAATCATGTTCAAAAATACTCTTTTTGAACATGTATGAAAAGAGGGTCTGATACCCAATGACATTGGAAATGATGTTTGTTCTGATTTTACTTCTGGCCATGTTTGCTGCACTGGTTTTCGAAGCTGCCCGGCCAGACATGGTTATTTTTTCCGTGCTGGTTATATTGATGCTATCCGGCATATTGACAGCTGAGGAGGCGTTGAGCGGCTTTTCCAATGAAGGAATGCTGACAGTTGCGTTATTATTCATTGTTGCGGGTGTGATACAGAAAACCGGTTTAATCCATCAAATGATGGAAAAATGGCTGCGAAACAGCCGCAGTCGCAGGGGTTCAATGATGCGATTTTTTGTGCCGACGTCGGCATTTTCGGCTTTTTTGAATAATACACCGATTGTGGTGACCCTCACCCCCATTATTAAAAAATGGTGTGAAGACCGCGGAATCGCTCCATCAAAGTTTTTGATCCCATTGTCATATGCTACTATTCTGGGCGGGATGATAACGCTAATGGGAACGTCTACCAATCTTGTTATTCATGGTTTACTGCTGGATTTTGGGTTGGAGGGGTTTTCGTTATTCACTTTAGCTGCCGTTGGCATTCCAGTAACGTTGGTCGGGCTCATTTATTTATTTACAATCGGATATAAATTGCTGCCGGATAACAAAGGCTTCAGCCAGAGACTGAAGGAAGAACCGAAGGAATATATTGCGGAAATGAAAGTAACAGAAGCTTTCGGGAAGCCTGGCAAGCGTGTAGAGCAAGTCGGCCTGCGAGATTTAAAAGGGCTTTATCTGATTGAGATTATCCGCGGGAAGGAACGGATTTCACCGGTCAGGTCCACAACGGTTATTCAAGTAGGGGACCGCTTGATTTTTACCGGCTTGATTTCAACCATTGCAGACCTGAAAAAGATAAAAGGGTTGGAGCTGGAAACAGGGACGAATATTGATCTGGATGATTTGAAGGATGGAACAATCAATTTAGTGGATGCTGTGGTTTCCGACCAGTCATCCCTTTTATCCAAGTCCATTAAACAGTCGCAGTTTCGTTCACGGTATGATGCTGGTGTCATTGCAGTACACCGGAATAATGAACGGATCAAGAGCAAAATTGGGGATATCGTTTTGAAGCCCGGGGATTCCTTATTGCTTTTGACCGGAACAGATTTTGTTGAGAAATACCAGCGGTCGAATGATTTTTTTGTTGTATCTTCGTTGGATACCCCCGCAGTCCTGAAACAGAGTGCAAAAAAAAGCTGGTTTTCCATTCTCATGCTGCTCGGGATGATTGGGGCAGTAACTCTTGGATGGCTCAGTATGTTTAAAGCGATGGCATTAGCTGTATTAGTATTTTTGGCTGCGAAAATTATTACACCTCAAGAAGCTAAAAAATATGTTCACTTCAATGTATTATTGCTGATTGCCAGTTCATTCGGGATTGGCGCAGCGATGAGAAAAACAGGACTGGCGGAATGGATCGCAGATGTCTTGTTGGACGTTGGCAAGCCGTTGGGGCTGCTGATTATATTGTTTATGATCTATTTCTTGACGAATTTGTTCACAGAAATGGTAAGCAATAGCACAGCGGCTGTTATCATGCTTCCGATTGGAATGGAAATGGCACACACACTTCAAGTCGATCCAATGGGAATAGCTGTCCTTATTGCGATAGCCGCTTCGGCAAGTTTTGTTACACCAATCGGTTACCAGACAAATCTGATTGTATATGGCCCTGGCGGATATACGTTTACAGATTACGTAAAAGCAGGACTTCCGCTAAGTCTAATCGTCATGGTGATGTCTGTTTTGATTATTTATCAACAATGGTTTTAGGAGGAATTGTTTATGCCTGAATCAGAAAATATAAAATGGCATTATTCGAAAGTAACAAAAGAACATCGGAGGCGTTTGAATAACCATAAGAGTGCTGTAATATGGTTCACCGGGCTGTCCGGTTCCGGAAAATCGACTATTTCGGTTGAACTGGAAAAAGAATTGCATCACTTAGGTGTCCGGACTTATCGTTTGGACGGAGATAATATCCGCCATGGATTGAATAAAGACCTTGGCTTTAGGCCGGAAGAACGTAAAGAAAATATCCGCCGGATTGGGGAAGTATCCAAGCTGATGGCAGATGCCGGATTGGTTGTATTGACAGCATTCATCTCACCGTATCGTGCAGATCGTGATGATGTACGTAACCTGATGGAACATGGGGAATTTATTGAGGTATTTGTAGATGCAAGTATCGAAACATGTGAATTGCGTGATCCCAAAGGACTTTATAAAAAAGTACGTGCTGGTAAGCTTACAGGGTTTACTGGAATCGATGCACCTTATGAAGCTCCGGAGAAGCCGGAAATTACAGTGAGTACGGATGTAGAGAGTATAGAGAAATCGGTACAGACAATCATTTCTTATTTGAGAATGAAAGGATACCTCATCAGTGATTAATATAAACGGAGGACTGCGCTGGATATATCACTGGAAATCAACGGTCTTCTAAACAATTTAATAGTCTTGTTAATCTAGCTGATTAACCTCGCTAATCTTCCAGTATTTTTAATAGGGTTGTACGTCATATGCAAAAATGGTCAGCATCTAATGAAAGGCTCTAACTATATGGACAGCAAATTTGGACCCGCAGCAGCTGCCTCTTTTATCTTTATTTAAACGTCTATCATGTACAGTCTACTAGTTTTTTCATAAATTGATTTAGAACCTATTTGAATGTAATGATGTCAGTAACTAAGCAGGGAATAAACGAACGTTGATACCTGTTTGAGGGAAATTCCTGTCATCCAAGTCATCAGTGGTGTTCCAATGTATCTATTATCCTGATGATAAAAACAATAGGCATTATTCCTGGAGGAGTGTTTAAATGTGTTTCAAAATACAACGATATTGATTACCGGAGGAACCGGTTCCTGGGGACATGAACTTGTCAAAAAGCTGCTTTCATTTCAACCGAAGGAAATAAGGATTTTTTCACGTAATGAATTTGCTCAGGTAAAAATGAAAAGAGAATTCTTGGATAATCCTTGCTTAAAATTTGTGATTGGAGATGTAAGAGATTTTGAAGCGGTAAATGGAGCAGCAAAAAATGTGGACTATCTATTCCATCTTTCCGCACTGAAGCATGTACCCATATGTGAAGAACAGCCTTTAGAAGCGTTAAAAACCAATGTAAACGGAACGGAGAATATCATCAAAGCAAGTTTAAACCAAAAAGTGAAGAAAGTCATTGACGTTTCCACAGATAAAGCAGTGGAACCAGTCAACTTTTATGGACTGACAAAAGCAATCGGGGAAAAATTAATCATTCAGGCTGACCAATTAAGCGATCATACGCGCTTTGTCTGTATCCGCGGAGGCAATGTTATTGGGACAAATGGCAGTGCGATTCCGTTTTTTAAAGAACAGATTGTCAAACATCACACCGTGCCGCTTACATCCAGAGAAATGACGCGTTTTTTCCTGACGGTTTCGCAAGCCATTGATTTACTGATATATGCTTCCGAAAAAGCAGTTGGCGGGGAAATATTTGTTATGAAGATGAAAGCATGTGAGATTGTCGATTTAATTGGTGTTCTGGAAAAACACTTTGCTGAAAAAGCAATTCATATGAAGGAAATTGGCATTCGTCCAGGTGAGAAAATCCATGAAGTATTAGTGTCAAATTCGGAATCCCGGAACGCTTATAAATATGATGAAAATTACTATGTTATTTTGCCAGACAATGCTTCCGAAGAGGTGAAGAAAAGGTATGCCGGCTTACCAAAGGCAGGATTCACCCGATACCAATCGGATGATGAATTAATGTCATTCAGTGAAATTGAACAAATTCTTATCAAGGCAAATGTTATTACAGTTTAAGCTCTTTTTTAATACAACAATCTGTAAAGAGGTACAAAAGGAATGGAACATATTCAAAAACACTAATTTTAGGGATGGACCTGGGACAGCCCCCAGAAAAAAATGAAAAATAGTGAGCTCTCCTGTAAAGGAAGACTCACTATTTTTTTGATGGGTTTTTAAAATAAAAGCTAACATAAGTCCTTATAATATGCTCCTTATCTGCCGGGTTAATTGCTCTGCCCGATGAGCGGTTGAATGATGATTATGAACAAAGCGCCAGCCAGCTTCGGTTATTTGTTCCCGTTCTTTCGGATGTTGCAGATAGTATGCCGCTTTTTCCGAAAAGTTTTCCTCGTTTATATCCACAAAATGCTTTCCCGGTATCAAGCCAATCTCCTCAAGCTCTGGTAAGGTCGGCGCCATTAACAAGGTGCGGCACGCCGGCACCTCAAAATATTTAAAAGTCACAACCTGACGTACGGAGCCGCAGGCAAAAAATAATTTCGCCTGATTGATGGTCCTGGCATAATTTTCGCCAATTAATGATTGCTCCGCCTGTTCGCTTGTAAAATCTCGCCATCCCGGGTGAGGACGATGATAAAAATGAGGACTTTCTTGATAATGCTGTAATATCTTTTCTCTTAACGGGTAGATCTGCGGGAAGGCTATTTCACCCAGCATCATCAAATCGATTGTTTTCACATTGCCATAGTCTTTAAAGATGGAGGTATTCACGAATTGGGGGAGAAAAAATACCTGATGCTGTTTTTGGTGAGGGTAATGCTGGTAAAAATTATGCCGGCATATGACAAAGAATGTCTTGATTTGATTACGCGCTATAAACCTTCTTCTTTGTTCCACAAAACGATGCGCATCATTTACCATCAGACCTGCAGGCGTGTCAATATCGGCTAAGCCTGTAACAACAGGGGCAAATGTTTTCCCTACATCATTTATAATTAAAATAAAATCCGGTTTGTCAGATACTTTACGCAATATTTTTTTAATCGGACCAGATTTTCGATACACCATTAAATTTGTCACTTTTGCTAATTCCTGCTCCAAATCAGCATAATTATTATTCGTAAAGCGAGAAGTATCGGCCGCAATCAATAATAGATTTAGCATTGGTTCATCACCCCTTCCTGAAGTAAAAACGCCTTCTAGATTTAGAAGACGTCTTGATTTAGCGTTTTATCATAGAGAACCGACCGTAAAATTCCCACTGGATGAAGTTTCGTGTTATTTATACCCTAGTCTTGATAAAGTCTTATCAAAAGCTTTATTGATTTGCTGCTGCTGTTCTTGGCTTAAAACCGATTTCCATTTATTTGCCTTGCCTTCTCTTACAAAAGGCAGCGCAGGATTGGTAAATTGCGAAGACCCATTTATATGCTCTTTTTGTTTTTCTTCCAATGCCTTCATATTATCGAAAGAAGCCCAATGGACTGCTTCATTGATTTCTTGTTTGGTTCTGTCTAAGTGTAAAAAGTTTATTATTCTTTTTGCTTCTTTCGCCGCGTCTGCAAGAAGATTTTCATATTTCACAAGCAGAAAGCCGTTTTTGACCTTCTCCTGATTATCGAGCCAGCTTTCTATCTGCGTGTCCCACATTCCGGGCACAATATCGCCCTTCATAAAAGCAACAAAAAAAGCATCAAAGTCACGGCTTTCTCCATGATATTTCTGGAAATGATGATAATAGGAAATAACAACATCCCTTGGATCCCTTACCAGGTAAATTACTTGAGGATAGGATGGGTCATAACTGTCATGGCTCCATACAAGATGCGGGGAAGGGAGATTTTCGATTGGTTCGCTTGCTACATTCTGAATCATCTCTCCTTTCGTGGCCCAGTCCATTTTTTTTCGATATAATAATGTGGCGACGAGAAATAATAAGAAGTTATTTCCCGACTTTGGATAGGCTACAAGACAAATATCGTCTTTTTGACATATATATGTTTGATTCGTTGACATGAGGTTATCATCCTTTCTGTTCATCCGTTTTATTTGGCTGAACATCTAATGAGATTGTATCCGGGTTCTCCGGATCAAATATTTCATTGGCCCAAAACAAAACAATTATTTCTTCTTCCGTTATGTTTTCAATGGAATGAGTATACCCTGGAGGGATGTCTACTATTTCAATATTTTGACCTGTAACCTGATAGGTGAGCTGGTTGTCCGAATCAATCTTCCTTAATTTAATGCGTGCTTCTCCTTTAATAACACAAAATTTTTCTACTTTTGTATGGTGATAATGGTTTCCTCTTGTAACACCCTGACGTGATGTTGATATAAAAACCTGCCCGGCCTGCTGTGATTTGATTAATTCAACTAAACTCCCTCTCTCGTCCCGGTGGGCAGGTAATGCATAGGATAAGTTATCCGCTTCTAAATAAGACAGATAGGTCGTATAAAGGTATTTTGTGAATGTATCAGACAGGTCAGGGATAATCAGAGATTCTCGTACGTTCTTTATTTCATAAAGCTTTTGAGCGAGCTCACCTACCGTCGTTTGGAAGGTCTGGTTAATATGGTTATAGAGCAGCTTATCCTGTTTTTTCTGATTAAGGCAATCTATAAAACTGTCTATGACATCATCAATATATACGAGGTCAAGCTTTTTATCAGCGTCATGGATTTCAATCTCTTTATCATGGGAAATTTCATGACAGAAGGTAGCGACCACCGAGTTATAATGCGGCCTGCACCATTTGCCGAAGACACCTGGCAAACGGTAAATGCACACATCTGCACCAGTCTCTATACGATAATTTTGAAGCACTTCTTCTGCAGCTTTTTTACTCAAACCATAAGGTGTATTCCCCTCTGCTTGAATGGATGAGGTAAAAATTATTTTCGGTGTTTTATGATGTTTTTTTAAATAGCTGACAATGGATTCGGTCAATCCTCTATTAACACTAGCAAACGCATCGCTATTTTGGGGTCTGTTCACTCCCGCCAAATGATAGATGATATCCGAATCGTTTAAATACGCATGCAGCAGTGACAGGTCGTCCCCATGATGATATTGCTTGAGAGAAACACCTTTTTCCCTCTGTAATCTATCAACCAGATTCTTGCCAATAAATCCGCCTGCACCGGTTACGGTTACGTTTATCATGTTTATATTCCTCCTGTTTCTATTACCCACGCAATGGTCCAATTGGTAACAGCTGGACGATTGTTCAACACTTTTAAATACTTTTCTACATATTATGGAGTACGCTGCGAAATGTGAAAAAATAGGGCATAGGCAAGGTTGTTAATTGAAAAAGAGGGGATGTATATATGGCAGATTTATCTATTCATACAAAGGATTGGCTGGAAAAAACAACGCCAAAAGAGAATATACATGATGTTTACAAGGAATTCTATACAGATGAAACCGTAACCTATACGCTACCAAAAGGAGACTCGCCAGAATGGGTCGACTGGGTAAAGCCGCCAATGTTTGGAGAGCGTCATAAGTTTGACAAAGCTTATGTTTCAAAGATAAAAAATGGAAGTGTATGGATGTGCGACAAAGGGGAGGGCATGGTTTATACACTGGCCCCTGACAACACGTACTTTCACGATATGGTTTTTCATTTATATTGGAATTATTTTGAGAAGATTGCAGTTAACTCCATTCCTTCCGCTTCCCCTTATGAGGGAACATTGGGGGTTTTAGCTTGGGCCGGCCATAACAATTACTGGCATTGGCTGCATGATACGCTGGGACGCTATCATTTACTGCAGCTCAGCGGAGTTAAGATAGATAAATATGTGCTTCCTCCTCTGACATTGCCATTTCAGCGGGAGACCATCCGAATACTCGGCATTCCAGAGGAAAAAATCTTACAGCTTACACCGGGAACGCATGTGAAAGCAGAACAGCTGATTTTGCCATCTGTGCCATTCAATGCAGGAACTTGTGTGAAATGGACAATTGAATTTCTCCGAAGCGCATTATTGAAGAAGGATTCCTATCGCCCTGGAAATCCCGAAAAGCGAATCTATATCAGCCGGGAGGATGCTTCGTGGAGAAAGGTTGCCAATGAAGGAAAGCTTTTGGAGCTTTTGACTAGAAAAGGATTCAAAAAAATTGTATTGAGTACGTTGACGGTAGAGGAGCAAATTGCTCTCTTTTCCTCGGCCGACGTAATCATAAGTCCAAACGGTGCCGGACTTGCAAACCTTATGTTTTGTCAGCCGCGGACAAAAATCATTCAATTATTTACAGCTACATCAGACGAATTTATAAAAATTGGACAATACCTGGATTTGGATTATCGTTTTTTGAAGTGCAGGAATGCCAATCCCGTCTCCACAGAGCATGAAGTTATCAAAAACCTCGTGGTGGATGTGAAAAAAATAGCTGAGATTTTGAAGGAGGAAGGGATAGATTAGTAAGGAGTATTTCAAAAATGCAGGCGCTCAGAGAAGCACCTGCATTTTTGAAGGCATTGTTATTTCAGCAATCTCAAAAATTCATTCCAGTCTGAACGGCTGGTTCTGGTTATGCTTTCCTTATGCTCCCGTACATTATATACCGTAAAATCATGATACTGAAAACGAGCGCTCTGAATCAATTGATTTAATACGCTCACATCCTCATAAAGCTTTCCTTCTTTAAATGTTATCACAGGAAATCCTCCAATTCTTTTTAAAGCAGAAGTGCGGTATATCCTTGGTCCGAGAGGGAATCGATAGGAAAGAAGGTCAGCTCTTCCATGGATATGCCTTCCCTTTGCTATTCCTTTAAAAAGAACATCTCCCGCCAGCTGCTTCCACTTTCGAAGGTTTCCATATAATACGGATACATTTTCAGAGAGAGTTGCCAGACGTTTTTTTATACTGGAAACAGCGTCCGGATCCAGCCAATCATCTGCATCAAGTTCTAAGATGAAATCGGATGTCACGTGAGGTAATAAATGGTTGAGAGCGACAGCTTTTCCCTCGTTCTTTTTTTCAAAAAGTTTCACCAGCTGTCCGTCGTGCCATCGTTTGAGCCGATGATAGGAATTGTCTGTTGAGCCGTCATCCATAATTAGTATCTGTTCCGGCAATTCATTTTGAAGCAGGCAGGAGACAACTGCCGTTTCTGCATGATTTTCCATATTATAATTGGAAAGGATGACAGATAGACTTGGATTTGCTGTTTGGATTTTATTCAGCTGGTACTTCTCTATGAATTTTTGTTTTTCTAATGTGCTGGTTGAATTGCTTCTTCTTGACTGCAGCACCAGGCCTTCTTCATAGCGTCCTTTTAAACTCGATTTATCAGCAAGCCAGGCTGGCAAAAGAGCCTCCTTAAACGGCAGCTGGGTGTTTAATAGAAATTGCTGGTTTTTAAGAAAAGGAGCAGACACTAGAAATGGCCGATGAATTACACGGTTTCGATTCTGGAAGCTGGTTGTTAAAAATAACTCGGATGGGGAAAGGCAGAGAGAATTTTCCTGAATAGCAGGAGAAAGGTAATCTGTATCATGTAGAAATAATACATAGGGGCTGGTAATATTTTGAATCACCTCATTCAATGTTTTCCCGGGATCATTCTCTTTGTATATAATCGATTGGGCTTGCTTCATAGAAGTAAAATCCAGCATTTCAGTTAAAGATACGTTTTGTTCATGGAGAACCATCACAGCATGCAATCTGGACTCGATCCTTTTTAAAGATGCTAACGCTTTCTGAATGGCTGCTCCTTCAGAATAAAGAATGAGAATTGCGGTGATATCCTTCAATCAAAAGCCTCCGTTCTTTTACAAGATTTCTATTTATTTAGATGGAAGATAACGGACGCTAACTCCCTGAATCACTCAGCTAATCATTCAGTGGAAGAAAAGCAAAAACTCCCGTCGAATGAGGTTTCGTATTATATATATGAAGCCATTCTAATTTTATCCCCTGCGAGTAATTACAGAGGCCTCCGCAGTCTTCTTTTCGATTGGATATTTAAACTAAAAAGGTCCATACAACCATTTTTCTATTCTCCGTTTCCGATAACTGCTTCTCAACATATATTATTATATCTTGTGTATTGGTGGTGTAGATATATATGATAAAAGTAAGCCTTTGTATGATTGTAAAAAATGAAGAAGAGATGCTGCGGCAATGTTTGGACAGTGTAAATGACCTTTGTGAGGAAATCATCATTGTCGATACCGGTTCAACAGACAAAACGAAAGAAATTGCGGGGGAGTACACAGATAAAGTAATTGACTTTAAATGGATCGATGACTTTTCAGCTGCCAGAAACTTTGCCTTCAAGCAAGCAGCCTTACCTTATATATTATGGCTGGATGCAGACGATGTGTTGCAGGAAGCTGATCAGATAAAATTTAAAAAGCTGAAGGAAGAGCTGGATGAATCCGTGGATGCTGTTTCGATGCTGTATCATATTGCCTTTGATGAGTTTGGCAATCCGACCTTTAGTTATCGAAGGAATCGTCTGGTAAAACGGGACCGGAACTTCAAATGGATCGGTCCGGTTCATGAATATTTAGAGGTACATGGAAATGTTATTTCATCCGATATTGCTGTAACACATCGGAAGGAAGATAAATCCGCTGCGAACACAATAAACGACCGTAATTTAAAAATTTATGAAAAAAGATTGGAAAAAGGGGAAGCATTTAGTCCGAGAGATTTATTTTATTATGCAAATGAATTAAAAGATCATGGATTGTATCAAAAATCGGTTATTTATTATCGGGAGTTTTTAGCAACAAAAAAAGGCTGGGTGGAAGATGAGATTCGTGCCTGTATCAATATGGCTGTGTGTTACCGGATGCTCGGAAATGCAGAAAAAGAAATAGAGGCGCTTGTGCTCTCTATTTCCTATGATATTCCGAGGCCTGAGGTTTCCTGCCGAATTGGTGATTTATATAAGGGGCGAAATTTATTCCGAAAAGCAATTATCTGGTACCGGCTTGCGGTAGAAGTCGAGACAGATGATTATCAAGGATTTCAGCAGCAGAGCTATGCGACGTGGTATCCGCATCTCCAGCTTTGTGTCTGTTATTGGCAGATAGGGGAGAAGGAATTAGCGGAGGTGCATAATCAAAAAGCAAAATACTACCGGCCAAATGATAGCCAAGTGTTATACAATGAAACGTTCTTTAAGGAATATAAGGAAAAGCACAGTTAAACAACAAAAATAAATTTAAGAAAGCAGAGAAAGAAATAATACGAAATGGGTGGTGTGAAATCTAAAAAAAGGTGTGTACACCATGAGCAAAAAAGTATTATACATTGGCTGGATTGGCTATCGGAATCTGGGAGACGATCTATTATGGAACTTATTTCGAGATAGAGCAGAGAGGCACTTCCCTGCCGGACAAATAACAATTGTCCCCTCTTTTCCTGGAGTAAACATCCAGCACTTAGAGCGCTATGATACCATTGTTTTAGGGGGAGGCTCTTTAATTGCACCGACCTATATCAAGCTTTTGTACCGAGCAATAAAAATGAAAAAGAAGGTATGTATTTGGGGAAGCGGCATCGACCGTATTCCAGAATCTGTACTGTACGCGATGCGGGATGGTAAAAAGACACCTGTAATCCAACGGTTTAAGGGAGAAGAGATAGCCCAGCTGAAAGAAGTGCTTTTGCAAGCTGATTTTGTCGGTGTCAGGGGACCTTATACGAAGAAGGTTGTGGAAACATTAACTGGAGTATCGGATATACCAGTTATCGGAGACCCTGGATTATTATTAGAATGGAATCATGCTGCTGTTAAAAATGAAAAGTGGATTGGCATCAATTGGGGAACAACCATGAACAATTTATATGGCAATAAGGAAAAAGATGTCGAAAAACAGTTGGCAGAAGCAGCAAAGCATTGGACAGCTAAAGGGTATAAAATTTTCATCTACGCGGTATGGACAGAGGATTTTCCAGCATGTCAACGGTTGGATAAATTAATAGACAGTCCGGAGAATGTACTGTTTGAAAAGAAACGATATACAGAGCAGGAGTTAATGAAGAAGCTGTCCGTCTGTTCTGTAACGATTAATTTTAAGCTTCATCCAAATGTACTTTCTCTGACTGCCGGGGTGCCTGCTGTGGCTTTGGGTTATCGGTTTAAGGTGTTTGATTTCTTCTCCTCCATAGGCTTAGAGCATCTGGTGCTGCCAACCAGCGAGGAACAGCTTGATAAAAAACTGGTGAAGCTGGCAGATGAAACCATGCAAGAAGCAGACAAAATAATGAATGAATACGGGAAAAAGCAAAAATTATATGGTACACAGATTGAAAAAATATTTACTGAAAAGGTATTATAAGCGTTGGAACATTTTTTATGAAAATATCAAAAAACTGCCGGTTCACTTGATTTATTCGTGAACTGGCAGTTTGCTTTCCATTATGGCTGTTCATTCTGTTTCAATCCAGTTTAATAACATTTTAGCGCGATGCTCGTAGGTATGGTGATTCAGGAGATGGTGATAGCCGGAAGAGGCAATGATTTGTGCTTCATCGACATGGGTTAAATAATATTCGATTTTTTCCAGAAGATCCTGATGGGAATCAAAGAGAACGAAATGCTTCCCGTCTTCAAGCAGTGTATCCAGTTTAGGAACTTTATCAGTTAGCATGAGTGAACCGCAGCCGATTCCTTCAAAAATACGCATATTCAGGCTCTTTATGGTATCCGCTGCGTGATTAACGACAAGCTTTGATTCACCATACGTTTTCGCCAAATCATGTAAGAAAACCCGTTTATGAAAGGATAATCGATAAGTTTCATGGAACGCTTCTTTCATTTTTTGAACAGCTCGTATCCGTTTTTGATATAAGACAGGATCTAATGTTCCGACCGATGTAATATCAACGGGTCTGTTTTGAAGCAGTGTATCATCATTAAAAATATCCTTTGCCATCGCAAATGGGAAGAATTTGACCGGTGCAGGGAAATGCTTTGCTAAATGTAACGAATGTGCCATCAATATAAGATCCGGCTGGTAACGATGGACTAGCGCTTTGTTTGTCGTAAGCCGGTTCTCTCCATGATGAATCCAAAACATTTTCGGGATGTCCACAAGGTTTATCTGCTTTACTCTGACCGGGGGCATAGAAGGGCTTTCAACGAATAAAACAGCAATGTATTCTTCGAGAGGAATTTTAGAAAAATCAATAAACGATGTATAGGTATCCACTTTTAACCCGATATTTCGAAAAGCATCCTCCAAGTATCGCCCGGGAGTGAAGGATGTTTTTCCGTAACACATTAAGAGCTTTTTCTGCTCCATAATCATTCGACCTGCCTTTTGTTTAGGATAAAGATTTCTTTTGCTTTAACAAGATATGTTTGATTGAAGAAAAAGGATGTATATATAACCTGCTGGGGAAGGAATTATGTAAGAAATAAGCAGGGAGCGGATGAATAAAAGGACTTGTCTGTAAGCCGGTCACGCAGGATAAACCGGAGAGTTCTTTTGCTCTCTGTATTTATCCTTCGATTCATCCTGTTCTGAGTAATGTCAGGAAGATGATTGTTTTAAAATAGATTCTACCTCTGTTAAAAATTGCTCAGCACGTTTTTTAGTTGTATGCCGTTCTTTTGTTAACATCATGCCATTATGAGCGATTTGATTTCTTTCCTCATCATGATGCAGGTAATAATCGATTTTCTCTTCAAAGCAGAGCTCGTCGATTGCGACAAAGTTCACGCCGGGTATAAAACCTAAATCACCTAATTCCTTGGAATAACTGGCTAACAGCAACGCATTGCAGGCGGTAATTTCGAAATATTTCATTAAAGGGTATTTGAACACAGAGTCGCAGGTCAAAACAATTTTGGAACGATTCAGCGCTTTAGCATAATTTTTCCCGACAAAAACATTTTTTTCACCTTCCTGAATCTTTCGATAGCCCGGATGAGGGTAGTGGACAAAATCAGATCTATTTTTTAGCCTCATCTGTATGGTGGCACGAAGCGGATAAAAATCTTCCAGCACTGAACCGGTTAATAGAATATTCTTATCTTTTTCCAATTGATAGTCTTGATAGATGGCAGCATGTGCGTGATGTGGAAGCCAATGCATGCGTGAGGCAAATTCAGGGTACCACTGCTTGAATTTATCACGATAAAAAGTGAATACATGCTGAATATTCTCTTTTTCAATCATTGCCTTTCTTAGAGGCTTTTGAAAATGTAAGTCGTGTAACCCGACTGCAAAAGGCAAATGCAAATCTTTAAGGCCAGTTACAATTGGCGAGCCATTTTCAAGATAGTCATTAAAATAGATAAAATCCGGTTCGAAAGGGATAGAGTCAAGAATTTGCCCGATGTCGCCAGATTGATGAGATACATATAAATCCGCTATTTTTTGCAGCTCCTGAATAAAATAATAAGATGCAGGAACGGTGTAAGAATGATCATCACGCGTCATAAATAACAGCTTTATTTTTTTCATTATCATCGCATCCTTTAGGAAATGCTTACATATACAAGCCTTGCTCAAAGGGTTCTATCAGCTTTAAACGGTAAGCCTGCCGTTGTTTATCCATCGTTTCTATAATATCGGCACGGTTGTTTGAAATACTTTTCTCCAACGAAATAATCTGAGGAACGAGATTTGCATCATCCGTTGCGATAGCCATTTTCTCTAATTGGACAGAACGGACAAAATCAAATATTTTGAAGCGGTAGCCCAAAGCGATAAATGGAACCCCTGCGGCAAGGGACAGGTAATTCGCATGTAATTTAAAATTAATGGTGAAATCAAAATGTGTCATTAAAGACATGAAAGCAGCTGCTGGATAAACGGTATCATCTATCTGCCAAGAGGCTTTATCGCTTAATTTAGCAGCTAAACGTTTGGTATGTTCTAAATCAGCATGCCACATGATATAAAAGTAAATTTTATAACCGTCAGCAATCAGCTGATTTAAAGCGTCTGCAAACTGGTCTTCTAAAGTAATTTCATTTCTACCGTAAATATTATGGAAGGAAGTACCCCAGTTTACTCCAATTACTTTATCATCGGGATGAAATGGATCTGGGAACTGGCCTTTGTCTGTTTCATTTTGCAGTAGAAAGGCTGGATCTCCGCTGATGACAACCTCTTTTTTTACTCCTGCCTGCTGCAGGATTTGTTTTGTCAAAGGACCTCTGACACCGCTCCAAGAGCTTTCACGGAAGACGGTATTTAACTTTTCATGAAATGACTTCCGTCCATTCGTTTTAAGAAAATCAATGTTTTGACCATCTGTTAGATACGATTTAGGAACCCAATCAATTCCTGATCCCCAAATCATTATTTTTTTATTTAATTTCACGGCTTCATATAGGGCATCAATAATATAAGGCTGGATTGGGTGGCCGGCTCCGCTTAAAATAGAACCGCCGCCAAGGACAATCAAATCATAAGCTTGAAGCGAGGCATTGTCGAGGTAGCGTTTTTCATTATTTACGAGATCAAGCTTGTAGTCATCACCAAGCTGAAAAAATTGTTCTTTAAAGCATTCAAACATTAATTCGTCGCCTAAATTATTGTAGCCAATCCAGCCAATATACAAAACATGTTTCATTTTCAGCCTCCTATTTCTCATCTGAAGTGTTTAATTTCTCTGTGCAAATGCGTTTATAGTGTTCTGCCCGAAAGCTCCCCACACCTTTTAAAATCAAATAGTTCGGATGATTTTCTCCTAGTTCCAGACATTTTTCAAAGCACGTTTTGGCAGCTTGGTAATCCGCCTCTTGAAATAGAATAAGTCCTTTGTAAAAATGCAAATCGACGTAATCCGGATACAGGAGAAGTACTTTCTCAATACCTGATAATGCCTGATCAAGGCTATTGGTTTGAACTAATATGTCATACTTTAATTTGTAAAGAATCGAAGGGGGTTTTTGTCCTTCTAATAAAAATTTGAGAATAGATTGATTGACATATTCAAATGCCTGATTATATGCTTTGTCACGATAATATTCACTGGCGAGGTGGTATTCGACCCAAGGACTGTGGGTTTCTTTCGCAGCCTCTAATTCCAGAATTCTTTTATTGCGGGCTGATTTATTTTTCTTTTCAGTAATCTCATGAATATAGCCGTAATGCAGGATAGGCAGATCTAATATATCTGTTGTCATCTTCTCCGGTTCTGCATCTAATGTTTCGTGAATCCGGTTGATAAACTGTATGCCTTGATGATTACGAAATAGCCGGGGCTGGTAATGGATATAGGATGTATAATCCTCAGAATCCGTACGGTCACTGGTGAAATTTGTTATCGGCAGGGAAAGTATATTTGCCTCTATATGAGACAGTGCTTTCTTAAAGGCTTGGAGATCCTGTATATCTAAACATTCATCTGCGTCTATCCACAAAATCCAATCCTTTGCTGCTTTTGCTATTCCTTCATTTCTGGCATTAGCAAAATGATCATCCCATTCGTAATCATAAACCTTCGCATGATATTTTCGAGCGATATTCATGGAATCATCGGTAGAACCCGTATCCATAATAATCATTTCATCTGCGAGGTTCTGTACGCTGGATAAACATTTTTCAAGAAACGCCTCTTCATTTTTGACAATCATACATAAGGTAATCGTTGGTTCTGTTTCCACTTGATTTCCTCCTGATTGGTTAAGTTGATTCTAAGAAATCTTCATCACGCACTTGTTGTGACAGCCAAGGCCGCTGGGGAGAAGAGCTATTGATAATTGTAATTCTCGGGTAATAGCTTAATAATAGATTTAAGCTTTCTAAACAGTGCTTTTTATGCGTATCTAAGGAAAAAGGATGCTGTTGGATTTGTCTTTTTAATTCAAGTATCTGCTCGTGAATATCTTCTTTGAAGTTCTCTTTTGAACTATCTTCATGTTCAAACAAAGATTCATCGGGATAATAATCAAGCTCTTCAAGCAACTCTTTTTGCTGAAAAAAATGATAATGAAGTTTTTCGAGAGAGGAAAGGGAAATTAGGAGTTTTTTTTCCATTTGTTCTTCCTCTGTAATAGATACTTTTTTATCATAAAAAAAATAGTCATAAAAATAGTCCGTAAGAAAATATAAAAAAATGTGTGTATAGGTTATATAGTTTACTTCCCATTCACCCCATTTTTCTTCTAATGTTAAATCCTCATGCATTATGCTCTGCCTCCTTTTTTATTTATCAGAGCAAGGTTTGTTTTCTCGGCAATACTCGCAGTCACAATCCGTTGAAGGCTGGTAACCTAGTTCTTCATAGAAATTGTTCTTACAGCCCCGATGTTTGGATTTCGATTTTTTATCTTTGCATTTACAGTCACAATTTTCATCCAGAGCGGCAACATCTTCCAGTTTGAATTGAAGAAGCATTTGTGATTTTACGATTGTACGCAGGGTTTTATTGACACTGTCGTTCATTTTTAAATAGTCTTGCAAACAATGATGCGGGTCTTTTAAGAATGCTTGAAGCTTTTCACCTTCTGCATTCAAAATATGAGATAATCCTATTTCTTCTAAAGCAATGGAAGATAGTAACAAATCGATGGTTTCACAGCGCTTTAGTGAGACAATAGGGGTGATGTTTGGAATGTTTGGCATGGACATAGGTCTTCCTCCTGTTATTCTCAAGTCTCTAAATAGACGGGGATAATCAAATAAATCGCGTCCCCCTGTATGTTAGCTTTCTGATATAGAAAACATATTCATTCTTTAAATGAATAGTAAACAATTGATTTATAACAGCTTCCATTTTAAGAAGCTGGTACTTCTTTTATTCAATGATATCGATAATATTTTTAAGTTTCGTTTGCAGTAATAATTCTTTCTTTAATACCGTTTCCAATGTTGATTGGACACTTTCATTTATATCAATCAAGTCATCTAATTCCAAAATTGCTTCAGGAGAAGTGGGTAAAGTGCCTAATGCGTATTGGATTTTTTCACCTTCTGCATTGATGATGTGCGCTAGACCAAGCTCTTCCAAAGCAATAGAAGCTAGTAATAAATTAATGACATCATCACGATCAATGGAAATTTCAGGTGTGATATTTGGGATATTTGCTTGCGACAAATCAGTTCCTCCTTAATCTTTAGACATTTATCTATCAGCGTACAATTATCGTATGAATGTATCATTTAGGTCGTTCCATAAATGGGTAATGGTCTATGGTTAAATGTAATGGGATTGGATGCTTTTAAATGCTATCCTAAAATGGGGCAAGCAAATCTTATTAATTTGAAATAATTACAAGATAATATGTTTGATAATGGTTTTCTAACTGAAATATTTGTTTGTGATTACCAGGAAAGAAACACCTTATCTTATAAACGGATGCTTAAATTATTTGTTCTATGAGGTTCATAGAAAAGATTCAAAAAAGATGAAGAGTTGATAATAGAAAAAGTAAGTAATAAAAAACGGTGCCTGTTTCAATGTAAATAAGTGTATGGTATTATGCTTGGAGATATAAATTTAAGGAGGAAATTGGTAATAAAAAAAACTTTCTTATTATTGTTAGCTTTCATATCAGTATTAATTATGTCTGCATGTTCAGAAACACATTCTGATGAAGAAGGGGCATCATCAGATCAGACAAATGAGGAGATGAGCTCTGATAAATCATTAGAAGCTGAAAACGAACAAGAGGAAAGTCTTTTGCCAGAAGATTTTGGAGAAAACGCTAGGGAAGATGCCCGGGAAAATGCTGCGTCGGACTATTTAAAGGCTTCTATCGAATATATAGATGCTGATTTCGGACAAGAATTATTAGTTGATAAAATTGATAATGCTGAAAAAGTTAACACTGGAGAAAAAGAAGGTCAAAACAAGATAGATGTAGAAATCACACTCAATGAGAAATTTGCAGACTCAGCTAAAGGCTTGGCGCTTCCGCACTTGATTTTAATTGATTTAGTAAACAACAAGTTCAATGAATTTGCAAAAAGTAATGTAAATGAAGTTCACTTTGTAATTAATGCTCCTGTTGAGGAAGAAGTAATGAAGGTTTATGAAGCAGTGATTGATGAAGAAGGTTACAACAAAATTCAAGATGAAAGAATAAGTCAATCCCTTGATATGAACGTAATTGTTGAAAACGCGAAAGAATTTTGGCTGCATGATATTTATGAAGAAGATATTTTCAATGGGATTGATGTTCGATCTATTGAAAATGAAGATGAATAAACTATGTTTAGAACAATTAGCTTAGCCTTTTATAATAAAATTATGGGTTGTGTTGAACAAGGTAAATAATTTTATGAAGATATTAGTCATTAGAGATAAAATAAGGGGATTTATATTTTGATGTATTAGTATATTTTTTTAGTCAACTTCTTAGAAGAAAAGGAAAGGGATTAAATTTAGCAGATCCGGAACCATTTATTACTTCCGAGGGCGATTGGTTAATCTTTTTAAGTTACATTGTTATATTTGCTCTCGTACCGATTATTTTCACATGCATATTTCTTATTATCAAAACAATACTCAGACAAAAAAGGATGATTTGATTCACTACAAATAAGAATTCTTGTTCTGTTAATTTGTCACTTAAAAGTAGTTTATTGTTAGCAGAAGTCATGTTTTTAAAGGCTAAATGACAAGCCAATACATAATGAAAGTCATAGCGATGTTAGACTTTTGCGATTATTTACAGCTATTATTTACCATGGTAGGGTGAATATAGCACTTATAATATAGGGGGAAAAGGGTGCTGAAAAAGAAATTCATTATTACATTTGTGATAGCGGTTGCTTTGATTACTGGAGTTTTTGTTTTCTTGGAAAGTAATAATCAAGTAGCTCAAGCAGATGAAAAAGACGCACAACAAAGAGAATTAGAAAATAAAGAAGAAAAACAGGCACCAGATATAGAAGAACGGCAGCGTATGATTGAAGCAAGAGAAAAATTGGAAGCAATGACAGACGAAGAAGTTGAGGAGTTAATAGATAAACTTGAAGAATACAGACATAATGATGGCGATAATTTAACAGAGGAAGAAATGTACCTGTCAAAATATATTCCGCCAGAAAGATATTACGACATTAAAGGAATGACCGATGACGAGGTTAAAGGTTATATTAATAATTACCATATAAATCTTAATTCAAGGGTTATAGCTAATCATAAAAATCCAGAACAATATGAAGGGGAATTATTAGTAGGTAAAGCAGAATTTGAATGGATAAAAGAAAATTATGATTTTGAAAGTGAATACGATAAAGAATCAATAAATGAAGTATTAGAATTAATTGACGAGTTTAATGAAGAAGGAGATGAAGATACACTTTTCCAATTGAAATATATCTTCTACGAATTAGATGCTAAATTTAATCCCGACACTGAAAATGAGTATTTTCCAGGTGATCTTTCATTAACAAATACTGTTAGAATCCAAAACGGGCAAGACCCTATAGATGAAAATAAATAAAATTAAATCTTAAAAGGATAGGCAGCGTCTATCCTTTTTATTTGTAAAGAATAGAGCTTTACAGAAACCATATCAGCTTATTTTTTGGGTCCGATTGCAAGCTTATTTTATAAAATATGATGACAGCTTTAATATGTAATAGGAAATCTGGAGTGCGTATGCACCCCAGATTAGATGGGTCAGGCGATCTGGTTAATAGACCAGACGATACCTTGCTGGTCGCCGCCGCCGAGATTTAAACCGATGGTTAAACCATCAGCTATATAGAATAAACCAATCTGGTCCCCGGCATTCAGTTCGACTTCTCCTGCTAAAGTTACGGTTCCGTTTCCTAATACAGCTCTTAAGGTGAGGAGCAGGGCAACGTTTACGTTCAATACAGGGAATAGACCGGTGATTAATGGTGTTGGGTTCGGCGTAATTCGTTGAACCGCAAAAGCTGGGTTTATTCCCCCTCCAAGGGAAACAGTAAGTGCGGCGGTCGTTTGATAGTTGATTGTTGCGTTAATGGAATAACGGCCTGTTTCAGGTACGGTAAATATTCCATCTAATGCATCAAAGTTAGGGTTTGGATAATAAGGTGGCAGCGTCGACCAGCTAATTAATTGTTCGGATCCAGTTACAGTCATTGTTCCTTGAAATGCAGAAAATCCGTTTTCTGCGAATGCCGGTCCGGTAGCACCTGTAGGTCCAGTGGCACCGACAGGTCCGGTAGCACCTGTAGGTCCAGTGGCACCGACAGGTCCGGTAGCACCTGCCGGTCCAGTAGCACCGACAGCGCCCGTAGCGCCCGCCGGTCCAGTAGCGCCCGCTGGTCCGGTAGCGCCCGCCGGTCCAGTAGCACCGATAGGCCCGGTAGCACCTGCCGGTCCAGTAGCACCGACAGCGCCCGTAGCGCCCGCCGGTCCAGTAGCACCGATAGGCCCGGTAGCACCTGCCGGTCCAGTAGCACCGACAGCGCCCGTAGCGCCCGCCGGTCCAGTAGCGCCCGCTGGTCCGGTAGCACCGACAGGTCCAGTGGCACCGATAGGTCCGGTAGCGCCTGCCGGTCCAGTGGCACCGACAGCGCCCGTAGCACCGACAGGTCCAGTGGCACCGATAGGTCCGGTAGCGCCTGCCGGTCCAGTGGCACCGACAGCGCCCGTAGCGCCCGCCGGTCCAGTGGCACCGACAGCGCCCGTAGCACCGATAGGCCCGGTAGCACCTGTAGGTCCAGTGGCACCGACAGCGCCCGTAGCGCCCGCCGGTCCAGTGGCACCGACAGCGCCCGTCGGCCCAGTAGTGCCTGCAGGTCCGGTAGCACCTGCCGGTCCAGTAGCACCGACAGCGCCCGTAGCGCCCGCCGGTCCAGTAGCACCGACAGCGCCCGTAGCGCCCGCTGGTCCAGTAGCACCGATAGCGCCCGTAGCGCCCGTCGGTCCAGTAGCACCGACAGCGCCCGTAGCGCCCGCTGGTCCAGTAGCACCGATAGGCCCGGTAGCGCCTGCCGGTCCAGTGGCACCGACAGGTCCGGTAGCACCCGCTGGTCCAGTGGCCCCCGCCGGTCCGGTAGCACCTGTAGGTCCAGTGGCACCGACAGCGCCCGTAGCGCCCGTCGGCCCAGTAGCGCCTGTCGGTCCGGCAGGCCCCGTCGGTCCAGTCGGCCCTAAGTCCCCGTCAGGAATAATACTAGTTACTTGCTTTAATTTATTATCCAATAGTAGTTCTTTTTTCATAGCTGTCGCAAGCATATCTTGAACTGCTTCATTTACTTCTAATATTTCAGGTAATGTTGCAGGTGTTGTCAGGCCAGGGAGGGTACCCAAGGCATATTGTATTTTTTCGCCCTCCGCATTAATAATATGTGAAAGCCCTAGTTCTTCCATAGCAATGGAAGCTAATAATAAATTGATTGCATCATCCCTTGTTAAAGTTATATTAGGTGTAAAGTTTGGGATATTCGGTTGGGACATTATGATTCTCCTTTCATAAAAGATAGCTATTTCAAATGGAATCATCTGCGTAAAAATATCTACAAAAGCAGTGTTCTCAACCAATATATTCTTTGGTGAAAAGTCGGTGTAGACAGATTACTATTATTTTTGTTTTCATCCAAAATAGGTTAATCATATATAAAGAAAGGTATGGAATTTTTTGGAGAAGGAATCTGGAAATCCTGTCAACAGGGGGTAGCAGAAGCCCTGCATTTAACTGGATAGAATTAATCTGGATGATGATACACTAAGCAGAATCATTTCCTTTCGGGCTTATTCTTTGTACACTTAGCGTATAAATAGTTATCGATTAACTAATGGGGATTTATTTTAATGTAAATAATGCTGCTTAAGTCCAGTTTTGGTCCAAAGGTCTTTAGATTTATGGTGCTGACACAGTCTTGATGAAGTGAGTAAGCACAGCTTATCTTTGTTTAAAAGGTAAAGAAAATTTAACTGAATATAAATTCAGTTTATGAGCAGCTGCTGCGGGAGGAGGAATTAACTTGAAAAAAATTTCATCGAGTGTTGTTCAATTTCGGGGAACACATTATGAATTTGGCTATCATCAAGGTACTTTATTGAAAAACCATATCTTAGTAAAGAATCGTGCAAATCAATGGAAGGTCAGAACGCCTTTATTTTCTATTGATATCAAAGAAACAAAAAGGATTTTTCAAGAAACAGCACCGGCAATATGGGAGGAATTATCAGGTTTTGCTGATGCGCTTGAATGGCCGATGGAGAGAGTACTGCTTGAATTTGGAGGGTATCGGGTCAAATTGAACCGTTCCGGATGTTCCATTATAACAGGAGCAGATTATATGATCAGAAATTATGATTATCATCCCAAAACATACGATGGCTTTTATTCTGTATTCCAGCCAACGGATACAGGATACGCAGTTATAGGAGTTACGCAGAAAGTAACGGGACGTTGTGACGGAATGAACGAAAAGGGGTTAGCAATGGGATATACCTTTATGCATCGTAAACGCCCGAAAGATGGATTTGTCTGTCATATGATTGGAAGAATGATTTTAGAAACATGCGCTAATATCGAAGAAGCTGTTTCGTTGCTAAAACAAATTCCGCATCGGGGATCATTTAGTTATGTATTGTTTGATAAAGATCATTCGGAATCAACGATTGTTGAGGCTTCTCCAAGAAATGTAGAGGTAAGGACTGGAGCATCATGCACGAATCATTTTCAAATACTGAAGAAGGAAAACCGTCATTATTTGAAGGATTCGAAAAGACGACTGGAAATTATGGAAAGCAGCTCAGCCAATCTTCTTCATGGGAAGGAAGCTTTTCAGCTTTTAAATGGAACAGAGAATGGTGTGTTTTCTAAATTATACGGGCAGTGGGCAGGGACAATACATACTACTGCGTATTTTCCATCGAAATTAGAAGCATGGATTGCCCTTGGCGGTGATCAGCAGCCGGTGAAATTTGATTTTGGATCTTGGTTGAACGGAGATGATTTTCCTGTTTCAGAAGTTACAGGAACGGTTGATACAGATATTCCTTTTGTTCATATGGAGAAGGCGGATTGGTATAAAGTGAATAAATAATTTTCTAACAAGGTACCGGAAACTTTTAAGATGTTGTTTCGGTATCTTTTTTGTATGTAAAAAATATTAAAGAAATCGCATATTTAAACTAACATATTTTGGATCTAAGTAATGTCGGTACAACTTTGCAAATAGCTATGGAAAGAATTTGGTCTTATTTTAACTTTTTGTTTTATTTATAATTCAAATAGAACATAATACAAAACATCTTATTATGTATTTAGGTGGTGTTATGCGTTGAATCAAAGGATTTTAGCGTTGCTGAATCAATTAATTTATTCGGAAAGTTATCTAGCTATAGATGAGCTTGCCGACAGCTTCAATGTATCCCGGCGAACGATTTATAACGACTTAACTAAAACGAATGATTGGTTAAAAGCAAACGGATATAAAGAAATAGGGCAGATACGTGAGAAAGGTTTATTTTTGGATGTCACGGTAAAAGAAAAGCTGAAATCTGAAATAGGTACTTCTGAACGCACATATTATGAGTATTCTCCAAATGAGAGAAAGGCATGGATCTATCTTTATATGACAACATATGATACCCCCATGTATCTTGAGAACTATCAAAAACTTTTTGTGGTGAGTAGAAATACAATTCTTGAAGATGTAAAAAAATTAAAACAAGAATTGAAAACGTTTCATATTGAAATTATATCTGAACGCTATGAAGGATATGTCCCTCTCGGAGAGGAAGCGCAGGTCAGAAATGCATTATTTTATTATCTCCCTTTCATTATTCCGCTAAATGGATGGTATAGCATCCTTAATGAATCTGAAAGAGAAAAGGAAGGAGGATCCAATAAGGTATATGCATACCGAATATTTGATATAGATCGGTTGCATCAAATTAGAAAAAGTCTGCATGTATATGAAGCAAGTCAGTCTTTAGAATTTACCGATGATGTTTTTGCAGATTTAGTAATATGGATTTATTTATTTACAAAAAGAATGGAAAAAGGAAAATATGTAGATATTGATCCGATTGAAGAAAGTGTTATCAGTTCGACAGAAGCATATAAGGGAGTAAATAATTTATGTCAAAAACTGAAAGAGCAACATCGAATTATTATCCCAAAAACAGAAATTTACTTTCTTACCAGGTATTTATTAAGTGCCAAAGTGAATTATGAGGTTCCTTCATATGATGAAAGAAATGAATTGAATCAATTACAAGAAGTAGTCAAGTCGATGATAGCTGATTTTCAATTATATGCTGCCAGTGAATTTACAGAGAAAGAAAAAATGATTCAAAACTTAATAGTTCATTTGAAACCAGCTTATTATCGATTAAAGTACGATATAAATATTGATACAAAGTTGCATAAATCTGTTAAAAAAAATTATCCTGAAGTTTACCATTTAACAAAAATGGTGATTCATCACTTTGAAAAGTTTGTTCAAAAATCGGTTGAAGAGAATGAAATCGCTTTTATTGCAATGCATTTTGGAGGATGGTTAAGACGAGAAGGGATTGTCCTCAATCAAAATCGATTGCGGATTTTAATTGTTTGCACAAGCGGAATAGGAACTTCAAAAATTTTGGAATCTCAATTAGAAGGTTTATTGACGGAAGTGGATATTGTTGCAACTAAATCTTTAAGAGATTATCAGCGATTTACTAAGTCAGTGGATTTTATCGTTTCAACTGTCCCACTTGTGGAGGACGAAATTCCTGTCTTGGTGGTGAATCCAATCTTAGATAATAAGGATAAGGAACTGTTGCTAAAGAAAATAAATCGATTATCTGAAGAATATAAACCAGGAAATTCGCATTCAGTAGATGCGGTAATGAATATTGTGAAGCACTATGCAGATATCCATGATGAAGAAGGATTGAGAGGAGAATTCAAAAAATATTTACAAGCCCCTATGACGATTGGAATGGAAAGAAAACCATCTCTAAGCGACTTGATTCCTTCAAGCCGAATTCAGTTTCAGTATGCAGTAAGAGACTGGAAAGAAGCAGTTAAAGTTGCAGCAAATCCATTAGTGAAGAATGAATTCATTAATGAAAACTATGTAAATAAAATGATTGAAAATATGAATCGTTATGGTCCTTATGCTGTCCTGTCCCAACGTTTAGCGTTACCCCATGCTAATTCAGCGGACGGAGTAAACGAAACAGGGATGAGCCTGCTCCGTTTAGAAAAACCAGTCAATCTATTCGGATTTTCTATTCATATATTTGTTGTCCTTGCGTCATGGGACAATAAGCAGCATTTACGTGCATTAAGTCAATTAACTGCAATTGCAAAAGATGAGAAACGATTAAATCATTTGATTACAGCGCGAGATGAAAAGGAAGTAACAGAGTTGCTGCAGCGTTACTCTTTAGAATAATTTGAGAAGTTGGAAGGGTGAAGATGTGTTAAAAGAATATTTACAAAGCAATCTTGTGTTTAAAAATATAGAATGTGAAAGTTTCAAGGATGTCCTTGCCGCAGTTAGCGAAAAGTTAGTAGAGCTGAGCTTTGTAAGCGAAGAATTTGAAGAAGCATTGCTAATCAGGGAGAAGGATTATCCGACTGGTTTGCTGTTAAATGGATATACCGCAGCAATTCCTCACGGCGGTGCTGAATTTGTGAAAAAAGATTTTATCTCCGTTGTCACATTGAAAAATCCAATTGTTATGAATCGGATGGACAATCCAGAAGAGACATTAACTGTTGATACGTTATTTATTCTAGGCTTTGGAAGCAGTGATCTTCATTTAACTGCTTTGCGTCAACTTATGGAAATTATTCAAAACAAAGAAACAATGGAACAAATAAAAAACGGAAAAGAACTACAAACATTAATATAAAATAATTAGGAGGAATTTGATATGTCAAAAATCAATATTGCTGTAGCTTGTGGAAGTGGAATTGCAACATCAACAATTGCTGCTGATGCAGTGAAGGAAGTGCTGGAGGAAGAAAATATTTCTGATTATAAAATTATCAAAACGAGTATGACAGAATTGCCAAATGTCATTGATCAAGTAGATATTGTGTTAACAACAAATAATTACGAAACAGACGAGAAACCTCATTTGAATATTATGGGATTTGTAACTGGAATAAATGAGGATGGATTAAAAGCACAACTAGCTGAGCTATTAAAATCATTATAGATAAGGACGGTAGACAATATGGAAACTTTATATAATATTGTCAGAACGATTACCGAAATGGGTGCCACTGCTATTCTACCAATCATTATAACAATTCTTGGAATTGTATTTCGAATGAAAATTGGAAATGCAATTAAATCAGGGCTGCTAGTAGGTATCGGTTTCTTAGGACTGACATTGATAGTTGATTTGTTAAACACTTCTTTAGAACCCGCAGTAAGTTACTATGCGGATCTTGGATCAGGCTTTACGATTGCGGATATCGGTTGGCCGGCAGTTGGTGCAGCCTCTTGGGTCGCTCCCTTTGCGGCTCTTTCCATTCCATTGGGGTTATTAGCCAATCTATTGCTTGTTCGATTGAAGTGGACGAAAACATTAAACGTAGATATTTGGAATTATATGCATTTCTTAATTCCAGGAGCTTTAGTATACTTTCTTTTTGGAAGTTTTTGGATGGGGCTGCTAGTGACTTTGCTAATGTCAATAATCGCTCTCTTTGTAGGTGATTGGATTGCTCCCAAATGGCAGAAGTATTTTGGTTTAGAAGGGACAACAAATACAACGATTATTTACTCAGCTTGGGGTTATCCGATTGCTTGGGCTGTGAATAAAGTGATTGATTTTATTCCGGGAGTGAATAAATGGAATCTTTCTTTAGATAAATTAAACCGTAAATTGGGTGTCATTGGAGACCCTGCTATTATCGGATTTATTGTAGGTTTAATCCTTGGTTTGATTACGAAGCGTTCGCTGTCAGAAATTATTACGATGGCTATAGGGATTGCCGGAGTTATGGTATTGATGCCTAAAATGGTTGGCGTGATGATGGATGGATTATCTCCAATCGGAAAAGCTGCCAAAGACTTTATGGTCAAGAAAATGGGTAAGGATTCAAAGTTGAATGTTGGAATGGATATTGCTTTAGGTTTAGGTGATCCAACAACGATTACAACAACCGTTATTTCTATTCCGTTAGTCATGTTATTCGCTATTATTTTACCTGGCGTACAATTTTTCCCTATTGGTCTGCTCATGTCTGTGACATACATCTCTGTTATGTGTGCTATGGCAAGTAAAGGAAATCTATTCCGATCGATTACATCTACAGTAGTATTTTGTATTATTACATTTTATTTAGCTGGGTTTGTAGCTCCAGGCGCAACAGAAATGTTGAATAGTGCAGGTGTTGGGTTAGAAGGATTAGGTACAGATGTAACTTTCTCTACACTTTGGAACCTGCTTATTTACTGGTTTAGTACGATTTAAAATTTAGTTAAAGAAAGGATGTAGAATCATGCCTGAAATTTTACCTTCCTTGTTTGCTGCAGATATTATGAATCTGCAGCAGGCATGTAAAGATTTAGAGACGGAAGGGTTTAAGAAACTGCATGTGGACATGATGGATGGTCAATTCGTTCCTTATATCGCATTTGGAACCGAGCAGATTAAACAAGTAAAACAAGCCGTAAATATGGAGTTAGATGTGCATCTCATGGTAAAAAATCCTGAGCAGAAAATAGCTGGATTAATAGAGATGGGAGCAGAAATGATATCTGTTCATATAGAATCAACACCACATATTCGCTTTGTCCTTGAAGAAATAAAAAAAGGCGGTAGGAAAGCAGGTGTTGTGCTTAATCCGGGAACCGACACATCTCTCATTAAGCCATTGTTAAACACAATAGATTATGTTCTTTTAATGTCTATCAATCCTGGACGCTCAAATCAGAAATTTATAGAAGAAACGATTGATAGAATCAAAGAAGTGAACGAATTGATCGGTTCTCGAAATATTGAGATTGAAGTAGATGGATCTGTAAATGCTTCTACAGCCAAAAAGTGTATTGATGCAGGAGCGTCAATCATCGTTATTGGATCTTATCTATTTGCTGACAACCAACAAAACTTCTCCCTGTTAAAACAATTGGAAGAAGAAAGGGAGTTGAAAGAACAATGAAAGCATTGAAGCTTTGTGGAAATAGAGATATTCGTTTTGAAGAAGCAGAAAAACCCGTTATTAAATCAGAAAACGATGTTTTGGTTCAGGTTAAAGCATGTGGTATATGCGGGTCAGATACGTCCAGATATACAAAATTGGAACCACATAGTCCTGGGCAAATCTGGGGGCATGAATTTTCAGGAGTGGTTGAAGCGGTCGGAGAAAATGTCACCGATGTGCAAGTTGGCGATCATGTTGCAGGCTGTCCTGCATTGATTGACGAGGATGATTATTATTATAAAGCTGGTCATCCTGCCCGTGCAGACTCATTACAGGCGATTGGTGCTTTAGAGCCGGGGGGGTTTGCAGAGTATATCACATTGCCTTCCAAAAATGTAGTAAAAGTACCAAAAGAATTAGACTTTGAAGCAGCAGCAATGGTAGAACCTTCAACTGTTGTCTTGCACGGGTACTATCAAACAAAACTGACAGTCGGTGATGATGTAGTAATTACAGGAGCTGGAGGGACAATTGGATTGTTTGCCGTACAATGGGCGAAAATATTCGGTGCAAAAAAAGTGATTGCCATTGATATTGATAATCAAAAGCTGGAGACAGCAAAATCGTTAGGTGCTGATTATACAATTAACTCTCTACATGAAAATGTATTAGATAAAGTTAGTGAATATACAGATGGCATGAATGCAGATATTGTTGTTGAAGCAGCAGGAAGTCCAATTACCGCAGCTACTGTATTTGGCTATGCGAAAAAAGGAGGCGGCGTTCTTTTCTTAGGAATCCCTTATTCAGATATTTCAATGGAACGTTTTTACTTTGAGAAAATTCTTCGCAGTGAACTGACTGTTTGGGGTTCTTGGAGCTGTGTTTCCGCTCCGTTTCCAGGGAAAGAATGGCATACAACAGTTCACTTTATGAATAATAAGCGCTTAAATACGGAAACAATGATTACGCACCGTGTGAATCTAAAAGAGGGACCAGAGATATTTGAAAAATTTGCAGAGAAATCGGAGACCTTTGGAAAAGTAATTATGTATCCAGAAGGTGAGCGTGTATCAGAATGACAAAAACATCAGGATATATGCAGGAAATTCTAAATGAAATCAATCAAAGTATACCACAAATTGATTTCAATGATACATCTGAAATTATTGAAACGCTTTATAAAAGTAAACGTATTTTTATAACAGGAGCTGGGCGCTCTGGCTTAGCGATTCGTTCATTTGGAAATCGGTTGCTTCATTTAGGGAAATCTGTTCATGTTGTAGGGGATATCTCCAGCCCTAGTATTCAAGAAGGCGATGTCTTAGTGGTTAGCTCAGGTTCTGGTGAAACAGAAATTCTGGTTACACATGCCGAAAAAGCAAAGAAGCAAGGAGCAAAAGTTATTCTGGTTACAACTAATCAGAATTCCCGTTTAGGTAAAATAGCGGGTAAAATGATTATTGTAAAAGCAGTAAATAAAGATTCCGAGGTAACCACTCTTCAGCCAATGGGATCTTTATTTGAACAAGCAAGCTGGTTATTATTTGATGCAATCGTTCTTGAATGGAAGGAACAGTATCAGGTAAGCTATGAAACAATGAAAAAACGTCATGCTAATTTAGAGTAGATTATAATCAGGAGTTGTATCTTCTTTTAGTACAACTTCTGTTTTTATAACTTAACAAACCCTAGTTGACAACTCGGAATAAAATAGGTAGACTTATATAAAATTAAGAATTTATTTCTGAACATGTATTAGGTAAGTCATATATACTATTGAGATGGGCGGGGATTAAACAGTGGGCACAGTAGAGGATAAAGTAATACATGCCATATTTAAAGAATTTGATGCGAATTTTGAGGAAGTAAAAGGCTGGAGAAGATATATGCACCAGCATCCAGAATTATCCTTTAAAGAGGAGAAAACAGCAAAATACATAGAAGAAAAATTAAAAAGCTTTGGTTTGGATGTTCAAAAAAATATCGGAGGACATGGTTTAATAAGTGTTTTGGAAGGAAAACAGCACGGCAAAAAGATTGCTTTAAGAGCAGATTTTGATGCGCTGCCAATTGAGGATGAAAAAGAAACCGCTTATAAATCTACCAATCCCGGTGTGATGCATGCTTGTGGTCATGATGGCCATACTGCAGCTTTATTAGGCGTGGCAAAAGTAGTAAGCCGATATAAGGAAAATCTGAAAGGAAGCATTGTTTTTGTATTCCAGCCGGCAGAAGAAACACCGCCTGGCGGAGCGAAGTTCATGATTGAAGAAGGAATTTTAGATGATGTAGATTATGTATTTGGAGCTCATCTTGCATCAGACATACCAATCGGGAAAGTCGGTGTAGGAGCGGGATATCAAATGGCGGCTGTAGATAAGTTTGCCATTGATATTAAGGGGCATGGCGGTCATGGCGCCCGGCCGCATGATACTACGGATTCACTGGTAATAGGAACGAGCATTGTCGAGGCTTTGCAAAAAATAGTCAGCCGGCAAATCGATCCGTTAAAATCAGCTGTGGTGACAATTGGTGTTTTTCAGGCAGGGAACGCATTTAATGTCATTCCTGATACAGCACGTATTGAGGGAACGGTGCGCAGCTTCGATCCAGAAGTACGTGATAAAGTAGAAACGGAAATTCGTTCGATATTAGATGGAATCACCAGTGCATTTCATGCGACTTATGATCTGGACTACTTGAGAGGATATCCTGCATTATTCAACTATCAAGAAGAAACAGACCTTGCCAGAGATTTATTCAAGGAAGCTTTTGAACATGAGAATGTAGTAGAATTTTCTCCGGCTATGGGGGCAGAGGACTTCTCTTACTTTTTAGAAGCAAAGCCGGGGACCTATTTCCGGGTCGGTTCTAGAAACGAAGATGTAGCCACACATTACCCGCATCATCATCCGCGATTTGATATTGATGAACGAGCATTGGTGAATACGGAAAAAGCATTTGCATCAATCATTAATCATTATTTATTGTAGAATGAAAAAAATGCAGGAAAGTTGCAGCAGAAAGGAATTTAAGAATGACTCGGCCAAAGATATCTCTAATGGAAGCGTATATGATTGAAACATTGCGCGTAAACGGAATAACAAATGAAGAAATAATAGCAGGTGTAAAAGCTAAAGATGTGTCAGGATGGAAGCAAATAAGTGAAAAATTTGATTTTGAACAGCTGGTTGCATTAGCGGAAAAGGATTTAGCAGCTTTTGAAAAAATAATAAATGATGGTTATACTGTTAAATTTGTAACGGTTGGAGGTTTGGAGAGATTATTGAGTCTGAAATTTGGGAAAGAGGCTGGAAAGGATTATCAACAACAGCAAACAGGGGCAACTGGTTTGAATTTAGTTGAATCTGCTCTGAATGAATTAAAGCAAGTTCTTTCTCTTAATTGGAAAGTAGAAGATGGAGCAGAAGGTATTTCCGTGTTGTTGAAAGAACAGAAGGATTTTTCTTGATATTTCCAAAGAAGCGCTATGATCCTCATTTTGGGTTTATAGCGCTTTTAAATTGTTAAACCTTAAAATTGGAAAGTATTAGGCATATTTGACTTTACTCTGTATAGATTCTATGATTAATATAGAGAGTAAAGGAAGTTTAGCAATTAGTATTTATAAACTGTGAAGAGAGCGGATGTTATGCTAAGTTGGGAAGAACGGCGTTTAATGGTTAAAATTGCGCAATTATATTACTATGAAGGATGGACACAAGCAAAAATTGCAAAAAAGCAAAATGTTTCACGTCCTATTATCTCGAAATTGTTAAATAATGCCAAAAAAGAGGGTATTGTAGAAATTTATATTAAAGATGAAACGTTACATAGCGTGGAGTTGGAAAACGCTATTATGAAAAAATTTGATTTGAAAGAAGTTATTGTGGTATCCACAGCGGGCTTTGCTCCTGAGATGATAAAACGCCAGCTGGGAAAATCAGCTGCTTCTTATATAGCGAATCACTTAACGGATGTAAAAAGCTTAGGGCTTTCTTGGGGAACAACGCTATTATCTTTCGTAGAAGAGTACCCTTATAAATATAAAAAGGACACACATATTGTTCCAATTATTGGCGGAATGGGAAGCGAGTATGTTCATTTACATTCCAATCAATTAGTTTTCCATCTATCACAAAAAATGAATTCAAGCTGCTCTTATTTATATGCTCCAGCGATGGTAGAATCTATTGATTTAAAAGAAAGGTTAGTTGAGTCAAAAGATATTTCTCATGTTTTAGAGCAAGCAAGAAATGTTGATATGGCGGTTGTTGGTCTTGGGAATCCGTTTAAAAGCTCAACAATGGAAAAAATAGGGTATCTAAACCAGAAAGGCCTCGCATCTTTACGTAAAGCGGGAGCGGTAGGAGATATCAGTTCGAGATTTTACGATGCGATTGGAAAAGAATTAAATCATCCCTTAAACGATCGTGTTATCGGTTTAGACTTAAATGAAATTAAACAGATACCCGAAGTTATTGGAATAGTGGAAGGCTCATATAAATTAGAAAGTCTAGAAGCGGCATTACAAGGTAAATATTTAGACGTGTTGATTATTGATGATCGAACGGCACAGGAATTGGTTGAAAGCTATATATAAGAAACAACCCAATTATCAGAAATAGATAATTGGGTTGTTTAAAATTTTTATTATTTCCAAGGGGTTACGACGCATTTCAAACCGTTTTTATCAAGAGCGGTTTGAAATGCTTTTTTTGTATCCTGCAAAGAGAATACATCTGTGACAAATGGAGTGAAATCAATTAGTTCTTCGTCAATCCATTTCACCGCTTTTACATGTAAATCACGCGGAGCTCCATGTGTACCAACAACAGTTAATTGTTTATAGATAAAATGATTTGTATTAATTGGAGTTTCAGTAACCTTCTTATTTCCTGAGAAATATAATACTCTTCCTTTTTTTCGTACAATTTCCAAAGCCTCATTTTGAACATAAGCAGAGGGAGCAGTTACAATGGCAACATCAGCACCTAATCCACCTGATGCATCAAGAATAATTTGCGATGTATTTTCCTTAGTTGGGTGGATAACCATATCAGCGCCGATTTGCTTAGCAAGCTCTTGCCTTGCTTTGGAACGCTGTACAGCAATAACTTTCCCGGCGCCCATTTTTTTAGCTGCAGCAATATACATACACCCAATTGCGCCTGCTCCATAGACAACGACTGCATCACCGGCATTGATCTTTACTTCAGTCAGCCCGCTAAGCACACAGGCGAATGGTTCAGAAAGGCTCGCTAATTCATATGATGTAGTATCTGCAATGCGCTGGATAGATCCATATTCAATAAAGTTTCGCGGCAGCACCATATATTGAGCAAAGCCGCCATCGATTTGGTAGCCAATAGATTCTCCTTTTACACAAAAGTGGCTGTCATTTTTTTGGCAATAGTAGCATTCGCCACAAGGGAGATGTGCCCAAAGTGTGACGCGGTCTCCTAATTGAAATGATGAAACATATTTTCCTTTTTGGATGATTTCTCCTGCTATTTCATGTCCGATAATTCTAGGAAAACTTACCCGGCTGTCCCCGTTTTGGAAGATTCGTAAATCGGACCCGCAAACTCCAGTGGCATGAACCTTTAATAATATTTCATGGTCATCGATATCAGGAATCTCCTTTTCCTGATATTCGAGCTTTTCTTTACCAGTTAATGCGACTGCCTGCATCATATTTGATTCCCCCTAATCTTCTTTGAAATGGAGTGCTTTTTTGATTTGGTATTGCATTTGACGGATTTCTTGTTCTTTAACGGCGTCGTTCCACTGAAGAATATCAGCCATCTCTTTAGTAACTAATTCTAATGTTTCTTTAACAAGCTCTAAATCAAATAATAAATAGCTTGTACGACGATCATAGAAATCAGTTAATGTTGAAACCATTTCATGCTCGATTGTATAACGAAGTTCTCCTAAAATGTTCCGGTGTACGTGTTTTAGTTGCTGCCCGTTATAGCTATCTATTGTCTGCAGTAATTTTTCAGTGTTTGATCCATAACGCAATACATAGTTAGTGATGTTCTGCTGTGAAATTTCTAAATGACTATATTGTCCATGAATCCGATCCGCATACTCATAAAGTTCTTTAATATTGTTAAATTGTGAGCCGGATAGTTTTAAATTTGCTGTTTTAGTTGTAGGAAGATTTAATTTGTGTTTTTTATCGATATAAGTTAGAATGCGATCTGCCATTTTACGATAACCAGTCAATTTTCCGCCAGCAATGGTAACAACACCAGAATTTGATTCAAAAATTTCATCATGACGAGATAATTCGGAAGGTTTTTTTCCGCTCTCGCCAATAAGCGGCCGAATTCCTGCCCAACTGGATGATATATCCTGAACCTGTAATTTTACATTTGGAAACATATCCTTTAAGCAGTCTAATAAATATTGAACTTCGCTAAGATGCACATGTATATCATCCATATCTTTATTGTACAGTGATTCTGTTGAACCGACATACGTACGGTTTCCTACTGGAATAACGGCTATCATTCTTCCGTTATGTTGAAAATAAACAGAGGATTTCACTGGTAATTTATCATAAGGAAATACAATATGAATTCCTTTCGCAAGAACCATATGCTTCCCGGTTATTTTCTCATCCTTCTTACGAACTTCATCAACCCAGGGGCCAGCAGCATTTACAATGTGTTTAGCATAAACAGTGAATGTCTGGTTAGCACAGTGGTCTCTTCCTACGATTCCTTTAACCATGTTATTTTCATCTTTTAGGAATTCGGTCATTTCGGCATAATTTAAAATTACAGCGCCTTTTTCTTGTGCTGTTTTTGCTGCTTCCAGTGTTAAACGGCTGTCGTCTGTTCTATATTCAATATAACATCCGCTTCCTTGAACGATCTTTTTGTTAAAAAGGGGTTCGTTTTGAAGCGTTTTCTTTTTTCCGTATAGGCTATGGCGTTCCTCTTTTTTTACACCAGCAAGTTTGTCATAAAGGGTGAGTCCGGCTTTTAAAGTTACTAAATTATAAGACTCTTTTTTTATCAAAGGAAAATTCATAGTAATCGGGTAAACGAGATGAAGGGCATTATTATAAACAATATCGCGTTCTGATCCAGTTTCTTTTACAACAGGAAAATCAAAGTTCTGTAAATATTTTAAACCTCCATGGATTAATTTTCCTGAGCGGCTGCTTGTTCCTGATGCGAAGTCATAACGTTCTATTAAAGCTACTTTTAGTCCTCTTGTGATAGCATCTAGGGCAATTCCGCTTCCTGTGATTCCTCCGCCAATAATCAATAAATCGAATTGTTGTTCTTCTAATTGGTGAAGGGTGCTGTCACGATGAAGTGTAGAAAAAGAATGATTATGAGACATGTCGAATCCTCCTATATTTTACAAATGTTCAAAAACAAAAATTTTGTAATTTTATAATGAGTATATAATTTGGGGAGTAACAAGTCAATAATCTAGATGGTTAAAAACCTTTATTCATGTTTGTTTATAATGGCGAGATGATTCACACAATTGGAAAATAGCTGTAGTTATACATCAATACACCAAGGATAAAGAGCTGCAAAATGGTGTTTTGCTTCTTTGTAAAGAATAAGTGTCCGCAAAATTTCAGCACAGTGAAATTTTTTCAAATTTGAATGCGTTTGCATAAAATCTGAAGAAATATGATATAATCGTGTTACATTTGTAAGGGGGTTGAAATTATGAATATTGAAGAAAGAAGATTAATGACAAAAGTAGTCAAACTGTATTATTTAGAAGGTTGGACACAAACGGAAATTGCAAAAAAAATTAACAAATCCAGGCCAATTGTCTCTAAACTTCTGAAGCAGGCAAAAGAAAAACAAATAGTTGAAATATACTTGAAGGATAGTACTGTACATACGGTTCAACTAGAGAGAGAACTGGAGCAAAAATATAATTTGAAAGAAGCAATTGTGATTGAATCCGCACATAGCGGCCCAGAATTAATTATGCGCAAACTTGGGGTAGTGACAGCGAGATATATTGAAAAAAAACTGGATCAAATAAATACAATTGGTATTTCATGGGGAACTTCTGTATATGCAGTTGTCGAAGCTTTTCAATATCAAGCAAATAAACCCGTTCATCTTATTCCGCTGATTGGCGGTATTGGACAGAACTATATTGGTTACCATACCAATTCACTGCTTTTTGAGCTTGCTCAGAAGTTAAATTCAACTTCTTCCTATCTGTATGCTCCAGCAGTTGTCGAAAGTGAAGAGTTAAGGAATCATATTGTACGTTCTAAAGATGTGAAAGAAGTTCTTACTAAAGGAAAACAAGTTGATATAGCGATCGTAGGTATTGGGAATCCAGGAATACAAAACACGATGACAGAAATGGGGTATTTATTGGAAGAAGATCAGCAAAGTCTTTTGAATGCTGGGGCCATTGGTGATATCAATTCAAATTTCTTTAATAAAGATGGTGAACTCGTTGACCACCCATTAAATAATCGCACAGTAGGAGTTAAGTTGGAAGATATTAAAAATATTTCAGAAGTAATTACAATTGTAAGAGGAGATTACAAATTATTCCCGCTGCATGTCGCACTTGAAAATAACTTTATCACTACATTAGTTATTGATAGTGATACCGCAGAGAAACTTTTAAAAAAATACAAATAAATGTTGACAAAGTTTTGAAAGCGTTTTATCATTCTATTTACAAACGTAAATCAATATTACATTTGTAAATATAAGAGGGGGATAAGTTATGTGGGGAACTTTCATTTTAATTTTTGCCTTTGTGTGGGGAGTACAGTTTCTAATGACACAACTGCAAGTAAAGCATTATCGTTCAAACATAAAGAGCTTTACCAATCGAAAGTCAGGTTTTTTAGGAACAGGTTATTTTAAAAAAAGGTTTGGAACAGGGGCGTTGGTTTTATTAGTATCTGATGAAAATTTGCAGGTAGTTGAAGCAAAAATAATGAAAGGGATTACCGTTTTTGCTCGCTTTAAAGATAGAAAAGAATTAATCGGCAAGGATTTATTTGAAGTTGAAAATATGGAGATTCTCGATGCTAAAGAGAAAAATGCCGTTCAAGGAGCAGTCAAAATGATTGAAAAAGAGTTTGAGAAGAAAGGGGAGAAAGCAGCATGGATTTCTTAATCAGTATTGCAGAAGGATTTATTGGAATGTTTGAAGAAGGCGGAGAAACTTTCATGGGGCTAGTAACGGGTATTATTCCAATGCTCGTTGTATTAATTACAGCAGTAAATGCTTTAATCAAATTTATTGGGGAAGACAGAGTAAATAGTTTTGCACAAAAGTGTACAAAATATTTTGTTTTACGATATACTGTTTTTCCGTTTTTAGCCGTTTTTTTCCTTACTAACCCAATGTGCTACACATTTGGCCGTTTTTTACCGGAAAGACAGAAACCAGCTTTCTATGATTCAGCTGTTTCATTTGTCCATCCGATAACCGGGCTTTTCCCACATGCAAATCCGGCAGAATTATTTGTCTATATGGGAGTAGCAGCTGGAATTACAGAACTGGGTTTATCATTAGGGCCGTTAGCTTTAAGATTTCTGTTGGTCGGAATTGTCGTTATGTTGATTAGAGGAGTTGTAACAGAGATGATTACAGCCCGTATGTTAAAAAATAAGCAAGACAGCGCAGCGTAATAGTTGAACAATTATGGGAGGGATAGAGAGTGAGTGAATTTAAAGCGGTAAAAGTTCATAAAGGGCCTTCTGGATGGGGTGGTCCATTAGTAATTCAGCCTAGTGAAGAACAAAAATATATTATTTCTGTAACCGGCGGGGGAATCCATGAAGTTGCACAAGCTTTAGCAGAACAAACGGGAGCTATTGCGATAGATGGTTTTGAAAAGTCTGTACCGAAAGAAGAAATAGCAGCGGCAGTTATTAATTGCGGTGGAACGGCGAGAAGCGGGGTATATCCGCGAATGGGAGTAAAGACAATTAACACATTTAGTAATTCGCCATCCGGGCCATTAATGAAGTTTATTAATGAAGGTAATTTCGTATCCGGAGTAGAGAGTCAAAGTCAATTTGAAATTGTGGATGCATCTGGAGAAGCAGTTACAACGGCAAAAGTTGAGAATGATGAT
The DNA here is from genome assembly GCF_037969815.1 of Oceanobacillus sp. FSL W7-1293. Classification (NCBI taxonomy): domain Bacteria; kingdom Bacillati; phylum Bacillota; class Bacilli; order Caryophanales; family Bacillaceae; genus Oceanobacillus; species Oceanobacillus sp. FSL W7-1293. The sequence continues at coordinate 2,132,176 of NZ_CP150212.1, forward strand.
GCACCAGATTTAATGGATAAAAAGGTTGCCCAACAGGTAAAAGAAGAAGCAAAATCAAAAGTAGCTGAATCTAAGAACGGTAATGGAAAGAAAAAGAATCCAATAATGAGATTTATTGAGATCCTGGGAAATAAAGTGGGGAATGTCGTAAGTGTCTTCTTCCAATCAGGACGAGATACAATTGAAACGGTTATTAAAAATATCTTGCCGTTTATGGCTTTTGTAAGTGCATTAATGGGTATCATCACATTTACAGGAATCGGTGATATGATTGCTAATTTAGTTGCTCCGTTAGCAACAAGTCTTATTGGAATGCTAATCCTGTCGTTTATCGCTGCCATTCCAGTAATATCTCCATTACTCGCACCGGGCGCAGTAATTGCTCAGGTTGTCGGAGTACTCATTGGTGTGGAAATCGCAAATGGTAATATACCTCCACAAATGGCATTGCCGGCATTGTTTGCTATTAATCCGCAAGTTGGTACAGATTTTGTGCCAGTTGGATTAACGCTTGGGGAAGCAGAAGCAGAAACGGTTGAAGTTGGAGTTCCAGCAGTACTATTCTCTAGATTGATTACTGGACCAATTGCAGTAGTTATTGCTTATCTTGCTAGTTTTGGACTTTACAGTTAATTAACTCGGGATATTATTTACAAATGTAAATAGTTATAACATTTGTAAATAAACGAGATATCATGTATAGTGGATTTATAAAATAAAGATTATTAGAAATTCTTACAGAAAATTTTGTGCGTTGAAGGGTGATTTAGATGAGTCAATTACAATTAGATTTAAATGTAACTGAAGTTGGGGAAGATGTAGAGCTGATGAAAGAGGAAGGTATATTGATTTTATTTAATAATACCGTGCCAGAAGATTTGAAAACGATTGCTGTTATTCACGATGGCGCATTTCATCAAGACATTAAGTCTGGCGATAACATGATAATCAACGGTGAACTTTTCCGTATCCTTCATGTTGGAGATAAAGCAAATGAAACGTTGTCACAACTCGGTCATGCCACATTTAATTTTGAAGGTGAAACAGAATATGATATGCCGGGTACGGTTTATCTGGAAAAAAAAGAAATTCCTCATATAGAGACAGGTTCTACAATTTCATTTCATAGATCATAAATTAGTTGATAGAAGGAGTGCGTTTTTATGTTAAATATAAATAGAAAACTTGAAAAATTACAAAATGAAGGATCTTATATCAAAGTTGGTCTGGTAGGCGCCGGACAAATGGGAAGAGGCATGATTTCACAAATTGAAGGTATGAAAGGGATGCGGGTAGTAATTACTTCCGATCTAGCAGTAGAGAATGTGACAAATGCTTATAAACATGCTGGAATTGATGCTGCCAGTATTCAAGAAACAAATGATAAAGAGGCAGCGTCTAAAGCGGTTCAGGAAGATAAGGTAGTTGCTACAAAAGATATGAAACTTGTAACCTCTCTCCCTGAAGTAGACGTTGTAGTAGATGCTACGGGTATTCCAAATGTAGGTGCAGAAATTGCTTGGGATTCTATTTTGAATAATAAACATATTATTATGTTAAATGTAGAAGCGGATGTTACGGTCGGGCCATTGCTTAAAAAAATGGCGGATTCTGCTGGCGTAGTATATACAGGCTCTGCAGGGGATGAGCCTGGAGCAATTATGGAATTATATGATTTTGCGGATGCGATGGGATTTGAAATTGTAGCACTTGGAAAAGGAAAAAATAATCCTTTAAATTTAGAAGCGAATCCAACAACAGCGGAAGCAGAGGCTAAAGAAAAAGGGTCATCTCCTAAAATGCTTGCATCCTTCCAAGATGGAACAAAAACAATGGTTGAGATGAATGCTGTTGCAAATGCAACTGGATTTTCACCAGATAAGCCCGGGATGCACGGCTTTGAAGCTTCCGTTCAAGAATTGCCAAAAGTCTTTCTTGAAAAGGACAAAGGCGGAGAGGTAAATGGAAAAAGAATTGTAGAGTTTATCAACGGAATCGCACCAGGCGTATTCGCTATCATTGCTTCTGATAAAGAGGAAGTTAATGCGGAAATGCAATATTTAAAAATGGGAGATGGACCAAACTATGTTTTATATCGTCCATATCATTTAACTAGTTTAGAAACGCCATTATCAATTGCTAAAGCATATATTGATCATGAAGCAACGATCGCTCCTTATTATGGGTTACAGGCAGAAACGGTTACAGTAGCTAAAAAAGATCTGAAGGAAGGGGAGCATCTGGATTATATTGGCGGCTATACTGTTTATGGACATATTTTAAAAGCTGATGAAGCTAAAGAACAAAAAGCTCTTCCGTTAGGGTTGGTTGATAGAAATGTTGTATTGAAGAAAGATATTAAAAAAGGTGAGATTATTACCTATGATGCAGTAGAACAAATAGAAGAATCCACTATTTGGAAGCTTCGTTCTATTCAAGATAGAGAGTTTTAATAAACTGGGGTTAATCAGGATGTGTTTTGCGCTTTAGCAAGGCATATTCATTTACACGCATTTTTACATTTGTGCCTAACAAGAACAAAAGGAAAGGATGAAATTTATGTCAAAATTAAACGTTCCAGATAAGATTACAAATGAAAAACTGGTAGAACTCTATAAACAAATGTGGACAATCCGTTTTTTCGAAGAGAAAGTAGATCAATTCTTTGCAAAAGGTAAAATCCATGGAACAACGCACTTAGCAGTAGGACAAGAAGCAAGCGCTGCAGGCGTATGCGCTTTACTGGAGAAAGAAGATAAAATTACCAGCACGCATCGCGGGCATGGTCATTGCATCGCTAAAGGAGCTACGCCGGATAAAATGATGGCAGAGTTATTCGGCAGAACAACAGGCTATTGTAAGGGAAAAGGCGGATCCATGCATATTGCAGATGTAGAAATGGGTAATCTTGGTGCAAACGGTATCGTTGGCGGGGGGATTCCATTAGCTGTCGGCTCGGCATTAACAGCATCGATGAAAAAGTTAAATTATGTAACTGTCTGCTTTTTTGGGGATGGCGCTACGAATGAAGGAAGTTTTCATGAAGCAGTGAACCTTGCTGCAGTTTGGAATTTGCCAGTTATCTTTGTTTGCGAAAACAACCAATACGGCATGTCTGGCCCTGTGAAGGAAATGGTGAAGATAGAGGATATTGCAACAAGAGCAAAATCCTATGGCATCCCTGGAGTGGTAGCTGACGGAAATGACCTTATTGAAATGATGAATGTCACAAATGATGCGCTTGAGCGTGCTAAAAACGGGGAAGGACCAACCTTAATCGAAGCAAAAACCTATCGTTGGAAGGGTCACTCGAAAAGTGATGCTAAAAAGTATCGTACCCGTGATGAAGAAACAGAATGGAAAGAAAAAGATCCAATCAAACGGTTAAAAGAACTATTAATCAGTGAATCTATTATCACGGAAGAACAAGCGGAATCACTGCGAAAAGAAGCTTTAAAAGAAATTGAAGATGCAGTGGCTTTTGCTGAAGAGGGTCCGATGCCGACGAAGGGTGATTTATTAACGGATGTATTTGCTTAAAGTGAACGTTCAAAAAGTCCTCAAATGATAAGCGGCAGGAAAAGGAGCTTCTACTAAGAACGCCCACGTCGTGTGGGCAACGTAGAAGCCACCGCATCCTGCGGAAGTGCGTTGACGTGTTTTTTCCGATACTCACGTATCTATACACATAGGGGAACTTCTGTTAATACCGTCCACATCCTGTGGACAACACAGAAGTCACCACATCCTGTGGAAGTCCGTTCGTAAAAAACACGTCGCCTTGAACTTCTTGCTTCTAATTTGATTACTTTTTGAACCTGTATTTAATAAGGAGGAAAGAAAATGAGAGAATTAACATATTTAGAAGCAGTTCGTGAAGCAATGAGCCAAGAGATGCGTCAAAATGAAGATGTTTTTATTCTTGGTGAAGATATAGGGGTATATGGAGGAGCTTTTGGAGTTACCCGGGGAATGATTGAAGAATTTGGTCCGGAGCGGATACGAAATACGCCAATCAGTGAATCTGGGATTGCCGGTGCGGCAGTTGGTGCAGCGTTGACTGGAATGCGCCCGATTTTAGAACTGCAATTTTCTGATTTTATTACGATTGCGATGGATCAAATGGTGAATCAGGCTGCGAAGATTCGTTATATGTATGGCGGAAAAGGAAAAGTTCCGATGGTTTTACGTACGCCAAGCGGATCAGGTACAGGAGCAGCTGCACAGCATTCGCAAAGTTTAGAGGCTTGGGTGGCTCATGTTCCTGGTTTGAAAGTTGTTCAGCCTTCTACAGCGCATGATGTAAAAGGACTATTAAAAGCAGCGATGGATGATGATAATCCGGTGATTTTTTATGAGCATAAATTACTTTATAAAACAAAAGGGGACGTACCGGAAGAGCAATACAGCATCCCGCTGGGAAAGGCAGATATTAAGCGGGAAGGAACAGATGTAACAATCGTAGCAACAGCTATTATGGTACACCGTGCTTTAGAAGCGGCTGAGGAGCTGGAGAAGGAAGGCATCAGTGCAGAAGTTGTTGATCCGCGCACATTAGTACCGCTGGATACAGAAACAATTATTCAATCTGTTTCCAAAACATCTCGTTTAGTTGTTGTCCATGAAGCGGTAAAAAGAGGCGGTTACGGTGCTGAGATTGCCAGTATGATTGCAGAGAGTGAGGCATTTGATTATTTAGATGCGCCGATTAAACGATTGGGCGGGGCATCCTCGCCGATTCCATATAACCCGGAATTAGAGAAAATGCATGTGCCGCAGGTTCCAGATATTATCCAGGCAGCGAAGGAAACATTGAATAAAGCGTAGAAAGGAGGGGTTCGAGTGGCTAAAGAAATATTTATGCCTAAGCTAAGCAGTACGATGGAAGTGGGCACCCTGCTTCAATGGTTTAAAGAAGAGGGAGATTCTGTTGAAATGGGAGAGCCCTTATTCGAAATTATGACGGATAAAATCAATATTGAAGTTGAGTCGTATGAAGAGGGCATACTGCTAAAGAAATATTTTAAAGTGGATGATGAGGTCGAAGTAAATGCTTGTATTGGTTATATAGGGGAAGCGGGAGAAAAAGTTCCTGATAATCCGCCGGCAGCTTCTGAAGAATCTGAATCAGAAGAAAGTGTCCAAGAAGAAGTACCTGCTGAGGGACAGGAGCAAACCGCTAATGCCAATTCTGGTCAAGAAGAAAATAAGGACGGAAAAGTCAGAGCGACTCCTGCTGCCAGACGGATTTCCCGCGAGAATGATCTCTCCTTATCAGCTATTTCCGGCTCTGGTCCAAATGGAAGGGTACATCAACAGGATGTCGAAGCAGCTCTTGCCGCAGGTGTGATAGCTGTGACGCCGTTGGCAGAGAAAATGGCAGCTGACCATGGAATTGATTTAAATCAAATTACGGGTACAGGAGCGCGTGGAAAAATTGAAAAGCAGGATGTGCTTTCTTATCTGGAAGCAGCAGATGAAATTTCAAAAGAAACGGAATCTGAGCCAGCAGAGCGTATAAAGCTCAAAGGACTTCGTAAAGCGGTTGCTGACAAAATGGTTCAAAGCGTTCAATCCATTCCGCATGTAACCTTGACAAGCGACGTGGATATGACAAATGTGATTGACCTGCGTAAATCATTGCTTCCTGTCATCGAAAAAGACACAGGATACCGGTTATCCTTTACCGAAGTGATTATAAAAGCAACTGCCAATGCACTTATGAAGCATCCAAAATTAAATGCCTCTTTAATTGGCGATGAAATTGTGATGAATAATGAAGTTAATATCGGACTGGCAGTTGCCGTAGATAATGGGTTGATTGTGCCTTCTATTAAAAATGTAAATCAAAAAGGCCTGGCTGCGTTAACTCAGACTAGTAAAGAACTGGGCAAAAAGGCAAGAGAAAACAAACTAAAACCGGATGAAATGCGTGGAAGTACCTTTACCATCAGTAACTTGGGAATGTATGCGATTGATGCATTCACTCCAATTATTAATGGACCGGAAACAGCGATTTTAGGTGTCGGAAGAATTGTTGAAAAGCCTGTAGTGGTAGATGGAGAACTGACCGCTCGTCCAATGATGGTGCTTAGCCTGTCCTTTGATCACCGTGCAATTGATGGTGCACCAGCTGCAGCATTCTTGACGGACTTGAAGGCAAATCTGGAAAATCCATATAGTTTATTAGTTTAAGGGGCGGAGTAAATGACAAAATTTGATGTAGCAATAGTTGGCGGCGGTCCCGGAGGGTATGTATCGGCAATCCGAGCTGCAAAGCTGGGCTTGTCTGTTGCGCTGATAGAAGGAAGAGACCTGGGTGGAACTTGTTTGAATCGTGGCTGTATCCCTTCTAAAACATTATTAAAAAATGCAGAAGTGATCAACCAAATAAAAGATGCGAAGAAGTTTGGAATCCAGATTGATTCGTATGCATTGGAATTAAAAACAATGATCAATAGAAAAAATCAGGTTATTCAGCAGCTTCAAAACGGGATTAACAGTCTATTAAAAGCGAATAAAATAAAGCTATATCCTGGTTATGGAACAGTGGATGATCAAAAAATAATTACGGTTGATACCGGGGAGAAAACAGAAAAGCTGGAAGCGGAATCTATTATTCTGGCAAACGGCTCCAAGCCTTTTGTTCCTAACCTTCCGGGACTTCATGAAGTTCCTTATTATACAAGTGATACGATATTCGATATAGAAGAGGTGCCGGAGCATTTAGTTATTGTCGGCGGCGGGGTCATTGGATTGGAAATCGCCTGTATTTTTCAAAGCTTAGGAACGAAAGTAGAAATTGTGGAAATGGCAGATCGTATCATTCCTGCAGAAGACAAGGAAGCAGCTGATTTTCTAGCAAATGAGCTGAAAAGAAAAGGGATAGGCATGCATACCAGTGCAAAGGTGCTGGAATTTAAGAAGGATAAGAAAACGGTTGTCAAATTAGAAAAGAACGGAAAAGAAACGAGTCTGGAAACAGATAGTGTCCTTGTTTCTGTGGGACGCGAACCTAATTTGACCGGATTGAATGACCTTTCTATTAACTATGAAGGCAAATTTGTCAAAGTAGATAAATCGATGCAGACCAATGTAAAAGGGATTTATGCTATCGGAGACTTAATTGGCGGATACCAGCTTGCACATGCAGCGAGTGAAGAAGGAATTCGTGCAGTCAGTCATATTTTAGGTGAAACACATCCAAAAGATTTCATTATGCCACGCTGTATTTATACATTTCCTGAGATTGCAAGTGTTGGGATGACAGAAGAGCAGGCGAAAGCAGCGGGCTATCAGGTGAAAGCTCAAAAAGTAGACTTAGCCGCTAATGGAAAAGGAATAGCTTCTGCCGAAAACAGCGGATTTATGAAAATTATCTCCGAAGAAAAGTATGGGGAAATCCTCGGTGTGGTGCTGGCTGGCGCCCATGTGACGGAAATGATCAGTCAGGCAACTTCTTTCATGTACTTAGAAGGGACGGTAGAAGAGTTGGAGGATATGATTTTTCCGCATCCAACCTTAGCGGAGGGAATGTTTGAAGCAGCTGCAAAATGGCTGGATAAAGGGATTCATTATTAAAAAAAGAAAAGAGCTGTATATTCCATTTGTAGTCGTAATTTCATGTAGTATAGCAGCACGATTTCAACAGGATATACCATGCCTTTATAAGAGTTGGTTTGAAATACAGTTGGTAACTAAATCGATCCTAAAAGCTGGACATTATTTTCTAGCTCTTAGGATCGGTTTTTTATTTTCGCAATGTGATTTGATTTTCCCTTTTAATCGTCGATCTATATATACTTTTTTAAACTCTTAAGCTTTCACACTTTGACCTCTAACTTCCACTCTCTTTCTCTTATTTGCAAACAATGTAATCGAAAAAGATAATATAAAAGCAGCAAGCATGGCGATGATAAATCCGTATGGATTATCAGATAAAAATGGCGTGGTGAATGTTGGAACGTAGGCGGTTCCGCGAACGTCGAACAAGCCGACTAGTGCGCCGCCGACTCCGGCAGATAGAATGGCACCGGCGAATACGATTTTATTAGAGAACATGAACGGATAGGCTGCTTCCACAAATGTTCCGAATCCCATATTGATCAAGAATCCCGGAGTAGCAGCAGCTGATTCTCCTTTCTCCCTCGGAGCAACGATGTTTGCTAAGTTGATTCCAGCAGATACCATAACTAAACCAACCATATCAATGGCTCCCAAGAAGCTTACGCCAGTTTTTTCCATTTCTAATAATACGATTGGCAAAATAGCTGCATGGTATATCCCGCCTAAAATAGCCGGCCAAATAAGCAGACCGCTAAGCAAACCAGCTAAAATAGGGTTAAATGCAATGGCTGCCTCGATTGCAATTTTAATTCCATCCCCGATAAACAATGCGATTGGTGCAAATAAAAAGTAAACTAACAGCCCTGCGAATAAACCCGCTAAGCCTCCAGTGACGATATTTACGGTTGTCATCGGAAATTTCCAGCTGATGCATTTTTGAAAGAAATAATGTACGAAAACACCTGCTAAAATACCGCCGATGAGACCGCCGATAATGCCGCCATTGACGGATAATACACCAGCTACAACCCCGGCTACAATTGATACCTCGTCTAAATTAGACACTTGTTTGGCGGCAATTGCAGCGATAATAATCGGAAGCGCTCCAATCATTATATCAAAAATATCTTCTAGACCACCGAATATCGGAATCTTACTTAACGCAAGAACAAGCGCCATCGCAATAAAACCAGGCAATGCAGAAACCATGATGCCGCGGATATTAATATTTTTCCAAATGCTTCCGCTGTTTTCCGTATCCATTTTACTTGTAGATCCGATAATTGGCTTATATTTTACATCCCAATATTTTGCAAGGGAGCTAATGAACGAAATTGCTCGCGTTCGGTTCGTTGTCCCAGTTGTTCCCGATTTAGCAATGACATTCGCACCTTGTGCGCTGATAGTTGCCATGGACGTTCCACCTGTTCCGACGATCGGTATGTTCCTTTGAATGGCTGCGTTAATGACATTTTGATTGGCGCCCTTTGGATCCGCGCTCATGACGATTAACCCATCCACGGTTTGATTAAGTATAAGTGCAGCTATCTGCTCGTCTGTCTGTTTTGCTTGTTCGTTTATTTGTTCTAATGTATTTGGAGGACTTTGTGTAACTTGCCCTTCTTCATCTAGACTAAAAAGACTTGTTTTTGAGCTTGCTTTTGCTTGATCCATGGAAACGTCAGAAGCAATAAATTGAACGGCAGCGATGTTAAAATCTGCAGCACTGCATTGGTTTTCAATTTCATTTAATAATTTCCTTGGATTTTTTCCTCCTAAATTGTACAGGTTGCCGCCGGAGCTACCTATGATAGCTATATTTTTCAAGATTATTCCCCCAGTAGAAAATTTCAATAAACAGGTTTTTAACACATTAGTATTTTATCATACTAAAGCGATAAAGTCTTTAAAGATTTAAAAGAAAGTGATTTCAGCGGCTAGGGAGTAGATTTCCAAGATTCCGTTTAACAGATAATTTCGTTTTTAATGTCTTGTATTTATTGAAATGAAATTTATCACAGTGTAACTGGCTGGGATTGGATGGGGCTGCGATTACTCGTCTCATCGAAGAACTTTTGTGCGTCGAAAAATCCCCACTGAAGGAAGTTTCACTTTATCGAATGCTGATTTCTTTTTTTGAATAACTTCATCGAATTTTGTCTTATTTTACTTTAGATTCCTCTTTTGATATAATCATCAATCATTGAGAGCAGTAAAGGAGAAGATGAAATGGATTGGATAGAAAATATAAATTGGGAGCAGCTTCTATTAGATACTGGATTTATTCTTTTAAAATTGATTGGAACACTTATTGTATTTTATATTGTACGTGCTATTGGAAAGCGATTTATTCGGAATTCCTTTTCCAAAGCACAAGTGAAGAAGAAAATGTCGGCTGGCAGAACGAAAACGCTGCAGTCTTTAACCATTAGTACGTTTTCTTACGCTTTACTATTTGTTACGCTAGTGGTTATTCTTGGTATTTTTGACATTAATGCTACTGGTTTGATTGCCGGGGCTGGTGTAGTAGGTTTAGCTATTGGCTTTGGTGCACAGGGGTTAGTCAGTGATGTAGTTACAGGCTTTTTCTTATTGTTGGAGAAGCAGGTGGATGTTGGTGATTATGTAACAGCTGCAGGATATGATGGGGTTGTAGAAGATGTCGGACTTAGAACAATGCAAATTCGCAGTTTTGATGGCACGTTAAACTATGTACCTAATCGGGAAGTTACCTCTCTAAGCAACCACACCCGTGGGAATATGCAGGCTTTAGTAGATATTGTCATTCCATACAGTGATAATATTGATGAAGCAGTTGGCATTATTCAAACCGTTTGTGATGAAATGAAAGAAATGAATTCTAAAATCATAGAAGGACCCAATGTAATTGGTGTCCAAACGTTTGATACAGCTGCGGTAACTTTACGGGTTATTGCTAAGACAGAAATGATGGAGCAATGGGCAATAGAACGTGATTTACGAAAAGCGATCAAAGAAGCGCTTGATGCAAATCAGGACGATCCAGAAAAAACATACGCCGAACAGCCGCAGGGATAGGTGAAGGCATAAGGAAATAATTTAGTATGAAGAAAAGTGTTATTTTGTAAGAAAAGGGCTATCGAATATTTTCGATGGCTTTTTTTTGCGCTTCTAAGAAGGTAAAACCCGCTTTCAAGGCTCCCTTTAACGAATGCCGAGTTTTCTTTATTTGATTTTATCTAAGTGGAAAATAAAAGGTAAGGCAGAAATGCTCTGGTCATTATAAAAAACAATTGCTTCTTATTTTCTTAAAAAAAGAAATAATCTCCATCTTATTGCAGGACTTTTGAATCAATTTTCTTTCTGAAGAAGATGTTTTTTATTTAGGCAGTCATAGATACACGTACATCCTGTATAATAGTGTCATGATAAAGATACATATATTTTTTCTTTTACTAAGCAACAAAGAACGAGGAACAAAATATTTATTGCTGAGCGGGTAAGAGATAATGAGCATTTGCAAAATAAGCTTTAGGAGTGAGTTGGTTGAGAAGTATTTTTCGTAAAGATGAGAGAGAAGAGAGTTTATTGGAAAGCAGTAAAGAAGTAACTGTCGTTTTAGAGAGGCTGCAGCAAACCGATTTAGCGTTACAGCTGAAAATATCCAGGTTAATAAAGCAGGATTTGGCTGTTGCCAGATTATTGAAGCCGGTGATCCAAGAAAATATTGATATTATTATTGATGCTTTCTATGCAAATTTGGCACTTTCTCCAGAGTTAATGGGTATTATTAAAGACAACAGTTCAGTCAGCCGATTAAAACAAACATTGGCAACACACGTTATAGAGATGTTTTCCGGAGAAATTAATCAAGCGTTTATTGACAAGCGCCGGAGGATTGCTCAGGTGCATGTACATATTGGTTTGCAGCCTAAATGGTATATCGCTTCCTTTCAAGAGCTTTTCTTTCAAATATCCAAGCTGGTATCAGATACATATCAGGACAAAGAAAACTTTTTAAATGCTATACAGGTGGTAAATAAGCTGCTGAATTTCGAGCAGCAGATCGTCTTAGAAGCATATGAAGCAGATATTGAAGAGAAAAGGGCTGTAATGGATGAAAAGAATCAAAAACTGATTACTTCCATGAGAGAAACAGCAGAGAATCTGAGCTTCTTGTCTTCGGAAACGAATCAGTCTGTGATAAAAATGGTGAATCAGGCAAATCGAATCAATCAAATATCCAAGCAAGGGGAAGAAATTGCAGCCGCCACAAGTGAATCAGCACAGCAGGGGATGGAGCAGACACAGACAACGAATGCAGGCATGTCCCATTTGGATAAGCATATGGCACTTGTCGTAGAAAGGTTGGAACAATTAACGGGCAGTGCCGAAAAAATCAAATCGGTGATTTCTATTGTTGAGTCGATTGCGGGACAGACAAATTTATTAGCTTTAAATGCGTCTATCGAAGCAGCAAGAGTAGGAGAACAAGGCAAAGGCTTTGCTGTGGTAGCGGATGAGGTGCGTAAACTTGCGGAGCAGTCAGCGCAAGCTGTTGCTGAAGTAAGCGATTTGATCCTGGAGACAAACGAACAGGTTGCAAATAGCCGGGAAGCGATTAGAGAAACGCAGGAAGAAGTAACATCCGTCCGTGAACAAACAGCGAAAACAGCAGAAATATTAGGCAAGGTTTCTGAATCTATGGCCCGTATCTCACAAAACAGCAGTCAGATTCAACAATCATTGGAAGAAAATCAGCAAAGTATCAGTGAAGTAGAATCTTCCATGGGTGAGATTGAGAATTACTCTCTAAAATTTAATGAAATGGAATGATGGCTTGTTATTACCGTAATTTTAAAAACGTTTAAAGAATCTTGACGGAATGAGGAATATACATGAGACAATCCTATTTTTATTTAAAGCTGGAATCCCACGAGCTGCCAATGGCTTATAAAAAAGAGAATCGCCGTGTGCGGGTATTATTGCCAAAAGATTATGGGAAAGAGAAGGATCGGCATTATCCTGTCGTGTATATGCATGACGGGCAAAATGTTTTTTACAGCAGTGAAGCCTATAGCGGCTATTCATGGAAGGTGATTCCGGCAATAAAAAGAAATCCGGATTTGCCCAAAATGATTATTGTCGGGATTGATAATGGCGAAAGAGACCGCATTAATGAATATACACCATGGAAAATAACGGAAAGCCCGCTTCCGGAGGATATTGAATTGGGAGGAAGAGGCGCTGAATTTGCTGAATTTATTATAACGGTAGTAAAGCCTTTTATCGATGAACATTATCGAACCAAACCGGATAAACGCCATACGGCAATGATTGGCAGCTCCCTTGGCGGAAATATTTCTGCTTTTATGGGAATTGAATATAAAGATCAAATCGGGGGTCTGGGGATTTTTTCACTTGCAAATTGGATTACTAACAAAGCGTTTGACCATTACATGGAAAGAGGAACGTTAGATCCGGAACAGCGTGTGTATATCCAAGTCGGGACAGAGGAAGGAGACGACGCGGACCGGCAGTTAATGTATGGAAATATGAAGCAGGCGTATATTGACTGTTCGCTGAAGTATTATAAACAGCTGATCAAAGGCGGTATTCCTATCGACCATATCGATTTAAATATTTTTTCGGATGAGGAGCATAACGAGGAAGCCTGGTCAAAGCATCTTCCGGAATGTTTTCGATTTTTAGGTGCAAATTGGTGATCGAGATAGCTGTTTAAAAATTGATAGAACCCGTCGGAAATCATTGTGATTTTGAGGTAATTCATGGTTGATTACCTTCATCAAATGGGATGAAACGGCGGTTTCTTTCGAGTGTTTTTTTAATTATCTAATCTTATTTGACAATTTTCTAAAAATTATATTGATTTTAAATTGAAAAAATGGTATTTTAACAGGTAATCTAATGATTTTTACCTAGGTAACGAGAGGAGAAATAATATGAATTATATCCTAATTTCACCATATTATCCCAAAAATTTTCAGACTTTTGTGCATCGTTTAAAAAGTGCGGGTGTTCAAGTATTTGGAATTGGGGAAGAGCCTTATGATCAATTGGGGTCACAATTACAAAAATCGTTAAGCGAATATTATCGGGTCAATAGTTTAGAAAATGTCGATGAAGTAAAACGAGCTGTAGCATTTTTGTTTTTCAAGCATGGTCCGATTGACCGGATCGAGTCCAATAATGAACACTGGTTAGAGCTTGATGCGCAGCTTCGTGAACAATTTAATGTGTATGGAAATAAAACAGCTGACTTGAAAAAGGTAAAGTTTAAATCGGAAATGAAAAAGCTGTTTAAAAAAGCTGGTGTGCCAGTAGTTGAGGGCTGTGTCGTAAAAAATAAAAAGGATTTGTCGAAAGCTGTGGAAAAATTAGGGCTTCCTGTGATTGCGAAGCCGGACAATGGTGTCGGCTCTGCTGCGACCTTTAAATTGAGTTCAGATGAAGATATACGTCATTTTGAAGCGGAATGGCAGGAAACAACCGTTTATTTCCTGGAGCCTTATGTGGAAGGCGGAAAGCTGTGTACGTTTGATGGCCTGACGGATCAAAATGGAGATATTGTTTTCCAGACAAGTTTTACATATAATGTGCCGACATTAGAGCTCGTTCAGGGTCAGCTGGATCTATTCTATGTTATTCAGAAGGAAATTGATCCGAAGCTTGAAGCATACGGGAAAGCGATTGTGAAAGCCTTTGGCATGAAGGAGCGTTTTTTCCATATTGAGTTTTTTCAATTAGAAAATGGAGATTATGTGGCACTGGAGTATAATAATCGTCTGGCTGGCGGCTATACCATTGATATGTATAACTATGCTTATTCCGTTGATTTATTTGCACAGTACGCTTCTTTGGTAACAGGAGGCGAATTTAAGAAGCCGGAGGTTCCCAATCAATATTGTATTGGAGTTACCCAGCGGGACGCCTATCAATACCAAAACGATACCAAAGCAATCCGTGATAAATTTGGGGACAGGGTAAAGTTTGCTGAGCGTATGCCGGAAGCATTTGCCCATCTGCAGGGAAATCAATTTTATGCAATCAATGCGGATACGGAAGAAGAGGTTAATGAAATTACTCGTTTTGTACATGAACGAAAAAAATAGAGACAGGGGATTTGACGATGCATATGGAACAGTTAAGCCATTGGAGCGGAGAATTAGGAAGGGAGATGCCATTAAACAGATATGGACACAGCGGTACACCGATTATTGTGTTTCCATCATCCGGCGGGTCACATTATGAATACTATGATTTTGGAATGATTGATGCATGTCAGGAATTTATTGAAGCAGGGAAGGTGCAATTTTTCGCCTTAGCCAGCGTGGATAGCGAGAGCTGGCTGCATGATTCCAAGCCGCCGCATGATCGCGCATTAGCTCATGAGGCGTACGATCGTTATGTCATTTCAGAAGCAATTCCATTTATTCAGCATAAAACAAACTGGTTCCATCCAATGATGACAACCGGCTGCAGCATGGGGGCTTATCATGCGCTGAACTTTTTCTTAAGACACCCGGATGTTTTTCAAAAGACGGTGGCCCTCAGCGGTATATACGATGCACGCTTCTTTTTCGGAGATTATGGAAATGATCCGCTTGTCTATGAAAATTCACCGAGTGATTATATCTGGAATCAAAATGATGGCTGGTTTATCAATCATTACCGTACAGCCAATATTATTGTCTGTACAGGGCTTGGGGACTGGGAGCAGGATGGACTGCCTTCATTTTATACACTGAAAAAAGCGTTTGAGGAGAAGCAGATTCCTGCCTGGTTCGACGAATGGGGCGAAGATGTTTCTCATGATTGGATTTGGTGGCGGAAGCAAATGCCTTATTATCTGGAAAAATTGTTTTCCTAAAATGCTAAAACACTAGTACAATAAAAGTACTGGTGTTTTTTAATGGGGAAAATTCGGTAGATGGAGCAGGAATACGCTTTCTGCTGAAAAATAGATGGATAAAGAGGTTAAAAGATGAAACGAACAAAGAAAACCAAAAGGAATTTAAAAAGAGGGGTTATATTTAGCGTTCTCCTGCTGGCAATGCTTTCATTGCTGATTAAAGTATATTTCGATACAAGTACCTTTAAGATTAATAGAGAGCACTTTTCCAGTGTGAAGCTGGAGGCTGGTACAGAACTATCCGTGCTGCAAATAACGGATGTACATAGCCGTTTATTCGGAGAAGGTAATGAACAGGTGCTTGAGAAGGTAAGAGAGCTGGATGCGGATATCATTGTGTTGACAGGGGATTTGATTGACCGGAAAACAGAAGATTTGGAGGTAGCATTTGAATTGGCTGAAGCTTTAGTACAGATAAACCCGGAGACTTATTTTGTCACTGGCAATCATGAGCATGAAAATCCGGAGAAAGAGGCTTTTTTGGCTGGGTTAGAGAAGAGAGGAGTACGGATTCTAAGCAATGAACATACGCAATTTGAAAAAGATGGCCAGCTGTTTAATATGGCTGGCGTGAATGACGTATCCACAAATCATGAAGATATATCTTCGGCTTTTTCCGGCTTAGATACAGAAAAATATACCATTCTACTTTCTCATGCTCCCTCCGTTATTCAGAAATATCCGGATGTAGCTGCGGATATCGTGTTAAGCGGTCATACTCATGGCGGACAGGTAAGACTGCCGTTCATAGGGGCGCTTGTTGCTCCGGATGAGGGACTGCTGCCGGAATTGCAGAAGGGCGTATATCCATTAGGCGATGCGCGTTATTTGTATATTGACAGCGGTCTGGGGACTTCTGCATTGCCAATACGATTTCTTAACCAGAGTCAGATCAGTTTGATTACGATTCAATCGGAACAATAATATAAAATAAGCGATGCCAGCTTTTTTACTAAGGTATTGCTTATTTTTATTATAGAACCTGTCATTTAATTAACGGAATACATTTTGATATAATAGAAAAACAGATTGTATTTACATAAAATAAGACAGTTTTAAGGGGGATTTTCTTTTTCATGGGCAATCAACAAGGACTGAAGACAGCTAAAACGGTAAATGAGAGAAGAGAGGAGTTATTGGAGGCTTATCCTGTTTGGAATCGGGATACAATCGCTGCTCATTTTCAAAAAAGTGTGGAAGCTTATGCGGATCAAGATTTCATGCATATTAGCGGGGTAACGTACACCTATCAAAATGTATGGGATCATGCTGTAGAAATAGCGAAAGCGCTTATACATAATGGAGTGAAAAGGCGCGATCATCTTGCTGTTTTACTGGATAATGATGCAGCCTATCCGTCTCTTATGATAGCTTCATCGATGGTCGGGTCTGTGTTCATTCCACTGAATTCCATGCTTTCGAAAGCGGAATTAACCTATATATTACGGCAGTCAGATACGAATCATTTAGTTGTGCATGAAACAGTGAAGGATAAACAACACGCTCAAACAGTCGCAGAGTTATGGCAAACAAAAGAATTTCAAGATAGTGCTTCGCTGGAAAAAGTAATTTGTATGGAGACAGATGGAGATACGGAAATCTTGAATTCCTTTATTAAATGGGAGGATTTCTTGCACGCTGGGCAAGCGGTTTCCGATAAAGAGTGGAAGAAGCGTTGGGATGCTTCGCTATATCCGGATGAAGCAACTATTATTATGTACACTTCTGGTTCCACGGGAAGTCCTAAAGGGGTTATGCTGACACATGATATGCTGCTCCGCTGTGCATTTAGTACATGCTACAGCCGAGCTATTGAGAAAGGGCGGATTACATTTGCACCATTGCCGTTCTATCATTGCTTTGCCATTGTTGAAGCGATACTGGCTATGTCTTTTGTTGGCGGTTCTTTTATTTCTGCGCTTGGAGCATCCCCGTTAAAATCACTGGAATTAATGGAAAAATATCGTGCGAATGATTACTTATGTGTTCCATCTACCCTGGTAGCCTTATTAAATCATCCAAAGGTGTCAGCATTTGATTTGTCCTCGCTTTTTGCGATGTGGTGCGGGGCTGCACCTGCTCCCGTTCCCGTATGGAAAAAAGCCATGGATACGCTGGGGTTGACGGAAATGATTACCGGGTATGGACAGACGGAAGTAAGCTCCTCGGGGGTGACAACAGAACTGGGGGATTCTTTAGAAATGATTTCGACAAGAGTAGGGCGTCCTAAATTAGCGGGTTCTAGCGGGCTTTCGGAGTTCCAAGGACATGCAACAGAATATAAAACCATCGATCCGCAAAATGGAAAGGATTTAGAAGCGGGAACTGTTGGGGAATTAACTGTCCGCGGTCCATCTGTGACAAGCGGATACTATAATAAGCCTGAAGAAACAGCGGCAGTTATTGACAAAGATGGCTGGCTGCGTACCGGCGATGTCGGAAGAATAGATGAAAATGGCTATGTACAGCTTTTAGGCCGCAGTAAAGAAATGTATAAGGTTTCCGGAGAGCTGGTTGCTCCAAGAGAAGTAGAGGCGGTTATTTCCGAACATCCAGCCGTTGCACAAGCGGGTGTGATAGGGGTTCCTGATTCGATGACAACAGAAATTGGGGCTGCGTTTATTGAAGTGTATGATGGAGAAGCTGTTACGAGAAAAGAAATCGTCCAGTGGTGTACAGATAAGCTGGCACGTTTTAAAATACCTAGATATGTCTGGATTATATCAGCTTCAGATTGGCCGCTGACAAGCACTGGAAAAATTCAAAAATTTCGTTTGCAGGAAATGGCGGAGGAGAAGTTAAACCGCCCATAATAAGTAAGATAGAGAAACGTATAGGAGGAAATAGGAATGACACAAGAATGGCACCAGCATCAAATGCGAGTGCAATACAAGGATACAGATCAAATGGGGGTTGTTCATCACGGAAACTATATTACCTGGTTTGAGGTAGCGCGGACAGAGTGGATGAGGCATTTTGATATGTCCTATCACGCAATTGAAGAAGAGGGGCTGCTTTTACCGGTATTGGACGTGAATGCTGTATATAAAAGCTCAGCAAGATTTGATGATTTGGTTGTATTGTTTACACGTATTGAGCAGTATTCCCCGATCCGGTTAGTTTTTGAATATGAAGCGAGAAGAATAACGGAAGAAGATTGGCGGGCTAATGGGTTAGATCATACTACAGCAGATGAACCTTATGGGGAATTACTCACCACAGGAAAAACAACACATATGTGGGTGAATAAGGCGTGGAAGCCGGTGAAGCTTCGCAAAACGCATCCTGAACTGTATGAGAAAATACAGCGGATTGCTGACTAGATGAATAGGGAGAGGGAGTTCAAAATGGAATATGATGTGATTATTATTGGTGCGGGATCCATGGGGATGTCAGCGGGTTATTATTTAACAGAAGCGGGACAGAAAGTGGCGCTTATTGATTCATATGATCCTCCGCATGAAGAGGGCTCTCATCATGGAGGAACAAGGCTAATCCGTCATGCCTATGGAGAAGGCGGGAATTATGTTCCATTGGCATTACATGCACAAAAACTGTGGGAAGAGCTGGATGAAAAAACGGAGGAACGCATATTTTTAAATACAGGTGTTCTTAATTTTGGTACAAAAGGAAATGTGTTTTTAGAGACCGTTCAAAAATCTGCAGAGGAATATCAGCTTCCGCTGGATGTCATGACAGCAGAAGAAATTAATACACGCTGGCCGGGGTTTCAATTAGATGCTGACGCTGTCGGCTATTTTGAGAGAAATTCGGGCGTATTGTTCAGTGAAAATGCTGTTCGCGCTTATCGGACCTTAGCAGAAAAAAATGGTGCAGATTTATATACAAACAGATCTGTTCAAGCGATTGAAACAACAGCTGATCAAGTTACCGTAAAACTAAACGATGACGAAATAAAAGGGAAGAAGCTGCTTATCTCTGCCGGAAAGGGTACTAATCAAGTAACAAAGCTGCTTGATACCACGCTGCCCCTCACACCAGTGCGTAAAACATTCTGCTGGTTTACAGCAGCAGAAGAAGCGAATTATACAGAAGGATCTTTTCCGGGCTGGGGCTATGTTGATGAGGAAAGTACATATTATGGTTTTCCAAGTATCGACGGTGCAGGTTTGAAAATTGGCAGGCATGATTTAGGACATCCATTAGATTATTTAGGAAAGCTGGATCCGTTTGGAGCATACGCTGAAGATAAACAGGAGACGCTTGCCTTTGCGCATAAGCATTTCTCGAAGGATATAGTCCTTAAAGAAGGCAGGGTGTGTACATATACAAACACACCTGATGAAGATTTTATTATAGATTATTTGCCGGGTCATACCAATATTGTCGTTGCCTGCGGATTTTCCGGTCATGGTTTTAAATTTGCCAGCGGAATCGGGGAAAGCTTAGCCAGGTTATTAACGGATAGGGAACTCGCAGTGAGTTTAGAAAGCTTCCAGCTAAGTCGATTTGATGGATATTAATAGAATGAAAACAAAGGTGTATCCGTTTGTTTAATAGGATACACCTTTGTTTCTTAAGTATTTGCTTCCTCTTGATCTACTAAATGACAAGCTACAAAATGTCCTGGCTCTCTTTCCTTGAATACAGGTGTTTCATTTTTACAAATATCCATAGCAAATGGACAGCGAGTATGAAATTTGCATCCAGAAGGGGGAGAGGCAGGATTAGGTAAATCTCCTTTCAACAAAATACGTTCGCGCCGTTTGGTCGGGTCAGGAATGGGAACCGCAGACAGCAATGCTTTTGTATAAGGATGCTGCGGGTTCTCGTATAATTGATCCCTGCTGGCCAGCTCCATCATAGTACCTAAGTACAGAACGCCTATCCGGGAGCATAGATGCTCTACCACACTTAAATCATGAGAAATAAATAGATAGGATAAATTTCTTTTTTCCTGCAGCTCTTGAAAAAGGTTGATAATTTGCGCTTGTATGGATACATCTAGTGCGGAAACTGGCTCATCCGCTACAATAAATTCCGGGTTCATAATCATGGCCCGGGCGATGCCGATTCGCTGACGCTGGCCGCCGCTGAATTCATGCGGATATTTATTGATATGATACGTTGGCAGCCCGCATAGTTCCATCGTTTTCATCACTTTTTCCTTCACGTTCTTTTTTGTTGCTAAACCGTGGTCCAGTAAAGGCTCTGCGAGGGCATCCCCAATTCGTAACCGCGGGTTTAAAGAGCTGAATGGGTCTTGAAAGACGAATTGCATTTTCGTACGCAAGTGACGCATTTCTTTTTTATCTAATTCAAAAACATTTTTTCCATGATATTTGATTTCTCCATTGGATATATCTTGAAGGCGCAGAATTGATTTACCGATGGTGCTTTTCCCGCTGCCAGATTCTCCAACCAGGCCGAATGTTTCTCCCTCTTTAATATGAAAAGTCACATTATCAACGGCTTTAATATACTCATTATTTTTACTAAACATTTTTTCTTTTGTTTTATATTTTTTCTCAAGCTGATGGACTTGAATAAGCGATTCCTGTGTCATTTGTGTACCACCTCATTTTCGTAAAGCCAGCAGGCGACTTTATGTGCATCGCTGTCATCGCTTTTTAGCTCGGGTGTTTGCTGTGTGCAAATTTTCATGCAGTGTTCACAGCGGTCAGCAAAGTAGCAGGAGGGCTTTAAATCAACCAGCTTCGGAACCTGCCCTGGAATGGTATACAGCTTTTTCTTTCGGGATCCGAGGATGGGCTTGGCTTGCAATAAACCTTTCGTGTAAGGGTGCTTCGGATTAGCAAATATCTCTTCTACCCTGCCTTGCTCAACTACTTTGCCGGCATACATTACTACAACCCTGTCTGCTACTTCAGCTACGACACCAAGATCATGTGTGATTAGCAGCATGGACATATTTGTTTCTTCCTTTAAATCCTGTAATAAATTCAATACCTGTGCTTGTATCGTGACATCGAGTGCTGTTGTCGGTTCATCTGCAATAAGCATCTTCGGGTCGCAGGCAAGCGCAATGGCAATCATTACGCGTTGAAGCATGCCCCCCGACAATTGATGCGGATAAGATTTAATAATTTGTTCACCGCGTCCAATACCAACCATTTTTATCAATTCAAGTGATTTCTTTGTTGCTTGTTTTTTGGAAATCGCCTGATGCTCTAATAAGACTTCTGTCATTTGTTCTCCTATTGTCATAACAGGGTTCAGGGAGGTCATTGGCTCTTGGAAAATCATAGATAGCTCATTTCCGCGAATCCTGCGCATATTTCCTTTCGAAAGCTTGGTGAGATCTTTACCTGCTAAATTTATTTCTCCTTCTACCTTTGATGTATCGGGAAGCAGCCCCATAATAGACATGGCTGTAACACTTTTTCCACATCCAGATTCTCCGACGATGCAGACAGTTTCTCCTTGATAAACGTCAAAGTTGATTCCGTCCACAGCTTTTACCAATCCGTCTTCTGATTGAAAGTGTGCTTTTAACTGATGAACGGATAAAAGCGGTTCTTGTTGTGCCATGTAATTACCTTCCTTTCATGTTTGGATCAATGGAGTCGCGCAGTCCATCGCCTAATAGATTTACCGCAATAACTGTAATAAAAATGGCTACACCAGGCGGAATCCAAAGCCATGGCCTGTTGGTAAAATCGATTAACGTATTCGCTGTATTAATCATGTTTCCCCATGAGGCAGTTGGCGGGACAACACCCAATCCGAAAAAGCTTAATACCGATTCGCTTAAAATAGCTCCGCCGACACTTAACGTAGCCGTTACAATCAATAAAGGAACGACGTTAGGAAGAAGATGATTTAATACTTTTCGTTTATCACGCAGCCCCAATACCTCGGTTGCTACCATAAACTCTCTTTCTCTTAAACTGAGAACCTGGCTGCGGATCAATCGTGCGAGGCTCGGCCAGTTTACCAGACTTAACATAATCATAACAATATATAATCTCTGCTCTGCCGGCACCTGCCACTCTGACATAATAGCAGCCATGATAAAAAGAAGCGGAAGACCGGGTAAGGTCATTAAAATATCAGCAATACGCATTACAATTTGGTCGATAATACCGCCATAATATCCTGCAAGAATACCAAGAATTCCGCCAATCGTAACAGCAAGGAACATCGCCCCAATTCCGACAGTCAAGGAAATTCTGCCGGCCAGCATTAATCTGGTAAGTACATCTCTTCCTAAATGATCTGTGCCAAGCCAGTGCGATAAACTAGGAGCCTGGTGTATAGCTTGCGAATTAGTGCCTGCAGTCATATACGGAGAGAAGAAAGGCCCGACGAAGCTGAATAAAAACACTAATAAAAGAATAAGTAATCCGGCAATTGCCATTTTTCTTTTTAAAAATCGTTTCAAAACTTCTTTCCATAAAGAAGATTTTTGAACAGTGTGATCTGATTGAATCATTTCATTACTTGAATAAGCCATTGTGCTCGCCCCCTCTACTATTTAACTCTGACACGAGGGTCAGCAATTCCATATAGAATATCTGCGATTAAATTACTAATAACAGTTAGTACAGCAATAAACATGGTAAAGCCCATTAATAAAGGATAATCCCTTACAGAAAAAGCCTGCATATAGATAGCGCCGATTCCCGGCCAGTTGAAAATCTGCTCTGTGATAATTGCTCCGCTGAATAGTGCCGGAAGCTCAAAAGCAAATAAAGTGATGGCGGGGAGGAGGGCATTTCTTAATGCGTGTTTATAAATAACAACTTTTTCCTTTAACCCTTTTGCTCTTGCAGTACGCACGAAATCCTGTTTTACTACTTCCAGCATATTTGTCCGGAAATACCTGGTCAGGCCGCCAATTCCAAGCATAGTCAAAACAATGACAGGAAGTACCATATGCTCTGCGATATCTTTTATGCGGGCCCAACCTGTATAATCTGCTCCTGAAGTCGTCATACCGCCGGCAGGAAACCAGCCTAGGTCAACAGCAAAAAATTTAATAGCAATCAGACCAAGAAAGAAAGAGGGGATGGCCATCGCTCCGAAAACAAGAATCGTAACAAAGGAATCAAAAAAAGAATATTGTTTCGTTGCTGAGATAACCCCGATAACAAGTGCGATTCCCCATGTTAAGAATAAAGATGCAAAAGCAACGATAAAAGAGCTCCATATGTAATCATTAAGAACTTCCGTAACAGGCCGCTGGAATTGAAGGGAGTAACCTAAATCTCCCTGAAATAAATTTCCCAGCCAAATAAAGTAGCGGGTAATGGTAGGCTGGTCAAAACCGTATAGTGCATATAATTCCGCTTTCCTTTCCGCTGTTAAATTTGGATCTGTATCAATGAAATTACCTGGAATCAAGGAATACAAAAAGAAAATAAGGATAGATGCGCCAATCAGCGTTGGGATTAAATAAAGTAACCGTTTGACAAAATAATTGTTCATGTTGATACCCTCCTTTTAACTCATGATTGATATAAGGCTGCAAATTTTAAAAAACAATATGTAAAAAGTTATTATTTCTATAAAAAAGCAAGAAGATTCCTATCTGAAATGAAGACAGGAATCAACTGCTTTATATCATTGGACCTGTATGAATAATCACTGCTTAACTATTTATTCCGGTTTTATTATTCCGCGATTCGCAAAAGCTCCAAGCTTGGTGCGATGCCGCGGGTGCCGTTTGGTTCAAAACCTTCCACCCGTGCATTTGTACCTGCTAATACTTTATTATAATTAAGCAGGATCATCGGCGGGTCCTCTTGCAGTTTTGCATATAATTCATGATAAGCTTCTGCGCGTTCGTCAATATCGCTGACAGCTACGGCAGCATCAATCAATTCATCCACTTCTGGATTATCATAACCTCTAAAGGTGCTGTCATTATGTTCTGAGTGGAATGCCTCTACACCAATATGCGGATCTGGCTGCATCGTAGTGGAGAAAGATACAAGATCATGGTCTCCGTTATCTACGCGAGATAATAATGCATTGAAGTCCATTTGTTCAATTTGCAGGTCAACTCCAATATCACGGTAGTTTTCCTGTGCTAAAGTGACAAAAATATCATTTCCGCCGCTTCCATCTGTTGTAAAGAAATAAACTCTTAATTTCTCACCATCTTTTTCACGAATGCCATCAGATCCTTCTTCCCAGCCTGCTTCTTCCAGCAGCCGTTTTGCTTCTTCCGGATCGTACGGGAATGCTTCAATGTCATCTGTGTGAGCCCAAGAAACAGGTGCAACAGGGACATTGGCTAATTCAGCATAGCCTTGGAACCGTGTATCGATGTATGCCTGACGGTCCAGTCCAAGATTGAAAGCAATACGAACGTTGGGGTCCTGGAAAATTTCAGACTCATGATTAAATGCAACGTAGCTATAATTGGATGACGTATAAAGGTCGATATTTGCATAACCTAAAGACTGCAATAATTCAAAATTATCTTGATCTGCCGGGAAAGTGCTATAATCTAATTCCCCAGTTTGGAAGAATTGCTGTGAATCTCCTTCAGAGGTTCTATAAATAAATGTATCTACTTCCGGCTCGCCATTATAGTAATGCTCGTTAGAAGCGAAGCGGATTTCTTCCCCTGGATTATAAGCTTCAAATTTAAACGGACCAGCACCGACTGGTTCTAGATGATAATCACTAAT
Source organism: Oceanobacillus sp. FSL W7-1293 (assembly GCF_037969815.1). Taxonomy (NCBI): domain Bacteria; kingdom Bacillati; phylum Bacillota; class Bacilli; order Caryophanales; family Bacillaceae; genus Oceanobacillus; species Oceanobacillus sp. FSL W7-1293. The sequence continues at coordinate 2,157,277 of NZ_CP150212.1, forward strand.
ATAATCTAAATCACCTTTTGAATAATCAGCACCATAGTATTCTTCGCTGAGAATTTGACCGCCAAGCATGGTTAATGCTCTTGCATTGGGCTCTTCCAGCTGAAATTCAATCGTCTGATCATCAATAACGGTGATGCCTTCAATTTCTTCTGCATCGCCTTCTTTGTAATCCAGTCCGCCGGCTACATTGGCTTCAGTGATATCCGTGGAACCTGGATAGGATGGGTCATGAAGAAGCGTGATAGTAAACGCTACATCCTCTGCAGTGAAATCTGATCCATCATCAAATTTTAGATCATCTCTTAAATGGTATGTATAAGTTAGTTCATCATCAGAAATTTCCCAATCTTCAGCTAGACGAGGGTAAGGTTCACCCGTTTCATCAATATCAACCAGGGGAGGGAACATAACGGATTGTACATTGCCGTCATAACCGCTTGTATTAAAATATGGTGTAAACACACCGCCTGGTTCCTGTAAGCCGACAACCACTGTATTTCCCCGGTTAAGTGCTAATTCGGGAGAACTCTCAGGATCACTTGCTTCAATTTTTGTATCTTCTACAACATCTAATCCTTGTTCACCTTCTTCGGTTGGGGCAGCTTCACTCTCTTCGTCACCTCCCATTTCCGTATTACATGCCGCTAAAAATAAAATAAGTGCGGTAAACAAAATAAAATAGTACTTTGGAACTTTCATTGAATTTCCTCCCTGCATATAGTTTTAATGAATAACTATAATTTAACCTCATAAACCCGATAAGTCAACAGGGGATTTGAAGTAAGATTTTTCTGTCAATCTGATTTTTATGAAAATACCGAGAGAACCTAAGTATCGAAAGGTTTTCCACTTCAGGATAATTTTTAATTAGAACATGAGGGGCAATAGTAATACTTGTTTTAATAAGTCTGAATATTATATGCTTAATGCAGATTGTTTTATACTTAATCATACAAATCATAGAACGAGAATAATAGAATAGAATACAAAGGAGAAGAAGGATGTTAGAGCTCGGATTTATAGATTGGATGATGATTGGCTTGTGTGCTTTACTGATAGGCTTTTCTAAATCTGGCTTGCCAAACTTAGTTATTTTGGTAGTGACATTAATTATGTTCGTCTTTCCAGCGAGAGATTCCGTCGGTTTTTTGCTGCCGATGCTGTTAGCAGGCGATTTATTTGCGGTTACATATTATAGAAGGAATGTGGTATGGAAATACTTAATCAGCCTGGTGCCGTGGGTATTGATTGGAATTATTATGGGCTTCTTTGTTTTGCAGAATATTAATGACGCACAGCTAAAGCCGGTAATCGGTCTCATTGTATTAATGATGATTGCATTAAATTTTATTCGGCAGAAGCTGGGTACCCGCTTTAATGAGATGCTACCGAGCTCGCTATTGTTTATTGTTTTTATGGGGGTTCTTGGCGGTTTCACTACGATGGTCGGAAATGCTGCAGGCGCGATAATGACTATTTATCTGCTGGTAAAGGGATTGCCCAAAAAAGAATTTATTGGAACAGGCGCATGGTTCTTTCTGACAGTGAATATAATTAAATTTCCTTTTTATGTTCACCTTGACATGATTACGCTTGATACATTCTCAGTCAATATGATAATGATGCCGATTATTTTAGCCGGCGCATTTATTGGAGCAAGAGTGCTGGACTTTATTCCGCAGAGGGTATTTACCCTGTTGATTTTAATTTTCGCAACACTTGGAGGATTGAACTTGATTTTTAATTAAAAACAGAGCAGAGAAACAGCAGTTATTCCAGAGAAGAAGAATAGCTGCTGTTTTACAGTTTTGTATGGTATTTAAAAATATTCTAATTTTGTATAGACGTAATTATTTGATGTTTGGTATGATAATGAAATATCTCTTATTTCAAAATGAAAAGCAGAAATGCAAGGCGGCTCCCATTGCTTGCTGTTCTTTTTAGAAATAACAGATTGAATTGTTTGAATTTTTACGCTGTAGCGAAAGTATTTTTAGGAGGATTTGAAAGTGAAGATTTTAGAAAGAATCAGTGCCTTTGCAGGTAATACCTTTGCCCTTTGGGTTATTTTATTTGCCATCGTCAGTTTCCTGTTTCCGGGCGGGTTTACCTGGATTGCGCCACATGTAAGTATTTTATTAGGAATTATTATGTTTGGGATGGGGTTGACACTTACACCTCAAGATTTCAAGGATGTATTAAAAGCTCCTAAAAGTGTATTCATTACTGTACTTGCTCAATATATTATCATGCCGCTCTTAGCATATGGTTTGGCTGTTGTTTTTCAATTGCCGCCTGAAATTGCAGTCGGTGTTATTCTTGTAGGATGTTCGCCAGGCGGAACGGCATCCAATGTCATTACATACTTAGCAAAAGGAAATACTGCCTTATCTGTATCAGCAACAACGGTTTCTACCTTGTTGGCGCCAGTGTTAACTCCGGCATTAACACTTCTATTAGCGAACCAATGGATGCCGGTTTCATTTAAGGATATGTTTATTCAAATATTACAAGTAGTTCTTATACCAATTATTTTAGGATTTGTGATTCGCTTATTATTTAGTAAACAAGTAGAAAGAAGTATTTCTGTACTGCCGCTTGTTTCTGTTATTGGTATTGTCGCCGTCGCTGCTGCAGTTGTATCTGTAAATAAAGAGGCAGTAGCAACATCTGGATTACTTATTTTTGGCGTCGTTGTGCTGCATAATCTATTAGGATTGTTGCTTGGCTTTTCGGTTGCCAGACTATTTAAATTGAGTTTTTCAGATCAAAAGGCCGTCTCTATCGAGGTTGGCATGCAGAACTCTGGGCTTGCCTCCACCTTAGCATTAACATTCTTTGCTGCTACGCCGATAGCTGCTGTTCCAAGTGTGCTCTTTAGTATTTGGCACAATATTTCTGGGCCGGTGCTTGCCACGTTCTGGTCAAAATATGATGATAAAACGAATCATTAACAAAAAATCTCTAGCAGATAGATATTCTATCTCTAGAGATTTTTTAATGTAAAGCGTTCATTTCATTCTTATTTATTTTTTCTCCATAGACGGTTACCGTTCCATCAGATATTGCTTTTAATAGAATTTGTCCGTTCTCTAATGCATTGCTGGGGAGGATGGACGGAATAGGTCCTGAAATCGGTTCTCCTTCTATATCATAAAAAAGGAATCCTTCTTTTTCATCCTTAATAAAAGCATTCACTTTCATGTTTGGGGTAATAAGCAGCGTTAATTTATCTGTATCATTCCAGATTACCTTCACTAATAATTTTTTTCTTTGTTTATTTTCAACAAATGCTTTCCATTTCAAAATGGAGATACTTTCTTCCATATGGATTCGTCCTCCTGAATAAATTAGCAGGTTATTCACGTGCAAAAACAGTATAACAGATTTTATTTTTTTTTGCTTTAAAAACTTGAATTTGGATATTCACCTATGAAAAAATAAGGATTTCTGATAATTTTCAAGTTTAAAGAATATAATCAATGGGTAAAGAGTTATAATCATTAAATTTGCTTGTATTTTCTGAAATATGGATGAATAATGAATTTTTAATAAAAATAGAATTTTGTTATACTTAGATTTATGGTACTTTGTTTTATCCATATAAATGAAAATAATTATGAGGGGGTATTTTTGGATGTTAAGTAACAAGAAAAATTGGTTTTTCATGCTGGCACTTATTTTATTACTAGTTTTAGCTGCATGCGGTGGTGGAAATGACACTTCAGGAGATGATGGGGAAGTAGATGACAACGGTGATTATGATTTAAATGATTCGTACACTGTTGTAAGTGATAACTCTTTCGTGCCATTTGAATTTATGGAGGACGGGGAGTTAGTTGGTTTTGATATTGAATTAATTACAGCGATTGCAGAAGAAGCGGGTTTTGAAATTGATGGGGAAATCCAAACAACGAATTTCGATGGAATTATTCCAGGTTTACAAACAGGTCAATTTGAAATTGCTGTTGCTGGGATAAGTATTACGGAAGAAAGAAAAGGTACAGTGGATTTCAGTGATCCTTATTATGAATCCGGTATCACCATTGCTGTGCCAGAGGATAATGAAGATATTAACAGTTTAGAAGATTTAGAAGGAAAAACAATTGCAACCCGGTTAGGTTCTACCAGTTCACAATTTTTAGAGGAAAATCTGGAGGATAAGACCATTGATACTTATGAACAGCTGGATCAAGTATATATGTCAGTTGAAAATGGGAGTGCTGATGCAGCCGTATATGATCTTCCTAACGTTGAGTACTATATTGCAACAACTGGTGATGGATTAAAAGCAGTTGGTGATACTTATCAGGCAGAAGATTATGGTATTGCAATTTCAAAAGGAAATGATGAATTAGTAGCTGCGATTAATGATGCATTGGCAACGTTACATGAAAACGGAACATATGATGAGATCTATGATAAATGGTTTGGCGCTTCGGAGTAAGAAATAAAGCAACAAATGCTTAATTGAAAAGCGAACCCAAAAGCATTAGTGCAGTTGACTTGGCAGGGATAAAATAAGGAGCTGGCAATCTTATGCACGGCTCCTTATTTTATGTACCAGAGAGGTGAGGAAATGTTTGATTTTACACAGGTAATTGATTTTTTACCGCAGTTAGGTAAAGGCTTGTATTATACGCTATTAATTTCTATTATTGGCTTATTAATCGGTTTTGCTTTAGGCGCTATATTCGGTTTAGGCAGGATATCAAAAAATAAATTCTTTTTTATTATTGCATCTATTTATGTAGAAGTTATTCGAGGCACACCAGTACTTGTTCAAGCTATTTGGATTTTCTTTGCATTACCAATTATTACCCAGTACAATATGGATTCCATTACTGCCGGAGTTGTTGTTATTGCGATAAACTCTGGAGCATATATTGCAGAAATCGTTCGCGGATCGGTTGATTCGATTGATAAAGGGCAAATGGAGGCTGGACGTTCTTTAGGACTAAATAAACACCAGACAATGCGTTATATTATCTGGCCACAGGCTTTTAAGCGAATGATACCGCCGCTTGGCAACCAATTTATTATCAGTATTAAAGATACTTCCTTATTGTCTGTTATTTTAGTTCCAGAATTAATGTTCCAAGGCAGATACATTGCTTCGAATCATTTTAATGCGGTGGAAATTTATACAACAGTAGCTTTGTTTTACTTAGTAATTAATTTCAGTCTGTCCTTATTGCTTCGTTATATAGAAAGAAGGTTGAAGTATTGATGATTACAGTGCAGGATTTACACAAACGTTTTGGAGATAATGAGGTTTTAAAAGGAATTCATTGTGAAGTGGAAGAAAAAGAAGTCGTGTGTGTGATTGGGCCCAGCGGATCAGGGAAAAGTACATTTTTACGGTGTCTTAATTTATTAGAAGATATTACAAGTGGAGATGTGATTGTAGACGGCTACAATATAAGGGATAGGGCAACAGATATTAATATGATTCGAACAGAAGTTGGAATGGTTTTTCAGCAGTTTAATCTGTTTCCGCATAAAACGGTAATTCAAAATGTGATGCTTGCACCTCAAAAGGTTCGGAAGCTTTCTTCAAAAGAAGCAAGGCAAAGGGGAGAAGCTTTATTAGAGAAGGTGGGACTTGCTGAGAAAGCAGATCAGTATCCGTCTCAATTATCCGGAGGACAGCAGCAGCGTGTAGCGATAGCAAGAGCGCTTGCTATGGAGCCGAAGATGATGCTTTTTGATGAGCCGACCTCTGCACTTGATCCGGAGCTTGTCGGGGAAGTTTTGGAGGTAATGAAACAGCTGGCGAAAGAAGGTATGACTATGGTTGTCGTAACACATGAAATGGGATTCGCCAGAGAGGTTGCGGATAGAGTGTTCTTTATGGATGAAGGTATTATTATGGAAGAAAATACACCGGATATTATTTTCAATCATCCAGAGTCCGAACGAACCAGAGATTTTTTGAATAAAGTATTATAATTATAAAAAAGAGCAGGTTTAATGATTAATGATATCACTATCATTGATCATTAAACCTGCTCTTTTTATTTCCTCCCAAAAAGCGTATACTTATAATAATTATGGATATATCCTCAAGAATTATTTCATCTGGAAAGAAGGGAGCTTATTTTGGTTAAATCATTTCGATGGTTATTTTTTTTGCTGGGAATAATGATTTTCAGCGGCGGTATTTCACTGACCATTAATATGCAGCATTTAGGCATCCACCCGTGGGATGTATTAAATGTAGCGATGTTTGAAAGGGTCGGGTTTACAATTGGAACATGGAATATTATTATTTCCATGATTTTGATTGTTGTCTGTTTTATTTTAGACCGCAGATACATAAAGGTAGGTACTTTTTTTAATGCCGTTCTGGTAGGGTCATTTGTGGATTTCTATCATTGGACAGGAATTCTTCCGGAAGCAACCAATACGTGGGTGGACATTCTATTTATATTAGCTGGTATTTGTATCATGGGGTTTGGCGGAGGTCTGTATAATGCGGCAGGTGTCGGATCTGGACCGCGTGATGGCTTTATGCTTTCGCTCGCAGATAAATTGAAAGCGCCAATTGGCAGAGTCCGGATTATCACGGAATGCAGTGTGCTTGTTATAGGGTGGATTATTGGCGGACCGGTATTTATCTTTACATTTATTTTTACATTCATTCAAAGTCCGATATTTCAAGCTACTTATTTAAAAATGGGGGAATTTGTTTTAAAGGTAGAATACAACCAAAATAAGAAAAGAAATGAAACCCATGTTTCCTAAGGTTTTAAAAAGGAAGCGGATCGATACAGAGGCAGGGAAATCGTATGTGCGTATTAGAAAAATAGATATACGGTGTAAAAGAAAAAGGACCTTTTAATCCGGTCCTTTTTCCAATATTTATACTAAGTAATCAACTAAAGCTGCAATACTTTCTTGATTCTCATTAAAGTTCTGCAGCCATAACCAGGTAAAGAAGCCTGTCAGGAGTATCAGAAGAAGAATAATAAGAACAACATAAGATCCCTTCAAATGAGCCACCTCTTTTCATTACTGACGCTTTAATGCAGATGATACATCATAATGCTCTAAAATGATATCTGTTTCTTCATGTAAAGCTAATTTTGCAAGCTGCTGTCCAAGATAAGGTCCCATCGTCAGCCCGGATGAACCGAGTCCATTTGCTAAGAGGACATTGGAATGTGCAGGCAGTTCACCGATAACCGGGAGAAAACCAGGTGTGTACGGGCGAAAGCCGACCCGGGTTTCTAAAACGGTGGCTTCTGCTAAATCAGGTGCAATCGCAAGTCCCTGATCTAAAATTTCATGTATGGCTGCTGCGGTGACGCGATAATCAAAATCAATCTTATCCTCATGAGTTGACCCGATAACGAAGCGGTTGTCATCCTGCGTGAGTAAATATTTCGTTCCGGGAGGCATAACTACCGGCCAATGCGCTGTGTTTAAACCTGGAATTTCCAGATGCATAATTTGTGCCCGCTGAAACGAAACATCCAGATGGATATCCAGAGGCTCTACGGTTTCATTCATCCAAGCTCCGTTTGCCAAAATGACTTTTTCGGCATCAATGACCTCATTGTTATACTCCACACCGGTTACCGTATTACCACCTGTGCATAATTTGGCATCTCCAGATAGAAGGGAAGCACCATTTGCTTTGGCAGCATTTCTTAAAGCCTTTACTAATTTTCTTCCATCTACCCGCGCTGCTCCGCTGATAAAGACAGCCTGGTAATCCTTTTGCAAAATAGGAAAGCGCTGATGTGTTTCTTCGGCATCCAGACGGATAATATCACCGATTTCTGGAGCGTCTTCCCGGCGTTTATACGCTCTTTCTTCCATACCGTCTACTTTTTTAGAGTCTGTATGGAGGCTGAGTGCTCCTACCTGTTTATAACCGGTATCCTTCTCGCCGAGATTTTCTAAATCCGCTATAAGCGATGGATATATCCGGGCGCCATTTTTAGCAAGATGATACCACTTTTTATTACGGCGCTGGGAAACCCACGGACAAATAATTCCTGCCGCTGCGTCCGTTGCCTGACCTTCATCGTGCCGGTCAATCAGAATGACCTCTGTACCTTGTTTTGAAAGATAATAGGCGGTGCTGGCGCCTAAAATGCCGCCGCCAATAATAATATAGGGTTTACTCATTTTTATCCCTTGCAATAACCTGATACATGGCTTTGATTTTACCCAAAAGCTCTGCTTCGCGGAAGGAAAGCATAATCAGCAAATCGCCCTGAGTCTCAACGCTGCCGAATGGAACTTTAAATTGTACATTCGATTTCCAGAATAAATCATTAAATTCATTGATCCGCTGTTGCTGCAGTTCTAATGCTTCTAATAACGTTTCTAAGCTGGGAGGTTCTTCCGTCCAATCGTTTGGGCTTGTCCCAGAGCTGAAAAGTTCAGCATAGCCTGCTGGTATATTTTCTGATTTTACAGGGTAGCGGAATAAGAATTTTTCCATGGTTACGAGCGCGTGGCCTAAATGCCAGCGGATCGTTGTATCAAAATAGTCTGCCTGCACATCGATGCTATTATTGTCCAGCTCGGAAGCAAAGGTGAGTAAAGCAGTACGAGTTAAGTTAAATTGTTTTCTTGTCATTTCATCAATCCTCCAATGATACTAATTATAATCTAATAATGATTATTTTTACAGTAATTTGAGGCAGAATCAATACTATTTCCAGCATTTTTTAACAGAAATAAGATTAAGGCTGGAGCATTGGACATTAAATGTGATAATCTATATATGGAAAGTTTGTCGAGGGAGGAAATCAAAAATGTCAAAAACACTTATTTTCGGACATAAAAATCCAGATACGGATACTATTTGTTCCGCATTAGCTTACGCTGATTTAAAAACAAAATTAGGGGAAGAAGTAAGCCCTGCTCGTTTAGGAGAAGTAAATGGAGAAACACAATTTGCTTTAGAGCAATTTGGAGTAGGAGCTCCAGCATTTGTTCAGAAATTAGAGGATGGCGCTGATGTTATTTTAGTGGACCATAATGAATTCCAGCAAAGTGCCGATAACATTGAAAACGCGGTTATCCATGAAGTAATCGATCATCACCGTGTATCCAATTTCCAAACTAAAGAGCCGCTTTATTTCCGTGCTGAGCCAGTGGGCTGTACAGCAACTATTTTAAACAAAATGTACAAAGAAAAACAAGTTGAATTAGATAAACATATTGCAGGATTATTATTATCCGCTATTGTTTCCGATTCTTTATTATTAAAATCACCGACGTGTACGGACGAAGATGTAAAAGCAGCGCAAGAATTAGCTGAAAAAGCCGGGGTAGATTTGGAAGAATACGGCTTAGAAATGTTAAAAGCCGGTGCGGATATCAGTGATAAAACGGTTAAAGAATTGATTACCATGGATGCCAAGGAATTTGCTATGGGCGATGCAAAGGTAGAAATCGCTCAAGTAAATGCAGTCGATGTCAGTGAGATTTATCAGCTTCATGATGAATTAGTAAGTGAAATCACGGCAACTGTAAATGAAAAAGGATTGGACCTGTTCTTATTCGTTGCAACAGATATTCTGAACAATGATTCGGAAGTATTGGCAGTAGGACCTGAAAAAGCTAATGTTGAAAAAGCATTCCATGCTACTTTAGATGAAAATGATCGTGCTTTATTAAAAGGTGTTGTTTCCCGTAAGAAACAGATTGTTACAGCTTTAACGGAGCAATTTTAAAACGGTATATAAAAAAGTGAAATCCCCTTGCCTGATTGGTGAGGGGATTTTGTTGATATCGATTTACTAATAGAAGGGTGTTGAGCAATTGATAAGAAATTTAAAGCGTTTTGATTTGATAAACTGAAAAGAGGAGGGATTTTGATGAAGGAGGAGCCGATGAAAAGAAGGGTAGACACTGCTTCAAGAGTGATTATGGCATCCCCGCAAACCATTTATCAAGCATTCATAAACCGGGAAGCACTGATTTCATGGCTGCCGCCAAAAGGAATGTCAGGTCATGTGGATGCATTTGACCCTAGACAGGGAGGAACTTATAGGATAACCCTTACGTACGAAATGGATAATGGGCATTCTGGTAAAACTTCAGATAATACGGACGTAACGCAAGGCAGATTTTTGGAGCTGGTTCCAAACAAGCGCATCGTTCAATCCATCAATTTCGATTCCAAAGACCCGTTATTTTCAGGAGAGATGATTCAAAAATGGGTTTTTGAAGACGCTTCAGAAGGCACAAAAGTTACTGTCATTTGTGAGAACGTACCTGAAGGAATACGAAAGGAGGATCATGATATAGGTTTAAAATCCACCTTGGAGAATCTTGCTGTCTTTACGGAATAAAAAAAGTAACCATTGTTTTAAACCCTCCCTATAGAAAAATGACAAATAAAAAAAGCTGATCATCATTGATCAGCTTTTTTCGATTATCTGCTTATTAGTTTTTAACAACGTTAGCAGCTTGTGGTCCGCGGTTTCCTTCTTCGATATCGAAAGTAACTGTTTGACCTTCTTCTAAAGTTTTGAAACCTTCGCCTTGGATTGCAGAGAAATGTACGAATACATCGTCTCCACCTTCAACTTCGATGAAACCGAAGCCTTTTTCAGCGTTAAACCATTTTACAGAACCTGTGTTCATTCTTTTACCTCCACGTGCAATTGTTGCACTGTTTATTACTATTTAGTTCAAAGTTAAATTTCAAGACGAAAGATGTATCCCATCCTGTATTTCTACCGAATCTAAATAAGTATCTTTATTATAGCATCTACAATGATAAAAGCCAACCTTTTTAGGAAAAAAGTTTCTAAACCAGCTTCTTCACAAATTTTTTAACCAATTATTTTTCTGAAATCACTTAAAGAGCGGGGTTTCCGGCTATTATTAAAAATCAAAATAAATCTGGGTATCTGTCTTACTCGACTTGTACGTTTATCACATATAGTAAAAAGAGAGAAGAAAAAGGAGGAAGAAACGATGCAAGGTAAAGAGCGATTTCATCCGCAGCATCCGAATGAAAAGACCATTGTCCATCCGACAAAGCATCAATATGTCCATACGTCATCCGAATCTGTTGTTAATCATATTCATCCTGTCCATACAACGTATGTAAATCATCATATGATAAAAAGCCAGCATCCGCACCCGTATGGAAACAATGCTTTTACGGGCAGACCGCAAATCGGGCCGCGCCCGCCATTCCCTTCTGCGCCGATTGCTTTCCCAGGACAAATGCCTCCTGGACACATGGGAGATATGAGAAATCACCCAGGCGCTCGTCCGCCGAGGAGACCCGGAATGTGGTGAATATAACAATAGGGCAGTGCGGACTGCCTTTTTGTTAAACAGGGACAAGCTTTCAAATCAAGTATTCCTGCGTTAAAATAGGAGGTAACTTAAACTTGTAATGAAGAAAGGATATTACTGTGAAAATTTTACATGTAACAGGCTATAAGCCGACGGAATTAGGCATCTTCAAAGAAAATGATCCCAGAATTGTTTTTATTAAGGCAGCTTTAGAGAAAAGGCTGCGCACATTTATAGAGGAAGGATTAGAATGGATTATTATTTCTGGACAAATGGGCATTGAGCTGTGGGCTGCTGATGTGATAATGGATTTAAAAGAAACCTATGAGGTACAAGTAGGCGTTTTCCCGCCGTTTGAAAATCAGGATGAACGCTGGCCGGATCCGATCAAGGAAAAATATGAAGAATTAATGATGACAGCCGATTTTTTCAAACCGCTGTATAAAGGGGGATATCAGGGAGCGTACCAATTTCGGGCGAAGGATTTATGGCTGATTGATAAAAGTGATGCTGCTTTACTCCTCGTGGATGAAGAATATCCCGGCAGCGTTCGTTACTTTTATGATGCTGTGAAGCGTACGTCCAAGGAGTATCCTGTTTTTACGATTACACCTCAGGACTTAGAGGATGTTGTCGAAGAACTGCAAATGCAGGATCCCAATTACTGGGATTCTCCAGATAATTATTGAATGGTACAGCCCTTATACAACATAGGATGGTATGAGGGAGGGATGTTCGCAATGTATTATACTTATGGACCGCCTAATTATGGGCATAGAATGTATGAGCGACAAAATAATCAGCAGGGGACCATCACGGTCACTGGCGTGGGCACAGTTATAGTTTCACCGAGTATTGCCCGTATTCAATTGGTTGTTTCCACCGTCAACAGCTCTTTAGAGGAAGCGCAGAGAGAAAATACAGAACGAATGAATCAGGCTCTGGATACCTTGCAGCAAATTGGTGTTCCGAGAGAGCGGATTCAAACTACCAGCTTTTCTGCAAGACCAATATATAACTATCAAGATGGCAATCAGATATTGCAGGGCTACGAGGTCCGAAATGAAATCACTGTGGTTACGGATGATATGGATCGAATTGGAGAAATCATTGATCGTGTCACCGAAAATGGCGTAAATGAAGTTGTTTCAATTGAGTTTTCGGTAGATAATCCGGAGAATTTTTATCTGGAGGCGTTAAGTTTTGCGCTTACGGATGCAAAGCGGAAGGCAGAAAGCTTAGCAGAGCAGCTGAGCGCTAATTTAACGCCGGTGCCATTAAAGATTAACGAACAGACTGCTTCGCCAGGGGTTGGACCTGCGCAGGTCTTTAAAATGGTGTCTACGCCAATTGAACCGGGAAATCAATCGATAGAAGCACGCCTGGAGGTAGTATACCAGGTTTAAGAAGGAAACGTAAAAAAATACAAATCAAGCCTGTTGAAAGTACTTGATTTGTATTTTTTTATTGTAAGCGCGATATTCCCTATAGATAAATATAGATAATGTATAACATGATTGCCGCGATAATCAACAGCCCGTTAATCATTAAAAATAAACCATAATATTTTAACATTCCTTCAAACGCCTGCTTGCTTTTTCTGTCCGACTTCAAAAGACGGTCTGCTTCCATTCCGCTTTTATACAAATAAACACCCAGCAAAATAGATGCGAGTCCGGGAACAGGTCCGATAATGGACGGGAAATTCTGAATGATGATGAAAATTCCGTACAGAATGATGATAATACCGAGAAATTTGCTTGAAATATGAATCCATTTGAAGTATTTTGGGTGCAAGTATTCCAAAAAAATGCTCCTTTCCGAAAGTGACGTTTTTTATTTAACATCTTTTCTAAAGCTCCAAATCGCTTAAGTATCCTTCCCCTGTGAGAATATATTGGTATATCTCGTATAAATCCTCATCCAATTTGTTATCTTTAACGGTCTCCTCCATATTCTCTGACATGTAGTCCGTCGCTTTGAACCATTCCTCATTCTCGAGTGCTCCTTCCGGATAGGGAATGTCCGGGGAGATAGCGTGAACTTCCTCGAGCCTTTCTATCATTTGATACGTACGCCAACTTGGATATAATTTGATATCCCGCCAGTTCTCTTTCTCGCTTAATAGATTTTGTTCCTTTATATCTCCATCAATAATAATGGCATATAAATGCCAAAAATCAGATGCTTCTGCGTTTTTATCAAGGTCTGGCTCCCATTCTTCAAGATCTTTTTCTTCCAGAATGTCGGGAATATTGTGGAATGCAGCATTCAGCGGATTTTCCAATCCAGAAAAGGCCCTGTCGATAAAATCCTCTTTGATGGCAGAAGCATATAATTCTTCCAATGATCCAATAACGGCTTCTTCGTCTAACCGCTGTAAAACATCACCGGAATATGTAAGAGGATCAAAGCGAAAGACATTTGCTTGACGCCCATCATCCAATACGATATTGAGTGCGTAATCATTAAAAGAACGTCCTTTATAGTTTATTTCCTCTATTATCAGGGATTCCTCTTTTTCCGATATCATGAAAGCATAAAAATATTCCAGCATTGAAAAATATAATTTGTCATAGCTGTCATTATACGATTCTTCCTCATTTATACAGGTGGAATAGACGGCGGTTGCGAGTTCTTCTTCTAAATTTTCCTTAGAAACCAATACATCCTCATTAAGCTTTTCCTTTAAAGGTTCATACGTATCACCTTCAAAAAGAGAAACTCTTTCCTCCAGCGCTTCTTCTGTACCTGCTTCCGTAGAGCTGCAATTTACTTCCACGTCAAATGAACTTTCTTCTAGGTTGTCTGTTCCACAAGCTGAGAGGATAATGGTCAGAATCAGAATAAATGATAATTTTTTCATATTAATTCCCTCTCTCCTATGTAATAAAAATAAAAAAGATAAGATAAAACAAAATAATTAAGCTGGCCAATATGCTAGTCAGCAGCAGGAACCAAAGATGATTTTTGAAAAAATTTTCTAATACATATATTCTTGATGCATCTTTTTTGAGTTCTCCCGCAAACTTTCCCGTTTTAAATAAAAAGCTTCCTAATATCATCAAGATAATACCTGGAATTGGCGCAACAAGAGCAGAAGAAAAACCGGTGAAGAATAGAAGCAATCCATAGATAAATAGAATAATTCCAACAATTATTCCCCAAATCTGGATGCGTGTCAGGTATTTTTTGTTCAGTGTTTCGATGCTTATCCCTCCTTATTTTTTGATACACCTCTGATTATTAGCGGATAATGAAACATGTTACCATAATTTTGTTTTAAAATGGAAGAGCAGCACTATCATTAAATGAAGTTTCGCTTTATAATAAAAACATCATTTTATTCAAAGGGAGAGAGCTGTATGAATTACCATGTAAGATTGGCAGAAGAGACAGATATTGGTGCTATTCAGCGTATTGTTTACCAAAGCTGGCATGATACATATGAAGGCATTATACCCAGAAGCATTCAGGATGCATTTTTAAATAAATCATATAGTAATCAAACGATGCTTCAGCGTATCGAGCTTTCCAGTCTATATGTTGTGGAGTCGGATAAACGAATAGAAGGGTTTGCGAATTTTAGCCGGGTATCAGAAGAAGGGATCAGCACGCTTTATGCTATTTACTTGTATCCGGATACACAAGGGAACGGAATGGGAACAGCGTTATTAGAATATGGGATAGAGGATTTGAAACCTGCGTTTATGCAGTTAAATGTAGAAAAGGATAATGCAAAAGGGATGGCGTTTTATAAAGCAAGAGGTTTCAAGATTATTTCTGAATTCACCGAAGACCTCAGCGGGCACACGCTACATACCTGTACAATGGAATTAGAAGTAAATCATTCCTCTAATTAATCATTAGAACACGCTTTTATTTTTTGCTATACTTAGGAACATAACCGAATTTGGAATAGGAGAAGTTGACATGGCGACAACACTACTAACTAGAATCAACGAACGGCTCCATCAATTTTCTAAAACTGAGAAAAAGATTTCGAAGTATATTTTACATCATGCAGAGCTCATTCCCAATATGACGACGAAAGAATTAGCGAATAAGGCGGACGTGAGTGAGGCAAGTGTTATTCGTTTTGCGAAGACAATTGGAATCGGAAGTTTTAAAACCTTTAAAATTTCCCTGGCACAGGAGTTAGCGGTAACAGATGATTATATCACTGACTTTTCTATTTTACAGAAAAAAGATTCTCCCTATGAATTGTTTCAAAAGGTCGTTCATGTGAATAAAAATGCGATCGAGCTGACGATGGAATCTTTAGAAAAAAAAGAGCTGGATGATGCAGTAAACGTGCTAAAAAATGCTCGTAAGATTATATTTTATGGTGTAGGCGGTTCATCGATTGCTGCGCTCGATGCGGTATATAAATTTACGAAACTCGGATATGAAGTGGAGTTTAATGCAGATTTTCACTATATGCTGTCAAAGGTGCCACATTTTAATAGTCAGGATGTATTTGTAGCTATCAGTATGTCTGGAAAAACGAAGGATGTTTTAGATTTAGCGCGATTGGCTCAGGAAAAGGGAGCTAAGGTTATTGCGATAACAAATATGAATAAGTCTCCATTATATAAAGAAGCAGACATTCGATTAGCGACACCGAATGTAGAGCAGGATTTTCGGATTGGAAGCATTACTTCAAGAATGACACAGCTGACGATGATAGACAGCTTATATATCAGTATTTTTAATATTATCGGTGAAAACGTGCTGGATGAATATCAAGAAGCTAGAGATTATGTTGTGAAATTAAGAAGATAGCTTCTTTTTTTATTATAAAATGAAATTTAATTTCATAAAATATATAAAACTTATTGACTTTTAATTTCAAAGACCTTTAAAATAGAGTTAGAAGTGAATAGAGGAGAGTGATGATATGCTCGATAAGTTAACAACAGAAATGCGAAATCAGCATTCGATGCATTTAGATGAGATGTCGACAATGGAAATTTTAGAGACGATGAATAAAGCGGATGAACAGGTTTTAACAGCTATCAAGGAGCAGCTTCCGCAAATTGAGAAAGCTGCGAAATACGCGATAGAATCGTTTAAGAAAAATGGAAGACTGATTTATGTCGGAGCTGGTACTAGCGGCAGGTTAGGTGTTTTAGATGCAGTAGAATGTGTTCCTACATTCGGTACGTCGTCAGAGATGGTTCAGGGAATTATTGCGGGCGGTATGAAAGCGCTTTATGAAGCCGCGGAAGGTGCAGAGGATAATACGGAGCTCGGAGCTGCTGATCTTAAAAACATTCAGCTCTCAGAAAACGATACCGTCATAGGGATTGCTGCGAGTGGGCGTACACCGTATGTTATCGGCGCTTTGCAGTATGCTGATTCAAAAAAAGCAAATACAGTCAGCATATCCTGTAATAAAGATGCTGTCATGAGCCAGTACGCTTCTGTAGCGATTGAACTGAAAACAGACGCAGAAGTACTGACTGGTTCTACAAGATTAAAGGCCGGTACTGCTCAGAAAATGGTTTTAAATATGATTTCGACCGCAGCAATGGTGGGAATCGGTAAGGTTTACCAAAACTTTATGGTGGATTTAAAGCCGACGAATGAAAAATTATTGGAAAGATCTAAACGAAACATAATGGAAATCACTGGAGCTGACTATGATACAGCTGCCTCCTATTTTGAAAAATCACATCATCAAGTGAAAGTTGCAATTGTGATGATACTGCTGGAATGCTCCTATGAAGATGCGGTGAATAGATTGAAGAATTCGGATGGGTTTGTTCGACATGCACTGATAAAATAAAGGGAGGGTCTACCATGAAGAAAGAACAGAGAATGGCCACGGAAATTTTAGAACATGCAGGCGGTAAAGGGAATCTCCAGCGGATTGCTCACTGTATGACACGGCTGCGCTTATCTCTAAAAGATGATTCGAAAGCTGATTTGGCAGGGTTAAAACAGATTGACGGAGTAATGGGCGTTGTTGAAGATGAAACACTGCAAATCGTGATCGGACCTGGTACTGTCAATAAGGTTGCTGCAGAAATGAGCCAGCTGACTGGATTTGGCATTGGGGAAGACGCAAATGCGGATGATTTAACGTTTGAAGAAAAAGCAGCACTGGATAAGGAAAATATAAAAGCAAAGAACCGGACACCCTTTAAAAACTTTTTACGTAAGCTTGGAAATATTTTTATTCCTTTAATTCCCGGCCTTGTAGCGTCAGGAGTTATTAATGGCGGAGCGAACTTTGCAGTCAACGCAGGGGTGGATCCAGAGCAAAACTGGATGCAGATACTGCTCTTGTTTGGCGGTGTTATCTTTGCTTCCTTAGGAATCTTAGTAGGCTGGAACACTTCAAAAGAATTTGGAGGAACTCCGGTATTAGGCGCTATAGCAGGAATGATTTTATTTAGCCCGCAGCTTGAAAATATTGCGATTTTTGGAGAGGAATTAACTCCTGGAAGGGGCGGTTTGTTCGGTGTTATCTTTGCCGCCTGGCTAATGACAGTTGTTGAGAAAAATGTGCGTAAAGTGATGTGGAATGCAGTTGATATTATTTTTACTCCTTTAATTACCGTATTGGTTGTCGGATTTGTGTCCCTATTTGCTATTATGCCGGCAGCAGGCTTGTTATCCGATGGAATCACTAAAGGCCTGATTGCCTTGATTGATACAGGCGGTGTTCTTGCAGGAGCTGTTCTGGCAGGCTTCTTCCTGCCATTGGTTACGGTGGGTCTGCATCACGGTTTGACACCGATCCACTTAGAGTTGATTAATGCATTTAATGAGACTGCGCTGCTGACCATTTTAGCGATGGGCGGTGCCGGACAGGTTGGCGCAGCGATTGCGATTTTCGTAAAAACAAAAAATACACGTTTGAAAAATATTATTAAAGGAGCTGCTCCAGTCGGCTTCTTAGGCATTGGGGAGCCGTTAATGTACGGGGTTACCCTGCCGCTGGGCAGACCATTTTTAACCGCCTGTTTAGGAGCATCTATTGGCGGAGCATTCCAGGCAGTGATGAATACAGCAGCTGCAGGAATTGGCGTTTCAGGTTTATCGTTGATACCATTAATAACAAATGGTCAGTATATAAGCTATTTTCTGGGGCTTGTTATTTCATATGTATTTGGTTTCTTATTTACGTATGCGTTTGGCTTTAAGGATAGTATGGCAGACGGAATTTAACAAGAAACAGGAGGCTGCTGCCTCCTGTTTCTTTAAATGGAGGGTTATTTATGTTAGGAATTTCTATTTATTTAGGGAATACACCAATAGAACAGCAGATTCCCTATATTCGAAAAATGAAGGAAAGTGGCTTTCGTTCTATTTTCACCTCTTTGCATATTCCTGAGGACGATCAGACGATATACAAAGAGCAGCTTCAGGCGCTTGGAAAAGCGGCGAGTGAATTAGGCATGGAGCTGATGGCGGATATCTCGCCGAATTCGTTACAAGCATTGGGATTTAACTGGGACAATGCAGATCGATTATTAGATTGGGGACTGTCCGGTCTAAGGATTGACTATGGTATTGATGACCAGACAATCATTGATTTATCACATAAAATGCGAATTACATTAAATGCCAGTACGATTGACGTGGCATCGTTAAATCATTTGAAAGCAAATGGTCTCCATATGGAAGCAGTGGAAGCATGGCATAATTATTATCCGCGTCCAGAAACTGGATTAGGATTCGTTGATTTTATTCAAAAAAATAAGACATTAAAAGAAGCTGGTTTGACCGTGATGGCTTTTATCCCGGGAGATACGCAATTACGAGGTCCGCTATACGAAAAATTACCAACCTTGGAACAGCATCGGGTGTATTCCCCATTTGCTGCATATTTGGAATTAGAAAAATTGGGTGAAGTCGATAAAATTGTTGTTGGTGATGTTGAAATAGGGGAGGATTCCCTGGAACAATTTCAGGCCTATATCCAGAAGGATGAAATGCTGATCCGGGCCGTTTCTGATAAACGGGCAGACTCTGAAATGATCCGTAAAGCAGCAGCTGCAATGACCAATCGGGCCGATTACGCAAGAGATTGTATCCGTGCCGTTGAATCGAGAAGCTATGCGCAATTTGGAGAAATCGCTGTCCAGGCTCAAAATAATACGGAGCGCCCTGTAGGTTCCGTAACGATAGATAATGAAAAATATTTGCGTTACCAGGGTGAGATTCAAATCACCTTAGCCGATTTACCGGCGAATGAAAGGGTAAACGTGCTGGGGCAGGTGGTTGAAAAAGATTTACCGCTGCTTCCATGGATCAAGGGGAATCAGAGATTTCGGATCAAATGGCTGTAAAGGACTAAATCCTGCAGGGATATCCACTAACTAATGATGAGCTTTTTTCATTTTATAAAGAGGGAAGAACTGCTGCCTTTCACTTTCCTAGCCATGTTATTTCTATAACTGATTAGGAGTGCATCTTATCTTATTTGATAATCAGATGATATGAGATATTTATTCACCTTGAATGAAAAATGTGAAATAATAAAGGAAGGTTAAAGGAAAAGTGGGGATGCTTAGTGGATATACATATTGTTCGGATGACACAAAAGTATGCAGTGGAGGCACTTTGCTGGAAATACGAAAAGCCGTATGATTTTTATAATAATGTGTTAACGACTAGCGCGATTGTAGAATTGCTTGGCGGCGGCTATTACGCAATGGTAGATTCATCTCACAGGTTAATTGGTTTCTTTTGCACCGGCCGTTCAGCCAAGGTTCCTGCCGGAGATAGAAACGCAGCTTATATAGAAGATTGTGTTGATTTAGGTTTGGGAATGAATCCTCAGTTGACGGGAAAAGGACACGGCGATCCATTTTTAAAAAGAATTCTTCATTTTATTGAGCAGGAGCATAAAGGGAAGGCGATTCGGCTTACTGTTGCGTCTTTCAATAAACGAGCAATCCAGTTATATGAGAAAAATCACTTTATCAAAGAACATCAATTTCGTTATAAAGGGATAGAATTTATAACGATGAAGCGTAACAATCCATCCATATAGACAAAACGTACATTTATCGGATTAATAGTTATTTGCGTAGGACAAAACCGCCTTCTTTCATAAGATATATTATGTATTAGAAAGGAGGGAGTCCGAATGAGCCGAGATAAATGTCAATGTAGCCGTTGTCGCAATTCGAACCAGGATGATAATGTCATTGTTCATCCGACAAGACATGAGGTTCGTAAGCATAATAGTGTGGAAACTGTAAAAAACATTCATCCGACTGAAATTAAAAATATTCATCGAAAAACAATTCGTAATGAAAATTTTTACCCTGTTAGAGAATTCAATGTGAACGAAACGGTTGTTGAAAATTATGATTGCGGCAGCGACGTAAATGATTCTAGTAATTGCCGCAGAGTAGGTGGTTCAAACAATGGCGGGGGTGGAAATCACCATCATTCCGACCATTGTGGCAAGCGTTCTGAAAACCGCTGCGAAAGAAAACGTTCCTGCGGATGCGGCAGAAACCGTAACTGGTTCTTCTAAAAATTGAAATATTATTAGCTGGAGAGCATGTGCTTCTCCTGCTTATCATGATGTCGTAAAATAACTCTTATTAAGAAAGCTTTTCAACGGGAAGAAGATACCCCCAAGAAATGCTTCTTAATAAGAGTATTTTTTTGTATTTTAGAAGGTTGTTTTTCCTTGAGCAGATATCTTGAGGTAGATAAATGATTATGGTAATAATATTAATTGTGTTTAAAAAACGACAAGCATTTGTGATAAACATAACATTTTAAACGAAGAAATATTGGAGGTATACGAATGAAAATTGCAGCAATGATTGGAAGCAACCGTGCAGAATCTTATAACAAACAACTTGTTGAATATATGAAGGACCGTTATCAGGAAAATATAGAAATTGATATTTTACCGATAGAAAAATTACCTTTCTATAATCAGGATGAGGAATTAAACCCGCCGGAGATTGTAAAAGAAATTCGTCAGCGTATTAAAGATAGTGACGCTATTTTATTTGCTACGCCTGAATACAATGGGTCTATTTCGGGTATGTTAAAAAATGCAATCGACTGGTTCTCCCGTGTTGATTTAGTTATGGTAAATAAACCTGGAATGGTAGTAGGCGCATCTATGGGCGTTCTTGGTACAGTAAAAGCTCAACTGCAGCTTCGTCAAATTTTAAATTCTCGCGGAGTCGGAGTATTGACTCTGCCAGGAAACGAAGTATTAATTGGTTCTGTTCAGAACAAGATGGACGAGCAAGGAAATCTGACAGATGAACAAACCATTGATTTTCTTGACTCCGTTGTTCATAACTTTATCGAGTGGTGTGATACGTTAAAGAAATAATTTTATCGCAGTGCAGCCAGCAGCGCCTGATTCGTTCCGGTTGCTGGAGATAGATCATAAAGGCGCCAGTGACAACGTTTTTGATGGGACGAGTGATCGTACCCCGACCCGTGACGTCGCGAGCTTAGCCTTTATTCTTTTAATATTTCAGTTGGGGGTAACCTCTGCTGGATAAAGCTTTATTTTATGCCGGTGATTTTACAGTCACCGGTTTTGTCTGTTTTTATGCACTTGGAAAGAATATGTTTTAAGCAAAATAGCTTTACAAGGAGATAAAAACGGGAAGGATACAATTATAAGAAAAAAATAGAATAATGTTTCAAGAAAGAAGGGTTGGAAATGGATGAGAGTCATGGATCATCGCTGGAAATGAAAAGTACAAGCCGTGTACCGATTCTAGTTGTTTTATTATCTGGAGCGTTTGTAGCCATTTTGAATCAGACCTTATTAGGAACCGCATTGCCGCATATTATGTCCGATTTGGATCTTGATGCAAATACGGTTCAATGGCTGCAATCAGCATTTATGCTCGTAAATGGTATTATGATCCCGGTAACTGCTTTTTTAATTGGTACGTTTACGACACGCAGCTTATTTTTAACTGCTATGTCCCTGTTTACGGCAGGTACACTCATTTGTGGAATCGCACCAGAATTTTTATCGCTTTTAACAGGACGTGTCTTGCAGGCAGCTGGAGCCGGAATTATGATGCCGCTGATGCAGACGATTTTAATTTTGATTTATCCAAAGGAAAAACGGGGCAGCGCAATGGGAATGTTTGGTTTAGTTATTTCCTTCGCTCCTGCCATCGGGCCGACGCTGTCTGGTTATATTGTAGAGCATTTCCCTTGGAGAACATTATTCTTCATGGTTCTGCCAATTGCTATTTTAAACATAATTATCGCTTACTTTTTACTTAAAAATGTGACGAAACGAACCTTCCCTGAGCTGGATAAGTTATCGATTTTGTTATCTACACTTGGTTTTGGCGGTATTCTTTACGGATTCAGCACTGCCGGAAATGCAGGCTGGTTAAGCTATCAGGTTATTGGTTCCCTAGTCATCGGCGGAATTATGCTGGCATGGTTTATTACCAGACAGATGCATTTGAAAACGCCAATACTTGAATTCCGTGTATTTAAACATCAAATATTTACGATTACGACGGTGTTAGGTATGGTTACGTTTATGACGATGATTGGAGCAGCTGTTATCCTGCCGCTTTATATGCAGCAAATGCTTGGATTCAGTGCTTTCCATTCTGGATTGGCATTGCTGGCCGGAGCCATCATTCAAGGAATAATGAATCCAATTACCGGAAGACTTTTTGATCGATATGGTGCAAGGTATTTAGCAATGATCGGTTTGGTGCTGATTGTTGGTACCACATTTATGCTGAGTACATTGACGCCAGAAACAAGCTTTGCCTTTATTGCAACGATCCATGCCTTACGAATGCTTGGGGTCGCAATGGCAATGATGCCTGTCACAACAGCAGGATTAAATGCATTGCCGGAAGAATATATTTCTCATGGTACGGCAGTAAATAATACGTTAAGACAGGTTTCTGGAGCAATTGGCACCGCGTTACCAATCACGATTATGTCTACAGCATCAATTCCTGAACAAGGTATTGAAGGGATGGTTCACGGGGTAAATGTTTCCTTCCTTGTTACGGGGGTTATCTCTATTATTGCGCTGATACTGACATTCTTTATTCATGACCGTGACTAATTAGCATATAAAAAACCTTAGGACAGTTTGGATTGAACTAAAATGTCCTAAGGTTTTTCATTATACGCTGAATACTTCTACTTTTTTGCTGTCTGTTTTGTTGTAAGCTCCATGCATCACAGGGCCAACATACTCGTTTAGCTTCCAGCCGTTAGCAATAGCAGCTGCAACGAAGGTTTTTGCTGCTTTAACGGCATCGTGCACATTTTCACCGTGAGCTAAGTTTGCAGTAATTGCCGCAGCGAAAGTACATCCTGCTCCATGGTTATAGCTTGTTTCTATTTTTTCGCTTTCTAATAAGTCAAAGTCTGTTCCGTCATAGAATAAATCGACAGCCTTATCGTGATCCAGCTGTTTTCCGCCTTTAACGACAACATTTTTTGCACCTAAGGCGTGAATTTTTTTGGCAGCTTCCTTCATTTGCTCAATGGTTTTAATCGGAGCCATTTGAGCTAATTGCGCTGCTTCAAACAAGTTAGGCGTTACAACCAGAGAACGAGGCAATAATTCTTCACGCATCGCGTCTGTGTTTTCCGGCTGAAGCACTTCATCTTCTCCTTTACATACCATGACAGGGTCAAGAACATACTTCTCAATATTGTATTCATCAATTTTTTTTGCACCTAAATTAATAATATCTACAGATCCCAGCATGCCGGATTTCATTGCATCTACGCCGACAGAAAGAATCGTGTTCAATTGTTTTTCAACGACTTCCGCATCAATTGGTGTAACATCATGTCCCCAGCCTTCTGGATTCATTGTCACGATGGAAGTCAGAGCAGTCATGCCATATACGTTATGCTCCTGAAAGGTTTTTAAATCTGCAGCAATCCCGGCTCCGCCGCTAGAGTCAGAACCAGCAAGGGTTAATGCTTTTTTCATAGTCATTGGTTTTCCTCCTTAAAGTCAGTTATACTCATAAAAAAATGATGCTGACTCTCTAAAAATTACTTTTCCTTTGTAGCTAGGATAATCCTTTCTAACTCAATTGTAAAGCCATCGAAATGCGACAGGCAAGATTCCGCTATACGTTAATAAACGAATCGGTTGCATTGATCTGTCCCTTTATCTTGGTTGCATGTAATTTTTCTCCCTGCAGCCATTTTTGAAACGAGAAAATAAATGGCTGACGATTACCTCCCAATGCAAACCAAGCAGATCGTTCTTTTGGCAAGTACAGTGCTGTATGCAGTGTCCCTGCCCATGCACCGTATTTTTCAGAAAAGATTCCTTGCTCGATATCATTTAACATACGAAACGCTTCATAGGATGTTTGAATATCCCTCTGCTTTGTTATGATTCTCTCCAGCCGTTCCATTGATTCATCTGAACGGTACCGGTTCTCTTCTGTTAATGCATCGAAATGGTTTGTACAGCTGCTATCTTTCCGGACAAAGAAAGAGCGGGGGGAAACCTCCACAACGAGTGATTTTCCAGTTGTATCTAATAATACATAGTTGAAGGTATTCCGGTGCGGAATTTCGCGCAGTAATTGAACGGCTTCATCCACTGTGGCACAGTTTTCTAAAAGCAGCCTGCCAATCATATTGCAGACAAAGCCATCGCCTGATTTTTTACGGTTGACGAAATTATAGCCCATCGTCAGCCCTTTTTCGTTGATTCCATCCGTACGCCCGGTGATTTGCATGGAAGGACCGGCGCTGGCATATCCGGAGTCAGAGGGGGCGTATAAAACATAACGGCCTTCATAGGAATGGGGGGCATTATCATAATTTCGCACCAGGTAATCCTGCTTGGTATTAATGGAACAGCCGCTGCGGCCATACTCATAATAGTAACCGCCAAATTCGCGAATGGCATCATTCCAGGGGATACCTAACCCATCACTTAATCCTTCTATTTCTTCCCAAATAGCCGGAGAAAATGCTTTGAATACAGCTTTTACTTCTTCTTCGTCAACAAGGAAGTTTCTCCAGCGTTTGCTGAGCAGTGCTTTCCGATGGTTTATTATGGGTGAATTTTTTAGTTTTTCTGCCTGAAAAAGTCCGAATTGATAATGACTTCCACGGAATTGTATAATATCAGTATGAACAGATTTCATTGTTGCTCTCCATTTCTTTCGTAAATGTATTGCTAGTGTATCTTGTTCAGAGTGATTAGAAAAGAAATCAGCTTTATCACGGAGAATCGTTCGTAAAACTCCTGCTGAGTGAAATTTCGATTAATGGAAATAGAGGAGATTCAGATGACAGAAAAGATAAGCTATACGGAATTATATCGACAATTATTTCATCACTATGGCCCTCAAGGGTGGTGGCCGGCAGCTTCTGATTTTCAAATGCTGATCAGCGCTATTTTGGTACAGCGGACAAATTGGAAAAATGTCGAGTTGGCTCTGGCGCATCTGGGGAAAGAAGCAACTGCTGAGAGTTTAATACAAATGGAAGAAGCAGAGCTTGCTGAAAAAATACGCCCAAGCGGCTTCTATCGAATGAAAGCGAAGAAAATCAAGGCCTGGCTGCATTGGTTTCAAGAATATGACTTTCAGGTAGAGAGGATTCAAAGCGTTGATCAAGCTGTTCTCCGTAAAGAACTGCTGGCAATCCATGGAATCGGAGAGGAAACTGCGGATGCGATGATGCTGTACGCTTTTGATAAAGCCGGTTTTATTGCGGATAACTATGCGATGCGATTGTTTTATCGAATCGGCTATCAGCTTCCCAAAACCTATCATGCGCTTAAAATTGAAGTGGAGAATTTCTTTCCGCATGACTTAAAAATGCATCAGGAATTTCACGCATTAATTGTGGAGCATGGAAAACAATATTGTAAGAAGACGCCGTTATGTGAAGATTGTCCGCTTCTTTCGTTTTGCTGGACGGGAGAGAAAAAACAAATGGAGAACAGAACCCGTTAAGTTAAGAAGAATAAACTTTTAAAAAGGTGAATCAGGGACAGGAAATGAATTATCTACTGCCCTTGATTCTCTAACTTATCTATTTTTTTCTGTAAAAGGTCAAGCTGCTGCTGCATTTCTATCAGCTGGCGGCTCGTAACAGGTGAATTTTCTTCAAAAGCTTCTTCTTCCTCTTCTACATCTTCATTGTATAAAATCGTTGATCCGACGAGGGACATAATACTTCCCAATGTAGTAACCACTCCGCCATAATAAAGTAATTTATCACCAAGGCTTTTCTCGCTCATATTAAAATTTGTTGGGGTGTTAAGGAAAAAATTAGACATGATAGGACACTCCTGTAAATCTTTTTATTATTGTCTCATATTCATGGAATAGTTATATATAGGTTAATATATGTGTTTCCTGAAAAAACTCTACAAATAGCGGATGTTCATAAAATATTCATTTCTAAATGGAGCAGTGCACTGTGTGGTGAGCGGTGGAAAGCGTGCTGTTGTATAATGGAGTAGAGGATATATTGTAATTGATTACGTTGTGTTTAAGGGTGGTGATCCGTTGTTAAAGGAATTTACAAAAGTTTTTCGGAACAGGATGATTTGGATGGGGATGGCGTCCCTTTTTATGGCACTGGCCATCGTAGGGCAGAGCTATCTTGTGGTAACGATTATTCAGAATCTGTTTTTGGATAATGCGGCATTTTCATCTATTCTTCCTGCTGTTTTTATATTGATTGGCATGCTTTTGGTACGAACGGTTTTTCAATTTATGATAAAAGGGTCTGGCATAAAAATGGCACAGACTGCGAAGGTTTCGATACGGAAAAGACTGCTCCGTCATTTTACCAGCCAGCCTATGATCGATGCAGATAAAGGACAGTCCGGCCGGAAGACAAGCTTATTTATGGATACGGTCGATGAAATAGATGGCTATTTCAGTCAGTACCTTCCACAGGTTATTCAATCTGTCGGCATTGTTCTGATTGTCTGGGTAGTTATTTTTATTCAGAATTGGACGAGCGGACTAATTATTCTTGTTTCAGCTCCCTTTATACCTATTTTTATGATGATTATTGGTATAAAAACAAAGGATAAATCAAAGGAACAGCTATCTGAATTAGCAGCCTTTTCAGGAACGTTCCTGGATACATTACAGGGTCTGCCGACAGTGAAATTATTTGGCCGGTCTCAAGAGCAGAGAAATAAAATTGATCAGGACAGTACAAGCTTCCGGGATGCAACGATGGGTGTGCTGAAGGTTGCCTTTACAAACTCCTTAGCCTTGGAATTTATCGCTATGCTGAGTATCGGTCTGATTGCTTTAGAGATTGCAATCCGGATGATTATTTTTCAAAATCTCAGCTTTTTTACGGGATTTTTTGTTTTACTTCTTGCGCCGGAGCTGTTCAGCCAATTGAGACAGCTGGGCTCCGCCTTTCATTCCGGACGCGCAAGTATGGGCGCAGCTTCACGGGTGGAGGATGTGCTTGATGAAGAAACGACTCCAGTTCCTTGGGGAGCTGCTTCATTAAAAACCGATAAAGCACCCGAATTAAGGCTGGAACAGGTCTCCTTCCATTATGAAGAGGGAAACTTTCAATTAGCTCCGGCTTCCATGCGGATTTTACCGTATGAGCAGGTGGCAATCATTGGTAAAACCGGTGCAGGTAAGTCAACCTTGCTGCATGTATTAGCTGGTTTTCTGCCGGCGAAAGAAGGAAGCTTTCTGATTGACGGTATTACGCAAGAAAAGGTAGAAAAAGCAGATTGGTTCGGGCGGATTGGTTATTTATCGCAGCAGCCTTATGTGTTTTCTGGAACCGTGCGGGAAAATATATTGCTCGGCTCTCAGGAAGAACAGCATGATACAGTCATACAGGAGGTTGCAGAGCATGCGGGAATATGGAAGTGGATCACTGCTTTGCCTGACGGATTAGATACAATTATCGGAGAGGGAGGCAGAGGCTTATCAGGAGGAGAGAAGCAGCGGATTGCAATTGCCCGTACCCTTTTGAAAAAGCCGCAAATTCTATTCTTTGATGAGCCGACTACTGGCCTGGATATTCAGACCGAGCATATCTTGCAAAAATCGTTAGATACTTTAAAAAATCAAGCAACGATGATTACTGTTGCTCACCGTCTGCATACAATCCGTAACGCCGATAAAATATTTTTATTAGATCAGGGAGAAATAGCAGGAGAAGGGACACATGAAGAACTTTACGAAAACAATGAAATGTATCGAAAAATGATCCATACACAGCAAGGAGGGCGGGAAGCATGAAGGATATCAGTCTGGTCTTAAAAATGATGCTGAAAGAAAAAAAGGATATTCTGATTTCTATCTTCTTTGGATTTTTAGCGGGGATTACCGCTGTCTCCTTATTTGCAGCAAGCGGTTATTTGATTTCACAAGCCGCTTTTGCACCGCCGATCTATACCTTGATGATTCTGGTAGCGAGTGTGAAGCTGTTGGGGATTACCTCAGCTGTCAGCAGATACGGGGAACGCTATTTTTCTCATCGCGGAACCTTTACGATTCTGAAAAATATCCGCCTGAAGGTTTATGATCAGATAGAGCCGCTGGCAAGCCGACTTTTGCAAAAATACAGAAGCGGGGATATTCTGGCACGGATCGTTGGTGATGTAGAGAGCTTACAGCATTTCTTTTTACGTGTATTTTATCCGCCGGTGGTATTGGCAGCCGTTTTTACAGCTACGATTTTCTTTACGATGTATTTATCTATAGGGGTGGCTATGACAATGATTGGCGGGGTGATTATCGTACTGGTTGTTTTCCCATCCATCTTTTATCTGTTTCAGAAAAAGACAGCTGTAACGATGCGGGAAAAAAGAGGTGCATTGTCCTCGGAATTTACAGACTATCTGTACGGGTTCCGGGAATTGACAATCTTTCAACAGGCGGAAAGGAAAAAACAGCAGCTCGATAATAATATGAAGCAATACGAAGAAATAAAGGCGAAAGAAAATCGCCAGCTTGCTATCCGGGAAGCCGTTGTTATCTTCTTTTCTTTTTTCATTGCAGTAATTATTCTCGTGCAGGCAGGGTTTTATGTATCAGAGGGAAACCTTGCCGGAACACTGTTAGCGATGCTGTTTATGATTGCCATTACGGTGTTTGAGGATACGCCATCGATGGCAGTGCTTCCTGCGCATTTAGAAGAAAGCAAAGCCTCCTCTAAACGTCTCATCAAGGTTTGGGAAAAGGAGGCGCAAACCGAAGAGGCTGTTCATGAACTTGAAACAGATGTCCCGATTCAATTTGATTTTAAGGATGTTTCCATTCAATATCCAAATGAAAATAAGCCGGCTGTGCGTCTCGCGGCTTTTCAAATAAAACCGGGAAAAAATATCGCCATTGTCGGGCCAAGCGGTTCAGGGAAATCGACGTTGATGCAGGCGATGCTCACCTTTGCTCCCATCCAATCCGGTCATCTTTTAGTAAATGGGGAAGAGCTTGATAAAATTGCTCCAGAAAGTTTATGGAGACAAATGAATGTATCCCTGCAGCATAATCATTTTTTCTACGGAAGTATTTATGAAAACCTGCGATTTGCGAATAAAGAGGCGGGGGGAGAAGCCTGCCAGGAAGCATTAGAAAAGGTTCAATTAAGCCATTTTTCATTAGAGGACCAAGTATTGGAAAAGGGAACAAACCTGTCTGGCGGAGAAAAGCAGCGTCTGGCACTTGCCCGTCTGTTTTTACGGGATGCTTCAGTCTGGCTGCTGGATGAGCCGACATCATCGTTAGATTCGATTACAGAGCAGGAAATAATGGAGGAAATAGAAAAGGCAACAAAATATCAGACGGTGGTAACCATCAGGCATCGTTTAACAGGCTTGGAAAAGATGGATCAGATTATTGTCATGAACCACGGAGAAGTCGTTGAACAAGGCACTTATATGGAGCTGATGGGGAAGAAAGACGGCTACTTTAAAGCGATGAAGGAGCTGGAAAATAGTCAGCTGGTGTAACGGCAATAAACAGTCGTATCTAAAAAGGATATTTTGTATTTTTCGCTTATAAGGGGAACCAAAAATGCCCTCAGCTAATCCGATTAAAAAATCGGTTAGCTGAGGGCATTTGTGCATTATCTATCCTTAGCTGCAGCGACAAATGCTAAAACAATTGCTGCAATCAGGACGATGAAAGGAGCGATGAAAATCAGAAATTGGTTCAACATATTATCACTTCTTTCCTTTAATATAGTTTTTATCAAACAGGAATAGCTTTAACAATAAATACAGAGACGGAACTAAAAGCGCCATACCTAAGATAAAGACAACGATAAGCGAGATGGCCATTGCCGGATTGGTAAACCCTTCATGAATGCTGATATGAGGGTATAAAAGGTATGGATAATGGGCTATCCCGTAACCGAAGAAAGCAAAGGCAAATTGTCCGGTAAGCAGCCAAAATGCTATTCCATAATTTTTGCGCTTCCAAATCAGGATGACGGTCAATATCCATAACACAAAGGAAACGGCAAACATCCACCAGAGACTTAAGAGATTTGCAAAATGAGCTTCGTTATGGAAGTAAAGCTCGACAATTATTCCTGAAGCGGCAATAATCAAAGGAATGGACCAGCCTAATGCGTACTTTCTCATTAAGTTTGTTGCATCCATATCGCCTGTTTCATCTGCATACCAGGTTAAGAACACTGCTGATATATATAGCACAGCCACAATACTTAAAACAACAATGGACCAGGTTAACGGGCTGAAAAACAGGGCGCTGTAATCTAAGACCGGATTTCCATCCTCCATAAAGACAAAGCCGCCCTCCGAAATGGTCAGAACAATCGACAGGGAAGCCGGAATAAGCAACCCGGAAAGCCCGTACATAATGGCATATCCTTTATGCCCCTGTTTTCCGTAGGATTCAAATGCATAATAAGAACCCCGTATCGCCAGTAAAATCAGTGCCAAGCTGCCCGGAATCAGTAAAATGGTTCCGAAATAGTAAGCAGACTGCGGGAAGAAGCCGACGATTCCGACAAAGAAGAAGACAAAGAATACATTGGTAACTTCCCATACAGGTGACAGATAACGCTGAATAATTTTGGAAAGAATATGCTGCTTTCCGGTAACGATGCTGTAAGCGTTGAAAAATCCAGCACCGTAATCGATGGATCCGACAATGATATAACCAAATAAGAATAACCAGAGAACGGAAATACCGATAATTTCTAATATCATGATTCGTCACCACCTTGCATGCGTTCTAAATCCTTTTCGACCGGGTTTTTCCGGAACATATACGTTAATACAACAACCGTTCCGACACCCAGAATAAGGTAAAGGACGGCAAATAACACAAACATCCAGCCGACATAGTCACTTGTTGTAGCGGCTTCCTCTATGGTCATCAGCCCTCTTAAAATCCACGGCTGACGGCCGACTTCCGCCATCCACCAGCCGGCTTCAATAGCTAAGAAGGAGAGCGGTCCGCCTGCGACAATCAGCCAGCGGTACCATGATTTTTCGACGAAAGCCCATTTTCTCCTCATTCCAAACCAGTAAAGCAGAGATAAGGCAATCATAAACATCCCGATGGTGACCATCGTATCAAAGAAATAATGGATGACGAGCGGAGGCTGTTCTTCCGCCGGAAATTCCTCCAGACCGGTTACTTCTGAACTTGGGAAGCCATGCGCAAGAATACTCAAGGCATAAGGAATATGCAGGGCATAATTGGCTTCATTATTTTCATCTAATACGCCCCACATCACCAATGGTGCTTCCGTGCTTGTCTCAAAATGCCATTCTGCCGCAGCCAGCTTTTCAGGCTGATATTCTGCTAAGTATTTACCAGATAAATCGCCAATTAGAGCTGTAGCAATTGCAAAAATCAAACCAATCTTCATGGCCATATGCAACGATTTTTTATGATACTCCTGATTTTTCTTTTGAAGCAGCCGGAAAGCCGCAATCGCAGCGAACATAAAGGCAATCGTCATATAGGCTGTAGATAGCACATGAGCAACCTTTGTCGGCATGGACACAGTAAACATGGCCAGAACCGGATTCGCATTAACCAAATCTCCTCCAATGATATCAAAGCCTGCCGGGCTGTTCATAAATGAATTCACCACAGTGATAAAATAAGCTGACATGCCGCCGCCGACAGCTACCGGAATCAATAAAAGCAAGTGTTTTTTCGGATTATCAAAACGATCCCAGGTATATAAATAAATTCCTAAGAAAATCGCTTCAAAGAAAAAGGCGAACACTTCCATAAATAATGGCATCGCGATAATATTTCCTGCTAATTCCATAAAGCTCGGCCACAGCAGGGATAATTGAAGTCCGATAATGGTACCTGTTACTACTCCGACAGCAACGGTAACAACAAATCCTTTCGCCCAGCGTCTGGCCATCAGCAGGTAATGATTATCGTTATTTTTGATCCCGATCCACTGGGCAATCATAATCATCAAAGGAACACCGACACCGATTGTGGCATAAATAATATGAAATGATAATGTCAACAGCGTCAGCATCCGGCTGGCATACGCCGGATCTTCAAATAAGGTCATGGGTCAACCTCCTCTATGTATTTTTTTACTCTACTTTTTAACATTCCCTGTGTATGCAGTTTTAATCAGATTCAATCAAAAATTCATATTGCTGAAGTATTTCCTCCTTATCATACGTTTTTTCAATAAAAGTCAACTTGTTATGGTGATCGATGAGTACAATAGTGGATGCTCTGGTGCCATAATCAGGTGTTTCGATAAAGATGGAAGATAATGCTTTTTCTAAATCTGCACGAATCCCTGTCTGAGGAAGAAGTCCGCTGTCAGCTTGTGTTCTGTCTTGTAAGCTGTGTAATAAATCTTCTGTTTTCATTTCTGAGTGTGACTGGATATAATCCGTCAGTTCCTTTTTAGAATGTTCAACTTTGGGCCAGGGTGTATTCAGCGTATCATTACTTAATCCATAAACCCCTGCTTTTATCTTAGAACCCTGATTATACACATTATTATAGTGATACAATGTGTCCTTGTCACCGAAAAGAATGTTATATCCAGCATAGTTATGACGATTTTTTGAAAGCTGCTCTAAAAACAATTCCCCGTCAAAATTCTGTAACAAAAAATCTACCGGAAGCTCTCCACGGGAAAATGTTTTAGATGCTGGAAGAGAAGGGTCCCGATAATTGGTCACCGCTGCAAATTTCCCTTGCTTGGAAACGGCCAGCCAGGTTCCCAGCTGCAGCAAATCTCTGCCAGCCAGAATATCCGGCTTGTCATCCCAAAAAGCTGCCGGGAGCGCAGGTCTATGATAAAACTCATCCCGATTACTGAGTAAAATGAATTTATATTTTGGATGTGCATGATAGGCAAAGGTGATTAAGCACATGGAATAGATCCTCCTTTTTTCTTTCAATCTCGAATGAATAGCTTGTCTTCAGTATACTTTTCTGATATTTTAGAATCAATGTTATCGCATTCCCTGAAATAAAATGCGTTTCTCTATTGACAACGAGAAAAAATCTGATAATAATTAATATCAATACATCGAACGTTATGGAAGGACTAGTAAGTAAGCCGTCACAATGACAGAGATGGAATCAGAGGATGGAAGCAAATTTTAATTGCATCTGTCCAAAGCTGTGAGATTCCTCATTGTTGATTTACTGAACCTGCCTTTATCAGTCTTATGCAAAACATAAGCGTCTTCCGAGCGTTATCCCGGAATAAGTGAAATACGGTTGCCCAGGCGGGCGCAGTTAAAGAATCGTATTTAAGTTGTGGTGGTACCGCGGAAGTAAACTCTTTCGTCCCTTCTGTTTATAGGGGATGGAGGAGTTTTTTTATTTCCTGGTTAAAATGTTTTTAGAAAGTGAGAGGTGGAATGACAATGGCAGCAAAACGTATTGTCGTTAAAATAGGAAGCAGCTCGTTAACCAATACGCATGGGGAAATAGACCAACAGCAGCTGGAGGATCATGTCCATGCCCTCGCGCTGCTTCATCAGAATAATATGGAAGTGATTTTGGTTTCCTCGGGAGCAATTGCTGCAGGGTTTAAGCAGCTGGGCTATTCTTCAAGACCTGTTACGCAAAAAGGAAAGCAGGCTGCAGCAGCTGTAGGTCAGGGGCTTCTAATCCAGACCTATATGGAAAAACTAAAAGAATACGATATTACTGCTGCTCAAATCCTTTTGACCAGAAGTGATTTTTCCGATCAGGGGAGATATCGAAATGCTTATGCGACAATGGAAGAATTGCTGGAGCGGCGGGTCATCCCGGTTATCAATGAAAATGATACGATTGCCATTGACGAGCTTACGTTTGGAGATAACGATATGCTTTCTGCATTAGTAGGCGGTTTAATTCATGCGGACCATTTAATTCTTTTAACTGATATCAATGGCATATATGATAAAAATCCCGCTAGACACCCGGACGCAACACGCTACGACCATTTAATGAAGCTCAGCACAGAGCTGATTGCGCAGACAGACGCAACTGGATCCAAGGTAGGAACAGGCGGTATGAAGTCGAAGCTGATGGCTGCGAAAATGGCATCCTCCGTCGGTATTCCGGTATTTATTGGACGGGGTTACGGAAAAGAGAAGCTGGCAGCTATTTTAGAAGGGAAGGGTGACGGCACCTATATCGACAGCGAAAGAAAAGCGCATTTACCGGCGAATAAACAATGGATTTCACTGCATTCGGATTTAGATGGCCGGGTAGTAATAGATGAAGGGGCAGAAAAAGCCTTAATGTATCACGGCAGCAGCCTGCTTTCCCCGGGTATTACAGCGGTAGAGGGTTATTTTGTAAAAGGGGATGTTGTCGAGGTTTATGGAAAGTCCGCTTTATTAGGGAGAGGACAGGTAAAATGCTCCTCCGAAGAATTAGAAGCCGTTATGAAATTGCGTGAATCAGATTATATTCACGCTGTACCGACAATTGAAGTGATCCACCGTGACAAGTGGGTCTCATTCGAGACAATGAAAGGGGAATTATCATGAGTGAAGTAATCGAAAAAGGAAAGCTTGCTAAAAAAGCCAGTTA
Source organism: Oceanobacillus sp. FSL W7-1293 (assembly GCF_037969815.1). Classification (NCBI taxonomy): domain Bacteria; kingdom Bacillati; phylum Bacillota; class Bacilli; order Caryophanales; family Bacillaceae; genus Oceanobacillus; species Oceanobacillus sp. FSL W7-1293. Next base: position 2,192,550 of record NZ_CP150212.1, read on the forward strand.
TCAAATTGGAACATGCACGACAAAGGAAAAAAATGAAGCGTTATTAAAAATTGCCAATGGATTAAGAGAAAATGAAGAAGCGATTCTTGCAGCCAATCGATTGGATATCCAGGCTGGAAAAGAGAAAGGCTTATCTGCGTCACTGCTTGACCGTGTGGAATTAAATCACCAGCGTATTGCTGACATTGCGGATGCGATTCTGCAAATTATTGATTTAACTGATCCAATCGGTGAAATACTTGAAACGATTGAAAAGGATAATGGCTTAAAGATTGTTAATACACGTGTCCCAATCGGCGTCGTCGGCATGATTTACGAAGCAAGACCAAATGTCACTGTTGATGCAGCAACACTTGCTGTTAAAACAGGGAATGCCATTATCTTGCGAGGCAGCTCATCTGCGATTCATTCTAATCTGGCAATCGTCAAGGTCATTCATGAAGCGCTGGAAAACAGTGCCGTGATTCCTGATGCGATTCAATTAATAGAGGATACAAGCAGAGAAACCGCAAGTGAACTATTTCGATTAAACGCATATTTAGACGTGCTTATCCCGCGTGGAGGGAAAAACCTGATTGATACCGTTGTCAGAGAGTCGCGTGTTCCAGTAATCGAAACAGGGGCAGGAAACTGCCATGTTTTTGTAGATGAAACTGCAAATCCAGAGATGGCAAAAGAAATTACCTTAAATGCGAAACTGCAGCGCCCGTCTGTGTGTAATGCGATTGAGTCCCTCCTTATTCAATCCGATTGGTTTGATCAGCACGGAAATGAGTTAATTGCTTCTTTGATTGAACAAGGCGTTACAGTTCATGGCGATGCCCGTGTTGTAGAAAAGATACCTTTTGTACAAGAGGCGGCAGAGGAAGACTGGAGAACGGAGTATCTTGGTTTAGAAATCAGTGTGAAAATCGTAGCGGATGTGTATGAAGCAATTGATCATATTAATACGTATGGCACGAAACACTCAGAAGCAATTATTACAGAAACGGCAGCTCACGCTGAAATTTTCAAGCAAAAAGTAGATGCAACAACAGTGTACCATAATGCTTCTACGCGTTTTACGGATGGCTTTGAATTCGGGTTTGGTGCAGAAATCGGCATCAGCACACAAAAACTGCATGCGAGAGGGCCAATGGGCTTAAAAGCATTAACATCGAATAAATTTATTGTTTCCGGTGAAGGGCAAATTCGGGAATAAGAGATAAATGTAGAAGGGAGCGGTTTTCGCTCCCTTTCTTTTGTGAAGAACACTAAATTAAATATGCTAAAATGAACTGCTTATATTTGAATTTCAACATTATTTTTTACAGACCACTGGTGACCAAAGTCCTTCTTTTTCCAATGTAACACTTTCTTCTTCATGAAAGTTCTCCATACACTTTTCAATAATCAGCTCGTTTGCTTTATGATTGTTATTAATTTGAATAGCTAAAATACTGCCAACGGTAATAATCGTTGTACAAACGATTATTGCAAAGATAATATTCAATGTATCTTTTTTCAATTTTATCTGCTCCTTTCACCTTATTTAGACTACCAGTAATTGGTTATTCTTTAAAGGCTGGACATCAAGTCATTACCAATAGTCAGTATCTTTCAGTTTGCAAAAGCAGGAAATCGCGATAAAATAACAATATAAAGGATGCAGAAAAGAGAGGTTCGACATGCTGGAGCAAATAACAGATGACATTTACCGTCTTGTTGTCCGGTTTAAAGGGGCTATGGGAGAGGTAAACAGTTATCTTATCAAAGGCGACAATGGTTATACCGTGATTGATACAGGGATCCATGCACCAGAAACAAAAGCTTTATGGGAGCGTGTTCTAAGTAAGTATAAAATTGAAAAGCTTGTGCTGACACATACGCATGAGGATCATATCGGCTTAGCTCGCTGGTTTCAAGAAATCTATGAAATTCCTGTGTATGTGTCCAAACGCGGTTATGAAGAAATGCATAAGGGAAGAGATGCGAAAGCTCGTAAAAATCGAATAAAGCGTTTAATCAAAAAACATGGAGCTCCGCCGATTCCTTTAAAAATAAGAGATGAATCCCATATTTATAAATTTGAGCCGGATGGATTTTTTGAAGATAATGATGAAATAACACTTGGAAACCGGTCATACCAGACGATATGGACGCCTGGCCACGCACTTGATCATTATTGCTTCTATCAGCCGGAAACAGAAATCATGATTATTGGTGATCATGTATTAAACCATCTTTCCCCGGTAATCGGGTTATGGATGGGAGAGGAACACAATCCGCTGGAAGCTTATTTTGAAGCACTGGAGCTATTGAAGGGCTATCAGGTGCGCCGGGCATTGCCGGGGCATGGGGATATCATTGAAGACCTAAATGAACGGATAACAGATATATTCCAACGTCATGAAAAACGGCTGCAGCAATTATTAGAGCTGATGGAAGAGGAAGAAATGACTGCTTTTAAATTAACAACAAAAGCGTATGGTCCGATGAAAAGTCTTGCCTTTGCCAGTCAATTTATGGCGACCTTGACACGATTGATTTATTTAGAGGAACAGTCGAAAATAAACGTACAGACCAAAAAAGGGAAGAACTATTACGAACTCCCGGCCAAAGATTTACAAGCTATTAGGAGCTGATAACAGATGAAGTTTGCAGCAATTGATTTTGAAACAGCCAATGAAAAAAGAAACAGTGCCTGTTCGATAGGAGTCGTCCGATTTGATGAGCAGGAGATTTTGGATGAATATTATTCCTTGATAAACCCGCTTAGCGATTTTCGCAGTATGAATATCCGGATTCACGGCATTAGAGAGGATGATGTGCAGGACGCACCGACTTTCGAAGACCTGTGGCCTGCTCTGTATGAAAAGCTGGAAGGGCATATCATTGTAGCACATAATGCCAGTTTTGACATGAGTGTGCTGCGTCAATCTCTATTAAAATATGATTTAAGACATCATGATTTTGCTTCTTTATGCACTGTGAAAATCTCGCAGCGTGTATGGCCGCATTTAGAAAATCACCGCTTGCATACAGTAGCAGATTATCACGATATTCCATTGATCCATCACCATGCCCTAGAAGATGCAAAGGCTTCCGCATTCATTTTGATGAAGGCGTTGGAAGCTCAGCAGGATGGGGATGCGGAACACTTTTTAGAAAGATGGCTGGCGTCAAAAGCAAGTAAACGCCGAAGCTATCCCAAAGCAGGCTCTAAAAATAAGACAGGGCGGGGATCAACGAAGCTGTTTTTATAAAAAATAGAGTTTAATTTCACAGCAATTGATATCAGGTAATCAAAAAACGATGGTTACTTTTTAACTGTTTAAAAAGAAAAAATTAGGCTATCCTTATCATTGCTTTTTTTAGAAAAAAGGCGTATGATAAATTCTACAAGCTACATTGTTCGTATCAATAAAAGTTTTAACCTCTAATGTTGGAATAGGGAGTTTTACATCGAAATTGAAATGTCGAGCCGTCATAAAGGAATGGAAGACAGGAAGGTTTCTGCGGACACCCACTTTGCGAAGTGGTGGTTTAAAACTTTTTATTGCATGGTACGGCAAATGTGGCCTGTATACATAATTTATTATCCTATCCCGGCAGCGGCCTCGCTCCCGGGATTTTTTATAATTTTAAATAAGCTCTCTTTCATTAAGGTGAAAGAGAAAATTTGCATTGTCATTAGCATCAGTTTGGAAAAATGGTTATCTTTTTCCGACTTGGAAACAATACAATTTAATGAATTGAACTGAAGTACAGAAAGGATGTATTGGAAATGACAAGTCGATTTGATGGTAAGGTAGCGATTGTAACAGGCGCAGCAAGCGGGATTGGAAAAGCAACTGCGGTAAAATTTGCTGAACAGGGTGCCAAGGTGGTACTCTCTGATATGTCTGAGAAAGGGAGACAGCTGTCAGATGAACTCAATCATAAGGGACTGGAGACAACTTTTATCCAAACGGATGTGACGAATGAAGAGGATGTTCAAAAATTAGTGCAGGAAACAGTTGCTGCATATGGCCGTCTGGACATCGTTTTTGCAAATGCAGGAATCGGGAACAGCACGCTCCTGCATGAATTGTCTTTAAAGGATTGGCAGAAGGTAATCGACGTTAATTTAACAGGCGTATTTCTAACGAATAAATATGCGATTGAGCAAATGTTAAAACAAGAAAAGGGCGGCGCCATTGTAAATAACGATTCGATCCATGGCTTTGTCGGCAAAGCCGGGGTCAGCGCTTATGCAGCAGCAAAAGGAGGCGTAAAGCTGTTAACCCAGACAGCTACAGCAGAATATGCTGCGAAAGGAATTCGAATCAATAATGTCAATCCAGGCTATATTGATACACCATTACTCAAAGATGCGCCAGATGAAGCAAAACAAGATTTAATACGTCTTCATCCTATTGGCAGGCTCGGAAAACCAGAGGAAGTTGCCAATGCAGTGTTATTTTTAGCAAGTGAAGAAGCTTCTTTCATAACAGGAGCAAGCTTGTTGGTCGATGGCGGATATACAAGTATATAATTGGAATAAAAGTCTCCTGATGCAGGGAGATTTTTTCATTGGCAGATATCGGTTAAATTTACAGTTTCCATCCAATAAGTAAAACAAATACAAACAGATTCAAAAATACGATTTTTACTTTTCGCTTCTTCTTGCTATGCTTGATATAAAGCTTTCCATTTAAAGGAGGAAGAGTAATAATGACATTTCAATTAGAAAAATTAGATCATATTCAGCTGTCTGCACCAAAGGGTTCGGAGGAAACAGCGAAAAAGTTCTACCGTGATATTTTAGGGTTTGCAGAAGAAGAAAAACCGGAGTCGCTAAAGCCAAATGGGGGTGTCTGGTTTAGCGAAGGAGAAATCGCGCTTCATATTGGAATCGAGGAACCGTTTTCCCCTATGAAAAAAGCACATCCTGCTTTTAGTGTATCAAGAATCGACGCATTACAGACTTATTTAGAAAACGCCGGTATTTCGACAAAATGGGACAGTAAACTTCCGAATGCGCGAAGATTCTATGTCAAGGATCCATTCGGGAACAGGCTGGAATTCTTGGAGTGGGAAAATAAATAAGAAATTCATTTTTTTTAATCGGAATTATTAGAAAGATTTTAATTTTTCCCTTATGCTTGTTTTTGTGATTGTACGTGCTATACTATAGGCATTCTTTATTTTTTAACTCAACCCAAAAATGAATATTTTTCATATAATCGTGGGGATACGGCCTGCAAGTTTCTACCGGTTTACCGTAAATAAACTGACTATGGAAAAGTATTAAAAAGCTTGTATTATGTCTTAAAACAATGCACGCTTGCTTGATTATTCGACAAAAAGCTCGAAAATCTACTTTTCCCATGGTAGATTTTCGGGCTTTTTTATACTTTAGGAGGAATCATTCATGGATTTACTAAAAGAAAAAATTGTAACAGAAGGAAAAGTATTATCAGATAGCGTGTTAAAAGTAGATGCTTTTTTAAATCATCAAGTTGATCCTGTATTAATGCAGGAAATCGGGAAGGAATTCGCGAATCGATTCCGTGACAAAAGGATAACTAAAATTCTTACGCTGGAATCTTCAGGCATTGCTCCTGCGACGATGGCAGGGCTGGAGCTTGGTGTTCCGGTTATTTTTGCAAGAAAACGTCAATCGTTGACGTTAACAGATAATCTCTTAACTGCAGAGGTTTATTCTTTTACAAAACAGACGACAAGCAAGGTTTCTGTTTCCCATGATTTTATTAAAGAGGGCGACAACCTGCTGGTTATTGATGATTTCCTGGCTAATGGACAGGCAGCACTTGGATTAATAGATATTGCAAAGCAGGCAAAGGCAGACGTTGCCGGTATCGGTATCGTCATTGAAAAAGGCTTTCAAGAAGGCGGACAGGCGCTCCGTGAGAAAGGAATTAAAGTAGAATCGTTGGCTATTATCGATTCCTTAGAAAATAATCAGGTGGCTTTTAAAGAGGAGGCTCTCAGGCAATGAAAATGGCAGCATTAGGTTTCCAGCACCTATTAGCAATGTATGCCGGAGCAATTTTAGTTCCGCTGATTGTCGGGGATGCTCTCGGACTGAGTACAGAGCAATTAACGTACTTGGTAGCAATTGATATTTTAATGTGCGGTGTGGCGACACTGCTGCAAGTATTAAACAGCAAATTTATCGGTATCGGACTTCCGGTTGTCTTAGGGTGTACCTTTACTGCAGTTGCTCCTATGATTGCTATCGGCGGACAGTATGGCATCACGGCGATATACGGTGCGATTATTGTATCCGGGTTATTTGTAGTCGTCGTGAGCGGATTTTTTGGAAAGCTGGTCCGCTTTTTTCCGCCGGTCGTTACCGGCTCCGTTGTAACAATTATCGGAATTACCTTGATTCCTGTAGCCATTAATAATCTGGGCGGCGGAGAAGGAGCAGGAGATTTCGGATCAACTGCGCATATCGCGCTTGGATTTGGAACATTATTATTTATTATTTTAATGTACCGGTTTACAACAGGATTTTTAAAATCCATTTCCATCCTGATTGGTTTAGGTGCAGGAACGATTGCAGCTGCATTTATGGGAAGAGTTGATTTTTCAGCTGTTGCAGAGGCTTCTTATTTCCATATGGTTCATCCATTTTACTTTGGGACACCGACCTTTGAATGGTCGGCAATTATTACAATGATTTTAGTTGCGATGGTGTCACTGGTCGAATCAACAGGTGTTTATTTTGCATTAGGTGATATTACGGATAAAAAATTAAATGAAAAAGATTTATCCAGAGGATATCGTGCAGAAGGATTAGCGATTTTCCTTGGAGGAATCTTTAACGCATTTCAGTACACAGCCTTTTCTCAAAATGTCGGTTTGATGCAGATGACAGGTGTGAAAAAAAGACGTGTCATTGTGATTACCGGGGTGATGCTGGTTGTATTAGGATTTGTCCCTAAGATTGCTGCCGTGACAACGATTATTCCGACCTCTGTGCTGGGCGGAGCGATGTTAGCGATGTTTGGAATGGTTGTTGCACAAGGCATAAAAATGCTTGGTGCTGTAATATCGGAGTCGCCGGAGAATTCTATGATTATTGCTTGTTCGATTGGAATGGGTCTCGGTGTAACAGTCGTACCGGAATTATTTGATGTACTTCCGAACTCACTGCAAATTTTAACCAGCAACGGCATTGTTGCAGGAAGTGTTACAGCGATTGTATTAAATATAATTTTCAATATGACACCGCGGCGTAAAAAAGAAAAGCAGGTTACTGGAACAAGAGAGCTTGCTGAAGAAGTATCTTAAATAAGCATTGAAACTGTCACTTCGGTGGCAGTTTTTTATTGTTGTTTCAAAGATTACTGGAATTCAAGACCGGGTTACGCTAAAATCGAAGTATATATTTTCATGTATTTTAAGAAAGTATAGAGAATTTAAGGAAGAAAGTATGTTGGATATGATATGAAGCGTATAAGGGATGCTAAAAAAGTAAAAATACGATTTCAACGCTCCCTGTAATCTTAAAAAATGGAAGGAGGAGTCATAGGGATGACTGATTTATCAAACAGCACACTCCTTATCTACGGGCTGGTTATATCAGCTGCATTGATAATTGGTATTATTCAGTGGGTGAGAAGACGATTTGAAGTGTTGGCTGTTCTAGCTATTATTTTATCTCTGTTATTACCGCTTGCGGGCTTTCTATATAGTATTAATCGTCCAGAGGGTATGAATGAAATCGCATATATATGGCAGCAGGCCAGAGGAAGAAGCGGTATAGGTGTCTTTCTCTTATTAGGGCATCTGTATATCCTTTTTTGGGTCTTATTTGGTGCAGAATTTAAACGGCTATATGAGTTTCTGTTCCCTAAAGTAAAAAGAATCATTCAATGGGTTAAAAACCGTATTCAGAAGCAGGACAAAAACAAAATGAAAGAGGAGATGTAATGACAACAGAAAAAGAGAAGATGCAGGCAGGGGAAATATATAATCCGGGAGATAGTGAATTAGTAAAGGACCGGCTGCATGTCAGAAAGATGATGCGTTATTATAACGGGCTGACAGAGGATGATACGGTAAGACGGACAAGCTGTCTGAAAGAAATATTTGGCTCAACAGGGGGATCCCTGTTTATTGAACCTGATTTTCATTGTGATTATGGTTATAACATTCATGTCGGGGAAAACTTTTATGCAAACTTTAACTGTGTTATGTTAGATGTTTGCCCGATTCGAATCGGCGACAATTGCATGCTGGCTCCAGGTGTACATATTTATACTGCAACGCATCCGATCAATCCGGTAGAGCGTAATTCCGGAAAAGAATTTGGTAAGGCAGTAACCATAGGTGATAATGTATGGATTGGCGGCGGGGCAATAATTAACCCTGGTGTAACGATTGGTGATAATGCAGTAATTGCTTCCGGTTCTGTCGTGACTAAGGATGTTCCTGCAAACGTTGTTTACGGAGGAAATCCGGCTATGTTTATTAAAAGTGTAGAATTGTAAGGATGTGTTTATTAAACAATCTCTTTAAAACAGTATTCAGCGGGGAGGGCTATGATGGATAAGCTTCAATCATTTGCGCCGGTTATCGGGGATCAGCCTAAAGTGCTGATTGTCGGTTCCATGCCGAGTAAAAAGTCATTAAAAGAACAAGAATACTATGGAAATCCCAGAAATCATTTCTGGCCGATTATGTATCATATTTTAAATGAAAAAGCCGTAGAGACGTATTCTGAAAAATTACATTTAATGAAGAAGTATCACTTGGCGTTATGGGATACTGTCGGCTATTGTTATCGGCAAGGGAGCCTGGATATGCATATTCAAGAAGAAGAACCTAATGATATTGCAGGACTTTTAAAGGCATATCCTTCTATTCAGCTGATCGCTTGTAATGGAACAAAAGCATATCAAATGTTTCAGAAGTTTATCGCTCCGGTGCTCCAGCAGGAAGTCGATGTGATAAAGCTTCCTTCTACAAGTCCTATTCCTGGAAAATATAATAAAACATTTGAAGAGAAGATAGAAGCGTGGCGTGTAGTTACTACCTATTTAGAAGATATAAGGTCGTAAATCCAGAGGGGGACAGAATGAAACAATTTTGGCTGCAATTTCTGCTTTTTTCAATATTATGGGTTGGATTACTCTTATTTAACAGTACATTTATCCCTTATCATTTCTTTTTATTTGCACTGAGTCTGGCTTTTTTCTTTCTCTTATCGTTTCGAACGAAGGAGTTGTATCTTTTCTTAGGCAATATCATTGTTATTCTATGTGCCGGTTTCTTTTTCACAGATAATGTTTTATTTTCTATCAGTTTAATATGGTTTTTGCTGGTATTAGCTGCCAGACAGGTAGAAACACAAGCATATTATACGCTGTCAGCTGCAGCAATAGCAGCGTGTATGTTCTTTTCTTTTTTTTCATCGATTTCGCTTGAATTATTTCTTGGAAGTATTTTTATTTTGGCAATAAGTATTCTCCTGCATCAGCAATGGAGTCATAACCAGTATTATAAGCATTTATACGAGGAGTTGAATGATTCCTACAGGCAGCTGAAACGGCAGCATGTGGATGCGGAGAAAAATGCAAAAACAGAGGAAAGAGCACGTATCGCCAGAGATATGCATGATTCTGTCGGACATCATTTGACCGCATTAATGATGCAGATAGAAATGCTGTCGATTCAATATCCGGATTTGAAAACAGGACAGATGAAGGAATTGGCAAACAGAAGCCTGGAGGAAACGAGAGATGCTGTCAAAGCTTTAAAAGTGGAGGAATCGGAAGGAATCGCAACGGTTGTCCAGCTGATTCGGAAATTAGAAAGTGAGAGTCATTTGAATGTGCATTTCACGATGAAGAAAGGGGTTTTATCCGTGCCGATTTCTAATGCTAAAAGTGTTGTTCTTTATCGGGTGATTCAGGAAGGGATTACCAATGCCATGCGCCATGCCAACAGCCGTGAGGTTTTTGTAACTTTAAGTAAATCTGCAGATCAGGCAATCCATTTTGAAATCAGTAATAAAATACATCAAGTAAAAGCATATGAACCGGGATTTGGACTAACAAATATGCAAAGTCGTGTGGAGGAATTCGATGGGAAATTAGAGATTCTTCAGTTACCTGATAAGTTTGTTTTATCAGGAAGGATTCCCAGCTGATATTGATGACGGAAGGAGATGATAATGTATGTTCCACGTGATGCTTGTAGAGGATCAGGAAATCGTACGTCAAGGACTGCGTATGATTCTGGAACAGGATGAACAGATTCGTGTAAGCTGCGAAGCAAGTAATGGATTCGAAGCGATGGAAAAGATGAGCGCGCATCGTGTTGACATTGTTTTTATGGACATCCGGATGCCGGATATGAATGGTATTGAGGCGACTAGGAAAATAAAAGAACAGTGGCCGGATGTGCCTGTTCTCATTCTGACCACCTTTAATGACGATGAATATGCTCTGGAAGCACTGAATGAAGGAGCAAGCGGTTTTTTATTGAAAACCTCTGACGGCAAAAAGCTTATCGAAGCGGTATACAGTGTTATGAAGGGCGGCTTGGTGCTGCATGATGAGGTGACCGCGAAAGTAATGCCGAGATTGTTAAAGCAATCTAAGAAAACAAGCGCTGCAGCAAATATTGAGCTAACAGAAAGGGAAAGAGCAATTATTCAGAAGGTTGGACAGGGAAAAACGAATAAAGAAATCGCTGCTGAATTGTATCTTTCTATAGGGACGATAAAAAATCATATTTCTGTTATTCTGCAAAAGACTGATTTACGTGACCGGACGCAGCTCGCTATCTATGCGGTTACTCATGATATTTCTTAAAAAGGAAGTTTCAAGAACGAATGTCAAGAAATTGTACGAATTCCCTGCTGTAGTCCGCCGTTACATAATTTAAAATAGAAGTAACCTTAAATAAAAGTTTGGTGAAGAAGAGATGATTGCAATATTTTTAGATGAATTTCATTTTTCAACCCTGTGGAATGGCGGAATCTTTTTGTTTTGTGCATTTATGATTGTTTGTTATTTTTTTATGATTCCTTCCAAGGGAAAGAGCGGTATGCTTTATATTATCTCTTTTCTCTTCGGCATGGTTGTCTTATTTTTGTCTGTGGGAAGTCCATTAAATATTATTGGCAGGCTGACCTTGCAGGCACATATGTATCAAATTGTCGGTTTACTTTTTGTTGCGGCTCCCTTGCTTGTTATTGGATGGAGGCCAAAATCGTGGATCAGTGAAAAAATCAGCTGGATACAAAGCGCACTTGCTTATTTCCGGAAGCCTGCAGTAGCTATTACCCTGCTGACGGTCTTTTTTTACGGTTATCATTTGCCATTTATGTTTGATATTGCCCGAATAGAGCTGTACTGGAATCATTTCTTTATGATGTGTCTGTTTTTGGCTGCATTGAATTTCTGGGCTGCATTTTTCTATTATTGGCTGAATAATCGTGTCAGATGGTATGCAACGGCCGTTCAAATATCTGCATTCTTACCCTATTGCTTTTATGGTCTTTTAGCAGGTACAGGCATTTATCAAACCTACAAGGATCCGGCTGTCTTTTTAGAATCATTACGGGTCTGTATCCCGGTCGATTTGCAAATGCCGGATGAATTCTATATTGGTTTTCTGCCTTTTGACCCGGTTTATGAGCAGCAGATGGGAATTTTGATTTTTCTGTTCAGCATCGCACTCGTATTCGTTATTACGCTGGTTTGGTCTCAAAGGCAATTTAAAAATGAAAAAGGATGAATTACCTAATGACAGCAGAGCTGAAAATCAGTTCTGCTGTTTTTGTGTTAAGCAAGGAAAGAAGAAGTGTTGGATGAAAAAAATGACTGGAGTCACTTTTTTCCATCCGATTAGTGACGGAGGAAAGTGTTGCTTTGCTCGGGAAGACGATAAAATATAAGTAGATTTGACAGGAGGGCTAACATGCTGGAATTAGTTGATATTTCAAAGCGTTTTAAAAAAATAGAAGCAGTAAAGGCATTAAATATGTTTATTGAACAGGGAGAAATCGTCGGTCTGCTCGGTCCGAACGGAGCTGGTAAATCAACGGCTATTTCTATCCTTTCTACATTGATTGAGCCGACACAGGGAGACGTCCGGTTTTTGAAAAAGTCTGTCATTAAAAAGCCATCTCCATTACGGAAAGCCATTGGGGTCGTACCGCAGGAAATCGCACTTTATCCGCAGTTATCGGCGGAAGAAAACCTGCTTTTCTTTGGAAGAATTTATCGTTTGAAGGGCTCAAATTTAAAACAGCGGGTGAATGAGATTTTAGAGCAAATTGGTTTAACAGAGAAGCGAAAAGCGTTGGTAGAGTCTTTTTCCGGAGGGATGAAAAGAAGGTTGAATATTGGGGTGGCTATGCTCCACAGCCCTAAAATTTTAATTATGGATGAACCGACTGTCGGCATCGACCCGCAATCAAGAAGCTATATTTTGGAGACTGTCAAACGTTTGAACAAAGAAAATCAAATGACGGTCGTCTATACAAGCCATTACATGGAAGAAGTAGATTATCTGTGTGACCGTATTTATATTATGGATCAGGGGAATTTAATTGCTTCTGGGACGAAGGAGGAAATCAAGCAGATTCTTTCTTCCGAAAATACGATTTCAATCCAGGCTGACCATTGGAGTGAAGCATTTATTGCCCATTTGAAGGAGCATGAATCCGTGACAAATGTGCATGTGGAAGAAAAAGAGATTACATTAATTACGCCAAAGGAAGTCAATTTGTTTTCTGAAATTATTTCGATGACGGAGAAATATGCTATTTCTTTACGCTCGCTGCATGTGAAGTCCCCGACGCTGGAGGATGTATTCCTGCACTTAACCGGAAGAGCATTACGTGATTAGAGGAGGACGGCTATGATATTTCAACTAGTTAAAAAACAATTGCTCCTGCTATGGCGTAATCCTGTCCAGATTTTCTTACTTCTGGGGTTGCCGATTATACTCATTCTTATTTTAAGCTTTGCATTGGCAGGGTTTATGGAAAGCGGCAGTCCAAAGCTTGAATTAAAAGTAGCCTGGCTGGAGCATCAAGATGAAGCGGATCAGGTTGAGCGATTTATCAATGAAATGGAAGCAATTGGTGCGCCGGCAGAGGCGTTTGGTGACAGCGAAGACCTGCAGATGGTTACAATGCTCCGGGAGGATATTTTTCAAGGAGAAGATTTGCAGGAAATGATTGAATTAGAGGTCATACAGGAAGAGGAAAAAGCAGATGTGCTGGCGGATGATTCCTTTTCCGGTTTAATCGAAGTACCAGAAAATTTCACCTATGATATGCTGCAGGCTATCTCAGGACAGGGCACTGCCAAACCAGATTTAACGCTGCATGTCAATCAGGAGGATGGAATCTATTCATCTGTCTTATCACAAATTTTGGAGCAATTTGATGAGAATCTGACAACACAGGCTTTTCTGCAGGAAAATGATTTGGCTGTAGATATAGATGAGATGCAGGCTGTCACAAACGTCGGTGAGCAGACACAAATTGAACAGCAGGATCCGATTTCCTCTCGTGATTATTATACGGTTGCCATGGCAGTTTTTACCGGGTTATATGTTGCTTCTACCATTGGTTTCTTTGCAACCAGAGAAAGGCAGGATCAGGTGTTTGACCGTATTATTGTCGGTGATATGCCGAGATGGATGTACTTCTTCAGCATCCTGATTTCTGGTATGATTATTGCCTTTATTCAGCTAATGATTATTTTTGGTTTTTCTTATTTTGTTTTCCAAGTCGCGTTTCATGATGTGCTGGCATTTTTGTTAACTACCTTTTCCTATGCTGTTGCTGTAGGCGGGATCACCGTACTATTAACAGCTATCAGCTATCGTTTTAAATCAGATGCGATTGTTGGCTTTTTCTCAGGGGTCGTTACTTCTATTTTTGCATTTATCGGAGGGAGCTTTTTCCCGATTGGAGAATTATCAGAAATGATTCAGCGTATCGGTAATATGACACCGAATGGCTCTGGATTAAGTGCTTATATCCAGTTACTCCAAGGAAGCGGCATAAAGGACATTTCAAATTATCTTATCTACATGATTGGTTTTGGTGCTCTGATGATTATAGTTGCTGCAATAAGCTTTCCAAAAAGGGGGTCGACACGATGAAAGGCATATTATTAGCACGGATAAGGGAGTTTATTCGTAATCCATTTACTTTTCTCCTTTTTACAGGAATGTCGATTGTGTTTGCCTGGGTTATTTCTTCTTTAAATGTAGGGGAAGGAGGCGGCGGAATTCCAGTTCCTGTCTATGTGGAAGACGGAGCAAGTGATTACCAGCATTCTCTGGAGGAGCAGGAAGCCTTTCGTTTTTATGAAGTTGATAAAGAAGCATTGCAAGAAGAGTTAAGGGAAGGGGATGCAGATACGGGCGTTATCTTATCTGTGGATCGTTTTGATATTTTAGTAGGCGTAGAATCTCCCAATGCAGGTCTGATCCAACAGACGGTCCAGGAAGTATATACAACAGATATGCAAGAGGCATTAATCCGGGAGGCAGCAGACGCAGAAGGAATGGAAGCGGGTCAAGTCGTTTCATCCTACCAGGAAGCTGCCTCGGAAGGTACATTTGACTTGTCGGTACACAGCTTTTCAGGAGAGGAATCCTGGCAATATGATGATAATGTACATCGTGTGGGCGGCTTTGCATTATTTTTTGCGATTTATACCATCGCATATGGGGTAGTCAAAATCCTGACAGAAAAAAGAATGGGTGTCTGGGACCGGATGATTTTATCGCCAATCAAGAAATCAGAAATGTATATTGCGAACCTGTTTTACAGTTTTATAGAAGGCTATCTGCAAATTATAATTATTTTTAGTTTCTTCTATTTCTGGCGGGGGATTACCTTTAATGATCGAATGATTGAAATTTTACTGATGCTGATTCCATATGCTTTAGCTATTGTTGCTATGTCTATTTTGATTACAGCACTTGTTAAAAATGTGGAGCAGTTTAATGCAGCGATCAGTATTATTACAGTAAGTTTAGCCATGATTGGCGGCGCATTTTGGCCGTTAGAAATTGTCAGCAATCCTGTCCTGCTGTTTTTAGCAAATTTGAATCCAATCAAATACGGTTTAGATATTATTCAGGGAGCAGCAGTTTACGGCTATTCCTTTACAGAGCTCCTGCAGCCGATCAGTATTTTAACATTGATGACTGTCTTATTTACCGGACTAGGCATTCATTTAATGGAAAGACGACATATTTAATCAGACAGCATGTGTAAAACGTATAAGGCTTTGTGCGCTGGCAAAGCCTTATACGTTTATTTGTATATGTACGATTAAACAAATTTCCTGACTTTCTCCCATAACTTGGATTATATACTTTAGGGAATTTCTAGTATAATAGGTAGTTAGAATGTTAGATAGAAAAGAGGGTCAGGGTGTGAAGAAAAAGAAGAAATGGATTTGGATTATTTTAGGAGTTGTGCTGATACTCCTTATTATAAATTTTGCTGCTGCGATTTTCTTTTATAACCTCGCCATTGAAAGGAATGTAAAAGATTTTCTAAATGATAATGATGACCTGGAAGTGGAAGCAGAAACACTGGATATTTTATTAGAAGGTGATTGGCGGGATTGGTCGGATGAACAGCCGTTTGAAACTTGGCATCAGATTTCCTATGATAACCTTGATTTACAAGGATATTATCTGGAAGCAGAACAGCCTACGAATAAAGTGGTTATCTTTGCCCATGGCTATTTGGGGCGCGGAAAAGATATGGCTTTATACGGACAGCATTATTATGAGGATTTAGGATATAACATTTTTACAGCAGATATGCGCGGACATGGAGAGAGTGAAGGAGATTATATCGGCTTTGGCTGGCATGACCGTTTAGATCTGCTCGATTGGATTGATAAAGTAATGGAACGTGTCGGTGATGATGCTGAAATTGTGCTGCATGGTGTTTCCATGGGAGGATCCTCTGTTTTAATGGCAAGCGGGGAGGAATTGCCGCCAAATGTGAAAGCTGTTGTCGCAGATGCTTCCTATACAGATGTCAATGAATTATTCTCTTACCAAATTGACCGGATGTTCCATTTGCCTTCCTTTCCGTTTATCCCATCTACCAGTCTCGTAACACAGCTGCGCGCCGGTTACGGGCTGAAGGAAGCCTCTGCTTTAGATCAAGTTGCAAAAGCGGAAGTTCCGATTTTATATATTCATGGAAAAGAAGATGTCTTTGTGCCGACTGAGATGACAGAGGAGCTCTATGAAAATACCAAAAGTGAAAAGGAGCTTCTGCTTGTGGATGAGGCGAGCCACGGGGAGTCCTATGTAAAAGATGAGGAATTATATAAGGAAACATTGGATGATTTTCTGGAACGGTTTGTGCGGGAAGCTGAATGAGGATGCAGGAGGACTGCATAAATTTTTTCTGTTAGAAACAAGAGAAAATAACAGGAATCTGAGTTGAGATACTACGAAACTTGATTTAAGGATGCTTCAAAAACTCCGATATACAAAGGTTTGGATACCATTTATATAAGATGTGTGATAAGAAAAAGACATTGATCATAAAGCCTGGTCAGTGTCTTTTTTTATTCATATATTATACAAGTAAACAATTAATTTGAAGAAATTTAATTAATATTTATAAATTCCCTTGCATAAACATACATAAAAATTTATAATAATGAATAATTCATTTTTCAGACAAGGGAGAGAGTGTTTTGAAGAAAGCAGCAATTATTGGCGGAACCGGGTATGGGGCGATCGAGCTTATCCGGCTTCTCCAATCACATAAAGAAATCGAGATTACTAAAATTATATCACAATCACAGGCAGGAGAGGAGTTATCAGCTACTTATCCGCATTTAAACGGTATTATTACGAAAGAGATGGAAGCATTAAATACCGAGGAGTTAGAAAAAGAGATTGATATTTTATTTTTAGCAACTCCAGCTGGTGTCGCTAAAAATATTATTCCTTCTTTCCAAGATACCTCCGTTCAATGTATCGATTTATCTGGCGACTTCCGGCTTACTTCAGAGGAATATAAGGAATGGTATGGAAAAGAACCTGCTTCTGCAGATGTGCTGGAGAAAGCAGTATTTGGACTCAGTGATATTTTTACAGAGGAAATCAAATCAGCGTCGATTATTTCTAACCCGGGCTGTTTCCCGACTGCTGCTTTATCCGCATTAATCCCGCTTATTGATGGGAATAAAATTCAGACAGAGGGTATTCGCATCGATGCGAAAACAGGGATTTCCGGAGCTGGAAAAGGTTTAAGTGAAAAAGCCCATTTCTCTTCAGCAAATGAAAATGTTGTTCCATATAAAATTGGCCAGCATCAGCATATCCCGGAGATTGAACGTTATGCATCCCAATTTGCAGATAATGATGTAAAGGTTTCTTTTACAACGCATTTGATTCCAATGACAAGAGGGCTGTTATGCACAATATATGCAGATTTGAAAAGTCAGGAAACCACCGCCTCCATTTTAGATTATCTACAGGAATACTATCAGGAGAAATCCTTTGTCCGTATTTTGCCAGAAGGTCATTTTCCGGCAACAAAAGGGGTAACGGGCAGTAATTACTGTGATATTGGAGCGTATGTAGACGAGCGGACAAACAGCATTGTGATAGCGTCGGCGATTGATAATTTAGTAAAAGGAGCGGCTGGCCAGGCAATTCATAATGCTAATCTGATGAACGGATGGGATGAGACAATGGGATTGGAGTTTATTCCAGTATTTCCATAATCTAAAAGAGAACAACTTTGAGGAGGAAAACCATAGGTGGAACATACATTATCGAAGTCATTTAAAATTTTAGAAAATGCACATATTGATCAGCCTAAAGGATTTACTGCAGGAGGCATACACGCAGGGCTGCGGAAATCTAAGCGTGATTTCGGCTGGCTTTATTCCGATGTACCAGCAAATGCCGCGGGAGTGTATACGCAGAATACATTTCAGGCAGCCCCGCTGGATGTAACACAGCAGGCACTAAAGCATTCCGGCCAGCTGCAGGCAGTCGTTGTCAATTCTGCTAATGCCAATTCGTATACAGGTGAACAAGGCTATCAGGATGCGTTAGAAATGCAGCAGCTTACAGCCGAAAAAATAGGAATTGACTCTTCCTTAGTCGCTGTCGCCTCCACAGGAGTCATTGGCGAGATGCTGCCAATGGATGTTATTAAAGGGGCTATCGCCCGTATTGGGGAGAGCGAAGCAGCTGCTGATTTTGAACATGCCATTTTAACAACGGATACGAAAACGAAGCATATTGCTGTCGAGGTTGAAATAAATGGAAAAGTTATCACCATTGCGGGCGCTGCAAAAGGATCAGGTATGATTCATCCGAATATGGCGACCATGCTTTCCTTTATTGCAACCGATGCAAATGTAGAAACGGAAAGCCTTCAGCAGGGATTAAGACAAACAACCGATCAGTCCTTTAATCGTATTACAGTGGACGGAGACAGCAGCACAAATGACATGGTACTTATCTTAGCCAATGGAATGCAGAATAATGAAACGCTTCATCCGCAGCATCCAGAATGGCATCAATTTATGGAAGCATGGCAATTCGTCAGCCGGGAGCTTGCAAAAATGATAGCTAAGGACGGAGAGGGAGCAACCAAGCTGGTTGAAGTAAGTATAGAAGGGGCCAAATCGGAGCAGGAAGCGGCGCAGATGGCAAAAGCAGTGATTGGCTCCAGTCTGGTGAAAACAGCAATTTATGGTGAAGATGCCAACTGGGGGAGAATTATCAGTGCACTTGGCGCAAGCGGCGTAGCATTTGATAAACAGGGGCTATCGCTTGCAATTGGCTCAGAGCAGATTATTAAGGAAGGGCAGCTGCTTTCCTTCCATGAACCGAATTGTGTAGAGGAATTGGTTAAAGATACGGTTCACCTTTTTATCGGGTTAACAGACGGCGTGGAGAAAGCAACTGTCTGGGGCTGTGATTTAACCTATGATTACGTACAAATCAACGCATCCTATCGAACGTGAGGTGTTCTAATGACAAAAGTAGTGTTTAAAGTAGGCGGAAGTATTTTGCAGGAGCTGCCAAAGACTTTTTATGAGCTGTTAATCGAGCTGAAAGAAAAAAAGATTTGTGAACCAGTAATTGTTCACGGCGGCGGTCTGGAAATCAACCAGGCGCTGGAGCAGATGAATATTGAAAGTACATTTGTCGATGGACTTCGAGTTACCACGGAAGAAGTGTTAGAAGTTGCGCAAATGGTAATGAGCGGTACCATCAATAAACGAATCGTCAGTTCCTTTCAAAATCAAAATGGAAAAGCAATTGGCCTTAGCGGCGTAGACGGCAACCTGCTGCAGGCAAAACAAATTCAAAATGGGAAGCTTGGTTTTGTCGGAGAGGTTACCAAAGTGGAAACGTCCTGGATCGACATGATTCTGGATGCAGGCGGTATTCCTGTTATTTCCCCGATTGCAGCAGGTGAGGGAGAAACCCGTTTCAATATTAACGGCGATACAGCGGCTGGTGCAGTAGCGGAGGCATTAGGCTGTAAACTTGTTCTGATCAGTAATATTCCCGGGGTGATGGAAACAATCGACCAAAAAGAAGTGATCCACCATCATTTAACGAAAAGGGATGTAGAAGCACTGATTGATTCCGGCGTTATTTATGGCGGCATGATTCCCAAGGTGCGTTCGGCGTTGGCAAGCTTGCAGGGCGGCGTAGAGGAATCGGTTATTTTAAATGGATTAGAACCAAATGATATTTTGAAATATTTAGACGGAGAAAAAGTAGGGACGATTTTAAGTGAAAAGGAGTTTGAGCATGTCTAATACAATGACAACATCAGCATTAATGAAAAATTATCAGCGTTTGCCGCTTACCATTGTAAAAGGAAAAGGAAGCTATGTATGGGATAATCAGGATGTGAAATACCTGGACTATACATCCGGGATTGCAACATGCAGTTTAGGCCATGTGCCGGATTATGTACGGGGAAAGTTATCCGAGCAATTAGAGAACTTATGGCATGTTTCTAATTTATATCAGATTCCCCAGCAGGAAGCATTGGCAGAAAAGTTAGTCTCGCTAAGCTGCTTTGATCAGGCCTTTTTCTGTAACAGCGGTGCTGAAGCAAATGAAGCAGCAATCAAATTAGCTAAAAAATATGCAAAGGACCAGCAGAAGCCGGAAAGAACGGAAATGGTTACTTTTTCAAACTCTTTTCATGGAAGAACCGGTTATACGATGGCTGCAACTGCACAGCCCAAAATCCATAGCGGATTTACCCCATTAACACCTGGTTTTACCTATTTGCCGTTTAATCAGCCGGAAGCGCTGGAGCAAATAGACACTGATAAAACAGCGGGCGTCTTACTGGAGCTGGTCCAGGGAGAAGGCGGCGTTCATCCGGCGGACGCAGAGTGGGTAAAAGCACTGTATGACTATTGTAAGCAGGCAGATATTCTGTTTATGGTCGATGAAATCCAGACTGGGGTCGGCAGGACGGGTACTTTGTTTGCCTATGAACAGTACGATATTGAGCCGGATGCTATCGCTTTGGCTAAAGGATTAGGCTCTGGTTTTCCGATTGGAGCATTATTGGCAAAAAACAAAGCTGCGGACAGTTTTTCACCAGGAACCCATGGCAGCACCTTTGGGGGAAATCCGCTGGCGGCAACAGCTGGGCTGGCTACATTAGAGCAAATTGCAGACCCTGCTTTTTTACAAGATTTACAGGAAAAATGCACCTTGTTAGTTGAAGGGTTAACGAAAATTGCTGAAACCAATTCACTTATTAAAGGGGTAAGAGGAAAAGGATTTCTTATCGGGCTGGAAGTTGAAAATAAAGCAGGGGTCTGGGTGGAGAAATTAAGAGAAAAACAGGTTCTTGTATTAACAGCAGGAGAGCATGTCGTGCGTATTTTGCCTCCATTAACAACAGAGAAAGAAGAGTTATTCACTTTTATCGGAGTGATAACGGCTATTGCAGCAGACATAGAGGAGAAGGGAGAATAAGATATGCCAATACATCCAGGGATGAAGAAAGTACTTGTTTTAGGATCGGGGCCGATTGTTATCGGGCAGGCGGCAGAGTTTGATTATGCCGGGACGCAAGCCTGTCTTGCTTTAAAGGAAGAGGGGCTGGAGGTTGTGCTTATCAATAACAACCCTGCTACCATTATGACAGATGAAACCATCGCCGACCAAGTCTATTTAGAACCGTTAGAAGTAGAGGTCGTCGAAAAAATCATTGAAAAGGAAAAGCCGGATGGTTTAATTGGCACCTTGGGCGGACAGACAGGGTTAAATCTATCCTTAGAGCTTCATGAGAAAGGGATTCTGAAGAAACACGATGTAACCCTGCTCGGAACCTCCATTGCTTCCATACAAAAGGGGGAAGACAGAGAAAAATTCAGAGAGTTAATGATTTCCATCAAGGAGCCCATTTCTGAATCACAAATTGTGACAAATATAGAGGACGGCCTGACGTTTGCAGAGAAAATAGGCTATCCCGTTATTCTCCGTCCAGCTTATACTCTTGGCGGAGAAGGCGGAGGATTTGCAAATAATAAGGAAGAATTTTGCGAGCTGCTGGCAAAGGGGCTTCATCTAAGCCCGATTACGCAGGTGCTTGTTGAGCGCAGCATTAAAGGCTGGAAAGAGATGGAGTATGAAGTGATGCGCGATGAGAATGACGCCTGTCAAATTATTTGTGACATGGAAAATGTCGACGCTGTCGGTGTGCATACCGGCGATTCCATTGTAGTCGCTCCTGCTCAGACATTAACTGCTGAACAAAGTAAAATCTTGCGTGACGCATCGATAAAAATAATTCGTGCGCTGGAAGTGGTGGGTGGCTGTAACATTCAATTTGCCTTCCATCCGGAAACAAATGAATATTGTATTATCGAGGTAAATCCCCGCGTCAGCCGTTCTTCTGCGCTGGCTTCTAAAGCAACAGGCTATCCGATTGCCAGAGTGGCAGCAAAATGTGCAGTCGGCTATCATTTGGATGAACTAGTTGATCCGGTCAGCGGAGCGACCTATCTTCATTTTACACCGGATTTGGATTATACCGTTGTAAAAATCCCGCGTTTTCCATTTGATAAATTTTCCGAAGCAGATCGTACGCTTGGAACACAAATGAAAGCAACAGGAGAAGTCATGTCCTTAGATAAAACCTTCGAAGGCGCATTAAATAAAGCGGTCCGCTCTCTGGAAATGAATGTTCAATCCTTGCGGTGGCCATCCTTTGCAGAAAAGTCGGATGAAGCATTAATGGCGTTGCTTGAAGAGCCGAATGATTTACGTCTTTTCGCTATCGGTGAAGCCTTATGGCGTCAATTCACTGTAGATGAGATTGCAAAACGGACACTGATTCAGCCTTATTTCCTGGAGAAAATAGCAGCTATCATCCAATTGGAAAAGGAATTGGCAGCAACCGGCTGGGGGAATATAACGGAAGAGAAAATCTTGCAGGCGAAGCAGTATAGTATCAGTGATGTCCAATTAGCAAAGCTCCTCCATATTGAACCGGCTGTACTCC
Source organism: Oceanobacillus sp. FSL W7-1293 (assembly GCF_037969815.1). NCBI lineage: Bacteria > Bacillati > Bacillota > Bacilli > Caryophanales > Bacillaceae > Oceanobacillus > Oceanobacillus sp. FSL W7-1293. Next base: position 2,215,075 of record NZ_CP150212.1, read on the forward strand.
GTGAATTTTATAAAAATCATGGATTGTCACCTAATTATCGTTTTGTTGATACATGCCCGGGAACGTCGGGGAAACATTCTACCTATTTTTATTCAACCTGGTCAGGTTCCAATCAAGTGCAGACCGTATCGAATAAGAAAAAAGCGCTGGTTATCGGTTCTGGTCCTATCCGTATCGGGCAGGGAGTTGAATTTGACTATTGCTCTGTGCATGCTGTGCAGGCACTTCAAAAAGCCGGGTATGAGGCAATTATGATCAATAATAACCCGGAAACAGTGAGCACGGACTATACAGTAGCTGATCGCCTTTATTTTGAACCATTGGCTCTGGAGGATGTACTACGTGTCATGGAAAAAGAGAATATTCAAGACGTCCTCGTCCAATTTGGCGGACAGACAGCTATTAACCTTATGAATCAGTTAAAAGAAGCCGGTGTTTCTGTTTTAGGAACAGCGCCTGAAAATATGGATAAAATGGAAGACAGAGAGCAATTTTATACCTTCTTAGAGCAATTAGATATTGCTCACATCCATGGGGAAATTGTCCATAGTGTGGAGGAAGCGAAGGAAGCGGCTTATCAGCTCGGATATCCTGTTCTGATTCGTCCATCTTATGTGATTGGCGGTCAGTCGATGTTTGTCTGTTACAATAAAGAAGAATTACTCAGCAATGTACAAAGAGTACAGGTAGATACCTACGATCAATGCTGGCCATTATTAATGGATTCCTATATGCCTGGACTGGAATGTGAAGTCGATGTCGTGAGTGACGGCGAAAATGTGATTATTCCAGGAATCTTTGAACATATCGAAAAAGCAGGGGTGCATTCAGGAGACAGCACGAGCGTATTCCCGGCGATAACACTGACGGAACAGCAAAAGAAGCAAATCTATCAAATCTCTAAAAAGATTGCCAGAGAGCTTCCGATTATCGGGATGATGAATATCCAGTTTGTTCTTTACCAAGAAGAAGTGTATGTTCTGGAAGTAAATCCTAGATCCTCCCGCACAGTTCCGGCAGTCAGCAAGGTAACAGGGATTCCGCTGGTTGCTTTAGCTGTCAATGCACAATTAGGGGAGTCTTTGCAGGATTTTATGAAAGAATTCACTTCTTACCAGGAACCGGAATATTATACGGTGAAAGCACCTGTCTTTTCTAAAAATAAATTAAAAGGTGTTGACCATATTTTAGGACCGGAAATGAAATCAACCGGGGAAGCTATCGGGATGGATGTGACATTGGAAAAAGCAATTCGTAAGGCGGTGTTTCCTTCTCAGCACAAGCTGCATGATACAAAAAAATGGTTTGTATCGATAAGTGACCATCATAAGAAAGAAAGCATCCCGTTTATTCAGGAAATTGCCGGAAACACAGAAATAATCGCTACGCAGGGAACGAGTGCTTATCTGGAGAAAAACCATATTCCTTCCGCAGCAGTAGATCGGGAATTAGCTAATCTCAAAAAGCTGTTTTTACAGGACCCGCCTGCTTATGTGATTAATGTGCCAAGCGTCGGCAGAGATAAAGAACGATTTGGCTTTCAGTTAAGAGAGCTTTGTACGCAGCTTAATATCCCGTATTTTACCAGTCTGGAAACGGCAAAGCTTGTTTGGCAAAACCAGCACTTGAAGAATGAAGATATTCAATCTTTACAGACGTATTTACAGACATTGCGAACGCAGAAGGATCAACACGAGCCAAAAATTGGCAGTGTATCATCATAGGATAATTAAAAATAGAGGCTGACAAAAATTGTCGCCTCTATTTTTAAAATGTATGTGGTTTTAAAGATATTTATCAAACCAGCGGCAGATATTTTCCAGCCGGGCAGCCCGAAGTGATGGATCGCCGCTTCGGCTTAATTCATGAGTAGCATTCGGGAAACGGACGAATTCCACTTCTTTATTTAAATGCTTTAATGTGATAAATAATTGTTCCCCTTGCTCAATCGGGCAGCGATAATCCTTTTCGCCGTGCAGTATAAGAAGCGGTGTCTCCACGTTTTCTGCATATTTCAACGGAGATATATCCCACAGTCCGGTTGGATCCTCTAATAAATTCACGCCGTGCTCCCACTTGGTAAAGAAGAAGCCGATATCACTGACTCCATAAAAGCTTAACCAATTGGAAATGGACCTTTGTGTCACGGCTGCTTTGAAACGGTTCGTATGACCGACAATCCAGTTCGTCATAAACCCGCCGTAGCTTCCGCCAGTCACGCCTAAGCGGTTTTCATCAATAAAGGAATACTGTTCTAAGCAATAATCGACCGCCTCCATCAGATCGCGATAATCTCCTTTGCCATAGTTCTCCCGCACCCCGTTAACAAATTCCTGTCCATATCCATGACTGCCGCGTGGATTGGTATAAAGGACAACATACCCTTTCGCTGCAAGCAGCTGGAGTTCATGGAAGAAGGTTTGCCCATACATAGCATGCGGACCGCCGTGCACCTCCAAAACAAATGGATACTTCTTTCCCTCCTGGAATCCGTAAGGGCGAAGCAGCCAGCCTTGAATTTCTAAGCCATCGCTTGATGTATAGGAGATTTCTTCTGGTTCGCATAAAGCTGCTTCATGAATAAAAGCTTTATTTACATCTGTCAGCTGCTCCAGGGTATTATCTGAGTCCAGTTTATAAAAATTGCAAGGGTCTTCCGGTTTGCTGATTCCTAAAATAAAGCTGTCTGTCTCTGGATGATAAGAAAAGCCGAATACGTGATTATCATCGCTGTAACGTGTTTTTAAATTTCCTTCTAAATCTGTTTCATATAGATTGACAGCTCCAGCATCTGATCCAAGAAAATAAATGGATGCATTGTCATGTGACCAGACAGGACCAGTTTCTGAGCTGCCAAGACGCGTATCGCCAACCATGGTATCACCAGGCTGAATGCTCCAATCTCCAGAAAGCAATTTTCTTTCTTTGTTTTCTACATCGTACAGAAACAGCTTAATGAGCGTTGCGCCTGCATATTCAAACTCATGCCCGCAAGCAATAATTTTTTTACTGTCTCTGGAGAATCTGGCGTCAGAATAGCTGCCTTTACTGTTTGTTAATTTCGTTATTTCCTTTGACTGCAGATCCAGTAAATACAAATCAGAAATCAGGGAGGCATCCGCATCTTCCTCGAAATTAGCCGCAAAGATAAGGTGTTCGCCGTTCGGGGCAAGGTCAACCAAATGATGATCTGCCTCTTTGGTTGTGAGCTGATGAAATTTGTCTGCGTTTATATCATATTTGATGATTTGTACAGTGGATTGGTCATGGAAGCCTCTGGCATCCGACTTGTACTTTAAACGGTCGACAATAAGCGGTTTTGTTTGTGCTTCCTTTTGTTTTGCCTCTTTTTCTTCGTTGCTTAACTCTTTTAAGGCAGCAATATCATCATCTTTTTCCAGAAAGGAGCAGAATATAATCGACTTTCCATCGTTTGACCAGATAGGGGAGAAGACGCCGTTTGGAAAAGTAGTGATCTGTTTTGCTTCCCCGCCGTCCAAAGCTATTAGCCAAATCTGTGAAGCTCCGCTGCGGTTGGAAAGGAAGAAGGCTTTATCCTTATTCGGGCAAACACGGAACGTATGATTACGATGATTATCTGCAGTCCATTGCTTGTGAGAATCATCTTTCAAGTTATGTACATAAATCTGTGATTTATATTCTTTATCTTCATTCACAGAGGTGATGACATAACTATATTTATTTTTTGAAATAAACTCTGGTTCACTAAGAACCTTAATATTCTGAAAATCGGTTGTGGTAACGGGTCTTTTTTCTGTTGATGCAGACATGTAATTCCTCCTCAATTTTAAATGAATTTCGTTCTATATAATTTTAGTTTAAACTATTTCGGAATTCGAATCAATAAGGATTAACTGTACAGATTTGGTTAGCTATAGAGCTTATTTGTATATTTTTTAAATGTATATCAAGTAAAATATGGTAAAATAAAGAATCAATAGAATGACACGAAAATGATTCGGAGGTTATAATGTTGGGTACACAGGAAGTTTATTTATACGTTTCAAAAGGGAAGAGTGTTTTAGCTCTTATTCTCTCTCTTACTTATTTTATATTGGGAATGGCGATATGTATCTATTCTTTTAAGGAAGGGAATACGGTAGATGGTTATATTTTACTATCCTTCCCTTGATTTTTGGGGGTTCCACACTTTTTGCGATTAAAATGCTTGTCGATTTAAAACCGTATCTCACGCTGACAAAAGATATGCTTATTATCAAACATCCATTAAAACGTGCGATTTTTATTCAATGGCAGGATATTAAAAGGTATCAAATATATAAACATCAACTTACCAGTTCGATAGAAATTTATTTAGCGGATAAAGAAGAATATAAAGCATTTCGAAAACGTTTATTTGCAGGAAAGCTATTAGCCAAGCGTTTACAAGTAGACGAGATTCCTCATATTGTAAAAGTAAATTTTTTATTAAGTCTAACCAAACGGAAGGATAGAGCAAAACTGCTGAAGGAACTGGACAGACGTGCGTTCGGATCAGTAACAGATGAGCGTATGTTTGAAATAGCAGGGCATAGACAGCTGTATGGAGTAACGGCATCAGATACGGTACCGTCGAAGATGCTTTCTTATCAAGTGGAAAAAGAAGCAATGAAAGTAGAACAACCTAGTCAAATAAAACGGAAATCCTTCTTGAAAATTATAGCAGTCAGCCTAATAATAACGATTGTTATCTCCTTGTATATTATATTTAGAGTTTTTATCTTCCGATTTTTAATAGGAAACTCTATGAACCAAAGTAATTTAGTTAGATATTAACTCAGTTTTTCTGAGATAATATATTTATTGGATTGAGAGGTTAAGCCGTTTTCTCCTTGGGTCTATGAACTCGTTATCGAAAGACTGGCGCCTCTCTCTGATAAGCAGTTTACGAATGAGTTAGATGTTGAAGGCTTTCGCCTTACTCCGTATCTAGGACAAGGTAGTAACGCTTTTCAGATGAGTGGCATTCAATCCAAAATATTTTTTAAGGGTGATTTCATGTTCTACCTTGGTATCGATATTGGTAAACGTACTCATGTAGCTTCTGTTATGAATGAAGAAGGCAAGGTTGTACTTAAAGGATTCTCTTTTCCTAACACAACAGAAGGTGGAGAAAAATTACTTACAAAACTCCAATCCTTTTCCCCTTCCATAGACGACTTTACTGTAGGTATGGAAGCTACTGGGCACTATTGGTTAGCCATCTACTCATTTTTACATGACCGTCATCTTTTAATCCATGTCCTGAATCCCATTCAAACAGATGGTTGGCGGAAAGGAACAGAAATTCGAAAACGAAAGAATGATATTATCGATTCTGTATTAATCGCAGACTTAATTCGCTATGGAGCTTTCATAGAAACATCCCTTTCCGATGAGAACATATTCTCTCTCAAACAATTGTCTCGTTATCGTACTTATTTGGTTGGCACATCCAGTGACTTTAAACGAAAAATTATTGCCGTATTGGATCAAGTATTTCCTGAATACGATTCTGTATTTAGCAAAATAGGTATCTTTGGAAAAGCGTCCAAAGAAATTTTACTTGAATATAGCTCCCCTGAAAAACTTCATAAAGTCCCGGCGGATACATTAGCTGAATTACTTAGTGAAGCCAGTCGAAGCCGATTAGGTATGGAAAAAGCAGAATCATTAAAACAGGCAGCGTCACACTCTTTTGGAATCAAATTTGCCCAAGATGCCTTTACTTTCCAACTTCGCTCTATGATTGAACAGCTGAAGTTTCTCGAAACACAAATTAAGGAAACAGAAATGGAAATCAAGAAAATTATGCATACGCTACATTCCGTCATTGAAACCGTTCCAGGAATCGGCCCCATTAACGGTGCTTCTATTCTTGGAGAAATTGGCGATATTCATAAGTTTTCCAATCCTGCAAAGTTAGTAGCTTATGCTGGTTTAGATGCTTCTGTCACACAACCTGGTGAATATGAAGCTACACATAACGTCATGAGCAAGCGAGGGTCACCTTATTTGCGAAAATCTTTATTTTCAGCTGCTTTGGTGGCATCACAACACGATCCTGTTCTTAAAGACTTCTATCAAAAAAAGCGTTCAGAAGGAAAGCATCACCTCACGGCTGTTGGAGCTGTCGCTAGAAAACTGTGCTATATCATTCATGCGATACTCAAGAAGAATGAACCCTATGAAATTAGACAATAACCTTGCGAAAAAAGAACTTTTCTCAGGTTTATTTCGTGTGCTTTCATTTCTGTAAAATCATTATTCAACTCTAAAACCATCTCTTTTATTTCTCACTTGACTTTATATAGTTAGTCTTTCTTTTATATCAAATAATCGGGAAATAATTTTTCCAGTGAGTCCATGCCGGAAATGATTATTGGGTTTATTTTGTAAAAAGACTTGATATACATATTTTCTATATAAAAACAGCCGCCTTTAAAAAAGAGACGACTGTTTCTTATTACACATTTTTAATTAACTTATCAGTAATTTTAGCATCCTGCTCATACGCTCTTTGCAGGGTACGGGTAATTTTTCCGGGTTCACCATTTCCGACAACTACATTGTCGAGCTGGATAACAGGCAGTACCTCTGATGTACTGCTGGATAAAAACATTTCATCTGCATGTTGGATATCTTCAATTTGGAAAGCTTCTTCAATCAGCGGAATATTTTCAGCTTTTAAAAAGCGCTCCACGGCCATCCGTACACATCCATGCAAAATATTATTAGTAGCTGGATGCGTGTATACTTTTCCGTCTTTTACGAGATAGATATTGGAAGAGCTGCATTCTGTTACCACGCCATCTCGATGCAGAATGGCTTCATAGCAATTATTTTCTTTTGCTGTCTGCTTTGCTAAAACATTTGGCAGCAGATTTAAGCTTTTGATATAACAGTTTTCCCAACGGACATCACGCTGCGAGATGGTCTTTACGCCGTTCTCCAGAATCTTTTCATTTCTGGGCAGATCCTGGAGGTAAGCATAGATATTAGGTGTGACTTCATATGGAAAGGCATGATCCCGGGGAGCAGAGCCACGTGTGATTTGCATATACACCTTTCCATCATCTTTCATATTATTTTTTTCCATTAATTGATGTAATAGGTCTGTCATCTCTTCTTTATGATAAGGGATTTTGATTTTAATGGCTTCGGCAGAACGGTACAGGCGATCCACATGTTCTTTCAGGAGATAGTACTCTCCTTTATAAATCCGAATCACTTCATAAACGCCATCGCCAAACTGTAATCCTCTTTCTTCAAATGGGTAGCTGAGACTATCCTTATCCACAAATTCCGATTGGGTAAGAATGGTTGAATATACTGACATTTTAAAATTCTCCTCTCCGTGAAGCATAATAATAGTTTATTACGCGACCAGACGAATGTAAACAGATTATACGAGAAACATTTGGGCATTATAGAAGTATATGCACCGGTATTATAAATTATTCTTAGGTATATTTTTGTTAAATATTAATTTTCGGTTAAGTTTTCATGAAAAAAATTAAATTTATTGTTGATTTTTATCGAATACGTTGCTATAATAAATTTTGTCGTTGGAAAACAAAACAAATCATGCGGGTGTAGTTTAGTGGTAAAACCTCAGCCTTCCAAGCTGATGATGAGGGTTCGATTCCCTTCACCCGCTCCATACATATGTGATAACGCAGTGTTTCGTACTTAGTCTTACGAAGTGTTGCGTTTTTATTTTGTAAAATATTTGTTTCCTCACCTATAAGAGGAAGTTCAAAAAATCCAATAAAAATGACACGTCGGGAAAAGGATCTTCTACTAAGAACGCCCACGTCGTGTGGGCAACGCAGAAGCCACCGCATCCTGCGGAAGTGCGTTGACGAGCTATTTCCAATGGGACTGGGACTGCGATTACTCGCCCCACCAAAACCGTTACTCACGTATTATAAAGCATAGAAGAACTTCTGTTAAAACCGTCCACGTCCTGTGGACAACACAGAAGTCACCACATCCTGTGGAAGTCCGTTTGGAAATAGCTCGTCGCCTTGAACTTCTTGGTCCTATTTATCGGACTTTTTGAACTTGCACTTTAAGTATAGTACCCTGTTTATAAAGAATAAAACAGAATGGAGGAGCCAGGATGAAGCGTCTTAAAAATAATTTATTACAAATCGACCGAAAAAGTTACAAAGCATACAAACAAATTGCCGGAAGCTACACGTATCCGAGATATACACTTTATATCGACTATGTACAAGGAGATCCGTTTGCCAGCCCTTCCAAAATAAGAATCGGGATACCGGAGAAGGAACGGCATATAGCTGCTGAGTGGCTGGAAACAAAATCTCGACAGACAGCAGCAGAGGACGCTTTTGCGAGAGTGATCGATAAAGCAGTGCATCAAAATAAAACATTTATTAAAGGTTCTGGTAAAAGCGGCATGATTGCTTTTGATGGACCGGGTCAGGAGATATTAGAGCGGACAGCAGTACGTATTTCCGGGGAGGGCATAACGGTTTGTCTGTCTGCAGGTCTGCCGGCTAATGGACGATCCATTAACGGAAAGGAAGCAATCAAGTTATTCGATGAGGCAGTTCCATCTATCATCGAGAATTCTGTCTTTCATATTCAGGATAAAACGATTCAGCAGGCTGTTCAATTAGCTGATCAGCAAGAGGCTATATGGCGTGCAATGAAAGAAAATAACTGGGTGAGCTTTATTGCCAATGGGTCTGTATTGCCAAGAAAAAGCGGCGTAAGTGACTTACCTGCCAAAGGTGCGGTTGCTTTTCAAAGTCCGCCGGAAGACGAGGTAGAATTAAAGCTTCCTCATGGCAAAACATTGACAGGAATGGCGGTCAAGCAGGGAGTGACCTTGATTACCGGAGGCGGTTATCATGGAAAGAGTACACTGCTTCAAGCGATAGAACGCGGTATTTATCCTCATTGCGAGGGTGATGGACGGGAATATATCTGTACAGATCCGAGCGCTGTCAAAATTCGGGCAGAAGATGGGAGAGAAATTTCGTCGGTGAATATCTCTCCATTTATTTCTAATCTTCCGCATGGTAAAGATACAACTTCTTTTTCAACAAGTAATGCAAGTGGAAGTACTTCCCAGGCGGCGAACGTGATGGAAGCCTTAGAGATTGGAGCAGAGACCCTGCTGATTGACGAGGATACCAGTGCAACCAATTTTATGATTCGCGACAGCCGCATGCAAAAACTGATTGATCATAAAAATGAACCAATCACCCCGTTTATACATCGCATCAGACAATTGGTGGATGAAGCGGATAAATCAGTTATTTTAGTAACCGGCGGCTCTGGGGATTATTTTGCCGTGGCAGATACGGTTATTCTTATGGAGGAATATAAACCAAAGAATGTCACACAAAGAGCACAGGAAATTATAAAAGAAGACCCTATTGCCGATAGTGAGGTAGAGCAGACGAATTTCATGAACGTAGAAAAACGACAGCTGTCTGCTTCAACGTTTCCGAAGCAAACAGATAAAAGGTTTAAAATCCAGGCAAAAGGCCAATTTCAAATTTTATTTGGAAAAGAACCTATTTCTTTTGCTTATACAGAACAGCTGGTAGATGCTTCGCAAACAAGAATGATTGCAGAGATTATCCAATACCTTTACCGAAATGAAGGGAAGCATTTTTCTTCGTTTGCAGCATTGATCGATCAGATTGATAAAAAAATGGATCAAGGACTGGAAACATTGACAAAAAGCAATGGAAAACATCCAGGAGATTTAGCCAGACCAAGGAAAAATGAAATTGCTGCGGTATTGAACCGAATGCGTAAAGCAAGATTTTTTATGGAAGTGTAACTGCAATCCGAATCCGAATGTTTGAAGTGAGCGAATCATGATAAAAAATAGATAGAAGGGAGGCGGTATGGTGAAAGTAGAAGAGCTGAAAAAGGATATCCAGGCCTACGCGAAAACAATCGGTATTGATAAAATTGGTTTTGCAACGGCTGATATTTTTACAGAAATGAAAGAACGGTTAAGACGTCAGCAAGAACTAAAATACCAATCTGGTTTTGAAAAAGGGAGTATTGAGGAAAGAACGGAGCCCGGGCGGTTACTGCCGGAAGCGAAGTCTATCATCTCCATTGCCGTCGCCTATCCTTCGAGAATGGAAACGACACCGAGAGGGACAAAAGGAGACAGACGCGGCATTTTTGCCCGTGCTTCATGGGGGATTGATTACCATGTTGCCTTGCGGGAACGGCTGGATAAGCTTGGAGAGTATATTAAAGAAAAAATGCCGGATGCTGTTATCAAGTCGATGGTAGATACTGGGGAATTAAGCGACCGGGCTGTAGCTGAACGAGCCGGCATCGGCTTCAGCGGAAAAAATACCTCCATTATTACCAAGGAATATGGATCGTTTGTTTACCTGGGAGAAATGCTGACTAATATTCCGTTTATTCCTGACTCGCCGGTAGAGGACGGCTGTGGTGATTGTACGATTTGTTTAGATGCCTGTCCTACAGGTGCTATTGTACAAGGAGGACAATTGAATGCGCAGCGCTGTATTGCGTTTTTAACCCAGACCAAGGATTTTCTGCCGGAGGAATTCCGTAATAAGATTGGAAATCGTTTATATGGATGTGATACGTGTCAGCAGGTATGTCCCTGGAACCGTGATAAAGATTCCCATTTCCATCAGGAGTTAGAGCCGGAGCCAGAATTGGTTAAACCAAGACTTAAACCGATGCTTCATTTATCAAATCGGGAGTTCAAAGAAAAATTCGGGCATATGTCCGGCTTTTGGAGAGGGAAAAAGCCAATTCAGCGTAATGTTATTTTAGCGTTGGGTCATTATAAAGAAGCATCCGCGGAAGCTGATTTAATAGCTGTAATGGAAAAGGATCCGCGGCCGGTTATCCGTGGTACTGCTGCCTGGTCATTAGGGAAGATAGGAACAGATACTGCGAGAGAAGCGCTCTCCAAAGCACTGGAAAAAGAAGATCATGAACAAGTGCAGTATGAAATGGAAAATGCGCTGTCAGGTATGACGGTGAAGTAGAGGGAAGACACACGGGTATTCCAGCGGTTTCTATGACCTAATTCTCCTCCTTTATGCATAAGCTGTGATGAGGAGGCGATTTTTTATGGGCGATATTACAACGTATTGGCAGCAATTTTTCAAGGACAGCAAGGAAGGCCAAGATTGGTGGCGTAAGAAGCAGAAGCTTTGTGAAAAGCGAAAGGCACAAATCGTAAAGATAAAAGGAAAAGGCCACGTCTTCAGCAAACAATCCTATGATACAACCAGAAGTACTGGATATGCGGTACACTTGGTATATCTAATGAAGCAGGGCGATTTTTTTTATACGGAAGAGCAGGTCGTCCCTTATCAGCTTGTGAAACAATCAGATAGAGAAATCAGACATCAATCGATTGAAAAGCCTCCAGCGGAAAACGGCAGTAATCAGCTCCCTGTATTAAAACAAGGAAACCTCAAGGATAATAATCGTGAAATAGAATATAACCGGCTGGAAGCAGTGAAATATGCAGAGCGCTGGTGGAACAGCTATAATCCGGAATATCGTCGTTTTGAAGATGATTGCACGAATTACATTTCCCAATGTCTCCGTGCGGGGGGAGGACCGATGTGGGGAGAGCCGGTCCGGGAGAGAGGCTGGTGGTATGGGAAAGACTCATGGAGCTTCAGCTGGTCTGTGGCGCATTCGTTCCGATGGTATTTAAGCGGTTCGGAACGCGGCATCAGGGGAATCGAGATGGAAACGCCGGAAGAATTAAATCCTGGTGATGTGATTTGCTATGATTTTGAAGGAGACGGTACATGGAATCATACAACCATTGTAGTAGCAAAAGATGCTGATAATATGCCGCTTGTCAATGCGCATACCGATAATAGCCGCAACCGCTATTGGTCTTATGAGGACTCGGCTGCCTGGACACCGGAAATCGAATATAAGTTTTTTCGGATTGAGATAAGTTAGTGTATAATTGTTTTTGGGATAGAAAGAAGAGAACCAGCTTTTGGGGATATCCCCTTTTAGAATTTACAATTGAAGGAGAATGAATGGTGAGTTTGCACGTAGTATTATTTGAACCAGAAATCCCGGCAAATACGGGGAATATCGGGAGAACATGTTTAGCGACCGGAACGACGTTACACCTTATCCGTCCGCTTGGCTTTTCAACAGACAGTAAAATGGTGCGCCGCGCCGGTCTGGATTACTGGGAGCATGTTGATGTTAAAGAATATGATTCCATCGATGAATTATATCAAACCTATCCGGCAGGGAGCTTTTACTATATAGAGAACTTTGGAACCAAATATTATACTGATTTTGATTTTTCCTCTGTGGAGCAGGATCAATTTTTTGTATTTGGAAAAGAGTCTACAGGAATTCCGCGGGAACTGCTGACAGATAAAGAAGATAAATGCCTGCGAATTCATATGAATGACGAGGTTCGTTCCTTAAATCTGTCCAATACAGCCTCCATTATTATCTATGAAGCATTAAGGCAGCAGGGTTTTCCAAATTTACATTAAAAAAGATGTCTCCGAAAAATGGAGGCATCTTTTTTTAGTGAACATAAAGTGATTTTGAAAAACGTTATTTTAATACTTAAGTACGCTGATCTTCTTTTGGTACTCCCGGTTTTGCTTCGTAGCCAGCTGTGAAACAGGAAACAATAAATGTAACAGCTACTCCTAAGATCAATGCTAATTTCATAATAAGATTCCTCCTTTTATGTAGTGATGGTATCCAATGTTACATCATAAAGAAATGCGTCGTATTTTCATTTGGGTAATGGATACGCTTTTATCTTGCGGCAGCTGTATGTAAACATATCTCTTCTGTTACAGAAATCGTTGAAAGAAGAATAGAAAACTGCCTGCAAAGCTTGCTGCATGTAACTACCAATCTGCTGAATCCGGGATTCTCTGGCAGAATGAAGTTGTATTTACTAATTTGTCCTTATTATAACGGAAAAATCACTGGTTGTGAACTATTCCTATATTAATTTTAATCAGCCGTCTTTTTCTCGGAATTTTGAGTTCAAAAGCCGCTCAAACAATTGTCGCAATAATATAAAAAATAGGCTGTTTTGATTTATTTTTATGGAAGAATAGAAAATGTCGAATTATCCCAATAAATCGGTTCTGATTCCTTGTAACCTCCTTAAAAATCATGTATATTAGTTGGTGTAAAGAAATCAATAGTTTTATTAATAATTTGAACCGTTTTCACGAACGGATTAGTTAATTCAATGGGGGTATCAGTCGTGCCAGGAAATGAAGAGTCTGCAGAAAAATTTTGGGGACAGTTTCACGGACCAAATGCGGGGTATTTAGAACAACAGTATGAATTGTACAAAGAAGATCCAGAACAAGTGGAATCTTCTATTAAAGCATTGTTTGATGCATATGGAGCTCCTGCTTGGATGACGGGGGCAGAAGTAGTCTTTCCTATCAGTGAACAAACAGCTTCCAATGGGAATATATCAGAAGATTTTGATGTGACGAAATTAACCTCAGCAATCAAACTTGTTGAGGCTATTCGGCGTTACGGTCATACAGATGCGGATATTTATTCCGTTGGCGGCTATAAAAGTGCTCCGTCCGTAATGCTTGATTTAAAGCATTATAATTTAACAGAAGAAGATTTGAAAAAAATCCCGGCCTCCTGGATCTGGGAACGGGAAAAAGAAGATGTTCAAACAGGTTTGGATGTTATTAACCTGCTGAAGAAATACTATACAGGAACCATTACGTTTGAATATGACCATGTCAATAATGATGAAGAGCGGACCTGGCTGTTTGATTTGATTGAAGAAGGAAATGCAAGATTTGATCCTGATCAAGAGGACAGAAAGGATATTTTAAAGCGTTTATATGAAGTAGAGGGTTTTGAAAAATTCCTTCATAAAACATTTGTCGGCCAAAAACGTTTTTCCATCGAAGGCTTAGAGTCAATGGTTCCGATGATTGACTATCTCGTAAAATATGCAAACGAAGATAACATTGAACATGTAATGATGGGAATGGCGCACCGCGGACGTTTAGCTGTGCTTGCGAATGTACTGAAAAAGCCATATGATAAGATTTTTTCCGAGTTTAATTATACAAGAGACAAGGAATTGATGCCGTCAGAAGGTTCTAAAGCAATTAACTATGGCTGGACCGGAGACGTAAAATATCATTTTGGTGCAGAAAAAGAAGTTATCCATGGAAGTAAAGTAAACACAAAAATTACACTTGCGCATAATCCGTCACACCTTGAATTTGTCAACCCGGTTGTGGAAGGATTTGCCCGGGCGGCACAGGATGAACGTGATGTAAGCGGTTATCCTGTTAGAGATACGAATAAAGCAATGCCGCTGATTATTCATGGGGATGCAGCATTTATCGGAGAAGGTGTGGTTGCAGAAACGCTTAATTTAAGCGGATTGCCGGGGTATACAACAGGCGGAACTGTTCACCTGATTGCGAATAACCAGCTCGGTTATACAACAGACCGCGTAGACGGACGCTCTACACGCTATGCAAGTGATTTGGCCAAAGGTTTTGAAATTCCGATTATCCGTGTCAGTGCAGATGATCCGATTTCTTGTATTTCTGCTGTGAAAATAGCTTGTGAGTATCGTAAAAAATTCCATAAAGATGTTCTAATTGATTTAGTAGGTTATCGCCGTTACGGACATAATGAAATGGATGAGCCGAGAACGACACAGCCGCAATTATACAGTGAAATTGATAATCATCCATCGGTATCAACGTTATTTGCGCGTGCAATGGAAGAAAGAAATCTATTAGAATCAGATGGATTTGAAAAAATTAAAAATGAGATTGATACAAAACTATCTGATATATACAAGGGTATGACAGAAACGGAAATTGGTGAGCCGCAGCCGAAGTCTATGCCGGAAGTATTATCTAATAGATTAGATCAATTTGAAACAGCAGTAGATTTAGAGACTTTAAAGGGAATCAATAAAGAACTGCTGAAACGTCCAGAAGGATTTAAAGGCTTTAAGAAAACGGAAAGAATCTTGAAACGCAGAGAAGATGCATTAGAAGAAGGAAACAAAGCTGACTGGGGAACCGGGGAAGCGTTAGCATTTGCATCTATATTAAAAGATGGCACACCAATCCGCTTAACAGGTCAGGATACAGAGCGGGGAACCTTTGCGCACCGCCATGTTGTCCTGCATGATGTGAATACAGGAGAAAAATATAGTCCGATGCATGGATTGGCTGATGTCAAAGCATCCTTTGATGTTCGTAACAGCCCATTATCAGAAACCGGAGTTTTAGGCTTTGAGTATGGCTATAGTGTTTATTCACCAAGTACCTTAGTTATTTGGGAAGCACAGTTTGGTGATTTCGCCAATGCCGGTCAGGTAATTATTGACCAATTTATTTCTTCAGCGAGAGCAAAATGGGATGAAAAATCAAATATGGTATTGCTGCTTCCTCATGGGTATGAAGGGCAAGGGCCAGAGCATTCCAGCGCACGTTTAGAACGTTACTTGCAGATGGCTGCAGAGAATAACTGGATTGTAGCAAATGTCACTTCTTCTGCGCAGTTATTCCATCTGCTTCGCCGTCAGGCAGCAATGCGTTCTCGCCCAGAGGCTCGTCCATTGATTCTGATGACACCGAAAAGCAGTCTTATCAGAGATACTAAGATGGCTTCCAGTGCCGAAGAATTTACGACTGGCGGATTTAAACCATTGCGTGAACAGCCATACTTTGATACGGATTCAGAAAAAGCAACCCGTCTGTTATTGGGAAGCGGGAAAATAATGATTGATATTGAAGGAGAAATGGAAGAAGCAGAAGCGAGCTGTGATTGGATTCGCGCCTTACGTGTAGAGCAAATCTATCCGTTCCCTAAAAAAGCAATTCAAGAAGAAATCCAAAAACTTCCTAACTTAAAAGAAATCGTCTGGGTACAAGAAGAACCGAAAAATATGGGTTCATGGGATTTTGTAGATGACTTGTTGAGAGAGCTTCTTGAAGAGGATCAAGAATTACACGTTATCAGCAGACCGAAGCGTGCAGCACCAGCTGGAGGCATACCTACTGTGCATAAAACAGCGCATCAATATATTATCGACCAAGCATTGAACGAATTTGAAGGAGGAAAATAAAGTGCAAGAAATTAAAATACCTGAATTAGCGGAATCTATTACAGAAGGAACAATAGCAGAATGGCTTGTAAAAGAAGGCGATAAAGTAGAGAAAGGCGATGCAATTGTAGAGTTAGAGACGGATAAAGTAAACGTGGAAGTCAACTCAGAATTTTCAGGCGTTATCGCTGAAATTACCAGTAATGAGGGCGAGGACGTTTCAGTAGGAGATGTCATCGGCAAATTAGATGAAAATGGCGAAGCGGGAGCATCTTCCGGCGAGGAAGAAAGCAAAGCGGAAGAAACAGATAAAAATGAAAAAGCTCCTAAAGAAGAGCCTAAGCAGGATTCTGCAGAGGAAAGCAAGCAGGAAGCTGCACCTGAACAAAATAATGGTGATGTGATCGCTTCTCCTGCTGCAAGAAAACGTGCCCGCGAACTGGGTATTGACTTAAGTGAAGTACAGACTCGTGATCCGCTTGGCAGAGTTCGTCCGGATGATGTCAATGCACATAATAATGCGCCTAAAAAAGAGTCTGCACCATCGAAGCCGGAGAAAAAAGAAGAATCTAAATCAGAGAAAACAGAGTTTGATAAGCCGGTAGAGCGTGTTAAAATGACACGCCGCCGTCAGACAATTGCTAAAAACCTTGTAGAAGTACAGCATAATACAGCTATGTTAACTACATTTAATGAAGTAGACATGACTTCCGTGATGGAGCTTCGTAAGCAGCGAAAAGATAAATTCCTAGAGAAAAATGGTGTGAAACTAGGATTTATGTCTTTCTTTGCTAAAGCTGTTGTCGGAGCGTTAAAAGAATTCCCGCTTCTGAATGCAGAAATCCAAGGCAATGAATTAGTTATTAAGAAATTCTATGATATCGGTATTGCTGTTTCTACAGATGATGGTCTTGTTGTTCCAGTTGTTCGCGATGCAGATCGAAAAGACTTCGCAGGAATTGAACAAGATATCGTTGATTTAGGTAAAAAAGCACGTGATAACAAATTATCCTTAAACGATTTACAAGGCGGTTCCTTCACAATTACGAATGGCGGTACTTTCGGCTCAATGATGTCAACGCCAATTTTAAATGCGCCGCAGGTTGGTATTTTAGGAATGCATAACATCATTAAGCGTCCAATCGCTATGCCTGATGATTCCATTGAAGTGCGTCCGATGATGTATATTGCATTATCCTATGATCACCGTATTGTAGATGGAAAAGAAGCTGTTCAATTCTTAGTTCGAATCAAGGAAATGCTTGAAGATCCATATGATTTATTGTTAGAAGGTTAAAAAATGAAAAAGTCTTGATATCAGCTGATATGCTCGTATCAAGGCTTTTTTAAAAGGAATAGGAAAGGGCTTTCGTTCTGGGACTGCGATTACTCGCCCCATCAAAAGTGTGGCTATAATTAACATCATTTCTTTGTAAAAAAGCAAATAAAACATAATTCTTGTTAGCAAGAACACCAGTGTTTTAAAAGCCTAATGGTGTTCTTATTTTATATATGTTAAGAAAGTATAGTTAGCCTCTCCAGCAAATATCTAATTCAAATCCCGCTGTAAATATTAAAAATCAGGGAGATTTTAAGTGAAGTCTTGTTATGATTCGAATGTTCAGCAATAAGTGCAGCTTAGGAAATCATAAAGAAGCCAAAATAGTTCCGAATCTCGACAGGTGCAGACAAATTGAAGTTGTATTTTCTTAAGCAATTAGGAAATATTATATATGATTTATTTAATATGACATAAATAGATTATTTATCCTAAATATTACAATTTATTTCTAATTTTTTTAATTATTAATTCTCTTTTCCAAGCATTGAAATTATTTTCAATTACTAATATGATAGTAATTGAATAGGAGTTCTTAATGAAATAATCACATTCATTTTTTTAGGAATTTCAATGTTTTGTATTGTTTTAATATGTAGATTTGAAATTTTTCCTGTAAATTTTTTGTTATATATGATAAAGCGTTTACAGGCAATAATGTGGAGGAGGCGGTAATATGGATATTTTGTTGGGGATTTTGGCAGTTATCATTACACTCGGCTTAGCATTTTTAATGTCGAATGATAAGAAAAAAATCAACTTCTATGCCATTGGTATTATGTTAGTTATCCAATTGCTTATTACATGGTTTATGTTTTCTACGGCAATTGGTGAAGACATTATCAGATGGATTTCAAACTTATTCAATAAGTTAATTGAATTCGGACAAGAAGGTATTGGATTTGTGTTAGGTGGATTTGAGTTGGCAGAGGGCGGCGTATTCTTCTTCAATGTGCTTCTCTTAATTATCTTTTTTGCAACAATTCTTTCCGTTCTTACTTATTTAAAAGTTCTTCCAATTATTATTAAGTATATTGGAGCTGTTATTTCCAAAATAACAGGATTACCTCGAATTGAATCATTTAATGGTGTAAATAGTGTTTTCTTCGGTCAATCTGAGGCATTGATTGCAATACGCTCGCAATTTCACCATTTAAATGAAAATCGTTTATTTATTGTCTGTGCCTCAGCAATGAGTTCCGTATCAGCTTCTATCGTGGGATCGTATATTCAAATGCTGCCTGCAGAATATGTTTTGGTTGCTTTGCCGTTGAATATGTTCAGTTGCTTGATGATCGCTTCAATCATCGCCCCTGTAAACGTTCCAAAGGAAGAAGACAAAGTGGATATTTCGGACGTCAGTCAGGATAAAAGTATTTTTGAGGCAATGGGAAATGGTGCATTAGAAGGCGGGAAAATTGCACTGATCGTTGCTGCAATGTTAATTGCTTTTATTGCCTCATTAGAACTGGTCAACTGGATTATCCAAGCTGTTTTCGCCGGAATTACCCTGCAGGAAATTCTTGGTTATATCATTTCTCCTCTAGGCGTATTAATGGGGATTGCGCCAGGTGAAGTTGTTCAAGCTGGATCGATTATGGGTACAAAAATTGTAACAAATGAATTTGTAGCAATGCTGGAATTACAACCATTGCTGGATCAGCTATCTGATAAAACAGTTGGTATTGTAACAGTATTCTTAACAAGTTTTGCCAATTTCTCTTCTATCGGTATTATCGCAGGTACTGTAAAAGGGATTGATAATGCCAAAGCTGTCATTGTTTCTAAATTTGGAATGAAGCTTTTGGCCGGGTCCATACTGGTATCTATTCTTTCAGCAACCATCGTTGGACTATTCTTGTAGAAATAACATCAAAGCACCATGAATCAATTAAAAAGATTCATGGTGCTTTTTATAATCCTTATTAGAACATTTTCAATCGCGCTTTGCCTGGTAAACTAGCTTTGTTTTACGCTGAATATGTAATAATCGGAACAGCAGAGCAATTGCGCCTGCACTTAAACCGACAATAATTCCAATCCAGTAGCCAAAGGCATCAAAATGGGTATAGTTTGCAAATAAAAATCCAGCCGGCAAGCCGATAAGCCAATAAGAAATCAATGCGAGAACAAGGGTGACGTTCACATCCTTATATCCTCTTAATGCCCCTTGGATAGGAGCGCCAATTGCATCTGCAAGCTGGTAAAATATCGCAAACAGAATAAATTGCTTTGTTAAGGCAATGACTTCTGGATTATTATGATATAACCCTGCTACTGCGTCATCAAATACAAACAAAATAACCCCGATAAATAAGGCAATAATCATCCCGCCTGTAATTCCAAGATACGTATAGGTACGAGCATCCTGAAAACGTTTCGCTCCAATTTCAAACCCGACGGCGATGGTAAGTGCCATTCCAACGCTTAGCGGCAGCATGTATAATAATCCGGCAAAGTTCATTGCTGCCTGATGGGCGGCAATGGTATTTGTATCATACACACTCATCATCATCGTTACCACAGAAAAGATACTTGTTTCAAAAAACATCGCAAGTCCGATCGGCAGCCCAATTTTTAATTGACTGAGCCAATAAGAAATCTGCGGTTTAAAGCGCACCTGAAAGACTTGATACGATGTAAATGGAGCAACCTTATGTATCATATATAAAGAAATGATACTGACTATCCAATAGGTAATACTCGTTGCAATTCCAGCGCCGATGCCGCCAAATGCGGGGATTCCCAGCTTTCCAAAAATAAAGATATAGTTCAAAAAAGCATTGATTGGCAGAGAAATTAAGATAATAATCATAGAAGCCCTCGTCTGTCCAAGACCATCCATAAAGCTTCGTACGGTGTGGAAAATAAACAATGGCATAATGCCCGCAGCAAGAAAAATTAAATAATATTTTGCCACATGGTGTACATCCGGTTCCAGGCTCATCAGCTGTAACACAGGCTCTAAAACAAAAAAACCGGTAATGAGAATAATGAAAGATAATCCGACAGATAAATAAATACCCTGCTGAATAACCTGCGGAATATCCTGCTTCTCTTTTGCGCCAATAAGCTGAGAGACAATTGGAGTTATTGCGAGAACAATCCCATTGACAGCTGTTAAAATAGGTATCCAAAGGCTGGATCCGATTGCAACTCCTGCTAAATCAACGGCGCTGGCTTGTCCGGACATAACCGTATCAAAAAAATTCATCAGGTTCATACTGACCTGAGTCACAAGAATCGGCAGCATAATGATAATAAAAAGTTTGATTTTTTGTCTTCGATTTGTTGTTTCGTACATCATTCATCTTCCTGACATTTCGTAATTCGATTTTTCGTTACATTAATAGGTGCATTGCCCATTATACGCTGATATAATAATCTGGGAAAGGATGAATTGATCCATGGAAAAAAGAAATAAAAAACGTATTTTATTTACTGGCGGCGGAACTGCCGGTCATGTCATTGTTAATTTAGCACTTATACCATATTATCAGGAGCAGGGTTATGAAGTAGATTACATCGGTTCCTATGAAGGAATCGAACGAAACTTGATTGAAAAATTGGAGGGCGTGACCTATCATCCGGTATCTACCGGGAAACTGCGCCGCTATATGTCCAAAGAAAACTTTAAAGACCCGTTTAAGGTATTAAAGGGGACGATGCAGGCTTTTCGTATTTTAGGCAAAAGAAAGCCATCTGTTGTTTTTTCAAAAGGCGGATTTGTCTCGGTCCCGGTAGTTGCTGCAGCAAAATTAAGAGGCATTCCCTCAGTGATTCACGAATCTGATTTCACACCGGGACTTGCAAACAAGCTTTCTATTCCATTTACTAAAAAAGTATTGGCGACATTTCCGGAGACCATGCAATATCTTCCGGAGAAGAAGGCTGCTTATGTTGGAGCGGTGATTCGGGATGAATTATTTACAGGCGATAAAAAGGCAGGATTAGCATTTGCCCAGCTTTCAGGAGAAAAGCCGGTGCTTTTGGTTATGGGGGGGAGCGGCGGATCGGAAAAAATAAATTCAACAATCCGTGAGGCTTTAGATGACTTGTTAATGCAGTTTGATATTATTCATATTTGCGGAAGCGGGAAAGTCGATCCATCTCTCCGTGTTCCAGGATATGCGCAATTTGAATACGTACATGAGGAACTGAAAGATATTTTCGCGGCTACAGATTTTGTTGTATCCCGTGCCGGCTCCAATGCAATTTTTGAATTTTTAGCTTTGCGGAAGCCGATGCTGTTGATCCCGCTTTCTCGCGGGGCGAGCAGAGGGGATCAGATTATTAATGCAAATTCCTTTAAAGAAAAAAAATATGCGAAGGTTGTTGAAGAGGAAACGTTAACAACAGAAAAGCTGGTTCAAGAAGCAGCTGCACTAAAAAAAGCAGCGCCAGTCATGCTGGATGAAATGAAAAAATATAAGAGTGAAGAGTCAAGGAATAAAGTTATTGAAATTATTCAATCGATGCAAAAGAAATAAGCTAATAGCATTTTTAATGTTTAAAAAGGGCCTGCTTCATAAAATGAGCGGGCCCTTTCTTATATTATTTTAGTCTTCTCTGGAAACGACGTCTAATTTTCCGGTTTCCGGGTCAATAACGAGCCCATGAACCTTCACTTCCTTAGGAAGAAGCGGGTGATTGCGAATAATTCCTACACTTTGAGTCACAGAGTCCTCAATTTTCTCGAAACCATGGAATTCTTTATGAAGGTTAATACCGGAATGCTCCAGGGTATGTAACGTGTCTTCCGATATACCGCGGTCAAGCATAGTTTGTTGTAACGCTTCTGTGTCTACATTGGACATTCCGCAGCCGTGATGGCCGATTACAACAACTTCCTCTGCTTTTAAGCTGTAAATAGCCACTAATAAGCTTTTCATAATACTGTCAAATGGTTTCCGGATAATAGCTCCGGCATTTTTCACCATTTTCACATCGCCGTTTCGGATATTCAGTGCTCTGGGCAGCAGTTCCACTAAACGCGTATCCATGCAAGTGAAAATAACCATACGTTTATTCGGGAACTTGTCCGTTGCATATGCTTCATAATCTTTGCTGTCTACAAATTTTTCGTTGAAATCTAAAAGTTGATCTAAATTCATATCTTTCATCTCCCTTAAATAAAAATAATAGCACGGAATTTATTATATGAAAATAAATAGGGTGAAAAAAATCGTGAGAAACGTATAAAAAAATGCTTTCAAATAATATAATTTTATTAAAATTAAAAAAACAATTGACTTACCAATTACAGGAATATATAATGAAAAGGCATTCAATTTTCAAATGAATAAAAAAGGAGGGAATCACAAAATGATGAATTTACAGTATCAAAACAACCAATCTAATCAAATACAACAGAATACGATTTTGTGGCCTCCAATAAACAGGTTTGCTTTCTCTTAATTTTTAAGGGAGAAGTGTTTGTCTGGCCGCAGGTTTCCGTGTGGCCGGCTGATAATGGGATAAGTAGAATGATTATTATAAGCGTATGCCGACAGATGGCGTGCGCTTTTTTTGATGCATTTTTTAACCAGAGAATGGGGTGTGAATAAGGAGATGCGATCTGGCTGCCGTTCGCTATGTAGAATTGACGTGCTTTCTTAATGATTGAATCGGGGCGGAAACTTACAGGTCGTTTTACGGGGAGGGTTTCAACAGAAAATGAATTTAGAATGCAAAATTTGGTATAGAAAGCAGGTGAAAGGATGTTTGCCGTATTTAAGAAACTAAGCTGGTTCTTTGCGCATTACTGGAAACGATATACATTCGCTATTATCGCTTTAATTTTGGCAAGTGCAGTTGGATTGATTCCTCCGAAATTAGTCGGATATATTATCGACCATATCCAATTTGAAACATTAACGGTACAAATTCTGACGGCAGTTATTACAGGTTACATTGTACTGCTGACTGTCCATTATATTATTTCATTTTTATGGGATTATACACTTTTTGGCGGAGCGGTTATTTTAGAACGATGGATGCGGAGCAAGCTGATGGATCATTTTTTATCGATGTCTCCAACGTTTTTTGGGAAATATCGTACAGGAGATTTAATGGCAAGATCGACCAATGATTTAAAAGCAATCAGTCTGACAGCTGGTTTTGGTGTCCTGACATTGGTTGATTCCAGTATATTTATGCTGATGATTATTGCGGTAATGGGGCTGACCATCAGCTGGCCGCTGACTTTTGCAGCTTTGCTTCCATTACCCATTATGGCTGTTATGATGAATTTTTACGGAAGCGCGATACATCGTCGTTTTACCAAGGCACAGGATGCTTTTGGGGAAATGAATAACAGTGTTTTAGAATCCATTCGCGGCGTTCGTGCAATTCGTGCCTTTGTCCAGGAAGAACAGGAAAAAACACGGTTTGAGAATATGACAAAAGATGTGTATGACAAAAATATGGAAGTCGCCCAAATCGATGCATTATTTGAACCGACAATGAAAATTCTGGTCGGCTTGTCTTATACAATCGGAATTGGCTACGGAGCAATGCTTGTCTTTGAAAACAGATTAACTTTAGGAGATTTAGTAACTTTTAATGTCTACCTTGGGATGTTGATTTGGCCGATGTTCGCAGTAGGAGAGCTAATTAATATCCTTCAGCGGGGAAATGCCTCCTTAGACCGGGTAAACAAGACATTATCCTACCCGCCGGATGTGCGGGATGACAGGGAGCTGAAGCAAGTTGAAGCAGTGAAAGAGCTTCATTTTCATAACGTATCCTTTGCCTATCCAAATACGGCAGGGAAGGCTTTAAAAGCAGTTTCTTTAAAGGTGCGGGTTGGAGATACTATTGGAGTTGTCGGGAAAACAGGAGCAGGGAAAACAACGCTGTTTAAATTATTGCTGAGACAGTATCCGGATGTACAAGGAAAGATAGTGATTTCTGGAGAGGAAATAGAAAGTCTCCCGTTAAAGCAGCTTCGGGAATGGATAGGATATGTTCCTCAGGATCAAATGATGTTCTCCAAAACTATTCGTGAAAATATCCAGTTTGGTAAAGAGGCTGCGACCGATGAAGAAATTTTCCGATCGCTTGAGCTGGCGTATTTCGCAAGTGATATTTTGCAGCTTCCTGAAGGGTTAGACACTCAGGTCGGTGAAAGCGGAATTACATTATCCGGAGGTCAAAAGCAGCGTGTGGCTTTGGCTCGTGCCTTTATTAAAGATCCAGAGATTCTTATTTTAGATGATTCGCTATCAGCAGTTGACGGTAAAACAGAGGCAGCTATTATTGCTCATCTGAAAGAGGAACGAAAAAATAAAACAACATTTATAGCAGCACACCGCCTCTCTGCAGTAACGCATGCAGACCATATCATCGTTTTGGAGGATGGCGAAATAGCGGAGGAGGGTACCCATGAGCAATTGATGAAGGAAAAAGGATGGTATTACAAGCAATATGTTCAGCAGCAGATGGGAGACTAGGGAGGTGGAAAGATGAAGAGTACGGAAAGGCGGTTATTTCAATACGCCTTAAAATATAAAAAAGGGATTATTTTAGGTCTTGTCTGTTTAATGATAGCAGTTGCTTTGGAATTAGCAGGGCCATTGATTGCTAAACGGGTCATTGATAATCATATTCTCGGTGTCGAAGGATATTGGGAAGCTGTAGAAACAGCAGATGATACAACAGCTCCTTATCACGAACAGCTGTTAAAACGATCGGACCGCGTGGAAAATGAAGATACTCCCACAGGGGCTACCTACACCTTATTACAAATCGGTATTTCTTATTATGTTTTTGAAGGTGAGCTTCCTCTGACAGGAGAACGGGAGATGAATAATGGAGAGCTGACGATTACCTCGAATAATGATATCGTTCGAGCGGAAGGGGAGCGATTATCTGTCCAAGAAGCGTATCCGTTCTTCGAGCCGGAGAAAGCGCCAATCATCGGTTTGCTGGTATTATATATGGTTTTATTGATTATTGCAGGTGTTTTTCAATTTTATCAAACATTTTTATTACAAAAGTCTGCAAATCAGATTGTCAAGCGGATGCGGACAGATTTATTTGCGCATACGGAGCGGCTGCCGATTAATTATTATATCGATCAGCCGGCGGGAACCATTGTTGCAAGAATCACCAATGATACGGAAGCAATTCGTGATTTATATGAGCGCGTCCTGTCAATCGTAGTTGCCAGCCTGGTTTATATGGCTGGAATCTTTATCGCCTTATTTATTTTGGACCCGCAGCTCGCAGCACTTTGCCTGCTTGTGATTCCGTTATTATATGGCTGGATGCGTTTTTATAAGTATTTTGGCGGTAAATATAATCAGGTGATACGGAAAACAATCAGTCAAATTAACGGTAATATCAATGAAGCTATTCAAGGTATGCCGATTATTCAAGCTTTCAACAGAGAAAAAGCGATGAAAGCGGATTTTGAAGAATTAAATCATCGCAATTATACATTCCAAAAGAAATTAATCCGCTTAAGCGCGCTAACCTCTTATAATTTAGTAACGGTATTTCGTAATGTTACCTTTGTCGGTTTTATCTGGTATTTTGGAGCTTCTTCTTTTGATATGACGAGTTTGATATCGATTGGCGTCCTGTATGCTTTTGTCGACTATATTAACCGATTGTTTGAGCCAGTAACAGATATCGTGAATCAGCTTCCATTAATTGAACAGGCAAGAGTAGCGGGCAGCCGTGTATTTGAGCTGTTAGACCAGCCTGCGGAAGAAACGGATAACCGGGCAATCGATAAATACAGAGGAACGATTTCCTTTGACCATGTATCCTTTGCTTATCAAAAGGACGAATATATCTTAAAAGATATTTCCTTTAACGTAGGTGCGGGCCAGACCACTGCTTTTGTAGGACACACAGGATCTGGGAAAAGCTCGATTATGAATTTACTATTTCGTTTTTATGATCCGCAAAGAGGAAGGATTACCATCGATGGGATGGATACATTATCCTTGTCCAGACAGCAGGTTCGCAGTCATATGGGAATCGTGCTTCAAGATCCATTTCTATTCTCGGGTACGATTTTGAGCAATGTCACGATGCAGGATGAAAAAATAACGAGAGAAACAGCGATTGCTGCCTTGAAAGCAGTTGGGGCAGACCGGTTCATTGAAAAGCTTCCAAACGGTTATGATGAAGAAGTGACGGAAAACGGATCTACCTATTCATTAGGAGAACGGCAATTAATTTCCTTTGCACGGGCACTTGCCTTTGACCCATCGATTCTTATCTTAGATGAAGCTACAGCAAATATCGATACGGAAACAGAGCTGTTGATTCAGCATGCACTGGAGGTACTGAAGCAAGGAAGAACGACACTTGTTATCGCTCACCGGCTGTCTACCATCCAGCAGGCTGATCAAATTATTGTTCTGGATAAAGGAAGCCTTATCGAGCAGGGGAATCATGATACTTTGATTGCGGAACGTGGATCGTATTATCAAATGTATCAAATGCAGCAAGGTTCTTTGAAGGTGAGTGTTTAAGTATAATAATTGATTAATACACGGAAGAAGGAAGCGTATCTTCGCCTATATTACAGGGGAGATACGCTGTTTTAATAGAAAAGCAGAGCTCCTTCTATTAAAATAAGATGAAAGTGATTCATTAAGCTGCGAAAGGAGGCTGGACGTTGAAAGAACAAGACGAAAAGGATAAGCTTAAAAAGCATATGGACGAGGATCTAATAGAAGACATAGATGAGGAAGAAATGCAGGAACTGGTTATGCAAGCGAAAGTGGAAGCATTGGAAAGAGCACGTGCAGAAGAAGAGCCTAAACCAAAGCGTCGTTTTCCGAAAGTATTAGCCATCCTGATAGCCTTTGCGATGACGTTTTATGTACTTTCCTTATTTCCGAGAGTAATTTCGGTTCCTGCTGTAGATTTCCTTCAAGCGTCCAGCCGGTTATCACAGGAGGAACAGGTAGCAGCATCCAAGGAAGCTGTCGTGGTTATTGAAACAAATGATGGAAGAGGCACGGGCTTTGCTGTCTCCGATGATGGGACGATTTTAACAAATTATCATGTGATTGGGGATGAGCAGACGATAACGGTTGCTTTTCCGGAAGAAGGTTTATTTCAAGGAGAAGTAGTGGAAGAAATGCCGGAGATAGATTTAGCGGTTGTAGAAGTTGAGGGAAATAACCTTCCTTATTTGACATTAGATGAAACAGCACCCGTCGAGTATGAAGACGACATCCGTTTTATAGGCAACCCTTTATTTTTTAACGGAATTGCCAATGAGGGCACGATATTAGGTCCGCTGCAGCTTTCTGGCTGGGAAAAGGAAGTCATGATGATCCGTGCGCCCGTTTACCGGGGGAATAGCGGCAGTCCTGTTATGAATCAGGAGGGCAATGTCATTGGTGTTATTTTCGCAACGTTAAATCATGAAGAGCATGGCAGGGTCGGTCTTTATGTGCCGATAAGTTATTTTACAAATAATTAACAATTATAATAGATTTGTTTAACACCTTGCTGAAAGGGTATTAGATAATAAAATGATTCAGGGATTCAGCCCGCCTGATCTCTCGTCTGTATAATGCATTTTCATTCTTTATATTAGAGGCGTTAGAGCGGGGTTTACGGGCGATTTCCGGGATAAAACCTTTTTTGGAGGTGTTGTCATGTTTCTTGGTTCAACCTTAACGAATTTAACTATTCAAGCAACAGATGGAGAAATAGGAAAGGTAAAAGATTTATATTTCAATGATGATTGGGAGTTGCGATTTATTGTGGTCGATACAAGAAAATGGCTTCCAGGCAAGAAAGTTCTGCTTCCTTTCCATGTACAGGAAGAAATTAATCTGGAGGAAGGTTATCTCAAGGTAGACAGAGATAAGGAAACGATTCGCGAAAGCCCTGAGGTGCCTGAAGATAAAGATTTCGTTTCTTCTTATCAAGAAGTGGTATTAGATTATTTCGGGTGGAACAGCTATAAGGAAAATGCGGTGTTAGATTCTGATCACGGTCCGGTAACAACTGGAAACGGACAGCTGGAGAATACCAGTGTGCCGCCGGAACCGGATTTAGCTGCACCTGAAAATGCAAGTGATAACCTGAGAAGCATAGAGGAGTTTATGGAATTTAAAGCACATGCAACAGACGGTAAAATTGGACTCGTCGATAATATTATTTTAACAGAAGAAGGAAAGATACAATATCTTGTAGTAAACAGCAACGAAAGCTATGTAGAAAATAACCTATATTTATATCGGACAGATCAGGTGACGTCGGTAGATTGGTTTGAAAAAGATTTGTATCTGGATGATTCTGTGGAAGGTTTAGAGCAGGTAACACCATTTAAAGATAAAGAAGAAGTATTTCATCACTTAAATCATTCCTAAGTGGATTCATGCAATGCAAGATGCTGATTCATAAGATAGGGGAGTGGCCCCGGTGAATTTTAAATTAAAACAGATTATCCTTTCTTTGACTTTTATAGTGATAGCAGTAACTTTAAGATGGACTGTGGGCTTCTCTGTCTTGATAGATAGCTTCGTTTTGCTTTTCTTTGTTCTTTTGGGATGCTGGTTTACTTACCAAAATGTTAAAAGAAGAGATGAAGATTAAATTTTTCGAAATAAAATAGCACAAATGGTAAGATTTCTGTACGTTTTTTAGTTGTGTGTTGCTTTTACGGCTTAATGTTTAATAATATTAAGTAACGCAAAAGCTTCTATATAAAAGGTGCAAATAAGTGACTGGAGTATACTAGTCCCCTTGATTGTCTTCTTTGCCCCGGCGTTTCTTCAAGCTGAGCAATTGCAATATAACCAATATTAGCAATAGATTTATCTGCATCACAGGTTACAGCTTGAAGCTGAATATCTTCTTATTATTTTTCTTTCACCTTTATCATTAGAATAAGCAGAGTATTAGAATTAAGTACTACACAAGATTGACTTGATAATCTTTCTTTTCACAATTACCCTCCGAGTATTATGGTTCTCTGGCCCTTTATGTAAACGGGAACATATCAGGATAAAGAAGTTAAAGAGGATGAAGATTATGACACCTACGATAAAATCCCTGAAAAGATATTTTATTAGAAATATAGTACTGTTTACATTCTTAACAATCGTATTCTATATTAATTATCAGAGTAATAATTCCCCTATATTCACTTTAAAAAATTTTACGCTTGTAATCGGAATGGCTGTATTGTCTGTTTCAATAATTTCATATATTTCAATAAAAATATATGAAAAGAAGAATAAAAGAAGCAAATGATACCGAATTGTTTCCCATTATATTCCTCTGCGTTTTTGATAAAGAAATTTAGATTATTTAACATTTGAGTAACGAATGCTTGATAACCAATTCTTTTGAATTTCATCATATCCAAATCCCAGCATTTCTCCTTTTTCGTCACAGACAAAGGAAAAATGCTTTTTAATTTTTGCATATTTATTTCTTATTTAAAGATTTCATTACAAATTCCAACATTTTTCGAGGATGTTTTACAAAAATATGGATTTTCGTCATATTAATTTAAATGAAATGTTATTCATTTGTGATAGTAACCGTTTTGGATATAGGGTAGTATTATATGTACAGGCTAGAATGACCTGTATATATTTAACCAATAAACTAGATTTTATTGCTACGAAAAATAAAACGGATTAGATAAATAAATTTTGATACGTGTGGAGAATATCCTCACCTACGAGAAGCGGTTTAGGAAATGATTGTCCATCATCTCTCCTTAAATCAGATTTGCTATCCTTTTGAACTTTGAGGAGAAAGGGTATGGGCAATGATGCCGCAATAACTAATAAGAATGATAAAAATGGAGATTATTTGATATGAAAATAATAAATAAAAAGAAATATTTGATGAATATAAATTTAAAACCCGGAAAAATAAAAATAATAACGAATGATATAGTGTTAGGGGGAGCTGACAAATGATGATGACCAATCAATTAACAGACACCCCTATTGAAGAAAAAATTGAAGCAATCCAACAAGGAGATATTGTACTGCAAAATGAGCTGCTTCATACGTACAAGCCATTTATTGCTAAATGTGTATCAGAGGTTTGCAAGCGGTACATTGATCCTAAAAAAGATGATGAATTCAGTGTCGGATTAATGGCATTTAATGATGCTATATTTTCTTATGAACCAGATAAAGGCAGTTCATTTCTATCCTTTGCAAAGCTTGTTGTGAAAAGAAAAGTGATTGATTACATCCGCTATCATCAAAAACGTCCGAATCTGCTGTCTTTAGATGAAATAAATGAAGAGGAGCAAATGGAAAATCCGCTTGTTATTGCTGCTGCAAAAGAAAAACACCAAAGGGAAGCAGAGAACAGCAAAAGACGGGAAGAAATTATTTTATTCAAGGAGAAGCTAAAATCATACCGGCTTACACTGGAAGAATTGACAAATGCTTCCCCCAAGCATCGGGACGCCCGGGAATCTGCTGTACAGGTAGCTTATATTTTATATCAGGATAATCAGTTAAGTGAGTATGTTTATCGTAAAAAAAAGCTCCCAATTAAAAAGTTATTAATGAAAGTTGAAGTAAGTAAAAAAACATTAGAACGGAATCGCAAGTTTATTTTAGCTATTTTTATTGTGCTGAGCAGTGAATATGCTTATCTTAAGGACTACCTTAAGGATTACCTCAAGGATGTGGAAAAATGAAAAAAGGAATTGTGATGGAAATCCATCGCAAATACGCCATCTTGCTTACGAAGGATGGCAGTTTTGAGAAGGGAATTATACTAACAGAGCATGCGGAACGAGGGGATGAAGTTATTTTTCAACCTGTATCTGGAAGGCCCAGGTGGAGAAGGTATTGGGATAAGACTCCTATCGCAGTAAGATTATCAGCCGTTGTACTTTTGATGCTGTTGATTTTTGGATATCCGCTTTTTTACGGAATGGGTGATACAGAAACGCATGCTTATGTTGCCATTGATATAAACCCCAGTATTGAATTAGAATTAAATGATGAATTAATGGTTACAGACGTCAATGCATTGAATAGCTCTGCAGATAAGCTGCTGGAAGAAATCAACAGTATTCAAGACAAGCCTATCCATTCTGTATTAACGCATATTGTTGATGAAAGTGAAAACAGAGGGCTGGCAGAGCAAAAAACAATGATTGTAGGAGTGAGCTGTGAAAATCAAAACGGGAACCCGAGAGAACTCATTTCGCAAATTAATCCTTACATAGAAACCCTGCCTGATTGGGATGTTGCAACGTTGATTATTCCAGAAGAGGTGAGAGAAGTAGCAAAAAATGAAAATAAATCAATGAACGAAGTAATGGCTACAGAATTGGCAAATCGTAATGTAGATATAGAACAGACGCATTTTGATATGACAGACGCAGATGATCGTGCAATTATTAATTTTTTTTATGGTGAACAAGAGTCTGATATTAACCGTTCTATAAAACAAGAAAAAACGCCAATAAAACCAAAGGATAATGAGTTAACAGATGATGTTTCTGATGATAAAGACAGTGGCCAGGATGAATCATTATAGACCAATGAAGTACTAACGTGATTAAAATTTCGCCGGGCTCGTGAACAGTTGTCTTCAAGCAGACACTTGAATATCGGCTAAAGCTGTAAAAAGCAGATGGAATTCCAGTTTTAACCGGCATCTGCTTCTTCAGCACGGTAAAGTGAAACTACAGCTGGTTACACTGCGGTAAATTATTCAAATTCATACATCCATGGACTGCTGAATTGAAGGGCATGCTCTAAATAATAAAGCAGTGTATCATGTGATTGATCGACATATTTTTGACTGGAAGAATGATGGTAGGCATACAGAAAATGCTCAATTTTTTTAGCGAGTAAATCATCATTAGTCCGTGACATTAATATGAATAAATTGTCCCACTGTCCCCATATGGTGTAATATAAAGCTTTATCATAATCAGGTATCAACATTTTCACTCCTTTATCAAGAAGGAATTCCGGTAAACAATCTTATTGGTGAAAGGCTTCTTCCATAGCTTCTCCATTATTTCTTAAATATCACCGCTACTTTCATGGTCTGCTTTCCATAAATTAACGTTTTTCATATGCATAAATCCTTATCTGCCTAACCATAATAAGAGGCAAATAGGTAAGGAGGAATGAAAATGAAATTACGCTTATTTGCGGTATTAACCGTTCTTATGATGGTCTTAGTTGCTTGTCAAAATACGAATAACGACGATACCAATCCGAATAACTCGGATGGAAATGTGGAGCCGACTCGATATCAAGGTCAGCATATCGATGATAATGCAAGAGACCGTAATCGTGACCATACGATAGACAGAGTTTCTGACCGTAATACAGACGCAGAATATAATGTGTCCAAAGAGGCAGCTGAGAAAATAACGGATGAAATGGACGAAATTGATCATGCTTATGTATTAACAACCAGAAACAACGCTTATGTAGGAGCCAACTTGGATATTGATAATGAAGGAAACAGAAATAACCAAGAAAATAATGAAAGCAGTATGGAGATTACAGATGATGTAAAAGAACGAATTGCAGATATTGTACGTTCTGTTGACTCATCCATTGATAACGTATATGTAACATCTAATCCGGATTTCTTGGATTTAGCTGACAGATATGTCAATGATATGGACAATGGAAATCCAGTTGAAGGCTTCTTTGATCAAATTGGCGGCATGATCGATCGCGTTTTCCCAGATGCAAAATAATATCATGCATCTTATGATTCGCGCTTTTTCAACCATATAATATGGTACAAATCCAATTCCGTTAGCTATATAAACTGCGGGATTGGATTTTTTTAATCGGAATCTGGCATAGAAGGATGTATCAGCTGGTATACATCAGCGCTCTACCCTTTTCTTACACGTTTTTTTCATGTATGATGGAAAAAGATACAGTTCCTGCTAAAGGATAGAATAGAGAAGGGATGAAGGACAATATGACCCAAAAAATGAATGTGGAGAGTTTTAATTTAGATCATACAAAAGTGAAGGCTCCTTATGTACGGCTCGTAGGTATAACAGAAGGAGCGCATGGAGACAAAGTCCATAAATATGATATTCGTTTTACCCAGCCGAACCAAGCACATATGGAAATGGACGGATTACATTCCATAGAGCATTTAATGGCTGAAAATATTCGTAATCATTCAGATGCCGTATTAGATATCGGTCCGATGGGATGCCAGACCGGTTTTTATCTTTCTTTAATAAATCATGATAATTACGATGAAGTTCTTGACATGCTGGAAAAAACACTGACGGATGTTTTAGAAGCAACAGAAGTTCCGGCATGTAATGAAGTACAGTGCGGCTGGGCGGCTAATCACAGCTTAGAGGGTGCTAAGGAAATAGCGGAGGAAATGCTGAAGCATAAAGATGCATGGCATGAAGTATTTTAATTAAGAAAAAAATGGCAGTTGCTTAACAGGTGATATTTGTTATGCGGCTGCCGAATTATGCGTGCTTGGAAAAGATAACACGTTTAGTGGAAAGCTTTTGACACAGTGAAAAGGTTAATATTTAAAATGCTGAAGGAGGAATAGAAATAATGAGCGAAAAAGCAATTGCTTATCTGAAAGAAAATCAGGAAGCTTTATTACAAAAGCTATATGATTTTTTAGCAATTCCAAGTGTCAGCACGGACCCGGCGCATAAAGAAGATGTACAGCGTGCGGCTGACTTTTTAACAGGATATTTAAATGAATTGGGCTTTGAAAATGTAGAGAAAATGGAAACAAAAGGTCATCCGCTCGTTTTTGCAGAATATACAGAAGCAGGACCGGAAGCACCGACTGTTTTGCTTTATGGTCATTATGATGTACAGCCGGTGGATCCAATTGATTTATGGGACAGTGAACCCTTCCAGGCAGAAGTACGTGATGGAAGAATCTACGCCCGCGGATCAAGTGATGATAAAGGACAAACTTTTATGCATCTTGCCGTTTTTGAAGCTTTTTTAAAAACAGAAGGAAAACTGCCGATGAATGTAAAAGTTTGTATCGAAGGAGAAGAAGAGATAGGCAGTGAAAATCTTTACGAGCTCCTGCAGGATAAAAAAGAACAATTCCAAGCTGACTTTGCCGTAATTTCGGATTCCGGGATGGCAGAGAAAAATCAGCCGACGATTTTATATGGATTGAAAGGATTTACAGGAATTGAAATTACATTAACCGGTCCAGATCATGATCTTCACTCTGGAATGTACGGTGGTGCAGTCCGAAATCCATTAATGGCAATGAGTCATTTGTTGGCATCAATGAAGGACGAGAAAGAAGTTATTACAATAGACGGATTTTATGATGATGTTGAGGACTTGTCATCAGCAGAGAGAGAACTGATGAAAAAAGCGCCGGGAGAAGATTTTGTAAAAGCAACAAATATTCCGGAAACTGTATCGGAAAAAGGATATACAGCAAAAGAACATACAATGGGCAGACCGACATTGGAAGTGAATGGACTATTTGGCGGTTACCAGGGAGATGGGACAAAGACAATTATTCCATCTACAGCAACTGCTAAGATTACATGCCGTTTGGTTCCCGGGCAGGACCCGCAGGATATTCAAGAAAAATTAGTGAATCATGTCCAAAAGTTTGCACCGTCGGGTGTGCACGTTCATGTTGAAAAAGAAAAGCTCTCTGCGAAAGCTTATAAAGTAGAGCCAGATCATCCTTTGATAAAAAAGGCTGCCAAAAGTTATAGCAAGGCTTTTGGAAAAGAAACGGTTTTCCTGAGAATGGGAGGATCCATTCCAGTTGTTGAATGGTTGGAGGCGGCTTATCAATATCCAATTGTTCTGTTAGGTTTTGGTACCCCAGAAGACCGGTTACATTCTCCAAATGAAAGCTTTCCGGTAGACAGTTTTGAAAAAGGGATGGAAACATTAGCTTATTATTGGAATGAACTTTAACTTGAAAACGAAATAGTTAATAGAAGGATGAAAAAAAGATCTGCTTTCAATGCGTACGACCTTGTTGAGAGGGGATCTTTTTTATTTTCGGGAGGATCACCGCTTCCAGTCTTATAAGGCAAAACGACAAAAATTTCATGTGCAAAATATAGAAAAATGGGGAATAGAATAATAATTAGAAATAGAGAGGAGCAGAATTTATGGAGACTGCAATCATTACAGGTGCTTCCAAAGGGCTGGGAGCATCCGTTGCTAAGCTATTCTTGGAGTCTGGAATAAATGTGATAGGAATTTCGAGGACGGATAATACCAAGTTATATGACTATGCGAAACAAAATAATGCGACTTATCATTTCATAGCATGTGATTTATCTGAGCAGGCCTCTCTACAAAAAGCATGCAAAAGCGTGGATGAAATGCTGTTTCACGAAACGTTATCTAAAGTATACTTAATTAATAACGCAGGTTTAGTTGATCCAATTGATCGTGCCGAAAATATCGAGATAGATGATTTGATGAAACAGGTTCAAATCAATACAGTTGCACCAATGGCCTTAACGAATCATTTTTTGAAAAAAGCTTCAGAACATCATGTCCAGCTTCTGGCAGCAGTGGTAACTTCGGGAGCAGCAGAAAAACCGAAGTATGGATGGAGCGTATATTGTTCTACAAAAGCCAGTATAAATATGTATACGCAAGTGGCAGCAATAGAACAGGAAGGAACAGAGCATGCTGTTATTGCATTTAGCCCGGGTGTAATGGATACAGAAATGCAAGAGACGATCCGTTCCAGTTCACAGGAAGCATTTAAAGACGTGGACAGCTTCCGTGCCTTGAAAGAGAATAATCTGTTAAGAGGAACAGACATCATCGGCGGCGTTTTAATCGACATCTTAATGGATGACGAAAATGTTGAAAACGGAAAAATTTATGATGTGCGAGAGTATATTTAACCCATTCAGTTTATTTTTACTCAACTTTTTTACATTGAAAAGTAACTTCATTTCCATAGAAAAAGGAGTTGATTGTTCCTTCGATAACTCTCTTGACAAAGAATAGAAGGTGAAGTGTAAAGCACCGCTGTGGCAGACCGTTTTCCTTTCCTACGTACAAATGTTTTCGATGGGACGAGTAATCGCAAACCCAGGACGTTAGTCTGCCTGGGGGCATTCTCTTCACCCGCCTCACCATAACCCGTCGCAGCGGTCACACTAACCTGACAGCATCGCTGCAATTACTCGTTACGAAAGAATTCACCAGAATGCTGAAGCCGGTGTTTTTTGATTTAAGCGGGGAGAAATACCTGCATTATTTGAAAGCCCCTTTCATAAAAATGTATAGATATTGTCATAAATTTGACTTTTATTTTTTTATTTCTCTGTTAGAATAGAAATGATTGAGTAAGGGG
This sequence comes from Oceanobacillus sp. FSL W7-1293, assembly GCF_037969815.1. NCBI lineage: Bacteria > Bacillati > Bacillota > Bacilli > Caryophanales > Bacillaceae > Oceanobacillus > Oceanobacillus sp. FSL W7-1293. The sequence continues at coordinate 2,251,842 of NZ_CP150212.1, forward strand.
GGCTTCATATGGAAGAAATTAATGTTTTCTTGGCTTTTGCAGCTGGGTTTCTTTCATTTATTTCGCCTTGTGTTCTTCCGCTGTATCCGGTGTTTCTTTCTTATATTACCGGGATGAGCATGGATGAAATAAATCAGGATAATAAACGGCTTGATCGAAAAGCAATATTACATACGGCCTGTTTTCTAATCGGATTTTCAAGTATTTTTGTGATGATTGGGTTTACAACGACATATGTTTCCGAATTTTTAATGACCTATCAGGATACCATCAGACAGATTGGCGCAATTTTAATTATCTTTTTCGGCTTGGTCATTGTGGGTGTATTGAATTTCGAATTTCTTATGAAGGATCGTAAAATTCATTTTAAAAATCGTCCAGCAGGTTTTTTTGGTTCTTTTCTTATTGGAATGGCGTTTTCTTTAGGCTGGACACCATGTACCGGTCCAATTTTAATGGTAGTATTCTCATTAGCTGCAACCAATCCTAATCTTGGACTTGTTATGATGATTAGCTATATTTTAGGTTTTTCCATTCCATTCTTATTACTTGCTTTCTTTATTGGTAAATTGAAATGGTTTCGGAAACACAGTAAAAAAATGGTGAAAATTGGCGGCTGGGTAATGGTTTTAATGGGAATCGCATTATTCTTTGACTGGATGACGAAGGTTACTGCATTTTTAGCAAATTTATTTGGGTTTACCGGATTTTAAAATGAAATAATATGATTCAAAATCAAGGTTACGACATTATTTTTATGGAACGATGAAAAATATCGGCCTGAATCGTTTTGGCCGATATTTTTTCAGCGTATAAAGAAAAGAGTTGTTATGTATGTATTTAGCAATTGCAACTACTGCTGTTTTTGCATTTATGGCGATTGTGATGATATTTGTGCGTATGCGCGCTTCTAGAAAACCGGCATCTGTAAAAAAGATTATATTACCGCCATTTTTTATGAGTACGGGGGCACTGATGTTCTTGTTCCCCATGTTTCAGATAAGCTGGCTTCAAGTTGCAGAAGCACTGACTGTCGGAATAATATTTTCTATTTTTTTAATTAAAACATCAAAATTAGAATTCTTGGACGGAGAAATATATGTCAAGCCGTCAAAAATGTTTCCGGTCATTTTAATTGGATTATTAGTTATCCGAATTATAATAAAACTGATTATTGGTACAAGCATCTCTGTTGGCGAAACTTCAGGAATGTTCTTTTTGCTGGCGTTTGGGATGATTGGTACCTGGAGAATAGCCATGCTTTATCAATATGTACAATTAACAAAGAAGCAAAGTGCGTAAATTTCTGCACTTTGCTTCTTTTTCGCTGAACTAAGATCTTTTCTGCTTGTATTTTTCTTCCCAATTTTCCTGATAATCCTCTTTGGATTGTTGGAAGAAAGGCTCATAGGGTGCGATATCGATATTTTTTTCTTTTAGCTTTTTTCGCAGAAATTTATGGTCTCTTTTGGGGGTCGCTAAAATATACCCTTCAATCAATGTAGAGCGTTTAATGCTTTCCTCGTCCTTTTGAATAGAAAGTTCTCCAATTTTACTGGCAATTCTTTGTCTGGCGACATCTCTGAATAGTTCGGGAACAGGAGAAACCAGCTCTTCCAGGAAATCTTTTTCTGCTTGAGACCATTTATGTAATGTTTTTTCGAAATAATATTCCTCCCAATCCATAATGGAACGCCCATCCTCTTTAGGGAGCCGCTTTAAAAACTTTCGAAACATAAAATACCCACCGATTGCCATCAGACCAATTAATAAACATCCCCACAGGATAATAAACAGTGATATCATCGTACACCTCACCTTAATTTTACATAAAAAAATTACGAATATTGCTAATTTATTATCAACTATCAATTTATTTTTTTAGAAAATTGTAGTAACATTAATTTAACCTTTGTTATTATTCCTCACTTGTACATTATAAAGTTATTAAGAAATATACACAAGTAATCATAATTGTTTCGTCATAATCATACATATTATTTATCGCAGTTAAACTGGCAGTAAACCACTCGCTTCAAAAAACGAAAAATTATGTAGAAAGGGTAACCAGGGACTAATTGCCGGTATAAACTCGATTGGTTCAATGAAAATCGTTTTTTATGAGTGAGTAATCTAGCGTTTTATTCCGCTAGGAACGCAGCAAAATCCCAATGGAATGAAATTATACTTTTTAATAACTTCTGAAAGGAGCATGGGTATGGATAAAAACCACAAAAATAAGAACCCCAATGACTTGCAAAGTTCTGAAAGTCGTCATAATTTACACCCCGATGCAACGCTTTCAGCGGCCATTATTTCTTGGCTGAGTAAAAAAACAGAAGGAATAGTGATCGTGATTAATACAGATAGTGAAATAGAATATATAAGTGATTCCGTTTATGAGATTCTTGGCTATGAGCCAAAAGAAGCAGTCGGGAAAAAGCTGGGTGATTTCCCGGTTAAAATAGATTCAAAAATTATTTCACAAGCACTCGTTGGCAACAAAATAAAGCATAAAAAGCTTTTAATAGATATTTCGACCAAAGAAGGGGAGAATTTATCTTTCTCATGTGAGTTAAATGATGTTTTTGAAGATATCGATGTCGAAAAAAAGTTTTTACTTTATTTAGAAAGAAAAACAAAAGATATGAGACTGGATGATATCATGATACGTTCAGAGAAGATGAATGTAGCTGGACAGCTGGCAGCAAGCTTAGTTCATGAAATACGCAATCCGCTGACTTCACTAAAAGGATTCCTGCAATTGCTTCAGGCTGGCGCACAGCATAAAGAAGAATACTTTCATGTGATGATTGAAGAGGTGGAGAAAATTGAGTCAATCACATCGGAATTGTTATTTATTTCAAAGCCTTTAACAGATAACCGTTCTAAAGAAAGTGTTACAAAAATGATGCAGGATGTGGAATTATTATTACAGTCCCAGGCAAATCAAAAGGATATTCAAATTCAGCTGCAAAGCAGTACAAATGCATCCGTTCTTTGCGATCGTTCTCAGATTAAACAAGTTTTAATTAACCTGATAAAAAATGCGATTGAAGCTATGGAGAAGCCTGGGAAAATAATTGTAGAGGCGAAAGAGGCAGATCAAAAAATAATTATATCTGTTATTGACGAAGGCTGCGGATTATCTGAAGATATTTTACATCGGCTTGGAGAGCCATTTTTTACGACAAAGACATCGGGTACAGGGCTCGGGTTGCTGATAACCAAGAAAATCCTCCATAATCATGATGCAGATTTTCATATGTACAATAATGAACATAAAGGAAGCACATTTGAAATTATTTTTTCAAAAGCTGATTAATGCGTTTTATCAGAAAGAATAATTGTAATTTCGCAGAATTTCTATCTTTTTTGCAGGCAGCTATTATTTTCACTATTAATAATTCAGCAATTAGATAAGTAATACTTATCTTTTGGCATAACTTTTTACTATCTACTATTTAACAATAATTATTTGTTTTATTTGCTAGATTCCTATATTATATATATTGAAGGCTCTATTTAGTTGAATAGCAGTATGGATTAAAAAAAGTAATACCTTCTCATTTATTGGCGAGAAGGAGAGGAAATGAAAGGGGTAACACAATATGTCGAACACAAATGCGTACAATGCAAAAAAGCAGTTCGAATTAAACGGTAAGACGTACAACTATTACCGTTTAAAGACGCTGGAAGAAGCGGGGCTAGGTAAAGTAGATCGTTTGCCTTTTTCTGTCCGTGTTCTTTTAGAATCATTATTAAGACAACAAGACGGTCATCAAATCAAAAATGAGCATGTTGAATCATTAGCACATTGGGGAACGGATAAAGCAACTGGGGCAGATGTTCCATTCAAGCCTTCCCGTGTTATTCTTCAAGACTTTACAGGAGTGCCTGCAGTCGTTGACCTTGCGTCCCTTCGTAAAGCAACGGTTGATCTTGGAGGAGAGCCGGATAAAATCAATCCGGAAGTTCCAGTAGATTTGGTTATTGACCACTCTGTACAGGTTGACCAATATGGAACTCCAGATGCGCTGCGTGCCAATATGGAATTGGAATTCGAACGTAATGCAGAGCGTTATCAGTTCTTGAACTGGGCACAAAAAGCGTTTAATAACTACCGTGCAGTTCCGCCGGCAACTGGTATCGTTCACCAGGTTAACCTGGAGTATCTGGCTGACGTTGTACATGCGCGAGAAAATGAAGACGGAACTTACGAAACATTCCCTGATACACTTGTAGGTACTGACTCCCATACAACAATGATCAACGGCCTGGGTATCCTTGGCTGGGGCGTTGGCGGAATCGAAGCAGAAGCAGGCATGTTAGGACAGCCTTCTTACTTCCCTGCACCGGAAGTTATCGGGGTCAAATTTACTGGTTCCTTCCCGAATGGAACAACAGCGACGGATCTGGCGCTAAAGGTAACGCAGGTGCTGCGTGAACAAAGTGTAGTTGGGAAATTTGTAGAGTACTTTGGACCTGGGCTAAAGGATATGCCATTGGCTGACCGTGCTACAATTTCAAATATGGCTCCAGAATATGGCGCTACTTGCGGGTTCTTCCCGGTTGATCAGGAAACACTTGATTACATGAAGCTGACTGGACGCAGTGATGAATTAATCAGCGTTGTTGAAAAATACTGTAAAGAAAATGATTTATGGTATGACGCAGATGGTGCTGATCCGGAATACACAAAAGTAATTGAAATTAATTTGTCCGAATTAGAGCCGAATCTTTCCGGACCAAAACGTCCGCAAGATTTAATCGCGCTTTCTGACATGAAGAAAGAATTTAATAAAGCAATTACTGCAAAAGAGGGTAACCAAGGGTTTGGATTAGATAAATCTGAATTTGATAAAGAAGTTGAAATCAATCATCCAAATGGAAAAACTTCTGTTATGAAGACAGGAAGTCTTGCTATTGCAGCAATTACATCTTGTACAAACACATCTAACCCATACGTTATGTTAGGTGCAGGTCTGGTTGCTAAAAAAGCTGTCGAAAAAGGCTTGGAAGTTCCTGAATACGTAAAAACTTCCTTGGCACCAGGTTCAAAAGTGGTAACCCGCTACTTAGAGGACGCCGGTTTACAAACATATTTAGATAAACTGGGCTTTAACCTTGTAGGTTATGGATGTACAACGTGTATCGGTAACTCCGGTCCTTTACGTGAAGAGATTGAAGAAGCGATTGCAGCGAATGATTTAATCGCATCTTCTGTATTATCTGGTAACCGTAACTTTGAAGGTCGTATCCATCCGCTGGTAAAAGCAAACTACCTTGCATCTCCACCGCTTGTTGTAGCATATGCGCTTGCTGGAACAACAGATATCGACCTTGTAAAAGAAGCAATCGGTAAAGATAAAGATGGTAATGATGTTTACATGAATGATATCTGGCCATCACTTACTGAAATTAAAGAAGAAGTGGAAAAAGTAGTAACACCTGAAATTTTCCGCAAAGAGTATGAAAATGTATTCCAATCTAACGAGAAGTGGAATGAAATCGATACGACAGATGAGCCTTTATTTGAATGGGATGAGGATTCTACTTACATCCAAAACCCTCCATTCTTTGAAGGGTTGACGCCGGAAGCTGGAACTGTTGAGCCGCTTAGCGGATTACGTGCTATCGGATTGTTTGGCGATTCTGTAACAACAGACCATATTTCACCAGCAGGTGCTATCGCAAAAGACATGCCGGCAGGTAAATTCTTGCAAGAGAAAGGAGTTTCACCAAGAAACTTTAACTCTTACGGTTCTCGCCGCGGTAACCATGAAATCATGATGCGTGGTACATTTGCTAATATTCGTATCCGTAACCTGCTGGCTCCTGGCACAGAGGGTGGTTATACAACTTACTGGCCAACTGGCGAAGTCATGGCAATCTATGATGCTGCTATGAAATATCAGCAGGACGGAACGGGTCTTGTAGTTATCGGCGGAAAAGATTATGGAATGGGATCATCCCGTGACTGGGCTGCCAAAGGTACCAACCTGTTAGGAATCAAAACAGTAATTGCTGAAAGCTTCGAGCGTATTCACCGTTCTAACCTTGTTATGATGGGTGTATTGCCGCTTCAATTTGAAAAAGGCGACAGCGCGGAAAGCTTAGGATTAACTGGTAAAGAAACGTTTGCTGTAGAAGTAGATGAGTCTGTTAAACCAGGTGATTTAGTGAATGTAACTGCAACAGATGAAGCTGGAAAAGTAACTTCATTTAAAGCAGTTGCCCGTTTCGACAGTGATGTAGAAATTGATTACTATCGTCATGGCGGTATCCTTCGCATGGTACTGCGTGAAAAAGTAAAAGCATAAGCAGCCAGCTGCTTTGTAAGAGAAAAAGGGTCTTTGCTTTTTATGGAGCAAGGCTCTTTTTCTATGCATTCTTATTGAGGTCTGTATTCTTTACAAAAGTGAAGTTTCTCTTTACGATAGAAGTAGGAAAACAATGTGGATGGTGGGAGATACAAATTGTATAAACGGATATTTTCGCTTGTTTTATTATTAGTGCTTGTTGGAATTGTTATCGCAAATGTGCTTCAGAACAGAGCTGCGGACAATGCTGCTGAAGAAGAGGAAGCGGTGCTTGTAGACGATGGATCTTCCAGTCAGGGAGCTGCGATTGCACCTGCGGAAAGTGCCGGAGTAGAGCCTGGTGAGCCAGCTCCAGATTTCGAACTGGAGACATTAGAAGGAGAGACTTTCAAACTTTCTGATTTGCAAGGAAAGAAAGTGATTTTAAACTTCTGGTATTCCTGGTGCCCGCCTTGTATTGAAGAAATGCCTGAAATACAGGAATTCTATGAGGAATATCAGGATGAGGTTGAAGTTGTTGCTGTCAATATGACGAAGCATGAGAATCAGCTTTCGGATGTTGGCGATTTTATCGATGAGCATGAGCATACCTTTACTGTTCCTTTAGATAGAGAGGATACGTTAACGGAGCCGTATGTTGTCTATGCCGCACCGACGACATATTTTATAGGTACGGACGGAAATATACAACAGCCTAGAAGAATCGGGCCGATGGACTATGAATTTATGGAAGAAATGGTTCAAGGAATGGATTGATTGAAAGAGAAGCAAGGAGGAAGAAAGATTGTTAGTTACAGAAACACCAATAGAAGTAAGATACCAAGAAACCGACCAGATGGGTGTCGTCTACCATGCAAACTATCTTGTTTGGTTTGAAATCGGACGTACAAAGTTTGTAGAAGCCTTGGGGCTTAACTACCATCAAGGAATGGAACAGCAAAATGTGGTTTCTCCAGTGATTGATGCTCAGATTTCATATAAAAACGCAATTCGTTATGGTGAAAAACCTGTTGTAAGAACGTGGCTTGATGCTTATGACGGCTTGCGTACGGTTTACCGTTATGAAATTTTGAATGGATCTGGAGATTTAGCTGTCACTGGTACGACGACCCATACGATTGTTGATAAAGATACGTTTCGGCCGCTGTCTATTCGAAGAAAATTTCCTGATTGGCATGCAGCATATCAAAACCAGCTTGGCAGTTAAGAAAGTATAAACTTTCTTACTGCATAAGTGTAACTAAGGTTGTCACCTAAAGGCTTGGTGACTACCAAGTTTTCTAAAGAAAGAGGAATAGGAATGGCTTTTGGATTAAAAAGAGAAGAGTTAAACGAGTGGAAGCAGAATGTCCGTGCCGGAAAGATTGATTTTATTACTCATTATTGGCTGGATGACCGTTTTCCAGGCTGTAATACAGTAACCAAAGTGGGTTGCAGTGATTTGGAAAAGTTGAAAGAATGGGGTAGAAAATATCAGTTGGATGAATCCTGGATTGATTTAAAGCCCAAATATCCCCATTTTGATTTGTTCGGCGAACATCAGTGGAAAATTTTAAAATCAGAAAATCGGCTGGAGCAATTAGAACGGTTTAAATAATAAAAATGCAGGCGGGAAAGGTACCGACCTGCATTTTTTAATTTTTTAATTTGATTCGTTTTTCTCAGGGTATTCGATTTTTGGTTCCTTTTTTGTCTCGTCATAAGAAACAGATAAGTCTGCACCTTCAAAATACCAATCGTCTGATTCTTCGATAAAGAAATGGATCCCTTCTACTGATGTGGAAGCAGATTCGTTTTCAGGTGCTTCTGCTTTGATACCGAGGGAAAAACCGGCAATTCTGCCGCCGACTCCGCCATATCTCGGGAAGAATCGTATATTCTTTTCGTTTTGTAAATCTAATTCCTCTTTATACCATTTTGCTGCTTGTTCTGATACGGTGATTTCCATTATATCTCTCCCTTTTCCTGCTGTTTTTTCTTTTCCCTTTTTTCCGGAACGTAATCTACGCCGCCTGGGTGAAATGGATGACATTTACTTATTCGCTTTATAGTTAATATTCCACCTTTAAAAAATCCAAAACGCTGAAATGCTTCCAATGCATAAGCTGAACAGGTTGGATAGAAACGACAGGTTGCTGGTGTAAAAGGGCTGATAGCAAGCTGGTAAAAACGAATCAGTCCAATAAAAATATATTTCATTGGACAGTTACCCTTGTCTGTTACGTTTATCATAGGTAACAGAAGCAATCGCATCATGCATATGAATTGATTCTTCATTACGGCATGCTACATGGAACTTCATTACTGCCGGCAGCTCGTAAAGGTCGGCAGCAATCAAGCGGACCATATCCTCTACAAATCGGGGGTTTTCATAAGCTGCTTCTGTCACCATTTTTTCATCCGGTCTTTTCAGGATAGGGTGGAGTCTGGCACTTGCATTGCTTTCTGCAGCTTCTAACAAAATGCCCTTCCAATCCCCATCTGTATTAGAAAAGCTTGGCTCCAGTTCGGTTTCCACTGTTACATTACCGCGCTGGTTATGAGCGCTGTATTCACTGATTTCTTTGGAGCATGGGCATAATGTTGTTATTTGTACGTTTAAAGAAACACTGATTTGATAATCCTCGTATTTGGAGTAACGTACGGAAACAGCTGCTTCTGCATGGTTTAAACCAGCAGCATAGGTTTGCGGCGCTTTCCGCTCATAGAACCAGGGGAAGCTGACAGAAACCGTCGCATCTGTTTGTTCCAATTTCACGGCCAGATCTTTTGCGAACTGTTTTAATTCATCAATAGAAACGGTAAATCCGCCTTGATGATATTGCTCTAACAGCTCCATAAAACGGCTCATATTCGTTCCTTTGCTATTCGCAGGGATGCTGGATGAAAAGGTGAACGTGCCGACAGTGGTTTGCTCAAATGGTGCTTGTCCGCTTAAAACGCGGACAGGATATTTTACATTTGAAACACCGACAACATCCAAATCAAAAAGAAAATCACGTTTTACATTTTGCAGGTCAGCCATTTCATTTTTTTCAGTCGGTTTTTTCTTCTCGCCAGGAGGAACAGAACCAAATAATTTATGTCTTTCTTCCTTTGAAGGAAGTTTTTTTAATGGAATCGTGTTTAATTGATGCATAAAAACGTCCTTTCCTGATAAACATCTGAAAGCTTAGACTAGAAGCTCAAGGATGTTCAAACAATCTTTAATTATAGCCACTAGTATACTGAATTCGGCTTAAATATTCAATTTATCGGCTTTTTACATCCAGGTTATTTTAGGCTCTGTTCCATTTATTATCCGTTTAATATTTGCCCAGTGTCGATACGCCACAAAAGCAGTTAATATCAGGATAACGACGGACAACCCGGTATTTTGGAAAAACAGTGACGCAAAAAAGGCTACAACTCCCGTAATCATAGAAGAAAGGGAAACATATTTAGATAAATATAATGACAGTAAAAATGTTGCAATCATAATAATAAACAGGATAGGGTTGATTCCTAGTATCATCCCTCCCGATGTTGCAACAGCCTTTCCGCCTTTAAATTTAGCAAATATCGGATAAGTATGGCCTAAAACAGCGATAATACCTATTATCAATGGATAAGCATCCGCATGAAATAATTGAGGCAATACAGCAGCTAATGTTCCTTTTAAAATGTCGCCCAGGATAACGATGCTTCCTGCTTTTATTCCAAGCACACGAAAGGCATTAGTTGCTCCAAGGTTGCCGCTTCCATGCTCGCGAATATCTATTTTATAACCAAGCTTGCCGATGATTAAGGCAAATGGAATAGATCCTAAGAGATATGCGATAATCCCGAAAATAATATAATCCATACGTTCCCAACTCTCTTTTTCAAATTCTTATTCTATGTTCCTATGGCTATTTTAGCATGAACCAATCTGTTTAAGTACAAAATTTTTTAGAAAAACGCAGTAAAGCTCTCTTTTAAGAATAAATTATTCTCTTTATCCTTGATTTAAAGTGAAAAATAAAACCAGGACAGGTTTTTAAATGTGTACAAGCGGGAATCTTTTTACGAAGGAGGTTATTCTTATGATTACATTTAAGGACATAACAAAAACATACCCTGATGGGACAACCGCTGTCGATCAATTTAATTTGACAGTCGAAAAAGGGGAATTTATGACGCTGATTGGTCCCAGCGGCTGCGGTAAAACAACAACAATGAAGATGATTAATCGTCTGATTGACCCATCTGCAGGAACCATATACATAAACGAGAAGCCGGTAAGTGAGTATTCCATTGATGCATTACGATGGAATATTGGATATGTTCTGCAGCAGATTGCTTTATTTCCTCACATGACTGTTCAGGAGAATATTCAAGTTGTTCCAGAACTGCTGAAATGGAAAAAAGGAGAAAAAGAGAAACGAACAGATGAATTATTGGAGATGGTGGGGCTCGATCCATCAATTTTTAAAAAAAGATATCCAAGCGAGCTTTCGGGAGGACAGCAGCAGCGTATCGGTGTTATCCGGGCATTAGCTGCAGATCCTGACATCGTATTGATGGATGAACCATTCAGTGCACTCGATCCAATCAGCCGGGAGCAATTACAAATGGATATCGATAAATTACAAAAAGAGATCAAGAAGACGATTGTATTTGTTACCCATGATATGGACGAGGCATTAAAAATGAGCGACCGGATTTGTTTAATGCAAGAAGGTGGTGTGGTTCAATGCGGTTCGCCTGAACAATTAATGAAACACCCAAAAAATGATTTTGTGGAGGAATTCATTGGAAATCGAAAATCAGCCTGGCTGACATCTGTTCAGGAAGTCATGAAAAAGGAGATACCAGCTGCTCGTGACCGGGAGCTGGAAAATGTCGTGACAATTCCTGCAACAAGTACAATAGAGGATGCATATGCAATAATTCAATCAGTAAATCAGATTGATTTTCCGGTAGTCGCTGACAATCAGAAAATCATCGGAATTGTTACAAGGGATGAATTGCTTCAATACTTCTATCAGCAGGAGAAGGAAGGGGCGAGTGTTCTATGAAGGAATTTATAGACGTGTTCCAGAATCGGCAGGATATGCTTCTTCAGGCGATTTGGGAGCATTTGCAAATTTCTTTGATATCACTTGGAATTGCGATTTTAATCGCTGTGCCAATCGGCATTATACTGACCAGATATCCACGCATTGCCGAGCCTATCATTGGCACATCCGCAGTTCTACAGACAATTCCGAGTCTTGCTGTATTGGCTTTTTTGATCCCGTTTTTAGGAATCGGTATCCAGCCGGCTATCGTTGCCCTAGTCCTTTATGGACTACTGCCTATCTTGAGAAATACATACACAGGGATAGACGGTGTAGATCCTGCCTTACGGGAAGCTGCCAGAGGCATGGGGATGAATACAAAAAAGCAATTAATGCGAGTAGATCTGCCAATTGCGATGCCGGTTATTATGGCTGGTATTCGTACCTCTATGGTTCTTATCGTTGGTACTACAACTATCGCAGCTTTAATCGGTGCTGGCGGACTTGGAGATATCATTTTACTTGGTCTGGACCGGGGCGGCGATATTCCGCTTGTATTATTAGGTGCGATACCGGCAGCTTTATTAGCTGTTATGCTTGATTTTATTCTGCGTTTATTTGAAAAGATGTCTAAAAAATATGGTATTCAGGCATTTATTGCAATGCTTGTTATTGTTGTACTTGTCATCACCATTCCCTTGATGATTCCAAGCAGCCAAAAGGGAGAAATTGTGATAGCCGGGAAATTAGGAGCTGAACCAGAAATTATTATGAATCTCTATAAAATTTTAATTGAGGAAGAAAGTGATATCACTGTTGATATAGAACCGAATCTTGGAAAAACAGATATGGTATTTAACGCACTCCAGCAGGGCAGCATTGACATTTATCCGGAATTCACAGGGACGGTTATCGTTTCGCTGCTTGATGAACAGGCGGAATCCAATGAAGCAGAGGAAGTATATGCACAAGCCAGAGACGGTATAAAAGAAGCATATAATTTGGAGCTTTTAGAGCCAATGTTGTTTAATAATACGTATACGGTAGCAGTTACAGAAGAATTTGCGGAAGAAAACAATTTGGAGGATATCTCTGATTTGAAGTCGATTGAAAACCAGGTAACAGCTGGATTCACATCCGAGTTTAATGACCGCTATGATGGCTATGTCGGGATGCAGGAAGTATATAACCTGGACTTCAACGAGGTAAATACAATGGATCCAGGCCTTCGTCAGGGGGCCATTTCGAGCGGTGAGGTAGATGTGATTGATGCCTATGGAACAGACAGCTATATGGTAGAATTAGGGTTAGTATCCTTGGGAGATTCTGAAAATCTATTTCCGCCATATCAGGGCGCACCGTTAATGCGGGCAGATACGTTAGAGGAATATCCAGAGCTCGAGGACATATTAAATCAGCTGAGCGGACAAATCACGGATGAAGAAATGCAGGAAATGAATTATCAAGTGGATTATGAGGATGCAGCTGCAGAGGATGTTGCCAGAGATTATCTGATGGAAAATGGTTTCATTGAATAAGGTAAAGAGAAGATGCTAAGTACGTTATTAAAGGAGGAATTATCATGTCCATTGAAAATCCAAGTAAAGAAAGAATAAAAGAAATTCTGGAGAATGCGAAGACGATTGCAGTTGTAGGCTTATCTGCTAATCCAGAAAGAACATCGTACCAAATAGCTCATAGAATGCAGGAAGAAGGATATAAAATTATTCCTGTCAATCCAACCATTGATGAGGTTCTTGGGGAAAAAGCCTACAGCTCCCTGGCAGAAGTAGACGAACCAATCGATATTATCAATGTTTTCCGCCGTCCGGAGCATCTGCCTGATGTCGCAAAAGATGCTGTACAGACGGATTGTAAGATGTTCTGGGCGCAGCAGGGAATTGTGAATGAAGAAGCTTATAATTATTTAAAAGAGCATGATTTTGAAGTCGTTATGGACCTTTGCATTAAGGTGTTACACGCAGTTTTATTGAAATAGTGTATAAACAATTAAAGACTGAGCCAGGCATGATAAGCCAGGCTCGGTCTTTTTGTTTCAGCGGATGCAGCTGCCAGCTTGCCCGGGTGAAAAGCATCTTCTGCTGACTATGCGCTTGTCACAGAGACAATGCAACGGTTATTGCAGCAAAAACGTATTAACCTGCCCCGCATTGGTGCAGTTGCTCGTCCCGCCGGAGAACTTTTACGTGTATTCTCATCGCTAAAAAACGGGGTCGACAATTGTCTGTGATTCTATGTAAATAAATGATTACCTTGCTTTTCTGCGATTTTTCCCATAAGATATTAATGATGTAAATATGGATATAGTGCGTTTACCCTTTATGTGGAATGAGCATGTTTAGACTAGACGGAGAAACAAATTTTGCTCTATAGTGTATAAACAAGGTTTTATTTATCACCGATAAGCGTTTATAAACTTTCCTCGAAAGGATGCTTCATGTTATATAGATAGAACAAGGGTTGAAAGAAGCGTAATATAAGTATAGCTGCCTCCCATTCTAACCTGCAGACTTTTATCAACAAAAATTGTTTTTCTGTTAGAAGATTGCAATGAAGTTTCACTTTATAAGAAAGCATGGCATTTTAAAAGGGCCTCTTGAGAGCGCAGGCTGCTTTTTGAAGCTCCTTATACTTTAATCATGTAAGTCCTGATTGAATCGCTGACTCGTATCGAGGATAAACATTTATGAGGAACGCTAATACAGGAACATTGTGTTCGTGTTACAAGCAGGATGATTTTCTGTTTGCTTAATAAGAACGAATGTTCTATGATGTATATAGAGGTAGTATTGAAAGGAGAAGATGATTCGTGGAGAAAGAATATCAATACTCTGATAGCTCCATTCAGGTGCTGGAAGGACTGGATGCTGTACGAAAACGCCCAGGAATGTATATTGGGAGTACAGACATTCGCGGGCTGCATCATCTTGTTTATGAAATTGTTGATAATGCTGTTGACGAAGCGCTGGCTGGTCACGGCAATCAAATTACGGTAACCATACATAAAGATGACAGTATTTCTGTGGAAGATAGCGGCCGCGGTATGCCGATCGGAATGCATGCAACCGGAAAACCAACCACTGAGGTTATATTTACTGTGCTGCATGCAGGCGGAAAGTTTGGGCAAGGAAGCTATAAAACAAGCGGAGGATTACACGGGGTAGGTGCTTCTGTTGTTAATGCCTTATCGGAATGGCTGACAGTAACCACTTACCGCGACGGTCATAAATATGAGCAGCGTTTTGAAAATGGAGGACACCCGGCAACGACCTTAGAGGATAAAGGGCCTTCCAGGAAGAAAGGCTCCTGTATTCATTTTAAGCCGGATCCATCTATCTTCTCGACAACGGTATTTAATTTTGAAACGATTTCCGAGCGTTTACGGGAATCTGCCTTCTTATTAAAAGGGCTAAAAATCGAACTGAAGGATGAACACAATGGAGAGCGGCAGATTTATGAATATCCTGATGGCCTAAAATCTTTTGTAGAGTGGCTTAATGAGGAAAAGGACGTGCTTCAGCCAGTTGTTTCATTTGAAGGGGAGCAATCGGAAATTGAAGTTGAATTTGCTTTTCAGTTCAATGACGGCTTTGCAGAAAATATGCTTTCCTTTGTAAACCATGTGCGGACCAGAGACGGTGGTACACATGAATTTGGAGCCAGAACGGCAATTACCCGTACTATAAATGATTATGCAAGAAGAGCAGGGTTATTAAAAGAAAAAGATAAGAACTTGGAAGGGACAGATATCCGGGAAGGATTAACTGCGATTGTGTCCGTCCGTGTTCCGGAGAACAAGCTGCAATTTGAAGGTCAGACAAAAGGCAAGCTGGGAACAACAGAAGCCCGTTCGGCCGTTGATGGCGTAGTATCTGAACATCTGACATACTTTTTAGAGGAAAATGCAGAGATTTCTTCTTTGCTGATTAAAAAATCTATTCGTGCAAAAGAAGCGCGGGAAGCTGCCAGAAAAGCACGTGAGGAAGCTCGTACCGGGAAGAAACGAAAGCGAAAAGATACGTTGCTTAGTGGAAAGCTGACCCCGGCACAATCAAAGAACCCAAAAAAGAATGAGCTTTATCTTGTAGAGGGAGACTCTGCCGGCGGTTCAGCAAAGCAAGGGCGCGACCGTAAATTCCAAGCTGTGCTTCCGCTCCGGGGGAAGGTTATCAATACCGAGAAAGCTAAGCTGGAGGATGTCTTTAAAAATGAAGAAATTTCAACGATTATCCATACGATAGGTGCCGGAGTCGGCGGAGATTTTAATTTGGAAGACGTCCAGTATGATAAAATTATTATTATGACCGATGCAGATACCGATGGAGCGCACATTCAGGTGCTGTTGTTAACCTTTTTCTATCGATATATGCGTTCTTTAGTGGAGTCGGGAAAAGTGTTTATTGCTCTCCCGCCGCTGTTTAAAGTATCTAAAGGAAAGGGAAAACAAGAAAAAACACGTTATGCCTGGGATGAAAATGAACTCCAAAAAGCAGTGAAGGAATTAAAAAATGGCTATGATATCCAGCGTTATAAAGGTCTCGGGGAGATGAATGCGGATCAATTGTGGGAAACAACGATGAACCCGGAATCACGTACACTTATTCGTGTATCCATTGATGATATAGCGCGTGCAGAACGGAGAGTAACAACGTTAATGGGGGATAAAGTAGAACCCCGCCGTAAGTGGATTGAAGGTCATGTTAAATTTGGTTTGGAAGAAGATGCAACCATTTTAGAAAATGAAAATATTCATAAGGAAGATTAGTTCGGATTGTAAGGAGTGATTCCATTTGGATCAAACAGAGAAATATTTAGATCTCCCCTTAGAAGAAGTTATCGGAGATCGCTTCGGAAGATACAGTAAATATATCATTCAAGATCGTGCACTGCCTGATGCCAGAGACGGCTTGAAGCCTGTACAGCGGCGTATTCTTTATGCCATGCATGTAGAGAGAAATACGCATGACAAGAATTTTAGAAAAGCTGCTAAAACGGTTGGAACCGTAATCGGGAATTACCATCCACATGGAGATTCTTCTGTATACGAAGCAATGGTCCGCTTAAGCCAAAACTGGAAGGTACGTAACAGACTGATAGAAATGCACGGGAATAACGGCAGTATCGATGGAGATCCTCCTGCTGCAATGCGTTATACAGAGGCAAGATTATCTCCGATTGCGTCAGAGCTTCTTCGGGATATTGACAAAGAGACAGTTGAATACATCCCTAACTTCGATGAAACAACCGATGAGCCGGTTGTTTTACCGGCGAAATTTCCGAATCTCTTAGTAAATGGTTCTACAGGAATCTCCGCAGGGTATGCAACCGACATTCCGCCTCATAATTTAGGAGAAGTAATCGATGCAGTGATTATGCGAATCGATAAACCGGAATCAAGTGTAAATGATTTAATGCGTGTGCTGAAAGGACCTGATTTCCCGACCGGCGGTATTATTCAAGGGGTCGAAGGAATCAAAAAAGCATATGAAACCGGCAAAGGAAAGGTTGTCGTTCGTGGAAAGGCAGCCATTGAAACGTTAAAAGGGAATCGTGAACAAATCGTTGTGACAGAGGTACCTTTTGAGGTGAACAAAGCAGCAATGGTGAAGAAAATGGACGAGCTCCGTATTGACAGGAAGGTCGAGGGCATTGCGGAAGTGCGCGACGAAACAGACCGGACAGGCCTCCGTATTGTTGTTGAGTTAAAGAAGGATGCAAATAGTGAAGGTATTTTAAACTTTTTATATAAAAACACAGACCTGCAGATCACATACCATTTCAATATGGTTGCTATCAAAGATAAAACGCCGACACTCTTATCCCTGCCGCAGCTTCTAGATGCATATGTCAGTCATCAGCGCGAGGTTGTAACGAATCAAACCCGATTTGATTTAAATAAGGCGAAAAAGAGAGCGCATATTGTCGAAGGCTTAATCAAAGCAATTTCGATTTTAGATGAGTTGATTGCCACCATCCGTGCATCAAAAGATAAGGCGGATGCAAAAAACCAGATTATGGATAAATATGGTTTTACCGAACCGCAGGCGGAAGCAATTGTTACCTTGCAGCTTTATCGGCTGACAAATACGGATATTGTTCAGCTTGAGGAAGAAGCTAGCGAATTAAGAAAACAAATGGAGAAGCTGTCTGCTATTTTGGAAAGCGAAAAGAAATTACTGCAAACCATTAAAAATGATTTAAGACAAATCAAGAAAAAATTTGCAGATGACCGGCGCACTCATATCGAGGAAAAAGTGGAAGAACTGAAAATAAATATTGAGGTAACCGTGGCAAGTGAGGATGTGTTAGTTTCCGTAACCAGAGACGGTTATGTCAAACGAACCAGCCTGCGGTCCTATGCAGCTTCCAATAGTGAGGATTTACCGCTGAAGGACGATGATCATCCGATAAGTCTCCTGGAAATCAATACAACAGATAATATCATGTTATTTACGAACAAAGGAAGATATATTATTTGTTCTGTTCACGAGCTTCCGGATATACGCTGGAAGGATATGGGACAGCACATTTCACATATTGTTCCGTTGGAGAAAGAAGAGCATTTGATTAAGGTCATACCTGTACGTGATTTTAAAGAAGAAGACGGCTTTCTAATGTTCTTTACTCGAAATGGCATGGTCAAACGCAGCGAATTTCAGCTTTATGAAGCGCAGCGACGTGGTAAGGCGTTAATTGCATTAAATCTGAAGAATGATGATGAACTGGTTCATGTAAGCCGTACAGATGGCAGGAAAGATATATTTATTGCAACCAACAAAGGCTATGGTCTATGGTATGAAGAAGCAGAAGTGTCCATTGTCGGGCAGAGAGCAGCCGGAGTAAAATCGATCTCTTTAAAAGAGGATGATTTTGTTGTCAATGGACAAGTATTTGATCTGGAAGCGCCAAAAGATTTATTTATCATTACGCAGCGCGGAGCCAGCAAACGCATGAAGCTAAAATCCTTTGAAAAAGCAAGCCGGGCGAAGCGCGGATTGCTTATGCTGAAGGAATTAAAGAAAAAACCGCATCGGATCCAAGGATTCTTTATGGTGAATAATCAGGAAATGATTTGCTATAAAACGAAAAATGGCGATACACAGAAGGTATATCCGCTGGAGTTATCCGCCTCCGATCGTTATGGCAACGGATCGTTTATGATTGATGCAGATCAGACCGGTGAAGTGATGGAAGTATATAAAGAAACAGTGTATGAAAAACCATTTGAAAATAATGATGAAGAATCGTAAAAAAATGATATTAACTCCCTGACAATGCCAAAACATTGTTAGGGAGATTTTTGTATTTTAGTTGAATGAAGAAGTAAGAGCAGCTGCTCAAGAAAAAGATTTTTAGCTTTTCCTTTGCCTAAATCCCAGCTTTTGATAAAATGATAATGTAAGCGTGTTCAATTCGTCAAAAGGGGGTACGAGAATGGATTTTGATTTAACGAAGGAACAAAAGATGATTCAGCGGATGGTTTCTGACTTTGCTGAAAAAACTATCCGTCCAAGAGCAATCGATATTGATGTTAACGCAGCTTTCCCGGAAGATATTTTTCAAGACATGGGAGAGCTTGGTTTATTAGGGATTCCATTTCCTGAAAGCTATGGAGGTTCGGGCGGTGACACCGTTTCATATGCCATCGCTGTAGAGGAAATCGGCCGCCGATGCGGAAGTACGGGCTTAAGTTATGCCGCTGCAGTTTCTTTAGGCGCCAGCCCGATTTATTATTTTGGAACAGAAGAACAAAAGCAGCGGTTTTTAAAATCAATTGCTGAAGGCCGTTCTCTTGGAGCTTTTGGTTTAACAGAACCGAATGCAGGGTCTGATTCCGGGGGGACAAAAACTACTGCTAAATTAGACGGAGACGAATATATTATTCAAGGGGAAAAATGTTTTATCACGAATGCCAGTTTTGCAGATTTTATTATTGTAACGGCCGTCACGAAAAAGGACGCAAATAACAAGAATAAAATATCTGCCATCATTGTGCCGACAGATGCTGAAGGACTGACTATCCGCAGTGGTTATGACAAAATGGGCGTACGCGGGTCAGATACCGCAGAAGTCATCTTGGATAATGTCCGTGTTCCCAAAGAAAATTTACTTGGTACAGAACATCAAGGTCATCAGCAATTTTTAAAAACATTAGATGGCGGAAGGATTTCTATTGCGTCATTAGCTGTCGGTATTGGCCAGGCGGCTTTAGACCGCTCCTTGCAGTATGCAAAGGACCGTAAACAATTCGGTAAATCTATTTCCAGTTTTCAGGCAATCCAATTTAAATTAGCAGATATAGCGATGGAAATTGAGCTTGCCCGTAATATGGTTTATAAAGCAGCCTGGTTAAAGGATCAGAATAGAAGCTTTTCCAAAGAGGCAGCATATGCAAAATTATATGCAACGGAAATGGCATTTCGTGCGGCAAATCAGGCGATTCAAATTCATGGCGGTTATGGTTATATGCGTGAATATGAAGTGGAAAGGCTGCTCAGGGATGCTAAGTTATTGGAAATTGGAGAGGGGACGTCTGAAATCCAACGCTTGGTTATTGCAAGACAGCTAGGCTGCTAGAGAAGGAGAGAAGACCATGATACAAAAAGTATTGATTGCTAATCGCGGTGAGATAGCCAGAAGAATTATCCGCAGCTGCAAAGAGTCAGGTATCAGGACGGTAGCTGTCTATTCCGAAGCAGATGCGAATGCTTTATTTAAACAAGAAGCTGACGAAGCTTATCCTATCGGTCCTTCACAAGTGCAGCAAAGCTATCTTCAATTAGATAAAATCATAGAAGTGGCCAAAAAAACAAATGCCGATGCGATTCATCCAGGCTACGGTTTCTTGAGTGAAAGCCCTTCATTCGCTGAACGCTGTAAAGAAGAAGGAATTATTTTTATTGGACCGGAAGCGGCTATTTTAAGTCTGATGGGAAGTAAAATTGAAGCTCGAAAAGCAATGATAGCGGCGGGTGTACCTGTTATTCCCGGTACTGATCGCGCGGTGGAATCATTGGAAGAAGCGGTCACTTTTGCTGAGCAAATTGGCTACCCTGTGATGTTAAAAGCATCTGCTGGCGGCGGAGGTATCGGAATGGAGGTTGTGCACGCTTCAGATGAACTGCGAAAAGCTTTTGAAAATAACTCCAAGCGGGCCTTGTCTTTCTTTGGAGATGGAGCAATGTTTTTAGAGAAACACATAACAAACAGCCGACATATTGAAGTACAGGTTTTAGCAGATTGTCATCAGCATACGGTTCATTTATTTGAAAGAGAATGCTCTATTCAGCGCCGGAACCAAAAGGTGTTAGAAGAAGCCCCATCGCCATCTATTTCTGAAGCACTTCGCATGAAATTAGGAGAAACAGCTGTTATCGCTGCGGAGGCAATTGATTATACCAATGCCGGAACAATTGAATTTTTAGTTGATGAATCGGAGCAATTTTATTTTCTGGAAATGAATACACGTATTCAGGTAGAACACCCCGTCACAGAAGAAATAACAGGGATTGATATTGTCAAAGAACAGATCCGTATTGCCAATCAGCAGGCACTATCTTTTACACAGGAAGAAATCACACGAAACGGCCATGCGATAGAAATAAGAGTTTACGCAGAAGACCCCATTCGATTCTTTCCGTCGCCTGGTAAAATCACAGCACTGGAACTGCCTGAAGGAGCAGGTGTCCGTAATGAATGTGCTGTCACCTCCGGAGATACGGTAACGCCTTTTTATGATCCGATGATTGCAAAACTGATCGTTTTCGGGGAAAATCGGGCAGAAGCGAGGAATAAGCTGGAAAAAGCGCTGGGTCGGTTCAAAATAGAAGGGATAAAAACCAATATACCGATGCTTCAGGAAATCATCACCTATGAGGCATTTAAAAAAGGAAATACACAAACAAACTTTTTAGATAAATATTATCAACCAACTACAGGAGGGAATTAAGATGGAAATCAAAGCATCGATGGCAGGAAACGTATGGAAAATTACAGTGCAGCAGGGAGAGGCTGTGGAAGAAGGGCAGGATGTCGTTATTCTCGAGTCAATGAAAATGGAAATTCCGATTGCTTCAGAGGGAAAAGGAATTTTGAAGGAATGGAAGGTCCAAGAAGGAGATTTTGTTAATGAAGGAGATACGATTGCAATCGTTGACTAAATCAGTTTGGAGTGAATGCCTATGCAACTTGTAAACGTTGAAACAGTAGATAATCATATCGCTGTTATCACATTAAATCGGCCGGAAGCTGCCAATGCGTTATCTTTTGCGTTATTAACAGATTTAGAGAATTGTATTCAAAAAATCCGTGCTGATGATACTATACGCTGTGTGATTATTACAGCCAGCGGAGAAAAAGCTTTCTGTGCCGGAGCAGATTTGAAAGAACGAAAGGCAATGAATGAGGAGGAAGTTGTTGCTGCTGTACAGAAAATTAGCAGACTTGCCGATTCCATAGAAAAAATAGAGGTCCCTGTAATTGCTGCTATTAATGGCGTCGCCTTTGGAGGCGGGCTGGAAATCGCTTTAGCCTGTGACCTGCGTATTGCAGCCAATCATGTAAAGCTGGGGTTGACGGAAACCTCTCTGGCGATTATACCCGGAGCCGGCGGGACACAGCGTTTGCCAAGATTAATCGGGGTCGGGCAAGCCAAAATGCTTATTTATACTGCCAAAACAATTTCAGCAGAGGATGCATTAGCTATTGGACTGATTGAGCGGTCAGTCGCTGCTTCTTTTTTACAAGACGAAGCAATCAGTATCGCCCGGAAAATAAGCCAAAATGGGCCGATTGCTATGAAGCAGGCTAAAAAAGCGATTAATCAGGGGATAGAACTTCCGATAGATGAAGCGGTTCAACTGGAACATGCATCTTATGTAAAACTTATACCGACAAAGGACAGAAAAGAAGGATTGCTTGCATTTCAAGAGAAAAGAAAGCCTGATTACCACGGAAGTTAAAGCCAGGAAGGAGTATGCTTATATGCCTGTAAATAAGGAACTAAAGAAGCGTATAGAAAAAATAAAAAAGGGAGGAAAACAAAAGTATCACGACAGCAATGCTGAAAAGGGCAAGCTTTTTGCTAGGGAAAGAATACAGCTTCTTTTTGACTCTCATGAGACAATTGAGGATGGTTTATTTGCCAATGCGATGGATGAAGATCTGCCGGCAGATGGCGTGATTACCGTGACAGGGAAAATAAATGGCCAGACAGTCTGTGCGATGGCAAATGATTCCACCGTGAAAGCCGGAAGCTGGGGACAGCGGACGGTAGAGAAGATTTTACGTATTCAAGAGACGGCAGAACGACTGGAAGTACCTATGATTTATCTGGTTGACTCTGCAGGTGCCCGCATTACCGATCAAATAGATATGTTCCCGGGCAGAAGAGGAGCGGGACGTATTTTCTACAATCAAATCAAGCTGTCAGGAAGAGTGCCGCAAGTCTGTTTATTGTTTGGTCCATCTGCTGCCGGCGGTGCCTATATCCCTGCCTTTTGTGATATCGTTGTCATGGTTGATGGGAATGCATCGATGTATTTAGGTTCCCCGCGAATGGCTGAAAAGGTCATTGGTGAAAAGGTTTCCTTAGAGGAAATGGGCGGAGCAAAAATGCACTGTACGACCTCAGGAGTGGGCGATGTTTTAGTGGATACCGAAGAAGAAGCGATTCAATTTGCACAGAAGTACTTAACGTATTTTCCTGCTAATTTTCGTGAGAAGCCAAAAAAAGCAGCATCTGTAGAACCAAAAAGCTTTGATAAGCCAATCAGCGAAATTATTCCAGATAATCAAAATGCTGCATTTGACATGTATGAACTGATTGACCGTACGATCGATGAAGGCAGTTTTTGTGAAATAAAAAAGCGGTTTGCTCCAGAACTAATTACTGGGCTGGCCCGCATCGACGGTCAAAGTATAGGAATCATCGCCAATCAGCCGCGTGTCAAGGGAGGCGTTCTTTTTACTGATTCAGCAGATAAAGCAGCAAAGTTTATCCAATTATGTGATGCGTTTGAAATTCCGCTGCTGTTCTTAACGGATGTACCAGGATTTATGATTGGAACAAGAGTGGAGAAACAGGGAATTATCCGCCATGGAGCCAAAATGCTATTTGCAATGAGTGAAGTAACGGTACCTAAAATTTCTGTTATTGTTCGAAAGGCTTATGGAGCTGGTCTATACGCGATGTCAGGACCTGCTTTCGACCCGGATTGCTGCTTAGCCTTTCCGAATGCACAAATTGCTGTTATGGGACCGGAAGCAGCAGTGAATGCAGTAGAAGCAAATAAAATCGCTCAGCTTCCTGAAGAAGAAAGAGAGGCATATATCGCAGAGAAGCAGGCCTCCTATAAAGAGAATATTGATATTTATCGCTTAGCTTCCGAAATGATTATTGATGATATTATTGATCCAGATCATCTTCGGAGCGAGCTGACAAGACGTTTTACCATTTATCAGAATAAGAAAAAGCAATTTACCGAGAGAAAACATGGGGTATATCCTGTGTAGGCGAATAAGAAAACGCTTAGACCAATAGGGGCTAGGCGTTTTTTATGAAGCGTATAAAAACATTTATTTAACCATAATAATATTATGTAAACTATAATTTGTGTTTCGAACTGATTTCAAAAAAACTTGCTCAGATTGACCAATACCAAAATCTATGGTTGGAAAATATAATTAAAAGTGTTAAAACGACTAATGGCCGCTTACAGTAAAATTATTTTTACTCGCATCATCGATAGGTTTTGGTAAGGAACCACTTAATTTAATTAAAATTTCCGCTTGACACATTTTTTAGAATTCGATAGTATATGAAGAAATCTTAAAAAACTAAATAATGTAATTCCTTATCAAGAGCCGGGGGAGGAACTGGTCCTGTAATCCCGCAGCAACCATTACTTAAAACACAGTAAAATGGTGCTAATTCCAGCAAGCTTTTCACTTGGGAGATGAGGCAGTGTATAAAAAAACCTCTTCTCATTGGAAAGGGTTTTTTTCATTTTAAACAATGATAGGGAGGGAATAATTTCAATGGTATAAGTATGACTAAAACCGAGTAATTAGATAGGTAAAGTTTAATTATTGCTGGAGTTGTACGAAAATAAGCGAAATGAGCTTACAGTTTTTATGATTTTATGACAAACAAAAAACAAAAATTTTAAATGTATGAGGAGAGATTTCATTGACTAAAACAGATAGTTTATATCAAAAATCTTATTTTAACCGGATAACAGAATTAAAAGAATATGCGCCTGAAGCATTTCGAACTTTTTTTGCTTTTAACGACAAGGCATTGGCTGAGGGAAATTTATCAGTTAAATTAAAGGAATTAATTGCGGTAGCCGTAGCACACATTACTGGATGCCCGTACTGCATTGATTTACACGTGGGGAATGCTAAAAAGAATAATGCTGATAAAGAGGAAGTAACAGAGGCCATTTTTGTTGCAACAGCTCTAAAGGCTGGTTTAGCAGTTGCTCATGGTGTGAATGCGCTAAATGCGTTTGATGAAGAGGAAAAAGACGAGCTGTACAAAGCATCCTATTTTAATAGATTAACAGAATTTGGTGACATTGATGCGGGTACATTCAAGGCATTTGCTGCTTTTGATCATAAATCCATTAAAGCAGGAAAATTGTCCGAAAAGGAAAAAGAACTTATCGCGGTGGCATCAGCACACACTACAGGCTGCCCTTATTGCATTGACCTGCATACGAAAAATGCCAAAAAAACAGGGTCCAGTCTAGAGGAAATATCAGAAGCTATTTTTGTAGCAGCTGCTTTAAAAGCTGGCTCAGCAGTGGCACATAGTGTAAATGCCTTAAATGCTTTCGATGAATCATAAGTAAGCAGCAATCAAAAGAGGGTAGGGTCAACACCAAAATCAATGGTTGTCTAAATCAAATAAAGAGAAACTTTAATCAGTAGCGGTCGCGTTAACCTGACAACATTGGTAATCGCAGTCTCAGTCCCAGCCAGTTACACTACGATAAAATCTAGCTTACAATCATAGATTTTGGTGAAGCGGTCAAGATGAAAATTTATGAGAAAAGGAGTTTATCGAAACGATGACTAAACAAATTCACCTGAATGGATTTATTCAAAATTCACCTTCCCCTCACTCGACAGGATTATGGAAGCATGAAAAGGACGAGGGGACAAAACATAATGACCTGTCATATTGGACAGAAACAGCAAAAATCCTGGAACGCGGAAAATTTGATGCCATGTTTATTGCCGATGTGCTTGGAACCTACAGTGTATATGGAAATAGTCATGAAGCAGCTGTCCGGCATGCTGTGCAGCTTCCGGCTCATGACCCGTTGATTCCGATTTCTGCGATGGCTGCTGTAACTGAAAATCTCGGCTTTGCGCCAACTATTTCTGCTACATATGCACAACCATACGCGCTGGCAAGGCAGCTATCAACATTAGATCATTTAACGAATGGAAGGGTTGCCTGGAATGTGGTGACTTCTTATTTAGAAAGTGAGGCAGTCAATCTGGGTCTTTCCAGCCGTCTTCCTAAAGAACAGCGTTATGACCGAGCAGATGAATTTCTTGAAGTTGTCTATAAGCTTTGGGAGCACAGCTGGGAAGACGATGCTGTTGTTTATGATGGTGCGAATGATACATTTGCACATCCGGACAAAGTTCGATTGATCGATCATGAAGGTGAATTTTTCAAAGTTCCTGGTCCACATTTGGTTGAACCTTCTCCGCAGCGTACTCCTGTTTTATTCCAGGCGGGAGCTTCACCAAAAGGAAGAGATTTTGCAGCCAAACATGCAGAGGCGGTTTTCACCAAAAATCATTCGCTGGATGCATTAAAGGCCTATGTTGCAGATATTCGGAAACGAACACAGGAACAGGGAAGAGACCAGCGGGATATATTTGTTTTTCCAATGATTTTGCCAATCATTGGAGCAACGGAGGAAGAAGCGCTGGCGAAATATAAAGATTTAACGGATCATGTCAGCTATGAAGGTACTGCATCTCTTCTTTCCGGACATACAGGAATCGATTTTTCAAAATATGATCCGGATCAGTATATTGAAGATATACAGACAGAAGCAGTGCAAGGAAATCTGGATATGTATACAAAAGATCCGAATAAGAAATGGACATTGTGGGAAGCGGTCAAAAATCATGGACTCGGTAATGGTACAGTGAAATTTATCGGGACGCCTGAACAAATCGCGGATCGAATGGAAGAATGGGCAGTTGAAGGTGATGTCGATGGATTCAATATCGCGCAGACATACTCTCCAGATACATTTCGGGAATTTGTGGATCTAGTTGTTCCTGAATTGCAAAAACGAGGCATTTACCGGACTGAATATGAAGGAAAGACACTCAGAGAAAATATGTTTGGAAAAGGAAATCCCCATTTGCCCGATAACCATCCTGCGAGAAAGCTTGGCAGTTTACAGCAAAGATAACGGGGAAGCAAATTCCCCGGTTTACTCGTATGTGTAAGGAGGTCAGAGATGAGTACAATTATGCTGTATACATGGATTGGTTTTGCAATATTTCTAGCTGTTATGCTGATCCTTGGTTACATAAGTGCTAAAAAAACGAAAAACATCAGTGATTTCGCTACAGGCGGCGGAAGTCTGGGGCCCTATGTGCTGGGGTTGTCTTTTGCCGCTACTTATTTAAGTGCAGCAACATTTCTGGGTTACCCCGGCTGGACTCATGACTGGGGACTGTCCAATCTCTGGCTGTTTTTAGCGATGATCGGCGGCGGGCCGATAGGAGTGCTGATGGTAGCCAAAAAGGTCAGGAAGCTGAATACAAAACAAAAGTCCCTTTCCCTGCCGGATTGGCTTGGCGACTTCTATAATAGTGATATTTTAAGAGTAGGGACTGGGCTGATTTTACTGTTTAACATTTTTTATATAGCAGCTCAGTTTGTAGCAGGAGCAAGAATTTTTGAGTATCTTTTAGGGATGTCCTATACAAGCGGATTGATATTCATCGCAGCCATTGTTGTTCTGTATGTATATGCCGGAGGAGCATTTGCTGATATTTATACAGACGCTGTCCAAGCGGTTATGATGGCAATTGCAGGTTTAGCTATATTTATTTCCGGAATTATTATTTTCTGGGAAGGAAGTGTTACAGCAACATTTACTGGCATTACGGACAATCTCAGTGCTCAGAATGGGAATCTAGTCCGTGTATTTAACCCTGATTCGCTTCATTTCTATTCGTTTGGGGCAATTTCTGGCGCTATTATTATTCAGTGGGCCTTTGCTTCTGCACCGCATTTGTTCAATAAAGTACTTGGTCTGAAGCATGAAAGAGACATGGGAAAAATGATTGTAACCTATGTTATTACCGCTGTCTTTTGTCTGCTTGTTCTTTTCGGAGGATTATACAGCAGAACAGCGCTTGGCGATAATGTCGTGGCCGCTGACTTAGCATTAATGGAATATGTCGTTTGGGCCTTTCCGGCAATTTTTGTAGCTCTTTTTGGAATCGTTATTCTTGCTGCTGCCATGTCCACAACGGACGGGATATTTGTTTCCATTTCTACCGTATTTGCCAATGATATTTTCTTGAAATTCCTCGTGAAAAAGAAAATTATCAATATAAGCAATGAGAGGGCGCAGAAAATTGCGCTGAAAATCAGCCGTCTGGCTGTTCCGCTGGTGGGCTTGATCGCCTTTTTAATTGTATTGAGGCCGCCCGCATATATGGGCGATGTGATGTGGATTGGAATTTCCGGTATTGCTGCAGGAACGATGGGACCGATTTTACATGCTATTTACAGCAAGAAAAAAGCACCTGCGAGAGCGGCAGAGCTGTCGATGGCAGCCGGGTTATTTTCCTACCTTATTATTTACTTTACTGGTATTATTCCAAGCACCATGTCAGCTGGCGCGGCAGCAACTTTTATTGGTATAGCAACGATTACGATTCTGGCAAAGATATTGAAAGACCCTTCTTTACCTGAAGAGAAAGAAGCAGAAAAAAATCAAGTCCGGGCAAATTAAAGAGAGGGTGAGTGTGGATGTTTGTTAATCCGATGCTTTCCATATGGCTTTACGGATTTATCATTTGTCTTATTATCATCGGTTTCTCCCTTTGGAAAGGCTATTTTAAAAAATAAGATAACCGGAACATGCTGTTAAATGATAAAGTAATAGATTGATAACCCCCTGCACGCAGGGGGTTATTCATATGTTATGCTGTTTTTGTGCTTTTTTTCAGCAGCGGCGTACTAAGCTGACAGCATTGAGACCTGCGATTACTCGGTCTATTAAAACCGTTGCTGTGATTACTTGCCCCATCGAAGGGCTTTAGTAAGACACCCGTTTGAGGGATAAAGAAGGCTTGACAGTTTCGCTTTATCAGAATCTGATTAGCATCTAGAAATCAAAACAAATATTGCGTATAATGAAGGTGTTATGTAAAGTACTTGAACGATTCTATAAAGACAGGAAGAAACGTCATAGACGCTAAAAGTAGATATGAATAAGTTGAAAAAAGGGGTAAAGGCTTGTGATCACGTATATGGAAAAAAGAGTAACAGAACAACAAATTGCATTCCTCTATAATGAAATGAAAAGCAAGGGAGATCAGGTAAATGCAGATAAGATGCTTGATATCTTGGAAAAATACGTTAACCAGGAGTTTATTATCACCTTAACAGGTCATTTTTCTGCGGGGAAGTCTTCTTTAATCAATCATTTATTAGGGGAAGAAATTTTAGCGAACAGTCCGATTCCTACCAGTGCGAATGTTGTAAAAATCTCATCTGGAGAGGGCACTGTCAGTGTGTTTTATCACAATGGAGACGTGGTAGAATATCATGAACCGTACAATCTGGAGCAAATCAAGCAGTTCGCCACCAATAAAAATGATATTAAAAAAATGCATATCAGCACAGGTGATGACATTTTGCCGCCCTATACGGCTATTTTAGATACGCCGGGAATCGATGCTGCAGATGACGTGGACCGGATGCTGACAGAAGCTTCTCTTCATTTATCCGATTATCTTATTTATGTAACGGATTATAACCATGTGCAATCCGAAGTGAATCTATTATTTTTACAGGCAATGCAGGAAAATGAGCTGCCATTTATGATTGTTATCAACCAGATAGATAAGCATAATGAAGCAGAATTGCCTTTTGTCGAATTTGATAAAAAAATTAAACAAACGTTTGATCAATGGAATCTGCACCCTTCTTCCATTTTCTACACATCTCTTAAAAATCCGGAAGCACCGCACAATGAGTGGTCAGAGCTGAAAGATACCGTGTTTCATATGCTGCAATCGAAGCATGAGTATATGACGATGGAGGCGAGCATTCGACAAATTGTGCGTGATCATAAAGAAAAGGTGCATCGGGAAATATCGAATCAGAAAGCATCCCTGGATGACGTTGATGAAGCATCGTTGGCTCAGAAAATAGAAAGCTTAACAAACGAAATTGAAAATCTGGAGCAGCAGCCGGAAAAGATAGCAGCCGGTTTTTTAACGGAGGTGGATCAGACTGCGAAAAATGCTTATCTGATGCCAGCTGATTTAAGAGAGCTTGCGAAGGAATATTTAGAATCTGTACAGCCTGATTTTAAGGTCGGCGGGTTATTCACTAGCAGCAAAAAAACAAAAGAAGCTAAATTAGAACGAAAACAAAATTTCATGGAAGCTTTAGAAAAGAATGTCGAGACAACATTAAAATGGAAGCTTCGTGATAAGTGGTATGAGTATATTGAAAGCAATCAGCTCGATTCTTCCTATCAGGAAAAAGGAGTTTCTTTCCTGGAATGGACGTTAAGTGAAGAGCTGCTGGAAAATAATTTGCGTAAAGGAGCTACGATAAACGGCGACTATGTTTTAAATTATACAAATGAAATTGCAGCCAGTTTAAAATCATATTTTAAGAAACAGATGAGACAGCTGGCTAATGAAGTGAAAAAAGAACTTGAAAATAAAAATGAGAGTAAATTAAATGAGTTAAAACAAGCATTGGAGGAATGGCAGAAGAAAGCGTCAGAACGAGAGGCTAATCAGACGCTTGATAAGGAAAAGGCAGCTTATTTCAACCATTTAGATGAGGCGGAAGAACACCCGGAAGTGCCGGCAGAAATTATTACGGAAATGAAGGAGGAGCTGGAAGCCCGCCAAGTGATTCCAGAGCAGGGTACAGCTGCTTTGGAAATATCTAATGAGGAAATACCGGCAGATAAGCCTGAAGAGGAACAAGAAGCCTTAGAGAAAGAGAAGGAATGGCATGATAATACAGCTCAGGATGTCGTCGATGATATTGATCATGTATTACAGCTGATTCAATTGCCGGGCTTCGAAAGCTACCAGCAGGATTTAAAGAAACGAAAAATTTCTCTGACAGAGCGTTCCTATACGATTGCTTTATTTGGTGCCTTCAGTGCCGGGAAATCATCCTTTGCCAATGCCATTCTTGGGGAACGTGTCTTGCCGGTTTCCCCGAATCCGACAACCGCTGCGGTCAATCGGATTCGTCCGGTTACCAGTGAAAATCAGCACCGGGATGTTATTGTAACCTTTAAATCCGAGGAAATGCTGGCCGACGATATTCAAACACTGGCAAAAGAATGTGAACCGCCGGAAGCTTCTCTGGACGAGCTGATTACATGGCTGAAAACAGAAAAAGTACTGACAGATACGCGTTTGCCAAAAATGTATCAGGCATATTTACGTGCCATGCTGGAAGGGTATGTAGAGGCAAAACCGGCAATTGGTGCCTCGAAAAAAATAACCTTCGATGATTTTGAGTCGTATGTGACAGATGAAGAAAAAGCGTGTTATATTGCATCGATGGATCTTTTTTATGATTGTGAAGTGACAAGACAGGGAATTACGCTTGTGGACACGCCGGGGGCGGATTCGATCAATGCCAGACATACCAATGTATCCTTTGAATATATCAAGCATGCGGATGCTATTTTATATGTTACCTATTATAATCATGCTTTATCTCGTGCAGATAAAGATTTTCTGATGCAGCTGGGGCGTGTAAAGGATGTATTTGAACTGGATAAAATGTTCTTCATCGTCAATGCCGCAGACCTTGCCAGCAATCCGGCAGAATTAAATATGGTAACCACTTATGTTAAAGAACAATTAGCGCAATTGGGAATTCGTTTTCCGCGTCTTTACCCAGTTTCCAGCAAGCTTTCTTTGGCAGAAAAAACAGCCCAGAAGACCTTGAACGAACAGATGCAGGCTTTTGAAACACGGTTCTATGACTTTATTCACCATGATTTAACTGCCCTTGCGAAAAGAGCTGCAATCAGCGATATCGAACGTTCCGGGGAGGCATTGGACCAATTTATCCAATCCTTAAAACTGGATCAATCTGCAAAAACGAAACGGAAAGAAACATTAGAGAATGCGTATCAGCAACTTGTTCAACATGTAGAAAAACGGGATATCTCTTCGACCGAAAATCGCTGGCATCAGAAATTAGAAAAGCAAACGTACTTTTTGAATGGACGTTTTACCATCCGTTTCCATGACCTGTTTAAAGAAATTTATAACCCGACAACCATTACAGAGTCTGGAAAAACGGGACGGGAACAGCTCACAAAGCAATTTGAACAGCTGGTTCAGTACATGGAATCTGAATTGCATCAGGAATTATTAGCGATTTCTTTACGGATAGAACAGCTGTTAAAAAGCTTATTAAAAACCAATCAGCAAGAAATGATTGAGGAAGCAAAAAAACTGGATCCGGTTTTTTCCATTTCGGATTGGGATATGGCGGCTTTTGACACACCGGATATAACGATAAAACTATCGATCAACAAGCAGAATGAGCTGCAAAAATTATTTGCTAAGTTTAAAGATACGAAAACCTTCTTTGTTCAGAATCAAAAAGAAGAAATCAAAGAACAGCTTTATACAATTATTGAACCAAACATCCTGGCATTTGTAGAAGAAGGCGGGAGGTTAATTCAGTCTTCTTACCAAGCGCAGTGGGATAAAGGAATAGAACAGGAAAAAACAACGCTTGTACATGAAGCGGATGTCCTTTATCAGCAATTTATTGACCGTCTGTTTGTAGAGGTGGATATGGATTATTTAATGAAAACGAAACAACAGATGGATGTTATCCTGACTGTATACAGAGAGGAAGGAAATGAAGCATGACAACAAAAAAAGTTTTATTAGTAGATGGCATGGCGCTCCTGTTTAGGGGCTTCTTCGCCACTTCTTTCCGCGGAAATTTTATGTATAATTCAAAAGGAGTTCCGACAAACGGAGTTTATCAGTTTTTACGTTATTTAACAGATGCTATTCATACATTTGAGCCGTCTCATGTGGTTTGCTGCTGGGACATGGGGAGCAAAACCTTCCGCACAGAAATGTATAACGGCTATAAAGCCAATCGGGATGAGCCGCCGGTGGAACTGATTCCGCAGTTTGATTTAGTAAAAGAAGTAGTAGAATCCTTTGATATTCCTAATATCGGTTTAGAAAACTTTGAAGCGGATGATTGCATGGGGACGCTTGCCAATATGTATAATCCGGAAAATGACGTGTTTATTCTGTCAGGAGATCAGGATTTGCTGCAATTAGTCAAGGAGAATATCCGCGTAATTATTATGCGGAAAGGCCAGGGGAACTATGAAGTCTTTGATAAAGATAACTTCTATGAGAAAAAAGCACTTACTCCTGCGCAAATTATAGATTTAAAAGGGTTAATGGGAGACTCCTCGGATAATTATCCAGGGGTAAAAGGAATCGGAGAAAAAACAGCCTTGAAATTATTACAGGAATTCGGAACCATTGATGAATTAGTAAATAATATAGAAAAGCTTCCAAAAGGGGTGCAAAATAAATTACAGACAGATATGGATATGCTCTATTTATCCCGGACGCTTGCCGAGATTAAATGTGACGTGCCAATTAGCTGTGATTTAGAGGATTCTAAATGGAATTTTAAAGAAGAGAAAGTGACATCAGCACTAGATAAGCTGGAATGGAAGCATGTAGACCGGTTACTGGCACCTATAAAGGATCAAACATCTATATCGTTTTAATTTATCTTCAGAATGAAATGGGGGGTATCTTGTATACCTGTTAGGGGTACGGTGGATACCCCTCTTTTCGCTGTTTTTATAATTCTTGTTTGAAAAAGAATATTCACAGCCTGTAAGCATATATAGATTGTTCAAGGGAGCAAAAAACATGTTGTTCTTAATAAAGAACTAATGTGGAGTCAGTATAAGTTTTCCTTATTGTTAAATAATTAGCAGAAACGGATTGCTGAAGTTTGGTATAAAGTCATACAAAAGCTATAATAAAAGAAGGAATATTGTTCGAATGAATGGGGGAATTGAATGTATTTTAAATCAAAGAAGGATAAATGGATGGCGATCGTTCTCTGGGCTATTGTGATTAGCGGGGTGCTCATTCCCCTATTCAGGGGCCAGGTAATCAATGTAGCGATTATGCTGCTGTTATGCGGTATATTGCTCTGGTTCTGGTTCCGCACGGGGTATAAAATTGATAGAGACCGGTTAATTGTTTATTATGGCCCTATCCGGCAAACGATTTATATAGAAAATATGGAATTGATTCTTCAATCTAAGATGCCGCTAATTGCACCGGCATTATCATTGGACCGTATCCAGATTCGAAGCGGAAAATATGATCTGATAGCTATTTCGCCCAAGGATAAGCTTGCTTTTGTAGAAGAATTGGCGAAGTTAAATCCAAATATTTCAGTAGATAAACGTTTATTAAAGGATGAGGAAGGAGAATAAAGAATGAGAGTAGCGGATAATATTACAGAGCTCGTGGGAGATACTCCTATGATAACACTAAATAAACTGCAGCCTGAAAATGCTGCAAAGATATATGTGAAACTGGAAATGTTTAATCCAAGCGGCAGTGTGAAGGACCGGGCTGCAGTGCATATGATTCATATTGCTGAGCAGGAAGGACTGATAAAGGCCGGAGATACGATTATTGAGCCGACAAGCGGAAATACAGGAATCGGATTGGCCATGGCTGCCTCTGCAAAGGGATATCAGGCGATTCTGGTAATGCCGGATAATAGTACGCAGGAAAGACGAAATCTTTTGAAAGCATATGGAGCCAAGGTAGTTTTAACGCCAAGCAGTGAAAAAATGCCGGGTGCTATTCAAAAAGCATTAGAATTGCAACAAGAAATACCAAACAGTTTTATTCCACAGCAATTTAAAAATATAGCAAATCCGGATGCGCATCGTAATACAACAGCTTTGGAGATTTTAAATGATTTGAATCATCAATTGGATGCGTTTGTTTGTACTGCGGGTACAGGAGGAACTGTAACAGGTACAGGAGAATCGCTAAGATCTTATATTCCGGATTTGCATATTGCAGTTGTGGAGCCTAAAGGTTCTCCTGTACTATCCGGCGGAGAGCCTGGTTCGCATAAATTGGTGGGAACGAGTCCGGGTTTTGTGCCTGAAATCTTAAACACATCGGTTTATGATGAAATCATTCAGATCAATGATGAGCAGGCATTAAGTTTGTTAAAAGAGCTTGCCCAGAAGGAAGGCTTGTTCCTCGGACCGTCTGGAGCAGCAGCTGTTTATGCAGCCACAGAAGTCGCCAAGCGTCTGAATCCTGAGCAAAAGGTGGTTTGTATCGCACCTGACACCGGAGAAAGATACCTGTCCATGGACTTTCTGCAAGAGGAAGAATAGAGGGGCGGGGGAATCACCTATTTTTTTATTTTGCATAGTTTACCAGTAAAGAAGCTTCATCATGATTTTTTAACACCATGGAGGATGCGCACGCTGTAAAGCTTTTTTGGCTCTTTTGAAAAAACCTCTATTTTTCAATTGTGTTTCTCTGTTATTCTTGCTATAATACAGACAAATTCATTATTCATAGGTGAACGGTAGAGGTGCAAAAACCATTAGTAAATATGCTGAGACAGAATAGGCTGACGATGAAGCATATGGAAAGGGGAATTTGCCGAAGTATAATAAGCCTTATTCTTATTATACTGGTACTGGGATTAAATAAATCCAGTGCTGTCATATAGGAAACTATGTGGAGGGCTATCAGCTGAGAGGACATTAAGTGTTTAAGCAGCAGCGGTCTCCGTTGGTGCTTTTTATTTTGTGGAAATAGTTTAAGTAATGCATGGTGATAAGAAAAAAGGAATCAGGAAAAATGGAAATAAACAATAACAGGGATTCTGCTTATCTTTATTACTTTCCACCCTCTAGTTTTTTTGGCACTTTACTCCGGTGCTATCCGTCTATTTTTCATCAAAGAATGTTGATATTATATAAAGGGTGTGTTGTTATGAATTTTGGAAAAGTGGTTACGGCGATGGTAACGCCATTTAACGAACAGCAGGAAATTGATTACGAGGCATTAGATCAGTTAATCGAGCATCTTATCGAAAACGGTTCAGACGGATTGGTGGTAGCTGGAACAACTGGAGAGTCACCGACTTTATCAGATGAAGAAAAACTGGCATTATTTTCACATACGGTACAAAAAGTAAATGGAAGAATTTCAGTAATTGCGGGCACCGGGTCTAATCAGACGAAAGGGTCTATTGCGTTATCACAAGCAGCTGAAAAAACTGGTGTGGATGCGATTATGCTTGTAACGCCTTATTATAATAAACCTTCTCAGGACGGTTTATATGAGCATTTTAAAACAGTGGCTGATTCCGTTCAGCTGCCGGTCATGCTATATAATGTGCCTGGCAGAACTTCTGTTGATTTGGCAGCAGAAACCGTTATTCGTTTGTCAGCGGTTGATAATATTGTGGCAATCAAAGATGCAAGCGGCAATATGGATAAGATAACTGAAATGGCGGCCCAAACAGATGCAAGCTTTTCTGTATACAGCGGGGAAGACGCTTTGACCCTTCCGTCTCTTGCAGTTGGAGCTATAGGCATTGTTTCGGTTTCCGGGCATGTTATCGGCAATGAAATGCAAGAAATGATTGCTGCATATGAGCAGGGAGCCGTGAAAAAAGCTGCTTCGATTCATCAGCGAATCCTGCCGGTCATGCAGGAAATGTTTGCGGCACCGAGTCCAGCTCCTGTAAAAGCAGCATTAAATCGGAATGGTGTCCATGTCGGCGGCGTCCGCTTGCCGCTGCTTCCATTAAATGATGAGCAGCTGCAAGCGTTGAACCATAAACTAGCGTTATTAGAGCAAGTGAAATAATCCTGTTGAAAACCTCTCTGACAATGGTTAGAGAGGTTTTTTGACGGGAATTTTTCGGCAGCATGATAAGCTAATTTCAAAAAACACTCCACAATACCTAACAAATGTTTAAAATGAAGTGGTAAAATATGATATATATCAACTTGAAAAAAGAGAAGGGGCGGGGAGTGGATGAAAGAAACATTGATTCAAGCAGATGACAGCATTACGCTTTGGGGAATTATCATTATCTGGGCATCTGTCAGTATTTTTTTAGAACAGCGTTACAGCTGGGCTTCCAAGGTGACAGGGGCAATCATCGCATTAGTCGGGGCGATGGCTTTATCCAACTTCGGAATTATTCCAACAGAGTCACCGGTATATGACGCAGTTTGGTCTGTTATTGTACCATTAGCCATACCGCTTTTGTTATTTCACGTTAACCTTAAAAAAATATGGAAGGAAAGCAGCAGATTGTTGCTAATTTTCCTGTTGAGCTCCATTGGTACGGTTGCCGGAACGATTATCGCATTTTTTACTTTACGGAATCACATACCTCTGTTAGATCAATTGAGCGGTATTTTTAGTGCTACATATATTGGGGGAGGCGTAAATTTTGCGGCAATGGCTGCTAAATTCGAAACACCTGGAGAAATTATTTCTGCAGCGGTTGTTGCGGATAATTTAATGATGGCTCTGCTGTTTATTATACTTATGATAATACCTGTTCTTCATTTTATCCGTAAACGTTATCCGACACCACATATTGATGAGGTAGAAAAGAACCAGCTGGCTGATGATGAGAAAACATTGGCAGAAAGTTTCTGGAAAAGGAAAGAAGTTTCTTTGAAGGACATGGCGCTTTCGATTGGAACAGCTTTTCTATTAGTTATAGTTTCCTTAAAAATTGCCGAATTTTTTGCCGGGATTATTCCAAGTGGGGAAGAGGCTTCTTTCTTCAATAACCTGTTGAATGGAATTATCGGAGATCAGTATTTAGTATTAACGACCCTTACTTTTGTCGCTTTAGCTGTATTTCCAAACTATTTCTCAGGGTTAAATGGCAGCCAGGAAATAGGGACATATCTGATTCACATCTTTTTTGTCGTAATCGGAATACCAGCTTCTATCGCCCTTATTATTCAAACGGCACCATTACTGCTTGTATTTGCATTTATTATTGTGGCGATTAATTTAATGCTGTCTCTTGTTTTCGGGAAATTATTCCGGATGAGTTTAGAAGAAATCCTGCTGGCAAGCAATGCAAACATCGGCGGGCCGACGACGGCCGCGGCATTTGCGATTGCGAAGGGCTGGAGACAATTAGTCGGTCCGATATTAATCGTTGGAACATTAGGTTATATTATTGGGAACTATGTTGGAACTTTCCTTGCTGTATGGTTTGGCACCTTGATGTAGGGCGGCTAAAAATCTGCTTCTGTCATAATTACAGAAGCAGATTTTTTTATTTATGTTGATGTATATCTGAATAAAAAAGGTTTAGATTTGTTGAAAGTAATTTGGAGATAGTATAATTTATATAAGTCAGCGAGCTGACGATTTTTTTAGGATTAGCCAAGGCTAATTTCGTAAAGAATAGAATAGCAGCGGTAATCCTTCTGCTGCATTAAAGTATTTATAAAGGTTGGGATAGCTATTTTCAAGCGATTATTATTATTGCTGTTTATGATTCTGTTAGCCATTTGGACAAGACCTTTATGGGAAGACCCGGTCCGCGATGCCATCCCCGATGCTGTCAGTGATACGTTTTCCTCTGCAAGCGATTTTGTTTCAGAAGCGATAGATAATGACTTTTACTTCCGACAAGTAGCAGATGAAGCAACTTCTTTTTTTCAATCCTTTACTGATTCTGAAACAGACACCTCGTATGAACAAGTGGAAACACCGGAGCTCACTACCCCGGAGGAACAATCATTCTCCGTTGGCAATATAGAGATAGGCGACACTAGAGAACAAGTGGAAGAAATGTATGGTGAAGCTAAGCGGCAAAGTGAGAATGAGTATGGAGTGGAATGGTTCACATATCATGAAAACTATCAAAACTTTATGATGGTTGCTTATGATGAACAGGAAATGGTGCGTGGACTCTTTACTAATCAGGATTTACTATCCTCTCAGCAGGGTATTGCCCTGGGAGACCCCAAGTCGTTTGTAAACGAGACATTAGGGGAGCCGGAAGAAATGATCCGTAATGGCTGGTTTAATTATAAAATTGAAAGCGAAGGCGAATATGATGTATATCATATGGAAGGGACCTACGCAACCATTTTTTATGACCTGCATGAATCAGAAGAAGTAACGGCAATTCAGTTAATAGATGAGGATATGGAATCTGCTAAAAGCACCCTTTATACACCTGGCAGTGAGGCTCTAAAAGAAGGCTTGGAGTATCAATTATTTGATTTGACCAATGCAACTCGCGTAAAGCATGAGCTGTCTATTTTAGAATGGGATGAAGCAGTAAGAGAAACAGCGAGAAAGCATAGTACAGATATGGCTGCTAATCAATTTTTCAGCCATACCAATTTAGAAGGACAATCTCCTTTTGACCGGATGAAGGAAGATGATATTTCATTCTTAAGTGCAGGGGAGAACCTTGCATATGGGCAATTCAGCAGTGTTTTTGCGCATCAGGGATTATTGAATTCGGAGGGGCATCGAGAAAATATTTTACATGGAGATTTCAGCCATTTAGGAATTGGCGTGGACTTTAATGAAAGTGATCAGCCGTTTTATACAGAGAATTTTTTCAATAACTAATGGGGATGATTAAGTAAGTGCTTGTATCCATATGTATCTTTAAAAATCAATTGCGTAATCAAAAAGAAGGAATGCTTTCATTAAGAAAAACCAAGAACACCACTTAATCTTTTAAACATCGGTGTTATTTGGAATTTGAATTATACGAAATCTTAAGCAAATCAATACATTTATTTAATGGGGTGAATGGTTATACGTCCATCCTCTTTTTATATGACCAGAGAATAAGCCATTTTGTTTTTCGAATGTTTGTTTAGGTATGTAATATGTATTCTTTTTTGGATTTAGATAATAATAAAGCTTGATTATCCATAACAGGAAAGTATTTCAAAACGGAGAGAACAAAATTAGAAAAGCAAGCATGCAGATTTCAATTGATTACGCGGTATTTCGGAAAGGAGAGAAGTAATTTGATTTATATATACAATGATTATGGAGGCACGCACACCACTTCACTTACAGCAGCCTATCATTTAAAAAAACTACCTTCAAATCGAAAGCTGACCAAGGATGAGATACAAAGCGTCAGGTATTTTAATAAATTAACGAAGCATGACCTCGGTAAGCTTATTTTTCATGGTATCGATGAAGACAATAATCCGGTATACACTATTGGAAGAAGAAATAGTAAATATGTTGTGCCGGCAATACAAGAGTTTGCTGCTTTGTTACAAGAAAGAAATCAGCTAAGTGAAAAGGTTATTATTTCTAATACCTCTCCTACTGTACCATTTGTAATGTCTGTTGGTGGTTTCTTAGCAAGAGGGTTAAATATTAATTTCTTAGGCGAACCTTTACTGGTTGCCGGCGCGAAGCAATGTTGTGAAAAAATTGACCGATTAGTAGAGGAAACCAAAAAAATGAGCCATTCCATGACTGCCAAAGTGATTGTGCTGGAAAACAAAAAATTTCATTGATTTATTCCGTAAGCAGCTGTCCAAGCTCCCTGACAGCATGAAAAAAGAAAGATAAGTAAAGTATTAGGGATAAGCTGCGTTTTCCAAAATAAAAAAGAACCATTTTCTAACGAACAGCCCAAGCTATCAGATTTCTACCTCTGATAGCTTGGGCTGTTTTTAAAAAGTGAGGGTTATCTGTCCGCAAGCTCTAATTAGTAGAAATGGTTACAGCAAAAACAGAACTTCCTTTTATTCCTGTTATTATCGCAATGATTCGATTCACGACATCGGTGATGATCGTTTCTGTGACCGTCCCGGTTCCAACAACCATTTTCATGCTTGTTTCCGCATCTGTGATGCTGCTCGTTTCCTTGATGTTTCCGGCAGTGACAATAATTTTCATGCCTGCTTCCACATCTGTGATGATTTTGATGTCTGTTGTCACAATGATTGGATTTATGATCTTTTTGACGATAGTCGCCCCCTCGACGACTTGTGTTGCGACAAGGATCTTCGCATTTTTTTCTGGATGAGTGATGACCGCACATAGCTTATCCCTCCTTTCTCATTCAATATACGCAAGGAAGAAAAAAGAGATTAGACAAACTTAATAGGAGCTAACACATTTTCACGTGGAGAATGTAGATTCATAAAATAAAACTTCATTCCATAGGATTTTTTGGACGATTGTCCTTAATAAACGAAGTATTTAAAAATATTGGTGAATTTGAAACTTTTATTCCATTCTTTCGTATAACCTGATTAAGAAGAAAGATTGGAAGAGGAGGACTAGAATTGACAGAAATTGCAATGGAATTAAAAAATGTGAGTAAGCGCATCAAGAATAAAGAAATTATTAAAGATGTCA
Organism: Oceanobacillus sp. FSL W7-1293; assembly: GCF_037969815.1. Classification (NCBI taxonomy): domain Bacteria; kingdom Bacillati; phylum Bacillota; class Bacilli; order Caryophanales; family Bacillaceae; genus Oceanobacillus; species Oceanobacillus sp. FSL W7-1293. The sequence goes on from NZ_CP150212.1 coordinate 2,292,931, forward strand.
GCTTTCAAATAAAACAAGGGGAGGTGTTTGGCTTTGTCGGGCCTAATGGAGCCGGTAAAACGACAACAATCCGGATGATGGTCGGTTTGATGAAATTGACAGAAGGGGATATCCGCATTGTCGGTAAAAGCATCCAAACAGATTATAGTAAAGCCATCAGAGAGGTTGGCGCAATCGTGGAAAATCCGGAGATGTATCCCTTTTTAACAGGAAGAAAGAATTTAGAACAGTTCGCCCGGATGATTCCAGGTACGACAAAAGAGCGGATAGAAGAAGTTGTTCGATTAGTTGGACTTGAAAAAGTGGTCAATGACCGGGTTGGCGGGTATTCTCTCGGAATGCGGCAGCGGCTGGGGATTGCCCAGGCCTTGTTACATAAACCATCGATTCTCATTTTAGATGAGCCTACAAATGGACTGGATCCCTCTGGAATGAAGGAAATCCGCCAATATATTCGTACTTTGGCAGAGACAGAAAAAGTCAGTGTGATTGTATCCAGTCATTTATTGTCTGAGATTGAACTGATGTGTGATCGTATCGGTGTTATAAAAAATGGTGCTTTAATCGCTGTAGAGGATGTAGAGAAGAACCGAAAGGCAGAGGACAGTGATATTTCAGAGTACGCCATTTCTGTAAGTAATGCGCAGACTGCAAAAGCGCATTTAGATCGTTTGGAGGAGGATGCTTTATTTGTAGAGGCAGTGGATGAAACTACCTTAAAAACGGCGGTCAAACGGGAACAAATCCCAGTTATTCTTAAAGAATTATTAATCCATGATATCAATGTATATGAGGTTCAAGCTGCCAAAGGCACGTTAGAAGATAAATTTTTCGATTTGATTGGAGAGAATGTCATTGAGTAATTTAAGACAGCTTATAAAAAATGAATTTATCAAACTGCATCATTATAAATCTACCTGGGCAATGTATATTATCCTGGCGATTCTCCTTATTGGCAGTGCACTTATTACAAACTTTGTAGTGGATCAAAGCATGATGATAAATCAAACCTTCCAAGGGGAACTCATGCAGGCATATCAGTCGATGGGGTTAGAGGTTCCGGCTTATGATATGTGGGCTTTCGTGGCGGAAAATATCTCCTATATCAGTTTTATCACGATTTTTATTATTGTTGTTGCCGCTAAAATTATTTCAAATGAGTATAAATGGGGCACGATTAAATTATTACTTATCCGACCAGCGGGAAGAGGGACTGTGTTAGCGTCAAAATATATTACGGTGTTACTTTTTGCAGTTGTGTTAATCCTCTACACAATCGTTTTATCATTACTTATCGGACTTATTTTTTTCGGTGTGGATGCTTGGAATCCAACCATTGTAGATAATATGGGTTCAGGCTATACGGAGGTCTCTATCATTGCTTCCATTGGTAAGGATATCCTCTTTCAGCTTGTACCGTTAATTATAGTGGCAACCTTATCCTTTATGATTGCAATTTTATTCAAAGGAAGTGCCATGGCTATTGCGGCAAGTATTGTTATTTATATTGCTGCACCAATTATTACGATGATGGTAAGCCAATACGAAATTGCGAAATATCTGTTGACCGCACATCTAAACCTTCAAGAAATCTTTGAAGGATCACCGATAATTGAAGGAACATCACTTGGTTTTTCCATTGCTGTTCTTCTTGTTTATTATATCGTATTTATGGCAGCAGGATGGCTCACCTTTAAAAAACGGGATGTGGCTGGAAATTAATCGGAAAGGGCGGGATTTCATGAAGAAATTTTATCCTTTATTGTTTGTAGGTCTTCTGGTTTTCCTCGGAGCTTGTTCCAATGATAAGGAAGAAGAGCGGGAAGCCGGTTCAAATGATATGGAGCAAGAGGAAGCTTTGGAAGAAAACAAAGAAAATCTGGATCCCGCAACTGGACTTTTGATGGAATTTATCAATGAAAACAAAGATTCGGACCGGGTTGCTTTTCTAGCCACCTGGAATGATGAGGCCTTAGCAGAGATCAATACAGATTTAGCTATGCCGCTTGCCAGTGTTGTTAAAATAATCATTGCGATTGAATTTGCCAGCCAGGCGGAAGAAGGGGATATCGATCCTGCTGAAATGACAGCGATGGAGGAAGTAGACAAGTATTATTTTCCGAATACAGATGGCGGAGCACATGACGCCTGGAAAAGTACATTGGAAGACGAGGAAGGCGACGTTTCCCTGGAACAAATCGCACGAGGCATGATGGATTTCAGCTCCAATGCCAATACCGATTATTTAATTGAAAGATTAGGGTTAGAAGAAGTAAACAATCGGATAGAAGAACTCAATTTGAACAATCACGAGCCTATCTATCCGTTAACAGCAAGTATTATCATTCCCAAAAAAGTAATAGAGGATAAGGGGATTGAAGAAGGTCAATTAGAGGAAGCATTACGTGATTTGGATGATGATGCCTACCGGCAAATAGCGGTTGACCTTTTTGAAGAATGGCAGGAGAATCCATTAGACGAAGCGGAAAAAGAGGAAGCCGCTGCCCCGCTTAATGATATGTCGATACAAAAGGTTTGGTCCGATCGGCTGACGCATGCTACTGCGGAAGATTACCATCAAATCATGGCAATGTTAAATAATAAAGAACATTATTCGGAAGTATTTTATGAAGAATTGGATGCTATTTTCAACTTGGAGTTAGAGGATGATTCCATTGTACGTACAGCACAAAAAGGCGGAAGCACTGCTTTTGTTTTGAATCAGGCTGTTTATGCAGAAGATGAGGACGGGAATCGGTTTGAGATGATCTTATTTACAAATGATCTCAACCTTTCAGAGCTGGAGATTGCAGCAATGCAGGTGCAGGCATTGACCGATAAATTAGTAACGGAGGAATATTTTCGTGAGGAAGTCAGAGAAGCGTTAGCTGAATAACAATCATTATACCGTCCCCCTGATAATGGAATTATACATCCTGTCAGGGGGATTTTCATATATACTGGAACTATCTTATAATAAGAATAAATGATGAAAAGCGGTGTATATTGATGTATTTTTATATCAAAGAAGTAAATAAGGAAAATTGGCGAGAAATTGCTGCGTTAGAAACAGCTGAAAATCAAAAAGCATTCATCGAGCCTGTGCCCTTTTGTTTAGCAGAGAGTTTTATTGAACGATTGACCACATCGCTTGGGCTCTATGCTGGTGGGAAACCCGTCGGCTATGCTATGGTCGGGTTTTATTCTGACGAAAAAAGAAGTATCTGGTTTGACAGGTTTATGATTGATTACCGCTATCAAAGGCAGGGCTATGCCAATCAGTTCATCCCATTAATTGAAGCGTACATCCAGGAGCATTATGATGTGGCAATCATACGTTTAAGCTTTGTGCCGGGAAATAGCCAAGCGGAACAATTATATAAAAAGCATGGGTTCACCCGGACAGGAGAGTATGATCCGGAGGGAGAAATAATCATGGAGAAGCGTCTATAGATAACCGTAATTATATTATGTAAACTAATGAGTTAGAATGTTATTCTTTAAAACGTAAAATAAGAAATGAGGAAATCAGATGACCAGCCAAAAACAAAGAAAAGTATGTAAGAATGGACATGTTTTCTTTAAAAGTTCAGATTGTGAAAGCTGTCCGACTTGTGACAAAGAAAATAAACCAAAGAGCGGCTTTCTAGCTACACTTTCCGCTCCGGCAAGAAGAGCACTTATCCACGAAGGTATCTCAACAGAAGAACAGCTGGCAGCTCATACCAAGAAAGAAATACTAGCCCTGCATGGCATTGGTCCAGCATCGATGCCGGCTCTGACAAAGGCGCTGGAGAACAAAGGACTTACATTTAAAACAGAATAGGCAGAATAGAAATGGAATGGTATCTCAGTCAGAGGTATATCATTCCATTTTTGCATTTTAGCAGTTGTTGTTTGTTGACTTGTAATAGCTGCTTAGGAGGTTTAGAAGGAGATAGACCTTAAGGCTTAGAAAAAGATATTGCTCAGGCTCATTACGAGAAAACAAAATCCCCGGTAAGATAAAGATACAATAACAAAAGGAGGAAAACGGAATGAAAAAATTCATGTTGTTTATCGGAGGGCTTGTTGCATTACTGATACTGCTCGCAAATCTTGGCCCGATGGTTTTACTTGCTTTAAGTGTATGGCTGCTCTATATATGCTTTAAAAAGTTTATCAGTACAGATTCCACCGCTGCCAAAGTAGGATGGATAATCCTGGGATTGATTGTTGTAAGCATCACGTTCTCTAACATTTATGCTGTTTTAGGCGTTGCTGCAGCTTATGCACTTTACCTTATCTATAAGAATTGGAACACAACGGAAAGCTCTGTTGTCCACGAAATGAAGGAAGAGGATGACCCATTTACAAATTTTGAAAAACAGTGGGCAGAGTTAAACAAATAAAATGAATAACATTCAAAGGAGAGATTGATGATGTCAACAAATATTTTCACACGAATGAAGGAGTCTATTTCTGCAGATTTACACACGATGATGGACAAAAAGGAACAAAAAAATCCGATTGCAGCACTAAACCATTATTTACGCCAAAGTGAACAGGAAAAAGAAAAAGTAAGAAAGCTGATTGACCGTCAGTATAAATTGAAAGAAGAGTTTGCACGTGAGTATATAAAAGCACAAGAACTTGCAGATAAGCGCTTAAAACAAGCACAAATTGCCGAACGTGCGCAGGAAGAGGAAATGCATGCGTTTGCTTTAAAAGAGCATGAAGAATATCAAAATCGTGCTGATCGCATGAAAGCATCCAGAGAAGAGGCAATCACGCAGCTGGAAAATTTGGAGCAGAAATACGAAGAAATGAAGCATCGCCTGAAGGATATGCATCTGCGCCGTATGGAGCTGATGGGCCGCGAAAATATAGCCAAAGCAAATCACCAAATCAATCGTGTCGTGGATGAGTCACCAGAAAAGCCTTTCTCCAAGTTTGAAGAAATGGAGCAATATATCGAAAACCTGGAGTACAGAGTAAACAGTGCCTACTATCAAAGCACATTCGATAATAAAATTGCTGCGATTGAAAAGAGACTGGACGAAAAGGAAATAAACTAGAATTGATAGCTGGAAAATGAAAAATCATGGTATACTTATACAGGTGCAGGCTGTTCTTGCGCCTGTATATTTTACATATGAAATCAAGGAAAGGAGAATGGAAGGATGTTCAAGCAGATTCCCACAAGAAACCTAAATTGGATATGGATTACCGTCGCCATTCTTCTTGTTTTTGAAATTGTCTTCTTCCATGGAGGAGCCCTGATATCGGCATTAATTTCCGGTTTCTTTGTTTACTTCAGCTGGAAAAGATTGCATTCCCTTGGGTGGAAGATTGTATTTGCAATTGCTGCAATATCCTTCGTTCTAAATGTTTTTAATTTACTTGCGGTACGGTTTTTAATTGTCGTTGCTATTGCCATTATTATTTTAAATTATATCAAATCAACGAAAGAACCCAGCAAGGAGAAGCCGGAGCTGCCAAATAAATCAAGTTTGACAGAGGAAGAGCCTCTTGTGCAGGTGGATCGTTTATTTGATGAACGATTTTTTGATGATTTTCGGACGGAGGAAACGGCTTATCAATGGAAGGACGTCAATATGCATGGCATCTATGGGGACCGTGTAATTGACTTAAGTAATACGGTCCTTCCTTATGATACAGCGGTTATCTCCATCCGGCATCTCGCAGGCAATATTGAGATTTATGTGCCTTATGAAGTAGAAGTGAGTATTCATCATAGTTCCATCTTCGGCAGAGCATCTATTTTTGGAGTGTATCACGGGCGGCTGATGAACAAATCACTTCACTATGAAACCAAAAATTATAATACGGCACATCAAAGAGTGAAGATTGTAACCTCTTTATTTTCCGGGGACATTGAGGTGAAGCGCGTATGAATACGATTATCCGTTTTGTTCTCTTGTCTATCGCCTGCAGTTTTGTTTTGGCTATTGCCGCGATTGTTACAACCTTTGTTACATTTACCGTAGATGAATCAGCGGGGTGGAGCGCGCTATGGGAAGGGAAAATTGGTGATGTTTCCTTTCTTTTGACTGTGCTGGCTTTTGTGATTACATTTGGTTCTATTGTTGGGGCCATTATTGGTTATTATTGGAAAGGTAATTTAAAAAAAATTGAAAAAATGCTTACGGGCATTATCAAGGGAGAAAGGTATCCGGATACAGAAGAAGTGCCTAAAGAGCTGGAACCTGTTACGGAACGGATGAACCAAGTCCAAGAAAAACTGCGGATACAAACCGAACATGTACAAAAGATTGCGACGGAAAGAGCAACTGAACGGGAACAAAGTCTGCAGGAAGTAGTGGAACAGGAAAGAAATCGATTAGCCCGGGAATTGCATGATTCCGTGAGCCAGCAGCTTTTTGCAGCTTCGATGCTTATGTCGGCTATCAACGAGGCAGGACCGCCTGAGGATCCGGCATTAAATAAACAGTTAAATATGGTGGAAAATATGATTCACCAATCGCAGCTGGAAATGCGTGCGCTTCTTTTACATCTGCGTCCAGTTGCATTAAAAGGCAAGTCATTGCAGGAAGGGGTAGAAGGGCTCTTAAAGGAATTAACCCAAAAAGTACCTCTAGAAATCGATGCAAAAATAGAAGCATTCCAGGTTGATAAAGGGGTAGAAGATCAGCTGTTCCGAATCTTTCAGGAATCTATCTCCAATACATTGCGTCATGCGAAAGCGGAAAACCTGCAAGTTTTATTACTGGAACGTGATGAAAACATTATTATGCGTGTCGTGGATGACGGGGTTGGATTTCAGACAGAAAGTGTCAAAACAAGCTCTTACGGGATGCAGAACATGCATGAACGTGCTTATGAAGTTGGCGGCACGCTGAAAATTATCAGTCTTCCCAATGAAGGTACGCGTTTGGAAGTAAAGGTGCCTATTTTAAGAAAGGAGGATACAACGAATGATTAATGTTTTATTTGTCGATGATCATGAAATGGTACGAATCGGCGTATCTGCATATCTTTCTTCACAGCCGGATATTGAGGTAGTTGCAGAAGCAGATGACGGCTCCCGCGCAATTGAACTGGCATTAGAGCTCCGCCCGGATATTATCTTAATGGATCTTGTGATGAAGGAAATGGACGGAATCGAAGCAACGAAGAAAATAATTGAATCCTGGCCTGAGGCGAAGATTATAATCGTTACCAGCTTTTTAGATGACGAGAAAGTGTATCCTGCATTGGAAGCGGGAGCTACAAGCTATATGTTGAAAACATCGAAAGCCAGTGAAATTGCCAAAGCGATTCGTGCCACCTACGAAGGGCAGTCTATTCTGGAGCCAGAAGTCACCGGGAAAATTATGAACCGTATGCGCACAAAGCAGGAGACAGTTTTACATGAGCAATTAACAGAACGGGAAAAGGAAATTCTATTGCTAATGACAAAAGGAAAAACAAACCAGGAAATTGCCGATGAATTATTTATTGCTTTAAAAACGGTAAAGGTTCATGTCAGCAATATTTTAGGGAAATTAGAGGTTCAAGATCGGACTCAGGCTGTGATTTATGCTTTTCAGAATAAGCTGGTGGAATAATTTGTGTATAAAGACAGGGGCATAATGCAGGAGAAGGGGATATTATGACAAAACAAGAAATGGCTGACACCTTTAAAAAGGAGCATGAGGATGCTTTATTTCTAGATAGCGATGAAAGTTCTCTAAGAGAAAAAAGTATGGAAGAAATATTAACTATGCGATCACAATATCCTGTTAAATCGAAGGAATGGGAACGTTTAAATAAGATAAAATCAGACGTTTTACAAAAAAATAAACCGAGTACAAAAGAAAAAATAGTATATTTCAAAGAAACGGATTTAGAAAGAATTCCATTAGGGTTCAGCAAAGCAAAGCAATTGCCTTCCATGGATTATAGAATTGCAGAACGCAGTTTACTAGAGTACCATCCAAGTCAACGCCATCCAATTCCCTATGTTATTGTCCGGTATAACGAGGAATATTTCTTTATTTTGCGGGGAGCAAATGTCGGAGAAAGCAGATTAGCTGGAAGAAAAGGGCTATTAGGAGGGCACGTTGGAGAAACAGATGCAGTGTCTGGAAATATTCAGCTTTCTATTGAGAATGGGCTTTGGCGCGAATTGGAAGAAGAAGCGGGAATAAAAGCAGAAATGGTTAAAAAGCTGGAAATGAAAGGTATTATCAAATCGAATGATGGTGTGGATAGTGACCATCTGGGGATTGTTTATGAAATCGTGTTAAATCATAAAGATATTCAGTCAGAGGAAGAAGAGCTTACAGGGGTTTGGATGGAAAAAGACGAACTGAAACAGCATTTTGACACATTGGAGTCGTGGTCTAAAATAGTTGTTTCTCATCTTATTCTTTCCAGTTAGAACTGTTTGTTGTTTTAGCAGTTACTTAACCATAAACGAAAGGATATATGCTTTTTATAAAAGGTATATCCTTTTTTAGCTGCGATATAGGTTTGTTGTCTGAATATCAGATGTATAGCTGATGTATTAATCAGAAACCCAAAGAATTATGTTTCAGAATAGAGGCTTAATAATTTTGATTAAAAACAGAGGGAAATATGAAAGTAATCATTTATGTGTATGATGGCATAACCATGCTGGATGCCATAGGTCCTTATGAGGTTTTAAGGAATATGGACGATACAGAAGTATATTTTGTCGCAGAAAAAAAGGGAGAAATAAAAGCGGATTCAGGTTTTGTTGATATTAATGTAAAATATAGTATCGATGAAATGAGAAGTGCGGATATTTTAGTAATACCAGGTTCAACAATTGGATTTATGAAAGAGATGAAAAATAATCGAGTGTTGAAATGGATAAAGGAAGTAGACAAAACCACAAGCTGGACGACGTCTGTTTGTACAGGATCTATGCTGTTGGCTGCAGCTGGGTTGCTCGCTGGGTTAAAAGCAACCTCTCATTGGAAACCAATCAATCTACTGAGTGAGTATGGAGCAGTTCCTGTTAGAGAACGAATCGTGGAGCAAGAAAAATATATAACTGCTGCCGGTGTATCAGCTGGTATAGATATGGCTTTATATTTGGCGAGTAAGATTGTAGGAGAAGAGGAAACGAAAGCAATTCAACTAGCAATTGAATATGATCCGCAACCGATTTTTGATGCTGGTAATTATTCTAATGTGGAAGAAAAGATTAAAAACATAGCTGGGGCGAAATTAACGAAAGACGCAAAAAAAGGGATTGGATTACTAGGCATGATAAAGCATTCAAAAAGTATCCTTAAAATGATGAAATAAATGCGAAATACCAATCAAGTAATGTAAGCTCTAGTATAAAGATATTAAAATTACCAGATTAGGAGGGGATAATTTGGAGCTGAAAAACATGGACTTGGAAGAACGGATGAAATTTTATCGTGTTCCTGGCTTAAATATAACAGTGCTTGAAAACGGGCAAATCAACAGAACGGAAAATAAAGGAGAGCTGGAAGCTGAAGGCAACAGAAAAGTGAACGATGATTCGGTATTTAATGCTTGTTCTATCAGCAAATTCTTAACAGGATTCCTTGCTGTAAAACTGGTGGAGGAGGGAATGCTTCATTTGGATGAGGATGTAAATAAGAGTCTTGCCTCCTGGAAAGTACCGGAAAATGGTTTTACTAAAAATAAGAAAGTTACACTGAGAAATTTATTAAGTCATCAATCCGGAATAACAGATCCTGAAGGCAGTTTTTCTGAATTGAACCCGCAATTAGGAATTCCTTCTATGACGGCAATACTAGAAGGAGAAACGCCTTATTGTAAAGCTCCTATTAGAGTAACTTGTGAACCTGAGAGTGAATTCCATTATTCGGATGCAGGTTTTTGTATTATTCAGCAATTGATAGAAGATGTTACTGCAAAAGCCTTTCATCAGGTTATGAATGAGCAGATATTTGAACCGCTTGGAATGAAAAACAGCTATTTAGATGCAGCAAAGACGGAACTGAATAGAGAAAACTTTTCTTGTGGCCATAACAAAAAAGGTGAATTAGTAAATGGAAAATATCCGATATATCCTTATCCGGCAGCTGCTGGATTATGGACGACCTCTGTTGATTTAGCTAAATTAATTCTCGAATTAATACACGCTTTACAGGGAGAAAGCAAAATAGGTATTTCAGAAGGTTCTGCAAAGGAAATGATAAAGCCGCAAAAGGGAAAAAACTGGGCCGGATTAGGCGTATTTCTCGAAGGATCTGGAGAAAAATTAGAAATCGCATCGCTTGGCTGGGGTGTAGGATTTCAATGTATGATAGCAGCATTTCCCTATAAGGGAAAAGGCGCAGTGATTATGACAAATGCAGAATTAGGTGTGCATCAAATGGAAGGAATCATCGGAGAAATATATAAATCGCTTTTTTCTTAAAAGGTATTATACTATGAGAGAGGAATAGCCAGATTATTCTATTAAATTTGACTCATATACTTAAACTGCCCGGTTATAAAAAATAGCAACCAAATCATTATGTTGCTATTTTTTATAATCTTTTGAACAGCTATTGATTATCTGCTTTTGTAATAAATGCTTCAGTTAAAATCGCTATTGCAGAAAATAAACCCATTCCAGCAGCAATATAGTTGAAAGCTTGATTGCCTGCGTTATCATTAAACAGCATAGGGATTGTTGCAGCAATAGCAACTGCTGCCATTGCAATCTGAGCGGGGAATTTTGATTTTGACTCGCTATCCGAAAACTTTTTATTTACGACAAGAATAAGTAAAATGAAAATGAGCAAAACAATAATCAATCTTATGACCTCCATGCATTGCGGGTGTTTCCTTTAGGTTCTCCATATTAAGCCTCTTCCCATCGTATACTGGTTTTAAACGTCATAGCTATTTACTAGCTAGAAGAAGGAAATACAATAAGAAAGATGGCTGCTGCCCCGACAACAGCATATAAACAGTGGATCAGCAGACAAATTTTCATCAACGCTCCTCTATCTATTTTCAGGTAGGTGATTATCGTAAAAATGCCGCTGAAAACCATAAATCCGGCATAGGATAAAATCATTATCTCAGCTGTCGGTGATTCAAGCGCCCAATCGTTTTTCCGCAGAATTAAAATCGTCCAGGGAATCAACAGCATCATTGTGCACATGCTTATAAAAACATTTTTCATCTCTAAGCTTACCTCCTTTCTGCTTTTCCGAAGAAGATACAGGAAACAGCTAAGCAAATAATTGTAATACCAGCTGCAACAGGTATCCATGGAAAAAGGCTAACCTGGGAATTTGATAGGTATTTCATCGTTATAACGTAAAACGGATAGCACATCGGATAAATGAACCAAGCTTTTGTATTAATCATTAATACAGAAGGGACGACAGAAGCCAGTCCAAGTCCTGCTGAAAAAATAGGCGACTGGATGCAGACAGACAACATCCAGAATACAGCAAGCATAGGAATAGCCGACAGGAAAAAGAAAGCCGCTACCTTCATGACGAACAAGGGAGATAGTATAAAGTTATAATCATGCACAACCGTTCCAAAGACAGCTGCAAGGTAATAGACTCCAACAGCTATCAGGATAAACAGTGCTGCCAGAAAAACTAGTATAGTAAACTTAGCTAAGCTGAGCATGGCTGGATGAACAGGCAACGATAGCATTTTGGATATTCCGTTGTTTCCTTGCTCCAGCTGCCGAAGCATTAAGGTTGCAACCACCATGCCGGCAGGAAATAAAAACCAGGCAAACAACAGAAAAGCTTGAATAAAGAAATTATTCTCCGGAGATGGGGCATCGCTTTGCAGTTCTAAATTCATTTCCATGTTAAACGTGGATGGAACCCATAAGATGATAGCCGCCAGAAATAATATCAATAAAATTTTGGAACGATGGATTTTCTTCCTTTCCACCAGTATTGCATCGAAAAAATTCATACAAAAACCCTCCTTATGTTTACAGCTGCCCTTTGAATAAGCAGAAGCAATATGGTTTCGATGAACGCAATCCAAATAAATGTATCCGCTCCAGCAACTGCTGGCTGATGAAGTATTTGAAAAGGTAATTTAAACGGAAAGGATGCCACAATAATACTTTGATCCGACAGTGGTGTAATTGCCAAAAAGATGCCGATCACATTTATTCCAAGTGCAATCCATATATTACGAAAGAAGGAGGTAATCATTAAAGCTAAAGCAATCGCCGGTAAACTCAATATGAAAAAATAGCTGATATTTTCCAGCCATTCCACGGTAAATACGGAATCATTCGGAAACCAATATATAGAACTAAATGCGAATGCTATAGCCTCTATCACAATAACTCCTAAACAGGCCATGCTTATGATGAGAAATTTGGCAAGAAATAAATTCCCTTCTTTTATAGGCAGTGATTGCATTTTTTGTATTGCTTGATGGACATATTCTGTATTATAGAGAATGCTTGCACCTATAACGATCAGAGAAACATTGAGCAGACCAATCATTTGCCAGTTTCCCTCTAATAGAATTTGAAGCGGGGAACCGTCCAGCCCTGTATATAACTCCGATCGAAAAGCCATATTTAAAACCGGTACACAGGCTGCTAAAACAGCTCCGAATAAAAATGTCAGTATAAATCCAGTGCGTTTCCTCTTTTTCCATTCCATGATAAGCATCATTGTATATTCCCTCGCTCTTTATTATCCGCGTCTATCATTGCTAGAAAAGTATCTTCCAAATGGTCAACTGGATATCCCAGCTTGATTGCTTTCTCTTTTAATTCTTCCAGCGGTCCCTCAAACAGTAATTTCCCTTGGTTGAGAATACCAATATCATCGGCCATTAATTCAATTTCCGAAAGTAAATGGGAAGAAACCAGCACCGTACAATCAAATTTTTCCGGCAACGATCGGATCAGACTGCGAATCTCATGAATACCTACAGGATCCAGACCGTTTGTCGGTTCATCGAGAATCAGAATGGGAGGTTTGCCGATTAATGCACTGGCCAGACCCAATCGTTGCTTCATACCGAGCGAATATTTCTTTGCTAATTTTTTCTTCGCCTTTGTAAGCCCCACAATTTCCAGCGCTTCCGAAACAGCAGAGCGGGGAAGTCCCAAGATTCTTTGGATAATTTCTAAGTTTTCTTCTCCGGTAAGGTTACCGTAAAAGGCAGGGCCTTCAATAAAGGAACCAATATTTTTTAAGATAGCGATTCGGTTTTCAGGATAGGTCTTCCCGTCGATCGTAAAATTTCCGCTCGTCGGTTTCGTTAAGCCGAGCAGCATTTTCATCGCTGTTGATTTGCCGGCGCCATTGGGACCAAGAAAACCATAGACGCTTCCTTTTTTAATATGCAGGTCCACTTCTGAAACCGCATGAAAATCCCCGTAGCGTTTCGTTAAATTTTTTGTCTCAATAATATTCATTTGCATCTTCTCCTTGTATATTATATTTAGAGTTTTTATCTTCCGATTTTTAATAGGAAACTCTATGAACCAAAGTAATTTAGTTAGATATTAACTCAGTTTTTCTGAGATAATATATTTATTGGATTGAGAGGTTAAGCCGTTTTCTCCTTGGGTCTATGAACTCGTTATCGAAAGACTGGCGCCTCTCTCTGATAAGCAGTTTACGAATGAGTTAGATGTTGAAGGCTTTCGCCTTACTCCGTATCTAGGACAAGGTAGTAACGCTTTTCAGATGAGTGGCATTCAATCCAAAATATTTTTTAAGGGTGATTTCATGTTCTACCTTGGTATCGATATTGGTAAACGTACTCATGTAGCTTCTGTTATGAATGAAGAAGGCAAGGTTGTACTTAAAGGATTCTCTTTTCCTAACACAACAGAAGGTGGAGAAAAATTACTTACAAAACTCCAATCCTTTTCCCCTTCCATAGACGACTTTACTGTAGGTATGGAAGCTACTGGGCACTATTGGTTAGCCATCTACTCATTTTTACATGACCGTCATCTTTTAATCCATGTCCTGAATCCCATTCAAACAGATGGTTGGCGGAAAGGAACAGAAATTCGAAAACGAAAGAATGATATTATCGATTCTGTATTAATCGCAGACTTAATTCGCTATGGAGCTTTCATAGAAACATCCCTTTCCGATGAGAACATATTCTCTCTCAAACAATTGTCTCGTTATCGTACTTATTTGGTTGGCACATCCAGTGACTTTAAACGAAAAATTATTGCCGTATTGGATCAAGTATTTCCTGAATACGATTCTGTATTTAGCAAAATAGGTATCTTTGGAAAAGCGTCCAAAGAAATTTTACTTGAATATAGCTCCCCTGAAAAACTTCATAAAGTCCCGGCGGATACATTAGCTGAATTACTTAGTGAAGCCAGTCGAAGCCGATTAGGTATGGAAAAAGCAGAATCATTAAAACAGGCAGCGTCACACTCTTTTGGAATCAAATTTGCCCAAGATGCCTTTACTTTCCAACTTCGCTCTATGATTGAACAGCTGAAGTTTCTCGAAACACAAATTAAGGAAACAGAAATGGAAATCAAGAAAATTATGCATACGCTACATTCCGTCATTGAAACCGTTCCAGGAATCGGCCCCATTAACGGTGCTTCTATTCTTGGAGAAATTGGCGATATTCATAAGTTTTCCAATCCTGCAAAGTTAGTAGCTTATGCTGGTTTAGATGCTTCTGTCACACAACCTGGTGAATATGAAGCTACACATAACGTCATGAGCAAGCGAGGGTCACCTTATTTGCGAAAATCTTTATTTTCAGCTGCTTTGGTGGCATCACAACACGATCCTGTTCTTAAAGACTTCTATCAAAAAAAGCGTTCAGAAGGAAAGCATCACCTCACGGCTGTTGGAGCTGTCGCTAGAAAACTGTGCTATATCATTCATGCGATACTCAAGAAGAATGAACCCTATGAAATTAGACAATAACCTTGCGAAAAAAGAACTTTTCTCAGGTTTATTTCGTGTGCTTTCATTTCTGTAAAATCATTATTCAACTCTAAAACCATCTCTTTTATTTCTCACTTGACTTTATATAGTTAGTCTTTCTATTGATAATCTCAGCATAACGTTTGCAGCTGACATCTCCCTTCTCGTTACCTTACAATTCCCTTATATTTTCAAAAAAGGATCCGGAACGTTGCAGTAATGTACTATAATACATCATACAGGTATAAAAAGGGTGAATAAATATGGATTATATCAAACAAAAACGAATTTTACTGGTGGATGATGAAGCGGCATTATTGGAAATGGTGACTTCTATTTTAAAGAACAATGGTTTTCAACAAATACGTACGGCGAAGACAATGAAAGAAGCAATTACAGTAGCGAATGCGTATAAACCGGAATTCGCAATCCTCGATGTCATGTTGCCGGATGGAGATGGGTTTACTTTATTAAAACAATTAAGAGAGATCGCTGATTATCCTGTGCTTTTCCTGACAGCCCGAGGAGAGGATGAGGATAAATTTGCCGGATTTGATTCAGGAGCAGATGATTATCTGGTAAAACCTTTTTTACCCAAGGAGTTGATTTTTCGGGTCACAGCCATTCTCCGGCGAAGCTACAAAGGGGAGAATCCCAGAGTTCTTTTGCAGCATTGTGAAATTGAGTTTGAACGAGCAGTTGTTGTGAAAGAAGGAGAGGAACGCCCGCTAACTGCTAAAGAATTTGAACTGCTGTCAGCATTGTATCGTCAGGCAGGACGTATTGTAACAATCGACGCATTATGTGAAGCGGCCTGGGGAGAAAATCCTTTCGGCTACGAAAACTCTTTGATGGCACATATTCGGCGGATTCGTGAAAAAATAGAAGCAAACCCGTCTAAGCCGGTATCGCTTTTAACGGTGAAAGGATTGGGATATAAATTGATCGTGGAGGAACGCTGACATGAAAGGCGAACTAAAAAGTATTTCTAAATTATCGATGCGGTTTCTCGGGTTGCTCATGATAAGTACCGCCGTTTTAGTGTTATTAAATTTAATCGTTATCTCTTTTTTTGCAATCAATGAGAATAGGGGAACCTCTCCTTGGCAGGTGGCGGAGGATTCTGCGGAAGCTATGCATCAGGAAAACGAAAATTATACACTATCGGAGGAAATGAAAGCAAAGCTGAAAGAAGAGCAAGCCTGGGCCGTTTTTATTGATGATACTTCCGGGGAAGTGATATGGAATTCGGACGATGTGCCGGAAAATATTCCAAAAGAATATAGGTTATCAGACATTGCTTCCTTAACCAGAGGATATTTGGATGACTATCCAACTTTTACGGGGGAGGGTGAAGATGGATTGATGGTGGTCGGATTTCCGAAAGACAGCTATTGGAAATACATGCAGCCGGCCTGGGATTATCAATTTATCAAAAATGTGCCGATAACTTTATTTATCCTTGGGATATGCAATATTGCACTTATTTTTATTATTTATATGGCGACAAATTATAAATTCTTAAAATCTGTCGGCCCGATTGTAGAAGGAATTCAATATCTGCCGAAAAAAGAGACGGTCAATGTCAAGGAGAAAGGAGCTTTATCGGAGCTTGCCGCAAATATTAACCAGACCTCTGCAATTTTACAATCACAGCAGCGGATGCTGAAAAGAAAAGAAGAAGCACGATCGAATTGGATTGCTGGTGTTTCGCATGACATACGAACTCCTTTATCTATGGTAATGGGTTATGTGGGGCAATTGGAAGAGGAGAATAATCTGGATCAAGAATCCAGACAGAAAATAACGGTCATAAGAAAACAAAGTGAAAAAATGAAGCGGCTTATCGATGATTTGAATTTAGCATCGAAGCTGGAATATAATATGCAGCCGTTTCATTTAAAAGACGAGAACGTAATAGCTGTTGTACGAGAAGTAGCAGTGGAATTTATGAATATCGATTTGGACGGCAAATATCCGGTAGAATGGAATGTTGATGAGCAGATCACTGCCTGTATCATTCCTATAGACAGACCCTTATTGAAAAGAGCGATAAGCAATCTGATTCAAAACAGTATGAACCATAATGAGGATGGCTGTATCATTTATCTGTCTATTGCTATAAGAGAAAGTAAATGTATTATTTCGGTTGAGGATAATGGTAAGGGTACAACAGAGGAACAAATTCAACATTTAAACAATACACCGCACTATATGCTTGAGAGCAATCGTTCTGGTGAGCTTAGGCATGGGTTAGGGCTCTTAATTGTGAAACAGATTATTTCTTCCCATGGGGGAGAGACAGTGATTAAACAGAGCAGGTATGGCGGTTTGGCGGTACGGATAATATTGCCGGCAGCTGAATGTTAGAGATAGACTATTTTTCGTTGCCAGCTTTTGTTATAATCAATCTGTAAAATTATATTTGGAGGTAATTGCCATGGGAATTACATCTATTGCAGTTGTAGATAAGCGTCTGCTCTTCTAAAAAATTGATAGAGGAGGGCAGGCATGGGGATTTGCAGCATTGCTGTTGTTAAAAACGTTCATTATAAACCAAGAAAAATACAAAATGGTTATAATGAACAGTAAATAAAGTTCGTTATAACCAATGGGATAGAGGGTTATAATGAACAGAATAAATCCAAAAGACAGTCAAAATTTTATTACGTCGAAAAAGCATATTCATGAGATATTATCTCGAACAAATATTAATAAACAAGATATCGTTATTGAAATTGGTTCAGGGGGAGGTCATTTCACAAGAGAGCTTGTGAAGATATGTGATTTTATTACTGCTGTTGAAATAGATCCTAAATTTGTATCTATGACGCAAAAGTCTATCAATCGTTCTGAAAACGTCCAGGTTGTCCATGCAGATATATTAAACTATAGGTTTCCAAAAGGAAATCAGCCGTATAAAATTTACGGGAATATTCCTTACAATATAAGTACAAAGATAATAAAAAAGATTGTATTTGAAAGTGCTGCCGAGTTCTGCTTTCTGATTGTGGAAGAAGGGTTTGCGAAGCGGCTGACAGATTATCGAAGGGCTTTAGGATTATTCCTATTTCCTGAGGTTGATATAAAGGTTTTAAGAAGAATTCCTAGAGATTATTTTCATCCCAAACCCAAAGTTGATTCTGTTTTTATTCAACTTACAAGAAAAGAATCTGAAATTCATTCTAGAGACAAAGATTTGTATCAACATTTTGTTTATAAATTGGTAAATAAGGAATATCAAAAGCTATTTACAAAAAATCAGTTGAAGCAGGCATTGAAGCATGCCGGGGTAACAAATATAGATCGTTTAACTGGTGAACAGGTGTTATCAATGTTTTATAGTTATAAATTATTTCTGAATTGAATAATATAAAACCCATCCAACTTGCTTCTTTTAGAAGCAAAAAATAATAGTTTAAAAGAGAAATCACCACTTACTATTGGCCGAAGTCGATATAAGTGGTGATTTTTATCTATAATTAATCATGATAAATTACTTGATTCACGAACGTAGGTTCTGTATAATATGATTAAAGCATCTCTCAGAGTATGTTTTTAATATGATTAAAACAATACATTTTTATATCTCCTTAGCCCCGCCTCTTTAACTTCTACAACGGCCACAAATTCATTTCTACAGAACAGACTGAAAAGACTCTATTCAATATTACTATCACCAAAAAATGTGAATAACAAACGATATTGGGTTTAATAGAAGCTACCCAAATAAAAATCAGAAAAGAGTGACAAAATGACGAAGCATAAAACGAAGAAAAGCCGGTTAACAGCCATTTATAAATGCAAAGGTCACATAAATAAAGCACTTCAGGATAAGGAGAACAAAAAGAACGAAATTCGAAAAATCAGAAATCTTGTTAGCCAATATCGAAATTTAGTACGGAAAGCTCATACTTTTAATGACGAGGAAAAACAATTTTTTAATTTCCAAATGCGTGGTCTAACTCCACCGTCTTTAGACGGTATCCGCTTTTAGCCTTATCTTTTTTGTCCATACTAATGGATGAGGTGATAGTATGGACGGATATCGAAAAAGCGGTCATGCAGTATATGATATAAAGTACCATGTTATATGGGTAACAAAGTATAGATATAAGGTATTGCAAGGTCATATAGCAGTTAGAGCAAGAGAATTGATTAGGCAAGGATGTGAAGCAAGAGGAATAACCATCCTGCAAGGTAGTGTTGGCAAAGACCATATCCATTTATTATTATCTTGTCCACCAAGTGTTGCGCCAAGTAAAATCATGCAATATCTGAAAGGAAGATCATCAAGGTTATTACAGGACGAATTTCCAGAACTAAAGAAAAGATATTGGGGACAGCATTTGTGGGCAAGAGGGTACTTTTGCGCCACAGTTGGAACAGTAACGGAAGAGATAATAAGAAATTATATAGCCAATCAATTCAATGAAAACAAAGACGGTATATTCAAGATTGAAGAATGAGTTCAGTCTTATTTTGAATATGCTTCAGCTTAATGACTTTGAGCAGGACTTTAGCCTGAAGAGCGACTTTAGTCGCCGACATTCATGTCCAAATCCACCTGCTTTAGCAGGTGGTCGTTTAAGTCAGATTTAGAGTGTTATGAAAATAAGCTATTATCTTATGAAAAAGAAGAATATCAACGGTTACAACAGCATTATCGTTTTAACGAAAGCTTTGAAGAATGGATTACAGATAAGGCTAATCGGCTATTTATATTAAAAAGAGGCGTTGAGGAATATATTCATGAAAAGCTTATCCCCGCTGCTTATCAAAAAGCATTTGAAAACGGAATACCCGATCATCCAAAAGAAGAATATCCTGAAGCAAGATTAATGAAGCGTCATTTCATTATTCATGCCGGTCCTACGAATTCTGGAAAAACTTATCAATCTATTCAATCATTATTAACAGCAAAAAAAGGAATTTATCTAGCACCGCTCCGTTTATTAGCTTTAGAAGTATTTGAAAAAATGAATGACAAAGGAGTAGGCTGTAATTTAATCACCGGAGAAGAAGAAATGATTGTTCCATATGCCACACATCTCTCATCTACTGTGGAGAAAGCAAATTTTCAAGACGAATATTCCACCGCTGTTATTGATGAAGCACAGTTGATTTCTGACAGAGAGAGAGGAAGTGCCTGGCTCCGTGCTATTTTAGGGATAAAAGCAAAAGAAATCCATATTTGTTGTTCTCTAAATGCAGTAAAGCTGATTAAAAGGATAGTAGAGGACTGTAATGATAAGCTGGAAATTCATTATCACGAACGGAATACACCTTTAATCGTTCAAAAAGAAAAAGTTGCATTTCCAGCAGATATTAAAAAAGGAGATGCCATTATTGCCTTTTCACGTAAGAAAGTTTTGCGTATGGCTGCACACCTGAGGAAAAACGGCTTCAAGCCTGCGATTATTTATGGTGCGTTACCTCCAATAACCAGACGAAAACAAGTAGAGCTTTTTAATAATGGGAATGCGGATGTCGTTGTTGCAACAGACGCTATTGGAATGGGCATCAACCTTCCTATACAACGAATTATTTTTTCAGAACTTGAAAAATTCGATGGTACAGGCATTAGAAAGTTAACTTCTCAAGAAATAAAGCAGATTGCTGGCAGGTCCGGCAGAAGAGGTATATATAATGTTGGTTGGGTTGCGAGCATGACAAAAAAAGCAAGCTTTATTGAAAGTAAACTTAATCAAAAAGATTCTATAATAAAAAAAGCAGTAATTGAGCCATTAGAAGAAACGATTTTACAAATTCAGTATGGCAATTTAATTGATAAATTAAGGCATTGGAATAACTTTACTTATACATTGAATTACCTCAAAAAAGCAGATATAAGTAAGCAAATAGAGTTATTAATGATTTTGCCAAAGATAATATTAGAAAGTAATAAGGATAAATTATTATATCATGCAATTCATATTTCTTTTCAAAAAAGAAATCCAATTTTAACACAGCAGTGGAAAAATTATGTTTTCCAAGTCTGTGAAAATAATCAACGACTAGAAAAACCGTTTGAAGAAATATTCGAAAAGACTAGTTTAGATGTATTGGAAACGAAATATAAACAATTAGATTTATATTATTCTTTTTCTAAAATGTTTCAGAAACAATTGAATCAAGAATGGATTACAATACACCGCCAAAAGGTGTCTAATCTTATTATGCAGTATTTAGTAGGGGAGGATTTAAATATATTTATCTCGTGCAGAGGTTGCGGTGAAAACAGATTATATTTTGAAGCAGGAGATTATTGTGAGAAGTGTAGTATGGAACATTTTCTTAAAAGGGAAGAATATTGGTTGATTTAACCAGTTGCTAATGCATGTTAAGCATAATACGGATAGAAATGAACTCGATTAATGTCTTTAATATCGTGATAAATACTGAATCCTTAAGCAGTAGAGCAAAATTTATCCTGACAGTAAGAATGGTTAACTTCGTAGATTCGGAAATTTCTCAAAAAGAAAAAGTATATAGAAGCATATTATAATAAGTAAAAGTAAGAAAAGCTCAAAACAGTAATTTGAGCTTTTCTCACAATGTAGATACATTATATTTTATTTTTAAAGCTGACAGCTAGAGAGACTTTGCTTAGCGGGCACCGCCGCCTCCACCTCCGCCAGCTCCAGCGCCGCCCCCGACGCCGGTGGCGCCACCGCTGCCGCCTGCCGCAGTAGCAGCTGAAGTGCTGGAATGAAATCCGCCGCTGGCTAGCCCGGTGGTCCAGCTGGCACGGGTGTAGTAAGTTCCATACCAGAATTGCAGGTATACCCGATCTTCTTCGTACCTGTCTTCAGGGACTAAATCCTCTAGTTTTTTAGATACTTTATCGCTTTTACCTAGTAACGCACTCCATAGCATCATATCTTTCAAGGAAAGCGGCTTCGAAGCATTCGAAAATTGATTGATATCTGATTCCTTCAAATAATTATCAAACTGAATTAAACGATCCGCTAGTTGTTCTCCCTCTTTACTTGGTACCGTAATAGATTGTAAAAATCCAAACACCTTTATTTCTTCAAAAGAGAACAATCCTTGCTGCTCCAGATAGGCTTCGGAATAGTCTTTGAGATAATCGGCAATAGTGCTGACTTCCTTCGCATGCTCTTTACCCCATTTCTGGATGGCATTATCTGTGACGACGCCATTCCTGTCTGCAGCATCCAAGAGCATGGTCCACAACGCCATTTCATACGTTCCCTCATAGGATTCATCTTCTATTTGGTTCGTAAGCTCACTAAAGGTTAACGGATGTTTATTACGTTCATTTTCCATATCGTTGATGGTAAGGGTCGTTCGATATTTTTTTCCAAACACCTTGCTTTCTTCTTCTGCTTCCATCGATATGTTCTCATTCACAGACCATTTCAGCAGATAAGCTTGGAAGATATCTTCAAAATATCCAAGGTTCATCTGCGTTAAAAGGGCGCTTAAACCTGCATAGTCTTCTCCATCGAAAGGCACGGCTGCATACGTTTTGCCTTTATTTTCCGCTATCCGTTTATGGATAGGCTTCATCGCGCCAGCTTCTCTTTTTACTTGATTTGTTTTACGGACAAAGAAGAAGGTTCCGATACCAATTAATAAAGAAAAACCAGCGATTGCGCTAACGATGATAACAGCTAGCGTAGAATTGTCACTTGAATTATAAGTGGACCCATCCATTGCTTCTTCTTGCTGCTCGGATAACGTCATGTCTACTGTTCGTTCAGCTTGGAAGAAATCAGCCGGAAATTGTGTTAAAACAATTACATCTCCATCGGCTTCACCATTTGACTCCCATACAATACGATCGCCTTCCAGCTGTATATCTCCATCAAGACCAAATCCCCAGAAATTAACGTTTTCCTGTGTAAATGGTTGGTATCCAGAGATTTCAACTGTCAAATTTTGCGCAGGAATATCGGAGAAGGTATCGAAGTTCCAAAGCATGGCCTGACCATCCTCTAAATTGCGTACAAGATTAGATAATGTATAGGTTACTGTATACGTATTTTCCCCGTATTCACCAATTCCCCAAACTAATTCGATTCCATCACTAGTAGAGATTGTTCCATATTTTCCTGCCTTTTCTTCCCGTGAATCATCAGAGTCCCAATCGGGCTCTTTTGTAAACCCTTCAACTGAAAAATCCAGTATCTCTGACTCGTCAAGGTTGACCATATTGATGAAAAGCTCGGTACCTTCATCCATATTCATTTGACGATGTTCTGTTACAACGCCTGAACCATCCTCCTGCAATTCTACTTCAATATGTAAATCGCTCATTTCATTTTCAGCAAATGCTGTGAGTGTAAGTACCATGTTTATTGAGATTGCCATCGTCAAGGCAGCAACTATCTTCATCCATTTATTCATTTGTGTCCATCGCTCCCTCTATTCATTATAATGCAGTCTTTGTGAATGATTTTATTATGTTTACCCAATTTAAAGCACTGCTAATCAGAAATTTATCTTTACTTATAGTGTAGCAGATAATTACTTTAAATGGGATATACGTGGGGTGGCGGAGTGTTTAAATCAGAGAATGACGAATCGGAGAAAGAGGTAAAAAATAATTATAATCGTTTTCCCCCTTGTTCAGAAGGGGCAATATATGAGTTAATAAGGGTGTCGGACCGATAGAATATCGGAAAGGAGGCTGATTGAAATTGATCACAAAATATGAGGTGATTTCCGCATAGCGGAATCATAAAAGACGGGGCCGCATTTATGTTGCGGTCTCCTTTTCTTTCCTAAACTAATGTATACTAAAAGTGAAAAGGCTTACGTAAAATAAAATCAAATGAAAGGAGTTTTTAATGATGAATAAAAAATTAATGCATGTCCGGACCATACATCTTGATAGAAAGGATGTTTCAGCTTGTCATATAAAAATGGAAAAGAGGTGCTTCCACCTCATTTGTTGAAGGAGCTTCAGAAATATATTCAAGGAGAGCTTGTTTATATTCCAAAGCAAACCAACCGGCGGGCGGGATGGGGAGAAGCGAATGGATCACGCCTTGCCCTGGCTGAAAGAAATGAAGAGATTTACCGATTATATGAAAAAGGCTATTCATTTGAGGAATTGGAGCAAATCTATAATCTGTCGATGGATAGTATTCGTAAAATCATCTATAAAACACGTGAGCTCCATAGTGACGTAAAACAATAATCAGGCGTGTTTATATCTGTAGGGAACTTGAAACCAAATCCCTTTAATTAAAAGAGTGGCATTCGCTAACGTCTTAGCGAGACCACTCTTTTTTAGTGTATAAAAATCCCCGCCGAATGAAGGTTCGTTTCAAAAATATTCATATCGATACGTATATTCCTGCTAAGGAAGGCTTTTAATTTTTTTTATGAATTCTTTGAGCTCTTGCCCAGAATGAATATGAATGAAATGAAGCTGCTCCTGGTATTTAATCTTTAATGACTTTATCTGAGAATCATTTTCTTTCTTATAATTCCAAACAAAACGCAGGAAAGAAAAATCCAGCCTATCTGGATTCCCGTGCGGATTTTGCTTTCCTTTGTTCTTTACATAGCGCTTGATTATACGATAGAAACAGATGCTGCGGGGGAAATCTAACCAAATAACCATATCTGCACATTCCATTCGCAAGGCTAACGTCCTGGCATAATTCCCGTCCATAATCCATTCCTTTTTTTGAATTTCTTCTTTTAGTTTAGCATCAAAAGTTGCTTGAGAGGCGGTGGTATTATCGTCGATCCATTGAATGCTGTCTAAATGTACCAAGGGGATATTTCTTATTTGAGCAATTTGAGCGGATAATGTTGATTTACCTGCGCCAGGACAGCCAATGACCATGATTCGATTGGCAATGGACTTATTTTCTTCCATTTTCTTTCCCTCCAGTCTTTTCAATAAGCAATATCATCACAAGAACATCACGGGTTTAAAAATGTATACTAATATTTGATGCTGTTGAGCTGCCTACAATAGAAAAGGGGGTAAGCACAACCTTCTCTTTATTAAAATATATCATTGCTTATTCCATCGTAGCACGTTTGATCTAAAAGACAGCCCCCATTTTCAGTTGTCCAAAAAAACATTAAAAATCCAAAATGAATGTCATTTGATGATTGAAAAACGAAAAACATTGCATACAAATCCCCATTTCGCAGGCAGTTTTTGCAGGAGAAATTCTATTTTACCGTTTTGCCTTCCACATACAAAACCGCTATGATGAAAACAAATTTATTATTACTTGGAGATGTGATAAAATAATGCTAAACACAGTCAAAGAAAATACAAACAGTTATCGCGTAAATCATCCCGATTATGATGGACTTTGGAAGAATTTGATAGAAGAACTTTTTCAAGAATTTATGGCCTTTTTTGCACCGGATTTGTATCCGGAAATTGATTTTGAGCAGGGAGTGGACTTCAAAAACCTGGAGCTTTTTCAGCTTGTGATGAAATCCAAAAAAGGGACCAAGTATTCAGATAAAATAATCAAAGTACATCTAAAGAACGGAGAGGAAAAATACGTCTTTATCCATATCGAAGTACAGGCGGTCGGAAAAAAAGAATTTGCAGAACGCATGTTTAAATATTTTTACCGGATTTACGACAAAACGAAAACAATTCACCAGATTTATTCCATCGCTCTATTGACGGATGCCAGTCAGAAAGATCATCAAGATACATTCTATTACTCTTTTTACGGTACCGAATTAACCTATGCCTATAACACCTACCGATTTCACGGGAAAGATACGGAAGAACTGAAAAAATCGGATAATCCATTTGCTTTAGCCGTGCTTGCAGGAATATATATCAGCAATAACAAAAGAAGAGAAGCTGAAGATCATGAAAAAAGGTTTTGCTACAAGCAACAGCTTATCAGCCTGGCATTTGAAAAATATTCGCACCACACAAATTACCTCGTCGCATTACTGTATTTCATTGATTATATGATGCTGATTCCATCAGAACTGCAGGAACAACTGTATGAAACGTTGCCCATTGCACAAAATGAAAAGGAGGAGAAAAAAATCATGGGTTTGGAAAAGTTAAGAGACACGCCGACATTTGGAAGACTGTACAGAGAAATCGAGGAAAAAGCAACCAGAAAAGGGTTGGAACGAGGTATAGAACAAGGTATAGAACAGGGGATGGAGCAAGGTATAGAGCAAGGTATAGAGCAAGGTATAGAGCAAGGAATTGAACAGGGCATAGAACAGGGAATTGAACAAGGCATCGAAAAAGGCATTGAAGATACGGAAAGAAAGTTTGTTAAAAAACTTCTAGATAGGAATTATTCAGAGAAAGAAATATCTGAATTAACTGGTTTGGAATTTAAAGAAGTAAGGAAGCTTCAGGAATCGCTTGAAAATGAATAAAAACAAATGTGAAAAAGAATCTGTATCTGTTAATTAGTTCACATTAGCAGGTATAGGTTCTTTTCATTTTTTGAAAATAGCTGGTGAAGACGTTGCATTTAAGTATAAATGGTGTTGATGGATATTTTCAGCTTTAAAATAGGCGGATAGGAAGCAGAAAAGAGAGTAATCTTACATGCTAGAGAAAGATTCGATTTTATCCATTTGTATCGTAAGCATTTGACTTTCTCATATATTCATCATATAATACTCAACGTTAAGTAAAGGGTGTGACATTAATGACAAGATTGCTTGTGCTCTGCATGTTAGACGCAAAACCGATGGCCGGCTATGATATTCAACAGGCACTGCGGATGACAGATGCAGAAAGATGGGGCGGTGTATTAATTGGCTCGATTTATCATGCGCTTAAAAAATTGGAAAAGGATGGGTATATTGCGATTGATAAGGTGGAACAAACTGGTCACCGGCAAAAATTTACCTATCGAATCACCGTAGAAGGAAAAGAACACCTTAAAGATTTGATTCGTGAGGCGTTAACCAGCTCATCTGTTCAATATCCATCTTCTTTATATGCAGGTATTTCTTTTTTTGATAAGCTGCCTGCAGAGGAAGCACGTCAAGCTTTGAAAGAGCAGCAAGTTCTTTTGGAGAAGGAATATCAAAGTGTGCAGGAAGGCTGGAAGGAAAAAGAGGCAGCATTGGACGGTAATATTCCTCCCATGGTGCAGATGGTTTTTGATAATATGTTTGCTATTATTAGCCAGCAACAGGATTTTGTACGGAAAGCATTGGCTTATTTAGAACAAAGCAATAACTAATTCTCTCTCTGTTACAGGAGGGAGAAAAAAATACCTATATAGTCAACGTTGACTATACAAAGTTGATTGAGAAGATATCCATTATTTAAGAATGGGTTGCGGCAGTAACATAACAACAGCAATGTCTTACTGCAGTTATCGGTGGAGGCGGAGTGTTAACGTGGCGGTAAAAACGGATTCTTCTTTTTCCTCTTGAGGAAGAAACGCAGAAGGGAGGAAATTTATCTATTGCAAAAGGGGACATGCAGTTGATGAAAACAACAAAGCTATCCACAGAAAGTAGGAATGAAAATGAATCAAAAACGAAATTTAAAAAAAGCTCAAAAGAGCGCCTTGTTTGTCGTCACGCTGGCCATTTTCACCGATATGCTGCTATATGGAATGATTGTTCCTATACTGCCGGATTATGCTGATTCTTTAAGCATATCGCAAACTGCGATCGGTATTTTATTCGGCAGTTACGCAGCAGCTCTATTAATCGCTACTCCCGTTTTTGGAGTGATATCCGACAAAGTTGGACGACGTGGTCCGATGCTTTGGGGGATTTTAGGGCTTACGCTTGCAACCCTGTTATTTGCATTTGCAAACACGTTTTGGCTCTTGCTTATTTGCCGCATTTTACAAGGAATTGCAGCAGCAGCCACCTGGACAGCAGGGCTTGCACTTTTAGCCGATTTCTACCCATCCAAAGAACGGGGAAAAGTCATGGGAATCGCATTATCTGGTCAAGCAATGGGGATCCTTCTAGGTCCGACATTTGGAGGCTGGCTCTATCAGCTTGGCGGATATATGCTTCCGTTCTTTGTAGCTGCAGGGATTGCCCTTATTGATGGTTTGCTGCGTATATTTCTATTGAAGGAAGAACCTCATCGAAAGGAAGAAGACGCAGCAGAAGCATGGCATTTATTGAAAAGCCGAACCTTGCTTTTGGTTGTTGGAGCAGTTGTTATCGGAGCTGCCATTCCAAGCGTGCTGGAGCCGACATTTCCAATGCATCTGCAAAATGTATTTGATGCATCTCCAGGAATCATTGGCTTATTATTTGGGGTTCCCTCCCTTGCTTATGCGTTTGCCACACCAATTGTCGGAAGTGTTTCAACAAAGATTGGCCATCCTAAAACAATTACGATTGGATTAGCAATTACTGCAGTATCACTGGCACTTGTTGTTATGCCGACAACAATGTGGCTGCAAGTGGCGGCATTAGCGTTGATTGGCATTAGTATGGGAACAGTTCTTGCACCGACGCTTCCTGAACTTGCTGATATTGCCGAGCAAAGCCAAACTCAAGCATATGGGGTTACCTTTGCTATTTACAATACGGCTTATTCTGTAGGAATGATGCTAGGACCGATAAGCAGTGGTGCAGCCTCCGATATTTTCGGATTACAATCAAGCTATTTAGCAATTGCTGTTATGGTGTTGGTGTATATGCTGTTTTTTGCAATAATGACACAGTTAAAAAGGAATAATAGAAAAGTTAAAGAAGGTTCTCATTAAAAATTAGAAGACTTGATAAAAACGAAACTTCATTCAGCGGGAATTTTTGCTTTTTCCCATTGAATGAAGTTCGTTTATCCCCTCATAACAGTATATTTATTATTCTTTATCTTTCCAGTTATTTCCGAAAGATGCTTGCTCTGATTCTACATGTCCTCTGTGCCCATAGATAGTAACCGCTTCAAGAGCATTTTCAATGGATTCAAATTCTTCTTCTGTTAAACGCACATTCCACGCTCCAAGGTTTTCCATTATTCTATCTTGATTTTTGGATCCTGGAATCGGCACTACGTTCGGATATTTATGAAGCATCCAGGCGAGCGATATTTGTGCATTAGCAGCATTCTTCTGTTTTGAGAATTTTTCAAGAACATCCAGTATTGGCTGATTTGCTACAATATTCTCCTGGGATAATTGAGGAACAAATTTTCTCACATCATCTCCTTCGAACTTTGTCTGTGTCGTTACTTTTCCGGAAAGAAATCCGCTCGCAATCGGTGAAAATGGAACCACAGTAATATTATTTTCTATGCAGTAAGGGAAAATATCCTCCTCGCAATCGCGCTCCATCATGGAATATAGATTTTGTACAGCTGAGACAGGGGTGATTTGATGAGCCTTTTCGATTGTATCGACAGAAACTTGTGATAATCCCCAAGCTTTAATTAGTCCTTCTTCGATTAATCTTCCCATAACTTCAGCAATGTCTTCTATTGGAATTAACTCATTGATTCTATGCAGATAGTAAAGATCCACATAGTCTGTTTTTAAGTTTTTCAGGGAAGCATCCAGGTGACGGCGGATTGGATCATATAAATCCGCTGCTTTTTCAGCTTCTCTTGCACTTAGATGAAATTTTGTTGCTAGAATAACCTTGTCCCTAAAAGGTTCTACAGCTTTACCTAATAATTGTTCATTATGCCCTGGGTAAAACATTTCCTTTCCATAGACTTCTGCTGTGTCAAAAAATGTACAGCCAACGTCATAAGCTTCTCGGATTGCTTCAATTGCATAGTCCTCATCAGGGACACTGCCATAACCATGGGAAAAGCCCATGCATCCCATCCCAATAGGGGATACCTCTAGCTTTCCAATTTTTCTTGTCTTCATATCGATATTTCCTCCCTCTATTATTTAAAGTATAATTACTATATCAGGTTAGAGTAACACGAAGTCAATGCTTATTTGTAAAGGAGAAATGATAATGTACAGTGTAAAAGAAGCTGCCAGCATTTTGGAAATGAGTGAGCATACCATTCGTTATTACACGGATTGTGGTTTAGTTCCATCATTAACTCGAGATAAAAATAAACAGAGATTGTTTAATCAAGAATCAATGAATTGGCTCAAAGGCATAAAAATCTTAAAGGAATGCGGCATGACCATTAAAGAAATAAAGAGCTATGTATCACTGAGTCTTCAAGGAGATTCGACTATAGAGAAGCGTTATCAAATATTTTTGAACTTAAAAGAAATAGCGTATTCTCAACTGGAAGAAGCAAAAGACAGAGTAAACTTTCTTGAAAATAAAGTAAAACATTACGAGGATATCGTAAGTGAGAGAATATCTGATGATACGAATCCAAAAAAGTGGAGCGGGTCAGAAGAGGCGTAATTACAAATGAAATGTTAGATAAAAAAGGTTAGGTAAGCTGACTCCTTGAACCTTCTCTTAATTTCATTCAGTGGAAACAAAATTCCTAATGAATGAAATTTCGTTCTATACACAAAAATCAGACCAGAGACCAATAGCGTATTCGAGGTATTTTTCTTATAATCTAATTACACCACAATACCGACAGACTGCCGGTCTAAAAAAGAAAGGAGGAAGATTAATGAAAAGAGCCAAAAACGCAGAAGAAAGAAAAAATGAAATTTTGGATGTAGCTGAAGCTTTGTTTAATGAGCAGGGCTATGACAGAACAAGCACGAAGGACATTTTGAAAAGCATCGGGATTGCCAGAGGAACGCTGTATCATCATTTTGAAAGCAAAGAAGCAATTATGGATGGAATAATTGATCGTTATAACAAAAAAGTGATTGAAGCGGCTCAATCCATTGTGGGGAGAAAAGAAGTGCCGGTTATTGAACGGTTGCTTATGGCGATTACTTCTTTAAATGTAAGCGGAACAATCTCTAAAGAATTGATGACGCAGATTCATAAACCGCAAAACGCTTTGATGCATCAGAAAATCCAGAAGGTATTGATTACAGAAATCACACCGATTTTTACAAGTATTATTCAAGATGGATTAGAAGAAAATCTGTTTCATACAGACTACCCTTATGAAAGTGTGGAGATGCTGCTTGTCTATGCTTCTACAGTTTTTGATGATGGAAGCATTGAATTATCGAAGGAAGAGCAATTGCAAAGAATGACAGCTTTTGCTTTTAACGCAGAAAGACTGCTCGGAACAAAACAAGGAGCAATCAGTGAGAAGCTGCTGAAAATCTTGGCAAAAGAATAGAGGAGAGGGTATGTATTTTCGGATTATACGTAATGATCTTTTTAGAAACAAGCTGATTAGTATCACGACGATGTTATTTATCTCTGCGGCAACAGCACTTGTCTGCTTAGCAGCTATTTTAAGCCTGAACCTTATCGGCTCGATTGAGACACTCACGAAACAGGCGCAAGTGCCAAACTTCCTGCAAATGCATAACGGGAATATCGATAAGGAGCGCTTAAATAACTTTGCAGAAGAACAAGAAAATGTAAAAAAATATCAGGTGTTGGATTTTTTAAATATTACCAATTCCAGTATTCAAGTAGGTGGAAATAACCTGATTGATAATGTTCAGGACAATGGTTTTACTACTCAAAGTTCTTCCTTTGATTTTCTGCTTGATTTGGAGGGAAGGCCAATCCAGCCGGCAGAGGGGGAGCTATACGTTCCCATCGGCTATATGAAAGATGGAACAGCTCAAATCGGGGATGAAGCAATGATTGCCGGAAAAGCATTTAAAGTTGCCGGGTTCCTCAGAGATGCGCAAATGAATTCGCCCTTAGCTTCCTCCAAGCGTTTTTTAGTGCACGAAAACGATTATCAAGACCTGGAAGCAGAAGGCACGCTGGAATATTTAATCGAATTTCAGCTGCATGATTCGTCTAAAACCAATGAATTTGAAACAGCATATGCCGATGCAGGGTTAGAAGCCAATGGCCCGACACTGACCAGTACTTTGTTTAAAGTAATCAACGGTCTATCTGATGGAATCATGATTGCAATCATCCTGCTGGTTAGTTTTCTAATCGTACTCATTGCATTTATGTGTATTCGTTTCACGCTATTAACCCAGATAGAAGAGGATTATCGGGAGATTGGCACGATGAAAGCAATCGGTCTGCGCCTGGCTGATATTAAAAAAATTTATCTTGCTAAATATGCATTCCTTGCTTTAGCAGGGAGCTTGCTCGGGCTGTTAGTATCTTTTATTTTCAGTAACCCTTTATTAGAGAATATCCGGCTGTATATGGGGGAAAGCCAATATGATAGCTGGAGTATTTTTCTTGCCATACTTGGAAGTATTTTTGTTTTCCTGCTGGTGATTGGTTACATTTATTTCTTGTTGAGACGTTTTAGAAAAATCTCTGCTGCATCAGCAATCCGTACGGGCAGTCCGGAGGAAAACACTGCTCGTAAAAATTACTTCTTACTCAGTCAAAATAAGCTATTGCCTGCCAATGTTTTTTTAGGGATAAAGGATGTACTATCCCGTAAGAAGCTTTATGCCACAATGTTGATTGTTCTTCTGCTTTCTTGTTTTATCATGATTGTTCCCTGGAACACATACCATACCGTATCTTCGCCATCTTTCACAAAATATCTTGGCTTTGGAGAAATGGACCTGATGGTCAGTATCTATCCATCTGAGGAAACGGAGGAGAATAAACAACAGATTGTAAATTATTTAAATAATGATGCTTCTATTCACCAGTATGTTGAGATTACCTCCAAATCCTTTCGAGCTGTAAAAGAGGATGGCTCAGAAGAAAAAATAATCGTTGAACTTGGCGATCATGCTGCGTTTCCAATCGAATACAATGCAGGAAAAGCACCAGAAGCACCGAATGAAATTGCATTATCCTCTTTGAATGCAGAGGAGTTTGGAAAACAAGCTGGTGATACGATTGAAATCATTACCGGTGAAGGTCCGGAAAGCTTTGTCGTCTCCGGGATATACTCCAATATTTTAAATGGAGGTAAAACGGCAAAAGCTGCTTTTTCAGATGAAACCGCTCCAGCGATGTGGTTAAACTATTATATCCAGCTTAATCATGCTAATCATGCAGCTGTTTCTGCTAAAGAAATGTCACAGGTTTTGCCATTTGCCAGTATAACAGATGCGCATCACCATAAGCAGCAAGTATTTGGTTCTACGATGGATTCGATGAAAACAGCAGCGAATGTTGCCTTAATCGTGGCTTTGTTCATTACAGGGCTAGTAAGCTTGTTATTTATGAAATTAGTGGTTACTAAGGATCGTTTGGCAATTGCCGCATTAAAAGCAATTGGTTTTACGAATCAGGATTTGACCAAACAATATGCAACTCGCGGAATTTTCATTTTGATAATTGGCGTAGCAGGAGGCAGTATCTTAGCGAATACCTTTGGGGAAGCAATCGCAGGGATGGCTATTTCTTCCTTTGGTGTAGATTCGCTTACCTTTATCAGTCATCCGTTTATCTATTTGGGGTTTCCATCCCTTATGCTTATTGTTACTTTATTGGCAACAAAGTTGGGAACCAATCAAGCTGGTAAAATATCAATTGCAGAAAATATAAAGGAGTAAATGATGAAAAAAATATTGGATGGCCAACAAATTCATAAATATTTTGATATAGAAAAAGAAAAAATCAGGGTCTTACGAGATGTATCCATCACCATATATGAAGGAGAATTTATCACTATTATGGGACCGTCGGGCTCAGGAAAGTCAACACTTCTCTATGCTCTAAGCGGGATGGACACCGTTGATAGCGGCGAAATAATATTCAATAATCAACGTCTGCCAGCATGTGAAGAATCAGAGCTTGCTGATATCCGTCGCCAGCAAATGGGATTTGTCTTCCAGCAGCCGACTTTTTTGAAGAATTTAACAATTATTGATAATATCATACTTCCAGCGGTGCGGGGTAACAGGAAAAAAGCAAAAGCATTGGCAAAGAAAGCACAGCAGCTTTTAGAAAACACCGGAATTGGCGATTTGGCATATCGCATGACGAACCAGGTTTCTGGAGGGCAGCTGCAAAGGGCAGGAATTTGCCGGGCTTTGATCAATGAACCGAAAATCATTTTTGGAGATGAACCAACAGGGGCTTTAAATTCAAAGACTGCGGAGGGAATGATGGATCACTTCCTTCAGGTTAATCAAGAAGGAACAACGATTATGCTGGTGACACATGATGCGAAAGTTGCTGCTAAAAGTGAACGGGTCTTATTTATGAAAGACGGGCAAATTGTTGATGAATTGCGATTAGGGAAGCTGTCGTATCAGCGGGGAATGGAGAACCGGATAGAAAAAGTAACAAGGAAGATGTTACGGATAGAAATGTAGCCTACATCAAAAGGAGGGCTTTGGGCAAAAATGCTTAAAATGATTATTTTCGCAATGGTTCCTTTGAGCATTAGCATCTTCTATGCCTGGAGGTTTGCTTCGCGAAAACGTGAAATTCCTTGTCCATTCTGGCTTCGCTGGCTGGTGGAACTGGATAATCCCTTTACCAAAACGAATAAAGCGAATGAAATTATTGAGCAATCCGGCATTCAGCCGGGAATGCATGTGATTGATTTAGGATGCGGACCTGGGAGGGTGACGATTCCAGCGGCAGAACGTGTTGGCTCCAACGGAAAAATAACTGCGGTAGATATTCAGGATGAAATGTTACAAAGGGTAGAAAAAAAGGCGCAGAGAAGAAATTTAAAGAATATTGAATTGGTGCAGGGAAAAATTGGTTTGGGTCAACTGCGGCAATCACCGTGTGATCATGCCTTGCTTGTCAATGTCTTTGGGGAAATACCAGATCGGCAAGCAGCCTTGGAAGAAATTTTTAATATTTTAGAGCCAGGTGGTATCCTGACGGTAGCGGAGACCGTATTTGATCCACATTTTCAGAGGAGAGAAGAGGTTTTAAAGCTCGCTGATAAAGCAGGATTTTATGAAGCAGGTTTTAATGGGAATTGGGCGGCGTATTCGCTGTTATTAAGGAAACCCGTTTCTCGTTAGAAACAATAACGGACTATCAAAACATAAATAATCTTCATGGCTATTTTCAAAAGTATGATTTTTCAAGGAGGAGCGTCCGTAAATCTTCTGTTTTAAAACTAAATTTATATAGTAGGGAGATTTATGGACGCCGCCCCTGTGAATTACTGAGGCTAACTCATTTCCATAATTCCTGTCTAATCAAATGATATATCCTCATAATCGATTTTATAGATAAGGTTTCCAATAACTCTAATTCGCGTTTCCTCCAATTGCTGCAAGAACGCAATATAGTACATTTTCCATTCATTCTCTGTTTCAACGCTGTCAGTAACCATATTGGAGAATTCATAAGTACCTTCCCGTAACTCCTCGTAAAAAACAATTTTGGCTAAAATAGCTAGCTCGATATCTCCAAAAGTTTTAAAAAGCGCTTCATAATCACCATTAAACAGACATTCTGCCTGGAGAAGATCCAGATAATCATGCAGTGAAACAAAATTATTCCGGATAAGTTGTACTTTTTCTTCAGTATTGTCAATTTCTAAGATACGATCTACCAGGCTGCGTAAGTCCATATCACTCATCCGATCATTCTCATTTAACTTGAATTCCATTGTTTTTTCGGTTTCTTTTATTTCTCTGATGATAAGTTTTTCGAAGCTGCCGATTTTTGCAGCGTGATTCACCCTTTGCATCAATTCATCCCGGTACAAATTGATGTAATCTGTAAGTGCTTGTTCCGTGTGTAGGGATTTTTGCAATTGATTGACTGCTTCATGAATCAGCTTCGTCCTTTGTTCAGCAGGGGAGTTTATTAATTTTCGATTTAACTGTTCAAATTGAACTTTCGAAAGTCGAACATTATCAGGCTTTCCTCCAGATAGCAGTGAAAAAACAGCATTGTTTATCATTAGCTCAAATATATTGAATAATTCAATTTGATATTGAAATCGGCTTATTTTCCCGTAATTTATCAAGACATACATGACATCCTGGTGACTAAAAAAGCGGCAGAATTCTGTCTCCATTCGCAAGCGTTCTACATATTGCTTTATATAGAAAACGCCTTGGATCCGCATATCGTCTATGGCTAAAGGATAATCAATGCTCGCCATGGTATTTTGAGCTTCAAAAATAATATCATAGTGCTGCATAAATAGAGGTAATGATTCATCGATCGTCATATTATAGGCATCGACGGGCACATCTAATTTTATCTTTTTCACTTCTTGATATATTTTTTTCGTCTTTTCAAAATAGTGACGGAGTAATTCAACTCCCTGAGAATGTATATCTTTTATACTTTTTACATTAAAATGGGCAAGTGCCTCTTCAGGCTGCTTACACTGAAAAGCATAGGTATCAATAGCATAAAGCAGAGAGGCCATGATTCCTTCTGCTGTTTCTGTTGTCACTGATGTACTTTCGCCTTGAGTATGCTGCAGAATCAATTGCTGTAGAACCTGCATCATCTCTGCTTGTATCTGGTAAGCTTTTTGACTGGAGATGATACCTGAACGCTGACCTTCTTGCAGCAGGGACAAGGTGTATTGATTTCGTATTAACCGCGATCGGTCAATCCTTCTATTAGAAATCTGCCGGAAACGAGCTGATTTGTTACCTGATTCCATGCGTTAATCATCCCCTTTGAATAAAGAATTGGGAAGTGCTATATTTCTTCTGAAATCCTCTGCAAATTCTTCCGTTTTGCTTCTTAACAATTCGATAGACCCTGCGCAAGGTCCGTTATAAGAGTCACTCATCAGTTGAATAAGCTTGGCATCGCTAATTTTATCTTCTGTTTCATTTCTTAGGTAATAGAAAATTTCTTGAATTTCATTCAGTGTATCAACATAATACGCTTGCTCCATATAAGGGGAGGCGGAAAATACCTCGATGAACTCCTTTAGTACGCCGATACTCAGTTCAACTCTCGCGTGATTACGCAGTACGTTATTTCTGGAAGCAATCAGCGTCTTTGCATCATCCGGTGTCAGAACCAGGCCTCGCTCTTTCGTTTTCTCATTTAAATGAACCAGTTCCATCACCGTATTAGAATTCTGCGATAATTGGATGGCGTTCAACATATCGGATAAATTCATAACGTATCACCTTTCCTGTAAGGATATTTAGAACGCAAAAAAGGGTCCCCTGGTCAAGGGAACCCTATTATATATTTAAAAATAATAAAAGTAAATTATAGCATAAATAAACTTTTTTGTCAAATATTTAGATTGGATAATGAACCCTAATAGCAGTGTGGTTTTTGAGGACAAGTTTTTTGAGTTATTGTTTTCTGAGCCACCCTCCTTGATAGCAAAAAAATAATCAAAGGTTTATTATTTTCTATTTCACTCCCTGCCCAGGAGATGTATTCATTCTGAGTTGGGTTTCTTTTGCTGGAGTTTTAACAATGTAATCTATTTGTTATCTCTTGTTTATTAATTCAAATGCGGCAGTTTATTTTTGGCATCTACACTTGGGAATATATCGATAAAACAACAGAAAGGAAATAATAAAATGGCTGCTGAAACATTATTAGAAACACATAAACTGACGAAATCATTTCAAGGGAAAACAATCATTGATAACTTAAATCTTAATATAAAAAAAGGGGATGTATATGGATTTCTGGGCAGAAACGGGCAAGGAAAAACAACTACGATCCGAATGTTGACCGGCTTGATTTTTCCTGATTCGGGGGAGGTTGTCATTAGCGGTTTGAATCTAAGGGAAGATTTTAAACAGGCAATTTCACAAATTGGAGCGATTGTAGAGAATCCTGTCTTTTATGATTATCTTTCCGGGTATGAGAACCTGTCACTGATGGTTAATTTAATCCCTGGTATTGGTAAAGAGAAAATAAATGAAGTGTTAGAACTCGTCGGGCTGACACGGAGAGCGAAGGATAAAGTTGCTGCTTATTCACTAGGGATGAAGCAGCGTTTGGGGATTGCAAATGCGCTTTTAAATGATCCGCAATTAATTATTCTCGATGAACCGACAAATGGACTGGACCCACAAGGGATGATAGAAATCAAAGAAATGATTCTGCAGCTTTCTTCGGAAAAAGAGATTACTTTCTTTATTTCGAGCCATTTACTGCACGAAGTTGGCCAAATTTGTAACCGTGTTGGGATTCTTAATGACGGAAAACTTCTTGCGGAAGGCGATGTCAGTGAGCTGATTAATGATAGCGAAGCTCACTCCTTGGAAGAAGTCTTCTTTAACATAACCACCGGGGGTCAACATTAATGGGCTTATTAAAAAATGAGTTATATAAACTTTTTAAAATGAAAAAAATCTATGTGTTTGCAGCAGTTATGCTGGGAATCACCTTTTTGAATTTATATGATTATCAGCCAGGCGGTTCGGAAATGACGATTTGGGATTTTTATTATGGTCAATCTGTTCCGCTTTCGATGATTCCAATTTTTTCTCAATTTATGATTATTTTTATTCCAATCGTGATAGCGGATAGTATCAGTAATGATTACCGGAATGGAACATTAAAATTATCCCTGCAGCGCCCGATTACGCGATGGCAGCTGTTATCGGCAAAGCTAATGGTTTTGTTTGCATTCATTATTGTTTCAACGATTCTCTTTTTGATTTTATCCTATACATTAGGAGTTTATTTTATCGGCTGGGGAGAGGTGACGGAGTACATGGGAGTCAGCTATCTGCCAATGCAAGGAATTGGTGTAACCGTAGGGGTATATGCTTTATTTATGCTGCCGACGATGGCGTATGGGATATTTGCAGGCTTTATCGCCGTTTTATCTAAAAATATGAGTACAGCGATTATTATATCGCTGGTTCTGATTACGGTTGGATTAAATTTAAATGATGTGTCAACAGTTGCTCCGTATTCCTTAGCGTATCATTTAATGTACTTCCCTGAGGAGTTGATGCAGACACAGGATTGGTCTGGAATACTGCAAAATATTGGAGTTGTCCTCATATACGGAGTTTTATTTACAGGATTATCCTTCTGGGTATTTAAAAAGAAAGAAATCTTATATTAATTGATTTAATGGGAAGCATGGAGGGAATTGAATGACAGGTTTAATCAAAAATGAAATCTACAAATTCTTTAAACAAAAAAAGCTCTATTTGTTTATGGGGGTTATGATTGCCGTTCAGCTGGTAAATATATTACAGTATCAAGCGGACAGGGGAGAGCAAGCTTCTTATCTATTGAACGGACAGTCGTATCCGTTGGAGGCGCTAGCCGAATCCTCCCTTTTTATCATCATGTTTCTGGCTGTTTTTATTGCGGAATCGATAGCGGAAGAATATAAGCGCGGCACCTTTAAATTGGTATTATTACGCCCTGTTACTCGTATCCAATTTTTAACTGCAAAGTCAGCCGGCGTATTGGTCTGTATCTGTTTTATGGTTGTTTTTACCACCCTCACTGCTTACGGTACAGGCTTCTTTTTCTTAGGCTGGGGCGAGCAGCTGGTGGTTCAAGGAGAACCGCTTTTTTCAGAGAGGGCGTCTATCTATGGTGGAGAGGGGGTCGTACTTACTTACACAGCTGCGTTTGCTTATATTCTGCCTGTATTTGGTTTTGCTATGCTGCTCATGTTTATTGCGTTATTATCACTGAATGTTGGAATAACCATCGGTACAGCATTGGCTTTATTTATGTTTGCCCCTTTATTAAATGGAGAGATTACAGCTTATTCCATTGTCCATATCATGAACGCATTTCCTGCTTTATTTATCAACCAGGAAGCATCCCGCGAAATTCTTTTTGATACAGGCGTCATCTTTGTTTATATCGCCATTTTTTACATAGGCAGTCTTATTTTTATCAAAAAGAAGGATGTATTGTTATAATTATTAATATTTAAGACGGGATTAGGAGGGGCTGCGTCATGCGGGATAAAAAGGTTCTGGTCGTTGATGATGAGCTGGAGATTGCGGAATTAATCAAAGATTATTTGGAAGAGGA
This sequence comes from Oceanobacillus sp. FSL W7-1293, assembly GCF_037969815.1. NCBI lineage: Bacteria > Bacillati > Bacillota > Bacilli > Caryophanales > Bacillaceae > Oceanobacillus > Oceanobacillus sp. FSL W7-1293. Next base: position 2,332,677 of record NZ_CP150212.1, read on the forward strand.
ACAATATGATGTTGAGATTAGTACGGATGGAGAGGAGTGCATTGCAGTCTTTCGGGAATACCAGCCACATTTGATTGTACTGGATATTATGCTTCCTGGGTTAGACGGAATGGAAGTATGCCGGACGATAAGGGCGGAATCAGCTGTCCCTATCATTATGCTGAGTGCAAAAAAATCAGAGATAGATAAAGTTTTAGGTTTGGGGTTAGGGGCGGATGATTATGTTGTGAAACCGTTCAGCCCAAGAGAAGTAGTTGCTCGTGTAAAGGCGCAGTTAAGAAGATATGATCAACTTTTAACGCTTGAAAAAGAGGGAAGCGCATCAACAGAATATAACACAGAAGTCTTATCCTTTGGTAATATAGAGATTAATATAAATGCTTATACAGTCAAAGTTAATGCAAAACAAGTAGAGCTGACAACAAAGGAATTTGAGGTGCTGCGTTTTTTAGCTAAGAGCGCTAACCATGTTTTGACCCGCCAGCAAATCTATGACCACGTGTGGGGAATCAATGAGTTTGGTGATTTAAACACTGTAACCATCCATATTAAAAAAATCCGTCAAAAGATAGAAGAGGGTACTGCCACCCCTAAATGGATCCAGACTGTCTGGGGCGTAGGCTATAAATTTGTGGGTGATAAAAAATGAGGCTGGGTGTAAGAGGGAAATTGATTTTGTCCTTTTCATCGATGCTGGTGCTGCCGATAGTGGTTGCGCTGCTTTCTGGAGTCAATACAAACAATCGTATTTCCTTTAGCACGCTTCTTCCGGTTTTGCTGGCTCTGCTTATCCCATTTATTATCGGGGCCATGATTACTGGATGGGTCATTTCCCGGAATGTTTTAAAGCCTCTAGGAGAATTAGGAAAGGCAACAAGAAATATCAGGGAAGGAAATCTTGATTTTGCTGTTTCCTATCGGGAAAATGATGAGATAGGTGATTTATCCCGTGCTTTTGATGAAATGAAAGATCAGTTAAAAGAATTACGGGAAAAAGAGGCTGCTCACGAAACTGCCCGGAAAGAGTTGATTGCCAGTATTTCACATGATTTACGCACGCCGATGTCATCGATTAAAGGCTATGTAGGAGGTTTACAGGATGGAGTTATACATGATGAGGAGCGATTTCAACGTTATATTTCGGTAATTAAAAATAAAACGGAAAATCTGGATCACTTAATTGAAGCGCTATTCCAATATTCGCAATTAGATATAAAGACTGCAGAAGAAAGCTTTTCTGTTTGGAATTCCCAAGAGCTGCTGGAAACGCTCATCCATCCAATAAAGCTGGAGTTTATGGATGCGCCGATGCAATTAGAAGTGATAAAGCCTTTTCCGGAGGTGGAGCTGTTTGTTAATGCAAACGAGCTCGCCCAGGTTTTCGATAATTTAGTAAGCAATGCGAAAAGATATGTTGATGAAGAAGGGGTTATTGCGATTAGAGTGAATGTGGATAAACAAAAACTAAAAGTATCTGTAACAGACAATGGAGCAGGTATTGCACAAGAAGATCTGCCATTTGTATTTGATCAGTTTTATCGTACAGAAAAATCCCGATCAAGGCATTTTGGCGGTGCGGGGCTCGGACTAGCTATCTGTAAGAAAATAATTGATAAACATGGCGGTAAGATTTGGGCAGAGAGTGAATGGGGTAAGGGTACATCCTTTTATTTTACAATTCCAGTTTCGTTTTAGATGGATATATACGTGAACTGTATTGCTATGCGTGGAAAGGTGATGTTTGTAGTAAATATTTGAACATCCTTCAGTTACTTTGAAAACCCAGCTGTCTTTTTTAGCTGGGTTTTCAATTCTTGCCAAAAATAAAATAATGATTAAGGGATCATTATATTATCCGCAATATAGTTCAATCTTTTCCGGTTCTGTTTTATTACGTTTGAGATGATGTCGATTCCTTTGTCTATTTTATTCTCCTCGATTTTTGAAATACATATTCTTATTGCATTGTCCTTATTAAAATCATCTAAGTACATATCTGAGCAATCTTTGACGTACACGTTTTTTTCTTTCAGTATATTGGTTATATAGGCCGCCTTGATATTGTCAGGCAAGTAAATACAAATAAAAAAACCATTATTGGGTTTGCTATATTTAATAGAATCATCAAAATATGTTTTGCATGCTTCAAGCAGGATATCTAACTTGTTTTTGTATACCTTCTTTATTTTTTCAATATGAGTATGAAACATACCGCTCTTAAGGTATATTTCAAACGCACCCTGCGAGATAGCCGGACTATTAAAATCAGATGCGAACTTATAGTTAATAAACGCATTTTTCATCTTATCAGGTACGACAATCGAAGCGATCCTCATCCCTGGCAGAAAAACTTTTGAAAAGCTTTTGATATAGATAACTCGATTTGTATCATCGAAGCTATAAAAAGGATCTGCTTTCGTGTCTGGATCTAATTCACTTAAATAATCATCTTCCACTAAGTAAACATCGTATTTTTGAATCAAAGCGAGGATTCTTTTTTTATCTTCGTTCGAATAACTGAAGCCGGAGGGATTCTGAAATCTGGTCATCACGTAAAATAATTTGATATCATGATTTTTTAAAATATGCTCCAGTCTTTCTAGGTCAATACCGGTTTCCGAAACATCTATCCCATAGATATTGCAATTGGTATTTTTGATTGACTCTAATGCGCCATAATACGTAGGCTGTTCCACAAGAATATTCGTTCTTTTATTGGGCAAGGGCATATTTACAGCTAAATTAATAGCTTGCTGCGCTCCGGTGGTTATGAATAGATTATTCACATCTGCGAAAACTTGAAAATCCTGCAGATATTTTTGTATTTCGCATCTGAGACGATAAATACCTTCGAAATGGGAGTAGGAGAATATTTCATTTTTATATATGTCGATTGCCTGATTGATACAATGTTGAAAATCTTTATACGGCATGGCATTTAAGTCAGGGCTTGCCGATAAAAAATCAAAAATCTCAAGGCTGTCTTCTTCACGTTCCATACTTTCGACTACATAATATCCGCTTTTGCTGACGGAGTATATATAATGTTTATCCTCCAATTCTTGATAAGCTCTAATAATGGTGCTTTTATTGCAGGAAAATTCTTCTGCCATTGCTCTAATCGAGGGCAGCTTATCACTTGGCTTTAATTTCTCCTCTTTAATCAAACCTATAATATAACGAACCACTTTTTCAAATTTATTCATTGAAATACCTCCCAACATAGATTTGTACCGGTACACATTGTGATAAATCTTCTTTTATGATGATGGCTATTATATTAGTATGTTATATGTACCGGTACAATAAATCAATGAAAAGGAGAAGTATTTATGGATGAGCGTAATCATTTATCTGGTTTTGTTTGGGGGATGCTTGGAGTATTATGCTTTAGCCTGACATTACCAGCAACGAATGTAGCGGTTCAATATTTTAATTCTACCTTTGTTGGTCTTGGCAGAACGATACCTGCCTCGTTATTAGCTGTCTTATTTTTGATTATTAATAAACAACCTGTACCGGCCAAAAAACAATTTAGAGATCTTTTTATTATTGCGTTTGGGGCAGTTTTAATTTTTCCGCTGTTAACAACCTATGCGATGGCAGATTTACCGGTATCTCACGGAGCGGTAGAACTGGCGTTGCTTCCGTTAGCCACAGCTTTTTTTGCGATGATTATAGCGAATGAAAGACCTGGTTTAAAATTTTGGATAGCTAGTTCAATCGCCTCTTTATCTGTGATTATATATGCTTTTACTTTAGGGTTAGGCACTATTCATTTGGCAGATATGGCGTTGATTGTATCTGTCATTATATTGGGGTTGAGTTATGCAATGGGGGCTAAATTAGCTAAAGAAATTGGCAGCTGGCAAACCATAGCTTGGTCTGTCATTATTGGAGCTCCCTTATTTTTCATACCTGTTATTCGTTCTATTCGTGTAGAAGAAATCTTAGCTGCACCTATATCGGGCTGGGTAAGTTTTATTTATTTAGCAGTGATCAGCCAATTTTTGGCGTATATATTTTGGTATAAAGGGTTGTCGGTCGGAGGAATTTCCAAAGTAAGTCAACTGCAATATTTACAACCTTTTTTAATGATTACCTTTTCTTTTTTATTTTTGAATGAAGTATTTAATTTGTATACTATAATTATTGCTGTTGTAACCGTCAGCTGCGTGATTATTGGTAAAAACGCAGCGTGAAGGCAGGGGACTGGAGGGGTATAAAAGGAAATACTGTTAAAGTTTAATACTCTTATATTAATGAGCGGCTGGAAAAAACGTATTTCTGGCCGCTTTTTATATTGAAAACATTACTTTCTTTTAAAAACAGTTGAATTTGTATACCTGTTATTTGTTTATTGAATTTTAATCTTTTTGTCAATAGATGTATATCAATTCAAATGCAGCAGTTTATTTTTCATTACTATACTGATGAGGTACATGAAAAAATAACGTTTGGGAGAAAGGAAGTGGCGTACTTGCATACGAAAACTAGCAGTACAAAAACAGCAGCAATCACTGTTAACAATGTAACAAAACGATACGGTAAGAAAACAGCCGTTGAAAATGTATCGTTCACAGCACAACCGGGCCGGGTAACTGGTTTTCTAGGGCCGAACGGAGCGGGGAAATCCAGTACACTGCGTATTTTACTTGGTTTGGATCGTCCTACCAGCGGCACAGCTCTTATTGAAGGGAAAGCCTTTGTCGAACATCATCAGCCATTGCGAACGGTTGGTGCGATGCTAGATGGTGCTGCGGCTGTTCCAGAGCGCCGGGGTATCGATCATCTAAAATGGATAGCTGAATCGAATCGTATCCCCAAAGAAAGAATCGTTGAAGTACTGGAAATGGTGGGTTTGTCTAATGCGGCAAAAACAAGAGTAAAAAAGTATTCTCTCGGAATGAAGCAGCGTCTTGGTTTAGCAGCTGCATTATTAGGAAAGCCGCGAATACTCATACTCGATGAGCCTGTAAATGGGTTAGATCCGGAAGGGATTCGGAGCGTGCGGCGGCTTCTGCAAGACTATGCAAGGAATGGGAATACGGTGTTACTCTCCAGTCACTTAATGGATGAAACATCAAAAATAGTGGATGATATTGTGATTATCAATAAAGGAAAGATTATTGATTCAGGTTCACTGGAAGATGTTATTGCGGATCATGATTCTCTTGAGGAAGCTTTTTTTGCCTTAACTGGTATCAAGAGCGGAGAAAGCTGGTGATGAGCATGATAGCAGCGATACGATCTGAGTTCACAAAAATAATTACACTGCGCAGTGTTTGGGTTATCACGTTCATCTTATTGGGGGCGGGTCTTTTTTTTCATTACTTAAGCGTGGGCGGCTTTTTAGAAAAGCTAACAACCATAGATGAGAATGGCATGCACTGGTTTTTTAGAAGACCTATTGATGCAGAACTGGACTTTTATTCCACAATAGGTGTAGCCATATTTAATCCTGGAATCCTGTTTCCATTACTTGGTGCAACCATTGCTGGAGCAGAATTCCGTACAGGTCAATTAGGGGTAAGTTTACTTGCAGTACCTTCCCGTACTAAAATGGTCATCAGTAAGATCATTGCGACTACTCTTTATACATTAGGTATTGGAATCGGTTATGCCGTCATGTCACTAGTTACAGCATATCTTATGGTTAAAGATTGGCAGCCTGATCTTTTATGGTCTCCTGGAGTATTTCTTCAAATTTTAGGAGGTATCTTTTTTCTTGTTGTGATTACCTTGATTACTTTAGGTTTCACGATAATTACTCGGCGAACTCTTTTGGGTATTTTGATCATGGGTGGATTTATCGGTGTAACCATGACTCGAATTATTGCCTTATTGTCGACTGCTATGGATGCCTTGACGCCGATTAGTGCGGCACGTAATTTTTTATTGCAAGATACGGCGATGCCTGTGGTAGGTCCAGATTTTACTTCAAGTAATCTAACAGGGGGCGTAGTATTAATGCTATGGCTTATCGGCGTAATAACTTTTTCGCTTATACTAATGAAGCGGAGGGACGCCCGATGAATATTTCAACTTCTGAGCAATCTGTTATTCGCTTCTCAAGTACAGTCCGTTCTGAATTTATGAAGATTTTCTTCCATCCAACAATCGTACTATTTATCATTATCACTATGATTGTGAATCTTGGAATCGCTATAGTAGACGCAAGTGGTCTCGGTTTTTATACAGGAGATGAAGTGACGCCTTCTAAGGTGTCAGACTTTGGCATGGTTATGTTTGCTCCTATATACGCATTCCTTATTCTGCCTGTGTATGCAGCAAGCAGTGAATATCAAGGGGGCCAGTATCGTATGACGTTAACCGCTACCCCAAATCGACAACGATTAATGAACGGAAAAGTAGTTGCGGTTGTACTGGCAATATTAGGTGGAATATTAGTAGCTATCATCCCTTCACGATTGATCATTAATATCTTTTCAGATGTAAGTATGAGTTATATGTTAATTGATATCACACGTTGGACAGCGGTCTACTTGCTTATGTCTATCATTGCTTTTAGCATTGCAGGTACAACACGCAGCACCATCGTTCCACTTTCCATTTTAATTATGATTCCTATATTTATTGGAACAGGTATTTTGCAATGGCCAAAAGGACTGCGATTCCTGCCGGATCAAGCGAGTATGAGCTTACTCGGAACGCCTGCTTATGAAGTGACCGAGCTGCCGCCGTGGATTGCTTTCTTTACGCTTTTCGTTTGGGCATTGATATGTACAATAGCTTATTGGCTGTCTTTTCTGCAGAGGGATAGTTAAGCAGCGAATAAGAAGGCATCAGCTGCAGCTAAAAACTTTGAAGCATTCGCATCTTGTCTTTAAAAAAGCAGGGTGCGGATTGTTTATCTTATAGTATTTTTATATTGTAAGACTTTTCCTCACTCATTTATAAAACCTCATTACTCAACTCTCGCACATTAAAAAGTAATTTCGTTTCTATAGAAACAGGAGTTGATCGTTCCTTCGATAACACCCTTGACAAAGAATAAAAGGTGAAGTGTAAAGCACCGCTGCGGCGGACCATTTTGCTTTTCTAGGGGCACGCTCTTCAGCTAACTTTTGCCAAGAAGAGCACTTGGCAAAAGTGGATCTTCAGATGGTGCTGATCCCTCAGGAGTCAAAACGGTCCGCCTCCGCTAGTAGGATATTCTATACGTGAAAAAAACTCACCAAATAGATGTTTAATCAGATAGAACATCTTTTTCATGCTGCATGGTAACATGTTCCGCCAAGATTCCTTTCTGTGCATCGAAGCGATTCCTTGTATTTCATATCCATACTGTCATGATTGGGTTGTTCAGACGAAAGCTGCTATTTCGTTCAGCTCATCAAAATGTTATTTCTTTCATTCGCTGTAGAATCCTATCAGAGCGCAGGCCAACCACGCAGACTCCTGTGGGAACAGGGCGAGCTGAAGATCCACTTGAAAAGCGGTTTTCTTTTCAAGTTAGCTGAAGCCGTCCCCATGGAAAGAGGAGTGGTTGGCCGGAGCGGAGCTATGCGCCATCACCAATTCCAAAAAGGCTGGATATTTCACCAAAATGCAAGCATGGTAATGGAGAACATGTTCACCCTGGAATAGCAAGATATATATGCTTATTCTTAGGTGCGAAAGTTGAGCTCATTAAATATCTAAAAGAGAACAATAATAAATTACTAATATAGAAAGAGTGGTTATATAATTAATTACTCTTTTATAAAAATACAATACGATAATTATGAGTTTCATATGTTATTTTAATGTGTTAAAATCTGGTATAATAATATTTATAGATATTTGAAATGATAAATTCATCTTATATATAATTACTTTGGCAGGAAGAGTAATTAGTAAATATATTACTCTATCAGATAGAATTATATGATAAGGAGGGTATGTAATGATTAGAAGTGATATTATACGAGGACATTTAGAGTCAATTATACTGCGTTTAATTTATGAAAACGATCAGTATGGTTATGAAATATCAAAACAAATCAGCCTACGAACAGAAAATCGTTTTCAGATTAAAGAAGCGACACTATACGCCGTTTTCCAGCGTCTTGAAAAGAAAGGATTAATCGAATCTTATAATGGTAAAGTGTCTCATGGCGGAAAACGAAAATATTATAGAATTACGATGTTAGGGAAAGCATATTTAAAAGAGACAGCCAGAGAGTGGGAGGAAACAAAAGAAATTATTGATTTGTTTATGGAAGGATTAGATTGAAGAAGATGCAGCTTTAATTTGGAATTGTTTTCTAGTATTAAGAAGTCTGGGAGGCAACGATTTGATGTCTTTAAACGATCACGGACCTTTTAACGGCGAAAAAAGTGGGCATGGATGATGTAAATGATTCATTTGGTGAATTAAAAATGAAGTCGTTTTAAAAACAGGTATTGAAGAAGACAGAGTTAAGTTATATCATTTAGATATGGGATATTTTTGGAAGTTTATAAATTATTATGCATCTTTAACGTATTATTACCTGTTCCATATCAGGGCACATTTTCGGAATAGGTAACGATGTGCAAATTATCTTTTTAAAGAAAAATTGTGAAGGGAAGGAGAATTTTGTGTTGTCAGCATCTGTAGGTGGATTAAATATGGGAGACGTAATAATCCAATTGCTCTTTTTGTTACTTGTTATTTTACTCGTTATAGGAATCGTATCGCTCATCGTCATGTGCGTCAAAAGAAATAAAAAAATAAGTCAATTGGAAGAAAAAATCGATAAATTACAGTCAGAGAAAGATAAATAGCTTTTCTTGTGAATAAAATTACGGTTTACTCCCAAACTGACGGTAATAAAAAGTAGCGATTTTTTATAGCAGATAGGATTGGTAAAATGAATGATGATAAAAAAGCAGGATTTGGTCAGGAAATGGCATCTAAATGGTTCTCAAACGTGCCCAAATGGCTTAGATTTTCCATCATATTTGGGGCTCTGATAGTGTTGGTGTATTTAGTAAATAAAGGGATAGTTTTTTAATTTATATTTTGTAAAGAAAAGCAGTAAAAGCAACTCTTTAGCAGCTGCTTTTTGTTGGTGCACTTTCTTGTAAGCTGACACAGTAAAACCGCGGGATAACAAATTTTCTGAACGGGAACCCTGCATCATCAGCTGTTTGTTATAATATCTACTATTTCTTTGGTTGCTTCTCTTGCCTCTGGAATGGGGTAAAGCACAAAGATATGGTTCATTTCCGGATATTCAAAATAATTAATGTGAATGTCTTGCGATACAGCCATCTCTTTGAATTTTTTTGCGTCTGGTAAAAGAACTTCATGTGTCCCAATAAACAAAGTGATTTCTCCTAATCCATGTATCTCTCCATTTATTGGACTGAGTAAATAATTATCTCGGTCAGTACCTCCTGCATATGCCTTTCCCATTTGAATCAGCCCATAGATACCTAACATGGGATCTTTATGTTCGAGTGCATGAGCCTCCGGATTTTTCATCGTAATATCAAGCCAAGGCGAAATTAATATGATATGCCGGGGCTGTGGTAACCCCTTTTCCAAAAGCAATTGTGCTAACGCTAATGCAAATCCTCCACCGGCAGAGTCACCCATCAAAATAATATTATTGCTATCGGTTGTTTCTAACATCCATTTGTATATTGGAAGCACTTTTTCAAAAGACTCTTTATAATGATGGTTGGGTGCTTTCGGATAAATCGGAACGTATATGTTAGCTTTGGTTTCTTTTGCTACTTTCCCAAGAAAATGCCAGTGATATAACGAAGGCTGCTTGATATAACCGCCTCCATGCAAATAGAGGATGGATTTTCCTGAGTGATTCTCTTCTTGATTAAAGATATACCATTCCATTCCATCAAACATCTGTTTTTTAATGTTGAACCTTGTCTGGATATATTTTGGCAGGTCATATGGTTTCTCATTTTCTTTTTGTTTTTCTTTTAGAAACGATTTGAATAATTGAGGATCGGTAAAACTGTCTTTATTACTCAGCCGTGTAAGGATACGTTCCGCAATCCGGCTTTGAAAACTTCTCATATTCTTTTCCTCCTGTAGGTCACTATCCACCAGTGTTTAATAAATCTTGGGCAATACGCGGGGAGTCTCGCTGATAATATCCATTTTCTAATTTGTAAAATATGTATTCATCAGGAATACCTGCTGTTGACTGTTCTTATCCTTTATACTAGCAGTAATCGTTTAGCTTTGTACAACCATTAGCACTTTCCTTTGTAAGTATAAACCCCAGTATAACTTCATTTTTAAACAAAAGAGGGTAACTGTATCCCTGAATTTCAATCATACCATTCTCGATTATGCGCTTTTTACATGAATATAAAATGTCTGTCTCTATTATAATATATAAGCGGCAAATTCTACATACCATACAAGTATATGCTGCTCTCCGCTATTTAACGCTTTTATAAAATTTAACTCGCTTACAGAATTGAAACCATCAACATTTTTCTGTCACTTTACCTAATCATTATTCTTTAAGCTTTTGGGTGAGATGATTAGCACCAGCTGTTATAGATAAAAATGATATATGCTTTTCTTGTTAAGGGGATTAAGTATATATAAAGATTTAAAAAGAAAAGAGGAGTAAAATGAAAATTGAAAATATAATTTCACATTATTGGCTCAATCACATTTGCGGGGTCTCGATTTACAAGCTTCTTCGAGATAATCATGAAGTTGATTTGATACGAGATAGCCTATTCATTACCCGTATTTTGTGAAAATTCAAATCATTTAAAGGAGGAGAAGTAAGTTGAAAAAATTCTATCTTTTATTTTTAGCGTTCACTTTAGCAATTGTACTTGCGGCTTGTGGCGGGGACAATGGCAGTGAGAGCGGTGATGAAGGGACAGATAATACAGAAAACAGCGAGGAAACAGAATCATCTGACCCAGGGGAAGAAGGGGAGGATGGAGAGTCTGCAAGTGTTGAAGCTGGAGAAGAAGTTTTTCAAAATAATTGTGCCAGCTGTCATGGTCAAGATTTGTCAGGAGCAGCCGGTCCGGATTTAACAGAAGTCGGCAGCAATTATTCACAGGATGAGATTGCTGATATCGTTGAAAATGGAACAGATGGGGGGATGCCGGCCTTTTCAGATCTTGAGGATGATGATTTGGATGAACTTGCAAAATGGCTGAGTGAGCATAAATAATATAGTGCAATGATCAGAAAAACAGCAGCTTCCATGCAGCTGTTGTTTTTCTTTTGCCATATCCGTAAATAAAAAGGGATTTAAAGCCTCTCTGAAGAAGTATTAATATATAAAAATCATTTTGTGGCGGAGGAGCTTTGTAATGTTAACGTTATTTCAATATAATTGGACAGTTTATTTAGAAATTTATTTAACCCAGAAGAGAGAAGGGTAGCAAAATGATAAAAAGAATCAGCATTTTTCTTTACATACTCTTATTCAGCCTATGTTTTCCCTATACTTTTTCAGCGGCAGAAAATACAACGCCATCTGGTATTCCAATAGAAGAACTGGAGCAGTTCGTAGACGATTATGCCGAAGAATACATAGGTAGTACTGTAGCAGGAGCGGCAATCATTGCTATTAAAGACAATCAAATCGTCCTCTCTAAAGGATATGGGTACGCCGATGTGGAAAATCAAATTCCAATGGACCCGGATACAACTGTTCTCGAATGGGGATCGATTACAAAATTATTTGTTTGGGTCTCTGCGATGCAGCTTGCTGAACAGGGAGAACTGGATTTAGAGGAAGATATACGAACTTATTTGCCGGAGGATTTTTTGACCAAATTAAATTACGATGAGCCCATTACCATCTTGAATTTAATGCATCATAATGCGGGCTTTGAAGAATATATTTTTGATTTGCTGTTTGAATCTCCTAAGCAGTTGGTTGATTTGGAAGAATCCTTAAAATTAGCAGAACCGGAACAGGTTTATAAGCCGGGAGAAGTTGTTGCTTATTCCAATTATTCAACTTCTTTAGCAGCTTATATTATTGAAGAGATTACTGGACAGCCGTTTTATGAGTATGTGAATGAGCATATTTTTGATGAATTGGAAATGAATCATTCCACCATGCATTTACCTGTAGAAGATAATCAGAAAATTACGCGTTATAAAGGGATAGGTTATTTTCCTGGAGAGAATGGTGATTTTATCAAATCACAGCCTTTTTATATTTCTATGTATCCCAGCGGAGGCATAAATGGAACAGCAGCCGATTTAGCAAAGTTCGCACAGGCTTTGATGCCCTCTGAACCAGAAAAGACTTCTTTATTCCAAGAAGACCAGACACTTCAAGAATTACTTACAACAAGCTATGCTCCTGAAGAAGGAGTTCCCGGACTTGCTCACGGTTTTTGGGAATATGATGGCGAATACAGAGGATTGACCCATTCTGGTAATACAGTCGCTTATTCCAGTAATATGCAAATTGTTCCGGAAGATAATTTTGCGATTATCATCTTAACTAATCAAGCAGATGAAGTCGATCTTTTATTTGGCCTGACAGATGAATTAGTGGGCAGAGGGGACCAAACAGTTCAAGAAAGCCTCCCGCCGGCTGCTGAAGTAGAAGGGTCTTATTTATCGGCACGCCGTACGTATAGCGGTTTTATGAATCTTTACGCATACCTTGCACCACTCAATGTTAAACCAATGGATAATAATGAAATTGAATTGGATTTAGCAGGGTTCAAAGCAACTTATGTACAAACAAGTCCTTATGTCTATAAATTAAAAAGTGGAGATGACGTATTTATACCAAGTAATGTCATGTACTTTCATGTAAATGATGGGATGGCCGAGCAGATTTCAACTGCGTATGCGGATTATCTTCCTATGGACAAAAGTACTCCTTTTCTGCTCATCAGCTTAGGAGTGTTTATTTGGTGCATGGTATATTTTCTAATTTCTCCTTTTGTGTTAATGGTACTTGCGTTTTTGCGCAGGAGAAGAAAACAAAAAACAGCAGCAGTTGCAAAGTGGAATTGGCTATTAATGCTATCAGGAACTTTACTGGCAGTGAATATAGCTGCTCTGGTTATCCGTATGCTATCTAATCCGATGCGCACCTATTCAGAGCTGCTGCCGCACTTTATAGGGAATTATCTCTTTACCGTGACCAGTATTATCGCTGTTGTAATGATGATTTTGGTCAGGAAAAAAGCTTCGTTGTCCAAAATGCAAAAGACCGGTTATCTGCTGACGGGTATCAGCAGTATTCTGTTTATTATTTGGCTGATTATCTGGCAGATGTACGCATAAAAATAGTTGCATTTTTTACTATGAAAGTCTAAGTTAAATGTGAAAGCTATAATAGAAAATGAACAGAAAAAATGAAAATAGATAGGGGATGTATTTTCTTGGTTCTTCAATTAAATATTCAAGTAAAAGATGTGAACCCCGCGAAACAGCGAACACTAATCGTATCAGAACAGAGCACTTTTGAAGAATTGCATTTATACCTGCAGACTGCATTTGCATGGTCTGACGAACATTTGCACCTTTTTTCACAGAATAGCATCTCGATTGTGCCACAAGCAGGAGATTTACTTGAACAGACAGGGGCCGTTGATGAAAAAACGACGATCTTAATGGATTTCTTGAAAAATCCTGGCGATAAGCTGACCTATATTTATGATTTGAATGTGGATTGGCAGCATGAGATTATTCTGGAACAAAAAGTAGAGTTGCCGATGGATCTGCCATTACCATTCTGTCTGGCAGCAGAAGGGAACAAGTCTTTGGAGAAAGGTTTCGAGGATACGTATACGTTTTCCGACAATGAGGAACTTGTAGAATACATCAATCATCAATTAAGTGTGTTTTACGAAGACTGGCTTCTTGGTGAAGAAGAGGCTGAGGAAATAGATCCGGATGAATCGGAATGGAATCAATTATTTGATGTATCTGATCAAGTGAAAGAAAAACAACCATGGCTAGAAATTCAAGATAATCAATTTATTGCGGTCTGGTCGGATAGAATAAATGATTATGTCTATTGTTCCATCATGGGGAATGCAGAAGAAAGTTATGGCGTCTCCGGTTTTCTGGGTAGCAGAGGGTTATTATCTTATCTGGATATGCTGGATGACGATCCATTTGATGATGATTTAGCAGTTCTTTTCACGCAGTATTCTCTTACGGTTAATTTTAATAGCAGAGAGGAATTGAATGAGGACGAATATGATTTAATTAAAAGTCTCAACAGAAAATATCGTGGGAAAAATCAATGGCCTTCATTTACCAGCATGATTCCGGATACCGTCCCATGGAGTTTTAATCAAGAAGAAAGCTTGATTTTCACAGAAGTGCTGTCTAAACTGGAATCATTCCTTTCACGTACGGATAATCTGTCTAGCGTAGCTCCGAGCTTTGATAGCGGCGAAATACTCGCTTTAAATAAAGAAGGCGAGCAAATCATTTTGTCAACAATTGACCTGATTGAAAAAGCTGTCCAAGACCCTGGTTTAGAATTGAACCTGTCGGAAATAGAATGGAAACGGATGAAGAATAAAATAGATAAAATCAATGGCGTGGAGGCGGAACTGGCATTTATCCAAGCAGGAGAGCCGGTACAAAGGACACCTGAATCCCGGCCATTTCTTCCGTATATCCTTGTACTTCTTGATCGACAAACGGGAGCGGTATTACATTATGATTTAGTAGACTCGATTTATTACTCGGAAGGTGTCCAAGAAAAAATATTTCAGCTTTTCGAAAAAATAGAAGCCTTGCCGCAAGCGGTCCATATGTTTGATGATTTCTTTGCAACGCAAGCGGAACCGTTGTTTGATAAATTGTCTCTTCCTTTAGTAAAAACAGAGGAATTACATGGCGTGACTCAATTTATTCAAATGATGGAAGAGGACAATCCTTTTTAAGAAACTTCTGAGTATAAATAATAGAAACATCCTTTCTTCGTTCCCCTATACAGAGAAAGGATGTTTCTCTATCATTTGATTGACTTTAAATAAAAAGAATGCTAGTTATATTGATGGACTAAGCGATAAAATACTCCATCATTTTTAATATATTTTGTTGATGTCTGTACAATCCTGCAACTCTCCCTCCTTTCTTGAAGCAGGGGACTTACAAAAGCTCTTCGGCGGGACGAGTAATCGCAGTCCCAGTCCCAGCCAGTTACACTGCGGTAAATTAGTTAGAAAAAATGGATTTGTTTATCATAAAAACCGGCAATACAAACGAAACCGTATTAAGATACAAAGAATACATTAATAACGTGTAAATCCAGCAGTCCAGAGCGCTGATGTTCTAATAATTAATCCTCATAGAATTTAAAAAAGAATAGGAGAGCCGGTATATGAAGAGGTCCATAGAAATAAGCTTTAGCCTCCTTGGCGGGTTAGCTTATGTATTCTCCGTCGGAATGTACATGGAAACCATCGATAAGGCATATGGAGAACCGAATCATTTGAGTGGGTTATTGGAAGCATTTACTGTTGGTTTCGGCATTATGGGGATAGCAATTATCGTTTGCATCCTTGCCATTATATGGTTTAGTGGGGTTAAGAAATCAAAAGCTGCCGGCATTATGCTGCTTGTTTTTGCGGCAGCTACGTTACTTATCACCTATGGCGGTGCATTTATTGGTGCTTTCTTTTATCTGATTGCGGGTATATTAGGAATTGTACGTAAAGTAAAGACTGATTGAACGTCTAGGGCAGAGATCATCATAAAAAATCCAAGCTGAAATTTTCGGCTTGGATTTTTTATGATAGAGTTGACGTCAATTTGCTTTTTTTAATTTCACATCTTGTTTATCGGGTGATTTGTTTGCCCAAATGGTTGCGATAACAGGACCTGAGATATTATGCCAAATCGCACCCCAGACACTTGGTAAGGCCGCAAGCGGACTAAAATGCGTTGTTGCCAAGGAAACGCCAAGTCCTGAATTTTGCATTCCCACTTCAATGGAAATGGCTCTCCGGTCATTTTCATTAAGGCCCATCAAGCGTGCTGCTAAATATCCTAAAAATAAACCAAAGCTATTGTGTAAGAACACTGCAGCAAATACAAGCGCTCCGGCAGAAGCAACATTGGCAGCATTTGCAGCCGTTACTGCTGTTACGATAATCAAAATGGCTGTCACAGATATTAACGGAACAACGGCAATACTTTTTTCCACGGCAACAGGGAAGAAACGCTGTACCAGGAAACCAAGAATAATTGGGATAATAATAACTTGGATAATGGACAGAAACATGGCTACCGGATTAACGGGCAGCCATTGACCCGCTAACAAATAAAGCAGTAATGGTGTCATAATTGGAGCCAGCATCGTTGAAAAGGAAGTCATTGCAACAGATAGGGCAACATTTCCTCTTGCTAAATAAACCATTACATTCGATGCGGTGCCTCCTGGAACAGAGCCTAATAAAACAAGTCCGGCTGCAAGCTCTGGGGGCAGTCTTAATAAATAAGCGATACCAAAAGCAACGAGGGGCATAATCGTATATTGTGCCGCTATGCCGATAATTACCGGCAATGGTTTTGTAACAACCAATTTGAAATCAACAGGCTTTAATGTCAGCCCCATACCAAACATAACCACGCCAAGCAAAAGTGTAATAAAACTTCCAAAAACAAGGAAAACGGAAGGGAAGATAAACGAAATAACAGCTGCTATAATGACTAGGACTGCAAAATATTTACCGGCTAATGCGCTTATCTTCTCTAAAGTTTTCATAGCTTATCCTCGTTATCGATATCTACTATTTTAGTAGGGTTTAAGATATTATTTGGATCTAACGCTTTTTTAATATTTGTCATAACATCGAGAGCTGCGCCATGCTCCGCGCGTTGATAAGGTTTCTTTCCAACGCCGATACCATGTTCACCTGTACAGGTTCCGCCGCGCTCTAGCGCATACTGAACGACTTTTTCATTAAATTGTTTTGCTTTTTTAACTTCTTCTTCATTCTCCATATCAATCATAATCAATGAATGGAAGTTTCCGTCACCGACATGTCCTAATATCCCTCCCGGAATAGCTAGTTTTTTTAATTCTTCTCCCGCATAAATAACGGAATTTGCTAATTCCGAAATGGGTACAGCAACATCAGTCAGCATCATTTTTTTACCGACATAATCATGAATATAAGCGTATGCCAAATTGTGCCTCGCATCCCATAAACGGTTACGGGCAGCATTGTCTGTTTCCGAATTAAAATGGTCACAGCCGTGATCTTGCATAATTTCCTTAGAAAATGCAAGGTCTTCTTGTAAACCGGATTCATTTCCGTGAAATTCCAGGAAAAGCGTCGGCTTAACAGGATAGTCGGTTTCACTGAATTTATTGATTTGTTCCACAGAGGCGCCATCTACAAACTCCACTCTGGCGATAGGGATGCCCGCGTGTAAAATAGAAGTTACCGCTTCAATGGCATTCGTCAGACTCGGAAACGTCGCCCGTGCGGCAACAATATGTTCTGGTATGCCATACACCTGAAGTGTCAGTTCGGTAAAGCAGCCAAGTGTTCCTTCAGAACCGATGAAAAGACCGTTCAAATGATAGCCGGAAGCAGACTTGGCAGCCAGATTCCCCGTGTGAATTACACTTCCATCCGCAAGAACCACTTCCATATCTCGAACCTGATCACGCATCACGCCATATTTTACGGTTGTGGTACCGCTGGCATTGGTTGCTGCCATCCCGCCAAGCGTTGCATTTGCACCAGGGTCAACAGTGAAAAAGAGACCATATTTCTTTAATTCTTTATTCAGCTGTTCTCTTGTTACACCTGGCTGGACTCTGACAAGTAAATCGCCTTCTTTTATTTCCAAAATCTGATTCATTAATGAAAAGTCTATGGTAATACCGTTTTTATAAGGAATGACATGTCCTTCTAAACTCGTCCCAACTCCAAACGGCGTTACCGGCGTTTGGTATTTCTGGGCAACCTCCATAATATGTGTAACATCCTCAGTTGATTTTGGGAAAACAACGATATCAGGAAGACTTGTCTGTTGATAGGTTTCGTCTTTGCTATGTAGCTCTCTCACCGTATCATTGTCAGAGATTTGATCGTGCGCTAATTTTGTACCTAATGCTTGTATCACTTGTTTCATAGCTTTACTCCTTTCAATCGTTAAAATGGAAAATCCTTTGTAAATATATCCTGCTGTAAGGATAATATATATTATCCTTATTATAAAGATTTTTCAGATTAATTCAATGATTTAAAAAAGAAATCCTGCTGGATAGGGGACTAGTCCAGAAAAGTTGCATAAAGCCATTTATAAAACATAAACATCCCGGCTTGTTTATGTTAATTCTGGTAACAAGCCGGGATGTTTGAACACACACGTATAATGATTTCTATTATTTATTTTACTTCACTGGGTTTAGCATTCTTTCAATCTTACCCATAATTAAATCTGCTGCAATTGCCATCAAGGCTGTAGGAACAGCACCTGCTAAAATAATCGCTGTTCCATCGGTAGCGTTTGTTCCGCGCACAATAATAGCACCAAGTCCTCCGGCGCCGACAAACGTTCCAATTGCTACAACGCCAATCCCAACAACAAGTGCTGTACGAATTCCAGCCATCATGACACTGATAGCAAGGGGTAATTCTACTTTCATCAGCAGCTGGAACCGTGTCATTCCTGAAGCGTAGGCAGCTTCTTTCACCGTTTGATCAACCCTGGTTATCCCTACATAGGTATTTTGAATAATTGGCAATAGGGAATAGAAAAACACAGTTGTTACGACGGTTGTTGTTCCTAATCCCATCGCAACCATGGTGATGGCCATAAAACCTAATACGGGAATAGTTTGAATAATACTTCCAAGCGTGAGTACCCACCCGCTTAATTTACCATATCTGGCAATAAGTACACCGATAGGAATAGAGACGACGGAAGCAAACAATACGCCGTAAGCGGCCATTAAGAAGTGACGGTAAAATTCTGTCCAAATATAAGAACCATTTTGAGATACATAGGTTATCAATTGTTCCCAGACACTCATTACATGCCCTCCTTATCTTCAAAGTAGTTGTTTTCTTCCAAAAACTCGCGGGCAATGGTGGCAGGACTGACTAATTCCACGTCACCTTGATAGTTCATTTCCTGCATATCCTCTGTTGTTACGGTATCGCTAAGCTTTTGCATGACTTCTTTGATTTCCGGATTTTCCTCCAGGATTTCATTTCTGGCTACAGGTGAAGCATCGTAAGGAGGGAAGAAGTCATCATCCAATACTTTTAAATCATACGCCGCAATTCTCCCGTCTGAAGAATAACCAAGAACTGCATCCATATTACCGGAAGCAGCAGCTTCATATACTAAGCCTATTGCCATTGGATAGACATTGCCGAAAGCAAAGTGTGTTTCTGTAAAAGCCTCGTAGCCGTCACCTGAACGGTTGACCCAGGCATTATCTACACCAAAATTCATGTCATCGGCAAAGGGCTCCAGATCATCCACATGTGTAATGTTTTCTTCATCTGCAAATTCTTGTGTAATAGAAATCGTATAACTGTTTTCGAAACCATAAGAGTCACCCCAGGTCTGGTCAAATTTTTCATTAAATTCCCGCTGTACGATTTCCATCGCTTCCTCAGGGTCAGTAATATCTTCGTAATTTAAAACGCCGGCAATATCTGTGCCGGTATATCTGGTAGCAGTCATATCTACTTCATCCTGCATCATTGCTTGATGCAGGACCATCGTTGATCCTAAATTCGTTACTAACTCCGTATCTAAATCTGTATAATGCTCAATCATCTGAGACAGTATATTGCCCCAAATTTCGGATTCTACCGTATCTAAGGTTGCAATTCGAACCGTACTTTCTGAAGGCCCGCTGAGACCTGGCAGGGCACATCCTGAAAGGAGAAGCGCCGAAAGAAGGGGAATCAGTAATAATTTCTTCATCATATAATCCTTCCTTTTTAAACAGTTTTCCTTAAGGCTTTAGGTGTTAATCCTTTTTCAAGAAGCGATAATAAGCCACTGGCAAGTAAAGCCAAAATCGTTGCCGGCACAGTACCTAAAACAATGAGTTCAGGCTGATATAGATTTAAGCCGTCAAAAATAAGGTCACCTAAACCGCCGCCGCCAATAAACGCTGCCAGTGTTGCCCAGCCGATTAAATAAACGGTTGCGAACCGTATGCCTGACATAATAACAGGCAAAGCAAGAGGCAGCTCTACTTTTCGGATAACTTCAAAGGTGTTCATTCCCATGCCTTTACCCGCTTCTTTTAAACTTGTATTTACTTCCATGATGCCGGTATACGTATTTCTAAGTATGGGAAGTACGGAATAAATAAACAAAGCAATAATCGCAGGTACAACACCTACGCCTAAGAAAGGCATCAAAAAAGCTAAAATAGCTAAACTTGGAACAGTTTGTAATATCCCGACAAATGATATAAACCGATCCGCTGTTTTATTTGGTATACGAGTGAGTAAAATTCCCAAGGGGACCGCAACCAGTATACCTAAAACAATCGCAGCGATAGAAATGTACATATGTTCTCCTGTTTTTTCGAGTAACTCCCATCCATAAGATGCGAGTGTATCTCTAATAGCTTGCATTATTTTCTGCCTCCTTTTTATTCTATAGCAGCAACATCTGCTGTTTCATCGCCCCAGATAGTGTTAAAAACCATATCTGCAAGGGTTGCCCTTGTTACGATTCCTGCTAATTTATTATTATCTGTTACAACGGGTACGTAACTGCTGCCGCGGCGAAGCATGCGGTGCATGGTATCCCGAAGCAGACTGTTTTTATCCACGGCATATTTTGCTGTATCCATTGCTTCATGAACATGGTTTTTCTTTTTATAATTGGAGTCGACCATTTCAATGTCAATGTAGCCTTTTAAAATTCCAGATCCATCAACTACTAACAAGGAGTCAACACGATTGGCATGCATTTTTTGAATAGCTTCTTTTAAACTGCTTTCTTCTTCAATCGTAATCGGGTTTGGATTCATAATTTGTTCAACGCGTGTTACTTCCGGGCGGCTTTCTAATAAACGGTCTTTTCCGATAAAGTCTTCCACAAACTCGTTGGCTGGATGGCGAAGAATATCATCTGGTGTGCCGACTTGAACGATTTCTCCTTGGTTCATAATCACGATCTTATCAGCAAGTTTTATCGCTTCATCCATATCATGGGTAACAAAAACAATCGTTTTATCCATTTCCTTTTGAAGTTTTTTAAACTCCTCTTGTAAGCTGTCACGAGTGATTGGGTCAAGCGCCCCAAATGGTTCGTCCATTAAAATCAATGGGGGATTCGTAGCTAACGCTCTCAGTACCCCGATTCGCTGCTGCTGTCCTCCGCTTAACTCATGCGGGTAACGATCTAAATAATCCTCTGGCAGGTCAACCAGTGAAATAAGTTCTTTTGCCCGTTCTTTCTGTTTCTCCTTATTCCATTTTAAAAGCGATCCCACAAGAGAGATATTTTCTCCTACAGTCATATGGGGCATTAATCCGATTTGCTGTATAACGTATCCAATGGATCGCCGTAATTGGACAGCATCCTGCTTAAGAACATTTACGCCGTCTACTAGAATTTCTCCCCCGGAAGGTTCAATTAACCGGTTGATCATTTTCATCGTAGTTGTTTTCCCGCACCCGCTTGGACCGATAAAAACAACAAATTCTCCTCGTTCTACTTCTAGGTTCAGTTTATGAACGGAAGGAGTATCATTCCCTTCGAATTTTTTGGTTACTTCTTTAAATTCAAGCACTACAAGCACCTCCATTGCTTATTCCGTAAAACTAAATTTTAGACTTACTTAGTATAATAAACAGGCAGGTGAAAATGAAAATCCCAAAAAAACCATTTAAACCGTAAAATCTGTGCAATTTAAACTTTACAAAGTATACAGATGGTTTTTTCTTAGAATTGCTCAATTTTACTCTGGATTGCTATTAAACTTGTTTTTTCCATTTTTATTTAATCCATGTTACAGTGACACATATACGAGTTAAAGGGGGGCTTGGCGATGGAATCATTTTCAAATAATCAATTGCTTCAAGAAATCAAATCCTGCGAAGAACTGCTCACAGATCGAATCGCAGATAATATGGAAACATTCGGCGTATCCTCAACAGTCGGCCGTTTGCTAGGCATTATCTATATGAATCGCGAGGCGATGACATTAGATTCGCTGGCGGATGAAACTGGAATGAGTAAAACTAGAATGAGTCAGGTCATGCGACAGATGATTTCATTTAATATCGCTGAAAAAGAATACGTTAAGGGCAGCCGTAAAGATCATTACAATGTAGAACGCGACTATGCACAAACATTTATATCCTTATTTACAAGTAACTGGTCAGAGGTTGTAAAACGTAATACGAGTTTAGAGCGCCGTCTTAGAGAACAAATTCGTCATTTAGAAACTTTCTTGACAGAGGATTCCTCAGAAGAAGTAAAAGTTCGAATGGAGAGATTACAGCAGGAGCTGGATGAATGGAATGCCTATTATAATTGGATAAATAATCTTGTTGCGTTTTTTGAAAGTGGCGAGATTTTTAATCATGTTCCTATTGTCACCCCGAACAAAAAGGAGGAAGCACAAAATGAAGAATAAACGAATCATTACTGCGGCACTGACTGGTGCAGGTGATACAACAGAGAAAAGCAGACATGTTCCAATTACACCAAAAGAAATTGCGGAATCTGCTATTGAATCAGCAAAAGCAGGTGCTGCGATTGCGCATATCCATGTTCGTGACCCCAAGACAGGGAAACTCAGTCATGATGTGGCGCTTTTTAGAGAAACCGTGGAACGAATCCGTGAATCCGATACAGATGTGATTATTAATATTACGGCCGGCGGGGGCGGCGACTTTGTTCCAAATCTAGAAAATCCAACTTGTGGAGGAGAAGGAACTGATATTCAGACACCAAAAGAGCGTCATGAACCGGTCGGGGAATTGCTTCCGGAACTCACCACCTTAGATTGCGGCAGTTTAAACTTTGGCAATCAGGTTTATTTAGGACCGGAAGACTGGCTTCGGGAGCACGCAAAGCTGATTAAAGAAAGCGGCGTAAAACCCGAAATGGAAGTATTTGATACAGGACATATCCGTCTTGCTAACCAACTAATTTCTGAAGGGTTAGTGGAAGGAACACCAATGTATCAGTTTTGTCTTGGTATTCCATGGGGCGCTGATGCGGATGCAGAAACAATCGAATACATGAAAAGAAGAGTGGTCGATGGAGCACATTGGTCAGCCTTTGGTATTGGCCGTATGCAGCTGCCGATTGTGGCACAGGCTGCTTTACTCGGCGGGAATGTCCGGGTCGGTTTAGAAGATAACTTATATTTAGAAAAAGGTGTACTTGGTACAAACGAACAGCTGGTTGATCAAGCTGTCAGCATTTTAAACAGTGTAAAGCTGGAGCCGATGACGGCTGCAGAGGCAAGAGAACATTTAAATCTTAAAAAATTTAATTCCTAAGAGGTGAAATATGGCGCAAAAAACAATGGCAGTTTTAGGAACCGGCGTGATTGGCAATGGCTGGATTGCGCGCTTTTTAGCAAATGGTCATAAGGTCAATGCTTTTGATCCGGCTCCTGATGCAAAAGAAAAAACAGAAAAAATGATAGATGCTATTTGGGCAACATTAGAAGAATACGGGGTAAACAACGAAGCTGCAAAAGAGAATCTGACCTTCTACAACGAGCTGGAGGAAGCTGTAAAAGAAGCCGATTTGATACAGGAAAATGTTCCAGAGCAGGAAGCCTTGAAAAAAAAGGTATTAGCCCAGGTGGATGCTGCTGCTAAACCGACAGCGATTATCGCTTCAAGTACTTCTGGATACATGCCTTCTGTCCTGCAGGAAGATTGTGTGCATCATCCAGAACGGATCATTGTTGCCCATCCATTTAATCCCGTTTACTTAATTCCATTGGTGGAAATCGCAGGAGGAAAGCAGACAGAGCGCAGTTATATGGAAAAGGCAGAGGAGCTTTATGAAAGCATGCATATGAAGCCGCTAGTGATGAAAGGTGAAATTGACGGCCACATTGGCGACCGGCTTATGGAAGCAATTTGGCGTGAAGGGCTTCATATCGTCAATGATGGCGTAGCGACTACGGAAGAAGTAGATAAAGCGATTGTCTACGGCCCTGGTCTTCGCTGGGCACTGATGGGACCATTTCTAACGCTTCATTTAGCAGGCGGTAAGGACGGGATGCGGCACATGCTTGAACAATTCGGCCCTGCATTGAAGCTGCCTTGGACCCGTTTAGTGGCACCTGAACTGACGGAAGAATTAAGCGAAAAAGTGATTTCAGGGACTGCTGAACAGAGCGGAGAGATTTCTATCGATGACCTTGAACACCGCCGCGACCGTTTCTTGATTAAATTAATGGGACTTTTAGAGGAAGAAGGCTTCTGGCCGGCAGAAAGGTTGCTCCCTTATGACAGAAAGTAAGCAAATATGGAAGGGTAACGTGTTACCTGAGTGGGTAGATTATAATGGACATCTGAACGATGCATACTACGCATTGATTTTCAGTTATAGCCTCGATGCTTTCATAGATGCTATCGGCCTGGATGAAGAAGGTCGAAAAGCAAATGCTTATACCATTTTTACGCTGGAAGCACATATTAAATATGTAAAAGAAGCGCATGACAATGAGGAGCTTCATACGAAAGTTACTGTGTTGAACCGGGATGTAAAGCGCGTGCATCTTTGGTTTGAAATGAAAAACAAAGAAAATGATACTGTGGCAACCAGTGAACAGATGGTAATGGGGATAGATCAGTCATCTGGACGTCCTGCGCCGTTTCCGGAATCTGTTGATGTACGGATTAATCAATTTCCAAGACTGCCAAAAGAAAATTGGCCAGCAGGAGCAAACACACTCATGGGTATTCGTGAGAAAAAGTGAAATGTATATTGGCAGCTGAAAACAGAATTACCGTATCGTAAACTGTAATGATGCTCCCTTTATAGTGGATAGAGAAGCTAATAAAGGGAGCATTTGTTATGTTAGAAGGCAGAACAAACACTTAAAAACCAACCTAATTGCTGAAATGTATTATAATGTTTGAAAAAAAGGAAGACATGCTAACATCATCAGGAAATATATGTTATACTGCCAATTGTAAAAAGAAATTGAATAAAATCTACGAACGAAGTAGAAGAGGTTCTAGCTAACACCCTCTATAAAAAACTAAGGATACCCATACCGCGCCTTAGGTATGGTTTTTTACATTTTTCGGGTGTTTAGAATTCTCTTTTTCAAATTGGAAAGGGGATTTTTTTATGGAAAAAAATAAACGTGCAGTTGTGGTTTTCAGCGGTGGTCAGGATAGCACCACCTGTTTATTTTGGGCATTAGAAAAGTTTGAGCATGTAGAGTTAGTCACCTTCGACTACAATCAGCGTCATAGCTTAGAAATTGAAGTGGCAAAAGAAATCGCTGAAGATCAAGGGTTAAG
The DNA here is from genome assembly GCF_037969815.1 of Oceanobacillus sp. FSL W7-1293. NCBI lineage: Bacteria > Bacillati > Bacillota > Bacilli > Caryophanales > Bacillaceae > Oceanobacillus > Oceanobacillus sp. FSL W7-1293. The sequence continues at coordinate 2,358,117 of NZ_CP150212.1, forward strand.
ACATCATATTTTAGACATGTCTTTACTGAATCAATTAGCGCCCAATGCGCTCACCAGGGAGGACATTGAAGTAGAAAATGCAGAGGATGGCGGCATACCCAATACATTTGTCCCGGGAAGAAATTTACTGTTCCTTTCTTTTGCAACCATTCTAGCCAAACAAATTGATGCCAAGCATATTATTACAGGGGTTTGTGAAACAGATTTCAGCGGGTATCCGGATTGCCGAGATATCTTTACCAAGTCATTAAATGTCACCTTAAATCTATCTATGGATGAAGACTTTGTGATTCATACGCCATTAATGTGGCTGGATAAGGCAGAAACATGGGAATTAGCGGATGAACTGCAAGCCTTTGATTATGTCAGAGAGCGGACGTTGACCTGCTATAACGGGGTTAGAGGAGCAGGATGCGGAGAATGTCCTGCATGTCAATTACGCCAGCGTGGGTTAGACCAATATCTAGCGGGAAGACAGGAGATGAATCAGTAATGTTCGGGTTTCGTATTGTCGAAGAGCTGCAAAAGCTGGATAAAGATATTCATAGAGAAGAATTGGCCTATCACCAAAAACGCGTGATGGTAAGCAAGGAGTTTTCCTTTGATGCAGCGCATCATCTCCATTGCTATGAGGGAAAGTGTAAGAATCTGCATGGTCATACGTATCAGGTTGTATTCGGTATCAGCGGTTTTGTAGATGAGGTAGGATTAGTAATTGATTTTGGTGATATAAAAGAGATTTGGAAGAACAAGATTGAAACATTTTTAGATCACCGTTATTTAAATGAAACATTGCCAAAAATGAACACAACTGCTGAAAATATGGTCGTCTGGATTTTCGAACAAATGGAAGCAGCAATCCAGGAACTCCCTAACCAATGCCAGGTGGAGTTTGTTCGATTATTTGAAACACCGACAAGCTATGCGGAAGCAAGACGGGAGTGGATGAATCATGCGTGAAATTCCGGTCTTAGAAATATTCGGCCCTACAATTCAAGGAGAAGGAATGGTAGTAGGGAGGAAAACCATGTTCGTCCGGACAGCTGGATGCGATTACCGATGTGCCTGGTGCGATTCCGCATTTACATGGGACGGAAGCGCTAAAGAAGATATTGTTCAGATGACGAGTGAAGAAATTTGGCAGCGGCTGAAAGAAATAGGCGGAAATCATTTTGACCATGTGACGATTTCAGGCGGGAATCCAGCTTTGTTATCTGCTATTGATAATTTAATTGATTTGCTCCAGGAAAAGGATATTGAGGTTGCGTTGGAAACACAGGGAAGCCGCTACCAGGATTGGTTTGTAAAAATTGATGATCTGACCATTTCTCCTAAACCGCCAAGCTCTAAGATGAAAACAAACTGGGAGAATATGGATGATATTATCCATCAATTGGAAGCCAATGACAGATTAGCGCATACCAGCTTAAAGGTAGTAATTTTTGATAAAGAGGACCTTCGTTATGCGGAAAAAGTACATCAGCGCTATCCGAAACTGGCTTTTTTCCTGCAGGTAGGAAATGATGATTTAGAGGAAATCGAACCGCAGCAATTATCCCGGCATTTATTAAATAAATATGAATGGCTAATTGATCAGGTTGTGGCATCAAGTGTGCTGAACCGTGTCCGCGTCCTTCCGCAGGTACATGCATTAGTCTGGGGAAATAAGCGGGGAGTATAGTAAGAAAGAGTAAAAGGCTATTATCCTATTAAAAAGGCAGTAAGAGCTATCGCCTTTTTGATAGGGTAATCGTTTCTTTCATTTTCTGGCTTTTCTCCAAATGGATAGGAATCTAAATCAATAAAATAATCCCGCCGATTAATGGCACAGCAACCATTGCAATTTTTAATATTATTGGATTCAGCCGAGTGGTGAACTTCGCGCCGATATAAGATCCTATAATTGTTCCGATAACTACTTCTGCAAATAATTTTAAATCGAGAAAACCGACAGAATAATAACCGATACCGCCTACCAGTGCGATAGGTATAATAACAAGCATCGTGGTGCCTGCAGATAGCTGAATCGATAAACCGAAGAACACAAGCAACCCGATTTGGATAAACGGCGTTGAGCCAATCCCGAATGCACCTGATAGTAAGCCGGTAATGATGCCGATTCCAGCAGCTGTCATCCAAAACCTGCTTCTGGAGGATTGATTTTTCTCAGCAAATTTTTGTGTGGCCAACTTGCCAAACCCTGCTGTTACACGAATCCACAGCAATATGGCTGATAAAATGAGCATTCCGGCAGTAAAAAATTTTAATTCACTTTCCGGGATAAAGCTTGCCAGCCTGGAACCAAAAAAAGCTCCAACTGCGCCAAATAGCCCAGTTGCCAGCCCGATTTTTACCATGGTATTTCTTTCCCGCAGGTGGCTGAGTGTGCCTGATAACGATGTGAATACCATTGCTGCCAGAGAAGTTCCAAGTGCTGTGTGGATAGGAATACCAAAGACTTCACTCAACATAGCAATAATAAAACCGGAACCGCCAGCTCCGACAAAGCCAAGTAATAATCCAATCACCAGCATTGTACATAAAACAATCAAAACAAAAATCCCTTTCTTTTTCTTTACTACATAAGTCATTATAGCATAGCGGGCGAGAAATTTTGGAGAAAAGGAGCTTGAGATATAGGCTGGAAGGCTATTCAAGCTGACGTGTAAAAAATGAAAGCGATATGAAAGCATAGATAATTAAGCTTTTATATCGCTTTTCCAACAGTTACAACAAACCAACCCATTGCCAATAAGTAGCACTAAACAGGATGATAAGCAAATACCCAATCACAGTAAGCGGCACACCGGATTTGATAAATTGTTTTAAAGTAAACGTTCCTGTGCCGTATGCCAGCATATTTTGCGGAGCACTGACCGGCAATAGGAAGCCAAAACTGATTACAAATTGCATAATTAGGACAAGACCTGGACCATTAAAGGCTGCCGGCTCCATTGATCCGACCAAAGCGATGACGATTGGGATAAAAGCAGATGCGAGACTGGTGGCGCTGGCAAAACCTAAGTGAATCAAAATATTGAATAGCGCGAGCACGGCGATCATCGCAACCAGAGGCAGGGAAGACACCCCGAGTATTTCAAAGGAATTAGAAGAAAGCCAGGTCGCTCCCTCTGTTGCTAACAGAACAATCCCTAATGAAATTCCTGTTGCAAATACAATCAATGTGCCCCAAGGTACTTTTCTTTGCACTTCTTTCCAGGAAAAGATACCGAAAACAGGTGTCAGCATGACAGCAACAGCAACAATGGTAACCGTAGTAGAATCTAAAGGATGCAAAATGCCTTCAGTTGACCAGAATAATAATAGCAATCCGGCAATAATGATTAAACGCCATTCTTTTCCGCTGATTTTCCCGAGCTCCTTCAGCTGGTTCGTTATGCTTATTCCTTCTTTTATTTCCGACATATTTGGTTTAATCAGGTTAATCATAACAATATAAAGTACGATAGACATGATAAATGCCCAAGGAGCAGCATAGAGAAACCACTCTCCCCATGTCACATCTATACCAAAAGCAGATTCCATAAATCCCAAAGCAACCATGTTCTGCGCGGCTGCTGTTTTTATTCCGACGTTCCATATGGAAATAGATTGTACGGCGGTAATCATTAATAATGCTGCAAGCTTACTTTGCTTTGCCAATCCAAATGCAGCTACAATTCCTAATAGAATAGGGACAAGCGTACCTGCACGCGCGGTAGCACTTGGTACAAACAATGCAAGCACAAAGCTGACTATAATGGTTCCAATCACAAGTGCCCCAGGCTTTGTTCCAACCTTTGACATAATATACAATGCGATGCGTTTATGAAGTCCTGTAATTTCCATAGCAGTAGCCAAAACAAGTGCCCCTCCAACAAGCAGTACAGCAGAAGAACTGAATCCTTCTACGGCCATGCTTAACCCCTGACTGGTTCCATATATCGTACCAGGATCTTCGACAGTAGGGGAGATACCGATAAGAACAGCCAGCAGACTGACTATCATCACCGCACTGACAGGATAAGAAACCGCTTCCGTAACCCATAAAACAACCGCAAATGCTAAGACAGCAAGCGCTCGTTGTCCAACTAGAGGCAATGAATCAGGATTAGGCAGAATTAAAATAATAATAAGAACTAAAAAAGCTGCAATAAGTGCAATAGCATCTTTCTTTTTCATGAAAATCCCTCCCTTTATTTACTTTAATTCTAATATAAAAACTCATATTTGTGATTATTTTCACATGTTACAATTAAATGAATTTGTGTATTAATTCACAATTCGTTCAAAAAATACATTTGATTTTTTATAAACAGGGGCTTAATAGAGCTGGATTTTAAGTAACTGTTATCCAATCATATAATCGAAAGCTGATTGACGAATAGTATACAGTATATTAATATATTCAATATACAAATATAGGATACAGAAAAAGGTGACAAAGTGGAGAGAAATTTATTTGTACCAGCTTTACCGAAAACAGAGCTAGATGCAATCCATTCCTTAGGCGTTTATATTTTTACAAATATTCAGCTGACGGATTACGATTTAAACAGTTCCTCCGTACAGAATAAATGGATAAAGGATTTTTCGAATAGCTTATCGGAAGCCGCTAAAAAGGATTTGAAATTATTAAGAACTGTTTTTGCGCATGGAGTGATTTTAAGAGATTTCTATATTCAAAAGACCGCTGATTTAACCATGGATTGGGATGCATTTATTGACTGGTGGGAACAGCTTGATGAGTCTGCCATGCAGGAACTTCTTATTTATGGAATTAGAGAGACAATGGGCTATTACTACAAATACCTGCTTCGTATGCCGGTTGTGGAAGAGGTAATGCAAGAAGTTCACTTGGAGGAAAAACGTTTACATGATCCTGATAATCGTAAGAAAGCCGTGAAAGCAGTATTACTCAGCTGGTCTGTCCCTATGGAAGAGGCGGGCAAAATCGCAGAGGTTTATGATAGTCTATCTTTTATTAAAGAACGTATTATCAGAATGATAAGGGCTTTTGGGGATACCGGGTTGAGAAAGGAGTGGGAAAATAAGCAGGAGCTGCTGAAAAAATGGGTTAGGCAGCACGAACCTTTGCTGAGAAAAAACTATCGTACAAATGGAGAAGCAATTTTTGAAATAACAGGTTTATATCCGGATACTACTGGGTTGGAAAACATAAATAGAGCGGAACGTTTAACATTCATTCCTGTTTGTAATATGGAAAGACTGCTTTCTTTCATTCAACTCGATAAACATGTCTATCTGATGTTTGATCCGCAAACAGAAACGGATGGAAGTAAAGAAAAGCTGGCAGATTATTATACTGCTTTTGAGGGACTGGGTGATAGGACGAGACTGCAAATCATTGACTTATTAGCTGAGAATAAAGAGATGTTCGCCCAACAGGTTATCCAACGGCTGAATCTGAAGCAAAGCACGGTTTCCCGTCATTTAAATCAGCTGCAGCAATCTAATCTTGTTACAGTGCGTCAGGAAGGAAATACAAAGTATTTTTCACTAAACAGAGATGAACTGAAAAAAGTAGCGGAAGGCCTCCATTCATTTTCCAACTTGTAAAAAAGAGGAGAATAAAGGTGACAGAATTTCAAATCGAAAAGTTGAATACAATTATTGTCCCAGTAAAGGATTTAGACAGATCCATTGCATTTTATAAGAACGCATTACATTTAGAACAAGGTTTTACAGACCAAAGTATGGCCTTCTTTTCTGCAGGAGCTTCAGAGCATAAAACAACGATATTATTGCATATTATTGATGATCCCGAACCGGTAGAAAAGGGAATGGTCATAGAATTTCTGGTCAAAGATGTCAGCTCAGCTGTTTCATCGCTAAGAAATAGAAAAATCGAAATTGTACAAGACCCGATTGAGCGTCCCTGGGGTGTGAAGGAAGCGGTTATTGCTGATCCGGATGGATATCGAATTTGGATAGTAGAAACCATATATCGGGGTTAAAGAAGGGAGGAAACAAAATGGATATAGTTATTGAAACAGCAGCCACAGAGCATGTCAAATCCATTGCTGCTATTTGCTCCTTTGGCTGGAAACAAACTGTAGAAGGTAAGTTAAGTGAGAAGTACCGAAACAAGCATGCAGAGGAATGGTATAACCACGAACGAGTAAAGGCGGATATAGAACAAGGCTCTTATACCCATGTTGCTATCGTTGATTCAAAGGTGACAGGCGTTATTGGCGGTGCAATAACGGAGAGCAGGGTCAGCCAAGTTTTTGTATTGTATGTAGATGAAAAATATCGATACAGAGGAATAGGAAGACAATTATTAAATATACTTACAGAAGAACATAGGAAAGCAGGAGCTACAGAGCAATGGGTGTCTGTACAGGATGGAAATCAAAGAGGGATTCCTTTCTATGAAGCAAGAGGGTTTCGGCAGCAGGAAAAGAAAAGTGGCGTGACAGATACAGGCGAACCGTTTGTTAATCTGCAGTATTCGAGAAGCTTATAATTTCAACCCAGTATTAGCTTAAATTAATTTTTTGAAAATACCGTCTGTTTATTATGGTAAAATAAACATCACCTTGGATTACAAAGGTTATCATAAGGAATTTAGTTAGAGGAGGCGTTCAAATGACGAACAATAATAAAGAGAATGGAATAAGTAAAAAAGGGAGAACGCCTAACCAGACCGTTACATCGTGTTTTCCTAAATTGGAAGGGGACTTAAAGTGAATCAGGTATTATTAGTTATTGATGCACAACAGGAATTAATCGATGGAAATCATGAAAGAAACGCAGTTTTTCAGAAGTCACAGCTCATCGCTAATATTAATCTAGTAATTGAAAAAGCGGGAAAAGCTGCTGTACCGATTATATTTATTAGGGATATAGATGTCAGTGAAGGAAAAGGAAGCGGATTTGAAATTCACAGAGAGATCCATATGCCTGCAGAATCAAAAACCTTTGATAAATCTGCTACCAATGCTTTTTATGGAACAGGTCTTCTGGAATATTTAAAATCACATCAAGTAAAGCATATTGTCGTGATGGGCTGTGAAACGCAGCATTGCGTAGCCAACGCTGTGAGAACAGCAACCATTCATGGTTTTGATGTCACGTTAGTTGGAGATGGCCATTCTAATCTGGGGAATGCTTTGCTGACTCCAGAACAAATTGTGAAGCACCATAACGATACACTTCATGGACATTATAATGTAGATTATTTTTCCATTGTAAGAAACGCAGAGGAAGATTTATTTCACCCTGCGCATGATTCGTATAGATAATAGGATATAAAAAGCGGCATACACCTGTGCCGCTTTGAAAATTATTTCACGAAGCTTACGATACGGGGGTCTGTTAGTAAAACGATTTGTGAAAACAGTCTTGGATATGTCTTCCATTTGCGTTCCATTTGTACTATAATAATAATGTCATTTTAAAGAATAATTTGTCAAATAAAGGAGGATAAAATGAATAAACAGCGAATTATTATTTTTATGTCATTATTTTTATTTATTGCCGGATGCAGTACGTCCGAGGAATCCACTGCATCAGAAACTTCTTCATCTGAATCTTCCGAGGAAAACACGGATTCAGAGCAAGCAGATGAGGAGGAAGAAAACGAATCGGAGGAAGAGGAAGCGGAAGCGGATCAATTATCCTCTGGTTCAAGTACCAGTACATATTCATTATCAATGAAGCTGCAGCCTCTATACGCAAATGGAGATTATGAAGAAGCTTTAGAGTTAATCGAGGAATCTCTGGATGATCATGCTGACGAACCTTTCCTTTATAATGATAAGGGTTTTATTCTCATTGAACTTGGAAGACCGGAAGAAGCGAGAGAAGCGTTAGAAAAATCAATTGAACTGGATGACAAGATGGAAGCTGCATACAGCAATCTTGCATACGCGTTAATAGACCTGGGCGAATATGAAGAGGCTATGGATGCTGCACAGGAAGCGATTGATTTAAATCCGAATGCACCGGAACAATATGTTGCGATGGGAAATGCCCTTTCTTTTCTTGATAAAGATGAAGAAGCAATAACTTATTTTGAAGAAGCGTTAGAAATTGAACCGAAGGCAGATTTCGCTTTATATGGTATGGGTGCCAGTTTGCTGTATATAGAGGAAACAGAAGAAAGCATTGTTTACTTAGAAGAGTATTTAAAACAGCATCCGGAAGATGTCGATGCACTGGATATGCTTGTATATGCTTATGAACTCATAGAAGATTACGACGAAGCATTAGAATATGCCGATGCTGTATTAGAAGTAGATGATGAAATGCATATCATTTATAACCTGGATTATAAAGGTATCCTTTTAACAAAAAATGGGCAGCTGGATGAAGCAGAAGAGCTCTATGAAGAAATGCTTGAGGAGCATCCGTTAGATAAAGGAATTGCTTATTACGGCCTGGCTTTCATTGATATTGAGCGTGGCGAGATAGAAGAAGGCTTGGATCATTTGGAAGAGGCAATGGAAGAGGACCCCAGCTTAATTGATTATGCTGTGACAGATCCTTTGTTTGAAGATGTTTTAGATAATGAGAGATTTATAGAGCTTGCTGAATCCTATGAGGACTCATATAACGAGTTATAGTTAAAAAAGCAAAAGATGATTGATAGTTGTAAACCAATCATTTTTTGCTTTTTTGTTTATCACGGAACCCCCCCGTGAAACTCACGCTGCATGAAGGTTCGTTATATTTGTAAACATTGCGGAGCAGACAGCTTCATCGTAAAATAAGGATATAACTGGTATCGTTTTATGAGTAGGTGAATATCCTTGCAAATCATGATAAGGTTGGCACTTCTAAATTCGATCTTTACTTATTCAAAACATTATATTGATTAAGCCTTAAGAAGTTTAAGTGGATAGAATGTCAAATTTTACAGATTCAAAAGGATCTTGAGACTGCGAAGAGCAGGAAATTTTTTTAATATAAGAAACAGTTGAGTGGGATTAGGATAGTTTTAGTAGAATGAGATAAACAAGACGGTTTAGTAGAATAAGGGAAACTCCAATTTATTCTTATAGATCCTAAAAAATCGGGCTTTATATAATTTTGACTGCATCATTTAAACGAATTATGAGTTGCAGAAGGGAAAAGGGACGAAGCTATGATATTCTTATTAATTATTATCTATTTAGCTTTTATTAGTCTAGGACTGCCTGATTCATTATTAGGAGCCGCGTGGCCAACCATGCGGATAAATCTTGAATTACCGATTGATACAGCAGGCTACTTATTTATGATAATTGCTGCGGGAACAATTTTATCCAGCTTAGTAAGTGGTGTCTTTTTAAAGCGTTTTGGAACGGGAAAAGTGTCTGCTGTAAGTGCAGCAATGACTGCTATAGCATTACTTGGATTTTACTTTGCTCCATCACTTATCTGGCTAGTAGTTTGTGCTATCCCGCTTGGGCTGGGAGCCGGGGCTATTGATACCGGCCTGAATGATTATGTGGCTCGGCATTATAAAGCACAGCATATGAGCTGGCTTCACAGCTTTTGGGGTGTTGGAGCAACAACGGGACCAATTATTATAGCCTATTTTATAGGAGAACATAATTCATGGAGAGCAGGCTATCTAACTATCTCTTTGATTCAATTTAGTCTGGTGTTGATTTTGTTTTTCTCTTTACCTCTATGGAGAAAAGTTGCTAAACAGCATCAACAACTAGTGACAGAGCAACCTCTTAATCAGCAAATAGAAAAAACAGAAGCAAATTTTTTGCGGAATAAAAAAGGAGTTAAGTGGGCGCTGATTGCTTTCTTTTTCTATTGTTCGGTCGAAGCGACAGTGGGTCTATGGGGAAGTAGTTATCTGGTGAATGTGAAAGATATTTCTCCTTCTGTTGCTGCCAAATGGATCGCATTTTATTGGGGCGGTATTACAATCGGACGGTTTATTACTGGTTTTATCACTTTAAAAGTAAGTAATAACCAATTAATACGGGCAGGGCAAATAATTGCTTTGATAGGAACGGTGTTTTTACTATTACCATTACCATTGTTTTTCGCTTTGGTTGGTCTATTATTGATTGGATTAGGTCTGGCACCGGTTTTCCCATGTATGTTGCATGAAACGCCTGCCCGTTTTGGTACTTTTCATTCACAAAAGATTATGGGATTCCAAATGGCCACCGCTTATACAGGAACAACGCTGATACCGCCATTATTTGGATTGACAGTATCTTATACCAGTATAGCTTTATTCCCCTTGTTTATTGGTGGGTTTATTGTAATTATGTGGTTTGCGTCGGAGCGATTGCTGTTAATTTTAAGAAAGAATAGGGTTGAGGGGGGAGCTTAAACTAATGAACACATGTGAATGCGATTGGTTCATTTACATCATTCATGCAGATTGATGCTGCTACAGTTCAACGTTCAAGCAAGATTGTTACGGAACATTTGGAAGGCCTCTGGGAGGCAGCAGGTGACATATTAATACCTTTGGGAAAAGGTGAAGTCTCAAAAGAGGTTGTCACAGGTACTGTTGGTGAAGCTTTAGCTGGTAAAATTCCAGCACGTGAAAATGATGAAGAGATTACGTTAAATGAAAGTGTTGGATCAGGTGTGTTAGACATCGCATTAGCAATACACGTTCACGAAAAATTAGGCAAATAATTTTCGCCTCAAGTAATATTAATAATAGCTAATCCATTATTGCTGACCTATTGAGCATGAAACTTTCAACAGTTTTTTTGTTCGATGGGTTGTTTTATATAAGTATAAACCCAGTGCATAACGAATAAATACGTACCCGGCTGTTCTTCAGCTGGGTACGTATTTATTCTCAAAGGGTATCTTCAAAAGAATGTGTTTCACTGTATAGCTTATGTTCCGAAATCTTTTCTTTATTGATTCTCCATATCCCGAAAGATACACCGGCGATAATAAAGAAAATACTAATCGATTCCCATATGGAGGGAAATGACAATTGATAAATAAAAGAATAAAGTAGTCCAAATAAAGACTCGAAAACAATCATCATCCCTGCCATAGAGACCGTCAGACGGATGGAAGTTTGATTCCATGCCCATGTTGCCACCCACGAAGCAACGATACCCAACACGATAATACCAATCAAATAGGACATTAAATGATTTTTTGCCAGCAGGTTACTCACTATCTGCTGATTTGTCAGCCAGCTGATAACCAAAACAAGTAATACTAATGTTAACGTCTGCATACCGACCATAGTAGAAAATAGGTTGGCAGAAACCTGAGATTCCTTTTTAAGAAAGTTAGCATTAGACACGCCATACCAAGTCCATAAAGTCAGTGCGATAAAGCAGAATAAGAAACCCAATAAAAAGTTACTGCTGGACGTGGCGACGCTGCTGCTATCTCTCTGCTCACTGCCATACAGCAGGAAGATTCCAAGCAATATCGAGCATGCGGGAAATACCATGATTTTAAAAGGAAACTCTCTATTCCATAAATTCCCGATAACACTGATAAGGATAGGAAGTGTCCCGATAATAAGAGTGGTGACAGTAATTCCTGCATATTGAATCCCCAAAACTAGAAAAAAGAAGTATCCTACATTTCCAATAAAAGCATAAAGCAGTGCTCTTGCCCAGATTCGTAATGGGATGTGGTCTGTACGTTTTTTAAATGCCATAAAGAAAAGAAGCGAGTATAAACCATACATCAAATAACGTCCTAAAGTAATTTCCAATGATGAGAAGTTGGAAAGCATATTCGGAATGAGAAAAGCTAAAGCCCAGGTTGCCCCGGCAAGCATGCAAAATAAAACGCCTAGAAAAGTGGAATGATTATTGCTCAACGCTAGTTTCCTCCTAATCAGCAGTCTGATTTTAATATTTGAAGAAATGATTTCTATTTTTGCTATCGACAGGAAGCTAACTGTTCTTATGGTGATCTGTCTCAGGAGAAGCGATACCATACAGAAAGGTATCGATAGCTTTAGCATATAGATCCAGTGTTTCTTTCATGTTCAAATTCCGGCAAGTATTATTTAACCCGTATAATAAGGTGTCAAAAATCTTTGCTAACAACAGTGCATTGTCTGATTTGAACTCTCCAGATGCTATCCCTTCTGACAATAAATTTTGACTATAGGATATCCTGGTGTTAATTGTTTTATAAAGTTGATTTTGTACTAATGTATTGGACTTCTCATGACTGAAAAATTCGTCCGCTACATCCGTAAGAGGATGGTTATAATCATTGATAACAAAATGCTTTGCAATTCCATGCAGCTGTTCAATTGCAGAGGGATACTGCTTTTTTTGTTCCTCCCACTGTTCCATCCATTCTTTTTCCCACTCGTCCAGCACATAAATAAAGAGGCCTTCTTTATTGTCAAAATGATAATAAATATTTCCTTTGCTGACACCTGTTGCCTCGGAAATGTTCTCGATAGATGTGGCAGCGTAGCCCTTTTGAATGAATAGATGCTTTGCAGCTTCAGCAATCTTTTTCTTTGTCATCATACTTTTCGTTTGTTTCTTATTCAAAAAGTTCACTCCTGTTTATTTTGATTTCTAATTTGAGTACAATTGAAGCGTTTATAAAGCGGAATATCTTGTTATATTGGTGTTTCCCTTACTTACAAATAATTACTGACCAATTGTTCTAAATCTATCATATATAAGACACCATAACAAGACATTTTCAACAGAATGATTATCTGTTGACTGCCCAAAAACTCTATGATAATATTTTAGAACGAACGTTCAGTTAAATGGTTAGGAGGCGATTATGTATATCATTTATAAAGCAAAGCTACAGGGAATAGGGTTTAAATACAAAATGCGTACGACATTTAGTGATTCCTTTTTTCTGGTTCAACATGCAGACGGGATGTATGAAATCGTATTTCATGACAACCAAAATAAAAGAGGATCTATCCTGCTTGATTCCAATAAAGCTGAAATTTTATGCTGGCTATTGGATTCGGAACAAGGCCTGTAACATCATAGTCAATGAAGCATTTCGTTTGTAAAAATCAGCATTAAAAGCTTGCAACTTAGGAAGAAGCTCAGCATAAACTAGGATGAGAAAACATAATACAACAAAGCAGCAGGTTAAGGCTCTTTAGGTAACAGTAATAATTTTTCATATTTGGTCAAAATGAGATTTATTTTTTGTGTTATTTTAGAACAATCATTCAGTTTTATGCAATAATGCAGCAAGAAAAAAGAAAAGGAGGTGAGGAAAATGACCGACTCAGATACGGAACCCTATTATCATAATCAGCCGGGGTTAAGGATATACGTGTTTATCTTTGGGTGAGAAGAGCGCAAAAAAACGTAAATTTTCTTCGTCTAGAGCAGCTGTTAACAAAGGCAAAGACGTATATCCTTAACCCTCCAAAAAAATGGTTCCTATTTTCAAGGCAGAGCAGTTTTTTACGTACTGCTATCGCTTGTGAATAGGCAGCACAAGGAGGCAAAATGACATTAAAATCAAAACATCATGTACTGGTATGCTTAGAGGAAAAGAATTACAGCCGAAAAGTTTTGCTAAGAGGAGCCTTATTGGCAAAAAAATATGGATATACTTTTGAAGTTTTATTTTTTTGTTCTATGGAAAGTAAATATACGATGTTTCACTTGTTGAATTTAGCAGAAAGCAAAAAATTAAGTAAACGGCTGGGCGCAGAAAAATTTACAGTGAAACGGACAAAAAATGAATGGAAAACTGCACAAGAAGTTGTTGACACTGCTAAAAATAATCATGTGAAGGAAATTATTATGGCAGGGGAACGGCCAACGGATACGTTGAGAAATCCGCTTTGGAAAAGAGTTTTCTACTGGGATAAATACAATTATATTCTAAAAAAATTACCGGATATTATTCTGGTTGTGATTAATCACAGCGAGTATAACCCCTTTGAAAAAGAAGTGTACAGAAATGGAAGACAAGGATATTTAGTGAAGAAAAAAGATAATCAAACATCTTATTTCCTCCGTGATAAGCCTTTTAGAGAAACAGATATCTCTGGACTCTTTTTCCAGGAGAAGAGTACAGATGAACACAATGGCGTTTTTGCTTATATCCGTAATGGAAAGGTAAGGTATGTTTATATTCGCTATGGCCATGCAAGTGAAAAGTTAGGAGAGGAAAGAGATAACACAAATACGTTGCTTCACGGGTAATTGACAAATTCGAACTAGTTCATAGAAGGATGCGATATACTTCTATGCATGATTGTTCGGAGCTTTCGATAAGAAAACACTTTACGTATAAAAAATAGACGCCTAATAAAAATACAGAAACCAGATGGTATGACTTGGAGGGAGGGGAAAGCATGGTCCTGCAAAATGCTTTGAGCAAGGAAAAATCAGAACTGACTATAGAGCAGGCAAAAGAAAACCTGCTAAAAATGGGGAAGAAACATGGTGTGCTTGCTTATGAGGAAGCAGCTAATGTGTTAGCTGATTTTGATTTAGGATTCGAACAAATCGATGAAATATATGAATATCTGACAGAACAAGGTATTGAACTGGCCGGGGAGATGGAAGAGGACGCTAAAACACAGGAAACTGCAAAGGAAGAAGAGGCAGGTCTGAATCATCACAGCTTTCCTTTAGGGATAAAAATAACCGATTCCGTTCGGATGTATTTAAGAGAAATTGGCAATGTGGATTTACTGTCCCGTGAAGAAGAAATGACGCTTGCCGCTCGTATGGAAGAAGGAGACATGGAAGCGAAGGGGAGATTAATTGAGGCAAACCTGCGTCTCGTAGTCAGCATCGCAAAACGCTATGCAGGCCGGGGTATGCTTTTCTTAGATTTGATTCAGGAAGGGAATATTGGGTTATTCAAAGCTGTAGAAAAATTCGATTATCGAAAAGGCTTTAAATTCAGCACCTATGCAACGTGGTGGATCAGGCAGGCGATTACCCGATCCATTGCGGATCATGGGCGCACTATTCGGATACCGGTGCATATGGTGGAAACAATCAATAAATTAAGCCGTGTCCAGCGTTCATTGCTTATGGATTTGGGCCGCGAGCCGGTACCTGCAGAAATTGGCGAGGAAATGGAGTTAAGTGCCGATAAAGTGCGGGATATCCTAAAAATCATTCAAGAACCGGTATCTCTGGAAACACCGATTGGAGACGAAGACACATCGTATTTAGGAGATTTTATCGAGGATGAAGAGGCGGTTTCTCCCGCTGACTATGCAGCGCATGGACTGTTAAAAAAGGAATTAGAGGAGGTGTTGGATACCCTTCCTCTCCGGGAAGAAAGTATTCTTCGTCTCCGCTTTGGATTGGATGACGGGAAGTCACGAACGCTGGAAGAACTGGGAAAAGTATTTGGCGTGACCAGAGAGCGTGTCCGTCAGCTTGAAACAAAAGCATTGCGGAAATTAAGGCTTCCAAGACACAGTAAACGTTTAAAAGATTTTCTTGATTAGCGTAGGCGGAAGCGGTATATTTAAAGGATAATTAATACAATCTACCTTCATGTATTTAAGCCCGATAACTTCATTGTGATTCGGGCTTTTTTGCTGGAAAGAATAAAATCCCAATCATTTCATCTGTGAGTTGCTTATTTAGGTCATTGTTCGCTATGATAGTAGAAGATATCTTTGATTAGCAGAATGAAGCTAAAAGTCTAGAATATATTCATTTTAGTGCGCGAATAAAGAGTATTGGCAGGGTTATTCACTGCACGTTAAAATCTACAACACAATTGAGGAATCCATATGCACTTCACACTTGACCGTTCAGTAAAAACACCACTATACAAACAAATCGCAGCATATATCGAAAACGGAATCTCTACGGGTGATTTTTCTCCGGATATGCCGCTTCCTTCAGAACGCCATTTGGCAAAAGAGCTGCAAGTTAATCGCAGCACGGTCGTTGCCGCTTATGATGAGCTGCAATCCATAGGAATTGTTGAAAGAAGGAAAGGAAGCGGTACGCATATTAGTACGGATATCTGGGGAATCTCCGATAAAAGAATTCCCAACTGGGGAAGGTATGTGGAGGATGGCTCATTTCTTCCTAATTTGCCGTTAGTTCAAAAAATACGGACGGAGACACAAAATAATGAAATGATTAATATGGCAAGCGGAGAACTGGCGGCGGATCTATTTCCGGCAGAACAATTTCATTCCATTTTTAAAGAGAAGCCTTTTACAGAGCATCTGGGATATGATCACCCTCAGGGCAATGTCCGTTTAAGAGAAACGATTTCTAATCATTTGTATGCGTATAAAGGAATCTCTATTGATGCAGAATCAATCCTGATTACCTCTGGTGCGCAGCAAGCGCTTCACCTTATTGTGCAATGTTTACTGAAGCCTGGTGATGCTGTCGCAATAGAAGATCCATCGTATGCTTACTCATTGCCATTATTTAAATCAGCAGGTTTACGTCCCTTTCTTTTAAAGAGCAGTAAAAATGGGATTGATCCGGATGATATCGTCGAACTGCATAAAAAACATCGTATTCGAATGGTTTTTATCAATCCGGATTTTCAAAATCCCACCGGAGTGCAAATGCCTTTAAGCAGGAGGAAAAGAATATTAGATATTTCCTCGGAGTATGGCATTCCTGTTGTAGAGGATGACCCGTACAGCATTACGGCATTTGATGGAAACGTATCAGCTTCTTTAAAACGAATGGACGATAACGGAAATGTATTATATATCAGTTCTTTATCCAAAATCGTTGCATCTGGATTACGAATCGGCTGGATTGTTGGACCGAAAAAAGTTATTCAACGCTTAGCTGATGCAAAACAGCAGATTGATTTTGGACATAGTATTTTTCCGCAATGGGTTGCAAATGAGTTTATCGGCTCCCCGCAATTCGATGAACATATTCATAAGATCAGACAGCAGCTGGAAGCACGCAGAAAGCAATTATCCAAAGCACTGATTCATTTTTTAGGAGAACAGGCAGAATTCCTGGAACCAGATGGCGGGATTCATTTATGGTGCAAGCTGAAAAAGCCGGTGGATGAATTTCAATTGCTGGATGAATCACTGAAGAGAGGAGTTGCTTTTGTTCCCGGCTCTATTTTTGGTGAGAGTAAAGGGTTTGTTCGTTTTACGTATGGCAGGAGTACGCCCGCAGATATTTGGGAAGGAATATCCAGATTTTCGAAAGCTCTTCAACATCTGCGCGGAAAATAAAAAAGCTAAAAAACCTTCTGTCTACTCGTGAAGTGGATGGGGGCTTTTTATGCGAATTGGATGGTATCATTTTTGGGATATCCAGTACAATAAAACTAGGTTAGGGTAAAATCAGCAAGCTGTGTAATCTTATATCAAAATTAGAAAGTGATAGTTTATCAGGGAGATGGAATTCGAAAATGACATGGACATTTATATTAATCACGCTGGCAGGAATTATATTGAAATTTTTAACCAGCCCGCCAAGCGCTTTGGTGGGATGGGTTTTAAATAAATTTGAGCTGCATCCTAAAATTGATGCAGCAAACAGTACGATAACCTTCGATGGAGTACAGCTTGATGGAGATGAAAAAAGGAGATTTATAGATTCTTTCAATGAAGCTCAATTTTTATATAAGAATCATATCTTTCCAGGGAAGGAAGCCTTGTTTCTCCATCCTGAAACAAAGATGCCCCCATATATTATTCATTTTAAAAAGAAAAATAAAGAAATGACCTTTCATGTTTTCGGATATGAAAATCATGTAGATGTCGTGAAACAATGGAAGAAAAAGACTGCTTCCTATACGTTGGATTCAGATTATCTGCAACAGGCTGCTATAACAAATAATCAGCTGCATAATGCATAAGGTTATTGTTATGCGGCTGCGTTGACTATTTTATAAAGGTGGGGAAAGGGAGATGTTGAATACCCTTATCATACTGGTGATTATCGTATGTGTTCTTGCATTGATCGGAACACTTTTTGTCACTAAAAAGCTGGACGATACTTACGAACGAAAGAAGAGTTTTTCAAGTCTTACTTATATTTATTTTCTTGGACTGCCCGCGATTATTTTGGTCTCTGTTCTTATATGGGTATTCATTTAAGACTGGGCTCAAATGGAATAGGCGTAACAATAGAACTTCTTAGGAAATAGGAAGTTCTATTGTTATTTAAAGGGCATTTTCAATTATTCTAATGTTGGAAATTCAATTGATTAAAAAATGCTTTTCTTACATAGATTGTAAAAGCTAACATAGCCAGGGAAGGAAGCATATTAACTATATATGGCAGGTGAGTTTGATTGTTTACGAGCAGAGAACTAATCATTCCCAAATAGACTAAATAAGCTACCATTGTCCAAAAGCTCCATTTTTTCAATTAGATATAACCATAGACCATTACTAATGAAAATAAAGCTACCATTGCTTTCATTAATTGCTCAGGTATATTCGGTAGTGCGAAACGTTTCGCTATACTACGAATGGAATCGGTATCCGCATCATAAAAAATAGCAGAAAATAATAAAAGCATCGAACTAAAGCCAAATAAATAACTTATTATTATAACTCCCAAAGGCCTTCTCAACGTTGTGACACCTCCCTTACATTATTTTTTAAACAAGTATAAATGCTTATTTTCAACTTTTCTTCTAATTGCAGTCTCTATCCACTGATGCTGACAGGAAAAGAGTACAGACTTATAGAAAATTTACCCTCTTCATCGATTCTTTACACTAAAATAACAAATTCCTTTCATTTATTATTTGCTTATATTCGTTCTTGTTCGCTATCATAAAGGTATAAACTGGATGAAAGCGAGAGGAACTATCATGCGTAAATTAAATATTGCTAATTTGGATACACCCATTAAAAAACTGGAAAAACTCAGCAATGAACTTGGGAAAAATATCTATATCAAACGAGATGATTTTACAGGAGTGGAGGTCTCGGGAAACAAAATAAGAAAGCTGGAATATCTCATTGCCTATGCATTGGATAATGGATATGACACAATTATTACCACTGGAGCCTGTCAATCAAACCACGCCAGAGCGACAGCTGCGATTTGTGCCATGATGGATTTAGAATGTCACCTGGTGCTTAGAGGCGAAGTGAAAGAATATGAAGGGAATCTATTTTTGGATGATATGTTAGGAGCGAATGTAAATATTATTCCGCCGGATGCATCCCGAGAAGATGCGATGGAGGAGAAAAAGAAGGAATTGGAAGCACAAGGGAAAAAGGTATTGATTATTCCGGTAGGTGCATCAAATGCGATCGGTTCTTACGGCTATATTAATTGTTATAATGAAATTATGAAACAGGAAGTTGAGATGGGCATCCGATTTGATTCTATTAATCTGGCAATCGGCTCTGGCGGGACGTATGCCGGATTATGGTACGCTAATGAGGGAGCAGATGCCAAAAAGAAAATCATTGGCTATTCTGTAGACCAGATAGCAGAAGTATTCAAAGAAGATGTGATGGAAATTGTAAATGATTTGGAAGACACCAGCCACCCGTTTGATTCTATTTCCATTAACGATAACTATATTGGGCTTGGCTATGGTCAGGCAACAGATGAAGAATTGGCATTTTATTTGGATATTGCTAAAAATGAGGGGGTTATCCTTGATCCTGTTTATACAGGGAAGGCTTTTAAAGGGTTAGTGACTGAAATTAAAAATGGGAACTATGCTGACCAAGAAAATATCCTTTTTATTCATACCGGCGGACAGCAAGGCTATACGAAAGAGATGAGAGAAAGAGTGAAGGATATTTTAAGAAAGAATGATGGAGCATAATTTTTGTTAAATGATAATGCAAGCATTAACTAAAAGGCAAAGGGGCAGTGTGAAAACAGTGTCTCTTTGCCTTTTGGCATAAGTGCTGCTTGTTGTGCAATCATAGTAGGATGCTGAATTCGCAAGCAAAATATAAAACAGATCTTGAAGATAGGGGGGACGAAGAAAGTGAGAAACTGGAAAGAAAGTAAAAACTGCATTTTCATAAAAGCACCGGAGCCGTTTAATTTTAAAGTGAATGTAGATTATTTCCTACGGGATCCAAATGAATGCATGTATGAAATAGAGGAGAATACGATTACTAGTGTGATTGAAATAAATCATCTGCGTACATTGATACAGATAAGTGAAGCAGGAAGTGACTATCTGGCTGTAGAGTGTTTAGCCGGTACAAAACCGGAATCATTTGAAGATAAAGAGACCATCGTAAATTATATTTGTGAATGGTTTGACTTTGACACCGACCTGCTGCCTTTTTATGAAATGGGACGCCGGGATTTGTTACTGCAACCAGCCATTGAAAGGTTTTACGGACTTCGGATTATGGGTTTAAATGATTTATTTGAGGCCTTATGCTGGGGGATATTAGGCCAGCAGATTAACCTGAAGTTTGCGTACACATTAAAACGTCAATTTGTTGAAAAATTTGGAGAATATTCGGATTATAATGGAAAAAGGTATTGGGTTTTCCCTTCGTATGAAAAAATCTCTAAATTAACTGCGGAAGATATGACTGATATTAAAATGACAAAAAGGAAAAGGGAATATATTATCGATGTAGCAAAGTTGATGGAAAATGGGGATATATCAAAAGAAAACTTACTACATTTAGATGATTTGAAACAAGCGGAAAAAGAATTGATTCGTATTCGCGGAATCGGTCCTTGGACAGCGAATTATGTATTGATGCGCTGTCTTCGGTATCCGGACGCTTTTCCTATTGATGATGTGGGATTAATCAATGCCATCCAATTTGTAAAGGGAATGGAACGAAAGCCGACAAAAGATGAGATTAGAGAATTATCAGCAGCATGGTCAACCTGGGAAGCGTATGCTACGTTTTATCTGTGGAGAATGTTGTATTGAACGGTTGATTGGAATGCTAGATGGTTCTTCCTTTTTTCTTAACATCTGCGTCTAAACCTGCTCCAATCGCTACACCAACAGCTAAGCCAATTGGCAAACCTAATGCAAGGTTATCGAATAAGAGTCCAAAAACTAGTCCTAAGCTGAGACCACAGGACATATAGATACTGAGATAATAGTCTTTCGCAACTAGTTTGTGTTTTTTCATGAGGTGTGTACGGATGTTATTTAATATTTGGTGATGGTTATTAAAATCATTTTTTGTCAGCTGATCTGACTTATCTAAAAGCTGGGCTATATGACTTTCTAAATTAACAAAATATTGGTTACATGCTTCACAGCTGGAAGAAAGCTCAACCAATCTTTGAATCATTTGATGACAGTTATCCAAATCAAGCTTTTTGGAAACTTTTTCTT
Source organism: Oceanobacillus sp. FSL W7-1293 (assembly GCF_037969815.1). Classification (NCBI taxonomy): domain Bacteria; kingdom Bacillati; phylum Bacillota; class Bacilli; order Caryophanales; family Bacillaceae; genus Oceanobacillus; species Oceanobacillus sp. FSL W7-1293. Next base: position 2,379,315 of record NZ_CP150212.1, read on the forward strand.
CTAAGCTATTTTTTAAATCTTCTATATTGGCGTTAAGTTTATCAGCAGCTTGGGGACTTATCATCATGGTTGACCTCCTTGTATGTCCGGATAAGAAATGATTAGATATTTCCAATATGTAAAAAAGATTAGTTTATATAATTGAATGAATTTCATAATTGCTCTTTTTAAAAATACAAAGACGAACCGAATTTTCGAAAGTGTATTTTTAAAAACAAAAATTATGCGCTTGTTGTTGCTGAATAAGCTCTGCTTGGATGCGATCAGCAGCTAATTTGGAAGCATTATAAATCAAAGCGACCATGTCAAAATGAACTTTTGCACGCTTTCCAGTGCGATAACGAACATTGTTTAGCTGATAGAACTCTTTCAGATAAGCATTAACACGTTCTACTGCTGTCCGTTGTTTGAAAATATTTTTCCAAGCTTTTGATCCTCGTGCTGGTGCGGTATACCTTCTTAAATCGGTAGTTATCTTGATTTTATACACTTTTTGACAGATACCTTCATTCGCAAGGGGACAGTCGCTGCATTCCTTTGGTCTGGTATATTTCAATGTTTCGTATTTCGGATCAAAGCTGTCATATTTATAGGAATGTTCTCGCAAACAGGTTGGGGCAAAATCCTTATCAAACCCGATCATTTCGCCTTCATTGCGCTTATTATAGGCAATGACAGACTGTTGACACATGCGATGAATCTGTTCATAAATCGGTTCAAAATCATAACCCGCATCCAATGTCTGGTAAGAAGCAGACGTAAGCGGAAGTCGTTGATCCATTCCCTTCAATAGGGCAATAGCGGCTTTCCCATCATTTAAGCTGCCAGATGAAAACAAAGATTGCAGAATATATTGGCTGGATGCACCAACTGCGAGGTGGGCTTTATAGCCAAACCAGTATTCATTTTTACCATCTGCATTCTTTTTCACACCCCATTTGGGGGCTATTGGCACTTCTGCACGCAAGATGTCTAACGGAACGTCTAACTGTGCTTCGATTTTCTTTTCATACAATGGCAGGTTTGCTTCCTTTTCCGCTTGGTCTTTAAGGTACTGTTCGCGTTCTTCTTTGGATTTGCGTCCGCGCTTTTTTGGCGTAGTTTCTGATTTTTCTTCTTTTTTGGCAGGTGCCTTATCTCGTGCTTCAAAATGGGTTGCATCAATGGCAATGACTTCATCGACAATAAACCCTTCGGTGACGGCTGCCAGCGTTACGCTTTCGAAGGATTTTTCTAAAATATCTGATTCACTCAATTTCGTTACCAAGCGGGAATAAGCAGCTTCTGATGGTGTAGAATCGGAAACAAGAAATCCGCAGTTCATTTTAAAGATAAAGTCATCATTTAGACGCTTGATTAAGTCTTTGATGGTTGGGATACGCTCGATGTAGCGAATAAAAAAGGAAATAATCATCCCTGCATAATTTAGCTCAACAGGCGCTCCAAGCCGGGATTTCTTATTAATCGCATGATAAATACGATCCAGATCAATCGCTGAAATAATCGCTTCATATTTTTGGGTAGGTTCCATGTCATATAATTCTTGGATGCCAAATAGACTCGGTTGTCGTATAATGGTCATAAGAAGTACTCCTCCAGTCTTTTTATGGTTTTCTGGGTAACTACCATTATACAAGATTTGGGGAGGTACTTCTTTTTTTATGTTTCAAAAAGCTTGGGACACAAGGGCTTTGAATTATGAAATTCACTCAATTATATTCAAATGGCACAAGCGATGCAAATTTCATTTAAAATGAAGACTATATAAAAAGTTAAGTATATCATTTAAAAAGTCGATTTAAATATACAACTGTGACTTGATTGTTCTTTATATCAATTGAGAAAGACTTTTAGCAGGAAATTTAGTTCGATTTGTCGAAAGGAAGATATAGGTATTACTAAAAATTATTATTAAAATAGCAACCTGTCTTGATATAAAAAGTGAGGGAGAGAATTCAAAATGTATGAAAAAATAGTAGAAGCAGCAAATCACCTAAAAGGAATTGCACATAAAACTCCAGTCCATACGTCAACATTATTGAATGAATTAACCGGAAATCAAATGTTTCTCAAGTGTGAAAATTTCCAGCGAATGGGAGCGTTTAAATTTCGAGGTGCTTATAATGCGATAAGCTCTCTGCCGGAAGCGTCCCAAAATAAAGGAGTAATCGCTTATTCATCCGGAAATCATGCGATGGCTACGGCTTTAACCTGCAAAATACTTGGTATCCCTGCGACAGTAATCATGCCAGATGATGCGCCGCAAGTGAAAGCAGCAGCTGTGAAAGACTATGATGCGACGATTATAAGATATAACCGCAAGACGGAATCCCGAGAGGAAAAAGCGCAGGATTTAATAGATGAATTTGGCTATACATTAATTCCTCCTTTCGATGCGGAGCCAATTGTAGCCGGACAAGGTACCGTTGCAAAAGAATTGATTGAAGAAGTCGGGGAGCTTGATTATCTGCTCGTTCCCTGTGGAGGCGGCGGGTTGATAAGCGGATGTGCCATTGCTGCAAAACAGCTGTCGCCTCAATGCAAGGTGATTGGAGTGGAGCCTGTTGTATCCAATGATGCGACGAAATCATTTAAGGCAGGAGAATTGCAGACCATTGAAGCTCCAAACTCGATAGCTGACGGTTTAAACACTCCGACGTTAGGCAACATTACGTTTCCTTTGATTCAGGAATATGTGGATGATTTTATCACGGTGTCTGAAGAAGAAATAAAAGCAGCTATGTATTTTCTTTGGACGCGTTTAAAAATTGTAGTCGAACCATCCGGAGCAGTTGCTTTAGCAGCATATCAAAAACTATCTGTTAAAGGGAAAAGAGCAGGTGTTGTATTAAGCGGCGGAAATGTCGATGTTAGAAAAGCTGGTGAATTATTTAAGGATATTACAGTGTGAAAAAGATTGAGAGGTGCCCTTGATGATTGATGCACATATTCATCTGGATTGGTATCAGCCGGACGAGCAGCAGCAGTTGGTTCATACACTTAAAATAGATGGAGTGATAGCTGTTACAAGTGATTTTGAGAGCTGTCAAAAGGTGTGGCAATTGGCGCAGAAATATCCATTTGTTTACCCCGCTTTCGGCTGGCATCCGGAACAAGCATTGCCATCTGATCAAGAAATCAATCGTATCTTCCAAGTGATGGAACAAAAATTTGAAAAGATAGTGGCTATTGGAGAAGTTGGGCTCCCTTATTATACAAAACGTAACGATAATTCACTGGATACGGCAGCCTATCATGCGATATTGGAGAGGTTTATACAAGCTGCAAAAAAGTATGATTTACCAATTGTATTACATGCTGTTTATGAAGATGCTTCTGTTGTTTGTGACTTGCTTGAAAAATATCAAATAAACCGAGCTCATTTCCATTGGTTTAAAGGGGATAAAGATACGATTAACCGTATGATAGATAATCGATATATGATTTCTATCACGCCTGATTGCTGGTATGAAGAGGAGATTCAGTTTTTAATAAAACAATATCCGTTAGAACTTATTATGGCAGAAACAGATGGGCCATGGCCGTTTAAAGGGCCTTTTCAAAATCAGATGACACATCCAAATATGATTATCGATGTGATGAAGAAAATAGCTGAGGTAAAACAGCTGCCTTTTGATAAAGTTCGACAACAGCTGACGGATAATACGTATCAGTTTTATCGTTTAGAACGGTTTAATAAATAAATTGCAAAGGGATTAATATCCATTCAGGTTTTGTGAAAAGACGTAAAACTAAAAAGTTCTAAACGTAAAATGAAAGATTCGTAATATTTCCCCTAAGCAGCTCATTACAAATTGTAATCTAAAAGGAAGTCCAAAAAACGTAATCGAAGGTAAAAGCGTTACCTAGACACACTTTTACCTTATCATCCGTTGATTCTAGCTAAAATAGTCTTCTAATCCGGCAATAATGCCTTCTGCTGCCTGATTTTGATAATTATCCGTTTGAATTGTCTGCTGTTCCTCTGAATTGCTGATAAAACCAAGCTCAATTAAAATCGCAGTTTGCTGATTCTCTCTTAGTACTTGGAAATCTGCTTGTTTGGTTCCACGATTATCGAGATGGACATGACTCATCAATGACGTTTGTACAGACTCAGCAAGCATCTGGCTTTCACTTTCATTTTTGTAAAAGGTTTCCACTCCATGCGCAACCTGGTCTTCTGACGCATTATAGTGCAGGCTGATAAATGCATCTGGATTGGCAGAATTACTTATGTTGACCCGTTCTCCCAATGAGAGATACGTATCATCTTCTCTGGTAAACGTAACAGAAGCTCCTTGATGACGTAATTGTTCTCCTAATTTTTTTGCTGTGGTTAATGCTAATGTTTTTTCATATGCTTCAGATCCCACTGCGCCAGGGTCTTTTCCACCGTGACCCGGATCAATCACAAAGTGACGGCCGGCAAGCGGGATTTCAGAGCTTTGTTCCGCTTGAACTTCTTGTTTCTCGTCTTTCGTTTCGGCATCTTCCTTTTCGCTTTCATCATTTTTTTGCTCAGCAATTGCTTCCGACGCATCATTTTCGGTATCTTCCGCTGTCTCCAGTGTTTCTATGGTTTCATTTTCTTCTGATACATCGCTATTTCCATTTGATTCGTTATCTTTATCAAGCAAATATAAAGCGATCCATACTTCTTCATCGTTATAATATGTTTTGCCCCAGCCGTATGAATCTTCAAAAATAGTAACCTTCTCATCATGATTCAGCTGCGTAACGACAGCAGCGTTTTTATCAGGTGCATTGCGTACATTTACTGCTGGTGCTTGAATTCGGTACAGTTGCCCGTTTTCTACTGATGAGACAGCACTTTCTGTATTTGTTTCTGCAGCAGCTGCTGTTTCGACTTGCTTCTCTTCCGTATCTGATTGTTCGTTTTCTGGTTCTGTCTGTATGTCATCCACTGCTGAAAGATGATGTAACGCGATCCAAGCTTGTTCGCCGTTATAAAATGTTTTTCCCCAGCCATTGGATTCTTCAAAAATAGTAACCTTATAGTCTTTTTTTAATTCACTTAGAATGACTGCATCCTCAGCAGGCGCATTCTTTAATTCTATTGCTTCAGCATCAACTTTGTACAATGTTCCATTATCTGCATGTACTGTTGGTAGAAAAATGAATAGGCAAATAAGAAAAGCAATGCCTATCATTAGGTTGTACTTCATATTGGAAATACCTCCAATTAATAGTTTGTTATATTGACAGGCTCTCCAATAAATTTCATAGGTATACATTTTATTCAAAATTATTAGATTGGAAGTTTGCGAGTACAGGTTAATATGGAAATTGTTTTTTGGATGAAATTGCATTTTATCAGTGTTAACACATGGGGCTTAACGCTGAGCAGGGTTATCAGATTGGTGGCGTTTTTAAGCTTTGAAAGCAGTTTTCGAATACGCGGAGCAGATGCGTTGATTGCAGTCTATTAAACATGGGTATCTTGACAATAGGTTGTACATTGCCATAACATATATATATTATGCAAAATTACTTCATCTCCTTTTCTATGAAGGGGATGAAAAATAGAAAAGAAGGTATTAGATGGAGAAAAATAGAGCAAAAGCAAGTAACGGCCTGGCTGAGGAAGCATCCTCCAATAAGAGAATGCTATATTTGATTGCTATTATGATTATTGGCTTTAACCTGAGGCCGGCAATTACCTCCGTTGGACCGTTGTTAGGGACAATTCGTGATCAAATTGGGCTGGAAAATTGGAGTGCGGGGACGATTGCCAGTTTACCGCTTATCGCGTTTGCTATTGTATCGCCGCTAGCCCCGAAGCTTGGCCGGAAGCTGGGGAATGAAGGAGCGGTCTTGTTTGGTCTGATCCTGCTGTTCGCTGGAATTGGAATCAGATCTATTCCATATACACCTACCTTATTTATCGGGACTGCCATTATAGGGGTTGGTATCGCAGTGATGAATGTGCTGCTGCCGGCAGTCATCAAGGAAAAATTCCCGCATAAAGTTGGCCAAATGACGAGTGTCTATTCCACATCAATGGCAATATTCGCGGCCACCGCTTCCGGACTTTCTGTTCCGCTTGCAAAGGGAGCAGGTTTAGGATGGGAATTAGCTTTATTATCTTGGGCTGTGCTGGCTCTCGTCGGAATCATTGTTTGGATTTTTGTTATCAAGCAGAATCCTGGGCCTCAAGAAGAACAAGTGGAATTAAGCAGCAAGGCTTTTAGTGACAGCAACTTGTGGAAATCTCCATTGGCTTGGCAGGTTACGTTATTTATGGGTCTGCAATCATTTATATTTTATGTAATGGTATCATGGCTGCCAGAAATCATGCAGAGCTTTGGATTTTCCGTATCCGCTGCCGGCTGGCTGATAGCTTATGTGCAGTTTGTCGGACTGCCATCCACTTTTCTGGCGCCCGTGCTGGCAGAAAAGTTTTCTAACCAGCAGGGGATCGTGCTGGGAATTAGCAGCGGTGCAGCAATTGGTTTTATCGGTCTGCTAATCGGGGGACCGCTTCCGCTGATTTTCGTCTGGGTAACACTGATTGGAGTTACTTTTGGAGGAGCCATCAGCCTGTCACTTGCCATGCTTGGCATGCGTGCACGTAATGGACGCCAGGCGGGAGCGCTGTCTGGAATGGCACAATCCGTCGGTTATATTTTTGCCGCCGTTGGACCATTATTTATCGGTCTTCTGTTTGATATTACACAGGCATGGTCTGCGCCGATTATTGCTATCATCGTTGTTTGCTTTTTAATGATGATTGCAGGATTAGGTGCTGGCAGGAATAAGTTTGTGTAACTATCTGCTCTTTGATAATTAATAAGAACGTTTGATAAAAATCCTGCTCCGTGCAGGATTTTTTGCTGCTTAGAGTGTTAAATGAGAGCTTTAGAGTGTTTATATTTTTTGATACTGCGTTAATCTTCACCCCAGTTTATTTCTCGTACATGATAAAAGAATACATCATATTTTCAGTAATTGTGTCCATTAGTTTAAGAATGCCTTGTGTTCGGGATTATTGTCTTATTTCATATGAATGTCCGTTCCATATTGTATTAAATGTAATTTTTTTGCTACAGATTGGGATGCAAAGTTATTCCAAGAGGTACTATACAATGCAAGTAATCCTTGACTTTGAATTTCTGCAGCCCAAGCAATGGAAACGTCTATCGCGTATGCTCTTCCGCGATACTTTTCAAATGTAGCTAAGCTTGCTTCAGCCGCTTCATTAGTTTGTCTCGCGCTGCAACAAACTGATACAGCTGCTTCATCTTCAATAATAGCGAAGCAAGGCTGTTTATATTTAAGCTCTTCGTAGATATACGGAAAATTTTGCTTCAGGCAACCTTTATTGAAGTCGGTAATTCGTATTGCTTTCGTTGTTTTCCTGCTTACATTAGCAAATACGAAAGCAGGTCCAGTCCAAAAATTATTGATTTGCCGATCTGTGTTTAAAATGTTGATTATTTCTGCCAAGTCTATAGCAAAATCAGCATGAATGCTTCGTTCCAACTTCTTTATTATGTTCTCCCCAAGTGTATTTGAGTACCTTACTACATTACCAAGCTGAGTCCTGCCAATGAAAATACGAGGTGCAACCTCGTTTGGCGGCTCATTCACAAAGGTCATTCGATTATTACCATCCTTTTTAAATAACACATTTACATGATGTTCCATTAATGCTATATCAGATACCAATAAAGTGTTCCTCCCTTTCCTAACCATTTGCTTTGCTAACAATATGATTTTTTAACAGAATATTATCACGGAGAACCATCCGTAAAACTCTCACCTCAAAATAAAAAGAGAGGATGCTGTTTGAAAAGATTCGTTTTATTAGTTTTCATGCTGATTGTATCAATCGTAACATTGTTTGTCACTGCTTATTTTCAAAAGGGATGTTAATACACTGTCGTTAAATGATCCGCAAGTTATCCAAGCAAGTATTATCATAATGATTATTTTGTTCATTCCTCCTGTGTTATTATCTTTTTTTTACCATAAATTTTGGAGGCTTATCTCAGCGATTTATCAATCTATTTTTTTCTTGGGATTTATCATCCTTGTACCGACAGGCGTATTCAGCTTCCAGGCTGTGGGCATCAGTATTGTTTCATTAGTTGGTGCAATTATCAATCTTTGGAGCATATTTAGCACATTGCCAGAAAGCTTTTTTAAAGAAGGCTAACCCTGAATAAATAAAGGAAACTTTCTATATATCGAAGTATCCGCAGCTCCAGAAATAACATACGACATTGTCTCAGGAAAGGTCTTATCCATGGTAAGGCCTTTTCTGTATGGTGATAAGACTCATCATATTTTGATTAAAAAATGATAGTTTAAAAATTTTTGACAAAATCTTTTTATCTGTAGAATGATTTATGCTAACCTAGCGATAAATTGAATGATTAGTTGAGTAATTTAGGAAGGTAGCGCCCGTTAACTCCCGTCTAAATAAATTTTTTTCACTCTCTATTTGAAGGTGAAGTATTGTAGGCGCTTCTCCGTGATAAAAAGTTAGATTTGGACGTTTGCAAGTTTGTTTTATGGTGAATAAAGCAAACTATAAAAGATTTTTCTTTGCTTTTCTTGTCGTAGAAAAGGGAGTTTCTGTTTACAAGTAAGTCAGATGAAATGAGTAGTTTTCTGAACATTTCTATTAATACAGAAACCCGGATTGTTTTATAAGATTCAAAATAATTCAAGGTGGTGAACAGCATGGAGATTTTGTATTTCTCAGCTGGAAGTTCTGTGTATGAAATTACAAAAGAAGAACAGGAATGGAGAATGGAAGAAAAAACGGCACCGGTTTCATTTGTGTGCCTTGCAGCAGACCCCAGCCGGAGCGAGCGGCTGTATGGAGGAACCTTTAAAGAGGGTTTATGGGATAAGTAATGACAGCGGCAAAACATGAGTACCCGCAGGGGCAGGGATATCACATAACCGGGTGATGAGTGTTGCAGTCAGTCCAATAGAGGTTAAAAATGGATATCATGTCGTTTGGGCAGGCACAGAACCGAGCGGGCTGTTTCGTTCAGAAGACGGAGGTGAAACCTGGGTTGATTGTCCGGCTTTACTGGATTTACCGTCAAAATCTTCCTGGAGTTTCCCGCCTCGGCCGTACACGCATCAAGTACGTTGGATTGAACCAGATATTCATGAGGAAAACCGCATATTTGTCGGCATTGAACTTGGCGGCGTGATGAAAAGTGAAGATAAAGGGGGAAGTTGGGAAGATCGAAAACCGAATTCCCAACATGATTGTCATGCTTTAACGACACATCTGCAAGCTCCAGGACGGATATACGAAGCTGCGGGCGGCGGTTATGCTGAAAGCTTTGATGCCGGAAACACTTGGCAGACGTTCAATGAGGGTTTGGATCCTTATAACTATTTGGTTCATATTGCTGTAGATTCAGGGGATGCAGATACAATGGTGGCTGCTGCGTCCAGGAGTCCTTATGAAGCATACGATCCATCCCATGCAAGAACGATTTTAGTACGGCGTGAAGATGGCGGTTCTTGGTCGCCTGTATACAAAGGCTTGCCGGATGCAGAAGGTTCCTCTGTTTTTGCGTTAACTTCTCATCCATTCCAGTCAGGTATTTTTTACGCTGTTAATAATCTCGGCTTTTACCTTTCTTATGATGCAGGGCAAACTTGGGAAAAAGCCCCGCTAGAATGGCCCGATTATTTAACGGCAGAAAGAATTCATGGATTCACAATGGTTGTTTCTCCAGATTAAAACACAATCGTGATTATGGATTTTATACCAATATTGGTGCAGGAGATAAATGATATGTCGAATATGTAATGAATGATATTTAATAAAAAGGTGTAATGACATTATGAAAGGAGTTGCATTCATGCAAGTAAAAAGGCGTAACCAGCGCCAGAGCAGCTTAATTTTTACTGTTACCGCAACAGTATTGCTGATCCTCAGCGGTTGTGCCTCAGAAGAAGAGACTGATCAGGAGCCTGAACCGAACCCGCCTGAAAATGAAAGTGAAAGGATGAGCCCGCCAGACAATGAAGAAGAGGCGGAGTCTGGGCCGGATGTGCCAGAGGCTTATGGTGTCGGCGCAGGGCATCCAGATGCTGTAGAAGCTGGAATGACTGTTTTGGAAAATGGAGGTAATGCCGTGGATGCGGCCGTTGCAGCGGCGTATGCCATTTCTGTTGTAGAGCCCTTTGCTTCAGGAGTTGGCGGCGGCGGGGTAACACTCGTTCAAGAGCAGGGTCAAGACCCTGAGGCATATGATTATCGTGAAGTTGTCCCTGAAGGCGGTGTTCCTTCATCAGATATTGGTGTGCCTGGATTTGTAGCCGGGACAAAGGAATTACATGATGACTATGGGACTGCTGACTGGGAGACAGTGATTGACCCGGCAATTGATTTGGCAGAAAGTTCGGAGGTATCTGCAACGTTAGCACAGCAGCTTCAATCTGCTCAGGACCGTCTGCCGGTTGAGCAGCTGGAGCATTTCTATCCTGAGGGTAGAGCTATTGAGGCGGGCGCCACTTTAGAACAGCCGGCGTTGGCAGAAGCATTGCGTGATATTCGTGATAGTGAAGGAGCTTCCTTTTATGAAGGGGATACTGGAGAAGCGTTAGCAGCGATTCAAGGCCTGGACAGAGACTCACTTGCTGACTTCCGTGTCGGACGGCATGATCCGGTAACTGGAGAGTTTGCCGGATATAAGGTGACTGGTTCTCCGCCGCCACTTCCTGGTGTCAGTGTCATTCAAATGCTGCAAATCATTGAAGAGCGGGGAACATTAGAAGAAGAACGGAATAGCACGCCATTTGTGCATGATATTGCGATGTCGTGGCGAATCGCCCAGCAATTTGTTGATACGGATTTCGGTGATCCTTCGTTTGTGGATGTTCCGGTTGATTCTTTCGTTGACCGTAAAAAGAATGCTGCTTTAGCAGAAGAAATCTCCGGTGACAGCTTGCTTTCTGAGGACGAAGAGCGGAGTTATGGTGATTCGGACCCTAATACGACACATATTACAGTGATTGATGACAACGGCACTGTTGTTTCCATGACGAATACACTGACCAATTTCTTTGGCTCCGGCACTTACACAGAAGGTTTCTTTTTGAACAATCAAATGTCTCGGTTTGATATTGGTCAAACGAAGCAAAATGAACCTGAGCCTGGACGGCGTTCCGTTACCTGGTCATCTCCAATGATTGTTGCAGATGAGGAGGGACCTGTTTTAGGGATTGGCAGTCCAGGAGGCGAACGTATTCCAATTATGCTTACGCAGGTGATTGCTGACTGGGTTCAAGAAGACTCGAATCTGGAAGCTGTTGTTGAAGCGGATCGTTTCCACCTGACGGATAATGCGCTTGTGATGGAATCCGCACCGGAAGCAGATGTGAGGGAAGCGTTGCTTGATATTGGGTATAACGAGATTCGTGAAGCTCCGACTCCGCTGTATTTCGGGTCTGTTCAGGCTTTGATGATCGATCGGGAGAATGATGACATCTCTGGCGCGGCTGATCCTCGGCGAGAGGCTGATTGGCGTGTAGAACCACGGGATTAAGCAAGAATCTAGTATTCTAAAAAATGTACTTGGGCATTTTAATGTAAGGAGTTAAAGAGGATCCTATGACATCAATGAAGCAAAAAAATCAACATCAAAGAATTGCTATTTTAGACCAAATGCGGGGCGTTGCTTTACTTGGAATCTTTTTAGCCAACGTCCCGGGGCTGTCTTCCGTCGATACGGAGAATTTGTCTCCGGTTAATGAAGTACTAAGAAGTTTAGAGGAGATTATATTAACAGACAGTACCCGGCCGCTGTTTGCATTCATGTTTGGCCTGAGTCTTATGTTACTTTATAATCGCCTAAAAACGAAGGAAATCAACCCTTATCCGGTATTATTCAGACGGTTATTTTTGCTTGCCTTCGTCGGTGCTGTGCACGGTTTTGCAATTTGGTCGGGAGATATTTTGCTCATGTATGGGATGGCGGGATTTTTCCTTCTGCTGTTTATGAATTGGTCAGCAGCCGGATTGGTTATTACTGCTTTCCTTTTCTGGATCGGCTATACTATTGGAGCGGATGTAATCAGTTATTTCTCATCCTATCATTTGTCCCTGGAAGACGGTTTGAAAGGTCTATTGCCTGACTCAAAAGAACCACCGACAGGAACAGAATATCTTATTATTGAATTTTCTTCGATGGTCGCACACATCAGCTTTTTCCTGTTTGGTATGTATGCGTATCGGAAGGGGCTGCTTACAATAATCGAAAAGCGAAGAAAAATCATGAGCTTATTGTCAGTACTTTTTCTTGTGATTGGGTTAGCGGGGAAAGCAAGCCTTTATGATAGAATTGCGTTACATCCATTGGAAAGCTTCTACCCATTTTTGGTGACAATCGGCATGATTTTATTCATTGTCCTTTTAGGAACTAGCAAGACAAGCGTGTCGAAGTTGCTTGTCCCGTTTACATCTGTCGGTAAGATGGCGTTTACGAATTACATCCTGCAATCTCTTGTTTTCGTGAGCTTGTTTCAAGCGAGCGGACGAACGGTTTTTATCAATTTAGGGATTTGGGAGGAACCAAGCTATGCGTTCGCTCTTGGGATTGGAGTCATTTTATTCGCGGCACAAATGATTTTCAGTCATCTTTGGTTGAAAGAGTTTTCCTATGGACCGTTTGAATGGCTTTGGAGGATAGGGACTTATGGGAAAATGGTTTCTATCAAAAGAAAAGCAGAATAGGTACATTTTATATACCAATGTAAAAAAATCCAACTAGCTTGTAGTTGGAATTTTTTACTGACTATTACTAATGAGCAAATTAAGCCCAAGCACCTTTTCGGAAGATCGGAACACGGCTGCCATCTTCTTTAATGCCATCAATATCCATTTGATCCGAACCAATCATGAAGTCAACATGTGTTGCTGAACGATTCAGACCAGCTTCTTTTAATTCTTCCTCCGACATGTCTGTTCCGCCTTCTAAGTTGAACGCGTATGCAGAACCCAGCGCTAAGTGATTTGAAGCATTCTCATCAAATAACGTATTGAAAAAGGTCAATCCGGATTGAGAAATAGGGGACGCGTCCGGAACTAAAGCAACTTCTCCTAAACGGGAAGCACCTTCGTCTTGCTGGACTAATTTTTGAATAACTTCTTCGCCTTTTTCAGCAGTCACTTTGGTTACTTTCCCATTTTCAAAATGGAATTCCATCCCTTCGATGACAGAGCCGGCATAACTTAATGGTTTGGTTGATACCACAACGCCGTGGACCCGGTTAGCATCTGGGGCAGTAAATACTTCTTCTGTCGGCATATTGGCTATAAAGCGCTCTCCGCGGGAGTTAAAGCTTCCAGCACCTTCCCAGCGGTGGTTTTTCGGCAGGCCGACCGTTAAATCTGTACCCGGCGCAGTGTAGTGCAATGCTGTAAATTGTTCCTTATTCAATGATTCCGCTTTCGTTTCCAGGGTTTTATCTTTTTCCTCCCATGTGCGGATCGCATCGTCATCATACAAATGAATCGCTTTGAAAATTGCATCCCATAATGCATCGGTTTGTTCTTCCGCTGAATCTAAATCCGGAAAGACTTTCGCTGCCCATTCCGGTCCGGCTGCAGCTGCCACGACCCATGAGATTTTATTCGACTGCGTTGCTTGCGATAATGGTTGAAATGCTTCACCGGATGCTTTTTGCGTTGCAGCGATTTTTTCACCATCTAATCCTTTTAAGGCGTCAGGGTCATCGGAAACAACATTGATACGACTGGCACCTTGTTCAATGATATAATTCATTTCTTCAATGCGATAATCTTGAATATCTGTTAAGGTTTCAGTTGATTGATGCTCAAACCCAAGTCTTGAGATTTTATCGTCTCCCCATTTGACAATAACGCGTTTTGCGCCTTTTTCATAAGCCGCTTTTGTGATTTTACGTGCTAATGGAGCCTGTTCAACATCAATCGTTAGAACGACAGAATGTCCTTCTTGAACGTTAACACCGGTAGAAACGATTAATTCAGCATATTTTTGTAGGTATTCATCAAAATTTTCCAAAGTCATACATAGAGCCTCCTTGTGAAGTTGATATACGATTTTATAGTAGCACAATCATTTATGAATCACAAAAGAGGAGATAGGCATTGATTCACACCGAACGATTTTTCTTCATAACGATAACGCAAAAATGAAAAGCTCAGCTTCTTTTATTCCATTTCCAAGCCTATACTGCCAAATTGATTCCCGGATTTCATTCTCTCCAATGCTTGCTCGAATTCAATAAGCGGATAAACGCTATCCAGCACCGGTTTTATTTTGTGATGCGTTATAAATTGTATCATCTGTTCGAATTCTTCCTTACTTCCCATAGAAGTTCCTAAGATATTAAATTGCGGGTAAAAGAGGGATCGTAAAGAAAGGTCAATACTGTCTCCGGAGCTCGCTCCAAAATTAACCAAATTTCCATCTGGCTTTAGGACATCAATGTATTTCGGGAAGAGTGCCGGCCCAATACTATCTAATATGATATCGAATTTTCCCTCTTTCATTTTAGCTGTCCAATCACTGTCTGTTTTTAAAAGATAATCCGCTCCGAGATCTCCAGTTTTACGCAGCTTCTCTTCGTCTCTTGAAGTGACGCTCACCTTTGCTCCGATTGCTTTTGCAAAGAAGAGGGCATAGGTTGCTACACCGCTTCCGATTCCGGGGATAAGAAGATGGTGTCCTGTTTGCAGCTTTCCTTTGGTAAACAGCGCCCGGTACGCTGTGAGAGCGGAAAGAGATAATACACCAGCTTGAATCCAAGAAAGATAAGCCGGTTTTTTAACGATATTTTGGGAAGGAATGATACTATATTCGGAAAAGGTGCCATTGGATGGACCGCCTAAAATATGTGGAGCCGCTGGTACATTCTTGGCCATTTCCCAATCCAAGCTTGGATTAATAATAACCTTATCATATAACTTAAAATCAACAACTCCTTCTCCCAGTTCTGTAATGATTCCGGCACCATCCGACCCCGGGGTATAAAAAACTTTCTGAGAATGATGCTGGTCCATAACAAAAAGATCACGCCGGTTTAACCCTGCCGATTTTAACTTGATTTTGACTTCTCCTGCTTCTGGTCTTTTATTTTGTATTTCCTGATAAGATAATCCTTTTTGATTCTGATAAATGATTGCTCTCATTTTTTCTCCTTCCTATTCCAAAACGTTATAATAACGTAAGGAATGAATACTCATTTTATATTAATACAAAATGAATAAAAAGCTTTTGTTTTACATTTATTGTATAGTAAATATAAGAACGACGGAAATACGGATTGATAATGTAATTCATAACCAATTGTTATGGGGGGAAAGAATGAATCAGACTTGGTTAGAAGCATATATTGCGATTGTTGAGGAAAAAAGTATTACTAAGGCGGCAAGCCGATTACATATTTCTCAACCTGCATTAAGTAAACAGGTAAGAAGCTTAGAAACAGATTTAAATACTAAATTGCTTACTAGAAGCTCGAAGGGTATTGAGCTGACAAAGGCCGGGCAATATTTCTATCATCAGGCATTATCTTTGCTGCAGGAAATGAGAAGAACGAAAGAGAAGCTGAATAGAATGCAGCAATCTAATAAACTGACGATTGGCTGTTTACCGAGTATTTCAACTGCTTTTCTTCCGGATGTTATGGATGCCGATCATTCTGTCTTTATTCAGAATTATTCGGAGGCACTTGTTCACTCCGTAATGAATGAACAAATTGATGTAGCTTTTATCGACGCTTCTTTTCAAACAAAAGAGGTAATAACAGTGGAATTGTTTTCAGAGAATTATTATGCTGTTATTCCGAAGCAGTATATCAAAGAAAAACCAGAGATACTCGAATGGCAGGAGATGATGAAGTTTCCGTTTATTTTGCACACCAGTCCCTGCGACTCCCGAAGCAGGATTTTAGCTTTTGCAAAACAGGCTGGTGAGATTCCAGCGATTGCGAGGGAGGTTTCTTTTGGGGATTTTCTTTACGGATATGTATTAGCTGGAGAAGGAATAACCATTGTGCCAGCATTGCTGGTTAAAAGTATCGAGCATTTAAACGTCCATCTTGTCCCTGTTAAAGGTCTGGAACGTACGATTGCAATCTGTGCTAAAAGCGAGACGAAAAGAGACAGGCTTTTATCGTTGCTTGATAGAGCTTTGTTATCTAAAGAAAGAATATCTGAGTTATATTAGAACGTAAAAAGACAGGCCATGTTTGAAAAAATTCATAAAAAGGAAGTGTGCATATGTCAGGAATAACAGCACCTGAAGTACTGCAATCGCAAGGGTATATTGCGCTTGGGTATTTGCTGTTAGCGCTCACCGCTTACGGTATATCCAGCGTTCCGATGCTGGGTTTTGATCTGGAAAAGGTAAAAGCATTATTGGAGATAGAGGGGAATATTCTTTCTGTAGTTGCAGCAGGATACGGAGCTGATGAGGGGCATAGTCACTACCGTCTGGCTTTAGGAAAAATTGTTCGTATATATTAGAGGTAGCGGGATATCATGGTATTTTTAAACTTCGGTGTGCAGCATCCTATTTAACAAACCTGTATCTGCTGATAAAATGAAGAAAAGCAATTTTTCCATTTAATTTATCAGATGAAGGTGATTTTAGTGAGCAGAGAAGCAGTTATACATTATGCAAAAGGAAAATACGATACAGAGCCAGATTATCCTTGGGCCAAATTTTCTAATTACGCTGTGCTTCGGCATAAGGAAAACAGCAAATGGTTTGGGTTGCTGATGGATGTGGACAAAGAGAAATTAAATATAGAAGGAGAAGGGACTGCAGACGTTTTAAATGTCAAATGCGATTCGGAATTGGCATCGATTTTAAGAAAAGAAAACCGGATACTGCCAGCTTACCATATGAACAAAGAACATTGGATCAGCATTCTGCTGGATGGTTCTGTTTCAGAAGAGGAGATATTTGAACTTTTAGATGCCAGTTATCGTTTAACCATGTAGAAAAATCATGATTGCAGCAGAAAATAATGTTTGCTGCTTTTTTGAATAAAAGGAAATTAATTGAAAGAAACGTATGTTCTTTTTCTTGGGATAGTGTTATGATAAGATAACGCAATTTACAAATGAAGGAGAAAAAAGAGCATGACAGGAAAAACACATATTATGGCTGGAATCACAGCGACGACAGCCATCGTCGCCATCACACATGCATATCAGCCCGAATGGTTCATTGCAGCAGGCGCAGCAGGGGGCTTGCTTCCGGATATTTGCCATAGCGGCAGCAAAATCGGGCGGAGGTTTCCAGCGGTTTCTAAAGTAGTCAATACCCTCTTTGGTCATCGAACCTTTACACATAGTTTATTATTCTTAGCGCTGGTGGCGTTTATTTTATCTAAGTTCATCAGTAATCCGTCGATCACCATGGGGATTTTAGTTGGTATGGTTACGCATTTTATATTAGATGCTGCGACAAAGCAGGGAATCAAGCTGCTGTATCCTGCAAAGATTACGATTCGTTTTCCATTCGCTGCAACAACTGGCGGAAAAGCGGAAGGAATTGTTTTACTGGCGTTGACTGTAGTTACGCTATTTTACGCCAACAATATACTGGCGCTTTTCTAAGCATGTGTTTTTGACAAGCTTCACAGCAGGCAAGGAGGTTATCATGGAAATTCAGATTACAAAAATACAAAAAGAACAAGTATGGGAGCTAAGGCATAAAGTCATGTGGCCGAATGAAGATTTCAACTACATAAAGTTAAAGGATGATGTTTCGGGTATTCATTTGGGACTTTTTAAAGATAATATACTGATTTCCGTTGTTTCGCTGTTTATAGACAAAGAGGAAGCTCAATTTAGAAAATTTGCGACGCTGAGATCAGAACAAGGAAAAGGGTTTGGAAGCAGGTTGTTAGAATCCGTATTCGAGGAAGCGAAGATACACGATGTGAAAAGAATTTGGTGTAATGCCAGAAAGAATAAGAGCCATTTTTATCAGAAGTTTGGTCTCCAAGAAACAGATAGAAGTTTTATGAAAAATGGGAAGTCCTACGTTATCATGGAGAAATTTCTGTAGTCCTCCAATAAATGAAAGAAGCCGCCTGTGCAGTAAAGGCGGCTTCTTTCATTGAAAAAAAACAATCAGGATACTGAAAGTCCGCTTGCCTAATTATGATCAATCTTGTGTCGAAGCTAGTTCAGCCATATACAGAAAGAAAACCTTCAATGAATACTCTTCATTTTTTGCTAAATGCTATTACCATTGTTAGGAGATGAATCTGTATGAGTGAACGCAAAAAAATAAAAAAGAACAGCAGCTAGAATCCTATATAAGGGATACCTATAATCAAGAGATGATTTCGAATAAGGGGAAGAAGATTGTAGCTGATGAGAATTCATTGACTGCTGAAGATCGCGGCCCTACCTTGATTGAAGATTTTCTTGCCAGAGAAAAACTGGCCCACTTTGACCGGGAAAGAATACCGGAAAGAGTTGTTCATGCACGGGGCTATGGCGCCTTATGAGCTTGCTGTACAGATTATTCGGGAAGACCAGGAGTTTATGTTTGATTTCAATATTTTAGACCCGACAAAGTTTTGGCCGGAAGAGGAAGTGCCACTTCAAAAGATGGGTAAGATAACGCTGAACAAAACAGTGGATAATGCCTTTTCAGAAACGGAGCAGAGTGCGTTTCATCCAGGGAATATTGTTAGGGGTATTGATTACTCCAATGACCCGATGCTGCAGGGCCGCTTGTTTTCGTATAAGGACACCCAGCAAGCACGAATTGGAGCCAATTACCAGCAGCTGCCTATCAACAAGCCGGTTTGTCCTTTTTCTAATAACCAGCGGGATGGGAACTCGCGTCATGTAATTGACCGAGGCAAAGTTTCTTATCATAAGAACTTATTGGCGGAAAATACACTGTCAGAGGTTCCGCCGGATAAGGGAGGATTCGTTACCTATCCTTCGACTGTAGAAGGGTTGAAACAGCGTAAAACAGCGGATTCTTTTAAAGATCACTATACCCAGGCAAGGATTTTCTGGAACATTATGACACCGGTAGAGCGGGAGCATATTATTGGCGAATATAGCTTTGAGCTGGGAAGATGTCTGGTTGTTGCTGCACGTCAGCAGATGGTGGACCGCTTAGCAAGGGTCAGCAAAGAGCTTGCAGAAGCGGTGGCAAAAAATGTCGGCGTCACCGTGCTGGATGTAGAAGAATCCACTGCTACGAAATCATCACCAGCGATAAGCTTGATGAACACAAACTTTGTGACAGATACACTGAAAGTGGCTGTCTTTCTTGCAGAGGGCTTTCCTGGTAAGGAAGTGGATGCACTGCTTCAGCAATGGAAAAAGGCAGGCATGCACCCGGTTATTGTCACCAATCAGCTTGGTGAGGTAAGCGGCAGCGACGGCATAACGTATCAGGTAGACCAAAGCTTCCTTACAGGATCTCCATTAAGCTATGAAGGAGTATATCTTGTTGGGGGAACTGGAGTAGATGATTATTTTCATTATCAAGCCCGTACGTTTATCATGAATATGTATAATCATTTTAAGCCGATAGGCGCCAGAGAAGAGAGTGCTCATTTACTGAAGGAAATGGGTATCGAAGGACAGCCTGGAGTGATTATGAATATCGATTCTCAATCTGGGCAGAAATTTATCGATGCGATGGCGAAGCAGCGCTTTTGGGAGCGTCCGAGTTACCTTTATAATATGTAAGGTAAAATAAGAAAAACATCAAATTACGATACAGTGAGTAATTTGATGTTTTTTTCTTTGGGGTTTCATCCTGTGTAAGGTTTATGAACGTTTCTTTCTGAAAAGAAATTATTCTACATTTCTTAAGAAGAGCAGGGAAAGGACGCTCTCTATTTGAACAATAATTATCTCCATGCAGCTTTATTGTTCCCTGTTATTCTCCATCCTTTCTGCCTTTAATTTTGATTGAAAATTCCTAAACCAGTCGATTTCAAATTTAATTTTCTCTATACCTAAATCCAACGTTGCATATTGGAAATAGGCAATTGATTTTACTCCCTCTTCCGTCATAAATTCTGTTGCACCGCCAGATTCTTTTAAATTATTTATATAGTCGCGGCTGAAATTATTTCTTTGACCAATCGTTATTTTAATAGCTTCCAAGCGATGTAATTCTTTTTCTAATTCTTCCAGATAACTGCTGATAAACGCTTCGTGCTCTGAATGATGTGTGAAGCCTTGAAAGAAAAATTTACTTAATTCCATATTTTTTTCCTTGTATAACATAGGAGTTGATATATTTTCTCTAAAATGTTTTTCTCCAGCTTCTGTAATAAAATATGTTTTTTTATTTACACCGCCCTCCACGTGCTCTTCAAAAGTAATCCATCCCTTTTTCACTAATTTTTTGATTCCTGCTTGAATACTGCCTGTGCTGTCGCTGCTGACAGTAGACAGGGTTTGTTTGATAGATTGCCTTAATTCATAAATCGTTGAACCCCGAATCATCAGAAATCCTAAAATAATAGTATCCATCGTAATACATTCTCCTTTAGTAAAAAAATGCTGTGATAAAAAAACACATAGATGACAAGAAAGATAAAGGGGTCATGACATACTTTTCCTTTTTGCTGGTAGATATAAAGTTCATCCCTGTATTCAGTAATAAATAAAATCCAAAGAATACACATAATCCTTTTTCGATAGGAAATGGGAAATCTACAGCAATTATCCCACTAACGTCAAGTATCGTTATAATTGCAATCATTTGGATAATCAGCGAGATTCCACTTATTACTCTCATCTTTATAGGTAAAACCCTGTATTTTCCCCCTAAGGTAAATTCTCCAAATGGCAACCCTAAAGTTACCAGCAGCGTAAAAAGTGCAATGAATCCAAAAATAAACGCACCTAGGAATGAAAAAGAAAGCATCACAGTTCCTCCTTATTCAGTTTTAAAGACAAAGTTACTATTAGTTATATTACTAATAGTAACATTGATTATAGTCTTTGTCAGCATATTTTAAATTACGAGGAAATGAATTACTGGCGGAATAGCGTCAAAAGAAAATTAATCCTCTTATTTTTGAGATAGGAAACGCATACTGCGCAGAACCTGTATAAGGTGAACAAGCGAATTTGTGTTAATTGTTAAAAAGAAATTTGTTTGATAATATTAAAATGCAATAGAAAATAAGCGCTGGAGGTTTTGGTCATGAAAGCAATTATTATCGAACAATACGGCGATGCAAATCAGCTAAAGGAAAAAGACGATATTTCAATTCCAGAAATAAAAGATAATCAGGTATTAGTAGAAATGCACGCTACGTCTATTAATCCGATTGACTGGAAGCTGCGTGAAGGTTACCTGCAGGAAGGACTGCCTTTTGAATTTCCAATTATTTTAGGATGGGACGTGGCAGGGGTCATCAAACAAGTCGGTAAAAATGTAACCTCTTTTCAAGTGGGTGACGAGGTATTTGCTAGACCGGCTCTTACACCAAATGGCACGTATGCTGCTTATACAGCGGTAGATGAAGAACTGCTGGCTTTGAAACCCAAAAATATCAGTTTTGAAGAAGCGGCAGCAGTTCCGCTTGCAGGTCTTACTGCCTGGCAATGTCTTGTGAACTTCTCTGAAATAATAAAAGGCGATAAAGTGTTGATTCATGCCGGTTCCGGCGGTGTTGGCAGCATGGCCATTCAGATTGCTAAAAGCTTCGGTGCCTATGTAGCTTCGACTGCCAGCGGTAAAAATGAGAGGTTTTTAAAAGAATTAGGTGTCGATCAATTCATTAATTATAAAGAGGAAGACTTTGAAGATGTTCTTCAAGATTATGATATTGTCGTGGATACGCTGGGCGGTGAAATCCTGAATAAAAGTTTCCATGTATTAAAGGAAGGCGGACGGCTCGTTTCCATTGCAGGACAGCCAGATGAAAAGTTAGCCAAACCAAAAGGAGTCAAGGCAGGATTCTTATGGCTTGAGCCAGATGGAGGAGAACTGTCTGAATTAGGGAAGCTGATGGAAGATGGGAAATTAAAACCGTATATTGGACATACTTTCCCGCTTACCGAGAACGGATTGAAGGAAGCGCATCGATTGAGCGAAACCCATCATGCGAAAGGAAAGATTGTGATTCAAATTAAGTAAGTACGGTGATTTACAAAAAATCAGGCTGCTGAGCAATATTCAGCAGCCTGATTTTTTGCTGAAGGAAAGGGACCAATCTAGTAAAAGTCCTTATCGCTTACATAAGAACTCCTTGTACAACAAGTCCAAGCACCAAACCTAGAAAAATAGAAGACAGTGTACCTAACAAGAAATATTCCGCCCAGTTCCGGTCGTCTAACTGCTTAAATCGGGCAATCGACTTGGCGGCAATGATAAATGCAATCGACTGATATGCGCCTGCTGCTGTTAATAGTACCACCAGCAATCTTTCCAGATAGCCGATAAGCTTGCCGCGCGAACGAAGCGGGGTAGAGTAAGCGAAAAAGTGATATTCCTCTGTAAAACGATTGTCTGTGCTAGGTTGGATTTTTTTCTTTCCGGCAGCTATTTGGTTTTTCAACGTCAGTTCACCTTCAAAATTGGCAAATTCGGATGGTAACGAACCAATGATAAATTTTACAATATGCCCGCTGACACTTGTCGCCAAAATATAAATGATGACAAAAAATAATGCTGTGTTGAGCAGAGTTAAACTGCTTGTCCCATTCAAGTTTAAAAGACTCGCTGTCATCTCTGCAATTGTCATATGAAAGAAAAGGATACAGGTCAGGAGTATCATCATAACGTGTAAGACTTGATCTGCTAGAAAATATCCGAGTTTCTTCATATTATCCGTCGGGCTTTTGGGAAGGGAATCTACAAATTTTATTTTTAATAAATCAATCAAAAGGTGTGTGATTATAATAAAAGCTAAAGGTGAAATAAAATAGGAAATGACATGCTGAAACTCATATTGATAGCCCCATATTACCGCAAGTACAATACCTGTTGTCAGCAGGTGGTGAAGGATGTGTTTTTTTAAATGCTGGATTTTATGTTTCACCATCTGGTCAGATTGCAGCCAAAAATCAGCAATCAAATGTGTGAGAAGAAGCAATAATACTGTCATGATTATCTCCTCTCCTCAGGGAAATAATCAGATAGATGTGTGATGATATGATGGTTAATATTTGTTTGCAGCTTATCTGTTAGACGATGGTTATCTTGCGCTTCTAATGAATCTAGCACCTTTACAATATTATCAAAAGCATGCAAGATGATTTGCGTTTTGCCCTGTTTCATATGGTGGGATATGGTAGCTGTTGTTCTTTTAAGGTGTTCGCTTACCTTTTTTTGTTGACCGAGTATGAGATATAATGAACAGACGAGAGATTGTATGTCAGTTTGTTTGTTGATTTGTCCCTGCTTCAGCATTAAATTCGTATTAATCAAGATTTCGAACTGCTTGCTAAAAACCGTGAAGTCTTGTTCATTTGATGAAGCAGGCAACGCAAAACGAAACAGCAATCTATCCGGCTGTTTTTTCAGATGATTATTAGCGTTCCTTGCTTGTTTCATCAATGGATGAATCCATGTCTCTATATTTATATCCCTTACATCCTCTTTAACCGTTCCGAATGACAGGCCAAAATAAGGCGGATGATCAGTAAATTTCCAGATGCGGCTGATATAAAAAGCAAGAGTATATGCTGTTGCATAGCCGTTGCTCACAAGTACCAATTCATCTCCGGCGCGGTGACTGATTTGTGTTCCAGCTGTATTTTTGGTCCATAGAGAAATACTTTCTTTTAATTGTCCCAGGTAATCACTTAATGCCTTCCCGATATTTTCTTTTGACGAATTACTTATATCCATAATGAAGATGGAAACTTCCGTTGACATGAATAAAACAGCTCCTTTCTTATTCATCTCAGAGAATAGTTTGGTTATATCATCGAATATATCAAAAGTTAGATGAAATAGTCAAACTTTGTGGAAGTTAGATGATTTAGTCTAATATAATTTGAAATATAAAAAAGCATACCATGACACATCAAACAATAAACAAATCATGTAAAGCTTATCCAAGTCATTTTTTCATAAATGACGCATTTTGTATCACCCTAATTACTTTAGTATACGTGTACATCAGTTTTGCACTTTTTTGCTTCTAGTCACATTTACTATTACGAAAGGATGTTTAAAAAGTCCAATAAAAATGCCACAGCGAATTTCTGCGTTGACAGGATTTTTCCAATACTCACGTATTCAAAACATACGCTCCGTTCGTAAAAATCTCATCGCCTTGAATTTCTTGGTCCTATTTATCGTACTTTTTGAACACGCATTATAAAGAAATGGGGTGAATACGAATGCGCCGTAAGCTAGAAAAATTTGTGGATCCGCTTCCTAATCTACAGCCTTTAAAGCCTGATAAAAAAACAGGGGACGGGGTTCACTATGAAATCACGATGAAGCAATTCAAGCGTAAGCTGCATCGTGATTTACCAGCAACCACTTTATGGGGGTATAACGGTCAGTTTCCCGGCCCGATGATTGAGGCAAATCGGGATGAACCGGTTCACGTGGCATGGCTTAACCAATTGCCGAATAAGCATCTGCTTCCAGTTGATGTATCGATTCATGGTCTTGAACAGCTCCCCACCGTACGTACTGTTGTACATTTACACGGCATCGAAACAAAAGCTGACAGCGATGGACATCCGGAAGCATGGTACACAAATAACTTCCAAGAAACCGGACCTGTTTTTTCAAGAGAAACATTTACGTATCCGAATCATCAGCGCGGAAGCCTGCTTTGGTATCATGATCACGCTATGGGAATTACGCGGCTGAATGTATATGCAGGGCTGGCAGGGATGTATATTCTTCGGGATGAGCACGAGAAATCATTGAACCTGCCTGCTGGGGACTATGAAATTCCGCTTATGATTACAGACCGAAGCTTGAACGCAGATGGTTCCTTATTTTACCCATCACAGCCTGATGATGCAGCAAAAAACCTGCCAAATCCGTCTATTCTGCCTGCATACAATGGAGATACAATAATCGTTAATGGAAAGGCATGGCCGTTCTTAGAGGTGGAACCAAGAAAATATCGGTTCCGGATTTTAAATGCTTCCAATACAAGGTCCTACCAGTTACATCTTGATTCTAATATAAACTTTCAACAAATCGGTTCGGACGGCGGGCTGCTCAGGCATCCCGTTGAAATCGAAAAAATCGGTTTTCAGCCGGCAGAACGAATCGATGTCATTATTGATTTTTCAAAAGCAGCTGGTCAGTCCATTCTATTAAAAAATGACTTAGGACCAGACGCTGATCCAAACGATGACACTGGAGATATCATGCAGTTCCGTGTTACAAAGTCATTGAAAAATAAAGATAGAAGCCATTTGACACAAACTTTATCTGTTATTCCTTCATTAAAGCAAAATGATATTTCTGGTATTCGATATTTAAAATTAGTTGGATCTGCTGATGAATTTGATCGACCTTTATTACTTCTCAACAACAAGCACTGGCATGATCCAATCACGGAAAATCCGCAGCTAGGGACAACAGAGATTTGGGCTTTTACAAACACAACCAACTTCTCTCATCCAATTCACATTCATCTTGTTCAATTTCAAGTGCTGGAGCATCAGCCTTTCGATCTGGAGCAATATAATCAAGATGGCAAAATCATATTTACCGGACCGCCTGAGGCCCCCGCAGCAAATCACCGCGGCTGGAAAGATACCATCGAGGTTCGTGCTGCAACCATTACCAGAGTCATCGCTAAATTCGCTCCATATAGCGGAGAGTTTGTGTGGCACTGTCATATTTTAGAGCATGAGGATTATGATATGATGCGGCCTTATATGGTGGTAGATGATGAAGAAAAGTTTTAATTATATCTATGAAAAGGACTTGAGTTAAAGCGGAGCAGAACGTGTAATAGAAAGAGCATGAATTATCTATATAATCATCTCCAGTATAAAAACTAAAAACACCTTCTAAAAGCCATATAAAATTAACGGCTTTTAGAAGGTGTTTTTATAGAACTATATGCAAAATTTAAAATAAAGCTGTGTATAAAACTTAGATATATTCCATAGGGGATATAAAAGGCTGCTAAACAAAATCAAACAGAAAAGTATGAACCAAACCTATATAAAATGCTGCGGAAGTGGGGAATTTATCCTTTTTGGAGCAACTCTATAAAATTTTGAGCAGATTTGGACAAACTGTGATCTTTGAGCCATATCAACCCGACTGGTCCATTTAACTCTATCGCACTTGATATCCGATAAGCATTTACAGGATACCCGCGATATCGTTTCAGTAGAGTTTCCGGAACAATAGATGCGGCGAAGCCAGACGCAACTAGGTCCATTAAAAGGCTAATGTCAGAGCACTCCCCAATCTTATTAGGGTGCAGTTTAAATCGAGAAAATGCCTCTAAAATCAAATAGTGCACACCTAATCCCTCTGTACTTGGAAACAGGAGAGGATAATGCTGGATTTCAGCAAGTGATACTTCTTTATCAAATGATGTCTGCTCCTCAGACGTAATGAAATAAAAAGGATCGTTATAGAGATGGAGAACAGAAAAATCGTCCAAATCTAACGGCATCCGGATAATTGCCAGTTCGACAATTCTGTCCCTGACTAATTGGCAAAGATGGGAGGATTCATTTTGTTGGATTTTATATGTGATTTTTGGGAATTCCTTTTGAAATTGTTCAAGTGTATGTGGCAATTCGCTAACGGAAAATGTGTTGACACCAATAGTGAGTTTCCCATTTACCCCTTTGCCAACCTCTTTTACCTCTGTTTCGGTTTCTTCCATCCATTGAGTTATTTGCAGCGCATTTGTATACAGAGCTTTCCCTGCTTCTGTCATTTCTAAAAATTTACCGCTTCTTTCGACTAATGTGGCACCGAGTTCCTCTTCCATAGCTTTTAATTGTTGACTTAAGGGCGGTTGGGACATATGAAGTCTTTTAGCGGCGGCAGAAATTTTCCTTTCTTCTACAATAGCAATAAAATAGCGCAGCTGCCTAATATCCATCGTAAACATCCTTTCTACTTTATCGCGTCTCCAAAACACTCCCTATAATGAAGTTTCGTTTTATATATGAAAAAAATAAGTAAATGTAATTAAATTAATATTTTTCATATAACTACCTCCATGATAACATATTTATAACGGGGTAAGGGTTATGATAAAGCTGAAAATATTTTTATCGCAGTGCAGCTGCCGAAGATTTTTCAACACAGAAAGAAAAGAAGGAGGAAATCAATTTGGAACAAAAGTTAATTTCAGCAGCAGCAAAAGGAAATACAGAAACGGTTTTAAAATTAATAGAAGCTGGAGCAGATATTGATGCAACAGATGAACACAGTGTAACCGCAGTAATGGCTGCGACGCAAAAATATCATACAGATACTGTCAAGGCGCTTATCGAACAAGGAGCAGATATAAATATCCGCAATAGCAACCAGGATAATGTGCTTCTATATGCTGGAGCTGAAGGATTCCTTGAAATCGTGAAGATTGCTGTTGGAGCAGGAGCAGATACATCATTAACAAACCGGTTTGGCGGAACGGCGCTTATTCCTGCTTCAGAGCGCGGGCATGTTGATGTGGTAGAGGAGCTTTTAATGAATTCTGGCACAGACGTAAACCATATAAACAATTTACAATGGACTGCATTATTGGAAGCGGTTATTTTAGGAAACGGCGGGGAAAATCATCAGAAGATAGTAAAGCTATTAATAGACCATGGTGCTGACATCCATATTGGTGATAAAGATGGCATTACTCCTTTAGAGCATGCAGAGCGCCTTGATTTTAAAGAAATTGAACGTATTTTGAAGGAATCTGAAGCATAATTGGTAAAACGAAACATCATAAAGGAGGGGACCAACATGTCGAACAAAGAATGGATGAAACAAGCAGTCAAATTAGCAAATGAAAATGAACAAAAGCATCAGGGAGCCCCATTTGGAGCAGTGGTTGTCAAAGATGGAAAAGTAATTGGGTCTGGTATGAATGAAGTAACAGCAACGAACGATCCGACTACGCATGCGGAAATTCAAGCTGTTCGCGAAGCCTGTCAAACGTTAAATACAACGAATCTTAAAGGGTGTGAGATATATGCAAGTACAGAGCCATGTCCAATGTGTTTAAGTACGATTTATTATACGCAAATAGATACCGTGTATTTTTCTAACCCCAGCAACCCTGATCAAGACTATATATACAATCAGCTTTCCTTATCACATGATGAAAGGGATATTCACATGATTCATTTAAAGGAATGACTAAATAATTCAGCTTTGAAGCAGAACCTTGAGGTGTAAAAAAGATGATATTAGCCTTAACTGGAACAAAGATGACCGCAAAATTGAAATTGAATAACAGGATAATTCACTACGGAAGGCCCTTTGCGATTAACATTTCGCGAAGGGTTTTTCAATTCATCTCAGCTTTCCATATATTAACACGACTATTTAAACGGAATTATGTTGACCATAGGAATATACGTTCGTATAATAGATATGCAAACACCCATTCGTATTAGGAGAGAGTATGATGAAAAACATTATCATGATGGATTATTCGAAGGAACCTCGGCGGGACATTATGTGTATAGATGTCAAATCTTTTTTCGCAAGCGTAGAAGCTGCCGAACGTAAGCAGCATCCTTTAAAATCCCGGATTGCAGTTGTATCCAAGCCGGATAATCAAGGCGGTTTGGTGTTAGCTGCCTCTCCTTTAGTAAAAAAAGAGTATGGCGTGAAAACAGGAACAAGGATTTATGAAATCCCGCGGAAAGCAAATATAGACATCGTGGAGCCTCGTATGGCAGTGTATTTACAAAAGAATATGGAGATATTACGTATTTTTAAGCGTTATGTAGCGAAAGAGGATTTACTTGTTTATTCTATTGACGAATCGTTCCTCGACGTAACGAAATCACATAAACTTTTTGGCAGTACGCATGACATAGCGAGGAAAATCCAGCGTGATGTATGGAGAGAATTGGGATTAGTGTTAACTGTGGGAATAGGGGATAATCCGCTTTTAGCAAAATTGGCACTCGATCATCAGGCAAAGCATGACGAACAACGAGGCTTTATTGGGGAATGGCGTTATGAAGACGTTCCATATAAATTATGGAAGATAGAAGCCTTAATTGATTTTTGGGGGATAGGACAAAAAACGGAGGCCAATCTAAATCGGATAGGGATTCGAAATATGTATGATTTGGCTCAATATGATATTGGCAAATTAAAAGAAAAGTTCGGTGTGATTGGTCAACAGCTCTATTTTCATGCACATGGAATAGATCGAACCGTGTTATCGGACACGTACACACCTGAAAGTACCTCCTTCAGCAGAAATCAGATACTAAACAGAGATTATTCGGTTAAACACGATATTGAAACGGTTATTCGGGAAATGACGGATGAGAATGTGGCAAGGTTAAGGAAGCACCGTCTCATGACAGGTGTTGTCAAGCTGACCATTGGATATTCGAGAGATACAGTACTAGGCGGGTTTAGCCATCAGATAAAGATTGAAGCAACGGATTCATCCAAAAAATTAAAAGCGCACATGCTGTTTATTTTTCATAAATATTATAAAGATAATATGCCCGTAAGAGTGATTAATGTTACTTTTGGAAAACTTCAAATAAAGCAATCATTGCAACTAAATTTATTTGAATCAGCAGAAGAAACAATAGAAAACGAAGAGCTGGATAAAACGATTGATTTTG
This sequence comes from Oceanobacillus sp. FSL W7-1293, assembly GCF_037969815.1. NCBI lineage: Bacteria > Bacillati > Bacillota > Bacilli > Caryophanales > Bacillaceae > Oceanobacillus > Oceanobacillus sp. FSL W7-1293. Next base: position 2,409,088 of record NZ_CP150212.1, read on the forward strand.
TGAGAAGAAAACATGGTTATACTTCCCTGCTGCATGCTTCTAGTCTGCTTAAAAACGGAATGGCGAGATACCGCGCAAAATTGCTTGGCGGTCATCGTTCTGGAAAGGAAGAGTGAATATGGAAAAAATATTGATTACGCGAGTTACGCCTGAACAGTTCGGGTATAAAGACAGAGGAATTATGAAATGGTTAGGAATGATGTTAAGCGACCATTCAGAAGCACTCAAAAAAGAAGAAATGAATGATCAGCTAATCGAAGTGAAAGCAAAAGAAGAGATGACCGAGGAAGCCATCGCAAAAGTACTGAACCAAGCTTTTGCAACGAATTCTCCTGTTTTGATTCAAGCGAATGTGATGCGAAACGGGAATTATTATAAAGACTTGGAATGTAAAGTATCTGGATATGGAGAAGGTCAGATTCATCTATTTTTAAAAGATGGACGGGTGACGAATTGTTCCATAGAGGAAATAAGAAATGTGGAGTTTATGAACACACTTGACTGGTATGATAAAAGAAAATGATTAAGAAGTTATTTTTTGAAATCATTTGCTGAACCACTGGAATATTTGTAATATAATAAATAAAAGAATGAATACTAAATCTATAGGAAAAGGAGAAATATATGGACGGACTTAAAGGGAAACAAGTTGCTGTTGCTGCATCTCGTCAGGCAAAAGCAATTGATACACTAATCAGTAAACATGGCGGAAACACAATTCAATTACCGATTCAAGGAGAGTATCAGCTGAATGATTCGATTTGTCAGCAGGATGTAAAAAAGCTTGTAGAAAACACATTTGACTTTGTCATACTAACTACTGGGATAGGAGCAGAAACGTTAGAGCAATCCGCAAAGAGACTCCATATCCATACTAGCTTCATAGATAAACTAAAAAGCTCAACCCTTGCCATTCGCGGCAGTAAAACGACAAAGTGGATGAAACAGCATCACCTGATACCAAGCATTCTTTCTGCAGATGGAACAATGGAAAATTTGTTTGCATCTTTACCTCCTGTCAAACAGGGCGAAGAAAAACAAATTTATTTGCAGACATATAATGAGGATGACGTGTATTTAAAAAGAAGTCTGGAACAGCTTGGGTATGCTGTTTATTTATCTAAACCCTATTCTTATAAAGAACCAGACCAACAGATTTTATCGATACTAAAAGAAACCATTACCTCTCAAAATGTAGATGTTGTTGTTTTTACCAGTAAAACACAGGTGCGAAATTTATTTATGAAGGAGGATAAGGAGAAATTGGCGGAAGCCTTTAATCAAGGAGTTTTAGCAGCAGCGATAGGAAAGGTGACTGCGGCTGAATTAGAGAAGAATGGCATTGAGAAAGTATTTCAGCCGAGGAAGCCTAAAATGGGAGCGATGGTTGTAGAACTAAATAAACAGTTCTCATAGAATAATAGTGAAAAAAGCTTCGAATATTTTAATGTCATTCTATTTCGAAAACCATTCGTTTTACATAGGCTGTTGCGCTTCTTTAAGTACTGTTATTTTAAAGCACTCCTTTTAACTAGAAACGAGATAAAGGAGTGCTTATCTTACTTGATATACTGCTTAAATTAAACATGTATGCAGATTTTTTGTCTGATACGGAAAAATCTCCTGATTCGCTTTCAGACGAACGACCAGATCTGGATTAGCTATAAATAATTTTCCGAATGCTACTAAGTCTGCCTGATTCTCTCCAATAATGGATGCCCCTTTTTCAGGTGCAATATTTCCAACAGCAATAAGCGTTTTATCCCAGTATTGCCTGAATAATTCATGAAGCGATTTTTGATTATGTTGAAGCATATCACCGTAGTTTTCTACCGATGGATGGACAATTTTTAGTTGATGCTTGGAAAGAATCCCTGTTATAGCGCATACCATTTCTTCTGGATGCTCCCATACATAATCCTTATCATCATCTTTCTTTTCAGAAATTCGAATGCTGATTCTATTTTTAGGAACAACCTTCTTTACTTCTTTAATAATTAAATCTAAAAATCGCAGCCTATTTTGTAAGGAACCTCCAAACTCATCCTGACGGTCATTCGTTTTCTCATTGATAAATTGATCGATCAGGTAACCATGTGCAGCATGTATCTCAACTCCGTCAAATCCGGCTTCCATCGCATTTTTTGCTGCATCTTTGTAATCAGCTATTATTTGATAAATTTCCATATTATTTAAAGCTCTGGGAGCTTGGAAAGGTTTCCTCAAACGATGCACATGTCCGCTGGCACGGATAGGAGAGGGCGCAACAGGAGCATGCCCTTTTAGAATTTCCTGATGACTTACTCTGCCAACATGCCAGAGCTGAGCAAAGATTTTTGTTTTATACTGATGAACTTCCCGCGTGACTTTTTTCCAGCTTAATATTTGACGAGGCGTATATATCCCTGGTATCCCATAGGTTCCTTTGGCCAGTTTGTTGATGGCGACACCTTCCGTAATGATTAATCCTGCCCCGTACCTTGCCCGTTTTCCATAGTAGTCTGCAATCAAGTAATTCACTTCACCTGTTTCGTTATCAGCAAATCCTCTTGTCATTGGCGCCATTACAATTCTATTATCTAATGTTAAGTTCCCAATTTTATACTCGGAGAAGATAGAACACGTCATATTTATCACCTCATATCGAATTTTAATTCGATACTGAATTGTTTACAATGGAATGATTAAAGTATATGCTATGGAAAACTTTAAATTTTAAAGTAATTGGAAAGCTGGTGAAAAGGATGTTGGATCATATCGATCATCAAATACTAGATTTATTAAAAAGAAATGCCAGACTTACCTATACAGAAATCGGCAAGCAAATAAATATGTCATCTCCTGCTGTGAAAACAAGGATAGAAAGATTAGAAGATTATGTAATAAAGCGTTATACGGTTGAGGTAAATAATAAAGAGCTCAATAAAGGAATCCATGGCTTCGTTTTATTTAAGACCAAAAGCTGTGAAAAGTTAATGAATTACTGTAAGGAGAATAGTAATATAATAGATTTATGGAGAATTGGCGGAGAGTATAATTACATGGCAGAAGTTGTTTGTGAAGAAATGGAGGAGCTGGAGCAAATCTCTAAGGATACCACACATTTTGCTTTTTCAAATATACTATCTGTTCTGGGAAATCATCCTGTTAGTAATGACTAAAAATAGAAAGGCATCAAAAAACCTGGCGATTTCAAATAAAATCATCAGGTTTTAAATATTTTAAGTAATGTCAGCTTCTGCATTTACAGGTTAATTTTGTCACCCCTCATGTTTTACCTTCAGCTCAGTAAGAAACCCCTTTTGCAATATGAAGAAATTCCTTTACAGCCGGTGATGCCTCCGCAATAGATTGGCAGGCAAGCGCCACTTCACGACTGTTTTGAATGGTTAAATTACTGACCTTTATGTTTTGCTGCGACTTTAAAAACAGCTCAGGACCAACCGTGACCCCCAGGCCTTCCTGCACCATATTCGCAATCGTTGTACAGTCATGCACTTCAAAACGAATAGAAGGTTTTATTTGTGCTTCTTCAAACAATGCTTCTACATGGGATTGATACATCCCCGTGGGCATAATAAAAGATTCTTTCGCTAATTCAGCCGTATCCACTGTATCCTCGGATTGAAATCGATGTGCCGGATGATAGGCAACCACCATATCATCTTTGATAAGAGGGACAAAATCGAAATTTGGATTAGCTTCTCCTTTTACAACAAATCCAATATCAATCACTCCAGAGCTCAACCACTCTGTAATTTCTTCGTAGGTGCCTTCGTAAAATTTAAATTCTATTTTCGGATGTTTTTTCTGGAATTTGGCAAGCAGCTTTGGCAATAAGCAAGAAGAAGCACTTGCAAATGTACCGATGCGAATGATACCAGTCTCTAAGTTAGTTGCCAGAGCGATTTCTTGGTGAATACTTTCCATTCTCTTCAATACTTCCCGGATATGAGGGAGCACTTTTTGTCCTACTTCCGTCAGGGTTATTCCTTTTCTGCGGTCACGAATGAATAAAGAAACATCCCATTCAGATTCCAAACTGGCAACTGCATGACTTACTGCCGATTGTGTCATATTTAATTTTTCAGCGGCAGCGGTAAAGCTTCCCAATTCAAATACGGTCGCAATAATTTCAAAACGAACAATGCTCATGAGTAATTGCTCATCTCCCTTATTAAAAATATCAATTTTACTTATGTTAACACGGGATTTACAATAAATTCAATGTCTAAATAAGGGAGAGGATACAAAATGAAAAACAATATAAACCAATTTACAATTATTCTTTTGGCCTTAGGAGCTTTTGTAACAGGAACAGGGGAGTTTGTGGTTTCAGGAATATTGGAACTGATTTCTTTTGATTTGGATATTTCTATTTCAACTGCCGGACAATTGATTACGATTTATTCTTTATCTTATGCTGTCGGCGCTTTGGTATTGGTTATCTTAACCTCCAAATTTGACCGTAAGAAGGTCCTTTTATACGCCATCGTTATGGTTATTCTAGGAAATCTGGTTGCGTTTTTCAGCTATCATTTTATCGTTCTTATGCTGTCCAGAGTTATCCAGGCAATGAGCGGAGGATTATTTATTGTAGTAGCTACCAATTATGCTGCTCAAATTGCAGCACCTGAAAAAAAGGGAAGCGCCATGGCAACAGTGCTTACGGGTTTTACTATCTCCTTAGTACTTGGGGTACCCTTAGGAACATTTTTAGCAGGATATGTAGATTGGCGGTATATTTTCTTGATTATTGCACTTGGTACGGTATTGTTATTAGCAGGACTGTATAAATTATTGCCGGCTATTGAAGGAAACCAGCCGCTGCCGTTTAAACAGCAATTGCTGATTATCAAAGATAAACGAGTGCTTACAGGGTTATTGACGACCATTTTTTGGATTTTAGGGTATACTATGGTCTTTGCCTATATTGCTCCATTGTTAAGTAACACGGCTGGTTTTTCCATAGAGATGACAAGTATCGCATTATTTGTTTTAGGAGCTTTTGCTTTTATCGGCTCCCGTTTTGGAGGATACGCGGTAGATAAATGGGGGCCTGATCGAACCATATCACTTAGCTTATGTATCCACATTATTGCTTTGTTTGTTTTGGCATTGACACAATATACCATGACAGGCGTATTTATCACGTTGGCAGTTTGGGGAATAGCAACATGGACAACCACGCCGGCAAAGCAATTTTATTTAGTATCTTTAAAGCCGCAATCATCTGAAACAGTACTGAGTTTTAATACTGCATTAATGAATGTGGGAATGATGTTAGGTTCTGCCCTGGGCGGTCTTATTATTCAGTATATAAATATCGTCCATTTAAGCTGGATTGCCGGTTTATTTGTAATCATCGCGTTTATTTTCATCCGGTGTTCTTTCTACTTAAACAAAAACGGGCACGGTACTTATGAAATGAATGAATAGATAAAAGAACCCCAACGATTCTCTGACAAGTTGAGGTTCTTTCCCTTGAATAAAGGTTTATTCCTGAATAGTTCCATGAGGAGATTGTTTTTTTAATTCCGTGATAAACTCTCTTCTATTCTTTGGTGAAATCTTTACACTGCCAAGTATGGCTGAATCGTAAAATAATTCAAATCCATTCCTGGCAGATAGAATGCGATAACCAGTAAAGATATCTTTTGTCGGCGAAATTTTCCTTATGCTTTGATAAGCGATTTTACTCTTGAATGGTCCGCCTTTCACTAACAGATAATTGTCATAAAAAATATACTTGATCGGAAAAGACATCCATAACAAAGCTCCTGCTAAAATAATAAAGATAGCAGTCATTATTATGACGGTGGCCATGGATGCCTCTTTATCAATGAGTGGAGGCACTTAATCATTGTTTATATAAAAAGAATCTGTTTGATTATTTTCAAAATGGGTTCTTTCTTTTTGTTGTAAAGTAGCAGCCTGTTAATACCTATTGCAATTCAGAAGGAAGTGCAAGCTATTTTGGTTCATTTATCAGAATATTATTGCATATCGGAAACAACTTATATATATTGGTAATACAACACAACAAATCACTAGCTTTTATTACATCTGTTTTAATGAGGGGGATGCAGAATGGAAGAAAAGATAGAAAAAGCAATACAAGATATTTATCCCGATGATTTTTCCTGGTGCTACGGATGCGGTCGATTAAATAAAGATGGTCATCACCTGCGAACTGGATGGCAGGGAGATAAGACAATTACCATTTTTACACCTGATTCAAAGTACATGGGAATCCCGGGTTTTGTTTACGGCGGGTTGATAGCTTCGTTAATGGACTGTCATGGGTCAGGATCGGCTGCACTTGCTTTGCACCGAAAAAACGGAAATGAAATTGGTGATGGTTCGGTACCGCCCAGATTTGTCACGGCAAGCCTCCATGTGGAATTTCTTAAGCCAACTCCACAGGATACGCCGCTAAAGGCCATTGGAACAGTGGAAGAAATTCATCCAAAAAGATGGAAGGTTCATACAGAAATCTTTGCAAATTATGCTCTCTGCGCCAGTGGGGAAGTCGTTCTTGTTGTTATGCCGAGTACGTTTTTAAAATAGAAATTCTTGCTCCCTTACGGATGTCATAAAGTGTGTTAAGTTAAAACGCAAGGAGTGATAAAACCCTAAGAATACCAAGTTACTCGTTTTTATGAGTGAGTTGGTATTTTTTATGGAGCAGTATTTGTAGGCTATTTAAAATTAGTTAGATTCTCTGATAAATTTGATTGTTCTTTATCACTTAACAAGTATAAACCCTCGTAAATAGTTTTTAACCATTTTAAAAATGTTATCGATAAAATTAAAAAACAATAAATACATAAGAATTGCTAAATTTTTAATCTTTAATTAAAATACTATAATAAATTGATAATTGATGATTTTGGAGGGCGACAAATTGTATACATCAAAGAAAAAAGCATATATGAATTTAACTGCTGAAGAGTTTGAAAAGTATTCATTAGAATTGCTGGCTGAACAGACCCAAAACCTTGAAATCTCGTAATTAAACATAATACATTGATGGAAACGTATGATGGTAACTACCAGGTAGATGGATATATTGAGTTTGTAAACATTATAAATCAGCTATAACAAGAGAAAAGGTTCAAGTATTACATGAAAAAATCCAATCTTTAGGTGCTCAAAAAGGCATATTAATATCTACTTCAAAATTCCAGAGTGGAGCAATGAAATATGCAAAATTTCATGGAATTGCTTTGATTCAATTAACCGAAACTGCAACAAATATTAAAGTGAGCGAGGAAATGGTGAAGTATCGAGCAGAACATTTTAATTATTAACTACCTTGCGAGGGAGTATTTATTACAAAAAATATTTATGATATTAACCCGCATTCAAGCAGCAGCAATAGTGATTTGGAAAAATTTTTAACTAATGGAACTTAATAAGCTTGCTTAGCAGCTTAAGAAAAATTATTTAGCCAGTCCATAAGCCAGTTATTTACTCTAGGTCTTAATAAAGTTCTTGACGTACCTCTAATGAAAAGGTACCTTATAGATAACCAAAATGTTAGTTATCGATAACTAACATTTATAAAATGGAGGTAGCATGATGCCAAAGAACAAATTAACTACATCAGACCGAATCCTGCAATCCGCCCTTCAGTTAATGAAGGAAAAAGGATTTCAACTAGTAACTATTAAGGAAATCGCGGAGGCGGCAAAGGTAAGTGAAATGACGGTTTTTCGTCATTTTGAAACAAAAAAAGGAGTCCTAGAAGCAGCGATTGAAAGAAACACAGTTGTTCCCGGCTTCAAGCAAACACTTGATAAAGCGATTGCTCGGGACTTGAAAAAGGATTTGCTGCAGATAGCAAACTTATATCTTGATCTTATGGAACGTAACGAATCTTTTTGTTTAATTGCTGTTCAAGAAAGAGCATCCATGCCTGAATTAGTTGATTTAATATCGGATAACATCGAACAATTAAAAGCGTATATTACTGCGTATTTTAATACCATGCAGGAAGAGGGGAAAATGCTCCAATCCGATTCTTATACACAGGCATCTACCTTTTTAGCGACTTTATTCAGTTACTTTATTTCTACTGCGTTGTGGGGAGACAAATTTATTAATCTGGAAAAGGAGGCGTTTATTAAAAACACTGTTAAAACATTCTGTTATGGAATTCATCCGTAAAGGAGGTGTTTAACCGTGGCTGAGTCCGATAACCGTGTGTATTATTTCAAGGCAAAGCTTCCTCGTTTTAGCATGGATACATGTTATCTGTGTGGTTGTTCAGACGCTTCTCGCCGGTACGGCGGTTTTCAATAATTATGCATATTGGGAATATCATAGAATCTTTGTTATTGGCTTTCAACTTATTCCCATTCTCATGCTGATACTGGCTTTCCTGGGGAAGCTTTCCCAAAAGATTCGCTGGGAGGTGGCTGGTTTATTTCTTCTTATTGTACCGTTTCAATATGTAAGTGTTCACATTCCTATAATAGGAGCGTTACATCCAGTTGCCCTTTGATTCTATTTTGGCTGATTCTGCTTATTATCAAACAGATGCGCAGTGCAGGGAAATAGGGTATAAATTTTATAATAAATATTAGTTACCAATAACTAACATTATGTATTGGAGAGCGTTTAATATGAAAGTTGTTGTATTTGGGGCTAGTGGCGAAACAGGGATTCCATTAGTAAAGCAATTACTTCTGGAAGGGCATGAAGTCACAGCGATTGTACGGAAGCCTGAGAAATTAGGTTTATCCGGGGAACGGCTAGAGGTTGTCAAAGGAGATATATTAAATTTATCTGCTATAGAAGAAAAGCTGACTGGAAAGAACGCTGTTCTATCCGTGCTTGGCGGAGATCATCGACAGCCGACAACAATCTATTCAGAAGGGATGGAAAATATCATCAGGGAAATGGAGAAGACAGGGGTTAATCGGCTGGTTTGTTTATCTGCTGAAACACTTAAATCAAAGAAAGAATCTTCGTTTAAAGAGCGTATTCTCGTTAAAATATTATGGAAAATATTTCATAATATTTATAGTGATATACAGCTTATGGAAAACAGAATTTATCAAAGCACCATCGACTGGACGATTATTCGGCCGCCTTATCTAACCAATGGGAAAGCAAAAGAGACTTACCGAATAAGTCTCGATAAGCCTGTACCAAAAGGGAAGGGACGTATAACTGGGGCCGACTTGGCTACATCGATGATAGATCAGTTGGAAAATCCAGATTCTATCGGCAGCGTTGCCTATGTTTGCGCCAAATAAAAGTTAAATTGATTCATAGATAAAAAGACTAGCAGGATTTTCCCGCTAGTCTTTCCGCCTTAATTACGAATTAAGTGATCAAATGCACCTAAAGCCGCAGTGGCTCCAGATCCCATTGAAATAATGATTTGTTTATATGCGCTGTCTGTGCAGTCTCCTGCAGCGAATAGGCCGGGAATATTGGTAGAACCGCGTTTATCTACAATGATTTCTCCAAATTTGCTGCGTTCCACCGTGTCTTCCAGCCATTCCGTATTTGGCACAAGGCCAATTTGTACAAAGACACCAGCAAGTTCGATGCTGTGTTCTTCTTCCGTTTCACGGTCAACATAGCGAAGCCCTTGCACTTTTTGATCACCATAGATTTCAGAAGTACGAGCATTTGTGATAACTGTTACGTTTGGCAAGCTATATACACGCTCTTGTAAAACCTTATCTGCTTTCAGTTCGGGAAGGAATTCAAGAACTGTGACATGCTTAACGATTCCGGCTAAATCAATGGCTGCTTCAATCCCGGAATTACCGCCGCCGATAACCGCTACATCTTTTCCTTCAAAAATTGGGCCGTCACAGTGCGGGCAATAAGCAACCCCTTTATTTTTGAATTCTGCTTCCCCGGGGACGCCAATATTTCTCCAGCGTGCACCGGTGGAAAGCACAACTGTTTTACTTTTCAGTGTTGCACCATTTTCCAGTTCTAATTCAAATAAGTCTTTTTTCTCCAGTGATTTAGCACGCATCGAGTCCATGATATCAACTTCATAATCGCGAACATGCTCTTCCAGGCTTGCTGCCAATTTCGGACCTTCTGTATATTTGGTAGTGATGAAGTTCTCGATGCCCATGGTATCTTGAACCTGTCCGCCAAAGCGTTCCGCTACGACACCGGTACGAATTCCTTTTCGTGCTGCATAGATAGCTGCGCTGGCGCCAGCAGGACCGCCGCCGACAACAAGCACATCAAATGCTTCTTTATCGTTCAGGCCGGATACATCCACAGTCGTAGTGCCTAATTTTTCAAGGATGCTTTTTAGAGTTTGGCGTCCGTTAACAAAGGATTCTCCATTTAAGAAGACAGATGGGACGGCCATCACGCCATTATCGTCTGCTTCTTCTTTAAATGCAGATCCTTCAATCATGGTATGCGTAATTGCAGGGTGAACCACGCTCATTAAATTCAAGGCCTGGACTACGTCAGGACAATTATGGCAGGAAAGGCTGACATACGATTCAAAATGGAGCGGTCCCTGCAATTGCTTGATTTGTTCCAGGAGTTTCACATCTGCTTTCGGCGGACGGCCGCTCACTTGCAATAATGCAAGAACAAGAGAGGTGAATTCATGCCCAAGTGGAACACCGGCAAAAGCAATGCCTGAATCTTCTCCAGGACGATTTACGCTAAAGGTCGGAGTGCGCGGGAATTCACCTTGTTCGATTGTGATTTTATCAGACATTCCGGCAATTTCATTGACCAGTTCCTCTGCTTCTTTGGAAACATCGTCAGCGCCAAAGCTTACTTTGAGTACAATGTCATTTTCCAATAGCTGCAAATATTCTTTAAGTTGTGATTTGATTTCTTGATCGAGCATAGTAAACCTCTTTTCTCTATTAAAATCGGAAAAACTAAAATGAATCTCTTTGTTCATAGCTGTCTCGGAATTTCCCCTGATGGAGAAATCTGTATCGATAGGCTGTATAACACAAAGGAAGTTCGACGCACGTAACGCCGAACCCCGTTTAAATTTAAATTACAGCCGTTAACCGGCTAACCGTGCTTTCTTAGATTTTTCCAACTAAATCTAGGCTTGGTTTTAATGTTTCTCCATCTTCTTCCCATTTAGCAGGGCAAACTTCATCTGGATTTTCACGTACATATTGTGCCGCTTTGATTTTATTGATTAATGTGCTGGCGTCACGGCCAATACCATCAGCGTTAATTTCTACAGCTTGGATAACGCCGTCTGGATCAATAATAAATGTACCGCGGTCAGCCAGTCCTGCATCTTCTCTTAATACTTCAAAGTTACGGGAAATTTGCTGAGAAGGGTCACCAATCATCGTATATTCAATTTTGTTGATAGCATCTGATGCTTCATGCCATGCTTTATGCACAAAATGTGTATCTGTAGAAACAGAATAAACCTCTGTACCAAGATTTTTTAATTCAGCATATTGATTTTGTAAGTCCTCTAATTCGGTCGGGCAAACAAAAGAGAAGTCTGCTGGATAGAAACAAACAACGCTCCATTGACCTTTGAAATTTTCTTCGGATACATCTACAAATTCACCTTGATGAAATGCAGTTGCTTGAAATGGTTGTACTTCTTTACCTATTAGTGACATAATGTATGTCCTCCTTGCAAAATAGTAATCTTATAATTATTGATTTTTATCAATAAAAACAATAATTATAATCTAATAATAATTATTCTAAATTAGAGATAATTTGTCAAGGAACCCAAGTGAAAAAGTGCATTATTTCACTTGAATTATTAACAAATTGTGAACGAAATAAGCTGTCTTATATTGTTCTTTTATTCTAAAATTGAATAACTAATTGAGAATAGAGTATAACATTTGCGAACGGATTCGGCAAATGAAAAAGGGGCAATTTGTGTTTTTCTTCACAGAACTGCAAAGAACAATTCCAGAAACAGATAAAAGCAGGGGCGGCGTTTCAAAAGAAATCATAGAAGGGCGTCATAGAATAGAAATGCTTCATCTATTTGGCCGCCATACAATAATTTTATAATATTGTTTGCCATACAATTATTGTGTTGTATGGTTTTTTCATTCGTGATAAGCTATCTAAATATTATGATTGTTACTAAAAAAGAACTGTATTAGTATGAAGGCGGGATAAAATGGCGGAAGATAATGAAATAAAACTTGGAGATAGTTCAGCTTGGCTGCAAGCATATATTGACTCTCCAGAAAAACAAAAACAACTGTATAAGAAAACATTAATGGTTGTCATTATGTCTCAAATATTTGGAGGCGCAGGTCTTGCAGCGGGAATTACCGTAGGGGCGCTCCTCGCACAGGATATGCTGGGAACAGATAGCATAACAGGGATTCCTACAGCATTATTTACCTTAGGATCTGCAGGGACAGCGTTACTTGTAGGACGGCTTTCTCAACGCTACGGACGTCGTTTTGGACTTTCAGCAGGTTTTTTAACTGGAGGGATTGGGGCCATTGGTGTCGTTATGGCTGCATTAATGAACAGCATTGTCCTTTTATTTATTGCGCTGTTTATCTACGGGGCAGGAACAGCCACCAATCTGCAAGCGCGTTATGCAGGAACAGACTTGGCAGGTTCAACGCAACGGGCTAAAGCTGTAAGTATGGCCATGGTTTCTACTACATTAGGCGCTGTTGCCGGACCGAATCTGGTGGAATTTATGGGAGATGTTGCGATATTTCTGGGAGTACCTGCTTTGGCAGGCCCATTTATATTAGCAGCAGCAGCTTATATACTAGCAGGATTGGTACTTTTATTTTATCTGCGTCCTGATCCGCTGCTTGTAGCGAAAGCCATCTCTAATTCCGAGAAAAGCAACAGCCATTCAAAGACAGAAAAAAACATGGGTGGGCTACCCAAAAACAGGAAAGGTATTTGGGCAGGAGCTGCAGTAATGGTTTTAACGCAGTTTGTTATGATTGCCATTATGACTATGACGCCGATACATATGGGGCATCATGGGCATGACTTGCAGGCTGTCGGCCTAGTGATTGGTTTTCATGTTGGCGCAATGTATTTTCCTTCTTTAATAACCGGGAGCTTAGTCGATAAAGTCGGCCGGGCTGCGATGGCTGTTGCTTCTGCGGTTACGCTGCTTGCTTCTGGTGTTTTAGCTGCGTTGGGACCTGCGGATTCGATGACAGTACTTATTACAGCGCTCGTGTTACTTGGTCTTGGTTGGAATTTTGGTTTGATTAGTGGAACCGCAATCCTGGTAGACTCTACTTCATTAGACAGCCGGGCGAAGACGCAGGGAACCGTAGATGTCTGGATTGCTTTGTCCGGAGCGTTAGGGGGCGGAATATCTGGAATGATTGTAGCAAATTCCAGTTATGCATTCCTTTCCATTGGTGGTGCGATTCTTTCATTACTGCTTATACCTATCATTATTTGGGCAGATATTAATAAACAGAAAAGAGCTTCATAGAGTGATGCGTATACATCTTTTGATATAAGAATGAAATAACACATATATTTATCTAAATGCCTGAATCCTTTCATCTCAAAAGTTCAGGCATTTTAGATGCTTTCAATCCTATGAAAGGATGCTGTCTAGTAATCGTTTAAGAATAATCAGGCCATGCTCGAGCTCTTCAGTTGTTTCCGGGGCACAAACGGCAACTCTTACAGCTCTTTCTGGAGAACTGTTACCAACTACAAAGCGTTCTGCTGCGTAGACCTGTACACCTTGCTGTGCGGCAAGCAATTCAAATTGCGCACCTGTTATTTTGCCTGGCAGCAGCACCCAGCGGAAGATGCCTATATCAGCCCCCAAGCATGTGCAATCAGCCAAATAACGGTCAAAAACTTCATTCCTGCGAATCGCTTCATGAAGATGTCCTTCAATTAAATCTTCAAACTGGTTGGATACAATGGTCCGTGCTGCCAGTTCTGCTAATAAGGGAGAGACGGATATATTTAAATTATACAGTGCTTTTGAAATGAGCTCCTTATATTGTTTCGGCGCCGCCACATAAGCTAATCGCAGCCCTGGTGCTATGGACTTTGATAAACTGGCAACATAAATGGTCTGTTCAGGCGCAAAAGCGGCAATTGCCGGATATGCTTTTTTATGATGAAGGTTATATGTCGCGTCTTCTATAATAATCTGGTTATACTTTTTAGCAATTGCTGCGATTTCTTTTCGATTTTCGACAGGCATACAGCAAGCTGTTGGATTGTGGTAGTCGGGAACTACATATATCCCTTTGATATGCTCGTTTTTACAGGCATCTTCAAAAGCAGAGGGGCTCATGATATGATTCTCTGCTTTGATCGGTATGATGTGTATACCAAACATTGCGGCAACCGTTTTTAATCCAGGATAAGTATGGGAATCAGCGCCAATACGGTCGCCGGATTTATAGAGACTGGCTAATATAGCCGTAATGGCATTTTGTCCTCCATTTGCAAATAAGATATGGTCAACAGTCGTTTCATAGCCGCCTCTTTTGATAAATTTTACGGCAGCGTCTTTTTGCCAAAGACTGTCTCCGGCACGGCCATAACCAAACCATTTTTCATAGTCTGTTTCCCGTGCCATGCTTTTTAATTGGAGCTGAAGTAGTTTATAAGAATCATTATCAGGCAATGTAGCGCCCATTTCGATTAAATGCTTTGGCTTTGTATCCTCTAGTAAATAGGCATTGGATAGCGCATCGTAAGCTACAAAAGTTCCGCTGCCGACAGATGAACTTAACAAGCCTTTTAACCCGCACATTTTAAAAGCTTTTGAAATGGTACTTAAATTTAAATCTAAATAATCAGCCAACTCTCGCTGAGGGGGAAGCTTTGTTCCTGGCAATAAATTTCCATTTAGTATATCGTCCTCCAATTGCTGGGCGAGAGTTTGATAAACTGGCTTTTTGTTTTTATTGAGCAACGGTTTCCAAGACATCGGATAGTTTTCAAAAGAATTAATAGACATGTTCTTCCCCCTCTTATACAATTTTACGCTGTTTATTTCGACAGTTTCTTACAATTTCAATGATTTCTTAAAATACTGAATAACATCCTTGCTTTATATTGTATAAGCATATTCTTCCCATCTGCAATTCTTTTTTTGAATTTACTAAACCTCATGATGAGTTAATGCCTTAGGAAGCAATTGCAATTGCAATTGCAGAGCAAATTGCCGATCCTGACAAACTAAAAACCAAACCTTCCAATAAAATAAGGTTTGGTTTTTAGTTTGTTTGTCATTATCGAGCAAACGGCTGCTCCGCTGTGTCTTTTTATAGCAGGGGGTAAGCAGCTCCGGGTTCAACGCATAATCTACATACTCTTTTGTGATTTCAGCAAGTTGTTCCTCCTTGATGACCGACACCATTCAGCGCAAATGGCGGTAAATAATGTGCACCGACAAAGTTAACAGCTGCTTCCAATGGAGGGACGCTGTATCAATAGAAAGGAAATTGAAAAATAATACGATCATGATTTTCTACCAGCTTTTGTTCCTCTTGAACATCGATTTATTCCTTGGAATAAGCTCTATAAACATCGTGGACAGTAACGTTAGGCTGCTTCTCTATTTCTTCAATTAAATACCGCTTTCCACGAGATTTAGCCAAATTGGGGTGAAAAACGAATACTAATGTTTTCATTTTATACGAACACCTTCTATAAATCGCTTTATCAGCGCTTCATCGCAGCTGAAGTATTTTCCGGAAAATAAATCTATATTGCGTAGTTCAAACGATAAGTCTGTATTCATTTGGTTACTAAAATCATCGTAAATCCAAAGTTTCTTTTTTGAGAAGCAGGCACTTTAATTAAACATTGTTCCTTTTAAGAAACCAAATGGAGTAAAAGAAGTTATCTATATATTTAATTGAATTGACTGTTTAGAGATGACCTGATTGCCATAGAATATTAGAAATAACAACAAACCAATCTTCGTATTTTTTGACTTACAAGGTATATGACCATCAGAGAAAACATATAGATGTAATAACGAACTAAAAACTAGTGAAAGTATCAAAACGTATAGAGAGAACATAGAAAAATAAACTTGAAATAAAGAAAGGGTACGCAAAGCAGGAAGTTTTAGAACGTATCCAAAGCAGAATCATTCCTTTCCCATCTTGATAACTCACTCAAAATGAGTTTTTTTACATTCTAGTTGTAACATTTTAATTGTTTTAGAAAGGCGGGAGTAAAATGGCTGAAGAGTCAAAAGGTTCTAAGATGTCACGCAGAAAATTTGTAAAGAATTCCGGGTATGTAGCAGGAGGTCTTATCGGCGGCGGTTTGATAGGATCTGTGTTTGGAGCAAGCTTTGGTGGGAGTGGAACGAAACAGCCAGCTGCACCTACTGTAAAAGAAGAGGAGAATTTCAACCAGGCATTAATGTATTTCACAAGACATGCTGATTTTAATACGCTTGGTGCAGCGACGGAGCGTATATTTCCAGAAGATGATAATGGACCTGGCGCGTTAGCTCTTGGAGTTCCCTATTTTATTGATCATCAGTTAGCAGGAGCATATGGAAATAATGATAAAGAATATATGCAAGGTCCCTTTCGTAAGGGAACCCCTTTTCAAGGCTATCAGTCTGCATTAAAACGTCATGAAATCTTTATGCAGGGAATTCGTGCATTAGAGCAGGAAAGCCAAAATGATTATAAGGAGTCTTTTATAGATTTGGAAGGAGAACAGCAGGATAAAATATTGCAAAAATTTGAAAATGACGAAGTAAAATTAAAAGGGGTTGCGTCCTCTGAGTTTTTCAAAATGCTGCGTGCATCAACACTCGCAGGTGCTTATGCTGATCCTTTATATGGCGGGAATGATAAAATGCGCGGTTGGAAAATGAAGGAATATCCAGGCAGTCAAATGAGTTATACCGATAAAATTGAGGATGAAAGCTTTATAGAGATGGAACCAAAAGCATTAAACGATCATTTGTAATACGATGAGGAGGCTGTTGATATGGCAAAGAAATTGGACAAGGTAGATGTTGTCACTGTTGGGGTTGGCTGGACAGGCGGTATTATTGCCGCAGAGTTGACAAAGGAAGGATATAAAGTCGTTGGTCTGGAACGAGGCGGTGACAGAGGAACAGAAGATTTTCATATGGTTCATGATGAATACCGTTACGCTGTCCGTTATGGGCTGATGCAGGATACCTCGAAAGAAACCATCACATTTCGGAATAAACGGGATGAACATGCACTGCCCATGAGACAATTAGGTTCATTTCTTCTAGGAGAAGGTGTCGGCGGTGCTGGTGATCATTGGAATGGACATACGTGGCGTTTTTTGCCATATGACTTGGAAATCAAATCGGAAACAGATAAAAAATATGGAAAGGACAAGCTGAGCGACGATTATACATTACAGGACTGGGGCATCACTTATGATGAGCTAGAGCCTTATTTTTATAAATTTGAACAAACTACTGGCATCAGCGGAGAAGAGAATCCAATGGGAGCTCCTCGGAAGAACGATTATCCGACAGGCCCAATGAAAAGCACTCCCATCTTGGATCGCTTTAAAAAAGCTGCTAAGAATTTAAATCTTCATCCTATCCAGATGGCGTCCGCAAATTTATCGGAGGCATATGAAAATCCGGATGGGGAAACAATCAATGCTTGTCAGTATTGCGGTTTCTGTGAGAGATTTGGTTGTGAGTACGGAGCAAAGTCAAGCCCGAATATCACCGTTCTCCCTACTGCAAAAAAAACAGGAAACTTTGAATTGCGGCCTGACTCCAACGTGGTCGAGGTACTTCATAATGATGGGAAGGCAACCGGTGTCCGTTATGTCGATGTGCAAACGGGAGAGGAGTTTGAACAACCTGCAGATGTGGTCATTTTGACAAGCTATGTATTAAACAATACGCGTTTACTGCTTCAATCAGAAATTGGCAAGCCTTATAATCCGGAAACTGGAAAAGGCGTCATCGGGAAGAATTATTGCTATCAAATCGGGGGTGGCGCAACGGGCTTCTTTGAAAACGAGAAGTTTAACACTTTTATGGGAGCAGGCTCGCTTGGGGCTACCGTAGATGATTACAATGGAGATAATTTCGATCATAAAGCTTTAGATTTCATTCATGGCGGTTCCTTATCAATTACACAAACAGGACGCCGGCCAATTGAAAGCAATCCAGTTCCTAAGGGCACGCCATCATGGGGTAAGGATTTTAAAGAGCAGTCACTGCATTATTTTAATCGATCTCTTTCTGTTGGTGCACAAGGAGCTTCCATGCCGCATCGCAACAATTATTTAAGCTTGGATGAAAACTATAAAGATGCATATGGTAATCCTTTATTGAAGTTAACGTACGATTTTACAGAGCAGGACCGGAACTTACATCGCTATCTTTCGGAAAAAGCCGGAGAGATTCTAAAAGAAATGGGTGCCGATCACGTGGACGTCAGAGAAATCAGCGAACATTATGATATCGTCCCATACCAGACAACCCATAATACGGGCGGTGTCATTATGGGTGCTGACCCAGAAACCTCTGCAGTAAATAACTATTCACAAATGTGGGAGGTCGATAATCTATTTGTTGTCGGTGCTTCTGCTTTCGCCCATAATGGCGGCTACAACCCGACTGGCACGGTAGGGGCACTGGCATATCGGGCTGCGGAAGGGATTATTAAATTTCTCGATGAGGGAGGCCAATTGGTCCAAGTGAGTAAAAACAGCCAGCATGTTTAATGATAGAATAAAAGAGGAGGGAACAGGATGGGGCTTTCCAATATCGGTATCCCAGGCTTGATTCTGATTATTATTCTGGCTTTGATCATTTTTGGTCCCCAAAAACTGCCTGAAATTGGTTCTGCCTTAGGGAAAACACTGACTTCATTTAAAAAATCAGCAGAAGGCATCATAAGTGATGAAGAAGCGAGTGAAACAAAGGAAATACCGAAAGTCAACAGAGAAGGTTGAAATCTTATGTTAATATTCTGCAATGCAATAAGCGTATCCGATGAATATGAGTTTGAGGTTTATTAGTATAGCTGTTTTCATAGAAAGAAATTTGAAGTCTTGTACTAAAAAAGAGAGCTGCACCGGCAGAATCCTTTAGGTACAAGACTTTTTTGCTGTGTATGAGATGACTTTTACCGGTTTTTTAAGTAGCTTAATCAGGAACGAAAAGATAGAAATAAAAAAAGACACATTGACATTTATAATGATAATGATTATCATTATCATTAAATAGTAGGATTTCTTTATCTAGCGGTTTTGATGGGACGAGTAAACGCAGTCCCAGGTCCAACTAAGGCGTTCGCGAATTGAAGTAATTGAAGACATTTTTCATCTCCCAATTTGCGCATCATTCTAGATATTATCCAATATTTTAGCGTGTGTTTTTTATCGATCTGGTGTGAATCCTCACGAATATTAAAAAAAGAATACAGAAAATTTAACTTATGGAAGGTTGTTAGACGATGACAGAATGCAAAGATGTAACCATTATAGGCGGTGGCCCGGCTGGATTGTATGCGGCCTTTTATTGCGGGATGCGCGATCTATCTGCCCGCATTATCGAATTTAAACCAAACCTCGGAGGGAAGGTTCATATCTATCCTGAAAAAATGATTTGGGATATAGGAGGACTAACACCGATTACCGGCGCTCAATTGATAGAGCAAATGGAAGCGCAGGCACGTACATTTAACCCGGAAGTTATTTTAAATGAAAAAGTGGAAAAACTTGAAAAGAATATGGAAGATTGTTTTGTGGTGACAACCCATACAGGACATAAATACGTTAGCCGAACGGTTATTTTGGCAACTGGCGGAGGTATTCTGGAACCAATTAAATTGGATATAGAGGGAGCGGACCGTTTCGAGGTAAGCAATCTTCATTACACAGTACAGAGCCTTGACAGGTTTAAAGATAAGAAAGTGATTGTTTCCGGCGGAGGAGATACGGCCATTGACTGGGCTACCGAATTAGAGCCCATTGCGGAACAGGTATCATTGGTTTATCGAGGGGAGGAATTCAAAGCGATGGAAGCGCATATCGCTCATCTGGAAGCCTCCTCTGTCCATATCTATAAAAATACAAAAATAGAAAAATTGCTTGCAGACGAAGAAGGTCATCATGTCAAAGAAATCTTGACGAAAAACCAAAAAACCGGGGAAAAAGTTCGTTTTGAAGTGGACGATTTAATCATTAATCATGGATTTGACAGAGAGCTGAAATTTATTAAAGAAAGTCCGTTGAAAGTAGAACTTGAACAGGACTTTTTCGTAAAAGGATCCGGAAAAGCTGAAACGAACATAGCTGGTTTATATGCTGCCGGTGATATTCTTTCATTCGATGGAAAGGTGCACTTAATTGCCGGCGCGTACAATGATGCAGCGAATACAGTGAATCAAGCAAAGCTGTATATGAAGCCGGATGCCTATAATGAGATTTATGTCTCTTCTCACAACTCAAAATTTGATGAGAAAAACAGAAAGCTGCTTTCTCACTTGTATACTAAATAATAAGCAAGAAAAATTGAATTTAAATGATACCTGCTATCTTCTTATTAACACTATCTCGAACAAAGATAGTGTTTTAATTTTGGAGGAAATGGAATGCCTTACATTGAGAAGCTGTTCTAAGAGAATAGGGTAAGAGCTTATTAGCACATTGTATTCCATAAAAAGAGAAAGACCGCACGTTTATTTATCGTATATCAACACGCATGTTACAATGAAGAATATATTCTTAAAAAATTATAGCTCTCTATTTTTCCAAAATAGTATAGGATGACGTATTTATACGCTTGGCAAAACAATACATATCAAAGAGGTGTAGTGGAATGAAAAAGATGAAGGCAGCAGTTCTGAATAAGCCATTGGATATTGAGGTTAAGGAAATTAATATACCAGAACCAAAGGAAAATGAAGTATTAATCAAAGTTCAGTGTATTGGCATATGCGGCTCTGATGTACACTACTACGAACATGGCAAAATCGGACGTTATGTCGTAGAAGAACCACTCATTTTAGGGCATGAATTAGCAGGTGATATTGTTAAAGCTGGCAGTCAGGTCGAGAATCTGGCAGCAGGCGATCGTGTAGCTGTCGAACCGGGTGTTGTATGCGGAACTTGTGAATATTGTAAATCAGGCCGATATAATCTCTGCCCTGAGGTACAATTTATGGCAACCCCGCCAGTTGACGGAGCATGGTCTGAATATATCACGATTCGCAGTGATTTTGCCTTTAAGATACCGGATCAAATGAGCTATGAAGAAGGGGCTTTAATTGAACCGCTTTCTGTAGGCATTCATGCGATGCAGCGCGGAAAAGTTCATCCCAATGATAAAATGTTGATTACCGGTTTAGGACCTATTGGACTGTTAGCGATCAAGGCTGCGAAAATATTCGGAGTGAACGAAATCTATTGCTCTGACGTGGTACCATATCGCAGAGAATTAGCGAAGAAATTTGGCGCGACAAAGGTATTTGATCCAACACAAGATAATATTCATGAGGAGATAGAAAAGGCAACAGCTGGCAGCGGTTTGGATATCGCTGTTGAAACTTCTGGTAATAACCGGGCAGTACAGGATGCACTGACAATTACGAAACGGGGAGGAAGGGTTGTATTAGTCGGATTACCTGCGTCCTCAGAAATACCTGTAGATATTACCCATATCGTCGATTCAGAATACGACATTCACGGTGTTTTTCGCTATGCAAACAGTTATCCGACAGCAATTCAGGCAATTGGCAGTCAGGACCTTGGTCTCGAAGATGTAATTACCCATAAATATCGTTTGGATGATATCAAAGAAGCTGTAGAAACCGCTGTAAATCAGAAGGATACTAGCATTAAGATAATGATTTATCCATGTTAACGAGTGAAACACACTAGTTTTTTTAGCTTTTTGGAAACCTATTTTTTAATAGATTTGATTATTTCTTTGCTGATTTTTTTATAAACTAAAAAGACTTGACTTAAAAATTTGTTCTGCTACCATAATAGACAATCGAATACATTTAAATTTTCTGCTAGGGGCGCCGTGACGGCTGAGATAAATGTATATTTAGCACCCTTAGAACCTGATCTGGTTAAGGCCAGCGGAGGGAAGTAGAATAAGCAGACAAACCATGCGTTGTTTTTACGTGTGTATGTTTTTGTATGCAGATACTTCCTTCTACGAGTCTTTAGAAAAAAGATTAGAGGAGGTTTTTTTTATGAAATTTACGGATGAATTACGTGCTGCAACAAAAGAAAGCTGGGAGCAGAGTTTAAATCACCCATTTGTGCAAGGAATTGTGAAGGGAGATTTACCGCTGGAAACATTTAAGTATTATATATTACAAGATATTTACTATTTAAAACATTACGGAAAGATCCACGCGATTGCAGCATCCCAGGCTGAGGATTTTAAACTGACTGCTCTTTTAGCTGATAAAGCACGCTTTACAGCAGAAGCCGAACTGACCGTGCATAAGGAACACGCTGAGATTTTAAATATTACTCAAGCAGATATAGATAATTTCAAACCAGCGCCAACTGCCTATGCCTATACTTCGCATTTATATCGAGCAACCATGTCTGGAAATCTAGCACATACTGTCGCTGCCATACTGCCATGCTACTGGTTATATGCGGATATCGGAAAAGTAAATGAACATGCAGCACCGGAGCCGGAAATTTATCGTAACTGGATTAAAATGTATGCAAGTGACTGGTTTCAAGATTCAACAAGCGAAATGATTAATTTACTAAACACTTTAGTTGAAGATATGAATGACCAGGAAAAAGAAAAGGTAAAAGAACAATTTATTATTGCAAAAGAATATGAACTTCATTTTTGGGAAATGTCCTACACTTTTGAAGGCTGGCTTTCGGAAAGTAAAAAAGTGAGCAGCCGATAAGAAGGAACAGAACGGCTTCAAATTTTTTAATGAGTCCAGTTTATTCGTTCAAGGTTAAAGAGCTCTCATTTATTGAGGGTTCTTTTTTTGCTGGAAGGGAAAGGTTATTTATTATACCAACTGCGCAATTTTGTTGAAAACACAATGTAATCAAAATTTCTTATGTTACAATGTGCGTAATGGCAAGCTGCAAACATGTCGAAGTAGAAAATTTAGTTTAAAAAGCATTTATTCCAAAGAAATGAATACTTGTAGATAGTGAATTTAAACTTGCGTCTAATCCAGAGGAGGGATAATCGTGAAAAATAATCAATTAACAAAGGAAGCTACCCTCCAAATAGTATCTGCTATAAATATACGCCTGAAAGGACGAACCAATCCTTTAGTGGTGTCGCTGGACGGAGGGAGTGGCGCAGGAAAATCTACGTTACCGCTTATAGCAGGGGAGAGCGTTCAATATCATCTTTTCTCTTTTTCTACGGGAACCGGTCTGACACCATCTTCCGTAACGGACGCGCCTTCAAAGGTCATTATTCTTGATGAAATTTATAGCTCGCTGTCAGAACTCTCTGATGTTGTTGATTTTAAGGTTCTAGTGGATGTGTTACCAGCGGTTTGCCGTTATAGGAGTAATGTAAGAGAGGGGTATGCGGATGAGGCCTGGCATAAGCAGTGGGACTCTGCAGAGGATTATTATTTCTCCGTTCTATGTCCGCCATCATCATTTGATTTAATCGTAATTAACCAGTAGGATATTGTTTTATAATGAATGAATCTGTTTCTTCAAATAAATAATATTGCAATTATGTATTGACAATTCAAGTGATAATGATTATCATTATCGATAAGGAATAAGGTTTCTCTATCAAAATTGTTCTGTGAATGTATCAGATGACTCATTGTGTTACCCCCTCAAACCAACATATAGAGACTTG
This sequence comes from Oceanobacillus sp. FSL W7-1293, assembly GCF_037969815.1. Classification (NCBI taxonomy): domain Bacteria; kingdom Bacillati; phylum Bacillota; class Bacilli; order Caryophanales; family Bacillaceae; genus Oceanobacillus; species Oceanobacillus sp. FSL W7-1293. The sequence continues at coordinate 2,432,876 of NZ_CP150212.1, forward strand.
ATAGAGATTCCTTCTCTTTTGTAAATGAAAGGTTAATTACTACACTCATACATAGAATATAACTGATTGATAAGAAAAAACGGTACAAAATTATTGGATGCCATATCATTTCCTTATCTTGAAATTAAAACAAGAAGTTAAAACTGAGGGTCAGACTTATCAAACTGATTACAATACGATCATGAATCACGCTTAAAAGCATTTGATAATGATAATTTCCTGCGATAAATAATTCGAGTATTTGTGAATTATTTATCGCTTTCTTTTTAACTCCGTTTACTTTATTGAACTATTTACCTTTGCATTACAAACAGAAAAGGTACTATTGTGGTATGAAAAAGTAATTAACTGATTAAACGTTTACGCAAATGATTTAGCTGCATTCTCATCCCTGGGAAAATAATCAATGGAATAAAATATATTTCAATTTTTTCATTTTTATTACAATTAGATTAAATAGATAGAATTTAAGTTTATAAGCTAAGAAGAGGGGAAGATAGTTACTATCATATTGGAGAGGAAGGTGTTATTATCAAGTATATTTTTTCAATTTTTCTTGCTTTGGTTGGATTCGTGTTCTTTGCAGGGACCGCATCTGCGGAGCAGTATCATGAAGTACAACCAGGAGACAATGTGTATCGAATCGCACAAAACTATCAGGTAGACGTTAATGCTGTCATTGCGGCAAATCCATCTATATCGGACTCCGCTTATATTGAAGCCGGTCAAACAATAACAATACCAGATGAAAATGGAGCTTCTTTTACGGTTACCGCTTATACAGCTGGTCCTGAATCTACTGGTAAAGAACCTGGTGATCCTGCCTATGGTATCACAGCATCTGGTGAAGAAGTAGAAGAAGGAAGGACAATTGCATGTCCGCAGTCTCTTCCTTTTGGCACGAAAATACATATCCCAGAGTTGGATGAAACTTACGTGTGCGAAGACCGGGGGAGTGCTATTACAAATGGCCACCTGGATATTTATAAGGAAGATTTAGACGATGCACTGAAATTTGGAGTACAAGAACTTCCAGCTAAAGTGTGGACCTATTAAGCTTAGGAACTAGATGACAGATTTACTTTATGTTAAAAACCTTATCGCGATTTAACGCAAAGAAAGCAACCGCCTATGAATCTCATTTAGGCTGGTTGCTTTTTCGTATATAAGAATATGTTATAAGTTATTATATTAAGCTATGAAAACACGTATTAACATTCGTATAACTAGTCATTAAATAAGCAAAAATACCAAAATAGATACGAACAAAGAATAGTAAATGATTACTCAATATTGCAGCAATAGACAGATTCTCCACTTGAATCGTATAATGTGAATAAAAAGATGTGACAGTGGGATAAACGATGGAAATGCCAATTATAAGCGTATCTCCTTTCACTGATCATGATGATAATATAGAATAGAGAGCAAGGAAATGGGGAGACAGATATGGACAGCTTTCCTGAACGTATACAATTAAAATATTCATGGAGATCTTATCAACAAGCTATTATAGATGATATGGGCATCTATCTGAACAAACGTCATTTACATTTAGTAGCCCCTCCTGGTTCAGGAAAAACAGTTATCGGGCTGGAGATGATGCTGCGTTTTAATCAGCCCGCTTTAATACTGGCACCGACCATCGCCATCCGCGACCAATGGGTGACCCGTTTTGTAGAATTATTTTATCAGGGCGGTGATCAGCCGGAATGGATTACAACAGATCTAAAGGAAAAGGCTTTGGTCACAGTTGCAACCTATCAAGGGTTTCATCAATGGATGACTGATCAGGAGGAAGAGGTACAGGAAAAGCTTGCTTCCCATGTAAAGACATTGGTACTGGACGAGGCGCATCATTTACGCACTGCATGGTGGCGTTCTTCTGTTTCTTTTAGAGAAAAACTTACTAATCCAGCTATTGTGGCTTTGACAGCTACTCCGCCATATGATGTATCCATCCAGGAATGGAACCGCTATTTGGAGCTGTGCGGCGAGATTGATGCTGAAATAAGCATAGCAGAGCTGGTACGAGAAGCAGAGCTAGCTCCGTTTCAAGATTATGTCTGGATATCCAACCCCCCTCATGAGGAGCAGGAGGAAATTAATCAATTTCGAAGCCAGATCCTAGCGTTTCAACAATCCATACGTCATAACACGGCACTTATTGTTAAAGTGGAAGCACATCCATGGATTACGGATCCGGATACATATGCAGAAGAAATCCTGTCGGAGGCGGCCTATTTTTCCAGTATGCTTATTTTCTTAAAGGAAGTGGAAAGTACGGCCTGGATAAAGCCGCTTCCGATAATGGGCTTGAAGAAAAAACAAATTCCGGAGTGGAGCTTGGAATGGCTGGAACTCATGCTGACTCACCTGTTATATCAAGATAAGCATATGGATAAAGAGCAGCCTGTACTAAAAGAAATACAGTCTTATCTTCAACGTCTCGGAGCTGTTGAAAAGCGCAGGGTGGTCTTAACAGCAAATGATCGAATTAATCGTTTATTGGTGCAGAGCCCGTCGAAATTAAACAGTATCCAGCGGGTCACGGGCTTTGAGGCACAGGAATTAGGAACAGAGCTGCGCCAGGTTATTCTTACAGATTATATTAGACGAGACGATTTGCCTAAGAAAGCAGAGGATGAGCAGGATCTCCGGCGTTTGGGAGCTGTGCCTGTTTTTGAACAATTGCGCCGTCAAGAATTGGATGTTTCGCTCGGGGTTTTAACTGGATCGATTGTTATTATTCCCAAAAAGGCATTGGCCGCCTGTGAAGATTTTGCCGAACAATGGGATGTCTCTATAATAGCAACTGAACTGTCCTATGATGCAGGTTATGTAGAAATCACTATCAATACCAGCGCACGGCATAGAATGGTTCAAATAATAACGCAATTATTTGAACGTGGCGAAATCACTGTATTAATTGGTACAGCTGCGTTACTTGGAGAAGGCTGGGATGCACCGTTTATTAATTCATTAGTTCTTGCTTCTTATGTTGGTTCTTTTATGTTGTCCAATCAGATGCGCGGGAGAGCGATACGTATAGAGAAAAACAACCCGCAAAAAACAGCCAATATATGGCATCTTGTTTGTTTAGACGCTACCAATCCAGATGGCGGGGAGGACTACTTTGCATTGGAAAGACGTTTTAAGGCCTTAATTGGTTTGGGGCATCAGAAGAATGTGATTCAAACAGGGATTAGTCGACTATCATTGGCTGAACCACCCTTTTACAGCATCGATAAAAAACAGTCCAACCAGCAGATGTGTGATTTGGCGAAGAAGAGGGAGCAGCTTTTCCAGCGCTGGATGTCGGCAGTTGAAATAGATGGGACTTTAAAGGAAGAGATGTCTACCCAAAAACAGCAGGTGCCGCGTCCATTTTTATTTACGAATACCCTCAAGGCCTTGATTCTCGCGATACTTTCTATCATTTTTTTCTTTGTAGATAATGTACTTGGTGAAATAACGAATTTCCGCATTCTGGAAGATGATTTTCGTGCTTTTTTATGGGCGGTTGTTATTATTATAGCTATTGCTCTTATCATTGCTTCCCCATTCATTTGGAGATTACTCAAAATCTTATTTCGTAATATTAGTATCGAGAAAAGCATGAGTGAAGTTGGAACTACAGTATACCAGGCCTTATTTGAGTCAAGCTGGATAGAGACAAAGCCAGCTGTTTCCCTCATCCAGACAGAAGAAGAGAATGGCGTCATTACTTGCTGGTTAGAGAATGCCTCCATCTATGAACAGAAAATATATGTGGAGGCCTTGCGTGAGGTGCTGGACCCTGTCGAGAGTCCCAGATATATGATTGTCCGAAAACAGCGGACATTATGGTGGAATCGTATCGATTACCATGCTGTTCCTGCGATACTCGCACAAAATAAGGAAGTGGCAGAACTTTTCCTGACTTGTTGGGAAAAGCACTTAGGTAAAGCGGAACTGGTATATACGAGAACTCCGAAGGGAAGGCAAGTATTGCTTCAAGCAAGGGCAAAGGCCATGTCTGCGCAGTTTGTATCTAAATCGGAGCAAGTATCCGTATGGAAGTAGCGAAGGCTTTAATATGCCTTTGTTATTTTTGTAGATACTGATGGATCTTATGCTTATTAATAGACTCATTTTTTAACAAAATTGGATAAAACTAAAAAAAGGTTCTAATTATAGTTTGCTGAGCAGTCTTCAGATGAAGCGGGCAGGAAGTAATGTTGTTTTGCAAAAATATACAGCATATTAAAAATAAGAATATACGGATGAAAAGGTATTTTTTAATCTAGTGTTTCGGCTTAATTTGATTGGTTTAATTTGATTAATATAAAAAAAGTGCTATAATAATTTTTAAGATTAGATTAATAATATTTATGAAAGAGGATTTATATATGTCCACAACTATTCATAAAGTCGAACAACAGTTTGCCAACTTAGTTCGGTCCTATCGCAAACAGCATATTGGAAAAGGCCCTGAGAAAATTAAAGTATCATTTAATGGTACCTGGGCCATTGCTTATATGAATGGGAGCCTTAGTCCTGTAGAAAAGTTTATCGCTCAAACTGAGGAAGGTCATACAATGATATGGCAAGCCAGGACACAAATGGTTAAGCAATTGTATCAAAAAGTACGGCCTTTAGATTTAGAAGAATTAGTTGGTGCGAAATTTTTAAAACTATTTGCAGATATTAATGTAGAAGATGACGAAGCTATTTCAATATTTGTATTTGACAAACCAATAGATAGACTGTAAAATTAATAGACTTTTTTAGGTGGCTTAGTCAATGGTACATATGTGCTAATTACTAACTACTGTCATGATATTGATATCTAGCTATGTTATCAAATAAATAAATTGTTTTGGTTTGTATCCGATTAATGCTTGAGAACAAAATTACTTGTTGTTGATAAATAACTCGAATTTAATATAGAAATAAATGGCGGATTGGTCTATGGTACCTTATGTGCTAATTACTAACCACTATCTTGCGAAATCACTTTCGATTTTACAAGATGGTGGTTTTTTCTATATAAAGGGGGTGCTATATGGGGAGCTTAAATAAAATACCATGAAGAGAGAAGTAAAAAAATTTATAATGAAAAGGAGTAGGATTATAATGAAAATCGTTGCATTATTTCCAGCGTCAACAGGTTATTCACAACTTCTAACTAAAGAGACATCATTAGGCTTAGAGGATTTCCTGAAAGGAACAGAAGATGAGTTAGTATTGATAACTGATGATAAAGAAATCGATCAGCATATTGAAGATATGGATGTTGTTATATCTTCTCCTTTTTTACCGGCGTATATTACAAAAGATCGTGTCGAAAAAGCAAAAAATCTTAAACTGGCAATTACCGCGGGAATTGGTTCTGACCATGTCGATATAGAAGCAGCAGCAGAAAAAGGGATTACTGTAGCCGAGGTAACTGGCAGTAATAACGAAAGTGTTGCGGAGCAGAATGTGATGGAAACATTGCTACTCTTAAGAAATTATGAAGAGGGGCACAGGCAAGTGGAAGAAGGTGAATGGGATTTACCAAGAGTAGGTTCTAGTGCCAATGAGTTATTAAATAAAAAAATTGGAATTTTTGGTTTTGGTCGAATTGGCCAATTAACAGCAGAACGGTTAAAAGCATTTAATGTAAAGCTACAATATAATGATCCATATAGAAAAAAAGATGTAGAAGAAAGAATTGGAATCGAATATGTTACCTTTGATGAACTAATTAAAAGCTCTGATGTAGTGATTATTCAATCACCATTAACTGCAGATAAGGAGAACAAATTCGATCAGGAAATAATAAGTCAAATGAAAGAAAATGCTGTACTTGTTAACTGCGCTCGCGGTGCAATTGTAGATAAAAATGCAATTGTTCATGCGGTCAATGATGGACGTATCAGATATGGCGGCGATGTTTGGTATCCACAACCAGCTCCAGTAGATCATCCATGGCGTTCTCTTAAACAAACAGGATTAACAGTTCACTATTCTGGTATGACCGTAGAGGCACAAGAAAGAATTCAAAAAGGTGTTATAGAGATGTTAACGAATTTAATGGAAAATACACCAATAAGAGACGAATATATTATTGTAGACAAAAATAGAGTTTCCCATCAAAGTTATCAGACAAGTAAAAATAAATAAGCGCATTAGCGTAAATGTATGTCTCTCATTTTAGGAAAGAAGCTAAACTCTTCAGTTTTACAGAGATAATCTAAAAAGAAATTGTTAACTAACTCAGATTAATAGCAAGAAAATATATTTCTAAAAAAATTAGAAAAAATAGCAGGCAAAGTTGCTTATCAGTGATTTTGCCTGCTATTTTTTAGGCAGCTATAAACCTCGGTAAAAAAAGAAAAGTGATTCTTTTTATATGATATAAAAATATGGATTTATGTTAATATTTCGGACACAACATAGTTAAGTCAGAACCTGCTTTCTCATTCTGATTCCCTGAAAACGCTATGGGATTGAGATGAAGCCTCTGCGGGCATGATTGCTAAGCCAGGAAACCAGCTTATTTAAAACGTTACTGGCTTTCCACGAGAGGCCTATCATGCCCGCCACTCCATGTAAAGCCGTGCACTGGATCATGTGTTACGTTATGCTGAACTTGCCTTTATCTTATTTTCTAGCTTTTGCGGTGTTTGATAATGAATGCTTCCATGTATTCTTTTGCGGCTATACCAACCTTCAATATATTGGAATAACGCTACTTTAGCTGAATAAAAATTGATATATCTGACGTGATTGACTTCTTCTTTTTTTAAAATCGCATGAAACGATTCAATGCAGGCATTGTCGTATGGACAGCCCTTATGGCTAAAGGAATGCGTCATATGATAAGACTTCACAATTCTCGCAAATTCATCACTGGTATATTGGGAACTTAAATCCGAATGAAAGACTAAACCGTCTTGTGGTTGTTGGGTTTGATTAATTCTTTAACCATTGAATCACATGTGTTTATAACATATTATAATAGGTAACGTTCGGTTATTAAGGAGGAATATTAATGGTAATTCGATATGGTTTTTCAGAAAAGAAAATTAATTATATTAAAGTTAAGGGGTTAAGCGGTTATTATCCTGTTAGAGAGTGTAAAGGAGAACACGATCCATTATTTGTTAAAACTCATACATTTTTTGATGAATCCAATCATCATTACTTATTTTTCATATCACTTGATGTGATAGGTATTGACAGTACATTACGCTATAAAGTTAAAAAAATAATTAAAGAAAATGTCTTAACTGATTCTTATAAATTCGATTTGTTTCTTTTTGCAACACATACCCATTCGGGCCCCAGTGGAATGATTAATACAAATAAAAAAATAAAGAGTGGTTTAACAGGGATTTTTGGAGACTATGATAGCTACATGGAAGAGCATCTTATTTTATTAATAACTGAATCAATAGTATTGAGTAAATATAAAACGAAAACTTTTAATTACAGTATCAGTAAAACGAATATTCATAAAGTTGCTACGGATAGACATCAACCTTCGAAAAAGATAGATCAAATAATGACCGTATTTGAAATTATTACTGATACAAGTAAAACAGCTATAGTTAATTATTCATGTCACCCTACTGTTTTGTCTTCTAGTAATTATTTAATTTCAGCAGATTTTCTTTCTGGTTTTTATGAAAAAATGAACGAGTCTTTTGATTTAGTAAGTTTTATTAATGGAAGCAGTGCAAATATTAGTACACGGTTTACAAGAGAAAAACAAAGTTTCAGCCAATCTAGATTTTTTAGTAATTCACTATATGGCCAGTTTTTAAGAGAGAAAGAGTATTTAAAAGAAAAAGAAACATTAGAACGATTTTCTTTTGTCGAAAAATCAATAAGATTAAAAACTAAAGATGTAAGTAATATTTCTAAGAGAGAGGAACAAATTTCTATAGAGGAATTAAAATGGAAGTTAAAAGAGGAAAATAGTGTAGAAGAAAGCAGATTAATTGAAGTAGAAATTGAAGGAAAGCGTGCCACTATTAAAATGAAAGATACCTTAAATGATATTTCTTCAATTAAAGTTCCTTTTTGGATAGGCCTATTAGATAGTCAATTAATTGTCTTTATACCCGGAGAAATAACTTCTAATTTAACAGAGAAATTGAGAAGCAAATATCAAGCTTTAATTTTTAGTCTTACAAATGATTATTTATTTTACTTTGCAGAAAAGGATTTATATAAAACTGATATGTACGAGGCTCAAAGTAGTTTCTTTAAAGTAGGCGAGGCGGAGAAATTAATTAATAAAATCGAAGAATACATTAAATCCTTTACTTGTTATAACATGTTGTGATAATATAAAACAATAACAAGAAAAGGTGGAGATGAAATGACTACTAAAACAGAAGTTAAAAAGTTCTTGAATTATTTGAGTAATACATGGGAACAAGTTGTGCAAAATGAAGAAAAATCAATTGATAAGGCTACAGAGTTAATTTTTGATAGTTGTAAAGATGGCGGTCGTTTTTATATTTTTGGATCAGGTCACTCCCATATGGTAGCAGAGGAAATTTATATTAGGGCAGGAGGACTAGCTTATGTGAAAGGTATTCTCCCACCTGAAGTAATGTTGCATCAAATGCCAAATAAAAGCACTTATATGGAACGATTAGATGGATATGCCAAGAATATGTTATCTCTTTATAAAGTTGAAGCTGGGGATTCAATTATGGTCGTTTCTAATTCAGGAAGAAATAATATACCAGTTGAAATGTGTATTGAAGCTAAAAAGCTAGGAGCAAATGTGATTGCTTTGACGTCTATGGAGCATTCCCAATCAGTTTCTTCCCGGCATGAGTCAGGGAAAAATATCTATGAAATTGCAGATGTCACTATTGATAATCATGCTCCAAAAGGAGATGCAGCTTATCGAATAGAAGGAGTAGAAGCAGATTTAGGGCCTACATCTGATTTTACAGGAATTGGAATCGCGCAATCGGTTATTATTGGTGTAATTTCACGCCTAAAAGAAGCAGAGTTAGAAATACCTGTATTTAAGAGTTCAAATTTAGATGGTGCTGATGAGTACAATGATAGACTCTTTAACCAATACTACGGTTATTGGAAATGATTTACAAAATGATTAATATACTTTCTGATGGTATAATAACAACAGATTATAACAGATAGAGAGGATATTTATTATGACTAATAACGCACCTAAATATGAGATTGTTAAAAATTATATACTAAGTCAAATTAAGGCGGGTATTTATCAACCACATCAAATTATTGAATCAGAATTAGAATTATCTAATAACCTTTCAGTGTCAAGAATAACAGTTAGACGAGGAATTGAAGAACTTGTTAATGAAAAAATACTATCCAAAAAAAAGGGGATAGGAACTTTTGTTAATCCCATACCTAAATTTTTTGGATTCAAAGCTGGTATTGGATTTACTTCAGAAGTGAAAAATAGAGGGATGGAACCTTCTACAAAATTACTTAAATTGGAAAAAGTAAAAGCGAATGCTGTACAAGCTGAAGATATGAAAATCGCTGCTGGAGAAGAACTTTGGTTAGTTGAACGAATTAGATATGCTGATAAAGTGGCAGTTATTTATGAGGTAGAATATTTTGATGCATCAATTGTTAAAGATTTAAATGTGGAAATTTGCGAAAACTCTATTTATGAGTATTTAAATGAGCAAGGAGTATCCTATGAATTTATAGATCAACGAATTAGTGCTACCTTAGCTAATTCAAAAGTTGCTGAATTTTTGGATGTTGAAGAAGGAGCACCGTTAATTGATACAAAAATTATTGCTTGTATGGAGAATGGAAAGCCTTTTAATTTAGGGTTTGCACTGTATCAAACAAAAAATTACTATTTGATGCATACTATATATAAGTAAACCCGACAGAGGTTAACATTCTCTAGACACTCTTATCTTGGAGTTTTATTTAGATTAATAAAAAACAATATAGATAAGATGAGGAGGAAAACAATGAAAGCTTTTATATTATGTGGTGAAATAGAGCCAAAAATGTTTCCTTTTGATAAACATTATCAAATTAATAGCCTTCCAATATTGAATAAAGAAATGATTTTTTGGCAAATAGATAGATTATTAAAAGTCGGTATATTGGAATCGGATATCTATGTATTTCTTAGTTATAAACCAGACCAAACTAGAAATTTATTACGAAAGTATCGGGAAATAAATTGTATTGATCCAACCCTAAATTTAGATGTTTTTTTACGAAACAATTTAGAACAATTCAAGGAAGGAGTTATTATTCAAAAGGGGAATTGCCTTATAAGTCTAGACGATTTGGCATATCTTAAGGAATCAGAAGAAGATACCAGTGCTCTACTAATAGAAAAAAAACAAAAAAGTATTGATATGATTGGTGCTTTTGTAGAGAATAATCAAGTAAATCAATTTTTAGCCCATGCTCGAGAGCACTATGTTAATTCTGAAGTTGCAGGAGTATTTAAGTTAGATAAGCATGCATTAGAAACAATTTCGTACGCTAATTACGGATTCAGTCAACGTGTGACAGGGGCTATGATTCCTAACCAGTTATTTATTGAAAATGGATTGAATGATTATTTAAAAGAGGGAAACAAGATTCAACCGGTATTTGCTCAGGATAAAGTGCACAGTTTACAATTCCCATGGGATATATTAAATGTGAATGCATATTATCTTAATTCATTTACTAAGGAAATAAATGGATATTCTATTGGGGACAATTCATCTGTTTCTGAAGAATCAACTATAAACGGTAATATTCAGATAGGTAATAATTCAATTATAGGTAAGAATGTAACCATTAATGGCAATGTCATTATTGGAGATAATGTAAATGTTGATACTGGAGCTATTATAAATGGCCCTGTTTTAATAGGAAATAACTCGTATGTTAAAGATTATGCAAAACTTGAACCAAATACTGTAATTGGTTGTGAGAATAGGATAGGACATAATGCGGAAGTTGAGGGTGTTACAATGAAAGGTATTTCTGCTATTCATTATAGTGAAATGTATGGTGTGATTGGTCAATATGTAGATATTGCTGCAGCCTGTGTATGTGGAATTGTAAGATTTAATGACACTCCTCAAATACACAAAATAAATGGAAGAACTTATTCAGATACCTATTCTAATGCGATTTTTATTGGTGACTATACTAGGACAGGTATTAATAATATATTCTTCCCAGGTGTAAAAGTAGGAAGTGAATGTGCACTATACCCTGGTTTAAATGTGGAAAAAGATATACCTCACGAAACACTCGTCATAAAAAAAGAAGAGCATATTGAAAAAGAATGGGGATATAAAAAATACGGATGGTAGGAGAGAATTAAATATAAAGTGGTTATATAAAGTATAGAATAAAGAAGTAATTAATTTGAAATGTTTAATTAGCTTAATACCGGTTATTTAGATTTTCTAGCACCTTTGTTTGGTACTATTAAAAGATTACTCATTGAAAGCTAGTAGAATAATCATTTAATATTTTTGATATTACTAATTCAATTAGGGAGGAGTGAATGGTAGTGAATGAAGAATAAGGGCATTTCGTATCCTTAACTTCATTAAACTACTCTTCTCTCTTTTTTTTACGAAAGCGCTTTAGATGTTAAAAAAGCATTATTAAGAATCGGCTCATATTAGTTTAATCCTTAACAATCAAAAAAAGGAGGTTAAAAAGATGGTAGGAATTATCATTGCCAGCCATGGTGAATTTGCGACAGGTATCTTGCAGTCTGGAGCGATGATCTTTGGAGAGCAAGAGAATGTCAAGGCTGTTACGTTGATGCCGAGTGAAGGACCGGATGACGTAAGAGCAAAAATGGAAGAGGCGATTGCTTCTTTCGACAATCAGGATGAAGTATTATTCTTAGTCGATCTTTGGGGCGGCACGCCTTTCAATCAGGCAAGCAGCTTGATGGAGGGACATGAAGATACATGGGCTATCGTTGCTGGGTTGAACTTAGCAATGGTTATCGAATCTACAATGACGAAGATTTATCTTGGATAGAAGTGATTTCCTGCTTACGTAATGCGAATGTTTCCATCGCTGATTTAAAAGAAATGATGAGTTTTTTAAAAGGGGATAGAGAATAAACAAAAACTTTGTTAGTTATTTTAAGAGGAGGGATAAAACCCTCTATGATTTAGTAAGAGGTACGTTCGTTTAAAAAAGGGAGTGTAAAAATATACTATTTTAGAATTTCTACACCCCAATCTAACTACATAATGCTTTCTTTATCCAGATTAAATAACATGAAGCGTTTTTGATCTTTTTTGTTTTATCTGTAAAACATGCTCTCCTGTCATATGAATGCAAAGAGGAAGAGAATCTTACCAGAAAAAAGGGGAAAATGGTAACAAATACACTCAGAATAAAATACTGATTATGTCTACAGAAGATGTGATATCAATCTTTCTTCCAGTGCACTCCAAATAATGGTTCAGTGGTAAATAAAAATAATAAGAGTAAAATGTTATAGATAAAAATAATAACGGCGAACAATTAAGGAAAGTTATAAATCAAGTGAACATTAGCGTATTTAAAGTAGTGTGACGAACTGGCTTTAGTTTCAAAAATCTCTTTTCGGGGTATCGCTATCCAGATAAACTAATGAAAGAGAGAAACGAAATGACATTTACAAAATTTAAATCTATTTTCAACAAAATTGGTATTATTGCTAGTTTACTAGCGCTAACAGGCGTGTGTGTGTTGCTTTGGCGCTCATTTTTGGCTAGTGGATATGATGCCTATTCAGGCCAAATTTCATTTTACCTGCTCACATTTCCTGTAGCATTATTCATTTTAGCTGTAGCAGCTTTAATTATTTTACTCCTTCTTATTTGGAAAGAATCGGCATTATTTTTAAAAATGATTTGGGCATTCATCTGTATTTCTTTTTTAGGAATCGCGCTCCTATCCGGGATTCAAAACCAATACTATGCAGATCGTATTGACGCAGAAACAGCCTTGATGGATAACTATACATTTTCTTTTTCTGGCACAGATACGTATTCCAATTTAGAAGAAGATATTGTTTATAAAACTGCGGAAGATGAAGATTTATTACTGGATGTATGGGATACAAAAGTGAATGATGAAAATCGTCCTGTTATCGTAAATATTCATGGCGGAGGATGGAGCAGCGGGGATAAAAGTGAGGTTACCTCATGGAGTAAATGGTTTAATTTGAAAGGATATGTTGTATTTAATGTGGAATACAGTCAAAATGGACCCGACATGTGGCAAAAACAAATTTCAGATACACATGCTGCGTTAAACTGGATTGTTGAACATGCGGATGAATATCATTTAGATATAAACAGAATTAATTTAATAGGATCTTCTGCCGGGGGTCATTTAGCATTGTTAACTGGGTATACGGATTTAAAGGAAAACAGCCTTGTTCCCAGAGAAACGGATTCCGATTCCACCGTGGAAATAAATTCTATTATTAATCTATATGGGCCATCGGATTTATTACAACTCTATGATGATACTAATAGTAAAGAATTTATTCAGCCACTGCTTGAACAACTCATGGATAGTCAACCCAAAACAAAAGAAATCAAACATCGTTATCGTCAAATGTCTCCTATTCAGTATGTAAATGAATCTTCTGCACCCACGATTTCATTTGTCGGTCTAAAAGATAAAGTAATACCTGAAGAGCAAATAGAAATACTGCATGAAAAACTCGAAGAAAATAATATAGACAACCAAGCTTACTATTTTCCGTTTTCTGATCATAGTTATGACACTAACTGGGAAAGTATAGCTAATCAAACAACCAGACAAAAAATAGAAGAATTTTTAAGTGAATACAACTAGGATTTATTGTGTCAGGAGAAGATCTTACAAATTTAAATATATATTAAATCTTGAAATGAATAGAGATATCTTATTCACCATCAGTAGTGTATTTGAATACACCACTTAAACCATTATGATTTAGTGCTTGATTTTTGTAGCATGAATAAAAGCAGAGAAAAAGTTATCCCCGATTAACACGGAAAACTTGCAAGAAGCTCATTCTTGGCTGGAAACAGAACAGGCAATCGGAAAAGTTGGTTCACGTTTCTTTCATCAGCAAGCTGCCGTAATTTATCTAAAGCTACGGATGAATAATCCCAGGCAGTAACACGATGTCCCAATTCAGCTGCGTAGACTGCATTACGTCCTTCTCCTTCCGACAGGCTCAGTACATCTGATGGAGGATGATCAGGCAGCATAGATTGAACAAAGACATTCGGCTCCTTTCCATATCTATATTCCTGATCATTATATAGTTCATCCCATTTATTATTTGTCATTAAAAGAGCATCTCGTTTCCTTTCTAAGCCAGCTGTAATAACATCATCATGATAAGAAGCTGGTATTTTATTTTCGCATATGTACTGATTTTTTTGAATTTGTCACTACCTTTATAAAAATAATTTTCATTTGTATCCCTCATCTCCGGTGATAAAACATGCTTCATCAATAAAATAGGTGAACTTGTATAAAGGTTTTTTTCACAAATCACATAATAAAATTGCTGGATTTCTTAGCTAGTTATTTATTTTTATAGGAATCCAATCTGTTTTTGAGCCGATTCATTTTCTATCACTCATTTGCTTAAATGATAGTTTGCTTTTTTCAAAAGTAGCAATGACAGTGCTGTAATCAGAGTGTTAACTATGAGTAAGGTAATACAGCTTCGTAATAAAAAAATAATTAACGAAGAAAAAGTTAAAATAAATAGGTAGCAATGCTCAGCGTGGGAGTGAAGATTAGGGCATATGATGAGTTCGAAAGGAAAAACAACTTGAATGACAAAACCAGGTATGTTTTAATTGAAAATATAATATCTTAATTTTCACTTGGGGAGCAATTTTTATTGCTAAGAGAGGGAACTCTACCCTTGGAATCTGATCTAGTTAATTCTAGCCTAGGGAAGTGATGGCTTGCTTAGTAATAATAAGCTGTATACACTTTCCATTCTTCTGAATTCGTTGAGTGAATTATGAAATGCTTTAATTATAATAGCTATAAAAATTTAATAAAAGTGTAGGGGGACCAGTGTTGCTGGTTGAGATAGGATCCGTAAGATATAGACCCTTTGAACCTGATCTGGTTGATGCCAGCGTAGGGAACATACGAGATTTACATTCTATTTAAGAAGTATTGTATGCACCCTGGGCTCGTAATGCCTAGGGTGTTTTTGTTTTTGTTATCAAAATTAGTTTAATGGAGGAGAATGTGTTGAAACAAGATATCCAGATGTTTATCGAAAGACCAGAAGAAAGTAAATATACGTTTAATGAGCTTGCTGTGCAACTATTTGGATATTTGTATAGAGAGAATGAAGCATATCAGCAATTTTGTAGACGAAATGGAATAGGTAGCAGACAAGTCCGTACGTGGAAGGATATTCCTGCTGTATCTACGGAAGCTTTTAAAAATACTTTCTTAAGCACGGTTCCGGAGGAGGATTGTGAGCGTATTTTTATGACCAGCGGGACAACTAGCAGGAAACAAGGAAAGCATTATCATGAGAATTTAGATATTTACGATTTTTCTGCACGAAACAGCTTTCAACAGTTTGTTAGTGAGGAGCAGCGTCCAATAGCTATTCTATTCCCGGATGAAGAGGAGATGCCAAATTCATCGCTTGCCCATTACTTGACCATGTTGCGGGAGTATCAGGGGACGAAGGATTCAAGGCATTTTGTAACACGTAGCGGATTGGAGGTACAGTCATTCATTCAATGGACGAAAGAATATAAGGATACGTCAGTGATTGTCCTCGGTGCAAGCTACAGCTTTGTTCATTTATTTGATGCGTTGGAGGAGATAGATCAAACGCTGCCTTTACATAAGGATAGTCTTATATTTGACACGGGTGGATTTAAGAATATTTCCAGATCCTTAGAAGAAGAGGAGTTTTATGAAAAGTTAGAACAAATTTTTCATGTGAAGCGTGAGAATATGGTGAACATGTATGGCATGACAGAATTATCTACACAGTATTATACAGCGATTGGTAAAGGACAAAAGCATATAAAGAAAAATCCGCACTGGATTCGTTTTAAAGTAGTTGACCCTGTAAGCGGGGAAGAAATGCCAAAAGGCGAAGCGGGTTTGCTTATTCATGTTGATCTGGCGAATATCAATTCAGTGCCGGCAGTGCAGACTAGTGACCTGGCGGTGGAGCATGAAACAGGGTTTGAATTACTGGGACGGCAGGCAAGCGCGGAGCCTAAAGGATGTTCATTATCTGCGAAGCAATGGCTGGAGGAACATAACCATGTCAACGGTTGAGTATGGCGGCTATCTGCCGCCTGAAGCAAAGAAGATGAAGATAGAGGAGCGTGTGCTTTCCTTTAAAAAGGGAGAAGAGAAAGTGCATATACATATGCCTTATCCTGCTCCAGAACAGATACAACAGCTTGGAAGCATTATGAAAACATCTGCTGTTCAAACCATGGATACGACCGAAATCATACAGGCTGTCTCAAAGGCAATCCACTTGTTGTTAGATCGGAATCACCCGGCTCGTATAAAGGCAGAAAAGCTGTTGCCTATTATTACAGGATATGATGCAGAAATTATCCGTTTGAGTCTGACTCAATCATTACAAACCTTTCGTGAGCATGAGCTGCATCGTTGGCTGGCTGTTAATTTTCACTCGCTATCTATATTGGACAGGTTTGAGCCTTTTCAGCATGGCGGGTATACAAAAGCAATTGGCCCGCAATTAACCGCGCATGTATGGGCGGGGAATGTACCGGGGTTGCCGCTTTGGAGCCTGATTGCAAGCTTATTGGTGAAAGGGAATGTTATTGGAAAAGTTTCCAGCACGGAACCTTTTTTCATTGGTTTATTTTGTGAAATTTTAGCAGAAGTGGAGCCGAGATTGGCCAATGCGATGGCAATTGTATCGTGGCAAGGAGGGGATCGTGAGCGTGAACCTGTATTATTTACAAAAGCGGATGTTGTTGTAGGTTATGGAACAAATAAAACCATAACTATGCTGCAGCAGCAAGTCACTCCACCTTCCCGTTTTATTTCGTTTGGGAATAAATTAAGCTTTGGTTTATTGCATCATCAAGTGCTGGATCGCCAAAAGGATGAAGCACTTGCCAAGCAAGCGGCTTTAGATGTTATTCGTTATGATCAGCAGGGGTGTTTTTCCCCGCATACTTTTTTTGTGGAGAAGGGTGGAAAAACGTCACCAAAACAGTGGGCAGCGTTGCTTGCAAGGAAATTACAAGTATATGAAGAACGACATCCTCTTAGAAAATTGTCCATAGAAGAGGCCGGGGAAAGAGCAGAATGGAGGAATAAGAAAGAGTGGCAAGAATCATGGCAATTGTTTTCTTCTTCCAAAGGTTCATGGATTGTAGCTTATGGAAAAGAAGCATTCTTAGAGCCTTCTCCGTTATCACGCGTAGTTCATGTAATTGCTATTGACAGTTGGAAGGATATGGAAAGGTTTGTTCAAGATAAAAGGACCGTTGTACAGACAATGGGGATTGCCGCGCCTGTGGAAGAATTATTTAAAATTTCAACAAGGATGGGTGCATTGGGAATAACTAGAATTACCAGCATTGGCAAGATGACAAAACTGCATGCAGGGTGGCATCAGGATGGCAGATCATTAATGAGAGAGCTTGTTCAGTTGGTTGATATAGATCCTTCTGCCGTGTCGGGGGCTGATGCATTTAATAGCTATACAGATTAGAGAGGAGCAGTAATATGATGGAATTAGAATTAAGAAATGTTTCTTACCAGTACGAAAAGGACACATTCTCTGTGCAAAAAGTGAATTGGAAGCTGCGTAGTGGCGAGATTCACTGCTGGCTTGGCAGAAGCGGCAGTGGAAAAACAACATTACTGCAATTGGCAGCAGGGTTGAAGCGGCCGACGAGTGGAAAAGTCCTGCATCAGGATGTTCCAGTGGAAGAACCTCTTTCGGATATTGGTTTTGTTTTCCAGGATGCCACACTACTGCAATGGAAAAAAGTCATCGATAATATATTATTACCAATCCAGTTGAAACGAAAAATAACAGAAGAAGATATTGCTTATGCCAAAGCCCTTCTAAAAATGCTTCAAATTCAGCACCTTTTTGACCGGTATCCTTCTACGCTTTCTGGCGGCCAGAAAAGCCGGGTTGCGATTGCCCGGGCATTGATTACAAAGCCGACACTTCTTTTTTGTGACGAGCCTTTTGCTGCGTTGGATCTGATGACGAAAGAAGAGCTGCAAAACGAGTTGCTTTATTTAAATCAAAGTAAAAATATTGCCATGCTCTTTGTAACACATGATGTATCGGAAGCTGCGTTTTTAGCTGATCAAATCGGTGTGATGGAAAAAGGAGCATTTATTTATCGTCAACAGGCACCGGACTGGAGTAAGGTGAATTCTCATCGCCGGGATACGCCATTATTTCGTGATTATTGTCTGGAGATCCGGCAATCTTTAGAGGAGACAGCTCATGCGTAAAAAAGCTGCAATAACATCTATTATGGTTGGATTGTTATTGTTTGTTGTATGGGAATATAGTGCTCGCAGGGTATCAGATTTGATTTTACCTCAGCCGGCAGATGTTTTTACAGTGCTGATGAGAGGATTCACAAACGGTTATTTTTATCCACATATAATGACAACATTAACTGAAATTTTCATCGGCTTACTGATTGGTACAGCGCTTGGTATTGGGGCTGGCATTATTATCGGTGAGAATGCCTTTTTACGAAATGTATTTTCTCCGTATATTGTCATTTCTCAGGCAATACCTAAAATTGCACTTGCGCCTTTATTTATGCTGTGGTTTGGCTATGGTATAACTTCTAAAGTAGTTATTACAGCATTAGTTTGCTTCTTTCCATTATTAGAGGCGACAGCGAGTGCAATGCGACAAGTGAATAACGAGCAGCTCGCTCTATTTAAACTGATGCATGCCAGTCGTTTACAAATATTATGGCATTTGAAGATTCCTGGAGGCCTTCCATCTATCCTTCAAGGGTTACGCGTGGCTGTGATTTTAGCACTTGTAGGAGCTATTGTAGGGGAATTTATTGGTGCGAATCAAGGCTTGGGAGCGCTGATTACTGCATCGCAAAGCATGATGGATACGACGTTAATGTTTGCTGTACTCATTATTTTGGCTTTGATTGGCTTCCTGTTATACGGCTTGGTCAATTTATTAGAGTGGAAGCTGCTACATTTAAAAAAAGGAGAAGAAAAGCATTGAAAATTATCAAACTAGGTATCTTAATTATTTTAGCAGGCTTCCTGACAGCCTGTAACGATTCCAATCAAGGCTCGGCGGAAGAACGGACATCTATTACGCTTGCTAACTGGAGTCAGCCCATTGTGGAACAGACCAATTTACTTGTCGAGGAAGAAAAGGGATTTTTTGAAAAGGAAGGGATAGACCTGACCCTTATTCCTGGGAACGGTGGACAGGATGCATTAAAAACCATGCTCTCTGGTCATGCGGATATTGCATTTACAGATCCTGGGGCTGTTTATAGTGCATTAGCGCAGGGAGAAGATCTTGTTATTATTTACACGGTATATCCCCAAAATGTCTTTAATGTGGTGACAAATGATGCCTCGTCTATTTCTTCGATAGACGATTTGAAAGGAAAGCGCATTGGTATTTACAGTCGCGCAAGTGGTACATATCACAACCTGCTTGTTCTGCTGCATGAAGCAGGTTTATCAGAAGAAGATGTTGATCTGATTGAAACGGGAATTGCGAATTTTGCTCCATTATTGCAGAAAGAAGTGGATGCAACTGCTGCTACAGACACCGCACTGGTTCCAGCTGAAAGAGAAGGTCTGACGAATGCAGATATTTTCGAAGTTCGCGATTATTTAAACATTCCAAGTGATTTTTTTGTTGTTACACGTTCGACCTTTGAGGAAAATAAAGAAACCCTACAGGCTTTTGTGGAAGCATACGAGGAAAGTGCTGCATGGATGATAGAGGAGGCGGATGAAGCTGCACAATTAGCAAGTGATTATGCAATTGATGGAAGAGAACAAGATTTAAACAAAGGAATTATTGAACTGCGGAATGCTGCCAGTCTTGATGAGAATGGCGAGCTTGGTGAGATGAATATGGATATCATCCAAAAGGGAGCAGATGCCTATTATGAACTTGGTTTGATTTCTGAACAACTGGAGATGGAAGACTATATTGAAAATATAAAGGAGCAGTGATGTCCTATGTTAAACCAAAAGGTAGTAATTGTGAGCGGGTCAAGCAGAGGAATCGGCGCAGCAATTGCGAAAGGATTTGCGGCTTCAGGAGCTTCCGTGATTGTGAATTATCGTCATAGTGAAGAAGCTGCCAAAGAAGTAGTAAAGGCATGTGAAAAAGTTGGGGGACAAGCTATTGCTGTCGGTGCAGATGCTGCGACAGAAGAAGGTGCTCATATGATTGTGGAGGAAACCATGCTCTCTTTTGGACGAATTGATATTCTCGTAAATAATGTTTTTGCTCCGTATATTTTTGATCCAGAAAATCGAAAAAAAGCATGGGAAATGGAATGGCAGGATTATAAATCACAGCTTGATGGCAGTTTGAAAGCAGCGCATTTACTTGTACAGGGGGTTTTACCATCAATGCGGCAGTTTGGAACGGGAAGTATTATCAATATTACATCTAATCTCGTTGCTCATCCAATTGTTCCTTATCAGGATTATACGACTGCAAAAGCAGCAATTATCGGCTATACAAGAAGCATGGCAAAGGATCTCGGTACAGTGGGAATACGCATGAATGCGGTTGCTCCAGGATTGGTGTACCCGACAGAAGCAACAAAGCATTCTAAAGAAGTATTAAAAGATAAACTGTCAGATGCAACCCCACTTGGGAGGATTGCAGAGCCAGATGATATTGTGGGGCCGGTTTTATTTCTTGCTTCTGATTGGAGCAGGTTTGTAACAGGGCAAACAATTTATGTAGATGGTGGGCTGGTGATGAAATAAGAGAAAGGTTGGAAAAATCGTACTGGTGGCTGTATATGGTATTTAGTAAGACCAGCATAGGGAGCAAGTCATTTGCAGTTGCTAAAAATGGCACGCTTCTAATCGAAGTATGTCATTTTATTTTTTTAGGAGAGATGATTTTTGAAAAAAGCATTAACCATTGCAGGATCAGTTTGTACTGGTAGTGCAGGTATTCAGGCGGGTATGAAAACTTTTTCCGCACACGGTGTATTTGGGATGTCCGTGATTACTTCTGTAATTGCTGAAAATAAAGCAAGAGTCATTTCGTATCAAGTAATCACTCCAAATATTCCTGAAGCTGAGAAAATCGCTAAATTGGAAATCAAATCGCTTAACAATCTGAAAAATACTGCAAAGCAAATTTACCAATTAACAGGCGTTTTAACTCTTATTAAAGGAGGACACAGAATGGATAATGCGACTGGTATTCTCTATGACGGAAACTTATATCATGAATTTTCAAGGAAAGAATAGATACTAAAAATACACATAGTACAGGCGCACCTATTCTTCTGCTGTTGCTTCTCATTTAGCACTAGGTGAATCTCTCGAAGAATCTGTTAAGGTGCAAAAGAATATGTAACAGCTGCAATCAGACATGCCTTACCATTAGGAAATGGGCATGGTCCAACGAATTATTTTTATAATTTATACAAATATGGACTATAGGAAAAATAAACAAATGGGTAACTTTTACATTGATTATTTGGAATAATACTCCTTTTTAAACTCACAACGGATTTATACAAGTAAAAAATGATTACCTTTTAGGTTAAGAGGTGTGCTTTACAATATGAAAAATAAATTAATAATAGAAAAGAAAATTAGATATGATTCTTCTATTGTGGAATATCAATGCCTTCCAGTGAAGGTTCTAAACAATAAAGAAGCAGTCTTATATCACAAAGTTAAGCGTTCTTTTGAAATGCCAGTAGACAACTCTATACTTAAAGTGCCAAAAGGTAGTTATACCTTGGCTTTTTATTGGTGTGATAAACCCTATAATGTTTATGTATTCAGGGATGGGAATAACCAAATAATTGGCTTATATATTAATATAGTCAAGCACACCGAAATTAATCAAAAGGCTGTAACATTTAATGATTTAATTATAGATATTGTTATAACGCCAAGCGGCAAATATTCTGTTCTAGATGAAGATGAACTGCCAGAAGCCTTAGATATATTTGAGGGCGGCAATGTAAATGTAGTATTAAAAAAATTATTGTATTCTTTAACACCCATAACAAATTATATTATCACTGAATCTGAAGAAATCCTTAAAAAATGGAATAAAAGGTGCTAATAAATCAAAAAGAACTTGTATTTTTATTGCAGTTATATGTTTTATTATCGACAAGTTGTTTTTTATTTTCTTTCAAAATAATTTTTTCAAAAGCTGAAATATTATAAGAAGATGAAAGTATATGGTATTCATAAGAAAAATAACTATTTTTGGGCAGACTTCTCCCTTGGTTTTTCAAAGGTTTAAAAATTTCTAGGTGTTTCCTTTTCCATTCACTCTAATTGAAGCACTTGAAACATTTCGTAACACTTTGCAGAAGAAAGATGCATAGACAAAACTTGAAGCCAGTTGAAATAGAAAGAACGCCTTGATTTCACTAATTTACTGGCAACTTTGATAATACATGTTCGGATCGTCTGGTTCTGTCTTTGTCCTTCCGAGAAACAAAGAGTGCGCAGCCAATTAGTCAGATTATATGCCAATAAACTCAGCATCATCCGAGCTTTATTTGCCTGAAAAGAGTGGTTACTCATGCAATCCAAACCAAAAATCAATTTGCCGCTTCTTTTGGGAAGCAGGAGCACTTTTTCCATCAAATTCTTAAAAAATTATTTCACCGGTCTCGGAGGATAATTCGCTTTGCGATTGAAATCAAGTGTGATTTGCGGTAAAGCAGCCATGATAAGAACCCTTTATATTAGTTATTTCTTCGGAGTTTACCTTTATCAGAAATGGGTTCTTTTTTCATTTATTTAGTGTAGTTCTTACCTACCAAAGTAATAGAATACAAATTTAAAATAAACCAAAAGCCTTGCACAGAAAGTGTTTTTTTGTTTAAAATTAGATAGGAAATTTTTTTAATGATAACATAGCATTCTATTAAACTAATACTTAAAGGAAATGAGTGTACAACATGATTAGACGTATAAAATTACCTGGTTGGATTGTTATTTTCTTGTTACTTGCTGGAATTGTTTTTGGAATAGATAAAGTCTTTGTTAAGGTTTTTGGAGAATCACTTGAACCAAATGAAAAAATTGTAGATTCCAGTGTTTATCCAGGCTTGAACATCGAAACAAAAACAAGAGAAACAGACCTTTATACATCATCAGTGAGTAAACCGTATACAGATAATGAACAGATTAATAAACTCATGAATGAATGGATAGACGAACAGGAAGAAGCATTCACATCAGGCATAGAAGAATCGAAAAACATGCTTGAGGAAAATGATTTTCGTGCGCATTTAAATATTCAAGTAGACACAGAAAAAATAGCTGATAAACTCTATACGATTGAATTCCAAGCATATCAGATAACAGGTGGAGCAAATGGCATAACAAAAATAAAGTCATTCGTCATGGATTTGAATGAAAATAAATTGCTGCAGATTGATGATGTCTTTCAGCTAAATAAATCTTCCATACAGGATATTCAAGAACTGATTATGAACAAACTGCACAGTAATGAAGAAATCAAGCCCTATATATTGGATGAAGAGGCAGAGAAGGCATTAAATGATTCAAACAACTGGAAGTGGTCAGTCACTCCGGACAATGTGATATTTTATTTTGATGAGTATGAAATTGCTGCGGGTGCGGCAGGTTCTATAAAAGTGGAAATTCCAATCAAGGAAATCAAGCCTTACTTGAACGAAACATTTGCGAAAAAGTTAAATATCGAACTTACCGAAGAAGAGACCGAAAAAGAAAAAAAGTCTACAGAGGACTATCCGCAGCTTGATCCGGATGGGAAATATGTTGCTTTAACCTTCGATGATGGTCCACATCCAGAAGTGACACCTAGAATTCTGGATACATTGAAAAAACATGATGCTAAAGCGACGTTTTTCATGCTTGGAACCCAGGTAGAATATTATCCAGAGCTGTCCAAAAAAGTGATGGAAGCAGGGCATGAAATAGGAAGTCATACTATGAATCACTATGATTTAACTGCCTTAGAATTAAATCAAATTATAGTAGAGATGCAACAATCTAATGATATTATTGAAAAAGCTACCGGCAGGACTATAAATTTATTACGTCCGCCTTATGGTGCTTCAAACAGTGATGTAGAGCAGGCAGCATCAGGCATGGACAATTCTCTTATTATGTGGTCAGTCGATTCACTGGATTGGAAAAGTCGTAATGCGGCAGCAGTAAATGAAGAAGTAATGTCTAATGTTTCGCCAGGATCAATTGTGTTAATGCACGATATTCATCCTTCAACAGCGGATGCATTGCCGCAGCTATTGACCTCACTAGAGGAACAAGGCTATCAGATGGTAACTGTTTCACAGCTTCTTGAGTTGTGGGATGAAAAAGATGTCGGTCCGCATTACGGTAAATAGAAGAAGGCGGTGTAAACAGTAAAAGAGCAAATTACTTTTTTCTTCATTCTGTATGATTTATAGTCTGTTAGTTTCTTTTTCATACCGGAACTTTCGGGATTTGTTATAAAAGTAAAGAAACTACTGGAATATAGTTTAGTATATTTTTTTAATCAGATACGACTGTTAAATAATCTAATGAACTTGTTGAGGAGTTGCCATAAAGGCAACTCTTTTTTTGGGGAGCGCTAGTCATGCGACTATCTAAGCGATGAAAATCCACTGCGGGTACACAGTAAACGGGAACTTATTCGATCTTTGTCGAGTATCTTTGTAAGCGGGAAATAATATGACGCCACGACAAATAGCCCTAAAAGGAGTAAAATTTTCGTAAAGAGACTCTACTAGGGCTATTATGCTTGTTTTATACGTTAATCGCTGCAATTAACATTTATAAACCTTACGATCAATGGTTGGAATCGATTAGCTATTGCAGCTGGCCTTATTCCTGGAAGCTACAAACCAGTGACAAAAGATAAGTGAGGAAGGGGTGTATACACCCTTCTCATTTATTTTAATTCTTCTTTCCTATCAAACGGATCAATAACTTTCTTTTCATGTGAAGACAGTACAATATTCGTTGATGGCGTTCCATATTCCATGGTATCATCAATAAATTGTTCTAAGCTCTCCACAGATTGTGTGGCTAATTTGGCAATATAACTCACTTCTCCGGCAACTCGATAACACTCAAGCACATCCGGATGATTATTACAAAAGTTCGATAACGCTTTACAATCAGTTGATTTAAACATGACAAGTGCAGTAATGGGACGATGTAGCTTTTTCAAAGAGACCTGCGCATGATAACCTTCGATAATTTGCTGTTCTTCTAATCTTCGTACTCTTTCAATGACAGATGGGGAGGTTAAATGAACGGCTTTTGCTAACTCCTTCATTGACATTTTCGCATTCTCCTGTAATATCCTCAAAATGTTTCTATCAATTTGATCCATAAAATATCCCAACCTTTTTTTATAAAACAGAATAACTTAAATTCCTAATTATGAAAAGATAAATACTCTAATTTCCTTTTTGAGACTATGTAAAAGCTTTTTATTATTATATAAAATAAGATATTAGAAGGAGAAAGCCATAAAAAGAATGAAGGGGTGACGTTATGGAACGAAATAAAGCTTTAATCATAATAGATGTTCAAAAGGCGTTTGATGACAAAAAGTGGGGAGAGCGGAATAATCTTGATGCAGAAGAAAATATAGAGAAGGTACTAGAACGATGTCATGAACATCAATGGGAGATTATTCATATTCAGCATACTTCCGATAATCCCGAGTCTGTATTTTATTATAAAGGAGAGGGATTTCCTATTAAACAAATGGTCGCTCCTTTTGAACAAGAAAAAGTAATAACGAAAAGAGTGAACAGTGCTTTTATTGGAACAGATTTAGACGAATACTTGCAAGCGTGTCATATTGAAACAATAGCAATTGTTGGGTTAACCACACCGCATTGCGTATCTACAACGACAAGAATGAGCGGGAACTTAGGATATAAAACGTATCTGCTTTCAGATGCCACTGCTGCGTTTGGAATGAAAGATCATCATGGTGAGTTCATAGATGCTGATACAATCCATCATTTGTCGTTGGCTACGATTCATGATGAATTTGCTAATGTGTTAACTACACAGCAGTTTATTCAATCAGTATTAGCATAGAGTTGGCAACAATATCTCTAATCAAAAATAATATCCGATTACACGTACAGCAGGTGTTCTAATTCGTTTAGAATACCTGGATGTAATCTAAGCACAAAACCTTACTACGCTGTAAGGTGATTGTTAGGCACAGCGATAGCTCTTATCCTATAAATAGATATATACTAATTTTCAAATGCAGAGATAAGGGGTGTTGCGTTGTTAAACGTAAAAAAAGTAACAAAGTATGCGATGGGAAAATATCCTAGAGGGCATTTATCTACTTTTTCAGATTATCATACAACAACAGCCATGATGACAGCAGCTTTGACAAAATTGACACTGGAAAAAGAAGTGGAAGGCATTGTTTGTCCTTTTGAAATAACTACTTTAGATGAGTTATTGTCTGTCATCAATTGCCCTAAGCTTCAGATAGAAAAAATAGAAAATAATATACGCATCAAATAACGTGTATCCATTCTATTAAATACTATTTCCGTACTATGGCAGCTGGAAGGTAGTACTTATTAAAGGTAAGCCCCCTGTAGCTCAATAAGTGATAGTGGAATAATCTCTTACACCTTTCTTGCATATTTCACTAACCAGCTGCTATAAAGAGTTGTTTTCTTTATTTTCCAGTCTCACCTAAATAAATTTTTCAGAGGCAGTTATTTATTATTCCGTTTGTTAACTTCAATCGTAATAAACTCCGGCAAATAGCTAGGGGTACATCCTTTTGCTACTATTTCACCCTTGTAAAGACCCGTTTTCTCACCAAGTTTAATACAGCGTGAACGATTCTTTTCATCATAAATGCCTATCCAGCCTGCTGTGAAATTCATAGCCCATTGAACTTCCGGTTCTTCCTGCGTAATATTAGCTTCTAATGCAGATAGCAACTCTGCAGTATTATCAGGCGGTGCTTGTCCGGTCCATCTCAAGCGCGCTTGATAATACCAAAAAGTTCGCCTTTGGAGAGCACGGGGGCTATTTTCCCATGACTGGATCAATGCAATTCTCTTTTTGTCCTTGGTAAGCTGATTAGCCATTAACCAGTCCATTAAGTTATTTCGCTCATCAAAAGTGTGAATCTGCATATCCTTATCAAGCTTATTAAGCACATCTTGTGAAAGAAGCTTTTTATCCATAATTAAGATTGCTAATAGTCTGGGTAAAAACTCTTGGGTCGACCAAAGCTCCAGAGCTAGTTCATGATCTTTTTTTATCTCCTTTGCGATTTTTCGTAAATCTCCCAGTTTCGTTTTACTATTAATTTGAGCTAGAATGTCTTCTGCTTTTAAAAAGTGTTTTATTTCTGCAGTTATTTTTTCATCCATTTTGTACATCTCCCTGATTATTTATTTTCGTGAATTTATTTATGAATCTGATTATACATTTCTCCCCACTTATTCATTTCTGTTATCAAAGGTATTAATGTTTCTCCTAATTCCGTTAAACTGTACTCTGTTTTCGGCGGAATCACCGGATAGACTTTCTTGGAAATAATATTGTCTGCTTCCAGTTCATTTAACTGAAGAGCCAGCATTCTTCGTGAACAGCCTGGCATATAGCGTTGCAATTCACTAAAACGGCAGACCTTATGCTTGATTAAGCGATATAAAATCACACATTTCCATTTCCCAGATATAATCTGTAATGTACTTTCTACCGGGCAGCCATCCATACAATCATGGATTTTTCGTTCCATTTCAATATCCCCTCTCTGCTGGTTACAAAACGGTTACTATGTCACATATATTACACGATTGAAAAGCAATTTCATAATGTTAGAATCGGTCTAGAAAGATACAGAAGGAGGGAATAGAATGAATCGAACAATGAAAGCAATTGGTCTTTATCGTTATTTACCCATTGATCATGAAGAAAGTCTTTTAGATTTAGAAGTGGAAAAACCTAAACCAACAGGAAGAGATGTACTTGTTCAGGTAAAAGCTATCGCTGTGAATCCGGTTGATTATAAAGTCCGCTCACCAAAAGACAAAGTTGAAGAACAACCAAGAATCTTAGGATGGGATGTTTCCGGTATAGTAGAAGAAGTTGGAGAGGATTGTAAACTATTTCAACCAGGTGATAAAGTTTATTATGCGGGGGATTTGACCAGGCCAGGGGGAAATAGTCAGTTTCATCTCGTGGATGAAAGAATTGCAGGTAAAAAGCCGAACTCTTTGGATTTTGCAGAAGCCGCTTCCTTACCGTTAACTTCTATCACAGCTTATGAAGCGCTTTTTGAACGCTTAGCAATCAGTCAGGACAATGAAGATAATAAAGGAAAATCCATTTTAATTATTGGTGCAGGTGGGGGTGTTGGATCAATATCTGTCCAACTGGCTAAAATTGCCGGCTTAACGGTAATCAGTACTGCTTCCAGACCGGAAACAGCTGAATGGACAAAAGAGAAGGGCGCAGATTTTATTATCAACCACTATGAGGATTTTGTACCACAATTAGAAGATCTAGGTATAAACAAGCTAAACTATATTCTATGCCTGCACTCTACAGAAAAACATTGGGAAAACATGGCGGAAAGTATTTCAGCTCAAGGCAAGATTTGCTCCATTGTGGAGACAGACGAGACTCTTAACTTAACACTACTCAAAAACAAGAGTGTCACATTTGCTTGGGAAACGATGTTTACGAAATCAATGTACCAGACAAAAGATATGATCTGCCAGCATCATCTATTAAACCATGTGGCTGAACTGGTGGATAACAATGTAATTCACGCGACTGTTAATAAACAATTATCGCCGATTAATGCGGAAAATTTAAAGGAAGCTCATACCTGGTTGGAAACAGGACAAGCAATTGGAAAAGTTGTTTTGAAAGATTTTTAATAAAACTCAATGTAATATTTACTACTATTGAATATAAAGTTTAGCAATACCGGTATACAATGACTTTCTATTTAAAAAAGGGAGTGCTTGTTTTTATAAAAGTAGCACTCCCTTTTTTTATACTAAAACAATGATTTTAATTGGTTTTAGAATTATACTAATAACTGAAAAATAATAAATTACCCTTTTTTTAACTTTTTTCTAAAAGCCTTTTTTCACGTAAATCAATAAAATAAAGGAAAAGATTACTCCTATGCCTGTAATCGCAGCACCTGCAAGATTAACAGAATCCATCCCAAAGCCAGCTCGTATAGTTTCTCCGCCCAGATAAGCACCGATGGCGTTGGCTAAGTTAAAAGCGGAGATATTGACTGCTGCTGCCAAGGTAGGAGCTTCTTTGGCAGACTGTACAATTTTCGTCTGCAATAACGGTACGGTCGCAAAAGCTGTAAACCCAAAGACAAAAACAGTTATTGAAGCAAGTATCTGATTATGAACAGTCCAGGTGAACAATACTAAAATGGCAGTTAACAGCACGAGTGTAATACTAAGCGTCGGCATCAACCATCGATTAGCAAGTTTTCCTGCTGTTACTGTGCCTAAGAAGGAACCTATTCCAAATATAAATAGAAGTGTGGTAATATGCTTCAGCTGAAAAACCGGCAAACGTTTCAAGCTGTGGTGCAATATACGTATGGAAGCAAAAATACCGCCATATCCGAAGATAGTTATCAATAGAACGAGAATAATTTGCGGATTTTTAAAAGCTTCCAATTCCGATTTCAAAGATTGATACTGAAATTTGATTTGACTTGGAATATGTATAACCAATATGATTACTGCTACTATACCAAGACAGGTTACTATCCAAAAAGTTGTCTGCCATCCCCAAGCATGACCAATAAATGTACCAAGCGGAACACCTAAAACCGTCGAAAGAATAGGCTTTATACGAGGAAAAGTTCCTTCTGTTACAGCTCAATAAGCGAATAAGATTATCCTTATCAAAATAAAGTATTTCATTTATCTAAACCAGCTGTTCATTTGCAGTTGGGTTTTTTAGTTGTTTTAGCGAAAAAATAAAGTGAAGATTTTTATTATATGATAAGGTAAACGTAGAGTTATATTTATATTTACATTGAAATGGCCTGAAATTCATTATCATCTGAGGAGGCTAATATGTTTTGTTATGAGGCGCTTTGTTATAATTGTAAAAAGGTATTCAAGGTATACGAAGGAAGTCCAAAATATAAACTAGTTAAGGAAAAAAAGACAAAGTATTTTTGTTGTGAAGATTGTGATCATAAAATACGTATGGAAGCAATAAAAAACTTTTTTAGATAGGATGTTTTGGATTATTTATTATTAGTACGATTTAATCTGTTTGACATTTCGAGAATCTTCGAATAAGATAAGTCTATGACAAATTTAAGTGAGATTTTTAAAGTGTTGGGAAATGAAAAAAGACTCGATATGTTGCGATGGTTAAAAGATCCAATGGACCACTTTGAAAAGTCGACTGCACACCTTTCCAAAAATATCAGTGAAAAAGGGGGCGTCTGTGTAGGTGACATCCAAGAGAAAGCACAAATGTCACCATCCACTGTATCGCATTATTTAAAGATGATGCAGCAGGCAGGTCTTTTGGAATCTGAGCGCCATGGGCAATGGACTTACTATCGTCGAAATGAAGAAAAAATAGAGGAAATAGTTTCTCTTATAAAAAAAGATCTGTAGATCTTTTTTTACCTCTATTATAAATTCGTTATTTCTCGAAATATATAAATGATGCTCTTTTTCGAGGTCAGGTGTTTTATTTTTTACCTTTTATTTCGTTATTTCTCGAAATATAAAATAGATATTTGTGGGAGTTGAATTTTTTGAAGATTTTATTTTATGGTGTGGCACTATTAGCAGGAGTCACATTAAGCGTGGAAGGAGCAATATATGCAGTACTTGGAGAATCGATTGGAAAATTAGAAAGCAGTCTTTATAACTTTGCTGTGGGAACGATTATTCTTGGCGTTGCTTTACTCTTTTGGGGAAAAGGATCATTAGCTTACACAGTGAAAGCACCGAAATGGCAACTGACAGGAGGTTTGTTAGGAATTATATATTTGACCATTCTAGTTATTGGCATTCCGCTGATAGGTGTAGGCCTGGCTATGAGCAGTGTTGTTGTCGGGCAATTGGTTATGAGTATGGTTATCGAACATAAAGGCTGGCTGGGCAGTCCAAAAATAAAAGTGAGACCAGAAAAAATTATTGCAGCAATACTTATGATTACTTCATTATTTCTTATTTACTAGGAGGTTAAGAATGTCGATTTTTATTTTAATTGCTTCACTCATTGGCGGTGTCCTGTTAAGTGCACAATCATCCGTAAATGGTTCTTTCAGCAGTAAAGCAGGCACATTGGAAAGTGCTTTTCTAACCTTTATTACTGGTGGGATGATGCTGTTTATCGTTGTTTTATTTTTCGGAACCGGAAATTTCTTATCCTTTTTAGAAGCACCCAAATGGCAGCTGGCAGCTGTTTGGTTCGGCGTAGGTTATTTATTTTTAACAATACTTGCTGTGCCGAAAATTGGTGTTATCGCAACAAATCTAGCTGCAATTATTGGGCAGCTGTCAATGGGAATGCTGATTGACCATTTCGGCTGGTTCGGCGGCATGCTGGTACCACTTGACTGGCAACGATTGTTGGCACTTCTATTAATGTTTATAGCGCTTCGGTTGATTTATCAGGCGAATATAAAAGAGCGTAAAGAGAGAGGTCAGATATCGGTACTTAAAGCAAATGATTGAACGCAATGACGGCAGAGTTATCTTTATTGGGAGTGAAGATTCTTTAGATAAAAATACCGATTTCTCCATTTAATTCTTCAAGATGAAGATTAGGAGCAGTTATTCAAAATCGTTCTACAACCACTATTTGGAAGTAATTATCGCCATGCTATTACTATGTTTTGTACATACTAAAAGATAAGGAGGTGGCAGCAATGAGTAAAAAGAATAAAAATAAGAATAAGAAAAACCAATTATTTGAAGATAACAAAGGCGTTCAAGCTGTGCAAAATCAATTGAACGAAAGTTATCAAAGCGGAGTGGTTGAGGATCAATTAGAAAACAATCGGGGAATTCACCATTTTAATAATAAGAGCAGATAAACTTTTACTAAGGCTTGAACATAACTAGCCAAAGTTAACTTTAAAATGGTTCTGATCATCTTTTTTGATGGTTGGAACCATTTTTAAGTTGGGTAAGTTTATTCCATGAGCCACATAGCTGTCTAAATAAATTGACAGCAGATATATAGACGCTAACTGCCCATTATTCAAATATTCACTTGAATGAAGTTTAGAAATAGTATATTATATATTCAAATCAATACTTGAATGAAAACGAGGATGGTAAAATTGGTAAAAAAAGATATGTGTGAAGTTTATTGTTATGATGCGGAGAAAGTTAACCGAATTCAAGGCGAATTACAAAAAGAAGATTTTTCTCGTGTTTCTCAATTGTTTAAAGTACTTGCAGATGAAAACAGAACAAAAATTTCTTATGCATTATGTATTGATAATGAGTTGTGTGTATGTGACATTGCGAATATCATTGGTTCCTCTGTAGCAACAGCTTCTCACCACCTGCGAACACTTCATAAACAAAATATTGTGAAGTACCGGAAAGAAGGGAAACTTGCTTTTTACTCATTGGATGATGACCATATGAAACAATTAATTTTCATTACATTAGTTCATCTAAAAGAGGAGAAAGCAAATGTCTGAATTACTCACAAAAGAAGAAATGAAAGCTTATCGTGTCCAAGGATTCAGTTGTGCAGGGTGTGCAAAAACTTTTGAAAATAACGTCAAGAAATTACATGGTGTGGAAGAGGCTGAAGTAAATTTTGGAGCGTCAAAAGTTTATGTAAAGGGGAAAATCACTATTGAAGAGCTTGAAAAAGCTGGATCCTTTGAAAATTTAAAGGTGCGAGATGAAAAAGATCAAAAAGTTGCTCATGAACCTTTTTGGAAACAGAAAGAAAATATAAAGGTCTATATTTCAGCATTGTTACTTTTGGTTAGCTGGTTTTTAGGAAAGCAATTAGGAGAAGAACATTTTCTTCCGACTATTGGGTATGCAACGTCTATTTTAATTGGTGGTTACACACTATTTATTAAAGGGCTTAGAAATCTAAGTAGATTACAATTCGATATGAATACGCTTATGACTATTGCGATTATCGGTGCAGCCATCATCGGCGAGTGGTTAGAAGGAGCGACGGTTGTTATCCTTTTTGCTATTAGTGAAGCTTTAGAACGTTACTCCATGGATAAAGCACGCCAATCAATTGAATCCTTAATGGACATTGCACCTAAACAAGCATTAATCCGTCGAGGAAACCAAGAAGTAAGTATCCATGTAGATGATATTCAAATTGGAGATTTAATGATTGTAAAGCCCGGACAGAAATTAGCAATGGATGGTACGGTTTTGAAAGGAACATCTACATTAAATCAGGCTGCTATTACAGGGGAAAGTATTCCTGTTATAAAAACAGTTAATGATGAAGTTTTTGCTGGAACATTAAATGAAGAAGGTTTGCTTGAAGTCAGCGTAACCAAACGAGCGGAAGATACTACACTTTCAAAGATCATTCATCTTGTAGAAGAAGCGCAGGCAGAACGGGCACCTTCTCAAGCATTTGTTGATAAATTTGCTAAATATTATACTCCAGCTATTGTTATTTTAGCTATGTTCATTGCTGTTATCCCGCCATTATTCATTGGTGGAGATTGGAGTTCATGGGTTTATCAAGGATTAGCTGTTCTCGTAGTTGGCTGTCCCTGCGCGCTCGTTGTTTCTACTCCAGTTGCCGTAGTGACTGCCATAGGGAACGCTGCCAAAAATGGCGTGTTAATCAAGGGCGGTATCTATTTAGAGGAGACTGGAAATCTTAAATCCATTGCTTTTGATAAAACAGGAACCATAACAAAAGGGATTCCTGCTGTTACAGATATTGTAACGTATAGTGGAAACGAAGATGAATTAATGACCATCACAGCAGCAATCGAAAAGGGATCACAACACCCTCTTTCTTCCGCTATTATAAGATTAGCAGAAGAAAAAGGATTACTTTTCAATGATGTTTTTATGGATGAATTTCAATCCATTACAGGAAAGGGTGTCAAAGCAAAGATAAATAATAAAATATATTACGTAGGGAGTCTAAGTCTTTTTCGAGAACTGCATGGTCAAATAAAAAGCAATCAAAAAGAAAAACTTAGTCAATTACAGACAGCTGGTAAAACAGTCATGATTCTAGGAACAGAAACAGAAATCCTTGCATTCATTGCTGTCGCAGATGAAATAAGAGCATCATCTAAAACAGTTATCAGCAAATTGAATCATCTTGGAGTCGACACGGTTATGCTAACAGGTGATAATCGACAAACCGCGAATGCAATTGGTCAACAAATTGGTGTTGCAGATGTCAAAGCTGATTTACTGCCAGAAGATAAGTTGACTTTTATCAAAGAACTTCAAGGAAAACATCAACATGTAGCCATGGTAGGGGATGGTATAAATGACGCTCCAGCCCTTGCAGCTTCCACAGTGGGGATTGCGATGGGCGGAGCAGGAACCGACACGGCGTTAGAAACAGCGGATGTTGCTCTGATGTCTGATGATTTAAATAAGCTGCCATACACCATTCAATTAAGCCGGAAAGCCTTGACAATTATCAAGCAGAACATTACTTTTTCTCTGGGAATTAAAGCTCTCGCATTATGGTTAGTTGTACCCGGCTGGTTAACATTATGGATAGCTATATTTGCAGATATGGGGGCAACATTACTTGTGACATTAAACAGTTTACGATTATTGAGGATAAAAGAAAAATGAGCTTTAAGTTAAATATATCTATTGATATGTAAAACGTTATTTGGACGGTACTTCCTGACAGATAGCGTTTCTTTACATTTATGGTACTTAGAGAAAGAAATTTAAGCAATCGAGAAGAAGCTTTTATAATCCGTTTGTAGTAAACTGATGAAAAGGAGGCGTTTTTCATGAGTACAATGATTTTTGTTAACTTTCCAGTCAAGAATGTTGCTGATGCCACTGCTTTTTACGAAAAACTAGGATTTACGAAGAACGATGACTTCTCTGATACCCATGCAAGCAGTATGGTATGGGATGAAAACTTTTATATTATGCTTTTAGAGCATGCTTTTTATCAACAGTTTCTCAAAGGTAAAAAGATTGCCGATACTCAAAAAGAAAATGCTGCCCTAATCTGCTTTAGTTTAGAAAGTGCTGAAGCAGTCAAAGAATTTGGTCGATTAGCGAAAGCAAATGGCGGCGATGCTTATCATGTCGACATGGGCATGCCGGAAGAACAAATGTATGGCTTAGAGGTGTCTGATATTGATGGAAATATGTTAGAACCGATGTGGATGAAGCAATAGGTATGGAATGAACATGCTATTGGTGTGATAGCTATTGCTTTATGAAGTTGAAAAGTTTTAGTGTGCTTAAAACAAGTGAGTGAAAGATAGAAGTTAAAATAAGCATATAAAAACCATATGGGACAATTCTCAAAAATGATTTAAAATAAAAACCAGATAGTAAGTGAATTATTCAATTAGATCTATAATATATAAATAACTCTATTCAATCCAACTGGCGATTATTTTTCAGTTGGATTTATTTTTTGAATTATTACTTTGAAGAAATACTGTTCTTTATTTTAAAAGAATGTCAACATGAACAAATAGGGGACAGACGGACCAAAACAAGCTTTTATATAGAGGATGAGCAGAGAAGGTTTATTTATTGATATTAAATATTATACAAATAATTTATTACGTAAAATATAAATTTGACGTAATAATTGCAATTCTGATTAAAGTTCTGTAAAATTTATCTATGAGGTGATCTAATGGCAAATCATTCAAAACAGCAACTTTACAATAAACTTCAAACGCTTCTTAAGGAACTTCCTTGGTATGTCGAGGAATTTATCAATCATAAAGAAAGAAAATTATCAGCAGCTTCATTACTCAATTACGCACATGATTATAAAATTTTTTTCAATTGGCTCGTGACCGAAAATTTTTATTCTGGTGAATTGAAAGATCTGCCCCTTGAGTTGCTTGAATCACTAACTGTTCAGGAAGCTGAACGATTTTTGACCTTTCTTAAATACCAATTACATAACAAGGAACTTACAATAAATCGCAAGTTATCTGCTTTAAAATCGCTTTTCAACTACCTGCAAAACATTGCTGAAACACGTGATTTACAGCCATATTTAAAGCGTAATGTGATGGCAAAGCTTGAATTCAACGACATCAAAGAAAGTATGGAAACTACTGCAAACAAAATGGAAGGAAAAATTTTAATTGGTGATGAATATGAACGATTTCGCCAATTTGTTGCCCATGATTATGGCGAGCTTTATAAAGACAATAAAAAGCTTGCAAATTTTCACCGCCTAAATCGTGAACGTGATACAGCGGTTGTCTCGCTTATTTTAGGCTCTGGATTACGACTTTCAGAGGTTGTGAACCTGAATTTAGATGATATTGATCACAGCAAATTTACTGCACGTGTTATTCGTAAAGGAAATAAAGAACAATACGTTTATTTCAGCAAGCAAGCGATGGATGATTTAGATGAATATTTACAAATCAGAGCAAAACGCTATCATGTTGAGAAAACAAACAAAGCTTTATTTATCGCTGCTGCCATGGGACCAAAAGGCACGCCAAGACGACTAACTGCGCGTTCTATTGAAAAGTTAATCGAAAAATATGCCAATGCTTTCGGAAAACCCTCCTTATCTGTTCATAAATTAAGACATTCGTTTGCAACGAGGTATCATAATGAAATTAATGATGTACCTAAGCTAAGGCGCCAACTGGGCCACTCCTCGATACAAACGACGATGATTTATACGCATATTAACAATGATGATTTAAAAAATGCTGTAGATAAGATGGATATGCCTAAAGGTGATGAGTGATTACTAGCGTATTATCCAATTCACTATACGATAAAGTTTTAAATTCTCCTAGGTTTCCACTTGATTAAACGAACGTTTGTTTGTATAATTAGAGAAACTAAACAAAAGGAGATCAAAAAATGCCTAGAAACCCAGGAATTACGGATGAAGCTATTATCAAGATGTATAAAAGCGGTATGCCTTATAAAGAAATGGTTTCTCGTATCGGCATATCCGATCGATCTATTCGTAATGTAATGTATAAACATGGCGTTAAAATGAATAGAGAACAATCTTCAGGACAACCGCGAAAGCATCGAATTAACGAGGATTTCTTCAAAACATGGTCACATGAAATGGCTTGGGTTTTGGGGTTGTTTATAACAGATGGCTGTATCAATAAGAGCATCTCCAGTGTTTCCTTAACTCAAAAAAATCAAACAATACTTCGTCAAGTAGCGAAATATATGGGTGCAGATTACATTTTATCGAAAAAATATAAAACAAGATCAACAGCAACATTAATAATTAATTCAAAAGAAATTAAAAACGATTTAGGGAAGTTAGGGGTATTACCTAATAAATCATTATCCGTACAATTTCCTAAGGTGCCGGATGAGTTCCTCCCCTCTTTTATTCGAGGAGTTATAGATGGTGATGGCTGGATTGATAAAGCAGGATATGCCATGAACATTACATCAGGCAGTAAACCATTTTCAGAAGCCTTATTATCATTATTTTTATCATGGAAATTAAAACCGGAAATCACATCAATCACAGGCCAAAGTGGCAATCCTATTTATCGAGTATGGCTCAACGGAAAAAAGAACTTCAGAAATTAGCAAAAATTGTTTATAAACATACAGATACTAATAACTTTTTAATCTATAAAAGAGTCTATATGACTCAGCATTTAGATAATCCTTATTATGTTGAAGACGAACGAGATGTTCCTAAATGGACACAAAAAGACGAGAAACTGAAACATATAAACTCGGGTTCGAGAATAGCGTTTCGAACGAATATAAGTGTTAGAACATTGGATTGTTTAAAAGTTATTGCTAAAGAACGGAAAATACGTCTCAATCATTTAATCGAAATTGGATTAAAAAATATGCTTGCAAAGAGTGAACTATCAATTACTCTACAAACAAGACCAAATGACCGGATTCAATATAAAACCACTTATGATAAAGATCTGTTAACTGAAGTTAAAAAGTTCGCCAAAGAGAATAATCTATTCATAAATGATGTAATAGAGCATAGTATACATTTTATTGATTGAAAGGTTGTAGTAAGCAGCCTCTTTTCTTTTTAGTTTTTTCGAGTAGACATAATATTTATTATGGGAAACAATAAAATATTTCATCTCATTTCCAAGTATACTTTAGATAGTGAGACAAAATTGAATTTTTAACACTTTTGATTTTATATACCATTGTTTATTCATACGGCTAAATCTACATGATTTATTGATCTCAAACCTGATATTCATAAAGAGCTACAAAAAATTCACCAACTGTCTTTTGACCGACTTGCTGAAATCCCTGACACTCATAAAAATAACATAAATTAGGTCTGTTGGCTGCACAATCCAACCTTATATATTTTTTCTGCTGTATTCTGGCTTGCTGCTTAGCCCAATTTATCAGGTTAACAGAAACGCCTTCTTTAGCATACTTTCTGCGTACAGCAATCTTATGCAAATATAAAGCGTTATTTTTATTTTTATGCGGCCAAAATATGCGATCCTGTCCCTGAACAATTATTGTTCCAGCTGATTCCCCATTTAAAAACCCCATAAACAGTTCATTCAGTGCATGCTTTTCTAATAATGCTTCTTTGGTAAGTTCGCTAGTATACCACATTTTCTTATCTGTTCTCTTTAACCATTCGGCGGCTTCTCTTAAAATCGATGCAAATTCGTCTATTTCTTCCACTTTAATATTTCTTATCACTAATTCCATTTATGTCCCCCCCTCACTCAGATACTTTTATCAATTATTCTTTTCACATTATATTTTTCAGAATATTTATACATTATATTATATCACTTTACTGTAAATTGATAAATAAATTATGCTATCATATCTATCAAGAGGTGATTTTCTATGAAGTATGTATCTGCTAGAGTTCAAGGACGTGTGCAAGGAGTCGGGTTTCGGTACTTTACTCAGCATGCTGCGATGAATCATGATATCGTCGGCTGGGTAAAAAATGAAGATGATGGTGCAGTAGCCTTTGAAGCATATGGAGAAGATGATAATGTAGACCGTTTTCTTGAAGAAATTAAAAAAGGCCCCTCTCGATTTGCAAAAGTAAATGAGATGGATGTCAATAAGCTTTCCGGAGATCCGGAGTATTCCTCTTTTAACGTTAAATATTAAAATGAACATACCGGGTTTAGCTATATTAAGCTAAACCCGGTATGTTCTTATAAGATTGGCGAAAGCAAACGGGAAATATCTTCTTTAAATTTAATCCATAAGGATCGTTTATGATAGCGTTCAAGTGTTAACTCTGAACTTAACTTACAGTCTTCTTCAAATATATTGTGCAATTCATTGGAGACAGCTTCATCATACGTAATCGCATTTACTTCAAAATTTAACCGGAAGCTTCGGGAATCGATATTCATTGTTCCGACAGAAGCCATTTTCTTATCCACTACAATGGTTTTTGCATGCAAGAAGCCATTCTCATAAAGCAATATTTTCGCTCCATATTCTAACAGGTCTCCTGCATATGCCCATGTGGCCCAATACACGAATGGATGATCTGGCTTGCAGGGAATCATGATTCGTATGTCTACTCCTGATAAAAGCGCCATTTTACAAGCATCCATGAAGCTCGTATCGGGTATAAAATACGGCGTTTGAATACAGACACTTTCCTTTGCAGAGAGAATCATCTTAATATACATATTCTTTAAATGCTCCGTCTCTGAGTTCGGACCGCTGGAAACAACTTGAACAGGACTTGTTCCATGGTGCTTCTCTAAATGGAAGCAAAACTTCTTATAATCATCATGAAGCTTATCCTTTCCAGCCTGATGCCAGTCCATAATAAATCGGACCTGTATGTCATTAACAGCATTTCCATATATTTTTAAATGGGTATCGCGCCAGTAACCGAATTTTTTATCCTCTCCAAGGTACTCATCGCCGACGTTGAAGCCGCCAATATAGGAGAAATCACCATCAATGATGACCATTTTTCTGTGATTTCGGTTATTGATCCGGAAGTTAATCAGCTTTAAGAAGGATGGGAAGAACACACGCACTTCTCCTCCTGCCTTTTTTAAGTCGTCAAAGAATCGGGAAGGCAGTTTTTTTGATCCTACTTCATCGTATAAAACACGGACCTTTACGCCTTCTTTTGCTTTAGTAATTAATGCGTCTCTTAATCTTCTCCCCAGATGATCGGGCTGAATTATATAATATTGCACATTGACTTCTTGTTTCGCTTCCTTGATGTCATTCAGAAGAGCATCAAACTTTTTATGGCCATCCTTAAATATGAAAATCTCATTGTCCTCTGATAACCTGCCATGAGAAGAGCGTAAATTCATGGTGACAATGTCATTGTACTGATTTAACCATGGGATATCATCTCGTTTTTCTTCCTCTATCAGTTTTAGTTGTGTGTCCACTTCTTCTTTAAGCAGTTTTTGTTCTTCTGCTGTTAAGCCATAAAAGTTATTCTGTTTTAGACTGCGGCCTAAAAAGATATAAATTAAAAATCCAACAATGGGCAAGAAAAATAAAATAAGCAGCCATGCCCAGGTATAGCCGACATCTCTTTTTTCAAAAAACAGCACACCTAGTGCCAGTAATAAATTAATAAAAATGACGATAGAACCAATCATCGTAATAATATTACCTAATTCCATTTCCAATATGATCACCTGCTTTTTTCTAAATTTGAACTATTTTATTATCCAAATTTATTAGATTCATCCATATTACACTAAATGGAATTAAAAGTTAAGTCAATGATTGTTGCGTAAAAAAGGAACACTTTTATTTGAAAACAAGAGTGTTCCTTTTCTGTATTAATCATCCAGAGATAATTTTCTTAAGGGCTCTTTCGCAGGCCCTGCCAACACCTCGCCGTCATAATGGTAACGAGACCCGTGGCAAGGGCAATCCCATGTTTTATCAGCACCATTCCAATTGACCTCACAGCCTAGATGCGTACAGGTCGTATCCAAAACATGCAGCTTGTCTTCCATATCCTTATAAACACCGGCACGAGATCCATTAATTCTGGTGATGACGGCTTCATCTATTTCTAAATCATCTATTTTTCCCGGTACTGTAAAATCAAGCTTACCTTTTAAAAGCTCTGCGGCAACCTCCATATTAAATTTGAATAGATTCTTTAGCATTGGCTTGGAAGCGAAACGCGCCGGAGAAAATAATTCATTGTATGGATTTTCATCCTTTGCAGCAATACTATCTGCGATAATATTTGCAGCTAATGTGCCATTGGTCATCCCCCATTTTCGATAGCCTGTAGCAAT
Organism: Oceanobacillus sp. FSL W7-1293; assembly: GCF_037969815.1. Lineage (NCBI taxonomy): Bacteria > Bacillati > Bacillota > Bacilli > Caryophanales > Bacillaceae > Oceanobacillus > Oceanobacillus sp. FSL W7-1293. The sequence continues at coordinate 2,474,577 of NZ_CP150212.1, forward strand.
GAAAATCGAAGGGTCATCGTCAGTTATAGGGCCAATGTATGGCATCTTATCCAGGGTGGTAAAGTCCTGCGCAGACCATTGATAAGAAAAGTCCGTTATCTCAAATTGCTCTTTAGCAAACGCTTTTAAATTCTCATAGCATAATTTCTCCTCCGTACTTTCTCCTGAGCGGTGGTTTTCGCCGCCGATAAGAAGATAGGTATCTTTATTATTTAATGTAGCTGTCCGGATAGAACGGGTTGGATTTTCTACATTAATATACATTCCACCCGGGTATTTCCCTGTGTATTTTCCTGATACAATATAAGATTGCTCTGCATACATTTTAGCAAAATAAAGACCTTGATGATCAATATACGGAAATTGGGTAGCTGCTATCAGATAATCACATGCAACACGGTGCTTATCCTTTGTTAAGACAGTATGCTGTCTATTATATTCCAGCTTCATTGCAACGGTTTGCTCGTAAACCTCTGTACCATTTTTTACAGCTTCCTCTAGCATAAATTGTAAATACTTTAATGGATGAAATTGGGCTTGTCCAGTCATTTTTAACGCTTTTTTAAAAGGGATCTCCAGCGGCATTTCTGAGGTAAGCTCTCCTGAAATATCCAAGGTCTTATATGCTTCTGCTTCCTTGTCTAATTGCGATAAATAAGCGTCATCATTTGTATATAGAAATGCATCCTGTTCTTCATAATTACAGTCAATCTGATTTTCCTTGATTTCATTTTTTATAAAATGCATGGTTTCTTGCATGGCCTGATAATATTGTTTTGCTTTTTTCTCGCCCATGGTTTCAATCAGTTCTGAATAAATGACACCATGCTGGGCAGTGATTTTTGCTGAAGTATGTCCAGTCACACCGCTCAGCACACGGTCAGCTTCTATCAGGATAACTTTCATGCCTTTTTTCGAGAGCAGATACGCAGCAGTGATTCCTGTTAATCCGGCTCCGACGATGCAAACTTCTGTTTTCTTTGATTCATCGAGCTTGGGAAAGTCTTGGAATGCGGTATCTGCCTGCCAAATTGATTTTATATCCATATTTAAAGCACCTCACATTTACATGTTTTCTTTAGTATCTCCTGTTTACGTAATCATTACTCAACAGAAATAGAAAGGAATAAATATGAGGGTATAGAAAAAGACTGCTTCTATAAAAGGAAGCAGCCTTTGTATAATTAACGATTTTCAAAAAATAACCGGTTCAATGAAATGTATTCATTCTCCTCTTCCGGCACTTCATCCTCCATATAGATTGCTTCTACTGGACAAACTGCCTCACATGCACCGCAATCGATGCAAATATCCGGATCGATATAGAACATATCTTCGCCTTCTTCTATACAATCAACAGGGCAAACTTCTACACATTCCCCCGCTTTTTCTGTTTTACATGGTGAAGTAATAATGAAAGCCAACGAAATTCTCCTCCTCTTTACCAATAATATTGACATATTAAATCATTATAACGCATTTTAAAATAAAAAGAAACGCTTTATGTAAGCATGAGATAAGACTTTCTCCAAAGCAGAAGGCTTATCTCATGCTATTTTTTGCTTTATTTTTCTTCAAAGTAATCTTTTCTGAATCCTGCTATCCGATCGCTATTGTCAATAATAAAGTAAAACTCTTCTGTTTCATTTTTTACATCATATACCTTCCCCGGTGTAAGCTTACGGTCAACGATAAATTTCTTGGCATTAGCATGTACACATGTGATTTGTTTAATAGTTTCGCTGTTCTCCCAGTCTTTATGAATCATTCTTTTGTTCCCCTTCTCTTGTTTACATAATAATATTATAATCTATTTGAATAGATATAAAAAGTTTCCATACCCTTCTTCTTCCATTTTGTCCTTTGGAATAAAACGCATTGCTGCAGAGTTCATGCAATAGCGTAATCCCCCCGCTTCTTTCGGACCATCTTCAAAAACATGCCCCAAATGCGAATCAGATTGTTTACTGCGTACTTCGGTACGGATCATACCATGTGAAGTGTCGGTTACATCTGTAACCTGCTGCGGGTCGATTGGTTTAGTGAAGCTTGGCCAGCCACAGCCGGCATCGTATTGATCTTTTGATGAAAAAAGAACCTTGCCGGAAATAATATCGACGTAAATACCTTCTTCTTTATTATCCCAATATTCATTATCAAACGGACGTTCTGTCCCATTTTCCTGCGTGACATGATATTGCAGCGGCGTCAGCTTTTCTTGTAATTCTTCTGCAGAAGGTTTATTTTGCCAATTCTCTTTGATAAATCCTTCTCGTCCAGATCCTTTTTTATACATTCTATAATGGAAAGAGCGTTTCTTGTAATAATCATGATGCTCTTCCTCCGCTTCATAAAATGGTTTAGCCGGAAGAATCGGAGTAACAATATCTTTTTTAAATTTTCCACTTTGCTGCAGCAATTCTTTTGAATGCTCCGCTATTTCTTTCTGTTCTTCATCGTGATAGAAAATAGCTGTTTGATAGGATTCACCACGATCATTAAATTGTCCGCCTGCATCGGTCGGGTCAATTTGCTGCCAAAATGTTTCCACAAGCTCCTCATATGGCATAATGCTGGGGTCATATTCTATTTGAACCGCTTCAACATGTCCTGTTGTATTGGAGCAAACCTGCTCATAGGTTGGATTTTCTACATGACCGCCAGTATATCCGGAACGAATGCTGATTACCCCTGGGCGTTCATCAAACGGCTCTACCATACACCAAAAGCATCCTCCTGCAAAAGTGGCGAGTTCTTTTTGTTGTGACATACTTTTTTCCTCCAATCGCTATTTTCCTTCTTGTCTATATACTCTCCCCCTATTTTTCCTTTTTTATAAAAAAAAATCAAGCAGAAGGCTTATTTTAATCATAACTTCAGCCTTCTGCTTGACTTAAACATATAATCTCGGTGTAGAAACACCCTTTTCTCTATTTTGTACAGGTTCTTCTTTTATTTGTGCCGGCTGTTCCGGCTGCTTATTGATTTCTGCTTTTTGCTTTGGACGTTCTGGAGGAATACGCTCTTCCTCTGTTGATTCCTCACTGTCTTCCTTGCTGAATGTTTTAAAAGCCTTCATCATCCTGTACATCGAAGGGAGATTCTTGATCATCGGTCCATACTCTTGCACTAAGGGGGCTGTTGATTGTACAACACCAAGAACCTGCTGTACCCCTCCCAGTGTTTTAGAAAGCGTAGAAACGCCTCCTGATTGAGCCAGACCTTGCGTGACACCTCCGGACCCGGACAATAAACTTGCTAATCCTCTTGATTCACCTTTTGTATTTACAGCTCCGCTTGTGTTTCTTATTTCTCTCGGAATTCCCCTCAAATCATGGCGTCCATTACGAAAAGGGGGCTGCGGCGAACGAGGCATTTGATTTCTGCGTGGAAAAACCATCATTATCAACCCCTTATCCATCCATATTTACTCTTTTTGTGTTCTGCTATAGAATATGCGGAAGCCATATAACTGTGTAGACATTCCCCCCGTATTCATGCAATCATTTCCCGGGAAACCGCAGAAATCACCAATTAAACAACTGGGAAGCCAAAAGAATGTCGAAACCATCCGATATTCGTCAAAAATTCATTAATCAAACGTTTGTTCAACTTTTTTTCCTTAAGCTTTTGCGATGAACTAATGTAATTTTCCCATGAAAAAAGCAGCCTGATTCAGCTGCTGTATTTCCATTCATATTCCGACCAAAGGGCATCAAACGCTGCTAATGCACCAGGAAATGGGCTATTCCATTCAAGGTATTCGCTGATTTCATCATACGTTTCAGCGTACTTCGGGAAATGATGATCGTAGAATGCCCAATCTGCTAATTGAGAATAATCATCCTGCTTCAATTTCCCGCGATGTGTTAATAAAAATTGATAAAAAGATTGACGCATGGTTCCCCTCCCCTATTCATTCATAAAGGCTTCATGTTGTGCTTGTTTTTTTCTATATACCATCTTACATAATTGGATACTCAGTTCGTAAATAATGATTAACGGTATTGCTACTACAATCTGTAGAAAAAAATCAGGCGGTGTAATCAATACCCCGACAACAATTAAAATAAAGTAAGCATATTTACGGTTTTTCACCATAAATGCCGGCGTCAATATTCCCAGGCTTGTCAGGAACATCGTTACAACCGGAAGCTCAAATAAAAAGGCAAAAGGCAGTGTAATCTTTAATAAAAATCCAAAATAACGGTCCACGGTAAACATGATATGAAACATATCATCATTCAAAGATAATAAAAATGGAAAAATCAATTTAATAAATACCACGTAACCAAAGACAAGCCCCAGCACAAATAAAATTAATGATCCTGGTATGTACCCTAAGGATATACGTTTTTCTTTTGCGGTTAAAGCTGGACTGACAAATGCCCAAAGCTGATAAACAATCACAGGTATCGTTGCAGCAAAGGCAAGTAATCCTGCGATGGAAAAATAGATCCAAATAATTTCAGCAGGGCTGATAACTGTCAGCTGCATATCGATATCATCCACAAAAAACTGATAAATGCTTTTCACATTAATAAAGCCGACAATAAAAAACAATAAGAATATAATCGCTGTAACAATTAAACGATTTCGGAGTTCTGTCAAATGTCCTCCAACGTTCATTTCTTTTTCTCCAGGTATCTGCTCTTCTGGCTCAGACATAGTTCACCCCACCTTTTTAATTGATGACACAAAAGAGATGCAAGGAATAATCCCTACACCTCTGCATTTGATTATTGTTTCTTTTTAGGATTGTCATTCAAAATATCCTGACTTGCATTTTTAAACTCTTTTAATGTTGTTCCAAGCGCTCTTCCGATTTCAGGAAGTTTATTTGGACCAAAGACAATTAAAGCAGCAATAATGATTAAAATTAAACCGGGAAATCCGATATTTGAAAATATGTTCATTATCCTTCACTCCATATATGAGACTGAACTCATTTTTCTTCTTTCACAATCGATTTAACCTCTTTGGTCTCATCGGTGATATCCTGCGTTAAATCACGCGTAGAACTTTTAAATTCCTTCAGCGATTGTCCGGCAGCCTTCCCTATTTGCGGAAGCTTATTAGGTCCAAAGATAATAAGGGCTAATATCACGATCAATATAAGTCCTGGAACGCCTATACTTGCAATACCCATCTATTGACACCTTCTTTATTTATATTGTGTCCTCTAATAGAACATTATCTCTTTCCATCATAGCATGTTTAGAAAACGTTAGACAAGTTAATTTTTGCGATCGTACTGCAGAAAATAATAGTCATAGGGATTTTTCTCATTTTTTATGCCTTTTTGCTTTTCCGTCAGCTCCCAAGCCGATTCATCAAAATCAGGGGCAAATGTATCGCCGGGGAATTCTTCATCAATCCGTGTAATATACATGCGGTCAGCGATAGGCAATGCCTGTTCATAAATCTCTCCGCCGCCGATGATGAAATATTCTTCCTCTGGGTGCGCTGTGTTCCAGTGCTCTACATCAGATAAGTCATGAATAATTTCTACACCGTCAAGTGCTAAATCCTTATTTCTGGTCAGGACAACATTACGCCTGTTCGGGAGAGGCCCGTTCATCGATTCTAATGTTTTTCTTCCCATAATAATCGTGTTTCCGGTGGTCTTCTCTTTAAAAAATTTTAAGTCCTGCGGCAAATGCCAGGGCATCCCACTTTGATAGCCGATCACATTATTCCTGCTAGCGGCAAATAGTAATGAAATCATGCGTTATCCTCCATTCATTTGTGTATGCTTCATTATTTAAACGGCGATTGGCGCTTTAATGACTGGATGCGGATGATAATTTTCGATTTCCAAATCCGTTATTTCAATATCAAAAATAGATTTCCCAGGGGCATTTATCTTTAATACCGGCATCTCCCGGATATCTCTTTCTAACTGCTGGTTAACCTGTTCTATATGATTGGAATAGATATGTGCATCTCCAAAAGTATGAACAAACTCGCCCGCTTCTAATCCGCATTCATGTGCAATTAAATGCGTTAACAGTGCATAGCTGGCAATATTGAACGGAACGCCGATAAATACATCCGCACTGCGCTGATAGAGCTGACAGGATAATTTTCCATCCGCTACATAAAATTGAAACAGCGTATGACAAGGCGGCAGGGCCATCGTCGGAATATCCTCCGGGTTCCAGGCAGATACAATATGGCGTCTGGAGTTTGGATTGTTTTTAATCGCTTCAATGGTCTCTTTTAATTGATCGATGGATTCTCCTTTAGACGTTTCCCAATCTCTCCACTGTTTCCCGTAGACAGAACCCAAATCGCCATACGTTTGAGCGAAGGCATCATCCTGGAGTATTTTCTCCTTGAACAGCTCCATTTGCTGGTCGTATTCTTTTTTAAAGGCAGCGTCCTCTTGACTGCGTATCCCAAAGTTTGTCATATCCGGGCCTGTATACTCCGCGCTTTTAACCCATTTCTCAAAAGCCCATTCGTTCCAGATATTATTATTATGCTCCAGTAAATAGCGGATGTTTGTATCTCCTTTGATAAACCATAATAACTCTGTAGCAATCAATCGGAACGGAACTTTTTTTGTAGTTAACAGCGGGAACCCCTTCTGTAAATCAAATCGTATTTGATGGCCAAAAACGGAATAAGTACCTGTGTTTGTCCGATCATCGCGATTCTCTCCCGTAGCTAATATTTTACGGCATAAATCTAAATAGCCTTGTTCTCCCTGCATTTATAATCCTCCTCTATATAATATGTCTCCTGAACTTAAATTATTTTAGCAAGAGCTTATATTGACTATATTATTTCATTTCCCATTGTCTATCCTCAGGTTTTTAAACAACCCTATTATAACAGAAATTCATAGTCTATATGTTTCTCAACTTTAAATTAATCCATTTAGAATAAAGAAAATAAATCATATATATTCAAAACCTTTTGATTATTATAGAAAATGGTAAGGTTTTCTTGACTACGAAAAAAATTTAAGCTAATATGGGTACAAGCAAAGAAGATAGCACGGAATCATTAGAAAGTAAAGGCAGCTTCGATAGACAGAAGTGGATGATTATGATCCCGTTCTTCTATCGGAGGCTGCCTTTTTTCATATTTCGTTCTTCTGCTTTGTAATCACACGCGTTTTACGTGGAAGTATTTAGGAGGAAATTTAACATGGAAAACGGAGTAGTAAAATGGTTTAATGCAGAAAAAGGTTACGGGTTTATTCAATTAGAGGAAGGGAATGATATTTTCGTACATTATTCTGCTATTCAAGAAGAAGGCTTTAAAACACTAGAAGAAGGACAAGAAGTTGTCTTCGATGTAGTGGAAGGCGAACGCGGTCCACAAGCAGCAAACGTTGAGAAAAAATAAAAACTATTATAGATGCAAGCAGAATCCTTGAGAGGGGTTCTGCTTTTTTTATTGGTAATCATAATTGATTCCTTCAGGTAAGGTCCCTCCTCTGCCACGGATTACATCGAAGTGAATAATCGAAATGCCTGCTTTTGCAGGAAACAAAGAAAATCTCATTGCTTTAAAAACAAACAAAGCCAAACTAATCCTCTCTCCGCCTTTTTTGCTGACTGATATCATACATGATGCAATGCTTCCCTTATTAGGAAATAGTTAAAAACCCTATAAAATTGACCAGGATTTTGCACACGTATTATTACATTTTGTCAATGATTTTCTATATTTGTTCACTAAAAAGACATAAACTTTTCTAACCAAAAAGTTTGTAAAATAGTTAAATCACCTTGTTTGTGAATAAGTGAACGAATTGTGAAAAGTGCGATTTGACAACGTACACAAGACTTATTTTCGATATGATAGTCATATAGGCAAGAAGTTACAAAAGGGGTGAATCACATGAAAAAACCTGAATCTAATTTAAAGGGTACATTTTTTTCCGTAATCACTATAGGGGTTGTTATTCTTATCAGCTGGTTTGCAGTATTTTTATTATTTTTATCGCGATAAAGAAGGAGGAGAAAGAAGATGCACTTACACAAATATGAGAAGATATGGCTTATCTTCGGCGGCGGGGCACTTGTATTATTTCTGCTGATACTTGGATTTGGGGCATTCTATTTAGGCACACATCCGCAAAGTCACGGTGCGACCATTGACCCTGAGAATGTAGAAGCTAACGAGGCCTTCCAGAGAGAGAATCTCGGGCTGACACAAGTAGATGAAGATAGATATATTGTTAATGTGGTTGCGAGTACCTTCAATTATGATTTAGGAGATGACGAGGAAGGAAACGCAGTATCTCACATTGAAATACCTAAAGGATCAACTGTTTTATTTCAGGCAGTTACAACCGATGTTATCCATGGATTAAATGTTGCCGGCACCAACGTCAATATGATGGTGGAGCCTGGGTACATCAGCAGCTTGGAAGTAGAGCTTAATCAAACAGGAGAATTCACATTAGTATGTAATGAATATTGTGGTGTAGGACACCATATGATGTTTGCGACAGTGGAGGTGGTTGACGATGAGTCTCGCAATGAAACAGCAGCCGAATGAAGAAATTAATGTAACACCCTTAACGATTACAAAACCCGAAGCGAAATTATACCTTTCCTTTATGTACGTTGCATTTATTTCTTTATTTATTGGCGGATTAATGGGGTTATTACAAGTATTGGTGCGTTCCGGCGATTTTGAACTACCGCTTGGTATCGGCTATTATCAAATACTTACTTTACACGGCGTTATTCTGGCATTAGTACTGACTACCTTCTTCATTATCGGCTTTCAATATTCCTTATTAGGTAAAACCGTCGGAATGTCCGATAAACAACGGAAGCTGGGCTGGCTGTCTTTTTGGACGATGACGATAGGGACAGCTTTAACAGGAACAGCAATTTTACTGGGGGAAGCAAATGTTCTATATACCTTCTATGCGCCATTAAAAGCACATCCTATCTTTTATATCGGTCTTGCGCTTGTGGTCGTAGGCTCTTGGATCGCTGCTTTTGTAAATTGGCATCAGGTCTATGTTTGGAAAAAAGCGCATCCAGGTCAGAAAACACCACTGTTAGCATTTATGGTTACGATTAATATGATTATGTGGGTTATTTGTTCCATAGGCGTAGCAGTAGCAGTTCTGGTCCAATTCATCCCATGGTCATTAGGCTATGCAGAAACGATTAATGTTCTGTTAAGCCGGACATTATTCTGGTATTTTGGCCATCCGCTGGTTTATTTCTGGTTATTGCCTGCATATATGGCTTGGTACGCGATTATACCAAAGATTATTGGCGGAAAAATATTCAGTGATTCGTTAGCAAGACTTTCCTTTGTTTTATTCTTATTTTTCTCCATTCCTGTTGGTTTTCACCATCAGCTTACAGAGCCGGGAATTGATCCAACATGGAAGTTTATTCAGGTAGTTCTTACCTTTATGGTTATTGTACCAAGTTTAATGACTGCATTTTCAATGTTTGCTATGTTTGAAACTACAGGAAGAAAGCAAGGTGCGACCGGATTGTTTGACTGGTTTAAAAAATTGCCTTGGAAGGACGTCCGTTTTGTAGCCCCGTTTGTTGGAATGCTTGCGTTTATTCCTGGAGGAGCCGGCGGTATTATTAACGCATCTCACCAATTGAATACGCTTGTTCATAATACGATTTGGGTAACAGGACATTTTCATTTAACAATTGCGACAACAGTACTTCTCACTTTCTTTGGGATTGCATACTGGTTAATACCGCATTTAACCGGCAGAATACTGACACCAAAGCTTCATAAGCTGGGAATTTATCAGACCATTATTTGGGCTGTCGGAATGCTGATTATGTCTGGAGCGATGCATATCCAAGGCCTTTTAGGCGGACCAAGAAGATCCTCCTTCTCCGAATACGGCGGTACCGAGCAAGCGGCAGAATGGGTTGGTTATCAGACTGCACAGGCTGTTGGAGGCACCCTCTTGTTTATCGGCATTGTGCTGATGGTATACATCTTTGTGGAATTAATCGCATTTGCTCCTAAAGGGGAAGAAGAATACCCTATTGCGGAAGAAGAAGAGGATGCGCAGCCTACACCGCAATGGATGGAAAATTGGAAGCTGTGGATTGGAATCACAATCGCTTTGATATTATTTGCATATACGATTCCGATGATAGATATTATTCAAAATGCGCCGCCAGGATCTCCTCCATTTGACGGTATTTTATAAGGGGAAATAATTCAATAAATGATGAACAGAAAAATATATAAACATCTCGAAACTGATTTTAAGTATAAGCTGGACCGTGAATTGACAAAAATTGAAAAAGAATTTTTTAAATGGATTGCGGAAAAACACGTCTCTGAACAAGACAAAAAGAATTCATTTGAAAAATAATAAAAAATGCAGCAGATAATCGTTTTTCCATGATTACCTGCTGCATTTTTTAATGCTTGATTACAAGGGATTCTAATCCTCTTTCTGCCCGAAATATTGATAATAATTCGTCTGGATAAATCCATTAAACAGCTTACGTTTCTTTGTGGCCGGTTTTCCATATACTTTTTCAAATTGCTCATACGCCGTAATAATGTATGCACTCCAGGATGGATGATGACGCATGATATCCCCCAGATCCTGATACATCTTCTCTACTTCTTCTCTATCGCTTAAACGTTCTCCGTATGGCGGATTCGTGATTAAATAACCGTCCTTTTGTTTGATTGTAAGATCGCTGACCTGCATCTGCTTCCACTCAATCAAATCACCAAGTCCTGCTTCCAGGGCATTTGCCTGTGCTGTTTCAATCAGCTGATGACTGATATCCGAACCAGTGATAAATAAAGGCTGGTCATAGTTCGCCATCTCTTCTGCTTCTCCAAAAGCCGCATCCCAATGCTTCTGTTTTACGAAACTCCATTCCTCTGAAGCAAATTCACGATTAAATCCAGGTGCAATGTTTTGGCCGATGAGAGCAGCCTCAATTAAAATCGTTCCAGAGCCGCAGAATGGGTCAATCAAAGGCTGGTCAGGCTTCCAGTTGGTTAATTGAACAAGCGCTGCTGCAAGTGTCTCTTTTAAAGGAGCTTCCCCCTGCCCGACACGGTATCCTCGCTTGTGTAAGCCTGTCCCGGAAGTATCAATCGTCAGTGTTGCTTCATCCTTTAATAGAGCAATCTCAGTTTTATAAAGCGCTCCGGATTCCTCCAGCTTATTAATGAGTCCATATTTTAATTTCATCCGTTCTACAATTGCTTTTTTCACAATTGCTTGGCAATCTGGTACACTGTATAGCGTCGATTTAACTGATTTGCCGGATACAGGTATCTGCCCTGTTTCGTCAATATAACTTTCCCAAGGAAGCGCCTTGGTTTGTTCAAATAATTCATCAAATGTCTTGGCCTGAAACTTGCCGACAAGAATTTTTACGCGGTCAGCGGTTCTTAACCATAAATTACATCTTGGGATAGCGGAAATTGGCGCATCAAAGATAACTTTTCCGTTTTCTACTGCGGCTTCATATCCAAGGTCTCTTACTTCTTTTGCAACAATTGATTCAAGTCCCATCGCTGCTGTAGCAATTAAAGTTACTTGTTTCATTTTTAAATATTCCTCTCGGTCATTAGTCATTATTAGTATGTTTATCATTTAAAGAAAAAAAGATTCTATTTCATTTAATTGGAAATAGAATCTGTTTGTTCATCAGCACGACCTTTAAATGTCCGGTAAGCCATGTTCTGTTCCATTGTACTGCAAACGGTGGTCAAGCCTCGTACGCCGGTTGTAATCATCTATCTACAGCTGTTGCTGTCCCTCGTTCGGTTCTATTCCCTACTAAAGGATGCCCCTACCATTATTTGGGTTGCTCACTCGCGGGGTTTACCTCGTTCCACCTGGTATGTTTCCACACCAGCTACGTCACTGTGGCACTTTCAAGAGAGCTGACATATCACAAAAAGTGACTTAGTACAGCTCGTCTGCCGTTAGTTTATTAAAAACTACCTTGACTTATGATTTCATCAAGCACGAACACTACAGGCATCGCAGCCTGTGTGAGCATGGACTTTCCTCTATATCCAAAAATGGACATAGCGATTACATAGACATTTAAGCAGCCTAAAACAGTTTAGCAAAGTTCTTAAAAAAAATCAATCATCTCTTCTGTTATTCTTCTGAATCAGTGTATCTTTTTCCAAATACAGCTTTTTCAAGATTAGATAGCCGTTTTAATACGTCATAATTAACCTGTGAGTTTTGCTGTGTAGAACGTGCTCTAGGTGTTTCTGCTGCTGGACGATTGCTTTTCAATTTTTCGATCTCTTCGTTTAGACGATCAATTTCCTGTTTGAAATTATCGTAATCCTGAATAATGATATCTAAAAATTCATCTACTTCTTCCTGAGAATACCCTCTGATTCCTGTTTTAAAATCTTTTTCTAAAATTTTCTTTCCATTAAGTTGAACGCGATCAATACTCATTACCAAATCACCTCTGAAATATACTATTACTTATCATTTTTCATCATGTGTTTTTATTTTAACATTATTCTATATTTATTAAAGCTATTATAACATAAAAAAGGAAACTGAATATCAGTCTCCTTCTAAAATTTATAAATCTCTGCAATACTTCCGTTTAAAAAAGGGTTATCATTGCCGGTTTCACGCTATCTGATAAATGCACAGGCTTTTTAATCCATGTCTTCCTTTTGGAATGAAAAAGGTAATAATTGATCTGTAGTGAGCGTCTGTACATCTTTGTTTAAATTAGTTAAGTGGATGGTCATATCAGGAGCGAAAAATTCACTCATCACCTGCCTGCACGTCCCGCACGGAGGCACTGGACGTTTTGTATCTGCTGCAACAGCCATCTCCGTAAATTCTGTCTCTCCGTCTGAAATAGCTTTAAAAATAGCAACCCGTTCTGCACAGCAGGTAGATGGATAGGCAGCATTTTCGATATTGCATCCCGTATAGATTTTCCCTGAGCTGGTTAACAGTGCGGCACCTACCGGAAATTCGGAATAGGGTACATACGCTCTAGCTCTGATTTGAATGGCTTCTTCAAGTAATTTTTCTTTCATGTGAATGTTCCTCCTGACACTTTCGCATCTCTCTTTATTTATCTTCTTCCAAGGTATCCAGCAGTAAATCAAAAACATATCGAATGGACGTATATAATTCCATATACCTTTTTCTTCTGACATCCAAATAATAACTATGCATCAACAATAATTCCATATTCTCTCTTGTTGATTGAACTTGATTTGGGTGAACGGACGCTTTTCTTTCTTTTACTGCGGCTGAAGCATCTCTCTCCCAGCTTTCTAATAAATCATAGATAGGAGCTGTCTCTGCTTTTACCATATTAAAAAATGAACGGTCTTTTCGGTCACTGGGAGCTTCGCTTTTCTCAAACCTCTCCCGAAGTGTTTCTAAATAGTGATTTAACTTCTCTGTTTGTTCGCTGAGTTTCATTTTAAATAGTCATCCTTCAATTTCAAACTGCATGCTTTTATATAAAATCGTTAAATAAATTTTATCATATAATAGATAGAAAAGTCATGAACAACACATAAAATTACCTGCAAATGATTATAATAGCTGTTTTAGTCTTTGAAATTCCAGTTCGGTTTGTTTTAAACTATTTGTTTTTGTTTGAAATTGCACCCATACCTCACTATCTACTTTTGCTTTTAATTTAAAATGAATCAACGCAAGCTGTTCCTGAATTTGTTCTATTTGTGCTTCCATATCCTTTTTGCTGTATCCTTTATTTTCTTCGGTAAGGGCAGATTTTGAAAGTAACATATTTTATTCTCCTCCTATATATTTAAAAATAAAATCGTACGTTTCTAAAAGCGGATGCGCTACTTATTCCACGTGAGAAGGGAAACCTCCTTCCTATTCGACAAAACTAGAATAATCAAAACAAAACTAGTGCAAAACTGTAATGATTTGCACAAAATTAGACAAGCTATATAATGAAGCCTTATGCTGCTGGAGGTTTCATTAGCTCTTCCTTCAAGAGGAATACAGTAAATAAACGAAAGCAGCTATTTACAAGGAAAAGGAGGTTAATATTCATGAAACCGTCAAAAGGACAGCAAAAAACGAATGCGAATAACAAAAAGAATAACAATGAGAAAACAAGAGATAAAAAAATAGCAGGTCCTGACCGTCCTTCCACTTAAATTAAAAAATATTTTCAGCAAATAACCTAATTCTATTTTGCGGGTATATCCTGTCCGCAGAATACAATTAGGTTCTTTTTTTAGCTTCAACCCTTATGAATAGATGCAATTATGCGTAGACTATGTAAGGCTGATGCAAATGGAAGTGCATTGTTTTATTTCTCCATATTTTGGCCATATCTTTTTAGATTTCGCACGCTATAATTCGTTTCCTTCTTGAATTTATATTATAATATATGGTGTACTGGTTTTATATGTATCCTGCCCGAGACAGTAACGTTTCTATATTGCTGTTTTTCATTTAGGATAGCGCGTTAGGAGGCTTGCGAATATGAATTATCCAAATGGTCAGCGGAAACCACTAACCATAAAACCAAAGCAAACAAGTTTTAGCAGGAGAGGAATGACGCTTGAAGAAGAAATAAATGAAACCACAGATTTTTATCGAATACAAGGACAAGCAGTTATTCATAAAAAACCGACACCCGTGCAAATTGTAAATGTCCATTATCCAAGACGGAGTGCTGCAGTAATTACCGAAGCATACTTTAAACAAGCATCAACTACTGATTACAACGGCATTTATAAAGGAAAGTATATTGATTTTGAGGCAAAGGAAACGAAAAATAAAACATCTTTTCCACTTGCCAATATTCATGAACATCAAGTGCATCACATGCAGCAAGTAATAAAGCACGGTGGAATCAGCTTTATTATTTTACGGTTTAGAGCTTATGAAGAAACTTATCTATTCGATGCAAAAGATTTATTTGTTTGCTGGCAGGAGCAATTTGATGGTGGTAAGAAATCAATTTCTTATAATCATGTAAAAAAATTGGGGTATCCTATCCCCTTTCATTACCAGAAAAAAGTTGATTTTTTATCTGTTGTTGATAAGCTCTACCTATAGATATGGAGGTATAAAAAAATGGCAGATCAAACGAGCCAAACAAGAGCTGCTAGAAGAAAGCAGCAAGGAAAGAAAACAAAAAAGAAAAAGAAACAGCCGATTTGGAAAAAAATCATTAAAATTACTTTGTTATTATTGTTGATTTTATTCTTAAGCGGAACTGCTGTCGGTGCCTATTGGATTGCCACTGCACCAGATATTGATGAAGATCAGTTAACGGTTCCTTTTGCTTCTACCCTTTATGATAAAAATGGCGATCAATTTGCCAATTTAAGTTCAGATGAACAAAGACAGGAAGTAAGATTTGAAGAACTGCCGGATTTACTAATCGATGCTGTAACAGCGACAGAGGATGTCCGCTTTTTTGACCATAACGGGATCGATGTCAGACGTATCGGCGGAGCGATCCGTGGGAACTTTACCGGCGGATTTGGTTCTCAGGGTGCAAGTACCATTACACAGCAGGTGGTAGAGCGTGCATTTTTAAGTAATGAGAAGAAAGTAAGCATTAAAGTCCAGGAAATGTGGATGGCAATGAAGCTGGAAAGACAATATAGTAAAGAAGAAATCATGGAAATGTACTTAAATAGTATTTTTTACGGCAGTCATTCCTATGGTGTTGCTCAGGCAGCAGAAACTTATTTTGGAAAAGAGGATTTAAATGATCTTACTTTGCCGGAAGCTGCTATTTTAGCTGGTTTGCCGCAGCGGCCGACAGCCTATAACCCATTTGAAAATCCGGAATTGACGGAAGAACGAATGAACACCGTATTAAATTTAATGGTGCGCCATGGCAAGATTACAGAAGCAGAGGCAGATGAGGCAAGAAGTGTTGACGTTACTTCTCTATTAACAGAAGACCGTCCTGATCCGACACCATATGATGCATTTATTGATCAGGTTCGTCAAGAAATCGACGAAAAATTGGAGGATGTAGAGCTTGATGCGGATGGGTTGAAAGTATATACAACGCTTGACCCCGATGCACAGCCATATGTTGAAAGCCTGCTTGATGAGGAAGAATCGTCAATCAGTTACCCTGATAATACACAGGGAGCCATGGTTGTATTAGATACACAGTCCGGTGCTATCCAAGCAATCGGCGGCAGTCTGAATAACGAAGGCGGTTTTAATTATGCTACCAGAGGTACAACACAGGCTGGTTCCACTGCAAAACCGATTATGTCTTATGGACCGGCAATTGAATATAATCAAATGTCAACATACCATCAGTTAGATGATGAAGGCCCTTATGAAATTGAAGGTTCGAATCCAATAAGGAATGCCACTAGAACTTATAACGGCTGGGTAACTGCGAGATATGCACTGCAGCAATCGCTAAATGTCCCAGCAGTAAAACTGATGGAAGAAGTCGGCCCTGAAAATTCCAAGGAATTTGCTGAAAATCTGGGCTTTGAATTTGATTCAGGTAACCTGGATCTCCGTGAAGCAATTGGCGGGACAGAAACAGAAGTTACCCCGATGCAAATGGCAGGAGCATATAGCGCATTTGGGAATGAAGGTAATTACACAGAGCCATACGCTGTAACCAAAGTAGAATTCTCAGATGGCCGGGAAATTGATTTAACACCGGAGTCTGAACAAGTGATGGAAGATTATACAGCTTATATGGTAACCGATATGCTTAAATCTGTGGTCAGCTCTGGTACTGGTACAAATGCAGCAGTGCCTGGACTGGACGTTGCCGGTAAGACCGGAACAACGACAATGGATGGCCAAGAAGGAAGCCGGGACGCCTGGTTTGTCGGCTATACAACAAACTATACAATCGCAGCATGGACTGGCGGTTATAATTCAGAAGGCGGCGGCCGTGTACCGCTTCAGGATACTACCCTGTCTCAGCAAATATTCAGACAGACAATGAGTCATTTATCAGAAGGAATCGATACGCCTGACTTTACCCGTCCTGATTCTGTCGTTGAGTTAGCCATCGAAAAAGGAACCAATCCGGCTGCCTTGGCAAGTGACAGTACACCAAGTGATAGCAAAGTGACTGAGTTATTTGTTAAGGGGCATGAACCGAGTCAAGTGTCTGAACGCTATGAAGAGCTGGACGCCGTAAGCGGGCTGTCTGGAAGCTATAATGAAGACAATAATTCCATTGAAGTATCTTGGGATTATGATACCGATTCGGAAGAAGATGTTAATTTCGACATAAGTGCCAGCATTGATGGCGGCAGTATGCAGTCCCTCTCTTCTACCAGTGACACATCCATGGAAATTTCAGATGTGGAAGAAGGCGCAGAGTATACGATACAGGTTATAGCCGAAAGAGGCTCATTAAGCAGTGATCCGGCTACAACAACTGTTCAAGTACCCGGCGGCGAGGAGGACGAAGAGGAAGAAGACGAAGAAATACCAGAAGTGAGCGGTCTTTCCGCTGAATATGACGGAGATGAAACAATTAATGTTTCATGGGGCTATGATGGCCCATCCGCTAATTTTGAAGTAAGCGTAAATGGAGATACTGAAAATGTAGGATCAAATAGTATCAATGTAAGTGGAGTTACCCCGGGCGACTACAATATTTCCGTCACGCCAATAAGTGACGAAAACAGCGATCTTCGCGGTCCTTCTTCATCTACAAGCGTGACTGTGCCTGAAGCAGAAGAGGAAGAAGACGAAGAAGAAACGGAAGAGGAAGAGCCTCCAGAAGATGAGAACGAAGAAGAATCGGAATCTGATTCTGGTTCCGATTCCGAATCGGAATCCGATTCGGGCTCTGATTCTGAATCGGATTCATCCGAAGACACGAATACTGATGATAATGATTCAAATAATGGGAATGACGAAGAGAATAATGATTCCTCCGGTAATGGTGACAGCAACGGGGATTCAGATAATCAGGAAGCGCCGCAGGAAGAAAGCAATTCCGATGAGGAAGACACGAATGACCCTGCGCCTCAGAACGAATCAGATAGCAACAATGGCAATGACGAAGAAAACACAGAGGAATAAAAAAATAATCCCGGTCCATCAATGGACCGGGATTATTTTTTTATTGTTTTTTCTAAGGAGCTCATGCTTCTATTTTCTTCATCCGCTTTTTTCCCTCTCTGCAGAGATACAATAATGGACACTCGGGACAATTGGGGTTCCTGGCTTTACAGTGGTAGCGCCCAAAGAAAATCATCCGATGATGTGTGACGCTCCATTCATTTCTCGGGACCTTGCGCATCAGTGTATTTTCTACTTCTACAACACTGTCCTTCCATCTGCAGATACCTAAGCGCTTGGATACCCGTTCCACATGGGTATCCACGGCAATTGACGGTTCATTAAAAGCAACAGAAGCAACGACATTTGCTGTTTTTCTGCCGACACCGGCCAGTTTAACCAATTCGTCTTTCGTTTTCGGGACTTCCCCGTTATAATTATCAATTAAAGTACGACAAAGCTTTTGAATATTTTTTGCCTTGGACCGGTATAAACCAATAGAACGAATATCATTTTCCACTTCTTCTAATGGCACTGCAAGATAATCCTCCGGTGTTTTATATTTTTGGAATAAATCTGCTGTTACCTTGTTAACCAATTTATCTGTACATTGTGCAGAAAGCAAAACAGCAATAACTAACTCAAAGGGATTAGAATGTACAAGCTCTCCCTCTGCATCTGGAAACATTTCTGCCATGGCATCTAAACATTCTCTTATTTGTGTATTATTCAGCATAAACTCAATCTCCTTCCAGCCAATTATAATAAAAGGATGTATCTCTTTTAGGACGTGTATTGGTTTGATGATTATTATCTGATTTGCCCTGATGAAATTGCTGACTTGCTTTTCTGGCGTCCTGTACCGTGTGGATCCCTTTTTTCTTCCATTCTCTTAAAATACGGTCAATGTATTTGAAATTTAATTTGCTCATAAGTACCGATTCACGCAGCCCTGCTTTTATTAACGATGGTTCTATCCCATCCTCATCCAGCCAGCTGTTAATGGTTTCTATTTCAAATGGCGACAAAGGTCTTCCAAATTCCTGTTCAAATAAAATAAAGATATTCCCTATGTTTTCTTCATCACGATTAACTACAGCGGTATCTTCCTCATATAATTTTTCCATTAATGGTTCTAGAGAATATGATTCACTGATAGGCGTCTGCTCAGAATCATTTTTTTCAATAGACAGAAACCCTTTCTGTACTAATTTTCGCAGCATACGGGCTGCCTCTTCTTCTGAAAAACTCCCTGATTGAGCCAATTCAAAAGGGGTTGGAAAATGGTTTCCTTCATCAGCAAAACGGGTAATCTGTATGAGTAAAATAAGCTCTGTTTCATTTAGCCCTAATTCGTAATAAGTTGTCAGCAATTTTTTGGATACAGTCATTTGATCTTGGATAATTTCTTGGTAATTTATTTTTTTATTCATTCTAGCACCTCAGATAACAGTATAGCATTTTTTCATAATGAAGATAGGAAAAACCCCTCGCTTACGAGCAAGGGATTTATGGATAATCATGACGTAATCTATGGATTGCGTATTTGTAAAACAGAGATTCCAACGCCTCTAATAAGACGCATAGAGCTTTTTTTAAGGGTATAAACGATTCAGCAGTCTTGGGAATGGAATCGTTTCGCGAACATGTTCTACTCCGGATAACCAGGCTACCGTTCTTTCCAGACCTAAGCCAAATCCGCTGTGCGGAACACTGCCATATTTGCGCAGTTCCAAGTACCATGCATACGCTGGTCCAGTAAGTCCATGCTCTTCATAACGGCGCTCCATTAATTCCAGGTCATCGATACGTTGTGATCCGCCGATAATCTCTCCATAGCCTTCCGGAGCAATCAAGTCAGCACATAGCACAACATCGGAACGTTCCGGGTCCGGCTTCATATAGAAAGCTTTGATATCTTTCGGATAGTTTGTAATGAAAACAGGCTTATCATAGCTTTCGGCAATTGCTGTTTCATGCGGAGCACCGAAGTCTTCTCCCCATTCGATATCATCGAAGCCTTTTTCTTTTAAGAATTCTACTGCGTCATCATAGCTAATTCGCGGGAATGGAGCTTTGATTTTTTCAAGTTTAGATGTATCTCTTTCTAATATTTTCAGTTCTAAAGCACAGTTTGCTAACACAGATTGTACAATAAAGCTGACATAGTTTTCCTGGACCTGCAAGCTGTCCTCGTGATCCATAAATGCCATCTCTGGCTCAATCATCCAAAATTCAATCAGATGTCTTCTTGTTTTGGACTTTTCTGCGCGGAACGTCGGACCAAATGAAAATACTTTTCCTAATGCCATTGCCGCTGCTTCCATATAAAGCTGTCCGCTTTGGGATAAATAGGCTTCTTCATCGAAATATTTTGTATGGAAAAGCTCGGTTGTCCCTTCAGCAGAGGAACCGGTTAAGATAGGCGGGTCCACCTTTACAAAACCGTTCGTATTAAAGAATTCATAGGTAGCCCGGATAATCTCGTTTCGAATCTTCATAACGGCGTGCTGCTTTTTAGAACGAAGCCATAAGTGACGATGATCCATCAGGAATTCCGTGCCATGATTTTTTGGCGTAATCGGGTAATCTGTTGCTTCATGAATTACCTCCAGATGACTTACCTGCATTTCATAGCCGAAATCAGAGCGCGTATCTTCTACGATTTTTCCGGTAACATATAGAGATGTCTCTTGCGTCAGGTTTTTAGCATCTGAGAATACTTCCTCCGATACATCACTTTTCACAACCACACCTTGCATAAATCCGGTACCATCACGAAGCTGTAAGAAAGCAATTTTGCCGCTTGATCGTTTATTTGCCAGCCAGCCGCCAATGGTTACCTCCTCGTTTACGTGTTTCGGTGCTTCTTGAATTGTTATCTTCATCTTAAAATCCTCCAACTTGTTATTAAACGTTTCTTATTTATTGTGTCTTTCTGCTAAAAAAGGTGATTCTTTTACTGTGTTCCGGCAGCTTTGTCCGCTTATGGGAACATTTTATCGTACGTGTATCTTTCTTCCAGACTCTGTCCATCAATCGAATAATAATCCATGACAAACCGATTATCTTTATCATGATACGTAATTTCCCACAGAGCCTGACCATCTTCATAGGCAGGGCTGATATCTGAAAATCGGCATGTATCACAGCTGGATGACCAGGCATCTATGATAGCCTCTTCACTCATCATATCCTCCGTATCAATCGCAATTAATTCACGTTCCTCCCCTTCTAAGGGAAGAAAAACGAGGCGCTCCTCATTGTCTTCATTACTTGCATAAAATACGTGGTAATTATTTTCCCCATAGTAGCCCTGTATCGAATGAACATTTTGATAAGAGGTCTGCGATTCTATTTGATTTTTCGTATTATCAAATCCTGCTGTCCGGCTATCGTTGATTATTTGATATAAATAAATGCTGTAGCCTATTCCGATAAGCAAGAGGACTGTGATTATAATCAATGTCCATAATACCCATCTATTTTTTGATTCCCTCATGTCATTCCATCCGTTTCTTCTAAGATTATCTTTCATCATTTACTATACCTAGATGTGCGGTTCCTGTAAACAAATACCGTTAAAAAATAACTTTGCATCAGCGGGGAGGAAATATTCCCGCTGATGAGCAGCTGTTCTTATTTATTGATGAAACCATTCTTCGGCATTGCTTATCAAATGCCGTGTTGCTTCATAATGAACAGGTACGGCGGGGATGGATTCCAAAAAGTATTTCCCGTATCTAGCTGTTTTAATCCGTCCATCGCAAATAAATACAATTCCTCTGTCTTCTGAGGAGCGGATTAACCGCCCAAAACCCTGTTTAAATTTAATGACTGCCTGTGGCAAAGACAGGTTCATAAACGGGTTTTTTCCTTCTTCTTTCATCTGATGCGATTTCGCTTCAAAAACAGGATGGTTTGGCGGCTGAAAAGGCAGTCTGGCCATTACAAGCGCCGATAAATCCTCCCCTGGTATATCTACACCCTCCCAGAAAGAGCTTGTTCCAAGCAGGATTGCCTGATCATAGGATTGGAAATTCTTCTTTAACCTGCTTCGGCTTCCGCTTGTCACTCCTTGGGCAATAATGACGTATTGCTGCTCTGTCATCATTTCCTTTAACAAATCATTTGCCTTTTTCAGCATGTCATAGGAGGTAAACAAGACGAGCATTCTGCCTGAAGTAATCTCTGCCAGCGATAAGATTGCTTCACATACAGCGTAAACAAAATCATCAATGTTTCCATATTTAATATCTGGAAAATCAGTTGGAATCAACAATTGCACCTGTTTATCATACTGAAACGGGGAAGCAATTTGCTCTGTTAATAAATCTTGTTCAGCTACGCCTAATCTTTCTTTTATAAATGTAAAGGAGCTTCCCATTGTTAATGTCGCACTGGTGAAGATGACACTCTCTTTTTTGGAGAAAAAGTCTTCAGCCAGTATCGGAGCGATATCCGCCGGCTCACTGTAAAGAAATACACTATGGTGCTTTCCTTTTAAATCTACTTCAGCCCATTTAATCAACGTTACCTCATTTTGTTCCTGGAACATCACTTTTAAATCTTCTATATATTTTACTAACGCATCCTGCATTTGACCGATATCTTCCAGAAATTGTTTTTCATCTCCATTGTCTACGGAATATGCATCCATTAATTGAGATAAAACATCCAATAGCCTCTGAAAATGCATACGCAAGCGTGCCGCCATATCCTGAGCAAGCTGCCAGGAATCCTGCTGATAGGTTTCCGGCTTGATACGATATTGGACTCTTCCCAAATCACTGGTTGCTTTATCGTTCTTCTGCTGTGACCTGACAAAACGTTCAATCAGATGAAAAAGTTCATCAATATCATACTTCGCTTCTCTGATAGCTGTATTCCATTTATGAGCTAATGCTTCTCTTTGTCCTATATCAGAAGCTTTCAGAACGGAACTGAATTGTTTATCCTCATCAGCTGTCCCCAAATAATTACATGTAAATTGCATTTGTATGTAATCCAGTTTCAGCCCGTAATGATGGGATGCTGTTTCTTCAAAATGATGCGCCTCATCAATAATGGCCTTTTGATAGCATGGTAAAAAAGCATAGTCATTAAACATATCCGTGCAAAGCAAGGCATGGTTGGTAATGACAACATCTGCTTTTTGAGCCCTTCGTCTGGCCAGCTGATAATAGGAATGGTGGAACCAGGGCGATTTTGGATTCATTGTCTTCTCTACATCAGCAGAAACCTTCTGGAAGAAAATATAGCCTCCTGCCGGCAGTTGAATCTCATCAATATCTCCTGTTTCTGTCTCCGTGATCCATACGAGTAATATCGCCTTTGTCAGGACAAAATCATAATTATCCTTTGGTCCGTAATCAAGCTCATAAAGAAACTTCTCCAAATTTAAGTAATGATTTTTTCCTTTCATTAAAGCCACTTTAAAAGGATTTGTGATAATCTTCCTTAATAAAGGAATTTCTTCTTCCAGCAGCTGGCTCTGTAATTGAGTTGTATACGTGCTGATGACGATGCGTTCACGTTGGTTAACAGCCTGATAAACAGCTGGCAATAAATAAGCTAATGATTTTCCTGTACCGGTTCCCGCTTCGATAAACGCATGTTTTTTTGCAGAAAAGGCATCATAAATCGTCTCTGACATTTGTCGCTGTCCTTCCCTCGGCTCATAGGAAGAAAAGGCTCTCGAAAGCGCTCCCTGTTCCTCATAAATGGCATCTAAGTATTCTCCGAACGATATGTCTATCTGCGCATCTGATTTCGTCTCTTTTTCAGACATACGAAAAGCAAGCCCCTGATAATGCTTTATTTGCTTATCCGGATGCTCTCGGAACGCTATTTCTTCCAGACGGTTATCCAGGATAGCCGCTAAGTCGGATTGCAGTTTTTCTTCGAGATTTTTTAGTTTAAATAACGTTTCATATGGAAGATGATCTAATTTCTCTTTTAACTTCATAAATAGCTTTGCCGTTACATACGCATCTGATAAAGCACGGTGCGGATCATCATGATGCAGCTCGAAATGCGTTGCCAGATGACTCAATTTATAGCTGGATATACTCGGGAATAATATTCTGGACAGCTCCACTGTGTCCAGAACCTGATTTTTTAATTCGGGATAACCGTTCGACGTTAATTCCATATTGAGAAAGCCGACATCAAAGGCGGCATTATGGGCAACAATATAACTGTCCTCTAAAATCCGGGTGATTTCTTCCGCTTCATCGCTAAATAACGGAGCGTCCTTTACTTCTTCATCATGAATCCCTGTCAGATGAGAAATAAATGGAGGGATAGGCTGATTGGGATTTAATAAGGTCGTCTTTGTTTCTTTAATTTCATCATTTTCAAGCGCAACCATGCCTATTTCAATTATTTTCCCCGACTTTGACGGAGAATTCCCGGTCGTTTCCAGGTCAATCACAACATATCGCAACAGATCACCTCCAATCTATATTTTCGTTTTTTCTAGCGGTCAAACCATGTGATTTCAGCAGAATAAAGCGTTACAGGACTGCCTTCCGCTGATTCCGCAATCAGGGCCCCTTCGTCAGTAATCCCTAAAAAGCGGCCGGTCCACTCCTCATGAAATGTTTTGATTTTAATATTTTCTCCTATTTTAAAAGCATGTTCTTCCCATTCCGATTTAATAGCTTTAAAACCATTATTTAAATACATCTCATATGTATTTTCAAAATGCTTTAATATTGTCTGAACGATTTTAATCTTATCCCAGTTATTCCCGGATTCTCTTTTTAAGGAGGTTGCAATATCTCGAATGGAAGCATCCCAGCTCGCTTCATCCTGATTCACATTTAAGCCGATACCAATCAAAACATAATTGATTCGGTCTTGCTCTCCCTGCATTTCTGTTAAAATACCGCAGAGTTTTTTGTCTCCGATTAATAAATCATTCGGCCATTTGATACCGATGGGTAATCCGGTCAGCTGATGGAGTGCTTTTCTTAAAGCAACCGCTGTTAACAGCGTCAGTTCAGAAGCTTTATTCGGTGGAATCGGCGGTCTGAGCAGGAGAGTCGTCCATAACCCTTCTTTATCCGAAAACCAATTCTTTTTCATTCTTCCTCTTCCTGCTGTCTGCTCCTCTGCAATGATGATCGTGCCATCCGGAGCATTGTCCCGGGCTGCTTCATGTCCAATGATTTGAGTCGACGGTGTTGCCTCTTTATGAATAATATGATGCCCCATCCATTTTGTTTCCAAACCCCAGCGGATCGTATTACTGCTGACTTTATCCGGAAACGAAACAATCCGATAGCCCTGGCTTCTTTTCGCATCAATATGATAGCCATCACTTTCCAAGTCCTTCATATGCTTCCAGATTGCATTCCGGGAAATGCCTAATTGTTCAGAGAGCGCTTGGCCAGAGACGTAGCTCATTTTATTTTTGGATAATAGTTTGATTAATCTTGAACGGGTAGATTCCATTGTATCCAGTCCTTTATTTTCGATTTTTCATTTGCCAGCTTGGAGGTAACAATTTGGTATTCTATTTCATCTAATTGCTGCTTTATCCATTTACCTTTTGGGCGTTCAGGAAACCATTTCATTAAATCATATCCATTCACACAAAGCTCTTTTTTAGATAAAATAGGAAGCTTCTCCCGGATAGAATAAAACACTTCTATATCAATGATTTTCTTATCGGTCTGTTTTACTAAGTATATGAAAAAGTCCCACTGTTCTCTTGGCAGCTGATAGACAAACCAGGCATCTATGCCATTCTCTTTATAGCGATGATATGCATCTACAAGCGTGTTTGCTTGCTGCTTTAATTGATTGGAACATTTATAGGCCTTGGTACAGTCTGCTGCCGTGATAGATTCACTATTTAGCTCGACAAACGCAAAAACAGGTGCGAGCGAAGCAACAGGCTCTATTTCCTTTAACAGCAAAGGAGTGTCTTTAAAAATAGGCAGGTGGTGATAGAGCTCTAATTCAAAAATATACTCCACTGCTTTGCTAAAATAAGCACCAGCGCATAATTTTTCTAATTCAACGGTTAACCGTTCCACTGCTAATTTATCTATTAATGCTCTGCAGCTTTTCATAGCTTCTTTTGTCTTATCTTCAATGGAAAAACCTAATTGGCTGGAAAAACGCAGCGCACGGATAATGCGTAAAGCATCCTCTTTGAACCGGTCTGCTGCATCACCTACCGTCTGGATTCGTCTGCCGGCAATGTCCTCTCTTCCCCCAAAAGGGTCTAATATCTTGCCATTGGCATCCATGGCAATAGCATTCATGGTAAAATCTCTGCGTTTTAAGTCTTCTTTTATATCGCGGACAAAATGAACTTCATCCGGCCGGCGGTGATCTGTATAGGTCCCTTCTGTCCGGTAAGTAGTTACCTCAAAAGATTCCTGTTCATACCGGACAATCACGGTACCATGCTCGATTCCCACCGGGATGACCTTCGGGAAAATAGCTTGTATTTCTGAAGGAAAAGCTGATGATGCAATATCTACATCATGAATAGGGCGGCCGATAATATAATCGCGTACACAGCCGCCGACGAAGTATGCTTCGTAATGATGCTCTTCTATGATGGATATTATGTTTGCTGCCTTATGAAAAATAGATGGTAGCATGCTTCTAGCCTCTTTTCCCTTCTTCTAAAACCTTGTCGTATAAAGCTTCATATTGGTTAACAATCTTCGCGGATGCAAAATGATTCCGCACATGCTCGATAGCTGCTTCTGAAAATTGGTGTTGCTTCTCCGGATCTGATAAAAGCTCAATAGCGTATGATGCAGCCTGTTCAATATCTCCAAGCTCTACAATATACCCTGTTTTATCATGGGTCAATACTTCTGGAATACCGCCGACATTGGTTCCGATTCCAGCCACGCCGCAGGCCATCGCTTCTAATAATACTAGCCCGAAGCTCTCTTTTTCAGACATAAGCAGCATTACATCTGCCATTGCCAGTATGTCACTGACATTATTTTGTTTCCCCAGAAAATGTACTTCTGTTTTCAGCCCTAATTCATTAACATGCTGAACCATATCTGAATATTCCGGGCCATCTCCAATCAATAATAATTTGGAAGGAATGCTTTCATTAACTACTTTAAAGGTATCTATGATATCTTGGACCCGTTTTACCTTCCGAAAGTTTGAGATATGAATCATAATTTTGTCAGAAGCATTTATCTGAAATTGGCTGCGCAGCTCCGCCCCTTTTTGGGGGTAGTATTCATTTTCATTAATAAAATTATAAATAACATCCATTTCCTTCTGGATATCCAGCATGTCTACTGTTTGTTTACGCAAGCTTTCTGAAACAACGGTAACTGCATCGGATTGTTCGATACCATGACGGATAATGGGCTTTAACGTGTTATCTATGCCCAGTATAGTAATATCTGTTCCATGTAAGGTAGTGACGATTTTTACAGGGTGCTTCGCCATATCTCTTGCTAAAATACCGCAAATAGCATGCGGCATCGCATAATGAACATGAAGAATATCCAATTTTTCGCGGTCGATCACCTCTGCCATCTTGGCAGCTAAAGCTAAATCATAAGGTGGATATTGAAATACAGGGTAATGACTCATCTCTACCTGATGATAATACACGTTTACGTACACTTTTTCTAAGCGAAAGGGCATACTGGAAGTGATGAAATGTATTTCATGACCCTTTTCCGCTAATTTCTTACCTAATTCTGTAGCGATTACTCCTGAACCGCCGATGGTTGGATAACATGTAATTCCTATTTTTTTCACAATTCCCCTTCTTTCTTAATCTTCCT
This sequence comes from Oceanobacillus sp. FSL W7-1293, assembly GCF_037969815.1. Lineage (NCBI taxonomy): Bacteria > Bacillati > Bacillota > Bacilli > Caryophanales > Bacillaceae > Oceanobacillus > Oceanobacillus sp. FSL W7-1293. The sequence goes on from NZ_CP150212.1 coordinate 2,502,375, forward strand.
TCACGATTTCTCTCCACTGAAAATCGCCTCGATTCAGCCCGTGCATGAAAATTTCCCCTCCGGCAATATTGGTTGCTAAAGGAATTTGATACACATCACACAACCGCATTAACGCGCTGATATCAGGCTCATGCGGCTGGGCAGTTAACGGGTCACGGAAGAAAATAACCATGTCCATTTTATTCTCTGCAATCATACTGCCTATCTGCTGATCGCCACCAAGCGGACCGGATTTAAAACGATGGACCGAAAGTCCTGTTGACTCCATGATCCGGGTCCCTGTTGTTCCTGTAGCAAATAAGTGATGATTCTTTAGTACATGTGTATAAGCAGTTGTGAATTCGACCATATCTTCTTTTTTCTTATCGTGCGCAATTAATGCAACATTCATGACGGCTCCCCCTTTATTTATACCTGTTATCTACTACAAAATGTTTTCTAAACCATAAATAAGCTCGTCCAGATCCATTACCTGATGAACACATTCTTTGATGCCATCCATAAAGGAGGCTCTGTTCATCGAATCATGCTGGATGGTTAATGTTTGACCGGCGCCGCCAAACACCACTTCCTGATGGGCTACCAGCCCGGGAAGACGCATACTGTGGATACGCATGCCGTCAAAGTCTCCGCCGCGGACACCTTTGATGGTTTCTTCTTCATCGGCATGACCTTGCTTTTTCGATTTTCTGGTCTCCTGGATGAGCTCCGCAGTTTTTTTAGCCGTACCGGATGGCGCATCCAATTTTTGATCGTGATGCTTTTCAATGATTTCTACATCCGGAAAATAGGCAGCGGCCATTTTTGCAAATTTCATCATTAATACAGCACCGATTGCAAAATTAGGTGCAATAATACAGCCGGTTTGTTTTTGTTTTGCCAGCTGTTTTAATTCTTCTAGCTGTTCATTTGTATACCCTGTCGTTCCTACTACTGGACGAATACCATGATTCAAAGCTGCTTTTGTATGTTTATAACCGACTTCAGGTATCGTTAAATCAACAAATACATCCGCCTGCTGTTCAGAAAAGCATGTTTCGATATCTGTGTAGATTGGCGCATTGAAACCGTCTGCAAAGCCTTCTAAATCACTTAATTTCTTTCCGTCATTTTTATGGTCTAAACAAGCGGTCAATTCAAAATCAGCTGTGTCATAAATCATATGGACTGCTTCTTTCCCCATTCTTCCTCTTGGACCTGCTACGATAATTTTAATTGCCATGGTTATCTTCCTCCTCTTTTTTTGTCCAGCGATTTTTATCTCTTGTTTCAAATTTTTGCATTGATTTCTCGAAGGAATCCGATAAATCAAACTCCAGCGAATTTGCTAAACAGGCCAATACAAAAATCATATCGCCGACTTCTTCCTCTACTGTATTTTCTTTTTCTGTAACTTTCTTTGGTTTCTCGCCATGATAATGATTAATTTCTCTCGCTAATTCTCCTGTCTCCTCAGATAATCTTGCCATCAAAGCAAGCGGAGAAAAATATCCTTCCTTAAATTGAGATATGTATTGATCCACACGTTTTTGGACATCTTTTAATGTATGTCTGGTATTCTCCATCTCTGACACCTCTTTAAAATCAATATACTTTTTTTCTCTTCTTTCATGTTAGCTAAAAGCAAGGATTTTGACAACTAATTGGTACAGTATGCGTATTGTTACTTGATTTTAAATTGGCTATAATAGATATTGGCTATAATCAAGCTGTAAATACTTGGAATTGTATACATAGACATTTCGTCAGCTTTACTGTTGATACGTGAACATAAGGAGGAATAATAAGTTGAAGATTCGAGTAAAAAATATTGTATTTATTTTAATAGGAGCAGCCATCTTTTCCTTTGGACTTGTCCATTTTAATATGCAGCACAATCTTGGAGAAGGCGGTTTTACAGGTATCACCCTGCTGCTTTTCTTCTTATGGGACATCGACCCGGCAATCTCGAATATTGTCCTTAATATTCCGGTATTTTTTATTGGATGGAAAATACTAGGCAGGAATACGTTTGTCTATACACTGGTTGGAACTTTATCCGTATCTCTTTTTCTCTGGATTTTTCAAATCTATCAGATTCAAATTGGATTAGAGGATGATATGACACTTGTCGCTTTATTTGCAGGTGTGTTTATCGGTATTGGGTTAGGAATTATTTTCCGCTTTGGCGGTACAACCGGCGGGGTTGATATTATCGCTCGCATCATTAATAAATTCACTTCTTGGAGTATCGGAAAAGCGATGTTTGTCTTTGACTTTCTTGTGATTATCACTTCTATTCTGACATTCCTTGAGCTGTCTGAAGGAATGTACACACTGCTGGCTGTATTTGTTGGTGCGAGGGTGATTGATTTTATTCAGGAAGGCGCATATGCTGCAAAAGGAGCTTTTATCATCTCAAATCAAAGTGAAGAAATCGCAGAACAGATTATGGAAAAAATGGAACGGGGCGTGACGATTTTAAATGGTCATGGGAGCTTTTCCAAAGAGAAAAGAAATGTTCTCTACTGTGTAGTTGCACGAAATGAAATTGTCCGGATGAAAAACATCATTAATCAGACAGACCCTTCTGCCTTTGTGTCGATGACAACTGTGCATGAGGTCATGGGAGAAGGTTTCACATTGGATGAGAATAAAAAGCCGTTAAATGATTAGGCAGACAGAAAGGGGCATAGGATAATTTCCAGTGCTCCTTCCGTCGGTTATTTGCCAATGAAAAAAGATGACCCATTTCGGATCATCTTTTTTACATATCAGTCTCTGTTTGCCGCAAAGATAAGAATAAAGCGGATAAGCTCAGCAACGGCAACCAATGCTGCAGCAACATAGGTCATTGCAGCGGCGTTCAATACTTTTTTCGTCTCTCGTTCTTCATTGTTACGGATAATACCCGCTGAAACCATCTGGGTCATCGCCCGGTTCGAAGCATCAAACTCAACTGGCAGTGTCACTAATTGGAAAAGCACTGCAGCAGCGAAGAAGATAATTCCAAGAAGCAGCATATTACTTGCTTGCATAAGCATACCCGCAATGATTAAGAACATAGAAATATTAGAGCCGAAGTTTGCTACTGGAACTAAAGCACTTCGAAAGCGTAAAAATGCATACTCTTCCTGATCCTGAATCGCGTGGCCTACTTCATGTGCTGCAATAGCGGAAGAAGCCATCGATCTGCCGTTATAATTATTTTCAGAAAGGTTCACTTGCTTTTTACGAGGATCATAATGGTCTGTTAATTCCCCTTTAACCATTCCAATCTGTACATCATGCAAACCATTATCATCTAAAATTTTTCTGGCAACGTCTGCGCCAGTCATCCCCGAAGATGTTGGTTTTTTAGAGTACTTTGTATACGTGCTTTTTACTTTTCCTGATGCAAGCATCGGTACAATCATTAATAAGACAAAATAAATCAAATAAGCGACCATTTCTTAATACCCCCATTACTGTATCATAAGGTCAATTTTAGTCAGTATCTCTATTTTAGTCAACTGATTTGTCGTTTTTGCGGACCGGCTTATTGCCTCCTTTTTCCCCTTTGTATTTTTTCCAACTTACATAAGATAATGTAACAATAATGCAACCGCCTACAATTATGACACCCAAAATAAACGGAGACGGCACTAAGCTGTTATAGTAAATGTTTCCTGATGGAATAGAGGCAGCATGAACATCGTTTGCATGGTAAAATATCCCTATGAATCCGATTGTCATCACACGAAGCAGTTTCTCTCCCATAGAGATCACCTCTGATCTTTTGATGTATATTCTAAGTTTATGATGAGAGGTGACTTGGTATGACGGTCAGCTTTTTCTGAGTAGCAGGAATTGCTGAAATAATAACATAAACACGATGGGGATAACCATATTCCGCCCGAAACACGGGTGCGGCTAAACTTCATCCAGCTATGCTTTTTAAACTTTTCGCTGTCTCTTGTGAATCGTCAGGTAATACGCAAGCAGGAGAGAGGCTATGCTTAACCAGAATGTAAAATAACCAATTTCATTCATATACGTTGTTAAATCTGAATAAATAGGCATTTGGCCAAAGACATAGTCAATAATATCATTATGTAAAACAATAATTCCCGCAAGCGTTAAATGCCGCAGCTTTATTTTGTAATACGGGGCATAAAGCAATCCTTGAATAGCCATTCCTAAATGGGAGGCAATCAGCATATACCCAGCTGGACCAATGTCTTTGCCGACAGCTACGGTTAATAAATTCATAACGACGGCCCAGACGCCGTATTTAAATAAAGAGACAATTGCTAATGCCTCGATGTAGGGTATGTTTTTCCCAAAAATAAAAAACAACAGGAAAATCGTAAAGAACAGACTGGCTGTCGGACTATCCGGTACAAATGGAATAAATATCAGAGGAGTTATTTCTAATTGCCCTCCATACCAATAATAACCATAGATGGTGCCCAGGAAATTTATGATGAAAAGCAGGATCAAAAATTTTTTATCTAATAATATGTAGGACAGCATTTTCAATTCAACTTCTCCCTTCTATCGTTGTCATGAATAGAGAAAGCACCTTTGCCTTATTCTGGTCAAAGGTGCTTCTGTCTATTCTTTATTCTGCTGCTGCTTCATTGGTTTCAATAATAAAATCTGCTAATTGTTCCAGTTCTTCATCCGTTCCTTGGAACTGATCGGCAGGCATGGAACCAATACCATTGACAGCAATATCCATTATTTCTTCCTTGGTGTGCTCATTTCCTCCGACTAACGCAGGACCTGCCCCACCTTCCAATTCTCCGCCATGACAGCTTAGACAGCTTGTTTCATACGCTGCAAATCCGGGATGACTCTCGTCAACAATAGATTCGCCTGGAGGAATTGGCTTGTTTTGCTCGGCACGCTCTTCCCAGTCAACTGGTGCTGCAGAAGTATACGTCAGCCAAATAACGGACGCCAGTCCTAAAAGCATCATCCCAACAGCAATTGGACGGTGACGCGGACGTCGCCCAGGACCGTTGTCCAAGAATGGAGCAAGGAATAGCGCTCCAAACCCAATTCCCGGAATAACAAGAATTCCAAGAATAATCCAATTACCACTTGCAAATTGATACTTTAATAATTCATACAAGAATAAGAAATACCAGTCTGGCAGCGGGATATATGCTGCATCTGTCGGATCAGCCATTCCTTCAAGCGGAGATGGATGTGCCAACACCAAGCATAAAAACCCTACAAGGAAAACTGCTCCGGCCAACCACTCTTTTAATAAAAAGTTGGGCCAAAAAGCTTCTGTTCTACCAGGATACTCGGAATAATCTTTTGGTACTTTTGATGCTCTTTCCGCTGTGATCCGAGAATCACCAACGAATTTCATACCTTTACCCTTATGCATTGGTTGCCCTCCTTTTTATAGTGGTCCGGAAATACCTTGTCTACGGATTAAGATAAAGTGAATTGCTAATAATGCAAACAATGCTCCCGGTAAAAAGAAGACATGGATTGCAAAGAAACGTGTCAGGGTTTGTGCACCAACAATGGTAGCATCCCCGGCTAGAAGCGTTTTAAGAGCTTCTCCAATAAATGGTACTTGTTCCGCGATTTCTAGTCCTACTTGAGTCGCAAAGTACGCTTTGTTGTCCCAAGGAAGCAGGTAGCCTGTAAAGCCTAGCCCCAGAATAACAAAGAAGATAAGAACTCCTACCATCCAGTTAAGCTCACGAGGTTTTTTATATGCCCCTTGGAAAAATACCCGTAAAGTATGTAATAATAGCATTACGACAACGACACTAGCGCCCCAGTGATGCATACCGCGGACAATTTGAGCATGTGCTACTTCTGTCTGCAGGTAGTAAACAGATTGCCAAGCGTTTTCAATATCCGGCACATAATACATCGTTAGAAACATACCGGAAAGAATTTGGATTACTACTACAAAGAATGTTAATCCGCCAAAACAGTATACAAATGCGGAAAAGTGATGCGCTGGATTAACGTGCTCCGGAACCTCATGATCGGCAATATCTCGCCATATCGGCGTAATATCAATGCGATCATCGATCCAATCATAAATCTTCTGTAACATTGTTTATTACGCCTCCTCATGTGGTCTAATATTACCTAGGAACAGCATGCCATCCCTTTCTTCCTGTTCATAAACATCAAGCGGTTGCAATGGCGGTGTTCCAGGAACATTCACCCCATTCTTGTAATAACGGCCATCATGGCAAGGACAGTAGTACTCCTCTGGATAGTCGTCATTTCCTTCCCAAGAAACAAAACACCCTAAATGTTTACAAACTGGGGAAAAGGCAACAATTTCGTCATCATCATTTCGATATACCCAAGCTGTTTGGTTTACTTCTGATTCATACCAGCCATCTACCTGATCGACAGTCCAATCGACACGCTGTGGATCAGCAGTGATTTCAGAAACTTCTAGTCCAACATTTGTAAAATCTCCGCCTTCACCGGACTTCAATACAGGATCGATTGCCATCCGAACAGGTGATATCAGCAAACCGGCAGCCATAAAGCCCCCTACGCCTGTAAGCGTATAATTTAAAAATTGTCTGCGGGATATATCGCGTTTTTCATCACTCATGGTTTTCCCCCCTCTGTGTTCAAATAGTCACGGACATTTTTAAGATAAAATCAGATTACTAGGACACTAATAATGATAGCGTAAACTATTGGTTCGGTCAATATATATCCTAGGTTAACTGTAAATGTTTTGATAATTTTGTTTTACTCTACCAAAAGGACTTGACTAATTCTGCTGTTTGCATGGTCTGGTCTCTTATCATGTCTTTTATTGCAGCTGGTTCGGCATCTTTTAAAGGAATAGTTGGAAGCCAAATAAATTCCCCTTCTAAATCATTGGCTATTTTTCGCCAAGACGGATCAAAGCTGATATAGAGCACCTGTTTAAAAGGCTGTTCGTTAAAATGAGCTGTCCACTGATTTAATCGCTCTGCTTCTTCGGACCTCTCTGCCGAGTTGATGTATGTATAAGTCGGAGTAAGCATAATCCTGCCCATTAATTCTTTCTCCAGCTCTCTGGCAAAAAGCGTTAAAATCTCATACTGATCTGCATTTTTAGCAGAAGCCTCTAAAGCGCCAATTTGAAAAGGAGCCAACGGTACAATCACTGTATCAATATACTCCTTCGCTTGTTCATATTTCTGCAAATCAACCCTTGTCCATTTCATAAACAATCCTCCCTTCCAAAATACTTGCCTATATTGTAACAATTTTTCACACATATAGGAAAGGATAAATTGTCAGCGAATACAACTGATAGACAGACAGGCCCAGGCCATAACAGACATGGTCTCTCTTTCGCCATTCCAAGCTTATTTGCCAATCTTTCTTATTCTATCCATGATGAATAATATTTAATCTATTTGTTACAAATTCAATTTTCACACCTAAGAATAAGCATATATATTTTGCTATTCCCGGATGAATATGTTCTCCATTACATGCTTACTTTTTGATTAAATATCCGGCCTTTTTGGAATTGGTGATGGTCCATAGCTCCTGCAACCAACCACTCCGCTTTCCGACATACAAATGTTTTCGATGGGACGAGTAATCGCAGTCCCAGGACGTCGGAAAGCAAAACGGACCGCCGTAACTCCTGTTTCTATGGAAATGAAGTTACTTTTTAATGTATAAAACTTGAGTTACGAAAAAAACAACCCATAAAAATATAGGTTGCTTTTAAACATTATCATTTGATTTATACGTTTTTCAGCTTGTTCTTTATGATTTATTCAGCAGTTTCTCTAACTCTTTTGTCAGCTCTAAAAATTTCGTATGATTTCCCGAATCTAAAGCCTCATCAATCGCTTCCCGCAAACGTTCCTGTTTTTGATTGATCAGGAGCTGATCCAATAATTCAGCTGTGGTCTGTTTATCATCTTTTGTTAAATAGTAATCATCCGGCAAGAATGGATTTTCTTCTAATACAGCAGCATAATAAGCGCTTTGGTTTGCCTGATGAAAATTCAATTGGATAAATAACGCTTCCTGCTTGTTTAACCGAATGTCATGAAAGGTTTTCTCTGCGTCCGTTGTTACCAGATGATTTTTGTAAAATCGAAATGGTATTTTCTCTGAACAGCGACTGGAAATCATTACACCTCTAGGACAATACTTTACATCTCTAACAAAATGCACATGTTCTAAAATATCCATATGGTTTACTAAATAATTAAGTATCCATACACTTTCCCGTTTTTTTAAGCGGTAATGGTTTAAAAACCACTGGATGAAGTCCTTCTTATCTTTTGCAGTTACAGATGATAGCATTCCGCTCTCCCCTCTCTCCTCTCTAAAAGCTGGACATGTCACCTACAATAAATCTTGTTCCAAGCGTTCCACATGCTCACGCACATCTTCATCAATAGGCTGCTGGCCGAGATATGCTTTCAGGACTGGAATGGCCTCCTGCATTCTTCCTTCCTCGGTCAGGAAATAGCCATACTCTTTTAAAAAGTCGCTGTCATGCTGTAAACTAGTATATGCTTCCTGGTAGCTATTTAATGCATCACCAAACGATTCTATTTCAACATAAGCTTTAGCCAGTTCCCAATCATAGAGTGCATCCTCTGCACCAGAATTTTTAATACTTTGGATCAATTCAACAATCTCATCAAATGCTTCTCTTGCTTTAAGCAGTTCAATCAAAAACAAGACGGCTTCCTTATAATCCGGCTCTAAAGCGATAGCCTGCCTGACATACTCTTCACTCTCCGCATTTCTCCCTAATTGGTGAGCAATATCGCCAGCCAGGAAATAGAGTTCTTTTTGATAGGAGTCTCTTTCCAAGCCCTGTTCCGCAACTTTATAAGCTTCTTCCAGCGTCCCTTGTTCCTTATATACATTGGCAAGCTGGGTATATGCCGCATAATAGTCTTGGTCGATTTCCAACACATGCTCCCAAGCTTTTATAGCAATGTCATTACGGTCAGCCTGATGGGCAGTGATTCCATATTTAAATAAATTATCCGGATCCGGGTCTTCCTCTTCTTTGTAAAATTCAAGTGCTTTCTCATATTCACCGGCAGCAGCATATGCTTCTCCAAGCCGGTCTTCTATCGCAACATTTCCTATTTCTTTTGCTTTCGCATAGACGCGCTCATAATAGTTGATAGCCTTTAGGTATTCGCCGATAGAAAAGAATAATTCTCCGAGCGCAAAATCTATAATGCTCTCTTGAGGGTCGATATGCTTTGCTTCCAGCAGCTTTTGCTCCGAAACCTCAAATAATCCCTGAGCCTGATATAAATCCGCAAGCTGGATCAACGCCTGAACATATCCTTCATCTTCTTCCGGAATTTCATTTAATATCGTAATCGCCAGCTCATCTTCTTCGGATTCAATAAAAATATCAGATAAGGTAAGCTTCAGCGACGTTTCTTCAGGATATTTTTCAATCAATTGTTCGAGGATGGTTCTAGATTCAATTAGAAACCCCCACTGCAGGTAAAGTTCAGCTATTTGAAACAGAGAATCATCATCTGCGTTTTTTTGGTAATCACTTAATAATGCCAACGCCTTTTCTGTTTCATTTTTTTCAGCCAGTTCGATTGCTTGTTGAATGGTGTTCATTTAAAAGAACCCCTCTCTTTTTGTGTTTCTTTTGCTTCCAATTTATCATACAAAAAAGATAGCTACAGTTCAAATAACTAGAACTGTAGCCAGAATTTAAATATACGAAATTTTATTGCAAAATTGCTTCCAGGTCATCAAAAAATGTCGGATACGATATATTGATACTGTCTTTTTCATCCATTTTTACCGGGCTTTCTGATACGAGCGCTGCGATAACACCCATCATGGCAATCCGGTGATCCATATAGGAGGAAATGGTGCCGCCTGTTAGACGGGTTGGTCCTTCAATAATCATTCCGTCCTCGGTCGGTGTGATATTTGCTCCCAGTGTTGTTAAATTTTGACACACTGCTTCAATGCGGTCTGTTTCTTTTACCTTCAATTCTTCGGCGTCCTTGATTACCGTTTTTCCTTCTGCCTGTGTTGCCAGCAAGGCAAGTATTGGAATTTCATCAATCAGGCGGGGGATGACTTCCCCTTCTACTGTCGTCCCTTTTAAGGCAGTATATTTAATGGTTAAATCACCAATTTTTTCACCGCCTGTAGTGCGCTCATTAGAAACAGTAATAGCTGCCCCCATTTGCTTGACTACATCTAAAATGCCCGTCCGGGACGCATTTAAACCGACGTTCTTTAACGTAACTGTACTTCCGGGCACAATTGCTCCGGCAGCTAAAAAGAAAGCAGCTGAGGAAATGTCGCCGGGGACTTCCACGTCACAAGCTGTCAGCTTCCCTTTGTTTGTAACGACAATTCCTTCTTCCTTCTGCTTTAAATCAGCACCAAAGGCTTGAAGCATAACTTCTGTATGGTTTCTTGTTTCAGTGTCTTCTTGTACGACAGTTTCTCCTTCTGCAACCAAGCCTGCCAATAAAACAGCTGATTTTACTTGAGCGCTTTTCACCGGAAGGCGGTAGGTAATTCCTTTTAAGGCGCCTCCATGAACGGTAATCGGGAGATATTTTCCATCTTCCTGTCCATGAATTGCAGCACCCATTTCTCTTAATGGCGTAACCACACGATCCATCGGACGCTTTGTAAGAGAAGCATCCCCAAAAATCTTCGTTTCAAATGGCAGTCCAGATAATAGACCCAGCATTAATCTGGTCGTGGTCCCTGAATTACCAAAATCGAATGCTCCAGCAGGCTTTTTTAATCCTTCTAACCCATTCCCATGAACGAGTACCGAGCTTCCTTCTTTTTCAATCTGTACTCCCATCTCCCGAAAAGCATCAATCGTTCTGTGACAATCCTCCCCGTCAAGAAAATTAGATATTTTTGTAATTCCATGTGAAATACTCCCGAAAATAATAGAACGATGTGATATCGACTTATCTCCAGGAACGATAACTTCACCTTCTAATCTTGGTGAGGTGTATTCAAATTGAACATGCGACAATACGTTCTCCTCCTTGTCGTTAAGATTGGATCATCGTTTCAAATCCACGTTGTTTTAATATCTTCTGACCGGCTTCTTGCGCTTCTTTTGTGTAAAAGCTCAAGCGCAGTGCACCAGTAATTCCTTCCCGTACTTCAAGGATTTCAATGTTTTTAATACTTAATGATGCATTTGCCAGAATAAGCGCCACTTCAGCTATGGCACCCGGCTGGTCTGCAATATCAACGATAACATCGTAGAACGCCGGAATTGCACCGCGTCCGCCTTCATTTAATCCATCACGGTAATTTTTGGCGCTGTCTAAATACGTAATAACCTCTTCTTTTTCATTATCTTCAATCAGCTTTTTCAGCTGCTCCATTTCAACAATCCAATCATCCAGCATGGCAGACATTTTCGATTGATTGTGATAAAAAATATCCTGCCACATCACCGGGTTACTGGAGGCAATCCGGGTAATATCCCGAAATCCGCCTGCTGCAAGCTTCGGAAGGTAGGAGTGTTTTTTCTCCCATTTTCTCGCCTGATGGACAAGTGATGATGCTATAAGATGCGGAAAGTGAGAAATAACTCCTGTCATTTCGTCATGTTCATCTGATTGCAATACAACAAAGTTGCTTTTGGTTGCAGATAAAACGTCTCTTAATGTATCTACATTCTCCTCAGTTGCATTATCAAGAGGGGATAAAACATAAATGGCATTCTCAAATAAATGTTCCTTCGCCGCTTCAATCCCTTTCTTATGGGAGCCCGCCATTGGATGCCCGCCGATAAAACGGATGGCTTTATTGCTTAAACCATTTGCAGCAATAAGTACAGAACCTTTTACAGACGCTGTATCAGAGACAATCACATCTTTTTCGAAAGGAATGTCATCCAGTCTGGAAACAAGCTGAATCGTCTCTGAAATAGGTGCAGAAATAATAATAATATCTGCTTTTAATGCAGCTTCTTCAAAATTGGTAAAAGCTTCATCAATGATACCGTGATTCGAAGCAAAATGGAGTGTGTTTTCATTTACATCAAAACCGATTATGTAATGTTCGGACTCTTTTCTAATCGCTTTAGCAATGGACCCGCCTATGAGGCCGAGTCCAGCTATCAATACCTGCTGCTTTTTCATACATTCACCTTACCTAATTTAATTGTTCTTGATAATCTCTTAGTACGCTCTCCAATACCTTCATATCCTCTTCTTTTCCAATCGTAACACGAATGGTATTTGGAATACCTAATAATTCTCCAGGGCGGACAATAAAACCATGCTTGATTAAATAATCAAAAGCCTCCATTCCGCTTTCCGGTGTTTTTACAAGCAAGAAATTCGCTTCTGATTCATAATAACCCCAACCGATCGAAGTTAAAAAGGCTTGAAATTGTTTTAATACTTTTTTATTCTCCTGATACGTATGCTGGATAAACCCCTGATCTGAAAAGGCAATAACGGCGGCCTGTTGCGCTGCAGACGTTGTATTAAACGGTCCGCGGACCTTATCTAAGGTTTCCACAATCAATGGATCGGCGATTCCATAGCCAATACGCAGACCTGCCAGTCCATAAGCTTTTGAAAATGTACGTAAAACAATCAGGTTTGGATATTTATCCAACAGCTCGAGAGCATTTAAATCCTTCTCAGGCTGTAAAAATTCAACATATGCCTCATCTAAAGCAATAAGGACGTCCGAAGGGCATTTATCTAAAAAGTCTTCTAACGCTTCTTTGGAAAGTGCAGTGCCTGTTGGATTATTTGGTGTACAAATCCAGATAATTTTTGTATTATCCTGAACCGAGTCAAGCATCTTATCAAGCGGATGACTTCCATCCTCATTAACAGGATGCTCTATAATCTCAGCTCCTTCGATTAAAGCATAATGCTTATATTGCGGGAATGTCGGTGTTGCCATAATAACCTGATCCCCTACAGTAAGATAAGAACGGCAAAGCATCTGAATAATTTCCTCTGAACCGCTTCCGAAGATAAGTGATTCCGGGCTTACATTTAGTTTTCCGCTGATCAGATAACGGAGTTCAGATGTGTACCCATCCGGATAGATATTAAATACAGGCTCATTTTTCTGGAAGACTTCCTTCACTTTATCTGAAAAGCCATAAGGATTCTCATTAGAAGCCAATTTAACGATATAATCAAGTCCGAATTCTTCTTGAATATCCTTTGTCTGCTTCCCTTGTTTATATGGACTAAGCTGTTTTAATACTTCTTTGCTTCTCATTGCTTAACTACCCTTTCTTTCTAAAAGATCCGGACGAAGCTTTACAGCCTCTCTCTGAAATGTATGCTCAACCTCTTTTTGCTGTTTATCGGTATTCACAATCATCATAATTCGAATACACTTTGGCAGGCTGCCGGGAACATCTATTTCCTGCATACACATAACCGGAACATATTTCCACCCGTCAATTTCACGTAAAGCTTTCGCAGGAAAAGCTGCATCCACATCCTTTGTTACTGAAATAAAAGCATGGGAAACATCCTCTGCCTGAATATTATTTTTCTCTGCCATTTCCTGAACAAGTGTTCTTGTATGTTCAATAATTTCACTTGCAACATTATTTTCTACGGTTGTAGCACCGCGCACGCCTCTTGTCATAGCTTGTTCATCCTCTCTATATATGTTCTGATATAAGCCTCCACAGAGGAATCATCTAAGTTTGCGACAGTTGGCTCACCTACCTGGTTCAGTAATACCATCTGGATATGGCCGGAAACGGATTTTTTATCTGCCTTCATGCTTTTGACGAGCTCGGCGATACGCTTTTTTTCTATGTCGATAACAGGATATTCATTTAGTTTCATCCAATGGTACAGTTCATTAAAAGGGAGCTCTTCCCCTGACATATCCTCGCTTACATGAAGCGCAAATAGCATTCCATTCGCAACGGCCTCTCCATGAGTTACTGTTCCATACCCCAATCTAGCTTCTAACGCGTGTCCCAATGTATGACCGAGGTTTAAATATTTCCGGACACCCGATTCTCTTTCATCTTCTTCTACGATAGCTGCTTTTACTTTTATACCAGCCTCTAAATGATTTTCCTGCTGCGTAGTGGTAACCTGCTGTAAAGACAGCGACAATAATTCTTCTGTCAGATTGATATCAGAAATAAATCCTTCTTTTAAAATTTCGGCATAGCCGCTACGAATTTCACGGTATGGTAAAGATACCAGCGTTTCTGTGTCATATAAAACAGCTGCCGGAGGATAGAAACAGCCAATCAGATTTTTACCGGATTCATGATTGATTGCTACTTTGCCACCCACACTGCTGTCATGCGCTAAAATAGTTGTCGGCATTTGAATATAATCGATTCCGCGCATAAAGGTCGCAGCAACAAATCCGCCTAAATCACCTATGACACCGCCGCCCAAAGCAATGATGAGCGATTTACGATCTAAACCGCTCTCGATTGCCTTTGTCTGTAATTTGTAATATTGATCCATGTTTTTAGAAGCTTCCCCGGCTGGAACAATGTAAGAATAAACGTGTTGTCCCTCCAGATTGTTTATAACATCCTGTAAATATTTATCAGCTATTTTATCGTCCGTTATCACTAAAATAGAGCTGTATTCCTTCTTTAACCACTTCTTTAAGTGAAACCGTAATCCAGCTTCCATCACAATAGGATAGCTACGCTGGCTGGACTGGATTGTTAATTGTTTCATTTAGAAGCACCTGATTTCTTCTCTGTACTGATCAATTGCCTGTTTTAATTGCGGGAATCGGTCACTTGAAAATTGCTCTGTGACGGCTTTTGCAATTTCAAATGCGACAACATGCTCCATCACCACAGAAGCTGCCGGCACTGCACAAGCGTCGGACCTTTCCACTGTTGCTTTAAATGGCTCTTTGGATTCAATATCCACGCTTTGCAATGGACGCTTCATCAATGTAGGTATAGGCTTCATTACCCCGCGAACAATGAGCGGCATCCCTGTACTCATTCCGCCTTCCAAACCGCCAAGACGATTCGTTGTACGATGATATCCATCTGTTTCATTCCAGGCAATTTCATCATGTACCTCACTGCCGTTTAAGCGGGCTGCTTCAAAACCGATGCCAAATTCCACACCTTTAAAAGCATTAATGCTGACAACACTTGCTGCAATCTTACTATCCAGCTTTCGATCATAATGCACATAAGAACCGATTCCAGCAGGCAGGCCTTCTACATAAACTTCACAGATACCGCCGATAGAGTCGCCAACTTTTTTCGCTTCATCTATTGCGTCCATCATTGGCTGCTCCACATTGGAATCTAATACCATTACAGGAGAATCTCCAGAAATTTCAGCACGTTCTTTCGCTGTTAAATCGTTTTTTTCTTCTGCCCGAATCCCTGCGATTTCTTTCACATATCCAGTAACATAAATACCCAATTGCTCTAAAAGTGATTTTGCCACTGCACCTGCAGCAACTCGAGCGCCCGTTTCTCTTGCAGAAGAGCGTTCTAATACATTACGCATATCACGATGTCCATATTTCAGACCGCCATTTAAATCTGCATGTCCCGGACGAGGTTTTGTTACGACTCTGCGCAGCTTGGCTCCGTCCTCAAGCGGGTCTGCACCCATAATATCTGTCCAATGCTTAAAATCATCATTATGTATCACAAGTGACACAGGAGACCCCAACGTGTATCCGTGCCGTACTCCGCTTGTGATATCTACCGTATCTTTTTCAATTTGCATTCTCTTGCCTCTGCCATGCCCGCCTTGTCTTCTGCGCAGACTCTCATTAATATCTTCTGCCTTTAATTCCATCTGTGAAGGCAGGCCCTCGATAATTGTCGTTAATTGTTTTCCATGTGATTCTCCAGCTGTTAAGTAGCGCACTACACATTCTCCTTTATCTTTATAAAGCTATTAAAATAAGAACGTATAAACGTTGTTATTATCCAAACGTTTTGCAATATGGACATGTCATATTTTTTAGATAATATCGAATATACTTTACCTATTTAAATAGTTGAAAGTTTTCTAATTACTATACCATATAAAAGCCCGTTTCGGGTAGTATAAATTATTGTTTCCGATAAAAAAAGCTGTCTTCTAAATAAAAACCAAACTGTTCTGCATTAAATATCTGTTCAGTACTGCCGACGAATAAACAGCCTCCTTTCGTTAATGCTTTATTAAAATGATGGAATATATTATTTTTTGCTTCATCGGTAAAATAAATCAATACATTTCGACAGACGATAAGATCTACATCTCTAGGGTAAGTATCTTCTAATAGATTATGGCGTTCAAAACGAATATGCTTTCTTAAAGACGGATCAACTTGAAAAATGGTCCCCTGTGATGTAAAATACTTTTTCTTCAGAGCAGCCGGGAGCTCTTTTAAAGAACGCTCTTGATAGTTTCCTTGTTTTGCTGCGTTTAATACAGCCTGATCAAAATCTGTAGCACGAATCTGGTAACGCAAGCCCGGAAAGTATTCTTCCAGCATCATCGCAAGACTGTAAGGCTCTTCCCCTGTAGAACAGGCAGCGCTCCAAATCGTGATTTTTCTTTTATTTTTTGTTAATTCTGGAATAATCTTTTTTTGCAGAACATCCCATCGATTCGGATTCCGGTAAAATTCCGATACATTTATAGTTAATTTCTCTGTGAATTCTTCCAATAACTCAGCATCCTTTTGACAGGCCGAGAAATAATCTATGTAGCTTCTAAAACCATGTTTATCTCTTAAAGTCGTGATTCTTCGTTTCATCTGCGCTTCTTTATATAAGCTCAAATTCAGTTTAAGTGATTGATGCACCTTCTGCTTCATTAAATCATAATCATCTTTCATTCGTTAACCTCCTCTGCTTGTACGCAAAAACCCCCGTATATTTAACGGAGGTTTCGACAACGCTTTCAGTTTAATAAATCCATGCATCCTGTTGTTTGTTGTAAGAATTCAATTCCTTCTCGTCAAAAAAGAGATTAATCTCTCTTGAAGCGCTTTCTAAAGAGTCCGAACCATGAATGATATTCTTGCCAACATTAATGCCGTAGTCGCCCCGGATCGTTCCTGGAAGCGCTTCTAATGGATTTGTTTTTCCCATCATGGTACGAGCAGAAGCAACGACATTTTCGCCTTCCCATACCATGGCAAAAACTGGTCCGGAAGTAATAAAATCAACCAGTTCCCCAAAGAATGGGCGTTCCTTATGTTCGCCATAATGTGTTTCAGCTAAATCTGTAGATATTGTCATTAATTTAGCTCCGGCTAATTTAAACCCCTTTTGTTCAAATCGCGCAACAATATCTCCAATTAAGTTACGCTGCACACCATCTGGTTTTACCATTAAAAAAGTTCTTTCCATTAAAATCACCCTGCCCCTATGTAATTATAATAAATGAAAAATGTAGCCTCTAAAATAGTAACAAATTATCAGACAAATAACAATATCTTTATTTCATTAGGAACGCCTTTTTCCAATAAAAGTAGCAATATCTTGTAAACTTTTCTTTGCCCTGGACGATTTCAGTCCTTCTAAAGATTTCAATGCTTTTTGCAGATAAAGGTCGCTGACTGCATAGCTCCTCTGAATAGCATCTGTGTTTTTTAAGCAGGCAATCAGCTTCTGCATTGTTTTTTCATCAATGTCCTGATTACTGTTGATTAATGTCACCAATTGATTTCTTAATTCCTGATCCTCCATTGCATATAGAACAGGCAGCGTGATATTACCCTGTAATAAATCATTTCCTGCCGGTTTCCCCAGTTCTTTTGCAGTAGATGTAAAATCGAGGATATCGTCAATAATTTGATAAGACATGCCGACATTATAGCCGTAACGATACATTTTATTTGCATCCTGTTCACTTAACCCGCCGACGAGCGCACCCAGTTTGCAGCTGCACGCTATCAGTAATGCCGTTTTCCGTTTTATCCGGCGCAGATAGTCTCGAAAATTTTGATTCCATTGGTATTTAAATTGAATTTGTTCAATTTCCCCAATAGATACTTCAACAAGTGTTTTGGATAATAAAGTATGTATTCTCGGATCATCTATTTTTGTTATTTCTTCCAGGGCTCTTGCAAGAATGAAATCGCCTGTGTACATCGCAATCCGGTTTCCATATTGAGAAGCAGTCGTCGGTTTCCCGCGACGCAGCTCAGCTTCATCAATCACGTCATCATGAACAAGCGTTGCCATATGAATAAGCTCTAGGGTTACAGCAACTTTTTGTATTTTTTCAAAGTCATAATCCCCTATTTGACATGAAAGCAAAACAAAAACAGGACGAATGCGTTTCCCTCCTGCTTTCAATAATGCTGTAGAAGCGTCTCGAAGTACGGGATGTTCAGCCTGAATGCTCTTCTGTAATGTTTTTTCAATAGTGTCCATATCTTTTGTTAAAAATCCATAAATCTTTGGTAGTCTCATGTACGTCACCTTATTTTACTAGTAAATTCAATCTTTATTTTAAGATTTATGCCCCATATGCATCGCAGCACCGCCGCCGGCATACATTTTGACATCGACATGCTTGAAGCCTGCATCAAAGAACATTTGCTTCAATTTGTCCTTACCTGGAAAATCCTTTGCGGATTCCTGCAGCCAGGAATATTCTTGATAGCTTTTAGCAAATACTTTTCCAAAAAGCGGCATAATAAAACGGAAATAAAAATAATATAATTGCCTGTAGCCAATCAGTGTAGGCTGAGAGGTTTCCAGACAAACCACCATCCCACCCGGTTTGACTACCCGGTACATTTCTTTTAAAACCGCCATATAGTCAGGAACATTCCGTAAGCCAAAGCCAATTGTTACGTAATCAAACTGATTGTCATCAAAAGGAAGCTCCATCGCATTGCCATGCATCCATTCAATCTCATCCAGCTGCTCCTGTTTTCCTTTTTCTCTGGCAATAGACAGCATGTTCTCGCTGAAATCAAGCCCTATAACCTTTCCATCAGCTCCGACAGCCTTCGCCAAGGAAATAGCCCAGTCTCCTGTACCGCAACATACGTCCAATGCACTGTCTCCCGGGGATACGTGCATTCGTTTCATAACATCTTTACGCCATAACGTATGCTGTTTAAACGAAATCACCGAGTTCATGGAATCGTAGTTTTCATATATTTTCTCAAAGACGTGATGGACACGTTCTTCTTTTGATGAAAAACCCATAATTCATTACACTTCCTTTTAAAGTCTTGACGTTCTTATTTCTTTCGTTTCCTGGGAATAAATAAATTGCTCCATAAATAAACTAGAGCTGGATAATTCCGAAACAGCACGGTAAACAGCTTTTTCATAATCCCGAATCAATTTCCCGTCAATCAGCGGAATCGAAGTTGCTTTATTATTACGTGCTTCCCACTCTTTGCGCAGTAAAGTATACCCGTTGTCTGCTTGTTCTGTATCCAAGCGGCGATACATCAGCCAGTTTTGAATAATCGATTCTAATTCAGGATTGTGCAGATATTTTGCGACATGTACCAGCACGGATGCATTCAATTTCATTTTGATATTTAACCAGGTTTCAAGCGGTAATTGTTCTTCATAGTATAAAGTAACTTTTAGTTCATTTATTTCACGAATCGCATTCGCGAGTATCTGGATAAACTGAATTTCTCCCGCTTCTGCCAGCAATAAATAATACAGTCCGCTATAGTAATCTCCTGAGAGAACCTGGAGCTGCTTCTCAATCATTTCGCTTTCTGTATCAGCATGTTGTTTGATCGGAACAAAATCATGTGTATCCAGGGCGATTTGAACAAGCATGGTTGAAATAATATACTTTTCACGCTGCAAAGGAGTTAATGATTTATGTTGTTCAACAAGAAATAGCAATAAATTCCACTTTTCTTCATCGATCACTGGATAACGTATATGCTTATGAATGTATGAATCATATAATTTATTTTCCAGTATTTTTCTATAACCTCTATCAGTTGTAATAAATGTAGTCAACACTATCACCTGGACCCTTTCAGCCTTTCTTTGCTCTAGCTATTATAGCACATTTTAAATGTTATAAAAACGAAAGAACTTATTCTGTTTTAGGCTTGGTCTTAGAAAATCTCACATTCGCTTGTTTTTTAGTGAATCCGCAGCTTTTCTTATACTGCCCTATCGTGCAAAAAAATAAATACCCCTATATTAACTGCTTCTGTCAGAGAAACAATATCCAGAATATTTTCCGGCATCGAAACGTCGCCGCTGCTCACAGAAATGAACGAGTCTTTATCTCACATGGACTGGAAAACAAATAACCTTCCAGTTGTTTCCTATCTTCTCTTCAGGCGGAGTTATTTTTGAGCGAGGCTATGGATCACTTCGTAAAATACTAATAAGGGGATGTTTTTATATTAATTTTCTATTTCGCCATGACTTGTTTGAATAAGTGCTTTACCGCGAACTTTAATAGCAGAAGTATGTTCTGTGAATTGAGCAATCATAATTTCGCCTTGGTCCAGTTTTTCAGAATGATGGAATTTTGTATTGCTTCCACGCGTCAGGCCAATAACATGAACACCGTCTTCTAATGCTTTAATAACGAAATAATCTGCTTTTGCGCTTTGATCATTCATACATTACTCCTCCTTAAATGGAATTCTTTATGTAAAATAAATCTATTTAAATAATATCTTTGCTTTAATAGGCTTGTTCAGCTCCTGTATGCTTTCTCATGCAGAAATAAGGAAAGGGACACGTTTATCAACGTATCCCTCCCTTTTGTACACTCCTGTCCGGATATGTAAAATATTATTTTACACTATCCTTAAGAGCTTTACCTGGTTTGAAAGCAGGAACTTTGCTTGCAGGAATTTCGATTTCTTCTCCTGTTTGTGGATTACGTCCTTTACGTGCAGAACGTTCACGAACTTCAAAGTTACCAAAACCGATTAGTTGTACTTTTTCACCATTCTTCAGTGAATCCATGACTGCATCAAATACTGCATCCACAGCTTTTGTTGCATCCTTTTTTGAAAGATCACTTTTTTCAGCCACAGCATTTACTAAATCTGTTTTATTCATGACATTCACCTCCTCCCAGGATGTTCTTTAGACAAATAGGCTAGTTAGTCTGCCTATCCCATGGTCTGTTTCATCAAAGTCACCCTAATATGTGATGACAAGGCTTATAATAAACGAGTTTGGAATAAAATTCAACAAAAACTATCGATTTCTCTAGAATTTATTGAGATTTTACATAAAAATTCCTTTTTCTTAAGAGAAACAGGCTAAACTCTTATGCAACAAGCATTGTCACCTTTCCATAAATCTATACGGTGTTTTGCAGATTTTTTAGGCGTTCTGACAAAAAAATTATAAAAAAAATAAACAGCTATCAATTTAGCTGCTTATCGAGAAGTATTTTTTTATAATATAATAGCGATTAAACCGCCTGACCCTTCGTTAATAATTCTCTCTAGGGTATCTTTTAATTTATATCTTGCATTCTCCGGCATTAACGAGATTTTAGCTTGAATACCTTCTCTCACAATCGAACTGAGTGACCTGCCAAAAATATCTGATTCCCAGATAGACAGCGGATCTTCTTCAAAATCCTGCATCAGATAACGGACCAGCTCTTCACTTTGTTTTTCGGTTCCGATAATAGGAGAAAATTCAGATTCTACTTCGACCCGAATCATATGAATAGACGGGGCCACAGCTTTCAGGCGGACACCGAACCTGGAGCCCTGACGGATGATTTCCGGTTCATCCAGCTGCATATCCTCTAAACTGGGGGCAGCAATGCCATAACCGGTTTGTTTTACCATTTGCAGAGCACCGGAAACTTGGTCATACTCTCTTTTCGCATAGGCAAAATCCTGCATTAGCTCTAATAAATGGTCTTTACCGCGAATTTCTTCCCCGACAATCTCCTTCAGAACATGGTCATATAACTGATCAGGGGCATGCAAGTCGATTTCGGCAATACCCTCGCCCATCTCCATCCCTGCTAAATTGGCACCTTCAATATGTTCATAATCTCTGAAATGACCAACGATATGGTCGACATCACGCAAACGTTTTATATCCTTTACGGTATCTTGAATGGCTTCCTGATAATTTTGACGAAGCCAGTGATCTTCTTTTAAAACCATTACCCAGCTAGGCAGGTTTACATTTACCTCAAGGACCGGAAATTCGAATAATGCTTCACGCAGTACACTGTAGACATCATGCTCTGTCATTGTTTCTACACTCATCGCTAATACCGGAATATCATGCTGCTCCGTCAGCTCTTCCCGAAGCAAAGTTGTTTTTTGACTGTGCGGTTCTGTAGAATTGATTACCATAATAAATGGCTTGCCAACCTCTTTTAACTCTTCAATCACTCTTGTCTCAGCTTCAATATAGTCTTCTCTATCTATTTCACCGATAGTACCGTCTGTTGTCACGACAACGCCAATAGTAGAATGCTCCTGAATTACTTTACGGGTTCCTATTTCTGCTGCATCATGAAACGGGATAGGGTCCTCGTACCACGGCGTATGAATCATACGCGGGCCATTTTCATCCTCAAACCCTTTCGCCCCTTCTACAGCGTATCCAACACAATCAACAAGACGGACATTTACATCTAATCCATCTTCCACGTTTACTTGAACAGCCTGATTCGGAACAAACTTTGGTTCTGTTGTCATAATGGTTTTTCCTGCCGCACTCTGCGGTAATTCATCATGTGCTCTTGCTCTTTCACTTTCACTTTCAATATTAGGAAGTACAACCAACTCCATGAATTTCTTAATAAAGGTGGACTTTCCCGTACGGACTGCTCCGACGATTCCAAGATATATGTCGCCATTTGTACGTTTCGATATATCCTTAAAAATATCTGTTTTTTCCAAAAGATCCCCTCCCGATCTCCGTACTTTGATATACATCACCCGTAATAGTTGGACACTAACAGTCTATGACGTTGTCCTATTAGATTATGACTAAGTTTTACACATTTTTATCACACGTCCATCAGACGTCATATTTGACTTTAAAAGGTCCTCTAAGCAAGCTACAAATAAAACACAGGTATTTATAAACAAACTTTATATCTCATGTATATGCAGCATGAATCTATTTATTCTGTTTTATTTGAGGACGACAAAGAAAACCAAGAATATTGGTTGGTCTTTAAATCACCGGTGTCCTCGCCGAAGCGATGTCCGCTGCGACGGTTTTCGATGGGGCGAGTAATCGCAGTCCCAGGAAGTCGCTTTCCGCGGGCAACGTTCAGCCTCCTCGGAAGAAAACCGCTTCCTGCTCAGGTCTACCTGTTGCTTTTCCCGCAGGAGTCGACTTCCCTCCGCTCCCATCTTTGAAGAAATATGTTTTATTTGCTTTCTTTCAAAAAAATGAAGCTGATTCTAGCGGTGGAAAAACATGGAGACTCCTATAGGAAAGCGCAATGGTCTTCGGTGGGGCGAGTAATCGCAGTCCCAGTCCCAGTGTGAAGACCCCGCAGAAAAAAAGTGAACTTCTTTTTTTCTACCCGCGGGGCATAAGTGCGACTATGCTTCTGTCTGCGCCTGACGGCTTGCCAATCAGCAAGTCTTCTTTAAAGGAGATGAGCTCGGGGCCCATGGAAAGCGTAGTGTTTTTCCGGAGCGGCTATTTTTATAAACATTCTTATTCTTCAAAAAAAGCCATACAGTTCAATTATTGAAAC
Organism: Oceanobacillus sp. FSL W7-1293; assembly: GCF_037969815.1. NCBI lineage: Bacteria > Bacillati > Bacillota > Bacilli > Caryophanales > Bacillaceae > Oceanobacillus > Oceanobacillus sp. FSL W7-1293. The sequence continues at coordinate 2,525,999 of NZ_CP150212.1, forward strand.
TGCATGGCTTTTCTATTTAGTCTTCTTCCATAAATACGGCTTGTCCATCTTCTACGGTGTAAGGAAGGGAGTATGCGGGAACAAATGGATAATTATCCACTAAAAGATAACGGATATCATCGCCTTCTTCATAGCCGTGATCATCCTCTTCCAGCGCCTGATTCAAGTCATAAGAATAATCAATATATAATTTGCCGTCTAAATCCATCACAATCGGCAAATCGGCCTGCGAATAAGGACTTTTCGCAGTCGGCGGTTCACTTAATCCGAGCTTTTCATAATCCACCGTATATATCTGGTCTGTGATTTGCTGCCCGTAGGCTGGATATGTGTGCTCTTGTCTGTAAACGTCTAACCGTACATTGATGCTTCGTAATTGCTCCGTAGTTTGTAAATCAATAAGGCGGACTTGCAAATCGTCTTCCGGGTCGATAATCGTATACTGATAGACACCGCCCTCTTCAAAAGAGTTTCCAGGCAGTTCAGACAAATAACCTTTCTCCAGCATCTGTTTAAAATCAATCAAATACTTTTCGAAGATATGTGTATCACTGTCTTTTGTCTGAATCGGCACTAAACCATCTTCCTCTTCTCTGTAGGTTTCAACTGCCTGCTGGACAACAGCTAACTGTTCTTCATTCGGAATCTGGTTTTCCGACCGCTCGCTTTGAGGATACATGCAGCCGCTTAAGAGCAAGAACATAAAGGGTATCGTCAATAAATATGTATATTTCATCATGAAACTCCTTTTCCTATCTTGTTGGTCCACTAAATGTAACATATAAAATAATCAAAGCACCGCTGACGAGACTTATATAAGCTAAAAATGTAATAATACTGCCAAACCAGCCTCGCAGCTTTGTTCTGCTCCAAACAATCAAGCCTGTAGCTAAGATTAATAAAAACATCCCGACAAAGGATATATACATCATTAACATGGATACTGACAAAGCGTTCACCCCTATTTCAATCAAAATACATTTTACCAGATGCTATTATAACATAACTTCTGGGCGATGTACTCTAAGATAACTGACGAAACATTGAACATTTTAAACGCTTTCTTCGGCATTCAGTTGAAAATGTCTTTTCTTCATGTAAAAACCTGTGGCAAAGGGGGTATCTTCACCACAGGTTGACTAAATAATATCCTCAGCAACTCTATTCCTTGAATGCTGGTGCGATTTATCTTATGCAGTATTTTGAAAATCTGTATACTCAACTGCCTATAAAGTGAAACTTTATTCAGCGGAGATTTTTACATCCCCGCTGAATAAAGAACAAAGGCTGGGGCCGCGGTTACTCGCCCCATCGAAACGTGTTATCTTGGGCGCCTTTGTAGCGTACATCCTGCAGACCCGATGTATCAGGCCTTTACTGGCTGCCCCGATTCCCGCATAGAATTTTCGATTTCTCTCATTTTCGTGACATGGGAATTTCACAGCCAGTTATACTGTGATAAAAACCTATTTCTTAAATAAATTATTTAACGAATTGACATCTCCAGGCATTTTATTTTTGACAATGGATTGTACAATTTTGTCTTCTTTTTCTTTTGAAAGGGGTTTACCTGCCATCTGCGAAAGCTGCTTCACAAGATTTCGAACGGTTTTTTCATCCGAAAAATTTGCATGCTTTACCGAATCAGCTACTTTATAGACTTCCTCAGGACGAATGTTTGTGTTCTTTTGTATCTTATCAAACATACCTTTTTGAAAATTATTCACATGATTTCCTCCTTGCAGTTCATTCGTCACAGTATATGCAAGAAGGAAAGTTATGTGTTACTTATCCGAATAACGTTCTTTTAAAAGATTGCTTATATCATCCATTTCCTGACGCTTATTCCGGCTCATTAATTCGTCTACAACGTCCTTTGGTTTTTTATCCTCAAAAAGCACTTGGTAGATTCCTTGGGTAATCGGCATTTCAACACCCTGCTCTTTTGCAAATTGGTGTGCTGCCTGCACCGTCCGGACGCCTTCTACCACCATGCCCATTTCTTCTAACACCTGATCGAGATTCATGCCCTTACCTAACAGGTTTCCAGCTCTCCAGTTTCTGCTGTGGACACTTGTACAGGTAACAATCAAATCTCCTACACCAGACAGGCCAAGGAAGCTTAATGGATTCGCTCCCAGGGATGTGCCGAGGCGGGCAATTTCGGCTAAACCGCGTGTGATCAAAGCTGCTTTTGCATTATCTCCATAGCCGAGACCATCTGAAATACCGGCTCCTAAGGCAATAATATTTTTGAGTGCTCCTCCAACTTCGATTCCCAAAATATCATCGCTTGTATAAACACGTAAATTTTCACTGTTGAATAAATCTTGCGCTTGACGTGCCCTGTCCAGATTGACTGCTGATACAGATACTGTCGTCGGATGACGCAATGCTACCTCTTCCGCATGACTCGGTCCGGATAATACCACAATGTTCTCATAAGGGAAATCAGGAATTTCCTCCGAAATCATTTCAGATACACGTTTCAACGAACCGGGCTCAATCCCTTTTGTCGCATGAATAATCTGTGTGCTTGAATGAATGTCATCTTTTAACTGCTGACAAACCTCACGAATTGCTTTTGTCGGAACAACGATAACAACTGCATCTGCATCTTTTACAGCTTCCTTCATGTCATGAAATGCAGTTATGGCGTCGGGAATATCAACGTCCAGGTATTTATTATTCCGGTGAGTTTGGTTGATTTCGTCTACATGTTCCTGTCGATGTGCCCACAAACGCACCTCATGCCCGTTATCAGCTAAAACTATTGCAAGTGCTGTTCCCCAGCTTCCTGCTCCAAGTACTGCAACCTTACGCATCGTATCTCTCCCCTTTACTGTCTCCGTCGTGCAAATATTTTTATCGGAGTTCCTGCAAAATCAAAAGCATCTCTAATTTTATTCTCTAAAAATCGTTCATAAGAAAAATGCATGAGTTCCGGATCATTCACAAACACGACAAAGCTAGGCGGTTTCACAGCTACCTGTGTCGCATATAACACTTTCAGCCTTCTTCCTTTCAGTGTTGGCGTCGGATTCATTGCAATGGCATCCATAATCACGTCATTGAGAACATTTGTCTGAACACGCTTCGAATGATTTTCGCTTGCTAATTGAACCATTGGAATCAGCGTATGAAGCCGTTTTTTTGTTTTTGCAGACAAAAATACAATTGGTGCATAATCTAAATACTGAAAATGCGCCCGGATTTTTGTTTCAAAATCCTTCATTGCTTTTTCGTCACTGTCCACCGTATCCCACTTATTTACAACGATAACAATTGCCCGGCCTGCCTCGTGTGCATAACCCGCAATCTTCTTATCCTGCTCTCTGATGCCTGTTTCTGCGTCAATTAATACCAAGACCACATCAGAGCGTTCAATCGCCCGCAGCGCCCTTAAAACGCTGTATTTCTCTGTGCTTTCATAAACTTTACCGCGTTTACGCATTCCAGCTGTATCAATAATCACAAAATCTTGATCATCTTTACGTAATTTCGTATCGATAGCATCTCTGGTTGTGCCTTCTATTTCACTTACAATCACGCGATTTTCATTTAATAAAGCATTTACCAGGGAGGACTTTCCTACATTTGGACGGCCGATTAAACTGAAGTAAATCGTATCATCCTCTTTTTCTGTTTCCTCATTTTCCGGAAAATGAGCCACTACTTCATCCAGCATGTCTCCCAGCCCGAGGCCATGTGTTCCGGAAATAGGAAACGGCTGTCCAAATCCCAAGGCATAAAACTCATACACCATTTCGCGCATTTCCGGGTTGTCCATCTTATTCACGGCTAACACAACCGGCTTATTAGATTTGAATAAAAGCTTTGCAACCTCTTCATCGGCCGCAGTAATACCTTCTCTGCCGTTAAGCATAAAAATAATAACATCTGCTTCATCAATAGCAATTTCAGCCTGCTGTCTCATTTGATTTAATAATGGCTCATCGACCATTTCAATACCGCCAGTATCTATTATGTTAAATGTTTGATTTAACCATTCTGCTTCCGAATAAATACGATCGCGGGTTACACCCGGTGTATCTTCCACGATAGAAATTCTTTCTCCAACTAATCGATTAAATATCGTTGATTTACCAACATTTGGTCTACCAACAATTGCTACTACAGATTTCCTCACGTAAGGAACATCCTCTCTTTTTTCAAAATTCCTTCTAAAATATCAGCAGGTTATACGATCCAGTAATACACAATCTCACTGCATCTCAGTCTTTATTCTAGCAAAAGTAGGAAAGTTCCACAACGAAATATATTAGCGCTTGTTCAAAATGATTTTATTTGAAGCAGCCTCTTACTTTTAGTGTTTTACAATAATATAGACCTCATCACTCAAACGATGTGCAATGCCGTCCATAATCGCTTCCAGATTGGTTGAAAATAACTGAAGCTCTTCATTCGAGGTACAGATAAAGATAGGAGCCCCTCCTCCAACTTGCTCTTCTTTTGTGGTGATGACAGCTAAAATCGCTTTTTCCACAATCATTTACTTTTTACCCCCTTTTAAAAATGTAGCTTCCGAAGGCATCTTAATCGCATTTTCTAATACTGGAACGGAGCCGATTACTTTTTTAGCCAGCTCTGCATCCCGGACAAGCGGTAAAATAAAAACACCCAGCCTACCGTCATCAAGATCACGTTTTATCAAAGGGGCTAAAGCAGGGGTTCCCGAATCTTTATAAATTCCTAAAGTAGCAGAAACATCATGTAATATGGCCTGCCGCTGACCCAGGTTGCTGATCGTAGTGATAACATTTATATTTTTTGGTGTGAGGATAAACCCCATTCCATATTTTAAAATCTCTTCCTGTCTTTCTTCTATCCCGATATTCATAATATAAATATTATCAACATACAAGCCAGCCCCGTCAAAGGAGATATCTGATTCTTCGATTTCGACAATGTCTCTTAACGAAGACCCGCTCATAAAGCTAAGCGCTGCAACGATGGTCAATACACCAACAACGGTGGAAGGAAACCACCCCCAATTTATATAAGCAAACGTTGTTAAAAAGGCTGCAAACATAACAAGATAATTTCTTCCTTCAAAAGAAATAGCAATTCCTTCAATGTACGTGCTGCCTCTGGAGACCAGTTCGAATTGATCCAGTTCTGTTAACGTATTTCGCTCCATATTCCGGACATCTCTAAATTGAGTTGCAGCTACCGTTAAGAAGGTTACGGCTGTAAATTCCATTTCCAATAAAGCAGGTATAGCCAATGCACCAAGTGACGCAGCTATAAATCCTAATGATAAGTGAATAATCCGGCCATGCAGATAGGTAGGATACTGTCTATAATCACTACGTAATGTGATTAATCTGGCCAGTGTCCCTGCAACCACTCCAAATAAAATTGCTTGTGCGTAATATTCAATTTCCATACAAACCACCTCTTTTTCTTATGTGTTAGTATGGCTATTTTTTAAAAGGATTATTTATAAATTCACCCGGTCTTAGGTCTTATTGCATGAAAAAAAACTGCTCACCGGTAGGCACAGCTTTTCGGCAGCAAGAAAGCATAAACGTCTTTTACTGCATAAAAAAACGAAGATTGTCCCCCTAAATACCTCGAGACAATCTTCGTTTTCTAATAATCATTGTTATTATTTTTTGTATTTATCCAATTTATTTCCAATCACATCACCAAGCTGAAAGCCGGGCTGATCATCGGATTTTTCATATTGCTTGTATTCTTTTTCTTCTTGTTCCTGCTCTAATTCTTTGATGCTTAAAGAGATGCGCTGTTCTTCTTCATTCACATCTAATACCTTCACTGTAACAGGCTGTCCAATTTCAAGGACTTCCTGTGGTGTTCCGATATGACGGTTGGCAATTTGAGAAATATGCACAAGGCCTTCAACGCCAGGCAATAGTTCAACAAATGCTCCGAAGCTGACCAGTCTCTTGACAACACCTTCTGCAGTGGAACCAGGTTTAATTTTTTCACTTACTTCTGCCCAAGGTCCAGGGAGCGTATTTTTATGAGATAAAGAGATACGTTCACTGTCTAAATCGACAGAAATAACTTCTACCTTGATTTTATCTCCTTCAGAAACAACATCTGAAGCTTTTTCAACATGCTCATGCGCTAATTGGGAGATATGGACAAGTCCATCAACTCCTCCTAAATCAACAAATACACCAAAATTGGTAATACGTTGTACGACTCCCTCGATTACATCACCAGGGTTTAATGATTGCAGAACTTTTTCTTTTCTGTCTTTTTCTTCTTCCTCTACAATCGCACGATGGGATAAGATAACCCGGTTTTGGGTCCGGTCCATATCCGTGATTTTCACTTTTAACGTACGATCTAAATAATCACTGAAATCTTCCACGTAATAGGTTTCAACTAAAGAGGCAGGAATAAAGCCGCGTACTCCTACATCCACAACAAGTCCGCCTTTAACAACTTCCTTCACTGTTGTCTCAAAAGTCTCACCCTGTTCAAATTTTCTTTCAAGTTCTTCCCAGGATTGTTCTGCATCTACAGCTTTTTTTGATAACACAACTTCATCATCATCGATTTTTTTTACTTTTAAAGTGACTTCTTCCCCTTCAGCTAACACATCAGTTGTAGACTCTACATGGAGCGTGGAAAGTTCGCTTATCGGTAAAATACCTTCTGTTTTATATCCGATATCAACAAGAACTTGTTTTTCTTCTAATTTTACAACTGTTCCCGTCACTGTAGCACCAACTTCTAATGCATGAAGGTCTTTATTTTCTTCACTCATATCCTTAGCCTCCTAGTTACAGTTCGCCTATTCACACATTCGAATAGAAAAAGATTATTCATATGTTCTACCTATAACTTCTAATAATTAGTTTTATTTGTCAAGTAAAGTCAATTAATTTTTATGAATTTCGTATAAATTTCTGATTTCTTCCATAATTCCCTCTGACATTTCTTTTGCAGAAGATTTATTTTTTCGAAAAGCTTCTGCATCCATTGGTTTTCCATAAACAACCTTCGTCCGACGAAATAATTTATAATCACTCATAATGACACAGGGAACGACTTCCGCTTGTGACCGGAGTGCAAAAAAGCCGACTCCAGGCAAAGCGTTTCCCGGTTTGCCATCCTTACTTCTTGTCCCCTCTGGAAACAAGCCGAGCGTTCCTCCCTCTTCTAAAATTTTCAGGCCGCCTCTTAAAGCATTCCGGTCAGCCAGACCCCGTTTGACCGGAAAAGCGTGGACCCTTTTTAAGATACCACCTAAGATTTTTCCGCTGAAAAGCTCTTCCTTTGCCATAAAATGGATTGTTCTAGATGCTGTCATCCCTACCACAGGCGGGTCAAGGTTAGAAGTATGATTGGAACAAATAATGACTGGTCCTTTTTTCGGTATATGCTGTCTGCCAGTCACTTTAACTCGGAATAACGGATAAAAAAGAATACTTATTAAAAATTTACCCAAATGATACAACATGGAGACCCGCCTCCTGTTTTTAAACTTTTGCATGTAATAAGGGAAGGTTATTTCCCCATTCACATACAATTAACAACGAAGGTATTCGTTAATAAGCTTACACTTCAGAATCCAAGGTATTCCAGAAAAGATACACGTTAGCGAATGCCAAGTTTTTCAATAAATGGCTGGCATATCTCGAGAATTTTATTTGTCACATCATCAATGGATAAGGAAGTAGTATCCAATTCAATCGCATCTTCCGCTTTGACCAGCGGGGATGCCTCGCGGGTAGAGTCGAGTTCATCCCGCTTTTCTATTTCTTTTTCCAGTGTATGTAAATCAGCGGGGATGCCTTTTTGCCTGTTTTCCTCGAAGCGGCGCTTGGCTCGTTCTGTTACAGAAGCGATAAGAAATATTTTCACATCCGCATCCGGCAAAACATGCGATCCTATATCGCGCCCGTCCATGACAACACTATTATCCTGTGCAAGCTCTTGCTGAGCAGCCACCATTTTTTTTCGGACCAATGGATGCTTCGCAATAACCGAAACGGACGCTGTAACATCCGGATAGCGTACTGCCTCCGTGACATCCTTCTCATTGATAAATACACGCTGTCCTTCTTTATCCTGTGCAAGCCTGATATCAATCTTATTTAAAATTTTCATGACCGCTTTTTCATCTTCCAGATCAATATTCTCTTGCAGGGTCTGATAAGTAAGCGCCCTATACATCGCTCCAGTATCCACATAAATAATACCCAGCTTTTTTGCAATCTGCTTAGCAACCGTACTCTTTCCAGCTGCTGCCGGCCCGTCAATTGCAATTGAAATAAGCTCCATTCTCTTCACTCCTGCCATTAAAAAGCCTGACAATTGCCAAGCGAGTTCTACACTACTCTATCATAACATATTCCCAATTTATTAAACAGTCGAGAACACCTGCAATTTTTCGTGAACATTTCTATTCTCTGCTTCCAGGATTCTAAAATCAGACGCTCCATACGACTTCTTATTTGTAAGAATAACAAAGAAAATTGCCTTCGAAAATGTATAAAATAAATTCTCGAAGGCAGTTGTTATTAAGAATGTTTTTACTTATATTACAGAATTGTAATTAATTTCAGCATCTGTCATTTTCTCAATTTTTTCTTCTTCCCCTGTCTCTGCATTAATAAATATGCGATATGTCGCGTCATCTCTGGTTCCTAAAAATTCATAGGTGAGAATTTCTTCGCCCTGGTTATCATCAATAATCGCTAGATGATTTTCTTGAATTTTCACTCCCTGATTTACTGCATCACGGGCTTCTTCTTCTGAAATAGCCGGTTCTGGTATATCCCGTTCTGTATGATTTTTAAAGTAATTATTTGCCGTCAGCCCGGTAATATCTCCATTATCTAAAGCTACCTTCACTTCGACAGCATCCGAAAAAACTCGAACTCCATCATCTTCATAGACAAAAGAGTATATACCGACCTGATCATATTCACTGCTCTGGAAAAGCTCCATTTCATCAAATCCCAGCTCTGAAAGGTAATCCGTTGCTATTTCAAACCCTTCATTCAAGCTTAATTGCTTGCCGCCTATTTCTCTGGAAACTAATAAGTTAAGCGGATGGCCGCCCTGCACAGTCAAATCTGCGTAGCCTCTTTCCCCGTTTTCATCATAGGAAACACTATACATTGGCGTTAATGCCCCGTCACCAGATTTTGTAACTGTCCAATCGGTTCCATCTTCTTTGCCAAAAATCTTTTCGGCTTCCTTCATGGCTTCTTCTTCTGAAAGATCGTCACCTGTTATATTTTTATAAGAATGTTCTTCCGTTTCTGTACTGGTTGTACTGTTTTCAGGCGTTTCCTCCGTAGAAGTATCAAAGGAGTCTTCTACCGCTTGGAAGCTATTGACCATATCATTATCTTTTTCGTCATTTGTATTTAATAATGCTTGTTCTGCATCTATCCATTTCGAACCATCAGTTAAGGAGTGATGCTGTGCTTCCCTGAGTTCATCCCGTATTTCTCCAGATTGTTGATAGAATTCTTCCAGCTGCGCTGTTTCTTCTTCTGTTAATGGGTCGTCATCCAAGTCACGAACAGCAGTCTGATAAGTGAAATCTCCTAACTCTGAGAGAAATTGCTCTGTTTTATGAATCGGCAGCAATCCCATCGGCAGATGCCCCGTATTGGCATGTGCATTGGAACTGATGCGCCAAATATCGACAAACTGCGGTGATAATTTATCAGGTGAATTCATTGCCAGAGAGGTCCCAATCTGGTCGTTTAACACATCCATATTGTAGGTTAGTTCATGGAAGGATCTTTGATATTCATTTTCTGCTTGAACATATAAATCATTTTTTTGTTTATTTGTCTGGTAGCCCCAAATGGAAACAGAAATAAGGGCTACGGTTAACAATGTAATGGTAATCCAACGATACATTTCATTTCACACCTTTCTAACTGCAGAATATATGTTTTCCAATTGTCTTAATCTGTGGTCTGGTCCAAATCCATCCTGAAGTTGCGGTATCCGGATTGAAATAGTAGAGTGCATTACCAGAGGGGTCCCATCCATTAATCGCATCCAGCACTGCTTCTCTGGCCTGATCATTCGGCTCCAGCCATATTTGTCCGTCCGCCACTGCTGTAAATGCTCTCGGTTCAAAGATAACCCCGGATACTGTATCAGGAAACAGCTCACTGTTTACCCGATTGAGGATAACTGCTGCAACTGCTACTTGGCCTTCATAAGGCTCTCCCCTTGCTTCTCCATATACTGCGTTTGCCATTAGCTGGATATCATTATTAGAATATCCTTGCGGGACATTTACCGAGCTGGTAGGGGTACTTTCTTCTCCTCCGTTATTCCCTCCGGATGGAGCAGAGCCAGTCCCATACATTTCTTGCTTCACCTTTTCTTTATCGAATTCTGTCGCCTGCGTCAGCTTATCCTTTGCCGCCTGCCCGGCCAGCCCATCGATTTCCATTCCAAATTCATATTGAAAATTTCTTAAAGCCCAGTAAGTTCCCCAGCCAAAAACACCGTCAATTTCGCCATTATAAAAACCGATATGTTTTAATCTGGCTTGTAATTCAATAACGTCATCTCCAACTGCTCCTTGTTGAATCACTTGATCACTAAATGCATTTGTCTGTTCTGGTTTCGCAAAAATAAATGCAGATAGAAATATAAAAAGGGTGAAGCTAAAAATCATAGGCTTGCGATGTCTTTTCATATTGATGCCTCCATTTTCTTCCTATAAACCTTTCTTTTCATACCAGCTGCTTCTAATATTTAAAGGAATAACCGGCAAAAGATTGGCAAAAGAGAAATTTTATCACGGAGAACCGCCCGTAAAACTCCTGCCTCGCAATAGAGAGTGAAAATATATTTATTGAGGCGGGAGATAACAGGCGCTAACTCCCTGAATCACTCAACTAACATCCAGCAGATAATCTTAAGCTGAATGAAGTTTCGTTTTATCTACGTCTATTTTTTGTGCAATTCCTCTTTTTATTCATAAACAATGAAAATCAAATTAATTGCTTCCTAGTGAATAAATTTTCTGTCCAGTTTCATACCGGTTTTAATCGTCTTTTTTTAAAAAACCAAGAATACCGCTTGGTCTTTAAAACATCGGTGTTCTTGCTAAAGAGATGTCCGCTACGGAAAGCGGAGTGTATTTCTGGGGCCTAAGATTACTCACCCCATGAAACCCGTTGGAGCGGCTATATTCAGCATTTTTTATATACTTTCCTATTCTTCAATAAAAAAGCTGACGAACAACTTTTTCGTCAGCTTTTTATCTATTACTTTTATACATTTTGTCAGGGAGAAAACGGATATCATACATTCTGGCATGCTTTAAACGATAAATCGCAAAAACCCATACACCAGCTAAAAATATCGAGAGGATGATAATAAATTGATTTAATCCGAGTAATATGTAGTTATATATTCCATGCAGCAGAAATGGAAGTACAAAGGCAATCGTCAAGTATCTGTGTTTGTTTTTCGGTTTCATTTTTGCTTTCCCTAAATAATATCCCATAATAATTCCAAACAGAGCGTGTGAAGAAACAGGATACAGTGCACGCATCCACGCAAATTCAACTCCATTTGATAATAAATAAAATACATTTTCCAAGGAAGCAAATCCTAAACTGATTGCACTGGCATACACAATTCCATCGTAATGGTTATCAAATTCATCATGCTGATAAATTAAGAACATAAACATAAACCATTTGAAAAACTCTTCCAGAAATGCACTAAATAGAAAAGCTTCTGCGACAATCGGAATATTGTCCAGCTCCGCATGAATACCATACTGAATAAACATAATCGGCAGCACAATCAATGCACCGGCGATAAACATACGTGCTATTAGCCAAAGCGGTTCTGTGATACGGTCACGCAAATAAATAAACGTCATAAAAGCTACAGCAGGGGCTATACCAGCAGATAGAGCAGCTATCATTGATTCTTACTCCTCTTCTTTAGTCGGTAAACAATTATATATCAAATAAATGTTCCAGTTCCGCGTTACTTGCCATTCCCACAAGAAGTTTAATTCTTGCTTTTTTACTATCATAATCTCTTCCCAAAAGTACTCCATTCTCCATAAGATCATAGGTACTGCCTTCATAATCATAAGTAGGATAGACTTCTCCTTCCACAGCAGAGGTTGTAATTACTACTTTTATACCTTTTCGAATACATTCTTTAATCGCAGGCATCATGGCCTGTGATACTTGTCCTCTGCCGACACCTTCCAGAACCAGTCCATCTACTTCATTGTCTATTGCTGCTTGGATATATTTTCCGTCAGCTTCCATATATACTTTAATAATATCTACCGTCGGGAGCTCTTTTTTTAACTCTAAATGCTCCCGGTACGTCGGCTTTTGGAATACTCGAACCGTGTTGTTATCAATAATTCCTAAATAGCCGTAGCCAAAAGCATTAAAACCTTGGATATTCGAAGCATGCTCTTTTCGGACATAGCGGGAATGGAAAATACGCTCATTGAATACAACCGTCACACCGACATCCTTTAAATCTTCACTGCAGGCTGCCAAAATTGCATTTTTAATATTTATAAAGGAATCTGTCCCCACCTCTTTAGGTGAACGCTGTGATCCGGTGTATACAATTGGAATACGGTAGTCTGAAATAAGATGCATAAAATAAGAAGCTTCTTCCAATGTATCTGTTCCCTGTGTGACTACAATCCCGTCGAAAGCTTCCTCATTTAAGTACTCGTCTAACTTTTCTTTGATTTTTATTAAATCAGAAAAGTTTAAATGCATACTAGCTTTTTGAAAGAAAGAATCCACTTTCACCTGAATATTGGAAGGAACATCACATTTTTCAATAATATCTTCTCCAGTTAATACCCCGGAAGCCAGCTTACCGCTCTCCTCATTTTTATCACTTGCAATGGTGCCTCCTGTTGCAATCATCAACACTTTTTTCATGTTATTACCTTCTTTATTGGTTAGTTATCTGCATTATCTATTAGTGTATCACAATAATTTTTACTGAAATAAAGTTCAGGCTGCATGTTGCAGCGAGAGGAACAGACCTCCCGCTTTATCTGTTCCAAAGCATTTCATTATCTGGAGCAGATAGATGCAGCAATTTGCTCTCCATGAAAACGCCCATTTTCAATAAATACTTTGTTATTATCGTATCCTGCAGCTACTACGCCGGCAATATATAAATTTTTCACATTTGTTTCCATCGTCTTCTCATCATGTACAGGCTTGCCATTTTCCAGATTAATCTCCACCCCGGCTTGCTTTAACAAGCTATAATCCGGACGATAGCCAGTCATGGCAAAGACAAAGTCATTCTCAATCGTTACTTCCTGCCCGTCTTTTTCATAAGTTAAATGCGTATCGGTTATTTCTGTTACAGTTGCGCCGAAAGCCATATCCACTTTCCCATTTCGGACAAGTGATTCAAACTCTGGCAAAATCCATGGCTTAATACTTTCCGAATAGATATCTCCACGGTAAATGACGGTAACATCTGCCCCGGCTTTATGCAGTTCCAGCGTCGCATCTACAGAAGAGTTCTTGCCGCCGATAACGGCAACCTTTTGATTAAAAAATTCATGTGCCTCTTTAAAATAATGGGTTACTTTAGGCAATGATTCTCCAGGGACATCTAAGTAGTTAGGCTGGTTATAATATCCTGTAGCCATAATTACTTTTTCCGCACGATATTCATTCTTATTTCCATTATTTTTAACGGTTTTCAAGAAAAAATGTTCTTCATCCTTTTCAATAGACACTAATGTTTCAAACGCATTTACACGCAGTTCATTTCTTTCGGCAACCTCCCGATAATAGACCATTGCCTGATTACGCACCGGCTTTTTATTTTCAGAGATAAATGGGACCCCGCCAATTTCTAAACGGTCACTTGAACTAAAAAACGTTTGGTGAGTCGGGAAGTTACTGATTGTCTGAACAACATTTCCTTTTTCAATTAATAAAGGGTTTTCGCCTTTTTGCTGAAGCTCTAATGCACATGCCATTCCGCATGGTCCAGCTCCAATAATAATAATTTTTTCGTCTAGCATTTCTTATCCTTCCTTCATCCATCACTTAGAAAAACGATTCATCCGCTATCAATCAGAGAATCAATCGCTGATTTATTCTATATTATCACGTGAAAATTTTTCATTTACTATCGTACAACGAAGCAGACTGCATCGCAATACAAAAGCTTTTCTTCTACACAAATAAAAAACTCTTATCATGGAAGAGTTTTTTATTTATTTCCTTATGAATTAAACCCAGCCTCTAAAACGGGAAGCTTCAGCCATTTTCCTTACACCTATCATATAAGCTGCCAGCCGCATATCGATTTTTCTTGTTTTTGCCATATGATATATATTGTTAAAAGAATTAATCATGATTTCATGTAATCGTCTGTCGATTTCTTCCTCTGTCCAGTAAAAGCCCTGGTTATTCTGTACCCATTCAAAGTAGGATACCGTAACTCCCCCGGCTGATGCCAGAACATCCGGAACAATGAGGATATCCCTGTCAGTAAGAATCTTCGTTGCTTCCATTGTCGTCGGACCATTGGCTGCTTCAACAATAATCGAGGCTTTGATATTATGTGCATTATCTCTTGTAATTTGGTTTTGTACCGCTGCCGGAACAATAATATCACAGTCCAGCTCAAATAATTCTTTGTTTGTAATCGTTTTATCAAATAGTTTAGTTACGGTTCCAAAACTGTCGCGGCGATCCAGCAGATAATCAATATCTAAACCGTTCGGGTCATGTAATGCTCCATAAGCATCTGAAATTGCGACAACTTTTGCTCCTGCATCATGCAGAAATTTAGATAGAAAGCTTCCTGCGTTCCCAAATCCCTGAATAACGACGCGGGCTCCCTTGATATCGATGCCTTTCTTTTTCGCTGCTTCATTTAAAGCAATCGTTACCCCTTTAGCTGTTGCCGATTCTCTGCCGTGAGACCCGCCGAGAACAATTGGTTTTCCGGTAATAAAACCAGGATTATTCAATTTATCGATTTTACTATATTCATCCATCATCCATGCCATGATTTGTGAATTTGTAAATACATCTGGAGCCGGGATATCTTTTGTCGGACCGACAATCTGACTTACCGCCCGAACATATCCGCGGCTTAAAGCTTCCAGTTCTCTAAAAGACATTTCCCTCGGGTCACAAATGATACCGCCTTTTGCTCCGCCATAAGGCAAATCTACAATTCCAGCTTTTAAACTCATCCATATCGAAAGTGCTTTCACTTCTGTTTCTGTAACATCCGGATGGAAACGAATGCCGCCTTTTGTCGGGCCGATTGCATCATTATGCTGGGCTCTGTAACCGGTAAAGACTTTCACCTTTCCATCGTCCATGCGGACTGGAATACGAACAGTAAGCATACGCAAAGGTTCTTTTAATAAATCAAAAACTTCTTCAGGGTAACCAAGTTTATTTAATGCGGTTTCCACAATAGATAACGTTGAATTTAACACATCCGTATTTTCTTGTTTTTTAGCTTGGGAAGCATCTCCTGCTTTATCGCCTGCCATTAATATTTACCCCCTACCATTATATCAATGTTTTACTCACTCATGGTTTAGTATACACTTTCATACAAAATATGCAATGAAAGAGGCGACCGGCTGGATGAGAAGTTTTTAATCAAACAATGCGCTTTCTGCTTCCCCATTTGTCCATCCTTTTAGGAAGCAAAATAGTGATTGATTTTAGCTATTGCGTCGCTTTTAAAAATAATCTTGCCATATTCCTGTAAACGATGGGAAGTTAAGATACTTGGATGAGCAAATTCTGACATCAGTCCTATAATATTTTCCTTATGCCGCGCTGTTTGCACATAAGGATCCAGCATCATAAAATAACGGTTCTCCATAAAATACACATTCGATTCTTTGATGTGCATATTCGGTAAATAACCGGCCACAGCAATTACATCTTCAAAGTCATCAAATGAAAATATAAGCTCTTTACTTTCATCAAGTGTCACTTTCATTTCAATATATTCATCATCTATTTCAATATCGGCATCGTCGTATTGATGGGTAACAAAAATATGCATTCCCTGAGCTTGCATGAGATGCACCTGTACAAGTAACATTCCTTCAAACTCCATTCCCAGTTCACTGCTTGCTTCGTACATCATATCACTAAACAGCGTACGAACATTAGATGCATCATGCCACAAGTCCTCACGGGTAAATCCTCTTTCTATTAGATCATCGAACGTGAGAAAAATTTTAAACTGGTCTGTTGAAATTCGTTCGATCCGCATACTGCATCCCCCTTATCTTCTTCACTTTTGCAACAAGTATTTATATTAATATATGCACTATTTTCAAATGATGAACATAACCTGCTTGTATCGTTTTGAAAATGGGTTATAAATGAGCATAGCGTTTATTTATTCCTCAACTTTCGCACCTAAGAATAAGCATATATATCTTGCAATGCTTGCTTTTTGGTGAAATATCCGGCCTTTTTGGAATTGGTGATGGTGCATAGCTCCGCTCCGGCACTTTACACTTCACCTTCTATTCTTGTTATCCAAAAAACCATCAACTCCTGTTTCTATGGAAATGAAATTTCGTTATATATATTTTTTTCCTATGCTTGTACATTTATTATAACATTTTATATGATGATTGAATGATATGATGCTTACATAAAAATCAAGTAAACCAAAGAAAAACTCCGGCAAGTGCCAGAAGAACAACAACCATGAAAATAAAACGCAGTAATGGAAGATTCAGTTTCCAGCGCATTTTACGGTTGCCTTTATGTACTTCATTTCTTGGAGGAAGATTCAATATATCTATTTCAACAGACGCCTGTTCCAATTGTTCTTCTTCATCTGGGCCTGCTTGTCCGGTTTCTTCCGGTTTATGTTCTGTTACATCTTGAATAGCTTGTCTTAATGCTTCTGCCTGATCATTTTGTTTGGAGCTCAATGCCATCACCTCATTTGTTTAACCGTATAACTAAACCAAGTAGAAAGTCAATAAAAAAATGCATGACAATAGGTACAATTAAATTAGCTGTATGTTCATAAACCCAGCCGATATAAAAACTTAAGGCTAATACAGCGGAAAATAGAACAGGCTTCTTCATATATCGTATGTGGACGGCAGCAAAAAGAATACTTGCAAATACATACCCAAAAGTTGTCTGGACAACACCTCTAAATAGAAGTTCCTCGCAAATGGCCACCGTCAGCGTGAATATAAAAATAAAACCAATCGGCTGATTTTTAAATATAAGCTCATTGATTCCGCCATCATCCCACCACTTTTTGGGCATTGTATACACGATAGCAATTTCAATCAAAACAATCATAACAGCAGATAAAAAACCAAAGATAAAAATTTCCTTTGTATCCCATTTGAAAAGGTGCATCCAATCGAAAAAGGAATCGAAAAGGAAAAAACTCAGGATTATCGCTATCAGGAATAATAAACCTTGTGAAAAAAATAATTGAATCCTTCGCTCTTTGACGGACATTTGCTTTAACAGGTCATATTGTTTCATCTTATACCTCTTCCAAATGTAAAATTCGCTGAAGTTTTTTACGCCAGTTCACAGGATAAGAGACTTCTGCAGTTTGGAAAGACGATGAAGGCATCCACTTGCTCCAATCAAATCCGCAATTGCTGCAGCATTGATCAGACGGCTTCTCAAAACCACTTTGAAAAGGCTGGTAAAGTGTTTCCCGCAAACAATTCTTTGTCTGGATCCATTGATACAATTCATTGAGCTTCTTGTTTTTATATAACTGCCTTTTCTCCAGATAGTTCATGACATTAACTCTAACCTGCTTCCATTTCTCTTCATCTATAAACCATTCATTATCGCGAAGGAGCCCATGCTTTTGGAGTTGTCTTTGAATAAAACGTGCTGCTCCTTCGTTGATATCCAAAAGCATATGCAGTTGTTCTGGAGACGGTAAATCCTTATGCTGACGCTGAAGGGCAACAATCGTCGAAACCAGATGGTCTATATTTTCTATCGCCGGCAGCTCATTTTTCACCATGTTCGCAGATAGTCGAAAATCGCCTTTTTGATAAAGAATCATACCGACACTGGATTTCCCATCTCTCCCAGCTCTGCCTACTTCTTGAATATATGACTCTATCTGAAGCGGGAGATGGTAGTGGATGACCAGTCGTATATCGGGTTTATTAATTCCCATTCCAAACGCACTTGTACAGCAGATGATATCAATATGATTACTCATAAATTGCTGCTGGACCCGCAGGCGCTCTGCTGCTTCCATTCCACCGTGGTAATAGGCAATATTTCGTTCCGGATGCTTGGCGGCCAGGGACAAAGCAATCTCCTCTGCAGCCTGTCTGCTTGTAAAATAGATTAATGTGGGAACAGCATACGATGCCATGATTTCTGTAATGCGTTTTAATTTTTCTTGGTCATTTTCTGCTTCCTCTACACAAAAAGCAATATTTTTCCGATCCATTGGATAGATATGCTTTTTCATATCCGGTTTATGCAGGCTCTGGATAATGTCTCTTTGCACGTCTGGAGTTGCTGTAGCACTCAGCGCTAATACCGGCGGATGATTTAATGCTGCTATTGCTTCATGCAGCCGCTGATAATCAGGCCGAAACTCGTGTCCCCATTGTGAAATACAATGCGCTTCATCGACGACAAACAATTTAACAGGCAGCTGTTTCAAATAATTTAAATGTGTACTTTTCTGCAGCCACTCCGGCGAAACATAGATAAGCCGGTAAGCGTCTAAATTTTTTAATATTCTCTGCTGTTCTTGAAAAGGTAAAAAACTGTTTAAAGCAATTACTTCTTTAAAGGAAGCCGCTTTTAATTCCTTTACTTGGTCGACCATTAAAGAAATGAGCGGTGATACAACAAGGGTGATACCGTCTAACAGTTTTGCAGGAAGCTGATAGCAGATAGATTTTCCGGAGCCGGTAGGCAATACGCCGAGGACATCCTCTCCACGCAGGACATCGGAAATGATTTCTTCCTGTCCCTGACGAAAGAAATCATAATTAAAATGTTGATGCAATGCTTCTTCTAAGTGAATAATTCTCACCCCCTATTTGTTATACAAGACAAGCGCCAAGCGAATTTGAAAGTAACTGATATCCGGATGAACATTATTTTTAATTTCTTTTAAACGATAGGTTTGCTTTTTATGTACAACTTCTTTAATTTCTTCATAAATCGTTGAATCTAAGTAATCAAAAAAAGGAAACGCTTCTTCATGCATGGCAATCTCCACAAAATGATCCTGTATCGTATTTGCTTTTAACCGGCGAATTTGCATGATTTCGTTAAAAGTATGCTGTTT
Source organism: Oceanobacillus sp. FSL W7-1293 (assembly GCF_037969815.1). Classification (NCBI taxonomy): domain Bacteria; kingdom Bacillati; phylum Bacillota; class Bacilli; order Caryophanales; family Bacillaceae; genus Oceanobacillus; species Oceanobacillus sp. FSL W7-1293. The sequence goes on from NZ_CP150212.1 coordinate 2,545,322, forward strand.
TTGCAATAACCGGTGTGTAGATTGTGCTGTCTGGCTCAAAGGCGTATCCGCAGTACCCAAGTTTTTAACGAAAAGCTTAAGCATCGAATACTCTTCGCCATGCTCCTGTACGTATAATAAATGATAAAACACCTTCTGCAAGGTTAAATAGCAATCTGGAATAGACTGCTGATAATCTTGAGAAAGCTGCTGTAAACTGCTTCCATAGGAAGAAAAACTCGTCAGACGGTCAATAAACATCGAGGCCTCCAAATCAGACAACATCGATAAGGCATGTTCTAATTCCTTATACAGCTGCTGCAGCAATTCCATGGAACGATGTTTATATTGTTTATAAAAGCCTTTTACAAATTGTTCGATTTCGTGATTATCTGTAATAGGAATGAATCGATATTCGTTCTTAGCAATGTTTGTAAAGGTCTGAATGAAAAGCAGAAACCGCTGCTTGAAGGGCTCAATTATATTTTTGTAAGTCGAACCATAAAAACCAGCAAGGGTTGTTTTATTGGCTGTAAGCCACGCCTGTCCTTTTTTTGTTATTAGCAGCCTCTGCTCATCATCCGCCAGCAAATAATTCCTCTCCAGTAATTGTTGCAGCTGTTGATAGTAGTCCGTCTTCATTAAATCAGGATAAATGCCATAGTAATCAGCAATATGATAAAATCTGGCGTCCTGTATAGTCTGAATGGCTTTTTTCCCGATTAAAAGATTGTAAACACTGGAGGTTGTACGCTCTTGATTTATTTTTTGGAAACATTCGATAAGAATCCCTTGAAAAAGCATCCTGACACCACCATTCATACGAAAGCATTCTCTAAAAAAAGCCTGTCATACAGACTCTTTCATCCAATTGATTAATAAATCCTCTTGATACAAATCTCCAGGATAATCCATTTTCTCTATCCTGTCATTTTCATAAAGATATTGCAATAATTCATTCATTGCCCCCATATATTCCTGATACAAAAATTCATAACTGATGGTTTCCTTAGGCATGATATTATCCGCACAGACTTTGGGATTCGTATAATTCACATAGGTTCGACACGGCAGCGGGCGTACTTCATAGACCATACAAGCATTCGTTTTCAAGTTCAAAAATGGACATGGAAGCTGCTCTTTTTTGTATTTATATTTTGCATCTGAATCAGAAACGATATCAATGCCACTTAGCTGCTCTACCTTTTCTTCATAAACTTGATAATATTCGCTAAGGTGATTTTCAATAAAATGCTTTCGATCTGCAGGCATTTTAGAAATGGCATCTTTTATCAGCATGGCTTCCATCTTATTTGTAATAATTGGAAAGTAGCAGCAAAAAGCACAGCCCATTTGACATGTTGGCATAAGATCAGCTGTCGATTCCATATCACTGATCTCTTCACTTACCGCCTGAAGCAGCTGAGCGAATGCTTGAGCAATTTTATCATCCGCTGACACATCTTCTTTATCCAGGATACCATCGACGATTTCATCAAATCGTTCCTGATTTATTTCATATTTTGCATTTATCTCCTCACATTTGAGCAGAATTTCTTCATAGGTTAAAAATGTAGGCATATGTTTGACTCCTGTTTTTAAATCTTAAAAGTTCATTTAATTTCATAGAAAAGTATATCACGAATGGATGGATGTTTATATATGGAGAGCAAGAAATGATACTACTTTCAAAAGACTTTTGATTCTTCATATGTTTACTGTACAGAGATTAGGGAATTAATTAAATAAAATCAAAATATTCTTGATAAAAATGAAGTTACTATATAATCTTCGAAAGTTGAGTTAGTTAGTAATATTTCTTGAGGTCTAAAGGCAGGGGGTAACTATGGTAGTTATTTTGACGGTGGCTCCTAACGATATCTTTATTGGCACTTTGGTATATCTCATCATGTTCGTATATTATTTCTTAGCCTTTGCTATTTTATCTGCATTTTTAATCAACGATAAGAAAAAAGCGAATGTTTTCATTGCTTTAATAACAATTGGCTTTTTCTACTCCTTCACTAATTTACTTCAAACTTCCATTATCTTCGCGATGGCCAGCTTAGCGACATGTATTTTCTTTATTATTGTTCTATCTGTCTGGTACAGGAAAAGAAATAAACAGTAAAACGACCGAAAAGGCTGCCGTTTTGCAGTTTTCGGTCGTTTCCCGGTTAATCCTTTATTCGAAATCTATTTTTGGCATATCTTTGAAGTAATGCATGAAGCAATGGATATAAAAGAGTGACAAACACTGCATTACCAATTGCATGTGCTGTGTCAAAAGGAAGTCCGGCCAAATAATATGGCCAAAAATATCCTGTTACCTGATACGTGGTTAAAGAAATAATAAATCCGTAAAAATAACCGCTGACCACAGAAAAAATAATTATAAAAATAAATGGTACTCTTTTCCAAGTGATCCCCATGATACCTGCGATTAAGCCAATGATACACCATGAAATAATTTGCCACACAGTCCAGATTCCCATTCCAAGCAGCATATTAGAAAGAAATACTGCTAATATTCCTAATATAACAGCTGACATTGGCCCAAGGAAAATACCTGTTAAAATAATAATTGCGGTAACAGGCTGAACATTAGGGATAAATTGAAACGCATATCTGCCTACAACAGCCAGTGTTGCAAGGAGTGCAAGTAATGTCAGCTTGTATGTGTTCATTTCTTATTCCATCGATTGTAAATCAAAGATAATTTCTTCGCCGCCATTCAATTCATATTCTCCAGCGCCGACTTCTGCCGCTTCACCATCTACAAAATACATCCAATATTTTCCTTCATCTGCATCATCTGACACACGTTCAATTGAAGTAATAAACCCGCTGTCTTCCTCCACGTAGAAAGCATCCTTCATCACATCCAGCAGAATATCTCCTTCTTCTACTTGTACGACCTCTTCTGATACATTCTCGTTTCCTTCATCAATCGTTATCGTTATACGTACTTCATCTTCGGCAAGTTCCTGTGCCTCTCCGCTTGACTCATTGGTGCTTACCGAAGTATTAGAGCTTTCATTTTCTTCAGCTCCCTCATCATTACCACATGCCGCAAGAAAAACGAAGGATAACAGCATAATACTAAAAAACTTCAGCCACTTATTCATTTCTTATCTCCCCCCCTATAGTCAGCTCCATATTATTTCGTAAAGAAAGTCTGACCGGCTGTATACCTATATCAATTCCCTGTCCACTGCCATTTCTTTACTTTAATATATAGAGCTGGAGAAAGAGAAGGCATGCCATCTGGGGCAACCTTCCCATCTTTCAATAGATATTTAAATATACCGTTATATTATCATACCTTTCCTTTTTTAGGAATGTTTCATAGGTATTTCAAAACTAAAAGTTGTGCCGATATCCAGCCTGCTTCTTACTTGAATTTTCCCTTGATGGGCTTCAATAATATTTTTAGCAATAGAAAGTCCCAGGCCAGTTCCCTGTTTCTCTTTCTTCACTCTTGATTTATCCGCTTTATAAAAACGTTCAAAAACAAATGGCAGATCCTCTTCCGGGATGCCGCTGCCGTTGTCCTCTACCTCCACATGAAGGAAATCGGAATTACTCAGCGCATGTACTTCTACTTTTCCGCCCTTTTCCGAATGACGAATTGCATTATCGATCAAATTGGTCAATACTTGTTCGATACGATCCGCGTCCATCTCCCCAATTTGTTCGTGCATATCTAACGCTAAGGAGAGTTCCACTTCGTTATCCTGGGCGATACCTTGAAATTTATGAACAATACGCTCTACAAAGGCCTGAACGGCAACAGAATCAACATGGAGCTGGATTTGCCCTGCTTCCATCCGGGCTAAATCAAGTAATTCATTGACCAGTCTGCCCATCCGGAGCGACTCCTCGTAAATAATTTTAGCCAGTTCATTCTTGTCTTCTTTTGTTTCAGCAATATCATCAACGATCGCTTCACTATACCCTTGAAGCATCGAAATAGGCGTGCGTAATTCATGCGAAACATTTGCGATAAAGTCCTTGCGCAATTTATCCAGACGGCGCTCTTCTGTCATATCACGGATAACAGCGACACAGCCGCGGACATGAGATTCATCATATAAAGGAGTAACCAGCATCACATAGTTCCTTCCTTGTAGAACAGACTCCTTTAAAACCGCTCTTTCTTCGGCAATCACTTCATTAAGCGCATCCTTGAGTTTTGTCGGAAGCTGTCTTTCTTTATGTTCTCCCTGGTTATGCTCATAATTCCAGTTATCTAAATACGCTTCTGCAGGCGGGTTGATGACAACAATTTCACCATCTCTGTTCAATGTAAAGACACCATCGGCCATGGAGCTCACAATACTTGACAATTGCTCTTTCTCCTGCCTCAAAGCTTGAATATGATAATTAAGCTGGCTTCCCATCCGGTTAAATTCAATCGCTAGATCACCAATCTCATCCCGTGTCAGCACAGGTACTTTTGTGTTGAATTCCCCGCGGGTCAAATTATAAGCAGCCTCCCGCATTTTGATTAACGGTGCTGTAACCCGGGATGATAAAAATACGGCAAAAAAAGTTGTTAAGAGAATAGCAATTCCGCCGCTCAGTAAAATCAGCTTGGTTGTCTGATCTCTTGTTTCGTTAATCATATCCAATGATTTAAATACAAATACTGCCCCGCCGTTCTCTAAGGGAGAGCCTACCGAAATAACCTCATTATCGTCCACGACCAATCCTTGTGAACTCTGTGATGCCACCTGGCTGGTCAAGTTTTGTGCTTCTGCATCGTTTATTATCCACGATTCATTAATAAAATCCAAATCCGTATCCTCAGTGCCCGAAATCCACTGTTCCTCATCAGCATAATAAATGACAACACGGCTGGAAGGATCTCTCAGCATTTCTGTTGCATCCTCAATAAATTCCGTATCATAATCTGAATCTACCAACGAAGAAATTTTCTCAGACATTTGTGACATGTCATTTTCAGCTTCTTGTATATGATAATTTTCAAAGAACTGCATTAAAAAAAACATCAATACACATAAAACAAAAGATACTAATAATAAAATTGTTAATGATAACTTTCCGACAACGCTTTTCCAAAACATCAGTCTTGTTCAACCTCAAATTTATAGCCGATTCCCCATACTGTCACAATCATCTTCGCAGCTTCGGAAGAAACAGAATTTAGTTTTTCGCGTAGACGCTTCACATGTGTATCGACTGTACGAAGATCGCCAAAGAACTCATATTGCCATACTTCTTTTAATAATTGCTCCCGGTTAAATACTTTATCCGGGGAATTTGCCAGAAAACAAAGCAGCTCATATTCCTTTGGTGTTAAGCTGACTTCCTGATTATCTGCTGTAACCCGGTGTCCATCATGGTCAATAGTCAAGTGTGGAAACACTAATAGATTTTTGGCAGTCGTATCGGATTGCTGATAATTCAAGTTAGAAACTCTGCGCAGAATCGCTTTCACCCGTAATACTGCTTCTCTCGGGCTGAATGGCTTCACAATATAATCATCAGCGCCTACTTCAAATCCCTGCACACGGTTCGATTCTTCTCCGCGCGCTGTCAGCATAATAACCGGCGTATCCTTTTCTTTTTTCAGCTCCTCACAAACTTGGATGCCATCCATTTCCGGCATCATAATATCCAAAATAATCGCACTGTAATTATTTTGCAACGCCATTTCTAACGCCGTCTTTCCATCTGCCGCTTCATCTATTTCAAAATCTTCTTTTTCTAAGTACATTTTTATTAAACGTCGAATTCTTTCTTCATCATCTACTACTAATAGTTTCTGTGTTTCACTCATTTACATTTCACTCCTCATATCAACTCTAATTAGCATTATAAACGAACCTGTTTGAAAAGTTAAGGAATTAAGAGCATTCCTCTCTTTTGCAGCACATATTAAAGTTATAGTCATAGAAAAAAAGAATTGCTACCAACTGCGTGATAACAATTCTCTTTTTATCGCAGATCCTGCCTGCAATCTTCCGCGTCCTGTATTATGCGTAAGAGTGTAAGCTGGCAAGGACCAGGTTTACGACAATCAAATTAAACATAATGATGGCAAAACCGACAACCGCGAGCCAGCCTGATTTTTCCCCATGCCAGCCTCTGGATAGCCGCAAATGGAGAAATGCTGCATAAAAGAGCCAGGTAATTAATGCCCAGACCTCTTTTGGATCCCAGCCCCAGAACCTTCCCCAGGCAATCTGGGCCCAAATCGCAGCGAAAATCAATCCGCCTAAAGTAAAGACAGGGAAACCGATCGCCACTGAGCGATACATAATTTCATCCAGCATATCCGGTTTGACCCCTTTCAGAAGGGGCTGCAGTCTTTTCCCGATTCGTTTGCGGGAAATTAAAAAGGCAATTCCATAAATAATACTTCCTCCAAAGAATGACCAAATCACCGTATTAAATTTTCTGCCTGCATCATCGCCATGCATCCAGCCAGGCACTTCAAACCACGGACTCATAACATTTTCCGATAATAACGTGCTGTCCTGAGGGGCTGCAATTGGCGGAAGATGATATTCTGCCACGGTTTGCTGTCCGTTTCCTTCCACCTCAAAGGTAGCTTGATAAGAAACAGCATTAAATATGCTTGTCATGACAATAAATCCAACAAATAAAAAGATACCATAAATAACTAGTTCCAGCATGGTATTACGCATTGTTGCTCTGGTTTGGTCAATCTGACGAATTAAATACATTAATCCGGCAACAAAGCTGATAAATAAAATGCCCTGTGCCAAAGATACTGTCGAAACATGAATAGGGAGCCAATAACTTTGTAAAGACGCTACCAATGGCGCCACATCTGACGAGAACATACTTGCATATGCAATAATAATCGTAGCCAAAGGTAAAGCAAATACCCCTAAAAACGCTGTTTTATAGTAGATGTAAATAATAATAAATGCTAAAATCATCGACATCCCTAAAAAGGTTGTAAACTCAAAAAGGTTACTAACCGGCGCATGACCGGTCATCACCCATCTTGCTATAAAGTATACGAGCTGCGAAGCGAAACCAATTATTGTAATAACTAAACCGATAGTCCCTGCTTTTGTTTTCTGATGACGCTCGTTTTTATTTTGACGAATTGCTCCTCCAAAAAAGAAGGTGGCAACCAAATATAAAAGAAAAGCAATAAGCAGGGCGGTACTGCTAACACTGTATATACCCATTCATTTACCTCCGATCCTTTCTCTACCATTTCATTTTTACTCGTCTAACTCCTGCTGGTCTTCTACCATAGTAACATTCGTACCTTCTACCGCTTTTTCAATATCACGTTTGATTCCGAACCAGTTTTTGTTTGTATGAGCTGCGAGAAGCAATGTGTTGTCCTTTTGCTTATTAATCCAAATACGCCGGTGCTGCCAGTACATTCCCTGAATAACCCCAATCATAAAGATCATAGCACCAATTAAAAAGAAAGGAAGTGTCCGATCGGAACTAACTGTAATACCGCTGACATCCCTGAATTCCACACCGTCAATTGCTACTTTGTATTGATTTTCTCCTGTAGCATCTACATTCATACCGATTCCAAGAAAGCTGACCTCTCCTTCTTCTGAGTCAGGAGGGTACACAGTCACTACAAATGCCGGATTTCTAGGATAGTCTGTTTCTGAAGCCGGTGTTCCTTCTTCCGTCATAATATAATCTGGATAATAATTCGTTAACTCTACCTGGAAACCGCTGTCTAATTCATACACCCGGTCTGGATTAGTTAAGTCAATCGTGAAAGAACCTAGAGATTCTTGCGTTTCATCATCTTCTTCATGAATATAAAAAGTCATATTTTCAAATTCATTTAACTGATAACCTTGTTGGTATAAGGTGTATCCATCAAATTTTGCCGGATTATTCATTTGGATTGAGTAATCAAGAATTGGCTCCAGCTCCGGTTCAGCACCAACGACGTCCGCATTCGTTGCTTCATAAATAACAACATCGGTCTGGAAATTCGTTGCAATTTCATCATCAACGGACCCCTCTTGAAAACCGTCTTCTCCTTCTCCATTGTGTGTTTCCACAATAAAGTCTTTATTCTCTATGTAATACTGGTTATCTGTGCCGGGGATAACTCTCTGCTCCCCTTCACGAAGCCACATATAATCTTCAGAGAACATGATAGGCGTTGTACGCAAAATAGCTGCAATTAATACAATGATTAAACCAATATGATTTACGTAAGGGCCCCACCTTGAAAACCGGCCTTTTTCAGCTAATATATGGCCATCTTTTTCTGTTATTTTATATCTGGAATTCTTTAAACTCTTTACCAGCTTGTCTACATCCGCATCGGCTGCATTAGCTGATTCACTGTATAATCGCTGTCTGGATAAAAACTTCTTATGTTTTTTAGGCTTCTGGTGTTTTAATGCCCGGTAAAGCGGTACAAAACGGTCTAAGCTGGCGATGACCAGCGATATACCTATTAACGCGATTAAAGTGATAAACCACCAAGAACTGTACATATGATGGAATCCTAACTGATAATACATCAACCCTAAAATACCATACGTTTCTTCATAAAAAATGGCAGGATCTCTTGATACAGCATCCTGCGGGATGAATTGTTCCTGCGGATAAATCGTACCCATAATCGAGGCGATTAACGCTAAAACAATCAGCCATACCCCTACTTTTACAGAGGAGAAAAAACTCCAAATCTTATCAATGATTGATTTCTGATATGTTTGTGAACGGCGGGCACTGCCATCATATCGCATATTCAACAATTTTTTATCATCATTTCCGTCAATATGCTGATTTCCCTCTACCGGTTTTCCGCACGCTTCACATAATACGGTACCTTCAGGATTAATGTGGCCGCATTCACATTTTATTTTATTCATTGTCTGCCCCCATTCTCATGGATTATCATGATGCATCCGGTGTGATTGCGTCTAAATGCCCCTCTAATCTTTCTAATGTCAAAGCTCCTTGGACAACCTCATTTATCGTACCATCCGGATTAATGAAGAAGGTTGTCGGCATCGGCCTGATTCGATACAAGTCTCTGACATCCGAATTTGTATCATGCGGAATAGCGAAAGTCAATCCATAATCTTCAATAAAATTATCAATAACTAATTCAGTTCCATCTAGACTGACTGCTACAATTTCAACGCCTTTTTCTTTGTATTCCGGATACAATTCCTGCATATACGGCATTTCGTCTTTACACGGTCCGCACCATGTTGCCCAAAAGTTTAGCATAACCCCTTTGCCTTCGAAATCGCTGAGCTGTGTAATATCTTCATCAACAGCGTCATTTACTTGAGTCAATTGAAAATCAGGAGCAGCGTCGCCTGCACGGTATATCTCATCCTCGTCCTTTGAATTTGAAAATAGTGCAAATATGACTGCGCCCACCAACACAACTAATATAGAAGAACGAAAAATGAAGCGATTTCGTTTCTTTTTTTGTTTTTGAATATCTCTTGCTTCCCTGCTCATGGTTTTCCGACCCCCTTTCCCAACTCATTATAACATTGACTAAAGCGTTTAAATTTGAATATTATCTTACAATTTTGTGGACATATTCCGAAGCTGATTGACTTCTTTCGGCGTAAGTGCTCTATATTCACCAGCATTTAATCCGTGCAGTGTCAAAAAGCTATATTGCTCACGCTTCAGTTTCATTACTGGAAAGTCAATCGCTTCCAGCATTCTGCGCACCTGTCTGTTTTTGCCCTCATGCAGCGTCAATTCAATAATGGAAGTTTTCTTTTCTTTGTCATTGGAGAGCATATGAACATCGACAGCTTTTAATTTCTCTCCGTCAGATACAACACCCTTCCGTAATTTTAACAATTCCTTTTTATGAGGAATACCTTTGATTTTTGCTACATACACTTTATTAATCTCTTTACTTGGGTGCATCAGCTGATTGGCAAATTCCCCATCATTCGTTAACAGTAATATTCCTGATGTGTCATAATCCAGCCGGCCTACCGGAAAAATGCGTTCTTCGACTTCCGGAAGAAAATCGGTAACTACTTTTCTATTTTTATCATCTTTCACGCTGGAGATGACTCCTCTAGGCTTATACAGCAAATAATATACAAATTCCTCTTTTTCAAGCGGAACCCCATTTACCTCTACTTTATCCTGGGAGGTTACCTTTACCCCCATCTCTGTGACGATTTGATCATTTACTTTTACTTTTCCATCAAGAATCAATTGCTCAGCCTTTCTTCTGGATGTCACTCCGCTTTGAGCAATAACCTTTTGTAATCTTTCTTCATACTTTGACATATAAATCTCCTATCTTTTTCTTTTATTTTCCCCAAAATGGATAACATGCTGTAACTGATATCCAATCTCCAATCCATGTATCGCTTTCTTATATTATACTATTTTCCCTTGTTATACCTAATAATCTGCTGTTTTCACAAAAATAAGAAAGCCTATGATAAAGATATTTTTTTTGCATATCTTCATCATAGCCTTATTTTATCTGTTAGGAAAGTATAATTTTAGGGAAAAGGTATCTCCACTTCAGCTGATTATTTACCCAAACATCATTGTAACAAGAAATACGGCTGCAAGTATAGCAATTAAATCAGCTAATAATCCGGCCTGCAGTGCATAACGAATTTTTTTAATACCGATTGCACCGAAATAGATGGTAAGTACATATAAGGTAGTATCCGTGCTTCCCTGCATAACCGAAGCAATTGTCCCGATAAAAGAATCCGGCCCATAGGTGGCAATGATTTCAGTTGTCATCCCTAACGCTGCAGTTCCGGAGATTGGACGGATGAGTGCAAGGGGTAAAACTTCTGCAGGAAAACCGATAAAGGCCAGCAGAGGAGATAATACATCTACAAATGCATCTAACGCCCCGGAGCTGCGCAATATCGAAATAGCAGTAATCATTCCTACTAAAAAAGGGAGTAAAGAAACAGCTGTTTTTACGCCTTCCTTTCCTCCTTCCACAAACAAATCATATGCTGGTAATTTCTTAATGCTTGCTGCTATCATAATGATCAAAATAAAACAAGGAATCATCCAAATACTAATTACGCTGATAAACCCCATTATGATTTCCTCCACGTACTCTTATAATAAAAAAACCGATCAATAATCAGCCCGGCAATGGTACCAATACAGGTAACCAATAACGTCACTCCGACAATTTCAGTTGGAGAAGCAGAATCGTATTGCATCCTGATACCGATGACCGTTGTGGGGATTAATGTCAGTCCGGTGGTATTTAAAATAAGGAAAGTTATCATTGAACGAGATGCTGTTTCTGAATGCTTATTTAGTTTTTTCATTTCCTCCATTGCTTTAATTCCTAAAGGGGTAGCAGCGTTGCCCAGCCCAAACATATTTGCAGTTAAATTAGATAAAATATAGCCCAACGCTGGATGATCCTTTGGTATTTCCGGGAATATTTTCGTAATAATCGGACGAAAAATTTTGGCAAGCCCCCGTAAAATACCCGCTTCTTCTGCAATACGCATCATCCCCAGCCAAAACACTAAGATACTGATCAATCCTATAGCTAACGTAACTGCCTGTGCAGCACTTTCAAAAATAGCTTCGTTCACTGCTTCCATATTGCCTGAAAACATTGCATAAATAATTCCAATGGCAGCCATGCAGATCCAAATCCAATTAATCATTTGCATCCCACCTTATTATCGAATGAAATACATGCATTACCTCACTCAACAAATCTTCCTCTTGGTGCACTTGATGCGCATTGCTTGTCTGAAGCGCCGGCCTGTTTTGTTTGAGATAAACGTCCTTTGCCCAGTCATCATGCCTATTTTTATAAAGCGGCACCTGGACAGTTTCACTCGATGTACCCCTATTTGTTATCGCTTCCCCGTTCTTATCAACCTCTGTCATTTCAAATTGGTCAAAGCCCCACTCAAACATCGAAATATGATCCTGCCAGTCGTCTGGAGCATCCAGTGTTACTGCAATTAACTCCATTCCATCCTTCTCCGCAGTGGTAATAAGCGTCCGGCCTGTCTGCTTGGTGTACCCTGTTTTCCCTCCAGTACAATATTCATAAAAATAGGTCAGCAGCTTGTTTTTATTTTGCCAGTGGTACGTCCTGTTCTCCGATAAATAACTGGTTTCCCCGCTTATCTCTTGAAAAATTGGATTTTCCATTGCATATTGCATGAGAATCGCCATATCATGAGCGCTTGAATAATGTGTATCAGAATCTAACCCATGCGGATTATCAAAGTGTGTATTCTCCATCCCCAGCCATTTAGCCTTTTCATTCATTAAATAAACGAATCCTTCTTCACTTCCGCCAACATGCTCCGCAATCGCTACAGCAGCGTCATTACCTGAACGGAGCATCAGTCCATACACTAAATCTGTCAGCGTCATCTTTTCGCCCTGCTCTAGATAAATTGATGACCCTTCTGTATAAATGGCATTTCTGGAAACCGTCGCCTGTTCATTCATTTTTCCAGACTCCACAGCAATAATTGCAGTCATTATTTTGGTAATGCTTGCTATGGAAGCTGGTTCCTCTGCATTTTTTTCAAATAAAACTCTGCCTGAGGACTGTTCAATTAAAATAGCATGCTGTGCGGATACATTTACCGCAGCATGTCCATGAATTGGGAATGATAAAAAACTAATGATGATGACAATTATCCATATAAACAAACGCATCAGCTTGGCTCCTCCTCATTAAACACTGCATTATTTCTAACTCCTTGTCTGCCAGCCAGTCATAACATGCTTCTTGTTTATTTATATGTGAGGAACAAGCTATTATGTATATTAGGGACGAAAAAAACCTTACAGATAAGCGGGAATCACTTATCTGTAAGGTCTTGTTATTTACTCGTTCGGAAACTGGTCGAAAAATAAATCAACATCGGATGCATCCGCTTCAGAGTCTAAGGAGGTTTCTAATTCCGGTAACTCTTCAAGCGTAGACAAACCGAAAAAGGTGAGAAATTCCTTTGTTGTTCTAAAAAGAGTCGGGCGGCCGACTGTTTCTTTTCTTCCGCATTCCTCTACTAACATCCGGGATACTAAGGTTTGCAGAGGTCTTTCACTGCGGACACCCCGTATCTCATCAATCTCCGTCCGTGTTATCGGCTGCTGATAAGCAATGATTGCTAATGTTTCTAACGCAGCCTGAGACATCCTGCTCGGCTTGGGCTGAATAACCCATTTCTTAAAATATTCACTGTGATCCGGTTTGGTTGTTAAGCTGAGCATCCCATTAGCATTGAGAATCATCAGCCCCCGATTCTGTTCTTTATAATCTGTTTGAAGCTCATCTACAATTTGACGAACCTCTTCTAAGGAAACATCAAGGACATTGCTCAGCTCGCTCACGGTTATCCCTTCATCACCGCCGGCAAATAACAGGCCTTCCGCAACCCCTTTTAAATAATCTAATTCCACGATGACTCCTCCATGCTATAAACATATAATTCTTCAAAATGATTTTCTTGCATTGCATATACTTCTCTTTTTTTCATTAATTCCAAAACAGCCACAAAAGTGGAGACGATATAGGATTTTGTAGGAACAGGAAACAGAGCATAGAATGCAATGCCATTTTTGCTGCCCTTCACCTGCTGCAGTACTTCATCCATCCGTTTTTCTATCGGTATTTCCGTTCGTTCGATAACGGTATCTTGCGGCTCTTTCCATTGATTTCGCTGCATCATTTTTTTCAAAGCGCCAATCATATCAAAAACAGAAGCATTCCCTGCATTCACATTTTCAGGCAGAACATCTTTAAAATCAAAAACAACTGGCGAGCGCGTATAGACCTGCTGCTCTTTCGCCTCTTTTTCTTTTAATGCTTCCGCAGCTTCTTTATATTTTCGATATTCAATTAAACGCTGCATCAGTTCTTCACGCGGATCCTCCATATATGCTTCGTCCATCTCTTCCTCCTCGAATTCCTGCTTGGGAAGCAGCATCTGGCTTTTGATTGCCAGCAAGGTCGAAGCCATTACCAGATATTCACTGGCAATATTTAATTCCAAATGCTGCATTGTATGAATATAATCCATATACTGTTGTGTAATCTGAGCAACCGGAATGTCATAAATATCGATTTCATAGTGATTTATTAAATGAAGCAATAAATCTAAAGGTCCTTCAAATTTTTCTAATTTAACTTCATATCCTTGAATCATCGCTTTAATTCCTCTCAAGCTGACCAAAACAATGCATTATTTACTTTAAAAAGTAATAAATTAATTGCAAAAGCCCATACACTATTTGCTCAGCTTACATAAGTTATAACGTAATATAAATGTTAGCACAAAACATTTATGGATTGAACTAAAAAGGAGGAAATAAAATGAGTGGTTATTCTGGTGGTTACGCAGGTGGATTTGCTTTAATCGTTGTACTATTTATTTTATTAGTAATTGTAGGAGCAGCTTGGTACTAAAATACTTGAAATAAATAGACTTTGCAACGAATGAAAAGCCAACCCGTATCAGGGTTGGCTTTTATCATCATTTTTTGCTTTCTCGTAAAAGGCTTTTACACTTTCAGAGGGCACAATCTCGTATTTATTTGAATAAATACGATGAATCTCAGCAATCATTCGTGAACCGATTCCATGATCCCGATGAGATGGATTCACGGTAAGGTGGTTAATAACCAATTGATTGTCATCCACGATTTGTACGCCGATTGCTCCGAGGACGTCATCGCCTTCTTTCCACAAATGTAAATGCAAATCTTCATTTTCTTCATACTCGCGAATCGTTTCTTGCAATTTTTTTACATCTTTTTCCTCAGGCATAAATGATAATAAGCCCATAGCAATTTTTTCTAAGTTTCTTTTAAAGCGAATTAACATAATTACCCCTCATTAAATTTCTTGTATGGTAATCCTTTTAAATTTTAATCAGTATTTACTTTGAAAGTATAACGCATTTCCAATATAATGAAAAGCACCATTTTAAAATTTAAGTAAAAACAACGATAACGATGAAGAGAGAAAAATAATGTTATCCTTCGACACGAATCTCTTTCATTACATCTCCGTTAGACATTGCTTTTGCAAGCTCAACACCGGAGGTAACTTTTCCAAAAACTGTGTGTACGCCATTTAAATGCGGCTGCGGCTCATGAACAATGAAAAATTGAGAGCTTCCTGTATCTTTTCCGGCATGCGCCATAGATAAAGAGCCTTCCTCGTGTTTATGCGGATTCCCTTCTGTTTCACATTTAATTGTATATCCCGCAGAGCCTGTACCATTACCAACTGGACAGCCACCCTGGCTGACAAAACCGGGGATTACGCGATGAAAAGTCAATCCATCATAAAATTTTTCATTCGCTAATTTTTCAAAGTTAGCTACTGTTCCCGGCGCTTCATTTGGATACAATTCAAATTCAATTTTATTTCCATTTTCCATTTCGATATAACCTTTTTTCATTTCAGCAAATCTCCTTCTAAAAACAATTATACTTTATTTTACCACTTATTCCGTTCAAGTAAAGCTCTTTATCCCATCATAAGACAGATCATTTTTAACAATATCTTGATATGTTTCTCTCCTGACGACAAGATGATCCTGCCCTTCTTCAATAAACACAACAGCAGGTTTGGTCAAACGATTGTAATGGCTTGCCATCGAGTAATTATACGCTCCTGTCGAGAACACAGCCAGGATATCCTTATCCTCAATACGCGGCACTGGAAGGTCCCAAATCAGCATATCACCAGATTCACAGCACTTCCCTGCGATAGAAACTTCTTTTTCCGGACTGGCTTGCGGACGATTTGCAATCACCGCATCATATTTTGATTGATATAATGCAGGGCGAATATTATCTGTCATCCCGCCATCAATGGAATAATATTCTCTCACACCAGGAATTTTTTTGTTAGATCCGATTGTATATAACGTAATTCCTGCATCGCCTACAATCGAGCGGCCGGGCTCAATCCAAATCTCTGGAAATTTCATCTTATATTTATCGCAATTTTCCTCCACGCTGTCAATCATATCTTTCACATATTCCGCCAGCGGAAGCGGCTGGTCATCTTCGGTATAACGAATGCCAAATCCTCCGCCTAAATTTAGTACATCCGCTTCAAATTGGTATTTCTGCTTCCAATCCTCCAGCTTAGCAAAAAGGATAGCCGTTGCTGCTCGAAAACCATTTGTTTCAAATATTTGTGAACCAATATGACAGTGAAGGCCTTTCAGGTGAATTCTCGGATGTCCCAAAACCTTCTTAAGAGCCTCTTCTGCTTGTCCATTTTGCAGATCGAACCCAAATTTAGAGTCTTCATTCCCTGTCATAATGTATTTATGCGTCTTTGATTCCACACCAGGGGTTACCCGGAACAACACATCCATCGTTTTATCCTGGTTGATTAGCTCTTGGTTCAACAGCTCAATATCATGAAAATTATCAATCACGATACAGCCGATGTCATGCTCCACAGCCATCGCAATTTCCTGTTGATTTTTGTTATTGCCATGCATATGAATTCTTTCAGCAGGAAATTCTGCTTGAAGTGCTGTATATAATTCACCTTCAGAAATCACGTCTAGACATAACCCTTCTTGTTTAGCAACCTGAAGCATTGCAATGGTTGAAAACGCTTTGCTCGCATAGGCGACCCTTCCAGCAATTCCTGCATCGCGAAACGCTTGAACAAAAGCTCTCGCATGCTTGCGGATCATTTCTACGTCGTAGACATATAAAGGTGTTCCATATTTTTCTGCTAATTCGATGGTGTCCACACCACCAATTTCTAAATGTCCCTTTGTATTGACGGTAAAGGGGTGTGCATCAAGTATCATTCTTTTTCCCCCATTGTTTAAATAATTAAATACTTTATCACAAGACAGTAAATAATGAAAGCAAAAAACAATACTTCAGCCAGAAGGAGATGCAACAATCAATAAGTTGTCATAAACAAAGGTTGAGGGCTTGCTGTACTTCCTATTCGCAGTCCCCCCATTTTTTCAGCCGGCAAGTAACCGGAAGGCGCCCCTGTCCCTGTCTTTTTGAACAGCTTTTCTAAGGACGGCGATAGTTATTACGCGGATGTACAATACTCGGACGATGTTTGTTATTTGGAACCGGCATCCGAAATATAATTTGTTTCATTGCATTTAAATTAAAAGGAAGCAAAGGCCACATATATGGAGTCCTCATCGATCTGATCTGAACAATAAATAAAATATAAAGGGTAATCCCGATCATATAGCCGGGAAAACCGAATAATCCTACCGCAAGAACCAGAATAATCGTTACTACCTTATTCGCAACACTTAACTCATAGCTTGGTGTCACATAATTTCCAATAGCAGCCGTTGAAATGTATAAAATAACCTCAGGCGAAAACAATCCGACTTCAATCGCTATTTCCCCAATTAAAACAGCTGCAATTAACCCCATCGCTGTGGATAAAGGAGTCGGGGTGTGTATCGCTGCCATTCTTAAGAATTCAATCCCTATCGTTGCAATAATAATCTGAACGGTTATTGGAATGTTCCCTTCATCATTGGGTCCGATAAAACTCAATTTATCCGGCAGAAAAGACGGTTCAACCGCAAACAGAAGCCAGGTCGGCAAAAGAAATAATGCTGCCAGCACAGCAAGAAAGCGAATAAAACGAATACATGTACCGATTGTCGGCACTTGCCGATATTCTTCCGCATGCTGCAAATGATGAAAAAAAGTTGTTGGAATAATAATGGCACTGGGAGAAGTATCGACAAATATAATGACATGGCCTTCTAATAAATGGCTTGTCGCTACATCTGGTCTCTCTGTATATCGAACCAGCGGATATATATTCCATTTTTTAACCAATAAAAATTCTTCTAATGATTTATCAGACATCGACATACCGTCGACCTGAATTTTTCCAATCAGATCTTTTAAGTGCTTTACTAAATTCGGATTAGCTATATCTTCAATGTAGGTGATACAAACATCTGTTTTCGAACGTTCGCCAACCTTCATCATTTCATTCCGCAAACTTTCGTCCCGCAAGCGTCTTCTGGTGAGCGCCGTGTTTTCTACAATATTTTCTGTATACCCATCCCTTGATCCGCGAATGACTTTCTCTGTATCCGGTTCTTCCGGAGTTCTTCCGGGATAATTACGCACATCAATAATTTGTGCATATTCTTTTCCATCAATAAATACGGCAATCAGACCGCTGAGTACTTCATCAACTGCTTCATCCATCGTTTGAACATGTTCTACCTGCTGATGGACCAGCCGGTTCTCAATGATTTTTCCAATCTTGTCACTTTCTGATTCATTATCATTGATTTCAACCATTACTTTTAAAATCTGCTGCACAACGGACGTATCCGTCAGACCATTTACATAGTACATCTGGATACGCTGATTCAGGACGACTGTCTCCCTGTATCCCAAATCATACGATTTTTCTAAGCCTACCCTCTTTTTCATATACGCATAGATATCATCAATATGAGGAGAGATTGGGCTCTTTTTTTCTTTATCTGTCTGCATATAATCACCTTCTGTTTGTCAGCTTATATTGGAAAAGCAAAAATGTTTTGCGTCTCAGCTTCTTGGTTGTAAGCTTGAATTTATCAAGTATTTATAAATTTGGATAAAAAAACCTGCTGTATTTTACCGGACAAAATAAACCCACTGAAACAGCGAACCAAACACTTTACCCAGCATCAGGGCCATCATAAATAAAATGACATAGCCGTCCATACCTATCCTCCGAGAGAGAATCGGGAAAACATTTAATACTTCTGTTAACGCTGCAGCAAGCATTCCGTTAAAAATGCCATGAAATAATCCCCATAGCATCAACGCAAAAACAGATTGTGACGTTGAAATAGGGGCAAAAGAGAAATAAGTCCCAATTAATAAACCAATAATAACTGCCGCTCCATAAACTTTGATGTATTTCTCTGTCTTGCTTAATTGAATCAGCCTCGGAATAATCCCCAATACCGTAATAAAAGCAACAAAACCCGCACCCACTGCAACTCCGCTGCTGAAGCCAATAAAAATTTGCAGGATATTAAGAAGAATTTCTTGGATCATTCAGTTCATTTTCCATTGTATTGATATACTGCTGTAAATCCTGCTGATAATTAAAAATTTCTACTTCCAGCGGACTTGGCTCTTCATTAAATCTTTTTTTAAACCAATGATTAAAAAAAAGAATGGTCCCTACGCCAAGACCTAATGAATAAGGAATCTGGATCCATAAAGGATACTCATTTTCCGTGCCAGTCAGGAGAAAATGCAGTTTTTGCTGGACGGGCTGCATGCTTACATCATAATGAAAGTTCATAATAGTCATTGCTGATCCGACAAACAGCAGCAGCCAGACAAATGTAAGAACCAAAGGATGCGTTGCTTTTTTACGCGGTTCAATTTGTATCAGCGTTTGTTCCGGTCCGAGCAGCTGAAATTCAATATCGGAATATTCCTTTGTAAGGTGATCAATTACCAAAAAGCTGTCAATTACCAAGATGTTTTTATCTTTTTTGGATAGGCGGTAAATCGACGTATCTTCCAATAATTCCTTTTTGTTTGACTGTGTGGATATATAAGCAATATCTTTTAGTTTGAGCTCCTGCCATGCTTCCAGGACTATTTTTTTCCGCATTCTTATATATACAAGCTCTGCCATGGTTAACTCACCCTTATCTTCATTTCCTTAACCAATAGTATTTGTTAAAAGAGAACAAATTATTACAAGGCTTTACTCAGCAGGGGTCTTATAAAAGACTTCGATGGAACGAGTAATCGCAGTCCCGATTTTAGCTGTTTACTCACTCCATGAAACCTGTTGAAATGGTTATTTTCAGCTTTTTTCATATACTTTCTCAACTGAAAAAAAGCTTATCTGTGTGAGTCACACAAATAAGCTTTCCTCTTAGCCTGCATCCATATTTTTTTTCATATCCTCTAAAATCTTTTTCTCCAGCCTGGACACCTGTACCTGGGAAATTCCGAGCCTTTCCGCTACTTCGGTCTGTGTCTGGTCTTTATAATATCGTAGGTAAATAATTAACCTTTCCCGTTCAGTAAGCGACCGGACGGCTTCCTGAATGGATAATTTCTCAAACCATCTGGAGTCCTGCTCCGCGATTTGGTCTAATAAGGTAATGGAATCTCCGTCACTTTCATAGACCGTTTCATGAATGGATTGAGGTGATTTTGCTGCCTCCTGTGCATGTACAATTTCTTCTGGTTCCAGCTCTAAAGCTTCTGCCAGCTCATTTACAGATGGAGAACGGCCTAAATCTTTCGACATTTCTTCCCGTTTGCGGCGGATTTTATTCCCCATCTCCTTCAGAGATCGGCTGACCTTCACACTGCCATCATCACGAATAAAACGTTGTATTTCCCCAATAATCATGGGAACGGCATAGGTAGAAAATTTAACATTGTAGGATAAATCAAATTTATCCACTGCTTTGATCAGCCCGATGCTCCCAATTTGAAATAAGTCATCTGGATCATATCCACGATTAACAAATCGCTGCACAACAGACCAGACAAGCCGGACATTTCGGCGGATCAGCTCTTCTCTTGCTTCGTTGTCACCGGATTGGCTTAACCGGATCATTTTCTTTACCTGCTCATTGGAAAGCTGCTCTCTTTCCTCCGTTTTATGAATATTCACGACAGAGACCTTAATTATATACCGTTTTTGATTTGGATAATTGCTTTTTCATATAAACGGAAGTCCCTTTTTCAGGAGCAGAAATGACTTCCACGGTATCCATGAAATTTTCAATGATTGTAAAACCCATGCCGGATCGTTCCATTTCTGGCTTTGATGTATATAAAGGTTCCCTTGCTTCATCAATGTTTAAAATACCTTGTCCCTCATCACGGATGGTCAGCTCTATTTCTCCATCGTATAGAACGCAGTCAATATATACCTTATGATGCGGTTCGCTTCCATAGCCATGAATGATGGCATTTGTCACTGCTTCTGAAACAACGGTTTTAATTTCTGTTAATTCCTCCATTGTCGGGTCCAGCTGTGTGATAAACGATGCGACAGCAACTCTGGCAAAAGCCTCATTTTCACTGATACTTGAAAAAGAAAAAGACATTTCATTTCTCATGATGTCACCCCCAAGCCTTGAAGTGCGCGTTCTTCATTTTCTTCTAAACGAATAATTTTGTAAAAGCCTGACATATCAAATAGACGATGCAGTGAAGGAGACACAGAACAAAGAACCATCTCTCCTCCTAATTGAACAATTTCTTTATAACGTCCTAAAACAACCCCCAGCCCAGAACTGTCCATGAAACTAACTCCGTTTAGATTCAAGATGATATGCTTGATGGAATGCATATAAATCCAATCCTTCCACGTATCTCTCAATCCTTCTGCCTCATGATGATCCAGTTCACCTTCCATACGTACAATCAGCACATCGCCTCTTACTTCAAATGTTGTTTGTAATCCCATGTGCAAATGCTCCTCCTCTTTGTTGTGAAATAGTTGTGTTTTTGCTTAAAATACATCTTTAAAAGTCCGGGAAAGAGAACAGGAAATTCTTTCTCAAGCTCTTTTTACGGACTTTCGGAATGTCCTTAGTTAGTGTATTCTCTAAACAAATGACTATTTCCTGCTACTCGACAAAAGAAGTGGAAATCCGTGTTAATCGGCTGCTTTCACCATTTTTTGCATGGTACGTTTTGCTAATTCTAAAACAGATGCTTCGCTGATATCCTCGTTCACAATAAGCGGGGTAGCGTATACAGACTCATCATTTTCTTTGACGGTGAGCTCTCCAACCACGGTGCCTTTTTTAACTGGGAATTCCCAATTATCCTGAATGGAAACTTCTGTTGTGACAGCTGCTTCTTCCTGCCCTTTTTTCTGCAGGGTATGCACACTCTGTTCAGTAACAATATCAAAATGATGCGGATCTGCTTTTATTTTGTTCAGCTCCATTACAGTTTCTTCTTTGGCAAAAAGCTGCTCCGTTTGGTAGCTTTGGAATCCATAATCCATTAATCCCGATATCATTTTGTTACGTTCTTTAGGCGTTTCTGCTCCCATAACTACAGCGATAACCCGCATATCATCGCGTTTGGCTGTAGCTGTAAGACAATACTTTGCTTCATTTGTATAACCCGTCTTCATGCCATCTGCCCCCGGGTATGAACGAATCAGCTTATTTGTATTTACCAGCCAAAACTCATTTTCCTCTCCCTGTCGTAAATAATCTTCGTAAATGGATGTATAATTTGTGATATCTTCAAAATGTAATAATTCCCTCGTCATCACTGCCATATCATAGGCGCTGCTATAATGATCGGCTGCCGGCAGCCCGGTTGTATTCGCAAAATGAGTATTCTCTAATGCAAGTTCTTCCGCTTTTTTATTCATCGCCCGGACAAATTCCTCTTCTGTTCCAGCAATCTTCTCTGCCATGGCAACACTGGCATCATTTCCTGAAGCAATCGCTATTCCTTTTATCAGATCATCAACTGACATTTCTTCCCCTGCCTCCAAGAATACCTGTGACCCTCCCATTGAAGCAGCATATTCACTGACGACAACAATGTCTTCTTTGGAGATTTCCCCTTTTTCTAAAGCTTCCATAATAAGAAGCAAGGTCATTATTTTAGTCATACTGGCTGGCGGTAATTGTTCATGCGCATCTTTATCAAACAATACCGTGCCTGTGTTTTGCTCGATTAAAACACTGGATAATGCATCCTCAGCTAACTTTGTTTCTTCTTTATTTTCTTCATTCGCTAAAACGGTTGAATAGTTAAAAAATATCGTTCCAATAAGTAATCCAATCATGCATAAGATTCGTCTCTTCATACTGCTTCCCTCCAAATTACAATAATACTGTTAGGATTTCCATATTGACGCTATTTCATACTATTTTTTGATTAACTCGGCTTTCGCACATTAAAAAGTAAATTCATTTCCATAGAAACAGGAGTTGATCGTTCCTTTGATAACTTCCTTGACAAAGATATAGAAGGCGAAGTGTAAAGCGCCGCTGCGGCGGACCGTTTTGCTTTCCTAGGGGCACGCTCTTCAGCTAACTTTTGCCAAGAATAGCACTTGGCAAAAGTGGATCTTCAGATGGTGCTGATCCCTCAGGAGTCAAAACGGTCCGCCTCCGCTAGTAGGATATTCTATACGTGAAAAAAACTCACCAAATAGATGTTTAATCAGATAGAACATCTTTTTCATGCTGCATGGTAAAATGTTCCGCCAAGATTATTTTCTGTGCATGGAAGCGATTCCCTGTATTTCATATCCATACTGTCATGATTGGGTTGTTCAGACGAAAGCTGCTATTTCCTTCAGCTCATTAAAATTTTATTTCTTTTATTCGCTGTAGAATCCTAACAGAGCGCAGGCCAACCACGCAGACTCCTATGGGAACAGGGCGAGCTGAAGATCCACTTGAAAAGCGGTTTTCTTTTCAGGTTAGCTGAAGCCGTCCCCATGGAAAGCGGAGTGGTTGGCCGGAGCGGAGCTATGCACCATCACCAATTCCAAAATGGCCGGATATTTCACCAAAATGCAAGCATGGCAATCGAGAACATGTTCGCCCTGGAATAGCTGGCAAGATATATATGCTTATTCTTAGGTGCGAAAGTTGAATGATTAAGAAATGAAGGAGAGAGCATCTTTTTTGTTGTTCAGCAAACTCTCATCTATACTAGGATGAGAAATGGGATAAAGAAGGGAGTTTTGGAAATGGGTCAAGATGTAAGGGGTAAAATTGCTTATATTACTGGCGGGAGCAGCGGGATTGGCAAAGCAACCGCCCGCCAATTTGCGAAAGAAGGCATTCATCTTGGTTTGATTGCCAGAAACCAGGAAAAGCTGGAAAATGTAGAAAAGGAGTTAGAAAATGAAGGTGTGTCTGTTGTCACCTGCAGTGCGGATATATCGAAGCATGACCAAGTTAAATCTGCGGTTCAGACGCTAGAACAGCAATTAGGCAAAGCAGATATTTTGATTAATAATGCAGCAATAAGCGATTACGGCAATTTTCAGGATATGGATGAGGAAGTATGGAAGCATATTTTTGAAGTAAATGTTTTTGGAACATATCATATGCTGAAGGAAGTGCTGCCGCATCTTGTCAGCAAGCAAAAAGGAGACATTATTAACATTTCTTCCAGCAATGGATTAAAAGCAACAGCAGGCTCAACTGCCTACAGTGCCTCTAAATTTGCCATTCAGGGCATGTCAGAAGCTCTGATGCAGGAGGTACGCAGAGAAAACATCCGTGTATTTACCATGAATCCCAGCTTAGTTGCAACTGAGCTAGCTTTTGGCGATGAATTAGAAGAAAAGAACGAAGATAAGTTTATGCAGCCGGAAGATATCGCCGAATATATAACAGCTCAATTAAAATTAAATCAGCGTATTTTTATTAAGCAATCTGCACAATGGGCGACCAATCCATTTTAAAAAGAGAGAAAAGAGCTTTAGACACTATACAGTGATTTCTAAAGCTCTTTTTCCACTCGTCTCTATTTAATGAATAACATCAATAACACTTGGATTTACTTGAACGGGACTTTCTGAAATTGTAATTGCATCCTTTATTTTCTGAATGACAGCTGCATTATCTTCTATATTAGTATGAATGGTTGCAAGCTTATCGCCAGCCTGCAGCTTATCACCCAGCTTTATATGAAAGGTGATTCCTACTTGATGATCGATTTGATCATCCTTTGTTTTTCTGCCGGCGCCGAGCAGCATAGCAGCCTCTCCCATCTGCTGTGTTTCGACAGAAGAAATATACCCTGCTTTCTCTGCAGTCACATCAATAGATTGCTTTGCTTCGATTTCATGAATACTGGACATATCCCCATCCTGTGCCTCAATAAAGGTAACAAACTTCTCATAAGCATCTCCATTTTGAATCACTTCTTCAACCAATTTTCTGCCTTGTTCTTCCGTGGTTGCTTTTCCGGCCAGATAAACCATTTGCGCAGCAATCTCTACAGAGACATCATATAAATCCTGACTATATTCCTGGTCACGTAATAATTTTACTGCCTCCAGCACTTCATTTCCATTGCCAATCTCTGTGCCAAGAGGCTGATCCATATTGGTTAAAACAGCCACGGTTTCCCGATTTAACTTTTTCCCGATGGCAACCATTGTTTCCGCAAGCTTCCTTGCTTCCTCTTCTGTTTTCATAAAAGCGCCATTGCCGACTTTAATATCTAATACGATAGCATCTGCTCCGGAGGCTATTTTCTTACTCATGATGGAGCTTGCAATTAATGGAATAGAGTCAACCGTACCTGTCACATCTCTTAAAGCATAAATCTTTTTATCCGCAGGTACTAAATTCCCTGACTGTCCGACCAGCGCGATACCTAATTCTTGTACCTGCTCTTTAAACCTGTCTAACGGAAGCTCTGTATGAAACCCTTTAATCGATTCCAGCTTATCTACTGTTCCGCCCGTATGACCTAGTCCGCGTCCGCTCATTTTTGCAAAAGGGATGCCTAAGGACGTGATAATCGGAGCGACTACTAAACTGACCTTATCCCCTACGCCGCCAGTAGAGTGTTTATCTACAACCGTGGTATTTAAAAAGGATAAATCAATGGTTTCCCCGGACTTCACCATGAAGTCTGTAAGTGCAGAGGTCTCATCACTGTTTAAACCTTGAAAATATACGGCCATCAACCAGCTTGCGATTTGATAATCCGGTATCGTATCGTTGACATATCCATCTATCATATACTCGATTTCTTCATAAGATAATGCTTCCCCATATTTTTTCTTATTGATAATCTCTACCGTATTCATGTTAATCGCCCTCTCTATTTATTTAATATCGTCTAAAAAGCTCGTACCATGTTCCGGTAATGTAATATTAAAATTGTCTGCAATGGTTGCACCGATATCCGCAAAGGTTGTCCTGACCGGCAGCTCTTTCCCTTCTTCAATACCTGTGTGGTAAACAAGCAGCGGCACATATTCGCGGGTATGATCCGTTCCGTGATGTATCGGATCATTGCCGTGGTCAGCTGTAATAATCAATAAATCATCTTGCTGCAGCTGATCAAGAATTTCCGGCAGCTGTTTATCATAGGTCTCCAGCGCTTTTCCATATCCCATTGGATCTCTGCGATGGCCATACTTTGCATCGAAATCAACCAGGTTAAGGAAGCTTAAGCCGGTGAATTCCTTTTTCAACGAATCACTTATTTTCACCATTCCATCATCGTTATCCTTTGTACGGACTGCCTCTGTCACTCCTTCCCCATCATAAATATCAGATATTTTCCCAAGTGCGATAACGTCAATTCCGGCATCTTTTAATTCATTCATCACTGTGCGCCCAAAAGGTTTTAATGCGTAGTCATGTCTGTTGGATGTGCGTTCAAAAGCCCCCGGCTCACCTACGAACGGACGGGCAATGACACGCCCTACCATATACTTCTCATCCAGTGTGAGCTCTCTGGCAATTTCACAAATCTGATACAATTCATCAATAGGAACCACATCCTCATGAGCAGCAATCTGCAGAACAGAATCTGCCGATGTATACACAATCAAGCTGCCCGTTTCGACATGTTCTTTTCCAAGTTCTACTAATATTTCTGTTCCAGATGCCGGCTTATTGCCAATTACTTTTCTTCCAGTCTTTTCTTCTAATGCTTGAATAAGTTCATCTGGGAATCCATCCGGGAACGTTCGGAATGGCTGATCGATTCGGAGCCCCATAATTTCCCAATGACCAGTCATGGTATCTTTTCCATTAGAAGCTTCCTGCATTTTTGTATAATGTGCTTTAGGCTTGGCCGCCGGAGCAACCCCTTTAATTTCACGAATATTGCTCAGGCCTAAGCTTCCCATCGTCGGCATATCCAGCCCATTCATTTCTTCTGCAATATGACCTAGTGTATCCGCTCCCAAATCATCAAACTTCGCAGCGTCCGGTGCTTCTCCAATCCCTACTGAATCCATGACAATTAAAAATACACGTTTAAATGATTTCATTTGTATCTACCTCCTATGTACTATATTCCCGAAACTACGGTTCCGTATGATATTTATTATAGATGTTAGATGTCTGACAACAAAAGGTCAATGAAATCCCTTTTCGTTGAAATGCTTTTTTACAATTAATAAAGATAAAATTAAGCTCTAGGATGATAAGATTGATAGATATCCTTCAGCCTAGCTTTCGTTACATGCGTATAAATTTGTGTTGTCGATATATCCGCATGCCCAAGCATCTCTTGTACAATTCTTAGATCTGCTCCGTTTTCCAATAGATGTGTGGCGAAAGAATGCCTTAAAGTATGCGGAGTGATTGTCTTATGAATATCAGCTTCTATAGCCAATCCCTTTAAAATTTTCCAAAATCCCTGTCTGCTTAAAGGACGGCCATGCTGATTTAAAAAAAGTGCACTCTCCTGTTTGTTTTTCTTCACAAGCTCTTTTCTCGCCGTTTGTATATAATCCTCCAGAGTTTTTCTGGCTGTGTCTCCCAGTGGAACAATCCTTTCTTTCGAGCCTTTCCCCATACATTGGACAAAGCCCATCGTCAGGTGTAAATCCTCCAATTTCAAACCTATCATTTCAGATACACGCAAGCCCGTGGCATATAATAATTCTAGCATCGCCTTGTTGCGAAGCGACAGCGTTGTTGCAGTGTTCATACTTAATAATCGGTCTACTTCCTCCTGGGAAAGCGTATCCGGAAGCTTCCGGTCTTTTTTCGGAGTCTCAATATGCAGACTGGGATCTGTATCAGCAATTCTCTCCCGTATTAAAAATTGGTGAAAGGATCTGATAGAAGAAATATGCCTCGAAATCGTAGCAGTCGACTTACCGTTGTCTTTTAGCTCATACAAAAAGCGCATAATATCATTTCGGGTGATTTCATTCCAAACATTATAGCCGATTTGGGTCAAATGTTTCTCGTAAGCAGTAAGATCTCTCTGATAGGAAGTGATGGTATTATCTGACAATCCCTTCTCTACCCGCAGAAAATGAAAAAAATCTTCTAATGCATATTTCAACATATTTATTCCCCTTTCAGAAAATCAAATGGAAACCAGGGAATCCCCTCCTCCACCACCTTAACCGCTGGTCCTTCCGGCAAATCATAACGATGCATTTCTTGAAACTCTTTATATATAAAATGCAGACAAACCGAAAAAAAGCAAGCACCTATCATAAACCAAATAAATATTTTAACAGTTTCCTTAACATGCTTCTCCATACTCTAACCTCCCTGTGCTGTTACGCTGTATCACAGCCAAACACGCTTATAGTTAGAATATGCAAACAAGCTCTTCAAAAATACAAGAAAAAGATGCGGACAGGAACAAAACCGGTACATCTCCTTCTGTTAATATTATACAATGATTGGAAGCAGAGTTAAACTACAAACACTTTTACACTTTTGTGTCATCCAGATTTTTGCCATACTAAAATTAATCAAAAAGGAGGTATTACAGGTGCTTGGAGAAAAATTAAAACAATTAGGTGACAACTCCGCTATCGAAACAAAGACGCCCGTTTCCGGCGGCGATATTAATCAGGCTTACTATGTAAAAACCGGAAAGCAGGAATACTTTATAAAAGCGAATCAAAATGCAGCCAGTGATTTTTTTCAAATAGAAGTAAATGGACTGGAAAGAATTCGTTCGACACAGACAATTGCTGTACCTGAAGTATACTACTTTGATAATTACGCCGGAAATGAAGAAATGATGCTGATCATGGAGTGGGTTGAGGGAGAAGAAACTGCAGCTGCAGAGCAGCGTTTAGGCGAACAGCTGGCCTCGATGCATTTATTCGGCGGCTCCACAGCATATGGTTTAGATCAATCAACTTATGTTGGAAAATTATCTCAGACAAATGAATGGTATACCAATTGGGTGGATTATTATCGTGAGCATCGGCTGCAGCCTCAATTAGATTTGGCAGTGCAGTCCAATCGGATGAACCAAAACAGACGTTTAAAACTAGAGGCATTGATTCGTGATTTAAATCTCTATCTCCCCAATCAGCCCAGGGTCTCTCTATTACATGGCGATTTATGGGGAGGCAATTGGATCACAGGGCGCGCAGGACAACCTTATCTGATTGATCCTTCTATACTTTACGGGGATCATTTATTTGAACTAGCTTTCACGGAACTCTTTGGCGGATTTTCCAATACGTTTTATTCGCAATATCAGGAAGCAATGCCACCAGCTGATTATTATCAGGACGTGAAGCCGATTTACCAGCTTTTCTACTTGCTTGTTCATTTAAATATGTTTGGCGAGGTCTATGGTGGCAGCGTAGATCGCATTTTAAAAAGATATATTTGAATTTCTTCACCGGCTTCAGCCAGGCGGCAGTGTGTAATGACATTCTGCCGCCACCAAAGCATTTGCTGCCGCAGACGATCCCTGTTGCTTATCAATATGTATTTTGCTCCAAATAAAAATAAAACCTTTCTCTCCCGGAAAAAGGTTTTACTCTCATAACTTATGTTGCTTTTTGAACATCTTCTTTTTCTGCTGCAGCTGCTTTTTGGCATTGGCGACAAATCCCATGAAAAGTTAAGCGATGATCCTTCACCTCAAAGCCCCAGTCATTTTCAACGATTTGTTCTACTTCACCTAATAAATCATTTTCAATTTCTTCAACAGAGCCGCATTCAATACATACTAAATGATGATGGAAATGCTTTGCGCCTTCTTTACGCAAATCATATCTGGATACACCATCACCAAAATTAATTTTGTCTACTATTTTCAATTCGGATAATAATTCTAATGTACGATAAACGGTTGCCAGACCAATTTCTGGTGATTTCTCCTTTACAAGAAGATACACATCCTCCGCACTTAAGTGATCGTCTTCTCTTTCCAGAAGCACTCGAACCGTAGCTTCCCTTTGGGGAGTTAATTTGTAGCTATGCGAATGTAGCTGTTTTTTTATTTTTTCAATCCGGTGTTCCATGGATAGTCGCCTCCCTCACTCTACATTTTCATTATATGCATCTATCTTCCATGTGTCAAAGGTATTCTCAATTGTTAATAATAATTATTATAAAATAACATAAATTATTATATTAAAATAAATACCTTTTATCAAGCAATAAGCAAGTAATGTAAAATGTTAAGGAGTTAAGGTAAAGAAACTTCATTCTCCCGCTGGAGGATTATCCATGATACCTCTCTATCCATTCTAACAGAAGTGTATTTGACAGATAAGCTTCCATCAAAGCTGCTAATGCTGTACATACAATTAAAATTGCAAAAGTGATAAGCAATCTTATAAAAGGCGGCCATACTTCCTGGTACTGATGCTTTAATAAAAGCTTCTGCCATAAACCAATTGAAAATATCATAGCCGCACTTCCCGCAATGATATATATAGGGATAATCAATAGGTTTTGAGGAGCAATCGATATCGTTGATAAAAGAAGCCCTTGCCCTCCCAGCTGATTGACCATAAAACCGACTGAAAAACCGACAACGAGCCCTTTCATGAATATCATAATCCAAATAATAGGGAGCCCAATCATACTCAATGCCAATAATATAATAAAAGAAAGATACTTAATATGATAAAGAAGACTTTGAATAAATATATCCTGACGTCCGATAACTTCTCCTTCATTTGTTTGCTGCGTAAAGAATCGTTCCAGGTAAAAGAACAGATTTTGTTTTTGTACAAAATCCATACTATTTACCAAGATAGCCCCGAACACGATACCTGTTAAAAAAAGAATGGCAGTAAATACATAAATGGTTGTGTGCCGTTTTATATGCCCGATTAATAAATGTTGAGAGGTATTATACATTGAGATCCTCCTGACTTCACTATAGTTCCTATACTTCAAACTATGAGAATCCCTCTTAAAACATACCTATTAATTTTTATCTTTTAATAGAGCAGGTAGAACGCGTCCGGTGAAAAACTTATTTTCTTATTTCGTTAAAGCATGTAAATAAAGAACAGCATAGTTCGTTTTTGCGTCTTGAATACGCCCTTCTTCCACGAGGTCTTTTGCTTCATCTAACGTCACTTCCATAATCTCCACAAATTCATCGTCATCGCCCGCCGGCGGATTTTCCATTTTAATTAAATCATTGGTGACATAAACATACACCAGTTCATTAGCAAAGCCTGGAGAGGTGTAAAAAGAGGTCACTTGCGAGAGATTAGTTGTTGTATACCCTGTTTCCTCTTCCAGCTCACGGACTGCCGCAGTTAATGGATTTTCATTCTGCTCCAGCTTCCCTGCCGGAATTTCTACTAATGTTCTTTCCAATGGTTTGCGATATTGTTCTACAAGTACAATTTTATTATCTGGTGTAATTGGAATAATTGCTACGGCGCCTGGATGATAGACAAGCTCTCTTTGTGCTGTTTCTCCGTTGGGAAGCCGTACCTCATCCAGTTGTACATCAATAATGTTTCCTTCAAATATTTTTTTGGATGTCATTGTTTTTTCTTCAAAACGTTGCATATATGCTATTCCACCTTTTCGTCATTTAGTGCAGGTTAACAGGCTGACCCGCCCTCAGTTTGAACAAGTACTTCTTCATGGACAATCGCCTGTGAAATTCCTGCTGAATACAATTGCGTTATATGTGTCTTTCCATTCATTTTATTCGCAGAACTCTATTGTAGCAAGTCTCTTTCTTTTTTTCTTCTGATTTGATTTCTTTTTCTATGACAGACGGTATTTTATTTCTTAACCATTCATTACTTTCAGATACTGATTATCATTCCCATCCACCCCATAAACGATTTGATAGAAATGACTTATTTCATGCGTTAAAAAAGTGTATTAATTGTATTCTTTTCTATCACCCTCTACAATATATGCATACCGGATTTACAAGGAGGAATAGCATGAAGAAACGGCAGCTTGGCAAAAGCGATATCGAAATTTCTGATTTAACTCTTGGCTGTATGTCGTTGGGAACAAATGTGCAGCAAGGTAAAAAAATGATTGATTATGCGTTAGATAAAGGAATCAATCACTTAGATACGGCAGACCTTTATCACTTTGGCGAGAATGAAAAAATCGTTGGAGAAGCAATAAAGCATCGCAGATCGGATGTAGTTGTGACAACAAAGGTCGGAAACCATTTTGAAAAAGGTAAAGATGATTGGTTCTGGGATCCTTCGAAGAAATATATCCACAAAGCCGTCCGTGACAGTTTACAAAGACTGAATACAGATTATATTGATGTCTACATGCTTCATGGCGGCACATTGGAGGATCCAATCGATGAAACCATTGAAGCTTTTGATGAACTAAAGAAAGATGGCCTAATCCGCGCCTATGGTATTTCGTCCATCCGTCCAAATGTTGTCCGGGAATATGCCATCCGCTCCTCTATTGATATTTTAATGACACAGTACAGTCTTCTAGACAGAAGACCAGAGGAAGCCATTCTACCGATTGCAGAGGAATATAAAATCGGTGTTGTTGCCCGCGGTCCGCTGGCACAGGGACTATTAAGCAATAAAGCCGATGAAGTTCTCGATAAAAAAGCGGAGGCCGGCTATCTCGACTATTCCTACAGCGAATTAAAATCACTTTATTATGAATTGGAACAGGCGTTGCCGGATAGTTCTCTGCAGCAATTAGCAATGTATTATGCAGCTAATCATCCTGCGATTACGTCGACCGTTTTTGGAGCAAGCTCTCTGGAGCAATTAGAAAAGAATATTGCAGTTCACCAATCAATTAACGAAATCACCGATGCAGCTTATCCTATTCTGCAGCAGCTGTCCAAAGCTTCACAGTATGAGCAGCATCGTTAAAAACGGCGGGGGTTCCGCAACTTCATAAGTCTGTTACAGCATTTCCAAAAGAACAGGTCTGCTTCCCCTGAGTGATGATGCTCAGGAAAAGCAGACCTGTTTTATAAGATATACTTACTCTACTATTTTTTATCAAATTGAGATTGAAGTACTTTCTCCATTAACCCTGGAAATAAGCGATACAGAATACTTCCAGCTTCCATCCACCACGGCATATTGATTTCTCTTCTATTGGAAAATAAAGAATGCACTACCTTTGAAGCTACTTTTTCAGGAGAAAGCATATACTTTTCTACATTCTGCTGGTATTTGCCCTCCTTATCAGCCATCTCAAAAAAGTTTGTTTTCACAGGGCCCAGATTAACAGAAGTGACCGTCAGGCTGCTCCCCCTTGTCTCTTGTCTGAGTACATTTGTAAAGCCCAGCATCGCATGTTTAGACGCAGCATACCCTGCTGCTTTCGGTGTTGGCAATTTTGCAGCCTGGGAAACAATATTAATAATATGCGATTTCCCTTTAAACTGCAGAAAATGTGGCAGAAAGGCTTTTGCATATTGCATCCCTGCTAAAACATTCACCTGAAACATTTCCTCCACCTCATCCATATTTAATTCTTCAATCGAATCAAATACACCAAAGCCTGCATTATTGATTAATCCATGAATACGCTTCTCAGTCTCCAGCATATCATTAATCTGTTCTTCAATTGCTTCCCTTGAAAATGTATCAATGGGATAAACCCTGCAAATGCCGTTATTTGCTTCTATTTCATCTGCTAATTCTTGCAGCAATTCTTGTGACCTTGCGATTAAAATAGGTATACCGCCATGAGCAGCGATTTCTATAGCGATCTCTCTTCCGATTCCTTTTGATGCACCGGTGACAATAATTTTTTTATCTTTAACAAAATGATTTCTTCCTATTCTCATATTTATCGACCCTTACTTCATATAATGATTTAAAGTGTGTGACCTTGCTTTCAATGTGTGAACATCGTCTATTAGATGGACATCCTGTGTCTATATATATTGTACAATGAAATGATCCTCCCGTACACTGGTTTAAACATTGACTTACGGGGAAAAATCTAACACAATAAGATTGGGGGTGACACGATGACGTCCATTATCGCACACCGGGGTGCAAGCAATTATGCCCCTGAGAACAGTTTCCCGGCTTTTGAGCTTGCTTACGAGATGAAGGCTGATGGCATTGAAACAGATGTCCAATTAACAAAGGATAATATTCCTGTCCTTTTCCATGATGAAGGTTTGCAACGTATTTTTGGAGTGAAAGGATGGATTACTCAATTTACGCTGGACGAGCTAAAACAATTAGACATGGGCAAATCCTTTCATACTGAATTTGCAGGAACACGGATCGTAACACTGGAGGAATTTCTAATTTGGATCAAAGATAAACCTTTGATTCTTCATTTAGAATTAAAAAATAATAAAATTGCACATAAGAATCTGGAGAAAATTACATATCAGCTTATTAAACAATATCAAATGCTGGACCGGACATACTTTTCTACATTCTCTGAAACCAGCATAACGCGCCTGGCAAGTTTTGATGAAATTTCAAATATCGGTTGGTTAACCAAGCGGTCAAGAAGAGATTTATTAGCGTATGCCTTGTCTATCGGTGCAACAGCCGTTCATATTAAACACACGCTGCTTCGTCAGCAGCTCATAAATGAAGCGATGAAAAACGAGATTCCGGTAAGGGTGTATACGGTGAATTCAACCCGCCTTTTAAATCGATGCTTTTCTTACAAAGTAAATAGCATATTTACCGATGTACCGAATCGGGCGTTTGCTGTACGCAAAGCATTATATCGCAGTTTTTTGTCTTGATAGAAGAGCGCTCCCTAATTTTTGACCTTCTGCGTTGATGATTGTCGTATATTTGGGTAAAATTTTAAATTATAATATAATATTAAGGTGAGATTGAAACATGGAGATTACTTTCTTAGGCACCGGAGCAGGACTTCCTTCTAAAGAAAGGAATGTAACAGCCGTTGCACTCAGTATGCTGCAAGAATTAAATGAAGTCTGGCTGTTTGATTGCGGGGAA
The DNA here is from genome assembly GCF_037969815.1 of Oceanobacillus sp. FSL W7-1293. Taxonomy (NCBI): domain Bacteria; kingdom Bacillati; phylum Bacillota; class Bacilli; order Caryophanales; family Bacillaceae; genus Oceanobacillus; species Oceanobacillus sp. FSL W7-1293. The sequence goes on from NZ_CP150212.1 coordinate 2,580,162, forward strand.
GCCACGCAGCATCAGCTTCTTCATACTAAAATTAAACCGGGAAAAATAAATAAAATCTTTATTTCCCATATGCACGGCGATCATATTTATGGATTACCGGGATTTCTCAGCAGCCGTTCATTTCAAGCAGGCACTGACAGACCATTAACCATTTATGGTCCGGAGGGTACGAAGGAATTTATCCAATCTGCTTTGAAATTAAGCTATACGCATTTAACGTATCCTCTTTCTGTCATAGAGATAGAAGAAGGACTGTTATTTGAAACGGAAGCCATCGAAGTATATGCAAAAAAACTTGTCCACGGCGTACCAAGCTTCGGTTTCCGTATTGTTGAAAAAGACAAGCCAGGTGAGCTTCTTGTTGATAAATTAAAAGAAAAAGGGATACGTCCCGGCCCGGTTTACGGCGAAATAAAAGAAAAACCTTCTGTCACTCTGGAAGATGGCACGATAATTTACCGTTCTGATTTTATCGGATCGCCCAAAAAAGGAAGGGTTATTTCGATTCTTGGGGACACCACCTATCAGGCGGCGCATAAAGAATTTGTAAAGAATAGCGATCTGTTAATTCATGAAGCAACCTTTGCTGCAGATAAAGAGACACTTGCAGAGGACTATTTTCATTCAACCAATATACAAGCCGCTAAAATAGCGCTTGATGCAGGATGTAAACAGCTAATCTTGACACACATATCTTCAAGATATCAATTTTCAGATATGGATGGGTTTCTGGAAGAGGCAAAAGAAGTATTTTTCAATACATCCATAGCCGGCGATTTTAGTGTGTTTCAATTATAGTTTGTGCATCGTTTACAGCTTGCACATCCTCTTGAAGTGAGAAAGGGAGAGACAGATTTGATGACCTTACAAGAAAACTATCAGCAAATTGTTGATGATCATCGAAAATATATTGATCAAGGAAATACCGTTGATTATACGTTTCGTAAACAACAATTAGAAAAAATCAAGAAGATTTTCAAAGATAATGAAGAAGAGATATATGATGTATTAAAAAAAGATTTAAATAAACCTGATCATGAAATAATACTTACGGAGATTGGCATTATTCAAAGCGAATTGGAAGTAGCCATTAAAAATCTCCGCTACTGGATGCAGCCTGAAAAAGTTGCCTCTCCATTAACGCATAAAGGCTCGAAAAGCTATATTATAAAAGAACCACTTGGTGTTGTGCTCGTTATTGCACCATGGAATTATCCTTTACAATTATCATTAGTACCTGTTATCGGAGCGATTGCAGCAGGTAACTCAGTTATTCTAAAGCCGTCTGAACATGCTCCGCATACATCCGATTTTCTTGCCAGAATCGCGGAAGAGCATTTCGATCCTTCTTATTTCACTGTTGTTCAGGGTGCTGTCGAGGAAACAACAGAGCTGTTAAAACAGCGTTTTGATCACATTTTCTTTACCGGAGGAAGTGCAGTTGGAAAAATCGTGATGCGGGCCGCAAGCGAGCATTTAACCCCGGTAACGTTAGAGCTGGGCGGAAAAAGTCCTGCAATTGTAGATGAAGATGCAAATATCCAATTGGCAGCTAAACGAATTGTATGGGGAAAATATACCAATGCCGGTCAGACCTGTGTGGCGCCGGATTATTTATTAGTACAAGAATCTGTTAAATTCAAGCTTTTAAAAGCAATGAAAAAGCAAATAAAGTCTTTATTTGGCAAGAATGTACTCCAGGGTGAAAATTATTCAAGAATCATAAACCTGGACCATTTTAACCGCTTAAAAGCATTCTTAAATGAAGATCATATTGTTCACGGCGGAGAATATAATGATGAAGAATTAATCATTGAACCTACTATTCTGGATAAAATAGATTGGGAAGACCCTATCATGCAGGAAGAGATATTTGGTCCGATTCTGCCCGTATTATCCTTTGAGAATATAGAGGATGCACTTTCGTTGATTAAATCAAGGGAAAAACCATTAGCACTATACTATTTTGGAGAAAATCCGAGAATGCAGTCTCAGGTAATGGAGTACGTTTCTTTTGGCGGCGGTTCTATCAATGATACATTCTTCCATTTAGCAAACCCGTATCTTCCGTTTGGCGGAGTCGGGCAGAGCGGGATGGGAAGCTATCACGGGAAAGCCAGCTTTGATACATTTTCACATCAGAAAAGCATCTTAAAACAAACAACGAAATTTGATTTGCCATTCCGTTATTCGGGCGGTACGGTTACTTCAAATATTTTGAAGAAATTCTTATCTTAAAAAACAAAAGCCTTGATTTTATATCTATTGAAATAGAGTAAAATCAAGGCTTTTTATAATCGTCCAGGAAATCTTTTTGAAAGCTTGTCCGCGGCTGTTGTTTGTCCTTCTCTTCATTTTTTAAAGATAAAAATATATCTTTTCCATATTTATCTGTTAATGCTTCCATGGTTTCGTACAGCTTTTCTTTTTTGGCGTTATCGCGGTAGGTAAACAAATCAAGCTGTTCTCCTACCTGACTCTTCTCCTCTACACTTTGTAAAGAGACACCCAATAGCCGTACAGGTTCTTCATTCCAATGTTTTTTTAATAGTTCCTTTGCGACAAAAAGAATATCTTCTTTTTCATCGATATACCCTTGCAATGTTTTACTGCGTGTAATCGTTTGATGATTGTGAAAACGAATCATTAATTGAACGCTTTTTCCAGTCGCATTTTTTCGTTTCACTCGTCTTGCCACATTATCGGTAAGCTGGCCTAACAGCTGGTGAAGTTCATCCCAATCTGTTGAATCATGAGCCAATGTCTGTGAGCTGCCGATACTTTTGAAATCATGTACCGCTTCTGGATCCACAACCCGATAGTCTATTCCATTGGCCAGGTTCTTCATTCTTTCTCCATTAACCCCTAATAGCTGCTTTAATTGATAGACATCATGTACAGCTAAATCACCGATGGTATGAATAGATACTCTTCGAAGTTTTTCAGCAGTCTTCTTCCCGATGCCGTGCATTTCTTCAATTGAAAGCGGCCATAATACGTTAGATAATTCACGCTTTCGAAGGATAGTTATTCCTAAAGGCTTCTTCATATCTGATGCCATTTTTGCCAGAAATTTATTTGGTGCAATACCAAGACTGCATGGGATATCCAGTTCTTTTAATATCCGCTGCTGCAGGTAATCAGCTATTTCTACCGGCGTTCCGAATCCTTTTGTATCGGTAATATCCAGGTAGCCTTCATCAATCGAAACCGGCTGGACGAGCGGTGTAATTTCCGAAAGCATCTTAAAAATAGCCCGGGACGCTTCCCGATATCTGTCAAAATTAGGCCGCATCAATAATAAATCGGGGCATAATTTTTTCGCCTGCCACACGGGCATCGTCGTTTTCACGCCTTTTGCTCTGGCTTCATAGCTGCTTGTAACAATAATCCCCTTCCGCTCTTCCGGATTTCCGGCGATCGCGATCGGCTTTCCTTTTAATTCCGGATTATGCGCCATTTCTACCGAAGCATAAAAGCAGTTCATATCTATATGGAAGATAACTCGTCTTTTCGAATTGGCCGGCTGTTCCATCATAACACCTCTATTCTTAACAAAAGAAGAACACACTCCATCATGGAATGCATTCTCCTTTTTCACAGAAAGCCGCTCCAAGAATGGAAGCTTTATCTTATTTTGCTGCGATTTTAACAATCTCCACAACAAATTCTGTTACTTTCACAAGATCTTCCACTTTAATCCGCTCATTGGTCGTATGAATCCCCTCATAACCAACTGCCAGATTAACGGTAGGGATTCCATACCCGGCAATCACATTGGCGTCACTGCCTCCGCCGCTCTGTTCTAATTTACTTTCTCTGCCGATTGCTTTTGCAGCTTTTCTGGCAACCTCAACCACCTGGTCTCCCGCTTTAAAATGATAGCCGGGATAAGCGATTGCTATCTTCACTTCAGCGGAACCGCCAAGCTCTTCAGCAGCTTCTTCAAAAGCTGACTTCATTTTCTCGACCTGTTTTTCCATCTTCTCTTCAGACAGAGAACGTGCCTCTGCTAAAATTTCTACATGATCTACAACAATATTTGTCTGTTTGCCGCCCTCAAAGCGTCCGATATTAGCAGTTGTTTCCTTATCAATACGCCCCAAAGGCATTTTAGAAATAGCTTTAGAGGCAATCGTAATGGCAGAAACACCTTTTTCCGGCTCCAATCCAGCATGTGCTGTTTTGCCGGTTATGGTTGCATGGATTTTCGCCTGCGTAGGTGCAGCCACAACAATATCACCAACGTTTCCATTACTGTCTAACGCATATCCATAACGCGCATCTAACTTCGAGGAATCTAACGCTTTAGCGCCTACCAGGCCAGATTCTTCTCCTACAGTAATAATAAATTGGATCTGGCCGTGAGGAATGTTATTTTCCTGAAGCACTTTAATCAGCTCAAACATGGCAGCTAAGCCTGCTTTATCGTCTGAACCTAGAATTGTCTCTCCCTCTGAAGAAATCACGCCTTCTTTAATAATTGGATGTATACTCTTCCCGGGAACAACCGTATCCATATGGGAAGTAAAATAAATAGCATCCGCGCCGTCTTTAGTTGCAGGCAATGTACAAATTAAATTTCCTGCACCATGACCTGTCTGCTCTTTTGCATTATCTTCTTCCACCTGCACACCTAGAGCTTCCATTTTTTTGGTTAAAACCGATGCTATCTCACTTTCAAAACCTGTTTCAGAATCTACCTGCACAAGTTCTAAAAATTCATTAACTAATCTTTCTTCATTCACACTCATTTGCGTAACCTCCTACCTTCTAGGCTACTATATTTTCTCTTTTTTTTACAGTAGAATGAATTGGAATCTCTGTTTCCCTCATCCGTTAATTCAAATCCGGAAGAACATTTTGAGAAAAACCATACGATTAGCTTGTCGGATGAATCATTTCACGTTAAAATAGCGGTAGATGATATCGGATTCTAAAGGGGGATATTTCATGGCAGCAAAGCAATCCGTGCAAAAAAAGCGTTCAAAACGCGAACGCCGCACGAAAATTATTATCTATTTCATGGTCGCTCTAATGCTTATTTCAGCAATTACAGCTGGACTGGCTGCATTTGTTTAAAAATAGAAGGCTGTGCCAAAATGATTATTTCATTTTGGCACAGCCTTTTGATATGGTTCCAATCTTATGTAAAAAAGGAAAAGCTAAGCATCTTTTTTCCTTTTCTTCCAAGGCGTTACGTCACTTTTCTTGAATTTATTTTTTATTATCAAGTATTCTTCTATTTCATGTAATAATTGAAATAAGTGCGCCCTTGTTTCAAACGCTTCTCTCGTTTCCGGCAGCTCCTCCGCGTGAAATTCCCGCTTTAATTCTTTCAACTGCTCTAAAAAAGTAATTGCTGTATTTCCTGGGTGGACGGATTTAGATAATCGCTCAAAGAAATCTGCAATCTCAAGGGCAATATGATCTGTCTTTGGAAGATGCGTAACAAGCGGAAGCATTTTCTTCAACAGCTCAAACTGTCTTTCTCTCATCCTAAAATAATTATAATAGGTATGCTCATTTCGTAATAAATGGTTATCTTTATCCCGGATGACTAATTGTTTTGCTTCAGCCAGAATATCCTCTGTAGCTGCTATTTCTTTTCCTTGCCACGCGTCGTTTTCATCCCGGATATATAAGGAGTATTCATATAAAACACGGCTGAAGTTCTTTTCCAGCTGGGTTTGCAGTTTCTTTAATTTATTATCTAAGCTCGGCATATAAATGTTCAGTAAAAGCCCTACTCCAAGGCCAATTGTAATCAGAACAAACTGTTCTCCAACCAGAGAAAGTGTTACGCCTCCGGAACCATATAGATTCAGCATCACGACGGAACTCGAGGCAATCCCTGGAGTTGCTTTCAATGCTACTGTTGCCGGGATAAATAAAAGAAGCAGCAAAAATATAGAAAGTGCATGATAACCAATCAATTCAAAAATAACACATGAAAAGACAACAGCTGCCGTACATGCAATAAACCGCTGCCAGGCGCTCAGAAAGGAAGACTTTCTTGACGGCTGAATGCAGAGAATCGTTAATATCCCTGCGGAAATAAAATTTGAAAGACCAACCCATTGTGCTAACGAGATAGCAATTGGCGTACCAATTGCAGTTTTTAGGGTACGATATCCTATTTTCACCCTTTATGGACCTCCTGATAAATTTTAACAGACACAAAGAAGGCTGCCAGATGACAGCCTCTTAATACCTCTTATACTTCTTCACAATATTGATCAAACAGGCCTTGAAGCTTCGCAGATACTTCCATGGCGCTATGTCCTTCAATCTCATTCCGCTCTACCATATTAAGGATTTTTCCGTCCTTAAGCAATGCGAAACAAGGAGAGGATGGCGGATATCCTTCAAAATAAGTTCTTGCCTGCTCGGTCGCTTCTTTATCCTGTCCGGCAAACACCGTTACTAAATGATCTGGACGCTTATCATAATGAATCGCATTCCCTGCTGCTGGACGGGCTACACCGCCGGCACAGCCGCATGTTGAATTCACCATGACAAGTGTAGTTCCTTCACGAGTCAGCGCGGCATCTACTTCCTCTGCTGTACGTGCTTCCTCGTAACCTGATTCTGTTATATCTGTTCTTGCAACGTTAACAACATCCTGCATAAATAAATCGAAATCCATTGTACTTCACCCTTTTTACTTAAAATATAGTTATAGCTTATCAGCTAGCGGTTAAAAATTCAATTTATTCGTTTCCGCTTAATAAAGGGATACAGATGAGTCATTCATCCCCTCAAGGATTTCTTTTACACGGGATAAAAATCTTCCGCATACTAAACCGTCTAAAATACGGTGGTCTAAGGAAAGCGACAAATTCACCATATCGCGGGCAGCAAACATATCATTGATAATGACCGGCCGTTTTACAATGGATTCGACTTGCAGAATCGCCGCTTGCGGAGAATTGATTACTCCCATCGACGAGACCGAACCAAAGGAGCCCGTATTGTTGACAGTAAATGTGCCTCCCTGCATATCCTCCGGTGACAGCTTACCCTGACGCGCTTTTGACGCTAAGGTAGTAATATCACGGGCGATGGCTTTAATCGTTTTTTCATCTGCATGCTTAATCACTGGAACAAATAATTCCTTGTCTTTTGCTACAGCAATGGATAAATGTATATCCTTTTTCTGAATAATTTTATCTCCAGCCCACATGCTGTTTAATTCAGGATATTCTTTTAAACCTTGCGCCACCGCTTTTACAAAGAAAGCAAAAGGCGTTAAAGAAAAGCCTTCCTGCTGTTTAAATGATTCCTTGACATTGTTACGGTATTTTACTAAATCCGTAACATCTACTTCCACCTGCATCCAGGCATGCGGGATTTCCTGTGTGGACCGGACCATATTCTCTGCAATTACTTTCCGGACACCTTTTACAGGAATTTCAATATCTCCGGCTGCGCTTTGGATACTTTCTTTTTGCGGAGCAGGCGTTTCTTTTACAGCAGCAGTTTCGGATTTCTTGTCTTGTGAAGGTTTTGGTTCTTCTTGTGCAGCGGTACTGCTTCCAATGTGTTTTTCCACATCTTTTCTGGTAATTCTTCCGCCTCTGCCCGTTCCTTCGATTTGGTTCAAATTAATGCTGTGCTCTTGAGATAAACGCAGTACTGCCGGTGAATATCTTTTTTTCATAGAGCTGTCTGTATCTTCAGCTTGCTCAGCTGCGTCCTTTTCCACTGTATTTGTTTCTTTTTCAGGAACTGCTTCTGCATCCTCTGAAGCGGCTTGCTCTGTCTCTATATAACAAATGAGGGAACCAACTTCTACTGTTTCCCCTTCTTCTGCAGCAAGCTCTGTTATTGTACCTGTATAAGAAGATGGGATTTCGGCGTTTACTTTATCCGTCATCACTTCAGCAATCGGGTCGTATTTATTCACTTGATCTCCGACGGAAACCAGCCAGGTACTAATCGTTCCCTCTGTTACACTCTCACCAAGCTGAGGCATTGTCATTTTTTCCACACTCATATTTCTACCTCCAATTAATATTCTGCAAGGTCGCGCATTGCTTTTTCCACTTTATCTGGATTTAACATAAAGTATTTTTCCATGGACGGCGCATAAGGCATTGCCGGAACATCCGGACCTGCAAGGCGCTCGATAGGCGAATCTAAATCAAATAAGCAGTTTTCCGAAATAATTGCAGCCACTTCACTCATTACACTTCCTTCTTTATTATCCTCTGTAACAAGTAAAACCTTTCCAGTCTTGCTGGCTGCTTCTATAATCGCTTCTTGATCTAATGGATATACCGTACGTAAATCAAGGATATGTGCATCAATACCATCTGCTGCTAATCTTTCTGCGGCCTGCAATGCAAAGTGAACACAAAGACCATAAGTGATGACGGTAATATCGTCTCCTTCTCTTTTCACATCTGCTTTACCAATCGGCAGAACATAATCCTCTTCTGGAACTTCTTCCTTTAACAGACGATACGCGCGTTTATGTTCAAAAAATAGAACAGGGTCATTATCACGGATAGATGCCTTTAATAATCCTTTCGCATCATACGGATTTGACGGCATAACAATTTTCAATCCCGGCTGATTCGCAAACAATGCTTCTACTGATTGGGAATGATATAAAGCACCATGTACCCCGCCGCCGTATGGAGCACGGATGGTTATCGGACAATCCCAATCATTATTGGAGCGATAGCGTATTTTGGCTGCTTCGGAAACAATCTGGTTGACCGCAGGCATAATGAAATCTGCAAACTGCATCTCAGCAATCGGACGCTTTCCATACATAGCTGCACCGATAGCAACTCCGGCAATTGCTGATTCCGCTAATGGCGTATCTAATACACGTTCTTCGCCAAACATAGCGTACAACCCGTCCGTTGCTTTAAATACACCGCCCTTTTTCCCTACATCTTCTCCAAGAATAAAGACATTTTCATCTCTTTGCATTTCTTCCTTTAAAGCTGTTGTAATTGCTTGTATATAAGACATCACAGGCATGATTATTCCCCTCCCTTATCCAATTCCTCATAAACATACTTCAACGTATCCTCTGGAGCTGCATATGGGGCTTCTTCAGCATATTCTGTTGCTTCGTTCACAAGTGTATTAACTTTGTCATGTATTTCTTTTTCTTTTGCCTTATCCATTATGTTCTTTTCTTTTAGCTTTTCAGCAAAGGTAAATATGGAATCTTTCTTTTTAGCTTCTTTCACTTCATCCATTTCACGGTAAGCACTGTCATCATCATCGCTGGAATGAGCAGTAAAACGATAGGTTACGGCTTCAATCAGTGTCGGCCCTTCGCCATTTACTGCTCTTTCTCTCGCTTCTTTTACGGTTTGATAAACAGCTATCGGATCATTTCCATCCACAGTAACTCCCGGCATGCCATAAGATGATGCTCTCTCTGAAACTGTTTTGCTGGCTACCTGCTTATCATACGGGACAGAAATTGCATACTTATTATTTTCCACCATAGTAATCACCGGAAGCTGATGAACACCGGCAAAGTTTAATCCTTCATGAAAATCGCCCTGGTTAGAGGAGCCCTCTCCTAATGTCACAAAGGTCGCAATCTCCTTTTTATCCATTTTCGCCGCCAATGCGACGCCAACGGCATGAGGGACCTGCGTTGTTACTGGAGAAGAACCAGTTAAAATACGATTTTTCTTCTGTCCGAAATGACCTGGCATTTGACGTCCGCCTGAATTTGGATCCTCTGCTTTGGCAAAGGCAGATAACATTAATTCTTTTGCTGTCATTCCAAAGCCTAATACGAGACCCAGATCCCGATAGTAAGGAGCGGTATAATCGACCGTACGATCCAGACCAAAAGCCGCTCCAACCTGTGCTGCTTCCTGCCCTTGACAGGAAACGACAAATGGTATTTTCCCCGAGCGGTTTAACAACCACATTCTTTCATCCATCTTTCTTGCTAACAACATCATTTCAAACATTTCTAAAGCCATCTCATTACTTACATTTTCCCAAGATGTTTCTGTCATTATTTTTCCCTCCTTCAGCCATTTCACATGATGACATCATGCGGATTGCTCAGCTAGTTTACCCATGAATTTGTATCCCGTCGACTGCCAGCGCGGCTTCCCCGATAACTTCTGATAAGGATGGATGCGGATGAATGGTCTGACTGATTTCCCATGCCGTTGCATCAAGCACTTTTGCTAATCCAGCCTCTGATATCATATCGGTCACATGCGGGCCAATCATATGAACCCCAATCAAATCCTGTGTTTTTTTATCTGTCATTATTTTGACAAAACCATCTGATTCTCCATAAACCAGTGCTTTTCCAACTGCTTTGAAGGGGAACTTCCCGATGACAAGCTCATATCCTTCTTCTTTAGCCTGCGTTTCTGTCAAACCGACACTTGCAGCTTCCGGACTTGCATATATACAGCTTGATACCGCCTGATAGTCTATCTTTTGAGGATGCTCTCCTGCCATATGTTCCACAGCAGTAATCCCCTCGTGGGAAGCCACATGAGCCAGCTGCATTCCTCCGATAACATCGCCAATAGCATAAATATGAGATTCCTTGGTTTGGTAAAACTCATTTGTATCAATCGTATGATTAGAAATTTGAATATCTGTATTCTCCAGGCCAATATTTTCGATATTTGCTTTTCTGCCGACAGATACAAGCAGTCTGTCCGCTTCAAAACGTTCTTTTGTATCACCAATCATTGCTTCTAATACAATACCGTTATTTTTTTCTATTGCATCCGTCTGAACATTGGCTCCGGTTATAATCTTGACGCCTCTTTTTTTCAACTGTTTTTCCATTTCTTTTGCGATATCTTTATCCTCTGTCGGCAAGATTTGCTTTTGAAATTCCAAGACGGTTACATCAACTCCAAAATCGTTCAGCATGGAGGCCCATTCGATGCCAATAACTCCGCCGCCTACAATAAGCATTGATTCAGGCAGGTCCTTCATTTCTAAAGCTTCATTTGAGCTGATAATGTACTCACCGTCAAAGTCCAGACCAGGTAATGTATTCGGCTGCGAACCGGTCGCGATTAAAACATTTTTTGGAAGCAGCATATCATTTTCATTTCCATTTTCATATTCAACAGAAATGGTTCCAGGCATGGGAGAAAAGATACTTGGTCCCAGGATACGGCCAAATCCTTGATAGACATCGATTTTCCCTTTTTTCATTAATCCTTGAACGCCTTTGTGCAGCTGTTCAATAACCGCATTTTTTCTCTGCTGTACTTTTGAAAAGTTTAAGGTTGGTTCATTCACCTCAACTCCAAATATATCTGCTTTTTTTGTCTGCTGAAAAACCTCTGCACTGCGAAGTAATGCTTTAGAAGGTATACAGCCTCTATGTAAGCAGGTCCCTCCCAGCTCGGATTTCTCTACTATCGCCACTGTCATGCCTAATTGGCTGGCGCGGATACCAGCAACATAGCCTCCTGTTCCGCCGCCTAAAATGACTAAATCGTACTCTGTTGCCATCTAATTTGCCTCCTCTGCAACATATATCTTTTCTTTCTGGGTATTGTTCAAAACCTCTAACACACCTTCATTCATCGCTTCTAAATCATTCTTCCCAGGAAACACCAGCACATCTGCAATCCAATTGACTCTTGGAATAATCGCATCAATAACAAAATCATTTTCTTTGATTTTTCCAGTAAAAACGATTCCGTCTACTTCCCCGTGCAATACCGTGCTCATTGCCCCGATTTCTTTGGCGATTTGGTATGCCTGCGCCTCAATTACTTCCTTTGTATGCTGATCTTCTTTCATCAGCCTGGAACGGATGATAGAAGGATCCTCTGTATGCAGGTATGCTTTGATCCCGCCATCCTGCTGGACATGATTCCATAGAAAACCTTCATCTGGAGTATATTGTTCAGATAGATAGGTCAGGAAGCCCTTTAACGGTACACTCCCAGACCGGTCAATGGTAAATGGACCTTCCCCGTCCACCCCATTGGTGACATCAATAATTTTGCCGGTATGGTGGGAGGCGATAGTAATCCCTCTTGCAATATGAATCGAAATAAGCTTTAGCGAATGGTAGGCTGCACCAATTTGCTTCGCCGCAATTCTGCCAGCATGACGGTGATTCAGCGAATGGAAGATGCTGGCTCGTTCAATTTCCGGAATACCTGTATATTTTGCAATGGCTTGCAGTTCATCTACTACCGGCGGGTCAACAATATATGCTTGTATATTTAAATTCTCCGCAATTTCATACGCCAAAACAGCACCCAAATTCGATACATGCTCCCCGTAAGCATTTGTCTTTAAATCATATAGCATCGCATGATTCACTTTATACGTTCCACCACTGATTGGACGCAATAGCCCGCCCCGGCCGCACACACTTATAAAACGCGATGTATTCATTCCATCCAAATCCAGCTGTTCAAATATAGCCTGCTTCCTGTACGAAACTTGCTCCATCAGCTGTTCAAAACGATGCAGTTCCTCTTCGTTATGCGAAATTTTTTGCTGATATAAAAGATGATTTCCTTCAAATACACCGATCGTGGTGAAATACAAGTCGGGGTAGATCACTAAAATACGACCACGTTGATTCACAAAATACCCTCCAATATGCCGCTTTTCCAAATCTGCAGCATGTATTAACATCTATCGCCTGCGATCTAAAATATTTCGTTCATTTGTAAGAAACTGGCTGCGTGATTGTTGTTTTGCTTGAATTCTTTCTTCGGCCAGACGGTCAGCCGCAATATAGGTTGGGACTTGATCACGATTGGAAATGGCAAAGACCTGCTCCAGATTTTTATAGATGCGCTGCACATTTTGCAGTGCGCGATCACGGTTGTAACCAACTAATTCATCGGCAACGTTAATTACTCCGCCGGCGTTAATCACATAATCAGGAGCATATAAAATTCCTTTTTGATGAAGGATATCCCCATGTTCATGGCTCTGCAGCTGATTATTAGCAGAACCTGCTATTACTTTGGCTTTCAGTCTTGGGATCGTATGATCATTAATAGTAGCACCCAGCGCACAAGGAGCGTAAATATCGCATTCCACATCATAAATATCATCTGGGTCAACAGCTTGGGCATTAAAATCATTTTGCGCCCGCTTTACTGCTTCCTTATTAATGTCTGTAATTACTAACTCTGCGCCCTCTTCATGCAATAATGCACATAAACTGTAAGCAACATTTCCGACGCCTTGAACTGCAACCACTTTGCCCTCTAATGATTCTGATCCGAAAGCTTCTTTTGCAGTTGCTTTCATCCCTTGATAAATTCCCCACGCTGTAACAGGAGAAGGGTTGCCGGCAGTTCCGCTGTAGGAGGATAAACCGGTCACATACTCTGTTTCAAGCGCAATTTGATCCATATCTGATTCATTCGTGCCCACGTCCTCGGCAGTGATGTATCTGCCGTTCAAGCTTTGGATATAACGGCCGAACGCACGGAACATTTCCGGATTCTTATCCTTTTTGGAATCTCCGATAATTACTGTTTTTCCGCCGCCGAGATCTAAGCCTGCTGCTGCATTTTTATATGTCATTCCGCGAGCTAACCGCAATGCGTCTTCGATTGCTTCTGCTTCTGACTGGTACGTCCACATTCTGGTTCCGCCCAATGCAGGTCCTAATGTCGTATCATGAATGGCAATAATAGCCTTTAGCCCCGATTGTTTGTCCTGACAGAAAAGTAGCTGTTCATAATCATATTTTTCTAAGTAACTGAAGATTTCCATCTTAACCCCTCCTGTAATACATCCTGTTTCACTATTCTTAAGTGCTTATTTTAGCTGACAAACAGATCATTAATCCTTTTAGGCAGGTTGTTGTGATACATTTGTCAGTATTCCCAATTTACGTTTCCCCTTCCCTGCAAAATATTGCAGAGCAGGGCATTTTATTCAAGCTGATATTTTTCAAGCTTATAATACAGATTGCGGACAGATATTTGTAACGCTTTTGCTGTCTTTGTCTTGTTTTTATTACATTGCAGATACACTTCCTGCAAGTATTTTTTTTCAAAACGATCTAACGCTTCCTGTAATTTTAACGGTTTATCTGTCTGTACCATATCCGGCCCTGCTGTCATTTCCTTCGTTTGCAATTTAGGCAAATCAGATACTTCAATCTGCTCCTCCATGTTGCCGATAAATATCATGGAATGACTGATAACATTAGCCATTTCCCTGACATTCCCCGGCCAATGATATGTCATTAGTTTTTTTAACGCTTCATCCGATATCCTTTGCACATTTTTTCCATATTCTTCGTTCAGCTGATGGATGATATGCTCCACCAACTCAGGGATATCCTCTTCTCTCTCCTTCAGCGATGGAATGGATATCGGAAGTTTATTAATGAGATAATAAAGATCTTCACGAAATTTCTCATTCATCACAGCCTTCTCCAGATTCGTATTCGTTCCGGCAATCACACGGACATCAACAGGCACCGAATTGGATGCGCCGACTGGAGTGACTCTGTTCTCCTTGAGCACATAGATTAATTTTTCCTGGATTGATAAAGATAATTCACCAATTTCATCAAGAAAAATACTTCCATTGTTCGCCTGTTCAAACAGACCTTCCTTTTTTATCAGCTGTTCTGCCTGCTCCTCTGCCGAACCAAACAGTTCTTTTTCCAGCATTGGTTCTGACAATGCAGCACAGTTCACACGAATAAATTTATTAAATTTCCGATCACTTTCATGGTGTATTGCATGGGCGAATAATTCTTTGCCGGTGCCGGTTTCCCCTCTCAAAAGAACAATAGCCGGTGCTTTGGCAGCTACTTTTGCCTGTTCTAAAGCAAGCTTCATTTCGGATGAGTTACCAATAATATCATCGAATGTATACCTTGCTTCCAAATTACGGATGATTTGTCTGGCACGCTTTAACTCCCTTGTCACAGATTGTAATTCACTGACGTCATGGAGCACGCCGACACTGCCTTTTATCTTTCCTTGTACAATCACCGGCGCCCCGTTAACGATAACATCTTTTTTTGACGGTCCGACCTTCATATGTACACCGCGAACAGCACGCCGGTTTTTTAAAACCTTCATGTGCACACTGTCCCCTTCAGATATATCTACTGTTGCCGGCTTCCCTATTACTTCCTCTTCGGTCAGACCAGTGATTCTCGTATAGGCGGGATTAATAATTAAGCCTTTTCCATGCTCATCCACCACACTGATTGCCTCATCCGAAGATTTAATAATGGCTTCCAGCATGGTTTTGATTTCATTTAAATCGGTATTTTCTTCTGCTAATTGCACTACTTCCGTAATGTCTTTGAAAACAGCAAAGGCTCCCACTAAATCTCCTGTTTTATTAATAATGGGGATTCGTGAAGCAATCACTTTCTTGCCATTATCTAAAATTGTCTTTTGGTTTAACTCTTTTCTTTGACTCCTTAACACGTGAGATAAACGGCTTGTTTTGAGTAAATCTTTGATATGCTTCCCTTTGTAGTCTTTTTCTTTTTTGCCGAGAATTTGTTCCGCCCGGCGATTCAACAGCTGAACCTGTTCCATTTTATTGACAACAATCATGCCGTCATTCATATGGTTTAAAATTAATTCCAAACGGCTCGCCTGTACTTTTACTTCATCTGTTAAAACAGTTTTTTCATGAATTAATTCATAAATAATATTGGCTACAGAACCAGGGATGATAATTGTCTTTCTTGGAAACAGCTCAATCATCTTTTCAAATAATTCCTCTTCGCCTGTTACGTTAATTACAATATCAATGTCATGGTGAATCCAATCTTTCCACTCTGTACTTGTATGAACATCCATTTCTTCCGCAAGCTTCATAGCAGGAGCGTCTGCTTCCTTGTCAACGATTGCACAAATCTGCATGCTTTTTGTTTCTTTAAACAGGCGGAATAATGCTGTACCACCTTTACCAGCGCCGACTATCAGAATTTGCTTCATACTTTTCATCCACCTTGAATTTATTTGCACAGTTTAATCATACGATACCATGCATAATTTAGCAAATGAATTCTATTTCTATTTTTCGACGTATTTTGATATACTTATAATGAAGTTTTAAGAAATTAAAGAGGCATCTGAACGGGCAGAAGATTGATGAATGATTGCAAGTATATCTATAAAGGAGCAGGAGTTTTTATGCAAAGAAACCTCGCTTTAATCATCCTATTTATTCCAGGGGTGATTGCAGCTTTTGGTATTAAATTGATGCGGGATACGCTTTTTGATACATTTTACCCGATTTTTATTTTTGGAAGCATTCAATTTATTGTTGGTTTGATTCTTTTTCTCGGCGGTCTGTTATTTCTTGGCGGCTTTATTGTCTACAGAGACAGGAAGAAGCGCAGTCAAGAAAAGGAATCAGCGAGCTGATTTATCCTGTTTCATTGAAACGGGATTTTTTCATTTAAACTACATTTCCGCTACACTGTTCATGCTTGCAGTAATACTAAAAATGAATTTTGATTCATCCTTACTAAACACTTGCTTTTCCTTCCAAATGGCCTAAAATGGTAAACATTTGTCCAGCAAAGAGAATAAAAACGGTATTTTCGTTATTTTTCTTTCTTTTTTTCATTTTCCTCTTTAATTTAACAGAAAATATGTTATATTAGTAAAAATAAAAAATACCACGCACTAAAAATCTTCGTAACTAAAATAGCTAGTTTATAGTGGGAATTTTGAAATGGGGTATCATGTAAATGAAAGTAGCAAAATTTGGAGGAAGTTCTGTAGCAAATGCAAAACAGATTAAAAAGGTAGCGAATATCATTAAGTCTGATTCCTCCCGAAAAGTAATTGTTGTATCTGCACCAGGGAAACGCTTCTCAGATGACGTAAAAATGACAGACTTATTAATCGAGCTTTGTTATGCAAAACAGCAAAATCAAGATTATGATTTGCAGTTACAAAACATCATGGCCAGATTTCAAGAAATAATAGAGGATTTAGGCCTTGGCCAGTCTATTTTAGAAGATATTCAGCAAACCATTGAAAAGTATCTTCAATTTGATATATCACCTATGGCACAGCTTGATGCTTTAAAATCCATCGGTGAAGACAGTTCTGCTAAAATCGTAAGTGCTTATTTAAAGCATTTAGGCCTAAACGCAAGCTATGTCAATCCAAAAGAGGCAGGAATTTTTGTCAGTAATGAACCTGGAAATGCTCAATTACTTCCTGAAAGCTTTTCCAGAATTTATAAACTAAGAGAACGTGACGGTGTATCTGTTGTTCCCGGATTCTTTGGTTATTCCGAAAATAATGATTTAGTCACCTTTTCACGGGGCGGTTCGGATATTACCGGAGCTATCTTAGCTGCCGGAACCAAAGCAAGCTTGTACGAAAATTTCACAGACGTTGATTCTGTTTTTGCGGTAAATCCAAACTTCGTGGAAAATCCTAAAGATATTACTGTTTTAACATATAAGGAAATGCGGGAATTATCGTATGCCGGCTTTTCTGTATTTCACGACGAAGCGCTTATCCCGGCTTTTAAAGAAGAAATCCCGGTCTGTATCAAAAATACCAATAACCCGGAAGCGCCCGGCACAATGGTAGTTGCAGAAAGAGATTCCACTGACCAATGTGTAGTAGGCATAGCAAGCGACGTCGGCTTCTGCAGCTTGTACGTCAGTAAATTCCTGATGAACCGGGAAGTCGGGTTCGGCCGAAAGCTGTTAAATATTTTTGAAGATGAAGGAATCTCCTTCGAGCATGCACCTTCTGGAATTGACGATATGTCTGTTATTTTCAGAGATCATCTTTTCACACCTGAAAAGGAACAGATTGTTATCGACCGTATCCGCAATGAATTGCATGTGGATACCGTAAGTATTCATCGTGATCTGGCTGTTGTTATGGTGGTCGGAGAAGGACTGGTAAACACAATTGGCGTAGCCGCTAAAGCTACCGCGTCGTTTGCTAAAGCGGGTATCAATATTGATATGATTAACCAAGGCTCTTCAGAAGTATCCATGATGTTTGGTGTTCACGCAGTTGATTTGGAAAAAGCGATTCAGTCGCTGTACAAAGAGTTTTTCACAGAAGATGAATCCAATTTAACTTTCCCTTCTGCAGCCGTAAGAGGCCATCAATAATACAAAAGCACAAAGCATCGCATAGGAGTGAAATTCCGCTCTCATGCGATGCTTTTTTTGAAACAAATCCCGTTATGCAAACGTATAACAGCTATCTACTGACAGAAAGGTGTTTTAGTTATGAAAAATGCCAAAAAAGTCACCTCCTTACTTGCAATATCTTGCATGCTTTGTATTATAGTCGGTCCGTTAGGTATTTGGAAAGTATATCAAAAAGCAGCTTTCCCAGGAGATTTAACAGCAAATGAACTAGAAATAAATGAACCCTTCTCACCGGCAGATAACCGGAAAACCACAGAAATTTGGGCCTACCCGGCAACAACTAACACAAATGAAGTGCGGTGCATGACAGAAAAGGATAGGGAAAAAGTTTCTTTGGATTCTAAAAATACGGAAGTCACCTTTTCAGATACAGAGGTAACTCATCTTTTTACTAACGATGGCGAGTACTCTCATTTTGACCGCATACAATGTCAGGGCGAAGGTATAGAATCCATTTACATTTCCTCTCACTTCTCTGATCAGACGGCGCTTCGTTTTATTCTTGCTCTCTCTATAGCTACACCTGTTTTAGCCGGAACTGGATTTATCTTATATCGCAGGAATCAAAAGTGAAAAAATAAAGACACACAAGCAGTTCATGCTTCAACCTGCTTGTGTGTCTTTATTTACCAAGAGCAATAAAACGCTGTTCTATCATATTTTTTCGAATTATTCCATGCATCCAAAATCTTTCCCTTTCACAAAAAAAGACACTGTGCTAGAACAAAAAGTCTATGCACAGTATCTAAATAGCTGTTATTTATTAAAAGTTTAAGAGATAATACTTCTTTACGTCTGACTTAATAGTTCGTCAGATACTGCTCGCGCTCCCATGGGTGCACAGTTGTGCGGAACATATCCCACTCAATATCTTTTGCTTCAATAAAGTGTTCGAATAAATGCTCGCCTAAAGATTCAACAAGCACTTCATCCTGCTCAAGCAAATCCATTGCTTCTTTTAAAGTAGACGGTAAATCTTTCACACCATTCTCTTCGCGCTCTGCTTTATTCATAACATAAATGTTGCGGTCAACAGATTCTGGCACGTCTAATTTTCTCTTAATGCCGTCTAAGCCAGAAGCTAACAGTACGGATAATGCCATATACGGGTTAGCAGCCGGGTCAACACTTCGTACTTCTACACGAGTACTTAAACCGCGTGAGCTCGGAATACGGACAAGCGGGCTGCGGTTAGATGCAGACCACGCCACGTAACAAGGCGCTTCGTATCCAGGTACAAGACGCTTATAAGAGTTGACCGTAGGGTTTGTTATTGCTGTAAAGTTTGTCGCATGATCAATAATGCCGGCGATAAACTGATAAGCTGTCTGACTTAGTTCTAACTCACCTTTTGTATCGTAAAATTTATTTTCTTTTCCTGAGAAAAGAGACATATTTACATGCATTCCTGAGCCATTCACTCCGAATAATGGTTTCGGCATAAATGTAGCGTGTAAATTATGCTTTCTGGCAATGGTTTTTACTACCAGCTTGAAGGTTTGAATATCGTCTGCATGCTTCACTGCATCCGAATATTTAAAATCAATTTCATGCTGTCCAGGGGCAACCTCATGGTGGGATGCTTCAATTTCAAAGCCCATTTCTTCCAGCTCTAATACAATATCACGTCGGCAGTTTTCACCAAGGTCTGTCGGCGCTAAGTCAAAATAACCGCCGTGGTCATTCAATTCCAGTGTAGGTTCTCTGTTTTCATCCAATTTGAATAAGAAGAACTCCGGCTCCGCACCAATATTAAATGCATCAAATCCTAGTTCCTCCATTTTTTTCAGGTTGCGTTTCAGGTTATAACGCGGGCAGCCTGCAAAAGGAGTACCATCCGGATTATAGATATCACAGATAAAACGCGCCACTTTTCCTTTTTCAGAAGTCCAAGGGAATACAATGAATGTATCCAAATCAGGATGTAAGAGCATATCTGATTCTTCAATACGGACAAACCCTTCGATGCTGGACCCGTCAAAAGCCATTTTATTATCTAATGCTTTGTCAAGCTGGCTTAAAGGAATTTCAACGTTTTTAATGGTTCCGAGCATATCTGTAAACTGCAGGCGGATAAAACGTACATTCTCCTCTTTAATCTGTGTAATAATTTCTTCTCTGGTTAATTTCTTAGCCATTTGTTCTCCTCCTAAAAATTCATTTAAGTATGAAAAGAAAACCTCCACTACACTGTCTTTGCAGCGAAAACTCTTTTAACCTGATGTTAATGCTTTATAAAAAAGCGTGCCAGTTCTCCTTGCCTCATGCTGGCTTTTCCATACCTTCCCGCTTCGTTTAATTCATTTTTCAAGATTCCTCTAAGCTCTTTATCCGTTAAATTAGCCGGCGTTTTTTTCTCTTTCTTCGGTGCTTCTTCCGGGGTTTCTTTGTTTTCTTCATCCAGCAGAAGCTTGATGCCAGCCATATTTAATCCTTTGTCTAAGAGATCCTTGATTTGAAGCAGCCTGTCTACATCATTAAATGAAAATAGACGCTGATTTCCTTTTGTCCGCTCGGGAGCAATTAAATCATTTGCTTCATAGTAACGAATTTGTCTCGCAGTCAGTTCGGTTAATTTCATAACTATTCCTATTGAGAATAAGGGCATTGAACGACGGTCTTGATCATTCAAAAGATGACCCCCTTCTTTATATGATACATTCAGTATAATGGATGTCAGATTTAATGTCAATTAAATGTTAGGTTATTTAACATATAAATTATTCCATACTTGTTTTTACCCTCTCACTAAGAAATAAAACCTTGATTTTTCAATGTTTTTACTGCTTCGATAATGGCAATTTTCACATGCGTATAGTTTAAACCGCCCTGAACATAAGCTGTATATGGAGCACGGATAGGCCCGTCCGCAGACAGCTCGATGCTCGCCCCTTGTATAAACGTTCCTGCTGCCATAATCACTTCATCTTCATATCCCGGCATTTCACTCGGATAAGGTGTAACATAAGAATTAATAGGAGAGTTCTCTTGAATCGCCTGACAAAAAGCAATCATTTCCTCCGCTGTATGAAAAGTAACTGTTTGTATCAGGTCTGTTCTTTTTTCGTGATAGGACGGGGCTGTCCGGAACCCGGCCAGCTCCAGAAAACGCGCTGTGAACAAGGCGCCCTTTAAGGCTTCCCCTACAGTATGCGGCGCCATGAAGAAACCCTGATACATTTCCTGAAGCATACCGAGAGAAGCTCCTGTTTCCTTGCCCAGACCAGGAGCTGTCAGACGGTTTGCACATAAATGGATCAGGTCTTGACGGCCTGCAATATATCCTCCTGCCCGGACTAATCCGCCGCCTGGGTTTTTAATGAGTGAACCGGCAATCAAGTCGGCACCGACATGCAGCGGTTCTTTTGTTTCTGTAAACTCCCCATAGCAATTATCAACAAATACGATAACGGATGGATCAATGGCTTTCACAAAATCCACCATTTCTTTTATTTCACTAATCGTGAAGGAAGGTCTGGCATCATAACCTTTTGAACGCTGGATAGCAATAACTTTCGTCTGCTTTGTCCAGCTGCTTTTTATCGCTTCAAAGTCAATTTCCCCTGTTTCTTTTAAGGCAACCTCACGATACCCAATTTGAAAATCAGCAAGCGATCCTTCTTCTTTGCCGGGCTTCCCGATTACTTCCTCCAAGGTATCATATGGATGCCCCGTAATATAAACAAGCTCATCCTGCGGGCGGAGGATACCGAATAAAGCTGTTGTAATAGCATGTGTGCCCGAAACAATCTGCGGACGCACAACGGCATCCTCTCCGCCGAAAACCTGCGCATATACAGCTTCTAAGCCTTCCCGGCCTAAATCATCGTATCCATAGCCTGTCGTCCCTTGCAGGTGTGCGTCACTAATCCGATGATTTCGGAAGGCCTCCAAAACACGCTGCTGATTTTTCTCTACAATCTTTTGAATATACTGGTGACCTTCTAAACAATCTTTTTCTGCTTCTATTATAAGTGATTCTGCTTGCATCGTTTACTTCTCCTCTACAAATCGGTGAAATGGATGATTTTTTCTGACATAGCCCTGCACATGAAATTGGTTCGTTTCCTCCAGCAGTTCTTTTTTGACAACTAACGCTGCTGACTGAAGCTGGTACAACAAATCTCCTTCACTTGAATCTAACACAATGTCAAATAAATCCCATTCTTCTTTTAATACTTCTTCCATTTTGATTAATAATGCATGTAAGTCTTCTTCCTCTAACGCACTGATTTGAATATTAGGGAATTGGTTTGCCAAAAAGAAATCGGCTTCCAGCTGATCCTTTTTATTATACACGGTCAATACCGGAATGTGGCCGGCATCTAATTCCTGCAATAATTTGCGGACAGTCTCCTGCTGCTGTAATAAATCCGGGTCTGAAATATCAACCACATGAAGAAGAAAATCTGCTTCTGTCACTTCCTCCAGTGTTGATTTAAACGCAGCAATCAGGGCCGTCGGGAGATCCTGGATAAACCCGACTGTATCTGTTATCAAGCTCTTCAGGCCGCCGGGAAATTGAATACGGCGCGTGAGCGGGTCCAATGTCGCAAATAATTGATCCTCTTCTAATGAGCGGCTGTTTGTCAACCGGTTAAATATCGTTGATTTCCCCGCATTCGTATATCCGACAATCGCTATTTGAAAAACATCGTTTGATCGTCTGCGCTTCCGATATTGATCCCGCTGCTTTACAACCAGCTGTAATCGGCGCTTGATATCATAGATTCTTCTTTCGATATGCCGGCGGTCTGTTTCCAATTTTGTCTCCCCAGGGCCTCTTGTCCCGATTCCGCCGCCAAGTCTGGATAGATTAGCCCCTTGTCCATGCAAACGGGGAAGCAAATACTCCAACTGAGCCAGCTCGACCTGGAGCTTCCCTTCCTTCGTTTGTGCACGCATTGCAAAAATATCCAATATCAATTGACTTCGGTCCAGGACACGAACATCCAGCGTATCTGCTAAATTGCGAACCTGACCAGCCGACAGCTCATTATTAGCTACCACTAAATTAATTTCTTCTGCACGAACGATCTGAGCAACTTCCTGAAGCTTTCCTTCACCGATATAGGTTGCTGGATGGATACGTTCCCTGTTTTGTGTGATAACGCCTTGAACCTGCCCTCCTGCAGTTTTACATAAAGAAACAAGCTCATCTAAAGAAGACTGGAATTGACGTTCAGATCTTTCGGATTGGTTAACCGCAATTACTAATACATTTTCTACTGTCATAGCCTACCTCTTTCTTAAAATAGTTTTTACTATTATCATTCCCATTATTTCTATTCTAGCAACAAATCCTGATCTGTTAAAACAATTAAATCCCTGGATACCAATTTATCAGAGGTTAGCAGCCGGACCGCCTGCAGCCGGATTGCTTTTTCAATTATATTTCGTACATATCTCGCATTCGAAAAATTATAATTATCTTCCCGCAGTTTTTTTGCCAAATGATTGCGAAACTTCCATTCCGCCTGTTTTGATAATTGATATTGTCTTTCACTCAGCATGCGATTTCCTATATTCAATAATTCATCCACAGAGTAATCATCAAAATCTAAAATAA
Organism: Oceanobacillus sp. FSL W7-1293; assembly: GCF_037969815.1. Classification (NCBI taxonomy): domain Bacteria; kingdom Bacillati; phylum Bacillota; class Bacilli; order Caryophanales; family Bacillaceae; genus Oceanobacillus; species Oceanobacillus sp. FSL W7-1293. The sequence continues at coordinate 2,603,864 of NZ_CP150212.1, forward strand.
ATGGAAAGCGGGATTCAAGGCCGGGATTCATCGAAAGAAACCGGTCCATTTCACGCGGATAACCAGCAAGGATGAGAACCATATCTTCCCGTCCGTCTTCCATATGCTTCACAAGCAAATCAATCGCCTCTTTACCAAAATCCTTTTCTCCGCCGCGGGATAATGAATAAGCTTCATCAATAAACAGAATACCGCCCATCGCCTTCTGAATAACTGCTCTTGTTTTTTGCGCTGTCTGGCCGATATATTCTCCGACTAAATCAGCACGCTCCGCCTCTATAAAATGCCCTTTTGAGAGGATATTCATATCATGATAAAGCTTTGCTAATTTCCGGGCTACCGTTGTCTTTCCCGTTCCCGGATTTCCCTTAAACAGCATATGAAGAACCTGTTTCGTGCTTTTTAATCCTTCTTCCTTTCTCTTTTCATTGATAAGAATACTTGCATAAATCTCTTTAATGGACGTTTTTAAATCATTTAACCCGACAAACGATGCAAATTCTTTATCGACGATTTCAAGCGGCGAATGCTTTTGTTTTTTTACACGGAGATTCGCGCCGGATTGCGGTGTATTCTCACTTAATATAATATTAATACGGCCGTTTTTATACCCTTCTGCCTGTGCCAATTCTCCATCACCCCTTATTCCCTAACAATATACGCAAATACCTAAAAAGAAGTGACAGATGCCTATAAAGATTCGCCATAGGCTTATCAAAGCATAATGCTTTTACCTTCATTAAAAAAGTATATTCATACAATAAGCGAGCTGCCCATCTAATAACAGACAGGTAACTCGCTTATTTATCGCTTTGTTTTTACATATTTGCAACAGTCGGCAAGGAAGTGGTTCCCATTAAATATTCATCAACCTGATAAGCCGCTTCTCTTCCTTCATTAATCGCCCAGACAATTAAACTCTGACCACGGCGGGCATCTCCTGCTGTAAATATATTTTCTTCTGTTGTTAAAAACTTTCCATAAGCTGCAAGCACACGGTTTCGCATCGTTTTCACCCCAAATGCTTTGACAGCTGTTTCCTCAGCACCTTCAAAACCGATAGCAATTAAAACAAGCTGTGCCGGCCATACTTTTTCAGTTCCTGGTATTTCCTCAAAAAAGAATACGCCATTTTCATCCTGTTTTTTCTCCATTTGAATCGTATGCAGTTCTTTTAAATTCCCCAGCTCATCTGTTACAAATTTTTGTGTCTGAATGGAATATTCACGAATATCCTTCCTGAATTTTTCTTTTGCTTCCTTGTGCGCGTATTCCAGGCTGAATACCTGCGGATAAGCCGGCCATTGATTGGATCCGGCCCGCATCACTGGCAGCTGCGGATGCTTTCCGAATTGAACAATGCTTTTAGCACCCTGACGAAGGGCTGTTGCGATGCAATCCGCACCTGTATCTCCGCCACCGATAACAATCACATCTTTTCCTTCTGCATTTAACTCCTCTTCCAATTCGATATCTGCATCAAGCAGCTTTTTCGTTGAGCGGGTCAGATAATCCATCGCAAAGCGGATTCCTTTTCCATCTCTTCCTTCTAACGGCAGATCACGATGCTTTTGGGCACCAGTACAAATAAGCACAGAATCAAAGCTTGCTTTGATTTCCTCAGCTGAAATATCCTTTCCTACCTCGGTGTTTAACACAAAACGAATCCCTTCCTGCCCAAGCAATTGAATACGCCGTTCCACGACTCCCTTATCCAGCTTCATGTTTGGAATACCATAGGTCAATAATCCACCGGCGCGGTCTGCACGTTCGTAAATAGTTACTTCATGCCCCGCCTGGTTTAATTGATCCGCTGCCGCTAATCCAGCTGGTCCCGAACCAATAACAGCGATTTTTTTGCCAGTACGCACTTCTGGAATTCGCGGTTCAATCCAGCCTTCTTCAAAGCCTTTATCAATAATTTTCTGCTCAATATTCTTGATCGATACAGCAGGGTCATTAATTGCTACGGTACAAGAGCCTTCACATGGGGCAGGACAAACTCTCCCGGTGAATTCAGGAAAATTATTAGTTTTCATCAACCTGTCTAACGCTTCTCTCCATCTGCCTTTATAAACAAGGTCATTCCACTCCGGAATCAGATTATAGACAGGGCAGCCTGAGGTTGCCCCCTCGATTTCCATGCCGATATGACAAAACGGAATACTGCAATCCATGCAGCGCGCACCCTGCTGGCTTGCTGCATCATCAGAGAAGGTGCCAGCGTACTCTTTCCAGTCTTTTATTCTTTCAAGCGGGTCACGCTCCGTTGCTTTTTTTCTTTTAATTTCCATAAATCCAGTTGCTTTACCCATTTACTCTGGCTCCTTTCTCTTCCTTCATCAAGGATTCCTCATCTAGCTTTACGGTCATTTCGTTATTTTTCTTTGCCATAAACGCTTCATAACGCGCATCTTCAGCACTTAATCCCTGTTCTTTAAACCATTGAATCTGCTGAAGCATTAATTTATAGTCTGCCGGGATTACTTTGACAAATTTCTTCACTTCTTCCTTCCAGTGCTTTAAGATAAATGCTGCTTTCTCACTGTTGGTATAATCTAAATGATTGATAATCAAATCTTTTACTTCTTCCTGTTCTCCCAGATCAGTTATTTCTTCAAATTGAATCAGCGTCGCATTTGTCAAAGCTCGGAAAGCAGGAACATCATCCGGCCTTACATAAGCAATTCCGCCAGACATTCCAGCTGCGAAGTTTTTACCGACATTGCCAAGGATAACCACTCTGCCGCCTGTCATATACTCGCATCCATGATCTCCGACGCCTTCTACAACAATTTTTGCACCGCTGTTTCTGACTGCAAAACGCTCGCCGGCATAGCCATGAATATATGCTTCACCGTTTGTTGCACCATAGAAGGAAACATTTCCTGCGATGACATTATGGCTTGCGTCAATGGTTGTTTCTTCCGGCGCACGCACAATCACTTTCCCTCCTGAAAGCCCTTTGCCTACATAGTCATTGGCATCTCCAGTTACTGTCATGGTCATACCTGCTGGAATAAACGCACCGAAGCTTTGACCGGCTGAACCGGTAAAATGTAGATTGATGGTATCCTCCGGCAGGCCTTCCTCTCCATATTTAGCTGTAATCTCACTGCCGGCAATCGTACCGGCAACACGATCCGTATTTTTTATAGAGAAGCTGGCTTCCATTGCTTCGCCTGTTTCCAATGATTCTTGAACAGCAGGCAGAATTTCTTTTATATCTAAGGATTGATCTAATTTATGATCCTGCTGTGTGGTGTTTCTTTTGGTTCCTTCCACCTGATAAACAAGCGTTGATAAATCGAGATGCTTCGCTTTCCAATGTGCGTCAGCACGCGCTGACCTTTCCAGATATTCTGTACGCCCAATCATTTCATCCATTGTCCGGAAGCCAAGCTCTGCCATAATTTCCCGGACCTCTTCCGCAATAAACTGCATATAGTTCACAACATGGTCCGGGTCTCCGGCAAACTTTTTACGAAGCTCCGGATTTTGGGTAGCGACACCGACTGGGCAGGTATCCTTGTGACAGACGCGCATCATCACACAGCCGACTACAACGAGCGGCGCTGTAGCAAACCCATATTCCTCCGCTCCCAGCAAAGCTGCTGTTACAACGTCTTTTCCAGTTAGCAGCTTACCGTCTGTTTCTAAAATAACACGGTCTCTCAGTCCGTTTATCATTAATGTCTGATGCGCCTCTGCCAAACCCAGTTCCCACGGCAGACCAGTATGCTTAATACTTGTTTTTGGCGAAGCTCCTGTTCCTCCATCATAACCGACTACAGAAATAACATCTGCATTTCCTTTAGCCACACCGGCAGCTATCGTTCCGACACCTGATTTAGCAACTAGCTTGACACTTACTCTTGCGTTGCGATTCGCATTTTTCAAGTCATGGATTAACTGCGCCAAATCTTCAATTGAGTAAATATCGTGATGTGGAGGCGGAGAAATTAAATCGACTCCAGATGTCGACCTGCGCACATCAGCAACCCATGGATATACTTTTTCCGCTGGCAGCTGACCGCCTTCTCCAGGCTTCGCTCCTTGCGCAACTTTAATTTGCAGTTCTTTCGCATTTACTAAATAGTTGCTCGTAACACCAAAGCGGCCGGATGCTACCTGCTTAATTGCGCTGGATCGTAAATCCCCATTCGCATCCGGGGTGAAGCGTGCTGTATCCTCGCCGCCTTCTCCGCTGTTGCTTTTACCGCCGAGACGATTCATGGCAATTGCCAATGTCTCATGCGCCTCTTTACTAATAGATCCGAACGACATCGCTCCTGTTTTAAATCGTTTTACAATCGTGTCCACAGATTCTACCTCATCGATAGAAATCGAGTTTGTCTTTTTAAAGTCAAATAGATTTCGTAAAAAGCCGATACGCGCTTCATTTGATTCTTTAGAAAATTGCTTGAACAGCTTATAGTCCCCGCGCCGGCAGGACCATTGCAGCTTATAAATCGTTGATGGATTAAATGCGTGATGTTCACCTGTTTTTCGCCATTGAAACTCACTTCCTGAATCCAGAAGCTGATCAAATGCTTCCTGATACCCTTCCTGATGACGTTTCTCTGTTTCAAGCTGAATCACACCCAAATCAATTCCGTCTATTTGCGAAGCCGTTCCGGTAAAATAATCTTCAATGACTTGCTTGCTGATGCCGACCGCCTCAAAAATCTGAGCACCGCGATAGCTCTGTACAGTTGAAATTCCGATTTTAGACATTACTTTGATAATACCTTCTGTCGCCACGGCAATGTATTTTGCCTGTGCTTCTTTTGGATTTAACGCTAACTTATCCATTTCAAATGCCTGATGGTAGGTTTGATACACGAGATATGGGTAAATCGCATCGACTCCATAACCAAGCATGGCTGCAAAATGATGGACCTCACGCGCTTCTCCTGACTGGATAAGGATACTTGCTTTTGTCCGGATACCTTCACGAATTAAATATTGATGCAGCCCGCTGACCGCAAGCAGGGCAGGTATCGCTTTTTGCATTTGATCCATTTCTGTATCCCGAAGTACCAGTATATTTTTCCCTTTATAGATTGCAGCTTTCGCTTGTTCAAATACTTGTTTCAGCGCAGCTTCCAAATCATCTGTAAATAACGTTTCAATGACCTCCGCTTTTAAGCCGTCTATTTCGTTATTTTCAATTCTTTTCATCTGCACATTCGATAGAATTGGTGAATCTAAGCGGATTCGTCTTTTCTTTTCAGTTTCCGGGTGAAGTATATCCCCCTCGCTTCCGAGCCAGGTCAGCATGGATGTCACTAACTGCTCCCGATAAGCATCAATCGGCGGATTCGTCACCTGAGCAAAGAGCTGTTTAAAATAATTGAACAGACTTTGCGGACGTTCGGATAGAACAGCTAACGGAGCATCATTCCCCATTGCACCGATCGGATCCTTTCCATCCTGCACAAGCGGAATCAAATACTTTTCAATATCCTCCATCGTATAACCGAATGCTTTTTGCTTATGGTACAATTGCGGATCCATTTCTATGCTTTCATCAACTTCTGGAGCTAAGACGGCGGTTTGTCCCTTTACCCAATCCTGATAAGGATATTCTGTTATAATAGCAGATTTTATCTCTTCATCGGAAACAATTCTTCCTTTCTCGATATCTACTAACAGCATTTTCCCCGGGCTTAATCGTTCCTTTAATAAAACATTGCTTTCCTCTACGTCAACGACACCTACTTCAGAGGAATAGATAATGTAATCATCCTTTGTCACATAATACCTTGCCGGGCGCAGTCCATTTCGATCTAATATTGCTCCGATTTGCTTCCCATTCGTAAAGGTAATTGATGTTGGCCCATCCCAAGGTTCCATCATCAGACTGTGATATTGATAAAAAGCGCGTCTTTCCTGATTCATATGGCTATTCTTATCCCATGGTTCAGGAATCAGCATCATCGCCGCATGAGCAGGCTCTCTTCCTGCAAGTGTTAAAAATTCCAGTGCATTATCTAATGTTGCTGAATCACTTCCGTCACTGCGGATAATTGGCAGCAGTTTTTCTAAATCATCGCCAAATGCATCAGAAACAAATTGTTTTTCTCTCGCCCGCATCCAATTGACATTTCCCCGTAATGTATTAATTTCGCCATTATGGATTAAATAGCGGTTCGGATGCGCCCGTTCCCAGGATGGAAATGTGTTAGTACTGAAACGGGAATGAACAAGTGAAAAAGCTGAAACAAAATCTTTTTCCTGTAAATCTAAATAAAATCCGTTCACCTGCTCCGGAGTCAGCAAGCCCTTATATACAATGGTTCTGGCAGAAAGACTCGGAACATAGAAGCGAATATTCTTTTCCTCAGCCCAATGCTCTGCTTGTTTACGAATCACATACAGCTTTCTTTCAAAAGCCATTTCATCTGCCGCCATAGTCGACCGAATAAATACCTGCTTAACTTCCGGGAGCGTTTCTACTGCGCCTTTCCCGATACAAGCAGTGTCTACAGGCACATCTCTCCATCCAATCAACTGCTGTCTCTCCTCAGCAATCAACTGATTGACTTGGTTTATGACTGCTGTTTGCTCTTGTTTATCTTGAGAAAGAAAGATCATACCCACAGCATATTCTCCTGTAGATGGCAGTTGAAATTCCGGACAGACTCTTCTGAAATATTGATCGGGAATCTGTACCATTAAACCAGAACCGTCGCCCGTCATCGGATCACTTCCCTGTCCGCCACGATGCTCTAGCTTACAAAGCATATCCAGCCCTTTTGTAACTATGTCATGCGTCTGCTTCCCTTTAATATGTGCATATAAGCCAATGCCGCAAGCATCATGTTCAAAATCCGGGTGGTATAGACCTTGTGCTTTTGGCAAATCTTGAAATATCATCTTTGTTCCTCCATTCCGTAATCAATAAAAGTGGGTAAGATATATTTTATGTTTTTTTATTTATCGAAACAATATATAATAAACATAGGAATAATCTAATTTTGATATGAGGTGGAAATATGGAACTGCGTCAATTAAGATATTTTGTTGCTGTAGCAGAAAGAGAACATGTATCAGAAGCCGCCTTTGAGCTGCACGTTGCCCAGTCTGCAATCAGCCGGCAAATCTCCAATTTAGAAAGTGAATTAGGGGTTCAGCTTTTTGAAAGAGTCGGAAGAAATGTACATTTAACACCAATCGGAAAAATATTTTTAACGCATATAAAATCCGCTTTAAGAGGAGTGGATTATGCTAAGAAACAGGTCGATGAATACTTAGACCCGGAAGGCGGTTCAATAAAAATTGGCTTTCCGACAAGCTTAGCCAGTAACCTTTTGCCAACCGTTTTATCCGCATTTAAGAAAAGCTATCCAAATATCCGTTTTCAATTAAGACAGGGCTCTTACAATTTTCTAATTGAATCTGTCCGGAATAGAGAAATTGATTTAGCATTTCTTGGTCCTGTCCCCGATAATCAGCCGGACATCATTGGCAAGGTTCTATTTATGGAAAATTTCTATGCTCTTATTCCCAGTTCTCACGCCAAATCAAACGAAGAAAAAATTTCTGTCGCAGAGTTAGAAGAGGAAAATTTCGTATTGTTTCCTGAGGGGTATGTGCTTCACCAGCTCGTTATTGATGCTTGTATCCGTTCAGGGTTTACACCGAATATTCAATCCCAGGGAGAGGACTTAGATGCCATTAAAGGATTAGTTGCGGCCGGGATGGGGATTACGTTACTTCCTGAAAGTGCCTTTAATGATTTAAATACCGCTTATAGCGCTAAAGTTGCTATTGATAATCCGCCTCTCCAGCGAACTGTCGGCATCATTATTCCTAAAAATCGTAATCTGGCACCATCCCAAAAGGTTTTTTATCATTTTATTCAGGATTATTTTGAAATTAGGGATTAAAAAACCATAGAATATCAAATGAGAAATTTTTGATATTCTATGGTTTTTACTGTCTTTTCCTAATCAATATAAGGATAACCATCTTCAAGCATAAAACGAAACTTCACTGAGTGGGAGTTTTACGGACGGTTTCCTTGATAACGTTAATTATTCAATTTAAGCCAATCATTATTCCATTGAAAATACGCATCCGATACTGTTAAGTTATGAAACAGTGCTTCCGGATATGGTAATGCTAATTCAGGTTTACTATAAACATTAAAAAATTTTAAGTCTGCTGATTCTCCATCAATAGCTGTTAATTCACCAGAAATGATTTTACAATTAAATACAAATATATTATATTCTACTTGGTCTTTATTTGGATATGTAAATCGAAAATCTTCTCCTCCAAATATACCTATTAAATGAAGTGGCTTTACAAGTAAACCTGTTTCTTCAAAAACTTCCCGAATAACTGCTTTTGCGGGAGGCTCACCAATTTCAATAGCCCCAGCAGGCAAACTCCACTGTTCCTCTACTTCAATATATTGAAAAAGTATTTCATTTTGGTTATTTTTAATAATTGCTGCAACACTTGGCATAAAAATTAAATTAGTTCCTATTTTCGCCCGTATATTTTTATAGTAATCTGAAATAGGCATTTTTACCACTCCTTTTATTACTTTAGGCGCTTAAAAATTTAATCAGTTGGGTTTTACTAACGACTATTTGCGATAAAAAAGGTTTCTACCTGAAATAGAAACCTTTTTATAAATTCTTTTATAACTTATACTCTTTGAACCATTTTTATAATCACATCCGCTGCATTCTTTGCTGCTTTTTCTAAAAATACATCGAATGAAACCGATGATTTCTTTCCGGCAATATCTGATAATGCTCGAATAATGACAAATGGCGTTTGATATTGATAGCATACCTGCGCAATTGCAGCAGCTTCCATTTCTAAAGCAAGCATTTCAGGAAAACGTTCACGGACAACAGCTGTCTGATCCTCACGCTGTATAAACGAATCACCAGTTGCAATGATACCTGTTTCCGCCTGAATACCTGATTCTAATACTACCTTACCTGCCAAATCTATCAAATCCGAAGAGGCTGTATAGACTGCAGGCATCCCCGGAACTTGTCCATAGACATAATTAAATGCTGTCGCATCCACATCATGATGCAATACGTCGGTGGAAATAACAACATCTCCAACCTCCAGATTTTCAGCAAAACCTCCAGCAGACCCGGTATTAATAATTTTATCCGGATTAAACCGTTCATGTAAGATGGTTGCAGACATGGCTGCATTTACTTTCCCGATACCGGATAGCATGAGGACAACTTTTTTCCCTTCCAGGTGACCTTGATAAAAATAAGTCTTTGCTATTTCAATTTCTTGTACATCAGTCATGCTTTGCTTCAGTAATTCAATTTCTTCATCCATTGCTCCAATAATTCCGATAGTCATTCTAATCCTCCATTATTGTCCCGCGTCAATTTAATTCAATTCTTCTACCTGAGTCGGCTGCCAGCCTTCACCGTCTACCCAATCTAGGAATACACGATAATTCTCTGAATTGCTTGAATCAGAAACGGTAGCAATTACTTTGTCAGGTCCATTATTTCCAACCCAGTGCTCTATCATACCATCTTCACTTAAACCAGTGACCTTGGAGACTGCACTCTTAATTTCAACACGGTCTGCAGATCCATCACTAAAATCTGTATTATGCTCGCCTTCCTGTTCTGTACCTATCGGATCCCAGTCACCGGTATAGGCCTCCGCAACGTCATCACCGGATGGTTCTGCAGACTCTCTGTCTTCGTAGGAATTATCTTCTTCATTTTCTTCCTCATTCTCATCTTCTTCATTGGCTGCATCATCATCTGCATTCTCGTCTTCGTCTTCATTGTCTTCTTCTCTATTTGCGTCCTCATTGTCAGATTCATTGTTATTTTCTTCATCTTCATTAGAATCCGGATCGGTTATTAAAAAGCCATTATCATCTTCTCCGCCGGCATCCCCATTATCTTCCTCTGACGTATTTTCGGATGCATCCGATTCAGTACCTTCCTCTGTTGTATCATCTCCGCCGCCAAACACCCATACCGCAAGAAAAATAACTAAGACGATTCCTGCAGCAATAGATAGAATGGTAATTGCGTTTGTATTTTTTCTTCTTTTTTCAAATTTGTTTGATCTTGTCTGACTCACCAGAGATTCCCCCTCGCTACACTATTTACTTTATACTATCCTATCGAATCCAGCGATTTTTGTCTATTCTATTTTAGCACAAAATTGCTGTTTATTTCTTGTTTAAACTTAAAGGATTAAGAGAATGTGATGAAGATAGACGCCTTATTTAAATCCTTAAAATTTCGGGTATGTAATACTATTCGTACAGATTGTTTGGTTTTTAACGTTTTAATTAGAAAACTATTGCGTTTCCCGTTTCACAACATCGCTGCATTAATGCAGCAAGCAGGTTTATATTTTCAAACAGCATAGAAATATATAGAAGTACGAAAACTTACAGTTATGTTTAACTGTAAGTTTTCGTACTTCTAAAATATACGTTTGGACAACCTTTCTACTGGTCAAAGATAATATCTTTTTCTCAGCAGCTTCATCAAGATAAAAGCTTACGCAAACGCTTTCCAATTTTTATTCAACATTGGTTATACGGACTTCAATGTCTCCAGCTGGTGTAGCTACGGAAACTTCCTGTCCAATTTCTTGTCCTAACAGGCTTTTGGCCATTGGAGAATCATTGGAAATTTTTCCTTCGAACGGATCAGCTTCTGCACTGCCGACGATAGTATACGTTTCTTCATCCCCATCAGGCAATTCTACAAACGTAACTGATTTTCCAAGTCCAACTACATTAGGATCTTCATTATCATTCTCAATAATGACGGCATTGCGAATCATGTTTTCTACCTGGGTAATACGCTGTTCCACAAACGCTTGCTCATCTTTTGCCGCATCGTACTCCGAGTTCTCGGACAAATCTCCGAAATCACGAGCTACTTTTATTCTTTCAACGACCTCTTGGCGACGGTCCGTTTTTAAATAATGCAGTTCTTCCTCTAACTTGTCTTTCCCCTCTTGTGTCATGTAAAAGCTTTTTTCTGCAGCCATCTTCTAAACACTCCTTCTGATTTCTTTTCTATCTGGTAATAATCGCAGCTTATTCTCGAATCTGGTTTATCTAAAAGAACACAGCTGCCTATTCCAAGTATATATAAATTAATTAATAAAATTGGCTATATAGCTTATGTGCTAACTCTTCAAAATATACTAATCAATACTATGGCAGATATTACCTAAAATATCAAGAAAAATAATTATAAATTTGAATTCTTTACTAAGATATTTTCAATTTTAGATGCCATAATATCCACTGCAACATGATTTTCTCCGCCCTCTGGGATAATCAAATCTGCATACCGTTTTGACGGTTCAATAAATTGCATATGTGCCGGCCGGACCACTTGAATATACTGGTCAATGACTGAATCCAATGTTCTCCCGCGATCTTTAATGTCTCTTAATAGACGGCGGATAATTCTCAAATCAGCATCGGTATCGACAAATACTTTTATATCCATTAAATCAACGAGGTTAGCATCCTCTAAAATCAGAATTCCTTCAACGATAATGACTTCTTTGGGCTCAACATGGATTGTTTCTGTTGAACGGTTATGCACCTTATAATCATATATAGGCTTTTCAATTGATTTATATTCAAGTAATTGTTGAAGATGCTCTACTAATAAATCGTTATCAAATGCCAAGGGATGGTCATAATTTGTTTTTAATCTTTCCTCAAAAGGAAGATGCGACTGATCCTTATAATATGCATCCTGTTCAATTACCAGGATGGACGTTTCCTTAAAACGCTCATAAATAGCTCTTGTAACGGAGGTTTTTCCGCTGCCGCTTCCCCCGGCAACACCGATTACAACGGGTTTATTTTTTTCCATGCTGCTAACTCCTTACACATCTTACTTTTTATAGCTAATGGAGACACCATCATCCATCGGTATAATCGATGTATGATAATCCGGATGATTCATTAGCATCTCATTGTACGATCTTAATTTCCGTACCAGTGTTTTATATTTTTTAGGCACCTCTTCATCCGAGCAGACCATGCCCCGAAATAATACATTATCGGTAATCAATACACCTCCGGGCGTCAGCATTTTATCTGCTAAATCAAAATAAACTTGATATTGCCCTTTTGCTGCATCAATAAAAATAACATCATACTGTAATTTTTTTTCAGCTAATTCCTGCATGACTTCTGCAGCGTCTCCTAAAATAACTTCGATTTGATTATCACGTCTCTGTTCCTTGATATTCGTGATTGCTTCCTGATAACGATTGGTATCTTTTTCAATGGTAACGATATTTGCTTTTGACGCTCCTTCCAGCATACGCAATGCGGAATAACCAATCGCTGTGCCTACTTCTAAAATCTTTTCCGGCTGCTTCATCTGTAAAATAAGATTAATCATATGCATGCTGCTCCGGTTGATAATCGGCACATGATTGACTTCGGCATATTTTTCAAGAACGTCTGCAGTTCCTGAAGAAGCAGGAAGCAGATTTTCCAAGTAGCTCTCGATATCTTTTTCCATTTCATCATTTCCTTTTACATTCAACCATTATAATTGGTTCTTCACCAAAATCGATGGATGACAATGCAGCTTTATTTTTAATATTAACAACCGCTGTGGAGGGTCATGCCAGGGTGAGTAATCGCAACCCTTGGAAAAACACGCCCCTTTCCTGACGGCTAAAAAAGAAAACGGAAAATGGAGAAGCTCTCCATTAGTCCGTTTAAGAGTGAGCACTTTTGGAACACACTTTAATTAATATATTCTTCCCGGTTTTCTACATGTTCATCAAATGTTTCAGCAAAGTGAATATTACCATCTTCATCATGTAAGAAATACAGATAATCGGAATCTTCCGGTGAGATTACTGCTCTCAGGGAGTTTTCCGCAAAATTCGATATCGGGCCTATTGGCAGTCCATCCACCAAATAGGTGTTGTAAGGTGATTCGGTTTCTAAATCATCAAAGGTGACCACTGCCTGATGTTCTCCTTTTGCATACAATACCGTTGGATCTGTCTGCAGCTGGATATCCTCATCCAAACGATTCTGGAATACGCCGGCAATTTGAGCGCGCTCCTCTTCATGAGCAGTTTCTTTTTCCACTACGGACGCAAAGGTTATCGCTTCGTGTGGAGTAAAACCTCGATCTGCAATCTCTCCTTCATATTGCTGGAAGATAGAGTTTGTTTGTTCGATCATACGATCTATTATCGATTCAATGGATGGTTCTTCTTCATAAAACTCATAGGTGGAAGCAAACATATAACCTTCTAAAGGAGTACGAATATCTTCATCCAGAATATCCTCCGTCAATAAAGAAGGGTATTTCTCCATTAATTCGTCAATAAAATCAGGATCATTGGCAACCTCCAGGAAATCTTCCTCCGAAAAAGAAAGCTGCTCACTATATATTTCAGCAATTTGGTCTACAGTCAATCCTTCAGGAATTGTAATCGTATGGACCGCATCGACAATAATTCTTCCATGCTGCAGCGATTCAATAATTTCATCCATGCTCATGGCTGTATTGAATGTATAATTCCCAGCTTGAAATTCGTTCACATTATTAAATTTTGTATAAAAACGAAATACACGTGCATCCTTGATAATTCCGTTTTCTTCAAGTATCCCGGCTATCGTTGAACTGGAAGAGCCAATCGGGATTTCCACTTCTACCGGAGTTGAATTTTCTTCATCAATAGGCTGCAGTGCTGAATGAATATATAAATAACCTGAAATCCCGCCGATTATTAAGATGAGCGTAAAACAAACAATAATAATTGCGACAATCTTTCTTACTTTAGAAGCATCTTTTGCTCTTTGTATAAGATTCTTTTGGAATCCATTATGCTTGTCATCTTTTGACACTCTGTGTCCCCCTTTCATCCGCTTCATTATACTAAATTCATATAAAATTATCCAATATTCCTGTTATTTTATTTCATCCTTCTACATCTTAAACAAAAAGATTCATTTTCAACAGGAATTTTGAAAAAACATATATGTCAGCAGGTGTGAAAGGGGATGAGAAGCAGCAATTACACGGGAAAAGAAAGCTGATGTCACAAAATGTGAATGTCAGCTTTCTTTTATCTCTTTACTCTTCTTCTTCAGCTAATGTGTTTAACATTTCTTCTACCATGCTCCACTCTTCATCGGAATCAATCGGGTACAGAGTAAAATCTTCATTCTCCTGTTCTTCGTAACGGAATGCGTAAACCTCTACCTCTTCATCCTCTGCTTGTTCAGCAGGCACGACAGCTATATAAGATTGTTCTGTTTCATCCACATCAAAGGTGAATAGCACTTCAAACAAATGCTCGTCCCCATTTTCGTCGGGGATAATAATGCGTTCCTTTTCTTCCAATGTCATTATATAATGCCTCCTTTTGAATCTAGATAACCCTGCAAAATCATTGTAGCTGCCATCTTATCAATTACTTTTTTTCTTTTCTTGCGGCTCATGTCCGCTTCCAGCAGTACACGTTCCGCTGCCATCGTGGTTAAACGCTCGTCCCATAATACCACAGGCAATTCATACTTTTCCTTTACATACGCGGCATAGCGCTCGGACGCCTCGCCTCTTTCGCCAATCGTGCCGTTCATATTTTTAGGGAGTCCGATTACAATCAGAGATGCTTCATTTTCCTCAATCAGACTCTTTAGTTCTTCATCTGCAGATTCAAATTCATTCTCATTCCAATAAATAGTGGTTAACCCTTGCGCTGTCCAGCCAAGAGCATCACTTACGGCAACACCTATTGTTTTTGAACCCACGTCTAAACCTATCGCTTTCATGAATTCTCCTTATTCTGTTCTAGATAAAACTTTACAAGTTCTTCAATAACTTCATCCCGTTCAACTTTACGTATCAAATTACGCGCATCATTATATCTAGGAATGTATGCAGGATCACCTGACAATAGGTATCCAACAATCTGATTGATCGGATTATATCCTTTTTCCTGTAATGATTCATGAACAGTCATTAAAATCTTTTTAATATCCTGGTCAAATGGTTCTTCGGAAAAGTTGAATTTCATTGTTTTATCAATTGAACTCATAATGACACCTCGTCCTTCATTAACCTTCTTCTTCTATTTTAACATGTTTATCTCTATCATTATACTTATTAACGAGAAAACATACAACCAAGGATTAAGCATTTGTCACGTCTGTTACATAAGTTAAAGCACTTTGTAATGCTTCTGTAACTTTAGATGGGTCTTTTCCCCCAGCCTGTGCCATATCCGGACGGCCACCGCCGCCGCCGCCGCAAATTGCAGCTGCCTGCTTCACCAAGTTTCCAGCATGAAGATTTTGTTTCATCAGGTCTTTTGTCACTCCTGCAATAAGCTGTACTTTATTATTATTGACAGCTGCGAGAAGAATTACACCTGATTCTATTTTTTGTTTTAATTCATCTCCCATCGAACGCAATTGATTCATATCTTTCACGTCGACTTGTTTAGCTAGTACTTTTACATTATTTACCTCTTTTATTTCATCTAAGATAGAGGATGCTTCCAGATTAGATAGTTTAGCCTGCAGTGAATCTACCTGTTTTTGTGTTTCTTTTAATTCCGATTGTAAAGCCGTCACTTTTTGCGGAATCTGCTCGTCTTTGGCTTTCAATAATGCGCCTGACTGCTTCAGCAATTCAATTTTATTATTTAAATAGCTGTAAGCTTCTTTGCTTGTAACAGCCTCAATTCTTCTTGTACCTGCACCTATCCCGCTTTCTGATACGATTTTAAACAAGCCTATCTCAGCCGTATTGCTCACATGGCACCCGCCGCACAACTCAATACTGTAATCATTGATTTGGACAACACGGACGACATCGCCATATTTTTCACCGAATAATGCCATTGCCCCCATCGCTTTTGCTTCTTCAATTTCTTTTGTTTCAATCACAACCGGAATCGATTCCCATATTTTTTGATTCACTATTTTTTCGATTTCTTCCAGCTCTTCGTCCGTTACACTGCTGAAATGAGAAAAATCAAAGCGGAGACGATTAGTTCCGTTCAATGAACCTGCCTGGTTAACATGGGAGCCCAAAACATCTTTTAAAGCCTGATGAAGTAAATGTGTTGCCGTGTGGTTTTTAATGACATCATTCCGAAATGCACGGTCAACAACTGCTTCTACTTGTTCAGCAATCTGTAATATGCCTTCTTTTACTTCTACACGGTGAATATGCTGCCCATTTGGAGATTTTTGTACATCGGTTACAACCGCATAGGCATGATTTGTTTGAATGAAGCCAATATCAGCAACTTGTCCGCCGCTTTCCGCATAAAATGGTGTTTCCTTCAGCAGGATATATGCTTCTTGGCCTGCTTCTGCAGATTCTGTTGTTTCTTTGCCCTGAATGATTGCTTGAATGACCGTTTCTTTTTCTAATAAAGAATATCCTACAAATTTACTTTCTACATCAATCGTTGAAAAAACAGTGTCTTGAACCTGCATGGAGTCCACTTTTTGACGTGCATTTCTTGCTCTTTCACGCTGCAGCTTCATTTCATTATCAAAGCCTTCTTGATTCACAGTAAATCCAAGTTTTTCTACATATTCTTCTGTTAATTCCTTTGGAAAACCGTACGTATCATATAAACGGAATACTTCTTCTCCAGGAAATACATTACTTCCTTTTTCTTTTTCCGACTCAATGAGCTTAGTTAAGATTTCTAACCCATCATTCAACGTTTCATGGAAGCGCTCCTCTTCCACTTTAATTATTTTTTGAATGTAGTCTGTTTCCTTCACAACCTCCGGATAGAAATCCTTCATAATTTCAGCTACGACTGGAACAAGACGGTACATAAAGGCTTCATGGATGTTAAGATCCTTCGCAAAACGGATAGCACGGCGAATCAGTCTGCGCAGGACATAGCCTCTGCCTTCATTCGACGGCATGGCTCCATCACCAATGGCAAAGCTGACTGTACGAATATGATCAGCAATTACTTTAAATGCCGTATCCGCTGCATCGTCTTTCCCATATTTGCTGTCTGCAATCAGTTCCGTTGCCTGGATGATTGGCATAAATAAATCTGTTTCGTAGTTTGTAGGCACTTCTTGAATAATGGAGGTTAACCGCTCCAGCCCCATTCCTGTATCAATGTTTTTCTTTGGCAGAGGGGTGTACGTATCGTCTGGATTATGGTTAAATTGCGAAAACACGAGATTCCAAACCTCTAAATACCTGCTGTTTTCTCCCCCCGGATAAAGCTCCGGATCAGCCGGGTCATTTCCATAGCTTTCGCCTCTATCATAAAAAATCTCGGTATTCGGTCCGCTTGGTCCTTCTCCAATATCCCAGAAGTTTTCCTCCAATCGGATGATCCGCTCTTTTGGCAGACCAATTTTTTGCAGCCAAAGATCATACGCTTCATCATCTTCCGGGTGAACCGTGACAGATAATTTTTCCGGGTCAAAACCAATCCATTTCTCATCTGTCAAAAACTCCCATGCCCATTCAATCGCTTCTTCTTTAAAATAATCACCGATGGAGAAGTTTCCTAGCATCTCAAAAAACGTATGGTGACGCGCTGTAAAACCGACATTTTCAATATCATTTGTACGTATTGCTTTTTGTGCATTCACAATCCTTGGATTATCCGGGATAATCCGGCCGTCAAAATATTTTTTTAATGTTGCCACCCCGCTATTAATCCAGAGAAGTGTAGGGTCTTCATGCGGTACTAATGAAGCACTTGGTTCAACCTGATGCCCTTTCTCTTTAAAAAAATCAATAAACATTTGCCGAATTTCTGCGGAACTCAAAAATTTCATTATCGTTTTCCCTCCTTTTTTTATCAAACAAAAAATCTCCTCTCTGCATCATTGCAGGGACGAGATTTCGCGGTACCACCCTTATTATGAACAATCCATGTTCATCACTTTCATCATTATAACGGTATGATACCGACGGGGATTAGCCGTACTCCAGTGTAGCTTTCCATAACAATATAATTAGGATTCCTTTCAGCCGGGGGAGTCCCTCTCTTGAAATATCATGTCATGTACTTAATACCTTCAACGTGTTCTACATGATTGAAAATGACAGTTTTTTATCATTTCCTATTGTTTGTATGATTATAGCGTTATTATAGTGATTTTTCCGCTGTATGTCAATTTTTCGCCTTTAAAAAAATATATAGTGAAATACTTATTTTAATTCAGCCGGCTTTTGACATTTGATACTGCTGAATCAATACTTTCAACATAGTAAAAACAGGAACAGAAATAACCATACCGATGACGCCAGCCAGTTGGCCGCCCAATAATAAGGCGAAGATAATCCCGATTGGATGAATCTTTACTGTTTTCCCCATTATATACGGCGATAATAGATTGCTTTCAATCAATTGGATGATAAAGATAATTACGATAACGAATAACGCTTTTTCCGGTTCCACCATATAAGCAACAGTTACAACCGGGATGGCACCGAGGATCGGACCAAAATAAGGAATGATGTTGACGATTGCCAGAATGATACCAAGCAATAAAGCATAAGGTAAATCTAACCACATCCAGCTCAGAGTGGAAATAACACCAACAGCTGCACTGATAATAAACTGTCCCCGGATATAACCGCCAAGTCCTTTTCCAATTTCCCTGCATACATTTCCTGTATCGCTTCGATATTTATATGGGATAAGTCGAAATAGAAAAGATTTGATAAATGGATAATCCTTTAAGAAATAAAAGACAAGGACCGGGATAATCGTTAAGAGAATAACCGCATCCATCATTCCATTAAAACCGCCGATGATTTTCCCTGAAAAGTTGTTCATCGCATTCTCTAGGGATTGAATAAACATATCCATCCGGTCATGTACGGTCTCCGGTAAAAAAGCAGTAGAGGTATATACCTTATTTAACCCGTCTTGGTACAGCGCGATAAATTCTGGAAAGTTACGGCTCATTTCCTTCACTTGTTCAACGATTAATGGATACGCGCGATATATTGCGTAGCCGGCACCTCCAAAAAAAAGCAGATATATAACTAATATTGCGATTCCGCGGTGGATCCGGTACCGATGCAGCCACTCAATCAATGGGTGCAGCAAGAAAGCCAAAATTCCGGCAATCAAAAATGGAAGCACCAGCTTAAAGACAAAAGAAAAAAATGCCGCATAATATGGTTTGGTGATAGCTAAAAAATATAAAAGAATAAAAGAAAGGATAGCAATCACAAGAAAATAAACGACTTGTTTTGCTTTTATTTTTTTCCACATAATAATCACTCCCAGTCCATGGTAGTGTAACCAACAGACTGGGAGTTTATAATAGGATGTTCAAAAAGTTACTAAATGATAAGCGGCGAACTTTTTCTTTTTAGCTGACGTGGTTTTTCCGATGGGGCTGGGACTGCGGTTACTCGCCCCGCCGAAAACCATTGCCCGCTTTAGAAACCCATATTATAATAATCTTCTCTCTTCTTTTGAAAATAAGTCATCTAATGAACTGAGTGTCCCGTCCGCTTCGACCTGGTGGATGTGTAATTCCTTTCCAGACACCGTCAATTCAATTGAGCAAACCCAGCAATAATAGCTTGTGGGACTTAATTTTCCTATTTGTTTTTCCCGGCAATTTGGACATACTAGCATACATCTTCATCCTTTTTCTGCTTCTATCAGTCCAAGTATTGCCCTAAATAAAATTTTTTATACATTTAATCCATAAAATCGTAAGGAGACAGTTCTTCCTCCGGGATATCCTCTATCGTTTCATATTCCTTCTTCTCTGCTTTTTGATTCGCTAATTGAATGTGCAGCATTTCCTGCAGTGAAGTATATCTGCGATTCGTATCTTCCGTTTGCACACCTTTGATAAAAGCCTCTTTTTCACCGCAAATAATCAATGACTCTTTTCCTCTTGTAATTGCTGTATATAAGAGATTTTTTCGCAGCATGCGATGATGTGAGTAGACAACAGGAAGAATCACAATCGGGAATTCACTCCCCTGTGATTTATGAATGGAAATACAGAATGCATGAGTAAAGTTATTATAATCTTTTCGAATGAAAACAACTTCTTTATCTTCAAATGCAATTACAATCTGTTCTTCATTCTCTGCATTTTCTTCCGGTTTAAACATGGCGACAATCTCTCCAATGTCCCCATTGTATATACCATCCTCAGGCTGATTGATTAACTGTATTACACGGTCGCCGACACGATAAACTACATCCTGAAATGCAATCTCCCGTTTTTTCTCGCCGGGAGGATTAATCAATTGCTGCAATGCTTCATTGATTGCATGAATGCCAGCTTGCGAACGATACATGGGAGACAGCACCTGAATAGAAGAAGAATCAATTCCTTTTTTTTGTGCTTTATCAATAATAGATGTCAACACATCGGTCATCTGATAATCATGGCAGGAAATAAAACTGAAATCACGCGCATTCTCCAACGAACTTTTATCACAATTGGTGTTTTTAATTTGATGAGCCAGCTGAATAATTTTAGAGCCCTCTTTTTGACGATATACATCCGTTAATGAAATAACTGGCAATACCTCACTTTTCATCAAATCGGTTAAAACCTGGCCCGGCCCCACCGACGGAAGCTGGTCTTCATCACCAACCAGAATAATCTGCATTGTATCGGGAATAGCTTTAAATAAATGATTGGCTAACCAGGTATCAACCATAGAAAATTCATCAACAATCAGCAGCTTTCCGGATAATGGTTCATGCTCATCTTTTTCAAAGCTGCCCATTCCGTTCCAGCCAAGTAATCGATGGATGGTCACAGCCGGCAAACCAGTTGATTCAGACATTCGTTTGGCTGCCCGGCCGGTAGGAGCTGTTAATATAAACGGGAAATTATCCTTCTTCTGATAATCCGATAGATTTAAAGAAAGCTCATGGATTTGGGCAAAGGCTTGAATAATTCCGGTGATTACGGTTGTTTTTCCCGTTCCCGGTCCGCCAGTTAAAATCATAATTTTTGAGTGGATTGCCTGGACAATCGCATCAAATTGTTCTTTTCCATAGCTTAATGACTCTTCTTCCTCAATCTCACCCGTAATCTTCAAAAGCTCCGCTAAAGGCACTTCATCCTCTATCGGTTTGGTAAGAATTTTTTTCAGACTGGCAGTAAAGTTATCCTCTGCATAATATAACGAAGGCAGATAAACACGTTCATCAATGACAATAATCTTTTTCTCTGTATTTAACTGCATGATAACATCAGAAACAGAGCCTTGGTCTGGATTAGGCAGATGAAGTAAATAAATAACCTCCTGCATACATTTTTCAAACGGAAGGTATACATGACCTGCCTGCATGCTTTGCTGCAGAATATAAATGACACCTGCACCAATACGGCTTTCATGTGTATGTGAAATCCCTTGTCCGGAAGCTATTTGATCTGCCATTTTGAACCCAAATCCTTCAATATCAAAAACATATTGATACGGATCTTTTTTCAGAACCTCTAATGCTTCATCTCGATAAGTCTGATAAATGACCTGAGCCATTTTCAGACCAATTCCGTACTCTGATAATTTAACAGCAACCCGTTCAAATCCTTGATTTTCCCGGAGACGCTCAGCCAGCTTTTTTCCTGTTTCCTTGGATACGCCGGAAACGCCGTCTAAAACAGAGGGATCATCCATAATTTTAGACACAGCATTCTCTCCAAGCTTTTCTACAATTTTTAAGGCACTCTTTTTTCCGACGCCGTAAAATAAATCACTGGATAAATATTGGACAAGCCCATCCTTTGTGGTCGGCAGAATGGTCTCATAGGATTGTACTTTTAATTGTGAACCATAGCGGGGATGCTTCTCCATCACTCCATAAAAACAATAGGCAGTCTGATCCTGGAGCTGATCAAAATACCCCTTCACAATGATTTCTTTATCTTGATAATCAAGGTTTGTTTTTGTTATTTTAATTCGGACGATAGAGAAATGTTCTGCCTCATTGCGAAAAATTGTATTGATGACGCTCCCTGTTACAAAAGGCAGTGCTTCCTTTGTTTCTATCTGGTTTCCCATGATGATTACCCCTTATTTATCCTCAAATTGCTCCATATACTGTAATGCAATTTTCTTTCCATTTGCAGCTAAGACATGATCTGACTGCAATTCCAGTGCTTTTTCAAAGTGATGCAAAGCTTCCTTTGTCTTCTCATGGAATAAGGCAATCACGCCCAGATTATAATAAGCATCGCTATGTTCTTTATTTAATTCAAGCACTTTTTCAAATGTCTTTTGCGCTTCCTCCAGCAGTTCGCCCTGCGCCAGAGACAGACCATATTGGAACAGAAAGCTTTCATCCTGAGAATCTAGTTCTGTTGCCCGCAGTAAATATGGTAAAGATAACTTCCACTGTTCCTGATTCCGAAAGCACATCCCGAGCATAAAGTAAGCATCCGCTTCCTCCAGCCCCTGCTCAATTGCCTTTAGAAAGTTTTGCGAAGCTTTCTGGTAATCTTCCTGGTCAAAATAAAGGTTACCCAAACCATAATATGCGGTTGCGGCCTTTTCATCCAGCTCAACAGCCCGCTTAAAAAAGCGTTCTGCCCTTTCTGACTCATTCAGCTGCATTAAAAGATTGCCAAAATTAATATAACCCAATGGATCGTTGGGAGATTCTTCAATGATTTCGTTAAACAGCTGTGCTGCTTCTTCATATTTTTTTTCATTTAATAGTGTAATTGCCTGCTGATTTTTATCCATCTATTAACCATCCTACTAACCAACATATTGTAATGCTTTATTATCTTTAATAATTTCATCGATTGTTCCGCCGCCAAGACAAACATCACCTTGATAAAATACCACAGCTTGTCCTGGTGTAATTGCCCGCTGGCTCTCTTTAAATGCGACATACGCTTTATCATCTTTCACTGTCACAGTTACTTCTGAATCTTTTTGACGATACCGGAATTTCGCTGTGCAAGTAAATGTTTCTTCTATTTGATCCGGCTGTATCCAGTTAATATCCGTTGCTACGAGTGAATCCGAATATAGATAGTCATTATGATAGCCTTGTGCAACATATAAATAATTATCTTTTAAATTTTTCCCCACAACAAACCAAGGGTCTCCAGAGCCGCCGATGCCAAGCCCTTGACGCTGACCGATTGTATAGTACATTAATCCGTCATGCGTACCTTTTTCGACTCCATCCAGTGTCACCATTTTCCCTGGCTGTGCCGGTAAATATTCACTTAAAAAGCTTTTAAAATTCCGCTCTCCAATAAAGCAGATGCCGGTAGAGTCTTTCTTGGCTGCCGTTACCAGACCATAATCCGCTGCAATTTTGCGGACCTCCGGTTTTGGCAGGTAGCCTAACGGAAACATGACTTTTTCTAATACATCTGAGCTGAGTTGATTTAAGAAATAAGTCTGATCCTTATTGTCATCTGCCCCGCGCAGCATTTGAATTTCTCCGTCTTCGTCTTTCGCTACTTGAGCGTAATGGCCAGTTGCCAGATAATCTGCTCCTAAAGAAAGCGCATGGTCAAGAAATGCTTTAAACTTGATTTCTTTATTGCACATCACATCCGGATTTGGCGTTCTTCCCGCTTTATATTCATCCAGGAAATAGGTAAATACCTTGTCCCAGTACTGTTTTTCAAAATTAACTGAGTAATAGGGAATATCTAATTGGTTACAGACCCGGACAACATCATCAAAGTCTTCTGTCGCCGTACAGACTCCAAATTCATCCGTATCATCCCAGTTTTTCATAAAGATTCCTACAACATCATATCCTTGTTCTTTTAATAGTAGTGCTGCAACGGAAGAGTCAACACCTCCGCTCATTCCAACAACAACACGTGTATTTTTATTCTCTTTCATTTCCGCCCCTCCTTTAGCTTGTTAATCGTTTTACGATCCCTGCGATTCTTTCTGCCGCTTCCTTTACATTTTCTTCTGTATTTGCCAGCCCAAAACTGAATCGAATTGAATTTGTCGTAACCGGACTTTCTGAACCAAACATGGCAGACAATACATGAGAAGGCTCAACGCTTCCGGCTGTACACGCACTTCCACTTGAAGCAGCAACACCGCTTAAATCAAAATTGGCAAGCAGCGATTCTACATTCGCCCCTGGAAAACGGATATTGATTATCGTTGAGACAGTCTTCTCCGGATCTCCGTTGATACCAAAATCAATGCCGGATTCTGTAAAGGTATCTATTAAAATTTGTTTATATTTCTCATATTGTTGATTTCTTGCTGCTTTCGTTTCCATTACGATATTTGATGCCAGTTCAAAACCGACTGCCGCCGGAATGTTTTCTGTACCGGGGCGGCGTTTCCGCTCCTGTTCCCCGCCAAATTGAATCGGACTCATCGCTACTTTTTCATTTGCATATAAAAAGCCAATCCCTTTAGGTCCGCCGATTTTATGTGCAGTAGCTGTCAGTAAATCAATATTTTGCGCATGTACATCAATATCCAGCAAACCGTAAGCCTGCACAGCATCCGTATGAAAATAAGCATGATGTTCCTTTAGCAATTCTCCAATCTCACTGATAGGCTGAATAACACCTGTCTCATTGTTTACATACATAATAGAAACTAAAATCGTATCGTCCGTTAAAGCCGCTTCAACATCTTGCGTCGAAACCAGCCCTTTTTCATCGACAGGTAAATAAGTTACACGGAAGCCTTGTTTCTCTAACTTTTCAGCTGTATGCAGAGCAGCATGATGTTCCTGAATGGATGTGATAATATGATTCCCTTTATCCCGGTTTGCTTCTGCAACGCCTGTGAGTGCCATATTATCCGCCTCTGTTCCGCCGCTTGTGAAGATAAGTTCTTTTTCATTTGCACCAATAGATGCAGCCAGAACCTGCCTTGAAGCATCCAGCTGCTGTCTTGCTTTCCGCCCAAAAGAATGGACGCTTGATGCATTGCCAATGATTTCTTCATATACAGAAATCATTGCCTCCGCAACTCCTCTTGCCATAGGAGAAGTAGCGGCGTGGTCTAAATATATTGCTTCCATGAGTCAAAATCCTTTCCAGCCCTTAAATATAAAACATATATGCCTCTGCAGGTCCTTCATCACTCTCATCATAATTTGCCAAATCTTCCAGAGTCGTTTTTTCTAATACATCTTTTACCGCATCTCTGATTTGCAGCCATAAGGATGCCTGTGCCGGCTTCTCATTTTCCATGCCTTCCACAATGGTTAAAGGACCTTCCAATACACGAATCACATCACCGGCTTTAATTTCCTCCGGTTTTTTAGCAAGCTGGTATCCTCCATATGCACCGCGTATACTTTTAATTAATCCGGCATTTCTTAACGGAGAAGCTAGCTGCTCTAAATAATGTTCTGACAGATCATTATCCTTTGCAATAACCTTTAGAGAAATCGGCCCGTTCCCCTCGTTTTTTGCCAAATCTATCATTATTGTCAGTCCGTATCTTCCTTTAGTTGAAATTTTCATCATTTACACCTCAATTTTTTTAACTATCTTCTGTCATTTATATAATGTACTATAATAAGCTGTTACAAAGGGAAGCCTCATACAGTCCGGTTCACTTTACCTTTTCTAATAAACGGGATTGCAGCTGCCCGCCCCACTGAAAAACTTTAGCAAGTACAGCTCCATCACGTTATGAAACGTACTCAAACTTCCTTTTTAATCCCTGAAGTATAAAAATCTTCAAGCGGACGAATAATAGCTGAAAGATTCTATTCAAACCTATTCTTTCATTATACCAACTTTTAATTCCACCTATACAAATTTGATTATTTATATTATCAATACCTATTATAGCATGACTGCTAACCTCTTGCATTTCTTCTATATTCGCTTTAAGCTAATAGAATACGATACCTAAACAGATGAAGGAAGTTATGTCATGTATAAACAGCCACTCGCATTTCGAATGCGACCAAAAAACATAGATGATATTATAGGACAAGAACACCTGGTAGGTCAAGGGAAAATAATTGATCGGATGGTAAAAGCTAACCAGCTTTCTTCCATGATTTTATTCGGCCCTCCCGGAACAGGAAAAACATCCATGGCATTTGCCCTTGCAGAAACAATCGGACTCCCCTCCAAAACCTTAAATGCCGTTACAGACAAAAAGAAGGATATGGAAATTGTTGTCGAGCAGGCTAAAATGCAAGGTCAAACAGTTCTTATCTTAGACGAAGTACATCGTCTGGATAAAGCAAAACAGGATTTTTTACTGCCGCATTTAGAGAATAATTTACTGACCTTGATAGGCTGTACAACCAGCAATCCGTATCATTCCATCAACCCGGCAATCCGGAGCCGGTGTCATTTATTTGAATTACGCGGGTTAACGCTGGACAATGTTAAAACGGCACTGCAGCGCGCTGTCCGTGATACATCGAACGGATACGGAGATAAAGCGATTCATATCTATGAAGATGCTATAGAACATTTTGCCATCTCAGCAAATGGGGACTTGAGATCAGCTTTAAATGGCCTGGAGCTGGCGGTCAGCTCTACCCCGCCGGACGCAGAGGGGCAAATCGAGATAACACTGGAAATTGCGGAAGAATGTATGCAGAAAAAAAGCTTTTCTCACGATAAAGACGGAGATGCTCATTACGATGTTTTAAGTGCTTTTCAAAAATCAATCCGCGGAAGCGACGTGGATGCAGCGCTTCATTATTTAGGACGTCTGATTGAAGCTGGCGACTTAGACAGTATTGCCAGAAGGCTGATTGTCATTGCATATGAAGATGTAGGCCTGGCAAGTCCGCAGGCTGGCCCGCGTGCCATTGCTGCTGTTCAAGCAGCTGAACGGATCGGCTTTCCGGAAGCACGGATTCCTTTAGCTAATATTATTGTGGAATTAGCCCTTTCTCCCAAATCAAACACAGCCTATAAAGCTTTGGACGCAGCCTTGGAGGATATTCGCAAAGGCAACAGCGGTGATATTCCAGCACATTTAAAGGATGCACATTATTCAGGGGCAACTAAGCTTGGCAGAGGTGTAGATTATAAATACCCGCATAATTATCCAGGGGCATGGATCAAACAGCAATATTTACCTGAGACCATTAAAAATCGAAACTACTATACACCCAAAGACACAGGAAAATTTGAGACTGCATTAAAACAAGTATATGAACGAATTAACAAAGATTAGATAAAGTGACCTTTTTCCGCCCATACACATCCATTCTAGACCTGATGTGTATGGGCTTTTTTGCACTCTCCACTCTCTTTAAAGAACAAGAGGCTTCATTTTATCAAACTTTTGAACTCACATTATAATTTTAAAGCAATGTATAATTTTAAACTCCTCTGGAAAGAATAGAGATTACTATAATCTTTCTAGTACGTTAGAAAATCTCACTTTTTAACGTGCAGGTATAAGAAAAACTGTATATTCATTAAACGATAAAGGATGACAGATTTTCTACGTATTTTCATAATTATGAGGAGTGAATAACATGGTAAAAGTAAGACAAGACGCTTGGTCTCATGAAGATGATTTGCTGTTGGCAGAAACTGTCTTGCGGCATATTCGTGAGGGTAGCACCCAATTGAACGCTTTTGAAGAAGTGGGAGATCATTTAAACCGTACTTCAGCAGCTTGTGGATTCAGATGGAATGCAGAAGTGCGTAATAAATACGAAAATGCAATTGATTTAGCAAAAAGACAAAGAAAAGAAAGAAAAAGAGCTTTAAACAAAACCATTCAGGCTGTTCCCAAAGCAGAGCCTGTTGAAAGCGCAGAAAATATCCCGCCACTGGAGACTTCCGTGGAGGTGCCGGCCGTACAAACAAGTGCTGAACCGGTTGCAGCATTTAATTTAGATACTGTTATTAAGTATTTAAAATCACTAAAAAAAGAATTATATACTTCCAATCAATCGAGATCGTCGATGCAATCGTTAGAGAGTGAGAATCAATCCTTGCAGACAAAAGTCGAAGAATTAAAAAAGAAATTAGCAGATACGGAACAACAGCTGCAAGCGATGAAAGAAGATTATCAGACATTTATCCAGATTATGGATCGTGCCCGCAAGATGACAGTTTTTGAGGATACCAATCTTGTGAATTCTCCTTCCTTCCGTATGGATAAAAACGGAAATCTTGAACAGATTGCACAAGGCTCTAACTAGTTTGAACCAGACATATATATTGGAATGATGGAGGGAGTCGGAATTCCTTTTTTCAATATACAAAAATACTGCACAAAAAATGTGCAGTATTTTTGCGTAATCCCGATAGTGCCGTCAAACAATAAAGTTTTGATCCCGCTTTTGGCAGGTGGGTGTCCTGCTTTAAAGGTTTTATGCTTCCTGCTTGAGGCATGCATGCACTTTAAAGACCAATCGGACTCCCTAACTTATAGGTGTTCGGTCAAAATACCAATTGTTAACGAACACATCAGGATGATTAACGTTTTATTTGAATTAATCTTAGCATACATTGATTCAAAGTTCAAATATATGAAAGCCTATTTTTTATTTAAATAATTCCTTGTTCTGCCATAGCATCTGCTACTTTCAAGAAGCCTGCAATATTAGCCCCTGCAACAAGATTTCCTGATTTACCATATTCATTTGCGGCTTGGATGCTATTATGATAAATATCATGCATAATGCCTTGCAGCTTTTCATCGACTTTTTCAAAGCTCCAGGCAACGCGGCTGCTATTTTGCGCCATTTCCAGAGCTGATACTGCTACACCGCCTGCGTTTGCAGCTTTCGCTGGGGCGAATAAAACATTATTTCCCTGGAATTGGTTAATTGCATCTAAGGATGATGGCATGTTAGCACCTTCACCTACTGCAATAACACCATTTTTGATTAATGTTTTTGCTGCAGTTTCGTCGATTTCATTTTGTGTCGCACAAGGTAAAGCAATCTCACATGGAATCTCCCAAACGGATCCGCCGGCAACGTATTCTGCATTTGGATAAGTTTCTAAGTATACATTAATACGCTCTCTGTCTACCTCTTTGATTTTCTTTACAAGTTCCACATCGATGCCGTTCTTATCATAGACATATCCATTAGAGTCACTGCAGGCAACAACTTTTGCCCCAAATTCAGCTGCCTTCTCCATGGCATAAATCGATACATTTCCTGACCCGGATACAATAACTGTTTTGCCAGAAAAGTCCTGCCCATTATCTTTAAGCATTTCCTGTACAAAGTAAACTGTACCGTAACCAGTTGCTTCCTTACGTGCCAAGCTGCCTCCAAAACCTAAGCTTTTTCCTGTTAGAACGCCTGGTTCTACAGCGCCTTTGATTTTCTTATATTGCCCGTAAAGGTAGCCGATTTCTCGCGCGCCCACACCAATATCTCCTGCAGGCACGTCTGTATCCTGTCCGATATGTCTAGCTAATTCTGACATAAAACTCTGACAAAATCGCATAATTTCTAAGTCTGATTTTCCTTTTGGATCAAAATCTGATCCACCTTTTCCTCCGCCGATAGGCTGCCCTGTCAAAGAATTTTTAAAGATTTGTTCAAAGCCTAAAAATTTAATAATACTTGTGTTTACTGTTGGATGAAAACGAAGCCCGCCTTTATAAGGTCCGATTGCACTGCTGAATTGAACACGATATCCACGGTTTACCTGAACCCGGCCTTCATCATCCACCCAGGGTACACGGAAGGCAATCAAGCGCTCTGGTTCTACAATTCTCTCTAAAATGCCTAATTCCATATATTTAGGATGCTTCTCAAAAACGCCTTCTAAAGATTCGACAATTTCTTCTACTGCTTGCAAAAATTCTGTCTCGTGGCTGTTTCTATTCTTTAGTTCCTCATAGACTCCCTGCACGTACTCTTTTGCTGTTCTGTTTTGATATTGTAATTTATTTTCCATGGCTTCTATCATTCATCTCCTTTATTTATTTCAACCGATTCCTCAACTAGAAGGTTTTTATATTTTATATGAAAAACCAAATAAACACAAGATTCTTGAGGATTTGTTGCTTTTAATTCACATTTTTCAGCAAATATTCCTGAAATGATATGCACGATATTTTAAATACCGTGCATATTCTACTATTTCTATTCTTTCATTTCATGATTTGACAATGCAATTGACAATTCCTGCAATTGATCTCCGCTCACTTTACTCGGAGCTTCTGTCATCAAGTCAGATGCAGACGCTGTTTTAGGGAATAGAATCGTATCACGCAGATTCGAGCGTCCTGCCAGAAGCATAATGATACGGTCCAGACCAAGCGCAACTCCTCCATGAGGAGGCGCACCATATTCTAGTGCATCCAGCAAGAAACCAAACTGTTCTCTTGCTTCTTCTTCTGTGAATCCCAGCGCTTTAAACATCTGGTTTTGAAGTTCCGTTTGGTGAATACGAATGGACCCGCCGCCAAGCTCATATCCATTTAATACCAAGTCATATGCATTTGCCCGAACATTGATTGGATCAGTCAATAATTTTTCCTTATCCGCTTCAATTGGCGATGTAAATGGATGGTGTGCTGCAAAATAACGGCCCAGTTCCTCATCATATTCAAATAATGGCCAATCTGTTACCCATAAGAAATGAAACGCTTCTTCATCAATTAACCCTAAGTCTTTTCCAAGCTTTAAGCGTAAAGCGCCTAAACTATCATAGACAACAGCTGATTTATCAGCTACAAATAACAGCAAATCTCCACTGCTTGCATTGGCTTTATCTACAATCGCTGCTTTTTCATCATCTGACAAGAATTTGCTGATTGGGCCTTTCACTTCTTCTTCCTCTACTTTCAGCCAAGCTAAGCCTTTTGCACCATAAATATTGACAAACTCTGTTAATTTATCAATATCCTTTCTAGAGTAGCCGGCAGCAGCACCTTCCACATTTAATAAGGCTACTTTACCGCCATTCTCTACCGCCTGTTTAAATACTTTAAACCCAGAATCAGCTACGATATCAGATACATGGATTAACTCTAACCCAAAGCGGGTATCCGGCTTATCCGATCCATAACGGTCCATTGCTTCATCATAAGGCATCCGCTGTAAAGGTAATTGAATATCGACGCCCTTTACTTCTTTAACAACCTCTTTCATCATTTCTTCCGTCATTGTCATAATTTCATCACTTGTTAAAAAGGAAGTTTCAATATCAACCTGTGTAAATTCCGGCTGACGGTCCGCCCTCAAATCTTCATCCCGAAAGCAGCGTGCGATTTGGTAATAACGTTCAAAACCGCTCATCATAATCAATTGTTTAAATAACTGTGGAGATTGCGGCAGCGCATAGAATTCACCAGGATGTACACGGCTTGGCACCAGGTAATCACGGGCTCCTTCCGGCGTGCTTTTCGTTAAAATCGGAGTTTCCATTTCTAAGAATTCATTTTTATTTAAATAGTTGCGGATGCTTTGCGTTGTTTGATGCCGTAATTTAAACGTTTCTTGCAAGCCTGGACGGCGCAGATCTAAGTAACGGTATTTCAAACGGATATCTTCTGCAATATTTACATCATCGTGAATCATAAACGGCGGATTTTTTGCCTTATTCAATACGGTGATTGAACTGGCCAGCACTTCCAATTTACCAGTTGCAATAGCGGGATTTATGGTTGCCTCGTCACGTAAAACCAGTTTTCCGACCACATCGATTACATATTCCGAACGGATGCTTTCAGCTATTTCTAATGCTTCCCCGGAATAATCTGGGTTAAAAACGATTTGGATGATTCCGGATTTATCGCGTAAATCAATGAATATTAGTCCGCCAAGATCACGGCGTTTTTGGACCCAGCCTTTCAGCCTGACCTCCTTTTCAATTTCTTTTTCAGTTAAGTGTCCAGATAAAACACGTTCTGTCATTTTTTAGCTCTCCTCCAATAACACTTTAAATTCGTTAACAATATCCTTCATCGGAACTTCCTTTTGGTCCCCGGTTTCCATATTTTTAATGGTTACGATTTGTTTTTCAAGTTCATCATCGCCTAAGAAAATCACAAATCTGGCTTTTAACCGGTCTGCTGCTTTAAGCTGGCCTTTCATTTTGCGGTGCTGGTAATCTGTATCTGCCTGAATACCGGCCATACGTAGCTGATGAACAGCTTTCACAGCTTCCGTACGCACCTTTTCAGAGCCAAAACCTGCTACAAAACAGTCTAACTTTGTATCTACGGGGATTTCTACATTTTCTACCTGAAGAGCCATTAACAAGCGCTCTAATCCCATCCCAAAACCGATACCTGGAGTGTTAGGTCCGCCAAATTCATTGATTAATCCATCATATCTGCCGCCGCCGGCCAGTGTTGTGATTGCCCCAAAGCCATCTGCTTCACTCATGATTTCAAATGCAGTGTGATTGTAGTAATCCAGACCGCGAACCAAATTAGGGTCTACGGTATAAGAAATATCCATTGCGTCCAAATAAGCTTTCACTTGTTCAAAATAAGCCTGTGATTTTTCATTTAAATAGGTCAAGATGGATGGCGCAGTTTTCATCGCTGGATGATCACGATCCTTCTTGCAATCCAATACGCGTAATGGATTGTTATCTAATCGTGATTGACAATCGGAGCAAAGTTCCTCACGATATGGATCAAAATGAGCCACCAGTGCGTCACGATGGGCTTGACGGCTTTCTTTATCGCCTAATGAGTTAATCACCAGCTTCAGAGATTTCAAGCCTAAGCTGCGATAAATATGCATTGCCAGGTCAATTACTTCTGCGTCAATTGCAGGATCTTCACTTCCCATTGCTTCGACGCCAAATTGATTTAGTTGACGCATTCTTCCTTTTTGCGGCCGTTCATAACGGAACATCGAGCCGAAATAATAAAGCTTCTCCGGTAAATTGGGACTGCCAAATAACTTATTTTCTACAAAAGCACGGGCTACAGCAGCTGTGCCTTCTGGACGGAGGGTCAGACTTCTTCCTCCGCGATCTTCAAAAGTATACATTTCCTTTTGTACAATATCCGTAGAATCTCCCACACCACGCTGAAATACTTCTGTGTGCTCGAAAATCGGCGTGCGTATTTCGTGATAGTAATAGGCTTCACAAATTTCTTTAATTTTGTTTTCAACATACTGCCATTTCGCCGTATCTTCCGGCAAAATATCCACTGTTCCTCTTGGAGCCTTCATAGCCATTTTATTTCCTCCTTTGCGAATATACAGAACACGGATGAAAGTAATTTTCTGGTTAGCGAAAATGATAACAGGCAATGTTTGACGGCTGCCCCTTATTTTTATTGGACAATACAAAAAACCCGTCCCTTATAAAAAATAAGGGACGGGTTTTTACCCGCGTTGCCACCCTAGTTGATATCTGAATGATATCCACCTTTATCAGTTAACGCCTGCAACACGTTTATATCTACTCATCTAATTCGATATAACTCCTCCAGAATGTCTTTCATATAAGTCGTATAGATAGTTGCTTCCAGCCGTTGACAACTACTCTCTTGCTATCTGTACTTACATTACTTTTTCCTTCAATGGTTTTTATCATTTAATTTTGGAATGATTATAATAATAAGGTTAGTTGCTCACAATGTCAAGAACGACCTAAGCTTTTTTTCAATTGCTTTACTTCCTGAATGGAAATTCCAAGCTCCGTTGCTATTTCTAAATAGGTTGATGACTTTTCCATTTTCATAAAATGATGGAAATCTGTCATCATCAATTCGGAATAATTATTGGCATTGCGTTGTTTTGTGTGTCGATGCATAACTTCATTTCTCCTTTTGATTCGGCCTCTTTAAGTTTTTATAGCATCTCCACAAAACAAGAAACTTATTCTATAATCGTTTTTATCTGTCTTTGCTGTCTAAAATCAATGTAACAGGCCCGTCATTTACCAGCTGGACATCCATCATTGCGCCAAATTCTCCTGTTTCTGTTATGACGCCTTCTGTACGTAATGCTTGATTAAATGTATTATACAATGCTTCTGCTTCGGCCGGCTTCGCTGCTTTGATAAAGCTTGGCCGTCTGCCTTTTTTAGTATCTCCGTACAATGTAAATTGCGATACAGATAATATGCTTCCGTCTGCGTCTTTAATCGAATGATTCATTTTTTCATTCTCATCTTCAAAGACACGCAGGTGAACAATCTTATTTACGAGATATTTTACATCTTCTTCTGTGTCTTCATGAGTAACACCGACAAGCAGCAAAAATCCTTTTTGTATTTCGCTTATTTTTTCTCCCCGGACGGTGACAGAAGCTTCTTTCACCCGTTGTAATACTACCTTCATAAAAAACAAACGCTCCTTATTGAACTGTTCTTGTTACGGTATATACTTCCTGAATTTGCTTTATTCGATCGACTACTTTTTTCAAGTGATTCGTATTGTGGATTAAAATAGTTAATTGGATTACTGCCATTTTATTACGATCGGAT
Source organism: Oceanobacillus sp. FSL W7-1293 (assembly GCF_037969815.1). Taxonomy (NCBI): domain Bacteria; kingdom Bacillati; phylum Bacillota; class Bacilli; order Caryophanales; family Bacillaceae; genus Oceanobacillus; species Oceanobacillus sp. FSL W7-1293. The sequence goes on from NZ_CP150212.1 coordinate 2,638,212, forward strand.
CTGCCATTCACATGCGTGATATTTGTTTTTGTTTCGTTGACCGCCTGCAATACTTCATTAAGCAGACCGCGGCGATCATATCCTGTAATTTCCAGGTCTACATGATATTGTTTTCGTTCCGCGTATTGGGTTTTCCATTTTACATCGATATAGCGCTGCCTCGCTTCTTCGGTTTGTACATTCGGACAATCCGAACGGTGAACAGACACTCCTCTGCCTTTTGTAATATACCCTAAGATGTCGTCACCAGGAACTGGATTACAGCATTTTGCAATCCGGACAAGTAAATTATTTACTCCTGCCACTTCAATACCCGAATCCTTCTTAGAGGATGGTTTTGCTTTATTGGTTTTTACTTCTTCTATTTTTGTCTCTAAATCTTGATCTGCTTCTCTCAAATGACGTATTCGTTCTGTTAAACGGGTTGCTATCAGCGCTGCGGTAATTCCTTGATAGCCAACAGCAGCATACATATCGTCTTCGTTTGTAAAATTAAACTTATCGAATACACGCTGCAGGTTATCTGGAGTCAATACTTCTTTGGGCTCGATATCAAAGGCGCGAATTTCTCTTTCCACAGCTTCTTTTCCTTTGACAATATTCTCATCACGCTGCTGCTTTTTGAAAAACTGTTTTATTTTACTTTTAGCCTGTGAGGTTTGAACCATTTTCAGCCAATCCTGCGATGGGCCATAGGAATGCTTCGACGTCATCACATCCACGATGTCTCCATTTTGCAACTCGTAATCCAAAGGTTCCATTTTTCCATTGATTTTCGCTCCAATGGTTTTATTGCCAATTTCAGTATGAATCTTGTATGCAAAATCAATGGGAATGGATCCAGACGGCAGCTCAATTACCTCGCCTTTTGGCGTGAAAACATAAACCATATCTGAAAACAAATCAATCTTCAGCGATTCCATAAATTCTTCTGCATCATGTGTTTCACTTTGCCACTCCAGAATTTCCCGGAACCAAGACAATTTTTCCTCAAAAGAGCTTTTGCCTTTTGCCTGCTTTCCTTCCTTATAGGCCCAGTGCGCAGCAATTCCGTACTCGGCAATATCATGCATTTCCTTAGTACGAATCTGCACCTCCAGCGGGTCGCCCTTTGGTCCAATAACCGTCGTGTGCAGGGATTGATACAGATTTTGCTTCGGCATCGCGATATAATCCTTAAATCTGCCAGGCATTGGCTTCCAATTTGTATGGATAATACCTAAAACAGCATAACAATCTTTAATATTATCAACTAAAATACGGACAGCAAGAAGATCATATATTTCGTTAAATTGCTTTTTCTGATTGACCATCTTTTGATAAATGCTGTATAGATGCTTTGGACGTCCTGACATTTCTGCTTTAATATTTACAGCTTCAAATTCCTGGGAGAGATCAGCAATAACCTCCTGGATATACGTTTCTCTTTCCTCCCTTTTTTGCTTCATTAACTGAACAATACGATAATATTGCTGCGGATTAAGATAACGTAATGCCGTATCCTCCAGCTCCCACTTTATTGTTGATATCCCCAGGCGGTGGGCAAGCGGAGCAAAAATTTCCAGCGTTTCATTGGAAATACGCCTTTGCTTTTCTGGCGGCAGGTGCTTTAGCGTTCTCATATTATGCAACCTGTCGGCAAGCTTAATCATGATAACTCGAATATCTCTCGCCATCGCCACGAACATTTTCCGGTGGTTTTCTGCTTGCTGGGCCTCTTTTGTTTCATAGCGGATTTTCCCAAGCTTCGTTACCCCATCTACAAGCGCAGCTATCTCATGATTGAATTCTTCTTCCATCTGTTCAAATGTGACATCGGTATCCTCGATAACGTCATGAAGAAAGCCTGCTGAAATTGTCTCTGCATCCATTAATAATTCAGCCAGTATCCCTGCGACCTGTACCGGATGAATGATATACGGCTCACCAGATTTGCGAAATTGATCTTTATGAGCCTCTTTTGCAAATTCATATGCATGTTCAATTAAAGCAACATCGTCATCAGATAAATACTCTTTTACTTTTTCTACAATATCTGTAATGTTGACATTTTCATCTTTTGCCATGTAATCACCTTTATTTACCTTCAGTATTCAATAAATTGTATAAAAATAAAAATAAAAATAGCAACAAGTATTTTAAAGCTTGAAGCCATCCTTTGAATTAAAATCTCTTACATTTCTTCGATTTAAATACATTATTCGATAATAATTACTATTATAAGACTTTTTTTATATGTCTGTCCAACTAAAACCTAATATATACGGATAAATTAATCTATACAAAAAGAGCCAACACAGTATCAAGATCTGTTTTGACTCTTTTTCCATAGCTTTTAATAGGTCATGATGGTAAGTACATCGTAGCCTTCCAGCTTATCCTTGCCGTCCAGATAACTTAACTCCACCAGGAAAGCGCATCCCGCAACAATTCCGCCAAGCTGTTCAACTAAATTAATCGTTGCTTCGATGGTGCCCCCTGTAGCTAAAAGGTCATCTGTAATTAATACACGCTGTCCAGGCTTAATCGCATCCTTATGAATAGTTAATACATTCTCCCCGTACTCCAGACCGTAATCAACTTTAATTACTTCCCGCGGCAGCTTGCCTTCTTTGCGAACAGGTGCAAACCCAATTTCTAAGGCATAGGAAACCGGACAGCCTACGATAAACCCTCTTGCCTCCGGACCTACAACCACATCAATTTCTTTTTCTTTTGCATATTCTACAATTTCATCGACAGACGATTTATAAGCTGGTCCATTAGCCATCAAAGGCGTAATATCTTTAAACCGGACCCCTTCTTTCGGCCAGTTCTCCACGATCTCAATATATTCTTTATAATCCATTTACTGCTTCCTCCTTCAGGTTGTTGGGCGTGTCCATACAAGCTTCAAACCATTTTTTTAAATCTTGATAATTCGAATAGATAAGTATATTTTCTGCTTCTTTTTGATTCATACAGGACTGATAAATTACGGATTCGGATAAATCTTTTTTATTCCCTGATTCCGCGTAATGGAGCCATCCATCCTTTTTCTCTGCAAAACCTAGATCTGCAAAAACATCCGACATAAACATTACTTTTGCTTCATTCCAGCCCCGGTGCTGTTCAATTGCTTTCTGCATCTCTTTAATATGAAACTTCTTATGCTGTTTAATCAAGCTATAATAGTCTACAAATTCTTTCCGGGAAGGGAATTGAAACGGATATTGGTTTGGCACCTGACGTATTGCGATGACAATATTTTCAGGTTTCATCTGCTGGATAATCTTTTTCATATCATCTAATGAAGCCGGCAACGCTGTAAAACCAATAGTCTGATAAGCGTCAAGTTCCATAGAAAGCGCCTCTTTATAGGTGAATGTCTCCTGATGCTCTCTCAGCTGAAGAGGTTCTCCGCAAACAAAAACTTCTTTTACTGTTTCAGAAAGCAATTGCTCTGCTTTTTTTCCGCGAAAGTCAAAGAGCTGCCGTTCCGTAATTTTTAAATCTTCCATCATTATTTGCGCATTCCTTCTCCCATTCCACTCATTAACAGAAAGCTCACCGGCAACGGATACTTTAGTGTATGGCGAAATAGCTTCTTTCAGCTCTCCAAATCCAAAACCTACTGTATCTATTTGGGCATTGGAAGAAGCAAATTGCATTTTCAAATGATTCTTTCTGCTTCCGATTTGACGGACTTCCTTTGGTATCTCATTTATCTCAAATAACGGCTTTGAGTTGCCCATGCCAAACGGAGAAAGCTTCCCTATCTCCTCGATAAGAGAAACATTGATATCTTCCATATCTAATATAGCATTAATATATAATTCCTGCTTAAAATCTTCTTCTGATAAATTTTCAAAAAGCAGCTTATTTAAAGCAGTTTCTAACGGCTCTAAATTTTCAGCAGGCAATGTCATCCCCGCTGCTTGGGCATGTCCGCCAAAGTGTGTGAACAAATCTCTGACTGTCATACAGCCCTCGAATAAATCAAATGCAGGGATACTTCTGGCTGAACCTTTTACAATTCCCTGTTCCGGCTTTACCGCAAGCACAATCGCGGGCCGATCATATTTTTGAACTAATTTTGAAGCAACTATCCCTAATACGCCCTCATTCCAGCCTTCTTTAGCTACAATAATAATCCGCTTATCTGTTTGAACCATGTCCATTGCTTCATCTACAATATCCTGAACAATTTTCTTACGCTGTTCATTTATGTGATTTAGTTCATTCGCCATTTCCAAAGCGATTTCCGCATCCTCTTCCAGCAGGAGATCAACAGCCAGATCAGCATCACCCAGTCTTCCTACAGCATTTATACGCGGTCCGATGCGAAAGCCAATATCTTCTTCGGTAAGCCCTTCTTCCAGCTGACATACTTGTTTTAGTGCTTTCAAACCAACATAATTTGTGCGTTGCAATTCTTTTAGACCAAATGCAGCTAAAATTCGATTTTCAGACACCAGCGGGACCAGGTCAGCTATCGTGCCTATCGCTGCATAAGGAAGCACCTCTACAGGCAGTTCTCCGAGAAGAGCATGTGCTAATTTTAATGAAACACCAACACCTGCCAATTCTTTAAACGGGTACGCTTCAGACAGCTTCGGATGAATAATGGTATAACAATCCGGTATCTCCGCTTGGGGCTCATGGTGGTCCGTAATGATTAAATCCAACCCGAGCTCCTTTGCTACTTCAGCTTCATGAATCGAAGCAATCCCGGTATCGACCGTTATAATTAATCCGAATCCAGCTTGATGAAGCTGCCTGAAGGCAGCTTCATTGGGGCCATATCCTTCTGTAAACCGATTCGGGATATAATATTCATAAACTGCACCAATTTTATTCAATGCATGCAGCAAAACAACTGTAGAACTTACTCCATCTGCATCATAATCTCCGTATACAACTATTTTTTCGTTATTATCTGCTGCTTCTTTGATCCGTTTTACGGCTTTATCCATACCGTTTAAACAAAATGGATCAATCAAATGATTGAGATCGGGCTGCATAAATTGTTTTGCTTCTTCTGTTGTCGTAATTCCTCTTTGTAAAAATAAATCTTTTACAATAGGTGACATTGCAATGTCGAGCGACTCTCTCTCCTCTGCAGGAGGATTATCTATATATTTCCAATTTGCTTTACTTGATAGCATAAATTCACCCCTGACCTAGTTATTATACTAAAGTAAGCCAGGGGCATCAAATAGATTTCTCTTATTATGAATTAAATTGATTAAACAGATTATTCTTTATCTGTTCTTTTCGCATTTCTTCTTTCCACACGCATTTCTTTTCGGGATTCTTGGTAATCTTTTTTATCGCTTCTGCCATTTTCATTATCCAGCTCATCCGTCATTCCATGTGCTGCCATGCGCTTTTTAAGACGCTCATTTTCTGTGCGCAGTTTTTTGACCTCGTGATGTGCTCTGTATAGTCTGATAGCTCCTACTGCTGCAGTAATCAATCCTCCCATTAATACAGAAAAAAGAATAACCAGGATTAAAGGAGACTCCTGTGTCCAAAATAAATAGTTCACTGCAACAGGGTCCACATTGATTACAGCAAAAACGGCAATAATAATTACAAATATAATTGCGAGTATGACATAAACTTGTGCATTCATAAAACTTCCTCCAATAAAATATTTACTATCTATTCATTACCCGGTTGGATATTATTTTAAGCATCTTAATAAAAAAGAGAGCTTTCCATTGTTTTGAATAGTAATGTTCGGGCAGGGGGAAGCCCACCCGCAGACATTACCATGTTGAAAGCACTCTTTTTATATTTTCCAATTGAAACAATAAGCTTTTCTTAATATATTTATACTTGCGGTCCTTCTACCCGTTCTTTCTTTCTAAAGTCTACCGGCTTATCTTTTACTTTTCTGCCTCTACATACTAACCAAAGCTGTGAAGCAAGGTATAGAGAAGAGTATGTTCCGGCAATCAATCCAATTAAGAGTGCAAAAGCAAAGGCCCATATAGATGATGCTCCAAGCACTAAGAAAGCAACTACAGCAATAATGGTTGTGATTGAAGTATTCATTGTTCGCGTAAACGATTGAACAATACTCTTATTCACAATTTCTGCTAACTTTTTAAAGGATTTGACTCTTTTCTCATGACGAATGTTTTCCCTGATCCGGTCGAAAATAACGAGTGTATTATTCAGAGAATAACCAATTATCGTTAGAATTGCCGCTACAATAGTCACATCAAATTCTATTTGCGTTACACTGAAAGCCACTAACATAAAGAAAACATCATGCAAGAGAGCAATTACTGCTGTAACGCCAAAGAAGAATTCAAAACGAATCGCAATGTAGGCAACAATAAATAATGATGCGATGGCTACAGCATAAATCGCATTTTTTACAAGCTCTTGCCCGACAATTGGCGATACCACACTCACGCCAGGCTCATGATCGTAAATATCTAAGAAATGCTGCTGTACATTATCCACTTCTCCTTCATCAAGGACCGTGTCAAAACGAACAACCCCAATTTCATTATTTTCACCAGATAAATTGACAGAGCTTATTTCATAACCAAGCGTTGCAAATTCTGATTCTATTTCTTCTTCCGTTAAGCTCTGATCGGCTACAACTTCTATTCGCGTACCGCTTGTAAAGTCAACACCCGGATTGATTCTAAAGAGGCCAATGAGCACAGCCCCAATAACAATTAACAGTAACGTAACAGTAAAGAATTTCTTGCGATGATTTGTAAAATTAACCTGCTTTCCAAAAATAGTCGGCTTCAGTTCTTCTCCTTCTGCAATATCCTTGATTTGATTCTTATTCACACCGAGCCAAGCTTTTCTTTTTCTTAAAAAGCCGCTTTGGACCCATAATGAAAGGAGAGCTCTTGTGCCAAATACCGCAGTGATAAAGCTGATTAATATACTGATAATCAACATCGTCGCAAAACCTTTCACAGAACTTGTCCCAAATATAAATAACACGCCAGCTGCAATTAAGGTAGTTAAGTTTGCATCTAAGATCGTTATAAAGGAATTTTTATTTCCAGATTGAAAGGCTGCTTTCACCGATTTGCCGACGCGCAATTCTTCTTTAATACGTTCAAACGTAATAACATTCGCATCGACGGCCATTCCTACTCCCAGAATTAAGGCTGCTATCCCTGGCAATGTCAATACGCCATTCAGCAATTCAAAAATCAAGACGACTAAGAATACATATACAGCCAAATTAATGGAAGCAATAATCCCGCTGAAGCGATAAACTACACAGAGATAAAGAACGATTAAAGCAATCCCGATCAGACCCGCGATAATTGTTTCATTTAACGCCTGTTCACCAAATTGTGCACCTACAGATGTAGAGAAAATTTCATTCATATGTACATCCAGTGAACCAGAATTAATGATATCTGCCATTTGCTGCGCAGATTCCACCGTAAAATCGCCTTCAATCATAACATCATTAGAATGAATCGCCTGACTTACTGCCGGCGCAGAGACAAATTTAGGGTCTTCTTTCGTAACTTCTTCCTCAAAAGAATCCTCGCCTTCCTGGTAATCCATCCAGATAACTAAACGGTTATCTGTCATTTGGCTAATTTCTTCGGTTACTTCACCGAACTTAGCTGCATCCTGTAATTGCAAGGTAACAATCGGCGCATTGGTATTCGGATTATAATCCTGACTGGCGCTTCCTTCTACAATATCAGATCCATCAAGGTATTCTTCATCATCAACATCCCTGAAAGACAATTGCGCGGATGTTGACAGTAATTCTCTTGCTTCAGCTTGATTCTCAACACCTGCAAGCTGTACCCGAATCCGGTCATCTCCTTCTATATCGATAACCGCTTCACTTATTCCCAGACGGTTCACCCGGTCATTCAGCGTCTGGACCGTCCCTTCCAGTAAACTATTTGAAATCTCCTGGCCATCTTCAACAGGCTCTACTTCATATAAAACCTCAAAGCCTCCCTGCAGATCCAAGCCAAGGTTCACATTGCTTGCCAGATTACTAAACGTTGTTCCAATTACTCCTGCCAAAATTGCGATGACAAGAAAAAAGGCAACGATTCTGCCTCTTTTTTTCATCGTTTGCACTTCCTCCTTCATATATCAACCATTTAATACGTGTTCAAACGAGTATTATTTCCCCGTATCTGGTGAATTGCCTATAAGTGCTTCGATTGAAGCGGCTAAATCATCATTTTCATAGGATTGAATCGTTAAATAGCTTAAATAAATCGATGATTTCAAATGAAAAATATCTTGAACGATTTCATGTAACTTTTTTTCCGGTTCGCCGTTCCAGATTTTTACACAAAGACACTTCCACACGCCTTCCGGAGTCGCTTGTTCATAACCTAGCATTTCTAATTCTTCTTGTTTGCTTTTCAGTGCCGGATAAATCATTTCTTTCCATGCGTCTACATGTCGGCTGTCCATTTCATCCCACCATTTCTTCTTAAGCATCCTCGTTAATCTCCATGAAGTACTCTCTTATTGTACGACTTTTTTATTCAACTGTCATGGTTTGTCCATTATACAGCATATATATCATTGTATATCAAATTTATTTTTTTGAGAAGGCGGGGCAACACAAATGACAAAACAATCCTTTATCCAAGGAGCATTGATTCTAATTATCGCCGGGATGCTGACCCGTTTTATGGGTTTCATTAACCGAATGGTCGTCGCACGCTTTATGGGTGAAGAAGGTGTCGGTCTTTATATGATGGCTTTGCCTACCTTATTTCTGGTGATGACGCTGACGCAATTTGGTCTTCCTGTGGCTATTTCCAAGCGTGTAGCCGAAGCAGATGCTCAAAATGATTTGAAAAAAATAAAACAAATCGTTGCCGTCTCCCTTGCGATAACCTTAAGTGCAAGTATCCTGTTTACTGTCATATTGATTCTTGCAGCACCTATATTATCGGATACCTTATTCACGGACAAACGTGTACTGCTTCCTTTAGTGGTGATTAGTCCGATTATCCCTATAGCTGCTGTCTCCGCAGTATTAAGGGGATATTTCCAGGGAAAACAGAATATGAAGCCGCAAAGTATCGCACAAGTGCTTGAACAAGTTGTACGGATTGCCTTCGTTGGTATATTCATATATATCCTTTTACCTTACGGCGTGGAATATGCAGCGGCAGGCGCTATGTTCAGTATTATTATTGGTGAATTCGCTTCTCTCTTATACATGATTCGAAAATTTCGTCAAAAAAGAAAACTGAAAATACGCAAACACTTTACAGAAACAGTTTTATCCGGAAAAGAAACCGCGAAAGAACTATTATCTATTTCCATGCCTACCCTGGGGAACAGAATGATTGGTTCGATTTCTAATTTTCTCGACCCAATCATTATTGTCCAATCTCTTGCACTGGCTGGAATAACTACAGCTGTTGCAACGAAACAATACGGAGAATTAATGGGTTATACCATGCCTTTATTATTTTTACCGACTTTTATAACAAGCTCCCTGTCAATAGCACTTGTTCCTTCTATTTCGGAAGCTGCAGCCAAGAACCAAAAGGAACTGATTCATAGCCGTATTCACCAATCCATCCGAATTTCCTTTGCTTCAGGGGCATTAGCTACCATTGTAATGACTTTATTCGCTGCTGATCTGTTAAACCTTATGTATCGTTCGGATTCCGCTGCCCCGTTGTTGATTATTATGGCACCTTTTTTCTTATTTTTATATATTCAAGCCCCATTGCAGGCAGCACTGCAAGCACTTGATTTAGCCCGCCCGGCAATGTGGAACTCATTGATTGGGGTCATTTTAAAATTTGGAGCGATGATACTGCTGGCAACCAGTTCCAATTTAGGAATCAAAGGAGCAGCAATCGCTATCTGTGCGAATGTTGTTCTCGTTACTTTTCTTCATATTATGGTATTAAAAAAGGAAATCAATTATTTTCCAGCCTGGAAGGAGATTATCCGCATGATTATTTTATGCGGAACTACTTTCCTGCTGACATTCTATATAAAAAACCAATTCTATGCAGCCGATACAACTTTAATCTCGTTTACCCTGCTGCTCATCATTATTGCTTTAATTTATATGATATTGCTGATTCTATTACGATTTATTCGAAAAGAAGAATTAAGACAGCTGCCGTTTTTCTCTAAAAAGAAATAAATTTAGAGAATTTATCTGTCATTTCCCTATAAATATTTCTTCTAAATAAAATGTCCGGGCATAAATTTAATTAAGGGACAAACTCAGAGGAGATGAATCAATGGTAAAAATTCAATGGACATCCTTACTCTACGGTTGGATTATATTATTCGTTTTACTTTTTCTCACGAGCTTTGCATTGGGCTTGTTATTAAAATTCGTGGACATGACAGAATCAACTTTATCATGGGCAACCTTTGTCATTGGTCTGGTTATTTTGTTCACCTGCGGAATAATTACTGGTTTAAAAGGAAAAGCAAAGGGCTGGCTTTTAGGGGTGATGATTGGTTTAGGATTTACCGGATTTGTTTTTCTGGTGCAATTTCTCGGCTACCAGCAGGGTTTTACATTGACACAAGCGATGTATCACGGGTTTTATCTGATTGCAGCCATATTAGGCGGAATTATCGGAGTTAATTTTTCAAGCCCGGCAGAAGAAAATTGATTTGTAAACGATAGTAATCCATAAAAAAAAGCTAATGAATGTTACTCATTAGCTTTTTTCATGGATTATGCGTCTTGTTTTACTTCTCTGATTGCTGAACGGTCATATGTTAATTTTGTACCTTCTTCAGTAATTAACACAATGGTGCCTTCATCAATCGCATGGATTTTCGCATGTAATCCGCCGATTGTTATGATTTCATTACCTTTTTGCAGGCTATCTTGCATTTCTCTTACTTGCTTCTGACGCTTTTGCTGCGGACGAATAAGTAAGAAATAAAAAATAGCAAACATAAGTACGATCCATAAAATAGGTGTAACCATTTCCATATGTTCCAACTCCTTCCTAAAAGTTCTTTGGATTCTCTTGATTCAATCCATATTGTTCAAAGAATTCCTCTTTGAAATCGCCAAGTCGATCATCTTTTATAGCAGTTCGGACTTGCTCCATTAAGTTTAACAGAAAATGCAGGTTATGATAAGTCGTAAGTCGGAATCCGAATGTTTCGTTACATTTTATTAAATGTCGGATGTAAGCTCTTGTATAATTCTTACAAACGTGACAGTCGCAATGCTCATCTATCGGTGAAAAATCACGCGCATATTTTGCATTCCGAACTACTAATCGGCCGTTTGAAGTCATACAGGTTCCATTTCTGGCAATCCGGGTCGGCAGAACACAGTCAAACATATCTACGCCGCGAATCGCACCATCAATCAGTGCATCCGGGGAACCGACTCCCATTAAATATCTTGGCTTATTCGCCGGCAATAGGGGTGTAGTGAATTCCAAGACATGATTCATCACATCTTTTGGCTCTCCAACGGATAATCCGCCAATCGCATAGCCGGGAAAATCAAGAGAAATTAAATCTTGAGCGCTTTGTTTTCGTAATTCTTCATATTCTCCGCCCTGAACGATACCAAAAAGACCCTGGGTCTCCGGACGCTTATGCGCCTCCAGACAGCGCTCTGCCCACCGGGAGGTCCGTTCAACAGATGACTTCATATAATCATAGGTCGCCGGGTACGGAGGACATTCATCAAATGCCATCATAATATCTGATCCTAATGCATTTTGAATATGCATTGCTTTTTCAGGTGAAAGAAACAGCTTCTCTCCATTTAAATGATTTCGGAAGTGAACGCCTTTCTCCTCAATTTGACGCATATCGCTTAAGCTGAACACCTGGAAGCCGCCTGAATCTGTCAAAATGGCTTTATCCCAGTTCATAAACTTATGCAGGCCGCCAGCCTCTTCAATAATATCCTCTCCGGGGCGCAGCCACAAATGATAGGTATTCGATAAGATAATATTTGCCTGCATCGAATGTAACTCTTCCGGGCTCATTGTTTTTACTGTTGCCAGCGTACCTACCGGCATAAAGGTTGGTGTATCAAACGAGCCATGTGGCGTATGGACACGTCCAAGCCTCGCTCCTGTCTGTTTATCTGTTTTAATTAATTCATACGTTATCGGTATCATCATTTATCTTCCCTTTTCTTCAGCCTAAACATATCATAACGTATTTATACCTCGTTAGGCTAGATAATTAGCATCGCATCTCCAAAACTGAAGAAACGATAACGTTCTTTCACAGCCTCATGATATGCATGAAGTACTTCATCTTTCCCGGCCAGAGCACTTACAAGCATGATAAGTGTTGATTTAGGAAGATGAAAATTTGTAATTAATCCATCAATTGCCTGATATTGATATGGCGGATAGATAAAAATATCAGTCCAGCCGCTTGTTTCTGTAAAGGAACCGTGATTATCCCGGGCAATTGTCTCCAGCGTCCGGGTGGAGGTGGTTCCTACTGAAATAATTCTTCTGCCCTCTGCTTTGGCATTATTCAAAGCTTCAGCCGCTTCCCTTGACATGCGGTAAAATTCACTATGCATCGTGTGCTCTTCTACAGAGTCTACACTTACCGGACGAAACGTACCTAAACCAACATGAAGCGTAATAAAAATAATCTGGACACCTTTCTCCTTTATCTGCTGTAATAACGCATCGGTAAAATGAAGACCGGCAGTCGGCGCAGCGGCAGATCCTTTTTCTTTTGCATAAACCGTCTGATAACGGTCCTTTTCAGAAAGCTGTTCCTTAATATACGGCGGTAAAGGCATTTCACCAAGCTCATCTAATATTTCATAAAAAATACCCTGGTAAGAAAATTCGACTGTACGTCCGCCATGTTCTTTTGTACCTGTGCAAACAGTTTTTAACAGCCCGTCTCCAAAATCAATGACTGTCCCTTTTTTTACTTTCTTCGCTGGCTTTACTAATACTTCCCAGCTGTCGCCTTCTTCCTGATGCAGTAAAAGGACCTCCAGCTTCGCACCGGTATCCTCCTTTACACCATACAGGCGGGCAGGCAGCACCTTCGTATCATTTAAAACAAGGCAATCGCCAGCATGAAGGTAGTTTATTATATCTGAAAAATGCTGATGCTGTATTTGACCTGTCTGTTTATCCAAGACACAAAGCCTGGACGCAGTCCGATCCTTTAATGGCATCTGCGCAATCAACTCCTCAGGCAGATCAAAATCAAAATCTTCTATATTCATGTCCATCCCTTACTTTCCTCTTATCATTAAAACTTTATCTAAATCTGCTGATGATAAATAAAATCAGCGTTAATATGACACTAACAAGAATAGAAGTCATTAACGGAAAATGAAAGGTCATATTTCCTTTTTGGAACGTAAAATCACCCGGAAGTCTCCCAATAAAGGTCCAAAGCAAGCCAATGACAATCAGTACAACCCCTGCAATAATAAAAAGCTTTCCCATTACTCTTCCCCATTTATCATTGGTATTCCAAAATGTTCATAGGCTTTGGGTGTCACTTTCCTGCCTCTGGGTGTGCGCTGGATAAAACCTAATTGCAGCAGAAAAGGTTCATATACTTCTTCAATCGTCTGCGATTCTTCACCAATCGTTGCTGCAATAGTATCTAAGCCGACTGGTCCGCCGTTAAATCCTTCTATAATTTCTTTCAACAGCTTATGATCGATATGATCCAAACCAGCGTCATCGACCTGCAGCATTTTTAACGCTTGTCTGGTTGTTTCAAAGCTAATCTCTGTTTCCCCTTTTACCTGGGAAATATCGCGCACTCTTTTCAATAATCGGTTTGCGATACGCGGCGTTCCTCTAGATCTGCGGGCTATCTCTACAGCAGCATCCTCTGAAATCGTCATATGGAATATATCGGCTGTACGCATGACAATTTGACGCAAATCTGCTACATCATAATATTCCAGGCGGCTGAGTACGCCAAAGCGGTCACGCAGCGGCGCACTCAAGAGCCCCGACCGTGTTGTTGCCCCCACCAGTGTAAAAGGCGGCAAATCAATCCGGACACTGCGCGCACTTGGTCCGCTGCCGATTACAATATCAATAAAAAAGTCTTCCATAGCCGGATAGAGCACTTCTTCCACAGACCTTGGAAGACGATGCACTTCATCAATAAATAATACATCTCCAGGCTCCAATGAAGAAAGAATCGCCGCTAAATCTCCTGCTCTCTCTATTGCCGGACCGGAAGTAGATCTGAATTGTACACCCATCTCATTAGCAATAATAGAAGCCAGTGTTGTTTTACCTAATCCCGGCGGACCGAACAGCAATACATGATCAAGCGGTTCTTCGCGCATCTTAGCAGCTTGGATAAATATACTTAAATTTTCCTTTACCTTGGGCTGACCAATGTAATCCTCTAATTGCAACGGCCTTAAACTTTGCTCTATCGATACATCCTCATCATGCAAGTTCCCGTCAATCATACGTTCATCCAAGAGGAACCCTCCTTTCTATTATTTTGCCAGCAGACTAAATGCTTTGCGAATAACCTCGTCTGTATTTGCAAGTGACGTATCTGATTTCAACTGCGGCGTAATTTTTTTCAATTCACTTGTGGTAAAGCCTAATGATTTTAGCGCGTCCAGTGCTTCAGAAACAATTTCGCGCTCCCCGGATCCTGCTGTTTCCCCAGAAGTCTGCTCCGCATTATTCTCTATTGCAAAATCATGAACCAGCTTCCCTTTTAAGTCTAAAATAATCTGGCGGGCTGTTTTTTTTCCGACCCCGGGAAAGGTTGTTAAAAATTTTTCATCTTCATTTTCCACTGCTGCAATAAACCCTTGAATATTCACACCGGCTAAAATTGCCAAAGCTCCTTTAGGACCAATGCCTGACACAGAAATAAGCTTCGTGAATAAATATTTCTCATCCGTATTCCGAAAGCCGAATAGGATTTGTGCATCCTCTCTGACATGATGATGCGTATGTATTTGGACTTGCTGATTCATTTCCGGTTCAAAAACATAAGGATTGGGACAAATCAGCTCATACCCAATCCCATGTACATCCACAATAACAGCATTATCTTTTATCGTCATAAGCTTTCCTTTTATATATGCAATCATATTGAGCTCCCTTTATTTTAAGTACATGTTCAAAAAAACCCATAAATAGGACCAAGTCGGCTAAAGCCGCAAACGTCCTGGGGTTACGATTACTCACCCCATCAGAAAGAGTTGTTGCAACGCCGACACTAGCACGACGTGGGCATTTTTAGTAGAAGTTCCTTATCCCGCCGTGTGATTTTTATTGGACTTTTTGAACTTCCCCTTTACACTGAATCAATGAATAAACTTCTATTTATGATAAATAGAAGTTTATTCATTCGTCTCCAGATTATGATGAACATCCTGGACATCTTCACTTTCTTCCAGTGCATCCACTAACTTCATCATCTTATCTTCATCTTCCGGAGATAAAGAATTATAATTTTGCGGGATGAAAGTGACTTCTGCATCAGCTAACTTGTAAGACTGCTCTTCTAAATAAGAGACAACTCCCTGGTAATCCTCCGGGCTTGTGAAGATCTCATAAGCTCCATCCTCTACGCTGACATCCTCTGCGCCCGCTTCCAGTGCATCTAAAGTCATCGTATCTTCATCAATAGAGCCGTCTTCATTTTCAACGACAATGTAGCCTTTACGATCAAACATAAAAGATACACTTCCATTTTCCCCGAGATTTCCGCCATTCTTTTTAAAAGCATGTCTGATTTCTGCTGCAGTACGGTTTTTATTATCTGTTAAGACATTTACAATAACCGCAACACCGCCTGGACCATAACCTTCATAGGTGATTTCCTCATAAGTGGCGCCATCCAGCGTACCTGTTGCTTTTTTTATATTTCTCTCTATATTATCATTAGGCATATTGTCAGCCTTCGCTTTATCAACAGCTGTTCTTAAAGCAGCATTGGTATCCATATCTCCGCCGCCGCTTTTCGCAGCAAGATAGATATCTTTCGCATGCCTCATAAAAATTTTACCTTTTTTTGCATCCTGTGCATTTTTTCTCTTCTGTATATTTTTCCATTTGGAATGTCCAGCCATTAGACATACTCCTCTCTCGAAACTCTTTTTTTACTATATCAAAAAAAGTCCCATCAGAAAAGGAAAACCGTCTTTTTTCCTTAGCTACTCGAACAGATTTTCAAACACACGTTCCATATCTTCTCCCATTTGATTCGCTTCATCCCGTGCATAAAAATCTTTGACCCGCTCCCATTTTGCTACATTATTATAAATAAATAGCTGCTTATCTGTATCCAGAATTTGTTCGATTTCCTCGCTTATTTCTTCAAAATCACGCTGATTTGTACCTTTTTTCATTTGAACAGCAACAACGATACGGTCATTCGCTGTTACAACTTGGACGTCTTCTACGTCAACGTTCTCACTGATCATTTTTTGAAATGCAGCAGATTCATCTCTGTCAAAAGTGTCTAATGACGGAGCATCCGTTTGTTTTTCAGCATCCTTTTCTGACACTTTCTGATTCCTGGTACCCTCATAATGAATTGGCTGAACGAATTGGTCCTCATTCGCTTGTTCATCTTTACCTGCATCTCTTTCTGTAGTAGTAGTATCTGCACAGCCTGTTAATAATATAGCGATGAACACTGCATAAAACATATATTGTATTTTAAACATAATAAAATCCTCCCTCATACTGTAGTATGGATAAGGAAGGATTTTTTACCCCTTTTTTATAATAACTTTTATGAGCTGGAATCATGTTTATCATCAGGCTGTTCCGGATAGAATGGCGGCTTTGGATAGAATGTATTTCCATGTGAATTAGATAACGGTGTCTGATGAGGCTGGAAATAATGTCGATTTTCAGTAAAAATTGAACTCTGCCCCGGATTCTCCATAAATGATGCTGATGTTGGCAGATGATTGGCTTTATTAGGTGACAACGGCTTATCATTATCGGTCTGTTGATTAGAATGCAATGTACGGTTCGTTACTGACTGATAAGATTCAGGCATCGGTGGCTGCTGACTTGCTTCATTTACGGACGGCTGCTGATAAGGCATCATTCCTTGAAACTGCTGAGGAGCTGCTTCAAACTGCGATTCATTAAAACCGGCCGGAATCGGGGCAAAGCTGCCTTGCATCGGCGGTAGTGGTTGCTGCCCTCCACAGCCGCAGTCTCCCGTCGGCGGCATCATAGGAAATCCTTGCTGCATTCCCGGATGAACAGGATACGGGTGATACGGATGTACCGGCGGGTGCATCGGCGGACAAGGCATATAAAATACTGGCATCATCTGCGGAATAAAGGGCATTGGTTCACACGGCATTGCTGCTGGCTGCTGATATGTCTCAAAATCAAATGCAGGTTGCTGCTGTTCAGTCTGTTGTGTTTGCGGTTCTGCCATACTGGCTGGCTGTTGTTCTTTGGCAGGTGCGGTTTTTTCTTGCTTATGTTCTTTTGGCTTCGGCGGCTCTGGCATTTTGTATGGTTTCTTTTCTGTTTTCATTTCCTTTTCTAAAATAGGCATAGCAGGCGCCTGTGGCATTTGAGGCATTTTGGGCATCACTGCTTCAAATTGTTCTTTTTTCTTTTCTTTTTGATCATCCTCTTTTAATACAGCAATTGGTGTCGGAGTTTTTTGCTTGTAAGGATGTTCTGCTTTTTTCTGCTCTTCTTTTTGCACTGGTTTTTTTTGTTCTTTCTTGGATGTTTTTGTCTCTTCGTTATTAGCAACCGGCGTCATTTGTTCCTTCTTAGAAGTCTTATCTGCCTTGGATTTTGGTGTCATCTGTTCGTTTTTAGTTGTACTTTTTTGTACTGCTTTTTTTGATCCGGGTATTTTTATTTTCATTCCAGGCATCAATTTTTCCGGGTCTGCCAAATGTGAATTTACCTTTTTTAATTCTTCAAAAGAAGCATTATACTTCTCTGCCAATTTCCACAACGTATCTCCAAGCTGCACAATGTGTATTTTCAAAATTACGAACTCCTTTCCCTTTCATCATTGAAATGGGCTAATGCTCTATATCAGCATATGCATGAAAAAGAAAAAAGTTGCACAGGGAGGATTACATGCTTATTAATTTTCAAACTTTCAGTATTTCGTTTCGTTCGGATTAAGAAAAACCATGGTTTTCTTTCCAGTCCCTCAAAAAGGTGACCTGTCAAAATAGTGTCGGCATCCATAAATGTTTAAATCTAATTTGTACATACTAATCAGGGAAAGCGTAATTTAAATATAATTTCTTGCGTCAGGTGTCCCCTGCTTTTAAACCTAATTGAATTTCTTCATCAAAATTTAAGGTGGAGAAACGATGGGTAAATATACTACCGGACGATAAGCTTGAAAAAACAGTACTCTTTCCGAAAGCCTGAACCCACGCTGAATAAAAAAGAGAATCGCCATTTTTCTGCTGGATTTCCCTGCTCTCATAACGTTCATAAATGTTATAGCGGATGCCGGGGTTTAGTCTATGGCTAGCCCTATTCGTTATGTCTGTTTTAGGTTACGGAAGTCCAAAAATATAATAAAAATCATTGTATGTACATTTTAAATACGGGAAGGAGAAAATTATGAGCAAATCCTCTAAAAAAAGGAAAATATCTGGTGTTTTTATTTATGCCTCTATTATTGTCGGCATTTTAGTGATACTTGGAGCAGTATTTCCAGATCAATTTGGACAAATTTCCGGTAACTTATCATCCTGGATTACGAGCTACTTCGGCTGGTATTACATGATTCTAACTGCTGTCCTTGTTTTCTTTTGTTTATTTCTTATTTTCAGTCCTATTGGAACTTTAAAATTAGGAAAGCCAAAAGATAAACCAGAATTTCGTACTATCTCCTGGCTGGCAATGTTATTTAGTGCCGGAATGGGAATTGGATTAGTGTTCTATGGTGCATCTGAGCCAATCTCACATTATATTGCCCCGCCTACAGCGGATCCACAGACCAACGCTGCCATGCTTGAATCGGTTCGCTCAACATTTTTACATTATGGATTTCATGCCTGGGCTATATACGGGGTGGTTGCACTCTCTCTTGCATATTCACAATTTAGAAAAGGAGAAGTCGGACTTCTATCCAAAGCATTACGCCCATTATTCCATGATCGTGTCGACGGGCCATTAGGCACTGTCGTAGATGTATTGGCCGTTTTTGCAACTGTGGTTGGTGTCGCCGTATCACTTGGTGTCGGGGCTTTGCAAATCAATGGCGGGTTAAACTACCTTTTCGATATACCTAATAACTCCCTCGTCCAGGGAATCATTATAGCTATTGTGACAGTGCTTTTTCTAATCAGTGCCTGGAGCGGAATAAATAAAGGGCTTCAATATTTGAGTAATGCAAACATGGTGCTGGCCGGCATATTATTTCTTACCATATTAATTGTTGGACCGACCATTTTAATCTTAAATATGATGACAAGCGGAGCAGGCTCCTATTTGCAAAATCTTCTATATAACTCTTTAGATGTTGCGCCGTTAAATCAGCAAAAGAGTGATTGGATGGCTGACTGGACGCTTTATTATTGGGGATGGTGGATGAGCTGGAGCCCGTTTGTCGGTATCTTCATTGCACGTGTTTCCAGAGGACGGTCGATTCGTGAATTTGTTTTGGCTGTAATGCTTGTCCCTACAATCATCAGTATTTTATGGTTCAGCGTATTTGGCGTTACAAGTATTTCGATTGCACAAAGTGCACCGCAAATCTTTGATATGGGCCCGGAAACGCAATTATTTGCAGTTTTCAATGAAATGCCGCTGAGCACCATTTTATCCATTGTTGCAATTCTGCTCGTAACCATATTCTTTATAACGTCTGCAGATTCAGCAACATTCGTTTTAGGGATGCAAACATCGTTTGGCTCTTTAACTCCGGATAGAAAGATTAAAATTATTTGGGGAGCTTCCTTGTCAGCCATTGGATATATCCTTCTTTTAGCCGGCGGAGAAAACGGCCTCGATGCGTTGCAGTCGGCCGCAATAACTGCCGCCTTACCATTCAGCATCGTTGTTATATTGCTGGTTATATCCTTCTTTAAAATTGCTAATGAGGAAAGGAAATTTTTAGGTTTATCCATAACACCTAACAGAAAAAGAATGCAGACGTATCTGGAAACTTCGCCAGAGGAATACGACAAGAAATTAGAAACATACCGGGAAAATCA
This sequence comes from Oceanobacillus sp. FSL W7-1293, assembly GCF_037969815.1. Lineage (NCBI taxonomy): Bacteria > Bacillati > Bacillota > Bacilli > Caryophanales > Bacillaceae > Oceanobacillus > Oceanobacillus sp. FSL W7-1293. The sequence goes on from NZ_CP150212.1 coordinate 2,658,349, forward strand.
AAAAGACGATACAAAAGGAATATAAGTAAATGTAAAAAATGACGCATCAAGATAAGGACCTTTTGGGTAAGAACTTCCAAATGCATTTGAACATCTATTGCATGATATGAAAAAGTGTTGAGAAGGTAATGTCTCAGCATTTTTTCTTAGCTCATTATAATTTTTGACAGGTTATCCTTTTAAACAGAACATTCAAAAGCAGCAATGTCATATAAATCACTTTGCTTTTCAATATTCAAATAACTGGCTGATTATTATAAAGGATGTTCTTTTTGATTTAAAATGTTTTCTTTTTTTTTTATAGAGGTATATAGATATAAGAGTGTATTTTAATACAAGAAGCTTAATAAAATTGAAAAATTGTTCTTACTGCAGTACAGGAAGGGTTTCCCGTTGTTTTCATCCGGTCAGCAGTTGATTTTATTGCGGTTCCTTGTTAGGATATGAAAGTCTAATAAATACAATATTCAAATTTGTATTTAGGATTGTTTTAAATACGGGAAGGAGCAAATTATGAGTAAAATCTCATCAAAAAGAAAAATGTCTAATGTTTTTCTTTATGCCTCTATTGTCATTGGCATTTTAGTAATACTTGGAGCAGTATTTCCAGAAGGATTTGGAAACATTGCAGGTAATTTATCAGGTTGGATTACAGAATACTTTGGCTGGTACTACATGATTCTTACAACCATCCTTGTTTTCTTTTGTATTTTTCTGATTTTCAGTCCAATTGGAACATTAAAGTTAGGAAAACCAAAAGATAAACCAGAATTCAATACCGTTTCTTGGCTTGCTATGTTATTTAGTGCCGGAATGGGAATTGGATTAGTGTTCTACGGTGCGTCGGAGCCTGTTTCGCATTATCTTGCTCCGCCAACAGCGGATCCAGAGACGAACGAAGCGATGCTTGAATCGATGCGCTCTACTTTCTTACACTATGGTTTCCATGCATGGGCGATATACGGCGTCGTAGCACTGGCACTCGCATATTCTCAATTTAGAAGAGGAGAAGTTGGACTCTTATCCAAAGCATTACGCCCAATATTCCACGATCGTGTCGACGGGCCTTTGGGCACTGTGGTGGACGTTCTTGCTGTTTTTGCAACCGTAATCGGTGTTGCCGTCTCACTTGGTGTAGGTGCTTTGCAGATCAATGGCGGTTTAAACTACTTATTCGGCGTACCTAATAACATATTTGTACAAGCAATTATTATAGCTGTGGTAACAGTACTGTTCTTAATCAGCGCGTGGAGCGGTTTAAGTAAAGGAATCCAATATTTAAGTAATGTAAATATGGTATTAGCCGGGATTCTATTTCTTATCATAATGATTGTAGGGCCAACCATTCTAATCTTAAATATGATGACGAGCGGAACCGGTGCGTACTTACAAAACTTTTTATTCAACGCTTTAGACGTTGCGCCGCTTAATGAACAGAAAAGTGAATGGATGTCTCAGTGGACGATTTATTACTGGGGCTGGTGGATGAGCTGGAGCCCGTTTGTAGGAATCTTTATCGCACGTGTTTCTAAAGGGCGTACAGTCCGCGAGTTTATTTTAGCCGTACTGCTTGTACCTACAGTAATAGGGATTTTATGGTTCAGTGTATTTGGTGTTACAGGTATTTCTATTGGCCAAAGTGCGCCGCATATTTTTGATATGCCTCCGGAGACCCAATTGTTCGGGATTTTCAATGAAATGCCGCTTGGCACCATTTTATCTATCGTTGCAGTTCTGCTTGTAGCTATATTCTTTATAACTTCAGCTGACTCAGCAACTTTCGTTTTAGGGATGCAAACGTCATTTGGTTCTTTAACTCCTGCTGGCAGAGTGAAGGTTGTTTGGGGAGTCTCCCTATCAGCTATCGCATTTATCCTTTTATTAGCGGGAGGAGAAACTGGTCTCGACGCATTGCAATCAGCTGCGATAACAGCTGCATTGCCATTTAGTATTGTAGTCATATTGCTGGTTATATCCTTCTTCAAAATTGCTAATGAAGAAAGAAAATTCCTAGGGTTAACGATAACACCGAACAAACAGCGGGTGAAAACATATCTGGAAACTTCGCCTGAGGAATATGAAAAAAAATTAGAAACGTACAGGGAAAAACAAAAAGACGATACAAAAGGGATATAAGAACGAAAAAAGTGCTGGGCATAATGCCTCAGCACTTTTTTCGTTCTTTCGCAATTACGCTGCTTGTAGAATATAACGCATTTTTATTTGTATCATTATATTACTGCTATCCTCGCTTGTAAACTGCAAATAGTATCATATCTTTATCTTATAAGATATCGTAAACGGAATATGACCCCAGGATCGTAACCTGGCATCCTAGTGCTTCCAGCTCAGCTTTGACCCCTGGAAGCAGCACATCGTCATAAGCTTGATCCACATCAATAATAAAGAAATAATTGCCTAATCCTGTTTTCGTAGGTCTGGACTCAATCTTAGATAAGTTCAATTTACGCCAAGCAAAGGCAGAAAGAATTTGATGCAGTGCTCCTGCCTGGTCACTTGGCAGCGTAATTAAAAGCGTTGTTTTATCACCCTTGGCTTCGCTTTTGATTTTAACTTTCTCCGGCTGGTGGGAAAGGATCAGGAATCGGGTATGGTTATTTGGATAATCATGAATGTTTTCTTTCATTATTTCCAAGCCATACTCTGATGCCGCTGCACGATTTCCGATAGCTGCAATGGGCTGATCAGAATCACTTACGATTTCAGCCGCTTTCCCCGTTGAGGAGGTAAAAGCAATTTTGGCATTATGTAAATTCTGATGCAAATATTGATGGCACTGAGCGATAGCATGACTGTGCGAATGTACCTCTTCTATATCGGATTCTTTTTGAACTATATCACTGCGTACCAATAAATGCTGTTGAATCGGGACAACGATTTCTCCCGCTACGGGTATCCGCACTTGATGGATCAAATAATCCACCGTCAATTGTACAGTTCCTTCAATGGCGTTTTCTAACGGAACAACTCCAATATCGATTTCTCCTTTATCTACGGCATCGATACATTCAGGGATTGTTTTGAAAGCTTCTTTATGTTCTCCGTTAAACGTTGCATCTACTGCTAATTTTGTAAATGTTCCTTTGGGACCTAAATAACCAATACTCGTCAACTTCATTTCCTCCTAAATAGAAAAATGCAAAGCACCTGTTAAACAACGTCGAGATTTGAGCCCCCAATTCATTTGGTGCGGTTCAACTTTGAACTTTGGTCTGTCTCCACCTGCAGGCTTGCCGGCTGCTAAGTTTTTCCGCCGGGGCTCATGTGTTATCTCTTCGTTTTTGGAGCTTGGAACTGAAAATTAAAATCTATTCAATAAAATCAAATTCATAATCTAACAACCGAACCGTATCACCGTCTTGTGCTCCGCGCTCACGAAGCGCTTTATCTACACCCATTCCTCTTAATTGGCGGGAAAAACGCTGAACAGCTTCATCATGTTGGAAATCAGTCATTTTAAATAATGTTTCGATTCGATGTCCATAGAGTACGTATGCACCATCCGGATCTCTTGTGATATGGAAAGGATCCTCTTCCTTCTGATAACGATAAACAACCGTTTCGTCCGCCTGTTCTATCTCTGGCTCATATTTTGGAATCTCTTCCAGCTTATCTGCCACTGCAAATAATAAATCCCTCAGGCCATCCTTTGTAACAGCTGAAATTTTATATATCGGAACTTCTTCTCCGAGGTTTTCTTTGAACCCTGCTAAATTCTCTTCTGAACCCGGCATGTCCATTTTATTGGCAGCGATGATTTGCGGTCTTGTTAAAAGCTTCTTATCATACGCCGCAAGCTCTTCATTAATCTTAATATAGTCTTCATAAGGGTCGCGACCTTCTGTCCCCGCCATATCAATCACATGTACAATAACTCTTGTACGTTCCACATGGCGCAGGAATTGATGGCCTAATCCGACACCTTGGGAGGCGCCCTCTATTAAACCGGGTAAATCGGCCATCACAAAGCTGCGCTGGTCTCCTGTGTCCACAACACCCAGGTTAGGAGCAATCGTTGTAAAATGATAAGCAGCAACCTTTGGCTTAGCCGCACTGACGACAGACAATAATGTTGACTTGCCGACACTTGGAAAACCGACCAGCCCCACATCAGCAATCAGCTTCAGCTCTACTTTAATATTACGCTCCTGCCCCGGTTCACCGTTTTCTGCCATATCGGGAGCTGGATTACGCGGACTGGCAAACCTTGTGTTACCTCTTCCTCCGCGCCCCGCTTTTGCGATAACAGCCTCTTGCTCGTGAGTTGTTAAATCGGCTATTACTTCTTCTGTATCTTCATCGATTACAGTCGTTCCGGGTGGTACTGGAATCACATAAGCAGCAGCATTTTTACCGTGCTGGGTTTTACTCATTCCGTTTTCACCGCGTTTACCTTTAAAATGACGATTGTAACGAAAGTCCATTAACGTATTTAAACCTTCATCTACCTTAAAGACGATATCCGCTCCATTACCGCCGTCTCCACCTGCAGGACCGCCTTTGGGAACATATTTCTCCCTGCGGTATGCAACAAGTCCATTACCACCGTCTCCGGCTTTCACATAGACACTTACCTGATCGACAAACATGGCTATTCACCTCTTTCTTCCTTTGCTATTTTCCAATTAAAGCTTGTTTGTTCTTTTTCATTTGTCATAGAAATCCCATATTGTTTTTCTACGCCATTCACATTTATTTTCTCAAGTACGACATCATTTATGTTCATCCCGATTTCCCAATGAGTTTCTTTTTCTTTCATATGGAGAAAGAGTTCGTGCATCTGGAACGCTTCTGCAGCCTCTGATAAAACAGCTAATAATGCTTCACAAGCAGAGAGAAGCTTCTGCCCGTCAATGGATTTTTCCATTGATTCCAGCAAATCTATACGATAGGTTAATGCAAAAGAAGGGTAGTTATCCTGAAATCGCAATACCCAGATCATAAATGCATCTGCATTCAACCGCATCAGTTTTCGTTCCTCTTCATAAAACTTGATTACATCATCTAAATTCTTTTTTGCTTTATCTGCTTTTCCCATACTCAAATAACCGGAAACAATTTGTAATCGGTTCATTAGATCATGTCGATACTTCTGGATTAAACCAACTGTCTCCTTTTCGTCCATTCCTTCACCTCATTAAAATTGAGTATAGCAGAAATCAGAGGAAATCAAAAGTCGTAAACAGCAGAATCCGGCTATACTTTAGAAATCAAAGAAGGCTGTCGAGAGATTATCTCGACAGCCTGTCTTGTTCGTTTCTTAACTATACTGTTATCCGAGCATTATGCTTCTTTAGCTACAGGATAAACACTAACTTTTTTACGATTTCTACCGAAGCGTTCGAATCTCACAACACCATCGATTTTAGCAAAAAGCGTGTCATCCCCGCCGCGGCCAACATTCTCACCTGGATAAATTTTTGTGCCGCGTTGACGATAAAGGATAGAACCGCCAGTTACAAACTGTCCATCAGCACGTTTAGATCCAAGTCGTTTTGATTCTGAATCACGACCGTTTTTTGAGCTACCTACACCTTTTTTAGATGCGAAAAATTGTAAATCAAGACGTAACATGAAAATGCACCTCCTTATGAAAATTTCAGTTCAATATGCTCCTCATAACTTTCTTCAATGGTTTCTAAAGAGACAATCATCCCTTTTACCAGCCACTGTATTTTTTCAAGTTTTTCAGAGCTTATATTCGTTGGAAGCTTTACAGCAAGATAACCGCCGTCAGCTCCCTGATCAATATCGAGGTCTGTCTCACATAGCTTCATAATTGCATTCACAGCACCAAATGTTACAGCTGAAACTCCTGCACAGACAAGATCATACCCATAAGGACCGCTCTCTGCATGTCCAGTAAGTTTAAATGCTGTAACCCGATTGTCAGATTGAAAAAACGTTACCTGAATCATTATGAACAACAGAACCTTATAAGCTGATTTTATCGATTACAAGTTTCGTATATGGTTGACGATGACCTTGTTTACGATGATAGTTTTTTTTAGGCTTGAACTTCACAACGTCAATTTTCTTTTGACGGCCATGTTTTTCAACCTTAGCTGTTACAGATGCGCCATCCACATATGGAGCACCAACCTTCACATCGTCTCCGCCGACGAATAGGACTTTCTCAAAAGTTACCGTGTCATTCACTTCACCAGTAACTTTCTCTACATAAATTTCTTGTCCCTCAGTTACTTTAACTTGCTTACCACCAGTTTCAATAATTGCGTACATTTATATGCACCTCCTCTTTAAACTCAGACTCGCCATTCAGGTACTGCCGACAGCAGTTTTAAAACCTGTTCTGCGCGGTTGTAGCACGGGTGCTACTTTGCATAACAGATAAATCTTATCATTTTACAGGTTTCATTGTCAACCTTTTTTAAAAAATACCTTTATATTCGTTCCTTTAGACGGAATGTCTTTCATATTATATAAAATAATGCTTCTTTCTGCAAGAACCTTACCTTTATACACTGCGATATATCCATTGATAAAGGGATAAATATCAATCATCTCCTGCCTTCACAGTCTGTCATTTATCTTTCTGCCATTTACTCATATATACAGCTTGTTCAACATATAATGAATCACACCACGCTATAAAGGAATGTGAGATGTATGGATAAAAACTTAAAAAGAATTCGCAAAGCCATTGAAATGCGTCAAAAAGCAAAAGGATTAAACCGAACAAACCGGAGCCAGCAAGAAGATTATCTGCAAAGTAACGCGTTACCGGAAATGGAAGAGTCTCATGGTTTTTATCCTTCTATATCCGCCAGCCATACAAATTCAGCAAGTCCTGAGAACAATTCCCGTATTACCAGCATTGCTGTGAAGGCTCTTTTGTCCGTTTCACTGTTTCTGGGGACCGCGTTCGTTACAGAAATAGACAGGCCATTTATGCAACAGCCCAAAGAGTGGCTTACTTCCACTTTAACGAATCAATTTCCTTTTGCAAAAGTAAATGCATGGTATTCTGATGCATTTGGTGCTCCCCTGTCATTCAGGCCGAGTACAGTTACAGAAGAAGTAACCAACGATGCAGGATATCTTCCAGTCAACGGCATCATTTCAGAGCATTTCCATGAAAATGGGCAAGGCATCTATATTGAACCGGAGGGAGAAGAAAATGTAGCAGCTGTCCAAGAAGGTATCGTTGTGTTTGCCGGCAACGACCGTTCCACAGAAAAAACGGTCAAAATTCAGCATGCAGATGGAACCACGACACAATATGGCTTTTTAGATTCCATCGAGGTTCATTTATATCAGCATATTGCCAATGGGCAAGTTCTGGGAACCTCAGGAATGGAAATGGAAAGCGAAAGTTCATCTGTTTTTTTCGCAATTGAGCAAGAAAACCAATATATTGATCCTGAGCAGGTGATTCTGGTTGATCAACAGCCTTAAAAATTCCGTACAGCTTATTCATCTACATCCGATTCTTTGGATATTCTTTGTAATTTCCTTTTTAACAGGTTCTTTTACTGAACTTGCTATTATATTCAGCATTGTTTTTCTTCACGAATTAGGGCACTATGTTGCTGCTTCTTCTTTTAAATGGCGAATTTCCGCTATCATTCTCTGGGCTTTCGGCGGCGTCATGAAGACAGATGAACACGGGACTCGCCCCGTCCGTGAAGAAGTAATCGTTATACTGGCAGGTCCGATGGTACAAGTTTTCATATACGGCTTCCTTTATAGCGCATTTTCCTTTGGAATGATACCAGACTATTACTACGGATTAATTCTTTATTATAATACAATCATTCTCTTATTTAACTTGCTGCCTGTTTGGCCGCTGGATGGCGGAAAACTTGTTTTCTTAGCTTTAACTACTTTCTTAACCTTTAAAAAGGCATATTATGTAACTATCATCAGCTCTTTAGTAATTTGCGCCCTGATTATTATCGCTCAGCTTCTTTTCTTTCCATTTACACTGAGCAGTTTTCTTATTTGGCTCTTTTTAATACATGAAAATCGAAAAGAATGGAAATATCGCTTTTATGTGTTTATCCGTTTTCTTTTAAAGAGATATGAGAGCGGACATTTTGTACGTGCTATCCAACCGATTTATGCATCTCCTCAAGATAGCTTTTTAGATGTATTAGCCCGGTTTCATCGTGAAAAAAAACATACTATTTATATCGAATATCCTGATAGAGAACGTATTTCTGTAGAGGATAATGAATGCTTGGATTTCTATTTTAATGAGAGGCCTTATCGAAAAACGATTGGGGAGGCTTTTACTGGCTACTGAATAAATAAGACATCCGCCACGGTATTGCCGCAGCGGATGTCTTATTTATAAGATTATTATATTTTAAAGAATGCTTTTACCTTTTGCATAAAACTCTTTTCTTCCTCAAGCGACTGCAGCGGAACGGTTTCGCCTAAAATCCTTCTGGCTATGTTACGATAGCTGATAGAGGATTTAAAATTTGGATGCAGCGCAATGGGTTCTCCTTTATTAGAAGCTTTAATCATTTCTTCACTATCCGCTACAATCCCGATTAGATCAATTGCTAACAGTTGAACAATATCGTCCACATCGAGCATATCGCCATTCTGCATCATATGATTACGGATCCGATTAATGACGAGTCTCGGCGGTTCAATCATATCCTCTTTTTCAATCAATCCGATAATCCGATCCGCATCGCGTACACTGGAATTTTCAGGTGTTGTGACTACAATCGCTCTGTCCGCTCCGGCAATGGCGTTTTGAAAACCTTGTTCAATCCCTGCCGGACAATCAATAATGATATAATCGTATTCTTGCTTTAATTCTGTCACGATCTCTTTCATTCCCTCTGTGGTGACAGAGGACTTATCGCTTGTCTGTGCGGCAGGAAGTAAAGAAAGGTAATCAAAACGCTTATCTTTGATTAAAGCCTGCTGCAGCTTGCAGCGTCCTTGAATAACGTCAACAATATCATAAATAATCCGATTTTCCAGCCCCATAATTACATCGAGATTACGAAGGCCGATATCTGTATCAATTAAACAAACTTTTTTGTCCATTAAAGCTAAAGATGTCCCAATATTTGCAGTTGTCGTTGTTTTACCAACTCCACCTTTCCCGGATGTAATTACAATCGCTTCACCCATTATTCATTCTCCTCTCAAATGCGCTAATCACCTTTCTCTGTTTAGAAAGTATTTTGATAGAATCAATTACAATCTTGTTCTGATCCGGATCAATGATTCCGCATTCCATGTATACTCCATCTGCTTCATAATCAGGTGCCCGACTGATATATTCTGCAATTCGAAGCTGTGCCGGTTTCATATAAGAAGCAGCTATAAAAGCCTCTTGGTCCCCTTCTGTGCCAGCATGTGCAATTCCTAATAAGTTCCCCATGATATAGATGTTTCCTCTGGCTCTTACTCTGCCTCCAGGGTTCACATCACCAATCAGCAGCAAATCGCCTTCTGTTTCAAGAACTTGTCCAGATCGGACAATCTGGTTAACTACTTTTAATTTACTCTGATCCAGCCAAGTTTTTGCATCTTTGATCGGTATAACTTCGGATTCCATTGCTTCAATCTGGAAACGATTCTTCTCTTCAATAATTTCCTTTAATTGATTGCGCTGTTCCTCGGTTAAATAACGGTGTCCTAATTTTACTTTTACAGAAACTACAGGCTCCTCTTTTTTCGGGCTGCTTTCATCAAGCTTTTTGATTAAATCTTGGACAATTTCTTCAAAAGAAGAATTTTCATCTATAAATAAAATCAAACCATCTCTTGTCCCTTTGATCGTGATGGTCGGTTTGGTTTCTTGCACGATTTATTCACCTCTTTTTTCTACAGTCAGCATAAACGCAGATTACTGACTGAGCAGAGTCCGCCGCTCTTTCATAAATATACGTTTGAACAGATTTATTTCAAACGGTCAGATCAGGTTAATTCTCTTCCCCATTTCCGCATTGGTTTTATTATTAGCGGGTAGATTAATACCAGGAATAAAAGATTCAAAAGAATGGTAGGCACTAATCGATTCAATAAGTATACTTCTATCGGCATATCTGCTAACCCAATCACAGTGAAAACCGTATAGACACTTACATCAGCCAGAGCTATTCCAAAAGCAGAAAGGATTAACAGCACATAAAAGTTACCTTGCAGCATTTTCTTTAAACCGCGGACAATGTAAATTACCAGTGCATAAGAAAACATATAAACACCCAAAATACCTGTATACACAATATCAAAAAGCAATCCAAAAATAAGTGCATATAAAACAGCATAATAAGTATCATTACGGTCGTAGAATATGGCAATGTAAATGAGCATAATAAACAGCCAGTGCGGCACAATCATATATGTACCCATTAATAACTGGTGAGGTAAAAGCTCTAAAGCCACGCCGCTGAGTACCATGACGATGAATAGAATCAAAGGGAATATCACACGTCTAGTCAAGACTCGTCATCCCCTTCTGCTTCATCCTCTTCCGGCTGATCAATAGAACGATTCACAACAATGACATTACGAATATCAAATAAATCCGCTGCCGGTTCAACCATTGCGATTCTGGTTAATCCATATTGGTCAGCAACCACTTCACTTACTTCACCAATGGTTATACCTGCCGGAAACTCTCCGCCAAGTTCTGAGGAATACACGGTATCTCCTTCCTCAATATCTGTATCCGATTCTTCAATAATCCGGAATAAAAGCATCTCTGACTCTTCGTCGAATCCTTCTATCATTCCAAAAATATCACTGTCATCTTCTCTTAATACAGTTGCAGAAACACGGTTAAACTCGTCAAAACCTGTCAGTAATTGTACAGTGGCCGTGCCCCCTGATGTATGAAGCACTTTTCCAATCATTCCTTCAGCTGTACGCACAACCATATTTTCCTGTACCCCATCATTCTCTCCGCGATTAATGGTTACCTGATTCACCCATTGCTCCGGCGAACGGGCAATCACTGTTGCATAGATTGGTTCATAATCCCGTGCTGTTTCCGTCATATCAATTATGGAACGCAGTTCTTCATTTTCTTCTTCCAGATTTTGCAAATCATACGCTACACTTTTTTGTTGAGACAGCTGCTCCCTTAATACTTGATTTTCTTCATATGTTGTCTTGAAATCACTGATATTGGAAGCAATATCAGTGACAAACGTTACTGGGGCCTGTGCTACATTTTGCACCCACCCTACAGCATCACTGACAATCTTTTCGCCAACGTTTAAATGTCCTCGATTGTTTAGAGAATATCCTATTAACACCACTAGTACAATAAATCCAATAAGGATTATAAATAATTTCTTGCTTCGAAAAAAATTCATACAAACACCTACTTATTAATTTAACGCGCGTGAAGACACACTCGGAGCTGAACGGAATTGTTCGATGTAATCAAGTGATTTTCCAGTTCCAATTGCCACGCTTTCCAATGGTTCATCTGTAACAAATACAGGAATTTTCGTTTCATCACTAATGACTTTATCCAGATTTTCTAACAGAGCACCGCCTCCAGATAAGACGATTCCTCTATCCATGATATCAGCAGATAATTCTGGCGGCGTTTTTTCCAATGTTGTTTTGACAGCATTGACAATTGCATCAATATTATCATCCAAAGCTCCAGAAATTTCTTCCGATGTAACTGTAATTGTTTTTGGCAATCCCGTCAACAAATCACGCCCTCTAATATCCCGTTCTTCTCCAACAATGCCTTTTTTCGCTGCTGCTATATCCATTTTAATCGATTCAGCAGATCTTTCTCCAATCATTAGGTTATATTTTTTTCTTATGTAAGAGATAATCGCTTCATCCATATCATCTCCTGCAATTCGAATGGAGCTGCTCGTTACAATTCCTCCCAAAGAAATAACAGCAATTTCCGTTGTTCCTCCGCCAATATCAACAATCATACTTCCTGTCGGCTCCCAGACTGGCAAGCCTGCTCCAATTGCCGCAGCAAACGGCTCTGCGATCGGATAGGCTTCTTTCGCACCGGCCTGCTTGGTAGCATCAATAACTGCCCTTTCCTCCACCATGGTAATCCCAGATGGAACACAGATCATCACATTAGGCTTCTTGGCAAAAAGAGAACGTTTCTTCATTGCTTTTTTCATATAGTAATTCATCATGATGGAAGTGGTATCGTAATCTGCAATTACCCCGTCCTTCATCGGTCGGACAACGGAAATATTTCCGGGTGTACGTCCGATCATCATTCTTGCATCACTTCCAACGGCCTCGACGGCGCCAGTCTCCAAATTTTTAGCTACAACAGAAGGCTCCCGGACAATAACTCCTTTACCTTTTACATAAACCAATGTATTTGCTGTTCCTAAATCAATTCCTAAATCCTGTGAAAAATTAAATATCCCCATAAATTTCATCCTTTCCGTCCTTACATCACGTATTAATTTTTAGCTGTTCCTCTATTATGGATAACCAACCGTAAAACTGCCCCGGAAGGCAATTTCGTTTTATATCAGCACTATAGAATGTATTCCTTTCGCAATAAAGCTTCTTTTGCAGGGATTAAAAAAACGCCCCGCAGAATGAAGTGACACTTTCTACAATTCTAAGAAGCGCCACTTTTATATTTTCCGAAAAATGGCGCTGAAAATTAATTCCAAATATAATTATACGAAAAAAACGCTAAAATAGATAGTATTTATAAGTATCCTTTTTGTTTTAATGAAACAAAACACTCATTCCCAATAACTAAATGATCAATAACCTTTATTCCGATGATATCTCCAGATTCGACAAGACGCTTTGTAACAAGAATATCTTCCTGTGAGGGGGTTGGATCTCCGGAGGGGTGATTATGGCAAACTAGTATGGAGGCAGCTGACCGTTTTACAGCTTCTCGGAACAGCTCACGGGGGTGGACGATAGAAGCATTTAACGAACCGATAAAGATAGTCTGCCGGTGAATGATTTGATTTTTAGTATTTAGAAAAAGCGCTACAAAATGCTCCTGCGATAAATTACGCATCTCTTCCATAACGTAATTCGCGCCGTCTTCTGGAGAGCGGATTACATAGGCATCTACCGGCTTATAGCTGCTGATTCGCTTTCCAAGCTCAATGGCAGCCAGTATATTTAAACTTTTTGCCGTTCCAATCCCTTTAATCGCTGTCAATTCTTCCACAGTGGCATCTCGCAGCAGCTTTATCCCTTCAAAATGCATCAAAATACGGTCTGCAAGTAATTGAACCGGTTCATTTTTAGAACCGCTGCCGATTAAAATAGAAAGTATTTCCTGGTTGCTCAATTTATCTGCCCCATATTTTAGCAAGCGCTCTCTCGGTCTGTCTTCTGTCGGCAAATCTCGTATAAAAATTGGTTTTCCCACGGGTATCCCGCCTTTCGTTTATTTATCGCAGTCTCCGTCCGATGACGTCGCGAACTTAGCCTTTTCCCTTCTTCGGCAGAGGTAAAAAAACCGCTGAAGAAAGTTTCACTTTACATCATAGCGATACCGTTCTTTTCCGACAACCTGGCAAATATCCGTTTCCAATATAATTTATCTCACTATAATTGCTGTTTTCCAATAAGAAACGGCTGTTTTGTTAACTTATTACTATTGTAAAAATAAATTTTATATAAAATTACCAGTTCATTAAGAAAAACCATTAGAAAGCTGGATTGATATGCCAGCTTTCTAATGGTTTTTCAACATCTGCTCCCTATAATTCGTCATAGATTTTCATCCAGGTCAACAATTGATAAGAAGAAGGCTCTCCTTGCATTTCGGTTAAGCTGCTTAATAATTCATCAATCGCCACAGTCTCTGCAGGAGCCTTGTCCACTAGAGCAGCTATCTCTTCCTCAGCAATCGGCTGATTGGACTCTGTCTGCTGGAGCTGCTCCTCAAAAAAAGTTTGAAACGCTGTGATCCATTCACTTTCTGCTTCGGTCATTTCTATTTCCTTTGTCTGCGTTCCCCATGCCTTCACATAAAGCTCTGCCTGATTATCGGAAAGGGATGCAGCAAGAGCCTGTGCAGCATCCTCTGATGATGCAACTCCTGCCATTAGATAAAACTCTCCATCCCTGTCAAAAAATACAGATGGAATATTTAAATTCGTCAAGCTGGCGATTAATGGGTCAGCATTTTCTTGTTCTGAAAAAACACCTGCTTGAAGGATATAGGTTTCTAACGAAGCGAGTGTAACAGCAATAACATCTGGACTGGCTTCTTCCTTTTCTGCCGGCGTTACCGCTGGGGTTGTTTGGGATGGATTTTCAGCACTTGTCGGTGTATCAACCTGCAGAAACATCCGGAAAATAAAAAAACCAATCAAGGTGCCGACAAGCACAGCACTACCTCCACTAATCAGGATTGTTTTCCATACCGAATTTCTTTTTAATTTCCCCTTATTCGTGCTTTTGACAGCTGTCAGCGTGGTGATGTCTGTTTCTTCCGGTTCGTTCTCCAGCGTTGCTGCCGATGCTCTTTCTGCACTATCTTCTTTGGAGGATGTGTGGACTTTGTATGTCCAAGTACCTTTCGTATCTTTTATTCTATGCAGTTTATGTTTTGTCATTCATCCAGCCCTCCAGTGCCAGTTTTGTTTTACTCTAGCACAGCCCTTGTAAAAAGTAAGGCGAATCATGACGCTATCTATTATAATCGTTCTACAATTTTCTTGATAACCCCTCCCTATTCAGACGCTTCAAGTGTCTTCACAAAAGAACGGATATAATCAACAAAATGAAAGGAACCTGTTATCAGGATCGGTGCCATTGACGTTTTTATTTTTTCTTTCATCCATGCCTGCCAGTCCTCGACCTGTTCTCCCTTATCTTGCAGCGGATAATCGGTTAAGGCAGCTGCCCGGGGATGGTCAAACGATGTTATATATAAGTTTGGAAAGACATCTGCCAGCAGACGTTGCATTTCTTCTATATCTTTATCTTTAAAAGCTGCAAACAGTACATGTACTTTTCTTCTTGGATAAATAGCTCTCACAGTTTTAATAAAAGCTCTTACTCCTGCTTCGTTATGAGCACCATCTACTAGAATAAACGGATTATCATGAATCTTTTCCATTCTGCCGGCGATGGTCACTTTTTGAATTGCTTCGATGGACGTGTGCATATCCAGATGACCGAATCGATTTTTTAACACTTTTAACGCCTGTATCGCTACGGAAGCATTATGATGCTGATGTAACCCAATTGTCCGAAGCTTTACTCGATAACGCGAGCCAAGGTTTTTCCATTCAAATTCATCAATCTGAATATTTTCCATCGTAAAGTCCATCCCAAAACGATATAATACTGCTCTATTTTTATTTGCTTCATTAACAATTGGAGTGAGCGCCTCTCCTTCTACCCCTGTTATAATCGGAGTATGAGGTTTTATAATTCCAGCTTTATGCGCTGCGATTTCCACAAGTGTATCTCCCAAAAAAGCAGTATGGTCCTTGGAAACCGTGGTAATAATGGATAAAACTGGTTGTATCACATTGGTAGTATCGTCTCTTCCGCCCATACCAGCTTCAATAATAGCTATATCAACATTTCTGGAGAAATATAAAAATGCCATTGCTGTCATAATTTCAAAATGGCTTGGCGGCTTGCCTTCTTGATCCATTTGTTCAATGATTGGATTTATTTCTTCAAATAGTTCGGCGAATACATCTTCTGAAATAAATTCCCCATTGTAGAGAATAAATCCGGTCAAACCATTTAAACTTGGTGATGTAAAGGTTCCAATCCGATAACGATTTGCTCTTAAAGCAGCCTGCAAAAAAGCTCCTGTGGATCCTTTTCCGTTTGTACCGGCAATGTGGACCGAAGTAAACTTCTTCTCCGGATGATCTAAAGCTTCTAATAATGCTTCTATCCGGTCTAGCCCCGGCTGTACGCCAAGCTGCTGACGTTTTTCAAAAAAATCATGGATGTTCGTACGCATCTTTCTTTCCTCCTTTGTCTATTTCATCGTATACTAATTATCACAGCATAAGCGTCCGTGCTTTTCCCTGCTATATTACATACAGCTAAAACTTTTTGTATACAGGGAGGTGGCCGCTTCATCTCCTCAGTGACTTCCCTAAGGTTATCAGGGAAAATTGACCAATAGCTAAATTTTTACCCTCTAGCAGAAAGGATGTACGATTTTGAATTATACTGGCTGGATTATTATTAATGGAAGTATCGCAACGGATAAATTTCTCGATTATGCAACTATGATTGAAGAAGCCGCTGCAAAACAAAAAATGAAAACCATTTGTTTAAAAAACGATGCGGTTTTAACTTTATTATGCCCGAAAAATGGAACGGTGTCACCTATACCAAACCATAATAAACTGCCTGATTTTGCTTTTTTTATCGACAAGGATATTTATCTGGCAAGACAGCTGGAGCAGCTGGGGGTTCGTGTCTTTAATAGTTCACATGCTATCGAAATCAGCGACGATAAAATCTACACTTATCAAATGCTCATGAGAAATCAGCTTCCTATTCCGGAAACGATTATTGCTCCTAAAAAATATCATGCAGGTGATCTGCCGTCCGACTATATCCAGGAAATAATCGATCATTTTGGTTTTCCGCTGATTGTGAAAGAAGCATATGGCTCCTTTGGTGAACAGGTTCATTTAATCGACAACCAACAGGGCTTAACAAATATTATCTCGAATATTGGCGAGCGCCCCTTCGTATTTCAGCGTTATATAGAGGAAAGCAGAGGCCGGGATATCCGCGTTCAGGTAGTTGGTGACAAAGCGATAACTGCTGTGGAACGGCAAAACGACGTAGATTTTCGGGCAAACGTAACTAATGGAGGCAAAATGCTGCCCTTTCCCCTTAATGAGAATACAGAAAAGCTGGCTGTAGCAGCAGCAAAAGCTATTGGAGCTGATTTTGCCGGCGTCGATTTATTATTTGGCCGAGACAGTGAACTGCTGATTTGTGAAATAAATGCGAACGCACATATCCGCAATCTATATGAGTGTACGGGCGTTAACGCCGCTGATTATATGATAACTTATATAAAAAAGGAGCTTTCCCGATGAATGGATGGCTCATATATACGAAAGCAGATTCAATAAGAAATAAAAGCTATATCGACTGGTTTATAGATGAAGCTAAAAAGCAGTCCATCCATCTCACGTTATTGGTCAGGGAAGATCTATCGATTGGCATAGACCAAAATAAACAGGTTATCTATGCAAATGGAGAAGAAATCTGTGCAGATTTCGCAGTCGTCCGGACAATGGAGCCTCTTCTCAATAAACAATTAGAGTTAATGGGAATTACCGTATTTAATCACTCTATAATCTCAGAAACATTTAATCATAAAGCATATGGCTATCTCGCTATCCAGCAACTAGGTATTCCTGTTCCGGAAACCTATTTTTTTCCCGGAAAAATGGATCCACCCTCCTTGCCGTTTGATTTTCCTTTTGTTGCCAAAACAGCTAATGGAAAAGGAGGAAAGCAGGTTGCGATGCTTCATAGCCAAAAAGAATGGGAAGCATATCGTCAAAGCTTAACGGAAGATTATGTGTTACAGTCTTCCCAGCATATTCAGCCGGGCAAGGATTTACGCGTGTTCGTGATTGGTACAAGGATTATAGCAGCTGTTTTGCGTGAGAATTCAAATGATTTTCGCGCAAATTACTCTCTTGGCGGAACAGCATCTCTGTATACGTTAAATGAAACAGAAAAAAATATCGTTCAAACAATTATAAATGCTTATGATTTTGGGCTTGCCGGTATTGATTTTATGTTCACGGAAAATGGAGAATTTATATTTAATGAAATTGAAGATGCCGTCGGTTCGCGTACGCTGAGCAAGCTCAGCGATATCAATATATTAGAAGAATATGTAACGTATATAAAAGAAAAAATGCTATGAGAATTTGTCTCATAGCATTTTTCATTATTGTTTTAATTCTGCTAAACGGGCTTTTACTTTCGCCTGTTTATCCAGATAATCTTTTTCTTTCTGTTTTTCTTCTTCTACTAATGCTTCTGGTGCTTTGCTGATAAAGCCTTGGTTAGAGAGCTTTTTCTGCACTCTTTCTACTTCTTTGTTCCATTTAGCAAGTTCGTTTTCCAAACGTGCGATTTCTTTATCAAAGTCAATCAGGCCTTCTAAAGGAAGAAAGATTTCTGCACCTGTCACAACAGAGGTCATCGCCTTGTCCGGAGCTGCAATATCTTCTGCAATTTGCAGAGAGCTCGGGTTACAGAAACGCTCTAAATATTCCCGATTTTTTTCTAATTCCTGCACAAGTACTTCATTTTCTGCGGAGATAAGCATCTCAATTTGCTTAGACATCGGTGTATCTACCTCAGCCCGGCTGTTACGTACAGATTTGATAATAGCGACTAAGCGCTGCATTTCAGAAACTGCTTTTTTATCATCAAATGCCAGATTTACTTTTGGCCATTCGCTGACTGTAATAGATGCTCCTTCATGCGGAAGCTGTTGCCAGATCTCCTCTGTGATAAACGGCATAAACGGATGCAGCATGCGCATCGTCTGGTCTAAAACATGAGCCAAAACAGAACGGGTTGTGTTTTTCTTAGCTTCATCCTCGCCATATAACGTCAGTTTTGCCATTTCAATATACCAATCACAGAATTCATCCCAAATAAAGTTATAGAGATATCTTCCTGCTTCACCAAATTCATATTTATCCGCATTTCTCGTTACATGGTCAATTGTTTCATTCAATCGAGATAAAATCCATCTGTCTGCAACCGTTAAGTCCCCTGTTAAATCAATATCCTCATACTGGAACCCTTCCATATTCATAAGAGAAAAGCGGGAGGCATTCCATACTTTATTGGCAAAATTCCAGGTAGACTCAATTCGCTCCCAATGGAAACGCAGGTCCTGACCAGGTGTAGAACCCGTCATTAAGAAATAGCGCAGTGAATCGGCACCGTATTTATCAATGACATCCATCGGGTCTACCCCGTTCCCCAGGGATTTACTCATTTTTCTTCCTTCTGCATCACGAATTAAACCATGCAGCAATGTATCCTCAAATGGACGTTCATTCATAAATTCCTTTGATTGGAAAATCATCCGGGATACCCAGAAGAAAATAATATCATAGCCTGTTACCAAAACATTGGTAGGGAAATAACGTTTCAAATCAGCAGATTCTTCATTAGGCCAGCCCATGGTAGAGAACGGCCATAAGGCAGAGGAGAACCATGTATCCAATACATCCTCATCCTGCTCCCAGTTTTCAGCATCCTCTGGCGCTTCTTTGCCTACATAAATTTCACCTGTTTCTTTATGGTACCAAGCCGGAATCCGGTGTCCCCACCATAATTGTCTGGAAATACACCAGTCACGGATATTATCCATCCAGTTGAAATATGTTTTTTCAAATCGCTCTGGTACAAAGTTGACTTTTTCCGCGTCCGAATCCTGCATCTTCAAAGCTGATTCTGCCAATGGCTCCATTTTTACAAACCATTGTGTAGATAAGTAAGGCTCAACCACTGCACCGCTTCTCTCCGAATGTCCAACCTGATGTGGACGTTCTTCGATTTCAAATAGCACGCCCTGCTCTTGCAGGTCCTTAACCAGCTGCTTCCGGCATTCAAAACGGTCTAATCCCTGATACTTTCCTGCATTTTCATTCATGGTGCCATCTTCGTTCATCACAAGGACACGCTCTAGATCATGACGGTTCCCGATTTCAAAGTCATTTGGATCATGAGCAGGTGTAATTTTTACTGCTCCGGAACCAAGCTCCATATCTACATAATCATCCGCCACTATTTGCATTTCTCTTCCTACAATCGGCAGGATAACCGTCTTGCCGATTAAATGCTGATAGCGTTCATCTTTTGGATGCACCGCAACGGCCGTATCCCCGAGCATGGTTTCCGGTCGGGTCGTCGCAATCTCGATTGTTTCCTCACTATCCTTTATCGGATAGCGCATATGATAAAACTTCCCTGGAATCTCTTCATAAATTACCTCAATATCTGAAAGGGCTGTTTTAGTGGAGGGATCCCAGTTAATAATATATTCTCCGCGGTAAATCAATCCTTTTTCGTAAAGACGGACAAATACCTCCCGAACAGCTTCAGACAAACCTTCGTCTAACGTGAAACGCTCCCGGGAATAGTCTAAACCAAGTCCAAGCTTCTCCCACTGCGAGCGAATAAAGCTTGCATATTCCTCTTTCCACTCCCAGGATTTTTCTAGGAACTTTTTCCGTCCAAGCTCATAACGGTTTGTTCCCAATTCTTTTAATTTTGCTTCTACCTTTGCCTGGGTAGCAATCCCCGCATGGTCCATTCCAGGAAGCCACAATACATCATAGCCCTGCATACGCTTCATACGTGTGATGGTATCCTGCATCGTTGTATCCCATGCATGCCCTAAATGCAATCGCCCTGTTACATTTGGCGGCGGAATCACAATGGAATACGGCTCTTTTTCCGGATCATCCTTTGCTTCAAAAAACTTCCCATCTAACCAAAACTGATATCTTCCTGCTTCCACTTCCTGTGGATTATATTTAGGAGGAAGCTGATTTTGTTTATCTGACATGTTAAAAAACCTCCTTTATTCGTTCAACTAAAAAAACCTTTTCATCCTTATAAATAAAGGACGAAAAGGTATATTTCCGTGGTACCACCTTTGTTTGCTGATCAATAAAAGCTGTTGCAGCCTGATTGAAGCACACTTATGGTCATGAATATCGGCTGACAACCGGAATCTCCTACTCCATTTTTCAAAGATTCTACATCAGAGACGACTTCAAGAACAACCTTCCCAGGAAATTTTCAGCACAGGATTTCCCTCTCTAAGAGCGTTTTTTCTTTACTACTTCTCTTCCACGTGTTCGTATGTTTTCTTCGTAACATTTATTTTATCGTTTCCTTCTGAGAACGTCAACTAGATTTTCATATATTTACCGATAAATAGGCTTGTTCCCGGTTCATTAAAAAAAAGTGTATCTATATTATTGACACACCTTTCGAGCATTTATACATAACATAATATATCAAATTTCTGAAGTTTATCTTTATCAAACAAACAGGAGGTGAAAAAAGATGTCTCGTTTCTATCGTTACCGGCTCCCGCCATGGGCTAGAAAATGTATTTTTGTTGCGGAAACCGTGTGTACACCAATTATGATTTTCCAGCTTATCCGGACGCTTTTAATACCAACAACACTTGATATTTTATTACTTGGACTCCTAATTGGTCTAGTGGTAGCTTTTTATCTGCAATGGATTTAGTCTGGCTGTTCTTCCTTGGACTCATATGTTTCTTGTATAAACTCCACCCAATTCATCCCAAATTCTAAACGGCGGAATTGCTGCTGCAGCTCTTTGACCTGATTAACCATCGATTTCTTTGTGCGGCGGTCTGTATAATTCTTGAGTACACTTAAATAGAATGATGGATTTAGTAAATAGACAGAAACAAGATGCATTTCCTTTACAGTCAGATGATTTGTTTTTTGATAGACGGTAAATGCTTGCTGTATCGTTTCTTCAGGCTGGTTATAAGCGCCTGTCAATCCTCGGAAATAATGGGATAAATCACGTGCCGGATGTTCAAAACCACCTGATTCCCAATTAATTAAATAGCCTCCCTTTGAATGCGTATCATCGACTCGTTGATGACATAAGCTGGAAGACCATAAAATCTCCGTTTCTTCCTCTCCATAGATTTGATACAGTTTATCTTGCAGCAGCCCTACAGCATGGCAAACACCCTTATAATGCGTGCAATAAAGCAGTTCAAACGGTGACATATATTTTCGGCTTTCATAATCGGTGACACGAACATGGAGCTGATCTAAGGATTGCTTGCAAAAGCTCGAAAATCCTTGAAATGATTCTTTAAGACGATCGGATTTAATACGGCTGGTCTGCCTTGTCTTTTTATGAATCTGTGCAAGTGTCTGCATTGTTCGCTCAATGTTATACGCGGAATCTGTGACCTCCGGAGAGTCAATCCAAGGTGTTAAATAATAGTAAAAGTTTTCCTCCTTATGAAAAAATGCATTGTCCCGGGTTAAATACACAGGTAAAATCTCTGTCACATTTTTTTCACGAGCAATACGGTAGACATGCTGCCAATTCTCCATCGTCTGTTCTGTTAAAAAACTGCGCTTCAAAGCATATTCCTGCATACCGTCAAATACTTTTACAACACGCTCTGTCTGTTTTTCGATACTGACGGGATAGATATGATATGCTTCCAGGACCTTCTTCCATATATTCACTACATGTCACCCCTTATTTGTAAACTCGGAATTGCTCGTGTATATCAAATCTGCATTACATCTGAATATTAACCTGTATAAAATAATTAAAAACATAGATTATGTAAAACTCCGGCACAAATAATCTCATTCATTATTTGTGCAGAGTCTTTATTTATTGTTTAGATGGAATATAAAGCAGCTGTCCTTCATTTACTTCCAATTCTTCTTCTAATTGGTTATGCTTGATTAATTGCAGCGGGCTGATTGCAAACCGTTCTGCTATGGTATCGATTGTGTCATTCTCCTGAACAATGCACAGACGCATTTTGGCATAATGATCCTCGTCTGCTTCACGGAAAATCTGAGATAGTAACGATTCGCTTTCTGTTCGTTCCTCCTCTTTTTTCGTTTCTTCAGCCACCAGTATTTCTTCCTCCCTGGGTGTATCTGGATAGAAGGTATCTTCTATATAATCAATCACCTCGGATTCATCAGCGACATCCCAGCCTGGTTTCTCCTCTGTCATCTCCATATCTTCCTCAGCTTCTAATACCTCTTCCATCTGCTCTTCTTCTTCTGAATCATCCTCTGAAGCCTTTCCTTTCGAAAGAGACTCAAAATATTCAGAAAGAGGCTGTGACTTTACTTTCCATCGATCCGGGTCATCTTCTGGCTCCTCTTCTGAATGGCTTTCTTGCAATGTTAATAGTTCTTCCATTTTTTTCTGATCTTTCGATATCGTTTGCTCATTACGAATTAATGCTTCTTCCGAAGGGCTTTCTTCTAATATCGGCTCAACTTCCGGTTTTATTTCTTCTTCCGACGCTAGCAGTTCTTCTAATTTTTTCTGATCTTCCAAGATCGTTTGTTCATTGCGGGTCAATGCTTCTTCCGGAAGTTCTATTTCAAAGGAAAATGTGTCTCCTACCTGTTCTTGATCCGCTTCTGCTGTTTCCCAATTTTCTTCTGACGGACGATATGCTTCATCCTGTAAAATCCCTTGAATCTCAACCGCAGCAGTAATTTTTAAACTATCTGCACCTAATAAATCATAATCAAAGGATTCAATTTGCACCGTGACATCTTCTATTTTATTCACCCGATGAGGCGGCACAGATATATCTACAGGAAATTTATGGGTGAATACATACAGTCCATTTACCTCTCTAATACTTTCGACATAACGCTTAGCTTGAATTTGATCAAAGTCAAAAATCTCTTCTCCTTCTTCTTCACCATTTACTTTTTGATATTCTCCCTGCAGCTCAAGATTGCCATGGATAGAAATATAGTTATCTAATGATTCGATTGTTATTTCTGGTTCAATGGAAATTCCCCTGAGTTCTTCTACTTCCTGTCCTTTTTCAAAAAACAGTGATTCTTCCAGTTCAAAAATAAATGAATTAGAATCTACTGACAAATGTATTCCTCCTCTCGCAAACAGTCCAGATGCGAATCATTCGTTATCATTTATATGATAAGAAACCGCGGAATATGCTAAGGAGGAAGATTGGTTTAAAGCAAACAAGAAAAGCCGGGGTATCGTTTATGTTAAATGCCCTTCAAAAAATCACTCTGTTTCCCGGTATTCCATTAACCAGCAATCCCGATATTCCCCCTCATGCAGTTCATGGCAAGGAAGTAATTTTATTTTCTTAAAACCACTTTTCTCGTAACAGCGAATCGCTCTTTTATTCCAGGCTTGAGGATCCATGACGACTTTATTTATGCGTTTCTTGTTAATTAAATAAGCAACCATTGACTTGATCAGGAGGCTGCCAATACCTCTATCCCAGTATTGCGTTTCTCCTATAAATTGGTCCATTCCATAAATAACATCTTTATCATTTAAATAACCGTATTTTTTTCTCGTATTTATATTTAATAGATAATATTGAATGTAACCGATTTTCAAACTATCAAAAGCTATGATACATCGGACTACATTGTCTTGAAGCGGATAAAATTTTTCATTCACTTTTTCTAAATCAAATGGATTATCTCTCCCATCGTAAAATTGAAGAACTGCCGGATCAGAAAGCCACTTTGCCAGTAAATAATTATCCTCTTTTGCTAATTTACGAACGGTTAGCTTATTATTTTGAAACAGCATCATTGTATGATCACCCCGCCTGAAATTTTGTGAAAGTAATATCCTGTCAGTAAGAAAAACCAAGAAAATCACTTGGTCTTTAAAATACTGGTATTCTTGCCGAGCAGATGTCCGCTACGACGGTTTTCGATGGAGCGAGTAATCGCAGTCCCGGGAAGTCGCTTTCCGCGGGCAACGGCTTAGCCGCACGGTAAGAAAACTACTTCCTGCTCAGGTCTACCTGTTGCTTTTCCCGCAGGAGTCGACTTCCCTCTTATTCCTAAAAAAAGAGAAACCCACTTGGATTTCTCTTTTACTAATCTTTTTATAATTACTTTTCAATCTTAGAAAAAGCAGTATGCACTGCTGCAATTGTCTTTTCAATATCCTCATCTGTATGTGCAGTAGATAAGAATAATCCTTCAAATTGAGATGGCGGCAAAAATACGCCTTCTTCAATCATCGCACGGTAATATTGCGCAAAGTAGTCTAAATTAGAGGATTGCGCCGTTTCAAAATCGACAACTTCCTGATCTGTGAAGAATACACCGACCATTGAACCGGCACGATTAATATGAAGCGGTATATCATATTTATCTGCCGCCTGGCGGAATCCTTCTGTAAGACGGTCCACTTTTTTATTAATTTCTTCATAGGACGCTTCTGACAAGGACGCTAACGATTCATAGCCCGCTGTCATAGCTAAGGGGTTACCGGATAATGTACCGGCTTGATAAATCGGACCAGTCGGTGCAATCTGCTCAATAATTTCACGTTTTCCGCCGTACGCGCCGACAGGCAGACCGCCGCCAATAACTTTACCAAGACAAGTCAAATCCGGAGTAACATCAAAATGTCCCTGCGCGCTGTAGTAGCCGACACGGAAACCAGACATTACCTCATCAAAGATAAGAAGTGAGCCATTTTGCTCCGTAATGTCGCGAACAGCTTGTAAGAAACCTTCTTTTGGAGGAACGACTCCCATATTTCCACATACAGGCTCCATAATCACCGCTGCAATTTTGTCACCATAATGCTCAAAAGCAAGCTTCAGACTATCGACATCATTATAAGGAACAGTGATTGTATTCTTCGCGATATTCTCTGGTACTCCAGGGCTGTCTGGAAGACCAAGTGTTGCGACACCGGAACCTGCCTTAATCAGCAGGGAGTCCCCGTGACCGTGATAGCTTCCTTCAAATTTAATAATCAAATCCCGGTTGGTGTAGCCGCGCGCCAGACGAATTGCACTCATCGTTGCTTCTGTTCCGGAATTGACCATTCGCACCATTTCAATGGATGGGACACGATCGATAACAAGCTTTGCAAGCTGATTTTCTAACAATGAAGGCGCTCCAAAGCTTGTCCCTTTTTCAACAACTTCCTTTAAGCTTTCCGTTACACGCTCATCAGCATGTCCTAAAATCAACGGACCCCAGCTTAATACGTAGTCAATATACGTGTTGCCATCAATATCGGTAATTTTAGAGCCTTTTCCTTCTTCCATAAAAATCGGATCCAATCCCACTGATTTAAATGCACGTACCGGAGAATTCACTCCGCCGGGCATTAAATCAACCGCTTCTTTATAAGCATCTACTGACCTTGTGTTTACCATGCTCTTCCTCCCTTATTTATCTTCTTGCAACCATTTTGCCACATCTTTTGCAAAATAGGTAATAATTAAGTCTGCGCCTGCACGTTTCATTGATAGCAGGGTTTCTGTCACTAATTTTTTCTCATCAATCCAGCCATTTAAAGCAGCTGCTTTAATCATGGAATACTCCCCGCTCACGTTATACGCAACGACGGGCACGTCAAAATTGTCTTTCACCTCACGCATAATATCCATATAAGACAGGCTTGGTTTTACAATTAAGAAATCAGCGCCTTCTTTAATATCCGATTTCGCTTCACGGATTGCCTCTAAACGGTTAGCAGGGTTCATCTGATATGTTTTCCTGTCTCCAAATTGAGGTGTACTGTCTGCTGCATCACGGAAAGGTCCGTAATAAGCGGAAGCATATTTCACCGCATAGGACATAATCGGAATATGATGAAAACCGGCTTCATCCAAAGCATGGCGGATGACGGTTACGAATCCGTCCATCATATTGGAAGGAGCAATAATATCGGCACCTGCCTTTGCCTGAGATACAGCTGTTTTAGCTAACAGCTCCAGAGAAGCATCATTGGCTACATCTCCATTTTCAATTACGCCACAATGTCCATGCGACGTGTATTCGCATAAACAGGTATCTGCGACTACAAGCATTTCTGGATACGCTTGTTTCACGATTCTTGTGGCTTCCTGAATAATTCCATGATCATGAAAAGCCTCAGAGCCGATTTCGTCCTTTTCTTCTACCACACCAAACAAAATAAGTGAACGAATTCCTAATTGATATGCTTCCTCCACTTCCTTCAATAAATGATCAAAAGAAACCTGGAAAACTCCCGGCATGGAAGAAACCTCATTTCGGATGTCTTCTCCTTCAATAACAAATATCGGATAAATAAAATCCGTTGCCCTTAGGTGTGTTTCTTGAACGAGTGCGCGCATCGAAACAGATGAACGCAAACGCCGATGTCTGTCAAATGTAAATTCACTCATGATTTATCTTCCTTTCATTTGCAATCGTTGAAATTAAATTCAACATCGCATCTGCGGTATAAGGCGTTGACGTATATACATCAGAAATTCCTAATTCCCTCGCCTTTTCTTCCGTCGTATTACCGATACAAATATATGTTGCATTTTTTGGTATATATTCTGCCAATTGCACAAACGCTTCTGCTGTTGATGGACTTGTAAACGTGATATAATCCACGGCGGAAAGCACTTGATTCAACTTTTGTTTGGATTCCATACAATACGTTGTCTCATATACTTCCAAAGTCTCATAAGCAATCTGTGCTTCTTTCAGTTTTTCTGGAAGCGTCGGCCTTGATAAATTTCCCCGTATCAGCAGCACTGGCTTATTCAATGTGTAAAAAGAAATAAACGCTTCTGCCATAGCCTGGGCATCAAAGGTTTCTGGAACAAAAGAAGCAGTATAACCATATCGATGCAATACTTCTTCTGTTTTCTTCCCGACGATTCCTATCTTCAATTCTTGTGGCAGTTTTATCTGCTGTTTACGGAGCAGCTGAAAAAAACCCTCCACCCCGTTGGCACTTGTTATAAATACCCAGCTGAAATCCGAGAGACGTTCCAGTACAGAAGTATCTTCAAACTGTTTTAGAAAATTTATTTTAATCATTGGGACGATGACCGGACTTCCACCCAGCTTTGTGACTTTCCCCGCCATTTCAGCAGCTTTTGTCTCTTCTCTCGTAATCAATATGCGCTCCCCGTGAAGCGGCTTACCCATGATTATTCCATCTCCTCTTTGACACGGTCAACGATATCTTTAGCTCCCTGATTCATTAATATTTCTGCTGCCTGCTTACCAACTTGTACAGAGTCGTTACCGCGGACAACTTCCTTCAAAATCGTTTGTCCATCGGGCGTACCTACTAAAGCAGTTAATACAATTTCTTCGCCATCTAAATAAGCATAGCCGCCAATAGGAACTTGACAGCCTCCCTCCAATAAATGCAGAAAAGTACGTTCCGCCAGTACCGTTTTGGCGGTATATTCATTATGAATCTTTCGGACGATTTCTTTTAATTCTGTATCCTCTGCACGGCTTTCAATTGCAAGAGAACCCTGTCCTACAGCAGGTACACAGATTTCCGGATCCAGGTATTCTGTAATCAGATCCTCACTTAAACCGACTCGCTTTAATCCGGATACAGCCAAAATAATTGCATCGTAGTCTTCTTCATTTAGTTTTCGAATTCGTGTTTCCACATTACCTCGAATCCATTTAATCTCTAAATCCGGTCTGGCAGCAAGAATTTGTGCCCCTCTGCGTAAGCTGCTTGTGCCGACAATCGAGCCTTCTTTAAGGTCTGCTAATTTAATATTATTTTTCGCAATATAGGCATCGCGATGGTCTTCTCTGTCCGGAATAGAGGAAATCTCCAGTCCTTCAGGAAGAGAAGAAGGCATATCCTTCATGCTGTGAACAGCAAAGTCAATCTCCTTGTCAAACATTGCTTTTTCAATTTCTTTTACAAAAAGACCTTTTCCGCCAACTTTTGATAAAGTTACATCAAGGATTTGATCTCCTTTTGTAACAATCTTTTTTATCTCAAATTCATTTTCTACACCAGCTTTTTTCAGCTGATCAATAACCCATTTCGTTTGTGTCATTGCTAAATTACTTTTTCTCGAACCAACAATTATTTTTCGCATGATGTCTCCTCCTCGACTTTTCCGGGTTTATTCTAATACGTGTTCAAAAGTTGCCAAATCTAGAAGCAAGAAGAACAAGGCGACGTGTGTTTTACGAACGGGCTTCCACAGGATGTGGTGACTTCTGTGTTGTCCACAAAGGTTTTCGATGGGGCGAGTAATCGCAGCAACGGTTTTAATAGACCGAGTAATCGCAGGTCTCAATGTTGTCAGGTTTGTGCTACCGCTACGGAAAAACACTACGCTAGATAGTTTTATTGTTATTTGTATGGAATTTAAGAAAATTCATTAACCTGACAACATTGGTAACCGCTGTCCCAGTCCCATCGTAAAACACACGTCAACTACAGAGTTCGCCGCTTATCATTTGGTGACTTTTGAACAACCTCTTCTACAATAAAAAGCAACCAGAAAGTAAATGAAATGACCTTCTGGTTGGATGTGAATGATGTAAACAGGGTGAATCCATCCTGCTTAGGCAGTGGTTACTCGTTCAATAACCTTGAATGAGGAGGCTTCCTCTTGCGTAAATTTAGTGAATGCATCATTCTTTTTCAACTGTTTCGCAAATTCTTCTCTTACCTCATTCTCAATTCCAAAAATATCAATAAATAATTGCAATGCCTCATCTGCCTGCTCTGCGCCGGCCAATTCTTTCGCCTGCGTAATCGGCTCTTTCAGTAACTGATTGATAATACTTTTCGTGTGCTTATTAAGCACTTTTTTCTCACGATCCGTCAGACTTGGAATTTTCCGTTCAATACTTTTCATTGTTTCCGTTTGAATAGATAACGCTTTTTGTCTCAAAGCAGATATAACCGGAATAACTCCTAATGTTTTCATCCATTCCTTGAATTGAACAATTTCTTCCTCTAAGGATATTTCAATTTGTTCTGCTGCTGCTTTTCGTGACTCCAGATGCTCATCTACAATATGCTGCAGGTGATCGATATCAAATAAAGCAACCTGATTTACTTCAGCAATTTCCGGATCGATATCCCGGGGAACCGCAATATCTACTAAGAATAATTCTTTATCCTGCCGTTTACTCTGCACCTTTTCAATATCTTCTTTCGATAAGACAACAGATTCTGAACCGGTAGAGCTGATCAAAATATCCGCTTCTTCTAATACAGCGGATAGTTCATCCATCCCAGCAACCTTAGCTTCAAATTTCTCTGCCATCATTTTTGCTTTCTCCTGTGTGCGGTTAATGACAGTGATATCCTTTACTCCAGCGCCTTGAATGTTTTTCGCTGCCAATTCGCCCATTTTGCCGGCGCCTAAAATAGCTACATGCTTATTACTCAAATCTCCAAACTTTTCTTTTGCTAATTCCACAGCTGCATAGCTGATGGAGACAGCATGTTCACCGATCCCTGTCTCTTTATGCATCCGTTTCCCGAATGTAATAGCTTGTTTGAACAGTTCATTAAAAATGGTACCTGTTGTATTTGCCAGTTGTCCTTTTGAAAAAGCTTGTTTCAGCTGGCCAAGAATCTGTGTTTCGCCAAGAACCATGGAATCGAGTCCGGTTGTCACGCGAAACAGATGCTCCATTGCACCATCGTCCTCCGTAATCTGCAAGTATGTCGAAAAGGTTTCTTTCTCTTCTCCAAACCAATCTGCTAAAAATTGTTTAATATAGTATCTGCCAGTATGAAGCTGATCAACAACTGCGTATACTTCCGTCCGATTACATGTTGAAACAATCACATCTTCCAGAATACTCTTCTGTTCCTTCAATGCAATCATTGCTTCTGACAATTTTTCTTCATTAAACGTAAACTTTTCCCTAATTTCTACAGGGGTTGTTTTGTAATTAAACCCAACCTTTAAAATATGCACCGTACTACCCCCATTATGATTAAATGATTCAAAACTTTTTATGATTATTATCTAATAATCATTATAACATGTCATGAAATGCTTTTCGTGCTAAAATGTGAACAGAATCTGAAACAATTTGTACGTAACATAAGGATATGTATGATAAAATGATTCATTCCAGCTAAATAAAAACGACCGCTGCAACAACTTATTCCGACTGTAATGTAACATAACTGACCCATTATAGCAAGGAACTCACTTTTTTAAAGGATGTACTTGCTTTTTAAGAGACTGTCTGTTACATCCAGTATAATCATCTACAGTATTAAAACAGAGACATTTGGGAGGAATTTCGATGAAAAGAAAGCATTCACTGCTGGCTTATCTATGTATTGGAATCGGTATTTTTCTTTTACTGCGGGAGCTCCGAATTCCATTTTTTGTTGACCTATATTCATGGCAATCTTTCCTGATTGTAATTGGAATTGGCATTATTATTCATAGCTATACAACAAAAACGTACCAAAATTTATTTATAGGTACCTTACTTTTTGGAATCGGCATTCATCTTCACGGGGTAAAGCATTATTCTTTTTGGATAGATGATTGGTCTGTTTATTTCATTATTATAGGACTTGCCTTTATTATCCGTTATACCAAAACAAAAAAAGGATTTTTCTTAGGCCTTTTCTCTATTTTGTTAGGCTTGCTATTTCTTTTTTCGGAACAGCTTTCTATATACACCAGCTGGCTTGAGCCGATTGTTTCGCTCTTAGAACGTTTTTGGCCAGTTCTGCTTATTCTCTTAGGTATGTTTATGCTCAAACGCAAATAAGGATACAGTCAGGAATTAAATTTCCTGGCTGTATCCTTATTTTATCTTCACTTATAACAAAACGTCACTAAGGCGGAAGTTTTACGGACGCTCCTCCGCGATGAAAGATTTTATCGCTCCCCAGACCGCATCTTTGCCTTCGCCGGTTTCTGCGGAAAATGGAATAAAAATATCATCTGGATCTATTTCTAAAACCTTCTTAGATCGTTTAATATGCTTGTCCTTCTTTGTTTTGGGGATTTTATCCAGCTTTGTTCCGATCACGATGACCGGAAGCTCAAAAAACTTCAAATAATCATACATCTGAACATCATCCGTCGTCGGTTCATGACGTAAATCAGTAATTAAAATAACAGCCCGAAGCGGTTCTCTATTTTTAAAATACTCTTCCATCATGCCGCCCCATTTTGCCCGCTCCTTCTTAGATACCTGTGCGTATCCATAACCCGGAACATCGACAAAATAAAGGGATTCATTAATCAGATAGAAATTTAACGTTTGCGTTTTTCCCGGCTTGGAAGAAGTTCTTGCTAAGTTTTTCCGGTTAATCAGCTTGTTGATTAAGGAAGATTTCCCGACATTTGAACGGCCAGCCAGCGCAAACTCAGGATATTGCTCCTGCGGATATTGCTTCTCACTGACAGCACTGATTACAATTTCTGCTTGATTAACTTTCATTAGGTTCATCCTCCTTTACCAACGCGATTTCTAAGACTTCATCTAAATGCTTCACCGGGATAAACTGAAGCCCCTCACGGACACTTTCTGGAATGTCTTCTATATCTTTTTCATTATCCTCCGGAAGAATAATCGTTGTCAATCCGGCGCGATGTGCACTTAATGCTTTTTCTTTTAATCCGCCAATAGGCAAGACACGCCCGCGAAGTGTAATTTCACCGGTCATTCCTACTTCTCTTTTGATAGGACGCCCTGTCAAAGAAGATACGAGGGCTGTTGCAATGGTAATTCCGGCTGACGGACCGTCTTTAGGTGTTGCGCCGGCAGGAACATGGATATGAATATCGTACTTTTCATAAAAATCGGGTTCTATATTCAACTGTTCTGTACGGGAACGCACATAGCTGAACGCCGCTTGCGCCGATTCCTGCATAACGCCGCCAAGCTTACCAGTCAGCTTTAAGCTCCCTTTCCCCGGATAATGCGTTACCTCTATCGATAAAATATCTCCGCCAGCTGTTGTATATGCAAGGCCTGTTGCCGCCCCAACCTGATTTTCCTCTTCAATCAATCCATATCGGTATGCCGGCTTGCCCAGATATTCTTCTACAATGCGGTCAGTAATAATAATCCTGTCCTTGCTTTCATCAGAGACAAGCTCTTTAGCCGCTTTCCGGCAAAGCGTCGCAATTTGTCTTTCCAAACCGCGGACACCGGCCTCCCTCGTATATGTTCGGATTAATTTCATGATGGAAGACTCACGAATTTGTATTTTACTTTTAGTCAGTCCATTTTCTTTAATTTGTTTTGGTATAAGGTGACGTTTCGCGATATGCAGCTTTTCAACCTCTGTATAACCCGGGATAGAGATTAATTCCATCCGGTCCAATAACGGCTCTGGAATACTGTTGATGTTATTTGCGGTAGCAATAAACAAGACATTAGATAAATCATAGGTCTCTTCAATGTAATGATCACTAAAGTTATGATTTTGTTCTGGATCCAGTACCTCCAGCATAGCTGAAGAAGGATCGCCCCGAAAATCATTAGACATTTTCTCAATTTCATCTAATAAAAATACCGGATTAACCGTTTCGGCCCGCCGCATTCCTTGCATAATTCTTCCCGGCATGGCGCCGATATAAGTTCGGCGATGACCGCGAATTTCCGCTTCATCCCGAATACCGCCTAAAGAAATACGGACAAAATTCCGGTCAATTGCGTTGGCAATTGACTTCGCTAGAGAGGTCTTCCCGACTCCAGGTGGTCCGACCAGACATAAAATCGGTCCCTTTATCGTATTAGTAAGCTTTTGAACAGCTAAGTATTCTAAAATGCGTTCCTTCACCTTTTCTAGTCCATAGTGATCTGCATTTAACACTTTTTCAGCTTTCTTCATTTGAATATTATCTTCTGTTTTTGTTTGCCATGGCAGCGAAACAAGCCACTCAATATAATTTCGGATGACAGAGCTTTCAGCAGATGACTGCGGGACCTTTTCGTAACGTCCCAATTCCTTCATCGCAACGTTGGTAATTCTTTCAGGCATATCAGACTGTTCAATTTTTGTTCTGAGCTGCTCCAATTCGCCAGTTCTGCCGTCACGGTCTCCCAATTCTTTTTGTATCACTTTTAACTGCTCTCTTAAATAATATTCTTTTTGAGTTTTTTCCATGGAAGTTTTAATCTTTTGACCGATTTTCTTTTCAATAGATAAAATCTTCCGCTCATCCGCAATAATATCCAGAAGCTTATGTATTCTTTCCGTGACATCAAAGCATTCTAATATCTCCTGCTTATCATCCAGCTTTAAAGAAAGATGTGAGGTAATCATATCCGCTAAGCGGCCCGGATGATCAATATCGCCAACGGTTTCAAATGTTTCATCCGTTAATTTACGTGAAACCTTTATGTACTGTTGGAATTGTTCAAGCAGCGTACGCATTAAAGCTTCAGTTTCATAGCTGTCTCCAACAATCTCCTCTTTTTCTTCTGCCTCTACAATAAAATTTTCTTCTTCTTCCAGATAACGAATAACCTCCGCCCGATAGAACCCTTCTACAAGTACTCGTTGTGTTCCATTCGGCAGCTTCGTAATCTGTTTGATTTTTGCAACGGTTCCAATATTGTAGATGTCAGCAGAACTCGGGTCATCTGAATTCATTTTTTTCTGTGAAGCTAAAAATATGTATTGATCAGCTAACATAGCTTGTTCCAAAGAAGCAATAGACTTATCCCTTCCTACATCAAGGTGTAATACCATCGACGGAAACACAATCAACCCCCGCAGAGGCAGCAGCGGCATTTTTAAATAGTTTGCTGTCATACATTCACCCCCTATTTTCATTTTTTATGTATTTTCTCTGTAAGGCTCTTTCTAAGTGTAAAAAAAAATCAACAAAATGTAAACACCATCATACCTTCTTTTATTATAAACAAGTATACAGGTATCTATGATTATTATAATCATTTTATAAAACAAAACGTTTATTCAGCAGGAGTTTCACCAATCGGGCATCGTGATAAAAGAAGATTTTCCTGAAAGCATGTCCTATACCAGCAGAAAAGAGGAAGAATGCAGATTCTGACCAGAATCTGCATTCCTCACCCGTTTATGCTTATGCACTTTCCTTTGGTAATTTCTCATTTCCTTCTTGAACGGTACCATCCTGGAAAACAAGTTTTGGACTTCCATCTTCCTGGATAACAGTGTCCTTTGTAATGATGCATTTTTCTACGTCTTCTCTAGAAGGAAGGTCGAACATAACATCTACAATGATTCCTTCTATGATAGAACGAAGTCCGCGTGCACCAGTCTTCCGTTCAATAGCTTTCTTAGCAATTTCGATAAGCGCATCCTGTTCAAATTCAAGCTCGACATTATCAATTTCAAACAGTTTTTGATACTGTTTAACAAGTGCATTCTTTGGTTTAGTCAAAATTTCAATCAGGGCATCTTCATCCAGCGGAGTAAGACTGCCGATTACCGGAATACGTCCGATAAATTCTGGGATTAAACCATAGCGTAATAAATCTTCCGGAAGAACTTTAGACAGCAATTGGGCTGTATCCAATTCTTCCTGCTCTTCATTCGCACCAAAACCAATTACTTTTTTACCAATACGGCGCTTGATTACTTGATCAATACCGTCAAATGCACCGCCGACAATAAATAAAATATTGGTTGTATCGATTTGAATAAATTCTTGATGCGGATGCTTTCTTCCGCCTTGAGGAGGTACGCTTGCTACTGTTCCTTCCAAGATTTTTAGAAGTGCCTGCTGTACGCCTTCTCCAGAAACATCTCTTGTAATTGATGGATTTTCAGATTTTCTTGCCACTTTGTCAATCTCATCAATATAAATGATTCCTTTTTCTGCTTTTTCTACATCATAATCTGCAGCTTGGATCAGTTTGAGAAGAATATTTTCTACATCCTCTCCTACATATCCTGCTTCTGTTAATGATGTTGCATCAGCCATTGCAAATGGTACATTAATAATCCTTGCTAATGTTTGAGCTAAGAGTGTTTTACCGCTTCCTGTAGGTCCAATCATGGCAATATTACTTTTAGAGATTTCTACATCCCCGTTATGCATGCCAGAATTAACACGTTTGTAGTGGTTATATACTGCTACAGAAAGATTTCTTTTGGCTTTATCTTGACCAATCACGTAATCATCAAGTGTATCACAAATTTCTTTTGGCTTTGGAATCTCATTCATTTCCATGCCTTCCTCGGTGCCAAGCTCTTCTTCAACGATTTCCGTGCATAATTCAATACATTCGTCACATATATAAACACCGGGACCAGCTACCAGCTTTCGTACTTGTTCTTGGCCTTTGCCACAAAAAGAACATTTCAATTGTCCTTTTTCTTCATTAAATTTAAACATTACTTTTCGCCGCCTTCCTCAACAATCTCTGAGACTTTCCTAACACATTCGTTACATATATAAACGCCAGGGCCAGCTACTAATTTCTGAACTTCTTTTTCGTTCTTCCCACAAAAAGAGCAATTTGATTGTCCCATCCCGGCTTCTAAATTCACCATTTTCATTCACTCCTACATGTGCCTTGTCGGATTAGCAGTCAGCTTTATAATTCATCATATCAGATACAAATAGAAATACAAAACAATATACTTTTTATATTTTCTAAAGATAATCCTATGATAAGTGTGTCTATACAGTATGAATCAATTCTTTTAAATGTCAACTATTTGCAATTCCATCTGTATAGTATACTTTATATCCTGGAACAAATACCGCTTTTGACAAAATCTTCGTTTATTCGACACTGTCCTAATTAACAGGAAAGACAAGGCACGTCTCTCGGCGCACCTTGTCTTATTTATCCTCTTTTTTCACTTGTTCATAAAAATTATTTTGTTTTGCTGTTTTCAGCTAAGAACTCAATTGCAGCACGCATTTTTAAATCATTTTCTAATGTTTCTGTTGAACCGCCAAGCATTTGTAGAAGCTGTTCTTTCTCAACACCGTACATAGAGCCCATTTTTTCAAGCTCTGCATCGATATCCTCTTCTGTAGCTTCAAGATTTTCAGCTTCAGCAATTGCTTCTAACGTCAAGTTGGTTTTGACACGTTTTTCAGCATCTTCACGCATTTGTTCTTTCAAAGCATTCTCATCTTGCCCTGAGAATTGGCTGTACATTTCTAATGTCATGCCTTGCATTTGAAGCTGTTGTTCAAATTCGCGAACCATCTGGTTTACTTCTGTGTCTACCATTGCTTCTGGAACCTCTACCTCGATATTATCTGAAGCTTGTTGAAGTAATTCTTCACGCTGTTCATTTTCAGCTTGTTGTTTTTTGTTTGTTTCCAGTTCTTCGCGTTTTTTTGCTTTCAATTCATCAAGTGTTTCTACTTCTTCATCAACATCTTTTGCAAATTCATCATCCAGTTCTGGTAATTCTTTTGCTTTTACTTCATGAATTTTCACTTTAAAGACCGCATCCTGACCAGCTAAATCTTCCGCATGGTATTCTTCAGGGAAAGTGATTTCTACCTCTGTTTCATCACCAGCTTTTTTACCAATCAATTGTTCTTCAAAGCCAGGGATAAATTGTCCGGAACCAATTTCCAGTGAATGATTTTCACCTTGACCGCCTTCAAAAGCAACGCCATCTTTGAATCCTTCAAAATCAATAACAGCAGTATCGCCGTCTTCGATTTCGCTATCTTCTTTTACAACCAATTCTGCTTGGCGTTCACGAAGATTTTCGATTTCTTGTTCTACATCTTCATCAGTTACTTCTACAGATTTTTCTTCCACTTCTAGACCTTTATATTCGCCAAGTTTCACCTCTGGTTTCACTTCTACTTCCGCAGTGAAAACAAGCGGTTGTCCTTTTTCAATCTGATCAATGTCAATAGAAGGCTGTGCAATTGGGAAAATCTCAGCTTCATCAACTGCTTTAGAATAAGCACTAGGAAGTACAATATCTACTGCGTCTTGATATAGAGATTCTACGCCAAAGCGTTTTTCAAAAATACTGCGTGGAATTTTCCCTTTACGGAAACCAGGAATCTGAACATCCTTCGATACCTTTTTGAACGCTTGGTCTAACGCTTGATCAAAGTCTTCAACAGATACTTCAAACGTTAATACTCCTTTATTACCTTCTTGTTTTTCCCATTTTGTTGTCATTATTATTCCCTCCAAAATCAAATCTATCATTGCATTTCATTATTCATTTGATCAATCATTTTTCCTGATTTACAACCACCTCATTATAACACATATCTTTTGTGTTTCAAGCATTTTACTACCTACTCTTCAATGATACTTAAATAAAGCGAGTTACAAATTTTTATAGACTCTATCCATGATTGGGCAGTTTCATTCAATTCGTCCAGCTGCACATCCAGCTGTAAATAGTCATTTCCAAGAATATAGACGGCTTCTGCAAAAGAAAACATATCACTCTCTTTCGGTGTAAATGGATAAGTCACATAAAAGTAACGATATACAAGCTGCTCAATCAAATTTAATAGAGATGGATTGGCTTCTGCCCTTTTTTCTAATTCTTCCGTTATAGATATGTAGCTTTTCTCTTCAGATATCTGGATCAATTCCGTCGGCTGAGTAACCATCATTGCCTCAAATTTATGTATGTAGACAGATCTTTCTACGCCTGTTTCTTTGAACCATTCTAATAAAGCAGTTTTAATAACAGGATGCACTTGAGGGTTTTCAAGCAGTCTGATATTTTCTTCCTCCGGATTTGCCTGTATCCGCCGGAGGTTATCAATGATATTCCATTGCTTCAGATAATCATCATCCCTTACAGCTTTCTTAAGTTCTTTCATGAAACTGACGGCATTGTCTTCATCGATTCCAATCTTCATATTGCCGCTCATTTCATACAACTGCTGAAAAGGCTCTTGAAGCATGTCAGGAATCATATTATGCTCAAATTCTATTTCTAACAAATCCATCAAATGCTGATACTGGCTTGTTTGAAAAAGAATGGTTAAATAAATATGGAAGTAATGATAATAATGTGCATCTTTTCTAGCCAGCAGTTCTTCACTGAGCTGCTCTGCATCCTTATAATTACCTAATTCCATCAAACACATTAATTTACCAATATATATTTCATGACTTCCTTCATGATATGCAATCAGACTGTTTAATTTATCTAATGCCTCTTTGTACCTTTTTTCCTTTAATGCATGCAAACCTTCTTCTTCCAATTGTTTTTTCGTATTCGGAAATAATATCACCTTGGCACTGTCTTTCATTTGTTCACCTCTATTCTGGATTCCCAAAAATTTTTCTTCAAATCTGTTATACCCTATCCTGCATTATTTAAACTATTTTTTTCGGATTATATCTGCAGCAGGTTTAATCTTGCTGTCTCTTTATCATGTTACCCTTAAAAAAGCAGCGGGTCTACATTAATTTGCAAAAGATAGTTAAATTCATTTTAGGCACTTCATCAAAATCTATGCTCATAAATCGTACGTGATATAGATGTAAGCTGCTGCACCCGAAAAATAACGTCAGCTAGTTTCTTTCTTAACTGAATTTATTCACATCCCTGCAAGCCCAGTTTTTAGTATAGAGCCCATTATCTTTTTCTAGAAATCAAAAACGCTCAAAACCTTATTAACCGAGGTTTTGAGCGTTTGATCTGTTTACGTCCCAGGCAGGATTCGAACCTGCGACCCACAGCTTAGAAGGCTGTTGCTCTATCCTGCTGAGCTACTGGGACAAATTGGAGCGGGTGAAGGGAATCGAACCCTCGTCATCAGCTTGGAAGGCTGAGGTTTTACCATTAAACTACACCCGCAATTACCGTGTTTTATGTATGAAATGATGTGCACCGTTTTTAACGGACAAGTAATATTATATGTGGGATAGAAGTTTTTGTCAACAGATTTTTAATTTTTATTTCCCGGTTTCATAAAAATGGCGAAAACACTAGGTACACAAGGAAAAAACAGCTTAAAAATTCTCTAGTGAAAGCAATAAAAACAGTTCACATTCTCTTTTCAGAAAAATATGAACTGCTTTTATCTTATTATCGTCCATAACATTCTCACTGTGTGAAGTTTCGTTTTACAAAGAAGTACGATAGCTCATATCTTCTATTTTTCCATCTTTTAAAGTGTAGAAGTCTACCTGCACTTCATCTGTCTTCTCCCAGCTTAAAACAGCGTATGTTTTTTCCACACGATTTCTAGGCATGCGAATACTCCCTGGATTGATAAATAATTGGTTCCCCATTTTTTGGGCACCGGCAATATGGGTATGACCAAAGCATACGACATTCGCAGCATGCTCTTCTGCTGCATAGGATAGATTGGTCAAGCTTCCTTTCACTTGGTGAAGATGTCCATGCGTTATAAAGAAACGAAGACCATTTAAATCTAACACTTCTTGTTCTGGGTAAAGCGAATCAAAATCACAATTTCCTCCAACTTTATAAAAAGCGCTCAACTCTGCAGCATCAAAATCCAGCTCTGAATCACCGCAATGGATGTATAAATCTGCAGCATGCTTTTCCGTCATTTCTTCCAGTTCTTTCGTCAACCCGTGACTGTCACTTGTAATCAGTACGCTTGTCATTATACTCCTCCTCTTCATTGCTTAGAGCAAATGTATATTTTGTTCCAACTGATTCATCGCTATCTTCCGGTGGCTGATTTGATTTTTTTCAGCCGGATCCAGCTCTGCCATTGTTTTTTCATAGCCCTCCGGTACAAAAATAGGATCGTAGCCGAAACCATTTTCTCCACTCTGTTCCGTTTGAATATGACCTTCACAATACCCAGTTACAAACAACGGCTCCTGACCAGGCTGAGCAATTGCTAAGACACAGACAAAGCGAGCTCCGCGTTCCTCTTCAGGAATTTCCTTCATTTCCTCCAGAACCTTATCGATATTCGCTTGATCATCTGTCGGCTCGCCGGCATAACGGGCGGAATACACTCCAGGTCTTCCTTCTAAACTGTCAATAACCAGCCCTGAATCATCAGCCAGCACCGTCTTTTGGAAACGATTAGAAATTTGCTCCGCTTTGATAGCTGCATTTTCTACAAAGCTCTCCCCTGTCTCTTCAATATCTGGAATGTCCTCGTCTAAATCAAGCAGGGAAACAACCTCAATGTGATGAGGAGCAAAGAAATCTCTAAATTCTTTTACTTTTCCTTTATTTTTTGTTGCAATAATAATCTTCTTCATGGTATCTCCCCCAATGAAATCAGTCTTGGTTAACCAAATCTGCAATAGAGCCAAGCGTTTCTTTCTGCTGGCTGATCAATTCATGAATACCTTGTTCACCTAAGCCGAGCATCGCTTGTAATTGCTTTGGACTAAATGTAGCTTCTTCTCCAGTTCCCTGTAGTTCTACAAATTCCCCTTTACCAGTCATTACAATATTCATATCGACATCCGCTGTGCTGTCTTCCTGATAATTCAAATCAAGTACCTCATGTCCCTCATGCAATACGCCAACTGAAATTGCAGCTAAGAAATCAGTTAAAGGAAGCTCCTTCAGGACTCTCTTTTCAACGAGCTGATGAAGTGCAATTGCCATAGCGACATAAGCACCAGTGATGGAAGCTGTTCTAGTTCCGCCATCCGC
This sequence comes from Oceanobacillus sp. FSL W7-1293, assembly GCF_037969815.1. NCBI lineage: Bacteria > Bacillati > Bacillota > Bacilli > Caryophanales > Bacillaceae > Oceanobacillus > Oceanobacillus sp. FSL W7-1293. The sequence goes on from NZ_CP150212.1 coordinate 2,699,425, forward strand.
TTGAATAACATCACAGTCAATCCAGATGGTCCGTTCCCCGATTTTGGAAAGGTCAACAACTGAACGTAGTGCTCGTCCAATCAAACGTTGTATCTCCATCGTTCTGCCGCTCACTTTTCCTTTAGAAGATTCACGAATATTACGCTGCTCTGTTGCACGCGGCAGCATTGCATATTCCGCTGTAATCCATCCTTTTCCCTGGCCTCTCATAAATGGCGGTACTCTATCTTCAATACTCGCATTACAAATAACCTTTGTCTGGCCCATTTCAATTAATACAGACCCCTCCGGATGCGTAATATAGCCCGGTGTTATTTTTATCGGCCGCAATTCATTTGGTTTTCGATTATCCTGTCTTTCCATCTATTTTCCTCCTTATTTCACATTACATAGCTTATCATATTTTCGAAAAAAGAAACATGAGAATGCTGTTAAAAGAAGTATGTATCTTCAAATTATCCGTTCAAAGAAAAAAGCACCTCAAGAACAGATAAACTGCTCTCCAGATGCTTCATCGCACATTGCAATCCTTTTATAATTCTTCACTTGGTGTATATATCTCTGCTGACACCGGTGCAGAATAAGGCTCTCCATTTTCATTAAATACTTCATCCACATTTTCAACCTGAACATCTACCGCATCGATGTTTGGCCGCTGCGTTAACGTTCTGACCATAGTCTCCATCACTTCATCTGAGATAATATTTTGCTCGGAATCCATCAGGATACCTTCATTAAATGTCAGATGGACAACTCCTTCCTCTATAACAGGATCTGCTGTCAAGGCTGCTTCCGGGCTAAAAACATTCACAACATGATTTTGATAGCCTGGACCGTCTATCAGTTCTTTCACAACGCCTGTTAAATCATTTTCATCATCCATCTCGACATATTGCGTAACAGGAACATAATAACGGTTATTTTCCTGTTCTACCGGATAAAACATGGTAACTGGACTGCTGTTAAAATAGTCCAATGTATCATTATTGGTCAAATTGATTCCCTTTGCCCGTGTATAACCATTATTAATCGGTGTACCATTTACCGGCATTTCCTTTAAATCGACCCCATCTACCCGAAGCTTGACCTTATTAACATTCTCAAATTGTGTCAGCGTGTGCGTAACGGCTTCTAAAATAGGAAGCTCAGATGCTGCTTCATAATCGGAAAATTCTCCGGATAAATCTACGACAATTGTACCGTCTTCTTGAAGATCAATGCCAAGGACCTCTGTATCCTCCGGAAGCACAGCTTGGAAGCCGTTTGGCAGCATTGGAGTGATTGGACCGCCTTTAACCATATATTCAATGACTTGCTGCGCCACTTGATTTGTTTCAGGAATTGGAAGCTCAATCATTTGTGAAGCAACCATCCCGTTTGAATCAATTAAATACAACTCTCTAGAAACTGTATCTTCTGCTTCCTCAGGAGGAGCTGCAGCATCTTCTTCATTTGCTGCCTCATCATCTACTGTTTCTTCCCCATTTACTGCTTCTGCATTTTGCGGAGGATCCACCTCTTTTGATGACTGTTCTCCTTTAAAACATCCTGCCAATAAGACTAATATTCCAAAAGCCACGATTAATCGGATTATCATTTTACTCATGCAACTACCTCCCAAGATGGTTTGTACTATTAATCATACGAGCCCATCTCAAGAAATAGACCAGAAATTAGATAGTTTATGAAGGAAGTTTCATTTTATATCTGAAAAAGACCACATAAAGTGAAACTTCAAATCAGTGGAGAGTTCGACGCACGGCTCTTTACGATAGGGCGGGTAATCGCAGCAATGTTGTCAGGTTAATATGCCGCTTCGATAAAAAAACTCCTATGCAGAGATTCACTCTCATCTGCATAGGAGTTAGAGCTACTGAGATTAAACATGACGCAAATCTGCATGTTTAATTGTCAGCACACCGAAATTACTATCCTTAAATATTTTTTGTGTGATTTCGATAAAAATATTCAAATCTCCTGTCGCATAAAATTCATGGGGCGGCATAGGGTCATCACCATTCGCAATTTGGTGAATATCTAATGTTGTACTCGTCTCTCTCGCCGTTTCTTCACTTGAAGAAATAACAGTAATTTTCTCTCCTGCCACCTCTTGAATAGTATCCTTTAATAGTGGATAATGCGTACAGCCTAAAATCAATGTATCCATTTGACCATGCTCTAAAATAGGCACCAGAGTTGTTTCCACTACTTGTTTTGCTTCCGGCCCGTCCAGGACCCCTTTTTCTACCATCGGAACAAACGCAGGGCAAGCTAAAGAAATAACCTCAATATCAGACTTGATTTGACGTAGTGCATAACTATATGCACCGCTCCGCACCGTTCCTTCTGTTCCAATTACACCGATATAATTATTCTTCGTAGACTTGATTGCAGCCCTCGCGCCAGGCTTGATAACGCCAATAACCGGAATATCCAATTTTTCTTGTAACTCTTCTATTGTAAATGCGGTCGCCGTATTACAAGCAATCACAAGCATTTTTATATTTTTTTTAAGTAAAAAACGGACCATTTCCCATGTGAATTGTTTTACCTCTTCTTTCGTTCTCGGTCCGTATGGGCATCTTTCTGTATCTCCTAAGTAAATAAGCGGCTCTTTAGGCAACTGTCTCATTAGTTCATGAACAACCGTTAACCCGCCCACTCCTGAATCTATTACACCAATTGGCTGTTCCAAAACGCTCTCTCCCTTTTTACTATTGCTACTTCTCATTAACTTGCTTCATTTCATCATGCAAAAAGCCTAACAAATCATTCAACGTTTCTTTCTGCTCATCTGAAAATGAAGATAAAACATCCTGCAAATATTCCTGACGTTTTTGGATTACTTCTTCAATAATATGCTTCCCTTTTTCCAGAAGATGGATGCGCACCACGCGCCGGTCATTTGTATCACGGACACGCTCTACTAATTCATTTTTCTCTAAACGATCAACTAAGTCTGTCGTTGTACTAAATGCATGGCTAATACGGTTAGACAATTCGCCAACGGTCAAATCTCCTTCTTCCAGCAGCCACTGCAAGGCAATAAACTGCGGCGAAGTAATCGGATAATGATGTAATATTTTTCTGCCATTTTGTTTAATCATGCCAGAAATATACCTTAATTGTTTTTCCATTTTATTCACTGCTTCTACATCTTTACTCTTTTCCAATTCTTTATTTTTTTCCAAATTGATACCCCCTAAAAGTAAGAATTGCTCCTGGTATTTTAACACTAATTATATAGCAATGGTTATGAAGTCATTTCTTGCTGCTTGTATTACATAGTAAACTAAAAATCGCTTCTTGAAAACTTTTTTAAAGCCGTCCAAGGCAAATACCTTTAAAAATGTACGCACTCTTTTGTTTCAGCCTTCATAAGCTATATCGACTAAATAATTTCCCTTCATGATGCAGTTCTATAAAGCAAGGAGGGGGTAACATTTGAAGGATAATGGGTATAAACCGAAGCAGCTGCTGACCAAACGCGAGAAAGAAGTGTTTGAACTATTGGTACAAGATAAAACAACAAAAGAGATTGCCCAAGAGCTATTCATCTCAGAAAAAACTGTGAGGAACCACATTTCAAACGCGATGCAAAAACTGGGGGTAAAAGGCCGTTCACAGGCTGTTGTTGAATTGCTTCGCATGGGCGAATTAAAACTGTAAACACACAAAAAAGAAAAAACGATACACCAGCATGTCGTTCGAGATCAAAATACATTTATTTTCTTTTTTATTCTATTTTTGTTTTGAGCTCAAATCAATACATGCATTCAGTGGTGAGATGCTGCGGCAGTACTCACCATACAATCGTATACTTTATCGTCATTCCTTACAGGTATAAACTAAGGTTATATGAAGGTGCTTTTTAGTCTGAGCTTTGAAAAAAACGAGCTCAGACTTTTTTATTTTTAAAAGTAATGAAAGGTTTGACAATCAAATACTCGCCGCATAATAAATCTGCCCATTCAGATTTTATATAAGAAAAAGCCACCCTATTTTCAGGGTGACTTTTATACTATTTACCTTTTTAAAAGCCTACTTGCTCTGCAGCATACGTAGCATGTTCATTACTGAATCCTTCAAACACGAGCTGCTCAATCAAGCCGCTTTTGGAAAAACTGGAATAACTTATATAATCTTCTGCTGTTAATACTGCCTGCTCCTGCCAATCTACATCTAATTGACTGACTGCATTCGCAGCATGTTCATTGCTGAATCCTTCAAATTCGAGCTGTTCTATCAAACCGCTTTCTGAAAAGCTAGTAAAAGTTATATAATCCTCTGCCGATAAAACTGCTTGTTCTTGCCAATCTACATCCAATTGATTGACTGCATAGACAGCTTCTTCATTTGTAAATCCTTCAAATTCCAACTGTTCTATCAAACCGCTTTCTGAAAAAGCAGTAAAATTTAAATAATCGCCAGCTGCGCTCACTGCATTTTGTTGAGAGAAGCTTTCTCCAGACGCTTCTTCTTCAATAAGTTCTTCTTCAACTTCTTCTGGTTCTATCGCTTCAGCCAGATTTTCCTCTGCCTCTTCGGATTTCTCGACTTCAGTCGGATTTTCCTCTGCTTCTTCAGGCTCCTCCGCTTCAACCGTTTCTCCCTCTATTTCTTCCGTTTCTTCCACTTCAGCTGGCTCTTCCTCCGTTTCTTCAGGCTCCTCTACTTCAGCAAGTTCTTCTGCTTCTTCAGACTCTTCCTCCTCGACAGCTTCCTCCTCTGCTTCTTCAGATTCCTCATCATTATTCATTTCATCTTGAGCAGGTTCCTCTGCTGCCTCTCCTTCATCCCCGCAACCGCTTAAAATTGCAGCGGCTGCGATAATAGCGATTAGAAAAAACTTCCATTTTTTCAAAACACGCTTTCTTTCTTTCGACATATTGACCACCCCTGTATATGTAATAAGTAAATTTTACCACATGTAATCAAATAGTAATAGATAATATTTAACTTTTTCATAACTAAAAAATTTTATTGAATTAATTAAATTACATATGAATAGAAATATTTTTCCTTATTCTCCATTTCTTTTTCTATTCCTATCCAACATCTGTATTTGCTGCTGCAGGCTTTCAAGAAATGTATTTTGACTTTTTTAGTTTTTCACGACTCCCTTATTAGGGTTACAATTGATTATAGTTTCATATTGTTACTTTTTTATAGATTTTTATATAAATAGTCGCTATTTGTTACATTCCATTTCAAGTAACACTTTGTTACTGTAAAATATAGTTATAGGGAGGATAAAAATAAATGCTTAATCAAAGATTAGCAGCATTAAGGAATGAAAAGAAAAATACCCAGCAAGAAATATCAATTATTATTGGTGTCACTCGCCCTGCATATACTGCTTATGAAAAAGGAACAAGAACACCAGATTATAATTTAGTAGTTAAATTAGCTGACTATTTCGAAGTAAGTGTGGACTACCTGCTAGGCAGAACGGATAATAGAAATTTAGAAAATGAATTCAATCCAATCTCAGAAATCAGTCGTTTGATTAAGGAATATAGAATGGAGTGTTCGAGCTTCCACGAGATTGATCGATGGGAGGCAATGGGACCGGAAGAAATGAAAGAATTGGAGAAATATTTTACATACATTACGGATATGGCTATGAAGAAACAAGAGTATAATAAATAAACTATAAAACTGGGGGACGAAATGATGGGAATTTTAGATGGTTTAATGGGAAATGCTTCAAACGTAGACGAAAAGGAAATCATGAAAGAATACGAGCAATTATTTATTGAAGGAGAAGAAGTAAGCGCAGCCTTTAAAGTTATTCGTGATTTATTTATTTTCACCAATAAACGTCTGATTTTGGTTGATAAACAAGGTTTAACCGGCAAGAAAACAGAATACCATTCCATACTGTATAAAAGCATCTCCCATTTCAGCGTGGAGACTGCCGGACATTTTGATATGGATGCGGAACTTAAAATATGGATTTCAGGTGGAGTCAATCCGCTTGTTTCTAAAACATTTAAGAAAGATACTAATATTTATGATATTCAAAAAGTTCTTGCTTCAGTAGTAGTTTAAAATCATTTGGAAGAAAATTAGCTACTAACTAGAGGAAAGAAATTAAAAACTAGGAAAGCTCTATGAAAGCAGCGAAAACAGCAGAGCCAAATATACGCAAGCTGGATGGACGATAAAAAACTATCATCCATCCAGCTTTTTCTATTTAGACGATTAGCTAAGGGGTTCACCTTCTTCGTGTCCAGCTAAATTGAACACGATTAATATAGGTCATGTCTCCAGCAGCTTCTTCTTTAATGCATCAGACAGCTTTTTTGGCGCTTTCTTTTCTGTATCAATATAAACTAACCTTCCCCGGGCTGTCAGGATAACATCCTCTTCTCTCATCACTTTATAATGAATATCAAAGGAAGTATTACCGACCGACGCTGTTTTTACATAAACACGAATATCATCGCCAAAATAAAGCTCCTTCAGATAATTACATTGTAAATCAGCAACAATAATTCCGTCTTTTTGACGCATATCTTTTGATAAAAAGCTGATACTGTTTAAATAAGCGATGCGCGCTTCTTCAAAGTAAATAAATGGGGAAACATTATTCACATGACCATACATATCTGTTTCAGAAAATCGGACAGATATAGGAATATAGAAAGAAAAATCTTTCTCCCATGCCGAAAAATCTTCAATATAAGGAATACGAGACATACAACCTTTTCCTCTCTCTTGTACAATTTTATATCAATCTCTATCTTTTAATTAAAACGTTTTCATTTCCTGTTGAAGAAAAACCCTGACCGGATTAGTGGTTAGGGTTTTTCGCTTGTTATCCATCACCTATTAAAGTGCTGTGTCACTTCCAAAGAAGTTTTTAAATGCTTGGATATTGGTCGCGCGGTTCATTGCTGCGATAGAAGTTGTCAAAGGAATTCCTTTTGGACAAACTTGTACACAGTTTTGAGAATTTCCACAGCCGTCAATTCCGCCATCTTCCATTAAACCGTTTAAACGGTCACTGGCATTCATTTCACCTGTTGGATGCGCGTTAAATAATCGTGCTTGGGAAATAGCAGCAGGACCAATGAAATTGGAACTGTCATTTACGTTCGGACAAGCTTCCAGACAAACACCGCATGTCATACATTTAGACAGCTCATATGCCCATTGGCGTTTATTCTCCGGCATGCGCGGTCCAGGACCTAAATCATGCGTACCGTCGATTGGAATCCATGCTTTTACTTGCTTTAAAGCTTCAAACATGCGATCACGGTCGACGATAAGATCACGGACAACATCGAATGTAGCCATCGGCTCTAAACGGATAGGCTGCTCCAGCTGATCAACCAATGCCGCACAGGACTGCCTTGCTGTTCCATTAATAACCATTGAACAAGCTCCGCAAACCTCCTCTAAGCAGTTCATGTCCCACATGACTGGTGTAGTTTGCTCTCCTTTGCTGTTTACAGGATTTTTTCGGATTTCCATTAAAGCAGAAATAACATTCATATTCTGTCTATAAGGTATCTCAAACGTTTCCTCATAAGGAGCAGCGTCCGGACCGTCTTGTCTAGTTATAATAAAGGTAACTTTACTTTGTTCAGCCATTTCGTTTACTCCTTTCTAATGTTTTGTTGTATAATCTCGTTTCCGAGGAGGAATCAAGGAAATATCTACATCTTCATAACTAAATACAGGCTCATTCTTTTCTGCATTGTATTCAGCGACAGTTGTTTTTAACCATTCCTCATCATTTCGTTCCGGAAATTCCGGTTTATAATGTGCTCCGCGGCTTTCGTTCCGGTTATACGCACCAATGGTGATCACTCGTGCTAATTGAAGCATATGCTTTAATTGACGGGTGAACATAACTCCTTGGTTGCTCCAGCGGGTCGTATCATTAATATTGATATTTTCCCAGCGCTCCATCAATTCGACAATTTTCTTATCCGTTTTTAACAGCTTTTCATTTTCACGAACTACTGTAACGTTATCTGTCATCCAGTCTCCAAGCTCTTTATGGATTTGATATGCATTTTCTGTCCCCTGCATATTCATCAGCTTTTCAAAATCGCTTTGTTCTGCTTCTTCACGAGATTGATAGAGTTCATCCGGAAGCTCTTCCACATGCTCCTCCAGTCCATCGATGTATTCAATGGCATTAGGGCCAGCGACCATACCGCCATAGATTGCGGATAACAGGGAATTCGCACCCAGACGATTTCCGCCATGCTGAGAATAATCACATTCACCAGCAGCAAAAATTCCAGGAATGCTTGTCATTTGCTTCTCATCAACCCATAATCCACCCATGGAATAGTGAACTGCAGGGAAGATTTTCATTGGCACTTTACGAGGATCTTCACCGACAAATTTCTCATAAATCTCAATAATTCCGCCGAGTTTTACATCAAGCTCTTTTGGATCTTTATGCGATAAATCAAGGTAAACCATGTTTTCCCCATTGATACCAAGTTTTTGGTTTACGCAAACATCAAAAATTTCACGTGTTGCGATATCACGAGGAACAAGGTTACCATATGCCGGATATTTTTCTTCAAGGAAGTACCAAGGTTCTCCATCTTTATACGTCCAAACACGGCCGCCTTCCCCACGGGCTGATTCACTCATTAATCGCAGCTTATCATCTCCCGGAATTGCAGTCGGATGGATTTGGATAAATTCTCCGTTTGCATACTTTGCACCTTGCAAATAAAGCTTACTTGCTGCAGAGCCTGTATTAATCATGGAATTTGTTGATTTCCCAAAGATAATACCAGGGCCGCCCGTTGCAAAGATGGTTGCATCTGAACGAAATGCTCTAATTTCATGTGTTTTTACATCTTGAGCCACAATTCCTTTTCCTACACCGTTTTCATCAATAACCGCTTCAAGGAATTCCCAGCCTTCAAATTTGGTGACCAGACCTTCTACTTCATAACGGCGAACCTGCTCATCTAATGCATATAATAATTGTTGTCCTGTCGTTGCCCCTGCATATGCTGTACGGTGCATCTGCGTACCGCCAAAACGTCGGAAATCTAATAGACCTTCCGGTGTACGGTTAAACATAACTCCCATACGGTCAAACATATGTATAATACCTGGTGCAGCATCACACATTGCTTTTACCTGCGGCTGATTGGCGAGAAAATCTCCGCCATAAACTGTATCATCAAAATGCAAATCAGGAGAATCTCCTTCTCCCTTTGTATTAACAGCTCCATTAATACCGCCCTGTGCACATACAGAGTGAGAACGTTTTACAGGTACGATAGAAAATAAATCTACATTTACTCCTGCTTCAGCAGCTTTGATTGTAGCCATTAAACCGGCTAAGCCGCCGCCGACTACAGCAACTTTTTTACTCATTCGTTAGCTCACTCCTTCTTTCATTCCATTACTGTTTATACACCATATGCGAATGCAAGTAATGATCTTATACCTAGATAGCCGACTGCTAAAAATACAATCAGACACACATACGTAGAAATGCGCTGTGATTTCGGTGTTTGTGTAATTCCCCATGTTACCATGAAGCTCCACAATCCATTTGCGAAATGGAATACAGCCGAAAGAACCCCTACCACATAGAACCAAAACATCGGCGTGCTGGAAAGGATGCCTTCCATCAAGCTATAGTTGATATCCACATTTCCTAAAGCAAGCTGAACGCGTGTTTCAAATACGTGCCATGCAATGAAGATAACAAGGATAATTCCAGTAACCCGCTGCAGTGCGAACATCCAGTTACGGAAGAATCCATAACGTCGTGTACTGTATCTAGATGTAAAAACAATATAAACACCCAGAATCGCATGGAACAAAATTGGTAGATAGATTACTAATGTCTCCAGCAGCAATACAAATGGTAATTCGTGCATAATACCAGCTGCTGTATTAAATACTTCTTCTCCATACACAGCAAGATGATTGATAAATAAATGTTGTACTAGGAAAATACCAATCGGCACAACTCCCAGCAGCGAATGTAGTCTTCTAAAGAAGAACTCACGTTGTTCTGCCATGTTTACCCCCCTTTTGAAACGTAATCCCTATAATATGTATACTATAAAAATAAAGCGCTTTACAAAATTGTAAATATTTATTTTTTATAGTACAGCCAATAACATCTATTATTGTACTTCTTACATTGTAAAGCGTCAAGAATTCCCGACCGGCTTCTTTAAGAAAATGAAAAGTATTTATTAAAATCTCTATTACATGAGAAATTGAATTATATTATTGCATCATTCTATAAGATAATCGCCGTTTTTACATCAAAATGAAACAAAACCATACGAAAACCAAGAAAAAGATTTAGAAAAGTCGCAGAGAATGTTATTATAATAGAGATATTTAACTTCGTTTGCGGTTCCAGATGATGTTAATCTCTTGGATAATCTATTAATTTAATGGCAGTGTTCAAAAATCTCGAAATATAGCTGACAGGAAAAATAACCGCATGACCGGACGACAGACGGTGAAGGAATCCCCTTTTCCTGCTCAGGCTGAGACCTGTATGAACACGCAAGTAAGTTAAATTATCTAGTTCCAATACTTGCTAATCAACAGACAACAATACATAATAACCATAGACATGTAACACGAACGAGACGTGAAGGAAAGGATGAAAGTAGTGTCAAAGTATGGCAGCAATCAAAAATTAGATGTAAATGAGTTAGAGCAATTATATAGTGACGGCGCGGGATATGATATTTTACGCTATATTGGTTTACCGGAGCTGTTTGGTGAAGAAAAAGATACACTTCTTTATTTTTTAGGCAGAAATCTGGCACGGAAATTTGAGTTTAGCAGTCTGGAAGATTTAAGTTTATTTTTTGAAAAAATGGGTTTAGGGGCCCTGGATCTAGTAAAAGATAAAAAGAACGTAAAAACCTTTTATCTTCTATCCGATACAATTGTTGCGAAATTAAAATCAAATATGGAGACCGATTTCCGTTTAGAAGCCGGAATAATAGCAGAGGCGCTGCAACAGCTGGAAGGCGTAGATTGTGAATGCCTTGAATCTGTTCACCGTCGCCTGAAACAAGTTGAATTTACGGTTTATATACAGGATTGATAACCTTTAAAACTGAACAAAACGATCGCGAAACTTATTCGATTTCACGATCGTTTTGTTCTGCTTCCTGCTTCTTTAAATGTCCGATAATCTCTGTGGCTATATTTTTGGGTATGCCAATTTTACGCATATCCTCCAAAGAGGCATTTTTAATTTCTTCTACCGATTTGAAATGCGTCAATAAAAGCTTGCGTCGTTTCTCTCCAACACCCGGGATACGGTCAAGCTCGGATTGAAACAGTCCTTTTCCTCTTAATTGCCTGTGGAAGGTAATGGCAAAGCGGTGCACCTCATCCTGTATCCGCTGCACTAAATAAAAGGCCTGTGATTGGCGTTTTAACGGAATGACCTCCGGAGGCTCCCCGTATAATAATTCGCTGGTTTTGTGCCGGTCATCCTTAGCAAGACCAGCAAGCGGAATACTTAAACCAAGTTCATTTTCCAGCACATCTGATGCTGAAGTCATCTGGCCTTTTCCCCCGTCAACAATAATTAAATCAGGTAAAGGAAGCTCCTCGCGAAGTACTCTGGTATAACGTCTGCGTATTACTTCCCGCATAGTTTCATAATCATCCGGTCCTTTGACATCTTTGATTTTATATTTGCGATATTCTTTTTTGTTCGGTTTTCCATCTTCAAAAACAATCATCGCCGATACAGGATCTGTTCCTTGAATATTCGAATTATCAAACGCTTCAATCCGGCGAGGTGTCTCTATATTTAAGTAATCGCCTAAATCCTCCATCGCTTGATAGGTTCTTTCTTCATCCCGCTCAATTAATTGAAATTTCTCGTTCAAAGCGATTTTTGCATTTTTTTCAGCTAATTCTACCATTTCCTTTTTTCTGCCACGAAGCGGTGTATGGACATTGACTTCAAGTAATTTTTCCAATATCTCATCATCAATGCCTATCGGAACTAATACCTGTTTTGGCTTCAAATGGTTTTCCTGCAGATAAAATCGCGCTATAAAACTGACGATCGCTTCTTCCGCATTATCATAAAATGGAAAGATGCTGACATCGCGTTCTATCAGCTTTCCTTGCCGGATAAAGAAAACCTGTACACACATCCAGCCTTTATCATAGCTGTACCCAAAAACATCCCTGTTTACTAAATCATTAGCAGCCATTTTCTGCTGTTCCATCGTTGCATCGATGTATTGGATAGTGTCTCGAAGTTCTTTTGCTCTTTCAAAATTCAGCACTTCACTTGCTTCTGTCATTTCTCTTGTCAAACGGTTGCGAATATCCTTAAACCCGCCATGTAAAAAGGAGGTTATCTCCTGAACAATTTGCTGATACGTTTCTTTAGAAGGCGGATTTTTACCACAGGCTAAGCATTGCCCCATATGATAATAAAGACACGGTCTGCCGGGAGGATTATTACATTTCCTGAGCGGATAGATCCGGTCTAAAAGCTTTTTGGTTTCCCTTGCCGCAATCACGTTAGGATAAGGACCAAAATATTTTCCTTTATCTTTTTTTAACTGTCTTGTGACAATTAACCTCGGGTGCCGTTCAGATGTAATCTTCAAATAAGGATACGATTTATCATCCTTCAGCATTACATTATATTTAGGATCATATTTTTTTATTAAATTCATTTCTAAAATAAGTGCTTCAATCTCTGATGACGTAACCATATATTCAAAATCTGCAATATCCTGGACTAAACGCTGCGTTTTCCTGTCATTCGCCCCGCGAAAATAAGAACGAACGCGATTTCTTAACTTTTTAGATTTTCCTACATAAATAATTGTCCCATGCTTATCCTTCATTAAATAACAGCCAGGCTGCATTGGAAGAATAGCCAACTTTTTTTCAATTGCTTCTTTCATCTATAACCAGCCCTTTATACATCAGAAAATCCCTTTTCATCTGCTTGATGACAAAGGGATTCCTTTTTTTCTAATAGAAATCAAAGAATCCGTTCTGTGATATGCTATCATCGCAGAACGAAAACGTGACTTTATCAGGCATGTTTATTAATTAAATCTGTTAATGCCTCTTTAGGTTGGAAACCAATAACCTGGTCTACCACTTCCCCATCTTTGAATAAAAGAAGTGTCGGTATACTCATTACACCAAATTTCCCAGCTGTTTCCTGGTTTTCATCCACATCTAATTTGACGATCTGTACTTTCTCTTCCATTTCTCCATCAATTTCTTCTAAAACAGGAGCAATCATTTTACAAGGTCCACACCATGGAGCCCAGAAATCTGCAAGTACAAGACCTTTTGACGTCTCGTCTGTAAAGTTTTGATCCGTTACATGTTTAATTGCCATTATTTTTACCTCCTTAAAACATCATGCAGCTTATCATAAGCTTAGTATGAGTATATCATCGTATAAGTATACTTCCTAATAGTTTGCTTGAATTGATTAAAATTACTTTCAAAAGGCCTGTGCCACAGCATTTCTCACAGACCTTTTACTTCCTTTATGCTTTCACTTTTTTAATTTCTTCAATAAGCAGCGGGATGACTTCAAATAAATCACCAACAATCCCATAGTCAGCAATATTAAAGATATTTGATTCAGCATCTTTATTTATAGCAACAATTACCTTGGAATTAGACATTCCTGCTAAATGCTGAATTGCGCCGGAGATACCTACAGCAATATATAAATCAGGAGTTACTACTTTTCCGGTCTGCCCAATTTGCAACGCATAATCACAATAGTCAGCATCACAGGCGCCCCTTGATGCCCCTACAGCACCTCCCAGTACATCTGCAAGCTCGTAAAGCGGTTTAAATCCATCTGCACTTTTTACTCCTCTTCCGCCTGCTACAATAACATTTGCTTCTGAGAGGTCAACCCCCTCTGAAGTTTTTCGGACAACATCCTTCACAATCGTACGTAAATCTTTAATATCTATATCCTTGGCATTCACCTCGCCAGACCTTGAAGCATCTTTTTCAAGAGCAGCTATATTATTCGGGCGAATCGTTACAAATATAAAATCATCTGCAAATATTTTCTTTTCAAATGCCTTTCCGGAATAGATAGGACGAATAAATACATTGTCATCGCCATCTTTTTCAATATCTACTACGTCAGAGATAAGTCCTGCTGACAGCCTGCTTGCAACTTTTGGTGTCAGATCTTTTCCGATAGAGGTATGCCCCATGACAATTCCTTTTGGAGATAATTCATCGATAATTTCTAAAACCGCCTGTCCATACCCTTCTGATGTATACGTTTTCAAATTGTCGTGCGTGACTGTAACAACACTATCCGCCCCATAAGCAATCAGTTCTTCACCTGCACTGGTTAAATCACTATCACTGAATAAAACACCCACAATTTCAGCATCCGCATCAATTTGCTTCGCCGCTGCAATTGCCTCAAAGGAAACATTTCTTATATCATTATCTCTTACTTCACCAATCACTAGTAATTTATCGCTCATTATTATTATCCCCTTTCACTATCAGCTGCATTATCATACGAACTTCTCTTTAAAGTATCTTTGGAATTATCTCTTAAAGTACTTTTTGAAATTTCCATTAGAGTACCTCTTGAAATTCCCCTTAAAGTACCTTCTTGTCATTCTTCAATAAAGAAACCAATTCCTTCACCTGATCTGCTACCTCTCCCTCTAACACCTTACCAGCTTCTTTTTCAGGCGGAAGATAAATATCGATTGTTTTCGTTTTTGCCTCTACTTCATCCTCATCTAGATCCAGATCATCGATTTCTAACTCTTCAAGCGGTTTTTTCTTCGCTTTCATAATTCCCGGCAGCGAAGGGTAACGCGGTTCATTTAAGCCTTGTTGACAAGTAACTAGTACAGGCAGGCTGGTTTCGATGATTTCGACATCTCCTTCGACGTCTTTTTCGATGGATGCGGTATCGCCATCAATAGACAGGCTCGTTATCGTTGTAACGCAAGATATTCCCAAAAGCTCGGCAAGTCTCGGTCCAACCTGACCGCTCGCTTCATCAATAGCAACATTCCCTGCCAAAATCAAATCAGCTTCCTTTTCTTCAAAAAATGCTTCTAAAATTTTAGCAGTTGTAAACTGGTCTCCTTCTTCCAAATCTTCTTCTGTATTAATTAGAACGGCTTTGTCCGCTCCCATGGCAAGAGCTGTCCGAAGCTGCTTCTCAGAGTCTTCGTCACCAATGGTAACAACAGTAACCTCTCCGCCATGCTTATCTCTTTGTACAATCGCTTCCTCTACTGCATATTCATCGTAAGGGTTAATGATGAATTCTGCACCGTCATCTTCAATTCTTCCATTTTGAACAGTAATTTTTTCCTCTGTATCAAACGTTTTTTTCAATAATACATAAATATTCATATCTTTTTTCCTCCTTGTCACAAACTAGAATGTATATTTAAAAAGCAGTCCATAGTACAGTTCCTTACCATGATGTAACTTTTTACACTCCCTCGAAAATCTATTTATCTTGGAACTTAGCTGCTCTCTTCTCTTTAAAAGCGCTTACACCTTCCTTCGCATCATATGACCCGAAAATTTCACCAAACAAGCCCGCTTCCCTGTCAGCTCCTTCTGCAAATTGGCTTGTATTTGCATAAGGAATCAATTGCATAATCCGATTGATTCCAGGCTTGCTTTTAGCAGCAATTTTTCCGGCTAATTGACGAACTTCATTTTCCAGCTCATCTTCTTCCACAATCCGGTTAACAAGCCCCCATTCTTCCGCCTGCCTTCCGGAAATCGGTTCTCCGGTTAAAATCATCTCATATGCTCTGGCATTACCTATATATCGCGGCAAACGCTGTGTACCGGCAAAACCAGGAATAATGCCTAAATTCATCTCTGGAAGCCCTATCTTTGCATCGGGTGTAGCATACCTTATATGGCAAGCCATTGCGAGCTCTAATCCTCCGCCTAATGCAGCGCCATGTATGGATGCAATAACAGGAAGCGGAAAATGCTCTATTCTGTTAAAAATGTTCTGGCCATTCTTTGCTAAAGTTTCATACTCTGATGCCTCTTGAAGAGCGGTAAATTCTTTAATATCTGCCCCAGCTGAGAAAAACTTGCCTTCTCCCTGCAGGACAACCACTTTGGCTTCCCCTTCTTGTTCAATCTGTGTTAACAGTTCATCTAATTTTGCGATCAGCTTAGAAGATAATGCATTAGCAGGAGGGCTTTTGATTGTTAAATAAGCAACCCTCTCCTCTACTTTTAATTCCAAAACGGACAAATCAATCACCTCTTTTTTATATTTCATTATCTGCTTATTTAGAAGCTAAAGCACTGACGAGCATTCTGTGAATCTCAGGCGCCATGTCAACAAGATGATATTTCTGTTCCTTCATCACCCAATTCGTAACAATCTCATCAAGTGTACCGAAAATCATTTGCCTGACCAGAGGTATATTCAAATCCTCTCTAAAATGCTGCTGCTCCATTCCTTTTTGAATAATACCGTCAATCACGGTCAAGTAAGGCTTCAAAACTTGATTAATCTGCAGTCTTAAAGAAATATTTGATTGTCTTAACTCCAGCTGGGTCACAATAGCTAAATAATAATCTGAAGACAGCTGCGTGAAATGCATTTTTATTAAGGTATACAGCTGATTAGAAGCAGAATCATTTTCTTCGATTGCTTTTGCTATTTGATCGATAAATTCTCCCATTTTCACTTCGAATAAAGAAACAAGAATATGTTCTTTGTTCTTAAAGTATAAATAAATGGTACCGTCAGCAACATTCGCTTCCTTTGCTATTTTGGAAACCTGTGACCCATGGTATCCATTTTCGGCAATTACTTTTACAGCAGCTTCAATAATTTGATGATATTTTGGTTTTTGATTATTCATGATTTACTCCTTGATTACATAATTAAAAATGAGTGAATAGTCATTCATATTTTTAATATACAATTCTTGAAGTTTAATGTCAATGAAAAGCTGCTTTGATTAAAACGCTTTCAATATAAATACATTCAGCTTCTCTGCTTAATTAAATTAGCTGTCAAGCTGCTTTGGAAAAGAAAAAAAGAGCACGAGGCTCAAACAGATGCTGCTTCTTGTTTCTGTTTCTCTTCGTCAATCAGTTTTCTTCTTAAGATTTTCCCCACTGCTGTTTTTGGCAATTCATCACGGAATTCATAAATTCTCGGGACTTTGTAGCTTGCGAGATGTTTTCTTGCATATTCATTTAACTCTTCCTCCGTAAGTGCCGCTCCCTCTTTCAACACAATATAAGCCTTTACTGTCTCTCCTCTGTATGGATCAGGCACACCTGCTGCTACCGCTTCCTGGATAGCTTCATGCTCATACAAAACCTCTTCGATTTCTCTTGGATAAATGTTAAAACCGCCTGCAATAATCATATCCTTCTTTCTGTCCACGACATAGAAAAAACCGGATTCATCAACATATCCTAAATCGCCGGTCAACAGCCAGCCATCTTTCAGGGTACTCGACGTCTCTTCTTCATTATTCCAATACCCTTTCATTACTTGCGGTCCTTTTACAGCAATTTCGCCGATTTCTCCAGCCGGAACTTCTTCTAACCCCGATTCGCCCATTTGAACAATTTTAGCATCTGTATCCGGCCAAGGAACGCCGATACTGCCGTTAATACGTTCAGCATATACAAAATTTGCATGTGTTACAGGGGAAGTTTCTGTTAATCCATATCCTTCAACCAGCTTTCCACCGGTAATTCTTTCAAAGCGCTCCTGAATTTCAACCGGTAACGGGGCTGACCCGCTAATACACGCATCTATAGAGGATAAATCATATTTCTCTAATTCCGGATGGTTTAACAGACCGATATAAATTGTTGGGGCGCCTGGGAAAAGATTAGGTTTCTGTTTATCTATTACTTTTAATAAGTCACCCGCATCAAATTTTGGTATCAGAATAATCTTGGAGGCTTTTTTTATCGCAAAGTTCATCACAGCTGTCATCCCGTATACATGGAAGAATGGAAGAATACCTAGAACCACATCCTGACCTTTTTGTTCTTCGCTGCGCGAAAGCCATGTTTCACACATTTGCACATTGGCACTTAAATTATAATGCGTCAGCATTACTCCTTTAGGACTGCCTGTTGTCCCGCCAGTATATTGTAAAAGTGCAAGGTCTTCTTCCGGATTAATAGGGGATTCTAAATAATCAGCAACCGAGTGCTCCATCATCTTTTTCCATACATGGGTATCATTGCTGGGCTCTACCTTCACCACCAAATTGTATTCTCGCTTCTGTATAAATGGATAAATCATATTTTTAGGGAAAGGAAGATAATCCTTGATGCCGGTTACAATAACATGCTCTAATGTCGTATGTGAACGGGCGCTGTTTACACGCGGAAGTAAAATATCTAAACAAATAATTGCTCTAGCCTGCGCATCATTCATTTGAAAAATCAATTCTCTTTCCGTATAAAGCGGATTTGTTGGAACAGCTATTGCTCCTGCCATCAGGATACCATAGTAGCTAATGACCGATTGAGGAGTATTTGGCAAAAAAATAGCAACCCTGTCTCCTTTTCTGATTCCGATAGATTGCAAATAATTCGCTGTTTTTTTCGCCTCTTTATACAGCTCTTTATATGTCATCTCCTTACCCATAAAATAAAGCGCTTTCTTTTCTCCGTGATGCTTCGCCGCATCAATTAAATATTGATACAGAGCGCACTTATCATATTCCAGTGTTTTAGGTAAATCCTCAGGGTAGCAATCATGCCAAGCCCTTTTTTCCAACATAAATCATTCCTCCTTCAATTTAGTCTATACCTATTATAACGGTTAATTGCTAACTTTGAAAATATTATCTAATATTTAGAGAAATAAATAAACCAATCCCACGATGAAAAAAATAATTCCAACTGCCATTAATATTTTTGCTAAACGTTCAAATATCACTCATTGCCCTCCTAACCAACGATGCTTGCTCCGATAACATAGGCTAACCCGACAGAGATGACCATCGAAATAAAGCCGACAGCCTTATTGCCGTTGCCGATTTCTTCATCCACTTTCATAAATGGAGTTAAAAATTCAAAAAACAAATACCCTGCTATTAATAATACAAAACCGAAAATCCCCCAGCCCATCGATACCATTAAACTATCGTTATGCTCAATGGAGAATCTGAAAATCATGGCTATACCGAATAGCTTTCCTCCGGTAGCCATCGCAACAGCCAGATTCCCTTTTTTTATTTCCTCCCAGTTTTTATAGGAGGTTACCAGTTCAGCAATTGCTAAAAAGAGCAGAGTGGATAAAATAAACACACTATATCTTGCTGCGGTTATTACTAAAATATTTTCCCAAAAGCCTTCCATTTTTCTCGCTCCTTCATTTGGAAAAAGGGATTCGTTACCAGTATAGCATCAACCCCTTTTTCCAATCTTACTAAACATTTAACTCTACTACTTATTCAAAGCGAATAACTGTAACGCCGCTTCCGCCTTCTCCTGCTTCACCTGACCTTGAGCCTTTGATATGCGGATGCCGCTTCACAAATTCCTGAACACCCTTTCGCAAGGCGCCAGTCCCTTTCCCATGAATAATAGATGCTTGTGCATAGCCGGCCAGCAATACATCATCCACATACTTCTCCAGCTTGTGCATCGCGTCCTCATAACGTTCACCGCGTAAATCTAACTCTGTTTTTACATGCTGGTTATTGCCCCTAACCGTGGCCACTGGCTCAGCCTGCTTCTTTTTCTTCTTCTTGACGAGCTCTAAATCAGACCGTTTTACTTTTACTTTCATAATACCGACCTGCACCCTATATTCCTTGTCATTCACCTTTTCAACAACCTCGCCAAGCTGATTTACGGTGAGCAGCTTAATCTCGTCTCCCGGCTTCAGTTCACTCTGTTCTTGCTTCTTCTCAGGCTGGACAGCTGATTTATCACTGCTTAGATTCGGCATTGCATCGTCAAGCATCTTTCTGGCTTCGATCCACTCATGTTCTTTCATGCCAGACTGATCTTTCATATTGCGCATCATCTGCACAATTTCTTCTGCTTCCTGACGCGCCTTCAGCAATGCTTTTTCAGCCTTCTCTTCCGTTTTTTCATAAATCTTTTGCTTATTATCTTCCCATCGGTTCATCGCTTTTGTTAGTTCTTGATGCAGTTTTTCACTTTCTTCAAGTACCTGATGCGCTTTTTCATAGTCTCGCTCTGCCTCTGTATGGGATTGTTCTAAGGAAGCAATCATATTTTCTACTTGATGAGAATCCACACCAATCAGCTGCTTCGCTTGATTAATGATATTTCCATCAAGCCCTAACCGCTTCGAAATGTCAAATGCATTACTTCGTCCAGGCACGCCAATTAGTAACCGGTATGTCGGCCGTAATGTTTCTACATTAAACTCTACAGAAGCATTGACCACCTGCGTCCGGTTATATCCATAAGCTTTTAGTTCCGGGTAATGGGTCGTCGCAATAACACTTGCATTTTTAGAAAGCACCTCATCCAGAATCGACATTGCTAAAGCAGCCCCTTCTTGCGGGTCTGTACCAGAGCCTAATTCATCAAATAAAACCAGCGACTGATCCGTGACATGCTTCATAATTTCCACAATGTTTGTCATATGGGAGGAAAAGGTACTCAGGTTTTGTTCAATTGACTGTTCATCACCTATATCAGCGAAAACCTCATCAAATATCGGCATTTCACAACCATCGAGTGCGGGTACCTGTAAACCGGATTGAGCCATCAATGTACAAAGTCCAACCATTTTCAAAGTAACTGTCTTTCCGCCTGTATTTGGTCCTGTAATAACAATTGCCTGATAATCCTTGCCCATTTCCACATCATTTGGAACAACTTGATCATCTGGAATATATGGGTGTCTTGCCTGCTGCATCTTTATATAACCATGTATATTCATTTTAGGTCTTACCGCATGCATTTTTTGAGCAAGTTTTCCCCGGGCACTGATAAAATCAATTTCCGAAAGCCAATAGACATTATTTAAAAGCTCTTGTTCATAGGAAGCGATATGCCCGCTGAGTTCCTTTAAAATCCGTTCTATTTCTTGCTTTTCTTTAGAAAATAAATCCTGTAATTTATTATTCATATCCACTACCGCTTTTGGCTCCATAAATAATGTCTGACCGGATGATGACTGATCATGGACAATTCCGCCAATGGCAGCCCGGTATTCCTGTCTTACCGGCAAAACATAACGATCATTCCGAATCGTGATAATCGAATCGGAAAGCATTTTACTGTTAGAGCGTGTATAGCTTTCCAGCTTGCTTCGGACACTGCTTTCGTACGTCCGGATAGAGCTGCGGATAGAACGTAAAGCTGATGAAGCACCATCCATTATTTGACCATGATCATCGATACAGCTGTTAATATGCTGTTCCAAATCCCGGATAGCGATAATATTTGCTGCGGCAGATTGAAGAATTGGTATTTCCAAATCCTCGACCTGTTCTAAAAAACTTTTGGCCTGTCTGCCTCCATATAACGTATCACCAATGCGTAAAACCTCATCTGCAGAAAGAATGCTCCCTATTGCACTGCGTTTCACACTCGGTCGTATATCAGATATACCGCCTAAAGGAATCACTTTATTCAGCCGGAAAATTTGAACGGCTTCGTCAGTCTGCGCTTGTAACTCCTCTACTTCATCAAGCGTCGACTTTGGTCGTAATTTAGATGCTAAATCCTTTCCTATAGAGGTTTCTGCTTGTTCACGAACCCTTTCAACAAGGCGGTGAAACTCAAGCGTTTTTAGTACACGTTCGTTCATTTTAACCCCTCTTTTATTAAAAATTAAAATCTATACTTTGTGCCAGTTTCCGCATGAAAACAATGACGCATTTATTTTCCCTGGTTAAAGAATGCAGCTAATTCTTCTTTTGTCCATGTGTTGATTACAGTGGACGGTTTGATCCATCCTTTACGGGCAGTAGCTACACCATATTGCATATGTTCAAGCATCTGATAGTTGTGTGCGTCAGTATCAATGACAAGCTTTACGCCTGCTTCCTGCGCTTTTTTAGCCCATTCATGGGATAAATCTAAGCGATTGGGATTAGCATTGATTTCTAATGCGGTATTTGTTTCTTTTGCTTTTTCAATCAATTTTTCCAGGTTCACTTTATATCCATCTCTTCTCCCGATTAGCCTTCCTGTCGGGTGAGCAATAATCGAAACATATGGATTTTCTAAGGCGTTAGTCAGCCTGTGCATGATTTCCTCTTCCGATTGTTGAAAACTGGAATGTATCGCACCGATAACAAAGTCCATTTCCTTTAGAAAATCATCCTCAAAATCTAAGCTGCCATCTGGCAGAATATCCATTTCCACACCCGAAAAGATATGGAAATCAGCGTACTTTTCATTTAATGCATTAATTTCCTGACGCTGCTTACGAAGACGTTCTTCATTTAATCCATTTGCTACGCGCAAGTATTTAGAGTGGTCTGTAATCGCCATATAGGAATAGCCCATACTTTTTACCTTTTCAGCCATTTCTTCTAAAGACTGTGCTCCATCACTCCAGGTGGTATGCATATGCAAATCTCCGCGAATATCGGATAGCTGGATTAATTTCTGTTCCTCTGTAAACAGGTCTACTTCTCCTGTATTTTCACGAACCTCCGGGGGAATAAAATGCAGACCAAAATGATTAAAAAAGGCTTCTTCCGTTTCAAACTGGAACGTCTCTCCTGTTTCTTCCACCTCTACACCGTATTCACTGATTTTTTCACCACGCGACTTTGCTAATTGACGCATAGCTACATTATGATCCTTTGAACCGGTAAAGTGATGTAAAGTAGAAGCAAATTCCCCGTCAGAAACCAGACGAAAATCAACATTGATATCATAAGCTTCTTCTAAAGTGATAGAAACCTTTGTATCTCCGCTTGCAATAACATTTTTGACAGAAGGCAGTGCGATTAAAGCTTCTTTTACCTCGCCTGCATCATCCGTAGCAATGATAAAATCAAGATCCTTTACAGTTTCACGCATACGCCGGATGCTCCCTGCCTGAGAGTAACGGACAATACCCGGAATATCCTCCAGGTAAGCTTCTATCTTCTCAGCAATCGGAAGCATCATTGCTACCGGAAGCCGTTCCGGTCTCTTCCCCGCATCCTCGATTGCTGCAACGATTTTCTCTACAGATTTTTTTCCAAATCCAGGTAACGCTTCTACCTTTCCAGACAGACAAGCTTCTTTTAACGTTTCCGCATCTATGACGCCCAGCTCCTGATAGAGCTTGGATAATTTTTTCCCGCCTAAACCTGGCAAATCTAATAACGGTACAAGCCCGGCCGGTACTTCTTTCTCCAATTCCGCTAAGGTTTCTGAATGTCCAGCTTCGATAAACTCGGTAATTACTGCTGCAGTTCCTTTTCCAATCCCTTTCATCTTTGTAAAGTCATCTATCTCACTTAAGCTGCGGTCATCTGTTTCAATCGCTTGTGCAGCCTTTCGATAAGCGCTTATTTTAAATGGATTTTCTCCCTTCAGCTCCATATAAACAGCTATATTCTCCAGCAAACGAATGATATCTTTCTTATTCATCTTCTTTCACCCTATTCTGTCACTATTTACATAAAACTGACTCAAGCTATCCAAGTTAGTTTGAGTCAGTTTTGCTTACTATACCTTCTAATGATCTGCTATATTATTTGGTCAGAGATTCTGTCAAGTTGAACCATAATTCAAAAATACGATCTGAAAAATATGGCGTCTGTTCAATAATCCGCATCGCCAGAGAAGACCCTTGGATTGCTTCCTGCACCCCGCCCACAGGCGTTAACGCCAGGATATATAAAATAATGAAGCTGATGAGATAGATCTCAACAAACCCCAGCGCGGCTCCTAGAATTTTATTGATAAAGCTGATAATGGGGATTGCCGCCACAAAATCCAGCATAGAAGCAATAATCTGCAGAATAAATTTCACCGCAAAAAAGATAAGCGCAAAAGAAATCGCATTATAAAATGCCGATTCAACTGGCAGGTTTTCTAAAAACGCTGACCAGGCTCCATCACCTGAGAGATCTGGATAAGGAATATACAAGGATAGTCTTTCTGCAACCGGATTATAATACATTACTGCTACAATAAAAGCAATAATAAACCCTGTTAAATGAAATAGCTGAAGGACAAATCCTCTTTTTAATCCCATCATAATCCCAAATAATAGAAGAATAATTATAATTAAGTTAATCATGTTTGTTAGTCCTCTTTCTTTCGTAATGAACCTAAAAGTGTTGCATAATCCTCTTTTAGTTTTAAATAATCGTTCATTGTATTCACAGCCGTTAATACTGCTAAACTGGCTGTATCTAATTGTTTATTGGCATCATGGATTTCATTCATTTTTTGATCAACTAAATTAGCCACTAGCTGAACATGGCGTTCTGATTCCGTTCCGATAACATGGTATGTCCGATTGTATATTTCAACTGTTACGCGTTGTTTTTCATTGTCTGTCATTTTGGCTTCCTCCTGTGTAACGTTGATTCTAGTATATATTAACATGAACTTTGCATAAAAAGAAGTATTTCAAAATCCTGTTATATTTGCTATAGTCTTAGGTATCCGATGATTGGAGGAATGAAGCTTTGGGCCAAGAAGTATTAACAACATCTGCTGATAAAATTAAACAAATGAAAAAGCATTATCATGCCTGTTTAGAAAAAACACCACAGGGTGCTGTTTTCCGGGCAAAAACACCTTATGCAGTCATCACAGCATATCATTCTGGGAAAGTCCTCTTCCAGGGCAGCCAGCCAGAGAAGGAAAGCACCCAATGGAAGGATGCATCTGCTTCGACACAAGCAGCTAAAGCGAAGCCCTCCTCAAGTATAGACACAGCTATTTTCCAAAAAAGTCATATAGGATCCGATGAGTCAGGAACCGGCGATTATTTTGGACCTATAACCGTTGCGGCTGTTTTTGCAGACGAAGTGCAGCAAGTTCAATTAAAACAAATGGGAGTGGAAGACTCTAAACACTTAAAAGATGACGCCATCCATCGTATCGCACAAGAAATCATACAGCTTCCTATTTCATATACCATCCTTAAGCTAGAGAATGAAAAATACAATCACCTGCAGCTTAAAGGCTGGTCGCAAGGGAAAATGAAAGCCATGCTGCATCATCATGCCATTGACAAATTGATTGAAAAATTAGATGGTACGAATTATGATGGAATCGTCATTGATCAATTTTGTGAGCCTGCCGTTTACAAGCGCTATCTGAACTCAGAAGCATTAAAGCTTCATGAGAAAACTACTTTTATTACAAAAGCGGAAAGCCATTCGATTAATGTTGCTGCTGCTTCTATTTTAGCCAGAGCCCGGTTCGTAACAGCAATGGATAAATTATCCCAAGAAGCAGGTATTACCTTACCGAAAGGCGCGTCCGGCAAAGTGGATAAGGCAGCAGCAAATTATATAAAATCCCATGGCGAACAGCAGCTCGGACATGTTGCTAAGCTTCATTTTGCCAATACAAATAAAGCAAAGAAATATTTACACTAAATGAGGTGCTACAATGAATATACCTTTAAAAAACGATTGGGGACAAGTTTTAGAGCAAGAATTTCAAAAAGACTATTATAAGCACTTGCGGAAATTTCTAAAGACAGAATACGATTCTAACACGGTTTATCCGGATATGTACGATATTTTTAATGCACTGCATTTCACAGATTTCCAAGAGGTGAAGGTTGTTATTTTAGGTCAGGACCCTTATCACGGCCCTAACCAGGCACATGGCTTGAGCTTTTCCGTACAGCCTGGCGTGCCGGTACCTCCTTCCTTAAAAAATATGTATCAGGAACTGGCAGCTGATGTTGATTTTAAGATTCCCTCCCATGGTTATCTGAAAGAATGGGCTGATCAAGGAGTGCTCCTTCTTAACAATGTCCTGACCGTCCGGGCACATCAAGCACATTCTCATAAAAACCAAGGCTGGGAGCGATTCACGAATCAAGTAATTGCTGCTTTAAATCAGAAGGATCATCCGGTTGTCTTCTTATTATGGGGTGCAGCAGCACAGAAGAAGATAGAATTGATCGATACCGATAAGCATTATATTTTAAAAGCGCCGCATCCCAGTCCATTATCTGCCCACCGGGGTTTCTTCGGGTGCCGTCACTTTTCAAAAACAAACGCTATTTTAGAACAGGAGAATCTCACTCCTATTAATTGGCAGCTTTCTTTGACAGTGAATCCTGATAAATGAATCAAGTCTATTTACGCTAAAAGCCGCTGGCACAGCTTCAAAATCTGTGCCAGCGGCTTTTTATATCTTGATCAGGAACGGACATACGATCCAAATTGATTATTTACTTTTTCAACAACCGCTTGATAAGATGTCTCCACTTCATCATCTTTCAACGTACGGCTTGGGTCCTGATACAGAAGACGATAGGCTACAGATTTTTTGCCTTCTTCCATATGCTCTCCCTGATATACATCAAATATAGAGACTTCTTTTACTAACGGAGCCCCTGTTTCCTTAATCACTGCCTGAACCTCTCCAGCAGGAACATCATTATCCAGGATAAAGGCGATATCTCTTGTTACAGATGGATAACGCGGAATATCCGTAAAGGAAGGTGTTGCTTGATGTACAGAAAATACAGACTCCAGATTTATTTCAAAAACATAGGTTTCCTTTACATCAAAATCTTTGGCAACAAGCGGATGAACTTGGCCGACATAGCCGATACCTTTGCCATTTAACTTTATTTCAGCGCAACGTCCCGGATGCATATCTTCCATTTTAGTCTGTGCAAAGGTAACATCTAATTCTAAATGGGCAAATAAGCCTTCCACGATTCCTTTTGCTACATAAAAATCAACCGGCTTCTTCTCTTGCTGCCATGGGTGATTATGCCATAAACCAGTCAACGCGCCGGCAACATGCAAATTCTCAATCGGCTGTTTTGTTATCTGCTCTTCTTCAGAAATGAATACTTTTCCAATTTCATAATACGCTAAATCTGTTTGTGTTCTCGCTACATTATGCTGGAGTACGCGAAGCATCTCTGGAATAAGACTTAAGCGGAGATGGCTGTGCTCCTCACTCATCGGCATTGCTAAACCGACTGTATTAGCAGTCCCTTCCTCCATATCAGGTGTCAGGAATCGCGATGCATCCTGTTTATTTGTTAAGGAGTAGGTTAATGTTTCCATCAATCCGGCGCTGGATAAGTAATTTTTGATTTCCCGCTGCAGCAATTGGACATCTGTTAATCCTCCTGCCTGTACCCATCCTTGCGGAATCGTATATGGCAGATGATCATAACCATAAATACGAATAACTTCTTCTAAAATATCTTCAAAAATAGATATATCCAGACGGCGCGTTGGAACTTGAATAACAATTTCTTCTCCATTTTTGCTGAATTCAAATTGCAGCCGTGCAAGGACAGAGGTCACGTCTTTTTCATCTAACTCCATTCCTAATCGCTGGTTCACTTTCGAAGTTGTAATGGTCACAGACTTCTCCGATTTATCCAATTCATCTACTTCTACAACACCAGCTGCTACTTTTCCGCCAGCATATTTTTGAAGCAGACTGCATGCCCGGACACCGGCGCGTTTCACACGATTTGGGTCAACCCCTTTTTCAAAACGCGTGCTGGATTCACTGCGCAGGCCTGTTTGCTTAATCGTATGGCGAACAGAAGCAGCATCAAAATAAGCAGCCTCCAGCAGGATATTCGTGGTTTCATCCGTCACCTCAGAATCAGCGCCTCCCATGACTCCGGCTAAAGCAACCGGTTCTTTGCCATTCGTTATAACAAGATTCTTCTCATTTAATTGACGTTCCTGATCATCTAAGGTAACCATTGTCTCGTTTTCTTTTCCTTGTCGGATAACGACCTCTTTGGAGCCAAACCGGTCATAGTCAAACGCATGTAACGGCTGTCCGTACTCTAATAATACAAAGTTGGTAATATCTACAACATTGTTGATCGGACGGATACCCGATGCCATTAAATAATTCCGCATCCATAATGGCGCCGGCTTAATTTCGACATCTCTTATAACAAATGCTCCGTAATATGGGTTATTTTCAATGGAATCAATTTTCACATCAATATAATCCTCAGCCTGGATAGATTCATCTGCATTCAGGCTTTCATCTGGTAAATGGATTGGCTGATCTAAAACAGCTGCTACATCATACGCTACACCAAGCATGCTTAATGCATCCGGACGGTTCGCCAGTACATCTAAATCTAACACCGCATCGTCTAGATTTAACAGCTCCTGTACAGGTGTACCAACCTCTGCATCTTCCGGAAAAACAAAAATCCCTTCTGCGACGTCGGAAGGAATGTATTTTTCATCCAATCCGAGCTCCTGCAGGGAACAAATCATCCCATTCGATTCCACTCCGCGCAGCTTTACTTTTTTGATTTTCATGCCATTTGGAAGCTTTGCGCCTGGTTTCGCAACAGCCACCTTCTGACCAGCCCCAACATTGGGCGCGCCGCAGACGATTTGCAGGGATTCTTCCCCGACGTCCACCTGGCATAGATTTAATTTATCTGCATCCGGATGCTTCTCACAGGATTTCACATATCCCACAACAATATTTTCGACAGCAGGGGCCAGATATTCCACTCCCTCTACTTCAATCCCGGATCGTGTTATTTTTTCCGCTAATTCTTCTGGTGTTACATGATCTAAATTGACATAGTTTCGTAACCAATTATAAGAAACAAGCATGTACTCTCCTCCTTCTTCTCTTACGCTTGATGATATTGTGATAAGAAACGGACATCGTTGGTGTAAAAATGACGAATATCGTTCACACCGTATTTCAGCATCGCAATGCGCTCCTGTCCCATTCCGAATGCAAACCCGCTGTAAACAGTGGAATCATAACCGCTCATTTCCAATACACGCGGATGGACCATTCCGCCGCCCAGGATTTCAATCCAGCCGGTATGCTTACAAACCGAGCACCCTTTTCCATTACAAACCTTACAGGATACATCCATTTCAACAGATGGTTCTGTAAACGGGAAGAAAGATGGACGCAAGCGGATTTCGCGGTCTTTCCCGAACATTTTTTTCGCAAACACATCTAATGTACCTTTTAAATCACTCAGGGTAATATTTTTATCTACGACTAACCCTTCGATTTGTCTGAATTGATGAGAGTGTGTCGCATCATCCGTATCCCGGCGGTACACCTTGCCCGGGCAAATCATCTTGATTGGGCGCTTTCCTTGATATGCTTCCATCGTACGTGCCTGCACAGGTGAGGTCTGTGTACGCAAAAGCAATTCATTGGTAATAAAGAAGGTGTCCTGCATATCTCGTGCCGGATGGTTTTTCGGTAAATTTAATTTCTCAAAATTGTAGTAATCTGTTTCTACCTCGGGTCCTTCCTTTACCTCATAGCCCATGCCGATAAACAAATCCTCAATCTCTTCCATAATACTCGTTAATAAATGTCTGCCGCCGACGTGAACCGGGTTTCCAGGCAGGGTTACATCGATGGTTTCTGTTTCCAGCTGCTTATTCAAGGCTTCTCTTTCTAATTTTTCTGTTTTAGCATCCAATGCATCTGTAATGGATTCCCGAACATTATTAGCAAGCTCGCCGATAACCGGACGTTCTTCCTTCGATAACTTTCCCATGCCGCGAAGAACGGTTGTCAGGGAACCTTTTTTTCCTAAGTATTTCACTTTCATTTCCTGTAAAGCCTGGCTGTTTTCTGCCTTTTCAATAGCTGCGAGAGCTTCCTGCTCTATCGCCTGCAATTCTTCTTTCATCGTACGAAATACCTCCTTTTAATCATTTCCTGTGTTTGATGGACTTTTTTAAACATAAAAAAAGCCCCGTCTCCCAAAAAAGGGACGAAGCTATATGGTCGCGGTACCACCCTTGTTGACTGGATAAACCTATCCAATCCAACTCTTGCCTCATAACGGATGGCGTCCGAATCACCTTTACATTTTGATATGGTCCAAGTGTCCGCTCCAGAGTGAAACGTAATTGCCGACATGATAGAAATGCTTCCAGTCAAGGCATCTCCTCCCTAAATCATTTATACAGGCAGTTACTTGCTCTTTCATTGCGTTTAGTTGTTTGTTCTTTTCATAACAAAAGAACGTATCATTTACTTTATGATGTATTACAGTTATTATAGAAAAATTATCGCTGCATTGCAAGGTTAATTCTTTAAATAATATAGCAACACGCCTGCTGCGATGCTGACATTTAATGATTCTGCCTTTCCGAGGATGGGAATGGTTACCCGTTCATCCGCTTTTTCCAACAAGGATTCCTTTACGCCGGCTCCTTCATTCCCAAAAATAAGCGCTGTTTTTTGCGGGATTGGGAGATCTTTGTAATTCTCCGCTTTTTCTAATGCTGTAGCCCAAACACGGTAATCAGCTTCTTTCAGCCGCAACAGCTTCTCCTCCAGATCAGCATGTATAATTGGTAAATGGAAAATGGACCCTTGTGTGGCACGAATCACTTTATCATTATACAAATCGACACAGCCGCTGCCAAGGATAATTCCATCTGCACCCGCAGCGTCCGCAGTACGTATGATTGTCCCTGCATTCCCCGGGTCTTGGACTGCATCCAATAAAACAACTACCTCTCCGTTCACTGCTTCTTCTTTCTTTATTTCAACGACAGCCATCATCCCTTGAGGGGAAGCAGTAAAAGAAAGTTCTTTAAACACCTGTTTGGTGACCCCGATAACAGGAAGATGATGCGCCGACTCCAAAACAGAAGCTTCTTCGGAAACAATAAGTTCTTTTACTTCCCAATCGCTCGCCAGCGCTTCTTCAATTAAATGCTCTCCTTCAACCAAGAATGCATTCATTTGCTTTCTGTATTTTCTTTGATGCAGCTTTTTTAAAGACTTTATTTTCTCATTTTTCACAGATGTAATCACTTTATTCATCCTATCCAATTTTAAATTCTAACTACATCATACATAAATTCACAACTTATGGTCAAACTACTTTTAATAACACAGATAAAGGAGTGAACAGGAATGGATTTAAATATCCGTAAAGCAATTTACGCCAATATATCAAATAATAATCAAGAACAATTAGAAGCAACCATTGTGGATGCCATTAACAATGGAGAAGAAAAAATGCTGCCTGGTCTCGGAGTTCTTTTTGAACTAATTTGGAATCATTCTGATGAAAGCAAAAAACAGGAAATGATATCCTCTCTAGAAGATGGAATTCAAAGCGATTTATCCTAATTGACATCAGTTATATCTTTATTATGTCACCCTAAAAAGTATGCCGCTCCCCAAATGAGAAGCCGGCATGCTTTTTAGGATGTTTCAAAAATTCAACCCTTCAACAATTTGATTTCATTAAAGAATGCTTATTGGGATTTCTTAAGATTTTTAATTCGACAAATTTAGCAAACTTTGAAACCTTTTCCTGTTTCGTTCCGTAGAAAATAGTAGAATAAAAGACAGCATGTTTTGACAAAAACTGCTTCCAGCCTGTTTATTTTTATCCTATTTAGGGAATAGGAAATCAAGCTCAGTCGATATTTAGTCTTAAGAACCAAGGCTTGAAACCGATTGACTACTTATTTCTTTAATGTTATAACAGGTTAGGGTCATTTTTCATCGTATAAATTTTTGATTCTAATTCTCAGCTGATGAATATAATTTATAGTATGAAAAAGATACAGCAGCCTGGCAAAACTACATACGCTGAGCTTTTATTGACCATTCTAAATTGTGCAAATTGCGCAAATATAGTTTCAAGAAAGGAGCATGTACTTTGGTAGAAAATAATGAGGAACAACCAAAGAAAAAAGGTTTTTCAAAAGGAATTATTGCTATTATTATTGCAGTAGTCGTTCTTGCAGGTGGAGGAGCAGCAGCATTCTTCCTGACCGGATCTACACCTAAAGCAACCTATTTCCAAGCTGAGAAAAATTCAATTGAACAACTGCAAGATTTTATGGAAACAAGATATGAGGATGAATATAATTGGTATGAACAATCCATGGAAAATCCTGTTTCCCAAAACGTAAGCCTCGGTTTAAACCTGGAAGGACTTGAAAATCAAGGCTATATAGACCCGCAAATTGCAGCGATGCTTTCAAACGCTGAGCTTGCATTCCATTCAGAGACAGATATGGAAAACAATCAGGCTTCTACAGAATTATCCGTAAATGTTGCAGGCATGAACTTCGATGGGCTGGCTGGTTATGTAGAAGGCTCTGATGTGTATGCAGAACTTCCTTTCCTGGAAGAAGTACTTAAGATTTCTGATGAGGATATCGGCAGTGTATTGGCTGAAATAGATCCTTACACGTTCACAGGAAATGAACAATTAGGCATTGAAGAGCTGATGTTTGAAAATGACGGTCAGCTATTAACAGATGAAGAGAAAGAATATCTTCAGGATGAATATGTCATGTTCATTTATGATGAGCTTCCAGACGATGCATTTGAAAGTGAAAATGAAGACGTAGAAGTAAATGGTGATTCAATCAGCGCTGAGAAAATCACAATGAACCTTTCCGAAGAGGAAGTTAAATCTCTAATCACTTCTGTCTTAGAAAAAATGAAGGGTGACGAAGAGTTTAAAGAAATTTTAAGCAACCAGCTTGAAAGAGCTGGCAGCACTCCGTTAGAAGACCCTGCAGTCTTCCAACAGCAGATTGATGAAGTATTAGGAGAATTTGACAGCGCCATGGATCAAGGCATTGAAGCAGTAGAAAACTTCCAATTCCCTGAAGGCGTTCAATCTACACTTTGGGTATCTGATGATAAAGTTGTTCAACGCGACTTCTCTATCAGTCTAGCACCAGAAGGCGAAGACCCTGTTACTTTCAATTTATCAGGCGGGCAATTATTTAATGATGATCAGATTTATTTTGACCATACATTAACAATGGGCGATGGATCTGAAGATGTAACGATGGCATTCGATGGAGATTTCCAAGGAACTGGAGACTCTGTAACAGATAATGCTAACTTTAGCTTTTCATTTGACGATGGCTACATGCCGGTTGAATTCACTGGTACGTATACTGGCGATGAATCGTTAGATGGGTCTGCTCGTGATTTTGACCGTCAGCTGCAATTCACCGTGGATAATGAAACAATCAATCTTGGCTGGACTGGCGATTCTGTCTATGACGGCGACCAAATGAGCTCAAACAATAATATTGCATTAGATTTCCCTGGATATGTTGAAAATGTTTCCATGGACATTAATTCTGAAGGAGCTGTTATCGACGCAGTAGAAGGTGTTGATACATCAAATGTCGTTGACCTCGGCGCCATGTCTGCCGAAGAACTGCAGCAATACTTCGAAGAGGACTTCAGCAGCCAGCTTGAGCAATGGCTAATGCAGTTTGGCTTCTAAGCCAGCATTTGAACGATTGAATTAGAAAGAAAAGAGTGTGCATGATCATGATTTTTCTAAAGCAAACTGGGCTTTTTATCAAAAATCATATACGGCAGCTTAAGAGGAAGTGGTATTCACTTCCTCTTCTTTTCATATTTCCGCTTGCGTTGGCAGGGCTTATGATGGTGATTGTTGTCAGTTTTTTTTCCCAGGATGAAAATGAAGCCATCCAATTAGGTTTAGTTGATTTAGATAATTCAACAGAGACAGAAATGATGGTGCAATTATTAGAACAGTCCTCAGGCTTTATTGATTTTTTAGAAGTCAATCAATTATCCGAGGAAGAAGCTATTGAACAGATTGAATTAAACAATTTAAGTACATATATCGCTTTTCCGGAAGGTTTTATTCAGAATTTATATCAAGGATACTCTGTGGAAGTTCCCATCGTCGGCAATAAAAAGCAGCTGCTGGAAAGCTACATGATGAATGAAACGCTGCAGAGCGTTGTCCGTCACATTCGTTCCTCACAAGCTAATATTCTGGCAATCAATTATTATGCAAAACAATTTGATATGGACGATGAGGAAAGGAATGACTTTGTTTTTGATCAATTTCAAGAGTTCCTAATGTATACCGTTGGCAGAGACCAGGTCATAAGAGAACGAACGCTGTCTAATCAGGCTAGCTCCTCCCCCGTTGCTTATTTTAGCTTGGGAGGCTGGTTTATCATCAGCAGCCTTTGGCTCTTTTCATTATATTACTTTTTCACAAAAGAAAATCCGCCTTTAATCAGCCAGCGTATTCGTTTGTATGGGGCTACACAGCTTAGACAAATGCTCGCTAAGATAACCGTTACGCTTGTATTGTCTCTTATTCTAGCCTGTCTTTCCTTTTGGGCATTACTTTCTTTTTTAAATATAGAGCTGAATCAAGAAAATATCGTTCGCTCTTTCATACTTATTATTTTGTATCAAGTTGGATTTATTATCTGTTTGGCCATTTTTGAAGTGCTTATTTCTTCTTTAAAATTAAGACTGCTCACACAAATATTATTTACATCCATTTTGATATTATTTAGCGGCGCACTGATTCCGACGCTATACTTTCCATTAG
This sequence comes from Oceanobacillus sp. FSL W7-1293, assembly GCF_037969815.1. Lineage (NCBI taxonomy): Bacteria > Bacillati > Bacillota > Bacilli > Caryophanales > Bacillaceae > Oceanobacillus > Oceanobacillus sp. FSL W7-1293. The sequence continues at coordinate 2,733,932 of NZ_CP150212.1, forward strand.
GAGTTCAGGATTATCTCCCATACTCTTATGCTTATAACAGTCTTTACTGGCTTCAGGAAATTGTACTTAACGGGAGACATTATGCCGAATATACTTCCAGCCTTCTGCTAATTGGTGTTTTGTTATTTATACTGTTGGGACTTTTAAGCTGGAAGGAGCGTAGAAGTATATGATGGATATTCTGACGACACGTTGGCTGCATATGAAAAAGCAGCTTGTATCTATATTATTTTGGGCAATCTCACCTATCCTTTTCACCTGGCTGCTTCTATCTGGTACAGAGCTTATTCAAAACCAAAGCTCGATTCCAGTGGGGGTAATACTGGAAGAAGAAACAGAGATGGCAATGCAGTTAAGAGAAAAGCTCGATTCCTCCGATCTCATTCGTGTGGTAGACATAGAGAATGAAACAGAGGCAAGACAAATGGTAGCGACGCATGAGCTGGATAGTGCATTTATTATTGAAGAAGGATATGAAGATGCTATTCAGGCTGGTCAGCGTAACCGGCTGATTACAAGTTACCAGACAGATTTATCTATGGGTTATACACCGGTTATAGAAATGATTGCTTCATTTGTTCAAGAGGATAGTGGGAAAGTCAAAACAGCATATACCGTTATGGATTTAGGGGAGGCTTTAAACAGTTCGTCCATCCCCTCTTTTGATGAAATAATGAATGAAATTTATTCTATTGAAGAAAGTGAGAATCTGATTTTCACCAATTTCACTTTGCTTGGAGAAGATGCTGAAACCGATGAAGGGTTTTCTTTATTCCAAAACCCATGGAGCTTATGGTCCGTTTTTTCGCTTTTATCTACCTTCTTTTTATTTGATTGGCTGATAAAAGAAAAAAATGCAACAACCCGCATCCGTTTCATATTTAATCGTTTGTCTTTTCCAACCTATTTGCTGTCGAACCTCCTTCTTTACAGTATGGGGTTATTTGTATTAGATATGCTGACATGGGGCATTTTCCATATTTTATATGACGAAGGCTTTAGTATATCGCAATTAGCTTATCTAGTCAGTTTTCGTGTAACGGTTTGTATGCTTGTCTTTTTGACAGGATTAGCTTTTAAAAAGCTGCTCCCCTATTATATAACTGCTGTTTTGGTCATTTTAGTAACGATGATTATCAGCGGAATTATATTACCGATGGAAGGGATATATGAAAGTTATCCTTGGGTTGCATATGCAAACCCGTTAAGACAGATTGTTTATGAAGAAGTATGCAGCGGCTGGACATTTATAGCACCAATTTGTCTCATCGTCTGGTATGTGAAAGGAGTTTTTGGCAATGCAGCTGGAAATTGAAAAAGTATCTAAATCATTCGGAAGAAAGAAGGTGCTTGAAAATGTATCCTTCCAGGCAGAATCCGGGGAAATCATTGGTTTGGTTGGAGAAAATGGCGCAGGAAAGTCCTCTCTGCTCCGTATTTTAGCAACGATTTCAAAAGCAAATTCAGGCAGTATACGTTTAGGTGAATGGACATACGGAAAAAATCGAAAACAGCTTCGCAGAATAGTTGGATTTGTCCCTCAGGATATTGCTTTATGGGAGGACATGACAGTGAAAGAAAACATGATGTTCTTCGAAAAGCTTTCTTGGGTTCACCGTTCAAAAGACGAATTAAAGAAGCTTTGTGAGGATATGGAATTATTCAAATGGAATGAACCAGTCCATACGTTATCCGGCGGAATGAAACGGAAATTAAATATGGCAATCAGCCTGATTCATAACCCGGAATTACTGCTGCTGGATGAGCCGACGGTGGGAATTGATTTGCGATCCAAAAAAGAGATTGCGGGTTATCTGAAGCAAAAAGCAAAGATTGACCATAAAATGATTATGTATACTTCACATGATATGGATGAAATTCAAAGTATCTGTGATGCTGTTGTATGTATTGGTAATGATCCATTCTATGAAAACTTATTGCGAGAAACAAACATGAAAATAATCTCTATATAATATTGCTTAAAAGCTGTAAAACAGATAAAATAGGATTAGTTAATGTGCGTGAAACTAAAAATTTTTAGTAATAATTATTCATTTTATATCGTGATTACGCAGGATAAAGAATCTATTTTTCAGTAAAATACGGACGGTGAATGCGAATGGAAATCAATACGAATCAACTGACAAACCCTTTAGGCATGCTAGGTTCTGCTCCAGCTGCAGGAAATGTGGAAGAAAATACAGGCTTCGGCGGAAAGTCTTTTCAGCAGCTGCTTTTAGAACGAATCCGGGAGGCAGAGGAACGAACAGCACAGGATTTTGGATCGAATATTCAAAATCCTGAAGTTGTTTCTTCTCCTATGACACAAATGGCTTCTTCTGCACAGCCAGCTGCGAGTCAGCCTGTCAGTGGGAAGGCATCAAATTATCAAGGTATCGTTCAGGAAATGGCAAACAAGTACAATGTAAGTGAACGATTAATCAATGCTGTTATTCAGCAGGAATCTAATTTTAATCCTAATGCCCGAAGTCATGCCGGCGCTCAAGGTTTAATGCAATTAATGCCCGGAACCGCTGCTGGTTTAGGTGTTACAAATTCGTATGACCCCCGCCAAAATATTGAAGGCGGCACAAAATACTTAAGTCAAATGCTTAACCGGTATAACGGAAATACAGAATTAGCTTTGGCTGCTTATAACGCCGGACCGGGTAATGTAGATAAACATCAGGGTATTCCGCCCTTTAAAGAAACAACAGCTTATGTGTCTAAAGTAATGGGTACATACCGTTCTTAAAAATAGACTTAGCGTTAATTTAAGATATATTTCTTAAATTGTACTAAAAAAGATTCGTTTATCAATGGAGAGATAAACGAATCTTTTTATTTTATTCATATTCTTTTTCAATGGTTTTTGTACTGCGGACCGTATCAATTTCCCTTACCTGACTTTCAATCTGTTCACGCTGCGGCTCAAGAAATGGCGGCAAGGCTAATTTCTCTCCCACTGTTTCATACGGCTCATCCTCCATAAATCCAGGACCGGCTGTGGCTATTTCGAATAATACCTGCGGCGCAACTGGCGTATATAGTGAACCAAAATAAAAGCGTTCCACAAATCCCGAAGTATTAAAACCAAATTGCTCTATTCTTTGCTGCCATGTATCTAAATCTTCCCGTTCGTCCACACATAATGCGGCGTGATGAACAGTACCATAGCCCTGTCTTGCAGGCGGCAATTCTTCATTATGCTCTACGATGATACGGGCGCCGTTTCCTCCTTCGTCCACTTCAAATAGATGGAATGCTCCCTCGTCTGCAATCTCCTTGTACATAAATACTTTTTCCAGCACCTGCTTGAAAAAGTTGAAATCTGCCACACGTACCACAACAGGGCCAAGGCCAGTAATTCCAAATTCTAATGGTATTGGGCCATTTTTCCATGGCGTACCAGATGCTCTTCCATTATTACTCTCATCTGAAACGAGCTGATACTGTTGATCATCAAAATCAGCGAAGGATAATGTTTTTACATCAAATTGCTGTTTAATTCCTGTATGCGCGATTCCCAGGCGGTCAAAGCGTTTCACCCAGTATTCCAGCGCCGCGTCACTTGGAACACGTAAAGATGTTTTATAAATTTCATTTGTTCCATGGGAACCTTTAGGAATACCCGGAAAATCAAAAAATGTCATGTCTGTCCCCGCATTACCTTCATCGTCCGCAAAGAATAAATGATACGTTTGGATATCGTCCTGATTGACTGTTTTCTTTACTAATCGCATACCGAGTACATAAGTAAAAAACTCATAATTTTTTTCTGCGCTGCTTGTAATTGCTGTAACGTGGTGCATTCCACGGATTGGATTCATTAGAAAAACTCCTTTTTATATTTAATTACATATTTTTTAATTAAATATAATTTACCACAGCTTTTTCTATCTGTCAATAACAGGTGTTTTTAGAACATCCCATTGATGAAAAAATCGTGCCTTATAAATAAATTAAAGACACGATTTTTTCATCATTATTAAGCTTTGATTAGAGCATCTACGGTTTTGCGGTCCAATTTTTTTATGACAGCAGTCAATAACTTCACAGTATTTTCATAGTCATCACGATGAAGAATCCCTGCATGAGAATGGATATAGCGGGTTGCTACTGTAACAGACAGAGATGGAACGCCATTGCCCGTTAAATGAATGGAGCCTGAATCTGTACCGCCGCCAGCCATCGAGGTAAATTGGTAAGGAATATTATTCTCCTCTGCTGTATCGACAACCAAATCGCGCAGTCCTTTATGAGAAATCATAGAAGCATCATATAACACAATCTGCGGGCCTTCGCCAAGCTTGCTGTCCGCTTCTTGTTTCGCAATCCCCGGAGTGTCCCCTGCAATACCGACATCGACACCGAAACCGATATCGGGCTGAATCAGATGGGCAGATGTTTTTGCCCCGCGCAGGCCGACTTCTTCTTGAATCGTGCCGACACCATAGACGATATTAGGATGTGCTTCATCTTTTAACGCCTTTAATACATCAATTGCGATTGCTAAACCGATACGGTTGTCCCAAGCTTTCGCCATCAATAATTTTTCATTTTTTAATTGGGTAAATTCAAAATATGGAACAACCGAATCTCCAGGTTTTACACCAAACGATTCTGCTTCTTCTTTACTTGTTGCTCCAATATCGATAAACATATCTTTTATTTCATATGGTTTCTTTCTTGCCTCAGGACTAAGTACATGCGGAGGCTTAGAACCAATGACCCCTGTTACATCTCCGTCTGAGCCCATAATCGTTACGCGCTGCGCCAGCATAACCTGATTCCACCAGCCGCCAGCTGTCTGGAAATATAAAAAGCCATTTTCATCAATGCGTGTAACCATCAGGCCAATTTCGTCCAAATGCCCTGCAACCATAATTTTCGGTCCATTTTCGTCACCTGTTTTTACAGCGACGGAACTGCCTAAATTATCTGTTTTCAGCTCATCTGCAAAGGGCTTGATATAGCTTTCAAATACGTCACGCACTTCTTTTTCATTTCCTGGTATTCCCTTTGCGTCCGTTAAATCTTTAAGCATTGTTAAGGTGTTGTCTAATTTTTCCATATTCAAAATCTCTCCTTTAAAGAAAAATTGGCTTGCCTGGTGTAAATAAAGCTTAAATTTCCTTTGTTTTACATTCATCAACGACGAATACAACACAAAGACTCGCCGCTTAAAATCATTTGTTATAAGCTTACTCTTTCCCAACGTATGGAAAAGATTTAATAACCTTGATCCTGACGCTCATAATTAATTTTATTTTTATCCCAATAGGCCTGCTGGATATCCTCATCCGTAAACCCAAGCTGGTTCCCTAACCGCAGAGTCCAGCTGAACAGCTGCTGATAATTCTCATTTCTCGGGTTTTCCCGGTAGGTAATCGCCTTCTCATATACGTGATAAAAACATTCTGATTCGGTAATGTCCTCTTCCAGTTCTGTTTTATCCGCTGATTGATAAATAAAATCCTTTTCTATACCAATGGACATTAAAAAATGCAGAACATCTACGTATTCTTCTAAAATAACCTGCCCGCTATTTCTTGGTTTGGTGCTCCAAAATTTAAAGCATCTTGTCTCATTTGCAAGCTCCCCAAGCTCTACCAGCAAGGCAAGATGCTTTTCACGAAATAAATTTACATCTGACAAATCATGATTATTTTCAATATATGTATCTAATTGCTTCTGCATATCAAATAGCTGATTCCAATCCAACGTAACGCCTCCTCTTCCATGTTCTCTTCCATTTTATCACAGACCTTTTAGAAAATCTTTTTATTCTCATTGCCCATCTTGATTTGAACGGCTTTCCAAATTTGTCAAAATCATCTCCAATCCGATTGTAAAGCTTTTTTCCAGCTCCTGGGGAAGCCCAAATCCTCCATTTACCTCTAACAGCGTGAATCCATGCAGATAGCTTCGTAATACCCGAATAAAATGAATCGCTTCCTCTTCGGACAACGTATATTTTTGCAGTATTTTTAAGAAGATGGCTACAATCTGCTCAGATATTTGTTTGGTTTCCTCGCTATTCCATGTATTTACTTTTTGTGCTAATTCATATTGGCCGGGGTTGTTTTTTGCAAAATTTCGATACTCCTTTGCAATCGCCCATAACGCTTCTTTCTTTTCCAGTCCAATACTGGCTGTGAGCAGCTTCTCATACAAATTCTGCATACTCTTATGAGCTGCTAAATCCAGTAAGTCTTCTAAATTTTCCACATGATTATATAGAGATGGCGATTTAATACCTAACTCCATAGCTGTATTTTTAATGGTTACACCGGATGTCCCCTTCTCCTTCACAATTTTTAGCGTTGCATCAATAATTTTTCTTTGATCTATCTTTTTTCTCATTTTTTTCGTCCGCCTTCTGCAACTTTAATTGCTTTTTTCATCTGCTCCTCTGGCTTGACGAGCATATTACCATGTCCTACTGCAAGTAATTCAGGACTTAAATCCAGTAATTTTTTTGCACTCTCTACAGCCGTTTTTCTGTCCCAAGTTGCTATTTTAGGAAAAGGAAACTGCCACTTTAAGACCCCGGAAACAGCAAGGCCTCCCCTTGTTTGAAATGCATCTCCGGCAATAAGCATTCGATGCTGCGGTTCAAAAAAAGACACCGCTCCCGGAGTGTGCCCCGGACTCGAAATTACTTCCAAAGAATCAATGAATTCTCCGCTTTCAAAAGTAAAATCAATCGGGATAATGTTTTTAGGAAATCCTCCCTTTACAGGTTTATCCGGTTCGTCTTCCTGCAAGCGAAAATCTTTTTTTAATAAATAACTGTCTCTTTTTGAAATTCCCACCAGTACTTCAGGAAAGACTTTTTTAAAATAGGGTGTCCCGTTTACATGATCTCCGTGTGCATGTGTCAAAATTAATTTATTCAACGGTTTTCCAGTCTGATGAACAATTTCTTTTACCATATCAGTAAACTTACTCACACCCATATCGATACAGATTAAATCTGCTTCCTGCTCTACAACAAAGCAGTTAATTGGAAAAAGATGTGGCAAAAAAGTAATTTGATATAAATTATGATACCGTTTAATTATCATTTAATCACCTCAACTAATATTATTAATATTATAACTAACTTGATTAGTTTAAGTCAATAAAATAATGTGAGGGCTTAAAACAGGAGGAGTTTCCAATATGACAATCAGGGAAGGCAGGAAAGATTAAATTTCAACATTTTTTTAATAAAATAATATTTCTCTGAAACTTTTTTGAATCTCATCCGTATGAAGGGGTAACAGGACGTTCTAAGGAGTAGATAATTATGGCCATCATTATCTTTCGAATATTATTAGTGATTGCAATTGCACTATTAATTTATACATGGATTCAATACTTAAAAAATCCTGAGCGAAAACTGCGTCTTTCTCAGGAGAATCAGGGTTTTTATTTATTAGATGAACAAAATAACAATAAGAAAAATTTCCAATTAACTTATAAAGGCTGCCTTTTTATCGGTGAAAAATACTTAGGGACCACCGAAGATGCTTTTGAAGTCGTGGATATTCATGTTACCGTTAAAAATCCATTAGAGCTTCGCGGATTGACGAGAGAGGATTTGTATTTTCTGGAGCAGGAAATATTAATTCATTATCCGCATGCTTCCATTACGTGGAAGCATCCGATTAATGAGCTGATTATAACAGAGATTACAAAAGACTAACCAGCCCGGACAGGACTGGTTATTTTTCTATACAAAAGGAGCTTCTTTGTCGGTAAAACGGTAAAAGTAAGGGATAATTAACATAAAAATAATAAATAAACAAAAGCTTACTGGAATGATAATCAACCAAGAAATGTTCCATACATTCATGATGAAAATAACAATCATTAGAATCGGACTGAAAAGAAATGTATTAAACCGGCTTTCTTTTGTTAAAAATTGCTTATTTTTACAGCTTGGACAGCGCATTCTCCAGCTCCAGACAAGCTCACGAAGTTTAAATTCATGCTCACAATTCCAGCACGACGGGAGTTCCATATCATACATCACCTCTTTTAACGCCTTTCTTCTTACTTTTATTTTAAAACAACCAGCTCTTATGCTCAAGAGCTGGTTGTTTTACTCGGTGTAAGAGGTTTTGATAATCCATGATGCCGATACTCCGTTCCCGACGTTGGCGCAGCAAAAAACTCCTGCCATTTAATAATAATCTCTTTTCTCCTTAACAGGTACAAGGATGGGAGTAAGGCGATGATAAATGCAGCAATATATACTGGAGAAAGCTGAGAAATCCAACCACCGATGCTTGTGTAGACAATTGCCAGAGGAATGTTTGTGATAAAGGAAGATTTAATATATCCTTTAAAGGTTTGATTCGTTTCGATCAAGCATAAAGATAATAAGTGAAAGTGGATAAATGGAACAAGACGTAACAGCGTAATCTGAGCGGTCGTCATTTCTGTATGCTTGCCAAGCAACCGCTGCTTCAAAATAATGAGCTTATCGATAGATTTCGGCATCCAGCCTGCCATGATATAAAAAAGCAAACTCGCCATTGTTATCCCGATAATAGAATAAACACTTCCTGCAATTGGACCAAATAAGATACCGCCAGAAATACAAATAAAGACAACTGGTAAGAATAACATCGGTCGAATGAGATGAAGAATAATAAACAGCAGCGGAGAAAGCACGCCTCCCATCTCAACAATCACCAGCAAATAATTCCCAACGTATTCCATGGCTAACCCTCCTCTGAGGAAGCTGGTTTCATTTCTATTTATATATATGTTTCAAGACGAGCTGTGTATGATAAAAGAATGACGCTGGTTTTTCTATCTAAAAAATTCTCTATTAAAATGAAGCACTCCCTCTAGAAATAGACAGTCAGGCTAATAAAGCTGATTATATTAATCACGATTAATACCGGAATCCCGATAGTAAAGCTCTTATGCTTTGTTTTATGCCGGAAAGTCTGCATGCCAATATATACACCGGCACTTCCTCCTAAAATAGCCAGCAGCCAAAAAGTCCGTTCAGGAATTCGATATGCTCGCTGCTTTGCCTTTTGTTTATCTTTAAACATCAAATAAAACCCAATCATGTTCGCAATCAGTATATAAAGAAGCCATGATGATATGTTTTCCATTTCTTCCTCCTGTTTTTATGAAAGATACCTTTTCATCATAAAGAAAGTCTCTGTTTCCTGCAACGCTGAGCGCTTTGATTCGAAAGATAAAAAAAGATCGCTATCCAATTTGGATGCGACCTCTCATTCTTCATGTTATTTTAAAGCTTCTTTTGCTTGAGATACTAATTGAGAAAATGCTTGTTCATCATTAATAGCTAAATCAGATAGCATTTTACGATTAATATCGATACCAGCAAGCTTCAAACCGTGCATTAGTTTGCTATAGCTCATATCGTTTAAACGAGCAGCGGCATTAATACGAGAAATCCAAAGTTTACGGAAATCACGTTTTTTCTGTCTGCGGTCACGATAAGCATATTGACCTGATTTGATAACTTGTTGTTTTGCTGTTTTAAATAGAGTTCTTTTCGAACCGTAATAACCTTTTGCTAATTTTAAGACGCGTTTACGACGACGACGCGTAACTGTTCCACCTTTAACACGTGGCATAAGAAATCCCTCCTGTATTCAATTACATATCTAAATTTATTATTTTGGCAGCATTTGTTTAATGCGTTGATAGTCCCCAGAAGAAACTAAAGTGCTCTTACGTAATTTACGTTTTTGCTTCTGAGATTTGTGTGCAAACATATGGCTAGTGTATGCATGAGATCTTTTTACTTTTCCAGATCCAGTTTTTTTGAAACGTTTTGCTGAACCTTTATGAGTTTTCATTTTAGGCATGTTTTTTTCCTCCAGTCATTGCAATAAAAAGCTTATTTTTTTTCATTTAATGGAGCGACCATCATAAACATATTACGGCCTTCCATTTTCGGTTTTGTTTCTACTGTTCCGAGATCCTTCACTTCTTCAGCGAAACGGTCCAGTACTTCTTTTCCGAGTTCTTTGTGGGTGATTGCGCGGCCGCGGAAACGGACTGCAGCTTTTACTTTATCCCCTTTTTCCAAGAACTTGCGTGCATTTTTAAGCTTCGTTTCAAAGTCATGGTCACCAATTCCAGGAGTAAAACGCACTTCCTTCACATTAATTACCTTTTGCTTTTTACGAGCTTCCTTCTCTTTCTTCTGCTGCTCAAAACGATACTTCCCGAAATCCATAATACGACATACCGGTGGTTTTGCGTTTGGAGCAACTAATACTAGATCAAGGTTTCGTTTCCCGGCAATATCCAGTGCTTCATTACGAGATTTTACTCCAAGCTGATCCCCATTTGCATCAATGAGACGAACTTCTCTTGCACGAATTTTTTCGTTAACATTCATATCCTTGCTAATAGCCAGCCACCTCCGAAATTTTGTTACTGATCTATCTGGACAAGTCATTTCAATACATAAAAAAAGTGTCGGTACATACTTGCACCCACACATCTCCTCATTCGTAAACATGAATCGTGATGAACCAGTCAACTATCCTCCATGGATGTCAATCAGGTGAGAAGCGGGTGCTTCTACTTGTCTTTAGATCATATCATTAACTTTTATAATATAGCATTTTATCGTTTACTTGTCAAGGACTGTATCCTTTTGTTTTAAACAACTATTGAATCATAGCACGGTTATTGTGAAGTGTCAATGGTTTTTCCCAAAATAGAAGTAAGACGGTTAACTTTGAAATGCTTCCTCATTTTAAGAAAATCCAAGAATACCGCTCGGTCTTTAAAACATCGATGTTCTTGCCATAGAAATGTCTGCTTGTACTTTTTTATTCCACAAAAAAGCTATTTTCATATCTAATATGAAAATAGCTTTTCTCTGTTAAAATTAGGAATATAGTTTATTTCTTCTGATTAATTTCTTCCTTGATAAAATCAACAAATTGATCAAATGGAAGTGTTTCTGTGTCTTGTTCACCGTAACGGCGGTAGTTCACACTGTTTGCTTCCATTTCCTTATCTCCCAGAACAAGGGCGAATGGAACTTTTTGTGTCTGTGCTTCACGTATTTTATAGCCCAGCTTTTCATCACGGCTGTCTAATTCAACACGGATACCTTCCTGGCGTAATTTATCCTCCACCTCTTTAGCGAAATCAAGATGCGCCTGCAAAGATACCGGAATGATTTTTGCTTGTACGGGGGCAAGCCAAGTAGGAAAAGCCCCTTTGTACTCTTCAATAAGAAATGCAACAAAGCGTTCCATCGTAGAAACGACACCACGGTGAATAACAACGGGACGATGTTCTTTTCCGTCCTCTCCGATATAAGTTAAGTCAAAGCGCTCTGGCAAGTGGAAGTCTAATTGCACTGTAGATAATGTTTCATCTTTTCCTAATGCTGTCTTCACCTGCACATCCAGCTTCGGACCATAGAAAGCAGCTTCTCCTTCTGCTTCTACATATTCCAAATTCATATCTTCCATGGTTTCCTTCAGCATTGCCTGCGCTTTATCCCACATGGCATCATTATCCACATATTTCTCTTTATCCTCAGGGTCACGATAGGAAAGACGGAAATAATAGTCATCAATTCCAAAATCTTTATACACACGCTGAACCAGTTCTACTACGCGGATAAATTCTTCTTTTAACTGATCGGGACGGGCAAAAATATGCGCATCATTTAATGTCATTGCACGGACACGCTGCAGACCGGCAAGCGCCCCGCTCATCTCATGGCGATGCATGGTTCCTAACTCTGCAATACGCACAGGCAGGTTACGGTAGCTCCATAGTTGATTTTTGAAAACCATCATATGATGCGGACAGTTCATTGGACGCAATACAAGCTCTTCATTATCCATTTCCATGGTCGGGAACATATCCTCCTGATAATGATCCCAGTGTCCGCTTGTTTTATACAACTCTACATTACCGAGAACAGGCGTATACACATGGTCATAACCTAAGCGTTCTTCTAAATCAACGATATAACGCTCCACGTTACGACGAATAGTTGCTCCTTTTGGCAGCCATAAAGGCAGGCCCTGCCCTACTTTTTGCGACACGGTGAAAATACCCAGCTCTTTCCCAAGCTTCCGATGATCTCTTTCCTTACGCTCTTCCAAAATTTGCAGATATTCCTCTAACTGTGATTTTTTCTCAAATTCGGTTCCATAAATACGCTGCAGCTGTTTATTATTACTGTCTCCACGCCAATAAGCGCCAGAAATACTTAATAATTTAAATGCTTTGATTTTACTGGTAGAAGGAACATGCACTCCTCTGCATAAATCAAAGAACTCCCCCTGTTCGTATATGGTTACTGTTTCATCTTCAGGGATTGCATCCAGCAGTTCTAATTTTAAGTCATCACCAATTTCCGCAAAGCGGGCTTTTGCTTCATTACGTGATACTTCCACACGAGTTATTTCTAAGTTCTCGTCCACAATCCGCTTCATTTCTTTTTCTATTTTTGGAAGATCCTCCGGAGTTAAGGTATGCTCCATATCAATATCATAGTAGAAGCCTTCTTCAATTACAGGTCCGACACCTAATTGCACGTTAGGATACAAGCGTTTTACAGCTTGCGCTAATAAATGGGCTGTAGAGTGACGTGCAATTTCCAAGCCTTCTTGGTCTCGATACGTAATAATTTCAATTTTTCCGCCTTTTGGTAGCGGACGGCGTAAATCTACAGGCTCTCCATCCAATTTAACTGCAAGTGCCTGCTTTTTTAAACCTGAAGAAATAGAAGCAGCAATATCTTCTCCTGTTGTTCCTTCAGGGAATTGTTTTTCAGCTCCATCTGGAAAAATAATTGTTAAATCAGCCATGTTTATCGAACTCCTTTATCAAATTAAAAAACGCTCCATCTCTTTGCGCTATGCAAAGGGACGAGCGTTTTATGCCGTGGTTCCACCCAAATTCCTGAAGATAAACTAATCCTCTTATCCTCAGCTTCATTGATCTTTAACGCAGATAGGACGTTACTGCCTACTTCCAATCGTTTCAGCAGCAATGCTCCGAGGCGGTAATTATTTCTTCACGAAAGGAAGCTTGCAGCCAAATGACTTCCCTCTCTGAGTACGTAATTAGGAAATAATCTTGTCCTCATCTCAGCAGCTTATTTTCAAACTCTATTCGTATTATATTCCTTTCAGGTTTGAAAAGCAAGTCCAATGGATTATTCCCCGCGAGACAGGATAGAAGTTCCTTCCGTTTCAAATTCCACCCTTTCTTGAAATATATTTGTTATTGTCATGATTTTCGGATCGTCCGGATCATCTCCATACACCTTTATTTTTGCTGGTGACATGGCAATCAGCGGGCTTAAATTAAATTCATTTTCATGCAGCCCCAATGCGTATAACGGTGCTTGAAACATCCACATACGCAGCTTATCTTTAGAGATCACTTCTCCTTTATCATTATAAAAAATAAAATTCTCTCCCTGTTCGATATAAATCAAATCAACACAGGGATCTTTTTTCTCGATATAATGACGGAGCATATCTATAAATGCCTGATGATCCTCTTCCCGCTTAAATTCTTCAATTGCTTTCCCCACACATTCGTGGACAAATTCTAAAAAGGAAGCAAGCCGGAAATGCAATATTGCACTAAAATGAATGCTTTTATGTTCTTTTAAATGACGAAAAAAAATATCCTGCAAAAGCTTTGTAGTATTCACATGTTCTCGTAAATACTGATTGTCTGAATCTGTTTCAAATAAAATCCACATAGAAAAATCATAAATACGGTTGATTTCATCTGGATCTGAAAAATAATAATTATCGGTAATCTTACCAATAATGATGTCAGAAAGATGCTCTTCTATAAAAACCTCTGCCATCACGGAGCTTATCACATGGATGAACTCCCTTTCTTCTAAATCCCCTTCCAGCCTTAATCTGCTGCTCCAGGCATTTGTTTGTTGATGTACTCTGATCTGCTTTCTATATGGAGTCAACTGATTACGAAAAGCCGTTACTTCTTTATTCGATTCAAAATACAGTTCCAACAATACATATCACCCTCATCCACTTACAAACTGTTACAATTATATGGACAAGGCTATATAAAAATGCGTAAACTAGTCAGACTAGCAAATGAAAGTCATGTAGTATAAGAAAAGTTGAAACCAAACCATGTTTGATAACCCTCCCAGTCAGCAAGTTTTCTTTAAAGGAAATGAGCTTGGGGGCTGCGGAAAACGGTGTATATTTCTGGGGTTCAGGATTACCAATGTTGTCAGGTTAGTGCGGCCGCTACGGAAAAACACTACGCTAGACAGGTTTTATTACTATCTATATCAAATTTAATAAAATTCATTAACCTGACAATATTGTTAGGTTTACTCCCCCATGAAACCCTCTAGTTTTTTACCTACGTTTCCTGTTCATAAAAAAAGATTTCCGTATCTGAGCGGAAATCTTTTTTATGAAGGCAGATTGTGAATCATGTGTGTTCAAATCGTTATTCGTCTCTTCTATTTTTCCCAGACATTTTTACCACACTGCTTACCTGCTTAATCCGTTCAATAATCCGGCCGGCTTTCACTTCTTCCACACCGTTTCTGGTGCTTGCCAATTCTTTCTCCAGTTCATTCAAATCAAAATTGGAGGAGAAAAAGACAGGCAATCCTTCCATCATCCGGTATTGCAGTACGGAGCCCAACACTTCATCCCGAAACCAGGCAGATTGCAATTCCGCTCCAATATCATCTAACATTAACACATCCGCTTTCTTAAAGAAATCTATCTTTTCGTTAAATGAATCATCTTTAAAGGAACCTTTTATTTCCCGGACAAACTCTGGCATGTAAATCAAGGTAGTAGAGTAATTTCTCTTTTTCAGCTCATTTGCTATCGCGCCGAGCAAATAGGTTTTTCCAATTCCAAATGATCCATGAAGATACAATCCTTTTTTCGGCAGCCCGCTTTTTGCTTCTTCTAAAAAGCTGATAATCTCACCAATAGCTGAAATTCTTGACTTATCTTGGATCACTTCTGACATTTTTGCTTCTAAAATCTCCTTCGGCATATAAAGGCTCTGAAAAAGCTTCTGTTGTGCTTCCTGTTCCTCAATCTGAATACGTGAATGACATTTTTCATAGCTCAGTCTAATTTCATTTTTATCCATACTTAATACCGGAGAGTAACCCTGCATCAAATTCTGGCACTCTCCGAAAGATGCACAACGGTCACATTGTTTCGATTGTGATTTATATTCATAGAGCCGCATTAAATTCTTTTCAATATCGTGGTCAGTCAGTTCCGGATGGTCACGCAAAAATGCTTTAACAGAGGGATCACTTAGAATTTCATTTTTTATTCTAGTGTAATTGGTTTTGAAGTTCTCATTTTTGTCCATCCATGCTTTTAATTCGGATTGTATCGGTTTCACCTATTATCCCTCCTTTTCATCTCAGCTTTCATTTAAATATTTTTGCAGCTTAGCTTCAATTTCCTGCTGCTCTTGTTCGCTTATATTGCTGTCTGTTGTATTTTTTGATGGTGTCTTTTTCCGGTTATTAAACCAGTCCGGAACAACTTCTTTTTTATAGTTGTTATTATAATTATAATTATTACTTTTCCTTGGTTTACTTTTGGATGATTTATATTTTTCCTGTTCTTGTTTAGCAAAGTTCATGGCATCTTTTGCTGTTTTCAAACCAACTCTTGACCAATGGCCCGCAATGGTTTCCATATACGCTTTAGACAGCTTCATATTGGATTGCAGCAGAACATAATGAATCAGTACATTCATGACAGGAGCTGGCAGTCCCTGTTTTGTCATCACTTCCCGGACCACTTTAATATCCTGCTCCGAAGCATGGTTTCCGTCAGATAAATCCTCCAATAACTGCTTTGGTGATATGGTCTCCAGCTCGTGAACCAGCTGCTCTTCTTTTGTCACAGGCTGCTTCATAGAAACTTGCGTATCAACAGCTGCCATTTTTTCGTTTAAACGGATAGCCTGTCCATTATTACGGGAGATAAACATATCATGGCAAGCAGATTTAAATTCTTCCTGATTCAATTGGTTATCTTCATCAAGTGCCCATAAGAGTGCTTTTTCTATTTCTACACTTTCTGCGTCATATAATACCTTCATTTGATAAATGAGTTTTTTATTTACAGAATGTAGAACTTTTTCAGCCGGAATAAACCGCTGACGAAGCGATTGTTCTATCCATGAAAAATCCATGAAATCCGTTTCTCTATTTTCTTTTTCATTTTCTATATTCAGAGCAGCAGACGCAGAAGGTGTAATCGTATCAAACACTTCATTAAAATCAGCTGTTACCTCTTCCCCATAAGCGATGCTGTCCTTTACGTAACGAGCATAAAGCTCATTATATTTCTGTTCTCCTATATGATGTAATAATAGCTGGGACAGCATAGGTTCTCCAAAAAATTGATTGGGGGAATAAGGACGCTGCACACTATAGGTATAATAGTCTCTGTTGTCCTCTCTTCGTTTATAGGTCTTTAATAACCCGATAGCTTCCAATTTTATACGTGCACGGTAAATATTATCCAGCGTTAAATTCAAATATGTCATTAATGTATGATGTGTCTGCGTTTTTTGCGCATAATCTGCCTCATAAAATAATGTATAGTATAACGAAATTGCCTGAATCCCAATCAACGGCTGATAAAAATGCGTCAATGAAGCATTAAAATCAATGGGAGGCTGCTCATCCATAACGACATGGTACCCATCAATAGGAAGGATTTTTCCGATTGCATTCATTTCAACCCATCCTTTGTTTTATTCTTCCTGTGTTTGTTTATCTGTCTTGATTATTTCTTTTAACTCATCCAAGAAAACAGTTATATCCTTAAATTGACGATAGACAGAAGCGAACCTGACATAAGATACTTCATCCACCTCAGCAAGTCTTTCCATCACCATTTCGCCTACATTATGACTCGAGACCTCTGAATTCCCTTCATTCCGTAATTTCTTTTCTACGTCTAAAGCTATATTTTCTATTGTATCTATCGCCACAGGGCGTTTCTCACAAGCTCTGATAATCCCTCTGGTAAGTTTTTCCCTCGAAAATTCCTGACGCATGCCATCTTTTTTCACAACAATGAGTGGTACTTCTTCAATCCGTTCAAAAGTGGTAAAACGAAATCCGCACTTCTCACATTCCCGGCGTCTGCGTATAGCTGCTCCCTCTTCAATTGGACGAGAATCTAACACTTTCGTATTTTTATTATTGCAGTTAGAACAACGCATTTCGTTCACTCCTTCTTCATTTACCCTTCTATTAATGGTAATTGTTCATTCACATGCTGATACATTCTTTTTATGATTTTATTACTGTAACCAAAATCTATCTGGAGAGGTGTCTCTGTAGTCACTGAAAAGTCAAGCGCTGTGTAATACGGACGGACCATAATGACTGTAGCAATAATGAAAACTTTTTTACCGCGTTTACTGATGGCACTAATCTCTCCATGCTGCTCCGAGCTGGCATGAATCGAAAAGTCAGAGCTTCCATTAAAATATGTCTCTAGTTCCTGAATAACAGTATTCTTACTCGCTTTATAATATCTGGTTTTTAAGCTTGCATCTATATGATGATCACTTGTTTCTGCATGATTACTAAAAAAACGTTTCATTTTATACCCTATCGACATAAACATACACATCCTATATTTATCGCTATAAAAAACTATTCTACAAGCATCTCTTGTCTCTGTAAACAGCATTGCAGCGTATTTATTCTAACGTATCTTCCAATTCTTTTAAACATATAAATACATACATATACGTATATATTATTTTAACATGATTTGTACATTTAAACTACTTTCCCAAAATAGAGTAAACTCCGGATTTAATATAAGCACATTAAAACGATGTTTATAAAACATAAACCCGTTTATTTTACTTAGTATTATTTTCATAAAATAGTCACAAAGACTTATTACATATTGTTTATCGACAGCCGATAAAGTAATTAAGAAAGCCATTATCCATAAAGATGTCATCTTAAAAAAGAAGGAGTATGTTTTAATGAGTGTAGGAAAGAAATTGAATTTATCTTTTATTGTATTAATTGTTTTATTGGCTGTTTCTGTTGGAAACAGCATCATGAATTTGAAAAACATTGAAAATGATGTAGAGGAGGCAATGGATTCACGCCTGGAGCAGCTTATATTAATTGAAAATATCCGCTATGATGTTGCGATGCAGGCGCTCCATACCCGTTCAATGATTTTAGAACCGGAGGAAGATAACCATAGAGAGAATCTTATAGCCGTCGCTGCAGACCTTGACGGCAATTTAGATGAATTACAAGGCTATTTAGCATCTGAGGAAATGAGATCATATTGGGACCAGGCTAATGCCCCGAATAATGATTTCAATGAGGCAATGCCAAATATTATAGCTGATGTGGAAAATGGGAATATCGAAGAGGCGACAGAAATTGTCAATACAACTGTACAGGATATCAACACCGCTATGCTTGATGCAGCTGAAGAAATGGAAATCTATCAAACTGGACAAATGGATAATATCGATAGCGAAATAAGCTCTTCCATTGTTACTGCCCAGGTTATTTCATTCGTTGTTCTGGGTGCAAGTATACTCATTGGTATTGGTTTAATGTTCTATGTTCGCCGTTCTATCACAGCCCCATTGGTAAGTATCATGGATGTTGCAAGGAAATTTGGTGATGGTGATTTATCTGCAGAGGATATAGCTGTCAAATCTAAAGATGAACTAGGTCAGCTGGCTGCAATTTTCAATGCTTCTAAAAATAATACCCGGGACTTAATTATGCGTATTCAACACAATGCGGAACAACTGGGGGGCATCATCCGAAGAGCTTTCAGCAAGTGCTGAAGAAGCATCTGCAACAACGGAAGAAGTGACGAAGCAAGCTGCAGAGACTGCGGAAACTTCTCAAACTGCAGCACACGCCGCAAATGAAAGCTCCATTGCAATGGGAGAAACCGCTCAAGGTGTTCAGCGAATTGCTGAAGCTGCGCAGTCACTTCACGCTTCTTCCAGCGAAACAAGTGAAGCCGCACAAAATGGAACACTGGTTATCGGGGACGCTCAGCAGCAAATGAATCACATAAATGAATCTGCTTCTTCTGTCAATGATCTTGTGCTGAAACTGGCAAAACAAACAGAAGAAATTGAAAATATTACGAAGGTCATTACTGATATCACAGATCAAACCAATCTATTAGCATTAAATGCAGCGATTGAGGCAGCCCGTGCAGGTGAACAAGGAAAAGGATTTTCAGTTGTAGCAGATGAAGTACGCAAGCTAGCTGAGCAATCCAAAAAATCAGCCAGCTCTATCAGTCTGTTAACCACAGAAATCAAAAATGATACAGAAAATGTGGAGAAAGCCATGCAAACTGCTTTACCTGCTGTTCAAAAAGGAGTAGAGGTCATTACGGAGGCTGGAACATCCTTTGAAGCGATTGTGACTGCTGTCCAAGGAATGACACACGAAATCCAGGAGGTTTCAGCAACTTCTCAGGAGCTCTCAGCAAGCGCAGAACAAGTTTCTGCTTCTGTTACAGAAATTTCAACTGGATCACAGGTTATGTCTGGCAATATTGATACGATAGCCGCTTCAATGGAAGAACAATCTGCAACAATGAATGAAGTAGCCCATGTCGCCACTTCTTTAAGTGAAACTGCTCAAGGATTGCAGGAGGAGACACAGAAATTTAAAGTATAAAGCAGAAAAACATCCGCATGAACGCTCAAGCGGATGTTTTTCTGCTGTTATAAGAAACTCTTTTCGGGAAAAAGGAAGCTGGTATAGAAGCCTGCTTCCCTTTTATATCATTCTATGATGTTAAACGCACACTTTGTTCCATTTTATAACCTACATAGCTGACTAAATCGACAACACGTTTAGAGTAGCCCCATTCATTATCATACCAAGCAATAATTTTTAATTTATTATTATCCATCACCATCGTAGACAGCCCGTCAATGGTTGCAGAATAAGTACTTGTAGTATAGTCAATGGAAACCAGAGGTTCATCCGAATATTGAATAATCCCACGCATACTTCCTTCTGATGCTTGTTTGAATAAAGCATTCACTTCTTCTATCGTAACATCTTCTTCAATATCAATTACTAAATCTACCAATGATACATTAGGTGTCGGTACACGCAAGGCCATTCCATGTAATTTACCCTTCGTCTGAGGCAACACTTCCGCAAGCGCTTTAGCAGCCCCGGTCGTGGTCGGAATAATAGACTGCGTACAGCTTCTTGCCCGGCGTAAATCTTTATGCGGATTATCGATATTTTTTTGATCATTTGTATATGCATGAACGGTTGTCATTAATCCATTCTTTATTGTAAAGTGGTCATCGATTACTTTGACCACAGGAGCTAAACAATTGGTTGTACAAGAGGCATTTGAGATAACATCATCTAATTCTGGGTTGTAATCACTTTCATTTACACCGATGACGATTGTTTTATCAACTTCTTTTCCAGGAGCGGTGATGACTACTTTTTTTGCTCCAGCCTGTAAATGCCGTCCTGCTGCTTCTTTTGTGTTAAATTTGCCAGTTGCTTCGATAACAACGTCAATCCCAAGGTCTTCCCATGGTAATTTTTCCGGTTCTCTGAAATTCACCAAAAGAACTTCCTTCCGATTAACAATCAATTTGTTCGGCAGCGCTTGCACTTCTCCGTTAAAGGGACCGTGAACACTATCATATTTAATTAAGTGAGCAAGCGTTTCTGAAGGATAGCTCGCATTAATGGCAACAACTTCTAAATGTTCCTCTTCCATTGCTTGACGAAAGACCATTCTACCAATTCGACCAAAACCTGTAATTGCAATACGCGTTTTTTCCATAAGCACTATCTTCCTCCCGAAAATGTTATACTTTTTATATTTTGTTGTAATTAGTATAACACATATAAGCGAAAGTGTGTCATTAAATATTAAAATGTTTCACACATTTTTTGAATACCCTCTATAAGGAACAACTGGATGTCCATTTAAACAGGTGACGTACATATTTTGGCCTTCGCAAAGATTTTACTGACTTTTTTCCAGAAACCATTTTCAGCTTTTCTTTTTCAGCCACAAGAAAATCACTTGGTCTTTAAAATACTGGTATTCTTGCTTTTCCCGCAGGAGTCGTCTTTCCTCCGCTCCCATCTTTGAAAAAAATATGTTTCATTTACTTTCTTTCAAAGAAAAGAAGCTGTTTCTAGCGACGGGTTTGATAGGGCGAGTAATCGCAGTCCCAAATTTAGCTCTGTTTGCACCTGTCAGCTTGCCAGTCAGCAAGTCTTCTTTAAAGGAGATGAACTAGGGGCCCATGAAAAGCGATGTGTATTTCTGGGGCCTAAGATTACTCACCCATGAAACCCGTCGGAGCAGCTATACTCAGCATTTTTATAAACATTTTTTTCTGCCATACAAAAGACACTATCTGAACGGTGTAAATTATAGTTCAGATAGTGTCTTTTTACTCACCTATTCCATTACTTCCCATTTTTTCAACAAATCGTATAACTGCCTTTGGCTTTCTTCCACGGAATGATTATTATCAATTACTTCATCAGCTAGCTTTGCCTTCTCCGCTAATGGCATCTGTGATTTAATCCGATTCATTGCTTCCTGTTCATGAAGCTGATTTCTTTCCATTAAACGTTTTAACTGTGTTGATTCATTTACAAACACAACCAATGTTTTATCTGCTAAAGAAGACAGCTTGCCTTCAAACAGCAGAGGAATATCCAGCACAATGCATTTTTCTCCCTGTTCTAAATACGCTTCTTTTTTCGTCAGCATCCGTTCGCGGACTGCCGGGTGAACAATGTGGTTTAATTGTTGTCTTTTTTCCTTATCTGAAAAAATAATAGATCCCAGCTTCGGCCGGTCAATCGACCCGTCTGGACTTAATATGTCTTTGCCAAACACCTCGATAACCTGTTTATAAGATGCTTCCCCTGGTTCAACAACCTCTCTCGCTATCACATCTGCATCAATTACGGGGATACCTAATGCTGTAAACATTTTCGCTACCGTGCTTTTCCCGCTGGCAATTCCTCCGGTCAATCCAATCACTAAACTCATAAAACATTCACCTTTTTTTGCGGCTGGCAATGAAGACATAGATGCGTCCCCCGTCCGCCAACCTTCATTTTTATAATTTCTTCTCCGCAGGTTTTACATGGCTTCTTATCTTGACCGTAAACATATAAAACCTGTTGAAACATTCCCATATTCCCTTGGCTGTCTACGTAGCTTCGGATGGTTGTCCCGCCAGCTTTCACAGCTTCTTGAAGTGTTTCAATGGCTGCAGAACGAATAGCAGACACTTCTTTTTTTGTCAGTTCACTGCATTTTGTTAACGGATGGATCCCGGAACGGAATAACGTCTCGTCAACATAAATATTTCCAAGTCCCGTCACCAGATTTTGATCCAAAAGCGCCGTTTTAATATATCGGGATGATTTTTTCAGCTTTTCATAAAAATAATCCGCCGTAAATGCTTCTTCAAACGGCTCAGGACCAAGTGCAGCCAAAGGGGCCTGCGTGAACTCACTCCCTTTGGCCAATAAATGCATGGTTCCAAACTTACGAACATCGTTATAACGCAATGTCTCCCCATTCTTTAAATGGAAGATAACATGCGTATGCTTTTCTATCTTCTCTCCCGGCTGATGCAGCCGATATTTTCCTTCCATTCTTAAATGGGATACAAGCACATATTCATCTAAATAAAAAAGCAGAAACTTCCCTTTTCTTTTTATTTGTTGAAAGGTTTGTCCTTCCAGAAGATGCTTGAATATCTCCGCATCATCCGGCTGTTTTATTATATTTGCCCAAAGAACATCTACTTTTTCAATCGTCTTTCCTTGAACAAGCAATTTTAACGTCTCTTTAATGGTTTCTACTTCTGGTAATTCCGGCATTTTCCCTTCCCCTTACTTCGCGTCAAACCAGCTTTCTCCATAAGAATAATCGACCTTCAGCGGAACAGAAATCTCTACCGTCTTCTCCATCATTTCCGGAACGATTTCCTTTAAGATTTCAATCTCGTCTTCCGGTGCTTCTAAAATCAATTCATCATGGACCTGTAATAAAAGCTTGGCCTGCAGTTTTTCTTGTTTCATTCGATGGTCTAAATCAATCATTGCTTTTTTGATCACATCCGCTGCACTTCCCTGAATAGGTGTATTCATCGCTGTTCTTTCCGCAAAACTGCGTACATTAAAGTTCCTGCTTGTAATATCAGGCAAGTAACGGCGACGGTTCATCAGTGTGGATACATAGCCTTTTTGCTTTGCTTCAACAACAATGTCATCCATATATTCTTTAACACTTGGATAGCTCTTAAAATACCGTTCGATGAATTGTTTCGCTTCTTTCCGCGTAATCCCTAAGTTCTGGGATAGTCCATAATCACTGATTCCATATACAATCCCAAAGTTAACAGCCTTTGCCTGCCGGCGCATACCCGAGGTGACTTCGTCTCTCTCGACATGAAATACATCCATTGCTGTCTGTGTATGAATATCCAAATCATTTTTAAAGGCAGCAATCAATTTCTCATCCCCTGCAATATGGGCAAGTACCCGTAATTCGATTTGCGAATAATCGGCCGCAAACATTTTCCAGCCTTCTCGAGATGGAACGAACGCCTGCCGTATCTTTCTGCCTTCCTCCAGACGAATAGGGATATTTTGCAAATTGGGATCAACTGAGCTCAATCTGCCTGTCTGTGTTAAAGCCTGATTAAAGCGTGTATGAATCTTATGCGTATCTTTACGGACCACCTTTTGCAAGCCTTCAATATAGGTTGATTGCAGCTTCCCTAACTGACGGTACAAAAGTAATTTAGGAATTATTTCGTGCTGATCTGCCAGCTGTTCCAAAACATCTGCTGCCGTAGAGTAACCAGTCTTTGTCTTCTTGATTACAGGAAGCCCTAAATCTTCAAATAACACCGGCCCGAGCTGCTTCGGTGAGTTCAGATTAAATTCCTTGCCAGCCAATTCATATACTTCTTTTTCTAAATTGCTAAGCCTTTCTTTTAAATCGTCTCCCATTTCTTTCAGCCGGTCCACATCTACTAAAACACCCTGATGCTCCATCTCAGCAAGAATCAAAGCAAGTGGCATTTCCAGTTCTTTTAATAACTTCGCCTGTTCATTGTCCTCTAATTCCTTCTCCATCGCCGGATATAATTCAAGCAGTGCATTTGTCTTTCGAATCACATGTTCACTGAGAATCGCTTCTTCCGGAACCTTTTGTTTCGCACCTTTTCCATAAACCTCTTCATCAAAGGATACGTCATATTTTCCTTTTCTGCTTGCAATAGCAGGTATGTCATGGCTGTTTTCAGCAGGATTGATTAAATAAGAAGCAAGCAACGCATCAAACACAATTCCTTCTATTTGTATATCATTCCGTAATAAAGCAACTTTTGTCCGCTTGGCATCAAATACGATTTTCTTTTTTTGATGGTCCTGTGCCCATTTTTTGAAAATAGGAGATTCCATCGCAATCGAAGTAGGGATAAAGCTTTTTTTATTTGCATTGACAATGCCCACGCCTTCTATCTGTGCAGTATGATAATTTTCACCTAACATCTCTACTACGAATACATCTTCCTCAGAAAAAAGGTCTTCCGTTATTTCTTCCACGATGTCATAATTTATCTCTTTATGCTCTATTGTCTCTTCTTCCGTTTCCTCAGATCCGGTTAGACGCGTCAACAGAGATTGGAAGCCTAAATCCATAAACATTTGACGGACGGAAGCGGCAGAATAGCCTTCATAAATGACATCATCCAGACTGACCTCAATTGGCGAGTCCCGATTAATTGTTGCTAAATCTTTACTCATTACCGCATCATCTTGGTGGTTTGTTAAATTTTCTTTAAGCTTTTTCCCGCTTACCTCGTCCAGATTCTCGTAAACCTTCTCTAACGTATGAAATTGCGTTAACAGCTTCGTAGCTGTTTTTTCGCCGACACCCGGCACTCCCGGGATATTGTCTGAGCTGTCTCCCATCAGTCCTTTTAAATCAGTAATCTGTTCAGGCGTTACCTGCATTTTCTCAAGAAGATAAGACGGTGTATATTTTTCAATTTCACTGATTCCTTTTTTGGTTACGCTGACCGTCACGTGATCCGATACAAGCTGCAATAAATCTTTGTCGCCAGAAATAACGGTTACTTCCCAGTCATTATCATCTGCCTGTTTTGATAATGTGCCAATGATATCATCTGCTTCATACTGATCTAACTGGTAATGCTTGATGTCAAAAGCATCCAGCAGCTCTTTTAAGACTGGAAATTGTTCAGAAAGCTCTGAAGGTGTTTTTTGACGCCCTCCTTTATACTCTTTATAGGTTTGATGGCGGAATGTTGTTTTCCCGGCATCGAAGGCCACGAGCATATGCGTTGGCTTCTCTTCCTCTAAAATACGGAGCAGCATCGTAGTAAATCCGTAAACGGCATTCGTATAGACGCCTTTTTCGTTATTCAATAATGGCAGAGCAAAAAAAGCACGGTAAATAATACTGTTGCCATCCATTAGAATTAGCTTTTTGGTCATAATTCCGTCTCCTTTATCTATCAACTGTTTAAGTAACTTTATTTTATCATGTTTGGAGAAAACTGCATAATACACACGTTCTTATTACATAGTTTTTCCAATCTTTACACGTCGCATAACCAATTAAACTCGTATCTTTATTACATCGATATCTTTCAGAACTAAAAGCGCAATGGTCTTCGGTAGAGCGAGTAATCGCAAAAGCTTTTCGATGGGACGAGTAATCGCAGCAATGTTGTCAGGTTAGTGCTACCGCTGCGGAAAAACACTACGCTTTCCATGGGCTTGCGCTCAGCCTCCTCAAAAAAAAGAAGTTCGCTTTTTTTCTGCGGGGTCTTCACCCTGCGCTTTCCCATAGGAGTCTACGTGTTTTTCCTCCGCTAGATAGGTTTTACTACTAGCTGTATCAAAATTAATAAAATTCATTAACCTGACAACATTGGTAATCGCAGCCCCAGTCCTGTTGAAGCCCTTCAGAAAAAAAGCCATCACTATGGCGCTAGTGATGACTTACTCTTTCGGAATATATACATGAACAGCAGTTCCTTCGTTCACTTCACTTTCTACAACAATTTCTCCTTGGTGGACCTCTATAATATGCTTCACAATAGCAAGCCCCAGACCAGTGCCTCCTGTATTCCGGCTCCTGTCCTTATCGACTCTGTAAAAACGCTCAAATATTCTTGAGATGGCTTTTTGTTCGATCCCAATTCCTGTATCTGTAATCGAAAAATGAACCTGACCCTTTTCTTCAGATACATTTAGATTGACGGTTCCTCCTGCCGGCGTATAGTTGATTGCATTATCTACCAGGTTGATAATCACCTGCTTCAATTTTTCAGCATCCGCATTTACACTAATATCAGAAGAAACAGTTGCTTTAAAATGCAGTTCTTTTTTCTCTGCCTTTTTTTCTAAAGTTGGCAGGACTGCATCTATCATCTGTTTAACATTAAAATCTTCTTTTTCTAATTGAAAGCCTTCCCTTTCTAAACGGGAAAGTTCTAATAAATCCTCTATCAGTAATTGTAAGCGGTGACTCTCCTTATAAATAATCTCAATAAATTCTTCTGCTGCTTTTTCATCATGCTGTTTCTCCTTTAGCGTTTCTGCAAACCCCCGGATAGAAGTTATTGGTGTACGCAGCTCGTGAGAAACATTGGCAACAAAATCTTTGCGCATTTTTTCTAAACGCTTTAATTCCGTAATATCATATATAACGAGGACAGCACCCTTAATCATATTATGCTCATTAAAAATAGGAGCTGCAATCACTTCCATATAGTTTTTAGTCAGACCGCGCTTATTTTTAAATTGTTCTTTGACAGGCTGTTCATACAGAAATGTTTTTTGGATAACGTCGTGCATTGCCTCGTTTTCAAATACTTCATAATATAAATGACCGCGATATTGTTTCTCTTTTCCTTGGAACATTTCCGTGAATCCTCGATTCACCAGATGAACGTATCCTTTTTCATCAATCAGTGCAAGCCCGTTTTTCATATTATCAATAATAGAAGTTAATTGCTCTGCATGCATTTGTTCCTGAATCGTAATTTCATTCATATTTCGCGCTAATTTATTGATATTTTTGCTTAACTGCTCCATTTCTTCACTATTGCTGTTATTAAAACGGGCAGAATAATTTCCTTTAATCATTTCATTTACTGTTTTTGAAGCTTTGTTAAGCGGTCTTGTGTATTTATTGTAGAATTGCATAAATATGATGGAAATCACTAAAAATTCCACTAAAATAATTGCTGCGATAAATATCCAGTTTCCTTGAGCTTGTACCATTAACCAGCCTGATAAAACCAGGACAATCGTGATACCAAGTATATTCGGAAACAAGGGTTTCGAAAATAATATTTGCATTTAAACCGGCTCCTCCAATTTATAACCTAATCCGCGGACTGTTTTTATATAAACAGGCTTTTTGGAATTTGGTTCAATTTTATCCCGCAGATGACTCACATGAACATCTACAATTCGCGTATCTCCAACAAAATCATAATCCCACACACTGCTGAGTAATTGATCTCTGGAGATAACCTTTCCCTTATGTTTAGCCAAATAATACAGCAGTTCAAACTCTTTTCGTGTAAAAGTAATTAATTCTTCTTTCATTTCTGCTTCATAGCGTTCCGGATAAATCGTTAAATCCTTTATCCGGAGTGCTTGATAATGATTCTCCAGCGGCCGCTGCGCTCTTCTGATAATAGCTTTCACGCGGGCAACTACTTCTTTCGGACTGAACGGCTTTGTCAGATAGTCATCTGCACCAAGCTCCAGACCGAGAATTTTATCTATTTCTTCATCTTTTGCAGTAAGCATCAATATAGGCGTATCAATATCATTCTTTCTTAATTTCCGGCATACTTCTATTCCATCCAGTTTTGGAAGCATTAAATCTAAGATAATTAATTCATAGCTGTCTGCAGTTGCTTTTTGATAAGCTTCTTCTCCATCGTATGCTACCTCTGTCGTAAATCCGGCATTCTCCATATTATATTTTAATAAAGTAACAATTGATTGCTCGTCATCCACAATTAGAATCTGTTTTCCCACTTAGAAAATCCCCCTTATTCATATATACGTTCTCTTAGACAAAAATTCCTTCTTTTAAAGCTCCCTTTTTTTGTTAGATGAAGATGTAAGAATGTATCTTTATATATTTTATTTTCTTTATTCTACCATTATTCACGTTCAACGCCTATTCCATAAGTAAATGTTAATAAAACTTAACAAAACTATCCAAATAAAAATAATGGTTTAAGAAAAACCTGAAGCAAGATGTGCTACAGGTTTTTGTGTGAGGGAGTTTTCTTTTGTTATACTTTTCCAACTAATGTTCTCGGCTGTTTATAAAACAGGAGGAACACAATAACAAGACTTAAAATAAAGGATGGAACCATATAAGATGAATTATATATTAATGAATAAAGCCACGCCGGCTGTCCTTCGACGGCTGAACCAAAGAAAACCATTCCGGCAATATAATGACATATAAAACGAGCAGCCGATCCCAGAAATACGCCAATTAAAATATAGACAAAGGATCTCTTTACCTGCTTGTTTTTCATGCTTTCGATAACCTGCTTCGAAAACACCCCGGCAAGCCCTACTACTGTAAAAGCTAATCCATACTCAATGATTCCCTGCACGGGATGCAGGATATAAGCTGTACCAGTTGCCACCTGTAATACTCCCCAAAGAAAACCAGATAACAAACCGCCTTTCAGACCCCAGCGAAAGGCTACAATGAAGACAGGAATCATTGCAAAAGAAACGGAGCCTCCTTGCGGCCAAAGCTTAAATCCTAACGGTAAAATATCCAGCAGTAATGCAAGTGCCGTAAAAATAGCTACTTCTACTAAAAATAGTGTTTTATTCTTCAATCGTCTCTCCCCCTTTTACATCGAACAATCTTTTTTAGACCACAAAAAAGCAATGCCAAGGGAGTCTTCTTGATGGCGGTATTCTTTAAAAAAATACATTTTAAAAGAATACCTTAAACTCCACTCACACATTGCTTTTATATCCATCAAAAAGTCCACAATCCCTACGCCAGCGCTAACTGACAGGTTCAAAGGGTCAGAACACAGAAAATGTCCACTCTCAGCCAAAGGCTCCCCTTGCAGGCTTTTTTTATTCACTTTTTTGTATAGGCTTAGTATAAATCACTTTCTAAAAAACCGCAATAGCCTCTTTTACTTTTCAACTCTCTTCGCTAACTCTAAAAATTCCCGCACATCCTGTTTACAGATTTCGATGGCATTTTCCCAAAACTCAGGCTTGGTCAAATCTACTTGCAAATGCTTTTCAGCAAGCTCTTCTACGGTCATTCTGCCGGTATCCCTTAATAAAGCAGTATATTTTGCCTCAAAATCTCCTTTATAATCCTTTGCATAAGCATAAATTCCCTGGCTGAATAAATAACCAAATGTATACGGGAAGTTATAAAATGGCACACCAGTAATATGAAAATGCAGTTTGGAAGCCCAGAAATGCGGATCATATTCAGACAGGCTTCCGCAGTAAGCTTCTTTCTGTGCTTCCACCATAAGTTCATTTAACCGTTCCGTACTGACCATACCTTGTTTGCGTTCTTCATAGAATTGTTTCTCGAATAAAAAGCGTGCATGGATGTTCATGAAGAAAGCCACACTTCGCGATACTTTATCCTCTAACAGCGTTAATTTTTCTTCATCTGTCGCCGCCATTTTCACCGATGCATCTGCTACGATCATTTCTGCAAAGGTCGAAGCAGTTTCCGCAACATTCATTGCATAGCCTTGATTCAAACCGTTCATATCGTTCATCACATACTGGTGATAACCATGTCCCAACTCATGAGCCAGGGTAGCTATATTAGAAGGCGTTCCGGAGTACGTCATAAAAATACGAGTTTGTTCACTGAGCGGAAAGCTTGTACAGAATCCTCCCGGACGTTTTCCTGCACGGTCCTCCGCTTCAATCCAGCGTTTTTCAAACGCCATTTGTGCGAAATCCGCCATTTTGGGACTGAAGCTGCGGAATTGCTCTACAATAAAAGCAGCTCCTTCATCATAGCTTTTCTTTTCCATTTTTGATTGAATCGGAGCATTTACATCGAAAATGCTTAATTTATCCAAATTTAACAGAGAAGCCTTTTGATGTAAGTAGTCTGCAAACAGGGATTTATGCTTTTCAATCGCTCCCCACATTGTATTTAATGTTTCTTCCTTCATTCGATTTTTTGCTAACGGCTCTTTTAAGACATGGTCCCATCCATAATGTTTATAGGTTTGCAGGCGAAATCCAGCCATGTGATTTAATGTCTGCCCAAATAAGTCCTCATTCGCTTTCCAGGCATTACTTATTCGCCGGAAAACATATTCTCTCTGCTCACGGTCAGGTGTCGACAGCTTATTAGCAGCTTGTCCAACAGAGTATTGTTGAACTTTTCCGTCCTCTTCTATATCAATTTTCATATTGCCGACTATTGTTTCATACATTTGGTTCCATGCATGGTACCCGTCTATTGCTAAATCACCGATTAAAATTTCTTCATTTTTAGATAATTGTTCACGTGCCCGCTCTCTTCTTTCTGTTAAAATAAATTGAAGCGGTTTTATCATTTCCCTTTCCAGCAACAGGTTCCAATTCGCTTCGGTCACTGCTCCCAGCTTCTGGTCTACTATTTTTGTTAGCGCACTGTGTGCAGCCGCTATCTGCGCTCTTTTTGCAACATAGATGTCCGCCTGTTTATCCGTTACATCCTGTGCACTTAAACAGCTGATAAACGCTCCCATCTCACGTAATTTTTTTGTAATAAGCTCGATTTGTTTTAAAACATGCTCCCAATCTTCGCCAGATCCGTTTGCTTCGAGATTATTTACGATTTCGGTGACAGTCTCTATTTCTTCACTAACCTCATTTACAAATTGACGAAGCGCTTCAGAATCGCTTTGCCCCGGAAAAATAACATCTAAATCCCATGTTGGTTGTAATTTTTGAGTCATCAGCTTCTCTCCCTTTTTTTATTCTATTATCTAATATTTAGTATAACGAAATTGTTAAAACAAAGCATTAAAAAAAAGCCTGTAAAGAAAATTTATTCTATTACAGGCATTTATTTCCCATCTATAATTTTTAAACAGCTATTTTATTTCTTTTTAGAAGATTTCTTTTTTTGTTTCTCCTTAGACGCTTTTTTCCGCCTTATCCAAGCATTTAAAACCGCCGCAATGGTGAATATAGCAGATAATAGTTGTTCTATCAGGGTACTATCGATAAGCATCGGTGACTTACCTAATAGCACAAAAATTTGATTTGTTGCTGCGATAATCACGGCTATTATACTAATCATAGTACCTTTGTCCACTTTCTCCCCCTCCTTATACAACCCTATATATTATTATTGCAAAAACAAGGTTTTAGGAACGGCAGAAACCTTTAGAAGTTTCATTATCTATTTACTTGGGTATTATACATATATGCATTTAAAATATTTTTAATTAAAGATACTTGACTTTCTTTATTTATTATTTTACACTTGGTAACAGAAAGTAAGTAACTAATTATTTAGGAGGAATCGTAAATGACAAAAGTAAACTGGAATTTAGACACAGCGCATAGTGAAGTAGGATTTTCTGTAAAGCATATGATGATTTCAAAAGCAAAAGGAACCTTTGATAATTTTGATGCAAAAATCGTTGCAGATGCAGAGGATTTAACTGATGCAGAGATTGAATTAAACATTGATGTAGAAAGCATCAACACTCGTAACAAAGACCGTGACGACCATCTTCGTTCTGCTGATTTCTTTGACGCAGAAAATTATCCTAAAATCACTTTCGTTGCAACAGATATCAAAAAATCTGGGAATAACTACGAAGTAACTGGTGATTTAACATTAAAAGGAACAACTAAACCGGTCACTTTGGATGTTGTTTTTGAAGGTCAAAGTAAAGATCCAATGAGCGGAAGCATTGTTGCAGGCTTCAGCGGTTCAACAAGCATCAACCGTAAAGAATTCGGTTTAACATGGAATGCTTCTCTTGAAACTGGCGGAGTTCTAGTAGGAGAAGAAGTAAAAATCAACTTTGAATTAGAATTACAAAAGGCTGAATAATATTACTAGCCTTGCCATCATAAAACAGCAAGCCCCTGATTTTACGCTGAGCGTAAAATCAGGGGCTTTTTGCCTGAAAAAGAGAGGCATCGTAACTCGTATAAACAGCAACCGTCATCACTCCTTCTTCAGCCCTTGCTTGAATAAGCACCGGACGGTTATATTTATTCCGAAACGCAAAATCCGGCCCCCACCAGCTCACTGTAGCATCTCTGCCCTTCGGAACATAGGGAACCTCTCTGCTGTGTGCATAGCGTTCGGTTATTTCTATGCCTTGCAGATCCACCGCATTAAATAATGTTGAGGATACCTGGCAAATACCTCCGCCAATATCTTCACTAAACTCCCCTTTTACAATTACCGGAGCCGGCAGGTAACCTCTTTCTCTTGTCCGCTCTCCCACGATTTCATTAAAGGAAAAATGCTCACCGGGAAAGATCACTGTATTATTGATTGCATCTGCAGCCAATTCAATATTGCGCGTTCTTTCAATATTCCCTTTTTTAAACCTTGTCGTAAAACGATTTAACTCTTTCTCCTTTAATTCTTTTAAAAGGTCTTCATTCACGCGTGCCGGAATCATTTGTTTTGGTACTTGCAGCCGATTCTCCCCTGCCCCGCCATAATAAGCTTCGTTAATCAGGGTATGAAATTGGTTTACGTCCAGGGTAAATCCTTGTTTTTCTTTGATAATTTCACCATCTTTATCTATATAAGCGTTTTCCGGTTTTTTATAGACCTGCTCCTGCATATATTTTGTTAACCCCTGAATCTCATTCCAATCCAATAACGCTTCATCCATTTCAAATATATACGGCTTTAAATCGATAAGCCAAGAATCATCCTGTTCATCATAAAGTTCCATAACAGCAGCATTCGTTGTATGAGGAAATATAAGAAATATAAATAGCAATAAAAGTACAATCATTCGCATCATGACACACCCCTTAAGCCTTAGTATGTTTGGGATGCTTTATTTCTATACAGTGAATAAGCTTGGATTTACTGTTACGCGACGGAATATACTCCTTGTTAAAGAGCAAAAAAATTGCCGGGATATATCCCGGCAATTTTTTAAAGCTTATCTAAAGTCCCTGTTGTCTTCTAAATATTCACTTGCAACACGGTAGCCTACCAGGGCTGTCAGAGCAAGTAGAACGTAACATAATAAATTCTTCATATCGCTTACCTCCTGTGGAGTAATTTATCAAATACAACTTCAATTCGAATGTTATTTGGTTATTAAAACGGACGGAATTTACCTTTTTTAAGTAATGTTTTAGCACCGCCGACTAAGAATAGAGAACGGTCATCAACAACTTTTTTCATTGCTGCCGCTGCTTTACCGCTTAGTTTTTTACCATCAAGCACGTTTCCGATCCCATCAGATAAGCCAAGAGATGCAACTGTTCCTTTGTTAGAGAAAACAAAGTCAGTAATCACTTCATCACGAATCAATGCAACAATATTATCTGCTGCTTTCGCGCCTTCTTGTACAGCCAGCTGACCAGTTGGAGGGAATGGTTTTCCAGTTTCCGGATCCATTGTCCATGAGCAGTCTCCAAGGATAAAGATATTTTCTTCTCCTTCTGGACGTAAATCTAATCCAACATTTACTTTTCCTTTGAATAATTCAAATCCGGATTCAGCCAATACCGGGTTACCCATTACGCCGCCTGTCCATACAACCGTACCAGCTTTGATTAATTCGTTATCTTCGCCGACAACAAATCCGTCTTCTGTACATTCTTTGATGGCAGTACCAATACGGAATTCTACGCCACGATTTTCTAAGGACTGTTTTCCGTAAGAAACTAAATCTTCATCAAACATAGGTAAAATAGATGGCATTGCCTCTACGTTAATAATTTTTGCTTTGCTGCGATCGATATCGTATTTTTTACATAGCTCAGGTACTTTGTCTGCAAGCTCACCAACAAATTCAATACCTGTGAATCCGCCGCCGCCAACAACGATGGTAAGCTGCTCGTCACGTTTTTCTTCGCTTGAAGAATACTGAGCAAACTGATATTCAATATGCTCTGCAATTAATCGGCTGGAATCAATATCTGTGATTGCATAAGCATTCTCTTCCATACCCGGAATGCCAAATGAATTGGATACAAATCCAAGTGCAAATACAAGATAGTCATAAGCTACTTCGCTGTTTTCAAGAACAACGCGTTTTTCCTCACGCTTTACTTCCGCAACGGTATCGTAAATTAAACGTACACGCTTAGGGTTAACTACATCTGTTAGCATAAAACGTGCCTGATTCGGGGTAATTGTACCCGCTGCTACTTCATGTAACCATGTACTTTCATAATGGTAATTATGTTTGTTGATTAACACAATCTCAGCTTCTTCAGGAGACAGCTGTTGAGTTAAACGTCTTGTTGCAACTAATCCAGCATAGCCTGCACCAAGAACGACTACTTTTGGTTTACTCATAATTCATCTTCCATCCTTTCTATCTTCCACAAATAAAATGTAATGTAATTTCGAACTATCACGTTTAATAGTCACTGCATCTATTATAATATCAAATTTTGCAGGATTAGGCTAATTTTCATTATAATTTCTTTAGAAAACTTAGCAAAACGTGTCTTATGTTCAATATATTATGCTCAGCATGTTATCACGCAGAATACTTATCAGGACAAAATACTTTTTGAATGAAGCGGTTAGCCTTCCCAAGTAGTTCGTTGGGACTGCGATTACTCGCCCCATTTAAATCGTTGCTAAGTATGGGTATGTTGTGCTCATGAAACATAATAAAAAACTGCAAATTAGCCAGCCCGCAGCAAATTTACAGTTTATTATTTACCATGTCCATTTAAAGTATGAAATAACTGAATAGTTTCGTTGCTTAATTAGAGTAAATAGATGCCGTATCGACCTCAGCACCTTTGCGCTCTTCGTTACCTCTTTCTGACTCCTGTTCTGAACTTTCTTCATCCTCTTCAGCCTCGTGATCTTCATTATTCTCTTCTTCCTCGGGCTTTTCTTCCTCTGATTCCGAATCATTACTCTCCGTTTCATCTTCAGGGTCAGGTTCTTCTATATTTGGATTCTCTTCTTTATTGCCATCATTTTCGTCTTTTGGCGGTCTTGATGGATTTTCCGGTTCCTCTTTTGAATTATCATCTTTCCTGTCGTTTGTACTGGAATCATCGGTTTCCGATTTAGAAGCATTAGCATCGGAAGAACGATGGTTTTTTTTAGATTGATTCTGGTGTACAGAAGCTGTGGAACGTTGCGTATTATTCGATTCTGTTTCTCGGCTTTCTGTATTCTCATTATTTTCACCAGCTGCGTTTTCTCTATTTGAAGCATTGCTGCTTTGTTCACTGTCAACTGGTTCATCATTTGTTATTTGATTAGATGATGCTTCCTCAGAAACTGTATAATCTTCTTCCTGCACCTCTGTTTCTGGATTCGTGTATGTTTCTTCCTCTGTTTCGGTACTCTGGTTCACATTACGCTCTTCCTGCGCTTCTATTTCATTGTCTTCCTGCTGAAGTATGTTGCGATAATCTAAATTAGCTGTTTGATAAATTTGTTCATTATCTCCTAATAACCGATTATTCCAAGAGGTTGTAAAAATCTCTACGCTTTCTCCAGTTTGTCCAGTTCCGTCTTCTGTACTCACTTCCATTGAATATTCTACAGAGCGGCTGTCCTTATAAATCCCCATGCCAATGATGATAATACATCCTGCTAACATAGAAATGTTTACCCATAATAGCTTTTTTTTGCGCATATATCTTCTTCCTTTTTAAATAGTTTCATTCGGATATTTATTATTTCACCCTTTTTATTATCAGACATATCCAGCCCATTCAGAGTAATTGTCCATTTTATAACCATTCAACAATACGTTCACTACACTACCATTGTAATCTTCATCGGAGTCCTTTTCAAATACTTTTCGTTTTTTTCAAGCTTCTTCTTTCTATACACAGCCTCTAAGCCAGTGTTGCCGGCTTTTACACTTTAAAAAAAATCAAGACTTGATTTTTTTTCTCCGCTCTTGTAAAGTTAACGTAATTATAATTTAATAAAATTCCAATTCTTATCCAGAGAGACGGAGGGACTGGCCCGACGATGTCTCAGCAACCAGCTGCTTATAGCAAGGTGCTAATTCCAGAAGGGAACTCCCCTTTAAAGATAAGATATGTATCATCACGATATCATACCCTTCTTATCTCTGGAATAAGAAGGGTTTTTTATTTAGTTCACATGGGAAAATCATAAGAAAACTGCATACTCGCGAAGGATGAGCGAATTCATGTTTCGGGATTGAGGAGGCTGAAGGAAATGAGAAAAATAGAAACAGCATTAGTACAGTTAGGTAATAAAACAGATGAACGGACAGGGGCTATAAATCCGCCTATTTACATGTCAACAGCTTATCAGCACCAGGGAATTGGTCATTCCACAGGTTATGATTATACGCGTACCAAGAACCCGACCAGATCGGTTTTAGAGGAAGGTTTCGCAAAACTGGAAGAAGGAGATGCTGCTTTCGCCTGCAGCTCAGGAATGGCAGCTATTCAATTAGTTCTCTCCTCTCTGTTTCGTATGGGCGACCACCTTATCGCGACGAAGGATATCTATGGAGGAACTTACCGTATTTTTAATCATTTTGAAAAAGCTTATAATATTTCCGTGACCTATGATGACTGTCAAAATATTACGGAAACAGAACGATGTATTAATGAAAATACAAAGGCTATCTTTTTAGAAACACCGACGAACCCGTTACTTCAGGAGGTGGATATTGAAAAGTATGCGGAGCTGGCTAAAAAGCATAACCTGCTGCTTATTGTTGATAATACGTTTTTAACACCTTATCTCCAGCAGCCGATCACGCTTGGTGCGGATATTGTAGTGCATAGTGCGACAAAATATATCGGCGGTCATAATGATGTTTTAGCCGGTCTGGTCGTAACCAAAAGTCCTGACCTTTCCGAAAAATTATTTGAAATGCATAATGCGTCAGGAGCAACATTATCTGCTTCAGACAGCTGGCTGCTTGTCCGCGGGTTAAAAACACTTGCATTGCGTATGCAGCGTCACGAGGAAAACGCACAGAAAATTGCTGCTTACCTGCGAGACCACTCGTCAATTGGGCAGGTTTATTACCCAAATAAAGGCGGCATGCTTTCATTTTGTTTAGAAGATGCCGAGCAGGTGCGTTCTTTCTTAGCTAACCTCAACTTAATTGTATTTGCCGAAAGTCTGGGCGGTGTAGAAAGCTTTATTACCTATCCTACAACACAAACACATGCCGATATGCCGGAGGAAGAAAGAGATAACAGAGGAATCGGTGATGACCTTCTTCGTTTCTCTGTAGGAATTGAAGACGCGGATGACTTAATAGCGGATATTGAACAGGCGCTTCTGGTTGTCAGCAAAATTTAAAACAATACTCCTAAGAAAAACCAAGAATACCGCTTGGTCTTTAAAACATCGGTGTTCTTGCCAAAGAGATGTCCGCTCCGGGAAGTCGCTTTCCGCGGGCAACGTTCAGCCTCCTCGGAAGAAAACCGCTTCCTGCGGGGTCTTCACCTGTTGCTTTTCCCGCAGGAGTCGACTTCCCTCCGCTCCCATCTAAGTGGAATTATGTTTTATTTGCTTTTTTACAAGGAAATAACGCAAATTCTAGCGGAAGAAATACACGGAGACTCCTGTGGGAATGCGCAGTGGGAAGACCCCGCAGGAAAAAAGTGTTCTTCTTTTTTTCGAGGAGGCTGAGCTCAAGCCCACGGAAAGCGAAGTGTATTTCTGGAGCGGATATATTCAGCATTTTTTTACTTTCTTATTCTTAAAAAAGAGGCAGCTCATTTTAAAGCTGCCTCTTTTTTTGGCGTAAAGATGAAATTATATTCTTCCTTACATATTATTTAATTTGCTCAACATTCAACATATGGAAGCATACAGCCATTTCATCGTATGCTTCCATAATTTAAGGTTCATTTAAGGTTCGTTACCCTTTTATTAAACCTAAATCCACTTTCCATTGTAACCATTGCAGCTGTCTCGTTTTACGAGGTAAGAATTGACGAATATCTTCCTCATGGTACCCAACTTGGAATCTTTTTTCATCCACCAAAATTGGACTTTTCAGCAGTCTTGGGTACTTGTGAATTAATTTCAATAAAGTTTGCAGAGACAAATCCTCTACATTCAAATTCAATTCTTTAAAAATTTTAGAACGGGTTGAAAGAATCTCATCCGTACCTTCTACAGTCATTTGTAAAATATTCTTTAGTTCGTCAATTGTCAATGGTTGATGTAAAATATTTCGTTCCTTATAAGCAATTCCATTTTTGCGAAACCATTGTCTCGCTTTTCTTGTAGATGAGCAAGATACTCCGTAAATATGCACTGTCATATTCATTCTCCTTATTATTTGACATATTCATTACAAGAATCAAAGTGATTATGATGAAATGAAAGTAAAACATTTCTGCTTCTTCATTCCATTTTTTCTATCTTAGTTTCACTTTAGCATGGAAATGTGGTAAAACTATGGTAAGGTCATAAAAAAAACATGAAATGAAGCTTAATTCAATGAAATAAAGCTTACTGCTATTATTCCTTCGCTCTGTAAATATGCTTTCC
This sequence comes from Oceanobacillus sp. FSL W7-1293, assembly GCF_037969815.1. Taxonomy (NCBI): domain Bacteria; kingdom Bacillati; phylum Bacillota; class Bacilli; order Caryophanales; family Bacillaceae; genus Oceanobacillus; species Oceanobacillus sp. FSL W7-1293. The sequence continues at coordinate 2,772,769 of NZ_CP150212.1, forward strand.
CGGCTTCACGATACGCACTTAAATTTCTGTCTGATAACAACTTAAATCAAATAACGAACTCAAAAGAAAACAAATGACAGAGGTCAGCACCATTCTTCTATCTCCGCCATTTTCGCAACCAGTTCATCTTCTAATTCTTTTCCTGTATCCGTATCTAATAAATGGTTAAATAAGATGGAAAAGATAAGCCGTTGTCCCTTTACATTGGTTACATAGCCGGAAAGGGTGCTGACGCCTTCAATGGTTCCTGTTTTCGCCTGAACATCCAGTCCCTTCATACGTTCACGTAATGTGCCTCCAATCATTTTATCCGCTTCTCCAGCTGCCGGCAGACTGGCTAAAAATGCAGGGAACCACTTTTCCTGCTGAATTTCATACAGTAATCGCGTCAGCTCTTCAGCTGGAATGAAGTTAGCTGCTGAAATTCCGGAACCGTCCTTTAACTGGATTGTATCCAGATTGATTGAATAGGAAGCCAGAGCTTCTTTTACTGCTGTCAGACCGGATTCCCATGAACCGTCATCATATGTTTTACGCCCTAATTCTTTTGTGATCATTTCACCAATCCCATTATTGCTCAGCTTCATAAAGGGAATAATAATGTCAGTTAATGGCAGTGACTGTTTATGGTGAATACACACTGCATCTCCCTGAAGCTTTCCTTTTTTTATCTGGCCTTCTAGCACAACACCTTCCTTTTTTAACATTCGCCGGATTGTGTCAGCGATATAACTTTCAATATGTTTAATGGCCATATATACTTCCTGCTTTCCTTCTTTCCTGCCGATTTCTCCAGATATAAAAAAGTGATTTTCTGCATTATCCCGTCTTACAATCAGTGCTTCCTCATCCGCTTCTTCTGTCGTTACGGCTTTATTAACTACTGTGATTCCTTCCGTATGCGGCAGGATTTCTATTTTTGGCGCTGTATTCAATTCTCCTGGAGAAATAATAAATTTAATTGTATTCGTATCATAATCAGCATCTGGAGCAAGTGTTAAAGCAGATACTTCTGAACCATACCCGTATTGCTGATCAGCCCAAATTAAATCATCAGACCAGCGGATATCATCGTACCAGCTGTCATCAAGAATAAAGTCTCCGGATATATTTCTAATCCCATGCTCTTTTAAAGAAGCCACAAACTGTTTATAATCCTTTTCTTGTAAAGTCGGATCTCCCTTTCCAACCAAATAAACATTACCATGACAGGTTTCCTCCACTACTTCTCCACCCATATGAAGTTCGGTTTGAAATGTATATTCAGGACCTAATTTCCTTAATGCCGCCGCTGCTGTCAGTATTTTCAAGTTGGAAGCAGGCTGCAGCCGTGTTGATGCATAATAATCAAACAGGCTTGCACCACTTGTCCCGGAGCGCACACTTATTCCTAAAACATCCCCCTTGCTGTTACATTTGTTTAATAAAAAGTTATTTAGTTTTTGCATCGATTCCACCTCGGATGATGTATTACGTTCTTAAATTTCTAATTCGATAACTATAGGTTAAAATCCTTTTTTCTAGTCAAATACCCTCTCAAACATAAAATCATTTCATATAGTAAACATACAGGGGGTGTAAAAAATGAGTAATTACAATGAATTTGGCGGAGGTTTTGCTCTACTGGTAGTCCTGTTCATCTTATTGATTATTGTAGGTACTTCTTATTGGGGATTCTAGTGATGCCATGATAAACAAATCTTTTCCTCCTCTTCCCTATAATTAATTAGCTTCACGTACGGCTGGCTAAGAAAATAGATCGTGATTATGAACGCTTGTAAAGATAAGGCATCGACCTCTTTACAAGCATTTTTTATGTGTAATATAAAAACAAGGCGCATGATGGAAAACTACATCGGCGCCTTGTTTCTCTTATTTTGACGGATCCTTTTCAGGCTCATCATTATCTTCTTTTATTTCTTTCTTTTTGTCTTCCTCAGACATTATATTATTTGCTGAATTTTTGAATTCCCGTAAGGTCTGTCCGGCTGCTTTCCCGATTTCCGGAAGCTTTTTGGGACCGAAAATAATTAAGGCAATGACAACTATCAATATCAAACCCGGAATACCTATGTTTGCTGGACTCATGGAACCACACCTCCATTCTGATTTCATTATAAATCATTTCGATCTATTTTTTAATGGTTACACCTATAAAATTATGACGATTTGGCTTCTTTTTGTGAAATTTGTAGAATGAGCTGACGCATTAAATATGGAAATTGCTCAAATGCATTGGTAATATGCAGCCTTTCTGTGCGTTTATGTGCATCATGCCCGAACGGACCTACATTTAACACAGGCGCATCCAATTCACGCATCAATGAAAATGGCAATTCATACGAATCCCCCCAGACAGGCGTGTTTTCCTCGTAGACCTGCAAGCCTGTATCACTTCCCTGATAATGTACATAACTTAAATCACAAATTCCATTTAAAAAATGACTTCGTTTGATATCTAATTGAAATTCTTTTTTTGCTTCTTTTTCAACAAAATCGACACAATATTCTACAAAGGCGTTGCCGCTGGAATTTACAGCAGGATAATAAGGAGGCGCAAATAAAATCACCATGGCTGGGGCAAGCTCCTGACAATGAATCATTAAGCTGTCCGTAATACGAAGCGATTTTTCCCGGTCATCATAGTCATCATGAAAATGAATATCCTTTTTCACATCTCCAACAAATTCCCTGCCTAGTTTATTCCCTGCATACTCTAATAACTCTTTATAAGAAATTACTTTCACATGACCAATCGGCTGCACTTGATTATCCTTACATATCTTTTTATACCGCTCATTACATTGTGCAGCAGCAGTCTTGGCAACCTGTTCAAATAAAGCAAAGGCCTCTTCTGCTGTCCGTTCTAAAAGAAAAATATTGTACAAAGCGGAAGAACGGTACGGAGTTTGAGTGGAGTACCGCAGCCGCAAATCGGTTTGCTGCAGGGTAACCGGCAGCGGAGCGGTTTCTCCGAGTACGGTTTCCTGAAAAATGGGATTCCATTCCATCTCCCTTGTTAAAAATGAAGAGATAAACGGAGATGTCATTCCGCTCAATGGCTCTCCTGCATGGGTTTCCTTTCCGTAGAATAACGCTCCAGCTAATACCTTCCCGATCGTCCCGCTGTAAATATAGTGTGTATTGTCCTTTGGATCATGACGGAATGTCGGCTCACTATTTAAAAATAACGTATAGGTTAACTCATGCTGTTTTTGTAATTCCGTCAGAACAGGGATGGCATAACGCATTCCTGCTGAATTCACTTCTTCGTCGGGCACAGTCAATAAAAGCAGATTAATTGGCCACTTCTCAATGCTGGCCTGTTCAATCAGACTCATATGCATCACGAGGCCCATCTTCATATCCATTGTGCCGCGCCCGAATAAGAAATCACCTGATTCTATATCTGCACGGATGTCTCTCGAAAATGTATCCTTTTGTTCCAGATATACTTTCGTAAGCTCCTCCGGCTGTGTTGCGAGCGGCTCCAGTGAACCATATTCCTCGGTATTCACCGTATCAAAATGGCTGATCAGGCAAATCGTCTGCGCAGCTTCCGGATGTTTATATAAAGCCGTTAAAAGCTTCCGGCGCTGGTCTGCCTCATGCAGATTTAAGTAAGCAGGATGGTCATGAAAATAAGTTAAATCCTGAAGCTTAGCATATAGCTTTCTGGGAAATTGCTTTTCTCCTTCTGAAAGACTGATACTCTTCCAGCTGACTAGCTCATTTAAGAGCTGGCGTAATTCATCCGCACTGTTCCATTGAAATGCCTCCACGAAAACCCCCGCCTTTCTATTAACCTTCCTTTCTATTATATCAGCAATTGAACGCGTTTACATTATTAGCAGGTATTCTCTTCCCAAATAATTTTCCATGGCCAGCTAGATAACAGTTCAGTCTTGGCCGCAAAATATGGTATGATTTATTTATAGTATAGAAAATTCATCAGGAGGTTATGTATGGGGAAAAGAATTACACTGTTTCTTTTAACAAACATTTTAGTTATGACGACAATCGTCATTGTCTGGTCCATCCTTACAAGTATATTTGATATTGGGCCAAGCTATCGTTCAGATGGCGGAATTGATTATGTTTCTCTCATGATATTCAGTATTGTTGTAGGTTTTACCGGTTCATTTATTTCTTTAGCAATGTCCCGTTGGATGGCTAAGACCATGATGAAGGTGAAAATAGTTGACCCGAATCATATTACTACACAGCAAGAGCGTGACGTTTATGAAAAAGTAGAACGGTTATCCCGTGCTGCCGGACTTGCACATACACCAGAGGTTGGTATTTACCCGTCACATGAAGTAAATGCTTTTGCAACAGGTCCAAGTAAAAAACGCTCTTTAGTTGCTGTTTCTCAAGGTCTGCTGGACAGTATGGATGATGATGCCGTAGAAGGAGTCATTGCACATGAGGTGGCTCACGTTGCGAATGGCGATATGGTGACAATGACCTTATTACAGGGAATCGTCAATACATTTGTCGTCTTTTTGTCCCGGATCGCTGCAATGATCGTTTCCAGATTTGTACGTTCCGAGCTGCAATGGATTGTTCAATTTGCTGCAATCATTATTTTCCAAATCTTATTTTCTATTTTAGGAAGCTTTGTCGTCAGTGCTTATTCCAGACATCGGGAATATCACGCAGACCGGGGCGGTGCAGATTTAGCAGGCCGTGATAAGATGACACATGCTTTACAATCGTTAAAAGCTTATATCAATCGTGCAGAAGCAGACGATCACACAAATGACACAGCAATTCAAACCATGAAAATCAGCAATAAATCCAGTATCCTTAATGCTTTATCTTCTCACCCGCCGCTGGATGAACGAATTGCTAGATTACAACAGCGCTAAGAAAATAAAACTTCCTTCTGCGGAGCGTTTTCGTACTCCTCCGCAAAAGGAAGTTTTTTTAATAGCTAATTAGGAAAGAAACTTCACACAAACCACTTCTGGAACATCGATTACCTGATCTGTCTGCGTTAATTTTCCTGTTTCTGCATCTCTTTCAAACAATACAACGTTTCCGGTATGCTGATTAGAAGCAAGAAGGAATTTTTCAGTCGGATCTAATACAAAGTCTCTTGGCCATTCCCCGCCAGATGGTGTGAATTCTAGAAATGTCAGCTCTCCGCTATTTTCATCTACTTTGAATGAAGCAATACTATTATGCCCGCGATTTCCTGTATAAAGGAATTTTCCATCTGAAGTGATATGAACCGCGCTCGCATCGTTTGTTTCTTCAAAGTCAGCAGGCTTCGCAAGAATCGTCTGTTTCTCCGTAAATTCGCCTGTCTCCTGATTGTAATCTAAAACAATTACCTCTGTAGAAAGCTCTGTAATTAGATAAGCAATTGGTTTATTCGGATGGAACGTAATATGTCTTGGTCCGCTCCCCGGATTTGCATGAAAAGTACTCACTTCCTGCAAAGAAGAATCTGCCATCTTATACGTCACTAAACGATCTGTTCCTAAATCTGCAACAACGATAAATTTCTTATCTGGAGTAAATCCAGTGAAATGAACATGCGGTTTTTCCTGTCTTTCATGCGGTCCGTTTCCTTCATGCTTGGTAAATTGCCCTTGCTCTACTTCTCCATCGTCATTTGTAAAATGAAGGCCAATATCACCCTTATGATAATTTCCTGTTACTACCACGTTTGCTGCTGCCTCTACGTGGCATGGAGGGTTCCCTTCTACCAATTGACCATTTAATGGGGTTAATTCTCCGCTCGTTTTATCAACACGGAAAGCATTTACGCCTCCCATATCATCTTCCTGCGCAACAGCATATAAATAATCCTGATTTTCATTAAAATTAAGATATGTTGGGTTTCCAAGCTCTGCTGCTACCTCAGAAGCAGACAGCTGCCCTTTTTCTGTATCCAGAGTGAATCGATATACTCCCTGGCTTGTCTTTCTTGTGTAGGTTCCTGCGTAACCAAAGTATTTGCTCATTTGAATGCATCCTTCCTTCAAAAACTATTCTTTCATTTGTTCATTGTATCATTTTCGACAAAAAGGTTACATATATAAGCATTTTAAAAATTCAATTTGCTGCTAAAACAGTTATCCTCCAGCCTGCGTTTGCTCACCCCATGAAATCCGTTGGAGGCGGCTTCCTCCAACTTTTTATAAAATAACTCAACTTTCGTACCTAAGAATAAGCATACATATCTTGCTATTCCAAGATGAACATGTTCTCCATTATCATGCTTACTTTTTGGTTAAATATCGGCCTTTTTGGAATTGGTGAAGGTGCATAGCTCCTACAACCAACCACTCCGCTTTCCGCCGCAGCGGTGCTTTACACTTCACCTTCTATTCTTTGTCAAGGGAGTTATCCAAGGAACGATCAACTCCTGTTCCTATGGAAATGAAATTACTTTTAGTGTGCGAAAATTGAGTAATAAGAAAAAAGCCGGAGTCACACCCCGGCCCTATTTCTTATTTATTCTTATGCTCTTGAAGCCTGTTCATGGTTTCATTAAATTCTGCTTCAATTTCTTTGTTAGGCTTATACGTTTGAAGGCTGACTAAAATAATTACAGCTGTACTCAGAATAAACCCGGGTACTATTTCATATAAATATCCGGACAATGGAGAGTAGCCCCATGCAAATACAACGACCGCACCGACAATCATCCCCCAAAGGGCTCCAGCTCCTGTTGTTTTCCTCCAAAATAGAGACAGCAGAACGACCGGTCCAAAAGAAGCACCAAAGCCTGCCCATGCAAAAGAAACAAGCCCTAAGATGGTATCATTTTGCTGCCAGGCAAATATCATAGCAATGAGTGAAACAGCTAAAACAGCCAGTCTCCCCAAATTCACATAGGTTTTATCCTTTGCATCTGCATGAAACACAGCCTTGAAAATATCCTCCACCAGCGCAGAAGAAGTTACCAGCAGCTGGGAAGACACCGTACTCATAATTGCGGCAAGTACTGCCGCCAGCAGAAGGCCAGCTATGAATGGATGAAATAATAATTGCCCTAAAACAATAAATACAGCCTCTGGATCCGCTAATGTCAATTCTGGATTGGCTTGAAAAAATGCAAATCCGGATATCGCTGTTGCGGCAGCACCGACTAATGAAATGACCATCCAGCTGATGCCGATACGGCGGGCAGAAGTGGTTTCTTTCACCGACTTGATTGCCATAAAACGAACGATAATATGCGGCTGCCCAAAATAACCCAGTCCCCATGCTAAGGATGAAATTATCCCCGTGGCTGATGCAGCGGCAAAAAAGCTTAATATATCGGGATTGACATCTTGGACAATGGTTACTGTTTCGCCAATTCCTCCAAGTGAAACAATGGTCATTGCCGGTACCAGAATCAGCGCCAGGAACATCATCGTTCCCTGCACTACATCGGTAAAACTGACTGCAAGAAAACCGCCGACAAGTGTATAGATAATAGTTACCGCTGCTACGGTCATTAAGCCAGTATGATAGTTTACATCAAAGGCGCTCTGAAAAAATACGCCTCCTGCAACCATCCCTGAAGAAACATAAAATGTAAAATAAAGCAATATAACAATACCGGATGCGATGCGTAATACCTTCGTATTGTTTTTAAAGCGGCTGTCTAAGTAACTTGGAATCGTAATGGAGTTATTTGATACCTCGGTATAGGTCCGCAGTCTCGGAGCAATAATCAGCCAGTTTACCCAAGCCCCGGCTGCCAGACCGATGGCCATCCATCCCTCGGCCAGACCAAATACATAAATTGCGCCGGGAAGCCCCATTAACAGCCATTGCGACATATCGGAAGCACCGGCACTCAGTGCTGATGTAACAGGCCCCAGACTTCTTCCGCCCAGCATATAGTCATCTAAATTCGATGTCTTACGGTAAGAATATAAGCCAATAGCGATCATCACTAAAAAGTACAAGACAATCGCCGTAATTTGATAGGTTGTTTCTGACATCCTTCCCTCTCCCTTTGTAGGTGATAAAATTTATAATAACAAGTGTAAAACTTGTAATTTTCATTTTGTTCATTAGCCTGTCTCTAATAACAGGCGTTGAAAAAGACGGTATGAGAAACAATCCTTTATGAGTTATCTGCTATTGCTTCTCCTTCTTCTTCCGCCTCCCCCAAAAAAGCAACAGCGTTAACGCTGCAGTTCCAATGATAATCGGCTGCTTTTTCAGCTTATCCTCCTCTGTATAAAAAACATCTTTCATAAGAAGATTCAGGTTCTGCGGTCTCTCTGCCAAACGGCGCATAAAATATCCGAACCAATCCTCTCCAAAGGGGATATATGTGCAGAATCGAAACCCCTCTTTTACCAATTGATGCTGCATATCGACTCGGAAACCGTAAAGCATTTGAAACTCAAAACGATCTTTTGAAATGTGATGTTCTTCGATAAACTCCTTTAATTCCTGAATGATACGATGATCATGCGTTGCGATAGATGTAAAAGCTTTTCCAAGCAACCTTTTCTTTGCTATCACCAGAAAATTCTTATCAATCTCCTCTTTGGAGGAATACGCAACCGTGCTGTCTTCTTTATAAGCTCCTTTTACGATACGCAGCCGCACTTCTTCAAGATCTCTTAAATCCTTCTCTGCATCAAACAAGTATGTCTGTATAACCGTACCGACATTGGTATAGCTTTTTCGAAGGCTTTTCAGAATCTCCAGGGTTTTCTCATAGTGGATATACTTCTCCATATCTATATTCACAAAAATGTCACATGCATGAGCCACGTCTAGAATCTGCTCCACATTTTCAATACAAAAAGCTTCTTCAATATCCAGCCCCAGCTGCGTCAGTTTGATAGAAATATGACAATCCAAATTCTCTTCCTGAATTTGATGAAGCATTGCTATGATATTCTCTTTTGCATGCACTGCTTCGTTTCTATCAGTTACAAACTCGCCGAGGTGGTCCATTGTACAAGATATCTGTTTTTGATTCAACTCTCTTATTACAGGAACAATGGCATCGAAAACGGTTCCGGCTACGAAACGTTCTGCTCCAAACCGCGTTCCAAATTTTCTTGCGCTTTTATTTAAAAAGTCATTATTGGAAAGTCCTATAAAAAAATCTCTAGCTAAATTAGCCATAACCCAATATCCCCCATCTTCAAAACAAGCTCTTCATTTAAAAAGCTTCCTGTGAACAGAAAAAACGATTTCTGCTTCTGTTCACAGGCAAGCTGCTATCTATTAAAATTGTTCTGACACAATTTTAGCCTCCAAGAAATGCTGCAGGTAATCCGGACCTCCTGCCTTTGAATCGGTTCCTGACATTTTAAATCCGCCAAATGGCTGATAACCGACAATGGCTGCTGTACAGCCGCGGTTAAAGTACAGGTTGCCGACATGGAAATCCTCCCGGGCACGTTCTAAATGATTGCGATTTGTAGAAATAACCGCTCCCGTTAACCCATATTCTGTATTGTTTGCAATCACTAAAAGCTCATCAAAGTCTTTTGCCTTTGCAAACGCAACGACAGGTCCAAAGATTTCCTCTTGCATGATACGTGCTTTAGGGTTCAGATCCTTGAAAATAGTTGGATAGATAAAGAAGCCTTTAGAGTCATCTGTCTCTCCTCCGAAAACAAGCTCTCCTTCTTCCTTGCCAATTTCAATATAGTTTTTGATTTTATCAAATTGTGCCTGATTAATAACCGAAGCCATATACACATTTTCCTCAGATGGATTGCCGACAGTTAATGTTTTGGCAATTTCAACTGATTTCCTGATAACTTCATCGTAGACATCCTCATGGATGATTGCACGGGAGCATGCAGAGCATTTTTGTCCGGAGAATCCGAATGCAGAATGAACAATTGACTCCGCAGCCAAATCTAAATCAGCTGTTTCATCAACAATAATTGTATCCTTCCCGCCCATTTCTGCAACAACCCGCTTCAGATGCTGCTGTCCTTCTTGAATTTTAGCTGCACGTTCAAAAATACGGACACCAGTCGCTCGTGAACCGGTAAAGTTAATAAAATGCGTATCTTTGTGGTCTACCAGATAATCGCCAATTTCCTTTGGATCACCCGGCACAAAATTTAATACGCCCTTAGGCAGACCAGCTTCTTCTAATACTTCTACAAGCTTATATGCAATAACCGGTGTATTTTCAGAAGGCTTTAATAAGACCGGATTTCCAGCAACAATCGGAGCAGCAACCGTTCCGCACACGATAGCAAATGCAAAATTCCATGGCGGAATAACAACACCGGGCCCCATTGCTTTATAAAAATATTTATTATTTTCCGTCATACGGTCTTCTACATGTTTTCCCTGATCAAGCTCCAGCATCTGGCGTCCATAATATTCTAAAAAGTCAATGCCCTCTGCAATATCTCCATCCGCCTGATCCCAAGGCTTGCCGGCATCTTGAATCAGCCAAGCAGAAAATTCATGCTTGCGGCGGCGGACAATTGCGGCCGCACGGAATAAAACATGCGCACGATCTTCCACTGGTACTTTTCTCCAGGTTTCATAAGCTTCTACTGCTGCCTGAAAAGCCTGTTCGACATGGTCCTTTGTTGCTTTTGATACGTTTCCAACCACTTCTTCCTTATTAGCTGAGTTGATGGATACCAGTTTATCCTCTGTATAAACTTTTTCTCCGTTGATAACCAGCGGATAATCTTTACCCAGCTCCGTGCGGACAGAACGTAATGCTCCCTCCAGTTCTTTTCTATTCTCTTCTTTCTTAAAATTTGTAAATGGTTCATGTGTAAATGGCTGCACCATGTAACATACCTCCTAGTAGATAATTTAATTCTGTTTTTCTATCAATCTATATGCAAAAAACATGCCAGTATTATCATTATTAATAAAAACACCTGATGAAAGCTTGTGAATAATGGAAGCGATTTCATTATTTTGTGATTTTCTATTGCCTTTTACTGCAAATCACCTTTACAATAGTGTAAAGGAAAATTACACATATTGTATAGAGGGTTTACAGTTTACTTTACATTTACGAGGTGAGTATATGAATGAACTTTTTTTCTTTGAGGAATTATTACAATCTGAAGATGATGCCATTACCATTGTAAATATAGAACAAAAAGTAATCTATTGGAACCATGCTGCCGAACAAACCTATCAAATTGATAAAGAACAAATTATCAACCAGCCTGTCACAGACTTCTTTTCACATGATGACCTGATGGTAATGAAGGTTTTAAATACGAGGAAGCCTGTTAAGAATGCCTATCACAGACCAAGGAAAGATAAGCATGTTGTGGTCAATTCCTCCCCTGTCTTCAATCAGGAAAATACTTTAATCGGTGTGATTTCGATTGAACGGGATATTACCCACATTGTGAAACTGAACGATAATTTGGAAAGTACCTCCCAAGAGCTGCAGGAGCTAAAGCAAAAAATGACTCCCGCCTCTTCCAGCTCTCCCTTTGCTAAATTAAAAGGAGACAGTCAGGCGCTTCACCAAATGATCCGGCTCGCCAGTAAAACTGCCGGAACCGATGCAACCACCTTGATTCTTGGAGAAAGCGGTACAGGGAAAGAGGTATGTGCCCGGGCGATTCATGATGCCAGTAAAAGAAAGAATGCCCCTTTTATTCCTGTCAATTGCGGCGCCATCCCGCAGGCATTATTTGAAAGTGAGTTATTTGGCTATGAGAGCGGCTCCTTTACCGGTGCTGAAAAAGGAGGGAAAGCAGGGAAAATTGAAATGGCTGATGGCGGCACAGTTTTTTTAGATGAAGTAGGTGAGCTTCCCTTAGATATGCAGGTAAAGCTTCTGCGTGTTCTGCAGGAAAATCGTATTTACCGTATCGGTGACTCAGGCGGAAAACAAATTGATGTCCGATTCGTTGCTGCAACAAATCAGAATTTAGAAAAGCTGATGCAAGAGAATAAATTCAGATCGGATCTATTTTACCGATTAAATGTTATTCAATTGACCATGCCTCCTCTGCGTGATAGAAAAAAAGATATCAGCATCCTGGCAAAAACATTTTTAAAGCAATTTGCTGCGAAGTATCAGACTTCTATTCCAGAGATACCTGATGAAACAATGGAAGCCCTGCAGCAATATCATTGGCCTGGAAATATAAGAGAAATCAGAAACCTGATGGAAAGAATCATTATCCTGCATGAGGGAACAACCTTAACCAGACAGGATGTATTAAGCTTTCTCCCGGTCTCCTTTTCAAATCCTCCCTTGCCGCATACGGAAACACTGCCGCTGGAGAAGGAAAACTTGGAGAAAATATCAATTGAACAGGCATTGGAATTATGTAACGGCAATAAATCAAAGGCCGCTAAACAGCTTGGTATATCCCGTGTTACCTTGTATCAAAAAATTAAAAAATACCATCTCGACATTTGATATACCTTCTTTTTCATTAACGTTTGGAGCTGTTTTCCAGGGCTAAAAAATATTCGCGGACACATGTCGCTTTTTATGAAATCAAAGACAGTTAAATAAAAAGAGAGGTTTTTTTCCCTCTCTTTATTTAATTGGTTAAAAAGCAAAACATTATTTAATTAACCATCCATACTGTAGAAAAATGCATGTTAGCCTTACAGCTAGGTGCTTGCAAAAACGGATCCCCGCTCCCCGCCGTGAAATAAGGAGACTATCTTTGTAAGAGCGCATCGCACTCTTCTTTAGAACAACATCATTTTTTTACTAAATATATCGAAAAATCAAATATTAATGCGCTTCTTCAAGGAATACGCTCGTACACTGCTAATTAAACGGAAAACTGCCCCCACGAGCAGCTAGATGATGATCTACATTGGTATATTTTAAAAGAAAAGGAAAATAATGATGCTCGATTATTCAGTAAAATCACTAAACTACTATTTTAAGAATAAGACTCTCAGACCATTTTTTAAAAAAATGAGAAAGAAAAACCACTAGTTTTGTCGAAAGCATTTCATTTTTTTTCTCTTTTTGCGATAATTCTTTTGGTACTTTAATAATAAGCTTTTATTACATTATTCATCGCAGCCAAATATTACTAAGAAAGGTGCATCGTAAAGGATATGAAAGAAGAAGTAAAGATTGATGAGTACAACAGGGAGGCCATTGTACTATCAATTGTTCAAAAAAGAAGTGAAATGTTACAACAAGCACAAAAGAATGGCTTGGGAGCCAAAGAAACCGTTAACTGCAGCCAAGAATTAGATGAGTTAATGAATCAGCTAGTTCTTTTAGATACTTAACATAAAAACGTACAAACAAAATCATTACATGATTAAATAGGGAAAGAGGCTCTTTTCATAAAGGGGCCTCTGTTTTATTATAATAATATAAAATACATCGTTTCCTCCAAAAAATTGAAACCAAACTGTAACAATAAACGTACATATAAGTAAGACATGGAAAAAGGGAGGGTACATATTGACTTTATTTGGTTACGCTATACAAGATTTATATTTATGGATACTGATTATAGCAGCAATTTTAACTGTTGTTGTTTTATTGTTTGGAGATTTATTGGATGGCATCTTTGAATCCATTCCTTTCTTGCACCCGGTGCTTGTTCTCTCCTTTTTCATTTTTTTATCTGCCATGGGATATGTTCTCGAATGGTTTATGGACTGGTCAAGTTTAATCATTTTAATTATTTCTTCTATATTAAGTATCATTTTTGTAACTCTCCTGCATTTATTTGTTCTTGTTCCAATTCGATCAGCTGAACAATCATGGGGATATTCGGAAGAAGCTCTCATTGGCAGTGTAGGGACTGCGATTGTATCTATTCCGATAGATGGTTATGGAGAAGTAATGGTGCAATGGAAAAGTGGAGTTATCTCAAAACCGGCTGTCAGCTATGATAATGAAGCAATCTCTCAGGATGAGCGCGTTTTAATTATCGAAATTAAAGATGGTGTTTTCTATGTCAGCCCCTATCAATCGTTGGATTAGCTAATCATGGATTAGCTTTTCACATATACTGAAGCTTCATTCCTTTTTAAATAGAGAGAATGCTAGTGAAGTAATTCCGGCTGCTCCCCTCTTACCCAGAGGGGCCGGCAGTCGGAAAAATAAAACTTAGAGGAGGAAAATCATGTCAGAATTGTGGATTGTTATTATTGTAGCAGCTGCGCTTCTTTTGGCACTGCTTGGTCTCTTTGTAACCAAGTACCGTACAGCCGGCCCCGATGAAGCGCTCATTGTTACAGGAAGTTATTTAGGTGGAAAGAATGTTCACGTAGATGAAGCCGGAAATAAAATTAAAATTATTCGCGGCGGCGGAACATTCGTCGTTCCTGTCTTTCAACAAGCAGAACCACTTAGTCTTTTATCAAGTAAATTGGAGGTAACTACTCCAGAAGTTTACACAGAACAAGGTGTTCCTGTTTTAGCAGATGGTACAGCAATTTTTAAAATAGGCGGGACGATCAGTGAAATTGCTACAGCAGCAGAACAATTCCTCGGAAAATCTAAACAGGACCGGGAGCTGGAAGCGAAAGAAGTACTGGAGGGTCATCTACGTTCCATCCTTGGTTCAATGACGGTTGAAGAAATCTATAAAAACCGTGACAAGTTTTCTCAGGAAGTACAGCGGGTTGCTTCTAACGACTTAGCTAAGATGGGATTAGTTATCGTATCCTTTACGATTAAAGATGTAAGAGATACAAATGGATACTTAGAATCACTTGGTAAGCCCCGTATTGCACAAGTAAAACGTGATGCAGATATCGCTACAGCTGAAGCAGAGAAAGAAACGAGAATCAAGCGTGCGGAAGCAGCAAAAGATGCAAAACGTGCAGAATTGCAACGGGCAACCGAGATTGCAGAATCAGAAAAAGAAAATCAATTAAAAACATCTGAATACCGTCGTGAGCAGGATACTGCAAAAGCACGCGCGGACCAAGCTTATGATTTTGAAACAGCCCGTTCCAAACAGGAAGTTACGGAACAAGAAATGCAAATTAAAATCATCGAGCGTCAAAAGCAAATTGAATTGGAAGAAAAAGAAATTTTGCGTCGTGAGAAGCAATATGATTCAGAAGTTAAGAAAAAAGCAGATGCGGACAGATATTCCGTGGAGCAATCTGCAATTGCTGAAAAAGCAAGAGAAATGGCTACCGCAGATGCGAACCAATATCGTATTGAAACAGCAGCTCGTGCAGAAGCTGAAAAAATCCGTGTTGACGGTCTTGCGAAAGCAGATGCAGAACGTGCACAAGGGGAATCAGAAGCAGAGGTTATCCGCTTGAAAGGTCTTGCGGAAGCAGAAGCGAAAGAAAAAGTCGCTCAAGCCTTTGAACAATATGGAGAAGCAGCTATTCTTGATATGGTTATCAAAATGCTTCCAGATTATGCAAAACAAGTTGCAAGCCCATTATCCAATATTGATAAGATTACAGTAGTAGATACAGGAAGCAATGGCGCTAATGGCGGAGCAAACAAAGTTTCCAGCTATGCAACCAACTTAATCAGTACATTGCAGGAAAATCTAAAAGAAACCTCTGGAATCGATATTAAGGAATTACTGGCAGGTGCATCGAAAGGCAATGCTAAACCGCAATCGAAAGAAACTCCTGCACCAGCGGCATCAGAAGTAGCTGCAGCGAAAACAAGCGAAGAAAATAATGATAACTAATGTAAGGCAGCAATAGTTGCGGCACGGCAATAAAGTTGTTTCTCTGACTATCCGGATGATATCATGCTTTACTTTGAATAAAGAGGTGTTAATTTGAAAAATGAACCTGATAAGCTGAAAAAACATGGTCTTATTAGCTATTTTGCTCTTATCATCGGTGTTATCTGCTTTTTCATCGTTTTCATAACCCCTACAAGGATAGCTAACATCGGAAACTTAGCTGGTGATTATATCACATTTTTTCTTACAGCAGCGGGTATCATATTATCAATTATTGGATTAGGAAAGAAAACAGAAAAAAATATCATTCCGATTATATCTTTTATACTTTCCTCTTCTTTCTTTATATTTTGGATAATCGTATTTATCTTATTAATTACTGGCCAAATGGACTTTGCTCCATAACCTAGCAGTTTGCCAGATTGTGAAGAGAGGTATTTCGAAACGGCTTTATTGTTATGAAATTAGGAATCAAACACAGCAAGAAGATAAAAATCTCTGTTCATTTGAAAATGAACAGAGATTTTTTTACTTCCTATTTTTTTATTATGCAGTCTTATTCTCACGGTACTTAAATTAACTTTCCTCTTCCCCTGTCCGTTTATTCGATGCAAGCTTAAACAGATAACGTATGCCCTTCCCTCTCATCTGTTCATCCTTATAGCGCGGCAGTACATGCAGGTGCGCATGCATCACATGCTGGCCGGCTGCCTCACCGCTGTTCCAGCCGATATATTATATCCAGAAGGTGCATGCTTTTCATCAATCAGTATTTTTGCTCTCTGTAAAAGATCTTTTATTGCCAGCCATTCTCCATCTGTTAAGTCAAATGGATAGACTCGATGTGCTTTGGTCACAATCACTCCAGCTCCTTCGAGTGCTCTCCCTGGTTCCTGCGCTTCCTCTAATTGTAAAAACATTGCTTTTTCATTTTCCAATATGATTTGCTGATTTTTTATTAAAGAAGGATAACAAAAAGAGCATTCAGGTGAATTCATTCTTCTGCCTCCCAGTATAAAAAACGTTATATTGATTAATTAGATTTAGGTTCTCTCCTTATTCAGACCCTGTCAATAAAACAGGTCAACACCTTTGCCTCCTGATCATCTACCGGGAGAAATAAATGCGGTTTAGACCCTGCGAAATAAGCACTGTCACCTGTTTGGAGCAACTGCTTTTTCCCATCATATAGCAGTTCAATTTCCCCTTCCAATATATAGATAAATTCGTCCTGTGAATGCGTATACGTTTTTTCATCACGCAGATTCAGAGACTTTGGAGTAACATGGACGATTGTCGGTTCAATCCCGCTATATTGGGAGCGGTTAGCAAGAATTTCATAGGAGTATCCCATGCTTTCATCCCCTACTTTTTGCGGGCGGTTACTTTTCTTTTGAATAACAATATCCTGTTCTTCTTTATCATCCAGCACCCATGACAGCTGTATATGTAAAGCGTCACAAATTCTCGATAACGTCGCTATCGCTGAAGCAGTCTGTCCATTTTCAATTTTAGATAATAAACTTTTAGAGATATTGGAAGCGTCCGCAATTTCTTGCTGTGTTTTATCTTCCCGGCGTCTTGCATACTTAATTTTTTCTCCCATTTTATGTAATTCGATGCTGCTCATTCCTTCCTTTGCCAAATAGTCATTCGTGTTCTATTATAGTTCTTGAACATCCTTTTATAGTATATTTAATCATAATCCAGACAAACCAATAGAGTCAATCTATTCTCTAACACCGTTTACGAAAAAACATTCTTGGCAACATACCAAAAAGCCTTGCCATCACTTGCTTGACAAGACTTTTCCGCTGTTTGTTTTATCTTCATGCATTTTTCAAATAAGCTACCGATCTGCTCGGCAATGTTGTTCCAAGCTTGTTTTGAATATATATACTTGCTTCCTGAATACATTTCTCATTTATTCCTGTCTCAATTCCCAGCCCGTTTAACAAATACAGCACATCATTGGTAGCAACATTGCCTGCAGCTCCCGGTGCATAAGGACACCCGCCCAGGCCGCCGACGGTACTGTCGAACCGGGTAATTCCCATGTGAAGCGCCGTCATGATATTCGCTATTGCCATTCCTCTCGTATCATGAAAATGTAGTATCAGTTTATCTTTTGGAAAATAAGGAAAAAGGCCTTCGAGCAGTTTCTCCACTTGCGTCGGTACAGCTGTTCCAATGGTATCGCCAAGAGAAAGATAGTCCACTCCGCTCTCAATTAATTGATCACATACGCTGAGTACATCCTCCACTTCAATCCGTCCCTCGTATGGACAATCAAATACCGTAGAAACATAGCCCGTTACTATTTTCCCGGCATTTTTAGCTTCTTTGATAACCTCTGTTAATATCGGATATGTCTCTGGAATTCGTTTATTGATATTTTTGAGATTATGCGTCTCACTCGCCGACATAAACACCGAAGCACCGTCAATACCAGCCTCTAAAGCATGCTCCAGCCCTTTCATATTCGGTACTAAAGCGGAATAAGCAACTCCTTTTTCACGGTTGATCCGTCTACCTACTTCCCTCGCATCCTTCAATGCAGGAATCATTTTTGGATGAACGAAGGATGAATACTCAATTTCTGAGACGCCGGTTTTGGAAAGCATGTTAATCCATGCAATCTTATCCTCTGTAGAAATCCATTTCTGCTCGTTCTGCAGTCCGTCTCTTGGTCCGACTTCTTTTAAATAAACTTCGCTTGGTAATCCACGCATCCATACCCCTCCTTTTGTATGCGTTTTCAATTCAAGCTATGAAAATATACATTGATTGTGCATGACCCGACAAACAAGATAGCATCGTTATTGCAAGGTATTACTATAACCGCATGCAAATCACCCTTCTTTATATACTACAAATAATATTCAATTCAGTTTCCTTCTGTTCAACTTTGTTGAATCAAGTATATAATAAAATTTCTGAAAATGTCAATCCTGCCTGCTGTCAAAATGAAACAATTTTGATAAAATATAATCATAGTGCCATTTACAGAATGCTTTCCCTTTTAAGGTTTACAAGGCGTCTGTAAACTGGTTCTGTCCGTTTTTAATATACGTAAAACATACGATAATTTAGATAAGGAGCGTTTCCATGATAAAGATATATACCAATGGGGTCATACATACATTTCAACCTTCGCAGCCAGTTGTACAGGCTGTTGTTATTAAAGATGGACATTTCATAGATATGGGCTCCAATGAGCAAATGCTTTCTTTTTGGAGTTCAAAAAGTGATGCGGTGATTGATCTGGGCGGAAAAGCTGCTACGCCGGGATTAACAGATACACACCTCCACCTTTCTATGCAGGCAATGAAGTTTATTGATTTAGATGTGACCGGTGTGACAAAGAAAGAAGTATTTTTAAATAAAATAAAACAGCATGCCGATACATTAGACAAGGGAGAATGGCTGCTTGGCGCCGGATGGGATGAAAATCTATTCACGGATGGCGGCCTGCCTACGAAAGAAGAGCTTGATGCGGCAGTTCCACATCACCCGCTTTTTCTGACAAGAATATGCGAGCATGCAGCCGTTGTTAACTCGAAAGCGCTCGAGGAGATTAATTATTCCGGGACGCTTGCGGTTCCAAAGAGCGGCGAGATTGTAACGGATGCAAATGGAGAACCCACCGGCTTAATTCTTGAATCGGCAACGGTATTATTTAAAGCAAAAATCCCTGATAAATCGTATCAAACATGGAAAAAAGCACTTCGTAAAACCATTTCCACCGTTTCCGGATATGGTGTAACCAGTGTGCATTCCAATGACCCGGCTTATTTAGGCGGCTTACAGCAAACCTATCAGCTCTATCAGGATTTATTAAATGAAGAAAAAATGGGTCTGCGGGCAAATCTATTAATTGATTATCCTTTCTTAGAGAATCTGCATGCAGCGGGAATGTACACCGGATATGGAAATAATATGCTGCAAATCGGAGCGGTAAAAATATTTGCAGACGGTGCTTTCGGCAGAAGAACGGCACTATTGAAGGAAGCATACTCCGATCAGCCCGGGCAATTTGGAGAAGCAATGCTCTCGCAGGATACATTGTACACTATCGTAAAACGCGCCAGAGAAATGGACATGCCTGTTGCTGTTCATACAATTGGTGACCAGGCATTAGAAAATGTCCTTGATATCCTGGACCAATTTCCGGCATCCGCCTATAGAGATCGTTTGATTCATGCGCAGGTCATTAATCCAGACCTAGTAAAGCGCCTGGCAACGCCAGATCGTATCGTTGATATTCAGCCCCGTTTCCTTGCAAGTGACTATCCATGGGTTACAGAGCGGCTTGGCGAAGCACGCATGTCTTATGCCTATGCCTGGAAAACATTGCTCGATAATGGCATTATCTGTGGTGGCGGATCAGATGCCCCTGTTGAACCATTGAATCCTTTACTTGGGATTCATGCAGCAGTTACCAGAAAAGCTCCCGGTGAAACACACAGCGGCTGGTATCCGGAACAAAAATTAAGCATGCACGAAGCTTTTTATCTATTTACGAAATATGCAGCTTATACAACAAATGAAGAAAAGATAAAAGGAACCATTTCCCGCGGCAAGCTTGCAGATATGACGGTTTATTCTGCTGATCCATTTCAGATGAAGGATGCAGACGAATTAGTAGATACCAGTATTGAAATGACGATTGTTGATGGGGATATTGTGTATAGGAAAGGATAGAACAAAAAATTCGATGTATTAATTACTCAACTTTCGCACATTAAAAAGTAACTTCATTTCCATAGAAACAGGAGTTGATTGTTCCTTCACTAACACCCTTGATAAAGATTATAGAAGGTGAAGTGTAAAGCACCGCTGCGGCGGACCATTTTGCTTTCCGACGTACAGGACGTACTAGTGCAGACGTTGCAACAAATGTTTTCGATGGGGTGAGTAATCGCAACCCCAGGACGTTGCGACTTTAGTCTGCCTAGGGGCACGCTCTTCAGCTAACTTTTGCCAAGAAGAGCACTTGGCAAAAGTGGATCTTCAGATGGTGCTGATCCCTCAGGAGTCAAAACGGTCCGCCTCCGCTAGCAGGATATTCTATGCGTGAAAAACAACTCACCAAACAGAAGTTTAATCAGATAGAACCTATTTTTCATGCTGCATGGTAACATGTTCCGCCAAGATTCCTTTCTGTGCATCGAAGCGATTCCCTGTATTTCATATCCATGCTGTCATGATTGGTTATTCAGGCGAAAGCTGCTATTTCCTTCAGCTTATTAAAATGTTATTTCTTTCATTCGCTGTAGAATTCTATCAGAGCGCAGGCCAACCACGCAGACTCCTAAGTGGTTTGCAGGCTAAATCCGTGACTCCTGTCACAACGCCTGCACTTGCACGTCCTGTGCATCGCAGGGCGAGCTGAAGATCCACTTGAAAAGCGGGTTTCTTTTCAAGTTAGCTGAAGCCGTCCCCATGGAAAGCGGAGTGGTTGGCCGGAGCGGAGCTATGCACCATCATCAATTCCAAAAAGGCCGGATATTTAACTCAAAAGCAAGTATGATAATGAAGAACATGTTCATCTTGAAATAGCAAGATATATTTGCTTATTCTCAGGTGCGAAAGTTGAGTTAATTAAAATAAGCAGTGAAAAATCATGCTGGATTTTTCACTGCTTATTTATTATAATTAATCTTTAAAATGGCCAAATCAACGGCACAATGACAACGCATACAATCAGCTGAATAACCAAAAATGGAAAACCGCATTTAATATAATCAAGGAATGTATAATTTCCCGGACCATAAATCATTGTATTAGGAGGTGTGCCAACAGGAGAGGCATAAGCTGCTGAAGCACCTACACAAACCGTCATTAAAATCGCTTTTGGATCAACCCCCATACTTGTTGCAATAACTAATCCGATGGGAGCCATAAGTGCTGCCGCTGCTGTATTGGACATGACAGAGGTCAGTACAGTGGTTACTCCGAAAATTAAAGCGGTAATAACATACGGTCCGGCATTGCTTCCTGCCATCTCCAGTACATAATCCGCAATCATCTGTGCGGCGCCTGTTTCTGCTAAAGCAGTCGCCATCGGCATCATGGCGGCTACTAAAATGATTGTGGAGAAATCTAAGGAACGGTATGCCTTTTTCTCCGACATCGTACGTGTTAAAACAATAACCATTGCCCCCATAACAGAAACAATATGCAAAGGGATTCCAAATTGCTCTTCAAAGATCATAAAAACGACTGCTGCCAGCAAAACCCCAATGGCAACCATTTGTTTCCATGTGGTTTCTTCGCTTTTAGTTTCTTCTTCATTTTTCGTATCAGTTTCTTCCAAAGCCGTTTCCCGATTCGGAATAAGCTTATAACCAATCGTCATCATGTAAATAATACCAATAATCGTTAGAGGAATTCCGATATAGGCAAATTCAAAGAATCCGAATACAGGTGTATTTTCATTTTCCATCACACTCTGTACGGCGAGGTTGCCATTCGTTCCAACCAGTGTTATCATGCCGCCTAGAGCAGTTGCATAGGCTAGAGGCATTAATAATTTGGAGCTGGAAAAGCCGGAAGAAGCAGCAATTGCAATAACAATCGGCATCATTACTGCCGTTGTACTTGTATTTGACAGAAAAGCAGATAAACCTGCTCCAATTACCATCACAGCAAACAGCAGCTGCTTTTCCGTTTTAGCAAATCTCGTAATTAAATTTCCCATTCTTCTCGCTACACCTGTTTCAAATAATGCTGCACCAATAATAAACATCCCCGAAATAAGCAGCACAACATTATTTGTCAATCCAGAAAATACGGTTTCAGCATCTATAATTCCAGTAAGGTATAACAGCATGGTTGCTAGAAGTGCGGTCAGTGCAACTGGTATTACCCCAGTTAAAAATAATATCGTTGCTAACAATAAAATAAGTAATGTAATTATCGCCGGGCTCATTTTACATACCTCCTAGTTGATAGATGTATCCTGATCTCCCCATTTTTCCTCTACTCTCGAAATAAACGTTTTACATAATCCAATATAGTTCTTCGGCTCCAGTAGTTTTCTAGCCTCTTCCTCACTGATATGATTCGTAATTCGTTCATCGGTCAAAACAACATCTATCAAAGATTTCTTTTCTTCAAATGCTTTCATAGAGACCTCATAAACGATATCATGCGCCTCGCCCCTGCCCACAAATTCACCTAAGGACAGCATTAAATTTTCAGATACGATTAGACCTTGTAAAAGATTTAAGTTGCGTTCCATATTATCTGGATACACGATAAATCGTTCCAGCACGCCTTGCATCTGCTCCAATCCGCCGCTTGTCAGCATACATATTTGCGGCAGGTAGGACCATTCCGTTGTCCAAAAAGTCATATCTCTTTCATGCTCCTGGATCATTGCATCAAAACTTAAACTGGCGTTTCTTTGTACTACTCTGGTTAAACCGACGACATACTCACAAATCATTGGGTTCCGCTTGTGGGGCATAGTACTGCTGCCAACTTGTCCCATCTTAAATCCTTCTTCCATTTCCCCTATCTCTGACTTTTGCAAATTAATTATTTCATTTGCTATTTTTCCTATCGTTCCTGAAATCATCGCAATAATACTTGCAAATTCTGCAAATCCATCTCTTTGCACATGCCAGGTAATCGTAGGCTGTACTAAACCTAAGTATTCACAAAAACGTTTTTGTACCGCCAGCCCGTCATCATGAATCGAGGCCAATGTGCCGGCTGCTCCCCCAAAGGAACCTAGTAAATATCTTTCTTTGCCTGCTTCTAATCTTTCAATATGCTTACCTATCTCATCTGCCCAAATAGCAATCTTATACCCTAAGGTAATGGGAAGTGCATGCTGTCCATGCGTTCTTCCAGGCATCACGGTTTCTGCATGCTCATCCGCTAATTGCAGCAGCTTCTTAAGAAATTGCTTTAATTGCTTTACCAACACCTCTTGTGCTTGTTTTATTTGCAATACAACTGCAGTATCCATAATATCCTGGGTCGTAGCTCCCCAATGAATATAACCGCCAGCCTTCCCTCCAACTGATTTTGTGAATTCCCGTATTTGAACGATTAAAGGATGGGTCGTATCCACAATCCCTTTTCGAATAATTTCCCGATCAAAATCATTAATATCTGCCTTCTTTTCAATTTCTTCCGCCGCAAATTTCGGTATAACACCAACATCCGCTTCTGCTTTTGCTAACGCAATCCAAGCATCCAGCCATTTCTGAAGCAGGCTGTCATCTGAAAAAACCTCTCTCATCTCTTCTGAAACAAAAATGCCACGCAATAAATCGGAATCCAAAACACTTGATTTCATTATTTATCCCTCCAAGGTAATCGCTTCCATAAAAGGAAAACGTTTTTCTTTTTGTGTTTCCATTAATCCTATTATAAACAACCATCTATAACGATTATTTATAATTATTATAAGGAAAACGTTTTTCTTATATGTTTAAAAATATCCTAAGGTATATAATGTTCCTTGTCAACTCTTTTTTTACTTTTCAATACTTATTGACTATTTACTAAACTGATAGAGCCCGAATTCACAAAAAAATCTTGATTATAAACAAAATAATCCATAATACGTTATAATGAATAGAAAGAGGAATCGTTACCAGAGAAAGGACGCTGCTGCACATTGACTACTTTAAAAGAGGTTGCCAAGCTGGCAAATGTACATCCCTCAGTTGTTTCCAGAGTGTTGAATAAGGACAATACATTAAATATCAAAGAAGAGACAAGAACAAGAATTAACGAAGCCATTAACGAATTAAATTATAGCCCGAATTCCGCTGCGAGAAGCTTAAAAACAAATCAATCCCGAATGATTGGAATGGCAATCCCAGACTTTAACAACCCTGTTTATTCCAGTATTATTCATGGGGCTGAAGATCATGCTGCTATGGAAGGCTACCACTTGCTTGTCTACAGCATGAAACAAAAAGGCTTGGGAAAGGATTTCTTTTCAAAATTGCTCAAGGAACGCATTGATGGGCTCTTAATCGCTACATCAGATATTAATAACAAGCATATTCTCAGCTTAAATGAGACCAAAAAACCTTTTGTGCTTGTCAACAGAATGATTCAGGATGTTGAGAATTATGTCGTATTGGATGATGAGCGCGGCGGAAAATTAGCAACGGAGCATTTAATTGATTTAGGGCATCGTCATATTGCCCATATTACAGGTCCGCTATATACAGGAACTGCTTTAAAAAGATTTCAAGGCTACCGGGAGATGCTCCAGGAGAAAAACATTCCGTTTGAAGTAAAATATGTTCAGGAGAGCGACTACACCATGGAGGGCGGATATCAATCCATGGAAAAACTGCTGGAGCTGGATTCTCCCCCAACAGCAATATTCGCAGCAAATGTAATGGTGGCAATGGGCGCAATCAAGGCTATCCATGATAATGGATTTCAAGTACCAGCTGATTTTTCCGTTATCGGTATTCATGATGTTTTCTTTGCGTCAGGACTGTCCCCTTCTCTGACTACTGTCGATATGCCTTTATATGAAATGGGATCCAGAGCAGTTGCCCAGCTGATAAATGCAATCAGCGAACGAAAGCTTAAGTTCCCGGGAATAACTATCGATGGAGCGACACTTATTCCCCGTGAAAGTACGCGGTCATTGTTGCATGACTAAATTTGAGGTACATACTCTAATAAGTTCATTGAGCCGTCATTCTTTACTGGATGGCAGACCAGATTACGAACAGCGCTCGTAGACAACTGGTTTCTCGAGTAAAAACTTTATTTTATTTGTCAAAAGTGCGTAATATAAAATAATGCCTAAATCCAATTATGTCTAAGGATTTAGGCTTTATTTACAGGTTATATCCAATTTTTTAGATACGAAACTCTATTTTTAAAATATAACGACAATGGGTGTAGCGTATTGTTCGTTTTACAGGCAAATAAGAAGCTTTTACCACTCTAATGGCGGTTTCCATTGTATTTCGTTTGAATCAATTCTTTTTCTCCCATTGAGAGGTTTCACTTAACTAGCTCTGTCAAATACTCTGCTTATTTAATTGAAAATTCAGTTTTCAACATTAATTACAAAGTTCTTTCCAAAACAAATATTTCCTATTTCTTGATCATTCCGATAAATTTTCAAATAGTGGTCTTCTTTTTTTAAATTAGAAACCCCTTTTAATTCAATAGAAACCATATCCATTTCTTTATATTGCAAAAATAGGTTAATTCTCTGTTCATAGGTATATAAAAACATTGTTAATTTAAAATTTTCATTACTTCTTCTATACAAAATATTTCCGTCTTCTGTATTGAATAATTCCATTAATTCTAAATCATCATATTTAATATCCACTACTAATTTTCTCCTTATAATAATTATTATGGTATAACTGTAATAGCTTTACCACTAGAGGGGTAAAAAACTTACCAAGCACAACAGCAATTACTCCCCACATGATTACCTGGCCACTGCTTACCTTTTCCTTTTTTGTCACTTTCAATTTTTCCTCAATACCCTGATTCTCTACTTTAAAAATAGGACTAGGCAACGTACAAAATAAAAATGGAAATATAATTTCCCAGAAAAATCGCTCCATATCCAAAATGTATTGTTCGCCGTAAATAATTAGAATGCGATACCGTATATTTTCAGCTAAATGTTGGACCTCGCAATTCATTAAATAACCTCTAAGCAATATACATCGAAAAATCCAAACAATTCTGCTAGGAACGCTCTTACCCCACTTATAAAAAAGCCTTGTTCGTTAAAAGCAAAAACACACTACCATACCAAATGACACAAAAACCAATCTCATTATGAATAATAAAATGTTTTTAATCCTTGGTGTATAAAAGTATTCTACTTGTTCCGTTTCCATAATATCCTTCAGCCGACTCTGACTTTTACCTCTATGTATAACTAGTACTCTACTGGGAGCGTAACAACTTCTTTTTTAATATTTGGCTTTTCTTACTACAAACAGTATTGGAAAATTTTCCAATACCAGTCTGTGTTTATTTTTCATCAAAATTATGTAATCCTACTGTATTTTATCAATCAAAAAATACCAAAATATACAAAGGTACATTTTAATAAAAAGAAGTTAAAATACCCTTACCTATACATGATAAGAGTACTTAACTTCTTTTTATTTTTTCAGAGAATATGAGACTGCTGATACCCAACCATATTCATTTTCAAATGCTCTTAAACTTGTCTTAAGATTTTTTGGAACTTCTCTTCTTCCTCATCTTCATAACCGTGGGATACAATGTCAATGATATCTGCATGATTAAATACATACGTATACTCTTGACTAATATAACCTTCCGGATAAGGAACGCCGATATAGTCATACATCTGCTGTTCTGTATTTTCCTCTTCTTCAGTCTGAAGATTTTCCATCTCTTCATCTGTAACCAATTGCTTTCTTCCATAAATCATTAAGCGTTTGTTTCCACCTTTTAATAAAACGATTGTTCCGTTCGGTAATAGTGATTCCATTATTTTATTTCCACTCCTTGTTTGATAAGTTTTTTCTTTTCCTTATTGGGGTATGGATGATAGTTAACAAAGTCCATATTTGCTTTCATAAAAAAGTATCGATGTAAAAATTTCGCTGCTGCATACATAAGTAAAATGACCGAAATGTATACAATAATTAATGAAAAAAACTGCTGTAAAACAATCGTTTCCTGCACACTTTGCGCGACCATATATCCTATTGCAGGTGAAATAGTTAATATTCCCATATATTTTGATTGGTTTCCAATTTTTTTTTCTTTTGTTGGATCATCAGAATATTTATCCTTTTGATATTTCACCAAAATATATGTTAATAGGATGGTCGTTACACTTATTGTGATATAATACAATACAGAAGTAATATGAATTGTATAATACGACATCCCCAGTACTGTCACGAATAAAGAAATTGCTCCGCATAGCCCCCATACACCTATAAATAATACCATTTCAAATTGTGTTGAATAAGGTTTTTTTATTATAAGTCTAATTCCCCACAAATGGAGAATTAGAATAAACGGGGAAAGAATATATAAAAACTCAAGTTCAAATATACTTAATAAACCCAATAGTAAAGGTATATCGAACATAACAAGAACCATTACTATAACAGATGATTTCACATCTTCTACAGGGATAAATTCTAATTGTTTCTTAACGTGCTGAGCTAAATCCTGCTGTCTAATTTCAGGGCTTATTTTCATACTTTCACTTCCTTTATAACATATTCATATATGAAGGTTATTTAAACCAACCTGCTACTGTTTCCACTCCACTTTTGACACTATTAGCAACTCCTTGAACTCCATCTTTCACATGGTTTTTAATACTTTTTCCTTTAACTTCTATATTAGCTACAGCTGAAACTCCAGAAGATATTACAAATCCTGCGGCTGCACCTGCTAATACCGGTGCACCTAAAGTACCTACTGTAAATGCCGCTGCAGCTCCTGCTGCGGCTAGTGACACGGCTCCAACACCAACATCAACCCCTGCATCACCGACTATTCTCTCGACAGATTCACCGTCTTCTATATTCCCTTTTATATTCACTCCTGTATCAATGGCAACCCCTAACCAACCAGCTTTCGTTTTTAATCCATTTGTAGCACCCGCTCTTACATTGACTCTATCTGCAATAGGCACTTTATTACTAGATCCTCTCTTGACTTGTTGATCCACAAACTTTTTATCATATATTTTAGTATCCCGTTTAGTAGGTTTACTCATTCCAGCAGCCTGTGGATTATACACTCGATACCGAACCATTTCCTTTCCTTCTGTTTTATACTTTTGAATTTCAAACCCCTTTTTGTGCAACCCATATGCTGCGAATAGAGGAGCAACTGATATTCCATCTTTTAATAATTCTCCAGTGTCATCTATAATGTCATTCTCTTTACTACCTATATAATTCAGAAGTACCTGTGAAACTTCAATGCCTTCAATGTCTTCATTACTTTCCTTATACTCTTTGTCAAAATTTTTCAGCTCATTTAGAACATTAATATAGGTTTCCTTATCAATCTCACCGTTTTCAAAATCCTGATAAGCCATATTTATGACCTCTTCGGAAGATGGTTGGTCTGTGGCTTGAATTGCTTCATATTTCGCAACTACTTCATGCTCCTCTAAATAAGCTTCCAGCATGCCACGGTCTTCCAAATATTCTATGAAACTCTCTGTTGTATGCTCTTTTATCTTTTCTTCACTCATATTTCCACTAGTATTTTTAACGGAATCCACTATAGCAGTGTATTGATCATACGATATATCTCCATCTTCATATTCCTGATAAGCTTGATTGACTACTTCTTTTGATGAAGATTTATCTTGGTCTCGGAGTACACTATCTCTAGCTTCCTTAGCCTTCTCCATCTGTTCCTCTTGTTTTCTCTCATTATATTCCTGCAACTTCCTCAAATCTTTACTCTGAGACGCCCCTTCAAAATCCGCAAATCTCGCCTGCCCCTCACTCGTTTGCGCACTATTCATCGCTGTCTCTATCTTGCTCATGATGGCTTCGACATCTGTTTTATCGCCTTTACCAGTGAAAGAAGCCAAGTCTTCATCCACTTCCTTCAACTTCTTAATCGCCTTGTTTTTGTACTCGTCTACATCCGAAAAAGATGGAGGCGTGGCTGAAGAAATATCAGACACACCATTGATGGTATCATGAATCGTTTCATCCTGCGTAACTAAATCTTCATAGAGTTCATTCACGTCTTCTTGGATATCTTGCAAATAGTTACTTTGAATAATGGCCGTTTCACTCACATCTACTTCAGATTGAAATTCTTCAAGATGCTGTTCCAGATTAGCTTCCAAATCGTCAAACAGTCCTTTGAACGATTCCAATAATGTCACATGCAATTCACTAAAATATTGTTTTGCTTCTTTGGCCGCTTTTCCGGAAAAGGAGCTCATGCCATTGACTGCTTCCATATGTTCTATTACCTTGTCTAATTGCGACTGGAAATTGGTGGATGCTTCTTGTAAATCACTTTGAAAATCCGCCACTTCCGATATATCCACTTTATTCGCCATTTATTAGCCTCCTTTATGTCATCATTTGTGGTCTGCTTACTCTGGCAAGTTATTCATCATTTTCTAGCATTTCTTTTTCGACATTATCTAACTGTGTTAATATCCGTATCCATCAGCTACTTGTATCTTTCCAGCAGTTCAATTACTTACATGGGTATCTTACTTGAATATCTTCCAAATAGTTATTTCTTAATTTATAAATCGCCATTAATTAAAAATTGCTATGTAAGAGTTTTTAAATCTTTTGTCACTGATTATTAAAATAGCTCTTTCTTTTCTGGTGGAAAACTCTTAAAGAAGCATACCGATAATATGCTTCTTTGCCATAATGATTTCATTTTTCCTTATTCCATTGGACCTGTAATCGTTCCTTTTTTTATGTTTGGTTTTTCTTCCTGCAACCAGTCCTGAAAAAGCTTTTGAAAGCGCTCTTCTTCATTATCTTTAAATCCTTCAAAAATCACTTCATCTATGTTCTCTTCATTAAAATAAAATACTTCTTTTGGATTCAATCCTTGGGGATAAAAACACCCTGAGTAATCATACCAGATTCCTTCTTCTTCATTTTCTCCTGACGGAAGTATCGGAGCCCGGTTCAAAATCATAAGTTTACTCGTTCCCTCTTTTAAATATATAATCGTTCCAATCGGTAACATACTATTTCCCCTCTTCATTTAGTTTATACTTCTCCACGAAGTTCTAAGCTTTATTCTTTAGATAAACTTGTCCCCCAGGAATGTATCCTTGTATTTCCTTCTATCGTTGTGAGAATAGGTAAAACTATCTCCACAAATAGAATAACCATAGAGAATAATTAAGATATATAGCCTTTCTCATTACTCCCCCTCCTATAAGAATGAATATAACTAAAAATATAGTTTAAAACGGAACATGCATTATCTATAAATGTTCCTTTGATAATTGGCTCTCCTCATCTATCTTTTTGACATATAATTGTTGTATAAAACTGTATTTTACATACTATTTAAAATTTACAATAATATCGCCTTTTAATTGTATTAATATATTGGCAACTAAAAATACAGACATAAAAAGTCCCATAAAAATTACTATTAAAACATCTCCCAATTGTACAAACCCAATAAATGCAAATAGAGTTAAACACAAAAATACAAAATAGTACAATAAAACCACAAAAAAATGATTCGATGATTTGGGTTTGATACATAATCGTTCTTTAGGTAATTGGTCAAGTTTAACAACTTTATATATTCTACTTTTGTAAACTCTACTTATAAAACCAAACAGTAAAAATACCATAACAAGCACAAGAACAGCGATTACCACATTGACAAAGTAAGAACTCTGTAATTCGAAATAATTCCCTAACATTCTTAAAAGATTAGCTATAACAACTCCAATTCCTGCACCAAGTATACCAAGGCCTGATGTATTTCCCTGTTTCGTATCAGTTTTCTTTAATTTTTTCAGGATATTTGTATCCTGTACTTTATAAACAGATTTTGGAAATATCCAGAATGAAAACGGAATAAGCATTTGCCACATCGACTGCCATATATCTATCAGATAGTACTCTTGATTAATAATTAAAAACCTATATCTTAGGTTTTTAATTACACTTTCTACTTTACCTTCCATTTAAACCTTCCCTTCATGTGATGAATTACTTTAAGAAAATGGATTAATAAAATCGACACCACTATTAATAAAATTCCCGGCATCATCCATTACATTTCCCGCCCAGTCTACTCCTTGATCTATTTTTTCACTTGTCCACTCTACTCCTTGATCTATTTTTTCACTTGCCCAGTCTGCTCCTTGATCTATTTTTTCACTTGTCCAGTCTGCTCCTTGATCTATTTTTTCACTTGTCCAGTCTGCTCCTTGATCTATTTTTTCACTTGTCCAGTCTACTCCTTGATCTATTTTTTCACTTGCCCAGTCTACTCCTTGATCTATTTTTTCGCTTGCCCAGTCTACTCCTTGATCTATTTTTTCACTTGTCCAGTCTGCTCCTTGACTTATCTTTTCAGTTGTCCAATCTGCTCCCTGGCCTATTGTTTCTGTTGCCCATTCTGCCCCTTGACCTATTTTTTCACTTGTCCAGTCTACTCCTTGACCTATTGTTTCTGTTGTCCAGTCTGCTCCTTGACCTATTTTTTCGCTTGCCCAGTCTACTCCTTGACCTGCCCAATCTAAAATATCCTTGATGTGCCCTACATTATTATCATATAGCCTATTAAAAATGTATGTAGTCCCCATTCCAATACCTGCACCGATAGCTGCAACTCCTACAGCAGCCCATCCAACTGGGTTAGAAGCTAACGCAGTCACACCTATACCTGTTCCAACACCAACGCCTGTTGAAACTATATTATGTGTTGCGGCTTCTCCTGGTGTCTTGTTTCTATTTTTAATATCATCATACATGCCAATAGCAAGTCCAGTTCCGACAAAACTGCGTCCTAACCATTTTCCCCAGTTCCTCACTAGTTTATCTGCCCTGAAAATAGAATTTGCTGCTTTAGCGGATGTTGCATTTGGTATTACAAAGGAATTAGTACCAGCTGGACCACGAACTCCTTTAAAGTTGTTCACCCAACCACCAACCCTGTTTAAACCGAGACCAGTTTGTTGGATAGCTGATGCAATAGTTGGAATACCCAAATCTGATCCATTTTTAACCCAATTATCTTCTAAATATTTATCAAATATTGATGATGCTTTACCTTGTAAATCTTCCCAACTCCATAATCCGTTTTTTACCTTCTTAAATATTGTTAATATCTCCTCAAAGTCATTACTGGTGATTTTACCTTTCTTTAAATCTTGATAGACATTATTAATGACACTTTGTGAATATTCATCCATATCGTTAATTACTGAATCCTTGGCCTTTTCCACCTGTCTCTCTTTTTTATTACCATTATATTCCTGCAACTTCCTCAAATCTTTACTCTGAGACGCCCCTTCAAAATCCGCAAATCTCGCCTGCCCCTCACTCGTTTGCGCATGATTCATCGCTGTCTCTATCTTGCTCATGATTGCTTCGACATCTGTTTCATCGCCTTTACCGGTGAAAGAAGCCAAGTCTTCATCCACTTCCTTCAATTTCTTAATCGCCTTATTTTTATACTCGTCTACATCCGAAAAAGATGGAGGCGTGGCTGAAGAAATATCAGACACATCATTGATGGTATCATGAATCGTTTCGTCCTGCGTAACTAAATCTTCATAGAGTTCATTCACATCTTCTTGGATATCTTGCAAATAGTCACTTTGAATAATGGCCGTTTCACTCACATCTACTTCAGATTGAAATTCTTCAAGATGCTGTTCCAGATTAGCTTCCAAATCGTCAAACAGTCCTTTGAACGATTCCAATAATGTCACATGCAATTCACTAAAATATTGTTTTGCTTCTTTGGCCGCTTTTCCGGAAAAGGAGTTCATGCCATTGACTGCTTCCATATGTTCTATTACCTTGTCTAATTGCGACCGGAAATTGGTGGACGCTTCTTGCAAATCACTCTGAAAATCCGTCACTTCCGATATATCCACTTTATTCGCCATTCGTTTCCCTCCTTTATGACATTATTTGTGGTCCGCTTACTCTAGCCAATTCCTCATCATTTTCTACCATTTCTTTTCCGACATTATCTAATGCCAGAACGTCAGCATCCAGCATTTGTTTGTACCTTTCCAGCAATTTGATAGCTTCAATGGCTTTTTCCAAATCCTTTGTAAATGGTTCAATGTTTGTTTTTTCTAATTCCCGACTTATTTTCATACTGCTGTCAATACTGGAAACAGCTGATTGTAAGCTGTTTATATTCGCGTTGAATTCACTTATTTTAATACCTACTTCTTCTGCCATATTTATGAATCCTCCTTCGCTGCTTTAATATCAGATTCTAAACCAGCCAACTTAAATTGCATTATCCCCAGCCCAATCAGAGCTTGAGCTTTTTCCTGTTTTGCCAATTCAAGATCTTCATCAATTTGCTGTTTAGCATTACCAGCATCTATGTCATAGCTTCCTATAACAACACCATAGGAGTTATACGTTGATTCAAACTGCTTCTCCTGATCTCCTTCCCATTTTGCTTTTGTTACTTCAAAGCTTTCAATAGCTTCTCTGATGCTTCTTAAGCTCTGAATACTGGTATCCAATGCGGTTGAAGCTTCTTGCAGGCGTTCGATTTTGTCTTCTGCAGCAGAGATTCTTTCCCTTGCATTTCCAATATCCTGGTTAACATTGGTCTTCCGTTTCTGTAACCTATTAAGTTCATCACTGCTCATCTACTCTCCTCCTCACTCCGGGATTTTTATTTTTACATTCTCATGGTCCATCACGTAATAGCACTCATATGCGTTTGGATATTTTTCTTTTCGGATGAACGGTTGACTAAATATATTCTGATCGCCCATTTTCATGGCGAATAAACCGATGGTTGACCGCCTGCGGATATACTTGGCTCCCGCTTCAATACTGCTCCCGATAAAGCTGTAATCGCCGCATACAATAAAATGAATACCGACGGATGGTCCATCTTCCCATAATAAGGATGGCTCATCGTCTTTCATATCGCTGCGGTTTGAGAAGTCTTTAAGATCCTTAATCATGACCAGCCAGTTTGTTTTCTCTGCTTCACCCTGCAGCCGTTTGCGGATTTCTGTTGTTATCTCCTCTTTAACAGCATGTATATCAGCTGTTTCTGAAGCATAAGCATGTAATTGCTTTCCATTATCAGCAAGCGACCCGTCATTTGTATCGATTAACGTCGTATGGTAAGCATCATTTACCATTGTCATATTTTTCGCCAATCCATGTGTTAATTTATCCAGTCCATCCTTTCTGTCACTAGTTACCGTGAGAAAACCAAACTGCATTGGATCAAATGCTAGCGGCGTAACCTCTTCAAATTCCAGTCCAAGCGGAAGATGTTTTTTCTCAACCAATTCGCGGGTTTTCTTCGTTTTCCGGAATTGTTCAAAATCAATGGCTCCCTCCGGCATCATCGGAATGGACTCTGGACGTTCTCCTTGCCAATGTGCATCCATCTCTTTCGCTGTATCCTGTATGGCATCAATAATCGCAAGCGCTTCTTCTCCTTCTGCCGGGAGCATAGTCTGGAACAAGGTCGGTTCTTCCAGTTTAATAATGCCGCGTCCTGTTATCTCTTCAATTTCCAAGTCCGTTCTTCCGACAATCGACCGCACCTCCGCTGGATCAATGAGGTATAAAGAAACTTGTATTTTCATATTGGTGACGAGCGGCATTTTCATCGCATTCTGTCTTCCGGCGCTGATAGCGAGATGCACACCGACGCTTGCTCCTTCGCGCGCGATTTGTGTAATAAGCTTCTCGAACTCTTCTCCAAAATCCGCATCTCGGACGGAATCATAATTATCAATAGCGATAAAGATGTTCGGGATTGTTTCACCACTGGATTTTTCATACATGTCCATCGTTGCCACACCATATCTACTTAACTTCTGTTTGCGTTCTTTGATGGTGTTCGTTAAGAGGCGTACCCATTTGCCTATTTTCTCTACTTCATCTATTAAGATGGTATCTGCGACATGCGGGAAATTTTTCAACGGCAGCAGGCCATTGGTGCCAAAATCCATTAAATATACTTGTAAATGCTCCGGATTATGCTGTTTGACTAAATCCATGATTAATGATTGCAGAAACGTTGATTTTCCATAGCCAGGACTGGAGAAAACCGCAATATGCCCATCCTTGGTCAAGTTCAGCGTATGAGGCTCCTGCGCTTGTAACTCTGGCTGATCCAACAGGGTGACCATGGCATGTAATGGCTTCTTCGGTTCCAGCCATGCCTCTTCGAAGTTCACTGGATGCAGATCATCTGCGAAAACACGTTCAGGAAGCGGCGGCAGCCACGGCCGCGGCAATGACTCAATCTCCAACTCCTCGGCGTAGTCCTGCATATAATCAATCACTGCTTCCAATTCTGTCGGCACTTTTTCAATCGATTCTTTTTTGTCTAAGCCGCTTAAGTCTTCGGTTAAAATTTCATACTGACCCAATTCGTTGATAGCATAAATCGTTGTATCTACCTGTTCGCCCCCACCTTTATCGAGTACATAATCCGCACCACTCCAGGCGCTTTGGAACAGTTCATAGATTTCATTGTTCCCGACCTGCAGATAAGAACGTCCGGGCAGCGTGATTTCCGCTGCATCCGGTGTTTTTAGAATTTCATTGGAATCACTTTTGTTTTGTACCTTCAATGCCAGCTTAAATTTCGAGTTGGACCAAATCTGTTCATCCACAACCCCGCTCGGTTTTTGTGTTGCCAGAATCAGATGAATACCGAGGGAGCGTCCGATCCGGGCTGTAGAGACAAGCTCTTTCATAAAATCAGGCTGTTCGGATTTCAGCTCAGCAAATTCATCGGAAATCAGGAACAGATGCGGCATTGCTTCGGTGGCTTTGCCCTGTTTAAACAGCTTTTGATACTGATTAATATGATTGACGTCATGCTCCCCGAATAAGCGCTGGCGTTTTTTCAGCTCCGCTTTAATGGAGGCTAGCGCACGCATGGCTTGTAGATTATCCAGGTTGGTAATTGTTCCAAGTAAATGCGGCATGTTTTTAAATAGATTTGCCATCCCGCCTCCTTTATAGTCAATCAATAGAAAGGCAACCTCATGTGGATGGAAATTTACCGCAAGCGATATAATGTATGACTGAATGATTTCGGATTTACCAGAACCTGTTGTCCCTGCGACCAGACCATGCGGCCCATGTGCTTTTTCATGCAGGTTTAAGTTGACAATATCATCTTTTCCACGTAAGCCCAATGGAACGGCTAGGCTCTTATACGTCTCATTTACCTGCCAGCGTCTGGCAATCGCAAGCTCTTCCACTTTTTCCACGCCGTACATCTCCAGAAAAGTGACACTTTCCGGGATAGAGTTCTTCAAGCTTTGTAAATGGTTCAATGGCGCCAAAGCCCGAGAGACATCTTCCTTATGGAAATCTTTCGGAAAATGATCCATCGTAAAATGCTTATTAACTAATTCCCCTTCTTCCAGCAAAATATTCCCACTTTTTACATCTCTTACATCAATCACCGTTGTCACATGCTCCGGCAGAGACTGCATGACATCCTGAACGAACACTAAGGAGACGCCAAGCTCACTCGGATCCTCATTGAAAAATTCCATGATTGTATGATCCAAAATTATTTTTTCATCTGTAATCAAAACGAGGTAGTGCGGTGTGAAATACGTTTTCTCGTTTTTATTTGATTTTTCATCTAAAACAAGCTGCCGTTCTTTTAGAATTTGATACAGGGAATGGAGCACCTGGTCACGGGAACGTTCATGGTAAACAAAACCGCGGATATTCACACCCTGCAAGCTTGCATGCGGCAACCAGCGCATCCACTCCCATTCCTTCTTTTCCTCTTCTGGAAAAATCGTAATAAATTGTAAATCATGATAGCTATGGAACAGCGCTGTCTGCATGACTAATAATTGCAGTTGCTCCAGGACAAGGTGACGTGAACCGATATAACCAACCGGTCCATTCATAAGGGATGTCACGACAGGAACATTTTCAATCTCTCTGTATTGGGAATGCAGTTCTCGGGATGCGTCAACAAGTTCATCCTTTTCCTTATCGAACTCTTCATCCTTAAAGTCAATCTCAAAACTCAAATCAACCTTCCCAAGACCGACACGATAGTTCAGAAAATCATGATGAAATAGTGTTTTTTCATATATTCTGGCATCGACATCCTTTGCCATCTGACGGATTTGTGTGACGTTCGGATAATGATAATTCAAAGCATGACGCTGTTCTTCCGTAACATGGTACAGCTCTTCGGTTTTACGTTGCAGGTATTCTCTATAGGTCTTATCGCGCTCTTTCATATCCGCTTTATACTTTTTCACATTCCTCACGTAGGAGGTGATGGAAAAAATAACGGTGGTGACGGTCATCGCCAGCATGACGATAATAAAGATACCTCTTGGCTGAATAATCGATACGATGACAAGTGCAGCAATCATCACCAGCGGCGGGACAATAGTTCGTCCCAGCTGTTCACTCGGCTTCGCTGGCTTATTGGCCGGTTTGGCAATAACACGTTTATCTTCCGGTTCTCTGTAGACAATCCTTGGTGAGCGATGGTAATCAGGATAATCCGCAGAATAACGACGGTTGGGTTCTATCAGCGGTACCAGCTTCGATGAGACACTGTCTTTAGGTGCAATCATTTGTATCTCTTCGTGGCCCATAATCATCGTTACTCCCTCAAAGAAGAGATGATCACCAGGCTCAACAGCCACTTCTCCACTCGTACGCACATAATTATGGAAGATTTCCCCCTGATAAACTTCAAGCTTAAATAACCATTCTACCTGCTCGCGTAACAGCACAAAGTTAACAGATGTACCAGACACGCTCACATCATCATATTCTTTGGAGCTGAACGTTGTACTGCGTTTACCTGCTATGTCATAGACAACTCCCGGCTCTGTATCTAAAAGATAGAAATGCATCGGCTGGCTCTCTATTTGTATTACTTTTTGTTCATTTACATGAAGCACATCGTCTGCAATAATACATGCTTCTTTATTCCAAGCGATTGGAAGTTGCTGTTTCAATGACTGAAACGTAATCGTATCTGTCCAATCACTTCCAATCGTTATTTCCTTTTCTTCGCCCAATGGCAAATGACATGTATGCAGTTGATTCCCATAGCTTACCATCAGTAAATTTTCTGCCATCCTTCTATCCTCCAAACAAGTCCTGCTTTTTTATGTTTTAATCTTCATCATCTGTTTCTTCATTGTCCTCGTTAGATTCCAGCTCTTCCGTTTGATTATCTGATTCCTCATCCTCCGGCAATACATCATATTCTTCTCTGTAGTTATCTAACTCCTGTTCCAGTTCATTTACCTTTTCTTCCTGCTCTGTACCTGTTAATTCCGGATCGTTACTCACCTGTTCAATCTGTTTGATCAAACCGTACATAACAAGCGTCGGATCACTTATATACTTGGCGATATCAACCGATTCTTCAAAGTCTCCGCGCCCATTGTAAATCCAATATAATAAATAATTCTCATCGCTATTCAAGCTGACATTTCGCATAATGGATGTTCTATCATCATCAGATAATGATTCCACACTAATATAAGAAACAGCTAAAATATATTTATTGACAAAGGGAAGCTCTTCCGGGCCTTCTCCCTCCAATGTCGAGATAACTCCTCCGTAATCCGATGCGAGATACTCCTCATGAGATGCATGCAATGTATCCTGATAAGGTAATTTCCATAACATCAAATAGGCGAGCGGAATGATTAATAACACGGATAAGATAATCATGCCGATGGAAAGCCCCTTGAAAAGACGAAAACGCTTCGCCGGCACAAGCTGCATCGTTGCCTCTGTTTTCTTTTGTTCTTCTTTATAGCTGTCCTTCAGAAAATGTATTAACTGATAAAGATCATCCATCTCACGCACTTGCCGTTGAAATTCCGTTTCAT
The DNA here is from genome assembly GCF_037969815.1 of Oceanobacillus sp. FSL W7-1293. NCBI lineage: Bacteria > Bacillati > Bacillota > Bacilli > Caryophanales > Bacillaceae > Oceanobacillus > Oceanobacillus sp. FSL W7-1293. The sequence goes on from NZ_CP150212.1 coordinate 2,811,928, forward strand.
CTGCATTTTGCAGCGAGCCCTGATAAAGCTGGTCAAAGGTATAAGTTTTAGAAAATAAGGCAATTACCAGGCATTGATATTGCTTCAGGAATTTCTCTTCTTCCATTTCATATGGCGGAAGCAAATCATGAATCCCGCGGTATACCACAGATGGCATCAGGTTATCATCAAATACAAGATTATCTGGATGAAGGAAAAAAGTTGTTCTGGTATGCAAATATTCTTTTAAACGGGCAATATTAGACAATAAACGCAATTTGTCATTGCGTCTGAGACTTTTCAAATCCTCCCATTTTTTCATGTCCCGGTCAACAGTAAATGTGAAGGTAAACATATCAGCTTCTTCATCAACTGTCAGTGGTACGAAATAATCAGCAGCTTCCGTAATCAATCCGAGCTGGCGAATATCTTTCACGTGCGTTTGCGATTTCGGTAACTGTAAGCTCCAATCATCCTCGTTTATAGTGAAATGGAGGAAGAGCTCTTCCATCTGTACTGTTCTTTCCTTCATATCGACTGACTCCTTCATTCGTTCTAGCAATCCTCTAGTAAATCTTTAGAAAAACATTTGGTCCTTAAAACACTGGTGCTCTTGCCAAGGAGATGTCCGCTGCGACGGTTTTCGATGGGACGAGTAATCGCAGTCCCAGTCCCAGGACGCAGGGAACTTAGTTGAAGTTCCTTTGCTTCCATCGTTTTTCTTATACTTTTTTAAAGTGCAAGCTGTTATGTAAAAAGGGGTATGTATCTATAAAACTTTTAATATATCTCCATCAGATACCGGATAATCTATTAAACTATCTTCATCTGTCAACAAAATGTCTTTTGTTGTTATTTTCAAAGCCGATAGGGAACGGTCTCCCCGATCAATTTTTAATGTTTCCGCCAAATTCAGCAGTAATTGCTTAACGGATATTTGAAGGGGAATACGTAAATCATACGTATTCCACCCCCATTTTCTAAAATCTACTGTGACATTAATATGCGTGTTCGATGCCATCTTCCCATCTCCCCTAACCTGAAAATCTTTGAAACATCGCATAGATACCCGTACATAGTATAGCGGCCAGACCGGCAAAGCCGATATAGAGGGCTGTGCTCCAGCCGCTATTACTTTCTTCCTGACTATTGTCCTGATTATTATCAGCAGCTGGAGCTGTATATTCTTCATTAAACAGCTCTTGCTTTGTATCTTCCAATACGGTATCAACATCCTCCACATCCATCGTGAAAAGCACTTCTTCTAACTCCTGTACCGTTGCTTCTTCTTCGGATTGCTTGGATTCAATTACCTCTTTTGTTTCTTCATTAAATAGATGCGGAAATCTTTTTTCCTTTTCTGTTTCGGTATTTTGATAATTTTGGGCGCCATCTCCACCGATGCGGTCCATTTTCAATTTCATTTCTCCATTATTATCACTGTCGTCTTCAGCTGCGGCCGACAAGGGGATAAACAGCAGCAGACTCAGCAAGCAGACGGCAAAACAACTAATTTGCTTCAGCCGCATCTTCATCTTCATCTTCTGTTTCCTCTCTTTCTTTTGGATGCAGGACGAATAAGTTAGCTGCAGCACCAATCAAAGCAACACCGGCAAGAATTGCAAGCCCCAGAACGCTGTTCGCGGTTCCGTTCACAACATTAGCAATCAGTGTTTCGATATGTTGTAAAGGAGAGAACATCCTTACCGTTTCCATTTGACTCAGGCTGACTGTAAGTGCATCTGTTAAGAATAGATACAGACTCAAAATAATCAGCAGGATAAACATTCCAATCATTTTTAACTGCCTAAGCAGATACGTAGCAATGAGTAACATGGCTGGCATAATAAGGGTAATCAAACCGACCCATAAAAATAGTCTTTCTCCGCCAATTCCCAGCAGGTAGCCTGCAGTCAATCCGATGACCAGTCCTTCGACAACTCCAATACTAGCGGTGAGTATTGTTGTCAGCAGGTTCTTACCTACAAGCGATTTATCTTCCGCAAATTGGTCTTTGTCCATACGCTTTTGATTATTTGTTGAGATAACATAGGCTGTGAACAAAGCAACGATAGAACAAATTAATACTAAGAAATATGGTGTGAAAGTTGTATTTTCACTTTTTTGATTGGATGCTTCTTCTGTTCCTATCACTCCTTGGTTATTTATTCCAACAGGATCAGAGAGAAAATTATATAAATCTTCATTCTGTCTATCGCCTACCCGGCTGTTTTCGAGAACTCCCGCAAAGTTTTCAGCGTAGTTTTGATCTTCCAGCACCGTTTCTGTCATATTATCAGATAACGCAGCAGCCTCATCCACCAGCGTGACACCGCTTTGTTGTATATCACTCGCTTGTTCATCAATGGTATCAAATATTTGATATACATCATCCGCTGCAGCTAAGTTCGTATCAGCTTGGCTTGCCAGTGATTCTGTCTCTGAAAAAATAGATTGTAAATCATTGTCCATCGTCATGACTGCCGAATCTTCGTCACCACTATTCGTTGGAGTATTCTCTTGTTCATCGACCAGCCGCATACTCTCTTCATGCCAAGCAGCCAATTCATTCAGGGTCTCGCCTATATCATAGTTCGTTACTTCAGCTTGCTCGACCGTTTGATTCATTTCTTCAGATAACTGCTCTGCATTTTCATCCACTTCCCCGACCATTTGATTATAGGTTTCAATCTGCTCTTGTAATTCTTCTGTCGGCTGTTGTACCTCTGCAGTAATCTCATCTGTCAGCTGATTCACCATGCGGTCTTCTAATACGTCGTTAATCTCCGTATTATTAAATAGATTGTAAAGCGAATCATCGGCGGCAAGATCGGTTAATTCCTGATCAGCCAGTTCATTATCTCTTATACTGATTCCGAAATAATTTTCATACAATGCAAGCAGTCTTTGATAATCACTTACTGTATCCGCCGTTGCATTCAGTAAATTTTCCGTTGAATCATTGGTTAATGATGAATCGACTTGATGTTGTATTTGATGGTTTGTGATATGAACAGTTTCGGTTTTTTCTTGATCTTCCTGTTCATCTTCTTGGCCCTCATCATCTTCTGTTTCTTCTTCGTTATTGCCGTCTTCTTCCGTTTCCTCTTCATTCTCATTTTCGTCCGTATTGTCTTCTTCAGGTTCGTTTTGATCTTCCTCTTCCTCTTCTGTTGTTCCGTCTGAACCAGCGTCTGTATCTTCTTCCTCTTCATTTCCAGATTCTGATTCCTCTTGGTCCGAATCATCGTCGGAATCAGGAGATTCAGGGTCACTTGCATCTTCTTCCGTCTCCTCCGAACTATCGTCATCGGATTCCGGCTGATCCGCATCATCATTTTCTGATTCATTATTATCCTCTGTTTCTACCGAGGATTCGTCGTTGTCATCTGTTTCTGTTCTTTTTGTACTCATCGTAGCTACAAGCGGCTCCTCTGGTTCAAAAAGGGAGGCTGTTTCCGGGGAATCAGATTCCTCATCTTCTTCCTCTTCACGCTCTTCCTTCACACTTGCCAGATCAATCTCCCAGCCCCATGTGACAGGCTGGAAAATATCGATTTCAGCCTCTTCATTGTTCAATTTCAAGTTTAATTGAACTGTTAGTTCCCCTTCATCTAGTGGTGGAAGGGTTATTGCTCCGTTATTATATTCGTAATTGATTTCTTCATTATTTAAAGTAAGTGTTAAACCACTCTCTTGGAACGATTCAGGAACATGTAATGAAAATGTAGAACCTGATTCTTTAATTTCCTCAGGGAGGTTGACCGTATCTTGCACTTCCACCCCGTTGTTAGCAAGCTCTGTTTTCATCCCTTGGACAAGTTGAGGTAATGTCCTTCTATCGCTGGCATAATCCGGTTCATATCCAAACGCTTGATTATATTTCTCTGTTACCGCCATGACATTTTCCAATTCGGTAACGGTCTGCCCTGATAAACCAAGCCGGTGCATCTCGTCTATATCGATGGGCGGCAATTGGTTTATCTGCTGTTGTATGTTCTGATGTGCATGATTATCTGCAGCATCGAACAGTACACTCAAATCGTTTTCTTCCTCATCTAAAGCATCTTCAAAAATGCCGGCCAATCTGTCATCAATCCTGGACTGCATATCCAGGTCGAAATTATCCTGCAAATACATATCTAAGTCAGCAATTTGGTCTCTCGTATCATTTAACTTATTCTGTATTGCAGCAGCATCGGCATCCATTATCTCCCTATCATCTTCCGCTTGCTGCAGCTGGTCATTCATTGCTTGATTCGCTTCTTCCAATGCGGCCAATTGCTGCGATACATCCCCGCTATTTATTTGATTACTAAATTCATTCTGCTGACTGGAAATGTCCGCCGATAAATTATTATTCACTTCTTTTAAATCCATATATTCCTGCATTGCTGATAGGTAATTTTGATTCGTATCAGCCTGGTTATCAACATGGCTATTTAAACTGTTACCAAACGATTCTAGTATTTCTTCCAAACCGCTGAAACTTTCTTTTGATCTTTCTGTATTGTCCTGTACATCACTAAAACGATCTGTGTAGGAACTAAGCGGGTCGTTGACAGAATTATTGTACGTGTTGGTATGTTCTGCTTGTTTATCCACGATGGAACCAATATTGTCCTGCGCATTCTGTAAGCTGCCAACAATACTTGCAAAATAAACATCGATAATTCGACGGTTTACATCATTTAATATTTCATTGGCCGTCTTTTCTGCTTCCGCCTGTACCCGTGGATTACCGGATGTATTAATTTTATAATTTAATGACACCTGTTCAGGTGATTCGGATTCCATAGATAATGCTTTTTCAGAAAAATCATTAGGAAAAATTATCATCATATCGTATGTATTATTTTCTAATCCGTTGTCGGCTACACCACGGCTGACGACATACCATTCATGTGATTCATCCTTGTCCATACTTCGGATAAATGCATCGCCAAAGGATAATTCTTCGCCGTTAAATGTTGCGCCATCATCCTCATTCACAAGTGCTATATCCATTGCCAGTATCTGCTCTTCTCTTCCTTCTTCTGTTTCTGTTTCCGTATCCGTTGTCGATATTTGGTTAAACCCAAGATAGGACAAACCTGAAGCAAGACAAAGCATCAAAATCAAAAACAATAGAATTCGCTTGTTCAGCTTTTTCATCTATTTTCAACTCCTGCATCTTCTTAAAAATCTATTTATCTATGAAATGAACAGGAGCCACACAACAATCGTCGTGTGGCTCAAAATAGTGATTATTGGTAATATTACAAATTTCTTAATTATTTAAGTCCAAAATTATTTGCTAATGCTTCATCCTGCTGTGCCACAGCTTCAGCAGTTTTCTTAAGCTGGGTTTGGATTTCCGTTAACAGCTCCGTAAAATCTACTACCTTCTCGCTTAACTGCTGGAATTGAACATCAAATTGCTCAAAAGCGCGTCCTTCCCACTCAGAGCGTAACTGCTCTTGCAAGTTGGATAACCTCTGTAAAACATCATTAACGTCCGTTGCGCCTTCCCCATAAGCGTTTGCTTTTGACTGTAGTTCTTCTGGACTCATACGAATTTGTCCTGCCATTAATACCCATCTCCTTTATATTCGTTTTAGTAATGATTTAGGGTAAAAACTCCATTAATATCCTTATTGGAGCAAAAAACCTAAGATTTAATTACCTTTATAATTATTAATTACCAGTTTAATAGGAGTGGAATTTACTGTCAACAGGTATGAGAACATTTACAATAAGAAGAAAAAAACAACATATCCTCTGGTAAAATAAGCCTATTTTTCTTGATATACAACGATATATTGATACTTTCGGGATGAGTTAATATCGAATAGCAATTGCTTGAGACATTGCTGCATGTGCTTTTCATAAATTAAACTATCTATTTTTCCTGTTTTCGTAAAACTGTTAAAATAGTATGTTCATTCTCTAAATCAGCAATAATAATTGCTAATTCTAATGAAATTCGATTGTGAATTAACGGTTAAAAGCATAATAATTAGGAAAAATAAGCCAAAAGAACTACGCTAATAGGATGTTTCAATGGAAAAGATTATGCATCAATTAAAAAAACTATATATTGGAGACTCTCCTCCAATATATAGTTTTTTTATCATCGCATCACAGCCCCCCCTGAAATTTTCACCGACTCCCCTACAATATTTCGGGCAGCATCCGTCAGCAGGTACGCAATCGTATTGCCTACCTCATCCGGAGCTGTTATTTTTTGAGATGGCAGCGAATCCTCTGCTGCTTTTCTTACCTGTTCATAGGATTGATTTGTATTTTCCGCTTTTGCTTCAAATAAGCCCTGCACCATTTCTGTATCAACAAAACCGGGACAAACTGCATTGACACGAATATTATAAGCAATTGCTTCCAAGGCCATGGACTGTGTCCAGCCGATCATCGCAAATTTAGAAGAAGCATAAGCACTATTTCCATATGTCCCCCGCAAACCGGATAAAGACGCCACGTTGACGATATTCCCCTGCTGCTTCTCTTGCATCTTCTGATAAATTTCTTTCGTTAAACTGAATGCAGACAAATAATTTACTGTAAGCATGGCTTGTATATCCGCTTCTTCCAGCTGATCCACCGTCTTGTTTCCCGCAACTCCAGCGGCATTGACTAAATCAGAGATAAATCCCAATGCGTCCCGTGCGTTGCGGACCAATTGCATTCTTTCCGCTTCCTCTGTTATATCTGCCTGCTGTACAAATAGCTTCGAAGCATCAGTAAGACCTTCCAGCTCCTGTCTAAGTTCTGCAAGCTTATCGGCATTCCGTCCGGTTATGGTGACCTTAGCCCCCATCTGCGCAACAATCTTCGCTGTTTCTCTTCCTATTCCGCCAGTTGCACCTGTTATTAATACATGCCTTCCTTCTAGTGCATCTTTTGAAAATATGGCCATGATGTATTCCCCTTCCAATTCATTATTTTGATATGATTATCAACCAATTATAGCATGACAGCTCTTTTCTGATTAAGCATTGTTAGTGTATATATGATAAATAATCCCTCTACATTTATTAAACTCAATCACAGATTGTCGTAAAGTGCCTTATTTTTCAAATTATTATGTCGATAAACAGACATAAAACATTGACAAAACATCCCGCTTGGGTTAAATTACTAAAGGCGAATGTTTTTAATATCCAATACAAATTTTATTCGTGTTTAGGAGTGTTTTAAATGGAAAATGTTTTTGATTATGAAGATATCCAATTAGTTCCCGCAAAATGTGTGGTAAATAGCCGTTCAGAATGCGATACCTCCATTGAGTTTGGCGGAAGAAGCTTTAAATTACCGGTTGTTCCTGCAAATATGCAGACGATTATTGATGAAAATATTGCAACCTATTTAGCTAAAAATAATTACTTCTATATTATGCACCGTTTCGAGCCTGAGAAACGTGTTGATTTTATTAAAACAATGCAGGAACAAGACTTATTTGCTTCAATCAGTGTCGGAGTGAAGGATGACGAGTATGCTTTTGTTGAATCACTTGCTGAAAATAACTTAGTTCCAGAATATATCACCATTGATATTGCACATGGTCATTCAGAACCTGTTATCCGTATGATCAAGCATATTAAAAAGCATTTACCAGACAGCTTTTTAATTGCTGGTAATGTTGGTACTCCTGAAGCTGTACGTGAGCTGGAGCATGCGGGTGCGGATGCTACAAAAGTAGGAATCGGGCCTGGTAAAGTATGTATTACTAAAATTAAAACTGGTTTCGGAACGGGCGGCTGGCAGCTGGCAGCACTGCGCTGGTGTGCAAAAGCTGCAAGCAAACCAATTATTGCAGACGGCGGAATCCGTACACATGGCGATATTGCGAAATCTGTACGTTTTGGTGCATCCATGGTTATGATCGGTTCTTTATTTGCCGGTCACGAAGAATCTCCTGGAGAAACCATTGAAAAAGATGGCAAGAAATTGAAGGAATACTTCGGTTCTGCATCAGAGTTCCAAAAGGGAGAAAAGAAAAACGTAGAAGGCAAAAAAATGTATGTAGAGCATAAGGGAGCCCTTCAGGATACGTTGACAGAAATGGAACAGGATCTTCAATCCTCTATTTCTTACGCAGGCGGCAAACAGTTAGATGCTATCCGCACAGTAGATTATGTGGTTGTGAAAAATTCTATCTTTAATGGCGATAAAGTATTCTAATCAACATTCAAAAAAAGCTTATGTCAGGAATGGGACAGCCCCTTCAGACATAAGCTTTTTCTCTGTTTAAAACTAAAACCTTCCTGACCTGAATATCGCAAAAATAAGCCATATAAACATCAACACAGCAACTACAAAGCCAATTTCAATAACTGGCAGACTCCAAAAATAGGAAACCTCTCCCGCGATTGCTGAACCGACAATTAATCCAACCATAATAATACTGAACGATAACAGGACGATACTGAACGATAACCGGTTACTGATTCTGTCAAGCTTCTTAAGAATCATGTCCACTCTGGAAACGGATATTTCCAAGGGCACCTTCCCCTTCCGAATCAGCTTGTACACCGCATTAACATGCTCCGGTAAATCTAAAATAATATCCTTATAATCATCGACCTGCTCATAAACTTCCTCTGCCATTTTTTTAGGTCGATATTTTTCCTTAATCAGCCTCTTTCCAAATGGCTGTGCTATTTTAACAATACTGATATCCGGATCTAACCTTTCTACGGTCCCTTCCAGAGTTACCAGTGTTTTCCCGACCAAAGATAAATCAGCAGGAATACGAATTTGATGTTTGGAGGCAACACTGAACAAATCATTCACCGCTTCTCCCAAGCTTACCTGGCTGAAAGGAACATCATAATATTTATCCCGCAGCTCTTCAATATCCGCGCGCATCATATCATCATTGACCTCATCAGGGACCACACCCATTCGATAGATAGACTTCACGATAGCATGCGTATTTTGACGGGCCAGCGCAATAATCATATCCGTCAGATGCTCCTTCATTAACGGTGTGAGCCGGCCGACCATTCCAAAATCCATAAATAACAGCTGATGACCCGGTAGTATCATCACATTACCCGGGTGCGGGTCTGCATGAAAAAAACCATCTAATAATATTTGTTCAAATAAATTATGGATTAATTTTTCTGCAATCACCTTGGGCTGATAACCTTCCCGGATAAGCTGCACATTCTCATCTAACTTTATTCCTTTGACAAATTCCATTGTCAGCACACGTTCAGTTGTATATTTCCAATACACGTCAGGGACTTTCACGCCTTCTTTATCATTTTTGAAATTCATTGCAATTTTATGAGCATTCCGTCCTTCCAAAGTGTAATCTAATTCAGCGAGAATCGATGCTTTAAATTCTTCAATGATTTCGGTGATTTTATATTGATAAGCCCATTCTAAACGTGTTTCTGCAAGTGTGGCAAAATTCATTAAAATCTCTAAATCCGTATGAATTTTCTTTTCAATATTCGGGCGCTGTACCTTTACAGCCACTTCTTCCCCGCTCTGCAAAATAGCATAATGAACCTGTCCGATGGAGGCAGCGGCGATAGGCTCTTTGTTAAAATCTTTAAATATATCATGAATCGGCTCTCCCAATTCCCTCTCGATAATTTCCTGAATTTCGGTATAGGGGATTTTACCAACCTGGTCCTGCAGCTTCTCCAGTTCTTTAATAATATCTTGGGGAATCAAATCACTTCTTGTGCTTGCGATCTGTCCAAGCTTCACAAAGGTCGGTCCTAATTCTTCCAGGAAAAGCCGAATTCGCTCTCCTGTTGTTTTTCTATGTATTTCCTTCTTCCCTTTAAGTACTTTTTCCGGTAAAGAAACAACCTTTTGCAATCCCAATTCCTTTACAATATACCCAAAACCATTACGGGAAAATGCAACAAGTATTTCTCGATAACGTTGTATATGACGAATACGTTTATTAAGAATCGCGGTTCCCTCCTTTCCTGTTTAATTCCTATTGATAGTATACCCATTCTTATCCATCTGCTAACAGGAAATCCAGGCTATATTTTACAAAGAGGAACTGTTTTCCCTATGACAGCTCCTCTTTGTAAATTTATGCCTTGTTCTTATTTGATAGTTTTGTAATGCTTATTTTCACATATAACCCGATCAGCATACAAATGGATGGCAATACAATAGCCAGGAAAATCAATTGTCCATTGATCAACGCTAAATAAAGATACGGCAAGGAATAAAACATAAGTGCCTCAGACACTGCCAGCGGGACTAGGGTGTACATTATCAGATTAATGATAAAAACCAGGGAAACCGTCAAACTATTTTTTAAAAGCGTTCCTTGATTTTTCAATGCAAATCCAAATAATACATACGCGATTAAAACACCGAAAAACACCATTTGCAGTTGATTCGTGAAAAGTACCATCAGCATGGCAAACACTGTCAGGAAAAAGTGAAAAATCAACGCCGGCAAATTGTTTTGTAAATACGCTTTGATACCGCCGTTTTCTATGTTGTCGCTAGACATTCAACCATCCTTTTACGTCTTTAATTTTGAATAGAGCTCTTTAGCTGCTGATCTCTTTGATGTCTTTCGATTGCCAGTTCAATTAATTTCTCTATCAGTTCCCGATAGGAAACGCCGCTTTCTTCCCAAAGCTTTGGATACATACTTATTTTCGTAAATCCAGGCAATGTATTGATTTCATTAATAATAATCGTATTATCCTCTTTTAAAAATACATCTACTCTGGCTAAGCCTTCACAATTTAAAGCCTCAAACGCTTGAACGGCAGTCTGTTTAATTCGATCTGTCACGTCTTTGTCCAATACAGCAGGAATTTCTAAGCTTGCTCCAGATTCATCAATATACTTCGCTTCATAAGAATAAAATTCGACGGTTGGGAGAATCTCGCCTGGTACAGATGCAATCGGGTTTTCATTACCTAAAACCGAACACTCTATTTCTCTTCCTGAGACAGCTTCTTCAACTAAAACTTTGTGATCATACATAAACGCATCCTGAATAGCATGGTTAAATGCTTCTTCCGTTTCCACCTTGTGTACACCAACAGAAGAACCTTGATTTGCCGGCTTAATAAATAATGGTGTCCCTAATTCCGCAGCAATCTCCTGATAAGAGATTTGATCTTGTTTGGCTTTACGGAAGCTGTAACCACGGGCAACATGTAAGCCTGCATCGCTCAGCAGACGCTTGGCAATATCCTTATCCATGCTGATAGCTGAACCAAGCACAGAAGAGCCTACAAATGGAATATTGGCCATTCTCAGCATACCCTGCAGGCTTCCATCTTCACCGAGTGTGCCATGTACAATAGGAAAAATAACATCTAATTGATCCATGCTTACACTTGAGCCGGTCTCAATAATTTGATTCTCTTCCGCTCCAGGGACAATGGCAATTCCCTTCCCTGTTTTATTTAATGCAATCAGGCTTGGATCCTCTTCATTTATTAAATAGTGAGAACGGTCATTGACATGCCAATTCCCCTGCTTATCAATTCCCAGCAGATATACTTCATACTTATCTAAATTAATTGCGTCCACAATATTTTTGGCTGATTGTAAAGAAACCTCATGCTCTGATGATTTCCCTCCAAAAACAATACCAACTTTTTTCTTCATTCCAATCCTCTCCTCATTGACTCTAATGACATAATTACGTTTCTTCCTATATCCTATGTGTTTATATCATTATTTGTTTGACCTGTATCGCTATTTTATCATAGAGTTCATTTGGAAGGGGACTTAAATGTCAATAATTCATCCGAGGCAGTGATTCTGATTATTAAGAAATAATAAATTTTCAACTTCTCTGCCTAATCTGGAATCCTGAATGTATTAAAAAATAATAAGAAAAACCAAGAATACCGCTTGGTCTTTAAAACATCAGTGTTCTTGCCAAGGAGATGTACGCTACGGGAAGTCGCTTTCCGCGGGCAACGCTTCAGTCTCCTCGGAAGAAAATCGCTTCCTGCGGGGCCTTCACCTGTTGCTTTTCCGGCAGGAGTCGACTTCCCTTCGCTCCCATCTAAGAAGAAATTTGTTTCTTTTGCTTTTTACAAAGAAATAACGTAAATTCTAGCGACGGACGGGTTTGGTGGTGCGAGTAACCGCAATGGTTTTCGGTGGGACGAGTAATCGCAGTCCCAGTCCCAGGGTGAAGACCCCACAGGGAAAAAGTGAACTTCTTTTTTCTACCCGCAGGGCATAAGCAGGGCATAAGTGCGACTATGCTTCTGTCTGCACCTGTCGGCTTGCCAGTCAGCAAGTCTTCTTTAAAGAAAGCTAAAAAATCTTCCCATGCTGATTTTTTAGCTTTCCCCTTATTCACTAATTGCTTTTTTTCGAAATAAATAATCATTAGAGGAGCGAATTTGTACATTGATTACCAGTCCCATCATAATCAGATTGGTTATAAGCGAGCTTCCTCCATAGCTGATAAAAGGCAAGGTAATTCCAGTAATTGGCATTAAACCAATGGTCATCGCAATATTTTGAAACACTTGAAAGGCAAGAATTCCGATGACGCCGATGCAAAGATAGACCCCGAATAAATTATCTGCTTCGAAGGCAACCTTTGTAATTCGATAAAGAAGCAGGAAATATAATAAAATCAGAATACTAGCGCCGATAAAACCATATTCTTCTCCAATTACTGTAAAAACAAAGTCTGTATGTGCTTCAGGGACATTCCCATTTTGAATCTGCATCCCCTGATTAAACCCGGCGCCGCTCAATTGTCCTGAACCGATCCCCATAATTGCCTGCTGAAGCTGATACCCATAATCAGATGCATACTCCGCCGGATTCAACCACCCGTAAATACGATCCATTTGGTGTGATTGAAATAACCGGGAAAAAATATCTTCATTATAAGAATACAAAAAAATTAAACCGCCTATAGAAGCAGCTATGGTGAAAAGCACCGGCAAAATAACTTTAACAGAGATACTGGAAACAATAATCATGGAAAAAGCAATGGCTAGTACGATCAAAGCAGATCCTAAATCCGGCTGTAAAAATATAAAAACAAATGGAATTAATGTTACTGCCACTACTTTCAACGTTAATTGGATGCTCTTTTTTAAGGACAGCTTTCGATTGCCATACTTCTCTAATAAAACAGCTAAGTAGATGATAAGAAATATTTTTATAAATTCAGATGGCTGTATCTCAAAGATTCCTAAATTCAGCCAACGCTGAGAACCGTTGCGAAAAACCCCAAAAAAATGAACACCTAATAAAAGGAAAATGCCAATCGCATACAACTTAAATGCCTGTTTTTTTAAGAGCTCATAGTCAAAGAAAATCACTGCCAGCATTATCAACGCACCAAAAACATACCAAATGCCCTGGCGAATGACAAAATAGTAAGGCTGTGATTGTGCATATTGACCCGAACCGCTATAAATTGCAATTAAACTAATTAATAATAACAAAAACAAAATAGTGATTATACTGTAATCCAAATGGTATTTCTTCCGATTCATATCCAAACCCTCATTAATTACGTTTTATTAGCAAGTGCATTCATTACCACTTGAACAGCTACAGCATCATCTAAATAACCAACCGGAAAAAGATAATCCGGAATAACATCTGCTGTACTGATGAAATAAATTAGTGCTGCACCCATTAAAATTAATTCTTTCCGTGTTCCTTTTTTATGACAAATCCGATGAAAAAAAGTGGAAAGTTTTTTCATATAGGCCCCACAGGCACCTGCATCTTCTTTTTTCTGATGAAATGTATCCAGAATGAGACGACGCCCTTCTTCCGTTTCTGCATCTTTTTCGTAACAATCCAGTTGTTTTTTTAATTTTTCCATTGAAAAAGAATCATAATGATCATCAGATTGCTCTAAAAATTGATCAATCATTACAATAGATGCTTGTATATCATTGGTATGATTCTCTGAAGCTTTGACCGGCAGTCCGGTCCTCTGAAGTAATTCATCAAAAGGAACATCCAGTGCTTTTGAAATTTCCACTAAATGCTGATTTGTCGGTTTGCGCTTATGGTTGATAATTCGGGATATCGTCGAAACATTAATATTCGTCTGTTTACTTAGTTCACGCATCGAAATATGTTTTTCCTTTAACTGTTCTTTTAAGTAATCTCCTATATTTTGGCTCATTCATTATACAAACCCTTCTATTTTCAGTTATCTTTTTCCTATTATTCTACTATACGAGGAATGTTGACAAAATGTCAAACACAGCCGCAATTGAATTAAGATAGATATATAAGCGGGATTAATTTTTAAAAACCGCTTTCTATCTATCTTAAGTAGCAAACGTGATTAAAATAAAAAACCCGCATCTAAAATCAGGAAGTTCCTTTTTAGATACAGGTTTATTCAGGTCTGCCGATATTATTAAATGGGTAGAATCGGAATGTTACCTCCCCGATAATCGCCTCTTCGTTCAAAAGGCCGAAGAAGCGGCTGTCATTGCTGTTGCCGCGATTATCACCTAAAACAAAATAGGTATTCTCCGGAACAACGGAATAGCCTGTTAATTCTTCTAATGTAAAATTGCCAGTTTGAAAACCTAATTTTGCCGGACTGTCATCATTTATTAAGTAGGATTCCTCTACTGCCTCTCCATTTAAATATAACGTATTACTTTTATATTCGATATGATCACCTGGTACACCAATCACTCGTTTCACGTAATAATTGTCGGAGTCAGGGGCCTGGAATACAATCACATCAAACCGGTCTATTGTGGCTACTTTATTAACAATGATTTTATCCTGGTCGAAAAAAGTGGGCTGCATCGATTCACCCCATACGACCGAAGGAGCTAAAAGGAAATTTTTAACAATAAATAATCCAATAACAACAAATATAATAATTCTGCAAAGCAAATAGAATTCTTTCTTTATTGTGCTCCACTCCATACGGGACACCTCCTTTAAACAAATACTCTCTTCTTTTATTATACAATATAAGCAGGAGAATGGAACGATATATATTTATATATTCTAAAATTATTCTATACACAGGTGTGAGTAAAGTCCCTAAAAAAGGGTGTTCAAAACGTATAATCATAAAAAACATGCGTCAGTAATAAATCAGACACATGTTTTTTATGCAGTTATATTTCAAATTCACCAAGGTAATTAACGGTGCTAATTGTCTGTATGCTCTCTTTGCTTCTGCTTTCTTTTTAATAGCACAACAGCAATCACAAATAACGAAAGAACAGAAACAATAAAGCCGATAAATAACCAATTAAAGCCTTTATCTTCTTCTAAAAGATATACTTCCACAGATTCTCTCGGTATTCCAATCCGATAATTGCCCTCTTCATTTTCACGAACTAAATTATCCTCTAAAATACCGGTCAGCTGCATACCAGATTCTAAATTAGCTTCATCAATATATGCTGATTCACTTCCGTTATTAATAGCGACATACATCACTTCGTCTTCATAGCTGCGGCGGAAAACCAGCATGGATGCTTCCGAGCCGACATATTCAAAATCTCCCAACCTTAATGCCGGAAATTCATTGTGCAGCGCAGCAATACGCTTATGAAACTCCCTTAAATCTTCATCTCCGCTATTAAAAGGTACAAGCCGTTGTGACTCTTCCGCATCCATCCCGTACATTGGAAGCTCTGTCCCCTGCGTTACCATCGTTGCCCCCGGTGTAGTATACATATAGGTTAAGGCAAGTGTCCAAGCCGTAACAGCATTACGTTGATTTTCCGAAAATAAGTTTGTAAAACGTTCTTGTTGAAGGCCATCGATTTGTTTATAAAAATCGGTCAGTCCTTGTTCTTCCCACGCATCAAAAATAGCAGAAACATCCTGATCACTATCAGCAAATGTTTCGCTTAATACTTGATTTAAATCCGGGTAGTTGATGAGGTCGAGGGATGTATTTTCCATCAGCGAAGCTGCTTCATCAGTCGTAGCAGTACTTGTATCACCAATCAGATAAAAATCAGGACGGTTTTCTTTCAAAGCTGCTGTCAGCTCTTCGACAAATGGCTGCGGCGCCATGTCTGCATCCTGAAGTTTAAATCCATCCACTTCTGTTTCTTCCTGCCAATATCTCGCAGCGTCTAATACATATTCCGCAGCCTCCGGATTTGTTAAATCAAATTGAACTGTTTCTGACAGCCATTCGTCATCTGATTCAGGTGCTCCAAGCCACCAATCTTCCTTGTCCGCATCATCTGTTAACGGATTGGTATCCGCAGCATAATTAAATACAAAATCAATCATTATTTTCATATCACGATCATGCACTTCGGATACAAGACGCTCAAAATCTTCCATTGTTCCAAATTGCGGATTGATCTCATAAAAATCATTGGTCCAATAACCATGATATCCTCTTTCTTTATTTTCCATAATCGGACTCAGGGAAATCGTGGTGATTCCAATATCCTGCAAATCGTCTAATTTATTTATGATTCCCTGAAAGTCTCCTCCATGGTAATGATAAGGATCGTTAATATCTAATTCTCCTTCAATTTCTGTATCCCCATTATTAAAGCGATCAATCAATATCTGATAAAATACTTCATTATGTATATCTTCGCCCTGTGCGTGTACCGGTATTTGTATGACAAACATACTGATAACAGCAGCAAGTCCAATACTTATTTTTTTGATCATAGATTTTCCCCCAATGATATAAAAACTGTAATTACGATTCCACCCTTGTTTTATTATCACTTATTTTCTTAAAAAATCATACCTTGATTGGAATGATGTAAAAAAGCGTTCACAATTAACCAGAAAAAACAAGAACACCACTTAATCTTTAAAACATTGGTGTTCTCGCCAAGAAGATGTCTGCTACGAGAAGTCGCTTTCCGCGGGCAACGGCTCAGCCTCACGGTAAGAAAACCGCTTCCTGCTCAGGTCTACCTGTTGCTTTTCCCGCAGGAGTCGACAACTTCCGCTCCCATCTAAGAAGAATTATGTTTTATTTGTTTTTTTCCAAAGAAATAACGCAAATTTTAGCGGAGTATTTTTTCCGTAGCAACTATTTTCAGCTATTTTTATAAACATTCTTATTTTAAAATAAAGTGCCCCGGCAATTAACCAAGGCACTTTATATCATCCTGTTCATTGGAAATGGATTCCTTTATCCTGACAGGTTTGTTCGTCATTCCCTTATTTTAGAAGTAAAAACCCATTGGAAGACGGAAAAAGCCTAAAACAATAACGATAATTAGTGCGATAAAGAATTGAATCCATTTGCCGGTTACTGCTTTTCCTTTTTTCGTAGAAACCAGAATTCCTTCCATTACCACAACAATCCAAAGCCCGGCAAGTGCTTTTACAATAGCTTCCCCAAGAAGCGGCATGCCATAGCCTTGAATATAGTCCCAAGTTAATAATCCACCAGTAACGATGATAAACAAATACACAAGTCGTAAAATCATATGAACAATGGTTGCAGGCTTGTTACTGTTTTTCTTGTAAAGGGATAAAGCTACTAAAAATAGAATCAGTCCCAACGCCCACGATGTAATATGCATATGCGTCATTCATGTTCCCTCCTTCAATTTTATAAATACATGTCATCATCATCTGTCACATTTCACAAAAATGACTAATAATTCGTTTATAATGATACCATTTTCTTCCCTAAGATGACATTTAAACGTATCTTTGTCAACAAATTGCCATGATTAGCGTTTCATTGGCTGTAATTTTTTATACGTAATGGATCGCCATACCCATTCCACAGGTCCAAAACGAAAATATCGAAGCCAGATTATACTTCCGATAATCTGTAAGCAGAAAATCACAATCACGAGCCCGATTTGATGAATAGGTCGGATTTCCCCGTATAATCCAAGACCGACACCATAGAAAAGCCAAAAAGAGATAATCGATTGCAGCAAGTAATTAGATAATGCCATTTTCCCGATCGGCTTCAGGACACCAAGCACCTTCTGCGCCGTATTCTTCTCCCATAATAATGTAATCGACGTCAGGTAGAAGACGGCCGATGCTGTCCCGCCAATATTATCCTGAACCAGACTGAACCAGAGCGGATTGCCAAATGTAT
This sequence comes from Oceanobacillus sp. FSL W7-1293, assembly GCF_037969815.1. Lineage (NCBI taxonomy): Bacteria > Bacillati > Bacillota > Bacilli > Caryophanales > Bacillaceae > Oceanobacillus > Oceanobacillus sp. FSL W7-1293. The sequence continues at coordinate 2,829,938 of NZ_CP150212.1, forward strand.
ACGGTCCTATCTTAAATACGATGAACACAATCAAAGAAATAAGCCAAACCTTTTTCAATATCCCCTTGTGGACAAGCGGCTCATGAAACCATCTCTTTCTTGCTAAGTACATCCCAAATAAAAACAGCGGCAGGAAAATAAAAGGAAACAGGAAAAAGCTGAAAATCCCGTTTGATAACTGCCAATCCTGAAAATTCTGCGCCAGAATAATGGAAAAATCATTGGATTGATAGCTTTGAAAAGCTTGGTTTATTTCCGCTGTATAACTTATATCAATAAAATTCCTTGCCGCATACTGCAGACCTGTCAAGGCAATGGTAGATGCACCTAATAAACCAATCGCCCAGCCCATTAAAACCTTCTCCCCGCTGTATAAGAAGAATAATAGCAAAAATCCCATTGTTCCATAGGTCAGAAGAATATCTCCGCTCCATATCGCAAAGGCATGAATGATTCCAAAAACAATCAACACTCCCAGCCTGCGTCCAAAAAAGCCGTATGGAGAAATATCTTTTTTATCTAAGCTGTCCTTTTGAATTTGTATGCCAAAACCAAAAAGAATCGAAAACAGCGTGTAAAAGCTCGCTTGAAAGAAAATATCAATAAAAATCAAGCTGTACTGATCTATTTTAGCCGTCCAGGCACCCTCTGCTCCGCCATAGAGAAAATAAGGAGCAGAAAATGCTCCTATATTGACCATAAATATTCCAAAAATCGCAAAGCCTCTTGCTGCATCTATCCATTCTAATCGTTTGTTTCCCTGATAAGGTTGCACCGGCTACTCCCCTTTGATAAGCAGTCCTTTTGAAAAGAAATAGAGATAGGTTTCCTCCACAGGCTGCTTCCAGATTTCTTCTATAGCGTATCGATAAAGCTCAAGCTGGGTCTTATATCGTTTTTTCAATTTTTCTTCCAATTTCTCTGACATTTCTTCTGTAATCCGGTCTGTTTTATAATCAAGAATAATCCAGCCGTTTTCTGAAGGGATAATACAGTCAATAACTCCCTGGATCAACACTTTTTCTGAGGAGGCCCCCTGCCAGTCAGCATATACCTTTTCGGCCGGCAGCATTAAACTGAATGGCACTTCCTTATACAACTTTTTCTTATCAAAAATCTTTTGTGCAATAGCGGATTCTAAAAATGCGATAATATCCGAAGCGGATACACTTTCTGCTTCTGCAGCTGTCATTTTCTCCTCCTGCACCAGTTTTTCAATAAATTCCTCTACTTCTTCATTTGCAAGCATGCCTTTTAGAGGAAGATGCTGCATCACGGTATGAAGTGCGGTCCCTTTTTCGGCCGGTGTTAATTTCTTTTCCGCTTGCATAAATCTTGGTCTTTTCGTAATTGGAGCCTTCGTCGCTGCGGGAAGCATTTTTTCATCACTATACGTATCCTTTTGCTCCTGCTGACGTTTCAACTCGGTTACAGATTGCTTCGCACGTGAATGAGCAGCTTCCTGATAGGGATACTGATAAGAAAGACGGTGATCCACCCAAGCATCTAACGCTTTATCTTTCTGTTCAATCGGATCCCAATTTCTGATATGCGTTTTTAAAGCATCCTGTTTCTCCTGTACCCGGTTTTCAAAGGCAATAATATCCTGACGCGGATAAATGTTTGCCTCCCACTTGGACGCATCCTGCGTAATCGCAGACAAAACCTGATTACCTATCTCCTCTTCCCGCAGGACTTCTCCCTGCGGATGACGGATAAGCGCAGGGCCAATCCAATCCAGATAAGTCTTTGCTCCAACCCGGAAATAAGCCGGCAGCACCCAGTCTGGATGGTGCGCAATCCAGGACCATGCTGCTTTCCGCTTCTCCGCCGAATCCACTGTCCCCACCATAAACAGCTTCTCTTCCGCACGTGTCAGGGCAACATACAATAGACGAATTTCTTCAGATAATTGTTCTCTCCTGATTTTTTCCCGCATCGCATGATAAAACAACGTAGAATATTGAATTCGTTTCTCGGGATCAATAAATTTACTGGCAAAGCCCAAATCCTTATGAAGCAGATACTTTTGATTTAAATCCATCATATTAAATGATTTGCCAATGCCGCCGAGGATAACGACCGGGAATTCCAGTCCTTTACTTTTATGAATCGTCATTATCCGGACAACATCTTCCTGCTCACTGAGTGCACGGGCAGCACCTAAGTCCTTTTGCTCTTCTTCCATTCTTTCAATGAATCGCAAGAAGCGGTATAAACCGCGAAAGGACGTTTCTTCATAGCTTCTTGCCCGATCATACAGCGCCCGTAAATTTGCCTGACGCTGCTTTCCTCCAGGGATACCGCCGACAAAATCATAGTAGCCGGTTTCCCGGTAAATCTGCCAAATCAATTCCGAGAGCGCTCCCTGCTGGGCAGATAACCTTAAATTATCCAGCAGCTCCTGGAATTCCTTTAACTGTTCTGTTACACTGTTATCTTCTTTTGCCATGTATGCTAAGAGGGCATCATAAAAATTACCGTGACGATCAGCTAAACGGATAGCCGCTAAATCATTTTCCTGCAGCCCGACGATAGGCGACCGCAGTACAGCAGCCAGCGGAATATCCTGACGCGGATTATCGACAGTCTTTAATAAACTGATCATGACTCTGATTTCAATCGCTTCAAAATAGCCGGAGGTCAGTTCAGCATAGACAGGTATACCTTGTTTTTTCAGCTCGTCCATAATTACCGGGGCCCATGTCATTGAACGCATTAAAATAACGATATCCCGATACATCAAATTACGGTGCTGCCCTTTTCCTTTATCCACCACCTGCATCGGTGTTCCATTCTCTCCGGTGCCAATCCATTCCTGTATTTTTTTAGCATAGGCGCGAGCTTCAATTTGCGCCTTTTCTAAATCTTCCTCTGTTTCTTCTCCTCCATCGGATTTCTGTCCCTGCGGAGAATCAATCAGCAGCAATTCCGGATTGGAGTCGAATGGAAATTCATCGTACATGCGGTTACCATAAATCAATTCAGCATCCTCGTCATAGGCAATATCCCCGACCGATTCATCAAACAGCTGACGGAATAAATAGTTTGCACCAATCAACACTTCTCCGCGGCTCCGGAAATTCCGGTTGAGATCAATTCGTTCTGCCGGATCATCGTTTGCGGCAAATTGTTTATACTTTTCGATAAACAGGGAAGGCTCTGCATGACGAAACCCATAGATACTTTGCTTCACATCGCCAACCATAAACATGTTCCCATTATCTTCCGGGTTGCGGACTAACTGCAGTATACTTTCCTGCACCAGGTTCGTATCCTGATATTCATCAACGAGTACCTCTTTAAACTGCTTTTGCAGCTGGAAAGCAATCGAAGAAGCCTGTCTGCTGTTATCCTCTGGATTTGTCTCTGTTAAAATGTCCAGACAATAATGCTCCAAATCATTAAAATCAACGATAGCCTGCTCTTTTTTTCGATTTTGAAACTTATCCATATAGTCTTCTACCATCAAGGTCATTTGTTTCAAAACTGGTGCCATTTCCTGCATATCCTGAATATGAGCAGGCAAGCTGCGGACAAACCATTTTTCCTTCATCTTGTCCCATCTGTCCTTGACTTTTTTCCGGAAATCCTTCACTTGTTCCCGTTTCTCTGGATTATCGTCTGCTTTTTTTCTGGATAAAGCAGCAAACTTTGCATCTTGAACAAATTGGTGTAATGCCTCCCAATGCGTTATTTTTTCCATCGCTGTATCAAGTATCGCTGTATCCTTTTCCAAGGCATTCAGATAATGATACGGTCCATCCGGCTCTCTTGCCACAGCAATAGCTAATGCATTCTCCTGCTTCATTGCTTCTAATTGACCCGCTATTTCTTCCTTCACCTCCTGAATCCAGGGGATGGTCTCTTCCGTCCAATTCTCCTCTATTTCATAATTAGCCGTCAGCTGGTGCAGCCATGCTTTGGGTGATGGATGCTGGACTGCAAAATTTGCCGTCCGTAAAATTAACTCTTCCACATCTCTGTCACTTCGGTCATTAGAAAAGCGGTTCACCACTTCAAAGAACGTTTCCTGCTCCGTATTCGAATCATCATACCAGCCCTCCAGCAGCTCATCCAGAACTTCTCGTTTGATCATATCCATCTCTACCTCATCGGCAATCCGGAAAGAAGGATCCAGTTCGATCATAAAGGCATTTTTTCGTACAATATCTAAACAAAAAGAGTGCAATGTCGAAATAGAAGCTCTCTGTAATAAGGACAGCTGCTTTTTTAAATGAAGTGATCCAGGCTTTTCAGCCAGTGCCTTTTCTAACGCTGCTCCAACTCTCGCCCGCATTTCCTGAGCTGCAGCGTTTGTAAAGGTAACGACGAGTAATTCATCGATGTTGATTGCGTCTTCTTCCTTTAGTAGTTTCTGAATGATACGTTCTACAAGAACAGCTGTTTTTCCGGAACCAGCTGCTGCGGCTACGAGGATATCCGTACCGCTTTGATAAATTGCCCGTTCCTGTTCCTGTGTCCATTTAACCACGGATTTCCCCTCCTTTTAGCCGTTCAATCACTTCTTTTTCTTTCATATTTGCTATTTTTCTATAATTATTTCCTTCTAACGCAGGATCAAACTGACAAACTGCATGAAAAGGACAATACGTACATGCTTCGGTCTCTTTTTTCAGAAACGGATTAATTTCTACTCCGCCTGAAGTCATATCCAGTCCCGCCTGCTTCAGTAATCCATGGATATGATTTTTCAATTGTTCAAATGTATCTTCATCGGCAATTTTCGAATTGCTGTTGAATGTACCATCTTTTTTCAGTCCGGCAGGAATAATATGACTGTTTCCCGATTCTAATGACTCGTCCATCATTCTGGCGATTTCCTCATCGGATAAAAGGAGCCCTCTCATTTTATAAGACTTAAAGATTTGCTCCTCGATATCGCTGTCTAATTTCTCTTTATCCATATTAATCATTGGATTATGCACATGGAAATAAAGGACACCCGCAGGACTCGCCTGCTGACCGAGCCATTTTTCGGAATGAGTCAGTACAACATCTAAATACGTCAGCATTTGCAGGGCAAGACCATAGTAAACTTCCAATAAATCCAACGCACGGGAGCTTGATTTATAGTCGATAATCCGTAAATATAAATCCTGATGGAGCTGTGCTTTATCCACCCGGTCAATTCTTCCGCGCAGCAGCAGCTCATACCCATTTTCAAGCGGCAAAATAAGCGGCGGCAACGGGCTGTTCTTCTCTCCAAAGCTGAGTTCAAGACCAATTGGACTGAAATCTGTCTGTCTCGCCTGCTCACTTAATATAAATGCTGCCCTGGCAATAATCTCCTCCAGCTTTTGCTGAATAAATGTGTAACGGTTCGAGCTGTGCAAGATTTGATGCTGCAGTACGGGAGATAATTTCTGAATCGCCCGGTGTGCATAATTTGCCGATGTCTCCCTGGTAAGCTGCTTAAAGTCTGTTTTTTCATTTTGAACCCACTCTGTAATGAGGCGTAATGCTTCGTGGAATAATTGTCCGATATCCGGAGCATCCAATTTATATGTTTCTCTTTCCTTCAAATTCAAGCTGTAACGGGCAAAATGCTGGTACGAACATCTGTAATAAGATTCCAGACGGCTGACACTTGCCTTAATTTGGTTTGGATAAAGTTCTTCCGCTGTTTCCTTTTTTAAATGCTCCGGCTGGTTTTTATAAAATAAGCCTTGTAATATGCGATAGGTCATACGGTATTTCGGCTGATTTTTTACATACCAGTTATAAACAGCAAACCAGGCATTATCAATCTCATAACCGCGCTGCAATCTTGCAAATTGCGTCGTCAGAGCTGCTCTTGTTTTCGTTTCGGTCGTAATAAATCGCGTTGTATCCGCAGTATCCTCCACATCTTGAAATAATACATGCTCCTGCGTTGCCGGAAACAGGCCTTCTATTCTATGAACAACCTGAGAAGGGACCTTCGCTTTTCCCTCCTCATCACTAATTGGATAACTGATCATCAGCTTATCCTTTGCTACAGTTACAGATAAATAGATATAAAACCAATCATCCAGCAGCTGCCGTTTTCCATTATCCGCAAGCTTCAAACCATTTTGCTCCAGCAAATCTCTTTCTTCATCGTCAATCATGCCATCGATTGTCGGCTTCATCGGCCATATTCCTTCATTCACACCAAGTAAAAACGCGCAGCGGACATCAGACATTCTTGACCTGTCAATCGTTCCCACTAACACATGATCCATGGTCGGGGGCACATGCGAAAATTCCAAAGCTTCTGCACCGGCATTGATGGAGGCATTGAAAGTAGGCATATCCATTTTTTCGTCACCAGCTATTTCTACCATTTCATCCATTAATTGGAGCACTGCATCCCAGACCTGCTGCTGCTCCCTTCCTCTTTCAGGAATGCCTTGTTCGTCGAAGGATGCACGCATTTCTTCCAGCTTTTCGGGTACGCCTAGTGATTCCAGCCAAATAAAAATAGCTTCACAGCGATCTTTTACACTTTCTGCTGCACGAAAGCTTTCATCAAAAGGACGGAGTGCATGCGTTATTTGGTTGCGATAACGATTGATTTTGTCTTGCATCTCCCTTTCCGTGTTTGTCTGCGCAGCCTGATCAAAGCCGCGGAAACGTTGATATTTCCAAGGTTTATTATCTAACCACTGCTTTCGGTAACGAATACCATACTCTATCGTATAGTTCTCTAATTGATCAATGGCATCACTGGTTAAAGGAAACTCCTCATCACTGGCAGGGATAAATCCTGTTTTTAAAACCCGGAAAATGGCATCGGATCGCCAGCCATTTTCAATTGCCTCCAGCATCGAACGAATCAGTTCAATCAATGGATGCTGCAGCATAGAACGCTTCTGATCAATAAAAACGGGAATATCGTAATCGCCAAAAATCGTTTCTATTAAATCATCATAAACATCCGGCTGTCTTACTAAAATGGAAATATCCCGATAGCGGTACTCTTCGTCTCTGACAAGGGAAAGAATTTCTCCGGCAACACCCTCTACTTCTGCACGCGGATGCACTGCTTCAGCTATTTGAATCGGAGACTCTCCTTTGTATTCCGGTAAAGGCCGCACATCAAAATTCTGTTCTAAGTGAGCAAAGTAGGCACGTTCTTTAAACTGATCCTTTGCCGGGTCTAAATAAACGGCCTGTTCCAGCGAAATACCGTTCTCTTCCGCTGCAGCTGTTAATTGGTGGTAGGTTTGATTCGTCTGGTAGAAGATATCCAGCTCCTCCAGATTCTCTGTGCCTGCCGGATCTAATGTCAAGCCAATATGAACCTGTGCACATTTCTTCATTAATTCCGTGATTACCGACAGCTCCTGCGGCGTAAAGCGGTGAAAGCCGTCAATATAAATATGCGCTCCTTCCAGCGTGCTCGCCTGCGGGATTTTTTCCATTAATATCTGCAATCTGTCTTCATTATCCATATACATATGCTGCAGCTGGTTAAGGAGCTGTTCATAAATGTAAATAAAATCATCCAGTTTTCGGACTAACCCCGTTTCCGAGGGGGATTGATGAACAAATTTATTGAATTGCTCCTGCTGCATCCGGAGTGCATCAGGTGTAATTTCATATCGCTTAAATTCTTGAATAACAGATTCTAACTGATCCAAAAATCCTTGTTTTTTGATTGCTTTTTGAAAAGCCATCCAATCTCCGCTTTTTTCAGCAATAATTTTCCGAAGCATCATTTGGGTTCCAACCGAACTGATAAAAGGCTTTAATCCGCCCCCTGTTTCTTGTAAAATCCGCCATGCAAGCCGTGAAAAGCTGGCAACCTGCGCCCGGATACTCCCATTTAAATGCTCCCGGCTGAATAAAGCTGTTTCTAATTGAAAGGTCATTTGATCCGGTACAATATAAAAAATAGCCGGACCAATCGGTTCCTTTTGCAGACGATGTTCAATATCCGTCATCATCCACTCGCTTTTATCTGTACCGGACCTGCCTAAAATAAATCGCACAGTCAATCTGATACACACTCCTTTTTTAGTGGTATATGTATGGATTACGGATAACCTTCTGCAAATTTCCCGCAGAAGGCAGTTTCGTTGTTGTTTGTTTCACATTATACCGTACTTGCCTCAAAACAAAAGCTTCTATCCTTATTTTATCAAAGATAGAAGCTCGTTCCTAATAAAAGTAATTTATCGCAGTGTAACTGGCTGAGACTGGGACGGCGATTACCAATGTTGACAGGTTAACGCGACCCGCTGCGGAAAAACACTACGCTTTCCATGGGCTTGCGCTCAGCCTCCTCGAAAAAAAAGAAGTTCACTTTTTTTCTGCGGGGTCTTCACACTGCGCTTTCCCATAGGAGTCTACGTGTTTTTCCTCCGCTAGATAGTTTTATTGCTATCTGTTTTAAATTTAAGAAAATTAATTAACCTGACTGACAACATTGCTACGATTGCTAGCCCCACCGAAGGGCTTTTGTAAGACTCCTACTTCCAGAAATGACGAATACATGTTATTGCTAAGTGGGAGATCCAACAGCCAGTAACGGTCCAATTCGTTCCGGCCTACAGGATGTAGGTCACAAAAGTGTTGCGACAACGCTTTTTGATGGGATGAGTAATCGCAGCCCCAGGACGTCGCGAACTTAACCTTTGTTCCTTTAGTCCTTCAGTGGGGGACGGAGCACCCCCACTGAAGGAAGTTTCACTTTATTTTCATCTGTTTCATGCCTGCACTAAAATGGTGAATGCTAGGATTGTTCATACATCTTACACGAACATATACCTGCTTTCCATCCGTCTTAGCGCGGCTGCTTAAATAACTGTGTTATTGGCCAATACGTCACATCCACCTTGCCGACTATTTCCTCTACAGAGACGAAACCGATTGATCTGCTGTCTAAGCTGTCTCTGCGGTTATCTCCTAATACAAACAGTTCACCTTCCGGCACCGTTTGTTCTCCAGTCACTTGCAAAAGTGTAAAGTCTTCTGTCAAAGGTGTCGCTTCCGTCTTTTCTTTTTCTTCCTGCAGAAAATCCTCAGGGATATACTCGCCATTTACATATAATTGGTCATCCTTGTATTCTACTTTTTCTCCCGGAAGCCCGACAACTCGTTTTACATAATCATTTTCTTCCGAGGCATGAAATACAATCACATCGAAACGGTAAATATCTGAAATATCACTTGTAAACGTATTAACCATCATTAAATTTCCGTCATACAGTGTGGGTTCCATGGATTTTCCGTTAACCACATAGTTTTCGAATAAAAGTGTCCGGATAAGTAAAAACACAGCGATTAATAAAACAGCGACAATAGAAACTCTTACATAGTTATATTTTTTCACTGTTATTCTTCCTTCGCTTTAGTTTAATTATTAATATCATACCCCAAAGCAAAGAAATTTAACCTTTTATCCGCGGACAGACAGTATTCGTTTAATTTTAAAAAATATATGAACGTTTTTTTATTCATTTTGTTATACTAGCTGATTTGACTTCTGTTATTATACTTGATGCTTGTCCGCTTTTTTTTGAAGTCTTTTCTCTAAATACTTGCCGAATACCCAAAAAATGATAATACCTATTCCCACTAGAATGGTCCGCACCGGATTTTGTGCAAATTCCATAATACTGGAGCCAATATAAGAAATAGAAAAAATCATCACGGTCTTCCCTAACAGCACCGCTAATAAAAATGGGTAGAAACTGATTTTTGACAGCCCGGCCACCACATTAATAACAGATGATGGAGAAAATGGGAAACATAATAATAAAAACAAAGGCCCAAAGCCATGCCGTTCTACCCAATTCGTAATCCTGGACACCTGCTTGTTATGGCGTATCCGTTTTAAGAGTCTTGTATTTCCTAAGCGCCGGATAACAAGGAACACTAGAACAGCACCTAAGCTGGCACCAAGCCAAGAATAGAGAAAACCCTCAAACAAGCCGTAAGCAGCAGCATTTCCAAGTACAAATACAATAAGCGGCAAAAATGGTAAAAAAGCTTCAAAAAAAGGAAGTGCAATACCAGGCAACGGACCGAGTCCTTCATATTGCTCCAACAGCTGGCGGATAAATTCCTCCCAGCCCTCTTCTTTTAGAAATGTCTGCCAATTTGAAAATGTAATATTCATTACGTACATACGGTCAGTCTCCCTCAAAATTCCAACAATCTTATTGATGATTATATGCTACTGCAGTTTTTTTGAAAAGTATAAACTTCTCTGTCCAATGAAACTCAATCTATCACCAGGGTACCCTATTATAATTATATTTATTATCATCATGGATGGAGGCAGAGAAGGTTTTATAATCATATTCTTAAGCAATAACATTATTTTATGCAGAGGCCTGTCAAAAAACCGGCTTTTATTCCAGGTAGCTTTATATTATTATGTCTGAAGTTGGCTGAGGTGATTTTGAGAGGAGACTGAGGAAAAGCAGAAAAACGAAGATGAAGTAACAACTCTTCTAATCATTTATTATCTCTTGATCCCATTTGAAATCCTGTACTGCAGGGTTACTAAAATGCACTTCCCCGCTCATCCATAAGATAGCGTATATGAGCGGTACGCTGTATTTGATTAATAACGATGCCGTGGGAAATATCCAATGTGATGCTTCGTCCATTTTTAAATAAAATTTCCGTTGATTTACTATCTATTCTTTTAACATCTTCAATATGGGTATGTGATATCCAGGAACAGCTCTCATGGGATGGAGATTTTGTGGGAAAGAAATACATTTTATTTCTTGGATCAATCGGTATTGGAGTTTTATGTGTAATGTGGGATATACTTTTGATGCCATTTTGCCGGCCTTTTAAATCAGATCCAAAATATGCGCATGCGTATTCAATCACTTTAGTCGGCCTGCCTTTTAATACATACTCTACTTCATCTTCTAAAATACGGGTGATATTTTTCCCGTTTTCGTCCTTATCCGACAATATTGCCATCGTATAAGGGGTTATTTCTCTCATTTGCATTTTATTTTTCCTCCTTATTCCCTAGTGATATGGATGAGTTAAAAGCATTATAGCACCAAACTGAGGAAAAAGAAATAATTATTTTAAAAATTTTGCATTATTTTTAAAAACAAAGAAAATTCATGCGTTAAATTCTGGAATTAATACCGACAAAAAACTTCATTCTGCGCAGAGCTCTTAACGCTTCAGAATGAAGTTTTATTAAATGATTCGTATTCTGCTAGAAATTTTAGTAAAGCAATTCTAGAAATTCTTCTTTAGAAATTCTGCCAAGATAATGGGAGACATCAACCTGATCTACAGCTTCTTTGACAGCGTCGCGGTTATGGCGGACACCGGTCAGTGCATCTTCTAATACTTTTACATCACCCAAGCCAAAGAAATCGCCAAAGATGGTACAATTTTCAATGATGCCTTTCTTCACATCTAAACGAACATCAACAAGCCCACCCGGGAATTTTTTAGACTCCTGATAGTTAAATGAAGGTGATTTTCCATAGTTCCATTCCCATTGCTGATAACGTTTTTCGGAAATCTCATGAATTTTTGCCCAGTCTTCATCGGTTAATACATATTGTGGCACATCGTTAACGTCTTCCACATCAAAAATATAGCGTAAAATCAATTCCTTAAATTCATCCATAGATATTGGGTTATCCAGATATTCAGCGATATTTGCCACGCGGCTGCGAATAGATTTAATTCCTTTTGATTCAATTTTAATCTTTTTCACCTTTAATGCTTTGGTTAACTCTTCTAATTGGGAATCCAGCATTAACGTTCCATGGCTGAACATACGGCCTCGGGTAGAGAACATCGCATTGCCAGATATTTTTCTTCCCTCTACAGCTAAATCATTTCTTCCTTGCAATTCAACCGGCACACCGATGTTATTCAAAGCATCGACAACTGGCTGTGTAAATTTAGCGAAATTCTGAAAGCTGTTGCCATCATCCTTCGTAATAAAGCTGAAATTTAAATTTTGTTCATCATGGTAAACTGCGCCGCCGCCGGAAAGACGTCGAACAACCTTAATTCCTTGTTCATCCACATAATCGGTATTAATCTCTTCAATTGTATTTTGATTTCGTCCAATAATAATAGAAGGACTGTTTACATAAAATAAGAGGTATGTATCTTTCTCACCAAAATTTTCAAGAATATATTCTTCAATAGCCAGATTAATTTGAGGGTCTGTGATTCCTTTATTATCAATAAATTTCAACTTACTATTCCTCCCTTTATTTTCACTAGTTTTATTCTAACGTATAAATTATTGCAAATCAAAACTTCTACCTGCAAGCAGGCGTTTAAAAAGCATTACAAGAACTCGCAGCAGCTTAGGGAACAACTCTTATAAGTTATTCCCAGACATATCCCTCCTCCGCTAACATAATCGGGCCTGTATAAATTTTTTCTGCTTCCTCCTTCAACTGTTCTAGTACACTAAACTGAGGCAGGTGGCTAAGCACTAATTCCCTCACATTTGCAGCCTTCGCAATGCCGGCAGCTTCCTCACTATTCATGTGTCCGGCTGCTGTTCCATCCTGTCCTTTAAAATAATTACAATCTGTTATAAGTACATCCGCATCTTTTGCGAATGGAATCCACGCTTCAGTGTAGCTGCTGTCTGCAGTATATACAATCGTCTTTTTTCCGTCCGTAATACGCATACCAAAGCATGGAACCGGATGCGCTGTCCTTAGAAATGTAATGGAAAAAGGACCTATTTTCAATTCTTCCTCCGGGCTATAAGCAACCCCTTCTGTATACTGATGGGACAGGGATGAGAAGCCATCTTCATCTTCTGTATGTCCATATATTTTTAGTTTCTTTTCATTATTATGCACATAATAATCAATCAGTTTTGCATATTGGAGTACACCGATATCTGCTACATGATCATGGTGATAATGAGATAAAATCACTGCATCCAGTTCAGGTACAGATGTGAATTTCTGCAGCTTGGACAGGGCCCCGCTCCCTAGATCCAGCACCAATTTATAATCGTCTTTTTCTAACAAATAGCTTGAAGTAGCGCCATCTTTATTGGGATAGCCGCCCCAAAAGCCGATAATAGTTAATTTCATCTTAAAAACAGCTCCTCAAAAAATATTTAAAAATTGTAGCAATACAGTGTTGACATCAATATTCTGTTATAGTACAATACTTTTAAATCATTTAAAACATTAGGAGGAATCGAAATGACTGGAATTATCGAATTTTTTAAAAATCTGCCAAAGAAGAAATGTGCAAAATGTGGAAATGCAATGGTAAATGAAAAGGCAGATTGTTATGGCAACATTTGTGACGATTGTGATTATCCAGGGCGTTAATAGATTTTACCAGTAAAACCAATAGCAAGGCATTACTGTTATTCTCGCTCTGTTTAATATGAAGAATTCCCATAAGTTATATCCTTCTCCTGAATAGCCTGTACTCGGCTATTCTTTTTTTTGCACATTTATTGCTTCTGTGATAAAATGCTATAATTTTCCCCTTCTGTGTACTATAATTAATTAGGTAATCGAATTAATGGCTAACATATTGCTGTATCTATATTTTCTTTGATAGACAGTAATATTTCAAGCATTTGGGAGGAATGACGATGACAGAAGAAAGCAGAAGATATCGGAAAGATGTTCCTGTTGAACAGACATGGGATTTAACAGATCTTTTTCCAGACAAAGAAAGCTGGGAAAAAGCATTGAAGGACATTGTTGAAGAAGCTGACCAAATTACCGCTTTCAAAGGAAAGCTTTCTGAAAATGCAAACACTTTATTACATGCTATTAAAACTGCAGAAGCTTACCAGCAGAAGGTTATTCATGTTGCCGTTTATGCAAATTTATTAGTAAGTGCAGACGGGAGCGATCCGGCTAATCAGGGAGCTGCTGCAAAGAGCGGAGCTGCTCTTGCTGCAATCCGTTCCAAGATTTCCTTCTTTGAAACAGAGCTTCTTAGCCTGACTTCATCTGAAATCGAGCAGTTTATAAAGGATGAGCCTGAGCTTGAAACATATCGGAAATATTTGTTTGATATTTTAGAGCAGAAGGAGCATATCCTTTCACCTGAATTAGAGGAAGCTTTATCTGCCCTCGGCGAAGTTTTAGAAGCTCCACACAATATCTTTTCACGAAGTAAACAGTCTGATATGCAGTTCAAAAGTGTAACAGACAGTCAGGGAAAAACACAGCCAATGAGTGAACCGTTATACGAAGAAAGCTACGAATATTCAGAGGATACCGCACTGAGAAGAAACGCCTACGAATCCTTTATAGAAACATTGGAACAATATAAAAATACGTATGCTGCTACCTATCAGACAGAAATTACAAAACAGGTACAGCTTTCCAAGTTAAGAAAATATGATTCTGTTACGGATATGCTTTTAGCACCACAGCAGGTAACCACGGAAATGTATCATAATCAATTAGATGTTATCCAGGAAAAATTAGCTCCGCACATGCAGAAATACGCGAAATTACTAAAAGAAAAGCTCGGGCTGGAAGAATTGCGATTCAGTGATTTAAAAGCGCCGCTGGACCCTGCGTTTAATCCGAGTACATCCTATGAAGAGGCTTCCGAGACCATTTTAAACGCACTCGATATGATGGGGCCGGAATATATCGAAGGAATGAAAAAAGCATTATCGGACCGCTGGGTAGACCGTGCTGAAAATGTTGGTAAAGCAAGCGGCGCATTCTGTTCGAGCCCATATGGAGCACATCCATATATTCTGGTAACCTGGGCTGATAAAATGCGCAACGCCTTTATTCTTGCACATGAATTAGGGCATGCCGGCCACTTCTATTTAGCCGGTAAAAACCAGACACTTTTTAATACACGTCCATCAACTTATTTTATTGAAGCACCGTCTACATTAAATGAGCTGCTGCTCGCTGATCATTTAATGCGCGCAAACAAAGATAATCCGCGGATGAAACGCTGGGTAATCACTCAATTATTGGGAACCTATTATCATAACTTTATTACACATCTATTAGAAGGTGCATTCCAGCGTAAGGTTTATGATTTGGCTGAAAAAGGTACTCCGTTAACAGCTGATGTTTTATGCAGAGAGAAGCGTCAAGTATTAGAATCCTTCTGGGGAGACACCGTCACTTTTGATGATGGTGCCGGCTTAACCTGGATGCGTCAGCAGCATTACTATATGGGTCTGTATCCATATACCTACTCTGCCGGTTTAACCGTTTCAACAACAATGGCTAAGCGGATTCGTGAGGAAGGACAGCCTGCTGTGGCTGACTGGTTAAACGTCTTAAAATCAGGCGGTACCAAGCGTCCGCTTGACTTAATTAACGATGCAGGCATTGATATGTCCAATCCAAAAAATATCGAAATTGCGGTAGATTATGTCGGTTCATTAATTGATGAATTAATCGTAAGCTATTCGGAGTAATTTGTTTTAAGCTTTAATGCTTTCATTAACCTGACAACATTGGTAATCACAATCCCAGCTCCGCCAAAAAGCCAGACGGGTACTATGCCAGTCTGGCTTTTTGGTATTTTTTAAAAAACCAAGAATATTACTCGGGCTTTAAAACATCCGTGTTCTCGCCGAAGAGATGTCCGCTACGACGGTTTTATTACTATCTGTATCAAAATTAATATAATTTATTAATCTGACAACATTGGTAACCGCAGTCCCATCTTTAAGAAAAGCTGCGCCTCACCTGTCCCACTCAGCTCGCAATATCCCATATACTTCCCGGTCATGAATTGTATCCCCTATCATTTCATCTGCCCGTATGGTTCCTTCATGTTTAAATCCCAGTCTTTCGGGGACCGCTGCACTTTTTTTATTACTTACGGCGGTTTTAATTTCTACTTTATTTAATCCCAATTCGTGAAATGCATAATTCACCATTGCAGCACAGGTATGTGTCATGATTCCTTTATTTGTATATGGTTCTCCCAGCCAGTATCCAATTTCCGTTTTCTTTACTTTCCAATCAAAATATAAGAAACCAATGGAACCGGCTAATTCTTCCTTATACCATATCCCGGCCCAAAAGCCCTCTTTATTTACGAAACGAAATAAGGACCTTTTAATAAAACTTTTGGAATCCTCCATCTGATTGGTTACAGATGGAAAGGATAACCAGTTGCTTAAAAAATTTTTGTTGTCGCTGACTAAATCAAATAAGTTTTCTGCATCGTTTTCTTCCAGCAACGAAATCATGATCTCTTGATTGACTTGATTATATAGCAGCTGCTCCCCCTCCTCTTTCTCTTTCATTCGCATTTATTCTTACGTAGTTTCATGATAAACGAATGCTTTTTTTAAAAAACAAGTTATTTTTCTTCATTCTATCATTTATTTACTTCTGTCCGTAAGAAAAACAGCCACAGAACCAAACATTCCATAGCTGTTTTAAGTCATATATTCAACTTATTTATTTTGAGTCAATGCTTCTATTGCCAATTCTGCACCCTTTTGTCCGTGCTCAATACAATCCGGAAGTCCCGTACCGTCATAAGAGCTGCCAATCAGCTCCAGGTTTGGAAGCTGACTGGCCACATAATCCCGGATTCTGCTGACAAGCTCTAAATGCCCTGTGTGGTACTGTGGTCTTGCCTCAATAAATCTAGTAATCTCATAAAATAAAGGCTTTCCCTTTACTTTCATTACTTTATTTAAATCCTTCAACACAATATCCACCAGCGTCTCATCGGATTCTTTTACAATCTCCTGATCATCAGGTTTACCGACATAACAGCGCAGTAAAGCTTTCCCTGCAGGTGCAGTTCCTTCCCATTTACGATGGGTCCACGTGCATGCAGTGAAGCGGTAATTACTATTTCTAGTAACCAAAAATCCGGTTCCGTCTAAATCACGCTTAATTTGTTTTTCATCAAAAGCGAGTACGACATTTGCTGTGGATGTCGCCGGAATAGCATATAATTCCTGCAGCGCTGGATGCTTACTCAGCATTCCGGGAACCTGAGTATGCGGAACAGCTGCTAAAACAAAATCTGCTGCTAACACCTCTCCGGAATCTAATAGAAGATGATAACCTGCTTCTTTCCTCTCTATATGATTCACTTTATTTTCACGGAGGATTTTCACCGTATCCAGCTTTGCTTCAAGTGCATCAACAAGCGTCTGTAAACCATTTGTAAAAGAGAAAAACTGTCCTTGGGCAGGCTTGCTGTTTTTAACCGGTTTCGACGTGGTCTTTCGGAGTCCTTTCATGACACTGCCGTATTCCTGCTCCATCTTTCCAAAAACAGGGTAAATTGCCTCCAGGCTCATTTGATCAATATCACCAGAATGAATTCCGGAAAGCAACGGATCAATTTGATTATCTACTACTTGATCTCCAAAACGGCGACGCATAAAATGTCCTAATGACTCATCCCCGGTCCTTTTTTTCCTTGGTATAATCAGATCCATTAATCCACGGATTTTACCTGTCAAAGTAAAGGAATTTGAACGCAGGAGCGGTCCAACTTCTTTTGGCACACCCATAAATGCACCCTTTGGCATTTTATGCAGCCGATTTTTAATCAGCATAAAGGACTGCCCGGTAGAATTACGTCTTGTTTGATCAAGTATACCCAATTCCTCTGCCAAATTCATTGCAGATGGTTTACGTGCTAAAAGGGAGTCTGGACCTTTTTCAATCGTAAACCCGTCTTTTTTTATCGTATGAATGCGTCCGCCCAGTCGGTTAGAGCCCTCCACTAATGTAATATCAATTGGAAGCTTTGCTGATTTCACCTGTTTTTGCAGGTGATAGGCGGCAGATAATCCTGTCATTCCGCCGCCCAGAACAACTACTTTTTTTCTATCCATCAGGAAGCAGCCTTTACTTTTTTTAATACGACATTTGCCAACGTTTCAATAAACTCTGGACGGGCATTTGGCATTTCCGGACGGTAGTAGCTTGCTCCTATCTCATCACAGACCACTTTACATTCATAATCATTATCGTATAGCACCTCAAGATGATCTGCTACAAATCCGACAGGTGTATATACAAATGCTTTGTACCCTTCTTTGTTATACAATTCACGAGTTAAATCCTGTACATCCGGCCCAAGCCAAGGATCTGGTGTGTTGCCTTCACTTTGCCAGCCTACTTCATAATTTTTCACATTAGCAGCTTCTGCTATTAATTGTGCTGTTTCCTCTAACTGCTGTTTGTATGGATCGCCATTTTGAAGAATTTTCTCCGGCAGGCTATGGGCAGATACGATTAATACCGCATTCTCTTTTTCTTCGGCAGGCATTTCTGCAAAGGTATTTTGCACACCTTTTGCCCAGAAGTCAATAAACCCTGGTTCCGTATACCAATCCTGTACAGATTCAATGTTTATACCATGTTTTTCAGCAGTACTATTCGCCCGTTCGTTATATGATTTCACGCTGAATGTAGAATAATGTGGCGCTAAAACAATGGAAACTGCTTCTTCTATACCGTCTTTTGCCATTTCCTCTACGGCATCCTCAATAAATGGAGCAATATGCTTTAAACCGATATATGCTTTAAATTCAAATTCATCCTGTACTTCATTCAGCTTGCTTTCTAAAGCATTTGTTTGTTCCTTCGTTATTTTTGCTAAAGGGGAAATGCCTCCAATTGCTTCATAACGATCCTTTAAATCCTGTAAGGCTTCTGGATCCGGTTTTCTGCCGTGACGAATATGTGTGTAGTAAGGTTCAATATCTTCTTCTTTATATGGCGTACCATATGCCATTACTAATAATCCTAATTTCTTTTTTTCCATTTCCAATACACCTCGTTACATTTTGTTATTCCGTAGTTAGAAACTATACCTTTTTATAAATCTGTTTACAGATAAGATTTAATTGTTTGACCCGGGCTTCATTAGCCCGGGTTTGCTTCTCAATTTTGCTTGGAATAGCTGTGAATCAAATCTGTCAGCCGTTTTAATGTTTCCGGCTTAATATCGGGAGTAACGCCATGACCAAGGTTAAAGACATAGCCTTCTGTGTTCATTCCTTGATCGAGAATCGCTTTCGTTCTTTTTTCAATTGTCTCCCAATCACTAAGTAAAATTGCAGGGTCCAGATTTCCTTGCAGTGCTTTCGTTACACCTAAGCTTCTCGCTTCTTCCACGGAAGTGCGCCAATCCAGGCCAATGACATCGACAGGCAGGTCATTCCATTCGAGCAGCAGATGTCTTGCTCCTACACCAAAGGTAATCAGCGGAACATCATATTTTTTTAACGCTGAAAAAATATCCATCATTACTGGTTTCATAAAATAACGGTAATCTTCCACGTTTAATGCACCGACCCACGAATCAAAGATTTGAATAGCACTTGCACCAGCTTTAATTTGCGCTTCTGCATAACGAATAATCATTTTTGACAATTTATCCATTAACGCAAACCAAGTCTGTGGTTCACGATACATTAACGCTTTTGTTTTCGTATAGTTTTTTGAAGGTCCGCCTTCAATCATATAGCTCGCTAATGTAAACGGCGCTCCGGAAAAGCCGATCAACGGCACATCAAGCTGTTCTTCTGTCAGCAGACGTATGGTATCCAGCACATAAGGAACATCACTTTCCGGGTTGATCTCACCAAGCTTTTCTATATCCTGCATAGTCCGGATCGGCTGGTCGATCACTGGGCCAATTCCGCTTTTGATTTCTACATCTACCCCGATAGCCGGCAGAGGCGTCATAATATCCTTATAAAGAATCGCCGCATCCACTCCGTAATTTTCTACCGGAAGTCTTGTAACATAAGCACAAAGCTCCGGCTGATGTGTAATTTCAAACAGGGAATATTTTTCTTTTAATGCCCGGTATTCTGGTTGGGATCTTCCAGCCTGGCGCATAAACCAAGCTGGCGTGTAGTCTGTTTTCTTTCCGCGATATGCGTCTAAAATAGTTGTATTTTTCACTTTTGCCATGCAACGTTCATCCTTTATATTCTTTTTCCATCTCTAACTATATCTATTTATCGCATTTCTGTATAGGGTTACGATTTGTTTGTCATCAAATTGTCTCATTTTATAATCATTCTAAAAAGATATTTCTTATAAAACGAAACTTCACTCAGTGGGAGTTTGACGGACGACTCTCCGTGATAAAACGAACCGGCGAGATATTAGAAAAAGGATACGGATGTGGAATGAGAACCTTCCATATTGGTAATGGGATCAACTGGAACTACGTAATACGTTTCGTTGCGGAACCACACATCATCAACGATAAATTCTGTTTCTCCTTCCACTTCTCCGACGAGTTCATCTGTACCTTCTTCTTCTTTATAAATACGGTATACGACTCGATCATCGGCGGAGCCTTCCCAGCTAAGCTTTCCTTTCAATAAAGCAAATCCGCCAAAGGTATAGCTTGCATCTACATGCTCAATGACTGGTAAATCAATCGGTTCCGGCAAAGCTTCTACACCTTCTGGCATCTCAAAGGATGCTGTTAATCCAGAACCCGTCTGGTTATCAATATCCGTCAGTATTTTTTTAGTCAAGGACGTCGGATAAGAGCTTCCTCCTGTTAAATAATGCTCTGCATCAGATCGATCATAGCCCATCCACATGGCCGTAACATAATCAGGTGTATAGCCTACAAACCAAGCATCCTTCGACGCTCCATCGACAGCTGGATGCTGCGTTGTTCCTGTTTTCCCTGCAAGCTCCTTACCGTAATAGCCGGAACTTGCTGTTCCTGTCCGGACTGTTTCTTTAAGCATTTCTGTCATATCCCAGGCAACCTGCGGGGTAAATACTTCTTCGCTGTTTGATTCAGACTGATAAAGAACTTCCCCGTTACGATCCTTTATCTCCGCTATTGCTGTCGCTTTCGACATTTCTCCGTTATTTGCAAAGGTCTGGAAGCTTTGAGCCATTTGCAGCGGCGTGACCCCTTTATTTAAGCCTCCCAGTGCAATCGATAATCCTTTATCCTCAATCGGCATCCCCATTTTCTCCAGATACGATTTCGAATTGTCTATTCCAATTTCGTTAAGCAGCCAGACTGCGGAGGTATTTGTTGATTCAACAATTGCTTGATAAATCGTTATGTTATTCTTATATTCTCCACTAACATTGGTTGCTTCATACCCATCTATATCCATATATTGATCAGGGATAATCGTATAAGGATTATACTCGTCTTCCTGCATCAGTGCAGGACCATACACAGCAACTGGTTTAAAGGTTGACCCCGGCTGCCGCTGTACATTTGTCCGGTTTAAATCGCCAAAGCTATAATCCCGTCCGCCGATAGCCGAGACAATATGTCCGTTATTCTTATCCAGCATAACAAAGGCTCCCTCTGTCCCCTCTGTATTCCCAGGGAAGAAAGCATCCTCTTGAAAGTTCTGATAAGCAACCTGCTGAAAATCATCATTCATATAGACAGTAATGTCATATCCTCCGCTTTGCAATTCGGCAAAGCTTAAGTCATGCGCTTCCGCAGCCTCTTTTATAGCAATATCAACGTAGCTGTCGACCCAAGGGTTTGTTCCTCTTTCTTCTTCTTTCAGATTGATTCCTAACCCTTTTTCCTGCTCTGCAGCCATTGTTTCTTCATCTATAAAGCCGGCTGATTCCATGGTCATTAAAACAACATTTCTGCGCTCTGCTGCTTTTTCTGGATGGTTTAAAGGCGAATATCCATTAGGTGCCTTCATTAAACCGGCAAGCAGTGCTCCTTCAGATATCGTTAAATCATCTACATCTTTTGAGAAGAAATATTCTGAAGCCTTCTGCAGCCCATATACTCCCTCTCCAAAGTAGACCTGGTTCACATATAACTCTAATATCTCATCCTTACTGAGTCTGCGCTCCAGATAAAGTGACGCCATCATTTCTTTAATTTTTCTTGTCCAGGATTTATCATTTGACAGAAAAAGATTTTTAGATAATTGCTGTGTGATGGTGCTTCCACCCTCTACTTTGCTTCTCGCTAAAATATCACGGTAAACAGCTCTGCTGATCGACTGCAGATCAATTCCCTGATGCTCATAAAACCGGCGATCTTCCACTGCAACGAATGCTTCCAGAACATGGTCCGGTATATGGTCTGTCGAAACATACTCTCTGTTCTCATTGTATAATGTCCGGATAACTTCTCCATCCTCTGTGCGGATAGTGGTCGTCAAATCAAGCTGTAAATCTTCCTCATTGGCAACCATTTTCCCGCCTAAAATAAGCAGACCATAGCCGCTTAATAATAAAAGAAAAACAGCAGCAACGGCTATTCCCAGCCATTTGAATTTTTGTCGAAAAACATTCTTCTGCTGTTTTCTGCGTTCGTTTCTTTTTTCATTTCTTCGCTCGCTTCTCATAAGTTCACCTCAAGTAGCATATACGCATTCATTATACGTTATTCTCATCTTTTGATAAAGAATGGACATCCTTAAATTACAAGGACATTCGACAAAAGGGTATTATTTTCAATATTATTTGTATTTGTGTACAATTTAATTATAAGTAGATATTCAAAGAAGGTCGACAATTGAAGGAGGAATTTTATGAAAGCATTTATGTCCAGAGGAACGATTCATTTTTTAGAAACATTGGAGAAAAAACATAAGCATATTGACTTTTACTTTATCGCCAGTAATGATGGCGGTATCGCCTATTATGAAAACAATTCTAAAAATATTTTTTCAGCCGGTCAAGCCTTTGATGTATTAAAATCGGTTGGCGAATTATCTAAGGAAGGGTATGTGGTTATGAATCATCTCCCTATTTCAGAAGACAGCAGCCCCGCCTTTGAATATCGTATGAAGCATAGCGACAGCGGCATTGAAGAAATGGAAGGCTTTCAAGCATGGCGTTTTTTACGTCAGGAAAAATCAAGTAAATATGTGGTTTTAACACAGTGGAAATCGTTCGCTGATTTTGAGAACTGGAAAAGCTCCGATCAATTTAAAAAAGCTCATGATTCGCAGCAGGCAAAACAGCCGAGCTACTTTATGGAGCGCCCGTTTGTTATTTCAGGGCATATGCATGAGAAGGAAGAATAAATACAGAAAACAAACATTCATTCAGAAGGTTGTTTTTGGACAATTCCACGTAATAATCGTTTTATCAAAAAAAGGTTGTTCCCCTGCGGACAACCTTTTTTTGTGAGGGGCGTATCTTCATGTAAAGTAAAGCGAATCAATCTCCTGCTGTTTTAAATAATTGATTCCTGTGCACGTAAACAGCAGCCTGGGTTCTGTCATTCACTTCCAGCTTACTTAAAATATTGCTTACATGTGTTTTCACCGTTTTAATCCCGATATAGAGTTTTTCACTGATTTCTTGATTGGTCATTCCATCTCCAATACATAGCAGCACCTCTAATTCCCGTTCGGTCAGATCTTCATGGGGTTTTTTCGCCGGGGTGCGAAAACGGTTCATCATTGTATTGGCAACCTTTGGTTCGATTACATTTTCATCTTTAGCTGCTTTTCGTACAGCATCTGCAATTTCCTGTGCATTAGAGGTTTTCAGCAAATAGCTGAATGCCCCTGCTTCCAAGGCAGGGATTACCTGTTCATTATCATAATAGGATGTTAAAATAATCACCTTGCATTCTGGATAAGAAGACATAATCTGTCTGGTTGCTTCGATACCATTTCCATTTTCCATAATTAAATCCATCAGCACGACTTCGGGCTTCTCCTGGATAACAAGCTCAGCTCCTTTAAATCCGCTGTCCGCCTGCCCTGCAATTTCAATATCGTCTTCCGTCTGTAAAAAAGAAATAATTCCTTTACGTACCACATCATGATCATCAATGACAACTACACGAATCATAATACATTCTCCCCTTTTTCATTCCCTTGATTGGGAATTCGAATATAAATATATGTACCCTGCCCTTTTTTGGAACGAATGGTAAATGTTCCGCCTAATTCTTCGCTGCGTTCCTTCATTGTTTTCAGACCATAAGAAGCTTTATTATTCTGCTGATCATCTGATTCAAAGCCGATGCCGTCATCTTCAATACGGACATAAAGCTCTTCTCGCCTCTGTTTTATTTCTAGCTGAACCGTATTTGCATTCGCATGCCGCAGGATATTCGATAAAGATTCCTGAATAATTCGAAAAATGTGCTCCTCGACTACTTCTTTTAAATCTAAGCCTTCATCCATATCGATTTGGAATGTCAGATTGCTTTTTTGTTCTAAAGCATCGATTAATTTCTGAATGCCTTCTTCTAACGTTTCTCCGCCCGTAAGATAAACCGGCCGTAAATGAAGCAATAATGCACGCATCTCTGCCTGTGCCTGATGCGCGGAATGTACGACTTCCTCCATTTGTTCTTTTGCTGTAGCAGGATTTTTATCAAATAGCTTTAATGCTGTCTCTGATAGCATTGCCAGCCCAAAAAGCTCCTGGCTGACAGCGTCATGAAGGTCCCGGGCAATCCGCTGCCGTTCTTCAATAACTGCTGCTTTATGTGCTGATTTCGCATAATCTGATTTCTCATCGGCCATCCGCTGTAAGGATTCCACTTGCCGTTGCAATTTATCTCCTAAATCATTCAGCTCAGCAATAATTCGATCTGTTTCATCCACATCCTCATGAACATTCGTGATTTTAGAAGTATAATTTCCGTTGGCAAATTGCTTGATTTGGATGGAAATGGCATCTAAGCGTATTTTTAATAAATTGCCGATTTGTGTAAATCCGGCCTGCAGGGACAAAATAAATCCAATGATAATATATAAGCCGATAAATAAAAAGATACTTTGTGCCGTTAGCCAGTTTGGTTCCCAAATAACAAATAAGGATAGAATAATAGCCAGCAGGATGCATGTTGTTAAAAATAAAACATAAAGATGAGATTTTATAAAGCTGAATCGGATACTTTTTCCCCAACGTTTCATTTTCTTCCTCCTCCCATCTTATACTCGGTCTACCCGAATAGATCCTGCCTTTAAGCGAATGTCGATAAATAATTTTTTGGTAGCTGTTTCAAACTGATCCGTTTTATAAAACAAGGATGTATTGATTCCTGTCGATTCCTCATCCAAAATATTGATATCTCCAGCCTTTGCTGCCGCTTTGGCTTGGAATTCCACTTCCCCGGGAATCAGGATAGTGACGTCGCCTGCCAGCGAACGAATATTTATCTCTGTTTCTTCATCCGGTATATAGGCATCGGTCAGATCTAAATAAAAATTGCCTACCATGGTGGTAATATTCATTGGCTCCAAATTCCAGTTTCCCTTTTTCTCCATATCTCCTATTGTAAATGGCGCATCATTCTTTTTAAGTTCTGAGAAGGCGTACCAGCGATCTTTTTTCCTTTTTTTCGAACTGCCGCTGTACACAGTCAAGAAATGAAGTCCGCGAAATAGACTGATTCCTATAAAAATCAGAATCAGCGGCCAGAGCTTAAACACATTCCAAAATGTAAAATCAACCAGCCCAAACCGATCTGCTAACAAGAGCCCCCCAAAAACGAGCAAGAACGTACCTATCATCCACCTGCCGCCTTTTTTGATTACGGCGCTTCCCAGCAGCACAGCTCCGGCAACCACAAAGAATAATGGATAAATATATGTCCAGCCAAAATTTAATTCAAAACCATCTATATTTAAACTGTTTACAATTAACATGATTCCAATCCAAATGAAGCAAATTGCTATAAAATAAGAAAAAACTCTCTTCATGTGTTTCATCAACCCCTTTCTCTATAACTCTATTTTACTTCGGAATAGGATTAAAAGAGAACCAGCTTAAGCAGGTTCTCTTCTCCGTCTTAAGTCTGAGATGTTTTTATCTATACGAATATAAATATAAAGCAGCGCAAAACCAATCGTAAATCCGGCAATGATATCTGTTATATAATGTACATTAATAAAATAGCGGCTGATTCCAATTAAACAAACGAGCGTTCCTGATAGAATCTGCACCATCAGCTTTCCTTTCTCTGAATGTATTTTTTTACATAGTAAATAAGCCAGCAGGCCATAAAAAACCATGGAAATCATACTGTGTCCCGATGGAAAACTAAATCCTTCTGCATTTAAAGTAACAGAGACACTCGGTCTTTCTCTTGCTATAAGCTGCTTTATCCATGTATTCAGTAAATGCGCAAATAACGTTCCTCCTAAAAGCAGCAGCGCCGGATACCAATGCTTATACAACAGCATAAGTCCTGCCGCTGCAGCAATGGCTATCGGGATAAGTACATGCGAAGAGCCTAACTCCGTAATCACTCTGAAAAAATCAAATAAACCTGTTCCATGAACATGAGGAACGATTCCTCTGGTCCATTGATCGGTATATGGCAAAATATCACGTTTTATTTGTATTATCCAGACAATACTAAGTAAACAAGCAGCCATCCATACGCTGAACAAAACTGCTGCTGTTTTATTTTTCATATAACCTCTCCTTTTCTGTTCTCTTTATTTATGCTAAACAGGTTTGACAAAAATAACAATGGGAAATATATATAAAGAAGTAAAAATCATAAAAAAGGGTGATAAAGTATGGATGCAAAATTACAAGAATTAATTGACGGATTAAATGAAGATTTATCGAATGAATACGCTGCAGCTATCCAGTATACGTACAGCGCATCCGTTGTCTCAGGTTTATACAGGTCCGCGCTGAAACCATTTTTTGAATCAGAAATAACAGACGAATTAGGACACGCGCTTTATTTATCCGAAAAAATCAAATCACTTGGCGGCACCCCGACTACAGAAGCAGCTTCAGTACCGCAGCCTTCCCAAGTGGCAGATTTATTGAAGGCCTCCCTTCAATCTGAGACAGATACGATTAAGCGCTATGAAAAAAGAAAAGCACAGGCTGAGGAACTGGGGCTGACAGAGCTGGTTGTGAAATTAGAGGACTTGATCTCTGATGAAACACATCATAAAGAAGAAATAGAGAGATTATTAGAAGACCCGCGTATCCATTAAGAACAATTGATATGAACTTCTTCCTGACCATGAAGCGATTACTGCTTCATGGTTTTTATATTGCTGCCATACGCAAAAGTATTTTAATCCTCGAAATATTTGTTCTACAGCTTCTTGGATTAGTGATATAATGAAAGAGATTGAAATTAGAGGCTTATCTCTATTTATTACAAGGCTATCAATTGAAAGAGGTGGTTAATATGTTATCAGCTATTCATTCCCTTCTTGATAACACATATGAAGAAATGGTAGACATCCGCAGATATTTGCATCAGCATCCCGAGCTGTCATTTGAAGAAACAGAAACCGCTAAATACATCGCAAACTATTATAAAAAATTAGGTATTCCATACGAAAAAAATGTAGGCGGTAACGGTGTCGTAGCAACATTAAAAGGAGCAAAACCGGGCAAAACCGTTGCTTTCCGGGCTGACTTTGATGCGCTGCCGATACAGGATGAGAAGGATGTTCCTTATAAATCTCAGGTTCCGGGTGTCATGCATGCTTGCGGTCATGACGGCCATACTGCTACCCTGCTTACCTTTGCAAAAGTAATGCAACAGTTTCAAAATGACTTGGAAGGAAGTATTGTCTTTATTCATCAGCATGCAGAAGAATATGCTCCCGGCGGGGCGAAACCAATCGTTGAAGCCGGTGCTTTGAAAGATGTAGATGCTGTATTTGGCACACACTTATGGGCAACCCTCCCGCTTGGAAGTATTTATTCTACACATCAGGCAATCATGGCAGGTACGGACCGGTTTGAAATTACGATTCAGGGAAAGGGCGGTCACGGCGCTATTCCGCAAGATACAAAGGATGCCATCGTGATTGGTGCTGAGGCAGTTTCCCAACTCCAGCAAATTGTGAGCAGACGATTAAGTCCATTATCATCTGCCGTTATCTCAATTGGTATTTTTGAAGCAGGGAATGCCTTTAACATCATTGCCGACCAGTCTAAATTGGTCGGAACCGTCAGACATTTCGATACAGCAGTGCAAGAAAAAATCATTCAGGAAATGGAGCAGATTCTAAAAGGAGTTTGCGATTCTTTCGGTGCTTCCTATACGTTTGACTATGTTAAAGGGTATCCGCCAGTTATCAATCATCCAGAGCAGACAGATCTTGTCCTCCAGACAACAAAGGAAATTGATGGTGTAGACATTGCAGCGATTACGGAGCCGTTAATGGTCGGAGAAGATTTTGCTTATTACTTATTAGAAAAACCAGGCGCTTTCTTCCTGACAGGTGCGAATCTGGAGGGAAATGATTATCCGCATCATCATCCGAGATTTGATATCGATGAAAAAGCTATGCTTATAGCTGCAAAAGCTTTCGCAAATATTTATTTGACCTATCAGGAACAAGCCAAATAAAACAAGCTGACGAGGCTATCCTCTCGTCAGCTTGTTTTTATACCTTATCCAGTTTAGGATGCACGTAGAATGTTACATATGCCCAGACAAAAGCTAGACCGCCAATTAATACAATAATACTCCCCAGCCACTCAAGCTGAAAAATAAATAAAAAGGTAAAAGCAAATGCCTGCATATAGCCGAGCTTGCGAATAATTTTAATCACTGCTTCCAGTTTTAATCCGGGCTTCAGCGGATACAAATCCAGCCACATTTGTGTACGGTGATGGTGATATAGAGCCATCATCTGAAAAACACTCAAATAAATAAACAAAATGGCAAATAAAATTTTTATCCAGAGATTAGGAATAACCCAGATAAAAATACCGCCGATTACTACAAGCCGGAGATACATCCCTAAATAATCCCCGCTGCGGAGAAAAGAAATCTGATATAAGTAATCATAGGAAGCTGAACGTTCAAATGGGATTCTGCTGATAAAGGTCTTTGTCAGCCATTCTCTTCTTTTTACTTTATTTTTCAAATGCGGAACATCTGCAAATAAATTCGCAATCCGGTAAAAGGATTGCAGGCGGATTTGATCCTTTTCTATTAACAATTCCCAAATAATGCCCGGCTGTTTTGCTGCCACAATAAAATCATATACAATCACAAGAAGCAGCAACACCATCGTTATCACAGCGTATAATGCCTGTCCTTCAATCACAAAGTAAGCTATAACGATATTAAGCAGTGTCCGTGCTGTTAAATCAATGGTTCGCAAACTCTTCTCTCTTACCTTCAGCATATTCCAGTTTGCCAGCATATTCATGCCTTTAAAAATCAAAAATAACAAAAGCGTAACAAGGTATATGCTTCCCGACCGCCCGCTGAAACTGGCGAAATAGAGCGGACTGAATGCAGCCGCTGCAAGTACAATGAGGTATGTTTGAATCGCAAAGCTGTAAATCAAGCTATTCCGGAAATACGCTCCCATCCGCTGCTCAGCAGCAATAAGAAACACCAGATCCGGCTCCTGCAATAATGTCCGGATTGGATTATAGCTGATCAGCAATCCTAAAACAATTCCCATGATGATTCCAGTCGGAAAATTCTCCGGTAATTGTTCCAGCCACTGCTGATAATAATAAGCAGTTGCAGCAATGAAAAAAAACATGGCAAATGCAATATGTCCGTTAAACATATATTTTAAATATCTGCTTAAATTTTTGACATGGGAAGATAAACGTTTTTTATAAAGTGCATGCGAATCAAACATGATCATCTTCCTTTGTCAGCTGAACATATAAATCATCTAAAGTTGCTCCCGGCATCTGGAATTGCGTGCGAAGCTCTTCTAATGTTCCTTCCGCACGTAATTTCCCATCATGTAAAATAAGAAATCGGTCACAGTATCTCTCCGCTGTTGCCAGAATATGCGTGGACATTAAGACGCCAGCCCCCTGCTTTTTCATCGAGTCCATCATCTGCAGGTAAGACTGGATGCCTAATGGATCCAGACCAACAAATGGTTCGTCCACAATATAAAGCGGCGGTTCAATCAGAAAAGCACACATAATCATAACCTTCTGCCGCATTCCTTTTGAGAAATGGACCGGAAACCAATTCAATTTCTTTTCTAACCGAAACTCCTGTAAAAGCTTAGGCAGCCTTTGCTCAAATACCTCTTCTTCAATTCCGTAGGCCATGGCTGTCAGCCTGAGATGTTCATATAAAGTCAGCTCATCGTACAGAATCGGCATCTCCGGAATGTATGCCATCTGGTTACGATACCCTTCAGGATCATCCTGAAAGCTTTTCCCCTCTACCTGTACCTCCCCTTTTTTTGGCTGCATCAGGCCGATAATGTGCTTAATGGTTGTACTTTTTCCAGCACCGTTTAATCCAATCAGCCCGACGATTTCTCCTTTATTTAAATCAAATGATATATCATGCAATACATTTTTATGGGTATAGCCTCCATACAAGTTTTCAATATGTAATAAGGAACTCACCTTGTTAACCCCCTTTGTTCACTAATCTGATTTTATCATCATTCGAAGAAGATTCCAAAATGAACCGTTCTACAAATTACGGGAAGTTTTTTAGACATCCTTTAACAAGTTTAATACAGAACCCTTTACTTTACCCGGTCCAACTCTATACAATAGATAAAAGATTACATTTTAAATTAGATAGGGAGGAACAAAAGATGGCACATGAAGATTGTATTTTTTGCAAAATTATCGATGGAGACATTCCCTCTGCCAAAGTTTACGAGGATGATAAGGTATATGCTTTCCTCGATATCAGTCAAGTAACTAAAGGGCATACACTTGTTATTCCTAAAGAACACACGAAGAATATTTATGAAACACCGTCAGAAACAGCAAAAGAATTATTCAGTAGAATACCCGTTATTGCTAACGCTATTCGCGATGCCTATCAGCCATTAGGAATCAATCTGCTTAATAATAACGAACCGGCAGCTGAGCAGTCTGTCTTCCATCTGCACGTTCATTTAATTCCGCGCTACGGCGATGGAGACGGGTACACACCAAATTGGATAACGCATACAGAGGATTACACATCAGATGATTTACAGGCGGTTGCAAAAGCAATCAATGAGCAAATCAAGCACTAAAAACCGTTCATTTCGTTCTTTTTATTTTTAACAGCATTTGATATACTGACAATAACCTTTCGCGGCTGGCGATGAGCGCACAGCCGGAAAGCAGAGTATAGAAAAGTAGAGGAGAGTTAAGTAATGAAGACAAAAATTTTAACCATTCTTGCCCTTTTGGTAAGTATCGGAACCGTACTGCATTTTGTAATGCCCCCGCTATTATTTGGAGTAAAGCCTGATATGATGCTGGCAATGATGTTTTTAGGTATTATTTTATTCCCTAAATGGAATTATGTTATTCTGCTTGCATTTGCAACAGGCGCTATTTCCGCATTGACCACAGCGGCTCCGGGAGGACAAATTGCCAACCTGATTGATAAACCGCTGACAGCAGTTGCTTTCTTTCTGTTATTTTTGCTGGTAAGAAAGCAGATGAATACAAAAGTAACAGCTTCTGTACTAACATTTGCCGGGACATTGATCAGCGGCAGTATCTTTTTATCTGTTGCGCTTTTCTTCTTAGGATTCTTAGAAGGCGGTTTTCTTGCTTTATTTGCAGCTGTTGTTCTTCCAGCAGCAGTAATGAATACCGTTATCATGCTGGTTGTTTATCCAATTGTAGAGGGGATTATGAAGCGAAGCAAAGTAGCTGCGGTTTCGTAAAGAAGATCAGAAAGCAAAAAAACTTTCAGCTCTTCCTTGTCTTCCAAGGCATTCGTTCCATTTTAAATTGGAGCGAATGCTTTTTCCATTCTAAAAAAGTATATTTATCATATCTTATCTATTTTGTGTTAAAATAAAGATAGTAAAAAAACATTCATACTAGCAGAAATTGATTCTTTTTCCTATAATATGTATATTGCATTTATTTTGCAGGAAGATGTTTAAGTACATATCGTAAAAGGAAAAGGTATATGTGAAAGAAGAAAGGAGTGCATTTCCTATTATGTCTAAGAAAAAATCATTAACCCTGGGTTTTATCGTTGGAGCATCTGTCAGTGCTGGCATTGCACTATTAAGCACACCTGAATCAGGCAAGGATGTTCGTGTAAGAGTCAAAAATCAATCCTTAGAATTAAAAGAACTATTGATGAATTTAAAAGAAGACAGCATTCGAATCAAAGAGCAGCTGCTTCGAACTTCTAAAGAAGGTGCTGTTTTAGTCAAAGAATTGACGGAAGAAATGCGAAAATCCGTTGAAGACTGGAAAAACGCTGTAGAACCTCAGCAGGATAATATTCACCAGTCACTGGAACAAATTGAATCAAGTATTCGTGAATTAGAAGAAAAACTAAAAAACACAAATGCCAATTCATAGAAAGAAAGCTTTTGCTGGCAAATTTCCGCTGGTAAAAGCTTTTTTTACTTTATTACAGCATGCGTGACCGCAGCCTCTCTCTATCGCAATTATAAAAATATGTTTTTTCAGGAAGAGAAAATCGTGTTTTACTCCATTAAGTTGCGCTTTATGACTGTTCAATGCGATTTGTTTTTGATAGAGTTAGAGAAGTAGCATTATTGTAAAGGGGCGTACATAGAACATGGCTATTTTTTATATCATTTTTGGTTTTTTTATATTACTTATTTTTAATGTGATGATTAGTGCTTTAAGTACAAAAATGGAGCTTTCCAAGCAAAAATCAGAAAGAATGGACCGGGTTACGAATATGATATTGGTAGCTATGCTAGTTTGTTCTTATCTGCGTGTTTTAAATGTGACAGTTTAATGTGATTTTTTAGTAAAAAGTTGAAAATAATTATTTAAACTGGAAAAGTATGATATATTAATCATGGTAAACAATAATAGCAAGATGAGAAAAGAGTAGAGGTGTATATCAGACATGAAAAAATGGACTTTAGCAGCAACAATATCTGCCAGTGTGCTTGCATTGGCTGCATGTAATTCTTCCGACGATGAAGTGGTCGCAACAACAGACGCAGGCGACGTCACAAAAGAAGAGTTTTATGATGAATTAAAAGAACGTAATGGGGAAGCTGTTCTTGAAGAGCTTGTTACCATAAAAGTTTTAGAAGACCAATACGAAGTGACTGACGAGCAAGTAGATGAAGAAATCGATACCATGAAAAATGAACTTGGTGAAGATGAATTTGATTCCATGGTGGCTCAGCAATTCGGTGATGAAGAAGAACTTAGAGATTTAGTCTATGTAGGTATGCTTCAAGAAGCCGCTATTTCTGAAGATATGGAAATTACGGATGAAGAGCTGAAGGATTACTATGACAGAAAGAATTCAGAAGTAGATGCACAGCATATTCTTGTGCAGGATGAAGAAACAGCAAATGAAGTAAAAGAAAAATTAGATGATGGGGAAGAGTTTGAAGACCTTGCTTCTGAATACTCAACGGATGGCAGTGCAGAAGACGGCGGTAATCTTGGTTACTTCTCTGCCGGCGATATGATTCCTGAGTTTGAAGAAGTTGCATTCTCTATGGAACCAGGTGAAATAAGCGACCCTGTGCAATCTCAATTTGGCTTCCATATTATCAAAGTAAATGATGTACGTGAAAAAGAAGAAACCATTGGCGACTTTGAAGAATTAAAGGATGAATTAAGAAGCGAGCTCGTTCTTCAACAAGCAAATCAGGAGGACATTCAAGCAAAACTTCAAAATTTAATTGAAGATGCGAATGTAGATATCTCTGCTGAAGGACTTGAAGATTTATTTGAACAGCCTTCTGAAGAAGAGCAGCCTGCAGAAGACACGGAATCTGAACAATAAAAAAAATCGCTATCCATTTTGAAAATGGGTAGCGATTTTTTTACTTTATTACTGCTCTCTTTTTTTCAATCGTTCCTTTTGAATACGTTCCATATATATCTTACCTTCACGTTCAATAAACTGCCTATCCAGCTTTCTTTCAGCTAAAAACGCACGCACTGCCATATATCCGCTGAATAAAATTAACAAAACCACTGCTAAGACCCAAATTGGAATCGAGCTCATCTTAAATCCCCCTTGTCCACTCCTTAATAAATATATATGAACAAGTAAATAGAAAATGACATAATCTTCACAGCGATCCGAGGGATTCAATATTTTTTAAGGGCTACTCAAAGGAAGGCTTGTAGAAAGAGCGGTTGTCCATCGCAAAAAGCCGTTCTGTAAATTCGCCCGGCTGCACCTTATCCAGTGCTTTATCCAGCATATTCATTTTTGCATCAATCAAATCAATTAAATGCAGCAGTTCAGCTTCCTTGACCATTGGAGGCTTCGGACTCCCCCATTCTGCTTTTCCATGATGACTTAAAATCAAGTGCTGTAAAATAAGCACCTCTTCCTTATCCTCTACTTGCAGCTCCTTCGCCATTTCTGCTATCTCTTCTACCATAATGGTAATATGTCCAAGCAATTTTCCTTCCAGCGTATATGTTGTTGACACGACCCCGGATAATTCCTTTATTTTTCCGATATCATGCAAGATAATACCTGCATATAATAAATCTTTATTGATGGAAGGATACAGCTCATGAAGCTGCCGGGCAATCCCCACCATGCTGACAATATGATAGGCGAGTCCTGATGCGACATCATGGTGGTTTTTCGCAGCAGCCGGATAAATAAGTAATTCATGCTGATATTTTTTTACAAACCCCCGCACAATACGCTGCAACGTCGGGTTCTTCATTTCAAAAATAGCTTCTGTCAGCTTTTCTCCCAGCTCTTCTTTGCCTACGGGAGCCTTACCGACAAAATCACTGACTTGAACCTGATCTGTTTCCTGGGATAAGCGGATAGAATGAATGCGTAATTGATTTTTCCCGCGAAATTGATTAATATCTCCCGTTACATGGATAATCTGCTCACCGACAAGGTTCTCTTCATCCTCTTTGGTGGCATCCCACAGCTTCGATTCTATCTCGCCAGATTCATCTCGCAGCATTAACGTTAAAAATGGTTTTCCGTTGCTGGTCGTACCCTTCGTAGCATCATTGATCAATAAAAATCCTTCAAATTTATCACCGACTGTTAAATATGCGATTCCTTTTTTCATTTTTTTCCTCCCTCCAAATCAAGCATCTCCAGCATTAAGATGAATGATTTCTCCATTTGCAGCTTCAGCCAGCTCTCTATGGCATGTAAATATAATAACCTGCTGATTTTCCGCCATCCGCTCCAGTATCTGTTGCATACGTTCTGAGCGTTTCCCGTCAAAATGTACTAAAACATCGTCCATCAGAAATAGCAGACCGCTCGCTTTTGCCATCACCTCATTAATCGCAAGCCGCAGGGAAATATAAAGCTGATCTCTTGTTCCCTGAGAAAGCTCCTCCACGCGAAATCGTCGTTTTTCCCTGCTGTTTTCTACTTGAAAAGGCTGTTCTGCTGCAGGTGAATATATTGTATCATATTGATTTCTAGTAATCTCTTTAAAATAGATTTGGGCGGTTTCAATTACAAGCGACAAGTATTTATCCTTGTATTGGCTTTTCGCAGCGGCCAGCATCCGTAAAGCTGTTTTTTGTACTGCCCAGGTTCTGACCAAGTCCTCCAGTTCTTCCTTCTCCATTGCCAGCTGGTGCATTTGCAAGGATATATCCTCCGTAGATTCCAGCTGTTCGATTCGTAATTTCTGCTCTGCCTGCTGGCTCTTTAATTGTTCTAACGCTTCTTCCTCATCCGCTAATGCCAATTCTAATTCCTTTTTCTTTTTATAATGGTCAGCATCCTCTATGGAATCAGTTGTCCATTCCTGCTGCCATTTCTCTGGAAGCATGATATGGATTCTTTCTCTCAGTTCTTCTTGCCTGGCGTACAGTTTATTATACTGCTCTTTTCTTGTCTGCTTTTCAAAATAAACTTCTACAGACTCCACTCCTGCCATGTTTAACAGCTTATCTATTTCTTTCTTATCATGGTTTCTTTTTTGGATGAAAGCTGCCTGTTTATTGCTGGTGTCCTTTATAAATTGTTTCAGCTGCTGAAGCTCATGCTGGTGCTGTTGTTCTTGCTGTTCTATTTCTTCAAGGGCATGCAGTATTTCATCCATTCGAGTCTCCCCGGCCAGCCCTTTATGCTCCAGCCAACTCTTGGCCTGGTCTGAAAACTGCTCTATCCGTTCTTTTACTCTGACTAATTCTGTATAGATATGCTGCTTTTCATTCGTCAGCTGAAGCAGCTTTTGTAATAAATGGTAAATATCCTGCCAATAAAAGACGTCGATGGATTCTAAAAATGGATAGTGATTTTGCTGCTTCCGCCTGCCCTCTTCTAATTTATTTTGCTGCTTCATTAGATTAGATTCAGCCGTATCCTTCACTTTTAGCTGATGAATCGTTTCTCGCAACCTCTCATTTAAAGCAGAAAGCTTACTGCGCAATATCTGCTGCCTTTCCAAAATTTCCTGCGCTTCCAGATATTCCGCTTCTGTCACATCCATTTCTTGTTCAGAGGGGCTGGTCTGCCAGCTTTCCTGCTGAAGTTTTAATTTTTGGGTATCCTGCTGTTGTACGTGCCGGAA
Source organism: Oceanobacillus sp. FSL W7-1293 (assembly GCF_037969815.1). Lineage (NCBI taxonomy): Bacteria > Bacillati > Bacillota > Bacilli > Caryophanales > Bacillaceae > Oceanobacillus > Oceanobacillus sp. FSL W7-1293. The sequence continues at coordinate 2,866,266 of NZ_CP150212.1, forward strand.
ATAATATATACCAATTCCGCCTGCCAGGCTGAATAAAAAAAGCCACGGTATGCTTCCTGCATACCCAATAAAGGCTGCTGCCAAGGCAATTCCTATTCCAACAGCTGTAAATCTTTTTGTTTGCTTCTGCTTCTCTTCTATCATTTGACCCAGCATCTGATACATATACTGGTGCTGCGTTTCGCTCCGTTGATTGGTCTGATGATAAGCTTGGATCCGCTGCTTTAATTCATCTACATGCACATCAGCAAGCAGTTCTTTTTCTGCTTGCTGATGCTCCTCCTCCATTCGTGCTTTTTCCTGGGCCAAATGGTCTTTCTGCTGTTGATTATCAGCGATGCTTTTTTGTACATTTCCCAGCTCTTCACGTAATGCCGCCCATTCCTTTTCAAGATAAAACGGTAATTCCAGCTGTTCTAAATCCTCAGCAGTTATACGAACCTGCTTTTCCTGAATCATCTCTGTAATTTCACGGGCTTTATAATGATAGTCCTCTTTCAACGTTTTCCTTCGTTCTATCATAAAGGTTATTTCTGCTTTTTGATTCAGTAAATGGTTTAATTTTTCTTTTTCCCCGTCCTGAAGGGTAATCGTTTCTAATTCTTGTTTTTTCTCCATATACGTATCTAAGGTAGCCTGATGGGAGCTGATTTCTCTGTCTGCCTGATTCATATCTGCATGGATTGTCTCTATTTGCTCCTGATGATCTAATGGAAAATCACGGACATCCGCCAGTTTTTGTAATTCTTTGGAAACACGAAGCATTTCTTTTCGTATAGGCAGTATTTTTTCCAGCTGCTTTTCTCTTTCCAGCTGTTCATTTTTCTCTGCAATCTGCTCTTTTTTCAACCTATGTTTATTTTCCAATGCACGCATTTTTTCTATTTGTTCTTTATATGATTTTTCCAGCTGCTTGCTTTCCCCAGTCTGTTTATCTTTGGTTCGTAACGCACTTAGTTTTTCATTGATAACCGGCTTGGTGCCAGAAGGCTTAAATTGCTTCTGCAGCTCTGCCTGCAGCTTCTTTTCCACTTTATAAATCGCTGCTGAACCCGTTAAACCAACACTTAATAGAAGCTCGCTGATATCCGATTCATTCATATCCTGCATCACGGTTAAATCTTGATTGGAAAAGGAATAAATCGATTGAAAGGTTTCCAGATTCATATTTCCCAAAAAAGCTCCGAACCAGGTCATGTCTCTTTCCGCTCCAACGTTATCAAAGCACCTGACCTCTGATGCATCCAACCGTTCAATCATTACATTCCCTTCCGCAGGATGCTCTAATATCATCCTTCCTCCTAATTTACTGCTGGTTTTGGGACGATAAAAATCACATTGCTTTTTGGACATTCCAAAAAGCATATATAAAATAAATTGATGCAGGGTTGTTTTCCCGGCTTCATTATCGCCTAGAAGGATTATCAGATTAGAACCAGAGAAGGAGAAAGTCTGGTCGACCCATCTGCCAAACCCGTAAATCGTAATTTCCTTTATTCTCACCTTGCTCTCTCCTTCCTCAATAACGTATTCAGCAGCTTATAAGCATCCGATTTAATCGTCTGTTCCTCCTCCTCCGACAGAGGGGATAAAAACTTTCGCGCATCCTTGTGATGATAAATTTCATTTAATCCTTCCTGAATAAATGCCATATCAGCTTCTTTTAATATATCCTCTAAAAAAGCGTCTTTCAGCTGAGCTGATTCCTCCTCCAAAACAAGCTGATAACGATAAATATACTGCCATGGAAAAACTTCTGTTAAAGATTCATTTATCACTTCAACTAACTCTTGAACAAGGATATCATCCGGAGCAAATGCCTCATTTTCTCTTGCAGTTATGTTCAAATACAATAAGTTTGGGACACTGTGTTCCGGCAATTGCCTCATAATGGCTTTTTCTGCTTGAGAAGGAGTGAGACAATCCCGAATGTCCACCTGTGCTTCTTCATAACGAATTGCCTGAAGCGGCAAGAAGGTTTGCTTTACCTGATGTCTGCTTAAGTTAACCAGATAACAGCCTTTTTCTCCTGTCTCCTTTCGATGCCTCCCTTGTATATTGCCCGGATAAATAACCGGAGGATCCGCATGGAGATGCTGCCGTTTATGTATATGGCCCAACGCCCAATAATCCATGCGTTTGTTTAACAGGTCTTTCAGCTGGAATGGCGCATAGGAGTCATGCTCTGTATTTGTTGCCACACTGCCATGCAGCATAGCGATGTGAAATGGAAATTCCTCCCCTGTCCGCTCATATTCTGAAGATTTATTTTCATATACCGCTCTATTTTCATAGCTGAATCCGTATATAGCCGCAGCCGCTTCTCCATTCTTATAAAAAGGGATACACGTTACGGATTCCTCAGGAAAGATATATACATTGCCGGGGTATTCCACATCAAAGGAATCTCCTTTTCTGAAATCATGATTTCCATAGGATAAAAATACTGCAATATTTTCATCCGCCAGCCTTTCGAATGCGCGTCGCAGTCTTATTTGCGCTTTTAAGCTTTGTGATTCTTGATCGTACAGATCACCTGCTAATAAAACAAAATCTACCTTATTGTTTATCGCTTCATCAACCAGGTGATTCAAAGCAGTAAATGTGCTTTCTTGAATTTCTTTAAATAGATTGGCAGGCACATGCCTCAGGCCTTTAAATAAGCTGTCTAAATGTAAATCAGCTGCATGAATAAAAGTAACTGCTGCATTCACTGTCTCCACTCCCAATTTTATGATATCCTTATTTTAACAGAGCCAATAACAGAATGCACGTTCTATCCGTTGAATATTCTCAGGCACATAAAAAAAGCCTACTGTACGTGTAGACTTTTACCATGATTTATTTATTATTTTGTAAACTGATTCAACACATCCATCAGTTCGTCAATTGCTTCATCGCCTTCTCCAGATTTTACAGCATCGCTGACACAATGCTTGATGTGACGTTCAGCAACTTCAAATCCAACTCGTTTTAACGCGGAATTGATTGCACTGATTTGAACAAGAATATCTACACAGTATCTATCTTCATCAATCATCTTTTGAATACCGCGGACCTGACCTTCAATTCGTTTTAAACGATTCGTTACTGCTTTTTTCTCGGCATCTGTTCTTGGTTTCAATGTATGCTCATGTAAGGAATCCATCGTATCCCTCCTTTAATCTTCTCTTTTAATATACCACCCTACCGTATATATGTCAATGCAGAAGACTTCTGCTTAAAAGTCCATTATATCATTAATCAAAATAAAACGTATCCTGAACAGGAGTTATTTTTAGAGTCCGGTTCTATTGCTTTGTATAAATCATCCGGCTGATAAATACTTCCGGTTCAACCATCACTATCTTTCCCGTTAACCTTTAAAATAACCGCTTCATCTGCCACGCAGGCGAAGCGGTTATTTTAAAATCAATCATGCAGCTATTCTTTCTTTGATAAATTGATGGCACGTTTCAAATCTTTTAACGATCCCGACTTACCATACATCAGCACACCGCCTTTGTATACACGCGCTGCCAATGCAGCAAACAAAGCAATCGTTACAATCATAATCCCGATGGACAAACCAATTTCCCAAAATGGGATATTGAGCATACCGATACGTAAAAACATTATCATCGGCGTAAAGAATGGGATATAAGATGTCACCGTAATCAATGTTGATTCAGGTATACCCAAACCTGTCATTGCAATGACAAAGGCAATGACAATCAACATTGTCATCGGCATAATCAATTGATTGACATCCTCGATCCGGCTGACTAACGATCCAAGCATGGCCGCCAGAGTTGCATAGAGGAAATAGCCTAATAGGAAAAAGACAATCGCATAAATGTAAATAACTGGATCATTATCCATAATTCCCATCACTTCAAAAAATTCCCCTGCTGCAGAATCTTGATTTGCTTGAATGGCAAAGTAACCTCCGCCCAGCAGGATAATCATTTGTGTTAACCCTAACAAACCAATCCCGACAATCTTTCCAAACATATGCATCATAGGCGGGGCACTGGAGATAAGAAGCTCCATGACGCGGGATGATTTTTCTGTTGCCACATCTGTAGCAATCATCTGTCCATAAAGAAGAACGGTCATGTACAGAACAAATAGCATCACATATACCAGACCCCGAGATTGATTCATTTCTTCCGCTGTTCTGGCGCTGTCATCCAGCTGCTCTGTCTGGAGGCTCACCGGAGCGTAAATCATATCTAATGTTTGCTGATCAATTCCCGCTTCCTGTGTTCCAACAACCACCTTCAGCTGCTGCAGAATCTGCTCAATTTCTACTTGTTCGCCCGTTTCCGCAATACGATTCGCATAATAATCTCCTTCAGGCAGATTATTTTCATCGGCAGCAATGACAAGCAAGCCATCATATTCTTCAGCGGTGACTGCATCCTTCGCTTCTTCCTCTGTTCCTTCAAAATTCTCAAAGGTAATTCCGGTGCCTTCACTTATCCCTTTCTCCTGCAAATAATCACCGTATATTCCGGATTCATCGATGACAAGCACTTGATCCGATTCTTCATCACCTGAAAACATATCAATAATAGAAGATATATTTGCGAAACCAATAATAATAGCTAATGTAATTGCCGTTGTAATAATAAATGATTTCGATTTCACACGCGAAAGATACGTATGACCAACAATCGTCCAGAATTTATTCATAAGAAGCACCTACCTTTTCAATAAAGATATCATTTAAAGAAGGCTCTTCAATTTCAAATTTCCGGACAAATCCTTTCCCTTGCAGCTCTGAAAATATATCTTGTGCAATTTGTTCATCCTCAATCTGCAATGCACACCCATCCGGCAGTTCTTTATAAGAAGCCACACCTGGATAATTCTTTAAAAATGCCGTTGAAAAATCACCGCGAATATCAAGATTTTTCTTTCCGAAGCTGTGTTTGATTTCCCGCAAGGAACCATGAACAACTGGCGTTCCTTTTTGCAGAATACAGATATGCTGGCACATTTCCTCGACATGCTCCATCTGGTGAGAGGAGAAAACAATCGACGTCCCCTGATTTTTTAAATCTTTGACAGCACTTTTCAGCATTTCTACATTGACAGGATCTAATCCAGAAAATGGCTCATCTAATATTAACAGCTTAGGCTCATGAATCACGGCAGAAATAAACTGTATTTTCTGTTGATTCCCTTTAGACAGCTCCTGCACTTTTTTATCTAAGTACTCCGGTACTTTAAACCGTTCCAGCCATTCATCCAGCTTTTTAAGAACCTCCTGTTTTTTCATTCCCCGCAGCCGTCCTAAATAAATAATTTGCTCTTTCACCGTTAATTTCGGATACAGCCCTCTTTCTTCCGGCAAATATCCAATTAAATGACTCTCATTATAAGAAATCGGGCCGCCGTCCCAGGTAATATCGCCGGATGTTTTATCCAGCAATCCGAGAATCATACGAAATGTTGTTGTTTTGCCTGCGCCGTTTCCGCCTAAAAATCCAAACATTTCTCTTTCAGGAATTTCCAGAGATAAATTGTTTACTGCAGTATGATTTCCAAACCGCTTGGTGACATTTGATAGCTTTAGCACATACTTCTCTCCCTTCTGCTGACTATACAATTGAACGAATCAAAAGGTTCATATAACTTTTCAAATTTTTATTCATCCACTTGTTATACGTACAAACATATCCATTCGTTTCATTTTTTTATTATATCTATCCTGTTTACTATCATTACCTCCCCGGCGCTTCTATCTAAATCATTTTGACAAGAACACCACTTGATTTTTAAAAAACCAGTGTTCTTGCCATAAAGATGTCTGCTGCAACGGTTTTCGATGGGGCGAGTAATCGCAGCAACGGTTTTAATAGATCGAGTAATCGCAGGTCTCAATGTTGTCAGGTTAATAGCCGCTACGGAAAAATACTACGCTTTCCATGGGCTTGAGCTCAGCCTCCTCGAAAAAAAGAAGTTCACTTTTTTTCTGCGGGGTCTTCCCACTACGCTTTCCCATAGGAGTCTCCGTATTTTTCCTCCGCTAGATAGTTTATTACTACCCATCTGTAACAAATATAAAATTTATTAACCTGACAACATTGGTAATCGCAGTCCCAACTTTAACTCTGGCTGCGCTTGTCAGCTTGCCAATCATTAAGTCTTCTTTTCACCTCCTGGGCATAAGTGCGACTTTAGCTCTGTCTGCGCCTGTCGGCTTGCCAATCGCTATGTCTTCTTTAAAGGAGATGGGCTCGGGCCCATGGGAAGCGAAGTGTGTATTTTGGGGCCTAAGATTACTCCCCCCATGAAACCCATTGGAGCGATTAATTTCAGCTATTTTTATAAACATTCTTACTTCTTTCAAAAAATGAATACTAATTCATATATATTGCAAGAAGTATTTCATTTGTTTTATAATTTAGAGTAAAGCGATTACATTTTGGAGGAGGTCATTCGATGGGGACATATTATTTAACGGTATTTTCACAGTCAGGAGAAAAACTGCTTGATACACAATTTGATGCTTCCACGCATGCAGAAGCAAAGGAAATCGGAAAAGAAAAACTGGATAAAGAGGGGTACGCTGAGCATACACATCGATGTGTCAGCCCAAATGCTAAGCTGGTGCTCTTTCATCGTTAAAAAGTTAAAATCCCTGCTGCTGCAAAAGGTAAAGCAGCGGCAGGGATTTATCCATTCATTTTTATTCAGCTGCACCATAAAGTTCTTCTAATGGTTTTGTAATGGTTTGAGAGATTTCATTAATCACATTGTTTAGTTTCTGCTCTTCTTCCATTAATTTTGAGATGGCATCATGCTGTTGAACCGTCTCAACGATTTGTCTTGCTTTTTCAATTTCTTCTTCAGAAATATCTTGACCTTGCATATGCTTTTCCTGCAGGTTTAATTGTGTTTCACGGAAGTTTTCAAACATTTGCTTTGCAATTTCGTCAGACATTACTGCTTCATAAGCTTGTTTTAAATCCTGAAATTCTTTGCTTTCACGAAGTGCTTGTTCTAATTGATTTGCTTGTTCTTGTAAATTTGACATTAATATAACTCCTCCTTCATCGTCTCTTGCTACTATAACAAAGCTGTTAACGTATGTATAGCCATATCTATTTACTGGATTAAAAAATAAATCCTGTGTTTTTCATAGTATAATAAAAGCAGCATGCAATAAAACTGCTGTCTCAGCTTAAAAGGAGGAATACGATTGTATTTACAACGATTAAAGAAGCTTTACCCCAGTTTGACAGAGCTTCCCAAAAACCAGAAAGAAATGAATCCTGATTTTAAGTGGTACAAATTAGAGAATACCGTTATTGGTATTGATAATAAAGAATTAACAGAGAGAGATAAAATCCTTCTGGGCACTTTTCTGACTTCTTACCATATTCAATTGCCCATTCAAACACCTAAAGAAAAACAATGGGAAGCACGGATTCACCGGCAAAAAGACGAAAACCTTGGTAAAACCGGGCGCTACCGTTTTATTTTTTTTCGAATCGAACAAGGACACATTGATACAAATGTATTCAAAAAAACGTTACAGGAATTTTTTTCAGGAGATTTATCTATATTATGGAATCATACAAATGAAGGGTTTATTATCGAGGAACCGGCCAGCTTTTTAGAGGAGGGAATCACTTATCACCAGATCGCTGATACATTAACAGGTGAATTATATGTGAAAATCATGTTTTTCATCGGCCCCTATTTAGAAAATGATAAAGACTTGGCAGACTGCATAGAACAAATTACCGCCATGGCAGAGAGAAGCTTTCGAAAAATGGACACGGCTGTGATTGATTATACCGAGGTATACCCTTCGTTTCTTATTGAAATCCTTTCCCATAAGCAGCGGCAGCAATTAAGTGAATGGATTTTGAAAGAGTTTTTAACAGACCCGGAGGCTTTAGAAACGATTCGAATGTTTATTCAATGTAATTTAAATGTATCTGAAACAGCAAAAAATTTATATATCCACAGGAACAGCCTGCAATATCGTCTCGATAAATTTTATGAAAGTACAGGCATTGATATCAAGCAGTTTGATAATGCATTTACCGTTTATTTAGCCATTTTAGCAAATATGCACAATATCCAGTCATAATTTTGTGCAACATCTCCATATTGTTTTTACAGCTTTTTCAGTAAAATTAAAAACATAAGAAAAACGCTTTCATTTTGTTTTAACACTAAATCATTTTAAGGAGATGTCATCATGGCAGAATTAAAATTAAATCATATTCAAAAGAAATACGATAAGGATGTATTGGCGGTAAAAGATTTCAACCTACATATTCAAGATAAGGAATTTATTGTATTCGTCGGGCCATCCGGGTGCGGGAAATCAACTACATTGCGTATGATTGCCGGCTTGGAAGAAATATCTGACGGGGAACTGTATATTGATGAGAAATTAATGAATGATGTTTCACCAAAAGATCGAGATATCGCAATGGTATTCCAAAACTATGCCTTATACCCTCATATGAATGTATATGATAATATGGCATTCGGACTTAAGCTTCGCAAATTTAAAAAAGAAGAAATCAAAAAGCGTGTTGATCAAGCAGCTAAAATTTTAGGATTAGAAGCATACTTAGACAGAAAACCAAAAGCATTATCCGGCGGACAAAGACAGCGTGTTGCTTTAGGGCGTGCGATTGTCCGGGATGCCAAGGTATTCCTGATGGACGAACCTTTATCTAACCTGGATGCAAAATTGCGTGTGCAAATGCGTGCAGAGATTCAAAAGCTGCACCAGCGTCTGCAAACCACGACTATCTATGTGACTCACGACCAGACCGAAGCAATGACAATGGCAACAAGACTGGTTGTAATGAAAGATGGCGTTATTCAGCAGGTTGGTGCTCCTAAGGATGTTTATGACTTACCGGAAAACATTTTTGTAGGCGGGTTTATCGGATCGCCATCTATGAATTTCTTTACTGGCACATTACAGGGAGACAAGTTCCAAATCGGTGATCATTCCTTCCTGATTCCGCAGCCAAAGCTTGCACCGCTGAAAGAGCAGGGCTATGAAGGAAAAGAACTGACTATCGGCGTTCGCCCGGAAGATATTCATGATGAATTAGTCTTCTTAGAATCCTCTCCCGAGTCTAAACTGACAGCTAAAATTGAGGTTGCGGAATTGATGGGAGCAGAATCTATTCTTTATTCCAGTATCAATAATCAGGAATTTGTTGCGCGCGTCGATTCTCGTGCAGATATTCAAGGCGGGGATGAATTAGAGCTTTCCTTTGATATGAATAAGGTTCACTTCTTTGATAATGAGAGTGAACAGCGGATACGTTAAGACAGGAGATATTGGTAAAGGGGAACTCATTATAAGTTCCCCTTTTTAGCCAGTAATATTTTATTTAATAAAATTATTTACCATGCATTTGTTGTTGAGCAGTCTGCACTAGGCGTTTTGTGATTTCTCCACCTACAGAACCGTTTGCACGAGAAGTTGAATCTGCACCAAGGTTTACACCAAATTCTTGAGCGATTTCATATTTCATTTGATCAAGAGCTTGTTGTACTCCAGGCACTACTAATTGGTTTGAATTGTTGTTTGCCATGATTATCACCTCCTGTACAAGTATCTTCTGCAGTTTCGCCCAACTTATGATAGCTAATTTTTGGAAATTAAAAAAGCTGAACCCTGTGCATGGGTTCAGCTTTTTCATTGCTTCATATTCGTATTCAAAAGTACTGCTCTCTAAGCTTATTTGGGATGTGTCATTTGTTCTGGTCTTACATACTCGTCAAATTGTTCAGCAGTCAATAAACCAAGCTTAACTGCTGTCTCTTTTAATGTTGCATTATCTGCAAATGCTGTTTTGGCGATTTTTGCAGCATTTTCATAACCGATATGCGGGTTTAAAGCAGTTACTAGCATTAATGATCCATGCAGGTTTTTCTCAATTTGCTCCAGATCCGCTTCAATTCCGACCGCACAGCGCTCATCAAAGGAAAGAATGCTATCTGCCAGCAATTGGCTGGATTGCAGGAAGTTATAAGCAATCACCGGTTTGAAGACGTTTAATTCAAAATTCCCCTGACTGGCAGCAAATCCGATTGCCGCATCATTTCCCATCACCTGTGTCGCTACCATCGTTACTGCTTCACTTTGTGTCGGATTTACTTTTCCTGGCATGATCGAGCTTCCAGGCTCATTTGCCGGTATCGTAATTTCTCCAATACCACAGCGCGGTCCGCTCGCTAACCAGCGTACATCATTAGCAATTTTCATCATGTCTGCAGCAAGACCCTTTAACGCACCATGCGCATAAACCGTCTCATCATGGCTCGTTAATGCATGAAATTTGTTTTTAGCAGAAATAAATGTTTTACCAGTATATGCTGAAATAGCTTTACAAACCTTTTCTGAAAAATCCGGATGTGCATTTAAACCAGTTCCGACAGCTGTTCCGCCAATAGCCAGCTCCCGCAGATGTTCATTGCTCTCTTTAACCATGGTATATGATTTTTCTAACATCCGGTGCCAGCCGCTGATTTCCTGGCCCAGCGTCAATGGTGTTGCGTCCTGCAAGTGGGTCCGTCCTATTTTTACAATGTCTGTAAATTTATTTTGTTTTTCTTCCAGTGTATCCTTGAGTTGCTTCACGGCAGGAAGTACGGTATCTTCCAATTTCAATACAGCTGCTACATGCATCGCTGTAGGGTATGTATCATTTGAACTTTGTGATTTATTTACATCATCATTCGGATGAAGTTTTAACTCGCTCCCCTGCTCTTGCAGCCATTGATTACCAACATACGCCAATACTTCATTTACATTCATATTTGACTGTGTTCCGCTTCCTGTTTGCCATACTACTAATGGAAAATGGTCATTTAATTTATCTGCTAATACTTGGTCTGCAGCATATTTTATTGCTTCCGCTTTTTCTTCCTCCATTAACCCCAGTTCAAAGTTGGCAACAGCTGTACTTCTTTTTAAAATTGCAAACGCTTTAATGATTTCGACAGGCATTGTTTCCTGACCGATCGGGAAATTCTGTTTACTGCGTTGTGTCTGCGCTCCCCAATATTTGTCGGCCGGAACCTTGATTTCCCCAATAGTATCTCTTTCAACACGATAATCCATCCTAATTCCTCCTTGAACTTTTCCTCGAATCATATCTAGTGTATCAAATTTTTTGATTTTTTTCGATTTCTTTTTCATGATATGATAAGAATAAGCATATTTCCAGAGAATATCCGCTATTTTTACGTATACCAATTAAATTGAAGAAAGGAAGAATAAATCATGCCGAATATCTGGACACATATTTTTTTCGCAGAAGATGCTTGCAATGCTTTATCCTGGGATATCCACCATTCCCCTTCCAGACATACTCTCTTTCTAGGCGCTCAAGGACCTGACCCTTTCTTTTATTACCGATTCTGGCCATGGCTTTCCAGTCAAAAGACCGGACAGGGAATCGGCAACACATTGCACACAAAAGAATGCGGCCCTTTTCTAATGTACCTGATTGAACAGGCTCAGGAAGGGCCTGATGAAGTAAAAGCCTATGTGGCGGGTTTTATCACCCATCATCTGCTGGACCGTCATACACACCCTTATATCCATTACCGGGCCGGGTATCAGGGCAGCAAGCATCAAAAGTTGGAAACCCTTATTGATACGAAAATGGCTTTAGACACGCGTAAAATGGAACTGTGGAAGCATCCGGCATATGCAGAAATCAATGTTGGCGACACATTGCCTGTATCCATTTTATACATATTAGATGATGCTATCCGCAGGTTTTACCCCGAATTATCTTTTCAGACGAAGGATATCCAGATTGCTTATCAGGATATGATTACTGCTCAAAAACTTTTTGCAGACCCGGGCGGCTGGAAAAATAAAATCTTAAAAGCCTTTATCCGTTCTTATTCTCATCAGCCCATCCATGAAAATATTGATTATCTTAATGAAGAAAATAAGCCGTGGGTGCATGCAGCTACTGGAGAAAAACGGGAGGAAAGCTTTGCAGAGTTATATACGTATGCATTAAATGATGCCGTCAGCCTGCTTCCTTTAGTTACGGATTATTGGAATGAAGGTGGAGAATCAGTAAAAGCGCAGCTCATCCGCCGTATCGGCAATATTTCATATGATACCGGCACACCTGTAGCGAATTATGATACAAACCGCTTTAGTGTACCAATTGTATAATAAAAATAAGCACATGCCGGGAGTAGTATTGAACCAGACAGCATGTGCTTATCTTTATTGCGGGCGTATATTGACTTCCTCTTTTTTATTCGAAGCTCTCCTTGCCTCTTCTATTCCTTTATCAATATCCACGAATTTCAAGAGAATGATTCCGATAATAAAGAAGAAAATAAGCGATAAAATGCCTAAGCGGCTGTTTCCCGTCACTTGTCCAATAAGCGCAAATATAAATGGGCCGACTACGGCCGCGAACTTGGATGAAATACCATAAAATCCAAAAAACTCCGCATGCTTTCCAGTTGGTATCATACGTCCAAAAATGGATCGGCTCAATGATTGTGCTCCTCCTTGAACCATTCCTACAATAATTGCCAGCATATAAAAATGAAGAGCAGTGCTCATAAAATAACCAATAATGACAATCCCTAAATAAATGTATAATGTAATAAATAATGCTTTCTTTGCTGTAATCTTTGTTGCCAGCCAACCGAAAAAGAAGGTGAATGGTATGCCGACAAATTGGGTAATCAATAAAGCAATGATCAAATCATTCTGACCAATCCCAATCTCACTTCCATAAACCGTTGCCATTCGGATGATGGTAGAAATTCCATCATTATAAAGCCAAAATGCAATCAGGAAAATAGCCAGCTGTTTAAATTGCTTTATCTCCCGGAAGGTGTTTCCGACTCTGGAAAAACCAATGGCTATATATGATTTTTCCCGCTTCACTTTCTCTTTTTTCTCTTCTTTTATATTTTTCAGGAGCGGAATCGTAAAAATCAGCCACCAGATACCTACAGAAGCAAGCGAAATTCTGGTTGCCCATTCTGTATCAGGAATCCCGAACCAGGGTGGGTTTAATATCATCATCACATTAACAGCTAATAAAATACCGCCTCCAATATATCCATAGGCAAAACCGCCTGATGATACTTTGTCCATCTCTTCTTTTTCAGCAATCTCCGGTAAAAATCCATCATAAAAAATATTACCGCCCGAAAATCCAATCGAGCCAATAATGAATAGTAAAGAGGCCAGTAAATAATCTCCTTCACTGATGAAGATCATTAAAATACTTGCAATAATCCCCATAAATGCGAAAAAACGAAGAAATTTTTTCTTTGCTGCTGAAAAATCACTGATGGCACCAAGTATCGGTGCAAGAATAGCTACAATCAGCACAGAGATAGATTGTGAATATCCCCAATAGCTTGTTGCTAAATGATCATCCAGACCTGATGCAGCTACTGTTGAATAATAAACGGGTAGTACTGCAGCCATCATCGTTGTTGCAAAAGCTGAATTCCCGAAATCGTACATCATCCAGCTGCGCTGTATTTTCTTTCTCGATTTTGCGTCCACCTTATCCCCCTCCTTTACTTGCATTATAATGGATTTATTTGGTTAATCCCATCTATTTTTTAAATTTAACATTATTTCTTAAAAAACCTATATTCCGTCTTTTCTGTAAAAGGAGATGTTGACATAAATGCTTTCATAACTATTTTTATACTGTGAACGGGCAAAAATGCAACGGTCATATTTAAAATAAAAAAGGTATAGGCGCACTTAATTTCCGGCACCTATACCTTTATAGTTAATCTTCCCACACATATTGTTTATAAGCTTCACTATATTTTTTAAAATCTACATAATTATTTGTTTCAATGGCTTGATTTATTTCTTCTTCTAAATGAGATTTGTTCCATTTAAATACAAGTTCGTCCAATAATAATTGAGCAGCAAGCTTCTCTTCAAATGCCATTTCTTTTCGTGCTGTTAACGGTTCTCCTACATACTGAAAAAAACGGTATACGACTTTTTCTTGTTTCATGGAAGTTCCCCCTTAAAGCCTTTTACCCATTATGCACAAACTTTCAATAAATTTCAACTTATAAATATTATCCATTTTTTTCTTGTTTATTTTCACCTATGCAAGCGCCTTATTTTCTGAATCATTTTATATATAAAAAGAAATAATAAATACTGCCATAGCAATGATTGTTTCCCAAAGGAAAATATGCTTACAACTCTCAATAACTCTTCCTGTGGTCTGTTATTTTTCTCTAGACCCACCAGCAAGTGATTTGATAGACTATATAAGCTAACTTGAATATGGTATGGAAATTTCTAGTTAATTTTAGAATATGGTGGGATTAAAGATGAATAATCATAATGAAAACTTAAAAACCGGAGAAAAAGGGGCTTGGCTCAGTATTATTGCTTATGTTTTTTTAGCTATTTTAAAACTGTATATTGCTTCTATCGGAAATTCAGAAGGGCTGCGCGCTGACGGTTTAAATAACTTTACCGATATTATTGCTTCTGTTGCTGTATTAGTCGGATTAAAAATAGCGGTCAAACCTGCAGATTCCGTCCACCGCTACGGCCATTACCGTGCAGAAAGTATCGCTTCTCTATTTGCCGCTTTTATTATGATGTTTATCGGTCTTCAAGTCATATTTACTGCAGGCCGGACACTTTACGCATCCGATTATGAACAGCCTGATATGCTGACAGCATGGGTAGCTATATTCGCAGCATTCGTTATGCTGGGTGTCTTCCGTTATAATTTAAAACTGTCCAAAAAAATTGGAAGCAGTGCACTTTATGCGGCAGCAATGGATAACCGTTCAGACGCTTTTGTAAGTATTGGCGTATTTATCGGCATTATCGGAGCCCAATTCGGACTATTTTGGTTAGATCCGATTGTAGCGATATTGGTCGGATTAATCATCTGCAAAACAGCATGGGATATTTTTAAAGATTCTACTGTTACGCTGACAGATGGATTTGATTATAAGAAATTAGATGAAATGAAGGAAGCTATCCGCACCTTTAAAAATGTACGGGAGGTTGTTGATATTAAAGGCCGTATTCACGGCAATCAAGAGCTGTTAGATATAACTATTTTAGTGGACCCCACCTTAAATGTTGTTGACAGCCATGCTATCACAGAGCATATTGAGGAATACCTTTACAAAGAATACGGAATAAATCACGCATTGATTCATATTGAACCTTATGAAGAAAATAAAAAATAAACTGCAGAAACAAAAATGAACCATTTTCTATATTCTTAGAGAATGGTTCATTTTAATATTTGTATTTTCTTTTTTATAAAATGAAGCTACATTTACTCCTCTGTCAAAACAATTTCGTCCAATGTCGATAGCAGGAAAGTACTCTGTTACTCCTGTCGTCAAAGTTACCATTCGTTTTTTATCTCTTCCTCCCCCCCTTCCATCCCTGACAGTGAATACTGGCTAATTACGAACCCTTCTTATAGTCCAAGTACAGCCCGCATATCACGAACAAGCATTTTAAACCTCGTTTCACGTACTCTTTTTATTACAATCCGGGAGAAAAACGCTGCACTATTTGACGAAATGTCAACAGCCCTAGTATATTTAATAGGAACTACCAAAAACCTTGATTTTTAAGTATTTCAATAATGATCAGTCTGGTCGGCAATATACAATTATGGAATGCAAACATGAACTGTTCTCAAAAAGGAGCAGTCAGGCATGATTTTTATACAGTTAGGATGAGAATATGCTTTGGGCAAAAGTGAAGAAAATGGACTTCTTGTTAATTGCTGCGGTAGGTATTTTATCCATTTTTGGACTGTTGATGGTATACAGTGCAAGCTTTCCAATTGGACAAATGTATTATGATAGCGGAAATTACTTTTTTGTAAAACAGCTGCAATGGCTCTTGATCGGCATAGTCATCTTTACCTTGGCTGCGTTAATAAACCCTGCACTGTATGCCAGATGGAGTCCCGCGCTTGTTATGCTCTCGTTAATTCTGCTAATAGCTGTTTTAATACCAAATATAGGAGTAGAACGCAACTTCTCTCAGCGCTGGATTGCGATTGGCGGGTTTTTATTTCAGCCGTCAGAAGTGGTGAAGATATCCATGGTCATTTACTTTGCTTCGATTTATGCAAAAAAACAGTCGTATATCAACCATTTCGTACAGGGCGTCCTGCCTCCGATCATCATATTGCTGCTTGTTTTTTTATTAATTTTATCACAGCCTGATTTAGGAGCAGCCGGAATTATTTTGGCCGCTTGCGGAATTATTGTTACATGCAGTGGTGTGAAGAAACGGCATATTTTTTTATTGGGAAGTGTTGCTGCTATAGGTACGGTTTACTTCGCCCTAAGCTCAGCCTATCGTTTGAATCGTTTGACTTCCTTCAGGCAGCCGTTTGAGGAGTTTTCAGAGAATGGCTATCAGCTTGCAAATTCTTTGCTTGCAATCAATAGCGGCGGATTAATGGGAAACGGAATAGGTAACAGTACACAGAAGCTCGGCTATCTCCCAGAAGCACATACCGATTTTATTATGGCAATTACGGTAGAAGAGCTCGGAGCAGCAGGCTTACTGATAGTTCTTGCCTGTTATATAATTATCCTGTTCAGAGGTATCTTAATCGCCAAACAGCTGTCCAGTTCCTTTTATCAATTACTGGCAATAGGTATCACTTTTCTGATTATGATCCAGGCAGTGATTAATTTAGGAGCGATTTCTGGAATTTTCCCAATTACGGGAGTTACTTTACCATTCATCAGCTATGGAGGCTCTTCCATTATCATGATGATGGTTTGTGCCGGAATTCTTGTGAATTTGTCTGCGAAAAGAGAAAGCTAAACCAACCTTTGAAAAAAGGCATCATGTAAACTCGTTGTTTTCAACAAAATGGATACTTAGACAGCAATTATTCGAATCTCTTATTGACAATTCAAGTAAATTAATTGTATAGTCATTATTAACAATTCTATCGTTTTGACAGTAAAAGTCCGCAGTAAATCATTATATGACAGTTAGATTAGAGACAAGGTGGCTGGTGAAAACCTTGGTGTATAATGATTGAATTACAGGCTTTGTAATAAAACTTGTCACTGAAATCAAGCGGATGCACTTATGTGCATCAACTAGGGTGGTAACGCGGAGATTTACTTCGTCCCTGTCTATAGGGGCGGAGTTTTTTTATTGGTTTAAAACGATAATGCTGCAGCTTTTGCATTTCTTATAGAAAAATAGGCATATCTTATACATATGCAAAGCCAAGGAGGTTATAAAATGAATTCAATTAAAGCAAAACATCACCCTTCATTACTTGTTTCCATCGTTTTCCTTATCCTGATTGTGGGGATTATCAGCTTTTTTATGATTGGTCTGGAAGCCGCGCCGCATATCCCTATCCTTATCGCTATATTTATTTTGATTGGTTATGGATTATGGAATAAAATTACTTACCAATCAATGCAAAAGGCGATGGGGTTAGGGGCCGGTTCTGCAATGGGAGCGGTATTCTTATTCTTTGTGATTGGTATTCTAATCAGCAGCTGGATGATAAGCGGGACCATTCCTGTCTTGATGACAACTGGTTTATCCCTTATCTCAACCACATGGTTTTACGCGGTTGTTTTTGCTATTACCGGTATTATTGGTATCTCTTTAGGGAGCTCCCTGACTACTACCGCAACTGTCGGCGTTGCTCTGATAGGAATGGCCGGGGCGATGGATGCTTCTTTGGCGATTACAGCGGGGGCAATTGTTTCCGGAGCTTTTTTTGGTGATAAAATGTCTCCATTATCTGATACAACCAACCTTGCTTCAACAATCGTCGGTGTAGATTTATTTGAACATATTAAACATATTAGTTTAACAACGATTCCTGCATTCATTATTTCGTTTATAGGTTTTGCAATACTATCCCCCAGCGACTCCCAGGCCAGCAATAATATTGCACAGTATCAGGAGGCATTACAAGGAACAGGATTGATACATTGGAGTTCCTGGGTTCCATTGATTATATTGATTGGCTGTACGATTTTTAAATTATCTGCTTTCTTATCTTTATCTATAAGCAGTGTCATTGCCAGTATCATTGCGATTGTTGTTAATAAATTTCCTTTAAGCGCTATTCCTGCTATCTGGTTTGGCGGCTATACTGGAAATTCTGATTTTGATCCTGTTAATGAATTAATTACAAAAGGCGGTCTGGAAAGCATGTTCTTTACGATCGCCCTTGTACTTCTCGCTCTAAGCTTTGGCGGATTGTTGTTTGTTACTGGTATTTTGCCGGCCATTTTAGAAGCACTGCAAAAAAGACTTAAAAGAACAAGGTCAATCATCACTTCCACTGCAGGGACAGCAATTGGAGTGAATGTTTTTATCGGGGAGCAGTACTTATCTATTCTGTTAACCGGCGAAACATTTCAGCAGATTTATGAAAGAGCCGGGTTAACGAAAAAAGCATTATCCCGTACGTTGGAAGATGCAGGAACAGTGATTAATCCGCTTGTTCCCTGGAGCGTATGCGGGGTGTTTATCGCAGATGTCTTAGGCATTCCTGTACTGGCCTACCTGCCTTTTGCATTTTTCTGCTTGTTAAGCCCCGTGATTACTATTTTATTTGGAGCCCGAACAGCGAAAAAATAACAGAAAAAAATACTCCCTAATGTGAAATTTCATGCTCACTCATTAGGGAGTATTTTTATTATTTATCCTGCTCTGTTAAAATAATCGGCTCTTCCTTCGTAACAACGATTTGATGTTCAAACTGGGCAGAGCGTCCTTTATCAACCGTTCTTGCAGTCCAGCCATTATCGTCCATCTTGCTGCGCCAGTCGCCCTCATTAACCATTGGTTCAATCGTTATAACCATTCCCTCTTTTAAACGAATGCCTTTATTGGGAAGACCGTAATGAGGCACATGCGGATCTTCATGAATCGTCGGCCCAATTCCATGCCCTGTAAAATCACGTACAACTGAAAAACCTTCCGCCTCTGCATACGTTTGAATCGCATGCCCTATATCACCTAAACGATTGCCGTGCTTTGCCTGAGCCAAACCTTTGTACAACGCTTCCTTCGTGACGTCAATCAGCTTCTGCCCTTTTTCGTCTACATTGCCGACAGCATATGTCCACGCAGAATCAGCCAAGCCTCCATTTAAATTAACAACCATATCAATCGTTACAATATCTCCGTCTTCTAAGGGGCTATCTGTTGGAAAGCCATGACAAATTTCATCATTTAAAGAAGCGCAAATCGCATAAGGGTAGCCATTATAGCCTTTTTGCTCCGGCGTTGCTCCATGCTCTTCTAAAAATCTTTCTACAAATGCGTCCAATTCCAGTGTTGTTACGCCCGGTTTGATCCGTTTTGCGATTTCTTTATGTGTGGCTACCAGCAAATCAGCTGCTTCCTGCATTTGCTGAACTTCCCGCTTACTTTTTCTTGTTATCATTCGTATTTCTTCCTTTCTATCTTCTATATACGCAATACTTTATAAAAAATCCATTACATTTAAATGATGTTTCATATCCAGAGTCCATTGTAAATTCTAACACAACCATTCTGAAACGAACAGTATCTTACCTTTTCCTGTATTAGCATCGCCTTTTAAAAAAAGAAATTGTGCTGTTGCTATCATGTACAAACAGATAAACCCAAGCCCCCCTCAAAAAGAAAATGACTTTTATTTCTTAAAAATGGAAAATTGATTTTGCGAAAAACCAGCCGCATGTTACGATAAGTTTATATTTACCTTACAATACAATTTCTGATATTCATGTAGAAATGGAGGTTTTTGGATGATAGAAATTTCTCGAGTCAATAAAAGCTTTGATGGACATCATCATATTATCCAAGATTTATCATTGACCATCCCAGACGGAAAAATCGTCGGCTTTCTTGGTCCAAATGGCGCGGGGAAATCTACCACGATCAATATGATGACTGGTATCTTACCCATTGATAAAGGAACAATTACTTTAAATGGCATTGATATTGACAAAGAGCCCTTAAAAGCAAAAGAGATTTTTGGATTTGTTCCAGACCGTTCTGATATTTTTCTGAGGCTGAAAGGGCTGGAATACCTTAATTTTATTGCTGATATTTATCAGGTTCCTGAGGACGTGCGGCAAGAAAAAATAGCCTATTATACAAAACAATTTTCAATCGACCATGCCTTGAGAAATTTTATTCAGAGTTACTCTCATGGGATGCGGCAAAAAATAATGGTTACTTCTGTACTGCTGCACGATCCGGATATTTGGATTTTAGACGAACCATTAACTGGGCTGGATCCAAAATCGTCCTATGCTTTAAAACAAATGATGCGGGAACACGCTGATAAAGGAAATACGGTTTTCTTCTCCAGTCATGGCCTGGAGGTCGTGGAACAGCTCTGTGATGAAGTGGCAATTATTAATCACGGAGAGCTTTTATTTTATGGAACAATTGATGAACTGCAGGCAGAATTTCAAACCGACCAATCTCTGGAAAATGTATTTTTGGAGCTGACCAATGATGCGTAATACATGGACAATTACAAAAATAATGTTAAGGATGCAATATTCTTCAGCAGGCAAACAAAGTAATGCATGGATTTATATTATTGTTTCCCTGATTCTTATTCCATTTTTTATTATGCTCATGCAAGGAATAAATTCTATGGTTACATATGCTTATCACATGCTGGCTGAAGTAAATCAGGAAAGTATGCTTCTTGGTTTGGCATTGCTTTTTATTGCAGTTATCCTGTTTTTCCTTTCATTTATTATGATTTTATCTGCTTTTTATTTTTCTGATGATATTACAGCTTATATTCCGCTGCCGGTACATCCTTATCAATTATTGATTGGCAAAGCAGCAAATCCGTTAATTTATAATTATGGCATTGCAGCACTTTTATTTTTGCCATTTTTATTTATGTATGGAAGCATCAGCAGTGCGCCTATCCTATTTTATGTCTATGGCTTCATTTTGTTTATCATTTTTCCAATTATTCCATTTAGTCTTGTAGCGGTTATCCTGATGTTTATCATGCGTTATGTCAATATCGCCAAAAACAAGGATCGCTCCAAAATCTTTATGGGTATCGGTTCCTTACTATTTGTTATTCTCGTTAACGTACTTGTTCGTCTCAACATGGACGATGCCGCAATGCTTGATACGTTTACGACCTATATGCAGGAGCAAGAAGGATTACTGCGAATGATAACTATGATCTTTCCACCGGCTTATTTTGGAGCAGGCAGTCTCCATTTTGCGGCTGATTGGTCCGGTCTTCTTTTCCTGCTTGCACTTTTGGCTGTATTTATCCTTTGTGTCCTCTTATTTATTTGGGCTGGACAACGTTTTTATTTGAAGGGCGTCCGGGGAATGAGTTCGGGAAGCAAAGGAAATTTATCAGCTAAAGCGTCTCAAAAATTAACACAGCAGCGTTCGATTTTAAAAACCTATCTGCTGAAGGAATTTAAAATGATTTTTCGCACCCCTGCTTTTCTAATGCAGTGTGTCATTCAGGCATTATTTTTCCCGGTATTTATAACGGTGATTCTATTTTTGGATATGGGAAATGATCTGGCAGCGTATGTCCCTGCTGCACCAGAAAAAAATCTTTTTCTGATCTTATTTATGATATCGATTTTTTTATTAAGTACGAATGTAACAGCTTCCACTGCTATTTCCAGAGAAGGAGCAAGCATAAAATTAAATTTATTTTTGCCAATACCATTTCAACATTTGATAAACGCAAAATTATATGTTGCCTATCTTATGTCTGTGCTGCCGTTTTTACTGCTTATTGGTGTCGGTATTTATGTAAATATTCCAGCTCATATATTGATTGGCTGGGTAGGGGTTACCCTGCTGTATAATTGGTTAGCCGTCGTGATTAACTTCTTTATTGATGTTTATCATCCGAAGCTGCACTGGACAGACGAACAGGAATTATTTAAAGGCAGATTCATCCCTTTCTTTATTTCGCTTGGGCAAATTGCTCTTTTCGGGATTATAACGATTATTCTTTGGAATATGAATATAACGAATGTTTATCTGATTATGCTTATTTTACTGCTTCTCACGTTCATTGTTACTGATATAGCACACGTTTATTTACGTAAAAAAGTAACGTTAAAAACACTGCAAAACCTGGGAAACTAATTGAAAAAAGACGCCCTGGCAATTCATCCGCCAGGACGTCTTCTTGTTTTTCAGCAAATAGGGCATTCGAGCAAAGGCTTGGGCGCCAGTGCATAAGAGATTTTTGAAAGCAGAAGCCCGCTTATCGAAATCCCTTTCACGAATACCAGGTTTTTTAATCATTAACAGTAGTAGCCACCCGTGTAGCACTGGTTGCCGCCGGAGTATGCTGTTCCAATAATAATCAACAAAATAAATAACACAACTAATAACGCAAAGCCTGCTGAACCGAAGCTTTGACGATCATCACAACATTCTTCTCTACCCATGTGTATAACCTCCTCTATCTGAACTACTTTAACTTATGCAGCTTCATTCAAATTGGGAAGGCGAATGACTATTTTTTTTGAAAAACTCCCATTCGTTGCGTTTTACCTGGATGACCATATACTGATTCCAACGTGTCCGCACATCGTATGTATGCTGACAAAGCGCTTCTAAACCCGAGCACTTTGATCCTGTACAATTTAAATTTTTACTATGCTGAATTATTTTTTTGACCAATAAGAAAAACCACCTTCTAAAAAGTGGTTTTAGTGCTTGTCCATAAAATAATTATGAATTATTTGCCAGACTGATTCTGATTATTCATTGACCGCATCATTTGATTAATTTTCTTCTGTGACGGTTTTTGGCCCATTTGCATCATCAATGTACGAAGCATTTGCTCATTTATTGGCGGATTCTTTTTCAAGTAGTTCATCATATATTTTCTAGCAATGAAAAATCCAAGAGCAACACCAGCAATTAAAGCTGCAATTGCAATTAATACTACCCATATCGTACTCATGTTACAAAATTTCCTCCTTCGTGTTGTCTCTAATACAGTATATTAGATTAGAGGAAATTATACAACACTTGACTTTCATCATTGAGCTCTTTTATAGATTTAGGAGAAATCCATCCATATTGTGGTGTATCTTTTCCTTGGACAAAGAAATAAGGATGAATATCTTCTAATATAGGAAAAAGCAGTGACACCGCAACAGCTAAATGATGGCATCTTAAAATCAATTCTCCATTTTCAATATATAAGCAGAGTGATTCTTCTCCTTTTTTTACAAGCACTCTATTTCCAATTCGTTTTACATAAATATCCGGCGAAGAAAACGTCTTTAAATGCATAGCAAACTTGTAAAAATGAATTTTTCGAGTGATAAATCGAAATTGCTTTCTAATTATTACTTCGTCCTCTTTTTCAGCACATTCTAAAAAGAAACGATGTAATAAATCACTTTTATGATAATAATTTTTTGCTACATTTTCTTCTATCCAATAAATTGCGTATTCATTCATCACGTATTCCCCCTTTGACTATCATTATAGAGGAATCTATTTCCGAAAGTTGTCATAATAGTGTGCAAAGAAGAACTTCTTTTGTCGAAACAGTAAAGAAAACTTGGCGTCTACTTTTCTCTTTCAGGAATTTAAGAGAAGTCTGTCAATCTGCTGATTTTTGATTTCTGCTTTCCCCTACTTGAATTTCTTTTGAAACACTTTTTTCATATCATCATTGATACAATTATCATATCAAATAATTATGTTATACTATCAAGGCTCTTCACCAAAATCAATGGTTGATATTAATGAATAGATATGAGTAAAGAGATTAATTAGCGTAGTATTTTTCCGTAGCAGTTACCACTATCAATTTAACTACTGTCTGTCAACCATTGATTTTGGTATTGATCCACTATCAAACAACCAATTACATTCACCAAAAATGGGAAGCAGCATAAATTAATTAAACAAAAGCCCAAAATTTCAAATCAAAAAGGAAGTGTCTTCTTGAAAAATTATTATTATGTTACGGCAAATACAGCGGTGGGATTTGTGAATTTACTGCCTTCCAATTTAGAACGTATACAGCAAATCTTTCGTTTAAAACACTCTTCTCAAACGGTGAAAGCAAAAATTTTAAAAGATATAATCACAAAATATGAAGCTACCTATGAAGTAGAAGTGTTAAAAAGTGCGTTGGGTGAACATTATTTGGATGGGGTGGTTATACCTGAAAAGGGACTCGCTTTTTTAAATGATTCCATTATACCAGATGATATGCGTGAAGGAATCGAACTGGATTTAAATCGATTTACACAAGACATTTCGGTAAGAAAAGAGAAACTAGAAGAAAACTTCATTCACTACACAGAAAAAGCATATAAACATTTGGAAACAGGGTTACGCATACATGATGATCTGGAAGAGATCTATATTAAAGAAATGAATTTTAAGCGAGCGGATGAAATTGCCGATACGTTTATTCAAGAAGTCTTAGAAGGACAATCGAAGAAGGATCAAGGTGGCCACGAGTATCACCGCCTTTTTGGTACCACAACTGTAGATGGTCCTGTCAATGTCGTTCCTCATATTACAGAAAAACTATCCTGCGTTTTTTATGTAAAAGGGAGAGCTGGAACAGGCAAGTCAACATTTATGAAAAAAGTAGCGAGTGCTTGTATTGAATATGGTTATGATACTGAAATTTATCATTGTAGTTTTGATCCAAATAGTATTGATATGGTATTAGTACCAGATTTGGATTTTTGTATATTTGACAGTACTGATCCCCATGAATTTTTCCCAACTAGAGAAGGGGAAGTAGTTATTGATTTATACGAAGAAACCGTCAAGCCTGGAACAGATGAAAAATATGCTGGTGAAATTAACAAAATAAATGACCATTATAAATCCTATATGAAAAAAAGCGTTGCAGAGCTGAAAAAGGCTGGTAAATATTTGGAAACTTTAGAGCAACAGTTTTCCTGCACCGAACAAGAACGGAAAGAAATCATCCATTTTATCGAGCAACAATTATAATAGATACGAAGGAAGAGAGATGCTAGCATCTCTCTTCCTCATGACATAAAATATTTAAATATTCCTTATTTCGTCACTTCTTCTACTAATTGAACAACGTTATCTACTGTAAAACCAAATTTCTCAATCAATAAATCGCCATTCGCTGAAGCGCCGAAACGGTCAATCGTAAGTGTTTTTCCTTCAAAGCCTACATAACGGTCCCATCCGAATGACGCAGCCATTTCAATGCCGACTCTGGCTGTGACTTCTTTTGGAAGTACTTCGTTTTTATATGCTTCATCCTGGGCTTCAAAGCGATCCCATGAAGGCATACTTACTACCTGTACATCGACACCTTTTTCTTTCAATGCTTCCTGTGCTGCAACTGCCAGTTGAACCTCGGATCCGGTAGCTAAAAGAAGCGCATCCGGTGTTTCTTTTTCGGATTTACTTACAACATAAGCTCCTTTTTTAACTCCCTCATAAGCTAACTCTGCAGTATTTGCTAAAGTAGGCAGATTTTGACGTGTCAATACAAGCGCTGTCGGCTGATCTGTTGATTCTAGAGCTAAGCGCCATGCTGCCTGTACCTCATTCGCATCCGCTGGACGGATTAAAGAAAGATGAGGCATCGCGCGTAAAGCAGCTAATTGCTCCACAGGCTCATGGGTCGGACCGTCTTCTCCCACTGCAATCGAGTCATGCGTAAACACATAGGTTACCGGCATATTCATAATCGATGCCAGACGAATGGATGGACGTAAATAGTCACTGAATACAAAGAAGGTTCCACCGAAGACATGAAGTCCTCCATGAAGCGCCATTCCATTTAAAGCAGCACCCATTGCATGTTCACGTACACCAAACCAGACATTACGTCCGGCATAATCTGCCTTTGTAAAGTCCGCTTCGTCATTGATTGTTGTTTTGTTCGAACCGGCAAGGTCAGCACTTCCGCCAAAGAAATTCGGAACGGAGTTTGCTACAGCGTTTAATACTTCTCCGGAGGATGCACGTGTAGCAAATTTAGAGCCTTCTTCAAATACAGGAAGATTTTCATGCCAGTTTTCAGGTAGCTCTCCTTTTAAAGCAAGCTCGAACTGTTTTCCTAATTCCGGATAGGCTTCTTTATAAGCAGCAACCAGCTCGTCCCATGCTGCTTCTTTTTCAGAACCGTCATTCACGATTTTTTCTTTAAAGTCAGCATATACTTCCTCCGGCACATAGAAATCTTCATGCGTCCATTTATAGGCTTCTTTGGTCAGCTTCACTTCATCTGCCCCAAGTGGTGCGCCATGGGAAGCACTGGAAGCAGATTTATTTGGAGAACCGTAACCGATTACCGTTTTCACTTCAATCAATGTCGGCTGGTCCTGGTTTTGCTGCGCTTCTTTGATTGCCTGGCGAATGGCGTTGACATCATTGCCGTCTTCCACCCGCAATACCTGCCAGCCATATGCTTTAAAGCGTTGTTCCGTATTCTCGGAAAAAGAACGGTCTAAATCGCCGTCTAATGAAATATCATTGGAATCATACAAAGCAATCAGTTTGCCTAAGCCCATATGGCCGGCTAACGATGCAGCTTCATGCGAGATTCCTTCCATTAAGTCCCCGTCACTGACAATCGCGTATGTATAATGATCGACCACATTATACTTTTCTTTATTATACACAGCACCTAAGTGTGCTTCCGCCATTGCCATACCTACTGACATCGCAATGCCTTGTCCCAATGGACCCGTTGTTGCTTCCACACCATCCGTATGATGTACTTCCGGATGTCCCGGTGTTTTCGAATCCCATTGACGGAATCCTTTTAAATCATCGATAGATACATTATAGCCTGATAGGTGCAACAGACTGTACAGCAGCATGGATCCATGACCTGCAGACAATACAAAACGGTCACGATTGAACCATTTCGAATGCTTTGGATTGTGATTCATAAAATCTGTCCAGAGTGTATACGCCATCGGTGCCGCACCCATCGGTAATCCCGGATGTCCGGAGTTTGCTTTTTCAATTGCATCGATAGAGAGCGTGCGAATGGTATTGATGGATAGTTCCTCAACTTGTTGTGTCATTGTTTTTCTCCTTCCACTTCAAAACATATTCTGTTTCTTTCTCTATTTTATAATGAAATCCGATACGATACAAGCTAAGTTAATGTGACATATCAGTGTTTCTTATTACGTTCCTGGTAATCACGAAGCTTTTGCGGGGTCACATCATTCCCGGCCGGGTCAATGACTGTCATCCCTTTTAGATGATTTTTAAAAGAACCCCGTACATTTGACAGATATTCTTTTCGAAGTTTTTGCTGTTCTGTTTTTTCTTCTTCTGTTAAGCCTTCACTTTTCGCTTTATTAGCTAACGTATTTATTCTATTTAATTTATCTTTAGACAACATAGCTTGTCCCTCCTTCGATTAAAAAAACAGGAGTTAAAATAACCTTCCTGTTTCTTTATCTTACGTCACGATTCACTTTCATTCAAGGAATTGATATATTCCTGGTAGCGGCGATGGATGGTTGCCTTTGATGCATGAAATCCAAGTCCTTTTAAAACTGTTGTGATTTCTTGAAACGTTAATTTATTCTGCCGCAGCCGGACTATCTCTTCTATCGGAATTTCAGCGCGTTCTCTTCCAGGGGATTGATTGATATGATGTAAATTTTCTTGAGGGTTATACCCATTTGATACAGCACGCCGCATTCCCCTTTTTATTTTCATATTATGTAGTTTACGCTGATATTCTTCCACTATACCGACGATGTTCAACACCATCGAATCCGCTTCATTCAGCTCAAGTTCTCCTTCATGAGTAACTGTATAAACGGGGATATTTATTTTCCGGAGCTGATGAAATAAAGCAATTTTTGTATTTCCTCTTCCAAGTCTTGTTTCATCTTGAATACAAAGACAATCAGCTTCTTGATGAGAAAAATAATCAAGAAGCTTAAATATGCCATCTCTATCAATGTCATAGCCGCTGGCCTTCTCTTGAATACAATCCACAACCGTAAAATTTAATTTATCGGCCAGTGCTGATAACTCTTCATATTGTCTTTGAAGTGATGTTTCTTGTGTTTCTTTCTCTGTACTTACCCGACAATAAATAATCGTTCTCAATGTTTTATCCTCCAATAATAAACCGCTCTTTTTCAACTTTTCGGTGACAATTCTTTACAGAATCTGTCTTACCAGCATATTTGCTCTCAACAAAATAAGCAAGGAAATCAGTCGTCTGGTCAATCACTTAAATCGTAACCATCATCGTATATAAAAATATTAACGCAATAATAAAAGCTACAATATAAAAAGCATCAGACTTCATCAGTTTTTCAAACATAATAAAACTCCCCTTCGATATTTTATCTGGTTCCGGAACAGTTGTTCTGACTATAGTATATTTAGAACAACTGTTCTTGTCAATACTTTTTAGAACATTTGTTTGTAAATTGGTTCATTCAATGCTATACTATGAATAACAAATACCTATGCTAGAGGGGAGTAAGTCATGACAAAACTATCAAAAAGACAGCAGATGATTTTTGACTTTATTAAAGATCAAGTAGAGCAGAAGGGGTATCCGCCTTCCGTACGTGAAATTGCAGTTGCTGTCGGGTTAGCTTCAAGTTCTACTGTTCACGGTCATTTAGAAAGATTAGAAAACAAAGGATATATTCGGAGAGACCCGACCAAACCTCGTGCTATCGAGATTATATATAATAATGAGAATGATGCGCCAAAGGATAAGGCCATTTATGTGCCTGTAATAGGGAAGGTAACAGCTGGAATCCCGATTACTGCGATTGAAAATGTGGAAGAGTTTATTCCAGTTCCCAGCTCTTCTGCCGGACCGGAGGATAATCTGTTTGTACTTGTCATTGATGGAGACAGTATGATTGAAGCAGGCATCCTGGACAAAGATATGGTTATCGTGAAACAGCAAAGCTCTGCTGATAATGGAGATATCGTTGTAGCAATGACAGATGAAAATGAAGCGACCGTCAAACGATTTTTTAAAGAAAAGAGCCGTTTCCGCCTCCAGCCTGAAAATGCAACGATGGAACCTCTCTATTACGAAAACGTATCTATTCTCGGTAAGGTAATCGGCTTATATCGTCATATCCACTAAAAGGACTGTACTTTAGAGTCGGAGCATGCGGGCAGCATAAGCTGCACACAGCAGGAACGTCAGAACATCCTCTATAGGCGATTTTATCGGCCAGTCAAAAAAAGGTTAACGGACACATTTGTCAGATGTGCCCGTTAACCTTTTTTCTAGTATAAAATTAGTCCATTCATAATATGCTTAATATAAAGTACAAGTACAAGGAGTGTATAAAATTGACTGAAACGATAAAAAAGAAACGCTGGCTTTATCTTCCAATCATCATTATCAGCTTTATTCTGGGAATTATCTATTTAACAAAGGTTGCAGATTATTTAACACTGCCATTTTTATCAGCTCTTCTCCTCATTGTCACTTTTTTAGAAGTTTACCCGGACAAGAACTATTTTTCCAAAAAGAATTTGGTAAAAATCATTTCTGCTCTTGTGATTATTGCTCTTGCACTTTGGTACCAGATATCTGTTTTTATTCTTGGATAAGTGAATAAAGCATATACACAGCCTTTCATTTTATAAAAAGAAAACCATTGTAATCAAAAAATAAGTAATGTCCCAACTTTTTTTGAATATTCATCAAAATACAGAATTAGCAATTTACTTATAACATATAAAATTGTACAACCCTTTCCTTCATAAATGGCTGCACTGCTTCCTGTTCATTGGATACATCAGCAGGATTTATATGATTCCTTCTGTGACAATACGGGTTGCTGTATGGTTATTTAAAGCTTTCTGTCAACACTTGCAGTCCATATTACGATACTTTATGCTCCAATCGTAATCGGTCGGCCACCATTGCAATAAATTCAGAATTCGTCGGTTTTGCTTTAGAAATATTGATGGTGTAACCAAATAATGCTGAAATGGAATCAATATTTCCTCTGCTCCAAGCCACCTCTATTGCATGGCGAATTGCTCTTTCTACACGAGAAGCAGTTGTATTGAATTTTTTAGCGATATCCGGATAAAGCACTTTTGTGATGGATCCCAAAAGGTCAATATCGTTATAAACCATTGTAATTGCTTCTCTTAAGTACATATATCCTTTAATATGCGCAGGCACGCCTATTTCATGAATAATATTGGTTATATTCGCTTCCAGATCCTGCTTTTTCTTACTTTCAATATTCGTTTTCGTCACATTTGATACTCTGGAAACTGCACTTCCCTGAACCTGCAAAATTTGATCAGCCAGATTCTGTATGTCAAACGGCTTCAGGATAAAATAAGAAGCTCCTAAATCAACCGCCTTCTTCATTACTTCTTCCTGACCAAATGCAGTCAACATAATAATATGTGGTTTTTTAGTTAATTCCATTTTTTTAATTTCATTTAAAACAGCTATTCCATCCATATGCGGCATAATAATATCTAAAACCAGCACGTCCGGTGTTTTCTCTTCAATCAACGGGAGGCAGTCCCTTCCGTTTAATGCTGTTCCGACAATTTCAATTTCTTCCTGTTCCCCAAAAAAGTCCTCCATTAATTGTATTAACTCACGATTATCATCAACAAAACACACAGATATTTTACTCACTAAAAAATCCTCCTTTTGCTTTTTATGCACCTATATCATATTCTACAAAAAACATAAATATCCTCTTTAAAATCAAAAAACTTTTGATTTATTTCGATTTTCTCAAGTATTCTTCGTTTTTCTCTTTTTTTCACCAACTTTCGACACAATTTTCAACGTATTATTGTATCCGTTTTCATTATATCAGATAGTAGTTGGAAATAAAATGCATATTTCCAATAAACATACTATATTTTAATGATTATTTAAAAACTAAAAATTGCCTGTAATAGCAAGCGCTACTACAGACATTTTTAATTATTGACTTATTATTTATTCTGTTGGAGCAAAGAAAGCTTAACCGGAATGGCAGCAGCTGCTACGCGGCAGCTTCATTCAAATCAGATTGAATAATATCCGCATCTTCAAGCATCCATTCGATATGAACACCATAGCCCGAGGTCGGATCATTTACAAACACATGTGTTACTGCACCGATAACCTTGTCATTTTGAATAATAGGGCTTCCGCTCATTCCCTGAACAATTCCGCCAGTTAATTCTAATAATCGCGGATCGGTAATTTGAATAACCATTCCCTTTGTGGATGCTGACTTTTGAGGCACACTGCTGATAATTTCAATGTCAAATTCTTCAATCTTCTCTCCATCCACTACAGTAAGAATTTTTGCAGGCCCTTCTTTTACTTCATGAGATAGTGCAACAGGAAAGGTTTCATCATATTTTTCATGATTTACCTCCTTTTCTAATACCCCAAATATTCCATAATCCGTATTTTTCGTGATATTACCGATTCTTTTTTCTTGCGTTTGAAAGGAAGCTTGTTTTTCTCCCGGTAAACCATTATCACCCTTTTCAATTGCAGTTACAGAAGAATGGATAATGGACCCTTGCTTGATATCAATCGGCTTCTTCGTATCCATATCTGAAATAACATGTCCTAAAGCGCCATATTTTCCTGTTTCCGGCTCATAAAATGTCATTGTTCCAATACCTGCTGCTGTGTCTCTGATATATAACCCGATTTTGTAAGCATTTTCTTTTTTGTCAAAAATCGGCTGCAGGTTAGTTTCGATATACTTATCTCCACGTTTTAGCTTAATTTGCATTTTTTTGTTTTCCTTGCCGCTATGATCAACAATCGGTTTAATGTCTGTCATATGATTGATTTTTTGACCATTTATTTCAACAATTGTATCACCAATATTTATTTTAGCGGCTTCTCCCGGAGACTTTACTCCTTCTGACATTTTCACTTGATGATGACCGACAACCAGTACACCTTTCGTTTCTAACTGCACTCCAATGGATTGTCCTCCTGGTACTACTCTTACATCTTCCAGACGTTGATGCTGCCCCTGATTATCCTCTTTATTCGTATGCTCTTCATTATTGAAAAAGGGAAGGATAGGATAGTCTTGAAAAACCTCTTTATACCCTTGCATGGAAGTATCTGCGTGGATAAAGGAAGGGGAAATAAAAAACAATATAAAAGCAAGCGATAATAGCGAGCTGATTTTATATGTCCATCTGATTTTGTTTGTTTTGCTCATAAATCGTCTCCTCCTCATACAAAAAATATTATCTTTCTGTACATATACTTTTTGCAGATGGAGGGCAGTTTAAACTGGAACAACCTATGTGATATGTGTATCTTTTCCTCTAAAAATATAGATAAACGGACGTATAGTGTTGTTATTCTTAAGATGCAAAAGGACATGTGATTAACGAAATTTGTAAGTACAGGAAAAAGAAAAAAACCGGTACAGTTATTGTCCGATTTTTTAACGTTTTTATCCCTTTAATTTGATTTTTTAAAACGATCTGCCAATGTTAACATTTCTTTCGCATGTTCTTTTGCTGTATCTGTTAATTTTGTTCCAGTAATCATCCGGCTTAATTCCTCAATCAGTTCCGTATTATTTAATTCAATAACAGAAGTAAAAGTGCGATTTTCCTTTTCCTTTTTCTGGATAAATTTATGCGTATCTGCCATAGCAGCGACCTGCGGAAGATGTGTAATACACAGAACCTGTGATTCCAGCGATATTTCATGGATTTTTTCAGCAATTGCCTGTGCCACTCTTCCACTGACTCCGGTGTCCACTTCATCAAAAATAACACTCGTAATACCCTGATGCTTTGAGAAAATCTTCTTCAAAGCAAGCATGATTCGTGATAATTCTCCTCCTGAAGCTATTTTTGTGAGGTCTTTTAAAGGCTCACCGACATTGGTGGAAATGCGGAAAAGTATTTTATCATAACCATTTAATTTCAGCTTCCGCTGCGTGGAATCCTCAAAATCAATGGAAAAGGTCGTCTTTTCTAAATAGAGGTCTTTTAATTCCCGGTGGATATCGTTCGTTAATGTTTCCGCGGCTTGTTTCCGTAAGTGATGAAGCTGATCTGCTTCTAATAAAGCATCCTTTTCAAGCTCATCAATTTCTGTTACAAGTGTGTTTAAATGCGTTTCCCGGTTTGTAATCTGTTCGATTTCTTCTTCAACACGCCCTAAGTAGTCTAACATTTCTTCCACCGTTGGACCGTATTTACGCTTCAATCTGTTTAATTCATCCATCCGCTGTTCAATCTCATTCAGACGTTCCGGATTAAATTGCAGCTGGTCAAGATAATTGCGAATATCATACGTGAGTTCTTCCAGCATATAATAATGGTTAGATATACTATCCAATTTTTCAGCAATAAAAGGATCTAAATCTGCTCCGTCCTGTAAAGCTGATTGTGCGTGGCTGACTAATTCTAATCCATGCTGCTCGCCATATAAAGAAAAATAAGCATCCGAAAGGGATTGATGTATCCTTTCGTAATTTGCAAGCTGATTGCGCTCTTCTTCAAGCGCCGTATCTTCATTCGGGACAAGCTGTGCTTCTGTTAATTCCTGCTGTTGGAATTGGAGCAGATCCAGACGCTGCGCCATCTCCTGTTCATTGTCATTCAGGCTGCGGTACTTTTTCTTCAGATTTTCCAGGCGGTTATAAATATCCTGATAATCCTTTTTTGCTTCCTTCATGGCATCTCCAAGATAAAGATCTAAAAAATCAATATGCTGCTCATTATCCATCAGCGATTGCGTCTCGTGCTGACTATGGATATCAATCAATGTTTTTCCAAATTCCCGGAGAATAGCCAGCGTCACTAATTTACTATTTACACGGCAGATGCTTTTCCCAGAGGAGGTTATGGTCCGCTGAAGTACAATTTGTTCATCACTGATTTCAATCCCATATGCTTTTCCTACTTGGTAAATAGGGTGCTTTTCGTGATCGATGAAAAATAGTCCTTCAATCTCCGCTTTATTCGATTCATGTCGAACAAAGTCTACAGAACCTCTTGCCCCGGCTAATAATTGGATAGCATCAATGATAATCGATTTTCCTGCACCAGTTTCTCCCGTCAAAACAGTAAGGCCTTCTTGAAAGTTTAAGGATAATTCTTCAATAATCGCAAAGTTTTTTATAGATAATTCAGTTAACATGCTGCCTCACCCCGACTAAATAATTTTAAAGCATTCCAATTAATCGATTTTTGATATCCTCCGCATGTTCAGGTGTCCTGCATATAATCAAACAAGTATCGTCCCCGCAGATGGTTCCCATGATCTCTTCCCAATCCAGATTGTCGATCAGAACGCCGACTGCATGGGCATTACCAGGGAGTGTTTTTAAAATAATAAAATGACTTGCATTCTCTATTTTGACAAAGGTATCTACAATCAGCCGCTGCAGTTTTTGCAGCGGATTAAAACGCTGATCTGCAGGCAGGCTATATTTATATTGACCTGTATTCGTCGGTACCTTTACCAATTGCAGTTCTTTAATATCCCGGGATACGGTTGCCTGTGTGACGTTATAGCCAAGATTTTTTAGTGAATCGACAAGCTCATCCTGTGTTTCAATAATATTTTCTGTGATCAGTTCACGAATTTTAATATGGCGTTGTATTTTACTCACGTATAAACCCTCCTTATAGTGCATACATCTTCTTATAATGTGATATGGTCATGCTTTCCAGAATTATTGAGTTAATGCCTGCTGTGCTTCCCTGACGACTTCTTCTAATACGATTTCTTTTGGCATTTCTTTATTTCTCCATTTGAAATGTGCCAGAAATTCAATATTGCCTTCTGTTCCTTTGATAGGAGAGTATGTTATATCCACTAAAGTAAATGAGGCCATCGCTGCATAATTTACCACTTTTTCGAGAACCTCCAGATGAATTGCCGGATCTCTGACAATCCCTTTTTCTCCAACCTGGTCTCTTAAAGCCTCAAATTGAGGCTTTATTAACGCAATAACATCATTTTTTTCATGCAGCAATGACGCCAGAACAGGGAATATATTCTTCAATGAAATAAAAGACACATCAATAGAAGCAACTTCAGGCAAACCATACTCGAGCATCTCTGGTTTAACATGTCTGAAGTTTGTCCGTTCCATCTCAATCACACGAGGGTCGTTCCGGAGCTTCCAATCTAATTGATTATAGCCGACATCAATGGCATAGCATTTGTTTGCACCATTTTTCAAAGCACAATCTGTAAAACCGCCTGTCGAAGAGCCGATGTCCATAAAAATTTTATCCGAAATAGACACTGAAAATAATTGAAGAGCTTTTTCAAGTTTATAGCCGCCCCGGCCTACGTATTTTAAACGTTTATCTTTGATTCGGAGCGGCTTATCGACAGGAACAAGGCTTCCCGGCTTATCCACACGCTCTTCTCCTGAATAAACCAGTCCCGCCATCACCGCACGTTTCGCTTTTTCCATATCTTCCGCCAATTCTCTTTCTACTAATAGCTCAGCAATTCTTTTCTTTTTTTTCATAACCTGTTTCCTTTACATATATAATGTGTCAACACACGCTTTTAGTGGTCTCTTTCACTAAAGTAATCCGTCAATGCTTTTAAAAGAGAATCTTCTGCGTCAGCTAATTTCAAGTTCTCATATGCTTGTTGAACGTATTTTTCTTTTTGCGCAATTGCACCTTCCAGCCCTAATAATTTAGGGTACGTGCTTTTTTCGTTTAATTCATCGCTGCCTACCCGCTTGCCCAGCTTTTCTTCCTCGCCGGAAACATCCAGGATATCATCCTGCACCTGAAAAATAAGCCCTAAATAATAAGCATATTTCTCTAAATAACGTACCTGCTCATCTGTTGCATTTGCTAAAAACGCTCCTGCAAAAATAGCGAAACGAATCAGTTCCCCTGTTTTCAAGGCATGAATTTCTTCCATGGCTTCTAACGAAACAGATTGTTTCTCTGCTTCCATATCAAGAATCTGTCCGCCGACCATCCCTTTCGGACCGCTGCAGGCAGTTAATTCTTTAGTGAGCGTCACTTTTTCATCTGCAGTAAGCAATGGATCATTTAAAATCAATTCAAAGCTGTAGGTCAACAAGGCGTCCCCCGCAAGAATGGCTGTAGCTTCATCAAATTTTTTATGATTCGTTAACATACCGCGCCGGTAATCATCATCATCCATTGCCGGCAAATCATCATGAATAAGCGAATAGGTATGTATCATCTCAAGAGCAATCGCGGATGACATCGCTTTTTGAACATCCTGACCGTATGCTTCATAGCTGGCAAATAATAAAATAGGACGCAATCTTTTTCCTCCGGCATCTAAGGAATAAAGCATGGACTGTTTTAAATTACCCGGTATCTCCAGCTTGTTAAAACAGCTTGTATACGCTTTTTGGAGCTCCTCCCGATAATACGTTAAATATGCCTGTAATCGTTTATGCGCCATCTTATTTGTCCTCCTCTACTTCAAACGGCTCCAGTTCACCCTGCTCATTTAAAATATGAACCATTTTTTCCTGTACATTGGTTAATTTTTCATTACATAGCTTAGAGAGCTTCATCCCATCGTGATAATACTCAATCGCTTTTTCAAGAGGAACATCGCCTTCCTCCAGCTTATTCACAATGACTTCGAGCTTTTCCATTGCCTGCTCAAAGGTTAATTCATCATATTTCTTCTCTTCTGCCACTCTGATCTACCTCCTTTATCTTTTGTACGTTTGCATGCAGATATCCATCTTGCAGCCGCACATCAATGGGATCTCCTTTATTCACGTCCTTGATGGATTTAATCACATCACCGTCTTGGTTATAACTGATTCCATAACCGCGAGCCATGACAGCCAGCGGGTTAACCAGCATTAGTTTATTAATAGAAGCCTGTAAGTCGCTTTCCGATTTCGCAAACAGCTGTTTCATGGAACGGTTTAACTCGGATAGCAATTTACTATTTTTATCAGCTGCTGTTTTTATTTCCTGCTCCGGATGCTGTGTATCCAGCCTCTGCTTAAGATGCGTGTAACGAAGCTGCTTCTGTTCTATTCTTGCTTTTAACGACTTGTTTAATGAATCCAGCATCGAATCCAGTTCTTGTTCTTTTTGGGCAATCAGCTGTTTCGGGTATTTAAATGCATAGGTTTGGCTTAATGATTCCAATCGTTTACGCTGCATTTGCAGGTCTGTACGCATCACCTGTGACAGACGCTGAGCTAAATACGATACTTTATCAAGCTGTTCCTTTTGCGAAGGGACAGCTAACTCAGCTGCTCCTGTCGGCGTCGGCGCACGTAAATCAGATACAAAATCAGCAATTGTTGTATCTGTTTCATGCCCCACCGCAGAAATAACAGGAATCTCCGATGCATAAATCGCTCGTGCCACTGCTTCTTCGTTAAAGCTCCACAACTCCTCAATCGACCCGCCGCCGCGGCCGACGATTAAAACGTCATATTCCTCTGGAAAAGCATTCGCATATTGAATCTTTTTCACAATGGAACTGGTCGCCTGCGGACCTTGCACAGATACCGGCAGAACCGTAATCTTCACAGAGGGTGCTCTTCTTTCAATCGTTGTTACAATATCGCGGACAGCTGCCCCGGTCGGAGATGTAATGACACCGACATGATTCGGATAAGCAGGAATCTTTTTTTTCTGGTCATCAAGAAATAAGCCTTCTGTCTGCAATTTTTCTTTCAATTGCTCAAAAGCCTGATACAACGCCCCGATGCCATCTGGCTCCATATCACGGATATAGAGCTGATATTGACCGCTTGCCTCATAGACACTTACCTCTCCCCGAATAAGCACACTCATGCCATTTTCCGGACGAAAAACAAGCCTGCTGTTATTCGAAGAGAACATCACTGCCTGAATACGGGCATTATCATCCTTAATGGTCATATACATATGTCCGCGGCTATGGTGTTTAAAGTTAGATATTTCCCCTCGCAGCCAAACCTGTCTCAGGTGGGGGTCTGTATCTATCTTACGCTTCACATACCTGGTTAGTGCAGTAACCGTCAGATAATTGTCTTTCACTTTTCAGACAGTCCTTTAGCTGCCTTGATGGTATTTTTTAAAAGCATTGTAATCGTCATCGGACCGACACCGCGGGGAACCGGTGTAATATAAGACGCTTTTTCCTTCGCACTTTCGAATTCCACATCACCAGTCAGCTTGCCATTGTCCATGCGGTTAATACCAACATCGATAACTACTGCTCCTTCTTTCACATAGCTTCCGTCAACAGCATGCTCTCTGCCCATAGCAACTACTAAAATATCTGCTTCCAACGCAAGTTCACGAAGGTTTTGCGTACGGGAATGACAATATGTAACTGTCGCATTTCTCTCTAACAGCAATAATCCCATCGGTTTTCCGACAATATTGCTGCGTCCGATAATAACAGCGCGCTTCCCTTCTATTTCAATATTTTTAGATTCAAGCATCGTCAGTATCCCATAAGGAGTACAAGGCAAAAAGGTTTCTTCTCCATTTACAAGCTTTCCAATGTTGACCGGGTGAAAACCATCTACGTCTTTTAAAGGAGAAATAGCGTGGATGACCTTTTGTTCGTCAATATGATCAGGCAATGGCAATTGAACAAGAATACCATGTACACCCTTATCATTATTCTGCCCTTCAATCACCTGTAACAGCTCCTGCTCGGAAACCGATTCCGGCAGCTCGATTAAGTTGGACGATATCCCGGTGAAATCACATGCTTTTTCTTTTCCTTTCACATAGGATTTAGACGCAGGATTATCTCCTACCAGAATAACCGTTAAATGCGGGTGGATATTCTGTTGCTTCAAAGTCTCTACTTCATGTTTCATTTCTTCTTTTAACTCATCTGACAGCTCTCTTCCGTTTAATAACTCTGCAGTCATAATCAATTCCCTCCTTAAGAAATAACCTTTGATAAGACACCATTAATGAATTTACCGGATTGTTCATCTCCAAATGTGTGAGCCAGCTCTACCGCTTCATTGATAGTTACATTTTGGGGAATATCCTCCATGTATAATAATTCATAAACAGCAAGTCTTAAAATAGTACGTTCTACGGACGCAACCCGCTCGAGCGACCATTTTTCCAGGTTCTCCGATATTTTTGAATCAATTGCTTCTTTATACGTAATTACGCCTTCAATCAGCATGGACAGAAATACGTCTTTCCGCTCTTCTTCCTTCAATGATTCCATTGCTAAGCTTACCTCATCTTCATTCATATCTAACTGAAAAAGCGTCTGAAACGCTTTTTCTCTGGCTTTATGTCGATTCATCACACGTCTCCTTCTACATTCTTTCATTTACTGTTAAAATCATAACACGTTTCCCTTATTTTTGGCTAGGATACCGTATACTCGCTTTTTTAAGAAAAATAAAAAAGAATTTACAGAGCTGAAGCCTTTTTTCCCAATTTCTCAAAAAGA
Organism: Oceanobacillus sp. FSL W7-1293; assembly: GCF_037969815.1. NCBI lineage: Bacteria > Bacillati > Bacillota > Bacilli > Caryophanales > Bacillaceae > Oceanobacillus > Oceanobacillus sp. FSL W7-1293. Next base: position 2,905,691 of record NZ_CP150212.1, read on the forward strand.
AAAACACAGGTCATTTGCCTGTGCTCCTCTTTGTTTTAAAATGTATATTCATACATCTGTCTTTATTTTTATTTTTTGAGGCATGAGTCATAAGGTATGTTCAAAAAATAACTAAATCTCACCGCTTCTCATTTGAACATTTATTGTACTTGTATTTATACAATTTCCTGATTATCCATTTGAATACCTGCTACATGAACATTGACTTCTTCCACCTGGATAGATGTCATGGTTTGAATATTTTGCTTAATATTCGTCTGCAGCTTTGCAGCAACCTCCGGAATCGATTTTCCAAATTTAAGGATTACATAAATATCAATAATAGCACCATTATCCGTTAATTCTACGCGGACCCCTTTACCGTGGGACTTCTTGCCAAATTTCTCCGCAACCCCTGTTGCAAAGCTGCCGTGCATTGATTTTACCCCATCTACTTCCGTTGCAGCAAGTCCTGCTATAACCTCAAGGACTTCCGGTACAATCTGTACACTGCCTAAGCTGTCATCCTCACGTATCTCTAATAATAGTTGATCACTCATTGCCTTCACTCCTTATTTGCTATCCTCATCTTCCTTTTCTTCGATGATTGGATATTCAGTTAAGAAATTCGTATTGAAGTCTCCCTCTTTAAACACAGGATGGCTCATGATTTGATATTGGAATGGAATGGTTGTATGCACTCCTTCAACAACAAACTCTTCCAAAGCACGCTTCATACGTTCTACGGCTTCATTTCTGGTGGAAGCATAAACGATGAGCTTCGCGATCATGGAATCGTAATATGGCGGAATTCTATATCCGCTGTAAGCGCCGGAGTCCACACGAACTCCAAGTCCGCCAGGCGGCAGATACATTTCAATTTCCCCTGCGGAAGGCATAAAATTCTTATATGGATTTTCGGCATTGATACGGCATTCGATTGCATGCCCCTCAAATGTAATATCTTCTTGGGTAAACGCAAGCTCCTGACCGTCTGCAATTCGAATTTGTTCTTTAATCAGATCCACTCCGGTAACCATTTCTGTTACAGGATGCTCTACTTGAATACGGGTATTCATCTCCATAAAGTAAAATGCTTCCGATTGTCTGTCAAAAATGTATTCAATCGTTCCCGCACCTACATAGTCCACGGCTTGGGCAGCTTTTACAGAAGCATCCCCCATCCGTTCTCTCAGTGTTTCATTGATTGCAGGAGAAGGTGATTCCTCCACTAATTTCTGCAGACGGCGCTGGATTGAGCAGTCTCTTTCTCCAAGATGAACCACATTTCCATGCGTATCGGCCAGTATTTGAATTTCTACGTGTCTAAAGTCTTCGATATATTTTTCAATATAGACACCTGGATTTCCAAAGGCGGTTTCCGCTTCTTTTTGTGTTAATTCCATTCCTTTTATTAACTCTTCTTCGGTACGGGCCACGCGGATTCCTTTTCCGCCGCCCCCGGCAGTTGCTTTAATGATAACAGGATAACCTATTTCCAAAGCAATTTCTTTTGCATGCTCTACCCCTTCAACAATTCCTTCTGAACCAGGTACAACCGGTACATCTGCAGATTTCATTGTTTCCTTGGCGACATCCTTAATTCCCATTTTTTGAATGGCTTCCGGTGTCGGACCGACGAAGGTTACATTGCATGCCCTGCAAATCTCTGCAAAGTCAGCATTCTCTGCTAGAAATCCATAACCCGGGTGTATCGCATCAGTCTCTGTAGACAATGCAACACTCATAATATTAGTTATGTTTAAATAACTGTCTTTACTTAATTTCGGACCGACGCAATAGGCTTCATCTGCCAGCTCCACATGCAGGGACTCTTCATCCGCTTCAGAATATATTGCAACTGTCTCTATGCCCATCTCCTTACAGGCACGGATAATTCGGACAGCTATTTCTCCACGATTGGCAACTAATAGCTTTTTAATCACTTATTCCATCCCCTTACTTCTTCTTTACTCTAAATAATGGCTGACCATATTCTACAAGCTCGCCATTTTCAACTAGAACTTCCACAATCTCTCCATTGGTTTCCGCTTCAATTTCATTAAATAATTTCATCGCTTCTACAATACAAACCACTGTGCTTGTGTCTACCGTGCTTCCTTTTGTTACAAAAGGATCGCTGTCTGGAGAAGAAGAAGTATAAAATGTTCCGACCATCGGGGAAACAATTTCATAATCATAATCCGCTGAAATTTGCGGTGTTTCCTCTGCTTTAATTTCTGGCTGTGCGCTTACCTCAGGCTTGGATTCTTGAACTGCCGGAGCTTGAGGTTCTGCTGCGGCTTGAGGCTGTGATTGGACGGTAGTAGTAACAGAGCCTGTGTTTTTTTTCATAGCTATGACTGCACCGTTTGCCTCATAGGAAAATTCGGTTAATGATGATTTATCGACCATTTGAATAATTTCTCTTATTTCATCTACTTGTAACATATTGGCACTCCTCATTTCGATTGTTATCTTTTTATAATTTCATGCTGGCTGTTTCATTACCTTCTAATATATTACGATAGAATGAACAAAAACATCAAGTCTACCGTAATCAAATCTGTATTAACTGGATGAAAAGCTGTTTTTATTATTATAACAGTTAATGCCTGTTAATGTTGGGATAAACTTGTTTTTTACATTTGTAAAGAGGCTGGGACATAACTAGCCAAAAATAAAAAAGATGGATTCCACATCGAGTTTTGATGCGAAATCCATCTTTTTTGAAATCATTTATAAGTAAATACATAAAAAAGCGGCTAGAGGCAGTGTATCTTCTCAGATTCACTGCCATTAAGGCGAATCCCAATTCATTTTCCACTTTGGGTTTTCCTCGTACCGAGAAACGAGTGAAACCCAAATTAGCCTTCAAGAATCCAAAGAATGGCTCCACATCTATCTTACGTTTTCCGTAAAGCTTGCCCATTTGGACAAGTAAAGGCATCTTTTTCGGCATCATAATCCCAGTTAGCGGTGTTAAAAGGATTGTTTTTGTATTTTTTCTTCTTCTCTTTCCGATACATATTGTAAGTGATGAGGGCAGTTCGTAATCGTTCCAGGGTGACATTTTCTATATTCTGTTCACTTCCATAAGCTGCATCCGCTACGAGGAATTCAGGCAACACAAAATATTCCTTTTCAATTCGATCTAAAAAAGGAATCAATGTTCGTGTATCGGTAGGGTTCGGAAAAATATCATAGGTTAATGCGTAACGTCCTTCTGTTGCCAATTGCACATTATAAGCAGCTTTCAACTGTCCATTCTTCATATGGTCATCTTTCAATCGCATAAAGGTGGCGTCATGATCCGTCTTGGAATAGCTGTTACGTTCTTCTAAAATCTCCAATGCTTCTTCATATTTTTCTTTCCGATGTATGTAATCATGCACTTTTTTTAAGGCTTGTTTTGGCTGCTTCCGTTCCGAACGCAAAACTTTTCGGTCTTGTGCTTCTTCACTTAATTCGATTTGTTCCGTATAGGTTTGGACAGACTTATCCAAATTCCCTGCTATCTGTTGAAGTTCTTTTGTCGATAGCGTTTCCGGGCTTTCCCGTTCGATTTCTGGAATAATTTCTTTTTCTACCAGTTCTTCATAGAGCGCATTCGATTTCTCGATAAGGTTTGCTTGATAGCGTTCAATCGATTTTCGCCAGACAAACGTGAATTTATTGGCATTGGCTTCGATTTTGGTTCCATCAATAAAGATAGCCTCTGCATCAATCAACTCTTTTTCCACCAGCTGACAACGAAACTGAACGAAGCACTGACGCAATAGTTCTTTTACTTCCGGATTCACACGAAAACGGTTGATGGTACGATAACTGGGCTCATATCCTTGCGCAAGCCACATCATCCGCACACTGTCTTTTAATAATCCTGCGATTTTTCGGCCAGAGAACACCGACTGGGTATAAGCACATAAAATAATTTTCATCATCATACGCGGATGATAGGCTGGACAGCCTGTCTGACGGATAAAACCGGTGAAAGCTTCTTCTGGAATCTGTTCAATAAATTCATGGACTGTATAAGCTATATCATTTTCTTGTAATTTCATCTCGAAATCTAATGGCAAAACGATTTGATTTACGTTATAATATTTATACATAAGGATACCTCGATTCTGTTTTTGTAGTGGTACTTTAACTTTATCAGAAGGTATCCTTTTTTTGTACATTTATTTCATTTTTTTATCCAATTAAAAAAGTGACTTCCTACTTGCCTTAGTAGAAAGTCACTTTTTCTGTTTTTACTGGGTTTTGTCCCAGCCTCTTATTGTTTTACTCTTCCGTTTCGGTTGTGTCTTCTGATTCTTCTCCTTCTTGGGTTTCTCCCGTTTCTTCTGTCTCTTCTGTTTCGGCTGCTTCTTCTGTTTCCGTTGTATCTTCCATGTCTGTCGTTTCAGCAGTTGGCTGGAAATTAACTTCCGCTTTGACATCTTCTCCAAATTCATCACGGGCCATTTGCATGATATTCGCTGCTTCTGTTACGGGTAATTCCTCCGTTTTCACATGAATATGGACTTTCCCATCGTTGGAACGGACGAGCACATCTTCATATTCTGTTGCAGCCAGCAGCTGCTCCTGAAGAATCAATTCCTTACTCTCTAATTCCTCTAACCCGTCAATTTCCTGCAATGCTTCATCCTTTTCAGTTGCTGATGCATTTGCGGAAGCCACTACATCTGTTAACTGGCTTTTTTTGCGGCTGCGTTCATCTTGGATTTCCATACGGATGGTCGTGAATAATTCATCGCTGTCTACATTTTCTATATTGTCCACTTCAATTCCTTCTTCAGATTGAGTTGCAGGAACCACATCCTCTGAAGTCGCGTCCTGCCCATCGTCCACAAAAGCTAAATCATTCCCATTTGCTGAAAAGATATAATAGACACTTAAAACAACCATCAAGCTTAACATTGTGAGTAACCATACTGTTTGTTTTTTTAACATACATTCTACCTCCTTAATTTTTAGGCATCACTGAGATTTTATGTGAAGGGACATCTAATACTCTGGATACTGCTTCAATGACTTGACTTTTCATCGATTGACTTTCCATGCCTTGTGCTACAATGAATACGCCCCGTACTTCCGGCTGTTTGGTTTGTACCAATAATGGTGTTTCCTGATCGCCCTGGCGATAAAGCACGACCTGATGATCATCCGTCTGATCCTCAACCACTCTTGAACCTCCGTTTCGATCCGTTTCGTCTGTCGTCTGTTTGCCTGTTGTTCTATTTTTTTCATACACCTGTTCACTTGTTGCTTCTAAATTGATCATTACTTCTGTTTCCGAAACACCATCCATCTGATTCAGCATGCTGGATAATTGTTCGCCTAACTCATTCTCCAGGTCTTCTACTTCACCACCTGTCGATTCTGAAGCCGCTTCTTCCGAAATTTCCAGCTGTGAATCGTCATAAGGTACGGGCTGAACCTCCTCTTCCGGTTTTAATACATTACTGATAATCATAAATAAAATTCCCACCAGTCCTAAAATAACAATAAATCCTATTTTTTTAGACGGCTGCTTTTTTTCTTTCCCAGAAGCTTGCTCGCTATCCGTGGTCTGTTTTAAAAAGTGAGTCAGTTTATTTTTCAAAATCCCTCTCCTTCCCAATAGACCGTTATTTCTTTATCCTCAATTTCCCAAATTTCTTTTAAACTGGCCTCCATCTCTTGTAATGGCTCTTCCGAATGCGTTTCCTCCTCATTGCCCCATTCAATAACCACATCTTCAACCGTGTTCATCGCTCCTTCCCCTGGTTCTGATTCTGTTATATAAACAATGACCTCTGTCAGCTCCTCGTAGGATACGGAGTCCATTACAGAAAATTGGAAATCAATAGAGGCAATCTCTGCGTTAAATTCCTCTTTTAATGGTTCTGCCGCTATTTTTTCCAATTCAATAGCCATTTGTTCTAAAATATATGCATCTTGTCCACTTTCTATTTCTTTTTTTTCTAAATCTATTTGATTTTCTATCGAAGGCTGTCCTTGAAACTGGCTCTCTATTTTGTTCATCGAGCTTGATATAGCAGTATTTATATCCGTATTAAACAAATAAAAAACAGGCTGAAGAAGAATCAAAATCAAGATTAAGCTAATCGCCAGCCGCACATATTTTTGCAGATGATTTGCCGGCACAAGCAAATCGATTACGGAGGCCAATATGATAAATAAAATAATTTGTGTCACCCAGTCTGTAAATATTTCGATTCTCATCAACCCCTATCTTAGTAAGACGGTTAAATTACTTGCTGCGACAATGATGACGATTCCAAGAAAGAACATCAGGGAGACTGCCAGCAAACAGGCTAAGATAAATAAAATATACGTGCTCACTGTATTTAAGCATTGCACGATCGGACCTCCGCCAATCGGCTGTAATATTGCTGCCGCCAGCTTATAAATTATTGCAATGACTCCCACTTTTAAAGCCGGGAAAGCGACAATAAACAAAATAATAAACAGGCCAATCATGCCGACAGCATTTTTTAAAATGAGGGAGGCACTAAGGATGGTATCCGCAGCATCGGTGAATGTCCGTCCTAGTATCGGTATAAAATTTCCTGTTACAAATTTAGCTGTTTTCATTGCTACTCCGTCTTGGATTGCTGTCGCAGTCCCCTGAACAGAAATAACCCCAAGGAAAATAGTTAAAAAAATACCCAGACTGCCTACAGCAACGTTTCTAAAGAGATTGGCCAAATGCGTTACTTTAAAGTGACTATTTAAACTGCTGATAATAATCAGCATGGCGGAAAGGAATAACAAAGGTAAAACAAAGGCTGAAATAAACACACCGCTAAAGTGAATAAAAAATATAATAATCGGGTGAAAAAAAGAGACAGAAATTACATTTCCAAAGCTCGCCATCATCCCCAGTACCAGAGGCAGAAGCGCAATCATAAAGCTTTGCATGGTATCAATCGCATCTTTTGTATAGGAGGTCGCCAGGTAAAAGCTGTTCAATACGATAAACAACAGGACTAAAAAAACCACAAAATAAGCAACCTTGCTGACGGTTGTCTGTTCAAATGCAGATTGAATCGACTGAAGCACAACAGCAAATAAGGTCAGCATTAAAAGTGTCCCTAAAAGCTTTCCGTTGATAATCAGCTCATGGAGGAGGTAGCGCAAAAAATGCATCAGAATATCTTGAATGGAGAAGCTGTTTCCATTTTTAATCCATTCATAGATACTGATTTTTTGTAAGTCAGGTAAGTTATCTCCGTACTCTATAATCAGCTGATCCCAATAGGATTGAATTTCATCCAGTGAAATCTCATCTAATAAAGAATTTTGAAGGGTTTCCTCCTCCTCTTCGGTCATCGGAGCATCCTCAGCTTGGACAACTGTTGAATTTCCTTGGCTAATAACAAGAGCGATAAATAGCATACATAGTATTCGGAGTAAGTTGACAGGTCTTTTAGACAATCTGGATACTCCCTTTCCCGGCTTCATTTTCTTTCGCCAATCAAACATTAGGGATAAAACCGATAATCGCTTCGATTACCGCAGTAATAATGGGAACAGCAAGCAGTAAAATAAATATTTTTCCTGCTAATTCAATGTATTTGGATACAGAATTCAGACCGGCGTCCTTCGTCAGATGAGCCCCGATTTCAGCAATATAAGAAATACCGATAATTTTTAAAATCGTTGTTAAATAAAGTCCTTGCACATTCGCCTGGTCGCCCAGCTTCCGGATGGTTTCAAATATTAATTGGACTTGCTGAATGATGGAGAAAAAGATAACAATACCCGTGATAAGAATAATTAAAAAAGCAAGCGAAGGCTGTACCTCTTTTACCAGGATATATAATATGCTTGCGAGTACACCTAAAATCGTAATCTGGAGAATATCCATATCCAATCTCCTTAAAATAGAAATACAGATCTGATTTGCTGAAATAAATCTGAGAGCCCGTTCACCACGATGAGCAGAACAAGTATAAAGCCGATCAACGTAGCAAATTGGGCAATTTCTTCCTTGCCCATCTGTTTTAAAATCGTATGGATAAGCGCTACAATAATGCCTATACCAGCAATCTGAAATAGTATCAATGCATCCACAAACATGTACTTGCTCCTTCCCTGATGCCACTCATTTCATTACATAAACAATAGTGCCAGAAAGATACCGCACAGAAGTCCCAGCACGTTTGACAGCTTTCCATACGTTTGAAAACGTTCTGTGGCATTTTTCCACTGCTCTTCTAAATAGAGATTGGTTAATTTTATATGCTTTTTCTGCTGCTCAATATCATGCTGTCCCAGTGTTCTGCCAAACTGAAGCAATATCTCCAGCTCGCTTTTTTGCAGCGCAGATTGTCCGATTAATCTTTGCGCACATTCTTCCCATATCTCATCAAAATCTTTTTCTTTATTTTCCAGCTCCTCAGCCAGTTCCTGATAAAATAAAGCAGTCGGACCCTGCAATTTCTTACTGATTAGTTGAAATGCTTCTTGTAATGGGACCTGGCTGTATACCATTTCCGCCTCTAAAATCTGAAGAGACTGCAATAATAATTGAATATGCTTGGGCCGCTGTTTTAATGCTCTTCCCCATTCCCAGCCAAGTACTGTAGACATACTAATTAAAAGCAGCACGCCAATCCACTTCACCTTCACCACCTCTTTGCTTAAAACTGATCGGATTCCCGTCTTTGTCAAAGGCACAAGCTAGCTTTCCGATTCTTTTTCCCTGCCCTAACAGCAGGTAACGCTCAAAAATTAATTCCTGAACTATTTTTTGCATAATAGGGCGGCGGTATAAATCAGCCATATCTCCTGCATGCACTGTACAAATAACCTTCACACCTGCCTGGGATGCTTCGATAATCGCCTCCACATCCTTTTCTGTGCCAATCTCATCGACAATCAGAATATCAGGAGATAACGTACGAATCGCCATCATCATCCCTTCTGCTTTCGGACAGGCATCTAACACATCCGTTCTCATCCCTATATCATGCTGCGGAACACCGCGGATGGATGCTGCTATTTCGGAACGCTCATCCACGATGGTTACTTTTTTAGAGCGGCTCGTAGCAGATTGACTGGCTATTTGCCTGCAGATATCGCGTATTATCGTTGTTTTTCCAGATTGCGGTGCTCCAAGGATCATAGTGTGATGGTATATCCCATCATAGATGTAAGGCATCAGCATATCTGCACAGCCTTTTTTTTGCTTGGCAATACGAATATTAAAAAATGAAACAGGCTGAATCGCTTTTACTTTTTGATCCGCTGTTATAATACCTCCTGCAATGCCGACACGATGACCGCCTTCAATGGTTATAAACCCATTACGCAGCTCTTCTTCCAGCCGATACAGCGAATATTCACTCAGCTGATTCAGAATAAAAACAGCTTCTTTCTTATGTGGCAATGGCTCGTCCAGCCAGCAAACAGCTGAGTCGAAAATAAATTCTATTTTTTGATGAATACGCACTCGTATTTCTTGAAGCTGTGACCAGCGATGACCTATAAGACCGTCTATCCGGTCCTGAAAAGATGGCGGAAAAAGCCGTAAAATCTCATTCATCCTAAAACCCCGCTTTTTAAAAATACAAAATCAGCTTGTTTTACTTAGAGATATATGATTTTAAAATGAAATTATGCCCTGGGAGCTTTTTCTTTATTGAAAGGTTTGGGAGAGAGAGGAGTGATAACAAAGGAATTTCAAAAAATAGCTGAAGCCCGTCACTTATTTTTTTACATAAAAAAACAAGCAGTCTGCCGAAGTTTCAGCAAACTGCTTGTGTTTATTAAATTATGCTCTGGAAACATATTTCCCATCCGCAGTATTAATAACGAGAACGTCCCCTTCGTTAACAAAGAAAGGAACTTGTACAATATGGCCGGTTTCTAACGTAGCCGGTTTGGAACCTCCGCTCGCTGTGTCCCCTTTAATTCCGGGCTCTGTTTCTGTTACTGTAAGCTCTACGTTATTTGGAAGATCTACTCCGATGATTTCACCCTGATAGGTGACCACAGAAACCTCCATGTTTTCTTTAATAAATTTCAATTGATCTTTAATTTGACTCTCTGGAATTTCAATTTGCTCATACGACGATGTATCCATAAATGCATGCGCATCGCCAGAAGCATATAAATACTGCATTTTGTTATTTTCAATATGCGCCTTTTCTACCTTTTCGCCGCCGCGGAACGTTTTTTCTTGAATATTTCCATTACGTAAATTACGGAGTTTTGAACGTACAAATGCCGCTCCCTTTCCTGGTTTTACGTGCTGGAATTCAATAACCTGCCAAATATCATTGTCTACTTCAATGGTTAAACCTGTTTTAAAATCATTTACTGAAATCATATTTTTTCCTCCTGTACCCTTTTATAATTGGATTAATTCTTTGGGAGCAAAGGTCAATCGCTCATTGCCGTCTTTTGTAATAACGATATCGTCCTCAATGCGGCAGCCGCCTACCCCCGGAACATAAATCCCCGGCTCTACTGTTACGACCATGCCTGGTTCTAATATTGCTTCAGAACGAGTCGACAACCCAGGACTCTCATGAACTTCCATTCCCACTGCATGACCTGTCGAATGACCGAAACGCTCGCCATATCCTTTTTCCGTAATGTAATCTCTGGTCAAAGCATCTGCCTCTTTCCCGCTCATGCCAGCTTTCGTCCCTTTAACTCCGCGAAGATTCGCCTCTAATACTATATCATAAATTTCACGCAGCGCAGCAGAAATTTCTCCAACAGCTACCGTTCTTGTGATATCAGAGCAATACCCTTCATATAATGCACCAAAATCCAGGGTCACCAGTTCGCCCTCTTCTATTTTTTTATCAGATGCCACCCCATGCGGCAGAGCAGAACGTAAGCCGGACGCTACAATGGTATCAAAGCTGGAAGAAGTCGCTCCCTGTCTGCGCATAAAGAATTCTAATTCATTCGAGATATCGATTTCCTTCACCCCAGGCTCGATAAATGATTGAATATGCGCAAATGCGTCATCTGCAATTTTCGCAGCTTTTTTCATAATTTCCAGCTCATCAGGGGTTTTAATCATCCGTAATGCTTCAACGATTCCTTCTACAGGAATCAACTCTTGAGAAAATTGATTTTGATATGTTTCAAATTGGCTGTAAGTCGTATAATTTTTCTCAAAAGCCAGCCTCTTTACACCAAGCTTGTCGATTTGGTTCGCAATTTCCTGAATCATTCCTTGTTTATGCTCTATAATTTCAAATGCTGCCGCTTGTTCAGCAGCCTGCTCTGTATAACGAAAATCTGTAATAAATAGAGCCTTATCTGATGTAATCAATGCTGTTCCAGCTGTGCCAGTAAAATTAGTCAGGTAACGTCTGTTATACGGACTGTCAATAATTATGGCGTCTGCTTTGTTTTCTTCCAGTTTTTCACGTAAGCGGTCCAATTTCGTCAAAAGGTTTCATCCTCTCCAAAATCTCAAGTATCATAAGTATTTTATCATATATAGATGCGTTTGAATAATCACAGGAAAATCCTAGCTTTTCTTTATGATGTCTTCGGTTTGCTGCGAATCCATATAATCATAGGAGATGGAATAGCCGATAAATGTGCCATATAAAATAAATAAGCAGATGGTTGTTATCCAGGTGTTCAAATTCCATTCCGTCACAGCAGGAATATCGTTAAATATGGGACGGAATAAAAGGAATATAAGAGCCCATAAGATAAAGCCGTAGATAATTCCCACCCACATATACTTTATTTTTCTGAAAATCATATAATATAGAAACGCGGTGAGCAGAGAAACTACCCCAGCCAGAATCGTTGTAAAGAAGATACCGAGCCACGTATCTGTCCATCCTTCTGATACCCAGGAAGTCAGCAGATAAAACTTTGGTGCGACCTCCAAAAAATTAAAGTAATACATTACACTTGCAAGTAAACTGAATACAACCCCGCCGACAAATCCTGTGTACATCGATTTTTTTAATACAGATTCCTCATTATCATTTATTTGTTGTTTTTTTGATAAGCGCCTCATTAATAAACACCTCCACTCTCTAGTATGACCAAATCATGAAACTCGTATGAAGAAATAATCTTTCTGTTAATCTGCGGGAATATTTTTTATGAAAGAGGGAATAATTAATTAACAAGCAAACAGTTTCCACAGGATACCGTGATTTCTGTCCAGCCTTCGAGTGTCTCGGGTAATCTCCATCCGATATATTGGCGGATTGGCAGAAGCTCCTTCACAGGCATCCTGTAGCATGATATGGTAAAATAGAAGTATAAATAATGTGTGAGAAAGGAGGATTTCAATTGAGAAATAAAGCAGTATCTATTTTTGTTTATTTGATTATTGCTTTTGCAGCTTTCGGTTTATTTACACAGCTATTTGGAAATACCGTTGCATTTCTTTCAAGACTATTGATTTCTATCGGGATAGGGGCAGCTATTTTTGGATTGGTTTATTTCTTTCTCATACGCAATAGACAGCCTTCCGGACGACAGCGCGACAGCATGAAAAAATATAAGCAGGCTGTAAAACAATCTAAATCCAAGTACGGTCATAAACAGGCTGTGAAATCAGCTGGTTCCAGCCATCAGAAAGCAAATCAAAAGAAAAGAAATCCTAAAAGAGCAAGTCATTTGCGTGTCATCGAAGGAAATAAAGCAAAGAAAAAGAACCGTGTTTCTTCTTAGAAATAAATTATTACAGGGCAGACCTTTGCAGGAGCTTAGATTTTAAGCTCCTTTTTTATATTCTCTCATTTCCCATTTAAGTGGAATTATGTTTTATTTGCTTTTTTACAAGGAAATAATGCAAATTCTAGCGACGGTTTTGATGGGACGAGTAATTGCAATGGTTTTCGGTGGGGCGAGTAACCGCAGTCCCAGTCCCAGTGAGAAGACCCCGCAGGAAAAAGTGTTCTTCTTTTTTTCTGCCCGCGGGGCATAAGTGCGACTTTAGCTCTGTCTGCGCCTGTCGGCTCGCCAATCGCTAAGTCTTCTTTTCACCCTCGGGGTATAAGTGCGACTTTAGCTCTGTCTGCGCCTGTCGGCTTGCCAATCGCTAAGTCTTCTTTAAAGGAGATGAGCTCGGGGCCCACGGAAAGCGTAGTGTATTTCCGGGGCCTAAGATTACTCACCCCATGAAACCCGTTGGAGCGGCTATATTCAGCATTTTTTATATAATTTTTTATTCTTCAAATAAAGCGCGTTCGAATATTATCCCATTCGAACGCGCTTTATCCATTACGTACCTCTGAAAAAAATAATTAACCGCTCCACGTACGCAAAAATTTTTCACTGGATTCTTTTCCAATCCGCCGCAGTTTCTCTCTGCTCTCTTCTGTTATATTAAAATTCATGGAATTCTGTTCAGGAGTGGGGACAAAAATAATATGATCCGCCTGGTGTTTTGAAATATATCGATTATCATGTGCCTGCTTCATCGTTACGAAAAGAGAAGGGAACATATTGAGCGCATTTCGAATCTCGCGCGGCTCTACAGATGTGGAAGGTTCTGTTAATTTTACACCGATAACAGGTCGAACCTGCTTCTCTTCTGCTTCTGAAAAAATCCACAACGGAAAATTACTAAGTAGTCCGCCGTCCACGATAATGCTTTTTTGCTTATTTTTACCCTGTATGGATTTCGGCATAAAAAAATAAGGAAACCCGGCGCTCATCCGAATAGCGGCGGCTACCGAAAACGTATCTGGATGAATGCCATAAACTCTTTCTAAATCATCCGGGATAACAACAAGTTTACCAAGCGATAAATCACTGACAACTACCTTTAGCACACCTGGCTTTAAATCGCCAAACCGATATATATTCCGCTTGGATAATGCGTCTCCCAGCCATGCTTCCAGCTTCTCCCCTTTATATAATCCTAATTGAAAATACAGAAATAACCACTTTGTAGCCGGCAATACTTTGGATAACAGCGGCGGATCAGCTAAATCCTGAACATCCAAAGTTTTCATTAATTCTTTAATATCCTTATAATGATAACCAGCTGCCAGAAACCCGGCTATAATAGCACCTGCAGAAGTTCCAGCTGCACGCTCTACCTGCAAATTTTTCTCCTCCCAGGCTTCCAATACGCCGACGTACGCAAACCCCTTCACTCCCCCGCCAGAAAATACAGCATCAATTTTCATGACATCGCTCCATCCCTTATAGGTGCTTATTGATTTATACGTCTATCGGCTTGTTTATTATGCTTTTTCGCACCAGAAGATGAAGAAATGACAAGTTAAACCGCATCAAAAAAACCAGTCATTCCTGAGAATAACCGGTTAGGTTTTATTAACTTCATTTATTTTTTGCAGATCTTTTCTCCGCCGTTCATCTTCTTTAAAATAAGCAACCACATCTGCTATTCTGTCGATCGAATTCCAGCTGAGATGATGCTCTATACCTTCTACATCATTATATATATGTTCTTCGTCCACTCCGATTAACTCCAGAAAATTTTCTAACAGCTCATGTCTGAAGACAAGCCGTTCACCGATTTTCTTGCCCTTCGATGTCAGTACAAAACCGCGGTATTTTTCATAATCTAAATAATTGTCCTTGTCCAATTTCTGGACCATCTTTGTCACAGAGGACGGGTGCACTTCTAATGCTTCTGCAATCGATGAAACTCTTGCGTAACCCTTTGCTTCAATTAAATTATAAATAATTTCAATATAGTCTTCCATACTTGGTGTAGGCATAAAAAAGCTCCTTTCTATGTTTTGCCACAGAGAAACGTGAACACCTTCAATAAGAACGTTAATTTTTTTTATCAAAGGAAACTTTTTTTCTAATTTAATAATAGCTGATTTCCTCATAAAACTCAAGTTATTATCCTTTATTTGTATATTTTCATATGCATTTATCACTTCCAGTAAACAAAATAAAATTGAAATATATCCTGTGTTTATACGTCTGAAGACGGAGGTTATTTCCTTCGATGGGTTGTTGTTCGAATTTTTGCCGATTGCTACAATTATTTCAGAAAGAGGAGGGATAACGTGGAAAAGATAATTGAGATCAGCCAGTTAAATAAAAGCTACCGGAAAAGAAAATCAAAGGAAATTGTTCAAGCAGTCAAAGATGTTGATTTTAATGTTTATAAAGGAGAGATTCTTGGCCTGCTTGGTCCGAACGGAGCCGGAAAAACAACTACGATTAAGTTAATATGCGGTTTGTTATACCCGGACAGCGGCGAAATAAAGATAAAAGGAGTACCCAATACAGCGAAACGCTTAGAATCGTTACATCATATCAGCGCCGTGCTGGAGGGCAATCGTAATTTATATTGGCGGCTTACGGTGAGAGAGAACTTGGAGTATTTTGCCGGAAACAGAGGAAGGTCAAGAAAGGAAGTCAAAGAAGAGATCGATGAGCTGCTGCAAATGTTCCGTTTGAAGGAAAAAGAGAATGAGCTGGTAAACCGGCTTTCCCGAGGGATGCAGCAAAAATTAGCAATAGCTGTAGCGATGCTTGCCAATACGGAAGTCATGCTCTTAGATGAACCGACGCTTGGTTTAGATGTGCAAACCGGATTGGAGGTTAGAGAAATCTTGAAATCCATTGTTCAAAATTATCAGCGTACCATTATCATCAGCTCTCATGACATGGAAGTCATTCAGGATATTTGTGACCGCACCGTCATTATTAATCAAGGAACTGTCGTTATCGATCAGCGGGTCGATGAATTGATTAAACTATTTGAAGTGCGTTCTTACAGGCTGACCTTAAGTGAAGCTTTGTCACCAGACCAGCGAAAAGCGATTTCCTCCCGTTTTCCAACAAACGATTATGTAGAAGATGAACGCTTCAGCTATCTTACTGTACAGCTTGAGAAAAGCGAGGATATTTATCAGATTTTTCAGGTATTACAATTGAATCGCACTCCAATTGACTCGATTGACCGGAAATCGGTTCGATTTGATGAAGTATTTTTAAAAATTATTGAAGGAGACTATCACCATGCCATGGATTAACCTATTTAGAGCAAATCTGCGAAAGGAATATCTGGAACTGAAACGCTATTTACCGAATACCCTTGCACTTGTTTTAACCTTTTACTTTATCTTTTTAGGTTTATTTGGAGTAATACATTTTTTTGGGGATCCATCAACACAGGATGCAAATATTCAATTTGTGATTGTTAACTACATCTTCTGGTTCTTAGCACTTAGCGTTATTCAAATGTTTGGTTTTGAAATTGTGAATGAAGCCATTCGCGGAACGCTTGAACAATTATCGATGTCACCAATGGGCATCTGGCGCATTTTAAGCACAAGACTTGTAGCCAGTACGATTATTTACGGAATCATTATATCTGTTTTATTGGTTATTACCATGCTGACAGCAGGACAATGGCTTAATATTGATATTGTATCTATTTTCCCTGTCTTTGTATTAACTGTTTTCGGAATGTATGGCGTGGGTTTAATAGTCGGCGGGCTGGCCATTGTTTATAAACAAATTCAAGCCTTTTTGCAGATATTGCAATTTTTATTGGCCGGGCTGACCTTTATTCCGCTTGCTGCATCTCCCTTGATGTATTTCCTGCCATTTGTTATTGGCGTTGATTTAGTCAGAGGTATCATGATTGACGGACAGACATTGATGGATATCGGCTGGCTGCCACTGTTAATTTTATTTATAAATGCTTTCGTCTATTTTATTGCCGGTCTGTTATTTTTTAAATATTGTGAACGTATGGCGATGAAAAAGGGATTGCTGGGGCAATATTAACATATTTAAAAGAGAACGGCTCAAAACCGTTCTCTTTATTGTTTACAAACCACATTTCAATTGAGCTCCACAGCTGGTACACGTATTACATCCGCCGATGTCTTCTACACTGCCTTCTCGGCAGACTGGACAGGTATCTCCTACCTCAGACCCGATTGTTACATTTGTTTTATCTAATTCCTGAATGGTGTCCATAAGAACAATTTTTTTATCTTCTTCCTCATCCGGGAATAATTCTGTCTGCTCCCCTACTTGGTTATCCTCTGCTTTTAAGGTCAAGACTTGGGAATCTCTGCTTCCATCCACATAGACAGTACCGCCTTTGGCACCGCCATTATACAAGCGGCGGTATACACTTTCTACCTGATCAACAGTATACCCCTTTGGTGCATTTACTGTTTTGGAAATAGAGCTGTCTACCCAGCGCTGAATCACACATTGTGTATCAGCATGCGCTTCCGGACTTAAGTCCATTGCGGTTACAAACCATTCCGGCAGCTCTTTATCCGCTGCTTCTGGATGCTCTTTTAAATATTCCTCCACAATATCTGCTTTTACTTCAATAAATTTACCTAATCGGCCGCTTCTGTAGTAAGAAAAGGAGAAGTATGGTTCAAGTCCCGTACTTACTCCAACCATCGTACCCGTACTTCCGGTTGGAGCAACAGTCAGCAGATGCGAGTTGCGGATACCATACTCTAATACACCTTCCCGAATGTCTGCAGGCATTTTTTGCATATACCCTGTTTGGATAAAACGTTCACGGAGCGTTTTTGTTTCTTCCTCTGTTTCACCCACCAGGAAAGGGAAGCTTCCTTTTTCTTTCGCCAACTCGATTGAAGTGCGGTAAGCAGTAGTTGCCATGATTTCAAACACTTGGTCAATCAGCTTATTTCCTTCTTCTGAGCCATAAGCTGTTTCACAATAAATCAATAAATCATGCAGTCCCATCACGCCTAAGCCGACACGTCTTTCTCCTAAAGCCTGTTTTCTATTTTCTTCTAAGAAATATGGTGTTGCGTCAATTACATTATCCTGCATCCGCACTCCAGTTTCTACAGTATCTTTTAATTTTTCTACATTTATCTTTTTGGTGCCTTTATCTGCCATTTCAGCAAGGTTGACGGCAGCCAAATTACAAACAGAAAACGGAGCAAGCGGCTGCTCGCCGCAAGGGTTTGTCGCAACAACCTGCTGACCGTATGCTTTTGCATTTGTCATTTCATTAGCATTATCTATAAAGAAAATGCCCGGTTCTGCGGAATATGTTGCACAAATATTAATCAAGTTCCACAGTTCCTTTGCTTTCACTTTCCGGTAAACCCGAACACCATAGCCCATTTCTTCCCATTTACGGACATCGCCCACCTCATACCATTGTTCATTATAGGCTTTCATTTCTTCCGGTGTATAATTTTCTACATCTGGAAAGCGCAGCTCATAATAATCGTCTTTTTCCACGGCTTCCATAAATTCCTTTGTAATACAGACAGAAATATTTGCTCCTGCCAGGAAATCCGGGTTATGGACGGAATACGTTCCTCCATCGCGCAATAACTCCGCCGCCTGCTTCATGGCAGCATCTGTGAAGCCGCCTTGGCCGGGGATGGCTTTATAATTGACGATTCCCTGATACAAATCAAATTCTGTTTCTGTCAGCGGGGTAAATTTTAACTTCTCATTTGCCAGCTGCTTCATTTGCTCGTCTTCTGTATTTTCTATTAAATAACGTAAAATACGCGGATTCTGCATTTTAGAAATAATAAATTCTACAATATCCGGGTGCGAATCGACAAGCATAATCATTTGTGCTCCGCGTCTGGAACCGCCCTGTTCAACCAGATTCGTCAATTTGGCGATATCATCCAGCCAGGAGACACTTCCTGAAGATTTTCCGTTGACTCCTCTGGCCAGTGTATTTCGCGGTCTTAATGTGGAACCGTTCGTGCCGACACCGCCGCCGCGTGACATAATTTCCATTACCTGTTTACGATGATCGGAAATGCCTTCGCGTGAATCTTTTACAAAAGGCATCACATAACAGTTAAAATAGGTTACATCGGTTTCAGCGCCTGCTCCATATAGCACACGTCCCGCCGGAATAAAATTCATAGAAGCCAATTGATTATAAAAAGCATCAAATGATCTGGCTTTTCTTTCTTCAGTTTCTTCCACTTCGGAAAGGCCGCTCGCATTTCTTTTGGCAATTTGTTCATAATAAATTTCCAACGGCTTTTCGATAACATCGAGTGAACGCGTAATCATCCCGCTTTCCCGTTCTTCTTCCTTATCTAAAACTCCGACATAATCGGATTCGACAGCTACTTCCGCCTTGTTTTCTTCCCAATTAATATCTATAATAAATCCTAGACCCCGAGCGGGAAATTTAGGGTCTGCTTTTACGGTCAAAACAACAAAATCACCTTTTTTTAATGTTTTTTTCTCTGTATCTTTATATGCATACCGGTCCAGCATGACCAATCTCGACACGCCTTGATGGGTGATATGCATTTCTTTTGTGATTGGGTGCACTGCTTCAAATTTTTTTATATCTTCATTAAGCGCCTCGATATTAACCTGCCTTAATGACTCGAAATGGATAGTCAATGTTATCGCTCCTTGTCTTGCAATTGATTACTTATTAGTTTATCATAACTCTTCTTCATAAAACAATATATAGTGTCTAATTCATTATTCCGACACAATATATAGTTAATTATCAGAAAAAGCAAGTAACTTTCATGCAATCTCTGGTTACTTTTTTTATTCCCTTAAAGCGGATTTGAAACACCTCTTTTACCAAAAATAATAATCCGGAACTGGAAAGAGGATATTTTTTTAAGATGAATATCCGCCTGCAAAATAAAAACTTTGAAAAATAAAAACGCTGCCCATATAATAAGAGTGTAGAATATAAAGATAGACGGGGGAAACAAAATGACATTTTTACTCATTGCTTTAGTTGTTCTGCTTGCGATTACTATTTTTCGCTACTATAGACAACGCACTTATTTAAATGTACTGACAGAAGATCAATTTGTAGAAGGCTACCGCAAAGCACAATTGATCGATGTACGTGAGCCGCAGGAATTTGATAAAGGTCATATTCTCGGAGCGCGTAATATCCCGGTAACGCAAATGAAACAAAGACTTGTGGAATTGAGAAAGGACAAGCCGGTCTACCTGTATTGTCAAAACAGCAGCCGTTCCGCAAGAGCTGCGCAGCTCCTGCATAAAAAAGGATTTGAAGAAATTTATCAGCTTAAAGGCGGATTTAAAAAATGGACTGGAAAGATTAAAATGAAAAAATAAAGCCTTTGTTTTCCATTTTGTGAAAGCTGTTAATTGGGCTAAAAATAAAAGCTGATTCAGAGCATAACCTCTAAATCAGCTTTTATGATGGTTTACGATTCTTCGTACCGCAGGATTGGTTTACGTGCAGCGGTTGCTTCATCCATCCGCTTCACAATTGTATGATGCGGTGCTTCCTGTACAGTTTCCGGGTCTTCTTCTGCTTCTTTTGCTATACGGGTCATGATATCAATAAAGGAATCGAGCGTTTCTTTCGATTCTGTTTCTGTAGGCTCAATCATCATGCCTTCTTCCACATTCAACGGAAAATAAATGGTAGGCGGATGAATATCAAAATCCAGCAGCCTTTTCGCCATATCTAATGTGCGAACGCCAAGTTTTTTCTGAATGCTACCCGACAGTACAAATTCATGCTTACAATGCTGCGGATAAGGCAGTTGAAATACTTTTTCTAACTGACGCATCATGTAATTCGCATTGAGTACGGCATATTCGCTGACCTTTTTCAGGCCCTCTGCTCCCATCGTACGAATATACGTATACGCACGCAGGTTAATACCAAAATTCCCATAGAACGGTTTTATCCGGCCGATAGACTGCGGTCTGTCATAATCAAAGCGAAACGAGTCCTTTTCCTTAATAATTAATGGTTTTGGCAAATATGCTGCCAGCTCTTCGCTGACTCCTACCGGTCCTGAGCCCGGACCGCCGCCGCCATGCGGACCTGTGAACGTTTTATGAAGATTTAAATGTACTGCATCAAATCCCATATCTCCCGGTCTGACATAACCCATAATCGCATTTAAATTAGCGCCGTCATAGTAAAGCTTACCGCCGGCACCATGTATTATTTCTGCCATTTCTAAAATATCTTTTTCAAATAATCCTAACGTGTTCGGGTTGGTAAGCATTAAGGCTGCTGTATCTTCCCCGACAACCCGCCGCAAATCATCCAGATCCACCAGTCCTTCTTCATTTGAATTCACGGTAACTGCTTCAAACCCGGCTACTGCTGCAGACGCCGGATTGGTTCCATGGGCAGAATCCGGTACAATGACTTTTGTACGGTGATAATCCCCATTGGCCTCATGAAAAGCACGAATCATCATTAATGCAGTCCACTCTCCCTGCGCACCGGCAGCTGACTGTAATGAAACCTCATGCATGCCAGTAATTTCTTTTAATGAATCCTGTAAATCATAGAGCATCTCCAGAGCACCCTGCACCGTGTTTGGATCCTGATAGGGATGAATATGACTGAAGCCTTCCAGACGCGCAATGTCTTCATTAATTTTCGGATTATACTTCATCGTGCAGGAACCAAGCGGATAGAACCCGGAATCCACTCCATAATTACGGGATGCCAGCCCCGTATAGTGACGAATAATATCCAGTTCACTTACTTCCGGCAGCTTAGGAGGTTCTTTGCGAATATAAACGTCCTCTAATTCTTCTTCTAAATCAAAGGCATCTATTTCCAATTCCGGTAAGCTGTAGCTCGTTCTCCCTACTTTACTGCGTTCAAATAATAATGGAAAATTTTTATCAGCCATGCATATCCCCCAATTCTTTTGCAAGTTGGTCTATCTCTTGTTTTGTACGAATTTCTGTCACAGCCACAAGCATCTGACCATGATAGGAAGGGTCGATTTTTCCTAAATCAAAACCGCCAAGAATTCCTTTTTCAAGCAAAGCAGCATTTACTTTAGTAATGTCCTGGTTTAACTGAATGACAAATTCATTGAAGAACGGGCCATCATAAACTATCGAAATACCTTCTTCTTTCAATTTCTTCTTTGCATAACGGGCTTTTTGCATATTCATTTCGGACATTTTCCGTATCCCATGCTTGCCGATAGAGCTCATCGCAACAGAGCTGGCTAATGCATTCAGCGCCTGATTGGAGCATATATTGGAAGTTGCCTTGTCACGCCGAATATGCTGTTCCCGTGCCTGCAGCGTCAGCACATAGCCTCTGACTCCATTTTCATCCTTTGTCTGACCGACCAGACGTCCCGGAACCTTGCGCATTAATTTTTTACTTGTTGCAAAATATCCGCAATGCGGCCCGCCAAATTGGGCTGGAATACCGAATACCTGCGTGTCGCCGGTTACAATGTCCGCACCAAATTCTCCCGGCGGAGTCAGATAGCCGAGGGCGAGCGGATTGCTGGACACAATCAGCATGGTCTTCTTTTGATTTTCTAACAGCTTTTGGATTGCTTCCATTGGCTCTATCTGTCCGAAAAAGTTCGGATATTGGACGACAACTCCGGCAATATCCTCATTCAAGAGTTCCTCCAAATGGACGAGATCTGTTTTTCCATTTTTTAATGGAATCGGAATTATTTCAACTTCCTGTCCTTTTGCGTACGTATGAATAACCTGCTGATATTCAGGGTGGACGGCGTCCGATACCAGCACTTTCTTTCGTTTAGTCTGGGCGGCACTTAAATTTACTGCTTCTGCTAAAGCCGTACCTCCGTCATACATAGAAGAATTCGCGATTGGTAAAGCTGTCAGTTCAGAAATCATTGTCTGAAATTCAAAAATTGCCTGCAACTCTCCCTGGGAAATTTCCGGCTGATAAGGCGTATATGCTGTATAAAATTCAGGTTTTGAAATGGCATGATCCACAATGGAAGGTGTGTAATGATCATATACACCTGCCCCAAGAAAGGATACAACATCTTTCGTAGATGTGTTTTTATTCGCCATTGCTGTTAATTCCTTCGTCAATGCATATTCATTCTTTGGTTCTTTTAACTCTAATTCCTTCTGGAGACGAACATTGCCTGAAATATCTGCAAACAGCTCCTCCGTATCCTTTATCCCTATGGCATCCATCATTTCTTGTTTATCTTCCCTGGTCATCGGTAAATAACGAAACTCCATCTTTTCTCCCCCTTATTTTACTGCGCTGATAAAGTGAAACTTTTTTCCCCGAACTCTTTTTCCTGTGAAAATGTACGATGATTATCTACGGTAGAACGGTGTCTTGACCACCTTCGCTTTTAAGCGGCGCTTTCGAACCTGAACCTCCACCTCTGCTCCAATCTTTGCGGAATCAGATTGAATCAGTACGAGACCAATATTTTTGTTTAGTGTAGGTGACTGTGTACCGGAAGTAACAAAACCAATCTCGGTATCTCCCTGGTACACTGGATAGCCGTGTCTTGGAATACCCTTATCAATCATTTCGATTCCTGCAAGCTTTCTTTCTGTCCCATTAGCTGCTTGCTGTTCAAGTGCTTCTTTTCCTATGAAATCTACTCCCTTATTCAGCTTCACAGCAAAATCTAAACCAGCTTCCAATGGCGAAATATCAGCTGACAGCTCTTGCCCGTATAAAGCAAGATTCGCTTCAAAGCGCAGCGTATCTCTTGCTCCCAAACCGATTGGCTGGATACCTTCTTCCTTTCCCTTTTCAAGCAGTGTATTCCACAAATCTTTGCCATTTTCAGAATCGAGATAAATTTCAAAACCATCTTCGCCTGTGTACCCTGTTCTGGAGATGAGGGCCTTTCCTTTCATTCCTTCCATTTCAATATCCTTTTTAAAACGGAAGAAAGAGATATCTTGAAGCGGTTCTTTTACAATCTTTTGTAAAATCTGCTCTGCTTTCGGTCCTTGCAAAGCTAATTGCGCATAATTTTCCGAAACATTTTCTATGGTAACATTCGGATTGAAATTATTTTGTTCCTGCAGCCAGGCAACGTCTTTCCCCGTATTAGCAGCATTTACAACAAGCAAGTATTCATTTTCAGCCAGCATATATACAATTAAATCATCGACTGTTCCACCATTTTCATAGCACATAAACGTATATTGTGCTTTGTTTGGCACTAGCTTTGTTACATCATTTGTTAAAGTCGTCTGTAAAAAATGAACACTTTCCGGACCGCTCACCAAAACCTCGCCCATATGCGACACATCGAACAGACCGGCTTTTGTCCGGACCGCTACATGCTCTTCTTTAATACCTGAAAACTGCACCGGCAAATCCCATCCGCCAAAATCAATGGTCTTGGCAACCCTTTCATAAGCTGGAAAAATCGGTGTACGTTTTAATTCACTCATCTGCTTCTCTCCTTACTAAGGTTGATTGAAATACGTGAACATCCTTATAACATTTGCTGGTGATTTAAAGAAATTGATTTTAAACACAAAAATAGAGACTCCTCCTAAAAGAAGTCTCTGTCCGCAAACCAGAAAGTTGCATATTCACAAAGAAAACGGTCTTCATCATGTGAATATTTGCTTCGTGGGTGGTTTATAGGCAGCTGATGCCTATAAACGCTCTCCAGAGTAGCGTCCTACAAGAGTCTTTTTGCCTGAGAGATTCGCTCTTAACTTGCTCCTTCGGCGTTACATAAACTGTAAGCTCTCCCCTTGTATTCATCCGCTGATTGAATATATTCATGTTGGTTATACTAAAGGATATATAATCCTTCATCATATAGTATGTTAGCAGGAAAATCTATTTGACAAAAGTATATCATAACTCTTTAAAAAAGTAATTGAAAAACCATATTTTACCCGAAAGGATGTGCATCGAATAAATGGATTCTATTCAAATTCAACAAGACAATCAATTCATTACGGACTTAGAGTCAGCCTTTCGTGATGAAAATGATTTAACAAATTGGGAGCTATTTCGTATGGCATATCAGGCTGCAAATGTAACAAAGCGCCCTTCTTTCAAAGGCTTGCAGGCGCTGGAATATTTGCCGCATCTGGATATTTTAGATCATCAATTACAAGCTGCCGAACAAGTAATTGAAACGATGCATGGCCGTGCCATTTTAGCGGACGAAGTAGGACTTGGAAAAACAATTGAAGCAGGACTGGTTCTAAAAGAATATATGGTAAGAGGGCTGGTGAAAAAAGCATTAATTCTTGTTCCGGCTTCTCTCGTAAATCAATGGGAAAAAGAATTAAACGAAAAATTTCTCATTCCTGCCATTGCCTATCGTAAAAATTACAGCTGGGACGATAATCCAATTATTATATCTTCCATTGATTCCGCCAAGCGTTCTCCGCATCGGGAGGCTATTTTAGATATAGATTATGATTTTATCCTGGTGGATGAGGCTCATAAACTAAAAAATGAGCAGACAAAAAACTACCAGTTTGTTCAAGAATTAAAGAAAAAGTATTGTCTTTTATTAACTGCTACGCCGGTACAAAATAAGCTGTTAGAATTATTTAATCTTGTCAGCCTTTTAAAGCCTGGACATCTAGGGAATTATAAAAGTTTTACAGAGAAGTATGGAAAGGACCGCAAAAAAATGGAACAGGATCCTTATCTGAAGAAGCTTGTCCAGCAGGTAATGGTCCGTAATACAAGGAAAGATACCAGCTTAAACAATTCTAAAAGAAAAATCCAAACCATTTGGACTTCTCTTCCAGAAAGCTATCACAAGGTTTATCACCAATTAATGGAGCTGTCTTTTGGAATGGCATCCTTTGCTAAAATCACTTATTTACGTGAATTCTGTTCTTCCAGAGAGGCTTGCTTTACCTCTTTGATGAAATTAGACCAAGCCGGAAATCATGAAGCTATTCAGGAAGTCATCGGAAATATTGAACAGCTGGAGCAGCATCCCAAAGCGGAGGAATTAACCAATCTGATTAAATCGCTGAATGGTGAAAAAGTGATTGTTTTTACCGAATATCGCGCTACACAGTACTATCTGCAATGGTATCTGCAGCAGCACGGTATTTCTTCAGTACCTTTTCGCGGCGGCTTTAAACGAGGAAAAAAAGATTGGATGAAGCAATTATTTAGGGACCACGCACAGGTTCTGATTGCCACCGAAGCCGGCGGCGAAGGAATTAATCTGCAATTTTGTCATCATCTGATCAACTATGATTTACCTTGGAATCCGATGCGCTTAGAGCAGCGAATTGGCCGTATTCACCGTTTTGGCCAAGAATCAGATGTGCATATCTACAACATTGTCACGAAGCAGACGATTGAAGAGCATATATTGTCCATGCTTTACGAAAAAATAAACTTGTTTGAGAATGTAATTGGTAATTTAGATGCCATTTTAGCAGAGTTGAAAGTAGATAGTATGGAGAAAGAAATAGAATCTATCTATCAGGAATCCACTTCAGCTGGAGAAGTTCGTATTAAGCTCGATAATTTGAAATACGTGATGGAGCAGGCAAACCAGGAAATACAAAACGAGGAGCAATATAGAGATGGAACAGCAAATTGATTTATCCGATTTTCTAACCAGCTATTTTGAAACCAAACATTGTACCATCCTTTCTAAAGACGAGGGACAAATTCATATCCAGCTTACCGAAGAAATGGACAAAGAATTAATGAACCGCCCTTTCTACTGGCATTACATTAAAAAAATCGGCCGGGAAGGAGAGCCCCAGGCGCTGCGTCTGATTACGGACAAAGAGAAAGCGAGTGAACCAGGGGAATGGATTCATTTTGGGAGTCCGAGACTGCATCAAATTATTAATAAATTAACGGAAAAAGAACGTTATACCAGATTATTTGAGGAGGTCCGCACATCGGAAAACACTCCCCTGTATCCTTGGCTTGTAGTCAATATAAAAATCAGCTACCGTGGTGTCCAGCATAAGGATGAAATATTTTCTGTCGGCCTGCAGCTGCTTCACGGGCATATGGCTTTAAATATGATGGATTATTTAGATCGTATCCCGCTTGATAGAGCCATATCCGATTATTGTTATACGCTGACGCCGATGATTAATCCCAAAAGTGGATTTCTCCGTATTCAAAACGTTTTATTACAACACGTTCAAAACCAGGATAACGCATGGGCTGCTGCATCTATCCAACAGCTGGAAGCGGAAAAAGCTACCTTAAAGCATTTTTATGCGGATGAACTTGATCATCCAAGGTATGTAGAAGAATTAGAAGCGTTGGAGAAGCGGTTTAAACCAATGATTACATTTCAGGTGATTAATGGAGGAATTTTTTACTTAACTGCATCCACAATGAATGAAAAATAGCCGGATTAATCCCGGCTATTTTTTCTTTCATGGTACCAGGACTGAATGGAAAAAGGAATAACCCCCAGCCATTTGTTACCATACATCGGATAAGATAATTTCTTCTTTTTTTGTTTGCGCTCTGCTTTTTCTTCTGAAGATAAGTTCATGTATTTCACCGCTTCTTCTGTCAGAAAACGGATATAGTCATTGCTTTTCATACTCTATCATCGCTCCTTTTTAAAGACCGTTCTATTTTTAGTTTAAACAATTAAAAAAATTCTATTCTTTTTTGATAAAAAGAAGGACATTTAAAAAAAATGTCGAATTATAAGTTATGTCAGAATTAGTTGTAAAGGAGGTGAGCTAATGAATCACGTCACTAAATTATCTGACGATCTCTTTCAGTCGGCCACGAAGCAGCATGCATCCGATATCCACTTCTATCCTTATGAGCAGGAAACAGAAATCTACTTCCGCATCCACGGGAAACGTACCTTCATCCGGACCATTTTAACAAAGCAATACCAGCTTCTAAGAACATTTTTTAAATTCAATGCCAATATGGATATCGGTGAAAGCAGAAAGCCTCAGGCAGGTACGATGATCTGGAGTTTCGAATCAAAAGATTATGCACTTCGTATCTCAACCCTTCCCCATTATCAGCAAGAAACGATTGCCATCCGGATTCTTCCTCAAAATGACACTTTACCGCTGGATTATTTATTTCTTTTTCCAAAACAAATAGAGCAAATGCGAAGATGGATGAGCCATGAATCGGGTCTTATCCTGATAACCGGGGCAACAGGAAGCGGGAAATCATCTACATTATATTCCCTGTTAGAAACGGAAATGAAAGAAAGGCCTTGTCAAATTATTTCCTTAGAGGACCCTATCGAAAGAAAAATAAAGCAAATTCTGCAAGTACAAATCAATGAGCGTGCAGGTATTTCCTATCAAGCGGGATTAAAAGCTGCGTTGCGTCATGACCCTGATATTCTGATGGTCGGGGAAATACGGGATAAAGAAACTGCGCACTTTGCCGTGGAGGCTGCCCTGACCGGTCACCTTGTCCTCAGTACGCTGCATGCAAAAAATGCAGTCGGTACGATTTTCCGTTTGAAAGAGATGGGAATCAAAACAGCTGACCTTCATCAGATTCTGATCGGGGTGGGCGCCCTGCGCCTTATTCCAATCAGAAGAAAGAATAAACAGCAGCGGAGTGCAATCGGAGAATTGATTGAAGGCGTCCACCTGACAAAAGCTATTGAAGGCAATCTCCAAACTCTCCCGGAAAAGCAGCAATTTAAAAATTTACAAAGAAAGGCATTTGCTTATGGTTTTACTGAAACGATTTCTCCCCAATAATCAAAGGTTAACGATTACCACCCAGCTGCAATTTTTACACGTTTTGCAGCGCATGCTTTCCAGAGGCCTTACCCTTGTCCATTCCTTAGATGCAATGAAATATTACGGTGAATTAGAACACATTTCCAAACAGGTTTTAAGTAATCTGGAAGCAGGGCAACAGCTGGATGAAGCAATGGATCAGGCTGGTTTCCATCATTCCATTGTCTCTTACCTTTTTGTAGTAAGGGAAAAAGCAGATATTTATGAACGAATCGAGCATTGCTATCAATTATTTCAGCAACGCGTTCACTACATTCGTAAATTTCAGCAAACAGTGCGTTATCCCCTTATATTAATGATAATTTTTAGCGGACTGTTATTTTTTATTTATTCACGTGTCATCCCTTCCTTCCAGCAGCTGATGTTTGGTGAGCTTCCTATGCTGCTGCAAGCTGTTATTTTTCTTTCTACATGGCTCGGATATTCTCTCCTTATTCTTTTTGTTCTTTCCACCCTTGTTGCGCTTGTTTGGCTATTTTCAAGAAATAATATCTCTTTAGAAACAAAACTGTCTATATATAAACGAATGCCTCTCTACCGCTCTTACGTAAAAAGACAAACATCCTTTCACTTTGCCGCATTATACAGCTCTCTTCTGCAAACCGGGATGCCGATGAAGGAATTATTAAGTTATATGTCCCGGCAGACTAAGCTTCCGATTATTTCTTATTACGCGAAGCAGATGCAGCTGGAATATTTTAAAGGAAGATCCATTCACGGACTGTTAACAACGATGGAATTTTTAGAGAGCCATCTGTCGGATATTTTATCCTCTAATATGGATGCGAAAAGCCTGGCGAAGGATTTAGCTATCTATGCAGATATTTCGATTGATACCATGTATCAGCGGCTTCAAAAAAGGATTGTTTATATCCAACCTGTTTTTTTCTCGATTATCGGAGCATTTATCATATTGATTTACATTAGTCTGATGTCTCCTATGTTTGAATTAATGAATACGATGTAAAGGAGCGGTTTTTATGTTAAAAAGTTCAAAAGGATTCACACTGATTGAAATGTTGATAGTTTTAATGGTTATCTCGGTAATAATGATTTTAATTATACCGAATCTGGGCAAGAAAACAGGGGATGTTCACTCGAAGGGCTGTGATGCATTAATTTCTGTCGTACAAGCTCAGGCAGATGCTTATCATATTGATACAGGCAATTTACCTTCCAGTATGAATCAGCTGGTAAGCGCTGATTATATCACCGAAGACCAGCGGACATGCTCAAACGGAAATGAGCTCTCCATTTCTAATGGTGTTGTAAATGCCTCAAACTGAACGAGGGTTTACACTGATTGAGGCATTGTTTGCATTATCCATCCTGTCGATTATTCTTTTACTCATTCCCAGGCAGCAGGTGGAGCAAATAGATAAATTCGAGCTGCAGCATTTTTTTGATACATTAGAAATGGATGTGCTCTACTTGCAAAGCACAGCAAGCACGCAGGAAAACGATATCCCATATGTACTAAAGTTTAATCCAGACAGCTACAGCATTGTGCTTGATCGGTTTAGAGAAATCAAGCGGGAATATCCGGCTCAATTTTCGTTAGTGACCTCATTTCCCAAAAATGTTGAATTCTACATCAGCGGGGTTATTAAAAATCCCCAGACGATTCGAGTAAGCTTGGCAGGAGAGCCTTATCAGATTGTATTTCCGTTAGGGAAAGGCAGATACTATGTGGAAAAAAGATAAAGGGTTTACCTTATTTGAAACTTTAATTGCGTCCCTGCTTCTATTCTCCATGCTGACGATACTTTTGCCGCTTCTCTCCATCATTGCAAAAGAACAGTATAATTCCATTGAAAAAGTACAAATCACAAGTAAATTACATGATGACATGCAGGGTATTCTGGCGGGAGCGGCACCTTTTTCAGGTAACTACACCGTAACTCCTTACCAGACGCCTGCAGCCTTCTCTTTTTCGCTGGAAGGTAAGTACCTGAAAGGATGTGCAGAATGGACTAATGCAAAACAAAAAACAGAGAGTAAATGCCTTTATGCGATTATGGAGTAATACAAAAGGTTTTACGTTCATCTCAATGCTCGTTGCTATGACCATCCTGGTATTAACACTGCCTTTTGTATCTTATGCTCTGTCTGCATTGCAGCTGAAACAAACAAATACGGAAGCCTTATCTGTACAACAATTTTTTACTCAATTACACTATGATGTCATGTCTTCCTCTTCTGCGCATGTAGCGAATAACCAATTATATATCCGTGCTACTGATCGAAACGACCACACAGAAAGTATAGCCCGCGTCAGTCTCTACAATAATACGATACGCAGGCAGGTAAATGGATTAGGTCATGAAATTTATCTTCGACAGGTTGCTGATATTACGTTTGAAGAACAAGCAAACGCTATTTTTTTAACCATTACCAAAGAATCAGGTGACGTTTATGAAAAAACGATTTACAATTATCCATAACCAGCAAGGATTTTTATTATTTCATGTCGTCTGGGTAATTCTTATTGTATTTCTTTCAATCCATTTTTTGCTTTATCATTACCATACGTCAAAAGTTGTTGCTCAAAATCAGCTGTATCATATAGAAATAGAGACACTTTTTCAAATGGCGTATCAGCAATTCCAGAATGAAACAGGTGATGACGAGATTTCTTTTCCCTATCAGACTGATTATGTTTTTCCTCAGGGAGATGTTACCATAACACTTCACAAAGAAAGAAACAATACAATTTATATCGTTTTTTTAATCAAACCAACAGAGAGCAATCATACTTATCGATTATCCCGCCCTTACGCATAAAAGGACAGGTTCAACATTAATTTGAATGATTTTTCATTGTTTTGAAATTAAATCTATGCTAATTGGGCATGATATCTATAAGAATCGTTTACAATCCTTTCTTGCTCGTATATAATAACTATGAGAACGTTACCTATAAAGGAGGGGGAAGACATGGACCGCATGTTTCGTGTTCTTGCCTTTTGGACAGGTATTTTTACAGTTATGTTTTATGTAGGTGACATGCTGAATACTGCACTATTATTCCTTGTTCAAACGGCGTTTTTCCTTACACTGAGTTACTTAAAGCTGTCTGAACGTATGTACATGTATCTGTTTGGTGCATATTGTACGGTATTTATTGTTGGATATACTTGGTATTCTGAGTTTATCCTGGTACCTGGATTTGGACATTAAAAACATCGAAAAAAGACCATCTGTATTGGATTATAGATGGTCTTTTTTCTATTTAATTCTGTTCCCGCAATAAAGATACTACCTTTCTATGCCGGAAAAAAAGGATTATTTTTCTTCTCATAGCCGATTGTCGTTGCAGGTCCGTGTCCGGGAAGAACCGTCAGATCCTCCGGCAAACGATATAATTTTTCCCTTACCGTATGCTCAAGAATATCTATATCCCCATCAACTAAATCTGTTCTTCCAATCCCCTGTTGAAACAGGACATCTCCGCAAACAGCAAAATTATCTTCAGGAAAAACAAAGCTGATGCTTCCCGGCGAATGGCCGGGTGTGTGTAATGCCTCCATGAAAAATCCGCCAGCTTCCAATGGTCCTTCTTCTAATTCTTTATCTGCCGCTTGCGCAGTTACGGGCTGTCCCATTAATTTAGCTGAACCATTTAATTTAGGTTCCCCTAACCAATCCCATTCAGCTTTATGAAGATAAACCGGTGCATTTGTAAACTCCCGGACTCCTTCCAAACCGCCGATATGATCAAAATGAGCATGGGTCAGCAATATTGCCCTCACATTCAGCTGATGTTTTTCAATGGCAGCAATAATCTTCTCCGGTTCACCGCCGGGGTCGATAACTAAAGCATCTTTTTCTTCTTTTTTGTAAACGATATAGCAATTTGCCTGGACTAAACCTACCGGCATCGCAATAATTTCCATACCTATCTCTCCATTCTTTTATAATAACTCGACAAACACTTGGAAATACTATAAAATATAAATAGTTTAACGATAATTACATAGTATTAAATACTGACTTTTTACACAAGAATAATTACGTTGAAAAGGAGGAAAATTTCGGATGAGCCATATTATATTAGGAGTTATATTTTTAGCAGTTGCACTATTAGCGGTCGTATCCGTGATTCGTCAGTTGAAATATAAAAATATACTGGCGCTGTTATTTTCTGCTCTGACTGCAGTTGTCTTTGGATTCTTCTCCATCGCCACTATTATTTCAGAAATTACGGGCTAAAACGAAATGGACAGATTCATTTTATGTTAAACAACATAAAATGAATCTGTTTTTTATTGCACTTTTAGAAGTATCTAAAAAGTGGGAGCTAACCGCTCTAACGGGTTTCATGGGATGAGTAATCTTAGGCTCCAGAAATATACCCCGCTTTCCGTAGCGGTCGCACTAACCTGACAACATTGGTAATCGCAGTCACAGCCAGTTACACTGCGATAAAAGAGCCGAGATTCTTTATTATTGCATTTCATTTATAGCTATCGTTTTTATTTATTTTATTAAATTATTTGTGAAACAAAAGCACAAAATAGAGACAGCTGATTAATTAATTGATACAAAAAACGATGCAGGTGATGAGCACCTGCATCGTTTTTATTATTCCTCTTCCTCATCTCCAAAATCAACAAATCGGAATAAGTCTCCGTAAATGATGGAATCAGAGTAAGAAAGCTCTGTATCCACTTTTTCTTGAATGGAGTCACAAGCACTTTCTACCTGTTCTAACTCTTCACTTGCTTCTTCATCTGAATCAGTCTCTTCTTCAATAGCCTGATCCATTGGCTCTCCTGTTTCACGGTCATAACAGATTCCAGCTGTACTTACATAATCATCACTGACAAAATCGCCATTACGCAATGCGATATAGTCTTTTCTGTCATCACTGAATAAGTCATTACCGAAATAGATATCTTCACCAGGATCGACATCAAGCATGTTTAACATGGTTGGTTTCAAGTCGATTTGACCGGCAATCTCATCCATTACTTGGCCATTACCGTCTCCAGGGATGTGGATAAATAATGGTACACGCTGCAATTGCACCTGATCATAAGGAGTAATTTCATCCTGATCTAAATATTGGGCCATCGCTTTATTATGGTTTGCGCTGATTCCAATATGGTCACCCATAATGACGATAATAGAATCTTCATACATACCGGATTCTTTCAATTCATCAAAGAATTCTTCAATAGCCTCATCCATATAACGTACAGTTGGGATATAACTGTTCAGTGTATTGGAATTGGAATCAAATTTATCAATTGTTGCATCTTCCTCATCTAATTCAAACGGGAAGTGATTTGTCAGTAAAATCATTTTTGAATAGAACGGCTCTTCCAGATCCTCCAGAAGCGGGATAGATTGTTCAAAGAACGGTTTGTCTTTCAAACCCCATCCTACAGAATCTTCTGGTGTGACATCGTATGACTCCTCACCAAGGAATTCATCGATTTCTAAGCTGTCATACATTGCGTCTCTATTCCAAAAGCTTTTATTGTTCGCATGCAATACGGAAGAACTATAACCGGCTTCTTTAATCATTTCCGGGAAGGAATGATAATCATTTCCTCCGTGGGTAAAGAATACAGCACCGCGGGACAGCGGGTACAATGAATTTTCTACTAAGAATTCGGAATCAGATGTATTCCCCTGACCAGTTTGTTCATAGAAATTGTCAAAGTAATACGTATCCTCATCTTGAGCTAAATCATTCAGGAATGGTGTAACCTCTTCCCCATTTACTTCACTGTTCATCACAAAGTGTTGCAATGACTCTGCATTAAGGAAAATAATGTTTTTATCCTTCGCAATACCATTCATTTCTTCACTGCGCTCGTGATCTACATTTTCTTCTATAAATTCCTGAATTTCAGGAATTTCATTTCCGTCAGCAAAAACACGCTGTGATTCATTTTTTGAGTGAACAACAACATCGTATACATGATAGTTAAGCAGCCCGATATTTTTCACTAAATATTCACGGTCGAAACCACGGGTGAATAACTGTGGTCTTTCCATTTCTGCTAAGAAAAAGTTACCTGCAAGTAAAACTAATGAAAACGCCAGAACCCCGACTTTTCCGCTTCTAGGGTACAAGACAGATAAATTTCCTGCAAATTTCTTACTTATATACCAGACAATCGCCACATCAGCAAATATGAACAGGTCCCATGGCTTAATCAAAGTTAAGATACTGGATCCTAAATCTGTCATATTGCTTCCCATAAATAATTGCGGGATGGTGATAAAGTCTGTGAACTGGCGATAGAATACCAGATTTGCCCAGACAATCAGTGACATTGCCAGCATCGCATACCGAATATATTTCATTTGTCTGGAAGACTTTTTAAACCAGACCCCTAATGCCAGTATTAAGAATGCTGACACAAATGGATTAATAAACAGAATTAATTCCTGCATGGAGTTATCAAGTTCAATATTAAATACAAATCGATAGACAATATACGTTTTCAGGCCAAGAAGTAACGCCGCTATGACATAGAGCGGTATCTTTGGCTTTTTAAATCGTTTCATTATATCCTCTCCTAAATAATAAAAACAGGAATTCGAGTTTATCCTCTAACATACTACTTCCCATTTTATAAACTAATGTAAACCTACAATTAATGAATTCTACATCTTTTTCATACGATTTGGCAAGCAAAAGGTTTCACATTAAATCATTTTATTTTAATACCCGTTCATAAATTACTATTTTAGTAGATAATCTAAAAAAATCAAGTCTGAAAATCAATTAACTATTATTTTCATATACCAGATACGCTCCGCCAATAATGCCTGCATCATTGCCGAGCTGACAAACTTTAATCGTGCATACCTCGCTTATCCTTGGCAATGCGTGTTTTCTGAATGCTTTTGTAACAGCGTCAATTAAATAATCCCCTGCATTGGAAACCCCGCCGCCTATCAAAATATTGGAAGGATTAATAATCATTGACATATTTGCCATCGCTTTCCCTAAAACATCTGCGGTATAGTCAATAATCTCCTTAGAAGCCTGGTCTCCCTGTTTAGCCAGCTCAAAAATATGCTGGGTGGTAATACTTCCCTCTGATTGAAATAATTTCGCCAATTGGGATTCCGGGTTTGTCTGCACCTTTTCCATTCCTTGTCTGACGATGCCTGTTGCTGATGTAATGGTTTCTAGACATCCTCTTTTACCGCAGTTACATAAATGACCATCCTCTAATACTTCGATATGGCCAATTTCGCCTGCCATTCCATTGGCACCATTTAAGATGGACCCATTTGCGATAATTCCGCCGCCAACACCTGTACCAAGTGTGATGGCAATTAAATTTCTGGATTGATTCCCTGCACCGACCCAGTTCTCTCCTAATACGGCAATATTGGCATCATTCTCAGCATAAACGGGAACGTTCGCCAGTTTTTCAAGCTCTTCCGCTAAATGAATATCTTTCCAGCCAATATTTACAGCTTCTGCAATAATACCGGCATGCGCATCTACAAAGCCCGGTGCTCCGACGCCAATTCCTTTTATAGAAGCATCCTTAAATGACGGTGTCTGTAATTTTGATTCAATGCTTGCCCAAATATCTGAAATGATATGGACCCCTTCATTTGTTAAATCCGTAGGGATTTCCCATTTTTCAATGATATCTCCATTTTTTGTAATAAATCCAATTTTAACGGTCGTACCGCCGATATCTACGCCTGCTAATAGTTCACTCATTGTCTTCCGTCCCCTTTTTATATTCTCTTATCTCTTTTTTCAGAAGCAATAACGCTTGTTGAAATTGCTCTACACTAATTAATTTCCATTCATATAGTTCATTTATTTCCATTATCATTAATTCTAAATCACCTAAACGGTCTGCTGTATAAATAAAAGTACCAAACTTCAGCAGCAGCTTTCGTACATCGTGTATATTTTCCATACTATCACCAAAAACATTATACCAAAAGGGCATGAAAATGGGAAATGCGAAAAAGACCCAAATCGAATCAACGATCTGGATCTTTCGGCCGTAATATGGATGGACGCAGATGTCTCTCTGGTAATGGAAAACGAATAAAGGTATCACGCATATTCTTTGCGGAAAATGGAACCAGCGGCCAGAAATAAGGCGTATCCAACGTTCTCATCTTTATTAAAAATAACAGCCAAATGGTGACACCGACAACATATCCGCCGACGCCGAATAAAGCCGTTGTAAATAATAAAAATAAGCGGACAAGGCGGTTGGCCATGCCTAATTCATAGCTCGGCGTGGCATACGAGCCAATGGCTGCCGTCGCAATATATAAGACCACCTCATGGGAAAACCAGCCGACTTCTACCGAAACCTCACCAATCATAATCGCAGCTACTAAGCCTAGAGCGGTTGCGAGCGCTGATGGTGTATGAATCGAAGCCATTCTCAAAATATCCAGCCCCAGTTCGGCGATTAAAAATTGAACCAGCAATGGAATAACACCGGAATCTTCCGGTCCGATAAAATAAAATGCATCGGGCAACAGGTCTGGCTGTACAGAAAATAAATAATATAACGGCAGGAGAAGCAATGAAAAAAATATGGCGATAAATCGAACGATACGTAAATACGCTCCAACACTTGGCTTTTGACGATATTCCTCTGCATGCTGCAGATGCTGCCAAAACGTTGTTTGCGTAATCATCACACTTGGGGTTCCATCGATAATAAGCACAATATGCCCCTCTAAAAGGTGAGAAGCGGCTGTATCAGGCCGCTCGGTATAACGGACCGCAGGGTAGGGATTCCAATAACGGTGGCTAGAAAATTCCTCAATTGACTTTTCTGCCATTGGAAGCCCGTCTGTATCTATCCCGTCTAGTAACTTTTTCAGTCTCTCCACCTGTCTGGAATCAGCTATATCCTCTATGTAACTAATAACCACATCTGTTTTAGAGCGTCTGCCAACCTGTGTAAATTCCATTCTTAAAGAGCGGTCTCTGACTCGGCGTCTTGTTAATGCTGTATTAAATACGAGTGTTTCCACAAATCCATCACGGGGCCCTCTGACAACCCTTTCCAAATCAGGCTCTTCCGGAGACCTTGCCGGATATTCCCTTGCATCAATGATAATTGCCCTATCCAATTCATCTACAAATAAGACAGTGGCTCCAGAAAGGATAAAATCAACTATTTTATCCATCTCCTTCATTTCTTCCAGCTCAATATAGGGAATATCTCTCTTCACTAATTTTCGTAATGTATCGGTATCCAGCTCATTCGGTTGAAGTCTTTGCAGCGATTGCATAATATAGAGCATGATATCGTCTTTTGCAAACCCGTCGACCATAAACATAGCCATATCCTTCCCGGCATAGTTTAAGTCTAAATTAATTATGTCAAAGCTTTTATCCACTCCCAGATAAGACTTTAGATAAGAAACATTGGTCTCCAGACTTGGAGCTACTTTTTTCATCTGATTGGTCAATTTTATCACCTTACATCATAGGATGTAGATAGTTTATATCACCAGATGAAAACTATACATGCTACATCATTTAAAACACACTAAAAAAACCAAACTGCCGTTCACATTCAGCAGTCTGGTTTTTTAATCAGTAAGATTGCAAATCTTCCTTCAGCTTGGATAATTCTTCATCATCTGGAAAATGGGTTAAGCCTTCATCAATAATGGCTTCGATTTCTGCGGTGCTTGCGCCTTGCCTTGAATATAAAACAGCCAGGTTATTGTACATTTGCGGCAGTCTATTGTCGTATTGAACAGCCTCTTCCAAATCCTCTGCAGCCTCTGTATACTCCCCTTCTTGAATATACGCATATGAACGATGGAAAAGGAAATAGGGTATCAGCGTCTCATCATTCGTATCCTCCAAAGCTTCTGTTGCAATGGAAATGGCTTCGTTAAACTGATTCTCTTCTAATTGCATCTCTACTTCAATTAATTTCAACTCTGGAGATGAAGAATTGAAAGACCAGCCATAAATAAATAATCCAAGACTGAGCACAACAAAGCCAATCAAGGCAAGCAGCTGATTCTTTTTATTTTTTTTGTTTGGAACATAGGCTGCTGCAGCAATCAAAAACCCGCCGGCCAGTCCGCCAAGATGCGCTCCCATATCGATTTCAGGAATAGTAAATCCAATCACAAGGTTTATCCCTAAAATAAGCATGATATTAAAGCCCATTGTCTGAAAGAAAATTTTCTTATAAATCAATCCAAATAAGAGAAGTGCGCCAAACAGAGCGAATATGGCGCCCGATGCCCCTGCTGACACATTGATAGAAAAAGCAAAGCTTGCAATAGATCCTGTTAAACCGCCCAGGAAATAAATAAAAAGAAACCGGATCCTCCCGAATATTTGTTCAATGGCTGCGCCAAGGTAGAATAAAGCAAGCATATTCATCATCAAATGAAGGAAGTTCAGATGTAAAAACATCGATGTGAAGAATCTCCACCATTCTCCTTCCATGACAAGCAGATTAAAATTTGCCCCCATATCAATTAAATGCTGTGTATTCTCCATTTCTCCACTGGTTATTTGAAAAATAAAAATGAGTACGTTGATAGCAATCAATATGTATGTAAACAACGGTTTCGAAAATGAAAATACTTTCTTGCGATTCTCCATTTCTTCCTGCATTTCTTGAAATAAAATATCTTTCATGCGCTTTGCGGCAGTTTCTTTATCAGTATCTGTTACATATTTTTCTCTATCCGAAGACAATGAAACATGGAGATCAAGGTTTAATTGGCTGATTTCTTCCTCTTCATTTGCTTCAGTAAGATAATATGTATGCATCTTAGGATCTTTCTTTGTTCCTTCTCCCCGCGGGTGCTTTACGTCTTCCCAATCATCCACCGGCAGTTCTTCTGCGATATAAATCGAATAGAAGACAGCATTTGAGCTAGCAATAGCTTGCCTGATCCGCTGCATCTGCTGGTAGGCAATCTGCGAATCCTGACGCAGGTGATTCGACCAATCAAACGTTTGCGGCTTCACTCGAATAATAGCGGATTTTCTGTCAGCTTTGCGCTCCAGCCAGATTTCATCCGTTTGATAGTCACCGGCAATAATTCGAAAACCTTGTTCTGTTAATTTATTCACCAGCTCATACGCCCGATATTGCATATGTATGTCCATAAATCATCCTCCCCTCTTTGAAGCATACCAAATATTTATAATCAGGTACAATTTTCCGTTTGCAGCAAACCAGGATGCAATGATAATTTTTAAACAGGTTCGTAAGGCGTACCTGTCTTGCCATCCTGATTAAGCTCTCGCTACGATTTGCCGGCAAAGAGGGAGCATGCGGATGAATGGCGGAGAAAATAAAAATGGTAATTTAGAAATTAAACCGTTTCCTTTTTCTTTTCCCACAAAATCATATTACCAAGCAGCGGTACCAGGTACTTTCTCCCCTGTTTCCAATTTAACATGCGGTTTAAAATGCGGTATCTCCATTTCATAAAAAGGAATGCAATGGATATCTCGAAGGAGGTCAGGAAAATGATGCGCTTTATCTTTGTATTTGTGATGCTGCTAGAAAGCCATCTTATACATCAGATATGCTATTTGGAAGTTTTTATAGTTCGTTTCTCTGTTATAATCAGCTCCACAGGCAAATCATGGCTTTCTCTTGGAATACGCTCAACGAGCTGCTTTTCCGTGCACAGTGAAATCGTTACACCCTTATAATCAGCCAGCATACGATCATAATACCCGCCGCCATAGCCGATGCGATAGCCGTCCTTGTCAAAAATAACACCAGGCACCAGCAGCAAATCGATGTCAGCAGGCGCTATGGGTGTCGTTTTTTCTGGTATAGGTTCTTTTATTCCGGCATAGCCAGCTTCGATTTGATCGAGCTGATTCCAAGCATAATATTGCATTTCTTTCGTTTTCACAATACATTTAGGGGAAGCGATTATCTTCCCTTTCTCCCATGCCTTTTCCATGATGGAAGATGTAGCCCACTCCTGAGCCGTGGAGATTGTGATGCCTATTGTCGCAGCCTGCTGAAATACAGGACTTGCCACTAATTGATTCTGTAATTTTTCTTCTATATTTTTCCGTTCAAATTCCGACAATCCGCTTATATACGTCAGCATATGCTGCCGAAGCATCTTTTTTTCTGACATGAGAAATCCACCTCCATGGATAAAAAAACTCTTATCCAATAATATCAGATAAGAGTTTTTCATGAATGCTTATTTAGTTTCACGGTGTAGGGTATGTTTTTTAAGACGTGGTGAGTATTTCATAAGCTCAATACGTTCCGGATTATTACGTTTGTTTTTTGTAGAAATATAGTTACGATCTCCTGTTTCCGTGCAAGCTAACGTTATATTTACGCGCATATCTATCCCTCCAAACTTTTCAACTTGCCTTTTTACATAACTGTACAGACTTTAATTATATTATCAAAGTTTCTTCAATTTATCAAGAATGTTTCTTCAAAGAATCCTAAAACTTTTCAAGCGCTGATCTATTAGAGATAAAGCAGACGTTTATCAAGATTTCTCCAGCTTTTAGCATAGTCACTTCTTTTAATTTATGGTATAACTATAAATGATACATAAAGTGCGTGTTCAAAAAGTATCCAATGGTATTCGGCGGGACGAGTAATTGCAGCAATGTGGTCAGCTTATGCAGCCGATGCGACGGGCTAAGGCGGACTCTTTACGCTGCGCTTTTGCGGACGCGGGCGTTCTTCCTTGAAGGTCAATATATCGCCGCGTATCATTTGAAGGCTTTTGAACATCCTCATAAAAGGAGGGAATTAAAAATGTTAGTTGCCATTTTGGCAGTTGTCGTCATTGGAATTGTTCTATTTATCCTATCATTCTTTATTAACGATCGTCTGGAAGAAGTAGAGAGTCAGCTTGAACAATTGTCTATTACAACAATGCAAGATACATATCAGCTGAAAAAGAAAGTATCTGTTTTAGAAGAAGAATTATTGCCTCAAAATATATCTGACGACGCTGTATCGTCTCAACCTAAAAATAATAATTAGAGGAGTATTATCATGAAACAACATGTAAGAGCGTTTGCTGTCGGTCTGTTAACCAGCGGTGCCCTGCTTCTCGCTATTTATCTTTTTGGCGGTCAATCTTCAGGCAATCTGAAGGATACCGAACCGGAAGAATTGATTTCGGTTTTGGAAGATCAAGGTTATGCCGTATTGACCCAAGATGAATATATTGCCTATAGCGTTGGCAGAGAAAATGGGGAAGAAGAAAACTCCGATGCAGATGAAGGAACCGGAAATGAAGAAGCTGATTCCGATTCAAACAACGATTCGGATGAAAATGATAGCACAGATGAAGAAGAAAATAGCAACGATGAAGAAAACAATGAGAATGAAGATAGTAATGATAACGACTCAGCAAGCAATGAAGATGACGAAGCGTCCGAAGATTCTGATGTGATTGAAGTAGAAATCACACTGGAAGACGGCGCACCGCCTTCCACTATCAGCAATGCTTTAGAAGATGCCGGTATTATTGATGACGCGTGGGACTTTAATGATTATCTGGATGATAATGATTTAAGCGGCAGTGTCATACCTGGAACCTATGAAATCGATAGCGAGATGTCGTTCAGCGAAATTGGCGATGTCATCACCACGTATTCCGAATAGAATCATCAAATTTAAAATGAGCTGTTCCATCCAGGAGCTGCTCATTTTTTATATGAATTACAAAAAACTTCCACCCGTTACATGGGCAGAAGTTTTTTTATTCTTCGTTTTCAGTTTCACTGTCTTCAGAAGAACCATCTTCCTCTTCTTCATCATGCTCTTCTTTTATTTCGAAATACGTATCTAAAATACGTTCACCGATTTTTAAATTGATTTGATCCCCTTCACCAATTCCTACATGCGGTACAACAACAGCAAAAGCAACCTCCGGATCATCATAAGGAGCATAGCCGACTAATGTTAAATTATTAAGGGCAAACTCCTGACCGTCTACATACTCAAATGACTGCGCTGTTCCTGTTTTTCCTGCCGGATTATAAGACTTCCTTGCAAAAAAACCGCTTCCTGTTCCCTGTGAACCTTGATAGGAAAGACGGAAACCCTCCTGCACACGGCTGATTTGGTCATTTGACATTTCAATCCGGTTCATTACCGATGTGTTTTTGGAATAATACAATGGCCCCAGCTCATCTAAAGAAGCAATTGGATCACGCGCTTCCTTTAAGAAATGCGGCTGGACACGGTAGCCGTCGTTGGCAATTGTTGATACATATTGTGCAAGCTGCAGGGTTGTGTACGTATCATACTGGCCAATAGCAAAGTCAAGGATATTACCGGGATTATCCGGGGCTTCCCCTCTAACGCCGGTACTTTCATATGGATAATCAATCCCGGTAGAGGCCCCTAAGCCAAACTGGTTAAAATAATTTTGCAGCGTTTGTAAGGTTTCTCCTATGTTAATGCTAAGGCTGGCATTATGCGGCATTGGGTAACGATAGTCTCCTCCTAACCGTAAAGCAACATAGAACATGTAAACATTGGATGATCTTTCTAAAGCACTTAAATCATTAACGGTTCCCATTGCTGAAACAGATTTCTTCACCGGTGTCCCCGCTAACTTCATCGGCGCATCATTGAAAGCATCGCCCGGTGAAATTACCTCTGAATCATAACCGGTAAGAATCGTCGCTCCTTTAATACTGGAACCAGGCTCATGTGCATTCGCCAAAGCCATAAATGCTGCATCGCTGTATTCATTCTGCTCCGAATCATAGTTCAGACCGGAAATAGCAAGCAGCTCCCCCGTTTTTGGATTCATAACCACAGCATACGCATTAGTCGCAAATCGATTTTCATAAGGGCTTTTTGCTTTCATGGACTGAAACTCATCTAATAAAATCTCATCCACTTCCTGCTGAAAATCTAAATCTGTTGTTAACACCAAATCTTTGCCTCGTTCTCCCTCTACTATGGTTTCCGAACCGACAATCGAACCGTTTTGGCGTGTTGTATATTGAATCTGTTCTTTACGTCCGCGCAGAAAATCCTCATACTGCTCTTCCAGTCCGCTCCTGCCGACACGATCGTTCCGGCTGTATCCCTTCGTCAGGTAAGCACTCATGTCCTCTGCCGGAATTCCCTGCTCCTGGCTGGAGATACTGCCTAAAATACTTGTTAAAGTATCACCGTTTGGATAGACACGATTCCAATCCGTTGTAGCATTAATACCAGGCAATTTATCCAGATTTTCAGCTACAGAAGCATATTCCTCTGCGGAAACCTCTTCATTTTTTACAACCTGAGGCGTCAACGCGTATGCTTTATCGAGTTCTTTTTTGATTGCGATTACTTCCAGTTCGTCATTGGAAAAATCTGCAATTTCTTCGTCCGTAATCAACTCCAGCGTTGCATTATAAACCTCAGAATTGTCCATTTCTTCTGTGTCAATTTCCTCTAATCGCTTTTCTATGTCTTCTTGATGTAATAATAAATAATATTCTCTTTTGTCTCTTTCTGTTATTCGATCAATATATTGGTCATCACTCATATCAATATATTGTGTCAATGTTTCCGCTACTTTCAAACGGTCCTCCGCCTGAACACCTTTGGGAGGCGTATACGTAATGGAATACATCGCTTCATTATCTACAATTAATTTCCCGTTTGTATCATAAATCTTCCCCCGGGGAACAGGTATACTTGTCGTATCTAAATTGGTTCTCTCAATTTCGTCCTGATATGCTTCCCCGTTTAGAATTTGAACAACACCTAACTGAAGTATGAGTGCAGAAAATAATAAGAAGATAGCAAAGAAAAGAATATTCATGCGAACGGGGAGCTGAGCCCGTTTTTTCTTTTTCTTCTTGTCTACCACTTTTCTCCTCCTTCACATCTATTTTGAACTTGCATCGCATTAAACTGTATAGCTCGTTTAAAAGTATATACAATGAACCACTTATTTGCATCTTTTTAAACCCTTTAATATTATAAAACGGAAAAACTTTTCATCAGGCCTGCGA
This sequence comes from Oceanobacillus sp. FSL W7-1293, assembly GCF_037969815.1. Classification (NCBI taxonomy): domain Bacteria; kingdom Bacillati; phylum Bacillota; class Bacilli; order Caryophanales; family Bacillaceae; genus Oceanobacillus; species Oceanobacillus sp. FSL W7-1293. The sequence continues at coordinate 2,950,089 of NZ_CP150212.1, forward strand.
TGGTGCTTTCTATGATAACCTGTGGAGTTAAAATAAAGAGCACTGTTTTATTTTACCACAATTAACGGCTTTTTTCGTCCGTAAAATCTTCTTTTAATGCGATTTTTTGTTTTTTTGACGGTCCAATAAAAATGTTTCGGATGCAAAAATAGATGATGGCATGCCCGGCTCCGAATATAATCAGTAAAGCAGGGATAATCACATCATGCGGAAATAGAAACATGCCAAATATAAACACGGCAATCGAAGCAATTCTTCCCAGATTTAAATAAATTTCCCGGACTACAATGTATTCCACTCTTCTCTCGCTCACCATCCGCGCTCTGCCGATTACATCATAGGTCAGGGATTGATACGGAACGGTCAGAATTGGGAATGCAATTCCGATAATCACCGCGTATACAATTAACCAGAACAGACTCATTTCAAAAATAATAATAAAAATAGAAGCAAACAGTAAGATTCCGCCAAATAAAATGGCTTTTTTTCTTAATGCAGGTTGAATCCATTTTAAAGCAACGAAATAAAAAATAATGGATAACCCCGAAAGAAATAAATTAAAAATCCCTAAAATTAGCTCACTGTTTGTAACAAGAAAAATCCAGATGGTGATATAGAAACCATAGATACCTTCTCTCAGCCCTTGAAAAAAGTGAGCATGTAAAATACGCTTCCAATTTTTATTTTTCTTTCTTTCATTTATAACAGCAGGTAAAGCAAAGCTTCCTCTGCTTCCCTTTCTTATAATAAAAAAGCTGACAATAATAGCCGCAATAAACAGGCTTAAAGAAATGATAAAAATAGCGGTATAACCAAAATCCCCGGCCATTTTTGAAATCATCCATCCTGCAAGCAGTGGTCCAACCATACCGGCAAAGGAGGTCAGTGTGCCGGAAATGCCGTTAAACCAATCTCTTGTATCCGGTTCGGTAATTTCAAAAGTCAGTACATAATAAGCTAACCAGAAAAAACCATACCCTATTCCCAATAAGCAGCCAAGAATAAAATTATAATATGCAGCCAGCTCTCCGATCCAAAGAACGAACAGAAAAAAGAAACATAAAAAAAGAATTCCGATTCGCAATATAATGATGCGATCGATTTTTTTGGATAATTTTCCAGCATAAATAAAAGATAATGCCTGGAATACATAGCTTGCCAAGTGATAATTAGCAATCACAAAAAAATCCCCGGATTGCTTCCATAGGTACACATTAACAAAAGTATTTGATAAAAAGATTCCTGCTGCATATAAAGCGCCGATAAGCAAGAGTATCCAAAGATCCCGATATTCATCTTTTTGTTGTTTATATCTTCTGTACTGCTGTTGTAATTGCATAGAAAACGACTCCTTCTTCTTTTATTTTTAGCGAAGGAGCCGTATCTATACAAAAAGCTTGCAGAAACATAAAGTTATCTGCAAGCTTTTATAATTATTCTTTATTTTGCTGCTTCGTAATTGTTTGTTACTTGATCCCAGTTAACGACATTCCAAAATGCGGAAATATAGTCCGGGCGTCTGTTCTGATACTTAAGATAATATGCATGCTCCCATACATCTAATCCTAATAGTGGCGTTTTACCATCTGTTAATGGAGAATCCTGGTTTGGAGTGCTTGTGATTTCAAGCTCACCATTATTTAGTACTAACCATGCCCAGCCAGAACCAAAACGTCCTGCTGCCGCAGCTGCAAAATCCTCTTTAAATTTGTCAAAAGAACCGAATTTGCTGTTGATTTTATCAGCCAGCTCGCCAGTTGGTTCTCCGCCGCCGTTTGGTGACAAAGTCTTCCAGAAGAAGCTGTGGTTGGCATGTCCGCCGCCATTGTTGCGTACAGCAGTACGGATGCTTTCAGGAACCTCATTTAAGTCCCTCACAAGCTCATCAACTGATTTGTTTTGCAGATCTTCATGTCCTTCTAATGCATCATTTAATTTGGTAACGTAGGTGTTGTGATGCTTCGTATGGTGGATGTTCATTGTTTCTTTATCAATAGATGGTTCCAATGCATCGTATGCATAAGGTAATTCCGGTAATTCAAATTTTGCCATGTGTAACTCCTCCTTAAAATAAATGATGATTTTATTTCTACAATTTATACGTTATCAAAGGTAAGAATTTCTTGCAAATATTTTGCACTGATATATATCAAACATTCCTTATTAAATAACCGTTTACATATTATTGACTATCTTATTTTGTTTATGGGAAACTTTTTTGCCTTAAAGAAATAATAAAATGTTTATAAAAGGAATCAGAATCCGCTTGCAAAATCAGAAAAAAGCACACAAAAAAACAAGCTTTGCGCTTGTTTTTTTAGATGGCTCGGGACGGAATCGAACCGCCGACACAAGGATTTTCAGTCCTCTGCTCTACCGACTGAGCTACCAAGCCGTACATGGAGCTATGATATAAAAGCTCTGCATCATTCTGTTGTAAAATATGTATGGAGGAGGTAGAGGGATTCGAACCCCCGCGCGGTTTGACCCGCCTCTCGGTTTTCAAGACCGACCCCTTCAGCCAGACTTGGGTATACCTCCGGACAGAATAAATGGTGGACCCTGCAGGACTCGAACCTGCGACCGATCGGTTATGAGCCGATAGCTCTAACCAACTGAGCTAAGGGTCCTCTTACTATTGAATGGGGCGACCGGTGGGGATTGAACCCACGCGTGCCGGAGCCACAATCCGGTGCGTTAACCACTTCGCCACGGCCGCCATGAAATAGCAAATGTATGTATATATTTTTGGTAGCGGCGGAGGGGATCGAACCCCCGACCTCACGGGTATGAACCGTACGCTCTCGCCAGCTGAGCTACACCGCCATGGCTCCACAGGTAGGATTCGAACCTACGACCGATCGGTTAACAGCCGATTGCTCTACCACTGAGCTACTGTGGAATAATGTTTGTTTTAATTAGCAACAAAATATAATTTATCATGTTCTATTAATTATGTCAACAACTTTTTTTGCGGTGTTGCAAAAGTTTTTATCAGAAGTTGACTGCAAGAATTATAATAGCATGTAATATAACATATTTCAACAAAAACTTATAAAAACTTTTTTCATTTCGGGTAATATATAGAAAAAGCTGTATTTCTATCGCATCTGTTACCCCCTCTCTTTGATGTGCATGCTTCAAAATAATCAGATGCTCCAAAAATGCTGTTGATAAATTATACACCTCCGCACTGCATAACAATGAACGGCAATTTTCACGGTAAAAGAGGACTCTTCCCCCTTTTATCCCGAAATAGATGAAATAAGGGCTCTATCTGCTTCATTATAACAGATAGAGCCCTTTTATATCAGATCATCATTAATGGTCTCCTAAGACGTTCTGAGCAATGTTTACAGCATGATCGCCAATTCGTTCTAGATTACTTATAATATCGACAAAAACGATTCCTGCTGACCCATTACAAGTGCCTTCATTCATACGAATAATATGGTTTTTACGGAATTTCCGCTCCATTTTATCGATTTGGTCTTCTTTTTGAATAACTTCTAAAGCCGCTTCCCGGTCATTTGCCTCTAAAGCTTCAACAGCCTGTTTAACTGTCATATACGTTAAATCAAACATTTTGTTTAAATCTTCAATTGCCTGATCTGTCAGCGAAACTTTATTGGACATTTTATAGTCCACCAGTTCAACCACATTCTCAAAATGGTCGCCAATCCGTTCAATATCACGAATTGTACTCATCAAGCCGGTATGCTCTATACTTTCCGGTTCAGTTAAGTTGGTAGAAGCGATATCCACTAAATACTCCGTTATTTTACGATCCAGATTATTCAGCGCTCCTTCAATTTGCAGAGCCATCTCTGAATTTTTTGGATTCTGCGTAGTGACATAACTATGGGTTTCCTCTAAACCTTGATACGCATATTTCCCCATACGGACAACTTCCATCTTAGCCTGTCCCAATGCCAGTGACGAAGACTGTTGAAGGAAAATAGAATCCAAATGCTTCGGCTTATACTCAATTACGACATCATCGCCTGGAACAAGCTTCGTAACCAGCCATGCCAGAGCACCGATAAACGGAAATTGAACAACCGTATTTGCTATATTATAGCTTCCATGTGCAAAAGCGATCGTCATTTCCGGATTGAGACTTAATGTATTTTGTAAATAACTGATAAAGCTCGTAAATGGTATTAATAACAGCATAAAAATAACTGCACCAATTAAATTAAACGTTACATGTGTATATGCCGCACGTTTAGCAGCTACAGATGTTCCAATACTTGCTAAAACTGCAGTAATCGTTGTACCGATATTATCACCAAAAAGAACCGGAATCGCCGCTTTTATATCAATGGCCCCCTGCGCAAACAGCCCTTGCAAAATACCAATGGTTGCGGTAGAGCTTTGTACGATTACTGTAAAGACTGTACCAATTACAACACCAAGGATAGGTGTTTCACTCATGGAAACCGTCAAATCTTGAAATGCCTGTAAAGAACGGAGTGGTGTCATTCCGCTGCTCATTAGTTCAAGCCCAAAGAATAAGGAACCAAACCCAAATAAAGCCTGTCCTATAGCTACAATCTTTTGCTTTTTAAAGAAAAAGATTGTGAATGCACCAAGTGCTAAAATAAGTAATGAATATTCTCCAATATCAATTCCGATAATGAATGCTGTTGCAGTCGTACCAATATTCGCACCCATAATAACACCAATTGCCTGTCTCAATGTCATAAATCCGGCGTTTACAAGTCCAACTGTCAAAACGGTTGTGCCGGAACTGCTTTGAATTAGTATAGTTACGATAATACCGGCAAGCACTCCTAGAAACGGATTGCTTGTAAACCGATCCAGAATATCCCGCAAGCGATCTCCTGCTGATTTTTGGAGTCCATCTCCCATCATTTTTATCCCCATTAGGAATATGCCAATTCCTCCGAGAAATTCAATAATTAAACTTTGAACATCGATATTCACGAAAACTTCATCCCTTCTACCTCTTATGTAAACTTTTGTAGAATTTTGCGCCTCATTCATTATTGATGATTCTAAAGAGAATGTAAACATGTTTGTTGAAAAATTTACATAGATTTAATATTTGTTTACATTCGAATAGAAAGGGAAGCTTAGTATCTGCTTTTTTCATGAAAATATGTATAATATTAGGGTCGATTGCACACAAATACAGGATTCATCTCCATTTTTATGAAATGAATCCTGTTTCAGGGTTATTCTATTTAATTACGAACTATTAATTAATCTTCTTTAAGCTCCTCTATCCGGACACTGGTACCATCCACTGCCACTACTTTAATCGGAGTTCCTTTTTTAATCCAGCGGCCTCCAGATACAGCACTGTAATGCTTTTTATTCACTTCAATCGTACCGGAAGGCCTAAAATCGGTCAGCGCAATGCCTTCTTCTCCTAACAAAGCTTCATACTCTTTACTGAGCGAGCTGTAGCCCTGTTCATTTGTAAGCTGGTCCATTAAAGCGATTTTCGTCCACATCTGTCTCCGTTTAAATACTTTTAAAAACGCCAGAGATGAAAATGCTCCAATGACGATACTTATTACCGCATAAAGACCGTTTGCAAAATCCGGCTGCGGCAATGCAACGGCAACAATCATCAGAACCAGTCCAATCGTAGCCAAGGTTCCATCGTTCAACACTTTTCCATCAATAATAATCAGTAATATTCCCAGGAAGTATATAATAAACATGAGTAAGACTGAATTGGTTTCTGTGTATACCGTAAAATAAACAGTTATAAATCCCAGCCCTAATACACCAAATATACCGCGCATATTGACAAACATTTCACCTAATATAAATAAAGTTCCAAAAAATAAGGCAAGAAATCCAATCCATTGTAATTCAACCACGTCCATACCATTCACACCCTCTCGTTGCCCTGCTTACCGCGCATGTTCGAAAAGAACGATAAGAAGGAATTTTTAAACATCCTCTTCTATATTATATGTACGTATGAGGAAAGAAAATAGTTTCATTAAAGGAGATTTTTTATGGAATTTTTGCGTAGAATTTCCCTGATTACATTTATTATATTAGTTGCAGTCAGTATTTTTCAAGACTTAGCTCATTCAGACGGGACAATCTCCTCTTCAAATAATGAAAACCTGGAACTGCCTCCTTTTGAAGCTGTTCCGGTAAAAGTAAATCCTGGAGATACGGTCCTCAGTATTACGGAAGAAATTCAAACCATAACGGTCAACACTGTCTCTATTGAGATTATTTTAAAGGCTTTTGAATCATTGAACCCGAATACCTCCTCCAATGACATCCATGTACATGAAGTTTACTATTTCCCTCAATTTCAAGAGGAGCATTAGAAAAAGCAAACATCCGCTTTATTTTCAAAGTGAATGCTTGCTTTTTATTATGAAATGCAGCTTTCTGCTAAATAATTATAATGCTCAGAAATACCGCCTAGGAAAAGAAAGGGATAATGAAAAAAGCGGAAATCAAAGAAAGAGCTCCTGCTATAATTCCGATAATACCAAGAATATTTGTCCCTCTGCTTCGTGCTACAAATCCGAATACAATGCTGGCGGCTCCTAAAATAACCGGCCAGGTAAAAAATGAAATAATTGCTAAGATAATACTTCCCCATCCATATATCGTCCCCGGGTTAAAGCTTTTCTCATCTTCAAACTCCAGCAGGTTGGCATCGGTTAGTTCTGTTGAAAATTCTTCCATTCTTTTGCTGTCTAACTGTTCATTTGTATGTTCATGCTGTGGTCTTTGTCCATGATTCGGCATATCCTGTATACGTTTGTCTTTATCATTATCATTCATGAGATAAACTCCTTATACTTTAGAATTATATGATTAGCATACGGAATCCACAGGTTTTCATACAGGTATCATGCGGAATTTTTAGCAAAGAATGGTATAATCTTTTTGTTGTCTGCATATATTTACATGATGGAAGAAAATATGAGGATATTCAAAAGGAGGGATGATATGTCTTTCTTTATCAAAGAAATGATTAAAAATAAACTGCGTAAATTAACCCCAGATGAAATTTTACATTATAGCGCCGAATATGGTTTTGCCATTACACGTACGCAAGCGGATCAGATTGTACATTATCTAAGGACTTCTGCACCTAATCCATTTGACCAGGCAGATCGTGACCGCTTTATGATGGAGCTTGCAAAAATTACGGATCAAAAAACAGCTGTAGCAGCACAGCAGTTAATGGATGAGGTCATTAAATCATATGGGATGGAGCATTTATTTGAAAACTAAAACCGGATGAAATTTAAAAAGATGAGCATTCCCATATACAGGGTACTCATCTTTTTAAATTTATCATGGATAATTGTCCATAAACTCCCGCTGAATAAATTTCATTTTATACGGAACTAACCTTCCATAATGATTTCCTTTAAATTCTCCTGGAAATCACCTTCACGCAGCATAGCTATTTCATACTTGTACGGCGCTTTTTTATTTTTCTTATCTGTGCCTACATAAGGCGTTTCAAGAATCTTAGGAAGCTCGCTAAGCTGCGGATGATGAACAACCTTGTGGAGGGCATCAAAACCAATGTAGCCAAAGCCGATGTTTTCATGACGGTCTTTATGAGCCCCGCGATCATTTTTACTGTCATTGACATGGACTACTTTCAGACGGTCTAAACCGACGATTTTATCAAATGAATTCAATACCCCATCAAAATCATTAACAACATCATAGCCTGCATCATGAATATGACATGTATCCAAACAAACAGAGAGATGTTCATTATGCGTTACACCAGAAATAATTTCAGCCAGCTCTTCAAATGTACGGCCCATTTCGGATCCTTTTCCAGCCATTGTTTCTAAAGCAATTTGAACATCATTTTTTTGTTCAAGCACTTCATTTAATCCTTCGATGATTTTCGGAATACCTTTGTCCGGACCTTCCCCCACATGCGCTCCCGGATGAAGTACGATTTGCTTTGCCCCCAGAGCCTCGGTACGTTCGATTTCACTTCGCAGGAAATTAACCCCCAACTCAAATGTCTCCGGTTTTACCGTGTTGCCGATATTAATAATATACGGCGCATGCACAACAATGTCAGCTATTCCATGAGATGCCATATGTTCTAAACCAGCTTCAATATTTAATTCTTCAATCGGCTTTCTTCTTGTATTCTGCGGTGCGCCTGTATATATCATAAAGGTATTTGCCCCGTAGGAAGCAGCTTCTTCGCTGGATCCTAATAACATTTTCTTACCATTCATTGAAACATGAGAACCGATTTTCACCATATTTATTCCTCCTAACGCTTCTTCCTATTTTGCTCTTTTGTCAGCTGTCTTTTAATTTGCTGTTGCTGCTGCTTTTGTTTTTTCTTATAGCCCGGCTTTACTTTCTTTGCTTTTCTTACGCGCTTCCACGCTTCCCGGTCATTACTTGTGTCTTCGGTTTTCCGGCGTGTTCTTTCATTCCAGGATTTATCCTCGGTCCATTCACCCTGCTTAACCTCTACGAACGAGAACGTGAGCCCCTTTTGTTCCAATCTTTCAATTAAACGGGCGTCCTCTTCGCTGTAAATACTGATTGCCGTGCCTTCTAGTCCGGCTCGTGCTGTTCTGCCGACACGGTGAATATAAAAATGCTCTTCTTTTGGAAGCTGGGCATTAATCACATGGCTGACACCCTTGATATCAATTCCCCTTGAAGCTAAATCTGTTGCGACTACGTATTGATAGCGCAGCTGCTGTATCTCTTTCAATACACGCTTTCTCTCCCGGGGCGTCAGACCGCCATGAATGACACCAACATCCAAGCCATAGCCTCCAAGCGCTTCTGCAAGTTCATTAGCCTGTTGTTTCCCATTTGTAAATACCAGCGCTAAATAAGGATGGATTGTCTTGGAAATATCCCAAATAATCTTCGCTTCATCCCGATGCTTTTTCAGAATAAGCCGATGCTCCATCGTTTCCGGAGAAAAATGCTCTTCCATTTTAATATATTCCGGATTTCTCAAATATTTTTTAAAGAAATGCTGTAAGCGCTGTGGAATGGTTGCCGAGAAGACCATCAGCTGTATATCCTGCTTCGCTCGTACTAATAATTGATCCACTTCTTCAATAAAGCCTAAATCAAGCATCAAGTCCGCCTCGTCAATTACAAACGATTCCGCACTGTAGATGGATAATGCCCCATCCTTTACTAAATCTAAAATTCTCCCTGGTGTCCCCACCACAATCATTGGCGGTGTTTTTAATTTCTCAATTGCCTTTTGTTTATCGGTGCCGCCGACAAGCAGCTTGGCTGTCCATTTTTCTGTCTTATCCGCAATCGTAATGATTTTCCTTACTTCATTGTAAAGCTGTGTTGCCAGTTCTCTTGTTGGCGCGGTAATTACAAACTGCACTTTCTTTTGATTCTCATCCAGCTGTTGAAACATCGGCAATAAAAATGCATGCGATTTGCCGGAACCGGTCCGGGATTGACCAATAACACTTTTCCCACCCAAGATAGCAGGTATCACTTTTTCTTGGATTGCAGTCGGATTTCTAAATTCCAACTCTTGAATAATATCCTGGATATCCGTATCCAGGGATAGTTCTGCAAATGTTTTTCCCATCTGTTTCCCTCCTTTGAAATCTTTTCTATGATAAGTTGAAATAAATATTTAGCCTATGGCATTTGCTACGGAAAAAAATCCGCTGGTTACAGTGCTTATCACTCAAATAAATCATTTAACTATCTATTTCACATAAATACGAACGGGTCTGTATTTACTTCAGATACATAAACCTTTGACTTGAATGCAGGTATTTCCTGTATCAATTTTTCCTTTGTTGCTGCTTTCATTATCTTCTCGATATAATGACCGGCATCAATGACTGTCAGTCCCATCTGCTCTGCATCTTGAGCAGCGTGAAATGTCATATCTCCTGTAATATATACATCCGCTTTTTTTCGCAGCGCATGACTGACATATTTCTCCCCGCTTCCTCCCAGGACAGCAACTTTTTTTACATTCTTTTCTATATTACCAGAAACACGCACGCAAGGCATGTCTAAATTCTTTTTCACCGTTTCAATAAATGCTTTCATTGAAACCGGGGATTCCAGGACACCAAAGCGTCCGATTCCAATCGACTGTCCTTTATTTTCCAATGGATACATATCATAAGCCGGTTCTTCATAAGGATGGGCTGAAATAACAGCATCTATCACCCTGGCAAGATTTTTCTTAGGAACAATGGCTTCCAGCTTCTTCTCATCTACATAGGTCATTTCATTCTGCTCGCCAATATACGGGGCAGCCTCCTCTGACGGAAGAAAGGTCCCTTGTCCGGCGCTTTGAAAGGTGCAATGACTGTAATCGCCAATTTGGCCTGCTCCGCCCTGATGCAAAGCATCCCGTAATTCCTGTACATGCGACTCTGGAACAAAAACAACCACTTTAAGCAGCGACTCTTGTTCTAATATTTCTAAGGGCTCTTTATTTTTCAATTCAAGGGCGTCACTTAATAAATCATTTACACCGCCCTCGGCGATATCCAGGTTGGTGTGCGCAGCAAAGACCGTTATATCGTTTTTTAAAAGCTTTTGTACCACTCTGCCCTTCGGATGGTCAACATTAATCTGTTTTAAAGGCTGAAAGAGTAAAGGGTGATGGGCAATAATCAAATTCGCCCCTTTTTCAATTGCTTCATCAACTACTTCCTCTGTCACATCCAGTGTAATCAGAATTTGAGATGTCGTATCATGAAACCGTCCAGTCTGCAACCCGATATTATCCCAATGATAGGCAAAACGTTTCGGTGCCCAGCTGTTCATGATCCGAAAAAAATCAGCGTGTTTCGTCGTTTGTTCCTTCATGATCAAGTTCCTCCTTCATCCAGTATAATTCTGTTTGGAAATCAGCTATTTTCTCATGATTTATTTGCTTTGCCTGCTGCATTTGCAAAATGATTCGTTCGATATTCATTATTTCCTGTGACCACTTTTTAATAAAAGCAGCATTCTTCTCTTTCATTAAATAGGGACCTAATAAAAGCTGCCTGCCCTTCTTCTGTTCATTATCACTGTATGGTGAAGAGGCTTCTGTATAACGATCCGCAACAAGCACTTCATAGATATGTCCCTGCTCATCCACAATCTCTTCTGCTCTCAGTATAAAATCATTTTGATCAAACCATCGTCTGACTGCTCTTGCGTCTACATTAGGCTGTGCAATAATTCGTTCAGCAGATTTAGCAATAGCAGCATGGTTTTCTAAGATGGAAGTAATCAATCCTCCGCCCATCCCTGCAATGACGATTTGTTTGACCTCGCCTTCATTTATGACAGATAAACCATCTCCTAAACGGGCATCGATCCGTTCCTCTAATTGATGAAATCGAATTGTTTTTTTGGCGCTGTCTAAAGGCCCTTGATTCACTTCTCCGGCAATAGCGCTTGCTGTTTTATCTCTTTGGCAGACATAGGCAGGCAGATAAGCATGATCAGAGCCGATATCTGCGAAATGCGCTCCCTGAGGCAGATATTCAGCAACTATTTTCAAACGATTCGATAGGGTGACATTCTGGTTCATTATTTGTTCTCCTTTTAAAGACAGTTCTTTTCTGTATTTCTCCAATAAGAAAAGCTTTCTGTACGAATCAGAAAGCTTTCATTTCTTTTATTATATATTATTCATGCTCGCTTAACCACTCGCTGAGTGCATCTAATTCTTCACCTGCAAGCTGAGGGAAAGCCGGCATGCCTCCGTCAGTTCCATTTTCAATGATATCAGCAATTTCTTCCTGAGAATAAGTGCTTCCAACTTGTGTTAAATCAGGAGCGGAACCACTTGCTAAATCTTGACCATGACAGCTGGCACAATTGGATTGGAAAACTTCTTCTCCAGCATCAGCACTGGTAGACTCGCCGCCTTCTTCTCCTCCTTCTGCCTCTTCTGTCTGTTCTTCACCATTTTCTTCAGCATCTTGAATAGCCTGTCTTTGATCAATACCAATTACAGAAATAATAATGACAGCTATCAGCCCCAGCCCGGCAATAATTGCATATGGTATAACCGGATTCTTTTTCATTACGCTTCCTCCTTATGTAATCCAAATATTATAAATTAATACTACTATTAGTTTACTCGAAATCTAAAAATTTTTAAAGGATTATCCAAGATATTTAAAAAAAACGACAAAAGTGATGATTCCTACAGTCAAAGCTGCTCCCAAATAACGAATAACAGGAAGCTTTTTCAAATATCCAAAAACAATCCACCCAATGCCATTGGCAGTAATCATAAAATTATTGTAAGCTCCTAATCCAAAAGTTTCCATTATACAGATAGAAAGCTGCAACACATATAACAATTGAATAGATATAAATAAATAACGATATCGCCGTGATGCATTCTTTCCAGTTCTTAACCAGATTAGAATATTTATAAAGAAAACAATACTTAAAATACCTGCCCTGACAGAGCCGGCCAATTGATAATAATAATCTAAAAAGATAGCGCTTACCAATACCATCAACATCATGGTAAAATGAAGCTTTTTCCATGTAGATAGCCAATTTTTGTTTTTATTGGTTATTTCTATTTCTCCGCCTTTAGTATATAATGCTAATAAAAAATCACATTGTTCTTCCGGCAATAAACGATTCTCTTTCCACTTTAAAATTTCCTGGATAATCAATTGATTTTTTTCTTGATTATTCATAGATCCACCCCGGAAGCGTCACCATTTATATGTTAAAAAAAGCAAAATCTTATTTTATGGACTTTTGAATATCCTCTATGAATTCATAGAAAACAATAATTGGAATACGCAAGCCGCTAAACGGGAACTTGCATATTCCAGTATTCAGAATGAACTTATTTCAGTATAACACCTTAATCAAGGAAGTCTTTTAATCGCTTGCTTCGGCTTGGGTGTCTTAATTTACGCAATGCTTTCGCTTCGATTTGGCGGATACGTTCTCTGGTTACCCCAAATACTTTTCCTACTTCTTCAAGCGTTCTCGTTCTTCCATCATCTAATCCAAAGCGCAGACGAAGCACATTTTCTTCTCTGTCTGTCAATGTGTCTAATACATCTTCCAGCTGTTCTTTCAGTAATTCATAAGCTGCGTGATCGGATGGAGAGATTGCTTCCTGATCCTCAATGAAATCACCTAGATGGGAATCGTCTTCTTCTCCAATTGGTGTTTCTAAAGATACAGGTTCTTGAGCGATTTTTAGAATGTCGCGCACCTTATCCGGACTTAATTCCATTTCTTCGCCGATTTCTTCCGGTGTCGGTTCACGTCCCAGGTCCTGCAGCAGAGAGCGCTGCACACGGATTAATTTATTAATGGTTTCCACCATATGAACCGGGATACGAATGGTGCGGGCCTGGTCCGCGATTGCACGGGTAATAGCCTGTCTAATCCACCAGGTTGCGTAGGTACTGAATTTAAACCCTTTGCGGTAGTCAAATTTCTCAACAGCTTTGATCAGACCCATGTTTCCTTCTTGAATCAAATCGAGGAAAAGCATTCCCCGTCCAACATAGCGTTTTGCGATGCTGACAACGAGCCGAAGATTGGCTTCCGCTAATCTTCTCTTTGCTTCGATATCTCCCTCTTCAATTCGGGAAGCGAGTTCAATTTCTTCTGCTGCAGAAAGCAGGTCTACTCTGCCGATTTCTTTTAAATACATACGGACCGGGTCATTGATCTTTATCCCTAAAGGAACACTGAGATCATTCAGGTTGATTTCTTCTTCTTTTGCGATTTTCTGCATCTCGGGGTCATCCTCAGACTCGCCTAATACATCGACACCCTGTTCTTCCAGATACTCATAAAACTCATCCATTTGTTCGGGTTCCATGTCAAAATTAGATAAACCGTCAGCCACTTCTTCATACGCAAGTGTACCGCGTTTCTTACCCATGTCAACCAATTTTTCTTTTGCTTGCTCTAATGTCAGTTCGGGTTCTTTCATATGCGAAGGTTTTTGTTCGGCCATGAGTCCCCCTCCTTCCAAATTGTTGAATTATTTTTCGTTATTTTGCTTCTGCAGCCGGATTAACTCCATAGCCAAGCGGGCAGCCTCCAAAGGATCATTTTCCTGCTCCGCTTTCCTTTGCTGCTCTTTTAAGCTTTTTTTCGCCGGACTTTGATCCGCCTCCCGATGAATCATTCGCAGATAGTCATCGATTTCTTCCTCTGTACTATGCTGGACATCGCTGGACATCGCCAATTCAATGACTTGATTCTTTAAATGTTCATCAGACAGTCTCTCCATAAATAAACTAATATCTGGTGAATTACCTTCTTCATAAAAAGCATATAAATGTGTTGCAACAATTTTATGGTCATTTACATTAAATCCCGCTCCAAGCTCATATTGTACTTTTTCAGCTATATAGGCATCCTGAAGCATATAGGATAAAATTCTTTTTTCAGCATTAACATATGCCGGAAATAACTTTTTCTTATTTGCAGGTACATATGGCTTAGTATAACTCTTATCACGCTGATTATCCTTCGCGGAAGGCAGGCTTTTCTGATACTGAGCCAGCTGGCTCATCAAGGTATCTACAGACAAATCAAATTCCTTATGCAATTCCTGAATATAATATTCCCGTTCCAGCGCACTCTCAATCATAGAAAGTTCTTTTAAAACGCGCTCGATATACTCAATACGCTCACTTTCCAGCTGCAGATTGAAGTGTCTGCGCTGATATCGCATAAAGAAACTCATATAACTGTCACTTGTGCGCAGAACCCTTTCTTTAAAAGCTTCGCCTCCATGCTCCCGGACGTAGCTGTCCGGATCTTCCTCCGCATCCAGATTGGCAATACGGACATCACAGCCGACAGAGCGTAATAGAAGTGCCGACTTATAACGGGCTTCTATCCCTGCACTATCCCCATCAAAACAAATAATAACCGTATCGACATAGCGGTTTAAAAGCTTTGCCTGCGTTTCTGTCAAAGCAGTCCCCATCGTAGCCACTACATTTTTCACGCCAGCCTGATAAACAGAAATAACATCCATATAGCCTTCCATTAAAACAGCTTCATTTTCTTTTCGGATATGGCGCTTCGCCAAATCAAAATTATATAAA
This sequence comes from Oceanobacillus sp. FSL W7-1293, assembly GCF_037969815.1. NCBI lineage: Bacteria > Bacillati > Bacillota > Bacilli > Caryophanales > Bacillaceae > Oceanobacillus > Oceanobacillus sp. FSL W7-1293. The sequence goes on from NZ_CP150212.1 coordinate 2,965,160, forward strand.
AGCTTACTTTTTTGAAAAAGTTCACCTTCTGAGCTATTTAAATATTTCGGACCGCTGTCATCATGCATTGCTCTGCCGCCAAAACCGACAGTGCGCCCCAATGCATTCCGTATAGGGAAAATAATTCTGCCGCGAAAACGGTCGATGACTTCATTATTATCGTTCCCTGCTAAAATACCGCTTTTTAAAAGCAATGGTTTAGAATATCCTTTTTGTGTAAGAAACTTCGCTGTGAAATCGCGCTTATCCGGAGCATATCCGATTTGGAATTCTTCTAACGTCTCCTTCGTAAGCCCGCGGCTTTTTAGATACTCTAATCCATCCTTCCCATCTTTTTGATACTTTATGAGATGATGATATAATTTTGTCAACCATTCATACGCAGAGAGCATCTGCTCTGTTTCCTCTGATAAGGAAGTTTCTTTGGGAATGGATGCTGCCGGCAGCTCTACACCGCTTCGGTCAGCTAAATATTTCAGCGCCTCATAAAATGTGAAATTTTCCATTTCCATTAGAAACGAGAATACATTTCCGCCTTTTCCGCAGCCAAAGCAATGAAAGATCTGTTTATCCTGGGTAACTGAAAATGAGGGTGTATTTTCGCCATGAAAGGGACATAGACCAAAATAGTTTTTACCTTGTTTTTTTAATTGAATGTACTCTCCAATGACATCGACAATATCATTGGTTTTTTTCACTTCCTCAATAATTGGTTCAGGTATTTGATTAGCCATGTTTACCACCAACTATTCTATTTGATTTTAAAGGATGCTAAAACACATTTTAGAGAGATTATGCAAAATCCTCCTTTTTAAACTTAGTTGCTCCATTTTTCATGATTCGACATATTTTTTTCTTATTCTCAAAAAAAATAGCCTTAACATAGATTCTACAAAGGATACATAGATTCCTTCTTTTTCAGAGCAAATTATGATTAAAATTGCATTTTATTTAAATCTGCTCATACGATTTACCATTATAATATATTTTTTAATAGATTTCTATTAATTTGTATATAAATCTATGGAACAAAGAAAAACATTCCGTGAGAGTTGCGTACAGAATGCTTTTCCAACCATTTTTATCCTGAAAATATGCTATTATTAATACCTCTTGCAAAGCTTTTAAATGATTATTATTGTCTGCTTTGCCACATTCTAATAATCTGGTTTGCTGTTTCTTCCACTGCTTTATGAGACACGTCAATGACAGGACAGCCAATTTTTTCAACGACATCATTAAAAAATTCGAGCTCCTGTTCAATTCTGCTTACATTTGCATATGTTGCCTGGTCTCCCAGCCCCAGCGCTTTTAAACGTTCCTTCCGAATGCCATTCAACTTTTCTGAAGAGATACGTAAACCAATACATTTTTTAGGGTCGACCATCATCAGCTCTTCCGGCGGGTCTACCTCTGGAACGATTGGAACATTTGCTACTTTAAAGCGTTTGTGTGCCAAGAATTGAGACAGCGGGGTTTTGGAGGTTCTGGAAACACCTATCAATACGATATCGGCACGGGTAATACCTCGCGTATCTCTCCCGTCATCATATTTAACAGCAAATTCGATTGCTTCAATCTTTTTGAAATAATCTTCGTCCAGTTTATGAACAAGTCCGGCCTCTAAACGGGGCTGATCACTAAAAACGCGCTCCATAGCGTCCATAGTCGGACCCATGATATCAATTGCTTCAATATCCAGTTCGGCTGCACGCTTGTTTAAATGCGCACGCAATTCTGGATTAACCAGTGTAAAACCGATAAGACTTGAATTCAATTTTGCCTGTTGTAAGAATTCATCAATGGTTCCTTTATCTTCCACATAAGGAATACGCTGGATTTTATAATCTCCGCTTTTGAATTGGCTTAAGCCCGCTTTAATTACCAGCTCAGCCGTTTCTCCAACAGAATCAGATAACACATAAATAACTTGCTGCTCCTTCATCTCGATATCCTCCCCTTAGCACCTAAAAATTTATATTGTATCTTCCATCGTTAATTCCACCAACAGTTTCGTCATCGTTGTTTTTGTGATCCGGCCGATCACCTCAAGCCCATTTTCGGTGTCTTTTACTACAGGGACACCATCGATTTGCTTGGATATAAGCTGATGGGCTACATCGACCAGCAGGTCATTTTTTCGGCAGACAGTAATATTAGGCATTCTTGTCATAATGATCGGTACAGGGATGGAGCTCAGGTCCTGCCTGCCCATACTTGAACGCAGTAAATCCTTTCGGGAAAGAACTCCCACCAAGCATGAATTTTCATCGACAACAAAAAGTGTGCCAACATCTTCTAAGAACATCGTTGATATTGCATCGTATACTGATACCTTTTCACTTACAGCTACTGGGACCTGCTGAAATTCATGAACCTTATACCGCTTTATCTTTTCTGTCAGCAATTCTGAACCTGTTTTACCTGTATAAAAGTAGCCAACACGAGGACGTGCGTCTAAAAAACCAGCCATCGTCAGAATAGCCAGGTCCGGTCTCAATGTGGCCCGGGTCAGCGCCAGCTGGTCTGCTATTTGCTCCCCCGTGATGGGACCGTCTGCTTTTACTATTTCTATAATCCGCTGCTGTCTTTTCGATAAGTCCACTTTTTCACCACCTAAACTGCCACATTATTCGCAAATAAATAGGATGCTTGCTATATATTAATTGCATCAAATTTGGCATTATGAAAGATAATGTACCATGCTTTTCATATTTAAAACATGGTACATTCATTATTATTCGACTCCATTCACTAAAAAACCTTTTTTTAAGAGAGAAAACCTTTTTAAACATCCTCTAAAGTGAAGAAAGTGTAAAATTGTTTAGATTAATTGTCGTCATCGCAGAAGTCTTCCTATATTTCTATACATGCTGCTTCCACGCTATTTTTCGTAAATCCGCATATTGCAAAATAAGCATAGAAAGCTCATGAATCATAGATAGACGATTTTTTCTTACTTCTTCATTATCGTCCATAATCATATTATGATCAAAGAATGCATGGATATAATCTGCAAGATCCGCAAGAAGCTGTAATGCCTCTTCACTGTTTTGTGCTTCTAAATGCGCAGCGTAATTTGATTTTACAGCCTCCACAGCATCGTATAATGCTTGTTCTGATTCTGTTTGGAAGAGTGATGTATTTATCTCATGATTATTATCCTCTACCTTATTTTCCAGATTCAGCACACGCACGAGCGCTTCCTGAGAGTTTTTAAAAGCCTCATCTGCTTTTTTCACAGATAAAACATGTGCTTTATCCACTGCAAAATGGAATACGCCCAGCTGATTATCTGTAATTGCATGGATAATGTCTGATTCTACATTCTCTTCACGCAGCAAATATGCAGCGCGGGAAGCAAAAAATGTGCGCAAATCATCATTCGCAGAAGCATTGACTGTTAAACCGGCATCCTCTAATACAGATAGCGTATATTTAATGAATGATTCTACCGTCACATTCCAGTTCTGAGCCTGCAAAATACGTAAAATTCCCGTTGCCTGTCTTCGTAAACCATATGGATCCTGTGAACCGCTCGGGATAAGTCCGACACTGATACAGCCGGCAATGGTATCCATTTTATCTGCAATACTCAGTACGGCGCCGACTGTTGTTGCAGGGAGTTCACCATGAGACTGCTTTGGTAAATAATGTTCACGTATGGCTTGAGAAACTTCTTTTGTTTCTCCAAAATATGCAGCATATTTCTCACCCATTACGCCCTGTAATTCAGTAAATTCATTTACCATATTGGTCATTAAATCGAATTTGCTGATTTCCGCAGCGCGGGCAATCTCTTTTCCTTCTTTTAAAGCAAGTTCTTCAGCTAAATGACTCGCAATTTTTTTAACCCGGTTTACTTTGTCTGTATACGTACCCAGCTTTTCCTGAAATACGACCCTGGTCAGCTTCTCCTGGAAGAAATCGATGGAAAGTTTTTTGTCCTCTTCAAAGAAAAACTCTGCGTCCGCAAGACGCGCACGAAGTACTTTCTCATTTCCTCGGATGACAGTTTCCAGTTCGTAATCATCACCGTTTCTTACTCCTACAAATTTAGGCAGCAGCTCCCCGTCTCGTTCTACCGGGAAATAACGCTGATGCTCAGCCATAGACGTAATAAGTACTTCTTTGGGCAGAGCCAGGAAAGAATCTGCGAAACTGCCTGCGAAAGCAGTCGGGTATTCCACAAGGTTTTTCACTTCATTTAAAAGCTCTGTATCAACTGGAATTTGAAATCCATTTTTTGTTTGCAGTACATTCAGCTGCTCTACAATTTTCTCTTTACGTTTTTCAGCATTCGCAATGACATAATTCTCATTTAACAGCTGTTCGTATTGCTTGGGGTCCTCTATGGTCAGCTTATCGCTGCTGAGAAAACGATGTCCGTAGGTAAAATTGCTTGTTTTTACATGCGCAATTTCAAAAGGAATCACTTCATTTCCATAAAGTGCTGCTAGCCAGCGAATCGGTCTGGCGTAGCGCAATGTTTCATTTGCCCAGCGCATATTTTTTCCAAATGTAATGGACTCAATAATATCCTTAAATTCCGGCAGTAGCGATTGCACTGCTTTTCCTTCGATGAATTTTTTCACATAAATATAGGAAGTTCCCTTGACCTCTTTGACATAAATGTCATCGGTTGTTTTTCCCTGACCTCTGGTAAAGCCTTCTGCGGCCTTTGTCCAATTTCCCTCATCATCTTTGGCAATCTTTAAAGCAGGTCCTTTTGCTTCTTCTTCTATGGATACCTGACTTTCTGCCACTTCTTCTATAAGGACAGCTAATCTTCGCGGCGTTGAGAAGGAGACAGCAGACGAATAGGAAATGCGCTGTTCATCCAGCCATTTGATTGTTTTATCCAATACTTGCGCTTCTGCATCATCTATAAATCGAGCCGGCAGCTCCTCTAATCCAATTTCAATCAATACATCCTGTGCCACTCTAGTTTGCCTCCTTTTTCAACATCGGAAAACCTAATTTTTCACGCTCTTGTACATAAATTTTTGAAATACTGCGGGCGAGATTACGAATTCGGCCGATATAGCCTGTTCTTTCTGTTACAGAAATAACCCCTTTTGCATCCAGCAGGTTGAAGGTATGCGAACATTTTAAAACATAGTCATATGCCGGGAAGACAAGCCCTTTCTCCATGGCTGCTTTGGCCTCCTGTTCATATTTCGTAAATAAATCAAATAACATATCCGTATTGGATGCTTCAAACGTATAGACAGAATGCTCATATTCCGGCTGATAGAAAATATCACGGAGAGTCACTCCATTATTCCACTCTAAATCAAATACATTTTCTTTATCTTGGATATAAGAAGCCAACCGCTCAATCCCGTACGTTAATTCGACCGTTACCGGATTTGCTTCCAAACCGCCGATTTGCTGGAAATAAGTAAACTGTGTGATTTCCATTCCATCCAGCCATACTTCCCAGCCCAGACCGGCTGCGCCAAGCGTCGGGTTTTCCCAGTTATCCTCTACGAAGCGGATATCATGCTTAAGCGGATCAATCCCTAATTTTTTCAAGGACTCTAAATACAGTTCCTGAATATTTTCAGGAGAAGGCTTCATGATTACTTGAAATTGATGATGCTGATACAGACGATTCGGGTTTTTCCCGTATCTGCCATCCGCCGGACGTCTGGAAGGCTCTACATAGGCGACATTCCACGGTTCTGGTCCCAAGCTTCGCAGCAATGTCATTGGAGACATCGTTCCTGCACCTTTTTCGGTGTCATATGCCTGCATTAAAATACAATTTTGATCTGACCAATGATTTTGCAATGTTAAAATCATTTCTTGAATATTCATTTACTCCACTCCTTTAATGGATAGAAATTTACTCTAAGTATTTCATCTGGTGATGGTAAGAAACCCATTATAGCCACGTTATCAGCTGACAACCTAAAAAACCGTCCCTATGTCTGTCGTTCAAACAGACATAGGGACGGCTTAAACCGCGGTTCCACCCTACTTGCTCTCAATAACAAGAGCCTCTTTTTCATACTGCTCCGAAGTTCCTTCCAAAAGCCTCTATACACCCGGCTCGCACCAATCCCGGACTCGCTTTTTACAGAACATGCTTCCGTACTTTTCTTCATCATTGCAGTTATCATGTAGTTAATATCTTGTATAAGGTTAAATTGCGTTAATTTATGTACAAATCATACTCCATTACCCCTCAACTTGTCAATTAATTCTTAAACAAATCAAGCTGATCGAGAAACTTGCGGGATTTAATATAATATCCGCCATAGCGTTCATAATAAGCTTTTAAAATAGCCTGAAACATTTTCACATTGTCCGGTTTCATTTGAATTGTTCCGATACGCTCTAATCCTGCTTCAGAAAAGAGATAGAGGAGCTTTGTCAGTTTCGGCGCTAGTTCGATTGCTTCAGGATCCATATGACGGCATTTCGGACATAGAAAGCCGCCCTCCACCACAGAAAACACAAAAGGCTGCTGCGTCGACCCGCAATTTATACACTGATTTAGTACAGGGGCGAATCCAGCTTTTTTATAAAGTTTTAATTCATACATCATTATCGGGATTTCAGCCTGATCATTTTCTTCAATCCACGCGATAGTTTGTTGAAATTGACCGAATAAGTACGGATCTATATTTTTATTCTCCAGCAGCTTATCCGTCAGCTCTGCAATATAGGAGCAATAAGCCGTCTTCACGAAATCCTCGCGTATTTTACGATGGGAGTTTAATAATTCTCCCTGCTGAATGGTACTCAAGCCGCTGCCGACATAAACAAAAAAACGGGCAAAAACGAATGGCTGAGTAACAGCAGCCATTCGACTTTTTGGTTTTTTTGCCCCTTTGGCCAGAGCTTGGAATTTTCCAAACTTCCCGCTGTAGATAGTCACTAATTTATGTGTTTCACCATAATCTTTTGTTTTTAATACCATACCATCTATCTGTTCCAGCACGCAACATCACCCGGCCTCATTTTTTATCACAGTTTCATTAAGATTCCTTTAAGGAGATGAATAATCCCCAGCTGAATGAAGTTTCAATTTATCGCAGGATTTATCATGCTTCAAGCGATATGGCTACAAAGATGGCAAATCTATACCGTCACCCATAGAAGATTGGGTATTTTCATTTTGTCTTTTTTCCTGACTTAATTGTCCTTGCTGCTCTAGTTCTTTTAATAATAAATAGGTTTCAATGTTTCCTGTTTGATAAAACAAATTCCATGTTGCATCTAACACAAGAAACCCCACCTTTCTAATTATTTTTTTGCTGTAACTGACTCTTCACAAATAGGAAAGGATAAACTTTTCTATTTACTTCATTAAGTGCAACCAAGCATTTTCTAAAGCTTCGACTTTACCGCAGTAGAGATTCTAAGAAAACAAAATCCGCTTTTAAGACTTCCTTTAACGAATAACAAGATTTACTGACGAAAGAGGACAGCCTGGAATGAATGTCCGCCTCTTTTATAGGTTGGTTCGATTTGACGTTTTCATTAGTATAAAAAATTACCATCTTTAAGAGGATATTCAAAAAAACGAATTAAAACAGCATATCCGGTTTACCATATCCTCTAGTACTCATCAAGCCGGAATCCGTATTCATGTAATTGATTCTGTTTGTTTCTCCAATCCTTCTTCACTTTTACCCAGAGTTCTAAATATACTTTAGACCCGAGCAATGCTTCAATATCGCGGCGTGATTGCTGCCCGATTTTTTTCAGCATACCGCCCTGCTTGCCAATCAAAATACCTTTTTGAGAGCTTCTTTCCGTAACAATCGTTGCTTGTACCAATAATTTATCATTTTCGTTCTTCTCTATATTTTCAATGACTACGGCAATCGAATGCGGAATCTCTTCCTTCGTATGATGCAAAACTTTTTCGCGGATAAGCTCAGAAATTACAAACCTTTCCGGATGATCTGTTATTTGATCTTCCGGATAATATTGCGGACCTTCCGGCAATTGCTTAGCGAGCACCTCTAGTAAATGATCTACATTATTCCCTTCCAATGCAGAAATAGGAATAATTTCCTCAAATTCATAAAAATCCTTATATTGATTAATCAGCTGCATAAGCTTTTCCGGTTGAATCTTATCGATTTTATTAATGATCAGATATACCGGCTGTTTTATTTTTTGAAGCAAATCAATAATATACTGATCCCCGCGGCCGTATCCTTCATCCGCATTGATCATAAATAAAATATGATCCACTTCATTCAATGTGTTCTCTGCCACCTGTACCATAAAATCGCCTAATCGGTGCTTCGGTTTATGAATCCCCGGTGTATCAATGAAAATCATTTGATATTCTTTTGTTGTCAAAACACCTTGTATTTTATTTCGTGTTGTTTGTGCCTTATCGCTCATAATAGCGATTTTTTGACCAATCACCCGGTTCATGAATGTTGATTTTCCAACATTTGGTCTGCCTATAATAGCGATAAAGCCTGATTTAAAATTATTTGTCATGCTGTTTTCCTCCGAATTTCTATTCTTGATTAGGCGAGAGGACTCCCAACCTCAAGGCAGGCTAACGTCGCAACGTCCTGTTGCAACGCCTGCACTAGTACATCCTGTACGTCGGAATGTGCAGGGTGAAATCCAATGAGTAAGTGAGAGATGAATCGCCTTTTTGCATTCACGAACTTAAGTTCGTATATTATAATGTTCTTGAAAGATGCTCTTGAAAACTGAACATTGCAGGTTGTGGCGGGAATCGTTGCTTTGCCACGTAAAATGTTCAAGCCAAATATGTCAGCCAAGGCACACAAATGTGTGAACCTCAGGTAAGCTGAAAAGTAGTCCCAAAGGCAGGACCAATGGGATAGCGGGGTTGGGTGTTTTTAGCACACCGATGTGTCAACTCCACTGGCGGTTAATCGTCATCTTGAAAGTCGACACCCCAGAAACCCACACTTCCAATTTCTTTAGAAATGAAGTGGCGGGAGCATTCATTGTTTGCTTGCTTCCTATCATACTACATTTTTTAATTAGTTTCACTATATCGACAAAACCTTTAACAATCATACAATGAATTACAAAAAGGGAGGAGCTTGGTCAAGCTCCTCCCTTTTGACAGTTAATTTCAGACTTTCTTAACTGCATTAGCGCAACACTGTTGCCGGCAAAAGGCCTGATGACAACCACATCTGCTAATAACGTTATGAAGCTGGATAATCGTTCAATAAACATTATTTTTATCATACTATTATATGAATTGCATTATTTTAGGACCAAAAATAAGTATTCCGACTACAACGGATATCAGCGCAGTCACGAGGACAACACCAGCTGCAATATCCTTTATTTCCTTTATTCTTTCATCATAACCCGGCTGAATAAAATCCATGACCCGCTCAATGACACTGTTTATCATTTCAGTGATAAGCACTAAACCAATGGTTAATAAAATAACCGCCCATTCGATGAGAGAAAGATGGAAAAAGAAGCCTGCTGCAACTACAATCGTCATAGCGACAAGATGCAGCTGGAAATTCGACTCCTTTTTCACCACCGTTTTCAGCCCTGCCCAAGCATAACGGAATCCAACAACTCTTTTCTTATCTTTCAATGCCAAATGCACCTAAAATTTCGTCTTGTCTCTGAAACATTTTCTTCTCATCTTCTGCATTCATATGATCATACCCAAGCAGGTGTAAAAATCCGTGTAACGCTAAAAAGGCCAGCTCTCTCTCAAAGCTGTGATTGTATTCCTCCGCTTGCTCTTTTGCTTTATCTATCGAAATAATAATATCTCCCAGCACAACCGGCAGACCTTCGCCAACAATTTCAAGTTCTTCGTCTTCCATTTCCTGCATCGCAAATGAAATAACATCTGTCGGTTTATCTTTATCACGATAATCTCTGTTGATTACTTGAATTTGTTCATTATCCACAAAGCTGATTGAAATTTCTGCTTCAGCAGCTGTATTTTCTTCTTTTCCGGCAAAGGTCAGCAGCTTTTCGACAAGCGCTCTATGTTCATCAGACACAGCATTGGTTTCATCCTGAAAATCAATAAGCATTATTTATCCCCTTCCTTCTTCGGATACTGAATTCTAGAATGGAAAATTCCTTTCAAAGAATCACAAACCGTATGTTGAATGATTTTTAACTCTTTTAATGTTAAAGGACTGTTATCTAATTGTCCATCTGAAATTTTGCCATTGATAATCGATGACACAATGGAATCAATCGTCTCCGGTGTCGGTTCCTGCAAGGAACGGACTGCCGGCTCGACAGAATCACAAATACAGACAATCGCCGTTTCCTTTATTTCCGGCTTTGGTCCAGGATATCTGAAATCCGCTTCCTCTGTTTCCGGATCCAGCTCCTTTGCTTTCATATAGAAGAATTGCACTAAAGAATTCGAATGATGCTGCTTCGCAATATCAATGATTTCCTTAGGCATTTTATGCGCCTTTAACAAATTTGCTCCATCGGTTGTATGGCGGATAATAATATCTGCACTTTCCTTAGGCGGCAATTTATCATGCGGATTTTTATTTGGCATCTGATTTTCAATGAAAAAGGCCGGCCGCACAGTTTTGCCAATATCATGATAGTAAGCGCCCACCCGTGCCAGCAAACCATTCGCTCCCACCGCTTCACAGGCAGTCTCACTAATGTTGGCTACCATTACCGAATGATGGTACGTTCCCGGAGCTTCCACCAGCAGCCGTTTTAACAGCGGCTGATTGGGATTAGATAATTGCAGGAGTTTCATATCTGTCAATATACCTAAAAAGCTTTCGAACAACGGCAATAATCCAATTGCCAAAATAGCTGAAAGACAAGCAGCAACTATCCCTAAACCAAGGTATAAAAAGACATCGAACCAAGTATATTTTTCAAAGGACAGGAATAGAAATAAGATAATGACAGCAGAATGAATTAAAATCAATCCAATCGCTGTTTTTAAAATAACAAGACGTTCACTTAATTTCTTCATTAACACAATTGCGGCAAGCTGAGAAAAAAGGAAATAGATAGCCGCTTCGACGTGCAGCATCCCGGCAATATAACTGTTAAACATAAATGCAGCTAAAATGGCATATAAGATACTGAGACGTACCGCTGAACGATCGCCGATTAATACTTTTAATAAAATAGCAATAGCTGCAATAGGGGTAACTAAATAGAGAGCATTCGTCTGGTCAAAGAAATAACTTTGGATTTTCATAACAAAAATAGCCAGTACACTTAACAGGGAAACAGCTACAATCGGCAGAAGGTTCCATTTCTTATCTTTTGCAATTTGCAGACATTCCATCCCGAAAAAGTATGCAATTATCGCTGCCAGAAATCCCAACGCCAGAATCGGATAAATATTACCCTCCTGTGATAATACGCCTACCAGCTCCAGCTGCTCGTAGATTTCATTTGTAATAGTCTGGCCTTCCCGAACAATGGTTTCACCGGCACGAATAACAACAGGGTCCACAAGTGTTGCGGCGTCTTTTTTCTCTTGAGCAGTTGCCTCATAATCAAAGAAAGAGTTTTCCACGACCGCAAATTCTGCTAATTCCATTAAATCTTCCTGTAAGCCTTCATTCATTTCAGAATAAGCTAAATCACGCTCGATATTGGTAATTCCAGATTGAATATTCTCTGCTCTGATACCTTGCTCTAATACACTTTCCAAACTCTCGGAAAATACTGCCCCCGCTTCTTCCAAGTCCTCTTCGGGCTGCTTCAGCAAGGAAATGAGCACTTCTTCGGAAATTTCTGAACGAATTTCTTCCGAGAGCAACGCTCTTAATTCAACTGCTTCTTCTTCAAATACCTCTTCTAAAGCGCCTTCATCATGTTCCGCGATGATGGTTAATACAGCATCAAAAATTTCGTTTACATAATTTAATCGTTCCTCTGTCACCTCTTCGGAAATGCTGTACCGGTCAGGAACGGCATTGACTGCTTCCCTGATCCGCTGATCCGTTTCCTGCTTATTTTCAATTGTTATCGGTGAACGTATTGTCTCTTCAGAAACAGCAAAACGCTGAATATCATATGTATCTGTACGTACATTATCTAATAACGTCAGAAAAACAAGTGCTCCTATAATAAGGGCCGGGACAATTGCAATAAAGTATTTTCGATTATTTTTAAAAAAAGGAAGTATTTTCTTCCATCTTTTTTTCAACACCTTCACCTCCTCTTTTTATTTTACCACTTCCATCCAACGGATTGGGATGAAATTATCTAAAATTAAGTGAATTCCTTGGTCATAGTAAAACAACAAATCCACAGACTCTTCACCTGATATTTTAACTTAAAATTCCATATTTAGTTCTAAAACGACTTTGAAAAACTTTGTCCGTATGCAGCATGGATATCTAAACGTTAATCAGAGTTTAATTTTATGATGAACAACAAGGATGAGACATTCTTTTGTCTCATCCTTCGTTCTCACCTTCTGTTTCGTAAGCATTTATTATTTTTTGAACGAGTGGATGACGCACCACGTCGGCAGCCTGCAGATGAACAAAGGCTAAACCTTCGATTGGGCTGAGCATCCGCTCAGCAACCTTTAAGCCGGATACGATGCCTTTCGGGAGATCCACTTGTGTCATATCTCCCGTAATAATCATTTTCGACCCAAATCCTAAGCGCGTCAGAAACATTTTCATTTGAGCCGGTGTTGTATTCTGGGCTTCATCCAAAATAACAAAAGCATCGTCTAAGGTTCTGCCCCTCATATAGGCCAACGGTGCAATTTCAATCGTTTCCCTTTCAATTAAACGGGCTGTATGCTCTGTGCCTAATACATCATGTAAAGCATCGTACAATGGCCTTAAATAAGGATCTACCTTTTCCTTTAAATCACCTGGCAAAAACCCTAGGCTTTCACCGGCTTCGACTGCCGGCCTAGTTAAAATAATTTTTTTCACCAGTCCGTTCTTCATCGCATGAACGGCCATAACCACAGCCAGGTACGTTTTTCCTGTTCCGGCCGGACCTATGCCAAAGACAAGATCCTTTGACTTGATTGCCTGGACATATTGTTTCTGGCCAAGTGTTTTTACACGAATAGACTTTCCTTTATAGTTCTTTGTAATTTCATCTTCAAATAACGTTTCAAACTGTTTTATCTTGCCTTTTTTCGCCAAGTCTACAGCATAGACAACATCCCGTTCCGAAACTGTCTGTCCTTTCCGGATAACGCTTAAAATAGTCAGCAGAATCTCCTGTACTAACTGCACTGCCTGATTCTCTCCAGAAACGCGGATGGATTCGCCTCTGGATATAATATCTACATCAAGTAAAGCTTCCAGCTGTTTTAAATGTTTATCATTTGTACCAAATAAAGCAAGCGCTTCATTGGCACCTTCTAATTGTAAATCAATATCCACTAAGTTTTCGGGCATAATCAGTCTCCTTGAATAATAAGTTCTTCTTTTACAATATTTTCTTCTACCGAAAGATATAAGACTAATTCAACTTTACCATGCTCTATATGTTCATGTAAAATTTTTTCTGATAATATCGTCGCTTCTGGCCCCAGTTCATTTAATAATTGTATTTTAGCCTGCTCCACCCCAGCCTCGATTGCTTCCTCATTGGATCGCTCTTCATCTGTTTTTTTTGTCTCGCTAATTTCACTGGAAACATAAGAGAAAGGAAGCTCCCACTTTAAAAAATGAATGGGCTGTTCTTTCCGCTCCTCTTGTGAATGGGAATAATCCGGGTTTTTAAATCCCCAAAATGGAAGCTGCACATCACCAAAACGCAAATAATGCTTCGTTTTCTGATTTCCTGTTATCTCTTCTGTCTGGTATTGAAGCGGTACAGTGACATGAACTTCATACCATGTATTTGCCATCACCTCTGCTTCTGCAGCAATCGGTTTGTCCGGCTCTTCTTCCGTTTCTGTATTATCTTCTCCTTCCTCCGTATTTAAATTACCAGACACTAATATTTTCCCCGGAACCACGTAATCATTCACACTTACTTCAGCTCGTCCTCTAGAAACATACATGTTAGTGATGACGCCTTTTTTCGTTGCCACTAAATTTCTTGGTTCTCCAGGGGGGATTTCCTCCACAATCGTTTTTTCAACAGCCTCCAGATGCAATGAGGTCCCTTGGAGCTGAACGCCTGTCCAGAGCAGCTCTGGAACTTCATTTAAGAGCTGGCGTTGAATATCTTTTGGAGTAGCAAGAGAGAATAACCAGACACCCGGATACACTCCAAACGCCTCCAGCTCTGTTTCTATTTTTTCTTCAATTTCTTTTGGCACGCCAGTGATATGAACAGACCATAATAAATTAGACAAAATGAAAAAAAATAAAAAACCAGTTAAAATACCAGCAAGTAAGAATTTTTTTCGGCTGAGCCTCGAAAGAAAAAAAGGAAAGCCTTTTTGACCGGCAAAGGAAACTTTATACAAAGAGTTTCTCCTTAACTTTCTTAAGGCTCCCAAATCTTTAAACATAATTGTAGCCTCACAGCACGCAGCATCTATTTTTTTTACATCCCAAATAGGAATGCCCTTGCTGGCACATTTTTGCAGAAATAATTCCGGTTTGACACCTTTCACACGAACAGTAACGTAAGCACGTATCGACGGCGGATTTTGTTTTTTCATTTCAACCTCCCATTGCTTATCTGCTATCCTGACCTTTACATAAAATCATGCTGCGCTTATCAAAAAATGTTTTCTAAAAAGGAAGTTTCCATCAGCTTCGTAAATATAGAAGCATCAATCTTCTTTTTCGCCTGCGTGATTTAAAAAAATCACCTCAGAAATTGTTCCCTCCAGCATAATTTCTTTTGGAAGCATCATTTTAAGTACAAAGGAATGTCCTTTAATGCTTACAAATCCATTTGTTACCTTTAATTTAAGCTCTTCATTTGTATACAGTGCTAAGCCTTGATGATTTTCAATATAAAAATGCAAATGTCCAATGATTGTTATGCGCGGCATTTCCATAACAACATCGGATGGAAGAGAGAATTGCTCCATTAAAAGCGAACGGATTCTTTGTTGCCATTTTTTCAATGATGATCCCCCCTCATTGATACATATGTAAATAATGCTTTGAACAGAACTAGATACGAGGAAAAACAAAGAAACACCTTAACCAGCATAACAATGCCAATTAAGGTGTTTGATATTTCCTTTTATTTTCTTCTTTGCACGATACTTCTATACGGCTGTTTCGCACGCGGCGGTCCTAAGACCTCTGCCATAATAATACCGTTGACTAATCCTTTTCCATCAAGATTTCCAGAAACACGCTTCTTCATTTCGTTCTTTCCTGGGCTATCTGCTTCATCCTTGCGGTCCACAATCAAGTCCTTGAAATTTTGCTTTGCGTCTTCCACATCTTCTTGAGAGGAGGTTTGATAGCGATTTGTCATCCGCTCCATCTGTTTTCTCTGCTGCTCTTCAATACCTCCAGCAGAAATATCCGGACGTGCTCCCTCTCTGTAGACTTGACGCTCGGCACGAGGCTGCTCTCTTTTTCTTTGTGTCTGTCTTTGTGTCTGCTGCCTCGTTCTCATTTCTTGAGGGGAACGCTGCTGTCTTTGTCTTGACGGCGCCTGTTTATTTGGAGGTCTAGACTGCTCTTTTTTCTGTTCTTCCTGTTTCTTTTTAGAATCCCCCAGAAATGCAACTATTCCAGAAATAATGATAATAATAAGAAACAGATTTTCAAATATCCAGTCCATAAGCCCCCTCCTTTATTTTCATTTTAATTACTTATTTTGGTCGTCATCCTTATTATCTGTAGAAAGCTTGCCAATGGAATCACGCATATCTGTATCGGCATCAATATTTTGATAGTTCATATAATCCATGACACCCATTTTGCCTGAACGCAATGCTTCTGCTAATGCAAGCGGTACATCTGCTTCGGCTTCAACTACTTTCGCGCGCATTTCCTGTACGCGGGCAAGCATTTCTTGTTCTTGTGCTACCGCCATTGCGCGGCGTTCTTCCGCCTTCGCTTGAGCAATATTCTTATCTGCTTCAGCCTGGTCAGTTTGCAGGATTGCCCCAATGTTCTTACCGATGTCCACATCAGCAATATCAATGGATAAAATTTCGAAAGCAGTTCCAGAATCAAGACCTTTACTTAATACAGTTTGAGAAATCATGTCTGGATTTTCTAAAACTTCTGTATGTGCATTAGAGCTACCAATGGTACTTACAACCCCTTCACCGACACGGGCGATGATTGTTTCTTCACCTGCACCACCGACTAAGCGGTCAATATTGGCACGCACGGTAATTCTGGCTAATGCTTTTACTTCGATACCGTCCATTGCAATACCGGCAATAAATGGTGTTTCAATTACTTTCGGGTTTACACTCATTTGTACCGCTTCTAATACATCACGGCCCGCTAAGTCAATCGCAGCTGCACGTTCAAATAATAAATCAATATTTGCCCGCTGTGCTGCGATAAGTGCATTTACTACTCTGTCTACATTACCGCCTGCCAGATAGTGGCTTTCCAGCTGGTTGGTTTTCACATTCATCCCGGCTTTATGCGCTTTGATAAGCGGATTAATAACACGGTTTGGCACTACCCGGCGCAAACGCATACCGATAAGTGTAAAGATACTGATTTTTACTCCGGCTGCCAAGGCACTAATCCATAGCGCAACTGGTACAAAAGTAAATAAAATAGCTAAAGCAATAACGATGACCGCAATAATAATAAGCGGCATTAAAATATTTTCGTCCATGCTGATTCCTCCTGATTTAAAAAATAATTATTTCACTTCCCTAACAACGACACGAACACCTTCTACACGAATTACTTTCACTTTCTTACCCTTGTCAACAAAAGTTCCGTCTGACACGACATCAATTGTTTCATCATTTAGTTCTACCAGTCCAGAGGGGCGCAGCGCTGTTAATGAGTTTCCTTCAAGTCCGACAAGTTCTAAACGGTTTACTGAGGATACATAACCATCTTCTGTTGCTGTACTGTCTCTTAAAACAATATGGCGAAAAACCCCTTTATCCATACCTATTCTTCTAAATAAGATGATAGCAAGAATCACAGCAATCAAAAAGGCAATCCCTATGCTCATTGACATGTGGACCATATCATACCCTGACATGAATAAGGAACCGATTACCGCAGCTATTCCCAGCACTCCCAGAATCCCGCCGGTTACAAAGAATTCTGCTACAATCAGACCAATACCGATAATAAGAAGCAGCAGCGCCTCCATGCCTGCTAATCCGGCAACAACATGCCCATAAAAGAATAATACTAAGGATACCAGTCCTAATATTCCCGGCACGCCAAAACCTGGAGAGTACAGTTCTACAATCAAACCTATACTGGCAACAGATAATAAAATAGGAATAACAACCGGATGCGTTAAAAACCTCGCCAGTTCTTCTGCCATCGAAGTTTCTGTTTCTACAATAGTTGCTTCAGACAGATTAAGCTCTTCCAGAAGTTCAGCACGGTTAGAAACAATTCCTTCTGCATATCCAACTTCAACTGCTTCTCTTGGGCCGAGTGTCAGGAACTGTCCTTCAGGAGCCCCATACTCCGGTAAATCAATGCTGTTATCAGCCATTGCTGCAGCATAAATAGGATCTCTGTCATTTGATTCTGCAGCACTTCTCATTTGCGCAAGCCAGGCAGATTGTGCTTTCTCATCTGCTGCTGTTCCATCTTGATTAATAATCCCGCTCGCTCCCATAGTTGCATGCGGATTAAAATAAATATTATCAGAGAACAACGCAATGTAAGATCCGGCAGATAATGCTTCATTGACGATATAAGCCGTTGTCGGGACAGTTATACTTTGGATATGCGAACCAATTTGTCCGGCAGAGTCAACACGGCCGCCAGGCGTATCAATTTCAAAAATAATATGATCTGCCCCGCTTTCCATCGCCTCTGTGGCAGCCCGGTCAATAAATGCTTCCAGGCCTCTTTCCACTTCCCGTTCAATTGGTACAATATAAACTGTTTCGCCTTCACCCTGCTCAGCCTCTGTCTGCGTTCCGGTAAATATGGATACAATGGTTAAAACTGTTACAAACAATATGTATACAGCTAACCGCTTACGATGTCTTTTCAACTTGAGTCACCCCCTCCTCCTGCACCTTATCTATATTTACGAAAGTAATCCCAAAAAGGTTTCATTTTTCGTGGATGGGTATACTTTGATAGTACCATATCTCCTCAGGTTAGAGAAAGCTTCATCTAAGTTTGACAAGATGAATGATTATTTCATTTTCCGTCGTTTCACTGCGGCCATTGATTTTCTGGACAAATTAAAAAACCAACCCTGATTTAGGGTTGGTTTTCTTTATCGCAATTGCTGCTCTACTATTTGTTTGATTTTGGTACCGTCTGCCTGTCCTTTAACCTTAGGCATCACAGAGCCCATTACTTTCCCCATATCTTTCATGGAGTCAGCATTAACTTCTTTTATTGTTTCCTGAATGATCGATGTTAATTCTTCATCTGAAAGCTGTTTTGGTAAATACTGCTCCAGTATTTCCAATTCTTTTTCGGTCTTTTCAACCAAATCTTCTCTTCCAGCATTTTTAAATTCTTGGAGGGAATCTTTTCTCTGTTTAACTTCTCTCGAAAGAATAGTTAATTCTTCGTCCTCAGATAGAGTATCTTTTCCAAGCTTAATCGATTCATTCTGAATAGAAGCTTTTACCATGCGAATAACGCTCAGGGTTTCTTTATCTTTGTTCTTCATCGCCTGCTTCATATCTTGATTTAATCGATCAAGTAGCGTCATACGTCACACCTTCTTTAGAATTTACGTTTTCTAGCAGCCTCTGATTTCTTCTTACGGCGTACACTAGGTTTTTCATAGTGTTCACGTTTACGATATTCTTGTAATGTACCACTTTTTGATACACTACGCTTAAAGCGACGAAGAGCATCCTCAAGAGACTCGTTTTTACGAACGCGAGTTGTATTTGACATGCTAATTTCCCTCCCTCCGAAGCACAAAACCATTTTTAATGCGAGCATGAACATACTTTCATGCCTTTTTAAATTATAATATAATCCCGCTAAGCGGTCAATGGTTATTTATTAATAATCTGAAGTTCCTTCTTTACCAGAGACAATCTCTAATCCGGCACTTGCACCGATGCGTGTTGCTCCTGCTTCAATCATCGCTTCCGTTGTTTCCAAATCACGGATTCCTCCAGATGCTTTTACTCCCATCTCCGGTCCGACAGTTTCCCGCATTAATCTGATATCTTCCACGGTTGCACCGCCGCCAGAGAATCCTGTCGAGGTCTTTACAAAATCTGCTCCAGCTTCTTTTGCTAATTGACAAGCTAATACTTTTTCCTCGTCTGTTAATAGAGCCGTCTCTATAATGACCTTTGTTAAAGCTTTATCTTTTGCGGCATCTACAACTGCTTTTATATCTGCTTTTACCAATGCTTCGTTGCCAGCCTTCAATTCTCCGACGTTAATAACCATGTCTACTTCTGTTGCTCCATTTTCGATGGCCTCTCTCGTTTCATAAACCTTTGTCTGTGTCGTCGTAGCTCCTAAAGGAAAGCCAATGACCGTACATACCTTCACTGGGGAATCCTTTAGTTCACTCACGCAGTAAACAACCCAATGCGGATTAACACAAACGGATGCAAACTTATTTTCTTTTGCCTCTTCGACAATTTTTGCAATTTGACTTTTTGTCGAGTCAGGTTTTAATAATGTGTGGTCAATATAAGATGCTAAATTCATGATTGTTATCTCCTTTTATGCGTTTTTTTCTGCAACATGTGTCGCGTGATCCATCACACGTACGAAAACACCTTTATTCACAGGATAGCCAGACTCTATTATCTTCACTTTAACAATTTTACCAATCAAATCAGCTGAGCCTTCAAATTGCACTTTCATATAGTTATCTGTATAACCGATAAGCTGATTATCTTCCTGTTCACTTGCATGCTCTTCCGGAATGACTTCCAGCACTTCGTCTTGATATTTGGAAGCATATTCTTTTGCAAGCTGATCCGATAATGTAATCAATTCATGCACACGTCTTTCTTTTACTTCATCTTCCACCTGGTTGTCCATTCTTGCTGCCGGCGTGCCGGTTCTTCTGGAGAATGGGAATACATGAAGCTCCGAATAACCGATTTCTTTAATGAAATCACAGGTCTCTTGGAATTCTTCCTCTGTTTCTCCAGGGAATCCGACAATAACATCCGATGTAATAGCAAGTCCAGGCAATGCTTTTTGTATCTTTTTCACTTTCTGACGGTAAAAGTCCGTGGAATACTTACGGCGCATTCTGGCCAATACCGAATCCGAACCAGATTGCAGCGGAATATGCAGGTGACGGACGATTTTTTTACTTCTGTCCAGCACACGTATAACCTCGTCTGTAATTTGGCTCGCTTCAATCGAACTGATCCGGATACGTTCTAACCCTTCTACCTGCTCCAGTTCTTCCAGCAGCATTGCGAAATTATAGTCTTTTAAATCTTCTCCGTATCCTGCTGTATGTATTCCGGTAAGTACAAGCTCTTTATATCCTGCTTCTACTAATTTATTTGCCTGCGCAATTACATTTTCAGGCTCTCGGGAACGAAGCAGCCCTCTTGACCATGGAATAATACAAAACGTACAGAAGTTATTACATCCTTCTTGGATTTTGAGTGATGCCCGTGTACGGTCTGTGAATACTGGAACATCCATTTCCTCAAACACACGATTTTTCATAATGTTCGACACGCCGTTAACAGGTCCCTTTGTTTTTTCATGCTCTTCAATATATGCGAAGATGTTTTTACGCTCCTGTGTGCCGACAACCACGTCTACTCCGGGAATCTCCATGATTTCACCAGGAGAAGTCTGTGCATAGCAGCCTGTTACGCAAACGACTGCGTCAGGATTCTTTCGGATGGCACGACGGATGGTCTGCCTGCTCTTTTTATCCCCCGTATTGGTAACCGTGCATGTATTAATAACATACACATCTGCATCATGATCAAAGTCTACTCGCTCATAGCCCTGCTCCTTGAACATTCTCCAGATGCCCTCGGTCTCGTAATGATTTACTTTGCAGCCAAGCGTGTGAAAGCTCACTGTCTTTGGCAATTTTTCAGCCATTTATGTATCATCCTTTCATTGACATTGAATTTAATTTTAGCTTATCCGTATTTAATGATATCACAAATATTTAAAAATACGATATAAAAGACCCTTTCAACCTTCTAACTATGGTGAAAGGGTTTTATTTCTTTTCTCATTACAATGCTGTTTCACAATTTTAACCAGCTTCATTTCTACCTTGGTAACCTTTTCTCCTAAACCTTTTCATTTTATGTTACTTAGAATAAGCTGCAAGCATCTGATCTAATAATTCCGGGCTGATCTGTTTTATCTCCTGTCCAGAAAGCTGGTGATCGCTAATCCAGATTTTATGATTTTGAATCAGTTTTTCACTGAAATTACGGGCCCATCTCGCATTGGCCTTTTCTGCTTCTGGAAGGTTACGATACACCTCACTGACCACGCTATGCAGGTGATTTGAATCTACCTTCCAATACTTCGAAATATTTTTTTCAACGATTGCAGCAATATCATCCGGATGATAATCAGGGAAAATATTTTTTTCTGGAATACGGGAGCGGAGTCCTGGATTACTATCTAAGAATTTTTCCATCTCCTTCGTATAGCCAGCTAAAATCACCACAAATTTATCCCTGTAATTTTCTAAATAAGTGAGTAAGGTTTCCACAGCCTGCTTTCCAAAATCATTCTCACTACTATTCGTTAGCTGATAGGCTTCATCAATGAATAGAACACCACCCATCGCCTGATTAATAATGCGCTTTGTATTTTTTTCTGTATGGCCGATATAGGAGCCTACTAAATCGGCACGATCCACCACTTTTACATTTTTACTCGGCAGAATATCCAAACAATAGAATAAAGAAGCAAGTATATTTGCTACAGTTGTTTTTCCCGTACCAGGGTTTCCTTCAAAAATCATATGATAGGTTGGATTAAAAGATAATTCGCCTTCATCAGCGAGCATTTTATCAATTTTTACTTGTTTAACTAAACGATGTACGTATTCTTTTATTTCTTCTAACCCAATTAAATGGTCCAGCTGTGTTAATAATTCCTCCACCTTTTCTTCTTTATCCTTGCCGCTATTTCCCACTAAAGCATCTATGTCTTCATTTAAAATAGTCTGTGTATCTTCAGAATCTGTTTCAATAACCCGATTTGCCATTATAATCATTAATTTTTGATTAAAATTGCGGACCCATCTTGCATTACTTTCATCAACTGTCCGAGTATATTGATTCATGACCACTTCTTTATACTTTTTTTCGTCCACAATATAATCTTGATCAAGTATATCTAAATAACCGATTTCAGCTATTTCCAAACTGGAATAGTCATCAAACACAAACTCATTCGGAATACGGGAAGCTAATCCGCTGTTCATCGAGAGGAAATTTTGCATATCATCAAAATATCCAGCAAAAATAATCATTATTTCACCACGATTATCTTCCATAAATTTTAAAATGGTCTCTACAGCTTCTGCTCCAAAATCATTATCGGAAGAGCTATGCAGGGTATATGCTTCATCAATAAATAAAATCCCTCCACGAGCACGGTCTAATACTGCTTGTGTTTTGGGAGCTGTCTCCCCAATATGGACCCCGACAAGATCTTTTCGCGTAGCCTCTACAAAATTGTCATTTGGAATAACCCCTTCTTGATATAATACATTTCCCAATAATCGAGCAACTGTTGTTTTACCTGTCCCGGGGTTGCCGAGAAATATCGAATGCAGATTAAGCGAGGCTGCCTTCAGCCCTTTCATTTTTCGGGATTGGTTAAACTTCATTGTATTGATAAATTGCTTAATCTGCTTTTTCAATTCTTTTAAACCATACATGTCATTAAGCTGCTCTAAAGCAGATTTCTCCTCCCGTTGGACAGACACACTCTCAAGGCTCTGTTCCTCTCTGTCTGCTTCTGGCTTATTTCTTTCCTCATCAACCGAATTGGTTTCTTCCGTCTGCTGTTCTTCTGCATTTATTTCCTGCTGATTGACATCTTCATCCCTATTATGTATCAAGACACGCTCTCCATTTACTTCTACCGTAGATTGGTCATTATGATAAATATCAAATATATTATTTTCTCCTAATTCTGTTTTATCAATAATCAATAAGCCTTCATCTACATTTGCTTCCATATAATTTTCCGGGCTCTGAACCAGCGCAAAGTCAGCACGAGATCCAGAATAAACCGTAAGCGCATATTTATTTGGATTCAAACGCGGTAATTCCAACATCCCTGCAGCCTCCGCAAATGATTCGTTTTCTAAATACAGGATTACCCGGATCTCTGCATTATTCAAATATACCTGTGATTGACTGACATACATGGAATCTGCCACCGCAGCAGTCATTTCCAGCTTCGAACCTTCCTGTATATAGATACCATACGGAGAATCTTGATTATAATAAATTTCTGATGAAGCAACCTTTACATAGGAATTCACGCACCAAATGGTTGGATATTGCCCGGTTTCTTCACCATACGCGATAACGTCTTTTAAAAATAAACTTGAATTTCCCGTCATATGGAACGCATTCATCTTTGGAGGCGCTAATAACATAAGATTTGATAGATTAAGCTTTGCATTATTCTGTAATGAAAAAAATCCATTACAGACAACATCATTGGGCCGATTTCCCGTTCCTTTGATCTCTAATTCAAAGATATTGTAGCCGTTCGGAAAATCATAAGTGCCTGGTTCAATAAGAATCGTATCTCCTTTAGAAGAATTCATAATGGCATCTTCAAGACGCTTTTTTCCAAATCCTTTGCCAACCTTCCATACTTTTCTCATTTATTACACCTGCTTTTCTATTTTTCTAGTTTTTCTCCATCGGTCATATACCAGATAATCTTAAAAAACAAATATTTCTCTTATTCCGACTATTCATTTCGTATGTTATATTAGTATACTTGCTTATACAAGCGTAAAGTAGCAGCTTAAACTAATAATTTACTCACAGAAATATCCAAGAAGCCATCCTCCCATATCTGCCAAGTAACTGTATACTTCGGACTCTACAGTTATCCCTTTACTTGATTAGAGCTTATACATTTTAACGATACAAAAAACAGAGATAAATCTGCCTGTTTAAACCAGCTTTATCTCTGTTTCAAATCTTCTCCAGATACAGCTTATTCCATCTTCACTTAAATGTTATCCATATCCGGCTCTTCCATCATGCCTTTACCTCATCCTTTTTAACAAGCGTAAAGAAAACAATAGAGCCGATGAGCGTGGTTGTAAATATGATTGCCCCCATCGGAACAGCTGAAGCTTCA
This sequence comes from Oceanobacillus sp. FSL W7-1293, assembly GCF_037969815.1. Taxonomy (NCBI): domain Bacteria; kingdom Bacillati; phylum Bacillota; class Bacilli; order Caryophanales; family Bacillaceae; genus Oceanobacillus; species Oceanobacillus sp. FSL W7-1293. The sequence continues at coordinate 2,989,510 of NZ_CP150212.1, forward strand.
TTAATACCTGCAAGCGGGGAAAAAATAGAACCAAGCAGTAATGGAAGCATCCCTAAAACGGCGCTGGCACTTCCTGCACGATGATCCTGCTTGGACATTCCTAATGTAAAGGTGCTTGTCAATATCATTCCCATTGTAATCATATAAATAAATATGAATAAAACAATCAATGCTAAAGGTCCTTCGACAATGGTCATGATAAGCAATAAGGATGTTACCGTGAGTGCAATGACAACCGCTGCCTGAAGCATCGTTTTTTCTGGTATAATCCCGCTGAAGCGTCCGATGAGAAAGCTGCCCGTTATAATTGCCAGCCCATTGATACCGAATAATACACTAAACACCTGCGGGGACACCCCATAGATATCCTGATAAACAAATGGCGTTCCAGATACATAAGCAAAGCTTCCCCCGTGGATAAAACCAACGACTAGGGCATAGCCGATAAAAGAACGGTCCTTCAGCAGACTGCCCATTGTTTTTAACGAAGCTCCTGCTGAGCTTGGAATACGCTTATGCGGCGGCAGGGTCTCTTTAAGCTTTATAGCTACAATGGTAACCGTAAGCAGTCCGACCACGCTTAAAAAGAAAAAGATACTTTTCCAGCTGGTCGAATCAAATGACAGAATAAAACCGCCTATCATCGGAGCGATCATGGGAGCAATCGCATTAATAACCATCAATAACGAAAAAAACTTCGTAAGTGCCTGTCCACTGAACACATCGCGTACAACTGCGCGGGAAAGAACGACTCCTGCAGAGGCAGTCAGTCCTTGTAAAAAACGCATGGCGATTAATAGGGTAATATTTGGAGCAAAAGCACATAGTATGGATGCTACCGCAAACAGACTCGTAGCAATCAATAACGGCTTTCTTCTGCCCTCTGCGTCACTGATGGGACCGGCAAATAATTGCCCGATTGCCAGGCCCAATAGACATGCTGTTAAACTCGCCTGTACGAGTGTAGCGCTTGTGTCTAAATCTCGTGCAATCTCAGGAAAACTAGGTAAATACATATCGATATTAAGCGGCCCTAAAAAAGCAAGCAGACCAAGCAGCAATGCTAATCCTAACCGGGCAGATCCCGTCGGATTATGCTCTATCGATTTTTCTCTTTCAAAATTCAATCCTTCTCACTCCTAACAGCGTCACGGCAAATGACTTTAAACAGTAAAATTTTATATTTTCCTGGTGCGCCTGTCAAATCTTCCAAACACAATAGTTGATTTATTAAATGAACACAAAGCTGCAGAGTGTATCAAGTGAGTATGCCATGGTTTGATGATAAACTAGCAGTATATGCAAGACTATCAAAAACAATGGGGGTTTACCAATGATAAAGGCAATTGCAGTGGATATGGACGGAACATTTTTAGACTCCAGCAGTAATTATGACCGCAAAAGATTTGACGGGATTTTTCAGCAGCTTCAAGAAAAAGAGATAAAATTTATTGTTGCAAGCGGAAATCAATACGCTCAATTAAAATCTTATTTTGCAGAAAAAGAAGACGATATCTATTTTGTTGCTGAAAATGGAGCGATTATCTATGACGCTCCAAAACTGGAGACGATTGATAACTTCCCGAATGAATTTGTTCAAAAAGCATTGGACTATTTACAGAGTTTTGAACCATTAGAGCTTATTTTATGCGGATTACAGAGTGCATATATTTTAAAAAGCACTGACAACGATTTCAAAAAATTTGCCAAGCATTATTATCATCAATTAGAAGAAGTAGAGCATTTTGATTCTTTGCCGGATGATACGTTTGTTAAATTTGCTTTAAATGTAGAAGTGAATCAAACCAGTCATATCGTTTCTCAATTAAATCAAGCCTTTCAAGGAGAAATGCAGGCGGTTTCCAGCGGCCATGGCAGTATCGATATGATTATTCCCGGAGTAAACAAAGGAAACGGATTAAACATATTATTAGACAGATGGAATATCTCCCCGCATGAATTGCTCGCCTTTGGAGATGCCAACAATGACTTAGAGATGCTGGCTCTAACAGAACACAGCTATGCAATGGAAACCTGCAGCCCGGAAGTGCAAAAGACCGCTAAACACAGAGCTCCTTCCAATGATGAATCCGGCGTCCTGCAAATAATAGAAGCTTATCTGAATTAACATATCGCCGGCCTTAAAATTATGTATATATAAGAAAAAAGGTAAAACAACCGAAGAGGCTGGTTTACCTTTTAATTCTTATTCCTTAATTCTTCCATATGATAAGAAATACTGGCAAGCGCATATAACGCCGCAGTTTCGGTACGCAATATCCGCTTTCCAAGCCGAATCGGCTGGAATCCGGCGTCTTTCATAATAGCAGCTTCTTCCGCAGAAATACCGCCCTCTGGGCCAATTACCAGCAAAATCCGGTCATGATCAGACAGGTTATCCAATACAGATGCAAAAGCAGAAGCATTTCCTGCCTCTCCCTTCGCCTCTTCTTCATATGCAAACAGCTTTACATGATAGGATTCACTTTCTTTTATCAATGTTTTTAACTGCATCACCTGTGACAGCTCAGGAATCTGGTTGCGATGACTCTGCTCGCTGGCTTCCTTTATAATTTTACCGAATCGTTTTGCTTTTTTATGAAACTTTTGCTCATCCCACTTAGCAACGGAACGATCCGCTGCAAAGGGAATAAATTTCGCTGCACCCAGCTCTGTTCCTTTTTGGAGTATCCATTCAAATTTATCGCCCTTAGGAATTCCTTGTGCAATACTTACTTCCACTGGCAATTCAACAGATTCATCCAACCAGCTTTCGATGACCGCCTGCACTTCCGATTCATGTATTTCTTCAATCTTACAAAGTGCTGATTTTCCGTCATCCGTATTGCAAATAATCTCATCGCCGGGCTTATTTCTCATCACCCTGGCTATATGGTGCACGTCTTCTCCAGTAATCTTGATTGTCTGATTTTCTACTTGTTCTTTCGAAATAAAATAGCGCTGCATCCTGCCATCACCTGCTTTTATTCCGGTTTCCTTGCAACAATGGAAACCCAATCTTCCAATTCGCTGACAGAAATAATCTCAAAACCAGCTTCTGTCAGACGGTCACGAACCAATTGTTTCTTCTTCTGAATAATTCCTGAAGTGATAAAATGACCACCAGGTCGAAGATTTTTATAAGCATCTTCTACAAAACGGACAATAATTTCAGCAAGGATGTTGGAGACAATGACATCAGCCTGACTGTCCACCCCATCAAGTAAATTATTCTGTTTCGCTGTCACTTGATTTTGAAGGTGATTTAGTTTCACGTTCAAATTGGTGCTTTTAACAGCTATATCGTCCAAATCAAAAGCCTGTACAGATTCAGCGCCTAGTTTAACTGAAGCAATGCTTAAGACGCCTGAACCACAGCCCACATCAATAATCTTATCATCAGGCTGCACATATGCTTCTAAACCTTGGATACTTAATATAGTTGTAGGATGGGTCCCTGTTCCAAAAGCCATCCCCGGATCCAGTTCAATAATTAATTCATCTGTAGAGACAGGCTGATAGTCCTCCCAAGTTGGAGTGATTGTAATCCGATTGGATATTTTAACCGGTTTATAGTACTTTTTCCAGGCACTCGCCCATTCTTCTTCATGAACCTCACTTAGGCTTACTTCGTTTTTCCCTAAATCAATATCATAAAGCAGTAATTGGTTGATTGCCTGTTTGATTTCTTCAACCGTTTCACCTAAAAAGCTGTTCATCGGCAGATACGCCTTGATACGGACACCCTCATCCGGATAATCTTCGGGATCAAGCTCCACAATTTCTCCAAAACCTTCCCCTTCAAAATGCTTTAAATCTAATGGATCTTCAATAACTAACCCGCTCGCACCTGTTTCATGCAAAATATTTGAAATAGGCTCCACTGCTTCATTTGTCGTAAGAATTGTAATCTCTGACCATTTCATGTTGTACACCGCCGTTCTTTTGAAATATCTATGTAAACAGAGATGCCTCCAGCCTGCTTATCTGAAAATATCATCAAAACTACAAGCTGGAGGACTACTCTGATTAGTCTCCTTTGAACGCTTTACGAAAACGCTGGAAAATATTATCCTCTTGTTCATCGGTGGATTCATTTCCGCCTAATTCATTAAATTGACGCAGTAAATCTTTTTGTTTGTCTGACAGATTAGTCGGCGTCATTACTTTTACTTTAATATGCTGGTCGCCCTGGCCTCTGCCATGAACATTTGGCGCCCCTTTTCCTTTTAAGCGGAAAGTCTTCCCTGCCTGGGTGCCGGCAGGAATTCGTAGTTTAACCTTGCCATGGACAGTAGGCACTTCAATTTCATCACCTAATGCCGCTTGAGCAAAGGTAAGTGGCAGTTCACAGAAAATATGGTCGCCTTCGCGGACAAAGAAATCATGCTTACGAACACGAATAACAACAAATAAATCACCTGCCGGGCCGCCGTTTTTCCCGGGGTCTCCTTTGCCGGCTACACGGATTTGCTGCCCTTCATCGATACCGGCTGGAATATCAATATGAATTTTTTTCTTTCTATTAACTGTTCCAGCACCGCCGCAGGTCTCACATTTTTCAGGAATGATTTTTCCTGTACCATTACAGTAATGGCACACGCGGCGATTGACAACACGGCCAAATGGCGTATTTTGTTCTTGATTTAATTGGCCAGAGCCGTGACAATGGGAGCATGTGTCTACTTTTGTTCCCGGTTTGGCTCCCGAACCATGACACGTATCACATTCTTCTTCCTTTGGAACTTCAATATCGGTTTCTTTTCCGAAAATCGCTTCTTCAAAATCAAGAATCAGCGTATATTGTAAATCGTCGCCCTGCTGTGGCGCATTCGGATCACGTGAACGTCCGCCGCCCCCGAAAAACATATCAAAAATATCGCTGAAACCACCGAAGTCTTGAGCTCCGCCACCGCCGCCAAAGCCTCCGAAGCCTTGACCCTGTGCGCCTGCATGCCCAAATTGATCATATTGTGCTTTTTTCTGATCGTCACTTAATACTTCATAAGCTTCTTTTGCTTCTTTAAATTTTTCTGCTGCGCCTTCTTCTTTATTTACATCCGGATGATATTTACGAGCCAGTTTCCGGTAGCTCTTCTTTATCTCATCTTTTGAGGCGCCTTTATCTACACCTAAGACATCATAATAATCTCGTTTTGCCAAATTATTCACTCCCGATACTCTGATTGCATAAGTTTAATCATATCATCATTCATTTGTCTATGGCAACAATGAATATCAGCTTCAAACCAATTTACCTGTAAGCACTATCTTGCTTCTATCCTGTCTGTAAAAAAGCCAAAGCCAAGAGAATCCTGACTTTGACTTTTATTCAGCAGCTATTCATTATTTATTTTCTTTATCGTCATCGTCGACTTCTGTATAATCCGCATCAACAACGTCGTCGCCTTGCTGGCCTTCTGCATTTTCTGCTCCTTGCGCTTCTTGAGCTTCTTGTTGTACCTGCTCATAAAGCTTAGCAGAAAGCTGCTGTACTTTTTCTTCCAAAGCGTCTTTTTTCGCTTTGATTTGTTCTTGATCATTAGTCTCTAAAGCTTCTTTCAATTCATCTCTTGCAGCTTCTGCCTGCTGTTTATCTTCATCAGAAACCTTATCACCTAAGTCTTTCAATGTCTTATCTGTTGTAAATACAAGCTGATCAGCCTGGTTGCGAAGCTCTACTTCTTCACGGCGCGCTTTATCTGCTTCTGCATTTTCTTCTGCTTCTTTTACCATTTTATCTACTTCATCATCAGATAAACCAGAAGAAGATTTGATCGTAATGGATTGTTCTTTATTTGTTCCTAAATCTTTCGCTCTTACATTAACAATACCGTTCGCATCGATATCGAAGGATACTTCGATTTGAGGCATTCCACGTGGTGCTGGCGGAATATCCGTTAATTGGAAACGGCCAAGCGTTTTGTTATCTGCCGCCATTTCACGCTCACCTTGAAGTACATGAATATCTACTGCAGTTTGGTTATCTGCTGCTGTAGAGAATGTTTGTGATGCACTTGTCGGAATGGTTGTATTACGTTCGATCAGTTTTGTAAACACAGCGCCCATTGTTTCAATACCTAAAGAAAGTGGAGTTACGTCAAGTAATAATACGTCTTTCACGTCTCCTTGAAGGACACCGCCTTGAATTGCTGCACCAAGTGCTACAACTTCATCCGGATTTACTCCTTTAGAAGGATCTTGACCTAATTCTTTCTTGATTGCTTCCTGTACAGCTGGAATACGTGTAGAACCGCCGACTAAGATAACTTTATGAATATCCTTGCTGGACAAGCCTGCATCAGAAAGTGCACGGCGAGTCGGTTTCATTGTACGTTCTACTAAATCAGATGATAACTCATCGAATTTCGCACGTGATAAAGTCATTTCTAAGTGTAATGGACCAGCTTCCCCTGCTGTAATAAATGGCAGTGAAATTTGTGTCTGTGCCACACCGGATAAATCCTTCTTCGCTTTCTCAGCAGCATCTTTCAAGCGCTGTACAGCCATTTTATCTTTAGAAAGGTCAATGCCATTTTCTTTTCTGAACTCTTCTACCATATGCTTGATGATGACTTCATCAAAGTCATCTCCGCCAAGACGATTGTCTCCGGCTGTTGCAACAACTTCGAATGTGCCGTCGCCGATATCCAGGATAGATACGTCAAAGGTACCGCCGCCAAGGTCATATACAAGGATTGTTTGATCTTGATCTTCTTTATCAATACCATATGCAAGCGCTGCTGCAGTTGGTTCGTTAATAATACGTTCTACTTCAAGACCAGCAATTTTACCAGCATCTTTTGTTGCTTGGCGTTCTGCATCATTAAAGTAAGCAGGAACGGTAATTACTGCTTTATCTACACTTTCGCCGATATAATCTTCTGCATAGGATTTAATATGCTGCAGAATAATCGCTGAAATTTCTTGTGGTGTATAATCTTTTTCGCCAATGGTTACTTTATAGTCTGTACCAATATGACGTTTGATAGATTGCACCGTATCCGGGTTGGTAATTGCTTGACGTTTTGCAACCTCGCCGACTTGTCTTTCTCCATTTTTAAAGGATACAACAGATGGGGTTGTACGGTTTCCTTCCGGGTTAGGGATAACGACTGCTTCGCCGCCCTCCATCACTGATACACATGAGTTGGTTGTTCCTAAGTCGATTCCGATAATTTTACTCATTCTTCATTTCCTCCTTCAATACTTCTGCGACACTTTTTTATTATTTATTCACTTTTACCATTGCAGGGCGGATAACCCGATCTTTTAAGAGATAGCCTTTTTGCAGTTCTTCCACCACTTTATTTGCTTCCACAGAGTCATCTTCAATCTGCATTACTGCATGGTGTACATTCGGGTCAAAGTCTGCACCCTCTGTTTCAATAACAGAAACACCCTGTGACGTAAATACATCCTTTAATTGACGATATACCATATCAATTCCTTCAAGGATGCTCTTATTTTCTTCAGATACTTCTACTTGCAGCGCGCGTTCGAAATTATCCATCACAGGAAGCAATTCCTGAACCATATCCTGTGCTTTGTATTTACGATCTGCTTCACGCTCTTTTAATGTGCGTCTTTTATAATTATCAAACTCTGCCTGCAAACGAAGCATGCGGCCTTCCAGTTCTTCTTTTTCATTTTTCAGTGCTTCTATTTGAGCTTCTGACGCATCATTTTTCTCTGCAGTTTCTGCATCTGTACCTGCTTCTTCAGCAGTCTCTTCTACAATTTCCTGTTCTTCTTGCAGTGCTTCTTCTTTTTTTTCATTCTCTGACATCTACTCAGGCACCTCTTTTCTAATTTCCAATTAAAAACTATACCATAGAAGATATAGATAGAAAACCAAAATACTTGTTTTCCTTATGATTTATCACTATACCATTTTCCCATTGCACCAGTCATTTCCTTGGAGATGCTTTCCATTAAGGACAATACTTTTCTGTATTCCATTCTCGTAGGCCCGATTAATGCAATGGTACCCATCTGACCGCCGCCGATATGATAAGAGGCGGTGATTAAACTCAAGTCTTTAATCTCTTCCACTTCATTTTCATGGCCAATAGAAACTTTAATACCTTGATTGGAGTTTTTCAAGAGATTTACAATTTCATCCTCTCGCTCCATCAAGGAGTAAAAGGAACGAATGCGATCCACATCATTAAATTCCGGCTGCATTAAAATATTGGCTTTCCCGCCAAAATAAAGCTTGACCGCCTGCTCTTGCGTGAAGAGCGTACGAATCCAATTGATGGAAGAATCTACTCCATTCATATATTTCATCATCAGAGAAGCTACTTCATTTTGAATCACCTCAGGAATTCGATAAAGCGGAACGCCCTGAAGACGGTCATTTAGAATATTGACAAGCTTTTCGATATCAGATGATGAAACTCCTTTTGGCAATGTAAAAGAACGGTGCTCTACATGACCTGTGTTTGTTACTAAAATCGCTACTGCTGATTGATCGGATAGTGCTAATACCTGAATCTGCTTTACGGTTGCTTCAAACATTTCCGGTCCAAGTATGATGGACGTATAATTGGTCAGTTTAGAAAGGGCTTCTGCTGCCGTCTGAACAATCTGTTCAAACTCATATATCCCGTTATTTGTTAACCTTTCAATGATACCCAGTCCATGCTGATGGATTTCAGGACCAATTAAATGATCAACATAATAACGATATCCTTTTTCTGAAGGCACACGTCCAGAAGAGGTATGCGTCTTTTCTAAAAACCCCGATTCTTCTAAATCCGCCATCTCGTTTCGAATGGTTGCGGCACTGTACGGCAGGGTATCTTTTTTAGATAATGCCCTGGAGCCGACCGGTTTAGCAGATTCTATAAAATCATCAATAATCACCTGCAATATCATAAGTTGCCTATCTGTTAACATGATGATCACCTCTGTTAGCACTCTCATCTTTTGAGTGCTAAATCTATAATAAAATTATCAAATTCAATTTCTTTTGTCAAACCGTTTGGCTTTTTGCTTCCTTTATTTTTTGATCAAAGTTCTCCAATAATAAAAATTGCTGGAAAACCCTGTCCCCGAGAAGCATTCCTCTATTTGTCAATACATAGCTTCCGTCGTGGTAAGTTACTAATTTATCGTTTGTTAACTGACGTAACTCTTCCTGATATAATTTATCCAGCGATAGTCCATATCTTTCCCTGAATGCTTCTGTATTAATCCCTTCTACTTTTCGGAGCTGCAGAAATAATTCCTCTTCTATCCGGTCCTGCAGTGTTATTTCTTCAAGATGTTCGACAGGTGAACCGCTTCGGTTAATTTCCTTCATATAAATTCCCAATGGTTTATAATTTGCCGTGCGCTTTCCCGGTAAATAACCATGAGCCCCTGCTCCGAAACCAAAATAATAATCATTATTCCAATAGGTTAAATTATGCTTGCTCTCATAACCCGGCTTGGCAAAATTACTTATTTCATATTGATAGACGCCCTGCTTTTTCATATTTTCCTGAAGCAGCTGATACATTTCTACTTCATCATCCTCTGGAGGCTGATGCAGGGCTCCTTTTCTCCGTTTATGATAAAATACGGTCTTCGGTTCAATTTGCAGCGCATAGGTTGAATAATGCGGCAGACCGAATTGCAGTGCTTCCTTTAAAGTTTTTTCAAAGTGGGCAACGGTTTGATCCGGGAGAGCATAAATTAAATCCAGGCTGATATTAGAGAAATTTGACTGTGTAAGAATATCAACTGTTGTATAAACATCCTTCACTCGATGCATACGCCCGATTTTTTCAAGCATCTCATCATCCATTACCTGAACCCCAAAAGAAATCCGATTTACGCCATAACCGTGAAGTAATTTTGCTTTATCCGTATCAATATCCCCCGGATTGATTTCGATTGTAAATTCTTCACAGGAGGAGAGGTCAAACTTTTCATTTAAAAACTGAAAAAGCTTCTGCAATTGCTCCATCGACAAAGCAGTTGGCGTTCCTCCGCCCATATAAATCGTCCGAAAGACATTTTTCCTTCCTGGAATAGCTGTGTCTATTTCTTTTATTAAAGCATCTATAAAGGCATCTGCCTTCGTCTCCATGTAAAAGTACTTTACAAAATTACAGTAATGGCAGATCTGCTTGCAAAAAGGAATATGAATATATACTGACTGAACTTGCATCGATTGAACTTCCTTCCTTTGTTAAAAAAAACAGATAAGGTAACTCTGGCTTCTTTTCCTCTTCAGAAACACCAGTTGTTATTTCTGAAGTTATTTTATAATACTTTATGTCCTCTCGCAATGTAAATGAAAAATAGGCTTGTGGCCTCCTAATAAAAAAACAAGAACATCGCTTAGTCATTAAAACACGATATTCTTGCCAATCAGCAAGTCTTCTTTAAAGGAGATGAGCTCGGGGCCCATGGAAAGCGCCGTATTTTTCCGCAGCGGCTATTTACAGCTTAAAAATCCCGCAACCGGCAAAAAACACGGTAACGGGATTAATAAATAGCGACAATAGATTATTTCAGCAGTTAATCTTCATCCATCTTCAGGACAGCCATAAACGCTTCCTGAGGAACTTCTACAGAACCTACCATCTTCATACGCTTTTTACCTTCTTTTTGCTTTTCAAGAAGCTTTCTTTTTCGGGAAATATCTCCGCCGTAAAGCTTTGCTGTTACATCCTTACGTACTGCTTTGATATTAGAACGCGCTACAATCTTGTTGCCGATTGCTGCTTGAATCGGCACTTCAAATTGCTGTCTTGGAATTAATGTCTTCAGCTTTTCAACGATCTGCTTTCCGCGTTCATACGCAAAGTCGCGGTGGACAACAAGTGATAACGCATCAATTGAATCGCCATTAAGCAATATATCCATTTTCACAAGACGGGAAGGCTGGTAGCCGATCAGCTCATAATCAAACGAAGCATATCCCTTTGTCTGTGATTTTAACTGGTCAAAGAAGTCATATACAATTTCCGAAAGCGGAATATGATAAACCACATTCACACGAATATCATCTAAATATTGCATATCTACAAAATTCCCGCGTTTCTTTTGGGCAATTTCCATCACTGCTCCGACGTAATCATTCGGCACCATAATTGTAGCTTCTACGTATGGTTCACGTACTTCTTCAATTACTTGTGGATCTGGCATTTCGGAAGGGTTATCAACCGAAAATACATCGCCATTCGTCAACTCTACTTCAAAAATAACACTTGGAGCTGTCGTAATTAAACTGATACCAAATTCTCTTTCAATACGCTCTTGGACAATTTCCATATGGAGCAGTCCCAAGAATCCGCAGCGGTAGCCGAAACCAAGCGCCTGGGAAGTCTCTGCTTCGTATTGCAGGGAAGAATCATTCAGTTCTAAACGTTCTAACGCTTCTCTTAAATCATTGTAATCATTAGAATCTACCGGATAAAGTCCGCAGAATACCATTGGATTCAGACGGCGGTAACCAGGCAGCGCTGTATCCGCAGGTCGATCAGCCAACGTAATTGTATCCCCGACCCGTGAATCGCCGACATTTTTAATCGATGCAGTTAAATAACCAACATCCCCGACCGTCAACTCTTTTTTGGCAAGCTGCTTCGGTGTAAATACCCCGACTTCATTCACTTCAAATTCTTTTCCGGTAGCCATCATCTTAATTTTGTCTCCGACTTTAACAGAGCCTTCCTTCACACAGACGTAAGCAATAACCCCGCGGTAAGTATCATACAGCGAGTCAAAGATTAACGCTTTTAACGGATCCTCAGCCTCTCCAGGGGGCTCTGGAACAACCTCTGCTATACGCTCCAGAATTTCCTCAATCCCTATATTTGCTTTGGCAGAGGCTAGGATTGCTTCATCGCCGTCGATTCCTAATACATCTTCCAGTTCTTTTTTCACTTTTTCTGTATCTGCACTCGGCAAATCAATTTTATTGATTACCGGAATGATTTCTAAATCATTTTCCATCGCTAAATAAACGTTTGCCAAGGTCTGCGCTTCAATTCCCTGTGCTGCGTCTACGACAAGAATCGCTCCTTCACAGGCTGCCAAGCTTCTGGATACCTCATAAGTAAAATCGACATGACCTGGCGTATCGATTAAATGAAAAATAAATTCTTCGCCAGCCTGGTTTGTATATTTTAATTGCACTGCATTCAGTTTAATGGTTATGCCACGTTCACGCTCTAAATCCATTCCGTCCAGCAACTGGTCTTTCATTTCACGTTTTGTCACGGTTTCTGTATTTTCAAGAATACGATCAGCTAATGTAGACTTCCCATGATCGATATGGGCAATAATCGAAAAGTTTCTGACCTTTCTTTTTTTATTCGTCATTTCACGCACACTCCTAAGTTTTTCCTGTAGCCCCTATTTTCTTCCCATAACAAAAGGCGTCAATTACTAGCATTGATTATAGCAATTGACGCCTTGAGATTCAATGATTAACTTAGGTGTTGATTAAAAAAACAGCTCTCCTATTCCATACATGATGGAGACGATTACTTCAAATAATTGTTTGACGATGCCTCCCATAGTGGCTGCTGTACGGTTGGTCAACGAATAATTTCCATCTTCAAGTACATCTGTTTCTGCAACGATGATTTCTTCCTGTTCCTCTCTATCTGGCGCTTCATCTTCTATTACTTCAACTGCAGGAGTGTCGGAGGATACCGTTTGTTCAGCCGTCTCATTCTTCTGCATTCCAAATACGAGTCCGCTCAGAAAAAAGATGACGAGCAATAATAATATAATAATATTTCGCATCAAATCGCTCCTTACATAAGAATATTCACATACTTATTCATCAGACTGAACGGCTTCGGCATCCCAATAATAGTCGCTGAATACTTCTGCTAAGGCATCAGCAGAACGATACAGCTCCTCCATCGTGTTATCTACACCGCCAAATTCAATCAATAATGCATTTTCTTCCATATCCTGGTTGTAAACGCCATTCCCGCTTGATCCATCCTTTTGGAACACTCCCCGGCTTAAACCCGGATATTCTTCTTCCATCAACCCATGCAGCTCTGTTGCTACTTTCAGATTCCTTTCATAATCGGGGTGCCCGGTACCGATAACAAATAAAATCTTTGCATAATCTTCGCCTTCAATCGTTTCTGTCGTCTTATCTCTGCGAAGGGCGTCTCTATGAAGGTCAAACATATATTGAATCTCCTGATTGCCGGCCACTGCTTCCGCAACAATATCTCGAGAGACTTCGTAGGATTGATGATATCCCATTCCTCTTTCATTCAGGAGCTCCCCGAAATCTGTATTATCTACTTGTGTTCCAATTCCTTTCCTTTCAAGACCTTCTGCTAAACGGTCACTGACATTTGTGATATTAATCTCCCCGTGCATGGCGCTATTGGGGTCTGTTTCATCTGGCAAATGCGGTAAAAACGACTCTCTGTTGTGGGTATTATAAATAAAAACAACATCTCTGTCTCCAGTTGTTTGCTCACTTTCCGTTTCCTCTGTTTCTTCCTCCGTTTCTTCCGCCTCTTCTGTTTCCTCCTCATCTTCGCCTGTCAGTACCGCTTCCCTTTCCCTTAATACTTCCTCCAAAGGGGGATTAGACTCAATCGGAAAATGAGTAAAATCATTTTCACTTGCCATTAATAATTGATTGTCAAATATCGAAAAACCTGGAATTTCATTACCAAAAAAGCTTCTGGGATCTGTTGGTTTCACATTAGACGTAAGCTCAAGAAACACCCCGGATAATTGAGGTATTTCTGCTTCCCCTTCCGGAAAACTCTGCTTATAAGCACGGTTTTCCATTGTAATCAAATGATAAAAAATCGCACTGTCCATTTCCTTCGTCCAATTTGATAACGTATCTGATGAAAATCGATAGGCAGGCTGTACAGCCGTTAATATACTAATTAATAGAAATATACTGACAAAAAAGGCGATATAAAGACCGCTTCGTCGAGAAAAGGTTTGTACCATTTTGCTCCAGTTATTTTTTTTCATAAAAATACACGATGCCACCTTTCTCTAATAACTCTATAGTCCAACCTATGAGTAAACTAGAGAAAGTAGAACCGTGTAAAAAGAAAAAAATAGACTTGATAGAGGATGTTAAAGCTTCATACGGCTACCTGGAATAGCTTGAAAAATTATCAATCGTTACTGTCTCATGTAATGCAGCGTTCAGCCCATTTGCTATCACTTCAGCCATATCAATCATAAAGCCGTCTACCTCTTTAGGCGTAACCATTAAATTATGACCAATCGGCGTTAGTACTTCCATAATCAGCTGTCTTTTTTCTTCCTCCGACAGGCCGCCCACAAAGCCAAACAGCTTTTCCCGCTGTGCTTTATCAGGCAAGTCCTCATCCGTTAACTGCTTCGACCCGAAATTCATACCAGCAGGAGTTAAGGATTTAGATGGGTCATCTCTTTCATTCCATTCTCTCCCGAAGTGTTTCAATAAGTAATCGATGGTATCACTTGTAATAGTAACTGCATCCACCACCGTTGGCACACCAATAGCAATCACAGGTATTCCGAGCGTCTGACGGCTTATTTCTTTTCGCTTGTTGCCAACCCCTGAACCTGGATGTATACCTGTATCAGATAATTGAATGGTTTCATTCACTCTGCTGATAGATCTCGATGCAAGCGCGTCAATGGCAATAACGAAATCAGGCTGGTATTTTTCGATAATCCCAAAAATCACATCGCTGGTTTCTATGCCTGTCACTCCCATCACCCCCGGTGTAATCGCAGCTACTTCGCTATATCCTTCTGCCACGGATTCCGGCTGAAGACGAAATAAATGACTGGTTACCAGCACTTTCTCTACCGTCATCGGACCCAAAGCATCCGGGGTTACATTCCAATTCCCTAACCCCACAATCAGACAAGAGGCTTGATCCGGCAAGTCTTGCTTTCTCATTAATTCCTCCAGCTCTTTTGCTAAAATCTTCGCTGCTTGATGCTGTTTCTCTGTATCTTGTTTTTTGACACCGTCAGTATGAATGGTGACATAGTTCCCCGGCTTCTTCCCAATTTGTTCAGCGCCTGCCTCATCAATCGTCACATAGGAAATATTTATATCCTTTATCGTGCTTTCTTTAAATGTGACACCCGCAACTTCCTTCTTTTGTTTATTTTCTTGCTTTTCCGTATACATATCCTTTGCTTCTACAGCTAAGTCTGTTCTTACTTGAAAATGATCCTCTCTATTTTTCATTACACCGCGCCCCTTTGTTCAATATGCTTTATTCTGATAAAATAAAATTCCATTATCTAAAAATAAAGCTTTCCTTCTACACTTTATTTTTAGATGGAGAATTTGCCGGAAAAACTCCTGTTTTTAACCATTCTTAGCATGCACGCCTGGAATAATTTCATACCAATTTATTGATTAAGCAACAATTCTATTGAAAAGATTAGGGAGCTTTGGTAAAATACTCTTGTCGTACTGTGAATATTGACAATTGATGAAAGCATACAAAAGGGCATGTTCAGAAGCAATTTAGCTTGAACAACCTCTAAAACATGTTTTTAAAATCGTATACTTTTTAGGAGGTGAATAAACATGGCAAATATTAAATCTGCAATCAAACGTGTAGAAGTTAACCAAAAGAAACGCGCTAATAACGTTTCCCAGCTTTCTGCAATGCGTACGGAGATTAAACGTGTAGAAAAATTGGTAGAAGCAAACGATGTGGAAAATGCAAAAGCAGCATTCCAATCTGCGAACAAGCAAATTGATAAAGCGGCTCAAAAAGGAATTATCCACAAAAACGCTGCCAGCCGTCAAAAATCTCGTTTAGCAAAAAAAGTTAACGCATCATAATAAATAAAAGGTGAAGTAAGTACGGACAATTGCCGTAAATACTTCACCTTTTATTATGTTTTTTAAACGCAGCACACTATACTAAATCCATCAACAGTAATTCAAATGCCAGCCCTTTTTCCATCAGCCCCTGCTTCATTTTGGCATCCGTTTCTGCAAGCTGGCAAAGGATGTAAGACAGACGCTCTTCAGACAGTTTTGCTTCTCTGGCCATTGCTACTTTAATAACATATGGATGTGCGCCAATATGCTTCTGAATTTGAAATTGAGAATATCCCTTCTTTTTCAGCTGCTTCACTCTTAAAATCATGCGAAATTGGTAAGCAAGCAGTCCAATCATCGCAATTGGATCCTCGTTCATTTTCTCTAAATCCTGATAAATTTGAATTGCTTCCTGAATACTTCCTTTCATAACTGCATCGACAAGTGCGATAGACGTAGTGGTCGGAGTATGCGACACTAACTGCTGTGCAATATCTTTTGTAACAACCCCATTTTCTCCAACATAAAGAGCAAGCTTCTCCATCTCGCTTTGCAGGAGCTGGATATTATTAGAAACCTCTGCTTCCAATATTTCCATCGCCTCTTGTTCAATATCTATCTCATATGACTTCATCAGACTTTGAATCCAATTTCTTGCATCTTTTTCTTTTACTTGCTGACAATCCACAGGGGACGCCAGTTTTTTTAATTGTTTTGTTACCTTTTTACGCTCATCTAATTTTTCATAAGGCGCTATAACCAATAACACCGAATACTCAGGCGGATTTTGCAGATACTCCTGTAAATACGTTAAATCATGCTCAAACGGTGTTTTATCGGGTTTTGTTTTCACAAAGGAAGCATTGGCAGCAAATATTAATTTTCGCTCACCGAAAAATGGAAATGTTTCTGCATCTGCTAATACTTCCTGTATGGAGGTTTCTTCTAAATCATAAAGAGATAAATTCGTTTTATCTCCATCTAACACCGTTTTTATTAACTTGTCTTTTAATTGTTCCAGAAAAAAGGATTCTGTTCCAAAAGCAAAGTAAACCGGCTGAATCTGATTACTTTTTATTTTTTTTATTTGGTCCATCATGCATATTACGCTTCCCATCTAGACATTATTTCGATTCGGAGCATGTGAATGTTCCATGCATAAACTCGTCTCTTTTTATCCTATAAGGAAGCAGACATAAACGCAACAAAAAAATAAAGGAAGAACCGCAAGACTTTTGCATCCTCCCTTTATGAAGCATCTATATTAAACGTCTTAAAATAAGCTCTAGAAACAAATCTTAAGAACGATATTTGCTTATATATAATTTGCGCTTCTGTGCAAAAACTATAGATGTCAACTGTTGCTAAAAATGGCTGTTACCATATGAAGAAGGAATCATGCAAAGAATGTAGATTTTTTTATGTGGATGATTTATACTATAATAGTGAGCAGAGGAGGGGTATATCTTGAACGAATTCGAAAAAGATCCGCAGTACAAAGGCAGCGATGTTGTAGACTCCATTAAAGGATTTACCTTTTCATTTCTCTTTTTCTTTATCATTTTTGCGGTGGGCGTTACCATCAGCGTAATTGGTCAATAATAAAAGAGATAGAGGGTCAAAAAGAAGGGATGCTATCTCTTCTTTTTTTGTTATCCGGTAAGGTTTATTTTCTTATTATATTTTATGGTAAAAAGGTTGAAAAGGTTCCTCCTTCCACCGTGTAATAAAATTGAATCGCCCCATCCTCATCTGTACGATACACTTGAATTCCATACCTTTCCAATATGTCCAATACTTCTTCATTCGGATGATTATAGCGGTTATTTCTCCCGGCCGAAATTAAAGCGAAACGCGGCTGAACTGCATCTATAAACGCTTCCCCTGTAGATGTTTTACTGCCATGGTGCGCCACTTTTAAAATATCGATTTGCAGTGCAGGATAATCATGTATTATTTTTTCTTCTATTTCTTTGCTGATGTCTCCAGTGAACAGCCATTTCAAGCCAAAATTTGTATATAGAACAATCGAATTGTCATTTGAATTTCCCGTATCTATATCCGGCGCCAATACCTGAAAGGAAATAGCATCATGAAAGTTCAGTACATCCCCTGCGCCAATCTGCGTTATATTTAGTGATGGCTGAATTGCTTGGAATTCTTCTAATAGCAGCGGATCAAAATAGGCGCTTACCATTAATTCCTTTACTCTTACCTCTTCTAAAATAAAACGGACACTCCCAAAGTGATCGACATCGTCATGTGTAACAATAATCGCATCCAATTCTTTAATCCCCCGCTGATGAAAATAAGTACGAATAATATTTTTATACACTCCTCTGGTCGGTTCCATATCTTCAAAATGAAAAGCAGAGCCAGCATCAATCATAACAACTGCTTCTCTTTTTGCCGCTTCCACTAAAATAGCATCCCCCTGCCCCATATCAAACATGGTCACAATACCTTCCTCCTGAAAATACGGCTTGGCTGCCGTCATTAAAACTGGAAGGATTAAAAGAATCCCTGCAATCCAAGCTGCTTTTTCCTGTCTTCGCTCTAAAAACTTCATAAACAAGAAAAAACAAGCAAAATAAAACATGACGCTGAAAATAGATAACTGGTCTAAATACATTGGCGGAACGAATGTATTATCGACCCATTCAATAGCTCCCAGAGCCCTTTCATGAATAAATATAAAAGCCTTATCCAGTATGACGAGCATACTATCTGGTAAAAAATGAACAACTGCAAAAACATACATAAGCGGAATGACGAAGAAGGTAAAATAAGGGACGACTGTCAGATTCATCAGAATAGACAACGGATGAAAGATATTGAAATAATAAATCTGGAGCGGAAGAATTGCCATTTGTGCAATAAAGCTTACTTGAAAAACCTTCCAAACAGGCGATTTGGATTTGCTGATCCATTCCTGAGACAGAAGTATGGCAAAGGTGACTGCGAAGGAAAACTGAAATCCGATATGGTAAATGATATAAGGATCCCAAAGAATAAACACCATAAAGATAATGCACAGCAAATCAGAATACGGCAGTTTCCATCGAAACTTTTGAAATAAAAGGAGTCCGATCATCATTGAAGCGGCACGGAGAACAGGGGGATTCGCTCCAGCCAATATGGCGTAAAGCGGAAGAAACAAGATTAAAAACAGCTGTGATTTCTCTTTTGTCAGCAGGTTTCCTTTCACTAAAATCAAATATAAAAAAGCGATGACCAAGGTGACATGGGTGCCTGAGATAGCAATAATATGCGAGAGACCAAACCGCTGAAATAACTCTGTAACAGACTCTTCCATTGCTGAGGAGTCTCCGAAAACGATGGCATTAATCCACGGGGCAGTATTATCACTCCAAGTATCCTCCATTTCATTCAGCAGCTCTGTCCTCACCTTATAAAGTAATGGAAGGATGCCTTTTTCAGCGGCACAGTTAATTTGATTAAAATCCTCTAAAACAGCTTGATGGGTAATTTGTTTTTGCAGTAAAAATTGACGGAAATCAAATTGTGCGGGATTTGTACTGGAAGGGGGAATTTCAACTGTTTGCTGAATGGTGCAGGTGGAGCCATGAAATAAAGCATGCTCAAGAGGAATTTCACGAAAATCTTCATCCTTTTCAGGAAAATACGTAACTGACAGTTTAGAGGAATTTTGTAGAGGTTGGAGGGTGAATTGAATTTGTTTGGAGCTAAGCTTTACTTCTCCTTCGATTTTCCCGGTAATTTCTGCATCTATCGAGCTTTCTTCATATACGGTCTGGGGAATAACCGGAATAATAGATAAAAAGGTGATGAAGCTGAACATTGTAACCAGCCAAACGGTGACATTCATTTTTTTCAGAAGCTTGAGCCAAATGAGCCAGAGTATAAAAAGAAGGAGCAGCCATTTCATATCCAATAAATGATATAAAATGGCTGACACGGCTGCAATTGCAGGAAAATGCCAATATCCCCTCAATGCTTTCTCTCTTCACTAAAAAACAGCCGCTCTGCATCGGCTTTTATTGTCTCTGTTTCATCCGGCGTCAAATTGGATGCATCCAATTTCTCCATCAGCGCATGTATAAAAGCAGTCTTTTCTTCAAACTTTGTATCCACTACAGCATCAACCAACGGTACTTTTTGTGTCTGCACGCCAGCCTCTTTAAATAACTGGACTGCATAAGGATGATTCTTGTAATCTTCTGCATAAAATAAATTTTTAATACCGCTTTGAATCAGCTGTTTTGTGCATTGCAGACAGGGGAAATGGGTAACATATACATCAGCGCCGTCTGTCGGCACTCCGAATTTCGCACATTGCAGCAATGCGTTTGCTTCCGCATGAACCGTCCGTACACAATGTCCGTCAATGACATAGCAGCCCTCATCGATACAATGTACATCCCCAGAAACGCTTCCATTATAACCTCCGGCAATGATACGTTTATCCCGGACAATCGTAGCGCCTACCATTAAGCGGGTACATGTACTTCTTAAAGCTAATAGATGACTCTGCGCCATAAAATATTGATCCCAAGCAATTCTCTCCATGATGATTCCCTCTTTCCCTTATTTTCTACGGCACTTGGATATGCTCGATCAGCGTCTCCAGTGTTTTTTCTCCAATACCAGAAATCTCTAATAAATCCTCTGGTGTTTGAAACAATCCATGATTATCACGATGGGCAATAATCGCTTCCGCCTTAGCAGGTCCGATACCAGGAAGCTGAGTCAGCTCCTCACTGGAAGCCGTATTTATTTTTATCTTATCGTTATTTGTCTGCTCCCCCGCAGGAGCATCCACTGCAGGTTCTTCTTCCTGGCCGACAGCAGGTATCAAGACAACCATCTCATCCTGAACAACCTGTGCTAAATTCACTTGTAGAACATCTGCATTTTCGGTAAACCCGTCAGCTCGGTCAATAATATCCCTGATCCGGTCACCTTGCTCCATTTCATATACTCCCGGCTGCATCACTTCTCCTTTTACATCGACCACTGCTGTTCGCGCTTGTTGTTCTGCTTGTTCTGCCGGAGTTTCCTCAGTAGGCGGGGCTTCTGTCGGTTCTTCCAAATCTGAAGATATTAATGAGGCGGATAGCGGGCTGGACGGTTCTTCTTTGCTGATAAAGATAAAAAAAATAATAACAGCAGCAATCACAATAAAAATATAACTATTTTTCTTTAACCAATACAAAAGGTATTACCTCCTTCTTTGTCAAAATAGTATCCTCTTATCTTAGTATTTCGACAAAGAAAGATAATCTCCTTTTTCTCGGAAAACTGATTACAATACACTTTTGCGGCTTATTTTTCAGCCAAAAAGAAAATTCTTTCTGATTGTTCAGTCCAATTATCTGCTTCTAATGAAAAATCAGCATAAATTTGGATTTTCTTAAAACCGATATTTTTTAAAATATTTTTATATACTTCTATCGGAAATGTCCGTTGATGATGTTCTTCTTGAAAACGAATAAAGCGGTCTTCTTCTTCTTGATGGAAAAAGGTAACATGGTGGTACATTTCTCCTTTTTCCTCTCCCGGGATGCACTCCCAGATATAAGCCGCTTCCTCCATTACATCGGAAAATGTCTGGCCAATATAGATATCCTCTACAGTGTGCATGGAATGGACATCAAAGAAGAATATCCCGCCTGCTTCTAACAGCTGATAAACATTCTTAAAAGCTTGTTCTACAGCTTGAAGGTCTGTTACATAATTTATTACATCACAGCAGCTGATTGCCATGTCATAACGCTGCTCTGCCCCATCCAGCTTTGTTATATCTGCTTCTAACCAGCTTATACCATCTGCAGGTTCTAAATCCTTTTGTGCTTCATGGAGCATATCCCCGGACTGGTCTACCCCCGTCATTGTATATCCGCCGGCAGCTAATTTCCGGGTAATGACTCCGGTACCACAGCCTAAATCAATAATTGACTGCACTGGTCTTTCTGTCTGAGCTATCATTTGCTGAATCATAACCACCCAATCATCATATGGCACATTATCCATCAGCTGATCATAGACCGCAGCCATTTTTCGATACGCCATTGTCCTTACCCTTCCTGCGTAATATTCAGCGCAACACGGTCCGCATCGCCCCATAATTTTTCTAAATTATAATAATATCTTTCATCCTTATGGAATACATGACAAACAATATCACCGACATCAACAAGAACCCATCGCGCTTCTTCAAAGCCTTCCATTCTTTTAATGTCTTTTCCATTTTCTTCTGCAGTTTCTTTGATTGCCCGGGCAATTGCTTGTACCTGCCGTTCATTGCTTCCGTGGCAAATCACGAAATAATCAGCGACTAAAGATACTTCGTTCATATCTAAGGCAACAATATTTTCTGCTCTTTTATCATCGCAGGCTTCTGCAACTACTTGAATTAATTCTTTATTATTCATTTTTTTATTCCTCCAAAAACGTGTTGATTTAAGTCGTTATAAGCATGAAAGCTGTCAGGGTATACAGTATTGTCCCTTTCCATCAAGAAACGAATCGTATTCTTCGCTGCCTGGTAACATGCTTTTGTTAAATCTGTCTTAGCTGTCTCTCTCACTTCCTCTACCCCGGGAAAATTTCTGAACGGCTCAATATAGTCAGCAATAAAGATAATTTTATCCAGCTTTGTCATATTCGCTCTTCCCGTTGTATGGAAGTA
Organism: Oceanobacillus sp. FSL W7-1293; assembly: GCF_037969815.1. Classification (NCBI taxonomy): domain Bacteria; kingdom Bacillati; phylum Bacillota; class Bacilli; order Caryophanales; family Bacillaceae; genus Oceanobacillus; species Oceanobacillus sp. FSL W7-1293. The sequence goes on from NZ_CP150212.1 coordinate 3,011,970, forward strand.
AATGGCATCTTTTATCTCTTGATCCGTAATCGCATAATTTTCTTCTATCCGGACCGATGCAACTGGCCCATGCCATAATTCATGATGAAAAGAAAGAAGCACATCCGGAAGTTCGCTGCTCGTTTCAATGGTTTGCTTCATTTCCTCTAAGGAATCACATTTACAGTAATCATGAAATAAGGCAGCGATAGTAGCATTTTCTACGGATTCATGAAAGTTTACAGCAAGCTCTACTGCTGTATCTGTTACTCTCAACGTATGCTCATATCTTCCTTTCGTCAGCCTTTCCTTCAAGTCTGCCTTCAGGTTATCTATATTCATAAATCTGATTCTCCTTAATATAATTCATCACACCATCAGGAAGCAAATAACGAACTCTCTCCCCCTTCCCTAATCGATTTCTGATAAAGGTAGAGGAAATATCTAAAGGATGTATCTCCAAGCGTTCCACAGGGTAAGGTGTATCTAATGTATACCCCGGTCTCGATACCCCTATAAAACGAACCATATGAACTAATTCCTCCACCCGATTCCATTTGGGCAGATAATCTACCATATCCCCGCCGATAATAAAGCTGAAATCAGCCTCTGGAAAGTCCGCCGTCAGTTCCTTTATTGTGTCATAAGTGTATGATTTTCCTTCTCTTTCAAGCTCTAGCGCATTTACTTGAAAATAAGGATTATCCTTGATTGCCAAATGAAGCATCCGCAAGCGATGGGATGCATCCAAAACGACAGTATCTTTATGAGGGGGCGTCCGCGTCGGAATGAACCATATTTCATCCAATTGCTTTCGGATTCTTACTTCTTCAGCAATCCATAAATGCCCTATATGCGGCGGGTTAAATGTCCCGCCTAAAATTCCAATCTTTTTCAAAGACTCACCTTCTGAAATTATTAATGTGCGTTCAAGCATGAAGCGTCATTTGGATTACTTGTCCCATTATGACCGCTGGCGGCTTTATGAACAGCCTCTGTTTATGGTAACTTAATTTCTTTATGGTCCGTTGACTCTCTATACAAAATAATCGTATTGCCGATGATTTGTACCACTTCTGCTTCCGTGCCGGCAGAAATCTGTTCAGCAACAACATGTTTATCCTCTACACAATTCTGAAGAATACTGACCTTTATCAATTCTCTCTTCTCTAATGCTTCGCTGATTTGTGTGACCATATTTTCATTTACCCCATCTTTTCCAACCTGGAAAATAGGCTTAATATGATGCGATTCACTTCGTAAAAATTGCTTTTGTTTATTGGTTAACATCTGCTTTATCTCCTTTTATCTTGGTTATCATCTCTTCATCCATTCCGGTGACATCGACATTTTTATTGGTCCAGATTTCAAATGCCTTCTGCGCTTGATAAAGCAGCATCGTATGTCCATAATGAATCCGGCCGCCTTTTTCTGCTGCCTGCTTTAAAAACTGTGTCACAAGCGGCTGATATACAATATCACTGACGATCGTGCCTGCTTTTAAATTAGACAGGTCTACGATTTGCTTTGGTTCCTCCATCCCAACAGAGCTGGTTTGTATAATAACATCGTATGCTGCAATGTCTTTCTCAGCCTCTGCCAGCGTGACAACAGAAGCACTGGTTCCTTTCATAATATCTTCACATTTTGACTTCGTCCGGTTGGCAAGCGTCAAATTCGTATAGCCCGCCTGAGTCAGTCCATGGAAAATACCTCGTGCAGCCCCGCCGGCACCGAGTATTAAAATAGGAACATCTATATTCCTGTCCATATCAGGAAACTTATCGCGCAATGCCTGTACATAGCCGATTCCGTCCGTATTATAGCCTACCCATTCATTTCCTTCCAAAGAAACAGTATTGACTGCCCCCACGCGTTCCGCAGTAATATCAATTCTATCCAGATAAGGAATAATTGTCTGCTTATAAGGAACCGTAATATTAAATCCATTCACTTCTTCTTCTCTTAACTTTTTCATTTCTTCATCAAAAATTTCCTTACTTGATATTTCATGCAATGTATAAGAGCCCTCCAGCCCGGAACGCTCTAAAAAGCATGTCTGGATCCAAGGCGATAAGGAATGCTTGATGGGATAACCGATTAATTTCAATTTTAAACTCAACGAAACGCCTCCTGTCTCTCTATTACAAATAGGTGGTATCTAATATTATTTTTATCTTCTCTCAGAAATGTACCTGGTTACTGCTGCCCGGATAAAAAGGATTTTCTCGTTGTGACAGAAACACCTTTGGGACTATGAGCAGCTACCGTAGCCCCATCGCCCTGCACACTGATCCAGCCTAATCCCGGAAAAACAATATCTACTTTTCCTTTTTCTATTTTAAAGCTGTGTGCCGTAAGCGGCGGAAAATTCTCCAACTGTTCTTTATACGGCGGAGACAACAGCTCTCCGGCATGCTTCTCGTATAATTCATCCGCATTCTCCAGTTTTGTCCGGTGAATCGTTAAGTCATTCGAGAAGTAACATACAAAGGATTGTTTCTCTCCTTTAATAAAGTCCAGCCTTACTAAGCCGCCAATGTATAGGGTCTGCTGTTCCTGCAATTGGTAAACTCTAGCCTTAATTTCTTTTTTTGGTGTAATCATTTTTAATTCTTTTTCAGAAACATAGTGAGCCATTTGCTGTTTATTAACGATTCCCGGTGTATCTACTAAAAACGAATCTTCATCTAATGGTATTTCAATAAATCCTAATGTAGTTCCCGGGAAGTAAGACGTCGTAATGGCATCCTCTTCTCCTGTTGATTCTTTAATCAAGCGGTTGATAAATGTTGATTTCCCGACATTCGTGACACCAACAATAAATACATCCTTGCCGGACCGATGTGCTTCTATTTTTTCCTTCAGCTCATCTATTCCTTTTCCTTTTACAGAAGAAATCAATACAACATCCTTTATTTTGATCCCCAGCTGGCTCGCTTCATGACGCAGCCACTGTTTTAATTTATTTTCATTTGTCGATTTTGGCAATAAATCCAGCTTATTGCCAACTAAAATAATCGGGTTGTCCCCCGTAATTCTCGGCAAATTACTTAATAGCGTACCATCTACATCAAACACATCGATGATATGCACTATCAATCCATTTCTATCACGTATGGAACTGACCATTTTCAAAAAGTCCGCATCCGTTATTGACACATCCTGAATTTCATTATAATGCTTCAAACGAAAACATCTTTTACATAAAATAACGTCTTTCTCTAATGCGCTGACTGGCGCATATCCTGCTTCATTCGGATGCTCTGTCTGAATAATACTTCCGCATCCTTGACAAATATGTTGCTCCAACCTTATTCCTCCTTATAACGCTTATCCTTGTTCTTAATTCTTTTTAAAATAATTCTTTCCATAAAACGGTTAACCTTTGTTATTTTTCCGTCTGTCTGCACTACAGGAACGACCAGTACAGTATAGAATCCGGCCATATTACCCCCGAGGACATCCGTCATCACCTGGTCACCGACGACTAAAATTTCGTCTTTTTTCAAATCCATTTGCTTTGCAACAGTCTTAAAAGCTCTGCTCAAAGGCTTTCTGGCACTAAATACAAAGGGAGTTCCAAGCGGCTCCGAAAAAACGGTGACACGTTCTTGATTATTATTTGATATGATGGTTACTTTTATATCATTTTCTTCCATTGTTTTAAACCATGTAATCACATCAGGGGTTGCATCTTTCACATCCCATGCAACAAGCGTATTATCCAAATCCGTAATAATCCCCTTGATTCCCTTTTCTTTTAATTTCTCTGGTTTCAAGTCAAAAATTTGATCAATTTGCTCATCCGGCAAAAATTTAGAAAACATATACACACCTCAAGATTTCCGATTAACAACAATTTTATTTTTCCTGCACATGATACTTTTTATCACGGAGAGCCGTCTGTAAATAAAACATAAGAATAAATTTATTCAGGCTGGCGATAACAGACGCCGACTCCCCGAATCACTCGGCTGACGCTTAGCGGGAGAGAAACAAAACTCCCGCGAAATGAAGTTTCGTTTTATGTAAAAACAGCTTATAGAAAATATTCCTCTAACTGTTCGTTTCAAAACAAAAGCAACACTTTGCTATATCACATTATACCTAATCCTACTACAACTGACTAGCGTTTCAAAGAATTATTGCCTTCATTAGGGATGTTCATCCAGTCGACAGTGATTTCCAATTTTTTCTTTTATTAATTGGGAACTATGCATGCTGATCATCAAAAATGCCTTCATCTCTTGAAAATCGTTCGACAAATTCCGATGTTTTTCGATTTTGTGGATAACTTTATCAACATAAAAATGTTTTAATAACAACAGTAAGCAGGGTTACCCCCCTTCTTATACACAACTTATATACAACTATATGTAGATAAGTTATAGCTTGTTAACACAAGATACACGTGTTAAATTATTATTAACTTAATAGAAATGCTGACACTTGAGGAGGTTGTATTGTGGAAACATTATCGGACGAACTATTACTAGAATCATATTATACAGCAATATCATTAAACTTAAGTCCTGATTTTCTTTCTTTGTTTGAGGAAGAAATCCATAAAAGATCTCTATCTCATAAAATTAAAGAATCTGTATAATTTTGTCTTGTTTCCCAAACTTCAATTTTTAAATTGAAGTTTTTTTTTCGCTTTTTTCCCTTGTTTCTTCCTATTTAAAATACAAGCTTTTCATCCTGGTAATCGCATTCTTTTTGTATGCATCCATCTTCTGAATAGGTTATAATCAAATGTAGCACTCTGACTTTGTGCAAAAAACCGTAAAGAGATGGAGAATAAATAGAAAGCATGGTATTCCCCCTTCATTATCACACCGAATAACCTTTATGTGCTCTGTAAAATGAAAGCTTCCATCCCTATTCTTATTCATAATAGGCAGGCTTTTTGTTTTCAATATTAGAAATGAACTTGAACACTTTTAACTGAAGGAATATTTAAAGTATTTTATTTTGCTCTACAGTTAAAAGGAATTCGCTATTTTTGTAAAAGGAGGAATTACTTTTGACGTTACTACACTGGGCTGTTTTATCACCGTTTATCGCAGCCATACTTATTCCATTCTTGTATAAGTATTTAAAGAGAATACATACTGGCTGGTTTGTTTTGATTCTGCCTCTGGTACTATTCATCTATTTTCTATCTTTTATACCTAGAACATCATCTGGCGAAGCAATTTTAAATAATTTGGACTGGGTTCCTTCCCTCGGAATAAACTTCAACGTATATGTTGACGGTCTAAGTCTGCTTTTCGCATTATTGATTACAGGAATCGGAGCACTTGTTGTTCTCTACTCTATTTACTATTTGTCGAAAAGAAAAGAAAAGTTAAACAATTTCTATGTCTATCTTTTAATGTTTATGGGTGCTATGTTAGGAGTCGTTCTTTCCGATAACTTAATTGTTATTTATGTTTTCTGGGAAGTAACAAGTATCGCTTCTTCATTATTAATCAGTTACTGGTATACGAGAGAAAAATCTATTTATGGTGCTCAAAAGTCAATGTATATCACCGTTTTCGGCGGATTATCCATGCTCGCTGGTTTTTCTTTACTTTACGTTATTGCCGGCACATTCAGTATCAGGGAGCTGATAGCAAATGCGGACATTGTTATGGCGAGCGGATTATTTATCCCGGCAATGATTCTGGTTTTACTAGGCGCATTTACCAAGTCGGCTCAATTTCCATTCCACATCTGGCTTCCAGATGCAATGGAAGCGCCGACACCCGTCAGTGCTTATCTCCACTCTGCAACCATGGTAAAAGTAGGAATTTATCTTGTTGCCAGATTGACCGGGGTATTCGGCGGTGCACCAGAATGGTTCTGGATTATTACCATTGCCGGATTAGTTACCTTAACATGGGGCTCTATTTCAGCAGTACGGCAAAAGGATCTAAAAGGAATTCTGGCCTTTTCCACCATAAGTCAGCTCGGTTTAATCATGAGTTTACTTGGGACAGGCTCTGCTGCGTTCTATTTTCAGGATGGGGACAATGCGTTATACATGACCGCCATCTTAGCAGCGGTATTTCATCTGGTTAACCATGCAACCTTTAAAGGAAGTCTGTTTATGGCAGCCGGAATCGTTGATCATGAGACCGGAACAAGAGATATTCGCAAATTAGGCGGATTAATGACCATAATGCCTGTTACAGCAACCATTTCTCTAATTGGACTGGCTTCGATGGCAGGATTGCCTCCATTTAATGGTTTTTTAAGTAAAGAGATGTTTTTGACAGGGATGCTGAATGTGACGGAATACGGTATTTTCCATTTAGAAACATTTGGATTTATCATTCCGATTATTGCTTGGATTGCCAGCGTATTTACCTTCTTATATTGTATCCTGATGTTTTCAAAGACGTTTATGGGTAAATTCGATAGCAGTAAGCTAAAAGTACAACATGTGCATGAGGCTCCGATCGGTATGCTGATCAGCCCTATCATACTCGCTGTTCTTGTGGTTGTATTCGGGCTTTTCCCTAATCTGTTAGCGTACTCCATTATCGAGCCTGCTATGGCTGCTATCGCACCCGGCATTCTTTCTCCAGGAGAGTTTTTTGATGTACACATCACTCACTGGCATGGCTTTTTAGCACCAGAGTTATGGATGACAATCGGTGTGGTAGTATTGGGTGTCATCTTATTTATGACCTTTAAAAAATGGGAAAATACCGCATTCTACCGCGGGGAACGTGATTTGTTCAACTACGCCTATGATTATGGATATGACGGCTTAGTAAAAGGGTCTCAATGGCTAACACGCATCCAGATGACAGGCAGGTTAAGAGATTACTTCATCTATATGTGTACATTTATCATATTGATAATGGCCTATACGATGTACCGTTATAATTTACCGGCGATCCAATCGCTTGATTTATCACCGGTGCCAATTTACGTATGGTTTGTCATTGCAGTATTTATCGGGTCTGTTATTGTTATTCCGTTTATTAATAATCGGGTAGCATTAATTATCGCAACAAGTGTCAGCGGCTTTATCGTAGCTCTATTGTTTGTTCTGTTCCGAGCTCCGGATTTAGCATTGACGCAGCTGCTTATCGAAACCGTATCCGTTATTTTGTTTATGCTTGTCTTTTATCACTTGCCGAAATTGAAGAAGGTAAAAACACCTCCAAAATTGAAGGCTGTTAAATTAATCATTTCCATTGGATTTGGGCTGATGATTACGCTTGGTTCCCTATCTGCATTTTCATTGGGACAAGAGGCAAATTATTCTTCAATTTCCGAGTACTATACTGAAAATGCCAAGGAAGAAGCTGGAGGATATAACATCGTAAATGTTATCCTGGTGGATTTCCGTGGTCTTGATACCATGCTGGAAGTGCTTGTTGTCGCTTTAGCGGTATTAACCGTTGTCAGTTTAATACGATTACGTTTTAAAGGAAGTGAGGACGTATGATGAAAAAACCAAATAATATGATGCTGCAGACATTGACCAGACTCATTATTTTGATTGTCCTCTCCTTCTCTATCTATTTACTGCTCGCAGGTCATAACAGCCCTGGCGGAGGATTTATTGGAGGTCTAATGACTGCAAGTGCCATTCTTATTTTGTACCTCTCATTTGGCTTAAATTCCATTAAGAAGGTCATTCGATTTGATTATATAAAAATAATCGGCATCGGGTTACTTTTTGCCAGTGTAACAGGTGTGGTCTCTATGGTTTTTGGTTTTCCTTATCTAAAACAATTCTTTGACTATTTTAGACTGCCAATCCTGGGAGAAGTTGAATTGACCACCGCACTGCCTTTTGATTTAGGTGTTTACTTTGTTGTACTGGCCAGTGCACTTGCAATTATTCTGACGATTGCGGAGGATGATAAATAATGGAACTATTAATGTCAATTGTCATAGGAATTGTTTTTAGCGTAACGATTTATCTGTTTATGTCTAAAGACCTGCTCCGCGTTGTTGCAGCTACATTATTACTTTCTCACGCCGTGCATCTTTTATTATTAACGATGTCCGGGCTGCAGCGCGGTGCTGCTCCTGTTTTAAGTTTTGAAGCAGAAGCATATACAGATCCGCTGCCTCAGGCGCTGGTACTGACAGCCATCGTTATTGCTTTTGCTGTTACTGCTTTATTGTTAGTTATGTCTTATCGGACCTATAAAGTGCATAAAACAGACGATTTAGAAGAATTAAGGGGTTCTGCTGATGAGTAATGTAATTATTCTGCCGGTTATTATACCTTTCATAATCGGCGCTATACTTATACTTTTATACAAACGACACACGATACAGCGTGTGATAAGCGGAGTTACAATGCTTGCTTTACTGGCACTTTCCGTTTACTTAGCCATTTATGTGTACCAGCATGGAACGCTCGTATTGGAAGTCGGCGACTGGGAGGCACCTTTTGGAATTGTTATTGTTGCAGATTTACTTTCAACACTGATGCTGCTTCTATCTACTTTAGTAGGTACCGTCTGTTTGTTCTTTGCTTTCCAGACAATCGCGAGAGACCGTGAAAAGCAGTTTTTCTACCCGCTTTATCTTTTCTTAATGATTGGGGTCAACGGTTCTTTTTTAACAGGCGATCTATTTAATCTATTTGTGTTCTTTGAAGTAATGTTGATTGCCTCTTATGGATTGATTGTTCATGGAGGGACAGGCTATCAGTTAAGAGAGTCCTTTAAGTATGTAATCATCAACATTTTTGCTTCCGCCCTCTTTATTGTAGGGATAGCATGGATTTATTCTATTACCGGAACAATGAATATGGCGCATATCGCCCAGCGTGTTTCGGAATTAGATCAGACTGGCGCCCTCAATATAGTAGCTATTATGCTGTTTATTGTTTTTGCTTCTAAAGGAGCCTTATTCCCACTTTATTTTTGGCTTCCGAAGTCCTATTACGGTCCTCCTGCTGCTATAGCAGCCTTATTTGGGGGTCTGTTGACCAAAGTAGGTATTTATGCGATTATCCGTACATTTACTGTAATTTTCAATCATGATACAGGCTTTACGCACAAAGGATTAATTGTTACGATTGCCGGTTTTACCATGTTATTCGGAGTTCTTGGAGCTGTATCGCAATTTGATTTCAAGCGGATTCTCTCCTATCATATTATCAGCCAGGTCGGCTATATGGTGATGGGGCTTGGTATCTTCACTCCTTTGGCTGTTGCCGGCGCCATTTACTATATTGCGCATCACATGATTGTAAAAACAGCACTTTTCTTATTTGCTGGAGCAACACAGAAAATTACGGGAACAACCGATTTAAAGAAAATGGGCGGATTGATTGGAACCCATCCTTGGCTTGCCTGGCTGTTCTTTATCACTGCCATTTCCTTAGCAGGTATTCCGCCATTAAGCGGGTTCTTTAGTAAGTTCCCGATAATATTAGCGGGCTTTGAGGAACAACAGTATGTCATTTCTGCGGTAGCGCTCCTGGTTGGGCTTCTGACCTTATTTTCTATGATGAAAATTTTCAGTTACGCTTTTTGGGGCAAGCAGAAGCATACAGAGGCACAAGCAAAGATTCCCGTAGGAAAACTGTTACTGCCGATCTTACCGCTTGTTGCACTTACCATTATTTTAGGATTTGCAGCGGAACCAATTTTCACCTATTCGATGGAAGTTGCAGAAGATATTATGAATCCTACAAATTATATTGAATCTGTGCTGAAGGAGTAGTTGCTATGCCTTTTCAAATATTAATAAACGTTTTGCTCGCGATACTCTGGATGTTTTTACAAAATGAGTATACATTCGTAAGTTTTCTTTCCGGTTATTTCATTGGGATTTTAATTTTATTTATCATACGCCGTTTCCTAAAGTTTGATTTTTATTTAAAAAAGGTCTGGGCGATTATGAAACTAATTTATTTGTTTATGATTGAATTAATCAAGGCAAATATTGATGTTGTGAAAGTAGTGCTTAATCCAAAGCAAGATCATCAGCCTGGAATTGTTGCTGTCAGAACATGTTTAGAATCAGATTTTGAAATCTCTATGCTGGCAGCATTAATCACCTTGACTCCTGGAACGATTTCCATGGATTTCTCAGATGACAGCAAAACCATTTATGTCCATTCGATTGATGTGCCGGATAAAGAAATTATGATTAAGGATATCCAGGACTCTTTTGAAAAAGCAATTATGGAGGTGACGAAATAATGTTTGATACAATTTTGATTGTTGCATTGAGTGCACTTTCCGTCGCCCTCGTTTTATTGTTTATCCGTGTTATGATTGGTCCGTCTACACAGGATAGAATTCTGGCGTTGGATGCTATTGGTGTTCTGCTTGTCGGATTTATCGGGATACTGATGATTTTACAAGACACATCCGTGTTCTCTGACATTGTTCTCGTACTGACTATTTTGGGATTTGTCGGGACCTTGACCCTTTCAAAATTCCTGGAAAGAGGTGTTGTCATTGACCGCGATGATTGAAGGAATTGTAGCCATCTTTGTTGTCATTGGGGTATTTTTTGCCGTAGTAAGCGCCATCGGTATACTCCGGTTAAAGGATGTCTATAGCCGTGCACACGCTTCCGGTAAAAGCGCAACGTTAGGTGTTATTTTTATCATGCTGGCTGTATTTATCCACTTTTTAACTCAGGGCGAGATGAACGCAAAAATATTATTAGCTATTCTGTTCTTATTCCTGACAGCTCCGGTAGCCAGCCTGATGGTTACAAGATCAGCTTACCGGAATGGAATAAAACTCGATAAAAATACAATAACCGATGATTTAAAAGAAATGTACGATACAGATCAAAACCAATCAAATTAAATGAAATAAAAGCTCCGATTTCTCCTGTTATCAAGAGAAATCGGAGCTTTTTATATAGATAGCTCCCTTATAAAAACCTCGAATTGGCAAGGATAATAAAATTATTTTCTTCTTTCAGCTTTTCCATTCTGCATGGACAGACACGTTTTTCTTCTTCCGCACATAAGAATAGGCTATAGGCAATTACCTAGAAGGTTTAAAGATGCTTACTCTTGGAGGTGATGGGATTTGTCCATGATATTATCTGCACTTGGACTATTTATTAAAGAAGCTTTATTTTTTGTCTCTTATGTCAAGAACCAGTCTTTCCCCCAGCCACTATCCCCTAAGGAAGAAGCAAAATACATCCAATTGATGCAGGAAGGAGATGAAGAAGCCAGAAACAAACTGATTGAACATAATCTTCGTCTCGTAGCCCATCTGGTCAAGAAATTTGAAAATACCGGAGAGGATATGGAGGATTTAATTTCTATCGGGACCATCGGCTTAATCAAAGGAGTCGAAAGCTTTTCTACAGGAAAAGGCACCAAACTGGCGACCTATGCCGCCCGCTGTGTGGAAAATGAAATACTGATGCATTTAAGAGCGCTTAAGAAAGTCAAAAAAGATGTCTCCCTCCATGATCCAATCGGGCAGGATAAGGAAGGAAATGAAATCAGCTTAATTGATATATTAGAAGCTGAAAATGAAAATGTGATTGAGTATATCCAATTAAATATGGAAATTTCAAAGATTGAACAGTATTTTTCTATCTTAGACAGCCGCGAACGGGAAGTAATTGTGTATCGTTACGGATTAAATGACCAGGATGAAATGACTCAGCGGGAGATTGCGAAGAAATTAAATATCTCCAGAAGCTATGTATCGCGGATTGAAAAAAGAGCATTAATGAAGATATTTCATGAGTATTACCGGAATGAGCATCCTTCCTTGTGATTGTGTGATGAGAAAGAAGGATGATTATTTAGGAGGTGTATTGCGGAAAACGCACGATACACGGAATTGGTCTGCTGATAAGTAAATAAATTTTAAAATAAGTCTCTCTTTATGATTAAATTCTAAAGAGAGGCTTATTCGTATTTAATGCGTAATCATAACCTATTGAGAGGCAATAAAAAAACTGCTTCATGGAGAAGTTTTTTTATTGAAGTGAATACCAAAAAGAGAGAAGCTCCATTCAGCTCCTCTCCTCACATCTCTATTCTTTTTCAATTTCCACATTCTTCGATGGAGAGAATGTGGAAATTGCATGTTTAAAAATAAGCTGCTGCTTGCCGTCTGTTTCCAACAGCACCGTAAAATTATCAAACGCTTTGACCGTTCCTCTTAATTGAAAGCCATTGGTTAAAAAAACAGTGACAAAAACATGATTTTTTCGCAATTGATTTAAATATTGATCTTGAATATTAACGGATTGAGCCATAAAATAAGTTCCTCCTCTTTTCTATCTATACATCCTTTATTCGATTTATGATTCTAAAAATCCTGCTAAATCATTTAAAATTAATTTCATTTGTTGTGCAGCTTCCTTCTCCGTGAGCTGATACCAATTCACATCCAGCTTATTCCGAAACCATGTGAGCTGCCTTTTCGCATATTTGCGTGAGTTTTGTTTAATCGCGTTGACAGCGTCTGCTTGGGATAAGCGGTTATCTAAATAAGCTGCTATCTCCTTATAGCCAATCGCATGCATTGACTGACAGTTCTTATACCCATTCGCAATAAGAGACTCGACTTCCTCGGTTAATCCAGCTTCTATCATGTTATCCACCCGGCGGTTAATCCGTTCATATAATACGGTCCGTTCCATATCTAATCCGATAATATATGGATCATAAGGGGATTCTGGCTTCTGCTCTTTCTGATACTCTGACATTGTCAGTCCGGTCAGCTCATAGACCTCTAAGGCGCGGACAAGACGCCTGTGATTATTCGGATGAACTTTTTTGGCCTGCTCCGGGTCAACCTGCTTCAGGCGCTCATACAGATTATCCGGACCCTCTGATTCTATCTGCTCAAATAGCTTTTTCGTTAACTCCTCGTCACGGCGCTGGTCGGAAAAATGATAATCAAACAGCACAGATTGGATATACAGGCCGCTCCCGCCAACAATGATTGGAAGGTTGCCCCGTTCGTGGATTGCTTCAATATGATATTTCACGTGCTCCTGAAAATCGGCAACAGAAAATGGCTGATCCGGCTTAATAATATCAATCATATGATGAGGGATGCCTTCCGTTTCTTCCGGTGTTACCTTAGCTGTACCGATATCCATCCCCTTATATACCTGGGTGGAATCTCCGCTGATAATTTCCCCCCGGAACTTTTTTGCAGCAGCAATTCCTAATGCTGTCTTTCCGACTGCTGTTGGTCCTACGATAGAAACTACTTTTTTCTTCATTTATTTATTCCTCAACTTCATTATTTTTTTGCTTCCATTCTACATAATACGCTTAAACATCTTTTCTAATTCATAGGTAGAGAAATGAACAATAATCGGTCTTCCATGCGGACATGTAAAAGGATCGGTGGTACTTCGTAAGTCTTCGAGCAGCTGGAACATTTCCTCGCTGGTTAAATAATGATTTGCTTTAATTGACCGTTTACAAGACATTAATATCGCTGCTTCTTCCCGTATTTTTTCTACATTCACCGTTGCTTCCTGAATAAACTGATCCACCATTTCCCGGATAATTTCTTCTTCCAGCCCGGCTGGAAACCAGGTCGGATGAGAACGTATAACATAGGTCTGGTGACCAAACGGTTCAAAAAATAATCCGGCTTTTTCTAATGTATCCTTTGCTTCTTCAATAAAGATAGCCTCTTTTTTAGAAAAATCAAAGGTCAACGGTATTAAAAGCTCCTGTGACTCATTGATTGGTTTACCGAGCTTTTGCTTAAAAAATTCATATTTTACCCGCTCCTGTGCAGCATGCTGATCCACCATATACAGGCCATTTTCATTTTGTGCCATAATATAGGTTCCCTGCAGCTGCCCGATTGGATACATCATTGGGACCCGAGGCTGAACCTGCTCTGGCGTTTTTTCTATTGGAGACGCAGGAGCGTCCATTACAGGCTCCTCAGGGACTTTTTCTTCTGGGGCAGATGCTGATTCCTGTTCGCCCCTTTGAACTTCAATATGGGTATTCTCTTCACGAAGAAAGGCGGGTTCTTCCTCCTGATGCCGATTCTCTTCTCTGATAACAGCATCAGATGGTTTATCCGCTTCTATTTTTTTCTCGTTCTCCTGAAATGGAGAAGCAGACTCTGTTTCAAATTGAAACGCGTGCTGTTCTGATTTTTGCTTCGGCTCCGGCTTTTTCGTCACTTCCGGAATAAGTGTCATTTTCCGAAAATGAGCCTGGATCATATCTTTGACGGCACTATACAGCTCTTTCTCTTTACTGAACCGGACCTCCAGCTTGGCAGGGTGGACATTCACATCGACCAGAATCGAATCCATATCAATAGAAAGAACAACAATTGGAGAACGGCCGATTGGCAGCAGCGTATGATATCCTTCGATAATTGCTTTATTCAGGGCAATGTTGCGGACAAAACGGCCATTAATAATCGTTGACATATAGTTTCTGGATGCTCTTGTTACCTCCGGCTTCGCAATATAGCCGGTAATCGTAAAATCCAGCGTCTTATGTTCAACTGGGGACATTTGCTTGGCCACACTCATTCCATACACTTGCGAAATGACCTGCAGCATATCATCATTGCCTGAAGTTTTTAGGAGCCCTTTGCCATTATGTGTTGCTTCGAACCGAATTTCCGGATGCGCTAATGCCATCCGGTTCAACACATCTGATATATGCCCCAGCTCGGTATGAAGGCTTTTCATATATTTTAACCGTGCCGGTGTATTATAGAATAGATCACTGACCACAATTTCTGTACCTTGACGGGCATCGCTCTTGCCTCTTTTGACAACTTCTCCGCCCTCTAATTCAAGCGATACTCCGGCAGCGTCTCCTTGGGAGGTCTGGATAGACAGTCTGCTGACAGAAGCTATACTTGCCAGTGCCTCTCCACGGAATCCAAGTGTGGTCACGTGGAATAAATCGGTCTCTGTGCTTATTTTACTGGTCGCATGCGGTAAAAAGGCCTTCTCCACATCCTCTGCAGCAATACCAGCCCCATTATCGACAATGCGTATTTCCGATAATCCGGCTTCGTGTACATCGATGCGTATCCATGTGGCACCTGCATCGATACTATTTTCAATGATTTCCTTAACCACGGAAGCAGGACGTTCTACCACCTCTCCTGCTGCGATTTTATTTGCCAGACTATCCGGCATTTGTTGAATTGGCATGCTATCACCTTCCTCTACTACGTGTTACTTTAATTTCTTCTGCAGGCGATATAATTCATTCATAGCTTCTAACGGATTCATTTCTAATATATTTAAGCTTTTGAGTTCCTCTAAGGCTGCATTGTCTTTATTAGTTAACTTCGCTGGCTTATGTTCTTTACTGTTTTCCTCTGCAAAAAAGGATAATTGAGCTGATTCGGCCTCTTCTGGTTCAAGAGAAGGAGCTTCCTCTTTCTGCACTTCTTGGGAATCATTATTTTCAAAGCCTTCCAGAATAACAGAAGCGCGATTGATTAACTCATCCGGCAAATCGGCCAATTTAGCAACATGGATACCATAACTCTGATCTGCTGCTCCTTCTTTGATTTGATGAAGAAAAACAACATTTCCTTCATGCTCTTCCGCACGAACATGGATATTTTTTAAATGCTCTAAGGAACCCTCCAATGCTGTCAGCTCATGATAATGCGTGGAAAAGAGTGTTTTGGCGTGTATATGATTATGGATATACTCTACAATCGCCTGAGCCAAGGCCATGCCGTCATAGGTGCTTGTTCCGCGTCCAATTTCATCTAATAAAATCAGACTGTTGGCGGTAGCATTTTGAATCGCATGCCTGGCTTCCAGCATCTCTACCATAAAGGTACTCTGTCCAGAGACTAAATCATCTGCTGCACCGATTCGCGTAAAAATTTGATCAAAAACAGGCAGTATTCCTGATTCAGCCGGGATAAAGCAGCCAGTCTGTCCCATAATAGCGATTAATGCTACTTGACGCATATAGGTACTTTTACCCGACATGTTTGGGCCGGTAATAAGCAGCATCTGGTTATCATCATTCAGCTGTACATCATTCGGTACAAAGGTTCCGGTTTTCATTACCTGCTCGACAACGGGGTGCCTTCCTCCCTCTACTGAAAAGACGCCTTCCCGAAAGGTCGGCCGTTTATAATTATTCTCTTCACTGATCGTCGCAAAGCCCTGCAATACATCTATTTCACTGATAATTTGCGCGAGCTGCTGAATTAATGGAATATCCTGCTTTATCTGCTCTCTGATTTTAATAAATAAATCATACTCCAGCTCTACGCTTTTTTCATCTGCTTCTAAGATAAGTGTTTCTTTTTCTTTCAGCTCCGGTGTGATAAAGCGCTCTGCGTTGGTGAGCGTCTGCTTCCGTTCATAGCGGTCATCTTGTAATAAAGGCAGGTTAGGTCTCGTCACTTCAATATAATAACCAAACACACGGTTATATCCTATTTTCAGCGACTTGATTCCAGTTACTTCCCGCTCTTTTTTCTCCAGGGATGCAATCCATTGTTTTCCGTTTTTAGATGCATCGCGGTATTTATCTAATTCTTCATGATGACCTTCTTTTATCAAAGCCCCTTCTTTAATAGAAAGTGGCGGTTCTTCAACTAAGCTGTTTTCCAGCAATTCAACAATATGATCAGGGTAAATCAAAGCGTCTGCCAGCTCGCTCACTTCAGGGACATGAAGCGCATTGAGCGCCTCCTTTATCGCCGGGATATTCTGGAGGGACTGTTTTAACTGGATTAAGTCTCTTGCGTTGACATTCCCAAATGCAATTCTTCCGGATAAGCGTTCCAAGTCATATACCGACTTTAAGCTTTCCCGCAAATTCTCCCGTTCCATAAAAGCGTTTAGGAGAGTCTCGACCACTTCTAGCCGCTGATTTATTTTAACTTGATTTAACAGCGGCCGCTCCAGCCATTTTTTCAGCATTCTTGCGCCCATCGCAGTTACGGTTTTGTCCAATACCCATAATAAGCTGCCATGCTTTGATTTTTTCATAATCGACTCTGTCAGTTCTAAATTGCGTTTGGAATACATATCCAGGCTCATATATTGCTTGAGCTCAATCACTTCTGCCGGCTGCAGATGATCTAAGGAACGCTTCTGTGTGTTCTGGATATAATTCAATAATCTGCTGAAGGCCTCCATCAGACGTTCATCATTCAAATTCTCACTCAGCTCACGAAATTCCGCATTAAAATTCACTTCTTCCTGATAGGATAACGTAACCTGCAGCCGCTCCTTGAGCTGCGCTTGCAATTCTTCAGGCAGAGAAGAGGAAATCACAATTTCCTTTACCGGCTGATGATAAAATTCATGAATCACACTATCCCAGCCATCCTGCATTAAAGCCAGGCGGCTTTCTCCAGTTGATAAATCATTATACGCAATGACAAAGGAACCATCTCCAAAATGAGACAGGCTGCCGATATAGTTGTTTTCACCTTCCACAAGCATATTACTTTCCATCACCGTACCCGGGGTGATCATTTGGACAACCTCCCGTTTGACCACGCCCTTCGCTGTCTTCGGATCCTCGACTTGCTCACAGATGGCTACCTTGTACCCTTTATCAATTAATACCTTAATATAATTTTCTGCAGAATGATAAGGCACACCGCACATCGGAATCGGGTCATTGCCCCCAGCCCGTTTCGTTAGGGTGATTTCTAATTCCTGCGCAGCCTTTGTGGCATCCTCATAAAATAACTCATAAAAATCTCCGAGCCGATAAAATAAAAAAGCATCCTTATATTGCGACTTAATGTCTATGTATTGCTGCATCATTGGTGTTAATTTTGCCATGAAATATTTCCTCCAGCTTGCTAAATTATCTATTTTTTTCACATATCTTTAAATTGAATCGAACTCCATTATAGCATAATCTCCCCGATTCTTGTCCTATCCTGTTCTTAGAAAAACGAAACATTCGCTAAAGAAGAAGGGAATGTTTCGTTTTTATCATTTCCTTAGGGTGTAAAAGAAAACGAGAGTATGGCTACCCTCGTTTCATGTTAATCTTTGTGTTTGTGATGGATAAAGTCCGGTCTGATATCCTCTGCCTCATCATCAGTCATTTCATAGTCCCACGTAAAATCATCTTCTTCGTCATCGCTCTTCCAGTTAGGTTTTACTTTTACACAGATTTTGGTTTCGCCAATAATTTGAACGACAAATTCACGTTCAATATCGACGGTAATACTGCCGCCCTTATCTGAAATCATGCACTCTAAACAATTAGGCTGCTGAAGTACCTTTGCGATAATATCGTATTCATCATTGATACAATTATCGTCCTTAACAGATAACGGAACTACATCTGTGTATTCCACCCTTTCTGTGATAACCTCTGTTTTCGTATTATCATTGTAAGAATACCATACATTAATATCATAACTGCCACTGATAATGACAGTATCCTCAGACTTCTTCTTCGCGTGGTATAAATGATTGATCACCCAGCAACCAAGAATACTTGTCGGACGATGGCTTGGAGTTATTGTATGGGTATCTTTTGTGAATTTTCTGCCTTTACCACATACTGCTTTCGTAATGATTTCTCTATATTCTTTATCAAGAAAAGTCATGATATATTTTACCTCCTCTTTTTTCATAGTCATTTTATGCACGGCAAATACCTAAAGTGCATAACTATTGCCAAGAAAAAAGAAAAGCAGGCGCGAAGGAGAGCTTGAAAGGTTTTTATTTTGAAAAAATGGGCTATCATTGGATGCCCGAAAATTGCTTATTGGACGATTTGAAACAAGCTGCGTGGTAACAAAAAGCCGGACAGCTCACTGCCCGGCTTTGTCTGTTTATTTATTTTATTAAACAGTCTCCAGTTTAGTGCGCACAGCTGGAACTGTTCTGTGTTTGGGAGCCGGTTTCGCCTTTAAGCACATCGCCGCCTGTTGATTCAATAATATCATTTGTAACCGTACGGGAGATCGTTTTGGAAACCAGCTGCAAAACATCGTTGACTACGATTTGTGTCTCTTTAAACTCCTGAACTACCGGAATTTCATCAATTTCATTTTGCAATCTGTCAATTTCCTGCTCGATACGCTGTAAAGCTTCCTTCTTATCATATGCTTGAAAATTAACAGCCTGTTTTTGCAGCGTTTTAATTTTCTTAATCAAGCTTTGGACTTTTTTATTCCCATTTAATTTAGCTTCTACTTGCTTAAAACGCTCGATTTCTTCTGTATTCGAAAGCATTGCCGCTAACTTTCTGGCTTCATCAAGTACTTCTTTTCGTTCATACATCGCCATCTTATTCCACCTCAACTCTATTTTCTACCATAATACCATTCAATGACCAGGTTTTCGTTTCTGTAATTTCTACTTCTACAATTTGGCCAATCGCGGATTTTGGTCCTTTAAAGTTTACTAATTTATTTCTTTCTGTATAACCGGCAAGAACGTCTGGATCTTTCTTGCTTTCCCCTTCGACAAGCACCTTGACAACTTCACCCTGATAAGATTTCATGGACGCTGCCGATTGTTTATTAACCAGCTCATTTAAACGATATAAGCGTTGTTTTTTTACTTCTTCAGGTACATCATCTTTCTTCCTTGCAGCCGGCGTCCCTTCACGAGGTGAATAAATAAACGTATAAGCTGCTTCAAAGCCTACTTCTTCCACTAATGTCATTGTTTCTTCAAACTGCTCTTCTGTTTCGTTTGGGAAGCCTACAATGATGTCTGTAGTCAATGTGGCATGTGGCATGGCTTCACGGATTTTTCTAACTAACTCTAAATAATCTTCCCGTGTATACTTCCGATTCATTTTCTTCAGTATTTCGCTGCTTCCGGATTGAACCGGCAAATGAATATGATCCAAAAGATTTCCACCCTGTGCCAGCACTTCAATCAGACGGTCATCAAAGTCACGCGGATGGGAAGTTGTAAAGCGGACACGTGGAATATCGATCTTATGAATATCATCCATTAAATCGCCCAAACCGTATTCGATATCTTCAAAGTCCTTTCCATATGCATTCACATTTTGTCCAAGAAGAGTGACTTCCTTATAGCCCTGTGCAACGAGGTGGCGGACTTCCTGAATAATATCTTTGGGACGGCGGCTGCGCTCTTTCCCGCGGGTCATAGGGACGATACAGTACGTACAGAACTTGTCACAGCCATACATAATATTCACCCATGCTTTTGTCTTCCCTTTACGTACTTTCGGCAGATTCTCAATTATATCGCCTTCTTTAGACCATACTTCAACAATCATTTCTTTTCCGAACAATGCTTCTTTAACAAGGTGCGGGAGACGATGGATATTATGGGTCCCAAATATTAGATCGATATGCTGATGTTTTTTCAAAATCCGGTTAACTACGGATTCTTCTTGTGACATACAGCCGCAGACTCCGATAATAAGATCTGGATTTTCTAATTTTAATGGTTTTAAATGGCCAATTTCACCGAATACTTTATTTTCCGCATTTTCACGAATGGCGCATGTGTTAAGCAATATAATATCTGCCTCTTCTGTTACATTGGTGGATTCATAGCCCATTTCAGACAAAATACCGGCCATTACCTCCGTATCATGCTCATTCATTTGGCAGCCATAGGTGCGGATCAGAAATTTTTTTCCCTCGCCGATTCGCTGCATATCCTCCGGGATGGAGAAATCATAATGAAATTGAATATCCTCCTTGCGACGCTTTCTCGCTTTCTTTATATCTGGAGATTGCGGCTCATACTCCATTTGAAAATATTTAGCAATTAACTCTTCGCTGGATGTATTTTTAATCCGTTCTATATTAGCTTCTTCGTTACGAATCTGGGCCTGTTGTTTTCGCTGTTCTTCGTTCATCAGGTTGATCCCCTTTCTTTCATCGATTCATATGTATTGATGCACTAACTTACAGTATAAAGCCTACATAATAATTGTACAATACTCAACGCCTGAAACATATAAAAAATCTCTTTTTTCACGAATGAAAAAAGAGATTTTTCTGCTTCATAAAGGAATAAGTCCTAAATTACCCGTTAATTTGAGAAGGGCATGCCCCTATCCAATCCGGGCTGCCTGTTTTTTCTTTTGGAACGGCAACCCTTTGAAATATTCATTACCTCGGCTCAATAATTAACTTAATCGCTGTCCGTTCCTCATTATCAATTAGTATATCTGTAAATGCCGGTATACAGATTAAATCGACTCCGCTTGGTGCTACAAAACCGCGAGCTATAGCAACTGCTTTGACGGATTGATTCAGCGCTCCCGCACCGATCGCCTGAATTTCAGCCGTACCCCGTTCCCTAAGTACATTTGCCAAAGCCCCTGCCACTGAGTTTGGATTTGATTTTGCTGAAACTTTTAAAACTTCCATCACTAGTACCTCCTCATGTGCTATTTATACTTTTATTGCTACTATTTCTTCTGGAGATGTATACCTTGTTCGACTGCATCACGGGCAAATACTATGCAAAGAAAGGATGATCATCATTAATAAGGATCCGTTCAATCTTTGCTGCTTTTCCCGTCGAATCGTCCGTACTAATGAATACTCCATTTAGTTGTGTTCTTCCCTTTTTTTCAATTTCAAAACGTACTGGAAGGGAAGTTTGGAATCTTTTAATAACCGATTCCTTCTCCACGCCTAATATCGCATCATACGGTCCTGTCATCCCCACATCAGATATATATGCAGTACCTCTGGGCAATATTCTTTCGTCTGCAGTTTGCGTATGCGTGTGCGTCCCGACAACAGCCGTTACTCTTCCGTCCAGATACCAGCCGATTGCTTGTTTCTCACTTGTTGCTTCACCATGAAAATCTACAAAAATCGTATTGGTTCTTTTCTTCGCTTCCTCTACTAATTGATCTGCTTTCTCAAAGGGATCATCAATTGGCGGAAGGAAGGTTCTTCCCTGTAAATTAATCACAGCAACTTCTTTTCCGTTAATATTTGTATAGGCAATTCCTTTTCCCGGGTTATTCTCTGGAAAATTCGCTGGACGAATCAGTGCCGGAGCCTGATCGATAAACTCAAAAATTTCTTTTTTATCCCACGTATGATTTCCCATTGTAATCACTTGTGCTCCAGCTTGTAAAAATTGCTTGTAAATCTTTTCTGTAATACCCTTTCCTGCAGCAGCATTTTCTCCATTAATAATGGTTACACTCGGCTTATATTTTTCTTTTAACTTAGGCAGATATTCTGCGATCATATCTCTTCCTGGAGAACCTACCACATCACCAATAAATAAAATTTTCATTTTTTCCTACCTCTCTTCTTTCCATATAACAATATCATTATGTTTTCTCAGCCGCTATGAAAGACAGCAGGCCAAGCATTCACTGTACCCGTTTGTATCTTTCCCTGATTTACTTTGTGGCATAACGCTATTTTCGCTATTCTAAGTCAATAAAAAAACAAAGGCGACATCTGCCGCCCTTGCTTTATTTTGCGTATTCAACTGCTCTTGTTTCCCGAATAACCGTAATCTTAATATGTCCAGGGTAGTCAAGCTCCCCTTCAATACGTTTTCTGATATCACGTGCAATTCTCGCTGATTCCATGTCATCAATATCATCAGGACGAACCATGATACGAATTTCACGACCGGCTTGGATGGCAAATGACTTCTCTACGCCTTCAAACGACTCAGATATCTCTTCTAATTTTTCTAAACGCTTGATATAATTCTCAAGGGTTTCGCTTCGAGCTCCCGGTCTGGCGGCAGAAAGTGCATCTGCAGCTGCAACTAATACAGCTATAACAGAGGTTGCCTCCTCATCTCCATGGTGGGAAGCAATTGAATTAATAACCACTTCTGGTTCTTTGTATTTCATTGCTAATTCTTTACCAATTTCAACATGACTGCCTTCTACTTCATGATCAATCGCTTTTCCGATATCATGCAGCAGACCAGCTCTCTTAGCAAGATTTATATCTTCTCCTAATTCCGCTGCCAGCAGTCCTGACAAGTAAGCAACTTCCATTGAGTGCTTCAAGACATTTTGACCGTAGCTTGTACGATATTTTAAACGACCTAGAATCTTCACAAGATCCGGATGTAATCCGTGGATGCCAACTTCAAATGTTGTCTCCTCGCCCACTTCACGTATATATTCGTCAACATCACGTCTTGATTTTTCAACCATTTCCTCAATACGCGCAGGGTGGATTCTGCCATCTTGTACAAGTCTTTCTAACGCCATTCGTGCGATTTCACGCCGTATTGGATCAAAACCGGATAGAATAACCGCTTCAGGTGTATCATCAATAATTAAATCAATTCCTGTTAATGTTTCTAAGGTACGGATATTTCGACCTTCCCGTCCAATAATACGACCTTTCATCTCATCATTCGGCAAATTCACAACAGAAACCGTAGTTTCAGCAACGTGGTCAGCTGCGCATCTTTGCAGTGCAAGCGATAAGATATTTTTTGCTTTCTTATCAGCTTCCTCATTCGCACGATTTTCAGCTTCTTTAATCATGACTGCTGATTCATGCTGTACTTCTTTTTCGATGCGCTCTAAAATAACTTGTCTCGCCTGCTCGGTTGTATATCCTGAAATGCGCTCAAGCTCAGCTTGCTGCTCGTCTTTCATAGCTTCCACTTTGCTTTTCATTTCTTCCATTTGTTGTTGTTGTTCCACAAGAGTTTGTTCTTTCTGTTCGAGCAGAACCTCACGTTTGTCTAATGTTTCACCTTTTCTGTCCAGATTTTCTTCTTTTTGCATCAGACGATTTTCTTGCTTCTGAGCTTCCATACGACGCTCACGAATCTCATCTTCGGCTTGGCTCCGAAGCTTATGATTCTCATCTTTTGCTTCTAGAAGCGCCTCTTTCTTAGCAGTATCTGCATTTCTGCGTGCTTCTTCCATAATTTGTTTCGCTAATGTTTCCGCACTAGAAATTTTAGCTTCTGCAATAGATTTACGTACCAGATAACCAACAACAAATACGACGACTAGAGCAAGCAAAATGGAGATGATAATAATCACAGTGTTCATAACTTCACCTCCTATTGCCTATAAAATTGTAAATTGCGTATTTGTCGGCATATCACATTTTCAAATGCATAAAATAAAGGTAATTTCATAATACAAATTATAAAATTATACACTATTAATATTAATTCTCACAAGCTTGAATGTCAAGGAACTCCCGAGATAAATTATAATATATTGGAAATCTTGATAAATCATCTGCGTGCACGCTGAATATGTATTTTAAAAGATACTAAAAAACCATAGTCAATGCTATGGTTTTTTAGTTTATATTAAAGGTCCAGGCTTTCTTGCTCTTCTTTTGATTTTTCTTCACTTTGTTCCGGCTCTTTGTCCAGTTCATAATGATCACGGATAGTCTTGCTGATTTCTTCAAATACTTCTTCATTTTCTTTCAGATATTGTTTTGCGTTTTCTCTGCCCTGACCTAACCGCTCTCCATTATAAGAATACCAGGCACCGCTTTTTTGTACGATATCAAGGTCTGAACCGATATCCAGTACTTCCCCTTCTTTGGAGATGCCTTTGCCATACATAATATCCACTTCTGCCTGCTTAAATGGAGGTGCTACTTTGTTTTTTACAACCTTGATACGGGCTTTATTCCCTACTGCGTCATTACCGATTTTAAGGGTTTCAGCACGGCGTACTTCCAGCCTCACAGAAGAATAGAATTTTAACGCACGGCCACCGGGAGTTGTTTCCGGATTCCCGAACATCACGCCTACTTTTTCACGAATCTGATTGATGAAAATAGCTGTTGTCTTCGATTTATTGATTGCTCCTGAAAGTTTACGGAGTGCCTGTGACATTAACCGGGCCTGCAAGCCGACATGGGAATCTCCCATCTCCCCTTCAATCTCAGCCTTTGGTACAAGTGCTGCTACAGAATCGACAACAACAATATCTACTGCGCCGCTTCGTACAAGTGCTTCAGCAATTTCTAAAGCCTGTTCCCCCGTATCTGGCTGTGATAATAAAAGCTCATCAATATTCACGCCAAGCGCTCTTGCATAAACAGGATCAAGTGCATGCTCTGCATCAATAAAAGCAGCCTGCCCGCCCTGTTTTTGCGCCTCTGCAATAGCATGGAGCGCTACTGTTGTTTTACCGGAAGATTCCGGACCATATATTTCTACTACTCTTCCTTTTGGATATCCGCCAATTCCAAGGGATACATCCAAAGCCAGCGATCCGCTTGGAATCGTAGCAATCTTCGGTATTTCATTCTCTCCCATTTTCATAATGGAACCTTTACCAAATTGCTTCTCTATTTGTCTTAAAGCCATATCTAAAGCTTGTTGTTTATCACTCACCGAAAATTCCTCCTTTATCTATCTGTATCCATCATACAATGATTTCATCAATTTAACAAGCAAAAAAACGAATAAATGTTCTTATATTTTCGAGACAGGATTTGCCTTAAAATTTAAAATCGCTTGTAAAAATGTATTAAAAAAGGAAATCTCTAAGCCAGGTAAGGGGTAATTATTAAAACTTCCTTTTTTAAACTTTTATTTCAAATATTGATATAATAATTCAAACCCTTTTAAAGCAGCTCTTTCACGAATATTATTACGGTTGCCTGATAAAAGAATAGAACTTGATTCCACTATTTTCCCCTCATCGTAAACGGCGATATAAACTTGTCCAACCGGCTTTTCTTCCTGCGTTTCCGGACCAGCGACTCCAGTGAAGGAAATAGCGGTCGGTGTATTTAATTTCAAGGCAGCCTGTTCCGCCATCGCTTCGGCACATTCCTTGCTCACCACACCATATTTCGAGATCCATTCCGGTGTTAAGTCCAATAAAGCTTCTTTGGCTGCTGTCTGATACGTCACCAGACTGCCGGCAAAGACATTCGAAGCTCCAGCAGCGGATACAAGATTACTAGAGAATAATCCGCCTGTTAAGCTTTCCGCCGCAGCTAATGTTTTTCTTTTTTCTGCTAACAGCTCAATTACTTTATTCTCAATCGTCTGCTCATCCTCACCAAAGCAGTATGCTCCAATACGCGCTAAAATTTCTTGTTTTTTATCTGCAACCAGTTTTTGCGCCTCAACTTTCGATGCAGCACTCGCAGTAACCCGGATAACCACTCCCTGGTCTTGTGCCAGCGGGGCAATCGTCGGGTTTGTCTGTTCATGAATCATATCTGTTAATTCATGCTCCAGATTGGATTCGCCGATGCCGATAAATTTCAACACAGTGGATTGAATAACCTGCTGTTTTCCCGTTAAGTTTTCCAGAAATGGAAACAGCTCTTCTGAAGAAATTTGCTTCATTTCCCGAGGAACGCCCGGCAGAAAGAACCAATGCGTATCCTGATAATCGATATACATTCCCGGAGCCATCCCTGCATTATTTTTTAATACACTGGCACCTTTGAAAACACGGGCTTGCTTCCGATTATTCGGTGTCATCGTGCGGTTTCGCTCTTTATAATAACTTTCTATCTTTTCCATCGTGGTTTTATCTTCTATAATTTCAAGGCCTGTTAATTGTTCAAAGCCTTCCCGTGTCAAGTCATCTTCCGTCGGTCCCAGCCCGCCGGTAACAATTACAATATCTGAACGTGACTGCGCCAGGCGAAATGCCTGTTCAACACGATCTAAATTATCTCCCACCACAGTATGGTTATAAACATTTATTCCATACGTAGCCAGCTGCTCCGACAGCCATTGTGCATTTGTATTCGCTATTTGTCCAAGCAATAACTCTGTACCTACTGCAACGATTTCTGCTTGATAATTTTTTGTCATTTCGAATCCCTCATTATACTCCAGTTTTTAACAAAGTAGTCCACCCCTGAAATAATGGTGAATACTAAGGATAGATATAACATAATTGTACCAAATGGAAAATTCATATAAGAAAATGGAAAGTTATGCAATAACAAAGCAGCAATGGCAATCATTTGTGTTGCTGTTTTTAATTTGCCCATGCTGCCGGCAGCCATTACGGTTCCTTCGCCTGCTGCAACGAGTCTTAATCCCGTAACAGCAAACTCTCTGCTGATGATAATAATAACCACCCAAGCCGGAGCCAGTTCAATCTCTATTAACAAAATGAGAGCCGCTGAAACAAGAAGTTTATCCGCTAATGGGTCCATAAACTTCCCTAAATTGGTAACTAAGTTATACTTCCTTGCATAGTAGCCATCCACCCAATCTGTGCAGGCTGCAATGATAAATATCAAGGCCGCTGCAAAGTGGGCAACAGGCAACTCTGCATTTCCAATATCCCAGCTTCCCCAAGGAAACGGAACACTCATCAATATAATAAAAAGAGGTATCATTAAAATTCGAGAAAAAGTTAACTTATTTGGTAAATTCATTTTACACCCTCCATCAAAAACTTGCTACGCAGTTTTCCTATATTTTGTTGTTTAACATGTTAGCTGCGCTGACATCCTTCTTAAAGGCCAATACCAGAATTATTAGCCTTTAAGAAGTATACATTTATTTTATAATTTCCCAATGGGCAAGAAGTAAACCCTCCTTTTAAAAGGAGGGTTTACTTCTACTCCATTCATTCATTGTTCATCTGCAAATTGATACGCTGATGGATGGCAGAAGTCGGATATTCGATATCTGTTCCATCGATAGAAATCGTCACTGCTGATGAATTACCTATGTTCAACGAAATCGATTCTTCATCAGCTAAATCAATTTCTACAGGGGATGCTTCTGCATCAAAATTACCGCTAAATAAAGAGTCATCATCTGTTCCGGTTATTTCCAGCCAGCTGTTCTGTTCATCATCTGCAGATTCCAAAATTAATGTAGCTTCTTCACCAGCACCTGTGACTTCAAGTTCAGAAGTTGGAGAATTACCTGTTCCCTCTTCAACAACCTCAACGGAGACTTCTCCATTTTCTTCTGTCTCCTCATCTTCTTCTGCCGCTCCATCTCCCGTTCCTTCTTCACTGTCCTCTGCATTATCATCCGCAGCGCCATTACCGTCTCCCTCACCGGAATCATCAATAATCATGCCGCCATCGTTGCTATTTTCTTCTTCGACTGGTTCCCCGTCATTCGGAGAAGAGCTCTGACTAATGAAAAAGATAGCTACCGCGATGATAGCGATAATCAATAAAACCACAGTTACCGTTGGAATAATGGATGAGGACCGTGATTCTTTATCTGATCTGCTCTCTTTTCTCGTTCGCTGTATCCTGCTGTATTGTACATTCTCTTCTTCTGTAGCAGGAAGCTCCTCTTTATGATCGGTCATGATTTCATCCGGATTAATTCCCACTGCCGTCGCATATTCTTTAATAAATGCACGCGTGTAGAACTTTCCCGGAAGAATATCAAAATTGCCTTCTTCAATGGCAACCAAGTATCTTTTTTGAATCTTTGTTTTTTCCTGCAGGCTGTCCAAAGAAATATCCTTCGCCAGCCGTGCCTCTTTCAGCTTTTCACCAACATCCATTTAAAACACCTTCCACCTTTTTAATTAAAACATCGAGAATCCGTCTTGTCGCAAATCCTCATTTTCTACTGTCTCATAAGTGATTTCTTGATCTTCATGTGTTCTGAGCTCAATAATGTAATCAAAATCTTGCATGCTGTATTCTGTAGATTGAACGAAGATATCTGGATGCTCAATCACTTTGACAGTCGGCAGCTGCATAATCTCTCTGATAAGCTGCCAATGCTCTTCTTCGTTCATTTTTCTTTTAGAGACAATGCCGTCAATAATGTAGATATTGTCCGAATCGTATTCTCCTTCAATTAAATTTTTGCGTACTGTTTGTTTAATCATGGTGCTGGATACAAACAACCATCTTTTGTTTGCACTGACGCTTGCTGCAACGACGGACTCCGTTTTCCCTACTCTGGGCATCCCTCTTATCCCAATAAGCTTATGCCCTTCCACCTTAAATAATTCAGCCATAAAATCAACTAAAAGTCCAAGCTCATTTCGCACAAAACGGATTGTTTTACGGTCTTCATTATCGTGATGAATAAATTTTCCGTGCCGGACGGTAATTTTATCACGCAGTTTAGGCTTACGAAGCTTATGTACTTTTATTGCATCCATTGTTTCTAAAATATATTTAAGTCTTGTTATATTTTCATCATATTTAGACAGGATAAGCATGGCTCTCCGGGAATTTTCAACCCCATTAATCATAATAATATTTATCGAAAGCATTCCAAGCAGAGAGGAAATTTCACCTAATAATCCCGGACGATTTTTTAAGTTTTCATATTCTAGATACCACTGTGTTCTATCCATTGTAAGCTCCTTTTAGAAGTAGTTTTTTCTGGTCAGGCAACTTATTATGTCATACTATGTACTATCATATCGAAAAATAGATGAACCTTCTATTATAATATACCATTTTTTCTATATTTCCTAAACTACTAATCCCTTTTTCTCCATTCATTTTTTGCACTTTGAGAAAATATAAAGAATTCAAGGGAAAAAGTATAAGCGTCATGGTTTTCGATGGGAGGAGTAATCGCAGCAATGTTGTCAGGTTAATACGCCGCTACGGAAAAACACTACGCTTTCCATGGGCCCCAAGCTCATCTCCTTTAAAGAAGACTTAGCGATTGGCAAGCCGACAGGCGCAGACAGAGCTAAAGTCGCACTTATGCCCCGCGGGTGAAAAGAAGACTTAGCGATTGGCAAGCCGACAGACGCAGACAGAAGCATAGTCGCACTTATGCCCCGCGGGTAGAAAAAAAGAAGTTCGCTTTTTTTCTGCGGGGTCTTCCCCCTGGGACTGGGACTGCGATTACTCGTCCCATCGAAGAGCTTTTGCGATTACTCGTCCCATCAAAAACCGTCGCTAGATAAGTTTTATTACTATCTGTATCAAAATTAATAAAATTCATTAACCTGACAACATTGGTAATCCTGCACCTTTACAAGTTTGGCTTACTCCGTTTTCTTTAACGTTTTTTTCAAAATAAAAATGAATGATGTTATTTTACTGCATCGTCATACTTTTTGGCACAAATGAAATTCATTTCTCAAGGGATATACAAAAAGAAGCTATATAGATAATCCTATACAGCTTCTCTTCTTATTATTCATCATTTTAATCATGCTTTTGGACAAGTTTAATCATCGCGCTGGCAAGAGCTTGCTGCTCTTCTTCAGAAGCTGTGCTCCACAGTTCCTTCAATACCTCTTCTTCCGGTGTTTTTGCATCTACACTTTCTGCGAGGTAATCACCGACTTCAGCTGCTAAATTTGTTAACGTATCATGGTTGATACCATTTTCCTCAGCTTGCTGCAAACGTCCTTTTAAAAAGCCTTTCCATGAATCAAAGTTATCTAATACTGACATTTGGCCATGCCTCCTCAAACGTATTCTTGTGCAAATGAAGGGTTCCCTCATCTGCCTGCTGGTGACTCTGCTGTCAAAGATAGAGCCTTTCAGCCTAAAGCATTACTATAAACCCGTCTGATACGGGCTTTTAAACAGCATGCTCTGTAACTCGCCTTAAGCATCTTTAGTATTTGAGGAAATGAGGAATTTATACATGTCCATTTGTTCTTATAATCCGCCATTAATACGGATGATTTCTCCCTGGATATAACTGGATTCCTCACTGAGTAAATAACTGATTGCATTGGCAACCTCTTCCGGGCGTCCGGCACGATTAGCAGGGATCTCGTCAATAAAAGCATGTGCCTCTTCCGCAGATAGGTTATGGTTCATTTTCGTATCAATAAAACCGGGACTTACTGCGTTTACCCGAACATTAGATAACGCCACTTCTTTCGCCAAAGCTTTTACAAATATATTTTGAGCGCCTTTTACACTGGAGTAAACCACTTCGTTGCTTGCCCCATGGTCTCCCCACATACTTGTCACAAATAAAATAGCGCCCCGTTTCTGACGAATCATATCCGGTAAAAAATGGTGGGTAATCAGCCACGGTGATTTCACATGAACCTGTAGTAAATCATCCATTTCTTTCAGCTTCATATCCTGAAAAAGCCCATAATGAGCATGACCGCCGGCGAAAACGATCCCGTCCACCGCAAAGGATATTTCTTCGATAAACGCCTTCACCTCTGCTTCATTTGCTAAATTTGCCTGATAAGCAGCTAAAATAGCATGTTGTTTATCGGCTTCCATCAACGCTTCCACTGATGCCTGATTGGAATGATAATGCAGGATAAGATGATATCCATCACTCATCAGTTTTTTGGCGGCAGCAGAACCGATATCTCCGCTTGCCCCGATTAAAAGGATATTCCCCTTCATTTTTCCACCGTCTGCTTTTGAATCATACAGGTTGCCAGACGGTCTTCTTCAATCCATGTATTTAAAAAGTCATTGATATCCTGGACAGTCAGTTTTTGGATGAATGGCACGATATCAAGTAAATTCACGCCTTTAAACGATAATGTAGCAAATTGATTAGCAATAAACTCCAGCGAATTCATCGCACGGAGCAGCTGCCCCATTTTTTTCTTTTTCATTCGTTCAAAGGCAGCTTCACTAATTTTCATCTCTCTGGTTGATAATAGCATTTCTTGGACCCGTGCAGAGAATACGTCAGGCTGATTCGTATTAGAGCCGATGGAAACATAACCAAAGGAGGTTTGCAGATTACTTTCAAAAAAGAAGCTGTTATCAATGATATCTTCCTCATATAGTTTTTGATAAAATTCCCCGCCGGTTGAAAAGAAATAATCAAGCACCATATCTGTTAATAAATCACGTTTTAAATAATCCTCTCCCTGCAGCTGCTGGTTAGGCTCTTTAATACCGACAGCGCATTTCGGGATAGACACCGGCATATTAATTTGTAAATTCTTTTCTTTCACATAATCAGGCTCTTCCGGAAATTCCCGCTGAATCTCCTCTAACTTGTCAAATGATTTTTTCTCCTGGTTCTCTAAAATCAATTGCATCATCTGCTCTGGATCAAAATTCCCTGTTACAAATAAAATCATATTTTCCGGATGGTAAAATGTATGATAACAGGTATACAAATCATCCTTTGTAATTGTGTAAATAGAGTCTACCGTCCCGGCAATATCAATATTGACAGGATGATTATGGAATAATGCTTTATTCGTTCCCATAAACAGACGCCAATCAGGCTGGTCATCGTACATATTGATTTCCTGGGCGATAATCCCTTTTTCCTTTTCTACCGATTGCTCTGAGAAATACGGATCCTGTACAAAATCAATCAATGTTAAAACATTTTTCTCAATATTGCTCGTTGCAGAAAATAAATAAGCTGTCTCGGTAAAAGAGGTAAATGCATTTGGAGAAGCCGCCTGCTTGGTAAAGTCTGTAAAAACGTCGCGATCTTCCTTCTCAAACAATTTATGCTCTAAGAAATGAGCGATTCCATCCGGTACAGTGATTGCTTCCGTCTGACCAATAGGTACAAAGCTTTGGTCGATTGAGCCGTAATTTGTCATAAAAACACCATATGTCTTTGTCAGCTCCGGCTTTGGCAACAGACAAACCTGCAGTCCGTTATCCAGTTTTTTTTCATATAGGGTTTCGTCAACTGTTTCAAAATACCGCTTATTCATGAGCCGCTCCTCCTTCGCTTGTTAATAAGTAAACCATAGCTTCCTGCACTTGATTCGCTACCTCAATAACCTGTTCTTTGGTTACCTGCCGGATGCCCTCAAAAAGCTCATCCACCGGCATCTCTTTCTGTCCCACCTCTTGCTGATACATAAATTCAATCATGCCCTGCGCATGGTCTAAGGTTTCTTTTAATTGATTAATAATAAGCAATTTCGTTTCTTCTAATTCTTCTTCTGTGAAATCACCATTCTGCATTGCTTCCTTCTGTTCACGGATAATCGCAAGTGCTTTCTCATAGTCCTCCGGCGCAATCCCGCTCATCACAAATAATAACCCTTTATGACTCTCTACGCGGGAGACAGCATAATAAGCCAGGCTGTTTTTCTCTCTTACATTGATAAATAATTTAGAGCTTGGAAAACCGCCAAACATACCGTTAAAAACCTGTAACGCCGGATATTTTTCATCCCGGTAAAGAATATTCGTCCGATAACCGATATTTAATTTTGCCTGCTGAATCTGATCTTCTTCAATCAGCTCTTTCTCATCAGTTGACCGTTTTGAAGCTTCCTGGTTAGAAGGCGTGCTTTCCTTTTTCTTGAGCGTACGTTTGAATTGACCGGTTAAAAGCTGCAACATCTGCTCCGCTTCAAAGTCACCGCTCACATAAATATCCATCACTTCTTCGTCGCGGATAGTTTCATAATACGTAAACAGTTCTTGATTAGAAAGGGAAGAAAGATCCTTTTCATAACCTTGCGCATGAATACTATACGGCTCTCCGGCACACATTTCATCTACTAAGCGAATGTTCGCATAACTTGCCTTATCGTCTTTGATGGAATGTATATTTTGACGAAGAATCCCTTTTTCTCTGTCAAATACCTGCGGGGAAAATCCCTGTCCTTCCTGATTCGGTTTATAAACAATTTCATGCAGCAATTGAATCGCCCGTTCAATCAGGGAACTGCTGTCTGGAAGGAATTTTTCATTCGGCACTTCCAAATAGAACGTTATAACGTGGTTTTCTCCTTTTTTCGCTCCGCCGATAGATAATACCGCGCCGTACAATTCAGCTAGCTCTTCCTGCAATTCTTTACGCGTTGGAAAAGAAGCCGTACCTTGTTTCAAGATATAGGGAAGCAGTGCCCGTTTCGTGATGGTTTCCCTTTCTAATGGGGCACGGAACTTAACTGCAAAAGTAATTGTTTTATGCTTTTTATTGGGAAGCATATGAAAGTTTATATCATTTTCCACCTGTTTGATTTCCTTCACGCTCATAGTTATCCTCCATTCTTTACGATCTATTATCTATTTTACGCTTTTCTCTCCTTTATAAACCATTATATTGAAAGAAAGCCTGAAATATTTGCTTTACACATCATACCCTTCTTCGGACGACCTGAAAACGAAACATATCTGCCCGAAAATAATTCATCGAATATAAAACAGCTTCATCTTCACTTGTATAATGCATCTGTTTTAACAAAAGAAGCGATTCATCCGGTGTACACTGCAAAATACTATAGATACGTTCGTGATATGTAATTGGCTCAATATCCGCTACTGCATAAGCGATTTGCTTATTGGAAGCTTCTTCAATCGTACTGAATATAGACGCCTTCTCCCATAGTTTTTCTAAAGACAGATAGGACGACGGTGCCGTATCTATACAAAAGACAACTGGAGCGTCATCAGCAGTGCGGATTCTTTCAATGGTCGTTACAAATTCTAGATCAGGTAAATTGAAATCACGCTGCTCTTGTTCAGCAGCGCCTAATACCTCTGTACTGATATATTGTGTTCCCGGCTTCTTTCCCGATTGTTTGATCATTTGTGTCACACTGTTAAGCTCCTCAATGCCTGCTTGAAATAGCGGCTTTGAATTTACAAACGTGCCGACGCCATGTCTGCGCGTAACAATATTATCCTCTTCCAGCATTCTTAACGCCTCTCTCAACGTTGCCCGGGAAACCCCTAAATGTTTGGAAAGCTCATACTCTGACGGCAATTTTTCTTCCTCTTTATACGTTCCAGCTTCAATACCTGCTTTTATTTTATCCATTACCTGCAAATATAAATGTCTGGCATCTT
This sequence comes from Oceanobacillus sp. FSL W7-1293, assembly GCF_037969815.1. NCBI lineage: Bacteria > Bacillati > Bacillota > Bacilli > Caryophanales > Bacillaceae > Oceanobacillus > Oceanobacillus sp. FSL W7-1293. The sequence goes on from NZ_CP150212.1 coordinate 3,046,496, forward strand.
CACGTAAAGTCATTTCTTCACCTCTTTCAGTAAAAATGATGTGTTCGTCTTTTACACTGAGCGGCGGATGTAAATTCCATTCCGCACACTGTTGGCAGTCTCACTTTATCGTACCACTTCTTCTGTAAATTTTGAACTTTAATAATTCCGTATTTTAAAAACGCGGCTTATCCTTAGCAGATAAACCGCGTTTCTCTATGATGTCGTGGAATGCTCTTCTTCCTGATTCGATACCAGAACCGAACGAGGCTTGCTTCCTTCATATGGCCCGACAATGCCACGTGCTTCCATGGCATCAATCAGCCGGGCTGCCCTGGTATATCCAATCCGGAAACGGCGCTGAAGCATGGAGACACTTGCACTTTGCATTTCAAGTATCATCTGGACAGCATCTTCATAAAGCTCATCGTCCACTTCTTCCGTTACTTCATTCGTTTCTTCCGGTATCATTTCTTCCTGATAGCTTGCCTGCTGCTGTTCAATACAGTGGTCTACAATACGCTCGACCTCTTCGTCTGACAGAAATGCTCCCTGGACACGGGTAGGCTTGGAGCTTCCGGCTGGAACATAAAGCATATCGCCCCGGCCCAGTAACTTCTCTGCTCCGCCCGAATCAAGGATAGTACGTGAATCCGTTGTAGATGAAACACTGAAAGCAATTCTGGATGGAATATTGGCTTTGATTACACCCGTAATTACATCTACGGATGGACGCTGAGTTGCAATGATTAAATGGATTCCTGCAGCACGCGCCATTTGCGCAAGCCGGGTAATTGCATCTTCTACATCACTCGAAGCCACCATCATTAAATCTGCCAGCTCGTCCACGAGGACCACAATATATGGCAGGTAAGGCTGCTGTTCCTCCTCGCCTGCATTTGCATTTTGTTTGCGGATATATGCATTATAGCCTTCCATATTTCGTGTACCGCTATCGGAGAACAGGTCGTACCTCCGCTCCATTTCCGCAACAATTTTTTTCAGCGCTCTGGATGCTTTTTTCGGATCTGTCACAACAGGTGTTAATAAATGCGGAATGCCGTTATACACATTCAACTCTACTTTTTTCGGGTCGATCATCATCATTTTCACTTCATGCGGTTTGGCACGCATTAAAATACTCGTAATGATGCCATTGACACAGACACTTTTCCCGCTTCCTGTCGCCCCGGCAATCAGCAGGTGGGGCATTTTGTTCAATTCGCCGGCTATTGCCTCTCCAGAAATATCCCGGCCTAAAGCAAATGCTAATTTATTTGCTTTAGACGATTGTTTATCTAAAACCTCCCGGAGCGAAACCATCGATATTTCCTTGTTAGGCACTTCGATTCCGACTGCTGATTTACCAGGTATCGGCGCTTCGATTCGAATATCCTTCGCAGCAAGAGCCAGTGCAATATCATCATGAAGACCGACGATTTTACTCACCTTCACACCAGACTCTGGATATACTTCATACTTCGTTACTGCCGGACCGACATGCACTTTGGCTATTTTCGCTTTTACGCCGAAGCTTTGAAACGTACGATCCAGCTTGCGGACGGTTGCCTGAATATGCGATTTCTCCTGCTGCTGTGAATTATGAGCCGGACTGGCTAATAATTCCATAGAAGGCAATTGATAATCATGATTTTCTGTTGCTGTCATCGGCATGGTTTCATGCGTTTCTTCTTCTGTATCGATATTTGCTGTTTTTTCCCTGGAAGGGGTTGTTTTCCCTTTGTTCTTCTCAGGTTCCGGCTGGTCTTGATAGGCAACATCGGTAAAATTATTAATCAGAAGCTCTTCTGCACTGTATTCTTGTTCTTCCGGAACCGCATTGCCAGCCTCTTCCTGATTTGGAACAACCGTGTCGGCAATCTCTTTCTGCTTCTGTTCTTCCTCTCTCCGCTCCGCCCGATTTGCTCTGGATCTTTGGATACGTTCCCCAAAATAAGCAAAAGTGGCTTTAAACCCTGCTGCGACCTTTTTAACAAAATCGCCGATAGATAGATTGGTCATAAATATAATCCCGATCAATAAGCAGAAAAATACAACTATCCGGGACCCTGCAATCGAAAATAAAAAGAAGGAGACGGTGAATAACAGTGCGCCAATCATCCCGCCGCCTGTTTGCACCAAGGTGCCTGTCCCATCTAAATATTGAAAGTAAAGCTGCCAGGTCAGCCGAAGTATAGATACATCTGCTGTATTAGCGAGCAGCCTTTCCATGACTTGTACATGGGTCAGCAATAAAACACCGGCCAGCAAAATATAAAAACCTATCAGCCTTCTTGTTAAAAAATCCGGAGCCTTTCTTTTGAAGATAAGATAAAAGCCAATCAAAAATAATGCAACAGGAATAAGGAAATGCCATATCCCCATAAAAAACTGAAAGATATTCCCTAGCCAATCAGGGATGGCACCGCCGCTTAACATAGCTGCCCCGCTTCCGAATATAGCAATAAAAATCAATAATAATCCGGTCAATTCCATTTGCAGGCCTTTCGTCTGTTTTGTTGTCCGTTTTTTTCTTTTCTTTCTCTTTTTGGCAGCCATTTTCTCACCCCCGTATGTAAAACAAATAAAGATTACTATAATGCTAGATTTAAAATAAGAAAAATGTTCCTTTGCCGGGTAACAAACAAGGAAACTGGAATCAGTTCTCTTTATGCTGACAGAGAGACTTTATCAGGAAAATAAAGTATTCATGCTTCTTTTCCAAGTCTGCTCTTTAAAGAGGCTGCTGTTCCAGTTATGATATCACCCAGTATTGTTTCTTCATTTTATCTCTTTACCATTTCTATATTATAGCATAGATTACCATCAGCTGATAATTCTTCCTGGTAAAAAATCCGGATTCAGATAATCATTCGGATTACTCGAAATTAGCTGATTAATTTGGTAATGGCCGTCGTTATTTTTTGATACAAAAACCGTTCTTCCCTGCCACTCTACTGCTTGTATTTCATTTCCAGTTCCTTGCGCTTCCGGAAAAATATCCTGATAAGATAAAGGTGTATAGAGTATCATGAAGCATCTCCTTCTTCTTTTTCGGGACGCGCCCCTTGAATCATATGGTTTAACTTTTGTATTGCTTCCTTAACCCCGCCAACTTCATCAATCAACCCATAATCCACAGCTTCCCTGCCAACTACATTTGTACCGATATCACGAGTCAGGTTGCCTTTTGCAAACATCAGCTCTTTCAGCTTTTCCGAGTCAATATTGGAGTGCTCCACAATAAATTGAATGACCCGTTCCTGCATCTTGTCCAAATATTCAAAGGTTTGCGGAACACCGATAACCATTCCTGTTAACCGGACTGGATGGATTGTCATGGTTGCTGTCGGCACAATAAAGGAATAATCGGTAGCAACGGCAATTGGCGCACCAATGGAGTGACCGCCTCCTAATACAATCGAAGTAGTCGGCTTCGACATCGATGCAATCATTTCTGCCAGAGCCAGTCCGGCCTCTACATCCCCGCCGACTGTATTTAAAAGAATGATTAATCCTTCAATTTTAGGGTTTTGCTCCACGGCAATCAGCTGCGGCAGCAAGTGTTCATATTTTGTTGTTTTATTTTGCGGAGGCAGCTGAAGATGCCCCTCTACCTGTCCGATAATGGATAAAACATGGATATTTGAATCAGGCGCCTGCGGAACATTCGCCTGTCCCAGCTGCTGAATTTTTTCGACAAGAGAAGATGCATTCGGCTGATTTTCCTCTTCTCCTTGATTTTCGTTGTTATCATCCGTATCCATACGCATACAAAAACTCCTTCCAGCTATTTATATACGATTAGTATAAACAATCAGTTAAAAATCATACGGAAGAAGGGATGCAGAAATACAGTGAAATTTCCGGCCCAAATTTATATTTTAGAGTCCATAAAAAAACATGAAGCAGCCAAAATTCTGCTTCATGTTTTTTTACATGATTCTATAGTGATACTTCCTCTGCACTTAAACCAAACACATCATGTAATGCATTAACTGCTGTAACTAACTCGTGGTCATGTACCAAGACCCAGATAGTCGTATGACTGTCTGCTGACTGCAATATCTGCACCCCGGAATCGGTTAATGCCTGCACGATTTTAGATGCAACACCGGGTACTCCTGTCATGCCGGCTCCTACAGCTGATACTTTTGCACAGCTCTCGGTAATTTCCGGCTGGAAACCCAGCACCTCTAAAATTTCAATCGCTTTTGCCGTAAGCTCAGCCGGCACAGTATAAGCAACACCTGTCGGCGAAATATTAATGAAATCCACAGAGATACCTGCTTCAGCCATTGCCTTAAATACTTCCGACTGCACCCGATACGCTGATTCTTTCGTCTGCACTTTAATCTGTGTCACATTCGCAATATGTGCAATACCCGTTATCATTCGTTCAGAAATATCTGCACCTGCCTCTTCAATTCGGGAAGATGTGACAAGTGTCCCTAACCGTTCCGAATAAGTCGAACGGATACGCATCGGAATTTTCCCTTGCATGGCTATTTCCACAGCACGAGGATGGATGACCTTTGCCCCTTGATAAGCAAGGTTACAAATCTCTGTATAAGTTACTACATCAAGCGGGCGTGCACTTTTTACGACACGCGGATCTGCTGTCATAATCCCTTCTACATCTGTAAAAATCTCAATACGCTCTGCATCTAACGCAACACCTAAGGCAGCTGCAGAAGTATCACTGCCGCCCCGGCCGATCGTTGTTATTTCTCCGGACTCGCTTTGGCCCTGAAAACCAGCAACCACAACGACGTCATGCGTTTCCAATTCATGTAAAATACGGGCAGGATTAACTTCTTTTATCTTTGCACGATTAAAATCTTCACTCGTTACAAAACCAGCCTGTGCACCAGTCAGCGCTGTCGCAGAAACATGATTTTTTTGCAGCTCATTAGAAAGCACAACGGATGAAATAACTTCACCGCATGACATCAGCAAATCAAGCTCCCGATTTGAGTTTTTATTCGCCGGAAAATCAATTAAGCTCAGTAAACTGTCTGTTGCATAAGGATCCGGTTTCCTTCCTAATGCAGAAACAACTACGACTAACTTATATTCTTGAACAAGTGCATCTTTAATATGACGGATAACATGTTCCCTGTTCGTTTCTGATTGTACGGAAGTTCCACCGAATTTTTGTACTAATACTTGCAATATTAACACCTCAACACTATCCAAGAAGTTACACTCTGGATGTCTAATAGATTGATTACATCATTATTTACAAGAAGGTTCAAGAAGGGAGATGAAAATATTATTCCAGAAAAGCATCTTTTCTTTTATCAGCCTTCTTGAACACATACTAAGATATATAATTACCTTTTAAAGCCGTCACTTTTTACTAACGTTTGTGCGATTTGCACGGTATTCCATGCTGCGCCTTTTAATAAATTATCAGATACTACCCATAAATGGAAGCCTTTTGGATTATCTAAATCTTTTCTTACGCGTCCTACGAAAACTTCCTCTTTGCCTTCAGCAGATTGCGGTGTCGGATATTCCTGCTCCTGTGGATTATCCTGAAGGACGATTCCATCTGCAGATTCCAATGTCTTCCAAATATCTTTCACATTCAGGCCTTCCTGATCTACTTCAATATAAACACTCTCGGCATGGGAGGTAGCAAATGGAAGCCGCACACAGGTTGCCGCAACATTTAACGCCTCATCATGCATGATTTTCTTCGTTTCATTAATCATTTTCATCTCTTCAAATGTAAAACCATTATCTTCAAAAACATCAATTTGCGGCAATGCGTTAAACGCAATCGGGAAATGCTTTTTATCTCCTTTAACCGGCAAAATCTCTGCTTTTACTTCGTTACCGTCTAAATATTCTTTTGACTGCTCATATAACTCTTCTACCGCTGCATTTCCGGCACCAGATACTGCCTGGTAAGTAGAAACGATGATTTTGCCTATACCAAATGCATCCTTTATCGGTTTTAAAGCTGCAACCATTTGAATGGTAGAACAGTTTGGATTGGCGATAATCCCTTGATGTTTTGCAATATCTTCCGGATTTACTTCTGGTACAACAAGCGGTACATCTTCATCCATACGAAAAGCACTTGTATTATCTACAACAACTGCCCCTCTTTTAACAGCTTCAGGTGCCAGTTGTTTAGAAATGGAACCGCCCGCAGAAAATAGTGCAATATCTACTCCTTCAAATGATTCTGGCGCAGCTTCTTCAACAATAATCGTTTCCCCGTTAAAAGCTTCTTCTTTTCCTGCCGAACGGGCAGAAGATAGTAATTTAAGCTGGTTTACCGGAAACTTTTTATCTTCGAGTATTTGTTTAATTTTCTGACCTACTGCCCCTGTAGCACCTACAATGGCTACATTATATGTTTGTTGCTCTGCCATTCCAATAACTCCCTCCACTTATTAAATGTCAACTAAACTTCATTTTAACACATTTTTCGTGGAATAAGGTACAATAATCGGCTGAATTTGTTTTCCTTTTAACGCTGCCTCTGCAGCAGGGATTAATTGATCCAGGTTTGCTGAGAGCGAGGAGGGCTTCTGATGCGGATTATCCTGCCCGAACGGCACAAAATAGATGTGCTTTGCATTAAGCAATACAGCTAGATTCTTGGCATTTAACCCAAGCGCATCATTGGTTGTTAAAGCTAATAATAAAGGGTGTTCATTTCGGAGCGTTGATTTTGCAGCCATTAAAACCGGATTATCTGTATGGGCATTCGCCAGCTTGCTCATCGAATTCCCTGTGAGCGGGGCGATCACCATCACATCAAGCGGTTTATCCGGTCCATAAGGCTCTGCATCAGGAATAGTGGTAATAATAGGATGGTTGGCTGCTTTTTCAAGCCTCTTCACGTTATCCGCAGCCTTTCCATGCTTCGTATCGGTGTATTGGACCATTTCTGTTATAAATGGAATGACTTCTGCTCCCTGTTCAATCAATTCCTCGATAATTGGAAAAATATGAGGAAGGGTATGATGCGATCCTGTTAAGCCAAAGCCGATTCGCTTATTCTTGAATGTCATTCTGACACACGCTCCTCCTCCAGAATTTGTTCCATCACATTGGCAAGGATTTTCCCCGCTGTTCTTGGTGCTACGATTCCCGGCAGACTGCGCGCCAATATAGCTTGAATACCACGCTTTTTCGCAAAATCAAAATCTGTTCCGCCGGGTTTGGAAGCCAGATCAATAATAACTGCATTCGTCGGCAGATTTTGAATCGCTTCTTTGGTTACTACTAAACTTGGAATAGTATTGATTAAAATATCACAGTTCTCTGTATGATTGTTTAATTCGTGTAAAGGCACAGCCTGTAAACCCATTTCCGTAATACGCGCTAAATCCCTTATACTTCTGGCACACACAGAAACCTTGGCTCCCAGCGCAGAAAATTTATTCGCTACCGTATTCCCTACTCTTCCAAATCCTACAACCATCACCCGGGAAGAATGGACGGTCTGATCGGTATGCTCAAAAGCCATCATAATGGCTCCTTCCGCTGTTGGAATGGAGTTATAGATGGCAACATCATCACGATCAAGCAGCGGCACTAAGGTAACACCCGCTTTTTCCGCCATACTTGTTAAGTACGCATTCGTCATCCCGGTAAAAATCGTACATTCCGCATGTAATTTTTGAAACCAGGCTTCATCTAAATGAATTTTTTTATCTGTAAAAACAGTTTCTACATTTCCTTTTGAATCAGTACCTGTTATCGGTAAAACAACGACATCCAGCTTGCTCTGGTCCAACTCATCCAGTGCTGATTCGTTTAATCCTGTAAATCCCTGCTCTAATTTATCAAAACCACAAAGAATTACTTCATTATCATGATTGCTTTTCAATATTTTTATTAACTCTAAATACCTTGCATCTCCACCAATTACTGCAATCCGTCGACTCATTTTACGTATAACCTCCAGACAACTTTTCACGTATTCATGATTCGATATAGTTTATGAATTTTTAAGTCAGTGGTGAACAATTTAGCCATTAAAATACAGTCTTCCTGGCAAGAAGGGTGAAAACCTATTTTCGAAAAATAAGAAAAACCAAGAATAACGCTTGTTCTTTAAAACATCGGAGTTCTTGCCGAGTAGATGTCCGCTGCGACGGTTTTCAGTGGGGCGAGTAACCGTCGCAATGTTGTCAGGTTAGTGCGACCGCTCCGGAAAAACACTACGCTTTCCATGGGCTTGCGCTCAGCCTCCTTTAAAGAAGACTTGCTGATTGGCAAGCCGACAGGCGCAGACAGAAGCATAGTCGCACTTATGCCCCGCGGGTAGAAAAAAAGAAGTACACTTTTTTCTGCGGGGTCTTCACACTGCGCTTTCCCATAGGAGTCTCCGTGTTTTCCTCCGCTAGATAGTTTTTTACTACCCATCTGTAACAAATAAAAAATTCATTAACCTGACAACATTGGTAATCGCAGTCCCGATGGGAAACCCATAGAAAAAAAGCCTGTTTATCCGGCAGGAAAAGGTGTGTCTGATTACCTTTTCCTGCAAAATAAACAAGCTTTACATTGTTTAGCCTTCTTCAGGGAGTTCTGTATCAATCATGATCATATCTGTCCCTATTTTTTTGATAGACTTCCAATGGATTTTTGTTTCTTCTCCCTCTTTTACAAGGCCGAACCATTTATAGCTCGGCACAATAAACGCTTCGATTTGCCCGGTTTTCGGATTGATTTCTAAATCGGTCTGCCCAAGCATCCCAAGCCTTTTTCCTTCGTTCACGTTGATGATTTCCTTATCTCCCATATCTCGAAAGCGTACCATAGAAAAACTCCTTTTCTCTGTTCTGAAGGCAGTCAGTCACAGCCTTAGAATAATGAAGTTTCGTTTATATACTATATGTCCAAAATAAGAAAAACATGCTTTTACTTGCGCGTATCTTCCGGTGCTATCAATGCCCGTGACGGCTTTTGCTTAAACACATTTTTAATAACATCCGTAACTTGTTCATTGGTAATCCCATCAATCTCTAAAATCAAATCATCTAAGGTACGATGTCTTTGCAATAATAATTCATTCCGTCCATTCCGTGACATTCGGCTGTTGGTGCTCTCTAATCCCAGCATCAGATTTCCTTTAATTTGTTCTTTGCTGTTTCGTAATTCTTTTTCTGTTAACCCATGTTCTATAAAATGATGAAGTGTAGAATCCATCACTTCTTCTAATTGACCCAGCTGATCTTTTCCCGTACCGGCATAAATGGTCAGCAAGCCATCATCTATAAATGCTGCATGATAAGAAAAAACAGAATAAGCCAGTCCTTTTTTCTCGCGTATTTCTTGGAACAAGCGTGAGCTCATGCTGCCTCCAAGCACGTTATTCATGATAGATAATGGATATAAATGCTTGTCTCCCGCTTCATATCCATTATAGCCAAGGCAAAGATGTGCCTGCTCTGTATCCTTACTCCGGTAAATCGCTTCCTGTAAAAAGGCAGGTTTGATGATTGGTTCTTTAGTTGCCTTTCTTGTAAAAGAACCAAAATAAGCATCGATATCATTGATAAACGAATGAGGCACATTGCCGGCAACCGAAACAACTACATTATCAGGTGTATAATTAGCTTCTACATACTCCTGTAATTGCTTTTGATCAAAAGATGCCAGCTGCTTTTCTGTCCCGAGAATAGGGTACCCTAATGGATGTTCGCCATATGCGGCTTCTGCCAGCAAATCATGCACGATATCATCCGGTGTATCCTCACACATTTTTATTTCTTCGTAAACAACCTTTTTTTCTCTTTCCATTTCATCTTCATCGAATGTAGATTCAAAAAACATATCCGCTAATACTTCCAAAGCAAATTCTTTATGTGTATCTAAAACCTTTGCATAAAAACATGTATATTCCTTCGATGTAAAAGCATTGATTTGCCCGCCGATAGAGTCGAATGCTTCTGCAATATCCTGCGCGCTTCTTGTTTTCGTTCCTTTAAAAAACATATGCTCTAAAAAATGAGAAATGCCATTATTATGGAGATTTTCATTTCTAGATCCAATTTTAACCCAAATACCAATCGTGACGGAACGTACCGCCGGCATTGATTCTAACACAATCCGTACTCCATTACTGCTTGTATATTTTTCTACCAATACATATCCTCCTAAATATCTCAGCTTAACGTGATTCACTTAACAACGATTCTACGGTTCCTATTTTATAATCTTTTTCCTTGATAATGGTAATCATTTGCTCTAACGCATTCGTCGTTGCCTGCGTTGGATGCATGAGAATCATCGCTCCAGGGTGAACATTTTTTTCTATCCGATTAACCATAACAGATACCGATGGATTCTTCCAATCAATTGTATCAACTGTCCATAAAATTGTTTCCATCTCCAGCTCTGCAGCGGTTTCTACGGTTTCATCTTTAAAACTTCCGCTTGGGGGCGCGAACCATTTAGGCTGTTCTCCTGTGATGGTTTTTAAGATTTGATTCGTTTCCTCTATCTGCGTATTGGCATTGCTTTTATCAAGTGCAGCCATATCTGGATGATTATAGGCATGATTACCGATTAAATGTCCTTCCTCTTCAATCATTTTAACAAGGTCAGAATTATTTTGCGCCCATTTTCCTTCAATAAAAAAAGTAGCTTTTACTTGATGGTCTTTTAAAATTTGCAGCATTTCCGGGATATATGCTTCCCCCCAGGATACATTGATTAAGAAAGAGACCATTTCTTTTTTGGGATGCCCTCGATAAATTGGAGCTGGTTCCAGGTTCTCCAGCAAGATATCAGGGGAGGTTTCATTAAAAACAAGTAAGCTTTCATCCCATTTATCTGCTTCTTTCATTTTCTGATACGATTCTTCCACATTCACTTCTAATCCATTTCTTCCTGGTGTCTTCTTCCAAACCTCATCAATATAAGCATTTTCTGGTTCTTCCTGGTAAGCTTCTTTCTTTTCTTCAATTTCCATATAAAGGGCATCATTTGTTGCACTCACTTCTATTTCTGATGGTTCTATCATGACCGTCTCTGTTTGAAAAGGATTATATCGTATATCAAATACCGTGAAAATTAGAATCAGGAAAACAAGAACATGGACATACTTAAAATACCGCTTCATTTTTAATCCCTCCCTCTTCATAATTTTTATGCTTTTAGAGGGACAAGTATGAATGTATTTTAAGCGATGCATTTTTTATTCTATCTCCATAAAAAAAGAAACTGAATTTAACACCAGCTTCTTTTTTATCACAGAAATATATTTTCTTCTTTAATTAATTATTTTTCTTACTAGGATTTAGCATTTTCTTTCTTTTCATCCTGCAGTACTGCTTTTCTGGAAAGGTTAACTCTTCCTTGACGGTCAATTTCTTTTACTTTTACCATGATTTGATCGCCGATGGAAACAGCATCTTCCACTTTATTTGTACGTTCTTCTGCCAGCTCTGAAATATGGACAAGTCCATCTTTTCCTTTGAAGAGCTCAACAAAAGCACCAAATTTTTCAATACGTTTCACGGTACCAAGGTACAGTTGACCGACTTCGACTTCGCGGACAAGATCTTCAATAATTTTCTTCGCTTTTTGATTCATCTCGCTGTCTGTAGATGAGATAAAGACATTACCATCTTGTTCAATATCGATTTTTACGCCGGTTTCATCAATGATTTGATTAATTTGTTTTCCGCTTGGTCCAATGACATCACGAATTTTATCTGGGTTAATCGACATGGTCAAGATTTTTGGTGCGTATTCAGATAGTTCATCATTTGGCTCCTGAATGGTTTGAAGCATGGAATCCAGAATGTGCATACGGCCTTTCTTCGCCTGTGTCAATGCTTCCTCTAAAATCGCTCTGGATAAACCGTCGATTTTAATATCCATTTGCAGCGCAGTAACACCTTTTTCTGTACCAGCTACTTTAAAGTCCATATCTCCAAGCGCATCTTCCATCCCCTGGATATCAGAAAGAATCGTATAGTCCTCTCCTGATTTCACCAGTCCCATAGCAATACCAGCTACTGGCGCTTTAATCGGAACACCTGCATCCATCATTGCTAATGTACTTGCACAGATACTTGCTTGAGAAGTAGAACCGTTAGACTCAAGTACTTCAGATACAAGACGGATTGTATAAGGAAAATCTTTTTCATTTGGCACTACTTTTTCCAGCGCACGTTCTCCCAGTGCACCATGACCAATTTCACGACGTCCAGGTCCGCGAATCGGTCCAGTTTCACCAACACTGTATTGCGGGAAATTATAATGATGCATAAACCGTTTTGTTTCTTCTAAATCCAGTCCATCTAGAATCTGTACATCACCTAATGCTCCCAATGTACATATGCTTAAGGCCTGTGTCTGTCCACGTGTAAATAAACCAGAACCATGTGTACGCGGAAGGACATGGATACGAGAAGATAATGAACGGATTTCATCTACTTTTCGGCCGTCTGGGCGTACTTTTTCTTTGGTGATTAAGCGGCGTACTTCTTCTTTCACAAGACTGTTTAATACAGATTTTACTTGCTTAATCGTTTCTTCTTCCGCTTCTTCTGCTTCATACTTTTCAACAATTTCCTGCTTCACTGCATCAATTGCATCTTCGCGGGCATGTTTTTCGACAACTTGAATTGCTTCCAGCAGTTTTGCTTTTGCTTCTGCTTCCACTTTTTGTACAAGTTCTTCATCTGTTTCTGCGATTTCGACTTCGAATTTTTCTTTGCCGAATGCTTGTACAATTTCCTCCTGGAACGCAACGAGACGTTTGATTTCTTCATGACCAAACATGATTGCTTCCAGCATGACATCTTCCGGCACCTCATCCGCACCGGCTTCTACCATGTTGATGGCATCTTTTGTGCCGGCAACCGTTAAATCAATATCGCTTTTTGCTTCTTGTTCGATCGTAGGGTTAATAATCAGTTCTCCATCGACACGTCCGACATGAACACCTGCAATCGGCTGTTCAAAAGGAATATCTGAGATACTTAAAGCGATAGACGAACCGATCATTGCAGCTATTTCAGAAGAGCAGTCCTGATCGACACTCATTACCGTGCTGATTACTTGTACCTCATTACGGAATCCGTCAGGGAATAACGGGCGAATTGGACGGTCAATCAGTCTGGAAGACAGGATTGCTTTTTCGCTCGGACGTCCTTCTCGTTTAATAAATCCTCCTGGTATCTTTCCTACCGCATATAATCTTTCTTCGTAATTCACAGTTAACGGAAAGAATGGTAAATCTTTCGGTTCTTTGGAAGCTGTTGCTACAGACAGTACCGACGTATCTCCATAATGAATCATGCAGGCCCCATTTGCTTGTTTTGCCAGCTCCCCTACTTCAACCGTAAATTTCTTTCCTGAAATCTCCGTAGAGAATAGCTTTTTTTCATCTGCCATTGGTTTTGTTGCTCCTTTCAAGGCTACAGCAATTTAAATATATATGTAGCTCTTCATATATTACATTTTTCTTCTATTTTCTATTATTTACAAAAGAGTCCCTTTTTATAGAATAAACGATAGCTTGACAGGAATCAATCACTACCTTTTATATGACGCGCAAAATACATCCTGATTGAACAAGCCTATCGTTTTATAGGATTTTTTACATAAAAGAAAAAGCAGGATTGCTCCTGCTTTTTGCGTTTATTAACGACGTAAACCAAGTTTTTTGATTAATTCACGGTAACGAGTAACGTCTTTATTACGTAGGTAAGTTAACAAATTACGGCGTTTACCTACCATTTTCAAAAGACCGCGACGTGAATGATGGTCTTTTTTGTGTGTACGTAAATGTTCGTTTAATGCAGTGATTTCTGCAGTTAAAACAGCGATTTGAACCTCTGGAGATCCAGTATCTGTATCGTGAACCTTGTACTCATTAATAATTTTGTTCTTGCGTTCTTGTGTAATTGCCATGATGGCACCTCCAAAATAAAATTTGTTATCCCCAATCCCCTAGCATACGTCGGAGTTACGTGATGCCAAGCGATGGTTGTACAAATATAAGAATAGCGTTTTTGAAGAGAAAAATCAAGTATTAGTTTTTCTATTTGCTAAATAAGCCCTAATTTCTTCCTCATCCTGCTGCATTCTGTCAATCAACGCTTCCTTTGAGTCGAATTTTATTTCTTCTCTTGTATAAGATAACCATTCTATCGTTAATTCTTCCCCATATAAATCCCCGTCAAAGTCAAACAAATACACCTCGACAGACAGATTTTCCATTGTTTCTGTAAATGTCGGATTCGTTCCGATATTCGCCATTCCACCATATATTTTATCCTGATGACGTACGAGCGTTGCATATACACCCTGCTTGGGCAATAAAGCATCCTTGGATATGGACAGATTCGCAGTTGGATACCCCAGCTCACGTCCGCGCTGTGCTCCTTTTACGACCAATCCGGTTGTCTCAAAGGTCCTTCCTAACAGCTGCGCTGCCTGCTCCATATTTCCTGATGCTAATTCCGCTCTTATCCGGGTGGAGCTGACTTTCTCTTCATCTAATGTAATTTTACCAATAGTTTCCCACGTAAATAAATCTCTTGCATAATCCTGCATATCCGTCATCTTGCCCTGTCCTTTATGACCGAACGAGTAATCAAAGCCTGCTACAAGATGCTTGATATGTAATCCAATAATAAAGTGGTCAATAAAAGCCTGCGGGCTGAGCTTCGATAATTCTTGATCAAACCGGATTATATACAGACGGTCTACTTGAAGCTTTTCCAGTATTTCCTGTTTTTCAGAAGATACGGTTATGTACTTCACCTGATGGACGTCTTTTCTCAATACAACAGAGGGATGCGGAAAAAAAGTAATAACTGCACTCTCCATATTATTTTCTTTTGCTTTATTAACGGCCTGCTGAATAACCTTTTGATGTCCTTTATGAATACCGTCAAAGAAACCAATAGCACTGACTGTTTCTGGTAAATCCTCCTTATGTAACATATGCGGATAGGATAATTCCATTGTTTTCATCCTGCTACACCTGCACTTTCTCTCGTTAAAATACCCTTAATGGTTTAATTTGATCCGGTTTTTTCGGATGCTTTTCGTAAATGGCTAATACCTCTTCGTTGTTCGTAAACACAAACGGATTATTTGTCAGAGGAGCATCGGTAACAGCTAATTTTTGACCATTTTTAATGCGAAACATTAATGCATCATCTACTTCCTGGTGTACTAGATGACTTACCCCCTCTGAAATCGGGCTTAATAGCTGGTCTTGTTCACCTCTGGCAGCCGCCTCTTCTATCATAGCAAAAGTGACCGTATTTTTCTTGGAAAAACTACCGGTTTGGATTCTTTCTAACTGCAGCATATGTGCCGGATATCCTAATTCCTTCCCGATATCCACACATAATGTTCTGATATAGGTCCCCTTGGAGCATTCTACGTAGATGTCAAAAGTGCTTTTTTCCTCATCTATAGACCCAAGCTGTATATCATGAATAAAGACTTCTCTGATTGGCCTTTCTACTTCTTCATTTGCTCTGGCATATTCATACAGTTTTTTTCCATTGACCTTTACAGCAGAATACATGGGCGGTATTTGTGTGATCGTTCCTTGAAACGTTTCTAACACCGCTTCAATCTCTGTTTTTCCCGGCATGTGCGTAACTTCTTTTTCTTCTACAATATTCCCTGTTGCGTCCTCTGTTTCTGTAGTGGACCCTAATGCAACTGTCCCGACATAAACTTTTTTTGTATCTGTGAGAAAGGGAACAATCTTGGTCGCATTGCCGATACAAATAGGCAGCACGCCTTCCACTTCCGGATCCAATGTCCCTGTATGACCAACCTTTTTCGTATGGAAGTAGCGGCGGCATTTAGCCACACAATCAAAAGAAGTCATTCCTTTTGGCTTCCACAGCGGCAAGATACCATTCATCGTCATTACACCTCTTTTTCCTTTTGAAATAAATAAGAAAAACCAAGAATACCGCTTGGTCTTTAAAACATCGGTGTTCTTGCCAAAGAGATGTCCGCTCCGGGAAGTCGCTTTCCGCGGGCAACGTTCAGCCTCCTCGGAAGAAAACCGCTTCCTGCGGGGTCTTCACCTGTTGCTTTTCCCGCAGGAGTCGACTTCCCTCCGCTCCCATCTAAGTGCAATTATGTTTTATTTGCTTTTTTTTTCAAGGAAATAACGCAAATTCTAGCGACGGTTTTGATGGGGCGAGTAATCGCAGTCCCAGAAGAAATACACGGAGACTCCTGTGGGAATGCGCAGGGTGAAGACCCCGCAGGAAAAAAGTGAACTTCTTTTTTTCGAGGAGGCTGAGCTCAAGCCCACGGAAAGCGGAGTGTATTTCTGAAGCGGCTATATTCAGCATTTTTTATATATTTTCTTATTCTTGTAAAAAAACTGATCCTTGCCAAGGAGCAGAGGGATCAGTTTTTTAGCATTACTTATTAAGATCTCTTAAGATAGAGTCTATTCGGTTACCTTGCTCGATTGCTTCGTCAAATTCAAAGGTAAGTTCAGGCGTTTTGCGCAAACGAATTCGCTTGCCGATTTCTGAACGGATAAACCCTTTTGCTTTTGCAAGCCCCAATAAGGTTTCCTGCTTTTTCTTCTCATCACCTAATACAGAAATAAAAATCTTCGCCTGCTGCAGATCACCGGTTACTTCTACATCAGTAACCGTCACAAAGCCAACGCGGGGGTCTTTGATTTTTCTGGATAAAATATCACCCAGTTCTTTTTTCATCTGCTCTGCAACTCGATGAGCTCTTAATTCAGCCATTTATCTCACCTCACATAGCTCTATGCATTTTCGTTATAATCGTTCGATACTCGTTATAGTTCTTTCTAATTCAGAAAAAGAATCTATTGTGTGTAAAGCTTGTTGTATTACTTTTTCAGCATGCACATAATCCGTCGAAATAATAACTATCCCAAGTTTGGTTCGTTGCCATAAATCGTGAAATTCAAGCTCAGTTACAGAAACATTAAACGATTGGCGCAGTTTATTTATAACCCGTTTCAACACGGAGCGCTTTGCTTTTAAGGAATTTCCTTCATACAACATACACTCTACTTCTGCATAGAGAATCATTTTCGTTCCATTTCTTCCATTACATAGGCTTCGATAATATCGCCTTCTTTAATATCGTTAAAGTTAGCCAATGTAATTCCACATTCATAATTCTGTTGTACCTCTTTTACGTCATCTTTAAACCGTTTCAATGCTTGTAATTCACCTTCATAAAGAACAACACCGTCACGAATAAGACGAACGCTCGAATCTCTGGTAATTTTTCCATCTGTTACATAGCTTCCAGCAATGGTACCAATACGTGATACCTTGAATGTTTCACGTACTTCCGCCTGACCAATAACTTTTTCTTCATATTCCGGATCAAGCAGACCTTTCATTGCTGCTTCAATTTCTTCAATCGCACTGTAAATAACACGGTGCAGACGTAAATCGATTTTTTCGGATTCTGCAGCTCTTTTTGCGTTGACATCAGGGCGGACATTGAAACCAATAACAATCGCATTGGACGCTGAAGCTAAGATAATATCGGATTCTGTAATCGCTCCTACGCCTGTATGAATGATTTTAACATTGACGCCTTCTACTTCTATCTTGCGTAAAGAAGCGGCTAATGCTTCCACAGAACCTTGTACGTCCGCTTTCACAATGATATTTAATTCTTTCATTTCACCCTGCTTGATTTGTTCAAATAAATCATCCAGGCTGACAGTGGATTGGCCGCCGCGGTTTTCATCAATCCGCTTCTGTTGACGAGCAATCCCGATTTGACGCGCTTTTTTCTCATCAGAAAATGCAAGGAACTGGTCTCCTGCCTGCGGAACATCCTGTAACCCCGTAATTTCAACTGGAGCTGACGGTCCTACTTGATTCACGCGTTGTCCTAAATCATTTACCATAGCACGAACTTTACCATACGTACTGCCGACAACAAGCGGATCTCCTACATGCAGGGTACCGTTTTGCACAAGCAGTGTTGCTACAGAACCTCTGCCTTTATCTAACTGTGCATCGATTACTGTACCGAAAGCTTTCGCATCTGGATTTGCTTTTAATTCTTCTACCTCTGCAACTAATAAAATCATTTCCAGCAGATCGTCAATACCTTCCCCTTTAAGTGCAGCAAGGTTAACAAAGATAGTGCTTCCGCCCCAATCTTCAGGAATCAGTTCATGCTCTGTTAATTCCTGCATCACGCGGTCCGGATTCGCGCCTTCTTTATCCATTTTATTAACAGCAACAATAATTGGTACTCCAGCAGCTTTCGCATGGTTGATTGCTTCCACTGTCTGCGGCATCACGCCATCATCTGCTGCGACAACTAAAATAGCAATATCTGTTACTTGTGCACCGCGCGAACGCATACTTGTAAACGCTGCGTGACCCGGTGTATCTAAAAATGTAACTTTTTTGCCATCATTTTCAACTTGGTAAGCGCCAATATGCTGTGTGATTCCACCAGCTTCACCAGCAGTAACCTTCGTATGGCGTATAGCATCTAATAACGTTGTTTTCCCGTGGTCAACATGTCCCATAATGGTAACAACAGCAGGACGCTCCTGCAATTTTTCACTGTCATCTTCTTCAATATATTTATCAAGGTCTGTATCTTCCAAAATAATTTCTTTTTCGACCTCGACATTATATTCATCACAAATCAGCTCTACAGCATCATCTTCAAGGTCTTGGTTTTTTGTAGCCATGATACCCATAAACATTAATTTCTTGATGATTTCTGCAGGTTCTTTATGAAGTTTTTCTGCTAAATCTTGTACGGTCAATATACCGTGGTACGTAATTTTACTTGGAGTCTCTTTCACTAACGACTGCTCCTTTTGTGGTTGATGTTGTTTACCTTTGTTAGAGGTTTTTTGTTTTTTATTTTTCGGATTATCTTTTTTAGGATTCCGATTTGTATTTGGTTTATTTCCGGTATTTTTATTCTTTTGCTGTTTATTCGTATTTACTTGATCGTTTTTCTTTTTATCTTGTTTTGGCTGCGGGTTAAATTTTTCATCCAATTGTTTGATTTCATTGTCAGAAATCGTAGACATGTGGTTGGAAACCTCCACATTCTTTTCTTTTAAAAATTGAATGACTTCTTTACTCGCTACCTTATTTTTCTTCGCATATTCATATACACGTATTTTGCTCATGCGTTCACCCCCGGATTTATTTATCCAACTAGAGTAAGGAGTTTTTTTGCAAAGCCTGAATCTAGTATTGCTATAGCTACTCGCTGTTCTTTCCCGATTGCCTGCGATAAGATATCCCGGTTATCAACAAGTCGATACGGAACTTTGTACGAGGTACATTTATCCGAAAGTTTCTTTTTGGTTTGCGGTCCAATATCTTCTGCCAATAAAACAAGCTTTGCACGACCTTTACGAATATCCTTTAAAATAGTGTCTTCTCCTGTTGAGCATTTCCCTGCCCGGACAGCGAGACCAATGATGTTCAAATAATTAGGATTCATGTCATTCTCCCTCTACTAAAGCTTCTAACTCATCGTAGATTGTTGGACTTACTTCTGCGTTCAAAATTTTGTTAAGCGCATTGGTTTTCCGAGCCTGTTCTATCACAGACTTATTCTTGGAAAGGTAAGCTCCTCGTCCGTTTTTCTTGCCAGTTACGTCAACGAACACTTCCCCTTCTTTATTCCGGACAATGCGGATCAATTCTTTTTTAGGCTTCATTTCATTTGTAATAACACATTTTCTCTCTGGTATCTTTTTCTTCTTAGCCAAGTTAAAATACCTCCTTATTCAAACAAATCTTCATCGTTGTCAGAATAAGCTTCTTCTATTTCTGCATCATCCAGCAAACCTTCTGCTCTTGCATCCGTTTCACTTTTGATATCAATTTTCCAGCCTGTAAGTTTAGCGGCTAAACGTGCATTTTGTCCTCTTTTACCGATTGCCAGAGACAGTTGATAATCTGGAACAACGACTGTCGTTGCTTTTTCTTCCTCATCAACAAATACTTTCAATACTTTAGAAGGACTTAATGCGTTCGATACATAAACGACAGGATCCTCAGACCACTCTACAATATCGATTTTTTCACCTTTTAATTCTGTTACGATTGCTTGCACACGCTGTCCTTTTTGGCCCACACAAGATCCCACCGGATCAATTTCCGGGTCTGGTGCATGAACAGAAATTTTAGAGCGGTCGCCAGCTTCACGGGAAACAGATTTAATTTCAACAATTCCATCATAAATTTCAGGAACTTCCATTTCAAATAAACGCTTTAACAAGCCTGGATGTGAGCGGGAAATATAGATTTGCGGCCCCTTGCTTGTATTCTCAACCTTTGTCACGTAAACCTTCAGCCGGTCATGAATATGGTATTCTTCTGTAGGCATCTGTTCTGCCTCTGCCAGCTTGGCTTCAATTTTGCCAAGGTTCACATAGACGAAACGTGAATCTTTACGCTGAATAATTCCAGTCATGACATCTTCTTCTCTATCAATATACTCAGAGAAGATAACGCCTCGTTCTGCTTCACGCACTCGCTGGGTAACTACTTGTTTAGCAGCCTGGGCAGCAATACGTCCAAAATCTTTCGGTGTTACTTCCACTTCAATAACATCATCTACATCATAATTCGGATTAATACTTTTTGCTTCGTCAAGAGATATTTCCAGCTG
Organism: Oceanobacillus sp. FSL W7-1293; assembly: GCF_037969815.1. Lineage (NCBI taxonomy): Bacteria > Bacillati > Bacillota > Bacilli > Caryophanales > Bacillaceae > Oceanobacillus > Oceanobacillus sp. FSL W7-1293. Next base: position 3,067,118 of record NZ_CP150212.1, read on the forward strand.
CGAGTCTTCTACATTTTCGACAATTGTTTTTCTTGCGTAAACAGCCATCTTTCCAGTAATTTCATTCAACTCTACCCGAACATTCGATGCGGACTTAAAATTCTTTTTATAAGCAGAAATAAGCGCTGCTTCCAAAGCCTCCATCAATATATCCTTGTCTATCCCTTTTTCTTTTGCTAAATGATCAATCGCATCAAACAACTGCGTGCTCACTTTTTGTTTTCCCCCTTTTGGATGTTGTTCTCGTACTCTTCATTAAAACAAGACTGCCAGTCTTGCTTTTGCTACCTTATCATAAGGTATTTCTACGATTTTCTTTCTCGTTTTAATTTTGTATTCAATAGAAAGGGTATCGTTCTCTACATTTTGTAAAATGCCTTCATACGTTTTTTCACCATCAATTTTTTCATATAACTTCACAAAAACATTGTTACCAATGTTCTTTTTAAAGTCATCCAGTGTTTTTAACGGTTTTTCAACTCCCGGGGAAGATACTTCTAGAAAATAAGCTTCTTTTATCGGGTCAGCTTTATCCAGTTTTTCACTTAACTGTTCAGAGACCTCACCGCATTCTACAATGTCAATACCACCTTCTTTATCAATATAAACACGTAGAAACCAGTTTTTCCCTTCTTTCACATACTCGATATCAACTAATTCTAAATTTTTCTCTTCTAAAATCGGATTAACTAATTCGGTTGTTATCTCAATTATCTTGGAACTCAAGTGTAAACCTCCTTTAACCATGTCCTCACGCCTTCAATCAATATAAAACCCCTGCCTAAAATACGGCGGGGGAAGCAGAGAGTCTTGTTTAGGCGAGGTATGAATAAAGAGTGGGTGTGCACCCACTCTTTACATTCGTACGTATCGAACATTCTAAACAAAAATAGTATAGCATATTCTATACCCCTTTGCAAACCTCCAAATCAATACTACAGCGCTTTTTACCCTCAACTAATTTCTTTTAGTTTCTCCAAAAACAAACGGATTTATGCGTATGTCTTTCACATTTAGAATAAGGAAAGCTGGTTTTTCTCTTCCATACCTTCTAAGCATCCGTGCGTGTCTAAATACTCCAGCACAGTTTTGGAAATTTTACTTCTTTCTCTTAAATCTTCTTTAGAAAGAAATTCTCCTTCTTCACGGGCCTTCACAATATTTAATGCCGCATTGGTGCCTAAGCCGTCCACAGCATTGAAAGGAGGAAGCAGCGAATCACCGTCAACGATAAATTCGGTTGCGCTTGATTTATATAAATCTACCTTTTTTAAAGATAGGCCGCGTTCACACATTTCTAATGAAAGCTCAAGCACAGTCAATAAGTTCTTCTCTTTTGGCGATGCGTCATTGCCCTTATAATTAATCTCTTCCATACGTTTACGGATAGCATCCGAACCTTTAATCATCGTATCTAACTCAAAATCATCCGCACGAACGGTGAAATATGCCGCATAAAAAAGAATCGGGTGATGCACTTTGAAATAGGCGATTCGTACAGCCATTAAAACATAGGCTGCCGCATGTGCTTTCGGGAACATGTATTTGATTTTCTTACAAGATTCAATATACCAGTCTGGTACATTGTTTTTCTTCATTTCATCAATCCATTCGTCCTTCAGCCCTTTACCTTTCCGGACAAACTCCATGATATTAAATGCCAAGGAAGGCTCTAAGCCTTTATGCATTAAATAGACCATAATATCATCACGGCAGCCGATAACATCCGGAAGCTTACACGTGCCGTTATTAATCAGCTCCTGTGCATTGCCGAGCCACACGTCGGTACCGTGGGACAGACCTGATATAATCAACAGTTCTGCAAAGGTGTTTGGCTTCGTATCCTCAAGCATCTGCCGCACAAATTTTGTACCAAATTCAGGTACTCCAAGCGTGCCAGTTTTACACTGGATTTGCTCCGGAGTCACTCCTAAAGACTCTGTTCCGCCAAAGATTTTCATCACTTCTTCATCATCGGTAGGGATAGTTTTAGGATCGATTCCGCTTAAATCCTGCAGCATACGGATAACAGTCGGATCATCGTGTCCAAGTATATCCAGCTTCAGCAGATTATCGTGAATCGAGTGGAAATCAAAATGTGTTGTCCGCCATTCACTGTTCCGGTCATCCGCCGGGAACTGTATCGGTGTGAAATCATAAATTTCCTTATCATCGGGAACAACGATAATTCCTCCCGGATGCTGCCCGGTTGTTCTTTTCACTCCGGTACAGCCTTGTACAAGACGGTCAATCTCCGCATTTTTATAAACAAGCTGATGGTCGGAAGCATAGCCTTTCACATAGCCATAGGCCGTTTTTTCAGCTACCGTTCCAATTGTTCCAGCCCGGTACACACTATCTATACCAAACAGTTCTTTCGTATAGTTATGAGCGCGCGGCTGATAATCTCCTGAGAAGTTCAAGTCAATATCCGGAACCTTATCTCCTTTAAAGCCTAAGAACGTTTCAAAAGGAATATCCTGTCCATCCTTTACAAGTGCAGCTCCGCACTCTGGACAATTTTTATCTTCCAGGTCAAAACCGCTCGCTACAGATCCGTCTGTAAAGAACTCAGCATGCTTACAGCTTGGACAGACATAATGCGGCGGAAGCGGGTTAACCTCTGTAATTTCGGTCATCGTAGCAACAAAGGAAGATCCGACAGAGCCCCGTGAGCCTACAAGATAGCCATCATCCAAGGATTTTTTAACCAGTTTATGGGAAATCAAATAAATTACTGCGAATCCGTTTCCGATAATACTTTCTAATTCCGTCTCCAGACGATTGGTAACAATTTCCGGTATCGGCTCGCCATATACTTTTTTCGCCATATCATAGCATAAATCACGCATTTCTTGTTCCGCCCCTTCAATGTTCGGCGTAAACAAGCCATCCTGAATAGGAGAGATATCCTCTATACTATCAGCTAACTGCTGCGTATTTTGGACCACAATTTCTTTTGCTTTTTCTTTTCCTAAAAAGGAGAAAGCTCCAAGCATTTCACCTGTCGTCCGGAATGGTGTATCCGGCAGTGTCTGTCTGTTTAATGGATTACCAGCCTGCGAGGCAATCAGGATTTGCCGGTACTGCTTATCAATATCTTGCAAATAATGCACATTGCCGGTCGCAGTTACTAATTTCCCCATGCGTTCCCCAAGATTGACAAGCTTTCGTAATATATCTACTATCTGTGCTTCGTTCTGCACTAAATCTTTATCTACCAAATGGACATAGTTTTTAGGAGGCTGCACTTCAATATAATCATAAAACTCAGCAACCTGCTCCGCCTCTTCCTCGGATTTTTGCATCATGGTTTCAAAGACTTCTCCTCTGTCACAAGCCGTCCCGATCAAGAGACCTTTACGGTATTTTTTCAAAATAGACCGTGGCAGTCTCGGTTCACGATAGAAATAATCAATATGCGCATGGGATACAATCTTGTATAGATTTTTCAAACCTTCCTGCGTCTGCGCTAAAATCGTACAATGAAAAGGTCTGGAGCGCTGATAAGCATTATTCTCTCCCATATGATTATTTAAGTCCTGATGATTGGTGATTTCTCTTTCCATTAATTTCTGAACCAGATTCCACAATAAATAACCTGTTGCTTCCGCGTCATAAATGGCACGGTGATGCTGCGTCAATTCAATTCCTAAATGCTTACATAACGTATTTAAACGATGATTTTTAAGCTCTGTAATTAAAAATCTGGCTAATTCTAATGTGTCAATAACTGGGTTGGCTGCTTTTTCATAGCCAATCCGTTTAAATCCTTGATTTAAGAAGCCCATATCAAAGCTTGCATTATGCGCTACTAATATATCTTTTCCCATCCAGGCATGAAAATCTTTTAAGACATCGCCGACTTCAGGAGCATCCTTAACCATATCATCCGTAATCCCCGTTAAATTCGTCGTTGTCTCAGACAGCGGATGATGCGGATTAGCAAATGATTCAAATCGGTCAATGATTTCACCGTCATGTACCTTTACCGCGGCTAATTCGATGATCGTATCATACACAGCAGAGAGCCCTGTTGTTTCCACGTCAAATACAATATAGTTTGCATCTTTTAGTAAACGGTCACTCTCATTGTAGGCAATCGGAACACCGTCATCGACTAAATTTGCTTCTACACCATAAAGCACTTTAATGCCATGTTTCTTTCCAGCATAGTAAGCATCCGGGAAGCCTTGCACGCCAGCATGGTCTGTGATCGCTACAGCAGGATGACCCCATTTGGCAGCCTGTTCCACCAATGCATCCGGAGAAACGACCGCATCCATTTGGCTCATTGTCGTATGTGCGTGCAGCTCTGCTCTTTTTTCATCCTCAGGCGCCTCATCTTGTTTTTCTCTTACTTGTACCTCATGAATATCCTTTGCCATCATTGCCAATTCATTGGTATACATATCTGTTTGGATGCTGCCGCGAGCTTTTACCCACATCCCTTTTTTAACAGATTGAAATTTATTGACATCCTCATCCCCCTTGGAGAACATTTTTATTTGCAGGGAATCGGTATAGTCTGTTGCTTTAATAATCAAAAGGCTTCTTCCAGACCGCAGCTCTCTGATTTCTGAATCAAATACATAGCCTTGTACAGTAATCCGTCTTTCTTCTTCCAGGATTTGATTCATCTCTGCCGGCTCGTCCTGAATCTTATAACCGATCGCCAGCGGCTGGCTGACAGGCGTATCCTTTTCTTTATCCCGCTTTTCTTTTTCTTGTACGGTTTTTTGGACAAGCGCCTGATCTTCTTTTGCTTTATTGTCTTGGAATGCTTGCATTTCACTTTGATCAGCATTTACTTCTAAATCAATGGAGTAAGGTCTGGAACCAATTTGATAACAGAATTGACTGAAGGCTGGTTCAAGTCTTTTCTTCAAAATATTTGATTCTGCTTCATTTCTTGAAGTTAAGATTATCTTATTTTCCACAATTTGAGGCGTTTGCTGCATTACCATTTCCTGATATGCAGGTGAAATGGAAGTTGTTGCTAAAAAGTGTTTCCAATATACACCAATATCTTTTTCATTACATTGCTTATTATCTGTATGTAATGTCAGCTCGACCTTCTCGGCAATGGATGAGAAGCTTTTTTGCAAAGACTGTTGGAAATATAAATATTCATCGAATGGAAGAACATCCTCTAAATGAATATAAAAATGCCATTTCTTCTCTTGCTTATAAACCTCTACTTTTTCTAAATAACTTGAGGCAAAATACGTTTGAATCGATGTCTCAGACAACTGAATTTGCTCAAGCAGTAATTTCATTTTTTCTTGCTTGGAAATACTCATCTATACCCCTCCAATTGTAGATAGATATTTGACTACACAGGAAGAAATTTTTTCCTATAATTTAAGCGAAAACACGAAACCCTTGTCTATAAACCGACAAGGGTAACCTATTAGATTTACTATTTTATTTTACAAGAATAATCGCTGAATGTCATTCCATGTGACAACAATCATTAAGAGCATCAAGAGGGCAAACCCGACAAAATGAAAGACTCCTTCTTTTTCTGCAGCTATCGGTTTTCCTCTGACAGCTTCCAGTCCGACAAACATTAAGCGACCGCCATCTAATGCTGGCAGAGGAACTAAATTAATAATTCCTAAATTAATACTCAACATCGCTGTCCACATTAAAAAGTTTGTAAAGCCAGATTGAACAACCTGATCTGTCGCATCATAAATTCCTACGGGCCCTGATAGAACATCAATGGAAAGCTGGCCCGTAACCAACATGACTAAATTGTTAAGTATAAGCTTCGACGTTTCATAAGTTGTCTCAAATCCAAATACTAATGTTCCAAGGATATTTTTTTCATAAGCCGGAGTTACACCGATTTGCCCGATATGAATTGGATCTCCTCTATCGTCCACGGTCTCCACTTCAGCTGGGACAACCGTTAATTCTTGCTCTGTGTCACCTCTGGAGATAACCAAATCTAATTCCTCATCCGGATTTTCCCGGACAATATCCGTAAATTGATCCCAGGTTGAGACAGATTGATCTCCTATTTGTGTAATAACATCATTTTCCTGCAGCCCCGCTTCTTCTGCCGGGCTTTCCGGCTGGACCTCACCCATTTGTGCTTCCTCTACCGGAACGCCTTGAATCATCCCCATAAGCAGGAAGATAAAGATGGCAAGTACAAAGTTCATCATTGGCCCGGCAAAAAGCTGCATGGCACGCTGTCCGACCGTTTTAGATGCAAATTGTCTATCGAAAGGAGCGATCTGTGTTTCCTGTTCATCCACGATAAACATCGCTTTCGGATCGACATCGAAATGAAGCTTTGTCTCTTCGTCATCCAATTCATAGCCTTCGATATACAGCTTATGGTCAAGATCGACCTTCTCTACTTCAATCGTCCGAGCATTCGGATGCTTTGATTTGTTATTTACAATAATTTTAGATACTTTTCCATCTCTGTTAAAATCAAGCGCAATATGATGCCCTGGTTTTAACTCTACAATTTCCGGGTCATCTCCAGCAACACGGACATATCCGCCCGCCGGAATCAACCGGATTGTATAAAGCGTCTCATTTTTTGTGAATGACAATATTTTGGGGCCGAAGCCAATTGCAAATTCACGGACAAGCATGCCTGCTCTTTTTGCAAAAATCAGGTGGCCCCACTCATGAATGGAAACGAGCAGACCAAACATCAATATAAACGCAATAACCGTTGTCATGACAGCACCTTCCTTTTTTATAAAGGTAGAAAGAGGTTGTTAGGGAGTATTTAACCATTTGATTCTCCGCAACAAGTTCACATAACAATCATTTATTTCTCATTCATATAGTATCCTGCAGCAGGAACTATACATGTATGTGCCGGAACAAGAATAACATATATGCTAACTTGTCCGATAATGTAATTTTGTTATGTATTAGCCAAAAGAAAGCTCTTCACCTAGTATATTCAATAAGTCAGCTTACTTTACCAATTCTACAATATTCGCTTCTATTTGTTAAAAAAAGTGAATAAAATGCAGTAATGGAAAAACAAAAAGCATGCTGTCAAAGCGATCTAAAATGCCGCCGTGTCCAGGAAGAATATTCCCGGAATCCTTTACATGATACACACGTTTAAAGGCAGATTCAACCAAATCACCGATTTGTCCAAAGGCAGAAGCTATCATCGTAACAATAATCAATGTCAGCCAGGATTGCTCAAATGGCGCTATCAGATGAAAAATCACAGCTACAACTACAGCTACAAAAATACCTCCCAGCGCGCCTTCAACGGTCTTCTTCGGGCTGATAGTCGGCCATAATTTATGCTTTCCCAGTTTGCGTCCAAATAAGTAGGCTCCAGTATCCGTTGCCCAAATAATGCAAAATGCAAATAAAATATTTCTCAGCGCATTTTCTCCATCTCTAGTCTGCAGCAAATAAAAGAACCCTAAACCAACATAAAACGCCGCAAGGACAACAAAGCCGACCTGGTCAAAAGTAAACTCATTTTTTACAAGCACGGTATACGCCAATAAAACAAAAATAAAGATAGAGATCAATTCATATTTCGTCAGCCATTCAATATCAGCCAGTAATTCATTAGGCAATAAAATAACCCATGTCAGTAAAGCTGATAAAACATACGGAAAAAAATTCTTATCAGGATGGCGCATCCGCATTAATTCAACTATCCCTATCGTCGCTAACAGATAGACAAAAATAGTAAATGGCAAACCGCCAATAATAATAATCGGCACAAATACAAGCAGAGCTATAATTGCTGTTATCGTTCGTTGCTTCATTAAATCATCATCACCTTATATACCTCCATATCGTCTTTTCCGATGCTGATATGCAAGTAATGCTTCATAGAATGTTTCTTCTGTAAACTCCGGCCACAGTTTATCTGTAAACCAAAACTCCGTATACGCCATTTGCCAAAGCATAAAATTACTTAAACGGCATTCGCCGCCAGTACGGATCAACAGATCCGGGTCAGAGACACCAGTTGTATATAAATATTTTGAAAAGGTTTCTTCATCTAAGCTGTTCATATCGATATCATCTTCTTTTACTTCCGTTACAATCTGCTTGACTGCTTTTAAAATCTCGTAACGACCGCCGTAATTAAGGGCAAAGTTTAAGATAAGACCATCATTATGCTTCGTTTTTTCTTTTGCATAGTTTACTGCTTCCTGTGTATGGCTCGGCAATGCCTGAAAATCGCCTATCGTTTGGATACGAACATTATTTTCCATTAAACTTGGTAAATATACATGCAAAAACTCTTTTGGAAGTTTTAAAATATATTCTACTTCTTGTTTTGGCCGTTTCCAGTTTTCTGTTGAAAAAGCATAAAGCGTTAAAACCTTCACATTTGCTTTCACAGCGGTTTTAACGATTTTATTCACCGTAGATACACCCTCTTTATGACCAGCAAACCTGGGTAATCCCCGTTTTTGTGCCCATCTGCCGTTCCCATCCATGATGATAGCAACATGATTAGGAGCATTTTCTTCAGAAAGTGAATCCGGTTCTTTTGGTTGTTTTGATAAAAAAGGAATTTTAATAGACATTTTCCGTCCCCCGAATGGTTGTTTGTTCATAAACCCTCTTCATCTTTTATCGAAGAACAAGGGATGAAAGGCATGACCATGCCAATAAATAATATGACTGTATTTCGTTTAACATGTATGAAATCGGCTGTTTTTAAAGATCCGATAAAATGACACGTTTAGAAAAGGATTTTCCGCTAACCGCGACATACATCGGGTACGGAAGTCTTTTTTATCCATTCATATATAAGTGCATGATTGCCAGTAACATTAATACAAAAACCCCCTTTAATAAGAGGGCTTAATGGCATCTTACTACGTTAGCAGAAAACTGTCACCTTTAAACAAAATATATTTTGCCTGGGTTGTACTGTTAAGATGGATAGAAGGCATGTATCCTCTATCACACTTCCATAATTTCATTTTCTTTTGTTTTTGCTAAATCTTCAATTTGCTTAATAAACGCATCTGTTGTTTCTTGAACATCATCTTGAAATGCTCTTAAATCATCTTCTGTCATATCGCCATTTTTTTCAGCTTTTTTCAGCTGGTCATTTGCCTGGCGGCGAAGATTTCTGATTTGTACACGAGCTTCTTCTGCATATTTCCCTACTACTTTAACCAAGTCTTTTCTTCTCTCTTGTGTAAGTGCAGGAATATTGATGCGGATGATGTTTCCATCATTCGATGGAGAAAGTCCCAAGTCCGCTTTTTGGATTGCTTTATCAATATCGCCAATTGCTGACTTATCGTATGGAGTAACGGTTAGCAGTCTAGCTTCTGGAGCACCTACCTGAGCTAGTTGGTTCAGCGGTGTAGAAGCACCATAATAATCAACATAAACCGTATCTAATAGACTTGGATTGGCACGTCCAGCACGAACAGAGGCTAGATTTCTTGAATAAGCTTGAACAGCCTGGTCCATTTTTTCCTTCGTATCTTTTATCACTGATTCTGACATGTTTAGTTCCCCCTTATCGTTGTTCCAATGTTTTCACCTTGCACAACTCGTTTAATATTACCTTCTTCCATAATAGAGAAGACAATCAGCGGTAAGTCATTATCCATACATAATGAAGAAGCGGTAGAATCCATTACACCTAATCCTTCATTTAACATTTCTAAATAGGTAAGTGAGTCATATTTCTTTGCTTCTTTATTGATTTTAGGATCATCTGTATAAACGCCGTCCACGTTGTTTTTAGCCATTAAAATAACTTCTGCTTCAATTTCTGCAGCACGTAATGCAGCTGTTGTATCTGTAGAAAAATAAGGATTTCCAGTACCAGCAGCAAAAATAACAACACGCTTTTTCTCCAGATGGCGAATCGCTTTCCGCCGTATGTATGGTTCAGCAACCTGTCTCATTTCAATGGATGTCTGTACTCTGGTCTGTACACCAATCGTTTCCAGACCGTCCTGTAAAGCAAGAGAATTCATAATTGTTGCAAGCATCCCCATATAATCAGCTGAAGCTCTATCCATGCCCATTTCTGATCCTACTTTACCGCGCCAGATGTTACCGCCGCCAACTACTACAGCAACCTCTACACCAAGCTCTACAATTTCTTTAACCTGTTCTGAAATGGAATGAATGATTTTAGGAGAGATTCCGTATCCTTCTTCTCCACTTAATGCCTCTCCACTTAATTTTAACACAACTCTATTATAATGTGCTGTCGTCATAATAACCTCCAGAGAAAAAATATATTTACAATATATAGCTATAAGAGGATGCTCAAAAGGACGAATTAAACTTTCCAGTTTTCACTCGGCCTTTTGAAAAACCCCTACAAAGAAGGGAACAAATTAATGTCCCCTAATTTGCACAACTTATTTTTTGATTTGGCTCATTACTTCTTCCGCAAAGTTATCTTCACGTTTTTCCATTCCTTCGCCTACTTCATAGCGAATAAATGCTTTTACAGAAGCACCTTTATCTCCAACATATTTTTTCACTTTTTGGTCTGGATCTTTTACAAAGCTTTGTTCTAAAAGAACGATTTCTTCGAAGAATTTACCTAGACGGCCTTCCACCATTTTTTCAACGATGTTTTCTGGTTTTCCTTCGTTTAATGCTTGTGTTTTAAGCACTTCACGCTCGCTGTTCACTTCTTCTTCAGCAACTTCATCACGAGATACATAACGAGGATTAATAGCTGCTACATGCATCGCAACATCTTTCGCTACTTCTTCGTCTGTTGTTCCTTCCAACAATGAAAGCACGCCGATACGTCCGCCCATATGAAGGTATGCACCAAAAGCATCATTATCTGTTTTTTCTAATACAGTGAAACGGCGAAGGGAGATTTTTTCTCCAATTTTAGAAACCACTGTAGTGATTGCTGCGTCAACTGTTTCAGAACCATCTAAAAATGGTTGTTGTAAAGCTTCTTCAACAGTTTCAGGATTATTTTTCACAATGTGTTTTCCAAGGTCAGAAAGCAATTGCTTGAATTGATCGTTCTTTGTAACGAAGTCTGTTTCACAGTTTACTTCAATAATTGCAGCTCTATTTCCGTCTAATTCAATATGCGTTAAACCTTCTGCAGCAACACGATCTGCTTTTTTAGCAGCTTTCGCCATTCCTTTTTCACGAAGAAAATCAATTGCCTGCTCCATATCTCCGTTTGTTTCTGTCAGTGCTTTTTTACAATCCATCATTCCAGCACCTGTTTTTTCACGTAATTCTTTAACCATTTTAGCAGTTACTGCCATGTTAATTCCTCCTTAAAAACGTTGATTTTTGTTATTCCTTCTTCTTTCCTGAAAAAAGGGTGATAAAAGGCTTCTATCCTCTTATCACCCTCACCTTTTAAAAGATTACTCTTTGGAAGCAGCTTCTTCTGTAACTTCTGCTTCTAATTGGTCTTGTTCAGAAACAGCTTCTTCTGTTTCTTCACCTTGTTTTACTTCCAGAATAGCATCTGCCATTTTTGAAGTAAGAAGTTTTACTGCACGGATTGCATCATCGTTTGCAGGGATTACATAATCGATTTCATCCGGGTCGCAGTTTGTATCAACAATTCCGATGATCGGAATGTTTAGTTTGTGCGCTTCTGCAATTGCGATACGCTCTTTACGAGGATCAATTACAAATAATGCGTCTGGAATTTTTTTCATTTCTTTAATTCCACCTAAGAATTTAACAAGACGATCTTTTTCTTTTAATAAATTTACTACTTCTTTTTTAGGAAGTACATCGAAAGTACCGTCTTCTTCCATTTTTTCAATATCTTTCAAACGGTTAATACGTTTGCGGATTGTTTGGAAGTTTGTTAATGTTCCGCCTAACCAGCGTTGGTTTACATAGAACATACCTGAACGGACCGCTTCGTCACGTACAGAATCTTGAGCTTGTTTTTTTGTACCGACGAAAAGAACTGTACCGCCGTTTGCTGCGATGTCCTTCACGTAGTTGTATGCTTCATCCACTTTTTTAACTGTTTTTTGTAAGTCGATGATGTAGATGCCGTTACGCTCCGTGAAAATGTATTTTTTCATTTTTGGATTCCAACGACGTGTTTGGTGACCAAAGTGTACACCAGCTTCTAGCAATTGTTTCATTGAAATTGCTGCCATAATAAATTCCTCCTAATTGGTTTTATTCCTCCGCATTTATCTTCTTTATAAGAACACTGAATATCAGCACCAACCTTATAAATCAAAATGCGTGTGATTTTTAGCTAACTAATCATAGATAGACTATTTACACCAAAGGTTACTATACCACAACCTCCCCAAGGAGGCAAGTGATTTCTACGACTTTTTTTGATGCATTTTGATAATTATTTCAGCTTCTGTTTTTCCGCAATTTAACTTTTTAGCTATATCGTCTATTGTTTCTCCGTTTGTGTGAAGCTGCAGTATTTGGGCTTCCAAGGATGTTTCTACTTCATCTTGAAAAGCAGCAGGTTGAAAATCCTCTATAGGCTGCATTTCTTTCTCTATCATTGCAGCGCCCTCTTTCTTCTCCTCTGCAGGGGGGGAAGGAGGATACTTTATGCTGTCATGCTTTACAGGACTTTTGTCAGGCTGTTTATCCTCTTCCAGAAGGCTTTGCAGCATTCTATTCTCTTTCCTTATTTCTTCCAATGTTTCTTTCAGTACATTTTCTGCTTGTTTATTTCCATTAGCATTCTGTCTGTCCTTTAATAATAAATAAATAGCTAGTATTGAAATGCCATGTAGTAAAAAGCTGATCATCCATAGTAATGTTGACATATTTTTTCCCTTCCATACATGCTCATATTAAACCTGGGTGATTTTTTGCAGCGTTGAGCGTAATTTTACAATGCTTCGCTTATGGATTTGTGAAATACGGGAAGTCGTTAATTCCAATACTTGTCCAATCTCTGTAAAGGTTAATTCCTCTTGATAAAAAAGACTGATGACAAGCTGTTCTTTTTCATTTAATGACTTGATCCCTTCTATTAATTCGTCCTTCCACTCATCTTGGATAAGCCTTTCTTCCGGTCTGAGCTCCGATTTATCTGATACATTGTAGCCGATACCTTCTTTCAGGTCATTCTCCTGCCCCTTTGGTTTATCTTCAATAGAAAGCATGTTGCTCAGTACCATATCCCGTAATGTTGTTTCAACGTCATGAATAGGCATTCCTGTCATTTCGGCAATATCCTCCGGCTGTGCTTCCCGTTGATTTTTTTGCTCAAAAATCTCACTTGCCTGCTCCACCCTTTTTGTTTTCTCACGAATCGAACGTGGCAGCCAATCTTCTTTTCTTAATCCATCCATGATCGAACCTTTAATTCGAAATGAGGCATATGTATCAAACTTCAAATCACGTTTCGGCTCAAATTTGTGCAATGCATCATACAGACCCAGCAAGCCATAGCTGCGGATTTCTTCACGATCCACACGATTAGGCAATTGACTTACAATTCTTTCCGTATGAAAGGAAACAAGATACATGTAGTTCTCAATGAGTAAATTTGCTGCTTCATTATCTTGACTGGTCATCCAATGCTTCCATAAAATTTGTTCTTGTGAAGGCTCTAATGAACTCACGATGACACACTCCTTTCAAATCGGTTAAATTGTAAAGACATCCTGATTACGTTTTCTGATGGAAAGCTTGGACGTTACTGGATCAAACTCAATCGTTCTTCCCAAATTACCGCCTACATCGGAGGAAACGACTTTAATATTTAATTTCCGGAGTGCGTCCTGGACTGCTTCTATATTCTTATCACCAATCCGCATAAAGCTTGTTCCTTTGCCAACCTGAAACATTTGCGCTCCCCCGGCCATTTTTGCTTTCATATTTCTGGCTCCCTGTTCCCGCAACATTTCTAATAGCTGCGGGATGGCTGTATCTGCATATTTCATCTCACTTATACTGCCGGCCCTTGCTTGACTGGAGTCAGGCAATAAAATATGAGACAATCCAGCTATCCCGCGTTTTTCATCGTATAATACCGTTCCAATACAAGAGCCAAGCCCCAGCGTTCGAATCGTATTAGGAGAGCGAACAATTTTCGTATCTGCAATACCGACATTTACAATTGTTTTCGTTATACTCATATTAAGACCATCCTAATTTGGCAAAGAGCTTTTGAAAAGATTCTGGATCAGGAATAAAAAGGAAATTCCCTCTAATCTGTTCATGGCCTCGTTCCTCTTGCCTTATTTCCGTATCAATAATAATTGCATAATCTGTTACCTGAGAAATTTCTAATAAGCCCATTGTCATAATAGCACCAGCCATATCGATTCCCAGATGCGGAACAGAAGGCTGCAGATTCATACCCGTAAAGTCAGAAAGTGCGGTAAGATACGACCCGGTCAAAATATTTCCTATTTCACTTAATGCAGACATAGCAATCTCTAATTCTATTCCGTTCGTCTCTTCTGATAATCGAAATTCCGGATTATGCGTCAGCTTTTGTACCAGATACTCTGCTTCTTCAATATCAACGACAATAGCCATTACACCCGTTATTTCCCCTTCCACCTGAAACATCAATCCGACAATAGGCTGTTCCGGTCCGCCAACCAATTCAATGACTTCATTAAAGTCAGCAATCTCCACATTAGGAACCAGCATATCTATTTTATGACCCAACAGCTGTGATAAGGAGGTTGCAGCGTTTCCAGCACCTATATTCCCTATTTCTTTCAAAATATCCTTCTGAAAGCTCGTTAATTGGAAAACATCCATCATTGATCATCCAATTCTTTTGTTTTTATTTCTTCTAAATTTAATAATTTATAAATATCTAATAAAACAATCAGCCGATTATTCAGATGAGCAATAGAATGGATGTATTCTTTTTTTACAGTGCCAATGGTTTCCGGAGGATTTTCCAAAAGATTAACTGGGATATCTAACACATCATTTGCACTGTCTATAATCAATCCAACTTGTGTCTCATCAATCTTGGTGATGATTATCTGATCTTCTTCCTTGTTATGCTCCGGCTCTTCTTCCAGCCGAATGCGCAGATCAATGACGGGGATAATCTTCCCTCTAAGATTAATCACACCTTTAATATAATTTTTTTCGTGCGGAACACGTGTAATAGGCAAGGATGTTTCAATAGACTCTACGAAGTTCACCGGCAACCCATACTCACTGCCATTCAAATCAAAAATGATTGTTTTTTCTAATCTTTCTGGAGTTAACTGTTCTTGTGTCATTCCAATCTTTCCCTTCCGGTTATTTATTATTTAACAAGATTGCTCAGCTGGCTAGCCATTTGATTTAAAGGCACTTGATAATCAGCTAGACCTTCATTGATAATAGACTTCGGCATTCCATATACAATAGCTGTCTCTTCTGTCTCTGCAAGTGAAACGACATGGGAATTTGCTTTTTTCAATGCTTTTAAACCAAGCGTACCGTCATTCCCCATCCCTGTTAAGACGCAGGTTACAATCTGATAATTCTTAAGAGAACACAGGGAGCGGAATAATGTATTGACGGACGGACGATGACCATTATCCAGCGGTTGTTGATTTAATGAAATCATTAATGCCATGCCGCTGCTTTTCACTTCCATATGGTATCCGCCCGGCGCGATGTAGACCGTCCCCTTTTTCATTAATTCTCCATGTTCCGCTTCTTTAACAGTTACCCGGCTGATTTGATTTAACCGTTCTGCCAGAGACGCAGTAAATCCAGGAGGCATATGCTGTACAACAGCAACAGGAACGTCAAGATCTTTTGGTAAAGCGGTAATGACTTTCTGCAGCGCTCTCGGGCCTCCAGTAGATGTTCCGATGGCAACCATTTTTTTGGAGGAAAGAGAAGGCTTCGCAGGCATTGTCAATGGCTGCTGTATCCGCTCTATCGGCACGTGCTGCGCTGCTCCATTTATTTTTTTATGTACTTTTACGGTTGCTGCTGTATAGACCTTGTCACATATTTCTTTTTCTACCTTTTTAATATCTAATGAAATCGCCCCGGACGGCTTTGTAATAAAGTCAACCGCACCTGTCGAGATAGCCTGGATGGTATAATCAGCGCCTTTTCTTGTTTCACTGGACAGCATAACCACAGGAACAGGACATTCCTCCATAATCTGTTTTAAAGCTCCTAAACCATCCAGCTTCGGCATATGGACATCCATGGTTACGACATCCGGATGCAGCTTTTTCACTTTATTTACCCCGTCTTCGCCATGTACGGCAGTTCCAGCTACATGAAATCTGCCATCCTCTGTTAATATCTCTGAAATCATTTTTCTCATAAATGCAGAATCATCTACGACAAGAACATTAATTAGAGTCATTTCTTCACCCCTTCATGAAATGTTTTATCCTTTCTATGAAACTGCCAGGTTTACGTACCGTTCTGTTTGTGTCATTTACGTACGTTTGCAGGATCGACTCCATTGCTTTGGAAGCCTTCGTTTTTGGATATAACTTGGTATACGGTTGTTGATGCATGACAGCTTTCATTATATTTCCGTCTTCTGGAATACAACCTAAGATTCGAGCCTCTGCGTCCAGAAAACGGCGAATAACTGTATGAAAGTTATCGAGAATATTGCTGCCCTCTGTTTTATTCCTTGAACGATTTAAAATAGTATAGATTGGCATATCCGGCTGATTCGATAATATATGCTTAACCATTCCATATGCATCCGTAATGGACGTCGGTTCAGGCGTAGTGACAATAAAACATTCATCTGCTGCCAAAATAAAAAATAATGAAGTCTCTGTCACACCAGCTCCCATATCAAATAACACATAATCATATTCTCGCCATACCTTTCCCAGCCCTTGATAAAAAATAGCTTTCTTATGCTCATTAATTTCTAAGAAATCGTGCAGGCCTGAGCCTCCAGGAATATAATCTATGCCATAATGACTTTTTACAATGGCGTCCTGAATCGAAATTCGATTATTTAAAACATCAGCAATGGAATAGTCTGTCTGCATACCAAGGAGTAAATCGATATTTCCCATCCCCACATCTAAATCAAATACCAGGATTTTATGATTCTCCTGTGCGAGTTTCATCGAAAAATTAAGCGTGAAATTTGATTTTCCTACACCGCCTTTTCCGCTGCAAACAGCAATCGTTTTTGCCGTCCTTTCAGGGGATAACCGGTTTCGGAGCTGTTCAGCCTGGTCATAGCTCATTGTTCATCACCTATTATATAACGGCTAAGCTGGTTTAATGTTGGACTCAGCATGTCCTCGGGAACATCCTGCCCATTTGTCATATAGCCGATTCGGATGTCAGGATAATGAAATGCAGCATTTAAAATATTTCCGTATTGCTCTGTCTCATCTAATTTTGTCAAGATAAGGCCATGAACACCGATTGCTGAAAACTTTCCGTAAATATCCAGAAAATCTTTCGGTTTTGCCGTCATTGATAATACGAGATAATTTGTTACTTCCCCCGGGTTTATCCAGTCCGCCATATCTTTCAAGTAGGTTTCATCCCGATAATTTCTTCCGGCTGTATCCACTAAAATCACATCATAATCCTGCAGCTCTGCGATATACTGATGATATTCCTGCTTGTTATACGCTACATGTACAGGTATATGGAGAATCTTTGCATATGTTTTCAGCTGCTCAACTGCTGCTATCCGGTACGTATCCAGTGTGATAAACGCAATTCTTTTATTTTCTGTCAGCTGCATGCGGGCGGCGATTTTTGCAATCGTAGTTGTTTTTCCTACACCAGTCGGACCGACAAATTGAATCACTTTATGGTGATATGTGAAGCCTAATTGCAGCCCTTCCAAGCGTTTTTCTATTTCTTCATGAATTCTTTTCTGGAAGGCAGCAGTCTGATTGCTCCCTTCCTTGATGAGATCCAAAGCAATATCAGGAAGAACCTCCTGCGCTGTCAAGCGGTCATATATCAGCTGTTCATCCGGCGTTAACTTGAGCTGGAGCTGTCTGTTCTGCGCTTCCAGGAGTTTATAAACCTGTTCCAGTTCTTTAGAATGAGGAACATCTGCCGCCGCTTCCGGGGTCTTCTCCTTTTGCAGTACAGGAGCTTCTTTTTTGACAGCTGTTTTTTTAGCGGGCTGAACCGGTTCCGGGTCATAGCCGGCAACTACCTCTATATAATTCTTTTTAAAAAACCCCAACATGCCGCCTGATTTAATTTGCCTGGATTGTAAAATAACTGCGTCTGTGCCAAAATCTTTCCTTACCTGCTTCATTACTTCCGGCATAGACGGTGCTTTATATTTCTTTATCTTCATGCGATATTCACCACCCCAACACTTTGTACCTCCACAGTCGGTTCTAGTTCATTGTATGATAATACAACAACTTGAGGTAAGAACCTGTCTAACAATTGCTTTAAATACATCCGAACTGCCGGCGAGCATATAATAATTGTTGTTTCTTCCTGAAGGGATACTTTTTCCGCTTCCTTATGAATCGCCTGCACAATTTCCTGCTGCTGATCCGGATCTAACGCTAAGTAATTGCCATGCTCTGTCTGTTGAACATGGTCAGCAATTGCTTTTTCAATCTTTCCAGATATCGTAATCACCTTCAACGCATTATCATCTTTTACAAAGCTTTTTGTGATTTGTGATGCTAATCCTTGTCTGACGTATTCTCCCAGCACATCTGTATCATTAGTCAATCTGGAAAAATCAGCTAATGTTTCAAAGATTACCGGCAGATTCCGGATAGATACACCTTCTCTTAAAAGCTTCGACAGCACTTTTTGAACATCGCCGACGGACAATGGTTCCGGGGTTACTTCCTCGACTAAAATCGGATTTGTTTCTTTTAAGTGATCGATCAGCTGTTTTGTTTCCTCTCTTCCCAAGAGCTCAAATGCATGTTTTTTAATTACTTCTGTCAGGTGAGTCGATACAACAGAAGGAGGATCAACGACCGTATAACCGGATAATTCCGCTTCATCTTTCACATTCTCACTTATCCATTTTGCAGGCAGACCAAATGCAGGTTCTTTCGTTTCGATTCCTTCAATATCATCCTCTAAAAAGTCAGGAGCCATAGCTAAATAATGGTCCAGCATTAATTCACCGCTGGCAACCTTATCCCCTTTTATTTTCAATTGATATTCATTCGGCTGCAGCTGAATATTATCCCTGATTCTTACTACTGGTATTACCAGCCCCAGTTCAATCGCCAGCTGTCTCCGTATCATAATGACCCTGTCCAGCAGATCACCGCCCTGAGATGTATCCGCTAAAGGAATTAAACCATAGCCAAATTCAAATTCTATCGGATCCATATTCAAGAGACTGACCACATTTTCCTGCTGCTTGAGAGCGGTTGATTCGGTTTCTTCTTCCTCTTCCTCTGTAACTTGTTCCGGCTCCGCACTTTTCTTCTCCATCCAATACCCGCTGAAGGCTAAAAAGGCAGCAAGCAGCGTCGTTAAGAAAAAGTTGATTGGAGTGAGACCGAGCAGGAAAATCGTTCCTGCTGCGATATATAAAAGCTTCGGAAATTGCAGCAGCTGATCTGTTACATCCGAACTTAAATTACTGCCTCGTGCAGATCTCGTAACGACAATCCCTGTTGCGGTCGAAATGAGCAAGGCAGGTATTTGACTGACCAGTCCGTCCCCAACAGTAAGACGTGTAAATAATTCAACGGACTCTGACAAAGACAAGCCCATTTGAGCCACCCCGATAATCATTCCGAAAAGTACATTAATCAGAACGATGACAATCCCGGCGATAGCATCTCCTTTAACGAATTTACTTGCCCCATCCATGGATCCGTGAAAATCGGCTTCATTTTCAATTTTTTCCCGCCGTTCTTTTGCCTGGCTCTCTGTAATTAAACCGGCATTTAAATCCGCATCAACACTCATCTGCTTCCCCGGCATCCCATCGAGAGAGAATCTGGCAGCAACTTCCGATACACGTTCTGCCCCTTTGGTAATAACAATAAAATTGATAATAACTAAAATAATAAATACAACAAACCCGACTAAAGGGTTATTTCCAATTACAAAGGAGCCGAATGTTTCTACAACTCCTCCTGCATCACCTTCCGAGAGAATGGCACGGGTTGTGGACACATTTAAAGCTAACCGAAATAATGTCAACAACAAAATCAATGTTGGAAATACGGAAAATTGCAATGGTTCCGTGGTATTCATGGCTACTAAAATAACAACCAATGCAAGTATGATATTAATTAATATGAGAAGACTTAAAAATTCTCCAGGCAACGGGATAACCAGCATAACAATAACCAGTATAACGCCTATGAGAACCGCAATATCCCGGAATTTCATTTCCATTCTCTCCTAACTTCTTACGCTTTTTTCTCCATTTGATATACATATGCAAGAACCTCTGCTACAGGCTGAAAGTATTCTTCCGGAATAACTTCACCGATTTCAGTTGCAGCATACAGTGCTCTTGCCAATGAACGATTCTCCACCATTTGTACATGATGTTCTTTCGCAATTTCCTTGATGCGCTGTGCAATACTGTCCGTCCCTTTCGCAATAACAAATGGTGCTTCTGCCTTTGCTTCATCATATTTAATGGCAATGGCATAGTGGGTCGGGTTTGTAATAATGACATCCGCTCCCGGAACTTCGCTCATCATTCTTCTGGTTGCTATCTGTCTTTGTTTTTCTTTCATTTTTGATTTAATTAACGGATCTCCTTCGACATTTTTATACTCGTCTTTAATGTCTTGCTTGGACATCCGAATGTTTTTTTCAAAATCGTATTTTTGATATAAATAATCTAGCACTCCTAAAAAAATCAATAAAACAATAGCCGAGAATGCCATGATGGTGGTAACCCGTGCAAAGAAGCCCAGCGCTCCTTCAGCATCTAAAAATGCAGTCATCAGCATCTGGTCTTTATTCATCCAAATGACGGTAAATGTGACCGTCCCAACCAAGGCAATTTTCAATAATGATTTCAAAAATTCCACTAATGCCCGAATAGAGAAAATCCGCTTAGCTCCCTTGATCGGATCAATTTTTTTCAAATCAAACTTTAACGGCTCAGTTGAAAACAAGAATTTGACCTGAAGCAGATTTGCAGCTACACCGGAAATAACGGCTATCAGCATAATTGGCGCAACCATTAAAACTGCTTGAAGAAAGGAATCATTAAACATCGTTTGAACCGAGTGATTCGTCACATCCCAATGAATGTATTCTGTAAATGATTTCCTGTAAAAACCTGTCATATATTCTAGAATGTAACCGCCAAAAACAAATAATCCGATAAAACAGCCCAGCAGCAGGATAGCTGTATTGATATCCTGACTTTTGGCAATACGTCCTTTTTTACGTTCGTCCTGCCTTTTCTTTGGAGTTGCTTTTTCTGTTTTTTCCCCTGCAAAAAATTGTAAGTCTAATGTCAATTTCACATTAAGCACCTCCAAATAAAGCCATTAAATGCTCCATTACACGGAACATTGCTTCAAAAACAGATTGCAGCAAGCCGATGTAAAGTGCTAGAAATACAAGAATTGCCACAAAGCTGACAAGAATTTTTAATGGCAGCCCAACGACAAACACATTCATCTGCGGTACTGTCCGAGCCACAATTCCTAAGGCAACATCCACTAAAAACAAACAGCCTACAATGGGAACCGCTATTTGGAAAGCAATCAGAAACATTGTGTTAAACGTTGTCAGCACGAGTTCAACAATGCTTTCCTCTCCAAATGGAATAAATTGATCTAAAGGGATATATGTGAAGCTGTTCATCATCCCATTTAAAATCATATGATGGCCATCTACGGATAATAGAAACAACAGAGCAATAATATAGAAATACTGGCCTGTCAACGGACTTTGCGCCCCCGTTTGCGGATCTATCACATTGGCAATCGCAAATCCCATTTGAAAATCAACAAATCCACCGGCAACCTGAATAGCTGAAACAAGAATAAAAGCAATCAATCCGATACAAATCCCAATGAGAGCTTCCTTAAACAGCAGGAATAAATATAAATCATTCAGCGCAACATTACTGATATCTACCGTAGAAATCAAAATGATTGTCAGAAAAAAACTGATTCCTATTTTAAATTGAACAGGAACGGACCGATAAGAGAATAGAGGCATAATGACAAAGAAAGCCATAATCCGGACAAATATTAACATGAACGCAGGAACAAGGTTCCAATTTATCATTTCAATCATCAGATCTACCCTATGTATTGGTTAATATTCATATATAGACTGGAAGTAAATTCAACAATGGTTGTTAACATCCATGGTCCAAAAAATACGAGACCAAGTAATACCGCCAGAATTTTGGGAATAAATGCCAGTGTCTGCTCTTGAATTTGTGTTGTCGCCTGAAAAATACTTACAAGTAAACCTACCGCCAAAGCCAGCAGCAATACAGGAACCGTTATTAATAAAATTGTAAAGATTCCCCGTTCAGCCAGGGTTAATACTAATTCACTACTCATTAATTATACTCCTTCCACTTTCAATACGGCTTTCAATACGTGTTAAAAAAGGGCGATAAAAAGGACCAAGAAGTTCAAGGCAGCACAGCTTTGAGTAGCGGAATGTATGTTTGTTAATACATGAGCAACGGAAAAGCAAGCTAACGCAGAAATTCGCCGTGTCATTTTTAGCGTTCTTTTTTAACATCCTTTTTTAGAAACCACCGAGCAGTGACTGCGTAATCAAATACCACCCATCCACTAACACAAATAATAATATTTTAAATGGCAATGAAATCATTACCGGCGGCAGCATCATCATCCCCATGGACATTAAGATACTTGCAACAGCCATATCAATAATTAAAAATGGAATAAAAATCATAAAGCCCATCTGAAATGCTGTTTTTAATTCACTGATTGCAAATGCAGGGACTAAGGTGGTCAACGGAATATCCTGTACCGTTTCCGGCGGTTCTGCCTCTGTATAACTCAGGAATAATTGCAAATCCTTCTGCCTTGTATGCTGTGCCATAAATTCTTTTAACGGAACACTTGCATTTTCGTATGCTTCATCCAACGTTATCTCCTCTTCAAAAAGCGGAGATAACCCTTGTTCATAGACTTCCGAAAAGGTAGGAGCCATGATAAAGAACGTCATAAACAAAGCAATACCGATGAGTACCTGATTTGGGGGCATCTGCTGCGTAGCTAATGATGTACGTACAAAGGATAAAACAATAATGATCCGTGTAAAGCTCGTCATTAAAATTAAAATTCCCGGAGCTAAGGAAAAAATCGTTAATAATAACAGCAGCCTCACAGAGGTGGCTATATTCGTCGGGTCAGAGCTTGAAAAGATATCTATAAAATCATTCATTTAAATCGTCCTTATGCTTATTAATAAGATTCTGGCGATTTTTACGAATCGATTTCAGCTCCCTGGTCAGTAATTGATCAAAAGACTTGCCAGACGCTTTCTTCCCATTGTCATTTTTTTCTCTTGAAAAGAATGATAATGGATCTGAACCCTTCTCTGCTGACTGATCAAGCAACTGTTCTATTGTTTCTGGATCATCGATTTCCTCTAAAAGCTCCACATTATCTCCAACGCCAATAAGATAATATTTGTTTCCAACACGGATAATTTGAACAGATTTATTCGCTCCGACAGATACTCCGCCTACATTGCGCAGGAGACCCGGCTGCTGATTAAATCCATTTCTTTTTCCTAAAAATTTCAATACAACATAAACTAAACCTAATACCAAAGCCAGACCAACAATCAGTCTAACCATCTGCCAGCCCATAGATGAATTGTCAGCATCGTCCTCCACTAAAAATTCATTGTCATTGTTCATGATTGTATCCTCATCATTTTCATTCGGCTGTGGCTGTTCATTATCTATGTTTACTTCTTCTTCGTTACACTCCTCTTCATTTTCGAGGCAGTCTAACACATTTGCTTCTGCGCCTACGCTGATTGGGAGCAGCAGAAATAATAGAATCCCTGCTCCCCACGCATAGATACGCCATGATTGCTTCTTCAATCTCGTCAACTCACTTTTTAAATTGAAGTCTATTTAGCCGAGTGCTTTTTGAATTGCTTCAATGACACGGTCTGCTTGGAATGGTTTAACGATAAAATCTTTTGCTCCTGCCTGGATTGCATCAATAACCATTGCCTGCTGTCCCATAGCTGAACACATAATGACTTTTGCGTTTGAATTAACCTGAAGAATTTCTTTTAATGCTGCTAATCCATCTTTTTCCGGCATCGTAATATCCATTGTTACTAAATCAGGCTGAAGTTCCTTATATTTTTCAACAGCTTCGTTGCCGTCCTGTGCTTCCCCAACCACTTCAAAATCATTCTTTGTTAAAATATCCTTGATCATCATTCTCATAAAAGCTGCATCATCTACTATTAAAATCTTTTGGCCCATTTTTTCTCTCTCCTTCAATATACTTAATTATGCATATCTATTTTCTTAAATGCTGAATTCTATCATGCTGACTGACAATATCTGTTACACGAACCCCAAAGTTCTCGTCAATAACTACCACTTCTCCTTCAGCAACTAACTTTTCGTTTACAAGAATATCAACAGGTTCTCCCGCCAGTTTATCTAATTCAATAATAGAGCCTGCTCCCAGTTCTAATATTTCCTTGATAGACTGTTTTGTCCTGCCCAGTTCTACAGTGACTCTTAATGGAATATCCATTAACATATCTAAATTCCGCTGTCCTTGATAATTGAGCGGAGCCTGTTCGAACTCTGAAAATGCTGCTTCCTGTACATCTGCTGTTTGAGAGCTTGGTCTTCCTAAGATCTCATCATTTTTTTGGTTAGCAGCGCCTGCATCTTCAGCACCCTGTCTGACTGGCGGTTCTTGTTCTGCTTGTTTCTTTTCAGTTACCGGTGCAGAAGCAACAGCTGAATCTGTATTTACGCTTGCTGCAGTCTGACTTACTGCTGCTTCTGGTTCCTCTTTGACAGCAGGCTCTTCTTTAGCTTCAGGAGCCGGATTCATTAATTGATGTACTAATTCTTTAGCAAAATCCAGCGGAACCAGCTGTACCATATTGGAATCTATTAAATCTCCAACCATTAACTTGAAAAATACTTTAACGTACACTTCGTCTTTAAATAAACCTTCTTTTTTCTGATTTTCCAGTCCATGAATAATCTCAGGCGGTGAAATATCTATTTTCTTATTAAATACAGTAGACATGCTGGTAGCAGCTGCTCCCATCATCTGATTCATGGCTTCTTGAACGGCACTGAGGTGCATTTCGTTCAGTTCTTTATCCGGGTTTGTCCCGTCTCCGCCGAGCATGATATCTGCGATTACTGCCGCATCCTCTGATTTAATGAAAAACACATTATTGCCAGTAAAGCCTTCTATGTAATTAACTTGAACACTCACAGGTTTAAATGTAACTTCTTCTTCTAATTGATCCTTGCCGATTACCGTGACAGCCGGTGTAGTAATTTCTACCTTTTGGTTTAACAGTGTAGACAGTGTAGTAGCAGAGCTTCCAAAGGAAATATTACCGATTTCCCCCAAAGCATCCTTTTCGATACTTGTTAAAAATGCTTCATCTGCCGCCTGCTCCTGCTGGTCATCCTCCTGTTCATCTGCAGGCACCTTAAGCAGGGCATCTATTTCTTCTTGTGACAGCTTGCCATCATTCATCATTTTCCATCACCCCATTCAGTTCCTCTAATACTTGGACAGACATTTTATGCCGATACTTTCCCGGCTGTACAAGAAACTTAAATTCATCATTTACAGCCATTTTTAATGGTGCATCAATTGCTTGATCCAAAGCAATCACATCGCCGACAGAGAACTTCAAAAATTCATCAATATTGATGGATGCTTCCCCCAGAACGGTTTTTACTTCTACATCGGTATTTTGAAGGTACTTCGACATTCTTTGCAGACTTTTTTCATCTTTGTTTTTATTTGTCTGCATCCAATAGCTTGCAGAAAGCTTTGGTATAATCGGCTCCAAGATGATATGTGGAATACATATATTAATCATCCCGGATACCTCTCCAATCATAGCGGCTAACGAAACAACTACCACCGTTTCTGTAGGTGCAACGATTTGCATGAATTGGGGGTTCTCCTCGAATTCTTCTAAAATGGGTTCGATATCTGCAACAGATGACCAAGCTTCCTTTAAGCTGACTTCTGCTTTCTCAAATAATTGTGTGAGCAAAATCTTTTCAATCTCTGTCAAACTGCTTGTTTTCGAACCAGTAGAACCTTTCCCTCCAAGTAATCGTTCCAGTAATGCAAATGCTACATTGGGATTGATTTCCATGATTAAATTGCCATCTAATGGCTCCAAACTATAAATATTAAGTACGGTCGGCTTCGGTACAGAGCGTATAAATTCCTCATAAGGCACTTGATCGACAGAGGTAACATTAATATTCACGTATGTCCTGAGCTGTGTAGCAAAAAAAGTTGTCAGCAATCTTGCATAATTCTCATGCAGTCTTGAAATGCTGCGTATCTGGTCTTTTGAAAAACGTAACGCTCTCTTAAAATCATAGACACGAATGCGTTTTTCATCTTCTTCTTTTTTCAATTCTTCCGCATCCATTTCTCCTGATGTTATCGCTGAAAGCAAGGCATCAATTTCATTTTGCGATAATACCTCATCCATAAACTTTGGTCACCTCCTGACATGGTAGAATCTATTGAAGTA
Organism: Oceanobacillus sp. FSL W7-1293; assembly: GCF_037969815.1. NCBI lineage: Bacteria > Bacillati > Bacillota > Bacilli > Caryophanales > Bacillaceae > Oceanobacillus > Oceanobacillus sp. FSL W7-1293. The sequence continues at coordinate 3,093,734 of NZ_CP150212.1, forward strand.
TTTTCTTAATGGTATATACTTCGGTAACCGTTCCTTCTGTCATCATTTCATTTAAATCTGTTTTCAATGTATCCTCAAGCTCGTCCAGACCTGTTTGAAAATCATCCACTTCCATAACGGCCAATTCTTTAATTAATAAATTCGTAATTTGAAATCCCCGTTTTTCTAATTCTTCCACTGCGTTATTATCATCTGTAATAACTTGAAATTGAACCTGGACATATCTGTCATCCTTAATATCTGTGGTCACCTCTGGCGTTTCATAAGAATGGCTGACCATATCATCAATCGATTGCTCTCCAGAAGTTTCTTCCGGCTCATTAACATAGATAACGATAATAAGCGTTGCTACAACGCCAACAAGTAATGTAATAATAGATGTCATAGCTATTTTTACTATTTTACTCATTCTTTTCACCTGCCTTTAACGGGAGTGCGGGAAACCCAATCTGGTGATAAAAGGCTGTTACCTTTTCAATAATTTCTTCTTCGCTTTCTTTGACAAACACCTTTTTTCCGTTTAATAGAGAAATGCTTGTATCGGCATATGCCTGGACCTGCTCAATCATGATAGCATTCAGAACAAAAGGTTCATTATTTAATCGGGTTAATCGAATCATACGTTATCGGGACTAACCTGATGTCCGTTCAGGTCAGTCCCCTCCCCCCCCCTTGCTTATCGTTTTAGATTAACAAGCTCTTGTAAAATTTCATCAGACGTTGTAATTATTCTCGTGTTTGCCTGAAATGAACGCTGTGCTGTAATCATTTCTGTGAACTCTTCGGATAAGTCAACGTTAGACATTTCCAGTGCACCGCTGATTATTTCACCTGTTCCATTTGCTCCTGGACCTTCCAGACCTGTGCCAACTAGTCCAGCGTTATTTGTAGCGGCGTACAAGCTGCCTCCAATTTTTTCTAATCCTGCCGGGTTAGAAAACTTCGCTAATGCGATTTGTCCTACTTCTTCTGTATTCTCATCAGCATCCGTGTAGGTAACTGTTCCATCCGGCTGTACACTGAAACTCTCTGCGTTTTCAGGAATGGTAAGATTCCCTCCACCTTCAGCCTGTAAATAATATCCGTTTGCATTAACGATATTTCCTCCAGCATCTAAATAAAAATTACCTGCACGCGTGTAGTAATTTGTGCCCCCGTCCTGCACAACAAACATCCCATCTCCTTGGATTGCAAAATCTAAAGGATTATTCGTTGTTTGTCTTGAACCTGGAGTATGTGTATTTGAAATGGCACCTTCCTGTGAACCAAGACCAACTTGAGATGCATTAATCCCGCCGCGTCCATTTCCCGGTCCTTGTGCTGCAGAGGTTGTCTGACTCAGCATATCCTGAAAATTGATATTCGATTTTTTATAGCCTGATGTATTCACGTTTGCAATATTATTACCGATAACATCTAATTTTGTTTGTGAATTTTTCATTCCTGAAATACCTGCGTACATTGAACGTAACATGATTATTTCCCCTTTTTATTTTCATTTGACCGCTTCTGTCATTCCGCGGCAGTAGGCTTCCCATAAAGGGTCCGGCCTTTTTTACAATAAAATTGTTCCATCAATATTGGTAAATACTTTTTTATCTGCTTCTGATTGATTTAGCGCTGTAATCACTGTATTATTTTTGACACTGACTACCATTGCATTGCCATCAATTACGACCAGTGCATCTTTTACACCTTTTTGTTTTGCTTCTTTTACTTTCTCTTGAATAGACTGCCATTCTTGATTGCTAAGCTGGATATTCCGCTCTTGCATCCGTTCTGCAGCATGCTTACTGATTGTCAGCTCTTGCTGATTTTGAAGAATATCTCTAAAGGAAATTGCTCCTTTTTTTGGTGCCGCTTTTTGTATATGCTGTTCCTGTGATATAGGTGGTACGATTGGTTGGATTGGGCGAACCATTATTCTTCTCCCTCCTCATTTTCCGAAGGGTCTGTCACCTCATTTTCTGATTCATTATCAGTTTCTTCTCCGGATGCTCCTACTTCAATAACAGTATCAGCATAGATTTTTTCGCCATTTTCTAAATGAAAAACAGCCCACCCATCCTGTTCAGACACAGAAACAACTTTGCTTGATTCCACACCTGTTTCTCTTCCGGTCTCTTTATCAAAGGTTCTATAATTTACCGTTTCTCCAATCATATGACTATATTGAATAGCCGGAGATACGAGCTGATTATTGACTAAGAGTTCCATCGAATTAGACATATTCGTCATCTGCTCCAGGGAAGAAAATGATGCCATTTGCGCAATAAATTCAGACTCATCCATCGTATTCATCGGATTCTGGTTTTGCATTTGTGCAATCAATAATTTTAAGAATTCGTCTTTCCCCAGTTCAGAAGAAGGCTCTCTTGTTTTTGGCTGATTACTTAAGTATAAAGATGGATCTATAGAAGTGATCGTTGTCACCGCCTTTCAAATTCCGACTACATTTTTGTACAGCTGTGGTTATTATTAAACTTGCTCTTCTATATTTTGCGATAGCAGCTTCTCCATAAATGATTCAAAGGATTCTGTTTCAGAAGACGAATCCTGTTCTTTCGAGTCAGAAGCTGTTTCCTGTTGCTCTGAATGCTGCCCACTTTGATTTTCTTTCGCATTTTTCGATGCGTCTGTCTGCGAAGCATTCACATTATCCTGCCTTTCAACCGATACCTGATGCGGTGAAAACACATTTCTCAGCTGATGCAGATTCGATTCCAATACTTCCTTCACCGCTTTAGAAGAAACAAGCATCTGTACTGTCAGTTCCCCATTTGTCTGAATAAAACGTATCGTCATATCACCTAGGTTCTCCGGTCTCAATTGGATGGAGATGGGATTTTGTCCTCGTACAAAATTTTGCAGGCGCTGGCTTTGTACGATTGTTTCAATTTTATCGATCAGCTCTTTACCTGATAGACCTTTTGATGAATCTGTCTGCCCCATCTGAACAATAAATTGTTCTATCTTGGAGATAGGAAGACTGTCCTGCTTAAAAACAGCCGGCGATGCATCTTGGAATGATGTTTGCAGCCAGGCTGCCATTTTCGGCTCGATACGAGGAGCAGCTTCAGCTTCTGCTTTTACTGGCTGGTGGTAACCTGTTTCATTAGCTGTCTGCCTGACTAATTGGACATCCTTGTTCTGTTTGGTAACTCCAGGAGATACTTCTTTAAAAATGGATTGCAGCCACCCTGCAATTCTAGCTTCCACACGCTGTAACCCTTCTGCATCTGGTCTGGATTTATCGGCCTGTTCGACCACCGCAGAATTTGCTTTACGGTTGTTTAGCATTTGTCCTTCTGGCAAGCTGGCGGCCAGCAATTGATGTGCAATTTGATTTACTATCTGACTGGAAACGGGTGAATCTGCTTTTTGGAGCTGCTGGATTATACCTTGGATGAATTGCTGCATTTTGGCCTGCTGCTCTGCCTGTTCAGCATCAACCCAACTACCTTTCACTTGCTCTTCAATCATTAAACCGGCTTCAATCACTAAATCAGCTATCTTTTTTTCTATTTGCTCCGCTGTTGCCCCATCGGATCTCAGTATAAATTCATTAAAATCTTGCAAAGCCTTGATTACTTCCGCATTTTCAAAGTCGTCAGCATCATTTATTTCTTCTTCCGGCAAGCCGGCTTCAAGCATTTGATACGCCATTTGATGTACCGCCTGTTCAAAAATGGAGGAATCAGCATGTTGCATTTGCTGATAAATACCGTCCAGCACTTCCTGTTTATCTATCTCAGGATTTTCATTAAAAAACTGCTCCCAATCCTGCAGCAACTGCGCTAATAAGCTGGATGTATCATGTATATCTGCAGTTTGTTCTATGCCTTGCAGCTGATTGGCTATTTCGTTATAAATATCTATCGCAGGCTGTAAATCTGCCATCGAGGATATTTCTGGGTGCTCCGCCAGCGCTGAAGATAGATGTTGGCTGAGCAGATTCTCTATCTGTAATCTTTGCTGTTCGCCATTTTCTTCTATAGAATTCTCTTGCTGAGATACTGCATTTTTCATTAACAAAGCAACGATTTCTTCCTGCAAAACATCATTATCTTTCAAAATAGCAAGTACTTCATCAGGAAGTGATTCTCCTATCTGTTCAAAAACATCTGCTAACTGCTGATTCTGATTTTGCTGAAGCGGGGTTCTTACATCCCCCCGGGCAGGTAATGATCCTGATTTCTGTAATAATAAATCACCGAAACCGGATCCTTGCTGTGTTCTTGACTTGGTATTCGTCTGATTGGAAAACATAAGATCAGCTATATTCAACCTCATCGCATTCACTTTTTCACCTCCTTTCAAGTTTTTTATATTGTTACTCCATTAACATTTGCGTATAGGTCGTCGCCGCTTCTACATTCATTTGCTGTAAAATATCACCGCGGTCCCCAGTAGACATTTCTTCTAAAATAGTTACGGCCAAATCAGCTTCCAGGTTTTCGAGAATAGCAGCTGCTTCCTTACTCTTCATACCTTCTAATGTCCTAGTCATCGAACTTTTTTCTGAAACGGCACCTGCTTCAGCTTGAGCCTGCTCTCCGCCTTGCTGCTCATCGCTTTGTTCTGTATCCTCGTTATTTTCGTTTTCTTCCTGTTCTTCTTCCAAACTGCTAATCTCGCTTTCTAAATCAGCAATTGTTTCTTCAAGCTCTTGGATTTGTTCATCTTTATTATTGATGATTTCATTTCTGCTTTCCAATTGATTTTGCAATGCCTGTAAATCATTCAATTCACTTATTTCTTCATTTGATTCATCTGTGAACATTTCTCCAACAACCGGAATGGATTGTCCTCGTTCCTTCAGCCAATCTAATGTATTAAATCCGGCAATATGTAAAACAAAAACAACAATAACAGCCAGGATAAAAAGCGGCATAGCTATTAAAAACAGCTTCATAAAGATACCTGAAGACTTCTTAACTTCCGGTTCCATTTCACTTTGTTTTTTATTTTTATTTTTCATTATTTTCACCTTTGATTTTGTCTCAGATATTGTTGCATGGACATTTCATCCATAAACTCAGCTTCCTGCTTTTTTAATACGGCTTTAGCTTCCTCTTTTTTTAAATCAATCATCTTATCGTATTTTTTATACTCAATATAAGCTTCCGATAATTTCGTTTGCTTGGAATTCATGTCATTTCTTGCTCTCTGTACTAGCAGCTGTACCGTTTGGATTTGATTGGTCAATTTTTCTATATAAGCAGACTGTTCTTTTATTTTTTCAATAGATGTAGATGCTTGAATCGCATTTTCAAAGGTACTTTCTGCCATTTCTTTTTTCTTCAATAAGCTGTATAACTCTCTGGCGATTTTCTCAAATGTTTCTTGGGATTCCGCATAAGCCCGCTGAGCTACTTGCTTCTCATTATCATGCATATCCCGTATTTTAGCTAAACTGGATATCTTAGCCATTTAAAACAACTCCTTTATTGAACCAGGTTTTTCATCATCTGTACGGTTTCTTCAAAACTAACTTGCTCGTAGACCCCTTGTTTTAAAAAAGAAACAATATTTGGATATGATGCCACAGCTAAGTCCACTTCAGGGTTTGTTCCTTTTTTATATGCGCCGATAGAGATTAATTCGTTATTTTCTTCGTAGGTAGCGAGAAGCGTCCTTAATTTTGTAGCAATTTGCTGATGCTCATCTGTTGTAATCACATTCATGACCCTGCTGATTGACTTCAACACATTGATTGCAGGATACTGGCCTCTTTCTGCGATTTTCCGATCCAGAACAATATGGCCGTCCAATATTCCTCTCACTGCATCAGCAATTGGCTCATTCATATCATCGCCGTCAACGAGCACGGTATAAAAACCCGTAATCGAACCATTTTCATCTGTCCCTGCCCGCTCTAAAAGCTTTGGTAAGATCGAGAATACGCTCGGAGTATATCCCTTTGTTGTTGGAGGCTCTCCCACCGCCAGACCAATTTCCCTTTGTGCCATCGCAACCCGGGTAACAGAATCCATCATTAAATTCACATTAAACCCTTGTTCCCTGAAGTATTCACTGATTGCCGTTGCTGTATATGCCCCACGAATTCGCATAAGTGCAGGCTGATCAGAGGTTGCTGCAACAATAATGGATTTTTTTAGTCCTTCTTCTCCTAAATCATGCTCAATAAATTCCCGGACCTCTCTTCCTCGTTCGCCGATAAGAGCAATAATGTTCACATCCGCATTGCTATTCCTTGCAATCATTCCCAGCAATGTACTTTTTCCTACACCGCTCCCGGCGAACAAACCGACACGCTGGCCTATTCCCATTGATAAAAAGCCATCAATTGCCCGGACGCCAACCTGTAGCGGCTGCCTGATTGTCGGTCTGGAAAGGGGGTTTGGCGGCTTTCTCTCCGTTTGATAACCTGTTAAGCCTTTAGGCAGGGCTTCCCCGTCTAAAAGTGGTTTTCCCAGCGGGTCCAGCACATGACCTATCAAGCTCCGGCCAACTTTTACGTTTAATGGATTTCCAGTGGCTTCTACTAAACAGCCTGAACCTACTTCATTTACTTCCCGATAAGGCATTAAAATGATTTTTTCATTTTGAAACCCTACCACTTCTGCTAAAATAGGCTCTCCCTTATCAGAGCTTGTATGGATGTAACAAACCTCGCCGATGTTTGCTGCAGGTCCTTCCGATTCAATCATCAAACCTACAACACGAATCACTTTTCCATACCGTTTATATGGAACGGTCTTCTCTATGACTGAAATCAAGGCCTCTTTATTCATTCGGCATCCTCCATGACATAATCCATTAGTGCTTCCCGGATTTTTTCAAGCTGTGTATTCACACTTGTTTCTATCTGACCGTGCGGATATTGGATAATACAGTCTGTCGGCTGAATGTTCATATCAGCGTGGATAGAAAGTTTCGTTTCATCTCCGATTATGCGCTGCAGCTCTTCCTGATAGGAATGAACCTCTTCATAATAATCCGGGTGGATAATAATGCTAATAGTTGGCTGAGATTTCACTTCATCGAGTGCATCCTTTATTAATGTTCTGATATAATCCGGCTGCTCCTTCAGCTCATTATGTAAAACTTTATTCGCTGTCGCCATGGCTATTTCTACAATACTTTCTGATTGCTTTTCCAATGTTTGATGATAATCCTCTTTCGCTTTATCAACGATATGATTTGCTTCCTGCAGTTTGTGTTCAAACTGTGTATAAGCTTCTTGTTTTCCATCCTCATAACCCTTTTGGAACCCTTGTTTCCGAGCCAGCTCTATTAGCTCTTTCTTTTCTGTTTCCCATTTATTCCGTGCTTCCTCTATCTGGTTATCCGCTTCTTCTATCCGCTTTTTCTGCTGCTCTTCAACGGAAGCTAATTCTTGTTTTTGGAAGGAAATTGCCTCCGTTAATTGCCGGTGTACTTCTGTTGTGTCATCTTGAGGAGTATTGGCTCGCGTAACAATAGACTCAATTGGTTTGATCGATATTTGTTTTTTTACATCAGACAATAATATCGTCTCCTCCGCCTCGTGCCACCACAATTTCTCCTTTTTCTTCCAGTCCGCGTATCACATTGACAATTCTTGTTTGTGCCTCTTCCACATCTTTTAGACGCACCGGCCCCATAAATTCCATTTCCTCTTTAAAGGTGGTCACCATCCGTTCAGACATGTTTCGGAACACAATATCCTTCACTTCATTGCTTGCTACTTTGAGAGATAATCGCAGGTCATCATTGTCAACTTCTCTGATAACACGCTGAATCGCCCGGTTATCCAATGTAACAATATCTTCAAATACAAACATTCTTTTCTTGATCTCTTCCGCCAAATCCGGGTCCTGTGTCTCCAGGGCTTCTAATATCGTTCTTTCTGTTGAACGATCGACTCCATTCAGCACTTCTACCACCGTTTGGATACCGCCCGTCTGTGTATAATCTTCTGTCATGGACGAAGATATATTTTTCTCAAGCACCTGCTCTATTTGACTGATAATCTCTGGAGAGGTCGAGTCCATCGTAGCAATTCTGCTGGCCACATCCGCCTGTACATTTTTGGGCAGTGCAGAGAGTATTTGACCGCTCTGTTCCGCATCCAGATAAGAGAGAATCAGTGCAATAGTTTGCGGATGCTCTCCCTGAATATAATTCAAAACCTGCTGCGGGTCTGCTTTTCTGGCAAAATCAAACGGTCTCACCTGCAAGGAAGAGGTCAGGCGATTAATAATACTGGATGCCTCCTGCTTCCCGAATGCTTTTTCCAAGACCGTTTTAGCATATCCAATCCCTCCCTGAGAGATATAGTCTTGTGCCACTGCAATCTGATGAAATTGGTTTAATATATCTTCTTTTAAATTAGAATCTACCTTTTTAACAGAGGAAATATCCAAGCTCAGCTTTTCAATTTCTTCCTCTGATAGATATTTATACACTTGTGCTGATACATCCGGACCTAATGAGATTAAAAGAATGGCTGCTTTTTGTCTGCCTGTCAGTGTATTTTTTCTTGCCATAAATAAAACCTCCTAATCCTCATTCATCCAGCTGCGTAATAATTTCGCAAATTCTTCTGGTTTTTCGTTTGCAATTTTCTCCAATTGTTTTCTTCTGATAACTTCTTCTGTATCTTCTCTAGGAAGCTCCGGAATAATTGGTTCTTCATTATCTGCTACAGAAGCTAACGGCTGCTCTTCCTCGATTTCTTCTTCCAGCCATTCTTCCTCTGTACGATTCCTTCTGAGCATAAAGAGTAAAATAATGATGACAATTAGTAAAATTCCGCCAATAATATAAAGCCATATAGGGATTCCTGCTCCTGACAGTTCTTCCTGCTCCCCGACTGAAGTGCTGAATTCCTGAAAAACAATCGAGGTATTCGGATCAGCTTCTTCCTCCGTATCCTGTAAATCTCCGTCAACTGATGTTTCTATGATGGAATTCAAAATAGATTCCACACCTTCTTCTACATCTGTCTGTTCCTGCTGGTTTAAAAATTCTATTTCTCCATCTTCTCCTTGTCTTGTGCTGTTGACTGCCACCTGTATGCCAAGGTCTCTGATTTGATAAGGGCTTTCCACTATCTCACGGCGGATACGGTTAAACTCATAATTGATTGTTTCTCTATCTAATTCATAGTCTCCGTCGTTGTCGCCTTCTTCAGCAGGGAAGTTCGCAACATCTTCTTCTCCGGCTCCCGCAACACCGTCCGGGGCTCCTTGACCAGTATAAGACTCTTGAATCGTCTCCAGACTGACCGGAATGCCTTCCATTGCTTCTAAATCAACAGGCTCCACTAATTCTTCTGTACGGTTTTCTTGAGAAAAATCAATATCTGCTGTAACGGAAACAACAATATTTTCATTTCCTACCATTGTTCCGAGCATTTGCTGCAGCCTGCGCTGAATATCACGTTCTACATCTTTTTTTATGGTTTGCTGATTCGAGTATGTATCCTGACCGCCGGCTAATTGCGTTTCCTGGTCATAATATTCAAAGTACTGATTCATAATAATAATATCTTCTGCATCTAGATTAGGAATTGCCTTTGACACCAGATGATATAGACCGTCTACCTGATTTCCCTCAAATTGATATCCCGGCTGTGTATGTAACATAATAGCAACACTGGCTTCTCCTGTTGCTTCATCGGCAAACACAGGCTGTTCAGGCATGTTTATCATGACATTTGCGTCTTGTATACCTTCAATTCCTGAAATTAAATTCCCGAGCTCTGTTTGCATCGCATCTAGTTTCATGACACTGAATTCATTCTCTGTAATGCCCCAAGAGGCATTTTCACTAAAAAAAGAATAATCTATACTCCCGCTGTTTGGAAGCCCCATAGAAGCAAATTCTAATAATAACGAATCAACCTGCTCCTCAGGCACCAGAATGGTAGTCCCGCCATTTTCAAGTTCATACGGCACTGTTCTGGTATCTAACTCCGTTGTAATTTGGCCGGCTTCCTGCATGGACAAATTATTATACAAAGGAACATAGTTCGAATTGGAACTAAAAAAAGTTACCGCAGCAATTAACAAAACGATTAATACTGCTCCGCCGATCATCGTCCCTTTTTGCCCCTTCGACCTGGATTTCCAAAAAGTAAAAGTGGATTCTCTCCATTTTTGTAATTTCTCTTTCATATACACTACCCTCACTAAATTCAAAACTATTCTTTGTGCACTTAAGACTGTTCAAAAAGCTCAACTAAAATAACTTATTATAAAAACTTTCTAAGTTAAGAACAGCTGCATCATGTAAATCCTGTCTTGGAATATTTTTTTGACATAATGCATTATCATATCCAAGCCGTAAGCTGATTTTTTGATTGTACTTTTTTGAACAAACATTTTCAGCTTAATTATTATCGTTATACCTGCATCCGCATAATCTCATTGTAGGCATCGATTACTTTACTCTGTACTTGGACACCTGTTTCCAGTGTGACGCTTGCTTTTTGAGCAGTTATCATCACATCATGCAGATTCTCCACACTGCCATTTGCTAATCCATTTGTTTTATTATCTGATTCTAATTGAATATGATTTAAATCCTCTATAGCATTTTTTAACATGGAAGAGAAATTGCTCTGTGCTTGACTTGGAGTTAAACGCGAAGATTGCCCTTCTTCAACCGGGTTTACTGGAGGGAGATAAGTTCCAATCGTATTCATTCTGTTCTACCACCTTTAACTTTTTATTGTCCAATTTCTAATGTTTTCATAAGCATTCCCTTACTCGCATTAAAAGCAGTTACATTTGCTTCATAGGAACGGGAAGCGCTCATTAAATCAACCATTTCTTTTAAAGGGTCTACATTGGGCATTTCCACATAGCCGTCTTCATTTGCATCGGGGTGCTCCGGATTATACACAAGTTCAAACGGTGTCTGATCCTCTACTATTCCAGTTGCACGCACACCGCCGCCGGAGGCATTATTCCCTTCTGCATGCTTTAGCATCTGCTTAAAGGAAGGCTGCCCTGTGCCAAATGTTGCCATTTTCCGGCGATACGGTTCAAACTCTCCATCAGCATTTTGGGTTGCTCTGGTTGTCTGTGCATTGGCCAAGTTAGAAGACACCAGATCCATACGTAATCTCTGTGAGGTCAAACCGCTTGCGCTGGCATCCATTGATTGAAAGATAGACAATTTTAATTACCTCCTCGAATGACAGATTGTAAGCTGCTGAATTTTCCATTCATACGGTCAATAAGACTGTTGTAATAAATTTGATTTTTAGCCAGCTCTGACATTTCTTTATCAATATCGACATTATTCCCGTTGTGATTATATGTAGTTGACGCGTCCTTCACAATACGGTACGGACGGTTCTCTTCTTCACCAAAGTTCAAATGACGTTCATTGGTTGTTCTCGCTTGAAGTCCAGACATCTCATTTTCCAAAGCAGATTTAAAACTTACTTTTTCCGCTTTATAGTTTGGTGTATCTGCATTTGAAATGTTATTAGAAATAACATTGTTTTTTGCAGAAGCGTACTGTATCGAATTTTCTAAGTTACCAATCGTGCCGCTAAATAAATCCATTTTATTCTTTACACCTCTTTTTTTTCATAAACACCCATAAATTACATTGTTTATACGAATTAATTTTAAATTAAGTAGTAGACAAAGTCTATGCAATTTCTACATTATTATTGACAAATTAAAAAATCATTCATTTTTACTAGACTAAAAGACCCTATAAATGATTTTTATTTGTTGTTTTTCACAAAGGTCCTCGCAAGCTTCGTATCATCTGCAAACTCTATAATACATTCTCCATAACCAAATTACATAGAAAAGCAGGTCATTAGACCTTATTTTCATTCTACCTTTTAAAATAAAGGAATTCAATATGCTCATTAAAAATATTTATTAAATATATTTTACTAATCGTTTTTGTTCAAAAAGTCGCCAAAATAAAATTAGCCTGCTAGAACCGCAGACTTCCCGTTGCTATTATTACTGAACATAAAAAATCGGGACTTTAGTTAGTCACCGAATGAAAATATGTTATAAAACGTAATATCCTTTCTTATTCTCACATAAAAAAACTGTGAAGAAATATTTCCTCACAGCATTTTTAGTTTATTTTCGTTTTAGCGTGTACGAATTTTTTCTAATTCTACTAAGAATTTATCGTTTAATACTTTAATATACGTTCCTTTCATACCTAGAGAACGAGATTCGATAACTCCTGCACTTTCCAGCTTACGAAGTGCGTTAACAATAACAGAACGGGTAATTCCTACACGGTCAGCAATTTTACTTGCTACTAATAAACCTTCTTTTCCATTTAACTCTTCAAAAATATGATCGATTGCTTCCAGTTCACTGTAAGACAGAGAGCTGATTGCCATTTGTACAACAGCTTTGCTTCGAGCTTCCATTTCAATCTCTTCTGTTTTCTCATGAAGAATTTCCATACCTACCACTGTCGCGCCGTATTCAGCCAACAGTAAATCATCATCATTAAATGTTTCATTTACCCGGCCGATGATTAACGTTCCTAAGCGCTCTCCGCCGCCGATAATTGGAACAATAGTTGTATAGCCGTCTTTGAATAATTCTTTGTTTTCTACAGGGAACACCGTGTGTTTGTTTTCGATATCCAGGTTTGCAGTCGTTTCACGGATTTCTTGTAATCCTTCTGTATACTCTGCAGGAAATTGTTTTTCTTCAAGCATTGATTTCATACGGTCATTCTCTACCTCTTGATTCACTGCAACGCCTAATAATTTACCGCGTCTGCTGACGATATATACATTCCCGCGAATCACATCACGTAATGATGCTGACATTTCATTAAAATTCACTGACTTTCCTGTTGCTGTTTGTAACATTGCATTAATTTTTCTTGCTCTCGTTAATAAATCCATTTGATATTCCTCCATTTTAGAATTTTAAATTATAGTATAAATTGACTGAGATCCTTGTTTTGAGCAATTGTCGAAAGCTTATCATTAACATACCCTTTTGTAATTTCAACTTCTGTCATTGAAATATCAGGAGCTTCATAGGATAGGTCCTCTAATAATTTTTCCAGGATTGTGTGTAATCTGCGAGCCCCAATGTTGTCGGTCTCCTGGTTCACATCATAAGCAATTTGCGCAAGTCTCTCTATAGCTTCGTCCGTAAATTTAAGTTTTATACCTTCTGTTTCTAGCATTTGCTTATATTGTTTTAATAAAGCATTGGAAGGCTCTGTTAAAATTTGCTTAAATTCATTGATTGTAAGCTTCTCCAGCTCTACGCGAATTGGAAACCTGCCTTGCAGCTCAGGAATCAAATCAGAAGGTTTCGACATATGAAAAGCTCCTGCAGCGATAAATAGGATATGATCCGTCTTCAATGTCCCATGTTTGGTTACAATCGTTGACCCTTCCACAATCGGCAGGATATCCCTTTGCACACCTTCTCTGGAAACATTTGCAGAGCCTTCTTGTTTGCCTGCTACTTTATCAATTTCATCAATGAAAATGATACCTGTTCGTTCAGCACGGTTAATCGCTTCTTGAGTGACCTCATCCATATCGACAAGCTTTTGCGCCTCTTGCTGGGTCAACACTTTTCTTGCCTCAGAAACGGTTAGTTTCCTTTTCTTTTTCTTTTTGGGCATGAACTGACCAAAAGCATCCTGCATGTTCATCCCCATTTGTTCCATTCCCGAACCTTGCAGCATGTCAAACATCGAAGGCGGAATTTCTTCTACTTCAATAGAAACATAATGGTCTTCTAACTCACCTAACGCCAGCTGATGAGCTGTTCGTTTTCTCTTTGATTTTATCTCTGATTCTTCATTCGAAGCATCATCTTCTTGATCTTCATCTGAATCAGAGCCTTGAAACAGCATTTCAAATGGGTTTTTCACGGAGTTTTTAGTTTTTGTTTGCGGTACAAGCAGTTTAACAAGTTTTTGATTTGCTTCCTGTTCCGCCCGCTCCATGACATCTTCCATCTTTTCTTCTCTCACCATTCGTACAGCTTTTTCTACTAAATCACGAACCATTGATTCCACATCTCTGCCGACATAACCAACTTCCGTGAATTTTGTAGCTTCTACTTTAACAAACGGTGCACCGACCAGCTTTGCAAGTCGTCTGGCAATTTCTGTTTTACCTACACCAGTCGGACCAATCATTAAAATATTTTTGGGCACAACCTCATCTTGAAAATCTTCGTCAAGCTTCATTCGCCTATAGCGATTTCTCAGAGCTACTGCCACCGATTTTTTTGCTTGCTTTTGCCCTATAATATATCTATCTAATTGATTCACTATTTGCTTTGGCGTTAAATCCACCGTCATCAAAAGCACTCTCCTTTGTCAAGACTTCATTAAAAGCGTTCATTCAAAAAGAAAGAAACGATTATTCCAGTACTTCTAACGTAATCTGATCATTCGTAAACACACAAATATCTCCTGCAATTTCTAACGCAGTTTGCGCAATTTCAGCAGCAGATAACTGCGGTGCTTTTTGAAGCAATGCTCTGCCGGCGCTTAACGCATAGTTGCCTCCAGAACCAATAGCAAGTATCCCGTCGTCCGGCTCGATAACTTCTCCTGTGCCGGATACAAGGTACATATTTTCTTTATTCATGACTATCAGCATAGCTTCGAGCTTTCTGAGAACTTTATCAGAACGCCATTCTTTTGCTAATTCGACAGCAGCTCTTGTCAAATTGCCATTAAATGCTTGTAGTTTACCTTCAAATTTCTCAAATAATGTGAAGGCATCTGCCACAGATCCGGCAAACCCGGCCAGAACTTCTCCATTATACAAAGTCCTCACTTTTTTTGCGGTTTGCTTCATAATGACGGCATTGCCCAGTGTCACCTGACCGTCACCGCTCATGGCACATTTTCCATTATGCTGCACTGCAAATATAGTTGTAGCATGCATTTGGGAGTCCATATATCCACCTCACTTATTTTTTATCATTTGCGCGCGGATGGCTTTTCATATAAGCCTTCTTCAAATGCTCTTTCGAAATGTGCGTATATATTTGAGTAGAGGATAAACTTTCGTGTCCTAACAGTTCCTGCACAGACCTTAAATCAGCTCCCTCATTCAACATATGCGTTGCAAAAGTATGCCTGAGCTTATGAGGGTGCACTTGAATATTTATAGAAGCTTTTTCTACTATTTTATTTAGCACAGTACGAATGCC
Source organism: Oceanobacillus sp. FSL W7-1293 (assembly GCF_037969815.1). NCBI lineage: Bacteria > Bacillati > Bacillota > Bacilli > Caryophanales > Bacillaceae > Oceanobacillus > Oceanobacillus sp. FSL W7-1293. Next base: position 3,108,886 of record NZ_CP150212.1, read on the forward strand.
TCTTGTGGTTATCGGATTTCCTCTTGCGTTTAGAAATACATTCTCTGTTTTGTTATTTGATTTATTCAGTAATTTTTTCCTGCCGTGGAGCAGATACTTTTCTAAAGCCGCTTCCGCGAAACTGCCAAAAGGGACATAACGTTCTTTCCGCCCTTTCCCTTTTACAAAAATAGTTCCAATCGAAAAATCAATATCCTGCAAGCGCAATTGCTGACACTCGCTGACGCGGATTCCGGTTCCATACAGAACCTCCAGCAGCGCTTGATCGCGCTGTCCTAAATCTGCCGTCAAATCACTCACACAAAAAAGCTTCTCCAACTCCTCTTCATACAAAAAGCCTGGAACAGGTTTTTCCGACTTAGGGAGTGAAAGCTGCGTAAACGGATTCCCCACAACCAGCTTCTCCCGTTCCAAAAAACGGTAAAAGCTTCTCAGTGAAGATATTTTTCTGGAGACAGACCTTTTGCTTAACGCATTGTTATATAACTCTGTAAGAAATATCCGGACTTCCCGGTAGGTTACATCTTTTAAATCATATACTTCTTCTCTTTGCATAAAAGCTTCGAATGTTTCTAAATCAGTCCGATAATATTGAACGGTATACGGCGAGGCATTTTTTTCAATTTGTAAATACTCTATAAACTGGTCCATATATGTTTTTAAATTCACAAAGAAGTCACCTCATCATCGTATAACGGATAAAGCATAGCACACTCCTTCTGAGATTGCAATGAATTTAACTAAATTGTAATAAAATTCAGAAAGGTGCTTAGAGTTATGAATATTCGATGAAGTGAAAAAACAACGAAAGGATGGCTAGGAGTATCTGAAGATCCTGTTTATTTCCATTCTATAAGTGTATCCACAAAAAATGATAAATAACTGCTCCAATAGCTTAGGGTCTTCCTGCTAAATAATTGGACAGCTTCTGTAAAGGGAAATGCCTTACCAAATAGATTTTAATAACAATTATAATTTTAGTCAACTTTAACGATTATTATACGTCTAATTCAACGATTCCAACTAACACGATGCATATTTTTTTATTATATATTTTACGTTTCTTCACACACAGCAGAACAGAAGCAGCTGATAATATCAGCTACTTCTGTGCAACTTCCTTATATTCACAATTAGAACATTGAACCTGTGTTTCTTTTTTACTTTTCTTCTCTACCAGCATGGAGTCACATTTTGGACACGTTCTGGCAATCGGTTTATCCCATGATACAAAATCACATTCCGGAAATCGGTCACAGCCATAGAAAGTTCTTTTTTTCTTTGATTTCCTTTCTACAACATCACCCTGTTGACATTTCGGACAAGTGACACCAATTTTCTTTAAAATCGGTTTTGTATTTCTGCATTCAGGGAAATTAGAGCATGCCAGAAACTTCCCATAGCGGCCCATTTTATATACCATTTCGTGCCCACATTCTTCACAGGTAATTCCAGCAGGCTCATCACGTATTTCTACCTTTTCCATTTCAGCATCTGCTTTTTCAAGCCGTTTGCTGAAGTCCTGGTAGAAATTGTCAATAATTTGTATCCAGGCTGTTTTCCCTTCCTCAACAGAGTCCAAGTCTGTTTCCATTTTAGCAGTGAATTCTGCATCAATGACTTCAGGGAAAAACTCTTCTACAAGCTCGCAGACGATGGTTCCTAGCTCCGTTGGCACAAACCGCTTATTATCCATGGATACGTAGCCCCTGCGCTGAATCGTATCCAGCGTTGGTGCATAAGTAGACGGCCGGCCAATGCCCATTTCTTCCATTGTTTTAACCAGTCTTGCATCAGTATAGCGCGGAGGCGGCTGGGTGAAATGTTGATTCGGCTTCACTTCTTTCGATTCAACCTTCATGCCCTCTTCCAGCTCCGGCAATATTTTATCTTCCTGTTTTTTATTGTCATCGTTGCCTTCCACGTATACTTTCATAAACCCTTTGAATTTTATCTTTGAACCGGTTGCACGAAACTCCACACCATTATTTAACAGATGCACGGTCATTGTATCCATCACAGCCGGCGCCATTTGACTGGCCACAAAGCGTTCCCAGATTAATTTGTACAAACGCAGCTGATCCCTTGATAAAATATTCTTTAATTCTTTTGGGTCTCGTAAAGTAGAAGTCGGGCGGATGGCTTCATGGGCATCTTGCGCACCGCTTTTATTTTTAACAGGGGCTTGCTTGCCAAGGTACGTTTCGCCATAGTTCTCTTTGATATAGTCTTTTACTTCTTCCTTTGCCCCGTCTGAGATTCGCGTAGAATCTGTACGCATATACGTAATTAAACCAGTAATTCCGCCTGAAGAGCGGCCTAAGTCAATACCTTCATATAATTGTTGGGCAATCATCATCGTTTTCTTTGCACGGAAGTTCAATTTTCTTGCTGCTTCCTGTTGAAGGGATGAAGTAGTAAATGGATGTGCTGGATTTCGTTTTCTCTCTCTTTTTTTCACACTTTGAATGGTGAACTCTTTTCCGTCCAGCTTCTTTTTAACTTCTTCCACATCATCTTTTGTTTTAAGCTTTGTTTTTTTACCATCGACACCATAAAAGGCGCCTTCAAATATTTCGTTTCCTTTTGCAAATAATCCGTCGATAGACCAGTATTCTTCCGGCTGGAAATTCTCAATTTCTTTTTCTCTATCAATAATCATTTTTAAAGCAACAGACTGTACTCGTCCGGCACTCAATCCTTTTTTCACTTTCTTCCATAGTATTGGACTGATATTATAGCCTACTAAACGATCGAGAACACGGCGGGCCTGCTGCGCATCAACCAAGTCTAAATCTATCGCCCGGGGATTCTTAAAGGATTCTTTAATGGCATCCTTTGTAATTTCGTTAAAAACAACCCGGCATTTTGAATTTTCATCCACATTTAAAACATGTGCTAAATGCCATGCAATTGCTTCCCCCTCGCGATCCGGATCGGCTGCGAGATAGATTTTTTTGGCTTTTTTTGCTGATTTTCTTAAATCTTTAAGTATATCCCCTTTTCCGCGGATAGTAATATACTTTAATTTATAATTTTCCTCAACGTCTACTCCCATTTGACTTTTTGGCAAATCGCGAAGATGCCCCATGGAAGCTTTTACTGTATATTTTTTTCCTAAATACCGTTCAATCGTCTTTGCTTTCGCCGGCGACTCAACGATAACGAGATAATCTGACATGTGCGTTCCTCCCATAATGAGGTTGACAATTTACGAATAGAAATCTTTCCTAATACTATAGATAGAATACGTTTTTGTCAAACACTATTTATTGAATAATCGAAAACTATAATTCCATTCTGTGTAAATATCTTCAGCAGATTGAATTAATTTTGCACCATCCTGAATGATTCGGTTACACCCGGCACATTGTTCTAAAAGCGGATTGCCTGGTACAGCGAACACATCCCTTCCTTGATCAAGGGCTTGATTCACCGTAATCATCGTACCGCTCTTTTTCATTGCTTCTATCACTAGGGTTCCCATTGTCAAGCCACTTATAATTCGATTTCTTTCCGGGAAATGATATTTTTGAGGCGGTGCATCTGGCGGGTATTCAGACAAAGCCAGTCCCTGCTTTACTATCTTTTGATAAAGCGGCAAATGCTCTCTTGGGTAAATGGACCGAAAGCCGCCGCCCAAAACAGCAATCGTGTTTCCCTGCCGTTCCAGTGTCAGCCGATGTGCCATACTGTCAACGCCTCTTGCCATTCCGCTGACAATCACCCATTTTGCATCAATAAGAGGCGCAATCGCCATAAAAAGCTTCCCAAAGGCCTCATTTGACGGGTTTCTTGTACCGATAACACTGAGCATCGGCTGTTTTGCTAAAAGATCCAGATTTCCTGAACCATATAAAACGAGGGGTGCGTCTTTAATTGTATTTAACATAGAGGGATAATATTCGTCAACTATTGTGATGATATGAAAATCTCTTGATTCTTCCAATATCTTCTTTTTTAATTGCGGATTATGAAGGTCTTTCAAGAGGGTTTGTGCTTTTTGATGAGGAATTCGAATAATTTGTGACAATTCATGCGGGGACAGCTGATAAATCTTTTTTAGTTCAGGATCTGTCCGTATCCACTTGCGTATAAAAGTACGCGTAGCATAACGGCATCTGCTGAGATGAATAAAATCCAGCCGATTAAAAAGATAATTCAATCCATATCCTTCCCTTCTTAATTAATTGAAGCTGAAAAACCCGGACAAGATTCTACTTCCTTCTATATTATAGAAGGAAGTAGAATCTTCTGCCCAGGTACTTTAAAGTACTTCCATACGCTTAATGCGTTTTACATTTTTCCTCTAAACCATTTTCTTTTAATGCTTCAATCATTGTTTCTCCCATAACAGAAGGAGTCGCAGCTACTTTAATTCCGCAGGATTCCATTACACGGATTTTTTCATCAGCTGTTCCTTTTCCTCCGGAGATAATAGCACCGGCATGTCCCATACGTTTTCCTGGAGGTGCTGTTGCTCCGCCGATAAATCCGACCACGGGCTTTGTCATATTCGCTTTCACCCACTCAGCAGCTTCCTCTTCCGCAGTACCGCCGATTTCACCGATCATAATAACAGCCTCTGTTTCAGGGTCTTTGTTAAATTCTTCTAATACATCAATAAAGTTTGTCCCGTTAACCGGGTCGCCGCCAATACCAACAGCTGTTGTTTGTCCATATCCGGCTTCAGATAATTGATGAACAGCTTCATACGTTAATGTACCAGAGCGGGAGACCACACCGATATGTCCTTTTTTATGGATATATCCTGGCATAATCCCAATTTTTGTTTCATCTGCTGTAATTACACCAGGGCAGTTTGGCCCAACAAGGCGTGTTTTCTTGCCTTCCATATAGCGTTTCACCTTCACCATATCCATTACCGGAATATGTTCTGTAATACAGATAACTAAATCAAGCTCTGCATCTGTTGCTTCGATGATAGCATCCGCAGCAAAAGGTGCCGGTACATAGATAACAGATGCGGTTGCTCCAGTAGCTTTTACAGCATCATCAACCGTGTTAAAAACAGGAACTCCTTCTACTTCCGTACCTGCTTTTTTCGGTGTTACCCCGCCAACAATTTTTGTACCATATTCCAGCATTTGTTTTGTATGGAAACGTGCAGTTCCACCTGTGATTCCTTGGACTATTACTTTTGTATCTTTATTAATATAAACACTCATTATAAGTCCGCCCTTTCCTATTTTTACGTCCTCTATTTGTAAGTCAATACACGGTAACTGCTTTACTTCACTGCAGCAACAATTTTCTCTGCGCCGTCTGCCATAGAGGTTGCAGAAGTAATATTTAGACCTGATTCATCTAAAATTTCTTTGCCCCGCTCTACGTTTGTACCTTCTAAGCGGACAACTAATGGAATAGTCAAGCCAATTTGTTTCGTTGCTTCTACAACACCTTCAGCAATAACATCACATTTCATAATTCCGCCAAAAATGTTTACAAAAATTCCTTTTACATTTTTATCTGAAAGAATGATTTTAAATGCTTCTGTTACTTTTTCGGCTGTAGCACCGCCCCCTACATCAAGGAAGTTAGCCGGATCGCCGCCATAATGCTTAATAATATCCATTGTAGACATTGCTAAGCCGGCGCCATTTACCATACACCCGATGTTTCCATCTAATGAAACATAGCTTAAGTCGTATTTAGATGCTTGGATTTCTTTCTCGTCTTCCTCACCTAAGTCACGCAGTTCTGCAATTTCTGGTTGACGATAGAGTGCATTATCATCAAAGTTTAATTTTGCATCCAACGCAAGAACTTCGTTATCCCCTGTAGTTACAAGCGGGTTAATTTCTGCGATAGAGCAGTCTTTCGCAACAAAAGCGTCATAAAGTGCAGTCATAAATTTAACTGCTTTACCCAGTAATTCATCCGGAATGTTAATATTGAATGCTAGTCTTCTAGCTTGATAAGGTGATAAACCAACAACAGGGTCAATCACTTCTTTAAAGATTTTTTCAGGTGTTGCTTCTGCCACCTCTTCAATTTCTGTACCGCCTTCTTCAGACGCCATCATAACAACTCTTGATGTGGCACGATCAAGAACTACCCCTACGTAATATTCTTTCTGAATATCACAGCCTTCTTCAATAAGTAAACGTTTTACTTCTGTGCCGTCAGGTCCGTTCTGATGTGTTACAAGCGTTTTCCCTAAAATTTCATCCGCATATGTACGAACTTCCTCCAGACTCTTTGCTACCTTTACCCCGCCGGCTTTACCGCGTCCACCTGCATGGATTTGCGCCTTGACAACGGTTACAGACGAGCCAAGCTTTTCCGCAGCTTCTACAGCTTCGTCTACAGAATAAGCAACATGACCGTTCGGAACGTTTACACCAAATTCTCGTAAAACTTGTTTACCTTGGTACTCATGAATGTTCATCTTCCATCCTCCTATCAAAATCAATGCACTACTATTGTATTAAAAATATAGGAAATAAACAAGAAATAGGGAACATAAAAATCAATATTATTTCTTGACTCGCCAAAATCATGGACACCATTGTAAAAATAGAAAATGAATGGTTCCTGACAAAACTCCTATTCACCTATTCTCTTTTCCAGTTTGTTTATCTGTCCGATAGATAAAAGCAAACACTTCTGACACTACCTGGAATAGCTCCTCTGGTATCTGTTCATTGATATTTAATTCAGCCAGCACCTCGACTAAGGAAGGGTCTTCTAAAATTGGTATATCATGCGCCTCTGCCCGCTCAATTATCTCTTCGGCAACAAGTCCTTTTCCTGAAGCCATTACTCTTGGTGCATCGTCCATACTCTGCTCATAGCTTAAGGCAACTGCTTTTTTTCGTTTTTCATTCATACTCGAAAATCCACCTTTCCAGAACCAGGCCTTTCCTCAGCAGTTTTTATTGCCTGACGCTGTTGTTTTTCTGTTTCCGTATAGAGCTTGCAGGTAACCGATGCCACGTGATAATCCATGTTTTCTAATGCTTCCTGCAGATTAGGACGAAGCTTTTCTACCAGCACCGGGGTTGTAGCCTGATCGTTATAGATAGTGATAGACAGTGATTTCTTTTGAACATGCAAATCAACAATGGTTTCTTTCATTCCGTGCAGATTCAGGTCAAAAATAATACGGCAATGCTCCGGGTCAATCCTCCCGTCAGCAGTCTTCTTTCCCTCAAAATGCAAATCGATATCCTTGGATACCCCCAATTTTTGGCCAGGTATCTGTATATTAGCCTGAATAAAATAACTGCTGTCATTCATGTTATTTAATTGCATGCCATTTAAAAAATGAACCACCTGCTGTGCGTTCTCTCTACTGATTCCACCACTGCTGCTCTGAAGCATTTCTAGTAATAAGTGTTTGAACTGCATCGTGTTTGCCTCATCTGTTTTCAACGAATTCTCAGCATTCAGTCCGGCATCGCGGAGAACCCACTGCATTTGCTGCAGGAACTGTTCTTTAGGATCATGGATGGTATTTTCATTTGAAGCTGTCCATATATTTATGAACCGCTGCAGTGCCTGGTAATTTTTCGGTTCGGTCAAGGCTTCCAGTAAAGAACGAACGGTGCTGCTCTCCAGCGTAACCGACGATTGATTGGCGAAATACTGCGGAAACTCAGCAGCCAGATTTGACTTAGGCTGTACGGCAGCACTGTCCCCTTGCATCAGTGCCCCTTGTAATGCTCTAGCCTCTGTCATTAATTGCTTTTGATTACCTAAAATAGACTGAATCTTCTCCTTTACTCCTTCGAAACTGCTTGTAAATGGCGCGGTTACTGTCCCTTGATTTTGTGATACAGGCGGGTTCCATTGCTTTAATGCATTTGTCCAGCTTTGCTTATCCAGGGCTTTGGAAATCATCCCTAAGTTTTGCAAAAGAGGAAACAGCACCGGTTTCTCAGCTTGTGCATCGGCTGTCAGTATAATTCTCACCGCTCTTTCATTCGAAGTTCCCAAAATATTCGAGAACCGTTCTAACATTGGAAGTTTTTTAGAATCAGATAAAGCCTCGATAATTTGACGGGTATTTCCTTCGTCTCCTAATCCTTTATTTGAAAAAGATTGCGGAAGCTGTGCTTCTATATTCTGCTTCATCGGTGCTGCCGTGTTATTGCCTTGTTGTTGGATAGGCTTCGCTTCTGTTGTCAGCTGCTGTTGATTAGCTAAAATAGATTGAATCTTCTCCTTTATTTCTTCCAAACCAGCTGTAAATGGAGCTGAAGCCGCAGCTTGATTGGGTGGCGTTTGTGTAACAGGTGCATTCCATTGCTGCAAAATATTTGTCCATGCCTGTCTGTCCAGCCCTTTAGAAACGAGGCCGAGACTTTGAAGCAGCGGAAATAAAACAGGCTTTGGAGCTTGAGCATCGGCACTCAAAATGGCGCGCACAGCGCTTTGTTCAGTAGGAAACCCTTTAAGCACGTGTTCCAGGCTAGCACGCAGCATCGGCTGCTGGCCGGGAGGGAGGGAACGTTCCAGCAACGCTAAGCTCTCACTAAGATTGCCGTTTTGAAACGCTCGCACTGCTTGGAACGAAGCTGGCGTTATCGGGATACGCATTTTCATTAGCTCCATAAGAATAGGCTGTGCTTGCTTCTGTGAGATTTTGTTATCCTGAATATACTGCATTGCCTGCATCAAATCACTTCTCTGCATGGGCACCTGTTCTCTGACAAGCGCACTGGCCAGCTGGAACGTTAATTTATTTTCTTTGATGCCAAGCTGCTGAAGAAGATGACGAATCATCTGCTGTCCATTATGCTGCTCACCGGTCATTACTTTTAATTCAGGCATTTTCCCTTCATTGGATGTTACTTGAAAAAAATATTTTCCGCCCACAGAAAGAGAAGCCTCCAGCTGGGCAATTAGCTGGCTGCCCTGAATTTGAATGGCTGCTCGATGATTTGGAAAAAGCTGCTTTACTGTTCCTTGTAAAATATCCCCTGTCTTCAGATTATGAAGCAAATTTGCCTTGGAAGAATGCAGTAATTTAGCCGCCTTTACATTGTCTTGAATCCGCATAGGCTCTCCTCTTTTTCTTTATCATTTTCCCATTGTTTTTATTGGTGCAAATGATGTTCTATGGTAAGGCGTCACCCCAAATTGATTCAGCCCTTCTAAATGTGCTCTGGTCCCATATCCCATATTTTTATCAAAATCATAGCCGGGATATTTCTTATGTAATTCCTTCATATACTGATCGCGGGCTACCTTTGCCAACACACTGGCAGCTGCAATACTGACGCTTGATGCGTCTCCCTTGATAATCGCTTCCTGAGAACAGGCTAAGCCGGGCAAATGGACTGCATCAACCAGTACATGCTCAGGAGATCGTGTCAGCCCTGATAACGCATCATACATTGCTTTTTTGGTTGCTTCATAAATATTAACCGTATCTATAATCTGATTATCTATAAATGAAATATGATAGCTGACAGCATGCTCTTTGATATAGGTGCTGTATTCTTCCCTTACGTTTTCTTTTAGTTTCTTGGAATCATTTAACCCGATTAATTGAAAATCTCTTGGAAGGATCACAGCAGCTGCTACAACAGGACCTGCAAGCGGACCTCTGCCGACTTCATCCACACCTGCTATTTTTTCTATTCCATTCATATATGCATTGTTCTCATAGCGCTGCATTTCAGCAAACTGTTTAATTAAACGTTTTTCACGCTCTTTTTTACGCTGATAGGATTGTATCAGTGTCTGAACGCCTTTCCTTTCGTCTTGAAGAATTACTTCCCATTCTTCAGTTGTCAGGGTATCTTCTTTTAGTAATCCTTTAATTTCTGTGATCGATTGCTTTTTCATAACTATCCTGCTTTCTTTTATTATCGTCATTTTATCAAACTTGTTAAGCTATCTTTTTAAACATCCTCTATATATGAAAATAGCCTACAAAGAAAAATCCCCTGCAGGCTGTTAAATATATTTTACGGCTGTTCCAAAGTGAACTTGCCTAATTTTCCTGTTCGTAAATCTTGAAGAACGATATCGGATACTTTATCGAAATTCACATGACCGCCGCTTTCTAATGCGCCTCTTTTTCTGCCGATGCCTTCAAATAGTTCTACCATATCCGAACTATCTTCTACAGCATAGCGTTCCTTCAGGTAATTCGGATATTCTTCAAATAAGAAGCGAATAACAAAGGCTGTAATATCCTGAAGAGGAAGCAGCTGGTCTTTTATTGTTCCGATTGCCGCCAGCCGGTATCCTACAGCCTCTTCTTCAAATTTCGGCCATAAAATGCCTGGTGTATCCAGTAATTCGAAGTCTTTCTTTATTTTAATCCATAATTGCTGTTTAGTAATTCCGGGACGGTCTCCCGTCTTCGCAATTTTTTTATTGGCAAGCCGGTTAATCAATGTAGATTTCCCCACATTCGGGATACCAACGATCATTGCTCTGGCTGGTCTCGGCTTAATTCCTTTCGCCTTCAGCTTGTCCATCTTTTCTTGTCCCATTGCTTTGGCAAGCTGAACAACCTGCTGTATATCTCCTTTTTGATTCACATCCACTGCAGCAGCCTGTGTCCCCTGCTCCTGATAACTTGCTATCCATTCAGCTGTTTTCGCAGGGTCAGCTAAATCTTTTTTCATCAGTAAGACAAGCTTAGGTTTTTGTCCTAAAACCTCTTGCAGCATCGGGTTTTGGGAGGAGTACGGTGCTCTTGCATCAACCAGTTCAATGACAAAGTCAACAAGCTTTAATTGCTCCTGTACTTCTCTGCGCGCCTTCGCCATATGACCGGGAAACCACTGTATAGGCATATTTTTCACCTTCCTTATTCACTAAAGTGTATACGATTCAATGGCCAGTAGACCAAACTTGCCTCTCCGACTACCTCATCCATCGGTACTACTCCGATAATTCGGCTGTCTGTTGAGTTGCTTCGATTATCGCCTAGTACGAATACGGAATCCTCAGGAACCACTTCATAGCCTTCTTCCAATTCTTCCAGCTCGAAATCATTTGTAAAGACCTGATCGTTTAAGAACGGCTCATCTACCGGTTCCCCGTCGATATACAATACATTATCTCTCACTGCTACATGCTCTCCGGGCAATCCAATGACACGCTTAATAAAATCATTTTGCTCAGGAGCATGGAACACAACGATGTCAAACCGATCTGGTTCTCCAAGCGTATAATTAATTTTATTCACAATCATTTGATCACGGTCATGCAAGGTTGGCAGCATCGATGGTCCTTCTACAACGATAGGCGCAAATAAGAACATTCGCACTAAGAACACAAAGCCTACAGCAAGAAGAATAGCTTTTATCCACTCCAACCACTCATTCTTTTTCTTTTTTTGCTCTTTCTCTGTCATCTGATTTCCTCCGATAACTTCAGTCTACCTTATATTGTAGCTAGTAAGTGTTAGATAAACAAATTCTAAGTAGTATTATTTTTATTAAAGTGCCTGTTCAAAAAGTTCGATAAATAGGACCAGTCAGCTAAGAACGCGACGTCCTGTGACTGCGATTTTAGCTGAGTTCCTCTAATCACCGTATCATTTTTATAGGACTTTTTGAACGTCCTCTTTAAGAATGAAAAAGAGCTACTGCCATGATTGACGTAGCCCTTTTGTATTCGTTTCATATCCTCTGCCGGCTGATTAGCGACGTTCTTTAATACGAGCAGCTTTTCCGCGCAGGTTACGCAGGTAGTAAAGCTTCGCACGACGTACAATACCGCGACGAGAAACTTCAATTTTATCAACTCTTGGTGAATGTAATGGGAAAGTACGCTCCACACCAACACCATAAGAAATTTTTCTTACTGTGAATGTTTCGCTGATTCCGCCGTTTTGACGTTTGATTACAACACCTTCAAATACCTGAATACGCTCACGACTTCCCTCTACAACCTTTACGTGAACCTTTAAAGTGTCACCAGGTCGAAAATCAGGATGGTCTGTACGCAATTGATCTTTGGTTACGTCTGCAATAATTTGTTGCATGATTTTCACTCCTTCCAAACTAATGCTCATGCCCTTTTATCTGAACAGCGGAACATCGTTTTACATGCTTACACGCACATAAGCACAATTAATAATATAGCATATTATGGCGTAAAGCACAACTACTTTTCGTCATTTTTTAATTCTTGAAGTATTTCTTTATCTGCTGTATCTAACGGTTGATTTTCTAATAAATCAGGGCGTCTTTCAGCAGTTCTTCTCAAGGATTCCTTCCTTCTCCAGGCTTCAATATTCGCATGGTTTCCGGATAAAAGGACTTCTGGAGCCTTCATTCCGCGAAAATCGGCAGGGCGGGTGTAATGGGGGTGTTCCAATAATCCAGTTGAAAAAGAATCCTGTTTTGCAGATGCTTCGTTTCCAAGAGCCTCTGGCAATAAACGAACAATACTGTCAACAACAACCATTGCTCCTAATTCTCCACCAGTTAAGACGTAGTCTCCTATAGAAATTTCATCCGTTACAAGATGCTCACGAATTCGCTCATCATATCCTTCGTAATGACCGCAAATAAAAATCAGATGCTCCTCCTGAGCCAGCTCCTCTGCTTTTTTCTGTGTGTAAGGCTCCCCCTGAGGGCACATCAAAACAACACGCGGACGGGAAGCTCTCTCTTTTTTCACCGCTTCAACAGCATCAAATACAGGCTGTGGTGTCAGCACCATACCTGCTCCGCCCCCATAAGGATAATCATCTACTTTTTTATGTTTTTGCGTGGAATAATGACGAAAATCAACAAGCTGATAAGAAAACTGATCTTTATCAGCCGCTTTTTTCAGGATAGAACTTTCCATCACACCATAAAACATTTCCGGGAAAAGTGTCAGAATATCAATATGCATCTAATCTAACATCCCTTCCATTAACTCCACTGAAATAACTCCAGTCTGGATGTCTACCTTTTTGACTACATCTTCAATATAAGGTATTAACAAATCCTTCTTGCCAGGCCTTTGTACTACCCAGACATCATTAGCGCCGGGAGAGAGGATTTCTTTCACTTTCCCTAATGTATCTCCCTCCGCGGTCTGAACTTCGCAGCCGATAATTTCATGATAGTAAAACGCATTCTCTTCCAATTCTTCTGTTTGGTTTTTATCGATATACAAATTCATGCCTTTCCATTTTTCTACATCATTCAGATTGGTATATCCTTTAAATGTAATCAAATCAAACCCTTTATGAATACGATGTGATCCAATTTCCAATGTAATATCACGCTGGTCTGATGTAATAATTACTTCATTTCCAGGCGTAAAACGTTCTTCGAAATCAGTAATGCGTAAAACCTTTACTTCGCCTTTAATTCCATGTGTATTCACGATTTTACCAATTTTTAATTTCTCTGTATGCATCTTTTTTTCACCTATTTCATTCGTCGATTCGGATAACCTTATCATCTTTAATTACGATAGCCTGCTCCTTCATAAGATGGTGCCAATCGGAGCCGACTTCGACCTCAACAAGAGCTTCAACCTCTTTTTCAACGATTTCGCTACCCATTTTTAATTCATCTAACTGTTCTATCTTAAAATCTAACAGCTTCATTTTTTCCTGGCGATTTTTAATTTCCTGGTTAAACCGAGTTTCCATATCTGAACGAACATTTGCATTTTTGTTCTTTAATTTTCTCATTTCAAATTGGAGTTGTTGACACTCTTGTTCAAGACGTAATTTATGATTTGTGAAATTTTGGCGGATTTTTTCTTTGCTGTCCTCTGTCACGACTACCTTAATGGGAACTTTTTTAATTAATTTCATTTCAATTCAGCTCCTGCCTGATAGATTCGGGTTTAAATGTGTAAAAAGGGAAAGTTGAGCCCTAAAAGCAGGGTCAGCTTTCCCTTTACCAAGTTATTCAGAAAGAATGTATTCTTTCTGAATACGAACCTTACATAATATCCAAAAAAATACGTTTATTACCACCAGTGTTTGCTGCATATACAACAGTTCGTATTGCTTTTGCAATCCGGCCGTTTTTGCCAATGACTTTTCCGACATCGTCCGGATGAACAGTTAAATGATACGTAACTTTAGAATCTTCTTCCGTTTCTTTTATCACAATATCATCCGGATAATCTACTAATGAGGTAACAATCGATTTAATCAGGGCTTTCATGATATCACACTACTTATTTAGAATTTTTTTGTTCGTGAAAATTCTTCATGATGCCTTCGTTAGAGAATAGATTACGCACTGTATCACTTGGTTTTGCACCTTTTGTCATCCAATCAAGTGCTTTTTCTTCATCTATTTTAACCTCAACTGGATTTACTACAGGATTGTACGTACCGATTTGTTCGATAAAGCGACCATCACGTGGAGAACGAGAGTCCGCTACAACAATACGATAGAATGGATTTCTTTTAGAACCCATACGTTTTAAACGAATTTTTACTGCCATGCTTTGCACCTCCAATAATTATCTTATCACAAGAATTGATTTTAACAGATAGTTTTTAGTCTGTAAAGTATTTTTCCATTACAAGCTTATTTTATTATAAAAAAGCGTGAAAATCAACTCTACATGAAAGGAAATTTAAATCCGCCTTTTCCTTTTTTCCCTTTTTGCATATTGGTCATTTGCTTCATCATTTTTTTCATCTCTGAAAATTGTTTTATCAAACGGTTAACCGCTGCAACTGAAGTCCCTGACCCTTTTGCAATCCGTTTTCTTCTGCTTCCATTGATGATACTCGGCTCCTGGCGCTCTTCTTTCGTCATGGATTGAATAATTGCCTCTACCTCGGTCAATTGACTTTCATCTAATTGGGCATTCTTCAAGCCTTTCATCTTGTTAGAGCCTGGAATCATGGCCATTAAGTCATCTAATGGCCCCATTTCACGGACCTGACCCATTTGTTCCAGGAAGTCGTCGAATGTAAAGGACATCGTACGCATTTTTTCTTCTAATTCTTTTGCCTGTTTTTCATCCACATTGGTCTGTGCTTTTTCAATTAAGGAAAGTACATCTCCCATGCCGAGAATTCTGGATGCCATACGTTCTGGATGGAAGGCTTCCAGCTGATCCAATTTTTCTCCCATTCCGGCAAATTTAATTGGCTTGTCCGTTACCGCTTTGATAGAAAGCGCCGCACCGCCGCGGGTATCCCCGTCTAACTTTGTCAGAACAACTCCTGTAATATCAAGCTGTTCATTAAAGCTTTCTGCTACATTAACAGCATCCTGCCCAGTCATGGAATCCACCACTAAAAAGATTTCATCTGGTTTTACATCTGTTTTGATATTCTGTAATTCTTCCATCAGGTTTTCATCTACATGCAAACGGCCAGCCGTATCAATAATGACATAATCATTGTGATTCTCTTTTGCCTGAGCAATCGCCTGGTTGGCAATATCAACCGGATTTGCTTCTGTTCCTAATGAAAAAACAGGCATATCCAGCTGTGTGCCGAGTGTTTCCAATTGTTGAATGGCTGCCGGACGATAGACGTCACATGCAACTAATAAAGGATTGCGGTTATGCTTTTTACGTAAATGGTTCGCAAGCTTTCCCGTGGTGGTCGTTTTACCCGCACCTTGTAAACCAACCATCATAATAACGGTCGGCGAACGGTCGGCGACAGCAATTTTACTTTGCTCTCCGCCCATTAAATTCGTTAATTCATCTTTTACAACTTTAATAACCTGTTGTCCCGGTGTTAAGCTTTCCATTACTTCCTGCCCGACAGCTCTTTCTTTTATCCGGGCAATTAATTGTTTTACAACTTTGAAGTTTACATCGGCTTCTAAAAGCGCCAGGCGAACTTCTCTTGTCATCTCTTTTACATCTTGCTCAGAGACCTTACCCTTACCGGTAATTTTCTTTATCGTACCTTGGAGACGGTCCGCTAATCCTTCAAATGCCATAGAAGGTATCCCCCTAATCTAAATCTAGTAATTGTTGAACATACTTTTTTGCCTCCGGATCTTTTACCGTTTCCGAAAGCTTCATAATGATTTGCTTACGTTTTTCAAATCTAGAAAAAAGATGAAGCTTATCCTCATAAGACTCTAACATTTTTTCTGTTCTCTTTATATTATCATATACAGCTTGTCTGGAAACTTCAAAGAGCTCCGATATCTCACCTAATGAGTAGTCTTCCAGATAATACATTTCCATATAACTGCGCTGTTTTGGAGTCAGCAGTGCTTGATAAAAGTCATATAAATAATTTATCCGATTTGTCTTTTCCAGCAACGGGCACACCTCTTGTTAAGTGATTTTCCTTTACATTTATCATATCCAACTCAATCGGAAATTGTCAAGTAGTGAAGCGGGTTTCGGCTATTCCGTTTTCTCGCTCTCCTCACTCATTCCTAAATCAGAAAATAGTCCATATACAAAGGCATCTGCGTCAAATTGCTGCAGGTCATTGATACCTTCACCTAATCCGACATATTTCACCGGAATTTGCAATTCATTACGAATAGCAAGCACAATCCCGCCTTTTGCGGTACCATCCAGTTTAGTCAAGACAATTCCGGACACATCTGTTGCCTCTGAAAAGGTACGTGCCTGTGTCAATGCATTTTGGCCGGTAGTAGCGTCCAAAACCAGTAAAACTTCATGGGGAGCACCTGGAATTTCACGTTCAATGACGCGTTTCACTTTAGCAAGCTCGTTCATCAGATTCACCTTATTCTGAAGTCTTCCTGCAGTATCACAAATGAGTATATCTGCTTCACGAGACTTTGCAGCTCTGATTCCATCATAAATAACCGCAGCAGGGTCGCTGCCTTCGCTGTGCTTTATTACAGGAACGTCAGCACGCTCTCCCCAGATTTCTAATTGTTCGATTGCTCCAGCACGGAAAGTATCCCCTGCTGCTAAGATGACATTTTTTCCATCTGCTTTTAATTGATGTGCAAGCTTGCCAATACTGGTTGTTTTCCCCACGCCATTTACACCAACAACAAGAATTACCTGTAACCCGTCTCCATCCAGCTGCAAATGCTGAATTGACGAATCTTCATCACCATAATAAATATCTACAAGCTTTTCTGAAATAACATCCTTTATTTCAGAGGAGTCCTTGATTTTTTGACGCTTTACTTCCATTTTAAGTTCTTCGACAAGGTCCATCACAGTGGAAACACCGACATCTGCTGTAATTAATACCTCTTCTAATTCTTCAAAGAAATCCTCATCTACTTTACGATAACGTGCAATTAAATCATTTAATTTCCCAGAAAAGGTATCTCTTGTCTTTTTCATACCTTCCTGATATTTTTCGGAAATCTCCTTGGTTTCCTCGTTTTGCTTAAAACGCGCTTTCAATTTATCCATGAATCCCATATTGATATCCCCCTACGATTGAATCAATTCTTTTGTATCCTCTAATCGGACAGAAACCAGTCTCGACACGCCTGATTCCTGCATCGTCACACCATAAAGAACATCTGCTTCCTCCATGGTTCCTTTTCGATGTGTAATGACGATAAACTGTGTATCCTTGCTGAATTGCTTTACATACCTGGCAAAGCGGACTACATTCGCTTCATCTAAAGCCGCTTCGACCTCATCCAGTATACAAAACGGAACTGGACGGACACGCAAAATGGAAAAGAGAAGGGCGATTGCTGTTAATGCTCGTTCTCCTCCTGATAAAAGGCTTAAATGCTGCAATTTTTTACCCGGCGGCTGTGCAATAATATCTACGCCTGTTTCTAATAAATTATCCGGGTTTGTTAATTTTAATTCAGCATGTCCGCCGCCAAACAAGTGCATAAACACCTGGGAAAATTCTTCTTTTATTTTTGAAAAAGTGGTTGAGAACCGCTCCTTCATTTCTGTGTCCATCTCTTCAATAACAGTATATAGCGTTCGCTTTCCTTCCACAAGGTCATCTCTTTGTTCTTTTAAGAACTGGTACCTTTCAGAAATACGCTCATATTCATCAATAGCACCTAAATTAATCGTGCCCAGCTGGTTGATTTTATCCTTTAAACGGCTGACGACTGCTTTTGCCTCATCCATATTTTCAACCTTTGCATAATCACGTTTTGCCAATTCATATGTCATCAAGTATTCTTTTTCAAGCTGCTGCAGGTGGTTATCAAGCTCCACATCCAAGCGGTTTGATTTGACCTCCTGTTTTTGATGGTGCTCATTCGTCACGCTATATTGTTCCTGTGCCTCTTTCAAATTCGCTTCCAGGGACTGCTGTTTGTCTAAGCTTTCTTTTCTTTTAGTGCGCAGCTTCTCTATGCTTTCCGTTAATTTCTGTTTGGACGTTCTGGCATTGACAATTTTAGCTTCCATTTCTTCTTCTGTTTCTTCCTGGTTTTTTATTGCCGTTATTGTCTCCAGCTCTTCGTCCACCTGACTTTTGTCCTCAATTGCCCGTTCAAGCTGCGTCTCTAAAGCTTTTGTATTCGCTTTTTGATTTTTAAAGCGTTCTTCCTGCTCAGCCAGTGTTACTTTGATTTCGTAAAACGCATCCTGTAATTTTCCTTGCGTCTCTTTTAATTTCGCTTCTTCCTCTGTTAAATCATCCACTTCTTTTTGCACTGTTTGAAGCTTAATATTGATTTCTTCTAATTCTTTTGTCAGGACTTTATTTCGATCCGCTAATTCTGTACGGCTCTGTTCATTCTGTTTTTTATCCATATCATAGATGGACAAGTTGTCATTGATGGATGTCAGCTTCGCCTGAAAGGTTTGAAAATCAGCTTGACTTTCCTGCACCTCTTTTTGCATTTTCTGCACTTCTTGCTCGGTATCGCTGATTTTTTCATCAAGCTCTCGCAAATAATCTCTTTTCTTCTGTACACCATGTTCAAATTGCTCTGTTTTTTGTTTGTATTCTGCCAAGCGCGCATGCAGCTCCTGCAGATCTTTTTCGCGGGTAAACAGCGATTGATTCTGTTTTTTCTGCGCTCCTCCTGACATAGAGCCTCCAGGGTGGACCATGTCACCGTCCAGCGTGACAATCCGGTATCTGCGATGCAGTTTTATCGCAATGTCATTTGCATCCCGCAAGGTTTTAGCAATAACCACATTACCCATTAAATGCTGCACTGCTTTCTCATATTTTTTAGCTTTCGGCTGCACTAAATCAGAAGCAACGCCTACAAACCCCGGGTGCTCCCTTACTTCCTGTTTTCCTTCACTGGATAAAAAACGGGGTTGAATCGATTTGAGCGGGAGAAAAGTTGCCCGCCCGCTATTGGTCTTTTTCAACCAATTAATCGCTTCTCTTGCTGCCTGGTCTGTTTCTACAACAATATTTTGCGCTTGTCCGCCTAATACGGTCTCCACTGCTGTAATATAGTCTTTAGGGACATCCATTAACTCGATAACTGCCCCTTCTATATCCTTCAGCTTGCCTTCTTCTCTTGCCCGTAAAACCTGACGGACGCCTTGAAAGAAGCCTTGAAAGTCTTCCTTCATTTCTTCGAGCATTTCTTTTTTTGACTTTACTTTTTCAATGTATTGATAGCCTTGATAAAGCTTAGACTGCGCTTCCTCATACTGCGTGCGTTCTGATTGCATTTCAGCCTTTAACGTCTTTAATTGCTGCGTCTTTTTTTCCAGTTGGTTCTGATAAGACTGCAGGACTTCTTCAGCGGCTGTCTGTTTATCTTGCAGCTCATTTCTCTCCGTAAGCATATCCTTAAATTTCATGGATTGGGAATTGTTTTTTGCTTCAATTTGCTCTTGCTGCCGATCAACAGATTGTTTTTCATTTCGATAAGCAGCCTGCTGATTCAACAATTCGATATACTCCGCTTTTAAATCCTCAATTCGGTTAGCTACATCTTCCGGCCGCATTGCTAATTTCTTTTCTATTTCTTTTTTTCTGGCCAAAGTATCAGCCTTCTCTGCCTCTAAAAGCGCCAGTTTCTCTTGTTCATTTATTTTTTGTTTTTCCAGCACACGAACATTTGAAGTAACCCGATCTAACTGCTGTACAAGCTTTTCTTTATTCTCATCTGCGTGCTTGGACCGTTCATCAAACAGTTGCTTCTTTCCTTCAAATTTCTCCAGCCGTTCTGTTACATCTAATAAATCAGTCTGCAGCTGCTCTATTTCTGTTTCATACTGCTGTATATGTTTTTTTTCTTTTGCCACGTCCACTTCGATCAGACGAATGGCTTCGGATTGTTCTTTCTGTTTTTTTTCGTTCACAGCTAAATTTTCTAATACCTGCTGCCATTCCTGATGAATTTGTTCCATTTCCGTAATCAGCACAGAAATCTCTGTTTCTTGGAGTTCAGCCTGCAAGGTCTGATATTCTTTTGCTTTTTTTGATTGCTCTTCTAACGGGTCCAGCTGCTGTTCAATTTCATAAACAATATCCTCGACACGATTCAGATTCTCCTGCGTTTCAGCAAGTTTATATTCTGCTTTTTTCTTACGCTGCTTATATTTTAAAACACCTGCCGCTTCCTCAAAAATCACACGGCGCTCCTCTGCTTTCGAGCTGAGAATCTCTTCCACTCTTCCTTGACTGATAATAGAAAAAGCTTCCCTGCCCAGACCGGAATCAATAAACAGGTCAACAATATCCTTCAGACGGCAAACCTGTTTATTTATATAAAATTCGCTTTCCCCAGATCGGTAAACCCTTCTTGTCACACTGACTTCTTCGTAATCCAGCGGTACACGCTGATCTTTATTGTCTAATACAAGTGTAACTTCAGCGATATTTAAAGGAGATCTCGAGTCACTCCCCTGGAATATAATATCTTCCATTTTGGATCCGCGCAGTGATTTCATAGATTGTTCTCCCAGCACCCAGCGGATTGCGTCAGTAATATTACTTTTCCCGCTTCCATTCGGACCTACTACCGCTGTTACTCCAGGTACAAAATCTACGTTAATTCGCTCTGCAAAGGATTTAAATCCAACACTTTCTAATCGCTTTAAATGCATAATCATTCTCCTAAAATCTAATCTTTCTATTTTCATCGTGTCTATTTATCGTTATATACGTCAAAAGAGTGGCTAATAGAAGCCTCTCCCATTTTCATACGCAGCTTTATGATTTCCAAAGCTGCGGCAAAGTGAACATTTCAATAAAATGAAACTTATTTCTTTCTTCCGCTGCTTGAATTGTTTAGCTAATATATTTTATCACATTATGGCACTTTAGCCTATGCGCGACATGCTATTAATTCAGAAAGGAACGCTTTAACGAAAGATAAAAATTATGCTATAATTAACACTTGTTATAAGATTAATGTTATTTATTCGTACATAGCTCATTTGAAATACCATTCATTCTTATTTTGTACTTTTTCTATGTACGGATAAAATTCCTGAAGAGGATAAATAGAAGGAGGATATGATGCAGTTAGAGCAGCCAAGCAAGGAAAATATGGAGTATATGCTTCAAGAGTTAGCTGAAAAGCTACAGGTAGTAAATCGTTCAATTATGGACGCAGAGGATTATAATCTTGAAAAATATGAGGACTTAAAATGGATGTATGACATGGTTA
Organism: Oceanobacillus sp. FSL W7-1293; assembly: GCF_037969815.1. NCBI lineage: Bacteria > Bacillati > Bacillota > Bacilli > Caryophanales > Bacillaceae > Oceanobacillus > Oceanobacillus sp. FSL W7-1293. The sequence goes on from NZ_CP150212.1 coordinate 3,130,329, forward strand.
TCAGTAAAGGCCGTTTAAGCGCGTCAGAAACACAGGCCTTTATTAATGAATTAGCAGCCATTCGCAAATGATGCAGAAAGACTAAGGCTGCAACGCTCAGGAATTAAGGCTTCGATTACTCATCCCAGTGAAAAAGTTGCCATAATACCTTTTCGGTCACGCAATATAAGAAAAACGTTACGCAAGAACAAGCAGCTAAATTACCCTTGCGTAACGTTTTTTTATTCTGGAAGCTTTTTCTCAAGCGCCGCTCTGGCTGCCTTTTGCTCAGCTTCTTTTTTTGTTCTTCCGTTTCCCTTTCCAGCGGGTTCTCCCTGAATTACAACCTGAGCGATAAACTCTTTATGATGGGAAGGTCCGCGCTCTTCGATAATCTCATACTCAATTTTTCTATCTTTTTGCTGCTGAACGATTTCCTGAAGATGACTTTTATAATCCATCACACTTGTTGACGTATCTACTGTTAATGCAGGGAAAATATGCATATTTAGAAAACGAAGCACCGCATCAAAGCCTTGATCTAAATAAAGTGCTCCTAAAAAGGCCTCAAATGCATCCGCTAGAATCGCCGGCCTTTGACGTCCGCCAGTCTTATCTTCTCCTTTACCTAAAAGGATGTATTTCCCAAAGTCAAATTGTTTTGCAAATACCGTTAAAGACGCTTCACAGACAATAGCTGCACGTAATTTGGTCATCTCTCCCTCAGGCATTTCCTGATTGTTCCTGTATAAATATTGCGAAACAGCTAATTCCAATACGGCATCTCCTAAGAATTCCAACCGCTCGTTATCATTCAGCTTGCTTTTTTTATATTCATTGACATAAGAAGAATGTGTAAATGCTTCCTTTAATAAATCTTTTTGTTGAAAAGTTATTCCTAATTCATTCTCCAGCTGACTTAATTCCAAATTAATCTCCTTCACCCCCATAAAATAGATGATTTCACACTTTCTAAAGAAACAAATAAACATTGCCGGAATTCTTTAATACATACAGGTACTGACTTGAACAATCTTTATTTTACCACATACTTCAATAAATTATTTATTTCATGATTAAGCGCGGACACCGGCTCCATCTTTCAATAAGACAGGTAACCACTGCGTTAAATAGATATGGGAAAGCCTCTAAAAAGAAGCTTTCCCATAGGTTGTTTTTATTCATTAAGCTTTGCTGTTTATGTAATCTACAGCATCACCTACTGTATTAATCTTTTCAGCATCTTCATCAGCGATTTCAATATCAAACTCGTCTTCTAATTCCATAACAAGCTCAACAACGTCTAGTGAATCTGCTTCAAGGTCATCTTTAAATGAAGCTTCTAAAACTACTTTTTCTTCGTCTACATCCAGACGATCAGAAATAATAGACTTTACTTGTTCAAACACATCTGCCATTACCCGTTCACCTCCTTTCAAAAATATATTATTATTTTTTGTTTTTGTTCTGCAATTGTATTACATCACCATTCCACCGTCAATATGAATGGTCTGCCCTGTAATATAATTTGCATCTTCACTTGCTAAAAAGCGGACAACCCGCGCGACGTCTTCCGGTTTGCCTAAGCGGGCTAACGGCACTAATTGCAATAAAGATTCCTGCTGTTCTTCACTTAATAAATCCGTCATATCTGTAGAAATAAACCCTGGTGCAACAGCATTTACTAAAATATTTCGTGAAGCAAGCTCTTTTGCGGTTGTTTTGGTTAAACCAATCACGCCCGCTTTGGCTGCAACATAATTAGCCTGTCCAGGATTTCCGCTTACTCCGACGATGGAAGCTACATTAATAATACGTCCTGATTTTTGCTTCATCATTTGGCGGGTAACAGCTTTCGTACATAAGAACGTGCCCTTCAGGTTGGTTTGAATCACCTGATCGAATTCATCTTCTTTCATTCGCATTAATAAGTTATCCTTTGTAATGCCGGCGTTGTTCACCAGAATGTCGATTGATCCGAACTCTTTCACTGCTTGCTTCATGAGTTGTTTAACAGATTCTTCCTCAGAAATATTTGCCTGTACTTTAACTGCTTTTACTCCGAGCTCCTGAATTTCTCCAACAACCTCTTCTGCTTTTGCTTCACTACCTGAATAGTTTACAATGACATTTGCTCCATTTTTTGCAAGTTCCAAAGCAATCGCTCTGCCAATCCCTCTGGAAGCTCCCGTTACTACTGCTGTCTGACCTTGTAACATTATTCTTCCTCCTTGTACCAGCGAATAAACGCGTCGAGTGATTCCTGATCCTGTACAGCAAATGTTTTTGTTTTCCGGTCGATTTTCTTCAATAATCCACAAAGTACTTTTCCTGTACCTACTTCAACAAATGCATCCACATCTTCTTCCAGCATCTTTTGAATCGATTCTTCAAAGCGCACCGGCGAGTAGAGCTGCTGTACTAATAATTCTTTCATGGTTTCTTTTTCCGTTACTGCATCAGCTGAAACATTTGCATAAACAGGTGTTTTTGCATCTCCTAGAGCTGTTTCATTTAAATGTGCTGCAAAATCTTCGTTAGCCTGCTTCATCAATCTGGAATGGAACGGCCCGCTTACATTTAGCGGCAATACCCGTTTTGCTCCTGCTTCTTTTAATAATGCAGTTGCCTGTTCCACGCCTGCAACGGAACCGGAAATAACGATCTGCCCCGGACAATTTAAATTGGCAATATCTACAATTTCGTCTTTCACTTGCTCAAGTGCTTCCTCAACCTTGTCCTGACCAAGACCTAACACAGCAGCCATGGTTCCTTGCCCTTTTGGAAATGCCTGTTCCATTAAACGTCCTCTTACTTTAACAAGCTGAATTGCGTCCTGCCACTTGATTGCACCAGCAGCAACTAATGCACTATACTCTCCCAAGCTATGTCCGACAACCATCGAAGGGTGAATGCCATTTTCTTCTAAGAGCTTGGTTACGGCAACGCTGGATAATAATAGCGCTGGCTGTGTATTCTCTGTTTCCGTCAATGTTTCTTTCGGTCCTTCAAACATAAGTGTCTGTATATCCATATCCAGCACTTCATTTGCTTCTTTATACAAGGCCTGTACTTGCGGATAAGCGTTATATAAATCTTTCCCCATGCCAACAGCCTGCGACCCTTGCCCCGGGAACATAAATGCAATACGTTTCATTTATTTCTCCTCCTCTTCGCTGATCGTTTCAATGGTACTCTGAATTGTTGCGGTCACATCGTTCTCAACCATATAAACGGCCTGCTTTACAGCATTGGTGATTGCCCGGCTTTTGGAAGATCCGTGCGCTTTGATTACTGGCGCAGAAAGTCCAAATAATCCCGCTCCGCCATACTCTGAGTAATCTAACCGGTCTTTTATGCCTTTCAGGTCATTTTTAACAAGTGCAGCAGCAATTTTGGTTTTTGTGGAAGACATAAATGTACCTTTTAAAAGAGAAAAGATTGTTTCGGCAACGCCTTCCATGGTTTTTAATGCTACGTTTCCGCTAAAGCCATCAGTCACCACAACATCTGCCACACCATTTAATATATCTCTTGCTTCTACATTCCCTACAAAATGGATGGGCGCATTTTCTAGAAGCTGAAAAGCTTTTTTCGTTAAGTCATTCCCTTTTCCATCTTCCGTGCCTACATTTAATAAGCCGACTCGAGGCTTTTTAATATTTCTTACTCTCTCCACATAAATGGAGCCCATAATACCATATTGAAGCAGATGCTCTGGTTTTGCGTCAACATTTGCTCCGACATCGAGCATTAAGAAGCCTTGCCCGTCCACTGTTGGAAAAGTAGGACTCAATGCAGGACGGTCGATTCCTGGAATACGCCCCACGACAAACAAGCCGGCACTCATTAATGCACCCGTATTCCCTGCAGAAATACAGGCATCTGCCTCCCCGTCTTTGACAGCTTTAGCCATTAAAACAAGCGAAGCATTCTTTTTGCGCCGCACCGCTTTTACAGGTTCATCCTCTGATGTTATTTTTTCATCTGTATGTATGATATTAATTTGCTTCCTGTCCGTTAAAATTGGTTTAATTTGATTTTCATCCCCATAAAGGGTAATTTGTAAATCTTTATTTTCTTTTACAGCTTCCATCGCACCTAACACAATTTCCTTTGGTGCATGGTCGCCTCCCATTGCATCTATCGCTAATCGCATTGATTTATTCTCCTTTGCTTTCACTGGAATGAAACATGAAAAATTCACCTGTAAACACAGGTTCATTATTCACAAAGCTGTTCACTTCCACGATGGTGTACCCCCGCTTGTCTCTTCCTTTAACAATCGCTTTGGCAATCACTCTTTCGCCTTCTTTAACCTGTCTTTTAAAACGCAGGGTAGACTTAGCAGTTAAAGCAAGTTCATCATTAATGACGGCCACAGCTAATGAATTTGCCTGGGCAAACAGATGATGCCCTCTGGCAATTTTATTTCTGGAAAAAACAAACTCTGACGTGATATCGAGCATGGAGATAGCCCGCTCATCCAATTCCAAGTCAATAATATCTCCAATTACTTCTTCCACTGGCAAAGCTTTAACTGTTTCATTCCATTGCTTTGTAGCCACATGTTTTATCCGTTCACGAAGTTCAGGAATAGACAGCTCCATACGGTCCAGCCGAATCGTTTGAATACTCACTTGAAAATCTTTTGCAAGCTGTTCATCCGTTACAAATGGAGAGTCTTCGATTTTTGCTCTTAATAACGATTGCCGTTCTGCTTTTGATCGTCTCATTTCTATCATCAAACTTTCATCTAATATTTTCAGAGGTGCCGATTCTTTTTTATCATATTCAATAAATCTCATTAACCTGTCAATATTGGTAAGCATCGTCCCGTCTCTTGTCTCGATCAGGGAAAAAGAGCGCTTATTGAATACTGCCGATGGTGAAGCTTCGTTTTAAGACTTGGTACTAATAGTAATATATAATAGCATGCTTTTTTATGCAAGTAATCTATTGATTTAACTGCTGTCTCTGGACTAATCCAATTTTTCAAGCAGACCCTCTTCTTCTGCTAATATTTCCTTTAAATATTTGTAGTCCTCGGATTGTAATAAATTATTTTCAACAATATGCTGTGCATCCTGGCGTGCGGTTTCCAGCGCGCGGTAATCGTGTACCATGTCAGCTACTTTAAATTCGGGCATACCGCTTTGTTTTCTGCCAAAAAAATCGCCCGGTCCGCGCAATTGCAAGTCCTGTTCGGACAGTTCAAATCCGTCACTTGTTTCTGACATGATGCGCATCCGCTCTTTGCCTACTTCCCCTTTAGGTTCTGCAATGAGAATACAATAACTTTGCTTGCTTCCTCTGCCGACGCGTCCCCGGAGCTGATGCAGCTGTGACAAGCCAAAACGTTCTGCATCGTAAATTACCATTACGGTAGCATTCGGAACGTTCACTCCGACTTCAACAACGGTTGTTGAAACTAACACCTTTACCCTGTTATTTGCAAAATCGCGCATTACTTCATCCTTCTCCGCGGAAGACAGGCGGCCATGCATTAAGCCAATTTCCATTTCATTATCGTAGTAAGCTGTCAGCTGATGATACAAATCCACGGCGTTTTGAATATCTAATTTATCCGATTCCTCGATAAGCGGACTGATAATATATGCCTGCTCGCCCTGCTTAACCCGCTCTTGAATAAAATCAAGAATCCGTTCAAACATATTTTCCTTCACCCATAATGTTTCAATCTCTTTTCTCCCGGAAGGAAGCTGGTTGATAATGGATACATCCATATCGCCAAACGTTGTAATCGCAAGCGTTCTGGGAATCGGGGTTGCTGTCATAAATAAGACATCCGGATCCAGCCCTTTATCTCGCAGTGTCCTGCGCTGCGCAACGCCAAAGCGATGCTGCTCATCCACAATTGCTAAACCTAAATCCTTAAATAAGACATCCTCCTGAATAAGCGCATGCGTTCCAATCACAATATCAATTTCTTGATTTTCAATTTGCCGGGTCAGCTCTTTACGTTTCTTTCCCTTTACAGATCCTGTTAACAAAGCAACGTCCGCTCTGCCTTCCAGCATCGTTTGAAAGGATTGGAAATGCTGTTCTGCTAAAATTTCAGTAGGAACCATTAATGCTCCCTGCTTACCTGCTGTAACAGCAGCGTATAGGCAAATTGCCGCAACAGCGGTTTTCCCGGAGCCAACGTCGCCTTGAAGCAGCCGGTTCATTCGATAAGCACTTTTCATATCCTTTAAAATTTCAGTTAATGCTTTTTGCTGCGCATCGGTTAATGTAAACGGCAATGATGTAATAAAACTTTGAACGTTATTGATCTGATAATCCTGTTCATTCCCTTTGGTGGATTCACGATTTATTTTTCGAATCAATTGCATCTTCAGCTGAAACAGCAGAAATTCTTCATAGATAAACCGTCTCCGTGCATGCTTTAAAGCAACCCTGCTCTCCGGAAAATGCATCGTCCTTACGGCAGCTTTCCTTTCCGGAAGCTTATAATTTTCCAAATAAGAAGCAGGAAGAATCTCTGTGATATCGTCCTCATGTGAGTCAAGCACCTGCTTGATAAGCTTTTGGAATTTATAAGAAGTTAAATCGCCTTTCAATGAATATACAGGGGTAATAGAATCATTTTCTTCCATTTTTCCTGTTTTATATTTACTGACTGTAATTTGCAGGCGGTGCGCGTCCCATTTTCCTGTTAAGGTAATATCTTGTCCCTGCTGAATCTGTTTCTTTGCGAACGCCCGGTTAAACATAATCGCTTTGACAGCAATCCCTTCCACTTCTACAGTGAAGCTTAACCGTGACTTTTTCTTTCCAAAAAAAGTAAGAGAAGGATTGTAAACGACCTTCCCTTTAATCGTAACCTTCTCATCATGAACCAGCTCTTGCAGAGGTTTTTCTTCATAAATATCATATCGATACGGGAAATATTGTAATATATCGTTCGTCTCGTAAATATGCATGAAGGCAAGCTGTTCTGCTACCTTTTCGCCAATACCTTTCACTTCTAAGATTGATTCATTCATTTCCAACATCCTTTTCTGCAAGAGCTATTGCTATTTCTTATCTTTTCTTCGGTTAGACAGATACCCCAAAGATTTTTTCTTTTAGGAATCGTCCCGTTGGCGTATCAGCCAAGCCGCCTTCCCCTGTTTCACGTAAAGAAGAAGGCATTTGTTTTCCGATTCGATACATTGCTCCAATGACTTCATCACATGGAATACGGCTTTCTACACCCGCTAAAGCTAAGTCTGCAGATACAATAGCAAGAGAGGAACCTCCTGCATTTCTCTTCACGCACGGAACTTCTACTAAACCAGCTACCGGGTCACATACCAAGCCAAGCATGTTTTTCAATGTCATTGCAAAAGCGTGAGCGGACTGCTCTGGTGTACCTCCCGCCATTTCAACGATAGCCGCGGAGGCCATTGCTCCTGCTGATCCGACTTCCGCTTGACATCCGCCTGCTGCACCAGAAATAAACGCATTGTTTGCCACCACAAAGCCAAATGCTCCGGAAGTGAATAAATACCGCACCATTTCTTCTCTCGTCGGATTCAATTGTTCCTTCACCGCAAATAGTGTGCCCGGCACACAGCCAGCGCTCCCGGCAGTGGGGGTGGCACAAATGATTCCCATGGCTGCATTTACTTCATTTGTTCCCATTGCTTTACTGACCGCGTCCATCATTAAATTACCGGACAGCGGGGTTTTTTCTTTCATATATTTTTGCACTTTCACAGCATCTCCGCCAGTAAGTCCTGTTACGGACTGGACTCCTTTCAGTGCATCCTCAATCGCATTTTCCATAACGACGAGATTTTTTTCCATCTCGGCAAAAACTTCATCTCTCGTTTTCTCTTTTACATCCATTTCTTGTCGTATCATCACTTCTGATATGGGGATGTTTTCTGTTTTGGCCATTTCCACTAACTCTGCAACTGTTCGAAACATCGCAATTCCCCCTTTTTAACTTACAATCTTTGCAATAGAGATTATATGATCAGCAGCCTGCAGCTCCTGTAATATAGAATCTTCTATATTCTGATCCACCTCAATAACCATCAGCGCCTCTTTGCCAACGTCTTTTCGGTTTACTTCCATATGTCCAATATTCAATTCATATTTTGCCAGAATTCTCGTTACTGAGGCAATCGCGCCAAAACGGTCATTATGCATAATTAAAATAGCGGGATGATTCCCGGATAACCGGAGTTCAAAACCGTTCAATTCTGTAATCTCCACTTTCCCTCCGCCAATAGATATTCCCATCAGCTCTTGCTGTTCTTTGTCATCTCCAATAATCATGCGGACTGTATTCGGATGGTCTACTGCTGCACTATCCTCAATAAATTCAACCTCTAAACCTTTCTCTTTTGCCAGCTGCAAAGAGTTACTAATTTGCGAGTCATCGGTTTCCATGCCTAAAAGACCGCCGACAAGTGCAAAATCTGTTCCATGTCCCCGATAGGTTTTAGCGAAAGATTCATAGAGGTGTATTTTTGCCCAAGCGGGCTGTCTGCCAAATAGATTCCGGGCTGCTTTTCCAATACGTGCCGCCCCTGCTGTATGTGAGCTGGAGGGTCCCACCATAACCGGACCGATAATATCGAATACGGAATTATATTTCATAAAAATAACACCGCCCTGTAATTGTTTAAGCTTTCCTTTATCATTATAACAAAAATACGAAGTTCATTCACAATTTAATCTTGATAAAAAAGCAACCATGCGTTCGAATCTTTATAAAGATTCTCAGCCTAATTCCTGGTAACATTGACTTTCTGAACATCTTCTTATAATATTCAATTGTGGATAAAGATTTCATTCTTTATTGGGCGGGAGAGGGATAATAAAATATTGAGGTTTCCTATGCAACAAAAAAATACGTTAAGAAAAGATATTGTTGCTGGTATTATCGGTTATCTGACAACAGTGTATATCGTTGTTGTAAATGGCAGCATTCTAAGTGAAGCAGGGCTTTCATTAGAAAACGGGATGATAGCAACCATTTTAGCGAGTTTTGCCGGCACTGTCATGATGGGGGTTTTCGGAAAGCTTCCTTTAATCTTAATTCCTGGTATGGGGATTAACGCCTTATTTGCTTTTTCAATCATTGGAAATAATGGCTTTAGCTTTCATGAAGGATTAGCAGTTGTCTGTTTAGCAGGGTTATTATTTATGGTTACCGCCTTCACAAAGCTCAGTACCATCCTAAAAGAAGCTATACCGGACTCTCTGCAGCACGGGATAACAATCGGATTAGGTTTTTTCTTAATTCTGATCGGTGTTGAAAACAGCGGGATTGTTACAAGCGGAGAACAAACTGTTATTACAATCGGTGATTTTACTTCACCATCTGTGATTGCAGGGCTGATTACATTATTTGTTGCAATTTACCTGTTTGTAAAAGGAGTACCGGCAAATTTTTTAATCACCATGATTATCGGTACTTTCGTTGCTATGGCATTAAATGTTCCGACAAATGGCGTTTCATCCGTGAGTTTTAACTTGGATGAATTACTATTTATTCCTTCGTTTACAGCAATCGGCGATATCTCTTTTTGGTTATCTGTATTTACATTAACTTTAATTTTGATTTTTGAAAATATGGGTACATTATCCAGCCAGCTGGATATGCTGAAATCACCTGAAGCTTTTCAGAAGTCTTATCGGATTACCGCAACATCTTCGTTTCTTTCTGGTATATTTGGAACATCGCCTACGATCTCAAGTGCTGAAAATGCAGCTGTGATAGCATCAGGTGGAAAGACAGGCAGAGCAGCGATAACTGCTGGTATCTTATTTTTGGCTACGGTGGTATTTATTCCATGGATTTCCATTATTCCTGCAACAGCAATGAGTCCGATTCTAATTATTGTCGGATTCTTAATGGTTCAAAACATGAAGTACTTGCCCTGGAATCAATTTTCCGAATGTATCCCGGCACTGCTCATTATAGTGATGATTCCATTCACCTATAGTATTGGTGATGGAATGGCATTTGGTTTTATTGCCTATCCTATTGTGCAATTGGCACTCGGAAAGAGAAATGAAATATCTAAGCAGCTGCTGCTTATATCTACTTTATTTTTTATCGAATTTGTTTTAAAAATCGTTGGTATATAAATAAAAGCAAAGTCCAGCCCGATTATAATATCAGACTGGACTTTGCTTTATTTTCCTTACTCAACCGAGAAAATATAAGAATAGATAGGCTGTTCTCCTCGATGAACTTCAACTTCAATTTCATCATACTTCGCTTCTACATAGGCTTCTAATGCTTCCACTTCTTCTGCAGAAACATCTTCCCCTGAAAGAATCGTTAAGATTTCACTGTCCTCTGAAATCATTTTATCAATGAGGTCTTGAGCCGTTTCTTGTTTTTGCTTATGTGTTGTCACAATCTTTCCTTCATCAATTCCCATAAAATGCCCTTTAGCAATATCGATACCATCAATTTGGGTATCCCTTACTGCATAGGTTATTTGCCCACTCCGGACTTGCTTTCCTGCCTCTTCCATCACAGATTTATTTTCATCTAAAGATGATTCGGGGTGGAATGACAGCATAGCACTGATTCCTTGTGGTATCGTTTTAGTGGGAACCACTCTAACATGATCGCCGGCTAATTCTGCCGCCTGCTCCGCTGCCATTTGGATATTTTTATTATTAGGAAGGATAATGATTTTCTTTGCATTTGCTTTTTCAATTGCATCGGTAATATCCTTCGTGCTCGGGTTCATTGTCTGTCCACCTTCAATGACTACGGCAGCCCCTAAGTTTTCAAACAGTTCCTTTAATCCATTTCCCATTGCTACAGTCACAATGCCATAAGCGGATTTTTCTTTTGGCACTTCTTTTTTATCCCCGACAATTGCTGTATGCTGCTCCCGCATGTTTTCGATTTTCAGGTTAATCAGGCTGCCATATTGCTGTGCCAGATTTAAGCACGTGCCTGGAGCTTCAGCATGTACGTGCACTTTTACAATTTCCTCATCTGCAACAACAAGGAGGGAATCTCCCCATTCACTTAATTCATTACGGAAAGTCGTTTCATCAAAAGGATGATCTTTTAATTTATCATTTTCTAATTTCACCATAAACTCTGTACAATACCCATATACAATATCCTCAGTATTCATGAAATCCTGAGTTACTTTATGATGTTCGGCATTGATCATTTCGTCCATTTTACCAGCAGCATCCGACTCTTCCGGCAGTTCTTCACCCTTTAGCGCAGCAAGAAAGCCTTCATAAATCGTCACCAGACCTTGACCGCCGGAGTCCACGACCCCTACTTCCTTTAATACAGGCAATAAGTCGGGAGTCCGTTTTAATGATGCTTTGGCTTCTTTTAATATTTCTTCCATAAACGCAACGATGTCCAAATCATTCTCCGAAATTTCCATTGCTTTGTTTCCAGTGTCTTTTGCTACGGTAAGAATAGTTCCTTCTACGGGCTTCATAACCGCCTTATAAGCTGCATGGACAGCCCCTTCAAAGGCTTCCGCAAAATCTTTTACATAAAGCTCTTTTTTTCCTTCACACGCTTTCGCAAAGCCGCGGAAAATCTGAGATAAAATAACACCAGAATTCCCTCTGGCTCCCATTAATAATCCCTTTGAAAAAGCACTTGTCACTTCATAAACTTTGTCTGTTTCCAATTTTTTCACTTCATTTGCTCCAGAAGTGATTGTTAAATTCATATTTGTTCCGGTATCCCCGTCAGGAACAGGGAAAACATTTAATGCGTCAATTTTTTGTGCATTATTCGAAAGATGGTAAGCTCCGGTCAACACCATCTGTGATAATAATGCTGCATCTATTTTCTCAACTGCCACATCTTCTCCTCCTTCTGCTCTATTCCTTTTCTACTCGGACACCTTGAATAAATATATTTACCGAATCGATTTCTAATCCTAAGGATTGACTAAGTGTATATTTTACTTGTGATTGCACATTATGTGCCACTTCGGAAATTTTTGTGCCATAGCTTACAATAATAAACAAGTCAATATGTAGCTTTCCGTCTTCTTGACGAACAACAATTCCTTTAGAATAGTTCTCTTTACGCAGTATTTCTGAAATATTATCTTTAATTTGGCTTTTCGATGCCATCCCTACAATTCCATAGCATTCAACAGCTGTTCCACCAGCTATTGTTGCAATAACATCTGTTGTTATCGTAACGAGTCCATCGTTTGTATGCAACTCTATTGACATAACTACAGCTCCTTTTATTACAAAGTATGTTTTATCGCTGTTCAAACAAATTGAATGGGACGAGTAATCATTGCCCTCGCGCCATTTGATCATCCGTTTTTTCCATCATATATGATTAAAATTATACTATATGCTCTGCCATTTTAAAAGGGAGCCTGCGAGAATTAGAAAACCTATCCTCTCAACAATTGTCCTCTAAAACTAGGCAGAAGAAAAAACTCCACTATTACAATGGATGATTTTCATTCATCTGTCAAGCAATTTTTCTTTCATAGGATTGCTTAAGAAAAATAAAAACATCAGTTAGTCTTCTTTAAGGGAGGTGATCTCGGGGCCCACGGAAAGCGGAGTGTATTTCTGGGGCCTAAGATTACTCATCCCATGAAACACGTTGGAGCGGCTATCTTCTACATTTTTCATATACTTTCTTAGCTCTCAAAAAACATACGGTCTTTAACGAATAAAAAAGATTCAATTGCAATATCGGGGAAGTTATGATAAATTAAGTTAGTGGTATACTGATTTTGGAATGTAAGGAGGGAATGACATGGCTAGAAAATGTGTTGTAACTGGACGCCAAACACGTAGTGGTAACCAACGTTCTCACGCTATGAATTCCAACAAGCGTAATTGGAAAGCAAATGTACAAAAAGTACGTATTATGGTAGATGGAAAACCGAAGAAAGTATATGTATCTGCTCGTGCATTAAAATCAGGCAAAGTAGAACGTGTATAATATACGAAAATATGTGCATATGCCTTAAAAACACCATGTTTTGCATGGTGTTTTTTTGTGTCTAAAAAAAATTTAACTATCATTGGTGAAGTAATAAATACATATCATGGTTATCAGTTTCAGGTCTTTTCTCCACGAAGAGATTATTTTCAGCTTTACTTTTTTCCTTAAATTACCTCTTTCGACTAAACGGATTTCTCTAAAAAATAAGCTTTTGCCGTTAATGACAAAAGCTCGTTTACTATTACTTTTCTTTTTTAAATACACCAATAATCACTTTTACAAATCCGCCTACAAACTTAGGAAGCTTAATCGTATAAAATTTCATTTATAAAGGCCCTCCCTGTTTAACTATCCTATTTGCTCCTAAAGGATGTTCAAAAAGTCCGGTAAAACGACATATCGAACTTCTTAATCCCCTTTATCGTAATGTTGAACACTTATCATTAGTTAAACTGCATCATAACTCTTTACTAGTATTAGTATGCCTTTAGAGAAAGAAAAAGTACCTTTTTTTTGACTAAGCTCATTAGATATGCATAAAGATGAACCCCAGTGTATCGTTTTATTTTCTAATGGATATACAAATCCGGTCAATGTTAACCCGGCAGCCTCAGGAGTAAATGCTAAAAAAGAAATATAAGAATATCCTTCCTCCTCCACTGAATAGCTGCCCGGCTCCAGCATTTCAATATGGTTTCCCTTATCTAGTATGACCGCACGCTTTCCTTGCTGTAATAATGGGTAAAGCAGCTGCAGATTCATTAATGCATGATCCAGTCTGCCCCCAGTTACGCCAAACAAGTAAAATTCACTTGCTTCCTTCTTTTTTCCCATCTCGATAGCAATCTCTAAATCCGTCTGATTCTTCATCACCGGGTACTTATCAAAAAGCTCCGCATGTTTTTCAATAATAGCATATTCCCTTTTCGTAACAGAATCAAAATCTCCAAGTGCAATGTCTATCGTTATTCCATGCTCTGCTAAATAAAGTGCCCCGCGGTCAGCGCCAATCCAAAAATCCACTTCCTCTTGATAGGTTAACAGATTAGGTAACTGTTCTTTCGGACCATTACCTACAATGCCGACACGCATCATTATTTCTCTGCACTCTTGCGAATCACATCAATGGCTGCTTTTCGGTCACGCTGATTAAAAATAGCACTTCCTGCGACTAATACATCTGCACCATTTTCCGTACATACAGGCGCTGTTTCCTCATTTACACCGCCATCGATTTCTATTTCAAAGCTTAAGCCCATTTCTTCACGCCATGAGGCTATCTGGGCAACTTTAGGGACAACTTCTTTAATGAAAGACTGCCCCCCAAAGCCAGGATTTACAGTCATTAATAAAACAAGATCCACTTCCGTTAAAACCGGCTTAATTGCTTCGGCTGAAGTGCCCGGGTTAATGACGACGCCCGGCTTTACACCATGGGAACGAATCAGTTGTAATGTACGGTGCAGATGCACACAGGCTTCTTGATGGACGGTAATGATAGATGCACTTTTAGCAAATTGCGGTATATATGCATCTGGATTTTCTATCATTAAATGAACATCTAACGGCAAATTTGTAATTGGTTTAATCGCATCTGCGATTAAAGGACCAATGGTAATGTTAGGAACAAAATGTCCATCCATGACATCAACATGAATATAATCTGCCCCGGCTTGTTCCACTTCTTTGATTTCGTCTCCAAGCTTGGCAAAATCAGCTGATAAAATAGAAGGTGCTATTTTTGTCATAATTAATACCTCGGCTTTCTTGTTTTAATTTCTTCTAGGAAACGTAAATAATGATCGTATCTGAATTCAGCTATAGCTCCATCCGAAACAGCTGCTTTCACTGCACATTTGGGTTCTTTATCATGCAAACAGCCCCGAAATTTACAATCCGGCATATGAAGTCTTATTTCCGGAAAACAGGATCCTAAATCTTCCGCCTCTAAATCGGAAAACTCTAACGCACTAAACCCAGGTGTGTCCGCCACAAGCCCTTCTCCAATTGCCAGGAGCTCTACATGCCTTGTGGTATGCTTTCCTCTTCCAAGACTTTTTGAAATCTCAGCTGTTTCCAAATACAGATTTGGATCCAGTGTGTTTAATAACGATGATTTCCCGACCCCGGACTGCCCCGCAAAAACGGTCACCTTATCTTTAAAATAGGGCATTACTTCGGAAATCCATTCCGGCTCTTTGGATGATAACAGCTTCACTTCATAGCCAATCTCCTGATAAGCTGTTTGATACTCCTTAATTCTATCGATTTCTGCTTGCGCTATTAAATCCATTTTTGTAATAAGAATCAAAGGCTGGATATGCTTTGATTCTACAAGGACAAGAAAGCGGTCCAGCAATAGCGGATTGAAGTCCGGAGAAGTTGCCGCACTGACAATTCCTACTTGATCAATATTCGCAATAGGAGGCCGAATAAGCTCATTCGACCTGTCTCTTACTTTCATAATATAGCCTTCTACTTCATTACGAACTTCAAATTCCACAAAATCGCCAACCAAAGGGGTGATTTTTTTATTCCGGAACACCCCTCTGCCCCTGCAAGCATAAACTCCTTCATTTGACTGTACATAGTAGAAGCCGCTTAACGCTTTAATAATTCTTCCTACTGCCATCTACTCTTCCTCTCCATCATAGGATACAGTCCTTTCCGTAATTTCCTCGTCATCTCTGGTGATTCGATATTCGGCATCCGTTCCTGGCGCAATCGTTAATGTGAACGTTACTTCCGTATCTTCTGTTATTGTCTCTTCCCGATATACATCTGAAATATCGTTATTACTGTCACCTATATAGATCCGCACCGTTTGCTCCTCTGGTTCTGCCGATTCTGTTTCTTCTTCATTCTCTGCATTTGCTTCTTCATTATTGGAATCTTCGTTATTCGAATCTTCATTATTTGTGTCCTCGTTCTCTGCATTCTCTTCATCTGATTCGCTGTTTTGCTCTTCGTCATTATTCCCGTCACCAGATGATTCTTCTTCGTTGTCTTCCTCTTGATTTCCTTCGTTCTCTTCTCCGCCTTCTTCAGCTGATTCCTCTTCATTATTAAGCGTATATGGAACCATATACGAAACAGAATGAGACCGCGGCGGTTCCTCTTCCGGCCCTAAAGAGAAATAAACATCAACGGTAGAACCTTTTTCAATATCTGTTCCTGATTCTGGAGATTGTCTGACAACAAGCCCTTCTTCGACATCATCTGAATGCTCTTCATGCTTATTCATAACTAATTCATTACGATCTACATAAGCTTGTGCTTCTTCTTCACTCATTCCTGTCAGGTTATTAAGGCTCACCATCTCTGGCCCGGCACTGACTTCAAAAATAACCTTCGTATCTGCTGGAACGACAGATGATTCCGGATCCGGCTGAACCTGTGAAATAATCTCACCGACAGGCTGGTCAGAGTTTCTTTCAAAAGGTGTAATATCTTCAAAACCTTCTTGGTTCAATTGTGCTTCCACCTCTTCAAAATCTTCTCCGACAAAATCACCAAATTCCACTTGCTCTGGCCCTTGACTGACAAATAGGGTGATTGCTGCCCCTTCTTTGATTGTTCTTCCAGCAACAGGATTGGTTCTCTCCACATATCCGGCCTCAATTTCCTCCGAATTAACCTCTTCTATTTCAACTAGAAGATTTTGACTTTCCAGTGCCTCTCTTGCTTCATCTGCCGGTTCATTTACATAATCGGCTATCGTGACATCTTGAGGCTGCATCGCATACACAACCGCAGCAGTTCCGATACCGATAAGTAATAATAATAGAATCGATATCCAGATAATTTTTTTCTTTTTACTGGCAGGTTTCTTTTTCTTCTTTTCTTTTTTCTTTTTATTGTCATCATCCGGGTAGCTTTTTGTCGGCTCCGTATCCGCTTGATGAACTATCGTCCGTCCTGCTTCTGTATCATCCTCGGACAAATCATCATCTGTAATAATTGGAATCGCTTTTGTCTCGTCGCCTTCTTCATCCGGAATCGTAAAAGGATCCTCATGTAATTTTTCCGGTGACAATGCAGTTTCAAGAGCTGCCTCAAACTGATAGACATCTTCATAACGATAAAATGAATTTTTAGCTGTTGCCTGCAAAACAATATTCTCCACACTCTGCGGGATATCCGAGTTGATTTCTTTCACAGACGGTGTATCGCTTTGCAAATGCTTTAATGCAATAGATACTGGGGATTGCCCAGAAAAAGGCAATTTTCCAGTCAGTAATTCAAACAATACAATACCTAATGAATAAATATCTGATTTTTTTGTTGCCATCCCGCCGCGCGCCTGCTCCGGTGACAGATAATGAACAGAACCCAGGATGGAATTGGTTTGCGTCAATGCGGTTGCACTGAGAGCCATCGCAATCCCGAAATCTGTCACTTTCGCCTGACCAAAACGGTCAATTAATATATTTTGAGGCTTGATATCACGATGAATAATATCATTTTCATGTGCCAGCGCAATAGCAGAAGCGATCTGTTTCATGATATCCAGCGCAAGGGGAACCTCTATTGGCCCAAACTGCTGAATATACTCCTTTAAAGTCATCCCCTCTACATATTCCATAATCATATACAATACCTGATCGTCTTCTCCGACATCGAAGATATTGACAATATTCGGATGAGAGAGAGAGCTTGCAGATTGCGCTTCACGGTCAAAACGTGCAATAAACTCCTGGTCATGTACATAGTCGGTACGCAATGCTTTAACAGCTACATCACGCTCAAGAATGGTATCTCTGGCGAGAAAGACATTAGCCATTCCGCCTCCGCCTATTTTTCTCTCGATTCGATAACGGTCATTTAATAAGTGTCCCGTGTTCATGCAGGTTCACCTGCCTCCGAGCCTGAACCGTCATGTGTTATCAAGATAAGCGAAATATTATCTTCTCCACCGCGCTGATTCGCTAAATCAACAAGTTGGTGACCTATCTCATCCATCTCGTTATCTGCTGTAATATGTTGTGCTAATTCCGTTTGACTGAGTTTATCTGACAGGCCATCTGAACATAGCAGCAGCCGGTCTCCCGCCTGCCATGTCAGCGTCTTTACATCTGTATCAACTTTGGCATCTGTCCCCAGAGCACGAATAATATAATTTTTATAAGGATGAACTTCAGCATCCCCCTCTGTAATCTCGCCTCTTTTTACAAGCTCATTTACAAAGGAATGATCCTCTGTCAGCTGTTCAAGTTGACTGCCTCTGGCAATATACAAGCGGCTGTCCCCAATATGGGCAATTGTAAGGGAATCTCCTATTATCACTACAGCTACAAGGGTTGTCCCCATCCCTTCCAGCTGCTTGTTTTCTTGCGATTTCTGAAAAATTTGTTCATTTGTTTCTCTAATAGTTTGTTGAAACCACTGTTCAATCTCATCTGTGTTTTCAACTTGTTCGGTTTCTTCCCATCTGTTTTTAATATTTTCAACAGCCAGCATACTTGCTACATCACCTGCTTGATGACCTCCCATGCCATCAGCAATAATGGCAATTGGCTGCTTGCTTTTATTTTCAAAAACACCGCCTGCATCTTCATTATGATTGCGAACTTGTCCGCAATGCGTTAAGAAAAGTCCTTTCAAGAGCTACTCCCCCTTTACAAATCCAAATATATATCTTTCTCAAACAATACTGATTACTTTTCGTAAATGAATGTCCACAAATAAGATAAAGTGAAACTTCATTTCGCGGGGCTTTTCTTCTCCACGAAATGATAATTAAACTGATCGGACTGTTACTCACTGCTGAAGTCCCGCTTAGAATTTTCGATTCTCTCTTCTGGAATCAGGAATCTTACAAAAGTCCTTCGATGGGACGAGTAATCGCAGTCCCAGTCAGTAACACCTTGATAAAACCGGATTATGCGTTTTTCATTATTTAAATATCCGTATAGACTTCTTTATAATTATGGCACATTCTTCCGTAGATTAAAACTATGCATTCTATAAGTTAAATGAAACTTTTTCCTCTAGTAAACATCCTTTACCTATTCCGTTTGATTCTTGTCAGGAAAAATCCATCTGTTTGAAAATCTTGGGGGAATAGTTGTAATCCTTCTGATGACCAGCCTGGCGCTTGTTTTAATGGTTCGGAAAGGTCCTCTCTAAAGGAGAGGTCCACACTAAATCCATCATTTTTTTCTATAAATTTCTGGATTACTTGGTTATTTTCTTCTTTGTCAACTGTACAGGTGCTGTAAATAAGCAACCCATCTGGTTTTAAAAGTTTTGCTGCAGCCTGCACAATATCCAGCTGAATGGCTGCAAGACGCTCAATATCTTGCACTTGTTTTTCATATTTTATTTCAGGCTTGCCGTTAATAACGCCTAAACCGGAACAGGGAGCGTCGATAAGAATCCGGTCAAAGCTTTCTTCTTCATACTTTTCATTAAGTTTTCTGGCGTCCCCTTGAAAGGCCGCTATCGAATGTAAATTCAATACTGCTGCTTTTTCTTCGATTAATTTCACTTTTTTCTGATGCAGATCATAGGCATGAATATCTCCCCGATCTGTCATTTTCTCTGCAATATGTGTTACCTTTCCACCCGGCGCACTGCATGTATCCAGCACTTTCATGCCTGATTCTAATTTTAATGATTCGGCCGCAAGCATGGAGCTTTGGTCCTGTATAGTTACGAACCCGTCCTGCAAAAGATTTGTTTTAAAGATATTTCCTTTTTCAATCAAAATACCCTGTGGTGAAAATTGGGATACTGATACCGTGAATCCTTCCCTTTCAAGCTGCTCCATAACCGTTTCACGATTTGTTTTCATAGGCTGAATCCGGATAGACATAGGGAAATGCTTTAAATTTTCATGGCACATTGCTTCGGTCCGTTCTTTGCCATACATTTCTATCCATCTTTCAACGAGCCAGATTGGATGGCTTGTCTCAACCGAAATTTGTTCCACAGGATCCTTTATCAAGGATAGGTCCGGCAGACCATTCCGCTGCATACTGCGCAATATTCCGTTCACGAAAGAAGCTATCCCTTTATGACCGCGTATCTTAGCAATTTCAACAGATTCATGAAGAACAGCATGATCCGGAATTTTTTCTAAATACACCATCTGGTATACAGACATTCTTAACAGCTGTTTCACCCATACATCTATTTTTTTCTTATTTTTAATAAATGGTGCTAGATAATAGTCAATGGTTATTTGATTTTGTATAGTTCCATAAACAACTTCTGTAAGTAATCTCTTATCTTTTTCAATTAAACCTTTTTGCTTTAATTCTTGATTTAACAGCAGATTGCTGTATCCTTTATCTTTTTCAATCCGAATAAGAACATCAAGCATGGTTTGTCTCAGTTGATATTTCATAATTATTTTATTCTCCTAGTATGACGCCGATTTGAATCCTGTCCCGGGAAGCCTGTAAATAATCTTTTACGTTCATGCGCTTCTTTCCGGCAGGTTGAATCTCCGTTATCTTTATACTTGTTTGCTGTCCACACTGCACCGTAAAAGAGGAACTGTCCTTCGCGATAATTTCACCTGTCGGCTTGGAAGACGAGCTTTCTGCTGCTTCTTCTCCCCACCAGATTTTCATTACCTTACCTTGATAGGTAGTAAATGCAACAGGCCAAGGGTGGAGTCCTCTTATTTGATTATAAATCTCCGCGGCGGAATTATTCCAGTCAATCTTTTCTTGTTCCCGTTTAATGTTGGATGCGAAGGTTGCTAATGCTTCGTCCTGCTTCTGAGGTGTTATTTTAGAAGCAAATAAATCAGGCAGCGTTTGAATAAGCAAGTCTGACCCAGCCTCAGCCAGCTTATCATGCAATGTGCCGACATGGTCTGTGTCTTCTATCTCTACTTCTACCTGCGTCAGGATATCTCCCGCGTCCAGTTTTTCCGCCATATACATGATGGTTACTCCTGTCTTCTGCTTCCCTTGTATAATGGAATAATGAATCGGCGCACCGCCGCGCAACTCCGGAAGCAGGGAAGCATGTACGTTTATTGCTCCAAAAGGGGCTATATCCAGCACCTCCTTAGGCAGGATTTGCCCGTAGGCTGCCGTTATAATCAAGTCCGGCTTTGCATCTGCCAGCGCTTGATAATCATTCTTTAGCTTTTCAGGCTGAAATACCTCTATACCATGTTTTAAGGCTTCTTCTTTGACTGGCGTCGGAGTGATGACTTTTTTTCTTCCTTTCGGCCGGTCCGGCTGAGTTACAACCAGAACAACTTCATAGTTATTTTCGATAATTTTTTGTAAAACAGGGACAGCAAAGTCTGGTGTCCCCATAAAAACGATTCGTTTCAAATTTATTCCCTCATTTCCTTCCAGTTATATAAATTGAAATTAATAGCTACCGCTACAACGGGTTTCATGGGGTGAGTAATCTTAGGCCCCAGAAAAACACAACGCTTTCCGTGGGCCCCGAGCTCATCTCCTTTAAAGAAGACTGGCTGATTGGCAAGCCGCCAGGCGCAGACAGAAGCATAGTCGCACTTATGCCCCGCGGGTAGAAAAAAAGAAGTTCGCTTTTTTTCTGCGGGGTCTTCCCTCCGCGCTTTCCCACGACGGACAGGACGTCCTAGTGTCGGTCGTTGGTCACAGGACGTGACCGTTCTTAGCCGACCAGGAGTCTCCGTGTTTTTCCTCCGGGACTGGGACTGCGGTTACTCGCCCCATCAAAAACCGTCGCTAGTTACTGTTTTCAATCATTATTTCGTCATTTTTATAAGAAAAATAAAGTGTAATTTCTTACTTCAATTTATATAGATTAAATTATGTTCAAAAAGTTCGATAAAAAGGACCGAGAAGATCGAGGCAGCGCAGCATTGAGTAGCGGAACGTATGCTTATAAATACGTGAGCAACTCTTTTAATGGGGCGAGTAATCGCAGCCCCAACGGAAATGCAAGCTAACGAGCTTTCACAGGATGTGGTGACTTCTGCGTTGTCCACAGGACGTGGACGTTCTTAGTAGAAGTTCCTTTTCTTCCATGTCATTTTTATTGGACTTTTTGAACCTCCTCACATCATATAATACGGCTGCATATCGATGAACAACTGCAGCGTCTGCTTCCGTATCTCATCAGCGTATGCCGATTGAATATGTTCTAAATAGTTTATTAAGTCAGGTTCATGCTTGTATTTTATCATGCACTGATACCGATATCTATCTTTTATCCGTGCAATAGTGGAAGGTGTTGGGCCTAAAATAGTTGTTCCAGGTGACACAATCTCACTCAGCTGCTTTACAATCTCCCCCGTAACCTGTACGGCCCGGGCATGATTTTCATGCGACACGGTAACCAATACAAGAAAAACGAACGGCGGATATTGAAATGCTTTTCGGACAGCCATTTCATGCTGATAAAAATCTAAAAAATTGTGGCCGGCAGCATATGTCACACTATAATGCTCCGGCGTATAGGTCTGCACAATTACATTACCCGTGAGCTCATGTCTGCCTGCTCTACCGCTTACTTGCGTCAATAATTGAAAAGTACGTTCGGAGGCACGGAAATCAGGAAGATGCAGCATCGAGTCTGCTGATAATACTCCGACCAATGTCACATCTTTAAAATCCAAGCCTTTGGCAATCATCTGTGTCCCTAGTAAAATATCTGCTTTCTTCTCTGAAAATTGTTTTAATAATTTTTCATGAGAACCCTTGCGTCTCGTTGTGTCCACATCCATCCGGATTACACGAGCTTCCGGCAGAAGCTTCGCCAAGGACTCTTCCACCCGCTGGGTACCTGTTCCAAAGTAGCGGATGGAATCACTCTCACAGGATGGACAATGTGCTGGAACCGCCTGTTCGTAGGAACAATAATGACATTTAAGCCGATGTGAGTTCTTATGATAAGTTAATGCAATATCACAATGCGGACATTCGGATACATGGCCGCAATCACGGCACATCACAAATGTCGAATATCCTCTGCGATTTAAGAGCAGTACAATCTGTTCTCCCCGCTCCATACAAGCCTTCATATTTTCCATAAGCGACGTAGAAAACATGGTCCGGTTGCCGGCATGCAGTTCTTTGCGCATATCGACAATCTCAACACTTGGCATTTGCTGCTGATTCGTACGGCTGGCAAGCGTTAACAGCTTGTAGACACCTTTTTTAGCTCTGGCATAGCTTTCTAACGAAGGCGTTGCACTGCCAAGCACAACCGGGCAGCGATGGCTTGCCGCTCTTTCTATCGCAACGTCCCGGGCGTGATATCTCGGCTGGTCTTCCTGCTTGTAGGTTGTTTCATGCTCTTCATCAATAATAATAATACCAATATTTGAAAAAGGAGCAAATATCGCAGAGCGGGCACCGACAACCACTTGGACCTGCTTTTGTTGAATTTTTCTCCACTCGTCATACTTTTCTCCAGCGGAAAGGCCGCTATGCATAACTGCTACACTGGATCCGAAACGGCCTTTAAAGCGGCGCACCATCTGTGGCGTTAACGAAATCTCCGGTACAAGAACAATCGCCTCCTGCCCTTTTGAAATCACATGCTGGATTGATTGCAGATAAATTTCTGTTTTACCGCTTCCGGTAACACCGTGTAATAGAAATATATTATCCTCTTGGTCCTCGATAGAAGTTATCACTGGTTTGATGGCCTCTGCCTGTTCCTCCGTCAGTTCGAATGCTTCTGTCTGTTCGATTGGCTGATTCTTATAAGGGTCACGGAATACTTCCTGCTGAAATGTCTTTACAATCCCTTTGGATACCAACGTTTTCACAGTCTGAGCAGAGGTGCCTAAAGTTTGAATTAATTTTGCCTGTTCGATCGGCTCCGGATTTCCCATAAGAAATTGAATCAGCTCTTTTTGTTTCTTTGCCTGCTTGGTTAAATCCTCTAACGCCTCCATGGCACGCATTTCTGATACATCCAATTGCACCATGGTCAGCAGTTTTTTCGTAATTCTTGACTTCACATGATAGTAAATCGTGATATTTCCAGCTTCTATTTGTTTTTGTAATTGATAATAGCTGATAGAAGAAGCTGTGAATTCTTCAAATGAAATGGATTCTCTGCCTGCAAACAAATCCTCTAATTCCGGGCTGAGAAATTCGTCTGTCTCCCGTACCAAATCCTTCGTGTACTGGGATTTTAATACCTGGGGCAGCATCGTTTGAAATACGGTAATATATAAGCTAAGTGTTTTTTTGGCGACTGATTTCCCCAGCTGGAGCAGTTCCTCTGTTAAAACAGGTGTTATATCTAACACCTCATGCAGTTCTTTTACTTTTGATAGATGTGTTTCCTTCTTTAATTGGACAACAAACCCCATAATCTTCCGCGGTCCAAATGGCACAGTGACGCGCATACCGGGAGTAATGATTTCATGATATTTTTCTGGAACTAAATAGTCGTATGTTTGATTCGTTGCACTTGTCGGCACATCAACGATGACACTGGCAATTTTCAAATGGAATCATCCTTCATATCTTGTAAAATACAATCTAAGAGCTGGGTCGCTATCTGTTTTTTGGAAGCCTGCTTCAATTCAATGACCGATTCCGCTTTATTAATGTAGGAAACAATATTTGTATCTCCTTCAAATCCTGCTCCCTCACGGCTAACATCATTGACAACAATAGCATCTAAATTTTTCTTCTTCCGTTTTCCCAGTCCATATTCAATTGGGGTATCTGTTTCTGCAGCAAACCCGACTAAAAATTGATTTTCTTTTCTTTCTCCAAGTTTTTTTAGTATATCCTCTGTCCGTTCCAGAGTTATTACATCATCGCCTTCTTTTTTCTTCATCTTAGATGTTTGTACCTCTTTGGGACGATAATCGGCTACAGCAGCTGATTTGATGACAATATCTTTATCAGCAAACTGCTCGTTCATCGCATCATACATTTCCTTGGCAGAAACAACATCGATTCGTTTTATCGATGGATGCTGCGCTTCTATCGACACAGGTCCGGCAACTAACGTAACATCTGCGCCCCGTTCTGCAGCTGCTTCAGCTAAAGCAAAACCCATTTTTCCGGAGGAGCGGTTGGTAAAGAAACGTACCGGATCAATCATTTCCTTTGTCGGTCCGGCAGAGACAAGCACCTTTTTCCCCTGCATATCGAGTGTTCTCTGCTGATGACGTTCCAATACAGAAATAATTTCCTGGGGTTCTTCCAGACGGCCTTTTCCGACATAACCGCAGGCTAAATAGCCATCACCCGGCTCGATAAAATGGTACCCCCACTTTTCAAGCTGTTTCATGTTTTGGATAACAGCCGGATGATCATACATATGCACATTCATGGCCGGAGCTATATATACCTCAGCCTGTGTTGCCAGCATGGTGGTGGAGAGCATATCATCTGCCTGCCCATGGGCCATCTTTGCAATAATATTTGCTGTTGCCGGAGCAATAATGGCGATATCCGCCCAGTCCGCCAAATCAATATGCGCTATTTTCTTTGGATTTTTTTCATCAAAGGTATCTGTATACACTGGATTTCTTGTTAATGCCTGGAAGGTTAACGGTGTAACAAATTCCGTCGCACTTTCTGTCATGATAACCTTCACTTCCGCACCAAGCTGTGTCAGCTTACTTGCAAGCGCACTTACCTTATAGACAGCAATACCGCCTGAAACACCTAAAAGTATTTTTTTCTGATGGAGCATGGAAAACATCCTCTCTATAATTTTTCTTCACGTATTCGTATGCTAAATAAGCATTTACATTTAAAAACATATTTCAACATTTTTTTATCTTCTCTATACATAGTTATAACATATAATAGGCTTTCTCTGCCGAATGAAGGCTTGAAAAAGAGGCTGGGCAAAATTTAAAACAACTCCGCTGCAAATAGAAAAACCTCTGCACCCCGAACAATTCTTATATGAAGAATTATTCGCTGTGCAAAGGTCTTTATTATTCTGTAATTTACATTTATTTTTTAATATAAAGCTTTCCAGCCTCAATTTCTTCTAATGCTTTCCCGACAAATTTATGCGATTTGGGACGGTCTACTAAAACTTCATTTGTTTCGCTCAGTTCTCTCGCTCTTCTGGCCGATAAAGTGACTAAGCTGTATTTTGATTTAATTCTCGTTTGCAGTGAATCAATAGAAGGTTCTAACATCATGATAACTCATCCTCCAAAATTTGCTTATATTGTTTTGCGATTCTTTCCCGCTTTAAATGCTCACTTTTGATAATTGCTTTTACTTTATCAACTGCTGTTTCTACCTGATCATTGACGACAACATAATCATAGGCATCCATCATTTCTATTTCATTGCGAGCTTCCTTCAAACGGTTTAAAACAAGTTCCTGTGATTCTGTACCACGATTAACGATACGATTTTTCAACTCTTCTAAACTAGGAGGGAATAGGAAGATAAATACACCTTGAGGGAAATTTTTCTTCACTTGCATTGCTCCCTGCACTTCTATCTCAAGAAAAACATCAAGTCCTTTTTCAATTGTTTCCTCTACATATTTTCTCGGAGTCCCATAATAATTATTTACATACTGGGCATATTCTAAAAGCTCGCCTTCTTCCACCAGCTTTTCAAATTCTTCACGGGATTTATAAAAATAATCGACACCATCGACTTCCCCGGTTCTTCTGTCCCTGGTTGTCATGGAAATAGAATATTGAAGATCTAGTTCTTCCTCAAATAATTTTTTACGAACTGTACCTTTTCCTACTCCTGATGGACCAGATAAAATAAATAAAATGCCTTTCTCTTTAATCAAACCATTTCCTCCTAATTTCCAGCTTCGTTATTCGTCTGCAATTTCATCGTTTGTCACAAGCCGTTGTCCTACTGTTTCAGGCTGCACTGCAGATAATACAACATGATCGCTATCCGTAATGATAACAGCTCTGGTACGTCTGCCATAGGTAGCGTCCACTAACTTATTATTATCTCTGGCGACCGTAATAATTCGTTTTACTGGTGCTGATTCCGGAGACACGATAGAAATAATGCGGTTTGCGGAAACAACATTACCAAAGCCAATATTTATTAAACTTAGATTCAAAATTTTTCCCCCTGTCATTTCTTTTCTATCTATAATAGTACCATTATACTGTATCTTTATTGAATTTTATACTATAAACTTTTTTGTTACAAGAGCAAAACCAAGAAATAGGAAAATAGAGTGAGATTTACAGGCTTTGAATTGCTTGGTTTATCCGTTTTATATAAGTGCCTGCAAATATTGTAATACACATTTTAAATAATGAAAACAGCTATCCGCCTTATCATAATAAATGGGATAGCTGTTTCCTGTCTTATTTTTTAGTAAATCCAAATAATACGGTCGGTAATGCTCCCAGTCCGACAATCAGGCACCAGTCAACCACAGACAAGCTGACGGTATGGAAAATCGGCTGAATCGGCGGGAAGTAAATAACAACTAAGAGCAGCAGCATGGACGACAGTACAGCTAAAATCAGGTATCGGTTTTCAAACAAATTTCTCGCAAAAATAGATTTTTCGCTGCGGCAGTCAAATACATGAATTAATTGTGCTACCACCAGAGTTGAGAAAGCAATGGTCTGCGCATAGACTAAATTGCTTAGGTCATTCTGGTAAGCAACAATAAATGCAATTAAGGTGACAACCCCAATCAAAATTCCCCTGCTGATAATCTTGTAACCGAGCCCTCGGGAGAAAATGCCTTCACGCGGATTCCGGGGTCCCCGCTTCATGACGTCTCCTTCCGCCTGATCCACACCTAATGCCATGGCCGGCAGTCCATCTGTCACTAAGTTCACCCATAGAATTTGCACAGGCACAAGCGGCAGCGGCAGTCCAAGCAGCATAGCAAAGAGCATCACTAAAATTTCTCCTACATTGGAAGCCAGCAGATAGCGGATAAACTTACGAATATTTTCATAAATATTTCTGCCTTCCTGAATAGCCGATTTAATGGTTGCAAAGTTATCATCCATTAACACGAGCGATGATGCTTCTTTTGTGACATCTGTTCCACTTATTCCCATCGCAATGCCTATATCACTTGCTTTCATCGCTGGTGCATCGTTGACACCATCTCCTGTCATCGCAACAATATGTCCTTTTTCTTGAAAGGCGTTGACGATTCGAAGTTTATGCTCTGGCGTGACACGTGCAAAAACATACGTATCTTCAATCGTATCCACTAATTCAGCGTCTGACATCTGTGTTAATTCTTTTCCTTCCAATACTTTCCCGCTCTCTGGAAGAATTTCTAAATGATTTGCAATTGCTCTTGCCGTATGCGCATGGTCCCCTGTTATCATTACCGTTTTAATTCCGGCTTCTTTACATTCGCGAACGGCTGCTTTTACTTCTTTTCTAGGAGGATCCATCAATCCATACAGGCCAATCAAGGTCAAATCCTCTTCCAGCAATGCTGTATCTAATGAATCGGAAGGGGATAATACCCGAAAACCTATCGCAATCGTTCGAAGTGCTTTTTCCGCCATCCCTACCATTGCTTGTTCTGTCTGTTTACTCTGTTCCTTTGTTAAAACAGTCTTTCCATCCTTTGTTTGAATATGGGATGACCTCGGCAGCAGCATGTCCGGTGCACCTTTTGTAATCAATAAACGCATGCCATTATCATCTTCTATTACGACACTCATCCGCTTCCGATCGGAATCGAATGGTATTTCTTTGATAATCCGAAAAGGCTGTTTATCATTTTCATGAAAACCAAATTTATATGCTGCAACAAGTAACGCACCATCTGTCGGATCGCCATCCACTACATTCTTTCCTTTTTTCGTAGAAATGGAGGCATGATTACACAGCATGCCATATAGCAGCATCGTTTTTAAATTAGAATGAGAATCCTCTACCTTCTTCTGATTATATAGAAAATCTCCCTGTGTCTGGTATCCGTCCCCGGTAACATATAATGTTTTTCCATTTATATATACTTCCTTCACTGTCATTTGATTTTCTGTCATGGTGCCTGTCTTATCCGAGCAAATGACGGAGGCACATCCTAGTGTCTCTACAGCTGAAAGCTTCCTTACAATGGCTTTCTTTTTAATCATCCGCTGGACGCCAAGTGATAAAGCAACCGTAACAATCGCCGGCAGTCCTTCAGGAATAGCAGCTACCGCCAAGGAAACTCCTGCTAAAAACATTTCATACATCGGGTGTCCTTGGAAAATACCTGCTCCGACCACGAGTATCGTTAAGAACAAGGCGACAACAATCAGGATTTTCCCCAGCTCGGCCAATTTCATTTCCAGCGGTGTAATGGTCTTCTTTGTATTATCCAACAACGTGGCAATCTGCCCCATGACTGTTTTCATTCCTGTACCGACAACAATTCCTTCACCTGATCCCCGTGTAACTAATGTCCCCATAAAAGCCATATTCACTTGATCCTGGGCTTCTAATCCGTCCATTCTAATTTCTTTGGTATGTTTCGCAACAGGAAGGGATTCTCCTGTCAAAGCAGACTCCTCGGTTTCCAGGCTGGTTGTTTTAATCACTCTTACATCTGCTGGAACCCTGTCCCCGCTTGTAAACCGGACAATATCTCCTACCACAATGTCTTTGGATGGAATCTTGACCCACTGTCCATCTCGTCTGACACTGGCTATCGGCGCAGATAATTCTTTCAGTTTTTCTAGTGAATTTTCTGCTTTCTGCTCTTGAAAATAACCAATGATTCCATTAATTAATACAATCACCATGATCGCAATCGCATCAATATACTCCCCTAATAATCCGGCTATCAACGTGGCAGCTAATAAAACTAATACCATAAAATCCTGAAATTGCTTTAAAAACAAAATCCATCCAGGTATTTTTTTCTTCGCTGCTAGAACATTCTCGCCGTATTGCTGACGTCTTTTCGCAACCTGCTTCTCTCCTAACCCGACATTCGATTTTACTTGTAATGTCTCTTCTAATTTTTCGGTTGTAAGCTGATACCATTTCATTATACATTCCTCCGGCAGACATAAATTGTACAAGCACTTAATCCATTTCTATGCCTCTACATCTAAAAAGATGCTATAATTGCCGATGAGGTGATTACTTATGCCATTCGACGGTATTGTAACAAGAGCGGTTACAGAAGAACTAAGAACGAAATTAGAAAGAGGAAAAATCAATAAAATTTATCAGCCATCGGAAACAGAGATTGTGATGACAGTCCGCAGCCAGTCTGTAAACCACAGCCTGCTTTTTTCTGTCCATCCTACCTATGCCCGTTTTCATATTACGAACGATTCCTACACCAATCCGAAAGAACCCCCTATGTTTTGTATGGTGCTGCGGAAGCATCTGACCGGAAGTGTTATTGAACAGATCGAACAAAAAGGAATGGAGCGGATCGTTACATTCACCATCCGGACGCGTAATGAAATAGGAGATATCAGTTATAAAAAATTAATTATTGAACTCATGGGCAAGCATAGTAACTTTATTTTAGTCGACCAGGAGAAAGGACATATTATTGACAGCCTGAAGCATGTCTCCTTATCCCAAAACAGGCATCGGATGATTTTGCCGGGACAGCAGTATCAACTGCCGCCTGACCAGTATAAGCTTTACATTTTAGAGACAGACAGCACATCTATTATAAAAAAATTAGATTTCAATGCAGGTAAAATGGATAAACAGCTGCTTGGGTTATTAGAAGGCTTTTCCCCATTTGTGACGAAAAAAATGATCGAGCACGTCCGACTCGGCACGAATCAAGATTTTGAAAATACGCTTTCTCTAGTGCAAAAGCAATTACAGGAAAATGATTATCAGCCTGCTATCTATCAGGAGCCAAAAGAAGATTTTCATGTACTGTCTTTTCCAGATGAACCAGCAGACACGGTTTTTGAAGAGGTCAATACGATGCTCGATGCCTTTTACTCCGGCAAAGCCGAGCGGGACCGGGTCAAGCAGCAGGCAAAAGACCTCTATCGCTTTATTAAAAATGAACAGGATAAAAACGTCCGCAAGCTGAAAAAACATCGGCAGACGGTAGAAAAATCTGAACGGGCAGATCACTACCAAAAAATGGGTGAGCTTTTAACTGCGCATATGCATTTAGTCAAGCCGAATCAAAAAGAAATCTCCGTTGTAGATTATTATGATCCGGATCAAAAAGAAATCACTATTCCGCTAAACCCAAATAAATCACCAAGCGGCAATGCACAGAATTATTTCAAAACCTATCAGAAGCTGAAGAATTCCCGTAAGATGATGGAAACAGAAATCAAACGTACGAACGAAGAAATCGTTTATTTCGATCAGTTATTGCAGCAGTTGGATGTAGCAAGTACTGATGATATTGAAGAAATTCGCGAGGAGCTCCGGGAAGAAGGATATTTGCGAAAACAGCGTGCTTCGAAAAAGACGAAAAAACCGCAGAAGCCAAAACCTGAAACCTACCAGTCTTCTGACGGCACAACGATATTAGTCGGGAAAAATAACAAACAGAATGAATACGCCACGATGCGGCTGGCACACCGCGATGATATCTGGCTCCATACGAAGGACATTCCCGGGTCACACGTAATCATCCGGGACAGAGAGCCAAGTGAAAAGACATTAGAGGAGGCTGCTGTTTTAGCTGCTTATTACAGTAAATCCCAGCAATCTTCTTCTGTACCGGTAGACTACACGTTGATTCGCCACGTAAAAAAACCGAATGGCTCGAAACCCGGGTACGTGACGTATGATAATCAAAAAACATTGTTTGTGACGCCGAAAAAAGAGATGGTGGATCAACTGAAAGTAAAATAAAAATCTGGTGTATCATTTCTCTGACGTGATACACCAAATTTTTATGAATAAAATATCATCCGGATTTATTGCCTAAACCAATCATTAAATTAGAGCCTTCTCCTTCTAAATGATAAACTCATACTATAATTATTAATTAAAATCATCTGGAAAAGAGGTTAAAATATATGAAACTTGTTGGAATATCAGGTGCACTTGCAGGAGATAAAACATCGATTGTTGTTAATCAGATTCTAGTCCACGCTCGCCGTTTCGATTCATCCATAAAAACAGAATTAGTAGACTTAAGAGATTATGAAATCGACTTTTTTAACGGTGCTCCCTTGGCAGACTATAATGAAGATACCTGGGATGTTGTTCAAAAAATTGCTTCCGCTGATTTCCTTGTGTTTGGGACTCCAATTTATCAAGCATCGATTTCTGGAGCGTTAAAAAATCTGTTTGACCACTTACCGGAATACACTTTTAAACATAAAGTAACGGGAATGGTTGCTACTGGATGGTCAGACCGGCATTTTCTTGTCATGGAATATCATCTAAGATCGATTCTGTCTTATTTTAAAGGCTTAGTTCCAACCGGGAATGTGTTTGTCCATAATAGTGCTTTTAATATGGACAGTGATGAAATTATTGATGAACGTGTTTTGGAAAGACTTCAAGCGCTTGGAGAGGAAATGGTTTCCTTGCAGCAGGGGATGAAAAATCAGTAATCTATGTATAAAAAAATCCAGCCTTTATCGGCTGGAATTTTTTTATACATAGATTTTTAAACTGCGGTCGGTTTCAGTTCAACATCAATATTACCTCTCGTTGCTTTCGAATAAGGGCAAAATTGATGCGCAGCTTCTGCCAGTTCTTCCGCTTCTTTCTGATCAACGCCTTCTATTTTGATATGCAGAGTTGCGCCGATTTTAAAGCCGTCGTCAGCAGGGTCTTTCATAAAATGAACTTCTGCTGTTGTTTCTGACGTAATATTTTTTCCCTGATTGGATGCCATTAAATTAAGTGCCCCATCATAGCAAGCTGCGTAACCAGCAGCAAAGAGCTGTTCCGGGTTGGAGCCTTTTTCATCTGATTTATTTCCGGCTGGATTAACTAAGTTAACATCGATAATCCCATCATCTGATTTTACATGTCCGTCTCTGCCGTTTTGTGCGGTTGCTTTTGAACTGAAAATAATATTACTCATTGAAATCACTGCTCCTTTATCATTTAATCTAATGGTACTATTACCTTTATTCATTTTCTTTAAACCTTTTTTTCTAAAGATACTTTATTTTAATCTGCGATAAAGTGAAACTTCATTCAGTGGGGGCCTTTTCATCTCCTACTGAATTTGAAAGGAACCAATCGGGCCGTTACTGGCTGTTAGATCTCTCACTTAGAATGTTCGATTTCCACCTATTCTTGAAGCGGGAGTCTTACAAAAGCCTTTTGATGGGACGAGTAACCGCAGTCCCAGCCAGTTACACTGCGACAAAATCATAATTTTCCAGCAGCCGAAGAAAATGATCGACCTGCGGGAGCTGGCGGATCCCTTCCTGGAAGCAGACCCATGTATCTCGGGTTACTGCCTTTTTCTCTAAAAATAAAGGAATATACGGATAGTGCTCCTTCAGATGATTTGAGACACTGCCGGGCAACACGGCCATGCCAATTCCCTGCTTCATAAACTGTTTACACGTTTCGATTTGATCCACGGTCATCTTTTTTTGCGGTTTAATGTAATTCTGCTGTTCAAACAACCAGCTGTCGACAAGCTCATGCATGCTGTCATCACTCTTAAAGGAAATAATAGGTCTTTCTTTTAAAGCTTGCTCCGGAAAAGGTTCTGTATCAAAAATATAAAGCGGGTCATCAAACAAATGAACTGAGGTCGTTTCTTTTAATTTCTCGCCGCGAATAATGCATACATGATATTGCTTATGATTTTGTTTGATATTTTCACTGATGCCTGTTACTAAATCAATCGTTACCTTGGGGTAGGCAGCAGTGTATTCCCCTAAAATGTCCGGCAAGTAACGCTGGCTGATCAACGAAGAACAGGCAATCGACAGCGTACCTTGTATCGCTTCACCCGTCTCCGCTAAACGATTTTTAAACAGCCGCTCCTTTTCCACCGTTTCTTTGGCATGCTGAATAATTTGTTCTCCAGCAGGTGTGGGTAATAAACGTTTTGATGTTCGTATAAATATCTCTTCCCCAAAATAGTTCTCCATGTATTTCAAACGCTGGGTAACCGCTGGCTGAGAAATGAGAATCGCTTTTGCTGTTCCCCTTATCGTGCCAATTTCATAGAGTTTTAAAAGGATTTCATAATCATCCATCCGCATAGCAAAAACCTCCGATAAGTACAGGTTATCATTTTTGATTATAATATAGTATTTTACTTATCCGATTATATCATATAACATCAGTTTAAGAAGACTTTCCAGCATGAATTGCTCATGAAATTTACTTTCTACTAAAAATTAAGAAAGGAACGGTGTTAAATGGATAAAAAATTGCAGAACAAAGAATTATTCACAAAAAGGAAGGATGCTTATGTCAACAGCCGTACACATAGCAACCCCGCCGCTTTACAAAAAATCGCGGAATGGTTAAAGCCATCCACTGACCAAATCATTTTAGATATTGCAACAGGAGGAGGTCAGGTCGCAAAAACGTTAGCTCCCATCGCCAAACAAGTTATCGCAACCGATTTAACCCCGTCCATGCTGACCGGTGTGAGGAATAGCATAAATGAAAACGATAACATCCTGCTGATTATTGCTGATGCAGAGGAACTTCCCTTTCTGGATGACTCTATGGATATTATCACCTGCCGTATCGCGGCCCATCATTTTCCACGACCTAAGAAGTTTATTCAAGAAGTATATCGTGTGTTGAAGCCTGGCGGAAAATGTTTATTTGTTGATAATGTAGCTCCAGAGGAGGATGCAGCTGATCAATTTTTAAATCAGCTGGAAGCCATGCGTGATCCCAGTCATGAACGTGCAAAAAAAATCTCCGAATGGAAAAAACTATTTTCTAAACATCCATTTACGTTACTGCAGGAGAATATACGGATAAAAGAGCTTCCTTTCCAAGACTGGCTTGACCGTACTGTAGATTCGGAGGAAGTACGCCAGCAGGTTACTCGTTTTATCGAAACAGCCGATGAAAAGCTGCAAGAAGCGATACGTTTACAAAAAGATGAAAATACCATTCTCTCCTTTTCCATTGATGAATGGATAAGTATGTGGGAAAAATAAAAATAAGAAAGGATGTGCCCTCTTTTACGAGTCACATCCTTCTTTCTTATTCTTATAACTCGCTTCTCCAAGCAAGTACTGTCTCTTTTTCTTTCTCTGTAAGCTTATTTTCTTCAATAAGTAATTCTAACAGCTGATCAAAACCGGTTATCGATTCATAAGAGAAGCCTGCTTCTTCAAAAGCTTTTTGGGCTCTTGGAAGTCCATATGTGAAAATGGAATATACTGCTGTAATTTCAGCGCCATCTTGTTTTAACGCCTCGGCAGATTGAATGGATGACCCGCCAGTGGAGATCAGGTCTTCAATCACAAGTACCTTTTTCCCTTCTACCGATGCCCCTTCAATCTGGTTGCCTTTTCCATGTCCTTTTGGCTTCGAACGTACATATACCATTGGTAAATCAAGCTCTTCTGCCAGCCAGGCTGCATGCGGGATACCTGCTGTTGCACAGCCGGCAATAACTTCCGGTTTGGTATCACTATTTTTCACCATATCTGCAAATGCTTGAACAATTTTTTTGCGGACGGCAGGATAGCTCATCGTTAAACGGTTATCACAATAGATAGGTGATTTAAGTCCAGATGTCCATGTGAAATAGTTATCTGCATTTAATTGTACGGCTTCAATTGCTAATAAATCTTTGGTTATATTATTCTCCATGCTGCCACTCCTTCATCACTTGTTCATACGCTTTTCTTGGATTTTCTGCTTTGGTAATGCTTCTGCCGACAACCAGGAAATCACTGCCCAGCTCTTTCGCTTTCTCAGGCGTCGCTACTCGTCTCTGATCATCCTGGGAAGAATCTGCTAAACGGATGCCCGGAGTGATGGACAAGAAGTCGTCACCACAATGCTTTTTGATTACTGGCACCTCATGAACGGAGCTGACCACTCCATCTGCTCCTGCTTCTTTTGCGAGTGCTGCAAAACGGATAACATTCTCTTCTACATCGCCTGATAAACCAAGCTCCTGCTCTAAAACATCATCATCCATTGAAGTAAGGATCGTCACTGCCATCAGCTTGGTAGATGAACCTGCCAGCCCCTGCTTCGCCTGATAAATCATCTCTTTTCCGCCAATCGCATGCGTTGTTACCATATCTACGTTCAAAGAAGCAATATTTTTCATTGCCTGATGAACCGTATTTGGAATATCGTGAAGCTTTAAATCTAAGAAAATAGGGTGGTTATCTGCTTTCAATTTTTCAATGATTGCCGGTCCTTCTCGATAAAAAAGCTCCATTCCGACTTTTACAGGGACGCCTGCAAGATCATTATCCTTTAAAAACCGTTCCGTTTCGGTCCATGTTGGAAAATCTAATGCGACAAAGACACTCATACCTGTACGCCCCTTCTATTAATTACATCTTGCACAGACGTATATTGATAGTTCATTAGTGTTTCTGGAAGCGCATCAATGATATCTACACACGCAAAAGGATTTTGGAAATTGGCTGTACCAATTGCTACTGCATCTGCACCAGCCTGCAGGAATTCCAGCACATCCTCGGCAGTAGAAATGCCCCCCATGCCGATAATCGGAATAGACACCTGCTGCCGCACTTCATAAATCATCCGGATTGCAATCGGCTTAATAGCCGGACCGGATAATCCGCCAGTCTGATTGGCAATCAGCGGTTTTCCAGTCGGCAAATGCAGCTTCATACCCGTTAATGTATTTATCATGGAAAGTCCATCCGCACCGGCTTCTTCTACGGCTTTTGCCATTTCGACAATATTGGTCACATTAGGGGACAGCTTCACATACACAGGAAGATTACTCGCCTCTTTCACTGCGGATGTAACGCGTTTAGCCATTTCCGGATCTGTGCCAAATTGAATACCGCCCTCTTTTACATTGGGACAGGAGATATTTAATTCTAATGCATGCACATCCTTAGTCTGATTAAATGCACTGGCTACAAAAATATATTCCTCTAATGAGCTTCCAGCAACGTTTGCGATAATAGATGTATCATATGCAGCAAGTCTGGGAACTTCATTGGCAATAATCCGCTCTACTCCCGGATTTTGCAGACCAATGGCATTTAACATGCCTGAAGAAGTTTCTGCAACACGCGGCGTCGGATTTCCAAAGCGTTCAAATTGCGTTGCCGCCTTCATAATAACAGCGCCTAACCGGCTTAAATCGTAGAATTCACTGTACTCCTTGCCAAACCCAAAGCAGCCTGATGCCGGCATAATCGGATTTTTTAATGTTAGTCCAGGCAATTTCACCTCTAGATTCATAAAATAACCTCCTGCGCAGAAAATACGGGACCGTCACTGCAAATCTTCTTATAGCTGTTATCCACCGTCGGCAGCACACAAGCCATACATGCACCGACTCCGCAGCCCATCCGTTCTTCCAGAGATACTTTTCCTGCCGCATCTTTTAATTCTGTGGTCACAGCGCGGAGCATTGGCAGCGGTCCGCAGCTGAAATATTGATCAAAGGCGCCCACTTCAGAAAACACATGTGTGACAAACCCTTGATGTCCATAGGAGCCATCATTAGTGACTACATACGTTTCCGTTATTTTCTGGAATGCTTCTTCGTAAAAGACATAATCCTTGGATTGAAATCCTAATACAGCAACAAGCTCCACATTCTTTTCACTCAAGCGCTTGGCGAGGTGGTAGATGGGAGGAACCCCAATTCCTCCACCTACTAACAGAATACGTTCTCCTTCTTGTACATCATCTACCTGAAAACCATTTCCATTTGGACCAAGTGCATCGACTGTCATTCCCGGCTGATAAGCTGCTAACGCTTTTGTGCCGCCGCCGACGACTTTAAACAAAATGGTGACGGTGCCTTCCTCTGAATTGACCTTGGCAATTGAGATAGGCCTTCTTAATGTAAAACCGGGGACAAGCAAATGCAGGAATTGTCCCGGCACAGTTTGCTGACTGATTTCCGGCTGATACAATGTCATTTCAATTGTTTCTTTGGCGATTGTATCAACAGCGATTACTTCCATTTCATGTCTTTTCTTCATCATTGCTTCACCTTTTGCTGGCTAATGGATTGTGCTGTAAATGTTGTGGAATCAATGACATTGATAATTGCATTCACCGTGTCTAAGCTTGTCAGGCTTGCAATGCCATGCTCTACTGCTTCACGGCGGATTAAGAAACCATCCGACCTTGGTTTTTGCCCAGAATTAAGTGTATTGATAACAAATTGGACTTTTCCTTCTTCAATGATGGATAATACATTCGGCTCGTCTACCCCTACTTTACCTACTTGAACAACAGGAATATCGCCTTCTTCCTGAATAAAGGATGCTGTCCCTTGTGTTGCATAGAGGACAAACCCAAGCTGATGGAACCGTTCTGCTACTTCCAGCATTTCTGCCTTGTCCTTATCGGCAACGGTCAATAATACGCCGCCTTCTTGCGGAACTTTTAATCCGGAAGCAATAAGTCCTTTATACAATGCTTTTTCTAATGTTTTATCATAACCGATTGCCTCGCCGGTAGATTTCATTTCTGGTCCAAGAATGGTATCCACACTGCGTAATTTTTCAAAAGAGAAAACTGGAATTTTGACAGAAACAAGATTCTGCTCAGGTAAAATACCAGTTTCATAGCCCATATCGGCTAATTTCTCACCTAAGATACATTTCGTAGCAATATTTGCCATCGTTACGCCGGTAATCTTGCTTAGAAATGGAATTGTTCTGCTGGCTCTTGGATTTACTTCAAGCACATAAACATCTTCATCACGGATAATAAATTGGATATTGATTAGCCCTTTTACGTTCAATGCGCTTGAAATCTTCACTGCTGCATCCAGACATTTTTCTTTTACAGCTTCACTTAAACGCTGCGGAGGATATACAGCCATCGAGTCACCAGAGTGGACTCCAGCGCGTTCGATATGCTCCATGATTCCAGGAACAATCGTTGTTTCTCCATCACTGATGGCATCTACTTCTGCTTCCATTCCTGTTAAATATTTATCGATTAAAATCGGATGGGCAGAATCCACACCATCTGATTTCGCTAAATAATTTTCCAGCTCTTTTTCACTGTATACAATTTCCATACGGCTGCCGCCAATAACATAAGAAGGGCGTACAAGTACCGGATAGCCAATTTCATTTGCTGTTTCAATTGCCTTATCTAATCTTGGTACTGCCTTTCCTTGCGGGCGAAGTAAGTCAAGCTCATCTAATAATACTTCAAATTTATCGCGATCCTCTGCACGATCAATTGCTTCCAGGCCAGTACCTAGGATTTTCACTCCGCGGCGTTCCAGTCCATCTGCCAGATTAATCGCAGTTTGACCGCCAAACTGCACAATCACGCCTTCTGGTTTTTCCAGTTCAATCACATGCATGACATCTTCCAGCGTAAGCGGCTCAAAGTAAAGTTTATCGGAAATCGTAAAATCAGTAGATACGGTTTCCGGATTATTATTCATAATAATTGCTTCATAGCCCAGCTCTTTAATTGCAAATACCGAATGCACGGTCGCATAATCAAACTCAATCCCTTGTCCGATGCGGATTGGTCCGGAACCAAGCACGAGGATTTTCTTACGTTCTGTTACTTCCGATTCATTTTCTGTTTCATACGAGCTATAGAAATAAGGTGTTTCCGACTCAAATTCTGCTGCGCAGGTATCTACCATTTTATAAACCGGGAAGAGATTGTTTTCTTTTCTTAATGCATATACGTCATCCAGCGGAACATCCCAGAGTCTGGAAACCTGCTCATCTGCAATGCCCAGCTCTTTTGCTGCTTTTAACACTGCCATATCGTTTTTATTTTCAATCAAGGCTTTCTCTGTTTCAATAATTTTATTTAAGCTGTTTAAGAAGAAACGGTCAATCTTGGTCATGTCAAAGATTTTATCGACCGAATAACCGCGGCGCAATGCTTCTGCCAAGAGAAAAATACGTTCATCATCTGCACGCTTCAAGCGTCTATCTAATGTTTCTTCATCTAAGCCCTCTGCTTTTGCAAGGTAAAGCTCTTCTGTTCCCATTTCCAGGGAACGTACACCTTTAAGTAAGGATTCTTCCAAATTACGGCCAATTGCCATTACTTCACCAGTCGCCTTCATCTGTGTGCCTAAACGGCGGTCTCCTGATGTAAATTTATCAAATGGAAAACGCGGGAATTTAGTAACCACGTAGTCTAACGCCGGCTCAAACATCGAATAGGTTTTACCGGTAATCGGATTGATAATTTCATCGAGCGTATAACCAACCGCGATTTTCGCTGCAATTTTGGCTATCGGATAACCTGTTGCTTTAGACGCCAAAGCAGATGAGCGGCTGACACGCGGGTTCACTTCAATAATGTAGTATTGGAAGCTGTATGGATCTAATGCCAGCTGAACATTACAGCCGCCTTCAATTTCTAAAGCACGAATAATTTTCAAGGAAGCATTACGCAGCATATGATATTCCCGGTCACTTAAGGTTTGTGACGGGGCCACAACAATCGAATCCCCTGTATGAATTCCTACCGGGTCGATATTTTCCATGTTACAAACCACAATTGCCTGATCCTTATGGTCACGCATCACTTCATACTCTATTTCTTTAAACCCTGCAATATTTCGTTCAATCAGACACTGGTTTACTGGAGAAAGCACCAGTCCGTTATGTGTGATTTCCTTCAGCTCTTCCTCGCTGTAGCACATTCCTCCGCCTGTACCGCCAAGCGTGTATGCCGGGCGCACAATGAGCGGATAGCCGATGGTATTGGCGAAATTAACAGCCTCCTCCACGGTATGTACAATTTCACTTTCCGGCACTGGCTCATCCAACTCATTCATCAAGGTACGGAACAGCTCTCTATCCTCGGCCTGCTGAATCGATTCCGGTGCGGTTCCCAGAAGCTGTACTTTATGATCTTCCAATACCCCTTTACGGACAAGCTCCATAGCAAGGTTTAAGCCTGTTTGTCCGCCTAATGTCGGCAAAATAGCGTCCGGATGCTCTTTACGAATAATTTTTGTTAAGAATTCTTCTGTTAAAGGTTCCATATATACTTTATCTGCAACTGTGTTATCTGTCATAATTGTTGCCGGATTGGAGTTGGCTAAAATAACCTCATAACCTTCTTCTCTCAATGCTTGACAAGCCTGAGTTCCAGAATAGTCGAATTCGGCCGCTTGTCCAATGACAATCGGGCCAGATCCAATCACGAGAATTTTTTGAATATCTGTACGTTTAGGCATGAATATGAACCTCCTGCTTCTTCACTTGCTGCTTCATCATTTTTAAAAATTCATCAAATAGATAATTGGTATCCTCTGGTCCCGGAGATGCTTCCGGGTGGTACTGTACCGAGAACGCCGGATACTTCGTGTGTCTTACTCCCTCTACGGTTTCATCATTGATGGCGATCTGTGTCAGTTCAAGCCCCGTATTTTCAAGGGAATCTGGATTTACTGCATAACTATGATTCTGGGAAGTAAGGTACGTTTTATCATTCTCTAAATCTTTCACTGGATGATTCGCACCGCGATGTCCAAATTTCATCTTTTCTGTATTTGCCCCGCAGGCTAAAGACAGAAGCTGATGTCCAAGACAAATTCCAAATATCGGCACCTGCCCGAGAATCTCTTTGATCATTTCAATCGCTTCCGGTACATCTTTTGGATCTCCCGGTCCATTTGTCAGCATGATGCCGTCTGGACGGAGACGCAGAATGTCCTCTGCACGATAGTTATAAGGAACCACCGTAATTTGGCAATCCCGTTTCGTTAAT
This sequence comes from Oceanobacillus sp. FSL W7-1293, assembly GCF_037969815.1. Classification (NCBI taxonomy): domain Bacteria; kingdom Bacillati; phylum Bacillota; class Bacilli; order Caryophanales; family Bacillaceae; genus Oceanobacillus; species Oceanobacillus sp. FSL W7-1293. Next base: position 3,171,957 of record NZ_CP150212.1, read on the forward strand.
TCCCGCAGAATACCATGCTTTGCACCAAAATCAACCAGTACCACACGGCTTCCTCTGCCTGGAACAACGTAAGGCTTGCTTGTGGATGTCTGTTTTACTTGGTCTCTAGGAAATTCCGCATTTCTCAATTCTTCTACTGCTTTTTCTACATCTTCTTCCGCAGAAAGGATAGCTGCTTTCATCGTTCCATGCTTGCGAATAATCCGTGTTAATTTTCTCGTATCGATTCCGGCGATTCCGGGAATATTATTCGCCTTTAGGAAGCTGTCGATGGTCTCTTCATTCCGGAAATTGGAAGGCTGCTCACTATATTCTTTCACAATCAAACCATGAATAAATGGTGTCACTGTTTCATAATCGTCTCGATTGATTCCATAGTTTCCAATGAGAGGGTACGTCATCGTTACAAATTGTCCGCAATAACTTGGATCGGTGATAACTTCCTGATATCCAGTCATTCCTGTATTAAAAACAATCTCTCCCTTGGAAACTTCTTCGCTTCCAAAACCGTATCCTTCAAAAACTGTTCCATCTTCCAAAATTAAATTACGTTTACGCATGGTTGCCCTCCTCAAATACGACCTTGCCATCTACCATTGTCAGGACAGGGAATCCTGTTACCTCCCAGCCATGGAAAGGTGTATTTTTCCCTTTAGAAGCAAATTGATAGCGATCGATTTTTGCTGTTTTCCCTAAATCAATAATGGTTAAATCTGCTGGCGCTCCTTCTTCCAACGTTCCATAAGGAAGTCCGAACACATCCGCCGGCTTTTTCGTCATTCTATCAATCAATTCATGTAAATTTAGTACGTTTTTTTGTACCAGATGAGTGTATAACAATGGAAAAGCTGTTTCTAATCCAACAATTCCGAATGGCGCTTCTAAGAAACCATTTGCTTTTTCTTCCTCTCCATGCGGCGCATGGTCTGTTGCGATAGCATCCAGTGTACCATCTAAAAGCCCTTCAATCAGTGCTTCCTGGTCATCCTTTCCTCTTAACGGCGGATTCATTTTGAAATTTGCATCATTTTCGGTAATATCAGATTCATTTAATATTAAATGGTGTGGAGATGCCTCCGCTGTAACATGAATACCAGCTTTTTTTGCATCACGGATGACGCGAACCGATTCCTTCGTGCTGACATGACAAACATGATAGTGACAGCCGGCAGCTTCAGCTAACAGGACATCTCTGGCAATTTGTACGGATTCACTTAAAGATGGAATCCCCGGCAGGTTTAGGCGCTTGCTTACTTCTCCATCATGGGTTACTCCGCCATAGACCAGGGAATTATCTTCACAATGAGCAACAATTGCCGCACCGCATGCAGCTGCTTCCTTCATGGCCTGAAGCATTTGATTGGCAGTCTGTATACCTACCCCATCATCTGTAAAGGCAAAAGCTCCCTGCTCAAACAGCGCTTTAACATCTGTGCGTTCTTCACCTTTTAAACCTTTTGTAATCGAAGCGTAGGGAAGAACACGGATAACAGCATCCTCTTTAATTTTTTGAAGCAGCTGCTCCAATGTTTCCGGGCTATCCGGAACCGGATTCGTATTTGGCATTGCGCAAATAGTAGTATATCCTCCTTTGGCAGCTGCTTCTGTTCCTGTACGAATCGTTTCTTTATACTCTCCGCCCGGTTCACGCAGATGCACATGCACATCGATAAACCCTGGAGCAACAAGGTTATTCTTTGCATCAATTGTGTTATCCGCCTGCTCTGTTACTTCCGGGGCCACCTTTTTGATTTTACCGTCTTCGATAAGCACCTCACAGTTTACCAATTCATTAGATGATGTTAAGCGTTTTGCGTTCGTTAATTTCGTTTTCATTGATAATCCCCCATTCTTTTAATACATGAATTAAAATTGCCATTCTGACATAGACACCATTTTCCATCTGTTTAAAAATACGTGACTGTTTACTTTCTACAAGCCTGCTGTCGATTTCCACCCCTCTGTTGATTGGGGCGGGATGCATGATAATCGCGTGTTTCTGCATTTTTGCAGCTCTTTTCATTGTTAAACCATAGAGGGTGAGATAATCTGAAGTTTCTGCTTTATGAATATGACGCTCATGCTGAATTCGCAGCAGCATCACGACATCCGCTATTTCTACCGCCTCATCCATCGTGATATATGGATAATGTAAGCTGGTATCTTCAAATCCTGGTGCTGCACTCAAGTAAACTTCAGCTCCTAATTTCTCCAGAGCAAGCGCATTCGACCTGGCCACCCGGCTGTGCTTGATATCACCAGCGATAACAACCTTCCTGCCTTCAACATGGCCAAATTCCTGGTACATTGTCAGTAAATCCAGCATGCACTGTGTAGGATGCTCTTCTTTTCCGGAGCCGGCGTTGATAACCGGTATGCTCAAGTAACCTTCTTCTTCTATTTCATCTATCCAATTATCAGATGGATGACGCACGACTAACACATCTGCACCTATAGCTTCAAAGGTTTTCGCTGTGTCATATAAGGACTCTCCCTTGACAAGGCTGGAAGCTTCGGTATGAAAATCCAGCATCTCTAAACCAAGTTTTTTTTGTGCAACTTCAAAGCTCATTTTCGTTCTTGTGCTTGGTTCAAAGAACAGGTTGGCTGCAAATAACTGTTTATTCATGGTTCTTGGTGATTTTCTTATCAATTCGGCTTCTTTCAGAATTTGATTCATCGTTTCTTTCGACAGCTGCTGCATCGACATAAAATGTTTCACGATTCATCTCTCCCTCTTTGGTGTCATTCTTTAAAATTGATTTTTATTATACAAATATATGTGTTCAAAAAGTTGCTAACAGGTTTTGATGGGACGAGTAATCGCAGCAACGGTTTTAATAGACCGAGTAATCGCAGGTCTCAATGTTCTCAGGTTAGTGCGACCGCTACGGAAAAACACTACGCTTTCCATGGGCCCCGAGCTCATCTCCTTTAAAGAAGACTTGCTGATTGGCAAGCCGTCAGGCGCAGACAGAAGCATAGTCGCACTTATGCCCCGCGGGTAGAAAAAAAGAAGTTCGCTTTTTTTCTGCGAGGTCTTCACCCTGGGACTGGGACTGCAATTACTCGTCCCATCGAAGAGCTTTTGCGATTACTCGCCCCACCGAAGACCATTGCGCTTTCCCATAGGAGTCTCCGTGTTTTTACTCCGCTAGATAGGTTTTATTACTATCTATATCAAAATTAATAAAATTCATTAACCTGACAACATTGGTAACCGCAGTCCCATCGGATAAAGCAAGTCAACTAAAGAGCTCTTCATTTATCATTTAGTGACTTTTTGAACTTCCATAAAAAAAGCTCCCTGCAAAGGTTGCAGAGAGCTAGACGAATACCCTATAAGCATTCGCTATTCTGAACAACCTTTCAAATCTCTCTGGATCTGATTAAAAGTTATCATGTATTCTTTTCATAAATAGAAACAAGGTCTACTTGATCTTTTTCACTTAACTGAACAACAACAATTTCTTGTTCAGAAGTAGGTATGTTCTTGCCTACATAGTCAGCCCGAATAGGCAGCTCGCGGTGACCGCGGTCTACCAAAGCTCCAAGCTGAATCGTCGCCGGTCTGCCGACATCCATTACGGCATCCATTGCCGCACGGACAGTTCTTCCTGTATAAAGAACATCATCAATCAGAATGACCTGCTTGTTCGTTATGTCCATATCAATAGAAACTGAGTTAATTCGCGGTTCTTCGTGATGATCCTTTTTTTCCAAATCATCCCGGTACATGGTAATATCTAATTCGCCAAACGGAACTTCGATGTCTTCAATTTGCTTAATTTTTTCTTGAATGCTTTTCGCCAGCGGAACGCCTCTTGTTTTGATTCCAATTAAAACAAGGTTCTCTCCACCTTTGTTTTTTTCCAGAATCTCATGGGACATTCTGGTCAATGCTCTATTTATTGCTGCAGCATCCAGAATCTCTGTTTTTTTCTTCAAATTAGCCCGCTCCTTCCAAACTGCATAAAAAATGCCCTTTTCCTGCTGATGGAAAAGGGCATACGTGTACCGTAAGCAAACTTGCTGATCGCAGCCTTCCTAGCCTCACAGGACTATTGTTAAAGGTCTTTATTTGTTGTTACTTATTATGTCAGAATATGACGGGTCTGTCAATACATTTTGCGGATTTGGTCGAGCGCCTCCATGAAGACAGCAGGCGGTGCTGCTTTGAATTCCATCTGCTTCTCTGTTTTTGGATGGATAAAAGCAATTTGCTTCGCATGGAGAGCCTGTCCTTGGACATCTAACGATTTTCGCTGACCGTATTTTGGATCGCCTACAATCGGAAAGCCAATATATTGCATATGCACACGAATTTGATGTGTTCTGCCAGTCTCTAATTGGCATTCCACATGCGTATAGTCAGGGAAACGTTCGAGCACGCGAAAATGAGTAACCGCCTGTTTTCCATTTTCAACGATCCCCATTTTTTGACGGTCTTTCGGATCTCTGCCGATCGGCGCATCGATTAACCCGGTCTCATGGCCAATTTCTCCATGAACAATTGCTTCATACGTTCTTTTTAATGTCTTTTCCTGCAGCTGCTCTGATAGATACTGATGGGCGTAGTCATTCTTCGCAACAACTAAAAGTCCGCTCGTATCCATATCGAGACGGTGTACAATCCCGGGGCGCTCCACACCGTTAATTCCTGATAAATCAGTGCAATGATATAATAACGCATGGACCAATGTCCCGGTGTGATGACCTGCAGAAGGATGGACAACCATCCCTTTTGCTTTATTCACCACCAGCAGGTCCTCATCTTCATAAACAATATCTAAAGGAATATTTTCCGGCTCTAAAACAAGCGGTTTGGTTTCAGGTATTTCCCATGTAAGGCTTTCTCCGGTTTGGCATTTTTGATTTGCTTTCACTGCTTCTCCATTCAGCTTGACATTGCCTTCTTCTATCCAGCCCTGAATTTGAGAACGCGAATATTCATGCAGCACATCCGCCAGTATTTTATCCACTCTTTTTTTATGCTCTGTTTCTGTCACTGTATGCTGGTTTACTGTCATTTTTTCTCTTTCCCCCGCTTTCTCTCATCCAAAATAATTGCAATCATCACAATCACCACACCAATTGTAAGAGATGCATCTGCGACGTTGAATATCGGAAAATTATAATTAAAAATATAGAAGTTTGCAAAGTCTACTACTTCTTGATATAAAATACGGTCGATGAAATTCCCGACCGCCCCTCCAATCAATACACTGACCCCGACAGCAATCAGGCGGTCCTGTTTTCCATGTGTATGTAAAAAGTATATTAACCCGGCAATCACAATAACCGTAATAATGTAAAATAACGTCATTTGTCCTTCTAAAATACCCCATGCTGCTCCTGAATTCCGATGTGAGGTAATATAAAAGAAGTCCTCCACAATCGGGATGGATTCACCTATTTCCATTCGTGCAGCAACAAGCCATTTTGTCCATTGGTCTATCCCAATCAGGACAAGTGTAATCAGATAATATCTCCACATGTTCATTTCTCCAATCTAAAGCAAATCTGCGCCTTTTCAGGGTTCGTTTACCAAGCTTTCTTTATCTTATCCTTTCTGCTGGTAATTTTCAAGAAACAATACGGCTTTCCTTCTTTCTGACAGCTGCATCTATCGGTTCGTAAGCATATGAGCATATAAAAAATCCCCTCCGGCCGTTTTATAAACGGGCAGAGAGGGATTTTATCAGAAAATATATCATTTAAAATTGAAAATCAACCTTTGTATTCTCCTGTGATTCATAGCCTTTCATATAGTTAATTCGCCTTTGGGCGGCTGATTGGCTTACTTGTTCATCGGCGTGGTAGGAGGAGCGTACTAATGGTCCAGCTTCACAATGCGAGAAGCCTTTTTCAAGGGCAATATTTTTCAATTCTTCAAACTCATCGGGATGATAATACCTTTCCACATTCAAATGTTTTTTGGTTGGCTGTAAATATTGTCCGATGGTCACAATATCCACGTCATGCGCCCGCAGGTCATCCATTGCCTCGATAAGCTCTTCTTTTGTTTCGCCCAGACCTACCATTATACTTGATTTCACAGGAGTGTCGGGAGCAATTTCTTTAACTCGCTGCAGAAGCTGCAAGGACCGGTCATATCTTGCAATTGCCCGAACCCGTTTCGTTAAACGTCTCACCGTTTCAATATTATGATTGAAAATATCCGGTTCGCTGTCCATCAGTGTATGTAAGCTTTCATAGTCCCCTTTCATATCCGAAGGGAGAACTTCTATTGTACAGCCTGGATTCTGATGACGAACTGCACGGACTGTATTGGCAAAAACAGCCGCTCCTCCGTCCTCCAGGTCATCACGCGCAACCGCTGTTATAACGACATGCTTTAATCCCATAATTTCAACAGAGTCAGCAACCCGCTTTGGTTCTCCCAGATCAACTCCGCTTGGAAGACCAGTTTTGACGGCACAGAATCGGCAGCCCCGTGTACAGGTATCTCCTAAAATCATGAAAGTTGCCGTTTTTCGCTCGCTCCAGCATTCATAAATATTCGGACACTTTGCTTCCTCACAAACTGTGTTCAGCCGTTTATCCCGCATTAAGTTCTTTAATTTTTTGTATGATTCATTGGTGTTGATTTTTGTTTTCAGCCATTCTGGTTTACGAATATATTCTGATTGTTTAGCCAATGCCAGCACGCTCCTTGTTTGAGTTGATATTCCACGCTTCCGTTTCATACTTTGATTGTGCTAATTGCTCTACTTCATCCCACTCAGCTTTGGTTAATTGCAGAGGATGAAATTCTAAACCTAAACCTTTCTTGAACCCTTCTTTGAATGCATCCGCCAGTATATCATACCGATGCTCTCGACTCGTTAATTGATTAATCGTCACCGCTTTTTTAGAAAATGCAGCCCGGCTCCGTTCTCTTATTTTTTCGGAAGAGAATACAAATAAATCAAAAAGCATGTTTGTATCCATGCTCATAGGAATAGACCCATGCTGCATCAATACACCTTTTTTCCTTGTCTGTGCGTTTCCAGAAAGCTTTTTACCGTCAACAACCATTTCATAGAACGCAGGTTTTTCGAAGCATATTGCTGTTCTTCCTCTGGCACTTTCTCTGTCCAGCGTTGCATATTCTGCAGGAATCCCTAAATTGCGATATCCTTCAAATATTCCTTCTGCCAGTACATGATAGGCCTCTTGTACAGATACAGGAATATCTGGATCACTCTCTGTAATAACCAGGCTATACGTTAATTCATCGTCATGAAGCACGGCACTGCCGCCGGTCAAACGACGGACGAACTGACACTGATGCCGTTCTACCGCTTCCAGATCAATTTTCTTATCGACTTTTTGAAAGTAGCCAATCGATAAACTGGGCTTTTCCCAGCCATAGAAACGTAATGTCGGCGGAATTTTACCTTCTTGATGCCAATTGATCAAGCACTCATCAAAAGCCATATTCCATGCAGCATCTCGAAAGCCTGTATCGATAAACGCCCACTGTTTTTTCAATATCGTCACCTCCAATGAAAGAATTTCTTGTTGCAGGAGCTGTTCCCTGTTATGCCAAGCTTCTTAGCGGCCCTTCTTGATCATCAAGCTTAAAAGATACAAGCGAAATGGGGAATAGATTCAATAAAAAAAAGACCCCATTCCACAGAATGCAGCCTTTGATAGATTTATTGATAAATAGATAAATTATCCAATTCCTTATCGACTGCACATTCCCCACGCTAGGATTATCTAGTTCGGGTGCCAAGGGTCAATACAGAATGTCTTTCTCAGCTTAACAGCTCCCCCAGTGCATAATACTTATTCAGTTTACAAATTAAGTCTACTGGTAATTTTTATAATTGTAAAGAAAAATACAATAATTAGCGTTTACAATTTTTTTTGCAGATATGTAAAAACAGGAGCCAGCTTTCTCAAAAAGCTGGCTCCTGTTTTTTAATTCTCATAATTTTCTTTGACAACACTGGCACATCTCGCACATAATGTTGGATGATTTTTGTCTTCGCCTACTGTTTCTGAAACAACCCAGCAGCGTTCACATGTTTCACCTGGATGTTTTTCAACGGCAACCTCAACATAATCATATGCTTTACCTGTTCCTTTTTCATCTGCAATAACTGTTTCTGAAACAATAAAGTATTGATGCAGATGCGTAATATTTTCAAGCACCTGCTTCGTTTCTTCATCAAGCGGTACGATTGTAATTTTAGCTTCCAATGATTTCCCGATAACCTTTTCGCTTCTTGCTTCTTCGAGTGCTTTCAGAACATCATCTCTTACTTCCATAAAATGATCCCATTTTCCGACAATGTCTTTTGCCCCTGCAACCTCCCGCGGCTCAGGAATATCTGTTAAGTGAACTGTTTCTTCCTCCACTCCAGGGATATATTCCCAAACTTCTTCGGTTGTGTGCGGAATTATTGGAGCAAGCAATTTCACAAGTGTTGTTAAAATTTCATAGTAGCCTGTTTGAAGACTGCGACGGCGCGGATGGTCTGCAGCTTCAATATACAGGATATCCTTCGCAAAATCTAAATAGAAGGAACTTAAATCAACAGCACAGAAATTATGGACCTGGCTGATTACTGGTGCAAATTCAAAGTGCTCATAATTATCACGTGCATTATTTAAGATTTGCTGCAGACGATAAAGCATATAACGGTCTACTTCCTGCAATTCTTCATCGTTCACGCGATCTTTGCTAGGATCAAAATCAGCAAGGTTCGCCAGTAAGAAACGGAAGGTGTTCCGGATTTTACGGTAGCTTTCCGAAGTCTGTTTTAAAATAGCATCCGAGATACGCACATCTGCCTGATAATCCACGCTGGAAACCCACAGACGCAAAATATCGGCACCTAATTGTTTTTGTACTTTGGACGGATCAACCGTATTTCCTAATGATTTACTCATCTTGCGTCCATTTCCATCCAGCGCAAACCCATGGCTGATAATATTTTTAAATGGCGCTTTGCCTGTTACAGCAACAGATGTAGATAATGAAGAGTTAAACCAGCCGCGATACTGGTCACTTCCTTCTAAATACACATCAGCCGGACGATCAAGTTCTTCCCGGTTCATCAACACCCCTTCGTGTGAGGAGCCTGAATCGAACCAAACATCCATAATATCGACTTCTTTAGTAAACTTGCCATTAGGGCTATGCTCTGAAGTAAATCCATCCGGCAATAAATCCTTCGCTTCTCTTTCGAACCATACATTGGACCCATGTTCACGGAAAAGTTCGGATACATGCGAAATCGTTTCATCCGTAATGATGGCTGTGCCGTCTTCTCCATAAAATACTGGAATCGGAACTCCCCAGGCACGCTGTCTGGAAATACACCAATCTTCACGATCTCTCACCATATTATAAAGTCTTGTTTCTCCCCAATGCGGATACCAATGCACTTTTTTAATTTCATCAAGAATATCCTGACGGAAATCTTTAATGGATGCAAACCACTGTGACGTTGCACGGAAAATCGTCGGTTTCTTTGTTCTCCAGTCATGCGGATAAGAGTGAGTGATAAATTCTAATTTTAATAAGGCTCCATTCTCATCCAATTGTTCTGTGATGACCTTATTTGCTGCATCGTAGAATAAACCTTCAAAACCTGGCGCTTCACTTGTAAAGACACCCTTTTCATCCACCGGGCAGAATGCATCGATACCATATCTGCGGCAAACATAGAAGTCATCTTCCCCGTGGCCTGGAGCTGTATGAACACATCCAGTCCCCGCATCAGTTGTAACATGTTCTCCAAGCATAACAAGGGATTTACGATCATAAAATGGATGCTGTGCTTCTACACGATCTGCTTCCTGTCCTTTGAATTTCTTTACAACTGTTACATCTTCCCAGCCTAATACTTCTTTCACATCTTCTAATAAAGCTTCTGCAATGACATATTTATCATCATTTACTTGTGCTACCACATAGCTTAAATCAGGATGTAAGCTGATTCCTAAGTTCGCTGGAAGCGTCCAAGGAGTTGTCGTCCAGATAATAATTTTCTCGCCGCCGTCAAGCACTTCTTTTCCATCCGTTACTTCAAAGGAAACATAGATAGATGGAGAGCGTTTATCTTGATATTCGATTTCTGCTTCTGCAAGGGCAGATTCAGAAGACGGAGACCAATATACCGGCTTAAGTCCTTTATAAATATAGCCTTTTCGTGCCATTTCTCCAAACACCTTAATTTGAGAAGCTTCATAATCCTTCGTTAAGGTGATATATGGATTATCCCAATCACCGCGCACACCTAATTTTTTAAATTGTGTACGCTGGCTGTCAATTTGTCCAAGTGCATATTCTTCACAAAGCTTGCGGAATTCTGCAACAGACATTTCTTTCCGTTTTACTTTCTTTTTCGCTAATGCTGTTTCAATCGGCAACCCGTGTGTATCCCAGCCTGGAACATATGGTGCATAATAGCCTGTCATGGACTTATAACGGACAATAAAATCCTTTAAGATTTTATTCAGTGCATGACCGATATGGATATCTCCATTCGCATAAGGCGGTCCATCATGTAAAATAAATAACGGTCTGTCCTTAGTACGCTCTAAGTTTTTTTGATATTGTTCACTTTCTTCCCATTTCTGTTGGCGCTCCGGCTCTTTATTTGGAAGATTTCCACGCATTGGAAAAGCTGTTTTCGGCATCAATAATGTTTGTTTATATTCCAAGATATTCCCTCCTGTTATTTTCATGACACATCGTAAATTAAATTTTTATATACAAAAAGAGTCCTCTAATCCCTAAAGGGACGAGAAGACTCGCGGTACCACCCTTATAAATTTAATGCCCGGCATTAAATTCACTCGAAATCCGTAACGTGGACAGCCGGCTATTACTACATTATTTTCATAATAGCTACTCCAGAGTGATTTTCTAAAAGACTTCTGTATCAGGCTTCCACCGCCCCTGACTCGCTTACACAGAGTCATCTTCTATACTTTCTCTTTCATTGTATAACGATAGTGATTATGAAATTTTTAGCATAAATTAAATGTCAAAAAACATGATACTTGTATGAATTATATGTAATATACAAGCCTAAGTCAAGCCTTTAAGATTCATGCTCCATCAATTCTAAATCTTCATCCACTTCAGTATCAAATAATTCTTCCCAATCATCTGTACCGAGCATTTCTAATTGAGCCTGCACAAGCATGCGCATTCTTGAGCGGAATACTTTTGCCTGCTTTTTCAATTCTTCCACATCAAGGGATATTTTACGCGCTTTACTTAATGCTTCATTGACAATACGGTCAGCATTTTTTTCTGCTTCTTTCATAATTAATTTTGCTTCTTTTTGCGCACTGCCTTTGATATCTTCTGCCGTTTCCTGAGCAACCAGAATAGATTTATTTAATGTTTCTTCAATGTTCGTAAAGTGTCCTAATCGTTCCTGAAGCTCTTTCGCTTTTTGATCCAGTTCATCTCTTTCACGTATAACAATTTCATAATCCTTCATCACTTGATCAAGAAATTTATTTACTTCATCCACGTCATAGCCTTTCCATCCTCTTGCAAACTCTTTATTATGAATATCTAATGGTGATAGTGCCACCATCTCCACCTCCCTAATCGGTGCTTGCTTGAGCTTCCGATTTCTCTCTTTATTATTCAATAATTCCAGCTAAATTTCCAGCATTTATTGCAAAATTGCCGCTGTCATTTTAATTTTATCTTTCCTGGTTCTCCCGCGTATCGCTGTAATTTTACTTCTGCCTTTTCCACGTACAGAGAGCATGTCCCCTTCTTGTAATTGGAATTTCACATCATCTACTACCCGGTAATTTACCTTTACGAGCAATTTTTGAATCAAAGCAGCAGCGTCTTTTCGGGAGACACCATATATTTCTTTAACAACTGTATCTAAACGCAGGGAAGAAATGGTTTTATCATATTCTTTCCAGGCTTTTTTTTCTGTAATCAGCGACGTGAGCGGCTGTTCTTTGAAAGATATACGAGATTTCTTAATAGATGTTAAATTCATCTTGATAAAAGGGACGACCTCTCCCGCTGCAAGTAAATGAATTTTCCCATCTGCTGCTGTAATATCTCCTAATTTTTTTCGCTTCACACCCTGTGATAAAAAAGCACCCATTACATCCCGATGCTCCAGGCTTACAAATTTCTCCGGGTAAGATGCCTCCAGGAGCTCCACTTGAAACATATCTTCTGTAATGCTTTCATAAATAGGAGCAATCACCATTCTTTTTCGTTCGCTGTACTCGGATCCGCCAAAGGCAGCGGCCTGAAGCTCGTCATGATTAGTCCCTAACAGCATCTGCACGATTTCTTGTTCGCGCGGATCCAAAAAATCAGTCAATTTGGGAATATACGATCGCTCCACCTGGTCTTTCCATGAAAGAACCTGATCAATAAATGGCTGTTCTTCTTTTCGAAAATGCTGATAAACTTCCATGGTCATTCCTTTCTTTCAAGCCTAAAGCATCATTGCAAACTGGATAAATCCCATTCTTGCAAAATGCAATAATAATATCGCAACAATTGGAGAAAAATCAATCATACCAAGCGGCGGAATAAATTTACGAAAAATTTCTAAATAGGGCTCACAAATTTTTCCGAGTAATTCTCCAAATTGAGATTCTCTGGCTCCAGGGAACCAGGACATAAAAATATACACGATTAGTGCAAAGCTATAAATGTTTAAACCAAAGCTTATTAGTGAAACGATTTGTGCCAACATCTCCTGCTACCATCCTTTATCATAATCTTCCTGCTCATATAACATTTCAGAAATACTGCCGGATACTTCTACATTATCCGGCGTACACAGGAATGTTTCTGATCCTAATTTTTGAATATCTCCTTTTACGGCATAAACCGTTCCGCTCAGAAAATCAACGATCCTCTTTGCCTGCTGACGATCCACACGCTGCAGATTAATGATAACAGCTCGTCTGTTAACAATATTATCTGCGATGTCCTGAGCTTCATTATAATTTCTCGGCTCAGCTAAAACAACCTTTGAATTCGTATTTTGTATACTGGAAAGGTTCACAACATTTTTGCTTCCTGCTGTTTTTTCCTGAACCTGGGGTATTTCTTCTTTTTGTTCTTCCTCGGCATATTCATACTCGTATTCATCGTCCATCGTGAAATAATTTTTAAGCTTCTTTTTAAAGCTCATTTACTGCACCTCACTTTATATTTCGCTGCCGACCAGTTTGGTACCTATCCGAATATGTGTTGCACCTTCTTCTACAGCAATTTCATAATCATTGCTCATTCCCATAGACAGGTATTCACATGGTGCATAATCTAAGCCAAGCCCCTTTATACGGTCTCTCAGCAAACGCAATTTTCTAAACAGCGGCCGGGTTTCTTCCGGATTATCGACATGCGGAGCCATCGTCATTAAACCTGCCACCTGTATATGCTCAAATACCGCTAAATCTTTTATAAACGATTCAACTTCTCCTTCATCTAATCCGTGTTTCGATTCTTCTCCGCTCACATTGACTTGAACAAAGCAGGGCACCGTTTTTTCTGCCCGCTTATTAATCTCTTTCGCCAAAGATTTTCTGTCTAGTGAATGAATATAATCAATATGATGTATCATATCTTTTACTTTTCTGGATTGCAGGGAGCCAATGAAATGCCAAGTGGCACTGTCCCTGATCTCTTCAAATTTCGCTAAAAATCCTTCATTTCTATTTTCACCCAGATGAACTATCCCGGCAGATAATGCTTCTTTAGCTCGTTCTATTGTAACATATTTCGTCACTGCGATAATATTAATATCTTCTTTATTTCTGCCTGCTCTCCTTGCAGCCTGCTCGATATCTGCTTGAATTTCCATTAGATTTTCTTTTACTGCAACCATTCTTATCCTCCATTACTTCTTCTGTTTCTCAAATCCGATAAACGCGAGCATTCTTCCTGTTTTTCCATTATCGCGCCGATGAGAAAAGAATAGCCTCTCATCTTGTAATGTACAATATTTTGTTACCTCTATATTATGACGAAAGACGCCAGATTGTACAAGGATATCGACATTAAGCTCTTTTAAATCGATGAAATATTGATTTGGCGATATTTCTTTCGTAAATTTTTGTTTCTGTTCACCAGTTAGATGTGATAAAACAACATCGTCAACAACGTAGTTTTCTTTGGAAATACTCGGGCCTATCACAACTTTCAGATTCTCTATAGAGGCACCGGCTTCTTTCAATTTCTGTACCATTTCCCGGGCGATCTGACCGACTGTTCCTTTCCAGCCGGCGTGAGCAATACCCGCTATTCTTGTGGTCGGGTCTGCAAAAAATAATGGAACACAGTCTGCGAAAAAAGCCGTGCCGAGGAGAGAATCCGCCTCATTGATAATTAATCCATCGACGCCGGATATACCGGAATCAAAGGAAATACTGCCCTTTCCCGCATCTTCTTCCCCTGTAAAATGGATGCTTGTTCCATGTACTTGTTCACCGCAAACCCAGCGGTTCAGGGGAATATTTAATTCCTTGCTCAGAATCCGCCGATTTTCCAGCACCTTATTCTCGTCGTCCAATACATGGAGCCCCATATTTAATTGCTTATAAGCCCCCTTACTTACACCGCCATTTTTTGTTGTAAAGCCTGCTACCAGACCTGGAATTTCTTCCTCCAATGAAGATAAATGAAGTCTTGTCTCACTTTTAAGCTGAAATGGCTCCATGTTTTTCCCTCTTTTCCCTATAATTTCTCCTATTGAACATTATCTTAAATTCAAATTTGTGTCTTATTTTAACACATTATATCGATAATTTCTTCTTAATCTTCGGTATAAAGATCCGGCCCTTTTACTTTCTCGACTAAAATAACATCTTCCCCAATCCGAACAATTTTTTCCCAGGCGATAAAAAGCTCGCCTGATTTAGCAAACATACCTGATTTTTTTCCTTTGGCTTCCGCAATGATGGCAATGATTCTTCCAGTTCTGCCGTCTATCTCTAAATCAATGATATGTCCCAGCCTTGTTCCATCATCCATGACAATCAATTCTTTTATTTGCAGTTCAGATAGTTTCACCATGACAGCTCCCTCCTCTTCCTATCCTATGCATTGGAACATGCTTTTTTTCATGAAAAATTAAACAGATCTTCACTTCGTGAGTCTGTAATTATCAATATTGTCAGGTTAATGCGGCTGCTGCGATGGATTATAGCGGGGTGAATAAAGAGTGGTTGATGGAGTGATTCGTTGTTAAAAAAGTTATTATTGCATACAAAAAGCCTTACCGGTTAAGGCAAGGCTTTTTGTTTATTCAAACATTTGCTTATTCATCTGGTGGATAGCCCCTTTTTCAAGCCTGGACACTTGTGCTTGGGATATACCAATCTCATCCGCCACTTCCATTTGTGTTTTCCCTTGAAAAAAGCGTTTATTTAATATCATCTTTTCTCTAGCATTCAATCTGTGCATTCCTTCTTTTAGTGATAGCTTATCAACCCATGAGGAATCTTTATCTTTTTCATCGCTCAGCTGATCCATGACAAAAATCGGATCGCCGCCATCATTGTAAATCGGCTCAAAAAGCGATACGGGATCTTGGATGGCATCCAGAGCAAAAACAATATCAGCCTGCTCCACTCCCATTTCCTTGGCGATTTCTGCTGGAGATGGATCCTTCGATGTTTTACTGATCAATTGTTCTCTGACTTGCAGAGCACGGTAAGCAATATCACGTAAAGACCTGGATACACGAATTGGATTATTATCCCGCAAGTACCTTCTGATCTCACCAATGATCATCGGAACAGCATAGGTAGAAAAACGTACGTTATGGGACAAATCAAAATTATCGATTGATTTCATTAAACCAATGCAGCCGACCTGAAATAAATCATCGACATATTCTCCCCGGTTGTTAAAACGCTGAATAACACTAAGAACAAGGCGTAAATTGCCGTTTACCAATTCTTCCCGGGCAATAATATCATTTTCTTCTTGCAGCCGGATAAATAGTTTTTTCATTTCTTCGTTTTTAAGTACTGGAAGTTTGGATGTATCAACCCCGCATATTTCAACTTTATGTCTTGCCATTCCCGAAAACCTCCCCAATCTTAGATGCTGTTCAAGGACAGTATCTCCCCGGGAAATTTTTTTATGCAGGAAAATCATGTAAATAAAGTCGACCTATGCGGCAAAACAATTGATATATCAAGTCAAACCATTTTGTTAAATTCTTTTTTCAACCGACGTATAATTTTCTTCTCTAAACGGGAAATATAAGACTGGGAAATTCCAAGCATATCTGCTACATCTTTCTGCGTTTTTTCATCATCGCCAATCAATCCAAAGCGCAGTTCCATGATCTGTTTTTCACGTGCATTTAATTTGCCTAAAGCTGATTTTAACAATGATTTATCTACATTTGATTCAATACTTTTTGTAATAATATCTTCTTCTGTTCCTAATACATCCGACAATAAAAGCTCATTGCCGTCCCAATCAATATTTAAGGGTTCATCGAAGGAAACCTCTGTCTTTAATTTATTTGTTCTGCGCAGATACATTAAGATTTCATTTTCAATACAGCGGGAGGCATAGGTTGCCAGTTTAATCTTTTTTTCCGGATTAAACGTATTTACCGCCTTAATCAGCCCAATTGTACCAATACTAATCAGGTCTTCGATATTAATACCCGTGTTTTCAAATTTTCTGGCAATATAAACAACTAATCTCAAATTTCTTTCAATCAGCATCGACCTTGCCGCTTTATCTCCTTCGGGCAATTTTTTAAGCAATTCCTGTTCTTCTTGCTTTGTTAGCGGCGGGGGCAAAGCCTCACTTCCGCCTATATAATAGATTTCCTTTGGTTTTATTCCGATTTTTTTAAGAAATTGATACCAGCGTAATTTAAATTTGAATTTCCAATTAGCCACTTAACGCACTCTCCTTTATGCAGATTGTATAATAGATTGCTTAATGATGAGGGGATGCAGCAAACAATGATATTGCCCGTCCCTTTCCAATACTCCAAATTGAATTCCAATGAATACATTTACTGCCTGAAGAATTTCGTTATTATAAAAAATTGTCAGTTCCTCAGCCCGAATAGCAAGCATGAAAGAATGTGTTCCATCTACTCCCTGATAAGGAATCAAATGCAGCTTATCTTCCCATTTCTTTGGCAGCCGGCTGAAGTCTAAATGCTCTTTCACATTTTTCAGCTCTTCCCACTCTTCATCATCGAACCATTGCTTTAAAAACGGCTGATCACAAATGACGACAGGTTGTTTGGTTAACGGATCAACAAGCTGATTTCCGCTGTCGATATAACCAATGGATTCAAAAGACTGATGATTCATTGTTAAGATTACCTTGTACATTTCGTCATATTTCACTTGTTCTCCAACGTGCTCGTCCATTCGTCTCTTTGTAAAATACCAAATAATCGGGAAGCAGGTTATAACAAATATCCAGCTGACAGGATCACCATAGCCTTGGTTGAAGGTGATTATCCCTTCCAAGGAAACAGTCACCGGACGCTGCAGGAAAAAATGCATCGCCATTAACCCGCCCCCAATGGCAAAGGATACAAAATAAAAGAGGAAGATCAGCTTAATAAAGCGATACAGACTCTTAAATCCAAATGTGCTGAAAATAATAATACAAGAGTAGAGCAATTTCCCGACTACATGATTAAAAAACGAATTTGGATACAAAATCGTCAGCGGAACAATGCATGACGCAATAAATGCCCCAAGAAACAAGCGCCTTCTTTTCACTGGTTTCCGGACAAGTATTTGTACGAGCATCAGCAGCATTAAATCTACCATAAAATTTAATGCCCAAATAACGTCTAAGTAAATAGACACTCTCTGTTGCACCCCCTAAATTGCTGCTAATCAGAAGAAGCTGTTATCTTCTGCGTACGTTGCTGATCATGAAATTCATAGAAAGGAAGTAATATATGATGAAAAGTATAGACAATTGAAAGAGAAAAGTCTGTCAATTCTTGTGTGCAAAATTAAGCTATTTAACACTTATTCTTAGAAATAATGTCTAACGATTTTTGGAATAAAAAAGAGGGGCAAGGAAACTTTACTTTCTTTCCTTTTAGATAAACAAAGGACACCACTTGATTTTGAAACATCGGTGTTCTTGCCAAGGAGATGTCCGCTCCGGGAAGTCGCTTTCCGCGGGCAACGTTCAGCCGCACGGTAAGAAAACCGCTTCCTGCTCAGGTCTACCTGTTGCTTTTCCCGCAGGAGTCGACTTCCCTCCGCTCCCATCTAAGTGGAATTATGTTTTAATTGCTTTTTTACAAGGAAATAACGCAAATTCTAGCGACGGTTTTGATGGGACGAGTAATCGCAATGGTTTTCGGTGGGGCGAGTAACCGCAGTCCCAGTCCCAGTGGGAAGACCCCGCGGGTAGAAAAAAAGCGAACTTCTTTTTTTCTGCGGGGCATAAGTGCAACTTTAGCTCTGTCTACGCCTGTCGGCTTGCCAATCGCTAAGTCTTCTTTAAAGGAGATGAGCTCGGGTCGGGGCCCGCGGAAAGCGGAGTGTATTTCTGTGGCCTAAGATTACTCGCCCCATGAAACCCGTTAGAGCGGCTATATTCAGCATTTTTTATATATTTTCTTACTCTTTAAACAAAAAAATACTGTGCTAAAAGAGTTCTCTTAGCACAGTATTTTTTCTTTTTATCGATTACGATTACGATTTCTTAAGAAAGTCGGGATATCTAATTCATCTTCCTCGGGACGAGGTTTAGAAGGTGATGGATTGGATGATTCTCTTTCCCTGACAGGAGTCGATTCACTTGTTTGCTGTGTAGCTGCCTGCTGTGTTTGTCCTATATTTGGACGTTGTTGTTTTTGACGCGTATCTGCTTTTGGTTGTGCATTTTCATCAAAACCTGTAGCAATGACAGTTACAACAATTTCATCATTAAGGTTCTCATTAATTACAGAACCAAAGATAACATTTACTTCTTGGTCCGCTGCAGAAGTAACTAAGTCAGCTGCTTCCTGCACTTCATACAAGCTCAGGTTTGTACCGCCTGTGATATTCATTAAAATACCATGCGCTCCATCGATAGAAGTCTCCAGCAACGGGGAAGAAATTGCTTTTTTAGCAGCTTCTGTTGCTCTTGTTTCGCCAGTTGCGATACCAATACCCATTAAAGCAGAACCTTTATCATACATAATCGTTTTCACGTCAGCGAAGTCAACGTTAATAAGACCTGGCTTCGCAATCAAATCGGATATGCCTTGTACACCTTGACGAAGCACATTATCCGCTTCACGGAATGCTTCAAGCATTGGTGTATTTTTATCCACAATTTCAAGCAGCCGATCGTTTGGAATAACGATTAATGTATCCACGCTTCCTTTCAGCGTATCGATACCAGAAATTGCCTGTGTTGATCTTCTTCTTCCTTCAAAAGAAAAAGGACGAGTAACGACACCAACTGTCAGCGCTCCTAAATCTTTAGCTACCTGTGCAATGACCGGAGCTGCTCCAGTTCCTGTACCGCCGCCCATTCCAGCAGTAACAAAAACCATATCAGCACCTTTTAACACTTCTTCTAACTGCTCTTTACTTTCTTCTGCTGCTTTTTTCCCTACTTCCGGGTTAGCGCCGGCTCCAAGACCACGGGTTAATTTCCCGCCGATTTGTATCTTGGATTCAGCCATCGAAAGATTTAAAGCTTGAGAATCTGTGTTTACTGCGATAAATTCGACACCTTCTACGCCATGCTCAATCATACGGTTAACAGCATTGTTACCGCCGCCGCCAACTCCAATAACTTTTATCGTTGCTAATTCTTCCATGTTTGTATCAAAATCTAACATATTATGGTTTCCTCCTAGTCTACTAATTACGAACAATTCCTCATTTCAACTTCTGTTAAAAGAAATTAATCAAAGAAATATTTGAATAGGTTAGCAAATCCTGATTCTTTTTTCTTGCCTTGTTTCTTTTTCTTCTCGCCTGCAGGTCTGGATTGCTTCACTGGCTGCTGCTCCGCTTCCCCATCTATTGCTACAGCAGGATACAATTCTTTCCCTTGTATTTTCGCATTGCGATAAGCAAATTGTAAAATACCAACACCTGAAGTAAATTGTGCTTCCCTGACACCAATATAATCCGGGACAGCTACACGTACATGAGAATAGAACAAGTCTTGCGCTAATTCCAGGCTCCCCGGCATAGCCGTGGTGCCTCCTGTCAATACGAAACCGCCAGGCAGCTCCTGAAAGCCCATTTTCCGAATTTCTCTATCAATATAAGTGTATATTTCTTCTAATCTAGCTTCTATCATATCAGCTAATTGAAGTTGATTAAATACCTGTTTTTGATTGCTTCCGATTGTTGTGACTTCAAATGTCTCATCTTCAGAAGCATCATTGTAAAATGCATAGCCATAATTTAGTTTAATCTGCTCTGCTTCTTCTGTAGAAATACGCAGGCCGACGGATAAATCTTTCGTTATATTGTCTCCGCCTAAATTAATGACACTTGTCGCAGCCAGATGATCATTTTCAAATACAGATACCGTTGTACAGCCTCCTCCGATATCAATCAGGGCAGAGCCCATATTCATCTCATCCTTTGATAAAGCGACTGTTCCGGCAGCAAGCGGCTGAAGACAAATATCAGATACTTCCAAATTAGCCCGTTCTACACATTTTAAGATATTATGCAAAATCGTTTTTGAGCAGGTGATAATCGTTCCTTCCATCTCCAGACGGACACCGATCATCCCTCTCGGATCAGTAATTTCATCTAATCCATCCACAATAAACTGCTTCGGAATCACATCGATGATTTCCCGTTCCGGAGGAATAGAAATCACTTGAGCTCCGTCAATTACTCTCGTTACATCTTCATCATTTATTTCCCGGTTCTCACTTTGTACAGCTACAACGCCATGACAAGGCTGAAGCTGGATATGGGATCCGTTTATCCCCACTACTACGCGGTGGATTTCCATCCCTACCATTCGTTCTGCTTGTTCTACTGCATTCCTGATAGAATGAACAGTCTGATCAATATCAATTATAGCACCCTTCTTCATTCCGTTTGACGCTGCAGTACCTACTCCAATAATATTTAAAGAGTCTTGTTGTACTTCTCCAATAATTACTTTTATCGTGTTTGTCCCAATATCAAGACTAACTAATATCTCACTGTTGTTCAAAAAAGAGCACCTCCCCGTAAAAATATGCTGACGATATTTTTACTGCCACGTTATCCTTTGTATAGTCTTTAATTCTAAAAGAAAATGAATAAAAAATAAACATATTTTATGCTTATTTTTTTCAAGTAATCTATTTCTATAAAAATCGACATTATACCATTCGTTAAAAAAGGATGATATATGACTTCATTCTGCAAATTATTCATTTCCTGTTTCTTCATTTTCTTCATTAATTTCCTCATTGAGTTCTTCAATTTCGTCTTCGATATCTACTTCTTCCATTTCATCTTTTTGAAAAGATTCGAAATAGATGCCGACACCTATATGAATGATACCACTATCCTCTTCGTCAAGCTGTGACACAATAGAAGGATAGTAATCCAATCTGTCTAACATTTGATCTGCATTGCCTTCTACCAGAAACCCATCACTCATATACAATCTAACCTGCAGCGTATCCTCTTCTTCATCTGAATCTTTTCGTTCAATCTCAGAAATCATATTAAAAATACTCGGGCGAACATTATCCATGGCTGTTGCCAATTCTGTTAATTGCGCTTCATTAAAGCCTGTTATTAATGGAGCATTGCTGATAGAGTTTTGTGCATTTTGCTGGATGACTTGACCGTCTGCAAGAACCGGGTAAAATTCCCTTTCGTCCTGAACATAGCCAAGGACAGACTGTTCTTCTACCTCAATCACAACGGTGCTGGGAAAACTCCGATTAATAGATGCATGTTCAATGACAGGATTTTCTTCCATCCCGGCTGCAACAGAGGATCCGTTCATAGACCAGATATTTGTTCCTTCTGTTACACCTGACTCATCTATTATGTACTCATCCGTTAAGAACACATTGCCGTTTACTTCAATCGACCGTATTTCACTCCATGGAGATTGCAAGTAAACAATGATAGCAATGAGAAAGAAAAATATAGATAGATAAAATATTAATCGTCTGTTTGCTTTTTTCTTCCTAGCTTGCTTCAATTTTGGAATTCGATCCTCAATCGAAACGATATTTTTATCACTCATCTCCATTTCTTCCTTTATCCATTATTTTCAAGGAATATAACTGTATCAGTTTACTCCCTTGTATTTACAAAAATTATATCATAAATTATGGTGATACACGTCATTGACTTCTATTGTTTCTGAAGTTTTTTCTTTTTTATCACGGATAACCCGTCCGCAGAAGTTTTCTTACTTCTTCCACGGACGGGATTTACGTTTTATATAAATGTTCTTCGCTGCTATATTAAATAATCGGCTTCGTACTTTTTTCCATACTTTTGGCGTGCCTGCTAATACTTAGAAGAATCCCGGCCGCACAGAGTGTTAACGTCAGTGATGAACCGCCGTAGCTGAGAAAAGGCAGGGTAATCCCCGTTACCGGAATCAATCCGATGACTACACTAATATTAATCATCGCCTGTAATGCTAACATACTTGCAATTCCCAGCGCTAACAGTCTGCTAAATAAATCCGGAGCTTCAATAGCAATTTTTATCCCTCTCCATAATAGCAGAAAAAACAATAAAATAGTTGTACAACCTCCAATTAAACCTAATTCCTCACCAATGATTGAAAAAATAAAATCTGTCTGCGGCTCCGGCAGATAAAAATATTTTTGCAGGCTGTTTCCCAGCCCCAGTCCCATCAGTCCCCCGGGTCCAATAGCATAAAGAGATTGAATAATTTGAAACCCATGTCCTAACGGGTCCTCCCATGGGTTTAAGAAAGCCAGAATCCGATTAATCCGGTAAGGAGCAGAAGCAATCAATCCGATAAACCCAATAATGCCAATGCCAGCCAGTCCAAAAAAATGAGAGAGCTTTGCACCTGCCACAAAAAGCAGAATCATGCATGTTAAGACCAGCACCATTCCAGTTCCTAAATCTGGCTGAAGCATAATCAGACCAAATGCAGTAAAAATCAATAGAAGGCATGGGAAGAACCCTTTTTTAAACGAGGTAATATATTTTTGATGGTCAGATAATATAGATGCCAGAAAAATAATTAAACCCAGCTTCATAAATTCAGACGGCTGAATACTGAATGCACCGATGCCAATCCAGCTCTGTGCCCCTCCGCGCACCATGCCGATTCCCGGAATAAGCACAAGAAGAAGCAGAACAAAGCAAGAAAATAATAAAATCTTTGCATACTTTTTCCATATATAATAAGGAAAGTAAGAGATAACAACCATTCCAATAAAGCCGATGCCGGCAAATAAAAGCTGTCTTTTTAAGTAATAAAATGAATCATTGAACTTATACTCCGACCAAATATAGGATGAGCTGTAAACCATCAGCATACCGATACATAAAAGGAGAATGATTATTCCAAATAATACTCTGTCTACTTTATTTTGATTTTGAATGAACTTAGACAAAAATACCCCTTCTTTCCATGACATAAACTTTGGAAATAGGGGCATTTTAAATATGCTGTATTATTCTCGGCTTGTCCGAATATGGTTTGCTGTTTTAGGTTTAGTATTTATTCAAGCCCCTTACTTCATTGTATGAACTGCTTGAACAAATATGTCTCCTCTTTCTTCAAATGTTTTGTACTGATCCCAGCTCGCACATGCGGGAGAAAGCAATAGGATATCACCTGCATCTGCTAATGAAAAACCGATTTCAGCTGCATCATCCACGCCGGCTGCGTGCTCAATCACCTGGATGCCGGCTTCTTTTCCAACTCGCTCTAATTTCGGTGCCGTCTCTCCAAATACAACCATTGCTTTAACATGATGCAAATGCGGAATCAGCTCATCAAATTCATTCCCGCGATCTAAACCGCCTGCAAGAAGGACAATATCCTTTTTAAAGGAATCTAATGCTTTTTGCGTAGCTAGGATATTGGTTGCTTTCGAATCATTGTAAACATAGCGGTCATGTAGCAGCCCTACAAACTCTAAACGATGCTTGACACCGGAAAAAGTTTTTAAGACATGCTGTATGCCCTCATTGGTTGCTCCATTTAATTTTGCTGCTGCAACAGCTGCCAGGATATTCTCTAAGTTATGCTTCCCGACCAAGACAATATCCTCTAAAGGAATAATTGCTTCATCGAAAAAGTATACATGCGTATCATCTGCCCAAGCGCCTGTTTGATGCAGGTTTTTTGTTGCCGAAAAGGCTATATTTTTTGTTTTTGTATCCTTCACTTTTTCTTCAAGCGTCGAATCATCGGCATTATATACCAGATAATCATCGGCATGCTGGTTTTTAAATATATTACATTTAGCTCTGACATAGCTTTCTAAATCGCCGTGATAATCCAAATGCGCTTCATAAATGTTTAAAAGGACTGCTGTCGATGGGCGAAATGTATTTATTCCCTGCAACTGAAAGGAGGATAGCTCCATTACCATCTTTTCATCTGCTTGCATCGTTTGGGCCACTTCCGTTGCAGCAATTCCAATGTTCCCAGCGAGCTTTACCTTACAATTACTCTTTTCCAGCATTTCCGTAACTAAGGTTGTTGTGGTTGTTTTTCCATTGGAACCAGTAATTCCGATGATTGGCTGTTCGGTTATATAAGATACCAATTCCACCTCTGTAATTACCGGAATACTGCGTTTCTGCGCTTCTGCAACAATAGGGTGATCATAACGGATACCCGGGTTTTTAACAACCATCTCTATCCCCTCTAAAACACTTAGCGGATGAGAACCGAGCACAAGATGGGCTCCTTTTTCCTGAAGTGCCAAAACAGGCGCATCTTCATAGGATGCTGCCGCATCATTCACCGTTACATCCTTGCCGCTCTCCAACAAAACATTCGCAGCAGCTGTACCGCTCCGGGCCAATCCTAAGACAAGCACTTTTTTGGGAAATTGTTTCCATGTGTTCATTAGATACCCACCTCAATATAAATAGCAAGAATCGCAAATAGCAGGCCGACAGACCAGAAAGTGGTAACGACTCTCCATTCTGACCATCCAACCAGCTCATAGTGGTGATGCAGCGGGCTCATTTTGAAAATACGTTTTCCTGTCGTTTTAAAGGAAATTACCTGAATAATAACAGATAAGGTTTCAATAACAAACACACCACCGATAATTACTAATAAAATCTCCAGCTTCAGAAGTATCGCAATAGCAGCAATTGCTCCTCCTAATGCCAATGATCCTGTATCGCCCATGAACACCTTGGCAGGGTGCGCGTTAAACACTAAAAATCCTAACAGAGCGCCGACGACTGCTAAAGCGAAGACGGTTACCATATCATTTGGCACACCATACCAGGCAATAATGGCAAAAGCACCGAAAGCAATCGCTGCAGTACCAGCTAATAAACCATCTAACCCATCCGTTAAGTTAACAGCATTGGAGGCTCCTACAAGCATTACAATAATAAGAATTGCATAGAACCAGCCAATATCAAATTCAACCGTTGTTCCGGGAATGGCAATTGCTGACGAGAAGTCTTCCTGCCCGCGTAAAACAAAATAAAATACAAGTGCAATAATAATTTGTCCAAATAGCTTCTGCTTTGAAGTTAAGCCTAGATTTCGTTTCATTACTACTTTAATATAATCATCCAAAAATCCTAGTAAGCCATAGCCAAATAACACAAAAAGTAACAGCCACAGCTCATAGCCAATCCCTGTATCCATTCTCATTCCCATAATCAGGGATGTAATCACAATACTGAATACAATCATAACTCCACCCATTGTCGGTGTTCCTGATTTCTTCTGATGAGACTCAGGGCCTTCTTCTCTAATACTCTGTCCAAACTTTAATCGTCTTAAAAAAGGGATAAAAATTGGAGATAGAAGAACTGTTATAAGAAACGCTACTGCGATTGTAATTAATAAACCTGTAATATTCATTTTCTCTCCACCTCATTTGTAACCATTTATAGGATTGTTAACAAAGCATGCCAGAATCAGTGCAATTCTTATGAGCATTTGCTGAAACGCCTCTAACCCTCAAATCCACCGCACTGATTCTGTTTCCTGATGATGTAAACAATACCTATAAGATGCCTTAACGTAATTGTTCTAAAAATGTTTCAAATTTCATTCCTCTTGATGCTTTCAGCAAGATAAGGTTTTCCGGTTCCAGATATTGTTCAATCTGATCCATCAGCTCCTGCTTATCCTGCAAGTGGACAGCAATCAGCTCCGTACCTTTCTTTTTTAATTCGTCATGTATGTAATGCGAATGATTACCATACGTATACACTGCTGTAATCTCAGAATGAATAACATCTGCAATTCCGCGATGAAATTCCTCTGCATAATCACCAAGCTCTAAAATATCGCCTAATACAAGTATTTTATGCTGATAGCCTTTCATTTCTTCGACTACTTGAATCGATGCTTTCATAGATGCAGGAGAAGCATTATAAGCATCATTAATAATCGTAATACCGTTTTTGCCTGCATGCTTTTCAAAGCGCATTTTCGTCATTTCTAATTGTCCGAATGCTTGCTGGATGGTTTCAGGAGCTACCCCCATCCCGTATGCCAGTTGAATAACATAAGCGGCATTTTTTGCGTGATGCTTTCCTAAGAGCGGAATCTGGTAAGTTTTCTCTCCTGCCTCAAAGGTTGTCGTTTCTTCCTCTACGGTGATATTGCGAACCACAACATCATTGTCTTCGCTGAAGCCGACCCGTGTTTTAGCTACAGGCACAGCTGCATCTGTTAACAGCGGTTCATCCCCATCAATGATTAACGTACCCTCTGGCTTGATTCCCGACACAATTTCTAATTTGGCTTTGGCTATTCCTTCTTTAGAGCCCAAATTTTCAATATGCTGCCCATCAATATTGGTAATAATCGCCTGATTCGGCTCCCCGATCTTACTCAACAGCTCGATTTCTCCAAAATGGTTCATCCCCATTTCAAGAATCAGCACTTCTGTTTTCCGGTCCATCGATAAAATCGTCAATGGGAGCCCGATATGATTATTGAAATTCCCCTTTGTAGCATGGGTTTTAAATGTTGTCTGCATGACAGCATTAGTCAGATCCTTCGTCGTTGTTTTCCCATTTGATCCGGTAATCCCAATAACAGTCGGATTGACGTCCTTCCGATACGCAGCAGCCAGCTCCTGTAATGCTTTTACAGTATCATCTACAAATAATATCAGCAAAGAGTCAGGGAGATTTGACGGAAGCGGCTTTTCTTTCTGCCAAAAGGCCGCTTCCGCCCCGTTCTCCACTGCTCCGCCAATAAATTGATGGCCATCAAACCGTTCGCCGGCAATTGGTACATAGAGCCCGTGGTTTGTATTCACCCGGCTATCATGGACTACTTCATGAATTTCTAAATCAGCGGAAACGTTCCCTTGATGCCGGGGGAATAATTTCATTAATTGTGATGCAGTAAATAACATCTCTTACTCCCCTTTCTCTTTAATTGCTTCCCGGGCAATTTGGCGATCGTCGAAATCGAATTTTTTCTTGCCGATGATTTGATAGGTTTCATGTCCCTTGCCCGCAATCAAAATAATATCATCCTTTTGAGCAAGCTTCACTGCATGCTTAATAGCTTCTGTCCGGTCTACAATCACTTCAAAGGTCGCTACCTCTTCCGTTAAATGACTTGTCATATCATCCAGGATTTGTACCGGGTCTTCTGTACGCGGATTATCAGATGTGAACAGCGCATGGTCCGCATACTTAACAGCAACATCAGCCATTAACGGCCGTTTAGTACGGTCGCGGTCCCCACCGCAGCCCACAACTACATATACTTTACGCTCTGCAAATTCCCGGCTCGTTTGAAGCACATTCTCTAATGAATCCGGTGTATGCGCAAAATCAACAATGACAGAAAAATCCTGACCCTCATTAATCGGTTCAAACCGGCCATCTACCCCTTTTGTATCCTCCAGGGCTTCTTTAATCACATCTAAATCCACCTTCGATGCGATAGCAGCGCCGCTTGCCGCAAGCATATTATACACATTGAACATACCGATTAAACCAGTTTTAATATGAACTGTGCCCACTGGAGTCACAAGGTTAAATGCCACACCGGCAGGGGAAAGCATAATATTTTTTGCCATTATATCCGCATCCTGCTTGCAGCTGTATGTTAATACCTGCTGCGCTGTGCTTCGTTTTAATAAGTCGCTTGAAGCATCATCCTCATTGATAATTGCATATTTTTTCTTCCCTTGATGATAGTCATTCCCTAAACCGGCAAAGAGAAGACTCTTTGCCCGCAAATAATCATCCATATCTTTATGATAATCGAGATGATCCTGCGACAGATTTGTAAAAATACCAATGTCATAATCACAGCCAAAAACTCTTCCCATGTCTAAAGCATGCGAAGAAACCTCCATGATAACCTGGTCTGTTTCTTTTTTTTGCATTTGATGAAAGATGCGATTTAGCTCTAATGCATCAGGTGTCGTATTATTTACTGGAAATGTTTCATCGCCAATTTTTACTTGGATGCTGCCAATGACACCCGATTTTTTACCCTGTTTTTCAAAAATAGTATCTAATAAATAAGTCGTGGTTGTTTTACCATTTGTACCGGTGACCCCAATCAGCGGAAATTTCGTTGTTGGATAATCATAGTATGCGGCTGACAGCATCGCCAAGGCGCGTCCCGTGTCTCTGACCCGGATAAGCGGAATATCACCGCTGACGTTTACGTCCCTGGAAATAACTGCAGCCGCAGCACCTTTGTCTATCGCTTGCTGCAGAAAATTATGGCCGTCCACGGTATAGCCTTCAATACAGACAAATAAGCTCCCCGGCTCTACTTTTCTGGAGTCCATTTCTACATTGACAATATTTATATCTTTAATAGATTCTGATGTTTGATAGAATTCGATTCCATCCAATAATTCTTTTAGTCTCATTTTTTACACCCTATTTCTGTTCTTTTCCTTTTAATGTATTCTCGAAAAAACTATCGTTTAAGAGGGTTGTCATGAATGTTCTGTTCACATTTTTGCTGGACTTGTTAAACATCCTCTTACAACAGAATCTATTATAGCAAATTTTTAACGATTTAACGATTATTTTTATGACCTAATATTAATCGAATCGTACTTCCAGATTCCAGCATTGTTCCCGCACTTGGGGATTGGTCAATGATTTCATCCCCTTCACCGTTTACTTCAATGGAAAGATCTAACGGATATTCCGCCAGTTTATCTGTACTTTCACCTATAAAATCCGGCACTTCAATTTTAGGCTGATCCGGCCAGGCATATTCTTTTTCTAATCCATCTGTCCGCGGTTCTACATTCATCGCCCGGAGGCTGTCACCAATAATCGTTCCGACAACTGGCGCAGCAACAACACCGCCAAATTGAATCGTATCCTTTGGATTATCGACAGCGAGATAAACAACAATTTCCGGATCGTCCGCCGGTGCAAAGCCAATAAAGGATACAATATAGTTATTTTCTAAATATCCGCCGTTCGGTCCTACCTTTTGAGCGGTCCCCGTTTTCCCGCCGACACGATATCCATCGACATAAGCAGGTCTGCCTGTTCCCTGGGCAACTACCGTCTCTAAGGTTTCCCGAATGGTTTCGGATGTCTCCTGGGAAATAACTTGTTCCTTTAATTGCGGCTCATAGGTTTCAACTGCTTCTCCCGTTACAGGGTCAACCCATTCTTTCGCAATCATCGGTTCGTATAAATAACCGCCGTTTACCGTTGCTGCAACAGCCATCACCTGCTGAATCGGCGTTACCGAAACACCCTGTCCAAAGGATGTGGTTGCCAGCTCTACAGGACCGACATTTTCTGGCTTAAATAGGATTCCGTTTCCTTCTCCCTGCAAATCAATCCCTGTCTTCCTCCCAAAACCAAAGGCATCGATATAAGAAAAAAGCTTTTCTGTACCAAGCATTTGTCCTAAATTAACAAATCCCGGGTTACAGGAATTCTGAACAACCTCAAGATACGACTGGTCTCCATGCCCGCCGCGTTTCCAGCAATGAATCGTTGCTCCGCCGACTTTAATATCGCCGTCATCGTAAAAACGATCTTTCTCTAAATCAACGACTCCCTCTTCTAAAGCAGCAGCTAACGTAATTATTTTAAAGGTTGACCCTGGCTCATAGGTGCTCCAAATAGGCAAATTCCTGCCAAATATAGATGCATCCACGTCCTGATAATTTTCCGGATCAAAATTTGGACGGCTGGACATCCCCAGCACACCGCCTGTTTTAGGGTCAACCGCAATGGCCATCGCCCCATCCGGATTATATTCCGCTACAATCTGGTCTAACTCTCTTTCCATAATGGTAGTTACTTTGTTATTAATCGTTGTTTTTAAATTCAAACCATCTTTTGGAGATGTATATTCGTCTGCCAGCTGCTCTAATCTTCCACCTTTGGCATCGGAATAAAATGAGAGCCTCCCATTTTCTCCTTTTAATTTATCATCATAGTATAATTCAAGTCCCATTAACCCTTGATTATCAATTCCTGTAAATCCGAGCACATGTGATAAAGCACTGTTATTTGGATAGTGACGCTTGGAATCCTTCGCTAAATAAACACCGTCCAAATCCAGTTCTCGAACGGCCTGCTCCTGCTCATTATTTATTTTAATACCTTCAGGACGCACCATCACACTGGATGAATTCTGTGTAACTAATTCCAGCATTCTCTCCTCTGGAACGCCAAGGACCTCCCCCAGAAGCTTCGCTGTATTTTCCGGTTCTTTAATTTGCCGCGGCATCAATAATACCGTAGGAGCAGTTACATTCTCTGCAAGGATTTCCCCCTCCGAATCAAGGATATAGCCTCTTTCTGCAGCAAAAGTGATATCTCTTGTCCATAAATCATTGGCACTGTCAGATAAATCATCGCTTAATACCAGTTGAACATAGGCTAATCTTGCAATAATAACCAGAA
Source organism: Oceanobacillus sp. FSL W7-1293 (assembly GCF_037969815.1). NCBI lineage: Bacteria > Bacillati > Bacillota > Bacilli > Caryophanales > Bacillaceae > Oceanobacillus > Oceanobacillus sp. FSL W7-1293. Next base: position 3,202,992 of record NZ_CP150212.1, read on the forward strand.
AAATTAGAATCGCAAATAAAAAAACAGTAATCATTCGTTTTTTTATGATAATGGTGGATGCGCGTTTCATGAAAGAACTCCTTTCAACCTGCTTTGTATCCACTATATGAATGTAAAAAATGGAATAGAACAAGCTATCTTTTCTACTTGTCCCTCATGTATTTCTGTCGCGAATAGATTTTTCTAAAATTCACTTCATATATAAAACTGCTTATAAGAAATACCAAGAAAGTCACAGGACTATAAATTTCACTAAGAAAAACCAAGAACACCGCTTGTTCTTTAAAACATCGGTGTTCTTGCCAAGGAGATGTCCACTACGACGCTTTTGGATAGGGCGAGTAATCACAGCAATGTTGTCAGGTTAATGTGGCCGCTGCGGAAAAACACTACGCTAGATAGGTTTTAGTACTATCTGTATCAAAATTAATAAAATCCATTAACCTGACAACATGGGTAATTGCAATCCCAGTCCTAGAAGAAATACACGGAGACCCTGGTTGGCTAAGAACAATCACGTCCTGTAACCAACGACCGACGAATAGGACGTCCTATTCGTCGTGGGAATGCACAATGGTCTTCGGTGGGACGAGCAATCGCAGTCCTAACTTTAGCTTCTGTCTGCGCCTGACGGCTTGCCAATCAGCAAGTCTTCTTTAAAGGGGGCTGAGCTCGGGGCCTCCGGAAAGCGGAGTGTATTTCCGGGTCCTGAGATTGCTCACCCCATGAAACCCGTTGGATCGGGTATCCCCAGCTATTTTTTATAAAAATTCTTATTTTATAAAAAAAGGCTTGCTGAAAAAGTAATCTTTTTTCAGCAAGCCTTTGCTCTATTCCTCTTCGGTTTCTTCGTTCTCTGCTTCGTCGTCGTTATTTCCTTCTTCTGCTTCCTCTTCACCCGCGTTATCATCATCGTTTTCATCAGATGATGTTTCAGATGATTCTCCGGAAGGAACTTCTAATTCAAAACCTAAATAGTCACCTTCCTGAATTGGTTTTCCAACTTCAATACCCTGTGAGGTGACATAACCATTACCGAATCTTTCTGTCTGCAGGTTCAGCAGATCAGCAAAGCTCATCACTTCTCTTAACGACCAGCCTGTTATATCAGGCATCGTTGGTTCATCTGTAAGCAATAGAACTTTTTCATTTGGCAGTATTCTCTCTCCTGCTTCCACATTACTGGCAACAATGGTTTCTCCCTCGCCAATAAGAATTGGCTGGATTCCTTGCTCCTCTAATTCAGACTGAACACTTTCCGCAGATTGCTCTGCTACTTCAGGAAATTCCACCTCTTGAATCTTGTTAGATTCATCTTCTTCCGGCTCTACATCTAAATAATGAAGGCTATTTTCTACCACATTATTAAAGATAAATGCAAGCGGGGCAGAACCTGATTCTGTATCCTCCAATTCCGGCTGCTGGATAGATACATAAACCATTAACTGGGGATCATCCATTGGAGCCATCCCTAAAAAGGAAAATACATGATTTTCTTTTCCAGTTAAATAGCCGCCGCCTTCAGGGTCCGGCATTTGTGCGGTTCCAGTTTTGCCTCCGACCACATAATCATCTAATTTATATGGGGCGCCGGTTCCATCCTCATCATTCACTACAGAAGCAAGCAATTCTTTCATTTCTTCTGCAGTTTCCGGTGAAATTGGCTGGCCGGTGTATTCCGATTCAGTTTCTTCCAGTACATTGTTTGTCGTGGAATCAACAATTTTATCCACTACATACGGCTTTACCATTTGTCCGTCATTTGCGATAGCTGAAGCAGCTCTCATCTGCTGTATTGGGGTAACGGTTGTCCCTTGACCAAAAGCCGTTCTTAATTTTTCGGATGGCCAATTGTATTGTATCCGGCCGACAGATTCATCTGGAAGATCGATCCCGGTAGGTTCTTCAAAACCAAATGCCTGAATATATTCATAGAATTCATCTGCGCCAATATCTTCCCAAAGCAATTTAGAAGCAGCTACGTTGGAAGAACGCATAAATCCTTCATCATAGGAAATATCTCCCCAGCCTTCCCCTTGGTTGTGGTCTCTGATTTCCTCAATTCTTTCGTTAGGCTGATACGTTCCCGATTCAAATGTCTCTTCTCCATTATAGACACCTTCTTCAATCGCTGCTGCCCAAGTAAATATTTTAAATGTTGATCCAGGCTCAAATGGAGAAGAAATCGGATCATTATACCAATTCTCTACATTTTCAGGGCTATTCGGGTTAAAACTTGGCCGTGTACTCATCGCCATAATCTCACCCGTTTTCGGATCCATAATAATTGCATTCATTTTTACAGGATTATATTGTTCATCTACCTGCGTCATTAAATCCTCCAGCAAGGTTTGGATTTTTTGATCAATGGTTAAATAAACCTGATCCCCGTCCTCCGGCTCTTGAATAATTTCATCAGGATCCAATAGTTTGCTGTTAAAACGGTCACGCTGATAGGAAATAAATCCATCCTTCCCTCCAAGGACCTCATTCATGACATTTTCCATTCCAGTTACACCGGTGATGCTATGTTCAATGCCATCTTCGGTTTCTTCTTCCACTTCGCGGGCAAAACCAATAATATGTGAAGCAAACATACCATTTGGATAATACCGCATCGGCTCTTCGTCAAAGTAGATACCTGGAATTTCTGCTTCTTCAATGGCTTCTTTTTCTTGTTGAGACAGCTGACGTCCCAGCTGACCAAATTCAACCTGAAATCTCTCCGCTTCTACCGCTTCATCCAGTATCCCTTTTATTTCACTTTCTTCCTCATCTAAAATAGATGCCAATTCTTCCGCTGTTTCCTCCGTGTCTGAAACGTGCAGGGCTTCCGGTGAATTTTCTGAGTATCCTTCATCTAAGATGGCATACATCCGATACGCCGGACGGTCATAAGCTAATACCATGCCATTCTTATCCATGATTTGTCCACGCTCTGCATTCATCTTATAGGAGGTTGTCCGCTGGTTTTCTGCCCATTCATCCAATGCAACGCCGCTAACTTCGCCCGTTGCCTGTATATACATAAACCTGCCTGCAAGCACAAGGAATAAAGCAACGAAAACTAGCATATAAATGCTAGCCATGACATTTGCCGTCTTATTTTTTTTCATGTTCAAGAAACCCCTTGCTAGTTGTTAACTGTTTCTGCTTGTTTCACTTCCGAATTTTGGATTTTTAAACCATTTTTCTCTGCAATCTCTGTGATTCTCTCTGGACGCGACAGTTCCTCTCTCTCAAAATTTAAGTTTTCATTTACGATTTTTTGCTGGTTTATGGAGTTTTCTAATTGCTGCACTTCCCGATTTAAGCTGTCTGTCCCAGAAGCGTAGGAAACCATTCCGATCCCAAATACTAAAATCGCAGCACTGGTAACCGAATAAATCACTTTTTCGCCTTTACTGATCCAAGGTGTTTTCTTTACCTTTTTGACTATCGTTTTAGATTCTTCTTGGGGATTATATTGGGGATTTACTTGCCACTTTCTAGCCTGATTTTCACTCATTACTTTTTCCACCCTTCTTCATAACGGAAATCATTATTCCATTCATTTATTTTTTCGACAATCCGCAGCTTGGCCGAACGCGATCGTCTATTTTCATCCAGCTCATCCGTATGAGCTATTATTGGTTTTCTGGTTATTAATTTAAATGGAGCCTGGTGTGTTTCCGGGACAATAGGAAGGTTCCTGGGTACAGGTTTATCTGTACTCCATGTTTTAAAAGCCTGCTTACAAAGACGATCCTCTAATGAATGGAATGTGATGACTGCAATTCTTCCATTTACGCCTGTCAATTCCGCAGCCTGATGAAGTGCCTGGTTAAACACTTCCAGCTCATCATTTACAGCGATTCGTATCGCCTGGAAAATACGTTTTGCCGGATGGCCGCCTTTTCTTCTGGCGGGTGCAGGTATCGCGTCTTTAATAATGTCTACCAGCTCTCCGGTCGTTTCAATCGGTTTTTCCTCTCTTGCTTTTTCAATTTTCCGGGCAATCCCTTTGGAAAATTTCTCCTCACCGTATCGAAAAAAGATAGATACCAATTGTTCATAGGTCCATTCATTCACCACTTTATATGCAGTGAGAACCTGAGATTGGTTCATACGCATATCTAATTTCGCATCCTGGTGATAGCTGAAACCTCTGTCTGCCTGATCTAATTGCGGGGAAGAAACCCCTAAATCAAAAAGAATTCCATCAGCTTGTACCACCCCAAGCTCTGACAGACTTTTTTCCAGTCCTTGAAAATTAGAGTGTATAAATGTAATTTTTTCTTGATGTATACGTAAGCGTTCCTGAGCAGCTTCTAATGCCTGAATATCTTGATCAAAAGCAAAAAGCCTGCCGTTTTCATTCAATCTTGAGGCAATTTCTAAGGAATGACCGCCGCCTCCAACCGTACAGTCTACATAAGTACCATCCGGCTTTATTTTTAATCCTTTTATTGTTTCTTCTTTTAAAACACTGTAATGCTCAAACATCTTAGCCACCAACTTTTTTATCCTTATAATGCGTGTTCAAATTAAATATCAAAATCCATTAGGTTCTCCGCAATCTCGGCAAACGATTCTTCAGATTCTTCCACATACGTATTCCAATGATCGCTCGCCCAAAGCTCCACACGATTGGAAACACCAATCACATTGCAATCCTTCTCCAAATTAGCGTAGGTCCGAAGATTCGCAGGAATATTTATTCTTCCCTGTTTATCCACTTCGCATTCCACAGCACCAGAGAAAAAGAAACGTGTAAAAGCCCGGGCATCCTTTTTAGTCAGTGGGAGTTTCTTTAACTTTCCTTCTAAAATTTCCCATTCTTGCTTAGGGTATGCGAATAAACATTTATCGAGTCCACGCGTTAATACAAAACTTGTCCCTAATTCTTCTCTGAACTTGGAAGGGACAATGATTCGTCCTTTTGTATCAATGCTATGCAGGAATTCTCCCATGAACATATAGACGCCCCCTACTTTCGTAAATTCATAATACCACATCCCCCCACTATGCTCCACTATTTCTTCAAAAATATTTTATTTCTCTTTTCCATTGTGTTTTATATCTTTTTTTAGACATGAAAAAAACTGCCATATCAATAGATAGACAGTTTTTCTTCCAACTATATAGTTGTGGTGGTGAGTTGTGGGGGATTTTATTCAACCACCCAATGCCCTTGTTCCATATCAAATGAAAAGGCAGTCAGCTGTGAAATAAATTCTGTACCATAGTGGTTCCATAAGAATAATGGATTCCAAACACGCTCCTGCAAGCCTCCATGCGGATGAAGCACTTGCTCCAGCTGATTAAATTCACGTAAAACTTTAGAATGCTTCTTTTCAAATTCCTTATGGAACCGCTTGTTCATAAATTGAATATCCTCTAATAAATAAGCTAAATTCTTTTTGCTCAGCGCCTGAATATCATCGCCCATTTCAGAAGCCATCTCCCGGATTGGCTGATGCGCTTCTTTAATCTTCTCCGCCACGTCTTCTGTTATTTGATCAATTTCCTGTTGACCATTTCTTTCCATGTAATCTTTTACCGTCGCTTGAACGCCATTTAAGATAACATCTTTCACCGTCAGCTGATATTTTGTGACTAATTTTTTCGTAGCTGCGTCTAAAAAAGTCAGGGAAAGTCTTGGCACAACTGGCGGCATTTGCAGGTTCATTACATGAAAACCCGCCTTTAATCCAGCCCAATAAGCTATCTCCCCGGGACCGGCTATAAAAGCCAGCGTAGGAAACATATACTCTTGCATAATTGGTCTTGTTACCACATTATTGCTTAGTTTCCACGGTGTATTTCTGGCAATATCCTTAAGCTCCTCCACCGTGAAGGAAACCTCCTGCTGCTTCCCGACCCAGTTTCCGCTCTCGTCTACGTTCAACAAAATTCTTCCTTGTATATCATCATGGTAAAATATATTCCCATCTGATGTATCTGCTTCAATAGCAAGCGGATATTGATGCTTTTCTAACGTTTCCAGCGTTTTGACTACGGAACCGCTGATTTGAGATTGATTCTGAATTAATTCCACAAAACACTTTGATTCCAGTTTACGAAATGCTGGGTTGCCAGAATCTACCAATACAATCCCTTGATTTGGAAATAGTGCAAAAATAAGACGTGCAAAAAAATCAATGTAATTAGAAGCTTTTTGTTGTATTTCCTGAATCACTGTGTAAATGTCTCTTGTATGTGCTGTCTCAGGCAAAGCTTCAAATACAGCTTCCACCCATTTTGAGAGTTCTTTCTTATCCATTTCTAATTCCGAAACAGCCTTTTTCCCCGCGTCTATATTTTTAGTCCGCAGTTTTAGCTTGTGAAAATCTCCATCGTCTTTCGGACAGTAAATATGATTGATTTCCTCAAAATCATGATCTTCACCAGCAATCCAAAAAACCGGGACAACTGGTGCTTCCAATAGTTTTTCCTGCTGTTTTGCCAGTTCAAGAATAGAAATAATTTTATTGATTGTATAAATAGGTCCTGTCAAAAGGCCAGCTTGCTGTCCGCCGATAACAACCGTACTCTGTTGATCGTTTAAACGTTCAATTTGTTTGAGTGTTTCTTCCGGCGCTCCCCATTCTTTGTTTAATGTATGTAATACATTCGTCAGCCCATGCCGGTCAAAATCTTTTTCAGCTACATCTTGTAATCGTTTATGAAAATCCTTATATGGATGGTAATCAAACAACTGTGTTATATTTTCTGCTTCTTTTTTATAATCAGCTACTAACCTGTTGGCAGCAGGCAAAGTTAACGAATTTATCTGCATATCATTTTCCCCTTATATCGATTTGAATACATTCCGTATTGTACAGAAAAAACAGCAAGAATCAAACTAATCTGCTTCCGGGGAAACGAATAAACATTTTTCAGAAGAAGTTTATTTTATCTCAAATGAGAAAAAGAATCTCTATTCAAGGGGAGCTTTTCATTCTCCGCATCGTGGCCGGGCTGGCAGAGCATTTTTTCGAAAGCAAAAAAAGCTTGCAGAGACAGCTTTCCTTCCAGCCCCGGCGCCCTTAACTGGTTACCTATATTCTGACTGCACATATTAAGATAATACTTCTTTGATAATATAAACAAGACTTAAAACAAGATAAGCAGAAGAGAATAATAAAAATGCACTTCTCCAAACAATTTTAATTGCTTTTGAAATCTCTACATCACTTTGTTTCTGATATTGATGAATCAATATCCCCGTCAAACTTATCAGAAACAGCAGGATTATCCAGCCAAAAAAGCTTCGATCAAACAAAAGCTGCAGTAAGACGCCTACACCTAAAATAAAAAAGATTGCTGACCACTGGACAGCATTATGTACAGCTTTCCATGTATGTTGTTTCCGGAGCTTCGTTATCCCATATGCTAAAAAAGTAATGATAAATGGGAATGCAATAAAAAGAGCTATTGTATAATAAATATAATCTCTCATCCTTTTCCTCCCTGCCTATAAACAATTTATTTCTATCAAGTTAAGATGACCGCTTTGATGTATGCAAGTTTATTTTGACATAATGCACCAGTATCGGTATCCACTGCATAACCCCGGCGTCTGTCCGCCTATAAATGCACTTCTGAACAGAAGCGATTTTTAGAAAACTAAGCCCGCTTTCAAGTCTTCCTTTTAATGAATGCAAAAGTTTTCTAATATAAATATAACAGAAATAATTTTAAATTTGTCTCCTATGTATTATAATTTAGACAGAGAAGGAAATCTACATTCATCTTTGATAACAGGATAATTATTCAGGAGGGTTTAACATGGGAAATATAAAGATAGAAAATTTACTGATTAATTTTAAAACACTAGAAAAATTTAAGCGTTTTCGTGAATATGGAAACCAGGAATTGACCATGATGGAAGATTTAGAGAATAAGATTATCGAGAATAATAGTAAGTCTCCTTTTTATGGAATTTATATCGGGGATAATTTAGTAGCCAGAATGAGTCTTTATGAAGTGAGCAGGAAGTATGATTTTTACTTTAAGCCTTCTCAGGATTATTTGACACTTTGGAAATTAGAAGTGCTTCCCGATTATCAAGGAAAAGGCTATGGAAAAGCGCTTGTAGATTTTGCAAAAAGCTTTAACCTTCCTATTAAAACAAGTCCACGTATTAATTCGCATGGATTTTGGGAAAAGATGGATTTCATCAAACCACATTATGAAATGGAACGCGATTTAGGAGAAAATCCACTGCTCTGGCTGCCTGAGGGCGTTGAAGAAAAAGACACGAAGCAATAAGCTTCGTGCTTTTTTGCATCATATAAGATTAAATGAAGGCATCCCCTTTATCTGGGGCACTTATGGATTGGAGACTGTATGAATAAGTTGATTTATTTTTCCCCACACCATTTCATATTTCTCCATCTGCTTTTTTAACTCTTTGTTTTCCTTTAAGATTTTATCTACTTCTTCCCGCTTCACAAAATCATCCTGCTGCGGAATATCTGTCCGCATTTTTTCTAGCAGCTGAATAGCTGCATCAATAGATTGAATCGATGAGGTTTCGATAGCTGGGTAGGCAATTCGCTGCTTTAACCCTGCTTTTCTTTTGTCCTTCGCAGCCTGCACCTGGTCCTGGCATTGCTTTCTTATTTTCGCATTCCAGCGGAACCCGCATGCTGCAGATGTTCTGGATAATTTTTCAGCAACTTCCTTAAAAGCTTCTAATTGGGTTCTCCCTTCCTGAATACATTGAAGTACGGTATCTGCTAACAATCTGTCCTCTTCTTCTGTCCAAGCGTCCTGTCTTGTATCGTTCATAACATACCTCCTATTAGGGTTTGCTATCAATGTATGCAAAAAATAGGTATGCTAGAATCGTTTTATATTAAAAATATCCAGAAAGCTCTTAAAAAAATATATACGTGGAGGAAAACGAAAAAAACAGACCACGCAATGTGATCTGTTTTCGTTAATTAAAGTTAGTTGCTGATAACTTCTTTTCCATCATAATTTCCACATGCTTTGCAAACATGGTGAGGTTTCGTTAATTCGCCACAGTTGGAGCATTCTACCATACCAGGTACATGTAGTTTTTTATGCGTACGACGTTGGTTCTTTACTTTTTTGGAAGTTCTTCTTTTAGGTACTGCCATGACTTACACCTCCTTCAAAAATGAAAGTAAAACTTGAATCAGATTCTTATTTTTCTTTCTGGTTATTATTAAGGAGAGACTCCAATTTTTTCAATCTTGGATCGATGGGCTTCTCTTCCTTTGTCTCAGATACAAATTCCCAGTCCTTCCCGCTGGAAGGAGCTGCCTCATCCGAATCGGCGTTTTCTGCAAAAACGCGGAATGGAATTTCCAATAATATATTTTCCTTGATATATGGTGTTAAGTCAAGAACTTCTCCCCGAATAGGATGAATTTCTTGTTCTTCTTCCTCACTTCCATAATAAGGAGATGCTGAGAAAACCTCATTTGCATCTATTTCAAATGGATAAGGAACATCCACCAATGTACGTGCGCACGGGAGTGTCATTTCTCCTGTTATATGAAAATTCACATAGAACTCTTCCCCATGCACAACCACTTGTCCGGTCACATGTACTGGAGCGATTTTTCGTATATCATTATTCATCGTTTCCAGTTCTGACACATCGGTTTGATTATCAAAGAAATATGGCTCATTTACGGAACCTTTTCTAATCTGATTAACAGTTAATTTCATTAAAATCACCTCTAGGCAACAAGATAAATGATAAAAGAAAATGCTTCGTTTGTCAATATATTTTCTTTACACCACAGGTATAAGTTCGACTATAGCTCTGACAGCCCTTGCCGGCTTGCCAATTGCTAAATCTTCCATACATACGTAGTATTCCCTGATACAGTGTATAAAAAACAACAGTTAAAACCATTCTAACCGCAGTTTTTCTTTTTGTCATTCTATTTCTCTTTTCGTCCTACAAATTCCGGAATATGTTAAAATAAAGCTACTTGAAAAAATAGAGGTGAGTGTATGGAAGCTTGCGGTTTAATAGTTGAATACAATCCTTTCCATTTCGGACATCAATATCATTTAAAAAAAGCCAGGAAAGAAACCGATGCCGACTGTATTGTTGCGGTTATGAGCGGGAATTTTTTGCAACGCGGCGAGCCGGCTATTGTGGATAAATACAACCGGGCCAAAGCGGCCATCCTTGGAGGCGTTGATTTAGTTGTTGAGCTGCCGTATGTCTATGCTGTACAACACAGCGATTATTTCGCCAAAGGAGCAATCGATATGCTTTATCATTCCGGCGTCAGTGCTGTATGCTTCGGAAGTGAAGCAGGCAAAATCGATGCTTTTTCCGATGCTTATCAGCTACAGAAAGTACATCAGCATCAATACGAAGCCTTTGTAAAAGAATATTTAAATAAGGGACATGCCTATCCAGATGCAGCAACAAAAGCATATCAGCATATTTTTGGTATATCTGATATATTGGATGTGTCCAGACCAAATAATATTTTAGGACTAAGTTATGTCCGGGCAATTAAAGACGCCCATTATCCAATAAAACCAATCACTATAAAACGAATCGAGAATAATTATCACGATACTGCTATTACTGGAAATATAGCCAGCGCAACAAGTATCCGAAAAGAAGTGCTGAATAACCCATCTGCCAGCAAAGCAGCTGCTGAAGCCATGCCGGAGACCACATCAGATATTTTACAGAGCTATAAAAGCGCCTCAGGCTACTGGCATGATTGGGAGTTATATTTCTCTTTTTTGAAATATCGAGTACAAACAATGACCTTAGCAGAATTGCAGCAGATAGAAGGGGTTGTTGAGGGGCTGGAGCATCGCATTGCACGCACAGCTATGGAAGCTTCCTCTTTTCAAGGATGGATGACTGCTTTAAAAACAAAACGTTACACATGGACAAGGCTTCAACGTATTTTTGTCCATATTTTAACCAATACAAGAAAAGAAGATAATATACTTGGTGCCCAGGCAGGTTATATAAAGGTACTGGCCATGAATAAAACCGGCCAGGCTTATCTTAATCAGCAGAAAAAGAAAGCGGAGCTTCCGTTTATTACAAAAATAAATCAAATCAAACACCCCTTCCTGGAAATCGAGGAACGGGCTGCGAAAGCGTATTACAGTATTTTACCCGGTAAGAAACAAAGAGACTTCTTTTTACAGGAGATTAAACCGCCGATTATTATAAAGTGAAACTTCATTTTGTTGAAGCAATTCTTTCTGACGTTACAAAAAAGAGGATTTCCGTCTTCATTATGATACGGAAATCCTCTTTTATTTAATTCGTTTATTCATTAACACTTTCTAAATATTCTACAGCATCTTCAAACGTATCCACCGGAACAACCTCCATATCTGTCCCGATACTTTCTGCTGTTTCTGCTGCCACTTGGTAATTGGAGCCTTCCCGGCCGCCTTCATTTGGAGCGAAGAAAATATCAACGTCTTCTCTATCGGAAGCGACAACTTTTTTATCTATCCCGCCAATTCGATGGACATTTCCTTCATAGTCAATTTCACCAGTTCCGCCGATTTGCTTGCCGCCGGTTAAATCCCCCTCTGTTAACTGATCATAGATTTCCAATGAAAACATGAGCCCTGCACTCGGGCCGCCAATATTACCGCTGGAAAAATGAACTTCTGGATTTACAGTTACTTCACGATCTGTGACAAGATTTATTCCAACACCCACACGAGTTCCTTCATCATCCAACGGTTCTAATTCCATCTCGGCAGTGTGTTCTTCATCATCTCTTTCAAACAAAACTGTCACTGTATCTCCGGCTTCTTTTCCATCAATATAATCAATCAAATCCTGAGATTCATGCACTTCCGCATCATCAATTCCAATGATACGATCTCCACTCTCTAATTTACCATCTGCAGGCAAGCCATCCACCGCAGCAACCACATAGACGCCATTAAAATGGATATCTATATCTTTTTCTGCTGTTTCATAGGCTACCACAGTTGCAGCTTCCTGAGAGCTTTCCATTACCTGAAGCTGTGCTGCCATATAATCTTCCTGCGACATTCCTTCCGGGAAAACCTGATCTAAAGGAAGAATATCCTGATGAGGAAGAACGAAGGCTGCAGCATATAAAATAGGGGTTGCCTGCATACCGCTGACGGTCACTAAATGCATATCCCCTTCACTTGGATAGCCGTCGTCCACTTCGACAATGGGATCTAATGCATCGGCTCCGCCTGGTTTTTGTATATAATACGGCAATTGATACACTCCCAAAAAATAAACAATCAGTACAACCGCTAATAATCCTATAATCCTCCGTTTTGATAATCGCAACACTGCTTATTCCCCTTCCTGACACTCTTACTAAAAATATATCTATGGCATATTTTTAGATGGTATTCGCGTATATATCATATATATCAACTTTTTTATTGAAACGATACATCGGACAAGCTAGCATTATTCTACTACTTCCTGCCATAATTGTACAGAATGAGACTTCATAACAGGAAGATAAAAACAGCATAAGGATACTTTCTTCTAACGAATAAAGGATGTTCAAAAAAAACGAATCAAAATAATACATCCATTTTTTAAACACGCACTAATAGGGGGACACCAGATTGAAGCAAAAGCTGAAAACACTAGGCTATGGCGGCATATCCATTTTTTTGTTTTTTAGTTTAATACGTTTTCCAGATCAAGCATTAGAAGCAGCAATCCGTGGATTAAATATGTGGTGGGAGGTCGTATTTCCATCTTTGCTTCCTTTTTTCATAACCGCTGAATTATTATTAGCTTTTGGCGTAGTGAAATTTCTAGGCATTTTATTTGAGCCCATCATGCGGCCGCTTTTTAATATCCCCGGTGCCGGCAGCTTCGGCTGGATTATGGGAATGGCCAGCGGTTATCCTACCGGAGCCAAAATAGCAGCAAGACTTCGTGAAGAAAAACAAGTCACACAGATAGAAGCTGAAAGATTAGTGTCTTTCACCAATAATTCAAGCCCGCTCTTTATATTCGGCGCCATTTCTGCAGGCTTTTTTTATAATATTAAACTGGGACTTCTATTGGCTGTGTGTCATTATGGAGCTAATACGATCGTCGGGATCGTTATGCGTTTTCATGGGAGAAAGCAGGAAAAGCAGATTACCAAACAAAAGAGACAGCCCTTTTCGCTGAAAAAAGCATTTCAAGAGATGCATCGAAATCGGTTAAGAAATCCCCGGCCTTTTGGAGAAATATTAGGGGATGCGGTATTAAATTCGATTCAGACTCTTGTGATGGTCGGGGGATTTATTATTCTCTTTTCCGTTCTTATTAAATTGCTTTTCCTGATGGACATCACATCTTTTATATCAGCGTTTATTGAACCGATTTTCCCTGTTTTTGATCTGCCAAAAGAGCTGGGACTTCCATTTATTTCTGGTTTATTTGAAATTACCGTCGGATCAAACTTAATTTCACAGATCACCACAGATTCTTTATTACAAAAAGCAATTTTGATCAGCTTCATCCTTGGCTTTAATGGATTATCCATCCAAGCACAGGTAGCCAGCATCTTAGCCAAGACAGATATCCGTTTCTATCCTTATTTCTTCGCCCGGCTTTTACACGGAACTTTTGCTGTGATTTTAACTATTTTATTATACAAACCGTTATACCTGGATCGAATCGTTTTTCATTCTAACGAGATTCCTGCCGGCACAATACAAGAGACCCCCATCGGGATACAAATATACTATCTATTACAGGCAATTGGGCCAAGCCTGACAATCATCAGTTTAGGGGCTGCTATTTTCATCCTTATTAATAAAGTCAGAAAAAAATAATTCTCCCTATAGAAGAAGAAAGAGCCGCTTGATCGCTGACTCTCTCTTCTTCTGAAAATATGTAACGAATGAAATCCGCGTCCGTTCGTTATTTCTTTATTGATTATATTTCTGCTTCAGTGCCGTTTCCACCACTTCTGGAACAAGACCAGAAATATTTCCCTGGTATTTAGCCGCTTCCTTTACCATACTTGAGCTTAAAAAAGAATATTTTGTGTTTGTCATCATAAATAAGGTTTCCACGTCTTCGTTTAACTTCCGGTTCATCGACGTAATCTGCATCTCATATTCAAAATCACTGACTGCCCGCAATCCTCTAATAACTGCAGTAGCTCCTACTTCTTCCGCATAATCCATGAGTAATCCGCTCGAAGAATCGACCCGTACATTTGGCAGGTCTTTCAATGATTCTTCTAATAACTGCATTCTTTCTTCTACTGTAAAGAGTGGAGATTTCGATTGATTATTAAACACGGTAACTACTATCTCTTCAAACACTTTAGCACCGCGTCTGATAATATCCAGATGGCCATTCGTTACCGGATCGAAACTCCCGGGGCATATCGCTAATTTCCTCATCATTTATGCTTCCTCTCTTTTATCTGATTGGTAAATCGTAACTTGAACTAAACCGCCATAATCTGCTTGTTTGATTGCTTTCAAGGACTTATACGTATCCGGCAGCATGTTGGTCTTATCGTGCTCACAATAGACAATCGCATTCTTATTCAGCATTTTGTTATCGAGCAGATAATCAAGTAATTTCATATAATCTTTACTTTTGTACGGCGGATCTAAAAGCACTAAATCAAATTGTAATTCTCGTTTGGCGATGGCTTTTAAAGCACGCTCTGCGTCATTTCGATAGACCTCTGCCTGCGCTTCTAATTGGAGCGATTTCAAATTTTCTTTAATGATTTGAACTGCCTTGGGATGTTTATCTACGAAAATCACCTTAGACATGTCTCTGCTTAATGCTTCGATTCCCAGAGACCCGCTTCCCGCAAATAAATCTAAAGCTAGTCCTCCTGAAAAGTAAGGACCCATTACTTGAAACACAGCTTCCTTTACTTTATCAGAAGTTGGTCTTGTAGACTCACCAGCTGCACTTTTTAACGCTCTTCCTTTATGTATTCCTGCTATAACGCGCACTTCTGAATCACCTCAGCTTCTTTTAGCTCGTCAATAGTCTACCACGATTCGACGCTTTAGCAAATTATTTTTATTCGTCATGTATATTATTTTTTACTTTGTCTATACTATCATAATGATTCAGCTAAATATGATTTAGTTGAAACGGAAGAAGGCTTATTCTTCCCCATAAGCTCTTCATCCGGTTTCTCCTCTCCCTTTAGCCTTTTATTTTTTATAAAAATAAAAGGACCTGCAGTAATTTTGACTGCAGGTTTTTTCTTTTTATTTGATATAATTCTTTTTAGATGTCTTCTTTAAATTCCCATTTTATAATCGTATTGCTTCGCCTTATCCGGCTTCGCGTTTTCATAGTTTGTCGGAATAAACGGCTTTTGAGAACGTTCCACTTTAGAAACAAAAGCAAACTGATTAAATTTTTTCTCAATAGCATCAATATCCTCGCGATTAACGTAAATAACCGCATAGCGATGCTTTTTAGATACGTGAATAAGATGACCATGTTTTTTTAGCTGCCTGACATTCTTCATATGTTGAAACCAGACAACAATTCCTTGCCTTTCTACCATGCTGTCATCCCTCCTTTTATTTCTATATGTATAAAGCAGGCAGTCCGCTTTCTGGACCCTGCTTTACGTCTTATCACAAATAACCGTCTGAATCCCCCCTGCGGAAGGAAGTTTCATTTTACGAGGCACAGCCGCAAGCTCCGCCGCTGCCGCAGCCACAGCCGCTGTCTGTTAACGCTGCACCGTCTTTAGGAGCTTTAATTTGCTCACTGACACTTTCTGCTACGAACTGGCTGACTTCATCCAATAAATTTTGCAAATTTCTTTCAGCAATTTTAAAAGCAGCTACTTTGTCGTTCAAATCCATATCCCTTTTTTTGGAACGGACCTGCTTCATAATATCATAATAATCGGGATGATACCTGCCGAACCGCTGCACATCTTCATAGTGCTCTTTAACATCTGCAAATGTTCTAATCAGCTTCTGCGCTTCTTTATCTTCATCCAATACTTTCTTAGCCGATTGGTATTGCTGCATGATATCGGACTGCAGGATCATTTTTCCGACAAGCTCAGACTCATCTAATATATCTACATATTCCATTGTAGCAATCATTTCCACACCTCCGCGAATAAATGAATAAATGTAAACAAGAGAAACAATCTCTTAGTAAGGTTTATGCCATTTCCTATTAAAATAGATGTTCTTTCATTTTACTGCATCCTCAATTAATAGTTATCCTTTTTATCATACCATTTTATTATTCGAAAGAAAACAGAGCTGACTTCAATCTTTCATCGATTTAGCCATCTCTGCGAACATTCTTACCATTTGTAATTGATTCGAGAAGGTATTCACTTTTTGAGGAAATGTTTTTCCATAAAATTTTTTTGCTTCTTTTTTCAATTCTGTGAGACGGCCGGGGTCGCGCATCAAATAACGATACCAAATAGGATGGTATCGGACAAATTCAGCAAGTTCCGGATTTTTTCTAAGGTAGGCAATGACGTCATTATCCATGTTATCCCCTCTAATCTTTTCTTAGTGAAAAAGGAGCCCGGGGTGCTTTATTAGCGGAAGGCTTTTTCATATCACCAATCATTTCCTGAACAACACCAATCGCTTTACTTAATTGTTCGATTTGTCCATGTACTTTTTCCGAATCTAAGTTTTGCGTATAGTCTACAATCTGCCTGATAATGTCAGAATGATCTGTTTTCTTACTTTTTTTGCTTTCTTGATTTGTTGATTCTCCCTGACTCTTTGATTCTGTTTCTGCC
The DNA here is from genome assembly GCF_037969815.1 of Oceanobacillus sp. FSL W7-1293. Taxonomy (NCBI): domain Bacteria; kingdom Bacillati; phylum Bacillota; class Bacilli; order Caryophanales; family Bacillaceae; genus Oceanobacillus; species Oceanobacillus sp. FSL W7-1293. Next base: position 3,219,734 of record NZ_CP150212.1, read on the forward strand.
GCATTTTCTTCCGTTTTATATTCATCCCAAAACGGGTCATCTTCATCTAAAATTGCCCACTTTTCATAAAACTCCTGCCATCCCCTGCCGCTTTTTCTAATTTCCTCCAATAACTTAGGATGTCGGTTCACAAAGGCTTTAAATGCTGCAACACTAGGATGTAATTGACTCATTTTTTTCACCGTCCTTTTTACACTTTAGGGGCATACAGTTATTAAAGCTACAGTATGTGCATGGTTTTGTTGGAACGAGTAATCGCAATTCTACTACCAGTCCCAATGAAAGTAATCCTTTATTTGTGAGGCTCAGCCTGCTAAGCGTTATTTATAACTTCCTACAATAACCTATGTAAATCGGTTGAAAATGTGCTATTGGCTTATTATTTTCTATACAAGAAAACTCAGTATACCGCTTGATCTTTAAAACGCCGGTATTCTCGCCGAAGAGATGCCCGCTCCCATCTTTGAAGAAATATGTTTCATTTGCTTTCTTATTCCTCAAAAAATAAAGAAGCCACAGGTGTGCGGCTCCTTACTCTGTTAAACAAACATAAGTACGTTAAAAAGGTTTTCCTAAAAAGTTTTGGGTATAATAAAAACGGTATACACCAACTCCAAGGAAACTGTATTCATCACTAAGTAATGCTTCCCGGTGACTTTCACTGTTTAACCAGCCCTCCATTGCCGCAGGTGCGTCCGGATACTGCGCTGCGATATTTTCTCCAGCAGCTACATACGCAACCTGTTTTTCCTCCAGACGTTCTCTTAAACCATCTCCATCTAAACTAACATGAGAAAAATAATCATTCTCGTACATATCTTTGCTGTGGTCATATGCAACAAGACTTACTTGATCATCCCATTCTAACTGCGGCAAGTCATGTTTATAACGCATGATATTAGAAATATCAAAAACCTGCTGCTCCATCCCTTCCTGAATTTCTCTCCATTCCTCTTCATTAAATTCAGGCTGTTCAGGCAGATCTCCCTGATATTCAATTTCATATGGCCTTTGCAATAAAAGCGCATCTCCTGTAGAAATCCTCATAGATGACAACGTTTCTGTAAACGTATCAAAATAAAATTGAATAAAAGTAGAGTCACTTATTTTCACCAGCGGTCTCGTCTGAAGGTCTTCTGTGCTTAAGCGGAAAGTAAATGAAGAATCACCATCAGAATAGGTTACTTCATTCAAAAAAGGAAATGTATCGGCCACTTCGATATAATCCGCTCCAGAGTCAATTGGAGATATCTCTAAATTATCCCCAATGGCATAAACAGATACAATCTCATCTTCTAAAATAGCAAACTGACCATATTGGCTTTCTGAGTCATTATATACATACCATTCATAATTATATGCACTAACATCAATTCTGTCCGGTTCTCCCAGCTCTTCTATAAGTTCATTTGACGTCTTTCCTATCCATTGATATAAATCGCCTTCTAAATTCATCTGAGGAAGCTCTGCTGCTGTTCCTTTAGGCTCTATCGTTTCTTCATCCTCATCAAGATGGGACGCTGCTTCTCTTACAACCTCTACAGGTGATGAATTCATCTGGTATATAACAATAAATACAAGGAGTGCAATAATCATGATTATCATTACATTACGAAGCCTTTTCATGATTGGAACCCCCATCCAGCAGATAAATAAAACATTATCAATGCATGTTCAAAAAGCAGCCGGCGATTTCCGATAGGCGGATGCCTGCATCCTTCTTTCCTATCTGATACAACGCGTCAGCTAAAGCGATTGCTATTTTATCATTCGGGGACTTTTTGAACTTTCTATGTATAATCTACTTATCTATTTTATACCCTATTATCATAATATTATACCCTTTCTTTGCTATCGTCCATGGTTTCTATTGCATCTATTACCGTTTCGTATTATCCTTAAATTAAGCAGAATATTATTGATGAGGTGAAAGTAAAATGAGATTTGAAAACACTGGGATAGAAGACACAATTATTGATGTACAGGTACTGGATCACGTAACAGCAAATCTTGCCTTTATCCGGGCCGGGCAATGGGATTATGAACGCGTTACCTATGATTACAAAATCGGATCCAACGAAGAAGGTATTACATACTATATCCGCGTACAGGGCTATGCTATCGAAGGTGATGTGGATAAGCGCAACGCCGTTATTAAATTAATGACTCCTTTACTTGGTAAACATTATTATCCACATGGCGTTGAGTATGGCGAAGAAGAGAACTTTCCTGAAAGCGTTGTAGAAAGAACGAACACATTACTCGCAAAACTTAGCGACGAGCTGCAATATTACAAAAAATAAAAAGACAAACAATTAAAAGGCTGACATATCTCCATTTACTATGTCAGCTCTTTTTTTATTCTGAAAGATATAACTCTAACTCAAACAAAAAGGATACATGCTCCTATAAAAAGCACTGTATCCTTAAATGCAGCCTATATGTCTTCTCATCCGCAGGTTAAAAACCCAGAATAGCTTTAATCATACTCGTGGTTTCACCTGGATCGTACATGACATATAGAAAAATATAAACAAGTATCCCCGTAACCGCACTGAAAAACCATATAATACTTGTTATCGGACCGATTTTACGGTGTTTCTTAATATTCCGCTTAAATGCTAATACAAGCGTTACAACTCCAAATACAGCTCCAACTGTAGCTAAAATAATATGGAAAATCAGGAAAATCGTAAAGTAAGTCTGTATACTTTCAGGTCCCCCAAAGCTTGTATTTCCTACAAATACGGTACGTGATACATAAATAATGAAGAAAAGAAGGGCACTGACTGCTGCTGATATCATCACAGCTTTATGTTCTTTTCTTTTATTTTTAACGATTAAAATCCAGCCTATTGCTACAAGTATTGCACTCAAAGCAATAAAAAATGTACTGATTGTTGGTAGTAAATGCATTGCTTTATCCTCCAGTATTTCTAATTATGCGTTCTAAAGTTCTCATGCCAAAAGAAGAAAGCTTGAAACCATGCTCATACAGTGATATTTTAAAGCGTGCTTATGTCTCCGTATAACGATAATTATATAAACATGGATTGCAGTCATATATAGAAGTGTTTAAGGCTTTGCTCTCCCGCTATATATGCTATACTATCCTTTTACTTCAGCTCAACTTCTAAACATTTCTTTTCAATGTGATTCTGCTGGTTTTGCCGGCAACGGATCAATCGTGTTTTTTTCTTTGTTAACCCAAGAAAAAATAATTGTTGCTAAAACCCCTCCATAAGTAATTTCCTGAATAACCTTCATGATAATACCGCCGAGCTGCTGATCAATCAGTGTACTGAGCGGTGTAAACATTTCCGGTCCAGTTAAACCCGGAGCCAGTCCCTGTAAAACATCTGTCGGTACACAAAGACTCATCGCCTGCATCCATGCTCCTCCTTGTGTATAGGTAGCGTAAAGAGGTTCAGGTGCAAAAATAATCAACACACAGGCTGGTGTGATTAATACACTATTTGCAAAAATATAACCTATTTTTAATAGCGGCTGCATCCGGTCAAATTCCTTTAACGGAGCCAGCAGCGGGAAAAACATAAAGAAGGCTGCAATTAATAGAATCCCGTGAATCACTGTATGAATGACCGGCGAAGACTTTGCAAACTCAAAGAAAGAAGGTATATGATAAAGAGAAAATAAACCATTAAACAGCAATAAAGATATTAACGGTTTTGTACCTATTTCCACAATCGGTCTAATAACAGGCCGGTCAATTGCTTTTCTCCATAGCCAGGAAGGTATCCCTTTGATAACCAGTATCGGGATAATCAGCAAGTAAACAGCCATTTGAATCATGTGAGCAGTCAGCGTTATATGTGAGAGTAAATCAATTGGAGCACCTTTTACTAAGTATAAACACACTATTGCCGTATAAAAAGAAATCTGCTGCTTCACAGTAACTTTATCATGATTGCCAAACTTATGCCGGTACGGTCCTGTAATTAGAAAATAAGCTAATGCAAGAAGAGCTGTAAATATCATAAAGTAAGGGCTCCATAATGCCCGAAACCCGAATATTTGTATATCTAACCACATACCTAATCATCTCCAGTTTAGTCTACTTTATCTATTATACCTTAAAATAAACAAGAATTCTCTAGTGGGATTGTGACGATTTTAAAACATATCTTTCTATTTTACACCTTATATTTTCCATATGATAAACAAAACGCTATGATGATTTAATAAATAAATCATCATAGCGTTTGTCACTTCAAAAGGATTGATTTCAATTTGTCTTACTTACCACCAAGTAATGATAGTAAATGTCAATGCTACCATTACAGTAATAAAAATTCCCCCATAGATAATCTGGGCAGGTACCTCATGTCCCTTATCCTTTAAGTGCATAAAGTAGAAAAACTGAAACCCTACCTGTACAAAGGCAAGAAGCAGTAATATTGGAATAACATACGTAGATGGTACCTCTAACATAACAAGTGCAAATGCAACTAAGGTAAAGAAAATCATTAAAGCAAAGCTGACTACCATTTTTTGCATTTCTTCTTTATTCTTTTGTTTTTGGAACGAATTAATTTTTCTTGTACTCATTTCATCTGTCATAAATTAACTCACCATCCCCATCAGATAAACAACTGTAAAGATGAATACCCACACTACATCGATAAAGTGCCAATATAGCGCAAATGTATTAAATTTGGGTGCATTATACAGATCCAGTCCCCGCTTCGCATTGCGAACCATTAATGTAATAATCCAAGATAATCCGAATACAACGTGCCCGCCGTGGAAACCAACTAATGTATAGAAGGCTGATCCAAATGCAGAAGAACGAAACGTAAACCCATAATCATGAATATAATGTGCAAATTCATAAATCTCACACGCAAGGAAAGCAAGACCTAGTAATGCCGTAATTCCCATCCATAGCTGCATCTTCTTAAAGTCATTATTTTTCATGTGATAAATAGCATACACACTTGTTAAAGAACTTGTTAAAAGCAAAACTGTCATTAAGAATACCAGACCCAGGCCATATAATTCCTGCGTTGTCGGACCGCCTGCAGCAGAATCTTTTAAGGCAAGGTACGTACCAAACAAACAGGCAAAAAGAACTGTCTCGCCACCAAGGAATATCCACAAGCCCATAAATTTATGTTTACCTTCCGTTGTTGCTTTTGAAGGATCTTTTGGCATATTCTTTGGATCAATGGAATGATCATGACTCATATTAATCACCCACCCTTTCTAGTTCTTCTTTGGAAATATGATGTCCGTGGTCATCTTTTAATGAACGGATTAACATACTGATTAATGCAATTGCCATTCCTGCATATACAGCAATCAGCCAATATTTACTTTCTGTTTGATAAATAAAACCATAGGAAGCAATCGTAAACCCAATAGTCATAATGAAAGGAAGAATAGACCCATTAGGCATATGAATTTCATCTAATGGTTCTGCCGGAGTCACTTTTTTATTACCTTCCGATTTTTCAATCCATAATGGATCTAACCCGCGAACTAATGGTAATTGTTTAAAGTTATAATGGACAGGCGGGGATGAAATTGTCCATTCAAGTGTACGCCCGCTTCCCCAAGCATCGCCTGGAGCTTTTTTCCCTTTGATGGTTGTGTAGATTATATTAATCAAAAATACAATAACACCAAATGACATAAAGAAAGCACCGATGGTACTAATTAAGTTACCTGTATCCAGCCCTTGGTTTTCCAGGAATACCCAGTAACGACGCGGCATCCCCATTAAACCTAAGAAATGCTGAATAAAGAATGTTAAATGGAATCCAACAAAGAATGTCCAAAACGCTAACTGACCTAATCCTTCGTGTAAATACCTGCCAAACATTTTTGGCCACCAATAATGAAGTCCAGCTAATATACCAAACACTGTTCCACCGACAATAACATAATGAAAGTGTCCAATAACAAAATAAGTGTCATGATATTGATAGTCAGCAACAGCTGAAGCAAGCATAACACCAGTCATTCCTCCGATAGTAAATGATGGAATGAAAGCTAATGACCATAACATTGCTGTATTGATTTTGATACTGCCCCCCCAAAGGGTAAACAGCCAGTTAAATATTTTTATTCCCGTCGGAACAGCAATTGCCATCGTTGCTACTGCAAAGATAGAGTTTGCAACTGGCCCCAGGCCAACTGTAAACATATGGTGAGCCCACACCATAAACCCTAAAAATGCAATTAAAAATGTCGCAAATACCATTGCTGTATATCCAAATAAACGTTTTTTAGCAAACGTCGGGAAAATCTCACTAAATACACCAAAAACCGGTAAAATCAAAATGTAAACTTCCGGATGTCCAAATATCCAGAATAAATGCTGCCAAATGATAGCATTCCCGCCTAATGCAGCATCGAAAAATGCAGAACCAAACATGCGGTCAAACATCATTAAAAATAATCCAACCGTCAATGCAGGGAAAGCAAATAGTATTAAGATACTAGCCACAAAAGTCGTCCATGTAAACAATGGCATCCTCATGTAAGTCATACCCGGTGCGCGCATTAAAACAATCGTAACAATAAAGTTGATTCCGCCCATTAATGTTCCTGCTCCGGATAATTGCAGCCCCATAATATAGAAGTCAATACCATGACCCGGTGATTGTATTGACAAAGGAGCATAGTTGGTCCAGCCGGCATCGGGTGCACCAGTAAACCAGCTAAGGTTTAATAACAATCCTCCAAATAAAAACAGCCAGAAACCTAAAGAGTTTAGAAACGGAAACGCAACGTCACGCGCTCCAATTTGCAGCGGCATAATAAAGTTCATCAATCCTAATAATATTGGCATTGCTGCAAGAAAAATCATTGTTGTACCGTGCATGGTAATCATTTCGTTATAAAGCCCTGCACTAATAAAATTATTCTCTGGTGAAATAAGTTGAATACGAATAATTACAGCTTCAAGACCGCCTAACAGGAAAAAGAATCCTCCGCCTGCAAGGTATAGAATACCGATCTTTTTATGATCGACAGTTGTCAGCCAATCCCATAAGGTAGCCCCGAAACCGCTTTTTTGAGCACTAGTCATACCCAAATTTTAAACCTCCCTTTTGTAACAGTCATTCACTTTTTAATCTCCTGCGTTTTCAGGTGTAATTTCTGAAGGCTGTAATTGCAATAGATATGCTGCAATACTTTCTGCTTCATCTTGATTCAGCTCTGGATACTGCCCCGTCATTTTGTTGCCCGGCTTAATAGATTCAGGATCCATTAACCAGTCTACAAGGTTCTCCTCGTTATGCTCTAACACACCGGCTACATTGGAACGGTCTCCAAAGTTTGATAAATTCGGTCCAAAAGGTCCGTTATTCTCTGGGCCAGCTTCAATGCCGGAAGCAGCTGCATCTGTCGCATGACAATTCATACAATTATTTGCTTCAAATAACTCTTGACCTTCCTGAGCATCCGCAGTTTCAGGTTCTGCTTCTGCATCTATGTTCTGCATATCATCCACCCACTGTTCATACTCTTCAGGTGAAACAGCAATGACCTTAAAGTCCATTAATGAATGTGAAGGACCGCATAGCTCAGCACATTTGCCCCAGTACACACCTTCCTCGTAAGCTTCGATATACATTGTATTTACATTCTCTGCATTGACATCCATTTTCCCGGAAATTGATGGAACCCAGAATGAATGAATAACATCAGAAGAGAGCATATGTAAATAAACGCGCTCGCCTGTAGGGATATACAGGTCTTGACTTGTTTGAACTTCTTCTCCAGGATACTCAAAATGCCACCAATATTGATTTCCTTTTACATTAACATTGATGAGTTCATCTGCACTGGAATCATCTGCCAAATCAAAAGTCGCCAGAACAGTAGGCACAGCAATAATCAACACTAAAATAATCGGGATTACTGTCCATATTACTTCCAGCTTGTGGTTCCCTTCCACCTGTTCAGGAATATGGTCTTCCTGTCCTTTTTTCCTGCGAAAGCGAACAAGTGTAATCACATAAATCACCATAACCACAATAAACACGCCTGTCATGATCAATGTGGTCAAAATAATAAGATCCATGGCTTGTTCTGCGCCGTAACCTTTAGGCTTTAGTGCAGTCAGATTTTCGATTCCGCAGCCCGCAAGAAATAATGCAAGTAATGTGAATACGAAAAATACTTTGGTTTTTCCCATCCAACCTCTCATGTAAGAATACCTCTCTTTCTTCTTGTTCTTTCCTTTTATATTTAAATTTTAAGGAATAACAATCATTAATTAAATATCGGCAGTGTGACAATAATCATTAACGGAAAAAGAATTGTTAAATAATTCAAGGAAAATATAAATACTAAATTAGCCCACTTCATATCCTTCTCCGTAAACAGCCCTATAAAACCAATCACCAGCCATGCGATATTCAATATTGTTGCTACAATCGTAAATGTTAAGCCCAGTGTGGGAAGCAAGAATAATGGCAACGGTAAAAGACAAGCGATATAAACATTGATTTGTCTTTTCGTTATGCCCATGCCTTTAACCACTGGCAGCATCGGTACTCCAGCCGCCTTATATTCTTCTTTTTTCTTCATTGCCAAGGCAAGAAAATGTGGTGTTTGCCATATAAACATAATTAAAAACATGATAAGCGGAACCACATGAAAAGAAGGATCGACTGCTGCCCAGCCAATCACAGGAGGCATTGCACCAGACAAGCTTCCAATAGCCGTGTTTAATGTGTATCTTCTCTTTGACCACATGGTGTACAATACGACATAGCCAAACCAGCCAATAAAAGCAAATAATGCCGCGTACCAAGTGGTAAACATCAATACTGCGAGTCCAAGACTGCTGACAACTATTCCCATTACCAGTACTGCCCGCAATGAAAAGAATCCGGTCACAGTTGGTCTTTTTTTCGTCCGGGACATTTTGGGATCAATATCTACATCATACCAGTTGTTCATAATGCAGCCGCCGGCAATTACTAAAGCACTTCCAATTATCATCAAAAGAAATGTTCCCCAATAATTGCTAAAGGAGGCGTCCGTTAAAGCGATAGCTACTAAAAAACCTGTAATTGCCGTAATCAAATTAGAATTGACAATTCCGATTTTTATAAGCGCCTTCACTTCTGACAGAAAAACAGTTATTTTTTCTTTGGTTGAAATGGTTGTGTTACCGATCAGCTCCGAGTAAGTCATATCTACTTTATCCATAATTTCCCCCCTTCGCACCAGTAGGAAGACATAATAATAAACAGAATACACGCATTTGTTTCTATGTATTCCGTTTCCAACTTTAATTATAGCATGGATTTCTATGACAATCTAATGAACTTTTATATAATATATTACAACTATTTGAACATCCAGCTAAAAAGTTTTCTCGGAAAATAGATAAAGAAAATGAATTATGTATATTTTCTATTTTTTATAAAACGGCAACTGTTCTTCTGCATACTAATCCATACTATATTTCTAGCAAACATAATTGAATTATGCAAGCTTTTTTTATTTGCTGATGAAAACTTCAAAAAAACATGATACTATTAAGATTGGTATTTGGGTTTTGGTTTTTATTTTTGGAATAAGGTCAGTTTGTCTGGCTTTATTTGTTAAAGTGATAATATCAAAAATCAATGCAAGAACTTTATCTTATTCGTCCCTGATACATTTTTTCAAATAGGGAAAGCTGTGTTTCTTTACAGGCGTTACAGCGGATGTTAGATTTTGTTCAAAATTGGAAAGCGTTTCCCGTATGATTTTTGGTACACTGGAGATATTGGATAATTTACATAAGAAGTGAGGTTGCATAGATATGTTAAAAATACTAAAAATACTATCTGTGACAACGGCCATTGGAATGCTTCCCCTTCTTTTAGGAGGGGCACTTGTTACAAAAACAGGTTCAGCGGATGGATGCGGAGACAGCTGGCCGCTGTGTGAAGGCGAACTTCTCCCTGCTAACCTTCATTTTGAAATGATTGTTGAATTAAGTCATCGAATGGTCAGCGGCGCAGTTGGTATATTGGTGCTTTTACTTGCTATTCTTTCCTGGAAAGCATACAGACATCATAAAGAAGTTATTTTTTTAAGTTTTTCTGCATTATTTTTTATTATTATACAAGCACTGGTCGGTGCAGCAGCAGTGGTCTGGGGACAGTCTGACTTTATATTGGCTACCCATTTCGGGATATCTTTAATTTGTTTTGCTGCTGTTTTTTTACTTATGCTATTATTCTTTGAAATTGATAAGAAATTACATACAGAAGATATCCATATTAAAAAATCTCACCGAATTGAAATTTATGCGATAACGGTTTATACAATGTGTGTGGTGTACAGCGGAGCACTGGTACGCCATACGAATTCCATCCTGGATTGTACCGATTGGCCATTTTGTTCCAATTCAGAGCCATTTGCCTTTGCAAGCTATTCCTTTCATCAATGGGTCCAGATGGGGCACCGTTTTGCAGCTGGAATCTTATTTTTGTGGACAATCCTTTTAACAGTTCGCATGCTAAAGAAGTATAGCCACAGCGAGGTTATGAGATGGGGCTGGATAATTACGCTGTCACTGATTACATTGCAGGTTATCTCGGGCTCGCTCATCATTTTTACACAGCTTAATTTATTTATTGCACTAGCCCATGCACTATTTATTACATGTTACTTTGGAATGCTGACTTATTTTATCCATCTGTCTTTCCGAAGCAGCAGAAAAGAAAAATAATCGAATCTATTATATTTCAATATTCCAGCCAAAAAATAGAAGGGACCTTGCTTGCACTTAAACAAGGGTCCCTTTTTTTATCCATAGCTTTAATCTGAAGTTGCTCCGATTGAGAATTTATCCTTCTCTTTTGTACAGGTTGGTGCCATCCCCTTCCCCAATAATCATCCATTACACAACAAGCCCCTTGGCTGATTCACCAAGGGGCTGTTTTTATTTTGTTTATTCAAATTCAATTAATAAATCATTTACCGCAATCGAGCTGCCTGCTTGCGCATGGATTTCTTTAACCACTCCATCAAGCGGTGCCTGTACGGATGTTTCCATTTTCATTGCTTCATTTGTCATCAGATGCTGTCCTTTTTTAACCGTATCTCCCTTGGCACAATGTACTTCAAGGACGGTTCCAGGCATCGTTGCGCCTACGTGCTTTGGATTGGACTTATCTGCTTTCGGATTGGCTGCAATCGCAGACTCAATACTATTATCACGGACGACGATTTCTCTGCTCTGTCCATTTAATTCGAAATAGACAACGCGGGTGCCGTCTTCTTTTGGCTCAGAAATAGAAACCAGCTTCACAATCAGTGTTTTCCCTTTTTCAATTTCCACTTCGATTACTTCACCAAGCTTCATGCCATAGAAGAACGTCGGTGTGTCTAATACAGACATATCGCCATACGTATTCAAGAAATCCTCGTAATCTTTGAATACCTTTGGATACAATGCATAGGAAATCAAATCATGGCTGTTGACCGGACGATTCAGTTCATTATAAAGCGTGTCACGCATCTCTTTAAAATCAACGTCTTCTAATAGCTCTCCAGGTCTTACAGCGATTGGTTTTTTATCTTTTAAAATCAGCTTTTGCAGTTTTTCCGGGAAACCTTGGTAAGGCTGTCCGATATATCCTTGTGCAAATTCAATCACCGAATCAGGGAAATCAATGGATTCGCCTTTTTCATAGATTGTTTCCTCTGTTAAATCGTTTTGCACCATGAAGAGCGCCATATCTCCGACCACTTTGGAGGATGGAGTAACCTTGACAATATCACCGAACATATCATTCACCGTACGGAACATTGCTTTCACTTCATTCCAGCGTTCGCCAAGCCCTACCGCTTTTGCCTGCTGCTGCAGGTTGCTGTATTGGCCGCCTGGCATTTCATGCTGATAAATTTCCGTATGCGGTGACATCATGCCGCTTTCAAAATCTTTATAATACTGGCGTACGCCTTCCCAATACTGGCCGATTTCTTCAAATTTTTCAATATCCAATGCTGGTTGATGTTCTTTTCCATCTAAAGCGTAATACAGCGACTGTGCACTTGGCTGGGAAGTCATTCCTGCCATTGAACCAACCGCGACATCAACCGCATCGACCCCTGCTTCAATCGCTCTGGAGTATGCAAAAACGCCATTGCCGCTCGTATCATGTGTATGCAGGTGAATCGGAATATCGACGGTTTCTTTTAATGTGCTGATCAGCTGATAGGCCGCTTCCGGCTTCAGCAAGCCTGCCATATCCTTGATTCCCAGAATATGAGCGCCAGCTGTTTCCAGTTCTTTTGCCATATTCTTATAGTAGTCAAGATCATATTTTTGTCTGCCTGTGTCTAGAATATCACCCGTATAACAAATTGCAGCTTCTGCAATTTTATCGGTTTTGCGGACGTTATCGATGGCTACCTGCATGCCCTCCACCCAGTTCAAGCTGTCAAAAATACGGAAGACATCAATACCGGCTTCGGCACTTTTCTTCACAAATAATTCGATTACATTATCCGGATAGTTTTTGTATCCGACCGCATTACTTGCACGCAGAAGCATCTGGAATAACACGTTCGGCATGCGCTTTCTCAAATGCAGCAGTCTTTGCCATGGATCCTCTTTCAAGAAACGGTAAGCAACATCATAGGTTGCACCGCCCCACATCTCTACAGAAAATAGATTCGGCAGTAATTTTGCTGTCGGCTCTGCAATATGCAATAAGTCATTGGTACGAACGCGTGTAGCCAGTAAAGATTGATGGGCATCACGGAATGTCGTATCAGTCAGCATCACCTGTTTTTGATCCTTCAGCCAGTTAGCAAGTCCTTCTGGACCGCGTTCATCTAAAATTTGTTTCGAGCCCGGCTGTATTTCAATATTTTCTGTGTTCGGAATAATCAATTTATCAAAATCCGGTTTGTCCTGCTTTTCCGCGCCATCTACACCATTTAACGTGGTGTTCGCAATATACGTCAGCATTTTGGTTCCGCGGTCACGGCGTACCGGGAAAATAAACAATTCTGGTGTTTTATCAATGAACGTCGTATCATATTCTCCAGATAAGAACTGCTCATGCAGCATCACATTTTCCAGGAATGGAATATTTGTCTTGATTCCTCTAATTCGGAATTCTTTTAAGTTTCGCACCATTTTAATAGTAGCCTGTTCAAAATCAAGCGCCCAGGTAGAAACTTTTACTAATAATGAATCATAGTGAGGCGAAATAACTGCTCCCTGATACGCATTTCCTGCATCGAGACGGACACCAAATCCGCCGCCGCTGCGGTAAGCATTGATTTTTCCGGTATCCGGCATAAAATCATTCAGCGGATCTTCCGAAGTCACACGGGATTGAATCGCATAGCCCTGTGTTGTAATTTTATCCTGTGTTGGTATACCTACTTCCTTATCATGCAGTCCAAACCCATCTGCAATCTTGATTTGCGTCTGAACGATGTCCACACCGGTAATCATCTCGGTAATCGTATGCTCTACTTGCACACGCGGGTTTACTTCGATAAAGTAAAAATCATTTTCGGTTACCAGAAATTCCACGGTACCTGCATTGAGATAGTCGACATTTTTCATCAAATCAACAGCTGCCTGACAGATTGCTTCTCTCAGCTCTTCATTTAGAGATAAGCTTGGAGCAACCTCGATCAATTTCTGATGACGGCGCTGTACGGAACAGTCTCTTTCATATAAATGAATAATATTCCCTTGGTTGTCGCCAATAATTTGTACTTCAATATGTTTCGGATTTTCAATTAATTTCTCTACATAGATTTCATCATTCCCAAAGGCAGCCTTTGCTTCTGATTTTGCGCGGTCATAAGCATTGTCCACTTCATTGACATCCTGCACCACACGCATGCCTCTTCCGCCGCCGCCAAGCGAAGCTTTAATAATAATCGGATAGCCATGCTTATCCCCGAAAGCTTTGACTTCTTCTAAAGAATCAACCGGGCCGTCACTGCCCGGAATAATTGGTAAATCGGCAGCTAACGCTTGTTCTCTTGCTTTTACTTTATCTCCAAACATATTTAAATGCTGGCTGGTAGGGCCGATAAAAATAATGCCCTCTTCTTCACAGCGCTTTGCAAATTCGATGTTTTCAGAAAGGAAGCCATAGCCCGGGTGGATCGCATCCACATCTACTTCTTTTGCTAAAGCAATGATTCCTTCGATATCTAAGTATGCGTCGATCGGCTTTTTCCCTTCCCCGATTAAATAAGCTTCATCCGCTTTAAACCGGTGAAAGGAAGACGAATCTTCGCTGGAGTAAACAGCTACAGTGCGAATATTTAACTCGGTACAAGCCCGGAATACACGTATCGCGATTTCTCCTCTGTTTGCAACTAATACTTTGTTAATTTGCTTTAAGTCTGTCATGCTTTACCACCTCTGTACGAATTGATAGATTTTCTTTGGAATAAACTAGGCTTAGGAGCCAGTTCTTCCCTTCCACTTTCTTTCTTATTAACTTGCATAGCTATATTATTAAGAACCCCCATGGCTATCATCATAAACAGCAAAGAGGACCCTCCATAACTGATAAATGGCAAGGGAACACCTGTAATCGGAAGAACCCCGCTGATTGCGCCTAAATTAATAAAAGTTTGAATGCCTATCATCGATGCAATCCCAAGTGCAAGCAATGAACCAAAACTATCCTGGCATCGTCTGGAAATATAGAGTCCTCTAAAGACAATGGCAGCAAGTAAACCTAAAACAATGGCTACCCCTACAAATCCGAGTTCCTCCGCAATAATGGCCATAATAAAATCCGTATGACCTTCTACCAGAAAGCCAAGTTTTTGGATACTTTGCCCTAATCCTTCTCCTGTCCAGCCGCCCACACCAATCGCAACATACGACTGGATTAATTGATACCCGTTTAAATCCGGCGAATTAAACGGCTGGTAAGCACCAGTAAAACGGGAAAGTCTTTCTTCCGTTACCATGTTGGGAATGGCAAATGCAAGCAGCAGCAAGCCGGCAAAAACAAGAATAGATAAATGTCTCCATTTGATACCAGAAGCAAAGATAACAGAGCATGCCATCAAAAATATAATAGCAGCTGTTCCAACATCCGGCTGCGCCACAATCAATCCAAGAACGACGGCAGTGATAATAAGCGGAGGCAGCACTCCTTTGCTAAACTGGTCTAAGTAGGCCTGCTTTTTAGAATATATTGCAGCTAAATACATAATCAGACCAAGCTTGGCAACCTCTGCAGGCTGCAAGCTGAATGGACCAAATCGAAACCACGACCTTGCATTATTGACTGTGTCTCCAAAGAAAAGAACAGCTACAAGTAAGATAATACAAGATATAATGATTATCTTCATCAGTCTTTGATAGAGTTGGTACGGCAAGAAGGATGTAACCGTGAATCCAATAAGTGCAACAATAAAAAATACTAATTGCCTGTTAAGATAAAAATTACTGTCTGAACCTTCCACAACAGCTAATACCATACTTGCACTATATACCATAACTACTCCAAAACCAGCTAATAGAATTGGCGTAATCATCAATGTGAAGTCGAAGTGCTTCCAATTTTTTAACATTATTTTTCTCCTAGTCACTATGTAAGTTTAAGAGATTTTTAACAGTATATCATATTTTTAATAGAGCTGTTATAATTATCTCTCATTTGTCAGTATACATTTTTTAACATATAGGAAACAACAGGAAGCTCCAAAAATTTATGCTGACCTGCAGGGTTACGCATTTTTTAGTATTCCAACCATTCTTCAGCTTCCTTTTGCTACATATATAATTATTCTATTTTCATTTTGAAACGTCTTCATCTTTTCTTTCCTATTTAAGATTCAGCAAGCCTTCGCGTATGCTTTTCGTATGAATATAGTAAGGATAACATGGGCATACACATTAAAAGCCGCAATCCTTCGATGTATCAGCTGTTGCCGAACTTTCTTTTGGATTCAAAGCTCAAATTCAGCCGTGACTACTCCTGAATAAGAATCAATGCACACTGACAATTGATATTCTCCAACTTATAAAAAAACCTTGCCGTTTGTTAAATTGGCAAAGTTTTATTTTGGTACTGTCCCAGCAGCGGCAAATATACTCACAATGTACGTTGTGAAGCCTCATGTAATATATTAAGCTTTTTCTCCAGGTTTCCCAATAAATTTCGTCCTTCTTCTTCTGTAATCAATTCCAGACGAACTGCAAAATCAATTTCTCTAGATAAGCCAAACATCTGCGTATCCAGTACATCTTCATATACAGGACATTGTGGCATCGTCAAATTTTCTATCTGAACCTCGATTAAACGAAGTATCTTATCAGCATCAGCTTTCAAAAGAGCGTGGGCTTTTTCACGGTGATTAATCGTTACATCAGGCATCAATATAATCCCCTCCGCATTTTAACATTCTTTATATAATATTATCGCTACAAGTACAAAAATGCAAATATAACTTAAGTATAATGTTAAAAATACGCTTTTTATTCCTTTTTTTGTTAAAATCAAGGGCAGGCAGATGTTGCAGCTTTCTGAATTAAAATAGATGAAAGTACTCCTAATCTTTGCTATTCTAATAGTTGGAAGTACGTGCAAACTGCATTTGTGAAGCAAACGCTTCCCTATCTTGATTTGCACTGCATACATGTATGTATATACGTAGGGGGATAAA
This sequence comes from Oceanobacillus sp. FSL W7-1293, assembly GCF_037969815.1. Lineage (NCBI taxonomy): Bacteria > Bacillati > Bacillota > Bacilli > Caryophanales > Bacillaceae > Oceanobacillus > Oceanobacillus sp. FSL W7-1293. Next base: position 3,236,381 of record NZ_CP150212.1, read on the forward strand.
ATAATATGATCGTAATGATTAAAGGAAATGTCGGCTATCCTATCACACTTGATCCAACTGTATGGATTTTTGATGATAGAAAAGTGGAATTAGAAAAAGCTTTTATGGAACCAGAAGAACAAGAAACTTTTACTTCAAACTTTCAAAAACCGCCTGTAAACCGGAGTATCTCGAAAATGGAAGGGGAAGCGTATTTAAAAAACAGCTATGTAATCCCATTGCATGATTTTCTGAATAATGCAGAACCAAAAGCAGACGCTGCCGAAGTTGAATTTATTAAAAGCAATGGAGAAAACGAAAAAATAGCTTTAGAAGACGCCAAGAACGGTTATTTGCTTTTTTCCTTAGAAGGAAAGCCGCTTCGTGAAGACGGCCCCGTTCATTTTTATTATAAAGACGGCTCTAATCAGGATAATCCAATTAAGTATATTAAAGAAATTCATATTCATTAATCATGAATAAGGTCCGCCCGCTGTCTATAAAACAAACAGCGGGCGGACTTTCTATTATCTTTTTTCACTTTCTTCTTTTGACAGCTGATTCATTTCAGCCTTTTTTTCATTATAGTACTGTACTCCAAATTGCGACCCCTCGGAAACCATTTTCGCATTTTCCAATTGATCCAATTCTTCTTCCGTAAATTCATCCGGTTTTCCAGCGTTTTCAAATACTCTTAATGTTCCCAGCGATGATTTTATTTTTTTTCGTTTCTTTCTATCTGTCAATAATACACCGGCAACTCCTGCTCCGACTGCTCCTAATGCTGATACCACGTATCTTTTTTTCATGTTATCATCCTTTCCATAAATTGAAACTTCATTTTACTCAAGGAATCCCTTTCCCCTGCTTCCTCAGGCAAAATAGGATTGCTGAAAATCAGGCACTTCTTTATTGTTATCATTCCCACTTCTCACCTTTTCAAACTTTGATTATTTAATTAGCTCTATAAAATATGCTATACTTATAGTGTGTTATATAAGAGGATGCTCAAAAAGTACAATAAAAAATGACACGGCGATGGGCAGCGGTAGTCTTCTGACATGCTAGTGCCGGAATTGCGACTGAACTCTTCGGCGAAGTACGTAATCGCAAACCCGGAACATCGCAGTCATAGCCCGCCGGTCCTTTTCATCATACTTTTTGAACACGCACTTTCTAAAGAAATTGTTTACTCTTATTACCGAATTGAGGTGGAAACATGCAGGTTAAATGCACCATATGCGATAAAGTGGAAGAAATAGAAAATAATTCACCACATGCGAAAAGATTGCGCAATCGCAGAAAAAATATTCATTTATGTACTACTTGCTATGACCGCATTGAAGAAAATACAAAAAAAAGACTGGCAACAGGAAAATTTCGCTTTTATCAAGAAGAAAAGAAAGTAGATGATTTCCTATAACCTGTATTTTTTTATTCCATTAAAAAGCAGAGAAGCCGATTATCGACTCTCTGCTTTTTTAGTGATATCCACTTTTTCCTAATAACTTTCTCCGATTTAAAAACGGACAGCTTCTCATACTTTTTTTGCTTATGCATTATCTTCTTGTACATCGCTGCGATTTTTTCTCTCTCGATGCAGACGAAAACGGTATATCCCCAGCACTAATATGATAATAATCAAGCATTCTATTGTAGGCATTCTCATTACCGTGGAAAAAATAGTTATAACAAATGTTCCAACCATCAATAGTATGTATACAATGATATTTTTTGCAATCGGGAGTTTTTTTGCAAAGCCCAGCTGATAAGCTATTGCTGAAAGAATTAGATTCATTACATAAAAAATCCAGAAAATATTGTCAGTTCCATTTAATTCAAAGACATAATCAAATACCATAACTTACATGCCACCTTATTTATAGAAGATACACATTTACACGCTTCCTTAATCATACTAAAAGTGCTTTCATATGACTAGAGAAAAATGAAAAATTATATGTCTGTTTTTTGAAGTTCTCGTTGTTATCCTTTATACTGGTTTGTGGACAAATAGTAAAGGCGGTTGAAAATGAAGAAAATTGATATTTCCATGCTATTATTAGCATTTCTAGTTGTTCTGTTATTTGTTTTAGTTGGATTGGCTATTGCTTTCCGAAATGTATGGGCCATCATTTTATGTATTATCCTAGCATTTTCTGTATTCGGATTTGCAATGTCCAGAAAGAAAAAAAGGAAGGAATGATTATTTCCTTCCTTCCTTTAAAAATCCTATAATGGAATCATGGATTGCGGGATTAGCAACGACAGCCGGTGCTCTTTCCAGCGGGTTCCAAGGATTTCCGTCTACATCTCCGGCAACACCGCCAACTTCCTGATTCAATATAATTCCGCCGGCAACGTCCCATGGCGCCAGACTTAAAGCGAGATAAGCATCTTGAACCCCTTCAGCTACACTCGCTAATTCTAATGCTGCCGATCCAATTGTCCGTGTACCTCTTACCGTACGCACAAATTTTTGCATAACTGGATAATCTACCACACGATTCTCACATAACCAAAAATGGTTCATACCAATAATGGATTCTTCCAATTTTTTCTTTTTATCCAATGGTTCTAATCGGGTTTCATTTTTAAAAGCACCTTCGCCGCGCTTAGCATGGTAAAGCTGATCACCCATCACATCATAAACAAAACCAATCTCACCTATGCCATTATGTAGAATACCAATAGATATAGCAAATGAGCGTTTTTGGTGGACAAAGTTCATCGTTCCGTCAATCGGATCAATAATCCATATAGTCCCGTCGACACTAGACAAAGTGTCACCGAAGCCTTCCTCGCCAATAATGTGATGCTCTGGATAAGCTTGATGAATCCGGTCTACAAAGAATTTTTCCGTTTGTTTATCCAATGTCGTTACTAAATCATTCGGATTAGATTTTGTTTCAATATCCAGCGGATCGTTCATATGCTCTCGAATTTCGGTCCCTGCCTCATATATCCAACGTTTTGCTGTTTCATAAATTTTCTGTCTTTGTTGCTGATCCATTTATATATCGCCTCCAAAAACTACATGTAAGCTTATTTTATCAGACTCCTCTTTATTAAACCAATCCTAAACTTTTATAAAGGATTGAACGGAGATGGATTTAATCAATAAACAACCCTAATATGCTCTTTCTTATAAAGAAAGCGGCTATATATTAGGGCAACCTGACATTATTTAATCGATAAGACTAATCCATTGCTCACTAAGCTGTTTTAGTCTCTCTTTAGATTTGATAATTTGTACAGTGTCTTCCTCCTGCATCGCATCATATAACGTAGCCAATTCATAATCAATTTCTAATTTGATGACAGGGAGACGTTCTTCTGCTTCTTTTCGACGGAGGGCTTCCATAACATATTTCATCCTATCACTCCTTTATAAGGAAATTCACAGTTCACTTAAGAGCCAACCATTTCTTTTCGTTTCATGTATGTGCTATATATTATGATTCACGAGGTAAATTGTTCACTAAAAACTAAAAAATCAATTTATTTCTTACCTCTCTATACCCTCTTTTTGAAGTATTAAACATTTTCTCGCGTTTGAAAAATTGCTTTTAAATATTCCTTTTTAAGGTTTCCTGCTCTCACTTGACTTCTTATTTCAGATAAAGAATAATAATTTATATTGAAAAGGTAGATATTAATGTAGGAAAGGTTGGTATTTGTGGAATTACATCATTTTACAAAAGAGGATTTTCAAACATTTGCAATCGATGGGTTAGACGAGCGTATGGAAGCTATCCAGAACAGAATACAGCCAAAATTTCAAGCAATCGGGGAAGAACTCGTCTCCTATTTGTCTGAGAAAACAGATCAAGAGCTTTATTTACATATTGCCAGACACGCACGCAGAAGTGTAAATCCGCCCAATGATACCTGGCTGGCAATCGCTGATAACAAAAGAGGCTATAAAAAACACCCTCACTTCCAAGTCGGATTATTTGATGATCATTTATTTATCTGGCTGGCACTTATTTATGAATTACCGAACAAATCAAAAATTGCTGCAAGCTATTTAGATCATTTTGAAGAAATAAAAAGTCTTCCTTCTTCCTTTGTTGTTTCATTAGATCATACTAAAAAGGATGCAATTTCCTTGGAAGCATTAACTGAAAAAGAGGTAGAACGTTTCCGTGATGTAAAAAAAGCCGAGTTTTTGATCGGCAGACATCTATCCTGGGATGATCCGATTTTACAAAATGAGAAGGAACTATTTACCACGATAACCGAAACATATGAACAGCTGATTCCGCTTTATAAATTGGCAATCGACAGCCGTGATGCATAAAGAATTCCCCTAAACAGGTAAAGGTTTAGGGGGTTTTCTTCATTTTATCGAAATAAAATCATCTTGAGACTCTCTTGCTTTTTTCACAGCATGGTAGCTGGAATATCCAGAAGAGCGCTTAAACTCTTCAAATAATTGTTTTTCTTCACTTTTTGACGGAACAATCTCTTTAAAGCGCCGATATAAAGAAAGAAGATCAGACCGCCGGACCTTTTTCTCGTATGCCTGCTCAATTAATGAGAAAAAATTGACAACATCAATAATCTCATTAGTCGACCACGTTTCATCCATCGGATACGTATAATTCATTTTTACACCTCTTTACTCCATTTTTCTTTAATTCCGTCTGCTTCCCGTATAATGGAGTCCATCACTTCTTCTACACTTAAAATCTGCTGAATACGGCTCGCTCCTTGGCCTGCCCAGCCAAAGCCATCTGACGCCTTCCCAGAATGGATATATTTTTGATTTACCTCTCCACTAATATAATCCTTTAACTGCTCATAATTATTCCCGTATTTTTCTTCCATCGAAAGAATATTTTCTGTAAAGGGCGTTCGTAATGCTCTTGCAGGCGTGCCTAATGAGCGTTTAATAACTACGGTATCTCCTTCACCCGCAGATACAATTGCTTTTTTATAATTTATATGCGCCTGAACTTCCTTTGTTGCAATAAATCTTGTCCCCATTTCAATGCCTTCCGCTCCAAGGGCAAGTGCAGCCATGAAGCCTCTCCCATCGACGATACCTCCAGATGCAATGACTGGAATTTCAAGTTCATCCGCCACTTGCGGCGCGAGAACGATGGTGCCTGTATCGCTTCTGCCCAAGTGTCCTCCGCCCTCTTGTCCAACAACCATCACGGCATCCGCTCCTAATTCCTGCGCTTTTATAGCCTGTCTGACGGAAGCAACCAAGACAAGTTTTTTAACAGGATGTCCTTTTAGCATATCAAATACACCAGCAGGATTTCCTCCAGTTACAGACACAACAGGGATCTGCTCCTCTATAGCCGCCTTTACCATGTGATCAAATTTCCTGCCATGCTGTCCAATAGCAAAGTTTACACCAAACGGCTTTTTTGTTAGCTGTTTTACTTTTTGAATTTCTGCTTTCAATCTTTCAGGGGAGTCTAAGCTCATCGCAGTAACCTGCCCCAGTCCGCCAGCATTACTTACTGCTGCAGCAAGGTCAGCATATGCCAAGTACGCCAATCCCCCTTGAATAATCGGATATTTAATATTTAACAGCTTGGTAACCCTAGTTTGATACACGGTGTCCCCTCCACATGTTTTTATTCTAATGTTTCAATTAAATTCGGATCAGCCATCTCATAACCCTGATCTCGAAGACCGTCAATAACGTCACCCAGTGCTTCATTTGTCCATTCACGGTCATGCATCAGGATATTGGCCCCAGGCTGTAATAATGAATAATTAATATCTATCTCAGGCGCTTCTCCTGAAATCAGGGCTTCTTTTAATTTATCTGCATCCTGATATTCCTCAAAATAGTCAAAACCGTACGTCCAATTCATTAAAACCATTCCTTCTTCCTTAACAACCTCGCGTGAATGATCTGAATTCGCGCCATGCGGTGCCCGGAAGAATTGCGGACGTTCACCAATAATTTCTTCGATTTTATCGTTTAGGCTGATGATTTCCTCTGTTTGTTCATCCTCAGGAATTTCTGGAATTACCGGATGAGAATACGTATGGTTACCGATTGGGAATCCCATTTCATGAATGGTTTTTAACGCTTCTTGCCCTTCTTCATCTTCAATAAAGTGCCCATTCACAAAAAATATTGCTTTCGCATCCTTTTCCTGTAAGGTTTCAGCCATTTCCAGAGCATACTCATCAGGTGCATCATCAATGGTAAGAAGAACTACATTCTCATCTGCATCGTCTATAGGATGAATCGCTGCTGTTTCTTCGTCTATGTAGTAAATCGGCTCTTGATTCTCTGCGTTTTCCTCCTCATTGCCTTCTTCTGCTTCTTGTTCATTTGTTTCATTTTCATCCGAATCTTCATTCTCTTGGCTCTCGGTATTTTCTTCTGGAGCTTCTGTCTCCTCCCCAGATTGTTCTGCACTGCTTTCCTCATTATCATTCGAACTGCAAGCCGCCATCACTCCAACGAGTAGAATGAATACGACAATAAAGCCGCTTTTTCGTAACATATTATCAAAAACCCCCATAATCCATTATAAAATTCTGATTTTATTATAAGTGAGTTTTTTACAATGAGCAACCGAAGTATTATTAAAGAAAAAGAATCCAATACGTTTGATTTTTTTGAAAATGATTAATTAAATAAACTAGTAAGCTAAGAATTTAAAATACATAAAGCGACACTGTCTTTATTCTTTCGATATCAAAATAAAATAGTTGATATGAATTTCAAATTACCAAAACATCAATACAAACTACCATCGGAGAAAGCCCTTCCAGGTTATCTGCAGGCGAAATTACTTTAGATGATATACAGCCTTGACAGGGTACATACTTCTATCGTCTGCTTGTACAGGTGTTAAATCAAAAGGTTGACAATAAGGTTAAAGGATTGTTAGTCTGTTATAGGTATTTAACAAAAGAAGAGGGAATGAATCGACATAAAACCAGTCTAAAAAACGGAAAAGATATTACTTTAAGCAGCAGCTTAGTTATTCTGACGCTATGCAATCTATTTCGCGCTTAATTACTAACTGACGTTACAAAAGTTGAAATCCATATTACAGTAAAATTGCTGTGATTTGAATTTGTGTCATAATCTTTTGTATTGTTTTAATTTCATTATCAGTCTCTGGATAAACTCTCTTCTAAAAGGGAATTATAAGAAACACCAATGAATTGAACTTTTTTACATTACAGCAACCAGATTGGATGAACATTGAAATGTATAAGAAGATGGTGACACTGCTTAGCTTACATTGCTTAATGTTATAACATAAGGAGGTCATACTTATTAAATTAAAAACAATTACACCTGTTTTTTGGGTATCTATATCACTGATACTTGTATTTCTTATTTGGGGAACATTTTTCCCTGAAAATGTCGAAAATGTCTTAGGCGTCATTGATAATTACATTTCTAACACATTTGGCTGGTTTTATATGCTGGTTACAACAGGTTTTATTTTTGTTGCATTGTTTCTTATCTTCGGGCCCTACGGGAAAATTAAACTAGGAAAACCGGATGACAAACCGGAATATAGCTATTTTACTTGGTTTGCCTTTTTATTCACCGCCGGTATGGGAGTTGGTCTCGTATTCTACGGTGTGACAGAACCTGTGTCCCATTATTATTCACCGTCTTCTGCTGAACCAGAAACAATAGCTGCAGCGGAACAGTCGATGCAGTACACTTTATTCCATTGGGGTTTCCATCCATGGGCTACTTATGCAGTACTTGCATTGACACTTGCTTATTTTAAATTCCGCCATCGGGCGCCAGCTCTAATCAGTTCAGCTTTTGCACCGTTGCTAGGAGACCGTGCAAAAGGCGGCTGGGGAGTAGCTATTGATACACTAGCAGTTTTCGCAACGGTATTTGGTATTGCCACTTCCCTTGGGCTTGGGGCAACACAGATTACGGCCGGGTTAAATTTTACATTCGACGTAATTCCTAATAACTTTACCGTTAATCTGATTGTTATTATCATTATCACAGCGTTATTTATGTTATCTGCTACTACAGGCATTAACAGAGGGATTCGCTATCTGAGTTGGGCAAATGTTGTCCTTGCTATTGGGTTGATGATTTTTGTATTTATTCTAGGTTCTTCTACACAAATGGTTGAATCTTTTACAACAACATTGGGGAATTATTTTCAAAACCTCCCAAGTATGACTTTCAGTACGAATGCGTTTGAAGGAAACAGAGAATTCCTAAATGATTGGACACTTTTTTATTGGGCATGGTGGATTGGCTGGTCTCCATTTGTTGGAACATTTATTGCCAGGGTTTCTAGAGGAAGAACGATTCGTGAGTTTGTTATCGGAGTTACTGCTGTACCAGTAATTTTCAGTGCTTTCTGGTTCTCTGTTTTTGGTATAGCAGGACTGGAGATGGATATTTCCCAAGGTGGTATGATTCATCAATTAATGAGTGAAATGGGCGAAGAAGTAGCTTTATTTGCTTTCCTTGAATCCATGCCAATGGCTTCTGTTGTCATCGGTATTGCAGTAATCTTGATTTCATGTTTCTTCATTACTTCTGCTGATTCAGGAACCTTTGTCCTAGGTATGCTTACAACAGGTGGTAAACTAAACCCTAGCATGGGTATAAAAGTTGTTTGGGGACTAATTTTAGCTGCGATTGCTTCTGTATTATTATGGTCTGGCGGTTTGGGCGCCTTAGAAATGGCCATGCTAATTGCAGCATTCCCATTTGCTTTCTTAATGATTCTTATGACGATTGCTCTCTTCAAATCACTGAAAAGTGAACATAAAATTTTAACTTTGGAAGCTAGACAGCGCAGATATGATCCAGAGTTCCGTGAAAATCAGAAGAAAGAAATAAGGAAAATGAGAGAAGGCTTCAAGAAAACACTTCCTGAGGTTGACCAGGAAGAAAACAGACCCGAATCTTAATTCACAAAAAGCTGTACTGAGGAATGAAAGAATATTAAAGAAAAAGCTCTCCTTAAGGGGAGCTTTTTCTTTATATGATTTTTCGACATCAAAACGTGTATATCATTACTTTTCCTTTAAAGTATTACACATTGCTACAAAAGAATGTTACTCTAATATCATTTTTATTACTATTTTATAACATCTCTTAAATACTGGATTTTATTTGTTAAACTACGTATATCCAGCGAAAACAAAAGTGACAGTCAGCGCTTTTATTTTCGGGAAGAGGTGACATAGAATGAAGAATTTTGGTATCATTCTACTTTTATTTACTATGATTCCCATATTAAATAGCTGTCAACACGAAGAGAACATGCAAGTTATTGAATTCGAATTTACAGATTATCACGTTATATATGTTCCTCCAGCTGAAGATAATGATAGTTATATGAATACATTTATTGATTTGAAGGCAAAATATCCAGAAGAAATTTCCAGTCCGGAAAAACGTACCATGGATAATCAGGAGTTGCCGCCAGATTATACTTTGAATAATAACAGTGTCTACTTACTTAAAGATGAAGACGTTATCTACTCGATTGAAAATCACATGTCACGCGGAGATCTTATGGAGACTTTAGAATCCATTGTCAGCGCAAATGATCAAATTATTTATTAAGTCCTGCATGAAGGAGTAAAACCCTTCAGAATAGATTTATTGCATGATAAAAGGGAGTCAGGCACCTCAAAGCAGGCTGCTGATTCCCTTTTTATATTAAGAAAAGCAAAAACACCACCAGATCTTTAAAACACCCGTGTTCTTACCTAAGAGTTGTCCGCTGCAACGGTTTTTCGATGGGGCGGGTACTCGCAATGGTTTTCGATGGGACGAGTAATCGGAGCAATATTGTCAGGTTTGTGCTACCGCTGCGGAAAAACACTACGCTAGATAGTTTTATTGTTATTTGTATTGAATTTAAGAAAATTCATTAACCTGACAACATTGGTAATCGCAGTCCCAGTCTTAGGAAGTCGCTTTCTGCGGACAGTGTATTTATGCTTTCTTATCCCTCAAAAAAGGCATGTCCGGATATATACCCGGAGCATGCCTTTTTTTAATAAAAATTACATTGTGTGGATTGGTGTGCCCAAGCCTACTTCTGCAGCTTCCATCGTAATCTCGCCTAGTGTTGGATGAGCATGGATAGTCAATGCAATATCTTCTGCTGTCATTCCAGCTTCAATTGCCAGTCCGATTTCAGAAATCATGTCACTCGCATTTGGACCAGCGATTTGGCCGCCAATGATAAGACCATCTTCTTTGCGTGTAACCAGTTTCACAAAGCCTTCTGATGTGTTCAACGATAATGCACGTCCATTTGCTGCAAATGGGAATTTCGCAGCTTTTACATCATAGCCCGCGTCTTTCGCAGCTTGTTCAGACAGACCTACTGTTGCTAATTCAGGTTCCGTAAATGCTACTGCCGGAATAGCGTTGTAGTCAATAGCTGCTTTTTCACCGCTGATTGCTTCTGCGGCAATTTTAGCTTCATAAGATGCTTTATGAGCAAGCGCCGGACCAGGAACAATATCGCCGATTGCAAAGATGTTGCTTACAGAAGTTCTTCCTTGATTATCCACTTTAATCAAGCCTCTGTCATCTTTTTCAACGCCAATTTGTTCTAAGCCGAGTTCTTCTGTGTTTGGACGGCGCCCTACTGTAACAAGTACGTAATCAGCTTCAATGACTTCTTCTTTGCCATTTGCTTCGTAAGTAACTTTTACACCGTCTTTTGTTTCTTCTGCGCCTTTAGCCATTGCTTCTGTAACAATTTTAGCACCTTTTTTATCAAGCGTTTTTTTAACAACTTGGGTCATTTGTTTTTCAAAGCCGCCAAGAATATCTTTAGCACCTTCTAAGAACGTTACTTCTGTGCCGAAGTTTGCATAAGCTGTACCGAGCTCAGTTCCAACATAACCAGAACCGATAACAACTAATTTTTCAGGAACTTCAGTTAGAGCCAATGCTCCTGTAGAATCCAATACTCTTTCAGAGAATTTGAAAGAAGGGATTTCAATTGGTGAAGAACCAGTACCAAGAATACAGTTGTTAAATTTGTAAGTTTGAGAGTCTTTTTCGCCGGCAACTTTTACCGTATGCTCATCTACGAAGTAAGCTTCCCCTTTTACAATATCCACTTTATTTCCTTTTAAAAGTCCTTGAACACCAGAAGTAAGTTTGTTTACAACAGATGCTTTCCAATCTTGTACTTTAGAGAAGTCAAGACTTACGTTTTCTGTTGTAATACCTAAATCATCAGAGCCTTTTGCATTCTGATATTTGTGTCCTGCTTCAATAAGTGCTTTAGAAGGGATACATCCAACGTTTAAACAAACGCCGCCTAATTCACCTTTGTCAACAATTGTAACCTTTTGTCCCAGCTGTGCTGCACGAATTGCTGCAACATAGCCTCCTGGACCAGCACCAACGACAAGTGTGTCTACTTCTACCGGGAAATCTCCTACTACCATGACTTACGCCTCCATCATAATTAATTGTGGGTCATTCAATAAACGTTTGATTTGGTTCAATGCATTTTGAGCAGTTGCACCATCAACGATACGATGATCAAAGCTTAGGGATACAGCAAGAACTGGAGCCACTACGATTTCACCATCACGAACGACAGGTTTTTCAGCAATACGACCAATTCCGAGAATAGCTGCCTCTGGATAGTTTAATACTGGAGTGAACCACTGACCGCCAGCTGAACCAATATTGGAAATCGTATTGGAAGCACCTTTCATTTCGTCTGGTTTCAGTTTACCATCTCTCGCTTTAACTGCCAATTCATTGATTTCATCAGAAATCTGGAAGATAGATTTTTTATCTGCATCTTTCACAACCGGTACTAAAAGTCCGCGATCTGTATCTGCAGCAATTCCGACATTGTAGTAATGTTTTTCTACAATTTCATCTGTTGCATCATCAATGTAAGAGTTAAGGATTGGGAATTTCTTAGACGCAGATACCAATGCTTTAACGACATATGGCATGTACGTTAACTTGATTTCCTGTTCTGCTGCAACTGCTTTGAATTTCTTACGGTGAGCTACTAATTCTGTAACGTCCACTTCGTCCATTAACGTAACGTGCGGAGCTTTTGATTTAGAGTTAACCATTGATTTAGCAATTGCTTTACGCATTGCTGTCATTTTCTCGCGTGTTTCCGGATACTGTCCTTGTGGAGCAGCTGCTGCTTGTGTATCTTCAGAAGTTGCCGGTTCTGCAGATTCAGAAGAAGTCTCAGGCTGATCTCCGCTTAAGAAGCTTTCTACATCTTCTTTTGTAATACGTCCGTTTTTGCCGGATCCTTGTACATCTTTAATATTCACATCATTTTCACGTGCGAATTTACGAACAGAAGGCATCGCGATAACACGTTTGTCATCTGATTCAGAGGCGTTGTCTTCAGACGCTTGATCCGCATTTTCTTCCGCTTTTTGCTCTTTTGATTCAGAAGAAGCATCATCTGATTTAGTATCTTCCTCTTCTTCATCATCGTATCCTTCTGCATCAAATGAAATTAACGTATCACCTACAACTGCAACTTCACCTTCTGCCACATGGATTTTTGTAACTGTTCCGTCTACCTGAGATGGAATCTCAACAACAGATTTATCATTTTGAATTTCACAAAGCACATCGTCTTCTTTTACTTCGTCGCCTTCTTTAACGAACCATTTAACAAGCTCGCCTTCGTGAATTCCTTCACCGATATCTGGTAATTTAAAATTAAATGCCATGGATTTGACCTCCTAAATAATTTAGAAATTGATTACTTCGTTTACTCTTTCAACAATGTCTTTATGGTCTGGCAGCCATACTTCCTCTGCATCAGAGAATGCATAAACTGTGTCTGGTGCAGTAACACGAAGAATAGGAGCTTCTAAATGTAAAATTGCTCTTTCTTGCACTTCAGAAATAACTTGTCCAGCAATACCAGCTTGACGCTGCGCTTCTTGGACAAATACGACACGATTTGTTTTCTTAACAGACTCTAAAATGGTTTCATAATCTACTGGAGAAACCGTACGCAAGTCGATTACTTCTACTGAAATACCATCTTTCTCTAATTCTTCAGCTGCTTTTAATGAAGAATGCACCATTGCGCCATAAGCAAGTAACGTAACGTCAGTACCTTCGCGTTTTACGTCTGCTTTTCCAAGCTCCACAGTATAATCTTCTTCCGGAACTTCGCCGCGGAAAGAACGGTATAACTTCATATGCTCTAAAAATACAACCGGATCATTATCACGAATTGCAGAAATAAGCAGTCCTTTTGCTTCATATGGTGTAGAAGGAATAACTACTTTCATACCCGGCTGTTGTGCAATAAGTCCTTCTAAAGAGTCAGCATGCAGTTCAGGCGTATGAACCCCGCCGCCAAATGGTGCACGAACAGTAATTGGTGCATTATAGTGACCGCCGGAACGATAACGTAAACGAGCCATTTGTCCGTTGATTGAATCCATTACTTCATAAACGAAGCCGAAAAACTGGATTTCTGGAACCGGGCGGAACCCTTCCATTGCTAAACCAATGGCTAAGCCGCCAATTCCTGATTCAGCAAGCGGCGTATCAAATACACGATCTTCGCCAAATTCATCTTGAAGACCTTCCGTAGCACGGAAAACTCCGCCATTTTGTCCAACATCTTCACCAAATACAAGCACGTTTTCGTCATTTTTCAGCTCAACGCGCATTGCATCAGTGATTGCTTGAATCATTGTCATTTGTGCCATGATTTATTTCGACTCCTTTGCTTGATAGATTTCTTTTTGCTCCTGTAAATGAGTTGGAAGCTCTTCATACATATTATCAATTAAATCAGTAACTTTTTGTTTAGGCTGTTGTTCAGCTTGTTTAATTGCTTTTTTAATATCTTCTTTCGCTTCGTCAATTACTTTGTTCTCGTCTTCTTCTGTCCAAAGTTTTTTACCTTCGAGGTATTTACGGAAACGAACAAGCGGATCTTTTTGCTCCCACTCTTTGTCCATATCTTCTGTACGGTAGCGAGTTGGATCATCACCAGACATGGTATGCGGTCCAAAGCGGTAAGTTAATGTTTCGATTAAGGTAGGGCCTTCACCTGCTACTGCACGGTCACGAGCCATTTTAGTTGCTGCATAAACTGCTAAAACGTCCATGCCGTCTACTTGAATTCCTTCAATTCCAGCAGCAACAGCTTTTTGAGCTAATGTTTTTGCATTGGTTTGTTTTTCTACAGGAACAGAAATAGCAAAACGGTTATTTTGCACAACAAAAATAGCAGGAGCTTTAAATGCGCCAGCATTGTTTATTCCTTCGTAGAAATCACCTTGAGAAGTACCGCCGTCACCTGTATAAGTGATTGCTACATTCTTCTTGCCGCGTTTTTTCAAACCAAGCGCTACACCAGCTGTTTGAACATACTGTGCACCGATTATAATTTGCGGGCTTAACGCTCTTACTTCATCCGGATATTGGTTTCCGTGAAAATGTCCTTTAGAGAATAAGAAAGCTTGGTATAATGGAAGTCCCTGCCAAATCAACTGTGGAACATCACGATATCCCGGTAAAATAAAATCATCTTGCTCTAATGCAAATTGACTTCCTAACTGAGAAGCCTCCTGACCGGCAGTCGGCGCATAGAAACCTAAGCGTCCTTGACGGTTAAGTGCAATGGAACGCTGATCAAGTATACGTGTATATACCATGCGTCTCATTAACTCCTTCAATTCATCATCTGATAAATCAGGGAGATCATCTTTGTTTACAACTTTTCCATTTTCATCTAGAACTTGGAACATTTCGAATTGGTTTTCAATATTTTCAAGTACCTGTTTCAAAATGATTCACCTCTTCCTTTCTTATATCAAAATTAAGTATTCTTTTACTATTCTACCCTTAAACAATAAAAATTACATACTAATACCTTTACCCTAATGCAGAAATTTTTAATCTGTATTATTTTATCACTACTGTTCTAAAAGGACGAGCAATAGAAAGTAATACAATTTTTATCTCCTATTATCTTAGCTCATTTTTTATGGATGGTCAATCAGTTTGTTTCTTGTACATTGATATATTATCCAAGGGGTTGCTGCTCCCTGTTCCATCAAGTAAAAACTGTATTACTATGTAAAAAAACTGTATCAATTTTGTATCATTTCAGCATAAAACATCGTGCTGTAATTTTTTCTTTGCAGCATACATACGCTCTATGAGAACATCTGGATTCTTCCTGTCAAAAAAACCTCCTGCTCAGGTTTTTCCTGAGCAGGAGGTGCTTAACGGTAATTATTCTTCTGTATCGGCATCTGGTTCGTCTTCATAACTTACATTTAAATCAGATGCTTCATAAAATGTACGTTTTGCTTCATTATAGTCAGCTGTCAATTGATTAAATTCTTCATTCAATGCAATAATTCCTTCATAATTTTCATTTAAAGCTTCTAAATGACTGGTTACTTCATCCTGTTCAAGCTCTTCCTGCTGCAGCATTTCATATAACTCTTTTTCCTGGTCAACGGAAGTTTGATACGTATCATTTAAGTCATAGTATGTTGTATATCGCTCTATCATGATATCATACATGCTTTCTGCTTCCTGCTGAACATTTTCTTCCTCTAAATCAGAGATAAGGGACTCCACTTGTTCAAATTCTTCTTGAGAAGCTTCAATGCTTTCTCTTTCTTCACCAAGCTTTTCCTGCTTTTGTTCAACGATAGAAATGGCTTCCTGTGATAATTCTTGAATTTGATCAAATTGCTCCATATCAAGCTCCACGATCTGACTGAATATTTCCTGTTCCTGTTGTTCCAGTTCTTCAATTTCCTGCTGCTGTGTTTCATATCCTTCTTCTATTTGAATGGCTTCTTCAAGATGATCATGTATTTGTTCTTCAGCAGATTTACTGCTGCATGCAGCAATGAGTAATAAAGAAGAAATAATAATTGCATATAAATAACCTTTTTTTGACACAAAAAAACCTCCAATATGTACGTTTCTTTTTGTTTCTCCTATGTATCCGTTTTTTAAACTATATACGACTAAAATTGTAACATATGATGCGAAGTTCAGGAAAGACTAGAGCAAAACCTTTTACATCCTCCCCTCCTATTTTATAATATGAAATATCATCCATGTTTAAATTTATGTGTTATGATAAGCAACAGACTTGTCTCACATTATTTTCTAATTTAAGCTAACGTGTTCAAAAGGAACAAACGATTTTCAATGTGTCGAGTAATCGCTTCGCCAGGGAAAAGCCAAGTCAATAAAAGAGTTTGCCGCTTGTTATTCAGAGACCTTTTGAACATCCTCTATAACGTAAATAAACAGATATAAAGGAGTCGTAAACATGATAACAATGAAAGATATTGTCAGGGAAGGACATCCTTCTTTAACAAAAAAAGCCGATAAGGTAGATGTTCCGCTGTCTGCGGAAAACAAACAATTATTAGAAGATATGCTTCAATTCTTAAAAAACAGTCAAGATGATGAAATAGCTGAAAAATATAATTTAAGAGCCGGAGTAGGTCTGGCTGCCCCTCAGCTTGGCATTGAAAAACAATTGATTGCACTGCATTTCGAAGACAGCAAAGGAAAAAAATACAGTATGGGACTGGCCAACCCTAAGATCATCAGTCACTCTGTAGAGCAGGCATACTTGCAAAATGGAGAGGGCTGCTTATCTGTTGACCGTGTTATAGAAGGATATGTCCCAAGACACGCTCGTATTACTATAACTGCAACAGATATGAATGATAATCCAGTTAAATTACGTTTAAAAGATTATCCGGCTATTGTTTTTCAACACGAAATCGATCATACAAACGGTATTATGTTTTTTGACCGGATCAACGGGAACAATCCTTTTGCCATTCCGGATAATTCCATTGAAATCAGTTAATTTAGCGCTCCCGGAAAATTCTTTTCAAACTGTATAAAATTGCTGATTTAGACGATGATAGAAATAGTTTAGCAAACACGAACAAAGGAATATTTTTTATTATTTATCGTTTTTTATTTAATTCTTTCCAATTTCGTACTATACTATAGATAAGAGGATTGGACGGTAGAGGGTTAAATTTGCTTTTCTATATTATCGGAAGGAGAAGTGAGTCCTTATGCTGAAACGTCTTAAAGAGAAACTAAAAAAACGTTTGAAGGATTTACTAGGCAAAGAGGGACGCGTACCAACTACTAATAAATAATAAACAGCCAAATAAGAATATCATTCTTAATTAGAAAAGCCATTTTTCAGGTGAGCTGACGGAAACTTGCCTTTTATAACGGAATATAACACATCTAAAGAATAACCCTGACTAAATAAAGTTTTTAAATTTTAAAGGAGAGATGAAATGATTTTTAAAGTATTATATCAGGCATCACGTGAAGAAGTGCCTGTAAGAGAACGTACGGAGAGCCTCTATGTAGAAGCTGAATCCGTAAGAGAAGCAAGAACAAAAATTAGTGACCGCAATATTAACATTGAGTACATTCAAGTATTAGATGAGGCACATCTCGAATACGAAAAAAGTACTGGCAATTTTGAAGTGGAGAACGTATAAGAATGAAGTTTGTAAAAAATGATCAGACTGCTGTATTTGCCCTGGGCGGACTTGGGGAAATCGGCAAAAATACGTATGCAGTTCAATTTCAGGATGAGATTATCCTTATCGATTCAGGAATTAAATTCCCTGAGGATGACCTTCTTGGTATTGATTATGTAATTCCGGATTACACCTATCTTGTTCAAAATCAAGATAAAATCAAAGGTCTTTTTGTTACACATGGTCACGAAGATCATATTGGTGGAATCCCATTCTTATTAAAACAAATTAATGTGCCAATTTATGCTGGAAAATTAGCGCTTGGGTTAATCCGTAATAAATTAGAAGAACATGGTTTATTACGCAGTACCAAGCTAATTCCTATTCAAGAAGATGATGTGATTAAATTCCGTAAAACTTCCGTTAGCTTTTTCCGTGTTACACACAGTATTCCAGATGCTTTTGGGATTGTTGTCAAAACACCGCCTGGAAATATCGTTCATACCGGCGATTTCAAATTTGATTTCACGCCAGTCGGTGAACCGGCAAACCTTGCAAAAATGGCTCAAATTGGCGAAGAAGGGGTACTATGCCTCCTATCCGATAGTACAAATAGTGAAGTACCTGGTTTTACAATGTCAGAAAGTGTCGTTGGCGAAAGCATCCAGGATATATTCAGCCGTGTTGACGGCAGACTGATTTTTGCTACGTTTGCGTCTAATATTTATCGCCTCCAGCAAGTAGTTGAAGCGTCCGTGAGGCATAACCGTAAAGTTGCTGTCTTTGGAAGAAGTATGGAATCTGCAATAAACATCGGACAGGAGCTGGGATACATTCAGGCACCTAAGGATACGTTTATTGAGGGGAACCAAATCAATCGTCTTCCGGCAAATGAAGTGACGATCCTCTGTACTGGTTCACAAGGCGAAACCATGGCAGCACTTTCCCGTATTGCTAATGGAACACACCGGCAAATTCAGCTTATTCCTGGAGATACCGTTGTATTTTCATCATCACCAATCCCGGGAAACACTGTCAGCGTAAGCAGAACAATCAATAAATTATACCGTGCAGGAGCAGACGTTATTCATGGAAAACTGAATAATATTCATACTTCTGGTCACGGAAGTCAAGAAGAACAAAAACTTATGCTTCGATTGATTAGACCGAAATTCTTCATGCCGATTCATGGAGAGTATCGTATGTTGATCGAGCATATGAAATTGGCTGAAGCCTGCGGGGTCCAAGAAAATCATTCCTTCATCATGGACAATGGGGATGTACTGGCCCTTGGAAAAGAACAAGCTGCAATTGCAGGTAAAATCCCGTCCGGTTCTATCTATGTAGATGGTAGCGGAATTGGCGATATCGGGAATATTGTTCTTAGAGACCGCAGAATTCTCTCTGAAGAAGGCTTAGTTATTGTTGTTGTAAGTATCAACATGAAAGAATTTAAAATTGAATCAGGTCCAGATATTATTTCTCGCGGTTTTGTCTATATGCGTGAATCAGAAGACCTTATCAACGATGCACAAAAACTTGTCGCTAAGCATTTAGAAAAAGTAATGGAACGTCGTACAACACAATGGTCTGAAATTAAAAATGAAATTACAGATACGATTGCTCCATTCTTATATGAAAAAACGAAACGTCGTCCAATGGTTTTACCAATCATTATGGAAATATAAAGAACAGAAGCTCCATTCTCCTGAAAAGTTATTTTTGGAGAATGGAGCTTTTCTTTAAAATGGACGGCATTGCTGTCCAGAAAGAGGTACTTGTTTATGAAGGATAAATATTATGATAAGCTGTTGCATATTCATACCACCGAGGACAAGAAAACAATCTATCCTGAGTCACATCATTACAATCCTTATGAGCCGACTCCATACAGCGCTTTGGAAAAATTAACAAAAAATTATACGCTTGATAAACAAGGCACTGTCATTGATTTTGGATGCGGAAAAGGACGTTTAGCCTTTTACCTTGATTTTTTTCAGCAGATATCAGTTACTGGCATAGAAATGGACATGCATTTTTTTAACAATGCCCAGCATAACTTACAAACATATACACAATCAATAAATGCCGAGAACAAACAGACCGATATTCAATTTATTTGCTGCTTAGCAGAGGAATATAAGATTCGTGCAAAAGATAATCATTTTTATTTTTTCAATCCTTTTTCTGTACAAATTTTTAAGCGTATAACCTCTAATATTTTGAAATCAGTTGAAGAGGCCCCGAGGGTGGTAGATATTATTCTCTATTATCCTCATGATACATATATTCAATTCCTTGAATATGACAGCCCTTTTGAATTATTGCAGGAAATAAAACTAAAAGCATACTGGCTGAATCCAGACGAGCGTCTTCTTATCTACCGCTTTGGCAATGAGCGGCTTTAGCTGACAACTGGAAAAGACCCTTTCACGATGATATTCAACGTGAAGGGTCTTTTAAAGAGGGCGCATTTATAGTTAATCAAAAATAAATGCTTTTTCAAACCGGTTAATATCCTGATCTGCCCCAATCACAATAAGTATATCTCCTTCATGGAGAGGCTGATCTGCTTCTGGGGATACATCAATTTCTGATCCTCTTTTTATCGCAACAATATTGCACCCGAACTTTGCCCGGACATCCAGTGTAATTAAATTTTTACCAATCATTTTCTTGCCTGCGATAACCTCTACGATACTGTGCTCGTTGGATAGCTCCAGATACTCTAAAATATTATTGGATATAAAGCTGTGTGCCAGCCGCTTGCCCATATCCCTTTCCGGATGGACGACATGATGAACGCCAATCCGATTCAGGATTTTTTCATGATAGTCATTCTGTGCCTTTACCGTGATTCTTCTTATTTCTAAATCAGTCAAGATAACTGCGGCCAGAATACTTGCCTGGATATTTTCTCCGATAGCTACGATAACATGATCAAAATTGGTAATCCCTATCTCTTTCAGGGCATCTTCATCTGTCGCATCAAGCCCGACAGCATGATAAGCAATATTTTTATATTCATTGACCTTCGTCTCATCCGAATCAATTGCGAGAACATGCATTCCTTTATCGCTTAGTTCTTTACAAATGCTTCCGCCAAATCTGCCAAGACCAATTACTGCAAAATCTTTTTTCATAACAAGGAACCTCCAGTCTTTCATTCCTATATATTAACATAATGTAAAATATTATTCAGCGGGGGATTTTACTTTCTGTTGCACTGCGATAAAAGAAAAAAAGAACAGCCAAAATTTCAGCTGCTCCTTTCGTTTTATTTTATATAGCATCCAGCATCGTGAACTGTGATTTAACAAGTTCATAATATTTCCCGTGCAGCTGCATTAATTCCTGATGATTTCCATATTCTAAAACCTCTCCCTGCTCCAGAACATAGATGCAGTCTGCTTCTCGAATCGTAGACAGACGATGGGCAATTATAATCGACGTTCTTCCTTTTAATAAACGTTTCAACGCCTTTTGAATCTTCACTTCCGATTCGGTATCAATACTTGCTGTAGCTTCATCCAGTATTATGATGCTCGGATTTGCCAAAAGCGCCCTTGCGAAGGATAATAATTGTCTTTCACCGGCAGATAGAATATTCCCCCGCTCTTCCACTTCTGTCTCGTAACCATTGGCTAACCGGCTGATAAAACTGTTTGCTCCGACAACCTTTGCCGCTTCCTTTACTTCTTCATCCTTCGCGTCCGGTCTGCCGAAGCGGATATTTTCCATAATTGTTCCAGAAAAGATAAACGTATCTTGAAGAACAACACTAATACGCTGTCTTAAGCTGTCTAACGTGACATCACGCAGATCATGTCCGTCCACTTTTACCGCTCCTGATGTAGGGTCGTAGAACCGGCTGATCAGGTTAGCAATGGTAGACTTCCCGCTTCCCGTATGGCCAACCAATGCAATCGTCTGCCCGGCCTCCATCTTCAAAGAAATCTTTTTTAACGCTAGCCGGTCTGCATTATAAGCAAATTCAACGTCATCAAATTCAATTTGACCATCCATCTTTTCAAATTGATATGCGCCTTCTTTTTCTTCCACATTAGGCTGTTCATCCAAAAATTCAAAAATACGCTCGGAGGAGGCCATTGCCATCAGCAGCTGATTATACATCTGCCCCAGCCTGGAAATCGGCTCCCAAAACATTCCTAAGAAGAATGCAAAGGAAATAAACGTCCCTAATTCAATCGTTCCGTTCAAAATTAAGTAAGAGCCAAAAGCGATTAATATAATGGTTCCGGCTGCGTCACAGATATCTACAAGCGGACGAAAAAAAGCACTTTTCTTCGCTGCATCACGGGAGCTGTTAAAGAATCCTGAATTTACACCATCAAAGAATTCCGCATTCTCTTTTTCTTGAGAGAAGGATTGGGTAATACGCATTCCCTGCAGTCCTTCATTTAAATGTGAATTCATTTTCGATTGCTGCAGGCGGACCAGCTGCCATGCTCTTCTAATTTTCCTTCTTAACGCAGTTGATATAATAAACATCAGAGGAATGACGATTACCACCGCCAGCGCCAGAGGCGGGCTCATTATAAACAGGATAATAATAATTCCGCTCAACATTAAAATATCCATTAACAGGTTAATAATTCCATTGGTAAACAGTTCCTGCAAAGAATTAATATCATTTAAAATCCGGACAAGGATAGATCCTGCTGAGCGGTTATCGAAAAACCGATGTGACAGTCTCTGTACATGGGAAAATAGCTTTTGCCTTAAATCATAGATCACATTCTGCCCCAGAATATTTACCCATTTGATCCGGAATCGATTGGCGATAAAACTGATAATATAAAGAATAGCAATCCCTGCAACAAGATAAACTAACAGATTTCCATCATTCTGGGCAATCGCCACATCCACAGCTACCTTTCCGATCAGAATCGGTATAGATAATCGGACAACTGTAGCAATCATCATCGCAATAATCGCACCGGGCAAGTATGTTTTGGAGTAAGGCTTTAAGAACTGAAGCAATCTCCACATCTGTTCCCAGTTAAACGGCTTTTCAATTGTCTGGTCTATTGTATAGTGAAATCGCTCCAGATGATTACTTTGCTTTTTTGTTTCTTTTGCTTTAGCCAATATACGCCGCCCCCCTTAATTGACCACACTCATAATCTCTTCGCGGTCTTGATATTGGATATTATAAATACGTTCATAAGGACCTTTATTTTTCAACAAGAAGTCATGGGTGCCCCGTTCAACGATTTCCCCGTCTTCCAGCACTAAAATTTCATCCGCATGCTTTAAAGAGGAAATACGGTGCGCAATAATAAAGGATGTTCTGTTCTTCATCACTTCCCGCAATGCCTTCTGAATCTTATGCTCCGTCTGCATATCAACAGCAGACGTTGCATCATCTAATACAAGAATACTCGGATCGATACAAATGGCTCTGGCTATAGCTATCCGCTGTTTCTGTCCCCCGGACAGCCCCATTCCTCTTTCTCCCAGAAGCGTGTCATATCCTTTTGGAAGCTCCATGATAAAATCATGCGCTTGCGCCATTTTTGCCGCTGCAACAATATCTTCTTCCTGGATTCCTGGTGTACCATAAGAAATATTTTCTTTAATGGTTGTGGAAAACAGGAACGGCTCCTGCAGAACAAAACCGATCTGGCTGCGGAGACTTTTCAGCTTATAGTCTGAAACAGGACGTCCGTCGATTAAAACTTCCCCCTCCTCCGGTTCATAAAACCGCGTAAGCAGCTGGGTAATACTTGTTTTTCCTGCCCCCGTTGCGCCGATCAATCCAATCGTTTTGCCCGGCGGAGCATCGAAGCCGACATGTTTTAATGCTTCATCATCTTCTTCGATATATGTTAATGTGACATCCTTAAAGGTGACATGACCCTGAATATCAGCATCCATCGCATCAGCCTTTTCTTCAATATCTTCAGGCGCTTCAAGAATCTCCAGCAGCCGCTCTCCAGATGCTTTTGCCTGTGAAAATTGATTAATAATAAATCCTAAGTTCATAAGCGGCCCCATGATAAACCAGACTAAACTGAAAAAAGCCATTAATTGTCCGGTCGTCATGGATCCATTTATGACAAAAAAACCGCCGAACGCTAATAAAACAACGGCACTGACATTTCCGATAAATTCCATCACCGGGAAATACTTTGCCCATAAACCTGATGTAAACAAATATTTTTGGCGGTAATTATCATTACTTTCAGAAAATCTGCCAATCTCAAAGTCTTCTCTTGATAATGATTTAACCGTATTCATCCCGCTTATATTTTCTTGCACTCTTGTATTTAACTTTCCAAAGGAGCGTCTGATACTTCGAAAGGCCGGATGAACCTGCTTATCAAATTTATAAACAACAAATGCCAGAAACGGCATCGCCGCCATTGTTATAAGTGCTAGAGGAATAGAATAATAAAACATAACTGAAATACTTATCAGCATCAACGACACAACGCGAATCAATTCTGCAAAACCTACAGAAAGAAAGAAACGAAATCCTTCGACATCTGCAGTCAGCCGGGACATAATATCCCCTGTTTTGGCATTATCATAATATTTAAACGCCAGCGCCTGCAGCTTATCGTATAATGATTCACGCAGCTTATACACAGAGGTCATTCCAAATAAATCACCCAGGTACTGAAAGAAAAAAGTAGATATACCCTTTACCATCATTAACCCTAAGAATACACCACAGATATAAGGAATCAGTCCATATCTCTGTTCAGCAACTACTTCATCGATTGTAATTTGCAGGATAATCGGATAAACAACCGTAATACTGGTAACGATAAGCATACAGATAATCGACCAAATAAAATACTTTTTATAAGGCCAATAGAAATGCTTCAGTTTTTTAAAGGTATTCAAAATTAATTCCCCCTTTCCACTAATCCGTAATAACTAATATAACGGTTTCCGAAATAAATTTCTACTGTTTTGTGAAATTTTTTTGAAAATTTTTGATAAATTTTTTAGGACAGCTTTTGTTGCGTGATTTCTATCCATGAAATATTTTGAAACTACCCACATCCTTCTCCTTTTGCGCACAAAAAAACTCCATCCCGGAAAGAATAGAGTCTATATATTTTATTTATTTTGTATTGATTAATCGTCTCAAACGCTGTTCTACCAAACTTGTAGAAGTTTTTCCAATTTGTTTGAACCGCAGCTTTTCCTGTTTATCAAATAAATATAAGGCAGGTACATAACGGAACTGAAATATATCATCCAATTGTCCGGTTACATCATCTAAATATACAGCATCAATATGCAGCTGATTTAGTTTATTTTTTATTTCAGGCAGGCTGATTTGTTCGCCCTCTAAATATGTATGAATCAATATGGTAATCACTTTTTGGGATTTGATTGGAGGAATAGAAGCCAGCTTTTGCAGGAAATAACCGCAGGATGAGCAGCTAACAGACCAAAAGATAACAAGAATCGGTTTTCCGCTAGAAAATAACAGGGATTGATTACTTCCGGGCAATGGTTTGAATTTAGATAAATCAGGGAGGTTATCATAAATTTGCATGAGGTCACTCCTTCCTATTTTCTCTTTAACTGATATATGATGAAGGAGGAGGATGTATGCATTTGATTTTAGAAGAATAGAGCATATAAAAAAGATTTTCTCCCATCACAAGAGAAAATCTTTTTTATTAAACCATAATATGCCTGTCACCCACTAACCAATGGAGCGGATATAGGTTTCTACAGCTTCCGCGCCTACAGAAAGCGCAGCTTCATCCGGGTTTAGCTTCGCATGATGCAGTCCATATGGAGAATTTACCCCAAGCCAGAACATAAATCCTGGAATCTCTTTTAGCATATCTCCAAAATCCTCTCCAGTCATTGCCGCAGAAGCCTCGACATAGGTAATGTCTGTGTTTTCCAGAGACGTTTTAAAGAGCTCCACATATTTTTCTTCATTTACTACTTGGTAATAATTCGCTCCATAATCGACATCTATCTGGCAATCATAGGCTATTTCAAATCCTTTGATCAGCTTCTCCAGCTCTTCCTTCACCAATATGATGGAGGAAGCTTCTGTCGTTCGAATGGTTCCTTCCAAACGGGCTGTCTCCGCTATGGCATTCTGAACAAATCCGCTCTCCATTTTTCCAATCGTAACGACGGAACCATCTAACGGATTTAACCTTCTGGAGACAATTTGCTGAGCCTGTACAACAAAATTACTCGCTGCAACGGTCATATCCTTCGCTAAATGCGGATAGGCAGCATGGCCGCCAAGTCCTTTAAAATCCAGGAACAGCTCACTCGTATTAGCAAATAAAAGTCCAGGTTTAGAGGATACCTGACCAACTGGCAGCTCTGGAGCAATATGCAGTGCGAAAATTGTATCTGGTTTCCAGGCGAGAAATTCTTCTGATGCAATCATCGGCTTTGCACCGCCCGGACCTTCTTCAGCCGGCTGAAAAATAAATAGCACATCATCCTTTACAGGCTGTTCAATCAGCCTGTTGAGTGCTGCCAAAGCAATGGTCATATGGAAATCATGTCCGCACGCATGCATTTGTCCCTTATGCGTTGAAGCAAAGTCGAAGCCTGTATCTTCCAAAATGGGGAGCCCGTCGATATCAGACCGAAAACCAATCCGCTTTGTTGGATTGGTTCCAGATACATGTACCAAAATACCGGTCCGCCATGTTTTCACTTCAACACGACCTGTCGCCATTTCTTGAATTTTTGCGAGCAGGTACTTCTGCGTCTTTTCCTCTCTGAAACCTAATTCAGGAATCTGATGCAGTTCCCTGCGGATCGTTTGCAAATCAATTGCTGTCATAAAGTTTTCATCTGCCTTAATTATCTAATTTACGAAGCTCTTGTTTGATTTCTGTTTTCGATTTTGTCTGCTCATCAATTTCTTTTAAAACACGTGCAGGTGTGCCGCCGACTAATGTGTTCGGTTCTACATCCTTGGTAACAATAGAACCTGCTGCAACAATAGAGCCTTTTCCAATCGTAATCCCTTCAAGGACAACAACATTTGCGCCAATTACCACATCATCTTCTACGATAACTGGTTTAGCAGAAGGCGGCTCAATTACGCCGGCAAGGACAGTGCCTGCGCCGATATGACAGTTCTTTCCTACAGTAGCTCTTCCGCCAAGAACTGCATTCATATCAATCATCGTTCCTTCACCGATAACAGCACCAATATTAATTGATGCGCCCATCATGATTACAACACCATCGCCGATTTCTACCTGGTCACGAATAATCGCACCCGGCTCGATACGTGCATTGATATTTTTTAAATCCAGCATTGGGATAGCAGAATTACGGCGATCATTTTCAATAACATAATCTTCGATAACAGCTTCATTATCTTTTAAGAATTGCTCTACTGCTTTCCATTCTCCAAATAATGTACCGCTTTTCGCATCAACAAATGCCTTTATTTCGTTCTGTTCAGGAAGCTTGTCCAAGTCTCCCTTCACGTATACTTTTACAGGGGTACTTTTCTTACTATTAGAAATAAATTGTATAATTTCATTTGCATCCATAATCAACTACTCCTCCATTTTCTATAATCTTCTTCTTACTTTAGCAGACGCTACCTTCATCGGCAACTAATATTACTGTAAGAAAAACCAAGAGCATCACATGTTCTTTAAAATATCGGTGTTCTTGCTAAGGAGATGTCCGCTTCGGCGGTTTTGACGGGAGGAGTAAGCGCAATGGTCTCCGATGGGACGAGTAAGCGCAGCAACGGTTTTAATAGACCGAGTAATCGCAGGTCTCAATGTTGTCAGGTTAATCGACTGCTACGGAAAGCGTAGTGAATTTCTGGGGCTAAGATTGCTCGCCCCCCATGCAACCCGTTGGAGCAGCTATATTCAGCATTTTTTATATACTTTCCTAACGTGTAAAAAAATCCCCATGAAGCAGAATAAACTATCGCTCTTCCACGTCATGGAGACATTGTTATTATTTTTTATATGCGTTCATATAAATATCTTTTTTTACTTGCTTCAATATAGCTCTTCTTGTTAAAATACCATCAAAATAACCATCTTTGTCTACTATACATACAAATGGATGGTCAATGGAAGCATTCAGCCCGTCTAGTAAACTGTTTTCTCTGGTTAAGGTCGGTACATTTGCAGCCATGGCGTCCATTACCCGGATTTCTGATAAGCGTTCCATTTCAAAGCTTTCAATTCCGAGTACCTCATTCAGGATAACGGTTTTTCCGATAATCCCGGCAAATTTATAGGTTGCATCAAGTACAGGCACTGCTGCATAGCCGGATTTCATTAATACCAGCAAGGCATGTTCTAAAGGATTATTGAGCTGGACATGCGCTACCTTTTCAGCAGGTATAAGGACTTCACTGATTTTCATATCTGACAATTGTTTATCTTGCGTTGTACTCACCTTATTTACCCCCTTCTTCATATAAAGACGATTGAAATTCAAAGATGCTTTTAACTTATTAGAAATGCTGTGAAAGTAACCCGGTACATACGTCTCCTTCCAAAACGTTTCTGCGATACCTGCTCTATCTTCATCATAAAAGTTCACGGGTGTTATCTATAAGGATAATAGCCCATAAACCGCCACCTTAAAGTATATTACTTAATTATTCGTTATACACACACTCTTAGTTTAACATACTTCTGCGGTTCTCTCCCAGTGATTGTATCAGCAGATTCCTCATTTGGAAGAATATTGCTCCTAAAAAAAGTGCCTTTACGTATTTCTGCAGAAGAATTATATCCGAATAAAACGCGGTAAATCAGGCCTTTAAAAGCAGAAAGAATGGTTTTGCTGTATTTTAAATAAGAAAGTATAAAACTTTACCTATTTGCCAAATGAAAAAAAGCTTCTATCCGTGCTATAATTTCCATATTGGTTTATATGCAGAAAGGAAATTATACAATGAATCGCAGAACATTTTTAAAAAGGTCTTTAGGAAGCTTATTAACATTATTTGGTTTGAGCGGAGGAACGTATTTTTATGCTCGTGAGATAGAACCTTCTCTCCTGAAAATCACAGAAGAATCAATTACATCTCCACAAATCCCCAACGCTTTTAACCAGTTTAAAATTGTGCAATTTTCCGACACCCATTTAGGTTTTCATTATAGCTTAGAGCAACTCGAAACGCTTGTTACGAAAATTAATAATCTGGAACCCGACTTGATTTTATTTACAGGGGATTTAGTAGATGAGCCTAATAATTATCACTGGGACGACAGTCTCATCCGCATATTACAGCAGCTGGAGGCGCCTGAAGGAAAGTTTTGGATTTATGGAAATCATGATCATGGGGGCTATGGAACGGATATTTTATACGAAACCTTTGAAGCAGCTGATTTTACCTTGCTCCAAAACAATGCCTCCCGTATCCATCGTAAGGATGCTTCCTTTCTGCTTGCAGGACTGGATGATGCAATGCTTGGGAATCCGGATGTCAGTCAATCGTTAAGAGATCAGACAGCTTCTGATTTTACCATTCTTCTTGCGCACGAGCCTGACCTTGCCGATATGGTGAAGGATTATCCTGTAGATATTCAATTATCAGGTCATAGCCATGGAGGCCAGGTCCGGTTACCTTTTATTGGCGATTTATATACGCCGGCATACGCAGAAAAATATGTACAAGGGAAATATAGTGTTTCAGATAGATTGACATTATACGTGAACAGCGGGATTGGAACCACCCGTTTACCTTATCGATTCTTCTGCAAACCGGAGCTGCATGTATTTACATTACATCCAAATTAATGCTTTAACCTGCAGAAATGTTTTGTTTCTTCATGGGAAAACCTCGGTTTTCTTCTGCAGCAACGACTGCGGAATCAAATTTACAGGGCTCGATTATCTTCCAACTTAAAAGAATTGGATTGCAGTAAAATGTTATCGGGAGTAAGATATCCGGACAGCCCGGTTTAAAATGTCATAATTCCTTCATATGAGAGTCTTTTTCAACATTTTCCCCAATGCTATAATGAACATAAGTTACAGTAGGAAAGGGTTTAATGATATGAGACATTATTTATTACTTATCGGTTTATTTTTCATATTAGCAGGCTGCGGACAGGGTTACGCTATTGAAACAACCATGTCAGAACAGGTCCCGGAGTTTGAGTATACGACACAAGATGAAGAACAGCTCTCGCTTGACGATTTAAAAGGAGAATGGTGGATTGCTGATTTTATCTTTACAAACTGTACCACCGTTTGTATGCCGATGACATATAATATGGCTCACCTGCAAACCATGATGGAAGAGGAAGGCATCGATGCACAGATTGTTTCTTTTAGCGTAGACCCAGATTTCGATACCCCTGAGGTATTAAAGGATTATGCTTCCAACTATGATGTGAATTTCGATAACTGGTCTTTCGTCACTGGTTATGATTTTGAAACAATCCGCGAATTTTCCATTAAGCATTTTAAAAACCTTGTTCAAGCTCCGGCAGAGGGAGATGATCAGGTTCTCCACGGGACATCTTTCTTTTTAGTCAGCCCGGAAGGCGAAGTTGTCAAAAATTATGATGGGGTGGAATTTGATAACATGGATGCAATTCTTGATGACTTAAAAAAAGTAAATTAGAGAGCGCGATATTTCAATAAAGCATTTCCACGGCACTAAAATGATATCTCTTCTTGCTCATCTGAAAAAGACCTTAGCTGGGGTCTTTTTTTCTTCCCTGAATTCGGCAATACTATCATGCCTTCCTAATCATCCACAGTATATTTTTCTCAGCACGTGCTTATGTGCGTAAACCTTGCTGGTGCAAGCATTATCCAAGCTTTTATTTTTTCAGCCGGCACAAAATAAGTGCATTTGTTCGTATTTTTTCGATATAGTATTGAAATTCCATAAATTTTAAGTTAGAGTATTAATTAAATATAGATTGATTGAATCCTTTTTTAAAGGGAGAGACTAAAAATGAAACATGACGTTGAGGTTCAAAAGCTGGCGCAGGCTTTATTTGTTATTAATAAGCATGCAAAAACGGCTCCTGACCCGAAGCAGCTGTATCAATTAAAAAAACAAGCCATCGAAAAATTATTAAAAGAGAAAAAAGCTTCTAAAAAAGGGTTGCATTTTTCTGACCACCCTAAGCTTAGCAACCAACATTCTACAGTGCTTATTAAGGTTGGAGACTATTGCTTCCATATCCCTCCTGCCAAAGAGGATTTAAAACATCTGAAGCATCTGGGTGCATTAGATCAAAGCTATCGCAACCCGCCTGTAAAAATGTCTTTATCTCAAGCAAAACGGCTTATTTGTCAGTATATTAACTGGAAGCAGGAAAAACCAAAATCGACCCCTGCCAAAAAACATCGCTCCAGCTATTACGTACCTTCTTCGTTAGGAAAAATGGATTGGCCTCCTGCTCGCTCTAAAAAGAAATAAGGAAGCCAGCCAGACACTCATCTTTGGCCCATTTTTCGTATCTAAACATTTTATTGCCGTATTAAAAAGAAAATAACGTTTGCCGAGGATTATTTTCTTTTCAGTAAAAATTGATGCAATAATGGAAAAACAGCTAAGCAGATGCCTAAAAAAGCGAGGCTTTGCATAGTAGTCCTTAGAAAGTGCCAAGCATCCCTTTCCTGAATGACAGCTGTTATAATCGCTAAACTGATCACAATGATGCTTGCGCCGATATATGCCAGAAAGCGCATCATTTGCTTTCTAATTGCCCATTGGTATATTTTTTTCGTCAGATAGTACACAGCTGTACTGCATAACAGCATCATAATGACATAAACATAAGCAATATTAATTCCAATATTTCCGATAGATACTATCCCTGACAGCAGCATGTTCTCACCTTTTCTTTCTGATTTCGCTGCTATTCAGTTTCGTCATGTTGAAACGATTTTATACGGCAGTAAAATCCCTTATTTGATGAAGATGAACAATAAGAACAGGGCTGCTTCGGAATCGTTTTTTTATAGCCTTTCCCCTCTACAATAAAAAACCGCTTTAGCAAGGATTTCTCCTACTCAGCGGTTAATTCATTTTTATTCTTTTTATGATTCAATAAAAAAGCTTCTTGTTTCTTGTCTAACTTCTCTTCAATTTGTGATATACTTTTCTCATCGTTTAATAATTCCTGTCTATTCATGTCAACAAGTTGTTCGAAATTAAGAGATCTTGGTCGCATATTGTATTCTCCTTTTATTTTATTCTATATTTTTATTATACCCAATTTCATTCGTATTAATCCAAATTATTTGAACATTTAATGAAAATTTTACTTTTTAAGCGTAGGTGATTATGTTGAAGCATTTAATAAATAACAATGTAAAAAATATTGAAATATCGGGAATCCGTAAATTCTTTAATCTGGTCTCTGATGAAAAGGACGTCGTTTCTTTAACAATCGGACAGCCAGATTTCCATACTCCGGATAATGTAAAAAATGCAGGAATTCAGGCGATTGAGAATAACTTTACAACGTACACGCCGAATCAAGGAATCTGGAAGTTACGAAAAGCCATACATACCTATTACAAGACAAATTATGAGCTGACTTATCAGCCGGAATCGGAAATTATTGTTACCTCTGGAGCGTCTGAGGCAATTGATATTACTTTCCGGACCATCCTTATACCTGGGGATGAAGTGATTTTGCCAAGTCCTATTTACCCCGGCTATGAACCGCTGATTACGCTCGCTGGTGCCAAGCCGGTTCATGTAGATACAACTAATACCGGGTTTAAGTTTACTCCGGAAGCATTGGCAGAGGCTATCAATGAAAATACCAAATGTATTGTTCTTCCTTCCCCTTCTAACCCGACTGGTGCAGCCTATTCTAAAGAAGAATTAGAAGCTCTTGCCGGAGTGATTAAAGGGAAAGAAATATTTATTTTATCCGATGAAATCTACAGTGAGATTGTTTTTGATTTTGCCCATACATCGATTGCTTCGATTTCGGATTTAAAAAATCAAACCATCGTTATTAACGGTGTATCTAAATCACACTCCATGACAGGCTTCCGTATCGGATACACCCTTGCTCCTGAATGGATATCAGAGCAAATGTTGAAGGTTCACCAATACAATGTATCCTGTGCTGCTTCCATCAGCCAATACGCTGCTTTAGAAGCACTGACTACTTATCAGGAGCACACAGCACATATAAAAGAAGTGTTTAAAAAACGCAGGGATTATGTGTATGAACGTTTGACAGGCATGGGGCTGGAGGTTGAGCAGCCGCAGGGTGCATTTTATATTTTTCCAAAGCTGGCATTAAATGATATGAGTTCATTTGATTTAGGGCTCTCCCTGGTCCGGGACGCCAGAGTCGCTCTTGTTCCAGGAAGCAGCTTCTCTAAAGAAGGCGAAGGCTATATGCGTCTAAGCTATGCCTATCACGAGGACATTTTAAAAGAAGGATTAGATCGATTAGAAGCATACCTGTTAAATAAAAAGTAAACGGAAATTATTTCTCTTCTGCAATATATTTTTCAATTGTTTCCACTGGCATGTTTGCGCAAAATCGCGTAAACATGCTACGATAAAAGGAGACTATGCACGTTTTGGAGATGAGTTAGTGGAAAATACCAATCAAAAAAAAGAATGGGTAGGCTGGCTGAAGGCAATTATTATTACGATAATGCTTGCTTTTTTTCTCAGAACATTTATTTTTGCCACTTCTATTGTAGAAGGAGAAAGTATGTATCCCACTCTTCAGGATGGAGAGCGTGTCATTTTCAATAAAATTGTTTACACAATAGATGACCCTGGCAGGGGCGATGTGGTCATCATCCATCAGCCGCCAAAAAACTATGTAAAACGTATTATCGGGATGCCCGGAGAAACGATAGAAATTGAAAACAGTCAATTATATATCGATGGTCAGGCCTATCAGCAGCATTTTTTAAGCGATGAAGTCATTGCACAAACCAATAATTTCGGTCCGTTAGAAATTCCTGAAAATAATTATTTTGTCATGGGAGACAATCGACTGATCAGTAAAGACAGCCGCAATGGACTTGGGTTTATTCCACGAGATGATATCATCGGCAAATCTGAATTAATTATTTATCCCTTCAACGAATTTGGCTGGATAGACTAAAAGCAGAACACTGGATTCTTATTTTCTTCAAG
The DNA here is from genome assembly GCF_037969815.1 of Oceanobacillus sp. FSL W7-1293. NCBI lineage: Bacteria > Bacillati > Bacillota > Bacilli > Caryophanales > Bacillaceae > Oceanobacillus > Oceanobacillus sp. FSL W7-1293. Next base: position 3,269,952 of record NZ_CP150212.1, read on the forward strand.
AAAATAGAAACAGCATTCTGCTTTTATAATGACGGAAAGACTACTCTCTATCCATTACGCAGTAACCAATATTCAAAACAAGAATCGCAAAACAAACCACACCGAAAAGCATTTCCATCATGAAGCACTCCCTTCGCTTATGTACAAAATATGATTTACTCATTTCACTTATATAATTCCATTTTATCAATATCTCTACATAAAATAAAGGAGAAAATGTAATTGCATACTGTTTGCTAAGTAATTCCTGTATTCTTTATTACTTGCTTTATAAATCTCCTGTCTTTTATAAAGCCTGCTGAAACAATAACAGAGGAAGTATCAGAACGCTGCTGTTAAAAAACTAGGGCAAACGTCTATACACATTTTATCTATCTGCATACAGTAATACTGTAAGTTCAGGAGGTGAAAAGCATGGGCTATGGATATGGTGGCGGCTACGGTTACGGTGGCGGCTATGGTGGCGGCTACGGAAACGGCTTTGCGTTGATTGTTGTTCTTTTCATTTTACTAATCATCGTAGGAGCTGCATTTTACTGCTAAACACAAAATGGCTTGTGCTAAAGGCACAGGCCATTTTATTTTACATACTAACTATTCTTTTCTTAATGCCCTTTACCCAATAATCATTCTTTCCTTCGGGTAATTAAATTTCGCAGGATCTTTTTTACGACGGAATACTAAAAGGAACGTGAGAATACCGACCCGTCCAATAAACATTAATATCATCAATATTATTTTACTGAATGTGGTTAAGTCATCCGTAACCCCCAGGGATAACCCCACTGTTCCGAAAGCAGAAGTAACTTCAAAAATAAGCGCATCTAATGAATACGGCTCTAAATAACTAAGTATCATAACAGAAGAAAATACAACCATTATTGCAAAAAAAGTTACGGTCACCGCTTTATTTAAATCTACCTCGTAGACCTCTCTGTGAAAAATTTTAACACTTCTTCCGCCACGGATAAACGTAAATAGAAAAATCAGAACCAGCGCAAAGGTCGTTGTCCGGATTCCTCCTCCGGCACTGCTTGGAGATGCCCCAATAAACATCCATGCAGACATAAATAAATGATTGGTATCTGATAATAAAGTTAAGTCCATTGTTGCCAATCCGCCGCTTCTTGTGGTAACAGACTGAAACAACGCATAAAAAAAGGATTCATGCCAGGCAACACCTTTAAAAAATCCATTTATATCAAACAAATAAATTCCAATCGCACCAACCAAAACCAAGCTAAAAAAAGTTACTGACGTCAGCTTCGTAAACAAACTAAAATGAAATTGGTTTTTTAACTTTCTTTTATGCAAAAGATATTCCTTTATCTCTATGATGACCGGATACCCGATAGCACCAATGATAATAAGCACCATACTGATTATTTGAACAAAATAATCAGATTGAAAAGGAATCATGGAATGCCCCGTAATATCAAAACCTCCATTTGTCACCGAACTAATAACCATGAAAAAACCTTGCAGAAATGCTTCTCCTAAGGAATCATAATACCTCATAAAATAGACGCCTAATATAATAAAGAAAACTGCTTCAACCGCCAGCAGCAAGAATATAATATTCTTGATTAACTGTACCATGCCGTTAAAATGCGTTTGATTCTGGTCGGTCATAATCATGCTTCTTTCTTTAAAGCCTATCCGTTTCCCTAAAATCACCCAGAGTATCGTACCAATTGCCATAATCCCTACTGCTCCAATCTGCATCATCAGAGCTAAAAAAATAATTCCTGTGGTACTCAATGAATCCGCAATGGAAATAGTACTTAATCCCGTTACACTAATCGCACTGACAGCTGTAAAAACGATATCGATAAAAGGAATATCAATACCGGACTTATGCGAAACAGGTAAAGATAGCAATATAGTCGATAACGCTATCGCAGCCATATAATAAATCAATAGCATTTGAAATGGAGAACGCCGGGTGGACGTCTCAAATTTTTTTCGTTCTTTATTCATTGTTTTTCCCTTCTTCTTATCATGTGCATACTGTTTGTACATGTGCAAATAGTACGCTGAAAAGGACCACTCAGCTTAGGGCACAGCGTGTTGCGATGGTTTCTGCGCTGCCCGCACGTCGCGGGACTTTTTGGGAGAAGCTCCTTTTCCTGACATATCATTTTTTATTGGATTTTGTGAACATCCTCTAATAAATTTCTTTGAATTTTTGAATTAACTCCTCTCCCTCATAACCATCCTCTACAAGCGCAGTTAATAGCTGCTCCACATCTTTCTTTTGTTTATCAATAATTTTCCCCATCAGCATTACATTCATTTGTTCTCCGATTTCATGCATCTCTGTCATCTTTGTTATAAATGAAGCAGGTTCATTGCTCTCTTTTGTAATGGTTGCTTGCACCATCAGTTCTTCATGTTTTTTTTCCTCAAAATAATTCCAGTAATTACGATTAATAAATCCTTCAATCAACCATGTATCATAATCATCTTCCCGATTAATAATGAGACCGTCAATCAGCTCCACTTCTGTTCCTTCTAATCCTTTATCATAATCTAAAACAACTAATTTACGCAGTTTAAATGTTTTCAAACACATCGCCCTCCAGTATATGTATCTTTTGGTTTTTACTGTTCTCACCCGCCGGTTGCTGCCCATGTTATTATAAAGATTTATATTGCCTTTATAATAACATAATTTCTTTACGCCATTCATTGTATAAGAGCAAGTTTCTTGGAACCGATGTAAATCCCATGATACACTTACTATCGAGTATTGTCTTCAAAATAAATCATTATAATAACTTATGGAACAGTATAGACGAAGAGGAGGAACCCGTATGAATCAAGTCATTGAAACATTAATGAATCATCGCTCTATTCGAAAATTTTCAGATAAACCCTTAAACAACGTTCAAATAAGAACAATTGTAGAAAGTGCACAACGTGCCTCCACCTCCAGTAATGTGATGGCCTACAGTATCATCGGTGTATCGGACCAGGACCTCAAGGAAAAACTCTACGACATTTCGGGACATAAGCATGTAAAGAAAAATGGTCATCTGCTTATTTTTTGTGCGGATTTGCACCGTCTTGAACAACTGGATGGAATCGAACATACCGAAAATCTGGAAAGCACTGAACAATTTATAGTAGGAACAATCGATGCCGCTTTAGCTGCTCAAAATGCTGTCGTTTCTGCTGAATCATTGGGACTGGGAATCTGTTTCTTAGGAAGCCTTCGTAATGATATTCAGGCTTTCAACGATGTTCTGGAATTACCGGATCATGTGGTTCCATTGTTCGGCCTGGCGATTGGCTATCCGGCAGAAATACCGGATATCAAACCACGTTTGCCGTTTCCGGCAATTTATCACGAAAATCGGTATATTCCTTTTGACAAACAAAAACACTTTATTCAGGAATACGATCAGACCATGAAAGATTATTATGAATCGCGAACTTCAAATAACAAACAGGAAACATGGACAGAACAAATGAGCAAAAAATATAAAAAACCGACGCGCATGGATGTAGGTCCGTTTGTAAAATCAAAAAACCTAAATAAACAATAAATAAAATTTAATATTTGGATAAGCAGCCTGCTGCTGTGATATAGATAAAAAACGACAGATATCTTCTGTCGTTTTTTATGTTTACGTTCATTATCCTTCTAACATAAACACGGTTCCCGTTATTTACTTCCCCTCCCGTCATCTGCTTTTACACATCTTCATCGCTTTCTGCTACCTTGTCTATTTAGGTTTTGGAAATTGTTTACAAGCATAAAAAATAATTATTTCATCAAAATAATAAGTGCAAGATATGAAAAGGAGTGAGGAAGATGACAGTAGGCACACAAGTTCAACAAACTGTAGCAGGTTTAAAAAGTGCGCAGGCGAGTCTGGAGCAATTTGCTCTTCAAACAGATAATAAACAGGCAAAACAGCTATATAAAAATGCAGCACAACAAACGCAGGGTATTTTAGATCAATTAGAACCAAGGATGCAACAAATTACGCAGGAAGAGCCTCAATACAAACAGTAATAAGATATGTCAGCAAACACAGGCAAACAGGGGGACTGTCTGGTCCTCCGAACTACATATTTCGTTACAGAACAGGATGTGAATATATGCGAAATAAAAAAATGGCCCTGCTGCTCCTCTTTATTCTTTTTTTAGCCGGATGTAATCATCAGAATGAATCTTCTTATTCAGAAAATCCAAATATAAAGCATTTATCCACCAATTCCTCTCAGGATCCCGCAACACAGGCAAAGGAATTGCTGATTGATAAAGATGATATTACTGCTGTTCACGCAGTAAATACAGAGGATACAATGCTCGTCACTATCGAAATTCCTCATCATGAGCGTTTTTCGCTGCAAGATAAAACAGAAGCCTATCAAAAAGAGTTAAAACAGCATTTTCCTGATTTTACGATAGAATTATCGACGGATAAAAAAATTATCCTTGAAACCTCAAAATTAGAACAAAAAATGGCAGAACAAACATTAACAGAAAAAGAAATCAAGAAAAAAATGAAGGAAATCATCCATCTATCCAAGGAACAGACGTGATATTTCATTACGAGCTGTCTTCCTTTATTTCATGTAATAACCTGAAAAGGAGTGCTATCCATGGGAGATAAAAAGAAACAAAAGCTACAGCCAAATCAGCAGCGCTACCAAGCTTTTCAACAAAAGCGGGAAACCAAGCGACCTGTATTTCAAAATTGCATCAAAGCTTTTCTTATAGGCGGATTTATCTGTTTCATCGGACAGCTCATCTCTACTTTCTATATTTATCAATTTAATTTCACAGAGAAAACAGCTGGAAATCCGACGATTGCTACATTGATTTTTATTACGATGCTGCTAACCGGCTTTGGAGTTTATGACCGTATCGCGCAATTTGCAGGGGCAGGTTCTGCAGTGCCGGTAACAGGCTTCGGAAATGCAGTTATTTCTTCAGCAATCGAATATCGTTCGGAAGGATTTATTCTCGGCGTAGGAAGCAATATGCTTAAACTTGCCGGACCGGTAATTGTTTACGGTGTTTTTTCTGCATTTATCGTAGCCATTATTAAAACCATACTTACACAATGGGGGGGATTCTAATGCTGAAAGGACATCAATCATGGATTTTTGAAAATCGGCCGGCGATTCTTTCTACAGGGACAATCGGCGGACCATTTGAAGCAAAGGGAAACATTCCCGAAGCATTCGATACGCTTCATGAGGATATGTGGCTCAATCAGGATTCCTGGGAAAAAGCCCAGCAAAAAATGCTGGAGGAAGCGATACAGACTACGTTAAAAAAAGCCCGCATCGAAAAAGAAAATATTGAATTTTTGATTGCCGGCGACTTAATCAATCAAATGACGCCGACCAGCTTTGCAGCAAGTACAAGCAGCATTCCTTTTTTAGGAGCTTTCAGCGCTTGTGCTACCTCGATGGAAAGTCTGGCACTAGCAGCTTCTATTATAAATGCAAAGGGAGCAAATTATATTCTTTGTGCCGCTTCCAGTCATAACGCAGCGACAGAAAAACAATTTCGCTATCCGACAGAATACGGCGGGCAAAAACCTCCAACCTCTCAGTGGACAGTTACCGGAGCCGGCTGTGCGCTTGTTGCTCAGAACGGAACAGGACCGGCTGTTACTTCGGCGACGATTGGAAAAGTAGCTGATATGGGGATGACAGATCCATTTAATATGGGGGGCGCGATGGCTATCGCTGCTGCAGATACGATTGAAGCACATCTGCGGGACCTGCAGATAGATCCGTCTTATTATGATTTAATCATCACTGGCGACCTGGGACATGTCGGCAGAGAGGTTTCTTTTGATTTATTGCGTGACAGAAATATTCCGATTGAATCAGAAAAATATGTGGATTGCGGGATTACAATTTACCGCGAAGATCAGCCAGTTCTTGCTGGAGGCAGTGGTGCAGCCTGCTCTGCTATCGTGACATATGGCCATTATCTTCAAGAAGTCATCAAAGGGAATTTACAGCGAATTCTTGTGGTGGCAACCGGGTCTTTGCATTCAACCTTGAGCATTCAGCAGAAAGCTCCTATCCCATGTATTGCACATGCAGTGTCAATCGAAGCAAGAGGTGAACAACTATGATTTTTTTCTGGGCATTTGTAATAGGAGGACTTATCTGCGTTATCGGACAAATTATGTTTGATGTATTTAAGCTATCTCCTGCACATACATTATCTATTCTGGTTATTGCTGGAGCGATTTTGGATGGACTCGGCTGGTATGAACCGCTTATTGATTTTGCAGGAGCAGGCGCTACCGTTCCTATCACAAGCTTTGGGAACTCTTTAGTTCATGGAGCTATGCAGGAAGCGGATAAACACGGATTAATCGGTGTCGTAACTGGAATGTTTGAGGTTACAAGTGCTGGTATTTCAGCCGCCATTATATTCGGTGTCATCGGCGCCATGATATTCAAACCAAAAGGATAGGAAGATGTTTTATGACAGTAGGATCACAGGTAAAGACGTGCTACGCTACATTAAAATCCATTGAAGCAGGATTAGATTTATTATACGCCGCCTCCATGGAACAGGATTTAAAAGCCGCGATTGAAGAAGCCTCGCAGCTAATCAAAGAAACACGCCATGATATACACCAGCAGGTTATTCATATCGACAAACAAGAACCGCAATATAAGTCATAAGGAGGGAAAATCATGCCTGAATGGATATCCATTATTATTCGCTCCATTATTTTAATCACCGTCTTATTTTTCTTTGTAAAGTGGCTGGGCGCAAAGCAATTATCGCAGCTCAATATATTTGAAACCATTTCGGGAATCGTACTCGGGGGGATTGCCGCCTTCCATACAGTGGATCCGTATAATAGCTTTTATTATGCATTATTAGCGATGTTTGTCTGGTTTATTGCTGCCTTCACCATTGAAAAATTATCGTTAAAAAGCAAACGGATGCGAGATTTCACGGATGGGAAAAGTACTGTTTTTATACAAAACGGAAAAATTATGGAGGAAAACTTAAAAAAAGAAGGCTATTCTACCGATGATTTATTGGAAAAGCTTCGAAATAATAATCAATTTCTCGTTTCCGATGTTGAATTTGCCGTATTAGAGCCAACCGGAGAATTAAATGTTTTGCCTAAAAAGGAAAACCAGCCCGTCACTTTAAAGGACTTAAATATCACTCCAGCACCCGCTAAAGAGCCGCAAACGGTTATTGCTGACGGCAATATACTGCTGGAGCCTCTGGCTAATGCTTCCTTAAACCCGACGTGGCTGGAAGCAGAGTTAGAAAAACAAAATGTTACCATAGATAATGTGTTTCTTGGTCAAGTAGACCATCAGGGGCAATTATTTCTTGATCTCTATGATGACCATATCACCGTTCCTGAGCCGGCACAGTCTGCTCTGCTATTAGCCAGCATGAAAAAATGCCAGGCAGATTTAGAGCTGTTTGCCTTAGCTACCGATAATCCTGCATCCAAGGAAGTATATGACCGGAACCAAAAACGGATGCAAGAAGCGGTCAACCGGATGGAGCCCTATTTAAAAGCATGAATACCGTTCTGATGCCCGCTTTTCCTTTGACCGGTGCCAATACAATATAAAGCAGAGAGCCTTTTATAGCACATCAGCGCTTGTCAGTCTCTCTGCTTTTATCCTTCATCAATTTGCTGCTTCTTCCTATAGGAATTCTTTTTTGAATATCCTCTTTAAGAAATACGAATAATTACCTTTCCAAACTGTTTTCCTTCATCTAAATAACTAAATGCTTCCACACTTTGATCTAAGGAAAAAACACGGTCAACAACGGGATGCAATTGGTATTTCTCTGCATGTTCTAACGCAGCCATAAGTTCTTCCCGGCACCCCATTGTAGAACCAATCAGCTTGTATTGTCCATAGAAGAAAGCGCGTAAATCAAAATCAATAACATCCTCTGTTGTCGCTCCGAATGTAACAAATTTACCGCCTTTTTTCAAAATGGCTAAAGAACGTTGGAAGGTTGCTTTTCCGTTACTATCAATAACCATATCAATGGTTTCATTGCTTAATTTCTCTTCCCAATCATCTGCCGTATCTATTACTACATCTGCACCGAGCTCTCGTGCTTTTTCTCTTTTCTGTTCACTTCTTGAAGTTGTAATTACCCGAGCTCCGATATTTTTGGCAAATGCAATCAAATAAGTCGCAACACCGCCGCCTGCTCCGGGAATAAATACCGTTTCTCTTTTTTCGAGTTCCCCTTTAGTAAACATTGCCCGATACGCTGTTAATGCAGCTAACGGAAAGGCCGCCGCTTCCTCCCAGTTCATATATGCCGGTTTTGGTTCTACCTGATCTTCAGAAATCACAATTTTTTCAGCAAACGTACCATGATCTGGCATGCCTAAAATATCAAATTCTTTCGGCGGAGCCTCACTGTTTCGTACCCAGCGTAAAGCCGGATTGATAATTACTTCATCGCCAATTTTTACATCGTTGACATTTTTGCCTACCTCTTCAATGATTCCCGCTCCATCTGAGCCAAGAATCAATGCTTCTTCCGTTTCTTTACGACGGTTCGGAATAGCTAAATCTCTCCGGTTAAGCCCTGCTGCTTTCAATTTTACAACAACTTCTGATCCTCCCGGCCTTTGGAGCTCCATCTCTTTCATATGCAAGCTTCCATTTTCATGTACTAGTGCTCTCATCCGCTAATACCTCCTTCAAATAAGCTCCCATTTGCTTCAATTGGTTACGGTTTGTGATGTCTTCAGAAAAAAAGGGGATATACAAAATCGTTTGAGCAGAAAAATCCAGGGCGATACGTTCTAAATAGATTTTTTCATTTTGTTTCCGTTTTTCAAAAAAACCGCCGCCGGTCTCCTCTGGCAACACTTTATTGACAATAATGTAAGGAACGGCGATCTGAAATTTCTCCAGGAGATGAATTGCTTTTTTTGTTTCCGCTATTGGTAATTTCTCCGGATTCAAAACAAATAGGAAGGTTGTTGCCTGCTTATCCAATAGAATTTCTCTTGCCTTGGTAAACCGCTGTTTTCTTTCTTGTAATGTATCGTAAATAGGATCATCTACGGCTTGTCCATCGTTTAGCAATTGCGAATATTGTGTATTCGTTTTTTTCCTTTTATTTAATAGACCTTCAATCCAAATTCCCATTAATTCTGGAAGAGATAACAACCGAATTGTATGACCTGTTGGAGCCGTATCAAATACTAGTTTATCAAACCTGGCCCCTTCTTCCAAAATAATTGATATGAGTTTATCAAATAAGGCAGCTTCATCAGCTCCCGGCGAGGCTTTTGCTGTGTCTAATTGCCGGTGTACCTCTTCCATCATCTGAACATGGACAACCCCCTGAATGTTCTCTTTAACCTTTTGAATATACGCGTCTGTTTCTTTTTCAGAATCAATTTCCAGCGCATATAGATTTTTTTCAATATAGGTAGTATTTCCACCGATCTGCTGCTGAAAAATATCGCTTATATTGTGAGCTGGATCCGTTGAAATGAGTAAGGTACGATAGCCTTTTTCCGCATATCCCGTTGCCAAAGCAGCTGCCGAGCTGGATTTCCCGACGCCGCCTTTTCCTCCCACAAAAATAATCCGGTTATTATCTCCAAGCATCCTTTCTCTCCTCCTTCCAATGTATGGCCAGCATGCCCGCCCAATTTTTTAACAGCAGCGAATCCCATTAAGCGGTGATTTATCCATTCCCATTCGCAAATGCCAATCATGAAAGGATTCAATGATATATGGATATAATTCCAACGTATAATAATAAACGGGGTTTGGTATTCCTACCATTTCAGAATATAGAAGCAGCAAGAAAAAATCATCTTCGTTTCTTAATTCTCTGGCTACTTCTGTTTTATGCGGTAAGCTGATTACTTCCTCATAATAGTGTATCAACTGTTTTAACCTGTCTGTGAACATTTTCCCGCCCCTCCCGGCTGTAATTTGAACCTCCCTGCATATCTTTTGAAGAAGATATGCAGGGAAGTAAAATCAGTCTTTATTTAACGGATCTTCTACTTTTTTCATCAGTTCTGAAAAGGAGGTCAGAGCTATCCAAATTGCAAACACAAAGATAATAGAGCCCAGAACAAACAATAGCATATTCGAACCTGTTCCCATCCACGACCATTCAAAGACAACCTGCTGGAACATCGCAAACAAGGTCATAAAGATCAGGAATATCATCGGGATGAGTGCAACCATATAGTTACTTCCTTTTCGTTTTAGCCAAATAGCAATTAAGAATAAACTAATGGCAGCCAGTAATTGATTGGCAGTTCCAAATAATGGCCAGATGAGGTAGCCGCCTGATCCGAAACCATTTGGCCCTTCAGGTATTAACACAAGCGCCGCACTGGAAAGCACAGCAATCGTTGTCGCTACATGTGTTTTCGTTAATGGCTGGATTTTATATTCAATCCCTAACTCTGCAATAATGTACCGCATCAAGCGTACCGAGGTATCTAATGTCGTCGCAGCAAAGCTGACAACGATAATCGATACGATTGTCGTTGCTATATCTGCCGGAATTCCCAGTCCCTGCGCTAATGTTGCCGCTCCTTCAATAAACGTTCCAAGACCAATGGCATTCGCTTCATTAAAAGAAGTATAGGCTTGTGAAAACGCATCGGTATTTGCAAAGAAGGTTCCTACTGCAATGATGGAAACCAGGGCCAGAATGCCTTCTCCCACTGCCCCAAAGTAACCTACAAAACGCGCATCGGTTTCTTTATCCAGCTGTTTAGAAGAAGTTCCTGAAGATACTAATCCGTGAAACCCGGAAATAGCACCGCAAGCAATCGTAATAAACAGGAGCGGAAGAAAGCTTCTATCCGGACTTTCATTTACTGCAGGAGCTGTCATACTTGGAGACGTGAAAAGCAATCCCAAATAAAGGATAGCCAGTCCGACAACTAATTGATGCGAATTAATGAAATCTCTCGGCTGCAGTAATTTCCATACCGGGAGCGTAGACGCAATATATACATATACCATCAAAATAACAATCCATATCAGGAACGCTGTTGAAACAGAGCCCAGGCCGAATAAACCGGTACCATTCTCTCCTCCCATATACCCGACTAAATCAATTTGAAGAAAACCGACTCTGCTTGCCATAATAGCCGCTGCATACATGATGACTAATGCAATAACAGAGGGAAGGAGCATTTTTACATTCCGTTTATATGCTGCATAACCAATCCAAATAGCTAACGGAATTTGAATAAAAACCGGAAATACACTCGCAGGATAACTAATAAATAAATTGGAAATAACCCATGCAAACACCGCATTTACCATCAATACGAGAATAAGAATAATGAATAAAAATAATAGCTTTGCCCTTCTCCCGACTAAGCGATCTGCAATTGTTCCAATAGAATACCCCTTATTTCGGACAGATAAAGCCAATGTGCCAAAATCATGGACACCAGCTGCAAAAATGGTCCCTAAAACAACCCACAAAAAAGCCGGAAGCCAGCCCCAATAAATAGCAATCGCCGGTCCTAGGATAGGGGCAGCACCTGCTACAGATGTAAAATGATGTCCCCACAAAACAAATTTATTGGTCGGAACATAGTCCACACCATCCTTGAAACGGTGCGCCGGAGTAACATAATTCGGGTCTAATCGAAATATTTTCTCTGCAACAAACTTGGAATAATACCGATAGCCCAAAATAAATACAACAATCCCTATGAGAGCTATTAAAATTGCATTCATGTAAAACTTCCCCTCCTTTTATTTTTTGTAAGCGCTTAACTTTTTTATCAAAAACCCCCTTTATGGATTTTTCACAAGCTTAACATATTCACATTATATTTAAAAAATTTCAAATAATACCATTGAAAAACAGCTAAAAAATTGTATGAGTCAGAATGAACAACCCTAACCCATACAATTATATTTTCTCTTCCATTAAAATATGATTAACGCAGCAAGCGTCGCTATAAATAGCCCCAGTATGACCGGAAAAAAGTTTTTCCTGACTAGTTCCATTGCTGAAACACCACAAAATCCTGCAACAGCAATAAGGGATGACCATGCAATTAATGCCCCTCCGCCAGTCCAAATTGCTCCAAGCTGGCCTATTGCTGCTAATGTGCTTGCATCGATGGAAGCAGATTCTAAGGAGGCAGCTAATGCTCCCGTTAATGGCAAGCCGGAAAAGCCAGATCCGTCCAGCCCTGTGATAATCCCTACAATTAATAAGCTAAAAGCAACAAACACCGTGCTTTCCGGAAGAAAGGCCTGGATGGATGAAATGATATCGAATAAAAAGGATGGCGCTTCTTCTACAAGTAATATTTCCCGTGAAAATTCCGCATTTCCTAAAAAGAAAAATCCTGCAATCGGAATAACTGGCCCCATTGCCCTAAAGGCAAATACAAATCCATTGGTGATATGATTCCCCACATAATCTAACGCATTTTGCTTTCCAAATACAGCCGTAGCCAATAATAATAGAATCACTGCCACTCCGCCAACGAAGGCAGCTCCTTCTCCGCCGACCAAATCACTGGAGCCAAAAAATTTACTGTACAGCATATATCCGACGACGGATAATAAAACAATTGGCACCAGCCAGGCAAACGCGCGACTCCACTTGTTCAAATGCTTCAAAGCTGCCTTATGGCCGGAAGAATCATAATCTTGAATTTGTTCTGCTTCTGTCTGATTTCTAGGGTCTTCTTTTGAACGAATCGATTTTCTGTAAAATAAATAAGCTAATACAGAAGCAATCACACCGGTAATAATAGATAAAACCAGTGCCCGATCAGCAACTGCAGAGGTTTCTACACCCGCTGCTGCTGCAGAGAGAGCTGGTGCAACCTGAACAATATAGTCAGAGGATAATGCCATCCCCTGGCCTGCTATTGTAATAGCAACTGCCGCTGTAATCGCCGGCAGCCCAGAACGTATCGCTGCCGGGACGAGTAAAGCACAAATAAGCGGGACAGCTGGCGTCGGCCAGAAAAATAAAGAAACTACATACGTCACAGCGATTAAAACAAAGTAAGATAAATGTCCATTGACCATGACCTTTTGAATTGGCTGAATCATCAGTATATCCGCTTTCAAATCTTTTAAGGCATTTAATAGCGCAAGCATAAAAGTAATAATCAAAAAGATACTAAAAAGCTCACGCGCCGCGACTAAATTAGCGTTAAAAATAGCCATAAATCCGCTGACTATACTTCCTTTATAAAAGCAGGCAATAACAAATGTTCCTAATAGGCTGGGAAGAACAATCCCTCTCCGGAAAATCATTGTTATTAAAATAAGCAAAGTAAAAAATCCATACAGTAAATGCGGGATAGTTAAACTCATTTCATTCAGATCCTCTCCTTCATTATGTATAGTAGCCTATGCAATAATGAAGGGAGCGGGTACAAAATAATAACGGACGGAAAAGGCATTTTAGCTCATAATAAAAACCAAGATGATCACTTTGTCTCTAAAACTTGGTGTTCTTGCCGGAGCGGCTGTTTTCAGCTATTTTTAAAAACATTCTTATTCATTAACTCAACTTTCGCACCTAAGAATAAGCAAATAAATCTTGCTATTCCAAGATGAACATGTTCTTCATTATCATACTTGCAATATCCGGCCTTTTTGGAATTGGTGATGGTGCATAGCTCCTGCAACCAACCACTCCGCTTTCTGACGTACAAATGTTTTCGATGGGACGAGTAATCGCAGCAATGTTGTCAGGTTAATGCGACCGCTGCGACGGGTTATGGTGGGGTGAGTAATCGCAACCCCATGAAACCCGTTGTAGCGGTAGCTATTAATTTCAATTTATATAGATAGGTTTTATTACTATCTGTATCAAAATTAATAAAATTCACTAACCTAACAACATTGGTAATCGCAGTCCCAGGTGAAGGCCTCGGACAAAAAAGTGCAATGGCATATTTAAACCATTACACTTTTATCAAAAAATTATTTTAAAATGTCGATTACTTTCTTTACAGATTCAGCTGATTTATCTAATTGCTGCTTTTCTTCCTCTGTTAAATCCAGCTCAATCACTTCTTCAATCCCTTTGCCGCCAAGAACAGTCGGTACACCTAAGTAAATACCATCATAGCCGTATTCTCCTTCTAAATAAGCAATGGATGGTAATACCCGGCGCTGGTCCTTTAATATTGCTTCTGCCATTACGGTTAAAGAAGCAGCCGGCGCATAGTAAGCACTTCCGTTTCCTAACAGATTTACAATTTCACCGCCGCCAGTCCGGGTTCTTTGTACAATCTCTTGTAACCGATCTTTCGAAATCAGCTTTTCAAGCGGGATACCGCCTGCATAAGAATAACGAATAAGCGGGACCATGTCATCACCGTGGCCGCCTAAAACAAAACCGGTAATATCTTTCACGGAAATATTCAATTCTTCCGCTACAAAGGCTCTAAAACGGGCTGTGTCCAGCACTCCGGATTGTCCGATAACACGTTCTTTAGGAAGCCCGGAAGCTTTATACACACTGTAAGTCATCGCATCTACCGGATTGGTCAGCACAATAATCGTTGCATCCGCTGAATACGTAACGATTTCCTTTGTAATCGTATTCATTATTTTGGCATTTGTATTAACCAGATCATCTCTGGACATTCCCGGTTTCCGTGCAATTCCTGCAGTGATGATAACTAAGTCAGAATCCTTTGTTTCTGCATAATCAGACGTGCCCGTCACTTTTGCATCAAAACCTTGAACCGGTGCTGCTTCTGCCATATCCAGCGCTTTACCCTTTGTCGGATTCTCCATATCCGGGATATCAACAAGAACAACATCACCTAATTCCTTTTGTGCAACCATTAATGCTGTCGTTGCTCCCGTAAAGCCAGAACCAATAACGGAAATCTTTTTTCTTGCAGAACTCATTGTTATTTCCCTCCCCTGATCGCATTTAAGATACATGTATTTAAAGAAAATGCTTGCAGCACCGATACTTCCCGTTACCACAAACATTTTCTTTTGTTTAGGTCAGGTCAGTTATACTGCCCTTCCTATATTTACACTTTTTTATTTTGGTGCTTATGCTTCCATATTCTTGATCAGTTCATCAGCAAACTCAGAGCATTTCACTTCAGTTGCGCCATCCATTAGACGGGCAAAGTCATAAGTTACAACTTTAGAACCAATTGTTTTATCCATTGATTTTGTAATCAAATCAGCTGCTTCTCTCCACTCTAAATGCTCTAGCATTAATACAGCAGATAAAATAACAGAAGATGGATTTACTTTATCTAAACCTGCGTATTTTGGTGCAGTACCATGCGTTGCTTCAAAAATAGCATGTCCTGTATCATAGTTGATGTTTGCTCCCGGAGCAATACCGATACCGCCTACTTGTGCAGCAAGTGCATCGGAAATGTAGTCACCGTTTAAGTTCATTGTTGCAACAACATCAAACTCTTTTGGACGAGTAAGGATTTGTTGTAAGAAGATATCTGCAATCGAATCTTTTACTAGAAGTTTACCAGCAGCTAATGCATCTTCTTCTGCTTTATTCGCAGCTTCTTTGCCTTCTGCTTCTACAATGCGGTCATATTCAGCCCAAGTGAACACTTTATCACCGAATTCCTGCTCAGCAACTTCATAACCCCAGTTTTTGAAAGCTCCTTCAGTAAATTTCATAATGTTACCTTTATGTACTAAAGTAACATTTTTGCGTCCTTCGGTTAATGCATAGTTAATTGCTGCACGGACAATACGTTTTGTTCCTTCTTCCGATACTGGTTTCACACCGATACCTGAAGTTTCAGGGAAACGTACATTTTTTACGTCCATTTCATTTTTCAGGAAGTCAAGCACTTTCTTCACATCGTCAGTGCCTTCCTGCCACTCAATACCCGCATAAATATCTTCTGTATTTTCACGGAAAATAACCATGTCTACATCTTCCGGGCGTTTTACCGGAGATGGAACACCTTCAAAGTAACGTACTGGACGCAGGCAGGTAAATAAATCTAATTCCTGGCGCAAAGCAACGTTAAGAGAGCGAATCCCGCCGCCGATTGGTGTAGTTAAAGGTCCTTTGATTGCAATTTTATATTCATTGATTTTATCTAACGTATCCTGCGGCAGCCATTCACCTGTTTTATCAAATGCTTTTTGGCCGGCATATACTTCTAACCAATCAATTCCTTTTTCTCCATTGTAAGCTTTTTCAACAGACGCTTCGATTACTCGGCGAGCAGCAGCCCAAATGTCTGGACCAGTTCCGTCCCCTTCAATAAATGGAATAATTGGTTTGTTTGGTACATTCATTTCGCCATTTTCTACTACAATTTTTTCACCTTGTGTCATAGATAAAACCTCCTATTAATGATTCCTAATCTATTCTACTACATTTTAACGATATTATCCTCTTTGTTCAATAGATACATATTCTTGTAAATCCGGGCCATTATATTCAGCACGCGGACGAATTAACCGGTTGTCTGCATACTGCTCTAAAATATGCGCTATCCAGCCGGAAGTTCTGCTTACTGCGAAAATTGGTGTAAATAAATCCTCTTCAATTCCCAGGCTGTGATAAACCGATGCACTGTAAAAATCGACATTTGCAGGAAGTCCTTTATGCTCTTTCACATAATCTTCAATAGCAATGGACATATTATACCATTTTTCCTGACCTGTCAGTTTGGTAAGCTGTTTGGACATATCTCTCAAGAATTTAGCTCTCGGATCTCCATCACGATACACACGGTGGCCCATGCCCATAATTTTTTCTTTGTTTTCCAGCTTCTCCTTAATATAAGGAATAGCATTTTCTTCTTCGCCGATTTCCAGAAGCATCTTCATTACATTTTCATTTGCACCGCCGTGCAATGGTCCCTTTAGGGCTCCAATCGCTGCTACAAGTCCAGAGTAAATATCTGAAAGGGTTGCTACACAAACCCGTGCTGTAAACGTAGATGCATTTAATTCATGATCAGCATGGAGCACGAGTGCTTTATTGATTGCTTCCACTTCAATATCTTCCGGCTCTTTTCCGTTCAGCATATATAAGAAATTGGCAGAATAGCTTAGGTTTTCTTTTGGCTGAACCGGGTCTTTTCCGTCACGAATCCTTGCAAACGCAGCTACAACAGCAGCGATTTTTGCCTGGATACGAACAGCTTTTCTTTTATTTGCTTCTTCGTCCATGACATCAGCTTCTTCATCGTAAATCCCCAACAATGAAACCGCTGTCCGAAGAGCTGCCATTGGATGCACACTGTTCAAATCATAGGAACGCAAATGATTAACAATAGCATCTGAAATGCTCATATTCTTTGCTAAATCAGTCTTTAACGCATCTAATTCTGATTGAGTCGGCAGCTTTTGATTCCAAAGTAAATAAATAATTTCTTCGAAGCTGGAATTTTCAGCTAAATCATCAATTTTATAACCCACATAGGATAATTGATCATCTATGATCGAACTAATTGCTGATTGTGTTGCGACAATATTTTCTAATCCTTTTTTTGATGTTGACATATTACCTCTCCCTTTCCAGTTAATCAAAGTATTAGATATTCATTTCAAATAAAATAATACAAGGGTGACAAACTTTTTTGATTGTTTAAATCTATGTAGGAATAAAATTGAGCAATTACCATACATTCACTTCGTATCATTCAGGTGATGGAACGCGCGCTTCGCGGACAATTTAAACGTGGCACCAAAGTCTTTTAACCATTACGTATCAATGAATTTATTATTCTACTTTTAAACAAACACAGAAATACTTTATCTTTCAATTTGTACCCTTCAGCTTGATTATAGCAATATTTATTATCTGCCCATCTTTCATTATAAATGATAAAAAGCAGAATGTGAATTGAAACCGTTTAAATTATGTTAAATAACTGTTAGATTCCTCCTTTTCCTGCTGGCGTTTTACTAATTATCCATGATGCAAATACCTTATTACTTCTACTTTGCCGCTTTATATCATAGATTAAATTAGGTCTTTTTTCTGGAGGAAATATGATGCAATCAAAAATCCTTGGACAACTTATCCGTTCCTTTATTGTTATCAGCACTTTATGCAGCAGTCTTTTTCTATTCTATATATTATTTCCTTATATCTACCCTATTCTGATAGCGTTCCTGCTTTCTTTACTCTTCCAGCCGCTGATCAGATGGTTTGTAAACACACTTAAAATGCCTAGGCTGCTTGCTTTAATCAGCACATTCAGTCTTTTTCTCAGTTTATTCACGATTGCTCTATACTTTTTAATAAGCGAAGTTTATCAAGGTGTCAGCTATTTATCGGACAGGCTTCCTGCTTATTTCCGGCATATAATGGAACAGTTTCAGCAGTTATTAGATATGCACATCCTGCCATTATACGATAAATTGCTTTCTCTGCTGACGACGCTGCATGTTGATTATCGTTTGGAAGTCTATGAGTATATTGATTCCTTCACAGATTCGATGACGTCTGCTTTTACTCATTTCTTTCAAATACTGATGCAGCAGACCGCAAATTTTCTAATCATCCTGCCAAATTCTTTTACTGTTCTTGTTTTTATTATACTGGCAACTTTTATGATCAGCTATGACTTCCAAAATATTCAAAACCACATCCATGACATGATGCCTTCTAATTGGTACACGCTTTATCAAAAAATAGTCTCTCATTTAAAAGAAGCTGTGATTGGTTACTTTAAAGCACAGGTAATACTGGTTTGCATTTCTGCGGTTATTTTGTGGATTGGTATGCTCATCCTTCGTGTGGAGCATGCATTTACCATTGTATTGTTTGCTGCAATCGCAGACTTTATTCCTTATTTAGGGATTGGCATTATTATAATACCTTGGATTCTGTTTAGCTTTTTAACCTTTAATTATCCCTTAACAATTGGTTTATCTGTGCTGTACGGCCTGATTATTATTATCAGACAGTTTATAGAGCCTAAAATCGTGGCAACTTCCATTGGCATCTCGCCTTTAATGATGCTGATCGGGATGTTTTTAGGCGTCCAATGGTTTGGTGTTCTGGGATTAATCTTTGCCCCGGTCAGTTTAGTTGTAATGCTCGCTATCAAAAAATCTGGGGTGTTTCAGCAATTATTTTTTTATATTAAAGGGTGATTCCTGGTAAACTGTGTTCAAAAAGGGGGCTAAATTAGAAGCAAAAAGAGAAAAGCGCTTATCGTTTGGACCCCTTTTGAACTCTCTACCAGCGGCGATAAATAATTGTATTTCTCCCCATTAACTGCATAGCGATTTTCTTAAGCTGATTTTTAAATTGATTTCTTGTCCAGGGTATTAATAATAGTAATCCTGCAATATCTAAAACAAAGCCCGGGATAATCAAAAGGAATGCTCCAAGCATGGTTGCCAGGCCATCAAGAAGTTCTTCTGTCGGAGGGGCCCCTCTTTGTAATTGCAGCTGCGCACGTCTGAATACTTCCATTCCCTGATATCTGGCCAGAAAAATCCCTAATATAGCTGTTGCAATAATTAATCCGACTACCCATAGCACACCTATAAGCTGGCTTAGCCATAGAAATACTCCAATTTCGATTGCCGGGATAATGATAAATGCCAGAAGAAGGTATTTATTTCTCATTGTTAACATCCTTTCTATCGTGCAGCTATACTTTTGGAATGTATAAACAGAACCTCCGAATACAATCGGAGGTTCTGTCTGCTTGCTTTCCTATTATAATACACCTGCGTGACCTGCGTAAACTTGTCCGCGGCTGCTGTCTACTGTAATATCCTGACCGTCTTCCAACAGATCAAAGACATTTTCTACACCTACAATAACAGGGATTCCAAGGCTGACACCAACTACGGCAGCATGCGAAGTCAAACCGCCTTCTTCTGTGATAACGGCAGCAGCTTTTTCAATTGCCGGCATCATTTCTTTTTCCGTAGCATGTGTTACAAGGATATCTCCCTCATTCATACGGGTCAATGCTTCTTCATTGTTTTTAGCAAAGACAACATGTCCGTATGCTTTACTTCTGCCGATACCTTGTCCTTTTGCAACTACGTCTCCAATGACATGAACTTTCATCAGATTTGTTGTACCTTTTTCTCCGGCTGGTACTCCTGCAACAACAAGGACTGTTTCTCCACGTTTACATACGCCCGCTTCAAGCCCTTGTTTTACAGATACTTCCAGCATTTCATCTGTAGATTTTGTCGGAGTTCCCATTACTGCATGAACACCCCACACAAGAGAAAGCTGACGATTTACGACTTCATCCACGGTTACAGCAATAATCGTTGCTTTCGGACGATATTTAGAAACCATGCGGGCTGTCGAGCCGCTTTCTGTCGGTGTAATAATTGTGCCGATACCTAAGTTATATGCCGTATGAGAAACAGATTGCGTAATCGCTTCTCTGATCTCCATATCTACATTTTTAGAACGTTCTTCTAAAATTACTTTATGATTTAATGCAGATTCTGCTTTTAATGCAATATTACTCATGGTTTGAACAGATTCCACCGGATAATTTCCAGCTGCTGTTTCACCAGAAAGCATGATAGCGTCTGTACCATCAAAAATAGCATTTGCAACGTCAGAAGCCTCTGCGCGGGTCGGACGAGGATTGCGCTGCATGGAATCTAACATTTGTGTCGCTGTAATAACTGGTTTTCCAGCTGTATTACATTGCGTAATAAGTTTTTTCTGAACTAGGGGCACATCTTCTGCAGGTATTTCGACACCTAAGTCTCCACGGGCAACCATTAAACCGTCACTTACTTCCAGAATGCTGTTAATATTGTCTACGCCTTCCTGGTTTTCAATTTTAGGGATAATTTTAATATGCTCTGCCTGATGCTGCTCCAGTACTTCTTTGATTTCCAATACATCTGAAGGACGGCGTACAAAGGATGCTGCAATAAAGTCTACACCTTGCTCCACTCCAAAAATGATATCATTGGTATCCTTTTCTGTAATTCCTGGAAGATTAACAGATACGTTCGGAACGTTAACTCCTTTTTTGTTTTTGATTTCTCCAGAGTTCAACGCTACCGTTACAATTTCTCCGCTTTCTTGCTTGATTTCTTTTACTTCTAATTCAATCAAACCATCATCAAGAAGGATCTTAGATCCTGCATGAACATCATTGATTAATCCATCATACGTAATGGAGAATCGCTCTGCAGTACCTTCTACATCATTCATGGAAACAATTACTTCATTCCCTTGAACAATATCTGCTCTTCCTTCTTTAAAATTACCTGTGCGAATCTCAGGACCTTTTGTATCCAGAAGAATCGCTACCGTTTTATTTTTCCGGGCAGCTGCTTCACGAATATTTTTGATTCGTGCACCATGCTCGTCAAAGTCTCCATGGGAGAAGTTTAATCTGGCTACATTCATTCCTGCATCGATTAACTGCTCTAATTTTTCAACCGATTCTGATGCCGGCCCTATCGTACAAACAATTTTTGTATTTCTCATTATTATTTCCTCCTTCAATTCAATACCAATCTTTCTTTAAATAGACAATTCTTTAGATAACTGGAACATTTCATTATCAATATGATGCTTCAATTTTAAAATGTCATCAATATCATTATCGACAATTTTATTGTTTTGAATCCCGACCATACGACCGCCTTTATTATTTAAGAGCAATTCTACAGCCGCAGCACCCAGACGGCTTGCTAATACCCTGTCTTGGCCAGTTGGAGAACCGCCTCTTTGAATATGTCCTAATACAGTTACCCTTGTTTCCAGGTCAGTAGTCTCTTCAATTTGTTTCCCTACATCAAACCCATTGCCGACGCCTTCTGCAAGCAGGATAATACTGTGCTTTTTCCCGCGTTTATGCCCGCGGTTTAACCGGTCAACGATTTGAGAGAATTCATCGTTTTGTTCAGGGATAAGGATACTTTCAGCTCCAACGGATAAGCCAGCCCATAATGCTAAATCTCCTGCATTGCGGCCCATTACTTCTATGACGTATGTACGCTCATGGGAAGTAGCCGTATCACGAACCTTATCCACAGCGTCTATGATTGTATTAAGAGATGTATCAAAACCAATTGTGAAATCCGTTCCTGCAATATCATTATCAATTGTTCCCGGTACACCGATACAAGGAATTCCCTTTGCAGTCAGTTTTTGTGCTCCTTTAAAACTGCCGTCGCCGCCAATTACGATTAACCCTTCAATTCCAGCTTTCTTCAGTTGTTCGACTGCTTTTTGCTGACCTTCATCGGTTTTAAATTCTTCACTTCTAGCTGAAAATAAAATCGTCCCGCCGCGATGAATAATATCACCTACAGAACCAAGATGCATTTTTTCAAAATTACCATCCATTAAACCCTGATAGCCATTTTTGACTCCAAACACTTCCATGTCATGATAGATTGCTTTTCTCACAACTGCTCTGATTGCAGCATTCATGCCGGGAGCATCTCCACCACTAGTCAAAACACCAATTTTTTTCATTTATTTTCCCACCTTATAGTTAAAATATTGCAATGTCCAACTTATTTTAAATATATTCAAGTGCTGGTTTCTAACATACTGCCTGTTTCCCAAACAACAAGCCAGCTCCGCTCTGTTGTACTAGTTTGTCCAATTCCCTCTATTACATTTTTAAAACACCTGAACATATCCTTACATAAATAAAAGATAAAGAAAATCATCTGAGACTGCAATGATAAACCAAAATCATTAAAGGCTTGGTTTCTTATCTTTCGTCCACTACATTCTCTATTTTACATGATTCTTTCATTATAATCCAAACTAAAATAAAGGCTGACATTCATTCTCAGCCTTTATAAACAATTATATCGTTTGAAATGAACCTATCTTTTTATATTTTTGCCATCTTTCTTCAACTATATCCTCTGGTGACAATGCTTTCAGCTCGTTCAGTGATTTTTCTAGTACTTGATCAATAAGACCGGCTTGTGTATCAATATCTCGATGGGCGCCGCCTTTTGGTTCAGGAATCATTTCATCAATAACACCTAATTTTTTTAAATCTGGAGCTGTAATCTGCATCGTTTCAGCGGCACGCTGTGCTTCTCCTGCATCTTTCCATAGAATCGCAGCTGCACCTTCCGGAGAAATAACAGAATATGTAGCATTCTCCAGCATATGCACATGATTTCCAACACCGATACCCAGCGCGCCTCCGCTGCCGCCTTCTCCTATCACAATACACACAATGGGAACCGTTAAACCGGCCATCTCCATTAAATTTTTGGCGATAGCTTCACTTTGTCCTCTTTCTTCCGCAGCTTTTCCAGGGTATGCCCCTTTCGTATCGATAAAGGTAATAATAGGGCGGTTAAATTTTTCGGCCTGCTTCATATGGCGTAAGGCTTTTCTGTAACCTTCCGGATGCGGCATGCCAAAATTACGTTTAATATTTTCTTTCGTATCTTTCCCCCGCTGGTGTCCGATCACTGTCACCGGCTGCTTTTTATAATAAGCAATTCCAGAAACGATTGCTTCATCCTCACCAAATAAGCGGTCTCCATGAAATTCAATAAAATCTTCAAATAATCTATCGACATAGTCCAGCGTAGTCGGCCGTTCAGGATGTCTGGCCATCTGCACACGATTCCATGGTTTCAGGTTGCCATAAATATCCTCTTCCAGCTTTGCTAAACGTTCTTCCAGATTATTGATTTCATCTCTTAAATCAATATCACTATTCTCTGTAAAAGATTTCAGTTCCTTAATCTTTTCTTTCAAATTCACAATCGGCTTTTCAAATTCTAATATTGGCGCCATTTTTGATTACCTCCCATCCGTGTGCATACAAAGAAGCTTTCCAAGCGTTGTTTTCATATCATGACGGTGAATAACCTTGTCTACTTGGCCATGCTCTAATTGAAATTCAGCTGTTTGAAAATCATTTGGAAGCTTTTCCCGGATTGTCTGTTCAATAATTCTCCGCCCGGCAAAACCAATAAGCGCCCCCGGTTCTGCAAAATTATAATCTCCAATAGATGCAAAGCTTGCAGATACACCGCCAGTAGTCGGATGAGTCATCACGGAGATCATTAAATTGCCGCTGTCTCTAAATCGTTTCACAGCAAAGGATGTTTTTGCCATCTGCATTAAGCTTAAAAGCCCTTCTTGCATACGAGCTCCGCCAGATGCTGTAAATATAATGAAAGGAATCGACTCTTTTCTGGCATTTTCAATCGCTCTAGTTATTTTTTCACCTATGGCAGAGCCCATACTTCCCATACGAAAATTGGAATCCATGACAGCAAATGCAACCTGATTTCCATCAATTGCACCTGTTCCAGTAACAATTCCTTCGTTCAGACCTGTTTTTTGACGATCCTTCTTAATCTTCGTCTCATAATCAGGAAAATCAAGCGGGTTAGCAGAGGTCAAGCCCGCATCCCATTCTGTAAATGTTCCTTCGTCAAATAAACTCTCAATTCTTGTCCATGCTGTCATCGGATGGTGATATCCGCAATTTGGACAAACATATAAAGACTTAACTATCTCTTTTCGATAATAGATTTGCTTACAATTATCACACTTCTGCATTAACCCCTCTGGAACATCTACTTTTGCTTTCTCGCTCGGGATTGATGCATACTTCTTACGCTTGCCGAAAAAATCTTTAAGTGGCAAGTTTATCCCCCCTTTTTCTGCTGCCAGGTTAATTGTATATAAAATATATAATAAATAAATTGCATCTATTAACCAGCATTCAAATAGAGCTTTCAGGTAAGAACGTTTTTCCTATCTTACCATTGTAAACTATTTTCCCAAGTTATAGTAGTGCGTTTTAAAACGGATGATAAAAAAATGAAGCTGGTATATTTTTCAGGTTAATGCGACCGCTTCGGACGAGTTATGGCGAGGTGAGTAATCGCAATCCCCTAAACGCAGGTAAAAAAGTTCGCTTTTTTCTCTGCGGCCGCCTCATTGAAAACATTTGTAATCACTCGTCCCATTATAAACCTTTGGCAACTTTTGAACACATACTTAATCGTTCTTTTACAGAAATCAAATAGAAACCCAACAAATAGATTACCACCTGATTGCAAGTCGCGCAATCAGATTGTCATTATAAATGCATCATTATATATTAAATAAACGGAGATAAAAGCTTTCTGATAACCTTATTTCAAGCCTTCTTCCGGATGATTCAACAAACAGATTAAAAAATAATTTAATTTAGACAGGATAGCTAATATCTCATTTTAAGTTTTTATTTTTTCACATAAAATACCCCTAAAACACTTTGAATAAAAATAAAAATGTCTCAGGGGATATTTACAGTGTCAAATTATTTATTGATTTCCTTTGTCAGACGTCTTGTCTTCTCTGCTACTTCTTCCGGATCTACCTGGATGCGGGCAACTCCGGATTTCATTGCTGCTTCCGCCACGTGCTTAGCTACAAGCGGAGCAACTCGCCCGTCAAAAGGAGAAGGAATTACATAGTCTTCATTCAACTCTCTGTCTTCTATTAAAGAAGCAATCCCCTCTGCAGCAGCTATTTTCATTTCTTCATTAATACGCGTTGCTCTGACATCCAAAGCTCCCCGGAATATCCCTGGAAAAGCAAGCACATTATTAACTTGGTTCGCAAAGTCGGAGCGGCCGGTGCCGATTACTTTTGCTCCAGCTGCTTTTGCCTCCTCAGGCAGGATTTCCGGATCCGGGTTCGCCATTGCAAAAATAATTGCATCTTCATTCATTTTTTCAACCATTTCTTTTGTTAAAGCGCCACCTACTGAAACACCGATAAATACATCTGCACCTTCTAATACATCTTCCAGACTTCCTTCTATCTTTTGCGCATTGGTATATTTGGCAACCATTTCTTTTACGTTGTTCATCCCTTTAGGACGTCCTTCATAAATTGCACCGCGAGAATCGCACATAATCATGTCATGAACGCCCAGACTCTTCAAGAGGCGGATAATTGCGATCCCAGCTGCACCGGCTCCATTTGCTACGACTTTGATATTAGAAAAATCTTTATTTACCAGTTTTAAAGCATTCATCAGGCCTGCCACTGTAACAATTGCCGTGCCATGCTGGTCATCATGAAAAATGGGAATATTGGTTTCACTTTTTAACCGATCTTCTATAATAAAGCAGTTAGGTGCTGCAATATCTTCCAAATTCACCCCGCCAAAGGTCGGCTCCATCAATTTAACAGTCTCTACAATTTTATCGACATCTTGTGTATCCAAGCAGATTGGAAAAGCATCCACGCCTGCAAATCCTTTGAATAATACTGCTTTTCCTTCCATCACAGGTAAAGAAGCTTCTGCACCAATGTTACCAAGTCCTAAAACGGCAGAACCGTCGCTTACGACCGCAACCATGTTTCCTTTCATCGTATAATCATAGACGGTTTCTTTTCGTTCATAGATTTCTTTACAAGGCTCTGCTACACCAGGAGAATAAGCCAAGCTTAAATCCTCTTTATTCTTTACCGGCACCTTGGCCTTCACTTCCAGCTTCCCTTGCTTTTGTTCGTGTAAATGTAACGCTTCGTCTCGTAGGTTTGCCATTGAATTCCGCTCCTTTGAATACAGTAAGTAATATGTATAATTATTGCGCTTACATATTAGGTCAAGCCATTTTTATCCCCTTTATTATAACAGATGGTAAGCTTGTGTAAAGTAGCTGCTGTCGTAAAATTTCAGTTTTTTATATTGTGTCATTATCACTTGAAACACATGAAAAATTGCTGCTTTCCCCCTCTT
Organism: Oceanobacillus sp. FSL W7-1293; assembly: GCF_037969815.1. Taxonomy (NCBI): domain Bacteria; kingdom Bacillati; phylum Bacillota; class Bacilli; order Caryophanales; family Bacillaceae; genus Oceanobacillus; species Oceanobacillus sp. FSL W7-1293. Next base: position 3,296,642 of record NZ_CP150212.1, read on the forward strand.
TAAAATATATAATAAAGAAGAAGCCGGTTTCTGGTAAAAAATTCGGCTTCTCCTCTATTTTCAAAATATATTTCGATTGTTTTCCTTTAGCGGATAAAATCAGCGCTCAACCACATTATCATTTCCAAAATAATTTTTCAGCTGTCTCATTTCTTTCTCTGTCACTTGAAGGGAATAGCTGTTTGCAAGCTGGTAGGTTTCTCTGTTTACAGGATCATATACGATTACCGGTGTCTTCCCCGGATGCTGTTCAGCTACTTGCTGCAAATATTTCAAAACACTGCTTTTATCTTGGTTTGTCATTCGTATAAATAATTTATTCGTTTCTGGTATACCCACTTCAGACAAATCCAGTGCTGCTATTTCCTTTAAAACAAACTGGCGCTTCTGATTTCTCTCTTCGACCGTAACACGCATCCAAACCAGCTGTTCTTCTTCCAGCTGATTCGAAATTTGCCGAAATAAATCCGGAAAAAGAACAGCATCTATCTTTTTATCTTCGTCCGACACAGTTAAAAATGCCATTCTTTCTCTGTTTTTTGTGCGGATAATCTTTATCTCTTCTATAACTCCGACAGTATAGATTTCTTTTCGCTTCCCGGTGAACTGCTCTGCCTGTTTGAAAGAAAGTATTCCATTCGCTCTTAATACATTCCGGTAACTTTCAAATGGATGATTTGAGATATAGATGCCCATCAACTCTTTCTCAAAAGTGAGCTTCTGTATTTTGGAGTAGTCTTCCGCTTCTGTATATTCCAGCGCATCCTGAAATAAGGAGACATCTTCATACATTCCCTGGAACAATTCCTTTTGTTCCAGCGCTGGATTAATCGTTTCAATCAAGCTTGCCCGATTGGGATGAAACGTATCAAATGCACCAGCTAAAATCAGATTTTTAATAGCAGCCCGATTTACTTTTTTTATATCGATTCGCATACAAAAATCAAAAAAGCTGGTGAAAGGAGCCTCTTTCCGGATTTCTAAAATATGAACCAACGCTTGATAACTGATAGACTTAATAGCAGCTAACCCGGTACGTATCATGTTTTTCTCCACTGTAAATTGCTGATAGCTTCTATTAATATGCGGCGGGAGTATCTTAATTGCAAGCTCTTTTAACGATTCCTGGTACATAGACAGCTTTTCGGGCTGATTTTTAGCATCCGTTAGCAGGCATGAAAAAAATACTTCTGGATAATGTGCTTTCAGATAACTGAGCTGATAGGATATTTTACTATAGGCGACAGCATGGCTTCTTGGAAATCCATAGTTGGAAAAGCGGACAATCCAGCTGAAAATTTCCGCAGCCACAGCCTGAGTGTAGCCATTCTTTAAGCATCCTTTGATAAAGTCCGCCTCCTGCTGCTGCATCACGTTTTCTTTCTTCTTGCTTACCGCTCTTCTTAAAATATCCGCCTCGCCAAGGCTGAAGCCGGCAATACGGTGCGCAATCTGCATGATCTGCTCCTGATAAATCAGAACACCATAGGTTGATTTTAAAATCGGTTCTAAATCTGGATGCGGATAGGTTACAGCTTCTTGCTTAAATTTACGCCGGATATACACAGGGATAAAATCCATCGGGCCTGGACGATAAAGTGCATTAACCGCCACAATATCTTCAAACGAGGATGGCTGCAGCTCTTTGAGAACACGCTGCATTCCTGTTGATTCTAATTGAAAAACACCGCTGGTTTCTCCTTTTCGCAGCATAGCAAACGTTTTTTCATCCTGTTCTGGAATATGGGGCAATATTTCTCCTTTGTTTTGGGTATATGCCACACCTTTCATAACTCTCTCTATTAACGAAAGATTTCGGAGCCCCAGAAAATCCATTTTCAACAGACCTGCGGCTTCCAATTCGTTCATTGCATATTGCGTCAAGTACGTTTCCCCTGTGCCGCTTGTCAATGGAACATCTCTCATTAAAGGCTGCTCACTAATCACAACGCCCGCAGCATGAGTAGACACGTTTCTTGGCAAGCCTTCTAATTTAATTGCGATGGTGAATAAAACCTTTAATTTTTCAGAGGCCTTTACATAGGATGCTAATTCCGTTGAATCCTGCAGCAGCCGTTGAATACTTTTCGAAGATGCCCGCTTCATTTCCCGCAAAATATAAGCAACATCCTGATCATGGACCTCCATTGTCTTCATCAGCTCACGAAGAATCGAGCGCGTCGCAAAGGTGCCAAAAGTAATAATCTGTGCAACATGCTCCCTTCCATATTTATCTCTTACATAATCAATTACTTCATCACGGCGGATATCAGAAAAGTCTACATCAATATCCGGCATGGTCAGCCGTTCCGGATTTAAAAAACGTTCGAACAGAAGATTATATTTTAATGGATCCACTTCTGTGATTCCTAAAATATAAGCTACAATGGAACCAGCTGATGACCCCCTTCCCGGTCCGACCATGATATGATTATCTTTTGCAAATTGAATAAAATCGGCAACAATTAAAAAATAATCACTGTAGTTCATGTTGATAATCGTATTCAGCTCATATTCCATCCGTTTTCGATGATCTTCTGTAACGACCGGATAACGCTCCTGCAAGCCCTCTTCACAGCGCTCCCGCAAATAGCTATCCGCGGATATCTGATCCGGTGTAGGGAAGGAAGGCAGATGCTGCTCATCAAAATGTAAATAAGCAGTACATTTTTCTGCGATTTCTTCAGTCTTATCCAGCAGCTCCGGCCAAGTATGAAATAATTGCTTCATTTCCTCCGGAGAAGTAAAATGATGACCTTCAGGCAGCTGTTCCTTTCGTTTCGGAGCCCATGTCTCCCCGTAGCGCATGGATTGCAGGCAATCATAAGCGAATACATCCTGTTCGTCTAAATACAGTACATCCTGCATCGCAACATAAGCGAAGTCTGCCTCTTTCCATACTTGCAGCTGATGTAACTCTGAATCAATTCCGACATAAAAATCGCCTTCTTCAAAGTACGTTTCTATCTTTTGAAGCTGTTGAGAAAGCAGCTGCTGATCTGTTTCTATGGAATCATTATCCGTCCTCAGGAATGCTCTTCCAGAGATTACACCAATGACGCCATCTGTATATTCCGCAAGCTGTTCGACTGGCAGCTTATCCAGCTGATTTGTTTGCAGATAGGTGCTTAACTGCAGCAGCTGCTGATAGCCTGTCTTGTTTTTAGCAAGAACGATACATGGCCTTCCTTGTTCATTATCTTCCATTTGAACAGAAATCCGCATGCCAATAATCGGCTTAATCCCCTGGTCCATACAAGCTTTATAGAATGAAACAGCACCATAAAGAACAGCCTCATCTGTTAAACATAGGCTTTGATACTGAAAATATTTTGCTTTTTGAACAAGCTTTGGTATAGAAATGGTGCTCTCCATTAAACTATAGCCGCTTTTCACCGATATATGTGTGTACGTCATTCTACCCTGCCTTCTTTCTAGAGGATGTTCAAAAAGCTCCTTAAAATGAAAAAATCGAATGTCTTCCTGCTTCTTGAACACGCATTTCTATATCTATTATAACAAGATAGTACATATGTGCCTATCCTTTTAGTTTTCATAACTTGTCTGTTTCATTCATAAGCTAGAATATAGCAACCTCCAATCATAAGGATTACCAATTAGCAGACAAGCTATCATGCGAGGAGTGTCACAGTATGGAGGAAAGATTTTTTGCAGCATTTATTCATTGTTTTTTTATTGCACTGGGAGTCATCATCGGAGGATCGATTATTGGAAGCATTGGTGATTTCGCCACCGGAGATGCTGCCCTGACCTCTATGAATCGAATCGCAGAACGCTTAAGAATATGGGGGATTGTCGCTGCAATCGGCGGCACCTTTGACGCAATTGCCAACTTTGAAAGAGGGTTATTCGACGGCACCCCAATGGATCTAGTAAAACAGATTCTGTTGATTCTATCTGCAATGGGCGGAGTAAAGGTTGGTCTGATTATTATTCAATGGTTTTCACAAGGAGATGTTCCCTGATGCACATCCCGCATTATCATAAAAAAACAAGCTGGCAGCTCATTTTTGTCGGTTTCTTTTTCGGCAGCATTATTTCCTATATGGTCTTCACCTATATGTACGGAACCATGTACGAAGAAATGTTAAAAGAAAATATGGAACTAACAAACGAAGTGACTGAGCTAGAGCAGACAAACCAAACATTGCTGAAAGATAAAGAAGATTTAAGCGAGCAGACCAAACAGCCGCTCACCATCTCAAGAATCGACATTGAGATAGAAGACCCGGAATCGATGCGTATCGATTTATTAATGCAGGATCAGCTTCGGTCTTTGATTCGCGAAGAAATCAACCACGTCATCGGAGAGGAAGTAGAGCTTGTATCACGTTCAGATAAGCTTTTAATCGCAACGATTGAAAATAAAGCCTTCACTCTTGATGGGATGAGCTACCAATTCAGCGTCCGACAAATTGCTTTTGGTTCAGAATTAAGAGTTGTGGTCCTGCCTGATTCCGTAAGATGATATTATGTATGATCTGTTTCATTATCCACTTTAAATCACTAAGGCTGTTATAACGCAGGCAGATTATTTTTATCTTGCCTCTCGCATAACAGCCTTAGCTTTGTTTTCATATCTCGCCAATTTCAGTAATTACATTTGTTTTAAACTTCTTCCTTGCACACTTTTTCTAAATCATCTGCTAAATGATTTGCTTCCTCCCAGGTATATACAGTTGCACCAGAGGCCAATGGATGTCCCCCGCCGTTATATTTCTTAGCAATTTGATTAATTACAATTCCTTTCGAACGGATACGCACCCGAATTTGGTCAGGCTCTTCAATAAAAAATACCCATGCTTTGATTCCTTTGACATCCGCTACCGTCTGGACAAGCTGGTTTGATTCCTCCACAGTAACATCAAATGCTTTCAATAATTCAGCAGTTAATTTAATGACACACAGCCCATTCTCAGACATTTTAAAATGCTGTAAAATGTGGCCGCTTAACCGCAATACTTTTTCCTCCGCCTCGTATAACCCATCATATATAGCTGTCCGGTCAAAATCATAACGAACTAATTCGCCGGCATATTGAAATGTTTTCACAGTTGTACTCGGAAATTTAAATCTTCCTGTGTCTCCAACGATTCCTGCATATAAGAGACGGGCTGCTTCATTATTTAAATTCCAGCCCCGGGGACGCGCTTCCAATGCAAGACCAACAATCATCTCAGAAGTAGAACTGGCATCGGTAGACACCCATTCGATATTTCCATAAGAATCTGTGACCGGATGATGATCGATTTTTATCAGCTGTTTTCCTTTATTATAACGATCATCATCAATCCGCGGCTGGTTTGCTGTATCACAGACAATGACTAAGCTTCCCTGATAAAGCTCGTCTGATACATCATCCATCTGCGCTAAAAAAGTCAGGGACGGGATATCTTCTCCTGCAGCGTAGACTTCTTTCTCCGGAAAGGAATGTCTAATCAATGCTTTTAACCCCATCTGAGATCCAATTGCATCCGGATCAGGGCGGACATGCCGATGTATAATGATTCTCTCGCTTGCTTCAATCGCTTCAATAATTTTTGTAATTTCCATGACAATCTCCCTTTTTGTTGATGATATAGTTATGATTTTTCCTAGATTAATTGATAAAAAAACGGTACAATAAACGTAGCATTAAACAATATGTAATTAGGAGCGGAGCATTTAAAATGGTTATCTTTCCAATAATAATTATAATTTCAGCTGTCTTTTATATCTATTATAAAGTAGCAATCCTCAAAGAGAAAAATACGTTAACACAAAAATACTTTAATGGCCGGGCGAGATCCAGCCTGGGAGCATTTTTAATCGCTTTTTCCATTAATCAATACTCCCTTTATCTGACACAGCTCAGCTTGTTTATCGGCCTTGTTATCTTTGCATTAGGATTAATGCAATTGATTCGTGGATTCAAAGAAGCACGGCACTATCAAAAAGAATGGAGAAGATTGCATCCAAACTAGGTAAAATAGAAGCACAGCTTTCAAATCAGATCGTTACATTTTGAATAAATTGCTTCATTTCAGCTTAAAACAACTGGAATTATCGTATTCCAGTTGTTTTTTTCGTCTTCAAAAGAAAAATCAATTACGCTGTTACCGATTGATCAGCTGCGCCATAATCAATGACCGTCCGACAGTAGTTTGTCCATGCATTACTTCTACATCTATCTTTGCATATAAACGGCCGACATCTAAAAGTGTTGGCTTAAGAAGTAAAATACTGTCGATTGGTACCGGCTTGCTGAAATAAACCGTAATATTCTCAATCGAAATTTCTGCTTTCTTCTCTATTTTCATCATTTTTTCACTTGCTTCTGTGATGAGAGCTGTAAATACACCATGTGATAATGTTCCTAAATGGTTTGTCATTTGCGGAATAACATGCGCTTCAAACAACCCTTCCTCACTCGGATTCTGCGACATATTGTTAGCAACAATATCTTCAATTGTTTCTCCGACCTGCGGCTGTCTCTGGATCTGCTGCATGGCTTTTAATACGTCCTGTCTGGAAACAACGCCTTTTAATACATGCGAACTATCCACCACAGGAACGAGCTCGATACCTTCCCAGACCATCATATGTGCAACCGAGGCTAAAGATGTTTTTTCCTGAACAACTAACGGCTTCCGGCTCATGATACGATCAATAAATGTAGTTTGGTCTTTCCCGACGATATCTCTCGAAGAAACCATTCCTACTACTTTCATACGGTCGTCCACAACCGGAAATCGTGTGTGCGAGGAAACTTCATTATTAATATACCAATCCTTCACCTGCTGTTTCGCCGCTAAATAATAAGAGGACTCAAACGGTGTTGAAATATCTCCTACAAAAATAATTTCCTTTTTAATCAATTGATCATAAATCGCGCGGTTAATCATAGCCGCAACTGTAAACGTATCATAGCTTGTAGAAATAATAGGCAATTTTTTTTCATTGGCAAGCTGTTTTATAGAATCATCCGTATCGAAGCCTCCTGTAATCAGGACAGCTGCTCCCGCTTCTAAAGCAAGCTTATGCGCTTCAAAACGGTTTCCGACAATCAGCAGCGAATCAGCTTGCGTATAGCGCATCATGGCATTTAACTGCATGGCGCCAATCACAAATTTACTGAGTGTTTTATGAAGCCCGTCTCTGCCTCCAAGTACTTGTCCATCAATGATATTAACAATCTCAGCAAACGTCAGCTCTTCAAAATTATCTTTCTTTTTCTTCTCGATCCGAATCGTTCCTACACGTTCAATCGTACTTACGATTCCTTGATTTTCTGCTTCCTTAATCGCCCGGTAAGCAGTCCCATCACTCACATTTAAATCTTTCGCAATTTGACGGACAGATATCTTGCTTCCAACTGGCAATGATAAAATATGCTGTAAAATCTGTTCATGCTTGGTCGCCATCTGCCATCACCCTCTTTCAACTGTACTATATAAAACATATTAGTCTTATTATACAATTGATACAGGAGAAACTCAATGGCTGCGCAGTTTCTTCTTATTTATCCCCTCCTGTTCCATAACCGGGGGCCGGGACATTTTTAATAGTGTTGCAAGATTTGCGCCGATAAAAACAAAGGCAAATAATAACCAGCACCCCCAAAAGAGGAATTCCAAAGAGCTGGAAGACTGCGGAACCATCGGCCATGCAATATAAATAAAAAAGCAAACTAATAATAACCTTAGAATAATATTTGTTTTCAAGGCTGGCATCCTCCTTTTTTATAATTGTATGAGCGAGGATGATTTCTATGCAGCAGAAAACCACAGAATATAATCTATCTCTGTGGTTTTCTATCGAAATATATTCTTTTTGAACACGCACGTTAAGAAGTTAAATCGATTGTTTCTCCAACTTTCATTGCGCGGGCATTACCAGCCTTCACTTTAGATGCCCAATCTTCCGGGTCCTGAACAATCGGCGGGAAGGTATTATAATGCACAGGAACAACTGTCTTGGCATTTACCCATTCAGCTGCAAGCAGTGCATCACTTGGCCCCATCGTAAAATTATCACCGATTGGAATAAAGGCAATATCAATATCATTTAATTCACCGTACATTTTTAAATCTGTAAATAATGCCGTATCTCCCAAGTGATAAATAGTTTTTCCATTTACGGTAAGAATGATTCCTGCAGGCATTCCTCCGTAAATGACTGTTCCATCCTCTTCTTCATAGGATGAACCATGAAAAGCTTGCGTAAGCTGCACTTTCCCAAAGTCAAATTCACGGGAACCGCCGATATGCATTGGATGTGCCTCCACACCTTTTGATGCAATATAATCGGCAAGCTCTTTCGGCGCTACAACCAAGGCATCGTTATTTTTAGCTATTTCCACTGTATCTCCGACATGGTCATTATGAGCATGTGTCAGCAAAATAACGTCAGCCTTTTCCGTACCCGGGTCTAAATCACATGCTTCATTTCCATTGATATACGGGTCAATAATGATGCGATGCTTTCCTGTATCTACTTTTACTACAGAATGTCCATGAAAAGATACTTTCACTGAAAATCTCTCCTTTGACGATTTGGATTATTATTTTGATTTCGTAGTGTGTCTTCCCGCTATCAGGTATTTCTATGCATCTTTTTTTAGCATTTATTTATTAAATTTCTTTTTCAAAGCAGCTAATTCATCATCCACACCATTATTGTTTTCAAGCTCTTTGAATTCATCATCCAGCGTACGCGCGCTTTCATTTAAATCTTCGGAGGTTTCTGCTTCCGCTTCGTACTGAAGTACTTTTTCTTCCATTCTTTCAAACCCTTGACGAGATTGGTCGCTGCCGATAGAAGACATGGTACGATTCATTTTCGTTCTTGTTTTCGCAGATTCTGCACGTGCTTTTAAGGAATCCTTTTTTAATTTCATTTCCTGGTATTCTTTTTTCATTTCAGACAGTTTTTCTTTCAGGATTCTGACATCCTCATCCGCGCGCTCCCAAGAAGCTTGTAAAGACTCATAGGATTTTTCCTGATGTCTTTTATCTTCTAAAGCTTTTCTGGCTAATTCTTCATTATCTGCTTCTACTGCTTTTTCAGCTTGCTCCTGACGCTTCTCTACCATCGCTTTGGCATCATTTGCTTTGCGCTTCAGCATTTTTTCATTGGCCATTTGCTTTGCGACTGCTGCTTCGACCTCCTCAATATCCTTGCCCATATCCCGCAAGTACTGATCTAACATCTTGACCGGATCTTCCGCCTTATCAATCATTGCATTCAGTTCTGAACTGACAATTGTTTTCATTCGATTAAAAAATTGAAACATACAAATCCTCCTCTTGGAATAAGTAATAGTAATGTACGGTCCGTGTACAGTATGAAATACGATTGATTTCGCAAAAAGTTTCATTTTTATCGGATTTTTTCTTTCTATCTGCTATAATTTTTTTAGAGCATACTATTTATTCATGTCAAACAGCAGCAATATTAATCAACTAGGAGGCAAAAAATAATGTCAGACAGAATTAACCATTTATTTGCCGAGCTAAAAAAACAGCAAGCGGACAGTTGTTTTATCAGCTCCAAAGCAAATGTATATTATTTAAGCGGATACTACACTGATCCGCATGAAAGAGTTATCGGAATCCTTGTTATGGACGGAATCGATCCTATATTTCTATTACCTAAAATGGAAGAAGAAGATGCAAGAAATGCCGGCTGGGAGCATTTGATTGTAAGCTATTATGACCATGAAAATCCTTGGCATTCCTTACAGGCGTTCTTAAAGAAACAAGAAAAAGAACCAGCTGTCATGGCAGTGGAAAAAGACCATCTGACGCTTTACCGTTATAACCAGCTTCAAGAAATCTTCCCGGATGCGGCCTATATAGATGCCACGCCAGTTATCCAAAATCTGCGTTTAATTAAAACCAAAAAAGAGCATGATTTATTACGGACAGCTGCTGAATTAGCTGATTTAGGTGTTAAAACTGGTGTGGAAGCCTTAAAAGAAGGTGTCTCCGAACTAGAGGTAGTTGCGACCATTGAGCACACCTTAAAAAAACAGGGTATACGCGAGATGTCCTTTCAGACCATGGCTTTATTCGGTTCGAAAACAGCCTCCCCCCACGGAAACCCTGATAAAACGCAATTAGAGAAAAACAGTTTCGTTCTCTTCGATTTAGGAGTTATTTATCAAGGGTATTGCTCTGATATTACGCGTACTGTTGCCTTTGGTAATATCTCAGATGAACAGAAACAGATATATGACACGGTGTTGGAAGCACAAGAAAGAGCGATAGATGCAAGCAGAACCGGCACTGCAGTCGGCGAATTAGATAAAATCGCAAGAAATTATATTACAGAGCAAGGATACGGTGAATATTTTACCCACCGGCTTGGACATGGCTTGGGAATTGAAACACACGAATATCCTTCCATGCATAGCGACAACACGCTTCCTATTGAACCAGGAATGTGCTTTACGATTGAGCCGGGGATTTATGTTCCAAATATTGGCGGCGTAAGAATTGAAGATATGCTATTCACAACGAATTACATGCCTTTAGAACTGACGAAATATCCAAAAACATTACAAATTATCTCTTAGTTTTTTTAATTACCAAAACCCCGGTTTGCAGAAGACCGGGGTTTTTATTCATTCTGAAATTATTTCAAGCTCGACTGTCAAGCATTTTTCGAATTTTAGAATCATTTCATTTGCTTTTTTGACTTTTTTTCGAAATGTTATGTAATTTACAGTTATTCGTTTGTAACGCTTACAAAACAGGTATATAATAATAGTAGAAAGGGGAGATGAATCATGATGGAATATAAAAATATTGTTGTCGCAGTAGATGGATCGAAAGCAGCTGAAAAGGCTTTTACTAAGTCGCTCGCTGTTGCTAAACGAAATAATGCTCGATTGATTCTTGCTCATGTGGTGGACTCTCGTAATTTCTCAACAGCTGAAGCGTATGACCGTTCTTTATCCGAAAGAGCAGAGACGTATGCAAAAGAATTATTGGATGATTACGTCAAACAAGCTGAAGCTGCCGGATTAACAGATATTGTCCGCTGCATTGAATATGGGTCTCCTAAAGTCAAAATTGCTAAAGAAATAGCGGCTAATTTTGAAGCTGATTTAATCATGTGCGGGGCAACCGGGATGAATGCTGTAGAGCGCTTCTTAATTGGAAGTGTATCTGAAAGCATTACGAGATATGCCAGCTGTGACGTACTTGTGACACGCTAGAATTTTCTAAGAATCATTTTATTTTTCTAATAAAAATGTATTGAAAAAGCCTTTTTACTCGATAAGCTTCATGAGTAAAAAGGCTTTTTAGGCGATACATGTTATTGACTTAAACGAACCGTATCCCTGGCAATCATTACTTCTTCATTCGTTGGAATGACCATTACTTTTACTGGAGAATGCGGATAGTTGATGAATTGTTCTTTCCCGCGAACATCATTTAGTTTTGGATCCCAATAAATGCCCATGAATTCTAAACCAGTAAGAATTTTTTCACGTATAGCAATACTATTTTCCCCTACACCTGCAGTGAAAATAATTGCATCCACTCCATTCATTTTAGCAGCATACGATCCAATATACTTATGAATACGCCCAGCAAACACATTTAATGCAAGCTCAGCTCGTTCATTCGTATCTGCTTCATCCTGAATATCACGTAAATCACTAGAGAACCCAGATAATGCCAGCATTCCACTTTCTTTATTCAATACATGTAATACCTCGTCAACTGTTTTTCCCGTACGCTGCATAATATAAGGAATCAAGGCAGGGTCAATATTTCCAGATCTTGTCCCCATAGTTACCCCGGCTAACGGTGTAAAGCCCATTGAAGTATCCATTGATTTCCCATCTTTAATTGCTGTAACACTGGCACCATTACCAATATGACAAGAAATTAAACGAAGACTTTCCAACGGTCTTCCTAAAAGCTCCGCCGCACGCTCAGAAACATATTTGTGAGAAGTTCCGTGGAAACCATATTTACGAATTCCATAGTCTTCATAATAGTCTCTTGGCAAGCTATATAAATAAGAAGACGCCGGCATAGACTGATGGAACGCTGTATCAAATACTGCCACCATTGGAACATCTGGAAGAATTTCTTTAAAAGCATTGATTCCAGTCAAGTTAGCAGGGTTATGCAAAGGAGCCAGTTCAGATACTTCCTCAATTTTTTGAATTGCTTCATCATCTAATAAAACCGAATCAGAGAAATATTCTCCCCCATGAACAACACGGTGTCCTACCGCATCAATCTCATCAAATGATTGAATAATTCCTTGAGAAATTAAAGCATCTAATAACATTTTTACTGCTACACTGTGATCCGGAATGTCTGTAACCGTTTTTTCTTCTTCTCCATTTGCTTCCATTTTAAAAACAGATTCAGGTAATCCGATTCTTTCTACCAGACCGATTGCCGCTACTTCCTCTTCAGGCATTTTTATCAATTGAAATTTTAAAGATGAACTCCCCGCATTAATCGCTAATACATTACTCATTTTCATTCCACTCCTATATTTTCATTTAATCCTATTTGGATAGGATGTAAACCATTCATTGATTTGTTTGATAATATCTGCCATTGCTTGTGCATTCTTAAATGAAGGCAATTGTACAAGTAACGGCTGCTTCGGTTCTTTTGTACCATACCCTTTTTTCTGCAGGATTAATACACTTTTCGCCTGATTTTTTGACTTGAAAGATGTTTCCGGCAAGCGGATGACTCCGACAATATGTGCGGTTTCTTGGAAAAACGCATGCAGCTTGTCCGATTGATCACTGTCAAATAAAAATTCCGGGATAACACCGATAAAAAAGCCGCCCTCTTTTAAATATTTCAAACTCTGCTCTATAAATAAATGATGCGCGTAAGAATTTCCTTTATCAGCCTTTAATTGATATTCTTCCGCTGTCACATCATCTGGATAATACCCTACTGGAAGGTCTGTGACAACCATATCTACAGGCTCTATCAGGAAAGGCCGTAAACTGTCTTGATGATAGAAGCTGATTTCTTTTTTCTGCAAATTGGCATTTAACACAGCCAGCTCTATCAACGTGGGATCGACTTCAGAAGCATATGCTTTAAAAGGATTTTCCAATTGATTCAGGACGATGGTTAGCAGATTAGCTGTCCCGCCAGCCGGGTCAAAAAGACTTATTTGCCCTTTTTTATCAACCAGCTTATTTGTCAGGTAGCTGATTAAAAAGCCGACTGTATCAGGCGTCATTAAATGCTGCTGTTGCGACGCCCCTTTCATCCCTTTTAAAATAGACAGGCTTAACGCTTTTCGATACGTTTCTGCATCAAATTCTTCTTCATTAACTGTTTGAATCGGTTTTGCAACCTTGTGCTTTGTAACATCGTCTAACTCATCTTGAGCTCCATCATCTAAGATGATATTTAAAGCGATAATCAAACTTTCCAGATAGGTTTCATTTTTTGCATTTTGTATGATTTCAGTAACTTCATCTATAGATTTAAATAATTTCTCAACATTTGATTGCTCCATGGCATGTCCTCCTATCCAAGCTGACAACTTTCTATTTTAACAATACTTGAGACAGATGTAAAAGGAATTTCACTTACATATTCTTATATGTAAACAGTTTATCCAGAAAACACGAACGATAAATCTATTTTCCCTAAAAACGTTCATTTTTTATGTTGATATTTCAACAACTGTCTGCTATAGTAACTTAAGTGTATTTAACTCGTATATTCTCAGTAATATGGTCTGAGCGTTTCTACCTGGTTCCCGTCAAAGAACCGGACTACGTAGTTAAAGTCTATGTTAACTATAGCATTTATTTGGGTTTTGAATTGGTACAATTCTGTTACACATAACTTTAACTTACAAAGTTCGGAAATACAGGGATATCCTGTTTTTTTCCGAACTTTGTTTATTTTACGAGACACATCCAACAATTCATTTAGAAGGAGATCGTCATCTTATGAAGTTTTCTAACAAACTTAATCAATTCTTTCATTTAACGGAAAACAAAACAGATACTCGAACAGAATTGACAGCAGGATTAACTGTGTTTATGACCATGCTATACGTTCTTATCATTGTTCCTGGAATGCTGGAGGAGGCGGGGATGCCAGTAGGGCCTATTACTGTTTCCGTCATCCTGATGACAGGAATAATTACTATACTAATGGGGTTATACAGTAACCGCCCATTTGCCCTTGCTCCCGGTCTCGGCTCTGTTGCTTTTTTAGCAGTCACTTTGGTTCTCGCTGAAGGAATTCCTTGGCAAACCGCGATGGGTATGGTATTTATCTCAGGTATCCTATTCGTATTATTTACCATCTTCGGCTTAAGAAAATTGATAGTCCGCCTGATTCCGCCCGCAATCAAATTATCTATTGGTGCAGGTGTCGGTTTATTTATTGCACTCATCGGTTTTCGAAATGCGGGGCTGGTGGTTGCTGATGAGGGTGCAAACTCCCTGCAATTAGGCGATGTCAGCTCACCGAGCGCTATACTCGCTTTAATTGGGTTTTTCATTATGAGTGTTCTTTTAGCACGAAATGTGCGCGGACATTTATTAATCGGTATTGCGCTTGTAACCATTATTGGTATTCCAATGGGAGTAACTCAGCTTCCGGAATCTATATTTTCGTTACCTGAAAGCCCAGGACCAGTGTTATTTCAATTAGATATCATGGATGCATTAAAAATGGCATATTTCCCATTTATGCTGGCCTTTTTCGTACCGGACTTCTTCTCCAGCCTCGGCACCATGCTGGGTGTTGCTGGAAAAGGGAACATGCTGGACAAGAATGGAAACCTGCCGAATATTGATAAGCCTTTCTTAGTGGATGCAGGCGGAACCACCTTGGGCTCCTTCTTCTCTGTCCCTGTCATGACAACCTATGTGGAATCTGCAGCTGGTGTCGAAGCAGGCGGCCGTACGGGATTGACTGCTGTTTCTACAGGAATTTTATTTTTAGCAACCTTATTCGTTACGCCGATTATTATGATTATTCCTACAGAAGCAACAGCTCCAGCCTTGATTTTAGTTGGTTTAACGATGCTTTCTTCTGTTAAAAACATTGATTTCACAGAAGTTACGGAATCCTTGCCGGCATTTATTACCATCGTAATCACCATTTTCACTTTTAATTTCGGAAACGGAATTTCTGCCGGTATTATTATGTATGTTGTTGTAAAAAGCTTGTCTGGCCGGATAAAAGAAGTTCATCCGGGACTGTTTGTTCTTGTTATCCCATTGATTATTTATTTTATAACCTTAGCAGAATAAAACAACACTAGGAGGAAAATAATGATGAAATATAGTCGTAACCGAATCGTAGCTGCAGCACGCGGAGATATTAAAATGGATTTAGTTATCCGGAATGCACAGTTGGTTAACGTGTTTACTGCAGAAATATATCCTGCTGATATCGGCATAAAAGAAAATCGTTTCAGCGCAATTGCTGCGTATGAAAATGGCAAACCTTCCTTTTCTATAGAAGGAGAAAAAGAAATCGATGCGAAAGGAAAATATGCCATTCCAGGATTGATTGACTGTCATGTGCATATCGAGAGCACAATGGTTACACCAGACATGTTTGCCCGCGAAGTTTTGCGCAATGGTACCACAACGGCAGTTATCGATCCGCATGAAATTGGAAATGTTCTTGGAAAAGAAGGTGTGGAATATATGGCAGCCGCCAGCAGAAATCTGCCTGTGCAATTCTTGCTTACCATTCCTTCTTGCGTACCGGCGGTTCCCGGTGTGGAGACAGCTGGGGCTGCATTTGGTCCGGAAGATATCGATGAACTATTAGACTTGCCGAAAGCTGTCGGTGTTGCTGAAGTCATGGATTATGTCGGTGTCATTAACCAAGATGATCGAATGGCAGGCATTGTAGAAGCAGGTCTGCAAAAAAATATGCTGAACGAAGGCCATCTGCCAAGAGTATCAGGAAAAGATTTGCACGCCTACCTTGCTGCTGGAGTAAATACAGATCATGAAAGCCGTAAATCAGATGAAATTATCGAGAAATTAAGAGCTGGTATGCTGATCTATATCCGGGAATCCAGTGTCAGCCAATTTGCTGATATTGCTGCAGAAGCATGGAAGGTTCTTCCTTACGCTTCCAATATTGCCATGTGTACAGATGATGTGGAACCTAGTGATATGCTGAAAAACGGACAAATGAGCCGGGTCGTCCGCCGCTGTATTGAAGAAGGAATTCCCGCCCCATTAGCAATTCGCTATGCAAGTTTAAATGGAGCGGTCCGTTTCGGATTGAGAGATCAGGGCGCGATTGCCTCCGGTTATATCGCCAGCTTCTCCCTTGTCAACTCCCTTGACGAGATGGATATCAACGATGTATTTGTCGAAGGAAAACAATTGGTGGAGGAGAAGCATTTAACAGAAACCCTATCCAGTGAAGTACCGCCATTATCAAAAAATACAGTTTCCATCCCTGCATTAACAGAAGAAGATTTTCAAATTACTTCATCAGTACAGAACGGAAAAGTAAGAATCAATACGATGGAGATGCTTCCAATCGGTACGACACAGAAAAGAACGGTGGAACTGGAAGCTGTTAATGGAGTTATTTCGTCTCTCCCAGAGGATTGCCTATATGTTTCAGTAACTGGTAGACATGGGCAGGGCAGAAAACCATTTGTAGGTATATTGAAAAATGCTGGATTAAAAGAAGGAGCTTATGCTACTACGATTGCGCATGACAGCCATAACCTTGTCGTTGTCGGCAAAAATACAAAGGATATGCTTTTGGCTGCCAAGCAATTAGAAGCTTCCGGCGGCGGGCTTTGTCTTGTATCTAATCAAGAAGTCAAAGCACAAGTTAACCTGCCGATTGCCGGATTAATGGCAGCGGAACCTGTGGAAGAACTTGCACCAAAAATTGATTCCTTTAATCAAACAGCAGATTCCATGGGAGTAAAGGTTGGCAGACGCTCTCCTTCGATGGCATTATCTTCTTTAACCTTAACTGTCATCCCTGAAGTACGAATTACTGATTTAGGATTATTGGATGTAGCAACACAAAAAATGATTCCATTATTCGAATCAGCAGAATAACCAATTAAAAAAAGCATGGTCCCTAACGGAAACCATGCTTTTTTCTTATTTTGATTTTAAATGTTCCAATACTGCATCATAATCCGGATAGTCTGATACTTCTGAAACGTACTCCACATAAGTAATTTTGTTATTTTCGTCCACTACAAAAATGGAACGGGCTAATAAACGAAGTTCTTCAATAAGCACGCCATACTTCTCGCCGAAATCAGCTGAGCGATGATCAGATAATGTTTCTACGTTTTCAATTCCATTTGCACCGCACCAGCGTTTTTGAGCAAATGGCAAATCCATGCTGATTGTGAGTACCGATACATTATCAAGGCTGGCTGCTTCCTCATTAAAACGACGAGTCTGCTCGGAACATACACCCGTATCTAAAGAAGGAACAACACTGATTAGTTTCACCTTTCCTTCGTAATCAGCTAATGTTTTCTCAGATAAATCATTTGCAAGTACCGTAAAGTCAGGAGCATTGTTCCCTGCTTTTTGTTCTTCTCCTAATAATGTAACGGGTTCTTGTTTAAATGTAGTTTGTTTTGGCATGATATTTCTCCTCCCCATCTTTACTATAATCATTCCATTCTTATTATGGGGCTTGTTATACAAACTGTCCAATTATAGCTATCATGGACAATCTAAATTTCAAAACGGGTAAGAATCGATTCTAATTCTCCCTTTTCCTTTTCAGGCTCCTTCTCTGCAGCTTTTACTTGCTCTTTTTCATCCTTTTTATGATGATTTCTTTCTACTTTCTTTTCGTCATGTTTTTCTTTTTTCAGCATATTTGAGCGCTGTAGCAGCTCTGGCAGTAAATCAATTAATTTTTCATACAGATGTGTATGCTGATCCATATGGACCAAATCCATCTTTCCTTCTTTTAATACGAGAAAAGCAACCGGTGTAATCGATACTCCTCCCCCGCTTCCGCCGCCAAATGGAATGTCGTGCTCTTCCACATCATCTGCCTTTAATTCTGACGGCATAAATTCACTTCCACCCGCTGCAAAACCAAAACCTACCTTGGAAACAGGAATAATCACAGTCCCATCGGGCGCTTTTAAAGGTTCTCCTACAATTGTATTTACTTCAACCATCTTTTGTATATTTTTCATTGCGCTAGACATCAAACCTTCTATTGGATGTTCTGTCATTTTCTTACCTCCTTTATTTTCAATACACGCATGATTCCTAGAATAGTTTTTCCTAAGCGGAAGGAAATCATACACGAAAAGGCAGTCTCGAGACGGACATTCTGAAAATCCGGCTGAACATTAATTTGCGGTTTCCCGCAAAGCTGAAGGTGCTGTGAAAGGTAGCCGACCAGCCACCCTTTTACAGCCCAGATTGTCCCGCTGGTGACAGAAGTAGTAAAGGCATTCCCTGTTCCTCCTTTGGTCTGCCATTTAAATTCAAGCACCTGCAATTCCTTTAATAAAGCTTGTAATCGCATTTCTTTTAAAACATGAAGCTTTTTCTCCCGCAATAGCTTATAAAAATGGGTAAATCCTTTTTCCATCTCTTCCTGGTTTGATATACGTAAATTCTTCTGCCTGATCACACACCATTTATAAAGATAGACAGAAATTTGTACATCACGCATTTCTGGAAATTGATATTTAATCTTAATAAACCATTTACTTTGCAGAAAAAAAGCGATGAACAAAACTATTCCTGCAATAAGAATTAAAATAATGTATAAACTATCCATAATCAGCGCCCCTGAATGTGTATTTTCAATTGGTTCCCTCTCCTATGCCATTCACTATCTGTTCATATTCTAAAGAGAAATACCAGTTAGAAAATGTTATGATAAAGATAGAAAAAGCTTATTTCTAAAGGAGGATGTTGCTCTTGCACTTCCTTTTGAAATAAAAAGCAGTTCATCTGTTCCTGTCTGATAACATGACGGCTCTATATCATGGATAAAGCAGACTGACAGAAGCGTACAGCGCCACTATATTTTGTTTGGAGGTTATTATATGCAGAATCGAAATAACATTTTCTTTTATTACCACCCTCGGCAGGAAGGCGAAAAAACAGATCACCTGAAATCGCTGGCTGAACAAAATGGTTTAAATGTCGTGAACGAATCTAAAGATGCGTCTATTATTGTCAGTATTGGCGGAGACGGCACCTTTTTGCAGGCAGTTCGCCGCACCGGTTTCCGCCAGGATTGCATCTATACAGGTATTGCAGAAGGGGATCAAATTGGATTATACTGTGATTTTAGTATAACCAGATTTGAAGAAATGATTGATGCGGTCACAAATAATAAAATTGAAGTCCGCCGTTTTCCAACAATTAAAGTGAGTGTTAACGGAGAAAAAGCTTTTTATTGCCTAAATGAAGTATCTCTGCGCTCCAGTATTATTAAAACGATTGTCATCGATGTTAAAATAGACAATGAACATTTTGAAACATTCCGGGGGGACGGCATGGTAGTATCTACTCCTACTGGTAGTACAGGCTACTCCAAATCAGCCCACGGGGCAGTTATCGACCCGTTACTGTCAAGCTTTCAAGTTTCTGAAGTCGCCTCTTTAAATAATAATAATTATCGTACATTAGGGTCCTCTTTTATATTAAATCAGGATAGAAGGCTGCAGCTGGAAGTCGTTCAAGACGGCAATGATTATCCGATTATCAGTCTCGATAATGAAGCATGGCCTGTACAGCGCATTCGTCATGTAGACATCGAAATGGACGACACCGTTATAAAAACCGTCAGAATGTCAAATAACACCTTCTGGAATCGTATACAACGTACTTTTTTATAAAGGATATTCAATGATTGTTATAAAACAAAACCTCAATCAGCCGGAGTTCCAGGGACGATTCTCCGTAATAAAATAATTCAAAACCTGCCGCGCACTGCATTAATAATCTGCGGCAGGTTTTTTATAAGAATAGGAAAGTATATAAAAAATGCTGAATATAGCCGCTCCAACGGGTTTCATGGGGTGAGTAATCTTAAGCACCAGAAATACACTACGCTTTCCGTAGGCCCCGAGCTCAGCCTCCTCGATAAAGAAGACTTAGCGATTGGCAAGCCGACAGGTGCAGGCAGAGCTAAAGTCGCACTTATACCCCGAGGGTGAAAAGAAGACTTAGCGATTGGAAAGCCGACAGGCGCAGACAGAGCTAAAGTCGCACTTATGCCCCGCGGGCAGAAAAAAAGAAGAACACTTTTTCCTGCGGGGTCTTCCCACTGGGGCTGGGACTGCGATTACTCACCCCATCGAAAACCGTCGTAGCGGACATCTCTTTGGCGAGAAAATTGGTGATTTAAAGACCAAGCGTTATTCTTGGTTTTTCTTATCAGACTCAAATATAAAGGCTGCCTCCGCATCAGCGGAGACAGCCAGCCATTCATTTTATTTATTTAGTTCCACCAAATTGTTGCTCAGCCATTGTTACTAATCTTTTCGTGATTTCTCCACCAACAGATCCGTTAGCACGAGAAGTTGAGTCAGGACCAAGTTGAACACCAAATTCCTGAGCAATTTCGTATTTCATTTGATCAAGTGCTTGTTGCACTCCTGGAACAACTAATTGATTTGAGTTATTGTTTGCCATGTTGTTCACCTCCTTGGTACTTATAGAATGCGCCAAGCAAGGTGAAAACATGCATTTGTTTTTATGGTAATTTTTTCTTGTGCATGTCCTTTTTATATTACTCAACTTTCGCACATTAAAAAGTAACTTTATCTCTATAGAAACAGGAGTTGATTGTTCCTTGGATAACTTCCTTGACAAAGAATAGAAGGTGAAGTGTAAAGCACCGCTGCGGAAAAACACTACGCTAGTAGGATATTCTATACATGGAAACCACCTCACCAAATAGATGTTTAATCAGATAGAACATATTTTTCATGCTGTATGGTAAAATGTTCGACCAAGATTCCTTTCTGTGCTTCGAAAGCTATTCTCTGTATTTCATATCCATGCTGTTATGATTGGGTTGTTCAGGCAAAAGCTGCTATTTCGTCTAGCTCATTGAGATGATATTTCTTTCATTCGCTGTAGAATCCTATCAGAGCGCAGGCCAACCACGGAGACTCCTATGGGAACAGGGCGAGCTGAAGATCCACTTGAAAAGCGGTTTTCTTTTCAAGTTAGCTGAAGCCGTCCCCATGGAAAGCGGAGTGGTTGGCCGGAGCGGAGCTATGCACCATCACCAATTCCAAAATGGCCGGATATGTAACCAGCAAGCATGCTAATGGAGAACATGTTCATCTTGGAATAGCAAGATATATTTGCTTATTCTTAGGTGCGAAAGTTGAGATATTACTTAGAAAAGGTCTGTAAAATCCTCATTGAACAAGCTTTTCTCGGTTACTTTTATGGTTTCTATCCCCTCTATTGCTTCTTCCATGGAAGGAGTAAAATCGTATTTCGATTCATAAAAATTCACTTTATCCCGCTTCGGCTTGGTTTTGGGAGATTTCGGCACGAAAATCGTACAGCAATCTTCGTACGGTAAAATCGATGTTTCATATGTGCCGATATCCTGCGCAATTCGAATAACCTCATCCTTATCCATCGCAATCAATGGACGGATAATAGGGTAATTGGTCACTTCATTAATGGTGTGCATGCTGTCCATGGTTTGACTTGCCACCTGCCCAAGGTTCTCTCCTGTAGTCAAGGATAAGATTCCTTCACGCTTGCAAAGCTCCTCACTGACACGAAACATCACACGGCGCATAATGGTCATCGCATAATCATTCGGCATCTCTCTAAAAATTTCCTGCTGTAATTTGGTAAACGGAACAATATGCACTTTGATTGATTTCCCATATTTCGTCAGCTGCTTCGCTAAATCCAGCACCTTTTGCTTTGCGCGTTCACTGGTGAATGGCGGAGAATGAAAATGAATTGCTTCTAAATGTACGCCTCTTTTCATTGCTAACAAGCCGGCCACCGGGCTGTCGATTCCTCCTGAAAGCAGCAGCAGCGACTTTCCTGAAGTTCCGACTGGCAGTCCGCCCCGGCATTTGATGGCGCCGCTCGTAATATAGGTCGCTTCCCTACGTATCTCTACTTTAATTTCCAAATCAGGGTCATGTACATCTACGGTAATATCCTCCGTATTCGTTAATAAATGACTGCCCAAGATATGATTCATTTCTCCCGAATGCTTTGGGAAATCTTTTTTGGTACGGCGAACGCTCATTTTAAATGTTTTCACATTCGGCTCCCGCTTTAATGCATAGAGAGCCGCTTCTTTCATTTCTTCCACATCGTTCTCTACACGAATTGCCAGACTTAAGCTATGAATACCAAAAACGTTTTGTAGTTTTTCGATGATTGGCTCCGGTGGATTGCCATTTAGCAGGACAAACATTCTGCCTTGTGTCCGCATTACTTTCACACCATCAAACTCTTTTACCTTCTGGTGTATATTATCATGAAGCTTTAATATAAACTGCTTGGCATTTTTTCCTTTTAATGCTAACTCTCCATAACGAATTAATATATGATCATATTGCATATTATCTACCTCAATACCTCTTTAAATTGTTGAATTGCTTTTTTTAATTCCTCTACAAAAATCGCCGCTTCTGCTTCCGTATTCTCGTAAGAAAAGCTTACCCGCAAGCCCGAAGAAGCAACTTCATTTGGTTTTCCACAGGCAACGAGCACATGGCTTTCTGTTAAATCCCTGGAGGAACAAGCAGATTTTGTTGAAATATATATTTCCTTCTGGCTTAAACTGTGGATAATAACCTCCGGCTTGATTCCAGGAATGGAAAAATGAACAATATGATTCGCACCATCTTCCGGACTGTTGATTTCTACATCCTCCATCTGATGAAGTTCATTTATAAGCTTATCATGCAGCCTTTTTAAAACATTATCCTTCTGATTGCTTTCCTTTTCTTTGATTAACCGCAATGCTTTTACAAAAGAAACAGCGCCTGCTACATTCTCTGTTCCTGAACGAATACCCGATTCTTGACTGCCGCCATGCAAAAGCGGATATAATTTCGCTGTATGATTGACATACAGAAGCCCGGTTCCTTTTAGACCGTGAATTTTATGACCGGAAAAAGTGCATATATCAATCCCCGAATCCGCAAGTTTTAAAGGGACCTTCCCTAAACCTTGTACGGCATCCACATGAAATAATACTTTCGGATATTTTTTTAAAGCAGCCCCAATTTCTTCAACCGGTTGAATCGAACCAATTTCATTATTCACTTGCATCATAGTAACAAGAATAGTATCTTTTCTAATGGCTTTTTCCACATCTGCTGCAGAAACAGTTCCATTTTCTGTCACAGGTAAATAGGTAATTTCAAAGCCCAGTTTTTCCAGACTCCCGCAAGTATCATGAATCGATGGATGCTCTGCTCCAGTGGTAATAATATGTTTGCCGCGTGATTGATGCTCCAGGGCAACTCCTTTGATGGCAGTATTATTCCCTTCTGTCCCTCCGGAAGTAAAGATGACCGTTTCTCTGGAGACGCCAATTAAATCCGCCGCCTGCTGTCTGGCTGCCTCCAGCAATTTTTCAACTTGCCCTCCTAAAGGATGTATGGACGAGGGGTTGGCAAAGTAGTTAGCAGACACTTTTGTAAAACTATCTACGACTTCTGAATGCGGCTTCGTCGTCGCACTATTATCAAAATATATCATATTTGCACCTTCTTACATTAAATCTAGTTGCGTAAACAAAAATGTAAGGCTGACCTAAGCAATAAGTATTTTATTCTTAGCGACAGCCTTCATCTTATATTTCTTATGTTATCGTAGTGGAAAACCTGAGGAGCTTACCATTTGTTAAAAATTATTTTAATTGTTTCTTTCCTCTTGATACGATTCTATTTTCTTTAAAGCACCGGGTTCTACCTCTTCAACTGCATTGGCAGCATGCTCTAAAGAGAGCTCATATTCAAAATTACGGAATAACCTTTCAGCTTCCTTCAGCTTTTGATCCAGCTCTGAATTTTGGCTCCTGTAGCGGTTTGCATATTGAATCACCTGCTCCGTCAAGTAAGCCTGATCCAACATCATATCCACTTGTTCATAAGCTTGATCAATCGAGCTTTTTGCTTCCGTCAATGCGTGCTGTACGCTGCTCATATCCAACGGGTAGGTTTCTAATGCTTCCATTACTTTATTGTTTTTTTGCAATGCTGTTTCAAAACGCGTCCAAATATAACTTGGCACTCCTGGTATATTACTCTTTTTCAGCTTTCTATTCAACTCTGCAAGCTGACCGTGCATTTCTTCCAGCTTGTCTCTTGCTTCCAGTTCATCTTTCCGTAAATTTGCGATAGACTTTTTAAACGATTCATGTTCTTCTTCCAGCTCTTCAATCTTTTTAAAGCCTTCTTCAATTCCTTTTTTCAATTCAGAATGAGATTGTTTGTCATCATCTATACTCTGCTCTACTGTTTCTACATGATTTTTCAAAGCCTTGATCGTTTTACCCATGGTTTGGAAACGTTCCATATCATCGTCTTCTACGTGGTAAGCTTTTTGGATCTCTTCAATTTCCAGTGTTGCTGCTTCATACGTAGCACTTATCTGCTTTACTGAATCTTCATACTCCGGAGCTTTCTGCTCTATATAATTTTTAGCAATCGCTTCCCCTTCCAGTGCTTCATACATTTCTGAAATACGGGTCTCCATTTGCTGAAGCTGCTCTTCAACTTCCGTTATATCTGCTGTTTCCAGCTGAGATTCCAAGCCTTTCAATTGTTCCTGATATGTAATAATTTCTTTTTCAAAACCTAAGTGTTTAATCCGGTACCCATCTTCCTTCATCTCTTTCATACCAGCGGAAAGATTTGTTAATTGTGACGGCATATCCTGCTTTACTTGTTTGAGCAAATCAGGGAATAATTCTAATTTATTCTCTACCGTTTGAGTACTTTCCTTTAGCTCTTGAACACTTTCATTTGCTTTTAAATAATCACCATCATTCACAAATTCATCGTATTGCTCCAGCATCAGTTCCAATGCATCAATTTCTTTATCAAATTCCTTTTCAGCCTTGCCATACTGGTATCTGGATTGGGAAAGCATGCTTCTTAATCCTTTGATTCTAGGCTTTACCTCCTCCGCGCTTTCACGTCCATTTGCCTCTGCACGAAGTAATTCCTCTAACTCTGCAATAATTTCTTTTATTTCTTCTTCTGTTTTCTCCAGATGACTTTCCGCTTCTTTTAAAATCTTGTTTGCTTTTGGCACAAGAAAACGGTCAGCTGCTTCCTCTGCATTCACAAGATATTTTTCTACGTCAGGCAAGGATTTTGTTACGATTTTTTCCCATTCTTCTTTCCAGGTTTCAAATTTCTCTAAAGTCTCCCCAGAAAGATTCAATGCTTTAATTTGCCCAATCTGTTTTGCTACATCTCTATCCGTGATATCTAATTTCCATTTTTCTATATGGTCCACATGATCGTAAACTCGTTTTCTTACAATTAAAGCAACGGTTAAACATACAATAATCGCTAAAATAATCCCTACTACGACAGCCATACTTTGCCTCCCAACCAATAAACCTCTATATAAATATATCAACAATTATAAAAATCACAATAATATATCCTTTATAATATCATGTATTCCGCCCTTTTGGCTAAAGAAAATACATTTTTCTTACCAATTCAACAACTTTTTATTGTAATACGAAGAAAAAGACATATTTTTTATTATTGAATCTCCCCTCCTATTCTCACATCTGTATTAAACTGTATCCATTTTTGTATACTTTTCGTATATTTCTTAACAAATTGTTCATGAGCAAATTCCCCTACAATTTGATCTTTCCAATCCGAATGCAAAATATAAGGGGTAATCAGCATCCCCTTCAGCTGCATAAATAAATAATGCTTCTCTTCCTGTCCGACGCTTTTACCAATTGTTTCCTGAAACAGAGCTTTTAAATAATAGTTTTCTTTCGCCAGATAGGTGACTGTCATTTCTCTGACGAACACGGAATCAAGAGATAATTCGCGCTGAATAAAACATGTTAATTGATGATGCATTTGCTTATAATGTATAATTGTAAAAATTAATTCATTTAATCGATAGATTGCAGCATCGGCTTCTGTTTTTTCCAGTGATTCTTCTATTTTTTCTAAATATGCTTCATAATAGTTTGTTACAGCATATTCTAAAAGGCCCTGCTTCCCTT
Organism: Oceanobacillus sp. FSL W7-1293; assembly: GCF_037969815.1. NCBI lineage: Bacteria > Bacillati > Bacillota > Bacilli > Caryophanales > Bacillaceae > Oceanobacillus > Oceanobacillus sp. FSL W7-1293. The sequence continues at coordinate 3,322,876 of NZ_CP150212.1, forward strand.
TAAAATAATAGCTGATCAAGGAAACATTCACAGAGGCCCGCTCTGCAATATCGCGCACAGAAGTGCCATGGAATCCTTTTTGAAAGAATAGGGAGGAAGCAGCATCAACTACTTTTTGCTTCGTTATATTATTTTTCATTCTTTTCAACTCCTTACTCTATTCATACGACAAAGAAAGGGATAAATCCTTTAATCGATTATCGACAATAAATTTCAATATGTCATTATTTGTCACGCTTTTACTATAAACTTTTAGGAGGTAATACATCATGTTTCAACAACTTGATTATTCTGGAGAAAAAACAAAAGACTATGAGCTTCTTATTAAACAGCTGGATGCACTATCCACAGGAGAATCAAATCAAACCGCGCTATTAGCAAATGCTTCCTCTCTGCTCAACCAATTTTTAGATGAAGTTAACTGGGTTGGATTCTACTTAACCGAAAACGAAGAATTAGTGCTCGGCCCCTTTCAAGGACTTCCTGCATGCATTCGTATCCCTTTTGGAAAAGGAGTTTGCGGTACTGCGGTTTCTGAAAATAAAACACAGCGCATAGCAGATGTCCATCAATTTCCTGGTCATATCGCCTGCGATGGAGCGTCAAAATCTGAAGTTGTTATTCCTATTTCCCGGAATAACGAAATTATCGGCGTTTTGGATATTGACAGTCCGATATATGACAGATTCGATGCGATTGACCAAGATAATTTAGAAAAATTTGTTGCACAGCTTGAGAAACATTTATAAACGTTCTTTTTCACTATAAATGGTAACTGTAGATATATTCATTATAACGGATTCGAATGCATAATAAATCATTTTTGCTCTTAGAGAAAAAATAATATTCTAATTTAACATTTTGTTAATTCCACTCTGATTTAGCTTGATTTATTTAACTCTATGTTAATTTTATGTTGACAAGCGTATGTGTAAATTATATACTATAGTTTGTGTAAAATAATAAAGTGGCCTAAGTGAGTCGACGCTTGCACTCATTTTGTTCCTTTGTAAGTTTCAGCTTATAAAGGTGTATCGTGTAACTCTCTGCTGCTGGAGCGATGGTACATGAAAACATAATGAACAACGGAACGATCACGCGCGTTTTATTTTATGCAAATAAAACATAAAGGAGGAAATGTCCTATGTCACGTTATACTGGATCAGTATGGAAGAAATCACGTCGTCTTGGCATTTCATTAACTGGAACTGGTAAGGAATTAGATAAACGCCCTTACGCTCCTGGTCAACATGGACCGAACTCACGCAGAAAACTATCTGAATACGGCTTGCAAATGCAAGAGAAGCAAAAACTACGCTTCATGTACGGATTGAACGAACGTCAATTCCGTAACCTGTTCAATAAAGCTGGTAACATGAAAGGTATCCACGGTGAGAACTTCATGATTCTTCTTGAATCTCGTCTTGATAACCTTGTTTACCGTTTAGGTCTTGCTCGCACACGCAAGCAAGCACGTCAATTGGTTAACCATGGTCACGTTACAGTAGATGGCGCTCGCGTAGATATCCCATCTTACTCTGTAAAACCAGGTCAAGCAATTGCTCTTCGTGAAAAATCTCAAAAACTAGATATCGTTACAGAAGCGATTGAAGTGAACAACTTCGTACCAGAATATACTACTTTTGATGCGGAGAAAAAAGAAGGTACGTATGCTCGTTTCCCTGAGCGTTCTGAACTTCCAGCTGAGATTAACGAACAGCTTATTGTTGAATTCTACTCTCGTTAATAACGAGAATCCTATTCAAAACCCCGGATTTCTTGGTAGACAAGAAATCCGGGGTTTTGTTTGTGTGAAAAAAGTTGATAAAACGATTTTCAAAACGATATTGATGCAAAAACAGCTCTATTATTTCGTATTATCTTCATTCGAACTATTCAGCTCATCTTTTATTTCACCTTTTTTATCTTTTGCGGCACCCTTTGCTTTATCAGCTTTTCCTTCCGCTTGCTTTTTCGGGTTATCGGTTGCTTTGCCGTACGCTTCTTTTGCTTCACCTTTTACTTTATCTCCTGCACCTTTAATTTTATCTTTAAAACCATCACTCATGTTAATATACCTCCTACGAAATCTAACAATTTATTTATATTATTTGTGTTCCACGAATAATATATTTCTAAACTAAATAATTTAAAAAAGGTGCTGTACCCCAAACTTACCGGGACACAGCACCTTTGCATTTTATAAATTAAGTCCTGGCGGCATCTGCTTTCTCCATCCAGTCCTTCCCTTCGATATGTCTTGCCACAACCATACTCGACACCGTATCACCAGTAGAGTTCACCATTGTAGCTGGCGGGTCAACAACCACTCCAATAGCTGTGATGATTGGCAGGGCCTCAATCGGAAAGCCATACAATGTAATAATCATTAACTCTCCTGTAAAACCGCCGCCCGGGATTCCGCTCATAACGATACCAGATAATAAACAAATACCAATGGCAGTTAAAAATGTATCGATTCCAGTGAAGTCCTGGTTAAACACGCCAAAGATAAAAGCGATTTTTAACATCGCAGATAGACAGGAACCATCCATATGAATGGTTGCTCCAAGCGGCATAATAGTCTCGCGAATATCTTTCGGAACACCGATTCGTTCGGCTGCCTGCAGGTTAACCGGGATTGTTGCAACACTGCTTCCAGTCCCCAGCGAGGTTGCAGCCGGTCCTAGTATATTCTTCCAAAAGCGGCTGACCCCTTTTCCTCCGCCGGCAAGAAAGGCATATAATGTAAAACCAATTGCGAAATACAATACAGCCACTGGGTAATAAACAATCACTGCTTTTGCATAATCACCAATCAACGCTGTCCCAAATTCTCCTACTAAAGATGCAAAATAAGCACCGAGTCCAATCGGAGCATAATACATAATGAGTTTGATCAACTTCATAAACACATCAGAAGCACTCGTTAGTAATCTTCCAAATGGCCTCCCCTTTTCTCCTGTCAATCCAGTTGCAACACCAATCAGTATTGACATAACGATAAGAGCCATCATGTTATCTCTTGAAAATAAATCAACAAAATCTGGTACAGTAAATGTATTGACTAATTGATCTGATAAGCTTTGCTCTTCCACATTTTCAGGAGCATTTAACGGAATATCTACGCCTGATCCAGGCTCAAAAATAACTACTGCAATAAGCATAAATACAGAGGCAATCACCCCCGTTACGATAAATACGGTAATCATCGATCCCATGATTTTCCCAAGCCGCTTCATGCTATCCATGCTGGCAATAGCTGAAGAAATCGAGAAAAATACAAGTGGGATAACAATCATAAATAATAAATTAATAAATAAATCCCCAAAAGGTTTGATGACAGTTGCATCTTCTCCAAAAATCAATCCAATTATCGCTCCAATAATAATAGAAGCTAAAAGAATAAGTGGAAATCGATAGGCTTTTAATTTTTCTAGCATTTTTATATTTCCTCTCTCTTTACAATATAATTTTAATAGAAGTCTACTTTATTTTACAGGAATCATGGAATGAAGGGAAGTTATTAAATATTCTTATGATTTTAAATTTATCTATTCCTAAGAAGTATTGTCCCTCATTTATACCACTTTAATAGGCGGACAAAAGCATAGAGAATAGTCTATTAAAATAAAGCAGTCACCAAAAAGTCATTTTCGATGCGATTCAATTAGAACGAAATAAATATTTATTAGCTTGTCTTCTGCTTCATTTGGCTGTATAATATAATTTGTACTTACATACGATTCCGTAGCTCAGCTGGGAGAGCGCCACCTTGACAGGGTGGAAGTCGTTGGTTCGAGTCCAATCGGAATCATTCATTAATAAATAGCGACTTCTAATCATTTAGGAGTTGCTATTTTTTTATTTATTAATCCTCTTTATCTAACATTCTACAGGTATTTAGTTATTCTTGTTTTAAACTGGTTCATTATGAATACGTTTAGAAAATGTGAATGTTTCTAAACTACACTTAAAAATTCCAATCAACTAAGGAGGACTACAATGAATATAAGAAACTCAGCAAAAGCAATTATTATTCAGAATAAACAACTGCTTACAATTAAAAAACGAGATAAGGACGGATACTACTTTATCTTGCCCGGCGGCGGCCAAGAACATGGAGAAAATTTGCATCAAACATTAAGCAGAGAATGTTTAGAGGAAATCAATGCTGCTGTTGAAATAGGTAACCTATTATTCGTCAGAGAATATATAGGAAAAAACCATGAGCATGCTGCGTTTGATTCCAAATTGCATCAAATGGAGTATATGTTTTTGTGTGATGTTAAAAGCAGCAATAGTGAAATTAGAAATGGCTCGGTGCCCGATGATGGACAAGTAGGTATTGAATGGCTGCCGTTAACAGATTTATTAAATTATCGATTATATCCTCAAACACTTCGTGAAAAAATCATGGCTTATGAATCAGGTAAGGCATTTTCTGTATATTTAGGTGATATCAATTAATATCACCGATTAACAGCAGTACGATTCTAATAACAGTTTTCTAAATACAATACCCTGGCGTCACTTCGTAACCCGAACCAAATACTAGCTTATCTATCTTCATTCATTCTATAATATAATAAACAATTTATTTCCATTTTAATTTCTGAATACGTTTACTTTTAAATTGGCGGGTGGTTGATTTGCGAAAGGTGTTTTCCTATTTAAGACCTTATACATTTCCTTCAATAATTGCATTCTCATTAATGCTTATCGAGCTAACGGTAGAGCTGCTGCTTCCCCTCTTCTTAGGACTGATGATTAATCAAGGGGTAGTAAATCAGGATATTCAAAATATTTCATTTTGGGGTTCGATTATGATTGGCCTGGCTCTTTTATCCTTTCTTGCAGGCGTTCTAAATTCTTTTCTATCCTCTCATGTCAGCTTTTCCTATGCTTATGATTTGCGGGAGGAACTATTTTCCAAGATTCAGAACTTCACCTATGCAAAATTAAATAAATATCCTACATCTTCTCTGGTTACACGGTTTACAAATGATATCCGTCAGATTCAGAATACTGTTTTCATGGTGCTTCGGATTATGGCAAAAGCACCATTGACTGTTCTTGGCGGCGTTATTATGGCTTTTGTAGTCAATGCGCAGCTGGCATTGATTTTTTTAGTCACTGTCCCGCTGCTCATTTTATTTCTTTTATGGATATTAAAAATTTCAAGCAAATTATTTAAACAGGTACAGAGCAATGTAGATGATGTCAATCGTGTCATGCAGGAAAACCTTGCCGGAATGAGACTGATCAAAGCCTTTACCCGCCGCAGCACAGAAGAAAACCGATTTGATGGCGCCAACCGGACACTTGCTGTCACGACCCGGAAAACCTTTCGAATTGTGGAATCAACCGGTCCCGTTTTATTGTTTGTTATGAATTTAAGTTTAATTTTTATTATCTGGTTCGGAAGCATCCAAACTGTTAACGGGCAGGCAAATATTGGTGAAGTTGTTACGATGATCAATTATGCGCTTCGTGTAGCGATGGCCATTTCCATGTTTTCTTTTATTATCATGATACTTTCCAGAACAAAGGCGTCTGCCGAGCGAATCAGCGAGGTGCTCACAGAGGAAGATGGAGAACAAGAGAAGCTAAAACAGGCGGGTTTTTCTTTGTCGAAAGGACGCATCGTATTTGAAAATGTTTCTTTCCGTTATCCGGACGCATTAAAGGAAACATTATCAGATATTTCATTCTCCGTAAATGCTGGTGAACGACTGGCGATTATTGGAGCAACAGGGTCCGGAAAGACTTCTTTATTCCAGTTGATCCCCCGCCTTTACGAGCCTTCTAAAGGAAATATTTACGTAGATGATATACCTTTAACGGACTATTCCTTCAAGGTTTTACGAGATGGTATCGGTTACGTTCCGCAGACACCGCTTTTATTTACCGGATCTATTTTTGACAACATCGCTTTCGGAAAAAAAGACGCAACAATGGATGAAGTGATTCAAGCAGCGAAGGATGCACAAATCCATGATACGATTCAGCATCTGGAACATCAATATGAAACCAGAGTCGGTCAGAAAGGAGTAAATCTCTCAGGTGGACAAAAACAACGTATCTCTATTGCCCGCGCCCTTATTCGCAAGCCGGAGATGTTAATGCTCGATGACAGTACAAGTGCACTTGATTTAGCTACTGAAGCACGTTTTCTGCAAGCATTGGATCATTATCCATGTACAGTTCTTCTGATCACGCAAAAAATAACTACTGCTAAAACGTCCGACCGGATACTCCTGCTTGACCAAGGGAAAGTTCTGGATATCGGCTCGCATAATGAACTGCTCGACCGCTCTGAATTATACCGGGCTGTCGCAGAATCACAGCAGGAAAAGGAGGTTCTCCATGCGAAATAGTTCTTTAAAAGCAGCTTTTCAATATAAACGAATTGATATATCAAATGTGAATACAGGTGCTTCAAAAAAAGCAGAAAACATGGGAGCTGCCTTAAAACGAATCTGGAACTATTTAAAAGTGGAAAAAGGGAAATTATTTCTTGTCATTTTCATGGTCGTTATCAGTTCATTATTTGCTCTATTGGGTCCCTTTCTAGTCGGAATGTCCATTGACCATTTTATTGCAGTCGGGCAGCTAAACGGACTTGGTCTGCTGCTTTTAGGTTTGGTTATCGTCTACATGATCCATTCCTTATCGCTTTTTCTGCAAAACTATTGGATGGTAGATATTGCACAGCAAACTGTATATACACTGAGAAAAAATTTATTTGAACAATTTCACCGCCTTCCTATCTCCTACTTTGACCAGCGGCAGCATGGAGAGTTGATGAGCCGGTTAACCAATGATATCGATAATATTAATAACACCCTGAACCAATCAGTGATTCAAATTTTCGCCAGTGTGCTTACTTTAATCGGCACAGTCAGTATTATGCTCTATCTGAGTCCTATTCTGACAGCTGTTACGATGTCGATTATTCCGGTAATGTTTTTCGCGATGCGCTGGATTACAAGAAGAACCGGCCCTCTATATAAATTACAGCAACGGGATCTGGGAGATGTAAACGGCTATGTAGAAGAAATCGTTTCCGGTCAGCATGTTGTGAAGACGTATTCACAGGAAGATTATGTAAAAGACCAGTTTGAGCGAAGAAATAAATCCTTGCAGAATACTGGTTTTTGGGCTTTGACCATCTCAGGGTTCATCCCAAAAATCATGAATACCTTGAACTTTTTAAGCTTTGCGATGATTGCCTTTGTTGGCGGTGTGCTGGTTATCACATCAGACGGAGCACTGGTTACTGTCGGAACGATTGTTATCTTTACTGAATATGCGCGACAATTCACCAGACCTTTAAATGAATTATCGAACCAATTCAACTTGCTGCTATCCGCTATCGCGGGTGCAGAAAGAGTATTTCAGGTAATGGATGAAACACAAGAGGAAATTGATGAGGACGAGGCAATAGATCTTCCAGATACAAAAGGTCATCTTGTTTTTAATCATGTCGGCTTCGGTTACGAATCAGCCGACATTCTAAATGATATCAGCTTTGAAGCAAAGCCCGGAGAAACAATTGCATTTGTAGGCCACACTGGTGCCGGGAAAACTACCATTATTAATCTGATCTCCCGCTTTTATAATTATGATAGCGGTCAGATTACACTGGATGACATCGATATAAAAAAAATAAAGCGGACCAGTCTCCGGAAGCATATGGCTTTTGTTTTACAGGATACGTTCTTATTTCACGGAACGATTCGGGAAAATATCCGTTACGGCAACTTAGGTGCGACGGATAAAGAAGTAGAACAGGCCGCGAAAGATGCGAATGCTCATGACTTTATCATATCTTTGCAGGATAAATACGATACCGTTTTGGATCAGGACGGAAGCGGAATCAGTCAAGGACAAAAACAGCTGTTGACCATCGCCCGCGCATTATTAGCAGAGCCGAAAATTTTAATCCTTGATGAGGCGACCAGTAATATTGATACCGTAACAGAGCTGCACATTCAAGAAGCATTAAAACGCCTGATGAAGGATTGCACAAGTTTTGTTGTCGCCCATAGACTCAATACGATTCGGGAAGCAGATAAAATTATCATGCTGGAAGGTGGAAATATCATGGAACAGGGCAGCCACGAGGAGCTTATGAAGCGGAAAGGGAAATATTATCACCTTTATCAATAAAATGAGACTTTATTCAGCCAAATTTTTGCTTTTTCTACTAATTATCAGTTAAATAAATTAGGCTGTTACGCTGCGATAAAATAAGCTTCAAAAGGACGTTCAAGTGACAGCACCATCACACAATGATAAACTGTTTCTAGACGATAAAAACATATTACACATTAAAAAAATGGAGGTGGGAAGCTTGCGCAGGAAAGGTAAAATGATTGAAAAAGAAATAAACAGCTCCTTTTTAGGAGAAACGATGACATTGCAGATTTATCATCCTGAAGTTTTTTCTACAGCATATAAATATGAAATCTGCATCATGCAGGATGGAAAGGATTACTTTCAGATGGGACGAATCGCTACATTAAGCGACAAGCTTCATGATGAAAAGGAAATGCATAATGTGATTTTTGTGGGAATTCATTACAAAGATAAATATGACCGCAGAGAAAAATATCACCCGTCCGGCGAGCAGAATGAAGCATACACAGATTTTCTCATCCAGGAAGTCGTGCCATACTTAGATGAATTGATTCCGGCAAATCACCAGGGAAAATCACGTTCGATCATTGGCGATTCTCTGGCAGGAACATTGGCATTGATGACCGCAATGAAATATTCGGATCTATTTGATAAAGCAGGACTCCAGTCTCCTTATGTTGACGATAAGGTGTTAGCACATGTCGAACAGGCAAAGCCTCTGACCACACTGGACATTTATCACACCATCGGTACAAAGGAAACAGAAGTAAAAATGAGCGACGGGAATACAGCTGACTTTGTAGAACCGAACCGCAAATTAAATCAGGCATTGGAAAAAGCAGAAGCAGCGTATACCTATCATGAATTAGAGGACGGCATTCATACATGGAAGTATTGGCAAAATGATATGCGCCGCCTGCTCACAACTTTATTTGATTAAAATTTCTATTTTCCATTTCTTTTGCTATACTTATGTAAATACAGATTATTTATAGCTGATAATAATTTATATACTAGGAGGTTGTATGAATGAAATATGGAATCGCTATTTTCCCTTCAAAAAACGTACAGGATCAAGCCAATGCATTAAGAAAGCGTTACGACCCAAGGTACGCATTAATCCCTCCGCATATTACATTAAAGTACCCGTTTGAAACAGATCCGGAGCAGATTGATGACGTGGTTCAGGAGCTCCATAAAATTGCGGGCAGCGTAGACCCTTTTTATATTCATATCAATAAGGTAAGTACGTTTGAACCGATTACCAATACGATTTATTTGAAAGTTGAACCAATCGAACAGTTACAAACACTTAATGAACAGCTGCAGCAAGGAATACTTGAAAATAACCAAAAACATTCTTACGTACCGCATATTACGATTGCTCAGGATTTGGAGCATGATGAATTCTCGGATATTGTAGGGAGATTAAAAATGGAAGGTTTTGCAATCAAGGATTATATTGACCGCTTCCAGCTGTTATACGAATTAGATAACGGTTCTTGGACGGTATATGAAACATTTTTATTAGGAAAGGAATAAACACGCATGCTCGTAAAAACTGCAAGGTCACCAGAAGAATTACAAGATGTGTATCACATTCGAAATGAGGTATTTGTAGATGAACAAAACGTGCCTCCTGAAGAAGAGATAGATGAATTCGATAAAACAGCAACGCATTTTATCGCCTATGCTGAAGAAACCCCGGTTGCAGCCGCCCGTCTGCGCTTCACAGAAGACGGTTATGGCAAATTAGAGCGTATCTGTGTGCTCAAATCTCAGCGCGGGAAGGCTATCGGCAAGAATTTAATGCAAAAAATGGAAGAAGAAATTACAAATCAGGATTATCATCTGGCTAAATTAAACGCACAGACACATGCGCAGCTTTTTTACCAAAAGCTTGGCTATGAAGTGACATCTGGAGAATTTATGGATGCAGGCATTCCTCATGTCACCATGATAAAAAAATTATAAAGTTATAAATAGAGGCTCTTATCTCTGGCAGATAAGGGTCTTTTTTTAATACATTTTTTCTCTGCTTCTGTACACACTATAAAATACTGTGTACATTAAAGGAGCGTATGATATGTCTAGTTATATGAGTATGTTTACAGAAGTTATCTTTGGTTTTTTCGCATTATTTTTAATCACAAAATTATTAGGCAAAACACAGATTTCTCAGATTACCCCATTTGATTTTATTTCTGCATTGCTCTTGGGAGAATTAGTCGGAAATGCTTTATTTGACCCAAATGCCGGCATACCGGAAATAGCATTCGTCGTAGCTCTATATGCTATTCTCATGTATATTATCGAAATCGTTTCACAAAAGTATAAGCGGACCAGACATCTGCTTGAAGGAAGTCCGACCATCATAATCCATCGCGGCAAACTTGTCCGGGATATGATGAAAAAAACCAAGCTGGATATTAATCAGCTGCAGCACCTTTTAAGAGAAAAAGATGTGTTCTCTATCAGTGAGGTAGAATTTGCGGTATTAGAAGCAAATGGAACGGTTTCTGTTCTGAAAAAAACGGATTATCAAACGCCTACACGCAAGGATTTAAAATTATCTCCCCAGGATGTTACCTTGCCTATAACGCTCATTAATGACGGGGAAATCATTCAAGATAATATGGAAGAGAAAAATCTTCCTTTATCCTGGCTGGAGGAGTCTATCCATGAACAGGGGTATAAAGATGTTTCAGAAATTTTTTATGCAGAGTATACAAAAGGGAGTCCTCTATACATTGTTCCCTTTTTTAATCGTGAACATAAAAAATATAAAGATTTTGATTGATACTGTTTTTCCGCTTAACTGTATAAAAGCATTCCTTTTTTAGAACAGGAATGCTTTTATACATATTTATTGACGTATCTTCCTCTCCCGGTAATAATGGAAAAATCCAATGGCAGCTCTATCGGCTTTTGAGGTTCAGACCGATTGCGGTAATAACGGTCATACGTTGCACTAAGCTCCTGATGTTTTCTATCCAATTGAACCTTAAATGCACTTTCTACTTGATCAGCTTTTTTCTGAGTCGGCTGTACTCTTTGATGATAATCAGCATACTGTGAAGTCTGCACCGGAAGAATATATCCCATCCCCCGCACCTCCTTTGTATAGTCACCTTTATATACCCTTCCTCAAAAAAATTGAAACCGCTTTTTTATATTATATACAATTTCTTAATTTTTGTATAGTCAGAATTTTTCTGCATTGTAACTGGTGCGGTTACCAATGTTGTCAAGTTAATCAACCGCTACGACGGATTATGATGGGGCGGGTAATCGCAGTCCCAGTCCCATTCAGACCCCCGCTGAATGAAGTTTCACTTTATTTTTATTGAAATAGCCATTCATCATGACCACACTCGCCCACACCAACACAGGGAAGACACATATCCTATAAGGAAAGAAAATTCAAATTGTGAAAGGAGCAATTTCTCATGGGTTGTGGAAAAAATTACGATACCGGAAGTTGTGTAGCAGATATTTTAAAAGACATTGTTGATGCTCAAAATGACATTGTAGAAAATTGCTGTGATACGAGCTGTGAACAATCAATCAACGACCTCTTATGCACAAACGAAGTAACCAATGATTTAGACACCGTGCCTGTTATTTTATACTGTAAGGATTGCAAACCTTTTAAGGGGTTTGGCACAACGAAAAACCATCACAACAAAATGAATCCTATTTTATCCAGCTTTATTTTCAGGGTGAAAAAAGTAGATAAAAATAATTGTGCTATTCTTGAGTTATTACTCAGTGATGGAGAAAGCTGCGGTTTTGATCATATGAAGGATCCTACAGACCAAAACACCGAGGACCTGGAAGCAACAGGTATTTGTATCACAGTAGATTTAGATTGTTTCTGCCATGTTACTTGCTTACCAGCAATTAGAGCATTTCACTAAAATAGCAGCAAGAACTAAAAAGACACCATCCAGGTAATATATTCCTGGACGGTGTTTTTTAAAAACCTAATAACTGAATGCTTTCAATATCCTTAATTGCAATTTCTACCCTGTTTTTCCGGTTATTCAACTGTAAAAAAACAGTATCTTTTTCTGTTTCACGAATAATGCCCCGGTATTTTTTATTAGAAGCTGTCATTACTTCACACCTTATCGACGGAGCAAATTCAGATCGATTGGTTAAATAATTTATTTTCTCCGGAATCGTCATTTCCATAAACTTTTTCTTGCTCGATTGCTGTTCTTCTGACCGGGAGCTCTCGGCTGATGGTCTTTTTTTATCTTTTGGCTGTGTTTTATTCAAAGGCGGGACTTCGTTTGAATGGAGTTTCCTCTGTCTTCTATAGTCGCCAACATAATTCTCCTGCATCGGAGCTTGAGACGCTTTCAGCTGCGGCTGGCTGATGTAAAGTAAAGGAGATTGCGCTTTATTTTTTTCTGTCATTGGTCATTACACCCCTTCTCGGCTTATCTTGTATAGTGTATGAACCTAGATTTTGTTTTGTGTCAAAAGCGCCATGGTCTCTACATACGAAAAGGATTGCCTCTAATTTGTGAGACAACCCTTTTTCAGTCTTATAATCAAATCAAATAACTCATAAATGCAGTGGCCATTCCGAAATAAATCAATGTAGAGATAAGATCATTAATCGTTGTGATAAATGGCCCTGAAGCGACTGCCGGATCAATATTCAATCGATTCATCAGCATCGGGATAAGAGCCCCTGCTAATGTTGCTACAAGAAGGGAACCCATAATAGATAACCCTAAAAGTATGCCTAAATAAATACTTCCTTGCCATATAAAAATAATTGCTGCAAGGATAATTCCACAGAATACCCCATTGATGAGTCCTGTTAATGCTTCTCTGCCCAAAAGCTTCCATTTCCCAGTATTTTCAAATTCTCCTGTTGCCATTCCTCGTACGGATACAGCAAGTGCCTGGGTCCCAGAATTACCTGCTGTTCCTCCAATCAAAGGAATAAAAGCAGCTAAAATGGCTACCTGCTCCAAGGTTTCTTCAAAACTGGCAATCAATGTAGCAGTTAACATACCTAAAAATAACAGGATAACCAGCCAAGGAAGTCTTTTTCTTGCTGAACGAATCGCTGTATCATCCTTAATATCCGTATTGGACATCGCCGCTAATTTGGAGTAATCTTCACTGGCCTCTTCTTCCATAACATCTAAAATATCATCGACCGTGATAATACCTAGAAGGTGATCTTGAAAATCCACTACCGGAAGTGCAAGAAAATCATAATCCCTGAACATCTGTGCAACATCTTCCTGATCCTTTGCAACGGATACAGCAACAACTTTGGTACTCATGACTTCTTTAATCAATGTATCATGGTCCGCAATAATTAAATCTCTTATTGATAAAACACCGACTAAATGTTTATCATCATCGAGAACAAACAAGTAATAAATCGTCTCAGCGTCTGGAGCTTCTTTTTTTAGCTGATTCATCGTCTCGGAAACAGTTTGATTTTCAAAAAGTACAACATATTCTGTTGTCATGATACTACCAGCAGTTTTTTCTTCATAATGAAGCAGCTGTTTAATATCGTTAGCAGATTCCTTATCCATGATTGTTAAATAACTGACTACTTTTTCTTTATCCAGCTCATTCAAAATATCGACTGCATCATCGACAGGCATTTCAGCAAAAATCATCGCAGCATATCTCGGATCCATCTCCTCAAAAAACTCAACGACATCATCCAAATCAATATTGATTAATATCTCTGACATTTCTTCAGGAGATAAATACGTGTATATCTGTGACCTTCTTTCTTCATCCTGCTGCTGGAAAAATACAGCCTGATCATATGGATGGTTTTCCAGAAACTCTGTCCGAAACTCCTCCATGTTTTCCATTTCCAAAGCTTCTTGAACTTTATCAATATGTTCTTGAAACTGTTCTTCATATTGAACATCATATTGATCCTTTTTCATAGCAATTCCCCCTTTCTTTTCACTGATTTTCTTATTCTTACACATCCTTCCCTATTTTACAAGATGCGAAACAAATAGCAAGTCTTACAGCAGCAAACAAGAACTTTATCTCACTAGATGATCAGCTTTTTCTTTGCCGGCTATATACTAAAAAAAGGTTACGACGCTATTTATTTTCCTGAAGGAAACTTTTTTACCCAGAACTCACTTTATATGTGTTTTTTCTTGTTGTCAAGTAATTTTCCTGTAATATATTATTTTGCATTAGAGAAACATTGACTTTTTCTAATTTGAAGTTCACGTGTACATGATGATTACTATATCTATTATTTTAATTTACGTGTGTGTTCAAAAAAGCTCGGTAAAAAGAATACGCTTCAAAAATGGAAAAAATCCAATAACATAATGGACCGGTGAAAAAGATTTCATTCACCATCACATACTTCAAAGAAAATTAAGTTATACTGTAAGATGAGCCTATATTTTAATGAAATGAACTTATATGTACAAGGAGGTTTGACGATGAAATTAGATATTATCGGCGACGTACATGGATGCCTGGATGAACTTTTGGAGCTGCTGGACAAGCTGGATTATTATCAGAATCAAGGCATCTATTCTCATCCTCACGGCAACAAAATCGTATTTATAGGAGACATAACAGACCGCGGACCAGATTCCATCGCTGTTATCCGCCTGGTCTATCAGTTAGTTATGGAACAAAAAATAGCTTATTATGTCCCGGGAAATCATTGCAATAAATTATACCGTTATTTTTTAGGAAACCGGGTACAGGAAAAGCATGGTTTAGAAACGACGGTTGCTGAATGGAAAAGCTTAAACGAATCTCAACAAATGGATATTCAGGAAAAGTTTAAGACCCTTTATGAGAATGCTCCTTTGTATTTACATTTTGAAGAAATGAAATTAGTTGTTGCCCACGCAGGAATAAAGGAACATTTAATTGGGCAGAGAGACGGGCGTACAAAGTCATTTGTCCTTTATGGAGATGCCACTGGCCAAACAGACCATCAGGGAAAACCAATCCGGCGGGACTGGGCAAAGCATTACCGGGGAGAGCCATGGATTGTATATGGGCATACACCAGTTTTAGAACCGCGTCAAATCAACCGGACAATCAATATAGATACGGGCTGTGTGTTCGGAAATAAACTGACTGCTTTTCAATTTCCCGAGCAGACAATCATTTCCGTGCCATCCAACCAATTCTTTCAGCCTGAGCGGTTTACAGATTTCCCGGATAATCAATAGACAAGCTTTTTTTACATGCAGCCATATCTGAGGGTAGCATACAGTGGAATTGCATTTTCTTATGTTCAAAAGGATGCTCCCATTCAATTGCTGTACAATGCAGCGCCTGACGCTCGAGGGCATCTGTGCTTCCTCCATACAGGTCATCTCCCAGGAGAGGATGCCCTAAATGACTGAAATGAACACGAATTTGATGCGTTCTCCCTGTTTCCAATTGAATTCGCAAAAAAGATGCTCCAGAAAGTGTGGATACAGTCTCATAATGCGTCGTTGCCTCTTTACCATCCTCCCAGTTCACTTCACGTTCTATAATGGAAGTTTTCCTGCGGGCGATTGGCGCACGTACCGTTCCGGCTGAAGGAGTCATTTCTCCAGTAATAATCGCTTCGTATGTACGATGGATTTGATTCTTTTTCTGTGCTTCGGATAACAGCGCATGCGCATACCGGTTTTTCGCAACTAAAACAAGACCAGACGTATCTCTGTCTAATCTTGTTACGATATGCACCGTTGCCGGATGACCTGATGCATTATAATAGGCCTGAATCCCGTTTGCTAATGAATATTGGCGGTCATTCATTCCTGGAAGACAAGCCTGACCAGCCGGTTTATTTAAAACTAAATGATCTTCATCCTCATAAATAATTGCCAAATTCATTTCGGTTGCTTCAATACCGTCTGACACTTCATCAGGAAAAATGACGGTTAATTTATCATTCTTCCTGAGTGTTTCTGTTATATAACTCTCTTGTTCATTGATTAAAAATTTCCCGCCCTCTTGTTTCATAGCAGTCAGTAATCTTCTAGAGAAACCTTGCTTATTCTGTAAAAATTCCTTAATTGTCAGCTGCGCACCAGCTTCATTAATCACCCAGCTTTTTTGTATGCCCGCGGACACTTAATCCACCTCAGTAACAAAGGAATCTCTCACACGATGCCAGAAAGGAAATTGTCTAAAACGCGCAAAACGAATCTTTTCATTTGCCACACGGCATTGGATCGATTTTACTTCATGATAATTTTTTGTGAAATGATCAATCTGAATCAAGAAGGAATTATCCACCATCGGCTTCAGAAAGCATGTATGATGCTTCGGCAAAACTAACGGCGAGCCAATCGTACGGAAAACACGGTTATTGATTGATGCATTCTCCGTTATCTGAATAGCCTCCAGAGACGGGTGAATAATTGCTCCTCCAAGCGCTTTATTATATGCCGTACTGCCGGAAGGGGTCGATATACATATCCCATCCCCGCGAAATGTCTCAAAATGCTCCCCCTTCAACTCCACATCTAAGACAACAGATGAACCATCTGCCGTTTTGATCATCGCTTCATTTAACGCAAGATGCCTGTCTTCTTTTTTTCCTAATTCATCCCGGATGATTACTTCCATTAATGGATATTCTACCGTCTGAAATGGCGTTCTCGCAATTTCAGTCAAGAGCTTATCCACTTCCTCCTGTGTCCAATCCGTGTAAAAACCTAAATGACCGGTGTGGATCCCGATAAACGCTGTTTCTTTCAGACGGTGATTATAGCGATGGAAAGCTTCTAAAAAGGTGCCGTCGCCGCCAACTGAAATAGCTAAATCAGGCTCCTCCTTGTGATATTCCAGTCCAAAAGACTCCAAATATTGCCGCATCATGTTCTTTATTTTATTTGACCGCTTGTCTCCTCTAGAAACAATTTTAAACTTCATTACATTTTCCCATCCTTTGTCTATGATTTACGATGAAAAACACGCTGAGCTTCATGGATTTCGCTTCTGATTTTAGACATTTCTTCATCCAGTTTAAATGCAGCCTCGGCAGCCTTCTGCAGACGCAGTTTAACCTCTGAAGGTAAATTCCCTTCATATTTATAATTTAAAGAATGTTCATTGGTCGCCCAAAAATTCATCGCAAGTGTACGTATTTGAACTTCAGCTATAACAATTATTCTTCCCGTCACCGTCTCCACGGGGTATTCAATAATCATATGATAAGACCTGTACCCGCTATCTTTTTTATGAAAAACATAATCTTTTTCTTCAATAATTTGAAAATCATTGCGTTTCCTGAGCATTTCGACGATGGGATAAATATCATCAACAAATTGACAAACAACTCTTATCCCTGCGATATCCTGTAAGGTGTCTAAATTCTCAAGAGGAATTTGCCGTTCACGCGCCTTTTCGATAATACTTGGTATTGGTTTAACTCTTCCTGTGACAAACTCAATCGGTGAATTGCTGGATTCTCTCTCATACTCAGCACGAATCCCTTTTAGCTTTACTTTTAATTCTTCTACTGCCTGTTTATATGGCGCTAACGTTTTTCCCCAGTCCATCGAACATCACCCTATATGTAAACTAATATTATTATTTTTATTTTATCACAGAGTAGCATTAGTACAAAGGAAAGAGGGACTTTTAAGGAAAACTTGGCAAACCGGGCCTTAAATAGAATACTCCTAAACAACCTGCTGTCAGGAACCTCCATGTCAAAGTATCGGGTTTTTTCGAAAGCCATCTGCCCGCATAGTTATTTTTTGCAATGCTTCTTCATACAAGCCATAATAGAGATAATCTAATTTTAGAACTGGAGATTTATGTATGAGCCAAGAAGTAGAAATTGAATTTAAAAACCTGCTGACCACACAGGAATATAATCAACTAGCAGAAGCTTTATTTTCACAGGCAGAGACAATAGAGCAGACAAATTATTACTTTGAAACGCCCTCCTTTGATTTAAAAGGAAACCATTCTGCATTACGAATACGGAAAAAGAACGAAACATATACTTTAACATTAAAAGAACCGCATCCGGATGGATTATTGGAGACGCATGACAAGCTGACAGAGGAAGCATTTCTATCATGGACTTCCGGCTCGCCGACAGAAGCTCCAAATGTATTAAAACAACTGCAGGAAATGTCTGTCGATGTGCCATCGCTGACTTATTTAGGAAAAATGACCACCTTACGAAAAGAGAGAACTTATCAGGATACACTCATTGTTTTAGATAAAAGTATGTATTTAGATACGGTGGACACTGAGCTGGAATTAGAAGCAGCTTCAAGGGACCATGGAGAAAAAGTATTTAAAAGCTTACTTGGAAACTATGAAATACCTTTCCGGGAAACGCCCGCTAAAATAGCACGTTTTTTTAATCAAAAACAGTGAACCTCCCTGTAAAAAGCAGTTGTATTACAAATTGTTATTTTCCATTTGTAATAACAAATAGGAGATTAGCCTTCTGTTACGGTACAGATTATTTGATGAAGTGAATCTATATTGCTACAATACTAGTACAAGGAGCAAATGATATGAAACAAAATAATATAAAAACGGTATATAGTGGAATTGGCGGTTATGAAAAGATGGAGCAGATTGTGGAAACATTCTATGGACATGTAAAAGAAAATCCTGTCTTAATACCGCTTTTCCCGGATGATTTAACCGAAACAGCACATAAACAGAAGTTATTTCTCACACAGTTTTTCGGCGGGCCAAGATTGTATGAAGAAGAACGCGGACATCCGATGTTAAGAAGAAGACATCTTCCGTTTCCGATAACACCAAGCGCCCGTGATGCTTGGCTGGCCTGTATGAATCTTGCATTAGTAGAAAACGAGGTAGAAGAACCTTATTATACGGAAATGATGGAACGAATGACCTTGACTGCAAATCATATGATGAATACCCCTGAATCTTAGAAAGGAGCATTCAAAATGAATGGAAATCAACAAGAACTGTCATCTTCTAATCAAATGGACCCTGCTTTTAACTACATGAAATATGTTCAAAAACCGATTGAAATGTATGTTTTTATTGATCCATTATGTTCTGAATGCTGGGCATTAGAGCCTTATCTAAAAAAGTTATATGTTGAATATGGCCGTTTTTTTACGATAAAGCATGTAATCAGCGGACAGCTGACCGCATTAAATTCAAATGGTTTAAATAAAAGCAAACAAAAAAAACAATCCAGTTTCGCTCATCTCCCAAGCAATCATAAAGACATTGATTACCCTTGGGTGCCCGCTCTCGCAATTAAAGCGGCGGAATTGCAAGGTAAAAAGGCCTCTAAACAATTTATTCGTAAAATACAGGAGACGCTGTTTTTTGATAAACAGAATATCTGTAATGAGGATGTCTTATTAAGATGTGCATCCGATGCAGCATTAGATATCGAAGAATTTCAAAAGGATTTATTCTCAAATACTTCTAAGCGTGCACTGCAATGTGATTTACACCTTGCTTATGAAATGGAAGTAGATTATACACCTACCATTGTTTTATTTAACCAGGAAGTAGAAGATGAAGGTGTAAAGCTTTCTGGACTTCATCCATATGATATTTACGAATTTGTGTTAAAAGAAATTTTACAGCGCACACCGATTCCGTCTGTAAAACCATCATTAATCGACTATCTGCAATTACAAAAAACAGTATGCACGAAGGAATTATCTGTTATTTATGACTGGTCCATTGATAAGACAGAAAAAGAGCTTAAAAAGCTGCAGTTTCAGCAAATCGTTGAAAGAGTGCCGGAAAAAAATGAATCCTGCTGGAAATACCTCGGCACGCTTTGAATCTATCACAATCAAAGTATGAGCTTCCTAGAAGTTAAGGCTGGCCGGCCGTCAAACGACAGCTGCGTTAATACAAACCAGGAAATACACTTATTTTTAGCATGGTTATCAATTTATTTTATTTTGAACCTGATCCGCTCAAAAAAGACCGGATCAGGTTTTTTAGATAATAAAAAAGATACACGGGGCAGCGTGTATCTTTTTTCCGTCTTTGTATAATTACAAAGGGGGGATGGGAGAAAGTTTCATGATCAAACAAAAGGGGTATTTGTTTGTAATCAACTTACAATTATATTCTAGCAAGTTCCTTTTCAGTTTTCAATAATTATGTGCATCTTTTCACAAAATATTCACTTCTGCTCTTTTCCGGCAGTCATTGTGTCATTTTTGTTGGACTTTTTGAACTTCTTCTAATAACAAACGTTTAAAAAGTCTGATAAAAATGACCAAGAAGTTCAAGGCGACGAGATTTTTCCGAACGGAGCGTATGCTTTAAAATACGTGAGTATCGGAAAAATCTCGTCAACGCAGAAATTCGCCGTGTCATTTTTATTGGACTTTTTGAACTTCCTCTTCTAGAAGAAATAACTCGGACATATAATGCAGTACAAACCAATTCCCCATCAAAGGAGGGAGTCCAATCATATGCGGCGTAATTATTTCCCTTTCATATTCATACTTTTAGTGATTATCGCCTTTTTCTTTAATTTATTAGGTTTTATGAACATGATACCTGTGTATATAACGCTCCCCTTATTACTCGCATCCATTTATTGTATGCTGTCTTCCATTGCTTATCAGAAAACAAGAGGATACCGGCGCTGAAATTAATAGCATCTATTATAGCTAAAACGGTAAGGAAGCCGAGCTTCCTTACCGTTTTTTATGATTCATTTTATTTTTCCAGCAACGCTTCCATCTCTGTCAATTTTTCTTCAAAAACATCCAGGGCATCTAAAATAGCTTGTTTTTGCGTCATATCCACGCCAGCTTTTTTCAATACATCAATAGGGTCCTCGCTGCTGCCAGATTGCAGGAAGCCTAAATAGCGGTCCACAGCACCTTCTTCCCCATCTAAAATCTGTTTTGATAGCGCCGTTGCCGCAGAATAACCTGTAGCATATTGATATACATAATAATTCATATAAAAGTGAGGAATTCGCGCCCATTCTAAGCCAATTTTTTCATCACTTACGACATCTTCTCCGTAATATTTTTTATTTAAATTATAATACACCTCTGTCAGTTTATCAGCAGTTAACGCTTCTCCATTTTGAGCCAGCACATGAATATCATGCTCGAATTCAGCAAACATGGTTTGGCGGAATACGGTTCCGCGGAAGCCTTCTAAAAAGTGGTTTAAAATATAAAGCTTTTCCTTTTCGTCATCCAGATGCTCTAATAAATAATCGTTTAATAGTGCTTCATTTGTAGTCGACGCCACTTCTGCGACAAAGATGGAATAGTTTCCATAACGGAACGGCTGATATTTTCTTGAATAATAGCTGTGCACAGAATGTCCCAATTCATGAGCCAGCGTAAATGTGTTATTCACATCATCCTGCCAGTTCAAAAGAATATATGGATTTGTTCCATATGTTCCTGACGAGTAGGCGCCGCTTCTTTTTCCTTTATTTTCTTCTACATCGATCCAGCGCTCGCTAAAAGCTTCCTCTAGAATGCCGGCGTATTCTTCCCCTAATGGCTTTAAGCCTTCCAGGACGTATTTTTTAGCTTCTTCATACGTAACAGGCATTTTCACATCTTTTACGAGCGGTGTATATAAATCGTACATATGCAGTTCATCGACACCGAGAATTTTCTTTCTTAATTCGGCATAGCGGTGCAATAAAGGCAATTTCTCATTCACTGCCTCAACTAAATTATCATATACTTCTTCAGGTATATGGTTATTATCTAGAGCAGCCTGACGTGCACTCTCATAATTCCGGACTTTCGCATTAAAATTATGTGATTTCACCTCTCCGCTTAATGTAGAGGCAAATGTATTTTTAAATGAACCGTACGTATCATACATCGCATTAAAAGCTTGTTCGCGTACATTCCGGTCTGATGATTCCATGAATGTAGAGTATCTGCCGTGCGTCAGCTCAATTTCTTCTCCATCTGCATTTGTGATGGACGGGAAGGTTAAATCGGCATTATTCAGCATACCGAATGTTTGTGAAATGGCTCCGATCGGTTCATCTGCCTCTGCAAGCAATACCTCTTCCTTCTCGCTTAATATATGCGGACGGCTGTGATTAATATCATCTAATACTTTTTTATAAACCTGAAGTTCTTTGTTCTCTTCTATAAACTGCTTGAGCTTTTCTTCTGGTATTTCTAAAATTTCCGGTACAAGAAAGCTAAATTGACTGGATGCAGTCGTCAGCAGATTTTCTGCCTGCGCATTTAATCCTTGGTAAAAGGAATTCGTCGTATCCTGGTCCGTGCGTAAATGACCATAAACATATAACTTACCTAGACGCTCTGACAGTTCATCCTGAACCTGTAATGCTTCTAATAACGTATCTGCGGAAGTCCCTAATTTTCCTTTATACGCTGCCAATTTTGAAATATCATTTTTTAAGCTTTGAAATTCTTCTTTCCATTGTTCATCCGTCTCAAAAATGTCTTCTAAACGCCATGTAGACTCTTCTGGTATTTCATCACGCTTTGGTAATTGCTTTGCTGCTTTTGCCATACGATTATTGCCTCCCTTTTTACAATTCAACAGTACTTTCTGTTTCCAACAACTCTTCCGATGTAAATGTATTAAAGCCATACTGTTTTTATTCTTCTTATTTAGTATAACGAAATAAGGACGAATCATGCTCGTATTTTGCTTTTTTTTCTGTAAAAAATGAATAAAAAAAGGATTGGTCTCCCTGAGCTGCCTGCTCCTGCGAAGAATAACAAATGATTTCTTTTTTAGTCCGCAGAATGGAGGAGGATTGTATGTCTATCAATCCAGCACGATGGAGTAACTGAAGGTAATAACTCAAAGCATCGGAAAAATCGAAGGTGTCTTTGTCGTAGAAGGAATAAAGTATTTTCTTTACCCGGCCAATATCTGTCCGCTCCCCTGCTTTAAAATCGGCTAACCAAGTGACATACAGCTCTGTTTGCCACTTATAAAACGGGACGGGCACAGCAGCGTAATAAGGAATCGGCATAAAACAGATACTTGGAAGATGCTGAAACAGGTATCCTTTACTGTATAGCCATCTCCGCAGCTGATAGACGGCTCCATAAGCTCCCTCCACTTTTAAACGGAGACGTTGTACTTCTTTTAGCCAGACCTTCGGAAAATTGCCGGGATTCTTTTCTCTTTGAAAGAGATGTTTAAAATGCAGCTTGTGAAGCGGGTAGATAAGCTGTTTAGCAAAAAGCTTAGAGGCTTGTAGCGGATGTAAATGATGAAGAACAGCCATTTCTGATAGAAACGGGTCGTAAAAAAATAATTGCGGATAATTCTTTTGCGGAGAAGAATGAATAAACGTATCTAAAAAATGATTTGTTTGAAAAGTAAAGGCTCCTTTCTGCTTTAAATATTTCGCTCCGAGAATCCAAATGGATTCGATTCCGATTGATTTGTAGCCTTGGATCCTGCTTAAGATTTCTTCCTGCGGGATTCTTGAGCATTGAAACTCAACTGCTATTTTCTTTTGGCCAATACAAATAAAAATATCAGCCCTTTGAGAAATTTCGGGAAAATATACTTCTAATTCTGCTTGCATATTAAATCGTGTCAGCCACTGAAATAATTGCAGCTTCCCTCTTGCATGATAAGCTCCTTCTCCTCCCGAAAAAAGACATGCTGTCTGCGGTAAATGGGAAAAATGGGGCACCACTCTTTCTCCCGACCGGATAATCACTCTTTCTTTACAGACAGGGCAATAAAAGGTATTTTTGTTCTCTTTCCAATCTGCAATCTCTCTTTGCGAATGACGAAACAGCAGAATAGACTCTCCCGTTTTACTCACTGCTCGCTGCAAGCTTTATCACCTCCTATACATATATTATTTCGACAGCGTTTCTGCTTTTCCTGCTTTTTTTCTGCTGCTGCATTTTTTCAAACAAATGGCTGAATTTGAACACCGCTCCATTGTAACGGCAAAAAAAGGCACAAAAAAACCTACAACAAATCGCAGCAAATGATTTCTTGTAGGTTTTATATTAGACATCCTTTGGAAAATAGGTACGAACCTGCTCAAATGCATTGTTTTCCATCAACCTCTTACCGTATTCTTCCAAAAGATGAATAGAAAGAGATGAATCCGATGCGTATTCCAGCACTTGGCTGATGACGTCTTCCTGACGATGTTCATCTAATACATCATAAGAAAATTCCATATATAAATAGTAGTTATCTTTATAGGAATATAACGTCTCTTCTCCAAAATCACTTACATCCTGCAGCTGGTGACTAAGCTGAATCAGATTCTCAAACTCATCAAATTCAACAATAATCCACAAATTCTCTTCCATCAGTTCGTCATTCTTTTCATCTTCGTCTTCTTTTTTATTGTCTCCAAACTTCTCTTCTAAAATATTGTCCAGCTGATCATCTACTGGTAAATCAATATTCCCATCCTCGGTTTCCAGCTCTAAATGTTCACCGTTTTTAGAGACCTTCGCTTTCGTAACAACAATTTCAAGACCTTTTTCCATCGCTTGAACTTGTATCCAAAGCGGTCCTTCCGGATTGAAATCCTCACGATAGTTGACTTCATCCATCATCTGCCAGAACAATTGCTCACTTCTTTCCCGGTTGTACCAGATTTCTTCTTTTTCAAAACCTAATTCCTCTATATCAACATAAGAAATATAAAATTTAATCGTATTTTCATTAATTCTTTCTATCTCCACAGTAAGCTCCCCCTTCTCATTAAGATAGAATAATCATCTCCTGTATCTTTATTCTAAACGGATACCTGAGCCAACAGCATATAATTAACGTCTCTATAATAGATGTACCCAAATCAATGTAATCCTAATCATAATCCTTATTTATCACATTGTATGCAAAAATGCAATCCACAAGAAATGAATACGCCCAGTTCCTGTCACTTTTCTGAAAAAAACAGATGAGCATCCCTATTAAATACGAATATAGCTATACATTTTATTTAGTTAGTTATTTTAACGTATTTCACGTGTTTTGTCATTTATCAGAGCTTATTTGATTTTCACCATTTTTACCCATAAAGAAAGGCGCAGACATCATCTGCACCTTTACTGACTTATTTTATTATTAATTAACCATTCGTTGTGCTTCACGTAATTGGAATGTTCTAACGGTCCGCGGTAAGAAACGGCGAATCTCATCTTCGTTATAACCAACCTGCAGTCGTTTTTCATCTAAAATTATAGGGCGACGCAATAAACCAGGATTATCCTGTATTAAATTAAATAAATCTTTCATCGGCAGCTGATCAATATTTACATTCAGCTTTTGAAAAACCTTCGATCTTGTAGAAATAATCTCATCTGTTCCATCCTCGGTCATACGCAATATTTCTTTAATCTCATCAAGAGATAACGGTTCAGAAAAGATATTACGTTCTGTAAAAGGAATATTATGCTCTTCCAGCCATGCTTTTGCTTTTCTACATGAAGTACAGCTTGGTGAGGTATAAAGTGTTACCATAAAACTTCACTCCTCAATCTAATTTATATTTTCAACATCCACCTAAACTTTATTAAATAATAATAAGTATAATCTGTTCATATGTACTTATTATACACCAAATATCTAATAAAAGGTAGGGGGTGCGATAAAATCATTTATTTAAATTCTCTTACCGCTTCTCACATAGTTTTAAGATTCCCTCATCTAATTGATAATAAACCTTTAAACCACATAAATTTTATTTATTCGATTAAAAATATATAATTCTGCCTGCACTATAAATTATTCCACTTATTATCATGGGTTAAACGTCTTTTTATGAAAGCATTTTAGTCAAAGTGTTCTTAGAAAAACCAAGAACACCGCTTGGTCTTTAAATCACCGGTGTCCTCGCCGAAGCGATGTCCACTCCGGGAAGTCGCTTTCCGCGGGCAACGTTCAGCCTCCTCGGAAAAAAACCGCTTCCTGCTCAGGTCTACCTGTTGCTTTTCCCGCAGGAGTCGACAACATCCGCTCCCATCTAAGAAGAATTATGTTTTATTTGCTTTTTCACAAGGAAATAACGCAAATTCTAGCGACGGGTTTGATGGGGCGAGTAATCGCAATAATGTTGACAGGTTAATGAATTTTATTAATTTTATACGGATAGTAATAAAACCTATTTAGCGGAGGAAAAACACGTAGACTCCTATGGGAAAGCGCAATGGTCTTCGGTGGGGCGAGTAATCGCAGTCCCAGGGTGAAGACCCCGCAGAAAAATAGCGAACTTCTATTTTTCTACCCTTGGGGCATAAGTGCGACTTTGCTTCTGTCTGCGCCTGACGGCTTGCCAATCAGCAAGTCTTCTTTAAAGGAGGCTGAGCACAAGCCCATGGAAAGCGTAGTGTTTTTCTGGGGTTGCGATTACTCACCCCACCATAACCCGTCGCAGCGGTCGCATTAACCTGACAACATTGAAGATTACTCCCTTAATGAAACTCATTGTAGCGGCTATATTCAACATTTTTTATATACTTTCTTACTCTTTAAAAAAAAGCTTGCTATTTCAATAAATACATAATATGATATTAAACATAACTTTTAATGTTAGGTTTTCTAACATAATTTTAAAAGGAGGAATCCTCATTGAAAAAGGTGGAAGCAATTATACGCCCAGAGAAATTTCAGGATTTACGGGAAAAACTGTCAGCAATCGGTTTTGACGGCCTGACCGTGACAGAAGCAGCCGGGACCGGCAAGCAAAAAGGAAAAATTGGTGTATATCGCTCTACAGAGTTCGAAGTCACCTTACTTTCTAAATTAAAGGTGGAATTAGTTGTTTCCGAAGAAAGAGTTGATGATATAGTCGGTCATATTATCGATGCTTGTAAAACCGGACAAATTGGAGACGGGAAGATTTTCATCTCCCCAATCGAGCAGGTAATCCGCATAAGAACTGGAGAAAGCGGGACAAAAGCAATTTATTAACAGACAGGAGGAAATCATATGTTTAAGAAATCATTTACATTAGCTATCGTATTATTTTTAATAACAACGCCCGCATACGCTCAAACACCGACTGTAGAATCATTAGAGCTTTCCATCAACCTTGTATGGGTGATGCTGGGGGCCTTTTTAGTTTTCTTTATGCACGCAGGGTTTGCTATGGTAGAATCCGGCTTTACCCGTTCAAAAAATACATTAAATATCTTAATGAAAAATTTTTTAACTATCTGTATTGCTGCTATTCTATTTTTCGCAGTCGGCTACGGGGTTATGTTCGGTTCTTCCACAGGAACTATTATCGGAACAAATGGTTTCTTTTTAAACAGCGTGGAAGATATTGGGTTCTTTGTATTCCAGGCTATGTTTGTTGCAACATGCGCAACAATTATGTCAGGAGCAGTAGCAGAACGAATTAAACTAGGGAGCTATATCCTTATCGTTATTGCCATGACCACTTTTATCTACCCTGTAGTCGGACACTGGATCTGGCAGGGAGATGGCTGGTTAACAGCTCTTGGTTTTAGTGATTTCGCCGGATCTACAGTTGTTCATTTAACCGGAGCTTCTGGAGCACTGATGGTTATTTCCATTCTTGGTCCAAGGATTGGAAAATACAACGGCAAGAAAGTTAATGTTATCCCGGGACATAATTTGCCTCTCGGAGCACTCGGCGTGTTTATCTTATGGTTAGGATGGTTTGGTTTCAACGGCGGCAGCACACTAGCGGCTGATCCATCGCTTGTTCCCTATGTTATCGGAACGACCTTGTTATCCACCTCTGCCGCGTTAGTATCTTCCTCCTTCTACACAAAATTACGATTTAAAAAAGTAGATGCATCCTTATCCATGAATGGGGTTTTAGGCGGTTTAGTTGGTATAACTGCCGGCGCAGCAGAAATTTCATTAGGCGGTTCTATCCTCGTCGGTCTGGTTTCCGGTATTTTACTAGTAGAAGCCATCCGCTTTATCGATACAAAACTGCGGTTAGACGACCCTGTAGGAGCAATTGCAGTTCATGGCGTCTGCGGAATTTGGGGTACATTAGCTATTGGATTCTTCTCAATTGATACCGGATTATTTTACGGAAATGGTTTCAGTCAGTTAGGAATTCAAGCACTCGGCGTTTTAGCAGTAATCATTTGGGTTTCTGCCACAATTGGAGGATTCACTTATGCATTAAACAAAATCTCACCAATTCGCGTATCTGCCGAAGAAGAAAAAGCCGGGCTGGACTTCTCAGAACATGGTTCCAGCGCTTATCATTTTAAAGACAGTTATTTAGAAGGAACATCAAGCCCGAAGGCACCAATTGGTCTGGCAGACCGCCTGAACCAAAAAATACCTGTTGAAAACTCAACAAAATCTTAATAATCTTTTTCTAAACTTAAAAACACTGCAGAGGAAACCCCCCCCTGCAGTGTTTTTAAGCTTTGATTAAATAATCACCTTTAATTCGATTCTTTCCGTTTTTGCATACCTTCTAAAAGGTTATCCGATTTTTCATCTTCATTATAACGCAATACTTCCTCTGAAGGCTGATATTTTTTCCCATAAATCTCTTTGTCCTTGTATGTATGAATATCTTCATACATTTTTTTCATCTGGCTATAAATAACTTCCTCTGAATCACCCTGAGGAGACCAATATAAGATTTCCATCGGTGTTTCTTCATCCGTTGCCAGTGACTTGCGGTTATACCCAATTGCTCTTGCATGACGAAAACCTTCACGGGAATAAAACTTTAATCTTTTTTCCGAGTCGGTATCATCATAATTAATCGGTTCCACTTCCAGAATAATCGCCTTATTTTTTTCTTTCAGCTTGTCTATCAGTTGGTGACCAATCCCCTGCCCTCTGGTATTCGATGATACCCAGAGATAGTCAATAAAAAGAAATGTATCAAATTCTGCATACATCAATACATGTTTCGGGCTCTCATCTTTAAAATAGACATCGCCCTTTTCCGCCAGTAAAAGCTCCATATGCTTTTTAGATTTCATCTCTTCTACCGGAAAATAATCGTTCAGCTTTTCATACCAATTCATTCAGGTTGCTCCTTTTCGATTATTATCGTTTTATTATAACTGATTTCATTTTAATTGTGAAATGATAGCAGGAATCCATAATTTCCTTTCTGAATACGAAAGGGTTTCGCTGATTTTAGAGAAGCAATCAAAATAAAGCACTCCCCTGTTTATTGTTCCTTCTTTTCATATAATTTCAGATTGCAGAACGAAGCTTCATTCAGCGGAGGTTTTACGGGCGGTTCTCCGTGATAAAAAAGAGCAGCCTTCAATCTTTCACAGGCCGCTGAAAAAAGTCTGGTAAAAACAGCCGTCCAACAACTTTCTTTTTGACTGTGTCATTTTTACCTGCTTTTTTAGTTCCTCTTCCAGATTAAAAACTGCTCCCTGATTGATTTTGATGGTTTAAGCGTGCGCTGACAGTTTTGTTTCCCATTGATTCTGCTCGATAACTTCATTCATGCTTCCTGTACGGTAGCCAAGCAAATCGAGGGATACATAATCAAACCCAAAGCTGACCAGCTTATTTTGGATTTCTTCCTTTTTATCAAGTAATTCCAATATTTTGTTTCCAGCTACTTCAATACGCGCTACATTATCATGATAACGCACACGTACCTCTTCAAAACCAAGCCCTTTTAAATACAGCTCAGCTTGATCGACTTGCTGAACGATTTGTTTGTTCAGCTTCGTACCATAAGGAAAACGGGAGGCCAGGCTGCAGGATGCCACTTTATCCCAAACGGGAAGCTTCAATTCCTTCGCAAGCGCGCGAACTTCTGTTTTATAAAAGTCTGCTTCCTGCAGCACACTGCGGATGCCTTCCTCTGTTCTTGCTTTTAATCCCGGACGAAAATCCGCTTCATCATCCATAATCATGCCATCTAAAACGTATGAATAACCCATTTCTTCAGCCAGTTTGTTCAGATGTGTGTAAAGCAGTTTTTTACTGAAATACCAGCTCTCCGGATTATTTGCTACAATATCCGGATTTTCCAGTTCTTTCATTTCTGTTTGATGCACACGGACACCCAGATTTTCAGCTAATTGTACACTGGCTTCAAATTCAGAGTCGCGAAAAAGCTCAGAGTTTACAACTACCGCTAATACATTGTCCCCCAGCTCTTCCTGCGCCCGCTTCAATACAATTGCACTATCTACTCCGCCAGAAAAGGCAACCATCACGCGGCCCATATCCTTCAAAATATTGCCTAAGTGTTTATTTTTTTCTTGCAGATTATTCATTTTTACATACACTCCCCAACAAGCAATTTATTGTTGCTGATTACATCTCAGCTTCTTAAACTTCTATATAAAATGTTTTAAATAAACTTCCTTTTGATTATAGGCGAAAAATAATTCCTTCATCTATTCCACCATCATTTTAACATAGCCAGCTCGTCCATTTACAACGATTAAAATAAATGAAGTAACCTCACTTACCTTCCTATTTACATTGGAGGAAAATAGCCCTCAGCATCAAACTCCATTTCATGCAAATCCTCTAATACCTCAATGTTTTTGTTCTCTTTCAATTCATTGAAAATCACTTCTGATATAAATAACTCGCCGATATGAAGCGTGTTTGGAATCCGCACAATTCTTGCCTCTTCCGACGGGACGCCCCAATTGGCGCGGAGTGCTGCTTCTAATGCTTTCCGATCGCTATCAAGGACGATTGGAATTTTAGCTCTGTCTAAAAATGTACTTGTTACAACGTTTTCATTCATAGCTTTTAAATCAATTACTTCAAATAAACGTTTTGTTGTCAAATCGGCCAGGCCAATCCCTAATGCGTTACCATGGCTGGCCTCACTTAATTTAGAAGCAATCACGTATTTGACACTAGGCTTTTCAGGCTCCTCTACTCCCAGCACTCGTATGCGGCCAATAATGTTTGTATCCATGCCTGTTCCACTATGATTTTTGCCTATTTCATCAACGACTAATATATCCATCTCATCAACCGGAAGACTAGGCATTAAAGCAAATGCACGTTTCAATAATTCTCTTTCACGTTCTTCAATTTGTTCAGGATTAATCGCTTCAATAATCGCGGTTTCTTCATGCGCATTTTCTACAATCGCTATTCCAAACAGTGTATTCGAATGACTGATTGCAACCTTGCCAACCTCAGGCATCATATCACGAATTCCTCTGATACCATGCGTGTGAAGCGCTAACGCCTGCTTATGTTTTCCCATACCAATCGATGCCATTTTCAAGACACCACTTTCAATATCCTTTTTAAAATCAGTATGCGGCTTCACGCGCCCCATCACGATAATACCATCCGCTTCATATGCATGCTGATCAACATAAACAGGAATACCAGCTGATGTTTTGCCTACTTCTACAACTTCCATGGATGAACGAATTTCACAGCCGGTTGACACCTCTGTTACCCCAAGTCCATCAAGTACTTCGATTTGACCTTCGGCAGTAGCCCCGCCATGACTTCCCATCGCCGGAATAATAAATGGTGTTGCACCTCTTTTTTTAATTTCATCCGCTACACCCTTGACAATAAGCGGAATATTAGCAATCCCGCGGCTTCCGACAGTAATTGCAATTTCCATGCCGGGTTTGATTTTCTCATCCGCATTCACATGATTGAATTGCTCTGAAACAGTCCCTGTAATATCGTTCAGACTTTCCACTTCAAATTTTTGTCTAATTTTTGCCATTTTCGGTAAAGACATTGTTTACAGCTCCTTTCAAATTACGTTTATCTAAAATCGATGAAATACTCCCTGTCTTAATAGGGAAATCATTTTTCCGTAAAACCAGACCTCATACTTGCCAGTTTTTCATGCCAAGAAGCAAGAGGCTAATCACAACCTCTTGCTCAATCTTTTAGGATTCATTTTCTGGAGCTAATTCAACCGCCATACGCAACGCTTCTTTTAATGACAGCTCGTCAGCAATATTTTTGCCGGCAATATCAAATGCTGTCCCATGGTCAACACTCGTACGGATAGTTGGAAGTCCAACTGTAATATTCACGCCAGCTTCCAGACCTAATACTTTAATCGGGCCATGTCCTTGGTCATGATATTGTGCTACAACGATATCAAAATCACCGCGTTTCGCTCTAAAGAACAGTGTATCTGCCGGAAGCGGCCCTTGCACATTGATTCCTTCAGCTTGTGCTTTTTCAATGGCCGGAATGATTTTTTCTTCTTCTTCCCCGTTACCGAAAAGTCCATTTTCTCCAGCATGCGGATTGATGCCGCAAACTGCGATGCGAGGAGATTCAATTCCTGCTTTTTGTAATGTTTCATGCGCAAGCTTAATCACTGTATATTGACGCTCTGCATTATTTTTCTTGATTGCATCCATCAGTCCAACATGAGTGGTTGCGTGAATCACTCTTAAACCCGGTGCAGAGAGCATCATTGCGAAATCTTTTGTATTTGTCAGTTCTGCTAAAATTTCTGTGTGACCCGGGTAAACATGACCAGCTTTATGAAGTGCTTCTTTGTTTAAAGGAGCTGTACAAATTCCTTGAATTGCCCCTTCATTTGCATAGCTGATTG
The DNA here is from genome assembly GCF_037969815.1 of Oceanobacillus sp. FSL W7-1293. NCBI lineage: Bacteria > Bacillati > Bacillota > Bacilli > Caryophanales > Bacillaceae > Oceanobacillus > Oceanobacillus sp. FSL W7-1293. Next base: position 3,355,499 of record NZ_CP150212.1, read on the forward strand.
CCTTTTCCAAATAGCGGAATGCAGCATTTCCCGCTTCAGGGGAAACCTGTCCCCATGGTAAATCTTCAGAAACCAAATCTAAATCAATAATATCAATTGTGCCATATTCATATACTGCTTCTTCCGGTTTAGTAATGCTGTTTACTTTAAGCTCTACATTTGTTACTTCCAGTGCCCTTTTTAATATTTTTGCATCACCAACTACAAATGGATGGCTTGTTTCATAAATATGTTTATCATTTAAAGATTTGACAATAATCTCCGGCCCCACTCCTGAAGGGTCGCCCATTGTAATTGCAATCGTTGGTTGTTTCGCAGCCATAATAAATTCCTCCTAATTATCCTAATCTTTTTTGCCAAGCCTATTGTAATTACCAACCATACACCTGGCGTTATATGTTACTTTTTATTGTTTATCACAGGTCCCTGCACTTTTGTAATTGTTTCAAGGGCTTTGGATAGCGCTTGTTCCGTTCCAAATGCGCCTGCTTTGGTTACAACAGGAAGCCCATCGAATAATCCGCCGAAAAGCTGCCCATAAGGAATACCGGGCTCCACTTCTCCAATCACCCGAATTCCTTCTCCTTTTAACGCTTTACAGGTTGCACCTGAAATGTCGCCGCCGGTTAAGACTGCACCACTAATATCATTCGCTTCAATCAACTGACCAGCAATCATTCCCATTGATTCAGCAATTGTATACCCTACGTCAAAATTTGATAAATCAAGCTCCTGCTTCAGCAGCTTCACTCGATTTCTCGCTTCTTGTCCGCGATCCGTTGTTATTACTAAATCTCCTTTTTCCAATAACGCCTGGCCAGACTGAACGATACGATCTATTTCATACTCTCGTTTGTCGTTGTCAAAGAACGCTTCAGGCGAAATAACAATCTCTTCTACATTATTCCCTTTTTTCAAATCATGAATCTGCTGATCGGTGATCATGTTCACACTGCCCGCTACAACCAGCACTGGCGGCCGTTCATCTGATTGGTTGCTGTGTAATACCTCTTTCCGGTTACCGCCTGTACTGGAAAGATGAGAGGCTACTCCCGCCGATCCGACCCAGAGAAATTTTTCTTCCAATGCTTCGGCCGCTTCAACAATCGCCTTCAATTCTTCATCTGTTGTTGCGTCAATGACAATAATTTGAGATGCGTTTGCAGCAGTCGCCCTCAACATTTTTTCTAGTATATGATCTTTTCCATTTCGCACATCCGAAATGGAAATCAATTGGATATCCCGCTTACTCTGTCCTTCCAATAATTCTGGAAGGTAGCTCTGCTTTACAGGACAGGAGGGATCATTGGCCATTTCCGAGTCTGCTAGCAGCACCCCGTTCACATAGTGTTTTCCTTCCACCGTTGTCCGTTTGCTTTTCGGAAAGGCCGGTACTACAAAAGAGGTTTTGAATTGAAAGACGTCCATTACTGCATCGATTTCCTGACCGATATTTCCTCTCATTGTAGAATCGATTTTCTTAAAAACGCTTGTTACTCCTAACCTGTTCAATTCTGTAGATAGCTTAAAAACAATATCATATGCTTTTTGAAAATCGAGTGCACGGCTATCTGAATTTAAAACGATGACATCTTCACTTAAATGCGATGATTGTAATTCGGTGTCTGAAAAAAGTACGGTCGTGCTTAATCCTCTGTTTGCAAATTGAACACCTGTATCATTTGCACCAGTTAAGTCATCTGCAATCACTGCCAGTTCCAACTCTATTTACCCCCTTCTGAACAATCTCCGTTTTCCTTTTACTGTTTAACTTTTCTTGTATGATATTTATCTTACTTTATTATAAGGAGGTTGCTTATACACTAATAACGTTTTCATTCATAATGATAAACTAATCCGTTGTATTTTGCAATATATTTTATTTATTTTTATTGTCTTTTTAATAATATGTTGTATTTAGCATCATATTGTAATTTTATTGTCAAAAAGAAAACGCAAGCTGTTATTTCAGCTTGCGCCATAAGGTAGAACGATTAATACCCAAGCGTTTTGCCGCTCTGGATTGATTCATTCCTTCCTCTTCAAGGACCTTTGTGATTACTTGTTTCTCAATTTCTTCTAATGTACCGCTCATATCCACATACGATAGCACATCATTCTGCTTTGCTTGTTGTTCTACCCGCTTAAATACAGTATCCACTTCTGTTTTCTCAATATAATAAGATTGAGATTCTAAAAACAATTGTTCAATGACATATTTTAATTGCCCTACATTTCCAGGCCAATCATAATCAATCAGCTGCTCCAGGGCATCGTTGCGGATTCCGACAACTTCATTGCCATATTTTGGATGCAGATCAGAAATAAACACATGAACTAAATACTCAATATCCTCTCTGCGCTCCCGCAGCGGAGGTATATGAATATGAGATTGAGCTAACAATTGAAACAACTCACGATGGAAGGTGCCTTTTTTAATTATTTTTTCCATATCATCCCCAGAAGAAATAAGCCATTGCGGATTCCGGTTATTTTCATTCTGAAGAAATTGCAGTAACTCCTTCTGCATGTAAGGATTCAATTTATCGATATTTTTCAAGAAGAAGATACTATTAGCATATTTTTGAAAAAAGTTTTCCTTCATCAGGTCTTTCCATTGTTCTGCAGTTATTACATCACAGTGCAAGGTGATCAGCGGTTTATCTGCTGTATGCCTTTTTAAATAAATAGAGTGGACAACCAGCTCTTTGCCATTTCCCTGCTCTCCCGAAACCCAGATTGGGCCGTCAAGTTCTCTGAAATGCTCGATTTGATCCATTACATGATGAATGACATCACTTTTTCCTAAAATAGGAGTACGGGCAACAAAGGTGTGTAATTCAATAACATTGGAGTCCATATGTTCACTTTGCGTAATCGTTTGGTTCGAATGTGCATTTTTAAAAAATAAGATGGTTGCGTCTTGAATCGGGCATGTCGTTATTTCCCATAATTTATTATTGATGGAAAGCGTTTTTACTTGCTTCTCATTTGCTAATGTTGTTTCCTGTATAAGCTTCTTAACGTCAGTATTGTCTAACTTTAACCAATGAAACTCATGATAAAATTGCTCATTTCCATAAATCACTTCATTGTCCTGATTAAAAACACTGATAGCCTGCTCTTCACTGTCAAGAATGGTTTCCATAAATGCGATATTCTGTTGCAATCTTGAAAATAAGCGGTAGGATCTTCGTGTCTCTTCCAGAGCATCTATCACTGCCTCTTTTCCGGATGTAATCAATACTCCTGTCATTCCTAATTGTTTAGCCGTCCGCACAGTGACAACGTCCCCGATTACAACTTCGTAACCATCCTTACCTAATTCCAGTAATTTTTCTTTTACTTCGCTGTCTCTAGTAATTGTTAATGTTTTAATATCTAAATCCAGCAGCTCAGATATGGTAGCAGCACCTTGGGTAATATTTGAAAATCCCACAATAGCAGCTTTACCGGAAAATCCTTTCACAAGTGTTAAAATTCGCAACACATCATAGCCGGATACTTGGATATCTATTACCGGTATCGATACAGCCTCTTGGATCATGGAAGCTGTACCTCCGCGGCTGACGATAACGTGGTACCCTTCATTTTCAGCATTCTTTGCAATAGCCACACCTTCTGACAGGTTACCTAATTCCACCTGTAATTCAATATCCTCTACTTCTTGGCTAACTTCTTTCATCATTTCAAGCAGTCCCTCATATGGGACAATTACTAATACTTTTATCATTCAACTTCACCTTCTGTCGAAAAAATCAAGTTATCGATTTCTTTATTTTTTTAAGAAAAGATCTTATTTTGTTTCTATTGTATCAAGAAAAATTCTGGTAAGTAATCTGAATTCTTATTCTCTATAAAACAAAATTTCATTCAGCAGGAGTTTTACGGGCGGTTCTCCGTGATAAAAAATGAATGACAAGATACTTTCCGTGTTTTCATCCATTCGAATACACGAATCTGTCCTTTTATACACATTTCTTATTCAATTTTTTATCACGCAATCGTTCCTTATGTAACCCCTTTGGTTTATTTTGCATCGAACTCCCGCTAAATGTCCAGTTAAACGGAGATTTAGCTTCTTGATTTTGCTGCCAAGCTATTGTTTCTGGCTACTACCAATTAAAACATATTTCTACAGTTTCATATGCTCAATCAGGAAACAAAGCATAAACCTTTATGTTGAAAAAACTAACAAAAATAATATAAAATATCTACTTGACAAGTTTCATTGAAGAATATAGAATTCATTACAGCACAATGTGATGCGATAAATAACATTTCTCATTAATTATTAAATGTTTGATTATTTAATCGCAAAAGTGTTGCAATTTTGGTAATTAACTATATATTAGAAAGCCTGCTGGTCACTTATATACGTGGAGAGGTTTATGAACTTTCATTTTTAAGTCTTATTTAAGCACTTACAATCGGCCGCAAAAGTGATGCTGCACATTCTAATTATATTTTTTAAAATTGAAATCGCATTCTTTTTGCATAAATAACAAATGCTGAATAAAAAGTTACTACATTCTAGAATCAAATGTGCTTTTATGAGAAATGGTATCCATCGTTTTTATCTTTGGTTTCAAATGTAAACATTTACAAAGGGGGAGAAATATTATGGAACCATCAGGTATCCAAATGGTTTCCGGGTTAATACTTGGGGTAATTGCACTAATTTTATTAGTTTTAAAGACAAAGATTCACGCATTTTTAGCACTAATCATTGCAGCTTCCATCGCAGGCCTTGTAGGGGGGATGGTCCCGGGCGATGTTGCTGCTGCTATCTCAGAAGGTTTTGGCAGTACGCTTGCATCTATCGGTATTGTCATTGGACTGGGCGTCATGATGGGACGCATTCTTGAAATTACCGGCGCCGCTGAAACACTGGCTTATTCATTAATTAAATTTGTCGGAAAGAAAAAAGAGGAATGGGCAATGGCGATTGCAGGGTATATCATTTCAATTCCAATATTTGTTGACTCTGCTTTCGTTATTTTAAATCCTTTAGTTAAAACGCTTTCTAGAAAAACAGGGAAATCTGTTATCTCCATCGGTGTTGCCTTAGCCGTTGGTCTCGTACTCACTCATACATTAGTACCTCCTACACCAGGGCCGTTAGGGGTAGCCGGCATTTTCGGAGTGGATATCGGTATTATGATTGCATTAGGGCTTACGCTGGCGATTCCGCTTATGATTGCAGGTGTTCTTTATGCAAAATGGTTAGGAAAAAGAATTTATCAGCTTCCTGATGATTCCGAAACAGGCTTCACAAGACCAGATCAGCATATGGGTTATCCAGAAATGGTTGAAGTCATTAACGAAAGAGCAAAAGATCTTCCGTCCTTTGGACGTTCATTCTTGCCCATTTTAATTCCTATTATTCTGATTTTCTTGAACACAACGCTGGATGCTTTAGAGTTAACAGAAGGTGTTTATGGAATTTTCATCTTCTTAGGTCAGCCGATTATTGCCGTTGCACTAGGTCTTATCGTTGCAATCTATGCGCTGGCAGGTAACCGCGGCCGGCTGAATACATTGGAGGAAATGGAAAAAGGAATCCAGGATGCGGGTATCATCCTGCTTGTTACCGGTGCCGGCGGTGCGCTCGGAAACGTATTACGTACAAGCGGAACAGGAGATTATATTGCCCAGCAAATTGCTGAACTGCCGCTGCCAGCTATTCTGATTCCGTTCTTCGTTTCGACAATGGTCCGTCTGGTTCAAGGAAGCGGAACAGTTGCTATGATTACAGCAGCATCCATTTCAGCACCGATTTTGGCACAAATGGATGTTAATATGGCACTAGCTGCTTCTGCTGCAGCACTTGGATCTTTAATTTTCTCTTACTTTAACGACAGTTTCTACTGGGTTGTGAACCGTATGTTAGGAATCAAGAACGTGAAAGAGCAAATCATGGTTTGGTCCGTACCAACTACAATCATGTGGTTTATAGGATTTATATGTCTTCTGATTGCTAACATGATTCTTTAAATATAATAAAATGAAGGGAAGGAGAAGTTATTTTCTCCCTCCCCTTTCGACAAACTTATCCCGATTTTTTTACCGTCCTGTCATAAACATAGTATTTTCTAATATGTTTAACGGCTTCCAAATAAAATCGGGATATTTTTTTCTGCCTGCTGGCATGGTAAAGTGCAAAAAACCAACCATTTGATTCTGTAAATGGTTGGTTTTTTGTTTAAATTTAAATAGAAGAATGAAAACCAAATTCAGCTGCTCCTGCTGCCTGCACCTTTTACAGTCCTGACACATTTCTACGCATCACCTTCATCGGACTGTTCTTCTTTAAATGATAATATCCAATAACAAAGTACATACTAGACCAGCTACAGCTACAATGGTTGAAAGTACCGTATAGGTTCCAAATGCTTCTTTTAAGGACATACCCAGAGATTCTTTAACCATCCAAAAACCAGCATCGTTTACATGAGAGGCAATGGCACTGCCTGCTCCGGTTGCCAGTGTAACGAGTTCCAAGTTAACGTCCGGGATTCCGGCAAGTGATGGAATAACTAACCCTGCAGTAGTTAATGTTGCAACTGTCCCCGAGCCTAAACAAATACGTAAAATCGCTGCAATCATCCAGGCAAAAAAGACAGGTGACATCATGGAACCTGCAAAGATATCTGCAACATAATCGCCGACACCTCCATCAATAAGCACCTGCTTTAACGCTCCGCCGCCACCGATGATCAGCAGCAGCATTCCTAATGCGTTAATCGCTGAAGAGCAGGAATCCATTAATTTTTTAACAGGAATATTTCTTCTTATTCCCATCGTATAAATTGCCAGTAATAAAGAAAGCGTCATAGCTGTTGAAGAATTACCAATGAAACGAATCACATTCATAAATAAATTATCGGAAATGCCCAAAGCTGGCTGAATCATATCAACAATCGCACCTAAAGCCATTAATATTACTGGAAATAATGCTGTAAATAAGCTAATTCCAAAACCAGGCGTTTCTTCTAATTTGAACGTTTTCTGGACACCAAACGATTCGCTGCCTTCTCTGGTAAATGCAGTCGGCACAATCTTTTGCGCAAGCTTTGGATATAAAATTCCTGCAATAATTACGGTCGGAATAGCAACAATAATGCCGTAAATTAAAACCAACCCAATATTTGCACCGTATTCTGAAGCTACCGCTGTTGGACCAGGATGCGGAGGCAAGAAAGCATGTGTTGCCAGCGCAGCTGTAACCATCGGCAATCCTAATTTCACGATAGAAATTTTTAACTCTTTTGCTATCGAGAATATAATTGGAACAAGTAATACAATGGCGACCTCCAGGAATAAGGCGATTCCAACGATAAACGAAGCAAATAGAACTGCCCATTGAATTCTTTTCTCACCAAATTTGTCAATCAACGTTATCGCAATTCGATTAGCCCCGCCGGAATCAGCAATAAGCCTTCCAAGCATAGCACCCATCCCAAAGATTAATCCTATGTGGCCAAGCGTTCCTCCCAATCCGTTCTCAATCGATTCAACAACTTCTCCCATAGGCATACCAAGTGCTAAAGCTACTATAAATGAAACAATAACCAATGAAACAAATGTATTTAATTTAAATTTCATAATAAAAATAAGTAATAAAAGTACCCCTAGTGCAACAATTAATAATGGCATCTGTCTGTCCCCCTGATGTAAGTTTTAGCAGTTCTATTTGTTTATGATAAAGATATTGTAATTTTTAATTCTCTATAAATGACATCATGATAAGCTTCTGCGGTATACGCTTTCAACAAAAATACAAATTTGTTTTTTCTCCTTGAATGAGAGTGCTTACAAACGAAATAGATTAAAATGGAAAGTCCATTTATTTTAATCCATGTTCCTCATTTGAAAATCAAATACCGCCGGAATATAGATTGAAGCAGAAACCTTCCCCTTCTGATATCAAAGATATAAATTCACAACACTTTTCTTTTTTACTGCCTGAAATAGTTTAGTTATTACTTTAATTGTTGTTTTTGGCAACAAAAAATATTTTATACTTTGTGTATATTATTGTCAAGAGAACAAACACTATTATTGTGTTGATTTTTGCGACAGTCTCTATTTTGTTAGAATTAATCGAAGAAATAAAAACAACCTGACACCGTTCAAATTTCCGGTGTCAGGCTGTTTCATTATCATTTGATTTTTTGTTTTTTCTTATTTACTCGGTTGAGCGGTTTTCATTCATCCTGGAGCTTTTCCATCAGTCTTCTTTTCCAATTAAATAATCTACATTTTCCGTATAGGTATTACCCGCATTCCACAACAGGAATTCATTAATATCATTTTCATATAATGCTTGGATTTGTGCTTCTACTTCTTCTTTGCCATATTCAAATGTCGGTCCGCTGTATAACCATGGCGCACTAAAATCCTGCAGCCATGGACGAGATACCGGCGGTTCATCCAAAGCACCCAAGACTTCATTTTCTACTTGAGAATATTCATCGACAAGAGCATATGGTTCTTCATCTGGATTGGAAAGTCCAAAATAAGGGCCCCAATGGCTTGGATAAATCATAGACGAAATAATATCTACATTCTCAGAGATTTTTGAGAAGTTTTGACCAATTCCCGGTGTTTCCTCTATCGTTGCCGCATACCCGAAAATATCAACGGATACATCAACATCATAATCGCTTAGTTCTTCACGGGCATAAGCAACAAAATCAGTCACTGCTTCGACACGCTTTTGAACATTATCCATATCTAAATCTGCATAATCCCCCATGGAATATTCTAAATCCTCATCTCTATTTTCAAAGCCCTCCGGATATCGAACATAGTCAAATTGTATTTCTTTAAAGCCCATTTCTGCAGCCATTTTAGCTATTTCTACATTGTATTCCCACACTTCTTTTTCAAAAGGATTGACAAATGCATGACCGCTGCCGTTTGTCCAAACTTCTCCATTTTCTTTAAAAGATAGATCAGGACGGGCTTCAGCTAAAATATTATCTTTAAAAACAACAATACGCGCTATTGGATAAATTTCTTCTTGCTCTAATCGTTCCATCATTGCAGCGGGGTCAGAAATAAATGTTGTTCCTATATCTTCATACACTGATCCTTCCTCAGGGGCAAATGTGATATGTCCGTAATCCTCTTTCACATCGATTACCATTGAATTTAAATCTGTGGAAGATACTAAATCTATTAAACTTTCCATTTTTTCTCCGCCGGCTGAATTACCAGTAACATAGATTCCCCGTACTGCATCCGGATATGTAAAATTATAATCAGATGTAATGACAAAGCGGCTAAACCGTTGGGAAGTATCTATTTCTTCTAAGCTCGTAGACCGCTCTTTATGTGATTTTGCTGCTACATCCGCGCCATCCTCTGCATGCACTTCATTTGCTTGCCCCAAACCGACAAATGCTGCACCGGCAACAACAAAAGCCGTTACCAGATTCCTCCATTTTTTCATCCAATCAATCTCCCATTTGAATATATTTTATTACTAGTATAAATGAATGAAGGGAGTTTTTAAAAGGAAAACTCGTAAAAAGTGGAAAAAAGTTTTATTTTGTAGGTAAATATACATCCATAAAAATATTGCTGGCTATTTTGTCGATTTTCTTATGTATAGGTCACTTGCAATTTGTTAAAAATAAACTTATAATAAACTTAATTTAATAGCAGAAGCATTGAAGAAGATATAGTACATCTTTCCCGCTGATTTAAGAGAGCTTGTGGTGCTGAAAACAAGTATCATGGGAAGGTGGAATTGGGCTTTGGAGCTTTATTTTACTAATGAAGTGATTCTATTTATAGAATAATCAGGGTGGCAACGCGGTTCATTCGTCCCTATTTTGGGAATGAGTGGGCTTTTTTTATTGCCTGGGAAATAATTCAACATTTACTCCTGATCCCTCAAGCCCACACAGCGGATATCTTTTCTGCTTGGAAATAAATAAATGAGGTGAAGACATTGCAAACTATTTTTTCAGGAATTCAGCCTAGCGGTACATTGACCCTAGGAAATTATTTAGGTGCGCTTCAACAATTCGTCGAATTACAGGATGAATACGATTGTTATTTCTGTATTGTTGATGAGCATGCAATCACTGTTCCACAAGATAGATTAGCGCTAAGAAAAAATATCAAATCATTAGCTGCACTTTATCTGGCTTCAGGAATCGACTCGAATAAGGTAACCCTGTTTGTCCAATCTGAAGTGCCCGCCCACACGCAATTAGCATGGATCTTGCAGTCCATTAACTATATCGGTGAACTGGAAAGAATGACACAATATAAGGATAAATCAAAAGGACAGGAAGCTGTGTCTTCTGCTTTATTGACTTACCCTACGCTTATGGCAGCCGATATTTTACTGTATAATACAAATGTCGTTCCTGTTGGGGATGACCAGAAGCAGCATCTGGAACTGACCCGTAATTTAGCACAACGCTTTAATCACCGCTTCAACGATATTTTTACAATTCCAGAAATTCGTATTCCAAAAGTTGGTGCACGGATTATGTCTTTACAGGATCCGACGAAAAAGATGAGCAAATCAGATACGAACCAAAAGGGATATATTTCCATGCTGGATGAACCAAAACAAATAGAAAAGAAAATCAAAAGTGCGGTTACCGATTCAGAAGGCATCGTGAAATTTGATAAAGAAAATAAACCAGGTGTCTCTAATTTATTAACCATCTATTCTGTTTGCACGGGAGATTCTATTGAAGCTCTGGAGGAAAAATATGCTGATAAAGGCTACGGAGATTTTAAACAGGGTGTAGCCAATGCAGTCATCAGTGTATTAGAACCGATCCAAGAAAAATATAAAGAATTAATCGACTCAGAAGAGCTGGATCTTATTCTGGATAAAGGAGCCGAAAAAGCTTCTATCACTGCTGGAAAGACATTAAAAAAAGCAAAAAAAGCGGTAGGATTAGGCAGAGTCAGAAAATAATGCTAAAAAACCAAGGAAACGATTTTTACCGTTTCCTTGGTTTTTTAATTTTGTTTCGATGTATTTTCTTCGGGCTCCATTTCAGCTTCCCACATTCGTTCCAGGAAAGCCTGTCCACGTATCAGTTTCCTGCAAAGTTCTTCATGCGCTTGACTCCAGCCGTCTTTTAAACCGTTATAAAGCGCCTCCCAAACCTCCTCTTCATCCATATATTTAATAGAAGGATATTTTTTAGGATTCCATTCTGTAAGCCAATATCTTAATTCTTGTTTATTATTTGTTGTTTTTAACTGATCTAATCCAATCATTAACAGCTGTTTAAGCTGACGTTCTTTCCTTGTCAGTCCATGAACAAAGGACGGCGGCATAGATAGCATATGGTATTCCTTTTGATAGCTTTCCTTTTTAAAGCCGTAAGTTTTTGGTTCTGCTTTTTCAATCATGCTGTACACTAATTGTTCCTGTCTGGGAATCAGCCTGCTTTTTCTAACTGGAATATAATACCCCGCTGTATCAAAAGCAAGTATTTCCATGCCATCTGTGACTACAGCTGCATATTCCAATACCGTTCTTTTTTGTCCTTTTCGTATCGTTGCTCTTTTATAGATACTATCGAGTAAATCTTTTGGAAGCTCACGAATATCGTTTTCAATGTATTCGAATAGTTCGCTCGATATGTACAGCAGCGGTACTTGATCTAATAATTCAACAGAATCAGATTTTCGCCATTCGTGGAAGGGGCATACATTATATCCGTTCTCTTCCCCTTCAAACCAATTTACCCAAGCGTCATGTAAATATAACATTTCCTAACCCCACCTTATCTGCCATTTATTATCTTTTAGTTCAAAAGAAAAATTTGATGCGTTATATCCTGATTACGTTCTATATCTTTTGAACTTGAAGGTTAAAATACATTATGACCATCTCTCATATTTTTATGCGAGATCACTTATTTTTCTACGCTAAAATGACGGAGGGAAATAAGAATCAGCAATAAACCTAAAGGAAGAAAATAACATTCCAACCGTCCTGCTATAAATGTAAAATAGTCAGCCCAGGTTAACCCGGCGGGGAGAAAATTGAAATATGCTATGATAGTAACACTTCCTGTAACTGTCATTCCAAATCCGACTAGAAATATAAAGAAAGAGCCCATCGTATCGCCTCACTTGCTTGTCCGTTTATATCATTCTATGTGCTTGTCCCACGGAAAATACAAGGTTTTTATTAACTCTAAAAAAAGCCTATCCCTAAAAAAGGGATAAGCTTCTTTTAACTATGCTTCATATTTTTTAAACACTAGTGCTACATTATGTCCGCCAAAACCTAATGAATTACTTACTACTGCATTCACTTCCTGCTTTCTGGCTTCATTTGGTACATAATCTAAATCACATTCCGGGTCCGGATGTTCATAATTAATAGTTGGAGGGACAATTCCATCAATGATTGCTTTAATGGAAATAATTGCTTCAATCGCCCCTGCAGCTCCTAATAAGTGACCGGTCATTGATTTCGTTGAGGAAATGGCTAAGCTGGACGCTTTTTCACCGAAGACGGTTTTAATTGCTTCTGTTTCATACTTATCATTCAAGTCTGTACTTGTCCCATGCGCATTCACATAATCAATATCATTGGAATCCAGCTTTGCGTCAGCAATTGCATGCTGCATCGCCCGGGCAGCGCCCTCCCCATTATCAGCAGGTGCTGTAATGTGGTATGCATCGCCTGTTGCTCCATAACCGACAATTTCTGCATAAATTTGTGCGCCGCGTTCTTTTGCGGATTCCAGTGATTCTAAAATCAGGATACCCGAACCTTCACCCATAACAAAACCATTTCTTTCTTTATCAAATGGGCGGCTTGCTTTCTTCGGATCATCGGTTGTACTTAATGCTTTTGCTGACGTAAATCCAGCAAATGCCATATTGCTGATTGGCGCTTCGGTACCGCCGGTAATCATTGCATCTGCATCGCCGCGTTGAATTGCTTTGAATGCATCTCCAATAGAGTTTGCGCCAGAAGAGCAGGCTGTTACTGTACAAGCATTAATACCTTTGGCTCCTAATTGAATAGACACTTGTCCCGCAGCCATATCCGGAATCATCATTGGCACAAAAAACGGGCTGACACGTTTCGCACCTTTCTCTAAAAACTTTGAATGCTGGTCCTCCCATGTCTTCATTCCTCCGATTCCAGAACCAATCCAGACACCGACGCGGTCAGCATTTTCATCTGTAATTTCTAATTTTGCATCGTCTACAGCCATTTTCGCTGCTGCCACAGCATATTGTGTAAAAGGATCCATCTTGCGGGCATCCTTTTTCTCCATATAAGCAGCCGGATCAAAATCTTTTATCTCGGCAGCTACTTTCGCTGTGAATTGTTCTTTATCTACTTTCGTAACGAAATCAACACCTGATTTCCCATTAATAATGCTTTCCCACATCGTAGAAACATCATTACCAACGGGAGTTACAGCCCCTAGTCCTGTTATTACAACTCTTTTTTCCACGATAGTAATCCTCCTTTAATTAGATAAAGCTTACCTGCCCCAGCGCATTGCAACCGCTCCCCAGGTTAAACCTCCTCCGAATCCTACTAATACGATTAAATCATTATCTTTTATTTTACCTTCTTTTACTGCTTCAGACAAAGCCATAGGAATCGAAGCAGAAGAATTATTTCCAAAACGCTCAATCGATTTCGCCATTTTATCCTCGGAAATACCTAATCGCTCTCTTGCCGCTTCCATAATCCGGATATTTGCCTGATGCGGAACAAGATAGTCCACATCTTCGCGAGATAATCCAATTTTTTCAACAACATGGATGGTAGACTCCGGCATTTGCCTCACAGCAAATTTAAAAACCTCTCTACCGTTCATGATGATATGATCTTCTTTATTTAAATAGAGTTCCTTCCCTCCGGCGCCATTTGCACCGAGTTCAAAGGACAGGATTCCTTTCCCTTCAGATACTTCACCAATGACCGCTGCTCCAGCACCGTCGCCAAATAAAACACATGTCGAACGGTCGGTCCAGTCTGTAATTTTAGACAGTTTTTCACTCCCGACAACAAGTACATTTTTATACGTACCTGTGGCGATGAATTGATTTGCTGTAATCACACCATACATAAATCCGGCACAAGCTGCTCCAACATCCATTGCTGCGGCATTTACAGCACCTAATTTATCTTGAATCAGGCAGGCAATGGATGGGAAAGCTGTATCCGGTGTTACTGTTGCTACCAGAATTAAATCAATATCTTCCGCTTTCACATTTGCATCTTTCAGCGCTTCTATGGATGCATGATACGCCATATCTGAAGTATCAATATCGTCTGTAGCCAGCCTTCTTTCATGAATTCCGGTTCTGGTTCGAATCCATTCATCGTTTGTATCAACGATTTTCTCCAAATCATGGTTGGTAACTACATTTGTAGGCAAATAATGGCCGGTCCCTAAAATACCGATACTCATTTAACCGCGCTCCCCTTCTATAATAACATTAATATCAAACATTATGACTTGGTACTAATTTTAAGATAAAATGAATTGGATAGCAAGTTACAATTTTACCTCTTCTTCATAACCAGGCTATCCAATTTCTTTTTTGATTTATTATATTTTTTGATTACTGCTTCGCCGCTCAATATTCATTTGGCAATAAACCTGTTTCAATGTACGCTTCGATGTCTTCCTCTACTTGAAGTCTTACCTCATCGGGGACAGCGGATTGAAATTCACCAAGTGATATAAAACCATCTTTAAAATCATAGGTATAAATTTTTCCTTCCAGCTCCTGCTGGTTAAATTCGTCTGCTGCTGCTTGATATAACTCTCCAATATGTTGAATCGTGCTTGTTAATACGGCATCCGGAGCAACATCCATTTGATCCATCATATATCCGATTCCATAAAGATTATCCTCTTCTGCCTCTTTCAAGACAGCTTCACTGAAAGCATCTCCAATCGGATACACAACATCTGCACCTTCTTGCTGCATGGCATTATAATTTTTCAACGCCAGTTCCACGTTATTCCAATCATTTGTATAATTGAATTTTATCTCTGCCTCATTGTTTACATAATTGACCCCTTCAAAGAATCCTTCAATCTCCGGCTGCCAAGCATTTGCCGCAATAATCCCTATCTGCTGGCTTTCTGTCATATTTCCAGCAACCATACCAGCAAAAAATCCCATGGCATGCCCATTAAAATTAAGAGAGGTTACATTTTCTCCGGACTCTCCTCCATTCACGTAAACAAAATGAACATCTGGATAACTTTCTGCCAATGACATAAAATATTCTCCATAAATATTACTGTGCCCGTAAATCAAATTCACACCATCTTGAACAAATTGGTCAACAGCTTCCTGCATATCATGCATCGTTTGTATATTTTCTTTATAATAAACATCTACATCATATTTTTCACCAATCTCCTCCATGGCCTGATATCCTTGCTCTGTCCAAGGGTTATTATCTATTTCTGAATCCGTTATAAACCCGACATTTTGTATTTGACCCGTCTCAAAATAAGAGCAAGCAGACAATGTACAAATCAAAAATAGAAGGATTGTTGGATAGTAGATATATTTCAACTTAGCACACCCATTTCATTACCGAAGTCGCTTATTAAATGTTTGTATTGTTTTTATTACTTCATCTATATCTCTATTTTCCAGCAGAACCTGCTTTTTTTCAACTTTTGTGTTTGTTAAGTTATCGTTAACAGAGATAATCTCTATTAATTTTGGCAAATGGGTCATTTTTATCCATTGCATCAATACATTTAAAAAATCTTTGATATAAATCGCTTTGTTTTGCCATTCTTTATCTGCAAAAGAAAGCAATCTGCCGTCTGCAATCAATCCATTTTCCTTCATTTCCATTCCTTCCCCAATAAGATAGGGAGCGGAAATCACCGTTGTGTCTGCATAATTTGATATCTTATGTCCGTTTGCATCGGTATATATCTGCAATATCCTTTTAGCATACTGCGGCAAATCCGTTATCTCGGAATGATGATTGATGATAATAGCCAAATCATATGGGCTTGTCACTTGATCCGTTTCTTGAAAATGACTGTTCCTGCCAAAAAAATCTTCCAGTCCAGAATCGATTTGATTATCCCGCTTTCCATTGACTTGACAGCCCGCATCTAATAACCCTGTTACTATATGGTAGCCGATCCAATGATTGTGGGGAGTAACGAATACACGCAAGGAAAACACTCCTTTATAGTCATATTCAGGTAAAGAACCATTAATTTTCATGATTTTTTTAAATTCTTTACAGCAACAAAAAGCTTTTCATGTTAAAATAGTATTTATGATATGCTTAGAAAAGGTAGTAAAGTGAGGTGGACTTATGCGTTTTATAGCAACTATTTTTTGGGCTGTAGCTATCTCTTTAGCAGTCTCTTATGTATTGACAAGCATGGGCGCAGCACCATTTATTGTTCGTGATGCACTGATTGTAGCGGGTATTTTTTCTATATTCGTTTTTGCTTTAGCTGGTCTGGTTTTGAAAGAAGACACTAAGTAGGTAAAACCCCTTGTCTTATTCTATGCGGCAAGGGGTTTCTATATTTCTAAAATGCCTTTTTAATTAAAGAAAACGTTCTATGCTTATCATTTTTAGCATATTTACATATAAGGACAGGCTAATAAATTGGAATGGACAAAATTGATTGTAGTTCTGCTTTGTTTATTTTAAGAAATAACTGTACAATCATAGAAGAAAAAATAAAGGAAGGTATAAAAACATGGACGCTTTAAGTAATTTATGGACACTAATCCAGTATTTTATTCTTGGTATTGTTCAAGGTGTCACCGAACCAATACCGGTATCCTCCAGCGGACACTTAATCATTGCCAGAGAGTTGTTTAATATTGAAGCAAGAGGGCTTTCTTTTGAAATCTTTGTTAACTTCGCTTCTCTCTTGGCTGTAATGCTGATTTACCGCAAAGATATTATACGTTTAATCGTCAGTACATGGAAGTTCTTATTCAAAGGAGATAAAACGGTCAAAAGCGACTTTATGTTTGTTGTTTATCTCGTCATCGCAACCATTCCTGTCGGGATTATCGGCGTGTTATTCGGAGATGCACTTGGCGAAACATTGAGCGGAACGAATGTAGTCGGGATTACTTTATTAATCACCGCTCTTGCTCTTTGGATTATCCGTAATCTCAGAGGACGCAAACAGGATGGAGATTTATCAACAAAAGATGCCATCATTGTGGGCTTGGTTCAATCAATTGCTGTCACGCCGGGAATCAGCAGATCCGGAGCGACTATCGTTGCTTCGATGCTTGTCGGCATGAAGAAGGAAACAGCTTTACGATTTTCTTTCCTGCTCTATATTCCGGTAAGTCTTGGTACAGGTATTCTTGAAATACCTGAAATCGCCAGAGACCCGGCAATGAGTTATCTATGGGCGCCTTATCTGGTGGCATTTATTACGTCCTTCATTGCCAGCTATTTTGCACTTAAATGGTTTATGAACGTGATGCGACACGGGAAACTGGAATATTTCGCATACTACTGTGTCATCGTCGGTATTCTTGTATTGATTTTTTTATAATAATCTATAAGTATAAACAAAGGCATCCGTTCTTTTTTAGACGGATGCCTTTGTTTATATTCTGCTCTCTTTTATCAATCTGGAATACCTAAGGCAATCTTCGCATAACGGGACATTTTATCTTTACCCCAAGGCGGATCCCAAACAATATTTGTTTTTGTTTCTTTTACTTCTGGAATATCTGATAAAGCATGCTTGATATCTGCCTCAATATGCGCAGATAAAGGACATCCCATTGCAGTCAATGTCATCGTAACTACACACAAGCCATCATCATCCAAATCTACATCATATATTAAACCAAGATTGACAATATCAATACCTAGTTCCGGATCAATAACGTTTTCTAATGCACCCATTAGATTCTCTTTCATCGCTTCATCCATACGTGTCATCCTCCTTTCCCTTGTTTCTATTAAATCATACTTTAACATGTAATTAAATCATTTTACAACAAATGCCGCTCAAACCAATTCGTTGCGCTGTGCATTGCCGGTACACTTACTTTATGCTCTCTGCCTTTTTCGCCAATAAATTGCAAATGGTCTTTCTTTTTATAAGCCTGCTTGGCTGTTTGATAAAAGGAGTGCGATTGTTCATAAGGAACTACTTTGTCATTTTCCCCATGCCAGAACATTAACGGACGTTCGTGAAGTGATTCCATGTGGGCAGATAAATCTAATTCAGCCAGGTGTTCAAACAGCTCATCCAAATCTTCTTGTGTAAATGGAGTCTTCTCATTCTTTTCAGCATACTGCAGTAATTGGTGCGCATATGCCTGCAGTTTAGGGGTTCCCATCATAACAGCCGCTGCGTTCACCCAGGAATATTTGACAAGCGCAGCACTTGTTGTAATGCCTCCCATGCTGGTCCCCGCTACACCTAATGCATTTTCTTTTAGAAGCTTATTTTCTAATAAGTATTTTCGGATTATTTCCAGCTCACGAATATTTTTTAACACGATTTCAAAAAAAGCAAGCTGCCGCTTTTCATCTGATAATCCGGCATTTCTTTCTCCATGATGCAACGCTTCTGGCAGAAGCACCCGAATTCCTTTTTCAGCAAGCATGTAGGCTATCGGTAAATTTTGCTCCTTCGCACTTGTAAAACCATGGTAATAAATAACCGTCGGCCGTTCTGTCCCACTATATTTTTGATCGACAACATGCAGGCAAGGTATTCCCTCGATTGGTTCCTGATAAATTCCTATCATTTCTGACACGCTTCCTTTCACTTATCAACGTACTATCTCTATTGTAAAGTTTTTGTAATATCTTTCGCAAACAATGCAGCTTTTGTTTAATTTTTCTTTACTTTACATATTTTCAAATCATGGTAACATAAAAATCAAATGAGAGGTGACAGAATGGAAAATAAAAACAGACACTTAATCGCATTGGATTTAGATGGTACGTTATTGACAGATGATAAAAAAATCAGTATTCGAAATAAGCAGGCGATATTTCAAGCAATAGAAGATGGCCATGTGGTTGTTATTGCCACCGGAAGACCCGGACGTGCCAGTATTCAATACTATCAGGAACTCCAATTAAAAACACCGATGGTAAACTTCAATGGAGCGCTTGTACACCATCCTCTGGATACCAGCTGGAAAGGTATTCACACGCCAATGCCCCTGACTACCGCACATCGGATTATTGATGTTTCCAACGAAGTCGAAGTAAAAAATATATTAGCTGAAGTTCAAGACCAAGTTTATTTAGATCAATACAGTGAAGATATTATGACTATCTTTCAAGATTTCCCCGAGCAATCACCATATATTATCGGCGATATTAAATCTAAATTAAAATATGACCCGACTTCCGTTCTTATTCATCCTAATGCTTCGCAGGTGGAGGAGCTGCGGGATCATTTAAATGATTACCATGCGGAAGTCATTGAGCATCGTAAATGGGGAGCTCCATGGAATATCATTGAAATTATCAAAAAAGGCATGAATAAAGCAGTCGGGCTAAAAGCTATTGCTGATGAATATCATATTGCCCGTGAAAATATTATTGCTTTTGGCGACGAGGACAATGATTTAGAGATGATTGACTATGCCGGCGTCGGTGTTTCGATGGGAAACGCGATTGACGAGCTTGTCTCTGTATCGAAGCACCAGACCTTAACAAATGAAGAAGATGGCATCAGTATATTTTTAGAAGAATATTTAAATCTTCATAAGAAAAACAGCCTTGTGTAACGGTTATTGAGAAGGAAGTCTGCAGCTAAAACATATGCAGCCTTCCTTTTCTTTATCTCTTTTCGATTTTCTGTTAATATAAACTTACGAACAATTAAATGAGGAGGTACTCATATGGCAGTACATATTTCCCCAACACCAAATCCAAATGCAATGAAATACACATCAGATAGTGTTATTTTTTCTGGGACAAACAGTATTTCTGTTATGCCCGGTGATGTTAGCGAGCATGAAATTTTAAATGAATTAATGAAACTGGAAGATGTTGATAACGTATTTGGCTATCAAAATTTTATTACAGTCAACAAACATTTTGACGCTGACTGGGAGAATATTAATCCCAAGGTGGAAGAAATATTTGTGAAATTCGGCTATTAAGAAAGAGGCTGGGAGCTCCCCAGCCTCTTTCTTGTTATTTAAAAAATCCCCGGAACCGCTTGTGGTCTAGCGAATCCGGGGATTTTAAATAATACTAGCAAAAAACAGCTTATTCTTCTGTATCTATCGGTACATAATTTGCGTTAATCTCATTATCATCTTCATCTTTTCCATACATTACGACGAATGGAGGCTCCTCATGACTAAGCGTATCTTCGGAGAACGTCTCCATGATTTGAAAGCTTTGAAAAGAACCTGCGTCTGCTTCTTCCAGCTCTACCGTTGTTTCCTCTTGAATGGTTTCTCCATCCTGTTCAACTCGATAGAAAAAAGCATTTCCATCTGTTCTTACCTGACCAACGATATGGAATTGTTCTCCATCTGCTGTAATGTCAATTTCCTGGAACATTACCGTACCTGTCGTTTCATTATTTTCATCCGGAGCACTCGGCTCAATGACTTCCTCATCTCTATTCCCACAGCCTGCCAATAGTACGAGCACAGCAATAACAGCATACCAACGTTTCATACATATACACACCTTTTTAATCTTTTCTAAAGAACCCATATACGCCAGCAGTTTCTACAATATTTGTAAATGCTTCTGGATCTACTTCATTGATAATTCTTTCTAAATCATATAATTCATATCTTGTTACAACGAGATACATGAGGCTTTTATCTGTTTTCGTATACGCTCCCTTTGCAGGCAAAATCGTAATCCCGCGAACCATCGTATCATGGATGGCTTTCTGCAGCTCGTCCGTTTTCTTAGTAACAATAAACGCGGTAACCTTTTCATAGCGTGTATGAATGGTGTCGATCACACGGGTTGTCACATAAAGCGTCAACATGGTGTATAAAGCATTTTCAGGTTCATACAAAACACCTGCAATAACAATAATCATGGAATTCATAATTAAAAAGTAGTTACCAATCGGTTTATCTTTCAGACGGGATAATATCATTGCCACAATATCCATACCGCCTGTAGAAGCACCTGCTTTTAATGTAATACCAACACCGACTCCTGCGATAACACCGCCAAATACAGCATTTAAAATGATATCATTCGAGATAGAAACAAGCGGTAAAATTTCTAAGAATAATGTGGAGAAAAATACTGATATTACACTGTAAACAGTAAATCCCTTTCCTACCTTTAACCATCCTAAAATCAAAACTGGAATATTTAAAAGAGCTAATAAAATACCTGTGGATAAGCCGATTCCTAAGAAATCATTAAAAATACTGGATAATAGCTGAGCCGCTCCCGTAAATCCACTGGCATAGACATTTGCACCGATAAGAAAGAAGTTTAAAGATGCAGCATTTAATAATGCTCCAAGTATAACTATACTTATCCTCTTAGCTTCAATATAAAACACAAAACAGCCTCCTTTATTAAATTTTTGACTAAATATTCAATTAAACGTAAACTTATAATTAAATCTTATTTAAATAGAAACGGATGTGATTAAAATGGCAATCACCATTCTGGCAGACAGCGCATGTGATTTATCCGAACATTATTATAACGAATATAGTATTGAAATGATACCATTAACTGTTCATCTTGAATCAAAAGATTATCGGGACAGTGTCGATATTAAACCGAAGACAATCTATAATGCGATGCGGGAAGGACAGACACCAAAAACATCGCAGGCATCAGCAAACCAGTTTAAAGAAATCTTCACTTCGTATGCGGAAGCTGGCAAGCCTCTACTCTATATCGCTTTTTCATCGGAATTATCCGGGACCTGCCAAGCAGCTAAAATGGTTGAACAAGAAATTAAAGAAAAATATCCTGAAGCAAAGCTGCACATTATTGATTCCAAATGTGCTTCACTGGGCCTCGGTCTAGTCGTGCTGGAAGCAGCTAAAATGGCTAAAAAGGATATCCCTTTTGATGAAATCATTCAGCAAACCGCTAAAAATGCCGCACAGATGGAGCATATATTCACTGTGGACAATTTAGAGTATTTATATCGCGGCGGCCGTGTCAGCAAGACAGCAGCCTTTGTCGGCGGCTTATTGAATATCAAACCTCTTCTGCATGTCGATGGAGGAAAGCTGATTCCTTTAGAAAAAATTCGCGGGACGAAGAAAGTGCTGAAGCGCATGATAGAGGTTATGGAAAAGCGGGGCAGCAATTTCCAAAATCAAACCATTGGAATCAGCCATGGGGATGATTTACCTCGCGCACAGGAGCTTTCCAAAATGATTCAGGATACGTTTCATGTCAAAGAAGAAAATATTATTATTGAAATGGTTGGTTCCGTGATTGGCGCGCATTCAGGTCCCGGCACGTTGGCTTTATTCTTCTACAACAAATAAAATATATACTTCGCTGCATGTACTGTATTGGAGGAAAAAATAGATTTGACGTTATCACAGCGTCAAATCTATTTTTTCTTCTTATTATTGAAAACGAATCAAGAAATATTTTTTCTTTCCTCTGCGGATAACCGTGAAAGCATCACCTAAACGGTCCGCTTCATCTACCACGTAATCCAAATCCTGAACACGTTCTCCGTTGATGTAGATAGCTCCATTTTTCACATCTTCTCTTGCCTGCCGCTTCGATGGAGAGATAGAAGCATCCACTAATAAATCGATTAAGCTGGAAGGTTCTTTCCCCGTATCATGATTGGGAACATCCTTAAACGCTTGTTCTACCTCATCTACTTTTAATTGTTTGATATCTCCGCTGAATAATGCCGCAGAAATTCGCTGCGCCTGATCCAAAGCTGCCTGGTCATGGATGCTGCGAGTCATTTCTTCTGCCAGCCGGCGTTGTGCTGCCCTTTTTTCCGGCTGTGTTTCTACTTCTTTTTCCAGCTCTGCAATTTCCTCATCAGATAAGAAAGTAAAGTATTTGATAAAACGAATCACATCGCGGTCATCGGCATTGATCCAAAACTGGTAAAATTCATATGGAGACGTTTTTTCAGCATCTAACCACACGGCATTCCCGGCCGTTTTTCCGAATTTTGTTCCATCTGCTGTTGTGATTAAAGGAACAGTTAAGCCAAATGCTTCAGCAGTTTCTCCTTGGTTTTCTCTGGAACGGCGGATAAGCTCTAACCCTGCTGTGATATTCCCCCACTGATCACTTCCGCCAATTTGTAATGTACAATTTTCTTCTTCGTATAATCGTAAAAAGTCTAGAGATTGCAGAATCATGTAGCTGAATTCAGTAAAAGTAATCCCTTGCGCGAGCCTTGCAGCAACTGAATCCTTGGACAGCATGTAATTGATTCCAAAATGCTTTCCTGCTCCGCGAAGGAAATCAATGATTGTCATATTTCCCAACCAATCATGGTTGTTGCGGGAGACAACTTGATTATCGCTGGAGGTATCATCCATATCTACAATTTTGGCAATTTGCTTTTGAATACTTTCCGTAAAACCAAAAACAACCTCTTCTGTATTCAAGCTGCGTTCACTTGAACGGCCGCTTGGATCGCCAATCATCCCGGTTCCCCCTCCGACTAAAGCAATCGGCTTATGTCCAGCCCGCTGAAACCTGCGCAGCATCGTTAAAGGAACTAAATGTCCAATATGCAAGCTGTCCGCTGTCGGGTCAAAACCGCAGTATAAGGTCACCTGATTATTTTCAAGATGTTTTTTTAATCCATCCCGATCTGTTACTTGATTTACTAATCCTCTGTTTTCTAAGTCTTGTAAGATATTCATATTATTTCCTCCTGCTTATTTGTATTTTCTTTTTACTGACAACGCCGGCTGTTCCCCACTTTTGGAGCATCCTTTTTTAGGAAAATAAAAAAACCCGCCTCCTCTCTGGTAAGAAAGGGACGAGTTGGATTCGCGGTACCACCCTTGTTGCTATTATAAAATAGCCGCTTAAGGTTTGTTAACGATGTTTGTCACCGTTCTTCTTATTATCAGCCTCCATGACGCGAATAATAAAAAGAAAAACTCCAGATTGTAATTCGCAAGTGAATGTATACTGACTCGCACCATCCGTCAGTTCTCTAAGACAGGGATTCACACTGCTACTTCGATCCTTCCATGTTTCTTTCATAAAAATTTAAATTCATATGATACTATTCATAGCATAAATACTCCTTCTATGCAAGCCTTTTTCCGTCTCACTACCAAACTGTATTTTCTCTATGTTATAATAAATGTTGAAATAGGAGGTCTAATGTCTATTATGAAAGAAAAACTGCAACGTTTTTTTAATACTGTTAAAGACTGGTGGAAAAAAGGTATCCTCCAGCAGGCATCACGAGTTACATACGACGTTGTTTGGAATATTGTATTATTTGTCATTGTCCTTGTCGGCATCGGCGGGATTTTTGCCGGCGGAATCGGGCTTGGGTACTTTGCCTCTCTGGTTTATGATGAGCCATTACGAAGTGAAGCATCCATGGCAGATGATATTTACAATTATTCGGAGACGTCGAGTATTTATTTTGCTAATGATGTCTACTTGGGAGATATCCGAAGTGATTTATATCGGGAAGAAGTAGGGCTCGATGATATCTCACCTACATTGCTTGACGCGGTTATCGCAACAGAGGATGAATATTTCCACGAACATAACGGTGTGGTGCCAAAAGCGATCTTAAGGGCGACGGCACAGGAATTTCTAAATTCCTCTGTCCAAACAGGAGGAAGCACACTGACACAGCAGCTGATCAAAAATCAAATTCTAACAGACGAAGTGTCCTTTGACCGGAAAGCCAAAGAAATATTATTAGCAATGCGGCTGGAAAATTATTTTACAAAAGATGAAATCATCGAAGCTTATTTAAATATTATTCCTTATGGCAGAAATTCATCCGGCCGTAATATTGCAGGTATACAGACAGCATCTAAAGGTATTTTCGGTGTAGAGGCATCTGAATTAACACTTCCTCAGGCTGCTTATCTGGCCGGGCTTCCGCAAGGCCCTTCTTCCTACACACCTTTTACAGCGGAAGGTGAACGAAAGTCTGAAGAAGAATTACAAGCTGGCATCAGCCGGATGAGAACTGTTTTAAACCGAATGCATGATATGGATTTTATATCGGATGAAGAACTCGAAGAAGCCGCCAATTATGATATTGCCAGCGACTTTATTGATGCGATTCCTTCTTCAACAGACGAATATCCATATGTCACTTATGAAGTAGAGAAACGGACCAAAGATATCATTCAAGGTTTATTAATGGAAGAAGACGGGGTTACTGAGGAAGATTTGGCAGAGGATGACGATCTGCGAGCTGAATATGCAGAGCGCACAGAAAGAGAATTGCGTGACGGCGGCTATCAAATCCATACAACGATTAATAAAGAAATCTATGATGCCATGGAAGAAGCTGCAGACAATTATTCAGATTATGGATACTCCAGAACGTTTACCGCTACAAACAGTGATGGAGAAGAATATGAAGTAACACAAGAAATTCAGACAGGCGCAATTATGGTCGAAAATAACAGCGGTAAAATTATCTCATTTATCGGCGGACGCGGATTTGATGAAGATCATCAGGTGAACTTCGCTACGGATACAAGACGCTCTATCGGCAGTACCATCAAGCCTTTGCTTGACTATGCTCCTGCGATGGAAGAAGGCGTTATTCAGCCGGGATCGCCTATTGCAGACTATCCGCGATCATTTGCTGGCGGATCATTTTCTCCAGGAAACTATGGGGGCGGTAATTATGGGCTGGTTTCTGCCCGTACCGCACTTGCCAATTCATATAATATTCCGGCTGCAGCCGTGTATATGGAAATAATAGATAATGATCCTGCTGCAGAATACTTGGAAAAGATGGGAATCACTTCTTTAACAGAAAGTGATCATGTTATTCCATCTCTATCTATAGGAGGCATGGATCACGGGATATCTGTAGAAGAAAATGTCAATGCTTTTGCCACCTTTGGCAATAACGGAAAGTTTGCAGATGCTTATATGATTGATAAAATCACGGACGCTGAAGGCGATGTGATTTATGAGCATGAAACAGACCCTGTGGAAGTATTCTCACCTGAAACAGCTTATCTGACAGTCGATATGATGCGGGATGTAATTGATAACGGGACAGGTCATTTCGTGAATTCCCAGCTTCAAAATACAAATGTCGACTGGGCTGGAAAAACGGGAACATCTCAGGATTATCATGATGCCTGGTTTGTTGCATCAAATCCAAATATTACCTTTGGGACGTGGATTGGCTATGAAACACCGGCATCCATTAACCATGAGTATCATCTGACGTACAGTCAGCGGAATATGAAGTTGTGGGCAGAGGTCATTAATGCCGCCGCGCAGGTAGACCCTGTCCTGGTAACACCGGAATCAACGTTTGAACGTCCGGACGGCATTGTAGAAAGAAGCTATTGTGCTGTTTCAGGAATGCTCCCATCCGATTTATGTGAAGATGCAGGTCTGGTAAAAACAGACTTATTTGATTCCCGTCATGTGCCGACTGAAGAGGATAATAGCTTAACCAGAGGCAGCAGACGCGTTTTAGAATCGGATGACGACGGCAGTTCCTTCAGCAGAAGCAACGGGATTATGTTCAACCCTGACTGGCTGAGAGAAAATGGTTATGATGAAATGGACGATTTTTCCATGCTCTATCCACGAACAGAAACAGATAAATGGCTGAGAATTGGCATACCAGCCAGTATGTCCTCATCCAGTTCAGACGATGACGATTAACAAATGATATAAATTTTAATAAAACTTCACTTTATAAGGGGTCCCCTGTTAGAGTGAAGTTTTTTGCTATCTGCAATAAGCTTTCTAACAATTATCAAAAAATACTAAAAAAACATAGTGATTTTCTGTATAATGGATAGTAAGAGCATTTTGTATCTCATAAAGGTGGTGGATGGATGAAACATATAAAGGAATTTGATTCAATCCTTTTAGAAACAGAGGCAGGTCTGCTGACAATTGAAGGCCCTGTTTCACGCTCCCAGTTAGAACAATATCATTTTCATGATGAATTAACCGCATTTCGGCCTGCTGACAAACAATTTGAAGCGCTTTTAGACATCGCAGAGCTGGAAGAGTCCAGAATTATCATTGCACGTACAACAGATACCATTATCGGCTATGTGACTTACCTGCATCCTGATCCATTGGAAAGATGGTCCAAGTTCAATATGGAGGATTTAATTGAATTAGGCGCCATTGAGATTATCCGGAAATATCGGGGAGGCGGCGTCGGGTCTACACTTCTCCGGCAATCCATGAAGGACCCTTACATGGAAAATTATATTGTCATTTCTACAGAATATTATTGGCATTGGGACCTGGATTACAGTCAATTAAGTATCTGGGATTATCGGAAAGTGATGGAAAAGATGATGGCAGCCGGAGGGCTTCTTCCAGCTCCTACAGATGAACCGGAGATAAACTCTCATCCGGCTAACTGCTTGATGGTCCGAATAGGAAGTAATGTGCCGCAAAAATCCATTGAGCGATTTGATAAATTGCGTTTTTTAGGTCCGAATCATTATTAACAGAGATATAACTGAAGGGGGATTCTACTATGCTAGTTGAAGAATTAATGAACAGGAATATGATAACGCTTCCACCAGGTGCAACGATTAATGAAGCACTGCAGCTGTTGGAAAAGCATAAAATCAGACATATCACGATTGTAGATGAAGCGATGCAGGTGCTTGGAATCGTTTCTGACCGCGATGTAAGAGATGCAAGCCCATCCACTTTTTTGGATACAAGTGATTTTCACATTCTTAACAAAGAAATTCAGACCATTATGACGAGTCCGGTGATTACGATTCATCCCATGGATTTCGTCGAAGAAATTGCTTATATTTTTTATGACAAAGAGATTGCCTGTTTACCAGTTGTCAGCCAAAATAAACTAGTTGGTGTCGTGACGGAAAAAGATATGCTTTATAAATTGATTCAATTGACCGGAACACATGAACAAAGCTCCCTTATTGAAGTAAAAGTACCGGACCAGCCGGGAGAACTGCCAAGGGTTGCCAGTGTGTTTGGCAATCACAACGTAAATATTGTTTCTGTCCTGCTCTATCCTTACAAAGACCCTGACTATAAAGTCCTTGTCTTCCGTGTTAAAACGTTAAATCCGATGCCTATTATCAATGAGCTTCGAGATGCCGGCTATACCCTGCTCTGGCCAAATAATATTATGGAGCCAAAGAAATGACGAAGCAGGCAGGCTTTATTTATACTTCTAATTTTTTAAATTATCAATTCTCAGAAGAGCATCCTTTTAATCACAAAAGGACCCTGCTGACGAAGGAACTGCTGGAAGCGCAGGCAACCTTAACAGCGGAGGATTTCATTGTACCTCGGGTTGCAACAGATGAAGAGATTGCTCTTTTTCATGATACGACCTATATTGAAGCGGTTAAAAGAGCCGGCAGCGGAGATTTAAAAGCAGACCGGGCACAGGAGTATGGCATAGGAACAGAAGATACACCTACTTTTCCAAATATGCATCAAGCTTCTTCTGCATTAGTCGGAGGCAGTCTCACTGCTATTGATAAAATATTAAACGGGGATTATAAAAAAATAACCAATATTGGCGGCGGGCTTCACCATGGGTTTCCTCGTAAAGCCTCCGGATTCTGCATTTATAATGATTGTGCGATTGCTATTAAATACTTGCGGGCACAGGAAGATTTGAAGGTACTTTATGTAGATACAGACGCACATCACGGGGACGGCGTGCAGGCTGGTTTCTATGATGATCCGAATGTATGCACCTTTTCTATACATGAAACAGGCCGTTACCTTTTCCCAGGTACGGGAAATGTAAATGAAAGAGGAATCAAAGGCGGACATGGCTATAGTTTTAATTTACCTATTGATGCCTTTACAGAGGATGATTCTTTCTTAGAATTATATGAAACAGCTTTACGGAAAATTGCCGCCTTCTTTAAACCAGATATTATCGTGACACAAAATGGAGCGGACAGCCACTTTCTCGATCCTTTAACACATTTGTGCGGAACAATGAAGATATATGAGAGAATCCCCTTGCTTGCCGCGGAAATTGCGGATACGTATTGTGATGGGCGATGGCTGGCTGTCAGCGGCGGAGGTTATGACATGTGGCGTGTTGTGCCGCGCGCATGGGGACAGGTATGGAATGTGATGAAAACAGGTAGCTACTGTGAAGGTCCCCTGCCTGAAAAATGGTTAAAAAAATGGCAAAAGGAGGCTCCGGTAGCACTTCCGGCAAACTGGCAGGACGCAGCCGATTCTTATCCAGTAATTCCTAGAAGGGCTGAAATCACAGAAAAAAACAAATTACTGTTAGAAGATATGCTTAAGTATACTGCGATTATTTGATTGTGATGGAGGTTAGATTTCTTCTTTTTCAAACCATCACTGTCTCTTATCAGCCATAGAAAAAGACAAAGCAGTTTATGATTCAAAACTGCTTTGTCTTTTTTTGTTGTGCTTTATTTTGTTGAATCTCTGAACTCCATACGATGCGGCAATACCACGTTTTTCTCGTCTACTTCCTCATCGTTCATATATTTTGTCAAAAGACGCATTCCTACTGCACCTATATCATAAGTTGGCTGAACAACGGTTGTCAGTTTAGGACGTACCATGCTTGCCAGACGGATATTATCAAAACCAAATACCTCGATATCCTCAGGGACTTGTAATCCATTATCTTGTGCCCCATGGATTACACCTAAAGCAATTTCATCATACATCACAAATACAGAAGCTGGACGTTCGTCTAATTTTAAAAAGTGCTCCATCGCTTCGATACCCGTTGCATACGCATAAGAGCTCTTATATATATAATCTTCATTAGGCTCTATGTCAGCCTCTTTCAATGCACGCAAATAGCCATTAGTTTTTAATATATTCACACTTGTATCTGATTCACTGCCTACTAAAGCAGGCTGTTTGTTTGTCTTCTCAATTAATGACTTTGTCGCCTCATATGCAGCCAGCTCATAGTCAATGTTAACAGAAGGAATCGTATCTGTCGGGTCATACGTAGAAGCCAGTACTACCGGAACAGAGCTTGTCTGGAACTGGTGAACATGATCCTCTGTGATATTTCCGCCCATAAACAGAATACCATCTACTTGTTTTTCCAGCATCGTATTGATCAATTCCAGTTCCTTGTCCTTGTTTTGATCCGAGCTGCTTAAAATAATATTATACTTGTACATTGTTGCGATATCCTCAATTCCCCGGGCAAGCTCTGAAAAGAAGATATTCGATATATCCGGAATAATCGCACCGATGGTTGTTGTTTTCTTACTTGCCAGTCCGCGTGCGACTGCGTTAGGACGATATCCTAATTGTTCAATCGTTGCTAATACTTTCTTTCGTGTGGTTGGTTTTACATTTGGATTTCCATTAACAACACGAGATACGGTCGCCATGGAAACATTTGCTTCTCTTGCTACATCATAAATTGTAACAGTCATGTTTATCTACCTCCTAAAATTCATTTTATCGCAGTGCATCTGGCTGAAACTGGGACTGCCA
Organism: Oceanobacillus sp. FSL W7-1293; assembly: GCF_037969815.1. Classification (NCBI taxonomy): domain Bacteria; kingdom Bacillati; phylum Bacillota; class Bacilli; order Caryophanales; family Bacillaceae; genus Oceanobacillus; species Oceanobacillus sp. FSL W7-1293. The sequence goes on from NZ_CP150212.1 coordinate 3,386,130, forward strand.
ATGTTGTCAGGTTAGTGCGACCGCTGGAGAAAAACACTACGCTTTCCCAAAGGAGTCTACGTGTTTTTCCTTCGCTAGACAGTTTTATTACTAACTGTATCAAAATTAATAAAATTCATTAACCTGTCAATATTGCTGGGATTACTCGTCCCATCGAAGAGCTTTTGTAAGACTCCCGCTTCAATCATAGTGAAAACCGGGAAATACAGCCCTGCTGAATAATGTTTCACTTTATACAAGAACTAATGCTGCATCTATTTATATATCATACGCTACCATGAAAAAAATTACAAAACTTTCATGAAAACAAAATGAAAATTTTCATAAACACACTATAAATATAATATACCTTTATCTTATTATATCCAAACTTGAAACTTTGAAAACATTTTCAACGTTTTATTTTAGCGCAGATCCTGTATAGCATTTTTTTCTATCAAAAAAACTGCCCCAAAAATTATACCACTAATTTTTGAGACAGTCTTTATTATTTTCCTAAACGATTTTCAACATCTTTGATTTCTTTAAAGAACTGATCGAATGTCGGGATATCCATTTGCTGAGCAGAGTCAGAAAGAGCAACTGCCGGATCCGGATGAACCTCTGCCATAACGCCGTCTGCTCCGACTGCGATAGCTGCTTTAGCTGTAGGCAACAGTAAATCTCTTCTGCCTGTAGAATGTGTTACGTCTACAAAAACAGGTAAATGAGTTTCTTGTTTTAAAATAGGTACTGCAGAAATATCCAGTGTATTACGTGTTGCTTTTTCGTATGTACGAATTCCACGTTCACACAGCATAATATTTTTGTTTCCTCTGGACATGATGTATTCTGCTGCATTAATGAATTCCTGAATGGTTGCAGATAGTCCGCGTTTTAACAGGACAGGCTTTCCAGCATCTCCAGCAGCCTTTAACAGTTCAAAGTTCTGCATGTTTCTTGCACCGATTTGAACGACATCAATATAATCAACTGCCTGTTCTAAATCTGCAGGATTTACAATTTCACTGATAACAGCTAAATCATACTCATCCGCTACTTTTTTCAGGATTTCTAATCCTTCGATTCCAAGCCCTTGGAAATCATATGGAGAAGTTCTCGGCTTAAAAGCCCCGCCGCGAAGTAATTTCAATCCTTTTTCTTTTACAGATGCAGCTACAGCAGCAACCTGCTCATATCCTTCTACCGCACATGGACCAAATACATAGCTGATTCCGCCATCGCCGACTGTTTCCCCTTTAAGCTCAACGACTGTATTTTCAGGCTGTTTCTTTCTCGATACTAAAAGTGCCTTGCTGTTATCTTCTTCTTGGAGCTCAAGACTTGCTTTGAAAATTTCTTTAAAAATATGTTCAAGTGTTGAATCCTGAAATGGACCATCATTATTACTTTTAATTTTATCCAGCATTTCACGCTCACGCACTGGATCAAATCGCTTAATACTCTGCTTGGTTTTTAATTCCCCAATCTCTTGATTAATGCCTGCTCTCTTGTTAATCAATTCTAGTATTTCCAAATTGACCTTGTCCATTTGTTCTCTTAGCTGTTCCATTTCACTACTCATCAATACACACTCCTCAAGTCTCTTAATCTATTTAATCATTTAGAATAATTAGAGACCATTATAGCTAAGATTCTTCTATTTGTCACCATCTAATTAATGTAAAATTTTAATTCTTAGAGAAAATACGGAAAAATGGAACCATTAATTATATTATATATCTTGGAAGAAGGACAAAAGGCCCCCATCTTCCTGTATGAATCCAACATATTTTTATTTTAAAAATCAACGGAGTTCTACAATCATATAAAACAAAACTTCATTCAGCGAGAGTTTTACGGGCGGTTCTCCATGATAGACAGGATATAGTTATAAAAAAACATTGATGAGCATTTTACTCATCAATGTTTTTAAGTATTATGATTTTTTGTTTGCTTCTTTTTTCACTTCATTAGCTGCTTGTTTTGTTTCTTTTTTTACTTCTGCTGTTTTTTTAGAAGCAGTTTCTTCCGCTTCTGCTTTTTTATCAGCAGCTTCTTTTTTTACATCTTCTATTTTATCTGATACCTCATCTTTTAAATCCGAAGCCTTATCTTTTGCATCATCCAGCTTCTCACCAGCAGAATCTTTTACATCTTCTGCTTTATCCTGAGCATCATTCAGCTTATCTTCTACGACATCCTTCAAATCAGCCGTTTTTTGTTTTACGCTTTCTGTAAGCTCCTGAGATTTATCTGCAACTGTCTTAGATAAATCAGAAGTTACATCCACTGCTTTTTTCGTTAAATCGGAAGTTGTAGAATAAGCTTTATCTTTCCATTCCACACCTTTTTCCTGAGCTGTTCCTGCTAATTCTGTTGCACGATTTTTCACTTGAACCGCACCATCGTTTAAATCACTGCGCAGTTCTTTACCTGATTTTGGTGCAAGCAACAATGCTGTCGCAGCTCCTACAAAACTTCCTACAAGTGTTCCGATAATAAAATCCTTCGTGTTAATCTGATTGTCTGCCATCCGTATAACCTCCTAAGATTTAATTAGACTTGTGTTTCCGATTATTCCAATACTCAAAGATGGAAGCACCCCATTTTACTGCTTGAGCAGCTTTTTCCTGATCCTCTTTTGAGTGCTTTGAAATAATATTAGATAATTGCTGTAATGACTTATTAAAGTCCTCTACTGTATCACCTATTCCCTTTGCTCCCTGGATTAAACCATCAAGCTGATTTGATTTTTGAGTTAAATCAGCTACCAGCCCTTTAGAATCCTGAACAACCTCTCTTGCATCTTCTGTAACTCCGTTTACCTGGTGATTGATTTTTCCTAATGTTTCCCGAACTTCATCCATTGTTTTCTTTGTGTTGAACACTAAAATAACCGCATAAATCATTAATATGAGCAAGGCTATTATGGCAATTGCCAGTGCACTATAGAGGATAACTCCCATAAACTTATATCACTCCTTTATTTCTTGATTCATCCATATTGATTAAATACGTTTTAAGGGATAGTATGTACTCCATAAAGAGGTTGTCCAAATAACCCGGTAAACATGTATTGGATAAAACATTGCTTTATCCTTTCCGCAGGAAAACATGATTATTTGGCTCTTTAAACATCTGCGGCGAAGTAAACGGCATACTTATCCGTATCACTTTAAGCTCTTTCCATACCGGGAGAGCAGGCACCATAATTTATTTTTACCCTGCATTGGTAAAGAATAAACTACATTTTCCCTTAAAAGATTTAATCCATATTCTTATTGTATCTTATTTTTCCGTTAAAATACAACATCAATCTATATCCAGTATGGGAGACCGCTGCGAACCGCCCTTACATCGAATGAAATTTCATTCAGCAGGTATTTTCGAACAGCTGTCTTTACTGTATTTAAGATGCACTGCTTTCATCAATAGGACTGCGAGAATGGCTTATATCTGCTCCTGTATCGCAGTTTAGCAATGAGAGCCGGTAAGTGCCCCTGAAATTCTGTATGCAATCCATAGACAGCTCTTAAGCCTCTCAGGATAAAATAGCTTGCCTGCGTATTCACAGCAAATAGAAAAAAGCAGTGAACCGCTTCACTGCTTTTCCATTTAGGCAAGTGTCTCTTCATAGGATTTCTGGAATTTTTGAATATCTCCCGCACCCATGAAAATCAACACGCTGTCTTTATATTCTTGTAACACATTGGTGTGCTCTAAATCTAAAATATCACTTTCAGGAATCAAATTTTGCAGATCCTCAATAGTTAATTGACCTGACTGCTCCCGAGCCGATCCAAAAATATCACATAAATACACTTTATCTGCTTGGTTTAAGCTATCTGCAAATTCTTGTAAAAATGTTTTTGTACGTGTAAAGGTATGCGGCTGAAAAATAGCAACCACTTCTTTATTTGGATACTTTTTACGCGCTGATTCAATCGTTACTGCAATCTCCTTAGGATGATGTGCATAATCATCTACAATTACTTGAGAGCCAATTGTCTTTTCTGTAAAGCGTCGTTTAACCCCTTTAAAAGAGCTTAATTCCTTCATAAATTCAACTGGAATCCCTTCGTAGTGACAAATTGCTATCACTGCAAGTGAATTTAAAATCGTATGATTTCCAAACGTAGGAATGAAGAAATGCTCATAATAGGTGCTTCGAACATATACATCGAATTCTGTTCCCTGCTCTGTCTCTACCACATTTTTCGCTTGAAAATCATTCGTCTCATTAAAACCATAATAAATAATCGGCACTTTCGTATGAATGCCTTGAAGTTCTTCATCATCACCGCAGGCAACAATACCTTTTTTCACGCGATCAGACATAGATTGAAAAGCATCCACTACGTCATCTAAGCTTGTAAAATAATCCGGGTGATCAAAATCAATATTTGTCATAATCGCATAGTCCGGTTCATAGCTTAAAAAGTGTCTGCGATATTCACAAGCTTCAAAAGCAAAATATTTACTGTCAACATGCCCACGCCCTGTCCCGTCTCCAATTAAATAAGAGATTGGATAAGCACTTTCCAAAACATGCGATAATAATCCTGTCGTTGTCGTTTTCCCGTGTGCACCTGTAACAGCGATACTTGTATACTGTTTCAGCCATTCGCCTAAAAACTCATGATACCAATAAAATTTACAACCAAGCTCTCTCGCTTGTTTTATTTCAACATGGTCTTCAGGAAAAGCATTTCCTGCTATAATCGTATAATCTGATTGAATATTATCTTTTGAAAAAGACAGAATAGGAATATGTTTTTCTTCTAATGCCACCTGTGTGAAAATACGGCTGTCAATATCTGAACCCTGTACTTTCTCACCTGAGTCATGAAGAATTTGTGCTAATGCACTCATTCCTGTTCCTTTAATACCTATAAAATGGTAAGTTGTCATAAAACGAACCTCCAACGTTTTTTCATCCATTCATTTTCATGTCATTTTATTTGTTATCAGCGGTTCTGTGTCAAGATATTATATAACCGCAATCCCATTCAATGGATTATAACAAATAAATAACTTATTTTAAAGCAAAATTTATTATTTCAAAGCTTTTAAAAGTAAATTCAAGCATTTTAAACATATTTTTTTAAACGAAAGCGTTTGGCCGCCCATTTATTCATATAAAAATATACTTCCTTTTGCATTTTTGCAAATGCTGGCCGGCGGGGACGAATCATCTCAAGTCCCCATTATCCTTTCTTAACACGTAAAAAAGAAACACCATTTTCTGTACAGATAGAGAGCCTATATCTCATTCTATACAGATAATGAATAATATGTGCTTTTGCCTTATATTTTCTTTCTCTCTCTTGAAAAGCTTCCTTTATATTTTAGTAACTTTCCGGAATTATAGCAACTTTTTTAGTTGTCATTATTTTTGATATGCGGAGAAACGGCATCCGGCAAGCCTTTTATAACAAACAAAGTGTGAGCTAGTTTATTAAAAAGTAATCGTATTTTCACCGCCAAAAAATGAGAGACAGTTTACATACTGTCTCTCTGCGCTTTTGTAATCAAGACCTCTCGCGCACGGCTGCCATTTTGCCCTGAGATAATTCCCCGCTGTTCCAGAGAATCAATTAATCTCGCAGCACGGTTATATCCTATTTTAAAATGCCTTTGCAGGGAAGATGTGCTTGCACTATTTTGATTTAATACAAATTCAATCGCATCTTCCAAGAGATCATCTTCCTCTTCGTCTATCTGTACTTGTTCTAATAAATCTTCCTGTTCAAATAGATATTGCGGTTCAGCCATTGATTTTGCATAATTTGCTACTCGTTCAATTTCCTCATCAGACACAAATGGCCCTTGTAAACGAACACTTTTCCCTGCGCCGTTCTCAATCAGAAGCATATCCCCTTTTCCAAGTAACTTTTCCGCACCGCTGGAATCAATAATTGTCCGTGAATCCACTTGGGAAGATACGCTAAAAGCAATTCTTGTAGGAATATTTGCTTTGATCAGGCCAGTAATAACATCCACAGATGGACGCTGCGTTGCAAGCAGAAGATGAATACCGCACGCTCTTGCTTTTTGCGCAATTCTGCTGATGGCGTCCTCTACATCTTGCGGAGACATCATCATTAAATCAGCTAATTCATCAATAACAATCACGATAAACGGCATCTTTTGATCTGCTTTTCCTTCTCGCAGCATTTTTTGATTATACCTGCTTATATCTCTGACACCTTCATTTACAAAACGGTCATAGCGATCCTCCATCTCTGCCACAGCCCATTTCAGACTCTGTGTAGCAGCTTTAACATCTGTGATGACAGGAGAAACAAGGTGCGGGATACCATTATATGGAGCAAGTTCAACCATTTTAGGGTCGATTAACAGAATCCGCACATCCTCATGACTGGCATTATAAATTAAGCTGACAAGAATAGTGTTGATACAGACACTTTTCCCCGAACCGGTAGCCCCGGCAATCAAACCATGCGGCATTTTATTAATATCAATTACTTTGGGCATTCCTTCAATAGTCAGTCCCAGCGCCACACTTAAAGGGGACTTATTATCTTTAAAATCATCCGATTCAATAATACGCTGAATCCCCACCATTTCCGGGTGAAGATTAGGAACCTCGATGCCTACTGTATTTTTACCCGGAATAGGTGCCTCAATACGAATATCCTTCGCTGACATATTCAGTTTTAAATCATCGGCTAAGTTTTTAATCTTGCTAACCTTAACACCCATCTCAGGATGCACCTCAAAGCGTGTAACAGATGGTCCCTGTGTTGCCTTTACAACTTTTGCTTTGACTTGAAAATGCTTCAATGTCTCTTCCAGCAAATCTTGCTGTTCTATCAGCCATTCTTCATCCTCTTCGGTTGATTTGGCTGCCGGATCGTTTAACAAGTGCAAAGGAACCTCTCTCAGTTCAGGTTCGCTCCGTGCAGGGGCAGGTACTGTATTCACAGTTGAAGCCCTGCTTTCGGATTCTTGATTTGCTGCATGGGTTTCGCCTAATTTTCCCTCTGCCTTGCGCAGCTCGTCCTCGCGTCTTTCATGTGCTTGCTGCAATCGCTGGAAAGTTTCCTCCCGTTTTCGCTGCTCCTGCAAATTTTTCTTATCCCGCGGAGTCATCATTACATTAAAAGCAGTTGAAGCCTGGCTTGACCTGTCCTTATTCTGACTTGGCATCTGGTCTGTTGTATGAATCGGGTTTCTTTTTTGAGAAGTAACATGGGTTTCAGTTTCAGTTTCAGTTTCAGTTTTAGGCTCTTCCGGCTCCGGAGGTGTTTCTTGAACCTCGTCTTCCTCCGTCTCCAGCGTCTCCGCCGTACTGCTGATTTCCTGCTGTACTTCATGCGTTTGTTCTAATATCATATCTTCTGAAAAAGTATCTTGCTGCTTATCCGACGTATCCGCTGTTTCAAAGATATCAGCTTCTTTTCTATCCGAGTGGTGTCCTGTATCTATTGTCGACAGTTCTTCCTTTTTCCTTAACAATGATTCAGTTGACATCATCGTATCTTCTAAGCTACTCGCTGCTTCATCCTCTTTTTGAAGTTTGGATTCCTTTCTCTGATACGCTGGTATTTCATGAATCAGCTTAGATTCTCTCGACTGAAAGCCATAAATCGGAGAAGGCACCTCTGTCGGCTGGAAAGGAACATCCGGGTTTTTCTTATATACTTTTCTTCCCGGGTTATTTTCCGCTTGCTTAGTACTGCGCGAAGTACGTGCAGGATACGAAGCTTCTTTTCTGCTTCGGTTCGGCAGCGGGCGATGATTTTCCGGCTTTTTGTCCGCAGTTGTTTCTTTTCTTTGATTATTTTCTCTGTGTGTCCGTCTCTCTCTTCTTTCTTGTACAATATCTTGATTTCTTCTTTTATAACTAGGTTGCTTGTCAACAGTCGTTTCTTTTTTTTGATCAACAGTATCTGGAATCACCGGAAACTTAAATGATCGCCCGGAAGGATAATGGTATGTCATTTTTGTCTGTATATTTGGTTGTTTATCAGTTTCTTCCTGTTCAACCTCAACAAATTCCTCTACTTCTATTTCCACTTCTTTTGTAAATATGTTTTTGAGCCGTTCTTTCCATTGCTCCCACCACATATGCATTCACTCATTTCCTTAATTGTTCATACTGTTCATTTTAGCAGTTTTTCAAGGGGATTTACATGATTACTGCGATAATTTTTTCGGTTTCATTTCCTGTTAAAAAATCCCCTGCTCACACAAGGGATTTGAAAGTTAAAATGGAAATTCTTCGCCAATTTGATACGTACCATCCAGTACATAAATGCCTTTTTCCTTCGGCGCATCAGGCAAGCCCAGTTCTTTTTGAGAACAAACCATTCCGTGAGAAGGTACACCTCTTAATTCAGATGCTTTAATTTTCATTCCGGACGGCATCGTTGCTCCTACTTTCGCTACAACGACCTTTTGACCTTCATCGATATTTGGAGCACCGCAAACGATTTGCAAGGTTTCTTCTCCAACATCAATTTGACATACACTTAATTTATCCGCATTTTCATGGGCCTGTTTTGACTTTACAAATCCTACTACAAATTTCGGACTCAAATCAAATTCAAGGGGGTCATCTATTCCTTTTTTCTGGAAAAGAGTACGAATTTCTGCTAATAGATTTTCTGTTAAAGGAATTGCACCGTTTTTTTCATCTAATTGAAAATAGGTGGAAGCATGAAAAATATTGTAGCCAAGCACTTCTCCATCAGCTGATGTTATTTTAGTGATATCACCATTCGTTTCTTGCTTTAATTCATAGCGGTCTCCTTCCTTAATAGGAAGAATCAATACATCTCCAATTCCTTGACGGTTATAAAAAACATCCATCTCGTTCACTCCTCATTTTTCTCAGGTCGATTTTTTGCCAATATAAATACCGGCTCTAATTTTTTGTTTTCATAAACAAATGGCAAAGAAGTAATGGGTATTCTGCCATCTGCAAAAAATTTCATTGTCATTTGCGCTAAAATATCATATCCTGATTTATTTTGGATATCCCCTAAAATAAGCGCATCCTGATGCGGAACAGCAACAGTTAATTCCCCTTTTGCATTGGCAAGCATTTCTTCTAAAAAGGCTTCGTTCAGAATACGGCTTGCATCATAACCATCCTGTGTTGCCAAGAAATAAAAATCATTGCCTGCAACTTGATCTGCTTTCGGCTGATAAGATAAAGAACGGATATTGAAAGATGCTATTTCGTCTAATCTCTCCTTAGACCAGCCCTCTTCCTCCAATAATTCTTCATCAATCAATCGATAGGACTTTCCTAAATCAAGTGCATAGAAAACGCGGGTTTCTGCAGTATGATCTTTATAAATCAACTTTTTCTTTGCCTTTGTTTCTGTTGGGAAAGAGGGAGAGCGGAGCACCGGAAAAATCTGCTTTTCCATTCCTTTTAGATGCTGCGTCTGATTCATGATTTTTAACGCTTCATTAACATGCTCCACAATTTCATCAAGAGCTTCCCTCCCCCGATCATTATATTTAGCAATTAAATTAGGCAAAGACACCGTCATGCCTTCGTTCGTGTCCTTCCATTCAATTCGTACAGCATCGTCGTCACGCTTGTAGGTCACTCGATAATCAGGATTCTTCAGTTCATCCTCCAACAGGCGTTTCATCTTAATGCTTGTCATTTTTGCCATGCAAATGCCTCCTTACCTATTTAGCAAGCCCGTCTAAAAAGGATTCGATTTCTTCTTGTGTTTTCCGGTCTTTACTCACAAATCTGCCCAGCTCTTCCCCTTTTTCAAACGCCAGAAAGCTAGGAATACCATAGATATCATATTCCTGGCAGAGCTCGATAAAGTTGTCCCGGTTTACTTCTACAAATTGAAATTGCGAATAAGCCGCTTCAATTTCCGGCAAAATCGGTTCTATCACACGGCAATCCGGGCACCATCCTGCCGTAAATAAAAAGACAACCGGGCCTTCTTGAATATACGTATTAAATTCCTCTGTATTTTGTAATTCTTTCATTTTTATACATCCTTTCTTTTCTCCTATCATAGCTTGCCACACATATTCTTTCAATTATGTTACCTTGTTTCCATATTATTTGAATTTTGATTTTTATCGTTCATTTTTCAAATAAGATAAAACAATAACATCACTTGGTCTTTAAATATCGGTGTTTTTGCCAGAGAGATACCCGCTGCGACGGGTTATGGCGGGGTGAGTACTCCAATGTTGTCAGGTTAGTGAATTGTCTTAAATATTGTACAGATAGTACTAAAACCTAACTAGCGGAGGAAAAACACGTAGACTCCTATGGGAAAGCGCAATGGTCTTCGGTGGGGCGAGTAATCGCAGTCCCAGTGTGAAGATCCCGCAGAAAAAAAGCGAACTTCTTTTTTTCTACCCGCGGGGCATAAGTGCGACTATGCTTCTGTCTGCTCCTGACGGCTTGCCAATCAGCAAGTCTTCTTTAAAGGAGGCTGAGCGCAAGCCCATGGAAAGCGTAGTGTTTTTCCGCAGCGGCCGCATTAACCTGACAACATTGGTGAGTACTCACCCCCATGAAATCCAGGCGGTGGCTATAAACCATTTCTATACAATAATCAAATAACTTAACAAGTTTAGGAAAAACATTTACTATTAAAGATACCATTGATTGGGAGGGATTGGAATGAATTTAACAGTTTATCTTGCTGGACAAATTCACGATAATTGGAGAGAAGATGTTAAAAAGCTTGCGGAAGAAAAAAAGCTGCCGCTGACATTTGTTTCCCCGCAGACAAATCATGACCGTTCAGATGATATTGGAGAAGCAATCTTAGGAAAACAGCCCGGCAATTTCTATCGTGATGACGCTGCTTCCAGTGTTAATAATTTTCGGACACAGGTATTAATGCAGAAATCAGATATTGTGATTGCTTTATTCGGGGAAGAATATAAACAATGGAATACAGCGATGGATGCAAGTACAGCCATAGCTTTAGGAAAACCGACGATTATTATTCGTCCGGAAAAATTAATTCATCCTTTAAAAGAACTTTCCAACAAAGCAAATATTACAGTGGAATCCGTGGAACAAGCATTAGATGTTATCGGGTATATCTACGAATAATGTTTGCTTCAAGGAACTGTCGTCAAATGCGAATCAGCATTTGACGACAGTTTTTTTACTTCGTTAGATTATTTTTTTGCGAGTTTATATAACAGGAAAGTTTTTTTAAGAAAAACCAAGAATACCGCTTGGTCTTTAAAACATCAGTGTTCTCGCCGAAGAGATGTCCGCTGCGACGGTTTTCGATGGGATGAGTAATCGCAGTCCCAGTCCCAGTGGGAAGACCCCGCAGAAAAAAAGCGTACTTCTTTTTTTACTTTATATCCCTTTCCTCCTTTAAATTGAATTACATCCCCCGCATTGATAACAGTAAATTTTCTTTTGCGTTTTCGATCTTTCTTTATGAATTTAAGCATTTTCATATCCCAAATTGCCCCCTTTACTTAAGAATAATATGAACTCCACCCCACTCATATAAAACAAAACTTCATTCAGCAGGTCTTTTTACAGTCAGTTACACTGTCATAAAAACCGATTACCAATTCAATGCAACTAAAACGAACACCAGGGGACAGGTCCTTAACAGTTTCGTTCTATGTATGAAAAAAACTGCTGCGCAATCAGTTACCTGATTATGCAGCAGTCCTTCCTCTATTTTTGCCCCGCAAAATCATACTGTCCTTTCAAAAGCTGTACAACATGTGTAAACATGCTTTCTCTTGATATCAGGTTATTCGTAAAGATACCAATAGCTCCTTCATGGCTGCGGACGTTTTCTTTCTTGGTATAGGCATCCATCACCATACTTAATTCCCCGGCTGTTTTAAGTGCCTCCTCAATTTCTTTTGGGAGGGCAATCCTTGCACCACTGGCAGTATATAATGTGCCATCCGCTGCAGCCAGCGCTCCCCAGTTACAGAGAAATAATGTATCGTCCACATACATGACGCCTCCTTCTAAGCCAATTCCAATGGCATCAGCACTTCCTGCAGCACATGCCTTCGCACGATTCACCGCGCCAATCCGCGTCTCCTCATCTGAAAAAGGCTGGGCAGACACTTTAGACAGGACTTCCAGCGAGCTTAGCTCCCATTCTGGAAAAACATTTCGGACAGCCTGGATTTTAGTTGGGTTTTTCGAGCCGATAATAACTGTTTTCTGCATTTCATTATCCCTGATGCAATGCGGAAACAACTGTTTCATCTGTTGTTTTGACAAGTTTTGTAATTAATTCTTTTGCTGCGGCATAATCATCCACATGAATAATCGATGCGGATGTATGAACATATCTGGAGCATATCCCTACAACTGCAGAAGGAACGCCGTCGCCTGTTATGTGAACACGTCCTGCATCTGTACCGCCTGGAGAAACAAAGTATTGATACGGAATATCATTTGATTCCGCTGTGTCCAGAACAAATTCGCGCATGCCTTTATGCGTAATCATTGTGCGGTCAAAAATACGCAGCAAAGCTCCTTTTCCCAGCTGACCAAATGCCTTTTTATCCCCTGAAGCATCATTAGCCGGTGAAGCGTCTAATGCGTAAAAAATATCCGGTTTGATCATATTAGCCGCTACCTGTGCTCCGCGTAACCCTACTTCTTCCTGTACCGTCGCACCAGAATAAAGCTGATTTGGAAGGGGTTCCCCTTGCAGTTCTTTTAAAAGCTCGATAGCCAGCCCGCAGCCGTAGCGGTTATCCCAAGCTTTTGCCAAGATCTTTTTCTCGTTGGCCATCGGTTCAAACGGTGTAATCGGAACAATGGTATCTCCCGGACGAACGCCGATATTTGCGACATCCTCTTTATCATCCGCCCCAATATCAATCAGCATATTTTTTATTTCCATCGGTTTGCTGCGCTGTGCTTCGGTTAATAAATGCGGCGGAACAGAAGCAATCACTCCCGTAACCGGTCCATTTTTTGTCATTACCTGAACACGCTGAGCCAGCATAACCTGGCTCCACCAGCCGCCTAAGGTCTGAAAACGGAGCATGCCATTATCGGTAACTTGTGTCACCATAAAGCCGACCTCATCCATATGTCCAGCCACCATGACAGTAGGTCCTTTACCGTGCTTTACTCCAAATACGCCCCCCAGATTATCCTGAATGGTTTCATCCGAATATTTCTCCAATTCCTTTTTCATAAATTGTCGAACGGCATGCTCATTTCCTGAAGCTCCCTGTAATTCCGTTAAATTCTTAAATAATGCCAGTGTTTCTTTATTCATGTAAAGCCTCCTATATACAGTTAGTATATCCGTAAAAATAGATCTTCAATATTGCAAGTATACCCGAAAAAGCCCAATCCTTTCCAGTACCGGTGTTCAATTATTTGTATTTCTCTCACCGTATGCGATATACTACAAACAAAGCAGACATTGAATCTTACTAAACAGAGGTGAATAAATTGAGCAAAAGAAAGGTATTACTTGCAGCTGCATTTGGTATTGCAATCGGTTATATCGCACGTCAACAGGTTAACAATCAAATGAAAGTTACTCCTGAAAAAGCATTGAATCATGCCAAAGAAATGTTCAAACGCCAAGGCCCTATCAGCGGATCCTGGATTTATATGAAACCGGAAGAATTAGAAAGAAACGGCCTGCTTTATGATGTATACCGCGGTGGTGTAACTAGAAATATCGATGGTACGAATAAACAATATGATTTCTATGTAGACATAGAAACTGGTGCTGTTATAGATACAGAAGCAGCAGTATAATATACTTTGTTAATAAGCAGCCTTCCTTTTTGGAGAAGGCTGCTTATTCTTAATTATAAGAATAGCGCAGCCGCTCCACGTGATCTATTTTCTCTCCATCCTCATTAAACCTGACTGCCCGGTAATAAGCATCATGATAAAACGTAAACCAGACCTTTTCCTTATATCCCGCTTCCATCCAATATTCTTTTTGCAATACAGATTGAACTGGATAATCATCATATGCAAGCGCCCATAATTTATTTTGATGTGCATGTGTTGGCATAATATCTGCCATATGTATGAAGCCTTGCTCTCCTTCCCGAAAACGAATGATAGCATGCCCCTTACTATGGCCGCCGGTATGAATCATTGTTAAACCCGGCAATACCTCGATTTTTTCCCGAAACGGATAAACCTGATCAACTACCGGCCTCCAATTCTTCTCCCAGTATGTATTTATTGAACGGATATTCGGATGCTGCATCTCATTCCATTCTATTTGGGAAACAAAAATTTTTGCATTTTTAAAGACCGATTCGTATTCCTCCTCACCAACTAGTTTTGTTAAACCGTTCGCATGATCATAATGAAGATGTGTCATTAATACGATATCAATATCGTTCACTGTAAGCCCTAATTCGGATAAGGATGCTTCTATATTTGTTTCTTCCAATACTCCGAAATTCCTTTTTTGTTTATCAGATAGTTTATTTAATCCGATTCCTGTATCAATAAGTAAATTATTCCCATCTAATTCAATTAAAATCGGGTCTGTTCGAAGCTCAATTTGATTTTTATCGTTATGCGGGTATTTTTTCGCCCATAATGCCTTGGGAACGACACCAAACATCGAGCCTCCGTCCAAATGGGTAACGCCTCCATTTAGCCAGGCAAGTTTCGCACTGCCGATCTGTAAGGTTTCCATCTTTTCCCTCCTTTTTCTTAAGTTTAGCTGATAAAACGCCTTTCTGCAACCGTTTCCAAAAACAGGTTATTATTTGCGTCTTAAATAATGTGGCAAATTTATGAACAATCTGCTATGATTGTTAGCGAATTCACATTCTTTATATTGTGAATTATATCACATTAAAATATATGGAGGCAGGCTTATGAAGGAAAAAAACGCAGCAATTATTATCGGCATTATCGTTCTTGCCGCTTTTATCATCCCTTTTGCACTTTTAAGTCATGTTGAAAAATGGTATGGGAGCTTTCTGTTCTGGATGATCTTAACTTTCATCGTCATCGGGCTTAATGCCATACTAACAAAAGATTGGAGCAATGAAGAATGAATGTATCACTGATTTGGTGGGGATTAGGAATTTATATTGTTATCTCTCTTTTTATCGCTTTTTTATCGCGAACTGGCAAACAGACAAATATGGGCGCTTATTTTCTTGGCGATCGTAAGCTGGGCGGTTTTGTTTCCGCATTAAGCTACAGCGCTACAACATACAGCGCATTTATGCTGGTCGGCTTAGCAGGTCTTACCTATCGCGGCGGAGTTGGCGCGCTTGGTTTTGAACTGATTTATTTAATGGGCGTGTCGTTAATTGCATTTTTTGGTCCCCGTTTTTGGATTGTCGGAAAAAAATATGGTTATATTACACCATCTCAAATGATTGGCGACCGTTATCAAAGCAGAGCTTCTGCCATTGCGATTGCCGTCAGCAACTGTCTCTTTTTAATACCCTACAGCGCGGTACAGTTAGCTGGAGTAGGATATCTGCTGCAGGGCGTATCAAACCAGCAAATCTCTTTCAGCACCGGCGTTATTATCGCTGTTGTTTTAGCACTCTTTTTTGCTTACATAGCCGGCATACGCTCTGTGGCCTGGACAGATTCGCTGCAGTCCTTATTTATGATTATTGGTTCAACCTTAGTTGTACTCTTTTTAATCCGCGGACTCGGCGGATTTTCGGGCTTCTTTCAGCAGCTGGAAGATAATCATCCAGAAATGCTGACGGTGCCTGGCAATGGCTATTTCAGCTTCTTAACATTTATCGGGTTAACCATTCCCTGGTTTTTCTTTAGTATTTCAAATCCGCAGGTCAGTCAGCGTCTGTTTATGCCAGCTTCATTGAAAAGCATGCGGCGTATGTTATTAGGCTTTATGGTTTTTGGCTGTATCTATACACTGGTATCTATATTTTGGGGGTATTCCGCTTTCTTATTAGAACCTGGTCTAGGCAACGCTGATTTAGCTACACCCGTTGTACTGACCTCATCAGCTGTACCTTCTGTTTTAGCTGTTATTGTCATGGTAGGTATTATTGCTGCTGCTGTTTCGACGATAGACTCGATTCTGCTTACGTTATCCTCGATGTTCGCGAAGGATGTTTACGGAAATATTCGCAAAGGGTCGACAGATCAGGTCCAGCTTCGCATCGGGAAATTTATTATACCTGTTATTGCTCTGCTGGCTTACTTATTTGCAGAATTACAATTAGATTTAATCGCCGTTCTGTCCGTTGCTTCTTCTGCCGGCTTAATTGTTGTTGTCCCGACAATTATCGGCGCTTTCTTTTGGAAAAGAGGCACCGCCGCTGCTGTATTGGCAAGCACCATTATTCCCGGCGCCGCTGTTCTGATATTAGAACTGCTGCAGACAAAGCCGCTAGGAATGGCTTCTGGTTTATGGGGACTGATTCTCTCCTCCTTGTTATTTGTCGGTGTCAGCATATTCACGAAAGCCCCTGAAGAAAAAGCAAACGAATTTATTGGCTATATTAAGGAAAATCTTCATCGTAAAAAATAATAAAACAGCGTGTAGATTCGTGTCTACACGCTGTTTTATGTTAATGAAGCAAGCATTTGACGCTGCTGCTCCTTCACAATCTCCATTTGTTCTTCTATTTGTTTTTGTGTTTCTTCCTGCATATGCTTCTGTTTACTTTCCAGCAGCGATTGATACGCATTTTCATATTTTTCATACATATAATATAAATTTTCTAATTCATGATGAGATAAAAAACGGACCAATTCCATCCTCCCCTTTTCTCTGTATACTATTACTACTATATGCAAAAAAGGGAGGTTTTATACCTGTTTTATGTGGCTCTTGATAAGAAAAACCAAGAATACCGCTTGTTCTTTAAAACATCAGTGTTCTCTCCGAAGAGATGTCCGCTGCAACGATTTTCGATGGGACGAGTAATCGCAGTCCCAGTCCCAGCGGGAAGACCCCGCAGGAAAAAAGTGTTCTTCTTTTTTTACCCTCGGGGCATAAGAGCGACTTTAGCTCTGTCTGCGCCTATCGCTAAGTCTCCTTTATCGAGGAGGCTGAGCTCGGGGCCCACGGAAAGCGTAGTGTATTTCTGGGGCCTAAGATTACTCACCCCATGAACCCCGTTGGAGCGGCTATCCTCAACATTTTATACTTTCTTACTCTTCAAAAAAGCAAAGGAGATTGTGCTGCCACAATCTCCTTTGCTTCCATTTATTCCTCTTCTTCATGTAATCCTTTTTTACGCACATACTTTTCTAACTTATCCAATTCATAGAAAAGCTCGACAATACTATTCGCAACAGGAAAAACATAATGCCATTTTTCATAGTCTGTTCCTTGCAGTGCATCAATTAAATTATTGATCGTTACGCTCATCGCATTTTTCGTCTCTTTTTGCAGGTCCCTGTCCAGGACGATGCGATCTTCATACATAAGAAAGACATTTTCACTATAGTTATTGATCTCACTGACCAGCTTTTTAATTAAGAAAGACTTGCCGGCAGCCATTTGTTCAATTTCTTTTAAATTTTTTTCCAGCTCTACAATCAGCGTATGCTTCTTTCGCAATACCTGTATCATTTGCTTATAAATGACTATGCTGCGAAAAAAAGATCTGCGCTTCCGGATAAACAGTCTATTTTTCTCATCCGTAATGATATCAAAATAATCTCTTATTTTATTAATTTGTTTCTCGACATTTCTTTCTTCGTCCCGGATTTGCGGGACACTCATCGTATTACTCGGGATAACACGCAGAAGAAAATGAGAGCTTTCACTGGCTTCCTTAATCATCTGAAACAAAATCTTTTGATGATTCGGAGGATTAACAAATACATTCACGATAAATGCGGAAACCACCCCGATTGCAACAAGTGATACACGAGATAAAATATATACAAAATTAATATGATCGCCCTGGCTGGCCACCATCATACTGACGATGGTTAATACGGTTAAATTTACTGTTTTGGTCAATCCCAGTTTTATATTAATCGCAATCGATAAAATAACTACTGCTCCAACCGAAATCGGATGGCTGCCAAGCAAAAATACTCCCAATATGGCAAGTGTCGCACCGACAGAGTTTGCAATAACTACTTCTTTAATATAATTAAATGATCGCATGATAGACGGCTGCATTGCTATTACAGATGCAATTGCTGCAATAACGGCATATTCCATATCGAATATACGTGTAATCAATAACGTTAAGGTTACTGCCAACCCTGTTTTTAACATCCTGGGACCAATATTAAATTCCATTCATCTGCACCTCTCTAGAAGTAGTATACAGGTTTCCTTCAAACATGTCATCAGAAAAAGGCAAGCAGATTATCTGCTCCGCCTTTCTCCGCATAAGGGTATTCCCATAAATATTTCCGGCGGGGCGAATAACCGCTGTCCCAGCCCCAGGATATTTGAGTAAAACATGTGACATATACTTATTTTCATTGCAAACACTTAGATAAATATATGTCTGAAATCATTACAGTTGAATCGATAAATATTTTACTTCAACATACTCATCAATCCCGTGATGGCCGCCTTCCCGTCCAAGGCCACTTTCTTTAAACCCTCCGAACGGGGCCTGTGCTGTTGATGGAGCACCATCATTAATACCGACGATTCCATACTCTAACTGTTCACTGACCTCAATTGCAGTCGTAAGGTTTTCTGTGAATAAATAGGCTGCTAATCCATAAGGTGAATTATTCGCGCGTTTAACGACTTCTTCCTTCGTCTGAAATGTCGTAATTGGCGCTAATGGTCCAAAGGTTTCTTCCTGCATGCATACCATTTCATCGTTTACATTGGTTAAAATGGTCGGACTAAAAAATAAATCTTCCTTTTCTGTTTCGTTACCTAACAGCTTTTCTGCCCCTTTATCAAGTGCATCCTCTATATGATGTTTTACTTTTTCAACCGCAGATTTGTCAATCAAAGGACCAATATCCACACCTTCTTCTAAGCCGTCTCCGACCTTAAGCTGTGCAACCTTTTCTTTAAATGCCTTGGCAAATTCTTGTTCAATCGATTCGTGAACATAAATCCGATTGGCACATACACAGGTTTGCCCGGCATTGCGATATTTAGAAGCAACCGCCCCGTTTACCGCTTTTTCAATATCCGCATCGCCCATAACAATCAATGGTGCATGACCGCCAAGCTCCAGAGAGAGTTTCTTCACAGTTTCCGCCGATTTTTGCATGAGTGATTTTCCTACCTCCGTAGAACCCGTAAACGATATTTTTCGAACACGCTCATCTGCCATCCATGCATCACTGATTTCACCTGAGCTTCCCGTAACGATTTGCAGTACACCTTCTGGAATACCTGCTTCTACCGCAAGCTCTCTCAGGCGGATAGCGGTTAGAGGGGTGGCACTGGCTGGTTTTACTACCGCTGTACAGCCGGACGCTAATGCCGGAGCAACTTTCCGTGTAATCATTGCTGCCGGGAAGTTCCATGGTGTAATCGCTGCGATAACCCCTACCGGCTGCCGGCTAACTACGATGCGTTTATCACTTGCCGTTGCCGGGATAGTTTCACCGTAAAGTCTTTTTCCTTCTTCTGCATACCAGGAAATAAAGCTATTCGCATACCGGATTTCACCTGTTGCTTCCTTCAACGGTTTTCCCTGCTCTATTGTCATGATTCTGGCCAGCTCTGCTTCATGCTCTTCCACAAGTGCATACCATTTATTCAACAAAGCACTTCTTTCATAGACAGATTGCTTCGACCAGTCCTGAAAAGCTTGATATGCCTTATCAACGGCTTCCACTGCTTCTTTCTTGCCTCCTTTTAAGACTGTATCGACTACTTCGCCTGTTGCTGGATTTGTTACTTCAATAACTTCATTATTTTTCGTCATTAAAACACCCTCCAACTTTCATGATATGTTTAACTCTACCCCGATTATACATTTTAAAGTCATTCATTTCACATAATTCATGCTGAAAATGTCTTAAAGTTGTCACGAAAAAAACTCCTGAACAGGTTTTATTTTGTCCAGGAGTTTTTTCTTATTATTTAACTGCATAGCTGCGGATATGATCTTTCACACCGGCTAAACAGATTTTTGCCGGATCTTCATTCACATTTAACTGTTTTTCACTTCCGTCTGTTGGAAGTGCTTCTTCAAATACTTTTTCATATGCTGCCACAGAAATGCATTCTCTGTTGTCAAACATTGCTTGATGCGACGCTGTCTGCAAGTGCTTTTTAAAGCCGTTCTGAAGCTTGCCGGACAAGAATTCGCCAACCGCTCCGGATCCATAGCTGTACAAGCCGATGGTATCTCCTTCTTTTAAGTCATCCTGATTTTCTAATAATGAAATCAGACTGAGATAAAGAGAGCCTGTATAGATATTTCCTACATTACGATTGTATTTTGTACTGATTTGATAATTGTTTTTCAACCGTTCCTGTACTGCTTCAGGCGCGTCTTCAATTACTGTACGCAGTGCTTTCCAGCCCATTTTGGTATATGGTAAATGAAAAGCGATAGCTGCAAAATCCTCCAGGCTTCTTCCTGTTTGCTCTTGATAATCTTTCCATACTTTTTGGAAGAAAGCAATATACTGTTCGTTGGAGTATTTTCCATCTACAAAAGCCGTAGAAGAATATACCGGTCTCCAGAAGTCCATAATATCCTCTGTGTAATACGTGCTTTCACTTTCCAGCTCCATCAGCCTTGGCTCAGCACTCACCAAAATAGCAACTGCACCGGCGCCTTGTGTTGATTCGCCAGGTGTATTCAAACCGTAGCGGGCAATATCAGATGCCAAAATAAGTACTTTCTTATCCGGATGCAATGCAATATGTCCCTTTGCCATTTGTATTCCTGCTGTTGCGCCATAGCAAGCCTGCTTCATTTCTACAGAACGAGCTTTGGGATTCAAGCCTAATAATTGATGTACATACACAGCCGCTGACTTGGAGTGGTCCACGCCAGATTCTGTTCCAAAAATGACTAAATCAATTGCATCTTTATCTTCCCTGTCCAAGATTTGTTCTGCCGCATTAGCTGCCAAAGAAACAGGATCCTGTGTGATTGGCGGGACAGCCATTTCGTCTTGCCCCAGACCAATTGTAAATTTTCCCGGGTCGATTCCCCGCGCTTCTGCTAAATCATTCATATCTACATACAGATGTGGTGCATAAAACCCCAGCTTATCAATTCCAATCTTCACGATGATTCCTACCTTTCTCCCTGCTGTTCATTCAGGCTCTTTAAAAAGCCCTTTACTAAAATATTTTTAGAGATTCTATAAAAATTATTGTCGAAAAATATAATAATTAAATGATAATACAGGGGTTGTTTAAATAGCAAATAATATAGTTATTTTTAGCTAATCCATTTTAGAAGTCACACAGCTGGATAACATGCCAGCTTCTTATTTCACAACGATTTCCGTTTTACTGCAGCCCTCTTTTGTTTTATGAACCTCAATTGCTGCCGGAAAGACATCCTTCAGCTCCTGAACATGCGAAATGATGCCAATCATTCTTCCAGATTGCTGCAGCTGAATCAGCGCGTCAATTGCTTTCCGCAGGGACTCTTCATCCAGCGACCCAAATCCTTCATCGATAAACATCGTTTGGATCACAATATTCCCCTGGAAGCTTTGGATAACATCGCTCATTCCCAGAGCAAGACATAAAGAGGCATGGAATTTTTCTCCCCCAGATAATGTTTTTACATCCCTGGTCTGCCCTGTGTACTGATCATAGACGTCTAATCCTAAGCCGCTCTGTTTCCCACGTGCTTCCTGGCGATCACTTCTTGTCAGATAAAATTGACCATTCGATAGGTCATTTAAGCGTAAATTAGCAGCTTCGATAATTTGATCTAAATATTCCATTTGCAGATATCGTTCAAAAGATACCTTTTTAGGGTTTTGTCCCCGCAGCGTATCATATAAATCTGTAACGAGCATTCTTTTCTGTTCTATATCCGCTGATTGATGATGGAACTCCTGCAGCTGATCCACGTAGAATGTCATATCCTTTTTCTCCTGCTGCAGCCACTGCAGTTTTTCAAGACTGGCTGTTGTTTTCTGCTTCCATTTTTCTAACACCGCTTCGATTTCGGACACATCCTGCTTCGACTGACCTTCCAGCTTCTGCTGAAGCCCGGAAATTTGCTTTTCTAATTGATAGCCCTGTTTTTCATATTCAGAGAGTCTCTGTTTAACGGATTGATACGTTGCTTCCTCCCATTTTGCTTCTTGATACCACTGTTCAGTAAAATCTGCCTGCTCTAATTTATCTTGAAAGGTCTTCTCCAGACTTTCTATTTTCTGCTTCATTTTTGCTTGATTTTCTCTAAGGTGGTGCACATCAGCTGTCCACTTTGTAAATGCTTCATGGACTTTCTGATAATTCTCCTGCACCTCTGCCCAGCGTTGTTCAAGCTGCTGTTTTTTTGTTTTTAAATGGGTTATTTCAGCTTCTAATTGGGAAAGAACGCGTAAGTTTTCCGGTATTTGCATCAATTGCTGCTGATAGACAGCCTCTTTACCGTGATAATCCGATTGAAGCCGGCTGACCTGATTGGTCTTTTCATTCCATTCCATTTCCCTTTGCTTTTGTTCCTGACGCTCTTTCGCTAATTCTTTTTTACATTCCGATAAACGGGTTTTAGACTGCTTGAGGCGATCCTCTTCCGCTTTTTTCCTTTTCCCTCTCTCAACGATGTCCAGATAGCTCTGTTCCGGATCAGAAAATGCTAATTCATGCTGCGTGAGCTCCTTTTCTAACCCTTTTCTTTCTGATTGATACGCCTTCAGGTTTGCTGTTTGTTCCCGCCAGTCTGCTTCTTTCTTTTCCATCAGCTTTTTCGCTTGTTCCAGCTCTTCTTTACTGACTTCCGTTTCCTTCGTTACTGCTGGTGACGGATGCTCTGAGCTGCCGCAAACTGGACAGGCTTCTCCAGCATGCAGGTGCACTGCCAATACATGCGCCTGGTTAGCAAACCAAGTCTGTTCGAGCCGGTTGTAAGCTTCTTTTTCCTGCAGATAGACAGCTTCTGTACGCTTGACCTCTGTCTCACTATTTTGCACCTGTGCCGTTTTTTCTTTATATTTTTTCATCAGCATTGCTTGTTCACGCAGTATTCTTAACTCTTCTTTTACAGTGTCCAGCTTCTCAGCCTCTTTATCTAGTGCCTGTTCTTCCTGCTCTAAACGATCTATTTGTTTACTTCGTATTTCACGTAGCGCTTTTAATTTTTCCAGCTGTTCATTCCCTTGCTTTAATTGTCCAGCCAGCTTTTGAATTTCCTGTTTTTTCATTTCTAATTCCTTGACAACAGGAAGAAATCCTTCCAAACGGTTTACTTCAATCGAAAGCTTCTCGCGCTCCCCTGCATTTTCCTGTTCTTTTTTAAAATCAGCTTCTGCCTGCTGCTTTTGCTTTTCCATTGTATTCTGCTGTGCTTCCAGCTGCTGCAGACGTTGATTTCCTTCCTGAAACTCTTTTCCTGCTTCATTCCGCTGCTGTTCATAAGGAATAATCAGCTTCGCCTGTTCGGCTGCAGACAAACCTTCTTTTAAAGCTTCCATTTCCTGCGCTTGTTCTTTCCATATGGCAAGATTCTTTTGATAGGTTTCTAATTCCAAAAAACGCTCATTGATCTGTTTGACTTGAAACAAATGGTTTTGCGTGAGCTCCTGCTGCTTAGTTGCTTCTTTATAACGAGCATCTTCTTCTGTATACGCTGCTTCATTTTTCTTTAACTC
Source organism: Oceanobacillus sp. FSL W7-1293 (assembly GCF_037969815.1). Lineage (NCBI taxonomy): Bacteria > Bacillati > Bacillota > Bacilli > Caryophanales > Bacillaceae > Oceanobacillus > Oceanobacillus sp. FSL W7-1293. The sequence goes on from NZ_CP150212.1 coordinate 3,409,816, forward strand.
TGTTTCTAAAGCTTCTATAATTTGATTCGTATTGACATGCTCTCTATTTGCCAACTCACGGATTTCGGCGTCATCTGGAAGGTCTAAGGAGAATACTTGCGTCCGCAGCTGCTCCATACGGTTTAGAATACGCTGATTTTCTTTTTCTAATTTTGCTTTCTTCTCCCGGAGCAGTTCATTCATATATTTATAATGCGCGGTTCGGAACAAACGTCTCAGGATTTCTTCTTTATTTTCTGTATCAGAAGTTAACAGTTTTCGAAACTCCCCTTGTGGAAGCATTACAATCTGCTTAAATTGATCTGGAGTCAAACCAATAATATCTTCTATTTTTTGGTCAATTTCGCTTACCATCTGTCTGTCTACGCACGGCGATTCTCCATCTGGCCGCACTTCGTAAAATTCGCATTTATCTCCTGTTTTACTCTTATTTCCTTTTTTTACATGACCCAGCTGCCGGAAAATACGATACGTTTTATCTTGTATTTGAAAAATAAGCTCCGCAGAAGTATGTACGTTTTCATCTACAAAATCACTGCGAAGCATACGCTGGTCTTCCCGGTCAGATCCGCTTGCTTTCCCATATAATGCAAAGGCTATCCCATCAAATAACGTCGTCTTTCCTGCCCCGGTTTTTCCGGAAATGACAAATAATGTGTTTCCTTGCAGTTTAGAAAAATCGATTACTTCTTTTTCCTTATACGGTCCAAAAGCATGTAATGTTAATTGTAAAGGCTGCATTCTCTTTTCACCTGCTTCTTATTTAGATGCTTACCGTTCGTTATCTGCATCCTGAATTTCTTGAAATAACTCCTTCATTATCTCGTTCATTTCTTCGGTAGCTTCCTTATCCGTTACTTCCTGATAAAAGGCATCAAATAATTCCATTTCACTTAAGCTCGTCTTAGGGGCCTGATTTTCTTTTTGTTGCGTGACTCCTGACGTAGTTCTTACTCTCTCCACATGCATGGCATTCGGAAAAATAGAACGTACCTTTTCCATCGGCGATAAAACAGGAAGCTCGTCAAGCAACTGAACAAATACATAATCTTCGCTTCGAGGCTCCCTATAAATATCCTCCATTTTCATTTTGATAGAACGTATTTCACGTTTGGGGATAAGCTTTTTTTTCTCAACCTGGACGTTTCCTTCTTCACCCAGTTCAACTACTAAATACCCTTTTTGATGATGTTCTTCCGATAAGGAATACTTTAGGATGGATCCGGAGTAGCGAATTTTTTCATCCAGCACATGATGCGCCTGATGGAGGTGCCCTAACGCTGTGTAATGAAAATCTGTAAATAAATGTGCATCGACATGCTCTGCTCCGCCAATAGACAGCGGGCGTTCTGAATCACTCGTATTTTCTTCCGTCTCGCCAAAAGGAGTGACAAAAGCATGTCCAACATAAACATGGCGTGCTGCTTCGTCCATGTTTTCCTTTATCTGCTTAACAAGAAAAGCATTGGCATCCTGATGATTGCGAATATCTCCTTCTTGAAATAAGGCTTTGACCACACTTGGATCTGCATACGGAATAAGATGAAAATGCACTTCCCCAAATTCATCTGAAAGTACAACAGGCTGTATGCTTTCCGAAAGCTGGCCAATGATATGATAACCTTTTTCCTTCATTAAGAGGCTGCCAAAATGAAGTCTGCCCGGACTGTCATGGTTACCGGCAATCGCTAAGACGGGAATCCCTAATTGATTAACAATCCGGTCTAATGTTTTATCTAATAAATCAACTGCTTCTACAGGAGGTACCGCACGATCATATAAATCTCCTGCAATAATAACAGCGTCCGGGTTTTCTTTTTCCACCGCTTCAACAAACTGATCCAGGATGCAGGCCTGGTCTTCAGTCATATAAACGCCTTGAACCAGCTTGCCCAGATGCCAATCTGCTGTATGAATCAATTTCATTTAAAAAACCTCCTTCTATCCCGGAATCCATCGAAGACGAAAAACCGGACAAATCAAGCTTTGAAAGGTACTCCTTCCCCTTTCATTATTATTCTCTTATAGTAAGCCTTCTTTTTCTATCAAATAACTGTATGGAATATCAAAAAATATATATCGTTCCTGAGACAGCGGATAAGCGTACGTTCGTATCAACTCGGAACGCTCGATATCTGTGTATAGATCCGATAAAATTCCTTTTTTCTCAATATTCATCCGCATTATATTCTCGAAAAAATATGGACGCCAGCTCCAGTTCTTATGCATCCCTTCCTCAATCAAGGTCCAGCTCCCCTGCATATCTTTTTCCACGTTTGCCGAGATTTGCAGACCGACGCTGTTGCAAACATAGATACGAAATACAAAATCTTCACAGCCCTCAGCAAGCTTCAGCAGCCAGCTGTCGTCGTTTGTTTGTTTCGTCTGGGAAAGAAGACGGTCAATTATTGCATAAACGGAGTCTAATAATTCAAATTGTGCCTTCGCTTTCTTTTGTTCATAGGTTACAAATTCTCTAAAATACTCCGTTAATTTATTTTTACATGCATCTTCCTCAATAAAATCCTGCTGCGGATAAGTCAGATAGCTGCCCTGATAATATTCACCGCCGCTTTGCCATGCAAAATTCAATTGTTTATAAGAGCGGATGCCTTTAAATAACAAAGAAGCACCTATTTTTCTGGATAACATCGACACGCCAAAATAAACATCCTTATACAGATGCGGGAGCAGATCATCCTTTAAAAATGATGTATCTACTTTAATAAAGGAAGGATGCAGAACGGCTAATTGATTCAGACTGCCATTTGCGTCTGCTAATTCAATACTGATCTTTACTCCCAGTGTTTTTAAGTATTTAATGATATGGCCCAGTTGATCTGTATTATTTGGCAGACATGTATCCTTGATTTCGAGAATGATTTCATTCAGATGTAATCCTTTTTCCTGATGATCATGCAGTAAATCAATAAATACTTCTCCATTATCACGTACCAATAATTCTGCATCATAGTATAAAGTGAGGTGTCCTGTAAAATGTTCTTGTAATTTTTTCTCAATTGCTTTTTGATGGATATATTTGTTTACCTCCAGCCGGAATTCATCTGGAATGGAGGTATCATCGAAGAGCCAATCTAAACGCTGCTCTTTATTATTTTCATCTAAGTAGTAAGCAATTACTTCATAACCGCTTACCAGCTGCTTATCTGCCCGGACAATCGGTTTATAATAAGGAAGTAATTGTTCTAAATCTATCAATATATCTAATGGATCCATGCTGACTCCCCCTTCATTTCATTATAGCATATTCCACTTTACGCTTATTTGATTTACATTTTCCTATTATAATAACAAAATATAACTAATAACCTTATTCAGAAGCTCTTCTTAAATTTATTTTCAGATATATACCTGCATAAAGTTAGTTTATCGCAGTATAACTGACTGAAACTGGAGGTGCGATTACTCTCCACATCGAAGAACCATTCTGCGTCGAAAAGCCCTCACTAAAGGAAGTTTCACTTTATATTGTACAAAATTTTCAATTTAATGTTAAAAGCCCTATTACTACCATTTGTTAATATTGTCAAGTCTTTTTCGACATTTACCGACAAAATTCAAAAAGATGTAGAAGTTTTCATGAACATTTTGTGAAGTGTTTTTCAATCTCTTGTAATTTCCTTATATCAGTATTAATATTATCTCTGCTATAAACCAATACTAAGTTAATTGTGTGTTCATTTTGTGAACAACCTTTTAATCATAGTAATCCATCTTATTAAACATCAAAGGAAGGGGTATCAACATGAAGTTAAAGTGGACCTACTTAGCCTTATTAACAGGCATTGCTGCTTTTCTGGCAGGCTGTGAACCATTACTTGTACTTGATCCAAAAGGTCCTCAAGCAGATACAACTGCAACTGTGATTTGGATATCGATTTTTACAATGTCATTCATTGTAATTGTTGTCTTAGTAATGCTGGCAGTTATTTTATTTAAATATAGAGCGTCAAAACAAGATCCTGACTACGAGCCGCCTCATATTGAGGGTAATAAATATGTAGAAGGAATTATTGTCGCTGTTCCAATTTTAATTGTTGCCTTTTTATCCGTGGTTTCTACCATTTCGACACATCAAGTGGAGAGCCCTCCAGAAGGCTATGCTGAAGACGAGCCGCTCGTTATTTATGCATCCTCTTCTAACTGGAAATGGCATTTCAGTTATCCGGAACAGGACATTGAAACAGTGAATTATGTTTTCATTCCAACAAATCAAAACGTTGAATTCCGTTTATATTCTCATGGAACGATTTCAAGTTTCTGGATTCCTCAATTGGCAGGACAGAAATATGCGATGGCAGATATGACAAACTATCTGAACGTTGTTGCAGATGAGCCTGGAGAATATATGGGAAGAAACTCTAACTTTAATGGAGAAGGTTTTGCAGAAAATGAATTTGCTGTTACAGCAATGCCTCCAAGTGAATTCGATTCCTGGGTAGAAGATATTCATAATACTGCGGACCCGCTGACCGAGGAAGAATTTGAAGAATTATTAGAGCCTGGACATTTAGGACAAATGACTTTCACTGGTACACATCAGGAATTCAAACCTGCACCTGAGGGAGAGAACAGTCCGCATAATCATGGACCATCTGATTCAGATGAAGATGGCGGACATCATCATCATTAATCAGCTTTACAACAGCACTCATGTTTGAGGTGCTTGAAAATTTCTGAGCTCTAGAAAGGAGTTTCGACATAATGGATTTTTTAGATAGATTTTCTATTCCGCCCCATGATGATCCAATGCTTTATGCATCCATCGTTGCGATTGGACTTGTAAGTATTGCGATTGTTTTTGGTGTTACCTATTTCAAAAAATGGGGATATCTTTGGAATAATTGGTTAACAACGGTTGATCACAAACGAATTGGTATTATGTATATCATTTCAGCATTGCTTATGCTTTTCAGAGGTGGAGCAGATGCTGTTATGATGCGTCTGCAGACAGCTGTTCCAGATAACAGCTTCTTAGACGCACAGCACTATAACGAGGTTTTCACGACACACGGTGTTGTTATGATTTTCTTCATGGCAATGGCATTTATTATCGGTATGATGAACTTCGTTGTCCCGCTGCAAATCGGGGCAAGAGACGTTGCCTTTCCGCGCTTGAACGCGCTCAGCTTCTGGTTATATTTTGCCGGAGCAATGCTGTTTAACGTTTCCTTTGTTGTCGGAGGTTCACCGGATGCCGGATGGACAAACTATTATCCGCTGGCAGGAACAGAATTCAGTGAACATGTTGGGGTAAACTACTATAACTGGGCACTGCAAATTTCCGGTATCGGAACATTGATGACAGGGATTAACTTTATCGCCACGATCATGAAAATGCGTGCGCCTGGCATGAAATTGATGAAAATGCCGATGTTTACCTGGTCTGCATTAATCACAAACCTTATTATTGTGTTTGCATTCCCTGTACTGACAATTGCTTTATTAATGGGAACGTTAGACCGTCAATTCTTTACCAACTTCTTTACAACTGGAGACGGCGGTATGGATATGATGTGGGCGAACCTGTTCTGGGTCTGGGGACACCCTGAGGTATATATTCTGGTGCTTCCTGCATTCGGGATTTACTCGCAAATTATCGCTACATTCTCACAGCGTAATTTATATGGCTATAAATCAATGGTTGCGTCCATGGTTATTATTTCCTTGCTATCCTTTATGGTATGGGTCCATCACTTCTTTACGATGGGACAAGGAGCTGTTGCCAACAGTATCTTCTCGATTACAACCATGGCAATCGCCGTACCGACGGGAATTAAGATATTCAACTGGCTTCTGACGATGTGGCGAGGTAAAATACGATTTACGACCCCAATGATGTATTCCGTGGCATTTATTCCGCTGTTTACGATTGGCGGGGTAACTGGTGTCATGCTTGCAATGGCAAGTGCAGACTATCAATATCACAACACGATGTTCCTAGTAGCTCACTTCCATAATGTAATCATCCCTGGTGTGGTATTTGCGATGATTGCCGGTCTCATTTATTACTGGCCAAAAATGTTCGGTTTCATGCTGAATGAGCGTATTGGCAAATGGGCATTCTGGAATATTGTTATTGGCTTCTGTTTATCCTTCTTCCCGATGTATATTACCGGGTTAAACGGACAGGCACGCAGAATGTACACTTATTCAGAAGCATCCGGCTTCGGACCTTTAAGCATGGTATCCTTCTTTGGAGCGCTGCTGTTAGCAGTCGGGTTTGTAATAATTGTTTATAACGTTTATTACAGCTTCCGTTATGCACCAAGAAATGTCGGTGACGATCCTTGGAATGCACGTTCTCTTGAATGGGCTACGCATAATCCGGTTCCAGAATACAACTTCGCTATCACACCAAATGTGGATTCTGAAGAAGCGTTCTGGGATTATAAAAAGAATGGACATGACTTATTTAAAGGGGAAATTAAAGACATTCATATGCCGAATAACAGCGGCTGGTCGATTATTCTTGCAGGTTTCTTCTTTGTATTTGGCTTTTTCTTTGTCTTCCATGTATGGGTTGGAGTCATTATCGCCTTCCTTGGAATTATCGGCTGTCTGATTTACCGTTCATTTGAAAAAGACGACGGACATCATATTCATAAAGAAGAAATTGAAGAAACAGAAAACAAATTCGGAGGTGCTAAATAATGAAACTTGATTCTCAAAATCTACCTCTTGAATATAGCACCGAAACCAATAAAATGAATATTTTGGGATTCTGGATTTTCCTAAGTGCGGAAATTATGCTGTTTGCCACGCTGTTTACATCATATTTTGTTTATGTAGACCGTGGCGTTGGCAGCGGTCCGGCTGGCGCAGAGATTTTTGAATTACCGCCGGTTTTGATTGAGACATTCCTTTTACTGACAAGTAGTTTTACAATTGGATTAGCAGTTCATGCGATGCGTATTGGTCGTGTGAAGGCAATGATTGGCTTTATGGTAGTTACGCTCCTGTTAGGTGCAGGATTCCTTAGCGTAGAAATATATGAATTTATTCATTTTTACCATATTGGAGCAACATTGCAGACAAGCGGTTTTACTGCTACCCTATTAACAACGCTCGGAACACATGGAGCTCACGTAACCTTCGGGCTGTTCTGGGGAATTATGATTATTGTTCAAGTTCTGCGCGGCGGTTTAAATGCGCGGACAGCGAATAAATCATTTATATTCTCTCTTTACTGGCACTTCCTTGACGTTATGTGGATCTTTATTTTCAGCTTTATTTACTTGAAGGGAATGATGTAACATGAAAGAACTTTTTCCACTAAAACAGGTTAACGGATATATCTTTTCACTACTCCTGACTGTTGTTGCATTAAGTGTCTATTTCTTTGACATGTCTTTTGCAATGGGATTAACCATTCTGATTGTTACAGCATTTATTCAAGCAGGAGTGCAGCTCGTTGTATTTATGCACGCCGGAGAAAGTGAAGATAAAGGCGGTATTTACCTCCACACAATTTATGGTGTAGCAGTTGCTATCTTAACCATCCTTGGTTCATTGCTTGCAATGATATGGGGATATATGATTTAAAGCATCTAAAAAGCTCAAGCAGTTCATAAACTGCTTGAGCTTTTTTCTCTTTTCATTACCTATGATTGTTGTTTATGCTTCTTCCCATGAAAATTCTCTTCTACAGCAACAAGGAACAATCCCATAATAAAGATAAATGTCGCCCCTTCTGCCAAGCCGATGCCTATTGCTGTCACAATAGGTGTAGCGCTTACAATATAACCGTATATAAACATAATCGCACCAATTGTAATTAATGTCCCACAAACTAGAGACAAGCCTTTTAATAATTTTTTATTGATTTTCATCTATCTCATCTCCTTTAATTATATTATGCCTTTCGTTCAATAATTTGTCAATAAGTTTGTGTCAATTTATTGAACAAGCGATTTCTCCCTTGACCCGTGACTTTTGATTTATTTTCCTGAAGACAATCCTATATTCATGGAATTTCATCTGAAAACACTTTATACTTAAAGATGATGTTTCAAAAGTCATACGATATACATAGGAGGTATGAAGATGAGAAAGAAATTATTATCTATTTGTTTTGCACTGATACTTATGATTGGCCTTTTACCTTCCCATGCTTTTGCATTGGAAGCAGATGATTCTGAGGTGGAAGAATTTATTGAATCCATTGGCTGGGAAGTGGAGGATTATGAAGATTACCTGGCGGAGTACGATTGGAGCTTAGCTGATTTTGCAGAAGTTTCCGAGCTTGGTACACCCTTGAATGAAGAAGGATTGGAGGAACTTCTTGATACGTATGATTTAACCTATGAAGAGTTAGATACGCTGTTTCGTGAAGAAGGACTGCTTTTAGAGGATGAAGAAGTTTTAGATAGTGAAATATTTATGTTTATGGAAACCACTGATGTTTTCATAGATTTCCTTTTAAATGAAGATTCAGGCGAATCAGAGGATTCATTTGCTTCCTTAGAGGAAGAAGAAATTACTGACGAGCATTTAGAATCGATTGCTGCAGCTTACGGTTTTAGCTCAATTGAAGAATTAGAAGAACTTTTCAATACCTATGAGGACAGCATCAATAATTATACCTCTCTTTTGGACGTTGAATACGCAGCAGAATACTATGCAACAGAAGATAGCTCCGCCTCAGATGAAGATGGATGGGAAGATGATGATCTGTGGGAGGAAGATGATGTTTGGGGGGAAAATGCAGATTTCACTGCCGATATGTTCAATACTCCCCTTTTAACAGGTGAGCCCATTGTTGATATTTATGCGATGATTTCCGTGATGTTTTTCGAGACGATATTGGATTTTCAATAACACTTAATGGTATAGAGGAAAGAAAATGATGAGGCATCCTCTGATTTTCTTTCCTCTATTTTTTTCTTATCGACAAATGCTTTCCCTTCTTTATTTGAACGACATTATGCAAAGCTTTTTTTACCTAGCAGTTCTCTAATTTCCATTAAATCATACTCTTCTTCCAATTTCTCTTTTATAAATATCAACACATCTATTGCCTCAATTTCAAAATACGTTATTTGGTCCATCGTTTTTGTTGGTATATATCCTTTAAAAACATCCAGCCATTCCCAAATTTTATATATAGGGGCTTGAATCACTTTGCTCATTCCTAACAGACTAATGACATACATCTTTATCTCACCAACCTTATAATTCTTTCATTTTCTAAAACTTATTATACTTATGAAATTCATTTAAGGTGTGGAATAATTAAGTAAAACCAATAACAAAGGGGAGACACATTTTTTCAGATGTGTATTTTCTCTTTAAAAGTGAAAATTATTTCATCTTTTCTTATTTTAATGATAAAGTGATTAAGTTGGTATATGTTAAATTATAATTGATTGAAAAAAAGAAGGGATATATAATGTTAGAGTTTTTTCAAAATCTTAGTCCTGTTATGCAAGCATTGGCAGCAACCATTTTCACGTGGGGGATGACTGCACTAGGGGCGGCGATTGTTTTTGCAACGAAAACAGTACATCAAAAGCTGTTAGATAGTATGTTAGGCTTTGCCGGAGGGGTTATGATAGCAGCCAGCTACTGGTCATTGCTCGGACCATCTATTGAAGCATCAACAGATAATGCTGTTGGCCCCTGGTTCCCCGCGTTAGTCGGTTTCTTATTGGGAGGCGGGTTTTTATGGATTATTGATAAAATCCTCCCCCACCTTCATCCTAACGCAGAAAAGAAACAGGCTGAGGGGCTTGCAGCTGATAAAAGAAAACGCAGCACCTTGCTTGTGCTCGCTATCACGATTCATAATATTCCAGAAGGTCTGGCAGTCGGGATTGCTTTTGGCGCATTGGCAAATCACAGTACGGAAGCTGCCTTGGCCGGAGCAATTACACTAGCCATCGGGATTGGAATTCAAAACTTCCCGGAAGGTGTTGCCGTTGCCATGCCATTGCGCGGGCAGGGCATGTCACGGATGAAAAGTTTTATGTATGGCCAATTTTCCGGCTTCGTCGAGCCTATTGCAGCGGTTATCGGTGCGTTGGCAGTTGCTCATATCGAGCCGTTACTTCCTTACGCTCTCAGCTTTGCTGCCGGTGCGATGATCTTTGTTGTAGCAGAAGAGGTTATTCCAAGTTCTCAGGAGAACGGTAATAGAGATTTAGCGACAATCAGCCTGATGATTGGATTTGCGCTTATGATGGTGCTGGATGTTGCTTTGGGATAAAGTGAAACTTCAATCAAGTGGGGGTTTCTTTTCATCCCCCACTGATTGGGGCCTAAGATTACTCACCCCATCGTAAAGAGTTGTTAGTTGAACGAATCGGGCCGTTACTGGCTGTTGGATCTCCCACTTAGAAATAACCATTTTCCTTCATTTCTTGAAGTGGGAGTCTTACAAAAGCTCTTCGATGGGGCGAGTAATCGCAATGGTTTTCGGCGGGACGAGTAATCGCAGTCCCAGCCAGTTACACTGCGATAAAATGCGGTAAGCAATAAAAAAGAGGCATTTGCGCAATCAGATAACTGATGATGCAAATGCCTCTTTTACTATTTGAAATAATCCTCAATCACCGTCTTTGCAATGCCCTGGTCCAGCTCTTCAAATTCATCGTATTGAATCGTTTCATACAGCTCTTTTCTCGTTTGCATATCCTCTAAGCCGTTTTTTTGCGTGCCTTCCTCCCGGATAAGTCCGAAAATACGCTCATATGCTTTGGCAGCAACGCGTAAAGAGGTTACCGGATAAATGACCATGCCATATCCTAAGTCCTCGAATTCCTTCGCAGTTAAATAAGGCGTTTTCCCGAACTCTGTCATATTCGCTAATAATGGCACATCTATCGCTTTGGCAACAGCCTGGAATTCTTCATTATTTTGCAATGCCTCCGGAAAAATAGCATCCGCTCCTGCATCAACATAACCTTTGGCACGGTCAATAGCGCTGTCTAATCCCTCTACCGCTCTGGCATCCGTTCTTGCTACCACGAGAAGTGTCGGTGCTACCTTTTTAATAGCAGCTATCTTTTGCATCATTTCTTCCTTGGCAACCACATTCTTCCCATTTAAATGTCCGCATTTTTTGGGAAGCTGCTGGTCCTCCAGCTGAACGGCAGCTACATTGGCTTCCACCATTTCTCTTGCTGTCCGGACAACATTCAAGACGCCGCCAAAACCGGTATCAATATCTACCAGCAGCGGTAAATTTGTCGCGCTTACGATTTCCTTTGCTCTCTCAGCTACCTCTGTAGAAGTAACGATTCCTAGATCCGGCAATCCCTTACTTGCTGTATAGGCAGCTCCTGATAAATACAGTGACTGAAATCCAGCCTGTTTTGCTACTAAGCCAGCCATCGCATCATGTGCTCCGGGTATTTGCAATATCCCCTTCTCGTCTGCCATCTTTCGAAATTTCTCAGCTAATTCATGCTGTGGTATTGGGCTATCTACAATCCAAGCCATTTTTTCCTCACCCTTCTAATCTAAAAATAATTCGATAAAATCTGTAATCGGCATCTGTTTTATCGTATCATAATTAACACTTTGTTTCTTGATGTGCGCGGTTTGTTTTTCCGTAAATTGAGTTGCTACATTCGCTTCGTATTTTTTGATTATTTGCGGAAATGCTTCCTCCCGGCGGAACCGGTGACCTAAAGGATATTCACAATCCACCATCTCTGTGGAAGTGCCATCTGTAAAATGTACCTGTACCGCATTTGCAATAGAACGCTTCTCCGAATCTAAATATTCTTCCGTATAACGCTTATTTTCGGTTACCGTCATTTTATCACGAAGTTCGTCAATACGCGGATCTTTTGCCGCATCATCCTCATAATCCTCCGCTACAATATTTCCTTTTAATAATCCAACCGCTGTAATGTACTGCAGGCAATGGTCTCTGTCCGCCGGGTTATGCAGCGGTCCTTTTTTATCAATGATACGGATAGCAGATTCATGTGTAGCTATCGTAATTTCTTTAATTTCATCAATACGGTCAACTACTTCAGGATGTAATTGAACAGCTGCCTCTGCTGCGGTTTGTGCATGAAATTCTGCCGGAAAAGATACCTTGAACAATACATTTTCCATGACATAGCTTTCAAGCGGTCTGCTTAATACAATATCCTTCCCTTTGAAGAGCACGTCTTGAAAACCCCATCCTTCTGCACTCAAAGCAGTTTGATAGCCCATTTCTCCTTTAATGGCCATCAATGCCAGGCGAACGGCACGGCTTGTCGCATCTCCTGCTGCCCATGATTTTCTGGAACCTGTATTCGGAAAATGACGATACGTCCGCAAGCTGGAATTATCAATCCAGGCATTGGATAATGCATTGACAATTTCTTCTTTTCCGCCGCCCAGCATTTTAGTCACTACTGCGGTTGTTGCAATTTTAACGTATAAGACATGGTCCAGGCCAACACGGTTCAAGCTGTTTTCTAAAGCAAGGATGCCTTGTATTTCATGTGCTTTAATCGACATTTCCAAGACCTCTTCTACAGTTAAAGGAGCTTCTCCTTTTTGCTGGCGCAGCTGACTCACATAATCAGCCACAGCTAAAATGCCTCCCAAGTTATCGGAAGGGTGCCCCCATTCCGCTGCAAGCCAAGTATCATTATAATCCAGCCAGCGTATCATTGTCCCGATATTAAATGCTCCCTGCACAGGATCAAGAACATGCGGTGTTCCTGGTACTCTCACGCCATTTGGAACCACAGTGCCTGGAACAATAGGTCCTAACAACTTCGTACATTCCGGGTAATTTAAAGCAAGAATACCGCAGCCAATCGTATCAATCAGTACATGATGCGCTGTTTTATAAGCCTCTTCACTTGTAATTTCCTTATTTAATACATAGTCCGCAATTTCTTCTAAAAGTTGATCGGTCTGATTTGTTTTTACTGATTCCATTTGAATGTCCTCCTCTTAATAGCTTTTTCCTGTGTATTCTACTCTTGGTCTGAAAATCCGATTATTATCATGCTGTTCGATAATATGTGCCGCAAGCCCTGCTGTTCTGGCACTGAAGAAAATTGGTGTATAAAGCGGTATTGGAATACCAAGCTTCCAATAAACCGGAGCTGCATAATAATCTAAGTTAGGATATAACCCCTTCTCTTCCCTCATAATTTCTTCTCCAGCTTCACACATCTTTAAAAGCGTATCATCATTATCTCTTTCACATAGTTTCCGCAGCGCTTCTTTTGTAATCGTTGCCCGGGGATCCATTTTCTTCATGTATACCCGATGTCCAAACCCCATGATTTTTTCCTTGTTTTGAAGCTTATGACGAATAAGCGCTTCAAACCCGTCTACAGAATCTACTTCCTGAAGCATATACATGACCGCCTCATTTGCTCCGCCGTGTAAATGCCCTTTCAAGGAAGAGATAGCACCGGTTAAAGCACCGTACATATCCGCGTTTGTAGAAGCAATCACACGGGAGGCAAAGGTTGAATTAGGCATCTCATGCTCACTGTAGAGTAATAAGAGCTGATCAAAAATTTCCACCTCCAAATCGGACGGTTTTTTACCTGTAATCATATAGAGAAAATTGGCGCTATAGCCGAGACTTTCATCCGGACTGGCAATCGCTTTGCCCTCTGTAGCAAAATAGCTGTTTACCGTAATAAAAGGCAATTGCCCTAACAGTTCATAGGCCCGCTGTTTATTTTCCTTATTCGAACGATTTTCAAGGTCCGTATCGTATCCGGCTAATAATGAGATAACCGTACGCATCCCATCCATTGGATGCATGCCCTTTGGCAGCAGGTTAAATACAGGCAAGATATCTTTAGGCAGGTTATAATACCCTTTAATATTATCTTCCAGACTGCTCTTTTCCTCCTGGCTTGGAATATATCCTTCCAATAATAAATGAACGACATCAAAATACGTTTTATTTTTCGCTAATGCTATTAAATCCTCTCCGCGAATAACTATTTTTTCCCGATCAACATCTAAAAAAGAAATTTCTGTTCGTGCCGCAATCACACCATCTAAACCAGGAACAAACCCTTCACTTGTACGCATTATTTCTCCTCCTTCATTTTGAAAGCGTCATCATTTGGTCTTTTGAAAATACATCATCCTGCTAATTGCCAAGCCGTCGTCTCACTTAAACTACAAAGTATAGAGAAGCATATGTTGAATAAAAATTCCCAATAAAACGTTTTCCTATATCCAGTATAACCTTGAATAGAATATTAGAAAAATATATAATTCAAATTAATAACGATAGATTTTTTCTATATCTAAAAAACAGGAGGGAAAGCCTTGAATTTACAAGACTGGAAAATGCTTGCCGCCCTTTACGAAACAGAAAATATCACACTGGCAGCACATCAATTATTTTTATCTCAACCAACCTTAACTGCAAGAATTCAAAAGCTGGAAAATCATTATGGTGTCCCGCTTATTCTAAGGAAGCGGCGCGGCATCATGTTTACTCCAGAGGGGGAAGAGCTGGCACAACACGCAAAAAGAATGCTGCTGGAACAGCGTAAAATGGAGGAAAAACTCAGCAATATGCAGGAGGAAGTAAAGGGAACATTACGGGTTGGTGTTTCTAATTTCTTTGCGGCAAATAAAATGCCGAAGCTGCTGCAGCTGTTTAAAGAAAAATATCCGGAGGTAGAATGCCAGGTTGTCACTGGATGGAGCAGCGATATGCATCGGCTGTTATTAAATCATGATGTACATATCAGCTTTATTAAAGGAAATTATGCTTGGAAGGAAAAGAAGGCGCTATTATACGAGGAGGAAATCTGTGTTGCCTCTCCTTGGGATTTTGCATGGGATACCCTTCCCAAGCTCCCAAGAGTAGACTATTACACAGACGAGCATATGCGTATGCTATTAGATGACTGGTGGCATCAAAATTATATCGAACAGCCGAATATTACCATCCATGTCAATCAAGTAGAGACTTGCAAAGAAATGGTTGTTCATGGACTCGGTTATGCGATTGTCGCTAATCTGGTCGTCCGCCCGCACCCCGAGCTGTTTATTAAACCAATTACGGGAGCATCCGGTGAGCCTTTAAAGAGACAAACCTGGATGTACTATCAGGAAGATACCTTACAAATGAATATTGTCCGGGCGTTTGTTGATTTTGTTCAAACATTGGATGTAAAAGCATTATAAGGAACTAATGATATGCCACAAAGCTTACCAGCACCCAAATCAGCAGAAAGCTTAAAATGATAGTTATATTCACTATAGTTCCGGCTATTTTTGCGTTATATCTGTATCTTATTGCATACACCACAGCTGTTGTGGAAGTTGGCAAAATAAAACCAATTAGAACCGTGTTGGCCAGCATCGGATAATCTGAAAACAACCAAAAAAGGCTGAAACCGAGAACCAGTCCAGTTCCATACTTCACAGCTAAATACTTCCCTATCAGAGGAAACCATGATTTCTCAAAGGAAAAATTTAAATAAAGTCCAAGTAACAGCAAGGATAATGGCATATTCGCCGCAGAGATAATCTCTGCGGTATCCAATAAGAACGGCGGCAAATGAAAATCAAATATGTTTAAAGCAACGACAAACATATAGGTTAAAAATGGAATAGATCGGAGTAATGGACTGACCGTTTCCCGCAAATAAAATTTCGATGATCCGTTTGCAAAATAACTGGCAATAAAGAAACATAATCCGAATACAATCACAGCATTACCTACGTCAAACATACCAAAATATTGAATACCTTCTCTGCCCCAGATAGCTTCTACAAGAGGAAAGGCAAACAAGCCGACATTGACACCCGGCATCATCATGATTGCCATTCCTTTTAAATCAGTATCTGCAGAGCGAAAAGCAAAAAAACCGGCCGCAGCAGCGACAAGTCCAAATAAAATCGCAATGAAAATAAGGGATACAAGCGGCAGCGTTACCTCCATTTGATTAAAAGTAACAAGCACTAACGCAGGCAAAGTAATATTAAAAACGATTCTGGCTATAGTCTGTCCATCCGATTCCTTTAAAATTTTTGTCCTTTTAAAGAAATAACCAAGTAAAATAATAAATACAGAAATAATAAATTGTTGCTGAAACCCTTCCAAAATTTTCTACTCCTTCAGTACACATAAATATACAAATGCTATCATATCACAGTCTCTATGGAGTTTATACAGAAAGGACTTATCGTTAATACTTTATAAAAACAATTTTTCTGTGTTACAGTGGAGTTGTATGATATTTATAAAGAAGGATTGTGTGAGGTGATGCAAGTGAAACTTATCGTATTTGATGGAGAATGTCATATTTGCGACAGCTTCGTGCAGTTTATTCTAAATAAAGATAACGAAAACCAATTTCTTTTTATTTCCCTGCAGAGTGAGGCAGGAGAATTTATAAGAAAAAAATATCGGGTGCCAAATGACCTCGACAGCGTACTGCTGATCGATGGAGAGAAAATTTTTATCAAATCAGATGCTGCTTTACGAGTAGTAAAGTATTTAGCGTTTCCTTGGAGAATGCTGACAGCTGGTAAAGTTCTTCCATATTTTATCCGGGATACTCTCTATGATTTTGTGGCACGCAACAGGCATAAATGGTTTGAGAAAAAACAAAGCTGCCGCCTGCCCACCGCGCAAGAACGAAAGCAATTTGCAGAAACAATCAAGGATTTAGAGGAACAAAAACCTTCCGAATAAAATAAAACATCATTTCTGGAAGTTCTTCCCCATCTCCCTGGAAATGTCGGCTGCCCCATCCAATTACCGCTTTAAGCTGTTTTAAAGCGAAAAAACAGTAATGGATGAAAAGGCAGCCGTATTTTATTTATTCAAAAGGTTATTTTTGTTTCATTATTTATCGTCAATTTCTTCTTCAATGCCATGTTCCTCACTGAACTCTGTTTGGAAGCCTGTCTGCAAATGATCTGAATCCTGAACAGGCTCACCAACTCCAGAGAATAAAGTGGTAAGATAATAAATAGCACTAATTCCAACGAGTCCATAAATAATTCGAGAAAGAACAGCCGTCTGTCCGCCAAAAATTGCGGATACTAGATCAAATTGAAAAAATCCAATCAGTCCCCAGTTAATAGCACCAATAATCAATAACGTAACTGCAATTGCATGTAGTGTTTTCACTGTTTCTCACCTCCTCACAGCTTATCTTTTACCTAATGATTTATTTCCATACTGGCACTGTTTGGGAATTAATAACGTACTGCCTCAGAAAAGGCTGGCACACCATAAAAAAGCCCCAATGAAAATTCATTGGGACGCAAAAAAATATATTTAATTCGCCTGCAGCACTTTCTTTATTTTATCCAGTGCCCAGTCAAGCTCTTCTTTCGTAATCACTAACGGCGGGGCAAAACGAATGGTGGTTTCATGGGTTTCTTTACACAGAATGCCGTTTTCCTTCAACGCTTCACAAATCGGCCGGACGGGCTTAGTAAATTCTACACCGATAAATAATCCTCTAGCCCGAACCTCCTTCAAATCAGGATGGCTGATAGCCGATAATTCAATTGCAAAGTATTCGCCCAGTTCAAGTGATTTATCAATCAGTTCCTCTTCTTCAATCACATCCAATGCCGCCATCGAAACAGCACAGGCTAATGGATTACCTCCAAATGTTGAGCCATGTGAACCGGGCGTAAATACATCCATAATCGCTTTATTAGCGGCAATGGCAGAGATAGGAAGCACTCCTCCGCCTAATGCTTTCCCCATCACATAAATATCCGGCTCTACATTTTCCCATTCACAGGCAAACATTTTTCCTGTGCGGGCAAAACCAGTCTGTACTTCATCAGCAATAAATAATATATTTTCTTCATCACATATTTTTCGAACTTCCTGCAGATAGCCTTCCGGCGGGATAAGAATACCTGCTTCTCCTTGAATCGGCTCGATAATAATTGCTGCCGTATTTGGTGTGATGGTTTCTTTTAACGCTTGAATATCTCCATAATTTATCTTATATATCCCAGGTACAAAAGGGCCATAGTTTGTAGTTGCATCCGGGTCATTCGACAATGAAATCGCATTCATTGTTCTGCCATGGAAATTTCCTTTTGCAGCAATAATCTCCGCTTGATTATCATCAACATCCTTTTTTTCATATGCCCATCTGCGTGCTGCTTTTATCGCTGTTTCTACTGCTTCTGCTCCAGTATTCATCGGCAGAACTTTATCTTTATTTGTTAATTTCGCAAGGCGCTCTGTCCAAGGCCCTAATAGTTCATTATGAAAAGCTCTTGAAGTAAGTGTGACTTTATCTGCCTGATCTTTCAGTGCTTGAATAATCTTTGGGTGCCGGTGTCCCTGATTGACAGCAGAGTATGCGCTTAGCATATCCATGTATTTATTTCCTTCAGGATCCTTCACCCAGACTCCTTCTGCTTCTGCAACAACCACCGGTAACGGATGATAGTTATTTGCACCATAGGCAGAGGTTAGTTCCATGATTTTTTTTGATGTCACCATAATAAGCAGCCTCCCTTGATTTCATGCAAAGTTATTCATTCTCTTCTTAAGCATAATCATTTGTTTAACAAAACGTCAAGCTTCTTATTGATTAGATATATTTTTTCTTTTTATCTCTTCACCAAAATCCATGGGTAACATAATAGATATAAATTTGCTGTAAGCGACCGCTAGGGAAATACACTACGCTTTCCATGGGCCCCGAGCTCATCTCTTTTAAAGAAGACTTGCTGATTGGCAAGCCGACAGGCGCAGACAGAAGCAAGGTTGCACTTATGCCCTGCGGGTAGAAAAAAAAGAAAATCGCTTTTTTCTGCGGAATCTTCCCACTGGGACTGCGATTACTCGTCCCATCGAAGAGCTTTTGCGGTTACTCGCCCCACCGAAGACCATTGCGCTTTCCCACGACGGACAGGACGTCCTAGTGTCGGTCGTTGGTCACAGGACGTGACCGTTCTTAGCTGACCAGGAGTCTACCTGTATTTCCTCCGCTAGCTAGTTGCTTATATCACATTTAATTATATTTTCCAACTATAGATTTTGTTATTGAACCTTCTTTTTAAGAATTTAAAAGAGAAGAGGCCTTACCTCTTCCCTTTAAGCTGTTTCTTTTATTCCAGCGTTCCCAGCAGCAGCTTCTCTACGTCTTCATCCGTCAGCTGATTGTTCCACAAATCCTTGGTTTGTACCATCTGTTCAATCAGATTTCTTTTTTTCTGCTGGAGCTCGAACATTTTATCTTCAATGGTTCCTTCGGTCAGCATCCGAATCACGGTAACATCTTCTGTTTGACCGATTCGATGTGCACGATCGATTGCCTGGTCTTCTACTGCCGGGTTCCACCATGTATCGTATAAAATAACCGTATCAGCACCCACTAAATTTAATCCAGTACCGCCAGCTTTCAGCGAAATCAGACAAATATCATTTTTTCCCTGATTAAAAGCGCGGCAGAGTTGGACCCGTTCCTCAGCAGGTGTTTGTCCGTCCAAATAAAAGTAGGAAATTTCCTCAGCCCTTAATAAATCGCCTATTCGCTGCAGCATTTGTGTAAATTGAGAAAAAATCAACAGACGTTTTCCAGAACGCTTGGCATCCTTCACAATTTCCATCAGCCGCTTAAGTTTAGCTGACTCTCCATGATAATCCCGTACAAATAATGCCGGATCACAGCAAATTTGTCTTAATCGAGTCAACCCCGCTAAGATACGAATACGATTTTTACGAATCGTTGCACGGTCCAAATGTTTAAATTTAGGATGTCTTAACTTGGATAAATAGGAAATATAGATTTGTTTTTGTTCTTCCGTCAGCGGAACACGTTCAATATATTCCGTTTTGGTCGGCAAGTCCTGCAGCACATCCTTTTTCTCTCTCCGCAGCATAAATGGGTGAACTCTTCTCAGCACCTGGTCATTAGTAAGCCAGGAAAAATCCTTTAAGCCGCCGAGTAATTCAGGAAATATAATATGAAAAATTGACCATACATCCTCTACTTTATTTTCTAATGGCGTGCCTGTTAACGCAAACTGATAATCAGCTGTTAATTTCTTTACTGTACGAAAAACCTGTGTTGCCGGATTTTTAAAGGTTTGCGCCTCGTCAAAAATAATCGTCTGGAAAGCAGCCTTCTTCTTCAGCCAATCGATTTCATTTTTCAATACACCATAGGAAACAATCCATACATCCTGTTCTTTAAATGCTTTCTTTTTTTGATTTCTTTCTTTAACGGTACCTTCCAATATATCAACGGAAAAAGCCGGTGCAAATAATTCCCATTCCTGCTTCCACTGATGGCTCAGCGAGGTCGGACAGACAATCAGAATAAGTGCTTTTTTCTCTTGCTGCTGAAATTTCGTGATACAAAAAGCAATAGCCTGCACGGTTTTTCCTAACCCCATTTCATCTGCCAGAACACCGCCCAGTCCAGCTTCAGCCACCGCCAGCATCCAGCGTACGCCATCCTGCTGATAAGGTTTTAAAATCGGCTCAATTTCTTTTGCGATTGGATACTTCTCCTTTGCCGGCACCTGAATAGCATGAATCATTTCCTTCACAGCTGCCCCGTCAGCCAAATAACCGTTATCCTCCATCCGGTGGGCAAATGACAACCCCTCCTTCAGCGACAGCTCAATTTCCTCCAGAATTTCAGAAGGTGTCATCGAAACGGAAAGCAGATATTTTTCTAATTCTTTTACCTCCTCTGTTTCCAATGTCAGAAAAGAACCATCCTTTAAGCGATAGTAAGGCCGCTTTTCTTCTATCGCTTCCAGAATCTGTCGAACCTCCTGCTCCCAAAAACCTTTCACTTGAAAGGCAAAAGAAAGCCAATTTGTTCTGTCACGCTTATGCTTCACACGTACAATTGGCTGAAACCGCTTCTTGCTGATTTGATTACGAACGGCATTCGTTACAAAAACATCGGCCATCTTATACAATACTGGTAAATGATGATATAAGAAATCATATTCCAGCTGTTCATTTTGCAGAATAAAACTGCCTCCCGTATTCGCAAATCCACTTCTTTCCAGAAAAACAATAATTTCTGCTTCCTTTTCTTTATCCCGGCGAATCAGACTTGTTTTCTCAAATGGCGTTATCTTTTTATCTCCATATTGGAATTCCACACCAGCCAGAAGACGATTATGGACCCGATCTATATAAACACCAGCTTTCAGCGGAATATTAAGATGCTTTAGCATTCCTGTCCTATCCTCCACTTCACCAACCCGCTCTAAAAGTGCTGAGATAGAAACCATTTGCTCCCTGCTGACAACGATGGTTTGTGTTTGCTTTTGCCATAGCTGCTCGCATAAAGTAATCAGCTGCTTTTCTTCTTCTGTTAATAAATAAAGGGATCCGCTCTGATAAATAAGCTGATAAGCAAGCAAAAAAATTGTAGCTTTCCTTTCTCGAAAAGCGATGGAATAATTTGCATCTGACTGATAGACACGAAAAGAAAGCGGAGGCAGTGCATCATAAAAATGTAATGGCTGCTTATGATAATCATCTGCCTCCATATAAAGGGATACCAGCGGGCTTGCAGATAGTAATTTCTCCATACGGTCCCATGCTGAAGCCGGGATCGAAATCCAGCTTGTTTTATCCTCAAAGGGCTTGCCAATCATCTGCTGATCCTCATAGACATGGATAAGCTGTTCTAAAATCTGATTGCAGTCATCTTCAAAATAAAATTTGCTTGCATCAAAGGATAGATTATCAGCAATTGAAAAATGCCTTCCGCTCTTCAGTGCTTCTAAAAAAGCAATAATATCATGGACGATTTTTCCATCGATTTGAACAGTCATTTGCAATGCGGTCCGTTCCGGTTCTGCTGGAATACACAGGTAAAAATGAACCGGAATAGCCTGCCTTGTCTCAAAATAGCCGCGCTGACGAAATTCCTTAACCGGCTTTCCTGTCAGCGACGGTGTGGCAGCTTCCGGCTCTCCTGTTTCGTGGATACCGATTAAGACCGCAGCGATATGCTGACAATCTAATGTATAAGATCCGAGCTTCGGACAGCTGCACGCAGTGCTCTCTATTTTATTATTTCGATACGTGACTGTAATATGAAAATCATCCGTGGTTCTGACCGTTCCAATCAGCTGCTGTTCCAAAAAGGTTAACTGCACATTCCCCTTTTTCCATAGACGTTCTCCATATTTATAAGACAACTCTCCGCATCGTTCTTTTATTTCTTGTTTGGATACCCATACCATTTCCCGCACGACCTTTTCATTCATTTCACATACTTTAATTTCACGCTGTCAAAATTAATATCTGATTGACTTTTTTTATTATATTACCTGATTTCTATTTCACGAAAGAGGTTAAATTGTAGTATGATATATCTATTGCATATTATAAAGCAACAATAGGCAAACATCTAATAAACCAATGATGATTTTTAAACATTAGCTTCTGATCTATAAACAATCACGTATAAAGCTGTAAAAAATGGATCAGTCTATGATAGAAAGGATTTCACTATGTCAATTCAAGAAGAAGTACAGAAAAGAAAAACATTTGCGATCATCTCGCATCCCGATGCCGGGAAAACAACGATGACGGAAAAATTATTATTATATGGTAACCTTATCCGTTCAGCTGGAACAGTCAAAGGGAAAAAATCCGGCAAATTCGCTACCTCCGACTGGATGGAAATCGAGAAACAACGTGGTATTTCGGTTACATCCAGTGTCATGAACTTTGAATATGAAGGCTTTCATATCAATATTTTAGACACCCCTGGACACGAAGATTTCAGTGAGGATACGTACCGGACCTTAACTGCAGTTGACAGCGTTGTGATGATTATTGATTCTACGAAAGGAATTGAAGCACAGACAATTAAGCTGTTCAAGGTTTGCCGGATGCGCGGAATTCCTATCTTTACCTTCATGAATAAATTAGACCGGGAAGGAAAAGAGCCGCTAGCTTTATTGGAGGAATTAGAAGAGGTATTAGAAATCGATACGTATCCAATGAACTGGCCGGCTGGTATGGGCAAAGGCTTCCTCGGAATTTTTGATCGGGAAAATGAACAATTTGTACAGCATCATCCAGGAGCAGAGGAAAGCTATATCCCTTATAAAGAATTAGAAAATCACCCAGAGTTAACCGAAAATGGAACCTACCAAGATGCCATTAATGAATTAGAGCTGGTGGAGGAAGCTGGAAATACCTATTCGGAAAAAGCCATTTTAAACGGCGAATTAACTCCTGTTTTCTTCGGAAGCGCCCTTTCCCCATTTGGCGTGCAAACATTTTTTGATTCCTTTATCCGCTTAGCACCGAGTCCGACACCGCGTAAGTCGACCAAAGGCGCCGTAAAACCGGAAGAAGAAGACTTTTCTGGATTTATTTTTAAAATCCAAGCCAATATGAATCCTGCCCACCGTGATCGAATTGCTTTTCTACGTGTTTGTTCCGGAAAATTCACACGCGGGATGAGTGTTGCGTTAGCCCGGACCGGGAAAGAATTAAAACTCGCTCAATCTCAACAAATGGTGGCGTCTTCCAGAGAAACCATCGAAGAAGCATACGCCGGTGATATTATCGGTATTTATGATCCCAATGCCTACCAAATTGGAGATACACTGCTGACCGGCAAAGAAAAATATGAATTTGATGAACTGCCGCAATTCCCGCCGGAAATCTTTAAAAAAGTCATGGCGAAAAATGCATTGAAGTCGAAGCAATTTCGTAAAGGAATTGAACAGCTTGTTCAGGAAGGCGCTATTCAGCTGTTCCGGGACAAATTAACAGATTCCTTTATTTTAGGCGCCGTCGGAGAATTACAATATCAGGTTTTCACCTACCGTATGGAAAATGAGTACAACGCCGAAGTAATCATGGAGCCGATTGGTGAACGGATTCCAAGATGGCTAAAGCCTGAGCAGGCAGATGCTTCCTTGTTTGATTCCGGAAACCTGCTGGTACGTGACCGCCAGGATCAGCCTCTCGTGCTGTTCCGAAATGAATTTGCATTAAACTGGTTTAAAGATAAAAATCCAGATATTGAGCTGATTGACCTTTTTGAGACGAATAATTATCAATAAGAAAAAATGGAGACTGGATTGGATGAATTCAGTCTCCATTTTTTGCATCAGCTGTTCCATATAAAGATGCATGCGATAACTCTTAAAGCTTTGCCACTATTCCAGATTCGCATGTCTAAAAAACATATCTTCATCTGATTGATTCTTTTTATTTTTTAATGTAACAATCATACTGTCATAAACTAACCAGCTTAACTGTTCAAAGGATGAGCCTTTCGGTTGCGGTGAAGTTAAATCAGATTCTCCCTTATCTACCTTAGAAGTTACTCCAGGCAGAGTAATATAAGCGTCAGCTAAAGAGCCGATTGTATTTATCGGAAAAATTGTCAGGGTTGCAACAGTCGCCTCTACTTTTTTGGCTTTTTTAGCCATTGTGACCAAACTGTCTGTCTCTCCAGACCCTGATCCGATAATCAGCAAATCTCCCTTCTGTATAGAAGGTGTAGTAGGTTCGCCGACAAAATAAGATTGATAACCAAGATGCATTAGCCGATTGGCAAAGGCTCTGGCTGCAAACCCAGAACGCCCTGCACCTGCTACAAAAATTCTATTGGCTTTCTCAATCAAGTGCTCTACATTATCTAATTGTTCGCTATTAATTTCCTGAGCATTTGCAGACAATTCATCTATAATCTTTATTAAATGATTATAACTGGACATGTTATCAAACACCCTCTCTGTTGGAAATAGCCTCTTTAATATATTTAGCTTCTTTTACTGGGTCTTCCGCCTTCGTTATTCCTGTACCAACAATGATAATATCAGGTTTTAGTTCAACATATTGATGGATTGTTTTACTATTTATCCCTCCAGCTACCGCTATCTTTGCTTTTCTTGCAAACTTTTTCATTATTTTTAAATCATCAATCGGTGTTCTTCCACCAGCTTGCTGGTCTGCACCAGTATGAACCGCTAAAACATGCACTCCAATTTCTTCTAATTCATTAATTTTCTTAGGCAAATCTTCTACACATATCATATCTGCAACAATTTGTTTATTAAAATTCCCTGCAGCTTTTAAACATTCTTTTGCTGTTAAAATATCTGTTACTCCTAAAACAGTGACATACTCTGCACCGGAGTTAAACGCTAATTCAGATTCAAAATATCCGCCATCCATAATTTTCTCATCGGATAATATCTCTTTCTCAGGAAACTTTTCTTTAAAGCTTCTGACCCCTCGCATACCTTCTGATATGATTAATGGGGTACCAATTTCAATAATGTCGATATACGCTTCTACTTTTTCTACAAATTCCAATGCTTCTTCCAAAGGTAATTCATCTAATGCCAACTGTAATTTCATAAATTTTTCCTCCTGTGCCTCATTTAATTATTTTATGATCGAACGATTGTTAATCCTGGTGTTTTTGTAGGGTATGCTAATAATTCTCTCAGCTCACTATCCAATCTCATTAAAGATAAAGAAACTCCATTCATATCAAGAGATGTCGCATAGTCCCCTATTAAAACCATTTCTGCACAATGATTTTGTTTTTTCAACACTTCTTCTATCGTATCGAATAAAACATGCAATTCCATCTTTGGCGTACTCCCTAATCCTGATAAAAGCAAAGCTAAATTCTGTCCTTTTTCAAAAGCAAAATTCTCCAACAATGCATCAGTCATCATAGAAGCTATTTCTGCTGCACTTTTTAATTTCTCTACTCGTACGCCTGACTCACCATGATGTCCAATTCCAAACTCCATCATTCCTTCTTCTATCTCAAAATTAGGCGTTCCAGCGGCTGGTATTGTACAAGAACTTAAACCTACACAGATACTTCTGGTGTTATCTGCAGCTTTTTGTGCTACAGCGATCACCTCGTCTAACGTTCCACCTAAAGCTGCTTTTGCTCCTCCTACTTTCCACATATATACGCCGCCAGCAATACCATGTCTTCGATGGCTGGTTTCTTTCAAAGAGGACGCAATATCATCTTTAGCAGTTACAAATTTTACGTTAACCCCTTCTTCCTCAGCCATTTGAATTGCCATTTTCACGTTCATATTATCTCCGGCATAATTGCCAAAAAGACACGCTACCCCTTCTCCACTGTCAGCTTCTATAATGGCATCGTAAAAAGCTTCTGCTGGCGGAGAAGCAAAAACTTCCCCTACAGCAACAGCATCCACCATATTTTCGCCAACATATCCTAAAAAAGCTGGTTCATGACCGCTTCCTCCACCAGTAACAATTCCAACCTTCCTTGTTTCTGAAGAATTTTTTCTTTTAACTACACGGTCATTTTTTGCTGATTTTTCTATGAATCCTTTATGAGCTTTTACATAACCTTTGATTAAATCATCTACAATGAGATCTGGATTATTGATAAATCGCTGCATGGATATATCCTCCTTAACTATTCGCGTTTACTATCTTTGTAATGGATTCTGAAAACGTTTTTAATATAAGGTAACAAGAAGTTGCACCTGCATCTTGATGTCCTAATGTCCGTTCGCCTAATCTACTTCCACGTCCTACTTTTGCAACCATATTTTTAGTGGCTTCTAATCCTTCTTTGGCACTGGTTGTCATGGCTTTTAAACAATCAGGTAAGCTATGGTCATTTTTATAATTTATCTCATAAGCTGTTATTGCAGGGCTTAAAACATCAATTAATGTTTTATCTCCCTCTGAAGCATCTGTAATCAGTGTTATATTGGAAAATGCTTTTCTTAACATTTCTAAAATAACGGTACCGTCAATCATCTCTTTTTCTTTAGATGCAACACTTAATCCCCTAAAAAAATTTCCGTATAACGGTCCCATAGAACCACCTATCTTGCTTATCAGTGTCTTACTAATCACTAAGAACCCTTCACTCATGTTTAAATCTGAACCAGTAATTTCTTCATCAGCCATGTTGAAACCTTTACTCATGTTAATACCGTGGTCTCCATCACCTACCGCTGCATCAACCTTGCTAAGATAGTCTTTATTTGATAAAATTTCTTCGATAATCGCATGAACAACAGCAATTCCCTCTTTATTAGAAAAACGCATAATATCCTCCTAAGATATTTATATAAATTTTTGAATTTGTTTTCCACTAAACATTGAAACTATCTTTTAACTCCTTGTATTTCTCTTCTATCCTTTGAAACAATGGATTATTTTCTTCAATACCTGTAAATTCAGTAATTGCTTTGCAAATCCCATTCATTTTAATAAATTTCTCTAGTTCTACAGCTTCATCATCTGTATCATTTCGAAACAAAAATACAGCTGCTACTCCACGCAATAAATTTTCATTTTTCAATTGATACGATTCACATTGAATCGCAGGTG
The DNA here is from genome assembly GCF_037969815.1 of Oceanobacillus sp. FSL W7-1293. NCBI lineage: Bacteria > Bacillati > Bacillota > Bacilli > Caryophanales > Bacillaceae > Oceanobacillus > Oceanobacillus sp. FSL W7-1293. The sequence goes on from NZ_CP150212.1 coordinate 3,437,123, forward strand.
CTACTAATCGATCATCCGTATGAAGCTTTCGGATTGGCGACCTGCATACCCTATTTATCGTGTCTTGGACACCAGGAGTTTGAAAACGGCGGATTGAAAAATCAATATAAGCTAATAATTCATCCAGTTGAAAGTCATACTTTCGTTCTAAAAGTTTGGCGCACTCTACCATCGTCTCTCTTATTTCATTAACTATGGTTTTGTTTTGGAAAACATCTTGAATAATCCTGTAGCCATGTACATAACCAATATATCCTGCCCAAGCGTGTCCACCATTAATGATATATAACTTCTTCTCAATATATTTTTGAAGATTAGCAGTATAGTAAACATTTTTTAAAGGCGGATTAGAAGGGTCTGCCAATTTTTGTTTTTCTACAACAAGTTCAAAATCCTTTCCTATATGAATGACGTTTAAACCTTTTCTTGTATCCTCTATTACCATACGATCTACCGTAGTATTTGGAAAACTGGCAATTTGATCAAGCATTTCTTCAGATATGTGGTGATCACATTCTAAAATAAAATGCTTTAACATATCTGAATTAAACATTGCATTCTCACAAGCCAATATATTTAGTTTCGGTTTACCAGCTTTTTTTCTAGCTTTTAACCCCTCTAAAATCAACGGTGCTATTTTGCCAAGGTTATTCGCCCAAACAGAGGTGGTCAGGATGTCTGCTTCGGAAATTTTCAAAATAACTTCTTCTCTATTATCAATAGAGGAAAGTGCTTGTACACCTGAAATTGTTTTTCTTCTATAATTCTCCTCAATCACAAATAAGTCATAACTATTTGTTTCATTTATCTGTTTTATAATCTGTTCATCCACTTCTATAAAGGTCGTTTCGTAGCCAGATTCAAATAATAAATCTCCAATAAAACCTCTTCCTATACTTCCTGCACCAAAGTGAACGGCTTTCATCTCATCCTACCTCTCTTTATGCTGGTTTATAATATTCCTGTTATTGCACCAATAAGAGCTACTGCAATAATCAAAAGCATGATAATAGCGAAATTTTGATTTTTCTTAAGCAGCCACCAATAAATCCCTAGCACTACCGCTAAAGGTAATAAACCTGGAACAATACTATCTAGCACTTCTTGTAATACAAAAGGCTCTGTTTCACTGCCAAAAGAAAATTGTATTGGTGTACTCACTTCAACATAGGTTGAAGAAAGCGCCCCCATCATAAACAAACCTAACGTACTTGCACTTGTGATTAATTGCTTGATTTTACCTGATTGCAATAAATCTTTTATAGAAGCTTTACCCGTCTCATAACCAGCTACAGAAAGATTTAAGCCGATTATAATTTGAATCAGCGGTAATAGCAGTAAGATAAAGGCTCCCAAAATATTCCCAGTAGCAGATAAACTGGCTCCAAGACCAAAAATAATCGGCTTAAGGGTAGCCCAGTCAATAGAATCACCAATTCCAGCTAAAGGACCCATTAAACCTGTCTTCATCCCTGTAATTCCATTTCCTTCAATTGGCTCTCCCTTAGCTTTTTGTTCTTCCATAGCAATAACAACACCGTTGATTGGCGCACCGAAAACTGCTTCTGTATTATAGAAAATTAGATGTCTTTGCAAAGCTTCTGCAAAATCTTTTTTATTTGGGTATAACTTTCTTAATATCGGAACCATGGAAGTTGTGAATCCCAATGCTTGTAAACGTTCATAGGAGATTCCCATCTCAGCAAACAAATAATAATAAAACCAGCTTTTCCTTACATCTTTTCGTGTAATCGGAGTATGTGAAGCTTCTCTTATTAAATCCTGCGCTTCTTTATCTTTCATATTACTGAACCCCCATTTTGTTATTTTGATATACATTCAGTAAAATAATGATGCAAATTCCAAAGATAGCTACACCCATGATTGGCAATCCGCTAAATTGAACAAGAAAATAACCGATAAAAAACCAAGGCAGCAATTGTTTTTTCCCAATTACAAACATCGTCAAAGCAAATCCAAGAGCAGGTAATAATCCTCCTGCCACACTAAAACCATGTAGAAGCCATTCGGGCACACTATTCATAAAGTTTTCAACAGCATTAGCACCATAGAGGTTTGCAAAAAAAGGAACTGGGAAACGCATAAAGAAACTGAGTATGGTAGGATATAATATCGCTGAAAGAACCACTTGTTTTGCATTTCCTTCAGCAGCAAATTTATCTGCCATATGAACAAATACCACATTAACGGTTTTTCTTAATTGATCAATAAATACACCCATGACCCCTACCGGAACTGCTATAGCTATCGCTAGCTCTGTACTTAAATTTGCGCTAATAGCAATGGGAATTGCTATCAAACCAGCTAAAGAATCATCAGCTGGTAAATTAGAACCAGCAGCAACTAATCCGATATATAGAATTTGTACACCTGCACCAATAATTAAAGCTGTTTTTAAATCTCCCATAATCAAACCAATAGGAATGGCAGAAAATAATGGCTGTCTAATGGCATGAGTAATGCCGTAACCAATATCTGTTTTACAAATCCAATACCATAAACCAGTAAATATAGCAATTGCTAACATATCCATTCCACTTCACCTAGCCTTTACTTTTTCAATTTTTTTACTGCACTATCTAATTTTAATTTAGGTTCTTCAGGTGTTACTTGAAATGTTACTTCAGTTCCCTCTCCTTGCATTTCTAACAGCATATCGGCGTCATCCTGATCAATTGCTATTCCTTTTACAACAGAAGTTCGTTTATTTCCGCTTCCCAATCCGCCAATTTGAAGCAATTCAAAGTGGACTCCTTCTCTATAAACATGAAGTACATCTATAATACTTTTAAATAAAACTAAAATATTTCCTTGATTATACTCACCTGATTGAGCACGTTGTACAAATGCTTTTTCAGATATAACCTCTACTTCCATATCTGGCGGAGCAGCCATTACATAGATATCACTCATAAATTCATCTTCAGACAGTTCATTATTAACTACAATAATTTTATTTACGGAAACTTTATTTCTCCATTTTGTAATTACTTGGCCATGAATAAGCCGAAAGTCAACACGTACAAGCTTAATACCATGCATTAAATTCGCTCCCTTTCACTCATAATTTCAGAAATATTTTGTATACCCTCTGAAGCTGAATGTATTATTTTGTGGATTAAATCTCTTATTTCCATCTGTGTTCTTGAAATCTCAGCCTCGACAATCATTGGTAAATTAACGCCAGAGATAACATAATGTTTTTTTGAGAAAGTGGCAGCTATATTAGAAGGAGTACCTCCAAATATATCGGTAAAAATAATGGATTCTCCTGGAGCATTGTTTAGAACATCATTGATTTGATTTTTAAGTTCTAAAGGATCCATCTCTTCTAATAAAGAAAAACAATAGGTATCTTGCATTTGCCCCATAATCATTTCTGCACTTTTTTTCAATTCTTTTCCAAATTCCCCATGTGTAACGATTAAAATCCATGGTTTTACAATGTCTTCATTACGCACGAAATCCCTCCTAAACAATTAAAATATTAACTAAAGCTAACAATGCACATCACTTATCCTTTAGACTTTCCACCAGTTACATTTACAATCGTTCCAGTTACGTAACTAGCTCTTTCAGAAGCTAAATAGGTGACAAGATTAGCTATTTCTTCTAATTTACCTACCCTGCCTAAAGGAATTACTTTATGATAATCTGCAGAAATATTCTCTGCGTTTATTCCTCTGGTATATGCTAAATCTTCTACATGTTTAGGATGACCCATCGGTGTAGGTTCATTGATTCCTGGCGCTACTCCAACCACCCGGATATTAAAAGAGCCTAATTCCTTCGCCCAAGATAATGTCATGGAATTCACTGCGCCTTTTGTAGCAGCGTAAATACTTTGACCTTTGGAACCTTCTGCACCTGCTTCTGAACTAATATTAATAATGACTCCTGCTTTTTGCTTAATCATTACTTTAGAAACTGCTTGGGCACATAGAAAAACTGCTTTTTGATTGACATTAACCATAAAATCAAAATCTTCTTCTGATAATTCGTGTTTCTCATCATCATTAAAATAATCTACCAGTAACCTGGCTCGATTCACTCCCGCATTATTTACCAGACAATCTATCTGTTTATATTGCAATAAGACTTCATTCACTAAATTTGTAATTTCTTCTTTTTTTGTTACATTACATTTCATATAGTGAATATTATTATCATGATAGTTTTCCGTAACGGATAGATCTGCAACAATTACTTTCGCTCCATTTTGATGAAAGCTCTCAACTAATTTAGCACCAATTCCAACACAGCCTCCTGTTACAATGACAACTTTTCCTTCTAGATTCAACCAAGTGCTCAAAATATCTCACCCCTCATTCAATTATCATGACATCATGACGTCATGATATAAATTTATCATTATAAATCGCTTTTGTAAAGCGCTTTCTTTTAAAATTTTCTAAAATTATTATTTTAGTCATAAAATCTATATATTGGAATTTGTTTTACAGCACTACTAACAACATATATAATAAAAGTGATAATGACATCATTATAAGGAGAGGTGAAAATATTGGAATTAAAAAAATCTGTCATTTTAGATAAAAATAGCGCAATCCCCTTATATCACCAAATAAAAGAAGATATCATTATGAAAATAAATAATAATGAGTATCAATTAAATGAAAAACTTCCAGCAGAGAATGAATTAATAAGCAGCTATGGAGTAAGTCGAACAACTGTTCGAAAAGCTGTTGAATTACTTGTGAATGAAGGATATTTAAAAGTGAAACGAGGAGTAGGAACATTTATAGAAAAACCAACATTAAACCTTTGGAACTTAGAAAAATTAAGAGGTTTTGATGAAGAAGTAAACCGTCAGGGTCTGCATGGAAAAACAGAAGTACTAAACATACAAAAAATAAATTCCAATAAAAAGCTTAAGAGCATCTTTGGAAACAGCTATAAGGAGTATTATAAATTAGATAGATTACGATATATTGAGGATGAACCCTCTATTCTCGTTACAACATACCTTCCAAAAGACATAGCGCCCGATCTTGATAAATTTGATTTCGCTGCTTTATCTTTATTTAATGTACTTAAAGAAAATTATCATATTAAAATCGATTATGCGACCAGAACCTTTGAAGCGATTAACGCCAGTGAGGAAATAGCAAAAATGCTGCATATTGAAAAAAATAGTGCTATTCAGCTTGTAGACACTGTTACGTATGATGATAAAAACACTCCAATTGAGTATTCTATTTCCAGAGACAGAGGAGATATAACCAGGTTCAAAGTTATTTTAAAAATGTAAAAATTATCTATGGTTTCCACAGCAGAAATAGTGCAATTCGGCTAAAACTCCGGATAGTTATAAAATAAAAAGCCTAACATTACTTCACTTTTATAAATAGCAAATGGATGTTAGGCTTTTTATAGTCTTGCTCAGCTAAAAGATATTCTTTTTTATTTAATTAGCATACGAAGAAAGAAATATTTATTCTTCACACTCTTTCTTACCTTTCCACAATCGTCGCATACCTGTACTTTTCTTTAGGAACCTCATTTAGGAATGGAGATATTTTATTATAGTACAACAAGGTCAAATCATGCATAGCACGGGTACACGCGGTATAAAGCAAATATTTATCTGTAGGATGTGAATACACTTCACTGGAAGCATCTGCAAGAATTACCGCGTCAAATTCAATCCCCTTCGCTAGATAAACTGGGACAACCACGACCCCTTTTTGATAGGTTTTGGTATGCTCATTAATTTGTTTAATATCTATTTCTTTACGCAGCTGTTGATATATTTTATCACAAGCGCCTGCCGTCTTTGCTATAATGGCAATCGTTTCATATCCGTTTTGCTGCTTCTCTTCTATTTTATGAAGCAATGCATCCTTTTCAGAAATGGATTTTGTCAATTGAATGACTTCTGGAAGTGAACCACTGCGTTCAAACGGTTCAACCGGTTCACTGCTCGGTGAAAAGTATGATGTGAAATCTGCAATCGGCTTCGTTGAGCGATAGCTTTTCGTTAATACAATCCGCTCTGTACTTTCCTTAAACGAAATATCCTCCTGAATCGGATTTTCCTCCGATGCATAGGAATAAATCGCCTGGTTTACATCCCCAAGCAGTGTAAAACTGGCATACGGATAAAGATGTCTTAAATAAGCAAATTGAAAAGGCGTATAATCCTGTGCCTCATCCATAACAATCAAATGTACAGGCCGAGTGACCTGGTGGCCAATCATTCCCCCTTTAAAGTAGTTATAAGCTGTTGCCAATTCCCATGGAAGCTGTTTTTTCCGGAGCTGCCTAATTGCTTCTGCTTTATATTGTTGAAGCGCACTGGTTCCATTCAATTCTGCGATAAAGTCCATATACATTTTAAATGTATTAATAAAACGGTTCTGACGGATCATATTTTGCAATGGAGCGAATGTTTTACGAATAATTTTCTCTCTCAAAACCTTTTCTTCATCTTGGATACTGCTTTCTTCATGTTCATTTTCTGCTTCATGATAAGCTTTCATATAGTCATCTTTGGTTAACAGCTGGATTTGATCCAAAACCCAATCCTTTTTGATTTCTTCCTTTTGGAATGCACGAATGCGCTGCAGCAGCCAATTTCTTAACTGCTCCATTTTATTTGGAAGACGCATATCCTTCTCCAAGGATGCAAAATAATCTTCAATCTCTGTCTTATCAATGAGCAATTCATTTCGAAAACGGATGGATCGGAAAACAAGATTTGTTTGATTTAATTTCTCTAAATGCTGATTAATTGTGTCCATAAAAGCCGTACTGGAAAAATACTGAATTGCATCCCTTAATGATTTTTGTTTTTCTTCTTCTAACCCCATCAGTTTTTCAATCTGTTCAAAGGGGGTGTCTACATGCAATGCTTTATCTGTTCCTTTGAGAACGAATTGATGAAAGGTTTGCTGGTTGACCGGCTCCTCCCCCAATTCAGGGAGCACATTTGCTACGTAGCTTGTAAATAAATCATTCGGAGATAATAGCAGCACCTGGTCCGCTGTCAAATTAGTCCGATGATGATAAAGTAAATAGGCAATACGCTGTAATGCTGCAGATGTTTTTCCACTTCCCGCTGCACCTTGTACAACAAGCACCTTACTGCCGCGATGGCGGATAACGGCATTTTGCTCTTGCTGAATCGTGGAAACAATCGATTTCATTTGCGTATCAGCCGCCCCGCTTAAGCTTTCCTGGAGCATCTCATCTATAATGGTTACGGACGTATCAAAGATTCCTTTCATTTTTCCATTTCGAATCATATATTGGCGTTTTAAACTCATATCGCCATAAACAGTTTCTTCCTCCGTCCGATACTCTACCGGGCCAGGAGCATAGTCATAATAAATACTGGAAATAGGAGCCCGCCAGTCATAGATAAGAAAATCCTTCTCTTCTTCATCCATTAACGAAGAAGTGCCAATATAAATTTTCTCGATTTCTTCACTGCCTTCTTCCTGAAAATCAACTCTCCCAAAGTAAGGCTGGTTTTTCAGCCGTTCTAATTGGTTCATCCGCTGATAATTTTTTCCGTAATGCCGCTCTTTCTGTGCGAGGATATTAGATTGCTGCTTAATACTTTCCTGTGTTTCAATAATGTCATCCATTTCGTCCATATTAACGGTAATATCATCCCAGAATGTTTTACGTAATTCAACGACATCTTCCTTCACCTTGGAGGATTGTTCCTTCAAAGCATGTTGTTTCATATCAATAATATCTAATACCTTCTCTAGTCGCTGATATTCAAATTCATGGCTATCCCTTTGCTTATCCATCAACTTCCCCCTTTATTTCCGAAAACAACTATTGACGTACTTATTGTTATAATGTATAATTATACTATATGGATATATATTGTTTTATATATCTTTAACTTTTATATTTTACCATCATTACATAAATTAATCAATACATCTGCAAAAGCCGGCTTGAATTTTTCAGCGGGCTTTTTTTATTGACCATTTTTTACTCCATCGTTTCTTCTTTTTATTATCATAACATATATGATATAACCTATTAAAAAAATCCCAGTGCCAAATCGACACTAGGATTGTTCCGTTAATTTTAATGCAGTTTCGTATAATACTTCGATACCTGCAGCCAGCTCATGGGTTGCGGTCCATTCCTCCGGACAATGGCTCAGCCCGTCTTTACTCGGTACAAAAATTAAACCGACATCTGTTATATCGGAAAGGACCATCGCATCATGTCCCGCTCCGCTGTGCATGTTGATAAAAGAAGTATTTAGCTCCGCACAGGATGCTTCAAGCAGCGAACGAATTTCCTTATTCAGTTCCTTAGGCTGCATGTATAAGGACTGCTCTACTGCAGTCTGAATACCATCGGCTTCCCAAGAGCGAACCAGATCTTTTACTTTCTGCACGACATTTTTTACATGTGCTTCTTTGCTGGAACGGATATCAACAGAGAAAACAACTTTATCCGGAATTACATTTGCTCCGTTTGGAAATACCTGATGTCTTCCTACTGTTGCTACAGTTCCTTCCCCTTCTTCCAATGCAATCTGCGGCAGTCTGGTAATGATATTGGCAGCTGCTACCAGTGCATCTGAACGCCGATCCATCGGTGTTGTACCAGCATGTCCTGCTTTCCCGTCAATCGTTACCTCTAATTGCGTTAATCCGACGATAGATTCCACAACTCCCACGGAAATCTGCTCTTCTTCTAGTATAGGACCCTGTTCAATATGCATTTCTAAAAATGCTTTGATTGTTTCTGGATCTCGTTTCACCTCTAATGAAGGATCTAAACCAATCTTTTTCATTGCTTCGGGGACAGAGATACCGTCCTTATCCTTGATCTCTTGGATATCATCCTTTGAAAGATATCCGGCAATTCCTCTGGAGCCCATTAAACCGCCGCCAAACCTTGATCCTTCTTCTTCAATCATCGCAATAATTTCTAATGGATATACCGGCTTAACTTTATTATCCTGGAATAATGCAGCGATTTCTAGACCGGCAATCACACCAGCCGGGCCGTCATAATCCCCGCCATGAGGAACACTGTCAAAGTGAGACCCTACGATTACACTTGGCGCGTCCTTCTTTTCACCTTCCAGCTTGCCAAAAATGTTGCCGAGACCGTCTTCTCTTACCTCTAACCCATATGCTTCCATCTGCCCTTTAATATAGGTACGGGCTTGTAAATCTTCTTCACTGTAAGTCAAGCGCGTGGTTCCTTCGTTTGGCGTCGCTGTGTATCTGCTTAATGCTTTAATATGTTTTTCAATTCTTTCCTGATTTGCTTTCACGTAATGATTCCTCCCTCAATCTACAAGAAACTGACAAATACTCCTGCTAGTATAACAGATACAATCGTTACGGTCACAAATCCGCCAACCAGCATCGGGGGGAGCATGTGGCTCGTCAATATTTCTCTTTCCTTCGTATCCTTCGTCAAGGAGTTGATTACCTCATTGGTAATTACATAATCCGCCGGGAAGCCGTAGAAGGCAGTTAAGGATATTGCATATGCCATTGCCTTACTGACCTTAAACAGCCTGCCAACGATAAAGGAGAAAATATACATTCCGATGACAGCTAAAAGAATACTTCCGACTAATAAATAGATAATATCAAGCATCATATCCGGGGTAGCATTTCTTAATCCGTCAAGAATATAAAGCATCAGCCCCAACATCGCAAAACCAAATCCGTTTGCCTTCTGCAGCGCCTGCTTCTCCAAGAAACCGGCACTTCTGCCGATAACACCGAATAACAGACAAAGGACCATCGGACTGACAGATACGATTGGCTCCAGCCATGCAGATATCTGATAAGCAAGGAACCCGGTAACAGCTAATCTAAAAAATATAAAATAACTGGTATTATATTGTTCCGGAAGATTCCTAAATAACTTTGCGCCTTCATATTCTTCAGCTGCGATTTTATTCGATGTGTCAGCTTCCTTTAATTCACCGCTGCGTATTTTATTCAATAACTGCTTTCCTTCTTTTTTCAGCATTACAGATGTTAAAGGATAGCCAGCAAACCCCTGCATGACATAAATAACGATTGCAAATACAGATAAGCTTACCAGACCTGCTTCTGCAGCGCCCTCTGACATGATCAGTGAAGACACCAGTCCTCCCACTAACGGTGGAACAGCGACAACCATAGCCTGAAATCCGAAAAGCAAGGTGCCAAAGCTAAGCAGGAAGGCAACAACGCCTAAAACACCGCCGAGAGCGATTAAAATCGTACGCCATTGCTGCTTCAGCTCTTTTAAGGATAAAAGTGTTCCCATATTTACAATCAGCATGTACATCAGCACTGTAGCAACTACAGGAGGTATACCTGCTATTTCAACTATATCCTGCGGGAAAAAGGTCCAATAGCCGGCTAAAAACAGAACGGCACAGACAAAAATCGACGGTACCCAAGCCTTGGTTTTGGCAGCAACCACGTCTCCAATATATAAAATCAATACAATAAGAACTAATGCAAGCATTTGTGCCATGTTCATTCATCCTCCAATAATTAAATTATGTTGTTCCTGCTGTCTGTTCTCTAAAAGATTATGAACATTTCTATGCCCAAAGACAATCGACGAACTGCTTAAATGGTTTCGTTATATAAAAGATTCTGTGAATTTTGCCTATAGTTGTTCATATATTCACATATTTTTCAGACTATTAATAGAGTTATAAATTATTTCATATTTTTGATATTCTTTTGAAAAAAATTCATAGTCTAAAGTGTAAAAATGCAGTCCAAAAGAATTTAGCACTGCTTTGAATCTTCTATCCATAACGAAACTATTTTAGTGATAATCGAAATATTATCACCAAACAGATGGTTCGTCAATAAAAATTTTAAACGGCTTTCAGACTGGTATAATACGTTTCTATTCCTTTTTCTATATCAAATAGCTATTGCTTAGGAATTGGTATCGCTTTCGATATTCATTGGTTATGCATACTTATTGCAAAAATTGTTATATAAAAAGAAAACTGCGCTCTATATGAAATTCTCTCCAATTTCATTCGAGCGCAGTTTTCTTTCTATGCCTCATCCATATATTTATTTACTTATCCTCATTCGATAAGTTGAGAGCATCCAGCAGTTTAAAGAATAAGCTGATTAAAATGGCAACAATGGTCGCCAGCCCCATCCCTGTCAATTCTACTGCACCAAGTTCAATGCTGGCTCCGCTGACACCAATTGCCAATACTACACAGGTCAGGATAAGATTTTGTGAATTATTATAATCAATCTGCTGCTCTACAAGCATACGCAAACCGCTTACTGCGATAATACCGAAAAGCAGTAAAGAAATACCGCCCATAACCGGAGTTGGTATAGATGAAATTAAAGCAGCAAGCTTCCCGCAGAAGGAAAGAATAACTGCTAACACTGCAGCCCCGCCGATAATCCATGTAGAATATACTCTGGTAATCGCAAGGACCCCAATGTTTTCACCATAGGTGGTATTTGGTGTCGATCCGAAAAAGCTGGAAAGCATTGTAGAAATACCATTACCAAATAAAGAACGGTCTAAGCCGGGGTCCTTTACCATATCCTTCTTTACAATATTACCTGTAACTACCAGGTGTCCAATATGTTCAGGCACAAGCACCAGCGCCGCCGGTAAGATAATAAGGATGTCAGACCAGTTAAACTCAATCTGATAATACGTCGGCATTTGAATCCAGGCTGCCTCGCGTACGGATGTAAAATCTACAATTCCAAACATCGCCGCAATCAGATAACCAGTTACTATACCGAGTAGAATCGGTATAATTTTCAGGAATCCTCTTAAAGTCACCCAATAAACGATGGTTGCCCCTAACGTCAGCAAGGATACCGTTATCGCAGTCATATCTCTCGGCGCATCCGCTGCCGGCAATAATCCAGCCATATCTGCTGCTGTAGGCACAAGCTCCAACCCAATAACGGCTACAATGGCTCCCATCGCTGCCGGCGGGAAAATAACATCAATCCAGCTTGTACCCGCATATTTGACAATCACTCCAATAATCGTCAAGACAAGGCCCACTACGAAGAAACCGCCTAAAGCGGCACCATAACCTCCCCCGTCTGTCAGAACCAGCGTAACTGGTGCGATAAAAGCAAAGCTCGATCCTAAATAAGCAGGAATTTTCCCTTTCGTTATAAAGATATACAGCAGTGTGCCAAACCCATTCATCATTAAAATGGTTGCTGGATCTACGTTAAATAAAAGCGGTACTAAAACCGTGGAGCCGAACATCGCAAATAAATGCTGCAGGCTTAAAGGCAAGCTCTGTAATAATGGCAGCCGTTCATGTACTTGTATTTCTCTTGATTTCATCAATACCTGTCCCTTCTGTATGTATTCTATATCCAATTGCTCTCTAGCTAAAAAACACCTTACCAGTCCGGGGGTAAGGTGTCAGAATATACAAAGGAACATTATCCATTAAATATGTATTCCAAAAGGATGATAAAAAAGACCATAAAATCTTCAACATCATTTTTATTAAGCTTTGGAAACTTCTCTTTAAAGGACATATTTATTTTGCTTTATCCGTATTCCTTACCAGCCTCGCGGGACTGAATTAAAGGTTCATCATATCCATTCATATCGTATATATTATGACAAATAAACAGAAGTACTGTCAATCCTTTATTTTCATCTGCCAGATGAAAGCGTGGCTTACGCCTGAAGATTTGCTGTGCCTCCAGCTTTCTTTATAATGATGAAAATTGTGCTGTACAGCGATAGATGACATGTCCCATGGAAGCGAATTTTTCTTCATACTCTGTCTTCACATTCGTTTCATCCTCAATAGCATGCAAGTCTAAATTCACTTCTTTCAGCTTCATTCCATAGTCGGAAAAGCTGACTAATGAATACTCAAATAATCCGCGATTATCGGTTTTGAGAACGATTTGACCGGATTTCGGCAGAATATGCTGATATTGCTCCAAGAAGCTTCTAAAGGTCAATCGACGCTTCTCATGACGATTTTTAGGCCAAGGATCGGAGAAATTTAAATAAATCTGCCCGATTTCATTTTCTTCAAATATAGCAAGTAAATCATTCGCATCTTCATTCAAGAGGCGAATATTATCTAACGCTTCTTCATCCACTTTTTGAACTGTGGAAACAATAATACTTTTCGCTACCTCGATGCCGATAAAGTTTATATCCGGGTGCTGTTTTGCCATTCCTGTAATGAATTGCCCCTTGCCTGAACCAATTTCTACATGAATCGGATTATCGTTGCCAAAAACTTTTTTCCATTCTCCTTTATGTACGCTCGGGTTCTCTAATACAATATGATTTTTTTCTTTTAAATAATCATCTGCCCATGGTTTATATCTTTGTCTCATATACGCTTTCCTCACTTTTATTGCTTTTGATGATGTGAATAATAATGCATTATCCGTTTAAACTATGCTCAGGAACGAGGTGAAATTAGATGCAACTATCTCTGCAAAACAAACTGCAATTACTGTGTGATATTTTAGACGAGCATCAATCTGATTCCTCTGTGTCTCCGAATGAACATGCTCAGTTGGAGAGGCTCACTGCTTCCCTATTAGCTCAACAAGAATTATCTGATCAGGATATCCAGGACGTCCTGACGCGCATTTACCAATATGGCAAAGATGGGACTGCTGCATCCGATCTGACAAAACATATTGGTGATCATCAGGATCAGTTTCAGCATTGGATCAATACGGTCCAGCAAAATCTCTGATTGATATCCCGATGTGCTAAGAAACAATAAAATCTTTAATGGATTGGTTGATTTCCTGTAATTCCTTCAATCTTTGCTGGACTTTCCCTTTCTCATTACGGTCAAAGTGCCAGCATAAGAATTGGAGGTTGTCCTGCAGGAGATACCAGTACATACGAATAAACCATTGTCTGTCCGGCTCTATTCCGTAATTGATAAGCCACTCTTTCCAATCTTCCTTTGGAATATACCATTTTAAGAGCATACCAATATCCGTTGCAGGATCAGCAATGGTTCCATTATCCCAATCAATTAAATAAATGATGTTTTCTTTTGTTAAGATTAAATTATTATGGTTCATGTCACAATGACATACTGCGAGCCTTTGGTTTCTTGTATAAGGAAGCATCATTTCCAGCAAACCAATTGCTTCCAGTACCTCTTCCCGCTCATGCATTAAGCCATTATTTTCTAATTGTAAACAAAGCTGGGTGAAGCTTTCATCTGAGGTTACCGGTTTTTTCCCCATTTTTAACAGCATATGCATTAATTCCGAGGAATGATGTATTTTATACAATAAATCAGCCACAGATTGCTGCTTCATTTCTTCTTCATTCAAAGAACGCCCTTCCAGCCATTCTTGAGCGGTAATAACATCACCATTTTCTATTCGCTTTGTCCAAATAAGCTTTGGTACAATTCCTTCCGCAGAGAGTACAGCTAAGAAAGGCGATGTGTTCCGTTTCAAAAACAATCGCTTCCCATTTTTTTCAGCTATAAATGCCTCGCCGGTCAAACCTCCAGCCGGTCTGACAAGCCACCCTGTACCTAAAGCATGTTCGAGCCAGTTAATCATAATGTCTTCCCATCTTTCAAAATTAGCATTCAAGTGCGTGTTCAAGAAACATCCGAAAAATCTTTATTCATCAATAGACCATTCTTGCTTTTTATCTGGTTATAAATCAGATAGACAAGCAATCCTTCTCTATTTCCGATAAATAATATGATTCTTTTTCATGTGTTAAGTCTTTATTGTATCTAGAAATGATCAAAATTACAATATCTACATGCATTATCAATAATATTAAAATATAATAAAATTTCAATCAATCTGCTTTTTGTACTATTTATCACGGAGAATCGTCCGTAAATCTCCCACTGAATGAAGTTTCTATTTATATAATATGTACTGCCCGTTTATCCTTTGTAATCAGACAAGTACGGAGGCTTCCAGTTTCTCCATCTGCCTGATAGCGGACTGTTGAATCAGCCTCTATCACCAGCTCCTTCGTCCGAAATAATTCTACTTCCTTTAAAAAACGATGCAGGCCAAAAATAATCAGCAGGAATAATAATAGAATTTTCTTTCTGGATATCTGATGAACAATCAGGATGGACAGATATTCCTGATGCATGGCTGCATGCGGCACTACCTTTAATCCGCCGCCGCAATAGGGATGATTTGCTGCAGAAATGAGCCAGACATTTTTCAATGTCCTTACCTTTCCATCATATTTCAAACGAATATCCATCGGTTGAAAGCTCCAGATTACCCGGATTAATGCGATCAGATAAATTAACTTCCCCAACCTCAGACGATTAAGCCAGCCCTTTAATCGAGATTTATTTGCTTTTTCTGTCGTTATTGCATCTATCCCGACACCGATACTATTAATAAACCTTTTATTCTCGTTGTTGTCCAGTTGAACCCTGCCATTCCAATAGATGTACCTATCCGGATTTGAAATGATTTTCTGCCATTGGTTCTCTGCTTTCTGGTTTTGACCGGTCCCTCTGGCAAAATCATTTCCAGAACCGGCCGGAATAAAAGAAATCGGCACTTCTTGGTTAACCCAGCCGTTCATTACTTCATGCATGGTTCCGTCTCCGCCGATAACGATAACATGCTTTATCCTTCTATCCTTGGAATAATTTGCAGCAATCACTTTGCCCTCCCCAGGTGCGTCAGTAAATAAAGTTTTTTGTTCGATGCTGTGAAAACTTTCCATCTTTTGAATACGCTCAAAGGCCTGCTTTGCTCTCCCATTCCCAGCATGGGGATTCACAATCAATAAATACATCCTCAGCTTACTCCGCTTCCCATTCCGGTCTCAGAAAAGAATGCGATAAGCTGTTTCTTAACAAGGATTCAGCCACGCTGAGCTGTCTCTTTTTCAGTGGTAAATGAATCGATCGCTTCTCTTGAAACCATTCCGGGAATGAGAGCTTATCGATAATTTCTGTCTGGTAAGGTGCTGTAGCATATAAAATACGATTAATCCTGGATATCACTGTTTTTTTAATCGGAATATCGATATTTTCTTCCTTCAGAAAACGTTCAATCCATTTTTCCGACCGTTTTAATGAGATTAATGGATTGACCAGCCGGCCGGGCTCTTCATTATTTTTAGCAGTAATGGTCCAGGTACGTTCATCTCCGGCCATAATCACTTCGTCTGTATCCAGTTCGACAAATGATAGTATTTCTACTCCAATTGGTGTGATAAGTATAATATCTGTCTCCACAGCCGCTTGCTTCACTTCAAAAATAGGACGGTACATCACAAGATATGTATCCGGAAAGCGCTGCAGCAAAAATCGTAATAATGGATCATTATAATAATTCGAATCAACAACCGAAACCTGCGAAACAGTGGATGACGCCCATTTCATCTGAATTTCCAATATGCGATCCAGAAAAACCTGCTTTAATTCCTCTTCTGTATCAGGAAGCTTTAATAACGGTTTATTCCGTTTTACGATTTCTTCGTCTGGAGTCAAATCCTCTACAACAACCGGTGATTTGATAAATCGTTCTTTCCATTTTTGCAGCAGTGAATTTTTTTCCTTTACCTCTTCTGTTTCCGGCTGCACTTCTTCTTTGACCTTCTCCTTAAGAGAAGGGTCAAGCCATTCCGAATAGAACCGTTCCCACTGTTCTTTCTTTTGTCTGATATATTGAGCAGGGTAACGATAGGTATCCCACTCATATCTGGAAATATAATCCTGTAGCTTAATTAACTGTGCCATCTATCCTGTTCTCTCCTTTTTCTCATCAGAAAACCTGCTACGCTTCTAGTTGTCATTGAAAAGTCTGCAAACTGCCTCTTCACACACATATTTGTAAATGAGATTCAGCTAAATGACTCATGACGCAATGGAAAACGCTGAATAATTTCATATTTCGGAGTGGAAGAAGGATGTACCTTGTATAGCTCCACCGCATCCACGTTAAATGCTTCTGCCAGGGAAGGCATATCGGATATTATTTTATTCCAACTGTCTTCTGTTACGGTTTTCTTTTGATCTGCCCATTTCTTAGCGATAGTAATATGCGGAGTATACGCTCTCTTCTCTTTTTTATATCCGATGATTTCGCAGATCTGTACTACTTGCTGCTGTATGCGGTTCAACATTGGATTACTTTCCACCCCCAGCCATAAAACCCTTGGCTGATGCTTATTTCCAAAAGTACCTAAACCGCTTCTGTTTAAATCAAATGATGTGTGAGCTGTGATAGAATAAAGCTCATTCCGAAGAGTTTCTATCGACTTTTCGTCCACTTCTCCTAAAAAAACAAGCGTAATATGAAAATCTTCCTTATCTGTCCATTGCTTATAAGGAAGATACTGCATGAAATGCTTCTGCCATTCTGCCAGCTGCTCTGCCAACACTGGCTTCACCTGGATACCTATAAAATAATGAGACATGGTCATAACTCCTTATTTTTTTAAACTGTAGCAATAAGCTACTTCCTCCTCGGTCAGCGGGCGGTAAGCCCCCCGCGCCAATTGGTCATCCAGGGTTAATTCTCCCATTCGATGTCGCTTTAAATAGATAACCTTCCCCTGAACCGCTTCAAACATCCGTTTAATCTGATGAAATTTTCCTTCCGTAATTTCTATTTGTACTTCAGAAACTCCCGATTCTTCATCTACAGATAATATTTCCAGTTTAGCTGGTTTAGTAAAGTAACCATCTTCCAGCGTAACTCCATCAGCAAATTGTTGGATTACATCCTGAGGCAGCTCGCCCTTTACCTTGGCACGATACATTTTCGGTACATTTTTATTCGGAGAAGTCAGATGGTGGCCTAAGTCTCCATCATTCGTAATTAATAATAAACCTTCTGTATCTTTATCCAGCCTCCCTACTGGGAAAGGCTGGAAATGCCTTTCCTGTTCGGATAACAAGTCAATGACCGTCTTATCCTTTGCATCGGTCGTTGCCGATACAACTCCGGGAGGCTTGTGAAGCATCAAATAAATAAATTCCTGATAAATGACAGGATATCCATCCACATGGATACTGTCTGAATCTGGATTTACCTTTATCGAACCGTCTTTGACCACATGATTATTTAAAGTGACTTTTTTCGCTTTTAACAGCTGTTTTACTTCTTTCCTGCTTCCCACAGCCATGTTTGCCAACAATTTATCTAATCGCATAGGAGAACTCCTTATTTTTTGCGTTTCAATCGATTTAAGCCTGGTATATTCCCTTGAAAGATATGTTCTAACAATGTTGATTTATACGCTAAAAATAGATAGAACAATCCGCCTGCAGATATACCGATAAAAAGCATTATCGTCGTTGCCCAGCGTTCTTCCTGGTACGGCAGAACGAAGCTGAAACCAAATTTTAATACTGCAATAACGAAGCACATCATTCCTGTAAAAATCAAAATTAAGATTGTGCGCTTTATCGTTTGTTTGTAAGAAAAATCAGCACTTTTTCTTATTCGAATCAAATTCAGCAAAACAGCGATTCCTGCTGCAATTGCCGTACCTAAAATGGCCCCTTGTCCGCCGAACATATGAATAAACTGACTGTTGAATAATACTTTTACCAAAAGACCGGCCAATAAGCTGATAACCGCATAATTTTGCTGATCCAGCCCCTGCAGCATCCCCGCTGTTACTGTAATCAAGCCAAAGAGCAATGCCACTGGAGCATATAAAGCCATCAATTTCCCTGTAATTTCAATGTCTTCCAGCGTAAATAACGAGCCAAAAATTTCATCGGAAAGAATTGCAATTCCTGCAGCTGCCGGAATGACAAATACCATGATAACCTGTAAAGCCTGGTTAATTAGTTTTGTATAAGTAGTTTGATCATTTTGTGTAAAAGCATTCGTTAACGATGGCAGCATCGCCATAGATAACCCTGTAGCGATAGTCATCGGTATAATAACTATTTTATGTCCCAAGTTGTTGATAACAGCTAATTCTGTATCATATGTCGCTCCTCTGCCGCTGGCAACCATGGCAGGCTGAAATGTAAACTGATCAACAAGCTGATATAGCGGGATAGCTAGACCAACTAATACAAATGGACCGGCATATCGAAATAATTCCTTAAATAAATCGATCGTGCGAAAATCATGTGTCGTCTTCTGGTTTGCAATTTTCTTATCAATAAACGGCTTTCTTTTTCTCCAATACCAGAAAAGAACCAAACAAGCTGCCAGGGCGCCGATTAAAGCTGCAAATGCAGCAAAGCCTACTGCTAAAGTAATCGACCCGTTAAAGTAATTTACAATAATATAAGAGCCCAGCAGAATAGCAATGACGCGCACAATTTGTTCTATGGTCTGGGAGATAGCAGTCGGTCCCATCGATTGATTTCCCTGAAAAAAACCTCGTACAATACTCATTGCCGGAATAACAATCAGTGCAAAGCTGACCATCCGAATAACAAAAGCGATATCATCCGGAGTTATTGGTCCGCCTTCTCCTTTAATTTGCCGTGCTCCTATCCAATCAGCCGATAAAAACATAACAAGAAATGCAATAATCCCAGTGACAAGCATTAATGCGCTGCCAGCTCGAAACATCCGCATCCCAATTTGATAATCCCCTAAAGCATTATATTTGGATACAAATTTTGATACTGCCGCCGGAATCCCGACTGTGGATAAACTAATAAAAATACTGTAAGGTGTGTACGCATATACAAACAGCGCATTACCTGTCGTACCAACGATTGCAAAAAACGGGATAACAAAAATCATTCCTAAAAACTTGGACAGGAACGACGCACCTGATAAAAGCATCGTTCCTCGTAGCATATTTGACATTGTAACTTTTTCACCTACAATTAGATTAATAAAATAGATTGCTTTATTTTAGCACTTCCTATTAATTTTAGCATACTTTTTGTCTGCATTGCTTGATTTAATCTGCTAAAAAACGACAAATAAATTTCGTTTCATTCTATTACATCCTAAGCAGCCTTCATTTCCCTTATGATATATAGAAGAATTTTTTATCAGGATTGTACATTTTTATAGAAAGTGCTACGATACGGAAGGAAAAGAAAGGAATGAGAAACCTTGGATTATGATGTTGTCGTCATCGGCGGAGGACCATCTGGATTAATGGCAGCTATATCTGCAGCAGAGCACGGCGCCAAAACACTGCTGATTGAAAAAGGTAAAAAACTGGGCAAGAAACTAGCCATCTCCGGTGGAGGCCGCTGTAATGTAACAAACCGTTTACCGCAGGAAGAAGTAATAAAACATATTCCTGGCAATGGTAAATTTTTATATAGTGCTTTTTCAGTATTTAATAATTATGATATTATTGATTATTTTGAAGGTCTTGGAATTGCTTTAAAGGAAGAAGATCATGGCAGAATGTTTCCCGAATCCAACAAAGCAATGGATGTGGTTAATGCACTTATTAATCAATTAAAAGAACAAGGTGTCACCGTAAAAATGAATACAAAAGCATCTGCAATAGAATATGGGGAGAGTCTGCATAAGGTACACTTTGATGAAGAACCTTCTATAGAAGCTGCCGCCATCGTTCTGGCAGCAGGTGGAAAAGCGGTGCCTCACACTGGTTCGACAGGTGATGCTTATCCGTGGGCTAAAATTGCTGGTCATACGGTAACGACACTTTACCCGACAGAAGTAGCGCTCACCTCGAAAGAAGTCTTTATTAAGCAAAAAAAACTTCAAGGCTTATCTCTAAGAAATATTCGTTTAAGTGTATTAAATAAACGGGGAAAACCAATTATCACTCATCAGATGGATATGATTTTCACCCATTTCGGTATTTCCGGTCCTGCTGTTTTGCGCTGTTCCCAGTTTGTCGTTAAAGAGCTGATGCGGGGCAGAGATTCTGTAGAAATGCATCTCGATATTTTACCCGAAATAACCGAAGATGATTTATTTAAACAAATAATGCATACTCTTGAAGAGAATCCAAAAAAAGCGTTTAAAAATGCAGTCAAAGGACTGATTCCTGAACGACTTCTTGACTATTTAATGGAAACGCATGACATCGGCTCTGAACAAAAATGTGCCAATATCTCGAAAAATACCATGCTTCAATTTACAAAAGATATTAAAAATTTCTCCTTCCTAGTACACGGCAGTCTTCCAATGGAAAAAGCATTTGTTACTGGCGGAGGTATTTCAATTAAAGAAATTGTACCGAACACCATGAAATCAAAAATCATGCACGGCCTATATTTTTGCGGAGAAATTTTAGATATACATGGCTATACGGGCGGATATAATATTACTTCTGCACTCGTTACCGGCAGAATAGCCGGCATGAATGCAGCCTTGGATACAACTGCAGATGCTGTTAATTAATGTCTTTCATAATTTATTTTCCTCTGGAAATAATAAACTTGTCTGAGCTGGCCATCTATCAACCGGCCAGCTTTTACTAACTGTCTTTTTCACATATGTTGAAAGGAAGGATTAGTATGGAAAAAAACTCAATTTGGCTTCCATTGGTTGCCTCTGTTGGTATTGGTGCAGCCACCTTTTACTCTATGACCAATCAACAGCAAAATGTAGGTCAGGCTTTGCAGCAAGCAGCTCCTTTTTTCAGCTCCAAACAAAAATCAGGATCAGGAAACAAGGAGACGGAAACATTAGGACCATTTGGAATGAGTTAATATCTCAGACTGGGAAGTATCCTCCGGGGTGCTTCTCTTTTCTATATTCCACAAAAATATAATGATTATGGGTTGCATTTCTAAACCATCTGAAACATATGAATAAATAGCTGACTTCCTTTATTTTCCCATTCATTTTACTTAATAAGGTCTAGCTATCATCTTAATTTTGAGTTATACTATGTCCGTTACATATTATTTACAAACCAGATTGGAGAGTTTTTTATGCAACGCTTTGGTTTATTATTTCGTATTATTATTGCGATTGCTCTTGGTATTATTGTCGGAATAATTGCAAATGATTGGCTTATTCGATTGTTCGCCACATTTAATGATATTTTTGGCGGATTCCTCAGCTTTATCATCCCGCTTATTATTTTAGGGTTTATCGCACCCGGAATTGGTTATATGGGAAAAGGAGCCGGAAAATTATTATCGATTACAGCTCTAATTGCTTATGTATCAACGATCTTCGCTGGTCTTATAGCATATACAGCTGCAAGCAATCTGTATCCATCTATTTTAAGCGGACAGTCATTAACGATGTTTAATGACCCAAGCGGCGCACTGCTGGAAGGTTTTTTGGATTTTGAGCTTCATCCGCCTTTTGAAGTAATTACCGCACTTATTCTTTCGTTTATTTTAGGAATCGGTATGGCAGCATTAAAAAATGATACATTATTAAAAGTATTTACTGATTTTCGATCTATTGTCGAATTAGTTATCAGTAAAGCAATTATTCCATTACTGCCAATTCATATTTTTGGAATCTTTGCCAACATGACACATGCAGGACAGGTAGCTTCTATTTTACAAGTATTCGCAGTTGTCTTTGTGATGATTATTCTGTTACATGTTTTATACTTAATCTTTCAGTATTCAGTTGCTGGAGCATTGAGTAAACAGAATCCTTTCCGTATGTTAAAAAACATGCTGCCGGCTTATTTCACAGCGCTTGGAACTCAATCCTCCGCTGCTACGATACCTGTTACATTAGAACAGTCCAAAAAATTAAAGGTAAAAGACAATATTGCTGATTTCACGATTCC
The DNA here is from genome assembly GCF_037969815.1 of Oceanobacillus sp. FSL W7-1293. Taxonomy (NCBI): domain Bacteria; kingdom Bacillati; phylum Bacillota; class Bacilli; order Caryophanales; family Bacillaceae; genus Oceanobacillus; species Oceanobacillus sp. FSL W7-1293. The sequence goes on from NZ_CP150212.1 coordinate 3,459,809, forward strand.
TTTACTTGCTAATATTCATTTATCAGGAAGCACCATTACCCTGTTAAGCTGTGCAACTGCAGTTTTATTTTTACAGGGAGATTCCATCTCATTTGGATCTGTTTTCCCTTTCTTACTTGTATTGGGAGTGACGATGATTGCAGCGCCTGGGGTACCTGGCGGAGCGGTTATGGCTTCTATCGGCCTGCTTGAATCCATGTTAGGCTTCGGGCCGACAATGGTATCCTTAATGATTGCATTGTATCTTGCTCAAGACAGCTTAGGTACAGCATGTAATGTTACCGGAGACGGAGCGATTACAAGTATAACAGATTCCATCAATAACCGATGGAACATATCTAAATAAGGAAAAAGACGAGAAGTACCATTAAACCTGGGTACTTCTCGTCTTTTTAGTATGTAATTTAAAATTCAACTATACAAAGGGGAACGAAGCAAAAAATACACTCCTTTTCCTCTCTCTGATAACCTTGAGTTGTCGAGACAAAAGGAATGGGAGAGGAAAAGAGTGCATCATCATTTTATCACAGAGTTATTAGGAATAAAAGATTCTCATGTAGATGTGTGGGATATCAGAGAAGAAGAAAGTCATTTCGTTGCAGAGTTATTCACAAAACCGCGCATGCAGAAATGTCCGTTTTGTGGAGGAAGAACCAAACGGATTCATGGTTACCGTTGGCAAAGCATTCAAGGGTCTGCTTTTACGACAAAAGAAGTTCATATTTCATTATGGAAAAGGCGTTACATTTGTGCGTTCTGTCATCGCACCTTCTATGAACATCTTCAGATGATAGACCGTTATCAACGGTGTATGGCAAGTGTTCAGACCATAGCGATGAAGCATGCAGCGGTGAGTTCCTTTCGTACGGCAGCACTGGTAACTGGTGTAACAGTGAATCGTGTTTTACGGTGGTTTGATCGGAAGGAACTAACCTCCAGTAAAATATTGCCGCGAGTTATTGCGATCGATGAATTTAAAGGCGATGCGGATGGAGAGAGGTTTCAATTGAATGTGGTCGATGTGGAGAATAGAAGAATCATCGATATCTTACCTAATCGAAAAGTAGAAACGATTGAGAAGCATCTAAAGTCTTGTGATACAGGTAAAGTAGAAATGGTTGTGATGGATTTATCTCAAGCGTTTAAACAAGCCATTCGAAAAGCATTGGGCAATCCCCTGATTATCGCTGACCGTTTTCACTTCATGCGTCAGGTCTATTGGGCTTTGGATGAGGTGCGCCGTGAAGTTCAAAAGGAGCTTCCTAAAAAAGATCGGATTCGATTATGGAATTAAAAATTTTGAACGAATGAGAAAGAAAATCCTATGGCAACAAGAGGTCAAGCTTGTGCTGAAGCAAGCTTATAAATAAAGAGATGGAGGAATGATTTTCCACCACCTCATTTGACAAAGAACCACGCTTTTTCGTTTAGAAACAATCTTTCATATGTTTCTAAACGAAAAAAGAGCTAAGCATGATGCTTAACTCTTTTTCAATATGCCTGGCAACGTCCTACTCTCGCAGGGGGAAGCCCCCAACTACCATTGGCGCTGAAGAACTTAACTTCTGTGTTCGGCATGGGAACAGGTGTGACCTCTTCGCTCTCGCCACCAGACAATAAAATATGTAACTTGAAGATGTTTCCTAAAAAACAAGGACAAGTTATATTATATGCATTTTAGAATAAAAATGCAACACTTTTTTCAAGAATTTGCACCCTGAAAACTAAATAAGAGTAACGTGACATGAAAAAACTTAGATAAGTCCTCAATCGATTAGTATCCGTCAGCTGCACGTGTCGCCACGCTTCCACCTCGGACCTATCAACCTCATCGTCTCTGAGGGATTTTACTCACTTAAAGTGATGGGAAGTTTCATCTTGAGGGGGGCTTCATGCTTAGATGCTTTCAGCACTTATCCTTACCACACGTAGCTACCCAGCAATGCTCCTGGCGGAACAACTGGTACACCAGCGGTGTGTCCATCCCGGTCCTCTCGTACTAAGGACAGCTCCTCTCAAACTTCCAACGCCCACGACGGATAGGGACCGAACTGTCTCACGACGTTCTGAACCCAGCTCGCGTACCGCTTTAATGGGCGAACAGCCCAACCCTTGGGACCGACTACAGCCCCAGGATGCGATGAGCCGACATCGAGGTGCCAAACCTCCCCGTCGATGTGAACTCTTGGGGGAGATAAGCCTGTTATCCCCGGGGTAGCTTTTATCCGTTGAGCGATGGCCCTTCCATGCGGAACCACCGGATCACTAAGCCCGACTTTCGTCCCTGCTCGACTTGTAGGTCTCGCAGTCAAGCTCCCTTCTGCCTTTACACTCTTCGAATGATTTCCAACCATTCTGAGGGAACCTTTGGGCGCCTCCGTTACCTTTTAGGAGGCGACCGCCCCAGTCAAACTGCCCGCCTGACACTGTCTCCGAACCGGATTACGGTCCTGGGTTAGAATGGTCATACAGTTAGGGTGGTATCCCACGGATGCCTCCACGTAAGCTGGCGCTCACGCTTCAAAGGCTCCCACCTATCCTGTACAAACTGCACAAACATTCCATATCAGGCTACAGTAAAGCTCCACGGGGTCTTTCCGTCCTGTCGCGGGTAATGCGCATCTTCACGCATAGTATAATTTCACCGGGTCTCTCGTTGAGACAGTGCCCAAGTCGTTGCACCTTTCGTGCGGGTCGGAACTTACCCGACAAGGAATTTCGCTACCTTAGGACCGTTATAGTTACGGCCGCCGTTTACTGGGGCTTCGGTTCAAAGCTTCGCTCCGAAGAGCTAACTCTTCCCCTTAACCTTCCAGCACCGGGCAGGTGTCAGCCCCTATACTTCGCCTTTCGGCTTCGCAGAGACCTGTGTTTTTGCTAAACAGTCGCTTGGGCCTATTCACTGCGGCTCACTCACAAGTGAGCACCCCTTCTCCCGAAGTTACGGGGTCATTTTGCCGAGTTCCTTAACGAGAGTTCTCCCGCTCACCTTAGGATTCTCTCCTCGCCTACCTGTGTCGGTTTGCGGTACGGGCACCTATGATCTAACTAGAGGCTTTTCTTGGCAGTGTGAAATCAGGAACTTCGGTACTCTATTTCCCTCCCCGTCACAGCTCAGAATCATGTCAGACGGATTTGCCTGTCTGACTTCCTCGCATGCTTGGACGCACATCCATCGGTGCGCACTCCTTATCCTCCTGCGTCCCCCCATTGCTCAAACAATCATGAGGTGGTACAGGAATATCAACCTGTTGTCCATCGCCTACGCCTGTCGGCCTCGGCTTAGGTCCCGACTAACCCTGAGAGGACGAGCCTTCCTCAGGAAACCTTAGGCATTCGGTGAAAGAGATTCTCACTCTTTTTTCGCTACTCATACCGGCATTCTCACTTCAAAGCGCTCCACCAGTCCTCACGGTCTGACTTCACTGCACTTTGAACGCTCTCCTACCATTGTTCGTAAGAACAATCCGCAGCTTCGGTGATACGTTTAGCCCCGGTACATTTTCGGCGCAGCGTCACTCGACCAGTGAGCTATTACGCACTCTTTCAATGATGGCTGCTTCTAAGCCAACATCCTGGTTGTCTGTGCAACGCCACATCCTTTTCCACTTAACGTATACTTTGGGACCTTAGCTGGCGGTCTGGGCTGTTTCCCTTTCGACTATGAACCTTATCACCCATAGTCTGACTCCCAAGTGTAAGTAACTGGCATTCGGAGTTTGACTGAATTCGGTAACCCGGTAGGGGCCCCTAGTCCAATCAGTGCTCTACCTCCAGTACTCTCTATCTTGAGGCTAGCCCTAAAGCTATTTCGGAGAGAACCAGCTATCTCTGTGTTCGATTGGAATTTCACCGCTACCCACACCTCATCCCCGCATTTTTCAACATACGTGGGTTCGGGCCTCCAGTCAGTGTTACCTGACCTTCACCCTGGACATGGGTAGATCACACAGTTTCGGGTCTACGACCGCATACTCATTCGCCCTGTTCAGACTCGCTTTCGCTACGGCTCCGTGTCTTCCACTTAACCTTGCATACGATCGTAACTCGCCGGTCCATTCTACAAAAGGTACGCCGTCACCCATTAACGGGCTTCGACTACTTGTAGGCACACGGTTTCAGGTTCTATTTCACTCCCCTCCCGGGGTGCTTTTCACCTTTCCCTCACGGTACTGGTTCACTATCGGTCACTAGGGAGTATTTAGCCTTGGGAGATGGTCCTCCCGGATTCCGACGGAATTCCACGTGTTCCGCCGTACTCAGGATACACTCCGGAGGAAATTCTTTTTCGATTACAGGGCTGTTACCCTCTTTGGCTGACCTTTCCAGATCGATTCATCTAAAGAATTTCTTTGTCACTCCAATGGAATGTCCTACAACCCCAAGAAGCAAGCTTCTTGGTTTGGGCTCTTTCCGTTTCGCTCGCCGCTACTCAGGAAATCGATGTTTCTTTCTCTTCCTCCAGGTACTGAGATGTTTCAGTTCCCCGGGTCTGCCTCACCTATCCTATGTATTCAGATAGATGTACTGTTCCATTACGAACAGTGGGTTCCCCCATTCGGAAATCCTCGGATATAACGTTTACTTACAACTCCCCGAGGCATATCGGTGTTAGTCCCGTCCTTCATCGGCTCCTAGTGCCAAGGCATCCACCGTGCGCCCTTATTCACTTAACTAAAGTTTTTGAATAAGATGGCTGATTACAGAATGTAATCAGTTGTGTCGCTATATCAATAGCTTTTTTGCCTTATTTTTAAAGTTTGATGTCGTTGTTACTCTTATTTAGTTTTCAAGGTACAAGCTTCCTTTGAGAGAATTGCTCTCTCAAAACTGAACCAAACAACCACGTACGATGGCCCACACGATGTGGGTTATGTCGATGTTGCCACAGGATGTGGCGAACTTAATCGACGTTCCTTTTAATCCTTAGAAAGGAGGTGATCCAGCCGCACCTTCCGATACGGCTACCTTGTTACGACTTCACCCCAATCATTCGTCCCACCTTCGGCGGCTGGCTCCAAAAGGTTACCTCACCGACTTCGGGTGTTACGAACTCTCGTGGTGTGACGGGCGGTGTGTACAAGACCCGGGAACGTATTCACCGCGGCATGCTGATCCGCGATTACTAGCGATTCCGGCTTCATGCAGGCGAGTTGCAGCCTGCAATCCGAACTGAGAACGGTTTTATGGGATTTGCTGGACCTCGCGGGTTCGCTTCCCTTTGTTCCGTCCATTGTAGCACGTGTGTAGCCCAGGTCATAAGGGGCATGATGATTTGACGTCATCCCCACCTTCCTCCGGTTTGTCACCGGCAGTCACCTTAGAGTGCCCAACTGAATGCTGGCAACTAAGATTAAGGGTTGCGCTCGTTGCGGGACTTAACCCAACATCTCACGACACGAGCTGACGACAACCATGCACCACCTGTCACTTTGTCCCCGAAGGGAAAGCTCTATCTCTAGAGTGGTCAAAGGATGTCAAGACCTGGTAAGGTTCTTCGCGTTGCTTCGAATTAAACCACATGCTCCACCGCTTGTGCGGGTCCCCGTCAATTCTTTTGAGTTTCAGCCTTGCGGCCGTACTCCCCAGGCGGAGTGCTTAATGCGTTAACTTCAGCACTAAGGGGCGGAAACCCCCTAACACCTAGCACTCATCGTTTACGGCGTGGACTACCAGGGTATCTAATCCTGTTCGCTCCCCACGCTTTCGCTCCTCAGCGTCAGTTACAGACCAGAGAGTCGCCTTCGCCACTGGTGTTCCTCCACATCTCTACGCATTTCACCGCTACACGTGGAATTCCACTCTCCTCTTCTGCACTCAAGTCCTCCAGTTTCCAATGCACGTTTGCGGTTGAGCCGCAAGATTTCACATCAGACTTAAAGAACCGCCTGCGAGCGCTTTACGCCCAATAATTCCGGACAACGCTTGCCACCTACGTATTACCGCGGCTGCTGGCACGTAGTTAGCCGTGGCTTTCTGGTCAGGTACCGTCAAGGTACGATCAGTTACTATCATACTTGTTCTTCCCCGACAACAGAGTTTTACGATCCGAAAACCTTCATCACTCACGCGGCGTTGCTCCGTCAGACTTTCGTCCATTGCGGAAGATTCCCTACTGCTGCCTCCCGTAGGAGTCTGGGCCGTGTCTCAGTCCCAGTGTGGCCGATCACCCTCTCAGGTCGGCTACGCATCGTCGCCTTGGTGAGCCGTTACCTCACCAACTAGCTAATGCGCCGCAGGCCCATCTGTAAGTGACAGCAAAAGCCGCCTTTCAACTTTCCATCAGGTGATAGAAAGTGTTATCCGGTATTAGCTCGCGTTTCCGCGAGTTATCCCAGTCTTACAGGCAGGTTGCCTACGTGTTACTCACCCGTCCGCCGCTCGTTCCACGAACTTCCCTCCGAAGAGTTCCGTTCGCTTCCCGCGCTCGACTTGCATGTATTAGGCACGCCGCCAGCGTTCGTCCTGAGCCAAGATCAAACTCTCCATAAAAGTGTTTGAAACTTTAGCTTTCAGAAGTCAACTTCTGACTTTATTTCTTTAAGAAAAACGAGGTGTTTTTCTTCTTTCGTACTGGTTGTTTTGTTCAGTTTTCAAAGAGCAATTTGTTTGTCGCTGTTTCAAATCAGCAACTTTATTAATATATCAGATAACCAATGCTGCGTCAACAACTTTTTTATAAAATTATTTTTACAAAAGCGTTAACTCAACGTTGGAAATTTATTATATCATTATCGACAAATTAAGTCAACACAAAACGAGAAAATTTCTTTTTATCTAACTGAAGGGATTAAATAAAGCTGTATTATGTCCTTTTTTGTACTCCCTTCATTAAATTATAAATCTCGTATAGTCTGGTTACTTTACTCCTGCTAAACCTAAAAATCCCGCGAGATTTTATTTTCCCGCGGAATATCTTCTATAAAGTCTATATATTCATCACACTTATGGAATTATTTAATAATAATTTCTCCATCCCACTCCAGCATTCCGCCGCTCATGTTTGATACATTAAACCCTTGCTCTTGTAAAAAAGCGGTAGCGTTGTGGCTTCTTCTTCCAGACCGGCAAATCATAATATATTCCTTATCTTTATCTAATTCCTCATAAGCAGCCGGTATATCGCCTAAAGGAATATGCAAAGCATTTTCAATGATTCCTTGCGCTACTTCTTCATCTTCTCTGACATCAATCAACTGAATATTATCGTTTTCTCTGATAGTATCCACTTCTGCCGGGGTAAGCTCTTTTATATCTGCCATTTTCTCTCATCTCCTTCTATTTTCCTTCTTTATTATATTAAATGCATTATGAATAGGATTCAAATCGTTTGATTAAACTAAGGCAAAACTTAATCATTTTATGAATAGAAGGTGTTATTGATGGCTTATATCAGTTTATTGTTTTTAGCTCTCTTTTTCGCTCCGGCAGAAGCAGCTTCAAATGATACGATGCTAATCCAAACGTATGAAGAGGATGTTACAGGAGATGGAGAGAAAGAACTGTTAGAGTTAAAAGGAAAATTATTTGCTGCAGATGGTGTTTATTATCAAGATATTTGGGTTGAGATTTCCAGTCCTTCTACTGATAAAACATGGCGGATAAACTATGGCGGAGGCTACGATCCCGAATTACATTTTGCGGATTTAACTCACAGCGGTGTCATGGATATTCTTTATCAGAGTCCTACCGGCGGAAGCGGCGGATTATATACTTCTCAGTTAAATCAATGGGAAAAAGATGATTTTATCGAGCTTCCACTTCCAATAGAGCAGCCGGTAAAAGGGGAATTTATGGATGGTTTTCGAGCGTCCATTCAATTGCTTCCAAATGAAGACCCCATCATTTTAGATGTCTCGGGTCAAAAAGAAGAATATATCCGCTTAAAGCTATACGATAAGCAGGGTAAACTTCTGGAACCTACAACACTCATGATTGATCCTGTTGCATTTTTTGACATCATTGACTTAGACGATGAAGGTCAAAAAGGTCTTAAAAGCTTTCAGCAAATAAGTGGTGCTTATCATGCAGACGGAATTGGAACCGTGGAATCGATTTGGATGTATGATGAGGAGAAATGGATGCTGCTAGAAACAGACTTGCAAACAGATCTTCCGCGTTTGGATAATTCCTCCAGTTAGTATTTTTTATAAAGAAAACATAGAAAAACCGGACTATAATCAATTCCCGCCAAGCGAATTATGATTATAGTCCGGTTTTCAGTTAGAGAAAAAATGGATTAATTAGCTACAACATTAACAAGTTTATCTGGAACAACAATCACTTTTCGAATTGTCTTTCCTTCCAGCCATTTTTTTATACTTTCTTGATTTAAAGCCAGTTTTTCAAGGTCGTCTTTTTCAGTGCCTGCTGGAACGCTTAGTTTCGCACGTACCTTGCCCATCACCTGTAAAACAACCTCTACTTCTTCTTCCACCAGCTTCGATTCATCGTAAGCAGGCCAGCCAGCAAGGCTTATAGAATCTTCATTGCCTAGCTTTTGCCAAATCTCTTCACACATATGCGGAGCGACTGGAGAAAGAAGCTTCACAAAGCCTTCTGCGTAATTTTTCGGGATTGATTCAGCTTTGTAGCATTCATTCACAAATACCATCATTTGAGAAATACCAGTATTAAAGTGAAGATTCTCAAAGTCCTCTGTCACTTTCTTAACCGTTTCATGATAAACCTTATCCAATTCTGTTGCAGCTTCATCTGTAATCTTATCTGTTAATGAATTATCATCATTGATATACAGTCTCCAAACACGATCCAAGAAACGCCGGGATCCATCTAAACCATTTGTTGACCAGGCAACAGAAGCATCTAATGGCCCCATAAACATTTCATATAATCTTAACGTATCTGCGCCATGAGAAGAAATAATATCATCCGGATTAACAACATTTCCTTTTGATTTACTCATTTTCTCATTACCTTCTCCAAGAATCATCCCTTGGTTAAATAATTTTTGGAAAGGCTCCTTCGTGGAAACAACTCCGATATCATAAAGGAATTTATGCCAGAAACGTGCGTATAACAAGTGAAGCACGGCATGCTCTGCTCCGCCGATATATATGTCGATTGGAAGCCATTCTTCCAATGCTTTTGGATCAGCAAGCTGTTCCGTATTATGCGGATCAACATAGCGCAGGAAGTACCAGCAGCTGCCGGCCCATTGCGGCATCGTATTTGTTTCTCTTCTGCCCTTCATTCCTGTTTCCGGGTCAACTACATTTACCCAATCTCCATTCGTGGCAAGCGGAGATTCTCCAGTTCCCGATGGTTTAATCTCGGTCATTTCCGGAAGTTCCAATGGAAGCTCCTCATCCGGCACAGCAGTCATGCTGCCATCTTCCCAATGAATGATCGGAATCGGCTCTCCCCAATAACGCTGCCTTGCAAAAAGCCAGTCACGCAAACGATACGTGATTTTCTTTGTTCCTTTTTTATTTTCTTCCAGCCATTCAATCATTTTAGAAATAGCCTCATCTTTATCCAGTCCATCTAAAAATCCAGAATTAACATGGGGGCCGTCTCCTGTATAAGCTTCCTCATCTATATTTCCGCCAGCGACTACTTCTCTGATTGGCAGATTAAATACAGAAGCAAATTCATAGTCACGCTCGTCATGTCCAGGAACTGCCATAATTGCTCCGCTTCCATAACTCATCAATACATAGTCTGCTACCCAAATCGGCATCTTCTCTCCATTAACAGGATTAATCGCATAGGCTCCCGTAAATACACCTGTTTTTTCTTTGGCAAGATCTGTACGCTCTAAATCAGACTTCGTTTGTACGTCATGTAAATATTTTTCCACAGCTTCTTTTTGTGCTGCGGTTGTAATTTTTTTAACAAAATCATGTTCTGGTGCCATAACAGCGTACGTTGCTCCGAACAATGTATCCGGACGTGTTGTAAATACAGTAAAGGTTTCCTCATGTCCTTCAATGGAGAAGGTCACCTCAGCCCCTTCTGAACGCCCAATCCAGTTACGCTGCATTTCCTTCAGGCTTTCCGGCCAATCCAATTCTTCCAAATCAGAAAGCAGTCGATCTGCGTACGCCGTTATTTTAAGCATCCACTGCTTCATCGGTTTACGGACTACCGGATGCCCTCCGCGTTCACTCTTCCCATCAATTACTTCTTCATTGGCAAGCACCGTTCCAAGAGCAGGACACCAGTTGACAGCCACTTCATCCATATAAGCCAAATCATTTTCATAAAGCTTTTTGAAAATCCATTGTGTCCACTTATAATAATGGGGGTCTGTTGTATTGATTTCCCGGTCCCAATCATAAGAAAAGCCTAACTCTTTAATCTGTCTCTTAAAGGTTTGAATATTTGCTTCTGTAAATTCTTTAGGGCTATTTCCTGTATCAATGGCATATTGCTCTGCCGGAAGTCCAAAAGCGTCCCAGCCCATCGGATGCATAACTTCATATCCTTGCATTCTTTTCATTCTGGCTAAAATATCTGTTGCCGTATAACCTTCCGGATGGCCAACGTGCAGCCCTTGGCCGGATGGATAAGGGAACATATCAAGCGCATAAAATTTCTCTTTATTAGAAAATGTATTTGTTTTGAAAGTTTGATTGTTATCCCAATATTTTTGCCATTTTCTCTCGATTTCCTGATGTTGAAAGCTCATTATAATCCTTCCTTTCGTCCTGACTCTTATATCGTTCAATCACATACGGCACGGACATCTATATCCTGATTTTTTATAAAATCAGGTATAAAAAAAGCCACTCATCCCAATAAAGGGACGAGAAGCTGTGATTATTCCCGCGGTACCACCCAAATTAACGCTAAAAAGCGTTCGCTTGACATCGGTAACGTTGATGAAACGACAGTAATTACTCTGATTTCATTACTGCAAACTAAAAAGGTGAGTTCATACGTCTATCAGTAGCAGTTTTCACCACCCACCGCTTCTCTAAAACTGATAAAACCTATTACTAATCCTTTTTCATCGTCTTTCATTTTATGATAGATACTGGAATTATAATGAAATAAATATCCCGTGTCAAGTTGACCTGACGTATCTTACTTCTTAGTATACACTTATTTTTATAATTGGAAACCATATCTCGAGGAAAAATATAATACAGACTGTTGACTATTCAATTGAAAGCGGAGCAATAAACATTTTACCGTTTTTCTTGTTATAATGAAATACAGCATATTTACATTGGAAAAAATACAGAAGGAGACAGTAACATGCTATTAAATGTTTTAACCTGCGCACATACACTTTTAAAAGAAAGCCTGAAAGAAGGAGATACAGCTATCGACGCGACCTGCGGAAACGGACATGATACATTATTTTTAAGCCAGACTGTCGGTCCTTCCGGCAAGGTATATGGATTTGATATCCAGGAGCAGGCCATTCAAAATACGAAAGAGACACTTTACAAAAATGGCTGTCATAATGTATCCCTTATTCAGGACAGCCATGAAAAGATACATAGCAATATTAAAGAAGATATTTTCGGCGGTGCTATTTTTAACCTTGGCTATTTACCAAAAAGCGATAAATCAATAGTTACGAAAGCGCCCTCCACCATCGCCTCGATTGAAGCGATATTGGAAAAACTGAAAACAAACGGTCTGGTCGTTCTGGTTATTTATTATGGGCATCCGGGCGGCGAGGAAGAAAAAGAAGCGGTTCTTTCTTACGCCTCACAATTAAATCAAAAAGAATATCAAGTGCTCAGGTACCAATTTATCAATCAGCAAAATCAAGCTCCGTTTTTAATCGCTATCGAAAAAAAGAAACGCTCTGTGTCATAGAGCGTTTCTTATGCAATTCCTAAAAATAGTAATCGAAAGAATAAATTTAAGAAATGCCCGGCTGTCATGATAATAAATATAATAAAAGAAATCATGAGCGCACGGGATCGAAGTGTCTTATATTTTTTGGGATAGGGAATCCAAATATAAGCTGATACAACCATGAGCGGGACAGAATATAAATATCCAAATAGATAAACCCAGTCGCGCAATGCAGAAAGTTCGCCCAGTTCAGGGTCTTGCAGGTTGTTCAACTGATTCATATATCCGGCTGCAAAAATAATAGTTAACAAAATAAAATAACCAAATGTTGTCAGACGCAGCCATTTTTGCTCATCGCTTATCAGTATATAGACACCGATAAAAAATAAAATCCCTATTACAATTTGAATCAACATGAAAGTACAACCCCATTTTTAACGATAAATCAGTTCTCTGCGCCACATGCAAAACTTTCTCTCTCTGTAAAAGTCCGCCTGTTTGTATGGATGCCCCATTATCCATAGCCAGATTAAAACAGATTTATACAATTACTTATTCCAGTTATTACTGGAACATCTGTTACTGCTCCCATTGTCAAATCAACAACGTGGAAATTACTTAGAATAGTGTTCCTGTTTATCTCTTTATGTTATTACTATCCTTAAGTAACCAGCTTATTTATTCTACCATAAAAAGATGCGTATCTGTAGAGGATAAAAAGAAATATATCTACATTCAAACTTATTATCCACATCAAACAAATGGCTTAGAATATATGCCTACAATTAGGAGATTGCGATAGGAATAACAATTCTTTCTCCTTCATTCAGTACCAAAATCAACTCATTTAGAGCTGCCTTTCCAGATAATATTTCCTTTGATATACTTTAATCAATATGACTGAGTTGGAGGAATACAGATGATTGAATCATATAAAGGAATAACCCCGTCTATTGATTCTGCCGCATTCATTGCCAAAAATGCGGTAATCAACGGGGACGTGACGATTGAAGAAGAAGCAAGTATTTGGTTCCACACGGTGATTCGCGGTGATGTGGCACCGACAAAAATCGGCAAGCGTACCAATGTTCAGGACCTCTCTATGCTGCATCAGAGTCCTGATATGCCGTTGATTCTTGAAGATGATGTAACTGTCGGACATCAAGTCACCTTGCATTCTGCGATTATACGCCATCATGCGCTGATTGGCATGGGTTCTATTATTTTAGATGGCGCAGAGATTGGGGAACATGCTTTTGTCGGCGCCGGGAGCCTGGTGCCGCCGGGCAAAAAAATACCGCCCCGCACATTAGCTATGGGCAGGCCGGCTAAAGTGGTCCGTGAATTAACCGATAAAGACTATCAAGAAATGGACCGCATCCGTAAATCCTATGTGGAAAAAGGACAATATTATTTAAAAGAAACAAACATGGGCGGAAAGGAATAAAACCAGTTTCCTTCCATTATAAAGAAAAACCAAGAACACCGCTTGGTCTTTAAAACATCAGTGTTCTCGCCGAAGAGATATCCGCTGCGACGGGCTTCGGTGGGGCGAGTAATCGCAGTCCCAGTGGGAAGACCCCGCAGGAAAAAGTGTTCTTCTTTTTTTACCCTCGGGGCATAAGTACGACTTTAGCTCTGTCTGCGCCTGATGGCTTGCCAATCGCTAAGTCTTCTTTATCGAGGAGGCTGAGCTCAAGCCCACGGAAAGCGGAGTGTATTTCTGGAGCGGCTATATTCAGCATTTTTTATATACTTTTATTCTTTAAAGAAAAACGTCAGGCATCTTCAGACACCTGACGTTTTTTTATTTTGCAGTCAACGCTTTTAATTCTTCTACTTTATCTGTTTTTTCCCATGGGAATGTAATATCTGTACGTCCGAAATGGCCGTAAGCAGCTGTGTTTTTAAAAATTGGTCTTCTTAAATCAAGCATGCGGATAATACCTGCCGGCCGCAAATCGAATAGCTCCCGGACTGCTTCCACTAATCTCTCTTCACTGACTTCCCCTGTACCGAATGTATTGATTGAGATAGAAACGGGCTGGGCAACGCCAATCGCATAAGCCAGCTGAACCTCACAAGAATCAGCAAGACCTGCAGCAACAATATTTTTAGCAACATAACGGGCCGCATACGCAGCAGAACGATCCACTTTCGTTGCATCCTTACCGCTAAAAGCGCCGCCCCCATGTCTGGCATAGCCTCCATAAGTGTCTACAATAATCTTTCTTCCGGTCAAGCCGACATCGCCTTGTGGACCGCCTAAAACAAAGCGCCCGGTCGGATTAATATAATACTTTGTTTTTTCATCCAGTAATTCACCGGGTACAACAGCTTCGACAACATGTTTAATAATATCCGCTTCGATTTGTTCATTCGTAATATCCGGATGATGCTGCGCAGAAATGACAACCGTATCTACACGCAGCGGCTGATTATCTTCACCGTACTCAACGGTTACCTGTGTTTTCCCGTCTGGACGCAGATAGCCGATAATCTCTTCCTTTCGAACATCTGCTAATCTTTTGGATAAACGGTGTGCTAAAGAAATTGGTAAAGGCATCAGCTCTTCAGTTTCATTACATGCATAACCAAACATTAATCCCTGATCACCGGCACCAATTGCCTCGATTTCTTCTTCACTTTCTTGTCCTTGTCTTGCTTCCAGCGCAACATCCACACCGCCGGCAATATCAGGAGACTGCTCATCAATAGCAGTCAATACAGCACATGTTTCTGAATCAAAACCATATTTTGCCCGTGTATAGCCAATTCCTTGTACTGTTTCACGTACAATTGCAGGAATATCTACATATGTACTTGTAGAAATCTCTCCGGCAACTAAAACAATTCCAGTTGTAACCGTAGTTTCACAAGCCACTCTGGCATTCGGATCCTTCGAGAGAATCTCATCCAGAATAGCGTCTGAAATTTGGTCAGACATCTTATCCGGATGCCCTTCAGTAACTGACTCAGAAGTAAATAAACGACGATTTGCAGCCATAAGGCTAACTCCCCTTCTCCAATAATGTTACGGAACTCTATTTCAATATAAATTTATCATTCCACCCAATGTGGTTTCATTTTTTAGAGGATATTTAAAAAGTCTCCTAAAAACAAAAAAACCTCTCCTTCAAAATATATGAGGAAAGGAAAACTTATTGGCCTTTCGCTCTTATTGTTCAAGGAATGATCCTTGCATCAGGTTAGCACCTTTCACTTAAAGTGAGGTTGCTGGGCTTCATCGGGACTGTCCCTCCACCATCTCCAAATAAGAGTATCCGTTCAATATTTAGATTAACGAAACAAGCCTCTCCTGTCAACCTTATTATCATCTGTGACAGAAAAAATAATTTTTCATAAATTAGTATGAACTATTATATTTAATGTGTTATACTAATAAACATATTTCAAGATAAAATCAATTCTAAACCATTAATAAGGAGTGAATAATTGCTTTATGAAAATATTGCGGAGAAGTATACTGGAGGAGCTCACTTTAACTAATATTTACAGCAACTATTCTGTTGGCCAGCTTATCGAAAAAATTATTCATCGTGATGAAGCAAAATTAACATCTACTGGTGCGGTCCGTGCCACCACTGGAAAATACACGGGACGTTCTCCAAAAGATAAATTTATTGTAAAAGATGCTTTATCAGCGGATAAGGTAGACTGGGGAAATGTTAATCAGCCTATTGAAGAGGAAGTCTTTAATAGGCTGATTGGCAAAGTGATTGCCTATTTAGATAACCAAGAAGAAATTTTTCATCTGCAAGCTTATGCGGGTGCGGATGAAAAATACAAACTGCCTATTCAGGTAATCAATGAATATGCCTGGCATAATTTATTCGCAAGACAATTATTTATTCCTGTTGAAAAAGAAATGGAGCAATTACATGAAGCTGATTTTACAGTAATCTCTGCTCCCGGTTTTAAAGCAGACCCGGAAGTTGACGGTACAAACTCCGAAGCCTTTGTTCTCATTTCCTTTGAACAGCGCATTGTGCTTATCGGCGGAACAGAATATGCGGGAGAGATAAAAAAATCTATCTTCTCTGTAGCTAATTTCCTCCTCCCCGAGCAAAATGTTCTGTCCATGCATTGCTCTTCTAACGTCGGAGAAGATGGCGATGTCGCTTTATTTTTCGGTTTATCCGGAACTGGAAAAACCACACTTTCAGCTGACGTTGACAGAAGGTTAATCGGTGATGATGAGCATGGCTGGAGTGACGAAGGTGTCTTTAATATTGAAGGCGGCTGCTATGCAAAATGCATTAATTTATCTGCAGAAAAAGAGCCGCAAATCTTTGATGCTATCCGCTACGGATCTGTTTTGGAAAATGTCGCCTTGGATGAAGATACACGCGTCCCGGATTATGATGATACTTTGTTAACAGAAAATACACGGGCGGCTTATCCATTAGAAAATATTGATAACAGCTTAGAGCCAAGTGTAGCCGGACATCCAAATACAATTATTTTCCTGACCGCAGATGCTTCCGGTACTTTACCGCCAATCAGTAAATTGACAAAAGAGCAGGCAATGTATCATTTCTTAAGCGGATACACGAGCAAGCTGGCTGGTACAGAACGTGGTGTAACTAAGCCTGTCGCTACATTCTCAGCATGCTTCGGATCTCCGTTTTTACCATTAAATCCATCTGTCTATGCAGAAATGCTCGGAGAAAAAATTGATAAATTTGATGCTAACGTGTTCCTGATTAATACCGGCTGGACCGGCGGCATGTACGGTGTAGGAACGAGAATGAAATTATCCTACACGCGTGCGATGGTGCACTCCGCTTTAATCGGCGAGTTAAATGACGCGGAAACAACAACAGATGAAATTTTCGGGTTGGCTATCCCAAAATTCATTCCAGGTGTTCCTGATGAAGTTCTTGTTCCTAAAAATGCTTGGGCAGATAAGGAAAGTTATGAACTGGAAGCTAAAAATTTAGCCGGAAAATTCCATATGAATTTCGAGAAATTCACGGAAGTCAGCGACACAATTCAACAGGCTGGTCCGCTGTATCGTCCAGTATAATCAAACAGCTTCTCCAAAATAGCATGTTCACGCAAAAAAAGGATAAACTCCAATTTGGGTTTATCCTTTTTTTGCTGCTCTTTTCTTTTCACCTCACAAAATCTCCAAATTCTAGGCGTTCACACAATCATCCCGCGAAACATATATTTATACAAGATGTTCAAGAACAGTTTTTTGAGAAAGGAAGGAAGAAGAAAATGAGAAAGCTCGCTTGTTTCATTCTATTGATTTGTTCTCTGCTTCTCATTAGTGCCTGTAATCAAAATAAAATGACCCAGATAGACCTTGCAGAAGTCACACGATCCATTTTTTATGCACCGCAATATGTTGCTTTAGAAAAAGGCTTTTTTGAAGAAGAAGGACTGGAGGTCGATTTGCAAACAACATGGGGCGGCGATACGACAATGACAGCACTGTTATCTGACAGCGCAGATATTGCGCTGGTCGGCTCAGAAACATCTATCTATGTCTATGCTCAGGATTCCAGGGATTACGCTGTGAACTTCGCCCAGCTGACTCAGACGGACGGAACATTTTTAGTAGCCAAGGACGCAGATGAAGAATTTAATTGGGAGGATTTACGCGACAGCCATTTTCTCGGTCAGCGTGTCGGCGGAATGCCTCAGATGGTTGGGGAGTATGTTTTGAAGCAGCATGATATCAACCCTCAAGAAGATTTAAATTTAGTTCAGAATATTGATTTTGCAAATATTCCAGGCGCTTTTGCCAGCGGGGATTATGAGTATGTGCAGTTATTTGAACCAACCGCAAGTATTTTTGAAGCAAATGGCCAGGGTGAGATTGTCGCCTCTTTCGGAGAAGAATCCGGGCAAGTGCCATATACTGTCTTCATGGCAAAGCAAAGCTTTTTAGAGGAAGAAGAGGAAACTGTCGAAGCATTTACCAGAGCAATCTATAAAGCACAGCAATGGGTGGAGGAGACAGATTCGTTAGAAATTGCAGAAGTGGTAGAGCCTTATTTTGAAGATACCGATGTAGAAATGCTCGCTAATGCCATCGACCGCTATAAACAGCAAGGCTCCTTTGCGACATCTCCGCTGCTGGAAGAGGATGCCTGGGAAAACCTAAAAGATATTATGGATGAAGCCGGGGAGCTCCCTGGAGATGCTCCATATGAAGATCTCGTCAACACAGAGTATGCAGAGCGGATCATCGGGGAATAAAGGAGGTCAACAATGTCTTATCTTACATTAGAGCGGGTATCTCATTATTACTTCTCCAAAAAACAATATACAGAAGCGCTGCACAATATCTCTTTTTCTGTGAAAAAGAATGAATTCATTTCATTGCTCGGACCAAGCGGCTGTGGTAAATCTACGCTGCTCTCTCTTATCTCTGGAATGCTGCAACCTGCTGAAGGCAATATTTTAGTAAACGGGAAGAATATAGACGGAAGCGATTTAGAAATCGGCTATATGCTCCAGCAGGATTATTTGTTTCCCTGGAAAAACATTATTGATAATGTGCTCATTGGACCCAGAATCAGAAAACGGAAGCCAGAGGATTTAAAGCAAAGAGCAATTGCCCTTTTGGAAGAAGTCGGACTAGAAGATGTCGCTGATAAATACCCTAATGAATTATCAGGGGGGATGCGGCAGCGGGCGGCATTAATCAGAACACTTATCACAGAGCCGGAAATTCTCTTACTGGATGAACCCTTTTCTGCTCTGGATTTTCAGACAAAGCTAAAACTGGAAGTATTGGTAGCTGATTTATTAAAAGCTTATCAAAAAACAGCCATTCTGGTAACACATGATATCGGGGAAGCTATTTCAATGAGCGACCGGATTATTCTGATGTCTTCGCATCCCGGTGCAATTGAAAAAGTATATGACGTGCCTGTTGAATTACGAAATGAATCACCGTTTATGGCAAGAAAGCATCCAAAATACAGCCGGCTTTTCGATAAAATCTGGGCGGACTTAGACCAGCAAAAAGATACAGTAAAGCCTCTAGAGGAGGATGCTTATGAACGGTCCTAAGTTATTTGCACTCTATCAGCAAAAATTAAAAAAAGAAGCTAAGATTGTACTGACCTGGCAGCTGTCTATTTTAATTTTATTTTTTGCTCTCTGGGAGACAGCCAGCAGGTTTTACTGGATAGATCCGCTGCTCTTCAGCTCGCCCAGCCGTGTATTCAGCTCAATATGGAGCCGGCTCTTAGAGGGATCCTTACTCAGTCATATTCAGATTACGCTGTTTGAAACCATCCTCGGCTTTTTGATCGGCACAATTGCCGGGATTATCATTGCTTCTATGCTCTGGAGCTTTCATCGTTTTGCGAAAGTCATGGATCCTTATCTGGTAGTTTTTAATGCAATGCCAAAAGTGGCTCTCGGCCCGATACTCATCGTAGCACTTGGTCCCGGCTATTTATCCATCATTGCGATGGGATTTATTATTTCTGTTATTGTTACCACCCTTGTTGTATTTGCGGCTTTCAACGAGGTCGACCAAAACTATTTAAAAGTATTGCGGAGCTTTGAAGCAACAAAATGGCAATGCTTTAAAGAAGCGGTTTTTCCTGCCTCTTTACCGGCTATTATCTCCACCTTAAAGGTAAATGTCGGGCTATCCTGGGTAGGAGTTATTGTCGGAGAATATTTAGTTTCCAAACAGGGGTTAGGATATTTAATTATTTACGGCTTTCAAGTATTTGATTTTACGCTTGTTATGTCCAGCCTTGTCATCATCGCTATCCTTGCGGCGATTATGTACAAAACCGTAGAAAAAATAGAGCAGATGCTGATTCGAAAATAGCAGCCAGCGCTCAGCTGACTGCTATTTTTATACATACGATTTTTTTATCCGGAGCAAACAGGATTCTAGTACAGCATCCTTCATAATAAAACTAAAATCCGTTTTCCTTTTTACATTCGCCGGGATATTCTTTAGGAATACCGGACCTTTCGTTTCATAATAAGTAGATTGCGGAATCAATTCATCAATTTCCGCATAGTAGACATTCTTAATAACTGTTTCATAACGCCCGTCCACTTTATATTGTCCAATGTAATGAAGCTTGTTTACCGTTGCCCCTGTTTCCTCCATAACTTCCCGGACAGCCGCCTGCTCTGCAGTTTCTCCTGGTTCGACCTTCCCTCCAGGAAACTCAATTCCTCTTTCCTTGTGGTCCGTTAACAGCCATTTATCTTTATATCTGCAAATCACCCATACATGCTTCGGACTTTTCGAAAATGGATGATCTAAAAAAGATAATTGTACCGTATTATTGTAAAAATCCTTAAAAACGTTCACTACTTCCACTACTTTCCCACAGGGCTGTTATCACTTATAGCTTATACCTTGAATTTTCCAGCCGTTTTGAAATGCCATCTCCACCACAAGAGTGTAACTCCCTACCATGTCATTTTCATTTTCCTGTACTACTTGTACAGAATGATTTGATATATTTATCATATCATATTCATTTTCTTCTTGAAACCATGGCTCCGTTTGTGTCGGGATAACATAAACGCCGTCCGCTTCAGCCCGGAAGTAATAGTCAACAAAGGCTGCGGCTAATTCTGGTGTAACATATGCTTCAAAAGCTTCTGTAAGCTCCTGTTCTGTTGCATAATGCTTCAGCTTATACGAATCATCCGCATCCTGCTTCAATGTATCTTCTAACCCGTTCATAACGCGAATAACTTCTTCCTTATCCGGCTGCATTTCTTCTGCTTCTGCAGATGCACCGATCTGATTGTTTCCTTCGACAGCAGATTCTCCAGGTACAGTGATAGATAAAATAACGGCTGTCATCATTGTAAAACAAAGAATTAAAGCGAGCTTTCTCATATACAGCACTCCCTCTTCTTATCTATGTTTCCTGTCTAAAAAAACCTGTTTTTACTGATGAAAAATTCTTTATTTCTGATTTTTCATATACTATACTATACCTTTTTATTATATCATCTAAACATTTTCGTACTAAAGTACTTTTTTACCTATTCTTCATCTAATATTCCCATAGTCCGAATATGGTTCTTCGTATTTTCATCCCCCAGGTCATATAACGCTTGATACACTCCTGCCATCGTTTCATCATAGACATCATTGGCAGTATCCAAATGGTAAGGTACAAAAGGGATGTGAGACCGTTTGTAGCTGTCAAAACTCGCTTCATGCAGTCCTTCAAATTTTCTGCGCAGCATGAGTATTTCTTCTGCCGTTGCATAAATCACAAAATCATCATTTCCCTGGTACGGAGTCCGGGAAATTTCACCTTGTCCAACACTGATAAAATATTTTTGTTTATCCAATTTCATCACCTCACGATTATATTCTCCGCAAAAAACGAAAATAATCTCTTAAATATGAAAAAAGCGCATATACCTTTGAAGGTACACACGCCTTTTCAAACTGTTATTACAGATTATCATTATTGTCCGTACGATTCTGCTGCTCCTGGTTAATGGAAGTATTATCAATTGTTCTATCAAATTTCTGCAGATATTTTGCTGCAAAATCTTTTCCTCCCAAACCAAAGGCAAGTCCAAATGCCAATGCTAATGCGGCCAGCAGCAAGATAAATGCACTGTTTACAATAGTTGATGCAATACCCAGTTGGGATACAGCCATAAATGCTGCCAGAATCAAAATACTATACTTGGCAAACCCTGCAAGCACACCAGTTGCCGGTCCATTTAACAGATGCAGCAATACTTTTTGCACCATCGAACCAAGTAATAAAGCAATACCCAAAATAAGCACTGCTGCCAGAACATTTGGCAGATAAGCAGTAATCGCAGTTGCAATTCCTACCAGGAAATCCAGCTGAATAATATACAATGCCTGCACCGTTAAGAAGAAAATAATTAAAATCTGTACAACATAGCCGCCAATATAAGATGGCGTCCATTTCGCCTGGTCCACTGCTTTATTATTGCTGACAGTGGAAACAAAACGATTAAATCCTAATTTAGCAAGATAACTGCTGACAAATTCACCAATCAGCTTGCCTAACCAGATTCCCACCAGAATTAAACCAATTGCAATCAGGATATTCGGAATCATCTGCACGACACTGTGCAGCATGCCGATTGCCGGCTCCGTAATCCCTGCTAATTCTAATTGTTCCAACGCAGAAATCGTAATTGGAATCAGAATAAGAATGAAAACAATGTTTCCGACAAATTTTGCAAAAGATGTCCCTTCAAATAAATTGGACAGCTTTAATTTTTGAATCCATTTTTCTGTACCTGCTGCGTCTAATAAATTTGTCACTACACTGCGGACAATCTTGCCGACAAACCAGCCTACTGCAAAAATAAGTACGGCTGCAGCAAGTTTAGGGATAAAGTTTAAAACAGACGCCAACAGACCGCTAAACGGTTCGGCAACCCCCTGAATATTTAAAGCCTGCAGTACACCAGGAATAAATAGGAGTAAAATAAGATAGAACGCAAATTTCCCGATAGTTTCTGTTGTTTTTCGGATTCCATCCTCAGAATCAGCAACTCCTATTTTGGAAAACAGGCGCTGAATGCGCAGTTTCTTGCTTCCTTCAACAATCATCCATTGGACAACGGTTGCAATGACCCAAGCCAATAGTAAAATTAATGCTGCCTTCACTACTGCCGGTATGAAATTTAAGAATGTTGAGATCAAATCCGATAATGGATTAGCAATCATCGACAGATTAAGAATATTGAAGAACAAAATAAATGCAACAATCAGCAGTATGTAATAAACTGCTTTTGCAATAACCTTTTCTGACTTCACCGGTTCCCCTTTTAACCGGAACCGATTAAATAGCTTATCATCCCAGTTCGTTTTCTTTAACGCTTTTTCTACTACGTTGCTTATCAGTTTAGCAAGCAGCCATACGATAAGAAGAACAATAAGCGCTATAACCACATTTTGGAGTCCAGTCCAAAAGTTTGCTGTAAAATAATCGTTCATAAAGTTTCCCATTGATTTTTGCCCCTTTCTAAACAGTATAGTTAGCGCTACCCGTCATTAAAAAGAGCCAAACCTATTTTATGAAACTGTAAAGAAACAGCAAAAATTCTGTTACAAACTTGCTATGCGCCTATCGATAATTCTTTAATGCCTGACGAACCAGCTTATTTGCAGCATTTCTCGGTAATTGATCCATAAAATGAATTTCCTTCGGCTGTTTATAACGTGCTAATTTATCCTTTAAGAAAGAAAGAATCTCCTCTTTTGTAATCATTTTGTCCGTAACAACAAAAGCAACCGGAATTTCTCCCCATTCCTTGTCCGTCAAGCCGGTTACCCCCGCTTCCCGAATTCCTTCTATCTGCAGCAATATATTTTCAATTTCTGACGGATAAATATTTTCCCCGCCGGAAATAATTAGATCACTGCGGCGATCAACCACATATAAGAAGCCTTCTTCATCTAAATACCCCACATCGCCTGTTGCCAGCCAGCCATTTAAGAAAGATTTTTCATTCGCTTCTGGTCTATTATAATAACCAGGTGTCACCATTGGCCCCTTAACAAGTATCTCCCCAACTTCATTCGCCTGCTTTCCGCGTATTTTTAATTGTGCCGGAAACAGCGGTTTTCCTGCTGAACCCACTTTTCGAAGTGCGTCTCTTGGGCTTAATGTCACAATCTGAGAAGCCGTTTCCGTCATACCATAGGACTGAAACACCGGAATTTGTTTCGCTTTCGTTTGCTGCAGCAGCGATTCTGGCGCCGGTCCTCCTCCGAGAAGCATACAGCGGAAAGCCTCCGGATAGCTTGATTCCCCCAGATAACTTACCAGGCGCTGCAGCATGACTGTAACAACAGAAGCGATGGTTACCTTCTTATTCATAATCGCATCATGCACATCTTCCACATTGAATTTTTCCAATAAATAAATGGGCATGCCATAAATAATTCCTTTTAACATGGTAGACAGTCCGCTCACATGAAATAGCGGGAGTGGAATCAGCCATTTATCGTCATTGTGCTTTCCGAAATTCAAGCTGGAGCTTGTTGCACTCCACCAGTGATTTTCATACGTATGCTGGACAGCCTTCGGAAAACCGGATGTCCCTGAGGTATACATCATTGTAAATACATTAGACAGCTCTATCTCTTCCAAAAGCTGTACATGAGGGGAAGCTTTTAATTGATTCAGCTGTTCAAACGTCAGCTGTTTTATTTCTGTCAAAGTCTCCTCTTCTGCTTCTGCAATCAGCAGCGTGACTCCTGCATCTTCCATTTGCTGTTTCCGTTCAAAAGCAGTTAAGCGCATATTTAATAAAACAACCACTGCACCTAAATAACTGCAAGCATGAATGGCCTCCATCATTTCGATGCTGTTGCCTGAAAGCACCGCCACATGATCGCCTTTTTTTACATCAGCGGCAGCAAGCTTTCTTGCTTTTTCCCGGCTCTTTTCAGCCAGCTGGCTAAACGTCACGGTAGTGCCATCTTTCCATTCTACGGCTGTTTCATCGGGGGATAAATCGGCTTGTTTATCAAGCCAATGGGGAATAACTGTACTCATTTTACTTCCTCCGTCGTTATTAAAATATATTCCTTCCCTTGCGAAAAGAAACCTTTGCGTAATCTGCAAAGGTTTCTTCCATACTGACTTAAGGGAATCTAGGGAACTGTTTAAAGTTCGGTTTTCTTTTTTCTTTAAATGCATCTCTGCCTTCTTTTGCTTCATCTGTTGTGTAGTAAAGAAGGGTTGCGTCCCCGCCAAGCTGCTGCAGTCCTGCTAAGCCATCCGTATCTGCATTAAAGGATGCTTTCAGGAAGCGTAATGCCATTGGCGATTTCTCTAAGATTTCTTCACACCATTGTAAGGTTTCTTGTTCTAATTTTTCCAAAGGTACCACGGTGTTTACCAATCCCATTTCATATGCTTCTTCCGCATTATATTGACGGCACAGGTACCAGATTTCACGTGCGCGCTTATGACCGACCATACGAGCCAAGTAGCCTGCACCATAACCAGCATCAAAGCTGCCAACTTTTGGTCCGGTTTGTCCAAAGATTGCATTATCTGCAGCAATCGTTAAGTCACACACTACATGAAGCACGTGTCCGCCTCCGATTGCATAGCCAGAAACCATCGCAACCACCGGCTTCGGAATAGTACGGATTAAGCGCTGCAGATCAAGTACATTCAAACGCGGAACTTCATCGCCGCCAACATAGCCGCCATGGCCGCGGACAGACTGGTCTCCGCCGGAACAGAATGCTTTATCTCCTTCTCCAGCTAACACAATCACGCCGATGGAAGAATCATCTCTTGCATCTGTAAAAGCTTCAATCATTTCTTTTACGGTATTTGGTGTAAAGGCATTACGTTTTTCAGGCCGATTTATTGTTACCTTTGCAATCCCGTTGTATTTTTCATAAATAATTTCTTCAAAGTTCTTCACTTTTTGCCATTCCACTGTCATGTTAATGACTCCTTTCAAGCGCAAGGCTTATGACGTAATATGATTTTCATTTAAGAACACATTTACCATTTTACCAAAGTTTCGCGATTTTTCCACATGAACAGCATGACCGGCTTTCGGACAAAGCATGAACGCTGCCTGTGGGATTTCTTTTTGCATCATTTGATTCATAGCGACAAATTTTTCGTCTTCTTCGCCGGCAATCAATAAAGCCGGTTTCGCAAGCTCTGATAAATGCCCCCACCAGGAGGGCTGAGCTCCTGTTCCCATCGCCTGCAGAGACATCGCCAAGCCTTCCTCCTTTTGAGAAAGACGTTCCTTACGGAGATTCCGCTGCACATGATCCGGCAGCTCTTTTTGGGTGGCGAATAAAGGAAGCTTCTGCCATGTATCCACAAATGCTTCGACGCCATTTTCCAAAATACGCTGTGCCAGCTGCTCGTCCTTCTCTATTCGTTCACGGCGGGCAGCTTCCTCCTTTAATCCCGGAGAAGCACTCTCTAATACAAGCGCAGCAATATACTCCGGATAATACATCGCAAAGCTCAGTGCGGTTCTTCCTCCCATAGAATAGCCGACGACATGTGCTTTTTTTATTCCTAATTTATCTAAAAGCTCTGCAAGCAGGGTACAGCAATCCTTCATCGAAGTAATGGTACTGTCTGCTTCTCCATGTCCTGGCAAATCCACTAAAATACATTGATACCCGGGTAAATACGAGCAGGTTTCCCGCCAGGTCTCACGCGTTCCGGTAAATCCATGTAAAAACAGCACAGGTTCTCCTTCACCGAGGATTTCGTATGGTAAGCCGGCTGGACTCATTGCCATCCCTCTTTTATCTCTGCCATAATTCGATTCCATTTCTCCCGGTGCCAGACAGCATTTTCATCACGATCTGTTTTTACTTCAATGATGGATAAACCGGATTGCTGATAGCTTTGCTTCAGCTTTTCCTTTAAAACACTTTCTGTTGAAGCAATCTGATAAGCTGCGCCGTATAACGAACCGGCTTTTTCAAATGGCAGATCGACCGGTGTGCCAAAAAGTGCTTCAAAATGCTTCTTATCATTAGCCTGCGGAAGAAAAGAAAAAATTCCTCCGCCGTTATTATTTACTAATACAATGGTGATTGGAAGCTGGTATTGTTTTGCCGCCAGCAGTCCATTCATATCATGGAAAAAGGAGAGGTCTCCAATCAGCAGTGTAACCCGCTGGCCAGCTGCCGCAGCACCAACAGCACTTGAAATCACACCATCAATCCCATTTGCTCCCCGATTGCAAAGGATGGAAACAGCCTTCGAAGACACCATAAAAAAGCTATCCACATCACGGACAGCCATACTGTTTCCGACATATAACGTTGTCTGCTCTGGAATAACAGCTGCTATTCCGCGGGCAGCTTCTCCTTCTGTTACGTGCGTTTCTTCTCCAGATAATAAATGATTCTTAGCAATTTGATTATAATGCAGCCATTCATCCAGCCATGCTGCAGTCGGAAGCTTATCCGGCGCCTTTTCAATCAGCTGGCTGCATAGTTGTCTTAGGTCAGCATAGATATAAGCTGTATCATTGCCGGTCGGGTCACGGAAACCTTCATTCTCTTCTACAACAAACTGCGGAATATGGCTATGCTCTTTGACATAAAACAAATATGCTTTCGAGACCGGCATCGCTCCGAAGCGGATAATATAATCCGGCTGCAGCCGCTCACGGATTTCTGAATCTCGTAAGAACGCATCGTACCCTTCAATGACATGAGTTTTATCATGGTCCCCTGTCCGCAGCTGTGATAAGGGGTCAGCCAGAACAGGCAAATTCCAAGCTTGAGCCAGTTCGCATACACGCTCTGCAAAATTTACATTCATCTCTGGCCCGCACACAAGGAGCCCTTTTTGAGAAGAACCAAAAAGAGCTGTAAGTTCCTGTATTTGTTCTTCGCCTAAATACTTCATGCCTTCCATTCTGTTTATGCCGGCAATAGATTTCTCTTTTTCAGCGCCCCAAATATCAGGAAGTGTGAAATCTGGTGTGAGCGGTTCTCTAAAGGGAAAGTTTACTTGAACGGGTCCTTTATTCCCCTGCTCTGTAAAAGCAAAAGCCTGGGCTGCTTTTTGACGCGCATAACGCAGCATTGGCGGCGTTCCTTCCGGGGTTGCCATTTCATGAAACCATTTTACATAATCTCCATACATTTTTATTTGTTCAATGGCTTGCGGGGCACCAACCTGACGTAATTCATGCGGACGGTCCGCCGTCAAAACAAGCAGGGGCACTCTGCTGTAAAAAGCCTCTACAATAGCCGGGTAATAATTTGCAGCAGCAGTTCCCGATGTACAGACCAGAGCTACTGGCCGATTTGTTTTTTTCGCTAATCCTAATGCAAAAAATGCTGCTGAACGCTCATCGATAATTATCCATTCTTTGATAGAAGGATGCTCTCTAAATACCAGTGCCAGCGGAGTGGACCTGGAGCCGGGAGAAATCACAACATCAGTCATCCCGTTCTTTTCCAGCTCATCAATAAAGTTTGCAGTATAACGTGTTAAGCTTTCTGTGTAGTTCATTTTTTTAATCCACTCCTAAAACAGATAACATCGGCATCAATTTAATATTAGTTTCTTCATATTCACTTTCTGGAATCGAATTCTCGACGATTCCGCAGCCTGCAAACAGGGAGGCTTCATCCTTTTGGATAAGTGCCGAACGCAGGGCTACAGCAAATTCACCATGATTATTACTGTCCATCCAGCCGATAGGCGCTCCGTACCAGCCCCGGTCCAACAACTCGTTTTCGCGGATAAATGCCAATGCTTCCTGTCTCGGCGTTCCTCCAAGAGCCGGCGTCGGATGCAGTCCGCTGATAATGGAAAAAATACGGTGATTTTTTTTCAGCTTGGCACGCACCGGAGTATATAAATGCTGAAGTGTTTTATATTGATGCACAGCCGGTTCAGAAGGAACATTAACATCCGTACAGTAAGCCTCCATCGTATTGCGGATCATCTGCACGACATAATCATGCTCCTCACGGTTTTTTGGATCTCTAAACAGATTATCAGCAATTTGCTCGTCCTCTTCCATTGTCTCTCCGCGCGGTGCCGTACCGGCTAAGCAGGTAGAAAGCACTTCGTCATCCTTCACTTTAACGAGACGCTCCGGCGTTGCTCCAAGGAAACAATCCTCTCCCATTTCATAGCCAAACACATAGGTATTTGGCTGCGTATCTACAAGACGCTTGAGAATGTCGGGAATGTTTGCTGATTGATTAAAATGCAGCCGTACCTCTCTTGCCAGCACAATTTTATCAACTGCCGTATTTTTCATCACATCCGTAGCTTTTTTAATTGTTTCCTTCCATTGTTCCGGATCAATCTCTGTTTTACGTTGAATGTGCAATGCAGATCCATCCCTCTTATTCTCTGCATTATTCAGCAGGGCCTGACGATGGTCTTGTAATTGCTCCAATACAACGGCATACGTTTCGTCTGTGCGGATGAAGCGATTTAGGGTAAGGTAATAATTCCCTTCTGCATGAGTCAGAATATAGCTTGGAATGGAAAAATGACTGCAGGGAAAGTTTTCCCACAGCTTTGTCTGCGGCTTTAACGGGTCAAAAGAAAAACCTCCAAGTGCGACAACCCCGGTACCTGAAACATGATAGGGGTTATAAATAACAGCATCACTTAATAAAGCATGCCATTCCTGCTCCACTTGTTCATAGCGAGAGGAAGAGGCTTTAGCAGATAATTCAAAAGCATGCCCCGCCCCCGCCATTTGAAAATCTTCATTTGCACTGGACCAAAATGTACGGGGAAGCTTTAAATCAGCCGATTTTTCTAAAAATCTATATAAATTAACTGGATTGATTTTTTCCGTATAACTAAACAGTTTGTTTTTTTGATCTGTATGAACGGACTGTATAGCAGCTTCCAATTCAGCAGTAAACTGTTTTTCTTTTACTTCGATCATGTTGATAAACCTCCGTAATAGGTACGTGTTCAAGAATCACAAAAGAGATAACCTCTTTTTTATTATACTTCTTGAACATCCTTTCATAAGTTGGACAGGTATTTTTTATCCCCTCCTATTTTATGCCCTTTTCGTTACTTTCTCAAGAAAAGCCTACTAATTCGTTTAAATCTGCTATGCTTTTCTCATTTTCCATCCATAACTGTCTATTCCTCCCGTAAAATAGGTTTGACACGTCTCTGTCCCTTATCTAAAATAAATACGATATTGTTTTTTAGGAGGAAGCAGGTAATGACGACGAAAGATTCGGCTGATATAAAAGAATTACTGAATGAACGGGAAGGATTTCATAAATGGTGGCGATTAATCCGGCCGCATACGCTCACAGCATCCTTTGTTCCGGTTTTTGTCGGGACAATGATTGCTTTTAATGAAGGTACCATTGATTGGCTGCTGTTTTTTGCGATGATGGTTGCCTCTTTACTAATTCAGGCAGCTACCAATATGTTTAATGAATACTACGATTTTGTACGCGGATTAGATAACGATCAATCGGTCGGAATCAGCGGTTCCATTGTCCGGGACGGCATGCACCCGAAGCGGATTCGTAACATTGCTTTACTTTTTTATGCTATATCCGTTGGAATCGGTGTATACATATGTATCGCATCGAGCTGGTGGATTGCAATTATTGGTTTATTTTGCATGGCAATCGGTTATTTATATACTGGAGGTCCTATTCCGATTTCCTACACACCTTTTGGAGAATTGTTCTCTGGTGTGCTGATGGGATCCGTTATTATTGGGATTACCTATTATATTCAAACGGCTTCCGTTACGGCGGAAATGATTTGGATTTCCCTTCCAATTACGATATTTATCGGCTGTATTAACTTTGCCAACAATATCCGGGATCGTGATGGAGATAAGAGAGGCGGAAGAAAAACCATTGCCGTTCTTCTTGGCAGACCAAAATCAATCAAGCTGCTTGCTTTGTTGTTTATTGTTTCATTTTCAATCACTATTATTCTTATATTGACAGGCGCTCTGCCCTTATGGTCTTTCCTTACTTTGCTGAGTATTCCACCGGCAGCCAGTGTCATCATCCAATTTAAAGGAAAGACAAAAGCGATTGAAATGATGCCGGCGATGGCTAAAACAGCGAAAACAAATACGATTTACGGGATGCTGTTAGGTCTCTCTTTGTTAATTTCCGGATTGTTCTAAAACGAAACTTCACGCAGCGGGAGTTTTACGGACAGTTCTCTGTGATAAAAGTGCTTGTTCAAAAAGGCCGATAGAGATTTGGTATGTCATGTTGATTGGGCTTTTTGAACAACCTTTATAAGCATTTGTGGATAAATCATTTAGAAAGGATGGTAATCATGCAAGCGGAACATTTAACGAAAGAAGATATCACTTATTTTAAAAAAAGACTTTTAGACATGAAAGAGGAAGCGGAATCCCATTTAGAAACAGATAATAATCAAGATGATGAACTCGCTTCCGTCAATAATCATCCGGCTGATTTAGGAACAGAGCAGTTTGAACAGCAGCGGGAGGCCGGGTTCAACCTGATGCGAAAAGAAGAGATTACGGAGATTGACGATGCGTTACAAAGAATAGAAGACGGCACATACGGAATCAGTGAAAAATCCGGAAAGCCTATCCCTAAAGAAAGACTTGAGGTATTGCCTACTGCAAGCATTCTTGTGGAGGAAGCGACCGATACAGAATAATTGTCTGGGACTAAAAACAGAATTACAAAAAAAGCAGAGACTTATTTTATCCAAGTCTCTGCTTTTTTTGCATGTAACCTTCAGCGGAAAATTTCTTTTCGGCTCCCGGCTGAAGAAGTTTCTCTTTATATAAATCTGGTCCGCTGCTGCTGAATCCAGCTTTGCATTCTATTAAATAACGGGATAAACAAAATCGCGATAATAATTCCTTTAATAAAATTGAACGGGAGCACCCCGCCGATAACGGTAACCCACTTCACTTGCTCAGACATTTCCCAGCCCATAAACCAGCCGTACGCCGGTAAAATGAAGTAATAGTTGAGTACGCTCATGCCAACCGCCATGATAACGGTACCCGCTGCAAGCCCTGTAATAAGGCCTTTTAAGCCTTTGACCCGATGATAAATGAGTGATACCGGCAATACAATCATAATCCCTGCCACAAAATTAGATAACACGCCAATCGGCTCTCCAGAACCTGATACAGCCAGATATAACAAGTTCTTAAATCCTACGACAAGCACTCCGGCTAACGGCGAGAATATCAACGATGCGATTAACGCAGGAACATCACTGAAATCCACCTTTAAATAAGGTGTTGGTAAAAACGGCAACGGAAAATTAATAAAAAATAACACGAGTGAAATAGTACTTAATAATGCGATAATAATTAACTTTAACAGCTGATTTTTCTTCTTTTTTTGCATCAGTCTGCCTCCTCCATCATTTTTCCGATTCCAACTCGTGATGAAGGTCCGATACTATTCTTTATTCTGTGCACAACCCAGAAAAGCGGTATCTCTTTACTAAACATTATCATGCCTATCCCGCTAAAAAAACCCTAAAGCTCTTGAGGCTTCAGGGTTCTGTGTCATCGCTAAATAAATACGCAAAAACATACACGTATAGTGAATAAAATAAGCTCGACATCTTCTCCCATCCAGACTATCACTGTCGGTTCTGGAATTTCACCAGATCAACTGTAACGTTATACAGTTCGCGGACTATTTCCGCCGGTCGGGAATTACACCCTGCCCCGAAGATTGGAATCGAATATTTAATTTAGGTATAGTATACCATATAAAACGCATTTGACAAGAGAAAAATTTTTAATTCAATATATCTTCACATTATCCATTTTTCTCATCATATAATGGGTTTAAATTTTCTTTTCCTGTCATATTTTCAAGCATCGTTATTAATAATTCAATTTCCATTTCCATATCTTTTTTGCTTACTGTTTCTACAGGTGAATGCATATACCTGAGCGGCAGAGACACCAGCGCTACTGGTACACCTTTGCCTGTATAGCGCATTTTATCTGCATCTGTACTTGTTGCCTTAGGTGTTAACTCATATTGTAAAGGTATGTCTTTTTCCTTCGCTGCTTTTTCCAGCCAGTGATTGATTTTACGATGAATTGGAGCGCCTTTAGCCAAAACCGGACCTCCTTCTAACTCAACTTCCACTTGCTTTTTCGTATTTACATTAGGGTGGTCCGTTGCAAAGGTTACATCCATAGCGATGGCAAAATCCGGCTCTATACCAGCAGCGGCAAAATACGCCCCTCCCATATTTGTTTCTTCATTGACCGTACTTGCGCCATAAACGCCAATGGACAAATCCTTTTCAGAGAGCCTGCGAATTACCTCTGCGACCATAAAAGCTCCGGTACGATTATCCAATCCTCTCGCTGAAACATAACGGTCCTGTAATATTTCAGGCTCCGTTTTGAACACACAGAGATCGCCAACCTGCACCTTCCTGAGTGCTTCTTCCTTTGATTGGAAGCCGCAATCAATGTATAAGTCCTGTACATCAAAATCACCCTTTATTCCGCCGAGATGCTGCGCATTTACCCCAACAACACCTGTAAAGGTTTCCTGATAGCCCAGCACCGTTACCCGCATCCCTACAGCTGCTTTTGGATTGATGCCGCCCATTTTTTCAAAAAATAAAAAGCCGCGCTCATCGATGCGTTGAATCATTAAGCCAATTTCATCACAATGACCTGCTAAAAGTACTTTAAATGGAGCATCCGGATTCAATACTGCGATTGCATTGCCGACATGATCTGTTCTAATTTCATCCGCAAACTCCTTAACATAGTGGATCCATTTCTTTTGAATTTCCATTTCCATACTTGATGGAGATGGGGTATCAAGTAAATCCATTAAAAAATCATATTGTGTATCTGCCATTTTATAGCCTCCTATCAACTATTCTTCCATCTAAAGTGATTTACCATTCACGCTTCATTTGAAGGAGGAAGATTTACAGAACCTCTCCATAATAAGTAACAACTGTTTACCAAATTTACAGAAGAAGGTACACTTACTATATCAAATAATTGAAATGAGGGATATAGATGTCATTAAACGAGTGGTATGACAAAGGACTTGATCCAGATGAATACATTGAAGCAATGGAAGTAAATAAAGAGGATTTATTATACATCTATGATAATTTTTCATTACCAGCTGATGAAGCCTTTTTTGAAGAAGTTAAAAATATGAACTTAAGAGCCATTATTCTTACAGAAGATTGGTGTGGCGACGCAATGTTAAATATGCCGATCCTTCTTAAAATTTCAGAAGCTGGCAATATGCCTGTTAAAGCTTTGCTTCGGGATAATAATCTTGAATTGATGGATCAATACTTGACAAACGGAACAGCCAGATCGATTCCGATTATCATCTTTATCGATTCAGAAGGAAATGAAGCTGGCAAATGGGGACCGAGAGCGTCTAAAATTCAAGCTTATATAGATGAAGCACGTGCGCAGCTTCCTTCTAAGGATGCCGATGACTTTGAGGAAAAACAAAAACAAATGCATCGTTTTATCTCCAAATCTTATCGGGATGACCAAGATAATTGGTCCATTGTTTATGAAAGTATGAAAGAAACGTTGAAAGCAATATAATATTTTCTAAAAGCATCCATTCGCCTGTGTGATGGATGTTTTTTAGGTTACATCACTTGAGCATTAAAACATTGGTGTTCTAGCCAAAGAGATGTCCGCTCCGGGAAGTCGCTTTCCACGGGCAACGGCTTAGCCTCCTCGGAAGAAAACCGCTTCCTGCGGGGTCTTCACCTGTTGCTTTTCCCGCAGGAGTCGACAACATCCGCTCCCATCTAAGAGGAATTATGTTTTATTTACTTTTTTACAAAGAAATAACACAAATTCTAGCGACGCTTTGGGATAGGACAAGCAATTGAAGCAATGTTGTCAGGTTAATGAATTTTCTTAAATATTATACAGATAGTAATAAAACCTATCTAGTGGAGGAAAACACGGAGACTCCTATGGGAAAGCGCAAAAGCTCTTCGATGGGACGAGTAATCGCAGTCCCAGTCCCAGTGTGAAGACCCCGCAGAAAAAAAGCGAACTTCTTTTTTTCTGCGGGGCATAAGTGCAACTATGCTTCTTTAAAGGAGGCTGAGCGCAACCATGGAAAGCGTAGTGTTTTTCTGGGGTTGCGATTACTCACCCCACCATAACCCGTCGCAGCGGTCGCATTAACCTGACAACATCGAAGATTACTTACCCCATGAAACCTGTTGGAGCGGCTATATTCAGCATTTTTTTATACTTTCATAGCTTTCAAGAAAAAACGAATAACTATCCCTTCTTTTTGCACATACTAATCGATATAGATTGGAGGGCTCCCGATGAATGTACGTTTTTTCAGACTGCTTTATTACCGTATACCCAATATCCTGAAATTGCTGCTGCTTGTACTGGTTGCTATGCCGCTCTTTGGATACCTTATTTATTTAATTGAACCGGAAACCTTTCCAACGGTAACAGACGGCATTTGGTGGGCGCTCGTTACCGGGGCAACTGTCGGCTATGGAGATTATGTGCCGGCAACATTAATCGGGAGATTACTTGCTGCATTTTTAATTTTAAGCGGAGGCGGGTTAATTGCATTCTATATTGCATCCTTATCTACGACCGTGATTAAACGTGAAAAAAAATCACAGGAAGGGAAGCTTGCTTTTCACGGAGCAGGCCACTATGTCTTTATTGGTTTTAATGAACGTACCCGCCAGCTTGTCCATTTAATCATCGAGCATTACTACAATAAGAAAATCGTTATCATTGATCGGACATTAAATAACCTTTCCTATACCAAATTGCCAGTCCATTATATTAAAGGCAATGCAACCGAAGATGCCATCCTGCATATGGCAAATATTAAGGCGGCGTCCTGTGTATTTGTTGCTGCAGATAATCAAAAATCAGATTATGACTCGGATACACATACCATTCTGACTACGATTGCTATACGCGGAAATAATCCGGATGTCCCCATTGTTTCTGAGATTCTATCCAAAAAGCAGATCGATAATGCTGCCCGCGCTGGAGCAACAACGATTATCCGGTCAAATGATTTTATGAGCAGCCTGTTTTTTCATGAATTGGATCCTGAGGTGCAATCAACGCCGTTTGAAGATGTTTATCACCTTCTCACCCAGCAAAAATTTGTTCATCGGGCTGTACCTCCTTCTTTAACAGGAAGAACCTATACAGAAGCAGTCACTTTTTTCTTGGGAAAAGAGATTCTAGTAATTGGTATTGTTCGTGAAAAAGATTATATCCTTCATCCGGAGACAACATATATACTTGAAGAAAAAGATACACTTATCTGTCTCAGCAAACGGCAGCAGTGAAAGAACAATTGTTAGATTAGCCATTTCCTATAGATTATGATATACTATTTTATTGTTGAAAAAGTACGTGTTCAAAAGATGCAGAAAAAGATAACGGTTTTGATCAGCTGGTTCTCAGCAATAATTGATAAAACCCCCGCTAAAATCTGGCTTTTCTTTTTCCATCCGCTTTGGATAGCTTATAAAAGGTATAAAAAGGTATAGGAGATGTTTAATGTGACTGCAAACGTAGAAATTGGTCAAGTAATAGAAGGAAAAGTAACTGGTATCCAGCCTTATGGCGCATTTGTTGCAATTGATGGAGACACTCAGGGGTTAGTTCATATTTCTGAAATCATGCACGGCTATGTAAAAGATATTAATGAACACTTGAGTGTCGGTGATTCAGTTAATGTGAAAGTCATTCAAATTGATGAAGAAAAAGGAAAAATTTCTTTATCTATCCGCGCTACCGAGGAAGCACCAAAAGAAACAGTGAAACAAGAGAATACCGCAAACAATTATGATTCTAATAATGACTCAAGCGGTTTTAATATTCTGAAGGACAAACTCCAGGACTGGATTGACCAGACACAGAATAAGTAAGGCAAAATCATCACCCAAGTGCGTTAACGCTCTTGGGTGTTTTTCATATTCTGTTACTTCTGTTCTTCGGGCTTTGTTTTTCTTCAAAACAGCCTACTATTATCCTCTTTTTTAAAAGCATCCCGTTATTTTTAACCTTTTTTCAGAACGTTATTTTCCTTTCTGGCAAACCCGTTTCAGACCCTTAGCCTTGATTTCATCACATTAATAGATTAAAGTAGAATCAGATATGGAATCAATTTTTAAGGGGGAAATCTAAATGACACATGTAACGTTTAAATATGATAAAGCACTTTCATTTTTCGGCAAAGAAGAGATTAAAAACCTGTCTCCATTTGTATTGCGCGCGCACCAGATGATTCATGAAAAAATCGGTGCAGGTAATGACTTTTTAGGCTGGGTGGACCTTCCTAAAAATTATGATCAGGAAGAATATGCACGTATCAAGAAAAGTGCAGAAAAAATTAAAAGTGACTCTGATATCCTGCTTGTTATCGGTATCGGCGGTTCTTATCTTGGAGCGAAAGCAGCGTTAGAAATGCTCAACCACTCCTTCCAAAATCTGCTTTCCTCAGAAGAGAGAAAAGCACCTCAGGTTATTTTTGTTGGCCACCACCTAAGCTCTACTTATATGAGTGAATTGACGGACATACTGAAAGATAAAGATTTCTCTATTAATGTTATTTCTAAAAGCGGAACAACTACGGAACCTGCCATTGCTTTCCGTATCTTTAAAAAGCTGCTGGAAGAAAAATATGGTCAAGAAGAGGCTAAAAAACGTATCTATGCAACAACCGACCGTAAACGCGGCGCTTTAAAAACTACAGCTGATGAAAACGGTTATGAAACATTCGTTATTCCTGATGATGTCGGCGGACGTTATTCTGTATTAACTGCAGTAGGTCTATTACCGATTGCAGCAAGCAATATTGATATAGATGCCATGATGAAAGGGGCACAAACTGCCATGGAAGACCTGGCTGTTCCTGACGTCTATCGCAATCCGGCATATCAATATGCAACCGTGCGTAACATTCTGTATCAAAAAGGAAAAGTAACTGAGTTGCTCATTAATTATGAGCCGGCACTACAATATTTTTCTGAATGGTGGAAACAGCTGTTTGGCGAAAGTGAAGGGAAAGATCAAAAAGGAATCTATCCGTCATCTGCCAACTTCTCTACAGACTTACACTCTCTTGGACAATATATCCAAGAAGGAAGAAGAAATATTTTCGAAACCATCCTTCATGTGAATGAGCCTAAGAAGAATTTGAAGGTGGAAGAAGAAGAAAATGATTTGGATGGCTTAAATTATCTGGCTGGCAAAAGTATTCATGAAATTAACGATAAAGCATTCCAAGGAACCTTATTAGCACATACAGATGGTGATGTTCCAAACCTGATTATCGAAGTTCCAAAACTGGATGCATATACTTTTGGCTATTTAGTATACTTCTTTGAAAAAGCATGTGCTGTCAGCGGCTATCTGCTTGGTGTTAACCCATTCGACCAGCCTGGCGTAGAAGCATATAAGAAAAATATGTTTGCCCTGCTTGGAAAAGCTGGTTTTGAAGAAGAAAAAGAAGAACTTGAAAAGAGATTGTAAAAAATAGAAAACCTTCCTTTTATGGACTCTCTCTATAAAAGGAAGGTTTTTTTGCATCTGTGAGCACCGTTAAATAAGCAAACTTTAGTAAAAATAAATTTAATAAACTTTTTTAAAAGTTTTTGGTTTATTTTTGTGAACAGCGGGTATTACTATAATTGTAAGGCTTTCTCGTATTCCCCCTGTAGGCAGAGCGTATTCACGCTTTGCTTTTTTTTGTCCAAAAATGAATAACAGTAAGTTTCAGGTTAGCTTTCTATCTTTCTGAGGAATCTTTGTTATAATAGAAAAATGAAATCATGTAAGGAGGCAAACGAAGAATGAGTATTTTTGAAGAGGTACATGACCGTAAGCAAACCAAATCAATGAAATGGGATATGCTTCAAAAAAGGTTCCAGTCGGAAGATGTTATCCCAATGTGGGTAGCAGATATGGACTTTAAGGCCCCGGAAGCTGTGAATCAAGCGCTTATTAAACGTGCAGAGCACGGGATTTACGGATATACAGTAATCGATGAAGATGTCACATCTTCTATCACAGATTGGGTTAAAAACCGACATGGATGGGATATCCAAGCGGACTGGCTTAACTACAGCCCTGGCGTGATCAATACGCTACATATGGCATTGCAGGCATTCACTGAACCAGGTGATAAGATTATGATTCAAACACCTGTATACACACCTTTTTATAACATTATAAAGGTGTTAGACCGTGAAGTTGTAAAGAATCCATTAGTTCAACAAGATGATTATTACACCATAGATTTTGAGGATATGGAAAAGAAATTAGCAAGTGGTGTGAAGGCATTTATTTTATGTTCACCTCATAATCCGGTAGGCCGTGTCTGGACAGAGGAAGAGCTCCGAAAAATGGCAGAGCTGTGTTTACAATATGATGCGATGATTTTCTCTGATGAAATTCATGCTGATTTAGTTTTCAAAGGACATAAACATCTGCCAATTGCCAGCTTATCAGAAGAAATTGCTGATAAAACCATTACTTGCATGGCTCCCTCTAAAACTTTTAATTTAGCAGGCTTGCAAGCTTCCTATGCCGTGACGCCAAACAAGCAAAACAAACAAAAATTAGAAAAAGCATTTCTCCGTCAAGGTTTAAATAACTCTTTAAACGGAATGGCTATTACAGCTATGGAAGCTGCCTATCGTCATGGCGGGCCTTGGCTGGAAGAACTGCTCGAAGTTGTTGAAAGCCATACAGCATATATTAAAGAAAAGTTTGCCGCTCATGCACCTGAACTAAAAGTAATCAAGTCGGAAGGAACCTACCTTGTCTGGGTAGATTGCTCGGAGCTGAATATGGATAAAAAAGAATTAAATCGATTTATGATCGATAAAGGACGTGTCGGTTTGAATCCCGGACAGGACTATGGAGATGAAGGAGACGCTTTTATGCGTATTAATGTGGCATGTCCGCGGGCAACCATTGAAGAAGGCGTACAGCGAATTATTCATGCAGTCGAAGCATGGAGAGCATCCACTAATTAATTAAAAAGAGTAAAAACTGCATTCAACCCCCTGGAGAATGCAGTTTTTATTATCATGAAATCAGGCATTATTATATTTCATAGCCAAATGCAATTACATCTTTAGCCGTTTTCTTCGTTTTTCTGTTTATCATTATTTTCCGTCGGATCAGTCGGTGCGTCCTGCTCTTCCCCGCTTTGTGAATCTCCGCTGATTACTCCGCAAACGATACGATCTCCTGAATTACCTGCCGGCTGGCTCATCCCATCATCTACCCCATCATGAATAATTAAAGAAGTTCCATTATCTGCAGTCAGGCTATTTTTTCCTTTTTTTAATGTAGCCTCATTAATAATAAGTTCTTCCTGAACAGTCCCGTCCGCATCTGCTTCAATATTCGGGAGGTCGCCGACGTGCGGCCCACTTGTGTGCATCAGACCATGGTCTTTTCCATCCGGGTTAAAATGATTTCCGCTGGAAGAAAAATCAGGCCCCTCACATTTTCCATATTCATGAACATGTATTGCATGAAAACCAGGACTTAAACCTTCTACTTCCACATTTACAGAAACCCCGCCATCGGTTTCATTTAATCTGGCTGTTCCTACACGATCTCCATCCGCATTATACATCTCCAACGTTTCTGAGTTTTCATGCGGCAGCAAGCATCCTGATAAAAAAAACAGCATCATCAGAGAAAGTATCCATAACTTTTTATTCCGTCGTTGCATCGATAAGCTCCTTTACCTTTTTTAATAGTTTAGGCAAAGAAGTAATTTTTAATCAAAAAACTCCTCAAATCTTATTGATTAGAGGAGGTATTTGTCACATTATTATTTTTTTGCGTTTGCTGTAGAACATCCTGGTACTCCTGCTCAAAACGTTCCTGATCTTTTTTCGACTTTTTCATCATCCACCGCATCACTGTGACGGCCAATGCGATAAAAATAATTAGTGATATCACTGCAGGAATATACTCCATTTTATCTTCCGGGAAATAAAGAAATGGCATCATAAAGCTATTCACACCTTTCTGAAGACAATTATATCAAATATCCAATGCATGTAAATATGAGCATTTTTGAAAACCATATGTATATACATAAAAGCGCCCTGAAATCAGGACGCTTTTATGTGTCATGTAAAATTATTCACCTAAATGTTCTTTAATTACGTCAGCGATACCTTTTAAAGCATCCGCTTCGTCTTTTCCGTCTGCACTTACTTCAATTTCAGCACCTTTTGGAATTCCTAAAGACATTACGCCCATGATGGATTTAAGGTTAACATTTTTACCTTTGTAGCTCACTTCAATTTCTGAATCAAATTGACCAGCTTTGTTTACTAACAAAGTAGCCGGACGTGCGTGTACTCCAGTTTCTGCAGTGATTGTAAAAGTTTGCGATTTCATTATATACAACATCCTTTCTTTTTTTGAAAACCTGTATCGTTTATGTACCAAATTAATTAATTCACATAAACCTATGTTCTATTATATACAAAAAACACGAAATATGAAATACATAACTGCTTTTTTTATGAAATAAAGAATCGGATGCGCTTTCATTTCGGATTCACACTTAGTTAGAAACAACTATGACGTACACAGGTTTATGTTCCAATCTTTGAATTTTTCTGCTTTTTATTTTGAAAATGGATTCATTTGTTTTTCAAAAATCTTTATGATACCTTTAATTTAAAGACGAAAACTAATAATGGAGGGATATGAAATGAGTGTACATATCGGAGCAAAACAGGGAGAAATAGCAGATAAAATCTTATTGCCGGGCGATCCATTGCGGGCAAAATACATCGCAGAAAATTATTTAGAGGATGCTGTATTATATAATGAAGTCAGAGGCATGTACGGGTATACCGGTACTTACAAAGGAGAGCGTGTTTCTGTACAGGGAACCGGCATGGGGGTGCCTTCTATCTCCATCTATGTGAATGAGCTGATTCAAAGTTATGATGTCAAAAAACTGATTCGTGTCGGCACATGCGGCGCAATTCAAAAAGATGTCAAGGTCCGTGATGTAATCCTGGCACAGGGAGCTACAACAGACTCGCAAATAAATCAGCTTATTTTTAACGGCATTGATTATGCGCCAATTTCTGACTTTGAATTATTAAAAAATGCTTATGATGCCGGAACAGAAAAAGGATTGCAGCTCCGTGTCGGAAATGTATTTACAAGCGATACCTTCTATCGTGATAATGCCAAAGAAGTAAATGAATTACTTGCCAAATATCAAGTACTTGCCATTGAAATGGAATCTACTGCGTTATATACCCTGGCTGCGAAATACGGACGTCAGGCATTATCGATTCTTACTGTTTCTGATCACATCATCACCGGCGAAGAAACAACAGCAGAAGAGCGTCAAACCACATTCCATGAAATGATGGAAATAGCATTAGATACGATTATTCAATAACACGAAACTTCATTCAGCGGGAGTTTTTCCGGACGATTCTCCGTGATAAATTAGTACAGAGAAGGCTCAAGCACTTCCAGGAATACACTTTTTTAATCTGCAAAACCGCATATTCCTGATAGTATCTGAGCCTTTCTTTTATTCCGGTACAAACTATGGTAAAATAATTAGAAAACTTGATTGTCA
This sequence comes from Oceanobacillus sp. FSL W7-1293, assembly GCF_037969815.1. NCBI lineage: Bacteria > Bacillati > Bacillota > Bacilli > Caryophanales > Bacillaceae > Oceanobacillus > Oceanobacillus sp. FSL W7-1293. The sequence goes on from NZ_CP150212.1 coordinate 3,501,726, forward strand.
TCAAGCCTGTAGGTGATAACCTTAGTTACACTTATGCAGTAAGAAAGCTTATACTTTCTTAGCTGCCAAAAAATTGATGCGTTACTTAGGAAGGAAGTTCCCTCATCCATGACTTTATTAACGAATTTCCCATTATGGGCTGCACTCATTGCGATTGTGTTCGCACAAGTTATAAAGATACCAATTAAACTGATTTTCACCAAAGAATTTCAGCCTGGACTTGCTTTCAGTACAGGGGGAATGCCCAGCAGCCATTCTGCAGCAGTGACATCGTTAGCAACTGCTGTCGGCATTGCAGAAGGTGTATCATCAAGTGTATTTGCGCTTGCTTGTATATTCAGTGTCATTACCATGTTTGATGCTTCCGGAGTCCGCAGGCAGGCTGGTGAACAGGCAATTGTGATTAATCAGCTCGTCCGTGATTTTCAATTGATTACCTCCAGCGCCAAAGACTGGAGTAAAAAGAAGGAAAACGAAAAAATACAAGAACTGAAAGAATTACTCGGGCACCAGCCGATTGAAGTATTTTTTGGCGCCATCACAGGAATTATTATTGCCTTTTCCCTTGCACCGTTTTTTTCTTATTAATCCATAAGAACCAAAAGACCAATGCTTCTGCTCGGAGCATTGGTCTTTTTTTATGTAATCTCGTTTCTCTGTTAAAACATTTGATAGCCGCTTTTCCTTAAAAACCGGATAACAAAACCAGATACAATCGTTCCAATAAAACCAGATAATAAAATCACAATATCAGCAACTGTTAACGCAACAATTCGTTCTCCAAGCGCCGAAAAAGATTCTCCCGGACTTGTGAAATAGCTGAAAAAAGAAACATTATCTATAATAAAAATCATTAGAATCGGATATAAGCACGCCATCAGCCATGTTTTTCTTAATAACATATTCAATATAAATGCAATTCCAAAAAAGATAACAAAATATAATACAACAGAAACAACAAGTTGAACCATTTTCTTCCCTCCGTCCTTTCTAAGGATGCATACAAAGCACATTTTATCTTAAAATGACAAAAAAGCAAAGCAGCATCTGCCAACCTTTGCTTTTTTGTCACTATATTTCTATCTATTATTATTTATAATAAATGAAAGTATCCCTTTTTCAGTAATAGTTGCCATCCACCTAATTGAAATAAATAATGATTATCGAAAACTCTTTTTACTAATACAGCTTTCCAGCCAAACACCCTACGATTCTGTATGACCGCAACCCCGTCATCTCGTCCTAACGTAGCAAGCATCCCTTGTCTGACCGGCTGACAAGCAGTAAGTTCTTTATTCCGTAATCTGGAAGAAACATTTTTTGCGACAACAGCGGCTTCCTCGATTGCTTTTTTTGCAGTTGGAAGGACTTCCTCCCCATTTTCATCTGCTGTATATGCACATTCTCCAACGGCAAATATCGAATCATCTTTTGTAGAAAGCATATTGGGATCCACTTCAATTTTTTTATTTTTCAAAGCCAGTCCGGCTTTTTCAAATGCGGGATTGGCTTGTACCCCTCCCGTCCAAATAAATGTGTGTGTACAAATTTTATGATCTTTTCCTTCTGTTTCATAAATAATTTTATTATCCTGACATTCCTTCAGTTTAGCTTGATGGATAATCTCTACTCCTCTGGATTGTAGAGACGTAGCTGCGTAATGTGCCAGTTTCTCATCAAACCCTGGTAGAAGGGATTTACTTTCCTCCAGTATGGAAATATGCACCTGCGTTTTTTCAATATCAAATTCTCTGCATATCTCTGGTATTTGATTAATCAGCTCTCCCGCAAATTCAACACCTAGAATTCCGCCGCCGCCAATAACGATATTTAACTTGCTCTCATCCTTTTTGACAGCATTCGCATAACTGGCAAAATTATATTCGATATGCTCACGGACAAAACGGGCACTGTTGATATCGGTGATAGAATAAGCATGTTCATCCAGTCCCGGAATTCCTTCTGCCCTCGGCTCAAAGCCAAGACCGATAACAAGTAAATCATAGTGTAATTCCTTATTTTTAAACTTGATCTTTTTAGAATTTCTTTTGATAGAAACAACTTCATCTATAATAAAATTTATTTTAGAACGATTAATAATTTCTTTGATTTTTATTTTGGAGCGATCCTGATGCCTTGTACCAGCAGCATTTTCATGCAGACAGCTTGCTTGAAAATGATAGTCATATTTATGAACCAGCGTTATCTCTGCTTCATTCTTTCCAAGCTGTTTCTGAAGCTTAACTGCCGTCATTATACCTCCATAACCCGCCCCTAATATTACAATATGCGGTTTAATCATGGTTTTTCACTACTCCTATTAATTTTGTAATTTATCACTAAAATGCGAAACAAAACGCATTTTGTCATATAAATAACTTCGTTTTGTAATCAAACTGTAATAATACTAACTTATCTTAAATGCTTTAATCAAAAATAGCAAGCTTTAAAACATCTTTTTTATCTATACCTATGAAGAAAGCATTTAGACATGCTATTATCTAAATGAAAATTTCTTCCCTTTTGAAACGATATAATTCAAACTAAAACAAGTTTGTGATACCATAGGATGGGTAAACGTCTAGAAAGAAAAGAGGTATTGTATGGAGAAAGTTTTTGATGTAACAATCATTGGAGCTGGACCCACTGGCTTATTCACAGCCTTTTACGGCGGCATGCGTCAAGCTAGTGTTAAGATAATTGAAAGCCTGCCTCATATTGGAGGACAGTTAACAGCACTATATCCAGAGAAATATATATATGATGTTGCAGGATTTCCAAAAGTCCGTGCGCAGGAGCTTGTCGACCAGCTGGAAGAACAAGCAAATCTATTTGACCCTGAAATTGTGCTTGGACAGGCCATAGAGACAGTGGAACGATTAGAAGATGACAGCTTTCGTCTTGTGTCAAACACCGGGGAAGTTCATCTGACAAAAACAATGATTATCACGGCCGGCAATGGGGCTTTTCAGCCTAGAAGATTAAACGTAGGAGACAGCGAAGCCTACGAAAATACGAACTTACACTATTATGTGACGGATATGAATAAATACAAGGACAAGCATGTTGCTATTCTAGGCGGCGGAGATTCCGCTGTAGACTGGGCTTTGATGCTTGAGAAAGTTGCTTCCAAAGTGACATTGATTCACCGCAGAGACCAATTTCGTGCTCATGAACATAGTGTAGAACAATTAAACGCATCTGCTGTAGAAAAGCTGACGCCATATGCTCCAACAGCCATTGTAGCAAATGAGAAGATTGAAAAGCTTATTTTACAAAAGATAAAAGAAGAAGAATTAATTGAATTAGAAGTCGATGATGTTATCTGTAACTATGGGTTCATCTCCAGTCTCGGGCCAATTAAAAATTGGGGATTGGAAATTGAAAAAAATAGTATCGTTGTAAATTCTAAAATGGAGACAAATATTCCGGGAATATACGCTGCTGGAGATATTTGTACGTATGATGGAAAAGTTAAACTGATTGCAACAGGATTTGGCGAAGGGCCGACAGCAATCAATAATGCTAAAAATTACATCGATCCAAAAGCAAGAATTCAACCGAAACACTCAACAGCAATGTTTTAACAAGGGGAATACATGATGGAAAAATCGTTTGAATGAGAATTTTTTCTGCTTCAGGCGATTTTCTTTTTTACACAGTTCACTTCATTAAATCCTGGGGGTAAAAAGAGCTTGAACACAGCATTGTTTAGTTTGAGGATCTTGGAGATGTTTTAGTAGAAATTTAGATACAAGATTTAAAAGAAAGATTGGCAGAGAAACGCTGCCAATCTTTCTTTATTAGCAATCACCAGGCGCGCCGGCATTTTGTGCAGTGCGGAAGGAAGAACCGCATCCGCAGGAAATAATCGCGTTCGGATTATCAATGCTGAACCCGCCGCCCATCATGTTTTCTTTATAATCTATCTTAGTACCTTCAATAATTGGAATATCCTGGTTGAAAAAGACGATTGGAATACCGTTAATGGTTTCAATAATATCCAATTCCTCATTTACTTCATCAGCAAAACCCAAGGAGTAGGATAAGCCGCTGCAGCCGCCGCCCTTCACGCCAAAACGAAGCATCGCCTGGTCTGATTCCTCTTTCATCATTTCTTTAATCTGTGCACTTGCACGATCAGTCAGTTCAATAATCATCTTCTGAACCTCCTTTTTTCCTTGTATATCCTATATGTTTAGTATACACCTGAACTTGTCAGAATCAAGTAATTCATTTTAAGAGGTTGTTCAAAAAGTCCAATAAATAGAATTATTGGGCTCTTCACCAAAATCTATGGGTAACATAGTAGTTATAAATTTGCTGTAAGCGACCGATGCAGAACTACACTACGCTAGCTTGTTGCATTTATCACATTTAATTATATTTTCCAACCATAGATTTTGATGCTGATCCAATTTTTGAACACACATTTTAAGCATAAAAAATCCCCGATGCGATGGTTTCTGCTCCGCCGGTCATCCAGATATGATCATCCTCTCTCCATTCGATGATTAAATCTCCGCCGGCTAAATGAACAACAATCTTTTTACCTTTGGTTACTTTTTTATTTAACGTTGCTGCTACGACAGCCGCACAGGCTCCTGTTCCGCATGCTTCTGTCACGCCGGAGCCGCGTTCCCAGACACGGAAATGTATTTCCTCATCCGACACAACCTCAATAAACTCTGTATTGACCCCTTCAGGGAAGCGTTCATCCTTTTCAATAACCGGTCCCAGCGTTGTCAGCGGCGCATCATCAATCGCATCCACCATCGTTATCACATGCGGATTTCCCATAGAAACCGCAGTGACATGCAGTGTCTTATCTGCAACCTCGAACGGCTCATTTATAACAGTTGTTCCTGCTTCTCCAAGCATCGGAATCTGTTCTCTTTGTAATATCGGAGCTCCCATATCAATGGTTACTTCGTTAACTTTCTGCTCGTTATTCTCTTTCACAGTAGCCCAAACGATATTGGCTTTTGTCTGTATCGTAAATTCTTTCTTATCCACGATCCCTGTTTCATAAGCATATTTAGCTGTACAGCGCAATCCATTCCCGCAATTCATTCCTTCTGAGCCGTCTTTATTAAAGATACGCATACCTACATCTGCTTTTTCTGCCGGATGAATCAAAATCATTCCATCCGAACCAATGCCCGTATTCTGATTTGACATGTTGATAGCTAATTCAGACAGCCGGTTTTCCGGCAGCTCTGTTTGAAAAAGATCAATATAGATATAATTATTTCCCAGCCCATGCATTTTCGTAAAAGGTATTTTCATCTTCTCTTCCCCTCTTCTGCTCATCCTTCTATTTCTTCCAGTCCCAGTTCTTCCAATGCTTGATAAATTGGCTTTAAACGCGGGATTCCTTCTGCTACCATTTTATCATTGATCCATACAACTGGATAAAAAAGATCTTCTTCTATTATTTTCTCTACATATGCTTGCTGAACAGCGTCTGATTGCGTTTGATTGATATCGATATAATTATATTGAACGCCGTCAGAAGTATATTTCCTCCCTATGGCTGCCTGAAGCCACTCATACGTATCTTTGGAGCTTGGTGCTCCGACACAGCTTGCGCAGATTTGTTCACTTCCATAGACAGTTATCGTTATTGCCGGCATGTTAACACCCTCCCCTTCCAAATATCTCTTTCCTCCCGCCTGTCCTCCATATTAATTATTTTACAAAATAAGCGTAAAAAGATAAAATAAAATTAACCAGCTAATTGAAAATCATTTTCAAATAGATTTTTATGCTTAACCGCGTTATAATAGATTTGTGGGAAAGGAGTAGGTGACTGTGGAAGAGCAAGTACAAGAAGTATTAAGCAAGCTTCGTCCATTCTTATTACGTGATGGCGGGGACGTAGAGTTAGTTGACGTTGACGATGATGGCGTTGTTTTACTTCGTCTCATGGGAGCATGCGGCAATTGCCCTAGTTCAACCATTACATTAAAAGCAGGAATTGAGCGTGCATTGATGGCAGAGGTTCCTGGCGTAACAGAAATAGAACAAGTATTTTAATTAAATATAAACGGAGAGGCTTTTGGCAATATCAAAATCCTGCTCCGTTTTTTATTTTTTTAAAATCAAATTTCGTTCTATGAAATTGGCGTAATCGCTTCTTTTCCGCTGACGACTGCCAAGATATTATCCATGCATAACTCGACCATTTTTTTTCTTGTTTCTACACTGGCAGACCCGATATGCGGAAGACATACGGTATTATTTAAACCGACAAGCGGGTGATCTGCTCTAATTGGCTCTTCTTCAAAGACGTCTAATCCTGCTGCTTGGATTTCTCCTGATTTAAGTGCATGGACAAGTGCATCCTCATCCACTACTTTTCCGCGTGAGATATTAATAAAAATAGCACTCGATTTCATTTTTTCAAAAGCAGCCCGGTTAAACATTTTATCCGTTTCCTTCGTATGCGGAACTACGGTCACAACAAAATCAGAAGTCTCCAAAAGTTCTTCAAAGCTGACATACGTTGCCTGCAATCGTTCTTCCGCATCTTTTTTGCGGGAACGGTTATGATATTGAATATTCATATCAAAACCTGCTGCCCGTTTCGCTATTGCTTCTCCAATTCTTCCCATCCCCACAATACCGATGGTTTTTCCATAAATATCTGATCCGGCAAAGAAAAATGGCGCCCACGCCTGCCACTTATCCTCCTTCACCCACGTGTCTGCTTCCACAATTCGTCTGGCAGCAGCCATCAATAAGGAAAAGCCTAAATCTGCGGTTGTTTCCGATAAAACATCCGGTGTATTCGCTGCGATAACATCATGCTTTTCACATGCTTCCAAATCGAGGTTATCGTAACCGACAGCCATATTTGCAACCACTTTTAATTGAGGAGATTTAGACAGAAGTTCTTCATCAATAGAATCACTTAGAACGGTAAATAAGGCATCTGCGTCAGCAGTCTCTTTCAAAAGCGTCTCCCTAGGTACAGGCTCCTCCTCTTTTTCCCACATCCTGATTTCCAGCTGTTCCTGATAAGCTTTTATATATTTCTCCTCTAACTTGCGCGTAATATAAACCTTTGGCTTGGACATATACGAGTATGCTCCTTCCTGCGATGAAATAATGAATTTTTTCTTATAACCAGCTTATCATAGGTATCTGCCAATCCGAAACATCAACACCCACTGTTTCATAAAACCGCGCCAATCTTCTTTCATATACTTCTTGATGTTTTAATAACTGCTCCAATGCTTGGGAATTTGGGTACTGGAAAGCTCCCTCTAAAAAATCATAAAGATGGATTGGATAGAACAGCCTGGCAAAGATGAGCCTCCAGGCAAATACAGACAGCGGCTGATAGTTTTGATAATCATTTAAGAACTGGTTAATTTCTGTCTCTGATTTATTTTGTAAAAAAGCATTTCGGATATACTCGGCAATATCACGCGTCGGATGGTCATATACCAGTTCATCCGTCCAAATAATTTTCTTTTCAGATGTATTCCATCTGGCAAAAGCAACCGTACTCTGATCTGTTTGTAAGATGCGCTGCTCTTTTTCGCTTTCCCGTAAATATTGAATAGCATTTTCACTGATTCCTACGATATATGGCAAAATATCCATCACTTCAGATAAATAATTACTCGCTCCTTCTTCCTTTGCCTGTCTTGTTAATTCTTCCTCAAAAAAAGTCAGCTTTTCTTCCCATAGCTTTCTCCATAACCCATAGCTTGAAATCGCCTTCGGTTCGTACTGAAAACTGCTCCCAATGCGGTGAATATCACCGAGCATTTTACCAGGACTTTCCTGACGAGATATTTGTGACTCATCTTCTAACACAAGAACCATCCACAGCTCATTGCCGTAATTGGTAAACCAATCTCCGTTGATATTCCGAATGGGATAAGCTACATTGTATAATCCGTTTTCTCTTAAAAAATAGGCCAAAGTGGCTTGTTCCATCAATATCATTTCCTTGTTTGTCGCAGGAATGGTAAAATAGTGATAGCGTTCTTTTTGATAACCCTCACGCTCTTCGATGAATTGCTTCCCTTCCATCTGGATAGCGTATTGACTGCGGAGCATTTCTGACATCGGCATCAACAAACTCCTCCTTATCGTATATATTAACTATATGAAGGAAAGGACTATACAATTATATTAAATCGAAAAAAGGTGTGTTTTAAATGACGAAGTATACAAGCAAAACAGAACTTGAAGTAAGAGCAAGACAGCTTTTAAAAGAACGTGGTGTCAAAATAGATGATATTGCAGAATTGGTATACTATCTGCAATCAAAATATCATAACGATTTAACGATGGATACCTGCCGTTTTAATGTAAATCGTGTGTTAACGAAAAGAGAAGTACAAAATGCAGTCATCACAGGCATTGAATTAGACATGCTGGCGGAGAAAAAGCTATTAAGCGAGCCGCTTCAGGAAACAATCCAGATTGATGAAGGCTTATATGGAATTGATGAAGTCATTGCCTTGTCTATTGTCAATGTTTACGGTTCCATCGGCTTGACTAATTTTGGATATATTGATAAACAAAAACCCGGTATCTTAGAAAAACTGAATGATAAAAGCAGCGGCGAAATCCACACATTTTTAGATGATATCGTCGGCGCTGTCGCAGCTGCAGCCTCCAGTCGTCTGGCTCATGGAGATGCGGAAAACGAACATGAAGAATTAGACGGATAAAAAGATTAGACACAAAAAAAGCATTCATTCCCTATACTCATATTAAATAGGGAATGAATGCTTTTTTACTATTCAAAGGTCCATTCTGCTAAATCTTCAATGATATACGTCGCCTGCTCCTCAAAGGTTGCCAGCTCTTCTTTAGAAGTCACTCCGGTAGAAACAAATAACGTATCTACGCCGGCATGGATTCCCGACTGGATATCTGTCTGGTAATTATCTCCAACCATTACAACATCCACTTTCGGCAAACCGAGTACATCCAATGCCTCTTTCATGATAACCGTATCCGGCTTGCCAATAAAGACAGGCGCCTGCTGGGTGCTTGTCTGAATCAAAGCAGTAAAAGCCCCGTTACCTGGCCCCATCCCTTCTTCAGTTGGAATAGCGTGGTCCCGGTTGGTAGAAATAAACTGTGCACCCTTGCGGATAGCTATGCATGCTTTAGCAAGCTTGTCATAGGTAATATCCTTGTCCAGGCCTACAACAACCGCATCCGCATCTGTACTGTCCGTCAATTGAATACCATGTTCTTTTATTGGGTCCTTCAGACCGCTTTGCCCGATACAGTAGCAGTTTTTTACAGATTGGTCCTGCAGATACTTCGCCGTTGCCATGCTGCTGGTAACGACCTGTTTATGATTTGCCAGAATTCCTAATCTGTTTAACTTTTCAGCTACTTCCCTAGTGCTTTTTGTAGAATTATTTGTTACAAACACATAAGGAATATTTTTTTCTGCTAATTGCTTTACAAAAGGAATTGCTTCAGGAATAACTTCATTCCCTTTGTAAACAGTCCCGTCTAAATCAATCAGATATCCTTTATATTTCTTCACATTATTACCTCTCTATCCCGATTACATCATACCTATTTTAAAACGCTTGACTGACCGGCGTTTACTCTGAGTTAGCAGCTATTCGCCACTGACAGCATTTATCTCCATCAACCAGCAGCGCTTTTGTCTTAATTTCCTGATTCGGAAACAAGGCTTCATACATTTCTTTTTCATGCTGGCACATCACAGGATAATCTCTTGCCACTTCTAAAAAAGGGCAATGAAAATTATTTAATTGGAAGCCTTGCGCACCTTTATCTTCTGTCTGAAACATATAGCCGCTCCGGTTTTGAAAATCCTTTAACGCAGCCACTTTGTCTTCCGTTGTAGAACAGGATTCTAAAAGCTTCTTTAATTGCTCTTTTTCCTTCACTGACTGTTTTTTTAGAAGCTCGCTGATCAGCTCTTTTCCCTGTAATGCTTCTAAATCATGGAGCAGATCTAAGGAGAGTTCTTTATAGCGATTAGGGAAACTTTCTTGACTTTTCTCTGTTAAACGATAAGTATGATACGGCCGTCCAATCTCTTTTTTATGCTGCTGCACCTCAATAAATCCCTCTTGCACAAGCGTATGAATCTGCTTCCGGACAGCTGTTTCTGAGATGGTAAAATGGGCCATCAGAGTATCCATTGTTATCGTCCCTTTTTCTTTCAACACCTGGATAACCTTATCCTTTGTCGAGACACGTTTCCCCATCCGCTTGCCCTCCCTTTTTATACATACGTTTTATTTATTTGAAAAAGCATTTGCTACGCCAAGTTCATTCTGCAGATACGTATGAATCCGCTTTGAAAAATAGGTAAATACCTCTGTGTGTTTTTCAAAAAACTGCTCCAGACTTTGATGATCGATTGCCTGATATTCATGTACTAAAGGTTTACGCCAATGAATCAGAGATTTATATACTGCTTCTTCCTCCGCAGGAATAACATTTTCATCTGTTAAGATGTCAATAATATCCTCATAACTACCCGGATCCCTCATAATAAAACCGTCTATCATCATATTTCCTACATCCAGCACGCCCTCTATAAAGACATGCGCCATGCGCTCCAACGCAAGATATTCTACTGGTCTGTGATAGGAATGATTCTTTAACGTATCTAAAATTTCATTCATAAATGTCAATGTCTGATTAATTTTTTCCTGATCTACAAAATACATTATGATTCCCCCAAAAACGTCTATACTAAAGGATGTTTCCGTACTACTATTATCATATCATAATTCGTAATGTATTTTCACCGAACTTTCTTGATAAAGTATAGAATTAAGAAGCGAATCTTGCCTTCTTTTTCAAAAAACGTGGTATAGTAAGTCTAATACGTGTGAAGGAGATAAATGCCGGATGGAAAAACGAGATATTCTAAAAATGGATGCCACGGGTATAGCATCCGCAATTAAAAAGAAGCATCTAACCTCTGTAGATGCTGTAACAGCCTTTATTGAACAAATCAAAGCGATTAACCCTTCCATTAATGCAGTTGTTGAAGAAAGATTTACTGAAGCGCTGCAAGAAGCGCAGGAAGCAGATGAACTGCTGCAGAATAATGGGGTTTTGGGTAAATTACACGGAGTTCCCATCAGCATCAAAGAGTGTTTTCATGTGAAGGGAATGAAAACTACAGCAGGCTTAGAACACCGTCAGGACCTTATTTATCAAGAGGATGCAGAAGTTGTTCAGCAATTAAAGCAGGAGGGCGCTATTATACTTGGAAAAACAAATACGCCTGCACTTTGCTTCTGTCAGGAAACGGATAATAAGTTATATGGCAGAACAAATAATCCCTGGGACGTCACCAAAACCGCCGGAGGCTCCAGCGGTGGTGAAGGTGCCCTGCTTGCTGCCGGCGGGTCTGCTGTCGGGATTGGTTCAGATATTGGCGGTTCCATTCGTTTTCCATCTCATTTTAATGGAGTTATCGGTTTCAAACCCGGGAAGGATACCATTTCCACAGAAGGCCATTTTCCGTCTGTACAGCATGAACTGCAGCATCGGATGCTGACAGTCGGACCAATGGGGAAATCTGTAGAGGATATGCAGCTTATTTATGAAATTTTATCTCCAAACCACTACAAACATCAGACATTGCAGGAATTTAAAATAGAAATATTACCAGCTAATCCAGGCTATCCGCTTTCCACAAGAACAGGAAATTTATTAGGGCAGCTGGAAAATTTTCTTGAAAGAATTTATAATGTCCAGCAGGTGATGCCGCCTTATTTTAGGGACAGTGCCTTAATATGGCAGGAAATCATGTCGATTAATGGAAGTAAATTGGTTGAAGATGAAGCTTTTAATAATGACCGCTCCGGATTAGTACGTTCCTTTTTAAAAGAGAAACTAAAGCAGCGTACGAATGTCCACCCATATTTATCTTGGGCCATTATTGGAGCAAAAATGTTTAAACCTTCGCAAAAAAGAGTTCGGGAAATAATCGATATCATTCAGCAGGGTGACGAGCTGTTAAAAACATATTTAGATAAAAGACTGCTGATAATGCCCGTGTATTATCAGTCCGCATTAGACCACGGGCAGGTTTTTAAAGAGATCTTCTCTATCCGTAAAACCTATTTGCAATACATGCCTTATACTGCCTATGCCAATGTATGGGGACTCCCTGCTCTGACTATACCAGTCGGAGAAGACGAGAAAAACATGCCCATCGGTGTACAAATTATCAGCAGTATTGGTAATGAGGATGCCATTTTCCGTCTGGGTAAATTACTTACGAAACGTTTTCGCGGGTATAAGCTGGCAGAGGTGACAGACAGGTAATTATTAGAAGGCGTTATTTCCTATCATCTGTACAAACTAAAAACTAACAGGAGGGAATAACGATGCCAAAAAAAGATTATCAAGAGCTTTCAACCGTTCAAAAACAGCATGATGCACTGATTCCAGAGGAATTTCCAGAAGGACCTTTTGGATCTGATATTCGTGAACATGACTTGGTTTCTGGAAAATCAACAGATTGGGAAGAAGGCCAGCAACGCACAAGTGCCTTCACCTACGCAGACAAAAAGCAGCATAAAAAGCTGCAAAGAAGAGCTCCCGGAGCCCATCCTCTCGGAGAAAAAGATAATTAAAGCTTTCCTGCTGTATAAAAAAAGAAGTTCAAAATGTCTTCTTAGCCATAAGAAGATAGATTGAACTTCTTTTATTTCTGAATCTTTTTCAAAACAAAATAAGCACAGCCGAAATTACAGTATTCATAAATATAATCCTGAAAGCAGCTGATTTTCGCATCTATTGGAGCTTTGGCATGATTATCATGATAAAACCCTTTTAAACGAAGCTGTTCATACGCCCAATCGCCTACGATAAAATCATATTTTGATAAAACCTCTGAATAGCGCTCCTTCACAGCTTCTGCTTCAAAGCCTTCTTTATTTTCTTCAATTAATTCATATGTTTTCCCATTTAACTCGATCATAAGAGAATAGTCACACTCCTTATCAATTATTCTTAGTTTATCACAGAAACAGTTAGAAAAACCAGAAAAAATTACCTGCATGATTTACGCTTGTTTTCCAAAACTAAGATGTAAGAAATAGTTCTTGGAAAGGAGACCTACAAGATGAAAAAAGGATTTGGAATCATTTTATTAAGCTTTGTTATGACGCTTGCAGCTTGTGCAACGGATCAAAATAACTCCGATTCTGACCCATTAGACCCAAACAACAGAAACCCGGAGATGGAATCAAACCCGAACTCGCCGTCCCGTGATCAGCTTGGTTTTGTCCGCTATACACAGGATGAATTTAAGCAAGATAATACATCGGAACCAAAAGAAATTCATGTGGACCGGGAAGAGATGGCTGATATGATTACCCGCATTTTATTACAGAATCCTGATTTTAAAGAAGTAGCCACGCTTGTAACGGATGAAGAAGCTTTGATTGCTTTTGAAGCTTCAGATAATCTATCCAAGGAAATGGCAATTGATAATGCAGAAAAAACAGCAATGTCTGTACTGCCTGGCTATTATACGATTCATGCTTCTAATAACAGAAGCTTGATTCAAAACATTGAAACTCTGCATTATTCTGTGACGGAGAATGAAGATGTAGATACCGAGCCCCTGGTACAGGATATTGTCGACACGATGAAGAAAGATGATTAAAAAAACTTATCCCGTAAGGAGGTGATTTATCTGGCTAGAATTCGCACTACTGTCCTGATCATGTGCTGTTTCCTTACCTTTATGCAAACCGCCGCTGTTGTCCATGCAGAATCAGAGGATCAAATATATACAGACCGCATGGCTCTATTCAAAAAGGTAGAAAGCCTTACCCAGGTTCCTTGGTATTATTTTGCTGCAATGGATAATTACGAACGTAACACACTCTCTTCCTCAGAAGAAGAAAAGGTTATTTCCATACAATTTGATGAGACAGCATGGTTTGGGCTGGGAAATGCAGCTAAATCAACAGAGCAGGAAGTTATCAGACAATTTGGCGGAATTGGTAAAGACGGCAATGGAGATAATCAAGCTGACCCTGATGATCCAGAGGATATCCTTTATACGATGGCAAATCATATCTTAGCATATGGTCTGCATAAGGATGATGTTAAAATCGCACTCTGGGAGCATTATAAACGTGACTTGACTGTCCAGACAATCATGAACACCGCCAAAGTGTTTCAAAATTTTGGCGAAATCAATCTGACAGATCGCGCCTTTCCATTAGATACAGATTATAATTACAGTTATCGCAGTACATGGGGAGATCGCCGCGGTTTTGGGGGCTTGCGTATTCATGAGGGTACCGATATTTTTGCATCTTACGGTGTTCCAGTCCGCTCAACGACCTACGGGGTGGTCGAAATGATGGGATGGAACTTATATGGAGGCTGGCGTATCGGTATACGGGATATCTATAATATTTATCATTATTATGGACATATGAGCGGCTATGAGGATGATGTAAAAGTAGGCCAGGTAGTAAAACCAGGAGACGTGTTAGGAAGCGTCGGATCTACTGGTTACGGCCCTCCTGGAACTTCTGGAAAATTCCCGCCGCACCTGCATTATGGCATGTACAAAGATAATGGATACAGTGAATTTTCATTTGATCCTTACCCTTATATCTCGAAATGGGAACGGATGGAGAAAAATAATTAATAACAACCCTATCCGTGAAAAAAGGTGTGTATCCCAGTTGTTAAACAGGATACACACCCTTTAAAAATGAATTCAGAATGACACTTCACTTACCCTTTACTTTTTTGCACAGCATTCCAAATACTAGCTGCTAACCCGCCCCATATAACAACAATACCGATGATCATTACAATGATAGCTGAAGTACCCATACGCATCTTCCCCCCTATTTATCTTCATAATCAGATAGAGAATTTTCTGACTTCCATTTCAAAGCTGCCAGGATAATTCCAAGAACTAACACACCTACTACTACGGCCCAGCCTGTATTATTGATAAAGGCATTAGAGTAATTTTCGTAGTTCCCAGTATCTGTATCAAACTCTCTTAATAAATTCTGCTTAAACAGCCCAAACATCATATAGCCCATAACTACTGGTGTAATCATAGCTAAGCTGATTGTCCACCAGGAACCTAAACGGATATCTGAAATTTCATTGGCATGATTTTTAAGCATATTGGTTTTACGAAGAATCCAGGCAATCAGGACAACTTCGACAAGACCAATCATGGCAACTCCAAACTGATTAATGAAATAATCGACATTATCTAAGAAGTACAAGCCTCCTCTAGAAGCATATAACAAGGAAATCAATGCCGCGAGTCCGCCTCCAAAAAGAACTGCTCTTGATCGTGTGATTTTAAACTTATCTACCAATGCTGCTACATACGCTTCTGTAATGGACATAAGAGATGTAATTCCGGCAAGCGTCAGAGAGATAAAGAAGAGCGCTCCGAACAATCCATTAAATGCCGGCAATTCATTGATAATGGCCGGGAAGACAACAAACGCAAGACCGACCCCGCCAGCTACGACATCATCCACACTGACACCGGCAGAAAATGCCATAAATCCTAATATTCCAAATACCCCAATTCCCGCTAATAATTCAAAGCCGGAATTTCCAAAACCAACAATAAATGCATTATTGGTAATATCAGATTTTTTAGGGAGATAACTTGAATACGTAATCATAATTGCAAAAGCAATCGATAAACTGAAGAAAATTTGTCCATATGCTGCAATCCATACACTTGGTGACAAAATTTGACTGAAATCAGGTGTAAAGAAGGCATTCAATCCATCCATCGCTCCGGGCAGCGTGACTGCTCTTATTACAATAATAATAAATACGATGAAAAGCAAAGGAATAAAAATCCGGTTTGCAACCTCTATACCTTTTTTCACACCGCGGAATAAAATTCCCAGCACCAATATCCAAACAATCACTAACGGAATGACTACTCCGGGTACCAACCCGCCTATTTCCCCAGGAATCTCCGCCAATTGCAGATGCTCACCAAATAGAAACCCTTCTGTATCTTCTCCCCAAGACAAATTAAAAGAAAAAATAGAATAGGATATTGCCCAGGCAATAATTACGGAATAATATGTTGAAATAACAAAAGCAACAAGTACTGCCCACCATCCAATAAACTCCGTTTTCTTATTCATCTTTCGGAATGTCAAAGGTGCAGAACCCCGATACTTTTGACCCATAGTAAATTCCATAATTAAAATTGGAATACCGGCAGTCAGTAAAGCAAATAAATAAGGAATAAAAAATGCACCGCCCCCATTTTCATAAGCAACAGCTGGAAAGCGCCATATATTTCCTAATCCGATTGCTGACCCGACAGCTGCTAAAATAAACCCGGCTCTTGTTCCCCATTGCGATCGACTCTCCATTCATCATAACCCCCTTTTTTAATGAATAACAATAGAACGAAAGCATATTAAATAAGAATAATAACAAAAATCATTACTTTCAGACTATTTAACTTGTATTATAACTTTTCTGACATTTTTGTCAAATATCTAATTATGGTAATGGCAGGATTTAATTGCAATACCCTTATTACATCATAAAACGAAACTTCATTCAGTGGGATTTTTTTCTTTTCTGCCACTGAATGATTAGTTGCGTGATAAAAAGCTTGGAATACTAAAATGTATTCCAAGCCTTCTGTTAAGATGCCTTCTTTTTATCTTTATTGATCAGGGAATGAGTAATCCAGACAATTCCGGCCAAAAGAACAAGCGTTACAGCTAAAGCTAGCCACGTAGAATGGGTCAGTCCAATAACGAAGAAACCGAATAAAGCAGTAAACGCTGCTATCAAAGCATATGGCATCTGCGTAATAACATGGTCGATATGGTGTGCTCCTGCTCCAGTTGCCGATAAAACAGTTGTATCTGAGATTGGTGAACAATGATCTCCAAATACGGCCCCGGCAAGTACAGCTGCTAGTGCAGGCAATAATAAAGCCATATCTGTATTTACCATAATTTCTGCAGCAATCGGAAGCATAATACCAAAGGTTCCCCACGATGAACCTGTTGCTAAAGCCATTAAGCCTGCAATCAGGAATAAAATAGCCGGAAGCAGCCCCGCAGAAATGGATGAATTATTAACCAGACCTGCTAAATAACTCCCTGTCTCCAATGCACTGATAATGGAGCCGATCATCCAGGCAAGAATAAGAATATTGATTGCCGGGATCATGGTTTTAAAACCTTCCATAAAAATATGTCCCATATCAGAACGCGGTTTCCTTTGCATAAAGTGAAAGATAACAGAAGTAAGTACTGCTGCAATACCACCTATAATTAAGGACAAATTAACATCCGTATTTGCAAAGGCGTCAATAATAGATGCACTTTCTTCTGTTTCCATTATCCCCGTTCCAATCATAGAAATAACTGTAACGATAAATAAGACAACAATTGGGATAATCAAATGAAATACTTTTCCATCTTTATGCGGATTAAATATATCACCTAAATCGCCAGATACTTGATTTCTTTTCGGGTCCAGCAATTCTCCTTTTTCCATTGCTCTTCTTTCGTGCGTACGCATCGGACCGATATCAAAATGAAAATAAGCCACGATAAACACGAGAACAATCGAAGCAATCGCGTAAAAGTTTAATGGTATCATTTGTATAAATGCTTCAATCGGCTGCAAATTTGTAATTCCATTTGCTGCAAATAACCCGCCTAAAATACCAATAATATAGGCTCCCCAGCTTGATATAGGTGCGATTACGGTAACGGGAGCAGAACTGGAATCAATGTAATATGCCAGTTTCGCCCGGGAAATTTTTTGCCTGTCTGTTACAGGTCTTGCAATCTGTCCAACTGCTAAACTGTTAAAATAGTCATCTATAAAAATAATCAATCCAATTATAGCAGTCATGATTTCCGCACCGGTACGTGTTTTCACCCGACGCAGCATCCAATCTCCAAAAGCTTTAGCCCCGCCAGAAGCTTGGAGAAACGCAGTAAGCACACCCAGAAAGAGAAGAAAACTGATTAATAATAAATTCCCCGTTTCCAATGCGCCATCTGCATAAAAAATAGTATAGAATACCGTCCATACCTCTTTTATTGCTTCCCATATATGGAAATCATTTAATAATAATGCTCCCACAACAATCCCTGTCCCTATTGAGATGAGAACTTTTCTTGTTAACAACACTAATATCAGCATGACAATTGCAGGTATCAGTGACCAAAACGTACCTTCCATGTTAAGACCTCCAACGATTTATTTTCGAGCTGAGTATTTAAACATTTTGAATAAGGTCAACGACGCGTAATGAATAATGGAAACTGCAGTTCCTTTTGAAATAATTACGTGCATATAACCGATTCGAAATAGGAAAGTAAGGCACAGGGATATCTATCATACTCAAGTACTGTTTCACAGTAAAAACATATACAAATTACCCTCTAAAAACGCAAAAAAACAATGATAGAAAATAACCTATCATTGTTTCACCAATTCACGTTATCCTCCATTTCGATCAGTAGTTCTCCATGTAAATCATTACATGACAGCATATTACTTTTTCAGTAGTACGCCAGCAATATAAAGCATGACCTCTTTATACACTTCGGCAAACTATCCTTTTTCCAGCAATCTTCGTTGTCATTCTCCTGCCGGATACTCATCTAATCTGCACCTCTACCTCACCGATCTGATAAGGTTTTTATTCAATTATAAATAGCTTCTCAACTAATTTGTACTATACTACATATTCAGTCGCTCTGCAAATCATCTTTTGGAACGGCAATATCAGGAGTATTTCCGTCCCCGCCATAGAAATCGGGCACTTTCCCCATTATTGCGCCCCCATCCAAATAGAGTTCAGTATGTACAGTTCTTACTTCAGATGTAAATGGTACAATGATTTGCACGTCGGCTTCTACGTTAATATACAGGGATACCCAAGCTCCATTAATGCCAAACTCTTCTTCTTCGCTGACCACATTTGTCCGGACTGCACCAACTACTTCCATATTGATTGGAATTTTGGGACCTAAATTGGCCAGTACAGAATTTCCTGTTATTTGTCCTAATGGAATTTCAATCAGCGTAGGATCGACCTGCACCCTGCCATCAGCACCGCCCTCATAGTCATAGGGCTCATGCAGATTATGCTCAAAATCAAGCTGTTCTCCCCGGTTCACATACGTAAAAAACTCCTCTACTCTGTCCGTAGCTACCCTGTTAATTTCACTGATAACTGCAGGATTTCGATTATACGTTACCAAATTTCCTTCATTGTCATAGGTGATATTCAGCATATCCTCAAATCCATATTCCTCTACATAATACACAGCGGAGTTAATCGCTCTCGTAGCAAATTCATCCGCTTTTCGTTTGGCAATATCAATAACAATCGGTTCAATTTTGACGTTAATTAAATAAAAACTGAAGCCCACCACTGCAAAGAATAAAATTAACGTCAGCATCAGAATGGAGCGCCGAGAGGGAGGCATTCTTCTTTTTCTTCCCGTTCGCTTTCGAAATCGATATCGTTTTTTAAATTTCAATGCAACAACCCCCTTCGTAATAATTTATGCAATTATGGAAGGGAATTAGAACAAAGGAAAACAGATTGGTTTTACCTACAAAAAAACACTTCTTTCGTTCTGTACTATAAGTCAGTACGAACAAAAGAAGTGTCTTTTCTTGTATTATGATATTTTAAGCAATGCTTCTTTTCCGGTCATCCCGACTTCCCAGCCGTGCTCCTTCGATGCATCTGTTATTTTCTGCAACGGAGCGTTCAGCAATTGATCAATGGTTCTTACTCCCATTGCCCGGCCGGCGATAACGTTTCTTTCTTTCAGCTTAGGTATTTCATTAAAAATATCCACATCGAGCGCTGCACACATAATATACCCTACATCATTGCTGATTGTTAATAAGGTTGTTTGCGGCAATTCCACACTTACTGCTGTAAAAATAATTCCATCCACCTCAAGAGGTTCTACCGTAATCATAAAAATGCCCCCTCTGTTTTTCTCTCGTGATAAGTGTATGCAGAGGGGCAAAAGAACGTCACAAATAAAACGGAACTTCACTCAGCGGGAGATTTTACCGACGGTTCTCCGTCATAGAATGGAAAATGAATCAATGCTGTTTAACTGCATACACTAATAAGTCACGCAAAAATTCCGGGACAAAATATTGTTTTTTTGCAGAACGGGCAATTTCCGGCAGGAGCTGGCCAAAAGTAAAAGTATCTGCAGTAGCAACATAGTATACCTTGTCAGGGTGAACGGGGTAACCATCTTCTGTATATACCCGCTTTACATACACCTCTCCATTTCGATGGAATGCAGTCTCGACCTGAATGCCTGAAAAAATCATTTTCCCTAAGATTTCCCCGCGGAAACCAAAACCCTTTAATTTTAATTCTGTAAAAGCAGGAGATAATGCCGCTCTGACCGTTTCTATGATTTGATCCCCCTTTAAATCCACAAGGACAGGATTGATTGGATGAGGGCAAATTCGGTGAATATCCCCTTTTGTGATTGCCCCGGCAGGAAGCGAATCTAACAACACGCCAGCATTCAGCATGGCGATATCTGCATTGGTCCATCTTCTTAGCACCTTTGTCAATGAATCAATAATAGGGGTTTCTGAAAACCAGTTTACTTCCAACGGTTTTTCAACACGTGCTACTGCCTGCCCCAGATAATGATTAGCCTGCTCTAATAATTGCTGTAAATGTTCTTCCGTCTCCAAATCCTTTACTGTATCCTGCAGGCTGATTGCCGCTGCATCTTTTGAGATAACTTTTTGCTTCTCATGATCCCAAATAATCTCTACCTCGCCGATATAGTAACAATGCTTTCCAGCTGCTGTAATCAAGGTCTGATTTACCAGATCGCCCTCTTTTAACAGATGATGCGTATGGCCGCCGATAATTACATCAATTTCCGGATAACGCCGGGAAATCTCCTGATCAACGGAAATTCCTAAATGAGAAAGAAGCACAATGATATCCGATTCTTTTTTCAAATCTTCTATATAGCGTTCAATGATGTCAAATTCATTTTCTACATGCCAGCCAAGCAGGTCGTAAAAGGCATTAAACGGTGCTGTTAAACCTAAGACACCTATCCGTATCCCGCTTTCCGTCATAAAGGAATGTGTACGCTTCAGCCAAAATGGCGTCAATTCATCTCTGCTGAATAAATTGCTGCAGACCACTTGAAAATCGGCCTTATCATATAATTGATATAATTCTTGATGGGAAAGCGTTATCCCCTCATTGTTTCCCAGCGTCACGATATCATAGCCTGCTTCATTCAGCAGTTCCACATTGGCCAGCCCGTTTGAAGCTTCTGTAATTGGATGGGACCGGTCAACATGATCTCCTATATCCATTGTAAAGACAGCTTCATTATTCTCTTTTCGCAGGCCCTGTTTTTCTTTTAAAAATGCTGTCACTCTAGGCCACTGTTCAAAATGACTATGTAAATCATTTGTATAGTAAAAGTAAACTTTCTCTTCAGACATACTTCATCGCCCCTAACCAATTCCTTGTAAAATCATGCGAATCCCCATAACAATTAATAAGATTCTCAAAAGCAGCTCTAAGAGCGAACTTAAAATTTTTTGATTGGTGAACGCACCCAGTTTGCCCCAATCCATTCCCCCGGTATAAAGAAAAGTACATATGCCCTCTCTATGTTGCCAAGCGCAACAGCAGGTATGATTTGAAATTTATATGTATATATTTCCGTTCCCATTTCCGCCTGGCGAAATTCTTTTTCAGAAGCATCTACATTTCGCGGCTTTTTTCCTTTTAACTGCCGAAAAAAAAGAATCACGAATACCACCAGCAAACCAACTTTCTACTGTAATCATATCACATTGCTGGATAGATGAAAGCGAAGGAGCTTTTTACAAACGCATTGATTTTATTTTATATAGAAGAATCCATGTTTCTAAAGAAAACTTGGTTGTCATCAAGCCTTTAGGTGACAACCTTAGTTGGGACTGCGATTACTCGCCCCATCAAAAGCACTGCGCTTATACTTTATACCTTTAAATTCTTTATACTTTCTTAAAGTGCAAGATAAAACGTTTTTTTAAATAGGTTTACGAAAGGGTTTCCTCCAAATATACTCTTTCCCTATTGCCAAAGCAATCTTCCAAAGTTAAAATTAAATTAGTTTGTTAATTAATTTAATTATCTTAGTTGGTATCTTATTAATTTTTAAGATTACTTCTCTACAATAAAAGCATCAAAGACTTTACGATTACAACTAATCTAAAACACATTGCGGTGTTTTTCAAACTGAAGGTGAGAAAATGGATATTCAAGTAAAAGAAGTCGTAAACGGCTGGAAAGAATACACATTAACCAATGATACGATTGAAATGAGTATTCTGAATTATGGAGGAATCATCACAAAATTATATGCACCAGATCGAAATGGAAACACAGAAAATATTGTATGGACTTTTAAGGATTATCATGATTATGAAAATAATCCATTGTATTTAGGTGCTTTGATTGGAAGAGTTTCTGGACGAATACCTGACGGGCGATTTAAGATTAATCAGCAGAGCTGGCAGCTGGAAAAAAATGAAGGTAACCATCATCTGCATGGCGGAACAAACGGCTTTCATCAAATTCTGTGGGATACACAAGTGAACAAAACAGAATCGGCAATCGAATTACAATTAACAACGAATGATGTCACTTTTGCAGGCGGGTACCCTGGTAATTTGGATGTCTCTATCACTTATCGTCTTACCAGCAAGAACGAATTGTCTATACATTATCAAGCCGTTCCAGATGCAACAACCGCCCTTTCTTTAACAAATCATAGTTATTTTAATTTAACCGGAAATGTGCAAAATTCTATTTATCAACATCATGTCACTATG
The DNA here is from genome assembly GCF_037969815.1 of Oceanobacillus sp. FSL W7-1293. Classification (NCBI taxonomy): domain Bacteria; kingdom Bacillati; phylum Bacillota; class Bacilli; order Caryophanales; family Bacillaceae; genus Oceanobacillus; species Oceanobacillus sp. FSL W7-1293. The sequence goes on from NZ_CP150212.1 coordinate 3,524,628, forward strand.
CCGGACAGCACCATCATAGAATTGGATAAAAATCTGCTGCCTACCGGAAAGCTTCTGGATACGTCAAATACCGCATTCGATTTTCGATATGGAGCTCGCTTGGGAGAAGGGTTGCATTCATTATCTGAATCTGAACAATTAGCTTTAGCCAGTGGGTATGATCATTATTTTTTATTTAGGAACGCTAAAAACAGAATAGAAATTTATGAACCTACTTGCGGGCGAACCCTATCTATAGAAACGAATCAGCCTGGTATGACGATGTATACTGCGAATCAGGGTTCACAAGGATATCTATTAGAAAACGGGACTGTCCCAGCTCATTATGGGGTTTGTTTTGAGACTTCCAATACACCTTTAGCCCTCTATCAAGATAGACTGCCGTCCATCGTTGTAAAAGCAGGCGATGTTTATAACAAATCAACTACCTTTACATTTGGAACGAATTAGCTTTCTGATTTTATCAATGCACGAAATAACCTTCCAAAAAAAAGCTAATCCGATTGAACAGGATCCGCTTTTTTTTGGAAGATGACTCGTTTCCCTTCTGAAGTTAAGCCATATTCCTATATGATTGTTTCGTTATTTTGTATTGAAGCGGCTCACCTGCCGTAAAGCGCTTTGCTTCTTCCAGCATGAAAGCCCCTAAACGAGCCCTCTCATTACCAGAACTTCCTGCTATATGCGGTGTTAAAACAACGTTAGGCAGAGTGTATAATTTGGATTGTTCCGCTGGCGGTTCTGGATAAGTCACATCTAAAACAGCTGTAATATCTGTACGTTCTTGTAAAACTTCTATCATCTCATCTTCTCGAACAATGGCACCTCTAGCTGTATTAATAAATGTTGCATTTTGCTTCATGGACTGAAAATGCTCTTTTCTAATCATTCCTTTTGTTTCGGGCAAAAGCGGGCTATGTAATGAAACAACATCTGCATGTTTAAAAATAGCTTCTAAAGAACAAAGCTCTACATTTAAATTACTAGCTTCATCTTCGTTTACAAATGGATCATAAGCTAATACATTCAAGTCAAAATGCCGTAATAAATCCGTTACTTTCCTGCCGATTTGACTCAAAGAAATAATACCTGCCGTTGCTTGATAATTGCCGTTTAGCGGCTGATACATACCATTAATATAATTTTTTTCCTCTTTTAGCCGTCTGGATAGCTGCCAGCCGTTTTTTAAAGAAAATAGAATTTCACTTAATGTAAATTCTGCTACTGGAATGGCATTTGCCTGGTTAGCTGTGGTAACTTTTATGTCTCTTTCCCATATCTCGTCTGATAATAATTTCTTCATTGTTCCAGCTGCATAAAAGATGGCTTCTAAAGATGGCGTTTTTTCTAAAAACGATTGATCAAATACCGGAGCACCCCATCCAGAGAAAATAACCTCTGCTTCTTTTAATAAATTACCTTCTTCTTGATAATTGTATTTGGTCAATGGTTTTCCAATAATATCAATATATTGCGAAATCTCTCTTTGTATATCAGGTGTATAGACTTTTTCAAACAAATTTTCGTCCATTATAAACAGACCTTTTTTCATATGTTTTCACTCCTTTGACCGACGCATTGCAGAAATACTGCTGCTTGTTTTTTGTTTCTGAAACAGTTTAATAAGCGGTCCAATAATCAAAGCTGATATAATGGTTCCTTCACGAACACCCTGAACAGAACCAAATACGATAAACGAAATAAACATTGCTAAGCATACCAAACTTATATCAAAATAAAGCTTTACCTTTCCAAACTCCTGTGAAGTTTTGTAAGAAATCACTTTTACAATTCCTTCAGCCGGATTATTTACCACTTGTGCCTTCAACTGTATCACCGTGCTAAATGCAATAATAACACAGCCAATGGCAACCATATTTAATTGAACCCAGTAATAAGGTTGCGGGATATAAATAAGGAGATAAGACCAAAAATCAATAGCTATTCCTAATATTGGCCCTACTAGTAATTGCAAATACTGAACTCTGGGAAAATTTTTGCCCATCATTATTATTTCGATTAAGACAAAAAGAAGATTAAACAGCATCGTCAGCATTCCAAAACTAATAGGTAAGAATAGACTAAATGCATATGGCGGACTCGTAATAGGAGTTGTACCGAGATGTGCAAGTGTTACCAGACTAATGCCGAGTCCCATAATGAAAAGACTCAGTAAAAACAGTCCATAAGATTTTAATAGATTGGATTGTGCCAAATACATACACTTCTTTCCATAAATATTCCGATGTTTTAATAGCTGCCTTTTTATTTTTTTGAACATAGATAGTTAGCGATGGAAAAATAAAATCCTATTTTATGGACGTTTCTCTCCCTGCCCTGGACGATCTCATTCCATATTTTTAATAAGCAGCGGTACTTTTTCTCCGTAATTTTCTAGTAATTTTTTATTGTGTTCATCTGAACCCGTAATATTTCCACTTAGAAATACTGGTGGAACTTGCCCTGTTTTGATAAGTAAATCAGTGACTTCTGCTAAAATAGCTTGAAGAATCGAAATGCCAATCACAGAGGACGATGGGGCAAAACGAATACCTGTGTCAGAATTACTTAACATTGCGTCTCCAACCTGAACATGATTATCTATTGTATACTCGCAGACATCTTTCAAGTATAACCCGTCTTCATGTCTGGAAGGCTGCTGTTCAGCATATGCCGTACTGGTTAATGCCACCGTGACAGCTCCATTTTCTTTTCCATATAATGCGACATCTATTGGAACTGGGTTGATGCCTGAAGTAGAAATGACAATTAGCACATCCTTCTTAGTAATAGAATATTCCGCTAATAATGGACGAACATATCTATTTTTTCTTTCTTTTTGAGAAGATGCTGCCCCGCCTTGATGAAGCATCAATTCGTCAATCAATATAGGATAAATCGGTGCAAGTCCTCCTGCACGATAGAATACTTCCTCTGTTAAAATATGAGAATGACCACATCCGAATAAATAAACAACTCCGCCATCATTTATTTTATCTGCGATTACTTCACTCACTTTCTGCATAACGTTTGTTTCTTTATTAAACGTATTTTCAAGCTGCTCTTGTACTTTTTGATAATACTTCTTTATCATCATAATCCCCCTTGAATAATTGGTTTAAAGTTTGAAACGGCCTTCTTATCCATTGGTTATTCTCCATTTAAGAGGCAGCCCTTCCTTTCTCTTAAATGGAGATAATCATTCTAGTTTAAACGCGATGCATTCTATCTTTATATTTTTCGATTAATGACTCATTGTATTCTCGGCCGCCTTCCACGTTGGCGCTTTTCATTATCGGCGGTTCGATACCTTTTTTCACTAGATTTTCGATTGCTTGTAAAACAACACTATCAAGTAAGTAAGCTGCTGAAATAGAAGATGTAGGACCTGTTTTCATTCCATATTCCGGTATATCTATTCCGCAGTCTCCAGGGTCTCCACAGTTATCCAGGACCACATCGGCAAATTCATATAATTTTTTTCCGCTTGAGTGCAGGCTTTTCGCATTTTGAGAATCTTTTAAATTTGTAACAACAATCAGCTTATTCCCTTTTTCTTTTATATATTTAGCCATGTCAATGTGCAAAGGGTTTTTCCCAGAATTGGATATAAAAATAAAACAATCCTCATCCTGCTGGTCGACTAAACGAATAAACGCATCACCAACCCCTTCAATTACCTCAAACCAGCCATTGGTTCCGTAAAACTCTTTGATAGCCTTGGAGTTAACGAATCCTCCTGCCCGGCCAGCAACTTCAATGGCAGCTGCGAAAGAATGTCCCGAGCCAAAAGATTGAATAATACCTCCCCGTTCAACCGTTTCTGTCAGGATATCGGCTGCTCTTTCAATATTCTCCCGTTGCTCTGTTCGTATTTTCTTTAAAATATAATCTATTTTCGCATAAAATTGGTCGACATAGTTCACTGCATTCACTCCTCTTACTTATCGCTTGGCTTTATTCAAAAATACTTCAATGCTTGTTTCCGGGTCATCTGGCACCATTTGAGCTGTCACCTTCACCCCGCTGTTAAGAAGTGTTTGGATCGCTTTCTCTTCATCTGCTGAGAGACTTACTGATTTTTTGATTTGCACTGTATCAAAACGATTGGAAAGATTTCCGATATTGACCTGTGGCAGCTCCAATCCTTCCTCCTGCAGACGGACTAGGATTTCTGGTGATTTAACAACCAGTAAAACACGCTGTCCCTGATAGTTGCCTGCTTTAATATTTGCGGCTGCTTTTTCAAATGGCAAAATAGATGTATTTACTCCTGATGGTGCTGCCATTCTTAATACCGCTTTCTCATGATCACTGGCAGCAATGATATCATCTATTACCATAATTCTGTTTACCCTTAAACCAGTAGACCATCGAGTAGCTACCTGTCCATGAATTAATCTATCGTCAACTCTTACATGTACAATTCCTTCCATTTCTATCTCTCCTTATATTGTAAATATTTTTAAATTATAAGCAATAATCCCAAGTGCCATTAGAATAAAGACAACGCGTGTTGAATTTAACTTTTTCTTACCCAGCATCCAATAAGTGACTGCAACAACAAGAACTGGACCTAGGGATGGCAAAATTTGATCAGCAAGCTCTTGTATAGAAAGTGTAACTTCCCCTTGCTGGAACTCATATCCAAAAGTTGCTGTAACCACCGTTGGGATAAGCGCACCTACAACGGTAATTCCAAGGATATTAGCAGCTTTTGTAAGATTCTTTAACCTGCCGCCTATTTCGGTTACGAGTCTCACACCTTCTTGGTATCCGGACCAAACAAAGAAACGCATGGCACCAAGACGAATAAATCCAAACACAATCCAAAGAATCAAACCGATTGGGTTTCCTTCAAGTGCTAAATAGGAAGCAATGGAACCTATGATGGTAGTAGGTATAACAAAGAAAAGCGTATCACCAATCCCGGCCAGCGGTCCCATCATACCTGTTTTTAATGAAGCGACTGCTTCCATTGATTTGATTCTTTTCTCTCTTTCAAGAGCTGTATTTACACCTAATATTAAAGGGGCCATCGTATTATTCGTGTTAAAAAATTGCATATGTGTCATGGCAACTGTTTTGCGTTCTTCGGGATCCTTATATAAATTCTTAAGTAACGGCAAAATACTGAAATAATATCCTAAGCCTTGAAACTTTTGATAGTTCCAGCTTGCTTGTCCAAAGAAAAACCATCTCCAAAATACTTTCTTTAACTCACGATCCATCTTTCGTTTACTCATCGCCCATCCCTCCATTAGCTACCGCAGGATCATTGTTATCATTATTTTTAGTGAACCGCTGATATCCTAAAATTGCCAGAGCTAGTCCAACAAGTGCAGCTCCTAATACAGACATACTTAAATATGCTGCTACGACAAATCCAATAATAAGATAAGGGATATTTTCCTTTACAGGTAAATATCGTAATAATATGGCTATACCTAGTGCAGGAAGCATTCCGCCAGCTACACTCAAACCACTCATCAGCCAATCAGGCATATAGTTCACGATAGATTCTACAAACCTTGCACCAAATACAAGTGCTAAAAACACGGGTATCATTCTAGACAGAGAAGTAGGAAGCAATCCCCATAACCCCATCCTGGCAGCTTTATCAAGGTTCCCTTGTTTGATAAAGGTCTCTGCCCTGTTTTGAAAATACGTGTTTGTAAATCGGGCAAGAACATCGAGCTGAACCATTAACAAGCCAATCGGGATCGCTAAGGATATCCCAAACTCAGCTCCTTCGCCTGAAAAGATAGCAAAAGCTGTACCAATCAATGCACCCGTCATATAATCTGGAATCGATGCACCGCCGAAATTTCCAACTCCAAGCACCAGTAAATTCAACGTCCCTCCGACAATCAATCCTGTTTGCATATCTCCAAGAATCAGCCCGGCAAAAAAACCTGCCATTGTCGGCTTAACAAATCCCATTGTTGTGTTGTTTCCATCATAAATTGCAAATGCTGCATACAGCGTTATTAATAATACTTGCCACCAGACAATCTCCATCCTTACTACCCCCTATTCATCTAAATCATTATTATTCAATTCAAGTGGATCCGCTTTAAAAATTGCACTTCTTGAAGATTCAATAACCCTATTAAGGTCAGAAATCATAAAATCAGTTTCATCTAAAAAGAGTGTTTCCAAGACTAGCGGCAGATTAACTCCGCTAATAACAAAGGCGTTTTGTTCCATCCCTAATTTATGTGTCAGCGCTACCGCCTGGTTGTAGGGCGTTCCCCCTTTTAAATCAGCAAGAATCACTATTTTTTTATTAGAACGCTTCCATTGTTCCAAATAAGATTCCAATTTTGAGGAAAAATCCTGAACACCAGCTTCGGTAAGTTCGATAATAGAAAGCTCTTCTTGTTCTCCGGTAATCATATCAACTGCTTTTTTTAGACCACCAGCTACTCCATGGTGAGATACTAACAAAATATTCATTTGTCCAACTCCTTTTATAAAGGTTCTATTTTATTGCTGAAATACTCCCAACGCTTATACGTTTCAATATATTCCACCACTCTTTTTTCCAGTAAGTACGTGTATCTGCGTATGAACGCAGTTGGTTTATCGCCTTCAATCTCAAGCAGCTTACTTTCCTCAGACGGCGTCGGGAAACAAATTTCTGTTATTTCTGTCGAATCTGCCTGGAAAAGATTAATTTCAAAATCATGTTTTATTTTTTCATAAATTGAGGAAAATGCTTCTAACTCTCCAATATCTTCCTTAATAAATTCAGATAAAACATAAGAGTATTGGACAAGCAACGGCACATCATCAATCATGCGTACGCGCTTGATTAAGTAAAATGGTTCCTCTTTGTTAATATTTAATTCTTTAGCTATTCGTGGATCTGTCATTCTTTCTACATTTAGTACTCGGACAGATTCTTGCTTCCCTTGATATTTTTCCTGATCAGAAAAACGCACTACTTTTGCTTTTTTCCCTTTGGAAACGTAAGTCCCTTTGCCTTGATAACGTACAAGATAACCTTCCTGTGTCAGCTCCTGTAAAGCCTTAATTACAGTAATACCGCTTACATTGTATTCTCTTTTCAACTCCGCTTCACTGTAAAACTTATCTCCTGGAAGAAACTTTCCGTTATTAATCTTGTAAAGAAGACTTTGCTTGATTTGCAGATATTTTGGAATAGAAATAAGATAACCTCCTAACTAGTTAATCAGTTAATATATTAAGTTAAAATAAAAAAATAATAGCATTGTTTTCATAAAGTTGATATCCATCCAATTCCCTACACCTTGCAATCAATCCAGGCATTTCATTTTGCAATAAGCTAGTATTTAAATTGATGTTTGTCCTTTACTTGGCGGAATATGATGTAATTATTGATTGAAGCACTTTTACATCATTCTTTAATTGTTCGATACTATCTTCTTTCACAAATTCCATCATTAAATAACGCATTCCTTGTTGCTTTTCTAGTTGTTGTAAGTACTTTTCCCAATCAGAAATACCTGCTGAAAAAGGATACACAATGACGTTATTTTCAACAAGCTGCCAATGAAAAACATGAACATGGCTAAGCCATTGTCTTACGGTATCAATACTCTTCACATTCTTATTCACTGTTTCAAATGGCGAGGGCTGCCAGTATAAGGAAACGTTTGAATGATTAATTTTCTTCATTAGCCGTATGGCACTATCTGCCGTATCTGTTAAAGTTCGGCCATGATACTCTAGATTAATATGAATTCCTTGTTTTTCTGCTAAATCAGCAATTCGTTTGGCATCCTCTATCACTTTTTCCCATTGTCTTTCTGTTGCTTCGCTTGATCCAATATTTCCAGCCCATACTCGTATGGCAGGAGCCGTCAATTTTTCAGCAGTATCTAAGATAGCTTCAAAAGAAAATGGTTGTTCCTTTACCCCTAGACGATAATAGGAACCATAAGAGATAATATCTATTTCTGCTTGCCGGGTTATATTAGCAGCATACGCAGCATGTTCTAAGTCACCAGGCGGAACATGAATATCGCCGCCCCATTCTATTCCTTGTATATCCGTATTTTTAGCAGCTTCTATTATTTCTTCTACAGATAAGTTTCTAAAGGTTACAGAACATAAGCCTATTTGAAACATCCTTTTCCTCCTCTCAAATTTATTTTTCTTTCCTGTTAGTCCACTAGAAAAAATAACTTACCGTTTTATAGCATCTAAATCGCTTCTATTTGTATGCTGTTTTTTAATAGCTTTCTTTTAACAACTTACGCTTATCATACGAAAAATTTTTTTAGCTGTCTTATTAAAGGCGGAATAAAATTCTCAATTTCGGAAATAAACTTTTGAAGGTGTATACCTTCTTTTTTTAAATAAACTAAAAAAAGAATATACTAAATATCAGCATATTCTTTCAGCTATCTGACTCCTTTGTATATTGATATTTATTCCTGAATTTCTGAGGAGAGATATTCGTATACGCTTTAAATTTTCTATAGAAGGTAGAAATTGCTTCAAAACCTACTTCAAAACAAATAGATGCAATATCATTATTGGTTTCCATGAGTAATTTTTTGGCAATTTCCATTCTTACTTCATTTAAATATTTCATCGGTGTCATATCATATTGATCTTTAAAAATCGTATTGATATGTCTGGTACTTATCCCAAGCTTTTGAGAATAATCATTGGCATCTCTAATTTCAAAATATCGTGTTTCGAGGTAATCTTTTAAACGTTCAGCCCGAAGCACATTTGCATCCGTAATATTTAATTCTTTTTGACTTCGAAATAAAATCAGCAATAATTCTTCCAGATAGATTTTTACAGCTACTACATTAATCAAATCCCCTTGTGCTTGCTCATAAAGCATCCTGCGAAGTAACTGTCTTACATTTCCTGCTTCAAATGGACTTAAATCAATTAACCTCGGATTGCTAAAATCCTGCATTTCTAAAACCTTTTGAATATCCGAATCCAAATGGAGCACATCAAACTCAAGCACAAGTACTGTCATTTTCCCCTCTGATGTAATAGAGTGGTCTGAATATGGCGGGATAAATGCCAGACTATCTTGAAAAAAAGTGTTTTTTTGATTATTAAATGTAATCTCTCCTGTATTTTCGAGAGCATAAAGAATCTGGTGAACCTTATGATGGTGTTTCTTTACAAGATTTCTATTCGAATGTTTATTTTCTTTTAAACGAATACGATATCCCATTATAACTGCTCCTTTGGTGTGTGCTTTCTTTAATTAATTCTTAGATGTAATACATTTTTTGTTAAATACTTGTAAACAAAATAGACTTTTAACGTTACGCTAAAACATAATAACTACTTTAAAATCATGTTTAGCATTAATTATTTTTTCTTGATTTTCTCATCTAACATTTCTGTTCTTTTACTACATTTATTTTATAGCATGTCATTTCATATCGTCCATCTAAAAAATAAGGATACTATCTCCTCCAAGACAGCACCCTTATTTTTAATCTATTTTTCGTATTTAAACCAGCTTATGTCCACAATTCCCGCAGAAATTCATTCCCTGTGTTTTACTTCCGCAATTCGGACAGAAGTTTGGAATTGATCCGCTTCCCTCTCCTTCATTCCCTGTAGAAGATTGCTGAGCCCCGGATTGCTGTTGCTGCTGACCTTGATTTTGCTGCCCGCCTTGATTGGACTGCTGCTGTTGATTTGCTGTATTTTGGTCATTCGTACCGTTCATCATTTCCTTTGCCATCTGCATTCCCATCATCATTCCGGCCATATCTGTTGCGGAATTGCCGCCATCTGATTTCCCGGAAGCAATCGCATCCGTCATAGCGACATCTTTATACCGTCCCATATCACCGATCATGCCATGCGAAGCAGTTTTTGTAATCATATCCTGGATTTCTTTTGGATAATTAAAGCTCATGATTTGAAAACCTTTAATCTCAAAACCATCCTGATTGACTTGCTTATCTAAATCCTCTTTGATACCCTCGCCGATTTCAAAGGAATTCGCCTGAAGATTAAACATATCCTTTCCTTCTCTGGTAATCCACTTCATTAATAATTGATCTAAAACAGCAGTAATTCTCAGGCGAATGTCTTCCACCAGAAAACTGTCTCTGACACCTGCGATATTATCTATCAGCTTCACATAATCTTTCACTGTAAACTGAAAGGTTCCATTAGCACGGATCGGTATACCGCCAGGAAGCTGTGGAGAAGGTATGTTTATCGCATTTTTTGTGCCCCATTTTACAGTAAATTGTTTTGTATTGACAAACAGCACTTCCACACGCATTCCGCTGTTAAATCCAAATTTAAATCCTTTTAAGGTAGATAAAAAAGGAATAATGTCTGATTCAATTTCATATTCGCCCTCTTCTTTAAAAACCCCTTCAATTTTTCCCTGGTTGAAAAAAATAGCATCCTGGCCCGGGCGAACAATTAATTTACTCCCTTTTTTTACCTCGTTGTTATTCCATTTCCAAAAGATCATATCATCACGAAATGATTCCCATTCAATCACATTTGCTAATTGCCCTCTAAAAAAGCCCATCATTCTGTTCATCCTTTCTTTATTTCAATAGCTTCATTCAATCTATTATTAAAACTTTGCACGTCCGGAAGAACGGGAATGTCCGCCGCCAGTTCTGCCTATACTGCCGCCTCCCCGGCCTCCGCCGCTGTTGTTCTTCTGTATTTTCGTTTTCGTAACGGTTTGACGTAAATATCTATCTGACTTGCTTTTAATTCTTGAATTATCTGCATCGAGATACGTACTTGCATTGGTTGTCACACGACCGCCCATATTAAAAATCATGGAACCTACAATAACTGCACCAATTATAACAGCAGCCAGCAACTGGAACCAAGTTTGAAGAAAAATACTGTCCGGGTTGATACTCGGGTTCACACCCATATATCGCTCTATCTTCTCAAAATATAATAAGCTGGCGTCATAATAATCGTTATTTCGTAAATCAGGAACTAAATCATCGGCAAGCTGCTGCGCACGCTCAGGACCAACATACTCTTCTCCCTTATAAAATCCGCTTACCGCAACATCTCTTTCTCCGGAAGGTCCGGAAAAATCAAGCCCCATAAATACCGTATCTCCATGTTCTCCATCATACCCGGGACCCTGCTCATCATAGAAGTCATCGATATATTTTTGGATATCTCTCCCGTCAGACTCATCCTTCGTCAAAATAAGAATATCAATCTCGTTCTCTTCACTATATTCTGCCGCTCTCTGCTCCAGATCCGTCCGTTCATTATCTGTAAATATGTTTGCATCATCATAGATATACTGCTTCTCTGCAGAGACTGCAGGCAGCATTAGGAAAGTTATAAGTACAAGCATACCAGCCGTAATTAAAAACTTCTTCATAGTAAATCACCGCCCAGCATCATCGCTATTGCTTTAAATAAAACAAAGGATCCGCCAGCAATGCTGGAAAACCAAAGCGCTGCCTTCGAATAACTCAGCGGCGGCTTGCCGACAATTTTTCCAGTCTGCCCATTCATTGCAAAGGTATGCTCCTGCTGGTCAAAATCGTAATATACCATCCAGACTGGCAGCAGGACATAGTAGCTATTTGCTTTCTTGGTGCGTATGTTTTTCTGTTGATAGCTTACAGAGCTGTATCCCCGGATGGTGGAAGCAATATACGTATCCATAAAACCTTGGATTTTTGCTTTCACCCGGTCAAATAATTCATCATCGGTATAATTATACTTTTCAGCTAAGTATCCTGCTAGATAAGGCGTTTTAAAATCCTCCAGCTTGTTATAATCATAAGGCTCTATTTTATCCATCAGCTCATCATTCATTTTTTCTGATGCATCGACCGGCACTTTTAAATAACTTATATCAATATCTCTATGCACCCGATAATACTTGGTTTCCGTATAACGATAATCGCCGCGCCGATACGTTCGCACTTTCGTTCCTGTTGCTTTCACGTCTACATCATTATCTAAATCATACATCCAAAATGGGACATACATTCCTGTAATATTTTTCACACGGTCCGCTGTCATAAAGCCCTTAGGTGTCAACCTGCCATTTTTACACCATTTTTTAAATGCTTCCATTGCTTCTTCTTTACTGATGGTAAATGGAATTACTTTCGCAGGTGCCAACTCCCCGGATAACCGGTCAGCAAGCACCACCCCGGCCCCGCAAAAACTGCATGAGGTCGCCGTCGTATCTGCATCAGTTAAAACAATAGCACCGCAATTCTCACAATGATATTCCTTCGCCTCGTCTTTTTCAAAGGACTGTGTGATATTCACATCATCATACGTATCGATATGCTCCTCATGCCCGCAGCTGTCACAGGCCAAATGTCCAGAAGCACTGTCAAATTCCATATCCGCCCCGCAGTTGGGACATTTATAATGCACTAGCATCCGTCTTCACCTCATTTTTCTGATCGTAATTCAAGCAGCGCCTCAGCTTCAACAAGCTCAAACTGGATCTTCTCTTCTTGTGCTGTAGTGTATTTCATTATCTCCGCTTCATTTTCTTTCGCAGAGGTCTCCCTCTCTAAAGCATCCAGCTGGTCAAAGGTTTCTGAAAATGTTTGACGCATTCGGTCATAACTTTGCTTGAAAGGGACCATTTGTGTTTCAAAATCATATTTTTGGCTTTGTAATTTTTCAATCTCTTTCTGTGCCGCTTCTTTTTGCATTTGAAATCTGCTTTGTTCATTTGCTTGTTCCGAGCTTTCTTCATATCTGGCAAACTTGTCTGCCAGTTCTTGCTGCTCTATTAGCTTTTCCTGTGTTCTGGTAATGTTTAGTTGAATAGTGTCTATTTTGGCGTGCATTTCCCGCATTACTCTATCCATTTCTTTTCTGCTTTTTTGCAGGTTTTGTCTGTTTTTCTTCGCTTCTCTTTCAGATGAAAAAAGGCCTTTAAAAAAACGCATTCTGAATCATCCTTTCTGCCTCGCTTAAATAATTGTACGTTTGAACTCCACAAAAGGTTTCACTGCCTTTTCAGAACGGTAAGGACGTTTCAAAATAATCAATTACCTTATAAGGATAACTTATTTTCCATTAAAATTCTAATAACCTTTTTAAAAATTTCGATTTCTTTTACAAGATTGTAATATTAATAGCTTTTCGAAATGAAAATGAAATGAAAAAACCGTAAATTTATCTGAAATTGTTGATAGAACTTGATTCGAAACCTGTCGATTGATGTAATATATTTTAATAATTTGTTACCGACCTTTAAAAATTTGGACACCTTCTTGTGATATCTCTATGTTACCTTGTATATAGTGAAAAAATAAAAGTTCAGCGAAAATATAGCTGAATCAGGTCTGGTTTGGTTTCAGTCTGTTATCTTCTGCTTCAATCAATTTGTACTCCCCTATATACAATACATCATAGAATAGGAGATTAACAGACGGCCATACCACGATTTGAGCGAAATCTTGCTACATAGGTTTCTGTTTTTCAACAAAATAATACAAACATTCTTAAGGAGGAATTCTTTTGGCACCATTGAATCTTGATGCAAAAAAATATGTTATTTCGACTGCGTTTGCTGCAACGTTAGCACTCACTCCGGTAGTAGGCTCCAGTGTATTAGCAAATGCGGGTGAAGGATCAACAGAAGGAGATATCACCTACGAAGAAAGCAGCCTCCCTGAAGTTCAAGAGGAACAATCTTCTGAAGAAACACCTTCTGCAACAGTTAACTCTTCTCTTGTTCAACAAGGTGATTCCGGTTCAGAGGTAGAAAATATACAAAGTTCATTGCACGATCAAGGCTATTCTTCTAGTAACGTAGATGGTATTTTTGGAGAACTTACGGAACAAGACGTACGAGATTTCCAATCTGATCAAGGCTTGCAAGAAGACGGTATTGTAGGACCAGCTACTTCAGATGCACTAGGTACTCCTGTTGAATCCGCTCCAAGCTCTGAAGAAGCTTCAGAGCCAGAAGCTGGTGAAGAGGAAGCAACAGAAGAAACAAGTGAGAATGACATTGTTATTGAGGAAGTCTCGAATGATTCCGGATCCGAAGACAATGTAGGAACACAAACTGGTTCTGTCAGCGGTTCTGACATCGTTGCAGCAGCTGAAAGTGCTTTAGGTATCCCATATCAATTCGGAGCATATACTCCGGGAGAGTCAAATCCATCTGCATTAGACAGCAGCGGATTGATCAACTATACGTTTGACCAAGTAGGCATCGATGTTTCCCGTACACACAGCCAAATGTGGGCAAATGACGGAGTGCATGTAGATTCTCCAAGCGTTGGAGACGTTGTATTCTTTGAAGGAACTTACGATACAGCTGGCGCATCTCACAGCGGAATTTACATCGGCAACAACCAAATGATTCACGCTAGCAGCGGCAGCGGTGCAATGGTTGTAGCTGATATGAGCGTTGACTATTGGCAACAACATTATCTTGGAGCTAAATCTTTCAATTAATAGTTTTAAAAAACAAGCGCAACCTGGCGCTTGTTTTTTTATGTCTGCTTTTTATTCTTTTCTAGCATTGAAAATTTTATATAGACTTTTTAAATTTTTTACGATATACTTGTCAACAATTTCTTAGAAGGATTTCCGAAAAAAAGGGATAAAGGAAGATTTTACATAAATATTATTTTCAGACTAATCCAATATTATTTATTTATCGCAAAGTTTGTACATTCTATTCCGTCTATCCAAACTTAAAGTTTATTTCTTGTCTATGCATACTCAGAAAATGTGCATCAAAATAAAATACGGAATCCTATTCTATTATATTGAAGTAAGGGAGTATTGTAGAAGTATGAAACTATTCATTCACATCAGTAATTTTTCGAATAAGTATTTTGCTTTCATAACCATTTTAGTTGCTGTTGCTGCCTTCTATATGCCCGGCGGTTTTAATTGGTTAAACAATTATATGACCATATTACTTGGAATCGTTATGTTTGGAATGGGGCTCACCATGACACCAAACGATTTTAAGCTGATGTTAACAAAACCTGTACCAGTTATTATTGGCGTTATTCTGCAATTCACCATTATGCCGCTGCTTGCATTTGGAATTGCAAAGCTTTTAAATTTACCGCCCGCTCTGGCAGCCGGAATTATCTTAGTAGGATCTGTTCCGGGTGGTACTGCATCGAATGTTATGGTATATCTCGCTAAAGGAAATGTAGCATTATCTGTTACGATGACATCTGTTTCTACCATGCTGGCACCAATTATGACACCAGTGCTTTTGTATCTTCTAGCTGGGCAATGGATTCCTGTAAATCCGTTTGCTATGTTTATTTCTATCATTCAAGTTATTATTGTTCCCATTGTGTTAGGACTTATCTTTCAAAGGTTCTTCCCAGTGGCCGTTGACAAAAGTATAGAAATTTTGCCGCTGATTTCAGTTATAGCTATTTCGGGAGTAGTGGCTGCAGTCGTTTCAGGAAACACAGAAAATATTGCATCTTCAGGAGCGCTTATTTTTGTCACAGTTCTCTTGCATAATTGGTCGGGACTTTTGCTTGGCTTCTTAGTTGCCACAGTGCTTCGTCTCAATGAAGAGACAAGAAGAGCAATATCCATCGAAGTCGGCATTCAAAATGCTGGATTAGGCACCACCTTAGCGAGCGCCCATTTTGCTGCACAGCCATTGGCTGCATTGCCAGGTGCTATTGCCGTTGTGATGCATGTAATCAGCGGGTCTATCCTTGCCTCCATCTGGTCAAAAATACCGGTGAATAATAGTAAAAAAGGAAATAAGAGAGAAATAGCTTAATTTGCTGAGGCTATCCTCGTGGAGCTGATTCAAAATGAAACAGAGGATACAGGTGATTGGAAAGTTGACACACCTTCCTTTTCAATCATTTTTCAAAAAAGCGATATCCAACAAAAATGAATGGAAAAGGAGATTCGTCCATTGCAATATACAGATAATAATCTAATCATTCGTACGATTGAAGAAAAGGATCTGCCGCGTCTGTGGGAGCTGATATTTAAGGAAGAAAAGCCAGAATGGAAAAAATGGGATGCTCCCTATTTTCCGCATCAGGCAAAATCATATGAATCTTTTTTAACAGAACAGGCACATTGGGTAGATTCTGAAAATTATTGGGCTGTAGAGCTTGATGGTCATATTCTTGGCACGATTTCTTATTATTGGGAGCACCAGCCCTCCTGCTGGATAGAGATTGGTATTGTTTTACATGAGGCAGCATCCTGGGGAAAGGGAATCGGCACCCGTGCTTTGAAATTATGGATCAATCATCTTTTTAATCAGCTTCCTTTAGTACGTATCGGTTTAACGACTTGGTCCGGCAACGAGCGGATGATTCGGGTAGCGGAAAAACTCGGGATGCAAATGGAAGCACGAATTCGCAAGGTCCGGTATTATCAAGGTGAATATTATGATTCCATCCGCATGGGGATGCTGCGGGAGGAATGGGAGCAGCAACATTACAGTGACTACAAGACAGGTCTAATTTAAGGCCTGTCTTCTCGATTACAACAAACGATTTTCCAACTCCTTTTTATCAAGCAGTTTTATCATACTTCCCTTTCTCTGAATAAGCTCTTCCCCTTCCAGCCATTTTAATTTTCGAGATAGTGTTTCTGGTGTCGTTCCCAAAAAAGAAGCCAGTTCCTTCATCTTCATTGGAATCTCTACTTGCTTGGATGCTGCAGTTTTATATAAATCAAGAAGATACGTCATTAAACGATTTTCTACTTTTTCCATCATTAAAAATTGTGCCTGCTGCTCTGCCTCCATCAATTTTTTGGCATTGATTTCTAACAGCTTCAAGCTTATTTGCGGGTATTGCAATAGTATTTTTTGAAAATCCTCCTGTTTTAGCAGGCAGACTTCTGTTTTCTGCATTGCTTCCCCAAATAAATTTTCATTTTGGGCTCCAAGCAGCAATCCTTCTCCTTCATAGCCGTTCGGTCCGACAACTCTTAATAATTGCTCGCGGCCAGTCGCTGAAAGCTGATATACCTTCATGTTTCCCTGTGCAATCACAACTAATTGCGGATTCTCACCAGGCGTAATAATATGTTCACCCTTTTCAAAAATATGGTGCTTTACCAACCGGTTAATTATCCTTTGATCTTCTAAATCTAAATGCTGAAAAAGCGGTACTGCAGCTACACATAAATGCTCTTGGCTCACGGCGATTCCTCCTTTTCAACATGGCAGCTTTATCTAAGCAGATAAAGCTGCCATGTTATTGTCTTTCCTCTATTATACGCTTTGTACTTTTGTATTTTCTACTGTATAGCCCAGCTTTTCGATGACTTCTGATAATTTATCCGCAGTTGTTTCCTTATTATTAATTTCTGCTTTTACCTTACCCGCATGAAATAAGACATTCACCTTTGCCACGCCTTGCTGCTTCTGAACAGCACTTTCGATTTTTTGAATGCATGACGGACAGGTTAAGCTTTCTAATTGAATCGTTACTTTTTCCATAAATAACTCCTTCTTTCCTTTTATTTATATTTCTATCGTACTTCTAATGTTTTATTTTGTACTTGATAGCTATCAAGTTTTTCATCTTTTGTATGATAACGTAATAAACGCATGCCGTTGATAACTACTGCCAGAATACTTAATTCATGTACCAGCATACCGCTGGCCATGTGGATATATCCAAAAATCAATCCGATGAGGAGAAAAACCACCGTCCCCACTGCAATGATGATGTTTTCCTTCATATTGGCTGTTGTTTTCTTTGTTAAACCAAAGGCATGGATCAATTTTTTAAAATGAGAATGCATTAGGATAATATCAGAGGTTTCCACTGCTATATCCGTCCCGCTTCCCATCGCAATTCCTGCATCAGCTAAAGCAATAGAAGGACTGTCATTCACTCCATCTCCAATAAAAGCTACCGTTCTTCCTTCTTCTTGAAGCCGTTTTATAAAGCTGGACTTATCCTCTGGAAGAAAATCCCCATGAACCTCCGTTATCCCCAATTCACTTCCTACTATTTCTGCCGTTGTCTGATTATCTCCTGTCAACATTACAAAACGCTTAATCCCCATTTGTTTTAAAATACGCAACGTTCTTTTTGCATCTGGCCGAACCTGGTCTTTGATACCAATCAGCAGTGTTAATTGACGATTGATTGCTGCAAATACGGTAGAATTCCCGGACTGTTGAAGGTGAAGTAAATCCTGTTTTGCCTGGTTATTTATCCAAACAGCATGGTTCTCCATAAGGGTCTGATTGCCAATCATTATTTCCTCTGAACCGATATGTGCAATAATTCCTTGTCCTTTCACAACTTCTGTTTTATCAATTTTTGCATATTCGGTTTTCCCCACATATTCTAAGATTGCTTGCCCCAATGGATGCTCCGATTCTCTCTCCACACTTGCAGTTAACCGAAGCGCTTCTTGCAAATCATCCGTATATGCTTTCGCTTCAGAAACTGCCGGTTTGCCACTAGTTAATGTTCCAGTTTTATCAAATATCATCGTATCTGCTTTGCTGAATGCAGCCATCAATTCTCCGCTCTTGATTAGAATGCCATTTTTTGCTCCATTGCCAATTCCGGCAACATTGGAGACTGGGACACCAATAACCAGTGCTCCCGGACATCCTAAAATTAAAATTGTAATTGCCAGATGGACATTCTGAAAAATCAAACCGACAATAAACGCAAGCAACAATACAATCGGCGTATAATATTTGGCAAACCGATCCATAAAACGTTCTGCTTCGGATTTATTATCCTGTGCTTCTTCAACGAGTTCAATAATTTTTCCAAAGGTCGTGTCTTCTCCAATTTTTTCAGCTTCTATCTTCAACGTACCATTTTCTAAAATTGTACCGGCAAACACTTTCTCTCCGATTGCCTTCCCTGCTGACATGGATTCACCTGTCACACTTGCTTCATTGATATAGCCTTTTCCTTCTTGAATGATACCATCCACAGGAATTTGAGCTCCTGTCTTAACAAGGAGCAGATCCCCTTTCGCCACGTCATCAATATGAATTTCTTCTATGTTATTATCGTTGATTCGTAAAGCGCTGGCGGGAGCCATTTTAGTAAGTTCCCGAATGGCAGAGCGTGTTTTTTCCAATGTCTTTTGTTCCAATAACCCTCCGAATAAAAATAGAAAAATAACAATAGCAGCTTCACTGAATTCACCGATGATAAACGCTCCAGTAACAGCAATGGATACTAACAGTTCAATACTGATTATTTTTACTATCAGTGCTTGATAGGCTTGGATAAATATCGGCGGAATACCGATAATCGCAGCCATTGCCATTGCAAGGGAATATCCCGGATCCCAGTCAAATAAAAATTTTGAAATAAATGCTGAAACAATCAACATTCCGCTGATAAGGACAACAGGATGCTTATGTTTCATTAAAAATTGCTGCAGCTTCATTTTCTCTCCCCCTCTCCGATTACACTGTCATTTTATCGTGAAAGGAAAAGAAAAGAATTGATGCTTATCAAGATAGGAAAAATCCTTTTGGAAAATGATTATTTGTACAAATAAAAAAAGCACCTCGAAAGATACTTTCTTTACATAACATATACCAGAATAATTCCAAAACAATGGGCTGTTGTGAACATAAAGCTACAAAATTCCTTTTGTTATCCTCGTTAATACTCTATGAAGGAAATCTAAACTAAAAAAGAGGACGAAAGCTATCATTACAAAAAATGCAGCCAAACGGAGAAATGCAAATGGGATAAAACTGACCAGCCAGTTTCCAGCATAGTATATTAGCACAAATGCTATCGCAATCGTTACCAAGTAGGAGATAATAACACCCATTATTTGAACATAATGAAGTTTTGAATAGGTTGCTTTCAGCTCTTTTCTGTTTTTCCAAAAATTAAAAGCGAATAGAACTACACTCAAAAAAGAAAATACACCAGCCAAGATTCTCCTCCTCTGCTTCCATATTATAAGTCTCCTGTTGCTTATCCAAACGGCTTTCATTTTCCTAGCGAATCAGCGTCTTTTATTTGCCATCACTAGAAACAACAGCATCATAATCCCAGTATAAATCAATATCCATAAAAAGGGAAAGCCCGATAAATGGGCCAGATTTTCTTCCTCCCATTGAAATAGCGGCTGCTGAGTAATCGTGGCCGGTGGAATAATCCATGTCATATATTTGAGAGATGCCGGTAAAGCATTCTCGATACCAAGTGCAGCAATGGAAAGAATGACCGTCAGTGCTAAACCGCCATAGGCATTGATGGCACTTTCCATCATTACGCTGCTGAAAAAGGCTGCTATACAAATTCCGAGCGCAGCCAATAGGATATGATTCACTATCGATACGAAACCAACTGTCATGGATACAGAATCAGAAAATAGATGAAATATAATCGGATAAAAAAAAGCAAACACTGCCAATAACAAAGTAATCAGCCCAACGGCTGCTAATTTTGCTAAATAGTACCGATAGCCGCTTCTCAAATTTAAAATCAGCAGCTGTCTTTGTACTGGTGAATCCAGAGACAAGACGCTCATGCACAGCCATGCAGAGATCACAAACAAAAATAATGCCGTAATCGCATAGCTATCGACAATTGGATTCGGCTTATATGTATAAAAAACAGCGATTAACACAATAAAGGTGGAGACCGGCGGAAAATATTTATGAGAACGGATATAATCATGCAAGCTGTATTTAATGACTTCTTTCAAATAAATCTCTCCTTATATGTAAAACGAACAAGCACACATTTTGTTCTTCATTCCTTATTAAAATCGATGTTGCCGACATACTCCACCCTACCCTGCAATTTAAGAATCCTGGACAGAATCTGATCGCTATTTTCTGAGTTAACATATAGCAGCATGCTATTCTCTCTTCTTTCTTTATGTAATATTTCGTTCCATTCCTGCACATCTTTATCCTTTAAACCCTTCACTTCAATGAGCTTAACAGCATCTTTTTCCTGAATTCTCTCTTCTGTTAAACGCCCAGCTTTTATGTAATAGGTTTGGTCAACAATCTCTTCGAAAACAGGAGCTTCATGATAGGTTAATAGAATGCTTGTTCCTCGTTCCCTTAATTCACCTAGAATCAAAATTAATTCCTGCTGCGCGGGAAAATCGAGCCCGGATAACGGTTCATCTAAAATCAGCAGCTCCGGCTGCGGAAGGATGGCTTGAATAATACCTACCTTTTGGATATTTCCTTTAGATAGCGTGCTAATTCGCCGGTCACTCCATTTATCCAATTGAAACCGATGCAATAATGATGAAATACGCTGCTTGATCCCGTCCTCCGAAATACCGCTTATCCTTCCGGTATAATGCAAATATTCATTTGGTGTAAAACGAAGATAGTTTGGGAACCGTTCTGGTACATACCCTGTCCGTATATTCTTATCAGCATATACGATCTGCCCTGAATCCGGTCGTTCTACCCCTGCAGCAATACGTAAAAAGGTGCTCTTTCCGCTGCCATTTCCGCCTAATATTGCAATTATTTGCTTTTCGTTCATGCTAAGTGACATGTCGTATAAAATAGTTTTCTTTCCGTATTTTTTGTTAATATGTCTTAGTTCAATAAGTTGTTTCATGTGATTCTCCCTGCCAAAACATTTGGTATATACTGACATACTCAATTCTATCCTTTTATAGTTCCTTTGCTAAATGATATATGTCCAATTGATTTTATCATTTTAGTTGTCTATTTTCTAACAATTGAATACAAAGAATAACTCTTGATAAATTCCATCACAACTGCTGAAAGATTTACTGACTTAATTACCTTTTTCTTGCCTCCATTTATTAAATTCTAGATATTCTCTAAAATGTTCTTTTGAAACACCAGATTCCATTGCTTCTTTCACAATCTTCACCCATTCACTATCTAACTCGGTTTCGTCTATTGAATTGTTTTCAATTATCAAATCTTTCACAGATACCTCTAAAACTTGGCTGATTTTCCCGATAAATTGGATGGAAGGGTTTGTTTGAAGGTTACGCTCGATAGAGCTTAAATAGGATTTTGCTACTCCTGCCTTTTCAGCAAGTTCTGATAATGATATTCGCTTTTCTTTACGTATTTGTTTGATTTTTTCACCAATCAAGCTCTTCACCTACTTTTTCTGAAAATTATATCATAATATTGGCGAGGAGTACTATTGTTTTTAAATGTGATCTTTTCATATAAACTTGTGAAAGAAATACTCACTACACTATAGATAATGCAATCTCTTCAAGCTGGATGTATGTGTTTTTCATCTTTATTTGTAATAGGCTTCGAGTATGCTGTTAGTTCAACTGCATTCCTTGAGATGAAGACTGTTACTGTATTTTTTCATTTCCATTGTTGTCATGAACTCCCTTTCTATTTTGTAGATTAAAATGAAAAATATACAACTCATCCATTCATTCTCTTTTGTAAGCGTGTAGACTACTGCAGTTACATTTTTTCTGATATTTAGCTCATACTACCAAAATGGAGGGAGGTATTTGAATGAGTGTAGATAAAGGAAAAAAGAAGAAGAAAAAGAATAAAGAAGAATTAAATGCCATGAAAGGCGGGAAAGAAAGACATCGCAGAAATCGTTCTTAGGTTAGTATATAAGAGGAAGGTTTAACCAGTGGGAGATTTACAGGCGAGCTAAATCAAGATTATTTCATCTTTGAAGCTATATAAAGTAACGAAAGCCTCCATGAATTGACATTCAAAGAGGCTTTCGTTAGTGTCTATCATCATGTAAGAACTGAAAATGCTGCTTTTATGAACATAATCAGTCAATTCCCTCCCAAGAATTCATTAGGAATAGAAGTTAAATCAATTCCCCAAACTATTGGAACAAAATAATACACAGCCAGAATAATAATAACGGTTCCTACAATATTGACCCAGAATCCGGCTTTGATCATCTCAATAATCTTCAGCTTCCCTGTCCCGAAAATAATGGCATTAGGCGGAGTTCCGACTGGCAGCATAAAAGCACAGTTTGCTGCCATCGCACATGGAATCATCAGGGCAAACGGATGAATATTTAAAGCAACTGCCAATGCTCCCACTACCGGCAAAATCATTGTCGCTGTTGCTGTATTAGATGTAATCTCGGTCAAAGCCATAATCATCAAGGTTGCTGCTGAAATAATTACAATTAAATGGAAACCGTCTAAAACAGTCAGCTGCTGCCCCAGCCAGTCAGATAAACCTGTTTGTGTAAAGCCTGCGGCAATTGCCAAACCGCCCCCAAATAGCAGAAGTACACCCCATGGAATATCGCGAGAATCCTTCCAGGATAAAATACGTTCTTCTTTTTTTGCTGGAATGGCAAATAATAATATTGCTGCAACTACTGCAATCATCCCATCAGAAATCCCTGGAACGTTAACAATGCTAAAATTTCCATCTGTCCACAGGAAGTCTCTTGTAATCCACATAAATGCAGCAAAAACAAACACTACTGCGACCATCTTCTCTTCATAGCCTGTTTTCCCCAGTTTATTTCTTTCATTTTGAATTAATTCTTTTCCTCCAGGCAGCTGCTTTATACTTGTTTTAAATGCTACTTTACCCAAATATAGCCATGTAAAGAAAATCATAAAAACCACTACTGGAAAGGCAAACAGCATCCAAGTTGCAAAAGAAAGGCTGACACCGAATAATTCATCCAGCTGACCTGCCAGAATAATATTCGGAGGGGTTCCAATCAATGTTCCCAGACCACCAATCGTCCCTGCATAACCAATCCCGAAAATAAGTGCTTTTTCAAACTTTGGTAATTCTTTTTCTTCCGGCTTTCCTTTTAAAACACTTGCTACCTGCACAGTTATGGCCAGCCCCATTGGAATCATCATCATAACAGCAGCAGTATTGGAAACCCACATAGAAAGAAAACCAGTTGCCGCCATAAAACCAAGTAAAATCCGCTGTACACTTGTTCCGATCACGGAAATAATAAAGAGGGCAATACGTTTATGCAAATCCCATTTTTCCATTGCTGTTGCAATAAAAAACCCGCCTAAAAATAGAAAAATAATATCATTTCCGTAAGCAGAAGCTACATCTCCACCCTCCATTGCTCCAGTAATCGGGATCAATATCAATGGAAGGAGAGAAGTTGCCGGGATGGGCAGTGCCTCTGTAATCCACCATGTTGCAATCCACAACGTTGAAGCGAGAACTGCTTTCCCTTCAGTAGATAATCCTTCCGGCTGAAAAAACAGCATTGTCAAAACAAATAATAGCGGTCCCAAAATTAAACCAATCATTTGTGCCTTCGAATAAGGTGTTTTCGGCGGTTCGTTACCTGTGTTTTTAGGTTGCCCCTGAACCGTACTATCTTTTGCAGAAACTTGCTTCCTTTCTTCCGCATTTTTTTCCTTTTCAGCAATATTTTTATGGATGGCAAAAATATTTAATAAATTCTTTGTACGTTTATGCTGTCTCCAAAGTTCGTTCCATGCTGACGTTACATAGTTCATTCTCATACTCCTCCCCTTCATTTGAAAACGCTTACCAAAAGTGATTACTCCTATTTTCATCTATTTTCTTATGTTTGTATATATTTTTTAACTAACCGAAACTAGAATTGACGAAAATTGTTTTTTCCTGTTTGTGAAAGTTTATACTGCTGCAGCGGACGTCCAAAGCTATGATAAATCACATTTTTTTCAAGTAATCTTTTTTCCTCAAAAAAACGTAAATATTTACGCAAGGATACATGGGAAATATTTGCATAAGCACTTAAATCTGCTGCTGATAGCCAATCCTCATGCTCCATCATGACTGTTAATATATTTCGACATGTTTCTTTTGTAATTCCTTTGGGTAAGTCATCTGGTTTTAATACTGTCTGTTCACGAGGATGGAATAAACGGTCCACCTCTGCCTGATGTACCTTTCCTTCTGTCATTTTTACGGTCTGCTTGTAACGTAAAAGGGACTCTTGGAAGCGTTCGAAGGTAAATGGCTTCAAAAGATAATCTACGACCCCATAGCGATAGCCTGTTTGTAATGATTGCTGATCATTGGCAGATGTGATTAAAATTATGTCCACATTGATTTCTTCTGAACGGATTTGTTTTAATACATCCAGCCCATTTTTCTCCTGTAAATAAACATCGAGTAAAATCAAATCAACATCAGGCTGTCTTGCCAGCTCAATACCCTCCTCGACCGTTTCCACACTCCCTGTACAGCAAAATCCATCAATTTTTTCAATATACTTCTGATGAAATTTAGCAATAAGCGGTTCATCTTCAATAATAGCTATCCGTATCATTGTGAATTATTCCCCTCTTTGTCGTTCCATTCATATGGCATCGTAATTTGTAAACAAACACCTGCGCCAATCTCAGATTGAATATGATAATTTCCATTGCCTGCTTTAACTGCATTAATCATAATCGTCATCCCGTAGCCGCGGTTCAATCCTTTTGTCGAGTAGCCTTTTTCCAGAATAGAAGGTAAATCCTCGACATCAAAACCTTCTCCATTATCACGGATTTCATAGAATAACTCTCCGTCAAAAACATCAAAAATCAATGTGACCTTTTTTTCTTCCTGACCGACCATCGCCTCGACTGCATTTTCCAGGCTATTTCCAATAATCGTAATCCAGCGGTCAACAGCTGTTGGATCAGAAAGGCTGGGCCATTTATTTTCTCCTTGTATATCTACATCGATTTGAAGCTGTTCCAGGCGTTCCAATTTGGTCAATAAATATCCTGCAATAGCAACATCATCAATATGAGCGGAAATGATTCCCGTTTCCCGCTGATAGATCATGGAAAGACTATCTACATATTCCGCAAGCTCCTCATAGGATTCGGTATAGACCATTGCTCCGATAATATGAAGCTTATTCATAAACTCATGCGTTTGCATCCGCAGCGTATGAGCATAGGACTCTACTCCAGAAAGCTTCTTCATCATGGCGTCCAGCTCATTTCGATCCCGGAAAGTGACAAGTGCCCCGACATTATGTTTATCCACTTGAAAGGAAACACTGTTCGTGATCATTTCTAACTCACCGAAGCGGACAGCTTTATCGTACACAGCCTTTTCCCCGTTTACGAATACTTCCAGTGACAGTTCAGGCCAGATTGCACTTATTTTCTGCCCAATAATATTTCCATAATGCCCGGCACGCTCCAGCATTATTTCTGCGGATGGATTCGCAATAATGATGTGACCGTCTGCATTGATTGCGATAACTCCTTCACTCACGCTGTCAAGCATTGCTTCCCGTTCCTCCATCATATAGGCAATCTCCTGAGGCTCCAGATTAAACAACGTTTTCTTCAGCCTTCTTGCTAAAAGGTAAGAGCCTGCTAAACCGAGAAGAAGACTTACAGCTGTTCCGTAAATAGTTATCTTTACACTATCCCATACAGCCTGATTGGTAACTTCTGTGGAAATCCCGACAGAAATCGCTCCTATCTGCATCCCTTCTTGATTATAAACTGGTTCAAAAGCGCGCATCGACGGTCCTAAGGTGCCAACTGCCTCAGACGTATAGCTTTTTCCTTCAAATACTTCATCGATATCCCCGCCGACAAAATGTTCTCCAATCCGCTCTGGAACAGGATGCATCAGCCGGATTCCTTCCATATTCATCAACACGATATATTGCAGATCATTATTCTCGCGAACCTCGGCTGCAATAGCGCGGAGCTCTTCATCAGCCTCCCCTTTTGCGAGTGCATCTGCAACGACAGGCATGCGGGCAAAATGACTTGCACTCAAGCTCGCTTTATCAGCAAGCGCTTCCTTTGTATCTGCTGCTTGATTATAACCGATAAGCAGCCCTGTAACAAGCAGTGTCAAGCAAATCAATCCGCTGGTGAACAGCAGCATTTGAAGCATGAACGGCATGTCTTTTTTTCGCATACCAGCTCGTCCTCCTCCCTGTTCAGCAAAACTGCTTCTCTTTTTACAATTGTACAATTTTTATTCATATCAAGGAGTGCGGCTTTCCCAGCACACTCCATAACTGTTCGTATATTTAAAAATAATAACACAGATTCGAAAGTACGAACGTAAATCAGCTATATTTTTCATTGCTTTCTGTTAAAATTCGATACGCTATGAAAATAGGCACTGTTCATTCAAATTGTTAAAAGAACTAACTATGTAATAAGAGCTTGATGTATTTTTTCACAGGAGATATAACAAGAGATTTTTTGATTTGATATACTAAAGTTCTACCCCTAAACCTTGCAGATATCTCTTTTTCCTGTTCAAAAATATTTTCCGATAAAAAATGCTGATTATCCAAATCCAGAGTCCTGTCCATAGGATTCCTAAAAAACCAAAAGGATGATCAAAGATACCACTAACTACATAGAGCACAGACAGCAGGTTCATGACCGTATATATAACTAAAAATGCATAATTTAAATATAGAATTGGGCCAAGGTCTTTTTTACGAATTTTCCCCTCTGTAAGCAGTTGTTTATCTTTTTTCATTTCAGCAAAGGCTATACTGTAAGGATATAGCAAAAAGTGTTTTAATCATTGCATTGATTGATAGTTCCTCCTTTTCTAATACTTCGGTATATACCACTTTCATTCTCATTTATTTCCAATCCAATCACATTGTATCGCACAACTTTTCAAAATCCAATTGCTTTTATTTCTCTCCTATTTTTAATAAAAATTCCTAAAAAAACCAAGAATACCGCTTGTTCTTTAAAACTTCGGTGTTCTTGCCAAAGAGATGTCCGCTACGGGAAGCAGAGTGTATTTCTGGGGTTGCGATTACTTACCCCATGAAATCCGTTGGAGCGGATATATTCAGCATTTTTTTCTTTCTTACTCTTTAAAAAAATCCGGATAATCTTCACATACAATAAATCGTGTGTAAAGATCATCCAGATTTACAAAGCAGATAGCAATGCGGGAAAGCTCAATGATTACGCAAAATTAAATAATCTAACAGCTGATAAAAGAAATCAATATCCGGCAGCGTTGCTAACTCTTTTCTGGCGGCCATGTAGTGCCTCCACATTTCTTTCTGTGCTTCTTCCTGGCCAAGGATGGACACAAACGTCGAGCTGTTATTTCGCTCGTCTCTTCCCGGCTGTTTGCCTAACAGCTTCGCATCCCCCGTTATATCTAATAAATCGTCCTTGATTTGAAAGGCAATGCCTGCGTGGTACGAGAAACGCTGGACTGCCTGTTTCCGCTCGTCCGATTCTCCAGCCATAATCATCGGCATCATCAAGGCCGCTTCAAAACCAAAGGAGGTCTTATAAACCGATAATTCTCTCAGCTCATCCAGCGTTAATTGCTTTCCTTTTGCCTGCAAATCCAAAAATTGTCCCTGACACATGTTTTGGGTGGTCCGGGTGGAATAAGCAATAAGCTCCAGCAGCCTGCCAGGTTCTTGATGTTTGATTACAGCCTGCTCTTCTACAGCGCGCTGTGTTAACCAAAGTCCAGTCAGCTCCGCCGTCGCATGATTATATTTCTCATGCAGCGTCTGCTTGCCTCTTCTTTCAGGTGCATTATCCTGTGACGGCAAATCATCAAAAATAAGCGAGGCGGTATGCATATATTCTATTGATTTTACTAAGGGCAGGACCAAATGGTCTGGAAGACGAAGCCCTTCTTTTGCCAGAACCCACGTCATCATCGGGCGTAAACGCTTGGCATTGCCTGACAGGCTGTCGTTTGCCGCTTCTTCTAACGAATTTTTCGCTGACTCAAAGGGAAGCTGTTCTTCTACTTGTTCTTTGATTCCTTTCATTTTCGATACAAACTGGTTCTTTAATTGCTGATTTTGTTTTAATGTATCTAAAAATTGATCACGGATCCATTTATCAAAGAATGCTACGTTGTGCGTACGATGTACTGTTTTCTCTAAAGCTTTGTCAAAATTCGGATCAAAGGAAAACTGCTGCATCAATTTCTGATAGCGTTCTTTTCCCAATCTTGCCTTTAGCCGTTTTAAACCGTTTATTGCCCTGTCCAAAATAACATCTCTTATCTCCGGCTTTCCCGGATAGAGCTTATGAATAAAATAATAAATAACAGACCAATACATGGCAAAGGGATTGATTAAATTAGAATTCTGTTCACGATACGTCACAAAATACGTATACGGCGTGACATTCCTATTCGTCAGGTCTTCATCTAAATCTGTTAAATCATCCGCAAGCTGGTTATACATCCCGTAATGAAACATATTTGCTTCGATGTTCTCAACCTCTGAAAAAGGCTTAAACGAACGGATAATCAGTCTGGAGGAAGCCGATTTTAAAATAACAGATGTATACAGGTCTTCATTGGTATACCTGTCATTATCCAAATGCTTTTGCCTGTCCAGTTCCTGTGCTTCGAAAAATAAATACGCATTTTCCAGGAAAAGTTGTCTATTCTCCTCCGGCTGGCAGGACTTTAAATAATGAAATGCTTCCGACAGCTCCTGATGCACAGCAGAAATGAATTCCCAATGATTCTTCTGCCAATCGTCAGCTTTTACTGGAAGCACCTCCCCTGTGAATAACGTCTGCCGGATAAAATAAGCGAAAGTCTTCTTCTCCGATGCCGTTAACATATCCGCATCCAGCACATCATCAATCAGCGGATAGGTCAATCCATAATAATATCCTGTACGAACAGCCTGATCTAACAGCTGCCTCCTCCGATCTTTGGACAGTTCTCCATCCAATTCTTCCAATTCATGCATAACGACACCAGCAATAATCTTCATTATTTTTCGTTTCGCTTCTTTTTTATCCAAACCATCCGGAAGTATCGCGGAGACACGTTTAAGTTTATCCGACACCCAGAAGAATACTTCTTCCAGCGATTCTTTTTGTGCCATTTGGTAAAGCTCTGTCAGATGGAACGGCACTCGCTGCTCCTTCTGATTCAAGTAATTTTTGACGCCTTCTGTGACAGCAGTTATTCTGTTCTGCATTGCTTCAGAGGTAATATCCCTTCCCAGGTCACGAAAATAAATGTACGAAATACTTCGATGCAAATAAGCATCAAGCTGGCCTGATTTCGCTAAATAAGAAATAAATAATTTGCTTGGCTGCTGCTTCCAATGATCTATATTTACCCATGTTTTCTTTTTATCTTGTTGATATTGATGAAGCGTCTCTATCAAGGCTGACGCAAAATTCTCTTCTTGTATTTGAGCCTGCAGCGTTTGAAAATATGCTTTTGCCTGCTCTTGCTTTGTCTGAAAATAATCTTTGTCCATCTGCATGTTCCGTCCTCATTTTTTTGTTAAGTAATTAAGTATACCACGATGTTCCGTACACAATAATGATGCAAGTAAAACTTAACAAAATCTTTACATTGGTTAAAAATATGCCGTTTACCTGACCTAAAAATCCCAAGTAAAACGGCATATTTTTTTAAGAGGTTATTCAAAAAGCCCGTTAAAAAGGACTTTTTGAATACACACTTTAACTTATTTCTATTCATTTCGTTTATGCTCTATGAAAAATCTTTTTTGCTATTTCCATACAAACCACAGCGGCAGCTGCCAGTCCTGTTGCAATTCCCCATTCCTGGAAACTAAAGGAAGCAGGTATGTTAAACACCTCTCTTGCAAAAGGAAGCAGCGTTATCCCATATAAAGCAAACCCGATTACAACTGCTCCTATCACATATTTATTAGAGAAGAAGCCAATTTTAATCGATGTCTGTGTATTCGAACGTGCGGCAAAGGTCTGCAGGGTACGTGACATAATCAACGTCGTAAATGCCATCGCCACACCCATTTCATTGGAATGGGACAGACCAATATAGAAAGAAATAACAACAGCAGCAGCAATTAAAATCCCTCTTGTCAAAACAGTTCGCAGCGTACCGCCGGCAAATATACCTTCGTTAACCGGGCGCGGTTTCCGCTTCATCACGCCTGCCTCTGATTTTTCCACACCTAACGCAATTGCAGGCAGCGAGTCATTGACTAAATTAATAAACAAGAGCTGCAACGCTGTAAATGGATTCGGCAGATTGAAGATAACAGCATACAGAATCGCGAGGATGGCTCCAAGATTCCCGGCAAATAAATAACCTATTGCTTTTTTAATATTATCAAATACGGTTCTCCCGACCTGAACAGCATTAACAATAGATACAAAATTATCATCGGTCAGAATCATTGCCGACGAATCCTTGGATACATCTGTTCCGCTTCCCATTGCAATACCGATATCCGCCTGTTTTAAAGCAGGCGCGTCATTCACTCCGTCACCCGTCATGGCTGTTACAGCACCTCTTTGCTGCCAGGCTCGGACAATTCTTATTTTATTTTCAGGTGATACGCGGGCGTAAACGGAAATCTGCTCAATTTTGTCCTCTAATTCTTCCTCTGACATCTTATCGAGATCTTTTCCTGTGATTGCAATATCATCATTTTCCATTAAGCCGATATCCCGCCCAATTGCCTGTGCAGTAGTTTTATGATCGCCGGTAATCATAATGGTCCGGATCCCGGCTGCTTTTGCTTCTTCAATCGATCCGTACACCGCTTCCCTTGGCGGGTCCATCATCGCAGTCAGCCCGACTAACACAAAATCCCGCTCATCCTCATACGTAATATCTGTCTGATTATCAGGCAAGCGTTTATAACCATAAGCCAATACGCGCAGAGCCTGGTTGGAGAAGTCTTCATTGGCTCCTTCAAACCGCTCCAGCAAATCATCGGTCAATGGCTGTTCCTCACCATCCAGCAGCACATGACTTGCGCGATGAAACATTACATCTGGACCGCCCTTGGCAAATAACAGACGTTCCCCGTCCATATAGTGAACAGTGGACATCAGCTTGCGGTCAGAATCAAAGGGCAGTTCTGCTTCCCGTGGATATTTTTTTCGTAATTCCTGATAACTGTGCGCATGTTTATCCGCAAATTGAATTAAAGCAACCTCCGTCGGATCGCCAATCTCTTGGTTCTCCTGATTAATATACGAATCATTACAAAGGGCTGCAATATAGATAAGAAATCTCTCGGACTTATCCCATTCATCCGGATTCTCCGGTAAACGTTCATTTTTATGAAAAGGGATAAAATCATCGGTAACGGTCATTTTATTTTGGGTCAGTGTCCCTGTTTTGTCTGTACAAATAATCCGTGTAGATCCAAGCGTCTCTACAGCTGGCAGCTTACGAATAATGGCATGCTGCTTTGCCATTTTATTTGTGCCGACAGATAAGACAATAGTAACAATCGATTGCAACGCCTCAGGGATAGCAGCAACTGCGATAGCTACCGAGAACATCAGCGCATTTAATAATGCAGTGGTTGTATCTGCCTCACTGTCGCCAAACCAGATACGAGCTGCCTGAACAGCAAAAATAGCAATACATAAAATCAAAATGCCGACACCGAGCTTCTTGCTGAAACTGTTTAATTTCTGTTGTAATGGCGTTTCTTTCTGCTCTGCAGTAGAAAGCATATCGGCAATTTTACCGACCTCTGTTTGGTTTCCTGTACCGGTAACTACAAAGGTTCCCCGTCCATAAACAACCAAAGAGCTGCTGTACACCATATTTAGTCTGTCTCCTAAAGCAGCCTCGTCCTCAATGATATCGGTGTTCTTTTCTACCGCCTCCGATTCGCCGGTAAGCATTCCTTCATTTACTCGTAAAGAGCCGCTTTCCAGCATACGTCCATCCGCAGGTATATAGTCTCCCGCTTCTAAGTAGACAATATCACCGGGAACAAGCTCTTTGGCAGCGATTGTTTTTTCGGTTCCATCCCGCATCACATTCGCATCTGGGGCAGACATATCCCGTAATGCCTCCAGCGAGCTTTCCGCTTTTCTCGTCTGTACCACGCTGATTACAGAGTTAATCAGCAGAACCAGAAAGATAATAATGGATTCTACCCATTCTCCAATCAATATTTGTACTGCAGCCGCCGCTAACAGGACAATAACCATCGGATCTTTGAAGGTCTCTAAGAAAAGCTTCCACGTCGGTACTTTTTCTTTATCCGCTATCTCATTATATCCGTATTGATCCAGTCTGGATGCCGCTTCTTCGGTTGATAGCCCCTGTTGGGAAGCCTCTAATTCTTCCAAAACATCTGCAGCTTTTTTTTGATACATTTCCATTTTCAAAATCTCCCTGCTTGTTCATTTTTCAATTATAGAGTGCATTTATTGTTTATTTTGCATTCTTCAACACATTCCATCCCCATTTTTAACATAATACAGCAATGAAAGGTTTTTCTTTATCTTGAGCTATTGCCTTTTTTTATTCAATTGAAACCTTATTACTGCAGGAAAGAAGGAATCTTTACAAAATCTACATATTTTTTGTTTTTTTAAATGATTTAACTTATCCTGCTGCTATGGAAGCTATTATATACTTCTTTTTCCTTTCATGCTTGCTTAGATATACCGTAATCTGCCAAAAGTCAATAGAGACTTTGCAACAGCCTGTTTTTTGTCCATCAAAAAAACTGACCTTGTCTCTGGTCAGTTTTTCTGCCGTTATTACTTCCGCTCATTCCCCATCTCAATAATCCGCTGATTCCGGCTGCCGCGAAAGGATAAGGTTAAATCCCGCTCAGCTAATCTAAATGGTCCGTCCACCAGCACATCTACATAGTTAAGAAGCTCCAGCTGATGCGGATCTTTGTTCTCACGCAGCTCTTCTATTGTCCATCCTGTGTACGCCCATATATTTTTCCCCAGCTCCTTCAATTGTCTGGAAACACTTGCTGCAGCTTCTGCCTGGTAAAATGGATCTCCGCCGCTTAACGTAATATCTGTCAATGGATTCCATGCCTCCTCGACAATCTGCTGCACATTCATCTCCCTGCCATTTCGTATATTCCACGACCTTGGATTATGGCATCCCTTGCAGTAATGGGGACAGCCGGCAAAGAAAATAACCGTACGTAATCCCTCTCCGTCGACGACCGAATCATGATAAATGGATAAAATCCGTGCTGTTTCCATCATACATGCCTCACCCTGTCCCGTTCTTCCGATGCTTTTGCTGTATTCCATTTATCCATCGTTCCTACCAGATAGCCGGTAATACGGCGAATCCGGTCAAATTGTCTTTCATCCGCGATTTGACAGCTTGGACATGCGTTATCGATCGTTCCGGTATAGCCGCAGCTTTTACAGCGGTCGACCGGATGGTTTACACTGCCATAGCCAATACCGCTTTCAGCCATGGTTTTCACAAGAGTATCGATAGCTTTTATATTTTTGCTGACATCTCCATCTACTTCAATATAAGTGATATGACCGGCATTGGTATACGGGTGATAGATGGCTTCCCGTTTTATTTTCTCCACAGCTCGAATCGGATAGTACACAGGGATATGAAACGAATTTGTATAATAATCTCTGTCTGTAATGCCTTCTCTCATCCCAAAATCCTTGCGATCCTGCTTCACAAATCGGCCGCTCAGCCCTTCTGCCGGTGTTGCAATCAGCGAATAGTTCAAATCATAATCTTCTGCAGCCTCGTCACACTTCTTCCGTAAAAAGGCAACAATCTCTTCTCCCAGCTCCTGCGCCTGTTCTGATTCTCCATGATGCTTGCCTGTCAATGCTTTTAAACACTCCGCCAGGCCAATAAAACCGACACTTAAACTCCCCTGCTTCAATACCTCTTCCAATGTATCCTCTGGATTTAGTTCGTCACTGCCTGTCCAGACGCCCTCTCCATGCAAAAAAGTGAAGTTATTCACAAGTTTATTCGCCTGAAATACATACCGTTCATACAATTGACGAATGACCATTTCCGTATAGACCTCTAATTTCGCCATAAATGCCTCGACGGTTGATGAGATCAGCGCTATTTTCACTAAATTAATACTGGTAAAGGAGATATTGCCGCGCCCGAGACTATTTTCTTCTCCATGACGATTAGCCATAATACGCGTACGGCAGCCCATATAAGCTACTTCCGAATCCGGGTTTCCTTCCTCATAATAAACGAAGTTGAATGGCGCATCGATAAAACTGAAGTTTGGAAAAAGCCTTTTTGCTGTTGTTTCCAGAGCCAGCTGATACAAATCATAGTTTGGATCCGCTTTATAAAAATTAACGTCTTTTTTCATTTTAAAAATTTGAATCGGAAAAATTGGTGTCTCCCCTTTTCCTAAACCAGCCTGTGTAGCTAAAAGAAGATTTTTTATAATCAGTCTTCCTTCTCTGCTTGTATCTGTTCCATAATTGATTGACGTAAATGGAACCTGACCGCCGCTTCTGGAATGGAGGCTGTTCAAATTATGAATAAACGCTTCACAGGCCTGGTAGCATTCCCGGTCCGTTTCCTCCCAAGCTAACTTCTCCAATTCCTGTGGAGCAAGGAGAAGCTGATATTGCTGTAATCTATGCAGCCGTTTTTGATAGGATTTCTTCACAAAGGGGGCTAAATCATAATCAAACGCCTGGAAGCTCTGTCCACCATGCTGCTGATTTTGATTGCTTTGAAAGACGATTGCCGCTAATGCCATCGCACTCATGATGCTTTGCGGGGAGCGCATATGTCCATGCCCCGTGTTAAACCCTTTTTCCAACAATTTTCCTAAAGGAATTTGGCAGCAGGTCGCTGTCCCTGTGGGCATATAATCTAAATCATGAATATGAATATAATTATCCTCCATTGCCTGCTTCGCTTCCCGGCTCAACATCTTTTCCTTCGCATAAAGCTTTGCACTTTCACTGGCAAACTTGTTCATCTGCCCGCATGGTGATTTCCCGTCCACATTGGCATTCTCCTGTATTAAATCCTGATTGGTGCTGGATACAATCTCTTGAAAATCCTGCATTAAATCTGCTTCTGTACTTTCAGGAGCAGTCATTACTTCCGCCATCTCCTATTCCTCCTTCTTCGTCTCTGCAAATACGTTTCAACGCATCCAAAAAACTATATATAGTATGTTTAAAAACAAAGTAAAACTATATATAGTTCAATAGTAAAGGAGGTTAGAAAGGAGTTCAAATGGATATTTTATGACTTTTACCACTTTTTCTTCTCATTCTCTATCCCGATTATGAATTTTTTAAGTCATTTTTGAACCGATTCAAGCATTCCTTCCAGAAGCTGCTGCCGATTATCCTGCCGCAGGAATCCTTCTTCTGTGATTTTCTGCAGAATCTGCTTTTTTTGCTCCGGTGTGAAAGGCAGGTGGAGGATTCTTTTTCTTGCCTGATCAAGAAAGATAAGATCAGCTTCTATTTCTGCTGGCAGCTGATCCGCCAGCTTATTTTTTAACTGTTTTGCGTAAATTGGACTCGCGCCGCCGGTGGACAACGCAATGCTTAACGCTCCCCTTTGAAGAACAGCAGGAAAGGACACATCACTTTTCCATGCATCATTGGCAACATAAACCAACTGCTGCGCCTGTTTGTTTTCATAAAGGGAGAGATTCAGTTCTTTCTTATCTGTCATTAATAAAAGGAATAGACAATCAAATTGTTCTCCCTCGTGAACCTCTCTTTCCTGCCACTTGATTTTTCCTTTTTGATAAAGCTGCTGCAAAAATGGATGTAGTTTTGGCGCGATGATGGTGATAGCTGCTCCAGCATCTAAAAAATGACGTACTTTTCTCGCTGCAACAGCTCCTCCGCCGACTGCAATGACGGTCTGATTCTTTACCTCTAAAAAGAGCGGCATGTGCATCAGCTGACTTTTCCTTTCAGCAATGCTTCGACCCGGTCGACTAGGACTGTAACGAGCTGATCATCAAAACCCAAATACGGACAAAGAATAAATTGTTTATCTGTCCGTTCAGAGAGTTCATCCAACTTTTGGCGCAGCTCCCTCATTAATACACCGGAGAATAACAAATAGGGAACAACATACACCACCGAATTAGGACTTTTAAGCAATTGCTCCAGCCCCTCATCCAATGTAGGACGGGTTGCTGCCAGGTAACATGTATTTACTTCGTTTACCGGAGCTGCTTCCCATAATAAGCGTGCCATTTTGGCAAGGTCGCTATTGGCATCCGGATCACTGCTGCCCCGCCCGACAAGTAACACAGAAGCAGGTTCGCGTTCTTCATACACAGGCGGCTTACCGGTTTGCTTCAATCCTCCCATTTCCAGACGTTTGCTAAGTAAATCAATGATTGCCGGATCTACTCCCATCACCTTTCCATAGGTAAAGGTAACGTCTGGATAGCGTTTTTCTGCCTGCTCTATTTCTTTTGGGATATCCAGCTTTGCATGCCCTGCTGCAAGCAATAGAACCGGTACCACTGCAATCTGTGCTGCTCCCTGCCGGACACAGCTGTCGATGCCCGTTTGGATGGACGGCGAAGCAAGTTCGATAAAGCAGGCCTCCTGTATCTGAATCTGCGGATTTTTTTTCTTTGCTCTGTCTACAAAAGCCAGCAGCTCTTCATTCCCTCGTTGTACCCGGCTTCCATGCCCGATATATAAAATAGCCTGCATCCTGTATTCCCCTTTCTCTATTTCTCTTTCAAGTCTAGCAAACTTCCATTTAAAGAACGCTATTGATTGCAAAGCTGATATAAGCTTTAAGAAAAGGCCGCAGCAGCCAGCGGAGCTTCTTTTTGCAAAAGAACTTCCTGCAGAGCTTCTTCGGTTGGTTCCGATAATACCTCCGAAACTGCATAACCTGCGTTGACAGCAGCCTGCTTTGATTTTTCTCCAAAACAAATCACACGTGCATAGGTACTAATGTTTTCTGGCGTTTCTCCACAAGCTTGAAACCCTTCCGTCACTGTTTTTACAGAACGCGCATTAGGAAAAATGATTGTTTCGATCCGCTCCTCCTCCTGAAGACGGCTGAACGTTTGCTCCGTCTGCTGCACACGAATAAAGCTATGCGTAGCAATGAAATCAGGCTCAAATACGAATGGATAACGCTGCTCTTTTCGATGGAAGCCTTCCGGGTCTCCTAATATTACCAGCGGGGAAGCGTCGGGGCTCCGTTCTGCTATTTCTTTTCCAAAACAATGATAGGATTCTATGGCCTTTACTGTTTTTTTAGAAATTCCATAGAATTCGCCTTGAATCCTTCGAATATCGATTTTATTTGCCTGCAGGGACTCGAAGAAAATGTCCACACTTGCCGGTGATAAAAAAAGAAGATCCCGGTTTGCCGGAATATCGGCTTTTTTCAACAGATGCTTTTTCTTTTGCATCCGCGGAAATTCAAAAACTTCTGCCCCCTTTTCTCGTAAATGCTGTCCAATTTTACTCGGCTCTTCATTTGCCCGACCGAGCAGCAGATGCTGACTAAACAGCGGCTTGCTTTCAAACCAGCTCTCTCCTTTTTTCAGTGTGCTTACATCTCCTACTAAAATGATAGCTGGATTTTTAAACTGTGCTGCTTTGGCTTTCTGTACAATGTTTGCAAGACTCCCCTGCAGCGTTCTCTGTTTTCCGGTCGTCCCCCATTGAATTAATAAGACTGGCGTATTAGAAGACCGCCCATGCGAGATGAGCTGTTCTGAAATATAAGGTAGATTCCCCAATCCCATATAGAACGCAATGGTATCGATCCCGTTCGCTAAAGCATGCCAGTCAATCAGCGGTTCACCTGAAGGCGACTTATCATGACCTGTAATAACAGCAAAGGATAAGCTATGCTCACGATGTGTAACAGGGACACCTGCATAAGCAGCAGCTCCGATTCCCGCCGTTATCCCTGGAACAATCTCGTAAGGCACACCGGCCTGTTCCAGTGCAGCTGCTTCTTCGCCCACCCGGCCGAATACGCTTGGGTCGCCGCCTTTCAAACGTACCACGTTCTTTCCTTCTAAGCCGTGCTTTACTAATAAATCATTAATCGCTTCCTGACGCAGTATATGTTTTTTAGGCATTTTACCACAATATATAAATTCTGCTTGCGGCGAAGCATATTCCAGTAAGAGAGGGTTAACCAGCCTATCGTATAAAACAACTTCTGCCTGCTGCAAATACGTATAACCTTTTAAAGTCACTAACCCAATATCTCCAGGACCAGCTCCGACTAAATACACACATCCTGGTTTTGTCATCATTCGTCACCCTCATTTCATCCATTTCTAAGCTTTTTCGTATCAAATCGGCTATTCAAGTCAACAGCTCTGCTTTTCTTAAAGTTAAAGAAGAGCAGGGCAATAACCGCAGCCCTGTCTCTTCTTTAACGTTTTCAACTAATCATGAAAGTTTACTCCAGAAGTAACAGCCTTCACATACTCTTTTCGAACTACAAAATCACCGAAGTGTTCGCCATCCAGACGTTCTTTTGCATAATGCCGGATAATCGGCTGCAGCGTTTCTAAAATTTCTTTTTCTCCAATGCTTTCCCGGTAAATCTTGCTTAAACGCTGTCCGGCAAATCCTGCTCCTAAATACATATTATATTTTCCTGGGGCTTTCCCAATAAAGCCAATTTCTCCTAATGCTGCTCGTGAGCATCCGTTCGGGCAGCCAGACATCCGAATGACAATTTCTTCGTCACGAAGCCCTTCTTCTTCCAGCAGCGTTTCCAGTTTCTCAATCAAGGAAGGCAAATAACGCTCTGATTCAGCCATCGCCAAGCCGCAGGTCGGAAAAGCAACACAAGCCATGGAATTACGGCGTAATGCAGATTGCTCTTTTCCATCTGACAGTCCATACTGCTCGATAAGTGCGATGATCTCCTTTTTCTTCTGACTGGTGACATTTCCAATCACCAGGTTTTGATTCGCAGTTAAACGAAAATCTCCGGTATGAATTTTGGCAATTTCCCGCAGTCCCGTCATCAGCTGATAGTCTTCTTTATCCTGAATACGTCCATTTTGAATAAAAAGCGTAAAGTTCCAGCGATTCTTCGTCCCTTTCACCCAGCCATAGCGGTCGCCGTTATGGTCAAAATGAAAGTCGCGTGCTTCGTCCAGCTGCCAGCCTAAACGTTCCGTCAGCTCATTTTTAAGCCAATCAATTCCTCTGGCATCAATCGTATATTTAAAGCGTGCATATTTTCGTTCGGAACGATTTCCATAATCCCGCTGAATGGTAATAATTTTTTCGGCAACATCTGTGATTTGATCCGGCTTACAAAAACCGATAACTCTTCCCAGCTGCGGGTACGTATTGGTATCGCCATGTGTCATGCCCATGCCGCCGCCAACCGATACATTGAATCCTTGAAGCTGGCCATTCTCCAGAACAGCAATAAAACCTAAATCCTGGGAAAAGATATCCACATCATTGGATGGCGGAACTGCAATTCCAATCTTAAACTTTCTTGGCAGATAGACTGTTCCATACATTGGCTCTACTTCATCATTTTCTTTAGAATCAACCACCTTATCCCCATCAAGCCAAATTTCATGGTACGCATTCGTGCGCGGAGATAAATAGTCACTCAATACTTTTGACCACTCGTGAACTTCTGCATGCACCTCCGATTGATCCGGGTTAGGATTACACATAACATTCCTGTTAACGTCTCCGCAGGCTGCAAGGGTATCCATCAAAGCGTCATTAATCCCTTTGATACTTGCTTTCATATTCCACTTTAAAATGCCATGCATCTGAAACGCCTGTCTGGTAGTCAATTTAATTGTCTGATTCCCGTAGGTGTTGGCCAATTCATCGATAACCAGCCATTGCTCCGGTGTAGCAACTCCTCCGGGCACACGGACCCGCACCATAAATTGATAGGCAGGCTCAAGCTTCTGCCGCTGCCGTTCGGTACGCAGATCCCGGTCATCCTGTAAATAGCTTCCGTGGAATTTCATTAACCGGTTATCGTCATCCGGGATACCTGCACTTAACGGATCACTCAGTGTTTCTTCCAATGTCCCGCGTAAATAATTACTCTCTTTTTTGATTCTTTCTACATCACTTGGCGGTCCATCCTGAATATGGACCGGTTTATGAACTGTTTTACTATCTGACATTTCTGATTCTCCTTTACTTACTAATAGACATCCCGCTGGTAGCGTTTCTCCTGCTGCATCTCCATTAAATAATGCTGCGCATCTTCTGTACTAAGATTTCCTTCCCTTTCCAGGATAGTCACTAGCGTATCGTGGACATCACTTGCCATGTTTTTCTCATCACCGCATACGTAGACGACTGCGCCTTCTTTCAGCCATTCATAAAGCTCCTTGCTTTGCTCCAGCATACGATGCTGCACATAGACTTTTTCTGCCTTATCCCGCGAAAAAGCCACATCTACTTTAGATAAAATTCCGCTCTTCAACCAGCGCTGCCAATCTGTCTGATAAAGAAAATCGGTAACAAAATGCTGGTCTCCAAAGAACAGCCATGACTTTCCTTTTGCTTCCATTATTTCACGTTCTTCTACGAAGGAGCGGAACGGGGCGATCCCAGTGCCCGGACCAACCATGATAATTGGTTTATCCGGATCAGCCGGCAGCTTGAAATTCGGGTTTTTATGAACATAAACGGAAAGGGTCTGACCCGGCTCTTTTCGATCTGCGCATTGCACAGAGCAAACACCGCTCCGCTCTCTGCCATAAGTTTGGTAACGTACTGCTCCAACCGTCAAATGTACCTCTTCCGGATTTGCTTTATAGCTGCTTGCTACGGAATATAGACGCGGCGGCATTTTTCGTAACAACGCAATAAATTCCTTTGCCGGAAGATCCTTTATCTGATAATCACGAATCAAATCTAATAGGTCTCGCCCATATATATATTCCGTTACCGCTTCTTCGTTCCCCTGCTCCAGTAATTGCTGTAATTCTGGAATTTGCGTAAATTCCGCTATCTTTTTCAGTAATGGCTTTGTCAGTACAGTGATTTCATAATTTTTTTGCAATGCTTCTTGCAGAGGAACTTCATCCCCTTTTTTGTTCACTGGGATAAGCTCATCCGGAGTCCACCCTGTTTCTTTAATAAGCTCCTCGACAATGACCGGATCGTTTTCAGGATAAATCCCAATGCTGTCGCCTGGTTCATACTCCAGATTCGACCCTTCCAGCGACAATTCCATATGATAGGTTTCTTTATTGGAGCCGCGGCCATTTATATTCAGACTTTCAAAGATTTCTGCTTCAAATGGATTGGTTCTTGAAAATGCGGATGCTTGTGTTTCTACGGCAGCAGCTGCTTCAGCTATTGTCGGAGCCTGAACCGTTTCCTGTGACTCAGACAGCTTATTTAATACATTTTCCAGCCATTCCTCCGCCGCTTCATCATAATCCAAATCACAATCCACACGGTCGATGATTCGATTTCCTCCCAATTCTGCCAATCTCTCATCAAACTGTCTGCCAGTTTCACAGAAAAGGTCATAAGAGCTGTCTCCGAGCGCCAATACGGAATAATTCAAGTCCTCCAGCTTTGGAGCCCGGCGTCCGTG
The DNA here is from genome assembly GCF_037969815.1 of Oceanobacillus sp. FSL W7-1293. Classification (NCBI taxonomy): domain Bacteria; kingdom Bacillati; phylum Bacillota; class Bacilli; order Caryophanales; family Bacillaceae; genus Oceanobacillus; species Oceanobacillus sp. FSL W7-1293. Next base: position 3,566,830 of record NZ_CP150212.1, read on the forward strand.
GAGAAATTCATGAAATTGAAGCGCTGTGTCCGGCGGATCTCCTTCTCCCTGTGTACTGATTACAACCAGCAGGTTTTGAAGATTTTTCAGCTTATTGGGTTTAAAATCAGCCATAGAGGCAAGGGTAACCTTCATTCCTTTTTCTTTCAGCTTTCCTGACACCTCTGTTGCCAATCCTTGACAATTCCCTGTCTGTGACCCGAAAAGCACCGTCACCTCTACCGGAGAAGCTTCTGTTACAGCAGCGGTTGGCAATTGCGCTGTGACTGCTTCTGCGACAGGTGCAGCCGGGGCGGCGCCGGCACTTTGTAAAGCAGAAAGATAACCGCCAAGCCATATTTGTTGGGTTTCCGTCAATGTTGGAAATAGACGATTGAGCAGCTCAACCTGCTCTTGATTAAATGGACTATTATTCACTTGAAATTGCAACGCTATCTACCTCTCAAAAATTAATTTTAGATTTAAATTTAAAGAGCGTGTTCAAATTGAACGTTCTCTTAACGTGCTGTGCGAACCTATTATTCTGGCAAATAATTTCTTTCTCGTAAAAATGCAATCATCTGATCAACGCATGCTTCAATCGAGTGCTGGTCGGAATCGACAACCAATTCCGGCTGCAGCGGTTCCTCATAAGGAGAGCTGATTCCAGTAAAATTACTGATTTCTCCTGTACGTGCTTTTTTATACAACCCTTTCGGATCACGGTCTTCACAGGCTTCTAAAGAGCACCGTACATAAATTTCCACAAATTCATCCTCTTGAACCAGCGCTCTCACCCGGTTTCGATCCTCTGCAAATGGAGAAATAAATGCTGTGCAGACAATCAATCCTGCATCTACAAACAGCTTCGCCACCTCGCCGATTCGGCGGATATTTTCCTTTCGATCTTCTTCACCGAAGCCAAGTCCTTTATTCAGGCCGTGCCGGACATTATCGCCATCCAGCACATAGCTGTTTAAACCTTGTTCAAATAAACGATGCTCCAATGCATTAGCTAGTGTTGACTTCCCTGCTCCGGAAAGTCCGGTAAACCATAAAATACAGCTTTTATGCTGGTTTCTCTGCTGCCGTTCTTCCTTCTGTACAGCAGTTTCATGCCAAACGATATGTTTTGTTTCTTGTTTCAAATAAACACCATCCTTCTTTAACTGTTCATTCTGATGTATTTACTAAGGTTTAATGCATTAAATGCCCCCGCCTTCGTCATACGTGGAGCGACGCTCTGCTCTTGTAGACAAATAAAGACTGTAAACACCTGCCGTGGCAATGAAAACGGAAAGGATTACGAAAAGCGTATAATAATCCGTTGTTTTAAATAAAAGAATAAGACCATACGACAGTACTAATGAAATAACTGGTGAAACAACCCAGACTTTAATAATTTGTATCACAATGCTCTGCTGCCACATTTGAAATCCTTTGTCTGCTGTACCAATGCCAACGATGGCAGAGGTTGTTATTTGTGTCAGCGGCACCGGCAAACCAAAAATGGACGCCGTTATCACCAGACTGCCTCCCGTCAAAGAAACAGCACTCCCCTGCAGCAAGGACAGCCGCGTAATTTTTTTCCCGTTTGTTTCTAAGACACGGCCTCCCAGTAACACTGCTCCAAGAGATACAAAAAGTCCGCCAATCAATACAGCCATGGTCACATCAAGCAGCCCGACACCAACTAACGGGCCGACAGCATTAGCTACATTATTCATTCCAGCAGCATATGCCTCGATACAGCCGGCCGCGATAAGCAAAAAAGCCAGTGGTTTTTTCCATTTACCAAGCTCTGTAAGCTCCTTCCAGCGGTTTTCCGCATAGCGTATCCATTTGCCTAACACCAATCCAAGCAAAAACGCGGTAATCGGCGTAATCAGCCAAAAGGCAATGATGATGAGCAGCTGATCGAATAGGAGCGCCTGATAAGCGATACCTGCTCCAATAATTGCACCGACAACCACTTCACTCGTAGACAGTGGTATCCCTAATACGTTGGCAAAGAATAAAGTGAGACAAGCTGCCGCTAGAATAATGATGACAATTTCTACGTCAAGGACTCCCGGGGAAATGATTCCATTTCCAATCGTACGGACAACCTCGCCTCCAGATAAGGCACCTAATAAGGCGAAAATACTGACCAGAATCATTGCCGTCCGTTTCTTAGGGATAGCACCGCTCCCATAAGCCGGCCCCATCGAAGCAGCCGTTCCGCTGGCTCCAATGTTCATCGCAAAAAATAAAGCAATTATAAAAGCAACAGCAACCAGCATAATTCCAAAACACCTCTCTCTTTCTTACTTACACACTTGCTTGCTGCTGCATCCCCCGGATAAGCACCTCGACAACCTCTTTCCGGCTGAATTCAGGAGGAGGAGTAATTCCCTTGGTCAACATCTCTCGTACCTTTGTTCCGGACAAAATTACATGGCTTTCTTTGTCATGAGGACATGTTTTCGTCGATGCCATATTCCCGCATGCTTTGCAATAAAAGCTATGCTCAAAAAATAATGGCGTAATCTCGAGATCTTCTTCTGAAAATTGCTGGAAGATAACCTGCGCATCATAGGTTCCATAATAATCGCCTACCCCTGCGTGGTCCCGGCCGACAATAAAATGAGTACAGCCATAATTTTTACGGACTAGTGCATGAAAAATCGCTTCTCTTGGCCCGGCATAACGCATAGCCGCTGGAAATACAGCGAGAAATACCCGGTCTCGCGGATAATATTTGGACAATAGCACTTCATAGCTTTCCATTCTGACATCTGCCGGAATATCATCTGCTTTCGTATCTCCTACCAGTGGGTTTAAAAATAACCCATCCACAATTTCGAGTGCTGATTTCTGAATATATTCATGAGCCCGATGAACCGGATTCCTTGTTTGAAAGCCGACTACCTTTTTCCAGCCTTGTTTTTCAAAATGCGCTCTGGTTTCTTTTGGATCGAGATAATATGCTTGAAAACGATCACGCTGCAGCCGCTTGGTTAATGTAATTGAACCAGCTGCGTAATAATCAGGACGTTCAAACAGCTTCTTCACACCTGGATGCGCCTGATCATCCGTCCGGTATACCTGTTTTGCCTCTTTCCATTTATTCGGTTCATACACCTCGGTAATATCGATGACGCCGTACACCTTATTATTAAAAGTCAGCTTGGCGCGTGTTCCGATTTCCAATGTGTTTGCTGCTGCCTCTGAAATCGGCAATGTGATTGGTATACTCCAGACCGTTCCATCTGCTAGACGCATATCGCTGACTACCGATTCGTAATCTGCTTTTTCCATAAAACCTGTTAACGGGCTGAATCCGCCAATACCAATCAGTTCTAAATCGGAAAGGGCAAAGGAATCCAGCTCTATTTCCTGTGTGATTCCCTGTGTATCATAATCTGGCTCATACTGTTGAATCAATGTTCCTCCATGTGGAGCAATGGTTGTCATAACGTTTACCTCCAATAATATTCAATTTCATCCTGGCTAGATTGCTTATTTTTCCTGGTGTAAGCCGCATTCTGTTTTATTTGTGTCTGCCCATCTGCCGCTTCTTGCGTCTTCCCCTGCCAACACCGCTTTTGTACAATGTTCACAGCCAATGCTCGGGTAATTCTTATCATGAAGCTCATTATAAGGCAGCTGATGCAGGCGGATATACATCCAGATTTCTTCTTCTGTCCAATGAATCAAAGGACAAATTTTAATCGATTGAAATCGTCTGTCTTGATTAACAAATTCCGTATTTGCTCTTGTCGGTGATTGCTCTCTTCGTAAACCGGATATCCAGGCAGTGTATTGATTTAATTGCTGCTCCAAAGGAATCAGCTTACGAATACTGCAGCATAAATCGGGGTTCACCTTCCATAGTTCAGGACCATGAACTTTCGCCTGCTCCTCCGGTGTCAGCTCCGGTTTCGTCATTTCAATCCGTAAACTCGGATACCGTTCTTTTACTCGATCAATGAGTTCGTAGGTTTCTTTAAAATGAAAATCGGTATCCAGAAAAACGATGACAGCATCTTTTTTTACCTTATGGATCATATCAATCAAAACAATACCTTCCGCCCCAAAGCTGCAGGCGTAGACAAGCTCATCACCATAGGACTGATATGCCCATTTCAATATCTCCAGGCTGTCTTTCTTTTTAAGCTTTTGATTCAGAGATTCATAATCCTCTGCCTCAGCTTTTTGATAGGTTAATTGCATGCATAAACCTTCTTTCTCAGATAATACTTGACCATTAAAAAAGACGCCGCTCCTCCAGAATTTCTTCTGAACAGAACGCCGCCTCTAGTTGTCTAGTCAGCAGTGTTTTTTTCGTGATTACTTTAATCTTACTTTTTCATTTTTCTCTAATTGGATTACCTTTCCATCCTGGACCACAATCGTTATGGTGCCATAATTCAAGTCATTTAATAATTCCTTCAACTTCACATAAAAATCATCCATTTCATGCTCTTTTGACATGTTATCTTCCCCCTAATTATTTTTCGTTGCTTGAGGAAGTTCAATTCCCTGTAATTTGATAAGATTTATTAGTATTCTATCCATATTTCTGCCTTTTGTCAATCACTCATTTAAAAATTTTTAAATGCAATGAAAATTGCTTTGATTTTCTGTTAAAAAACAAGGAAAATCACTTGATATTAAACAACAGTATTCTTGCCAAAGAGATGTCCGCTGCGATGGTTTTCGACGGGACAAGTAATCACAGCAACGGTTTTAATAGACCGAGTAATCGCAGGTCTCAATGTTATCAGGTTAATACGCCGCTGCGGAAAAACACTACGCTTTCCATGGGCTTGCGCTCAGCCTCCTCAAAAAAGAAGTTCGCTTTTTTTCTGCGGGGTCTTCCCACTTCGCTTTCCCATAGGAGTCTACGTGTTTTTCCTCCGCTAGATAGGTTTTATTACTATCTGTATCAAAAATTGATAACATTCACTAACCTGACAACATTGGTAATCACAGTACCAACTATAGCTCTGTCTGTGCCTGTCGGATTGCCAGTCAGCAAATCTTCTTTAAAGGAGGCTGAGCCAGGAGCTCGCGGACAGCAGAGTGGATAAATTACTCACCCATGACCACCGGTGGAACTACTATCTACAGCTTTTTATACTTTCTGGGCTCTTAAAAAACCTTTATATTAGCTATAATGCTTCTTCATTTATAAATTATTTTCCTATCAAACTTCATAAAAAAGTATTCTTATCTTAATGATATGATTTAATTTCAAAAAAGACACTTTTTCAGTTATTATATTTCAAAAAAAACACGAAATAATGGCTCACACTGCGAATGGTTTCGCTCCAAGCCACTATTTCGTGCCTAAAAAGTTAATTCACTTTAAGCTGACAAATTATCCTTAATACACATGCTCCACTTCATAGCCTTTGTCTTCAAGCTCTGTGATAATACTTGGCTCCACGGTAAAGTGTGCTGTGCCTACGAAAACAAAATACACCTGACCGCTGCCTTCCTGTAAAATGTCATCCAGGCTGTTTGCCATGTCAATATTCCGGTTATCATTTAATTCTTCCATATACTCCGCATTGATTCCAGCTTCTCCATAGTCATCAGACATCGTTTCCATTGCTTCGATGTCTCCTTCAAGCCAAGCTTCAGCAAGCTCCTCCATCTCTTCTGGAGCCTCTTCATAGCCATCAATCGCTAGTTCCAATGTCTGTACTTGTGTTTCCATCGAATAGCCGCTCAGCACTTCAAATTGTTCCTCTGCACTTTCTAATGAAACAATTTCTTTTTCATCCTCTGTTGCTTTTTCAAGGAAGTATAGGTCAACGGCTTCTTGTGAATCGACGTCACTGGACATGGTTGTAAATTCAAGCAGCATCATCTCTACAAACCATGGCTGAAATTCATTCATTGTTTCCAAATCTAATCCATTCTCTTCAAAAATAGAAGCAAGCTCTTCATATGTCTCATCGGAAAGTTCATCTTCCAATGTTGTCCCCTCTTCCAGCATGGCATACTCTAAAACTTCTTCCTGAGCTGGCATTTCCTCCAGCAGATTAAATTCTGGCAGTACCACATCCGCACTGTCAAACGCTTCTTCAATCGCAGGATCTAATGGATAAAAGTCATCCGTTCCTAAATGGATGGTTCCCTGTAAGTACATTTCGGTGTCACCGGATTCGACCTTCCATAAGAAACCGCCTTTTCCTTCACCGCTCTCTGTTTCTTCGTCTGCCTCATCAGCACCAGCCTCCTCCTCTTCTGTTGCCGGCTCCTCTGCGGCGGGATTTTCTGTTTCGGACGCACCCTCATCTCCGCTGCATGCTGTAAGTATACCGGCAAGCAAAAGCGTGAATAATACTAATAAAAATTTTTTCATTCCCATTTTCCTCCTTTAGTCTGCATCATCATTTTTGTTTATAAAAAATACAATACGTTCATTCTAACAGAATAACTTGAGTATTTGGAAAGCTTTTGAAATAATTCTGTATTTTACTCACAACGAATCGCCCTTAACGATTTACTATGAATGATTATTTATGTACAAACTCATTTACTAAAATACTTTTTATCACATGTATCATACGCATCAATGTACAAAAAAAATGGCTTCCGCAGAAGCCACTTTTTTATTTCACCTTATAATCATACTTAGCCGATAGAACCTTCCATCTCGAAGCTGATCAATCGATTCATCTCAACAGCATATTCCATTGGAAGTTCTTTTGTAAATGGTTCAATGAAGCCCATAACGATCATTTCTGTTGCTTCTTCTTCTGATAAGCCGCGGCTCATTAGATAGAAGAGCTGTTCCTCAGATACTTTCGAAACTTTTGCTTCGTGCTCTAAGGAAATATTGTCGTTTAGAATCTCATTGTACGGAATCGTATCTGAAGTAGACTCGTTATCCATAATCAGTGTATCACACTCAATATTGGAACGAGCTCCGTCTGCTTTACGTCCAAAGTGTACCAGTCCGCGGTAAGATACTTTTCCGCCTTGTTTAGAGATAGACTTCGAAACAATGGTAGAAGACGTATTTGGAGCCAAGTGATGCATTTTCGCACCAGCATCCTGTAATTGTCCTTTTCCAGCTAAAGCGATAGAAAGCGTATTTCCGCGTGCGCCTTCTCCTTTGAGCAGGATAGCAGGATATTTCATCGTTAACTTCGAACCAATGTTTCCGTCAATCCATTCCATGGTTGCGTTCGCATCACAGGTCGCACGTTTCGTAACCAGGTTATAAACGTTATTTGCCCAGTTTTGAATCGTTGTATAACGGCAGTAGGCATCCTTTTTAACAATAATCTCAACAACAGCACTGTGAAGCGAGTTCGTTGTATAAACAGGTGCTGTACAGCCTTCTACATAGTGTACAGATGCTCCTTCATCAACAATGATAAGCGTACGTTCAAACTGTCCCATATTTTCAGAGTTAATACGGAAGTAAGCTTGTAATGGCGTTGTTGCTTCCACGCCTTTTGGCACATAGATAAATGAGCCGCCGGACCAAACTGCCGAGTTTAATGCAGAGAACTTATTGTCTGAGTAAGGAATAACCTTACCAAAATACTCTTTAAACAGCTCCTCATTTTCTTTAAGTGCTGTATCTGTGTCCTTAAAGACGATACCAAGCTCTTGAAGATCTTCTTTCAAGCTGTGGTAAACAACTTCTGATTCATACTGTGCAGATACACCGGCAAGATATTTTTGTTCTGCTTCCGGGATACCTAATTTATCAAACGTCTGCTTGATTTCCTCAGGCACTTCATCCCATGTTCTCCCTTGTTTCTCAGAAGGTTTCACATAATAAACAATCTCATCGAAGTCTAAACCAGTAAGGTCTCCGCCCCATTGCGGCATTGGACGGCTATAGAAATGCTCCAGCGCCTTCAAGCGATAATCCAGCATCCACTGCGGCTCTTCCTTCATTTTCGAAATTTCTTTAACAATATTTGGCGTTAATCCTTTTTCTGTACGGAAAATAGATACGTCTTTATCGTGAAATCCATATTTATACTCTTCCATTTCCGGCATATTTTTTGCCATTGTTAATAACCTCCCTCTGACAGATTAAAAACTCTGTCTTATTCGTTGTGTACACCCTTTTCCATGGCTTTCCAAGCGAGTGTTGCACATTTGATCCGTGCAGGAAATTTGGAAACTCCCTGAAGTGCTTCAATATCTCCCATCTCCTCTGAATCGATGTCATGTCCTAACATCATTTCAGAAAAGTTTTCCGACATTTTCAACGCTGCTTCCACTTCCATTCCCTTGATTGCCTGTGTCATCATTGATGCGGATGCCATACTGATTGAACAGCCTTCTCCCTGGAATTTCGCATCCTTTACAATACCATCTTGTACATCTAATTGTAATTGAATACGATCCCCGCAGGTCGGATTGTTCATATCTACTGTCACAGATTCTTTCTCCAAGGTTCCTTTGTTACGCGGATTTTTATAATGATCCATAATAACTTGTCTATAAAGTGTATCGAGGTTATTCAAAGCCATTCCCAAAATACTCCTTTGTCTTTAACAGCCCAGCTACTAAAAGGTCAATATCCTCTTTGGTATTGTAAAGATAGAAACTTGCTCTGGCTGTTGCTGTTACATCCAGCCATTTCATCAAAGGCTGTGCACAATGATGTCCGGCACGAACAGCGATTCCTTCTGCGTCAAGCACGGTTGCTGTATCATGCGGATGTACATCATCCAGATTAAACGTAACCAGCCCGGCTCGTTTCTCCGGTCCATAGAGCTGAATACCATCGATGGTGCGCATCTGTTCCAGTGCGTAGGCTGCCAGCTCTGTTTCATGAGCTAGTATTTCATCTTGACCGACTTCATGGAGAAAGTCGATTGCTGCTGCAAGTCCAATTGCTCCTGCAATGATAGGTGTACCGCCTTCGAATTTCCAAGGCAGCTCCTTCCATGTAGAATCGTATAGATTTACAAAGTCAATCATCTCTCCGCCAAATTCAATCGGCTCCATGTTTTCTAAAAGCTCCTGCTTCCCATAAAGGACGCCAATGCCGGTCGGCCCGCACATCTTATGCCCTGAGAAAGCATAGAAATCGCAATCGATATCCTGGACATCCACGTTGATATGCGGAGCGCCCTGGGCACCATCCACAACCATCACAGCTTGATGCTGATGTGCAATTTCTGCTATTTCTTTTATTGGATTAATCGTTCCAAGAACATTGGAAACATGTGTTATCGCAACGATTTTTGTTTTTTCATTCACTGTATTCTTTACATCATCTAATAAAATTGAACCGTCTTCCTGCAACGGCAGATATACCAGACGGGCTCCAGTTACTTTAGAAACCTGCTGCCATGGAATCAAATTACTATGATGCTCCATTGGCGTAATTACTATTTCATCATCCGGGCCGACATTATCTCTTGCATAGCTAGACGCTACCAAGTTGAGTCCCGCTGTTGTACCCCGGTTAAAGATAATTTCTTTCGTGCTTCCCGCATTGATAAACTCCCGGACCTTTTCGCGTGCTCCTTCGTATTGATCGGTTGCTCTTGACCCGAGGGTATGGACCCCGCGGTGAACGTTGGAATTATTTTGCTTATAATAATCATTCACCGCTTCAATCACCTGAATCGGCTTTTGCGACGTCGCAGAAGAATCCAAATATACTAAGGGGTGCCCATTTACTTCCTGTTGAAGGATTGGAAATTGTTCTTTAATGGCCTTTATATCCATTAATAAACTTTCCTTTCAATCACTTGTGTTAATTGCTTACGTACAGATTCAATTGGAATTTGAGCTACCACAGGAGCCAAGAAACCATGAATAACTAGACGTTCTGCTTCTTCACGCTCTAACCCTCTGCTCATAAGATAGTACATTTGCAGCGGATCCACACGGCCTACAGAAGCAGCGTGACCTGCTGTTACATCATCCTCATCAATAAGAAGAATTGGATTGGCATCTCCACGGGATTTTTCACTCAGCATCAATACTCGGGACTCCTGCTCAGAGTTCGATTTTGTACCGCCATGTTCAATTTTACCGATAGCATTGAAAATCGTAGATGCAGAACCCTTCATCACACCGCGCTGTAAAATATACGCATCGGTTTCTTTTCCAAATTGGCGAATGCTTGACGTGAAGTTCTGTGTCTGCTTTCCGCGCCCGACAGATACTGCTTTTGCTTCGGAAGCTGAATTATCCTCCATAAGGTAGGTAATGTTTTCAGAAACCGTATTTCCATCGTTCATTTGTCCAAGTGCCCAGTCAATTCTTGCATCACGCTTAGCAACACCGCGACGGTTCACATACGTGGTTGTGCCGGCTGCAAAGTTATCTACTGCACCATAAGCAACCTGTGCGTTATCATGCGCAAATACTTCCGTTACAAGGTTCGCAACGTTTTCTTCTGTATCATTATGAGAAATATAGTTTTCTACATAGGTTAATGAGCTGCCTTCTTCTGCTACAACAAGTACGTGATTCAATAATGCGCTGCTGTTATCTTCCTGCCAGAAGATGGCTTGAAGCGGTTCTTCCACCTGTACATTTTTAGGAACATATACAAATACGCCGCCGTTCATCAGTGCTGCATGAAGCGCTGTTAAACGGTTCTGATCAACAGCAACTGCATCATTCATATAATATTTTTCAACCAGCTCGCTGTGCTCTCTGACTGCTGTAAAAATATCTGTAAAAATAACCCCTTTATCCTGAAGCTTCTGCGCAAGGCTGTTATATGCAGCTGTCTGATTACGCTGAATATATAGATTCTCCATGCTGGCATCTTCATCGAAGTATTCTTTTAATTCTTCAGGCAGTTCATCAAGAGAAGCAATTTTTGCCGCTTCTTTATAGGAATGCTGGAAATCTGTAAAATTCCAGTTTGAAATCTTTGTTTTATCTGGTTTTGGCATTTCTAGCGAATCAGCCATTTCCAAAGCTTTGGAACGAAGCGTAGCCATCCAGCCGGGTTCATTTCGTTCTTTGGAAAATGCCTGGATATATTCTTGATTGAATAGAAGCTTTGTTTCTACAGTCATGATTATCCCTCCTTACATTACGCGTTTTGTTCTGCAGTTTCTTCGTCTTCGATTCCTAATTCTTCTTTAATCCACTCATAACCTTCTGCTTCAAGACGTTTTGCAAGCTCTGGTCCACCAGATTTCACTACGCGTCCCTGCATCATTACGTGTACAAAATCAGGCGTAATATAGTTTAATAGACGTTGGTAGTGAGTAATAATCAAGCATCCAAAATTATCCGAACGCATTTGGTTGATTCCTTTTGACACTACTTTTAATGCGTCGATATCCAGACCTGAGTCAATTTCATCAAGGATAGCAATGTTTGGCTCTAACTGCATTAATTGCAGGATTTCGTTACGCTTTTTCTCCCCTCCGGAGAAACCTTCGTTAAGGTAACGCGTTGCCATATTTTGATCAATATCAAGGTAATCTAAGTCCTTATCCAATTTTTTGATGAATTTCATCAATGGAATTTCATCGCCTTCTTCACGTTTTGCATTAATCGCAGAACGTAAGAAGTCAGAAGTAGTTACACCGCTGATTTCACTTGGGTACTGCATTGCTAAAAACAGGCCGGCACGGGCACGTTCATCTACTTCCATCTCTAAAACATCTTCCCCGTCAAGGGTGATGGATCCTTCTGTTATTTCATATTTAGGATGACCCATAATGGCAGATGCCAATGTGGATTTACCTGTACCATTCGGTCCCATGACAGCATGGAATTCTCCACCTTTAATGGTTAGGTCTACCCCTTTTAATATCTCCTTATCTTCAATAGATACGTGAAGATTCTTAACTTCTAATACTGAGCCTGACATAAATCATACCTCCAAAAACTGTATTTTAAATGAAATGAATATGATATCCATTCTCAATTTATTCTCATTACAATCTTAAAGCATTTCAAATTAATTCGCAACTGTTATCATTCGTCTTTAAAAAGCTTTTAACTATGCTTCTTTAGACACTTTTTTCAAGGTCTGTTTCCATTTAAAAAGCTGATGCCCCGTGACATCAGCTTTTGTTATTTTTATCTTAAATTACCAGAAACTGCTTCTGTAGAAAGTCTCTTCGCCTTTTGGTATTCCTGTTCTCTTTCTTTTTCCACTTTTAACTTTTTATTCAAGCTTCGGTCATATTCCTCGTAATTGACACCTCTTGATTGACCAATTCCTTTTTCCATTTCCGAAGTGTAACTTAAACCATTTTCAGTGGTAATAATAAATCATCCTTTCGGTTTGTTTAACACATTCAATATGCTAACACAGGTATGATTCCCGCTCAAAATCGATTTAAACTTATATTTTCGGATAATTTATGAAAATCTTTCGCTATAGATGGATATACTCTCACATTCTTAGTATTCTTCGGAAATGCTCTTTATTCTGCGCCAGTTGGTGTTGGAATTACAGCACCATCATAGTTATCCGTAATAAAATCCTGGATTTCTTGAGATTGCAGTACCTCTACTAATGTATTTAATGCTTCGCTGTCTTTGTCTTCTGAACGTACAGCTATAACATTTACATAATCTGATTCATCGCCTTCAATAAAAAGCGCATCTTCAAGTGGATTTAATCCTGCTCCGATAGCAAAGTTGGTGTTAATAACCACTAACGAATCTTCTTCACTGTTATAAATATCCGGTGTAATCTCAGGCGCAACATCCGGGTGGAAGGATAAATCTTTCGGATTTTCCTCAATATCATCTATTGTTGCAGCTACTTTATCCACATCTTCATTTAATGTAATTAATCCATTTGCTTCAAATAAAGATAAAATTCTTCCCTGATCTGATACAGAGTTACTTAATACCACCTCTGTTCCCTCTGGAATATCATCAATACTTTCAATACCTTGAGAATAGACTCCCATTGGTTCTACATGAACTCCGCCGATAGATTCGATTTCATATCCGGCATCCTCTATTGTTTGGTCAAGAAACGGCTGATGCTGGAAGAAGTTCGCATCCAGTGTCCCATTATCTAAATCATCATTCGGTAAAACATAGTCTTCATACTGTTCAATTTCTAATGTAATTCCTTCTTCTTCTAATAACGGTGCTGCTTCTTCTAAGATTTCAGCATGCGGGATACTGGAAGCACCTACTGTAATTTCAGTTGGCTCATCCCCTTCACTGCCTGTACCTTCTTCGTTGTTGGAAGAATCATCATTTCCTCCGCATGCTGCTAATAATAAAATCAAACTCGCAACTGCTAAAAACCAAAGCTTTTTCATGTTGAACGCCCCTTTTTATTTTTTATTATGTGAATCAAGAAATTCTTGAATAGCACCTTTTTTAACGCTTGTCTATCTTTCTGGTTATAGCATCCCCAATAAACTGGAAGATAAATACGATAATCACAATGATGACTGTGCTGACAAATACAACATCCCAGCTTTTCCGCTGAAATCCGAAATAGTAGGCATGGTTCCCTAATCCGCCTGCTCCAATCGCTCCTGCCATCGCTGTATAACCGATTAAAGCAATCGCTGTAACCGTCAGCCCTGATACAAGTGCAGGCTTGGACTCTGGAAGCAGCACCTTAAAAATAATCGTCCTTGCTTTAGCCCCCATTGCTTTGGCAGCTTCTACAACCCCTTTGTCTACTTCCTTCAATGCAATCTCCACTAATCTTGCATAGAATGGAGCAGAACCGAGAATTAAAGCCGGTAAAGCAGCATTAGGTCCGCGCAGTGTCCCCACTACAAAATCAGTGAAAGGAAATAACAGCAGGATCAATATAATAAACGGAACAGCACGAAATACATTGACAAATGTTGCAACAACAAAATTAATCAATCGATTTTCCCAAAAGTTCCCTTTCGACGTTAAAAATAACAGCAGGCCTAAAAGTAAGCCAATAATGGCTGTGCCGACTAAAGCTATAATGGTCATGTAAAGTGTTTCTTGAGAAGCTTCTACTAAATCTTCTATCGTAACGTTTGGAAATAATTCCTCAAGCATGCTGAATTACCTCCAATTCAATAACATCCTGTTCCTCCAGGTACTTCATTGCCTCTTCCTGCTGATTTCCAATCAGCTGAACAATCAATGTCCCATAGCTCCCGACCTGTGTCTGGGTGATTTTCCCCTGCAAAATATTAACATGGATATCAAAATTCTTCACAAGCTGGCTGATTACAGTCTGGTTTGCACTTTCTCCTAAAAACTGTATCCGTAATAACGCGCCCTCTTGATATCTTTCCTTCAACTCTGTCATGTCTTCCTCTTCCTCATCTGATCCAGTCAGCTGTTCAACAAACTTCTGTGTTACCGGCTGCTTTGGTCTGGTAAATACATCGAGAACCGTTCCTTCTTCTACCACTTTCCCTTGTTCCATCACAGCAACCCGATTACAAATTTTGCGGATCACATGCATTTCATGGGTAATTAAAATAATGGTTAGACCCAGTTTTTCATTAATATCCTGCAATAAACGCAGGATTTGATTCGTTGTTTCCGGATCAAGTGCAGAGGTTGCTTCATCACAAAGCAGGACCTTCGGAGAGTTTGCTAATGCTCTTGCAATTCCGACCCGCTGCTTTTGTCCGCCGCTTAACTGTGCCGGGTAGGCATTTTCCTTGCCTGCCAAGCCAACTAATTCAATCAATTCCAGCACCCGCTTTTTCCGGTCGCTTTTCTCCACACCGGAAATCTCAAGCGGAAATTCAATATTTTCAGCGACTGTCCGGGACCAGAGCAGATTAAAATGCTGGAATATCATTCCAATATCCTGTCTGGCAACACGTAAATCCTTTTTCGATAAGGATGTAATAACCTGATTGCCGATTTTTATCGTACCTGATGTCGGTTCTTCCAATCTGTTAATCAAACGGACAAAAGTACTTTTTCCCGCGCCGCTATATCCGATTACGCCATAAATATCTCCATCTGCTACGTTAAGATTTAAATTATCTACGGCGACAATGTCTTTTTTTTCTAAAGAGAATATTTTCTTCAATCCTTCAATGGATATCACTTTATTTCACTCCTATATGTGTACAAACCTATTTTATTGTGTACTCTATACTTTCCTCTTCATTGAAAAAGCGTCTTTCTGCAAGAGAACAGAAAGACGCTTTATTATACACAATATCGTCCATTGCTCCCTTATCTTTACAGTTTCCTGCAGGAATTGGCACCTTTTCAATGATTGAAGGTTGCCGCGGTTTCAATGGGCCAGTCCCTCCACCGCTCTTGATAAGAGTTTGCCTATTTTTAAATGAAGTGCCATTATAGTAGCATGCCATTTGTGCCTTGTCAATCACAATCCTCAGCCATTAACTCGGATTTCTCCATCTTCTGCTTATCGTCGTTAAACATTATCTTAATACAGAAAAAACTTAGTTGTTTATTGCTGTGAATAATTCCGGTTTGTATTTCATCAAATACTGGTAAATATTTGCAGTCGATTGAAACGTGTACACTTTCTCTACCATTTTACCGTTTTCCATAAATGCAAGACATGGCACACTTTCGACTTGATGAGACTGCATAAAATCAGGGTGCATGGACGCGTTCATTTCCGTAAAAATATCTGTTTTATGCAGCCTTTCTATTTTTTCAAGCATGGCGCGGGCTACCGTACATGTCCCGCAAAATGGTGTATAAATATATAGTATGAATCGCTGATGATTCTCTTCTTCTCCACTAAACTGTTTCAAGTTCATTCCCCTCAATCTTTTTCTTTCCATAAAATTATATATGCTGAGTGAAAGGGTTACACTGGTTGCGTATAAAACGATTTCCCATCTTTCCTTATTTATTTCCCCGGCGGATAGAATCCATTCTTATTTTAACGCTTTACGTTACCATTTTGCAAGATAATTGAGATTGATTCCAATGCGTTTTCCTGCCAGAATACTTGCCAACATTCTTTTTGGGGTGGCCGCAACCTCACGAAATTCACTGCTTACATAAATATGCTCTGCGTGCGGCAGTTCTCTGGCCAGCTGTTTTCGGAGTTTCATTCCCGAATCATCCTCGTCTACCAGAATAAATACATCTGTATCGTCCAAATGATAATATTCCAACAGCTCTTCAAATTTTTCTACACCGATGGTTCCATTTGTACAAACAATGGTGATGGTATTATCGTCAAGTATTTTTTCTAGATGCTTTTTATCAGATAACCCTTCAACGATTATGACTTTGTTGTAATCATCTTCCATCATCGTTTTGCACTCCTTATCGAAGTGATTAGGCTGAACATCCTTTTTAACCTAATCCTATCCTATGCTTTTTCTATATTATATGAAAAGAAAAGAGCTAACTATACACGAATGTGGAAAAGTCAGCTCTTTTTCACCTATTTTTAGTGCCTTTTTTGAAAATTCAGGAGCAGCGCCTGTATTTTCATTTTTTCTAAAATAGGTTCAATGTAATTTTATTATCCTTCAATGAATTCCTGATATGCTTTCACATCTAATAATTCTTCTAAATCCGCTTCATTCTCAAGTTCAATAACAATCATCCATGCTTTTTCATGCGGTGATTCATTCACAAGCTCTGGGCTGTCTTCCAGTTCTCCATTTACTTCTACCACTTTCCCGCTTACTGGAGCATACAGCTCAGATACCGTTTTAACAGATTCCACACTTCCAAATGGCTCTTCCAGCTCTAAAGAATCGCCGACTTCCGGTAATTCTACGAAAACAATATCGCCAAGCTCATCCTGTGCAAAGTCTGTAATTCCTATGCGAACTTTTCCATCTTCTTTTTTTACCCATTCATGTTCTTTTGAATATAAATAATCATTTGGCAAGCTCATTTCGTATCCCTCCAACAAAACTTTATTCTCTTTAACTATACATGGAAGTACTGCTCATTTCTAGCACTATTTCCAGACAGATTCATAGGTTTCTTCTTTAAATCCGACAGTTACTTTCTTGCCGTCGGTTAAGACCGGTCTTTTGATGAGCATGCCATCAGAAGCTAAAATCTCCGCCATTTCCTGCGGGGATAAATCATTTATTCTTTCTTTCAAATTCAATTCCCGATATTTTTTACCGCTGGTATTAAAGAATTTTTTAGGCGGCAGGTCGCTTGTCTCCATCCAAGACAGCAGCTCACTCGCACTTGGAGGCTCTTCTGCGATTGGAATCGCCTTATAATCAATTTGATTTGCATCCAGCCATTTTTTTGCATTTCGGCAGGTGCCGCATTTCGAATACCAATAAAAAGATAATGTCATTATTCTTCCTCCGCTTCTGCTATTGATCCTCTTTCGTTGGCCCCATAACACCGGGCACCTCTAAGCCAGCTTGTCTAAGCAGGACAGTCATTTGACCGCGGTGATGGATTTGGTGGCTGACCAGCATACGTAAAATACTTCCTTTTGGTGCAGGTCCGCCGAAATCACCTACTTCATTTACGAGCGCTTCATCTGACAGCTGCTCTTTTGCTTTCTCTGCAACACTTGTTGAAATATTCTCATATGCTTCCAGTATGTCACTTGCTTTTGTTGGAACAGCGTCTGGATCATAAGGAGAGTCTAAATCGATTCCGACCAGGCTCATAAAGAAAACAGGACTATTTACCAAATGCCAGCCCAGCCAGCCGAGACTGTTATGTCCCTCTACAATTGACTGATTTAATTTATCATCCTCTAAAGCTTTTAATACAGATTTTGTACCGTCAGCAGACTGTGACCATTCTGTTAAAAAATCATTTAAATTTCGATACATACTTCATCCTCCTCCATATGATTTCCCTTTTTATTTAGCCTACCACGAAACTTTATCTTTAATCCAATATATTGAATTATTTCCGGCAAAAATTTAGATAGTTTAACATGACAAGACAATTCGTTATTAGGTACAATAATTAATAGATTTTGCTGTCTGATTTAAACAAGAGAAAGGACATATGTGAATGACATTGAGAGCTTTCCAGAATAAATGTGCTGCCATCGCAGAAAATAAAACATTTACGAATCTCATTATCGGCCTGATTTTACTAAATGCGATTATCGTCGGATTAGAAACCTATCCAGCTATTAATCAGCGTTACGAAGCGTATCTTTATTGGATAGATGCTGTACTTCTTTCCATCTTTACCATTGAAATCATGATCCGAATCATCGGCAGCTCCTCGCTTGTCCAATTTTTTAAAAACCCTTGGAATATATTTGATTTTGTTATTGTAGCAGCAAGTATTGTATTTGTCGGTTCCAATTATGTGATCGTCCTGCGTATTTTCAGAATACTCCGGGTGCTCCGCGCCATTTCCATTATTCCGTCATTGCGAAAAATGGTAAACGCATTGCTGTTAACGATTCCCTCCATGGGGAATATCATGATCTTACTGACGATTTTCTTTTATATGTATGCCGTAGTTGGCACCATGTTGTTTCAATCTATTGCCCCAGAGCATTTTGGATCGCTCCATCGAACCTTACTGACTCTGTTTCAGATTCTTACTCTTGATTCTTGGGCAACAGGCGTTATGTATCCTATTTTAGAAGAAACAGGCTTAGCCTTAATTTACTTTATTTCCTTTATCCTTATCGGCGCATTTGTCATTATTAATTTATTTGTAGGGGTTATCGTAAATAATGTAGAAGAAGCTAACCGGGAAAATCAGCCGACTCCGACGGATTTAAAGCTGGAAGCGATGGATAAAGAGCTGAAAGAAATCAAGGCGCTGTTAAAGGAAAAATCAAGGAAAGATTAGAAGAATGAAAAGAGGCTGATTTCGCAGCCTCTTTTTAATGTGCTTAAACAATATATTTTTCTTCCTCAATAATCTTCGCAGCAATTTCACGTTTCTTCTTAACTACATTGATTGGGGTATGTCTTGTCAGCTTACGTAAAGAAGATAGCATGACGCGCAGCGAATCCCCTTCTTCCGCAGTAATCAGAATTTCTTTTGCTGCTGCTTCCATTCTGTTAAATGCTTCCTGTACATACACTTCCGTATATAATAATTTCAATTGTGCTTTTTCTGATCCAACATTAGAAATGGCTTTTTCCGTACGAAGGATAGCAGATTCCATATTAAATACCTCTGCTGTCATGTCTGCTAATTTAACAAGGATTTCCTGCTCCCGATCTAATTTTTGGCCGTATTTCTGTGCTGCCAATCCAGCTCCGAGCAAGATGAGCTTTTTCGCGTTCCTCAATAAATATTTTTCCTGCTCTAATGCTTCTGTGCCGACTTCCTCCGGCATCATCATCATTAATTCTTCCTGCAGACCCTGTGCCTTTTCCAATAACGGCAGATCGCCTTTCATTGCTTTTTTCAGCAATGTTCCCGGCACAAGCAGGCGATTGATTTCATTCGTGCCTTCAAAAATCCGGTTAATACGGGAATCACGATAAATCCGTTCTACTTCGTATTCCTGCATGAATCCATATCCGCCATGGAGCTGCACCGCTTCGTCCACTGCATAATCCAACAATTCGGAAACCATGTATTTTGCCATCGAGCATTCAATTTGATACTCAGCAATCGCTCTGGCAACCTCACGCCCATCCTGCAGCTGTTCATCAGATAATGCACCCATCCGCTGTTCAAATAATCCGACAATCCGATAAACGGCACTTTCATTGACATACAGCTTGGAAGCAATCGTTGCTAATTTTTCCTGAGTCAGCGAAAAGCTTGAAATCGGTGTTTGGAACTGCTTGCGCTCATTTGCATATTTTACAGCTAATTCCAGAGTACGCTTCGATGCTCCGATACCGCCGACAGCCAGTTTATAGCGGCCGACATTCAAAATATTAAAAGCAATCACATGCCCGCGGCCTTTTTCACCAAGCAGATTTTCTACCGGAACCTCGGCATCCTCTAAGACCAGTGTTCTTGTAGAAGAACTCTTGATACCCATTTTCTTTTCTTCCGGCCCTGTAGATACACCCGGATATTCTCTTTCCACAATAAAGGCGCTGAAATGCTCGCCGTCAATTTTAGCGTAGACGATAAAGACATCTGCAAAAGCAGAGTTGGTAATCCATTGCTTCTCACCATTTAAAATATAATGCGTGCCGGCATCGTTTAGTTTGGCTGTTGCTTTTGCACCAAGCGCGTCGGAGCCCGAGCTCGGCTCAGTCAGTGCATAGGCAGCAATTAACTCGCCCGTTGCTAATTTAGGAAGATACTTTTCCTTCTGTGCATCGTTCCCAAAGAAGACGATTGGCAGGGAGCCAATCCCGACATGTGCGCCATGCGTAATGGAGAAACCGCCGGCCCGGGAAAACTTCTCTGCAATTAAGGAAGAACTGATCTTATCTAATGCGAGTCCTCCATATGCCTCCGGAACATCAGCACCTAATAAGCCTAATTCCCCGGCTTTTTTCAGCAAATCCACGGAATGCTCAAATTCTTGATTTTCCAGGTTATCGATTTTAGGAACGACCTCTCCCAACACAAAATCCTCCGTTGTTTTCGCAATCATCTTGTGTTCATCTGTGAAATCTTCTGGTGTAATGATGTCTTCTGCTGTAATATCCTCGACTAAAAATCCGCCGCCTTTAAATAATCTTTCTTTTGTTTCACTCATCGCAATTTCCCCTTTTCAAATAGATTATAGAAGTTCAAATACCCCGGCTGCTCCCATCCCGCCGCCAATACACATCGTTACAATTCCAAATTGCTCATTTCTCCGCTTCATTTCATGCATTAAACTGACTGTCAGCTTGGTTCCTGTACAGCCCAGCGGATGCCCTAATGCAATGGCACCGCCATTTACATTCACTTTAGCCGTATCTAAATCCAATGCCTGGATAACTCGAAGTGCCTGGGAAGCAAAAGCTTCATTTAATTCAAATAAGCCAATATCCGCTAATTCCAACCCGGCCATTTTCACTGCTTTCGGAATCGCTTCTACCGGTCCGACGCCCATGATTTCCGGTGCTACACCAGCTACTGCAAAGGATCGGAATTTCAAAATCGGTGTGAGTCCTTCCGCTTCTGCCTTCTCTTTATCCATCAATAAAACAGATGCTGCTCCGTCACTCATTTGAGAAGCATTCCCGGCCGTGACACTACCTTTTATATGGAAGGCCGGACGCAGGGAACGGAGTGTCTCTTCATTCGTTCCTGCCCGGACCCCTTCATCCATTTCAAAGGAAAATGATTTCTCTTCAATCTTATTGTTCTTCCCGACATAGCGTTCCTTCACCTCTACCGGAACGATCTCCTCTTGAAATAAACCGTCCTCTATGGCTTTAGCAGCACGTGCATGACTCTGTACTGCAAAAGCATCCTGATCGCTTCTTGAAATCTCGAAACGATTGGCTACTTCTTCGGCAGTGTGCCCCATGTTCATATAATATTCTGGTGCATGTTCCACCAAGGCCGGATTAGGCTTAATCACATGTCCGCCCATTGGGATTATCGACATCGATTCAGCCCCGCCAGCGATAATCGTATCTGCAGCGCCAACCATAATTCGTTCGGCACCGTAAGCAATCGTCTGTAATCCGGAAGCACAGTAACGATTTACTGTGATGCCCGGTACATCCTGGCTTAATCCGGCGAGCCCGGCAATATTCCGGGCCATATTCATTCCCTGCTCTGCTTCCGGCATCGCACAGCCAATAATGACGTCATCAATCGAACCTTGATAATCGCCGGCCCGTTTTAACGTTTCTTTTACCGTAAGCGCTGCCAAATCATCTGGTCTGACATCCCGCAATGAACCTTTATTTGCTTTTCCTACCGGTGTTCTTGCACCAGCTACAATCACTGCTTCTTTCACGGACGTATCCTCCTTTGAACTTTCTTTAATTCCGTAATGGCTTTCCTTTGACGAGCATATGCTGCATCCTCTGCTGAGTCAGCGGTTCGGCAATAAGACTTAAGAAGGCCTCTCTTTCTAAATCCAGCATGACCTGTTCATCAATCTCCGTACCTTCTTTTATTCTTCCGCCAGATAAGACATAGGCCAGCTTTTCAGCAATTTTTAAATCATGCTCCGAAGCATAGCCGCTGTAATGCAGCGATTTAGCTCCCATGACCATGGCTGCATAGCCCGCTTCTCCGACAACTGGAATTTTCTCACGCGCAGGTTTCTCATATCCCTCATCGGTTAAAGCTAATACACGTTTTTTCGCATCATGGAGAACATGATCCGGGTTCCTGCTGATACGGTCATTTTTATTGAGATAGCCATTCTCCATTGCTTCTCTTGCAGAAGTAGAAACTTTTGCTGTTGCTACTTTTTCAAATACATCATTCGCTACCTTGGTTAAATCAATATCTACACCTTCTGGGATATTACGAAGCTCTTTTAAATAAAGCTCTTTCGTTCCTCCCCCTCCAGGAATAAGACCGACACCAAATTCAACCAGCCCCATATACGTTTCCGGAGAAGCCTGAATCGCAGCAGCCGGCAAGGAAACTTCTGCCCCTCCGCCTAATGTCATATTAAATGGAGCAGCCACCACAGGTTTATCAGCATATTTAATATTCATCGCCATGTTTTGAAATTGACGGACAACGAGATCTAATTCAAATATATTATCATCCTGTGCCTCCATCAGCATCATTGCTAAATTGGCGCCAACACAGAAATTCTTGCCCTGGTTTCCAATCACCAGTCCTTTGTAATTTTTATTTACTTCCTCAATGGATTCATTGACCATCTGGATAATATCAAGACCGATCGCATTACTTCTGGAATGAAATTCTAATAAAGCAACATCATCCCCGATATCGATTAGACTGGCGCCGGTATTTTTCTTGATGACACCTTTTTGCTCCTTGATTGCCGCTAAGGAGATTTCTTTCTTATTGACGTCCTTTTGTTTATAGGCATCTTCATGAAAGAAGT
This sequence comes from Oceanobacillus sp. FSL W7-1293, assembly GCF_037969815.1. Taxonomy (NCBI): domain Bacteria; kingdom Bacillati; phylum Bacillota; class Bacilli; order Caryophanales; family Bacillaceae; genus Oceanobacillus; species Oceanobacillus sp. FSL W7-1293. The sequence goes on from NZ_CP150212.1 coordinate 3,589,592, forward strand.
AAATAGCTCCATTTTCCTTTTTATAGAAGGTTTCGTCCCCTTCCTCCAGCATATCCAGCACCCAGCTTGGCACCGCTGTCTCTTCATCCTGTATTCGTTCCACTGCAGCCCTTACGCCAATTGCATCCCATATTTCAAATGGTCCTGACTCCCAGCCAAATCCCCATTTCATCGCATCATCAATGGAGGCGACATCATCGGCAATCTCTCCGACTAAATCAGCAGAATATAATAATACCGGCTTGATAATAGACCAAATAAAATCGGAAGCTTTATCTCCCTTTTGATTAATAAGCGCTTTCATTTTTCTGTTTAATCCTTTTTCCTGCTTAGCTAATTCAACAGCAGCTGTTTTCAGCTTCTTTCTTTCCTGATACTCCAGCGTGCTTGGATTTATTTCTACAATGCTTTTATCCTTCTTCTTTTCATAGAAGCCCTTCCCGCTTTTCGCACCAATCCATCCTTTTTCAATCATTTGCTTTAAAAAGTCCGGAACCGTAAAAATGGCTTTCTCTTTCGGATCGGATACATGGTGGTAAACATTATTCGCAACATGGTAAAAGGTATCAATTCCAACGACATCCAGCGTCCGGAACGTAGCGCTTTTTGGTCTGCCAATAAGCGGGCCGGTAACCGAATCTACTTCACCGACACTTAATCCCTGCTTCTCCATTTCCTGGACAGTTACTAACAATCCGTAAGTTCCAATCCGGTTTGCAATAAAGTTTGGCGTATCCTTCGCTTCGACAACACCCTTGCCTAATACATCCTCTCCAAATGTTTTCATGAAGGAAAGCACTTCTGCCTTCGTTTTTTCTGCCGGTATGACTTCTAACAGCTTTAAGTATCGCGGCGGATTAAAAAAGTGCGTCCCTAAAAAATGCTCCTGCATATCTTCTGAGGAGTCTGCAATCATGGCTTCCACAGAAATCCCGGATGTATTAGAGGTAACCAGGCTGCCTTCCCTGCGATGTGCATCCACCTTTTTAAACAGCTCTTTTTTCGCCTCTAAATTCTCAACAATCACCTCGACGATCCAATCTGCTTCAGATAACAAAGCCAAGTCATCCTCCAAATTGGCGATACGAATCAAATCTAAGCTTTTTTTAGATGTGATTGGCGACGGCTTTTGTTTTAATAATTTCTTTTTGCTCTCGCTCACAATCCGATTCCTGACCTGCCTGTCTTCTAAGGTAAGGCCCTGCTTCTTTTCTTTGTCTGTCAAGGAATCTGGTACTCTGTCAAACATCGTAACGGATAATCCCGCATTTGCTAAATGAGCGGCGATACCAGAACCCATTACACCTGACCCTATTACTGCTGCATGTTTAATGGAATAAGTCATTTCACAATCCTCCAGCCTCTCTTGAATGAATGCTCATTCATTTTTAAGCCAAAAAATAAAGATATTGGCAAATCGCATATCTCACGTTACTTATACTATAACGGATTATTAATTTTTTGGCAATATATTTAGCGAATTTTTGTAAGGGGTTTCAAAACAAATATTTACTTTTTACGTTTTCGGAATAATACCTTTTCGTGAACACTGCTGAAATACTTTTCCCTTCCTGCTGCTTTTACATTAATCCGTTATTCAGAATAAGCTTCAAAAGAATTCCGCTGTTATTCCAGCAATAATAATCGCCGCTAAAAATAACGCGTTCCTTCTATATTAATAAGCATTTTCATTCTGGAGTTTCTAAAAATCGTAATCGTTCCTATTTACAAACAGAAACCCTTACGATATCATAGGTAGAGTACTAAATGAAAGTTAGGTTTCATTATTAATTTAAAATGAATGGGGGAATACGATGACAACACCAGTTGTGTCTATGTCAAATATTAACTTCCATTATGAATCTCGTAAAGTCTTAGATAATATAAACTTTGAAATCCCTCAAGGAGCTTTCATGGGATTAGTCGGACCGAATGGCGGCGGAAAAACAACATTGATCCGGCTCATTCTCGGCCTGGAAAGACCGGAAACGGGAGAAATAATGGTTTTCGGACAGTCGATTCAAAAGCTTAAAAATAGAGACCGAATCGGTTTTGTCTCACAAAAAGCAAATGCATTTAATAAAGGATTTCCTGCAACCGTATATGAAGTAGTTGCTTCCGGGCTTACTGCACAGCTTGGTTATTTAAAATTCTTAACCAAAAAAGACAAGCAAAAAATTCATGAAGCGATTGCCCAGGTTGGCATGACCGAGTATACCAAGCAGAATATCGGGAACCTGTCAGGAGGTCAGCAGCAGCGCATCTTTATCGCACGTGCCCTGGTCAGTGATCCGGAGCTGATTATTCTGGACGAACCAACTGTAGGAATCGACTATGAGAATGTAAAAATTTTTTACGAGCTGCTTTATAAACTTAATACAGAATTCAAGAAAACATTACTGCTGGTAACACATGATACAGGGACAATGACCCAATATGCGACAGATATTGTTTGTTTAAATAAAACGCTGCATTTTCACGGAAACCCCGATGAATATGCATCACTTTCAGAAGCAGACTTTTCTCAAATATATGGTCATCCAGTCAGCCTGGTTACGCATTAATTATCGTTGGAGGAAAGACAATGTTTTTGGATTTTTTAACTTACCCCTTTTTAAGATATACGTTTCTCACAGGTATCTTAATTGGTATCATCGCACCATTACTAGGAACTTTTATTGTTGTAAGAAGACAATCATTAATAGCAGATGCTTTATCGCACGTTACTTTAGCCGGAATTTCATTTGGACTCATGACTGAGAAAATTTACGGCTGGGTTATCTCACCGATATACAGCGGCATGTTTTTTTCCGTGCTCGGCTCTATCTTTATTGAGAAACTGCGTACCGTGTATAAAGCCTATCAGGAAATTTCCATTCCTATTATTTTATCTGCCGGCGTCGGTTTGAGTGTTATCTTTATTTCCATTGCAGATGGATTTAATACAGATTTATTCAACTATCTATTTGGGTCTGTATCTGCCGTCACGGTCAATGATTTTTTCGTCATTTCTGGAGTCGCCGCCTTTGTACTTGTCATTATCTGGCTTTTCTTTAAAGAACTATTTACCATGTCCTTTGATGAAGAGCAAGCAACCATTGCCGGATTGCATGTCAAATGGATCAATATGCTGTTTATTGTATTAACAGCGCTTGTCATTGCTGCTTCCATTCGTATCGTCGGTGTGCTGCTGGTTTCCGCTTTGATGACACTGCCTGTTGCAGCAAGCATGCGGATTGCTAAAGGGTTTAAACAAATGATATTCCTGTCAATTCTTTTTGGTGAAATTGCTGTGATATTTGGAATTATTTCAGGCTATTATTTAGACATTCCACCTGGCGGAACGATTGTCATGACGTCGTTAATTTTATTATTAATTGCTATAGGAATGAAAAAACTACGAAAGTAAACGGAGGTTTTTTCGATGAATCTTCAAGATGCCATCACTGTTTTAAAAGAAAAAGGATATAAAACTACCGGAAAACGGAAGGATATCTTAGAATTTTTTGCATCCGAGGATGGATATCGTCCTGCTAAGGATTTAATTGTCCATCTCGAAAACAAATATGGGACAATCAGCTTCGATACCATTTATCGGAACCTGCACCTATATTATGATTTAGGGATATTAGAAAAAACAGATTTAGAAGGCGAAAAGCATTTCCGCCTAAGCTGCAGCCACCATCATCATCACCATTTTATCTGCAAGGATTGCGGTAAAACAAAAGAAATTGAAGTATGTCCAATGGATTCTGCTTCTGCGGAGCTGTCAAATTATGAAATTGAAGATCATAAATTTGAGATTTATGGCAAATGCCCAGAATGCCTTCACGCTTAACATGTTTCAATTAATATAAGAATAAAGCATCAGAAAAAAACTGCGGATTCGCTATTGTACGAGCAAACCCGCAGTTTTTCTCATGATTTACACATTTTTTTTTGGAAATTCTATTTCTTTATGTCGAAAAGTTATGTATACTACTTTTAGAACAATTATATTAGGAGCAGAGTAGTATGCGTAAAAGTAGTAAATTTCGATTATTGTTATTATTCATCGCAGGAATTATCTTTATTGTATTTGTTTTAGTGATGCAAAGACAATTTAACAATCCAGATTTCGATTTTCAAAATGAAGCATCTGAAGTAAACGAATTGGAAAATGATGAAGAAACAGAAGAAGCAGATGCAGCAGATGAGGATGCAGATACAGATGAGGAATCGGGGGATTCTGAATCGGAGGAGGAATCTGAAGAAACGGATGCGGACACCGGTGACTCCAATGAAGAGGAGTATGAAGTTACTGCAGAAGTATTAAATATCCGCAGCAGCCCCACCGCAGACAGTGAAGTCGTAGAAACGCTGGTTAACGGAGATGTTGTTCAAGTTATCGGTGAAGAGGACGAATATGAGTGGGTTGAAGTTTCTTATCAAGACGTCACTGGCTATGCAAATGCCGGATACTTAGAAGCCGTTGAGTGATTAAAAAGATTTTTTCATGAATGCAATCATCCAATGGATTATCTACGTTTCCTATCCACATAGAAAAAACGAACTTAAATCTCCTTTTCATTTATGGAATGGATAGAGATTTAAGTTCGTTTTTTTATTTATAGAGAAGATAGTTTAAGAGATTTTGCATCATTATCTATTTAATCGAGTACAGTATCTAGAACCTTACTTTCCTCGTGATCAAGCATATTCTTTAAGATGACCTCTTCTACCTCTTTATTCATTTCCGTTTCCAGTGTTTTAGAAGCAGGTGCCTCGCCGACAATGAAAATACGTTTCCATTCTCTGTCTTTTGCCTGCTTATCCAGTTTAGGCGCAATACTTTTATACCAGCGATATTGGTTCGCTTCATAGCGGTCATTGAATAGATCTTTTTGTACACTGCTTGCTCCAAGCCCCTGTTTCGCTCTGCCATGTCGAGGGCCTTGTTTCATCTTCCATGTATCCTCTTCCACATCCAGTTCATATTCTGCTGTATCCTTTACCTGATTCAGGTTGGTGTCCATCAGTTTGACCTGATTTTGCTGCACTAGAATAATTCCTGTTTTCGGATACTTTTCAGACAGCGTCTTTAATTGATCTAATACAGGTGTCTCCTGCCATTCAAATTCATTTTGCAGATGCATCTGTACACGCTCAGCAAACCAAACCTCTCCGTCACCTGAAGCAATGATGATAACTCCGCGCATCAGGTCTCTTTCTATTTCACCCATAAAGTCTTTGACTTGCTTTTTTACTTGCTTAAAATTTTTGAGTTCTTCCTGATCATCTGCTTCTTTTAAATAATGCTCAAAGTTATTCAAGCCATTTTTCAGATGAATCTTCCACTCCCCGCTTTGCTGATCCGGGTCGCTTAAATCTGTATTTAGGTACATCGTAAATATCTTGTTCGCTCCTGTACCTCTAACATTCTCTAACTCTTTCACAATATCTTGAATATCCTTCATGATAAGCCTCCTCGAAAATCAGTATCTATATTAGTGTGTAACCAAAATAAAAGGAGTTTAAACTTTAATATCTGAATAAAGGATATAATAGAGTTATTTTAAGCTATAAAAAAAGGAAAGAGATTCATCACTCTTTCCTTTTTCAACTTCAAACTTTATTGTTTCAACTTTTCTATCTACGTTCTAATCTTGTTCCATTTCTTCTTCTGATGACGTTTTCGTGATCCTCACTCTTTTAATCTGATATCCGTCTTTTTCAATCAGAGTAAATTCATACCCCTCAACCTCCATCACCGTTCCTACATCCGCTTCCAGGTTATGGGTGAAGAACCAGCCGCCGATGGTGTCCACTTCATCATCTTCCAAAGTAATACCCAGCTTTTGATTGATATCATCCAAGCTGACACGGCCTGCTACTAAATAAGTAGTATCATCAATCGTTTCAAAATCAGGTACTTCGTCTTCGTCAAATTCGTCCCGGATATCGCCAACGATTTCTTCCAGTATATCCTCAACCGTAACTAACCCGGCCGTACCGCCATATTCATCATTGACAATCGCCATATGGATGCGCTCCTTTTGCATTTTTAAAAGGAGATGTCGAATTGGTGTAGCTTCGGATACATGAATAATTGGCCGAATGTAATCTTCAATCGTCGCAGGTTCATCCTTGCTGAGCTTTCCAGTAAATACTTCTTTTAAGTTTACCAGACCGATAATATTATCCTTATCCTGATCGGCAACTGGGTAGCGGGTAAATTGCCCTTGATGGATGGTTTCTAAATTTTCCTCAAAACTGGCTTCTGTCGAGAAATAAATCATTTCTGTTCTCGGTGTCATAATTTCTCTGGCTACCCGCTCATCGAATTCAAAAATATTGTTTACATACATCATTTCAGATTGATTGATTTCACCGCTTTTATAGCTGTCAGCCAGAATTAAACGCAGCTCCTCTTCTGTATGTGTTTCCTCATGCCCGCTCATTGGCTGTAAGCCAACTGCTTTGGTTAATAATCGCGCTGAACCATTTAATAACCAAATAAACGGGAACAACAGACGATAGAACCAGGTCAGCGGTCTGGCGACAGCCAATGTGACCTGCTCTGCTTTTTGAATTGCTAATGTTTTCGGCGCCAGCTCCCCGACAACCACGTGCAAGAATGTTGCAATCAGGAAGGAAATAAAAATGGAAAGGGTCGTAACCAGACCTGCTCCAAGATTAAATTCCTCCAAAAGAGGATGCAGCATTCTCTCAAACGTCGGTTCGGCTAAACGTCCAATACCAAGAGCTGTAATTGTAATCCCTAATTGACAGGCAGATAAATACTCATCAAGATGGGTAATGACTTTTTTAGCCGAGGCAGCCGAACCTTTTCCCGCTGCAATATGAGGCTCCAGCTGTGTACTTCGAATTTTTACTATAGCAAATTCTGACATAACAAAAAAAGCAGTTAATGCGATTAAAATAGCAACCGCAAATAAATTAATCATGGTCGATATGTCCAATTAAGATCCTTGTGTAACATTACACAAGGATTTCACCTCCTGAAATTTTAAAAATTAATTTATGCTGTTTACACAAATTTCTTTATAATCTTTTCCTCACGCAGATAATCCAAATGATTAGGTGCAATGGATAGCCCTGCATGATAATTATATATAAAGTTCCATATTACCTTCCCATCGAATCACCCTTTCTCTTATTCTTTATTATAATGGAAAGGGGCACACTGTGTCTACTTGACTATGAAAGTGCTGCAGATAAATATAAAAACAATAAAAATAAGCCGGCTGTCATCAAAAAACAGCCGGCTTATTTTTATTTCATAGATTAATTTTTTAGCTTGTCGTTCTCTTCTCTCTGCAATATTTTAATAAAGGAAATCATCAGCATGATAATAATTATGACAAAAGGAAGCGCTGATGTGAGAGATGCTGTCTGCAGCGCTTCTAACCCTCCAGCAACTAAAAGGACGACTGCAATAGCTGTTATAAGTCCTCCCCAGATAAATTTTGTAATCAAAGCCGGATTCAAACTTCCTTTTGATGTCATGCTTCCTAAAATATACGTTGCAGAATCTGCTGAAGTGACGAGGAATGTAAAAATCAAAATAATCGCCATCAAAGAAGTGATGGTACTTAACGGCAAGGTACCAAATGTTTCAAATAAGGCGACAGCTAAATCATGATCAACAGCTTCAGCAATCATCGTTCCATTCATCAAATCGCTATATAAGCTGGTTCCACCAAAGACAGCAATCCAAATGCAGGCAATAGCAGGAGAGGTGACAAGCACACCAAAAATATACTGACGGATAGTACGCCCTCTTGATACACGGGCGACAAATGCCCCGACAAATGGTGACCATGAAATCGCCCAAGCCCAATAGAAAATAGTCCAATCCATTACCCAGTTGTCTCCAGTATACGGAGTTAAACGTAAACTGTATTCGACAAAATTAGTTAAATAATCTCCCAGACCCAGCACAAAGGTTTCTAAAATAAATACAGTCGGCCCCATCAGAAAAACAAAAACAAGCAGAATTAAACAAAAAGATAAGTTAATGCTGCTCAACCATTTCATTCCGCGGTTTAAACCGCTGACAGACGAACCCAGATAAACAAGCAGCATGGCTAGCGCAATTGTAATTTGCACCCACACCCCGTCAGGCAGTCCAAATACTGATGACAGACCACCGCTCATTTGCATAATTCCTAGTCCTAGGGAAGTGGCAACTCCCATAACAGTAGCAATTACAGCAAGTGAGTTAATTGAAGTGGCCGTAATAGGGTTGTTTCCGACAACGGGCTTTACTGCAGTTGAAATTAATCCATCTTTTCCTTTGCGAAATTGTAAGTATGCAATAACCAGTCCGACTAATGCAAAAACAGACCATTGGCTAATGCCCCAGTTAAAGAAAGCATATCCCATAGCTACCCTCGCAGCTTCTTCTGTTTGCGGTTCCAATCCTGGAAACGGCGTATCAAAAAAGTGACTCATTGGTTCTGCTACACCCCAGAATACCAGCCCAGAACCAAAGCCTGTGGAAAATAGCATTCCAATCCAAGGAAAGAAACCAAATTCTGGTTTCGAATTTTTTGAACCTAATTTTATTTTACCGTACTTACTAATCGATAAGCCGATTAGAAAGAGGACAAACACAAAAACGGATATTAAATAGAGCCATCCAAAATTCTGTGTCGTCAAATCAAATAACCGTGTTGCTACACTTTGAAAGCCTGTAGAATTAAACGCACCAATTATAACTAATGCTAAAATTACTGATGCAGAAATAAAGAATACAGGATTTAAAAAGTTTTTATTTCTTTTCTTCATATCTCCATCCTTTCTATGTTTATTTGCTGCGAAAATGGGATATATAATTCTATACCCATTAGCCGGGATAGTAAACAATCTAAATGATGCAGTTAGATTGGTTGTAGAGATATGTCTCTTAATAAGGAAGATTATTACCGCATTCATTTAGATAAAATTCAATAACCGCTTGAAATAAAGAAATAAATTTAAAGGAGTTTATTTTTATTCATATAGGGAATGGATACATAAAAGAGCCCGATGTCATTAGTTTTAATTTATTATATAAAAAAAGCCCCCACATGAAGCTTATCTTCATGCAAGGACCCTTGGGATTAAATATTTATTGTACGCGGCGTACTGTTCCGCTGAATTCTCCGCCCCAGTAGCTTCCTGGTGACATATCAGCAACAGCAACTCCTGTACTGCTTTGTGAACCGATAAATTTATTTCCGCCAAGATAAATACCAACATGGCCATTCGTTCCATTTGTATTGAAGAATACTAAATCTCCAGGCTGCATATTACTTGCAGATACAGATGTACCTGTATTAACTAATGCACCTGTGTAAGACGGAATGGAATATCCAGCTTGAGCGAATGCCCAAGATACAAATCCGGAGCAATCAAAACCAGTGCTAGGGCTTTTCCCTCCCCAAACATACGTGTTTTGGTGTGTTTGGCTCTGTGCAGCACTAAGTACTCCACTGATTCCAGAACCAGTTGATGGTGCAGGCTCTTCTGCTTTTTCTTCTTTAGGTTCTGATTTATTTTGATCAGAATTGCTGGAACTACTGTTAGATCCACTATTAGAGCTTGTATTAGAACTTGATTCATTTGAGCTCGCAGTGTTACTGCTGCTTCCTGAATTGTTATTGCTGCTGCTATTATTACTGCTGTTACTATTGTTATTGCTACTGTTATTATTACTGCTTTCGCTATTTGAAGAAGTTTCTTCTTGGTCTTCATTGGAAGAAGTTTCTTGCTGTTCTGGTTCACTTGCTTCTTCTTCAGCTTCATTTGCAGATTCAGTTTCAGTTTCCTCTTCAACCTCTGCTTCTGCTTCTTCATTGCTGCTTTCATCACTAGAACCTACGCTGACACTTGCTACCAATGTTTCTGGCGCCGGAGCAGTTGCTACTTCCAAACGATCAGCTACATCCTGCTCGATAGCCGCCAAGCGGGAATCTTCAATTTCTAAATCATCAATAAGTGCTGTTAATTCTGCTTCTTTATCTTTTAAAGAAGTTTCTTTATCCTCTGCAGCATCTTTTTGATCTGTAATTGTATTATTGATTCCTGTTAAATCTGTTTTTAATTGCGTTAATTCATCCAGTTTTGATTCAACTGTTTCCTGTTTATCTGCTACTTCCTGTTTATCAGCTTCCTGCTGTTCAAGTAAAGCTAAATCTGAATCTGTAATTTTATTTACTGCAGAAACACGGCTTACAAAATCGCTGAAATCCTGTGCTCCGAACAATACTTCAATATAGCTGATATCTCCGCCATTTTGTTGTAAAGCAACTGCGCGTTCTTTCAGAATATCCGTACGTTTTTCGATTGCTTCTTCTAATTCTTCGATGGCAGCTTCCAACTCACTGACTTCATCTTCCGTAGTTGAAATATCTTCTTCTGTTTCATCTAATTTCTGTTCATTTTGTTGTAGAGCAGAATTTAAATCATCAATTTCTTTCTGTAAATCTTGTAAATCTACTAAAACATCTGCTACTTCATTTTCAGCATCTGATAGATTAGATTGAACAGAATCACGATCATCCTGTACTTCAGTCTGTCTGTTTTCCAGGTCTTCTACTGATTCTGCTTTTACCGGCCCTGCAAAAAATACACTGCTCAAACCTACTACGGAAGCCGCAGTCAATGTCATTACTGTCTTTTTCAACTTCTATTCCCCGCTTTCAAATTTTGCACCGCAAATATATTATCTATGTATTTGAGTTCCCGAACATTTGCGATTAGTTTTTTATATTAATATTTTTTATATTCTTCTTCTAATTTGTAACTTTGTAAAGCTTAACATAAGAAAATGTCATGCATATTATAGAATTATTACATTTATGTTTCAATAACGACAAAAGTCTTTCAAAATCGTCATAGAATATGCAAGAACACCCATCTGACAATGTTTTTCATTTTAGTAGATTTGTATGGCGCTCCCCAATAAATATACCTAATCTAATTTTTTTCGTCATTTAATTTACGCAATAATGATACAATACAATATAATAAATGAAAATATCTTATTAAATTTATTTGTTACAAATTATTTAACATGAGGAAAAGTAGGGATTGACGTGAAGGTTCAAACTATCATTGGAAATAGAGTGATTAAAACGGGGATTGCTGTATTTTTCACAGCGCTTATTTGTAAATGGTTCAATTTTCCGCCGACATTTGCCGTTATTACAGCTATTGTTACAATTGAACCAACTGTGACAGATTCTATTAAGAAAGGACTTGTCCGTTTTCCTGCCTCGGCGATTGGCGCTGCCTATGCCGTTATATTTCTGGCTATATTCGGTAATTCACCGCTTACTTATATGTTAGCTGCAATACTTACTATTTTCACTTGCTTTCGATTAAACCTTCATGCCGGGTTACTGGTAGCAACTTTAACAGCAATTGCAATGATTGAATTAGTGGACGACAGCTATTTTCTTAGCTTTCTTATTCGCCTGGCAACAACAACAATATGATTGTCTGTCTCCACACTGGTAAATATGTTTGTTTTCCCGCCAAATTACCATCGTTCGATTGATAAACAGATCGTACCTATCCGCAAGCAATTAAGTAATCATATGAAACGATGTTATTATGAAATAATTTTCACAAAAACACCGTTAGATTTTGGTGTAAATGAAAAAGTGGGCAGTGTATACAAAGAGCTTGAAAGAGTAGAGTTACTTTCACTCTACCAAAAGAAGGATTTGAAATTTCATCATATTTTAGAAAAACGCGAGGATGAATTAACACAGTTAAGACAGCAGATTCATTATCTGCGAATGATTCAATATCATGTTACTAATATAGCAGAGCAGCCTACAATGAAATTTGAATGGGATGCACTGAAACAAAAGCACGCTTTTGAAGCAGTATGTTATTTTGCAAATGTGCTGGCTGGCAAAATCGACTTTGAGAAAGAAGAATGGATTGCTAAACGCAGGCAGCTCAATCAGCTATTTCAAGAAATGCTACAGTCCAATCAAATGAGCAGTACAGAAAAATTGCCGATAGAATTAGTTGCTATTTATGAGTTGATTTCTATTGTGGAAATAATAGAAGATTATTTCTCATTGAATGAATAATTTATGAAAAAGAAACAAAGCTATCTGAAAAACTTTGTTTCTTTTTCTAATGCTTTACCCATAGATAAAGAGCATAATAACGTTTCTACTCTCTGTCTAATTCTTCTTTTATCATCGCTGTTTCCTTATCTGACATTCCAGTTATATTTTTTACAAATAAATTATCCATCCCTTGTTCAAATAAGTTACGTGCAACGACTTTTCCATAACGGATAACTACTTTCGCCGCTTCCCGGTTAGCAAGCACCGCATTTTCTTCTGCTTTTATTCTTTTCTCTCTCTCCTCTATCAGTTTAATTTTTTGCTGTTCATATTGATTTTTCATTTGATTATAATTCTTCTCTGCAACCGCTGCTCTTTCTTCTGCTTCCTGTCTTTTTTCTTCTGATTTTTCTATCTCTTTTAAAAAATACTGTTCTTTCATATGTCGATGCCTGTCCTGATAGATCAACTGATTTTTTTCCGTATTGCTGATATCTCCCCAGAATTTCATAGCGATATCTAAATCTTTATCAACCATTGCCAGTTTCTCCAGTTCTTTATAGATATTTAGATGAAAATAATTATTACCTTCATCCACCGCAGCTAAGAGCAATAACCATCTCGCCAAAGTATCTTCCTCCAGATTTAACTTTCCTTGTTTCCAGCTGCGAATCAGTTTAGGTATCTCAATAAATTGACTTTCCTGCAGATTGGTCAGCGGGATGTTTTTATCTTTATCCGACAATCTGAATACACTATGGAATTCATCACTTTCATGGAATATTTCAAAATTCATGATGCTTATGGTTATCACGGATTGCTGGCTGGCAAAATCTGAACCGGCTTCAAATTGCCGGCGGTACATTTTCGACCAAAAATATAAAGATTGATTTTCCGGGGCATCTTGATCCGGGAAAAGTATTTCTACAAAAACCGCTTCTTTATCTTCTGTCTCAACAAACAATGATAAAGAAGTGTTCTCACCTTCGTCGGCTGCATTCTTTTTTTGAAATTCAAGATTCTGGATTTGTGCTCTGTCGGAATTGGTAAAAAAAGCATTTAAAAAGGCTATCATAATCTTCTTATTGCGCTCATCACCAAACAGCAATTTAAAGGCATAATCAATTTTTAAGTCCATCAGCCGATTTGGACCGTTTTTAGGAATAGCATTTTTGTACACTTCGCCATTTTCACATACCTGAGGGAATAATAGTGTTGCGTTGCGAGGATAAATCATGGAAACACATCCTTATATTTTAGTAGAGGACTTACCAAGAAGAGGTTCTAAATACAGTTAACCAAACGTACGTTCTTTTGTCAACAAAAAATTAAAAAAACTGCAGGAACAGTACATTCCTACAGTTTTTCTTTCTTTCTTTTCCTGATATACCAGGTAATGAAAATGAATATTCCTGCAATGATAAAGGTATAGACAACATTAGAATAGATATCCATAAAAGCTGCTACACGATGCCAATTCTCTCCCAAAACGGTTCCAATACCGATGAGAATACTGTTCCAAATAATAGAACCGGCTGCTGTTAATAGCATAAACATCCCGAAGTTCATTCTTGCCATCCCTGCTGGAATAGAGATTAAGCTTCTCAGCAGCGGCACCATCCGGCAAAAAAATACGGTCCAATAGCCATACTTTCCAAACCATTCATCTGCCTTATAAATATCTGTTTTTTTCAAACGCAATAGATGCCCGTACCGGTCAACAATTTTCTCCAGCCGCTCCACATCGAGTATCATTCCAATACAATATAAAAGCATTGCGCCAATCAGCGCTCCTAATGTGGCTGCTGTTAATACTCCGGTATAGGTTAATGTACTGCCGATCGTCATAAATCCTCCAAAAGGCAGGATAATTTCAGATGGTATCGGCGGAAATAAATTCTCTAACGTCATCATTAGAAAAATTCCCAAATAACCAAATTGCTCCATCATGGCTGTAACCCATTGTCCCATAATATCCTCCATTTACGCTTGTCCTCTTTATTAAGGTATATTCTATCATGCTGCAGCCTATGATTTTTATTTCATTTTGAAAACAAGTGTTAAGAATTTAAGGGATGGCAGCTTCTATTTGGTCTGGTCCATTATTTCTGCCAGCTGACGGTAAGAATATTCTCTTGCTTTATACGTTGGCGCCATCGTGAGCACCATTATTTCATCACATTGATATGCTTCCTGCAGTTCCGTGAGTTTTTCTTGTACAAGGGCTTTATCTCCAATAATTTGTTTATCGGCAAATTTCGCTTGCTCTTCCTGATCTGTCTGGGGTGACGGGTCCTGCTCTTCCCTTCTGCGCTTTGCTTCTTCTGCTAATTCCAAAGCTTCCTTTTCTGTTTCCGCACAAAGAACAGATACCGCAACGATAGCGGAGGGATTCTCAGCTTGTCTCCGGTAGCCGGCCATGATTTCCGGTCCATTATCAGCGCCCATAAAGTGACCAAAAACATAAGGCAGTTTTTTAGTTACGGCCAGCTGGGCGCTCCGCTGGCTTGTCCCCAACAGCCAAGGTACAGGCTGAACAGGAGGTACAGGGGTGGCGGTCACACGTGAATAAAGATGCTCCGGCGAAAAGTCATCCTGAAGGAAATGAAGCAATTCATCTATATAATCCGGCATTGCTTTCACCTTTTCTAAAAAATTTCCAGCAAGGGCAATAGAAGCTTCTGCGGAACCGCCCGGCGCCCGGCCGATTCCTAAATCTACCCGGTTCGGATACAATGCAGCCAGCATCCGGTAGCGCTCAGCAATATTAAACGGCCGGTAATTCGGCAATAGCACTGCTCCTGAACCGATTCGGATTCTTTCTGTTCTGCTGCCGATAATCCCCAGCAAAATATCCGGGGCAGGACTTGCTAATCCTTGCATATCATGATGCTCCGCAGCCCAGTAACGTTCATATCCTAATTGGTCGGCCAGAACTGCCAGATCAACACTGGCTTCCAGTGCCTGCTTTGCATCCGCATCTGCAAATAATGGCGATTGATCCAAGATACTTAATTTCATTCTTCATGCTCCCCTTTCTGCTTTAATTGATCTACCAGGTTTTCCGCTGCTCTGCGGTAAAAATTACTCATCCCTGTCAGGCTGGTAATCAGTAATACTTGTTTTAGGTATTCATCATCTACGATATCTTTGTCCAATTCTGACTCAAATATTTCTTCCTGGCTCTTCATATGTTCTTCAAAACCTGCCGCGTTTCTATCCATTAACTGAATGTAATTGGTATAAAAATTTGCCAGGTCAAAATCTTCATCCTGCACTCTCTGATTCATCTCTTCAAATGTTTTCCCGATATCCTTTATAGATAACACACTTTTCATTTGATAAATCATACTAATCAGCAGCAAATGCTCTTTCGAATATTTTTTATTATTGATAGGGAAGAATAACTTAGCCTTCGCATAATTATTAATCATGGTTTTCGTTAACACTTTATCTTCTTCATACCGTTTGGAAGAAGCAAATTTACTTTCAAAAAGCTGAATAACCTGATCCATATATAAATCTAAATCGGGTATTTCTTCCGATTTCAACTGGTTCTCTAAATGAAGTCCTTCTAATTGCTTTTGTATATCCACGAAATGACCTCTCTCTCATAGTATAAAGATAGTAAGCAAAGCAAGAAATTTAATTATTTATCGTTCAGCTATCTACTTTTCATTATAGACGTAATTCGTTAAATTTCAAACATTGACTACTTGATGAAACAGGTATATAGTTATTACATAGTATTTGAAACTACATAATGGATTGGAGATGTTTTTTTGAATAAATTTATTCGGGAACCAATGAATGCTTTTACTCATTTTATTGGGATTGTTTTATCTATCGTCGGACTGATATTACTTGTTGTCAAAGCAGCACGGGTCGGAACGCCATTAGACGTCGGTGCTGTCGCAGCTTTTGGTATTAGTTTAATTCTATTATATACTGCTTCAACGGTTTATCATTCTGTGATTGCCGGTCCAAAAACGATTGCTTTTTTGAGAAGAATGGATCATTCCATGATTTATGTACTGATTGCCGGCACGTATATTCCACTCTGCCTGATTGCGCTTGAAGGAACCATTGGCTGGGTACTATTCTGGGTAGTTACGGGATTGGCAGTCCTTGGCGTTCTATTTAAATTAATATGGTTTCATTCCCCGAGATGGCTGTCTACCCTTCTCTATGTCTTAATGGGGTGGATTGCCATATTCTATACAGGCCCGCTTGCTCCAATTATCGGGACTGGCGGAATAACCTGCTTAATTGTGGGAGGAATATTTTATACGATTGGGGCATTTATTTACTGGTTGAAGCCAGAGTTTCTGCGTTCCCGCTATTTCGGCTTCCATGAGATATTTCATATTTTTATCCTGCTCGGCAGTATTTCACACTTCTTGTGTATTTATCTGTACGTCATTTAAATAGGCTAAAACCTCGAATTCATTCTTGGAGAATTCGAGGTTTTTTACGAGTTTATTCGAATATATTTATTCAAGTACTCTTACTTTATAATACAACTTCTACTTTACTATTTTCGTAACCATTTTAATTAATTCCTGCTGATAACTCTTTATATCAAAGCTTTCACTTTGCAGCAGCATACTCTCACTTGCAGCGCCATTTATCAGTATCGCCGTTGCTTTTGGATTAAAGTCAGCTGAAAAAATACGCTTCTCCTGTCCTTCTGACAAAATGGTTTCTAATCGCAGGTAAAGCGGATCTTCTTCCTCTTCATTCAATTTATAGTAAGGAATATTTTCCTCCGTCCGGGCGTTAAAGATGATTTCAACTAGCGCTACATTATTTTCAACGTATTCATTTTGGTACGTGAGCGTTGCTTTTATATAAACCAGCAGCTGCTCAAAGATATCTGTCTCCCGCTTTACCCGTTCTTCAATAAATTCGAGCTGGGCGCCAATTAAGTAATTTAAGGTATGCTGGATCAGCTCTTCTTTATCGGCAAAATGATAGGAAATCAACCCCGTGCTGATTTTCGCTTGTTTTGCTATTTTAGCAAGACTTAATTTCACATAGCCAATATCATTCAACACATCAATCGTCGCTTTTAAAATTTGTTCTCTCCGTGCTTCGGAGATAAATGTTTTTTCCTTTGTCACTTCATATCACCCTCTTATCATTCGGACATACTGCCGCTTGTCCTCATCACGAATCACAGCTCCCTCGGCCGCTAAATCCTGCCGCAGCACCGCTGCTTCTTTTACATCATCTTCCTTCAGCGCCTTTTCTCTCGCAGCAAGCAGGCTGTTCACAGAAGCAGGAAAATCAGGATGCTCCGGAATCCAGCGCTGGTAATCTGCTTGATAAGGATCCTGAGACTTCCAGGAAAAATAGTGTTCCAAAAAAGCGGATTCTATTTTCGGCTGCTTTACATCTGTTTGCGACCGATACAGCTCCTCCCCTTTTTGACCTAAAACGACAATATCCTTTCTATCCATATAAATTGCTGAAATATCATTTTTTTGCAAGGTAACTTCTTGATCATACCTTTTCATTGTAACTTTTTGATCTGCAATCGTCATTTTTAATGATTCACTAAAGGCATACAGCGCAAAGAGGATTCCAGCAATCAAGCCGACAATTCCCCCGATAATCGACACCCAGGAGCTATTCCAGGATATAATCCATTCAAAGAACGGACCAAATGGTATAAATGGAATTTTGATCAGCCAGCTCGAAATAATTTGAATAAACCAGCCAATAATCGCTCCAAGAAGCGGACCGCCTATAATAATAATCGCTTTATCTATTTTTGATAAACCAAGTACGGTTTCATTTTGCATATTTTATATTCTCCTCTGGATATAGTTTATAAATGTATTTTGATTAATTAATCAAATTTTAACACAAATGATTAAATTCCACTAGTCAAGAGAAAACAAACCGTATTTTAAAAGAGAATAAAAGCATAAATTAATTTCAGCCATAAATGAAAATGTTTTAATTCACTTAAACCGGGAAAACACTTGATAGAACAAACATTAATAGAAAGGATGATTATTCATGAGAAATACACAATATCAGCCAGCAAAAAAGAGAGACATTGCTGACGCTCAAGAGGTCCATTACTCTAAAGAATTTAAGCAGGCAGATATTGCTGGCGGCTATCGGAAACCTCGTGTTAATGAGGCAAAATCCGAGAACCCTAAATTAAAACAATAACTAGTTACTTTTTTGACAATATAATATAAAGTTTTTAAAAGGAGCTATGACACAATCAGTTACTGATTATGCCGCAGCTCCTTGTTTTTTATCTTAAACTCTGAATTCTTGCACAGCCTTCATGCACCACTATATTTTCGCGAGAATGATAAAGAAAAACCAGAATACCGCTTGGTCTTTAAATCACCGGTGTCCTCGCCGAAGCGATGTCCGCTGCGGGAAGTCGCTTTCCGCGGGCAACGCTTCAGTCTCCTCGGAAGAAAACCGCTTCCTGCGGGGCCTTCACCTGTTGCTTTCCCCGCAGGAGTCGACTTCCCTTCGCTCCCATCTAAGAAGAAATATGTTTTATTTGCTTTTTTACAAGGAAATAACGCAAATTCTAGCGGAGGAAAAATACAGAGACTCCTATGGGAAAGCGCAATGGTCTTCGGTGGGGCGAGTAATCGCAAAAGCTCTTCGATGGGACGAGTAATCGCAGTCCCAGTCCCAGTGGGAAGACCCCGCAGAAAAAAGTGAACTTCTTTTTTTCTACCCGCGGGGCATAAGTGCGACTATGCTTCTGTCTGCGCCTGCCAGCTTGCCAATCAGCAAGTCTTCTTTAAAGGAGATGAGCTCGGGGCCCATAGAAAACGTAGTATTTTTCCGTAGCGGCTATATTCAGCATTTTTTATATGCTTTCTTACTTCTTTGAAAAAAACAATATTCACGATGAGGTTGATCTTTTCTTCATTCTTCCTATCAATTCATTATTATAACTGCCAAAAAGCTGTCTTTTGTGTTGAACAAAAGACAGCTTCCTGCTTCTTAACGTCTATTAGCAATAGTGATTTTCCGCATAAACGGAAAACCTATCAAGTAAAACACAATACCGATGAAAAACATGCTTACAAAGGTCATTATAGTCACATCAGAGAACAGATTGACAACGGCATCCACCAGCCAGCCTTCAAAAGCACCATATAGGGTAACAACCATCAGGACTCCTAACACAGTTCCTCCGCCAGCTAATCCCGTCCGGTAAAATAATAATGCAATGAAATACAATACAGCCATAATCAGGAACATGACAAGGGCATCCACGACAATCCTCATAATCCAGTTATCTGTCAAAAACATAGCCGGATGA
The DNA here is from genome assembly GCF_037969815.1 of Oceanobacillus sp. FSL W7-1293. Classification (NCBI taxonomy): domain Bacteria; kingdom Bacillati; phylum Bacillota; class Bacilli; order Caryophanales; family Bacillaceae; genus Oceanobacillus; species Oceanobacillus sp. FSL W7-1293. The sequence goes on from NZ_CP150212.1 coordinate 3,608,981, forward strand.
ACATAAATATAGTTTGTCACACCAACTGCCTGGAATAACCATTCTGTTACCTGCTGCAGCGTGCTTCCTATAAAAGCTATCGCCAAGGAGTATGCAAACATAAAATACAGCTGCATGACATACATGTTTTTACGGGTAGCTCCCATTTTTAATCCAAACGGAACATTGCCTTTCACTAATTGAAATCCGACAATACCAACGTTAAAGTATGTGGCAAACGGGATGGCGAAATACATTTTAAATTCATCGATTCCCAGTAATAAATAACAAATAATAGCTGATGCAATGATGATACCTGTTAATATCGAAAAAAATATTTTAGCGGTTCGAACCACATCAACCGTATAATAATAAAACATGCCTTTTATTTGATTGTTCATGGATTATGCCCCTTTCTTCTTTTCTGTTAAATGAATCATCAGCTCTTGCACCGGCACACCTTCCACTTCCAGACCGGCTTCCTCTGCTTCTTTCCTGCTGCCGAAAGCATATGCCATAGAGCTGCCGGCTAAATCTGTACGCTGGATAATATCCTTATCTGTTAAAAAGGCATCCACTTTGTCCTTTGGTCCAGAAACAGCGACTGTCTTTGCCCGCAATTCTTCCGAGCTTTCCTGGAGCACGACAGCACCATTTTTAAGAATAATAACCTCTTCAAACATTAAACTGACTTCATCAATCAAATGCGTAGAAAAAATGATTGTCCGGGGATTTTCCTGATAATCATCCAATAGGATGTCATAAAACATTTTACGGGAAGGAGCATCCATACCGATATAGGGCTCATCAAATACAGTGATAGGTGCTCTGCTTGCCAGACCGGTTGTAATTCCTAACGCAGACTCCATTCCTTTCGATAACGTTTTTACTTTTGCAGATTGCTTCAAATTAAACGTCTCTAATAATTCTTCCGCCATTTCCTGGTCCCAGTTTGGGTAAAAATAAGCAAAAATCTTCAATACTTGCTTTATCTTTAACTCTGGACTGAAATTATTCGCTTCTTTGATCAAACAGATGGATTCTGTGAGCCGCTGATTTTCAAATGGATTCTCTCCATCAATGGTGATATCTCCCGAAGATGCTAACATTTGACCACTTAAAATATCCATGAAAGTCGTCTTACCTGCTCCATTTCTTCCAAGCAGACCATAGATTTTATTTCCTTCCAAAGTAAAGGAAACTTGATTCAAAGCATGATTATCCCCATAGATTTTACTTAATTGATTCACTTTAATTTCCATGTGCCTCATCCTCTCGATTAAGCATATTAATTAGTTCCTGTCTATCCATTTCCAGCTTCTCCGCTTCCCTTTTCATTGGAAGCAGGTAATTCTCATAAAATGTCTGCTTTCTTTTTTCAATCACAATGCCTTTCGCTTCCTCTGTCACAAACATGCCAACGCCCCGTTTCTTGATTAAAATACCTTCCAGGACAAGCTCATTGATTCCCTTGCCTGCTGTAGCCGGATTAATCTGATAAAATTTCGCAAATTCGTTAGTGGAAGGCGCCCGCTCTCCGCCATTCAATGAGCCATCAATAATGGAATCTTCAATTTGTTCTTTTATCTGCAGGAAAATCGGTTTGTTCTCATCTAATTCTTTTTTCATTAGCCTCATCCCTTAATTGGTTAATTACTTATGTAACTAACCCTATAACATATTCAGTATAAAGTCAACTTGTTATTTAAAAATAATCTACTTATATTCGTGGTGAAACCTTATGTACAAAGGGGTTTACGTACTTTTATTTTGAATCGTACAGCTTTTATTAGAGAGGTCTATTTTTCACGCAAAAAAATAAGACCAGGTAAGGTGCCCGGTCTTATTCTTCATTCCATTATTCCTCTGCCATTTCCGACAACACATAATGATAAACCAAATTCTCCGTATGTTTAAGAGATAATTCATGTGTGCGTTCGAACGCATGCGATGCATCAATTCCCGGTCCAATTAAGCCATGAACGACATCATATCCAGCTCGGATAGCTGCTGATGCATCGGATTGATAGTACGGATAAATATCTAATTGATATTCGATGCCGTTCGCTTTCGCAATTTCTGTAAGATGATTGCGCAGACCATAATGGTACGGCCCGGAAGCATCCTTTACACAAATCGATACTGTATATTCATCGGTTCTTTGTCCGTCTCCGATAGCTCCCATATCAACTGCTAGGTATTCTACCGTTTCCGGCGGGATATTCGAATTCCCGCCATAGCCGATTTCTTCATTATTGGAAAAGAGAAAATGCGTTGTGTAAGGCAGCTCTGTCTGATCTGCTGTCAGCTTTTCAATCACGTTGATTAAGATTGCTGCACTTGCTTTATCATCCAAATGACGCGATTTAATAAAGCCGGATTCTGTTAATTCTACTCGCGGGTCAAAGGAAATAAAATCGCCTACTTCTATTCCCAATTTACGGGTGTCTTCTTCATTCTTCACCACTTCGTCAATACGCACTTCCATATTTTCCGTATCTCTTTTCAGTTCGCCTGCTTTTCGATACACATGGACAGCGGTTTGATGCATTAAAATCGTTCCCGTATATTTTTCTCCGCTCACGGTATGGATGGTACAATATTCCCCTTCCACAAAATTTAGCGGGAAGCCGCCGATGACTTGTATTTTCAGGCGGCCGTCTGCTTTGATTTCTTTAACAATGGCTCCTAGTGTGTCTACATGCGCTGTCAAGAAGCGATGTTTTGAAGTATCCTTCCCTGGCAGCGTTGCAATCAGACCGCCTTTATTGTTGCGTTTGGTTTGTACGTTACTTTTCGCTAATCGGTTTTCAATAAATTGAATGGCATCTTTAGTATAGCCGCTTGGACTTGCTATTTTCACTAAATCTTTAATTAGTGTTTTCGTTTCCTCTACATTGGGAAAACTACTCATTATATTACCTCCTCCAGGTTTTGAAATGAAGATGAACTTGTCTATTACAGTTTATCAGAAAACGCAGCGTTCGATAAAGCGCATCTCAACAGCGCATTTCACTTTCTTAGCGGCCTTACGCACAAGTCTTCAGGTACGCACAAAATTACATTTATACCAAAATAGAAAAGCCTTCCTTTTATGTTTGCCTGGAAATTGCATTGTCATGAATTGTTCATAGTTCAAGGAAATGTTACTTTTTTGATTTGACTATACTTGTCTTACACTTTATTCTGCTATAAGCTTAAATCTGGAGAAATTATACTGAATTCAATAAATAGAAGGAGGAAAAACGATGAAAAAACTTACAGGGGCGTTCGCTTTTGTTGTCTTACTTTTCGCATTTAGTGCAAGTCCTGTCTTTGCACATACACATCTTGATACGTCTGATCCAGAGGAAGGCTCAACGGTAACAGAGACGTTAGACGATATTACGCTGTATTTTGAAACAGTGATTGAAGATAGTGCTGTGATGGAACTCCATGCAGAGGACGGCACAGAAATTGCGCTTGATAATCTGACTGTCAATGAAGATGAATTTTCTGCTGATGTGACGGAGCCTTTAGAAAATGGAACATATACACTCAGCTGGGATATTATCGGCGTAGATGGTCATCCAATGGAAGACTCTATTTCATTCGAAGTGGACATAGAGGAGTCTGCCGTTGAGGAAGAGGAAGACACAACTGCTGCGGAAGATGCAGAAAATACAGATGATGCATCCGAAGAGCAGGCTGATGAAAATGAAGCAGCCGCAGAAAATGATGTGCAGGAAGAAGCTGCAGATGATACGAATTCCAATACCTTGCTAATTGCTGTGCTGGTTATTGCTATTGTCGCTGTCATCGCAATTGTACTACTAAAAAGGAAGAAATAATGTATGTTTTATGTAACCATTTTTACGGAAACGTTCTTATATTTTTGCCTTGCATTTTTAGCGGGAAGCTTTCTGATTCGATTGCTTCCTGCCACTTCTCATATCAGGGTTAACATATCTTCCAATCTGCAGCTTGCTGCAGTCTGGGGGATTGCTTTATTTGCATTTGTCCCTCTTATCCAGTTAATAACTCATATCGCAGGCCGTTCTACCTTAGGCTCCGCGTTTGAAGATGTTCTATTATCCTTTCGAATTGGAAATGCATGGCTATTCTTATTTATTATTTGTATTCTTTTCAGTGTTTACATTGCTTATATCAAAAATACAGACAGTAAACAGGCAGCTTGGGTCGGAATGGTGTTCACAGGCTTTGCGGCATTTGGAGTCGGCTGGGCGAGCCATGCAGGTTCTTTCGAGGGATTTCTTGGCGTCTTCACACATGGCGTACACATGCTGGCAGTCAGCGCGTGGATTGGAACGCTGTTGATGGCCTCCTGGTTTGTACCAAAGTCTATGGATTGGCAGCGTTTTGTCACCAGCTACCATCCCTTTGCACTTATCTGTTTTGTCATTGTTGTCTTAAGCGGGATTTTATTAGCCCAATTCACCGTGGATCTCAGACAGTATGACGAAGCCCTGCTCGTTTCTTATGGCCAAAGTTTATTCTTAAAACAATTATTTATCATTCCATTAATCATATACGCTATCTTTAACGGGATTTGGATGAAACGGCGTTTACAGGCCGATGCAAGCCTTCAGGCAAGACCTTGGATACGTGTAGAGTTCTTTATTATTTTATTTATCCTGCTGCTGACAGGCATCATGAATGAGCAATCACCGCCGCTTTACATGGAAAGCCTTATCGAACATAGCGGTTACGCTCCTATTTTAAATATGTTTTATGATGGAACCATGGATGGCGCAGCAATTAGCTTAGCTTTAGACGGCTCTGTTTTCTTCTTTATTGCTCTAGCACTTTCCTGTCTCGCCGGCAGTATCTATATTTTTAAAGCTAAAAAACACCCGGCGCTTTCTTGGCTCACCTCGCTGCTCTTTGTCGTCATGGGATACTTTGCTTTTATTCAAAGCATTGTAATTAACTGATTGTCTCTTAATTAAACTGAAAAAAGTCTCAAAATGGATACAAGCGCATTTTGAGACTTTTTTTGATGACGAAAATTAACCTATGGTGCAGTCTCTTATCGGAAGCACTCTGACTGCAAATATACTCCAAACAAAAACGCATGTGTTCCAAATAGTATTCAGAACACATGCGTTATATTTACATTATCTCAGTATCGTAACTTTTACATCTTTTCTTCCCCAGCTGAGTGCTTGAGATTGATCCGATACGAATACATCAATTTTATTTCCATTGATTGCTCCGCCAGTATCACGTGCTACAGCTACACCATAGCCTTCAACCTCTACCACACTTCCAAGCGGAATAACACTCGGGTCAACAGCGATTACTTTTGCACCTGGATTGTTCTTTAAATTAAATCCAGTGGTTGTAATGCCGGTACATCCGCTGCAATCAGCTGTATAAGCTGTTGATGAAACGGTAAATGTTTTACCTGAGCTTTCTTCGTTACTTGAACTCTCTTCTTTTTCTGCAGACTCTTCTTTTGGCTTGGAAGTCTCTTCTTTCGGTTCTTCCTTAGGTTCTTCTTTTTTCTCAGTTTCTTCTTTTTCTGCAGGAGCCTCTTCTTTTTCTTCTTCCGGCTCATTTGTGATTGTTTTTGATGCTACACTTGTCTCTTTTTCTTGATGGACTTTAGTTTCTTCTTCCTCTGCTGCTTCCGCTTCTTTAGCTGCTTTTTCTTCTGCAGCTGCAAGCTTAGCCGCTTCCTCTTCTTTTGCTTTTTCTTCCGCCGCAGCAATTTCTGCTTGCGTATCCGCTTCTAAAGAGGCTAATTGGGAATCTGTGATTTCCAGTTCATCTACAAGCGCTTCTAAGTCTGCCTGCTTCGTTTCCAGTTCATCCTTTTGTGCATTGCTGTCAGCAAGTGCAACTTCTACATTATCTTTTGCAGCGCTTTGATCTTCTTTTAAGTCATTCAAAGCATTCATTTTTTCAGTTTCTTCTTTTTGCTTGTCTTCTAAAGAAGCAATATCTGTTTCCTGCTGTTCAATTAACTTTGCATCGGAGTCTGCTATTTTATTCACTGCATTTGCGCGTGAAATAAAATCTTCAAAGCTCTGTGCGCCGAAGAGAACTTCCAGATAGTTGATGTCTCCGCCGGATTGCTGAACAGATACCATCCGCTCTTGTAATAGTTCAAAACGTTCCTCTATCTTTTTTTCAAGCTCTTGCATTTCATCTTCTAAAACAACAATATCGTCTAATAAAGCATCAATCTGTTGATCTGTTTCATCAATCTCCTGCTGCTTTGCTTCTAATTCATTTTCAGTACTTGCGATCTCACTCTTTAACTGCTCCAGTTCTTCTAATACGGAAGCAATCTGTTGTTCAGAATCAGATAGCTCTGTTTTAACATCTGAACGCTGATCGCGAATTTCTTCAAGATCATCAGCAGTTTCTGCTTGAACTGGTATAATACTTGAACTCATGAAACCAACTATCATTACTATCGCTAGCAAAAATGATTTCTTCAATTCTACTCCCCCTGTTCCTGCATCACTACTACATAGCTCTCTCTCTGTAAAAGGACATTGATCCTTTTGCTATTATGCAGCTTTGTGAATCATAGGATAAATTTAACACTATATAAATTCCTAATGAAGTGTAACATCTACAGATTGCAGAAAGGTTATAGAAATATTACAGTTTTGTATCGCAGGAAGCTGGTTTTCACCTTAAAGCCTGTCATACGAATGCTTATGGGTGTAATATTACATTCTAATTACAATAAAGAATATAAATGGATTTCCCAAGGTGAATCCTGGTCTTCAAATGTTTCCTCCAGCGATAATCCGATATCTTCCGCATTTTCAATCGGGACAGCAGACAGGATGTAATCCCCTCCCAGATCCTTCAGTGCGTCAGTATCAATAGCCAAGTCCTGAATCGGTTCATTTTTGTTTTTAGTATACATATAATCCTTTCCATGCTCGGCTACATACATGTACAGCCTTCCACCCCATGTATCAAAATAGTGTTCTAATGTCGGACTCTTATCCAGCTCTCCGGCAATTACTTCGCGAAAACGATGCTTATAATCCAGCGGGAAGCTATTGTTATACGTATCCAACGTGTAGAAGCCATTAAATTGAGCGATGGTCGGATGTAATCCGATGCTGACCACGCGGTAATCACTCGGATCTTCTCCAATATAATCTTGAATCGATGTAAACAGGTCCTCTGAATAAAACTCTTTAAAAGTCGGTGTGTTTACTTCCCGGTACTTAAACTCTTCTGCCTGCCCGAAAAGCAGTATACTCTGCCAGATAATCAGGACGGCAACAAGAACCTTCCCGACTTTTTTCAGCTGCCACAAAATAAGTAAAGCTAGTGCAAAGGCAATATACCAGATTGGCGGATCCATAAAATGAATCCGTGCAAAATTAAATGTATTCAAAACGGAAATGCTCTCTTTTAATGGCTGCCAGCCTTCCCAATACCAGAAAGCGTACCAGAAGGAGAGGGCTAAATTAATCAAAAACAGGGTGAAGAGCCATTTCGGCTGCCTGTTTTTAAATAAGGCAAGCAAGATAGCTATTAAAATAACCGGAATAATAATATAAGCCTGTACGGCCTCGTCATGGGTGTGCCCATATAAAAAATTCTCCCATGCTAATTCATAGCTTCGTTCAAAGGTATTGCCGCTTAACTCCAGCTCCTCCCGGTGAGAAGTAAAGCTGTCATCGAAAAACATGGAGGTAATCAATAAATAATCCTTCATCACAAAGATACCTGCCATGATGGCAATGGCAGCAAAAAAAGCACCATTCCATTTTTTATTGCGAATCCAGTCAATCAGCCACAGCAAGCCAATAACGGCTAAAAAGAAAACAAAGCTGAGGACAAAATTAGCGAAAAACGGAATCAGGCACAGCAGTATCCATGTATGCTTGGGTGCCTCTGTCCGATATTTGCGGATCATTAAAAAGACATACAGAGCCAGCGGCATTCCTGCTATAGAAAGAACCCCCGACGGCCAGTAGGGAAGCATTGCAAAAGCAAGCGAAACGCCTACCGTTATCCAAGGTGTTGTCTCTTTTTTCACAATAAAACGCGTTAATAATAAATACATGCCAAAAAACGCTGCAAAGCGCATAATAGTCTGACTGATGGTATAGGCTGTGATTGGTTCAAATAGTACATAGAGCCAAAGCGCCGCATCAAAAGCAGACGGCAATGCACTTCTCGGCAATCCGTCAATCGCATACGGCAGCGGCACGTCTGTTAACGTGAAAATAGACCCGCTCTCTGCAAGTACTTTATACCAGACAATATTAGAGTCCATGTTGTCATGGACTCTAATATGTACATCTTCTCCATAAATCACATAAGGAGATAAGTAGGCAAGCAAAACAAGGCAGCCCACCCATATCCATTTATTGTGCATAAAATTGCTGAATGCTTTGAATGACATATGCTACATCCCCTTTACTTATTCCATAGTAAAGTGGTAATCGTATCAAACGTTCACTTTCTATCGTTGTATATCTGTCTTCTCCAGAGAAGACGCCGCATGCTTTTCCTGCGACAGATGAATGCAGCGGGACATAGTGCGTTGCTGTCATAATGCCAAGCTGCTTTAAATGACGGATCAATTGACTCCGCACTTCTATATTTCTTGTTTTAATAAAAAATATGTGTCCATTGAAGGCTCTATCTTCTGGAATATAAGGAAGCTCTATCTTTCCTGCATCTGCAAGATCAGCCAATCCTTCTTTATACATTTGCCAGGTTCCGAGACGATTATCATTTATTTCCTTCGCATGCTCCAGCTGTACAGACAGATAAGCTGCATTCAGCTCGCTGAGCAGATACGAGGAACCAATGTCTCTCCAAGAATATTTATCCACTTCTCCACGGATAAACTGCGAACGGTCCGTCCCTTTCTCTTGAATCATCTCCGCACGCTCAACGAGAGAAGGATCATTAATATATAATGCCCCTCCCTCCCCGCAAACATAATTTTTTGTTTCATGAAAGCTGATCGTTCCCATGTGGCCAATCGTTCCCAATGCTCTTCCTTTATAAAAACTCATTAATCCTTGTGCAGCATCTTCGACCACCCATAGGTTATGTTTCTCTGCAAGCTCCATAATCCGGTCCATATCACAGGATACGCCGGCGTAATGAACGACCACGATGACTTTTGTCTTTTCGGTAATTGCCGCTGCAATTTGTTCCGGGTCGACATTCATTGTCCTTGGTTCGACATCTGCAAAGACAATGTTCGCGCCTCGGAGGGCAAATGCGTTTGCTGTCGAAACAAAGGTGTATGAAGGCATAATGACTTCATCTCCTTCTCCAGCCTCTGTGAGCAGCGCAGTTATTTCCAGTGCCGCTGTGCAGGATGGGGTAAGCATGACTTTTTTCACGCCCATATTTTCTTCCATCCATTGCATACACTTTTTCCCGTAAGGGCCGTTTCCTGATAATTTCTTTCCTGCGATGGCATCTTTGATTGCTGTATCTTCTTTTCCTATATAACATGGTACATTGAATGGTATCATGGTATCACCTCATTATCAGAATACCTGCTACTACAAAAGCAAAGCCGATGATTTTCTGTGTACTGATTGGTTCTCCAAATAAAAAAACCGAGAATATAAAAACAAGAATAAAAGAAAGACTCATAAATGGATAGGCATAGCTGATATCAAATTTAGTCATCGCAGCCATCCAGCTTAATGCCGCTAAGAATGCAGCAATAAAACCGGAGAGTATCCAAGGGTTCCAGACAAGCTGAAATAAAAATAGAAATTTATCAAAGAGCCCATCCGGCAATTCCCCTTGCCGATCCATTGTCCACTTAATAATTAATTGTCCATAAACGGTAAACAAAACGGTTCCAGCAATATAAAAATAACCCAAACCTCTCTCCCCCTGACGTTCCTTTGTGTACTTCAACCGCGATACGAAATAAATGGATATGTGTTTAATAGTGTGAACAACCTTTATTTAGAAGGAACCGTTCACCTTATGATAAATATCCTTCCCCGCCCGTAACCGGAATCCTAAGCCGATGAAAACATTTAATGACGCCGGATTGCTGGGTGAAATTGATGTAACCAGCTGCTCCCTGCCAGTACGTTCAAATTGCTCCTTGACACATGCAGCTGTAAAAGGTTTAGCAAACCCCTGGCCGCGAATGTCCTTATGCATTGCTAACAGCAAGACATTTTCTTCCTGATAAGCAAAGAATCCTTTCACACGGCCATCCTGCTTATAAGCAAGAATCAGCTTCTGATCAATCAAGTCCTTTACCCAATTTCGGTAGCGGAGATCGGCCATTTCATTCGGGACATGAAAATCACGGTGATACCTGCCGCCTTGAAATGCTTCTTCGGCAATCGTTAAAATATCATCTGCTTCATAATTTTCATGGAAGGTAACATCTCCAGCTTCTTCTTCTAAAAATTTATTGCGGTAACAATAGGGCTCCATTAATGTATCTGCATAATAAAAACCATATTTGTGAAGCAATGCCTTATCAGCCAGTGGGTCTACTTTAACGGTAAAATGCCCCTCGACATCTGCTGCAGCCTGCAGCGCAGCTTCATTATATTCGGTTAATTGAAAGGTATCAAGCGGGAAATTCCGGCTGTCCCAAGGCGTCGGCTTTAAATATTCACTCATTTTCCTCTTCCTCCCTGTTTCACTTCTAACGTTTCATTTTTTTTGATTTCCCCTTTTATGTCCTTAATTAAATAAATTGGGCGGTTCTTCGCTTCGTTGAAAATTTTCCCAAGGTAGAGACCAATAATTCCAAGCTGAAAGAATAGTAAACCGCCAATAAAAAAGATGGACACCATCACACTGGTCCAGCCTTGAACAGGCTCATCCAAAAAGAAATAGCGGAAAAATAAATATAGCGCATAGATAAACGAAGCGAATGCCATCAGAAAACCTACACCAATCGAAAGCCGGAGCGGTTTATTCGATTGGGAAACAATCGCATCTGTTGCTAAAGCAAATAATTTTTTCAATTGATAGGAGGACTTTCCTTCTTTTCTGGCATCATGCTGTACTTCTATTTTTGTTTGCTGATATCCCATCCATTGAATAAAGAAAGGGAAATAACGATTTTGCTCGCGCAGCTTACGAAAGCTTTCCACTACTTTTTTTCGGGAAATGCTGAAATTGGCGATTGTTGCATCTGTCTTCTTCCCGGTAAAATAATCATAGACTTTATAAAAAGCTTTCGACGTAAGTTTTTTTACACTCTTATCCTGTCTTTGTGCACGCTGCGCAAAGACAACATCATAGCCATCCTGGGCCCGTTCGTACAGCGAAGCAATTTCTTCCGGGCGATCCTGCAGATCACAATCCATCACTACTACCCAATCTCCTGATGTAAAATCAAGTCCTGCCGTGATAGCATGATGCTGTCCAAAATTACGGGACAAATTAATTCCTTTTATTTTTTTATCTTTCTGATGAAGCTTAAGCATTGTTTCCCAGGCATGGTCCGGGCTCGCATCATTTACCATAATGATTTCATAATCTGCTGGAATGGACTGGATAGTTTGAATAATGCGTTGTGCGAGCTCGACAAGGCAGCGTTCACAGCCATAGACCGGGACAACAACTGAAATCAAATCGGTACGTTTGTTTTCCATTTTGCTACATACCATTCTACGGTTTTTCTCAGTCCATCCTCTAAATCAACTTGCGGCTGCCAGCCTAGTTCCCTTTGAATTTTACTTGCATCAATGGCGTACCTCTTATCATGTCCTTTTCGATCTGTCACAAAGGTAATCAAATCAGAAAAATGCGCTAATTGATACTTTTGCAGTAAATCTGGTCTTTGCTCGTCTAATAAATAACAAACGGCATTGGTGATGGTGATATTTTCCTGTTCATTATTTCCGCCGACATTATAGGTTTCCATCGTTTTACCCTGATGATAAATCATATCGATTGCTCGGCAGTGGTCCTCAACAAATAGCCAGTCACGGATGTTCTTCCCATCCCCGTAAATCGGTATCGGCTCATTTGCCAAAGCCTGCCGGATAATCGTAGGCAGAAGCTTCTCATCATGCTGTCTTGGTCCATAATTATTCGAGCAGGAGGAAATAATCACATTCATCCCATACGTGTGGCCAAAGCTTTTTACTAAAAAGTTCGCTCCAGCTTTCGATGCGCTGTATGGATTTCTTGGGTCATAGGGCGTGTCCTCTGTAAATTTTCCAGATTCACCTAATGAGCCATAAATTTCATCCGTGGATATGTGATGAAATCTGCGCTCACCAAGCTCTCCTTTTTCCTCCCAATCTGCTCTCGCCGCCTGCAAAAGATTCAACGTACCAACGACATTTGTATCGATGAACGGGCTCGCATCATGAATCGAACGGTCTACATGGGATTCTGCAGCAAAATGAATAACCCCTTCAATATCATACTCTTTGAAAATCGCTGCTACGGTTTTCATATCTGCAATATCGCCATGAATAAACTGATGATTTTCATTATTCTCGGCTTCAGTTAAATTAGCTAAAGAGCCGGCATAGGTTAGCTTATCTACATTAATCAATTGCTGATCAGGATATTTCTGCTGGTAATAGTGGATGAAGTTGGAGCCGATAAAGCCAGCTCCGCCAGTAATTAAGATAGCCCTACTCATTTTCAACCAGTCCTAACATCGGATGATGGTCGATGGTATCCCAGTATTGCTGGCTATGCTTGCGATTGGCAATTTCTATTAAATATTGCCCATAATCGGTTTTTTCCATCGACTTTCCTTTTTCATATAATACATCTCTTGATATATATCCCAGATAGAAAGCAATCTCTTCCAGGCAGGCAATTTTAAATCCTTGGCGCTGCTGGGTCGTTTTGATAAATTCCGCTGCATCAAACAACGACTCCTGGGTGCCTGTATCCATCCACGCAAAGCCTCTGCCTAACAGCTCTACATGAAGCTGATTCCATTTTAAATATTCTTTATTTAAGTCGGTAATTTCTAATTCCCCTCGTTCTGAAGGTTTGAGCTTTTTAGCAATCTTCACTGCTCTGGAATCATATATATACAGACCTGTTACGGCAAAGTCTGATTTTGGATCATCTGGTTTTTCCTCAATCGAAATTGCTTTTTGATGATGATCAAATTCAACCACACCAAAGCGCTCGGGGTCTTTAACCCGATATCCAAATACAGTCGCATGCTGATGGTTCTTTATCGCATTCCGCAATAAGGTGGTAAACCCTTGGCCATAGAAAATATTATCCGCAAGAATCAGCGTAACATTATCCTTCCCGATGAATTCTTCAGCAAGAATAAAAGCTTCAGGAATTCCTTTTGGTTCAGCCTGTTCTTTATAGACGATTTGAATACCTAATGCCGATCCGTCTCCCAGTAATGTCTCGAAACGAGCGATATCTTCTGGTGTACTAATAATCATCACTTCTTTAATACCACCCAGCATCAAGACAGATAACGGATAATAAATCATCGGTTTGTCATAAACAGGCAGCAGGTGCTTATTCATACTATCTGTACTCGGAGACAGACGTGTTCCACTTCCTCCAGCCAGAATAATTCCTTTCATGATACACACCCTCCATCAAAATTTATTTTTATTGTTTTTAAAACATAGGTCTTGTTATTATCTACATTATTCCTTTAAAGACCGTTTTGTAAACTTACATTCTTGTTTCAAATTTATTTCGTGAATAGAAAAGCTGTTGCAGATTTACCATGAAATTGCCACAATTGTATAGAAACAGGAAATGATGCGGATTTATTTTATCGCAGGTGCCTGTTTTTAATATAATAAACCATCTCTATGTTTGCTAAAAATGTGTATGCGAATAATTTAAAACGCACTATTACAAACAGAAATCTGTTAGAGTAATAGCTAGAATAGAAATAGATAAAGTAAGGAAGATTTTAAATGAACAGACAGCAATTAGAGAAAAACATATACAAATATGCCTCTGAGTTACTTACAGAGAAAGGTTATGTCAGTTCAATCGATGTTTTGATGAAAATGGAGAAATTATCAAAGAAACAAGCTGAGGATTGGCGCTTTAAACGGATTCCTTATTTGGAAAAAGTCATTTCTCTTAATCTGGGGAAATTGAATCATTTGCTTCAAACCCTTAAAAAAATTGCTAAAGAGAACCAGTTAAAGCCTTCCACGACTGTCTATCAATCGTGGGGAAAAGGAGCAAAAAAGACATTACGATTCTCTAAAACAGGAAACCCGCATATGGAAAAATTATATTCAACACATTATATGAAACAATCAAAATAAGAAGAGGGAGGAGTTTGTACATGACTAAAACAAAGCAGCTGAAGATTCCAGAATTAAAAAAGCACCTGCGTACGTGTGATGAAAAAGAACTTATTCAAATAATTACGGAGTTATATAAGCTAAATAGTGATGCAGCTGAATATTTATCAGTTAAATACGGCGGGGATGAGGAGATACAAGCATTATTTGAAAAAGCACAGCAGGAAATTAACAATGAATTCTTTCCTGACAGAGGGTTTGGAAAAATGCGGCTATCCCATGCCAAAAAAGCCATATCCCGCTTTAAGAAACTCACAAACGATGAGAGAAAAACAATCGAATTAATGGTTTATTATGTTGAAATTGGCACTTTATTCACCAATACCTATGGAGATATTGACGAGAGATTTTATGATAGTATGAATTCCATGTATGATCGAGTCATTGCTGCTTGTGAGAAAGATGAGCAGCTTTTTAAACAGCTGCAGCCCAGATTATTTAACATTGTAGAAAACGCCAACGGTATTGGATGGGGCTACCACGATAATCTGGCAGATAGCTACAATTCTATCAACTGGTTAAATTCATAAATCGAAACTTCACTCAACGAGCGTTTTACGGACGGTTCTCCGTGATAAAATGTGGTTTTATATTAGAATTAATTGCCATACCTCCCTTCATTATTATAGATGGATAGAAAAAGACGCAGCCTATGGATTGTACACATAAGCTGCGTCTCTTTGTATTACATTTACCTGCCTATCGTTGAACGCTATCTTTCTCTTTTGCGATACATTTCCTAATATCCATCATCGCCTGCAAATGCATGCCTTCATGAAAAATCGTCCGTATTAAAACCTGTTCTATTGTATAAATCCCCATATCAATCGGTGCAAATTGCTCTGTCAACCGGTGCTGATACTGCTTTTTAATCACATTGGGCTGGTCTCTCAGCAAATTATTCAAGGCTTCAAAAGCTGGTGTTTCTGATGTAAAGTCTTTTGGCGATGTACCAAACTCAAACCATTGATTAAAATATTTCGTTGCTTCGGAGGTTTCTTGAGTCAATGCTTCTATCCAAAGAAATTGATCCAATTGAACTACCCCCACTTATCAACCTTATAGGCTGCTTGAAGTAGGAGATTCCTAAGAACACCAACCCATTGGTCAGTTATGGATTAGGCTAGCCCCGCAGTTCCTGCGGTTAATCGTAATGCTTCTTTACGAAGATTCCTGCTGGCGTTCCTATCTCTTTGGTGATGGCATTGACAGCTATCACACGTCCATGCACGCAAAGCGAGGTTTTTAACGTCTTTGTTTTGGTGTCCACAATGAGAACATAACTGACTGGATGGATAGCTTTTCGAAACTACAACAACCTGCTTTCCATACCAGGCCGCTTTATATTCCAGCATCGTTCGGAACGTTGACCAGGATACATCGCTAATCGCTTTTGCAAGATTATGATTTTTCAACATGTTTATCACAGACAAATCTTCTATCCCGATAATATCGTGGTTTTTGACTATCTCGGTGGAGATTTTATCTAACATGTCTTTTCTTTTATTCACAATTTTTTCGTGAAGCCGAGCTACTTTTCGTTTTTGTTTCTGCCAATTTGCTGAGTCTGTTTGTCTTCTGGACAGAATCACTTGCGCTTTTGCCAATTTCTCTTCTAATGTCCGGAAAAACCTTGGATTTTCATACACCGTTCCATCAGAAAGGGTTGCAAAATCGGTTATTCCGACATCGATGCCTACAGAGGAACCTGTCTTTTCATCGTATGCAACTTCCGTTTCCGCTACAATCGAAACAAAGTACTTACCAGAAGGATTGCGCCGGATCGTTGCATTGATAATACGTCCTTCCACTTCCCGACTTTTGGCAAAACGAACCAATCCGAGCTTAGGCAGTTTGATATGTTTATCCAATACCGCAATGTTTCCATTGACATGTTTCGTGGTATACGATTGAACAGGATTCTTTTTTGATTTAAAACGAGGTGCCTTATTCCGCTTCTTATAATAGCGCGTATAGGAATCATTCACATTTTCCACCGCTTTTTGAAGGGCAATACTATCGACTTCTTTGAGGAAGGGATAGTTTTTCTTCAATTCTGGAACCGCTTTGATCGCTTTATTTTTATTGAAAAATTCGCCTTTCCAATTATTTTGAAGAAGCTGTCCATTTTGTACCATTTCATTCACCGTATGCCAATAGTGGTCTTTTTCTTTTTGTTTTCCTGTAAAATAGTTGTAGACAAAGCGGGAGCAGCCGATTGTCTTATGAATGAAGGTGATTTGTTTTTTGTTCGGATAGATACGAAAACGAAATGCTTTTTTTACTTTCATGGCTTCTTACCTCCTCCTGTCTATTATATCAGAAGAAGGATGATTTTGGAACACTTGTTCGATTTTATATTGAACAAGTGAGACACTCCTAAGCAATCTTTTGTGCATAGGAGATTCATCTCCCCCTTACCTCTACGCGCTTGAAGAGGGAGTTTTCTCTCCTTTTTTTGATAAATAAAAGGCATGACGCCCATCTCTCAAAGAGCATCATACCTTTTATTCAACATCTATGCTTCCCTCTTATATTTCTTATCCGCAGCTGACTGCAAAGTTGATTTTTTCTCCGTTATTCCATACCAATACGCTGCACCAATGAAAACAGCTCCGCCGACAATATTCCCCAGAGATACCGGAATCAGGTTAGCAGCAAGACCTGCAAAAGTAATTGTTTCCGGATGCGGAATCATTAAAGCAGTTGACAGCACGGTCATATTGGCCACACTATGCTCAAATCCAGATGTGATAAAAGCGAATAAACACCAGAAAATCATGATGAGCTTTGCTGTTTCATCCTTTAACTTAACAGAGCACCAGACGGCCAGACAGACCAGAATATTGCAGAGAATCCCGCGAACAAACAGCTCCATAAATGGTCCGCTCATCTTGGCGCTTGCAGAGGAAATAATGAAATCAGCTGTTCCTCCCGTAGCCAATCCCGAATAAAAGAATAATCCAGCTACAACAATAGACCCGGCAAAGTTGCCAAAATAACTGAATACCCATATCCGCAGCACATCTAAAACCCTTGTTTTCTTTGTTAAAAAACCAATTGTCATTATCATATTATTTCCCGTAAACAAGTCAGACCCAGCCATAATGACCAGACTCAAAGCAATCCCAAAGGAAACACCCATGACAATCGATGTTCCGGCAAACTCTGTCGGAGCAAGCATCCCGCCGATAGTAAAAATTAAAATAATTCCTAGACCGACAAAAAATCCTGCCAGCATTGTCATGATGAGATACTTGCTTTTACTATGATTCAATTGTTTTACCTTGGAAACAGCTGTGTTACTGAAAGTGGTTATGGTCTCCATCATTTTTTGTTCCTCCTCTTTGCATCCCATTCTATCGCATTCTCAGACTTACTTCTATCCTGTTTTTCCAGCTCCTCTTTCAACTCTTTGGTAAGTACCAGGCCGGCGTCAGATGTTGAAAGTGCCACAGTCAATTTTTCCTGACTAAGCCCTGCTAAAGCAATAAAATTAGATAGCTCATTTTGACTTGTATCATGGACCCACTGGTTATCTGCCGCACATCGGCAAACATACGCGTTGACTGCTTGATTATCCGTTGCCGCAAAAATGAGATGTGCATTTTTTATATCTTGTGCTTCAAATTTTTTCTGCTTCCACACCACATCATGCATTTTAAATAGCTCCTCTCGTATCCCCGGACTGATTACGGTGATTTTAGCTCCTGTTCCTGCCAGTTCTTTTGCCTTACGCAGAGCTGTCTCCCCGCCCCCGATAATTGCCACCCTTTTTCTGTCGAGGTTCATCATCACCGGATACATCTTCTCCATCACACGCTTCCTCCATTCGCTTGATTAACGTTTTTTTCATCAGCTCATCAAATTCTAAGTTTGGGCAAATAACAAAAGTATCCTTTGAAGAGAAAACAATCTGTTCTATTTTTTCAAGCTGCAGACCAGTAAATAACAAATATGGCATCACATAAACTTTTTTATATCGATAAGGAAGAAATTCCAATGTTTCTTCCAGACTGGGTTTCCCCAGCTGCAGGAATGCTGTATACACCGGAATATCCAATTTCTGCTCAACGCTCTTTCCAATCTGCTGCAGCTCTTGAATAGGCCTGAGATGACTGCTCCCGCCGCCAACCAGCATAATTGCCGTATCCTTTTCATTTTTTTCAGTTCCGATACGTTTCACCACAAGATCAACCATATATGGATGTGCTCCAAACGGCTCCGAGATTTCAAACGAAATAAAGGGATATTTCCTTTGAACCGCACGCAGCTCCTCCGGAATATCTAATTGGTGTTGAATTGCTGAAAAAAGAAGAACAGGCACAATCAAAAACCGCTTTGCCCCATCAGCAATTAACTTTTCCATTGTCTCTGCAATGGTCGGAGCGGTTAATTCCAAAAAAGCTATTTCCTGGTTTGGAGAAGCAACCTCCTCCTTCACAGATTCAATAAATCTCTTAAACTGAGCTTCTCCTTCTTCACAACGGCTTCCATGACCAATATAAACCACTGCATCAAACATGTGTATCCCTCCCATTTATTCGATTTATTTTTGGCTGTATCCGCTTCTCCAATTTTATAGAATCCTTGTTACATCATGTATTCTAATATTCTCACATTTATCAACCTGCTTTTTAGCCGCGATTACACGTCCCGCCAAGATCATTTCGCTTATTCCTTACATTCTTTATACATTGTTAAATCTGTAAAATTATTTGTGAATAAATTCACAAATGTAGTTAAAAAAAAGATACCTTCCAGTTTTTCTTTCCAGAGAATAACTCCCTCACCGTTAGTGTAGCACATTCTATTTTTGAATTGCGTTGATTTTTTGAACAGTTTGTGTCCGGTTTAGTAATGTTGGGTGAATCAGCGGAAAATGCCAGCTGCCAAACAAGCAAGATGCTTCATTCTGATTTCCGGGACACAGATATGTTTAACATCGTGTTTCATATATTCGGCAGGAAAGAAGCATTTCTTCCCTGCCGAAATACAATGCAAATCATCTCTTTGCGGATAATAAATACATTCTCATACAGGAACATTTAAGGCCAAAACCCCAGCCATTTCCACCACGTAAAAGCAACAAGAAGCGTTATGAGCGTGCTGGCAAGCGTGGATAATAAACCAGGCAGGTAAAAGTCCTGTTGATTTATCATTCCGGTTCCGTGCACGACAACGTTGGGCATCGTTTCTACAATTAACACATATCCGAATAAAATGGTTAGTGCAGAAGTAAAAGCAATCACTACCGGGTCAAGATTTGCCTGAAATGACAGACTGATAAGCACAGGAAGTAATGTAACTACCGCTGTTGATACATTCGTAACCCCTAAATGGTAAATCTGCGATATTAAAATAACGATAAGTATCGCAAGCCATGGATTCGCAAATATATTTACGATTTGTTCCGAGGTAATCAGCACCTCCAGGATTTCAATGGCTCCGGATTCAATTAAGGCGAAACCTAAAGAGAGCGTTGCTCCAATTAATAGAACTAAATCAAAATTGACACCGACCAGCTTTCGCCATTCTACAAAACCTATTTTAGGCATTGCCATTAAAACGACTGCCATTAAAGCCGGGACGGTAGGATGATAGCCATGGAGCGGCTCTGTCATCCAGAGAATAACTGTTACCAACAGGATAATCATACATTTCAGTTCTGCACCGTTTATGCTCCCTAATTCCTTCTTTTTCTCTTTCATTTGGTTAGATAAGGTTTCAAAAGAAAAATTTTCAGGCGGGTAGCATTTCCAAACAATATACGGAATAACGATAATTAATAAAATCCATATCGGAAAAGCATATAACAGCCAGTCTAAATACGATAGGGTGCGCCCTGTATATAATTGTAAAATTTCAATGGTCAAAATATTCCCGATAGCTGCTGTTAAAATGGCTGTCCCGCTGACATTCCCTGCATAAGCTGTTCCTACCAGCATCAGCTTGCTAAAGTTGCTCCCCTTTTTCGCACCTACAGATTTCAAAATAGACAGAACAACTGGAACCATCAGCGAGGCGCGTACTGCAGTTGCAGGTATAAAAAAAGCCTGGATTTGCATAAGTAAAAACAAGCCCATAAAAATCCCTTTAGCAGATGCTCCCCACTTAGCCAGCAATATGTAAGTAATCCTGTCCATCAAAGAAGTTTCATTTACTCCTTTGGCAATCATCATGCCAGCCACAATTAAAAATACTGCCGGAGACCCAAAGCCGCTTAAGACAACATCAATGGAGACAGCGTGTAAAAATAGCAATAATACCATGGTAAGAACAGATGTCATTCCAAGCGGAAGGGACTCAAAAGCCCATAACAAAATTCCATACACCATGATGCTGATTGTAGCTTTTGCAGACCAGGGAATCTCTGCCGGCAAAAAAATCAATAAGCCGATAAAAATAATCGTAGATAGTAAAAACGTTATAATTTTTCCATTTACATGGATTCGACCTCTTGGTTGGTTCGTTTTTTTCCTGAATAACATAAGAGCAGCCTTCTTTTATCATTTTAATTTTTCCTATCTCAATGAGCTAAAAACTATTTTAACAGGAACCCCGTACCATGACAGCACGGGGTTCCTCATTGTTTGTCAGGACGATGCACTGACATCTTCCTGTACCACAGCCTGGGGCGGCTCGGATTTATTAATATATTTTTGAATTCCTATTAATACAATGGTAAGAATAATCCCAATCACATCCGTTTGAATTCCGGAAAGCATAAACATGATGGCAGCACCTAATAGAATAATTCTGCTATACCAGCTTGCTTTTTTCCCAAAAAACCAGCCTTGTACAGCAGCAGATAATAAATATACTCCTATCAATGCTGTAATGACCGCTAAGATGATTGCGCCCGTTGTCCCGCTTTCCAGCAATAATTCTGGACTGAAAAAGAACATAAATGGCACAATAAAAGCTGCAAGTCCAATTTTAAATGCTTCGACACTTGTTTTCATCGGATCTGTTCCCGATATACCTGCCGCCGCAAATGCTGCCAACGCTACTGGAGGTGTAATGGCAGAAATAACAGCGTAATAGAAAACAAACATATGAGCAATAATTGGTTCAATCCCCAGATTCACCAATCCCGGAGCGATAACAGAAGCGGCAACAGCGTAAGCGGCCGTTGTCGGCATTCCCATACCAAGAATAATCGAAATGGCCATGGCAAAAACTAATGCAATAATAAGATTATTATCTGCAATTGTGAGCAGCATCGAGCTAAAACGCTGACCAACGCCGGTTAAGGCAATGACACCCACAATAATCCCGGCGGTAGCTACAATGGCAATCAGTTGAATAGCATTTTTCATGCCTAATTCCAATGCTTCTAAGATCTTCATCAGGCCCATTCTTGTTTCCTTACTGAATAAGCTTAGAATAAAACAAGCCACGATTCCAACAGTACCTGCGTAAATAACAGAAAATCCATTAACTAATAGAAAAATAAGTAACACTACTGGTGTAAATAGATAGAATTTCTTCATTAATTTTTTCATGTTAGGCAGCTGGTCTCGAGATAACCCAACCATTCCACTTTTCACAGCCTGGAAATCTACCATAAAATAAACAGACACAAAATATAAAATCGCCGGTATGGTTGCTGCTATAATAATACTAGAATAAGGTATTCCAGTAATTTCCGCCATCAAAAATGCTCCGGCTCCCATAATCGGCGGCAGCAGTTGACCGCCTGAAGATGCGGTTGCTTCTGTAGCTGCGGCAAACATAGGACGGTATCCAGTTTTCCGCATCAGCGGTATGGTCAAGGAACCAGTTGCAACCACATTACCTGCCGAGGTCCCGTTAATCATTCCCATTAGACCAGAGGAAACAACGGCTACTTTTGCCGGTCCGCCTCTA
The DNA here is from genome assembly GCF_037969815.1 of Oceanobacillus sp. FSL W7-1293. Lineage (NCBI taxonomy): Bacteria > Bacillati > Bacillota > Bacilli > Caryophanales > Bacillaceae > Oceanobacillus > Oceanobacillus sp. FSL W7-1293. The sequence goes on from NZ_CP150212.1 coordinate 3,631,099, forward strand.
AGTCCGCCGGCTATTCTAAAAGCTACATCAATAAAATATTGACCAACACCGGACATTTGTAAAAACGCTCCAAATATAATAAACAGAATAATATATTTAGAGGATACATCTGTCGTTACCCCAAATACGCCGTCCAGTCCATAAACATACGTTACAAATCTTTCTACTGAATAACCATTATGATTTAAAATACCTGGCAGATATGGCCCAGCAAAACAGTAAAGAATAAAAACAAATGCCAATATAGGTAAAATCCAGCCGCTTGCCCGGCGAGTGATTTCTAAAACTAACAATAAACCAAGAAGCGCAACAATGAAGTCCATCGTAGTAGGCGCTACACCAAAACGGAAAACAAGCTGACTCAGATTAATATAAATATATAAAGCTACAAAAATAGCAACTGCAATCAGCAGCCAATCAATAATAGCCACTTTATTTGACTTTGTCTTCCAGCCTTTGTAAAGCAATAAAGCAAGTACGGTGCCAAAAGCCAGATGCGTGCTGCGGAATACCCAAGGATCAATTGGATTAAAATTAAGTATATATAAATGATAAAGTGCTCCAATAACAGCAATAGTCAAAAATAGATAGCGGACAAATCCAGATAGATTTCTTATCTGCTCAGAAGTTTCTATTTCATCTTCTCCAAGCGTGGTATCTATTTTTTTGTTTTCGATTTCCTCTTTCTTGTCTACCTGCTTTTCACCTTCTTTATTCCAATTTTTTTGGTTTTTCTCTTTTGACATGTATTGCCCTCCTTGTTAACACGCCGAAATGATAATATTGAAACTTTATGATAGCTTTTTATTCAAATGGATATTATCTATTGAGCAGGGATATAGGCGGGACTTGGTAGCCCCACCATCCCCTCATGTATATGAAATACCCTGCTCCCACTGTTTCATTTAAGCGAATTAATCCTTCTGATAAAACGCTTTCATTCAATTCATCATTGTTTTAGACCTTATTACAATAAAAGCGTGTTTAAGATTTGCTATAACAAAGGCTAGTTATCATTGTGTCAATAAATAAAATTCATATCTTATTTTTCCTCGCCCGTATTTATTCCCACTCAGGCGGATAAACAGCTTCTGGAAGTTCAATACCAATCTCCTCATAATAGCGAATTGCTCCAGGATGCATCGGATACTCTTCATTTCGCAGAATTGTTTCAGGATCTTCAGATTCTTGAGCAGATGCGTGAGTAGAAATCATTTGATCAATATTTTCATGATATGCTTTTACCAAATCATAGACAAATTCCTCATTCGCATCTTTTTGAACAACACCAAAGTTAAATTGAGCTATTGTCTCCTCATCGCTATCCAAGGAATCGTACGTACCGGCTGGAATGACAAAATCCTCGAAATAAGGCAGTGCTTCTTTTACTGTTTCACGTTCTTCCCCATCGATACCATAAATGTTAATATCCATCTGTGTTTCTACCTCTGTTACCGCAGCTATTGGCATTCCTGCTGAAAAACCAATATGATCTAACTGCCCGTCAAGCATTTGAGATGCTAAATCACTTGCTCCTGCTGCAACCTGTTCACCTGTTTCAATGCCCAGCGCATCATAAATCAATGGATTATATGTGCCTGGTGTACCGCCGGAAGGGCCTATACCGACCCGCTCTCCTTCATGTTCTGTAATGCTTGTGACGTCTGAATCCGCACTGGACCACCAATGGAATGGTGTATCGTACATTGGGAAGATAACACGGATATCATCATATTCTTTTTCAGCCCAGTCTCCCTCATTATAATATCCTTCAAACAATGGACCGGTTGTAACCATGCCAAGCTGAACATCATCTACATCCAAAAGTTGAATATTGTGTACTGGTCCGCCTGTCACTTCCACATTTGATGTAACATCCAGATGATTTTCCAGCAATGTAGCTAAGCCGCCTCCCCAAATATAATAGGTTCCGCCTTGTGAGGCTGTCCCAATGGTAACTGTTGATGGATAATCTTTTTCTTCAAATTCTCCATTGTCCTCACCGCTTGCTTCTTCATCCCCACATGCCGCTAAAAATATAAGTCCTAATATAAATGCGAATAGATATAGCTTTTTCAAACCTTTCATAAAAAATCCCCCTTATATTTTTAAATATTCTGTCAAAAAACCCAGAACTCTGGCTGTCATACTTCTTCATTATCAGCTAACTCCAATGTACTGCGAAATAAATTTTCCAATTTATTTCGTTCCGCTTTGAAATCCAGTTCTAGAAAATCTTAAGAATCAGATGGCGGTCTCTAAGAAAGCATCCTTTACTTAAACTGCATGTTCAAAAAATTGTCCGCAGGCAACAGGACTTTTTGATTAACCTCTTAAAACATTTCAACATTCTTCATCATTCAAATGGTATTCTATTAATTTCCCCCTTTATTCATACATAAAATAGAGTTGATAATATAAAGCGCTTACATTATTACAGGAAATATTTTCGGGATATTGTAGAACTGGATACAATTAATTGTAGAGCATAATAACTATTTTGTAAACTATTTTTAGAATTATTTGTTTTTATTAACTTAACTTGAAAATCTTATTATAGCACCGTTTGATATGCCTTCATCCTTTCATGAAATTAAAATCAATTTCTTTTACATATCAATTCATGGACCATTTCAATCATTCGGTTATATAATTCGAAATCTCTATTAAATTATTATCCGGATCTCGAATGTAAGAAGAAGTTATCGCTCCTAAAGCTCCTGTTCTTTTTACCGGACCTTCTTCAACGATCACTTCATAACTCTCTAAATGCTTCATCACATCTGAAACCGGCACGTCGGTGATAAAACATAAATCAGCCGAGCCAGGCATAGGTGTTTTTGCTTTTGGTTCAAATTCTTTACCAGCTTCATGCAGATTTATTTTCTGTCCCCCAAAACGTAGTGCTTTTCTTCCCTCTCCAAATGTAATAACTTTCATTCCTAGAACCTGACTGTAAAATGTACTGGTTTTATCAATATCCTTTACAGTCAGCACCAGGTGAGCTAATCAACATCAGATTAATCGGCACTGCTTTTAAATGCAGCTTGTGATTCCTTATACCAATCCCTTCCCTCTGCATCATTAATAACCATACAAGGGAAATCTTCTACTTCTAATTTCCGGATTGCTTCCGTACCTAAGTCTTCATATGCTACTAATTCAACAGCTCGGATGCGCTGGGCTAATAAAGCTCCTGATCCGCCTATCGCGGCAAAGTAAACAGCCTGATTAGCAGAAATGGCATCTATCACTTCCTGACTGCGGTAACCCTTTCCAACCATTCCTTTTAATCCTTTTTCAAGCAGAGATGGTGTATACTTATCCATCCTGCTGCTGGTTGTCGGCCCGGCCGATCCAATAACTTCTCCCTCTCGTGCCGGAGTCGGGCCAACATAGTAAATAACTTGGTTGGTTAAATCTATAGGAAGTTTTTCTCCCTTCTCCAATTGCTCTGCCATCCGTTTATGTGCAGCATCTCTCGCAGTAAAAATGGTGCCGGTCAGCAATACCTGATCCCCGGCCTGCAGTGATTGGATGATTGTTTCATCTTGAAATGGCACACGTATTTTTTTCGGAACCATACGCTCCCTCCTAAGTAAAAATAACGAATCAGATAACCAAATGCTTATGTCTGCTTGCATGACAATTTAAATTAACAGCGACTGGCAAAGCAGCAATATGACAGGGGGCTGTTTCAATCTTTACATCTAATGTCGTTGTATTACCGCCTAACCCCTGAGGTCCAATTCCTAATGCATTAATCGATTGAATTAATTCTTCTTCCAATTGAGCAATTTCTCTCTCCGTATGCCGTTCTCCAACTGGTTTAAATAAAGACTTTTTAGCCAGATACGCACAGCTTTCAAAATTTCCGCCGATGCCAATCCCTACCACTAAAGGCGGGCAAGCATTCGGCCCGGCATGCTTTACCGTATCCAGGATAAAGTTTTTTACTCCCTCCAGCCCATCACTTGGTGTAAGCATTTTAAGTGCACTCATATTTTCTGCTCCGCCGCCTTTAGCAGTCATTTGAATTTCTAATTTGTCTCCTTCTGTTAATTCAATATGAATCACAGCAGGTGTATTGTCTCCCGTATTTTTTCTGCTTAAAGGGTCATCCACAATCGAATACCGCAAGTACCCCTCTTCATACCCTTGTTTAACCCCTTCATTAATTGCCTGATATAAGCTGCCGCCTGCAATATGACAATCCTGTCCAAGCTTTACAATAAATACGGAAACACCCGTGTCCTGACACATTGGAACGCGATTTTCACTGGCAATATTGGCATTTTCAATTAATTGTGTCAGCACACCTTTACCTATATCTGAGAATTCTGTTTGAACTGCTTGCTCAAACGCCTGGATAACATCCTGCCCTAAATCATAATTTGCTTCCTGACAGAGCTCTTTTACACGATCAACAATCTCTTGGTAATGAATTTGTCTCAAGAGCAAGCCACTCCTTTTTATTTTCAATCCGGTTTCGCATCATTTCGCTGTCCTTTTTAATGGATTTATTTCACTTTTGCGAATTCAAATAGATGCTCTATCGATTTAGCATTCTCTAATTGTAATAGGTTAGTGGATAGAACATGCTGCTCGTTCTCTGTTAAATCCGTTGTCAGGGACCGAAATTTCTCTAGAATCTCATCTACAGATAATTTATTCTCCGGATCTCCTTTTGGAAAGTCGATTTCCTTTTGAATCCTTTCTCCAGAGGTTAAATTCACTTCTGCGATAGCTCCCCATTTTTCAGGATAATGATTTTGAATATCCTCATCTACGCTTACCTCGATACGCTGCATCAGAGCACGAACCGCTTCATCCCAAAGGGCGTCTTCATTAAACGTATCAACACTTCCCTTACCCTTCAGCAAACTTAAAGCTGTACAGAATTGCATGCTGAATTTAGAAGCATATATCGTATCTGGTTCAGGATTATCTGTAATATCGATGGCTACCTGATATGTTTTGACACGGATACTCTCCACATCCTCCAAACGAATATGCCGTTCTTTAGCCAAACCTATCATTAAATCCATCACATGATGTGTGTGCCTGCAGGAAGCATGGACCTTAAAGGAGTTTTCTAAGATTTTAAATTCCTCTCCCAGCCTCTCTGTTACGTTTGAAAGGGTATATTCCTCACTCATCGCTTCAAAAAAACCGCGTTTCCCTTCTAAAATCTGACTAGCTCCAGTAAAGTTTTTTTCTCCCAAAAGCGCACTGATGACACCATTCATTGCAGCTTTCCCTGGATGCAGCTGCTTTGACATCGCTCCATCCTCTATAAATTCCCATAAACCGGCAGCCTGTGTTCCTGCACTCCCAAGCGCATAAATAATTTGCTTTTTATCTAATCCCAGTAATTTGGCTGCCGCCGCTGCTGCGCCAAATGTCCCGCACGTTGCGGTATTATGCCAGTAATAATAATGTGACGGGGTAACCGCTTCCCCAATCCGGTAGCATACTTCATAGCCTATCACGATAGATTCAATAACATCTTTGCCAGAAAGATTTTTCCATTCCGCTACTGCTAATGCAGACGGGATGACAACTGTAGCTGCATGAATAATAGAGGCTTTATGAATATCGTCCTGCTCCATGATGTGACTTGCCGCTCCGTTCAATAATGCTGCATGCGTTACTGATGTTTCCCCACCTGTTATTAAAGAAGCCTGAGGCGTTCCTCCAAGTTCTTTTACCAATTCATCGATTTTTTGCACGGGATATTGGCTTGCTCCTGCAATCGCAGACGAAAAGTAATCTATGATGCATAGCTTGGTAAATTCAACCACTTCCTTTGGCAAATCCTCATAATCTGTATCAATAATATAGTCTGCAAGTTTTTCGCTTAATCCCACAGGAATAACCTCCTACTTTTTATTTATCACACTTACTATTCAAAAAAAGGGGTTAATATGACCTCGGCATTCCAAGCACATGCTGTCCAAGGTAAGCGAGAATCAGATTATTGTTCACCGGGGCTACCTGATACATCCGCGTCTCCCTGAATTTACGCTCGACATCATATTCATCAACAAAACCATTTCCTCCGAATGTATTGATGCAAACATTTGCTGCTTCCCAGCTTGCTTCACTGGACAAGAGCTTTGCCATATTGGCTTCTTCTCCGCAGACTTCGCCAGAATCAAATTTTTCTGCAGCTTCATAACGCAGGAGATCAGCTGCTTTAATAGATGCATAGGCACGTGCAATCGGAAATTGAACACCCTGATTCTGGCCGATTTTTCTGTCAAAGACTTCCCGTTCGTTTGCATAATCTACCGCTTTATCAATGAAAAAGTAACCGTCTCCAATCGTTTCTGCAGCAAGCAGAATTCGTTCTGCATTCATCCCGTCAAGTACGTATTTAAAACCTTTTCCTTCTTCCCCGATAATACAGTCATGCGGAACCTTCATCTCCTTATACCATACCTTATTGGTAGCGTAGTTGAACATGGTACGCACAGGTTCAACGACAAAGGAATCGGGCTGATTTTCTCTGACTTCACGTAAATCGACTAAAAAGAGGCTGATTCCATTTGATTTTTTATCTACCTGCTCGAGTGGCGTTGTTCTGGCTAATACGAGTATTAAATCAGATTGTAAAACACGGCTGGTCCAGTTTTTATGGCCCGTAATCACGTAGCCGTCCTCTGTTTTTTCAGCGAAGGTTTTGATTCCGGTCGTATTCGATCCTGCTTCCGGCTCAGTTATGGAAAAAGCCTGTAACCGAAGTTCTCCTTTGGCAATTCCAGGCAAGTATCTTTCCTTCTGATCCGGGCTTCCATGTCTTAATAATGCTCCCATCGTATACATCTGCGCATGGCAAGCAGCTGCATGCCCGCCTGCCCGATGGATTTCTTCCAAAATAATGGTTGCTTCAGCAATCCCATATCCTTTTCCGCCATACTCCTGAGGAATCAATACGGATAAATAGCCTTCTTTGGTTAAGGCATCTACAAATTCATGCGGATATTCATGAGGGACATCTAATTTTCTCCAATAATCGTTTCCGAAAGATTCGCATAATTCACGTACAGATTCTCTTAATTCTTGTCGTTCTGTTTCATTCAATTGAATCGGCTTACCTGTTTGTTTTGCATCAATCATTCCGAACATCTCCTTTATACTTTTACAGACTATCGAAACGCAGCTGTTCTATTTCTCCATACTTACTATTTGTTTTGCAGTTCTTTTTCCAGTACCTGTTCCAATAATTTATTCTCTCTTGTCGGGGCAGAATCCTTTTTATAAATCATAAATGTTCGTTTAAATGTAATCACAACTTCTCCCCTTTGGTTATAACCGCTTGTTTTAACATTGACAATGCCAACATTGGGCCGGGATTTCGATTCACGTTTATCCTGCACTTCCGAATAGGAATAAATCGTATCTCCCTCAAACACCGGATTAGGCAGACGAACTTCATCCCAGCCTAAGTTTGCCATGGCATTCTGGGAGAGATCCGTCACAGACTGTCCTGTTACCAAAGCTATGGTAAATGTAGAATCGACTAGCGGTTTTCCAAATTCAGTCTGCTCCGAATAATAATCATCAAAATGAATCGGGTTTGTATTCTGTGTCAATAAGGTCATATAAATATTATCTGTTTTTGTTACCGTTCTTCCTAATGGATGCGAATAAATATCTCCTACTTCAAAATCCTCATAAAATCTGCCTTTCCAGCCTTCCTTTACACTCATTGTTATTCCTCCATTTTATTATATTTTTGATTGTGCCAATCCCAGCTCTTCTAAAATAGCTTCGGTATGCTCGCCAAGGTCTGGTATCGGATTCATCACATAATCTATTCCAGCCATAGTCACCGGCGGTTTTAGTGCAGCAATTTCTCCTTGCGGTGTCTGGACCTGCTTCCAACGCTTGCGTGCTGTCAGCTGTGGATGCGCGAAGAAATCCTTCATCGTATTTAACCGTGCATTGGCTATTTTGGCCTCTTCTACCCTTTCAATAATTTGATCGGATGTAAATGCTTCAAACTTTGCTTCAATAATCTGTTTTAATTCGTCTTTGTTTGTTGACCGATCCGTATTTGTAATAAATCTAGCGTCTTCACTTAAAGCGGAATCTTCTAAAACAAACTCGCAAAAGCGCTTCCATTCTCTTTCATTTTGTAATCCGATAAATACAGTTTTGTTATCTCCACATAGAAATGGTCCATACGGATAAATCGTTGCGTGGCTGGCTCCGGACCGTTGAGGCTCTTTTCCGCCATATGCCGCATAATAAGCAGGATAGCCCATCCACTCGCCAAGTGCTTCAAGCATCGATACCTCCATAACAGTTCCTTTTCCTGTTTTCATCCGATTAAATAAAGCTGTCAGAACGCCCGTATAGGCATACATTCCAGCAGCAATATCCGCGATTGAAATCCCCGCTTTTGACGGTGTTTCTTCACTGCCAGTTATTGAAACAAGTCCCGCCTCACATTGAACCAAGAGATCGTATGCTTTCTTCTGTTCATAAGTACCGCCTTTTCCATATCCTGATATACTGCACACAATCAATTCGGGATGCTTCGCAGTTAACTCTTCCGGTGCAAAGCCCATTCTTTCAATTGCTCCAGGAGCTAAATTTTGAATCAATACATCCGCTTTTTCTATTAAACTGCCAAGTATCTCTTTTCCTTCATCTGATTTCAAATCAAGCTCCATTGACTCTTTTGAACGGTTGCACCAAACAAAATGGCTGGACATTCCATTCACCGTAGAATCATAGCCCCTGGCAAAGTCCCCGACATCCGGTCTTTCTATTTTAATAACCCTCGCTCCTAAATCTGCCAATTGCCTCGTAGCAAATGGAGCGGCTATTGCCTGCTCTAAAGCAACAACGGTGATTCCTTCTAATGGCAACATATCCTTCTCCCCCATTTCAAATACATTCGTTCATTACATGTCAGCATGTGATAGTACCTTTCTTGCCCGTTCAACCACGGGAGCGTCAATCATCTTTCCATCTATCTCAAGCGCACCTTTTCCATTTTTTAAAGATTCTCCATACAAAGCAATAATTTTTTCTGCTTCTTTCACCTGCTCACGTGTAGGTGAAAAAGCATGATGTACAGGCGCAATTTGTTTTGGATGAATAAGCAGCTTCCCTTGGAATCCAGCACACTTTGCACGTTCCGTTTCCTTTTCTAATCCTGCTTCATCTTTAAAATCGACAAACACAGAATCAACCGGCGGTTCTTTTCCCGCCGCTTTGGAAGCAATCACCAGCTGTGTTCGGGCATACATTAAATTTTCTCCCATTTCCCCTGCATCGATATGAAGGTCAAGCATAAAATCCTCCGCTCCGAAACAGAGACATAAAATCCGATTACTCGCACAGACGATTTCTTGGACATTCTGAATTCCGGAAGCGGTTTCAATTAATGGTACGATAGCAAGCGAGCCTTCTTCTAAACCATACTTTTCCTCCATTTGTCCAAGCAAATAAGCTGCGATGATAATATCGTGTTGATTATTCACTTTAGGCAGAACGATTCCAGAAAGATTCTCTGCGATAATTCCATCTAAGTCTTCTATAAAATAGGGTGTAGTTAAATCATTCACACGTACAAAATTCACTTGTTGACTTATCTTACAAATTGCTTCTTTCACTTTTTGTCTGGCTATTACTTTTTCATTCACTGGTACAGCATCTTCCAAATCATAAATAATCACATCGGCCTGCAAATCCTTTACTTTGTTCAGATTTTTTTCTTGATTCCCCGGAACAAATAGCCAAGATCTGTACATCAGAATCTCTCCTTTCCACGTATGTTTCATGGAAACTAATAAATAAGCATTTTCTATATTGGATATTGGATACAATTTAATAATAATATATACAATGCTTTCTGTAAATGTATTTTTTGATTTTTTTAAAATTTAAGTCTATGTTAACGACTCACTATACTCTCTCTCTTATTCAAGCATACCTGTAATTTTCAGCAATAAGAAATTCAAGTCTGATTATGTATACGGGACAGAACAGAGTTGAACTTTTTCGTTCATCTATCCTTTAACGCTGCTTCTGTCCCTGCTTTTATCATGATATATGCAATAAACTAAATGGATTTTTGTTTAATAGTAAACTTTTTATCACGGAGAAGAACAAAAACTCCCACTAATGAAGTTTCGTTTTATGGAAACTTCATTCTATCTTAATAATAATTCTGGATGACTCCCCTTTCGCCAGCTTATCAAATCCTTCATTTATCTCTTCCAGCTTAATAATATCAGTAAGCAATTTATCAACCGGCAGCCTCCCTTGATTAAATAAGCGAATATAATTCGGAATATCCCGATCTGGAACACAGCTTCCTACATAGGATCCTTTAATACTTTTTTCTTCTGCAGTTAAACTCACATACGGAAAGGAAAAATGATGCTCCGGATGCGGTAATCCTGTTGTAACTGTCGTTCCGCCGCGTTTTGTTATTCCATAAGCCACCTCCATCGCCGGAACGGCTCCAGCGGTTTCAAATGCAAAATCCAGTCCACCATTCGTTGCTTCACGGATTTGTTCGATGACATCAGGATCCTTCGAATTAAATGTATCCGTTGCACCCAGCTCCTTCGCTTGTTTTAATTTGGATTCATTGATATCTACAGCAACCACTCTGCTCGCACCTGCAGAGATTGCTCCCAGCAAAGCACTTAATCCAATTCCTCCAAGACCAATAATCGCAACAGTACTCCCTAATTTAATATTGGCCGTATTGACAACAGCACCAACGCCGGTAATCACAGCACAACCAAACAGTGCTAGTTTTTCAAAAGGGATCTCTTTAGGGACTTTAATTAATGAATTTCTTGATACGACGGCATATTCGGCAAAAGCGGATACGCCAACATGATGATGGATGGTTTCTTCCTTTTCGTGCATGCGAATTCCTCCGCCAATCAAGGTTCCTGCTGTATTGGATTCCGCTCCAGGTTCACATAATGCCGGACGGCCTTCCTTACAAGGGATACAGTGGCCACAGCTGGGGACGAAGACACAGACGATATGATCCCCTGCTTCTAAATCTGTTACCCCTTCTCCTGCTTCTACAACAACACCGGACGCTTCATGCCCCAGCGCCATCGGCAATGGTCTTGGTCTGCTGCCGTTAATAACCGATAAATCAGAGTGACAAAGGCTGGCCGCTTTTATTTGAATCAATACTTCTCCTAATTCTGGAGCATCTAATTCAACTGTTTCAATTTTAATCGGTTTGCTTTCTGCATAGGGTGTTTCAGCTCCGGAGGTTCGTAATACAGCTGTTTTCACATTCATGATCATCTACTCCTTATCCTATTTTTATAGCAAAACATCATTTCATTATTAAATAAGCCTGTGATGGATTAAATCGTTTATATAAAGATCAATAGAGCTTTATACCAACAAATTTTGTATCCAGCATGTCTTCTATCGCATATTTAATTCCTTCTTTTCCAATCCCGCTATCTTTGACGCCTCCATATGGCATATGGTCATAACGCCTGACGGATACTTCGTTAATCCAGACTCCTCCTGTTTCAATAGCATCCGCCATGCGCATGGCACGGTTGATATCACGTGTAAACACGCCGGCATGCAGCCCTAAATCCGTATCATTTGCACAGGCAACAACCTCCTCTTCCCTAGAAAAGGGAATGACACTTACAATTGGAGCAAAGACTTCCATGCAAACGACCTTCATATTGGGAGTAGTGCTTCCAATGATTGTCGGCTCTAAAACTGCTCCTTTTCGATGTCCTCCGGTTAATAATGCCGCGCCTTGTGCCACAGCTTCCTCTATCCATGACTGCGCCCGTTCTGCTGCTTCTTCTGTAATCATCGGGCCTAATTCTGTCGACTCTTCACGTGGATCGCCAAGCTTTAGAGCTTCTGCTGCTGCAACTAATTTTTCTGTAAATGCCTGATAGACACTTTCTTGGACATATACCCGCTGTGCAGAAACACATGCCTGGCCGGCAAAGGTATAACCGCCTTGCAGGATGGATTGGACAGCAATATCTAAATCCCCATCCTCAAAAATAATATTGGGAGCATTGGATCCTAATTCCAGTGTTACTTTTTTCTTTTTCGCCATTTCGTGAATTTTCCAGCCGACTGCTCCGCTTCCCGTAAACGTCACTTTTTTTACATCCTTATGGGTTACCAGCGGTTCTACAAGCTGCTGTCCCGGCCCCATCACAATATTCAACGCTCCTTTTGGCAGCCCTGCCTCTTCCAATACGTGATAAAGCATCACCGAAGATAACGGTGTTTTTTCTGCTGGTTTAAGAACGACTGTATTCCCGGCTGCTATGGCAGGTGCAATCTTATGAAGCGCAAGATTTAATGGAAAGTTAAAGGGAGTAATTGCTGCAACTACCCCTAGCGGTACACGCTTTGTGATCCCGATTTGATGTTCTCCGCCAATGGCACTATCCATTGGAATCTGTTCACCATAAATCGACTTTGCCCCTTCTGATGCAAAGCGCAGCACTTGAATCGCCCGAATAACCTCCCCGCGGCTTTCGTTGATTGGTTTCCCAGCCTCCAGCGTCAATATATCAGCAAATGCTCCTTCTTGTTCTTCCAAGCGGTCAGCAGCTTTCCGCAAAATAGCAGAGCGTTCATGTGCCGGCATCTTCTTCATAATTTGAACAAAAGTCTGCTGTGCAGTATCAATGGCATCATGCACATCCTCTGTGGTTGCACATGCTATTTTTCCAATAACCTCCCCATTATATGGATTGGTTACAGCCAGTTCTTCTCTTTCTCCATTTCTTTCTTCTCCATTAATGATGGACCCGGCAACATTTTCATGGATATCAATCATCGTCGTCCCCTCCTTGCCATGCTTTCATAAACAAGCCTCATGACGTTGCTGCATACAGGTCATAAGGCTTGTTTATTCCGATTATCGATTACTCATAAAATCCTTCTGTCGATTTTACAAACTCCCTAAATTGCTTGGCATCATGCCCAAACCAGACCTGAGAATTTGTCCTTTCCGCATATTTTCTAATTTTTTCTACCGCATTTAAATATCCGACTGAATCATAAATAATTCCTGGCGGCTTTACAGGAGGACCAAAGCTTTCCGAGGTATAGACTGCATCGGAAGCTAAAATAATTCCTCCCTCACCCGGTAATTCTACATGCAGGCCAAGCAAGCCCCATGCATGTCCGGGACCAAAGTTCAGAATTTTAACCCCTTTCGCCAGCTCCAGTTCATCTTCATTCGGCATAACCGTTTTCCATTTTAAATCATTGGTAATCCAGGCATTGATATCTGCCCAAATGTAAGCTCCCATGTCTTTGGTCATCGCATACTGCTTCATGGTTTTCGAGAGCTCTGTGTCATGGACGATAATGGTTGCATTTGTAAATAATTCCAAACACCCTGCATGGTCTAAATGTAAATGCGAAGCAACTACATATTTAATATCCTCCGGTCGGGTGTTCAATTGTTCTAACCGGTTGATTAAATAGCAGGATTCATCCTGAAAGGACGGAAACATTTTTTGCACGCCCTCCGGCCAGCGACCCTCTTCTCCCATACCGTCCGGATTACATCCCGTGTCAAACAGGATTTTACCTTCCGGATGATCAATTAACACTGCATATACTGGAAATTCCACAAACTCGGCTGGCGGACTGGGATTATCCACACTTGCCGGATTGTGCATGGCAATCATATAATTTTTATCCATTTTCATGGTGCCTGTGTCCAAAACAAATAACTTTGGTTTACTCATAAGTCACCCTCCATGTGTTAAATAGATTTTTATTTCTCACCTGATTCTGTTGACTGTTAAAACCAAAATCCAGACTCATAACCCAGCAGTACATTTATATTTAGCCGCTATCACCACCCATAATAATGGTTCCTCTCGTTACCTCTCTTGCTGCCGATTTATCCAATGCTGTTTTGATATCTTCTAATGTAAACGCGGCATCCAGCAATTCATCAAAAGGATATATATCCTTTGTCTGTGAAAGAAATAGCAGAGCCTTACTTAAATACCAAGGGTTATACCTGACAACAGGGATAATCTGAATCGATTTTCTGGTTAGCAGACCTGGATCAAACTCGACCAGCTTTCCAGGTGTTATATTTCCAATCGTGACATATTTACCTCCTGGTCTGATAAAGTGGATACCTTCTGCAAAGGCGGCAGGAACGCCGGCGACTTCTAAAGCAACATCAGCTCCTATTCCATTGGTTAAATCTAAAATAGCATTCGTTCGGTCTTCCACCGTCTCATAGTCATTTATATTTATTGTATAATCCGCTCCAAATTTCTTTGCCTGCTGTAATCTGCTCTCTACTCCATCTATCACAATCACCGTTGCTCCCCGTTCTTTTGCAACAGCTGCCGCATTTAAACCAAGTCCTCCAGCCCCTTGAATGACAATCGATTGATTAAAGGAAATACCAGACTTATCTAAGCCAAAATAAACCTGCGATAAGGCACAGTTGGCACTTGCAGCTGCGGCATCGGATACATCGTCAGGGACTTTATAAAAATACTGATTCGGATGAATATAATAATGGGACGCGAATGTACCATGGAAATGCGGCATTGCCTCTGGCTGCATATTCCAGAAATCATAGGCATGCTCACATAAATGAAAGTGTCCCTCCCGGCAGGCAGCGCATTTTAGACACGTAATATAATAGGCGGAAACAATACGGTCACCTATTTTTACGGGACTGCCTGCATAATCCGTTTCCACGCCTTCTCCAAGCGCATATACTTCCCCAACCATTTCATGCCCGAGCACGCCCCGTTTCTTCGTCGGATGCAGCCCTTTCCATATATGCAATTCAGAACCACAGATATTGGACCGCCGTACCTTTAATAAAACCGCTCCTTTCTCTACCTTTGGAAGCTTATATTCCTTATAGCTTAACTTTTCCGGCTCTTCCATCACAGCTACTCTTCCGTATTGCTCCTCCGATTCCTGTCCCATTATTCATATCCTCCTTTGTAATAGATGAATTTACTTCATAACTGCTAATAAAACAGGTATTCCATTTTGAAGCGCTTTCATTTACAAACAACAAAACTTTTTGGATATTGTAACTTTGGATACAATTAAATTCTATGATATATTATTTGATTTGTAAACTATCTTTTGAATTTTTTGTTTTTATTTTACTCTATGGCAAACGATTCTCTTTGAATACAAAAAAGAGTGAAGTTTATCCTCTCTGATATTCTCCACTCTTTGAATCTATTAATGGCTCTGATTTCATGCTTTTATAAATGTTGTTATTTTATTTCTCCAATATAGCAAGCAGCTCTTCCCCAGTCCGTTGAATGTGCTTTGCAAGTGCGTCCGAAGCCTTTTCAGCATCTCCGTTTTCAATTGCTTCTAAAATCGTCGCATGTTCTTTATTTGATTTTTGAATTTGACCGGGAATGATTTGCGGCGTATCCAATGCAAAGCCCATGGAAATGGTATCAATAAAGCTTACTAAGCGGGAGCTGTCACAACGGCTGATCAACACTTTATGAAATTTCGCATTATTTTCGACATAGGCTTCATTGGATGCAGTATTCAGCATCGATTGATGAAATTCCGATAAGGTTTTCAGATCTGCTTGGGTAAAATGCTCCATACTTTTCTTTAATGCCAACGCTTCTAGAACGGAGCGTAATTCATATATCTCTTGAATATCTGCTTTCTTTATCTCCCGGACGACCGCTCCCTTATGCGGCTCCATGGTAATAAGTCCCTCCAGCTCTAGTGTTCGAAGCGCCTCTCTAATTGGCATACGACTTACCCCAATAAGTGAAGCAAGCTCGGTTTGCACCAAACGTTCTCCCGGTTTAAAGTCTCCTTTAAGGATTGCTTGCCGTAACACACTGCATACACGATTATGCAGCATTTCTCTATCACCGATTTCTAAATTTATATGATCAGGCATAAGCTTATCTCCTATTCTCCATTTTGAATATTGTATCCACATATTATAGCAAATGAAGAATCTAAATAAAAGATTTTACTTTTTTAAAAATTTACTAAACTAAAATTAAATAAAAGAAATGAAACAACGATTAAGTTTTCCACTGTGAAATCTTCGTTCTCGTACATATCAGAAAATCTTAACAGAGCATCTTAATCTCCAATAATACTCAACGAAAAATTCCCACACTTTCCCAAATCCCAAGGAAATTTATGTTATCATTAGAACGTTATTATAGCTATAGAAAGCGAGGTGGAATTATGGGCGAAATACCAACTAATTCTAAAAGTATTTTTGTTTTGATCACATTTCTTTTCATAACAATCGGTTTTACATGGCTGTATATCCATTTCAGCAGTACCATTAAAGATGAACCAGTGGAAGAAACGATTGAATTAAAATACAGCAAAAAAGGATTGTATTTATACCCGCGTTATGAAATCCTTGTTTCCAATTCAGATCGGCCAAGCACCGTATCTAAAGAGCAATTTGAATCGATTGAAGCAGGAGATACGATTTCTGGATACATGAAAAACAAAGATACCTTTGTAACAGAAAAAGACATTCAGTTTGAAAAACTATTAGGGATTCCGATTCTTATTGCTTTATATCTAGTTGTGTTCATCTTTGGTGCTGGCTTAGTGAAAAATACAACATTTATTAAAAATAAGCTGTCCTATAAAAACATCGTGCAAAAAATATTTATGACAAGCCTTTTAACGCTTTTAGGGCTCTATCTTCTGACAGGGTTAATTCTCATTGCACTAATAACAACAAATATTTTTCATAAAATAAATCCATGGAATCAAACAGAAGTAACAGCGGCTGTTTTAGGCGGAGACTATAATGAAACACGATCACAAAGAGGTGCTTCTTACACAACATATGAGCTATTCCTTCATTTTCAAGATCAAGAAGGGAACGATTACATAACCAAAAAAGCAGTCACCGGTACGACATATAATAAATATGATTTGGGTGAAAGTATTCCACTGATTTATCGTAATAATAACGTAGATGATACCTTTATCGCTACGAAAAGTGCCAACGAAATCTGGCCTGCCTTTTTGAATTTATATACTTTTTTTATCGGCTTTTATTTATTTTCCGTATTTGCCATGATTAGAGGATGGCGTAAAAAGAAAAAACGGCAGCAAGAGAAGGATACTGCGCTTCATAATACGATTTGAGACTTGCATGGAATAACTTGACAAGGCTGGTTAGCCAGCTTTATCAAGTCATTCTGCAAATACTTCTCCCTTTGATTTTTTTATTGTATAATAAAGCGTAATCCTATCTATACTCAACTGCCAGGACAGTAGTTTTAATCAATTTACGCTTATATCAATAAATTCGTATTTATTTGTGAATCACGTCACAAATAAATGGAAGGGGAGAAGATAAGTGCAACGACAAATGAAAATGGGGACGATGATTCATGGTGTAGGAGAAAAAATGTCTGATTGGAGACATCCTGAGCTACCGTCAGATGCAAGTGTCAGCCTTAAATTTTATATAGAACAGGCGCAAAAGGCTGAAGAAGGTAAATTTGATTTTGTTTTTATTGCGGATGCGTTACACATTAATGAGCATTCTAATCCACATTATTTGAATCGTTTCGAGCCGCTTACGATTTTATCTGCGCTGGCAGCTGTTACCTCACATATTGGATTGGTTGGCACATTATCAACAACCTATAGCGAGCCTTTTTCAGCAGCACGCCAGTTTGCCTCTCTGGATATGATCAGCGGTGGCAGAGCGGGCTGGAATGTGGTCACATCAGGCCTTGAAAAAACAGCCTTGAATTTTAGCCAAGAGGTAAAAGATCATCCTGATCATGCGGCGCGTTATAGAAAGGCATCAGAATATATCGATGTGATGCAAGGGTTATGGAAAAGCTGGGAAGATGACGCGTTTATAAGGGATAAAGAAACAGGAACATTTATAGATAAGGAAAAAATGCATGAATTAAACCATGCTGGAGAGTTTTTCTCGGTTAAAGGACCGTTGAATATCGGCCGCTCTAAACAAGGTGAACCAGTGATTTTTCAGGCAGGCTCTTCTGCTGATGGGAAGGATTTAGCAGCGAAAAAAGCGGATACCGTATTTGCAATCATCCCATCAATAACAAAAGCTCAAAATTATTACCATGATTTGAAACAGCGCGTCAAACAATATGGAAGAAATCCGGAAGATGTGTTTATCATGCAAGGAATCTCACCTATTATCGGCAAAACAGATGAGGAAGCTGAGGCAAAATATCAAGAACTCGCTCGTTTAGTAGAGATAGACCAGGCACTGGCATTTCTCAGCAGACTGTTTGAATTTCATGATTTTTCAACATATCCGCTAGACGAACTCTTCCCTGATGTCGGAGATCTAGGGAAAAACAGTTTTAGAAGTGATACAGACCGCATCAAGCAGGATGCAATCGAAGAAAGCCTTACGCTGCGTGAAGTAGCTTTACGTGAAGCAACACCCCGGCCGCTTTTTATGGGAACGCCTGAAAAAGTAGCGGACCTGATGGAAGAATGGTTTGATTCACGTGCGACTGATGGGTTTATCATTATTGCTAATTTGCCAAGTTATCTGGGAGACTTTATTGATGAAGTTGTGCCTATTCTGCAGGAACGGGGCCTTTTCCGAAAGAACTATGAAGCAAATACATTGCGTGAAAATCTTGGGCTGCGTATTCCAAGACACTGTGCTATGACAGGGGTTGCCAGATAAGGGTAGATTATATTCGATGCTTCATTTGTAACACTGCGTTTTTACGCGTTTAATGAATGAAGAAGCAAAACAGATTTATAAATAGATTGGAATAAAGGGGGGGATATGGGCAGATACACTGTGCTTGTCTTCCTCTTTATATAC
Organism: Oceanobacillus sp. FSL W7-1293; assembly: GCF_037969815.1. Taxonomy (NCBI): domain Bacteria; kingdom Bacillati; phylum Bacillota; class Bacilli; order Caryophanales; family Bacillaceae; genus Oceanobacillus; species Oceanobacillus sp. FSL W7-1293. Next base: position 3,649,943 of record NZ_CP150212.1, read on the forward strand.
TCCACGCTCTGTTCTTATATTTAGTTTAAGCTTATCATCGTTATCAGTATTGGGATAATCTCCTCTCTTTTCCTTCCATTTATAAAACAACAACCTCACAGCCAAAATAACTACAACGATTACAACATTCGTGATGGAGATATTGTTCATCATATCACTCCCTTACTTCATATTTTCATACCAGAACAAATCATCCAGGTTCGCACCCAATGCCTTACATAATAGAAGACAAATCTTAATGGAAGGATTATATTTTTCTGTTTCAATAAGGTTCATCGTCTGACGGGAAACGCCAATCTCTTTTGCTAATTCTTGCTGCGAGTATTTGGGGAAGGATATTCTTGTTAACTTTACATTATTTCTTGTTATTATTGGTTGTTTAATATATTGATAGATTGATTGATTGATTGATAATACTGGTTTTTAAACATGAGAAAAAATAATGGAGGGAATTTAAAATGAAAGCATTCGATATTTATACAGACGGGGTACAGCATACGGTGGTTGCTAACTCTCAAAAAGAGGCTAATGAATATTTTGAAAATATTCCCAAAAAGAAAATCATCTACTCTGAGCCTTATGGCTGGACCGGGAATAATTAATTGGTCGATACGCGACACTTCAGAGTTTAACAACATTGAAAAACAAGAAATTTAATTGAGAAGCCCTTCAACTTGGGGAAGGGCTTGTTTTCTCATATAAAGAGGATAGCAACGGCTATAGTTCTCCCTGAGCAAAAAATAAAAAACAAAAGTACAATATGTCTTTTGTTTTTATTGAGAACGAATATCTTTAATATCTCCTCATATAAATGAGTGTAGTATCCGTATATCTATACAAGCTTGGCTAATTAAATTCACCACACAAGCATATGTAGTGCATCACGTCCTTACCTTTACCTATAATTATAGGTCCATCTTGAGCTCCAAACCGTGAGCTCCTTCCCAACCGCTTAATTTATGACTTTTTTCCACCTGATTATTAATATGTAATAAGATGTTTTTTCCGTCAATAGAATAGCAGGTCATCAAATACTTCCCTACCCGCCACGTATATAAAGATTACGAAGGCTGATACGCTGTTCTCTATGATTTGGCAACAGCTCACCAGAAATCTTTTTTGTAATAAGAGTTAATCTCATTGCTCTCTATTCGCTATTCCATTTTGTTTACTATTATTATTTTCTTTCCAACCAATTATTAACACAATAAATAAGGGCAAGATAAAAATATAAATATGAGGTTCTTCCGAAAAACCGCCCTCTGACTCATAAGATATGTAATTCATAAGTATAAGCGCCACTAAAATTGTAATAATTACAATTAAAAAAATTCAAATTATTTGAAATATAATAGATAATTGTGATAACATTATTTTCAAAGGAATTTCATTATTTAGTGGTGTTGTGAAAGTCTTAACCAATTTTTGATACTGAGTTTCGGGAGACTGAACTTTAATATATATTCAGTTTAATATTTTTAAAATGGGGAGGAAAAACAATGATGAAAGTTTCGTGGTCAAGATTAATGTTCTTTACAATGCTGATCTTTTTATTGGCTTTGGCTGCATGTGGCAATGGTGATACTTCAGACGAAGAATCCACTGATGACTCGGATACTGCAACAGAGGAAAGTGCTGACGAGGACGCTGATGAAAGTGCAGATACAGATACAGACGCAGAATCTGAACCACAAGTTACTGAGTTTGAACCAGCATTTCCAGAACAAACAAGAGCACCTGAAGTAGAGACTGAAGCAGAATTTGATGTGGAAGTTGTTGTTGAGGGCCTTGACGTGTCTTGGGGTATGGAAGAGTTTGATACAAACCGCTTACTTGTTACGCAAAGAGATTCAGCAGAACTTCTTATTATAAACCTTGAAGATGGCTCTGTTTCAGATCCAGTCGAAGGTACACCAGAAGTAAATAACGAAGGTCAAGGTGGTTTACTTGATGTAACCATTGCACCTGATTTTGACGAATCAAGATTAGTATTTATGACGTTTGCTCAAGATATTGAAGATGGTACTGTAACTGCTGTCGGTAAAGGTGTTTTATCAGAAGATGAAGCCTCACTTGAAGATTTTGAAATAATCTTCCAAGCAGTACCAGCATATGATGGTGACTTACACTATGGTGGACGTATTATCTTTGATGATGATGACAACCTATTCTTAACAACTGGTGAGCGGTCTGATGATCCAATTCGCGAACGTGCACAAGACCTAGATGCTTATTTAGGTAAAGTAATTCACATTACACAAGATGGAGAAGCAGTAGATACGAATCCATTTATTGAAGATGAAGACGCACTAGATGGTATTTACAGCTACGGTCACCGTAATATTCAAGGTGTTGACTTCCATCCTGAAACAGGAGACCTATGGATAGTTGAATTCGGTCCACAAGCTGGGGATGAACTGAATATTATTGAACCAGGTTCTAACTATGGATGGCCAATTGTTTCTTATGGTATCGAGTACACTGGTGAATTAATCAATGATGGTATTTCAGAACACGACGCACATGGCTTTGTTGAACCAGTATATTATTGGGATCCAACAAGTGCACCAAGTGGTATGTCATTCTACGATAATGATGCAATTCCTGAATGGGAGAACAACATGTTCATCGGTGGTTTAGCGCCGAACTATATTGTACGTGTCGTTATTGAAAATGACCTCATCGTTGGAGAAGAACGTCTATTAACGGAAGAAGGCGAACGTTTCCGGGATATTCTTGTGACTGAGGATGGCGCGCTTGTTGCAATCACTGATGGCGGTCTGATTTATAAGATTACTGCTGCAGGTGAAGGCACAGAAGAAGACGATGTTGATACTGATGAAGACGATGACGCGGAATAATTTATTATTCTCTAAAAGCACCCGACCCTATGTCAATGTCATTAACTTAAGGCGCTTGACAATATTAAAGAAAGCATAAAAATTAGAAATACCATGGCCCCCGTGTTCATGGTATTTTTTAATATGGAGACTAATATTTTAAAGCGTATATTTTTTGACGATCATGGTCATTGGGATTGTTTTGAGAAAAAGCACCGTTCTAGAATTCGTCCAATCGTTTCGAAAGAAGTGAAAAAATTTCACGACTGTGGAGATCCGAAAAATGGATTTAAATTGTTGGCTTATGAGGGGTGCCCCGATGTACGGAAAATTCCTTATCGCTGTATTTAACTACGTTGACCACGTTACGTTTAAATTCAATGAAATAAAAAAAGTGTCAAAAACCCTATCAAACCAAGGTTTTTGACACTCATTGAAACTTCATGAAATTGTTTGATAAAACTAAAATGGAGACGGAGGGAGTCGTTTAAAGGTATATTATTGATGTTTACAAACCACCATAAATGCTTATTATTCAACGTTTTAAGGCATGGGCTATGCCATCCAATAAACAATTATTTTTATTGGTTTGTTGCCAAAAATGTTGCCAAAGGAGAGGTAAAATCCTCTCCTTTTTTTAATGAATTTGAAACTTCAATCCATACTCAACACAAAGCTTTTCTAACTTCTTTTTCCGTAATTCAGATGCAGCATACCAAATGACAGTCGGCCGATGATTGTATTGCTGGAAAATAACATAAGACAGTTCCTTATATTTTTTTATCTTTTCGATATTGGTTGCCATCGTTTGCTGATTGTCTATTTCGATAAAATGATACTCCCCCGCCTTTCTAAAAGTGGCATCTGGAATTAATTTATTTTCACCCCATTTAACTGGCCATTCTTTTTTCCAGTCAGAGGGCATCCCTAATTTAATGTATAAGTCATTACGCATTAACACATGCGTGATTTCTTTTTTATTTAATTTCCCTTGGTTTGATCCGATTATCTGTTTTCCTTTATTGGATAAATAATATATTTTTTTCTCCATCCGTGCAGCAAGTAATAATTTATCTTTTTCCATTCTGGATAAAATACGCTGTGCATTTCTGTCGCCACCAAGATTATTTATCACCTGTAGTTGCTCTCTTGTGGCATACGTAAGATTATCCAAACTCAACAGAATCAATTCGTCTCTCTGTTGTCTTTTTTGCTGTGCTAACATAGTCAACAAACCTCCTTTTGATATCCGTATCAGCCACGTTTGGCACCTGTATGACGTGTTTCTCTGCTGTGCGATAAATAGCTCTCCCGACATTATTTAACGCCTCTGCGCCCTGCTCATCCAACGCCACACGGCTGGCAACTTCTGTTGGTAAACGGAAACTAATCTTAGCATCAGCATTTTGTTTTATCTGTCTTGGCATGTTTTCTGCTGTGGGATATTGGCAAGCGAATATTAATCGGTACCCCAACGCTCCAGCAATGCGAGCTATTTCTGATAATACGTGTTGGCAGTATTTATACGGCTTTTTGTCATCTTTACTTGCAAAAGATGGAGGAGCAAGTTCCGCAGCTTCATCCACTATAATAAATTTTCTTTTCTTGATGTCTGTGTCAAGGATATTTGTGTATCCTTTTTTTCGGAAAACAGCCATATCTGATTTAATATCTTTCAATACGACTTCCAACATTTCTTTTGATTCATACACATTTCCAGCGACACCTTTTACTTGTTTTAGATTTTCGTAAGGACCAAACTCTAATTTTTCTTTTAAGTCAAGAATATAAAATTCAGCGTCATCCGGATTGTTATTAATCAAGTGCCCTAATATTAATTTTAATAACACCGACTTTCCTTGCCTGGTCATCCCGGCAATTGTCATATGCGGGATCTTATCAAAATCATGTGTAACTGGACCATCTAATGACGTTCCAATAGGCAAAGTCCACCCTTCTGTCTTATTCCAATCGTATTTAACCTCATTAGGCAACGTTTGTTTATATACTTTAATGTGCAACTTCTGATTGACAAAAGATACCTTCACCGGCTTATTAAGCACCTTCTCTAACACTTGCAATTTCTCATCGTCCACCAAACCATATGGCACATGATAACTGTATAAAGTGTATTGATCTGTCCTGTGAGTTTTAAAATGCTTCGGCTCCTTTTCCTTTACTTTGTAATTTAAATTCCTAAACGTGTGCTGAATTTTTTCTTTATCAGATTTATTCCATTTTGCAGCTGCATAAATCGTGAATGCAGCCAAGCCTCCACCAATCAATAAATCCATATTCGCACCCCTATTCGTACGACTATGCGCTTTGGTATTCGTGCGGTTAAGTATTCGTACGCATATTCGTTTGTTGATATATCTATATGCAGAGATTCTTAAATTGATTACTTTTTAAGTACACAAATACGAAGAATGAGTGCCAGGTTTCTGGAGGGGAGGGCGAGGGGAGAAGGAAAATAAAAATATTTGTAGAATATATAATATGGGTGATAAAAATGATAAAAAGCAGAATCGGAGAAGTTATTGATAGCAAGGGGTTAAAACACAGATGGGTTGCAGAACAGATTGGAGTTGCTCCTACTGTAATCTCAAGGTGGATACACAACAGAGGAAAACCATCTGTAGAAAAGCTTTTTAAACTTGCTAATATTTTAAATTGTAAAGTTGATGAATTGTATGAATGGATTGATGATGATTAAATATGTTTTTTGTGTACTAAATGCGGTATAATTTGATTATACATAAAATTAAGAGGTGATTTTTTATGGCAAAAGAAACTTGTGCTGTATGTGATAAAAAAACAAGTAAATTAACCAGAAGAAAAATAAAAGATGGTGACTTTATCTGCAACGACTGTTATGTGACTGCTTTTTCATTCAAAGAACAAATTAAAAATAACGATAAAGATTTAACTGTGGAAGAAATAAAGGATAAGATTGAAGAAAATAACAACATGCCCGAACCGGAATCGAAGTGGGATAAGATTAGCGAAAAGTTAATTGAATCGGGTGATAAATCGATTAACTTCGGAGAAAAATTAGGTGAGAAAAGCAAAGCAATCAGGAGAGCTGGTTACCACACCACTGCAGCCGTCTGGGTTCCTCCTTTATATATCGGGTATAGAGTCATCAAAAAGAGAAAGAAAAATAAGCAACATGATTCCATCAATTCCCCCGAAGACCATCTTATTGCTTTTATCAGAGAATGCGAACAAGCATATAAAGAAGGAAAAATTGATGAGGAAACAATGAAAGAATACATTGTGGATTTTACTAATAAATTTTATAGGATGGATGATGAAAGCCTTGATAGTTAAGGCTTTTTATTTTTTTTGCAAAAACTTTACAATACGTATTGCATTGTATTGCAATGTATGATAATATATAATTAATAAATCAAAACGAAAGGATTAATCAAATGAAACAAAAAGGATTAACGATTAGACTTGATGAAGAGTTACTAAATGAGTTCGATAAAGTTATTAAAGAAAATAGTGTAAATAAATCTGCACTGATTCGCAACTGGATAGAAAAATACATTAGAGAAAATCAAAAGGGGGATGAACGATGAGTCTTAAATCAAGCATATATAAGTTTCTCCGCATCTGGAATGATGTGGATAGTGTGAGAAAAGGAACAGTCGGCAAAAGGATTGGCAGACGTGTGACGGGTCGTGCCGCTGGGAAAACGATAAGGAAATTGTTTAAATAATGGAGGATATAAAATGAGTGTTCATGATAATTATTTCAAGGAATGGAAAATAACATTTTGTTACTATGTAGACAATAAAGAAGAGCATTACTATGTCGTTAACGGGCAACAGGAACTTATAATGAAAATAATTGATCCGGCTCAGATAAATCTAGTCAAGTATTGCACATTCGCAAGATATATGGATAACACGCTGATGGATTGGCTTTTTAATAAATCTGGATATAAATATTTTGAAAGTGTAGAGGATTATATTTCCGATTTTAATCAATTCATAAATGAAAATAAACCCCCACGATGAAGTGAGGGCTTATTTTTTAAAATTAAAACGTACCTGCATTTAATCTGCGCTGCATCTCTTCCACCACCATAGATGGGCGGCTTAATGCGCCGTCTACTGGAGTTCCAAGATGTTTTTGTAACGCTCTGATAGTTGCAGGTCCAAGTTTTCCATCTGCCGTAGCGCCAACTTTCTTTTGCAATGCCACAATCACATTACTGCCCCCATTACCAAATTGCACTGTATTACCATACAAGGATTGAGTAACAGAGTTTCTAGGCTGTTTGCTGATAATCCCATCCCGTGGTGTGCCTAGCGCTTTTTGTAACGCAAGAGTAGTTGAATTACCCCATTTACCATCTACAGCTAGACCACTGCTTGGCTTGGAAGGCTTGCTAGATGTTGAATTAGATGTGCTGCCGCTCAAACGACTCCGAACCGTATTCATATTGATGCCAGGACAAGATGTACTTGCTCCAGAAAATTCCCGATGACCTAATACGTCAGACGCTTTTAATCCAAACCGGTTTAAATTGTATTTCGCTCGTTCCTCAAACGCTTTTTCTTGCGCTGCAGTAAACGAGCCATTGCCTACTACACAAATATGATACGTATTTTGATTATGACCATACACGCCGTTTGTTACAACATTGCTGTCGTAGCAGAGTTGTACGGTGCCGTCACGTAAAATAATTTCATGATATCCACCTGTTTTCCAGCCTAATGAACGCCAATGGTTCTGAAACGAATTAACGTTTCCAGAAGTTGTCGCAGAATGATGGCGAGCAATTTTAGTTATCCTAGAACGCTTATCTCCGCCGCCCATTACTTTCCCTCGCAAATCAGTTACTTTTGCCATATATAAAACCTCCTTATAAATTAAAAAGAGCAGCCGTAGCTACTCTTTGCTCTTACTTGTGAATTCATCTTTAATTTCTTTACCAATTGATTTATTTTTTGATTTATCTCCATCAATGGATCGTAACTTTTCAGCCAGTTCTTGTGGTACGAGTACACCAACATCTGCAAGGTTTTCAATAATGCTTAATCCTTCATTTGCGATATAAAAAAGCACTGCTGCATAAGTCACCGCTCCGTTTAAACCAAGTATCTGGTCAATCACATTGGCAAGTATAATTACTACAAGCACCAATACTTTACGCGCAAAACCGAACAGACTTTTTCTGCTCCATAAATTTTTATTCTTCCACGCTTTCACAAGCCCCGTGATAATATCTAATGCCATCAATAACAAAAGGAGATGCAAGAATTTCACATCCCCAAATAAATAAAACCGAACTACCTCTAAGTGCTCCAAATTAACACCGCCCATCTTCTCATCTCCTTATCCATATTTAATTATCCCCCTTCTAATCCATTATTTAAAAAGACTTCTCTTTATGAAATACCATAAAAAATAACGCTTATTTAGCGCTTGCTTTCTCAATACCATTCTCAAAAAAATAAATTCCATTGCCGGTGAACCTTATACCTTTTTTATCAGCAATCAGTCCATTATGATAACCAGCTGAATATCCTTTTTCATTCCCTTTAGAGTAACCATCTTCATAACCTGCTGAATATCCTTCATTTTTAGCATCGTTAAGCAATTGGTTTAGTTTTTTCTTGGAAATAAACATTACTTCGCCCCTTTGTTATTTGTGGTTGACTTAGCTTTTTCTCCAACTTCTTTACGGAGTTCTTCCATCTTCGCTTCAAGTTCAACAATTTTTTCCTGTTGCTCTATAATCACTGCTTCTCTTTCTGCCACTTTAAAATTCATTTCAGAAAGTTGTTGTTGCAATGAACCACTTATATAATCTTTATTAGGCTGTTTCTGTTCCACGTTCTAACATCTCCAATCTTTCGTTAAATTCTTCCCATTTATGCTTTACAGCTTGTACAAGTAAGAAAAAGTTACTATTAAAATCTAATTCATCTGGTGATGCTTTAAATAAATTTTCTAGAACTGGGTCCAGTTGTTCTATAATTGGACTTACTCGGCGGTTATATTTATTTGTGATGTCATCTTCTTTGTAGTAAAAAGATTTGAGATGCATCATGTCGAAATAATCAAACGCCTTTCTTGGGTCGATATCTTCAATGGCTGTCTTTGATGCATGCGTGGACGATTGAGCCATACCACCGTGATAAGTCCATGCATGCACATTACCCCATTTATTATTTTCGGAACCCAAATCATACCCAACTGTTCCAGTGTTAATCGGAGAAAAGTAAGGTCTTTCGACGTTTATATTAAATAAAAACCCTTTTATGAATCCAATAGCTTTATCTCTCACGTGGAATCTGTTTCCGACAGCAGAGTTACCAATATCATCAACTCCTTCTCTGTCGTTTGCGTTAGCAATGAAACCGCTAAAATCTGATAAATCGTTAGCATGCGGCTTCCCGCCTTTACTAACACCTAAAGATGCAAAAGGATAAGTGTTGTTTATTGATGTCCCGACACCGAAACCGGAAGCCCAATCATTACGTTGATAGTACAATCTATTTGCTCCATCTAGGAATTGGATATCGGCGCCACCACCTAACTGAAATTCAGTGTTTTCCATTGTGAGCAAACCTGAACCCAAGTCCCAGAAAGTATTATCATTATTTAAACTTTGAACATATCCACCAAAAATATCGACACCCTCAATCACAATACCTCTAAGCGTTCCGGCGGTTATAGCATCCGCCACAATACCTTCATAAGTCATAGCACTGCGATACGTTTTACCACCGTCACGACTAAATCCGATGCCGTCTGTATTAAACCGCATATATCCATTTGGATTGCTTTTATTGATACCAATAATTTCACCAGCGCCATATTTAAAATGACTGTCTAGGTTTCCGTTTATAATATTGGATGCACGCTGTATTGCTTCTGGGAGCCAATTGTATTCTAATTTCTTTCTGCCGGATGCAATATCACGAAAATCTTTTAATGTGCTGTATTGCTGTGTTTTATATCGTGCAGCAATGCCTTCGTTTCCGACGGTGTATTGAGATGAAATAATTGTTCCTTCCCAATCAAAGGTTTCATCAATCTCAACGACTCTGACCTGTTGATTCTGTTTTAAATCGGTAACATATAACCAAATACGGTCACCTTCTTCAAATTGCATTTCTGAGTATCCGTTATTAGATAAATCGACTGCATTAATGGTTGTAGATATTTGAAAGCTGTTCTCTATCTGCTTCCTTACAGCGCTTTTCAAATTATCCCCAAGCTTGTAAGAACCGTCTCTAATTGCAGGACCTTCAATCCAACCGTGCTTTTCGACTAACGCAGGGATGTGTTCTTCCACCTCTAATTTATAGTCACTGTCTTCCTCATTTTCGTCTTTGTCACCGAACCCTTTTGCCCATGTGTGAAATCCATTTCCGTCCACCTCGATGGATACATCCTGGATGTTTAAATCTTCATGCAAAATAACATCTTTATCAGAGCCAATTAAACCGTGTATATAGGCTAATTTTCCTCTAATGACATATTCACCTTCAAACCGATCAACCCCATATAGGAAGCGCTCTGTCTTGCTTTGGTTTGCTTGATAACTAAGTGTGTTGGCAGTTAGATTGTCAACCAATACATAGTTATAACCTGTTCCATCAAATAAATCCCTGAAAAAGTTGGCTGGTGTAGATGATTTGTTTTCCACTTCATCCTGTAAATAATGTCCGTTTAAATCCACAAAGAAAGATAAAACAGCATCTGCACCAACTGAGAATTTGTCACCATCCAAAGCATAAGATGGACTGGTGATTGTGTACCATTCCCCTTTAAAAAGTATCTGCCATCCAAATTCAATGTCGTGCATAAAGTCTTGGTTTATCTCGTCATACAAAAAGGACAGCGATAATTCACGCTGTCCATTTACTCGTTTTTTTCTATTTACTTCAGCCATTGCCGGGTATTCTTTTCCTGTTAAATCCCGTAAGAATAATGATGGTTGTCCGTTGATTTTGATCACCTCATTTCCAAAAGAAAAAGACACCTCCAAAGAGATGCCTTTATTAATTGTTCGAAAATTCACTGTGTTGCATTTTGTTCCGACTTTGATCAAACATAGTTTCCAGGAGCGTTATATTTACTATTTTTAATTGGTTGAATTTTGATATTTTGTTCATCCCGTGCTGTTTTTCTATGAGATTTAATCGAAACAAACCCAATAGTACTAAACATCGCAAACATTAATGCTTTATGCGTCATAATTTCAGCCGTTGATAATAAAACAAAGGATAATATCAAAAATAAAGGTGTATATTTATATTTGCTCTGATCCCTTCTAGCAAATATCAAAGCATATCGAGCTGAAACTAATAAAAACAAAATAAACAATATTAATGTAATCCATCCATATTGACCAAGGAAACTTATGAAGGTGTTGTGCGCTTGGATTCCTACCTGCTGATCGAAATATTCTCTACCATTACCAAACATAGTTGCGTCGTTTATGGTTTTTTGCCAGGCGATGTCTCTTGTACTTAACATATTATCTGATGCTGCTCTAGCTTCAAACTTGTACAAAATATTATTATACAAGTAAGTTTTTAATGGGGGGAAATTGTAAACTAAAAACAAAATAAAGGGCATAAGTAATGTTGCGAATATAGATTTAAACGTCGATTTATATCTTTTGGAAGTTAATCCTTTGAAAAGAATAACGACTACCGCTAAAGCCGTAGCAACCGCTATCGTAACAGAACTTGTCCTACTTTCCGACCCGACTGTTACCAAGAAAAGAAACATGCATAGCATCGTAATAAATAAGTTTTTTGCGGTTAAAAATTTTCCGTTTTGGATAAGCTCCTGTTCTAAGTTTGCCAGCAAATAAGTTAAAATAATTACGTAAACCGTCGCTGCGGTTAATCCCATAGAATTAGGATTATAAAAAATCCCTTGTAAAGGAAAATCGAAGCCGTAAAATACCGTAAAAACTAAGGGTGTTTGGGTTATTAAAACTATCTTAAACATCTTTCCCAATCCGTCTTTTAAATAGATACGATTATGCATAATCGCCAAACCTAAATAACTAAAATAAATAACTAACGCTTGATAAAATAAGCTAATATCGTTATTAATCAGAGCGCTTATTACAATAGATATAAACACCAAAGACATTAGCGTAAACAGTAACAGATTAACTTTTAATTCCTTTTCTTTAAGCAATAGCAAAAAGAAAATCAAAACAACTGTTGATGCAAGGATAACGAATAAAGCTACGTCGTTAAATAAATCGGTCATGTAAAGCCCACTTGCTAAAAATAATACAAATAAAAATAAAGAAAATATATTTTTCAAGTTACTTCCTCCTTATCACCTCTCTTCATTATAGTTTTACATTATAATTTATTCAATAGACTGTTTAAAAAACTCTCCATTGCTCATTTTCGCCTTCTCTAGTACAAATAAGGGTAACTCCAACTTTACTAATATCCAATGTGTAATCTTGTAAATTAGGCGTTATCAACTTGTCGCTATACTTAAATATAATTGTCGCGCTAGATTGTAATACAAAGTCTATTCGTTGACCAATCCTTCCATTTTTTAAGGAATTGACAGTTAGAGAGTTTGATGAAAACAACACGTCGATTCCCCTAACATCATAGTCATTTAGGTTAGACCTAACAAATATTTCTTTGTTTTTGTGTCGCACATCCGCTCTCCAAGAATCTCCGTCATCTGTAATGCAAATTAAATCAGTAACAATATCTTCTTTAATGCTCATATAATAATCTTTTTGATAGGGTAAATAGAAATTACTGCCGTGCTTTAATTCAATTTCTACATTCGAGCCATTAACTATGAGACTAACTTTTTTTCCGCGGTATGCGCCTTTCAAAGAATTTATAGTAACTTTTCCGTTTCCGATTACAAAAATATCGTCAATATTACTTACATCATAATTTGTTAATGCTGCAGGAGCTGTAATGTATACAAATTTTGAACTTGGAGTTGTCTCAAATCTGTCTATTGTTTTTATGCCGTTTAATGCTGTTGGTTCAATGCCATAAGAAAGTGACAAAGCACGCCTGTTGTCGTTAGCAATGGACGAATAAAATAAATAGTAATTATTACCTTCTTTCAAAAGACTGCTCCGGTAAATAGATTTGCTATCGAAAGCATTGGGGTTACTGCTCCTTTTCAGCATTAGTTTTGGTTTCGTAAGCGTGCCATCTGGTCTTTGAAGTACATAATACAAATCCGCTGAACTTCCGTTTCCTCCGGGCGGGTACGCACAAACCGCCATTTCTATACCTTTATCTGTTCTAATGACATCAATGTGCCATGCGCTTAAATTACCCCAATCTATATTTACGTCTTCTCTCGTAAACAACCACTCGGAAGCTGATGAGTTCAATTCGGCGTATTTCACTCCTTCTGCGTAGCCAGCACAATACCATACCTTATATTTTCCATCTTCAAAAATCGCGGCTGGACTTAACATGTCTTCTGCGTGACTGTCGGCAGTGTAGATAGTCTCCAACTCTGTCCAATCAACACCATTTAAAGATGTACTTCTTACGATATAATACTTTTTATTTAAATCGTCAACCGGTCTCCACCATACTTCTAACCTATCTAAATCAGCCCGATAAAGTAAATGTGTATCCGAATTATATCCATTATTTGGCGCATAAGCTAACGGATTTGTCATCCCTTCTGGTGTCCCCCATTTTCTCATATCATTAGATACTGAAATACACGGATTTTCATGTTGTGTTGCACCTGATGGGTATGGAGTATAAGCCATCCAATATTTGTAACCATTCCAACCATTTTTAAAGTGCAATACTTTTGGATGGATGTTCTCATAATTACCAAGGTAATTTTTCATGGGTAGAACAACCTGCGCGTTGGCATTTTCGATCGATTCTAAACTCGTCTCAGTTTGTGCCAACTGTGAATCAACTGAATTAAATCTTTCTCCCAAAGTAGCTTCTCCACCTCGAGCTTGAGCAATCTCTGGAGCGAGGTCACCATTCTGTGTTTGCTCACGAATAATAGCCAGCATTTCTTCTCTTGTAGTTTCTGCTGTATCTTTAGCTATCGTTGAATCTGCTACAGCCCTCGTTGCTTTTTTGCGTGCGTCCGCAGCATTTAGTCCAGCCTCTATATATTCTTTATACAGCTCTATAAAATTGGAATTCGTATTGTTCAATGTCTGATCATTAATAGGACCCTTTATTTCTTTTCTAGCCATCGGCTCACATCCTTTCCTTAGTCATACTTAAATCTAAAATCAAACGTGATTTTATAATTAGATAAACCATCCATTATAAAGTTATTGTTTCCTTCTTTTATAACCGGATAATAACGATTCGTTCGCTCCATAATCGTCGTTCCATTAACCCTTACATCATGACCATTAAATATAATGACATTGCCATTACTTAAAGCCCAATCGCTATTCCTTGTTGGATTGTATTCCCATCTGCCACCAGCTGCATCATACAGTGTGAAATTAGTGACATTCTGTTTTATCTCAATTATGATTTCACAATTTCCTTTTTCTTGGACTGTTTTTAATAATCTGCCGGCATTATAAATATTGAACTCAGTAACGTTTTCGTACTGATAAATCAAATTATCAGGAGAAACCTCTAAATTCATTCCATAACTCCAATTGCCGTTTGCAGGAACGCCTTTGCTGTTATGCAAATCTATTGTTTTAAATCGACTAATCCAGTATGGATGACCGTCTATTTTTAACGGAATATCTAAAAATGCGTAAGTCCGCATATTATCTGGTCTTTCAGGCGTATATTTATCTACCACTCTTACTTTCATTAGTTTGTTTCCTTGTTGAGATTCCGTTACATAAAAAGCACCTAAAGACTTAAAAAACGCAAAGACCCGGTCACGTTTCAACCTGTAGTCTGTTGCGTTCATTGCTTTGATTCTTGCGCTTATACTCATGTCTCTATCGTTGTCCCGAACGCCTGTAATAATGGTGCCAGGGCGTCCGGGAATGTTATGCTCTGTGATTTCTTGACCGACAGAAGACACTGTTAAATCCAAACCTCTTAATCCATAGCCTATATCATCCACAGGGAGAGGTACTGGATTAAAGTTTAAATCATATATTTTAAAGTAATCTTGCATTAATACGCACCTCCTGGCCTTCCTGTGAAAATACCATGTTTAGCTGATTCCCTTGAATCTCTTTTGTCATAAGAACGTTTAATGTCACCTTCTGTTAGAACTGGCTTAGCTTCAATGTTTTGACTTGATAAGACAAGCTGAGTTAATAATTCCACTTGTTGCCTGAGCAGTGAAATTTCTTCCGCTCTATCACTATCTTTACGGTTGTTATCAATACCACTAACATTAGGCAACTGATGTGGACGTTTATTACCCGAAATCTCTTTACCCGCCAAAGCCAATAGTTTCATAGCTTCGGTACGTCTATTCGGAGCTGTAGGAATGACATATTCCGGATGACCTTCTTCCGACAGTCTGTAAAGACCGTCAGCACCAATCCTGCCGCCTGTACCGTACCAATTGTTCTTTCGATGCCAGCTTAACGCTTTTCCAATGCTTCCATATCGACCTTTGATATATTTTATACCGTGGAAGATGTTATTAACCGGGTCAAACGGGTCACCGCTGTAGTTAAAGTCCTTCAGCTGCATAAGCCCTTTTGCTGTGCCTGTGCTTGTGTTTGCACCTACCGCTCTAGGCCTTCCGCTCGATTCTTTGCCGATAATCCAGCTTAAACCGTCTCTCCAACTTGAGCCGCTAACACCTGCTCTAGCCATCCCTGCACCAATCCATTTGCTCAAGTTTCCACTAGATCCACCACTAACTATGCTGTTCGGATTAATAGCAGTTCCATTTTTTCGTATTTCGAAATGAACATGCGGACCAGTACTATTACCAGTTGAACCAACCTCGGCGATTATCTGTCCTTTTTTAACTGTATTGCCTTGTTTAACAAGATTTTTAGAGTTATGACCATATAGATATTCAAAAGGACCACTTCTGGTTTTAACCAGATTACCGTAACCGCCTGACCAGCCAGAAAAAGATACTGTCCCTGGCGCCTGCGCCGGTATGGGTGTACCTGTTGGTGCTGCAAAGTCAATCCCTTTGTGATTTGTACTTCCTATGCCACCTGGAGAACTACGTGGACCAAAACCAGATGATTGTCTGAAAGGCGACGGGAAACTGAACCCAGAAAAACCACCATCGCTACTAAACAATTCATCAATTTTCTTCTTTAGAAAATCAATCCCGCCGTCTTTGATTTTATTGAATCCTTTTACCGGCAACTCTTTAAATGCTCCAACCATTTTTTCTGGAAAGACACCAAGAGCATCCAATGCTTTGTTTAGTAATTTTGATGGGTCATCAACATATGACCATACATCCAGTGCAGTATCTTTTACAGCATTAGCACCTTGTTTTGTCTTGTCCCACGTCCAAGATGCGCCTGCTTGTATACCATTCCAAGCGCTCTTAAAACCGTTGCCGATAGTACCAAACATGTAACGCGGCGCCTTGAGATATTCTTTTGTATCAAGCGCAGAAAGTACGTGCGTGCCTTTTGGCATATTAGGCATCAATGTCGGTGTAGCTGGCGAAAGAAACTCTTTGCCGTTAGGCAGCCGCACTAACTCTCGTCCGGCATTACTTCCAACACCGTCACCAATCCATGCTGGTCCATCTTTCGGATGTCCATCTGTTCCATGAGCATATTCTGCAATGCCTGCCGGCACACCTTTCATTGACATTTTTGAGCCGCTGCTTGCTGCGCCGACAGTTGGGACTTTCCATTCGGATATCTTGCTACTGATGCCTAATTTATCAAGAACCCAGTTGATTCCAGCAATTACACCATTTACGCCTTTTCCTAAAGTACCAAGCATTGTGTTACCTACAGACGCCAGAGCGTCACCGATTTTACTTGCAGTAGTCCGTAATCCGGACGCCATTTTTCCTGGCATATCTGTTACGGCTTTTACCATCCGACCAATCCAGTCAGCGACATTATCACGCATGTTTGAAAAAATTCCTGATACATTATCTTTTAAAGTCGTGAATCTATCTTTAACATTTTTTACAACATTTTTTACTGGATTCCAGATTTTATCTTTGACTGCGTTCCATAAACGCTGCGCTGTGTCGCGAATTGTGGTGAAAATATTTGAAGTTGAATCTCGCATAGAAACAAAGCGATTTCGAACAAAATCAACTATATTTCGGATAATCGTTTGGAAAAACGTATAAATATTATTCCATAATAAAGAGATCAATTCTCTTATTCTAGTAGTGATAGAATTAATAGTTTCACGCATCGCAGTGAATCTATTTCGGATAAACGTGACAATTGTCGATATAATTCTGCTAAAAAACGACCAGATTGCATTCCAAATTGTTGTGACCACATTTCGGATTGTTTGAGTGATTGACCCTATCGTATTACTCATTCCGGTGAACATATTCCGGACAAACGTGACTATCCAAGTTATAACATTTGAAAAGAGCGTTCTTATTCCACCCCACATAGTAGTGAATAATCCAGCAAAGCCCTTAACGAATAGAACACCGCCTTTAATAATTCGACCGAAGAAAGATACCTGGACAAAATTCCAGATGAATTGTACCGCTCCACCTAAAATTTGTTTAACAGAATCCCACAACGCCGACCAATTTCCAGTGAAAAGTGCGCCGAAAAATTGTATTAATCCAGTTATCACCTTGAGGGCGCCGTCTATCGTACCTTTAATGGCATTCCATGTTTCGATGACAATAAATTTTATGACCGGCCATACATAGGTCATAATATTAGAAATAACATTCATCGCACCTTTTATGATCGTTACGATATACGGAAAAACAAATTGAACAGCTGATGATATAGCATTTATGACACCCGTTGCTATATCCCTGATGTGTGGCCAAACTACAGCCCAACCAGCCGCTATATTATCTAGCGCCCATTTAATTGCAGTATAAATGCCGGTAGCAAATCCTTTAATGCCTGTCCAAATTATATTAGCTGCTCCAAGGACAAACGATTGTATAAAACTCCACACGTTTTGTGCAGCTTGAGAAATCATTTCGCCGTGCTGATTCCAGAAATCAGTAAGACTGGACCATATAGATTTCACATAGCTAACAACCGCAGAAATGGCTAAGGAGACATTGTCTCTCACAGCATTAAAAACAGACTGTGCTTTAGCTAAAATTCTATCTCCATTTTCATTCCACCAGTTTATTAAACCGCCCCATAAGTTTTTCACAAAATCAACGGCGGTTTGAATTCCTGCGGAAACTGCAGTTTTTATGCTGCCAAAGATGCTTGTTGCCTTTTCGACCATGCTTTCGCCAGTAGAACTAAACCATGACGTTAGACTAGACCAGGCGTTTTTAACAAAATCGACCGTTGCACCAAATGCCTTTTGGACATTGTCTCGAAAAATAACAAGCTTCAATGCAATACCATCTAAAACAGCTATCATTTTATCGGATACACCGATGCTGCTTAAAAGGTCTCTGCCTCCTTGCCCGTCATCTTTAAATAATCCTTTAATGCCATCGATGAAGTTAGTAACAAAACCTCTTAAGTGAGATAATTTGAGTGCAATAAAGTCCACTGTCTCAATGAATTTATCTGAGAAACCAAGACTGGCTAATATATCTCTTCCGGCTTGTCCATCATCATGGAAAAGACCTTTAATGCCTGATATAAAGTCTTTGATATAGCCAAATACCGATTTAACGGTATCTATAATTTTATTTACGCCTTCTCGGAAAGTATCGGATTTTTTATATGCTATAACAAATGCTGAGCCTAGCGTTGTTATCCCTGTAATAATCCATCCGATAGGTCCAGTTAGTACACCTAAAATTCTAGATAATACCCCGACTTTCGTTCCAACTGACCCAAAACCTTTTGTTAGTTTACCTAACCATTTCCTTAGACCACCGGCAGGTCCCACTATTTTCCCTATTGCTTTCTTTAGCACTCCAAAACCTATTGCTACTTTAGATACAAACCCGCCTATTGTCCCTAAAACAACTAGTAACGGCCCTAAACTTACCGCTCCTACCGATCCAACCAAGGCGAGTTTTTTAACGATATCTTGGAGAAAAGGAGATAAACCATCATAAGTTGCTTTCAACGCTTTCCCTTTTTCAATAACATTTGCAAAAAATTCTCCAAACTTAACTCCTGCATTTTCTGCAAAATCTCCCATAGTATCTAGGTTGTTTGTAAAATCAACAATTAAAGGTTTAAGTTGAGAAAAGAATCCTCCGCCTTTGCCGCCGGCATCTAAAAAGGATGCACCAAGACGTCCGACTGCAGCCCACATGTTAGCTATGCCGGCTGTAAATGATTCTTGTCCCATCGTTTGTGCTGCTCCACCAATATTATTTTCAATGGCGCTCATCAGCATTTCAGATGATATTTTACCTTCTGCTGCTAAGTTTGTTACTTCTTCGGCTGCAACACCTGCTTCTTCGGCTAACCATTGATACACAGGTAATCCTCTATCAGACAATTGCTGTAACTCACCATTATAGGCTTTATTTGAGGTTTTAACCCTGTTCAAGATAGAACCCATTTCGCCCATCGATGAACCGGCTATGGCAGCTGCATCACCTGTTGTGGACAAATATTTGGTTAATTCTTTTCCGGGTTCAACTCCTGCCGCTACCGCATTAGCTGCAGTTGTTGCTGCTTCTCCCAAGCCAAAGGATGTGCCTTTAACAGAATCAAGCGCTGATTCCATTATCGTTTCAACGCCTTCTGCGTCATGTCCTAAACCTTTTAATTTGGCTTGTGCTGTATCTATTCCAATAAGACGATCAAAACCTTTTACAAGGGTTATGCCTCCTAATGCTGACGTTGCTGCTACTGCAGGGGTAGTAATTTTCTTGGTTAACTGACTACCAACGTCTCTTAAGTTGGTACTAACGCCTCCCAACTTTTTCCCAAAGTCAACTAGCTTGTTTCCAGCCTTAGTCCAATTACTATCAGCAATAGCCTGCTCTTTTTTCAAGTTCGTAAGTTCGTTTTTAGTACGTTGGACGTATCTTTCAAGGTTATTTAGAGATGCAGCTTGGTTATTGTATTCTCTTGCCGCCTTCTCTGCCTGCTTCGAACCCGCACCGTATTCAGAGACCATCTTTTCATATTCATTCTTTGCCTCTTTAACAACAGTTTTTTGTACTTCTAATTTCTTGTTCAATCCAGAAAGCCTTGTTTCATACTTCTCAACTGATTTATCACCACGGTCAAAAGCAGACATATTTTTTTTCATCTCGCTATTGACAGTTTTTACACTATCCTTAACGCCTTTTAGTCCTCTGTCTACCTTTATTGTATTCAGATCTAAGTCTATACTTAATCCTTTTAAAAGCTCCGCCAATATATATAACCTCCCTTCTTAGGGAATTAAAAAGCCCTTATCACTCGGATAAGGACTATAGTGCATTTATTATTGATTCTTGCTGACTTTCAGATAATTTTCTTTTCTTCGTTGAAACTTCAATCAGATAAAAAATAGGAGAGTCCATGATTTCATTCATTTTCCATCCGTTTTCTAATAAATCTTTAACCAACAGGTCGAAATATTCTTTTTGTTTAGTAAAGGAGAAGTCTTCATCAGTTAGTCTTTCTTCTCCTTGGATGACTCCCCCGATTCATTGTTGGTAGTCATCACCGACCGCAATTGGTCCATTAGAGTATCGAATAACAAAGCTGCATGTGTGCCTTTAATTAGTTCATCTCTCGAAAATTTATTGTTATATAATTTTTCAGAAATGAATTCGGCTACACGCTCAAAATCCGAACGTTCTATGTCGTCTCCTTTTTTCTCCATTTCTTTGCCCAAGTCTAAGGCATCTAAAGCTGCGTCTCCGTCAACATGTTGTGGTTGAAAAAACTTTTTCTTTTCTCCGTCGATCATTAATTGTATTTGTTTAGCCATTTTTTATCCTCCTAATGTATAAGAAGAGCAAGAAATTAATCCTGCTCTTTGATTATTTTAAATTTATTTCAGCCCCGCTTGTTGTAGGGTTGACTGCTTCAACCTCGGGGCTAATTACTCCCCCGTGCCACCGTCATCTTCGTTTAAAGATTTTCCTAACAATGCTTGAAAGAACTTATCCTCACTGAAATCTTCATGTTTAGAATCAGCTGTGACTTTTCTTACTTCATCTGCTTGTCTATGCAAAGAAGTTCCTTCTGCTGTTTCTTCCCCGAATTCGATACTTGCTTCTTTCGTAGCGCCTTCCATGCTTGGATCATTAAACATTACCTTAGTTAATCCGATTAATTTATATGACCCGTCTTTTCGTTCGTGTTTAAACCACACGGCAACGTATGGGTTTTGCTTCCCTGCTTTTTCAGAATAAACCCCATCTGCATCCGGTTTTTCGTTGAAAATTTCTTCTCTGACTTCTTCCGGGAAAGAATGCATTCCTAAACTAACTGTGCTTTCACCATCAGACTTGGCCGACTCAATGATAACCCCATCAGCATAAGCGGAAACTAATTCGCCTCCGGATTCAATTCCGATGTTGCGGAGACCTTTTGTTTGTAACGGTTCATCATATTCAAACGCTCCGCTCTCGTCCGTTTTCTGAATTGCAAAACCTAAATCCTTTACGTTAACAAATGCCATAGGCGTTTTTGCTTGTTTTACCAAATTAATCACTCCTAATTTTTAATAATAAAAAAGACAGCTCAAAGGCTGTCTAAATCTTCTCTATATTCCTTCATTCCATACCGCCTGGCGATACGAAAAATCTTTGTTTCCTTATCCCATTCATCGGGACCGGTAGTTTCTGAAAATCCGTTGTCATCAACTAATATCTTTCTGATACGTTTAGCGACCAAATCCCTTGTTTTTCGGTTATCTGACCAAATATCCACTTGCACAAGACTATCCTCCGTTAAATAAATACCGTCTGCATAATCGCCAATCTGATTTGTATCAATCGGATCAAATACAACGTAAGTGCCGCTAAAATCACCGGTGGGAGGATATTCGTAATATTTAATCCGATTACCCACATACTGATTAATCACGTCATCAGCAATTAAAAGAGAATGCATATAATCAAGCATTAAATACCCCTCCTAACTGCTTCTTTTATGACTTTGCGGTATTCGTCCTGTGCATTGCGCATAGCCCTTGCAACAGCGCCTTTACCAGAAGGATTAGGGTTTTTAACCGTCCCCCATTCGTTAAGGTGGATGATGCGATAACGGTTATCTGGACCACGCCAGTGTATTTTGATTGTGCGAACACCCTTGACAACAATAATGTCTGATGCTGTTATCTCGTCGTGACTCGCACCAGTCTTTTTCCAACTGGAGAATTGGCGTTGTAGTTCTTTCACAAAAACATTAGCGCCTTTTTTTAATGCATCATCACTAATACGATTCATAGCAGACTTACCAAGGCGTTTTTCCAATTCGGCTATTAGTTGTGCTTCCCCTCTTACTTTGACGCTCATTGTGTAGCCACCTTTGCGACAATATCAATAAAACGTCTGTCCTGCAGGTTAGGCTGAGAGGTGACGATGTTATATGCTAATCCTTTATAATCCACATCATCAATCTCTAAATAATGCATGTTGTTAGGTCTATAGTCAGCCTGTGGGTCGCGTATAGTGATAGTTAAATCCGATAACGTACCGTTGGATTTAGCAAGTTCGAGGTCTTTCAACCACACTCTGTCCACCTTACACATGCATTCATATAACACGCTCTTTGGTTTTTCTCCGGGTTCGGGGCCGTCGTTAGGCTCATATTCATAAAACGTCACAGGTGTACGTAATTGCCCGCTGTGTACTCTTGGTGGCTTATACTTAAAATCACGCATCAGTATCACTCTCCATTGGATACGCCATGTCAATCCCAAGTGCTGTGATATCACTTAGAAAATTGTTTTCGAAGTATTCCACAGCATCATTAAAAGCATAGCGTGATCGTTCCAAGACGAGTTCTTGACCTCTAATATCTATTTCAGAATCACCATCTAGTGAAAACTCACCGCACCTGCTAGACACATACACATAAGAAGAGGACAACAAGTCTTTTAATCTGTTGTCCTCCGCTTTATGCGATATAATCATTCTGTCTTTAAAACGTTTCAAAAATTCCTCTGATATCATGTTTATTCACCTTCTTCGCCGTCTCCCGGTTCTTCTGGATCTGGGTCAGGTTCTGGTGGTTCCGTTAAAGTCAGTACATGAGTGTCTGTGTAATCACCATCATCTGTAGTTACAGTGGTCGTATATTCGCCTGCTGGCGTGCTTTCAGTCCATGTAATGTTTCCACTACCGCTTACAGCTAAACCGTCAGCATCCGGACTAATCGCATATGATACGGATTTATTTGTTGCATTGCTTGGTGATACAGTTGCGTTTAATTGACGATTCCCAGCTGTGCCAGCCTCTGCGTTGGATGTCTTTGGAGATAATGAAACCTCTGTTACATCAATAGGCAACGTCTTAAATGCAGGGATATTTACTCTTTCGGATTCCTTATCACCCTCTACCCTGACTGCTTGATAATCTCCAGCAGCAACTTCTGTATTTGATTCTAATCCGGTGATGCTAAGAGGGCTTTCACCCTCTGTTACCACTTCATCACCTCTATAAATTTTAAAAGGCATTCTAATCCTCCTTTACTTAAGATAAATTAATGACTGCCCCGTCAGTCGTTGGCGTGACATTATTAATATCGGGGGTTGTTACTCCCCCGACTCACCATCATCATTAGAGATATCTACATCCAAATCATACAATTGTGCAGTATTGTTATCTTTTGGTTTACCTGTAGCAAACTGCTTAGCAGTAAACAGGTCAGCATCTTCCAACGCTAATGTTTCAGTGTACCGTTTAACTTCAACGCCACCACCAACGGCTGCAACGTACTCATCTTTAACAAAAAACAGCGCTTTGCCTCTTGGAATAAATACAGATTCCGTCATAATCGGATTAAAAGGAAGATTAGTAGTGTAGACACCACTTGCAGTCTGCACCGTTGCATTTGCTTGAATATCAAACGTATCAAACGGATTAGTCACCATAACGATTTTTCCAGCTACGTTACGTGGACGGTCAGCTATAGAACCGTCTGATTTCAAACGTTCAGCTAACTTTTTCACAACGCCTTTAAGTTCATTTATGGTGGTGCGACCCGGTTTAAAAGTAAGAGTACCCGCAGATTCCTTATCTGTAACAGCTCCGTTAGTGCCAACCTCTTTAAGTAAACCGATAGGTTCATTTTGAGATGGACCTCCTCCTTCAACATATCCGCGCTCTAGACCGACAGTCATTGCTTCCGCGATAATTGTGCGTACATAACGCTCAACCCATGCAGGGCCCAATTTAAGCATGTCTTTTGCAATTGGTACAAAAGCAGTTAATTTAAGCTGTTCAATTTTTTCTTTACGGAAGCTTGCGTTTAATTGTCCTTTGATATCACCAAACAACGGACCCCATACAGCTTGTCCAGTTGGATCATTTGAATAAATAAATTCCGTAACTGCTCCAAGGTTCTGGATGCCGATTGCTGATAAAAGAGGATGGTTATTCGTGATATCCTCAAAGATACGCTCTTGTGTGGTTTTAGGAAGCGTATCCGTGTCTTTAAATCCTCCTTCTTCAATTACAGCGTTGAAAAACTTCGATTCTTCGGATGTCAATACGTTTTGGCCACGCTGAGACATAACCATAGCATCAGCATTTTGCATGTTTACTTCATTTAAAATCTGCCCGCGCACATCGTTCGCAAGTGCTTCAAGCATATTATTTAACGCAGTTGCTTGTTCTTTTTCAGTTCCATTCTGTGTGGCATCAGCAAATGCCTGTTTCTTTTCTTCAAAATTATTGAATTTAATTGTCATTAGGTAATGACCTCCTTATTTTATAAATTTAAAAAGAGCTTACTCATGTTTTTTTGAGTAGGCTCTGGTTCTGGTGGTTTGTTATTTTGTTGTGCAGTGTATTTCGATACTAAATCATCTTTAAAATTCTCAACGGTTTCTTCTTCCTCTTGTGTATCATCAATTTCAATTTCTTCTGCTACCTCATCGGCTAATCCTAATGCAACAGCTTCATCTGCAGTCAACCAGGTTTCATCTTTTAACAATGTGATTAATTCGTCATCGGAACCAACGAAACGCTTTTTATACGAAGCACGTAATGCTGTATCAACCTTACGCAAGTCTTTAGCCGTCTTTTCAAACACATCAGCATTACCATATTCGATGGTGCTGGCTTGGTGTACCATCATCATTGTGTTGCTTGGCATAATGACTTTATCGCCTGCCATCGCAATAACAGACGCAGCACTTGCTGCCCAACCATCAATATGCACGATAATTTCTGCATCATGCTGTTTTAAGATATTACAGATAGCCACGCCATCAAATGCAGACCCTCCGCCTGAATTGATGTGAACGTGAATTTTTTCTGCTGAGGTTTGCTGTATTTGTTCTGAAACACTTTCAGCGCTGTTTCTCCACCCGCCAATAAATCCGTAAACAGACAGTTTATATTCGTTATCGGATTTTGCTTCAAAACGAATATCTCTTTTAAGATTAATTAATTTGTTCATATCCGGTTTGTTCACTTATTCTCACCCCCTTCAAATATACAAAGGCTACTACCTGTAGCTAGGAGATAGTGACCACCTACCTTTCCTGTGATTCTTCATTACTTTCCACAACCTCGGAGTAGTTCTTTGTCATCACATACCTAGAATGAATTTCCTCACCGGTTTCTGGTAATTTAAATTTATCCCGCATTTCATCGCCATTCATGACACCAGTAGCGATTATCTTGTCAATGGCGGTAGCTAGATCGAATATGTCACGATAGCTTGGTCTGACTACTTCCAGATTCTCACCGTTTAAATAATCCTTTTTCTCAATGAATTTATTATTTAATTCATCGCTAATCTTTTCGATAATCGGGTCTATACAAAAAAACATGAAATTTCTTGTCTGTTTCTCCACATCAGCCATCTCCCCGTGAATGAGAGAGGGAGGGATTCCCAATGCTTTTGCCACTTGATTCATAAAGTCGTTCGTGGCTTTTGTGACATCCTCCACAGATTGACCAGAACCAACAGCGCCCTTTGAATGCTCCTCATACTTAAAACCTTGTTGTTGTGGGACAATAGCAAAAGCTTTTGTCTTGATTGACCCATAAAGCTTGTCTATGAATTTTTGTAAAGGGTTTTGCCCGTCCTCATCTTTTCTCACTGTAGTGCTTACATCTACAGTTGCTCGTATCTGGTTTTTGTGTTTCTGAAATTCCAACAATCTACCAATCAATTCGCCGTAATCATCATAAACGGTATCTATTAATCTTGATAAATTTACATTGCTGTACTCAATAAAAATAACCTCACTCATAGGAAACGTCCTTTGAAAAGTGAAGTTATTTATTGTCACATCTTTAAATAAATCTTCCACAAGCCCATATTCGATGCGATTGTAATCATCCGCAATTAATAAATCATCTGTATCCGATTTAATGATTAAACACTCAGTGTCATGTATCAGCTTATGGATAACAGTCTGCCAAAATATAGCCGCTGATTGGTTCTGATTCGGTCTGACGTTTAATTTATAATACATTTCATCTTTAACAGTTTTCTTATCTTTTCGAATCCTAAACTCTGACTGACTGATGGTTCTTCCGATAAAATCCACACACGTTTGTACAGCTAACTTTTTTTGCTGTATACGTTCGGAGGTGGAATCGATTAAATCTAGGTCATACATCTGTTCCAGTTCTTTATTTTTCCTGAGTAAATCAAATAACCCCAATGTCTCACCTCCTTACCAGCACTTTGAACACATCTTTAACTGACTCTTTCAGTGCGAACTGATTATATCGACAGGTTTCTTTTATTGCTTCTCGATACTCCGGACAAGACTTTAGGAGCTTCTGTTCCTCCTGCGTTTGTTTGGATACGAACCTTTCAAAAATAGTCTCCATAAAATCAAACCCCTTAAAAACTAATTTCATCTAAGAAGAATTCCTCTTCTTCTTCCAAGATATTATCTGCTTGCCACAAGGCATGGATGAAAGCTTGGAATCCGTCTGTTTTTCTCCGAATCTCATCTTTTTTCAAGTACTCTTTATTTCCATCTTTTTTTATCTTTACATATACATTATTTGTAAACCAACGCATTAATGGATTGTCTCCATAAATGATATTATGATTAGCAAATAACGTCTCTACCCTTGGAGCCAAGAGGGAGTGGATTGCTTTAGGATTTCGAATATATATTAATTCAAACCCTTCTGCTTCCAATGCTGTTTTGACTAAATCCAAACGGAATGTATCTGCCACTATTCGATGTAACCCGTATTTTTCTCGCATATCGCAAAACCAATTAACAATGTGCTTGATATCAATAACAGGCTCATCCACAACGGTTAATAACCCGTCATGCTCCCAATCGTAAATAGGCGCTTTTAATTTTACGTTATTCAAAAATCCTTTGCGGACAAATGAATGAGTTTTCCAGATGTAATCATCGCCGACTTTAAACAATAATCCTACTGCAGCAAAGTCTTTAATACTGGCGAAGTCTAATCCACCTACACACGTTTTATGTTCTAATTCCGGCATCGGTCTGTTAGTCGCCTTTATGTCTTCCCATGAAGCGACTGTTTGTGTTGGGTCAACTTCCGGGAGGTTCATTCGCTTTGTCATAAATTCCATGCGATTGCTGGGGTTGTTTACGAGCTGCTTGAACTGTGTTTTAACTTTCCTTAATAAACCCTTGCCGTAACTACTCATCGGTTCACAAAACATCGGATTCGCTTTTTCCCAAGCAGTAAAATCATCTACTTCTTTCGGGTCATCAATCTTACAGATAAACGGAAACATCGGATCTTCTAATTCTTTGCCTTCCAAGATGTTCATAGCGCGTTCCTTTGTCTTGTCCAAAAAACCCTCGCGAACAAACCCATCCGTGCCAATAAAAAACTCTCTGCCGTTGTCTACTTTACCCAACCCACTAGAAAACACATTCACTGTATCGTAATTTTCGTACTGATGAATTTCATCGTATATTATGCAACCGTCTCTTAGACCATCTTTTGTATTCGCGTTGGATGTATGGTACTGGACAATGCTTTTCGTATCATTGCCAAGTATTTCAACCTTTGTACGATAAAACATATTTTCTAAAACCTTTTCACCCTCAATAACATCATATATTTCTCGGAATGATGTTTTCGCCTGTAGTTCACTATTCGCTACGATCGATATATTATATTTATCAATCCCATGCAGTGGACTAATGAAAAAATGCGCCAACGCTGAAATAAGTCCGTTTTTCCCTCCGCCTCTCGCCATCATAATTAAAAATTGCTCATAAAAAACAGCGCCGTCTTTATAAAATAAAAAGACAAACGCTGCTATGAATTTCTGGAATGGTTGTAAAGGAAAATACCATTTTTCAGTAAAGGCTATGAAGTTTTCAATTTTTGTTTCGTCAAAATACAAATCATCCCTATTAAGGACGTGTTTTTGTAGATGTTCGATTAAGAGAATGCGCTCTTTATTCAACTTAATCTTACCGTCCATATAAAGGCTGATATATTCTTCCACATGCTTGTTCGTAATCATATCAAATCGTCAGCAGAGCGCGCAGGTTCTTCTTCAACCTCTGGCGTAAAACCAAATGACTTTTCTATACTTAACAAAGCAGCGTTTGCTTTGTTACGTTCTGTCAGCAGAGGGTGAGCCTTCACAAATGTTTGTGAGGCGTTTACCGTCGTAACAGATTCCCCTTCTTTTTTGATTGTTGCATCCATCCGTCTGTATGATTCCACATGCTGTATATACCTTTCGACTTTTTCAACCTGCATTAAATCATCCACATCTATTCTTTCCATCAGCTGCTTTTTTAGTTTAGGAATACTTACCGCCATGTACTCACCCCCCTAATGTGTATTATTTTTCCTGTGAATCTCGGAAGTCGAATCCTCTCCCCGGTCTCATTGTCAGAATATTTTAGCAAAGTCCGGAACCGGGGGGACTATTTTAAATTATCTTATCGGATTTTTCGTAATTACATTTTCTGTGTGCGAGTTTTACATTATCCCAAGTGTGCGTTCCGCCTTTTGCAATTGGTTTGACGTGTTCGATACTTGGATAGTAATCCTGATTAGAATCCAAATTGATATTAACCGATTCATCACACAGATAACAAATACCTCTGTCTCTTTTCATTAATCGTTCTATTGATATTCCCCAATCAACCTTTCCATTTCGTTTTATTCGTTCTCGCCTTAAAGTTTCTTTCTTCCTGTTAAAGAATTTATTATTACAATCAGTTGAGCAATACAGTTTTCTTTTATTCGTAGAAGAAAAATGCTTACTACATTCTTTGCATCTTAAACTATGAACAGGTTTCTGCTTAACTTTGTACTCATAACTACAATCGTAACTACAATACTTACTCGTGGTTTTATGTGTTTCATATTCTTGATTGCAGTTCATACATATCTCTTTGTGTTTTGGTTTAGGAATATATTCTACTTTATGTTTCTCTGGTTTCCTTCTGCATTCGCCAGAGCAATATAATGATTTGTATGACTTAAACTTTTTACCACAACGTTTGCACTCTCTTTTTTTCAATGTTGTTTGTTTATGGTGTTTGCTTCTACACCTACCACTACAAAACCTGGCATGATGGCCTACGCTTCGGAATGATTCACCGCAATTCAAACACTCTTTACTACGTTCATAGTTTGTCATTCCTGCTTTATTCAAAACATATCTCACTTTATCCCTGGTGATTGATAACTCGTTCGCTATTTCCTTTTGCATCAATCCGTCCTCGCGCAAAGAAATGATTTGTTGATTAACATCAATTGTGTTATTATTCATTTATCAGCAACTCCCTTATAGTTGTTGGTCACGCTCATGGATGTTAGCGCATCGCATGGGCTTTTCTTATGTCTATTATACCATTAAACTATTGATGCATCAGCATTCTCTACCACCATTCATCTTCTGCCCACTTATTCTTTTTAGGTTTAAATATCCTACCCTCTTTAACATTATGATGATACACACACAATGTCTGTAGGTTATCCAATACAAGAGCAAGCTTCGGATACTTCTCTATTGGATAGATATGATCCACGTTTAACTTAACCTCTTTACGTTCTCCTGGTGTCTTGATGCTGTCGACTGTTACCTTGCCTTCCTTCTTGCAATGCTGGCACTCGTAGTGGTCTCTCTCCAATGCTTGTTTCCTTAACGATTGCCAAGCCGATGAACGATAGAACTTCTTCTTCTGTTCGTATGTTTTGTATTCAGGCATTGTGCAATCACATCGAAGAGCCTTTAAATGTGCTGGCTTTTTTAATTGTATTGAAGTGACCTATCTTGTTTTGCTTGGCTTCACTTACATGATGTTCAATATCGAACTCTACCCCACCGAAACTTTTATCTGTCTTTTGTTCCCAATCGAACTTGACGTGTGTTTTGTGAACAAGTTCTTCACCTTTATATTTCACAACAGGGACGCTATTCATGTCTTCCAATTCAATGGTGAGTAATGGCACTGGATTATTCTCTTTAGCTTCTTTTGCTTCTTCCACTGCTTTGTTTGCTTGTTCAAGTATATAAGCTAAGCTATCCAACGGATCAAATACATCTGGTTTATGTTGTTGTTTGTATTTCGCATAATGGAATTTATCTACAAACGGTCCTCCACATTCAGGACATTCAATTACTTCTGGGCTGTTATTCTTACTTCCAATCGTAGAAGTACTACAATTACACATCATGCATATTCTTGGTGTACTATACATGGCTAACCGTCCCCTTTCACGTACAAAATAAAAAGACACCTCAATCAAGAGATGCCTTCTTCGTTACTCCAATTATAAACTATATTTTTTCCTGCACATAATTTGTTGAATCTGTTGCACTACCCTGTGGATAACTTTTAATCCTGCATGCAATCCGTTCCAGTGTTCTGTATACTCCTGTCCGTTCCATCTTCATTGTTTCGGCTATATCAGTAATGCCATATCCATCCAGTCTTAATTTTAATATCGACGCCTCTTTCTCATCAGTGATTCTATGCCATCTGTCTTGCAAGTATTTCATATCTGTAATCATGTCTGCGAAGAACTTTGTATTTTCAATCTGTCTCATTGCTTCATTCTCTACCACACTGGAGAATCCGTTCCCTTTCGGAAGAGATGATTCAATTCCATATTGCGATACACCGATGCTTTTCATTTCTTCTGCAGCAAGTGTGTTTATATTATTCATGTTGATGTGATAATACTTTATAATATCCATTATCTTTTTGACTGTATAATAGTTATCTGTCACTGAATCACCTCGTTTAGTTATCCTTAACATATACGGCTTCGTAGTACGTTTCTTCAATCGTTCTGATGTATTGTCCCTTCTTGTTGAAAATCTTCTCATATGCCGTTATTTCTTCGATTGGCTTCTTGCACTCAAACCCGGATTTTTCCTTGTCGATACACAACATCAGACATTTACGCTTATTTGGATGTCTTACTTTGCTTATGGATCTCATGATTCCATCCTCATCAAATGGTTGAATCAGATTTCACTATTTCTAACGCCTGCTCTTCGGTAAACCCTTGTTTGATTAAATGATCGTAATAATTCCTTCTGATTTTGGATTTAATAATATCCAGTTCCATAATTTCTTCTATATTTTCGAGTATTTGCGCCAATGCTTCTTGCATCTCTGTTTTTTTCTTACTCTTACCATCAATAGATGTTAAATTATTCTTCGTCATTGTTATTCCCCCTGTTTTAAATGCTGTTGGCCATCTCATACCTAACAGATATATTTGTCCATTCCAGCGTGTATAAAGAGCAATCCTCTAGCTTTCTACCATCGCTAGTATAAAATATTCCAAGGCGCCGAAGTCCTCTGATAAGCTCTGATTTACGTTGCTGTACATCGGTTTCGCTCATTGCAAGTCCTCCTCCTTAACAAATACACCGTTAATCATCTTTCCTTTTCTATCAGCAATCTCCACATAAGCCTGTTCAATGCAATCCTCAATGTCTAAATCTATCTGCATAGATAAAATCGTTAGCACCACGTAAACATCACCGACTGAATCTATAATCTGACTTGCGTTATTTTTAGCCATACCCTGCGCCAACTCTCCGACTTCTTCCATCAGCTTTAACATTTGCTTGTTTGGATCAGCTACATCTAATCCTCTGTCCATCGCCCATATTTTAATTAAATCCGTTAATTCGCTTGCTTTCATAATTTCATCCCCATTCCAGCCACAGAGAGCTGTTTGACCTCTTATGTATGTTTAGTCTAGTTGTCTGCCAAAAACGCTCACAGTGGCTTATATTGTTTTTTTTATCGTTAATTGATTCGTAGTTTATTCGGACTTCACATTTTTCCTGCTGCTCTTTTTGACAATTCCCAATACCTGCCTCTAGGGACATAATTAAATCCGTATATATCAAAGAAAATATCATTACTCATTGAAAAGTAATCCTTTCCTAGCTCGATTGCATCATAAACCTTTACTAATTCATGGTTTCCGTTGTAAACATAAACTTTTCTTCCGACTTGCTTGGGTGTTTTTATACTATTTTTGATAAAAGCGTCTAAATCCATCCCTCTCACTCCTTCGCATTTTCTATCCCCCTATCTAAAAAACACATAATCATAATCCCTTACTTTGCTGTGATACGTTTTAACAACAATCAGCACATCGTCATCGTGCGTTTTCTTGGTGGTTTCTTTGACATAAACTTTCTTCATATCAATCAACCTCCTTGTCTAAATCGAATATTACCAACTTATCCCCGCCGTCCCTCTTAGCATTTGCCGGAGACATATAAAAAGTGAATGTTCTTTTATTAATTCCCAGCCTTTTCATGATGTTCTCTCTAGTGTCGATGAATAAAAACTCTTCACCTTTATAAACTGCGTATTCAGGTGTCCTATCTACTTCGATAACATTGAATCCTTCATCATCACCGGAGACAGCTTTTCTTTTCCAGTAATAGAATCTGCTTTTCGTTATACCTAATTTATTAATAATTTGTGGCGCAGTACCTTCTGCAATCAAATCCGTCCCATCGTATGCTTCGTAGTGTTTCATAACTTACCACCAACTTTGCTCTGGAGCTTGTACCACTTTTCTTTCAAGAGCCTTATCAAAACACTTATCACATAAGCTACTGCTATTGTTCCGTACTTCGTTTACTTTACAATCAATGCATTTTTTCATAAAAACCCCTCCCTTAATTAACTGGTGTCGGTATAGAATCGTCTCCAGTCACTGCCTCGTACTCTGCTACAACATCCTCATCTGTCATCATTGCTACCATGTGTACAGGGTAGTTTGCATTTAGTAGCCATTCTCTTAGCTTTTTATAGATTTCCATTAGGATTCTCCTCTCTGATTTTGTATAGCTTGATCTGTCAACCACTCAATAAGTAATGCTTTATTTTTATAATCATTAGCAATTGCCGTTGCCTCCTCAAGTGTTTTTATTCCATACTTCGAATACTCTTTTCCTTTGACTCTAATGCGCACTTCGTAATATCCGTACCTATCGTTCCACCGTACATTTTTAACTCCAGTTTTATTAGTTTTATAAATTCTTGAATTTAAAGCGTTCGCGCTATGGTCAACCAACCTTAGGTTTTTAGTTCTATTATCTAAGCCGTTATGATTTATATGATCGACTATTTTTGAATTTGCGGCATCGGTTATAAACCTGTGTAAATATATTGTCTTCTGTTTCCCTTCGTTATAAAGATAGCCTGTAACGTATTTCAAGCCGTTTCCGTAATCACTTGCAAACCATTTATTTTTAAACCTTTTAATCTTTTCTAGGTGTTCAGTGTTTACAATTGTTGTTAAGGTTTCTCCATGTGCTTCTAGATAAATTACAGTCACATCACCAAACACAGAATATTTATTACGCATTTTCGTCACCACCAAGTGCTTGACGTGCTTTGTGACCTTTATCCTCATCAACTTTTGATTCATTGTGAACAGGAATACCGTTATCTTGCATAAATAAAAATGGAGCAACGTGGTTTTCTCTATCCGCATAAAACTCCAAAGCCTCTTTATAGCGCTGATTTTCCTTTTCTAATACATCAACATATTCCGCAGCTTTTACCCTGAACTGATAACCCCAGCTGTCTTCTATAACTTTTAAATGTTCTTCTAGTTCGTTGGCTTTTTCAGCTTGTTGAATAAGGTAATCCGAATACACAACAATAAAGGCAAAAGCTCGTTTGTTTTTCTCGGATTGTTCCGGCTCCCAAGCAATCTTATCCAGTTTTAATCTCATTTCCCGTATTCGTTCATCCATCACGATTCACTCCTTTCAAGAATGTTAGTCGGTTCAATTTCATGAATTTCACATATATCGTTTAATTCGATGCATATCGTCCCATCATGAAGCAAAGTGACTTCGTACCCACCATCGTCAACGATGACATTGCCTTCTACTTCGGAGAATGCCTCTAAATCATCACCATCTAACCAAAGCATGAGAGTTTCACCTCTCCAATCAATTTCTTTACCTTGTACAAATTTATATAGTTCTAACTCAGTCATTCTCCTTCGCCCTCCATCCTCTCCAACTGATTATTCAACTGCCAATTAGCATCCAAGGTATTTTCTAAATCGATTTCCAGGTTGATTTTATCCAGTAGCAAATCTGCGTTTTCTTGCTTTAATTGCTCATTCTCCGCATGCACTTCTTTCACCGTATTAGCCATAACAAACATCGCGATAACAGCACCAACCAATAAAACAGCTAATCCAGCATCTAATATCTTTTGTTTCACGCTATCCCTCCAATACTTTCCTTCGTTCTGAATCGAATATATACACTTCGTCCCAAATGCCATCATTTTCTCTTTGTATATCTAGCGCATCCGACAACATATCGGTCGTATACACAACATCATCTAATCCACCAGTCGGATAATATTCCCGGATTATAAATATCCAGTATCTTTTAGTTAAATCTTGATTCATGCCTAAACCCTCCATTTGGTTAATTTGAGACGTTTTAACATCTTTGGCTATATTTTAGTCTCAAATCTATTAATCTCTCTCCTACCACCCTTTAAACAAATCATAAAATGTTTTTTGCCAATACTCCGATAACTTAGGGTTGAAATTGCTTTTTACATCTTTTCTGCGTTCGTTAATAACAAATTTAATTTTCATTATCAATCACCCGGTTCAAATACCAAGCAGCTTTCTTTAAATCCTCAATACCATTTTTCTTTTCATGTCTGAAAACGTACTTAACAACATTTCCGAGCATGTATGCTTTATTCCCTTCCATACCTTCCGTGAGCTGTTCGATGATTTCAATCACTTCTGTTTTTCCTTTGTAATGTTCTGGATGATTTATGTTATCCACTATTTCACCTCATTTATAATTTTTTCTAGATCTTTTCTAGACCTACAACGATAACTGCGTTTATCTAAATTAATTTTTTCGTTTCGTATATCGCCAATCGCTTTATCCAAATGCTTTAGTTGACCTTTCATGTTTGAAAAAGATTGCTTAACGTGTTTCAATAACTCGTTTTCATCCTTTAATTTTCTGCGTTCTTTCTGCAAGGATTGAAGCTCTTTATAAACTTTGTAGCCTTCCCTGGCATTTAAATCCACAAGTTCAATGAGGTGTAGCAAATCAATCCTTTCTTTTTCCAACGCCCGAATACGCTCTGCATTCATATTGTATTGTTTTGGTATATCTCTAATCGCATCACGTATTAATATTGTTGTTTGTTCAATTTCCATAAACTAACCTCCAGTCACAATTTTTATTGCTTCTTCTGGTGATCTAGCCACTCCGCATATAATCGGATATTGCTGCATAGTATTTAAAAAGTGTTTCTGAGCATCTCGTAATCTGCCTTTATCTGTTTTTATTTCTAAAAATATAGCTTTACCATCGCTTTTCCGGAATCCTGATAAGTCTGTATATCCGTTGGGTACTCCTGTATCAAAAAATCTCCCATCTTTCATTCTCACTTTCCCGGAATTAACTCGGAAAATAACAGCATATGGATTTAATGCTAGTCTGATGGAATTTTGGATGTCACTTTCGCGCATTTTTTTAAACCTCCTATATTCGGACAACACTTCAAACCTGTCCAAACCCTTGTCACTCATGGTTTTGACCATGTTTTTTTAGCTTATTTTGGACAAGTTTTTTAAAAACCATAAAACCTTTCCTATATTTTTATTTTCATTTTTATATTCCTTTTTTATTATTTTTTCCTGTCCAACCTGTCCAAAAAGAAAATATAATATAAAGAAAAGGCTATATGTCAACGTTTGTTGGGTGGACAGGTTTGTATATTAACCTGTCCAAAACTTGTCCGAGTGTTGTCCAATCATCCTAAATCAAGTTGAAATCCATGACCAGAATATTCGCTTCTTAATTTAACTCCCACATACCAGCTGCCATTACTTCTGATTTTTTGGAATTTATTGCTCATTTCCTTACCAAACTTAGTGCTATTCATGGCATACTGATTGTTTTCTTTAGCCCATTCTCGATATACTCGATATAAATCCTTGGACTTCTCCCTCTCTCCTGGTTTGCGGTAACAACATTCTTCGATGAATAATTCTACTGCGTCCATTTCCGTTCGGTATGTCTGGCGCTGGTCTTTAATAACTTGTGGTTCGGATAATCCAATCCGTTTCCACTCCCGGTAGCCTTCGACCGCCCAATTTAATATTGCAGTCATTTCTCTGCGGAGTTTATATTTTAGATTTTTATCCACCTTGTTCTCTGGTATCTGCACGGTGAAGGGAATAATAACCATCCTGCGCCATATCCCATCATCCGTACCTCGAATAATCGGTTTGTGGTTTGTGGCCATCCACAGCTTAAATTCTGGATCATAATCAAACTCATCACCGTATAAAAATCTAGCTGTTATTGTATCTCCGCCTGTAACCTGTTTAACCAATCCCTCATCAAACCGCATTCCATCATTAGGCTCTGTTGTCGTTACTAATCTAGCCCCTTGTAATCTAGCGATATCACTGTTAGCACTACCAGATTGCGGTTTAACCATAAGCGTCTGTGGTTGAATGTTAGTCGTATAGTTTCCTAGCATTTCGGTAATAACATCTAGGAACACTGATTTACCGTTCCTACCGTTTCCGTAAAGAATAAACATAACTTGTTCTTCTGTTGATCCGGATATGGAATATCCTACAGCTCGCTGCATATAATCTATTAAAGGCTTGTTTCCATCGAATGTATGATTCAGAAAGTCTATCCATTGCGGACAATCGATTTTATCCGTATATTCGATGGAAGCTATTTTTGTAAAAAACTTATCTTTATCATGATTATTCAATTCCCCTGTTTTAAGGTCGATATAGCCATTTTGAACGTTCAGCAAGTGTTGGTCTTTATCAAACGTTTCCGGCTGAATAGGCAGCAAGTGCTGGCTTTCTTTCAGCATGTTTGTCTTTCCGTTACTTCCTCTGGAATATTTAATGTGTTTTCTAAGGTTTTTTTGCGCTTCCTCCTCATCCACATCATCAGAAACAAAAACTGGTTCCTGCTTCATTTTTTCCAAGATTTCGTCAACTAAAGATTTAACTTTCCCTTCTTGATCTAGCACCCATGTTTTTCCGTTATAAAAGTACCAGTTCTTCCGAACGTAACTATATCTGACTGCATCTTTAAAATTATCGGTAAATCTGGCTGCATTCCCTGTGTCATCGTAAGAATAATATTTTTTCTCAATTTCTTTTGTGCTGTTTTCTAGGACGTATAAATTGAAATCACTACCATCAGATTGCGGATTAAATACGTTATTACACTCTTGAATAGCTTTATTTAACGTAATTCCTCCATACGTTGACCCGCTCTGCTTTCTCTCCCACTTCTCGCGATAGAGGGATGATTGACGGAAAATAGTGTCCATTTTTTCATAATCACAAGCTGTCCAAAATGCTAAATCATTTGCAAAAGCCATATCAGCTTCGGACTGGCTATCATAAAATTGCTCCCATCCACCGTTTAAAAACAATTTAAATCGCATGCCATTTTTACTGTTTTCCGCAATTCTGATAACCTCTGTTTCTGATAAGTTGTTACCTTGATTATTTAATGCAGTAGGCGCCTTTATAGGCTCGTTACTGGCAATATATTTATTGTGAAGGTAATTAATTTTTCCATAATCGGTGTCATCCACAATGTGATTATAGCCACCAATGGCATTGCCGGTTACTGTAAAGAAACGACCCGAACTGTAAAACTCTTTATTACCTTTCCTGCTTCCATTAGGCGGTAGTTCGCCTTTTAAAATAATGTGGATACCATTCCCACTAGGTGATATTTCTGCATAACTGCCAAGCATGTCCACAAATTCAGAGACGATATTATCTCCATCACCAGATTGGTAGCTTTTTATATCCTCTTGGATATTATCAATATCAATACCGATATAAGGCTCTTTAAAGTAAAACCCAATTCCATCACAATTAAATTTATTGATGGAATCCAGGGCGGTTTGAAAACTCGCCCATGTAGATTCATCATTACTTTTTCCTAAATTACCTGTATTTGCATCTACAGGAATTTTTGTTGTTTTTCCGTTTCTCTGCTGCAGTTTGTAACCGCACCAGTGGTGTAGTTCTTTTAATTCGTGCGGTATTTTTGAAAACATGCAGTTCACTCCTTAAAATGGTAAATCGTCATCTTGGATAGTTATTGGTTCGCCGTTATTTTTAAACGGATCGTTACTTGATTGATTATTGCTGTCATTGCTTTGCTTCCACTGATGATTAACCTGTGGAAATGCTGTCGGTTTCCATTGCTTTACATTAAGATTTTCATAAGTTTTTCCATTGTACTCTGATGTTTCGTTTTCAACGTAAACTTGCAATGGTTTCCCCCGGTAATCTTCCAACAACTCTTCAAACGTATTGTAAGTTTTTCCAGACTGTAAGTTAGCAGCTTTACCGATTGTATTAAACATCATCATGTTATAAGTTCCGGTAGCTTTCGCTTTAAATACACGCTCCCAAATTTTTTGATTTTTATGCGGTTGATCCAGATCATTTCTGATAGTCATTTGAAAATTAGTAAATTCTGCGCCACCTTTTGTTGCGTCTTCTGTTGCATGGTCAATAACCACCTCGTAAACGCCGTCCTCGATTTTTGAAAATCCTTCAAATGTGTTGTTAAAATCTAAATTAAATCCCATTATTAATCATCCTTTTCTGTTTGTTTTTTTAATTAACTAAACCTCTCGCTTTTGCCTGGAACCAGGCCCAACCATTTTTATATCCCATGTTTCTGGCGTATGCTTGTAATTCCGCCAAACTCTTACATTCATCTGGAGAACGAAAATCCAAAACAATCTTTTCGGCTTCTTCTTTCTTCTTGCGCTTGATTTCCTCTAACTCAATCTCCTTGATATTTTCTAATTCTTGCTTTACCAACTCAACTTCATGTCCACAATGAGGGCATATATTGATACCAGCTTCAAATACTCCAAAACAGTTTAAGCATTGTTTTATTTTCAGTGTTCCATCCTCCTGGAAACGTTTAGGTTTTTGGTATTTATCACCTAAACTCCAATCTCGCTCATCATCTGGAAGTCCATGACGTTCATAATTATTTACATGATCCAGAATGATGGCCGTTTTACCTTCACGAAACCTTAAAGCCCTACACGCTTGTTGGATGTATAAGGCTGTGGAATCAGTTGGCCTTAATAAAATGCAGCAGTCCACATCTGGCATATCAAATCCGACAGAGATTAAATCAACGTTACATAAAACAGTTATTTCCCCTTCTCGAAAGTCTTTGATAATCTGCTTTCGTTCTTTCTTTGGTGTGTCTCCGTCGAAATGAATTGCATTAATACCCTTTTCTTGAAATTCCTTGGCCATCATTTCGCTGTGATTGATTGTGGAACAATAACAAATCGTCTGTTTTCCATTCGCATAATTTTTATAATGCTTTATTACATCGCCAAATACTGCTTTGGTTGAAAGTATTTCTTCTGCTTGTCCTTTATCAAAATCCCCTCTTTTCTTTTTCAGAGCAGAGAGATCAGCTACCGATGGAGCGTAATATTTATAGGGCGCCAGATGGTTTTTATCTATCAAATTACCAATACTTTCACCTTCGACTAAATCGTCGTATATGTCGCCTAACGGCTTACCATCCAATCTTGTGGGCGTTGCGGTTAGTCCGGCTAACTTTGCATCCGGAAAAGCATCTATTATCTTTCTCCATGTCTTGGCTGCTGAAAAGTGACATTCATCAAATATGATGAAATCCGGCTTTGGTAACTTTGATAGATTTCTAGAAACAGTACCGACCATTGCGATATGAATTGTTTTTCTTTCAATATTGAATCTGTCGAATGTGTCTACAGTTTGTTGCAACAATTCAGTCCTATGAACCAAAAACCATACTGTATTACCCTTTTCTTGCGATTGTTGAGCCATGTAAGCGAATAAAACCGTTTTACCGCCTCCACACCCCAAAACAACACAAGGTGCTCTACTGCCGTTTAAATACGACTTCCTAACATCATTAATTAATTCTTGCTGATAATCTCTAAGTTGGATCATCAACATCACCCAGTATTAATTCACTTTGCAAGCACCCTTTGCGATCATCAATCTGATTTTTTGCGTATGTGCTGTTTGATGAACTTAAAACAAAACCTCTTTCACCGTCAGAGTTAATGGCTAACTTTGCAACCACATCACACAACCCAAGAACATTGTTCATAATTTTATGGTTAATCTGTGGGAAGCTTCTGTTCCATTGTTGTCCTGAACTATCCGTGAATAAATCTGAACTTTCCCACGCTGTCCACACTAAATTGGAACCTAAATTTTTCATATATCTTAAACTGTTTACGATACGGAACTGCATATATTGATAATCGCCCTGCGACGGGACACCTTTATTTTTTCCTTTATTACCTAAGTCTGATAACAGACTACGTTCAAGTTCACTGATATTATCGACGACAATGTTGTCATATTTGCCTTTATAATTTTCTTCAAGATCAACAATCAATTCTCCCCAAAACTTCCAAGTATCTGTATTATCTACATAGGCAATGTCGATGTTCTTTTCACCTTTTAGCACTCTGGTTGTCCTGTCTACATCGAGCACTAATGTTTTACCTGGCAGATATTTAATCGCTGTGGTTTTACCCATGCCTGGTGGCGCGTAAATTAAATACGTACCTTTATTCGTTTGAATATCAGTTGCATTAGTTATCTGTAAACTCAACGTCATACCTCCTATCTAATCCGTTTATTATAGGTTTTAACCTCCCCGGATAATTCTTCACACAGTTTTTCAAATTCTTCTGATTCCATTGATTCATAATCGTTTTCTAATTTGACATGCACTTTATGATTTTTGTAATTTTCTTCTGATTCCTCCCAGTGATTCATGCCTGTTCCGGCATAATGTCCTCCTAAGTTACTTCGTGAGCCTCTCACTGCTTATCCAACCTCCTATCTAATCCGTAAATGCTTGCCCTGCACTAATTCAACGCCAGGCATTGACTTTTCGTCTTTTTCCTTTAACTCTTCACTTAACGATTTCTTATCCAATACCGGTTCTTGTTTAATAAAAAAACGTTTAGGTATTAATTTTTCATCCGTCACTTTCACAGACGGTGCATTATTCTGCATCGCGAATGTGAATAATCCTGCTTTTACTTTGTCTTTACCTGTGATAGCTAACTGATCTTCCACATATAATTTCAACCGTTTTTTATTCGCCTCAAGCGCCTTTCTTTTATCAGCCAGTCTAGTTTCTTCATTTTTCAGCATTTCCATTTCCCCATCCAAATTGCGGATAACTTTTCCGATATTTTCGAGCTTGTCCTCAATTGCTAGATTTATAGAATCTAAGGTGTCTTGGAGGTTTTCGCCTCCTTCATCGATTAGGGATTGTACTTGCATGAAATCTTGTGTTAAATCGTATAGGCTATTCATTTGAATCACTCTCCCTCTCCACAAGACTGAAAAATTTAATACCTTTATAAACGAAATAATGTTCGTCATATTCATCGCGATGGTCTGTGAGGTGAACTGTTTTATCCCAAGATAATTCTTTAAATTTTTTGTTATCTAAATGAATTCTTTTCGGTATCCCACCGGAAAAAAGTGATATAAAACCATCATCATATGCAACAGAAAGAATCTTATTAACTTCAATCGCTTCATCTAAATTCATTGCACAATCCTCCCAAACGCCTTATAATAGGCGTATAAATTTATTTTTTAATTTTATTTATAGTCCTTGGCAGAGGACTATTTTTTTCTTTCATCCATTCAATGGGGTCCCAATACTCGCCTGGCTTGTCCTTTAATCGTTTTTCTGGTGTGGGATATCCGGTGCGTAAGGTTCTTGTTATGTCGGGGTGCTGTATATCCATCCAATCACTCCTATTTCATTGAAATTATTTGTAAGTGTGCAATAATTACTAAAAATATAAGCATCCACATAGGAAACAATCGTAATCGAGCCCCGTATTTATAATGACCAATAGTTTCCAATGCACCTATAAGCAATACACATATAATTACTAAAATATTTAAAATAACTTTCACTCCTCCTAATGAACCATCATTAATAGTAAAAACCCCATTGCACCCGCAAACATTACGTTATAGACAAAATCCGTCTTATCCATATGCTCTCCTTATACATTCCATTGCATCTGCTGTGACGTCTGCATCAATCTTCCTGCGGTTTAACATGTGCAGGTTTGCAAGTGCTCCTGTGATTTCAGAAATAATTTCCTGATTATCTTCAAACTGCGCATTTTCAACCATTGTTTTAGATTTCTCAAACGCTACTAACAGTTTTCCAAGTTCCGTTTCTACGAGTGATAGGTCTTTTTCTAAATAATGATTTTTAAGCATGTTTAGCCTCCTCCCAAAACAATTCGTTTAAAGTGCATTTGAAAATCTTTGCCAGCATTATCATTTCGCGCTGGCTAAATTCCGATATACCTTTTTCTTTCCTATAGTAAGTCTGTGGAGAGATATTTAATTTCTTAGCAACATCAGATTGTTTTAATTGATGTTCTCTCCTGGCAATAAACAATCTAGTATTTGTTGACATGATTCATCCTCCTTTTTTTCCATACACACCCCCTAATCAATATTTAAAGTCATGGCGATTGGCTATTGCTGCTGCTCGCTATCTCTAATGGTAGGTCGTCGCATGCTCCGCTCGTTTAAATATTCATTACAGGGTGTGTGATGGTGTTAATGAAAGCTAAATTACTTAACTGCACTATTAATGCAGTTTCTTCTTAAAAAAATTTGATCAATAGGTTTACCCAAAAAATCACTGATTAAAAACATTTCGTCTGCTGTGAATTGGGTTTCTCCTCGTTCTTTTCTGCCGTATGTGTCTTTAGACATTTTCAATTCTTTTGCCATATCGACTTGACTTAACTTGAGTTCTTTTCTTGAGATGATTAGGTTCCATTGCATTAATTTTCCTCCTTTCTCCTCTTGACATTTTTAATAATAATGCATTATTAATGTGAAGTCAATACTATTTTCTCATTTTTAATGCATAATTTTATTTTTAGTGGATATACTATATGTAAAGTGCTATTATTAATGCAGTTAGCAAATAAATGGAGGCAAGAAAATGAATAAAAAAGAATTAGCTAAATTTGTTGGAAGCCGAATAAAGGAAAACAGAAAACGAAATAAATTAACTCAAAAAGAATTAGGAGAAAAAATAGGAGTAAAAGATAATACAGTTTCCGCTTATGAACGTGGGGCAATATCGCCAGAACAAGATATGTTGTTTGCGATTAGTGATGTGCTTGGTATTAGTATCAATGAACTGTTTCCGAAAAAGGAAAACACAAGAGATGAATTTGAAAATGCATTAAAGTTAGCGAATAACCTTGATATAGAAGACATGGAATTTTTAAACAAACTCATAGAAAAAACCCTTTCTATGGATGAAAAAGAAAGGGAAAAGTTTTTGGAAAGCATTCGTTTTACTGTAGAATATTATGAAAACTTAAACAAAAATTAATCCTTAACCAAATTAATAAAATCAACAAGCAATTGTAATTCTTCATCCGTCACAAACATCACCGCCTTGGTGTAATAAATATAGAGAGAAGGTGTCTGTTCTGGCTTATGTAGTCGGTAGATGCCTGCTTCGTGAAAAACTTCTTAGCGCCGATATAACGCAACAACAATTGGCAGACGTTTTGGGCGTAAAAGTCCAGCAAATAAATAAATATGTATTGAATAAACAAAAAATGTCTATAGAAGTTGCGTACAATATTGCGTCCATTCTGAACTGTCGAATGGAAGACTTATACGTTTGGGACGAAGTAGGCGAAAACGAGTAGATTATATCTACTCACCGACATGATTCAGCCGAACAGCTTAATTTATTTATACCATATTTGTGGAGCGAATAATATGGTGTTTGTTACAAAAACGTAATACGTTTGATATTTGTTTGATATTATTATATCATCAAAGGAACAAATGTTCTAGTGTTAATTGAAATTAATTGGAGGAAAAAACATGTCAGTCCATAAAGATAAAGATAAAAAAGGTGAATATTTTTTTACTGTTAGAGTTAAAGACAAAAAAGGAAAAGTTAGACAGCCTAAACGCAGGGGGTTTAAATCCCAGAAGGAAGCACGGCTTGCGGAAGCTCAATTTTTGATTGATTGGGAAAATGAGGAGTTAACAGAAGAAA
Organism: Oceanobacillus sp. FSL W7-1293; assembly: GCF_037969815.1. Taxonomy (NCBI): domain Bacteria; kingdom Bacillati; phylum Bacillota; class Bacilli; order Caryophanales; family Bacillaceae; genus Oceanobacillus; species Oceanobacillus sp. FSL W7-1293. The sequence continues at coordinate 3,694,592 of NZ_CP150212.1, forward strand.
ACTTAAAATTTGAGGATGTAGCCAATGAATATTTAGACTGGTATAAAAAGAGAAGAAAAGAATCTTCATATAATAAGATAAGCGGGATTATAAATACAAACATATTGCCTAAGTTTGGTAATAAAAAAATGGAAAATATACGCAATCGTGACATTACCAAGTTCCAGGATGAACTTATAGATAAAGAATATGCAGCCAGTCACATTAAAAAGATACACACAACATTGTCTGCTGTTTTTAATTATGCAATTAAACAAGAATATGTAAAAGTAAATCCTGCCGCAGTTGTAGGTAATGTGGATTTAGAAGAAGAAAAGCATGTCAACTATTGGACGCTTGAAGAGTTTAAACGATTTATTTCTGTGGTGGACAACCCGTTATATTATACTTTATTTATGACGCTTTATTATAGCGGGATGCGAAAAGGGGAAGCTTTAGCTTTAACATGGAAAGATATTGATTTTGAGGAGAATAAAATAAACATTAATAAAACAGCTTACAATAGGAAAGTAACTACCACAAAAACAAAAGCCAGTCGCAGAACGGTTATTATGCCTAAGCATACGATAAGGCTTTTATCTCAATTAAAAGCATCACAGGAGCATTATAAGCCTGACTATGTAGTATTTGGCGAATTCCACGATCATGTTTCCACAACTGCCATCGATAACAATTTCGCTAAGTATGTGAAGGCTGCAGGAGTTAAAAAGATTCGAATACATGATTTCAGACATAGCCATGCAAGTTATTTAATTAATAAAAATGCTATCCCTGGAATCATCGCGCAAAGATTAGGCCACAGTGATATAGGAACAACATTAAACATTTACAGTCATTTATATCCGAGCACAGAAAAAGAAGCCGTACTTCAAATGGAAGACGACTTCAAACCTGCAAAGATATACAATTTTAAATAAGTGTTGCCAGTTTTGTTGCCACCGATTTATAAACGTTGATATAACAACGTTTATAAGTTACAAATGGAGACGGAGGGAGTCGAACCCTCGTCCAGAGATATTGCCACTCAAGTATCTACACGCTTAGTTGGTATATTATCATTCGCTCACATGTCGGCCTGCCAACAGGCTTCCATGGAGCTAGTCTGATTCAGTTCTTCTGCCCATCCTCAGACGGTGGATAGCAGTATAGCCCGCTTCATTTGAGACCCTTCAATCTGCCACACGGGCGATGGCAGGAAGGATCGTTTTAGGCTACTTACGCAGCTGCTAAAACAGGTTGATTGTTTTCTTTGCCAGTTATATTTAGGCGTAACGTTTTACGAGCCGTAACCTCGACGTGCAACTTGAGCTCAATCTATCCTTGTCGAATCCGTAACGTCCCCGTATCATAAAAAACACAGGGAATAATTAAGCAAACTTAAATTATTCAACTGTACCCTGCTATCCTGATATCAGCTGTTTTCTTCACAGCATACCACGAATAGGGTACCTTTCATTATAACAAACCATACCTAATTGTCAAGTATGCTCCGGATTACCGCATATGATCTTTAATGGCCCTGTCCACATCCCGTTTCATTTGTTTGCGTTTCAAGTCTTCACGCTTGTCGTATTTCTTTTTCCCTCTTCCAAGACCAATTAATACTTTTGCATAGCCATTTTTAATATAAATCTTTAATGGAACTAATGCATAGCCCTGCTGCTGGGTTAAGCCGATTAATTTATCAATTTCCTTCCGATGAAGCAGCAGCTTTCTTGAACGGGTCGGGTCGTGATTATACCGGTTCCCCTGCTCATATTCGGCAATATGCAGGTTCACTAATTGCACTTCCCCTTTTCTGTCGATTCGCGCATGGGCGTCCTTAATATTTACTCTGCCATTCCGAATAGACTTGATTTCTGTCCCCTGCAGGACAATGCCTGCTTCGTAGGTTTCTTCAATAAAATAATCATGGGAAGCTTTTTTATTTTGTGTAATGGTTTTTCCATTTCCTTTTGGCATTTGAAATCATCCTCTTCCATCGAACTTTGAAAAGTTCTTATTCATCCATAAAGTAATCCATTTCTCCATGAATGAATCCTCATTATAGTTTACCAAAAAATACGCCTTATCTCAAAGCTTTCACATAATTAAAACGTTTCTATCGCTGTGCGAAAAAAACGATAAAATCTCCTGAAAGAGATTCTATCGTTTCGGTTTATTCTTTTTCTTGTTTTTGGGTTTTGCTTTGCCTTTGCCCTTTGGCTTACTTTTGGATTTTTCGTTGTTCTTTCCAGGAGATTGGATAATTCTTCCTGCGGGCTTCTGCTTTCTTTCCTTCCGGCGCGGAGAACCTAAGGATGTCAATTCGAAGTCGACCGTGTATTCTTCTAAGTTTACATCAGCCACTTTAATATCGACCTCATCGCCAACGCGGAATACTTTGGCCGTCCGCTCGCCGATCATCGCCTGACTGCGTTCATCATAATGATAATAATCATCTGTCAAATAGCTGACATGAACCAGTCCTTCTACCGTATTTTCCAGTTCCACAAACATGCCAAAATTCGTTACCGAGCTGATAATACCAGTAAATTCTTCGCCGATTTTATCCTTCATAAATTCCGCTTTCTTCATATTATCGGTATCACGCTCTGCATCGACTGCCCGGCGTTCCATTTCGGAAGTATGGCGGGCGATTTCCGGCATTCTGTCCTTCCAGTGCATCATCGTTTTCTTATCGATTTTCTTCTCAATCAAATAAGTGCGGATTAACCGATGCACAATTAAATCTGGGTAACGACGGATTGGCGACGTGAAATGGGTATAAAAATCCGTTGCCAGGCCAAAGTGACCCACGCTTTGCGGAGAATATTTTGCCTGCTGCATCGAGCGCAGCATTAATTTAGATACAATCATTTCTTCGGGATCATCTTTAATTGATTCTAATACCTTTTGCAGCTGCTGCGGATGAACCTCGTTAGCCGTTCCTTTGACAGAAATGCCCAGACCAGCTAAGAATTCATAGAATTTCTCCAGCTTCCCTTCATCCGGTTCCTCATGGATACGGTGGATAAACGGGACGTCCATCCAATGGAAATGCTCCGCAATTGTTTCATTCGCTGCCAGCATAAATTCCTCAATTAATTTTTCTCCGACAGAGCGCTCACGAATAACCACATCGGTCGGATGGCCTTTTTCATCAACGAGTACCTTTGCTTCTTTAAAATCAAAGTCAATGGCGCCGCGGCCAAAGCGTTTTCCGCGTAAAATAGCTGCCAGCTTTTCCATATTCTCAAACATTGGAACAAGCGGCTCATATTTTTGGCGCAGCTCTTCATCCTTGTCGACTAAAATTTTGTTTACATCGGTGTAAGTCATTCGCTCATTCGAATTAATCACACTTTGGAAAATTTCATGGTTAACGACTTGTCCGCTTGTATTGATTTCCATCTGACAGCCAAGTGTCAGTCTGTCCACATGAGGGTTAAGCGAGCATATCCCGTTTGATAAACGATGAGGAATCATCGGAATCACGCGGTCAACTAAATAAACACTTGTCCCCCGCTCAAAGGCTTCCTTATCCAGCGGCGTACCTTCTTCTACATAATGACTGACATCAGCAATATAGACTCCAAGCTGGTAATTTCCATTATCCAGACGTTTGACGCTTACCGCATCATCTAAGTCCTTGGCATCAGCACCGTCAATCGTAACAACGACCTCATCGCGCAGATCCTTTCTCCCTTGGATATCATCCGGGTCAATTTCTTCGGGAACTTTATTCGCCTGCTCGATAACCTCTTCCGGAAAATCAATCGGGATTCCATGCTTATAAATAATGGAGAGAATATCAATTCCCGGATCATTTTTATGACCAAGAATCTGGATGATTTCTCCTTCTGCACTTTTTCTTCCCTCCGGATATTTAGTGATGCGGGCAAGTACTTTATGACCGTCAATCGCTCCATGCGTATGTCCTTTAGAAATAAAAATATCATTTGGAATCCGCTTGTCATCCGCGATAACAAATCCAAAGGAACGATTATCTTCAAATGTACCTACTACGGTGACGACTGCACGTTCCAGAATACGAATAACCTTTCCTTCCGGGCGCGTGTCCTCCGTATCCTTTTTTTCCAGGCGGACGAGCACTTTATCCTTATTCATGGCAGAGCCCATATCATTTGCATGGATATACACATCTGTTTGGTTCTCATCTTCCGGAATCAGAAAAGCAAAGCCCTTGGCATGCATTTGGAGAGTTCCTTTGACCAAATTCATTTTATCCGGCAGTCCAAATCGATTTTTTCTGGTACGGACAAGGTCTCCCTCTAATTCGAGTTCATTTAAAGAAACCACCAGCTCTTTAAATTCTTCTGCATTCTCCAGCGCAAGAGCCTCTTCTAATTCTTGGACAGATAAGGGTTTCGTGCTGTTCTCTTTAATATAATCTAAAATGCGTTCTTTCATAACGTTCACCTTCTTTCTGTTTATCTTTCCATCTTTCTACTTTATACTTCCCAATCCAGGCTCTCTAAAAACGCATAAATATCTTCGTGAAGCTGATCTTTTTCTTTGTCCATCGTAATCACGTGGCCTGAATTAGCATACCATTTGATTTCTTTTTGTGTGGATTCGACATTGTCATAAATATAATTCGCACTGTCTGTATTAATCATTTGATCCTTCTCAGCCTGTACGACTAAGGTAGGCGTGTAAATCATATCAATATTTGATTTTACTTCCTTCACTGTGTCCCTGACACCAATAAAGAGGTTCTTGGAATTATCCATAATCGTATCGACTTCTTCTTTTATAACCGCTTCATCTTTTTGTTCCAGCTGTTTAAACTCTTTGGAGAATTCCCGGAATCCTTTGGTCAGTTCTTCCTCATTGTCAAAAAACATCGGAGCACACATGGACACCATACCTTTAATTTTCTCCGAATAGGCAAGTTTTAAACCTAATACGCCTCCAAGAGACAGACCGGCAACTGCAATTTCCTGATATCCAAGGTCCTTCAGATGGTTAAAAGCAGCTTTCACATCTGCCCACCATTGGTCCGGATTACTTTTGATCAATTCCTCCGGCGGCAGTCCATGTCCGCGATAAATCGGCGCATGGCTTGTGTAGCCTTTCTTTTCCAGAAACCGTCCAAGCATGCGGACGTCTGCAGAGTGCCCGGTAAATCCATGCAGTAATAATACAGCACGTTCTCCTGCTTCAAATGTAAACGGCTGTGGTAACTTTATTTTCACAATCATCCATTCCTTTCATCTTCCTGAAAAATAAAACTGTCCGTTAAACTGCGGGAAATCATTTTTCCCAATTCATTTCTAGTATACCCTGTATTATGAAAAGCGAAAATAAAAAAACCTTACCACACTACTGTGATAAGGAATATCATTTATTGTAATACGTACGCTGCCAAGAAAGCTAATAAAAAGAACAGCACCGCTGTAACAATTGTCATACGATGTAGCACCAGGTCAATTCCGCGTGCTTTCTGTTTTCCAAATAACTGCTCTGCACCGCCGGAAATCGCTCCTGAAAGACCAGCGCTTTTTCCAGACTGCAATAAGACAAGTGCAATCATCACGATAACGTCAATTACTAATATCACATTAACCACAGTTAACAACATGTTTTCATACTCCTCCTATGTTCCGACAATCCCTATCTTATACTTTATCATACTTTGAATTTGTTGTGCAAGATTGATTTGTGAAATACTTCTTTACTATACACCCCTCGTGATTCATCCCTTATTTGAATTTGTCCAACAACCCGTCTTCAACGTATAATGAATGTAGCAGTCCCGCGTAAATAAAAAAGCATCGTTATTAATGATACCAAGGGGGAAGAAAACATGGAGATGAAAACAGATTGGCTGACAGTGTCTGACGGAACCCGCATCTATATCAAACAATGGCTTCCGGAAAGAAGACCTGTTGGCATCCTGCAGATTGCCCACGGCATGGTGGAACATATTGAACGCTATCATGATTTCGCTTCCTGCTGCACTTCTTTAGGTTACATCGTGATCGGCAATGACCATCGCGGACATGGGAAAACAGGTGATTTAGGAATACAAGGCTACTTTACAGAGAAAAATGGTTTTCAACGCGTCGTGACAGATTTGTATGAAATCATGCAATATGGAAAAAAAGCTTTTCCTCATCTTCCCTATTACTTCTTGGGGCATAGCATGGGTTCTTTTTTAATGCGGAATTTCATTCAGCATTTTAGTAATGAAATGGATGGATTAATATTAACCGGTACAGGACATTATTCCAGACTTCTTGCCACCGCAGGAAAAACAGCAGCATCCCTCCTGCCGTCAAGGAAACCTTCTCCTCTCATGAATCAGCTCGTTTTAGGGAACAGTATGAAACAGGATAAGCATTACAAACACGAATGGCTTACAAGAGAAAAAGCATATGCAGACGCTTATGAAGCAGACTCCTATACCGGCTTTATTCCGACAGCCCGTTTCTTCTATGATTTATTGGAAGGTATCTATCAGACCAGAAAGCAAAGTCTCAATCAAAACATACGTAAAAATCTTCCGCTTCTCCTTATCAGCGGTGACGAGGATCCTATTGGTCAATATGGAAAGGGAGTATGGAAAACAGCTTCTCTCTTTCAAAAAAATGGCCTGGAGAATATTGTCGTTCAGGTTTACGAGGGTGGAAAGCATGAATTATTAAATGATACCTGCCGGGAGGAAGTATATGCGTTTATCGGAGATTGGCTGAAGAATGCTGGTAAAAAATAACGGATTATATTGATTTTAACAATTGAAGAAAACCCTTTAAACTTGCACCTCAGCCCACGCTAATTTAGTATAGATATGTTATAATTAATAAGATAGTTTTATTAAAGAAAGGATGCTCTCATAATGAAAAAATTGAATGGAATTGCTGCATCTAGTGGAATTGCCATTGCGAAAGTATACGAACTGAAAGACCCGGATTTAAATTTTGAAAAAACGTCTATTGATAATCCAGGACAAGAGATTGAGCGTCTTGAAAGCGCATTAGAAGTTTCTAGACAGGAACTGGAAAAAATCAAAGCACATACATTAAAAGAACTCGGGGAAGAGCATGCAGAAATTTTCTCTGCGCATTTGCTTGTATTAGGAGACCCAGAGCTGATTAATCCGATTAAAGATAAAATCAACGATGATAAAGTAAACGCAGAAGCTGCCTTGGACGAAGTTGCTACGATGTTTATCGACATGTTTAAAGCCATGGATAACGAATATATGCGCGAACGTGCAGCAGATATCCATGATGTAACCAAACGTGTCATGTCTCACCTGCTTCAGGTTACCTTCCCGGACCCTGCTTTAATTGATGAGCAAGTGATTGTTATCGCAAGAGATTTAACACCATCTGACACCGCTCAGTTAAACCGTGAATTTGTAAAAGGGTTTGCAACCGATATCGGCGGCAGAACTTCTCACTCTGCTATCATGGCCCGCTCCTTAGAAATTCCTGCTGTGGTAGGTACAAAAGAAATTACCGGCGCTGTGAAAAAGGACGACCAGATTATTGTCGATGGCATTGAAGGTACAGTTATCATCAATCCGACAGAAGAAGAGATTAAAGTATATGAAGCGAAACAAGCTGCATTTGCTAAGCAGCAGGAAGAATGGGCAAAATTAAAGGATGAGCCTACTTTCTCTGCAGACGGTGAACAAGTTGAGCTTGCTGCAAACATCGGTACACCGAATGATGTAGAAGGTGTTCTTAATAATGGCGGCGAGGGCGTCGGACTTTATCGTACCGAATTCCTTTATATGGGTAACTCTGAATTGCCTTCCGAAGATGTTCAATTTGAAGCTTATAAAGCTGTATTAGAAAAAATGGGAGACAAGCCTGTCGTTGTAAGAACACTTGATGTCGGCGGCGATAAGGAAATCAGCTACTTAGATATGCCGCATGAAATGAACCCGTTCTTAGGATTCCGTGCAATTCGTTTCTGTCTGGAAAATGAACATGTCTTCCGCCCGCAATTACGTGCATTACTGCGTGCGAGTGCTTACGGCAACCTGAAAATCATGTTCCCGATGATTGCTACATTGGAAGAATTCCGTCAGGCAAAAGCGTTATTGCTAGAAGAAACAGACAATCTTAAAAAAGATGGCGTTAAAGTTTCCGACAACATTGAAGTAGGAATCATGGTAGAAATTCCATCTACTGCAGTGATTGCAAAACAATTTGCGAAGGAAGTCGATTTCTTCAGTATCGGAACAAATGACTTAATCCAATATACGATGGCTGCTGACCGTATGAATGAACAGGTTTCTTATCTGTATCAGCCATATCACCCAGCTATCCTGAATCTGGTAAACAATGTCATCGAAGCTGCTCACGCAGAAGGCAAATGGGCAGGCATGTGCGGTGAAATGGCAGGAGATTCTACTGCTATTCCATTGCTTCTTGCTCTTGGACTGGATGAATTCAGCATGAGCGCAACTTCTATCTTACCGGCAAGAACTCAGATTCTTAGCTTGAACAAAAAAGAGCTTGCAGCACTTAAAGATGAATTCCTTTCCTTAAGCACTGCAGAAGAAGTGGTTGCATTAGCGGAGAAGACGATTAATAAATAAGTATACTGAAAAACCCTGATTATTGTTTGCACAACAATAATCAGGGTTTTTTATTAATACATCCGCGCCATTCCCGCAGAATTCGGGGCCGTATGACGAAAGCCGAACTGTTCATATAAATTATCAGCGGGAATATCTGCAATCAAGCTGACATAAGAGCCTTTGTAGGTATGGTTATCTAAATAAGCCATAATCTCCTGCATAATGACCTTTCCAAGCCCTTGTCCCTGATAGCTTGGTTTGACCACGATATCTACTACGTGAAAAACAATTCCCCCATCTCCCACTACTCTGCCCATCCCAATCAACGTATCACCGTCATAGATGGATACAGCAAATAACGTATTAGGAAGCCCAATTTCAATCGCTGCTTTTTCTTTATTGCTTAATCCAGCCTCGACACGAAGCTCATTAAATGCTTCGACTGCTGGTGTTTGATGACTGATCTGATAACGTTCATTCATTGATTCCCATCCTTTTCATCCTATTTATTTCTTCTATTTTACCATCTAAGTCTATTTCCTATCATATTTTCTTATCTCCTTTGATTAAAAAACACGATTATCCACAGATAACAAAGAAGACTATAATGAATGATAACAACACCATTCAAGGAGGGAATGCTTTGGATTTTCACAGTAAAGATAATATGTACAGCTATACTGGCCGGGACGCGGATGCAGCGTGGAAAGAAAAAATCAGAGAACTCATTGATATTTCATCCATTCACCATGCTGCGGACATAGGCTGCGGAGGCGGAATTTATTCAAGAGCTTTAGCTGCTATCGGGATACCATCTATCCTAGCCATCGATTCTTCCAAGCCAATATTAGAAGGTGCGAAGAAAGACTGCAGCAGGTACCCGAATATTTCTTTTCAGCTTGGGCTGGCAGACAAAACCGGCCTGGAATCGGAAAGTGTTGATTTGATACTAAGCAGAGCATTGGTCCATCATCTTAAAAATCTTGATTCCGTATTTGCAGAAGCATACAGGGTATTAAACAGCAATGGCTATTATCTTATTCAAGACCGGACATTGGACGATTGTTTACTGGAAGGGAGTAAAGAGCACATCCGCGGATACTTTTTTGAAGCTTTTCCGAAATTAAGAGAATTTGAAAAGAAACGGAGATACTCCAGTGATGATATAAAAATAAGTCTTCAGCAGGCTGGTTTTAAAGAGATAACAGCGCATCGCCTCTGGGAGATTAGAAAAACATATCCAAACAAACGAGCACTTCTCGCTGATATTCAATCCAGAACGGGACGAAGTATTTTACATGAATTATCAGATGAGGAGCTGCAGTATTTAAGCGATTATATCGATTATTCGATTGGGGATGATATGGAAGAAGTTGTTGAAAAAGACAGATGGACATTGATTAAAGCAGTGAAATAACTATACTGAATCGTTGAATCTCTATTACTCGAATGCCCGACATAATATCCCCTTTATTCTCTTTCAAAAAACCATTAAATACGTATTGTATATTTATACAATACGTATTATAATTAACCGAAGCTATTTTTCATCTAACCTTAAAAATAACTATAAACAGCTTAGATAAATTATATTTTATGTCTTTTATAATAATGTATATTTATCATACATCTTATGCAATAATTGTTTTATCATGGAGAACCGCCCGTAAAACTCCCGCCTCAAAATAAAGAGCGAAAATAAATTTATTTAGGCGGGAGATAACGGGCGCTAACTCCCTGAATCACTCAGGCTAATTCAGCGGGAGAATTAAGGAAGCAGACTAAGTTCGCGACGTCCTGTCGCAACGTCTGCACTAGCACATCCTGTGCGTCGAAAAACTCCCACTGAATGAAGTTTCGTTTTATCGCAATGTAATGAAATGGAGGATTTAAAATGGAAAGAAAGCAAGAAGATTGGGAGCATTTAGTTGATTCGATTGGAAATTTCCTTGCTCCGAGTATGGCAAAAGACCATCCAAATTTACCTGTTGTAAAGGCAGAGGGCTGTTATTACTATGGGACAGACGGCAAAAAATACTTAGATTTCACTTCGGGAATTGCTGTTGAAAATGTTGGACACCGTCACCCCAAAGTCGTGCAGGCTATCAAAGACAGCGCGGATCATTTGATTCATGGACCATCCGGCGTGATTATCTATGAATCTATTTTAAAGCTGGCAGAAGAGCTCCAGGAAATACTTCCGCCCAAGCTGGATAACTTCTTTTTTGGAAATAGCGGCACGGAAGCAATTGAAGGATCCCTAAAACTAGCAAAGCATGTATCTAACCGTCCTTATGTAATTTCTTTTACAGGCGGATTCCACGGACGGACCATCGGCTCACTCAGTGTTTCTACTTCTAAAAGTAAATATAGAAAACACCTTCAGCCTTCCTGGTTAACTTACCAGCTTCCATACGCACATTCGGAAGACTGTCCGGCCGGGGAAGATCCGGAGGTATTTTTTGCAGAAAAGCTTGAAAAAGAAGCAGCGAATTTATTCCGTCATCAGGTTGACCCGGAAGAAGTTGCCTGTATGATTGTAGAGCCTGTGTTAGGTGAAGGCGGCTATGTTATCCCGCCTAAATCATGGCTGAAGAAAATGCGGGAGATTTGTGACCGGCATGGGATTTTATTAATTTTTGATGAAGTACAGACCGGGTTTGGCAGGACAGGAAACTGGTTTGCAGCCCAAACCTTTGACGTGACACCAGATATCATGGCTGTTGCAAAAGGAATTGCAGCAGGGATGCCGCTTGGCGTAACAATTGCTTCCAAGGAATTAATGGACCAATGGCCAATGGGGTCCCACGCAACGACTTTCGGCGGAAATCCTATCGCCTGCGCAGCAGCACGGGCATCCATTGAAGTCATCAAGGAAGAAAAACTTCTTGAAAATGCACGTACTGTCGGGGATTACGCCCTTAACCAGCTGATACAGTTAAAAGATAAATTTTCGATTATTCATGATGTTCGCGGTGTTGGATTAATGATTGGAATTGCGCTAAAAGATGCAGAAACCGGTGAACCTGACGGAGAAGCCGTGATGAATGTATTAAACAGCTGTCTAGAGAAAGGTGTTCTCTTCTATTTATGCGGAAATGCCGGGGAAATTATCCGGATGATTCCTCCATTAACGGTAACAAAAGCACAAGTAGATGAAGGAATAAAAGTACTTGAAGAGGCATTGACTGCTGTTCAAAACGAAAAATAAGCTCACGTTTTTATAAGGAGGTAGACCATTGAACCATAATAGTGAACAAACAGAAGAGCATACCGTGTCCGAAAAACATTCCAAAAAAGATTTCCTGAAATTTTTGCTGCCCTCCTTATTTGGTATTTTTATATTTCTTTTTCCCATCGTCGATGGAGATACGTTTAATATACCGCTGGGCATTATAACTGAATTTCTTATTGAACAGCTGGAGAACCTCCTGCCTGGTATCATTACATTTACAATGGTTATTTCTACTGTTCTTACGCTCATTGCAATGCTGCTAAAGCCAGCATTTATCGTAAATTCAGAGTTTCTTTCATCCTTATTTAATGTATCTTTTTTCTGGATGGTTGTCCGAGTGCTCGGAACTATTTTCGCTGTGATGACATTCTTCGGAGCCGGGATTACATTTATCCATTCCGAAATTACCGGGCAAGTGATGTTCGGATTATTGACAACCTTGATTGTCTGGTTTTTTGTAGCCTCCTATCTCTTGCCTTATCTCATTAATTTTGGGGCGATGGAATTTGTGGGGACATTACTTCGGAAAGTCATTAAACCATTATTTACACTGCCGGGCCGTTCTGCCATTGATTTATTGGCGTCATGGGTCGGAAATGTCAATGTTGGAGTTGTTCTTACAAGAGAGCAATATCAGGATGGATTTTATACAGGACGTGAAGCAGCAGCAATTACAACCTGCTTCTCAACCGTCTCTCTGCCATTCTGTCTCGTCATCGCGAATATGCTGAATGTTGGACATATGTTTCCTGTCTTTTATTTAACGATTGTCATTGCAGGAGTCGTAAGTGCCATCATTATTCCGAGAATTCCGCCTGTTTCCAGAATTCCGGATACGTATTATAAAGAAAGTCATTTCCAAGAAGAAATTCCAGCAAACACTTCCCCGCTTAAATGGGGAGTTGATCAGGCTGTCAGAAGAGCAAAAAAAGCAGGCACGTTAACAGATCAATTAAAGCAGGGCTCTGAAATATTTCTGGGAATTATTTTCGTTTTATTGCCGCAAGTCATGGCGATTGGAACCATAGCTCTTATTATTGCTGAATTCACACCTGTTTTCCATTGGATTTCCCAGCCGATGATTCCGCTTTTATATCTATTGCAGATTCCTGAAGCGGCAGCTGCTGCACCAGCATCCATTATTGGCTTTATTGATATGTTTTTACCAGCTGTGCTGGCCTCTGGAATTGAAGCCGAGATAACACGATTTGTGATTGGTGCTTTATCGTTAGTTCAAATCATTTATTTAACAGAGATGGGCACCCTGTTGCTGATTTCAAAAATACCGGTTAAATTATGGCACTTACTCGTTATTTTTATTGAACGTACCCTTATTTCATTACCGATTATTGCTTTAATCGCACATATGATTTATTAATTTTTAGTGAACAACTGGCAGGTGGATAGATTTTGTTATATGTTGAAAAACTTTACGAACAATTAGGCAGGGAAAAAGTAACGCAGCAGGAATCCGAATTAAAAAAGCACAGCAAGGATGAATCGATTCATGAAGCAGTGACCCCGGATGTGGTATGTTTTCCGGAATCAAAGAAAGATATACAAATGATCCTTCGTATCGCTTCCAAATATCAGATAGCTGTGACCGCCTATGGGGCAGGCTCTGGTTTGGAAGGACAGGCTATTCCTGTACAAAAAGGAATCAGTCTCGATTTTCGAAACATGAATCAGATTTTGGACTTTTCTCCAGAGGATATGCGTATTACCGTACAGCCGGGATTGATGAAAAGTGAATTGAATCAGTTTGTCCGTCAGCAAGGATTATTTTTTGCAGGAGGTCCTGATTACGATGCAACCATCGGCGGCATGGCAGCTACAAATGCGAGCGGAACCAGAGCTGTACGATACGGGGTAATGAGAGATCAATTACTGGATTTAGAGGTGGTACTGGCTGATGGAATGACCTTTCATACCGGAACAAAAGCAAAAAAATCCTCTTCCGGGTATCATTTAACCAGCCTTTTTGCCGGCTCAGAAGGCACATTGGGGATTATTACAGAAATCACCTTAAAACTCTATGGCATCCCGGAATATTCAACCGTAGCAAGATGTACCTTTGAAACACCGGAGCTATGTACGATTGCAGCGCAAACCATACAATTAAAAGGCATCCCGGTTATGCGGATGGAATTGATAGATTCTGTCAGCATCGGTATCATCAATGAGCAATGCGGGCTTGATTTCCCTGTAAACCATTCTTTATTTTTAGAGTTTGCCGGGCCAAAAAATACGGTTGCGGAAGAGGTAAAGCTCGCTTCCGAAATCATGCATGAGCTTGGCTGCGAGGACTGGGCAGCAGCAAGTGATCCGATCGAGAAAGAGAAGCTTTGGGAAGCGCGGGTAAAATTAGCTGTTTCCTTTCAACATTTAAAAGAATTAAAGGAAATTGGCGGAGATGTATGTGTTCCTATTTCTCAGCTCCCAAAGCTTGTTTCTTTCACCCGTCACAGCATGGATACAAGCGGATTAAAAGGAGCAATCTGGGGGCATATTGGAGATGGTAATTTCCATACCAGCATTATGTTTAATCCAAATGCAGATGGAGAACAAGCATTGGCAGAGCAAACCAATGATGCCATTGTCAAGCTGGCCATTGAATCAGGCGGAACCTGTACTGGTGAACATGGAGTTGGTCTTGGCAAGAAGAAATTTCAGGAAGCGGAGCACGGCACCGCTTTAGAAATGATGCGGCGCACGAAGCAGCTTTATGACTCTAAAGGGATTTTAAATCCAGGGAAGATTTTTTCTTAAACATAAACCTTTTCCCCGTAAATGACTAAAATAAGGCAGTTATTCTTTTGAACCCTTTTAGAGAATAGCTGCTTTTATTCGTGATAACCGTGCTGATTCCTATAAGTTTTTAGTGTTCAAATAACGATATTACGTTTCTGTATAATGCATTTTTATCATCTAAAACCTCATAAGGAACGCCTTCATTGTCAATCACATAGCCTTTTCCTACTGTATAGGATAAACTGTCCCCATTTCTTAATTCTACCTCTATCAGATACTCGTTTTCTTTGTCATCTTTCACCCTATCTACACTATTTATCTGATAAATCCTGTAATCGCTATTAATATATTTGCTTATTTGCTCAGACCCTTCCATCACAAATCTTCTCTCATCCTCTGGAGGGATATAATCCGATAGATTATTAAAATCTTCTGGTATTTTACCAGTCATTTCAATCTCTATTTTTTCAATGTCATTTACGGTAGTTCCCGCGTTATCCTCAACCACCTTATCGAAGGTAGTCGGTAAAGAAAAAGATAAATTAAATATCCACATAATGACTGTTACAACGATTGCCAGTAATAAGATAATGTCAAATAACTTATTTAACCTGGACTTTGGTTCGCGCAAGTTATACCTCCTTTGTTTTCAAATTTTAAATAAATTCATTTATACGAAACGCTAACTTCATACCCTTGTTACTCTATGTATACCCGAATTTTCAACACAATAAAAACCCCCTGCCTACAATGAATTTATCATCGTAAACAGAGGGTTCTGCATGTAAACTGATTTATTATTTATCAGCCAAGTTATAGAAAGAAGTCAATCCGCCATACTCGCCCATGCCAGCCAGTTCATCTTCAATGCGAAGTAACTGGTTGTATTTTGCTACGCGGTCTGTACGGGATGGAGCTCCGGTTTTGATTTGACCGGCATTTGTTGCAACTGCGATATCAGCGATGGTTGTATCTTCTGTTTCACCAGAGCGGTGAGAGATAACAGCTGTGTAGCCAGCGCGTTTCGCCATTTCGATTGCTTCAAATGTTTCCGTAAGTGTACCGATTTGGTTCACTTTAACAAGGATTGAGTTGCCGATGCCTTGCTCGATACCTCTGGAAAGTTTAGCAGTGTTTGTAACAAATAGGTCGTCACCTACAAGCTGTACTTTATCACCAAGACGGTCTGTTAATACTTTGAAGCCGTCCCAGTCGTTTTCATCTAAACCATCTTCAATTGAGATGATTGGGTATTTTGAAATCATTTCTTCATACCAGTCAACCATTTCTTCCGAAGTACGTACCACGCCTTCTCCTTTAAGGTTGTATTTACCATCGTTGTAGATTTCAGAAGCAGCTACGTCCATTGCAAGTTTCACTTCTTCGCCTGGTTTGTAGCCGGCAGCTTCAATTGCTTCTACAATGGTTTGAAGTGCTTCTTCGTTGGAACCAAGGTTTGGAGCAAATCCGCCTTCGTCCCCAACAGCTGTATTGTAGCCTTTAGATCCTAATACTTTTTTCAATGCGTGGAAGATTTCAGCACCAGTGCGCAATGCTTCTTTGAAAGAATCAGCGCCTACAGGCATAATCATGAATTCTTGGATATCCACGTTGTTATCCGCATGCTCTCCACCGTTTAAGATGTTCATCATTGGTGTTGGAAGCGTTTTGGCATTGAATCCGCCAAGATAGTTGTATAAAGGCACTTCCAGGTGATTCGCTGCTGCACGAGCTGCTGCCATCGATACGCCCAGGATAGCATTTGCACCTAATTTCCCTTTATTTTCTGTACCATCTAAATCGATCATTAATGCATCAATGATGTTTTGACGTGTTGCATCTAAACCGATTAATTCAGGAGCGATGATTTCATTAACGTTTTCAACCGCTTTTTCAACGCCTTTTCCTAAATAACGATCTTTATCGCCATCGCGAAGTTCTACCGCTTCATATTCCCCTGTAGAAGCACCGCTTGGTACGATTGCAGAGCCAAAAGCTCCAGATTCTGTGAAAATTTCTACCTCAATAGTCGGGTTACCTCTTGAGTCTAATACTTCTCTTGCGTATACGTCAGTAATATATGGCATTATTTTCTCTCCTTTAATAACATTTATTTTTATTTTTTAATTAAGGATGAACCAGTCATTTCTTCCGGTTTCTCTACATCAAGTAAATCTAATAAGGTTGGTGCTAAATCGGCAAGAATACCGCCATCCCGCAATGTTACGTCATCTTTTGTCACGATAACAGGAACCGGGTTGGTTGTGTGGGCAGTCATCGGTTGATCTTCCAAGGTGATAACCTCATCAGAGTTCCCGTGGTCAGCGGTAATAATCGCATGTCCGCCTAACTCTGTAATTTTATCAACGATTTTACCCAGACATTCGTCTACTGCTTCAATCGCATCGATGGTTGGCTGCAGCATTCCGGAATGTCCAACCATATCCGGGTTTGCAAAGTTTAAAAGAATGGCGTTTTGGGTTCCAGCATCCAGTTCTTTTAATAAAGCATCTGTTACTTCATAAGCGCTCATTTCTGGCTGCAAATCATAGGTTGCTACTTTGGGCGAATCAATCAGAATCCGTTTTTCGCCTTCAAATTCTTTTTCACGTCCGCCGCTCATAAAGAAGGTAACATGCGGATATTTTTCTGTTTCGGCAATACGTAATTGGTTAAGCTTATTCTGTTCCAGAACCTCCCCAACGGTATTGTCGAGATTAACTGGTTTATATGCAACATGGCCATCTACCGTTTCACTGAAGTTGGTCATCATGACGAATTCAAGATTTTTCGGAGCGCTCTCGCCGCGGTCGAAATCTCGGAAATCCTCATTCGCAAACGTTCTGGAAACTTGAATTGCACGGTCAGGACGGAAATTGTAAAAGACAATCGCGTCTTCGTCCTGAATTGTTGCCACAGGCTTGTCATTTTCATCTGTAATCACAGACGGAATAACAAATTCATCATAGATTTCGTTCTTGTAGCTGTCTTCAACCACTTCTGCAGCACTATGATAAGAAGGTCCTTCGCCATAAACCATCGCATCGTATGCTTTTTTCACACGATCCCAGCGCTTATCACGGTCCATGGAATAATAACGGCCGGATACCGTTGCAATTTTACCTACGCCAAGCTCTTTCATTTTATCCTCTGTCTGCTGCAGATATTCACCGGCAGTTTGCGGACCGACATCACGTCCGTCTAAAAATGCATGTACATATACTTCTTCTAAATCATACTGTTTTGCCATTTTTAATAACGCAAACAGGTGGTTGATGTGGCTGTGTACACCGCCATCAGATAACAGACCGAAAAGATGCAATGCTTTGCCCTTTTCTTTCGCATGTTTTACAGCATTCACAAGCTCTTCTACCTCGAAAAAGTCGCCTTCTTCAATCGACAGATTCACACGTGTCAAGCTTTGATAAACAATGCGACCTGCGCCAATATTTAAGTGACCCACTTCGGAATTACCCATTTGACCCTCTGGCAGGCCAACAGCATTTCCAGATGCTGTCAGCTGATTATGCGCATAGGCATTCCAATAGCGGTCAAAATTCGGTGTGTTCGCTAGCTTGACTGCATTTCCTTTTTCTTCATCGCGGATAGCAAAGCCATCCAGAATAATTAATGCAGCTAATTTATCTTGACTCATTTTGTACCTGCCTCCACTAATTGAACAAATGATTCAGGCTCTAAGCTCGCGCCGCCGACTAGTGCGCCGTCAATATCTGATTGAGAAAGCAACTCATCAATGTTCGCCGGCTTAACGCTTCCGCCGTATTGAATAACAACTTGGTCAGCAATGTCTCCGGACGTAGCTTCTGCAATTACTTTACGTGTTTTTGCACAAACTTCATTGGCATCTTCACTGGAAGCTGTTTTCCCTGTTCCGATTGCCCAAATTGGTTCATAAGCAATAATCGTCTGTGTTACCTGTTCATCCGATAATCCTGCTAATGCTTTTTTTACCTGGCCGCCGACAACATCCATTGTTTCGTTTGCTTCGCGCTGTTCTAACGTTTCACCTACACAAACAATTGGTGTTAAGCCATGTGCAAAGGCAGCTTTTGTTTTTTGATTAACAGATTCGTCTGTTTCTGCATAATACTCACGACGCTCGGAGTGTCCAATAACGACATGTGTTACACCGATGTCTGTTAACATAACCGGGCTCACTTCCCCAGTAAAAGCACCTGATTCTTCAAAGTGCATGTTTTGAGCAGCAACTTTTACATTGGACCCTTTTGCTTTTTCAACAAGAGCAGGTAAATGTACGAAAGGTGCACAAACAATTGCTTCTGTATTCCCGCCTGGAGCTTTTGGAATTACAGCATCCATAAAATCAGTTGCTTCTGCTAATGTTTTATTCATTTTCCAGTTTCCCGCAATAACTACTTTCCGCATGCGCTCACCTCATCCATTCTAAATTTATTATTTATCGTTAAGTGCGTCTACTCCCGGCAGAACTTTTCCTTCCATAAATTCCAAGGAAGCTCCTCCGCCTGTAGATACATGATTCATTTCACTTGCCAGACCGAATTTTTCTACTGCTGCTGCAGAGTCTCCTCCGCCGATAACAGAGAATCCTTCTGTTTCTGCTACTGCATCAGCAACAGCTTTTGTACCACCTGCAAATGCATTTAATTCAAATACACCCATTGGTCCATTCCAAATAACCAGTTTAGATTCTTTGATAATCGAAGCATATTCTTCGCGTGTTTGAATGCCGATATCCAACGCTTCCCAATCAGCAGGGATTTGATCAATACCTACATTTTTTGTATTTGCATCTTCTGAGAAATCATCAGCTACGACAACATCTGTCGGCAATACAAAGTTAACGCCTTTGTCTTTCGCTTTTTGCATGAATTCTTTTGCTAAATCCATTTTATCTTCTTCTAATAATGATTTCCCAATTTCATGGCCTAACGCTTTTACAAACGTATAAGCTAATCCGCCGCCAATAATCAGATTATCCACTTTATCAAGCAGGTTATCAATCACATTGATTTTATCTTTTACTTTTGCTCCGCCGATAATGGCTGTAAATGGCCGTGCCGGATCTTCCAATGCTTGTCCAAGAACTTCAATTTCTTTTTCCATTAATAGTCCTGCCGCAGCTGGAAGCTTGGTAGCAATACCTGTTGTGGAAGCATGTGCACGGTGTGCTGCTCCAAATGCATCATTGACATATACGTCTGCCATTTTAGCAAAGGCATCCACAAGCTCTGGATCGTTCTTCTCTTCACCAGCTTCAAAACGAACATTTTCAATTAATAACACATCGCCATTGTTCAATTGGCCGATGGCTTTATTCACTTCTTCTCCGTAGACTTCATCCGTTTTAAGAACCTCTTTGTTTAAGAGTTCACTTAAACGTTTTGCTACCGGGTCTAAACGAAGTTCATCCACAGCAGTTCCTTTTGGACGCCCTAAATGACTCGCTAAAATAAGTTTTGCTCCTTTATCCGTCAGCTCACGGATCGTTGGCAATGCAGCACGAATACGCGTATCGTCCGTAATTTCTCCGTCTTTTAAAGGCACGTTAAAATCGACACGGCAAAATACGCGTTTCCCTTCTACTTGTAAATCAGCAATGGTTTTCTTGTTCAACGGAATCCCTCCTAGTTTGGTATATGCAGCTCTTGTTATTATACCATTTTATCTTGCATTACTGCTAATTCTACAAAAATGAATGTTCTAAAATGAAAATAGAGGAGGAATTGCTCCCTCCTCTATTTCATACCGTTCGGAGAGGCTTGCCTTACAACGAACGTCAATTATTATTTTATCACGGAGAACCGTCCGTAAAACTCCCGCCTTAACCATACAGCGTAAAAATCAATTTATTTAGGCGGGAGATAACGGACGCTAACTCCCTGAATCACTCAACTAACTCGCAGTGGGAGAAGAACAAGAACTCCCACTGCGTGAAGTATCGTTTTATAGTCCTTTTTCAGCCATGAATACAGCTAAGTCTACACAACGGCTGGAGTAACCCATTTCGTTATCATACCAAGAAACAACTTTAACCAGGTTGCCTTCCATTACGATTGTAGATAGAGAATCGAAAATAGAAGAGTGGTTGTTTCCTACGATATCAGAAGAAACGATTGGATCTTCTGTATACTCAAGAATTCCTTTAAGCGGTCCTTGTGCAGCTTCTTTCATTGCATTGTTTACATCTTCTACAGTTACTTCTTTATCAAGCTCTGCAACTAAGTCAGTTAATGAACCATCTGGAGTTGGAACGCGTACTGCGTTACCATTTAATTTACCATTAAGTTCCGGTAATACTAAACCTACTGCTTTTGCAGCTCCAGTTGAAGTAGGGATGATGTTTTGAGCAGCTGCACGCGCACGACGATAGTCTTTATGCGGTAAATCAAGGATTTGCTGGTCATTTGTATAAGAGTGGATAGTAGTCATTAATCCACGTTTGATGCCAAAGTTATCATTTAATACTTTAGCGAATGGCGCTAAGCAGTTTGTTGTACAAGATGCGTTAGATACAACATGGTGCTGAGCTGGATCATATTTATCATCGTTAACACCCATAACGATTGTTAAGTCTTCACCTTTAGCTGGTGCAGAGATGATAACTTTTTTCGCTCCTGCTTTAATATGCTTTTCAGCAGCTTCTTTTTCTGTGAAGATACCAGTAGATTCGATAACGATTTCTACGCCAAGGTCTCCCCATCCAAGATTTTCTGGATCACGTTCAGAAAGTACGTTGATTTCTTTTCCGTCAACAACAAGATTAGAACCATTTACACTGATTTCTTCTTCTAGTTTGCCGTGAACAGAATCATATTTCAATAAGTGTGCAAGCATGTTAGCATCTGTTAAGTCATTGATTGCCACGATTTCCACTTGGTCATTTTTTAAAGATTGACGAAATACGTTACGTCCAATTCTTCCAAAGCCGTTAATACCAACTTTTACAGTCATATTAAATTCCTCCTAAGAATTTCTTGTTTTTTTATTTATATAAAGAGGTTATCCTCTTAATATCTTTTCTGCAGCACCTTGATCGGTGATCAGCAAATTGCTCTTCCCTTGTTTAAAGTAAGAATGAATGGCATGTCCCTTTGATGAGCCTCCGGCAACCGTGATGATATGCTTGGATTCATCCATATCCTCCAGCTGCAGTCCCACTGTTTTTACTTTGTAAACGACGCGTCCATCTGCGTCAAAGTAATAACCAAACGCTTCTGAAACAGCATTTTCTGACTTCAAAACATCAATTACTTTCTCGGAAGACCTTCTTCGTTCTGCCATGCGCAGCGCGTCTCCAATACCGTGTAAAACAATATCAGCATTTTTTATGACAGCTAACGCATCAATCACATGTGGTTCCTGAATGATTAATTCGTATGTGGAATCACTGATTGGATCTGGTACATAAAGCATTCTATACTGGCCATTTGACCTTCTTGCCATCTCTGAAACAATACGTGATGCCTGATTCTCCACCTTTTCGCCAATGCCGCCTCTTGCCGGAACAAATAATACATCCGTTCCCTCTGGCAATGGTTTCATTGCATCAGCTGCTGCCGCTATGGTGCTTCCGCCTGTCACAGCAACGGTATTGTTTTTCTGCAGAGTAGATTGCAAATGCGTCACACATGCTTTTCCCATCTCTGCCTTGATTTGAGGGTTATGATCACTATCACCAGGCACTACAATCACATTATCAATAGACAACGTGCGTTTTAACTGATCCTCCAGATTTTCTAACCGGGACATATCTCCAATCAAAGCAGCTAACTGATCTAGAACTACTTTTCCCTCATTGGTAATAAACATACCTTTGGAGGTCACTTCGACTAAACCTTGTTCATGCAGAAAATCAATCTCTCCGCGAACATGCCGCTCTGTTAAATTTGTACTTTCTGCTAATGCCCGTCTTCCAATCGGCTGATGTAAATGCACATGCTGTAATAACGTGTACCTTTCCTGCATCAAACTTACCAATTCAGGTACGATTTTTCTCTGTAGGGCCATGATGGATTCCATATTAACCATTCTCCTCCATACGGGATTGAAAACGTCCCATGTGGTTGTTTTATGTCCCGATTCATTTGTATTATAACATACCTCTTATCAAAAGCAAAGAAAAACTCTTGAAAATAAGGCTGTTTCGCACCCCTTTTGTCTAAAAAACAAGGAACCTGTCCTGCCGCCAGTTAAATGCGAAAAAGCATAGGAGTGTTTTCGTTATACTTTTGTGATGAAGAGCAATTATGTCCCGGGGGGTGATTACCTCCTTACCAAAGCATCTGCTAATTTTATAGCATGAAAAAGGCATACAGTTTACTATTCCCATTGCATATGAACTTAAACACAGAATCGGATGTTTACAAAATTTTAATGTTTATATGCGCTGAAACATTTCTTCCGGGTCAATAATGTCCCGAAATACATGATAGGCGTTTAACCATACACATTCTCTTCTTCCATCCAGACAGGGGTACTTCTATATAACTCAACTTTCGCCTGAATAACCAATCATGACAGCATGGATATGAAATACAGGGAATCACTTCGATGCATAGAAAGGAATCTTGGCGGAACATGTTACCATGCAACATGAAAAATAGGTTCTATCTGATTAAACTTCTGTTTGATGAGTTGTTTTTCACGTATAGAATATCCTGCTAGCGGAGGCGGACCATTTTGACTCCTGAGGGATCAGCACCATCTGAAGATCCACTTTTGCCAAGTGCTCTTCTTGGCAAAAGTTAGCTGAAGAGCGTGCCCCTAGGAAAGCAAAATGGTCCGCCGCAGCGGCGCTTTACACTTCACCTTCTATATCTTTATCAAGGGTGTTAGCGAATGAACAATCAACCCCTGTTTCTATGGAAATAAAGTTACTTTTTAATGTATGAAAGTTGAGTATATAATAAAAAGACATTCTCTAAAGCACTTACATTTGCTTTAAAGAACGCCTTTTCCTTTATTCAGCTAACAGTCTGCTGATATTTTCTATGCTGATATCATTCCCATATAATTCATTATCCTTATAAACGATAACAGGAATCATTAATTGATACGTTTCCAGTAAATCATCTGATTGATAGATATCTATTTCCTCGACAGGAATATGATTTGTGTTCAGTAAATCTAATAACCCCTTCGCTTCTTCACATAGCGGACAATTCGTTTTCGTGTAAAATTTAATCATTATTTCCGTTCGTTCTCCTTTTGCGCTTGGGGGAAGAGGGGACACCCAACTCTTCCCGATATTTCATCACCGTTCTTCTTGCTACATGCACCTGATACAGCTCTTCCAGCTTTCTGCGGATTTTCTCATCAGAGAGCGGGCGGGTCTGGTCTTCATCCGCAATTATTTGCTGTACATATTGCTTCACCACAACCCGGGCGACTCCTCCCCCTTTCCGGGATTCACGCTGTAATAAATACTTGACCCGGAGAATACCAAAACTCGTCTGCAGATATTTATGGCTGATGGTCCGGCTGATCGTTGAAACATGCAGATCCAATACATCCGCTATTTCTTGAAGGGTTAACGGTTTTAATGCCGCTATCCCTTCTTCAAAAAAGGATAATTGTTTATTGACAATAATTCGCAAAACCTGTTCCAAGGTTTTCCCGCGGTATTGGATTGCCTGCTCCAGCATCTCTACCTCCTTCTTCTTCTCCTTCAAAAAATCTGCTCCCTCTTTCGGCATATCAGCCTGCAGGATATCATCCCGAAGCTGAATAGTGGGGCTTGACCAATTGAAAAAGGACAGCTGCCACTCTCCGTTTTCCTTCAACACTGCCGCTTCCGGAATAATATATTCTGTCTCTTCTTCCTCCAATAATTTACCTGGATTCGGATGACAAAGCTTCATATTCGAAATTAATCTGCCGGCTTCATTCTCGGTTACCCCATAGGTTTCAGCTAAAGCCTGAACGTCCTCCTCGGCTATCAGGACCAAATCATTTTCAAAAAGCTCCTCTAAAAAGGGGTAATCACAATCCATTTCTTTTAATTGCAGCTGGATACACTCCTGTAAGCTCCGGGCTCCAATTCCCGGCGGATCAAGGGATTGTACATAGGAAAGAGCCTGCTCCGTTTCTTCCATCGATAATTGACAGTCTGCAGCCCACTCCTCCATAGTAATATCCAGATAGCCCTTTTCATTTAAGGAATCAATTCCAAAAAGAACCGCCTGTTTTAAATTTTCCTCCGAAATAGAAAGCATGTACACATTCTCTTTTAATTGCTCGTACATATTTTTTTTCGAAGCATTCATATTTTCAAATGCGTTTGTCTCTCCATGAAATTGACTGAGCACCTGCTGATCAATAGGACGGATATCCTCAATCAACGGATTCTCTTCCGCAATTTTTTGTACATGATCATATAATTCAATACCAGAGAGCTGCAGGATTTCAATGGATTGATGAAGCGATTGATTCATTTTCCAAGCTAACGCTTGCTTTAACACCAGACTCTGCTGCATGCTTTAACCTCCATGCATTTCAGTAGGAAATCATTTTTTTCGTATTGCTGCCGTTCCCAGTATTGCCCTATACAGATATTATACTTTCTTCACCTGGTTTTCCATGGTTCCAATTCCTTCTACTTCTAACTTCACCCGGTCTCCTTCCTGAAGCAGGCCGGATGGCTCCATCGCTAAACCGACACCATGCGGCGTTCCGGTTAAAATAATATCTCCTGGCTCCAGCGTCATGATTTCAGAAATAAAGTTTATAAGGAAAGGGATATCAAAAATAAGATGCGCTGTATTAGAAGACTGGCGCACCTCCCCATTTACATAGGAACGGATAGCTAATTCATGCGGATTATCCACTTCCTCCTTTGTCACAACCCATGGCCCTACCGGCGTGGTATGATCCAGTGATTTCCCCTGCAGCCATTGCGGCGTCCGTTTTTGCAAATCACGTGCGGAGGTATCATTGGCAAGGGTATAGCCGGCAATATAATCAAAAGCATCTTCTTTTTTCACTTTAGAAGCTGTTTTTCCAATGACAATGGTTAATTCTGCTTCATAATCTAATTTTTCAGTTATTGAAGGATAATAAATATCATCCTCCGGTCCAATAATAGCATTATCAAATTTCGCAAATAAAACAGGAAAATCAGGTATATCTGATTTCATTTCATGAACATGCTCCTGATAGTTTTTTCCAACGCAAATAACCTTTCTCGCTTCTCCGAGCGGCATTCCCAATTGCACATCCTGAAGGGAAAGGCTTTCATATCTGCCCGTTTCTGGAAGTATTTTCTGCAACGCTTCTATGTATTCGGATGCATGTGCATAAAAATCACTCGGATTGGCAGGAAGCGCTTTTCCTCCAAATTGCTGCGACAGGCTTTCTACATCTGCTATAGATTCTGAATCTGTTAAAACACCAACACGATAATTTTCATCTTTGTTTTTCCGATAAGCTACTAGTTTCATGTCAATTCCTCCCTTGTCCTCATTATAGTAGAGTTATAGTTGGAAAGGAATAAATATGTCATAATTTATTCAACCTCTCCTTTGACTGGTCATGCTATACTAGGAGTCGGGAGACTATATAGAAAGGGGTATACATAATGAAGAAAAAAAATTTTTTTATCCTCATCGCGCTGATGGCTGTTTTAGCTGCTTGCTCAAATAATGAAGCGGATACAGCAGAAGAAGAGGACACGGATTCCATGGAGCTGCCTGTTCTGGAAGTAGATTTCGATGTGCCGGAGCATGTTGAAGTCGGGGAAACCATTGATTTAACAGCTCATGTCACCTTTGATGATGAGCCTGTAGAAGATGCACGTGAAGTGTTATTTGAGGTATGGACGCAGGGGCATGCGGATGACAGTGTGGAAATCGAAGGCGTTCATCAAGAGGACGGCACCTATACAGCCAGCTTTACCTTTGAAGAGGAAGCTGTTTATGAAATGTATGCTCATACTACCGCAAGAGAGCTGCATGTCATGCCATTAGAAACGGTTATTGCCGGTGATGCAGAGCCGTCTGAAGAAGAAGCCCATGATGAAATGGATCATGAGCACCATGAACACGGTCATGATGCAGACGAACATGATCAGGAAGAGGAATAATTTAGCATCGTTTTTTTAAACCATTCCCGGGCTGCACGCATTCCTTTTTGATTTAAAATTCGTTATAATATGAATATAGAAAAGAACGATTTGGCGGAGGGATATGCTTTGATTCAGGTTTATACAGACGGTGCTACAAACGTGAATACAGAAAAAAGCGGAGCCGGCATTTATATAAAGGCTGGGGAAAAGAAGCTGGAATATACTGTCCCCTTACCTTATATGTCCAATCATGAAGCCGAGTTTCACGCTATCATAGAAGCATTAAAAATTTGTAAGATCAACTTCCCTGAAGAAATCTTATCTTTTCGAACTGACTCTAAAGTAGCCGCAGACGTGATTGATAAAGGACGAACCAAAAACAAACAATTTCTTCCTTTGCTTGAAATCATCCAGGCTGAAGCAGCAGACTTTCCATTCTTATTTATTAAATGGATACCGGAAAAAGAAAATAGCAGAGCGGACCAATTGGCAAGAAAAGCAATCCATCAGCAATCATCGTAACGTGCTGGATGACGAGGGGGAATGTCACATGAGAGAAATACCATTAAAGGAACAAAGCATTGTACTAATTGGGTTTATGGGTGTTGGAAAAACAACCATTGGTCAAGCTGTTGCCAAAAAACTGTATCGTGATTTTATTGATATCGATGAAGAAATTGAGCGCAGATTCGGAATGCCTCCGAAAGAGATTTTTGCGAAATATGGAGAAGCCGTCTTCCGTCAGCATGAAAAAGAAATTATTTCTGAAATATGCCATAAGAAGTTAAAGGTTATCTCTTTAGGCGGCGGCGCTTTTCTTCAAAAAGAAGTACAGGATGTCTGTCTCGCAACCACTACAATATTCTTTCTCGACCTGTCCTGGGACAGCTGGAAGAATCGAATCAGCCTGCTGATTGACAGCCGCCCCGTTTTACAGGGGAAAAATATGGAGGAAATCAAACAGCTTTTTGATGATCGGCAGCCAATTTATGGACAGCATCACTCCCGTGTAGTGACAGATAATCAAGAAATTGAAGAAATTGCAGATTATATTGCCGATTCCTTAAAATTAGCATGGGAGCTTTACGCTTAAAATTGCACATAAAAAAACAGGCTAAGGCCTGTTTTTTTATGATTTCATGATTTATTATTGTTTACGCTTTGCGCTCAAAGATATCATCTATGATGCCATATTCTTTAGACTGTTCTGCACTCATGAATTTATCGCGTTCTGTATCACGTTCAATAACTTCTAAAGGCTGACCAGTATTTTCAGACATAATGCGGTTCATACGTTTTTTAATCTCGATAATTCGATTGGCATGAATCTCAATATCTGTTGCCTGTCCCTGCGTACCGCCTAAAGGCTGGTGAATCATAATCTCACTGTTTGGCAATGCAAAACGTTTGCCTTTCTCTCCGGCATTAAGCAGGAAAGCACCCATAGAAGCTGCCATACCGATGCAGATGGTAGATACATCTGACTTAATAAAGTTCATGGTATCAAAAATAGCCATACCAGCTGTGATAGAACCACCAGGAGAATTAATATATAAAGAGATATCTTTTCCTGGATCTTCTGCTTCTAAGAATAAAAGCTGTGCTACAATAGAGTTGGCTACATTGTCATCAATGCCGCTGCCAAGTAAAATAATCCGGTCTTTTAATAAGCGGGAGTAAATATCATATGCGCGTTCACCACGATTTGTTTGTTCAATAACTGTAGGTACTAAATTCATTTAAAAATCCTCCTTAAGTTGCCAACGTTAATGGCTGATGATTTTTTCTATACTTTATATGATAGCTCATTGGTCAATGAAGGTCAAACAAAAAGTTTCACCAAATTTCTACTTTAACCATCCTTCCCGATTTTATGTTTGTTAAACATGTACCATTTAAACTTATTGAAAGAGGCATAAAATAATTTTTCAGCTAAATTACATAAAAAGGACTTGTCTCAAAGGAACTTCCTATGTATAATTAAGATTGTGTTTTTAATTCAATGAGATGCGCCCATAGCTCAGCTGGATAGAGCACTGGTTTCCGGTACCAGGTTTGCCGGGGGTTCGAATCCCTCTGGGCGCGCTAGATAAAGTTAATAAAAGACAAGGGATGGAGATGTTTGCTTCCCTTGTCTTTTTTCTGTCTTTCGGAAGTTTCGTATTATCTTTCCACAATCATCGCCAGCCTTTCCACTGGGTTGCGAATGAATACTCTATTTCCCTATATGTGATACCCCTTGCCTAATTAGAAAGAGGGACTGCCAGTAGTTGTACCTGACTCCGGCCGGTTAGAATCATTACTTGATTTATAGTTGGACTCAATGGCAGATTTAGCTTTAGCAGGAGCTGATGTCAGCCCCGTTGCCCAGCTTTCTATCGCTCTATCTGCGGATTGTTGAAATGTTTCACTCCAGTTTACCGAACAATTTGTTTCATCGCAGCGAACACCATTTCCATAGTTTGTTGAGGCTGCTTGAACTCCGGAGGTTGAAATAACGGATAATCCTAACGTTAAGGCTGCTACTCCTAATTTCATTCTCTTTTTCATCACAGGCACTCCTTTTATATAATGATTTGTCTCTCAACCTAACATAACTTTTGCGAAGATTCAACAAATTACCTTGAAGAATGGACAGCAAAATGATCCGCCGCAGCGGTGCTTTACACTTCACCTTCTATTATTTGTCCAGGTCAAGGGAGTTATCCAAGGTACGGTCAACTCCTGTTTCTATGGAAATGAAGTTAATTTTTAATGCTCGAAAATTGAGTTTATTTATATTTGAAGCAGTCAAATTGGAATTCTTATAGGTGCACCAGAAAATACATAATACCAAATAAATAAAAGCCCCCTTAAATTTGAGCAATGTAAACTCGCCTTTAAGGGGGACTTTTTTAACTGAGGTTTTAATATTTGGTGCTTTGCTTACCTATCAAATAAAGCAAAGTTCGTTATACAGACAGCATTAAACTTTTTCACGTACAAGGCTTGTTAAATATTCCATCGCCTCTTCTTCATCTTCTCCTTCAATAATAAGCTTGATTTCTTCTCCTTTTGTCAGGGCCAGACTCATTAATCCCATAATGCTTTTGGCATTAACCTTTTTATGATCATTCTCTAAAAATATGTGTGAATCAAATCGATTGGCCTCTTGTACAAAATAGGCAGCTGGCCTCGCTTGTAGTCCTGAATCTAATTCGATTTTCACTGTTTTCTCAACCAATAAATTCACTCTCCTGTCTTAAGTAAACGCCTCCATTTTTTTAGGAAGCAGAAAAAATTCTGCGTCTTTCTTTCGGCGATGTTCCATGATATTTACTGCATTATATCATATTCTGCGGATACTAGCATTAATTACCAAGCTGCAGTTCGCCACGTTTGATTTTCTCTGCAAATTCATCAATTTTTTTCAAACGATGATTCACGCCTGATTTAGAAATTGTTCCGCTGGTAACAAGTTCCCCTAATTCTTTTAATGAAACTTCTTCATATTGAATACGGAGCTTAGCTATTTCCTGTAATTTCTCCGGCAGTTGATCCAATCCAACTGTCCGCTCAATCAATTTAATGTTTTCAATTTGACGGAACGCTGCGCCGATGGTTTTATTTAAGTTCGCGGTTTCACAATTCACCAGTCTATTGACAGAATTACGCATATCACGGACGATGCGTACATCTTCAAATTTTAATAATGCTTGATGCGCTCCGATGACACTTAAAAACGTAGTAATTTTTTCAGCTTCTTTGATGTAGACGATATAACCATTTTTACGCTCTAACGTTCTTGCATGTAAATCATATGCATTAAACAATGTTTTTAATGCTTCTGCATGCTCCTCATAATAATTAAAAATCTCCAAATGATAGGAGGAGGTTTCCGGGTTATTCATTGATCCGCCAGCTAAAAATGCTCCGCGTAAATATGCTTTTCGGCAGCATTCTTTTCTTAAGTATTTCTCTGAAATGGTCCGGACAATCTGGTATTGATTTTCCATTAGGTTCAAATCCTCTAATAAGGATTGAACGCCGTTTTTCATACGGACGATATATACATTATTTTTCTTCAGCTTCATTTTTTTACGGACAAGCAGCTCCACCGGCAATGTATAATTTTGCTTGATTAATGTGTAAATACGCCTTGCAATTGCTGCATTCTCTGTTTGAACATCCAGTACATAACCTTGCTTTGATATAGAAATAACGCCATTCATTCGAACTAATGCAGCTAGTTCAGCAAACTGACAGCAAGAATCCGATTGAATAGCGGTTAGTTCTTTCTTAATATCTGATGCGAAGGACATTGTATCACGCTCCTTCCCCTTTTCGAACACGCCTTGATACGTTTATTCAATGAAACTGTATTCAGCGGAATAAGCCTGCATACCCCGCTGAATCTGACTTCTTTGTCTTTTTCATCGTACTTTTTGAACACTCACTGCTATAAAAATTTATAAAGCATTTTAGCTATTTTATCATTATTATGACGGAGAGTTCCATCTTTATGCTTCACGACAATATTACCTGGAAAAACCTGCACATTCATCGATTCTAAACGGGAACTATCTGCTGCTACCGGGAATGCCTGCTCTTCTTTATAAATCTCCTGCGTCTCTGCATCGATTGGCTGATCATGAACAATCACATAATCAACACAATCATCACCGACATGATCATGAATCGCCTGGACATGATCTGCTGCAGAATAATTCGTTGTTTCTCCATATTGTGTCATGATATTACAAACGTACACAATCTTTGCTTTTGTATTTAATAATGCTTCCTTCACCTCTGGAACAATTAAATTCGGCATAATTGAGGTGTAAAGGCTCCCTGGAGAAATCACGATTAAATCCGCCTTTTGAATTGATTCCACAGCGTTAGGTAATGGCTGCAGCGGCTGCGGCTCTAAAAAGACCCTTTTAATCCGTTTGCCGGACAGGGGAATATTGGATTCCCCATGAATAATCTCTCCATCCTCCATAATGGCATGCAAAGACATGTTATCATTTGAAATCGGATAGATATTTCCCTTTACATTAAGCACCCGGGAAATTTCCTTTATCCCTTGATTAAAATTACCGGTCATGGAGGTCATTGCTGCCAATAATAGATTACCTAATGAATGCCCTGTCAACCCATTCCCCTGCTGAAACCGGTGTTGAAAAAGCTCTAAAAGCATCGGCTCTGCATCAGACAGAGCTGCTATTACATTCCGGATATCTCCTGGTGCCGGCATTTCCATCTCGGAACGAATTCTTCCTGTACTCCCCCCGTCATCTGCTACCGTCACCACAGCAGTCAGATCCACGGGCAAATCCTTCAACCCGCGAAGCAAAACCGGCATTCCTGTCCCTCCGCCAATCGCTGTTATTTTTGGGATATCGCTCATGAGGTTTTGGCCTTTCTCTTTTCAATATCTCTGTGGCTGACGTGGGTAATATAATCATCGCTGAATTGTTTGGAAAAGTACTCGGCTAAAGCAACTGAACGGTGCTGTCCACCCGTACAGCCAATGGCAATAACTAACTGAGACTTTCCTTCTTTTTTATACTGCGGGAGCATAAATCGGAATAAATCATTTAATTTCTCTACAAACAATTTCGTATCCGACCATTTAAATACATAGGAATTTACTTCCTGATTTAGTCCAGTCAATGGCTGAAGTGCAGATACATAATGCGGATTCGGCAGAAAACGTACATCGAAAACTAAATCCGCATCAATTGGAATTCCATATTTAAACCCAAAGGACACAAAATGAGTGGAAAATACTTCTTGTTTTTCTTCCTTGTACAATTGGAGAATCTTTTCACGCAAATCTCTCGGCTTGAGTTTTGAAGTATCAATAATCCGCTGGGAACGACCGCGCAGCTCATCAATAATAATTCGCTCTTGATGGATTCCATTTAAAGGAAGTCCGCCGACAGCTAATGGATGAGAGCGTCTGGTTTCTTTATATCTTGTCACCAGCGTTTCATCCTCCGCATCTAAAAACAGGATATGGCTTTGAATCCATGGTGTATGGCTGATTGCATCCAGTGCCTTATATAAGGAATCAAAGAACTCTCTGCCGCGCAGATCCATAACAAGTGCAACTTTTTGAATGGTATTCGAAGCATCCTTCATTAATTCTAGAAATTTGGGAAGAAGCGCAGGAGGTAAATTATCTACACAATAATAACCTAAATCTTCAAAGCTTTGCACCGCAACTGTTTTTCCGGCTCCTGACATCCCCGTAATAATAACGAGCTTTGTTTCTTTTTCCTGATTCACTAAACTCTCCCCTTTCAGTCCTCTTCCAACACATTTGCATTTTGCAGGTACGGAGACTGCAGTCTCAAAAAAGTTGTCTGAGACTTTAGCAGCTCAACCCTTTTTATCATGCTTCTTATATCTTATTTTAATTATATTAGAAAACCTGACATTCGCCAAGCCTTTGAGTGAATGCCTTCGTTTGAGCTGCGAACACTGTTGCGAAGATATCGCTTCTCTTATATAGCTTATACAGCTGACCTGTGAAACTTCCCCGCAGCTGAGACACTCTCCCTTTTTCCATTTAAACAAAAAAATGGACAGGTGAGTCACCTGTCCCAAAACTAATCTATCTATTAAAAGGGGGTCAATTAGTTAATTCTATAATACCCTTTCATTGTTTCATGCGTGTTACAGCAACGTTAAGATGCAGTTACCGCAGATTAATTTTTTTATACAAATCCTAACCAAAGATGGATATGACCTGCATTTTCGACAATTTCCAATAACTATCGTATTATGCATCTCCTAAAATACGACAATTTTGCTAATTAATCTTCTAATGTTTCTACATATTTAATTGCTGTTTCCGCTGCGATACTTCCATCACCTGTAGCTGTAACAATTTGTCTAAGGTCTTTTGCACGGATATCTCCCGCTGCAAAAATACCAGGTATTTTCGTTTCCATATTTTCAGATGTAGGAATATATCCTTCTTCATCCGTAATCCCTAAATCCGTAAATGGATCATTTAATGGGAGCATACCGACATAAACAAATACACCGCTTGTTGGGAAATCATATACTTCATCCGTTTTTACATTTTTTAATGAAATACTGCTGACTTTTCCCTCTGGACCGTTAATTTTTTCGGCTATCGTATCCCAAATAAATTCAATTTTATCGTTGTTAAATGCGCGATCCTGAAGAATGCGCTGTGCCCGCAATTCATCACGGCGATGAACAATGGTTACTTTGCTTGCGAATCTTGTCAGATACACGCCTTCTTCTACAGCAGAGTCTCCCCCGCCGACAACAACCAGTTCTTTCTCTTTAAAGAATGCACCATCACAAACGGCACAGTAAGATACACCGCGTCCGCCAAGCTCTTCTTCGCCAGGGATGCCGAGTTTCTTATATTGTGCACCTGTTGCAATAATCAAAGCTTTTGTATGATAAACTTTTTTTCCTGCATGAATGGTTTTATAATTGCCATGATCTTCAATCGACTTAATATCACCATATGCATATTCTGCGCCAAATTTTTTGGCATGATCGAACATTTTATTCGACAAATCCGGACCTAAAATATGATCAAATCCAGGATAGTTCTCTACATCCTCTGTATTTGCCACCTGACCTCCCGGAATTCCGCGTTCCAGCATCAGTGTATCTAAATTTGCCCGTGAAGCATACACAGCAGCTGTCATACCTGCTGGTCCAGCTCCGGCAATAATCACATCATATATTCTCTCTTCGGACATTCCATACCGCCCCTTTATCCTTATAATATTCTTATTCCACCGTATAGTGTAATGAAATTAAGATTTAACGTCTATCTTTTTGCTCATTTTTTTATTGCCCAAGGCCCTTCTTCTTCTGACAGCTTGGGATGCCGCTTCAAACCCTCTTCCCATAAACGCAATGCCTTGCTCGGGTTCCCCGATTGATAAGCTGTGATGCTATACCATTTATAATAGGATGCTCTCCTTTTAGCTTGCTCCCCAGAAATATTTTGATACCGTTCATAGGCTAAACCATAATTTGCTGTTTTCGCAAAGACTTCCGCAATCCGCAGCTTTTGTTCTTCATGCATCGGATAAATATTGTTTATAATGTCGATATGCGTCTGATAATCCGCCTCTCCCGTTTCATAATAAAACAGAGCTAAATTTAAATGGCTGTGCAAATTATTGGGATAATCCACGAGCATATCTTCTTCAATATGCATGGCTTCTTCTTTTCTGCCTGTGTAGAATAAGGCCAGGGCATAATCATGGACAGCCAGCTTCTGCTCCGGAAAGTTTTCCATGAGCTCCTCAATAAACGGAATTGCCTTTTCCCATTCATCATGCTCCATATGATAAAATGCAGTCTCCTGCAGGACAATCAGTTCATCTTCATCCTCAAGGGAAAAATTTTCTTCCTCTTCATCCTCTATTTCAATGAAATCAAGAAGCTGTGCGGCATCGTTGCTGAAGTCGCCTTCTGGTTTCTTATCTAAATACATCTGCGCATACTTTTTGGCATCTTGAAGCAATCCAAGATGCGCATAGTTGTTGGCAGCTAAATAATAACAATCAATATACTCTCCGGTCTGCAGCACTTCTGTCAGCAGCTGATTGGCTTTATGATAAGCACCGGTTTCTGTATAAATAATCGATAACTGACATTTATATAAAGGAAAATGAGGCTTGTCCTCAATGGCTTTTTGAATCCATTTAATCGCAATGTCAAACTTCCTTTTCTTAAATGCTTCGACACCCTTTGTATAGTAAAAGTCGCCTTCAGGAATAAATGGGGTTACGTTACTTGCAGTTGTCTTCTTTTTCTTCCTTCTTAACATGAATCAATCCCCCGTTCTTAAAGACAGTCGAGAAAAGTATACCATAGAATATAGCAGATTCCCATAAAAAATAAGACGCACGATATGGCGTGCATCTTATTTTCGTTTCCTTCATTTATTTATCTGGATGCGTTGTTTCGTATAATAACTGCTCCAGTTCTTTTCGATAGGCTGCTGCTTCTTCCTTGGTCCAGCCGAGCTCTTTTTCCATAAATGGCAGGACGGTATCCATATGCGTTTCCACCCATGGACGGTTGAAGAATAATGCACCGGAACGGCGGATGAAGAAATCCACTGCTTTATATGCCATTTCCTCATTTATTGCATATACTACCTGAGCAAATACTGCCGGCTCGATGTTTTCTTTTGCAGCTGCTTCTTTATTCTCTTTATATAGTGTAAAAATTTTATCTACATTTGCGCCATAACGCTGTGTCAGCTCTGCTGCTTCATTTTCTGATAACCCAAGGCTGCTGCCTTCTTTGACTTTTTCTGCTTTAAAATTCTTGAAGCCTTTGGATCCGCCGACTTCTCCGCCGGAAATAGGCAGGTGCTTCGTTTGGCTCTCTGTATATAGGATGCCTTCTTCTTCTTTTAACTGTTTTGCTACCATATTAACAACATGCTCGCCCATTTTGCGGTAACCAGTTAATTTACCTCCTGCCATAGAAAGCAACCCGGAGTCTGATTGAAAAATCTCATCCTTACGGGAAATTTCACTTGGACTGCTTGCCCCTTCTTCCGCAATTAACGGACGGATGCCGGCCCAGCCTGATTCGACTTTACTTGCATCAATTCCAACAGATGGGAACATATAATTGATGGCATCTAGAATATAATCCCGGTCCTTCTCTGTCATCGTCGGATGCGCAATATCCCCTTTATAATCGGTATCGGTTGTACCTACATATGTTTTGCCATCACGCGGAATAGCAAAAACCATCCGGCCATCCGGTGTATCGAAATACACTGCTTGCTTCAACGGGAAGACCGATTCATCGAATACAAGATGGACACCTTTTGTTAAATGAAGGGTTTTTCCTTTTTTGGAACCATCTAATTCACGGACATCATCCACCCAAGGCCCGCCAGCGTTAATAATTTTCTTTGCATAGATGGGATGCTTCTCTTTGCTGATTTGATCCTCGGCTACAACGCCGACTACTTTGCCTTCTTCATAGATGAATTCAACTGCTTTGGTGTAGTTGACTGCTTTCACGCCGTTTTCCACAGCTTTTTTAAGCACTTCAATCGTTAAACGTGCATCATCGGTTTTATATTCTACATAAAAGCCCCCGCCGCGAAGCTCCTCTTTTTTTACAAGCGGCTCACGTTCTAATACCTCTGCCGGCTTTAACATTTCCCGACGCTCTGATTTTTTTACCCCTGCTAAAAAGTCATATACACGCAAACCGATACTTGATGTAAACGGTCCTAAATTACTTCCTTTATGGAATGGCAGCAGCATCCATTCTGGTGTCGTCACATGCGGGCCATTTTCATAAACAACCGCACGTTCTTTCCCTACCTCTGCTACCATTTTCACTTCAAATTGCTGCAGGTAACGCAGGCCGCCATGCACCAATTTAGTAGAACGGCTGGAGGTACCGGCTGCAAAATCCTGCATTTCAATCAGGCCCGTACGCAGACCTCTTGTCGCAGCATCCAGAGAAATTCCTGATCCGGTAATACCGCCGCCGATAACTAATAAATCCAGTTGATTACTTTCTAAGGCCCCTAGTGTTTCTTTACGTTCTTTACTTGAAAAATTATGCATTATTTCCACTCCCACTCCCAGTAATGATCTATTGTTTTTATTCCCTTTATTGAAGACGGTTATTCAAGAAATGCAGATAAAAAGCATGAATCTACCCGAACATTGGCGAGTAATTACATTTCCAGGGCAATAAAAAAAGACCACAAATGCACTGGTGTCTATACACCAGATACTTTGCGGTCTCTCCTGCTTCTCCGTCCTTTATATTAACTTGATTATATCTTAACACAGTTGGCTTTTATTGTATAGTCACTTGCTCGATTCGGATTTTATCTATTGCACAGCCGGCATATTACTACGTGCTTGCTGATCAATCCTCTAATTTAAATACACGCGTCGCTTCCACCGCTTTCTTCCAGCCTTTATATAAGCGCTCGCTTTCTTCTTTATCCATTGCATCTTTAAATGTTTTCTCATTTTGCCACTGCTGCGAGATCTCTTCCTGGCTCTCCCAGAACCCAACTGCTAATCCCGCTAAGTAAGCAGAACCAAGCGCCGTTGTTTCCTGAACAACCGGCCGTTCCACGGTCACATCCAGAATATCACTCTGGAACTGCATCAGGAAGTCATTCTTTACGGCGCCGCCATCCACACGAAGCGTTTTCAAATCAATATTGGAGTCGGCAGCCATCGCTTCCATCACATCTCTTGTCTGATAAGCCAGTGATTCCAACGTTGCCCGGATAAAATGCTCCTTTTTTGTCCCTCTGGTTAAACCAAATACAGCACCGCGGGCTGCACTGTCCCAATAGGGCGTTCCTAATCCGACAAATGCCGGCACCACATAAACACCGTCTGTGGTATCAATTCTGCTGGCAAAGTCCTCACTCTCCGGACTCGATTCAATCATTCTTAAACCATCACGGAGCCACTGGATTGCTGAACCGGCAACAAAAATACTTCCTTCCAGGGCATAGGTTACCTTTCCATCCAAGCCCCATGCAATCGTGGTCAGCAAACCATTTTCGGAACTGACCGGTTTTTCTCCCGTATTCATTAATAAGAAGCCGCCGGTACCATACGTATTTTTAGCCATTCCCTTTTCAAAGCAGGCCTGCCCAAATAAAGCAGCTTGCTGATCACCAGCAATACCGGCAATCGGAATCTCTTCCCCAAAGAAATGATACGCCACTGTGTTGGTATAGATTTCAGATGACGGGCGCACCTCCGGAAGCATGGATTTCGGTACATCAAAAATGTCCAGAAGCTCCTCATCCCATTTTAAATCATAAATATTAAACATCAGTGTTCTGGAAGCGTTGGAATAATCAGTAACATGTGTTTTTCCAGCTGAAAACTTATAAATCAGCCACGAGTCCACTGTCCCAAATAAAAGGTCTCCTGCTTCCGCTTTTTCTCTGGCTCCTTCGACATGATCCAGAATCCATTTTACTTTGGTACCTGAAAAATAAGGATCAATCAGCAGCCCCGTTTTATTACGAACGGTGTCCTCATACCCCTGCTCCCTGAGCTCTTTACAGATACCTTCTGTTTGGCGCGATTGCCAGACGATTGCCCTGTAAATTGGCCTTCCTGTATGCTTATCCCATACAATCGCTGTTTCCCGCTGATTGGTGATACCGATTCCTTCTACACTGCTCGGCTCAATCCCTGTTTTATTGATTACTTGAGCAATACAGCCTAATACGGACGTCCAAATTTCATTGGCATCATGCTCCACCCAGCCCGGTTTATCAAAAAATTGCTTGAATTCGTTTTGTGCCGTTTCTACAATATCGCCTTTTTGGTTAAATAAAATCGCACGAGAACTTGTGGTACCTTGGTCAATGGATAAGATATATTTTTCGGTCATGGTAAATTCCTCCTTTTCTAATGTAGCTTCCTAAACTAAAATAAAACAGGAATCAAAAAAAGTTCACAAAGACAAAACCATATTCTTTTAAAAGATATTCTGGCGCATGATGAAGGTGCTTTACTTATGCACATGCTTTACCCTATTTATTTATACATTATAATAAATTGAAAGCGGTGTAAATAATTTCAAACCTTCTTATTAATCTGTTATAAAGTTAAAATTATTTAGGTCATTAGATAAATGACAACAGGAACAGTAACCAGACTCAGCACTGTTGATATCAAGGTTGCAGCAGACACATTATTCTCTTGTACCCGAAATTGGATAGCATACATTGTCGTATTTGCAGCAGTCGGTGTAGCTGCTACAATAACCATTATTTGCTTCGTCAGTTCATCAAGCGGCAACTGCCATACGATAAGTAATGCTAATAAAGGAGACAGCATCAGCCGCATAGAAAGACTGAATGAAAGTAATTTCCAGTCCACTTTTTTGATTATCATGTTTGCTAATTGCATCCCTAAGGCAATCATAATCACTGGAATTGCAGCATCTGCTATAAAATCAATCCCTTTCATTAAAGTTCCTAAGGGAATATTCAACCAGTTAAATACGATTCCAAGTGTTGCCCCGTAAATCATCGGCATGCGCAAAACCTGTCCTGCGGCATCTATGCTCCCTACATTAAATGGACTCCCTTTCGCCGCATAATAGACTCCTAATGTGCTCATTAACAATTGCTGCAGGACCATTAATACAATGGCTACCTTCATCCCTTCAGGTCCAAACAAAAAGAGAACTAGCGGCGTACCATAATTTCCATTATTCATAAACGCACTGGATAATATTAATCCACAACGTTGTTCCTCAGAATATTTCAAGGCTTTTGTAAATAAAGTAATGAGAAAAATACTCAAAAAGCAAAGTCCAAGTAAAAAAATAATAAAATACATAAAGGAACTATCAATCGTCTGTAAATAAAAGGTACGAAAAACTAAAAAGGGAACAAGTATGTAAATCGCCAGTCTCGATATCATGACGGTTTCTAACTTGAGAAAAGACTGTGCAATGTAGCCGACAACAAACACAAAGAAAATGGGTAGCATAATTGATAGAACAAACACTTGATCACCTTGCTTATTTTATTTATTGATGGATAACAGGGCTATCCGATTAGAATAGCCC
The DNA here is from genome assembly GCF_037969815.1 of Oceanobacillus sp. FSL W7-1293. Classification (NCBI taxonomy): domain Bacteria; kingdom Bacillati; phylum Bacillota; class Bacilli; order Caryophanales; family Bacillaceae; genus Oceanobacillus; species Oceanobacillus sp. FSL W7-1293. Next base: position 3,734,780 of record NZ_CP150212.1, read on the forward strand.
TGTTATCCATCTTGCGTTAAAGTAATTATTGAAATACAATTAATTTTTCCTCTGTCATTTCTTCCATTGCATACTTCGGACCTTCTTTACCGGTGCCGCTCTTTTTTACACCGCCATAAGGCATGTGGTCTACTCTGTAACCAGAAGTATCATTAATAATCAAGCCGCCTACTTCAATCTTCTCGGCTGCTTTCATAACAAAGCTTAAATCATTTGTAAATAACCCTGCCTGCAGCCCATACTCTGAATCATTTACTTTTTCAATCACTTCATCTTCATCGTGATACGTATCTACTGCAACTACTGGACCAAAGACTTCATTTCTGCACACTTTCATTTCCTGATTTACATTTGTCAAAATAGTCGGCTGATAAAAAACACCATCGCGTTTCCCGCCAACCTGCAGCTTAGCACCTTGGCTTATCGCTTCATCCACCCAGTTTTCAACGCGAATGGCTTCTTTCTCCGCAATCATAGGACCGATATTTGTGGAAGCATCTGCAGGGTCACCTACCTTGAGAGCTTTTGTTGTTTCGATCATTTTCTCCAAAAAGGATTCATAAATGGATTCATGCACAAAAACACGTTGAACCGAAATACAAACCTGACCGGCATTATTAAAGCTTTTTTGCGCTGCCGCAGCTGCACTGGTCTCAATATCAGCATCTCGATGAACAATCGTTGCTGAATTATTCCCCAGTTCTAATGCTACTTTTCTTATTCCAGTATTTTCACGTATAATTTGACCTACGCGCGGGCTGCCAGTAAAGGTATACATGTTTATTTCTTGATTGGAGGTCAAGTACTCACCAATTTCTGCTCCCTCTCCAGTTAACACATTTAAACGTCCGACAGGAAGACCAGCTTCTTCAAATATTTCCGCCAGCAATAGCGCGGATATAGATGTTTCTTCTGCTGGTTTTAATATCACGCTATTTCCCGCAGCAAGACCTGGCCCAACCTTATGACAAACTAGATTTAAAGGAACGTTAAATGGTGTGATGGCGGCAACGACCCCAACTGGTGCTTTTATTGTCAATGCTTTCCTATTTTCCGAACCCGGTGCTGACTCTATTGGCACTCCCTCTCCATGGATACGTTTCGCTTCTTCTGCCGAAACTTCTAATGTTAAGGCCGCTCTTTCCACTTCACCAATTGATTCTGTTAAAGGCTTCCCAACTTCTTGAACAAGGACATTCGCAATGCTCTCTTTTCGTTCCAATAATAATTCAGAAGCTTTTTTTAAAACATGAAAGCGCTCGTAAGGTGGAAATGGTGTTTTTAAAGCTTTTTTAGCTGCCTCTGTACTTGCATTTACATCGCTTTCTTCCGCTACAGAAATTTCAGCAATCACTTCTTGTGAGTATTTATTGAAGACCGGAAGCCTTTTATCCCTCTCTGTCCATTTTCCATCAATGAAAAGGCCATAGGTATTTTTTAATAATACATTATTCATCATAACATCATCCTTTCACAACATAAGGTTACTACCTTTTGTTTTCTAATAAATCCTTTGCTTTCCCATTACTGCCAAATACCTTTATTTTTTCCTGAACTTTTTTCTTTAAATAATCTTTTCCGTTTCCTAATGAATTGGCTAATACGATTTCATCCGGATTCTGTTTAAAAGTTTCTTTTACACCATTTGTAAACGCCTGACGCAATTCTGTGTCTACATTAATTTTGGCAACGCCTAATTGGATTGCTTTTTGAACCTGTTCATCAGGAACATCCGATCCTCCATGAAGCACTACGGGACGTTGCACCGCCTTTGAAATGGCATCTAACCTCTCAAATCGTAATTGAGGTGTTTGTTTATACAGCCCATGAGCAGTACCAATGGAAACAGCTAAATAATCCACGTCTGTTGCTTCTACAAAGGCAACTGCTTCTTCTGTCGTTGTAATAAGGGCATCTTTTTCATCTACAGAAATATCATCCTCTGTTCCGCCTATTTTGCCAATTTCTCCTTCAGAACCGATATGGAGTGCTTTTGCTACTTGAACGACATCCCGTGTAATGCTGCTATTTTCTTCAAAGGATCTTGCGGACCCGTCAAACATGACAGATTGAAACCCAAGCTGAACAGCCTGCATTGTTTGTTCAAAACTTCTGCTGTGATCTAAATGAATAGCGACCGGAATTGTAAATTGTTTTGCATAGATATCTATCAATGCTTTCATTGATTCCATTCCTAATGTCTGAATAACCTTTTGCCCCACTTGAATCATAATTGGCGCCTGTTCTTCTTCTGCCGCCTCTAAAATCCCTAAAATGGTTTCAGCATTATGCGCACTGAAAGCCCCAACGCCATATCCATTCTCATAAGCATGCTGAAGCATTACCTTTCCGTTTATAAATGGCATACTATGTCCACTCCCTATCTTTTTAATTCGATACTATATTGATATTTATCACTTCGATATCTAGTTTTTGTATATTCAATTGGACGATCGTCCATTCCATAGCTGACTTTTGTCATTTCTAACAGCGCTTCTCCCGGGCGAATTCCTAAATAATCTGCTTCATCCATCGTTGCATTAATTGCTCTGATGGTTTCTTTCGCACGCTTTAAATAAATATTATGCTGTTCTAAAATTTCATAGTAATGCGCTTCATTCAGGTTATGCGTTTGCAGTAATTCTCCAATATCCTTTGGCCAGCAGGATCTTTCAATTGCTATCGGAATATCATCTGCCAGCCGGATTCTTTCCACCAGCAGGATAGGATCCTTTTCAGCAACCTCTAATATATCCTTTTCGAAAAAAAACGTTGATTTAAATTCACTTCGTAAAACCTTTGCTTTCGGGATTTGTCCTCTTTCTCTGGCTTCTTCTGTAAATCCTTTCAGTTTACCTAAATGCCCTACCAAATTTTGCGGCCGGACAACAGTCCCTCGTCCCTGTTTCTTTTCAAGTAAATTATCCTGAACAAGCAAGTTTATTGCTTGTCTTATGGTTGTTCGGCTGACATCAAATTCTGAAATTAATTCTTGCTCTGTAGGAATAAGTGTATCCGCCTTCCAGATACCTTCCTGAATACGTTTATATAATTCTTTTTTTACTTGTAAATACAATGCCTCGCCTTTTTTAGGCTCAAAACGGCTCCCCGACATGACTATCTCTCCTAGGAATCGGTGAAGGATAAGAAGGAAGGCCTTCTCCAATTATTGGAGTCAACCACTCATAATATGCCTGACGATTATCAATAAAATAATCCGGCAGCAACCTTTCTCCTTCTTGAACTACTTCCTTCAAATCGACTGGTATTTTACTTATATTATAGTCGAATTGTTTCGTTCTTTGTAGGGAAACCATGATTTTATTTTTACCTTCTTTTAACCATTTGCCTCCACAGCTTCCTGCTTGAGATGCTTCCTTATAGTCCACTGGTGAAACAAACATGGAAGAACTGCGCTGGTTCATCCCCAGCAGCTCTGCTCTTGCCATTATCTTTAACTCTTTTTTTATTAAATCCTCTATTTCTGAGGAAATCCCGCCAAGTATCTTTCTGCCATCTACGACTTCCTTCTCAATTTGGTTGGATCCTTCCCACTTCGCCCCCTCGCTCACTACAATCACAGCATAACCATTCTTCTGAATTGTTTTATCTACTTCTTTTAAGAATATTTCTTTTTTTACAGGTCTTTCCGGAATTAAGATGATATGCGGACCGTCCTCTTCATATCTGCGAAGAAATCCAGTAGCCAGCGCCAGCCAGCCGGCATTTCTACCCATCGTTTCTAAGATTCGAACCTGTTCAAAATTTCTCATGGAATAAAGATCTCTGCTGATATCTAAGGTTGATTGAGCAACATACCTTACCGCACTGCCAAAACCCGGCGCATGATCCGTTCCTCCCAAATCATTATCCACTGTTTTCGGTAACCCGATAACTTGTAAATCATACCCTGTATTTGCCGCTTCCTGTTCAATTTTACTTAAAGCTTCCATTGTGCCGTTACCACCGATTACGACAAGCGCATCTGCCTGTATGTTTCTTAATTGCTGAACACATTGTTCGATATGCTCAGCTTCCAAAGGAAAGCGTCCAGATCCAAGGCAGGCTCCCGGCACATGTCTGTTTTCTACAATCCAGCTGTTTATTTCATCTGTTCCATCCAAAAAATTTCCGTAAACCAGGCCTTCGTAGCCGTTTTGTAAAAAGGTAAGCTTGTATTCATCCATCACTTCCTCTACAAAACCCGCTAATGTTGCATTGATAACAGAAGTTGGACCGCCTGCCTGTCCTACAACAACCTTCTTCATGAGAGAACTTCTTCCGAACGACTGTTATATACCACAGTTTCAATATTCAGCTGTTTGCCCAACTCGATTAATTCATCCGTTATATCTGCATATACAAGGGCGTAATGTGGTTCAAATCCTTCATCCATTAAATCATAAAGCGTATCTGTTACGTTTGTTCCCAGTTCTACTTCTACAGAGGTTCCATTAAAACGCTGCGGTGTATCCAATGCTTCTCCTGACATGATAAGCATGCGATATCCTTCCGGTGTATAGCTTACTCTGAAAATAGTTACTTTTCCCGGTTTTAAACCAAATTCCATGGTGAATCCCAGTTTTCTATTTGGATGGACCCCGGGACGTGCTCCAGTTTTTGGATTTGCTAAAGAATATGCACCAGCCCCGCAATGCCAAAATACCACAGAATTGCTTTCTTCATTAACATGTACCATATCTCCTAAATAAGGAGCACTTCCTCCTGACAGCTGCTGCAGAATTGACATCGAGATAGCCCCATGAATATCCGATTCACAAGCTGAAACGATACCATCTTCAGTAAATTGTGATAGTGTGGAGCAGGCTGCAGCACCTAGTTTATTGAAAAATTCCGGGTAACAACGTACTGCTGTTCCTGTAAGTTCCTCCTGATCAATTTGCTCTTTAACATAGGTTGTGAATTGTGCAAATCGTTCTACTGTTTCATCCGATCTGTTTAATCCAATCACCTGCTTCTCAGCTCTCTCAATGGCTCCAATCCATTTTTCCTTCGGGAGCTCCACACATTTCTCAAATGCTTCATTTAAATCAAAAAATTTCACCGAAACTCCCAGCTGTTCTCCAAGTTTTTCTTCATTTGTACCAGAGAAAAAGAATCCTGGTGGATGATCTCCAAAAACGCCAATTTTAATATTTTGAAGATCTTTAATAACTTTTTCTACTTCTGATTTTTGTTTTGTATTTACTTCAATTAGGGTATTAATTGATTTTACGTTTCTTTCCTTTTCTTCTTGAACCCCATTTAGATAGTTCGATAATATTTCTTTGACTCGTGATTCTTCTGCATTGCCAAATACAAAGACATACGGATGTTTCGCAGCTTTTAAGTGATGGCTGGTTGCATTTCCTCCAGTTAGAGAATTTAACCGTAATCTTCCGCCAACACTTGGCTCTCTGACACTCCAGACAATTATCGGAGCTTTCACTACTTGAATCAGTTCTTCCACAGCAGCAGCATCAGCAAAAGTTGCATGTTGGTAGACAACGTAGGATATATCATTTAAATCCTCTGTATTCAGAAAATCCATTACATCTTCAGTAGATGTAATAATCTCCTTTGGTTCTATTACCGTATCAACCAATTCATGTAAGAGTTTCGAGCTTTGTTCCCTCTGCTCTTCAGCAGCTTTTAAATCAAACGTTTTTCTTCCAATTGGAATATATACTATTTTATTAGCCATGTAACTTCCCCGCTTTCCAAAAACATTTTATAAATACTGAATTACAAATTGAATTTCAAAGCAACTCAGCTTTTTGAACACCTTCTTTTATAGAAGGAATCTCTATCAGATTCTTCTTATTTATTCACCACTGTGTCTTTCGGATTTGCAGCTAAAAAATCATTTATAATTACTTTTTCATCCGTTCTTAATGATTCTTCTGCGGCCAAACCTACTACGATAGACCAGAAACCTTCCTCTACTGTAGCAGTCGATGTTGTTTTTCCTAAAATATTATCTACAAAGTAAACATGCTCATAATAAGTTGCTCCGCCATGTCCGCTTTTTTGAATCTCTGTCGGATAAACCGGCGTAGAGGTTTTCGAAGGGCTTCCTCCTGCACGAATAATCTCCAAATAGTTATCCGGCCCTTCTAATGGTACAAACCGTTCTGTTTCAGTAGCTTTCAAACGTCCTTCATTCCCGCAAAGCACTAATTCTTCATAAAACATAGGTGAAAACATAGATAAGTTAAAATTACATTGAATACCATTTTCATATTTTACAATGACAAAGCCGCTGTCAATAATATCTGAACTTTCCCCTTCATATTGGAAGGTTTGAAAATTTACTGCCTGGCTTCCTGTTGCATATACTTCTACAGGCTTCGATTGCGCAAATAAATTAAATAAATCGAAGTAATGACAGCATTTCTCTACAAATGTTCCCCCTGATTTTTCGGAGAATTTATTCCATTGACCTACTTTATCAAGGAAAGGTACACGATGCTCCATAATGGAAATCGTTTTAATGTCGCCAACTGATTTTCTTTCCAGCGCTTCATGAATTGCTTCTACATAGATTGGTTTATAACGGTATTGCAAACCTATTTGAAAAATACTTGGATAATCCTTAGCAATCTCCATGATTTCGTATGCATCTTCCAGATTTGTTGTCATTGGTTTTTCTAGAAAAATATGTTTTTTCGATTTTGCAGCTACCCGTACAACATCTATATGCGTATAATTTGGCGTACAGATTAATAATGCATCCGCTTCCGGATCATTACATGCTTCTTCTAATGATTCAAACACCTTTACATCTCCAGCCTGCAATTCATTAACAAATACGTCTTTCGCCTGTTCAATGCTTTTTTGATTTGGATCATATAATCCATTAATGGTTGCGCGGCCTTCCAGTACCGTGACTTTCATATGCTCTTGCCCAATATTCCCTGTGCCTATTAAGTTAAACTTTAGTTTAGGCTGATTTTCTGCGGTCAGGTAACGGTCATCTCCTGGTAAATAATCAAATTTTGATTTATCAAAACCTGCTAAAATATCTAATTCCTGTCTTTCTACTGTCATTTCTCCATCTCTCCTTTAAATTTAGTAAATCTTATATTGTTTCTAATTTGAAATTTTCTCCAATAATCCCAGGGTAGGCGCCTTTTGAAATAAGCGGTATTCTATCTGGATGGGCAAGCAGCCATTTATTTTTCATAAAGAGCAGCTCGTCCTCTTCGGTTATCACTGATTTGTTGAAATCAATAGGTTCATTGGTTCCTTTAGGTAAGATAACCACACACTTAAAACCTTCCACATTCACTTTACAAGGTGCAAAATGCAATGTAGTCTGATAAATTTCAATCATTGTTCCTTTAGGCAAATAGAAAATATCCAGATTTTCTGTTTTATACTTATTTTTGTGAATATCTCCGGTGTGTCCTAAAATAAGAATTAAATCAGTAACCGCAATGTTGATTTCACTGCCTTTATGATATTCTAACCCATTCAAATGACTATTGGGCCCATTACAATATCCTACCTGTATCTCCATTCCTCCAAACAGTGTTGTTTGGATTTTTCCTGTCAGCTTTGCTTTCTCTAAAGCTGTATCAGAAGCAATATATTGATTCGCCTCCTGAGGAATCTCTATCTGCTTCATTGTTTCATTCCATTCGCTCCAATCAAATTCCGTTAGAATCCTGCCATATTTTTTAAATTTATCCGCTGTAATAGGGTGAATCGTCTTATTTGAATTATTTTCTTGCAATTTCTCTAGTAGATTATTCATCCTCTACCTCCCTCGTATATAATGCTAAGCTTCTTTCTTTAGTTGCTCTTCATGACTGCTTAACAGCTTGTCTGCATATTTTTTATTCCACGATTTAAGTGCAATAAGATAAAGAATGATCGTTACGATGATAAGAGCAATCGTTGCAGGCCAGAACCAGCCTGAGATAATATTTTCCGGCGAAGCCACGCCAATTGGCGAGAATAAAATATAGCTGAATACCATTGCACTTAATAATAGAATCGTCACTGGCAATGCATATTTCCAAGGAACCATGCTAACCTGCGCGTTAACTTTAAATACAAATGGCTCTTCTAATGGCTTTACCATTCCAATTACGAGCATAAGCGCAACTTCAATTACAAACATTAACCCTTGAATGTGAATGAAGTTAATAGCTAATTCCACATTAAAGAATGTTGGCAGACCCCAAATCAAGAAATAATATGCTATTACATGGAGTATAATCGTAACTTTCGGCGCTATGGAAGGAACACGTTTGGAAAATATCCCCACTAATACAATTGCAATAATTGGAATATTGAAAAATCCAGTAAACTGACGAATCAGTGTCCATAACCCATCAGGCGCATTGATTAACAACGGAGAAATAAAAAACGTTATTAATGCCAAAATTGTTCCAAACCACTGACTGACACGTATCATTTTTCTATCACTGGCATCTTTGTTAATAACAACCTTATAGACATCATATACAAACAGCGTAGAAGCACTATTTAATAAGGAGTTAAAGCTGGAAAAAACAGCTCCTAATAATACAGCTAAGAAAAATCCATTTAAAAATGTAGGGAAGACACCACTGATTAGCGTCGGATAAGCCAAATCCATAGTCTCTAGTCCCGGTCCATATAAATGAAAAGCAATAATTCCCGGAATCATCATTAAAAATGGAACTAAGATTTTCAGAAAGCCTGTAAATAACGCTCCTTTTTGACCTTCCGCTAAGCTTTTTGCTCCCAAGGTTCTTTGAATAACATATTGGTTTGTCCCCCAATAAAATAAATTAGCAAATAGCATTCCAGTGAAAATAGCTCCAAACGGAACACCATCATCACTTGATCCAATGGCATTCATTTTTTCCGGATGCTCTGTCGTAATCGTTTTCATTCCTTCAAATAAATTTCCATCACCTAAAGCTATAAATCCTAGAATCGGCACTAATAATCCAACTATCAAAAGTCCAATTCCATTTAATGTATCCGAAATAGCAACCGCCTTTAAACCTCCGAAAATTGCGTAGATAGAACCAATAATACCAATCACCCAAACGACTATCCACATCGATTGCTCAAAAGTAATCCCAAGCATATTAGGTATATCAAATAATTGTAATACCGCAATAGATCCTGAATAAAGTACGGAAGGGATTGTAATTAATCCATACCCCAGCATAAACAATAACACAATCAACAATCTCGTACCCTGGTCAAATCGATTATTAATGAAACCAGGAAGTGTTGTGAAGGCTCCTCCTAGATATCTTGGAAGTAACACAAGAGCCAGCATAATAACAGAAAATCCAGCTGTAACTTCCCAGGCCATATTTGATAAGTTTGCACTATACCCTTGACCATTTAAACCGATTAACTGTTCTGCAGACAGGTTTGTTAAAATTAATGATCCGGCTATAAACCCGCCGGTCAATCCTCTGCCAGCTAAAAAATAACCTGTTGAATCACTTACTGTATTCTTTGTTTTATGATAAGAATACCAAGCCACCAGTCCCATAAAGAAAGCACATGTTATTAACGTAAACGCAATACTCCCCATCCTTGCTCCTCCTTTTAGATAACACGTTATTTCGTATTTTTAAACGTCCTGCCCCTCGACTGTTTTATTTGTTATCCGTTTTTAATTATTCAAATTCAAATCTACCTCCTAGCTAACATCATTACGTTTATACAAACATCATTATCTTTAAACATATTATATTGGAAACGGATTCAAAAATGCAAGCTTTTTTTTAAAAAATTTTTTATTTGGTATGATAGTTTTACTGATTTACTTATATAGAAAACAGTGGCAGATACCTGTAAACAAAGGTTTGATAATAAATCAGAATTATTTTTCGTTAGAAAGAAACCAGCCAATCCTTTACACATGTAAAAGATTGGCTGGTTTTCAGAAGGTTCTTTTTAGAAGGTATAACGAAAAAGTTCTTTTAAAATGTGGCACTAATTATTTTTGAAGACCTATCTAAACAGAATTCATTCTATTATCTTTGTATATCGTTTCTGCCACCATCAATCCCAAAGCTTCCGGCTTGAAGTAGAAACAGCAACCGCTCCAGCATCTAATGCTGCTTTCACCTGCTCTTCCTCTTTAATCAAACCGCCGGCAATGACAGGAATATCAATTTCTTCCGTTATCTCTTCAATCACTTCAGGCATCAGTCCAGGCAAGATTTCAACATAATCCGGATGAAATCGCTGAATAAGCTTAATGCTTTGTTCTAACGCCGCGCTGTCCAAGATAAAAACACGCTGAATCGCCAGCAATTTATGCTTCTTAGCAGCGGCAATCACATTGCCGCGGGTTGTTAAAATCCCATCCGGCTTCATTTCCCGCTGTAGAAATTCCATGCCGTACTCGTCCGCTTTCAATCCTTGGATCAAATCAAAATGGACTAATACCTTTTTATTTGCCCGATGAGCGTAAACAATCATACTCTTGAGCTGAATTAATCTTGATTCTAAAATAATAATATGTTCATGACCACTTTCCAATACTTTCTCAAAGTCCTTCATCCGTCGTACAGCAGGCAATACCCCTTGCATCAAGACTTCCTCCCTTCATGCTCATCCGGTGATTGACGCGATTCCATTTCTTCCTTGGTATAAATAATCCGCATTGGATTTCCCCCTGCAAAAGCTCCAGCCGGGACGTCTTTATGAACAAGCGTCGCAGCCGAGACAATCGCTCCATCACCGATATGCACCCCCGGCAATATCGTCGAATTAGCGCCGATCATAACCTCATTGCCAATATGCACCTCGCCCAGGCGATATTCTGTAATTAAATATTCATGCGCTAAAATAGTGGTATTATAACCGATAATGCTGTTGTCTCCAACCTTGATTTTTTCCGGGAACATGGAATCAGGCATCGCCATTAAAGCAAATGATGTACGATCGCCTACTTTCATGCGCAGCAGATGCCGATACATCCAATTTTTCATTCTTAAAAAAGGGGTATATCGCGCAATCTGAATGACAATAAAATTCTTCACTATTTTAAAAAAAGATATGGTACTGTACATCTGCCATAGAGAATTTGCTTTAGGATGGACCTTATACCTTTCCGTTCTCCGCATGCCTATTCACCTGCCACTGTTAGTAAATCCCTCATTGTATCCAAATAATAGGTTGGATGATAGCTTTTTAAAAAGGCCTCTGTTTTCTCGGACCAGCTTACGGCCGCCGTTTGTGTGCCTGCCCGCTGTCCAGAAACAATGTCATGAAAATTATCCCCGACCATTAACGTTGTCTCCGGATCGGCATCCAGCAGATTCATCGCTTTTTCCACGGGTTCCGGATCAGGCTTTTTATTTACTACATCATCATACGTAATGATGACCGAAAAGAAATCCGTCAGCCTGGTTAAATCCAGCCCCATCATCACCGTTTTTTTAATTTTTGTGCTGACGATCCCTAATGTAATGTCCTTTTCATACAGCTGTTTGATTGTTTCATATACATCCGGAAAAGCTTCTACATAATCGTCATGCTCCCTCATATTATACTCCCGGTATGCAGCCACCATTTGCTCAGACAGCCCCGGATTTATTTCATAGAAGGTTTCATTTAACGGCGGTCCGTTAAGATGTTTTATTTCCTCCGGTGTAAACTGCATATCAAATTGTTGAAACGTATGTTCAAATGAAGCACGTATCAGCTCATTTGTATTAATCAATGTTCCGTCCAGATCAAACAGAATGGTACGAATGCTCATGATGCATTTTCCTTTCTTCTTTCTTCCAAAAATAAGCAAGCGTCATCGTTAAAATAATCGCTACCGATAACCGGATAATCAATAATGGCCAAACTGGAATACCAAGCGGAATAAAGACTAATGTATCTTCAACGACCGCATGGCAGGATACCAGAAAAATCAAGGCTAAATACATATCCTTCTTCGGCACATTATCTTCCTTAACCGCCTGCATCATGAGGCCTGCTCCATAAGCAAGTCCGATTGTCAGCCCGGCAACCATTGTCATGGAAGCCCGTTTATCTATCCCCAGCAGCTTCATAAATGGAGCGAATTTATTGGATAAGGCTGTCATCCAGCCCAGCTCCCGCATAACCTGCATTATAATCATTAACGGAATAACGATACAAGCTAGTTGAACTATTGCTGTCAGCGCAGCCTGTGCCCCATGGAGGGCAATCTCCCACCAATTATTCAGCACCACTTCATTACTGGAAATGAATCCATATTGCGCAAGCTCTGCACCGCCATTCCAGAATAAATTAATCAGTAGTCCGGAAACAACAGCCAGTCCGACCCGAATGCCGACGATGATCCACCATCTTACTCCGACGCTGGTCGCTACAGCAGATTCAATAAAAAGATTATGGGAGAATGACAGCATGACTGCCATTATAAAGACTTCCTTCACTGTAAAATCAAAGGAAATAATCGCTGCAATACCTGCATATAAATTCAAGCCATTCCCTAAAACAAGCGGAACAGCGGCTTCACCTGACAAACCGAATAGCCCCATAAGCGGGGAGATGATATTCATAAACCAGGGGAAAACAGGTGTAAACTGTAAAATCGTTATAATTAATGTAATGGGGAAAATAACCTTTCCAAGCTTTAGTGTGGTCTTTAACCCCTCTTTCAATCCCCTGTAAAGCATCCCTTTCATTTTCTTACCTCATTTCAATTTATCACAATTCCATTACTTCTTTTTCTTCTTCTTTTTACCTTTATTTTTATTCGACGGCTTTGCCTGTTTCTTTTTCGCAGGCACGTCAAGGTAACGGACGTTGGATGTTTTTACCAGATACAGCATCATGATAACTCCTGCTACAATCGTTAGAATGGAAACAACCTGCGCCGTTCGCAGCTCACCAATAACATATAAACTGTCTGTCCGGAGTCCTTCGATATAGAACCTTCCAATCGAATAGGTGACGGCATACATTAAAAATACCATGCCGCGTTTTGGATTGATTCTGCGGAAAAACAGCAGTCCGAAAAATATCAGGAAATTCCAGACGGATTCATATAAAAATGTCGGGTGATACATCACACCGTCAATCACCATCTGATTCATAATAAAGTCCGGCAAATACTGATGGAAGCTCTCATACGCCGCCTCGGAAATCGGACCGCCATGCGCTTCCTGATTGACGAAATTCCCCCAGCGTCCAATTGCCTGGCCTAAGATTAAACTTGGCGCAATCACATCAGCGAGACGCCAGAAAGAAATTTTCTTTACTTTTGTGAAAACGATGGCTGTAAGAACCCCGCCGATAATGGCTCCATGGATAGCGATACCGCCCTCCCAGACGGCAATCATCTTCCAAAGCGGACCATTCGCATATTGCTCAAATTCAAAAATGACATAATAGATTCTCGCTGAGATAATCGCAATCGGCACAGCAAAAATAATGAAATCCATAATGGTTTCTTTGCCAAGGCCGACTCTTTCTGCTTCTCTCGTTGCTAAATAAACGGCTAATACGGCCCCAACGGCGATAATGATACCATACCAATAAATGGTAAAAGGACCCAATTCTAAAAACACACGTTCAATAGGAGCGTCTGTCCCAGTCATCTATATCATCCTCCTATTGTGATTCCAAATCACCTTGTTCAATCATTTTGGTTAAACGGTCTGAAAACTCCTCGGCTGTATTGACACCCATCCGTTTCAGACGGAAATTCATGGCAGCTACTTCGATAATAACAGCAAGGTTTCTTCCTGGTCTGACCGGTATCGTCGCTTTTGGCAAATGAACATCCATGATCTTCATGGTATCCTCATCTAAGCCTAAACGGTCGTACTGCTTCTTTTCATCCCAGATTTCCAATTGAATCACCATCGAGATCCGCTTTTGACTGCGGATGGAGCTGGCTCCAAATAATGTCATGACATTAATGATTCCAAGTCCCCGAATCTCCAGCAAATGCTCAATCAGAGCCGGCGCATTGCCAATCAGACTCTCATAATCCTCCTGCCGGATTTCCACATTATCATCCGCTACAAGCCGATGCCCCCGCTTGACTAATTCAAGTGCTGTCTCACTTTTACCGACACCGCTTTGGCCGATAATCAAGACGCCGACACCATAAATATCGATTAACACACCATGTACCGCAGTAAATGGCGCAAATTTAGATTCTAAGTAATTGGTTAAACGGCTCAATACACGCGTGGTTGTCCGCGGTGATTGTATGATAGGAACGCCAGAGTGCTTCGATGCTTCAAAAAATTCTTCCGGTACATCCATCCCGCGGGAAATGATGATCCCCGGGGTTACATCCGTACATAGATTTTCAGCACGCTGCTTTCTCTCCGCTGCATTCAAACCCAGAAAATAAGCTAATTCTGTCTTTCCGATCAATTGCAGGCGTTCTCTGGGATAATAATCAAAAAAACCTGTCATTTCTAATCCCGGACGTGAAATATCACTTGTGATAATCTCACGGTGAACCCCTTCTTCTCCTGCTACCAATTGCAAATGAAACCTGTCCAATAAATCTTTTGTACAGACGGTTGATACCATTTTGAAGCTCCTCTCTTCAACAAAGCTAACTGATATACATTTTAGCATAATCCATTTAAAAAACGTAGGGGAGAAGTTTTAGTGTGATTAAATTATTTTTGTTGTATAGGATAAGCTTTCACAGCAGAAAATATGTATTATTTTGAAAATGTGCTTCCCCATAAAACGAAGCTGTCAACCAAATGCATCGTATGCATTCGTTGACAGCTTCTTCGTTTGAAAACTTATTCTACGTGCTGCGGCGCCTTTTGCCCCAGATAATACCACTAATAATTATTGCCAACAGCCCAATTCCGATAAGACTCCAGCAAAGCGCGGACATCCCTCCGCTACTTTCATTTGCATCACTTACAGCACTTTCTGTATCTTCCGCATTTGCTGTGTCATCGGCGGTATGATTGTTATCCGAGTTTTCCGCGGTTCCATCTGTTTCATTGTCGTTGGAGTTGTTCTCTGTTCCTTCATTATTATTACTATCTTCTGCGGAGGTATTATCCGAAGCACCTTCATTGCTTGATGCACTTGCCCCTGTTTCATTTTTGTCATCATTGGATTCCATCCCATTTTCTTGATTATCCTCTTCCTTCCAAACATCTAAATTATCAGGAATTTCCGTTTCTATTACGGCAGTTACTCCTAATGCAGGAATGTATATATTAACTTTTTCACCAGGCTGCGGGTAATCATCTGAATCCGTTTGTTCTTCATAGTCCTCTTCTGAAGGAGCTAGGAAAGCAGTAAAACTTGTTGGACCCATATCCTCCAATTGCGTATGCTCATTAATCGTTTTTCCTTCACGAGCGTAATATATCTGCCCATCAACATCGCCAATTGTGCTTAAATTAAATCGTATGCTGTCATTATTCTCCGGCCAGTCTATGGATGTTCCTTCTTCGATCACTTCTTCGACCGCACTTGTATCTGCACTGCTTTCTACCACTTCTTTTCCTTCTTCTTCCGGTTGTACTTCAATGGTTCGCTCTTGAGGTTCTTTACCATCTTCTCCAAAAAGAAAAGTAATTTCATCACCAGCTTCAAATTCTCTCATAAGTAATTCCGTTGAAAACTGTCCGTCTTCATTCACATACGGACTAACTACATTATCTGATCCAGGCAGGTGTATTCTTAAAGCTAATTCAGGATTAATTGTCCCATTATAAATAATGGTGTTTTCATGCATATCCGGCAGTTCTAAATTTTCCTCTACTTCTTCGCTGTCAACACTTCCATCGTAATCAGCTATCGCCATAACTTTAATAGCTCCAATAGGACTAAGTAACAATAAACTACCAACAACAAAAAGCAATCCTAACTTCCGTTTAAAACACATGCAATTCTCCTTTCATACTATTAAGTTGGATTCGTGAAAAATAAATTAATTCAAAAATCAGCTTTTTATACGTAATCAGGACAGGCGGGTAAATTTATTTGCAGTATCTACTTGATGTTGTTTCTGAATACCAGGAACAATAAAAAACGAAGAATTTATAGGTGTCTTTCTCCATACAATATTTCTCTGCGAAATGAAGTTTAATAAGTTCTTGAATAACGAGGTTTACTTTCCCATATCACGGATACTAACCAGTCAATTTCAAACATTGATTCATTTTTGATATACCCTTTGTTTAATGTATTGTTCTCTTTAAAAAACGTTTACCCTATATGCTCCCTGATAAAACCGTTGGTACTTCAGTTAATAGATATTCGCTGCTTTGAGTTTAAATATATAAATCCAGGGAAATTGTTAAACGAAAGTACCTATGAAAATCGTATCTTTAAAGCTGTAATTAACAGAAAATTACATACGTTAATCAGGAGGAAGCTCATCTATGTTTAAATCTTTATTTATATTCGTGGTTATCGGCATTTTAAATATTATTGAAACCGTACACTATGTACAAAATGGGGAAACCTTTTTTGGTAATCCTTTAGGAGTTATTTGGGCTTTGTGGGGCGTTGCTACGGTTTCTTTAATAGTCTTTTATTTTTTAAGAAAAAAGCAGCAACAAAGGTTTTGGGAAATTTCTCAAGAATCATTTGGTCAAGAAAGAGAGTTTGATCAAAAAGAAGGCGAATATTTTTATCAAATGCCCGTTACCACTTTATTTGATAACATGCTGATTGTGATAAAGGGCGTGAATGATTTTAAATTTCAATTGTATTTAAAGAATGCAGGCTATAAATTCCTCGTTCTTTTTCAGGTTCTCCCATCAGCATCTGGAATTAAATTAACTTCTAATCAAAATACAGTAAAAGTAGTTCCAGCTAAAATATTTCGTGCCAGATATTTTTATGATGTGTATTGGAATGAAACTTTTTACGGAAGGCTGCGGTCGAAAGGATTTTTTAAAGAAGGCGGAAGTAAAAAATATTTGAACTTTATATTTACTACGAATGAGGAGGAAACGTTTACTATACAGAGTGATTATTTTAGCATGGAAACCAAAATTCAAAATACTGAAGATAAAGAACTCCTTACTGCAAAGCGCACTTACTTTGATTTATCAAAAGATAAAAAAACAAATCGAAGAGGCGAGCAGCATCATATTCAGGTATCTGAATCAAAGCTTCCAAAAGAAATTCTGTTATCTCTGTATATTCAAGTTATGGGTGTCAGGTAAGGAGTGGCTAGAAAGGAAAGCTGCCCCAGCTTCACTGTTACAGCCTCCGATAAATAATAACGAAATCATGATCAAAAAAAAGCCATTTCTTCATTAAATATACCCCGCCCTTTCACATTATTTTTATCCGGTCTTTTCATGCTGTTATTAAAAATATTCCCTGCATCCGGTTCAGACAAACGCTTATGTAATTTCGCTTGCACTTCACGTAACGGAAACCGTTATACTTATCAGTAAAGGAGCTGATTCAAATGTATACCATCGGAGAATTTGGAGCAAAAACCGGATTTTCAACACGGACGCTGCGTTTTTATGAAGAGCTCGGGATTCTTTACCCTAGCAAAAGAAATGAGAGCGGCCATCGTTTATATGGCTTGGAAGAACTCGCTATCTTACAGCGTATTCAGTCGTTAAAGTTTATTGGTTATTCGCTTCAGGAAATCAAAGAAATGCTCGATAAAGAAGAAATTACCTTAGAAAATTTTGCAGGCTCCCTCCCTGTTCAGAGAAAGGTTTTGGTGCATAAGCGCGAAGAATTAAACCGCGTCATTGCAGCTATTGATCATGTGCAAGCACTTTTAGATGATGATTTCCCATTAGATTGGACGGTCCTCACCTCGCTGCTTCACGGGATGGAATTTGAAGAAAAACAAAAGGCGTGGATGCAGGAGCATTTTCCAGATGATTTTGCATCACTTTTCACAGATATCCCAAACGAAGAACGTGAAAAATTAGATAGAGAATGGCTTTCCATTCTGGCCGAGGTAAAAAGACTGATGCGGGAAAACGTACCCCCGCATGCCCCAGAAGCGCAGCAGGTATTTTTAAATATCAATGATTTATTTATGAGGATCGTCCCTGAAGATGTTATCACAGAGAATATAGATAAATGGGAGGAACAATTGGAATCTGCTGAAGCGGATGATTTTGTAGCCCCGACATTTTGGTCGAAAGAGGAAGAAGCTTATATGGAGGAAATCGCTAAAGCGATGGAGCAGCAGTATAAAGAGAATGAAAGGAAATAATGGAATGAAAAAAATGGAATGAAAAAGTCCGAAAGAGCTCACTATTTACACTGAATCACTTCGGACTTTTTCATTCGATATTTTTATATGTACTTTTCAAGAGAAATATAATTCTCTAAGCCTTCTCCAATCTATTTCATTTGAAACATTGATAAAGTATGGTGCTTGCCATGCTTGTGTTTTTTTAGCAGCGTTATTTAACGGCTTTTCCCAAGAAGGATATACTCTTATTGCCATTTTCCCTTTGTTATTAATCGTTCTTAATATTCTTTTTTCTAAAAGCAAGGACTTTGGAAAAATAAACTGACCTTTCAAGTCTTTATCTATAATTGAAATCATTATTTTATCAGGACTTTCACTATACGCATAAGGTTGATTACAATGATTTACATCTTTTTCCCAAAAGACAACAAAGTAGCCCTTTTTCTTGAGTGTTCGTTTGGCTAAGCGACTCCTATACATATTTTCATGAATCGTAAAAGTAGTCCCTTCATATTCCATATTTTGCGGCTCTTTCACTATATTTGTGATGTCATAATCTGTGCCAGAAAGCAATGATTTGGTTAGGTTTATCGATTTTAGCATTTTTTCTTCTCATCCTTTGCATTTCTGCTTATTCCATCGCAATATATATTTCTACCTGCCCATTTGCCGGGTCCATATCACCGGCATAGCATTCAAAATCGCCAGTAAATGTCCGTCGGTTTTCAGAGAGCTTCTGCCATTCCCAAATAGCCGCCCATGTTTGTGGAACCTTTTCCACGATCGGACCTTTTTCAGTTACAAAGACAGCATATGTCGCTTCCGGCACTGTATACGTTTGAATTCCTTCTACATTTTGAACCTCCGAATTGTCCGCTACTTGCACGCTCAACATAATTTCATACGGTCCTTTTTCTTCTTGCCGGTAATGAAAATAGCAACCGTAATATCCTGCTTCACGAATGTTTACACCTAATTTTCCGCCAATATTTTCTGTAAAAAAGCGTTCAAATAGCCCGCCTATCTTTCCGTTTCCTAGCTGTTCTGCCTCATTTGTAGTTACCGCACTAACTCCTGCTAGTGTAAAAGCTGGTCTTTTCTCGATCCGGACTGGTTTTATGTGTACAGCTGATTTATCCTGCTTCATGCCTTATCAAACTCCTTATCTATGTGATAATAGCTATTATAATGCAGGAAACCTGACAGCTGTCTGTCTAGTTTGTTCAACTTATTTATATATTTTTGTAATTTGCGCTGCACGCTCTGCAATAACATCTCGTAAATGAACAGGCTCTAGCACTTCCACATGAGACCCGAAGCTTAGAATAAAGCTGTATAACCATTCATCTTCAGGATAAGCTTTCTTCACCAGCCAAGCCTCATTCTCTGTCGGAACAAGCTCTTCCGCATCAAACCAATCTTCCGCTAAATGACGCGCTTCTTTCTGAAAACGTAAAACTACCTCGTTTTTATGAGAAAGAGAGGATTGTTTCCCTTTTATTTGTTTTTGTTCTGGTAAAGGGCGGCGGGTAAAACTTAACTTTGGATCAACGGACAAAGATTTCATTCTTCGCAATTTAAATAAACGAAACTGCTCTCTATCTGTGCAGTATGCTTGGACATACCATTGTCTTCCCTTGAGGATCAATGTATGTGGTTCTGCTGTTCGCTGCGTAACCTTACCTTGTGCATCCGAATATGTAAATACAATAAATAGACACGTATCAATTGCCTGTTCAATACGCTCCAACTTTTCTTGGAGATGTGTATTATTATCCCAAGGGGAATAATCAATGAGAACGCGGCTTGTTTTACTTTGAAAAGCTTCAGCATCCCCAGGATGTACAACACTATTCATTTTTTCCATCAACTGCTGATGCTGTACTTTTTCATAGGATGTAGATATACTGCGAAGTGCTGTCACAATTGTGGCCAATTCATCATTGGTCAACAGATTACGATCCAGCCGGTAACCTTCTGCAAGTCCGATACCCCCATGAACTCCCTGATAAGTGACTATCGGGATACCAGCTGCATTTATCGCTTCAATATCCCGATAAATGGTCCGCACGGATACTTCAAATCGCTTTGCTAAATCTTTTGCCTGCAGCATACGATGATTTATCAATAATATAATAATGGATAGCAGTCTTTCTAATTTCATTCATCACCCTCCTCAGAACAGAAGTACCTAAACGTTATGGATTCCTTTTAATAAACAAAGAAAAAGCCAGGCAATAACCTGACCTTCCCTTTTACCGTCGTATATCCCGGACAACACTGTTTAAAATCATCGAAATCAATGAAATCACAATCGATGCGATAAACGCTGTACCAAACCCGTCAATGACAAAGGAAGGTCCGATAAGCGCCTGTGTAATCATCAATATAATCGCATTGACCACAATTAAAAACAATCCAAATGTAATCACCGTAATCGGCAATGTTAAAATAACCAAAATCGGCTTCACAAACATATTCAGGATGGCTAAAATAACACTTGCTAACAGCGCTGTGCCAAATCCGTCCAGTTGAAATGAATCAAAAATCTGAGCAACTGCTATCAGCGCGACAGCATTTAATACTAACGAAATAATCCCCCGAAGTAACATTAATACACGTCTCCTCTAGGCATAATAAATGCAGCAATAAGATAAACAATTGCCAATGTAGAAAAGCTCGGGATAAGCAGAATCAAGAAAATAATCCGGAGCAATGTCGGATCCACATTTAAATACTCTCCTATTCCGCCAAGGACACCAGCAAGTATTTTATTGGTTTCGGAACGATATAATTTTTTCATGAAAAGTACCTCCTCAGGTAATTGTTTTGCCATCTATCTATTCATGGATATGTGTGCTTCTATCCTTTCATACGAAAATAGAAATGAAAAAGTTTCATTTCTATTTTCCCTCTCCCTATTCTTTTTAAACAAAACAATTAGTTGGAGCTGTTCTTTTCAAAATCCCAAGTATAAAAACGTTCCATCGCCTGATGCTCAATCAGTTCATTTTTCACTTCTTCATCGATTTCATCCATCTGTTTGAACCAGCCAAACATGCCCGCTACCTGTGAATCATGGGATAGAACCGTTTGCAGCTTTTTATCAAACGTATCATGCACATCATTAACGATATCAGGGCTTCCTAAATCCTCTTCATGACCATTAGAAAAAGCCTGCGCCCATACTTTTGGTCTTTCCTCAGGAGCCATATCTTCTACAGCCTGGATTGCAGCTGCTCCCAAGGAATTATGATCCGGGTGCACAGCATAGCCGGGATAGTGTGTAATCACAAGAGAGGGTTTAATTTCTTCTAAATAGCTTCTTAAATGATCGGCCACCTCTTGTTTATCTTCAAATTCAATCGTTTTATCACGGTATCCGAGCATTTTCAGTTCCATATCTAATGTTTCACATGCCTGCTTCAACTCTTTTTTACGAATTTCAGGCAAGGATTCCCGATTCGCAAATGTCGGATTCCCCATATTTCTCCCCATTTGTCCTAACGTTCCACATAAATATGTTACCGGCACCCCATCTCTTCGAAACTGTGCGATGGAACCAGACGCACCGAATGCTTCATCGTCTGGATGCGGATAAATAACTACTACATGTTTCTCCATTACGTTCACCTATCTTTCTAGAATCAAGCTATATCTTTCGTTTTTTATTGATGAAAAGGCGTCTCACTAATTTCTAATGCCACCATTAACCGGCCTTCTCTGTCATGACCGGCCAGCAGCAATTGGTCTTCTTGATAAATCGTCCAGTCCGTCAGCCCTTCTGCATAAATCCAGCCAAGCTCCATTTTCAAACCGACACGATAGGAATTTCCTTCTCCTATAATCTTTGCCTGTTTATAGGTTACTTTTGCATTACGTATATATGCACCAACGGTATAGGCATTGGCGTCTAAATGATTCGCATAAGCTCCATTTGTTGTTTCCAAATGAACATACACTTCTTTATTTAAGTAGCTGTCCAGCGCCTGCTGAACTTTTTCAATTTCTATCGGCTTCATGTTTCAACCTCCACTTCTTATTCTTTTACTCTATCGAAATGCGGGCAAATCGTCAATTAGATAGCTTATTCATACGAAAACAGCGCTTTAAGATGATTTTAAACTTACATTTGCATCCTATTCGTAAGATATTTACGTTTTATTATACCATAGTATTCTGATTGGTTTGCAAATGTATGATGAAATAAACTATTATTCTGTAGACCCGTTATGATTTGCTCTTAAAATATAATATCTATCTGCAAATGCTTTTACAGTCTGTAATCCCGTGATAAAAAAAGTCCATCTAAAGAGCAAAACTGCACTCTAAAGATGGACCAGCTATCCTCTATTTACTGCTGACCTTCTCTTTCAGCATATCATTCATACGTTCCTTATCGCGCTCTAACACAGGGCCAAGATACTTTCCTGTATAAGAAACATCTGCCTGCTCTGCGATTTTTTCCGGCGTTCCCTTAGCGATAATCTGACCGCCGCGGTCTCCGCCTTCCGGACCTAAATCAATAATATGATCCGCACTTTTGATGACATCCAGGTTGTGTTCGATAATTAAGACAGAATCTCCATTATCTACAAGTCTCTGCAGGACATCCAGCAAACGCCGGATATCGGCAGAATGAAGCCCTGTTGTCGGCTCATCCAGAATATAAAATGTTTTTCCATCGGAGCGTTTATGCAGCTCACTCGCTAATTTCACACGCTGAGCTTCCCCGCCGGATAACGTCGTTGCCGGCTGGCCTAATTTAATATATCCTAATCCGACATCATAAATGGTTTGCAGCTTCCGTTTAATTTTTGGAATGGCAGCGAAAAACTCCAGCGCTTCTTCAATACGCATCCCCAACACTTCTGATATATTTTTGCCTTTATACTTCACTTCCAATGTTTCCCGATTATAACGTGCTCCGTCACAAACCTCACAAGGGACATACACATCGGGAAGGAAATGCATTTCAATCTTGATGATTCCATCGCCGCGGCAGGCTTCACAACGTCCGCCTTTGACGTTGAAGCTGAAACGGCCTTTTTTATAGCCGCGTATCTTCGCTTCATTCGTCTGCGCAAATACATCACGGATATCATCAAATACCCCGGTGTACGTCGCCGGATTCGAACGCGGTGTTCTTCCGATTGGAGACTGGTCGATATCAATGACTTTCTCTATATGCTCGATCCCTTTTATGCTTCGATATTTCCCTGGTTTTACTTTCCCTTTATATAATTCTTTTGCTAAGGATTTGTAAATGATCTCATTAACCAGCGTACTTTTCCCTGAACCGGAAACCCCTGTGACAACGGTCATCAGGCCAATCGGAATTTCAGCTGATACGTTTTTTAAATTATTTTCCGATGCGCCGGTAACTTTTATTTTGCGTTTATCCGCTTTTTTACGTTTTGACGGCACAGGAATAAACTCTTTTCCAGATAAATAACGGCCCGTTAATGAATTCTCATTCGCCTTCACATTCTCCGGCGTATCACTGGCAACAATCTCCCCGCCATGCTCGCCGGCGCCGGGGCCAATATCAATCAGCCAGTCCGCTGCAAGCATCGTATCTTCATCATGCTCCACCACAATCAGCGTATTATCTAAATCACGCATCTGTTTGAGTGTTTCAATCAGACGGTCATTATCCCGCTGATGCAGTCCGATAGAAGGCTCATCCAGCACATAAAGCACTCCTGTCAATGCAGAGCCGATTTGTGTCGCCAGACGAATCCGCTGTGCTTCTCCGCCGGAAAGTGTTCCTGCTGAACGGGATAACGTTAAATAGTCTAAGCCGACATTATTTAAGAAATTCAAACGATTATCAATTTCTCTTAAAATCAAACGTGCAATCTGGCGGTCCTTTGCACTCAATTCAAGCTGCTTAAAGAAATCCATTGATTCCAGAATAGAAAAATCTGTTACATGGCTGATATGCTTCCCGTCAATCAATACAGCAAGCGCCTCTTTATTAAGACGGTTCCCTTTACAGGTCGGACAATTTTTCTGCGCCATATATTTTTCTAATGTCTCACGGATAAAGTCCGAAGAAGTTTCTTTATATCTGCGTTCCACATTCTTTAAAACACCTTCAAACGCAACGTCTTTCGTACGGGAGCTGCCAAAATCATTTTCATAATGAAAGTGGATTTTTTCTTTCCCGCTTCCATATAAAATTTTATCCATTTGTTCCTCAGGAATATTCTTCACTGGAACATCCATCGGAATGCCATAATGGTCGCAGACGCTTTTCAAAAGCTGCGGGTAATACTGCGAGCTGATTGGCTCCCATGGTGCGATAGCATGCTCATTTAACGTCTTGTCCCAATCTGGAATAACCAGCTCCACATCGACCTCCAGCTTCGTACCCAGCCCATCACAGCTCGGACACGCCCCAAAGGGACTGTTAAAGGAGAATAAACGCGGCTCTAATTTCCCGATAGAGAAACCGCAAATCGGGCAGGCATGGTTTTCGCTGAATAACAGCTCTTCATCGTCGATAACGTCCACAATCGCATTTCCTTCTCCAAGCTTCAGCGCTGCTTCCAGGGAATCACTCAAACGGCTTTCGATGCCGCTTTTAATAACAACACGGTCGATAACCACCTCGATGGAGTGCTTTTTATTTTTCTCCAGATTAATATCGTCCGTAACCTCCATCATATCGCCATCAATCCGAACACGCACATAGCCTTGCTTTTTCAAGTCTTCTAATACTTTAACGTGTTCTCCTTTTCTGCCGGATACGACCGGAGCTAAAATCTGCATTTTCGTTCTTTCCGGATATTCCAGCACCCGGTCCACCATCTGCTGTACAGTCTGCGAGCTGATTTCAATGCCATGCTTCGGACAGGTCGGCTTTCCTACGCGTGCAAAAAGCAAACGCAAATAATCATAAATCTCGGTCACTGTTCCGACGGTCGATCTCGGATTTTTGCTGGTTGTTTTCTGATCAATCGAAATTGCCGGAGACAAGCCTTCAATCACGTCCACATCCGGCTTGTCCATCTGTCCCAGAAATTGTCTTGCATAGGCAGACAACGATTCTACATACCTGCGCTGTCCTTCTGCATAAACGGTATCAAAGGCAAGGGAGGATTTCCCGGAGCCAGAAAGCCCTGTAAGAACCACTAATTTATTTTTAGGAATATCCACATCGATATTTTTTAAGTTATGCGCTCTGGCACCTTGGATTTTTATAGATTTACTTAGCATAAAAAATTCATCCTTCCGCTTTAAGCTCCAAGAGAACATCTCTTAATTCTGCTGCTTTCTCGAAGTCTAGATTTTTGGCTGCCTGCTTCATTTCTTTTTCCATATTTTCGATGACTTTCTGCTTTTCTTTCTTCGTCATCTTCTTCATTTGCTTCGCTTCGGATTCATACGCTTCCGGTGCTTCCGCAGCAACCGTTGCCTGAATAACATCGCGTACTTCCTTGCGAATCGTTTGCGGGGTAATGCCGTGTTTTTCGTTATATTCCTGCTGAACCATACGGCGGCGTTCTGTTTCATCGATTGCTTTTTGCATCGAATCGGTCATCTTATCAGCATACATTATAACTTTACCCTGTTCATTTCGCGCGGCGCGGCCCATTGTCTGAATCAACGAGCGCTCGGAACGAAGGAAGCCTTCTTTATCTGCATCCAAAATGGAAACTAAAGATACTTCCGGAATATCCAGTCCTTCCCGGAGCAGGTTGATTCCGACAAGCACATCATATTTCCCGACACGTAAATCACGGATGACCTCGATCCGCTCCAAGGTTTTGATTTCAGAATGCAGGTATGCAACCTTTATTCCGATTTCTTTTAAATAATCGGTTAAGTCCTCTGACATTTTCTTGGTTAACGTCGTGATCAATACACGTTCATTGCGTTCCGTCCGCTTATTGATTTCACCTATTAAATCATCAATCTGTCCTTCAATCGGACGGACCTCCACCTCTGGGTCCAGTAAGCCGGTCGGACGGATAATCTGCTCTGTCATTTCTGGTGAATGCTCTAATTCATACGGTCCCGGTGTCGCCGAAACATACACCAGCTGATTGGTCTTTTCTTCAAATTCTTCAAACCGCAGCGGGCGGTTATCCATTGCGGAAGGCAAGCGGAAGCCATGATCCACTAATACCTGTTTCCGGGCCTGGTCCCCGTTATACATACCGCGAATCTGCGGCAGCGTCACATGGGACTCATCAATAATTACTAAAAAGTCCTCTGGAAAGAAATCCAGCAGTGTATAAGGCGTTGCTCCGGCTTCACGCAGTGTCAGCGGACGTGAATAGTTTTCAATCCCGGAACAAAAGCCCATTTCCCGCATCATTTCTAAATCATAATTGGTCCGCTGCTCAAGACGCTGTGCTTCCAGCAGCTTCCCGGCATCATTTAATTCTTTCAACCGGTCTTCTAATTCTTTTTCAATATTTTTAATCGCAATTTTCATTTTCTCTTCACGGGTCACAAAGTGAGATGCCGGGAAAATCGCTACATGCTCTCTGTCGCCGATGATTTCTCCCGTCAGCGCATCTACTTCACGGATCCGGTCGATATCGTCTCCGAAAAATTCTACCCGGATACAATGCTCCTCATGAGATGCCGGGATAATTTCTACGGAATCCCCGCGCACACGAAACGTCCCGCGCTGAAAATTAATATCATTTCTTGCATATTGGATATCTACTAATTCCCGCAGAAGCTGATCTCTTTCTTTTTCCATACCAAGTCTAAGGGACAGCACCTGGCTTCTGTATTCTTCCGGGTTACCTAAACCGTAAATACACGACACACTCGCTACGATCAATACATCGCTTCGTTCAAACAGGGCAGATGTAGCAGAGTGGCGCAATTTATCTATTTCATCATTAATGCTGGCATCTTTTTCAATAAACGTATCGGTAGAAGGCACATATGCTTCCGGCTGATAGTAATCATAATAGCTCACAAAAT
Organism: Oceanobacillus sp. FSL W7-1293; assembly: GCF_037969815.1. Taxonomy (NCBI): domain Bacteria; kingdom Bacillati; phylum Bacillota; class Bacilli; order Caryophanales; family Bacillaceae; genus Oceanobacillus; species Oceanobacillus sp. FSL W7-1293. The sequence continues at coordinate 3,761,880 of NZ_CP150212.1, forward strand.
ACTCTACCGCATTGTTTGGAAAGAACTCTTTAAACTCACTGTAAAGCTGTCCTGCCAGCGTCTTATTATGTGCAATAACAAGCGTCGGCCGGTTGATTTCTTTCACCACATTGGACATCGTAAATGTTTTCCCCGTTCCGGTAGCACCGAGTAACGTCTGATGATGCTGGCCGGCAAGCACCTTATCTACAATTTCCTGAATAGCTGCCGGCTGATCACCCGCAGGCTCATAAGCAGAAACTAACTCAAATTGCTCATTCATCCTATTTCCTCCGTTCCATACCATAGCTATTTTCTATTATATCCTTTTCTTAAAAAACGAACAAGTATTCGTTCTTGTTTTTAAGAAATTATATATTTTTTTATATTATTAAGATAACCTCTACTTTCATTATAGCCTTTCTGTCAATCTTTCAATCCTCGTTTCGTTTTTATAATCAAATAAGAATGCTTGGATGCAGCAGTAAGTCACTGTTCCAAGCATTCTTATGTTAAGAAGCGTTCGTATTCTTTTCTCTTCTAGCTTTAAAAGGCTCTTCCGCAAATTGAAAGCCTAAGGAATGGTGCTCTCCTTCATACAGAGATCCTTGTACAAAACGAACCTCTTCCTCATGGTTCAAGACTTCCATTTTAATATATGCCCCGCTTCCCTGCAGTGCTTCATAAAAAGCTTGGCTTGTCCGTACGTTTTTCCCGCCTACTCTGTAAATGACCTCGCCAGTCTCTATCTCCAGCCTGTCTGCCGGGCTTCCAGGCAACACACCAACCACTCTTAAGCCTTTCGCATGCGGCTGATAATATGGACGACGCAAACGGTCTCCTTCGCGATAGCGGTAATTCAAATATTCTTTTCCGATAATCGCCAAAATTATCGCAGCCAGGGAAAGATACGGAATAAATACTCCACCGACAGCAATAAGTAAAATACCGATTGCTAAAAAGGTATTTGCTTTTGCCAGCTTGTAAATCGCATCCTGATGAAAATGCCCCTTTGCCTTATAGTTAAACCCAATCAAAAATGGAATCAATGCTAAGCCTAAGCTGGATTCTCCAATGGATAAATACGGCCACCAGGGAGCAAAGGAAGTAATTAATCCTTCAGGCACAAGCATCAGCAGAGGAACAACCGTTAATCGTTTGATTTGCTGTTCGCCTACCCAGACACCGCGGTCGCTCAGCGTAATTCTTGGAAACGTATCTTGCTTTTCAATACGTTTAATGAACAGGGATTCTACAAAAAGAAGCAATCCCGCTAATACAGCTAACGCCGGAAGACTGCTTTCATAAAGCAAGGAATAATCAATGACACCTTGCATGTCAATAAGATACGGTGCAAAAAACAAAATAAGAAAAGTCAGCCCAAGTGTATAGCTGGGAGACAATAATGTAAAACGCGTACTGATGCTTAATACAACAAAGCTTAACGCTAAAACGAGAAGTGTCTCATAAGAGAATACCATGCCTGTGCCAATAATGACGGCAGAAATTAGTATTCCGCTGATTAAGGAGACAAGCCAGGTCCGATGCCACTCCATAAACTTCGGATATATTTTTATCCCAAAATCGTACCGTTCCCGTTTGATTCGAAAATAACTTGCCATCGTCAATATAAATAAAAACCAGTATAATGCCGGATTCAGAAAAAATTTGCCTATACCTTTTGCCAATTCAATAAGCCATGCTTCCACCAATACTCTTCACCTGCTTTGCAAATACAATTTGTCCATCCATCACTAAGTGATGAATGAACAAATCTCTTGTTTTATCATGGAGAATCGCCCGTAAAACTCCCGTCTTAAAATAGAAAGTGGAAATATATTTAGCCAGTGGGAGTTAACGGGCGCTAACTCCCTGAATCATTTAGGCTAATTCAGTGGAAGAAAAGCAATAACTCCCGCTGAATGAAGTTTCGTTTTATTGATAAAGTTCTTCTAAAGAGCGTTCCAGCTGTTGGTCGTCCTCTCCGTCCCGAATCTTTTCAATAACCTGTGTTTCAATTAAACCGCCAGTTTCTTCGTCTACTTCTCCAGTTGCTTCCAGGTCATTATCTTCCTGAAATTCTTCTACAGCTTGCTCTGTTTCTTCACTGAAATAGCCGTCTGTTCTTCCAGTATCATATCCCAGTCCAGATAACATCACTTGCATATTCGCCACTGCTTCGCTTGTATGGTCAAACGTGAGCGGCTCATCATCTGTTACTTGAATCGGAGTAGAGTAGTAGTAATCATCCTGCCTTTGCTCGATGGTCGGTTCCACTCCTTTTCCATCAATCCACTCGCCGCCAGGAGACAGCCATTTAAGAGTTGTCATTTTAATTGAACTGTCGTCTCCAAGCGGAATAGCCTGCTGTACGGTACCTTTTCCAAAGCTTGTTTCTCCCACAACATCATAATCAAGCTCTTTCATAGCAACAGCGACAATTTCAGAAGCAGAGGCACTGCCTTCGTCAATCAACACGCTGATTGGATAATCTTTCTCCTCATCCAAATTAGATACATATTCTTCTGCATTTCCATCCGCATCCTCTATTTGCAGATAAGGCATATCACTCGGAACAAATTGCTGTAAGATTTCTTCTGCAACATCTAACAGCCCACCCGGGTTTCCGCGAACATCAATAACCAGACCGTCAATCCCCTGCTCTTCCAAATCTGCCAGCTGTTCTTCAAATTCTTCTCCAGTGTGCTCAGAGAAGTTTGTGATTTGAATAACCCCTGTATCCTTGCCGTCTTCTGATTCCACTTCACTATATACGGTTTCCACCGGAATCGTATCTCTTTGAATCGTTACTTCAAATGGATCCGAAGTACCTGAACGCTGTATTTCTAAAACAACATCGGTTCCTTTTTCTCCACGGATTTTAGCAACTGCCTCGTTTACATTTAATCCCTCTAAACTCTCTCCGTCCACACTTAAGACCTGGTCATTTGGACGCAGCCCTGCTTTTTCCGCAGGTGATTCTTTCATTGGTGACATAATGGTTATATAACCGTCTATTTCACTGACCTCCGCACCAATTCCTTCAAACGAGGACTCAATCTGCTCGTTGAACTGCTCCATCATTTCACTATCTAAGTAAGAAGTATGCGGGTCTTCCAGCGTCGAAAGCATTCCTTCTATAGCGCCTTCCACCAGTTCATTATCATCAACATCTTCTATATAGTTTGATTTGATTAAATCAAAAGTTTGAGAAATCTTGTCTAAATCTGCCGGTAATTCAGCAGCGGATTCTTCCTCGTCATTATCAGTTTCATTTTCTGAATTCGTTATTTCCAAAGGAGCGTTCCCCTCTGAATTTTGAGCTAATTTAACTCCGCCGTAGCCCCCTAACACACCGATAAGTAGAGCACCGATTAATATCAGTATGATTTTAGTTTGATTAAGCTTCATTTCTACACCTCTTTGTTGCTTCAAAAGCTTCCATCCAGCTCCGAAGTTGAATTAATAAATTATCACAAGCAGCAAACCATTTAGAAAAACTGATATTCGTAAAAAGCATTTAAAAAGCGTATGTTTCTATATAAAAATAAAGACACTTCTCAAGTAAAACAAAGCATATTTATTTTCTAATAAAGAAATCATATCATGTTATCCAGTGAATGACTATGATTTTACACACAAACATTATCTAGAATCTTTCTTTTGAACAGGCTATTCAGAACATGCTTCTGGCAGCTTTATTTAATAACAAGAAATCCGAACTAATTCACATTCTGCCTAAAAGCAAATGAAGTACTAGTTCGGATTTATTATTTGATAGGTTTCTATTTATTTAGCTTTGAATTAATTCAAGTAGCCTGCCGGGTCAACCGGGTTCTTATAGCCTCCAGGGTGAATCTCAAAATGGAGATGGACACCAGTGGAACCTCCCGTATTGCCCATTACAGCGATTTGATCGCCTTGGCTTACCGTCTCGCCGTTAGATACCGTAAAGCTATCCAAATGCGCATATAAGGTCGTATACTCCTGGCCGTTTATATTATGCGTAACCATCACCGTATTGCCATAACCGCTCATTGAACCAGTATAAGCAACCACACCATCAGCAGCTGCACGAATTACTTTATCCGCTTCTCCAGCTTGTCCAAAATCCATTCCGTTATGCGGTCTGACATCTCCATGTATTGGATGCACACGATTCGGGTCAAAAGGAGAAGTGGTCGGTCCGGAGGTTGGTCGAATAAAACCAGAACGATTGCTTGGCGCAGCATCTTCTGATTTCACTTCACCGGAAGCTCCGCTGGCTACTTGCACGTCCACATCACTTTCTTCTTCCTGCTGTTCCGTTTCTTCTTCACTGGAAGTATCTTCGCTCTCTGATTCTTCCTCTGCCGGCTGGCTCTCTTGTTCCTGCTCTTCACTTTCTTCTTCCTGCTGCTCTGCTTCTTGTTCACTTTCTGCCGCAGCTCGACGTGCTTCTTCCGCCTGGCGTTCTTCTTCCGCCTGGCGTTCTTCTTCTGCCTTGCGCTCTGCTTCTGCCTCAGCACGTGCCTTCTCTTCTGCTTCCTTCTGTTCCATGTCATCCTTTTTACTTTGAGCAGACTCCAATGCAGCTTGCTTCGCTGCTGCCTGAGCATCAATCAGCTGCTGCTCCTCTTCAGCTGATAACTTCACTTCTTCCATTTCATCATACTCAATTTCTAAGTCAGCTAATAACGTTTCTTTATCAGATATTTGTTCATCTAATTGGTCCTGCAATGCAAGCAGTTCATCGTGCTGATCTTCAAGCGCTGCTTTATTTTCTTCTACAGCAACCTTATTTTCCTCAACTGTCACTTTACTTGCTTCCAGTTCCCCTTTGTCATCTTCCAGCTGCGCCTTATCATTAGCCTGTTCTTCCATAATAGATCTGTCTGAATCCATTATTCTATTCACCGCGGTACTGCGGGAGACGAATTCACTGAAATTTTGTGCACCAAAAATAACCTCTAAGTATTGAATTTCTCCGCCATTCTGCTGAATACTGCGGAGACGGTCTTTAATGAGCGCATCCCGCTGTTCGATTCGCTCTTCTAAATCTACTATGTCTTCCTCTAATTCATCAATACGATTGGACAATTCTTCTATTTCATTCGTTAAATTTGCAATCTCCTGATTGGTTGCTTCAATCTCGCCTTCTTTATCAGCGATATTGGATTGCGTCTGGCTCAATTCTTCATCGATGGAAGAAATTTCACTTTCCACGTTATTCTGTTCTTTTTTGTTTGATTCGAGCTTTTCCTCTGAATCATCTTTCTTTTTCTTTGCTTCCTCTTTTTCCGATTCCAGATCAGATTTCTCTTTTTCCAGTTCGTTGATTTCATCTTCTACATCTTTTACAGACTCTGCTGAAACAGAATGTATTGGTGTCGTGACTGCGAGCAATGTAACCAGGCTGAATGCCGCAAGTGCTCTCAAGCTTCTCATATGTTGTTCCCCTCTCCATTTTGTTTCTGCTTTATAGTAAATTGTGATTTTTCTATCAGCTGAAACTGCCCCCTATGTCTTTCTGCTCAGCTGACTATTCTATTTTAGAAAAACTCGTATTCACTGCGTTTGCAGCAAATGCGAGTTTTTCTTATTTTCCCTATATGGAGCATAATCTTTATTTCTCTTGTATTCTAGACTTTTAAGAATTTACGTACACTCATCACGCTTCCCCAAACGCCAATTACTGCTCCTATCAGCAGTACCATTCCGGACAGCTGCCAAGCAAATGGATTGAATGGCAGAAGGTCTATAAATCGGAAGGTATTCGTTATACCTGGTAAGTTATGATAAATATAATAATAACCTCCCACGATAACAGCCATTGGGGTTATGGAACCAAGTATCCCTAACAGTGCCCCTTCCACAAAGAACGGCCAGCGAATAAAGGAATTCGTTGCTCCTACTAATTTCTGAATGCCAATTTCAGTACTTCTTGCGATAATCGTTATCTTGATTGTATTTGAAATTAAGAAAATAGCTGTAAATACCAGCGCTATAATCAATGCCATTCCAATTGCTCTTGCATAGTTATTAAATTGGAAAAGCCGGTCAACTACTTCTTGTCCGTATAATACATCTTCTACGCTGTCTAACTCGCTGATCTGATTTGCAATAGCCTCTGTTTCCTCTGGAATGTCAGCTTCCACGATATATACATGGTTCAACGGGTTGTCCTGCTCCAGCATGACCCACGCCTGGCCGTCATCTCCCATACTGTCAATTAAGCTTTTTAATTCATTATCATTGGAAGAAAATTGAACCTCTGCTACACCATCTATCTGTTCAATTTCTTCGCCGAGTTCGACAATTTGATCTTCATCTGCTGTTAATTCAATCAGCGTACTGATTTGTACATCCTGCTCGATATTCCTTGCCATTTGGTCAAGGTTTAGAACTAAAGCCAAAAATACAGCCACAAGAATTAAGGTTGTGGTTACGGCTGCAATGGAAGCAAAGGTCATCCAGCCATTCCGGAATATGTTCTTCATACCTTCACGTATATGTCTTAACAATGTTCTAAACTTCATAGCCGTAGTCACCCCGCTGTTGATCTCGTACTATATTCCCATCTTCAATTGCAATGACACGACGTTTGATTGTATTAACAATATGTTTACTGTGAGTTGCCATGATTATGGTTGTACCTTTTGAATTAATATCATCTAAAACTTGCATAATTCCCCATGAAGTATCCGGGTCCAGGTTTCCTGTCGGTTCATCGGCTATTACAACCTTAGGGTTATTTACAATCGCCCGCGCAATTGCCACACGCTGTTGCTCTCCGCCTGATAATTCACTTGGAATCATTTTCGCTTTATCCTCTAATCCTACAAGCTGCAAGACTTCTGACACTCTGCGTTTGATACTTTTTGGCGACGTTTCGATTACTTCTAAAGCAAACGCCACGTTTTCATAGACTGTCAGTTTTTGCAGAAGTTTGAAATCCTGAAAGACAACCCCTATATCACGACGCAAGTAGGGGATATGCCTTTCTTTTATTTTACTTAATTCTCGTCCATTAATGATTATCTTACCTTTTGTCGGCTTTGCTTCACGGTAAATCAAACGAATAAATGATGATTTACCGGCCCCGCTTGGCCCGACAAGATAAACAAATTCACCACGATCGATATGTATATTTATATCGTTCAGTGCTGTCACACCATTACTATATGTTTTGGATACATTCTCCATTGTTATCATTTCATGACCACCTAATTTAATATATTATTTCCGCTTATGTCTTTAACCGTCACTGATATCTGTCTGATTAACTGCCAAAAAAATACATATTTCGCAAACTCTATCTATTATATATTTCTGTTATATTTTGATTTCTGCTATTTTATCTCTATCTTTTTCATGTTATTAGAATTCATTTAAATAGATTTAAACGACCAAAAATAATTATAACATCTCTGTGTATTTTATGATGAAAAAATCATATTACATTTTTATTTCAATTCGACAACTCTTGTAATAATCAAAAAAGAACACCAATCAAGCTTGGCATAGAGGAGTTTAACACAGCTTCGTATAATCGACAATTTTTTATGTTTACTAGTTGAAAATGTTTTGGTTTAAAGGATAACGGGTAATTGAGCGGGTTGTGATAAAACGACAGATTTTGGAATTATTAAAAGGCTGGAGGGGACGCTGTATTTCATGAAGAAGATTGATTTTTATCATTATTTCTATTTGAATATTCAAGTCAAAAGCAGCATTAACCTGCTATATCTAATAAGCGAAGAACTATGAAAATAAACCTGACAATGGCGAAATATCAATGCTTTTAAAATACTTTTTCTAAATAAATTGAGAAGAAGAGACACAGACGCTTGCCGTAAAGCAAACGTCTGTCCGTCCCCTATTGTTCAGTTAACCAGGATGCTAATTCCTCTAAGTCTTGCCCTTCTACTTGCGACTGCGGCGGCATGCTGCCGATACCTTCTTGGACGATATCCTCAATTTGTTCCTGAGAATATTTTGATCCAATATCAAGCAGTTCAGGACCGCCATTTCCAGAAAGGTCAGCACCATGACAGTTAGCACAGTTATTGCGATACACTTCCTCGCCAGCTTCTAAATTTTCAGCTGAATCGCTGTTGGTATCGTCTGCATTACCGCAAGCTCCCAGAATAATAACCATTCCCAGGAACAAGGCAGCTAATCCTTTTTTCATCGCCTCAATCCTCCTTGCCAGTTGCTACTATTAGTATATCTTCTCCTGTTTCATTCTACATAAATCATTATGAACAAAAAAGGACAATTGGGGTTTATTTCATTTGGGAACGGAGATATCCGTCAATAAATATATCCAGGCTACCATCCATTACCGCCTGCGTATTCCCTGTCTCTACATCTGTTCTATGATCCTTGACCATCGAATATGGATGGAAAACATACGAACGAATCTGGCTTCCCCAGCCGATTTCCATTTGTTCTCCGCGAATTTCAGCTAGTTCTTGCCGCTGCTTTTCAATCTCCAGCTGATAAAGCTTTGATTTTAACATTTTCATCGCTTGTTCCCGGTTTTTGATCTGGGAACGTTCATTTTGGCAGGTAACGATGATATTTGTCGGAAGATGCGTAATCCGTACAGCCGAATCCGTCGTATTGACATGCTGTCCGCCGGCGCCGCTTGCACGATACGTGTCTATTTTTAAATCCTCTGTTTTCACATCAATATCTACGTCGTCGCTCATCTCTGGTGTCACATCACAGGATACAAAAGATGTATGCCGTCTCCCTGATGAATCAAAAGGAGAAATTCGGACAAGGCGATGAACCCCTTTTTCTGCTTTTAAATAGCCATAGACGTTATGACCTTTGATTAATAACGTAACACTTTTCACACCGGCTTCATCTCCGGGAAGGTAATCAATGGTTTCCACAGAAAACGAATGGCTTTCCGCCCAGCGCTGATACATACGCAGCAGCATACTTGCCCAGTCCTGCGATTCTGTACCGCCTGCTCCTGGGTGCAGCTCTAAAATGGCATTATTCGCATCATAAGGCTCACTCAATAAGAGCTGTAATTCAAATTTATTTACTTTCTCTTTAAAATCCTTCAGCTCTGACTGCAGGTCTTCAAATAACTCTTGGTCATTTTCCTCTTTAACCAGCTCATAAGATACTTCCAGATTATCTAATGTTTCTTCCATTTCTTCAAAAGAATCGACGTAGCTTTTTAATCCATTCGATTCTTGAATAACCGTTTGCGCTTGATTCTGATCATCCCAAAAAGCAGGGTCAGCCATCAATGCTTCTAATTCAGCAATCCGCGCTTTCTTTTGTTCGAGGTCAAAGAGACCCCCTGAAATCTTCAACACGTGAAGTTATTTTTTCCAGTTCCTGTTTAATTTCGCTTAATTCCATATACTGATTCCTCCTAATATAGCTTTTCCTTGCCATGGTATAACAGATGCTCTTTCCAGGAAAGCTCTCTGTTTTCCCCCAGCCGGTTTTCCCCGCCAATATAGCCGTTGTATCCACTATTGAACGGGGTGTTGTTTCAAATGAACGCCGTTTAGCTTATTGCTTACCATGACAGTTTTTATATTTTTTACCGCTGCCGCATGGACAAGGATCATTTCGTCCTACGGTATTATTTTTCACAACTGGTTTTCTGGATTTTTTCTTCTGACCGTCGCCTCCTCCAGAAACAGCTTGCGTATTTTTAACGACTTCCTGACGCTGCAGATTATCCTGAATCTGTGCTTTCATCACATATTTGGATACTTCCTCTTCAATGCTTGCAATCATTTCTTCAAACATCGTGAAGCCTTCCATTTGATATTCACGCAGCGGATCGTTCTGACCGTAAGCACGTAAATGAATACCCTGGCGAAGCTGATCCATCTGGTCAATATGGTCCATCCATTTTGTATCTACTGTACGCAGTAAAATAACTTTTTCAAACTCAACAAACTGCTCCGGTGTAAGCTCTGCTTCTTTTGCATCATAACGGCTATTCACTTTTTCCATAATAATGCCAGTTATTTCATCTGCTTCCTTATCCTGAAGCTCTGCTGTTGTGATATCGCCTTGATCTAATAAGTTCCCTTCTACATATTCCACAATAGCATCCAGGTTCCATTTATCTTCATCATTATCCTGTGTATGCGTTGCAACAATTCGCTCTACGGTAGACTGAATCATATTTATAATGATTTCACGCAGGTTGGTTTCAGAATCAATGACGTCAAAGCGCTGTTTATAAATAATCTCACGCTGCTCACGAAGCACATCATCATAAGACAGAACCGTTTTACGTGCATCGTAGTTATTTCCTTCCACACGTTTCTGAGCAGATTCTACTGCACGGGAAACCATTTTACTTTCAATTGGCTGGTCATCATCCATGCCAAGCCTTTCCATCATTGCTTTCAAATTATCTGAACCGAAACGGCGCATCAGCTCATCTTCCATAGATAAGAAAAATTGGGATATTCCCGGATCACCCTGACGTCCGGAACGTCCGCGGAGCTGATTATCAATCCGACGTGATTCGTGTCGTTCCGTGCCGATGACAGCCAGTCCGCCAAGGTCTTTTACACCGTCTCCTAATTTAATATCTGTACCGCGGCCCGCCATGTTGGTTGCGATGGTTACTGCACCCCTCTGACCGGCATTTTCAATAATTTCCGCCTCACGGAAGTGGTTTTTCGCATTTAGTACTTCATGCTTTACTCCCGCGCGCTTGAGCATCTGTGAAATCAATTCAGAGGTCTCTACCGCTACCGTACCGACCAGAACCGGCTGACCCATTTCATGACGCTCTTTGATGTTATTGACAACAGATTTAAACTTGCCTTCCATCGTTTTATAAATTTGATCTGCACGGTCATCTCTTTGAACTGGCTGATTAGTTGGGATAGCAATAACATCCATATTATAGATGCTTCTGAACTCTTCTTCTTCTGTTTTTGCTGTACCTGTCATACCAGACAATTTTTTGTACATACGGAAATAGTTCTGGAAAGTAATCGAAGCAAGCGTCATACTCTCATTTTGTATTTGTAAGTTTTCCTTAGCTTCAATTGCCTGATGCAGACCATCACTATAGCGGCGGCCTTTCATTTTACGTCCAGTAAACTGGTCGATAATAATGACTTCGCCTTCTTCTACCATATAATCCGTATCTTTATGCATGGATACATGCGCTTTTAATGCCTGATTAATATGATGCGTTAAAGAAACATGTGATAATTCAAATAAATTTTCGATACTGAAGAATTTCTCTGCTTTATCAATTCCTTGTTCCGTTAATTGTACTGCCTTTGTTTTTTCCTCAAAGGTATAATCTGTTTCCTTCTGCAGTGTACGCACAAATTGATCTGCCTGCTGATAGAGCGATGCAGATTTTTTTGCTGACCCGGAAATAATCAATGGCGTACGGGCTTCATCAATTAAAATCGAGTCAACCTCATCGATAATGGCATAATTCAATGGACGCTGCACCATCTGTTCTTTATATAACACCATGTTATCTCTTAAATAGTCAAAACCAAATTCATTATTTGTTCCATAAGTAATATCTGCTTGATACGCTTTACGCTTATCTTCCTTAGGGAGACCATTATGGTTTAAACCGACCGTTAATCCTAAAAAAGCAAACAGCTCTCCATTTTCTTTCGCATCACGATCTGCTAAATAATCATTGACCGTAATAATATGCACACCTTCACCCGAAAGCGCATTAAGATACGCTGGCATCGTGGAAGCCAACGTTTTCCCTTCCCCTGTTTTCATTTCAGATATATTTCCATTATGCAGCGCTACCGCACCGACTAACTGCGTACGGAAAGGCCGCATTCCGAGCACACGCTTAGAGGCTTCACGAACAACCGCATATGCTTCTACAAGAAGGTTGTCCAATTCTTCTCCATTTGCGACCCGTTCCTTAAATTCCTCTGTTTTCTTCTGTAAATCATTATCTGAAAGCTTCTGTACCTCAGGCTCTAATGCTTCGATCTTGTCCACCTGTTTTTCGATACGCTTCACTTGTTTTTGATTTCCGTCACCAAAAATCTTCGTTAAAATTCCTGCCATTATGAACGCTCCTCAGTTAATTGAAACTTTTATTGCTTATAGAATTACACTTGATTCAAAAATTATATGTCATATACCATTATTTAAAGGTAATGATATCGTAGCTGATAAATTTACCATGTCTGATAGGCAATAGTCAATATAAGTAATCATAACACTTCCTAAACCGTTATGACAACTTACATTGTCCGTTTCGTTCCCAGCAGGGTCTCTTTCTGGCACAAGCTAATTATCAATATACTGACTGACCTCCTGTATGTATAAAAAAAGAACTGAAATGTTGATTTCAGTCCTGAATGAAGTGATCTTCCGAGGTTGTTTTGCGAAGAGTAGTATCGATTATAGATACACTATTTTTAAACTTTTTCTTTTTGTTCAGAGGATATCTGTGCAAGATGCTTATTGAGGTTTCCTACAATACGTAATAGCTGCTGAATTGTATGTTCATGCTGACTTACCCGCTGTTCCAATTCATCCAGCACTCGCTGCGTCGTATACTGCATTTGACTGCCCCCCTTTACTTTCTAATTTATTTATACCACATGCCTTCTTTTCCAGCGAATCAGCAAACTCCATTTTTCAACAGCCAAAAACACAGTTTGTCCAGACAAACTGTGTTTTTGGCTGTAAAAAAGACGCGTTTACCCGTATAAACTGAACAAAAACGCCAGTTTGATGTTTTTTTCGACAAAATTTCACCGATTGGATGAAAATGATAAATTTTTTGGCTTATTTATTCTTCCTTTACCACAACAAATCCTGTACATACGCACTCTGTGGGCGATTTCTATGATCCGTAGATATTTCATTTCTTGATCAAAAAAACTTTTTAGCAATCTCGTAAAAATGAAAAAAGCAGGATATTGCCTCCTGCATCGGAAGTGATATTCTGCTTTTTCTATTAATATACTATTTTATTTTGATTTAAACATGCGGTTCAATCAATCCGTATTTTCCATCACGGCGTTTATAAACTACATTGGTTTCTCCAGATTGATCATTGGTAAATACAAAGAAGCTGTGTCCAAGCATATCCATTTGCAGAATTGCTTCTTCAGAATCCATTGGTTTTAAGTTAAAACGTTTGGTACGTACTAATTCAATTTGATTTTCATTTTCTTCAGATGCCAGTTTTGCTTCTTTTTCTAATTCAGCAAAAGCATGCTTAGGAGCGCCGTTTTGTCTGAATTTACGATTGATTTTAGTTTTATGTTTGCGAATTTGTCTTTCTAATTTATCTACGGCTAAGTCTACAGCAGCATATAAGTCAATATGCTGTACCTCTGCACGCAGTAAGAGATTTGTCATTGGGATGGTAACCTCAATGCGCTGTTCATCATTATAGACACTTAGATTTACATGCACATCGCTAGTCGGAGCGGAATCAAAATATCTTTCCAGTTTGCTGATTTTCTTCTCAACATACTCTCGAATAGCGTTTGTAACCTCAATATTTTCGCCTCTAATATTAAATTTCATATAAGTGTCCTCCTTCTTTACTTTTATAAATATATTATATCACTATTTCACAAACTTCTCTTGTCTAAACCCTTATTTTTCGTAAACGTTTTCTATTCATCCGGGCCAACCCCTGTATATGCAAGGTTTAGAAAGATTAAAGTTTTTTGACAAAATTCGAAGTTATGTTTGAATTCGATTTACCAGAAACATATCCTTCTATTCTTTTCCTTCTCTCCGTCTCAGACAGAAAGTAAAGCATCCTCTCTTCTAAAAAGAGATAACCAGCTTGGCCATTGCTGATTATCTCTTTTTGAAGGTAATAAACCTTTATTTTTTCTGATCTAAAAACATGCCGTCCATGCTTTGCATATTTTTATATGGATTGGAATAGCTTGATGTTGATTTCTTTTGCTGCTGTACCTGCTTCATTTCATTTTTTAAAGCAAAGAATATAAATTTTATCTTTTGCTCAATATCTTGGTTCATAGGGACGACTGCTTTTCCCAGCTTGTCTTCATCCTCTGTGTATGGAGGAGCTATCGCTTCAAGCAGCTTCCCTCTCTCTTCCATCAATTTTTGAAAGGTACTGATAACCTCTTCCCGATTATGCGAATCGATATCCTGGGATAATAGCTGCTGCATGCGCTCTGTTAGTTGGTAGATAGGTATGATCCGGTTCATCAGATCGAAGCACCCTGACTGTATTTCTGCTGACGATCCTTTAGAATAACCTGTTTCCAAACATCGCGAAATTCCTCTGCATAGCTGAGTGCCTCTTCTAATTTTTCAGTATCATTCTTTATATTCGCTTCTGTTAATAGATTATGCATATAGTCGTATAACGGCATCATCTGGTGAGAGATTTCCATATTCATATCCAATGTCACCATGAGTTCATTAATGATTTTCTGCGCTTTTTGGATATTGGTATTTTTAGCAGCAAAATGGTTGTTATCCATCTCTTTCCTTGCTTGTTTAATAAATTTAATACAGCCATTATAGAGCATCAGCGTCAGTTCTCCGCCTGATGCTGTATTAACAGCGTTATTTTGATAGGTTTGATATGCTTTATTACTACTCATATTGCGTCACCCTTCTTTCTTATTGTGCCAGTCCAGGAGCAAAATTCGACATCAGCATATCGGATTGCTGATTCATCATGGAAATAGCACGCTCCATCTCTGAGAATTGTCTCCAATAACGCGATTCGACGTTTTCCAAACGACGCTCAAAATTCTCAATACGGCTGTTGATTTCCTCCATGCGTTTCCCTAGTGCATACCCATCTAAGGATACACTGGTTGCTTTACCAGCACGCTGATTAATTTGACCGATGGTATTCTCTACAGAATCCTCCAACCGATTGATCAGTCCTCTTCCTTCTCCCTCTACATTATTGGAGAAGAGTCTTTGCACACTTTCTGGATCGGCAGCTAGCGCCTCCCGCAACTCTGCTTCATTAATAACCAGCTTTCCGCCATCCATATAGTCAGCTGACGTTTCAATTCCGATTTCTGTTAATGAAGTGAAGGCTCCATCATTTTTCACTGTTCCATACCAGCTTTGCCGCATGCTGGATAATCCACTAGATAAGAATGATTCTCCCCGCAGCATTCCGCTTTTTGCTTTTTCTTCCCAAAGCTCAATTTCACGCTCGGACATATCTGATTTTTGTTCATCTGTTAACGGAGGAAAATCACGGAAAACCTGTTCACGCTGCGATTCATTAATTTTCTCAACAATTTCATTATAAGCTTCCACAAACTCGGTAATTTTTTCAACGGTATGGTCAATATCGTTGGTTACGTTTAGGGTTGCTTCGCCTTCTGTTTTATTTAGAAATTGGAAGGTAACGCCATTTAGCTGATAATGGTTGTCCTGGGTTGTGACTTTATAAGCGCCATTATAGGTAAATTCTGCATTTTGGGCGCCTTCTTCATTTTCATCATTCAAACCTAGGTTGGCAAAAAAGCTACTATCAGTAAACGTAATTTCCTTTCCACCTTCAGCTTTGTTATATTTCCCAGTTCGAGTAGCTTCTAATATGACTGTATTTGCATTTTCATCGTAGCTTAAACGAACAGGGCTATCTTTATCGTCATTAATTCTTTTAATAACATCAGAAAGTTTATCTCCAGATTGAATCTCATAGCTATGATCTATTTTTTCACCGGCTTTATCATATGTTGAAAATTCAATTGGTCCCATTGATGGATCAAGCGTATCTTCAGCATTAATCTGCATTTTATCCGACTCACTTACATTAATAGCAGAACTAGCCAACTGCTCCACCTTAATCCGATACGTACCGCCATTCGCGCCAGCATTTCCCGTAGCACGAACCGCATCCTCCTGTGTCGAGGAAATAATCTTTTTATTAAAAGTTTCACTCAATTTCATATTCAAAATCATATTCTGGTCAAAGTTGCCTAATAATTTATTAACGTCCCGGAAAGCATCGCGTTTCCATTCCAGCTTTGTCCGGTCCTGATGCATTTTATCAAGCGGGATTCTCTCTGCATTCATTAAATCTTTGATCATCGATTCTGTATCAATTCCACTTGCCAATCCGCCAATTCGCATATTCACTCACCTCTATATCTTTTTATTGATTAACAGGCCCATGAAATCGGCCATTTCTGCATACATATCCAATAACTTTTTTGGAGGAATTTCTCGTATAACCTCGTCTTTATCTGCATCTACAACAGTAACATAATACTTTTCCAATTTATCGTGCATTTCAAACTTTACATTTCTTCTGACCGGCTCTAAAAAGCCATTCATTTTTTCAATAACCAGCTCTACTTGTTCTTTACTCACTGCTTTGCTCGTTTCTGTCTTGGTTACTTCTTTTTCTTTTGCTTCAGACGGTAAAGCGGCGGGGGATGTAACAGCCTTAATGGGATGAGGAATAAATGAAGTGTCCTGCACTCCAGCTTTATTTACAACCATCAGGTCACAACTCCTTACTGTTTATCTTTTATATCGGCTACTCTTGGAAAATGTAAAGGGTTAAATACAAGTTTTATAGCATGATTGTCAAGTTTATCTGTACGATAAAAAGTTTATAGTTTTTCTCCTTTTAAGAAATCAAAGAGGTTTTGATCAATCTGTGCCGCCTGATTATTTTGGTTTTTGATATCTACATAAATCTCCTGCCGGTAGATATCTACTGACTTTGGCGCACGAATACCCAGCTTGACCTGATCCCCTTCAATCGCAATTACTTCTACTTCAATATCGTCACCGATTTGGATGGCTTCATTTCTTTTTCTGGAAAGTACAAGCATTATTTTTCCTCCTTTTCATGGGAAGGCCGGTTGATTGGCGTTCTGGATGAATATGCATCCGTTTGAAGGACGACCTGTTTTGCCAAGTTTTCTTTAACGTGAATCACAATTGGCGCTTTCAGGTTAATGGTGCTGTCCGTAAAGGGTTTATTTACAGTGACAATCGTGTAGATAGCTACATCATTGCGGTCTTTTATTTTTAAAAGGTCAATAGTAGAGGGTTCCAGTTCAAACACATAATCCTGATAAAGATAATAGGGGTCGGTAATGATAAAAGCTAATTGCGCATTATCTGCCGATTGTAAAATATGAAACATCTGGTTATCTGGAAATTCCAGTAATACAAATTGTTTGGACTCTGAAAATCCGGGTATTCCGGATGGAAATGTAATTATTTTTGACTCATCGACTTCGATTTCACCTAAGTACGCAGATGGCATCTTCATGGTGCACACTCCTTATATTTTTGTATTGATTACTTCTATTGTTAGCTCCGGACGCTGGGCGAGGGAGGTTTCTATACTTCCAGGTGTATATTGCATCATTGGTTTATTGGCTCTTCCTTCAATCACCGGCTGATGTGTTTGCACCTGAATATCTAAATCTGCCGGTTCATAGGAAGTTTTTACAGCAAAGGTAGAAGGAATAAATGTAATTCCCAATCTTTTTTGCTCTGAAAATGCGTTTTCCATCGCTTGTGCCTTGATGGGATCTGCACTATTTTCAATGCGCATTAATGCATTGCCCTGCCGTGCTCTTCTGGCAGTCCCTTGAGCAGCCGCCTGTTCCCCGGCCTGCGCATTTTTGGCGATGCTTTTTTTCGCACTTAATAAATTCATGTCCTCCCACGCCTGGCTCTGATCGATGTTTAGCTTTCCTTGTTTCGTACGCATGGAGATTTCTGCTTTGGGCTGTCTGATGGTTAAATCACTAGACGGCTGTGACATATGTAATTGTGCCGACTCTGTTTGAATTTGTATTTTTGCCGGCTGTGAATGCATTCTAATTTGTGGAATCTCCATCTCTTTTCCCTCTCCATCGCATGATTTAGAAAACATTGGCTTGGCTAAGCCTTTGGGTGAATAACATGCTCACATCCGTCTTACAAACAAAACTTTCCTATTAGATAAAAAACACCCTGCTCCAAACAACATAGTGGGCAGGGTGTTTTATACGTCAACAAACTTTCACGTGAACATGTCCTTATCGTAAAAAGTCAACCAGAGAAGGCTGGATAATACGAGAACCTGCTGAAAGTGCTGCCCGATGAAGACTCTCTTGTGTAATCAGGTTCGTAATTGCCTCTGCAAAATCGACGTCCTCATTATCAGATAACGTTTTTGTCGTGACGATTTTTTGATCGGCTAAGCGGTTTTCGACAAGCTCTACCCGATTCATGCGGGCACCGATTTCTGCACGTGAATCAAGAACGCCGCCAATCGATGCTTCTAATTCGCCAATGCTTGCTTCAATACCTTCTCCGTCTACAAGGCGTGAAATAAAGCTATCCACCGTTGCAAATAAATCTCCATTCTCACCAAAAACGGTAGATCCATCTGTATTTGCTTTTACAGTAATCCCGCTTGAAACTTCCATAATCATATCATCATCTGCAAAATCAACTGTCAGTTCTCCATCTTCGCCTATTGTTACTGGCTGTACATTCGAGTTCGTGCCGTTAAAAATGTATTTTCCATTCACACTCGTATTCGCAATATCTACTAAATGCTCTTTTAATTGCTTTGCTTCTTCTACAATACTCTGGTATTCGTCGCTGCTGTTTGTCCCATTGCTTGCCTTTACTGCCAGCTCTTTTAACCGCTGCATCGCATGATTCGTCTGGTCAATGGCAGCATCCGTATTATCCAGCCAGCTGTTCACTTCAGAGGTATTCCGTTCAAATTGTTCAATTCGTGCTAATTCGGAACGGTACGAAACGCCCTTCATCGCAATCATCGGATCATCAGAAGGCTTGGATATCTTTTTCCCCGTGTACAGCTGATCCATATATTTATTCATTTGCGTACTG
The DNA here is from genome assembly GCF_037969815.1 of Oceanobacillus sp. FSL W7-1293. Taxonomy (NCBI): domain Bacteria; kingdom Bacillati; phylum Bacillota; class Bacilli; order Caryophanales; family Bacillaceae; genus Oceanobacillus; species Oceanobacillus sp. FSL W7-1293. The sequence continues at coordinate 3,780,687 of NZ_CP150212.1, forward strand.
TTATGTGATAAATTACGTAATAAGTTATTGGAAAGCATACTTTGAGTTACACGCATTTTTCTAACCTACCTTCCTACCAATCCCATTCGGTTGATAATTGTATCTATTAATTCATCCATCGCTGTCATCCCGCGGGCTGCTGCATTGTATGCATGCTGGAATTTAATCATGTTTGTCATTTCTTCATCCAGAGAAACTGCACTGATCGATTGACGCTGGTTATTCACCTGATGCTGTAATGTCGCTGTATTATCCAGCATCGTGATGGCGTGTTTAGCATCCACCCCGACTTCACCGATAATGGATTCCAGATAACCATTCACAGAGACACCATCTAAATCCTCATTGGCACTTGTAAAGACATTCGACAAATCTCTTGCCAGGTCTCCTGAATTTCCTTCTCTTGACACATTAACGTCGGAACGGTCTTTTAATGCAACCGCCATTTTCCCGGCAGCTCCCTGTGCATCCGTTAACTCTTCAAAAAATGGCAGCCCTGAGTCCCCCTCTTTATGAAGTTCATTGAAGCTGGTTACAATCGCATGTGCCAGATTATCCAGCTTTTCAAGCATCTCCGGAAAATCGCCTTTTGCTACAGCGTTCTCTCCTTCGCCCTCCGCATATCCGGAAGCATGTACATAACTTTGGATTGTGCCTCTGGAGGATGTAATATCCACATCACCTACATTGATGCTTTCAAAAACTTTCATTCCATTAATTTCTGTATAAACCGGATCATCGATCTGCTGGGTTTCTCCTGTCACCCCATTAACGATATTCACCGGCTCACCATCTGCAACGATAATATTCACTATCGCGACACCATCTCCCTGCTTTCCGCCCGGAATATGATCTTTATTATAGGACACATCAATATTCACAATTTCTGAAAGCTCATCTAAAATATTATCGCGCCGATCATATAAATCATTGGCAGTATACCCATGTGTTTCGAGCTTTTTAATTTGAGAATTGATATCTTTCAGATTTTCAATCATACTATTTGCTTGATTAATTGTATTCTCTGTCTCCGTTTGTAAATCCGTACGAATGGTATTCATCGAAGACGACAGATGATTGAACGTATCAGCCAGCGCTTCCCCTCTGCTCAGGATAACTGCACGCCCCCCATTTTCGCCCGGGGTGGTAGATGCAGTCTGCAACGCACTCCAGAAATCACTCATTGCTGCTTCGATGCCTGAATCGCTCGGCTCATTCAATAAATTTTCCATTCTTGAAAGTGCCTCTGTCCGTTGAGACCAATAGCCTACAGAAGCATTCTCCGACCGAAATTGGGTATCTAAAAATTGATTACGGATACGCTGGACAGACCCAGCTTCTACTCCTGTCCCCATCTGACCAGGCAGGTGCGGACTGTTCATTCCCGGCGTCGGGTAAGCATTCATTGCCTGCATATTCACGCGCTGTCTGGAGTATCCAGGTGTATTGGCATTGGAAATATTATGCCCGGTTGTATATAAAGCACTTTGCTGTGTACTCAGTGCCTGACGTGCCATTTCTAATCCTCGGAACGTACTCATGCCTTCTTTTCTCTCCTTTTCTACGCTTTCGAATCAAATAAAGAACGGTTGGACATCTTATCAGAGGATCCATTTCCGTAATTCATTGAGTTGATGGAAGGATTAACTAATTCCATCGAAAGCTGAACAAACTTCATCGATTCTTCCAGTAATGCTTTATTTAATTGCTCCTGTCTTTTTAGCTCTGTCATTGTATCCGTTAGTGCAGCCGCTGCATCTGCTGCCATTTTCTGTTCTTCTCCATCCAGCCTGTCCAAAATCTCTGTAATGGTCAGTGATGCTGCGGCATCAGGCTGTTCTTGATTCCATGCTTCTGCGGCTTCCTGTCTTTGTTGTTCCTGTTTCTCCAGCTGACGGATAAGCTTCTGCTCTTCTAAAAGCAATGCCTGAAATTCATCCAGCTTATTATTCGTCAAAGCTTCTGTCTTTCGCTTGGATAATCCCAGTAAATCTTTGTGTGTTGCGGTTAAATCATTCATTGCGTGTATCAGCTGTATGCCCACACCGTTTCCTCCTTTGACGGTATTCCCTTACTTACCAGTCCAAAAATCATGCATTTTCTGAGCAATCTTCTCATAATTTATTTCATATTGATTGCTCTCGATTTTCTGTTTTATCTCATTGACATACGCTGCCCGCGTTTCATTCGGCTGCTCCTGCTTCTGCAGCTTCTTCGCTTCCGGCGATATCTCAATACTGTCCTTCTTATATGCTTCAGACTCGATTGCCTGTTTATCCTTAAATGCCTGTTTATATGGATTAAAGTTGGTTGGATTTGGTCCATGTATTTTCAATTTCTGCACCCCTTCCAGTAATGCGTGATTTCTTTGGATACTGCATTACTCTTTCTTTGTCCGATTCTGGTATATTAATCTTTCTTCCATTCTCCTTTTGCATAATATGTTGTTTTACTTTCTTCTTTCAGCGCTTTTTCCTGAATGGATTCCACTGCGTCATGCCGCTCCAGTTCTTCCTTCAGCTCTGTCTGGCAAGCATCACATAAAGTCCCTTCTGTAATAGGTCGCTGGCACCTTTCACAAGGATAGGACAAATTAGGGAAGTGAGAAGGCTGGAGCCTTTTTTCCCGGATAAATTTATGAAGAATACTTTCATTTACATCTGTCGCCTCTACAATCTGCCCAATTGTAGCCATCCGGTTTTCCCGTTTTCTTAAAAAGTTATATACCATTCTAAAATCTTCTTCTTCTTTTTTATAGCATTCGTTACATATTTCTCTAAATTGCTTCACAAACACACGATTACATCGTTCGCAGTTTGCCAGTTCTCCCATTGCCGTTTCTCCTCTCTGCTCTGCATATTGCCAGGAAGGAATTTATCATTTCATATTTTATTTTCACGAAATACTTTTGCCTACTTATATCATCGTCACTATTGCCGCTATTGTTAATAGTAAATTCGATTTATTTTACGTTCGTTACATTTATTATAACAAATCGTTTCGCAGTTTTGGGAGCAGTTCTATTATTCATCCTGTGCAGGCCTGCACTTCTAACTTCGTGCTACTGTTAAGGAATACACTGCCGGGCAGCCGTGAAGCTTCAGCTGCTGTGCTGCATGCCGGACAGTTGTACCAGTTGTATAAATATCATCCACAATCAAAGCCGGCTGCTGCAGGGCCTCTGTGATAAAAAAAGGATTCCCTCTTTTTAAACGCGACTTCCGATTTTTCTTTGCCTGCTTTTCCCCGCTGTTTCTTCCCAACGCATGCTTTACTGGAATATCCAGCATTTCTGCCAGAGCTAATGATTGATTAAACCCCCGCTCCTGCATTCGATTTTTACTTAATGGAATAGGCACGGCCGCTATGGATGGCGTAATCGAAGCAAATTGTTTTTCAAAAGCATGCTGCAGGCCCTTCCGAAAAACTTCTCTTAATACATAATCTCCCCGGAATTTCCATTGGGTAATCAGGTCACGCATCGTTTCATTATAATAGTAAATAGAATAATTCCCTTCTATATTTTCTCCTAATTGCCTCCACTGCTGACAATCGGAACAAATGGCGCCGTTCCACGCCCGGCTGCATATCTCACACCGGTTCCCAGAAATTATTTTAAGTTTTGCGGCACAGGTTTCACAGAGAACCGAATTTTCTTCTACTGTCAGCCAATTCGACCAGCTCAAGGACTTTTCTAAAGGGGCATAGCAGTATAAACAAATATTCAACGTTTGCTCCCCCTTGCATTCATATCTAAAATCATCTGTCGGGCTTTTTCCATTGCGTCTGTTTTCCCGTCATGGAAAAAAATAACCTCTCCTGATGGATCAGCCGCACTTCTTCCGGCACGTCCAGCAATTTGCACCAGTGCAGCTTCATTAAATACTTCATGGCCGGCACCCAGCACAGCTACATCCACAGAGGGGAAGGTCACCCCTCTTTCCAGGATTGTTGTTGTAATCAAGGCATGTAATTTCTTTTCTCGAAATTGAATGATTTTCTCTTCTCTATCCTGATCCGCCGCAAAAACAATCTCTAATTTTTCAGCAGCTGCTATTGTATTTGTTTTAAGCAAGGCGTCGGAAATAACTTCCTTTAATTCTTTTGCCATAGCAATTTCTGGTACGAACAAAAGGAGCTGCCGCTTCCGGTTTTTTCTTTGAACCAGCCACTTTAATAAGGCACGGGGAAGTTTTCTGTTTGTCAGCTGACTGGTTAGATAAAAGGAAAATTTAAATTGGGGAACAGGTAAAAGATGTCCATGGTAACGCAAAGGCACAAAAACATGCGGGAGCTTTCCAAGCTTCATTTGCAGCCTGAAGTTTTTACGAGGGGTAGCAGTGAGGTATAATGTCGTAGCCTGCTTCTTAACAGCTTGCTTGGCAGCATACATCAGGCTTCTATCTAAATAATAAGGAAAAGCATCTACCTCATCAATGATTAATACATCAAATGCCTGATAATAGCGCAGCAGTTGATGTGTAGTGGCTAAAATCAATTGAGACCTGCCAGTACGATGCTCACTGCCGCCATAAAGGGCTTCTATGGTGATGTTTTGAAAGGCCTGTCTCATTCTGGGGAGTAATTCCCGGATAACATCGACGCGTGGGGAAGCCAAAGCAACACGATTCCCACGCTTCAAAGCCGCAGTAATTGCCGGGAACAGCATCTCTGTTTTGCCGGCACCGCAGACGGCCCAGCATAGATAGGATGGATTTTTTTCATTAACGGCTCGCTCCAGGTGAGCCGCAGCCTTGCTTTGAGCCGGCGTTAACTGTCCTTCCCAGGTTAACGGATTGGCATGCTCCGGCCAGCGTGCTTCTGTACCATTCCAGCTGTACAGCGGCTTGCATTCGCTGATTCTCCCCATTTGGATACAATTCCGGCAATATAAATGGGTTTTCTGGCAAATTCCACAGGGATATTCGGAAAAATATTGCAGGGAAGTATTTCCGCAGCGCATACATTGGGGCGCTCCTTTTTTATTTTCTATTGCAGGAATTGGTATGAGCTGCTTCGTGGATTGGAGTACTTGAAAACAGGTTTGAGGAATGGGGACTTCATCTTCTAATAATCGTTTTCCGGATAAGGCCTGAGCGAGGAGTGCAGGGGATAGCGGGATCTGTTTGTCCATACGTAATATAACACCTCCGTAATTTGTGGGGAAAAGCATCTATTTAGCAGAAAACTTCATTCAGTGAGCTTTTCTGCTGCTGAATGAAGTTTTATTCTATTTTTTGTACCAAGCGACGCCAACAGCGCCTTGTCCGAGATGCGTACCAATAACAGGTCCGAAATAGCTGATAGATGTTTCGATTTCCGGGTGTTTTTCTTTAAAATCTGCTTCGAGCTTTTCGGCATAAGTGCGGTCATTCCCATGAATAAACACAACCCGCAGTTCCTTACCTGCATCAACCTCTTCTTCCAGCATGCCAAGGATACGAGAGATTGCTTTTTTCTTCGTGCGGATTTTTTCAAAAGGAACAATCAGCTTATCCTCAAAATGAAGAATCGGTTTGATTTGTAACAGACTTCCTAATATCGCTTGGGCATTCGATAATCTTCCTCCTTTTTGGAGGTTCGTTAGATCATCCACCATAAAATAAGCACGGGCTGATTTTTTCATTTCATCCATTCTCGCTAAAATAGTTTCTGCGGATGCTCCGTTTTGGGCCATTGCAGCAGCTTCAAGTACATAAAAGCCCTGCAGCATACAACTGATTTCCGAATCGTAGGCATACACTTCGATTCCTTCCACCATGTCACCTGTACTTACCATTGTCTGATAGGTGCCGCTTATCCCGCTCGATAAATGAACCGAAATAACAGCGTCATATTCTTCTGCTAATGCTTCTAATTTTTTCGTCATCTCGCCGACAGACGGCTGTGAGGTACTTGGCAATTCTTTAGCGTTTGCAAGCTTCCGATAAAACTCTTCCGTGGTAATATCTAATTCTTCACGATAGGAACCATCCGGAAAATTGACGCTCAACGGAACCATATGAATATTATATTTTTCCCGTTCTTCCGGCGTAATATATGCTGTACTATCTGTCATTACAGCAACTTTCATAGGCAATTACCCCTTTTCTTTTCTGGTACTATACTGTCTTGTTCTGTATATCCTCATAGGAAACGGCTTACTTGACATTATTCTACACGAAACTGCTGTAAAAATCGAATGCTTTCCGGCAAGGCGAATGTTTCTACCTCTTATGGTAAAAAGAGAAAGTCTGCTTGCCCAAAAGGAGGGAAAAAGCGCCCTGACAGACTCAATCAGGACGCTTTTTTTGTTTATCTTATTAAATAACCTCTACCCAGCCTTTTCGTATAGCACACACAACAGCCTGCGTACGATCATTCACATTCATTTTTTGGAGAATATTACTTACATGGTTTTTTACTGTTTTTTCACTGATATAAAGCGATTCTGCTACAGCACGGTTGCTTTTCCCCTCTGCCAGCAGCTGAAGTACCTGACATTCACGTCTTGTCAATAAATGAAGCGGTTTGCGGTGCTCTACATGTCTGTTTGCCAGGCTGGAAGTATTTTCCCGTGCAAGACGGCGATACTCTTTTACTAAATTATGTGTAATGCGCGGATGTAAATAAGAACCGCCCTCGCTCACTACTTTAATTGCTTCAACAAGTGCTTCTGCATCCATCTCTTTTAACAGATAGCCTTGTGCCCCCGTTTTCAAAGCATGTGTCACATAATTTTCATCATCATGGATAGACAGGATGATTATTTTTGTATGCGGAAATTGTCTCAGTAAGTCAGCAGTTGCCTGTACCCCATTAATTTTAGGCATATTGATATCCATTAACACAACATCCGGATTATTATCTCTCACAAGATTAGCTGCATCCGTTCCGTCATCCGCTTCTGCAACTACCTTAAATGCCGGTTCGAATTCTAAAATTCGTTTGACACCTTCGCGAAATAATTTGTGGTCATCAATTAATACGATATTTACTTCTTTTTGTGCGTCCATATATATATCTCCTTTTCTACTAGATGATACTAATTGAACTGTCATGTTGTCTTCATCATTAATAGATAGATAGTTTTCTCTAGATTAAATAAGTCTATTGTAGTATATTTCATCATTATTGTCTCATTTCAGCTCAAACTATTTTTAACAGCTTATTTATGAATGATGACACCCCTATAAAAAATCCAGATACTTTCTACTTTTCTGCAAAAAGCACTTTTTTTCTACAATATCTCTTTTTCATTATATACTTAAGTTAACGAATATGGAACATTAATTGTAACCGTTGTTCCTTTTCCTTGCCCTGTAACGATTTCCAACTTGCCGTTAAGCATCTCCACGCGTTCTTTCATCCCGATTAATCCAAAGGAATTATCACTTTTTTCTTCCGGATTAAACCCTTTGCCGTTATCGGCTACAATCAGGATCAATCGGTCTTTTAAAATTTCTAATTTTACCTTGATTGTTGTTGCTCCACTATGCTTTATCACATTCTGCGCAGCCTCCTGCATTAGCCGGAACAAAGCAACCTCATATTTTGAATCTAATCTTTTTTCTTCCCCAAATACAATAAAATCCACATGAATATCATGATATTCGGTCAGCCTGTCAACATATTTCCGGATTGTCGGAATAAGTCCCAAATCATCCAAGGCCATGGGACGCAGGTCATAGATAATTCTCCGGACCTCCTGTAAAGAAGCACGAACATTTTTCCGCAGCGATTTAATTTCTTTGTTCACTTCTTCTGGCGACCCTTTTTTTATGACATAGTCCAGAATATCGGACCGTAATAAGACATTAGCGAGCATTTGAGCCGGCCCATCGTGGATTTCCCGGGAAAGCTTCTTCCTTTCCTCTTCTTGTGCTTCAATGATTTTCAAACCAAATTCCTGTTTTTCTCTGGCATCTTCAATCATCTCATTGACCTGTTTCATGTCATCCATCATAAAATTAAAAATAACCGTCATCTTAGCGGTAAGCTCTTCTCCGCGTTGCAATATATGTGTAAGATTTGTCAATCTGAGCTCTATCTCATCACGCCGCTTCCTTAACAGTTTTTCCTCTTCGCGCATAATGACTAATTTTGTTTGCAGATCATGCGTTTTTTCATAAACCTTCCGCACTTCTTCCTCAGAGTATTTCATAAAGTCTCTGCTGACCGCAGCAAGCTTTTTGCGGTGACTTTTGACATCGTTCTCTAATTTATCTCCGTTTTTAATATATTCCTTTACTTTCTTTTTCGTTGATTCTAATTCCCCAGAAAGATATTCATACTCTTTTCTGCCTTCTTCGGTAATTTCAAATACTTCATCCTTACTCTGATTCACCATCTGCATTACATTCTCTACAATGTTATCTATCGCTTGACTGCTTAATCTTATTGTCATAAGAAACTCACCAACCTATGTTATAATTATTCGTAGCTTTTCTTGGTTTTATAAGGTTATTTAAAAATTAATTTCATCGAAGCCCGGTATATATCCGTTAAATTAAAAATGAAGGGAAGATAACAGCTGCTCAATCGGACTTAAACGGCGTCCCCAAAAGACACAGCTGGTTACAATTCCTCAGGGATGTTATGTAATACTTAAAATAATGAGGTGAAAATAAAATGCTATCAACTTATTATACCGTAAATAAACAGGGTACAGACGAAATAATCATTCAAAAGTCACGTTTTATCGCAAATGTAAAAAGAGTGGAATCAGAAGAGGAAGCTCAGGAATTTATTCAATCTATTAAAAAGGAACACCGGGATGCGACACATAATTGCTCCGCATATATTATCGGAGAAACCGACTATATCCAAAAAGCGAATGATGACGGTGAACCAAGCGGAACTGCTGGTGTCCCTATGTTAGAAGTGTTAAAGAAAAAAGGATTAAAGGATACTGCTGTGGTCGTGACAAGGTATTTTGGAGGAATCAAACTTGGAGCCGGCGGGCTTATCCGTGCTTATGGCTCGGCAACCACACAAGGCATCCAAACGACCGGAATCGTCCGCAGAGAACTGATGCAAGGTGTTTCCGTCACTGTCGAATATACACTGCTCGGCAAATTAGAAAACGAAATTCGTCAACAGTCTAACTATCTTTTGGAGGACATTCATTATCTTGAGAATGTCGCATTTATTATTTATGTCAAAACGGAAGAAACCGATGCTTTCCAAGATTGGATAACGGAAATGACAAATGCGCAGGCAGCATTCGAACTGCTCGGCCAGAAATATGTCGACATCGATGTAGAGGATACACCTTCATAATAAAAAAACTCTGTCAGATTGCTCGATAATCCGACAGAGTTTTTATTTAATAACTTCTTTTTATGTTTGTGGTCGTATTTAAAGATAATTCTTTAATAAGTAACTGAATGATTTCATCCATTGAATTTACTTTTTGATTTTCCGTATCATGAATAACCCGTTTCAATATCTTCTGATACTGTTCTTGCTCTCTGCCCATTCATCTACCGCCTTTAAATATTTTTTCTTAAAAGTCGTTAACCTTTACTCTACATGCAAATATGTAATATTGCACTCTAAGATGAATTTTCTTACTAAACGTAATTCTATATAAAAATAGAACCGTTGTCTACTAATTTTGATAAATTTTTTAACTCTTTTGATAGATTCATAAATGATAGCGATTTCATTCGTTCAAAGGCGCGACACCTCCGTCAAAACTCCTCTTTACAGCTGATTCAAATCTCACATCGAATCAAAAGTCCTGCTCTCAGGAGAAGATAGTACGCACAAAATTTGTTTTAAACATAGACGATTTATCTAAATTTCGATATAATCTATTACAGATTTATTTTTCCTGACAATTAGTAAAAATTTGTTTAAATTAAGGAAAGAATAGAGGAGAATATATTGGTGTCCAGATTAAATGATAGAAGTCGTAAAAGGAAAAAATGGCCATTTATTGTTGGTGGAATCATTTTGTTTTTCATTTTAGTTGTCGGCGGCGGGGCCTTTTTTGTGTGGAATCAGGTTGGCAAGGTTGTTGAATCGATGCATAGTCCATTAGAAAGAGATAATGATCCTGAACGGCAGGATGAAATCAACCGGCTCTATAGCGATTCAGATGCAGTTAACATTCTGCTTCTGGGAGTAGATGAGCGGGATGGAGATGTCGGACGTTCGGATACGATGATTCTGCTTTCCTTAAATCCAAGAACCGACTCCATGCTTATGTTAAGTATTCCTCGTGATACGTATGTAAATATCCCGGACCGGGGAATGGATAAGATCAACCATGCCTATGCATTTGGCGAAGCTGCTCAAACAGGAGGCGGAACCGAATTATCTGTGGAAACAGTAGAAGAAGCCTTTGATTTGCCAATCCATTCTTATGTACGTGTAAATATGGAAGGTTTCCAGCAAGGTATTGATGCTTTAGGCGGCGTTACTGTTCAAAACAGCATGGCGTTTTCTCAAGACGGGCATGATTTCAGCGAAGGAAATCTCACTTTAAATGGCGAGGAAGCTCTTTCTTATATCCGCATGAGATACGAAGACAGCCGCGGAGATATGGGGAGAAATGAACGTCAGCGTGATGTTATTGTTGCTGCAATGGACGAAGCGGCCAGCTTTTCAAGTATTACTAAAGCAAGTAACATTCTGGACATTTTAGGAAATAATGTCCAAACTGATTTAGATATGAAACGATTGCAAACATTATTTACAGATTATAGCGGAACAAGAAATAATGTAGAAACAATGGAGATGGAAGGCGACGGTCAAACCATCGGCGGAGTTTGGTATTATGTTGTACCTGATGAAGAGTTTAGCCGTATCCATTCAACAATTACAGACCACATGGAACAAGAATAAAGAAATGTGTCATTGCTGAAAGACTTTTCATAGACTTCAGAGAAACAGACAGCTAGTTCCAATTGGAAAACAAAACGTCACCTGGTAAATATACAGCGTGACGTTTTTTCACACAGTCTCTGCTTTTTTCTGATTGGATCAATATACTTTTAAAAATTTCATGTCATTCTATCTATTTTTCTAAAAAAAATGTAGAACATGGTATACTTTTACGTAAAGAGATATTTTTTAATGGGGGTTAGAAAATGTGGAAAAAAAGTTTATGGATGATGATTCTTTTTATCGCCCTGTTAGCCGGGTGCTCTGAAGAACAAACCGACCCGACAAATACGTTAAATCAATATGCAGAAGCAGTAGAAGAAGGAGACTATGAATCTCTGTATAATCTTTTTTCTCAGGAAACAAAAGATACATATAGCGAAGAAGATTCCGCGCTGCGCTTAGGGAAATTATATGATGATATTTCTGCTACTGATATTGAGATAAATATACAGGAATTAGAAGAAAGGGAAGTCGCTAACGCATATGACGATGGCATAGCAACGATTCCCTTCACTGTTAACATGAACACAATCGCAGGTGAAATTTCATTTGATTACCAGGCAGAACTGACTTTAATCGAAAATGAAGAGGAAGAGGACAACTGGCTGATCAATTGGGATTCTGGCTTTATCTTCCCTGATCTTGCCGATGGCGGAGAAATCCGGATTTCTACTAATCAGCCTGAAAGAGGAGAAATCCTTGATAAAAACCAAATGCCGCTGGCAATCAATGATACCGTATATGAATTTGGCGTTATCCCAAGTGAATTAGGAGAAAATGAAGCAAAGCGCGAAGAATTAGCCCGTTTACTTGGTATATCTGTCGATTCCATTAATTCCAGTATCGAAGCAGAATGGGTGGAAGATGATTTATTTGTTCCGCTGAAAACCATCCTCCCAGATGATTCAGATACCGTTCAGGAGTTAAATGCAATCGAGGGCGTTTCCTATCGCGAAACAAACGGCAGAGTTTATCCAGAAGGCGAAATAACTGCTCACTTAGTAGGTTATCTCCGCTCTGTAAATGCAGAGGATTTAGAAGAGCTAGACCCGACAGAATACACTTCTTCTGACAGAATCGGAGCACGGGGATTAGAAAGTTTATTTGAAGAAGAGCTTCGCGGTAAAAAAGGAGCGACGATTCAAGTAACAAAAGATGACGGAGAAGATGTAACTTTAGCTGAAACAGAAGCAGTAGACGGAGAGAATATTACGGTAACCATTGATATCAATATTCAGGATGATGTTTTTCAAGGATTTGATGAGGAACCCGGCAATGCAGCTGTCATCGATCCAAAAACGGGGGAAACATTAGCCTTAGTCAGCAGCCCGTCCTTTGATCCAAACGATATCCTTTATGGCACCGCCCCAAATTATTGGGAGGATATGGAAGAGAATGAGTTACAGCCTATGCTGAATCGTTCTTCCTCCACGTTTGCGCCCGGTTCTGTTATTAAACCGGTCACTGGGGCAATCGGGCTGAAAAACGGTACGATTGAATACGATGAAGGCATTGAAATTGATGGACTGCAATGGGAGGATTACAATGTAACACGTGTATCGACCTCCGACGGACCTGTTGATTTAGATGATGCCCTGGTTCGTTCAGATAATATTTACTTTGCAATGAAGGCCGTGGAAATGGGCGGAGATGCTTTTGTTGAAGGGCTGCATGAATTTGGAGTTGGAGAAGAATTCCCATACACCTATCCGGTTTCAGATTCTACCATTTCTAATTCAGGCGAGTTAGACGACAATTATTTACTGGCACACACAAGCTATGGACAAGGTGAAATTGAAATGAGCGCGCTGCATCTGGCAACTACTTATTCTGCCTTCTTGAATAATGGAGATATGATACAGCCGACATTATTAACAGATGAAGAAACCGGCCAGTTTTGGAAAGAAGGCTTAGTTACGGAAGAACAAGCGGATCAAATCCAAGAGTCCCTCCGAAACGTGGTCACAGAAGGAACTGGTAAACCTGCTGAAGAAGCCGATTTTCCTATCTCAGGTAAAACAGGGACTGCAGAATTAAAATTAACCGGAGAAGACAGCGGGGATGAAAATAGCTGGTTTGTCGGCTATCCGACAGATGACCAGGATCTCATGATTGCTATCATGGTGGAAGGAACCAAAAATAATGACCGCAGCTCCGGAGTTGAAAAAGCTACAGAAATATTGATGGATATTAAGGATTAACGTTTTTGTAACGAAAAAGGGTTTGAGCAATGATAAAGCTGCTCAAACCCTTTTTTATAAACAAAAGAAAGCCATTTAACAGAATAGCATCTGCCAAACAGCTGAAATGGAAATATAGTCATTTTATTGATTGTTTAAGGCACTTGTTAATTCTAAGAATGTTTCTTTGTCATCGTTATCAATCGCTTTATCAATCAGCCTTCTGACATTTTCATACTCCAGTTCTGATATCAGCTGGTCTAAAGCCTTTTGCTGTTCGGAAACCTCCTGTGTATCTTCAGGTAAATAATAGGATTCTGCAATACGGTGAAGCATTTCCAAAAAACCGGGAATTGAAATCAATTGTGACATGGAGATAGTGAGTACTTCTTTCCCTTTTTGAAAAGCAAAGACATCATCGACATTCTCAATTTTTTTCGTCTTGCGATTAATACGAACTTCCGTAGATTTTACAGGGATAAATTGATATACCTTCTTATTCATGATAATGGAGAAGTATTGATATGCTAAAATAATCCGTATATATTTCTCTTCTGTCTTTACATAATAAGGCTTTAACATTTTAACAGTAACCATCTTATCCCCCCTTATTTAGGACACACTCTAAATTTTCTGTTAATTTATTCTACCGGATATACTTTAAAAAATCAAGCAGAGATTTTTAATTGTTTAGAAAACTTGGTTTTTTATTCAAAATTGAAATGATCATGGACTTCCATTTAACGCTTCTGCTTCTTCCTCTGAAAAAACTCTCGAACGAGTTAAAAATCTTTTTCCTTCAGGCCCTTCTAACGAGAACATCCCGCCCCTTCCATTGACAACATCAATAATAAGCTGCGTATGCTTCCAATACTCAAATTGATCTCTAGAAATATAAAATGGGATATCGCCTGGCAGTTTTCCTAATAAGACATCCGACTCGCCGGTTTTTAGCTCTCCAAGCGGATAACACATGGGCGAGCTTCCGTCACAGCAGCCTCCTGACTGATGAAACATAAGCGGTCCATGAATGTCTTTCAGCTTCTCCATTAAGTCCTGCGCATCCTGCGTTGCAACCACTCTGTCTACCATGGAAAACACCTCCTTATTTAAGTAACTGCAGACAAGAGAATCCGTATGTTTCGGCAGGCATATGTATCTAACCTATGCCTGCCATTCTACTGTTCCTATATCCTTTTTTTATTTAAAATAAACCAGCCGGGCCTTCACTGTAGCTGACCAGCAAATTCTTTGTCTGCTGATAATGATCCAGCATCATTAAATGATTTTCTCTGCCGATTCCTGATTTTTTATACCCTCCAAATGCGGCATGTGCAGGGTACTGATGATAACAATTGGTCCAGACGCGTCCAGCTTGAATACCGCGTCCAAAACGATATGCTGTATTCATATCACGTGTCCAGATACCGGAACCTAAACCATATAGTGTATCATTCGCGATTTCCAGCGCCTCTTCCTTATCCTTGAATGTCGTTACAGATAATACCGGACCGAAAATCTCTTCCTGGAAAATACGCATCTTGTTATTTCCTTTGAAAATCGTCGGCTGCACATAATACCCGGAAGCCAGTTCTCCGTCAAGCTTATTAACATCCCCGCCGACAAGGACCTCTGCTCCCTCCTGCTTGCCAATATCGAGGTAGGATTTAATTTTTTCAAATTGTTCTTCCGAAGCCTGTGCGCCCATCATCGTCTCTGTGTCCAGCGGATGGCCAATTTTAATTTGATTAACACGTTCAATTGCTTTTTCCATAAATCGGTCATAAATTGATTCATGGACAAGTGCGCGGGACGGACATGTGCAAACTTCTCCCTGGTTCAGGGCAAACATGACCATACCTTCAATTGCTTTATCTACAAAGCTGTCATCCTTATCTAATATGTCTTCAAAGAATATATTTGGTGATTTGCCTCCCAGCTCCAAGGTTACTGGAATGATATTTTCAGATGCATATTGCATAATAAGACGGCCAGTTGTGGTTTCTCCTGTAAATGCAATTTTCGCGATACGGCTGTTTGTGGCAAGCGGTTTCCCTGCTTCTACTCCAAAGCCGTTAACAATATTCACCACACCGTCTGGTAATAAGTCCCTGATTAAATCCAGGAACACATGAATCGAAGCCGGTGTCTGTTCAGCAGGCTTCAATACAACGCAGTTTCCAGCAGCCAATGCCGGGGCAAGCTTCCAGGTAGCCATTAATATTGGAAAGTTCCATGGAATAATTTGGCCGACGACTCCTAACGGCTCATGAAAATGATAAGCAACCGTATCATTATCAATTTGACTCAGTGTCCCCTCTTGCGCGCGAATCGTCCCTGCAAAATAACGGAAATGATCGATTGCTAATGGAATATCCGCTGCCAAGGTCTCCCGTACTGCTTTTCCGTTCTCCCAGCTTTCTGCTACGGCCAGCTTTTCTAAATTCTCTTCCATCCGGTCAGCAATGCGGTTTAAAATCAGTGCCCGCTCTGCGACAGATGTTTGCCCCCACGCATCTTTCGCCTCGTATGCTGCATCAATTGCCGCATCCACATCTTCCTTTGTGGAACGGGCTATCTCACAAAAAACTTCACCTGTAATCGGAGTTGTATTCTCAAAGTAGTTTCCCTTTAGCGGCGGCTGATACTTTCCCCCAATGTAATTATCATAACGTTTTTCATAGTTTACGATAGCACCTTCTGTGTTTGGATTAGCATACCTCATTTAAACTCCTCCTTATTGTAAGCGATTACATTTTAATGTAAATAATATATTAATTTGTTATTACAGTATAGCAAATATTATCTTACATTTACAATAATTTCAACTATTAAATTTTTTATGTACGAAAATCTTTTATATTCATGTGCAGAAGCCCTGCTCAGTTATGGATATTTGAACTTGACTATACCATATGGAAAAATAAGCGTTCTATTTCCTGATTAACGAATGCTAAGATGCAGCGAATCAAAATCAATCCGCTACATCTTAGCTTCGTTCTATCATCAGTAAATTATAGAGATACTATTTACTTCAATTCAGGAATTACCCGAACTTCTTTTGCCATTTCAGATTGGCATAAAGGGCAGCTCGGCTCAGCTTCAAAACTAAACGATTCTCTCATCCATCCTTGACAATCTTCTTGAGTGCATGACCAGACGTTTGTTTCAACCTCTGGCACTGGTTCCTTAGGTCCACGCGAAAAAGACATTATAGCATCTCCCTTCCTTATATACAGTATACGCTAAATTTTGAAAGAGTGAAACTTTTGAGCATAACAACTTTTCATACTTTTTTCAAATATTGTACCTTTATTTTCAATAATTCATGCAACAGCTGCTTCTTATAGCTTGTACTACTTTCCTTTTCGATATACTGTCTAAAAGCGAAATGCTCTATTTTAATTATATGCGCTGAATGGCTATATATGATAAAAAGATTCATATATACAAAAGGAATTGGACAGCTTTTTGAACTCTGCCCAATTCCTTTTGTATTCCTATAGGTGGAACATATGGATATCATCAATTATTTCAATGCAAATTTTTCAATTGCTTTACCGACACCATCTTCCAGATTACTGTCTGTCACAGCATTAGCTGCTTCTTTTATTTTTTCTTGCGCATTGCCCATCGCAACACCTACGCCCACTTGCTGAATCATTTTCAAATCATTCAGACTGTCACCGACTGCCATGATTTCTTCCATGGAGATCCCAGTACGCTCGCAAAGAAAAGATAATGCATTTGCTTTGCTTACACCTTCAGGGTTAATTTCAATATTTGTCGGCAAAGAGTTTGTTATTTCTAACCCTTCCAGCTCTTTTAACCTATCTTTGACTTCCTGCAGTCTATCCAGATCCTCTGAAGCACATCCGAATTTCAGCCATTGATAATCTTGTATATTTACTTTGTCAGCCCCTTGAAATACACCTTCCGTAGAAATCATCCATCTGTGTACCCCTGCTTCTTCGGTATATTGCTGCAGTTTTTCTACTGTATCATTAGCAAGCAGTTTCTGCTGGAGCAACTCTTTTTCCATTGTCCATACCTGGCCGCCGTTAGCTGTAATCATAAATGTCTGTAATTTTAACTCGTCTGCATAAGGATAGCATGTATCAATCCCTCGTCCAGTACTTAATACTACTTGGATACCTTGACGCAATGCCTCCTGGATGGCTTCCTTATTACGCTTTGATACCTCAAGTGCCGGATTTAACAATGTTCCATCCATATCCAAGGCAATTAACTTTACCGATTTTGTCATTTCACTCATACCTCATTTCTCTGTTATCTTGTTTAAGTATACTGGAAACCCGGATACTTTTACTACTAAAACGCAGCTTGGTGCATCCATAAGATTATTAAAAAACTGCTGTTTCTACAAATTTTCCTATTATATTTCCCAGGAAATACTCTTTTTCTCGTTTTCAAAAAGAAAACACCTAATCAGATATTTCTAATTAAGTGCCTTCTAAATAGCTAGCTTTCAATAGTTTCCCCAGATTCATCTATATCATTGATGATTTCCTGAAGCTGGTTCTTTTCGGTGAATTGAATAATCTGTTCCAAATCTAATAGCAAAATAAGTTCATCGTCAATTGTTGCTACACCTAATAAAAAGGTATCCTTTATCTCACCGACAAGCTTAGGGGCAGATTTAATGAAGGAAGCTGGTATATCCTTTACCTCTGTTGCCTGGTCAACCACCATCCCAATTTGCATCTCATCAACTTGTACCACGAGTGTTCTCGTCTGGTCTGTGATATCAACGCCGCCGAGATTCAATCTTTCACGTAAATCAATAATAGGAGTCATTACTCCCCGCATTTCCGTAACACCTTTCATAAAACCAGGAGTACGCGGTATCTCTGTTAGAGATAATGCCCGCTCTATGGAAACGATTTGCTGCACATGAACAGCAAAGGTCTGTTCTTTTAATCTGAATATAATATGTTTCTCTGTATCCATTTACTTTCCCCCCTTTCTTTAAATGCGCTTTAATCAATCAGCGCATTAGGATCAATAATCAAAGCGACCTCACCATCACCTAATATGGTTGCTCCTGATACGGCAAATACTTCTCCAAGATAATTCCCGAGCGATTTTAATACAACTTCCTGCTGACCAATCAATTCATCAACAATCAATCCCAGCAGTTTTTCTCCCTTTTTGATGATTACAGTAGAATAACGATCTGCTTCCGTATCATAATCAGGAACCTTTAGCACCTTGCCTAAAGACAAGACAGGTATAATTTTACCGCGATAATCGATAACATCTGCTCCTTGCGCACACATAATCTTTTCTTTAGGAAGCATAATCGTCTCTAAAATAGAAGTTAATGGTATCGCTAAGGTTTCCTTCTTAACATGGACAAGCATGGTAGTAATAATCGATAAGGTCAAAGGCAGCTGGATGGAAAAGGTGCTTCCTTTCCCTGTCATGGTTGTTACGGAAATTTTACCGCCTAATGCTTCAATTTTATTTTTTACAACATCTAAGCCAACACCGCGTCCCGATACATCGGAAATCGTATCAGCTGTACTGAATCCTGAACTCATAATTAACGCTGCAACTTGATCATCGGTTAACTCTTCGGCTTCTTGAGGTGTAATAATATTATTTTCAATCGCTTTTTCCGATACTTTTTCGCGGTTGATTCCTGCACCATCATCTTCAATTTCGACAAAAACATGATTTCCGCTGTGGTAAGCACGTAATACGAGCTTGCCTTCCTCCGGCTTATTGCTCGCAACCCGCTTCTCCGGGCTTTCAATTCCATGATCACACGAATTACGAATCAGATGGACCAGCGGATCTCCAATCTCGTCAATGACTGTGCGATCTACTTCTGTTTCTGCACCTTTTATTTCCAGGGCAATTTTTTTATTTAAATCTTTGGATAATTGACGGATCATTCTTGGAAAACGGTTGAAAACCTGCTCGATTGGAACCATCCGCATCGCCAGAATCAGCGATTGCATATCCGAACTTACTCTGCTTAAATGCTCCACAGTCTCTCTTAAATCACTATTGTCTATTGAGGAAACAAGCACTTCAAGCCGGCTTCTATCAATCACAACCTCTTCAAATAAGTTTAAAAGATTATCAATCTTATCGAGATTTACCCGGATATTCTTAGAAGCAGTTTTCTTTCCGTTATTTTGCGCAGCCTCTTTATTTTTCGACACTTCTGCCTTTGATTCAGACTTCTTCGCTGGTACCTCTGTCACCTTTTCACTGACCGTTTTTTTATTTGCCTGCACGATTTCTTTCTTTGCTGGTTTTTCTCCTGTCTGTTCTTGCGTATCGGGCGCCGTTTCATCCGTTTCGATTACATGTGCTTCAACCGTTTCCACTTCGGATACATTTTTCACTGCTTCCACCAAGGCGTCCGGCTCTTGATCTGTCAAAAATAAAAGTGTAAATCCTGAATCAAATGCTCCTTCCTCAATCTCTTCCACAGTCGGGGAAGTACGGATGATTTCTCCCAAGTTCTCTAATACTTCAAACACCATAAACGCCCGGGCACCTTTTAAAATACAGCTCGCTTCAAACGTTACTTTTAAATCATAGAGAATCATCCCTTGCTCCTTGGCCTGCTGAACAACCGTGAACTGAAATTCATCTAAATCGGAAGCTTTGAAGTAATTTCCTGTATCTTCCTTTTTCTCTGCTGCTACAGTTGCCGCAGATTCAGAAATATTTTCCCCTTTTTCAATCGCTTCCAGCTTTTTTACATGTTCACTGACATCTTTTTTACCATCTCCGCCATTGCGGACAGAGTCAACCATATCCTCCAGGTCATCAATAGACATAAATAACGTATCGATGATTTCCGTGTTTGTCATTAATTCTTCATTACGAATCAGGTCCAGTACATTCTCCATTTTATGCGTCAATGAGGCGATATCATCATACCCCATGGTTGCTGCCATCCCTTTTAACGTATGTGCAGAGCGGAATATCTCATGTACATACTCCAAGTTAGAAGGGTCTTCTTCTAACTTCAATATAAAATCATTGATTGACTGTAAATGCTCCTGGCTTTCATCTAAGAAAATATCCAAATATTGTTGCGTATCCATAAGACTTCCCCTCTATTCTAATCTTCATTTGTTTCTTCCGGAACATTGATCTCGTAATTAGGTAAAACCAGAACTTCTACACGTCTGTTCCTTGCTCTGTCTTCTTCTGTATCATTGGGAAAAGCCGGCTCAAACTCTCCATAGCCCTTCACGCTAAACAAAGTAGGGTCAAGATCATCATTTTGCATCAAAATCTGCATAAAGTTCATTGCTCGTGTCACACTTAATTCCCAGTTTGATTCAAACGCTGCATTGTGAATCGGAACATCATCGGCATGCCCGCTGATAACAACCTGATGCGGGGGTTCTGTATGCAGGATTTGAGAAACATCTTCTGCAACTTGCACCCCTTCCTGTTTAACCACTGCACTTCCAGAATCAAACAGGATATCATTACGCATTGTAACAAGCAGTCCTTCACCGGTTAATGTTGTTCCAAATTCTTCCGTGAGGCCTGCTTCTTCAATATATATATTAATTTCTTCCTCGACCTGCCTGAGCCTGAGAAGCTCCTGTTCCCCTTCTAAATCCGCTTCATCAATTCCTTCTTCTTCGCTTCCTTCCTCATCATCTGTGCCTTCTTCCATATAATCATCCTCGTCCCGTCCTTCTTCCATACTGGGTGGAATTGGTTCGGACTCATAATCCAAGAGACCTGTTCCTGACCCGGACGATAATTCATCACGAAAGACGTTAGCAAGCTGGAAATATTTTTCCACATTGACATCGCTGGAAGCAAATAAAACAATAAATAAGGCTACTAATAACGTTAATAAATCGGAATAAGGAAGCAGCCAAGATTCATCTACATGTGATTGTTTTTTCTTTCTTTTTCTTCTAGCCATCGCTATCCCTCTTCTGCAGTTCTGCCAGTTCTTTAGAAGAAAGTAAAGAACCTAATTTTTCCTGCACGATTAATCGGGAATCGCCTGTTGTAATAGATAAGACGCCTTCAACGATCAATTCTTTTTGCATTACTTCCCGCTTCGATTTTTCACGTAATTTATTAGCAAATGGATGCCATAGTACGTAACCTGTGAAAATCCCCAGCAATGTTGCCACAAAGGCTGCTGAAATGGCATGTCCCAACGCATCGATATCAGACATATCCGCTAGCGCTGCAATCAATCCAATTACTGCACCAAGCACTCCCAGCGTCGGAGCATAGGTACCAGCCTGCGAAAAAATGGCAGCACCTTCTTCATGCCGCTGCTCCATTGCTTCTATTTTTTCAATCATGACATCTTTGATAAAATCCGGTGACTGTCCATCAATGGCTAATTGCAGACCCGATGAAAGAAAGGGGTCATTCACTTCACTTACTTGATTCTCTAAAGAAAGCAGCCCTTCTTTACGTGTTTGATCTGCCCAATCCATGAATAAGACAATAAGTTCTTTGGAATCTGTTTGTTTCTCTTCAAAAAATAATTTTTTAAATAATGCCGGGACTTTTTTCAACACACTTCCCGGGAAGGCAATTGTAACTGCTGCAACTGTTCCTAATAGAATGATAAGAAATGCTGCCGGCTCAAGCAATGCGCTTATTTCTGCACCTTTTAATACCATCCCTACACCGATAGCAATTAGTCCTAATATTAATCCTATGACTGATGTTTTATCCATATGTATCCTCCCGTTTTCCATTGTACCTACTATTAATATCGGTAAAATTCATAAATTATGAAGTCCCTCGGAAGGTAAATTTCGCATGAATCGACAAGTATTTTACAGATGATTGATTAATCTAAAGAAAAACAGGCCGCGCAATCTCTGCACGAGCCTGTTTTTCTTTAGCTAATTTGATAGATAACAGCTTGATAAGGTTTGAGTTTCCCAAGCGCTGCTTCTTCGTAATTATTGATTAGCAGTTTTAAATTTTTATCCCTTAATTTTCCTGGTAGTTTATATTCCGTTGCTTTTCCAAAAACGTTTACCAGGATAAGCCACTTATCTTCTTGATATGTCCGCGTATATGCATATATATCTGGATGCTCCGCTATCACAAGATTATAATTTCCATAGATGAGTCCCTGCTCTTGTTTCCGTAATGCAATCAGCTGTTTATAAAAATTTAAAATAGAATCAGTCTTGCTTTGCTGCTCTTCTACGTTCACATCTGAATAATTTGGATTCACTTTCATCCATGGCACCCCTGTTGTAAAACCGGCATTTGCTCCATCGTTCCACTGCATTGGTGTACGTGAATGGTCTCGGCTCGTCTTAGCTAATGCAGCCAATATTTGCTCTTTCGGAACACCTTTTTCCAGCTGCTCCTTATAAAAATTCTTGGAATCCACAGCATCATATTCCTCAATTGATTCAAATGGCGCATTCGTCATTCCAATTTCCTGCCCCTGATAAATAAATGGCGTCCCCTGCATCATAAAATATAGTACAGCGAAAGCTTTTGCTGAAGCTGCATGATACTTTTCCGGGTCTCCCCAGCTAGAAACAGAACGCGGCTGATCATGATTTTCTAAAAACAATGCATTCCAGCCCGCTTTCTCCAGCCCTTTCTGCCAAGTCGTAAACACGTCCTTCAGCTCTTCTAAATCAAGCCCTTCCCCTGTTTCACGCTCCCAGAGGTTGAGATGGTCAAATTGAAAAATCATATCAAACACGCCATGCTTTTCGCCGACCCAGTCATCTGCCTGTGAAAGCTTCACGCCGTTAGCTTCCCCGACAGTCATAATATCATAGTGATTCAGCGTTGCTTTTTTAAACTCCTGCAGAAATTCATGGATTCCCTCCTGATTCATATGACCTTTAAAGGAAGGAACATATTTTTTCTTCTTCGGGTTCGGCATATCTGGAAAACCGGGTTTCTTTTTAATATGGGAGATGGCATCCACACGAAATCCGTCAATTCCCTTATCCAGCCACCAGTTGACCATTTTATATAAATCGTTGCGTACTGCTTCATATTCCCAATTTAAATCAGGCTGTTTTTCAGAAAAAATATGCATAAAGTATTCTTTTGTCTGCCCATCATACTTCCAGGCGGAGCCGCCAAAAATAGATTCCCAATTATTTGGCTCCTCTTCATTCTTTTTCCCGGGATGCCAAATATAATAGTCACGGTATGGATTATCCTTCGAGGATCTGGACTCGATAAACCACGGGTGCTCATCAGAGGTATGGTTGATAACTAAATCCATAATCAGGCGCATGCCTTTTTGATGCGTTTTTTCAAGCAGCTCATCAAAGTCTGCCATGGTCCCAAACTCTTCCGCAATCGCTTGATAATCACTGATATCATAGCCGTTGTCGTCATTCGGAGATTGATAGACAGGGCTTACCCAGATAACATCGATTCCTAAGTCCTTTAAGTAATCCAATTTGGAAATAATGCCCTGAATGTCGCCAATACCATCTCCATTGGAATCCATAAAGCTTCTTGGGTAAATTTGATACGCTGTTGCTTCTTTCCACCATTTTTTATTCATTTTTTGACTTCCTTTCTTCGATCACTTTGCATGTTTTTCGCTTAAATCAAAATAAGTCTATAGTATTATAATAACATTAATAAACAAATAAAAAGACTCTATAAAACAGAAAAATCAAACTCATCAAAAAAATAACGATTACACTTATCATAATCGTTATTAATCAGAAAAAAAAAAGCCAAATATTATATATAGCGACACCTATTTAATTTAATTGGCAATACTAATTAATATTCAATTAAGACATGAATAAAATAGTATAGGTTTTATTCGATACTATCATATTTGATAATTTGTCCATAAATTCAATCAGATATATTAAAAGATAAATTCATTTATTTTTTATACTGTTTTTCACACTCAAAATAAACACTTTTTATCTGTCCAAATCGCTAAAATAACAATATAAAGTATATTTACAAAGAAATGAAAAAGTTCTATTAAAATTTATATTTTTTCACTTTTTTAAGCGAACAGATTCACGGTAAACAATATCGTGTGGAATTATAATCCTTTTTCTAGTTAGCTTCTGATTCATGCACATTTTAATAATTGCTTTTGCTGATTCTACACCTAGCTGATAAATTTGAATATCGACAGTTGTCAGCGCTGGTTTTATAATCTCTGAAAAATAAATATTATTGAAACTAACCAACGAGATATCTTCAGGAACTTTAAGTCCATATTCCTCTAACATGCTAATAACACCAACACTAATTAAGTCATCACTTACAACAATTGCATCCGGCTTAACTTCAAGTTTTAAAATTTGTTCCACAGCCTCTCTGCCGCCAGACTTTAAAAATTCTGTATGAAGCGCATATTCTTTTAGCACAGGAATCGCAGCTTCCTCCAAAGCCATTTCATAACCCTTTTGCCGATCAATAGTTACAACAAGATCAGCTGCTCCTCCAATAAAGGAAATACGACTGTGCCCATTTTCTATTAAATACGCGGTAATATCTTTTCCTGCTTTTATGTTGTCGTTATCTACATGAACAATTTCATTTTTATACTCTAAAGGTTTTCCTACTATAACAAATGGAAAATCTTTCTCTTTTAAGAAATCTATAATTGGATCATTTAAACGGGAATAAAGTAAAATTATTCCGTCCACATACTTTCCTAAAACCATTCTTTCAACTTCTTTAAACTTTTCTTGTTCTGTCTGGCCAGTTGATAAAAGTATTGAAAATTGTTCTTGATGAAAATAAGAACCTATTCCTCTTAAAACCTCTGCAAAAAATGGATTTTGCAGAGATTTATCTGCGGAGGAAGGCATAATGACACCAATTGTCTTTGTTGACTGTACAACTAAGTTTCTTGCGGTTAGATTAGGATGATAACCTAAATCATGCATTGCTTTTCTAACTTTTTGCTTTGTTTTCTCGCTAATCCTCGAATTATTAGCAATCACTCGTGATACGGTGGATGGAGAACATCCGGTAGCCTTTGCTATATCCTTAATAGTAACAATTTTTATCACCCTCTAATTAGCTGGTTTATACAAATTTAGATTAAAACATTATATATAATATCCTTTCTTATATTTTAACCTATACCCTAGCCTTTTGTACCGCCTGAAGCCAAACCAGAAATTAAGAATCGTTGCAAGAACAAATAAATTGTTGCAATTGGTACAGCAATTAATACAGAACCTGCTGCAAATCTAGTAAAATTATTAGCGAACTGATCATTAATAAAATTATACAACCCTACAGCTAATGTATAATTCTCTTCACTGGATAACACAATAGAAGGAAGTAAGAAATCAAATAATGGAGCCATAAAATTAAATAAAGCAACCACTGCTAGAATTGGTTTTGCCAGTGGTAAAAGAATACTCCAAAAAATCCTAATAGGTCCTGCTCCATCGATTTTAGCTGCTTCATCCAGTTCCTTTGGAATCGTATCAAAATACCCTTTTACAAGCCAGGCATTAAATGGTATTTGTCCTCCTAAATAAATTAAAATTAATCCTGTTAAAGAATCTAATAATCCAATCATATTTAAGAAAATGTATAGTGCTACCATCGCCATCATTACTGGGAACATTTGTAAAAGCAAAAAGATGTATAGTCCATTTTTACGTCCTACAAATTTAAACCTTGAAAAAGCATAAGCAACAAATGCTGTCAAAACAACACTTCCAACAGCGTTGGCGAAAGCAACAATTAACGAATTTTTATACCATAATAGATAATCACTTTCCGGACTGAATAGCCATTGATAATGTTCCAATGAAAAATTATCTGGAATAATACTAGAAGAATACAGACTTGTACCCTGATTCAGTGACATACCAATTGTCCAAAGAAGCGGATAAAAAATAACAACGGCAACAACTGCCAATATGAGATAAATAGCAGTTAATTCTAGTTTCGATTTTAATTTTGAATTCATTAAATGTCACCTTCTTCTTTAAAAGATCTTGTTCTACGGAATTGGTAAAAAGCAAATCCTGATACAATTAATCCCATAATAATTGAAATAACAGCTGCCATTGAGTAATTATTTGTATCAAAAGTTAATTTATAGACCCAAGATATCAGAATATCCGTACCGCCAGCATTCTGTCCTCGTACAGCAGGACCGCCTTCATTAAATAAATAAATGACGTTAAAATTATTAAAGTTTTGAGCATATTGCATGATCAATAATGGCGCAGTCGCAAACATAACATGAGGAAACGTAATATTTTTGAATTTTTGAATCCGTGAAGCCCCATCAATATCTGCTGCTTCGTACCAATCTTTTGAAATGCTTTGTA
Source organism: Oceanobacillus sp. FSL W7-1293 (assembly GCF_037969815.1). NCBI lineage: Bacteria > Bacillati > Bacillota > Bacilli > Caryophanales > Bacillaceae > Oceanobacillus > Oceanobacillus sp. FSL W7-1293. Next base: position 3,807,049 of record NZ_CP150212.1, read on the forward strand.
GTATCCCTGTAAATAGTGCAAAGATAAATGGAAACCCGAGCCATGTTTGTACCATAATAATAGCTACCCGGCTATAGAGCGGGTCACTCAGCCAAGCCACCCCATCCCCGCCAAATAAAGGAATAATAATATCTCGGTTAATCGCTCCAAAATCATCATTAAACATCGCAGCAAATACAAGAATGGTCACAAACGCTGGAACAGCCCATGGCAAAATTAAAATTGTCCTAATTAATTTTTTAAATTTTAGTCTTTCGTCATTTACCAATACTGCTAGAAAGAAACCTAAAGCAATCTGTAACGTTGTAGCAACTACCGTCCAGACAATGGTCCAGACAAATACACTGAAAAAGGTTTCTTGCCAAATTGGAACAGTAAATAAGTTTTTGAAGTTATCCAAACCGACCCAGTCTACTAAGTTCCGTGGCGGGGAATGGTATAAATCATAATTTGTGAATGCTAATAACAGAGAAAACAATAAAGGAAAAATAACAACAAAAATCATTAAGAATAAACCTGGAAAAGTAATAATATAAGGGAACGAATAGTCATAAACTTCTTTAATAACTTGTTTAAAACTTAATGGTACCCATCCCTTTTTTATTTTTTGGGCTTGTTTTCTAGCATCGAGCACATTAAACACATAAAGTGTAATTGCTATCACTGTAACAATTAAAGACAATACTCCTAATACGAGTAATCGAATGGAATGGTCAACCCCTGGGATAGTACCTAATGTACGTAAACCCCAAAGGCCATAATTTATCGCCTCTAAAAATGCAAATAGAAATGCCCCTTCGATAACAATAAAGATAGCTCCTTTAATGTATCTGCGGTTATATAACTGACCTAACCCTGCAAATAATATGGAAAGTATAGTAGCAATAGCAGGATTATGTTTTTGAAAATTCTTTTTTGGCTTTTTTTCTGGAGTAGTCAACCTTCCCCCTCCTTCAACTTTAAGTTAATGTACATAATAAAACCTCTTTTATATGCAGTTTGTTTAAATTAAAAAGAGGAGCTTATCTCCTCTTTTTTTATTATTCTCCTCCGCCTGCAGATTGTATATTATTATTAATCTGATCTACAGCTTCTTCTAACACTTCTTGGGCATCTTGCCCTTCAGCCAGGAATTGTAATGCATTTTGCATCGGTTCCCACACCTGAGCCATTTCCGGGGAACTCGGCATTGGGACGCCAAACTCAATTTGTTCAGCAAAGTCTGCATACATAGGATCTTCGATATTATTTAAAGCCTCTTCATTCGGAGGTAACTCTCCTGCAATATCATAATAAGTTTGTTGGTTCTCTTCATTTGTAATAAACATTGCTAAATCTTGAGCCCAATCCTTATTCTCTGAATAATATGAAACCATCCAAGATTTAACACCTACAAATGTAGCGCTTGGCTCATTATTTATTTGTGGGAAAGGAGCAAATCCTAAATCATCACCTAAAGCGTTTTCATAAACCGGAATACTCCATGGTCCATTTATAACTGCACCTATTTTCCCTTCCGTAAACAATCCGTCAATTACATCTGCATTTGTACCTGCAGGGATTTTCCCAGGCCCAAAAAATTCTTGATAAAATTCTCCGCCTTCAATTGCGCCATCATTTGCTAAACCTACATCTGTTACATCATAATTTCCAGCTTCTCCACCAAAGATATAACCGCCATAGTTTACTAAGAACGGATAAGCAAAATAGAAATCATTTGGTCTCATTAAAAATCCATATTCGTCATTAGAAGCGTTTGTATGTTCTTCAAGAATGCCTAACACATCTTCCATTGTTTCTGGAGCTTCACCAACTATACTTGTATTATAAAAAATACCGTATGTTTCAATAACTGCAGGTAATCCATATATATCTGTTTCATCATCATAAGTATAAGTAACAGCGTCTACTGCTGCATCTACATATCTATTTAATTCATCATCAGTAACATCAAGAGGTTCTGCTAGTCCTTGCGCAACAATATTTCCAATTTGGTCATGTGGCTGATAGAACAAATCTGGCCCATTTCCTTCAGGTCCAGCTAATGATAACTGCTGTAATTGTTCAACCATTGGTTGCCCTTCTACCCTAACTGAAATGCCTTCCTGTTCTTCGTACCTCTCTACAATCTCATTAATAGCTTCCATTTGCTCATCTTGATCATTCATCCAAATCACCAGTTCTTCTGGTTTTTCCTCTTCTCCGCCAGCACTTTCTTCTCCAGGTTCTTCTCTGTCAGGTGCACATGCTCCTAAAATTAGAACAAACAAAAAAGAAATTAATGCAAAGAAACGAACTTTCCCTCTCATATTCCCAACTCCTTTTTTTATTTCACATTTGCGCAAACGTTTGCACAAATATTCTAAAATTAATACTAATCTATTACATATTTTTTTGCAAGGGGTTTCAAAAAATATTTTCTTGTTGAATGGATAAATGTTAGAAAAATAGTCATTTTTTCCAAAAGAAAAAATTCTATTTTATTTTCCTCTTGACTTATGATAGCTTTTTGCCAATAATATATTTAACTACTTCATGTTTCACTAAAAATTTAAGGGCAATGCTTTGTCATAACAACAACCCCTGTTTTCTTAACCAGAAAGCAGGGGTTGTTTATTTTTAAGGAGGAGTTCCATGTTAAAAGAAGCCATATACCATAGACCGAAAGGAAATTTTGCTTACGCTTACAAAGAGAAAACATTGCATATTCGGCTGAAGACGAAGAAAAAAGATGCAAACAAAGTAAGTTTGATTTACGGTGATCCCTATGATTGGAAGAAAAAAAAATGGACTTATAAGAAAAAGCCGATGTCTATTTCCGCTTCAGATGACTTATTTGATTACTGGTTCATTGAACTTGATGTGCCTACGAGACGCTTAAGATATGGTTTTGAAATAAGCGATGGGAAGAATACATTAATTTATACAGAAAAAGGGTTTTATCCAAATATAGAAACTGACGATATATCCTACTATTTTTGTTTTCCATTCATCAATCCAATTGATATTTTTAAAACACCTGATTGGGTGAAAGAGACAGTGTGGTATCAAATTTTCCCGGACCGGTTTGCAAATGGAAATAAGAAAAATGATCCGGAGAAGGTTTTGCCCTGGGCTAGTGAAGCACCTGCCTTAGACAACTTTTTTGGCGGGGATTTTGAAGGTATCATTAACAATTTGGATTACTTAACTGATTTGGGAATAAACGGGATCTATCTGACTCCTATTTTTAAAGCATATTCCAACCACAAATACGATACCATTGACTATATGGAAATTGATCCGCAATTCGGAGACAAAGAAACGTTTAAAAAGCTTGTGGATGAATGTCATCAAAGAGGAATCCGTGTGATGCTGGATGCTGTATTTAATCATAGCGGTCTGTACTTTGGTCCTTTTCAGGATGTGTTGGAAAATCAAGAGAAATCAAAATACAAAGATTGGTTTCATCTGCATGAATTTCCAGTAAAAGATGTTTATCCACCTAACTATGATACATTTGGATATGTTGAATCAATGCCAAAGCTAAACACTGAGAACCCGGAAGTCCGTTCTTACTTTTTAGATGTTGCCGCTTACTGGATTGAAGAATTTGATATTGACGGCTGGCGTCTGGATGTAGCAAATGAAGTAGATCATTCCTTCTGGAAAGCATTTCGCAAGAGAGTTAAATCGATTAAACCTGACTTATATATTCTTGGAGAAATATGGCATGATGCACTCCCATGGTTGGAAGGAGACCAGTTTGATGCAGTCATGAACTATCCATTTACCTTGGCAGGTTTAGATTATATTGCCAAAGAAAAGATTGATACTAAACAATTTGCTGACCGATTATCCAAATCTTATGCTTCTTATATGGAAAACAGTAATGAAGTGGCCTTTAACCTGCTCGACAGTCATGATACTCCTAGAGTTTTGACAGAATGCGGCGGGGATATTAAAAAGGTTCGTCTATTGTATGCTCTGTTATTCTCTTTCCCTGGAACACCTTGTGTGTATTATGGTGATGAAATTGGGATGACTGGGGGAGAAGATCCCGAATGTAGAAAATGCATGGTATGGGACGAGGAGGATCAAAATACCTCTCTAAAAAACTTTATTAAACAATTTATTCAACTGCGATTTACTGAAAAAGCATTTACACAAGGGAAGCTATCTATTATTCAGCCAAAAGAAAATGTCTATTATTTTCATTTTATCCGAACGGTTGAAGATAGCTCTATTCACTTTTTTATAAATCCTGCGAATCAACCGGCTGAGGTGTCACTTGACTGTACTTCTACTAATCATGTTTTTAATCTATGGAATCAAAAGAAAATGTCCATTAAAAATAATAATTTACGCATAGAAGTGCCAGCTAATGATTTCCTTATTTTAAAGTTACAAAATTAGGATTATCTAGTGATATAATATTATTTTCTAATTTCTTTCACTGAGTGTTATTTAAAATAAATAGTAAAAATAAGGGCTTAATTTTTTCATTATGAAATTATATAGGGTAGAAGTAACTGAAAGATATCTTGTAATAAAAATGGAAATGTATTAGGATTTGCATTAATGACAATAGACCGCAGAAAGCATATTATTTTTATAAGATATAAAAGAGGAATTTCACATAACATAAGATGCGAAATTCCTTTTTTTATTTTTAGCTAGTTATATTCTCAGTGTTTTTGTTTTAAGCCCACCACATCGAAGCTGGAGGCTCCACGATATTCACCTGTTTTAAGTTCTTCACTGCAGCTTGAAAACCTTCTTCAACCGACATAATCGGGTCTTCATGCTCTATACTAATCACATAATCATAGCCATATGTCCGAAGCGCGCTCACAATATTCGACCATTCCTGAATACTGTGCCCATACCCTACGGAACGGAAAGTCCAGGCACGGGTCTGCACTTCTCCATAAGGCTGCATATCAGTCAGCCCGTACATATTCACATTATCCTGGTCAATATACGTATCCTTGGCATGGAAATGATGAATGGCACCAGCTTTACCCAGAATCTTGATTGCTGCTACCGGATCAATTCCCTGCCACCATAAATGACTCGGATCCAGGTTCGCACCAATCGCATTGTTTGTTGCTTCCCGCAGTTTTAGCATCGTATGCGGTGTATGGACAAGAAAACCGGCATGCAGCTCCAAGCCTACTTTAACACCATGGTCTTCTGCAAATTGCCCCTGCTCTTTCCAATACGGAATCAATTTTTCTTCCCATTGCCATTTTAAGATATCGGCGTATTCCGTCGGCCAAGGGGTTACCGGCCAATTAGGATATTTCGAATCTTCATTAGAACCCGGCGTACCGGAAAATGTATTAACAACCGGAACATCCAGCATCTCTGCCAAACGCACCGTTTTGATAAATGTATCATGGCTGGCTTTTGCCTGAGCTTTGTTTGGGGAAACAGGATTATCATGACAGCTGAATGCGCTGATGGTTAGCCCGCGTGATTCAATCTTATCTTTAAATTCCTTTCGCTTCTCACTGCTTTCCAATAATTCATCGATTTGACAATGCGCTGTACCGGGATTACCGCCTGTCCCTATTTCTACCGCATCCAGTCCAGCACCTTTCACATAATCAAGCATGTCTTCCAGCTTTTTATCTGCAAATAAAACCGTAAATACGCCTAATTTCATTTTTTTGGCCTCCCTCTAGTTTATCGAGATACTTTTTCCCTGTTCACTGCTTTCATAAATGGCATCAATGACTTTCGTTACCAGCAATGCATCCTTTGGATTACTTTTCAATGTATCTTTTCCTAAGCAGGCATCCACAAAATTCTCTGCCTGCAAAAGGGCCGCTTCCTGTTGATCTTCCTTCGTACCGGCATGTGTCTCCATCATTCTATGATACTTCGGCTGATAGAATTCATAAGGAAAGACATTTACCCCTCCATTTTCGCCGGATATGGAGATATGTGTTTTATCCGCTTTGATATTTGCGGCCCAGGAGCATTCAAATAACAGGGTGCTTCCATCATCAAAACGGATATAAGCACTCACATGATCATCAACATCAATCGCTTCATGATCATAACTTCCCCAATCATTGACCTGATCTGGCTGCTTACTTAAACACTGATAGGTTTGTGCATTGACCTCTATTGGCTTCGAAGGGGAAACAAGCCAAAGGGCTGTATCGAGTAAATGGCATCCCCAGTCAATCAGGCTTCCTCCGCCTTGAAGCTGTTTGTTTATAAATACGCCCCAGCCCGGGACCTTCCTTTGACGCATGGCTTGCACGCGCGTAACAATAGGTGCTCCCACTTCCGGCATCGACTCTTTTGCCAGCATCACAGAATCTACAAAACGATAATGATAGCCAACCATTAATAGTTTATTATTTGCTTCTGCCGCTTCCAGCATGCGCTTTCCTTCATCTGCATTCATTGCCATTGGTTTCTCACATAAAACATGAACCCCTTGATTTAAGGCAGCAACTGCTATCGATTCATGAAATTTATTCGGTGTGCAGATAGTCACTGCATCTACGTGCTTGAGCATGTCCGAATAGTTTTCATATACATGAGGAATCGCATATTTTTCCGCTACTTCCCTAGCCCGGACCAAGTTAACATCCTGCACACCTGTTATTTCTACCTTATCACTTAATGATTGATAAACAGGGATATGACGGTTTTCCGCTATTCCCCCTGCTCCAATTAGTCCCATTTTCAAACACTTCATGATTTGTCACTTCTCCAAGGAATAGATTCTTTTTGTTTCAACGGATTCTAACGCTGCTAAAATAATAGCGAGCGATTTCTTTCCTTCTTCACCGTCAATCAATGGTGTTGTATCATTTTGAATGGAATCAATAAAATGATCGATTACATGTGTCGTTGTCTGGCCGCCTTCATCATTGGACTGAATGGCGCCAAGCTCGTATTTTACAGTTTCGCCATTCGTATATTGAACAACTAAAGAGTACGCCGGGTCATCTTCTAAACGTAATGTAGCTTTTTCTCCATAAATAATGGTGGAATTATCTTCTTTTGCTGTATAAGCCCAGCTGGCTGCTAATGTACCAATCGTGCCTTTTTCTGATTTGAGTATCAGCGTCGCATTATCATCTACATCCGCATTTTCTTTTGCACTGGTTTCCACGAACGCACCGACCTCTATAAATTCATCCTGTAATAAATAACGGACTAAATCTGCTTTATGCACGCCTAAATCTCCCATTGCCCCAATAAATGCTTCGTCTTTTTTAAAGAACCAGCTATCTTGGCCATCTGCGCTCCATCCTTCTGGACCGCCATGTCCGAATGTGGTACGGAAGCTGTAAACCTTGCCAACCACTCCAGATGCAATCAGTTCTCTGGCTTTTTGATGCGAGTTGACAAAACGCTGATTATGTCCGATCATTAATTTCTTTCCACTCCGCTTTGCCGCTTCAATCATCTGATCTGCCTCTTCTGCAGAGGTTGCCATCGGCTTTTCACAAAGCACATGCTTTCCGGCATTCAGTGCATCTACACTGACAGGTGCATGTAAGTAATTTGGCAGACAAACGCTGACAGCATCAATGTCATCTTGTTTCAACATTTCCTGATAATCTGTATATGCCTTTGCTTCATATTTAGCCGCTGCTTCTTCTGCCCGTTCTCCGACAATATCACATACTGCTGTAATTTCTACATGTTTATTTGCTGCATATTCCGGCAGGTGGCGGTGTTTTGCTATACTGCCGCATCCGATAACTGCTATTTTTAAACTCAATTTACCTCTTCCTCTCTCTATCTTGGTTTATTTTTCAATCGGCTGATAATTCCCATACGTATGCTTTGGAGTATCTTGATTCTTAGCCCATTCTACTGCATTTTTGATTACTTGCTGAACCTCAGCCTGATGATACGTCGGATAGGTTTCATGGCCTGGACGGAAATAGAATATCTTCCCTCTGCCGCGTTTGAATGTTGCTCCGCTGCGGAAGACCTCTCCGCCGGTAAACCAGCTGACAAAAACCAATTCATCTGGAGCAGGAATATCAAAATGCTCCCCATACATTTCTTCTTTTTCAATTTCAAAGTATTCGCCGATTCCTTTGGCAATGGGATGAGATGGATCTACATTCCATACACGCTCTGTATCATCCGATTCACGCCATTTCAAGTCACAGCCTGTCCCCATCAGAGATTTAAAGATTTTAGAGAAATGACCGGAGTGAAGAACAATTAATCCCATTCCTTCTAATACACGCTGTTTTACGCGTTCCACAATGTCATCCTGTACTTCACCATGCGCCATATGTCCCCACCAAACCAGGACTTCTGTATTATTCAGCACTTCTTCTGTTAGTCCATGCTCCGCTTCGTCTAATGTCGCTGTTGTTACGTCATGCCCTGCTTCTGTTAAAAAGCCGGCGATTGCGCCATGGATACCTTTTGGGTAAATGGATGCAACGGTTTCATTTGTTTTTTCGTGACGATTTTCATTCCATACAGTTATATTCATTCCTGTACCTCCTAGTTGTCTTATTTGCGTAAAGTAACGATTAATAAATCCAATAGAAAGAAAAACAAATCACAAGGATATAATCGCTTTCATTTACAGATAATCTAATTATTATCATAAATGATATTCTATCAATTTAACATAAATGATATAATGAAAACATGAACTATTTAATTATAAAAGAGCGGGTTCAATAAGTTCGATGAAAAGGACCAAGAAGTTCAAGGCGATGAAATTTTTCCGAACGGAGCGTATGCTTTTAAATACGTGAGTAACGGAAAAATCTCATCAACGCAGAAATTCGCAGTGTCATTTTTATTGGACTTTTTGATCGTCCTCTAAAAGGGGTAAAAATATGAAAGTCAGCTTTTGCGGTTATTCCTATCATAACCAATTATTTCACACGATGCATAAATCTCGTTATGCCTCTTATTTGTTTCGATTACAGATCGAAGGTAAAGCGAAAATCAAAGTAAACAATGAAACGCATCATATTGAAAAAGGCGATTTATTAATTGTCAAACCCGGAGAAACCTATGATTTGCATGTAGCAGAAGGCCAACAAAGCGGTGACTATTGCTTATATTGTGAAGGTGAAGAAGTTGATCAGCTTTTCCGCCACAGGCCAGTACTTTCCAAAATTACGATGGATCACACCGTCTTAAATTTATGGCAATCTCTCTTTATTGAAGAAAGAAGACCGGAAAAAGAAAAGAATAGTAAATTAACTCACTATCTGCTAAGTGCACTTTGTGTTTCTCTAGAACGCTCACTGGATAAAAAATCAACAGACATTAATAGACCTTATATTGTTACAAAGATGATGCGCTATATTGAAGAAAATGCAACTAAACAAGAGTTCACGATCAAAGATATTGCTAATTATTGTAATATGAGTGTATCAAGGTGCGTCCACCTTTTTAAAGAATATATTGGACAAACAATGGTTGAATATGCACAATCGATTCGGATTTCTGCTGCAATCAATCAGATGAAATATACAACAATGACATTAGAAAACATCGCGCAAAACTGCGGTTTTGGCTCTTATTCGTATTTTCACCGTGTTTTCAAGAAATTTCATCTTGTTTCTCCAAGGGAATATCGGGAGAAAATGTTTGAATCATAATTGTTGAATAAGCAAGTCAGTAAATTAAAAAGTCATTGAACAATCCAGAGCTAAATAGAATTTATACCTTTAAACAGCCTATGTTTGAATTACTTATAACTCTATACCCCTTTGTAGGCTTATAGCAATAGCACATTTAAGTATTGCAGTCCAGGAAGTCAAAAATTAAAAGTTAATTTAAAAAATAGTTATTTAATGAACTATGCTAAAGTCCTATTTTAATGGCAATTAGCAAATCTCTTATTAAAATAATTGCAGTTATGCCGTGAGAGATTAGGCTAGAAAACTCTCAATAAAAGAGAAACTTCCTTGTTTTGTGCTAAGAAGTTTCTCTTTTTATTCCTGTATCTTACCTTGGCCGCCTCTCTTTTGTTTCTGGAAATTTCGGAAACGGTTGATGCGGCATTGTTTGATACCAATATGCAACAGATGAAATGTCATCTGCACGTTCAAACAATTTAATATCATCATTACCTATTTGTTGAAGTGTCACTGTCAGCTTTTCATCAAAACGAATTGGGTCAGGTAAATGCCAACGATACAGTCCATGCATTGGCAACGCATCTCTCCCGAATCCATGCGTTGGAATACTATCCTTGGTTGGGAAATTATCCCTTGTATGATCCTCTGCAGATTGGAAAGCATAACCTAAAAATGGTGTATTATAAGTAGATGATCTAATAACTCCATCTTTATGTTTTTTATGAAAAGCCCAAGCTCCGCCAAAATAATCTTCGGTACCTGTGCCGCAAATAGTCGGGTATTGTTCATCATCATCAATATAGAATTTAAATTCTCCTTCGCCCCACCAATAGCGTTCGAGTGCAGTTAAAGCAAGATAGGTTCCAACATAATGCCCTTTTCCTTTGATGTCACTGACTACCGTGTAATCTTTCGCTTCCTGTGTATATTTTTCTCTACGCCATTGGGCATGAAAATATGCTGTATCGTCGTCTATTTCATCTTCCACTGTATAGTTAATCGTGTAGAAGAAAGCATCAATATCTTCTTCATGTTCATTTGTTACTACGATACGTGCCTTTTTACGAAACGGCATTGGGAAATAACAATTCATCGCTCCCGATGGATTAACTACAATAGGCATGGAATTAATATCACAACGTGTCCCAAAGCCATTACAGAAGAAGTCTCCCAACGGAGATTCAACAGATGGGGTTTCTTCATCATCCCAATACATCCGCAATACAAGGTCTCTTAGTACAAAGCTTCCGTGTATAGTTGCATCTGTTACTGTCATCCAAATATGACGAATAGTTCCCGGTCCCTCTATTTCTGCCAATGTCACGGTTTCTCCACTCTTCAATTGGATCAATGGTCTCCCTTTTCTGCTTGGACCTAAACCGCTTCCTTCTTTACCACCTTCTCCGGCTGCTCCAGTAGGATTCTCTGGATTAATAGACCTGCTTTTATTCTTTTTTAACTTTTCAATTCCTTCTAGTGTAAACATTTTAAAACTCCCTTTCTATATTATAATTTATCCTTTTATTGCTCCTCCGGTTAGACCGGAAATAATTCCTTTTCTAAATATAACTGTCAATATAACAATCGGCAGCATGGCAATGATTGAGCCAGCAAATATAGTACCGTATGGAATAGAATATGGTCCGCTGAACAATGCAATACCAACCGAAACCGTCCGCATAGACGGATCGGAATTTATAATTAATGCCAGGAAAAATTCAATCCATGTTGCGATATAAGTAAAAATTGCTGCTGTAAATAACCCTGGCTTAATTAAGGGAAGGTATATTTTGTAAAAAATAGTAAATACATTCGCTCCATCAACTCTTGCACTTTCTAGCAACGAAGTCGGTATCTGTACAAAATAATTTCGTAGTAACCAAACAGCGAAAGGCAAATTAAAAGCGATATAAGGAATAACCAGTCCAGTATATGTGTTCAACAAGCCGAGATTATTCAGCATAATATAAATAGCTGGTGCAACGGTAACTGGAGGAAACATCGATAGAATCAGCAATCCCACCATCATTGGATATTTATTCGGTAATGGCAGTTTTGCTATAGCAAAGGCTGCCATACTTGAAAATATTAGTACAATAATTGTTGCGGATACAGATACAATCATACTGTTGAATAAATTTTCTAAAAAACCAAAATCAACTAATGCTTCCCGATAATGATCTAGTGTCCAAGTTTCCGGTATTAAACTGGGCGGATAATCCCCCAATTCAGATGCCGGTTTAAAAGACGTAATAACTATCCAATAGAATGGGGCTATAATAATAGCCAAAAAACTAATCAAAACGGCATAACGGCCAGCAGTGGATAACCGTCGCATAGATTAAGACTCTCCTTTCACAACAGAGCGAATCAGCGGATAAAATGTAATTGACAACATAATAATGAAAAATACAACGCTTACAGCAATCGCTGAACCTAGACCAAAATTCAAATTCTGAAACAATGATTTTTGTGCTAACATTGCAACTGGTTGCGTAGCATTACCCGGTCCGCCGCCTGTTAATACAAACGGTAAATCAAATACCCCAAAAGCTTGTAATAAGCGAAAAATAATAGAAACTGCAATACTACCTTTAATAGCTGGCAATGTAATCTTCCAAAATTGTTGCCAAACATTTGCTCCATCCATCGAGGCTGCTTCATATTGATCCTTTGGAACCATTTGTAATCCTGCTAATAATATAATGACAACAAATGGTGTGGTCTTCCATATTTCTGCAATCATCATGCTGATAACAGCTGTATCGGGAGTCGCCAGCCAAGCAATTGGGCTGTCAATCAGATGAAGTGTTTCCAAAACATAGTTTAATACGCCATAAACAGCATTGTAGATGTATGACCACATCTGTCCGGATACGACAGTGATTAATGCCCATGGGATTAACATAACAACCAGAGATACATTTAATAAACGCTTCACTTTATTAATCGCTAGCGCAATTAACAGTCCTAGAACAATTTCAACAGCAACCGTGACAAAAGCAAAATAGAATGTAAACCATATGCTATCCCAATAAACCGAATTGGTGAAGATATCAATGTAATGCTGCAGCCCAATAAAATCGAATATATACCCGCTACTTGAGATATCTACATTGCTTAAGCTCATACGAATGGTGTAAAAAATGGGATAGAACATAATCGCTGCAAGCACTAGAAAAGCAGGAAGCACCATTAAATATCCGGGCACGTTTTTTTTCCATGGTCTATGATGCAAGGGTTGTTGGTTCACATTTTTAGTTCTATTTGACATGCCTAAACCTCTTTTCTTGTGTTATAATCCAGATTCATTTGCTGATTTTATTTGTTCTTCCATAACTTCCAGTATTTCCTTAACACCTCGATCTCTGACAAACATATCATTCACATTCATATATATACCTTCAGAAATAGCATTATAATTTGGAGATTTCGGCCTTGGTGTCGGAACTGCTTCTTGATAAATTTCTAATATAGGATATTCCTGAATCATTTCAGGATCTTCCGTAATACTGATATTGGTCGGAATCATATCATGTTTTTCTACCATCAGCCTTTGAGCTTCTTCACCTGTTAAATAATCCATAAAAGCTAAAGATGCTTCTAGGTTCTCTGTATTTGGATTGATAAACACATTCCATCCGGATTGTGTTGTATTACTTTCTCCGCCTTTAAAGGAAGGAAGCGGTACTATTCCTACATTTTCACTTATTGCAGAGGTATCCGGATCCTGTAATTGACCATAGTAACTCATCCAATTACGTAAGAAAGCTGCTGATCCTGAACTAAACGTATTCGTTGCTTCATCTTCATGAAAAGTAGCTACTGCATTTGGTGTTGCACCGCTCGTAAACAATTCTTTTACAAAGGACAAAGCTTTTTCAGTTTCCGGTGAGTTAATCACGACATTCTCATCTTCATCTAAGACATCCCCGCCTGCTGCACGTAAATATTCTAAGAAATTTGTCGTTAACCCTTCATAAGAAGCTCCCTGCCAAACGAACCCGTAGTCCACATATCCCTCTTCTTGTAATTGTATGGAGGTTTCTTGCAATTCTTCCCATGTGCTCGGAACAGGCAACCCCGCTTCTTCTAAAATATCCTCGCGATAATAAAGAACGCCGATATTATCATAGAATGGAGCACCATAGATTCCGCCTTCGTAAGTAACAGAATCAATCAATGTTTCTGGAAAACGATTCCAAAATTCCTCTGGCATTACATTTGACAAATCCATCGCAATGTTTGCATTCCCAAATTGTGCTGGCCAATTGGAATCCCCGCTGTAAATATCCGGTGTTTCGTTTTGCCCTCCAATTGTGGTCGTATAATAAGTTTGTGATTGATTTGTAGTAGACGGCGCTTCCTCCAACTCAACATTAACGTTTGGGTATTGTTCTTCAAACCCTTCTATTAATTCTTGTCTTAACCCTAATCCAGAAAGGCCTCCGCTTGACCATACAATTGTTCCTTCTGGCTCAGAATAGTCTACAGGTTCCTGCATATCCTCTTCAGAAGAAGCATTCTCATTGTTACTACAACCTACTATTAATAAAAGTAGAATAAGACTAGAAAACCAAATGATTTTTTTCATTTTCTTCATCCTCCAAGAAAAGTTAAACGTTTAACTTTAAAATTAAAAATAAGAAGTTTATCAAATTTATTATTTAAATTTTACTTTGAGTACATCCGCATGTCTCTCCAATAATCAATTTATTATTTAACTCCTCTGTCTTTTTATTTTCTCCGTTTTTTATATCTAATAACTTTTGTATTGCTTGCTCCCCTATTCTTTGAACAGGTTGTTCAATAATAGTGATTTGCGGATGTAAAAATTCCATCCATGGTTCTATGTCAAATCCTATAACTGCAATGTCATCAGGAATTTTTTTATCTCTTTTTTTCAACTCTCTATATGCTCCTAAAAGTAATTGGTTATTCGTAATGTAAACTGCTTCTATACGAGGATTTTGGTCCAATAATTGTTTCATTGCTTTCTGACCAGTTTCAATACTTCCGTCACCACAAGCTATAAAGCTGTCTTTTACAGGGAAACCAGCAGATTTCATTGCCTCCATATATCCCTGCTTTCGATCTTCCATAGAGGAAACTTCCGTATTTGCATAAATAATACCTATTTCTTTATAGGAATGTTCGTTGATTAGATGATTCACTGCTTCAACTGAAATTTGTTCATTATTTGTAGCTAACGTATATTCTTCCAGACCAGGCACTTTACGATCCAAAAAAACCATAGATGTGTTATTTAGATAGCGTTTTAATTTTTCCTTTGTCCATCCTTTTGTTGGTGCCATAATAATTCCTTCTGCTCTTTGTTGCATCAGAGAATCAAGAAATGATTGTTGTGCTTCTATGTCTTCCCCTGTACTTCCTACAATAATTTTCCACCCTAAGGCTTCTGCTTGAACCTGTATTCCATTAAGTACATCTGTAAAAAATGGATTATAACCAATGGTTAAAACACCAATTAGTTGGCTAGAACCAGATTTAAGCTGGCGAGCGGATGCATGTGGTATATAACCTAATGCTTCAACAGATTTTAACACTTTCTCTTTCGTTTCTTTCTTTACAGATTTTGTGCCATGTAATACATGCGATACTGTAGCTGTTGATAAACCGCAATGTTTACTTACATCTTTTAAAGTTACGTTCAAAAGACACCCTCTCCTAAATAAAAAAGTTAAACGTTTAATATTTAATTACATAATAAAGATATCGCTTTCAATTGTCAATAATTATTGAATTTTTTTAGAAACAAAAGACAAATTTATTAATTCGATTTATATATATTGCATTAGTAAATGCAACACTCTTTGTAGTAACACCATACAATGTTTAAATAGAATTTCTTAATAAGTTGACTTAAACAACTTATTAAGAAATTCCGCGAACTCACCCGCTAAAATCTGACAGTTTATCAAAGAATTTGTTTAATATACTAGAATTTTATTCAGCTGTTACTAATATTAGTTTCCAAAAATCTACTGTTAAGTTTCATACTTATCAAATAATCTCCTAATCATAAACGAGCTAATATAAATAATTAATGAAAAACCGATAAAAATATCCAAATATATTTTTATCACGAATACGAACGGTGAAAAAAACATTAAAACAGTTGGCCCCAGTGTCATAACTATAATTAATAACGTTAGAAAAGGATTAGCTATACTCATTTTTAATACATTTATGCAAGCTTGTTTGATCGTACACTTATAACGAGCAATATATGGAAAAATCAATACAAGATATATACAGAAAATTGCCGAGAACATTACTAAACTCATTAAAATGATTGTTGAAGATTTTCCAGTATAAAATTGTAAAAAGAAATAATTTAGCACTAAAATCATACCGAATAAAGCTAAAAATCCCCAAACAAGCGTACTTTGTTTGAAATTATTTTTGAATGCCTGCCAAAATCCGTTGATTAGTCCGCCCTCTTCCCCTCTAACCATTTTCAACGTGAGTGAAAACATGGCAGTAACAGAAGCACCAATTGTAATAATTGGCAAACAGCAAAGGATAAACACTATATTTAGTAAAATCAATTCTACTACTCTAGACAAAAAATGATATACAGGACCATCTATCCTTAAGATACTACCCATGTTTTATTCCTCCCCAGTTGACACTATTCTTTAACAGATCCTACAACAATCCCCGTTACAAAGTATTTTTGAAGAAAAGGATAAATCAATAATAAAGGAATCGTAGAAACTACTATCTTTGCAGCATTAAGATTACGATTCTGTACTTCAGCAATATTCTGCAGCGCATCACTATTTGTACCAGACCTCACCAACTCAGAAATATCAATGGTAAGAGACTGAATATAGGTCATAATCGGATAGTTACTTACTTGACTCATATAAATAAGTCCCGTCATAAAATCATTCCAGTTACCTACAATACTAAACAATGCCACTGTTGCCAGAGCAGGCAAAGAAACCGGAATATAGACTTTAGTTAATATTTGCAGTGGACTGGCACCATCAATAATAGCTGCTTCTTCCAAAGATTTTGGGACACCGACAAAGAAATTCATAATTAAAATCACGCTAAAAATTGGTACTGCCCCCGGTAAGACTAAAACCCAAATGGTATCTAATAAATTCAGGTTCCTGATGATAATATAGGTCGGAATTAATCCGCCGCTAAATAACATGGCAAAAATAATGATGTTCATATAGATATTTCTACTCTTGAATTCACGTTTCGTTTTGGATAATGGGTAAGCCATTAACACAATTAATGTCAAGTTAATTACTAAAGCAAGCACCACGCGCTGTACAGATATAAAGAATGATCTCCAGAACTGTGCATCCTCCATAATCATTTCGTAAGCACCTGTTGAAAAATTGACCGGCGTAAGTCCAACTATGTTAGCCGCCACTGCTGCCCCGCTGCTGAAGGATATAGCAACGATATTCCACAAGGGTAATAGACATATTAACCCCAAAAATATAACGATAAGATAAATGATAAATTTTCCCATTTTCGTGGAGAGACTATTTCCTTGTATCATTTATACTCCCCCTTAGAATAATTTTCTTTCTGTGAATTTTTTGGCTATATTATTAGCTGACAGTATTAGAATCAAACCAATTACAGATCTAAACAAACCTACAGCTGCTCCAAAACTGTAATCACGCCCGACCAGACCTTCTCTATATACATAAGTATCAATCGTATCTCCAGTTTCATAAACCATTGGAGAATAGAGGTTATATACTTGATCAAAGCCGCCTTCTAATACACTTGGGAGACTTAAAATGGCTAAGAGCAGGATAATCGGCAGCATCCCCGGTAAGGTAATATGCCAAACACGTTTCCACCAATTTGCTCCATCCATACTGGCAGCTTCATGCAAGCCTGGATCGATAGAAGCAATAGCAGCTAAATAAATCACGGAGTTAAAGCCAAACTCTTTCCAGACATCCGAACCAATTAATAAGGGCTGAAACCAGGTATTACTTCCAAGAAAATTAATTCTATCCAGATCGAACGAATCTAAAATTTGATTAACCGTTCCGTCCAAACTAAATAAATTGACCACAACCGTTGCCAAAACTACCCATGATAAAAAGTGAGGTAAATAAACAATAGTCTGTACAGATTTTTTAAGCAATTTCACACGAATTTCATTTAATAAAATCGCAAATGCAATTGCAAGCAGCGAACCAAAAATAATTTTCCCTAATGCAATTACAATTGTATTCCGAAACACTTTTCCAATATCAGGAAGGTTGAACATATAACTGAAATGTTCCAGTCCTACAAACTCTGAGCCAAAGAAACCTTTTGCCGGTACAAAATCCTGAAAAGCCATGATGATTCCAAACATTGGCGCAAAGCTAAATATAAGCAAAAAAATCATTCCTGGCGCTAGCATAGCGTGGTAGGTTAATTTCGCCTTTTTCACATCTTTCTTACGATCACGTGTAGGTGCAACCTGATTATTTATTGCCAACTTCTTTCCCTCCTTTAAAGAAAACTTGGTATTCGTTAAAGGGAGTCTTGAAAGCGTATTTTGCTTTCTTAGAATCCCTTATGCTCTGGAGTGCAAGCCTTTCGGCGAATGCCTTAGTTGCGCTTATACTTGGTACCTAAAAATTTTTACTACGTCGAATCACTTCTGCGCTAAAATTTTATGCTTTCCTAATGTGTAACAGAGGGGCTGTTGCTCAGCCCCTCTTCACTATCTATTCTTGTTGAGTCAGCTCTTCTTCTATTTCATCCAGGATTTCGTTACCGCCTTGATTATGCCAGTTGTCAACAAACGTATCAAAATAATCAACCGGCTCTGCTCCTGTTATAATCTTAATAAAGTCTTCTTCTTCTAACTTTGTTAGGTTAGCTCCTTTTTGTTCCATGGTTGGTGTGTTCACCACATAAGCTGCTTCTACCCAATTAAATCGTTCTTCTTCCGTCAGCTTGTTCATTAACCCCCACCCTACAATACGGGAATGATAGCTGGACCAGTTAGAAGTTGGTGCGTCCTCAGGATTTTCCGTATAATTTTCAATTCCATTTATACTTTGTCTAACTTGAGGATTAGTAATTTCTTCAACAGCCATCTCTTCATTCAAAACAGCTTGAACATCTTGATAATCATCCAAATATGTCTGCATTGGAAGAACTACGATGTTAAATGGTTTCGTTGAATCATCGACACCTTGTTCCAAATATTCTGCGACCTCAGGGAACGTATTTTCCATATCCTCTTCTGTTGTATTTTCAATGTCGTCATAAAATAAGTTCAACATTTCGACTGCTTTTTCTGGATGCTCATATCCTTTCCTGACAACGATAAAATTACTGCCTGTTGTTTTTTGTTCGGGTACATTTACTTTGCCCTCATCATCCGCTAATGCATAAGCTGTAAATCTTGCATCATTATCCATCTCTCTAATATTCGATAACCCCCAGTCCGGTATATGCCAAGGGCCTGTTGCGATACCTGTTTGCCCATTTGTAAGCAAGGCCATAATGTCATCAAATGATCTCGTTCCAAATTGCGGGTCAATGATACCTTCCTCAAACCAGTCATTCATTAATTCAAGTGCTTGTTTTGTACCTTCTGACGTTGATCCATAGGAAATACTGCCATCTTCTTCTATTAAATATTTTTTAGGCTGTCCTTCATAAACCGCAGCAATAGAATTCATCGTAAATGATCCATAATCTCCTGCATTTAAATAATTTTCAAAAGGTATCCCAACCGGATTGCCAGAATCACCTGGATCATTTTCGATGAAAGATTTCGCAACTTCTTCCAATTCATCCAAAGTAATCAGGCTGTCTCCATCTTCATCTATTGATAAATCTAATTCTTCTAACCAATCCTCACGTATCCAAACCATTTGCGGTGCTGCCAGAGACTCCGTTCCTGGAAGTGCCATAAGGCTGTCCTCAAAGGTCGCATCTTCTAAAGGCTGATTATCATAGGTGGCATAGGTTTCTTTAATATAATCACTCGCATTTTCTTCATATACATCGCTTAAATCTTCAATTAAATCATTATCGACTAAATCTTTTAGCTCCTCTCTGGAAACGATCATCATATCTGGTAAATCTCCAGAAGAAATAGCCAAAGCTACTTGCCTGTTATAGTCTTCTCCCTCTGCTTCGAATGCATTTCGAATCTCTATATCTAATACTTCTTCAGCTACACGAGTATACGCATTATCTTCAAAAGTATCCCCTTCAGGCAGTTTAGGATTGGAGCCTGTCGAACGGCCGATATTGATAATAGGCTTGCCATCTTCTGTTGTTGTTTCCCCATCATTGGAAGATTTCTGTACACATGCAGCTAATGTACTGGTTAGCATCAATAAAATTATTAAGAATTTAATACTTTTAAATGAATCCGTTTTCATTTCCTTGTAATCCCCCTTCATATTCTGTCTTTCTAGCAAAATCATGGCCATCGATTTCGTATAAATTTATTTTAATTGATGTTTGACGCATGGGAAATATCAAATAATCCGTTTTCATATACTATTTTCCGGAATATTTTATTATTTTCATGCTTGAATTAAAAAAACCCCACAACTATTTTGTGGAGTTTTTCTCCTATTCATCTACATGGTGAGACAATTGTGTCTCTCCATGAACAATTGGGATAACCAAAGTTACTTTCGTATAGTAATCCATTTCACTTTCATACCTTAAACCGTAAGAAGAACCATAAAATAATTGCACTCTATTATGGACATTTCTAACACCATATCCTTCCGCCTTGGTAGTTAAGATGGACTGTAGCTTCGTTGGGTCTATTCCTACTCCATTATCAGTCACAGAAAATTCTAATGTATTTTCTATTCTTTTTAATTTGATCATCAATTTCCCACGCTCAGAACTTTCTTTATGGTCGATTCCATGATTAATAGCATTCTCCACTAATGGCTGTAAAAGTAAATTTAACATGGTATAGTGATAAGTTGATTTATCCAGTTCATAATGTACATCAAATGAATTGGAATGCATTAATTGTTGAATATTTATATAAGAAATCACATTTTCAAGTTCTTTCTCTACTTCTATAATACTTCTCCCTTTATTTAAAGTAGTTCGATAAAAGCTGGACAGGTGTTGAGCCATCTGGCTGATCTCTTCTTGTTCTGCCATAATAGCTTTACTATTAATCAATGAAAGGCTATTGTAGAAAAAATGCGGATTGATTTGCGCCTGTAAAGCTTTCATTTCATATTCTTGCTGGGCAATTTTACTTTTATATACCTGATTGATCATATTATTTAATTTATTGACCATATCTCCAAATTGTTTGATTAAGCTTCCAATTTCATCCGTACCGCTGTTAAAAACGGAGACTGTCAAATCTCCTTCTTCTATCTTTCGCATATTTTTCGATAGTTTTTCTAGTGGTCTAACCACTACTTTTGCCAATAAATAAATAGATAATACCATAATTAAAATACTTAATAAGATAACCAATACAACCGTTACTCTCATCGGAAGCGTAGCAGCAGAAATAATATCAGTCGGCCGATATAAATAAACAGTCCAACTATAAGAAGGTAATTCAGCTTGTTGAATGACAAAATCAGATTCAATGTTATCAACACCTTCTGCTGACTCTAATAACGAAAATTTACCTTCCAGACTTCTATCAGAAAATGTTTCATATGAATAAACAGGATTTCCGTCACTGTCCAAAATTGCGACACCATAATCCTCTTCAAATAAACTGGACATTGCAACAAAAAATTGTTGATAATTTATTTCCATTTGAAGAATATTATTATACATTCTGCGTTCATCAAATATTGGATAAATCAGCTTAAATGTTTCATCCTCCGATGAAGCTATCAAAGTTGGCCGATTTGAGTCCTTGGTACTGTTAAACCAGCTATTTTGATTAATGTCTGCCAGTGGTCTCAGTAATTGATCATACGGGTTCATTTGATTATCGGTATAAACGGTAATAGAATCAATATCCGTCTGTAAAGTTGGCGGGGTAGCCAAAGTAGGAGCCAATGTATCATTATAAAACTTATACATTTCATAGTTGTTATCATACTCTGCAGTTAATCCATTTTTTATTTCATCATTCCATACAATTTGATTAACTATATTCAAATAATTATCGATTTTATAATCTATATTTAGAATGGACTGGTTTAATGCTTCAGAAAGATTTTCATTTTCACGGGTAACTAATGCATCTTGTATTTGGTAATACCACATACTTCCTAACGTCATAATAGGCAAACAGCTGGCAACAATACAAATCAATAATATTTTCTTTCGGAATTTTAAATTAATAAAGCCTTGTTTAAAAAGATTCATCTCATTCACTTCACCTCTACCTTCTTTTCATCTCCCGGTATTTTTTGGGACTGACACCTAAATGCTCTCTAAAAATTCTAATAAAATAGGAATCGTTTTTATAACCAATTGTTTTACTTATAGTATTCACTTTCATATTGGTATTACTAAGCAATTCCTCTGCTTTATTCATCCTTACCTGTTTAATATATTTATTAATTCCTACCCCAGTATCCTGTTTGAACTTATCACTTAAATAGCCAGGCGTTAAATATACTTTTTCCGCTAACATGTCCAAACCCAGGTCCTTTTCTATATTTTCTACAATATATTGTTTTACTATTTCAATGACATGTTTAGATGAATTTTTTTCTTCTTCTAATCCTTTTATTACTTTCCTTTGTACTTCCAGTAAAGTCTGCTTGATGTCAGAGAAATGTTTATAAGAGTAGATTAATTCAATGTACCTATTCATGCTGTCTTTACTGTATTCCGGCATTGTCTGAAAAAACAGCTGCAGCACCCGGGCGAACAAGAAGCGAAGATAACCTTGTGAAGTCTTCGTTCTTTTATCGTACTTTTGAATAATGACAGTTATCTTTTTCTCTAACTCTATCGTATCTGCCTGTTGAAGCGCTTTTTCAATTTCTTCTAATAAATATTCGTCTTCTTTATACTCTTTACTATCTGTTAATGGTGTATCAATTGGATAAATAAAGACATCTGAATAAAAAAAGCGATCTTTTAAATAGCCTTCTAACTCATTATACGTTTGAGCCATTTGAACTGGATTTTTCATATGATTACTTACAGAAAGAACACAATTAATTCCATATGTTTCTTGGATTTTTTGTTGTATTTGCGTAGCAGCTTCCTTATATGTAATTGGTATCCTTAAATTATCTTTAAATAGTAAGACGATTTGAAAAGGATTTAGATTAATTACGTCATATTTACTATCAAACGTGGCTCTCTTAATTACTTCATAAAAATATTCATTTTCTTCCTCAAACAAACTATCCAAAAAAGCAGTATCAGAATGGACAAGAATCATTCGATTATAGTCATTCAAAAAATCAAAATTTAAGAAAGGGTATTCATTTTTCAATATATCTATCGGTGTTTGATTTAATAAACGATATAGAATATGCTGTTTTATAAATAATTGATTTACTTCTCTTTTTTCTTGCTCCTCTTTACGTTTTCTAATATTCCTCATTACTTCTGTCATTGTTTGATTAAATTCTTCTGGTTTAACAGGCTTTAATATATAATTATCAGCTCTTAGCGTTAGCGCTTTCTTAACAAAATTAAAATCATCATGACCGCTAAAAAATATAATTTCTATATCATCATAGCGCTCTCTTACTTTCGTTGCTAATTCTATACCGTTTACAAAAGGCATTTGCACATCAGTAAGTAAAATATCAGCAGGGCTTCTCACTAATTCTTCAAAAGCTTCTTTCCCATTAGACGCTTCTACGATTTCTAACTCGAAATCAAATTTTTTTAATAAAAAACGAATGACGTTTCTTTCATCTTTTTCATCATCTACAATTAGAATACGATACATCATCCCACCTCCTCTTTATTAAAATATAACATTCATTTAAAGATATGAACTATGGTTATTCTAATTTATCTTTTGAGAAAACTTCATAATTTACTATCATTTGTCTGATGTATAACTTAAAAAGGATAAATAATGAATAAAAAAGAACCCATTTCCGATAAAGTTAATAGTATCACAATTAACTACCAGAAAAGAGTTCTTATAATGGCTGCTTTATTTTAAATTACACTTTGTTTCAAACTAAATTAAAATTATTTAACAATCGAGAAGAACTATCCTCCAATACCAAGAAAATAGCTTATCATAAATTTTTCAACAATGATCAATCCCCATATTCCCATTTTTTCATATCCCAAGATACTTCCGTATCATCAGCAAATATTTTAACCCCTTGGCTCTCTTCTTGGGGAAAAATTCTTGTCGTAAAAACAAGTTCCCCATCATTTACAAAAATCTCTATAGAAGAAGTATCTACAAAAATACGTAAAGAAATTTTATTATCTGTATAAGCAGCCTGACGTATTGTACCATAATCTACAGCTACCGGCTCTCCGGAATTGCTGCGATCAAGCACTACTTTTTGAAGCTCCGTGTCTAAATAGAGCAATGTCTCCTCTTCTTTTCCTGTACGAAGCTTTAGTCCGCCTGTACCATCTTCCACCTTCAGATTGCAAACTAACTCATACGTTTTCCCTGAAAAGTTTTCTAGATATTTTTCTTCTTTGCTCAGCTTTCCTTGCCATTCCGTCAGAGAGCCTCTCTTTTCTTCTAATTCCTTCACTGGTGACTGATATACCTTATTATTTTTAATGTACAGTTCTCTAGGTATTGTCAGACAATTCGCCCACATATCTTTATCAGCAGGATACGTTATATCAGGAAGCCCCATCCACCCAATTAAAATCTGACGTCCATCCGGAGCCTGTGTGGTCTGTGGCGCATAAAAATCAAATCCTGCATCCAGCTCCTGAAAACCGCCGCTTTGGAAAGAATACTCTTCTATATTAAGACTCCCGATAAAGCATCCGGAGTTATGTACATTTTGATAAAAATCCCCTTCTGATTCAAGTCCTTGAGGAGATAGTAACAGTACATCTTTTCCATCAATTTGAAAGATATCTGGACATTCCCACATGTAACCAAAGTTCTCAAAGTTTGTTTTTAGTTCACCTTCAAAGCTCCAGTTACGTAAATCAACAGATTTATAGATTAAAACACAGCCTGTATGATTTTCTCTTTCTGCTCCGATAATCATATAAAATATATTATCATTCTTCCAAACCTTAGGATCTCGAAAATTCGCAGTATATCCTTCTGGCTGTTTTGGAATAACCGGCTCCTCCTGCTTAGTAAACTTTCCATGCTTATCCATGACAGTAAAGCTTTGAGAAGATTCACGGTTCCAATCCTGATCACGTTTATTCGCTGTGTAGAATAAATACAATAAATCATCTTTGACAATACCTGAACCAGAAAATATTCCATGACTTTCATGCTCGTATTCAGGTGCGATGCCCAGCCCTTTTTCTTGCCAGTGAATTAAATCCTCTGATTCAACATGATACCAATGTTTCATTCCATGAACAGGTCCAAAAGGGAACCATTGATAAAACAAGTGATACTTTCCTTGATAGAAAGTAAAACCGTTAGGGTCATTTAATAATCCATATGGAGGCTGTATATGAAATTTCTGTCTCCATATGCTATTGTTCACTATTTCTAATAATTCCTGTTCTTCTACTTCTGTCATTTCACAGTAGTGGCGGTACCGCGTTGCTCTTGTCCAAGACATATTATTTTTCAGTGCTCCCTTCCAAATCCCACGAATCAATCTAAATTTATCATATTTTCATAGGTAAGAAGATACGCTCTCCTCTTACCAGTAAATTACCTCTTAATTTATATGAGTGTGTTCAAAAAGTTCGATACAAAGTAAAGCAGTGCTGTTCATTTCAAAGAAACAGCATTTATGCAATTAATACATAAGCTGCAGAAAATAAACGAACAGACTTTCACAGAGTGGTGTTGAACTTTTTGAACACACTCTCTAAGCACTTTTCGTTTCCTGTTTTTCGTTCGGTTCACTAAGCAGCTCTTTTGGAACGGCAAAGATAGAAGTCAAAATAAAAGCTAAAACGAAGGTCGCAACCCCTACAACAACATAGGTGACAAATTGATATCCACTGTAAATGTACATTAATGGCGATAAAATAACTGCCAATCCGTATGAATTAGCCTGTATACCCAAGATAGATAACACCATTCCTCCCAAGGCCGAGGATAGAAGCATCACGGTTAACGGACGTGTTCCATATCGAATGGTAATACCGAAGAGTGCAGGTTCACTAACCCCTAATAGCTGTGTAACCCCAGCACTGGTGCCCATTACTTTAATATTCTTTTTCTTGCTGCGCCGGCTGATTGCAAAACATACGGCAGCGTTCGCAAATCCATACATCGCACAAATTGTAATGAGGGGATTAAAACCGGTCGAAGCCAGCAGGGTTGTTTCAATCATAAAGAAAAGATGATGCATCCCTGTCATCACAGCCAACGGATAAATCAGTCCAACGATAAACCCTCCGATACCTAATGGCACCTCAATCAATGCTGTGACAACATATACAAGCCCACTTTCAACAACATGAAGTACCGGACCAAGTACAAGCAATCCTCCCAGCACACTGATAATAATAACGAAAAATGGTGTAAACATTAAATCAAGAGAATCAGGCATTTTTGCACGTAACCTTATTTCCACTTTTGCTGCTATAAGTCCTACAACAAGTGCCGTTAAAACGCTTCCTTGATAACCGACAATTGGAATAAATCCAAAAGCAAGCAAAGGCTCTACACTTGATGCTGCATCCGCTACCTCATAAGCGTTTGGCAAGGCAGGTGATACAAGCATCAATCCGATAACAAACCCAATAATCGGGGTTCCGCCAAATTTCTTATTGGCTGACCAACAGATTAAAGCCGGCAGAAAAGCAAACACAGTATCCGTCAACACGGAAATCAGTGTTAATATAGACTCGGGGATAGCGTCTGGACTTGTTCCAAAGAAACCTAAAACAGTCTCATTTAGGATTACACCTTGTAATCCAAGAAACAGCCCTGTTGCTACAATTCCGGGAATAATTGCAATAAATACATCCGCTAAGGTTCTTACTCCCCGCTGTATTTTTCCCTTGTTTGATTTTTGACTTTGTTCACCCTGGTTAATTTGCTGTCTTTCTTCATTGTCCGTTTCACCAGCAATCGTTTTGTAAACTTTATTTACAATCCCTGTACCAAGGATTACTTGAAATTGTCCAGAATGATAGAAAACACCTTTGACTAATTCTATGTCTTCAATCGCCTCTTGATCGATAGACTCTTTATCCTTGACATTAAAACGCAATCTCGTTGCACAATGAGTTACCGATTCAATATTGTCTTCCCCTATAATTTTTACAATTTGTTCCCCAGTTTGTTTGTATTGATCCTCAGACATTCTTTTGCTCCCCCCCCTGTTAGCCAATTGTAATTCCCTGATAGGGTTCCATGATAATCTCTTCTCCTGTTATCACGGGCTTCGATTGACTGTGTAAAATAATGTTCTCGGCTGATTCGTTTAATACTACTTTTTTCTTTTCTGTACTTAAATTAACTAAAATAACTATTCTTTTTTCTTCATCCGCACGCTCATATGCAATGACTTCTTCCGGAACATCTTTTATTTCTTTTATATTTCCAAAAGTTAATACGCTGCTCCATGCACTGTTTCGTCTTAACTGAATCATTTTTTGATAAAATGTATAAACAGAATTATTCACCGCATTGATTTCCGGATATTCTTCTGTCATATCCAGCCATGGTTTTCCTGTTGTAAAACCGCCGTAACGTTCCCCATTCCACGGAAATGGTGTTCTCGTATTATCACGGCTTCGCATGTTAACAAAGTGAAGTGCTTCCTCTTCCGTAAACCCTTCCTGTATAGAACGGTAATAATTATCAATGCTGGAAATATCGTTAAATGCATCGATTGCCGAACGATTAAAATTTTTCATTCCAAGCTCTTGTCCTTGATAAATAAATGGTGTTCCTCTTAAAAAGAAATACAACATTCCGAATGTTTTTGCAGTTTCTGGTGTTTGCCATTCTTTCTCTCTCACCATCTTAGATAGAACACGGGGTTGATCGTGATTTTCTAAAAAGTTCGCTCCCCAACCAGCATTTTGCAGTGCACGCTGGGATTGAAATAATAACTCTTTGAATTCGGAAACAGTCCAGTTTGTCCGCTTAAACCAATCCGACCCTGATTCCACATCAATATCTGCATAATGAAAATCAAATATCATTGAAAAATAACCATCTTTGCCAATAAATCGATGAAAATCTTCATATTTTACTCCTGGCGCTTCACCCACTGTGACTGCATCATATTTTTCAAAAGTATTCGCTTTCAACTCATTTAGAAAGTTTTCAATTCCAGGACGGTTTCGTGTTTTATGCTTACAGGAAACAAGGCCATCTGCTCCATCCGCCGGAAGGCTTGCATAATCGCTATCCTTCTTGATAAAAGTGATAGAATCGATTCGAAAACCTTCTACCCCTTTATCCAGCCAGCGATTAATCATAGCATATAATTCCTGACGCATTTCTTTGTTTTCCCAATTCAAATCCGGCTGTTTTTTGTCAAACACATGCAAGTAGTATAAATCTTCATTAGGGAGTTTTTCCCACACAGACCCTCCAAAGATAGAACGCCAATTATTTGGCGGGTTACCGTTAACTCCTGTTTTAAAAATATAATAATCCCGGTATTTACTTAAAGGATCTTTTAGTGCTTCCTGAAACCAGAAATGTTCATCTGAAGTATGGTTTATAACCAAATCCAATATAATTTTAATATTTCGTTTTTTCGATTCTGCTAAAAGCTGGTCAAAGTCATCCATTGTTCCAAATTCCGGATTTATTCCTTCAAAATCAGAAATATCATAGCCATTATCTATCATCGGTGATGTAAAAATAGGGCAAATCCAAATCATCGTAATCCCCAATTCTTCCAGATAATCTAATTTTTTTGTAATCCCTTTCAAATCTCCGATACCATCACCATTAGAATCATAAAAGCTCTTCGGATAAATTTGATATACTACTTCATCTTGCCACCACTTCGTTTCCAACAGTTTAACCTCCTTTATACTTACCTGTGGAACCGATTCCACATTCATTATATGGAATCGGTTCCACATTTCTTATAATAACATATTTAATACTTGGGCAATCTTATCTTTTTCTTTTTGTTTTGTCAATACTATTTTTGGGAAGCACTTGATAATCAACTTTCATTGTTTCAGGAGTGGCTTTCTTTCCTCTCATACGAACAATGCTTTCAGCAGCAATATGACCCGCCTTATAATAATCATAATGAACGGTTGTCAGTTCAGGAGTCAAGTAGCTGGAAATTTGATAATTACCAAAACCCGTTAACGAAATATCTTCTGGAATACGAAGATTTTTTTCATATATTGATTTCATTGCACCAATGGCGATATTGTCTGTTGCACAAATTAATAAATCCGGCTGTACTTCACTTAAAAGTTCTTTGGTTTTATACATTGCATTATCAATTGAAAAGTCCGTATAATAAGTCAAGATTTCTTCATTCTGCTCCTGGGCAAACCGATCAACAAATCCTTTTTTCCTTAAAAAACCAACCGATTTATCCTCTTCCCCCACTCCAAGGTAAACTTTCTTTGAAAAATTATATGACGTTAAATAATCTGCAAGATCATATGCTGCTTCGTAATCCTTATATACAATACAGTTTAATCTTTTATCCTCTTGACCAATAACGATAACAGGAACCTCTATCGCTTCAATCACATGAATATGTTCATCAGTTATTTTTGTAGCTAAGAGTATAATTCCAGCAACCTTCATTTTTGCCAGTCGCTTCAAATATTCAATTTCTTTTTTAGAACTTCTATCTGTGTTCTCAATAAGAATATTATAATTTAACTGTTTCAATTCTTTATCGATTCCCTGCAGCGTTGTTGTTACAGAATATGAGTCAAATCTGGGAATAATCACCCCAATTGTGGGATTACTTTCTAAGCGCAAATTTTGTGCATAAGAGTTAGGAATATATTCCAGTTCCTTAATTGTCTGTTCAATCTTTTTTCTTGTTGCTTCACTGACATATCCATCATTTAAATACCTGGACACGGTGCTCTTTGCAACTCCTGCTTTTTCAGAAATATCTCGAATTGTGGCCATAATTTCTATCCTTTCAGCTCTGAACGTCTTCTATTCTTATTAGATATTATATCTGATTATCCTGCCATTTTCACTCATTGTATAATTAACACCTGAATTATTCCTGGAATATTGCAGCCTTACAAATTCTTACCTACCACCGTATAGTCGTTGCAAATAAATAAAGCAATAAGCAATAATATAAGAAATTGCTCATTTAAGTGTTTTTAGCTTACCATTAAAATTTATTTTAACTTTGATATGGACTAATTTTCATTTCTGTCATTTTCAAAATGACACCCAAAATACCAAATCACATTTATAGAGTGACTTGGTATTTTTAATAAATTAAATCTAATTATACTGTACGCTTAAAGATACATTAAATATAGGAATTAAGTAGATATTCATTATCAAATCTAAAACCAATTAAATAAATCAAACAACACTCCCCCCTCTTTAAGTCCTCCATCGTGCAAATCCGCCTTCTGAATTAATCACCTGCCCTGTAATCCAGGAAGCTTCATCCGTTAATAACCAGCTTATGAGATTAGCCGTATCACTGGGTTCTCCAAAACGATTAAATGGGAATTTACTTCTTACCTCTTTCCATTTACTTTCTGTTAGATAACCTGTGTCTACTGGACCAGGATTCACTGTATTAATTGTAATATTTTTTTCAGCTAATTCATCAGCTAACGTAAGGACGATTTCTGCTAATCCGCCTTTTGCAGTAGCATAAGCCACTTCTCCGGGCATAGGACCTTGCTGCTGTCCGGAAGTCATAAAAATAATCTTTCCAATATTTTTTTCGGATGAATGCTGTTTCATAAATGATTGGGCAAGCAGCAGCGAAGAGCGTGTATTTATAATATAGTGTTTGTCAATCATCTCTGCCGTTAGTTCTTCTAAAGGCCCATCGGAACCACTCAAGGCATGATTACAAACTAGAGCATCTACATGTCCGCAGTGCTTTTTGATTTCTTTAAATAATTCCTTAGGAGCAGAAGCATCCATAAAATTTCCTTTAAACTCATGAAATGATGCGTCTTCTACAAGCTCTGCTTTAACTCCCTCTATCACAGCATTTAAGTCGTCAGCTCCCCAATCCTGCTCTCGATCATGTGCTTGATAATGTTGAATAATAACAGAAGCCCCAAAAGCAGCTGCTTTTCTGGCTATAGCATATCCTATTCCGGCTCGTCTGCTGACCCCTGTGATCAAGATTTTTCTACCTTTTAATGGATACTGTTTCCTTTTTAATTCGCTCATGACTTTCTCCTTGTATATTATATTTAGAGTTTTTATCTTCCGATTTTTAATAGGAAACTCTATGAACCAAAGTAATTTAGTTAGATATTAACTC
Source organism: Oceanobacillus sp. FSL W7-1293 (assembly GCF_037969815.1). Classification (NCBI taxonomy): domain Bacteria; kingdom Bacillati; phylum Bacillota; class Bacilli; order Caryophanales; family Bacillaceae; genus Oceanobacillus; species Oceanobacillus sp. FSL W7-1293. The sequence continues at coordinate 3,838,130 of NZ_CP150212.1, forward strand.
AGTTTTTCTGAGATAATATATTTATTGGATTGAGAGGTTAAGCCGTTTTCTCCTTGGGTCTATGAACTCGTTATCGAAAGACTGGCGCCTCTCTCTGATAAGCAGTTTACGAATGAGTTAGATGTTGAAGGCTTTCGCCTTACTCCGTATCTAGGACAAGGTAGTAACGCTTTTCAGATGAGTGGCATTCAATCCAAAATATTTTTTAAGGGTGATTTCATGTTCTACCTTGGTATCGATATTGGTAAACGTACTCATGTAGCTTCTGTTATGAATGAAGAAGGCAAGGTTGTACTTAAAGGATTCTCTTTTCCTAACACAACAGAAGGTGGAGAAAAATTACTTACAAAACTCCAATCCTTTTCCCCTTCCATAGACGACTTTACTGTAGGTATGGAAGCTACTGGGCACTATTGGTTAGCCATCTACTCATTTTTACATGACCGTCATCTTTTAATCCATGTCCTGAATCCCATTCAAACAGATGGTTGGCGGAAAGGAACAGAAATTCGAAAACGAAAGAATGATATTATCGATTCTGTATTAATCGCAGACTTAATTCGCTATGGAGCTTTCATAGAAACATCCCTTTCCGATGAGAACATATTCTCTCTCAAACAATTGTCTCGTTATCGTACTTATTTGGTTGGCACATCCAGTGACTTTAAACGAAAAATTATTGCCGTATTGGATCAAGTATTTCCTGAATACGATTCTGTATTTAGCAAAATAGGTATCTTTGGAAAAGCGTCCAAAGAAATTTTACTTGAATATAGCTCCCCTGAAAAACTTCATAAAGTCCCGGCGGATACATTAGCTGAATTACTTAGTGAAGCCAGTCGAAGCCGATTAGGTATGGAAAAAGCAGAATCATTAAAACAGGCAGCGTCACACTCTTTTGGAATCAAATTTGCCCAAGATGCCTTTACTTTCCAACTTCGCTCTATGATTGAACAGCTGAAGTTTCTCGAAACACAAATTAAGGAAACAGAAATGGAAATCAAGAAAATTATGCATACGCTACATTCCGTCATTGAAACCGTTCCAGGAATCGGCCCCATTAACGGTGCTTCTATTCTTGGAGAAATTGGCGATATTCATAAGTTTTCCAATCCTGCAAAGTTAGTAGCTTATGCTGGTTTAGATGCTTCTGTCACACAACCTGGTGAATATGAAGCTACACATAACGTCATGAGCAAGCGAGGGTCACCTTATTTGCGAAAATCTTTATTTTCAGCTGCTTTGGTGGCATCACAACACGATCCTGTTCTTAAAGACTTCTATCAAAAAAAGCGTTCAGAAGGAAAGCATCACCTCACGGCTGTTGGAGCTGTCGCTAGAAAACTGTGCTATATCATTCATGCGATACTCAAGAAGAATGAACCCTATGAAATTAGACAATAACCTTGCGAAAAAAGAACTTTTCTCAGGTTTATTTCGTGTGCTTTCATTTCTGTAAAATCATTATTCAACTCTAAAACCATCTCTTTTATTTCTCACTTGACTTTATATAGTTAGTCTTTCTAAAATACAGCTTATAAATAACTTGAAGTTTTTTTATTCACCTAATTTATGAAAACGTTTTCTTAAATTGTATTTTAACATAAAATAAAGGGAAAATATGAAAAAAGCACTTGTTTTATAACTTTTATTTTGTTAAATACAATGCCTTGATATGGTTTCGTCTGATTTATTGGTTAAATTTGGAGTGAGACTTCATTCTATGAATAATTCAAGATTGACAATCATTTAAATTAAATTTAAACTAAGATAAATGTAATCGTTTTCAAAGGAGGAGACACTATGGGGAAAAAGCTTAAAATAGCAATTATTGGCTGCGGAGGGATTGCAAATGGAAAACATTTGCCAAGCCTTAGCAAATTGGAGCAAGTAGAAATGACAGCGTTTTGCGATATTGTACTTGAAAGGGCAGAAAAAGCTGCAAAGGAATATGGAACGAAAGATGCGAAGACATATGTGGATTTTAAAAAATTATTACAAGACACATCCATTGATGTTGTTCATGTCTGTACCCCAAACAATGCGCATATGGAAATCACAGTGGCTGCGTTGGAATCTGGAAAACATGTCATGTGTGAGAAACCTATGGCCAAGACAACAGAAGAAGCTAAAAAGATGGTAGAAGCAGCTGAACGAACAGGCAAAAAATTAACGATTGGGTATAATAACCGATTTAGACCCGACAGCCAGCATCTGCATAAGCTTTGTGAGCGAGGAGATTTGGGAGAAATATATTATGCAAAAGCACACGCTATAAGAAGAAGGGCAGTACCTACATGGGGAGTGTTTCTCGACGAAGAAAAGCAAGGAGGCGGACCATTAATTGATATTGGTACACATGCGCTTGACTTAACATTATGGATGATGAATAACTATAAACCCAAATCGGTTATGGGAACGGTCTATCATAAATTAGGGAAAAATGAAAATGCAGCAAATGCCTGGGGACCTTGGGATCCAGAGGCCTTTACAGTAGAAGATTCTGCATTTGGTTTTATAACGATGGAAAATGGCGCCACAATTGTTCTAGAATCTAGCTGGGCATTGAATTCCTTAGACGTGGATGAAGCAAAATGCTCTCTCAGCGGCACGAAAAGTGGTGCAGATATGAAAAATGGATTACGAATTAATGGTGAAGACTTTGGCAAATTATATACTCAGGAAATTGAATTGGAATCAGGAGGAGTGGCATTTTACGACGGTAACTCTGAAAGTGATCCTGATTTAGAAGCAAGAAATTGGATTGAAAGTATTATCCATGATACCGAACCAGTCGTGAAACCAAATGAAGCACTTGTTGTCACGCAAATATTGGAAGCAATATACGAATCGGCACGAACGGGGAAAGCTGTTTATTTTAATCAATAGTAAAGAAGTTAAAAAAATGAGTTTTGTAGAATAATATACATTTAGGGAGGGAAAACTAATTGGTTAATATTGCATTGTTAAGCAGATGGCATGTACATGCGGATGACTACGCCCGAGAAATTCAAGCTAATGATAATTTATCTATTAAACTCGTGTGGGATGAAAATGCGGATAGAGGAGAAAAGTGGGCAGAGGAATTGGGAGTCCCTTTTGAATCTGACCTTCAAAAGGTTTTGACAAATCCAACAATTGAAGGTGTAGTTGTCACCACCCCAACAAATTTGCATAAAGAAGTAATTATCTCAGCTGCAGAAAATAAGAAACATATTTTCACTGAAAAAATTTTAGCTTTTACAGTGAAAGATTGTGAGGAAATTTATAATACGATAGACCAATATGGCGTTGAATTAATGGTTTCACTTCCAAGATTAACAGAAGATTATTATTTATATGCGCAAAAGGTAATAGATAATAACTGGATTGGAAGACTTACTACTATTCGATGCCGTACTGCTCATGATGGCGCGGTCGTAAGTCCTGGAGAAAGCGAGGGCTGGTTACCGAAGCGTTTTTTTGACAAAGAGGAATCTGGAGGTGGCTCATTAATTGATCTGGGCGCCCATCCAATATATTTGACTAACCGATTAGCTGGTAAAGTAAAAAAACTGGTTGCTCGTATGATTCATACAAACACCCTTGGAGCAGATGACAATGCTGTCGTCTTAGTAGAATATGAATCTGGTGCGATGGGGATTCTCGAGACTGGTTTCCTGTCCAAAGGCAGTCCGTTTCAATTAGAGCTCTACGGAACAGAAGGCACGATACTAATCGAAGGAAACAAAATCCGCCAGACATTCGGAAATGGGGAGTGGTCAACACCGGATAACCCGCCAGAAGCATTGCCTATGCCTATGGAACAATGGGCATCCGCAATTATAGATGGAACTGTCCCGTCTATAAATAAGTCTGATGTTATTAATCTAACCTTAGTTAACGAAATAGCAATGAAATCAAACAAAGAAGGATGCTGGATAAACCCTTAATGACTCATAACCACAATTACTGAGATGAATTTCTATCACATAGTTAGAGCGGATAACCCTCAAGTTATCCGCTCTAACTATGTTTATTTCTATTCTTTCACAGACCCTGATGTTAAGCCTGAAACAATTCGTCTTTGGAAAATCAACACTAAGATAACAATGGGAATGGTCACAATAACTGTTGCTGCGCTGATATCTCCCCAAGGAACAGAATATTCACTTTGGTACATGGAAATCCCAACTGGTACCGTTCTCCATACATCATCACTATTAATGGTTAAAGCAAATAAATATTCATTCCACGCCGCAATGAATACCAGAATAGCAGTCGTAAAAATACCTGGTGTCGCAAGCGGTAAAATAATCTTTCGGAATGTTTGAAATGGACTGGCTCCATCAAGTTTAGCAGATTCCTCCAATTCGAATGGAATCTTTTGAAAAAAGGTAGACAGAATCCAAATTGATAATGGTAAACTGATTGTCATGTAAGGAATAACCAATCCCGTATAACTATTACGTAAGCCTAACTCTGTCACGATGTTGAAGATTGGCGAAATAACTGCTACTTGCGGGAACATCGAAGCAGCTAATACAACTCCCAGGAATAAACCTTTTCCTTTAATCGGCAATCTAGTTACCGCATAAGCCGCAAAGGCCGCACACCCAACCGCTAAAATGGTTGTTACAGATGAAACAATAAAGCTATTTAACATATATCGCATAAGCGGGCGATTCGTTACCGCAGCTTCATAGGATTCTACCGTAGGATTCGTTGTAAACCATTTAAATGATGTAAATATTTCTCCTACAGGCTTTATCGATGTTAAGAACACCCAAATAAACGGAAACATCACCAAAAATACAAATATTACTAGAAATATATAGAAGCCTATACCTGCTCGTTTATTCATATTACTTCTCCTTCCTATTTTGTACGTCCTGCGAATAAATCTGAACCAATTAAGCGTACATAAATAAAACTAATCAATGCTACAGCTAAGAATACAATAACCGATAATACGGAACCTTCCCCAAAGTTCTGTTGCGAGAACAAGGTTATGTATGCGTATATCGAAATAGATTCGGTAGCATTCGCTGGTCCTCCGCCAGTTAGTACATAGATAAGATCGAATACCCGGAAGGCATCAAGTGTTCTAAATAATAAAGCAACTAGAATAGAAGATTTCAACAATGGCAGTGTAATCTTAAAGAATTGTTGAAATTTGTTGGCTCCATCTACATTACTTGCTTCGTATAAGGAATTCGGTATGGTCTGCAGTCCAGCTAAGAGCAATAATGCCATGTAAGGTGTCGTTTTCCACACATCGGCAAAAATAATCGAGAACATCCCGCCAGATGATGTAGACAGCAGCCAAGATGAATTGGGTATCAGGTTCCATTCATTAAAGTAATGCGCTATAACACCCGTTTGACCATCTAATAAGAAACCCCACATCATCGCGCCTACTGCAGTCGGAATTGCCCAAGGAATTAACACGGAGGCACGTACAATTCCGCGGCCGCTGAAGGTACGGTTAATTAATAGGGCAACAGCCAAACCTAATACAAGCTCAAAAGCAACAGAAGCAATCGTAAATATCATCGTATTACTTAATGATTTCCACATTCGGCCATCCTGAAGATATTTAGCATAATTAGAGAAGCCAATAAAATTAGATTCCAAAATATTTGTGCTGGTAGCCTCAATTAAGGAGCTTGTCTGTTCATAATTCTGTGCTAAATCCTCATTGTCTGCCTCTGCAGCCATCACCTGCAGTTCTTCTGAGAGAGAACTCAAAGCAGTGCGATAATCTTCGGCAAAATCATTATCCAATTTTGCATATTTCAAATCGCTGTCGGAAATCGGCTCGAAATTCATCAGCATCTCATCAATTTGCTCCATTTTAGCATTGATTTCGCTATCTGATTCCAATTCACTATGAAATCCTTCAATTGTTTCTCTAGCCTGCTGAATAGCAGCTAAGTCATCACCATCAGCACTGCTTTCTAAATTGCTAAGCTGACCGTCAATATAAAAGTAATTATCCACATAACGTTCCAAATCCATATTAGCACTTAACATCCGCTCCGACCTCGTCGGATCATTTAAGCGATAATCAAATAAACTATTATAAAAGGACTGGGCAACTGGCCACAATGTAATTAATACGACAAGTATGATAGATGGAAGTATCATCAAATAACCCAGCCGCTTTTCATTCAAATGAAATTTCTTCACATTTCTTCCCCTCCCTTTCCGTTAAGCACACACTTAGATGTACTTAATAGAAAGAGCAAGATGAAATTCAAAGCGCTCATCTTGCTCATCTCTTTAGAAAGCTTTATTCTTCCATAGCATTTTCGATTTGTGTCTGCATATTTTCTGCAGCTTGTTCAGCTGTTTGATCACCTGTTAACACCTGTGAAACCTGAATCTGAATGATATCGGAAATTTCAGGATAAATCGGTGATACTGGTCGTGGAACAGCCGCACTAAGTCCCTCAACAAATTCTGGATTTCCGAATAAAGGGGCAGCTTCTTGTACTTCTGGATCATCGTAAAGCGCTTCGATAGTTGGAGCATGGTTTCCTACAATTGCTCCTGTTTTTTGTCCTTGTTCACCAGCTAAATATTTGACTAATTCCCATGACTCTTCGGGATGCTCTGTATAACGGTTAATCATTGCTGTCCAGCCGCCTAATGCCGAAGCACTTCCTTCATCACCTGCTGGAAGCGGGGCAATATCCATATTCCCTACAATTTCAGAAAGTTCCTCATCTTGAGAAGTAGACTGCATATATGGCCAGTTGCGGGCAAATACGGAGTCTCCAGCAATCCAAGCATTTTCTGTTTCAATTTCTTGGAAATTTAAGATATTACCTGGTACAAAATCAGATTGAACAATTTCTGCTAATTTTTCCAGACCTTTAATCGTTTCTGGACTATTTACCACTACTTCACCATCTTCGTCTAAAACAGCACCGCCATAAGAAGCAATGATTTCAACAAAGTTTGTCACCAAGCCTTCATATTGAGATGCTTGTAATAGATAACCAAACTCTGTATCTCCTTCACCTTGCAGTTCACCAGCTTGTTCGATTAATTCATCCCAAGTAGCTGGCGGTTCCTCCGTTACATCTGTACGATAATAGAGGAATGATGCGTCAATAAATAATGGAAGCGCCCATTGTCTGCCATTAAAATTACCTGCTTGAATCGGTCCTTCAAAGTGCTCTTCTAAATCAATGCCGTCTGCTTCAATAAAACGGTCTAATTCTAGTGCATAGTTTGCCTGGGCAAATTCAGCCGGCCAAATGCTGTCACCGTTAAACACGTCGATCTCGGAGCTTTGCGAACTAAACATGGTTACATATTGATCATGCTGTTGTCCTGTATCTGAAGGCATTTCACGATAATCAACTTTAATATTTGGATTTAATTCCTCAAATTCTTCTATTTGTGCTTCTACTTTACCAGTCGTATCCACACCTGTAGCATAAACAATCGTTACTTGCTCGCCGTCTTCGGAAGCGCTTTCATTTTCTTCATTATTCTCTGCTTCTGAATCATCTGTCCCTGAACCGCCATCTCCACCACACGCAGCCATAAAAGCAACTAATAAAAATAATACTCCAAACAATAACAATTTCTTTACCTGTGGCATTACAGACCCTCCTCGTTTTGTTAGTCGACCCCTCTTTGAAATCGATTACATTTATTATAGCAGAATGTTCCTTCCAGTCAATCGTTTCTTTAAAAATTTTCAGTTATTACTTGTTTCTACTATATTTTTCAAATAAATAGTTCAATTAAATGATATCAGTAGATGTAACAGACACTTTTTTCATAAAAAATATACGTAAATAAAAAGCAAGATGAACAATCTATCATTACTCTTCTAAAGCTGCCTCCAATTGTGCTTCCATATTTTCTACCGCTTCTTCAGCCGTCTGTTCTCCTGTTAATACTCGAGAAACCTCAATTTGAATAATTTCAGATATCTCTGGATAAATTGGGGATACCGGACGTGGCACAGCCACACTTAAGCCTTCTACGAAACTTGGATTTGAAAATAATGGTCCAGCTTCCTGTACCTCTGGATCATTATACAGGGATTCTACAGTTGGAGCACGTGCGCCTTCTACTGCTCCAATTTTTTGACCTTCTTCACTTGCCAGGAACTTTACTAATTCCCAGGATTCTTCTGGATGTTCAGAATATCGATTAATCATTGCCATCCATCCGCCCAGTGCAGAGGTGCTGCCCTCATCACCTGCAGGAATAGGTGCAATATCTACATTTCCTGCGACTTCTGAACGTTCTTCATCATTGGATGAAGACTGCATATATGTCCAATTACGGGCAAATACAGCATCCCCTGCAATCCATGCATTTTCTGTTTCAATCTCTTGAAAATTCAAGATATTACCTGGTACAAAATCAGATTGTGCAATTTCTGCAAATTTTTCTAAACCTTTAATGGTTTCAGGACTATTAATTACTACATTATTATTTTCATCGATAACGCTTCCCCCATAAGAAGCGATAATTTCGATAAAATTGGTTACCATCCCTTCATACTGAGAGCCTTGCATTAAATAACCAAATTCTGTTCCTTCTTCTCCTTGCATTTCTTCTGCTTGCTCAATTAATTCATCCCAAGTCGCAGGCGGTGTATCTGTTATATCTGTACGGTAATAAAGAAAGGAAGCATTCATATATATCGGCAAGGCCCACTGTCTGCCATTGTAATTACCTGCTTGAATGGGACCATCAAAGTGATTATCTAAACTAAAGCTGTCTGCTTCTATAAAACGATCTAACTCCAAAGCATAGTTGGCTTGAGCAAATTCCGCTGCCCAAATAATATCTCCATTATATACATCCACTTCCGAACTCTGAGAACCAAACATCGTTACATATTGATCATGCTGCTGGCCTGTATCGGCCGGCATTTCACGATACTCCACGTTAATATGCGGGTGTTCTTGTTCAAATGCTTCAATTTGACTTTCCGTGGCACCTGTTGTATCTACACCTGTCGCATAGACAATCGTTACCTTTTCATCGGAAGCGCTTTCATTTTCTTCATTACTTTCTGCTTCTGAACTATCTGTCTCGGAACCATTATCTCCACTGCATGCAACCATAAAAATAACTAATAAATATAATACTCCAAACAGCAATATTTTCTTTATCTGCGGCATTAGAAATCCTCCTCTTTTTATTAATCGACCCTCTATGAAATCGATTACATTTATTATAGCAGAATGTTCTACCCGGTCAATTGTTTCTTTTTAAATTTTCAGTCTTTGTTTTGAATTAAATCAGCTGTTAGTACATGTGCTTAGCTAGTAACAGGAAGAGTCAGATAAAATAAAACCCCCTTCTCTGTTGTAACAATAGGTACGTCTCTAATCAGGTTGACTCTCTTATAATAAGCTCATGCTCTAAGATTATGTCTTCTACCTCTTCGCCCTGTATTTTTTTTATCAGCATGTCCACCGATATCTCCCCCATTTTATACATCGGCTGTGCAACGGTAGTTAAAGAGGGATACGTCATACTGGTAAATTCAATCTTATCAAATCCCACTACTGCCATCTCATTTGGAACATCAATCCCTCTGGTATTTAATTCTTTCAATGCTCCAATAGCTAACATATCTGAAACAGCAAACACTGCCGTAAGATCCTTCTTCTTATTCAATATAGAGCGCATCACCTGCTGTCCCGATTCAAGTGATACATCGTTGGCAGAATAGAACCAATCTTCTTCCGGTTCAATATGAAATTCTTTTAACGCTCGAAGATATCCTTTTTTTCTATCCCTCGCGTATAGAAATGACTCGCTGACATTTATGAGTCCTATTCGCTGATGTCCCTGTTTTAATAAATATTTTGTTACTTGATAAGCTGCTAATTCACTATCTATTGTTACATAAGGCAAATTTTTCGAACTTACATATTCGCTGCATTGTACAAATGGATACCGTTTTGCCATATTAACCAATACTTGACGGTCAATTGTTGGATCCATCGTAATCGCGCCCACAGCCAGTTGATTTTTTAATAAATCGAAATATACTTTTTCCCTTTCCAATTTAGAATGCGTTTGACAAAGCAGAATATTATAACCATACTCAAGTGCTTTTTCTTCTATCCCTTCTACAATTTTCAAATAAAATTGGTTAGATATCTTAGGTAATAACACTAATAACATCTTACTTTCCGCATTCCGTAAATTCCGGCCTAAGATATTTGGTGAATAATCCAATTCCCGGATTGATTGTTCGACTTTCTTGCGTGTTAATTCTGCAACCGATGAAGGATTGTTTAATACTCGCGATACAGTAGCAACGGAAACCCCTGCATGTTTGGCAACATCCTGAATTGTCGGCAATATAATCCCCTCTTTTCAACATATAAATCTACTTTTTTATAAGCCATATCACCTCTCTAAAAAAGTAATTGAACTAAATGTAATCCTTTACATTGTATTTTTATCATAATACATAATTCGATAAAAGCAATAGAAAACTGTTTTATATGAGGATGAGTCGATTTTTGAATTTACATCCCAGTAATAATTTTTGAGAGTATAACCTAACATTTTCTAATGAAACAGAAAGCTTTATCATGCAAATTTTGATTATTTCTTTTGGATTCAAAAAGCGATTGCACAATCAGATAATTGACTGTGCAATCGCTCGCTTCTCTCTTATATCCCTAACGTATTCCCTCCATTTACAGATAACGATTGGCCAGTGATGAAATTCCCTGCGTCTGAGGCAAGAAATAAAACAGCATTTCCTATATCTTGAGGGACTCCCATTCTGCCAAGTGGAACTCCACTCCGATATTCACTCGTATCTTCTGCTTCATGTCGTTCAACCGGTATAAACCCAGGGTTAATCATATTAACAGTAATACTAAAAAAACCAAGTTCATTTGCCCAGGAGCGTGTCAACCCTAGCTGGGCAGCCTTGGCCATGACATAGTTTGAATGATTAGGAGTACCTAACTGAACTACTTCACTTCCGATATTTATAATTCGACCATTCTTTTTTTCTTTCATCCCTGGCAGGACAGCCTTTGTTAATAATAACGGCGCTTTCACAAAGAATTCGAGTTGCTCTAAATAATCTTGCCATGCTAGTTCTTCGATGGATAATACGGGCTGTTGACCAGTGGCGTTATTCACCAATATATCAATACTTCCTTGTGTTTCTTCTTCTGCCTGTTTTATCAGTTTTTCTACTGATTCTTCATCCCGTACATCACCTTGAATGGCTATCGCTCTTCCTCCATCCGATTCAATAAAATCAACCGTATCTTGCGCATTTTGGTGATTATTCGCATAGTTCACGATGACTGTAGCTCCTGCATCTGCTAACGTTTTACTTATATGTTTTCCAAGTCCTCTTGAAGCTCCTGTAACCAATGCCACTTTTCCGTTTAGTTTATGAGACATACGTATTCTCCTTTAATTTAGTATCGAGCTATTTGCACTTTCTTTCTAAATAAAACTCTACGTCATCCTTTCAGTTTGCATGAAAATTAACGTAAAGGGAATCTTTTCCTCCAAAGAACAGAAAGAACTCTGTCGGTAGAGATTCTTAATCGAATTACCAAATATCGGTATTTAAAAACTCAAAAGTTACGTACAAAAGTATTTTTAATATATCAAGTAATACCGTACCCATTCCACGTTTGTAAAAATTTGAAGCACATAACTATGCACCCACACACATTGACTTCCTTCTATGATATCATAGAGAAAACAGCCCATCAGAAGGAGCATCCCCATGAAAGTAAAAATGAACGTACAAACTGCCTACCACGGAGATTTACTACGTGCCGGCAAAGAATATGAAATCGACGAAGAAACAGCAAAACGCTGGATTGCCAGTAAATTGGCTGAGGAAGTACAAGAAATCTCTGAAGATGAATAACAGGTGCATCGATAAAAATTAGACTTTCCTGGATTGATTTTCAAGAGTATCATTCTATCGGTTTGATCAGAACATACCAAAATAGCCCGTCTGTTTTTTAAACAGACGGGCTATTTTCATAACGCGCTCCAATCAAAAGTACCTACCGATTCGCAAAAAATTCTTCTGCTTCTTCTAAATACTTCTCTTGATCTGGAGTCAAATCATACTCCTCTTCAATTGCAGACACGGGGCAAACTGCTTTACATGCGCCGCAATCAATGCAAATATCCGGATCAATATAAAATTGCTTGATACCTTCTTCTATACAATCAACAGGGCAAACACTGACGCATTCTCCTGCTTTTTCACCTCTGCATGGATCAAGAATAACAAAAGCCATGGAAAGAAAACCCTCCTTACATGAATAAACATGGTTCACCTTAAATGATAATTCTTTTAAAGAATGAAGTAAACTGTTTCACCTTTATTTATGTGTATTTTCTGTGAAAAAATAAAGCTTTCACATTATTTGATTTCAATAACCCCTTTTTCTCCAGCATATCCTTCCGTTTTCAGTAATTCGATTTGCCGTCCTTCTTCCAGATTGGTAAAGATAATAGGTGTAATCGTTGACTTGGCATTTTTACCGATATATTCTAAGTCTGCTTTTAATAAAGGCTGGCCTGTTTCCGCTTCTTCGCCTTCTTTGACAAGTATGTCAAATCCTTCTCCTTTGAGATGCACGGTATCGATTCCGATATGAATCATGATTTCTTTACCTGTTTCTGATTCCAGACTAATTGCATGCTTGGTAGGAAAGATGTTACTGACTCTTCCATTTACCGGGGAAACAACGATTCCATCTGACGGCTCAACTGCAAAGCCGTCTCCCATCATCCTGCTGGAAAATAGCTGATCAGGAACGTCTGTAATAGGAAGGAGTTTTCCGCTTAGAGGAGCAGCAATTCCTTCCGCCTTATCTGGATGCTGTCTTTGATGATTTGTCTCTACCGCATATACATCCAAACTATCTAATGCTGGTCTAGGCGTTCTTCCGGATATGATATCTTGCATTTGTCCTTTAATGATTTCCGAACGCGGTCCGAAAATGGCCTGAATATTATCCCCTACCTCTTGTATTCCTGAGGCTCCGAGCTGTTTTAGCTGGTTCTTATCAACATGTTTAATCGAATTTACTGATGCACGCAACCGTGTGATACAAGCGTCCAAATGCGTAATATTCTCTCGTCCGCCCATGGCCTCCAGCACATGATAAGCTAAATCAGCCGGCTTCGCTGGTTCGCCGCTGTGTGCTGATTCAATTACTTCTTCCCTTCCCGGCGTCATCAGGTTAAACTTCTTGATAAAGAATCGGAATAAGAAGTAATAAAGGATAGCAAACAGAAACCCGACTATGATCGCTATCCACCATGATTCCTGATTCGGCAATACACCAAACAGCACAAAGTCTATTGCTCCTCCTGAGAAGGTATAGCCGACATTGACACTGAACCATGTCATCAATACAAAGGAGAGTCCATCCAACACGGCATGAATAAAGAATAAGAATGGCGATACAAATAAAAATGAAAACTCAAGCGGTTCGGTAATTCCTGTTAGGAAGGACGTTAAAGCTCCTGAAGCCAACAGTCCCGCAACCAGTTTTTTATTCTCCGGTCGTGCCGTATGATACATCGCAAGTGCTGCAGCAGGCAACCCGAACATCATAATCGGAAATTCACCGGCCATAAAATTCCCTGCCGTAATCTCTGCATTATCTCTTAATTGCGCAAAAAATATCGTCATATCTCCACGAATAATTTCACCGGCAAGGTTGGTATATGTGCCAAATTCATACCAAAAAGGAGAGTGAAAAATATGATGCAGTCCAAAAGGAATCAATAGACGTTTAATAAACCCAAACATAAATACAGCAATATATGTACCTTCTTCAATCAGCCAATAGGAAGCGCTGTTCATGATATGTTGGATTGTCGGCCAGATAAACATTAATAAAATGCCGGCAAGGAAAGAAACAGCTGCAGTCACGATGGGGACAAACCGTTTTCCTGCGAAGAATCCTAAGTAGGATGGCATCTCCATATGATGAAACCGGTTAAAACAATAGGCAGCTATCACCCCGGCAATAATTCCACCAAATACACCGGTCTGTAAGGTTCCTATTCCAAGCACACTTGCAAATCCGGGATCCTCCGCTATCAATTCTGGGGTTACCTGCATAAACGAACCCATTACCTGATTCATCACCAAATAACCTACCAGCGCAGCAAGACCGGCCGTTCCGTCACTTGCCAGTCCTATCGCCACACCAATTGCAAAAAGCAGCGGTAAATTATCAAATATAATACCGCCGGCGTCTTCCATTACGGTTGCAGTCAGCTGAATCCAGTCTGCTTCCAAAAACGGAAGATAGCCAAGCATGGTGTTCTGCTGGGCAGCATTGCCAAACCCAAGCAAAAGACCTGCCGCCGGCAAGAGTGCCACCGGCAGCATAAGCGCCCGGCCAACTTTTTGAAGACCTCCAAACGCTTTTTTGAACATCTATAACACCTCTCTCTCCTTCTTTCTAGCCGTAAAAAAGGCATCAGTAAAAACACAAGGATAGCGCATACAGATACAGAAATACTGTACCCGTCGTTATCTAAGTATTCCTACTCATGCCTGATCGAATCAGTCACACGTATAAGAGGATGTGCACAAAGACCAATAAATAGTACTTTACGGGCAGAGACTATCAGTGCGAAATTTAATTCGTTTTTGATTTTAGCTGGATGTTTTCATGCAGCCGCTGCAAATGAATCGTCAAATAGACTGATTCCGCATCAAAAACAGGTTTCTTTAACGTCTGCTGCATAATTTTAATCAGCTTCCAGGACAAATTATAGAACACGGGATATTCTTCTTTTAACAGGTCTGCCATTTTTCGCGGCTCCTCTACCTTGTCCCCATTTAAAACTCGTTCTATCGTATACCGGAGATGTCTGACAAAACGGACATAATCCATACTGTCTCTGTCTAGTGTTATATAGAGCTGATCCTCGATTATCTTAATTAAATTAGAAACAAGCTGCGAATACCGGTTGATTTCATTTAGTGCTGTTCCCTCCATTGCACTATGAACGTGTAATGCGACAAAACCAATCTCTCCCTCCGGCAAATGGACTGGTAAAAATTGATTCATATATTCTACAATTTCGGAGGCAATTTCATATTCAAATGGATAGAGCACCTTCGTCTCTGCTAAAAATGGATTACGTATTTCTAACCCCTGCTGCAAACGGGCAATCGCGAAAATAATATGATCGGTCAATGCAACCAGCGTATGCTCATCCGTGAATGTATTGATGCGTTTTTTGATTATTTCTATCGAATCCACAATACTCTGCAGTGTTTTTTCATCGATATTATCAATAATTTTTTTATAATTTTCCTGTTCCTCTCTATCCCGAAGAACAAACAGCTTCTCCACGGTTTTGGATTCAATGAGATCTCGCTTCTTTTTAGCAAATCCGATGCCCTTCCCGATAAGGATAACTTCATTTTGATTCGTATCTTCGGCAATAAGAACATTGTTATTGAGTGATTTGATTACAGAAAAGGCATCCATATCAATCATCCCTTCTACATTTTAGCCGTCTCTTCTTCCTATTATATAACACTTAAATCAAACTGCAAATTATGGATTTTTCAGGAAATACGGTCTTTTTACTCAGGCAGATGTTACTGCTGCTTCGTCAGATTTCCTGCTTCCCTTCTTTCTGCATTTTACTTTCCCATCAGAAAAGCCCCCGTTTTTCATGCGGGGACTTCACTTCCTTATTTATCTTTTAATTTCGCAAGCGCATCTGCAAGTGCATTATTTTTAAAATCATCCTGCTTTTTCATATACTTGTTGACATCTTTTTTAGATACCTTCTGATTCTTTTCCTTTTCTTTTCTTGCTTGGAAGGTGGACAGTTTTTCACGGTGACCGCAGGAGCACGTAAACATCTGACCTTCTCCCTCACCGCGGAGCTCTAGGCGTTTATGGCAATTAGGACAGCGGGCATTCGTATATTTTGCGATATTCTTTTTCCCGCCGCAGCTGCGGTCCTGACAGACGAGCCGTTTCCCGTGCTTATTTTTTACTTCCAGCATCAGCTTGCCGCATTTCGGGCATTTTGTCCCTGTCATATTATCGTGCTTGAACTTTTCCTCACTTGCTTTTATTTCTTGGACTGCCTGTTTGGTATATGTCTTAATTTCCTTTAAAAAGACATCCTTTTTCAGCTTGCCTTCTGCGATCTGTGCTAATTTTTGTTCCCATTCTGCCGTTAAAATAGGAGAACGGAGCTTTTCTGGCGCTAATTCTAAGAGCTGTCTGCCGGTGGACGTCAGATAAATATACTTTCCTTTCAGATCCATATATTGATTATTGAACAGCTTTTCAATAATATCCGCACGTGTAGCAACCGTTCCAATACCGCCAGTCTGCTTCATTGTTTTCACAAGCTCTTGTTTTTTCGTTTCCATAAATTTCGTCGGGTTTTCCATAGCCTGCAGGAGGCTCCCCTCTGTAAATCGTTCTGGCGGTGTTGTCTGCCCTTCTTTGATAGTAAAGCTGAGCGCCATTTCCTCTCCTTTTGTTACTTGAGGGACATTGGAACGAATCTCTTCTTCATCGTCTGCTTGATGCTGGTAAATTTCCTTCCAGCCTAAAGCAACAACTCTGTTTCCTTTTGCTTCAAAGATTTCTCCGGCAGCTTCTACCGTAATACTTGTCTGTTCATATTCATACGGCTTGGAAAGTGCTCCTAAGAAACGTTGGACAATAAGCTGATAAATTTTCCGCTCCTGGTTAGACAGCGCGCTATAATCCACTGTTTCTTCTGTCGGGATAATCGCATGGTGATCGGTTACCTTGCTGTTATCTACAATAGCTTTGCCAGTGCGTAAATCTTCTTTTAAAATTTTATTCGCAGCTTTCGCATATTCATCCACGCCGCACGCCCTTACACGTTCTTTTAATGTAGAGACCATATCCGTTGACAGATGCCTTGAATCGGTTCGCGGATAGGTGACAAGCTTGTGCTGTTCATATAATTTCTGCAGTACAGATAAGGTTTGTTTTCCAGAAAATTGATAAATCCGGTTGGCCTCCCTCTGTAGATCCGTTAAGTCATATAAGGTTGGCGCATGTTTTTTCTTATGCTTTTTATCCACATGCTGAATAAACGCTTTTTCCTTCGATACCTTTGCTTTTAATTTATCTGCTGCTTCTTTCGAGAAAATACGGGACTGATTCTTTTTGTCCTTCCACGTAACGGCAAACCCGCCTTTTGTTTTTCCCTGCAGCTGATAATAGGTTTTTGGCTTGAATTGATTGATTTCCTGTTCACGCATCGCAATCATTTCCAGTGTCGGCGTCTGGACGCGGCCGCTGGATAAGGAAGCATTATGCTTGGTGGTTAAAGCTCTTGTTGCATTTAATCCGACATACCAATCCGCTTCCGAACGCGCTACGGCAGATTGATACAAATTCCAATACTGATTTCCAGGCTTTAAATTCCGGAAGCCATCCTTGATTGCTTTATCCGTAACCGAGCTGATCCATAGACGCTGCACAGGCTTCTTAACACGCGCTTTTTCAATAATCCATCTGGCAACGAGCTCTCCCTCTCTTCCGGCATCAGTTGCAATCACAATGTCTCCTACATCCTGACGTGACATTTGCTGCTTCACCGCTTGAAATTGCTTGCCCGTTTTCTTCATGACCACTAATTTCAAATGATCCGGAAGCATCGGTAAATCTTCCATATTCCATGTTTTATATTTAGGGTCATACGTTTCGGGATCTGCCAAGGTAACTAAATGTCCCAGCGCCCATGTCACAATATACTGTTTTCCCTCTTGATAGCCATTTCCTTTTTTGTTACATCCGAGGACTCTTGCTATATCTCTGCCTACAGACGGCTTTTCTGCTAATACCACTGTCTTACTCATATCTATCCCTCATTTTATCGAATTCTAGTCTGTTACTACTTTAACATATTTCCTTCTAATACGTTCATCCAAGGCACACATTGCACCCAAAAACATAGAATATCATACACAAAAATTACAGGAATGACATGGCTTCATACTCTTTTTTGAAGCTTTTACTTCTACTTATTAGAGGATGTTCAAAAATTCCAGGATGATAAGCAATGAACGCTTTAGTTGATTTTTTTTGAGCATGCACTATTAGAAAGAGGATGTTACGTATGATATATACAGGTATGCTTTTACTCGTTATTGCGGTAAGTCTGGATGGATTTAGTGTAGGAATAACCTATGGGATGCGGCAAATCAAAGTGCCTCTTCTCTCTTTATTTGTTATTATGTTCTGCTCCGGATTGATTGTCTTTCTATCGATGGAGGTAGGCGATTTCTTACGTTCCTTTATTTCTCCTCAGGGAGCCAGCATGCTTGGCGGAGGGATTCTTATCTTTTTAGGCTTCTTCTCCCTTATTTCCATGTTTCGCTCACGAGAAACGGAAGCAGCCAAAAATGGAGATCACGCTTCTTCCAATGTTAAATTTGAAAATATGAAAACTGTGCTCACTCGTCCAAAAGAAGCCGATTTAGATAAGTCAGGTATTATCTCTATTAACGAATCCATTCTATTAGGTTTCGCTTTAGCTCTCGATGCATTTGGTGCCGGAATCGGCGCTGCGATGCTTGGATACTCCCCGCTGATTACCGCGTTATTAACAGCCGGCATGAGTGGATTGTTTTTATTTAGCGGAATCATGTTCGGAAGTTATTTATGGAGAATACCTGCCTTACAGCGTTTATCTTTTTTACCATCTGTATTTCTGATTACGCTGGGGTGCTGGAATATTTTCAATGTCTAACTTAAGTATCTGTTATCCTGCCTTGCCCATTAAACTTTTCTAAAGCTGTCTAATTAATTCAAAGTCCAATTTAAGGGTTACAGACAAAATCACCGTATCGA
The DNA here is from genome assembly GCF_037969815.1 of Oceanobacillus sp. FSL W7-1293. Classification (NCBI taxonomy): domain Bacteria; kingdom Bacillati; phylum Bacillota; class Bacilli; order Caryophanales; family Bacillaceae; genus Oceanobacillus; species Oceanobacillus sp. FSL W7-1293. Next base: position 3,856,996 of record NZ_CP150212.1, read on the forward strand.
ATGTATTTTAAAATATAAATTCGATACGGTGATTTTATATTATACTTAAAGATTAATCTTCTGTTTCTGAAAAAAATGCTATAACATCCTTCTTATTTTTTATATTAATCAATTGCTCTACATTTTCTAATTCAGAGCAGCTAGTAGCAATAGAAGACAATATCTCCAAGTGCTCATTTCCTTTTCCAGCAATGCCAATAACTAACCTCACTTCATTTCCGTCCCAATCTATCGAATTTTCATAAACTACGATTGCTAAACCAGATTGGTAAACTGCTTCTTTCGCATCATCTGTACCATGAGGAATAGCTAAGAGGTTTCCCATATAGGTTGATACGCTTTTTTCTCTTTCAAACATTTTCTCAACATATTCTTCAGAAACGCAACCTTGTTCCACAAGGATTCTGCCGGCTTCGGCTATCGCCTGCTCTTTATTCTTCGCTTCACCAGACAGTTTTATATTTTCTTCTGTCAATAGTTTATCAACTTTTTTCTCTCTGTCTAAGCTTCGGGCAGCTTTAATATGTTCTACAACTTCATCATAGGATGGACTGTTTAAGAAGTTATCAATAGATACATGATAAACATCTGGCTGCTTCTTTTTCGCACGGTCTGTAAGCTCTTTATGTGTAAACATAATATCTGCCTCAGTCGGCAAATTGCTGATAGCAATATTTTTAACAGTAATCTCCTCGTACCCTGCATCCTTCAGTTTCTTTTTAACCAATGAAGCCCCCATTGCACTTGACCCAAGACCTGCGTCACAAGCAAATATAATATGCTTTACATTTCCAAAATCGATTGTTTCATTATTTTCTGTCTGGTTTGAATTATTCAAGCCAGAAACAACACTGCTCTTCTTCCCTTTGATCGCTTCCATTTTTTTACTTGCTTCTACCAAATCTTCACTATCGACTTTTTTATCAAACTTAAGAATAACCGATGCAATAGCAAAAGATACTGCAGTAGCAAACAGAACACTTAAAATAACACCGATATAACTGTCCGTAGCCGTCATTAATAAGATAGAGATAATACTTCCCGGAGAGGCTACACTCACTAAGCCAGCATCAAACATTGTTAACGTAAATATACCTGTCATTCCCCCTAAAATAGCAGCAATAATCAGTGTTGGCTTCATTAATACATACGGGAAATAAATCTCATGGATTCCGCCAATAAAATGGATAATTCCAGCGCCATAAGCTGATGCTTTCGTTGCTCCTTTACCAAAAAGCATAAATGCCAGCAATATACCTAGACCTGGACCAGGGTTGGCTTCGAGTAAATATAGCACAGACTTACCAGTTTCTTCTATCTGACTACTTGCGATTGGATTTAAGATACCTTGATTGATTGCATTGTTAAGAAACATTACTTTTGCCGGCTCAATAAAAATACTGACAAGCGGAAGAAGACCGTGGCTTACTAAAAAGTCTACTCCTGCTCCTAACAACCTGGTAAGCGCATTCACAAATGGACCAATAGCGATTGAACCAAATAATGCTAGTATTGCTCCGATAATTCCAGCTGAAAAATTATTAACCAATAATTCAAACCCCGACTTGATTTTACCTTCAAAGAGCTGATCAAACTTTTTAATTGCTAATCCGCCTAGCGGTCCCATAATCATTGCCCCAATAAACATTGGTATATCTGCTGCAACAATGACTCCCATTGTTGCAACAGCACCTACGACCCCTCCGCGAAAATCATGGAGGATACGTCCACCGGTAAAACCAATCAGTAATGGAAGCAGATAATTTAGCATTGGACTGATAAAATTAGTAAAAAGCTCCAGTTGTGTCGGTACAGCAATCGCTGTTAAGATTCCCCATGCGATAAAAGCTCCAAGATTAGGTATAATCATACTGCTTAAATTACTGCCATACGTTTGAATCCTTGAACGAATACTCTTCTTTTGCCCGCTCATTCGTTACAACCCCTTTTGTTATGATCAGCTTTTTTATTGATCTACTTTCACTGGCTGACCAGTTTCAAGTGATTTTTCAATACTTCTGACAATTTTAACTGCTCTTAAGGCCTCTTCTACTAGAATAGGAAATTCTTTATCATTCAGAACGCTATCTACAAAAGAACTTAGCTCTTCCTTCATGATTCCAGTCTGTGTCCCATATAAATCCACTCCATACATGGTGTCCGGGAACGTAATCTTATTACCTTTTTCAAATACCCGGATAGACTGGTCGAGAATATCAATATTGATAACACCGTCCGTTCCGATAATATCAAGCTTGGCATCCAGTTCTACATGATTATCCGGTAAAACCCAGCTCGTCTCATAGCTGCCAATTGTTCCAGATTCAAATTTTAATGTTGTTATAATAGCATCTGCAACATTAAATTCTTTTAAGCGCTTTCTTACTTCAACTGCAGAAACTTCCACAATCTTATCTTCGGTAATCCATTCAATAGCTTCTAAATCATGAACACCTAAAAACATGACGACAGATGTTCTTCCTTTTAATCTTCTTCCATTCTGATAGGAATTGTTACGCCGGGAATGAAGATGGACAGGTTCGCCGATTTTCCCTGCTGCCACCGCCTGTTTCGCATTGTAATATCTCGGATCCCAGCGCAATGTGTGACCGACCATCATTTTCACACCAGTTTCTTTCACTTTATCAATAATCCCTTGAGCATCCGCTACATTATCAGCCAATGGTTTTTCAATCAGAATATGTTTATGAAAGTTACAAGCTTTACAGGCAACATCAAAATGCTGATCATCTGATGTACAAATACTGACTGCATGCACATTCTCATCTTTCAACAATTCTTCTAAACTATGAACAGCCGTTGTCCGAAATTGTTCAGCCAAATTTTCTGCATGCTCCTGATTAATATCGTGGACTGCTACTAAATTCACATGAGGAAGCTCCGAATAAATCCTTGCATGTGATTGCCCCATTACTCCCATACCGATTACAGCTACATTTAATTTATTCAACACAAAACATCTCCTTTATATTTGATAGTTCCAATTAAAATACTAAACTTGCTGCACCTATTATCATGGCATCTCCGCCAAGCATTGATAATTCAATCTCTACATCTTTATTGATTTTATTTACTTGACTGCGAACCTGCTGTCGTATATCTGTGATGAATGGTACTAATGAGCCGGATACCCCGCCCCCCAGAATGATTTTTTCCGGATTAAAAATATTTGTCAACGATGTCATTCCAATAGCTAAATTTTCTATATATTGATTGATGATGAAAGCTGCATTCTCATTATCACCTAAAGCCTCTGCAAAAATTTCCTGTCCTTTCTTCACCTCCTTAAAATTTTCTGCATACATTGCTTCTAACGCTGTTCCGGAAGCATACGCTTCAAAGCAGCCTTTATTTCCGCATGGACATTCCCGGCCGTTTGGATATAGAACCATATGTCCAACTTCGCCTGCAGCTCCAGCATGTCCACGCAGGAGTTGTCCATCTGCTATAATCGCTCCGCCAATTCCAGTTCCTATCGCTACACAAAGAAAATTCTTTACATCTCTGCCTGCTCCAAAATACTGTTCTCCTAACCCCATTGCCTGCACATCGTTAACAACAGCAACCCGGTATCCTGTTTCATTTTCTAACCAAGTTTGAATCGGCAGGCCCTGCCAATCACTGAACGTATCTGTCGCTGAAAGTACCTTGCCGGAATGTCCAATCTGCCCAGCCGATCCAATGCCAATACCTGTTGTATTTTCGTCATAGAAGGAAGGGATTCTATCTGTTATCACACGAAGGATTTTCTCACCTTTTTCTTTTTTCAAGGTGGTAAATTCCTCCTTTTTTAATAATATTCCATTTTCTTGAACTAAACCCATCGCTATTTTTGTGCCGCCAATATCTATCCCTATTGCATTTCTCATTTTCTTTTCAGCCTTTCTGCAAATTTTCTCGTGATCAACTGCGGCCTGGTAATTGCTGCACCTACTACGACAAATGCTACACCGATATCCATTGCTTTTTTAGCTTTTTCCGGTGTATCAATATTTCCTTCTGCAATCACAGGTACCTTCAATGTATCCACCAAACTTTCCATCAAGCAAAAATCTGGTCTAGGTCTCCCTTTTGTATCTTTTGTATATCCAGATAACGTTGTACCTACCATATCACATCCCAGAGACTCTGCTTGAACCCCTTCCTGAAGCGTTGCCACATCTGCCATCACCAGTTTATTTAGATCTTTTTTTATATATTCAATTAATTTTGGCAAGTCTTCTTTTCTTTTGCCGTTCGTTGCATCAATAGCTATAATATCGGCACCAGCTTCTGCAACTAATTTTGCATCTTCTTTTGTACTTGTTATAAAAGCTTGAAAACCAGGATATTGCTTTTTTAAAATACCAATAACCGGTAGATCAACTTTTACCTTAATTGCCTGAATGTCTTCTGGTCCATTTGCACGAATTCCTGCTGCTCCTCCCTGTTCTGCTGCCAGAGCCATCGAAGCCATATGAGATGAGCCATGCATTGGCTCACCTTCTAAAGCTTGGCAGGATACAACTAATCCACCTTCCAAATCCTTTAACATCTCTCCACCTAACCTTCTTTCCATTTGCATGCAATATAATTTTCAAATTTATTTATTTAATGATTTTAAAATTTCATGTAACGACATATCAGTCATCGAATTTAATTTTAAATGATAATTTTCAAAAGGTAATGCAGCAGTAACTGGATTCGGTATAATTACTGTAGGAAGTTTTACCTCCTGTGCAGCAACTAAACCATTTAAGGAATCCTCAAAAACCACTGCCTCGTGTGCTTCTAAATCTAATTTTTCAAGTGTTTTTAAAAATATGTCCGGCGCTGGTTTCACTCTTTTTACCATATCCTGAGTTACCAAAAAATCAAAATAAGAAAGCAAGTTTAAATTTGTTAAATGTGTTGTTGCCCATTTGGTTGTTGAACTCGTTGCTAGGGAGACCGTTAAACCTTCATTTTTTGCATCTCTCAGATAATCTACCACACCTTCTCTCGCTTTTGCATCACTCACATATTGACTATGAAGTTTTCGAGCTTCGTTACGAATAGATCCTGTATTCAACTGGTAGTCTAATTCTTTCTGCAGATAAGAGAAAAGCACAGTATCATCTGAACCAACACATTTCACAAATTCTTCAAGTGGTAAATCAAATTGAAATTGATTATGAAGAACCTCTCTATAAGCATCGAACCAAGCAGTTTCTGTATCTAGAATGAGGCCGTCGAAATCAAAAATAGCTGCCTTAATCATTGTCTTCCTCCTTTAATAACGTTTTAAAATTTTTCGTTCCAGTTTTTGCTCCATTAATCTCCAGCCTTCCTCACAAGTCGGTTCCATAAGATATGGTTCAAAACCGTAATTTAAATACATATTAATTGCTTGGAAACTTGTTGTTTGTGTTGTGAGATATGCTTTAGAATGGTATTCAGCCAAGGTGTTCATTGCTGCTGTCATTAAAGGCTTCGCGAGTTTTTTACCTTGATATGCTGGTGTAACGCCTACCCAGTGAATTCTTCCACTGATTTCTCCATCCCCTCTTAAATCACCATGCCAGGCAGTAGTTGTCGCTATTTCTTCTCCATCTTCATTTTCAACAAACAGGCAACGCTTTGTCATTTCATCTGTAAACAGACCAAATTCCTTCTCAAAGTACGCTAGTGCTGCTGCTTCGTCCTTAAATTCATCGACGCTTGTTTCAATTTTTGCCCAATGACGTTCATCACCTTTTTCATAGAAGCGGATGCTATATCCATCTGGCAAAGAAAACTGAGGAATATCTGACAGATTTTTTCTCAGCATATTCAACGGAATATGTTTCATTTTTTTCAGCCTCTTTCTCCATTTAGTATATATTACCATTTCATTAATAAGCTTTATCAGCTACCGCTTTTGCTGTCGCTTCTTTAAATTGAAGTGCTTCATCTTTTAATTTTCCGGCAACACCATTACACAATATATCAATCACAAATAATTGTGCAATTTTTGCAGACATCGATCCGCCTTGGAGGGCAGTTTCTCTTCCACCAGTTAATAGAACAACGTCTGATAATTTCGTAATTGGTGAACGAGTAAAATGAGTAATGGATAAAATTTTTGCTCCTTTTTCCTTAGCAATCTTTAAAGCATCGACGGTATCCTTTGTGCTACCGCTTACAGAAATGCCTATTGCCATATCTTCCTCTGTTAGTGTTGTTGCAGACATTGCTTGAATATGAGAGTCAACAAATGCTTCGGTGGATTGTCCAATTCGAATAAATTTATCTCTGGCATCTGCAGCTGTATTCCCGGATACCCCCACCCCATAAAAGACGATTCGTTTACTTGTGATAATATACTGAATGGCTTTTTCTAATTCCTTGATATCGAGGATACTCGCTGTCTCTTTTAAAGACTGAACATTATTAGCCAGTGTTTTTTGAACGATAAACTGTACCTCATCTGCTTCATTAAACTCTTCTTTTTTGGCTTCATCAAAAACATCATGGGAAGACTTCGCAACTTCTTTTGTAACAGCCATTTTAAAAGATTGGTACCCTTTAAACCCCATTTTTCTGCAAAAACGTAAAACTGTTGTTTCTCCCACGCCAATACGTTCCGCTAATTCCGTTACAGTCATATATATGGTTGATTCCATATTTGCCTGTACAAAATCTGATACTTTTTTTTCCGATTTTGTAAATGCATTCTGATAGCTTGATATTTTAGCTATAAATTGAACTTCATTATGAAATTCTTTCTGTTTATTCAATTTCGTATCCTCTCCTTTTTCGATATCCTCCAAACGATACAATACTTATGAAGTATACTTTTATTATTATCCCCTTGGTTATATAGTATATCGAAATATTCACAATGAGAAAAAGGAATATATGTTGATTGATAAGTTATAAAATTATTATAACAATTAAAATGAATATTTCCACCATTTTTTAAAAATAAAATGGATTTTTTCTCTTTTTTAGTTCATTTCTTTTATTAAAACAGCCTTTTTACTAGATAAATAAGAAAGGATAGTGTCTAACTCAATTAAAATCAGTCAGACACTATCCTTTTTATAAAGCAAAATCATTTTTTAAATTAAATCAACAAACATGTTTACTCTTATTTCTAAGCAACTATATTTAATAGAATCGTAATCGTAACAATACTGACTACCGTCGAGATAAACGTAATCGTTGATACAAGCTCCGGCTCTGTATCAAATTCAATGGCATACATTGTAGTTGTTGCAGCTGTCGGCATGGCAGAAATAATAATCAATACCGTCCCGATCAACGGATCCATCGGCACAAGCCAGACAAAGATGGCTGCCAGAATTGGTGCGGCAATCATTTTTAAGGTAACGGAAGAAAGCACAACCTGCCAATCTATCTTTAATGCCGTTAATGATCCCAGCTGCATACCGAGCATAATCATCATCACAGGAATAGCGGCGTCTCCGACCATTTCGATTGTAGAATGGATATAATCTGGTATTGTAATAGATTGCAGCGAAAAGAAAAAGGCTAATATCGCCGCATAGGTTGTCGGCATTTTTAGGATGTTCATAAATGCTCTCCGCATCCCGCTCGTACTTCTGGATGCATAGTAAATGCCAAAAAAATTATTCTGCAGGGACTGAACTACCATGATAAAAATGGCATAAGGCACTGCTGCATTGCCGATACTATATAAAACTACCGGCAGACCATAATTCCCCGAGTTCATAAAGCCAGTTGAAAGAATGGCTGCACTCTCTTTATTGCCGTCCCAGCCAAAGATTTTTGCCAGCATTTTATTAATAAATACCATGACATAAAATAAGGCAAACATATAAATGAGAATCACTAAAAATCCAGAATCAAATTCTGCATCATACAACGTGACAAATACCAGCGCTGGTGACAGGATATATAAACAGACAGCAGACACCGACCGCACATCCAACACACGGATACGCTGCAGGATAAATCCAGTTGCAAAAACAGCCATAATCGGTAAAATAACTTCAATAAATAATAACATATGTACATCTCCACGCTTTTTTTCAATTAATTCAAGTGTATCATATGGCGTCAACTATATTTTTATGCCAAACTGTCATCAGCTGTAAATTCCCTTCAAAAAACCTCACACACTAAAAAAAGTTGACAAATCAAAAGAAAACGTACATACTAGTAAAGTTAAGAAGTAACAGTTGTGATTTGGCATTCTGTGAAGCTTTTTGTAAATGCTTATTCACACTGGCGCGGCTAAGGGGCCGCAAGGATGCAGCAGAAGGTTTGGGGCTGCATTGCTTAAGTTAGAAAAGATGATTTTAGAATATTTACCGCGGACATTCCGTAAGCGTTATACGGATAGATGGCTCAGCAAATCTAACTGAGTCAGGACAAATAAACGAATCATATGATTTAGGAATGAATTTAATTTCTCCTGAATTTTATGTTCCAACTTAAAATTAATTTTGATATCACGTGTTACTTTAATCATAAAGGGGTACTCTTTAAAGAGAGTATCCCTTTTCCAAATTTCACATATTTTTGAAAGGAGCATCTAATATGCCGACAGACTTGCCAATCGGTTCCATTATAGCCATGACCGTTTTACGAAAAATAGATACTGGATATGTTTTATCTGCTTATGGAGAAGAAGTGCTGCTTCATCATAACGAAGCACAATCCGTCTTAGAGCTGGACCAATCTGTTGATGTCTTCCTCTATGTAAATAAAAAAGAACAGGTAAATGCCACTACATATTTACCCTCTGTCACGCTTGGATTATATGATTGGGCGGAGGTTGTGGGTGTTCTTCCCCGTTTAGGTGTTTTCGTCAACATCGGCACCTCGAAGGATATTCTTGTTTCCAAAGACTCCCTGCCTTTATTCCAGGAAAGCTGGCCGCGTTCCGGAGATCGTTTATATATCACGCTGCAGCTTGATAAAAAAGGACGCCTGTTGGGAGTACCTGCATCTGAAAATATTATTGCGAATAATGTCTTTGCCGCACCGGAACAGCTGAACCAGCAGACGGTTATCGGCACTGTTTATTATACGAATAAAGAAGGGGCAGCGATCATCACCAGTGAAGGCTACCGCGGTTTTATCCATCGAACAGAGCGAAAAATGGAACCTCGCGTCGGACAAGTAGTTGAAGGAAGAGTGATTGCCGTGAAAGAAGACGGATCCATTAATGTCTCTCTCCGCCCGCTGAAGCAGGATAGTTTATCCGATGATGCAGATGCGATTTTAAAGCATCTGGAAGCGAATAACGGCGCCATCCCTTTTCATGATAAAAGCGATCCCGAAGAAATCCGGGCCACATTTCAAATCAGTAAATCTGCTTTTAAACGTGCAGTAGGAACATTATTAAAGCGGGGACAAATCAAACAGGAAAATGAACAAATCATTAAAGTGGAATAATCCAGTCATAAAAATAAAAGCAATGTCTGCTTTTTCGAACAGACATTGCTTTTATTTTTATGCTTCTACACTTTTGTAAGCGTCCAGAACTGCTGATATAATGAATCCAATTGCTCCCGCAAACATACAAGCAATTCCAATTCCGCCAAATCCAGCTCCTGCAAAATCAACTTTTGGTGCGATTGATGCTACAAGAATCAATAAAATTCCCACAAGTGCCAAGAATAGATTTGGATAATAACCAGCATGGGATTCTTTGGAAGTCATTCTAACGAGAAAAATACTGATAAGTGCTGTAATCGCTGTTAAAATAGCTCCAAATGTGATAACTGCTTCTACCATTTCCTCACCCCGCCATTAATTAATTACACTACTTTTAGTCTACAATTGAAGAATAAGAAAGTCAATATTCATCTCATCTGCACAGGGAGGAATATTGAAAAGGTATCAGGTTGTATATTCGCCATTAATTCGTACATAATCATAAGACAAATCGCATCCCCAGACAGTAGCTTGTTCTGTCCCCAGCGCTAGAGACACCGTTATCTTTATTTCCGGATTCTCCAGATAGGATTGAATTTGGTCCAGGTTCTCCTTATCGCCAATCGGTTTTCCTTGATAAATTAAGGTATCTCCAAAATAAATTGCTATCTTTTCCAAATCTACCTCTATTTCATCTTCACATTTTCCGATTGCCATGGCGATACGCCCCCAATTGGCGTCTTCTCCAAAAATAGCCGTTTTCACAAGCGGTGAGTTAACAATGCTTTTCCCTATCTTCTTCGCTTGCTGAAAACTGGCAGCTTCATTTACAGTTACCTCCACCAGCTTGGTCGCTCCTTCTCCGTCACGGGCAATTTCTTTAGCCAGACCGATACTCATTGCCGTCAGTGCTTCTTTGAATGCTTGTAAATCCACCTTTCCAGCAGCTCCGTTTGCCATGATTGCTACCGTATCGCTTGTACTCGTGTCCGTATCAATACTGACCATATTAAATGATTGATTGACCGCTTCCTTCAATAATTTCTCCAGCTCATCTGCAGAAATAGCTGCATCTGTAACAAAATAAGAAAGCATCGTAGCCATATTCGGCTCGATCATTCCGGAGCCCTTCGCCATTCCAACCAGGGTAGCATCACCAATCTTGCACATTTTTAACTTGGGATAAGTATCTGTTGTCATTATTGCTTCCGCCGATTTATCTAATCCGCCTTCCACCATATTATTTTTAAGATTTTTTATGCCAGCCCGCATCTTGTCCATTGGCAGCTGGTACCCTATCACTCCTGTTGATGAAGGTAAAATATCCCCTGGAGCGATGTCTAATTCCGCCGCAATTAATTCATTTAGCTCAATCACATTTTTTATGCCTTCTTCTCCAGTCGCTACATTGGCATTTTTACTATTGATTGCAAAGCATTGTAATTTTCCATTCGCAACATTTTGCTTTCCAATAGGAATAGGCGCTCCGCAAAATCGGCTTTGTGTGAACATGGCAGCCGCATTTGCCGGCTCTGTTGATAATATAACCGTGAAATCCAGCGTTTCATCCTTGATTCCCAGGCTTTTTGAACAAGTATAAAAACCTTTGGGCATATTTTCTAAAATATATTCCTTATCTTTCAGTAAATTTTTCATTTTTATGTACTGCCCCTTTTATTTAATATCATGAAATATACTAATCTACAATTATCGTAAGAAACTTTTTGATGAGAAATAACATATAATAAATATGCACTAAAATGATTAAATATGCAATATGTATTTTGAAATTATTCGAATAAATAGAAGGTAACATGCAGGAAACGCAAGATAGCACTTTTTCTTCTAAAGAAAACTTGGCATTCACGAATGCCTTAGTTGGGACTGGGACTGCGGTTACTCGTCCCATCGAAAACATTTGTACGTCGGAAAGCGGAGTGGTTGGCCGGAGCGGAGCTATGCACCATCATCAATTCCAAAAAGTCCGGATATTTCACCAAAATGCAAGCAAAGTAATGGAGAACATGTTCACCCTGGAATAGCAATATATGCTTATTCTTAGGTACGAAAGTTGAGTTAATATTAATAGCTGCCACTTCAGAAAAACGCTACACTTTCCTTGTTTTTCCGCAGCGGTCGCATTAACCTGACAACATTGAGACCTGCGATTACTCGGTCTATTAAAACCGTTGCTGCGATTACTCGCCCCATCAAAAGCACTGCATTTATACTTTATTCCTTTAATTCTTTATACTTAAAGTGCAAAAATAGAATACAATTCCCATAAATGGAGGTATACTTATAATTGGTATATATTTCTATGACATGAACACAAGGAGGAGGAAACATGCAAACGTTCGCAAATTACGCCTATGAACGACCAGATCTCCCGAAAGTGAAAGAGGATTTTTATCAAAAGCTGGAGCAATTCCAAAACGCTGCTTCCATGGAGCAGGCAATTGCTGTTATTGATACCATTAACGCGATCCGAAATCACCTTTCAACCATGTATAATCTTGTATTCATCCGTGCTTCCATCGATACCCGCGATGCATTTTATCACGAGGAACGGGATTTTTTTGATGCGCATCTTCCGGAAATTCAGGAATTATCTACCGCTTTTTATAAAGAACTCCTGAAATCTCCTTATGAAGCCCAGCTTCGAGATAAGTATGGTTCCCAATTATTTGATTTGGCGGAATGCGAAATCAAGGCTTTCTCGAAAGAAATCATTCCACTGCTGCAGACAGAAAATAAGCTGACATCTGCTTACTCCAAATTAATTGCATCTGCAGACATTGAATTCCGGGGTAAGTCGTATACGCTGGCCCAGCTCGGCCCATTTGCAGAGGACCCGGACCGCCAAACCCGAAAGGAAGCACTGGAGGCCAGACAGAGCTTTTTTGCAGAGAATAAAGAAAAGCTGGATCGTCTCTATGACGATTTAGTGAAAACACGTCAACAAATTGCGGAAAAGCTAAGGTTTAAAAACTTTGTTGATGTTGGCTATCTTCGCATGCAGCGTGTTGATTATAACGCAGAAATGGTCCAGCGTTACCGCAAACAAGTGGAGGAAGTCATTGTACCGATTGCTACAAAGCTTTATGAAAAGCAGGCTAAACGCATTGGTGTAGATTCCTTGAAATTCTATGATGAAGCCTTTGTTTTCGCTTCTGGAAATGCCGTTCCGAAGGGCAATCCGGATTGGATTATTGAAAATGGCAAGCAAATGTATGATGAATTATCAGATGAAACCAGCGCATTCTTTCAGTTTATGCTGGACCGCGAGCTGCTGGATTTAGAGGCAAAGAAAGGCAAGGAAAGCGGCGGATATTGCACGTATATTGAAGATTATCAGTCTCCGTTTATTTTCTCTAATTTTAATGGAACCTCTGGAGATATCGATGTCTTAACGCATGAAGCAGGACATGCTTTTCAGGCTTATTCCAGCCGCCATTTTTCGGTACCAGAATATTATTTTCCGACAAGCGAGTCCGCCGAAATACACTCGATGAGTATGGAATTTTTCACATATCCATGGATGGAAAATTTCTTTCAAGAGGATGTGGACAAATATAAGTATGCACATCTCTCTGACGCAATTCAATTTCTGCCATATGGCGTTGCAGTAGATGAATTCCAGCATCTTGTTTATGAAAATCCGGACTGGACACCAGAGGAGCGTAATCAGGCTTGGCGCAATCTGGAAAAGAAATACCTGCCGCATCGCGATTACGATGGAATAGAAAGCTTAGAATCAGGTGCTTTCTGGCAGAAGCAGGGGCATATCTATGAGGACCCGTTTTATTATATCGATTATACGCTTGCACAAATCTGCGCCTTTCAATTTTTAAAGAAATCACAGGAAAATCGGGAAACAGCATGGCAGGACTATCTGGACCTGTGCAAACTCGGCGGCTCCAGGCCATTTTTAGAGCTTGTTCAATCTGCCGGTTTAGCGTCTCCTTTTGAAGAAGGAACGGTCGAAGCAGCGGTTGATTTTATTGAAAATTGGCTTGATCAGGTTGACGATCAGGCGCTATAACACATTTAGGTGAGAAGCTGATAAAGAAGGCTTCTCTCTTTTTTTGTCTGCTGGGTTTTGCCCTGACATTATGATAAAATAGGAGTAGTTTTAAGGAGAAAAGGAGATTACAATGACTTATCGCGCATTATTTTTAGATATTGACGGAACCATCCTGCAGCCGGACCACACCTACACGCCATCCACGCAAGAAGCAATCCGGCAAGTAAAATCTGCTGGGTTGGATGTGTTTTTATGCACAGGCAGACCGTTTGTGGATATCCAAAATTTAGCCTCTAATTTTGAGATTACTTCCACGGTTACCTATAACGGCGCCTACGCGCTTCATCAAGGTGATGTTATTTTTAACGCACCGATGAAACAAGAGGATGTAGAAAAAATGGTATCCATTGCCGGTCAAAGTGAAAGTGAGCTGGTGCTCTACACAACCGAAAATAACTACTTCACTTCTCTAACGAATCCGTATGTGGAGGATTTCAATAACGTATTCCAGCTGCATCAAAATAAAATCTTCACACCGGATGTCTCAGATAAAATTGTTTCTGCTTCCGCAATTAATGTGACAGAAGAGCAGGTAAAGGACTTTGAAATCACCGAGGATTATCACCTCTCCAAGGTAAACGTACCTCATGCGAGTGAATCCTATGATGTGCTTCGGACTTCTGTTAATAAAGGAATCGCTATTAAGCACATGCTGGAGCATCTGAATATCTCTCCTTCTGAGGTAATTGCTTTTGGAGACGGAATGAATGATAAAGAAATGCTTCAGTTTGTCGGCACAGGCATTGCTATGGGAAATGCCGATTCCAGATTAGTGGAATATGCGGACTTTCAAACAACATCGGTGACAGATTCAGGTATTTTTAATGGGTTGAAAAAGCTTGGGCTGGTGAAATAGATTAACGAAAAAGCATGGAAAGGCTGTATTTCCATGCTTTTTCTATCTAGCTAATATATCATTTAGCGCAGCTTCTCATACTCCAGCATGACCGCTTCCGTAATCGGATGATTCTGTTCTAACCCGCTCACCTCTGCAAAAGCTGCTGCCGGCCCATTTTTTTGAATCATTCTTTGAAGCTTCACTGCTTCTTCATCGCTTTTATTTTGAAACCGTAAAGCAGCTGCCATCGCTTTGGCTAAATATGCCGGCGCAGCAGATGTAAATTCCAAATACATACTTGCCGGCCGTACAAAGCGGTCTTTCGGCCCAAGCTTGCGAACCGGCCCTCTGCCCACACGGGTTACTTCATCAGAAATATGCGGATTTTGGAATCGGCCGATGATTTTTTGAATATAGGCTCCATGTGCTTTGGCATCAAATCCATAGGCCTCTATTAAAGCCTGGCCAGTCTCCTGTAACACACCGTTTAAGGTATCCGTCACCGCTTTATCCTGCAGCGCTCCGTCAATGGTTTCATATCCATGATAACTTCCCAAATAAGCTGTCGCGGCATGCCCGGTATTAACAGTAAACAGCTTCCGCTCAATATAGGGCCCAAGCTCTTCAACGTAGGTGATTCCTTTTATATCAGGTAGCTCGCCTTGGATAAATGTCTTCTCCACGACCCATTCATAATAAGGCTCCACACGAACATCCAGCAAATTCGCATTTGTTTGATTCGGTACAATTCTATCCACTGCCGCATCTGGAAAACCAAATAAATCGTCAAAGCCTTCCTGATCTGTTTCACTGATTTCCTGATAAACATATTCCTTTAATAACGTACTCCCGCCAATCATATTTTCGCAGGCAATGATGGCAAGCGGCTCGCGGCGAATATCGATTCTTTCCACAAGTCCTTTGGCAATCGCTTTTGCGATGACAGGCAAAATATTCGGCCCGACAGCGGTTGTAACGATATCCGCATCGATGATAGCATTCGTCACAGCCTTCGGATCCTCTATACTGTTAATGCCAGAAATATGTTCTACAGTAACCGCATCACTTGCTTCATCTGCAAAATGAACCTGATATGATTTGTTTTGATTAATGCTTGAGATAATCGCTTCGTTAACATCTACAAAGGTAACCTCGTACCCTGACTGATCCAGTAAAAGTCCAATAAAGCCCCTGCCGATATTTCCTGCACCGAAGTGAACCGCCTTCATTAGTCATTCACCTCATTAAGGGTTGCTATAATTTCCTCCTTAGAAGCTGCCTGCGTCAATTTCTCCACATTCTCTTCTTCTGAGCAGATAATAGCAATCTGCGATAATATTTCTAAATGCTCATCTCCTTTTCCCGCAATACCAATCAACAGTTTTACGATATTTCCATCGCCAAAATCAACGCCGTCTGGAACCGTGACAACTGACAGTCCAGTTGCTAAAACTTCTTTTTTCGCATCTTCTGTACCGTGCGGAATAGCTAATGCATTTCCCATAAATGTCGTTGCGATCGCTTCACGCTCCAGCATCTTATCAATATAGTTTTCTTTTACATAGCCGTTATTTAATAAAATGCCGCCAACGTAACGAACCGCTTCCTCCTTGGATGCGAGCTGTACACCTAATTCAATATTCTCTGCGCTTAAAATTTCTTTTGTCATGGATATGCACTCCTTTTTTAAAACTTGGATAAGGTAACTACTTATCTTAATTAACGGTTTTCCTCTTGGTAAAACTTTTCCTGAATAAATAATTGAAACTGCTTTGTCAAAGCTTGCTTAATTTCTTTTTCCTCTGCTTCCTGAAGCAGCTGCAGATAGGCATCATCCTGAATAATCAAACCGCTGATAAAGCTTAAAATATCTAATGCTTCCGGATGCACAGCTTCCGGAGCAAGCATAATCAAAATACGGGATACATCCATCTTTGTTCCGTCCATTGCCTCTACTTCTTCCTTTTTAGGCAATTGAAAAACATAGAATCCCGGCCCGTTAATCGTATCCGATCTGGTATGAAATAAAGCAAGCTTAGAATCAGGAATCCCTAAACCTCCCTGAGCTTCTCTCTTGGTCAATTTTTCAAACAGGATTCTTTGATTTTCAATCAGGCCGTGCTGCTGTAATTGAAGACAAATAGATGCCAAGAAAGGCCGCTTCCCTTCTTTCAGATGAAATAATTTAAACCGGTTTAACACCTGTAAAATGATGTCTGAATAACGATGCATTTCTTGAAGGTTTACTAGAAAATCTCCTTCCATCATCTTATTTGTTTTCACTGATGATGAAGGCCGTGTTAATGCTGCTTTTCGGATGGCTGTCTTCACTTTGGCAGCCTCGTCCTCTGTCAGCATCGGTGAAATATGCACATAGCTTTGATTCAAATTTTCTAAAAGAACGGTCGAAACAATGACATCATATTCTAAAAGCTCCTCTTGCTTTAAATCAAAAATGGATTGGTGCCTGGCCAGCTCTATTTCTGGAAATTTACGTTCTAATTTGGTGGCCAGCATTTTTGATGTCCCAATCCCTGTGGAACAAATAACCAGAACACGTACATCTTGACGCTCCTCGGTCTGCAGAAGTGTCGCTGCAAAATGCAGGACAATATAAGCAATTTCTTCTTCCGGAATCTGCAACTCCGGAAAGACAGATGCAGTACATGCTTCAATTATTTCGAAAAGCTCCATATAATCCCGTTTGATTTCTGCCAGCATCGGATTATGAATATTCATCTGCTGTTTCATTCGATAGATAGCTGGCTTTAAATGCGTGGTTAAATCGTTTAAAAAGCGGTTATT
Source organism: Oceanobacillus sp. FSL W7-1293 (assembly GCF_037969815.1). NCBI lineage: Bacteria > Bacillati > Bacillota > Bacilli > Caryophanales > Bacillaceae > Oceanobacillus > Oceanobacillus sp. FSL W7-1293. Next base: position 3,874,116 of record NZ_CP150212.1, read on the forward strand.
TGCCGATAAATCAATCTGCAGCTCTTCTCCTGCTTTGCGAATGAGCTCCTTCACCCGATGTGCCAGATCCATACTGGCCTCTTCCAGCAAATAGGATTGATTTTCTCTAAGCTTTGCTCCCATTAAATGCATCGTAATATAGCCAATCTCGTTCTCCGGAATCTCGATGGAAAAAGCAGTCTCCAGTTTTTCAATTAATTTAGCTGCAATGTGGTATTCCTGCTTCCCCTGAATCTCCTGTTTATACCCCTCATCAAAATGGATGGTATCTCCTTTTTGCAGTCTTTCAATCGCAAGCGCCAAATGAACAACCAGCCCGACATACGCACTGTCCGCCAAATGATAAGGAAGCTCCCTGCCGATTGCCTGCACCTGCTCTTCTATTTTTTCTAATTTCAGCGGGTCAACGAGACCTAATAACCGGTCAGAAATCGTTTCACCCTTTGCTTTTTCTTCCTTATTTTTTGCTTTGATTTTCTCCACAAATTCAAATAGATCAATATGACGGGAGATTAAATTACTTAATACAGCCCGTTTTTTCACTTCATCCCCTTGAATTTCTACGCCATATCCTTTTTTCCGGACAAGCTCTAAATCAAAAGTCTGGATACGCTTCTCAATGTTATCCAAATCCTGAGAAATTGTAGCGATCGTCACATTCAATTCACTGGAAAGGGTAAATAATTTAATCGGCTCATGAACCTGAATTAAAGTATTTAATAAAATAGATTGTCTTTCTTCTTCCGATAATTCGACCCCGTCCAGCAGTGCGACCTGTTCTTTTAATTGCTGCTTCTTCTGCAACTTTCCGTTAATCGTAATTCCAGAACCTGCCTTTTTATAAAAAGTCAGTTGATAAGCTGCTAATACATCCTCTAATTTCTTTAGTTCACGGTGAATGGTTCTGGTACTGACGTTCAGTTTATCCGCTACTTGTTTTACTGTTTTTTCTTCTTCATCCGATAGTAAAAAAGACAGGATATTTCGTTCACGACTAGTAAGATACATTGCCATTCACCTCCCTTCCGCAGATAGCCTTCCCTTAATAGAGAAGGCTATTACTTTATTATAACTGCACAGAACACATCAATCCTTTAACCGTTCGACCAATTCATCGTAGCGCGGACTGTTTAAGAAATTATCGACAGAAATATGCTCTGCATCCGGACGTTTTGCTTTCGCCCTGTCTGTCAGTGTTTTTTGCGTAATGATAATATCCGCATCATCCGGGATTTCATTTATTGCTTTATTGGTTACATCGATGGCAATATCGTTTTTCTTGAATTTATTCTTTAATAAGGAAGCTCCCATTGCACTTGAGCCCATTCCGGCATCACATGCAAAAATAATTTTATTCACTTCTGTTGAGTCCTTCACAGGTGTTTCGATATCCGCTTCTTCCTTTTCCCCTGTCAGAGAACTGCTGACACTGCTTTTCTTTCCTTTCATTGCTTCCATTTTTTCAGTAGAAGCGGTAAGATCCTCTTCCCCGCCTTTTGAAGTCTTCAGGATAAGGGAAGCGATACCAAAGGAAACGGCAGTTGCTATAATAACACTTAAGATAACTCCCACATAACTGTTAGCAGGTGTCATGAATATAACAGCGAAAATACTTCCTGGTGAAGCAGCAGCTCTCAACCCTGCATCAAATAATTGAAGTGTAAATATTCCTGACATACCACCAAAAATGGCTGCAATAATTAACGTAGGCTTCATTAAGATATAAGGGAAATAAATTTCATGAATACCACCTAAGAATTGAATAATTGCTGCCCCTGGCGCAGATGCTTTGGATACGCCTTTTCCAAAGAAAGCAAAAGCAAGTAATATTCCTAGACCAGGTCCAGGATTCGCTTCAAGAAGGAACAGAATAGATTTTCCTGTTTCTAATGACTGTTCTGATCCAAGCGGTGTCAGAATACCGTGGTTAATCGCATTATTTAAAAATAGTGTCTTGGCAGGTTCGAGAATAATACTGGTTAACGGTAATAAACCCGCACTGACAATAGCTTCAACACCTCTTCCTAAAGCATTTGTTAAGCCGGAAACGATTGGTCCAATTCCAGCTACAGCAATCATCGCAAGGATAGCGGCTAAAATACCAGATGAGAAATTATTATATAACATTTCAAAGCCCTGGCGAATTTTTGCCTGAAATAGATCATCCACTTTCTTCATCAGATAACCGGCTAACGGGCCCATTACCATCGCTCCAAGGAACATTGGCTGTTCTGCTCCGACAATAACCCCCATTGTCGCAATGGCACCTACAACTCCTCCACGGAAATCATAGACCATACGTCCGCCTGTGAAACCAATCAATAATGGCAATAAATATTTAATCATTGGATCAACTAAGCTAGCCATCGTTTCATTTGGAATCCAGCCATCCGGAATAAATAAAGCTGTAATTAACCCCCAAGCAATAAAAGCACCGATGTTCGGCATAATCATTCCACTGAGGTTACTTCCAAATTTTTGTACTTTTGCACGTAATCCACCGTTTTGTGTTGACATATTGTTAAACTCCTTTCCCTTTTGAATTCATTTCTTATCTTTATTTTATGCCGTGTCATCAAGGGAAAACAACCTAATCAAAATGCAACTTTGTCACGTGTTTGTTGCCAAAATAATATTAGAAGGTTGTCATGCTTGGATAGGAAAAGAGATGCGATATAGCGTTAAATGGAAAAAAAGAGACATCTGCCAGACAGGTAAGATATATCCTTTCCAACAAAATGTCTCTGTTAAGCCTCAACAAATTATCATGTTCTTCATTTTTTTGACCAAGCAATTTCACAAGAAAAAGCCGCCATATAACATAGCTCCAGCAATAATAAACGCCGGATGCACCTGTTTTATTTCTATCAGATAAAAACTGATAACAACAATAATGGCTGTTTGCAGCAGACCAATACTGATATATGCTTCCGTCCAGAAATTCCAGGCAATCACACCCAGCAGCACTGCAATAACCGGCTGGACAAATACCGTCAGCCGATGGACGCGTTCTGATTTTTTATATTTGAGTAAAATGCCACCCAGTAAAATCATTAAAATCAACGAAGGGGCAACTGTGGCAAAGATTCCGACAATGGAGCCTGCCACACCGCCTAATTCATAGCCGACGTATCCTGCCATTTTGGTGGCTATCGGTCCGGGCAGTGAATTGGCAAAGGCCAGCACCTCTCCAAATTCTTGCACAGACATCCAGCCATAATTACGCACGACCTCATTTTCGACCAGGGTTATCGAAGCAGGACCGCCTCCATAGCCGATGATCCCCGGAATAAAGAAAGCAACAAAAATATCCCATAAAATCATGAGCGTTCACCTTCTTTCTCCTTCTTTTTCACCGGAAGAGCAAAAGCGATAATTAAGAGAAATCCAATCACAATACCCGGATGAATATGCAGGTAATTTAGCACTACAAATATCACCGCAATCATGATAATCGCACGTATCCAGCCGAGACCTTTTCCCGCTTTATGAAGAAACTGCCACGTCAGAACGGCCATCATCATCCCGACAACAGCTACCACCGCTGCAGTCATGCCCTTCACCCAATCAAATTCGCGGACCTCTGATAGCGTTCTTAATAAAATAATAACTAATAAAACCGTTGGAATCACAGAAGCAACCAACGCATTCAGCATACCAATCCAGCCGGAGACACGATAGCCGATATAGCCTGCCAGCTTGGTGGCTATCGGTCCAGGCAGGGTATTGCTGATGGATAACATATCAGTAAATTCGTCCTCATCCAGCCATTTATACTTCTCGACAGCTTCCTTCCGCATAAGCGGGATCGAGGCCGGCCCGCCGCCGAAGCCCAGCATTCCTATTCGGAAGAAAGCGATAAAAATATCCCATTGCTTTTTCATGAATATAACAATCCTTCTTTATCACATTTTCAAGCTTGTACTACCATACAGCGATATGCCCGTCTGCTCTGGACTCGGTTCCTCCAGAGAGCACGCCGGTTTCCGGGTTGCGCCAGATGATTTGCCCGCGTCCGAAGCTGTTCGGCTCCAGCTGTATGTGTATATCATGTCCTTTTTGACGCAATTCTTGAGCAATCGTATACGGAAATCGATGCTCTACCTCTATCCTTTTCTCTTTCAACCATTGCCATCTCGGTGCATCCAAAGCAGCCTGCGGATGAAGTCCAAAATCAATCGTATTCATCACAACCTGAACATGTCCCTGCGGCTGCATAAACCCGCCCATCACGCCGAATGGGCCAATTGCTTCATTGTTCTTTGTAATAAAACCGGGAATAATCGTATGATAGGTTCTTTTCCCGCCTGCCAGCACATTGACGTGCGTCTCATCCATAGAGAAATCCCATCCTCGATTTTGCATCGCAATCCCTGTTCCGGGAATCACTACTCCTGAACCAAAGCCCTTATAATTACTCTGGATAAAGGAAACCATATTCCCTTCTTCATCTGCTGTTGCTAAATAAACCGTTCCGCTGCCAGCAGGATCGCCTGCATTAGGAAGGATCGCTTCCTCGCCAATCAATGCCCTTCTCGAAGCCGCGTATTCCTCACTCAAGAGCTGCTTCGTTGTATAGCGCATTTGGATTTCCTCGGTAATATGCCGCTTCCCGTCTTCAAATGCCAGCTTCATCGCTTCCATTTGCTTATGATATGTATCTACCGATTCCTTGGCTGTCATCGAATAGCCCTTTAAAATATTCAACGCCTTCAGTGCAATGATTCCCTGCCCGTTCGGAGGAATCTCCCAAATATCATGCCCCCGGTAATTGACCTTTATCGGAGTTACCCATTCTGTTTCATGCTTTTCTAAATCCGTCTTTGTTAAAAAGCCGCCAGCTTCCTCTGAGGCCCGGGCAATTTTATCAGCCAGCTCTCCTTCATAAAAAGAAGCTGCATCCGTCTCTGCAATCGCTTCTAACGTCGCTGCATGATCAGCTGATTTCCAGATTTCCCCCACTTTAGGAGCTCTGCCGTCGGGTGCAAAAGTTTCAAACCAGGCAGCAAAATCATAGCCTTCTTCCTTTTGATACATTTGATAGGATTTCTTCCAGAAGCGTGCTAATATCGGCGATACCGGAAAGCCTTCCCGTGCATATTCAATAGCCGGCTGCAGCGTTTCTTTTAAGGACAATTTGCCAAAGCGTCTGGATAATTCCGCCCATGCTTTAGGCACACCAGGCACCGTTACAGGTATCCACCCAAATGGAGGAATCGCATCATATCCTTTTTCTTTGACTGCTTCTATGGAAATATGTTCAGGAGACCTTCCGCTGCCATTCAAACCATGCAGCTCCCCTTTTGTCCATACAAGGGCAAACGCATCTCCGCCAATTCCATTGGATGTCGGCTCTACCACCGTTAAACAGGCCGCTGTCGCAATCGCAGCATCAATGGCATTGCCGCCTTTTTTCAAAATTCCTAACCCCGCTTCTGCTGCCAAAGGCTGGCTCGTCGCAACCATCCCTTTTTTTGCGTATACGGATTCTCTTGCAATTGCATAAGGATTAAATTTTTGATGTATCTGCTCCATCTGCTCATCCTTTCAAGGGCTGTTTATTATCGTCTGACCGGCAAAGAAAACCGGATATTCCATCAAAAAAACATGGAGTATGATAGACTTTACTACCTTCAAGTCTATCATACTTGTTCTGGAATCTGTAAGCGTTCTTGCTAATCTATCCATCTAAAAAAAAGACTTTTCCTGCTGTTTATAGGAAAAGTCTTTTCAAATCAAATTTAATTACCTGCGAAAAAAAGTCCAAGCTGTGCTAATAAGGCACTGCACAGATACGTTCCTGCAAATACAAAGACAGCAACAATCGCAATTTTCCAGGAGGTTCTCCGCAAATCAACAAGCCGGTTAGCTACGGAAATCCCGGCAACAGTCAGAATCGGTGTCGTAATCGCAAGAAAGTCTACAGACTGAATTGCTTCCACAAAAAAATCTGAAATCAGGCACATCGTTAAAGACGTAATTGATACCCAGCCTAAGATAGGAAAATCACGGATGACTTTGATCGGAACCAATTTCATAAGATCAGCAATAATTACACCCATAAATGAAAATAACCAAAGGATTCCTAACCCGACAAAGGTCATGGATGTAATTGGTGTCGAATCTGGATTTTTTATCAGCTTGATTTCTTGTGCAAATAAGATTAATGCTACACTTAATAAAAGTACGAGTGCATATCGGATATAACGGCGCATGGTCGGGCTCATTTTTTGTCACCTCTAACTAAGAACTTATATACAACCTGCTGCAATGGTGCGGCAAGGAATACCATCGTAAACGTACCTATAAAACTGGTTAACAGCTGACTGGCGGAAGCATAGGCTAAAATGGTATTTTCCAATTCAGGAACCCTTGCTACCAATGTGGCAGATGCAGCACTCATCATACTTCCTGAACCTACTCCAGATGCCATTGCAAGTGCTTCGACACGAATACCGAAATCAAGTAAAACCGGCGCAAAAATACTAAAGAACATCGTCCCGAATAACGTACCAATCACATAAAGCGAGATAACTCCCCGCCCTTCCGGCGATTCAAGCGTATACTTTTCGGAAATATACGCGAGCTCCCCTTCTCTTCCTATTCCTAATGTTGCCCCAATTGCTTCACGACGCAAGCCTATCAATATAGCAATCGGCAGCCCGAAAAGAACAGTTCCCAGATTACCAATCTCCTGAATGATAAACACCCAGCCGACCTGCAGAATCTCTCTGATCTGCGGAGCAACATCGGACCCGTACCGGGCCATTAATGGAAGCATAATAAAAATTAAATATTTACTTGCAAAATCAACATTCTTCTTGCTGTAAATCTTTTTCAAAATTCCTTTTCGCAAGAATGGCATCCCCAGAATCATTGCAATCGCAATTGCAAATACTAACGGAAGCATCGAGATGGTCATGGAACCAACCGTAAACGATTGAATACCAATCAACTCAGCCGTCGCAATAACTGCCAGGACAAACAATACAAAATAAACAAAATTTTTCACCATATCTATTCCCCAATTCTTAAAGTACGTGTTCAAAAAGCCCCTTTTATTAGGCTTTTTGAACATCCTTTTAAACGCAACTAGTTGGAACCATCCACAATCTGATTAATCACCGAAAGATATTCCGAATAAGAACGTTTATACAATTTTTCCTTGTCCACATTTTCATCTATATTCTCTAATACTTCCGCAACAAATTCCGGAAAAATGCTATAAATAAATTCCGGGTCTACATCAATGAAATCATCACCGTGAATTGTTCCCGTAAAGCCGCTGTAGCCGATTTGGATACATGGAATTATATACGATAAATCCCCAATATCTCCTGCTGCACTAATAAAGCTCTCGTTATCGATTTCATCAATTTCCGAAAAATTATCAAAAACAGCTTGTACAAAGGTGGAAAGGTATCTGTTCTGAACAAAAGGAAGATATCCCATTTGTGTATGTGTTCTCACGTCCCCCTGCAGGGCAATCGCGCTTCCTTTGGCTGCATCATCCAATTTGGCTGCTGCTTCTTTTAAATAATCCACGGTTTTTGTCCGGAGATCGGTGCCAACTGTGATTTCATTCGGAACCACATTGGTCGACATATCGGACCCCATCACAATAGGATTAATACGAACATGCTCCTTCTCATCCAGCTGCTGTCTCATTAGACCAACTGCAGTATTGAAAACCGTGGACATGCTGTAGGCATTCTTGCTGGAAAACGGATCAAAGCCGGCATGCGTTGCTTTTCCTTTAAAGGTATACTTTTTATAAAGAAAACCAGCTAAATCGCAATTCACATTCACTGTCCGGTTATCAAACTCGCCGCCAATGGCATGTACGCAAATAGCTAAATCGATATCATCAAAAACACCCAGCTTCATCAATTCCGGCTTGCCGCCATAATGCCTGATTGTTCCCTGTTCAATCAATGCATCACGATAAGCCAAATCTAAATACTCTTCTGCTGGGACAAAGATAAAACTTATTTTATTTTTCCAGTTCTTGCTGGCATTTGTTTTCACGTAATAACGATAGATTGCCAGTGCGATAGCTACCTGCGTATAATGTCCGCAGTTATGAGCCGCTCCGGTCTCTTTATCAGCGTACATATGTGATGGTGCATACACTGCATCCAGTTCAGCAATAAACGCAATATGTGTATCCCCTTCTTTGGGCCCTAATGTCGTCTTGAATCCTGTCGTACTGAAATGCTCGATGTCCACATTGGGATCAACTTCCTTTAAAAAGCGGATGATATTCTCTTTTGTCCGCTCTTCTTTATAGCCTAATTCCGGATGGTAATAAATATCCTCTGCCACGTCTTTTATCAGCTGATATTGCTCTTTAAAAAACATAATGGATTCTGAACGCCCCTTTTCAACATGTTAAAGTGTTAAAGCATGATAATATCTTATCATTCGACAAATTTCACGTCAATACAGCTTTTTCACACTTTTTTGATATTATTTTGAACATCATGGTACATGCTTCCAAAAAAGAAAAAGCATAGGAAACAGAGGTGTCATAAAACGTCTGCTTCCTGTGCTTTTTTTGTTGTATCAGCCGAATAGCCTATTCACTAACTTCAATATCATATTTCCGTAACCAATAATCAATCTGACAGAGATGAGCAATTAATTGCGGCCCTCTCATTAACTGACCATACCATGGGTCCTTGAACTCTTTTCCAGTGCTTTCTACAATTTTCTCTACCTTATCCTTCTTCAAAAACTCAAAGATCCTTGCTTCGGAGTCGGTTAAAATCTTCCGCATCCACTGCGACACCTGCTCCGTATATTCCGGCTGAAATGTCCTTGGATAAGGGCTCTTCTTCCGGTAAAGCACCTCTTGCGGCAGAACGCCTTCCATCGCCTTTCGTAAGATCCCTTTCTCCCTGCCGTTCGCCATTTTCATTTCCCAGGGAATATTCCAGACATATTCCACAAGATGATGATCAGCATATGGAACACGCACTTCCAAACCTGCTCCCATGCTCATTCGATCTTTTCTGTCCAGAAGCTGGGACATAAACCACTGCATATTTAAATAAAACAATTCCCTGCGCCTTGCATCTACCTTGCTTTCTCCGTCTAAACGGGGTGTTTCATCTATTGTCGTTTGATATCTGTCCTGCACATAATCTGCAATTTGTAATTTGCTCTGCCAATCATCATGCAATAATTCAACTCTTCCATCTAAAGACCGGATCCACGGAAAGCTGTCTCCTGCTGCTGTCGGGTCATGGAACCAAGGGTACCCGCCGAATATTTCATCTGCACATTCCCCTGACAACGCCACGGTTGTATGCTTCTTCATCTGCCGGCAGCACCATAATAAGGAGGAATCAATATCTGCCTGCCCCGGCTGGTCTCTCACCTCGACCGCTTCTTTCAGCAGGGAAGCAAGCTCTATCCCGGTAATCACTTCTTCATGATGATCGGTTGAGAAAGCTTCTACCATTTTTTCAATCCATTGCTGATCACTGGAAGGCTGAAACTTACTCGCCTGAAAATGCTTTTTATTACCTTGGTAATCGAGGGAGAAGGTTGATAAAGCGCCCAGTCCTTTTTCTTTGTATTGATTTGCCGCTATGGCTGTAATTGCACTGGAATCTAAACCGCCTGACAGGAAGATAGCCACAGGCACATCTGCTACAAGCTGCCTTTGAACGGAATCGATAAACAGCGTCCGTACTTTTTCTGCTGTCTCTTCTAAGGAATCCTTATGCTCTTTACTTTCTAAATTCCAATAACGCCAGACCTTTATTCCTTCTCTCGAAACAGTCATCGCATGCCCGGCTCTTAATTCATTGACATCTTTAAACAACCCATGCCCCGGTGTTCTGGAAGGCCCCAAACCAAAGACCTCCGAGAGCCCAGTACGATCAATTTTTGTTGTTACCTGCGGATGCGCAAGGAGCGCTTTTATTTCGGAACCGAACACAAATGTCTTTCCTTTTTCACTGTAAAAAAACGGCTTTACCCCTAAACGGTCACGTGCAATAAACAGCTTCTCCGCCGCATTATCCCAAATAGCAAACGCAAAAATACCGTTTAAGTGGTCCACACAGTCTTCCTTCCATTCCATATAACTTGTTAACAGGACCTCTGTATCCGAGGATGTCGTAAATGTATATCCGCGCTGCATCAGGCTTTTCCGTAATTCCTCTGTATTATAAAGCTCTCCGTTATAACAAATAACGTATTGCTTATGTTCCGCCTCTTTGGTCATCGGCTGTCTGCCGCCCTCTAAATCAATAACAGAAAGACGGGTATGGCCAAATCCTACATGACCATCCAGCCAATAATCCGTTGCATCTGGACCGCGCAAAGACAATGTAGCTGCCATCTTTTCTAATGTGCCTCTCTCGTCCCTCGCACGTTTATCCCAGCTAATGAATCCGGTAATTCCACACAAATGGCCTCATCCTCTCTGGCAATGTCTCCAGCTCCACATTAGCCTATGCTATGCCGGCCAAGTTCGTGCATAACCAGAGGAATGTTTGGTTAGAAAAATGGATTGTTATGAAGGTATTAGGGGATGATCTTAAAGTTTCGTTTCATACTTTTCGCCAAAAGAAAGACCAAGAACATTACTTGGCCTTTAAAACCTCGGCATTCTTGCCAAAGAGATGTCCGCTGCGGGATGTCGCTTTCCGCGGGCAACGTTCAGCCTCCTCGGAAGAAATACACGGAGACTCCTGTGGGAATGCGCAGAGTGAAGACCCCGCAGAAAAAAAGTGACCTTCTTTTTTCTACCCGCGGGGCATAAGTGCGACTATGCTTCTGTCTGCGCCTGACGGCTTGCCAATCAACAAGTCTTCTTTAAAGGAGGCTGAGCTCAAGCCCACGGAAAGCGGAGTGTATTTCTGGGGTTGCGATTACTCACCCCATGAAACCCGTTGAAGCGGCTATATTCAGCATTTTTTATACATTTTCTTACCTGCATAAAAAGACCATCTTCACGATGATTCTTCATTTGCAAATTTATTTATCTTTTATCTTTACACCCTCTGAGCTTCCGATGATGACAGTATCCGCCATATCAATGAACAGACCTGTTTCCACCACGCCTGCAATTGCCTGTATTTTCCAGTCTAAGTCAGCTGGGTCCTCTATCCTTTCAAATGGACAGTCTACAATATAATTTCCATTATCAGTGACAAGCGGCTCCCCATCCTTCAAACGAAGCACCGGCACACAGTCAAGCTTCTCTATTTCATGAGCTGTACGTTCCCAGGCAAATGGCAGAATTTCTACCGGCAAAGCATACGCTCCTAAATGGTCAACCATTTTTGACTCGTCCACGATAATAATTAACTTCTCGGCAGCCTGCGCAATGATTTTCTCTCTAAATAACGCTGCACCGCCGCCCTTGATTAATTGAAAATCCGGATCCACTTCATCTGAGCCGTCAATGGTTACATCCAATTCCTTTGTTTCCGCAAAATTAGTCAGAGGAACGCCGAATTCCTTTGCCCATGCACCGGTCTGAATAGAAGATGGAATTCCTTCTATTTGAATGCCTTCCTGCTCAATTCTTTCACCTAAAGCGCGAACAAGCCAATATACTGTGGAACCTGATCCTAAACCGACTTTCATTCCATCCTTCACGAAGGTCGCCGCTTTTTCGCCAACTGCTTTTTTTAATTGCTCCTGTGTATTCATCATATTTGCCTCCTGAATGAAGATTCTTAATATCCGAGATGATCTGACGCTTGTAAATTACTCATTATGTATCCGTATCCATTATAGCGCAAATGAGAGGTTTTAGAAATAATCAAATATGTGATTTGAGTGAATTTAATGGCAAACAATGATGATGGCTCCCGCATCAACCGTCAACTTACAAGGAAGCATTATTATTATATAATCCACCATATAGGGAACACTTATCGAGAAGGGAGTGAACTGGCAATGAGTTTAGCAGAGATTTTTCGGAATGAAGGCAAAACGGAAGGAAAAACAGCACTAACTAATACTGCTATTCGATTAATCACAAAATTCGTAGCTCCACCTTCAGAGGATATAAAGCAAAAGATACACAAATAAGAAATAAGCACTTTAGAAACCATGATGGACCATATCGATGAATTTGAAACAATGAATACTCCCGCCACTCAATTTCTACTGAAATTTGAAGTGGGGGTTTCTGGGGTATCGACTTTTATGACGATTAACCGCCAGTGGAGTTGACACGTTGGTGTACTAAAAACACCCAACCCCGCTATCCCATTGGTCCTGCCTTTGGGACTACTTTTATTTAAGAATGATTGCTGCCGGTCGAAGCAGCATCTCAACGCAAGCGAAGGGTTCTTCAAATGCTTCCCGAAAGACTTTCCTCATAATATTTCCGGCTCCATTGACATCGGCATTCACCATAACTCCATGCTTGGACTGATACAGCCCGCGTTTTATTCGCTTACCTGAAAAAGCTTTTTTGGAAGTCTTTTCACCGTAAACAGGGATTTCATCCTGATCAAGGAAGCTCGCTTTCGATGTGTAGGATTCTTCTGTCACAATAACTTTGATTCCATGTCTCTGGGCTTTGTATTTGATCATTTGCATCAAAAGACGATGCGGAATGGTTGTAAACGATTGGTTGTTTCGTTTCCCCATTTTGGCATGTTGTTTCCACGCTTTATTTTGCCCAATAATGATGGTATCAATATCCTCTTCCAGGGCTATTTTTTCGATTCGGTAACTCGCTTTATGAAATAAATCTTTGATTTGATTAAAGCGTTTGTAGTTGATTTTCTCCAATCGTTTCGACGTAAACTGACCTTCATTGGTGTCTTTACTCTGTCTAAGAATTCCGAGGTAATGCGCTTTCAATTGGTTGTAGCGTTGATTGATGGATTTGATATTTTGGCCCTTCACTACAACAGGCTTTCGTCCTGTGTTTGTGACAATGGTTGCAAGGTTATCCATTCCTAAATCAACGGACATGTACCGTTTTTTCGATGCTTTCATTTCTTGTTCTGCTTGAATTTGAAAAACAAGCTCTACCACGTATTGACCATACTTTGGGATGATGCGGACTTGCTTCAGTTTACCTTCCGTAAACCCTAATTTACCGATGTTTAAACGTTCCTTCGTTTTAGGAAATTTCAAAAACTTATTCTCTTTTATGACACAATCTTGGTTTGAAAAAAGAACTTCTTTTTCTTTCTTACGACGATATCCTGGAATTTTTGGTCTTGCTTTAAACTTGGAAGGGTTCGTTTTATATTCTCGTAAACTGCCATAAAATGCTTTCCAATTTTGGAACACCGTTTTCATAACCCCTTGACTCGATTGCGTGGGTAGAGAGCGATAATCTTCTTGTGCCATGGGTTTAAAAAGAGCATCCAAAAAATTGTAACCAACATACGGATTTTCTCTGGAAGGTTCTTTGAATAAATGACACTTGATTTCTTTTCGTTCTTGGGCGGGTTTGGAATGTTCTTTTACGACCTTCTTTTGATAAACAACGAATTGGTTATCGTTGATTATTGGCATATGTTTTTGGATAGCGTCTAACACTTCTTCTTGAAGCGGCTGCAACGCTTTTTCCTGCGTGAAAGCTGTAAAAACTTGCCGGATATAAAAATTGGTTGTGTTGTGCATATTTTTTGCATTTTGGCACATTTCTTTGAAATATCCGTACATACGGTGATTCTTTTTTACCCATATTTGCATCGTTTGGTAATTCGCCATTTACTTTCCACCCCCTCCATATCGAACAAGTGTTCTATAACTTATTTTACTATAAAGGGAATAAAAATTCTAGCGAAAAAAGCTAAAACCGCCAATTCACCTCCCATCTAAAATTTCATCGAATTTTTGAGGAAGGAGTCCTCTTGGCTGAAATGATAGAAAACGTAAAACGATACTTGAAATAGACAAAACACGTAGCAGCCCGTGTTTTCTTGTACATTTAGAAATATACGTTTTAGCACCTCTATCAATGAAACAAACAGCCTCCGTCTGAGATTTTTGTGACACAGGATCAAAAGTGTCATAAATAAAGATTCATAACAAAGAATACCTCCAAAAGAAAAGACCCGCAGGCTGCGGGTCTTTCCCAGTCATTCTATTAAGGCAATACTGGTTCGTCCTGAGTCACACCAACTTCATAACGAAGTATTTCCTGTCCTTCTTGTCGAATATCCCAATTTACTACGCGTTCGTTAACCGGAGCTAATTCAGCACGGTAAACCGTTGGGAATACAGGCACTTGTTCTACCATATATTCTTGCCACTCACTATACACTTCTTGTCGATATTCTAGATCCATCGCTTCTGGAGAAACTCCTTCTTCTAGAAGACGTGTATTTTCTTCATCCTCCCAGCGAGTGAAATTATATATTACATTTGGTCCCCATAAGCCTGTCGGGTCAACATCCGTTCCTACTGACCAAGCAGCTGAATAAACATCAATGTCTGGATCATCATTACCCTGCTGTCCAATTCGATCATAGAAATCATTAAATTCTAATAAACGTCCATCAATTTTTTCTACCTTAATTCCAACTTGTTCCCATGATTGGATATAATAATTTGCTAAAGGTTCTGCGGTGTCTCCACCCTCCATCGTTGCATAATTAAGCACTAGCTCTTCTCCGTCTGGATTTTCACGGATACCATCTCCGTCTACATCTTCATAGCCGGCTTCATCTAAAATTTGATTTGCCATATCCGGGTCATAAGTTGGCGTTTCAATAGAATCATCATGATAAATTTCATAGAAAGAAGGCATTAATGTGGTTGCATTCCAACGTAATCCATTATAAAAGCGTTCTCCTACAGCATCATTATCTACTGCATACCACATTGCCCGGCGTAATTCGACATCGCCGACTTTTGAATTTTCTAAATCCATATCTACTTTTCCATTCTCATCATCCCAGGTTCCCATTTTAAAACCGACATATGAATAAGATCTGTCGAGTCTTCCTAAGAAATCTACATTTGTTAACGAATCTACTACATCTGGATATTGATCTGTAGGGAAAGAATCCACCATATCTACTTCTCCAGTTTCCAAGGCCTGTACGACAGTTTGAGGAGCAATTACTTTTAGTGTTACTTTATCTAAAGAAGGCTCGCCTCTCCAATAATCTTCATTTTTTGTATAGGTTACAGACTCACCTGGAGTGATAGATTCCACTTTAAACGGGCCAATCCCAATCGGGTTTTCACGTACCGCATCAGAAGAAGACATATCTGCTACTGGAATATCTTCAAAGATATGTTTTGGTAACGCATAAGACCATATTCCGCCTGAAAGTAAGGAAGGTGTTGCTTGCTTAAAGGTCATTTTCAACGTTTTGTCGTCAATAATCTCTAATCCTTCAATACTGTCTGCTTCCCCATCATGATATTCTTCTGCACCGACGAGGTTTACAACATCCCCGTAACGCGGACCGTCATAATCTGGGTCAGCTATAACTTCAATGGCAAATGCCCAATCCTCTGCAGTTACTGGTTCGCCATCATGCCAATTAACTTCATCACGAATTGTAAAAGTAAATTCATTTCCTTCCTCATTGACCTCAAATTGAGCTGCACCCTCTTGAGTATAAGTGAACGTATCGTCAACTTCTAAAAGCGCCTCATCGAACCAATCAATTACTTCCGAATCATATACGTCTGAATAAAAATTAAAATTCAAGGTTCCAGCAAAAACGGTATCTGATACAAGTCCAAAATTCAACTCTCCGCCATCCATTGGCTCCCCTTCTTTAGTAGGACTAAAATCAGCTATATCATATATCTCACCATCAGCTTCTCCTGAATCATTATTTTCTTCTGAACCGCTATCTCCGCTGTCTTCGCCTCCGTCACCCTCAGCATCATCAGAACCGCCGCTGCAGGCTGCAAGTACAAGAAGTAGAACCAACATCATTGCAAATAAAAGCTTGCTAAATTTTGCTTTACTCATCCTTGTAAACCTCCCTTTTAATTATATTTCTTTTACGCCGGCAAGGACTACCGGCAATATATACTAAACACCAAGCTGCTGTAGGCAATTGATGTAAGTAACAAAATAAATTTCTAACCTCTCCGCTGTCTTGCATCTGCCGCACGCCGCAATGCTTCTCCGACATTACGTACACTTAGCATCAATAATAGAATCAATACTGCAGCCGGCACCCATATCCACCAGCGAAATTCCAATGTTTGCGGATTTGTTGCATAAGCTAATAATGTTCCTAAACTCGGCGTATCCTCTGGAAAACCAAATCCTAGAAAGGATAATCCAGACTCTATCCCAATATTTTGCGCTAAATTTAACGTCATCGTTACGATAATTAACGATGTAATGTTGGGTAAAACCTGTTTAAAAATAATGCTAAAGTTAGAAGAGCCTAATGTTTTCGATGCTTGTGCATAATCAAGCTCTTTCTCCTGCAATGCTTTGGAGCGGATTAATCTTGCTATTCCCATCCAGTTAAAGGCTGCCATAATGACAGCGAAAGTGAAGATATCATAACTCGGTGTCATCGTTACAAAAACAATAATAATCATTAGAAATGGCAATACCATAAAGAAGTCGATAATACGCATCATGAAATTATCGATGTGCCCTCCAAAATAACCAGAGACAACACCAAAAGCGATTCCGAATACACCGCTTATAAATGTTACTAAAAACCCAATTGCCAAAGAATTACGTGTGCCAATAATTAATTGGCCAAATACATCACGTCCGCCATAATCTGTTCCTAATATAAATTGGTCAGAAGGCGGTTCATTAATAGCAAATAAGTCTACCGTCACAATTTCTGCTCGATCTAGAAATAAAGAAATTCCAAATACAAAAGCGGTAATTAAAATTAAGAAAATCAGTGAAACCAAAGCCAGTTTATCCCGAACCAACTCTCTTAATAAGATATTAAGGGAAGAAGGACTCTTTTGTTCAGCAATTTTAGCCGTATTAGCTTCCATATATTATTCACCTCAGTGTCTGTCAAAATTCTATTTAATACGGATCCTCGGATCTACCATACCTAAGATAATATCCGATAATAAAGCACCTAAGATGCTGGCAATACCGAATAATAAGGTAAGTGCTGTCACAACACTAAAATCACGCTGCCCGATTGATTCTAAGAATAAAAGCCCCATCCCTGGATAACCGAAAATCCTCTCGACAAACACAGTACCTGTAATTAAAGATGTGATTTCCCAGCCAAAGAAAGCTGCAATCGGCAGGACTGAGTTCCGGAAAATATGTCTGTTATAAACACGGTTTTCAGAAGCTCCCTTTGCTCTTGCTGTAATAATAAAATCCTTTTGCTTTGTATCAACAATTTCACTTCTTAAATATTGCACCGTGCCGACAACAGAAATCAATGCGATGGATATTCCTGGTAAAAGTGAATGATTTAATTTACTCAGGTAATATTCCATTGTCCCGGGTTGCATTCCAGGAGCCACACTGCCACTTGTCGGAAACCATCCCAGCTGGTACCCAAAAATCCAAAGAATAACTAAAGCGAATATAAAAATAGGTGTAGCAAAACCAAGGTAGGTGTAGCCTGTAATTGCTGAGTCCAAAGGCGAATCATTATAACGCCCGCTGATAAGTCCAAGCGGGATGGCAATTAAATATGTAAATACAAGTGCAACAACAGATAACAGGACTGTATTATTTAATCGCTCAGAAATGACCGCTGTTACATCCGTTTTAAATCGATAGGACTGTCCTAAATCTCCCTGTACCAGGCCAGTAACCCAATCTGCATATTGGATATACCATGGATTATTAAGCCCTAACCGCTCACGCTGAATTTCCAAAGCTTCCTGTGTAATCGTCGGATCAATCAGACCGGTGAGTGCATCCCCAGGCATAAGCTGTGCCATAATAAATACAAGTACACTTAAAAATACAATTTGGGGAAATGTAATTAATAGCCTTCTAACAATAAATTTCCACATAGACGAATCAACCTTTCTCTGGCAAAGCAACTTTATGAGTGCTAGAAATAGACTGAAGACCGAAAGCCAGCCCGTTACCGTCAAAATACCTATCATAAGACTCACGATATTCTTTTGCTATTTCTTGCCGGAATTTAAATTGCCTCTCACGATTTTTAGGATCAATATCGGGAATAGCTGCAATTAACCGTTTTGTATAAATGTGCTGTGGGTTTTCAAAGATGTCTTTTGTGCTGCCCTGTTCCACATACCTTCCTTTATACATGATTGAGATATTGTCACACATATGCTTTACCACTCCCAAATCATGGCTGATAAAGAGATAGGTTAGATTCAATTCTTTCTGGATTTCCTGAAGAAAATTAAGCACCTGCGCCTGTACAGAAACATCCAAAGCAGACACAGGTTCATCTGCAATAATCAGTTTCGGTTTTAAAGCAATCGCTCTGGCAATTCCGATACGCTGTCTCTGCCCGCCAGAAAATTCATGCGGATACTTAAAAATACTGTCAGAACTCACATTAACGATATCTAAAAGCTCCTGTACACGTTTCCTCTCTTCTAATTTCGATAATTTTTCATAGTTCCGAAGCGGCTCTGCCACAATGTCCAATACCCTTTTCCTCGGATTTAACGAAGAATAAGGATCTTGAAAAATCATTTGGACATCTTTTCGGAAGTCTTTGGTTTTTGCTTTTTTATCAGTAACGTCTTTTCCATTAAACAAAACTTGTCCAGAGGTCACATCTTCCAAACCAATAATCGCACGCCCTGTGGTTGATTTTCCAGAACCGGATTCTCCTACCAATCCATATGTCTTCCCTTGCTCCAGTTCAAAAGACACCCCGTCAACCGCACGTATATGGTCAACTGTTCGATTTAAAATTCCACCCTTAATCGGGAAGTATACTTGTAAATCTTTCACCTCAAGAAACGCCATTTTCCTGTTCCTCCTTATTATCCGGGAAGTAAAAATGCTTATAACAAGTACATCTGACAAAATGCCCAGGTTCCACTTCATGTAAGTCTGGGTTCTCCTCATGATGAGATGCATCGACCCAAGGGATACGCTCTGCAAAACGACAGCCTGTTCTCGGCAGGTTTTTTAACGTCGGCACAACACCTTGAATCACATGAAGCCTGTCCTGTCCTTCTGTCGGCACCGAATTTAATAAGGATCTTGTATAAGGATGAAGCGGATTAGCAAACAACTTATCCACAGGTGCTATTTCTACAATTTGCCCAGCATACATAACCGCCACCCGGTCAGCCATTTCCGCAACAACGCCTAAATCATGAGTGATCAAAATAATCCCTGCATGTATTTTTTGTTTTAATTCTTGGATTAAATCAAGAATTTGCGCCTGAATCGTCACATCCAAAGCAGTAGTCGGCTCATCAGCAATCAACAGCTCTGGATCATTGGCAATTGCTATTGCTATAATGACACGCTGTCTCATCCCGCCGGATAATTCATGCGGAAATTGCTCATAAACTCGCTCTGGCCTTGGAATGCCTACTAAATTAAGCAATTCAATCGTACGTTTCTTTCTGCCCTGCTGCCCCAGTTTTTTATTATGCAAAAATAAGTTCTCTTCAATTTGTCTGCCAATCGGCATCAATGGATTTAACGCAGTCAGCGGATCCTGGAAAATCATCGCCATCTCGTCTCCACGTATTTTATTTAGCTTCGATTTTGGCATCTTAACAATATTTTGATTATTTAACGAAATTTCTCCCTCTATTTTCGCTCTCGTGTGTAAACGCATGATTGAAAATGCTAAGGCACTTTTTCCTGAACCGGATTCTCCAACAATCCCCAATACTTCATTTTTATTCAACGTAAGCGTTACATCATCCACCGCTGCGTAATATTCATCGCCGATCCGAAAAGATGTTTTAAGGTTTTTTATTTTTAGCAGTTCATTACTCAAACCTGTATCCCCCTTACTCAAATTGTATTCTCTACGATGTATGCTTTTCTCCGTTTAAATTCTCAGCCCCTTCCTTTTCGATTGTTGAATACTCAGATGACAAAAATTTGAGTAATTTCTGAATAAAAAAATGCATGTACATTCATTCATTTTAATTAATTCCTAACTAAAAAGATACGTACAAACATTTCTGGTCTAAGCTCTGCTCTTCTACTAAATCATATCTGTTATTATCACGGAGAACCGTCCATTATCTCCCTGAATCACTTAACTCCCACTGAGTGAAGTTTCGTTTTATAATTGCTGCAGCAATCATCTATGATATAAATCTAGTGCACCGATTAAGCGACTGTTTTATCTCGTATAACATTATGTAGTATGATAAAAGTATAACTGTTGAAATTTTTCTGAAAATTGTCCGTAAATAAACGAGAATTTTATCGCTTTAACACAGTAAAATCTATTCTATTTTTCTCTCATCTCTGGCTCTTCTAAAATATTGCATTTTTGTTTCAAAAAGTTAAAGTTCGAAAACTTATCGTAAACAAACCTTAATATACTTTGAAATTATAGTTTATAACCTCCCTAAAATCAATAGGTTTTGGCAAAAAATAAAATTGGAAACGATTTACATTTTCCCTTTACGTCATTAAAATCCTTTAAAACCAAGGGCTTATTCCAATAATTTACTTCAAAAATCGGAATAATTTTTTTAATTTTTTCCTTCTTATTTCGTGTCGTTTTATCAAATAGAATCATCTATATATCGTCACTTTTAACATATATTAACAATCACTGAAAGGTAAATATACTTTCAATTAAGGGTAAAAATGGATATTCGAAAGAGTATACAGTATCTATTTTCCTGAACTATCTGAGCAGATGCAACAAAATTTGATTTTATCTGCAGGCAATACGATTATTTCTGTCATTTTTCATGACACCAAAAAAACTTCATCCCATAAGGTCTCCCTCACAGAATGAAGTTTCATTTTACAAAGCGACATATGATTTTACTTTTTTTGGCTTATACTTTTCGGATAACTCTTGAATTCGCTGCATGTTCCCGATATCGAGGTTCCCACCACTCACGATGACTCCGCAATGTCTAGAACGAAGCTGATGATGATGTGCGAATAGGGCTGCCAGAGCGGCTGCTCCAGCTCCTTCCATCAATGTTTTATTCCGTTCAAGCATATATATAATCGCTGCAGCAATTTGTTCATCAGTTACAGTGACAATATCATCCACATATTCCCGGATGATCGGTAAAGTATGCTTTCCGGGTTCCTTTACTGCAATGCCTTCTGCAATGGTGTTCACCTGCGTCCATTTTTTCACCTGTTTGGTGCGGTAGCTGTCATAAATAGCGGCAGCTCCTTCAGCCTGTACACCAATGATTTTGATATTTCGGTTAATATGCTTAGCAGCAACTGCAATGCCGCTGATTAAACCGCCGCCGCCAATTGGTACTAAAATCGTATCGATGCGGTCTTCCTGACGCAGCAGCTCCATAGCAATAGTACCTTGTCCAGCCATAATATCATGATCGTCGAAAGGATGAATATAGGTTGCGCCAGTTTTCAGCTGATGCTCCAGTGAGGCCTGATAAGCTTCTTGAAAGCTCTCTCCTGTCAGGATAACATCTGCCCCATAATTTCTGGTTGCATTCACTTTCGCAAGCGGTGTGCCTTCTGACATAAATATTGTTGCCTTCACACCTAATTTAGAAGCGGCATGTGCAACTCCTTGCGCATGGTTTCCGGCAGATGCAGTAATAACACCATTCTCAAGCTCTTCATCTGTCATTTGCATCAGTTTGTAGCTTGCGCCCCGAAACTTAAATGCACCCGTTTTTTGCTGATTTTCCATCTTACAATAGACATGCTTCCCTACTAATTCATCTGTTGTATGTGATGTTAACAGCGGTGTTTGATGAACAATCGGCTTTAATTTCTTCCATGCTTGATATACTTTTTCACCAGTTAAGCGATCCCCAAGTGAATCCACACTCCTTCAGTCCTCTTATTCATTATAGTTTTCTATCTATCTCTCTATTTTCTCATAATTAAAGCTGCTTATCATCTCTAAGCACGTTTTTCTTCAAATGCTTGAATCGCATCTTCTTCTAAAAGCGTCAGTGCGATATCGTCCCAGCCGTTAAGAAGCTTTTCCTTATGGTAAGCTGGAATATCAAAAGAAACAACCGTGCCATCTGCATCTGTAATTTTCTGATTTTCTAGATCAACATCCAGGGTTAAGCCATCTTCCGCTTTTTTCATCCATTGCTGCACCTGTTCTTCATTCATCTTTATTACTAATATGCCGTTTTTCAACGAATTATTATAAAAAATATCGGCAAAGTCCGGAGCAATGATTACTTTAAATCCGTAATCCTCCAATGCCCATGGTGCATGCTCACGGGAGGAGCCGCAGCCAAAATTATCGCCTGCTAAAAGCACTGTAGCATTTTCATATTTGGGCTGATTTAAAACAAAATCATCACGTAAGTTCCCGTCATCGTCAAAACGCCAATGGAAAAATAAAAATTCACCAAATCCGGTGCGTTCAATTCGTTTTAAAAATTGCTTCGGTATAATCTGATCTGTATCTACGTTACTGCGATTTAACGGAGCAGCAATTCCTTTATGCTCTTTAAAAGCTTCCATCATCTACTCCTCCTAGCTCGGTACTCCCACATATTTTCTCACGTCTACAAAATGCCCTTCAATTGCTGCTGCTGCCGCCATTTCTGGACTTACCAAGTGTGTGCGCGCCCCGTTTCCTTGTCTTCCTTCAAAGTTCCGGTTTGACGTTGATGCACATCTGCCGCCAGCAGGGACAATATCATCATTCATTCCCAGACACATACTGCAGCCTGAATTTCTCCACTCAAACCCGGCATCTATAAAGATTTTATCAAGACCGATTTCCTCTGCCTGCTGTTTTACCAAAAATGACCCAGGTACCACGATTGCTTTAATACCATCTTTTACCTTCTTGCCTTCGACAATTTTCGAGGCTTTTTTCAGGTCGCTCAATCGGGAATTCGTACAAGAGCCAATAAAGACATGGTCGACATGAATCGATGTGATCGGCTGATTTTCTTCTAAATCCATATAGGTCAGAGCACGTTCTACTTCGTCCGGATACTCTGAGTCGGCAATTGTCGGTGTAGAAGCATTGACTGGCACGCCCATTCCAGGGTTTGTTCCCCACGTCACCTGTGGTTCAATTTCGTCTGCATAGATGGTAACGGTATGATCATATTCAGCACCCTCATCTGTAGCCAGTGCTAACCATTCTTCTGCTAAAGCTTCAAAAGCTTCTCCTTCCGGAACCATTTCACGACCGCGAAGGAATTCTACAGTTGTTTCATCCGGACTGATTAAACCGGCACGTGCGCCAGCTTCAATGGACATATTACAAATCGTCATTCTTTCTTCCATCGTTAATTTACGAATAGCGTCACCAGTGTATTCCATTACATATCCTGTTCCAAAACGAACGCCGAATTTTGCAATAATCGCCAGAATCAAATCTTTCGCTGTCACTCCAACGCCTAAATCTCCAACGACTTGAACATTCAATGTTTTAGGTTTGTCTTGCCAGATTGTCTGTGTTGCCAGAACATGCTCTACTTCACTGGTTCCAATCCCAAATGCAAATGCTCCAAATGCTCCATGTGTGGATGTATGGCTATCCCCGCAAACAATGGTTTTTCCCGGTTGGGTTAAACCTAACTGCGGCCCAATGATATGGACAATCCCTTGATCCGGATGATACATATCCGCCAGCTTCACGCCAAAATCGGCACAATTCTTTTTTAGAGCTTCCATTTGTTTTTTGGAAATTTCGTCCTTCATGTTTTCTCTGTTAATAGTTGGAACGTTGTGATCCATTGTAGCAAAGGTTAAATCCGGACGCCTTACCTTTCGTCCATTCAGCCTTAAACCTTCAAACGCCTGCGGAGACGTTACCTCATGAACAAGATGCTGGTCGATATATAAAAGAGCCGGCTTTCCTTCCTCTTCTTTTACAACATGCTTATTCCAAATTTTTTCAAATGCTGTCAAAGCCTTTCCCAATTTCTACACCTCCGAAACGATACATATCGTCTTTAAAATAGTTCAACTTCCTTATACATAAGAGCTACAAATTGAATCAGAAATACACTTTGTCGTTAAATTTTCGATAATCGCTTCTGTTATTTCATCTGTACTCATTTGTTTGCCATCTTTAATTTTTAAATCTGCTGTATGATAGCCCTGCTCCAGGCAATCCATCACCGCGGATTCGATTGCTTTCGCTTCTTCCTGCATCCCCAGGGAGTATTCCAGCATTAATGCCGTGGATAAAATCATGCCGATTGGATTCGCAATTCCTTTTCCAGCGATATCAGGAGCTGAACCATGGACCGGCTCATACATTCCTAAACCGTCTGTGCGGACACTTGCTGATGGAAGCATGCCCAGTGATCCTGTCAGAACCGAAGCTTCATCGCTTAAAATGTCGCCAAATAAATTCTCTGTGACAACTACATCAAATCCGCTTGGATTGGTAATCAGCTTCATTGCAGCGGCATCTACCAGTAAATGCTCTACCTTTACATCTGGATAATCTGTTGCTTTTTCATTCACGATTTCTCTCCAAACCCGGCTGGATTCTAATACGTTTGCTTTGTCAACAGAAGTTAAATGCTTATTGCGGATTTGTGCAGATTCAAAACCCTTTTCTACGATTCTTTCAATCTCATGTCTTGAATAAGCGAGTGTATCTACCACGTCTTCTCCATTGTTTCTGCGTTCACTAGGTTCGCCGAAATACAAACCTCCAGTCAATTCACGGACAATCATCATATCAGAATCTTTGACGATTTCTTCTTTTAAAGGAGAGGCATGTAACAGGGCCGGGAATGTCTTCACAGGACGCAGATTTGCAAATAAGCCTAACCCTTTACGAATTCCCAGTAATCCTTTTTCCGGTCTGAATTCCGGTGGCTGATTATCCCATTTCGGACCTCCCACTGACCCGAGCAAGACAGCATCTGCTTCGTTACATGCATGAAGTGTATCATCTGGCAATGGCACACCATAACGGTCAAGAGCATCTCCGCCAATTGCACACTCCTGGAGAATAAACCGATGATGATATTCACTTTCAATCGCTGCGAGTACCTTTTTTGCTGACTCCATAATTTCTTTACCAATTCCATCTCCAGGTAACAGGACAATTTTCTTTTCCATTATTATTTCTCCTTCTTCTTACTCGTGAACGAGCTGTTTAATAGTAGTATTCTTTTGAACAAAGTAACATTTCACCGCTTGAACAAATGCATTTATGGAAGTTTGTCGAAACACGTCGCATCTCCTGCAAATCATTCGGCATCTCCAAATTTCCCTTTCACCTATCAAAACCTGTTTACACCTGTTTCGACAATTTCCTCAGGTGCCTTCTTTTGATTGATACGCTATATACAAACAGGGCTGCAAGGAAAACCTGAATAGCTGATTTCATACTTCCATTGAAGGAGGCTGGAAATCCAGCCTCCATTCAATCCCTCTTCTATTTTTCAAGCTGCTTAGATTATTAGTTTAAATTAACTCCTGGTGAATGCTCACCATCTTTAAGAGTCGTATCAAAGAACTTAATTTTGAGCTTGTGCTTTTTCATTTTTTTCCGAAACATCGTTAATTGGTTTTTTAACGAATGGCATTAAAGCACGCAGCTCTCTTCCAACAACTTCAATTTGATGTTGATTTTCACGACGGTTGATTGCGTTAAACTGCGGACGGCCTGTTTGGTTTTCAGAAATCCAGCCCTTCGCAAAGGTACCATTTTGGATATCAGAAAGAATATCCTTCATACGCTCTTTTGTTCCTTCATCAACAACACGAGGTCCAGATACGAAGTCGCCCCATTGTGCTGTATCGGAGATAGAATAACGCATATTTTCTAATCCACCTTCATAAAGCAGGTCAACGATTAGTTTTAATTCATGCAGACACTCAAAGTATGCTACTTCCGGCTGATAGCCTGCTTCTGTCAATGTTTCAAATCCTGCTTTCACAAGTGCAGTAGCTCCACCGCACAGTACAGCCTGTTCTCCGAATAGATCTGTTTCTGTTTCTTCCTGGAAGCTGGTTTCCAATACGCCTGCTCTTGCTGCGCCAATACCATAAGAATAAGCAAGTGCTACTTCTGTCGCATTCCCAGTATAATTTTGTTCCACACCGTATAATCCTGGTACGCCGGCTCCTTCTTCATACGTGCGTCGTACTAGATGTCCAGGTCCTTTTGGTGCTGCTAAGAATACATCTACATTTGAAGGAGGAACGATTTGTGTAAAGTGGATATTAAATCCATGTGCAAATGCTAATGCATTTCCTTCCTGCAAGTTATCCTTGATGCTTTCTTCATATACTTTTGGCTGCATTTCATCTGGAAGCAATACCATTACTAAATCAGCCTGAGCTGTTGCTTCTGCTACTGAAAATACCTCAAAACCGTCTGCTTCTGCTTTTTGCTGTGACTTTCCTGGACGTAAGCCGACGATAACATCGAATCCGGAATCTCTTAAGTTCATTGCATGTGCATGACCTTGTGAACCATAACCAATGATTGCGATTTTCTTATCTCTTAATACCTCTTGATTGATATCTTTGTTGTATAATACTTTTGCCATAATGTAATCTCCCTCTCGTCTTTGTCTATTATTATTTTTATCTATTATCCATGAGCTGAAATATTGTTCAGCTCACTAAAACCTTGTTCAGGTTGATAACCTCTTGGAAATGCTGTTAATCCTGTTTTTGTTAAATCTTTAATGCCATACGGCCGGAGCAATCCAATCAACGCATCGACCTTCTCCGGCTTGCCGGTAACCTGTATCATCAGGCTGTCTTTACTGATATCGATGACGTCTGCACGGAAGGCCGTAATCAGTGTCATAATTTCAGGTCTCGTCTGATTGTTTGCGACCACTTTTACTAAAGCAAGCTCCCTGGTCACAATAGCTTTGTCTGTGACATCTAAAACCTTAATGACATCAATTTGTTTATTCAGCTGCTTCGTTAATTGCTCCAGCTTCTGCTTATCCGAAATTTCGACAACAAATGTCATTTTGGAAATACCTTTTACATCCGAAGCGCCGACAGAAATACTTTCAATATTGAACTGGCGTCTGTGCAGCATGCCAGTGATTCGATTTAAAACCCCGCCGCGATCTTGAACGGTGGCAATGATTATCCGTTTCATTTTATTTTGTCACCCCAATCATTTCGTGCATTCCTTTGCCTGGTGCAATCATCGGGTATACACATGTCTGTCTTTCAATCCGGCAGTCAATAACAACCGGGCCATCATGTGAGAAAGCTTCCTCCAGCGCATCTGGAACATTCTTTTCATCCTCTACACGCATTCCTTTGATTCCATAACTCTCTGCCAGTTTCACAAAATCAGGGTTTTCTGAAAATAAGGAATGAGAGTAACGTTCTTCATAAAATGTTTCCTGCCACTGTCTTACCATTCCAAGTGCTTCATTATTCAGAATAACCACTTTTACTGGCAAATTCTGTGTTTTCAAGATAGACAGCTCCTGCAATGTCATTTGAAAACCGCCATCCCCTACGATAGAGATAACCATCTTATCCGGCTTGGCGATTTGCGCGCCGATTGCTGCAGGGAAACCAAAGCCCATCGTGCCAAGTCCTCCTGAAGTCACCCAATTATCCGGGTTCTTGAAGGTGTAGAACTGAGCTGCCCACATTTGATGCTGTCCTACATCGGTTGTCACAACCGCTTCTCCATTCGACTTTTTATATACCTGCTCGATTAGCCATTGCGGGCTGATCGGGTTATCCTCGCGGTTGTACCATAACGGATATTCTTTTTGATTCTTCTTGATTTTATCTAACCAGGCTGTATAATCTCCGCGGTTTACTTCCTGCTGCAGAAGTACGTTCAACGCCTGTTTCGCATCTGCTACGATTGGGATTGCTGTTTCAACGTTTTTCCCTATTTCAGCTGGATCAATATCGATATGAGCTACTTTTGCATTAGGAGCAAAATGCTGCAGATTTCCAGTCAATCGATCATCAAACCGTGCTCCGATATTGATAAGCAAGTCACTTTCATAAATGGCTCTATTTGCTGCATACGTTCCATGCATTCCGCCCATGCCAAGCGACAGATTATCTCCGCCGGGATAGCTTCCCAGTCCCAGCAGTGTCGTGACAACTGGAATCTCCCAATTGTTGACAAATTGCTTTAACTCTTCTGTTGCTCCTGCAATTAAAATTCCTGCTCCAGCCAATATGACCGGCTTTTCTGCTTTGCTCAGCTCATCCGTTACTTTTGAGATTTGCATCGGGTTCGGATAAACTGTCGGTTGATAGCCCGGCAAATAAAAATCATCCTCGTAATCATTGATTGTTACAGTTTCGGAAATACTTTTAGGAATATCAATAACTACCGGGCCCGGTCTGCCTGTTGTTGCAACATGAAATGCCTCGTTCACGATTCTCGGCAAGTCCGCGATATCATTTACCTGGTAATTATACTTTGTAACTGGTGTCGTGATTCCCATGACATCTGCTTCCTGAAAAGCATCTGTTCCAATAACCTGCTTCGCAACCTGCCCCGTGAATACAACTAATGGAATCGAATCCATCATGGCATCCGTAATTCCTGTAATTAAATTCGTTGCTCCCGGTCCTGAGGTTGCAATAACAACACCTGGTTTCCCAGACACTCTTGCATAACCTTCCGCCGCATGTATGGAGCCCTGCTCATGTCGCGAAAGTACATGCTTGAAGGTTGTATCGTTACGGTGCAGCGCATCATAAATTGGTAAAACAGCACCTCCCGGGTAACCAAACACAACTTCAACACCTGCTTTTTCCAATGCCTGCACTAACAAATCAGACCCTGTGACCAAATTACTCTTCACTTCTACCCCTTGATTTGCATTAACTTTCACAACAATGCCCCTCCTTTTTCTTTTAGAAAACGTGCCATTCACCACGCTTTCGGATGAATGATTTTGTTACACAAATGGAATACGCTGATATTTTCCTATTTGCTAAAAAAAACTGAAATTTTCAATTAAACTAACTATTTGTCATGCGATTGGTTTCGGGTTTTTACGAAAATAATTAAAAAAGACCCTTTTCCCCCCATGTACATGCTTTCCTATCATGTATGGGGCGAAAAGGATCTGCTTTTCACGGTACCACCCAGTTTTACAAAGTTCTTTCAAACTTTGCCTCAATAGCTGCTAGAGCTATGTTTGATAACAGGTACATAGATTGTCATGCACCTGGTCACATATAATTGGAATATTCCTTTCCATGTGACACTCAGGGACGATGTCGGAATAAGTAGCTATTCTGGGCTTCCAGCACCCCCAGATCTCTGTAAAAGCTATGGTCTTTTCCTTTTTTCCCGTCAACGTATTCAATATATTGGTGAAGAAATAACTTCTTGATATTTTAAAAATGTTTCGTTAAGAAATATCTTATATTGCGAACAATCATATCTTGTTTCCGTATGATAGTCAATAGTATTTTGTAATTTTTTTAATAATTCTATTTAGTCTGATTTTATGTATGCGTTTACATCGTTGTTGTGTACTGTCATCGTATTTTTGTTAAAATTAGATTACAGCTTGCTTTTCTTAGGTGATTTTCTCTAGAAAAATGCTTTTCTGCTGTTTTACCCTAGACGCTTCGACTAATTCACTTAAGATGAATCTTCCATTAGGACTAATCTGCGGAACATCAAGATTCTTCACTCCATTTAAACACTTGAAAAACCAAAAAAACACCGCTTGTCCTTTAAAACATCGGTGTTCTCGCCGAAGAGTTGTCCGCTACGACGGTTTTCGGTGGGGCGAGTAATCGCAGTCCCAGGAAGTCGCTTTCCGCGGGCAACGTTCAGCCTCCTTTAAAGAAGACTTGCTGATTGGCAAGCCGTCAGGCGCAGACAGAAGCATAGTCACACTTATGCCCTGCGGGTAGGAAGAAAACCGCTTCCTGCTCAGGTCTACCTGTTGCTTTTCCCGCAGGAGTCGACTTCCCTCCGCTCCCACCTTTGAAGATATATGTTTCATTTGCTTTCTTTCAAAGAAATGAAGCTAATTCTAGCGACGGTTTTGGTGGGACGAGTAATCGCAGTCCCAGTCCCAGAAGAAATACGAGGAGACTTAGCTCGGGACTCACAGGATTTGGAGCGGCTATATTTCCAGCTATTTGTATAAACATTCTTATTCTCACAAAAAACCTCAATCAGATAATAAACGTATCACCTGATTGAGGTTCTCTAAGTGCAATTCTATTTATTTTTTAATCACGGTTCAAATAGTCAGTTACAGCACCCTTGGAAGAACATTTTACATTATGTGCGTATTTGCCTAAGATACCTTTTTTATATAATTCCGGCGCTTCCCATGCTTTACGGCGCTTGTCCAATTCTTCATCAGACAGATCCACAAAGATTTCTTTCGTGGATGAATCGATAGTGATACTGTCGCCTTCTTCAAGGAGTGCGATTGGTCCGCCAGATTGTGCTTCCGGAGAGATATGACCTACTACTAAACCATGTGTGCCCCCAGAAAAACGTCCATCTGTCAGCAATGCTACGGTTTCTCCCATTCCTTTCCCGACTAGAATACTGGAAATAGAAAGCATTTCCGGCATCCCTGGTGCGCCTTTTGGACCTACGTAACGGATAATAAGTACATCGCCGTCTTTAATTTCATTATTCATCACGGCTTTTGTTGCTTCTGCTTCAGTATCAAATACACGAGCGGGACCAGTATGTCTTGTTACTTTCACTCCGGATACTTTTGCTACCGCGCCTGTTGGAGAAAGATTCCCTTTTAAAACAATCAAAGGTCCATCTTCTCTTTTTGGTTCATTTAATGGCATAATTACTTTTTGACCTTCTTTTAATGATGGCGCATCCTCTAAATTCTCTTTGATGGTTTTTCCAGTAACCGTCATACAGTCTCCATGCAGATAGCCATTTTCATAAAGCATTTTCATTACTGCCTGAACACCGCCAACATTGTGAAGGTCCTGGAATACAAATTGCCCGCTTGGTTTTAAATCAGCAAGATGCGGCACTTTTTCCTGAAGACGGTTAAAGTCGTCTATGGTTAAGTCCACTTCTGCTGCATGCGCAACTGCCAGCAAGTGAAGAATAGCATTGGTAGAGCCGCCTAATGCCATCACAACAGTAATCGCATTTTCAAAAGCCTCTTTAGTCATTATATCTTTTGGATAGATTTCTTTTTCCAACAATGTTCTGATAGCTTCCCCTGCTGCTTCCACATCGCCAAGTTTTTCCTGTGATTCTGCAGGATTAGAAGAGCTTCCCGGTAAACTTAATCCCATTGCTTCTGCTGCAGAAGCCATCGTATTTGCGGTATACATCCCGCCGCATGCCCCTGCGCCCGGACAGGCATGACATTCAATCCGATTCATCTGTTTATCATCGATTTTCCCTGCATTATGCTGGCCGACACCTTCAAATACAGAAACAATATCAATGTCTTTTCCATCAAGGTTTCCCGGCGCAATGGTTCCGCCATATACAAAAATTGCCGGAACCTCTGCATTGGCAATTGCCATCATACATCCAGGGATATTCTTATCACAAGCGCCTATCGCAACAAGACCGTCTAAGTTCTCCGCGCCGACAACTGTTTCAATGGAGTCAGCAATCAAATCTCTGCTTGGAAGAGAATAGCGCATTCCCTGTGTTCCCATAGAAATACCGTCAGATACGGTGATTGTGTTAAAAATTAACGGCACACCGTCAACTTTTCTTACTCCTTTTTTAGCAACTAAAGCTAAATCATTCAAATGGATATTACACGGCGTTACCTCTGCCCATGTACTGGCAACTCCGACCATCGGTTTTTTAAAATCCTCATCGGTCACCCCGACTGCACGTAGCATCGCCCTATTAGGAGCTCGCATGGTGCCGTCAAAAGCTTTACTTTTTATCCTTAAATCTTTCTCCATTTTTACACCTTCCTTTTTCGACTATTATAGGTATAATATTCGCATAGTTCAATTTATTTAGTGTTTTTTCTTTTTTTAAAACATCCTCGAAAGCGATTTCTATGCCGGGGAGAATAGGTTTTTTATTTTTTAATTTCTGCCCTTAAGGATAATTCTCTTCTCTGCTGTACCCACATAATATGTAACTTTATGTTGACAATACGGTTGAGGTTGCTATATTGGTAAGAAATACTTTTTCATATGAATCTGCATTTTCAAATACTTTTATGTTAAAATATCCGTATGTTATTAATTGGATATCGATAAACATCCGTTTTTAACCTCACAAAAGTATCTTAACCTTATAAAAAACGTTACATTGTTTGCCAATAAAACATTTTAAAGACATTGTATTTTTTATAAAACTGGATTCTTGAAAAGTTGCTATCATATCCAATAATACCAGTTTGGTACTTATTGATATTCCATTTATTAAATTCATTTTAAAGGAGCTTACCATTCATGCTAAAAGATCAGCACATTCTAAGAATACCTGGACCGAGCCCTATCCCTCCTAGTGTAGGGCGTGCAATGAACCAGACCATGATCGGCCACCGCGGGAAAGAAACGAAAGAATTACTAGAACGGATTCTTCCAAAGCTAAAATCTGTATTTGGAACGAAGCAGGATGTGATTCCTGTTGCCGGGAGCGGGACAGCAGGATTAGAAATGGCTGTCAGCAACGCTGCACATCCGGGAGATGATGTTCTTGTTATCGTCAGCGGAGCATTTGGTGATCGTTTTGCAAAAATATGCGAAGCTTTTCAATTAAAGCTGCACCGAATTGATGTAGAATGGGGAGATACAATTGACCCTCAAGCCGTTCAAGAATATTTACAAGCACATCCGGAAATCAAGGTGGTCTTTGCTACATATTGTGAAACCTCTACCGGTATTTTAAATCCAATCGAGCTGCTTGCCAAAACCGTACATGAATCTTCTGATGCTCTTTTCGTTGTGGATGGTGTGTCCTGCCTGGGCGGCGTGGAAGCTAACATGGACGAATGGGGTGTCGACATTTATGTAACAGGTTCGCAGAAAGCATTTATGCTGCCGGCCGGTTTAATGTTTATTGCAGCGAGCGAGCGTGCCTGGAAGGTTATTGAGGACAATCCGCAGCCGCGCTTCTATTTAGATATGCGCGTTTACCGGAAAAACTTAGAAAAAGTATCTACACCGTATACACCTGCGCTTTCTCTTTTATTTGGACTCGATCAGGTTCTGAATCTGCTGGAAGAGGAAGGCCTGGAAAACGTGTACCGTCGGCATATCGTCATGCGTGACATGACAAGAGCCGCTTTTAAAGCACTGGATATTCCTTTACTGGCAGCAGATGAAGATGCTTCTCCAACCGTAACAGCGGTCCGGCCGGTTGACTTTGATTCAGAGGCGCTCCGTTCTGCAGTCAAGGAACAGTTCAATTTAACCATGGCCGGCGGACAGCAGCACCTGAAAGGATCGATTTTCCGTGTCGGGCACATGGGCTATTGCTCTCCTGCTGACGTGCTGCAAACAATCAGCTTAATCGAAATCGGTCTTGTGAAAATCAGAAAAGATATCCAGCTTGGCAAAGGGGTTCAGGCTGCCCAAGAAATTTATTTGCAACAGGAGGAGAAGTAACTCATGACATATCGTGTATTAGTCAGTGACCCATTAAGTGACGAAGGAATTAAACCATTAAGAGAAATCGAAAATATAGAGATTGTTAAAAATCCAGGCTGGGATGAAGCAGCGCTCTTAGAAAATATCGACCAATTCGATGCTTTACTCGTCCGCAGTCAGACACAGGTTACACGTCCTTTACTGGAAAAAGCATCCCGTTTGAAAATTGTCGGACGTGCCGGAGTCGGCGTAGATAATATTGATTTGGAAGCAGCAACAGAAAATGGAATTATTGTCGTAAATGCACCGAACGGAAATACCAATTCTGCTGCTGAGCATACTGTGGCTATGATTATGTCCTTGTCCAGAAATATCCCGCAGGCTTTCTATGCTTTAAAACAAAAGCAGTGGGACCGCAAACGTTTTGTCGGTGTGGAATTAAAACAAAAAACACTGGGCGTTGTAGGACTGGGAAGAATTGGTGCCGAAGTAGCGAAACGCGCCAAAGGACAGCGCATGAATGTAGTTGCTTATGATCCATTCTTAACCGATGAAAAAGCAGAGCGGATGGGAATAACAAATGCTACGTTAGAAGAAGTGCTTCGAGCAGGTGATTTCATTACTGTTCATACACCGCTGTTAAAAGAAACAAAACATCTAATTAATGCGGAAGCCTTTGAATTGATGAAGGATGGCGTACAAATCGTTAACTGCGCCCGCGGCGGAATTATTGATGAGGATGCTTTGTATGACGCGATTGTTTCTGGAAAAGTAGCTGGTGCGGCATTGGATGTATTTGAGCAGGAGCCTTTTACAGAACATAAATTGCTCACCCTGCCAGAGGTTGTGGCAACACCGCATTTAGGCGCCAGCACAATCGAAGCGCAAGAAATTGTAGCCATCGATGTCAGCCATGATGTTATCCGCTTCTTAGAAGGTAAAGCAGTCCGCCATCCAGTGAACATGCCTTCTATCCCTAGTGAAGCAATGCATCAAATCGAGCCTTATTTCTATTTAGCGGAAAAACTGGGTACATTTATTATCGATTTAGCGAATGAAGCCATAAATGACATTCGTATTACGTACTCCGGCGAATTAAGTGACATTGAAACAGGCCCGGTCACTCGCAATGCAGTGAAAGGTATCCTGAAACGCTTCCTCGGCAGCCGTGTAAATGATGTCAACGCATTATACCTGGCGGACCGTAAAGGAATTACTGTCAGCGAAAGCAAAACATCGGCACAAAAAGGATTTACAAATCTGATTACGATAGAAGTAACCGGACCTTCCGGAAGCAGAAAAGTTGCCGGAACACTATTAAACGGCCTGGGAGCACGCCTTGTCCGTGTTGATGGCTATCAGGTGGATGCGACACCGGAAGGGCATATGGTTGTTATCCAGCATATTGACCAGCCTGGTGTTATCGGACGCATGGGAAGTGCATTTGCAGAGCATAATATCAACATTGCTACCATGCAGGTGGATCGTTCAGACGTAGGCGGAAATGCCATTATGCTGCTGACCATCGATCGTCATTTAGAAGATAAAGCTCTTTCCGAAATTGCATTATTAGACGAGATTAAATCTGTTACTGCGATTGATTTGTAAAACGTAAAAAGCCGTTTGAACATGGCGCGAAGCTGTGTTCAAACGGCTTTTTTTATGGATAAAACACGTTATAATAAGAGATTGGCTATTCACCCAATTTAAGATTGCAGGATATTTTTTAATTCTGTAAGTGATTTGATTTCATAGACCGGCTCGATGTCCGTCTTATTTTCTGCATCAAATCGATTCAACCAGACAGAATCAATACCTGTCCGATTAGCTCCAATAATATCTGTATTTAAATTATCACCGACCATGACTGCCTCTTCCGGATCAATAGCGAGATGCTGTAAAACATGATGAAATATCTCCGGATCTGGTTTTCCTGTTCCGATATCTCCAGAGATAAAAATTTCCTCGAAATACGGAGGTAATTCAGGTGAAATCTCTAATTTAAGGTTTTGGAGACTTGGCGAACCATTTGTAAGCAAAGCAAGGCGATAATCCTTTCCAAGCTCTGCAAGAACAGACAGGGCATCCTCAAATAAATGCGGACTCTCTATCCGGTATGCTCTGAAAGCCTCCGCCAATTTTTTAGCAAGCTCCGGCTGATCCGTACCAGTATCTTTTAACCCCTCCAGCCAGGCTTTCTCCTGATATACAGGAGCGATTTCCCGCAGCTTTCGGAATTCCTCCCCCGGGTCCTCAAACGTTGCCCACAGACCTTCAAATGGATTGATGCCAATTTTTTGTGTATAGGCATAGGTCGGGTAAGAAGCATATAATTCTCTTGCCCTGGTACGAACATTTTTTTCCAATTCAACCGGATTAGTACCTGCTTCCTTTTCCGCCAGCCGACATGTTAAATCAAAAGCATCCTGTACACTTTTTTTGTCCCATAAGATTGTATCGTCCAAATCAAATAATACCATTTTTTTCATTATTCATTTCCTCACTTTTCCATTTTAATCATACTCGTAATCATA
The DNA here is from genome assembly GCF_037969815.1 of Oceanobacillus sp. FSL W7-1293. NCBI lineage: Bacteria > Bacillati > Bacillota > Bacilli > Caryophanales > Bacillaceae > Oceanobacillus > Oceanobacillus sp. FSL W7-1293. The sequence continues at coordinate 3,910,185 of NZ_CP150212.1, forward strand.
ATTTAATAAATTAATTTAAAATTTAGTCTTGCTAAAATCTTTGATATGTCTTATGATATATAGAAATTTAATCAATGGCAAGGAGACTTTTGATATGGAAGAACAAACTATTCGCGTGCAGCGTTGTGAGACAAAAAAAGAAAAGCCACAGGATGATCAATTAAGCTTTGGGAAGATTTTCACAGACCATATGTTTGTGATGGATTATTCAGAACCATTAGGGTGGCATAATGCGAGCATTGTACCATATCAACCACTACAAATTGAACCTTCTGCAATGGTATTCCACTATGCACAATCTGTTTTTGAAGGTTTAAAAGCCTATCGTACGGATAACGGAAGCATTGAGTTATTTCGTCCAGAGAAAAACATGGAACGTTTAAACAGATCAAATGATCGTTTATGTATCCCTCCGATTGACGAAGAATTTGCTTTAAAAGCCATTAAACAACTGGTTTCAATTGATCGTGATTGGGTCCCTCATACAGAAGGTACATCGCTATATATTCGCCCGTTTATTATTTCAACAGAAACTTATATCGGCGTATCTGCATCTACACGTTACAAATTCATCGTCATTTTATCACCGGTAGGGGCTTACTATAAAGAAGGCATCAACCCGGTTAAAATTGCAGTAGAAGATGAATACGTACGTACTGTAAAAGGCGGTACCGGCGAAGCGAAAACAGGAGGAAACTATGCTGCAAGCTTAAAAGCACAGGAGCTGGTTGCTCAAACCGGTTATACGCAGGTTCTCTGGCTGGACGGTGTAGAAAAGAAATATATTGAAGAAGTTGGAAGCATGAATGTTTTCTTCAAAATCAACGGTGAAGTAATCACACCTAAACTGAACGGCAGCATCCTTTCCGGAATTACACGTTCCAGCGTCATCGAGCTGTTACAGCACTGGGATATCCCGGTAGTTGAAAAACGCATTTCTATCGAAGAATTGTATGAAGCTTACCAAAGAGGAGAATTAGAAGAAGCATTCGGTTCTGGTACAGCTGCAGTTATCTCTCCGATCGGCGAATTAAAATGGGGAGATAAACAACTGATTATCAACGATGGAAAAACAGGAGATATCTCGAAAAAAGTCTACGATACGATTACAGGTATTCAATATGGCCATATGGAAGATCCCTTTAACTGGATGCAAAATATTGAAACCGAAAGCCCTGTGAAGCATTAATACTAAAAAACCAGGCTGGAAAAATATCCAGCCTGGTTTTTTAGTTTCATAATATAAAACGAAACTTCATTCAGTGGGAGTTTTTGCTTCTCTCCCGCTGAATTAGCCTAAGTGATTCAGGGAGTTAGCGTCCGTTATCTCCCGCCTAAATAAATTTATTTTCACTCTTTATTTTGAGGCGGGAGTTTTACGGACGATTCTCCGTGATAATCAATAATTATCTGATGCTGTATACATTTTTAGAGCTTTCTTTACAGTAATTTATTACCTGCAGATTGCCATAATTGATACCATTCTTCTCTCGTCAGCGTGATATCCGCTGCTTTTACCATTTCCGACAAACGTTTTGGAGTCATCGTCCCAATAATTGTTTGAATATTAGCAGGATGACGCAAAATCCATGCTATTGCTATCGTCTCACGGGCAACACCATATTTTTCTCCAAGCCTGTCCAGCTCTTTATTTAATTTCGGATAAGCATCCCGATCCATAATAAACCCGCCGAAGAAACCGTAACGAAGCGGGGACCAGGCCTGAATTGTCATATTATTTATCTGGCTGTAATCAATTACTCCGCCATCTAAATCCTTTGCCTGATCAAAGGCCGTATTTGCATATAATCCCTGATCAATCATACCGGAATTTGTAACACTTAACTGCAACTGATTAGCCACGAGATCCTGCTCCACATATTTTTTTAATAACTCGATTTGACGCGGCCGGAAGTTACTTACCCCAAAATGCCGGACTTTCCCGCTTTTTTCTAACTCTGAAAATGCTTCTGCCACTTCTTCCGGCTCCATCAGCGCGTCCGGACGGTGAATCAGAAATACATCTAAGTAATCTGTCTTCAAACGCTTTAAGCTTTCTTCAACAGATGAAATCAAATATTCCTTGGAAGAATCATAAAATCCGTTACGGATGCCTGCTTTCGACTGAATTATCATTTTTTCGCGAATAGCGGGGCTCATATTAATCGCATCCGCAAATACCGATTCAGACTTTCCTTTTCCGTAGATATCTGCATGGTCAAAAAAATCGATTCCATGATCCAATGCATTATGAATCACTTTATTCGCTTGCTCTTTCGTACTTTGCTGCATCACCATACATCCTAAAGAAATGACTGGAACAGATAATTCGCTGTTTCCCAATTGTATACGCTTCATAATAATTCCCTCCCTGCTTTCTATTTTATCACAAGCTTCGACATTCCCGATAATAATCCGAGCTTGTTTTACTTTTTTCTTGATGGGAGGATGGAAGAAAAACCTGTAGTGAGAAGGAGTTTCTCACTACAGGTTTTTCTAATTAGAACATTAGAGCGGGTAATTTTTCAAGCTGAAAGTCAGGTTATTTTTTCCGATTCGCAATGCTGCCCTCAGCCATTTGAATCATTCGTTTAACCATCTCACCGCCGACCGCACCGTTTTCACGAGCAGTCGTGTCAGCTCCTAAATTCACATGCATTTCATCAGCGATTTCCTCTTTCATCTGATTCACTGCACGTTCTGCTTGCGGTACTAACAACGCATTTCTTCGTTTGTCAGCCACCAGAGACCCTCCTCTTTTATTCAAAAGCAAGTATCATACTTGCTTGCTCTTATCTTGTGCAGAACGTTATAAACTATACAAGAAGTTTTAGCATAAGTGCTTAAAATCGCACATATGTATATCAAGGTGATTTAAAAAAGCTGAAAGCATTTTTAAGGAGGAACTACTTGATGTTAAAAGCAGATTACAGTATGGATATGAACCTGCCTCAATCAGACGTATGGCGTTATTTAGAAGATTGGTCTAATTGGGCGAAGCAGGTGCCCGGTTATCAAACACATAAGAACATTTCCCCGACAGACTCGATTTGGGAGCTTCATGGAAAAGCAGGCTCCATTACTAAGGATGTAAAGCTCTATGTCAAAATCATAGAAATAACATCTCCGTCTACCGTTCAATTTCGGGTTCGTGATTCAGAAGACCGTTGTTTAGGAAGCGGCTGTTTTGAGCTTTCCCAGCTTTCTTCCCGTTCCTCCACACTGACCTGTCTATTAGAGCTTGAATTAAAAGGTTTAACAGGAAAAATAAGCGCACCATTGATTGGCTCTCTCCTTCCCGGCTTGTTGGAAAAGTTTGTCCAGCGAATTGCAAAGCCTCTGACAGAAGCTGATTCTGTTGCTTTACCACTTTAAAGCTATGCTGTTTACTCTTATTCTCAACAGTGATACATTTATATAGGTCTAATTATCATTGTTGGGAAAGGAACATAGCACATGGTTAACGCAAAACAATCGCATGCATGGAAGCAATATGCCTATATTATTATTGGAGCAACCATTGTCGGACTATCCTATAATATTTTCTTCCTGCCAGCACGATTAGCTGCTGGAGGTTTGTCCGGAATCAGCACAATATTATTTGAATTATATACGATTAATCCAGCTCTCAGCCAATTTATCATTAATATCCCTATTTTTATTATTGGATGGATTACTTTAGGGAAGGATTTCAGCCTAAAAACATTGATTGGAACGTTTTGGGTTCCATTTGTCATTTTTTTATCAGCGGATATTCCGATTACAGTGACCAATCCATTTCTGAGCGCACTTTACGGCGGACTTATTCTTGGTGCGGGATTAGGGATTGTATATAAAGGAAATGGCTCTACGGGCGGTACAGCAGCTATTGCCCAAATTGTGAAGAAATTCACTGGTATTTCCAGCGGCTATTCACAATTTATCGTGGATGGACTTGTTGTCATTACTTCGATTTTTGTATTCAGCTTCGAGCTGACGCTGTTTGCATTAATGGCAATTTATATCAGCGGTAAAGCGATCGATGTTGTCCAATTACGGACATCCGCAACGAAGCTGGTGATGATTATCACGGAGGAGGAAGAAAAAGTACAGCAGCTTATTCAGAACGGTATTGACCGCGGTCTTACGAAAATTCGTTCTGTCGGCGGCTATTCGAAACTGGATAAAACCATGATATTGGTGGTTGCACAGCAGGCAGAAGCAGTTAAGCTGAAGAGATTATTACAGGAAGAAACACCTGACGCTTTCACTATTTTCATCAGTGCATCCGAAATTCTCGGGAGAGGCTTCTCACTCGATAAATACGATGGGCAAAAATTTTAAATCAGGTATGAAAAGAGCCAGAATATCTGGATATTCTGGCTCTTTTGCTATCTATTTATAGATGGATTCTTCTAGCCCGGCAGCATATTCATTATATTTTGATAAGCAAAGCCTTTGACCTGCTCCTCTGAATAATGTTTTTGCAGTTCATTCAGCAAATACGTATAGCCTGAGGCGTCTGGAATATGGTCTATATAGGAGCGGATGCCGTCAAAGTCCGATCCAAAACCAATATTCTTCTCTCCGCCAAGAGCACAGACATGATCAATATGCTCCAACAGGTCAGCAACCGTTGCTGTCTCTGCCCCTTTTTTCAAAAAGACAGGGTAAAGTGCAAAATGAATAGGCGCTTTTTTATCAATCAATGCTTTCAACTGATCATCGTATAGGTTTCTTGGATGGTCACAAATTGCCCTGGCGTTCGAATGCGAAGCAATTGGATAATCAGCCAGCTCCATCACATCCCAAAAAGCTTGAACTGAAAGATGGGATACATCCGTCAAAACTTCATTCGCATTATTTAACTGGACTGCCTCCTTGCCTAATCTGGTAAGTCCGGCTCCCCTGGGTTCTTCAGCGCCATCAGCACATAGATTTGCCGGATTCCATGTCAATCCAACAGATTTCACTCCCATTTGGTAAAGCGTCTTTAGTTTTTCAAGATCATTGCCAATTGCTTCTGCCCCTTCTAACGTCAATACGGCGCCAATTTCATCCGGGGCCAGTGATCGAATATCCTTCCAGTTTCGGATAAACCTTACCTTCTCATTCTTTCCCACAATTTCTTCATGAAAAATGGCAGCCTGCTCTTGCGCATACTTCCATTGATCTGTCGTAGCAACATTTTCCGTGTCTACAAAAATCGCAAAAAACTGAACAGCAACATTTCCTGCTTCTAACCGCTGCAAATTTGTTTCTATCTCCGGCGCATTTCGAAAATCAAGCTGTTTTTGCCCTAGACGGGCTGTCTGTAATTTAAGTAATGCGTCACAATGCGTATCGATTACCTTCATGCTGTCTCCCTCACTTAAAAGAATTATTATATTCTTTCTGTCTTAACTCCACACGACGTATTTTACCGGAGGAGGTTTTCGGCAGCTCAGAAACAAACTCAATCTTCCGCGGGTACTTATATGGTGCGATTTCATGCTTCACATAGCTCTGCAGGGTTGCAACAACTTCGCTATTTCCAATAATATTATCTTGTAAAATAACAAATGCCTTTACAACATTGCCCCTTACCGGATCTGGACTGGCAACAACCGCACATTCTTTAACATCCGGATGTTTTACGAGCGTATCCTCCACTTCAAAGGGTCCAATCGTATAGCCGGAGCTGATAATAATATCATCGCTTCTTCCTTCAAACCAGAAATAGCCGTCCTCATCCATGCTTGCCTGATCTCCGGTAACATAATAATCTCCGCGCTGGGTTCTTTTCGTTTTTTCCTCGTCTTTATAATACCCTTTAAACAAAGCAGCTGTATCAAGCGGAATGGCAATATCTCCTACTTCACCAGTTTTCACCAGCTCGCCGTCTTCATCGATAATAACAACATCATTTCCCGGGGTTGGTTTTCCCATTGAACCCGGACGTACTTCCATTCCTTTTAAGAATCCGAGCAGCAGGGTACTTTCTGTCTGCCCGTATCCATCTCTGACTGTCACATCAAAATGATGTCTGAATTTATCAATCACTTCACGGTTTAAAGGTTCTCCGGCAGAAACTGTGCTATGCAGTGCATTCAAATTATAATCATCTAAATTAGAAAGCTTCGCCATTAAACGGTACTCTGTCGGTGTACAGCAAAGCACATTAACCTGATGCTTTTCCAGCAGCTCCAAATATTTTGCTGCATCGAATCTGCCTGAATAGACAAACGCTGTTGCTCCCATTCCCATAATGGATAAAAATGGACTCCATACCCATTTCTGCCATCCGGGTGCAGCAGTTGCCCAAACCGTATCGCCATCTTGAATACTGAGCCAATAACGAGGAGCAGAGGACATATGTGCAAATCCCCAGCCGTGAGAATGAATAACTGCCTTTGGATTCCCTGTTGTTCCTGATGTATAGGATAAAATGGCAATATCGTCTCTTGATGTTTCTACCGTTTCTAACTGATCAGAAGCTTGTGCTTTTTCTTTATCAATCGATACCCAGTCTTCTATCTCTTTTCCTACACTAAATTTGGCAAGCTGTTCATACTCTACTACTCTTTTAAACTCATCCACGCATGCTTCTGTCGCAACTACTGCATCAATTTCGCCATGTGAGATACGAAATTGCAAATCCTTGGTCCGCAGCATTTCAGAGCTTGGTATAATAATCATTCCTGTTTTTAAAGCTGCAATATATAGTTCATACGCTTCGATACAGCGCGGAAGCATAATCATTATTTTATCTCCACGTTTTAAGCCGTGATTTAACAGGATATTCCCTGCCTTATTTGCATTCTTTATCAGATTCGTATAAGTTATTTCTTTTATATCTCCATTTTCTTCTTCTAAAATAACCGCTTTTCTTCCTTCATCTGCAGCATATTTTTCAAATTCAGAAGTAATATTATATAACGCCGGTGCAATCAAATCTGATTTTTTCATTTTATTCCTCCTCATATTAGTACCTCGTACTATATGTTAGTCATTATATCAAGAAATAAGAACAAGTTCAAAAGGATTTAAATTTTCTGATAGGAAAATAGAATTCAAATTCCTTTCTTGCCGCCTTTAGGCAGCTAAAATTATATCCCTCTGCAATTAATGGTGTATGATAATAAGTAAAAGGGAATAGTAACAGAAGGGAGTGTTGTTGATGTCAGCATTTAATGAGAAAGATTTCGATAAAGCTTATAATGAGGAAACCAAAAAAATAAATAAACAGCTGGATAAAGATATTATTTTTGCAATGATTGGGGATATCAACACTGGAAAATCATCCACCATTAATCGGCTTATTGGTGATAATGTTGCCAAAGTAGGTGCACGTCCTGGAGAAACGGTCGGTATTGATAAATATGTGTACCGGGACAAAATTATTTTCGCAGATACACCCGGTCTTGATGATATCAACCATACAAATTCGGAAGAAACCTTTCGTTTTTATCGCGAAGCAGATGTCATTTTATTTTTCCTAAATGCTGCGGGAACAGTTTTTTCGGAAGGAGAAAGAAAATCATTTGAAACCATCAAAAAAGAGAATAAACAGATTGTTTTTGTTTTAAATAAAATTGATGCTGCAGATGATATTCCGGCACTTGTTCAATATGTGAAGGAGCATACGTCAAAACGCTATCCGGTTATCCCGATTTCATCCCGGACTGGCGAGAATATTGATAAATTACGGAATGAGATACTAGAAATTCTGAAAAAAAAAGAGAAGGAAATTCAATTCGCTAGGCTTATTAAGGAAAAATCATCGACGGCGAACAAATGGATTTTAGCAGCTTCTGGTTCAGCAACTGCTGTAGGAGCGGCTCCTCTTCCCGGTTCTGATTTTATTCCTTTAACCGGAATTCAAGTTGGATTAATGATCAGACTCGCAACATTGTATGAACAACCATTATCCAAGAAGAAAGCGAAGGAACTGACAATTGCGACCATTACCGGAAATATTGGCAAAACCATCTTCCGCCAGGTATCCAAATTTGTCCCAGGGGCAGGTTCTGTTATTGGCGGCAGTGTTGCAGGCGGAATGACACTGGCAATGGGATATGCAGTGAAATATGCTTATGAAAATAATATTGAATTGAATGCAGAGACGCTGAAGTCTCTTTATAGTTATTTTTATAAAAGGGGGAAACAGGAGGAGAAGGAATAAACAGACGAAACTTCATTCCGTAGGGATTTTACTTCCGGTTACATTGTGATAAACCTATCTGGATTGGAGCGTTCTTATGACGCAAAGAAAAAAGAATTATTTAGAAGCTTGCGTAGTAGTCCTCCTATTAATACCAATCATCTGGTTTGTTGATGCTATATCGACAGGAATTGTCTTGATTGTGCTAGGATTTAGTATTTTTACAAGTGTTGCCTTTTTCGAAATATCGTTATTGTATAAAAAGAATAAAGAAAAGGAAGTAGACGGGAAGGATTAACAGTTAACTTGCTGAATAATCGTTCCCGTCTACTTTTATAAACTATATATTTAACGCTTTAAATTCATCTTTTAAAATGGAATATATCTTTGCATCCTCCTGATTTCCTTTTCGCTGCATTGATTTTCTTAACGTTCCCTCATAAGTCATACCAGATTTCTCCATTAATTTGTAGGAAGCCATATTATCTGGGTGGCATCTTGCTTGAATTCGTTCCAATTTTAATTTCTCAAATCCAAAAGTAAGAACAGCCTTTGCCGCTTCTGTTCCAATTCCTTTCCGCCAATAATCCAAAGAGAGAGCATAAGCAAGTTCGGCAGAATATTGTTTTGGGTTCCAGACCAGGTCCATGGTGCCTATAACCCGGCTATTCTCCTTCCAAACAATTGCCCAAGCCCCTCCTTTTCCTTTTTCATACTGTTCAATTAATAAATTGATAAACGCTTCTGTATCTTCCAAAGTTCTATGGGCTTCCCAAGTCAAAAATGTTGTCAATTCAGGCTTGGAAGCATAGTCATAAATATCCTGCAAATCGTCTTTTCTCATTTCTCTTAAACACAGCCGATCGGTTTCTAGCACAGGAAACGGAATAAACGGGCTCTCTTGCATTGCTTCTCCTCCTTCTCCATTTACAGAAAATCGTCCATAAACACCCACTTATTTTTATGTGAAAATTAATATTATTATACACAAGCCAGCCCGTATTTCCAACTATCCTCTAAAATATAATTTATTAAAAAAAGAAGCTTTTCCGATGTCCAATACAACAAACAACGAAGTAATTTAAACGAAACGGAGTAATGAAAATATCAGCATAGGTCATGTCGTATTTAATACAAAACGTTTTATTCTTTTAGCAGCTTCTTCTAATAATTCTGCAGAAGCAGCGTAGGATAACCGCACATAATCCGGAGCTCCGAACCCAGATCCTGGTACAAGCGCTACCTTTTCTTCTTCTAATAACGCCTTTACCCAATCATCAACAGAATGAAAACCACCTGTTGTTGCTGCTGCTTTTACGTTGGGAAACAAATAAAATGCCCCTTTTGGCTTTACGCAAGTAATTCCTGGTATATCAACTAATAAGTCATAAAAAACCTGTAACCGTTCGGAAAAAATCTCCTTCATTTTCGGAATTACATTTTCTCGATGATTCTCGTATGCCTCGATTGCTGCATATTGAGAAATAGATGTCGGATTCGAGGTCACATGAGAAGCTAAATTTACCATTGCTTTAATGATTGCTTCAGGTCCAGCTGCATATCCTATACGCCAGCCTGTCATAGCGTATGATTTGCTCACCCCATTGATGATAACGGTTTGATTTTTCAATTCCTCTGATAAAGAAGCAATGGATACATGCTGATCCGTTGTATAAATCAACTGTTCATATATTTCATCAGAAACAATGACAATATCATGCTTTAAACAAACCTGGCCAATTTCTTCTAATTCCTCTTTACTGTACATCATGCCTGTCGGATTGCTGGGTGTATTGATAATTAACATCTTCGTTTTTGGGGTGATTGCCTTCTCCAGCTGTTCACTTGTAATTTTAAAGTCATTCGCTTCTAAAGCTGCGATATAGACAGGTACACCGCCTGACAGTTTTACTTGTTCCGGGTAGCTGACCCAATATGGCGCAGGAATAATAACTTCATCGCCATCATTTAAAATTGACTGAAAAAGTGCATAAAGCGCATATTTCGCTCCGGCAGTAACAATTACTTGCCCCGTTGTATAAGTTAAATTTTGATCTCTTTTAAACTTCTTAATAATAGCATGCTTTAATTCAGGGACCCCTCCAGATGGTGTATACTTTGTAAATCCATCATCCATTGCTTTTTTGGCAGCATCCAATATATGTTGGGGTGTATTAAAATCAGGCTCCCCAAACCCCAAAGCAATCACATCCTGCCCAGCATTTTTTAATTCTTTTGCTCTTGATGAAACTGCTATCGTTGAAGATTGTGTCAACGAATTTACTCTATTTGATAACTTCATGATAAAATCAACCTTTCAACCAATTATATTTTCATTAAATAACAATTAAATCCCCAAAGATTGATATAAGTAAAAGACTTACCATTCCGACAGCTATCGCAGCAATTAAACCAATATATAAAGGTTTCATCCCCAGCCCTTTGAACATTTTAAAGTCTGTTGATAACCCTACACCTGCCATTGCTGTTCCAAGAAAATAAGTCGTTCCAAGCGAACTCCAAAAGTTATAAAAGCTTTCCCAATTTGCTGCCTGAAATATCCCAAAAGCTGCACCAGAGTCATTCAGGGTCACATCCCCCACTGTTCGAATCAAAGAAAGAAATAAAAAACCAATAACAAACAGCGGGATTAGTTTATACCATTTAGGTAATACCTGATTCTCCGCTTTATCGCTTCCTTTAAAAAATAAGAAAGATAGCAAAGGGATAACAGCAATTATAAATAAATTCCTAGTTAACTTGGTTACGGTAGCGACATCGATAACCGTTTCCATATCGTACATCTGACTATAAATAAGTGATGCGCCAGTTACTTGAGCCGTATCATGTATAGCAGTACCAAGCAATAAACCAGCTTTGATTGGACTATCACTAAAAAATACATTTGCTAAATATGGATAAAATAGCATACCAACTAAACCAAAAATGGTTATATTCGCAACAGCATAAGAAATTTCATTGTCTTTTGCTTTGATTACAGGTGATATAGCCATAATTGCAGTTACCCCGCATATTCCTGTTCCGCCGGCTATTAAAGCTCCTAACCGCTTCGATTGATTCATTTTATTTGTAAAATAAAGTGTAATAAACAACCCGCAAGATATACATAGAATAATAAGCGGCAGGCCCCAGGCTCCCAACTTCAATGCCTCTACTAAACTAAGGCGTAAACCAAGTAAAATGATTCCTGCTTTCAGTGCATACGTTAATGAAAATTTAACTCCATCCATAAATACCTGATGCAAACCAATAAAGTTACGAATAATTACCCCTATTAAAATCGCAACAAATATCCCAGATATTGGACTGGCACTTCCTGCAGGGAGCAAATCAGCTTTCACCAATAAAATGCCGATTAACTCTGCAAGATATACTCCAATTATCATTACTATAAAACAGATTAGTATTCCAGGAGTTAATATTTTCACTTGATTGAATACATCTTTTATTCTCATGTGATCTTCTCCTAATCCGTACAGACCCAATGATTAAATCATTCAACTTATATAGTTAAAGTTTCTTTGCAGTTCTATCATTAGCTGGTTGTATCGATTCATTTTTTTCTAATACCTGAACATCTACCTCCACTGTATTTGGGTACTTAATTCCGGCACCTGTATTTAGTACAACTACTTTCTCTTCTTCTGTTATCCAGCCATTCTTTCGTAACTGGCGTGCTGCATAAAAAGCTGCGGCTCCTTCTGGACATACAAAGGTTCCTTCTTTTTGTGAGAGCAGCTTTTGTTCTTCTAAAACAGCTTCATCACTAATAGATACTGCACAACCATTTGTTTCATATACTGCATTGAGTACCAAGAAATCACCTAATGCTTTAGGCACGTTAATCCCAAAAGCAATGGTTTCCGATTCATTCCAGAATTCCGATTCTTTTTTCCCTTTCTCCCATGCTTTTACAATCGGCGCACAGCCTTCAGATTGAACAGCTACAAGCCGCGGCATTTTCTCTTCGTCAATCCAGCCAAGTGCTTGTAATTCTTTTAACGCTTTATAAATGCCGATCAATCCAACTCCACCGCCTGTAGGATAAAGTATCACATCAGGTATCTCCCAATTGAACTGTTCTACAATCTCAAGCCCCATTGTCTTCTTACCTTCAATACGATAGGGCTCCTTTAAAGTAGAGACATCGTATAAGCCGTGTTCCTTTACTGCTTCTCCAACAATTTTCCCGGCGTCACTAATCAATCCGTTTACTAAATACAAATTCGCTCCGGAGACAGCGCACTCATTTCTTGTAATTTTAGGTGCATCTATCGGCATGACGATAGTAGAGGAAATCCCCGCTCTTGCGGCAAATAATGACCAGGATGCTCCAGCATTTCCATTCGTGGGCATAGCCAGTTCTTTGACGCCTAATTCTTTTGCTTTAGAAATCCCTACAGCAGCGCCACGCGCTTTAAAAGTCCCCGTAGGAATAATTCCTTCGTCCTTCATATACAAATTTTCGATCTCCATATCATTTCCAATTGCCTGCATTTCAATAAGAGGCGTCATTCCTTCCCCCATGGAAACAACATTGTTTTTATCTTTTACTGGCAGCAATTCATGATAACGCCACAGATTATTTTCTCTTCCGTTCAGGTCTGACTTTTTCCAATCCTTTTTTAATGAATCCAAATCATATTCTACCAGTAACGGCGATCCGCAATCACATAAATTCTGGACTACATCAGCTTCATATTTTTTGGAACACTTCGGACAATATAAATGTGAAACGTAACTATAATTCATCTGCTATTCCACCTTTATTTAAATTTTGTAAATATAACACGCATTTTGAACGGATGAATCATACGCTGCAGAGTGATCGCTTTCCTTTTAAGATATTCGATACTTCCTCCGCTACAAGTAAAGAAGTTCTCAGCTGTGATTCCTCTGTCAGGCCGGCAATATGCGGCGTTAGATGAATAGAATCTATATTTAGTAGTAAAGAATCTGGCTGAACAGGCTCTGTCTCCAAAACATCCAAATACGCTCCTGCTATTTCTTTGAAATCCACAGCTTTGCATAAATCAGCTTCATTTACTATCCCTCCTCGTGCTGTATTAATGATGTATGCGCTTTCCTTCATCTTTGAAAATGCTTCTAGATTGAATATATTCTCCGTTTCCTTCGTCAAAGGGACATGAATGGAAATAAAATCTGACATTGTAATTAAATCTTCAAAAGCGCTCACCCGTTTAACACCTGTTTCTGAAATAATATGCTCATATGGTGTGATAAACGGGTCGTATCCAACTACATTCATTCCAAATGCATTGGCTCTTTTAGCAACTCGATGTGCTATTTCACCCAACCCATATAACCCTAATGTTTTCCCGCTTAATTCAACCCCAGTAAACTTTTTTCGTGCCCAGTTTCCTTCCTGAACATCCAGAGCCGCTACTGAAATATTCCTATAAGCATCCAGCATTGCACTGAGAACATACTCCGAAACAGAAGTTGCATTAGCATGCTTAGCTGCAATTACTGGTATTTTTTTATTACGTGCTGTATTTAAATCAATATTATCCAGGCCTACTCCTAATCGACCTATCACTTTTAAATTGGTGCCTTTATCCAACAGTTCGGAATCTACCTTTGTTTCATTTCGAACAATTAACCCGTCATAATTTGAAATAATCGATAATAGTTTTTCTCTGTCTCTCCCCAGCTCTTTATCATAATCAATGGAATATCCTTCTTGCTCTAACCTCTCGATTCCCTGATCCCAAATTAGTTCTGTTATAAGAATTCTCAAACGAAAACCTCCTTGTCTAAAAAATTAAATAGAGTACTTCTTTCTATCTCTTTATAAACATAAAATTATTTTTTATCAGGAAAAATTACAAACTAATAGACTTTAAATATGGCAGCACAATCTTTATCACCATACCCCTGTTTGCTGGCTTCTTCTAAATAATTTAATGTAATCTGGCTTAATTCCGTTTTATTATTGCTTGCTTTTGCCATTTCTAGCCCTAGACCGACATCTTTCAATGCAAGATTCACTGAAAACATTGGATCATAATTATTATCAAGCACTAATGGTCCTCTTAAATTTAGTTGAGCTGAATCCGCCCCAGTATCATGTAGGAGCTGCTTTAACTGTTCGGGGTCTATACCAGCATCAAATCCCAATTTTAACCCTTCTGACATAACAAGTAAATTGGTCATACCAATCATATTGCTAATTAATTTAAACGCAGTTGATTGTTCTACATCCCCTAAGTAATAGGGTTCACCAATTTGATTTAAAATCTTTTCTAAACGCTTATAAGTAGACTCATCTCCTCCTGCAAAAATTGGAAGTGTTCCTTCATAAGCCTGTTTTGGTCCTTTCCCTAATGGACAAGCAAGAAATTGTACTCCAAATTTATTTGCTTCATTCTTGATTTTCGTTGCTGTTTGCGGATTGATTGTACTTACATCAACGACAACTGAATCTTTTTTCATCTTCTCTAATACTCCGTCTTCAATTAGCATTTTTGTCAAATGGATTGGCAGAGGTAAACTAGTAAATAAAACATCAACACTATCAGTAAGGTCATCCAAAGAGGAAGCCTTAGCTCCGCCGTTTTTTAGAATAGCAGCTACTGCATCTTCATTTATGTCATATAATTTAACGTCATTTCCAGTTAAGATTAAATTTCGCGCTAAGCCCCCACCCATTTTTCCTAATCCAATAAATCCGATTTTCATATATTATTCCTCCATAAATTTATTTTTACATATTTTAATATAGCAAAGTAATTCAGTTTAGAGGAAATTCATATCATTAATGGTTCAGTGACCCAACCATTAATGATATTTCCATTAAATCATACTCTTTAAAATAAATCAATTATTTTAAATATATATTTTTTTGTTAATTATTTAAAAACTGATTGGTAAATGCAGTGTAATTACTCAATATCTATTGATAAAAATTTATCTTCTAAAAATCCTTCTATCCCCTGACGACCGCCTTCACGACCAGTTCCACTTTCCTTCATACCTC
The DNA here is from genome assembly GCF_037969815.1 of Oceanobacillus sp. FSL W7-1293. NCBI lineage: Bacteria > Bacillati > Bacillota > Bacilli > Caryophanales > Bacillaceae > Oceanobacillus > Oceanobacillus sp. FSL W7-1293. The sequence goes on from NZ_CP150212.1 coordinate 3,925,328, forward strand.
CGAATGGGGCTTGAACTGTTGTAGGTACAGCATCATTAACACCAATTATTCCGTAATCTAATCTTTCACCAACACGCAGTGCTTTTCCGAGATCTCTTGTATAGTAATAAGCAGCAAGACCATAGATAGAATCATTTGCTTTTTGAATTGCTTCCTCTTCCGTATCAAATTCGTAAATGGGGCAGACCGGACCAAAGGTTTCTTCATTTGTAATTACCATCTCATTTGTTACGTGTGTTAATACAGTCGGTTTATAAAATAACGTTCCTTCTTTTTCAAGCTCGCCACCAGTAACAAGAACCGCCCCCTTATCTAACGCATCTTTCACATGATATGTTACTTTTTCATAAGCACTTTCATCAATTAATGGGCCAACTTCCGTAGCTTCCTCTATCCCATCCCCTATGACTAACTGTTCTACTTTTTCTTTTAAGATTTTTTCAAATTTTTCTTTAATGGAACGGTGAACATATAAACGATTTAAGCAAATACAAGTTTGACCAGCGTTTCTGTATTTACTTATGATTACTCCTTCTGCTGCCTTTTCAAGATCTGCATCTTCAAATACAATAAACGGTGCGTGACCGCCAAGTTCCATTGATACGCGCTTCACTTGTTTACTTGCCGCCTCCATCAGTTGTTTTCCGACATCTGTTGAACCAGTAAAAGTAATCTTCTTAATCAACTTATTGTTTGTGAAGGCACCGCCGATACGACTCGATCTTCCCATAATCAAGTTAGCCACTCCTTTTGGAAATTCAGCTTTTTCAATACATTCAAATAGCTTTACTGCACTATTTGGAGTATAACTTGCTGGCTTTAACACTACAGTACACCCTGCAGCTAACGCTGGAGCCAATTTTCTAGTGAGCATTGAAACAGGGAAATTCCAAGGCGTAATTGCAGCAACTGGACCTACAGGTTGTTTTAGCACATGTAGACGTTTATTCGTTGTTGATGCTGGAATAATTTCACCGTATAATCTTCTAGCTTCTTCTGCGTACCATAAAACATATTCAGCAGCTATATTCACTTCACCACGTGATTCATTAATTGGCTTCCCCATTTCAAGTGTAATAGCCTCTGCAAGGCTCTCTTTTTCTTCTAGCATTATTTGGTAGAGTTTATATAAATACTTGGAACGTTCATTCACACTTTTTGCAGACCAGGTTGCAAACACTTCATTTGCAGCCTCAATTGCTTTATTTGCATCTTGTTCATCGCCATATGCTACTTCATAAATTATTTTTCCTGTTGCCGGGTTTTTCACTTTGTATTTCTCACCTGATATTGCTTCACTCCAAATACCGTTTATAAACATTTTTTTCATACTCACTGTAAATCATCCTCCCATTATTTTTGATTACTTTTAAATATAAAATTGTAAGATTATTCTGTTTTTACAAACTATAATTTACTATGATTTTTTAACACCTAACCAGATATTTTATCAGCTTTATTTTACATTTACTTCTTCCATTGCAGCCTTTTCTTGTTCAGAAACATCCGTTTTATATGTTTCCTTTGTAAAGAATACAGAGACCACAGTTATGATTCCCATCCCCATAATATAAAGAATTATATATAATGGATTTCCATCGTTCAATAGCAATAACGATGTTGCAACAAGTGGGGTGACTCCAGCTACAATCCCAGCTAGCTGGTAGACAAACGAAAGTCCGCTATATCTAACTCGTGTACCAAACATTTCAGTAAAAAATACAGATTGAATACTGAACATAGGAGTCGTTCCTAAAGCATATCCTAAAGCAATTGCTATATAAACTACAAAAACAATTCCTGTATCCAACAAAGCAAAGAAAGGGAATGCAAATACAGTAAACCAAATAGCTCCTATCAAATAAACTTTCTTTCTTCCAATTCGATCGGATAGTTTTCCCAAAATTGGAGAAACCAACATAGCTACTGCGGAAGATATGGATACACCTATAAGAGCTATACTATTTGGTAACCCAACCTGTGTAGTGACATATGTTATGACAAATACATTGAATATATTAAAACTTATACCTTCAGCCATCCTAGCTCCTATAGCTATCCACACACTTTTAGAGTAAGTTCTAAAAAGTTCAAGTAAAGGAAATTTTTCTTCTGCACCACTTTCTTTAACTTCTTTAAATGCTGGTGTCTCCTCTATACTAAATCGAATAAATAGTCCTACCAGTGTAAGTGCAATACTGATTAAGAATGGAATTCTCCAGCCAATTGATAAAAAGAAGCTCTCTGGCATACTAGCCATGATTGCAAATATACCTGTGGCAGCAAGTGATCCTAAAGGTGTTGCTGATTGTAAAAAACCACCCCAAAAGCCACGAGTTTTTCTTGGGGCATATTCAATTAATAATAGTGCAGCACCGCCATATTCCCCGCCCAAAGCAAAACCTTGTACCATACGAAGTGATATTAGCAAGATTGGAGCCCATATACCGATAGTTGCATAAGTTGGAAGAAGGCCTATTAAAAATGTTGCTCCCCCCATTAATATCATCGTAATCGCAAGAATTTTTTTTCGCCCTATTTTATCTCCAAAATGTCCAAAGACTATTCCACCAATGGGTCTGATTAAATAACCACTAGCTAACGAACCGAATGCCGCTATCGTTCCAACAACCGGATCAAAACTTGGAAAAAAAAGTTGGTTAAAAACGATTGCAGAGGCTGTACCATAAAGAAAGAAGTCATACCATTCAAGAAAAGCACCTAAGAAACTTGCACTTGCAACTTTTTTCATAGAATTATTTTTCATAGTTTTACCCCTTATATTTTTTTGAAATTGCTTCAAACAGAGAAATTGCAATCAACTATATAAGTTACTAATTATTCATAGAATATTTTTTAGCCCGCTTCTTTGTTACTTTTTTCATCCCAACAAATTTAAAAATAATACATATGCTTCATTCGGCTTCTTATTACTTTAAAATGTAACAAAGTATTTTGATTTTATAATTTGTATAAAGCTTATATACTCTTTCCAGCAGTACTTCTCTTAAAAAGCTTTGGTTCAAGAACAATTTGAATATTATTTTGGTTTTCTCTTGTTGGATTTTCAATCATCTCAAATAACTTTTCTGCAGCAATTCGACCGATATTATATTTTTCTTTGTGTGATACTGTAGTTAATTGAATTGCTTGGTGAGCTGTAATTTTATTATTATCAAAACCAGTAAGACTAATATCTTCAGGTATTCGTAGTCCTTTTGAAATCAGGTAATTCATAACAATCATAGCCATATGATCCGTAGTACAGATTATTGATGTAGGTGGAGTTTTCATATTTAATAACTCTTCTATCGTCAGTTCTAAATCCTCCTCAGTACCCTCAATAATTCTTATATATTTATCATTATTCAAATTGTATTTTCTCATCGCTTTATCAAAGCCTAATTTTCTTTCATACAAAGTTGAGATATTACTAAATTCATTCGATATATAAGCTATTCTTGTATGACCAAGTTTAATGAGGTGTTCTGCATTAAGGAATGATGCCTTTTTATTGTCCAAGACTACATAATTCCCCCCTTTAGTCGGTCTTCGGTTAAAAAAGATATATGGTATTCCTGACTTTTCTAACTCCTCTAAAAGAGAATCCTCTAAAAATATTGAAGATAAAAGTATTCCTGAAACATTACTTCCTTTAATAGAATCTAAAATATTTACAGGTTGATTTTCTTCTGCAAAAAATACAATTACTCTGTATCCCAATTCATTTGTTTTATTAACAATAGATTCCGTAGTCTCTACATAGAAATCATTATTTATTGCTCCTGAAATTAAAGCAATTGTCCGGTTTTCATTTGTAACAAGACTTCTTGCAATTAAATTCGGATAATATCCTAATTCTTTAATCGCAGCATAAACTTTCTTCTTTGTTTTTTCAGTTACTTTAGGCGAATTATTTAATACTCTTGATACAGTTGCTTGTGAAACACCAGCAAATTTTGCAACATCTAATGAAGAAACCATTTCTATCCGTGCCCTCCTATTAATCAAATAATGTATACGTATACATTAATTATAATTTGTTATCTCTTCAAAATGTATACGTATACATTTTGAAGAGATAACAATAGGTCAAATTAGTAATTTAAATACACATTATTAGAAAGCGCTTACAATGTCAAGAAAAAATTTCCCCTTTTATAGTACTTCTTAAAATAACTTTACATAAATCACAAACATTATTTGCTTAATTCTATTTTATTATTTACAATGCTCTTGAAAAGCTTCCATTCATAATTGTTTCTTAGATGCAATTACTTCTATCTCTACTAAAACCTCCTTTGGCAACTGTTTCACAGCAACACAGGAGCGTGCAGGTTTAGAAACAAAATATTCTCCATAAACTTCATTAAATTCTGCAAAGTCGTCCATACTTGCTAAAAAACACGTAGTCTTAACAACATCTTTAAAAGATAATCCTGCAGCTTCAAGTACACCATTAATATTTTTTATAACTTGTTCCGTCTGTTTTTTTATGCTAGTTCCTACAACATGACCGTCAGAGGGACTTAAAGGAATTTGACCTGACATATAAATTATTCCATTCAATTCTTTTGCTTGAGAATAAGGTCCAATTGCTTCCGGTGCTTCATTTGTACGAATCGTTTCCATGAGCTTAACCACCTTTCATTTATTTTAATTATTCTCTGAATAATTAATATTTCGTCTTTTCAGTTGATAATAAATAAAATATAGTTGATGCATTTCATAATATCAGTGAAATATATTTTAGTCAACACATTTTTTTAACGTTTAATTTATGCAAAATTTAAACCCATCTAGGTTAGCAGTGGGTTTAAAGAAAAATATAAAATAAAAGTTCATACTATTATTTAGTTGTCTCCTTATATTGTAAAATTTTTTAGTCAGCTAATTAATTGATCTTAAATGCATATAAACTGTATTTTTTGAGATGCCTAATATCTCAGCAATTTTTACCACAGCATCTTTAAATTGAAAAACACCTTGTTTATACAGTTTTGATACGATAATTTTGTTTTTTAATAAGTGAGGTACACTTTCATCCATTTCAACTTCTTTTTGAATCTGACTTACGGCTTGAAAAATTAACTCGTCGACATTATCAACAAAGCTCTCTTTAGCGTATGTATTCCCTACATTATGCTCCTTAGAATTACTCAAATTTGAAATTATATCTGATAATGGTGTATTTAAATAAAAATTAATACATAACAGACCAATATTTTTATTATCCTCTCCTTTTATTACAATGGTTATTGCTTTTAAAGGTTCTCCTTTTTTATTAGTTGTATTATAGGAAATATGTCCACTGTCTTCCTCTTGTTCCAGTTCTGTAAGCATAGATAATGCTAAATCCGTTACCGGAGCGCCTACTTTCCTGCCCGTATGATGTCCATTTATTATTTGAACGACAGACTCATTTAAATTTTCTAAGCTATGAAGGACAAATTCATAACCGCTCCCTAAATAATCAGCTAAACCTTCAATCATAGTTTTATATGATTTTAGAATAAGTCTATCATTTTCTGTAAAAGTAACTTTATTTTTCTCCATCATTACCACCCAATACCAAATTCTGAATATTTTATATCATCACATTAAATTTAACAATTCGTAAAATCGATGACGTTCCAACTTCTATGCTTCCTGAATTTAATACAATTTCTCAGAAATATTGTTTACAATAGAGTAACTGTTCAAGTTAGGATATAAAATCGGCACAAATAATAACATATGTGCCGCGATTATGTTTTCTTTTTTTCTCTAACTGACTTATCAATACTTTCAATATGATGTCTCATTGCCTTTTTTGCACCATCTACATCGCGATTTTTTATAGCTTCTACGATAACGCTATGCTCTTGAACAGATTGTTCAGCTCTTTTAGGGATTTGCATTGATTGCGTCCGGGCTTTTGCTAATAAATCGATTAAGTGATGCATGATACGGTTAGCAACCTCATTTTTAGACATTTCAGCTAAACAGAGATGAAAACGGAGATCATAATTTGCTACATCTGCTGAATTGCTATCATCTTTTACAGCCGCGATTGCATCATTGACAATAGAATCCAATGCAGCAATTTGTTCATCTGTACCATTTAAAACCGCCCATTCAACAACCGCTTCCTCCAGCACCAGTCTTACTGCATAGAGATCATTAATTTGATCACCCGACACAAAAAACGCATCGGTCATTTTTCTTATCTGCTCTGCTTCCGAAGCGATAAAGACTCCTCTGCCATGCTCTGCCTTTAAATAACCATATGCTTCTAAAATTTTATATGCTTCCCTGACTGTATTACGGCTCACATCAAGTGAAATTGCCATATCACGTTCACTTGGAATTTTATCTCCCTCTGGATAAACTCCTAACCGAATTTGTTCTTTAATATAATCAGCAACTTTTTCTGATATACCTTTCTTTTCTTTAAATGATGGTTTCATTTGCTCACATCCCTTCTACACAAGATACAGCAAGCATCCGAGTCTCCTTTAACTATTATATCTGTCAGACTAATGACCCAGCAAATATAAACTAATTAAAACAGAGTAACGAAAACACGTCAATAAATTTCTAAATTAATTTTATAGATTTAATTTTCATATTAATTTGAATTATGATTGACTTTTTATTCTCTATTATGATTTAATGGTACTTACATTGGTTGGGTCATTTAACCTAAATATTGTAATCGCTTACAAGGAGGGGTTAGGTGAATAAACATTGGTTGATTATTTTATTTATAATGGTGCCTTTTATCTGCATTAGTGCCTGTAATAGTCCGAACGAGGATGAAGATGCCGGGGATACTTTTCCAAACCGCATGCTTACTTACAGTATTCCATTTATGCCTGGAGGACAATCTGATGTAGACGCTAGACGGCAGCTTCCCTATTTAGAAAATAGTTTGAATGAAAGCGTTGCGATTATGTACAAAGACGGTGCTGGAGGTGCTATTGGCTGGACAGAGCTTGTGAACCAGCCTCCAGACGGACATTTTTTCGCAGGTATTAATATACCACATATCATTTTACAGCCCTTAACAAATGACGATACTGGATATGAAACTGATGAAATTGAACCTGTTGTATTATTTCAGCGAACGCCCATTGGAATAGCGGTCAGCAAGGACAGTGGCATTGAAACAATGGAACAATTTATTGAACAGGCGCAAAATGAGTCTGTAACTGTCTCTGTGACTGGTTCATACTCCGGTTCGCACTTACTAGCGTTAGAACTAGAATCGAAAGCCAATGTGGATCTTATCTCGGTTCCATCTCTTGGTTCATCCGAAACTATTCAAAGCGTTTTAAGCGGAACAACCACTGCTGTTCTTGCCAATTCACCCGATTTACTTAGTTATCAAGATGACTTCAACATTTTGGCTATTGGTTCAGAAGAACGATTTGAACCTTTGCCTGATGTGCCTACATTTCAAGAATTAGGGTTAGATATTACAGCCAGCATTGAACGAGGTGTAGCTGTGCCCCCCGGTACGAGTCGCGAAGAAATTGAACGATTAGAAACCGCATTTCTTGAAATACTTTCCGATCCCGAAATCCAAGAAGAAATGATTCGCGAAGGGTTTGAACCACTGGAAATGGGTGCGGATGAAAGCCAGGCTTTTATTGATCAAAAACGGGTAGAACTAGAAGAAACTTTAAAAATGATGAGGGAACTCCCTTAGAGAGGAGCGAATCTTTATGGATATCATATCAGAAGTTCTTGCTGCACTATTTGCGCCAATGACTTTTTTTTATCTAATGATTGGCGTACTTGGCGGGATAATTATCGGGTCACTTCCAGGATTAACTGCTACCATGGCTCTAGCAGTTATGCTGCCATTTACGTTTTCCATGGCACCAGATGTTGCTCTCGTCACCCTTGGCGGGATTTATGTCGGTGCTATATTCGGAGGCTGTATTGCCGCCATTTTAATCAATACGCCGGGAACACCGTCCTCCATTGCAACAGCCTTTGACGGCTATCCGATGGCTCAAAAAGGGAAGGCGGAACAAGCACTTATCACTGCTTCTATCGGTTCAGGGATTGGCGGGGTCTTTGGAGGTATAGCTCTCTTATTTTTAAGTCCGTTGTTAGCACGTGTTGCCCTGCAATTTGGACCTTCTGAGTTTTTCTGGATTGCTGTACTTGGTCTCACCCTTGTAGCTACTCTATCTCAGGGTTCGCTGTTAAAAGGGGCTCTTGGCGCAAGTTTTGGACTGCTGCTTAGTACAGTTGGCATCTCTATCCTTGGAGGCTCCTCGCGTTTTACATTTGGCTCTTCCTCATTACAAGGTGGTTTAGAAATTATTGTACTGCTTATTGCTTTTTTCTGTATCCCTCAAGTCATGCGCATGATTAAAGGAATGGATTCTGAAAAAGAAGAAATGAGTAAAATTAAAAGTGAAAAAGCTCATATTTTTACAGTTTTTAAATCAATGATAATGCGGCCTATACTATTACTGCGCTCTGCACTTATCGGTATTACTGTCGGATTGATACCAGGCGCCGGCGGAAATGTTGCTAGTTTATTATCCTATGACGCTGCAGTTCGTTTTTCTAAACAAAATAAACTATTTGGAAAAGGGGACGAACGAGGGGTAGCTGCTTCTGAAACTGCAAACAATGCTGAAGTAGGCGGCTCACTTGTTCCACTGCTATCTCTGGGTATTCCTGGTGGCCCTCCCTCTGCTGTTCTTATTGGCGCACTGCTTATTCAAGGAATACAGCCGGGGCCAAATTTATTTACCTCTAACGCTACACTTATCTACACCTTTATTGGCGGATTTATTATTGCAAATATTCTAATGCTCATCTTTGCTATTTTCGGATCAAAGTATATTGGAAAAATCATTCAAATCCCTATTTATTATTTAGTGCCTACAATTGTATTTTTAACCATGATTGGCGCTTTTGCCATTCGTAATAATTTCATGGATATTATCGTTTTGGCTCTTTTTGGTTTAGCTGCCTATATGATGTCAGAACGTGGTTTTTCTCCAGCTCCTATTGTACTCGGTATTATACTGGGTCCAATTGCTGAAAAAGGAATTATACAAGCTTATCTAATAAGCGAAGGGTTTCCTGGACTATTATCATTGTTTTTCTCCAGACCATTAACCGTCGGTATCATGACGCTCTGTTTTCTTTCATTATTCAGTCCTTTGATAACGAAGTTAGTTACGAAACGCAGTACTAATGCGTAGACAAAAACTAGTATTTAGTAAAGTGGGTGTTATTTTATGAAAATATCCAAAGATCTGACTACCCCGATTACGTTTATATTGTTGAGTATTATTTGCTTAACGACCGTATCGTCTATGAACAGACTAAGTATCGGCTTCCCACTCTTTATTTTAATTACGATGTTAATTTTATCTATTATTCTGCTGATACAAACAATTGCTGGTAAGTCAAAACAAAAGGATTCCGAGGGAATTATTTTTACAACTCGGACAGTTGTTACTGCAATTGCGCTTATTCTGTATGTCGTCCTTATTTGGCTCATCGGCTTTTTTATCAGCAGCCTTCTATATCTTGGTTTCATGACTTGGTATTTGCAAAAGAGTGAGACGAAAGCATCGATTCGTCTGCTCAAATCAATTAGCGGTGCAGTCATAACAACTACTGTATTTTATGTTATTTTCCGCTATGGCTTACTCGTCTATCTTCCATCTGGAATGTTATTCTAATGAAGTTCCATTCTCTGAACGCAATTAGCTTACATTAACGCAACTCTCATTTAGATTGTTCATTCCCCTATTAATTGCAGCAGTACTGCAGCCAGTTACAAAGCAATAAATAAAAGGCTGGTCAACTATCTGACCAGCCTTCACCCTTTTCAAATCCGCTGCTTATGCATCTCTTTCCCATCATACGTATACAGTGTTTCTTTTCCTTCAATGATTGTTTCTAAATGAACGGCTCTTCCCCATAATTGATAGACATATGGTAAAACATGCTCCAAATATTTAATATCCAGCTCAATACCTTCAAATCCATGGCGCAGATAGAGCTCTCCATTACGAAGATAGTCTCCGTTTTCTACCGTAATATATGGAAAACCGCCGTTTACACGCTGGGAAACAAGCTGATCGCGTACTTCTACATAATCCTTTTCTGTAATCCGATAATCTCTCCCTTTTTTTTCAAAAAGATACATATCCTCTTTTGCGACCAATTCCTTCGTTAAATAGTTGCGGATAAAGGAAATATCAGATTCCATCTCCCTTACTTCAAAGATTTTATCTCTTCCTTTATTCGGTTCACATCCATTTCTTATCATTTCTTCCGTTGGGTTATTATAACGCTCCTCAATATCTTCAAAGATTTTTATTCCTAAATAATATGGATTAATGGATGTCCGGGACGGCTGCACGACGCCGGCATTCAATTTTGCATATTCTAACGTTTCCGAGGAGGTTAAATCTAATTCCCGCATAATGCGCTGATGCCAATAGGATGCCCAGCCTTCATTCATTACCTTCGTCTCTAACTGTGGCCAGAAATAAAGCATTTCCTCGCGCATCATCGTTAATACATCACGCTGCCAATCCTCCAGCTCCCTGCTGTATTCTTCAATAAATAATAATAAGTCCTTTTCTGGAGAGGGGGGAATTTTCTTTTGTCTTTTTACCTTTTTCGTCTGTGAGCTTTTGCCGCGCTGATCTAAACTCCACAAATCATCGTACTCACCGCGTTTTTTATGAGTGTCCTCCTCCATTGTATTATCCGCTGCTTTGGGTGGCAGTTTAAACCGGACAATCGAAGGATCAATATGCTCCTGAATCGATAAAATTGCATCTAAAAAGCTCTCCACCTCTTCTTTGCCATGAACCATTTCATAATGGGCGATACGCTCCGCTGTTGCTGTCATACTCTCCACCATATCCTTGCGCGTATTCGCAAACCGGACATTATTTTTAAAGAAATCACAATGCGCCAGGACGTGGGCAATAATCAGCTTATTTTGAATCAGGCTGTTCGTATTTAATAAAAAGGCATAACAAGGATCCGAATTGATTACCAGCTCATAAATTTGGCTCAGGCCTAAATCATATTGCAGCTTCATCTTATGAAATTGCTTTCCAAAGCTCCAATGGGTAAAACGTGTCGGCATCCCATACGCGCCAAATGTATAAATAATATCCGCCGGACAAACCTCATAGCGCATCGGATAAAAATCCAGACCAAACCCTTTGGCTACCTCCGTAATTTCTTCGATAGCTTTTGTTAACTCCTTTGTTTCGCTCAAGTAGATTCCTCCCTTTATTCAGCTACTACTAGTCTATGTCCTCTGAATGAAATCTTGCCATTCCTATAAAACAGCTCAAAGATTAGTATATTTCTTTGAGCTGTTCGTTTTATTTTCTATACACGTTCTGCTGCCTTTTGAAAAAAGCTTTTCATCGCATGATAGACATCCGCTTTTTCCTTTAACACATAGTGCTTAAACTTCGGATGGTCAATCGTTTTATAAGCATTCATCAACGTAGAATAGCGGTTATAGCCATTGACTTCTCCATAACCAAACATATTCGATTTCTCCATCAGCTGATGGACTAACTCAATGCATGTCTTGTTATCCGAGCTAATATTCTCTCCGTCTGAAAAATGAAAAGGATAAATATTATAGCGGGACGGGGGATATTTTTCTTCAATGACCTCCAGGGCTTTATAATAAGCGGATGAACAAATCGTTCCGCCGCTCTCTCCTTTTGAGAAAAAGGCCTCTTCTGTCACCACTTTTGCTTCAGTATGGTGTGCTATAAATTCAAATTCAACACTTTCATATTTTGTTTTCAAAAACCGGTTCATCCAGAAAAAGAAACTGCGGGCAATATACTTCTCAAATGCACCCATCGAAGCACTTGTATCCATCATCGCCAGGACAACCGCTTTGGAATCGTGCCGGATGACTTCATTCCAGGTTTTGAAACGGAGATCATCGTTATAAATGGGCGTAATTTGTGCCTTTCCTTCCCGGGCATTCCGTTTTAATGCGGTTAATATCGTTCGTTTCTTATCTACATTTCCCATTAATCCTTTTTTGCGTACATCATTAAATTCGACTTTTTCCGTAATAATCTCTGATTTTTCTTTTTCCTGCAGATTAGGAAGCTCTAATTCTCGGAATAATGCATCTTCTATCTCTGCAATGGATACTTCCGATTCATAATAATCCTGTCCCGGCTTATCCCCGGCTTTCTTGCCATTCCCTGCTCCTGCCTGCTGCCCGTCTCCAGGCGCGCGTGCGACGACATCTCCAACCTCTGAATCTCCATTTCCTTGCCCTACATGCTTTGATTTTTCATAGTTATATCTGATTTTATATTCATCCAGCGAACGAATCGGGATTTTCACTACATCCTTGCCATTGGACATAATGATGTTTTCTTCACTGACCAGGTCAGGCAGGTTTTTCTTGATGGCATCTTTTATTTTCTCATTATGGCGCTGCTGATCCTGATAACCCTTTCGATGGAGAGACCAGTTTTCTTGGGAGACGACGAAATTATGCTCTTGCTCATTGGACACTCGAATCCTCTCCTTATATTTGAATTGTTTCCAATCATCAGTTTACGGTACAAACAGTTTTAGAAACATGCTTTATCTATTGTATGCAAGAGGGGATAAGTTATTGCAGACGGATTAAAAGAATTTGAGTTTTAGAAAAGCTTATTTCTTTTATCAGGTAACTTAAAAAGTGGTATCCATGTTCGTCTGGATACCACTTTTCATTTTTCTAAGATGGAATAAATATAAACAATGCTTTATCGATTCAGTAAACTTCCTACATAACGCAGCAGTTCATTTGCAGACACTGAATTATACCCATGCTCATCAATCAGACGGGCAATTACCTCATTGATTTTCTTCAGCTGCGATTCATTCGGTGTTTTCGATGAGGTTGTAATTTTCACAACATCCTTCAAATCAGCAAATAGTTTCTTTTGAATCGCTTCACGCAAACGCTCATGTGATTGATAATCAAATCGTTTTCCTTTACGCGCATAAGCAGATAAACGGATTAAGATTTCTTCCCGGAAGCCTTTTTTCGCATTTTCCGAGATGCCAATCTGCTCCTCAATGGAACGCATCAGCTTTTCATCTGGATTCATTTCTTCTCCAGTGAGCGGATCACGTAATTTATTCTGGTTACAATATGCCTCGACATTATCAAGATAGTTATCCATTAAGGTCTTCGCTGATTCTTCATACGAATAAACAAATGCTTTCTGCACTTCTTTTTTCGCAATCTCATCATATTCTTTCCGTGCAATCGAAATATAATTTAAATATTTATCCAGATCATCCTTGGAAATAGACGGATGCTGATTTAACCCTTCTTTCAGCGAGCGTAATACATCCAGCGCATTGATAGAAGGGATTTCTTTACGGATAATCGTAGAGGAAATACGGTTGATGACATAGCGCGGATCGATTCCTGCCATTCCCTCATCCGTATACTCATTTGAAAGTTCCTCTATATCAATCTGATTATATCCTTCCACACTTTCCCCGTCATAGAGCCGCATCTTCTTCACGACATCGATCCCCTGTTTTTTCGATTCTTTCAATCGGGTCAAAATGGAGAATATCGCCGCTGCCCGTAAAGCATGAGGAGCCACATGTACATCCGCAATATCACTTTCCTGAATCATTTTCTTATAGATTCGTTCCTCTTCACTGACCTTTAAGTTGTATGGAATCGGCATCACAATCATTCTGGAATGAAGTGCCTCATTCTTTTTATTAGAAATAAATGATTTATATTCTGATTCGTTCGTATGCGCTATAATCAGCTCATCTGCGGATATCAACGCAAATCTTCCGGCTTTAAAATTTCCTTCCTGTGTCAGTGAAAGCAGATGCCACAAGAATTTTTCATCACTTTTTAGAATCTCCTGAAACTCCATCATTCCGCGGTTGGCTTTATTTAACTCCCCGTCGAACCGGTAAGCACGCGGATCGGATTCAGACCCAAACTCAGCAATCGTGGAAAAATCGATGCTTCCGGTTAAATCGGCAATATCCTGGGATTTCGGATCGGACGGGCTAAATGTCCCGATTCCTACCCTTTTATCCTCTGAGAAAAAGATTCGCTGTATCTTAACATCTTCAATCCTGCCGCCATATTCCTTTTCTAAACGCATGGTATTCAGCGGGGACAAGCTGCCCTCGATTCGAATACCGTATTCTTCATGGAAGTCCTCCCGCAAATGCTGTGGGATTAAGTGTAAAGGGTCTTCATGCATTGGGCAATTCTTAATTGCATACACAGCCCCTTCATCGGTACGTGAATACTGCTCCAAACCGCGCTTCAGCAAACTGACAATAGTCGATTTCCCGCCGCTGACCGGTCCCATTAACAGCAAAATTCGTTTTCTGACGTCCAGCCTTCTTGCTGCCGGATGAAAATACTCTTCTACTAAGCTTTCAATTGCTGATTCCAGGCCAAAAATAGCTGACCCAAAAAACTCATACATTTTATGGTTATCTCTCTCCGTGACCCCTGCACTTTTGATCATATTATATACCCGGGAATGTGCAGTCTGTGCGATTGTCGGGTTTTCTTTCACCAGCTCTAAGTATTCCGCAAACGTGCCTTCCCATACCAGCTGTTTTTCTGCTTCTCTATCGTTTTTTACTTTGTTTAAAATATCCATCGCAGGCTCCCTCCATCTTACAACGATTTCTATATCCTATGCAGTGGAAGTGTAAAACATGCTCTATGGAAATATTTTAGAAAAACATTCTGAGTTCGTTTTTAAGCGGATATTCGAAAGCCCAATAAAAAAAACACGGCGCCCCGCCGTGTTTTTACTCAAGAACATTTTCATTATATGTATCAAAGTCATACCTTTCCCCTTGAATTATCGTATACTGGGCACTCCCCCGCTCCACCATCCAGACCATTACCTCCCGCTCGTCTGTCTGTGCGGTAACAACAGATAAATCCGGATTATCGGATAGCCCAGCCGATTCGATGTAATTGTCCTGCAGCTCTTTCTCGCGGATATGCGTGATATTCATCATATTGACACCGTACATGGTCCGTGCATCTTCAGCTAATTCACTCGTTAATTCATCAATTGGATGTTCTTTTAAATACTCCTCTGAAAAGTAGGAAGCTACATTTTCTTCTTCCTCCATAATCGCAGCTTGATACATATCATTGACTACCCGGGCGCTATTCGGACTTAAACAGCCTGCCAGGAACAAAGGAATACATATCATCATTAGTAATACCAGACGTTTCATATGAATTAACTCCTTATTTCTCATCTATCTTTATTGTAAGCGATTTACATATATTTGTGAAATATAATCATAAGAGATAAATTTGTTTATTATAATGGTCAACAGTTGAATCTATACAGCAGTTCCATCATAATAGGAAGCGTATAATGAAGGTGAAATGAGGGATTAAATGGTACCAGATAAAAGTATTCTGTTTTTTGATATTGATGGAACATTATTGACAGAAGAGGAAAGAACCCTGCCTGAATCAACGAAAAAAGCCATTTTCAAGCTGAAGGAACTTGGTCATGAGGTTGCCATCGCAACAGGCCGGGCAAAATTCTTATTTGATGATTTACGCGACGAATTAGGTATTGACACGTACATAAGCTATAACGGGCAGTATGTTGTGTGTCGCGGGGAGGTTGTCTATGCAAATACAATCAACCCAGAGACGTTAGAGGAATTAACCGCATTTGCTTTAAAAAATAACCATCCTGTTGTCTATATGAACGATAAAAAAATGACAACCAACGTTCCAAATGATCATCCATATATAGAAGAAAGCATTGCAACATTAAAGGTAGATGCTTATCCAGAACAGGAAGAGCATAATACGGCTCAGCAAAGTGACATTTATCAGAGCCTCCTTTTCAACACAGAAGGCGAGGAAAAGATTTATCAGGATACATTCACAAACTTAGATTTTGTCCGCTGGCATCCAAAATCATTAGATGTCCTTCCAAAGGGCGGATCAAAAGCATTAGGTATTAAAAAGCTGCTGGAGTATCTCGATTTCCCGGCAGAAAGACAATACGCCTTCGGAGACGGTTTAAATGATATAGAAATGCTTCAGCTCGTTCCTAACAGTGTCGCCATGGGAAATGCCCTGCCGGAAGTGAAGGAAGCAGCCGCATTTGTTACGAAGGATGTAAGTGACGATGGCATTTTATACGCATTACAGCATCATGGTCTGCTTCCGAAAGACTAAGCATTCAGCCAAACATCATCATTCCCTTTACAACGGAAAAAAGAGCCTATCCCCGCGGGGGACGGCTCTTTTTTTATCTGTTATCAGGCAAGACAATGTTAACAAGGATAAATCTGTAAATATTAAGATTTTTTATTTTTCTTTGATTCGTCCTCCAGCCATTTCCCTCGGGAAATCAGCCCCCACAATCCCAATACTGCCAATATAATAAACATGACAAGATTTATCCAGCCCATATGCCTTTCCCCTCTCTCATGTCTGTCTTATTTTAAGAATACTATATTAACCTGATAAATCAAACCAATTATTTAAAAGCTATAACGACACCAAATCGCCTTCCTTCTCCCATCTGGTCATATTTCCCTCTTCCAGCGAATATCCTCTTATTACTGTGAAAAAAATTCATTTAAAGGGAGGATAAGACATGACAGACCACAATAACCTGGAACCGGAAAAAAATAAAAAAATCAGACAGCTGGAGAAATTTTATAGGGATAATGAAGGAAAACTAATGACAACAGATGAATCGGTTAAAATTTCGGATGATGAAAACACACTAAGTGCTGGAGACCGCGGTCCGCAGTTATTGGAGGATTTTATATACCGGGAAAAACTCTCCCATTTTGATAGAGAACGGATCCCGGAAAGAAATGTTCATGCACGCGGCTATGGAGCGCATGGTGTGTTTAAATGCTATGAATCACAATCCGATTTAACAGAAGCACATTTCTTACAAGATGCGGGCAGAAAAACACCTGTGTTTGTCCGTTTTTCGCAAGTTGCCGGTTCCAGAGGTGCTAATGAAACGCTCCGGGATGTGCGCGGATTTGCCACCAAATTTTATACGGAGGAAGGGAACTTTGATTTAGTCGGCAATAATATCCCAATCTTTTTTATTCAGGATGGCATTAAATTTCCCGATTTGATTCACGCGCTAAAACCAGAACCAAACAATGAAATCCCTCAGGGCCAGACAGCGCATGACACATTTTGGGATTTTATCGGCAGGAATGAAGAATCTGCCGCTATGATGATGTGGATTATGTCCGACCGCACTATCCCCCGCAGTTTTCGAACCATGCAGGGCTTTGGTGTGCATACATTCCGACTCGTCAATAAAGAAGGTGTCTCGCATTTTTGTAAATTCCACTGGCAGCCAGTTTTAGGCGTTCATTCTCTGATTTGGGACGAAGCACAGAAAATTGGCGGTGCTGATCCAGATTTTCATCGGCGAGACCTATGGGAAAATATCCAAAAAGGAAATTTCCCGGAATACGAGCTTGGGATTCAAGTGATTCGAGAGGACCAGGAGTTTGATTTTGACTTCGATATTCTGGATTCTACTAAGCTGTGGCCGGAGGAGCTTATTCCCCTGAAGAAAATCGGGAAAATGACTTTAAACAAAAATGTCGAGAATGTATTTGCAGAGACAGAACAGGTTGCGCTTCATCCGGGAAATATTGTTCGCGGAATCGATTTTACAAATGATCCGCTTCTGCAAGGCAGACTGTTCTCTTATGCAGATACACAATTTTACCGTGTGGGCACTAATTTCAAACAAATCCCAATTAATCGCCCTATCCACACAGCGCATAATAATCATCGTGATGGTGCAGCACGTTATGTGATTGATAAAGGACAGGTTGCCTACCATCAAAATTATCTGGCGAATAATACACCTTCCCCTGTGCCGGGCGATAAAGGCGGATTTGTCACCTATCCTTCTCTGGTCGAAGGAAAAAAGGTACGTCAGACAGCACCCAGTTTTGAGGATCATTTTTCTCAAGGACGACTTTTTTGGAACAGCATGAGTGAGGTGGAAAGAAGCCATATCCTGCAGGCATTCAGTTTCGAGCTTGGAAAAGTGAAAAAGCCGGAAGTCCGGGAGCGCGCGGTTCGTCTGATTGCCCATATCAGCAGGCCGCTGGCTGTTTCGGTTGCCGAGGAGGTTGGCGTACCTGCTCCGCCGGAAGCTATTCCAGAATCCGATGTGATCGCTTCCTCGCCGGCTTTAAGTATGCAAAACACAGTATTTCGAGCGGATACGTTAAAGGTCGGGGTGATTATTGACGAACAATATGACAGTAATGCTTTAAAAAATGCGATGGCGTCGTGGGAAAAAGCAGGATTAGAGCCTGTTTTTGTAAGCAGAAGGCTCGGAACATTGAAAGGAACAGACGGAGATACGATTTCCGTTGATGATACATTTCTAACCGGTTCGCCGCTTCTATACGATGGTTTATTTGTTATCGGCGGACCATACGCTACCAGGGATTTTCATTTTATGACGAATCAATTTATTGTGGATCAGTTTAACCATTATAAGCCTATTGGCGGTATTGATGAGGGAGCAAAGTGGATAGAAGAAATTCATCTTCAAAACCGCCCCGGCGTCTTGACAAGCAGAGCCCCGACCGACGGCTTCTATAAAGCCTTTGTCAATGCAATGGCAAAACAGCGTTTTTGGGATCGATAAGAAAAAATGCGCTGCGCAGAATTTTTTCAGCGCAGTGCATTTTTTTACAGTTCTCCCTGATAAAAGCCCGGGAATTAGTTATCATATTCGTCTGGATTGGAACCAGAGCGGCTATTTTCATTCAACGCATCGATCTGTTTCATTTCCTCACCCGTTAATTCAAAATCAAATATATCCGCATTGGAAATGATGCGTTCCGGAGTGATTGATTTTGGAATGGTAACAACTTGATGCTGGACATCCCATCTTAAGATGATCTGCGCCGCATTCTTCCCGTATTTCTCTCCAATCGTAACAAGCGTTGGATGATTTAGCAGCTCTCCCCGTTTTAGCGGAGACCAAGCTTCCAGCTGAATGCCATGTCTTTCACAAAAAGCACGCAAGCCTTCCTGCGTCAGATGCGGATGAAATTCCACTTGATCAACTGCCGGAACAACCTCTGCTTCTGCTAAAAGCCGTTCTAAATGCTGAACATGAAAATTACTCACACCGATGGCACGGACACGCCCATCATGATAAAGCTTTTCCATTGCCTTCCACGTATTTATAAACGTTTCTTTTACAGGCCAATGAATCAAGTAAAGGTCCAAATAATCGGTATCTAATTTTTCAAGACTTCTTTCAAACGCTTCTAATGTAGAGTCATAGCCTTGCTCATCATTCCACACTTTTGACGTCAGAAAAATATCTTTTCTCGGTACGCCAGACTTCTTGATACCCTGCCCGACACTGATTTCATTCTGATAAAAAGAAGCGGTATCAATACTGCGATAACCATGCTCCAGCGCAGTTTTCACTGCGTCCACTGCTGTCTGCCCTTCTTCTACTTTATAGACTCCCAGTCCAAACGCAGGCATATCTACGCCATTATTTAATGTGACTGTATCCTGCAGGTGATTACTCATATCAGACATCCATCCTTTCCTATCTTTTCTATCATCTTATAACAATTAATCACGGAAAAGAAAGAAAAAGGAACTAGCAGACAATGCTGCCGCTCTAAAATGGGCGACATCGCCTGCTAGCTTCTCACGTGATAAATATACACACCGTCTGCCAACTCGCGCTCGCACTCTCCAGCC
This sequence comes from Oceanobacillus sp. FSL W7-1293, assembly GCF_037969815.1. NCBI lineage: Bacteria > Bacillati > Bacillota > Bacilli > Caryophanales > Bacillaceae > Oceanobacillus > Oceanobacillus sp. FSL W7-1293. The sequence goes on from NZ_CP150212.1 coordinate 3,945,129, forward strand.
AGACGTAAATATTCTAAATGGGCGACCGTTTCACCTACCGCAAACCGCGTATCATGGACTGCCAGCTTTTTTGGAAACAGCTTTTCCATTGTTTCGTAGACCGTTAAGCCGGTTTTCAGCATTTCCTTCAGACTGCTCAACCTTTCTTTATGATGGGCCTCTATTTCTTGAATTCGCTTGGATGCATTGGGGAACGGGTCACCATGGGACGGGATGACCCATTCGATGTCGAGTTTCTTGATTTTCTCCAAGGAATTCAAATAATTTTCTAACGGGTTTGGGTCACCGTGAAACAAATAGGAAATATTCGGAGTAATCCTCGGAAGAACATGATCCGTTGACAGCAGCACATTATTTTCCTGATTATAGAAGGTGACTAAACCGTCTGAATGACCTGGTGTATGTATAATCTCATAGGCATATTTCCCAAATTGAATCGTTTCCCCTTCCTTTAAAATGTTTTCCACATTTGGATAAGGGGTTACTAATGGTGCAAATGCGGCGGTATTCTGCGTCAAAGCCTTGCTTATCTCCTCGGGAATGCCCGCCCGATAATAATTCTCCCATAACTTTTCTAAAAAGGGCTGCTCCCAGGCCTGCAGCGCCGCCTGTAAATCAATTTCAGACATCCACACGCGCGCATTGGTTCGTTCCTGCAGTTTTCCTGCATAACCAAAATGGTCCGGGTGATAATGGGAAACAATAATGTCCGTAATTTGTTTCCCTTCTATTTCCTTTTCCCATATTTTCTCTGCAGCTGCATTATGCAGACCTGTATCTAAAATCTTATAGCCGTCCGCTTCCTCCGCGATGAAGCAATGAACATGGTTTAAGCGGAACGGCAATGCTAAAGTAATCCGCTTTATTCCTAATTTATCTAACATCGGCGTCACTTCCTTCTATGCAATCCGCTTTTATTTTCCTTTAAAGCTCGGTTTTCTTTTGTCAAAAAATGATTGGATTCCTTCTTTATTATCCTCTGTCTGCAGCAATAAGGTCTGGATAGCCGTTTCCTGCAAATCATTTGTACCGCAGCTCCACTCATCCGCGTGGTTTACCATATGCTTTACAAATTTGTTGGCAAGCGGCGGCCCGTTAACAATAAAACCGGCAAAATCGATGGCTGCTTCCACAACCTCCTCCTCTGTTACGCGATTAACAATGCCGCGCTGGTATGCTTCTTCTGCTGAAACAGGTCTTCCTGAAGATATCCATTCCTTCGCTACGGCACTTGGCAGGTTATCTGTCAGTTTTTTTACTAAGCCTAAATCCGGTATAATGCCTACATCGGTAAAGCTGCATAGAAAGGCTGCATCCTTTTTAGCTACAACAAAGTCTGCTGCAACAGCAATACTGAAGCCTGCTCCTGCGGCAAAGCCATGGACTGCGCTGATAACATATTTATCAAGCTCCCGTATCGTCTGAATAATCTCTAATGCCTGCTTCATATATTCCATTATTTTCGCGCTGTTATCCAGTGTATGAAGCACTTCCAAATCGCCGCCGGCTGAAAATATTTTTCCCTCTCCGCTGATGATGACAGCTTTGATATCCGAATCTTTTTCTGCATCCTTCAGCGCTTTCACCAGGCCTCTCGCCATTTCAATCGACAGAGCATTGCGTTTCTCCGGCCGGTTCATCTTTATCAAAGCAATCGCATCTTTCTTTTCGTATTTCACTGCTTCTGTCATTGCTTTCTCTCCCTTTTTAAATCAAGTCAGCTGGTGTTCTTTTTTCGCTTGTGTATATGCTGTTTTTAATTCATCTACGGCTCCCTGCAGCGTTTGTATTTTTGTTGTTCCGCCAACTCCCTGCCCAGCGCCCCAAATATCCTTCCACGCTTTAGCTGAGGAGTCAGACAGCTTTTTAAAATCAAGTCCGGCCTTTTCCGGTAAGTTCTCTGGATCCAATCCAGCTTTGACAATACTGGGGATTAAGTAATTAGCAGGTATCCCGCTGAACGCAGGCGTATAAATAATATCAGCAGCCGCAGATTGAATAATCGATTCCTGGTAAGCAGCGGCTGCCCCGCTTTCCGCTGTCGCTATAAAATGGGTGCCAATATAAGCAAAATCAGCTCCTAAAAGCTCTGCGGCCAATATTTGCTCTCCTTTTGTAATGGTGCCTGCTAAAGCAACAGGTCCATCAAAAAAGCTGCGTACTTCATCCATAAAAGCAAAAGGATTTAACGTTCCAGCATGCCCGCCAGCCCCGCTAGCTACTAAAATCAACCCGTCACTGCCCTTTTCCAATGCCTTTCTTGCAAATTTCACATTCACCACATCGGATAAAACAAGTCCTCCATAGCTATGAACAATCTTTACAACCGGAGATGGATCTCCTAACGAAGTAATAACGATTGGCGGCTGATGCTTCTCGATCAGCTCCAAATCCTCGTAAAATCGTTTGTTGGAGGAGTGACTGATAAAGTTGACGCCCCAGGGCGCAATCGCTGTATCTGGATTTGCTGCTTCTTTTTCCTGTAATCTCTCATTGATTTCAGCCATCCAGCTGTCTAAAACATCCTTCGTGCGTGCATTCAGAGCCGGAAATGTTCCAATAATCCCTGCTTCACATGCCCCGACAACCATGTTTGGGTTAGAAATTAAAAACATCGGGGCCATGATAACCGGCAGCTCCATTTTTTTCTTTATATCTGTCAATTGCATTTAACCAGCTCCTTTTCCATTAGAAAACACGGAAGCGCCCCTCCGCGCTTCCTGTTGAAAAATTTGATATTATGAAGAAGAATCAGATAAGGAAAGCATTTCTTCCACTTGATCCCGCAATGCCCGTTTTAAGAATTTCCCTACCGATGTTTTTGGGATTTCTTCCATAAATAGGACGCGGTCTGGAATCCAGTACTTTGCAAATTGCGGTGTTAAAAATTGCTTCACTTCTTCCTCCGTTAATGTTTTCCCCTCTTTTAATACCACGCATGCTACCGGACGCTCCTGCCACTTTGGATCCGGAACCGCAATAACTGAGGCTTCAAATACGGCCTCATGTGCCATTAACGCATTTTCGATATCGACCGAAGAAATCCACTCCCCGCCGCTTTTGATCATATCCTTGGTACGGTCCACGATTTTCACGGAGCCCTCTTCATCAATATTGACCACATCGCCTGTATGAAGCCAGCCGTCCCGGAAGGATTCATCACTGCGATCATTTTTATAATATGCATCGGCGATCCACGGTCCTCTGACAAGCAATTCGCCTATTGTGTTTCCATCATGAGGGATATCGCCATGTTCATTGATTCCTCTAATTTCAATTCCGGGCACGACCATGCCTTGACGGGAGCGTAATTCCAGACGCTCCTCTTCATCCAGCTCCTGCTGATAGCTTTTTAAACGGGCCAATGTCACAATCGGAGAGGTTTCTGTCATTCCATATGCATGGACAAAAGGAATGTGATAGGTTGATTCAAATGTGCGAATCATCCCTTTTGGAGCAGCTGATCCGCCGCAAAGAATACAGCGCAGACTGCTTGTATCGTAATTTCCCTGCTCCAGCGCCTGTAGAAAGCCCATCCAAATCGTTGGCACGCCGGCTGCCATCGTCACTTTATAATCCTCAATCAGTTCTGCTAAAATCTGCGGTGTCGGCATCGGCCCCGGCAACACCTGGGTTGTTCCAAACCATAATGCAGCAAATGGCATCCCCCACGCATTTACATGAAACATCGGAACAATAGGCATCGCAATATCTTCCTCTGATAATCCTACGGTGTCCTTTAATCCCAGAGCCAGGCTATGTAAATAAATCCCGCGGTGAGAATAAGCGACACCCTTTGGCCTGCCCGTTGTTCCAGAGGTATAACATAGACCGGCGACTGCATTTTCATCGATAGCATCATCGAGTTCTGTGTCTGGGTCTGCCTCTTCAAGCAAGGATTCATAGGATGCTATATTTGTAAGGTTTGTTTCCGGCAGCTCCTCTTTATCCGTCATTACAATAATTTTTTCTACATCCGTAATTTGGTCTTTCACGCGCTCGATCAATGGAAATAAATCCTCATCCACCAATAACACTTTATCCTCTGCATGATTGATAATATAGGCTAAATCGTCTGGCGAAACACGGATATTGATTGTATGCAGTACGGCTCCCATCGTTGGAATCGCAAAGTAAGCCTCCAAATGACGGTGATGGTTCCAGGCTATTGTGCCGACTCTGTCCCCTTTTCCCACGCCTAAGCTTTTTAAAGCACCTGCCAGCCGGTGAATCCGTTCGGTTATTTTACTGTACGGAATGGTATGGACTCCGCTCAGTGTACGCGAAATAACTGTTTTATCAGCAAAATATTTCTCCGCATGCTTCACCATTGTCGTTAAATTTAATTGGGTTTGCATCATTTTAAAATTCCTCCCTATTCCCCTGTCCATCGTTCCAAAATTGTCGCATTAGCCATTCCCAGTCCTTCACACATCGTCTGCAGACCAAAACGTGCTTCGAGCCGCTCCATGGTATGCATCATCGTTACCATCAATCTGGCTCCGCTTGCACCTAAAGGATGCCCTAAGGCAATAGCTCCCCCGTCGATATTGACTTTTTCTTCATCTGCCCCTAATTCCTTCATCCACATTAAAGGAATGGATGCAAAGGCTTCATTCACTTCAAAAACATCGATATCTTCCATCGATAAACCAGCTTTTTTAAGAACCTTTTTAGTAGCTTCGATTGGACCTGACAGCATCTCTGTCGGATCCGAACCAATCACACTGCGGGCGAGAATACGAAAACGCGGAGTGAAGCCAAGCTCTTTGGCTTTATCAGCAGACATGATTAAAAGTGCTGCTGCCCCGTCACTCATCTGACTGGCATTTCCCGCTGTAATTCCGCTCTCTTTTACAAATAAATCAGGCAATGCATTCAGTTTCTCCATCGAGGTGTCTTTTCTCGGCCCTTCATCTTGATAAAATTGAGCTGTGGTTCCATCCGCACGCTTGACGGAAATGGGCAGCATTTGTTGTCGAAAAAAGCCTTTTTCCTGGGCTTTTATCGCACGCTGATGACTTTTGAATGAATAATCATTCATTTTTTGTCTGGAAATACCCCATTTTTCAGCAATATGGGCAGCGGCTGCACCTTGATGCACCATCTCATACTTATCTAGTAAAGCACGATTCCACTTTACCCCCTGCTGGTTGGTCCCCATTGGCACACGGGACATACTTTCCACCCCGGCTGCTACCACAATATCCATATCCCCGCTCAAGATGGCCTGTGCAGCAAAATGAATGGCCTGCTGACTCGATCCGCATTGACGGTCAATCGTTGTTCCAGGAACACTGACCGGATAGCCGGCAATAAGCGCAGCCTGCCTTGCCACATCCACTGCCTGTTCTCCTGTCTGCGTGACGCATCCCATAATAACATCGTCAATGGCCGCTGTATCCAGATTAGTTCGTTTAACTAATTCCTTTAAAGGCGCTGCGGCTAATTCTTCTGCCCTTATCTCACTCAAAAAACCATTTCGTTTACCAATAGGTGTACGTACTGCCTCTACAATCACCGCATCCCGCATCGATACTCCTCCTTTTTCATTTGGAAAGGATATGAATCTATTATTATCATCCACAGCAAATCGATTTCCGGTGACCCCTATCAATATTCCTTATCAGTGATTCAATAAAAATGGAAATCACCCAAATAAAGTAAACGCTTTCAACATTCATTTTATGTTGTTCAAAAATGAATGTCAAGAGGGAAGCAAGCAGGGGATTGCCTCCTGAGCCCATTTCCCCAATCATTCCCTGCTGTATAAACATTATCCGGCCATATATGCCATTAATTGAATATATGTCATCACCAAAGCATATAGCACCACAGCAAACACACCGTTAAACTGAAAACCATTTTTAAAGCCGCTCAAACCATTGGAGCCGCTTAAGACAATGATTGGCATAATCACCGGTGATAATAAAATTGATATTGAGCTTCCCAGCGTCACTGAAAGCACAATCAGCTCTGGAGGATACGGCAGGTGGATAGTCTGCAAAATACCAGCTACCAATACCATTACTGTCAACGGACCGAGACCGGCAAAGCCTAAGATAATTACCATAAACGGCAGCAGGTATAATAGATTGATAAATGGAGCGACTGCTTCTAAGGCATAGAGACTGTCGACAACCCAGCCGGCAAAGCCTGTTTTAGTCAATCCTGCAATCAGCATTCCTGCCCCAACCATCACGCATAGCTGATACGACTTGCCCGCCATCTCTTCTTTTACATAAAGTGCTGCAATATGTGTTAATTTATATAAACGCTTCTTCACTAGATAATAGCTAAGTATCCATACGAGGATGGTTAAAGGGATCAGGACAAGCAATTCCATGTTCACCCAAGCGCTCAGGATAAAGATGGAACCGAAAAGAGAGAGAAAGAGAATCATAAATTCACGGACGATCCGCTTTGTCTCCCGTTTATTTCTCGTATGCTGCATAATCTCATCAATTTCATGCTGGAGGCCTCTTGTAAAGTTAACATGATACTTTTTATTCTCCAGCGGGAAGAACAAAATCGCAACGATGGTTCCTAATGCAGCTACTCCCAGCCCTTGCAGAATTGATTTCCATAAAGAAGCCTCCATTGCTTCCACCACATAGGCAAAGCTCGGAATACTGACCACCCACAGTACCGATAACGCAAACCCGCGCAGAATCGCTGTCCCTTTATATCGCTCCCACGCCTCGCCCTTTTCATCCTTTAAGATCATCGATACAAATTGATACAGCATAGGAATTGCACCAAATAAGAGGAAATAAGCGATAACTTGTGTAAAGGAAACCATCCCAAAATAAAATTTCTTACTCGTATCCACAAAATCATGCGCATAGCTGATGGCAGATTCTAAAAATGCTTCTTCCCGCAATACCCAGCTGACCATAGGGATGATAACTAATAATCCGACCATATTCCGCATCTGCAAAAGCCCTTCCCGCATTCCCGAAAGAAAAGAGGTGTCTACAGATAGAAAGATAATTACTCCTGTTAAGAACAAGCCTAATGGCATTTTCAAATGCAGCGGCCCGTAAAATAATGTTCCAAAGAAAATAATTCCAAACCCAAACCATACTAACAGCGTTAACAGCAGATTAACCTGAAAAAAATACGTGATAAAATGGACCATCGTAAAACCAATGATACAAATGACTAACGCCGGACTGACGAATTGTTTACTCATTATTGACTAGCTCCTATACGTTCGTGTTCTCTTTACTTTACCATGGAATCACCTTGTATTAAAGCTCCCTCCAAATCAGCAATCACTCCCCTGACCGGACAGCTTCCCGAAGTATTTTAAAATAACGCTGCTGTGCCAGATAATCTGCCTGGGCTCTTTCTAAAGGAACTGATAAAAACCGGACCTCTGTCCCAATCTTTTTTTGCACCAGCTGAGGAATATCTGCGGTGATGACCGTAGCAATACGTGCGTATCCTCCTGTTGTCTGCCGGTCCGCTAAAAGCACGATTGGCTGACCATTTGCCGGCACCTGAATCGTCCCTGGAAGCACAGCATCCGAGAGAATGTCCGCTTTATCCACATGAGACAAAGCCTTCCCTTCTAAACGATAGCCCATACGATTGGACTGTTCGGTAATACGGTAGCTTTCCTGAAAAAATTGCTGATAGGTTGCGTCTGAAAAAGCAGTTATATCCGGTCCGGCAATGACTCGGATTGGACGGTGCTGTTCATAATTTGGTATATCTATCTTTTTTAAATACCTTCCTGCCCGGACAGATTTCAGTTTTCTATCCTCTGCAGATAGGCGGTCTCCTTTTTGCAAGATTCTTCCCTCTATCCCGCCAAGATTGGCTTGCGCATAGGTAGACTTGCTCCCCATTACTGTTTCGGCATAAAATCCGCCGCTTACTGCCAGATAAGCATAGGTTCCATGAACCGGCTTGCCAAATGACAGAATCTGCCCTGTATAAACGCGGAAGGATTTCCATGGACAGACAGGCTCTCCGTCAACAGCTGCTGACAAATCTGCGCCGCCGACAGCAATGACCGCATCCTGTAAAAACTTCAATCGGGGGCCCATCAACATGATTTCCAACGTTGCTGCTTCCTCCGGATTGCCGACGAGCAGATTTGCAATGCGATGGGCAAAGGTGTCCATTGCTCCTGCCGTCGGAATACCGTATTTTTGATAGCCAATCCTTCCAGTGTCCTGGATACTGGTCGATAATCCAGGTTTCATGACTTCCAAGATTTCTTTCAACGTGAATCACCTGCCGTAACTACCTTCGAATACAGAGCACCATGCGATTTCACATGTCTGCACTGACTCCTGCAGCGTGCCGCAAATTCATTCATTGCGCCAAAGCTCTTTTTTGGGTTCCCATTCAAAACGATATGCAAATTCATGATTGCTCCTCCTTTTCTTGGTTTATCTGAGGCTGGTAGCTTCCGTTTTCTACTGCTTCTTCTATTTTATAATAGGTTTGCAGATCAATTGCTTCAAACTGGAGCAGATCTCCGGATTGGATAAGGATTTTTTTCTCCCCCTTCGCATCATAAAGACGTACAGGAGTTTTGCCGATAATTCTCCAGCCTCCAGGGGATTCCAGCGGGTAAATCCCTGTCTGTTTATCCGCAATACCTACTGCCCCCTGCTCCACCATTTTTCTTGGATTATCCAGCCTTGGTACGGCAAGCTTTTCAGATAAACCGCCTAAATAAGGAAAGCCGGGCATAAAGCCCATCATATACACATAATAAAGCGGCTCCGTATGCAGACGAATCACTTCTTGAATGGAAAGTTTAGAGCGGGCAGCAACATCTTCCATATCTAAGGCAACCTCCTTGTCATAGCATACTGGAATCGTAATCTTTCTGGCTGCAGGAGGAGCTGTTTCCTCCATTATTTTTTGTAAATGGATAAGCTTTTTTTCAAGCTCTCTATAAGTGATTTCACTCGGGTTATAATAAATCGTGATGGCAGTATATGCAAGAATCCATTCCGATACTCCCTGTATTGGATATTTTTCTAAGAGAGCGCCAAAGCGATGCACTGCGTTATTTACTTGTCTGTCAATGGCATTGCCAAAGGGAATTCGTACACCGCGGTCTCCGTATAGTTGAATAGGATACATGATTTATCACCTGCCTTTTTTGTTCTGAACTTTCTGTATTCATATTGTACACCTATTTTTTAGCAGAAACGAATGATTTGAACACGCAAAATCCAAAAAAGCAAAAATACCGCTTGTTCTTTAAAACATTGTGTTCTTGCCAAGGAGATGTCCGCTATGGGAAGTCGCTTTCTGCGGAGTCTTCACCTGTTGCTTTTCCCGCAGGAGTCGACTTCCCTCCGGTCCCATCTAAGAAGAATTATGTTTTATTTGCTTTCTTACAAAGAAATGAAGCTGATTCTAGCGACGGTTTTTGATGGGACGAGTAATCGCAATGGTTTTCGGTGGGGCGAGTAACCGCAGCAACGGTTTTAATAGACCGAGTAATCGCAGGTCTCAATGTTGTCAGGTTAATGAATTTTATTAATTTTGATACAGATAGTAATAAAACCTATCTAGCGGAGGAAAAACACGTAGACTCCTATGGGAAAGCGCAATGGTCTTCGGTGGGGCGAGTAATCGCAGTCCCAGTGTGAAGACCCCGCAGAAAAAAGTGGTCTTCTTTTTTCGAGGAGGCTGAGCGCAAGCCCATGGAAAGCGTAGTGTTTTTCCGTAGCGGTCGCGTTAACCTGACAACATTGGTAATCCCAGTCCCAGTGTGAAGACCCGCAGAAAAAAAGCGGCTCTACATTCAAACAATGAAAGTAAAGCCGCTTTTCCTATGTTTTTTTAAAATAATTTCTTTTACTCGCTGGCTAAGTTTGCACCATTAGCAGCGATGGTATCCTTATACCAATAAAATGATTTTTTGCGTTTTCGTTCCAGTGTGCCGCTTCCGTCATCATGCTTGTCCACATAGATAAAACCATAGCGTTTCGACATCTCCCCGGTGGAGGCACTTACTAGGTCAATGCATCCCCAGCTCGTATATCCCATTAAATCCACACCATCTTCTACAGCTTCCAGCATTTGTTTCATATGCTCCCGCAGGTAGTCGATACGATAATCATCTTGAATCGAACCGTCCTCTTCCACTTTGTCATAGGCGCCCAATCCATTTTCTACAATAAATAATGGCATCTGGTATCTGCTGTACAGCCGGTTGAGGGAGATGCGTAAACCGATCGGGTCAATTTCCCAGCCCCAATCACTAGCTTTTAAAAATGGATTTTTAACACCGCCAAGCAGAATATTTCCATCTGCTTCCTCGCCATTCCCATCTGCTTTCTTTTCCGTTTTAGACATGTAATAGCTGAAGCTGATGTAATCAACCGTTCCTTCTTTGATAATATCCAAGTCGCCATCCTCTATCTCCAATTCAATGTTATGCTCCCGGAAATAGCGCTGGATATAAGCTGGATATTCTCCTCTTACTTGTACATCTGTACAAAAATAATTAAAGCGTTCATCCTTCTCCAATGCATCCATGACATTTTCCGGATTGCTGTCATAGACATAGAATGGAGCGTAAATAATCATACATCCAATCTGGGCTTCCGGCATGATTTCATGGCATCGTTTCACTGCTTTCGCGCTCGCAACAAATTGATGATGGAATGCCTGGAATGTCGGTTGATAACGATCTTCCTCTTTTTTAATCGCAAACCCTAACCCCATGATTGGCATCATTAATCCACTGTTGATTTCATTAAAGGTCATCCAGTACTTCACCTTTCCCTGATAACGGGTGAAAATAGCTTCCGTATATCGTTCAAAGAAAGTAATAGCCTCCCGATTTCTCCAGCCCCCATATTCCTTCACTAAATGCAGAGGCATTTCATAATGCGAAATGGTGACGACCGGCTCGATATCATATTTTAACAGTTCATCAATGACCTTATCATAGAAAGCCAACCCTTCCTCATTCGGCTCCAATTCATCGCCATTCGGGAAAATCCGTGACCAGGCAATGGATAAACGGAATGCTTTAAAGCCCATCTCTGCAAATAACGCAATATCCTCTTTGTAACGATGATAGAAATCAATTGCTTCATGATTCGGATAGCTTTTTCCCTCTTCTATTTCAAACTGAAATCCCGGATTACGCAACACCTGTAATCTTTCTTTTCCGCCAGGCAGCACATCGGCTATATTTAATCCTTTATTTCCTTCGTGAAATCCACCCTCTAATTGATTGGCTGCTGTTGCGCCGCCCCATAAAAATCCTTCTGGAAAAGCTTTTGTCATGTTACTCTCCTCCTTGAGTCATTATTATTCTTCCTCTTGCTTTTGTCCTTCTTCAACATAACTCATATCATTGACAGAATCTAGCTGAAACTCTCCGTTCTGATACGTTATAACAGATACACTTGCATTATCAAGACCGCCTTCTGGCACCTCATAATCATCAAAATACGTATCCAGCAAAGCAGATATACTTAATCCGTGAGAGACAAGTAAAACATTTCCAGATCCCTCATGTCCTTGTTCTGCTTCTACTAACTCATCCAGGCCTTCTGTCAGCCGTGCTGTAATGGCATCATAATCCTCCGCCGGCCAATTAAGCCCCTCTTCATCTCTTCCTTCATCTAGCTCCGCTACACTGTTTGAAAACATTTCTGGTTCGAGATTTTCTAAAAATTCCTCCAGTGTAATTCCTTGTAAATCTGCAATATCCTGCCACATGGTTTCATTTAAATCGCCTTCATATGTTCCAAAATTAAATTCACGAAAACGTTCATCTGTATGCAAATCGAGCTCCGAAGATGTTTCATTTTCTTCCATGATGATTTCTGCTGTTTGAATAGCCCTTCCACTGTCACTGCTGTAAGCACTTTGGAAATCGATATCTTTTAAACCAATTCCTGCTTGCGTAACAATTTCTTCACCTGCTGGTGTTAACACCGCATCTGACCATCCCTGCACACGATCCGTTGTATTTAACATCGTTTTCCCGTGACGGACAATGTAAATGGTTAATTCATCATTTGATTCTGCTTCTACGACTTCCTCTTCATTTCCCTCTGCATCTCCATCATTATTTTCCTCTGCTTGGGAACTGCTGCAAGCTGCCAATACGAATACAAAACATAGTGCTGCCATGATTCCCCATATCTTTTTCATGTCTCTTTTCCTCCAAAATAGATTTATTTTTTTATTCTATAAGTCACTTTTTGCCCAACTGTAATATTGATACTGTTATACGCCATGCTCCTGCTACATTTCCCTTCCACCTCCTCAGCCTTTTTCGAAATAAAAAACCTGAATTATTTTGAACACACTTCACGTGCATTCAAAACAATCCAGGTTATGCCCAATAAGGTAACATTCCATTTTGCCAATATTCAATCTATATTTAGGTTAGAATAAAAAATAAAATATGTCAACGGTTCCATTTCCCTATTTATGACGGCCCTCTATACCAAAAGAAATGTCATGCAGCCGGTATTTTTCAAATGTCAGCTATGCTTATTCTTCTTTCAAAAAAGAAAACCTGAATGAGTTAAACAGATAGAGCGCACTCTATGCCGTTTAACTCATTCAGGTTTTGCCTGCCTCACAGTAACAATCCTTTATCACCTTCATTATATATAAGAACGCTTTCAAAATCAATGACTAAGAAAAATCAAGAATACCGCTTGGTCTTTAAAACATCAGTGTTCTCGCCGAAGAGATGTCCGCTGCGACGGTTTTCGATGGGGCGAGTAATCGCACCCAGGAAGTCGCTTTCCGCGGGCAACGCTTCAGTCTCCTCGGAAGAAAACCGCTTCCTGCTCAGGTCTACCTGTTGCTTTTCCCGCAGGAGTCGACTTCCCTCCGCTCCCATCTAAGAAGAATTATGTTTTATTTGCTTTTTCACAAGGAAATAACGCAAATTCTAGCGACGGGTTTGATGGGGCGAGTAATCGCAATAATGTTGACAGGTTAATGAATTTTATTAATTTTATACAGATAGTAATAAAACCTATTTAGCGGAGAAAAAACACGTAGACTCCTATGGGAAAGCGCAATGGTCTTCGGTGGGGCGAATAATCGCAAAAGCTCTTCGATGGGACGAGTAATCGCAGTCCCAGTCCCAGGGTGAAGACCCCGCAGAAAAATAGCGAACTTCTATTTTTCTACCCTCGGGGCATAAGTGCGACTTTGCTTCTGTCTGCGCCTGACGGCTTGCCAATCAGCAAGTCTTCTTTAAAGGAGATGAGCTCGGGGCCCATGGAAAGCGTAGTGTTTTTCTGGGGTTGCGATTACTCACCCCACCATAACCCGTCGCAGCGGTCGCATTAACCTGACAACATTGAAGATTACTCCCTTAATGAAACTCATTGTAGCGGCTATATTCAACATTTTTTATATACTTTCTTATTCTTTAAAAAGAAACTTCATCCTGCACCTTGGTGCTGAATGAAGTCTCCGTTATACCATATGACTGCTGTGCTTATATCTGATGAATGACTTCTTTCACGAGTTTCACAAATTTACTGCGCGATTGTGCAGCAACCTCAATCACTTCATCATGACTCAGCGGCTGGTCTAAAATACCGCTTGCCATATTAGTTAAGCAGGAAATACCTAATACCTTCATTCCGCCATGGACGGCAACAAGTGCTTCAGGAACGGTGGACATGCCGGCTGCATCTCCTCCAAGCACGCGAATCATGCGAATTTCTGCCGGTGTTTCATAAGCCGGTCCGCTCCACCAGGTATATACACCCTCCTGCAAATTAATCTGATTTTCTTTGGCAATATTTTTAGCCAAATCGCGAAGTTCACGATTATATATTTGCGAAGAATCTGGAAAACGAGTTCCCAGGTCATCATTATTTGGGCCAATTAATGGATTCGTTCCAACTAAGTTAATATGATCTGTAATCAGCATTAAATCGCCAGGGTTAAAATCTTTATTTACTGCTCCGCTTGCGTTGGTAACAATCAGCTTATCCGCACCAAGCGCCTGTATAACACGTACTGGAAAAGTCACTTCATCCAAGGAATAGCCTTCATAATAATGGTAACGCCCTTTCATCGCTACAATACGCTTGCCATGCAATGTACCGATAACAAGCTGATTGGCATGTCCAACAGCTGCGGATTTAGTAAAATGCGGGATTTCTTCATACGGAACGACAACTGCGTCTTCTAATTCATCTGCCAAGCCGCCTAGTCCAGAACCAAGAATAATACCGATTTCCGGGGTCATATCTGTTTTACTTTGAATAAACTCTCTTGCTTCTTTTATTTGCTGTGTCTGATGCATTTATGATTTCCTCCTTAAAGTAGCTTTATTTTTTAGCTTCTCAATGGCTGTCTATAAAAAGCGCCAGTGTTTTTAAACGATGTACACTTCTATCTTATCTTACAGTTCGATATAAAATCAATTTGTCAGTGCAGTAATCTATATTAAGCGATTAAAAATAAGGTGTCAATTGGAAACCAAAAGCGCTTGGTACAAGACGTGGACTGCGTCAACTTAACAAAAATACCGCCATCATACATAATCCTTTTCTGCCATCCAAATAAAAAAACCAGGCGTTTCACCTGGTTTTCTGTCTTTATTCTTTAAATTCCAGCATTTTATTTTTTAATTCCTCTTCCATGCCGATTAATTCTTTTTCTGCCTCATTACGCTTTTTACGTCCATCTGATTGAATTTGCAGTGTTTCTTCGATGGTAGACATTAATTTTTCCTGCGTCTGCTTCAATGTATCAATATCGACAAGGCCTCGTTCATTTTCCTTGGCTGTCTCCACCGTATTCTCTTTCAGCATATCCGCATTTTTTAATAATAAATCGTTTGTTGTTTGCGATACCTGTTTCTGTGCTTCCATCGCATGACGCTGTCTTAATAGGGTCAAGGCAATGGCCACCTGATTTTTCCATAGTGGAATCGCAGTTAAAACAGAGGATTGTATTTTTTCGACAAGTGCCTGATTCGTATTTTGGATAAGACGGATCTGCGGAGCACTTTGCATTGTAATTTGACGGCTTAACCGGAGATCATGCGTCCGTTTTTCCAGCCGGTCCACAAATTGAAGCATATCATTTACTTCCTGAACATCCATCTGACTTCCGCTTGTTTCTGCTTTTTGGCGAAGCTGCGGGATAATCTCATTATTGATTTCCTCCACCTTTAATTCGCCGGCAGCAATATAAATATTTAAAGCATCGTAATAATCCCGGTTGGTAGAAAATAATTTATCAAGCATTTCATTGTCCGACAAGAGTAAATCTTTATTTCGGTCCAGACGCACACTGATACGATCAATCTGGGAGCTTGTCTTTTGATAACGGGATAATACCTCATTCACAGATTTCGACAGTTTTCCAAACAAACGTGATAAGAAGCCTGTTTTCTCCTCCTGCAGTTCAGAAGGGTCAATATCCTCCAGCTTTTTCATCAGCTCATTTAGAATCGAACCAATTTGGCTAACATCCTGCTTTTGAACATGCTCCAGCATCTCATGTGAAAATTGATGTAATTTTGCTTGTGCCTCTACACCATATTTCACTAAAGACTGTTGGTTGGTTGTATCGATTTGCTGCTTTAACTGCTCTGCTTTTTTACGATGCTCGCCGGGAAGTCTGTCAACCAGTCTTGGCGCCTCCGAGCTTTCCATATTTTGTTCGGAAATATTCGTTGAAACCTCTGTTCTTTCTCCAAACGGGTCATTTAATAAATCATTTATAGAATCATTAGTTTGGTCTTTTGCAGTCATGTAGAATCCTCCTTATTTTTTAGATCGGCGCAGCGTCTTCTTGGCTACATCCAGCTCAAAATCCAATGTTTCTAGATCATCCCTCAGCATCACTTGCAGATCCTTTTTAATCGTGGGGCTAAAGGCGGTAAGCGTCTGCCTGGTTTCCTTTAATGATTTTTGCATCTCGATAGATGGAGAAGGCTGGCTGGAAAGATACGCATAACGCTCTGATAATTCGACAAGCGAGTCTAAATGATTATAGAAGAAACGCTCTGCCTGATAGAATCGTACCGGTTCTTTTCTTGCGTTGTTATATATTTTTTGAGCCGTTCTTACAATCGTTAAATTCTCCCGCGCATGCTGGAAAGACCTTACTTTGAATAAAGCTTTCTGCATACGTGTGATTTTTCCTCTTGCCTCTTTTAAATTGGCATCAATAAATTTATATTCTTTTTTAGTCAATCCCTGACTTTTAACAAATCGATAATCCATAATCTGTTTTGTGGCTGCATAGGTCAATACGCCCCCAATTGCAGCAAAAAGACTGGTCAACAGGACAGTCTGTCCATATATAAAAAAGCTAACAAGCCATATAGCTGTCAGGCTGACAGCACCAACAAAGCTCTGCATTAAAAATTGCATAATTGCCCGCATATGCTCACTCCTACGTGATTAATCATTCTATCCTAAGTATAATCGTCTATACTCTTACTCTTATTATACTATTACGAACGAGGCTTTTAAAAGTTTCAATTTCTTTTTATTTAAAACCCGTTACATAAATTATTTTCTCATATCTCACCTGCAGTAAGAAATCTTTAACAGCAGCTTTCTCTTCTTCCTCTTAAAGAGACCCCTGTTTAATTTATCTTTATATTAAAAAATATGATAATATAAGAATGAATGTTCTTATATTTGCCGAACCGAAATTAGCAGACTTACATTCATGGAGGGATTTTTAATGAAACGAATTGGTATTGATGCAGGCGGATCTTTAATAAAAATTGCCTATGAAGAGGGAGGCAGGCTTCGATTAAAAACTTTTCCTGCCAAGCAAACCCATGAGGTCATTTCCTGGTTGAAGATGACTGCACCGGAAGCAGCGCTTCAGGTAACAGGCGGAAGAGCTGAACAGATTAAAGCCGACAACCAATCTATTTCTATTTTTAAGGAATTCACATGTGTAATAGAGGGAACAAAGTACTTATTATCGGAAGAAAAAAAGCTTCCGGATACGGATTATCTTTTAGTGAATATCGGCACAGGAACTTCTTTTTTCCACAAACAGAAACGCTTATCAGGAACAGGAGTCGGCGGCGGGTTGTTTACAGGCCTCGGAGCAATTATTGCGGGTACTTCTGATTATCATTCGCTGGTAGATCTGGCCTCTAAAGGAGACAGGACCAGCAGTGATTTGATGGTCTCAGATATTTATCAATCCAGCTATTCGCCTGTCGAGGCTTCTTTGACCGCTGCTAATTTTGGAAAAGATCAGCTGGATCAATCCGTTTCAGCTGAGGACCAGCTGGCCGCATTAACCCAGCTTATTGGCGAGACGATTGTACTGCTTTCCAGCTTAACGTCAAACTCATTAGCTACAAAAGAAATCGTCATGATCGGCGGTGCATTGACCGGAAACCCGCTTTTAAAGCAAGTGATAGGCTCTTTTGAAAGTATGTTTGATTACAATTTAACCTTTTTAGAAAAAGGAGGCCATGCCGGTGCTGTCGGTGCATTATATTACGATGAATAAAAAGAATAACAGGAACAAGGAGAATTCATTTTGAAAAACATTATTTATTTCAGCTTTATAATTATCTTTGCATTGGCAGGCTGTAACGCAGACACAGATACAGCTGCACAATCAAATAGCGTGGACGGAGATTTTCAAGCACATTTTATCGATGTCGGGCAAGGCGATTCCACCTTATTCACTTTCGACGACGGAGAGGAGGAAACGGCAATCCTGTTTGATACGGGGGACTGGCAGGGTAATGAAGTGGTTCCTTACTTAGAGGCACAGGGAATCACAGCAATTGATCTTGTCATTATCAGCCATCCGGATGCAGATCATATCGGTCAGCTTTCCAAAGTCCTGGATCATTTTGCTGTCGATGAAGTTTGGATGTCCGGAAATGAAAGCACCTCCAATACATACCAGACTGCGATGGAAAAAATCCTATCTCAGGATATCAATTATCATGAACCGCGGACCGGCGAGGAGTATGAACTTGGCCCGATTGACTTGGAAGTGCTGTACCCTGAGGACATTTCCGGAAAAGCGAATGAAGAGTCGGTCAGTATTCGTTTAGCCTATGATCAGGTTTCCTTTGTTTTGACTGGAGATGCCGGAGTGAAGGAAGAAAAGGAAATGATAGAAGCTTCTTCGCTTAACAGCACCTTCTTACATTTAGGGCACCATGGCTCCAATACATCCACTGATCCCGCCTTTTTAGATGCTGTCGATCCGCAGGCTGCCATTTATAGCGCTGGAGAAGACAATTCATACGGTCATCCGAGTACAAAGGTTATTGATTTATTAGATGAGGAAAACATTGAGTGGTACGGAACGGATGTAGATGGAAGCATTGTTGTCACGACAGATGGATCATCCTATTCGATTGAAACCGAGATGGGCGAGGATATTACTGTTTCCAAACCGGATGCAGCCGAGGAGGAGAATCAGGATGCTTCCGAAGATACTTCTGCCTCAAACGAGGAAAACAAGGATAGCAGCTGTATTAATATCAATAACGCATCTCAAGAGGAATTAACCGGGATTATTCATATCGGTGACGAACGTGCCAATCAAATAATGGATAAACGCCCGTTCGATACATTCGAGGAGCTGGAGGAAATTGACGGAATCGGTCCGAGCAGAATCGCAGATATGGAAGCCGAGGGTCTGATTTGTGACTTTTAAAGGAGGGAAATAGCATGAAAGGAATTATCGATCGGTTTGAAGGCGAATCGGCCGTTATTTTAGTGGAAGCGGAGAATCGGGAATTACTTGTTCCAAAGAAGGAGCTTCCGAGTGACTGTAAAGTGAAATCAGCGGTAATTGTAGAAGAATCCGCAGGAAAGCATAATCCAATAATCCAACTCGATCCGGAAACTGATCAGAAGAAAAAACAAGTGTCCAGTGACCTGCGGGAAGCTCTATTAAATCGAAAAAAGAATAGTAAACTGAAAAAAAAGAAATAGTTTACCTCCTTTTTCTTTCCATCCAAGAGACTTTATTAATGGTAAGAAAAACTTGCTGCATCATTCTCTTTGAAACGCGAAAAAGAGCTGGTTCACGTATCAGCTCTTTTTCTATGATTTATCATAAAAACATGCAAAACTTTTTATTATACCGTTAATACCGGCTGCTGCCCCACCATCGAAAGGAATAATTCCAGGAATCGATTATCATCAGTCAGCTCCGGATGAAAAGCCGCTACAATTAAATTTTCTTCTCTTGCAGCCACAATTTTATCATCATAGGCAGCTAAAACTTCCACATTCTCTCCTGCCGATTCAATATATGGGGCACGTATAAATACAGCTGGATACGGCTCCTTTATTCCGTTCACATCCAGATTTGCTTCAAAGCTGTCCCGCTGTCTTCCAAAACCATTCCGTTTGACCTGCACATCCATCAGACCTAAATGCAGACTCTGCTCTGCATCTACCTGACCCTTACCAAGCAAAACGAGGCCGGCACAGGTTCCAAAAACCGGCTTCTTGGATTGGGCAAATTGCTGTACAGCTTCTACAAGATTATTTTTCTTCATCAAGCGCCAAATGGCTGTGCTTTCCCCTCCCGGAATAATTAAAGCATCCACCGTTTCAAGCAGCTCTTTATTTTTGATCAGAATCGGCTCATGTCCTGCTTGTTGCAGATGACTCGCATGCTCTTCTGTCGCTCCCTGCATGCCAAGGATTCCGATTCGATATGTTTGTTCACTCATCGTACCCGCTCCCCTTTCAGCGACTTAGAAACTGCGATCCTGCATTCGATCCTCTGCTCTTAACGTTTTCATATCGATACCCTTCATTGCTTCTCCCAAGTCTTTAGAAAGCTCGCCAATTTTTTGATAGTCTTGATAATACGTTGTTGCTTCGACAATAGAACGTGCGAATTTTTCCGGATTTTTTGATTTAAAAATGCCAGATCCGACAAAGACCCCGTCTGCTCCAAGCTCCATCATCAATGCAGCATCTGCCGGAGTTGCCACTCCGCCTGCAGCAAAGTTTACCACTGGCAGTCTGCTTGTTTCCTTCACCTGCAGCAGCACTTCAAACGGTGCTCCAAGATTTTTAGCTTCTGTCATCAGCTCATCTTCGTTCATATGTACAATTCTTCTTACCTGTGATTGCACTTCGCGTAAATGGCGTACAGCTTCCACAATATTTCCTGTTCCAGGCTCTCCTTTTGTACGAAGCATCGACGCACCTTCTCCAATCCGGCGGGCTGCTTCTCCTAGATCACGGCATCCGCATACAAATGGGACAGTGAACGGCTTTTTATCCAAATGGAATAAATCATCCGCTGGTGTCAGTACTTCACTCTCATCAATATAATCCACACCAAGGGATTCTAAAACACGTGCTTCAACAATATGACCGATACGCACCTTTGCCATAACTGGAATGGATACGGCTTCCATCACTTCTTCTACAATACTGACATCTGCCATTCTCGCTACCCCGCCGGCAGCACGAATATCAGACGGGACTTTCTCCAAGGCCATGACAGCAACAGCGCCCGCTTCTTCCGCTATTTTTGCCTGTTCTTTATTAACAACATCCATAATGACGCCGCCTTTTTGCATTTGCGCCATTCCTCTTTTTACACGCTCTGTACCTGTTACTCGATCTGCCATTTTATTTCCTCCTAGATTTTTGATTGATTTTTTATTATTATAAAAATAATATGATATGAATGAAAGTGCCAATTTTGCATCATTTAATGAGGTCAGTTTTTCAAAGGAGAGAGAAAATGGATTTATTATCTGTTCATTTAGAAAAAACAAACAATACCCCTTTATACGAACAGCTTTACGAGTTTATTAAACAGGAAATTGTACAGGAGCGGCTTCCCTATGGTCAAAAACTGCCTTCTAAACGAAAGCTCGCTAATCATTTGGAAGTAAGCCAGAATACAGTGGAAACTGCTTTTGAACAGCTTGTTGCGGAAGGTTATATCGCATCACAGCCCAGAAAGGGATTCTATGTACTGGCACATGGCGATTTAGAATTTGTAGAGCATTCAGATAAAAAGGAGATTTCTGATGCGGAGAAAGAACCATCCGTTTTATTTGATTTTTCTCCCAATAAAATTGATACGGAGGCATTTCCCTTTTCGGCATGGAGAAAGCTAAACCGGCACGTCATTGATGAATCCCATCATGATTTACTGCTGCTTGGTGATGCCCAAGGCGATAAAGAGCTGCGCGAAGCTATTGCCCACTATGTATATCACGCACGGGGAATCGACTGTGATCCGGACACAATTGTCGTCGGAGCAGGTATTGAAGTTTTAATGCAGCAGCTGCTTTCCCTGCTTGCCGGAACGACTATATTCGGCGTGGAGGACCCAGGTTATCAGTTGATGATGAAATTGATTACCCATTTCGGCTTTTTAGGACGAGCCTTAGATATGAATGAAGAAGGCGTGTCCATTGAAGCCGTCCGTCTCTTAGAGCCTGATTACATCTATGTCACTCCGTCCAACCATTTTCCATATGGAACAGTGACCTCCATCAACCGGCGCAATCAGCTGTTACAGTGGGCAAATGAAACAGCGGACCGGTATATTATAGAAGATGATTATGACAGTGAGTTTCGTTATACAGGGAAAACGATACCTCCTATGAAAAAAATGGATTTCAATGACCGGGTTATCTACCTTGGTTCGTTTTCCAAATCATTGATTCCTTCCCTGCGGATTAGCTATATGATTCTACCAAAAGCATTACTGGAGCAGTATCGGAACAGGCTTACTTTTCACCATTCTACCGTTTCGCGAATGGATCAGCATGTACTGGCGCATTTTATTCAGGAGGGTTATTTTGAAAAGCATTTGAATCGAATGCGGAAAATATATAGAAAGAAATTTGAACTGGTCCATCAGCTTTTTGAAGCTTATAAGCCTGCTATTCAACTGCTGGGCGAACAGTCTGGATTGCACATTGTTTGCGAAGTACGAAACGGACTGACAGAAGAGGAGATAATGAGAAGAGCCAGACAGCAAAGAATCAAACTATATCCTATTTCTTATTACGCCTCTAAAAATGCTGTTGTCTCTCATCCACAATTTGTTATTGGCTTTGCAGGACTAAAAGAAGGTGACATCGAAAGAGCCGTGCAACATCTTATCGCTATTTTTCAGTCTGGATAAAATGATGCTGCTTATCCATAGACATTTTAACTGCTATGGGTATGCAGCTGTTATTTTCAATTTCTTAGAAAGTCTCTCTGTAACGCATACATTTCCTGCCCTTTTTAAAAATTAATGGAATTATAATAAATCTATGCTATAATATATTATCTTCTTCTAATCCTATCGGCATATATTTTCATTCCTTGTTATTTTACACCCAATTTTGAAATGTCACCACACAGCGTAAAGAAGCATTTCTCAATAAGAAAGGAAGATATTAATGGATTTCATATATACGATGTTAAATCATTTTAATGATTTTATATGGACATATATCCTGATTTTTGCATTAATCGGATTAGGTCTTTATTTCACTTTCAGAACTAAATTTGTCCAATTTCGTTTACTGCCGGAAATGTTTCGGACTGTATTTGATAAACGTTCCTATGATGCATCTGGAACGAAAGGGACCAGCTCTTTCCAAGCATTTGCAATCAGTGCTGCTTCCCGGGTAGGGACTGGTAATATGGCAGGTGTTGCTACAGCTGTAGCTTTAGGAGGGCCTGGCGCTTTATTTTGGATGTGGATTATCGCCCTTATTGGTGCAGCATCCGGTTTTGTCGAAAGTACGTTAGCGCAATTATACAAAGAAAAAGATAATAACCAATTCCGCGGCGGTCCCGCTTATTATATGGAAAAGGGAATGAATAAGCGCTGGCTGGGCATCACCTTTGCAGTTATGATTACATTTACGTATGGATTTGTATTTAGTTCTGTACAGTCAAATACAATCAGTATCGCATTTGATTCACAATTTAACGTCAGCCCAGTCTGGATTGCTGTTATCCTGACGATTCTTACAGCAGCAGTTATTTTTGGCGGCTTAAAAAGTATCGCCAATGTTTCCCAGATTATTGTTCCATTTATGGCAATTATATATGTCGGCCTGGCATTGGTTATTGTTGCATTAAATATCACTGCCATCCCGGATATGTTTGTATTGATTTTTGAAAATGCATTTGGTGTCCGTGAAGTTGCTGGCGGCGGCTTTGGAGCAGCGATTATGCTTGGCATTCGCCGCGGACTCTTCTCCAATGAAGCCGGAATGGGGGCGGCACCGAATGCTGCGGCGACTGCAGATGTAAGTCACCCGGTGAAACAGGGGCTAGTACAAGCATTAGGTGTCTTCTTCGACACATTGCTTGTTTGTACAGCAACCGGGCTAGTTATTCTGTCAGCTGGAGGATTTGCAGGCAGTGAGGCAGATGGTATTGCTTTAACACAGACTGCCTTCACTCAAATGTTAGGAAGCTGGGCTGGTATATTTATTGCTATCTCTGTTTTCTTATTTGCTTTCACATCTATTCTCGGAAATTATTATTATGGGGAAAATAACCTGGCTTATATCAAAAATTCCAAAGTGTTGATTTTCCTATATCGAATCGCTGCAGTATTAATGGTTATCTTTGGTACATTTGCATCCTTTGATCTTGTCTGGTTATTAGCAGATATATTCATGGCATTGCTCGCCCTGCTCAACCTTTTTGCAATCACTGTCTTGTTTAAGAAAGCCAATATTTTATTAAAAGACTATGTGAAACAAAGAAAAGAAGGAAAAGACCCTGTCTTCTATAAAGATACTCTGGACGACCAGACCGGCATTGAATGCTGGGAACGGGAAACCGAGAAACAATAATCATATCCAAAGAAACCATAGCTGCTTTTGCCGGCTATGGTTTTTCTATGGATACAAGTAGAAATCGTACATAACTTCAGGAGCGGCCTTGCTTAAGAAAAGTTACTTCGTGTTTATAGCTTTCATCTTCCGGGAAGACGGATAATAGCTATTATTTTTTGTGATTAGGGCATATGTTGAATGCAAGAAATTCCGGATTAATGAAGCGTCAATCGATGGAATGCTTCATTTGATTGGACATTTCCATATTTAGAAACCATCCGTAATATGAGGGGGGATATTGTGAATAATAAAAACAGAAGATTCTTAATTATTTCTTTATTCATTAATATGCTTCTGGTAATTGCAGCATTAGCAGGTTTGGTTTATCTTCTTTTTATTAACAAAGCCGATGACACAAGCTCGTCCTCCCTCTTGTTTATCTCATTCTCCATCATCCTGTTAGGTTTTGGTATCAGGTCGATATTTAATATCATTTCGCTTTCTAAAATAAAAAATCAGAAAAATCGTTAACTAATAAAAAAGGGAGTGCCGCAAAAACAATCTGCAGCATTCCCTTTTCTCTTTATTCAAATACAATGGTTTTATTTCCGTGCACAATAATTCGATCTTCTAAATGCCATTTAACAGCCTGCGCCAATACCCTGCGCTCAATGGATTGTCCAATCTTTTTTAAGTCCTCCACATTATGCTCATGGCTGACTGGCTCTGTTCCTTGTTCAATAATTGGTCCTTCATCTAAATCGTTGGTTACATAATGCGAAGTTGCACCAATCATTTTCACCCCTCGTTCAAAGGCACGTTCATACGGTTTTGCTCCGATAAATGCCGGTAAGAAAGAGTGATGGATATTAATGATTCTATCTTTAAATACTTCCACAAACGTTGGAGAAAGAATTTGCATGTAGCGTGCCAATACAATCAAATCAATATCGTAGTCCTCTAAGATTTCCTTTTGCTTCGCTTCTATCTCCGGTTTGGTTTCTTTCGTAACGGGCAGATGGTAAAAATCAATCCCTAATGCTTCTACCATTTTACGGGAATTTTCATGATTGCTGATAACCACTGGAATATTTGCCATTAAATCGCCACTTTGCCATTCCCATAACAGCTCTAATAAACAATGCGGCTCTTTCGAAACAAAAATCGCGATATTTTTCAACTCGTGAACCAGGCTCAGGCGCCAGTCCATTTGAAAACGATCGGCAATCTCCTGAAATTCCTGCTTCAGTTTTTCCACGTCTGTCCCGGTCTGGTATTCAAAATCAAGGCGCATAAAGAATTCGCCGCCTTTTGGATCTTGGGTATATTGATTAGATGTGACGATATTTGCCTGCTGGTTCCATAAAAATGTAGAGATTGCAGACACAATTCCCGGCTGATCTGGACATTTAATCATTAATCTTGCTCTATTTTCGTAACGGTCTTTATAAAAATCCGTCCGTTTATCTGTATACATATTCACTGTCTAATTTCCTCACTTTATTTATATTCGTAAACTATGAAAACTCCCGCCACTTAATTTCATCCGAAATTTGAAGTGGGGGTTTCTGGAGTATCGACTCTCAAAATGACGATTAACCACCAGTGGAGTTGACACATTGGTGTGCTAAAAACACCCAACCCCGCTATCCCATTGGTCCTGCCTTCTGGGATTACTTTTATTTTACAATCAAAGATACTGGCCTTCGTAAAGCTTCAATACTGGAAAAGCTATGTTTAAATGCATCTTTGAAAACTTTCTTCATTATATTTGCAGCACCATTTACATCTGCGTTGATACATTCTTTGCTTTTCGAAAGGTAAAGACCACGTTTGATGCGCTTGCCTGAAAATAAATCATTTTTATTGTGTTGACTATAAACAGGAATTTCATCGTTATCTAGAAAGCTTGCCTTCGACGTATAAGATTCTTCTGTCAACACCACGGTTATCCCATGCTTCTCTGCTTTGTATGTGATCATTTGAATAAGCAGGCTGTGCGGGATAGTGGTAAAGGATTGGTTATTTCTTTTCCCCATATCAGAGCGTTGTTTCCACGCTTTATTCTGACCGATAATGATGGTATCAATATCCTCTTCCAAGGCGATTTTCACGATTTGAAAGCTAGCCTTATGAAATAAGTCTTTGATTTGAAGAAATCTTTTTTGGCTGATTTTCTCCAAACGTTTCGATGTAAACAGACCCTCGTTTGTATTTTTCCCTTGCCGAATAATGCCCGTATAATAGGCTTTTAACTGATTATATCGCTGATTAACAGATTTGATATTTTTGCCCTTCAATAAGACCGGTCTTTTGCCAGTATTTGTGACAATGGTTGCAAGATTATCAATACCTAAATCAACAGACAGAAAACGTTTTTTTGATTCTTTCCTTTCTACTTCTGTATGAATCTGAAAAATTAATTCCACGACATAATGACCATATTTTGGAACCACTCGGACCTGCTTAAGTTTCCCCTCAGAATAACCTAATTTTCCAATATTTAGGCGTTCTTTTGTTTTAGGAAACTTCAAGAATTTATTTTCTTTTACCACACAATCTTGATTTGAAAAGGATATTTCCTTTTCTTTTGAACGACAATATCCTGGTATTTTAGGACATGCTCTAAATTTTGTGGGGTTCTTTTTATATTCTCTCAAACTGCTATAAAAGGATTTCCAATTTTGAAATACTTTTTTCATAATCCCTTGACTCGACTGGATTGGTAAGGACTGATAATCGTTCTGTTTCATCGTTTTAAACAATGCATCCAAAAAACGGTAATAAATATATGGATTATTGTTAGACGGCATCTCAAATAAATGACATTTTATTTCCTTTTGCCGGGGTTCGGCTTTTCCCTTTTCTTTCGCAACCATCCTTTGATAGGCTATCATTTGGTTATCATTCATTTCGGGCAAATGTTTTCGGATTGTTTCCAATATTTCTTCTTGAAGCGGCAGCAGTCCTTTTTCTTGTTTTAAACCTGTAAAAACTTGTCGGATATAAAAGTTAGTTGTATTATGCATATTTTTTCCATGTTGACACATGTTTTGAAAATACACATGCATCCGATGACCTTTTTTTACCCAAATTTGCATGGTTTTATATGCAGCCAATTTATTTTAACCCCTTTTTAAAACGAACATATGTTTTATACCTTTTATAATATCATTAAAGGAAGGGAAATACCACTTCCCTGAACAAAGATTTTGTGGATAGTCTGAATGATGCTTTTGCTTTAAAGAAAGAAGAAGAAAGAAGAAGAAATTCTTTATATTTTCTTAACCTCTAAAGTACTAAACCGTCAATTCACCTCCCACCTAAAATTCCGTGAAATTTTTGAGGAAGGAGTCCTCTTGGCTTTAAGGATAGATTATCGGAAAAGAACACATCTGGTCAAGTGTTTTATCAAAAGGATACAGCCAAAGTTTCCCCTCTGGCTGTAACGGTTATTCTAAATTCGTCAGCTGATACCCTTCATCTGTCAGCTCCACCGTGTAAGTCCACTGATAATCTTCTGTTTCTGACTCGCCGCTGGCGTATATTAATTCAATCGTTTCACTTGTTGTTACTTCCCATGTTTCGGAGTCTACTTCTTCCACATCTTCCACGGAAACAGACTGTACCTCCTGCCTCATTTCGCTGTCCGATAAACGCTCCACCAAATCACGCTGCATCGTTTCTAAGCTGCTTCCAGAAGCAATGTATTCAGCAACCAGATCATAATCACCTGTGTTAATCGCATCTACTAAACTGTAAACATAATAGTCGACGGCTAATTCAACATCTGCAATTTCTGCTTCGCCGGAGCTGCTGTCTTGGTTATCCTCGCTGTCAGCATCATCTTCATCCTCCAGCACAACACCTTCATACTCCTCGCCAGATGCTGCAAAAAATTCATAATCAACATTCCCCGGAGCAAAATTATCCGAAAAATAATGCATATCCCATTCGCCGCTGTCTGCAAGATATTGAACAATAAAAACAGCTTCCAGCTCTATTTCTTCGTACTCTGAATCAGGGTCATAGGTACCTGTCATATTCAGCTGCACAGGAATTTGGAAGGCAGGGTTATCTGTTGCATAATATTCTGCATCTGCCAAAGCAATCCCGATTTCATCTAATCTGCCGCTGAATCCATTATCATAATACGTAAAAAGTTCATCCTCTAATACTTCACTTAATTCATCTGAAACATTTTCAATCACAGATGCATCCAGCTTGGCTGTTGCTTCTACATAATTTTCACTAAAGTTTGTGATGACTTCTTTGATTTCTTCTTCAGCTTCTTCATTGAAGTAATCCGTAATATACACATCATGTTCCCTGTCTGTAATCGCGATCGGTTCAATTTCAAGATCTCCCCAATCTGCTTTGACAACCCCTGTCAACTCCATGGAACCATCCAGCAACAGCGGCCCGGCTGATACATAACCGCTATCCATATTCGTTTCAAGGGGTTCTTCATTAATCAATAATTCCATCGAATTGTACGGCAAATCACCAGCAAACATTTCATAGAAAGTCACTTCGCCTACTTCTAATTCCGAATCATAGCTGTTATACGTATCCATTAACCGGACGTTCTGGCTCTTCGAAGCTTCTCCGTAATCTGTTTCAAAACTGCTTGCCGCTTCATAAATCCCGGGAGCTAATGGACCATATTCAATATAATCAGAGGATGCATCGGCCTCTTCAATGCTGCCGCCGTTAAAGGTTGTTGTCACCCCTTCTACATTAGAATAGACAGTAACGTACTGCGGCTCGGCTGCTACATCGTATTGCGTGAAAAACAAGAATGCTTTTTCATTGGATTCTTCCATATCAAAAACAGGAAGTTCGTCAAATAGCACTTCGGAATCTCCCTCACTGATAAAAGCGAATTCCTCCTCTTCCCTCATCGCAGCCAAAGCATTGGCCTCCTCAGCAGAAAGCTCCTTGCCGTCTACTGTCATCATCTTTTGAATCGTTTCAGTATCTCCCTCAGCCATCGCACTTGCAAAACGATCTGCCGTGTTTTCCTCAGAATAATACCTATATCCCCAAATACCTAAACCAATGACACATAATGCAATGACGCCAAGTATTCCTGTCAATATTTTTTTCTTTTTTGTCATCGGCTTCTTTTCTTTATTCACCTGTCGTGTCTGCTGCTCGCTTCGTGTCTGATTTTCTTCCTTGCCAGCTTGCTCTATCGGTGTTTTCTTCTCTGCAGCTTCTTTTTCCGTTTCCGGCGCTATGGCTTTATGTTTTGGCGCCTCGCTGCTTACCTTTGTTCCGCAATGCTTACAAAATTGCGCTCCGTCCCCAATTGGCTTTCCACATTCTTTACAAAATTTACTCAATCTTTTCTCTCCCTCTTTTTCGTAGCATGAACGCCTATTGCTTTTCCTTATATATAATGGAAAAACAAACGCTTCCTCTCGTTTTTTAACAATGCCTATGTACAGAAAATAGAAAATTACAACATTATTTTCTGCACTCTTTTCTTATATGTCATATGCGCACAGCTTCTGCACTGCCTGCATACAATATTCTTATCACGTCACAACCATAGGCTGATTCCATAATAGATACAGCTCCCGCCTCGTGTAAGAAATAATCAAAAGTTATCTTTAGGAGGTTTTTTAATGGATTCCGATAAGCATGATTCCCGTTCTGATAAGAAAAAAGTTTTCCCTGAAAATTGGAATATTGATTTTACCCCCTTCCAAGAGTTCGTCGATCGAATGGATAATTTATTTTCACGCTCTTTTAAATCATTCCAGGGCCAGATACTTAATGATTTTCCCGCAGAAATCATAGAGGAAAAAAATCACGTTTATGTAAAAGCAGAAGTTCCTGGATACCGCCGGCAGGATATTCAAATTGAAATCATAGGAAATCAAATAAAAATAATATTAAATAAGGACGAAAGCCTATCCGTACAGACTGAAAAAGAAAACGTAAATAAAAAAGCCATCGAGCGGAAAGAACGCATTATTACACTCCCTTTTAATATACCAAAAAAAAGCATCACGGCAACCCTTGAGAATGGAATTTTAATCATAAAAATCCCAAATCAATCCATATCTCCCCATATAATAGATATTGAAGACTAATAAGCAGCTGACAAAGTCATACAATGAACTGCAGGAAAATTCGCAGCAAGCCTGCTTCTGCGAATTAATTCCCCAATAAAAAATCGCCGTATGACAGATTTCATACAGCGATTTTTTTATCATGTAGAAAAGCAAAAAACTTCTACCGAATAAAGTTTCGTTTTATAATCCGACCTGACTTCGTGCATCCTCTAAAACTTCAGCGGCTGCAATCGTATGATCGATTAATTCCTCAAATATTTTCTCATCATGATTTTTGATAATTTTATTGATATGAATAAATTCATAGGAAAGTCTTGCCCGGTCCTGTTTTACAGAGATGTCCTTTGTTTTTCCATCAATCGTGATTTTTACATTTCTTGCACCGTTTGCGCCAGGCTTAATATACATATAGCCTTCTTCTCCCTGAATCGAGACAAAATTTTCGCCAGTGGTGTCCTTCGATCCGACACAGCTTGCTTGAAAACCTGGATAGGAAAGTAAGGCGATACCGGAAGTATCTATGCCATTTTCGTACAAATTCGCTTTATAAGTAACCTCTTCCGGCTTGCCAAATAAACGCAATACAAAATGGAGATTATAGATATTGATATCCGCCAATGCACCGCCTGCAAATGCAGGATTAAACATATTGGTCACCTCTCCAGCTTTTAATTGATCGTAGCGGCTGGAATACTGGCTGTAATTACATTGAATCAGCCGGATAGGTCCTAATCGTTCAATATGCTTGGACAGCTCTAGAAAGTTAGGTAAAAACAAAGTAGGGATAGCTTCAAAAACAAACACTTGATTTTGTATCGCTGCCTCCTTCAGCTCCTTCGCTTCCTTGGCAGTCGGCGTGAACGGCTTTTCACAAATAACATGCTTTTTATTTTCTATCGCTTGAAGCGCCTGCTGTTTATGCAGTTGATTAGGGGAAGCTATATATACGGTATCTATCTCTTCATCAGCAAAAAAATCTTCCAAAGATGTATAGGTTTTCGGGATTTGAAACTCGTCGGCTAATCCATCCGCTGTTTCTTGTTTTCTGGAATATGCAGCAACACAGTTTACTTCTTCAACTGGTTCTATTGCCCGCAGCATCTCCTGAACAATCTTACCAGATCCAATTGTGCCTAATTTCATACTAACCAACCTTTCTTATTTATGATATTAACTAATTGATAAAACGAAACTTCGTTCTGCGGGAGTTTTTGACGCACAAATGTTTCCGATGGGGCGAGTAATCGCAGTCCCAGGACGTCGCGAACTTAGTCTGTTTCCTTAATTCTCCCACAGAATTAGCCTAAGTGATTCAGGGAGTTAGTGTCCGTTATCTCTCGCTTATATAAATAGTTTTCCTACTTTATTTCGAAGCGGGAGTTTTACGGACGGTTCTCCGTGGTAGATTTACTAAATGTATCCTTTTATACAATTAATACAAAACACTTACTCTTATCATAACACAGGATGCATTCATTTTCAGAAAAATTACTGGCTGGTCAGTGGGGAAGCATTTACCGGGCAATAGATTACGTACATTGTTTTTACCCTTCTCCTCATACTAAAAAGGCAAGCTGATGCGTTCCCAGCTTACCTTTCATTCCTTTTATCAATATCCATAAGGATAATAGCCATACGGCGGATATGGATAGTATGGAGGATAAGGATAATATGGCGGCGATCCTCCTATGTCATCTAGCAGTAACCCTGTCGCCAATCCTCCCAAAAATGGCACGCCAAATCCAAATACAGGATTTCCATAAAATGGTCTCGGATGGTGATATGGCCTTCTGACTTCTTGATAGTTGAATTGGTTAGTTAATCCGGCAGGGTTATAAAAGCTATATGGATACATTCCCTGCTGATTTTCTGCAGGTACATTGAATTCATTCATTCCATTGCCCTCCTTCCATTGCTTCCTACCAAGATATGCATCTACCCAGAGAAGTGATAATTGAAGGCTTTTTCTTATTTTTGTTCCTGCCGCAACGCAGCAATGCCAGCTTATTTCTCTGCAAATGTGTTAAACTAAAAAAAAATCAGACAAAACAACAGGAGGCGAAAGAAATGAAGAAGCAACATTATGCGATCATCGATATTGGCTCCAATACCATGCGTTTAGTCATTTATGAAAAAACAAAGGGGAACCGGCTGAAAGAAATAGAAAACGTAAAAGCCTCCTCCAGGCTGCGTACCTTTTTAGAAGAGGATAATACCTTAAACCAGGCCGGGATTGACCGTTTAATTGATACATTGAAAAGCTTTCAGGAAGTGCTGGATACCTATACCTTACGGGACACCATCTGTGCGGCTACAGCAGCTGTCCGGCAAGCGGAGAATAAAAAAGAAATTGAAACCCAAATCGTGGAGCGTACAGGATTAAATATCCGCATTGTAAGTGAACAGGAAGAAGCCTACTATGGCTATTTAGCAGTTATCCATTCTACCTCTCTCACAGAAGGAGTTACCGTAGATATCGGCGGGGGAAGTACGGAAGTGACCTATTTTGAGAACCGCGAACTCAAGGAATCACACAGTTTTCCTTTTGGGGCGCTTACCTTAAAGGATTTCTTCCACAAGCCCATTCCGACAACCGAAGAGCTCTCCAAGCTGCGCCACTATCTAAAGGATCAATTCGCAACACTTCCATGGCTTGCAGATAAAGAGGTCAAATTGGTTGCCATCGGCGGAAGTGCGCGTAATCTGGCTCAGGTCCATCAAAATCTGGAGTCTTATCCGCTAGCAGGTCTGCATGAGTATCAAATGTTCCAAAAGGATATTATGGAAGTAAGCAATCATTTAACTTCTCTGAAACCGGCTAAATTAGCAAAAGTAGAAGGACTTTCCAAAGACAGAGCGGACATTATTATTCCAGCAATCGAAGTCTTTCACTGCCTCTATCAGACGGTTCAGGCAGAAAGCTTGATCCTAAGCCGTAAAGGGCTGCGGGATGGCGTATTGTATGAGCATTTAGCCAAGCAATCCGATTCCTCCCTCTTTCCAAATGTATTAGAGGAAAGCATTCAGGAGCTCGTGAATGACTTTGACCTGAATCGTAAACATATCAGCCATGTCCAAAACCTGACCGGGCAAGTATTTGATTTTTGCAAAGAAAATGGACTGATTCATCTGGACAAGCAGGACCGGAAGCTGCTTAAAATGGCAAGCTATTTATTTAATCTCGGAGAATATATTGATTCCGAGTCAAGCCCGCAGCATACCTTCTACCTTCTGGCTAATCGTACCATTGATGGATTAGAGCACCGGGAACGTCTGAAGCTTGCACTGGTTGCTTCGTTTAAAAATAAAACCGTCTTCAAGCAATTTATTCAGCCCTATAAATCATGGTTCCTAAAGGAAGAGCGCCAGAAATTATTAGATTTGGGATCTTTATTAAAATTCACTTATTGCTTAGACGCGACCAAAAGGCAGATTGTCGAGAAAATAGAGTTTACATCAAAGAAAAAGACCGTCATTATTCGTATATATACGAAAGGTAATGCCATGCCGGAAGAATACCAGGCAGAAAAACAGAAAAAGCATCTGGAAAAAGCAATTGGAAAAGACGTAGATCTGGAATTTATTGTTTTGTAATGGTGAGAAGTTAAACTTGCAGGAGACAGCTGTTACAGACCCCTCCTGCCAAAACAAATTGTTCACACAAACTTTACACCTCTTTAACATACTTTACGCGGAAAAGGATTATGATATATATAGGACGCTATAACGAGTGTTCAAAAAGGATTCAAACCAGAAGCAAAAAAGCCCGATTCGCAGCTTATCATTTGAGAACTTTTTGAACATCCTCTTAAAAAGGGATGGTGTGATATGGACAAACAAATAAAAAACGTCAATTCATCAGCCTCCTACAATAACAGGGAGCTGAGCTGGCTCTCATTTAATAAACGTGTATTAGAAGAAGCAGACGATGTAAGCAACCCGTTGCTCGAACGGCTGCGGTTCTTATCCATCTTTTCATCCAACTTAGATGAATTCTTTATGGTCCGGGTAGCCGGATTAAAGGATCAGGTAAAAGCAGGATTTAACCGGCCGGATGACAAATCAAACCTGACGCCAAAGCAGCAGCTCTCTTCTATCGCATCCTTAAATCATGACTTGGTAGAGCAGCAGTATCACCTGTTTAAACAGGTGCAGGAGGAATTAGAAACACAGCAGATTCGTCTTTTTCAAATGTCGGAATTATCTGCAGAATCATTATATATACTGGAGCAGTATTTTGATGAACAAATTTATCCGATTCTTACACCGATGGCCATCGATGCCTATCGCGCTTTTCCAATGCTGTTAAATAAATCGTTAAACCTGGCCATTCAGCTGGAAGACGAATATGAACAAGAACAGCATCAGAAGAAAACAGCGATTGTCCAAGTACCTGCATTGTTAGACCGGTTTATCCAGATTGATGATGCGCATCACTATGTGCTGTTAGAAGATGTCATTCGGTTTTTTATCCATAAACTTTTTAAGGGATATCGGGTGATTTCAACAAGCACTTTTCGTATTACCCGCAATGCAGATATGAATATCCATGAGGATAGCGCGCATGATTTATTAAAGGAAATTGAAAAAGAGCTGAAGAAGCGCAAATTTGGAGAGGCTGTCCGTTTAGAAATGAATGCCATGGAGCAGGACCCTTCCATTACTTCTTTCCTGCTGCATGAGCTGGAAATTCATGAAAAGGATTTGTACATTGTAGATGGTCCACTCGATTTAACGTGTTTAAATGATTTTTATGATCAAGTCAAACATGACTTTGAGTATCTTATTTATGAAACATTTATCCCGCAGCCGGCACAGGATATCCATGAGGATGAAACGGTATTGGAAGCTGTCAGAAAAAGAGATCTCTTCCTCCATCATCCATATGAATCCTTTGAACCGATTGTTGATTTAATGCGTGAAGCTGCGGATGATCCGGAAGTGCTGGCAATTAAGCAGACACTCTACCGTGTCAGCGGAGATTCGCCGATTATCGCCAGTTTAAAGCGTGCGGCTGAAAATGGAAAACAAGTAACCGTCCTGGTGGAATTAAAAGCTCGATTCGATGAGGCCAACAATGTAGAATGGGCAAAACAGCTGGAAATCGCCGGCTGTCATGTTATTTACGGAATGATTTCATTGAAAACCCACAGTAAAATCACGCTGATCGTCCGAAAGCATGAAAATCGGATTGAACGGGTCGTCCACCTTGGTACGGGAAATTATAATGACCAGACAGCTAAATTTTACACAGACATGTCTTTTTTAACGACCAAGCGCAAATATGGCATCGATGCCACCAATTTCTTCAATTATTTGAGCGGTTATACCGAAAAGCCTGATTTTCACCATTTATCCATGGCACCATTTGATATTCGCAATGACCTAATTCAGCTTATCGATCAAGAAATCACGTTTCACAAGGAATATAACAATGGACGGATTATTGCCAAAATGAATTCGCTGACAGATAAACCTTTAATCAAAAAGCTTTACGAAGCTTCTCAAGCCGGCGTGCAAGTGGATTTGATTGTCCGCGGTATCTGCTGTCTACGTCCCGGCATCCCAGGCGTCAGCGAGAATATCCGCGTACTGAGCATTGTCGGGCGTTTCTTGGAACATAGCCGCATCTACCTTTTCCATCATAATGGCGACATCAATATTTTCCTGTCCTCCGCGGATTTGATGACGCGAAACATGATTAAACGGGTAGAGCTGATGTTTCCTATCTTTGACCCCCGGATAAAAAATCGTATTAATGATATCCTCGACATCATGCTCCGTGACTCTAAAAAAGCACGGCAGCAGGCAAATGACGGCACTTATTCGCATGTTCCGCCGGATGATGAAGCTTTGAATAGCCAATTAAAATTATTTGAACAGGCGATGGATGTATTTGCTTGAAAGTAGAGATCAAAGGCTGTGAGCTGACAGCCTTTGATTTTTTTATGTTCAATTCATCGTCAGTCTTGCAGAAATAAATCCTCCCTCAGCATCCATATTGCTATTGAGAACAAACTTCCATATACTAGAACATAAGAAGAAGTTGAACTTTTACAATAGGTATCTTTCTATTTACTAACAAAATACAAGGAGTCTTGGAAATGAAAATTACAGAAATAACGATGCATCGGATGAATATGCGAATGAAAAACCCGTTCACGACAAGTTTTGGAACAGAACAGGATCGTGAATTTATCATTTTAGAAGCAAAGGATGCGGATGGAACCGTTGGCTGGGGAGAATGTGTTACCTCCGAGTCCCCTCTTTATATTGAAGAATTTACAAAAGCTGCCTGGGTGATGCTCGAAGAATATTTAATCCCTCTTACTCTCGGCCGTGAAATTAGCCATCCCGATGAGCTGACAGAGCTATTCGAGCCGTTTAAGCGCAATAACTTAGCAAAAGCAGCGATTGATGCAGCTGCCTGGGATATTTATGCTAAACAGCAGGGTGTTTCTCTGGCAGAGGCTATCGGCGGATGCAGAACAGAAATTGAAGTCGGGGTCAGCCTCGGCATTGAAGATGATATGGAGCGTCTGCTTACCAACATTAAAGAAAAAACAGCAGAAGGCTATAAGCGAATCAAAGTGAAAATCAAACCTGGCAAAGACGTAGAAGTTGTCAAGGAAATCCGCGAGCATTTCCCTGATATTCCGCTGATGGTTGATGCGAACTCTGCTTACACACTGGATGATGTGGAAACCTTAAAGCAGCTGGATCCGTATAACCTGATGATGATTGAACAGCCGTTAACCGCCGGCGATTTAATTGATCATGCGGAGCTCCAAAAGCATATCAAAACACCGATTTGTCTGGATGAAAGCATTCATTCCTATGATGATGCAAGACAAGCCATTCAATTAGGAAGCGGTAAAATCATTAATATGAAAGTCGGCCGTGTCGGCGGGATTACAATAATGAAACGAATTCATGAGCTATGTAAAGAAGCAAATGTGCCAATGTGGTGCGGCGGCATGCTCGAATCAGGCGTAGGCCGTGCACATAATATTGCAATTACCTCCCTCTCAGCATTTACGCTACCTGGAGACACCGCAGCTTCCTCCCGCTATTGGGAAGAAGATATCATTGACCCAGAAGTATTTGTCAAAGACGGAATCGTACAAGTCCCTGTTTCTCCGGGAATCGGATATGAAGTTAACCGTGAGAAATTAGCAAAATACACGGTTCAGAAAGAAACATTTAAATAATCAACTCCATCTTGAGAAGAGACATTTAGACAGTATCGATTTCTGTCTGAATGCCTCTTCTCTTTTTCTTGTTTAAAATCAATTATGTTATTTCAAAGTTCGTACATACTAAGCGGAGGAATTATTTTTTTATAAAACGAAACGGACCATTACTGCCTGTCTGATTTCCCGTTTTAAAATGACGTATTTTCTTGATTTCTTGTAATAGAAGACTTACATTACAGCCCGCCTAACAGCGATAAAGAATAGCCATTTCCCAATAACGTGCATAGAATATAAAACCCTATAAAATCACTTGGTTTTAAATATATATCTATTCTAGAAATTGTGCTTTAACTGGATATTTTCTTATCATTTCAAAATAAAGCATTTTCTTTGCTCGCGATAAGCACAATCCCAGGATGAAGACCCCACAGAAAAAAATAAAAACACATCCAAAGCAACTATCTTGAAATCAAAATAGAATCGTTGTATAGTTTAATCCGTACTATTTTTGTTGGATTTCTGAAGAACATTTTATTGAAGGAGGATTATTACCAAATGGATAATTGGTTTGTATTATTAAATATAGTTGTCTTAGTGGCATTAATTGGTTTACTTATCTATATGCAGAAAAAACATGTCTCCTTTGCCAAACGTGTATTTACAGGTATGGGAATTGGAATTGTGTTAGGAGCTCTGTTCCAGGTTATCTATGGAGAAGGGTCCGATGTTCTTACAAGCACGCTTGATTGGTACGATATTGTCGGCAGCGGATATATTCGTTTCCTCATGCTAATTGTCGTTCCGCTCGTTATGGTTTCCATTATTCGTGCCATTATTAATCTGAATGAAACCAAGCAGCTTGGTAAAATGGCCGCATGGGTGATTGGCGTACTTATTTCGACAACACTTGTTGCAGCAACACTCGGTGTTGTAACCTCTCTCGTCTTTGATTTGAATGCAGAACAAATCGAAGCAGGGCATGAAGAAACAGAACGCGGTGCTTCCATGCAGGAAAACTTTGAATCCATGGAAGAAGAAACAACCCCGCAGCGTATTATTAACTTTATTCCAAACAATATCTTCTTAGATATGACTGGGGAACGTTCTACCTCCGTTATTGCCGTGGTTATTTTCTCTGTTCTCGTCGGGATAGCCACACTTGGGGTGAGCAGGAAACAGCCGGAACAGGCAGAACGGTTTACACGAATGGTGAATGCCGTATTTGCGATTGTCATGCGGCTTGTAACACTAATTTTGCGCTTAACTCCATTTGGCGTATTAGCACTGATGACGAATATGGTGGCCACGACAAACTTTGCAGGCATTGTACAACTTGGTAAATTTGTAATTGCGTCCTATGTCGCATTGATTGTCATGGTTCTTATTCACATGCTCATCGTCAGCGGATTCAAATTAAATCCGATTACTTTTATGAAAAAAGTGTTCCCGGTACTCGGGTTTGCCTTTACTTCCCGTTCCAGTGCAGGAGCGATTCCGTTGAATGTTACGGCACAGAAGGAAGCGCTGGGCGTGGATGACGGAGCTGCCAATATGTCCGCATCCTTTGGCGCAACCATGGGGCAAAATGCTTGTGCAGGTATTTATCCTGCGATGCTGGCCGTTATGATTGCTCCAACTGTCGGTATTGATCCAACGTCACTTGACTTTATTGTACAGCTTGTCTTAATTACAGCAATCAGCTCCTTTGGTGTCGCTGGAGTCGGCGGCGGAGCAACATTTGCAGCGATTATCGTTCTGTCCTCTATGGGACTGCCAATCGCACTAGCCGGTCTGTTGATTACCGTTGAGCCGCTTATTGATATGGGCCGTACCGCAGTCAATGTCAACGGCAGCATGGTTTCAGGTACTGTCACTTCCAAAGTGCTCGGCAACCTGGATGAGAAGAAATTTAATAATAAAGATGCCGTAGTAGAAAACACTGGCATTTAAGTCTTTAAAAAAGCAGTTATCTCGGGTATATGAGATAACTGCTTTTTTATCAAATAAATCTAATCCGCCTGCATTCCCCCATCTACATTGTACAATGCACCATGCACAAACGACGCTTCATCCGATGCCAGGAATCGGACAATCTGTGCAACCTCATCAGGCGCGCCAAACCTTCCGACCGGAATCCCTTGTTTTAAAGCTTCTCCTGATTTTTCCGGTTCCCCGGGCGTTAAATTATTTTGAATATCTTGAAGCATCTGTGTATCAATGGCAGCAGGAGCTACCGCATTCACACGAATCCCTAACGGAGCAGTTTCTAATGCTGCCGTCTTCGTTATTCCTGCAACCGCATGCTTGGAGGCTATATAACCGACCATTCCCGCTGAACCGATATAGGCAGCATTAGATGCTGTATTAATCACTCGTCCATGTCCTTGTATTTTCATTTGTTGAAGCACATGTTTTAAACCTAAAAACACCCCGGTAACATTAATCGACATAATCTGTTCAAAGGTATCCTTATCCAAATCAGTAATTTCCGCAACAGGACCATTAATTCCTGCATTATTAAAGAAAACATCGATGCGGCCAAATTGATCAACCGTTTCCTGAACATACTTCTTTACGTCTTCTTCCTTCGTTACATCGGCTTGAATTATGCCCACATTTTCCGGATTATCCGTGAGAGATTCCTTTGCTTTTGCTAAGGATGATTCATTAATATCGACTAAAACAACCTTTGCACCTTCATTCAGAAATAATTTTGCAGCTGCTTGACCAATTCCGCCGGCTCCACCAGTTATTAATACCACCTTATCTCGCATATAACACCTCTCCTTTATAGTATCTTCTTTTCTATTTTACGTAATCGCTTACAAAACTACAAATAATTGGCTTTTTTGATGCAGCACCTTTATTTTCAAGAAAAAATGAAAACACTATGTATTCCCGCCCAAGCCGCTGCAATGCTTAATAAAGCAGATGTGATAACGTACCAGAAAGCTGCCAGCCACTTGTTATCCAGCAGCAAATCAATTACTTCCTTCCCAAAAGTAGAAAAGGTCGTATATCCGCCGCAAAAGCCGACGCCTAACAACAGCCACAGCTCGAAAGGCAAATCAAGCCCATATAGAACTCCCAGCAAAAGAGAGCCGGACACATTAATAATCCAGGTCGCGACAGGAAAGATAATGCCTTTATCTGCCTTTAACGGCTTCATATATTCACTGATAATGTAACGCAATAATGCACCAACGGCACCGCCTGCCCCTACTAAAAACATTGGAATGATGCCTCCTTCTGCTTATTATACTTTTCTGATCCGTGCATAGACAACACGTGCTGTCCAAACTCCTGCCCCAGCAAAAATGACTCCCACAACCACGCTTATCCCAATATAAAGCAGAGCCATGGGCAAGGTTAACAGCAATGCATCTAATGCAAAGGCAGAAAATGTTGTAAATGCGCCTAGAAACCCGGTGCCAAACGTCAAAGCCCATACCTGGCGATCATGTCTGGAAAGCGAAACAAGCGTCAGTAAAAAGCCTAACAAGAAGCAGCCGATGATGTTTACTGTCATCGTTGCCGTTGGAAAAGTCAGATCGCCAAACCATAGACTGATTCCATAACGGGCTATTGCTCCCAAAAAAGCCCCGATCATCACAAATAGATAATTCATCGTACCACCATACCTTTATCCGTACATTATTCATATGAATAGAACATGTATAATTTAATCCTTACCAGCGGAGAAAGCAAGTATTTTGGGATAACCAATTCCGGATTCATTGAAACTTTTCTTCCTTTCATCCGTAATTATAGTGCAGATAAATTTGGGAGGTAAGAAACGTATGGAGTATATATCCATTATTCAAATCTTTTTAATCCTGATGTTTTTCTTTTTCAGCTATCTTATTTTAATACGCAAAAACTATTATATCATCAGCGGATTTCATTCAAGTACATCAGAGGAGCAGCAGAAAATGATTCAGGCAGGCTATCCGCGTGCTGTCGGCAAGATGCTGCTGCATGTAGGGATTATTTTAACCCTTGGCTTCCTGCTCCAGCTTTTTCATGTCCCTTATGCGATTGAGGGTTCATATATCGTGATGCTTATTGTTATATTTATTGAATCCTTTTGGATGACGAAAAAGGTAAAAAAGAAATCTCGAAGGATAAACAAAACGGTGTTAGGGCTCTCCCTCATATTAGTTATTGTTGTTTTCGCCATCCCTTTTATGCCAAATAAACTGGAAATAAACGCGGACTCCTTTGAAATGACGGGCTTGTATGGAGATGAATGGGCTTTTTCTGACATGGAGGATATCTCCCTCTACGATGAACTTCCCGAAATCACGATACGTACGAACGGCATTTCCCTGTTTGGCAAACATCTTGGGAATTATCGCATCGAGGAATGGGGAACCGGAAAACTATTTATCCGCTCGAATGAAGCTCCATTTATTGTTGTTCATACCGAAGACAGCTTTGTTATTATAAATACAGGGCAGGCAGATAAAACTAGAGAGCAGTATCAGCAGCTGGAACAGGCGTATCAGCAATATAATAATGATTAGAAAAAAGCTGTCCAGCGCGGACAGCTTTTTTTTGATCACTATTATTTATATGCCGGATCAGGATATTTATAAAAACCTTCTCCAGATTCAATCCCAAATTTCCATGAAAGCAATTATTTTATAAGCACGCTTATCCCTCTCTATAAAAAATAAAGCAGTTTGGAGCTGCGTTATGATTTAGCATCCCCAAACTGCTTTCATTAATTCCATTCTTTAAACCGGGCAATCATTTGCTTCAGCTTTTTCTCCAGCTTTCCTTCGCCC
Organism: Oceanobacillus sp. FSL W7-1293; assembly: GCF_037969815.1. Classification (NCBI taxonomy): domain Bacteria; kingdom Bacillati; phylum Bacillota; class Bacilli; order Caryophanales; family Bacillaceae; genus Oceanobacillus; species Oceanobacillus sp. FSL W7-1293. The sequence continues at coordinate 3,986,971 of NZ_CP150212.1, forward strand.
TCACGCTGTTTCTTCCATTCATTGTAGCTCGCGATGCTGATAAACAATATTCCGGCAATCAGAAGATACGCCCACCAAGGGAGATTGCCCCAATAAGGTCGTGTCTGATAAATCACATTAAATAAGAGTGTTCCGATCCCGACAAAGAAATAGGATTTCAATTGATAATGCATCCCTGCAAGCAAGGAAGCAATAGATAACGCTCCGATAATCAATGCATCCATTATCGTAGCACTCTGAATCGCATCCGCAATCAGGTACACCGTAACCAGAATCAACAGCACGGTCTGCACATGCCGCATCACCGGCTCGTAATCATTCCATGTTTTCTTAGACAAAATAATTGCCAAAGCAAGAACCGGCAGCGCATGAAGCTCCGCATAAAGCACTTCAGGAATGGCATTGATATAATGATCAAGCACCAGGTAATACGGCGGTAAACAAGCTATGCCGCCAAGACTGATACATATTTTCTGCAGCATCTGGTTCCCCACACGATCCTGCTGCAGGAAAAACCAGGAAGCGAACAAGCCAAGCGGAATGACAGTCAGCCAAATCGTATCCAGCTCATTTGCCCAGTTCAATGCAAAAACGAGATAGGCAACTGCCATCAGAGAATACCAGTCTACAGCCCGCAGAATTCCCTCAGAAGTAACATACAGCTTTGAAAATAAATATCTGCCAGCCGCTGTTAATATACCGAAACCGATAGTATACATCAGCCATAAATGAATCGTTTCCTCAAATACCGCTTGTATTTGCCATAAATAGATGGAGAAAAATAAAGGCACCACAAGGTATAATGTCCAGCTTCGCATATGCAGGAAATATAAATTCACTATAATTAGTCCGGCAAAGATGAGAAGCTGCCAAAACACCTCTACCGCAGATAAAAACACGCCCATACCTAAAACCAGATTCATAAACGGAATGAGAAAATATTCTATCCGCCGCTTCCACACCGCTGATACTGCTGCCCAGACTGCAATCATAATGATTCCTGCAGCAAGCCAAGCATAAACAAATGAAATTGCTGCCATCCATTCATAATGAGAGATGAAGGATACTACTGCTCCAAGCAGCATCAGTAACCCAGCATATAAAGCCGTTTTTATCTCCCATTCTTTTTCCTTTGTCAGTGCCGTATAAGCATAGATTGCCAGCGGCACCAGCCAGACTGCCGGATAAAGGATTGGCCGAGCTACACTGTCCCCCGCAATAAGGAAGACAAGGAATAAAAGCACCGTGTGCGCAAAATAGAAGAAATACGGCTTTAAGCCGGCATCCCATTTTCCTAAATAACGTTCCACCGCTAAGAATACAATGGGCAGGCCGAGCATAAACCAGACAAATCCTTCTAACGTATCAATCGAAAATGTACGCAGCAGCGATACATAAAACCCTAAACCTACCGCCGCAGCGAGACCCCAAAACACAGGCTTCCCAGTAAAACGAACCAGCCAATAAACGACGCCGATTCCTATCAACAAAATAGACGGCCTTACAAAGATTTCATCTCCGGTAAATCCGACAAACAGAAGAAGCATGGCTAATAGATAGCTTCCCTGACCCGTATAGAACGTTGTCCGGGTCAATTCCTGCTGCTTTCTCTGCTTCCAGATTAGGCTGATTCCAAGCAGCACCAGACCTGCAGCCGCCAGTTGAAAAGGAATATCCAGCTGACTGCGGTAAACATAGGATGCTTCCACAAATTCAAAGTAAAGAATATACATGGCCAACAGCCAATTGATTGGAACAGCCCAGGAAGCAACTTGCTTCTCCAACGTTTTTTTCGATACCACAGTCATATAGAAAGCAACGGCGCCAAGTAACGCAAATATAACTGAAATTTCCACGAATTCAAGCAGTACCAGCTTACCGAGGATAATGATTCCAATTACCGGCATCGACCAGAAATACATACTTTTTTGTACAGCCTGCATAAATGGAATGCGATTTTGAAAACCGACAAACAGAAATAAAATAATCATATAGAAAAACATAAAGTTAAGAATGCTTTCCGGGAAAAACGGATGCACTGCTAACGACCAAAACTGTATCCCGACCGCAATAAAGAATGCAGGAGCAATCCAGCGAAAAACGCCTCGTTTCGTTACCTCTGCAAGATAGACATAGGTGGCGGCGATAACTATATACGCCAGCAGCATAAACCAGGAATCCCCATCAGCACGGATAATCAAGCCTTGAAAGCTGATGTAAAGAAAAGCAAAGCCCGAAATGACGCCGCTTATATAATAAAACGCCTTACTTGCAAAGCTGTCCTTCCGCATCACATAGGCAAATCCGAGATAAGCTGCCCCCATCAATGCATAAATTAACGTATCTGCTGTATATAAAAACGAATTCTCCGTCAGCTGGTAAATACCGTAAGCAAATAAGGCGGCAAAAACAAACTGATAGCCTTTTGTCTGATAGACGAACACCATCGCCATATAGAGAAATGCAGTCAAAAGCACATTAAAACTATAAAACACAGCCTGATTATAGACAAACAGCATTAATAACGTGGAAACAATCAGGTTTAACTGCGCATAGGCCGGCAGTTCATGTAAAAACACACGAAATACCTCGCCCTTCTCTTTCCGAAAACGGTGATAAACGAATAACAAAGCACCGTTATACAGCATCATCAGGAAGAAGAACACATCCGTCGGGATTTGCAGCGCTGCAAGGAAAAAGCCGATAAAAAAGGATAAGAATATATAAAAAATCCATACAAATAATTTCGCTTTTGTCTTATAAGCGTTCCAAGCGTATAACGGAAGCGGGACAAGGGTACACAGCATTCCGAGCCAATAGCGCCCCTCTCCTGTTAACGTTAAATAATCGCCAAACAACCCGAAAAAGCCAATACCGATTATCGCAATCGGCAATAATAAACTCCCGAGCGTCAAAAACGCAAAAGCTGTCTTTTCGATTTTAAGAAAACGGGAGGACAGACCGCTTAAGGCTAAAAAGAAAATCGAAACGCCAAGCAATGTCGCAACCTTTAACAAGGCTCCCATCTGATCCCAGGAGCTGGTGGCCACAACTAACCCGCTGATCAATAGAAAAGAAACTCCTAAAATTAGCAGCCAGGTAATATTCCTTTCCCTGACCTGCTCCGCTGTTTTCGGCTCGCGAACCGGCTTTGCTTTCTTCTGCTTTGCCGCTTCCCGCTCTTCTGGAGTCAACAGCCATTCTTTTTTATCCTTATTGCCCTGGAAAAACCCGGTTGATTGTTTTTTACCAGGCTTGCTGTCTGACTGTGAAAAAGAGTCCTCTGCCTCCTCCGGCTGATTCTGTTCTGCAGCCTGAAATCTTTCTTTAGAACCTTCCTCTTCCGCATCCTCACGTGCTGCCCCATCCATACTTTTATCTACCTGTTTCGCATATTCCTGATGGGCTGTTAAGATGCGTTTATAATCTTCCATGCTGATAAAATCTCTTTTTAATAATTCAATCAATTCTTCTTGCAAAATTTGGGCTCGATTTTTAGAATTCGAAATAACGTCCACGCCCCCTTTTCTAAGGTGAAGGATACTTTATCATGGAGAACCGTCTGTAAAACTTCCACGGAGTGAAGTTTCGTTTTATGTATCTTGTTATAAGATTACAAGAATTTTATGAGATAGTAAACAACATTTATTCCTATCATATATATATGTAAAAAACCCCGCTTCTTCACACCGAAACGGGGCAGCTTTTATCTTCCTTTTTCATTCCTGCAGAGAAAAAGTGTTACGCCTTCACGTCAATGGAATGCCCTAAATTCGGATGCTGCGGCTGATCCAGCATTTTAATCAGCTCCGCATTTTGCGCTTCCGCATGATCCATGACTTTTCCCATTAAGCTGAAGGACACCTGTGTCTGCAAATTAGCCTGACTCATGATCATCGACATTTTTCCAACATCCACCTATCCATTCACCTCACTCTGAAAGATTTACGAATTACCTTTATTTTAACACAGTTTTCTGTCAAATGATGCATATTTTCTACTATAACGGGAATAGGAAAATAAGTGGTTTATGTGTTTAAGAGATGATTACCATAAAAAAAGAATACACTATTTAAAAAGGATCAACACCAAAATCTATGGTTGGAAAATATAATTAAATGTGATAAAAGCAACTAGCTAGCGGAGGAAATACACGGAGACTCCTATGGGAAAGCGCAGTGTGAAGACCCCGCAGAAAAAAAGCGAATTTCTTTTTTTTTGAGGAGGCTGAGCGCAAGCCCATGGAAAGCGTAGTGTATTTCCGTAGCGGTCGCTTACAGCAAATTTATATCTACTATGTCACCCATAGATTTTGGTGAAGAGCCTTTAAAAAACATATCTTAAATTTTGGTAAGTACTTCGATTCATGATAAAATTCTAGTATTAGAATATAGAACTATTTCTAAAGCATCAGCTGCAGAGAGTAACGGTATCTTTAATAGATAACCGCTTAAAAATATACATAAAAAACATACATAATGACTAGAAACAGGAGCTGACGCTTCCTTTAGTAAATATACCAGCTTCTATAATCCGGCTAAACCCTATACAGCCGTGCTTTCAAGCCATCCAATCTGCATGATTATGGAATAAAGGAGAGGAAACCGTTTGGCTCACGGAGATATCATGTTCTTTTTTTTAGATGATTTTTTTATTAATCTTTGTGTCATCATCACTTTAACTGTGCTATACGTACCGCTCCGATCAAAGTTAAAAATTACTGCTATGCCCTTTTGGCAAAAAGGAATCATCGACGGGGTTCTATGCGGGCTAAACAGTGTGATGTTAATTATATTTTCAATTGAAGTCGCAGAAGGCGCCTTGGTAGACCTGCGTTTTATACCAATTATGCTCATAATCTTGCTGGAAGGATTATTTCCTGCGATTATTGCCAGTATCGTGGTGATTGCGGGCAGATTTCTCATCGGCGGAATGTCAGACTTTTCCGTATCCGCTGTCTTTTTAATGATTGCATTAGTGATTGGATTTCAATTAATTCATAAGCTATACCAGCCGCACCAAGGAAAAAGGACATATATAAAAGCTGTCGTGATGATTTTCTATTCCAATATTGTATTTACCATCACGATGATGTTCCATTTTCAAAATGATTATCTATCTCTGCTGAGCTTTTTACCGGTTTATTGTTTTATATCATTTGTCGGCGGGCTGACTTCTCTGTTTTTCGTAAGATATCTGGGAAAAACTGAAATGCTTTTGGCGAAGTATAAAGAGGAGGTATCCACAGATTTTTTAACAGGCCTGCAAAACATGCGCTCCTTCGAAAAAGTGTGGGGACAGGTTGTCAATAAAGCAGTCATAAAAGAGGAGAAGCTGACTATATTATCGCTGGATATTGACCAGTTCAAGCAGATAAATGATACATACGGGCATCCGGCAGGCAACCAAATTTTAACGCAATTTGGTGACATTTTATCAAGAAATATCCGTTCATTTGATATGGCGTTCCGGAATGGCGGAGATGAATTTTCAATTGTGCTGCCAAACTGCAGTATTGAAAATGCGCTGGAGGTAGCCGAACGCATACTGGAGGACGTGAAGGCGCACCCCTTCCAGATTTCTCAAAAGGAAAGTATTTATATCACTGTCTCGATTGGTGCGGCAACTTATCCCGACACCTGCAGCAACCCGCTTCAAATCATCCATCAGGCGGACGAAGCATTATATAAAGCAAAACATTCAGGTAAAAACCAAGTATATCCTGCTAAAACGTCATCTCCGAATGAACTGTAAAACCTTTCGGGATGGCGTTATTCATTCTCCCCATAAGCATACCATCCCATTATTTACCGAGCTTCTTTGTCTTCAGTATTTCCGACATTTCTGATACCGCAAGCGGTTTGCTGTAATAATAACCTTGGATTTCATTGATACCATGCTCGCGTAAAATATCGAGTTCTTCTTTTGTCTCTACGCCTTCAGCAACCACCTTCATCCCCATGCTTTTCCCCAGCTGAACAATAGTTGTTGCAATTTTTCGCTTGGTAGATAAATTGGAAATGCCGCTAATGAGCGAACGGTCAATTTTCAAAATATCTAAATCCAGCTTTTGCAGGTAGGCTAGTGAAGAGTACCCTGTCCCAAAATCATCGAGCGCGATTTTGATTCCATTTTCCTTCATTATTTTTAAGATTTGCTGCACGTATTTTTCATTATCAATAAAGAGACTCTCCGTGATTTCAATCTGAATCCAAGCCGGATTCACCTGGTACGCATGAAGAACAGACCAGAATTTATCGACAAAATCCGCCTGTAGAAATTGACTGGATGATAGATTAATAGATACAGGAAGTAAATCGTAACCATTGGTTTTCCATGCCCGCAGCTGCCTGCAGACATTTTCCAACACCCAGTCACCGATTTCATTAATCATGCCTAATTCTTCTGCTAAAGGAATAAATTCGCCCGGAGATACCTCCTGAAAATCCGGATGCTTCCAGCGAATCAACGCTTCATAGCTTGTAACAACATCTTCCCCGGGAGATACTTTAGGCTGATATACAAGATAAAATTGATTATTATCTAAACCTATTCGTAAATCATTTTTTATTTGAAACGCTCTTTGATTCGAGATTCGCATCTCTCTGTCAAAAAACCGGTAATCATTTTTAGACAAACCCTTCACGCGATACATTGCCAAATCAGCATGCTTCATCATAGTAGGCGCATCTGAACCAGCCTCCGGATAGGTCGATATTCCGATACTTGCTGTCGTGCTCAGCTGATAGCCTTCAATAGCAAAAGGTTCTTTAAAATTTGTAATAATAGTTTCTGCATAGCGCTGCATGTCTCTCGGATCAGTTATAAAATCAATAAGGATGGCAAATTCGTCTCCGCTGAGCCTTGCAACGACTCCATTTTTACCGACAATTTCCTCCAGCCGGCGGGCAACGGCAATAAGCAATTCATCGCCTATGATGTGGCCAAGGGTATCATTCACATACTTGAAGCCGTCCAAATCAACAAACATGATCCCGAATCTTTCCTGATTTTTTTCAGCATGTTCTATTTTTTTGATTAAAATATCATCAAATTTACGGCGATTCTTCAGTCCCGTTAAATGGTCATAGAAGGCCATCATCCGAATCTTTTCCTGATTTTCTTTTTTATCCGTGATATTATAGCGCATCGCAATATATTGCACCGGCTTCCCTTTTTCATTCTTCACCGGCACAATCGTTGTATCTACCCAATAAAAAGAGCCGTCTTTCGCACGATTTCTGATTTCGCCTTTCCAAACTCCGCCAAATCCGATTGTCCGCCACATCTCTTTAAAAAACGCTTTTGAATGATAGCCTGAATTAATCAGCTGATGGGTATTCCCAATCAACTCGTCATGAGAATAACCCGATATTTCACTGAAGCGGTGATTTGCATGAATGATTTTCCCCTGCCGGTCTGTAATGGCTAAAATCACAGATTGATCCAACGCATGTTTAATATCTGACAGCTCTTTTAATGCCTTCATTAATTGATTATTTGCTTCCCTGTCATCAGAAATGATTCCGAACACTTCTACCCCATCCTCTGATTGAATTTGATAGCCAAAAATACTCAGCAGCACCATTTCTCCGTTTTTTCTATTAACCGTTGCATTAAAATGAATTTGCTCTTCCTCACCATCAACAAGCTTTGAAAATTCTAATGCGACATGAGGTCCGATATAATGAGAAAGTATATTATCATAATCTTTTCCAGAAATGATATCCTTTGACTCATTTAATACATCCCAAGATAACAGTTCCGTAAAATATATTTTTTTATTCCGAATCTTAAATACAGCCTGAGCCAAGTTCATTTCCTCCTCGCACCAACACGGCAATTACATCTAGTTTTAATATATCATGTAAAATAGACAAAAACACATCTATTTCGATGGTTTTAAACAATTATCGATTATTTAAACCTTAATTAATTTTTTAATCATCGTATCATTTTTTTGACAAAATCCCATAAAATACAGCGTATATTCTATTAATAACGATTTAACCATCCAGCAAATCAGTACGTACATTTTCAAAAAAGGTAACTACAATTTACTTTATCATGTGACAGACAATTGAACAAAGATCTATGCTCCCCTTTTCATTTGTCGAATAACATAGAAATTCGTCTTACTCTTCGCTACAATGGAAAAGAAAGCATACGATTCATTGTGAACAGCTGGAGGTCATTCCGTTGAATAAAGATGAAATGCAGCAGGAAGCGGCATGTTTCCTGACAACCTACTATACAGAAACTGGTGCTCCTGCAGAAAAATCAGCAGAACGAATTAAAGAAGTTACAGCCGAGATAAATGCACATGGCACCTATACCCAAACCTATGAAGAAATGGTATATGGAGTAAAGCTTGCCTGGCGAAATTCAAACCGCTGTATCGGCAGATTGTTCTGGGAACGCATCGACGTGGCAGATGCCAGACAGGCAACAACAGAAGAAGAGATATTCGAATTCCTGTTCAGTCATTTAAAAAACGCCTTTAATCAAGGTAGAATCAAACCCTACATCACCATCTTCCCTGCTTCCTCGGCCAGGGAGGAAACCGTGAAAATCTGGAATCATCAGCTGCTGCGCTATGCAGGCTATGAAACAGAAGAAGGAATTATCGGTGATTCCGATTCCCTGGAATTCACCCAAATATGTGAGCGGCTGGGCTGGCAGGGGGAGGGAACACATTTCGATATTTTGCCGCTTGTTATTCAAATCGGTGATCATCCCCCTGTCTGGAGAACCATTCCCGAGGCATTCATCCCTGAGATTCCTATGGAACATCCAGAATATGAAGCGGTAGCAGACCTGAATTTGAAATGGTATGCCCTCCCGATTATTTCAGATATGCGTCTGGAAATCGGCGGGCTGCATTACATATCTGCTCACTTCAACGGCTGGTATATGGGAACAGAAATCGGCGCCAGAAACTTTGCAGATGAGCACCGCTATAATTTACTGCCAAAAATAGCAGAGATCATGGGCTTATCAACAAAACATGCCAGTAATTTATGGCAGGACCGGGCCCTAATTGAATTGAACGAAATGGTGCTTCACTCCTTTAAGAAACAAGGGGTATCCATTGTCGATCATCATACCGCCGCTTCCCAGTTCCGTATTTTCGAAAAGCAGGAAGCAAAAGCAGAACGGGAGGTAACCGGAAAATGGACCTGGCTTATTCCACCTGTTTCCCCTGCAACCACGCATGTCTGGCATCAGCCCTACAGCAATGAGCTGAAAAAGCCAAATTTCTTTTATCAGGATAAGGCTTATCGGCAAGGGAAAGGCTGCCCGTTTCATGGGTAGAGTTAAAGTGTTCTTACTTTTAGTGAGAGCACTTTTTATTTAATTTTTCACTATATCTATATTTCTCATAGGCTGCAAAGATATTTTTTCAGGTTCTCATTTTTAAAATTAATTCTGTAAAAGCTGCAATATCATCCCCGGCTGCTGGTTTGCCTGAGCCAGCATGGCCATGGCAACCTGCGCCAACAGACTGTGCTTGGTGTAAAGCATCATCTCTTTTGCAATATCCGCATCCCGAATCCGCGATTCTGCCTGAGTCAGGTTGATAACTGTATTGGAGAGGTTATTGATCGTATGCTCCAGCCGGTTCTGTACAGCTCCAAGACTGGAACGCTGTGAGGATGCCTTCTCTATCGCTTCATCTAAAATCCCGATGGCACCATCTGCGCCTTCTTGGGTAGAAATATCAATTTCATCTATACCCAGCGCAGCTGCCCGTACATCGCCAATTGAAATTTCAATATATTGCCCCGCATTGGCACCAATCTGCAAGCGTTTATTGGTAAAAGAACCATCTAATAGGGACTGCGTATTAAATTCCGTATCCCGTCCAATCTGGGATAACCCTTCCTGGAGCTGATTCATCTCATCCTGCATGATTTTCCGGTCCGATTCCGAATACGTTCCATTCGCTGACTTCACGCTCAGCTCCCGCATCCGCTGCAAGATCGCATGCGTTTCATTCACCGCAGCCTCCGCCGTTTGCAATAGCGAGATGCCATCCTGTGCATTCCGAATGGCCACATTCAATCCGCGAATCTGCGCACGCATCTTCTCGGAAATCGCCAGCCCTGCCGGATCATCTGCAGCACTGTTAATACGCTTGCCCGATGCGATACGGAGCATCGATTTCTGAGCCATAGCAAAATGATTGTTCATATTATTGTAAATCGTAAACGCCATTACATTATTGTTGAGACGCATCGATAATAACTCCACCTTTCCTAAGGTGTATCTTACTTGTTATTAGGTATATCGGTTGATTTGGCGGGTAAGTGAAGTGATTGAGGAGGTTTTTTTATTATTTTGGGTTGTTTTTAGAGAAAATCATAGCCATCTATATCAGCAGGGAAGCTAATATCAAAGAAGCAGCGCCCGCCTCTGCATTCCTTGCAAGGTCGGGCGCTGCTTCTTTTATTTATCCGTGTTTTAGCCTTTTATTTCTATATGCATAAAAAATTAACATATAGCTGCCTGCGAAAAGAAATATCGCTCCAGTCAAGAACCAATTATACGCATTGGTTGATGTATTCGGGAGCCTTTCCGCTGTTGATTCCCCGCGTACATCACTCTGGCTTTCCTGAGCGGTGGAATTGTTTCCAGATGCTTCACTGCCGACCGTTGTTCCAGCTGTATTGGGAGCGGCATTATTTGCTTCCCCATTACTGCCTTCTACTTCGGTTGGAGCTGGTGTATCATCTTCTGAATTTCCAGTTCCTTCTTCGTTTTCTGCTGGAGTTGGCGTTTCATTTTCTGAGTTTCCGGTTCCTTCTTCATTTTCTTCAGGGTCCGGAGTGCCGTTATTTGTTTCTCCGTTTTCATCTTCGTTTCCTTCTGGATTTGGTGTATCGCCTTCCCCTTCTGGATCGGTGGAATCATCATCTGGGTCAGGTGTTTCTGTTTCGTTTTCTTCATCACTCTCTGTAGAGTAATAGCCGACTATAGCACCATTATCACGTAAATATTGGATTGTATCATCATCGTTGAAATTATTCCCATACAGAGAAATATACATATCCTTTAAGGATAATTCTTTTAATGGAGTAATGTCATTAATTGCATTATCATCCAAATGTAAAGTCTCTAAATTTTTTAAATCCGATAAAGGAGTAAGGTCTTCAATCGCATTATTATCTAAATCTAAATAAGATAGATTTCTCAAGTTCTCCAACGGCGTTATGTCGCTGACATCGTTATCCCATAAAGTTAACCCTTCTAAATTCACTAAGTTGGATAAAGGCGTTAAATCACTAATGGCGTTTGACATCAAATTTAACTCTCGTAAATTCTCTGCATACTGTAATCCTTTCAGAGAGGTTATCGATTCCGAATTGGTTCCATATGAAGTTAATTCCGTAAGCTTAGCCATGTCTTCCTCCGTAATCGGCCGGCCTGCTATACCTAATTCCTCAGCAATTGCTGCTTCTAATACTTCATCTTCAAAATAGACCTCTGGTGATTCCTCTTCCTCTTCCCAGTCATAATTAACGGTAGCACCATTATCTCGTAAATATTGAATGGTCTCTTCATCATCGAAATAATTCCCGTATAACGAAATATACATATCCATCAAGGATAATTCCTGTAACGGGGTAATATCTTCAATTTCATTATAAGACAGATATAAAGTCTCTAAATTTTTTAGATTTGATAAAGGTGCGAGGTCTTCTATATAATTTTCACCCAAATCTAAATAAGATAAGTTTTCCAAGCTGCTTAGAGGTGTCAGATCACTAATGTCGTTATCCCACAGATTTAAGCCTTCTAATTGCCCTAATCCAGACAGAGGCGTCAGGTCGCTAATGTTGTTCGCTGGTAAATCTAAATACATTAAATTACCTGCATATTGCAACCCTTCCAGAGAAGTGATTGGGCCAAGATCAGATTCATAGCCACTCGCATATAAATCAGTTAGTTTTGCCATATCTGACTCCGTAATCGCTCGCCCTTCTATTCCTAATGTATTTGCAACTGCTTCTTCCAATGCTTCGTCCTCAAAATATACCTCTGGTGAATCGTTATAATAACCCACTGAAGCTCCATTATCCCGTAAATATTGAATCGCAGCTTCATCATCGATATTATTGTCATACAGAGTGATATACATGTCTGCCAAGGATAATTCCTGCAGCGGGGTAATATCTTCAATCGAATTATTATTCAAATATAAAGTCATTAAGTTTGTTAGATTGGTCAAGGGCGTAAGGTTTTCAATATTATTATCATCCAAATCTAAATAAGATAAATTTTCTAAGCCGCTGATAGGTGTCAGGTCGCTAATATTATTATCCCATAAAGATAAATCAGCCAGGTTCGTTGCATACTGTAAACCTTCCAGGGAGCTAATTCGTTCAGAATCAAAACCATTGGCATATAAGTTTGTCAGTTTTGTCATATCCGCCTCAGTAATAGCCCGATCTTCTATTCCCAATTCTTCCGCAATCGCTTTTTCTAATACCGCATCCTCAAAATAAACCTCCGGCGAATCCATACCAGACTCCCCGTTCTCCTCTTCTGCTCCTTCTTCATCTGATTCCGAGTTATTATCAACATCGTCCCCATCTTCTTCAGAATCTGCCGCTTCCTCCTGCACCGGATTGCCGTCTAAATTTAAGTTCTCTAAATTTGGTAAACTCGATAAGGGGGAAATATCCTCTATAAACGTATAAGCCAGGTCTAGATCCCTTAACTTTTCCAAATTTACCAAAGGAGCAACATCATTGATTGGATTGCCAAACAAATTCAAATTCTCTAAACTTCCCAGTTTGGATAAAGGCGTCAGGTCATTAACCGAGCTGTAAGCCAAATCTAAAGACTGTAGATTTCCCAGGTTAGCCAGAGGAGAAATATCATTGACATCATGCATCGGCAAATGTAATCTCTCCAAATTCTCCGCAGATTGCAGCCCTTCAAGAGAGCGTATCGATGTAGCGCCAACTACTCCCTGCTTCTCCAATTCTACTAATTGCTTTATATCAGCTTCTGTAATCGGCTGCCCTGCTTCTTTTCCTAATTCTTGCGCAACCGCTTCCGCCAATATGTCATCTGTAATATAAACCTCTGGAGAGTCTATCTCTTTCGCATCATCGGATTGATTTTCCTCTAGAGCTTGTCCCTCTGCCCCCTCATCATCCTCCGAGTCCTTCAATGAAAGAAGATCTTGTGCAGGCATTTCAATCGTATCTAGTTCGTTTGAATCTTTTTGTGTATTTTCAAATTGTTCATTGTCTTTTTCCGCGCTTACTGTCTGTAATGGTATTGCCAATGCAAAAAATATAAGACCAGCAGCGATTAAAAAGACACCCCATTTGTACTTTCTATGCATTATTCGTTTCTCCTTCTATGTATATTAGTTGATTTTCAGCATGTGCTGATCCATATGAAGCAAGCTGGATCTCCTCCATTTCTTCCTTCCTGACAGGGATCTTGGCAGTATCCACCTCTTTCCTCCAGCATAAGAATATAGTCTGAATATAACAATAAAACAGAACAAATAAACTAAGTCTATTATACCATGATTTGAAGACTATGGAATGGAAACATTTATAGGATGTATGTTTTTCCGGAGACTTTATATTCTGTAACGTTTCCCATGTTTAAGATAGGAGTTATCTGAAGCAACTAGAGACACCTGTTAAAATACAGAACAGAAAAAAACTGCCGCAACATATAATTCTGCGACAGTTTTCCTTTCAACCCTGCATGATAGAGTTGTTATTTCTAACGTTGATAAAGAAGGAGAGGATACATATTTTAATCAAAAATGATACAGTGAACTAGCTAAATAAATTAATCGTCGTAATGATAATCGGCACTGCAAAAACATCAATTAAGAAGGCACCAACCAGCGGAACAATCAAGAATGCTTTACGTGATGGGCCAAACTTCGAAACGACAGCATCCATATTGGCAATCGCATTCGGCGTTGCTCCCAGTCCATGACCAGTAAATCCGCCAATCATCACCGCAGCATCGTAGTTTTTGCCAAACATTTTAAATAAGACAAATATGCTGAATAACACCATAAATATAACTTGCACCAAAATGATAAGTAAAAGCGGTAAAGCTAAATCAACAATTTCCCATAATTGAATACTCATCAATGCCATCGATAAAAAGATACCCAATGTGATATCCCCAATAATACCGATGCTTTTCATTTGGATAACATCCTCCGAAACGCGTTCAATAATATTTCTTACGATAACAGCGACAAACATCGCTCCTACATATCCAGGAAGGACAAAGCCTGTCCACGAAGTAAAGGAATCTCCCAAGTAAGTTCCGACAGCCATACAAAACACAATAATAAAGACTTGGATCATAAATGATCTGGAATTTATTTTCTCATTCTGTCGGGGCACTGCTCCCATCGCTTCGTCTGAGATTTCCTCAGCTTCGGTTGGCTTTAATTGATATTTATTAATCAGGAATTTAACAATCGGCCCGCCTATCAGTCCGCCGGCAACCAAGCCGACTGTTGCCGCTGCTAATCCAATGGACAAGGCTCCTTCTACTCCCATCTCTTCAATGGTACTTCCAAATGCAGTTGCCGCTCCATGACCGCCTTCCATCGATACTGCACCTACCATAACACCAATTAAAGGATCAAGATGCAGCAGCTTAGCCATGGAAACACCGATAACGTTTTGAGCCAAAGCCAAAAATCCGCAAGCCAGCCAGTAAATAATTAACAGCTTCCCGCCTACTTTAAGCAGCTTGAAGCTGGCTCCCAAACCGACTGTTGTAAAAAAGGTAAGCATAAATAAATTTTGTAATGACGTATCCAGATTAATAACTACAATATCGAATCCGCGTAAAAGGGTAATCACTAAAGCAAACAGCAATCCTCCTACCACTGGCGCCGGTATACAGAATTTATTGAGAAACGGCATTTTATAGTTAAGAAACGTTCCTAACATAAAAACAGCTAACGCAAAGAATATCGTGGTGACCTGATCAAATTCTATCATCTTATTTGTCCTCCCTTTCTCCTTCTTAGTTTTTCTTGGAAAATGCGTGAATAACCTCCGTAATCAAAGCTGCTCCCAAACGCGATGTCCGGTCATTTTCATCCAGAGCCGGATTAACCTCTGAAATATCAAAGCTGATCGTATTATCTTTGGAAGCAATATAACTTAATAATTTCCGGACATCGGAAACAGACAGACCAAACGCAGCAGGCGCGCTGACTCCCGGAGCTTCGCTGGCAGAAATGGAATCCGTACATAATGTAAAAATAATCGCATCATAATCTGCACTAAATGCATCAATAGCCTGAAAAACGGCATCCATATTTTCTTTTACGTCATTCTCCAGGAAATAGCGGCATCCTAATTCATCTGCTGTTTGAAACAACGCGTTTGTATTGGAGAAAGGCTGAATTCCAATACAGAGATAGCCTGCATTCTCATCTGTTTCAAGAATTTGCCGAAACATCGTACCCGAGGAAGGCTGCTTCTCCTGCCTCATATCAAAATGCGCATCAATATTAATAATTCCGAGACGCGCCTCTTTTTGTAAATGGCATCTTGCACCTAAATAATGTCCAAATAGCGTTTCATGCCCGCCGCCGATAACAATCGGAACCGCGTTTTGAGAATAGATTTTTTTCAAATGAACACCAAGCTCCATCTGTGCCTTCTCCATATTTTCACCTTCACAGGAAACGTTACCAACATCGGATAGAGAATAACCTCCTAAAACGGAGCTGGGCATATTCGATAAAAAATTCCGAATTTTATTAGGAGCTTCCTTCGCGCCGAGCCTTCCCTTATTCCGGCGGACTCCCTCCTCACACTCAAAACCGATAAGTGCAATCGTCTTCTCTTCAGTATCCATGTTTTCCGTTGTTTCTAATGAGATCGTTTGATGGAAACGAAAGCTATCTTTATCGGAGGTGCTGTCTATCCTGCCTTTCCAGTATTCCTTCGCAGGTTCGTGATACATATTATCCCTCCGTTACAATAAATTGATTTCCTTCATTATAAATTTAGTGTAGTATAATCACTAATATATATAATTTATTATTCGATAGTTTGAAACTATAATTAAAGGAGAATCGCTTGTGGATTTAACTCAGTTGCAGTACTTTATCAAAGTAATTGAAGAAAAAAAATTTACAAGAGCGGCGGAACAGCTGCATATTTCACAGCCTTCTTTAAGTATTTCCATCAAGAAGCTGGAGGAGCATTTGCAAATGTCCCTGATCCATCGAAGAAAGCCTTCTATTCAGCTTACCCGGGAAGGAGAAATTTTCTATAACCAGGCCAAAAAAATCATAACCCAGATGAATGATATGGAGAAGGAAATGGAGCGGCTGCGATTAGAAGGTCCATTGGAGCTTTCAATCAGCATGATTGAAACGGCAAAAAACTGGTTCAGTGAGATAATCAAAAAATCAAATCAGATTCCAGCGCCATCCATATTCAAATTTCAGAATTACTCAGCCTTTCTGAGCTTCAAAATGCTTTATTGAATTATGAAATCCACTTTGCACTAACCAATCATTTTATTGATACACAAGAGCTCGAATCCATCTTTTTATATGAAGAAAATCTTGTCGTATTACTTCCAAAGAATCACCCTCTTCAATCCCAAGCTTCACTTACGATAGAAAATTTACAGCACCTGCCCTTCATACTATGCAAAGAGGGCTATCAAACACGGATTGATATCATAAAGGCTTTTCAAGATGCAAGTATCCACCCAAACATCCAATTCGAAATTGAACGATTTGAAACAGCTTATCACCTTGTAGAAAGCGGCCTTGGAATTACCATTGTGCCGGAAAACTATGTCAATGCATCTAACCATCCAAACGTGCATATTAAAAAGCTGGAAGGATCGATGTTAAAAAGAAATGTGTACCTTGTAAAAAATCGTTCGAGGTATCTGCCGCCTGTGATTCATAAGGCGATAGAGACTATTTGTGTGTTTCATGAGGGTGGGGTTTTGAATTCTGAGGAAGCTTGAAAATAAAGCGCAAAGTGATACGTATTAGTCCTGATCAAAACTGTTTAGGACTATTATGTATCACTTTGCGCTTATATTTTAATTCATTCACACGTGTTTCTAATAAATTTATAAATAATTGGGTATAATTAAAATACAATCTAAATAAGGGAATCTAATTTATATTTCACTTTTCGTTTCGGATTAACTATAATAGATACAAAGGAGGTTTGTAGAAAATGTTACTCACATTTGAGATAGAAAACTTTTTATCCTTTAAAGAACGGCAGGCTTTTACTTTTCTGGCTGATTATAATCGGGCCAATATCTTCAATAAGAATACAATTGCAAAAATACCGAAAGACAGAGATTCCAGCAAGAAATCACATGTTTTAAACGGATCACTGCTTTATGGGGCAAATGCCGGCGGAAAGACGAATTTTATCAGCGCCTTTCATACATTAAGACAGATTGTAGAAAATGAAGAAGCCTTGCAGCAAATACACGGCGAACCTGTGTTTAAATTTACGGATCATCTTAAACCGTCTTCTTTTAAAATAACTATTTTAAAAGAATTGAATCATAAACCCTTTCTTCTACACTATGAGCTGACTTTTTCTGAAAATGAAATCACCTATGAAAAACTAAGCAGACAAGCTGTAAAACACACCACATTAGGAAAAGAGAATATTATTTACGAGAGAAATTATCAAGAAATAAAGCAATATAATGCAGCAATTCAATCACTTATTGACGAATTCCTGCCTACAAATTTTCGAAACAATACTTTGCTCCATTTATTTGTAAACAAGATTAATCATTCTTACTTCAAAAATATTGTTCGCTCAGATGCATTTCAATGGATGCATGCCATATACCATTTTATTACTGAAAATATTGTTTTAAAAAATCACGACGACTTATCCAAAAACGACTTAGCTGATCGAATCAATAAAGATTCAAACTTAAAACAAGCAATACTTCATGCCTTAGATGATGTCGATATCACCATTGATGATTTTGAAATCATTGATATTACGAATGCTTATATGCATGAATTGATTCATGATATGCGCGGGCTGAGTGAACAAACACGTAACAGCATGGTTCATGAGCAAATACAGCAAAAGCGCATTTATGATATTAAAACCATCAGAAAAACGAATCATAACCGTTATGCTTTGGAATTTATGAATGAATCCAGAGGTACAATCGAATTTATTCGTGACTTCATTCAAATTTTTGACTGTATCCAAAATAATAAAGTGTACATTGTCGACGAAATCGAAAACCATTATCATCCAATGATTCAGCGTTATATTTTAAAAACATTTTTAGACGCTGATGATGAAAACAACAAATCTCGTGCTCAATTTATTTTCACCACACACAATACAGATTTTCTGGAAGCAAATTTACTGGCAAAGGAGCAAATTTGGTTTGTAGATAAAAGCTCGCAAACACTTGCATCCGAGTTATATCGTTTTTCGGAATTTCAGGATATCAGTTATAAAAATCATAATTGGAGAAATTTATATAATGAAGGAAGATTTGGGGCCTTTCCCAAGGTGATGGATTAGTGCGGAAAACTACTCCGATTATTCATATGTATATAGAAGCAAAACAAAATCAGATGAATACAGAAAAGGAATACTTCGGCGCGCTTAACAGAACGTTAGAAAATATAAGAATAGAGTTTGTGCCGAGCTTTCAAGAACTGCGGAAAAAGGTGAAGGAAGCGGATAAAAAGAAGAATCGCCCGTTGTATAAAAATGATGCATTTGTTGCAATTTTAGACGGAGATATTGATTACAACAACAAAGACATTAGCATACAAGCCCGCAGCCGAGAAATAGAACAAATCTCCAATCTTGATAGAGTAAAGATTTATCTATCGAATCGATGTTTTGAAAATTGGATTGTCTTACATTATCAACGTTTTTCTAAGTTTACGGATCAACGCACTTCATTCCCAATACCTGATTATGCGAAAACAAAGGCTTGGTACAGGGAAAGTAGAGAATTTTTATTAAGTAACCAAGAGACTGCGATTAAAAACAGCTTGTCACTGCGAAAAGAGGTCTATCGGAATAACCAAATTAGTAGATATGCTGTTGAAGAATTGCCTGCTTTCCAATCAAAAGAGCTTATTATTGAAATACTGGAATTGAATCCGATTACTTATTTGGATTTGCTTATTAAATTATTGAGAGAGAAAAATGAAAAAAGGTGATTGATTATTTAGATGGAATATTGCAATTGTAAAATAACTTATATCGTATATTTCAAAGTGAGTATCCACCAGAGCAACCAGTGGGTACTTACTTTTTGAAATTAGGATGAGGTTAAAATATTATCAAGGTTACCAGCTAACTGCTGGACTTAATTCCTCTTCGCAATCCTTAATAATCTATTTATATCAACCTCATACTTATTTTTGTAACATCTAGTTAGATTAAATACTTCTTCTTTTGGTCCGTAATATACGATTTTAAAATCATCGTCCACATATTGAACAACAAACAGGTCATCAAAATCATCAAACGTATTCTGATTCAGCGTGATAAAGCTGCCTTGCCCCTGTGCCGTTGTTTTGACGCTAATTCTTCTGCCATTACTGACGACATCAAAACCATGTTGATTCACTTCTTTTACAAGTTTCCCATTAGTATGGATAGCACAGAGAAATTCTCCTATCCTTCCTATTAGATGCCTCAATTCTGTTGGCTTACAGTTTAATAAACTGACTTCATTTCTCAATATCTCATTATAGTTCTCATAAAGCTTGATGATTTGATCTTTACTAATATTTTCTAATTGATTATTATTAGAGGTTTGTTCATAAATAATCTTTTCTCCATTTTTCCATTCTCCGACAACTGTTTCTTTTTCACTTCCTTTTGCCTTGTGAAAAATCAATCCAGTATATGGATATTGCTCACCTAAATACTTGTATGAACTTCTGTTAATATATTGAAAAAGATGTTTATTAAAGCTGATTCCTTTATTATAGCGGTTATAACAATAATCTGATAGAATCACGCTGCCTGGATTTGTACCGAATTTATTTTTTAACTGATCTTTTATTTCAGATGAGGTAATGATTTCATTGGTTTTATTCGATAAGACTATTTTTATTTGTTCGTAGATTGTTGTCATTTTTATGTCTCCTATTATATGTGATCCAAGATAGTACATTTATATGAATCTCTACTTTTAAAATTCTGACAGTTCACTTATACAAAAACACTTGTATGATAGTTTCATATTTAATTCACTTAACAAAAATTAGAAAACACCTATACTACATCATCTTCTGATATTAAAATAATCACTTAAATATTTAATAATGAAGGAATATCTATTATCCTCACCATATATTTCTTTTATATATTCTTTCAGTTTAAATTCTAAAACTCCACATAAATATTTTACTATCAATAGAAATATGGCGCTAGCAATGAAAAACCGCCCGATATCACTTAGAGTTATTGTAAAAACTAATTGACTAAAAAAACTATGATGAGAAATATTTCCATTTCCAGGGTAATGAATAAAACTAATAAATAAAAAAAACAAACCACTAAATAACAATACCTTAATAAAGTTTAATGTTATATTGGGTAATCCAACTTCTTTCTTCACACGTTCCCAATCATGTTTTAGCAGTTTAGCTATTTTTTCAGTCAATGCTCTCCATTCTTTATCACATGTTGGACAATTAATTAAACAGTCAATACTATATAATATTTCTTTATCTTTTTTATCATCTGGATTTAATCGAACCTGCATAAATACATAAAATTTTTGAAATTCATATGTATTTCTTACTTTTGATAGATTTTCTAATTCATTTCTGATGTCTTTTCTCCAATTTTCTCTCTCTTGAGTGACATATTTCACGTTAAGTGCTCTATCTGCACTTTTTTTTGTCAAATAAGCTGAAATAAGTGCAACTATCCCTCCTGATCCTAATGCAGTAATAATCAGTTCTAAGCTCATGGCGAATCTCCTCTTAATAAATTCCATTTTCCATTAAAAATAATATTCTGATTTTTTTATTATTTAAGAATTGTATTAATTTAAAATCTAGCTACACACTAATATTTATCTCTCGTTGCTTTAATTATGCCGTTATCATAAAAGTATTGCCTTTTTACAAGTGGTCACCTATTTTGCAGTTTTCACCATAAATATTTCTTCTTATGACTTAAGTCATAAGAAGAAAGTCAACACTTTAGCTTAGTATTTTGATTAGCCCCTCCAACTGATGAGTTTATACATACATTTACCGTTCATTACTTTACATAAATTTTCATATGTATTTCATCATAATATTAAATCCCAAGTTAATGGCGTTCCTTTTGTAACTGTTCCCTTTACTGTCTTTCCCAATACTGTATCAAAATATTTGGGAGCAAGCCCTAGTCCAGGCCTAACAATCTTAATATTCTTTTCACTTAATACTTCTCCTTTATTCAAATCCTTTGATATATAAATAGATCTTCTACGAGTTCGCGATTTTTTCTCTTTGTCTGTTGGTCCATATGTTATTTCACCTATAGAATCAGCAGCTCTATTGACTTCTTGTACTAATTGTTTCATTTCTTGAGGCTCCAAAGAAAAAGCAGCATCTACACCACCATCTGCTCTGGATAAAGTAAAATGCTTTTCAATCACTTGAGCACCAAGAGCTACACTTGCAATAGCTACCCCTATTCCTAATGTGTGATCAGAAATTCCTACTTTACAGTTAAAAAGCTGTTTCAAGTGCGGGATAGTACTAATATTTGATTCGGAAGGAGCAGCAGGATATGTACTTGTACACTTTAAAAGGACTAATTCTTTACAGCCATTTTCTTTAGCAACTCGAACAGCTTCATCAATTTCTGATATTGTTGCCATACCTGTCGAAATAATTATTGGTTTTCCTGTCGATGCGACCTTCTTTATTAATGGTAAATGGATATTTTCAAATGAAGCTATTTTATAACAGGGCACATCTAAACCTTCTAAAAAGTCAACTGCTTTTTCATCAAAAGGAGAACTAAATGCTATTAATCCTAATTCTTTGCAACGTTGAAAAATAGTTTGATGCCATTCCCAAGGCGTATAAGCTTCTTTGTAAAGATCATAGAGCCGTTTACCTTTCCATAAATTCTCTTTATCTTGGATAACAAATTCAGGCTTATCTACATCTAATGTCATACTGTCTGCTGTATAAGTTTGCAATTTTAAAGCATCCACACCTGCTTTTGCTGCTTCTTCTACTATCTCCAAAGCTCGTTCAAGAGAGTGATTATGATTTCCCGACATTTCCGCTATAACAAACGGGGTATCAGGGAATAAATTTTGTCTCAAAATGAACACCTAACCTTTACTATTCTATATATTTATTAATTATTTTAGATACTTTCTTAGCTCCCTTAGAATTTAAATGATGGACATCAAAAAAATCATCATTTGTAAATTCACTTGAAGAAAATAAATCTACCTTTTCTATATCATATATTGATGTAAAATCATTTATAATTGACTTAAATGCATTTATCATCTGAGGATGAAAATACTTACGATATGCATTTGCTTGTGGATGAATTACAAAAATTGGCTTTACACCTTTTTCCAATAATAACTGTAAATAATCATGGAGATAGTTCTTATTTTCATCAACTGTTTTTGGATAATCTTTTCTAGAGTGTACCTTAGCTAAATTTTCCCTTTCTTTATGGATTTCTATGTTATCTTTACTGTCCTGCTCTAAAGAATCAAATTTTTCCTGGAATCTCTCTACAAATATATGATTTAACAATTCAAAGTTTTGATAAGGCATATGTTCTTCATTTGGTCTAATAAGCTTATTATATTTTTGATAATTCACTTGTTCCTGTATATCTTTAATAATAGAATATCTTGTTACCAAATGTTTTTCCTTTGACTGAGATAAATCAAAATGGAAACTAAAATACGATAAACTGATTAACGCATATTTTATATTTATTACTCGATGTTCTAAAATATACTTTGCTAGACAATAGTCATAAAAAAGATCTTGGCTATTAAAGGCTAGATTAATCGATTGAACATTTAGTAAATCATTGTCAAATCCATATCTAGCATAAGACATACCAGTAATAATCGTATCTAGATCTTCATTTATTTCAGATAATCTTAACTTCACGTCATTATAGCGTATATATGGATATATATTAATAATCTTACTCGTTTCAATTCTCATAGTCATTAATTGATTGTATATTTCTGTAAAATAAATACTGCAAATGATAACATAATCGAATTTCATCTCAGTTAAAACAGATGGATTCCAAATAGGCTTACCAAATAAACATTTCTCTTGTTTTTCTAAATTATTATCTACATATCCAATTATTTTATTTTTCTCCATATTAATGAGTGATCGAATTCTTTCGCTACTACTTCCTGTGCCAAATAAAATCACCTTATTTTTCAAAATCACTAAGCCTCGCTTATATGTATTTTAAGCTTAAATTCTTTCATAAAATCATTACAATTTTTTTCTGCTTCCTCTACGGTACTTCCTTTACAAATAACAAAACCATATACATCAATTCCTGAGACTAGTGATTTGATTTGTGTACCTTTTTCTATATTCAATTCATACTCCACGATAGAATATTTGGATAACAACAAATCATATTCTTCGATTGTATCTACTGTTCCATCTTTCTCGAAGTATAACATCTCAACTGCTACCGGTGCTTCAGCATGGTTTTCGATTTCAACATTCATTCCTGAACTAAGCTTAATTGCAGCCTCTATAATATCAATATTAGAATAGTGCTTCACTAATTCCGGTAATTTTGTTGCCCCAATTCTTGCTCCAATCTCAATAATATAAGGGTTATTACTATCATCAATTATAATATCGATATTACTCGGTCCGTTGATTATCCCTAAGCTAGCCAATGCTTTTGTGCATTCTTCTTCTATTGTTCTTAAAACTAAAGGTTGTTCATAAGAAGGGAAGGAGTGACCGATTGGTATCATATTTGGGGAAACTGTATCATTATGGATAAAACAATATACGACTTCACCTTCTATAGAAAAACATTGCGCTCCAACTTCTATTCCATCAATATATTCTTCTACTACTACCTTCCCGTTTCTAGAGAAATTTAGTGCCTGTTTTATAGCCGTTTCCATTTCTGTCTCATTACTTACTTGAGTTACCCCTCTACTTCCAGAACTATCTGATGGCTTAACAATAAAAGGTTTACTCTTTATGTATCCTTTCATTTTAGATAAGAAAGATAAGATATCTTGTTCCTTTTCATAAACAAAATAATTTGGAGATGCTACTCTACTAGATTTAAACTCCCTTCTCATGATAGCCTTATCAGTTACTTTTTTCGCTATACCTACACCTTGGTTAGGTAACCCAAGTTCTTCATTAACATAACATGAAGTTGGCACAGCGATATCACTTGAAATAGTGATGGAACCACATATATTATATTTTTTTGCGATTTGTAATGCATACTCGAAATCAGTAGTGTCTATACACTCTGCATAATCAGCAATTTCGAACCCAACCGCTTCAGGGTTTTTATCGATGACTAATGTTTTAAATCCCAATCGGCTCGCTGTTTGAATTGCTGGCACTTGTCCAGCACTTCCTCCTAGAATCATATATATTTTATTCATCATCCACACCTCACAAAGTTTTGATTATTTCGTTTAATAGTCTTGTACTTCCTTTGCCATCAATTAATTTCTGACCATTTGTACTCATAACGCTTCTTACTTCACTATCTTGAATATACTCTATACTATCTATAATGAAATTCTCTTTCATATTTTGAGCATCACCAAGATATATACAAGTACCATATTTTTCAGCAAAAACTTTTGATGACTTTTGATTAGAGGCAATGGAAATGACAATGCTCGGTAAACCCATATAAGCCATCTCGAACAACGCAGTTCCTCCAGCTGTAATAGCTATATCTGCACTAAACATAAAATCAGCCATATCATTCACGTCTCTATGAATATTTAAATCATAGTTAATCTTTCCTTTAAGTTCATTTAATTCCTTATTGTACTTATATGCCGACCCAATTATCAGATTAACTTTCATCTTTTTATTCAGTACCCTATTTAAGTTTTCGATTATTTTTAGTGTTATATTCTGTGGGTCTGCTCCACCAAATGTCACTAGTATTTCTTTCATGTCCTGCCTGATAATAGGGGAAATATTATCGTATTTAGCAAACTCTTTACGAAGTGCATTATATTTATGCCCTAATAATAAATTTGTATACGACTCTCTATTTGCGTAAGTTATCGTATTAGAAATTAAGCTTCTGTTTAAAATGATATCAGCATAATAGTGTTCAGAATGACCAAAATCATCTATGAATATTAACTTTAAATTATATTCCTTTATCTTTTTTTGATAGTCACCTTTAAAATAATAACCATCCACGATGAGACAATTAGCATGTTTTTGTTGTGCAATATTTACCGTTTGCATCGCATCGTCTTGAGTACCTGGTATACAGTTCAGCTTTATTACATCAAAATTTTCATTAATTAATCTATGCTCCAATTTATTTGGCATTTGACTCGAAATAAAAGTAACCTCTCCGCCCTTTTCTTTCCATACTTGCCCGATAGGTATATTACGCATAATATGACCTATCCCTAAACTATTAGAAGCATCTGCTCGTATTAATAAGGTATAATTATTTAGATTCATAATTAAACTTTTCCCCGTTGTTAAGATTTTTTCTGTTCAATATGTTTATTAATCTTTACCCAATCTGGATTTTCATTTAATAAATGAAGCATGTCTGCTAATACAAAATCTGGATTAACTGGATATAAGGATTCGATAATTTTAGTTATAAGGCGAAAATCTTCATTTGTATCAACAGTCCAGCGATGATGGCTTGCGTTTTTATCATTTGAAATATTAAGGAGGTCATACTCATTCGGTCTGTTATAAATGTATCTGGTTACATGTTCTCTATCTAAGTTATCGTCCGCTTTATGATATGCTTCTTTCAAGCTCGAATATGTTATCAGAGAGGTGTCCAACCCTCTGGGATAACTTCTTTCTAAAGTGTTTGATACATAATCATATACTGGGTTATTCAAATATGATGTAACAACTTTATCTACGACTTCAGGGTCAATTATTGGACAATCTGAAGTTAGTCGAACGATAACATCTCCGTCATACAATGTTGCAGCCTCATAATATCGAGATAACACATCTTCTTCCGACCCTCTATAATAAGACACTCCTAAAGACTGGCAAAAATCAACCAAGGGCTTATCAGCTACTTTGGTAGTTGTAGCAATTACGATTTGATCTAATGTCTGACATTTTCTTAATCGCTCTATTTGATATTCTAACAATGGCTTGTCTAAAATCTTTTTTAATACTTTTCCTGGTAATCTAGTTGACCCCATTCTTGCTTGAATAATTGCTAAAATCTTCATAAGTCCACACCTGCTTTGAAAATTTGTTTATTACCCTTTGTACACTGCTAATTACACAATTAACATCCTCTTCACTCATAGCAGGAAATAAAGGTATAGTAATCATTTCTTGATACAATTCCTCAGCATGAGGGCATATGCCTTCTTTATAACCTAGATTTTTATAATATGGTTGTTGGTATACAGGTATATAATGAACATTAACCCCTATTTTCTCAGCTAATAAAGCCTCATAAATTTCTTTTCTTTCACAAGTTAATAAGTCTACGTTTAAACGAATAACATATAAATGCCAGCTTGAATTTACATTATCTTTTTGATATGGAATGGTAATTTGAGGCGTACCTGCAAAACTTTGATTGTACATCTCAATATATTTTCTTCTTTGCTCAACAAACTGATTGATTTTTTTTAGCTGGCTTTTTCCTAATGCCGCTTGAATATCTGTCATTCGATAATTATATCCCAAAAATTGCATTTCATAATACCAAGGACCATGATTTTCTGTCATTACCGAACGATCCCGAGTGATTCCATGTGACCGAAACGCTAGTAAGCGCTCATAATATGCTTTATTATTTGTTGTAATGATTCCACCTTCACCAGAAGTTATATGCTTTACAGGGTGAAAGCTAAACATCGTCATATCACTAATGCTTCCAACTTTACGATCTTTATAGGTCGCACCAAATGCATGAGCTGCATCCTCTATTACTACTAAATTATGCTTTTTTGCAATGTCATTTATTCTATCCAAATCACATGGCTGTCCTGTAAAATCTACAGGTATGATTGCCTTTGTCTTACTTGTGATTTTAGCTGCTATTTCTGCTGGATCAATATTATATGTATTAGCATCAATATCTGCAAAAACTGGTATACCGCCTTGATATAAAATACAATTGGTGCTTGCTACAAATGTCATAGGGCTGGTAATTACTTCATCACCTTCTGTAATCCCCGCAACAAAACATGCTCCATGCAACGCAGCAGTTCCACTAGAAAATGCAACAGCGTACTTAGTTCCTACATATGCTGCTACATCTTCTTCAAATTGATTAATTATTGGACCAGTAGTTAGATAATCGCTCTTTAGTACATTAATAACTGCCTGTATGTCTTCTTCATCTAATGATTGTTTCCCATACGGAATAAAAGAATGATTATTCATTATAAGCATTACTCCTTATCAAATATTAGTTCTTGCAATTCTTCTACTGTTAACCAATCTTTATTTGTCTCACTACTGTATTTAAAGCCATTCTGTAATGCTCGTCCTTTTTCCCTATTTTCATTACCCCACCAAGCAAATTCCGGCTGAATAACATAATAATCATCATATTCTAATGTATGTCTAGTGTCGTCTTCAGTAATCATTACCTCATGAAGCTTCTCACCAGGGCGAATTCCAATAAAATCCAATTCGCATTCTGGACCTATAGCCTTTGCTAAATCAGTGACTTTCATGCTTGGTATTTTAGGAACAAATATTTCTCCACCTTGCATTCGATTAAACCCATCTAAAACAAATTGAACACCTTGATCAAGAGTAATCCAAAAACGAGTCATCCGCTCATCAGTAATGGGTAATCTGCCAGTACCTTTCGCTTTTTTAAAGTATGGAACAACACTGCCTCTGCTACCAACAACATTGCCATATCTTACAACAGCAAAGCGTGTTTTCTTATCTCCAACATATGAATTTCCTGCAACAAATAATTTATCTGATGCAAGTTTTGTTGCGCCATATAAGTTAATTGGTGCTGCCGCTTTATCCGTACTTAAAGCAATTACTCTTTCTACTTTCTTATCAATTGCTGCTTCAATAATGTTTTGAGCACCGTTAATATTGGTTTTAACTGCCTCAAAAGGATTATACTCACACGCATCTACATGTTTCATAGCAGCTGCATGGACAACATAGTCAACTCCTTCAAAAGCACGATATAACCGATTCGTATCTCGCACATCACCAATAAAAAAACGCAATCGATCATCATTAAATTCTTGTTTCATTTCATATTGTTTTAATTCATCTCGACTAAATATAATTACCTTTTTAATATTCGTTTCTAGTATTCGTTTTGTAAACTTTTTACCAAATGATCCAGTTCCACCAGTAATAAGAATAGTTTTATTTTCAAATTGCATTATTTACTCACTTCTTCCTTTACTCTTACTTTATTTTCTCTTAGTTCCACAAAGTATACCTCTATTTCTTTCATTAAATGGTTTAATTGATAAATATAAGTTCCTAAATGTTTATAAAATAAATCGGCTTTATTCAAAACATCCGTTTCTGCTTTAATTTTTGGCAACAAAGCAGTTAATGCTTCTATCTGAACACGGAGCATGGGCGATAAAATTATTCTATTAAATCTATTACTATTGATTTTTTTAAACTTTTTATCAAATTTGATAAAAAGTTTCTCCAATTTATTGCTATTGTCTATATATTGACTTTGAGAATTATATACTTTATCCACAATTTGGATGACTTCTATTAATTCTCTTTCCAGCTGTTTCTGAGAATGTGATAATCTATCCAAGCGCTTAAACACTTTCTCTACATCGTAATAACTCTCTTTTGCATACCATTGTTCTGAAATTATATGGTGTTCTGTAAAATGATTTGCAATTACTTCTGATAGTGTTAAGAAGGTGGTTCCATCAATGACAGCACCTTCCATTGTTGTATTATACACGTCTATATTTGGAGTTTGCTGAATATATACTTCCAATGACTTTCTCATTCTATTATATCCTTCATTCGTCCAAACTGTATCTCCATTCACATTTTGCACCGGTATTAGATTATCTTCCTTTACTTGTTCTTTTCCATAGTCCACACCTGTCGCATAGCGATATCTATCTTTAAAAGATAAGTTCTGTCCTACTAAATAAATCGTTTTAACACCTAGTTTAGCTAACATTTGATAAGTAATTAGCGCAATGGAAGGTGCATCGCTGACCATATCTACTTTCTCTTCATCGTTTAATAAATAAGAGGACACTGTGTCTTGATTTGTAATCATATGTACTAGAGGGCCTTGATAATCATGTAACGTTTCATATCCAGCCGTACTTCCAAAAATTAATGGAATAGTAGATATGTTTTTATCTTTAACCTTCTGAATAACTTTATAGTTATGAGCTTGCGGATCATATGTACAAATCCCATCTGGTAAAATATCGTTTTCAATCAACGCATTGATAGCTGATCCAACAGAAAAAATATATGCCATTCCATTTTCTTTAATGTACTTTAAATTCTCAAATTCTTCATTTAAACTTGGCCCTGCTGATACAATTATCGCAGACTTATCCTTAAAAGCGGCAAAGTCAATATCTCTTAATATATTTGGGGTTTGCAAAACAGACGGGAAATTCTTCATTGCATTAATCGTCCATCGTTTTTGAAAGGATGCATTAGTCCCCAAATCACTTCTCTTATCTTTCAACTGATTAACTAATAACTGGTACAACTTATCAAGCTTATCCTGATAAGTTTTTTGGTAAAATGGAAGTGAAAATACTTCTACTTTATTTTGGTGTTGTTTTAATAAGCTTGAGACACTGTTCTGTACAGTTTCTTCAACAATCAATGGCACTTGATCTTTCTGAAGCACGTCAGCTAAAGAAACATGCGACAATATTACGTTGAGGACACTAAGATCCGGTTCATAAATTGAAAAGGTCGCTGCTGGATATTTCTTCTTTAAGAGGGAGTAATGAATTCCCATCCCAAAGCCAAATAGTAAAATATGCGATTTATCCTCAGGTAACTCAAAATTATCCACCAGTTTATCTATCTCTCTGGAAGGATTATATTTACTATGTACATATTTATATGAATCCTCATTATGTATTTTTAATGTCATCTGCCCAGACTTTGTTAATTCTACTTCAGCCTGTTTCTCTTCTCCTTCAGCTTTATTCAATAGCTGTAACAGGTGACGATTTCTGGTTCTTAAATAATTTATATTATCAATTAACATTAGAACGACACCCTTCAGTATCAATTGTGTTTGTAATCAATTCCTTCAATCCCTTATAAACAGGATGAATCTCGTATTGAATAATATCCGCAATCAGCGTAGTATCATTTGCTTCTACCGATTCAGCCAGTTCATTGACACCCGCTTCAAAATCTTTATATAAATTCGCATAATCTTCCCAGTTACTTGGACGTTCTTTGAGCGAGTCAATATGAAGCAGCATATTGGATATCCACGTCAATCCTTCAGTAAGACGTTGAAATTGATTCCAGTCTCCTGTCTGTGGATTTTGGTAAAAGCTTTCAGAAAGTTTTTCAATAATGGGTATAGCGTTGCTTAGATATTCTTCAGCAGTTAACAAAGTCTCATTTATAAACGCTTTTTTTGACTTCGTAATCACTTTAACAACTTCAATATCCTGCCTATAGCTGTCAAAGTATTCTTCTATGTCACTATATACTTCTTCTTCATCAAAAATAACATGTGTGATAATCTCATCCATTACCAGTTCATCTATCTTTTTTACAATGTCTTCAGCTTTTTCATTATTATTTATATTTATTTCCTGTTTTCCCCAAATTATCTTCATTATTATCCTCCAATAATGTAATTCTTATAATTATATATCGGCTTTTTTTATGATTTTTTAAGTGTTGCGAAGATGATTATTTACTTAACAGAATTAGCCTACATTTTACCAAACTCTCACACGGTGAAATTGAAAATAGATTGTATATACTTTCTATTGTACAAAACTATTATCTTTCCAATTATTTGATATAATTTGGCGAGGTGATATTTATGGGAAGAGGTAGAACAAAACAACGAGAGCGTCGAAAATTAAAAAGTAGATTAAGGAGAGATAGGAGACGTAAAGCTGGTAAGCCAGTATATTTCACACTTTCTAATTACTCTTAAAAACTTCATGGTGCATACAACCGATATTATTCAAAACCTAATCTTCATAACGTAAATTTTCGTAATTCGATTTTTAAAAATTGTAGATTCAAGGCAGGACATATAACTGATATAACAATAAGAGGTACCCATTTTATAGGTTGTGATATTATTAAAATTAATTTCAAGAACACTAATTTTAGTAATGCTACGTTTACTGACTGTTACTTTTTTCAGTGTGACTTAAAAAATTCAAATTTTAACAACGCTAGTTTTTCGAATACTTATTTCGTAAGTTCTAGTATTAAACTTGCAAAGAATTTATCTACTAATAAATCATTTGTCCTAAGAAAATATCCAGACATACAAATCAGTAATCAATTGGGTGAGCATATCCAACTTCTAAATAATTTTCCAAGTATAAAGAAATATTGTGTTTTAACCACAGAGAATGAAAAATTAACAAATGGATATTATCAATCTTACTAAGAGAATTTTCAGAGAAGAAAATAATTCTTTTTTTCAATAAATTATCTAGGAATACATCCTCTAAACAAAAGAGATTTATTACATTAAATAGTTTCAGAGAAGATCTTCAAAAATATGCGACAAATATGGTATTAATTAATTCCCCTACCTCGTAAGTGCCGTAGGAAGTTGAGAGCAATGTATGACGGCAAGTATTCAGGAGGTGTTGCTTATGTTGGATGATTTTCTAGCAATAACATCCTTTATGTTTTTTATACTAGATAAACTTTTAATTTTAGCTCCTCCTCGATTACTCGAGGTTAGCAAGTGTAGTTTTTGGGGCTTAATTGTAAGTTCTTTTTATGCAATCTATAAATAAGATTTTTTGTTTATACTTATATACAAAATAGACACCCCAAATAAATGAAGCATCTTAAGGAAATAAGTTTTAGAAAAAGATTTTGAGAATATCAAAAGGTGTAATTATCGCCAACACCCTTCTGTTATTTTTCCTTTTTTAATAACTTATTCCTTCTAATGCCCCAAAAGGTTATTCTCTCATGTCCTTAAAAAATACAAACTAATCATTATAGGGGGGGTGAATAATACTAATCGGCAATTACGCAAAAACTCTTAATCAAATACAGTGAAATTTCACTAGGGCACTGTTATATCAATATTTACAGCACTTCTCATTTATTCGGGGAGTGCCTTTTTCGGTTTCAGGTTTGGCACATAACAAAAGACTCTAGTCATAATAACCAGAGCCTTTCTAAATAATCTAATCTTATTGTAGTAACTGAAGTACACCTTGTGGTACTTGGTTAGCTTGTGCAAGCATAGATTGAGCAGCTTGAGAAAGAATATTATTCTTAGTGAATTCCATCATTTCTTTCGCCATGTCTACATCTCGAATACGGGATTCTGCTGCTGTTAAGTTTTCAGCAGATGTTCCTAAGTTATTGATAGTATGTTCTAAACGGTTCTGAGTAGCACCAAGTTTAGATCGTTCTGCTGAAACAGTATCGATTGCAGACTGAATTGTTGTAATAGCAGCATCTGCTCCACTTTGACTTAAAATACCACCAGTCGCCCCACTATCAGTTCCAACTCCAGAAACTGCAAGGCTCGCAACATTTAACGCTCCAGATCCAGTGCCCATATTATCAATTGATAATTCTATATTTTGACCTGAGTTTGCGCCAATATGGAAAGTGAAAGATGCGCCAGAACCACCTAGTAGATTTTGCGTATTGAATTCTGTATTATCAGCAATACGATCAATTTCTTCAATTAATTCATTCATTTCTTTCTGTAATTCGGCACGATCAGAATCCGTATTTGTATCGTTGGAAGCCTGTACTGCTAATTCACGCATGCGTTGTAAAATGTCATGAGTTTCGTTCAAAGCACCCTCAGCCGTTTGAATCAAAGAAATTCCATCTTGAGCGTTATTTGTTGCTTGCTCTAGCCCTCTAATCTGTCCACGCATTTTTTCAGAAATTGCTAGACCGGCTGCGTCGTCCCCTGCACGGTTAATACCTAGACCAGAAGAAAGCTTTTCCAATGATCCTTGTACACCGTTTTGGTTTACTCCCAATTGACGGTGTGCGTTAATTGCGGAAATATTGTGATTAATAATCATAATTCCTTACCTCCATGTAATTGTAATTTTTTGAGCCACATCCTTGTGAACTCATTTATATTAACCATTTAGGTCAATAGCAAAATAAATAATAAATGTTAAGGCCCTAACGAATCATCCTTTGATGACCTATTTCTTATATCGGCAAAGGGGACAAATTGTTTAAGCTTTTTTTATAATTTTTTTAAATTCTTTTTTTTATTCATTCCCCTGCTTCTTTTGCCGCAAAAACCTTCTACCTTTTTATAAAATACAGGATATTTCTAACATGAACTTACTATTTATAACTACCTTCCCATTAATTAGAACAGTTGATTTATTTTATTTTTCTCCCGTTTCCTGTTAGAATTTTGCTTAAAGCCTTATCATATCTTTTTATGCCACATCCAAATTAACTTCTATTTGGTAATTGGAGAGGGCGTGAGAGTATGTCGGAAATTGATGAATTGAACAAGCAGATTGAAACGAAAAGAAAAGAAATGTATGCAGTTTATGAGAAGAATCCAAACGACCCGAATTTATTAAAAATATCACAATCGCTGGATAAATTACTGAACCAATTAGATCAGATTTTAAAACAAAGTAGCAAATCAACTTAACAACTAACGCAGGATTGCTTTCATTAGGACAAGCACTACTCGTCCTATCAACATCGGTGCACTTATATGATTGTTTAAAAATTTTAGTCAGGCTAGAAAATACTTCTGGGAACTACAGTTACTCAACCCTCACAAAACAATCGCTAAAATAATTAACTTTCCTATAAGTAAAAATATACCCATTCAACGAAGACGCTGATAGCTCATAGCGATACTGGCTGATAATTGTTCACTGCTGTATTTCTTGTAAAAGCAAAACAAATTGCCATGTTCTACTAAGACAACATATGAATGGATAGTATGTATAGAAAGAATAAGGCTGTACTCCATCTTTTTGGTGTGGACAAACGACAGGGTTTGTCTACGCCAAAAATGAATATGAATTCAGCTTGACAGCTAAAAATATGGATGTGCAAGCATCATACAGAAAAAGAAGGGTTCCCTTATATCGGAAATCCTTCTTTTTCTATCAGCTTTCTTAATATTTATATTCTGCGATTTTCCCTGTTAAATCCTCTGCCATCGTTGACAGTGATTTAGCGGATGCAGAGATTTCTTCCATCGATGCGAGCTGCTCCTCAGTAGATGCAGCGACTTCCTCTGAAGACGACGCATTGTTTCTGGCAATGGAAGCCAAATCATTGGCAGTGGCTGTTACCTGTTGAACTGCTGCTGACATTTGCCCAGAAATGGCCATGACCTCTTCCATTTGCGGTTTAATATCTCCGCTGGAACGCAGGATTTCTCCAAATTTATCAATGGCGTCATAGGATACGTCTAAACCATCATTCACATTGGATGTCACCTGAGACATTTTTTCCACAGCCTTTTGGACATCGTCTTGGATACCATGAACGATGGAGCTGATTTCGCCTGCAGATGTTTTGGATTCCTCTGCTAATTTACGGACTTCATCCGCTACCACAGCGAACCCTTTCCCATGCTCGCCGGCGCGTGCCGCTTCAATCGCTGCATTCAGTGCCAGTAAATTCGTCTGCTCCGAAATATCGGTGATGGCATTTAGAATCGTACTTACTTCCTTCGACCGTTCCAGTAAGGATGCGATATTCAGATTGGTATCATCAACAGACGATTGGATCGATGTCATTTGATTTAAGGTATCGCTGACCGCTTTTCCTCCGACTTCTGCCTGTGTACTCATTTGTGTCACCATATCCGAAACCTTTGAGGAGCTGTCAACAATTCTGCCAACGCCGGTAGATACTTCTTCTAACGAATTTGCACTCTCTTCTGTACCGTGCAGCTGTGTTTCCGAGCTGGAGGAGACCTCCTGGATAGCTAGGGATACCTGTTCAGACGAGCTTGTCATCTGGTCGGCATTCGCATTTAACTCCTCTGCCGATGCGGCAACCTGCTGGGCATTATATTCGACATCACGAACCAGCGTTTTCAAGCCCTCCTGCATTTCGTTAAAAGCTTGTCCCAGCTCGCCGATTTCATCCGTTGTTTTTATATCAATCGAATGTGTCAGGTCACCGGTACTGATGATTTTTGCATTTTCCTTCAGTCTCTGAATCGGACGGGTGATGGAACGGATCAAGAATAGAATAATGATTGTTCCCAGCACTAAGGTAATGACAATAATTGTTATCATCGTCGTTAAGGTAGATGCTGCCTCTCCTTTGATTTCATCGTAATCAATGGTCCCTGCCAGCTTCCATCCAGTTAAATCATTTGTCTGATATACCATGATTTTTGATGTATTATCATAGCTATATTCATAGCTTCCTGACGCATCATCAAACATCGTTCCTAAGACGCCATTTTCCACTTCTTCTCCTGTTTCAAAGGTTGGATGGTATACGTATTTTTGCTGCGGATCAATAATGACCGCATAGCCATTTTCTCCAATCGAAATTTCAGACGCCAGCTGCTGGATAGAATCGATATAGAGACTTACCCCCATTACGCCGGAACCGTCGTCCAATGTTTTAGTGATGCTGACTACTGTTCCAGTTTCGCTGGCACTTTCAAATGGATCTGAAATCTGTACCTCGCCAGGGTTGTTTACCGCATTGATAAACCAATCGCGCTCGGTTGCATCGAATCCCTCCGGCAGTTCTGTATCCGGCTGTCTATAAAATAAATCGCCGTCGTTGGAAGCCATATATACCTCAGAGACTTCCTCATTCATTTCCTTATATTGTCCTAATACCTGCTCTAAGGTCTCTTCATCATCACCTATCTGCCTGCTGTTAAATTGTGCAGCAAATGTATTCAAATCATTTATCCTTAATTCCAAGGCATTGTCCACGGTCTGGTTCAGCAGCTCAGCGGTATCTTTCACCTGCTCCGTTTGCTGATGCTCTAATGAATCGATTGAGCTGAAATAGGTCATTATTCCAATTGCTACTCCTGGAATCAATAACATGAAAAAGAAGGATACTACTAATTTAAATCGAATTCCTTTTGGTTTGGTTAATTTCTTCACAACTGACTCTCCTTCGCTGTAATATTTCATTCTGGTGATGTTCTATCATGCTTTGTATGTTCATTCATCTATCGAACCAGCTGTTTACACGAACAGGCCAACTAATCTTTGGAACAAGCATACAGTATCTATTACCTAATTCATCACTCCTTCATTACAAAATACAGTACTTATTCCCAAGATTTCATACCTACTATTTATCGGTTGATTTTTCATGAATTCAATATAAATTTGCTATTTTATAACTTTCATTCTATTTCACCCCATTTGAATTGTGAGTAAATACCTAACAAAAAAGAACTGCAGATGATAACGACATTCTCTCTGAAATCTCGTTTCACTGCAGTTCTTTATATTTATATCGGTCCTTAATATTTATAAACCTTTATCTTCTCCGTCAAATCCTCGGCCATAGCAGATAAGGACTTCGCAGCCGCTGTAATTTCCTGCATCGATGCCAGCTGCTCCTCCGTAGAAGCTGCTACTTCCTCTGAGGATGCTGCATTATTTCTGGCAATGGATGCTAGACCATCTGCTGTTGAGGTCACTTGTTCCACAAGAGCAGACATTTCTTCTGACGTTGCTGTCACTTCTTCCATCTGCGGTTTAATCGTTTCGCCTGTCCGTATGATTTCGCCAAATTTATCAATCGCGTCATAGGACACATCAAGGCCATCATTTACAGAGGTCGTGACCTGTTTCATTTTCTCGACCGCATTTTGAACATCCCTTTCGATGCCTTGAACGATAACACTGATTTCACTGGCAGATGTTTTCGATTGTTCGGCAAGCTTGCGTACTTCATCTGCGACCACAGCAAATCCTTTTCCATGCTCTCCCGCACGCGCTGCTTCAATCGCTGCATTTAATGCAAGCAGATTGGTCTGCTCGGAAATATCGGTAATCGCTTTGAGAATCGTACTTACTTCTTTCGAGCGTTCTAACAGAGAATGAATATCCTTATTTGTATCTTCTACCGATGATTGGATCGATGTCATTTGATTCAATGTGTTGCTTACAGCCTGTCCGCCTACATTCGCCTGCTCGTTCATCTGATCTACATAGCCGGAAACGCTGGTCGTACTTTCCACGATTCTTCCTACTCCTGTTGACACTTCTTCTAACGAACGAAGACTGTCTTCTGTTCCATCTAACTGATTTTCTGCACTTGATGATACTTCCTGAACAGCAAGCGATACTTGTTCGGACGAGCTTGTTAATTGATCAGCATTGGCAGTCAGCTGCTGCGCTGACGCTGCGACCTGCTGGGCATTCATTTCCACATCGCTGATTAATTCTCTTAAACTGTGCTGCATGTCATTAAACGCATTGCCAAGCTGCCCGATTTCATCGTTTTTGGCCACTTTGATCTCTTCCGTCAAATCGCCCGTGCTAATCACCTGGGCCCTTCTTTTCAAACCATTAATCGGACGGAGGATGGATTGAATCGTGACTGCATTGATCCCGGCACCGATGAGAAAGGCAACAATCATCACAATGATAAGTGTTTTTATAATGGAAGCTGCACTGTTTTGAACCTCGCTGTAATCAATGCTTCCCGCAAGTGTCCAGCCTGTATGTTCATTCGTATCATATACTAAAATCTTATCTTCATTATCCTGTTCATATTCAAAAACTCCCGATTCCTGTTCCAATAAGGACGAAGTAAATGCTTCTTCCAGCTGCGTCCCGACTTCATTGTCAGGATGGAAAATAACCGTTCCTTCTCTATCTATTAAAATCGGGTAACCGCTTTCGCCGATGTTAACAGTGGATGCCATATCCTGGACAAAGTCGATCGTTAAGTCAATACCCGCAACACCGGAGCCATCTTCTAATGCTTTGGACAGTGTAACGACCATTCCTCCATTAACTGCTGTGGTTTGATACGGATCAGAGATAATCAGCTCTCCCGGATTCTCCATTGCAT
Organism: Oceanobacillus sp. FSL W7-1293; assembly: GCF_037969815.1. Classification (NCBI taxonomy): domain Bacteria; kingdom Bacillati; phylum Bacillota; class Bacilli; order Caryophanales; family Bacillaceae; genus Oceanobacillus; species Oceanobacillus sp. FSL W7-1293. Next base: position 4,025,441 of record NZ_CP150212.1, read on the forward strand.
GTATGTACCAGGATTGATCACGCGGATCAAATTCTTCCGGGACCTCTGTTTCCGCATCAATCAAAAAGGTGCCTTCCTCTGAACCAAAGAAAACTTCTTCTACTTCTTCATGAAAATGCAAATATTGATGCATAATAAGGGTCAATTCATCGTCTCCCTCTTCTATCTGATCTCCTCTAGTATTTTCGGCAAATACATCAATATCCCGGCCCTTCAGCTCGAACGTCTCATCAATGTTCTGTCCCATCAGGGTGATGATTTCATTTACCTGCTCCTCCTGCTGTACTTGCATGGTATTGACAGAGCTGTTGTACGTTAAAAAGCCAATGAGAACAACCGGTATAATTAAGATAGATGAAAAGGATATCACTAATTTTCGCTTTACTCCATTTGTTTCTTTTTTCTGCTTCATTCTTTCCAGCCTCCTTTTTTTACTAAATTCTTCTAATTATTTATCGGCTGTATTTATGTAAAATGAATCATTTCTCCTTGTTTCCCTACTTCGATTCTAGAACGAAATCAGCTTAATAAAACAAAATACCCACGATTCTTTATCCTTCTAATGCATAACAGCAAATAAAATAACCGGACCTTATTCCAGCGCTTTGGAATAGAAAGGTCCGGTTATTCATGATGAAAGCCAGTCTTTATCAGTATTTGTATTGATTGATTTTCTCTGTTAAGTCCTCTGCCATCGTAGATAATGATTTGGCAGATGCAGAGATTTCTTCCATGGAGGCAAGCTGTTCTTCTGTGGAAGCTGCTACCTCCTGAGAAGATGCGGCATTATTTCTGGCAATCGAGGCCAGGTCATTCGCTGTGGAAGAAACTTCTTGTACCGCAGCTGCCATTTGCTCTGAGATGGCCATAACTTCTTCCATTTGCGGCTTAATATCTTTACTGGATCGGACAATTCCTTTAAACTTGTCCTTCGCATCATCGGACACTTCCAGACCTTTATCTACATTGGCGGTTACTTGGGACATTTTTTCAACAGCGTCCTTTACATCCTGTTGAATCCCTTGAACGATCGTACTAATTTCTCCAGCGGAGGTTTTCGATTGTTCAGCCAGCTTCCGCACTTCATCTGCAACAACCGCAAACCCTTTTCCATGCTCCCCGGCGCGGGCTGCTTCAATCGCTGCATTTAACGCAAGCAGGTTGGTCTGTTCCGAAATATCCGTAATAGCCTTCAGAATCGTGCTTACTTCATTTGAACGTGCCATTAGCGAGGTAATATTGACATTTGTATTATCCACGGAAGATTGGATCGATGTCATTTGATTCAACGTATCCGTAACCGCTTTTCCGCCGATTTCTGCCTGGTCGCTCATCTGATTTACCAATTCTGCTACGTGAGAGGAACTGTCGACGATTCTGCTGACCCCTGTCGAGACTTCTTCTAATGAGTTCGCACTGTCTTCTGTCCCATTCAATTGTGTTTCCGAGCTGGAGGATACTTCCTGGATAGCCAGAGATACTTGTTCAGACGAGCTTGTCATCTGATCGGCATTCGCATTTAATTCCTCTGCTGATGCAGCAACCTGCTGGGCATTAAATTCAACATCACGAACGAGATTCCGTAAGCTTTCCCCCATTTTGTTAAATGCTATTCCCAGCTGTCCGACCTCATCATTTGTTTTGACTTCTACAGTTTGTGTGAGATCGCCTGTACTAATGATTTCTGCTTTTTCTCTTATTTCCTTGATTGGACGGATAACAGAACGCACGAGCAATAAAATGACGCCTATACCCAAAATTAAAGTAAGCGACAGAACGATGGCAAGGGTTGTTGTAATGGACTTAGCCGCTGCCTGTACTTCACTGTAATCAATGGTTCCCGCAATCTTCCATCCAGTCAAGCTGTTTGTACTATAACCCATCATTTTAGACGTATTATTATACTCATATTCAAAGCTGCCTGCTTCATCCTCATATAAATTTTGATAAAATGCTTGTTCCGCCTCTTCTCCTACCTCAATTTCCGGATGATAGATGACATTTTGATCGGTATCCAATAAAAGTGTATACCCCTCATCCCCTATATTCACTTCGGATGCAAGGTTCTGAATAAAATCGATAGAAACATCAATCCCTACAACGCCGGAACCGTCCTCCAGCGTTTTGGAAACACTGACTCCGATTGCCCCATCACCGCTTGCTGAAACATAAGGATTGGATATTACGACTTCACCTGGATTTGCCATTGCTTCTGCATACCAATCACGTTCCCTCGGATCATAATCATCCGCCACCTCAAGCAATGGCTGATTATAAAAATCTCCTTCTGTTGTTCCTACATAAATTTCGGTAACCTCATTATGTAATCCATTATATTGAGATAAGATTCTGCTTAATGCTTCTGTATCGTTAATTTGTTCTGCAGTAATCATTTCAGACATCACATCTGCATCATGTGTTTTTAATTGAAATTGATCATTAATTGCCTGATTTAACATTGTGTTTAATTCATCAACCTGATTCATCTGCTGATTTTCCACGGTATTTATCGAGCTGAAATACGTAATAACTCCAATCGTAATCCCTGGTACTAACAAAATTAAGAAAAAAGACAAAACTAATTTGAATCGGATACCTTTCGCTTTAAATAATGTTTTCATTTTCCCATCTCTCCTAGATAGATTAATGTTTATCCCTTTTGAAAATAGTAGTAGTTCATCTTCTGATAAAAGCTGTTCTTCAGATAATGTCATTCTTATTGCGGTACCACGAGTAATAGGTTAACATACGTATTTATAATCGATTCCTTTATCCAAATGAAAACCATTTGTTCCTATCGCACGCTTTCTGTTTTCACCGAAACGTTACATGTTTACATCTAAAAAAGTAATTCATATTCACTACATTTCACGTCTTAATTCCTCTCCTCCTCCGTTCAATGAGTAAAATTCCTTATATTATTTATATCGGATCATTCCCAAATAACTAAAGTTCTTTTCTAGTTTTTTATTGGTTTTATCTATCGATAAACAAATAAGAGGCTTCCTTCCGCGGAATATTTATGGACAATTGTTTGTAAAAAAACAAGTACAGCAGTAATTATGCTTACCGCTGTACTTGTTTTATAAAATCATTTATTTGGCTTTAATATTTATACTTTGACACTTTCTCTGATAAATCCTCTGCCATGGAAGAAAGTGACTTCGCAGATGCCGAGATTTCCTCCATGGAGGCAAGCTGTTCTTCAGAAGATGCGGCTACTTCCTCAGAGGATGCGGCATTATTGCGGGCGATGGAAGCCAGATTGCTCACGGTCTCCATTAATTGCCCTACAGCGGCAGACATTTGTTCCGAAATGGCAGTTACTTCTTCCATCTGCGGTTTAATGCTTTCGCTGGAGCGGAGAATTTCACCGAATTTATCGATGGCATCATAGGATACATCCAGTCCGCTGTTGACATTGGAGGTAACCTGCCCCATTTTATCTACTGCATTCTCAACGTCTGTCTGGATTCCTACAATGATTTCCCTGATTTGCGTAGCGGAAAGCTTCGACTGTTCAGCCAGCTTTCGCACCTCATCTGCCACAACTGCAAAGCCTTTCCCATGCTCTCCTGCCCGGGCTGCTTCGATTGCTGCATTTAATGCGAGCAGATTCGTCTGTTCTGAAATATCGGTAATGGCATTTAAAATCGTGCTGACCTGCTTCGACCGTTCTAATAAGGATGAAATATTTTCATTGGTATTTTCGACAGATGATTGAATCGAGGTCATCTGATTTAATGTGTTGCTCACAGCCTGTCCGCCGACCTCTGCCTGTTCATTCATTTTTTGCACGAATTCCGTTACTTGGGCAGAGCTTTCAACGACTCTGTGCACGCCTGTAGACACTTCTTCCAGCGAATTCACTCCATCTTCCGTACCGCTTAACTGATGCTCTGCACTGGAGGATACCTCTTGAATAGCCAGGGAAACCTGCTCCGATGAGCTTGTCATCTGATCAGCATTTGCATTTAATTCCTGTGCAGAGGCGGCTACCTGCTGCGCATTATATTCCACCTCGCCAACCAGCTCCCGCAGGCTCTCCCCCATTTTATTAAAAGCAGTGCCCAGCTCGCCAATCTCATCATTTGTTTTGACTTCCACAGACTGCGTTAAGTCTCCCGTACTGATGACTTCTGCTTTTTCTTTTAAATCCTTGATTGGGCGGATAATCGAACGAATCAGAAATAAAATAATGACTGTTCCGATGACTATCGTCAGAGCCTGTACAATGGTAACCGGTGTAGAGATAGACCTGGCTGCAGCTTCTACTTCACTTTGGTCAATGGTTCCTCCCAATTTCCAACCCGTTAAACTGTTCGTATCATATACCATAATTTTAGACATATTGTTGTAATCATAGTCAAACGTCCCAGAATCATTTCCATACATATTCTGATAGAAAGCTTCTTCTGCACCTTCTCCAGCTTCTGTTTCCGGATGATAAATAAAGTTTTGATTCGTATCCAGCAGGATAGCGTATCCATTTTCTCCTATGCTCATTTCTGATACAAGCTGTTGTATAAAGTCCATGGAGACATCAATGCCGATGGCTCCCGAACCATCTTCCAGCGCTTTCGAAATACTGACCGCTATCTGCCCGTCTCCGCTTGCTGTCAGGTATGGATCAGAAATAATGACTTCTTCCGGATTTGCCATGGCTTCCAGATACCAGTCACGTTCTCTTGGATCGTAGCCTTCCTCCATCTCTAAGTCCGGCTGCATATGGTAATCGCCGTCTGTCGTTCCAAGATAAAATTCCGGAGCCTCTTCGTGAATCTCTATATACTCAGACATTCTTCGATCTAATTCGGCTGTATCTTCTATAACATCGGCTGTAATTACGCTTGATAAGACTTCCATATCCCTCTGCTTCAGCTCAAAAGTATTATTGATAGTCTGATTCATCACCGCAGTTAATTCCTGCACCTGGTCCCGCTTCTGCTGCTCTACAGTATTTGTTGAAGTAAAAAATGACATCGTACTTACGATTATTCCCGGGACGAGTAGTATTAAGAAAAAAGATAAGACTAACTTAAACCGGATTCCTTTGGCTTTAAATAATTTCTTCATTTTTTCATCTCTCCTAATTGTCTATAATTATTTATCGGAAGAAAACTGAATAAATGTATCTAAATACAATAAATATTATAAAATATTTTTATTAATTCCAATAAAAAGAAATAAAAGGGATATAAAGTTAATTTATCATTCCTTTAGAATCAAATAATAAAATAGAAATAACGCTTTAACATCAAATCATAAAAATCTAAATACAGTATATAAGGATAAAAGTTTTATGTATGAAAGATTGATTTCAATAAAAATCCACGATTTCCACAGGGTGAACACACCTTATTACCTATTAACTTTTTTATTTATAAAAGTACTTTCAACCTAAAAATTATAGCTGTATTTCATTTTTATTTTCCATACTAGGAATTCTGAATCATTTTTTCTATTTTTTGTTAAAAAATGAAGCATTTCTTGTTTTAAAGTTTATATAGTTGGGGATAAATAAAATATAGAAAGGAATGATTATTATGCTAAGTTTTATTTGGAGTCTAATTGTTGGCGGAATTATCGGCTGGGTAGCCGGATTAATAGTAAGTAAGGATTTGCCGGGCGGAATCATCGGAAATATTCTTGCTGGTTTCATTGGAGCATGGCTCGGTTCTTCAATATTTGGACAATGGGGACCTGAAATAGGCGGATTCTTTATTGTGCCCGCTCTGATCGGTGCAATCATCCTTATTGTGATTGTCAGTTTCATCATGCGACTATTCCGCCGTTAATGACCGGATTCTAAAAGACGATACGGAGGAATAGGTGAACATAATTGAAGCAGCTGCATAAGTTAGGTATATAGCTTATGCAGAAAAGAGGAATGTATATGCAACCTGATCCGAATCATGCGTATTCCCATGCAGATGAATATCAAGTGATGGATTATCAGCATCCTGAGCAGTTTGATATGCCTGCTTCACCATATAATGCATACCCGGGACAGCCGTTTAGTCAGCATGCACCAGAACAGCGTGCGTTCTTTTTCCCGTTCATCGGCGGATTAGCCGGCGGTTTATTGGGCAGCGCTTTTAGTCCTGGCGGAGGACCGGGATATTATGGTCCTCCCGGGCCGCCCGGACCTCCAGGACCGCCTGGACCAATGGGATATTATGGCCCGCCGGGTCCACCTGGCCCTCCTGGACCGCCCGGGCCACCTGGGTATTATAACGGCTACCCTTACCCTCCGTATTATTAGAAGACAGGGAAATAGCTAAAAAGGAGAAGAACGGTACAAATCTCATCCGTTTTTCTCCCTTTTTTATACTTCCTCTATAAAATCATCTCGCAATGCAGTGATTTCTTCCTCTTTCAAACCAATCACTTTCAGAAAATCAGCCGCACTGCCATATTCTTTATACAAATAATCTAAAAATGCTTCCATGTAAGCAGGTTCGCAGCTCAGCATCGCTTTAAATTGATTGCGTGACATCAACGGCGGACGATGATGAAGCTCTTCATCCGTTATCTTCTTATACTCGCCCGTCAGCGCATAATCCTTCACGATAATATCTCTTGGCACGCCTGCTAAATCTAATAAAATAGCGGCAAGGACACCTGTACGGTCCTTCCCGACCCGGCAGTGGAATAGAACCGGATTTCCTTTATTCTCAAGAAAAATATCCATGATTTGTTTAAATTTCGGCTTACTGGTCTCCAACATCAAGATATACATTTCCACTAGAGTTTTGGGCATTTTAGTCGTAAATGTAGCGGGATCCAGCAAGGGGATATTATAAAAATCATAACGTGCTTTATCCTCTTTTCGATATTTCCCTTCCATGCTCATGCGTAAATCAATAACGGTATGAATGCCTCTTTCCTTTTGCAGAAAGGCATGTTCCCGATGGCTCACCTGATGCAGAGAATCTGCCCGATAATACTTTCCCCATTTTGTTTGCTTGCCATCCTCCGTTGGATAGCCTCCCAAATCACGAATATTTTGTGTTCCTTCTAATGCAATATGCCTTTCCGGATTAAACAATAAAGTTTCTGTTGTCACGCTTCTGCCTCCCCTTTATTTACAAACCTTATCCTTCTATTATCTTCACGTACACTGTCCGTGTTCTCGGCCCATCAAATTCACAGAAATAGACACTCTGCCATGTTCCCAAAATCATTCGTCCATTGGAAATAATCAATGTTTCACTGGCACCGACAACAGATGATTTCATATGTCCGTCCGAATTGCCTTCCATATGGACATAAGCTTCTTTATTTGGAAAGGCTTCGTTCAAGCCAAGCGATAAATCACGCCGTACATCCGGATCAGCATTTTCATTAATTGTAATCCCGCCGGTCGTATGCGGACAATATACCAGCATGATTCCTTCCTGCACACCGCTCTGATCCAGAATCTCTTCCAGCTGGCTATCCAAGAAAACAAACTCCTGCTTCTTCTTTGTTTTTATTTGAAATTCGATTGCATTTGTAGTCATGTCTCCCACCTCATTCCATAAATTCATTCTATCATGCGTTCTTTCAATTATAATCCTATCTTAACGAAATATGGACAAACCAACAAATAATTAGGCAGTTTTGAAACATAACCCCTTCGCAAATCGTACGATAGGATATAGGCTTTATATGCTCTTTCAATCATTTGAGCGAAACACAAACTATATGAAAAGGATGATGATGTTGCGAAAAACATACATAATTCTGGCTGGTTTAGCCTTTTTCCTCCTCTCTGCCTGTTCGAGTCAGGAAAGCACAGCGGAAGAGAACGCAGAAGAAGTGCTTCAGCAATTGCAAGAGGAGGAATATCAACAAATTACCGACCAATATTTCTCTGATGAACTGCAGGAATCATACCCTGCAGACGAATTACAGCTGTCCTGGGAAGCCAATCGCGGGAGTACATTTGAAGAAATAAGTAATTTGGAAGCAACCACAGATGAGGAGGAGACGGCCGTTTCCGGTGAAGTCATTTTTGATGATGCACGAATGGAGGTAACCATGGATTGGAATGAAGAAGAAAAACTGGAGAGCTTACAAATAGAGCGCCCAATGGAGGAATTAGCCCTCCCTGATGCTGCAGTGGAAGAGGATATCACGATAGAAGCGGAAGACGGCTACCCCTTAAATGGAAAATTGACCCTGCCTGATGAGGAAGGCGGACCATATCCAGCTGTGGTGCTTGTACATGGCTCTGGTCCAAATGATATGGATGAAACTATTTTTAGCTACAAACCCTTTCAGGATATTGCTTATGGGTTAGCAGAAGAAGGGATTGCGGTGTTACGTTATGATAAGCGTACGTATACACATGGAGAAAAAATGGTAGAAGAGCTGGGGGCGGCACTGACCGTTAAGGAAGAAACGGTGGATGATGCAGTGGAAGCAGCCCGCATGCTGCAAGCGGACGACCGAATTCAGACGGATCAAGTATACATCAATGGACACTCTCTCGGAGGAATGCTGGCGCCGCGCATTGACGACGAAGCAGATACAGCTGGCATGATTCTTTTAGCAGGCTCTCCCCGGTCATTATGGGAAATTCTGTACAATCAGCAATTAGATTTAGCTTCTGATAATCTGAGTGAAGAAGCACGAGAACAGCTGCAGGACCAAGCAGATGCATTTAAAGAGCTTGCCGAAAGCTTTCAAGGTATGTCTCCAGAAGAAGCCATGGAATATGATATTGGCGGAATGAGCGGATATTACCTTCGTGAAATGGACCAATACGATGTCGGCCAAATCGCGCTCGATTCCAATAAACCATTGCTTATTCTTCAGGGCGAAGCAGACTTTCAGGTCACCGTGGAGAATGATTTTGCTGCATGGGAAGACATCTTTGAAAACGAATCGCAGGCAACATTAAAAACCTATCCGGACCTTAACCATAACTTTATTCTGTCCCAAGGGGAAAACAAAGGCACGATAGCTGAATACAATATTCCCGGTCATGTAGATAAGCAGGTTATCAAGGATATCAGCGACTGGATTCATGAACAGGCGGAATAAAGTTTCACTTTATAAAGGAGCGTATAATCATGAAAGGAAAGCACTTAACGATTTCAATCCTCTCCATTTTATTGATGATACTGCTGGCAGCTTGTGGAGGTTCCGATTCCTCCCCAGAAACGGATAATGACACTGCTCAAGAGGAAACATCCGCTGGTCAAGAAAATAATGAAAACGAAGAAGCATATGAAATAGAAGAGGAAGTGACGATAACAGCAGAAGAAGCATCCCAAGCTTCCGAAGCATTCTTAACCTATCTAGATGAGGGAGATTTTGATGAAGCAGAAGCTTTGCTGGATGAGATAATGGCCTCCGAAATCAGTTCTATGGAGCTGGAAGCAATTTGGACCCAGCTCGAAACGGAGTTTGGAGAATTTACCGGCTTCGATTATGTAGAGAATCAACAAATAGAGGGCTACTATTCATTTATTTATGAAAGCACTTTCGGTGACCATATAGTTATTTTAAATCTTACCATGAACGGCAATACTAGTGAAGTTAGCGGATTTTTTATCCGGCCGCCAGAATGAGGAAGAAAATCGATTGAGCAGGAGTTTCACGGAAATTTCTTCGTGAAACATCGAATTGTTATCCCGCCGGAAGCTGCACTGCTTCCTCTGGCTGGATCATACAGTGATAAATCCGTGAACTCCACTAATCTGGTTTACAATTTGAAAGCCGGATTATAAAATGATATTATGATATTTTATTGTGTTACTCGGCAGGGGGAAAGCTTTTGTTAAATCAATCATTAATCAAAAAAATTATTATCGGTATCTTACTTATCGCACTAGCTGTGTTTTTATATTTTTACTTTTCAGTGTTTATACCTGTCCTGCTGGCATTATTAACAGCAATTATTTTTGAACCGCTGGTGAAGCTGCTGCAAAAAGTATTAAAACAAGAAAAAAGAATCTGGCCGGTTACCATCGTTTTTACGACCTTCGTGGTAGTGGCATGCGGATTAATTTATGTCATGCTCACAAGTACCATCAGCCGTATCGTGGAATGGAGTTATAATGTTCCCAGGTACGGAAGTGAAATTCAGACCATCATCACTGAAATTATTAACAGGTTCAATGATTTAATTGCTGATTTGCCACAGCGTGATGCGATCATCAGTGAACTGGAACGTCAATCAGAACGGCTGTTAAACACAGGATATGACTTAGTAGAGAGTTTGATTGGCATGCTCGGTTCCTGGGTCCAATCCATTCCTAATCTGCTTTTTGTATCGCTTGTCTATCTGATTACTTTCTTTTTATTCAGTCTGGATCTGCCAAAGCTGTTCCAAGCTTTTTTCTCTCTATTTCCAGAGGCAACATCTACAAAACTAAAGACCTTCTTCCAGCGTTTAAAAACGGTTTTCTGGGGATACTGGAAAGCGCAATTCCTGCTTAGTGTAATGATTTTCATACTTACCTATGTGAGCTTATTATTTATCTCACCTCGGTTTGCGCTCTTAATGACCTTTATTATCTGGCTCGTGGACATTATTCCGCTGTATGTCGGTCCGGCATTAATTCTGGTTCCATGGGGAGGACTGATGATGCTTATCGGCGACGTGCCAACCGGTCTGCAGCTGATGGTATTAGCCTTATTCCTCCTGGTCATCAGACGGATTACGGAGCCTAAGGTGCTCGGTGATCAAATGGGACTCGCGGCACTGCCAACCGTTTTATCCATGTATTTTGGATTTGTCTTCTTCGGTGTACTCGGACTTATTTTTGGACCATTCGTTGTCAGTGCGTTTCAAGCAGCCCATGAAGTTGGCTTATTCCAATTTGTGAAGAAGAAGTCGATTGAAAAGGTAGAAGAAGAAAGTCTATAAAAGCAAATAAAAAATCCGAATCTGATTTTGCAGATTCGGATTTTTTATTACGGGGAGCCATTCGTAAAACTCCCGCTGAGTGACATTTCATTTTATAAGCAAAGCATCTGCTGCCTTATTTGATGATTTCATTCAATGCATGGCCGACGCCATTTTCTTCATTACTTCTTGTTACATGGTCTGCATATTCCTTTACTTCCGGCTCAGCATTATGCATCGCTACAGCTGTCCCTGCATATTCAAGCATCGAAATATCATTAAAATTATCTCCAATGCTGACGGTGTCCTCCTGCGGGATTTCATAATACGCTGCCAGCGCTTCTAATGCATTTCCTTTGCTGGAGTCGGGATGAGCGACTTCTAATTTTTGATAGCCTGAGGTGGTGATGGAAATATCCTCCCTGTCCTTCCAGTTCTCTGCAAGTTTCTCCAGCTCCTGACGACGGAAGGACAAAATAAATACTTTATATGGCTCCAATTCGGTAACGCCTGCTTCTAAGTAGTCATCTACTTCTACCATCCCATACTGCATATTTTGTATTCGAATAATATGCCCGGCATTTTCCTTTTCTTCCGGCGTGTCAAACAAAGCTTCCTTCTCTTCTTCTAAAATCGGCTTCTTATCCTTTTGAATGTAGACGCCTTTATTTGTATAAATTTCAAAATATAATCCCGCACTCGCCACCGTGTCCATGATTTCCGTCAGCTTATCTGCAGCAAGTATCTGGCTGCGGATAATTTCCCCATTTACACTGGTCAACGAACCATTCGCACAGATTAATGGAACTTCTAAATTCGCCGCTTCCGCAATTTCCTGCATATCATGCAATGATCTTCCAGAGCAAAAAGCAACGATATCGCCGTTTGCTTGTTTTCTATGAATCGCCTCTTGATTCTCTTCACTGATCTTTCCGTCTTCACTTAGTAATGTACCATCTAAATCAATTGCAATTAACTTCACGTGCTTCACATCCTTCCAGTTGCTATCTTACCATATTTGAAGCCGGGTTGATTGCCCGGCCTGTTTTGCTATATCTGTTCCGCTGTATTTTACACCTTACATGCCTAATAACGTGGTTACAATCCAGCCGGAGCCATAGAATATCATAAATTGAACCCCGATTCCTACACCAAGGAAACGATTCAATAATCCGCCGACCATTGCCATAGCAAACGTAACGGTAACACTAACCAAGCCGCCTTCATAGAACGCAAGCAGGGTAACCACACCGATAAACATAGCAATAATAGCTTCCTGGTTAATATGCTTTAATACAAGAACCGTCGCTTTCCGTGCAAAATTCATCGAAAATGGATAGGCAATAACAGCCGCAACAATAATTCCAATCAACCCGTATAAAAGGAAATCCAGTGGCTCCATTAATGTATGCAAATTATGGACCGGCTCTGTTGTAAATACAGGCGGCGCATTAAATAATGCTTGTGCAGGTCCGATTGCTACCGGACTAAGTGGAATTCCAAAGGCCACGAGCGGGATAATCGTCTCCGCAATATACGTCGATTCCGTTACCCCATTCATCGTAGAAAGGCTGGTCGTTGACTTCTTGTATTGTCCCTTCACCCTGGAACCTACCAGTTCTCCCATCAATGCGGTCATGCCGACAGGACTTAATGCAAAGGTTAACGAAGATAAAAACGACGTCCCTCCAACCGATGCTGTTTGTTTCTTAGTTAATACTTTAAATGGATTCGGAAAATACCCCGACCATGATTTCTTTTCTGGAGCTAATTTATATTCATTGGGCTGCTGACGCTGAATCATCAAACGTCCGCTCCCGGAAGTTGCCAATAAAATATCCGTAAGCATAGGTCCAATCGCAATCCCTAAGAAAAAGCTGATTGATAATCCGGTTCCCAGAATCGTGGTGCTGACCATATTCAACCCTTGGATCACAAGTGCAAGCGGAATGATCAAAATAATACTCGCCCAGCGTCCTTTGGAAAAGTAACCAATCAAAACAGCTGCTAATGTAAATATAATCCCGGCGTTTTCCTGAAAAAATTCACCAAACTGGCTTAAAAATACAGCAAACGCCAAGGATACAGGAAGCGCAATAAATGCACCAATAATCCCGCCGGAAATCATTTTCCGCAACGCAATATGCGGCAGGCCGATGCGCCGCATAAAGTTCGCATGATCCAGCATCGGCGTCGCCGTCGTATCTCCAGGAACACCCATTAATGCAGTAGGAATCGCATGTGTGAGATGCTTGGAAAGTACGGCAGCCATAAAAAAGGCAAAAACAGCTTCCGGAGGTGCTCCCAGCAGCACTACAATCAATGTAGCAGGAACAAGCACAGCGGTTTCATCGGAGCCGGAAATCAAGCCGATTGCCGTAAAGATCAGCCCGGCTACAATCGCTAATCCGATTGATATCAGTAATACATCCATTTTCGTTCATTCTCCTCTTTCAACTATTTCTTTTCTTTCTCATCGCTTTGCGTTTTCTCATCTGAGATAAACATCTCATAAAATCCTTGTTCCTTCATCTCTGCCATGGTAACTGGATCATTCAAAATAGAGTCACGCTCTTCCTTCATATCCAGCTGCAGCTTCTCATATATTTCCGACAGCTCTGCATTTGTAGACGCCGTTTCATTTAAAGTACGCTTCGGTTTAAATAAAAACGTGTTGACAAGCAAGCCTGTTACACTGCCGGCGATGCCTGACAATAGAGAATAAGACAGGATCATTTCTTCCGGAGCAATCCGCGGAAAAATAAGCTCTCTGCCAGCAAAAAAGCCAAGAAAGCTCAACACCACACTGATGGAGATTGTCATGATTAAGTCTTTGCCGACAACCGTATCACCAATGATTTCAACATATGCTTGAGAACGTTTTTGTTCTGGTTCTTCCATCTTTTTAAACACCCTTCTATATAAAATATCTCTGAAACAATTATTTGCAGAATGAAATAACCTGATTATACTACACACATGCTAATTATACTAGGAGTTATTAGCAGATACTAATCGCAGCATAACTTATAAGCTGGAAGGCTTATCACCCATATAATCTGTTATACTAATAGCTGTGAAAATCTGTTATACCCGAATTAAAATGCAATGAAAAGGAGCGGTTTTATGAAACTGGAAACAGACAGACTTATCATTGTCCCTTGTACAAAACAGACAATGACTTCAGACTATCCATGCGGTCCTCATATTATCCAGCATTTACATGCATTAAAAGAAGACCCTGCTCTATTATATTGGGGTGTTTGGCTTGTCAAGCGTAAGGCAGATGACAAAATAATTGGAGATATGGGGTTTAAAGGAAGACCAGATGAAAATAAAACGGCAGAAGTCAGTTATGGATTTCTGGAAAGCTGTTGGAATAAGGTTTAGCAACAGAAGCGCTTGCCGCTTTATTAAAATGGGCAAAACATACTTACGAGGTTGATAAAGTTATAGCCGAAACACATTTGGATAACCCTGCTTCCATGCGGGTGCTTGAGAAAGTGAATATGAAAAAAGAAAAGCAGACGGAATCGATGCTTTATCGGGAGTTGGATTGGGAAGATATTCATTGACATAATCGCTTCATATTCCATAAAAAAAAGGAAAGCACCTTATTGCAAAGTGCTTTCCCTCAAATTTTTTCTATTAAGTTTCTACTATTCTACTACAGTCACATTAACTTCACGCACGCCCCAGTTAAGAGCCTCATCACGTGTCGGAACATGAATATCAATTTTATTACCGTTAATTGCGCCGCCGATATCGCCCGCTACTGCATGACCATAGCCTTCAACATATACTTTTGTACCTAGTGGAATTACACTTGGATCAACAGCAATTACTTTTTCATTCGGGTTTGCGTTTAAGTCAATTCCGGTTGATGTAACACCAGAACATCCTTCACAGTTAGCTGTATATGCGGTAGAAGTTACAGAGATTGTTTCACCGCTAGCTTGTTCTTGTGTGTTGGTTTCCGTTACAGGTTCCTCATTTTCTGAGGAGTTCACAGCTTCTGCCTCTGCTTGCGCCGCTTCTTCTGCTTCTGCCTCCGCTTGTGCTGCTGCTTCAGCTTCTGCCTCCGCTTGCGCTGCTGCTTCAGCTTCTGCTTCCGCTTGTGCCGCTTCTTCTGCTTCTGCCTCCGCTTGCGCTGCTGCTTCAGCTTCTGCCTCCGCTTGCGCTGCTGCTTCAGCTTCTGCTTCCGCTTGTGCCGCTTCTTCAGCTTCTGCCTCCGCTTGCGCCGCTTCTTCTGCTTCTGCCTCCGCTTGCGCTGCTTCTTCAGCTTCTGCCTCCGCTTGCGCCGCTTCTTCTGCTTCTGCCTCCGCTTGCGCTGCTTCTTCTGCTTCTGCTTCCGCTTGCGCCGCTTCTTCTGCTTCTGCCTCTGCTTGCGCCGCTTCTTCAGCTTCTGCTTCCGCTTGCGCCGCTTCTTCTGCTTCTGCCTCTGCTTGCGCCGCTTCTTCAGCTTCTGCCTCTGCTTGCGCCGCTTCTTCAGCTTCTGCCTCCGCTTGCGCCGCTTCTTCTGCTTCCGCTTGCGCTGCTTCTTCAGCTTCTGCTTCCGCTTGCGCCGCTTCTATATTTTCACTTGCTTTATTATTTTCATTCAATTCATCTTCATTAGCTGATTTATTATCAGGTGCTTGTACAACCGGTGCACCTTTTTGTTTAACATTTGATTTCTTAATAGTTAACATTTGATCAATAAAAATAAGATCTGATTCAAGATTATTCCATTCTTTCAAATCAGCAACCGTTACACCTAGTTTATATCCGATACCAGATAATGTATCGCCCTTTTTTACTTTATATTGTTCGTTAATAGTTAATACTTGATCTGGTTGAATGAGAGATGACTTTAAATTATTTAAATCAAATAATCTGTCAACGGTCGTACTATGTTCTTTTGCTATATTCCACAAGTTATCGCCTTTTTGAACCTGATATTCCGCAGCTGAAACATTTGATAAACAAGAGCCGCCTAGAACGACACCCGTAGCAACCGTAGCTACTAATTTTTTCATTATGTAGTCCCCCTATAAATATTCGACAAATTTAATAATAGCACATTTTACCAAACAATAAGTTACAAAAATATTAATAGTTTATTACAAACGGTATCGAAATAAGTAATAATTTAATGTTAACATCCTAAACCTTTCCATTTTATTGCGTCATTCGTTTACTTCGATTCTATTACTCTAAGTTCAATCTGATTTAAATAATTCTCCAGCTTTAATATATGATTAACTAGCTGCCCGGAATCCTTCCACCTTTTCATTTCTTATTTACTTAACTTTCACACCTAAGGATAAGCACATATATCTTGCTATTCCAGGATGAACATGTTCTCCATTACCATGCTTGCATTTTGGTGAAATATCCGGACTTTTTGGAATTGATGATGGTGCATAGCTCCGCTCCGGCCAACCACTCCGCTTTCCGACGTACAAATGTTTTCGATGGGACGAGTAATCGCAGTTCCAGGACGTACTAGTGCAGACGTTGCAACAACTCTTTTCGATGGGGTGAGTAATCGCAACCCCAGGACGTTGCGGTCTTAGTCTGCCATGGGGACGGCTTCAGCTAACTTGAAAAGAAAACCGCTTTTCAAGTGGATCTTCAGCTCGCCCTGCGATGCACAAATGTTTTCGATGGGGCGAGTAATCGCAGTCCCAGGACGTGCAAGTGCAGGCGTTGGGACAGGAGTCACGGGTTTAGCCTGCAAACCACTTAGGAGTCTCCGTGGTTGGCCTGCGCTCTGATAGTATTCTACAGCGAATGAAAGAAATAAGATTTTAATGAGCTGGACATAATAGCAGCTGTCGTCTGAACAACCCAATCATGACAGCATGGATATGAAATACAGGGAATAGCATTTATGCACAGGAAGTAATCTTGACGGAACATTTTACCATGCAGCATGAAGAATATGTTTTATCTGATTAAAAATCTATTTTAGTGAGTTTTTTTCACGTATAGAATATCTTACTAGCGGAGGCGGACCGTTTTGACTCCTGAGGGATCAGCACCATCTGAAGATCCACTTTTGCCAAGTGCTCTTCTTGGCAAAAGTTAGCTGAAGAGCGTGCCCCTAGGAAAGCAAAACGGTCCGCCGCAGCGGCGCTTTACACTTCGCCTTCTATAATCTTTGTCAAGGGAGTTATCAAAGGAACGATCAACTCCTGTTTTCTATGGAAAAGAGAGAGTTACTCTTTCTATCAAAACAAAACATCATTTTGCAGGATTTTAATGGACGGTTCTCCATGATAAATGTCTTTTCCTGTTAAAATAAATCATCAGGCTATCTCCCCATTACTTCTATCATTTCAAAATTT
This sequence comes from Oceanobacillus sp. FSL W7-1293, assembly GCF_037969815.1. Taxonomy (NCBI): domain Bacteria; kingdom Bacillati; phylum Bacillota; class Bacilli; order Caryophanales; family Bacillaceae; genus Oceanobacillus; species Oceanobacillus sp. FSL W7-1293. The sequence continues at coordinate 4,042,616 of NZ_CP150212.1, forward strand.
TAAGTAAGATAGGACAAGATGGATTATCACAATATGGTACAAAGATGATTCTCTATTTTGTGATGTAAACGCATTCATTTATTATTTAGCAATTGTTATGATTTTAATCAAAGGAGGCGGCATTGTGTTAGGAGAAAGAGAAGAGATTATTTTTAACGCATTGATTAATGATACATGTATTACAAGCTCAGAGCTCGCAGATAAATATAATCTTTCTCGCCGACAGCTGGGCTACACCTTTCAAAAAATAAATACGTGGTTAAAAGATAGCCGTTTACCCGAAATTGAACGAACCAAGAAAGGTCAATTTATTATTGATCAATCTATTTTAACTGCAACCGTGAAGCAAGACGCTGTTGCAGACTCCAAATTCCAGGATGGAATCATGTCAGAGCAGGATCGGGTAAAATTTCTTACCATGGCTATATTAGGGCGAACAGAAACAATTTCATTAAACGGGTTAACGAACCTGTTAGACGTCAGCAAGAACACTATTCTAAATGATATGAAGCATGCGCAGAAGCTGTTGAATGCTTACCAATTGGAAATCCAGCATACAAGAAAAGACGGATATCAGATTACAGGAAACGAATTTCAGGCCCGTAAAATGATGATAGGACTCGCAAATGAATTAATCCTGCATGATGACAACAAGAGTAAACTGCAGGAAGTTCTGATGCTTGAGGATGAGCTGCTTGCACAGTTCGAGCGCCGTTTAGAGCGGGTTGAACAAAAGCTTACCATTCAGTTCACTGATGAAATTATGATGACACTTCCAGCTATTTTTGTCTTAATCCTGAGAAGAATTCAAAAAGGATATTCGATTAAGCCTTTATTTATCCGCTATGATGAACTCTCCAATACAAAGGAGTATCAAGCAACGGAAGAAATACTATATGACAAAAATCTGCCGACACCTGAACGCATCTTTATTACGCTCAATTTGTTAACCGGAAGCGTCCACCGAAATTCATGGATGGCCGAGGATTACATTCCTGACCTGGTACCAGCCATTGATAAAATGGTCCGGCTCTTTGAAAAGAATGCCTGCATCAATTTTCACGATCGAAAACAGTTGATTGATAAGCTTCTGCAGCATTTAACACCAGCATATTATCGGATCAAATATCAGCTGACAGATTCCATTCTTTTTGAAGATAACGATAATGAAGAATTCGAACAGATCCGCCATTTGGTCCATTTAGCAATTACACCGCTTGAAGAAGTGATAGAAAGCAAGATTCCCGAAAATGAAATCACTTATATTGTGATGCTGATCAGTGGATGGATGCACAAACAAGGGGAAAGCATGGCACAGAAAACAAAAGCACTGGTAGTCTGCCCGCGGGGGATTTCCGTTTCCCGTTTAATGTTCCAGCAGCTTCGTGAGCTATTTCCTGAATTCGTATTTCTGGATTGGCTGTCTGTCAGAGAGTTTTTACATTACGAGCTGGATTACGATATTGTTTTCTCGCCCGTTTCATTAGAAACAGAGAAAAAATTGTTTATCTGCAAACCCATTCTGCGTGCGGAAGACAAACAGCGTATTCGTAAACAAGTCATGCTGGAGATATACGATTATATTCCAAATGAAATCAATGTGGATGATTTGATGGCTAAAATCCAGTTACATGCTAATATTTCCGATGAAAAGCGTCTGCGGAAGGAACTTTATGCTTTTATCCACAGGGATAAAAATGATTCCATTACAAAACAAGACGCTGCATCAGAAGAAAAGGATTTACATGATTTTCTGACAGTGGATCATATTACGTTGAGAGAATCTGTCCCCTCTTTTGACGAAGCCATCCGGCTATGCGGAGCTCCATTGCTTACAAATGGATACATTACGCCGCATTATATTGATGCAGCTATCCAGCATTCGAAAGAAGATTCGTATATTGCAATTGGCGAACACGTGGCTATTCCACATGCTACACCAGAGGAAGGTGTCAAAAAAGTTGGCATGAGCCTGTTAAAAATTCGTAACGGCGTGCCGTACGGGGAAGAAAATCATCAGATTCACTTGATGATTATGATTGCTGCAGCAGATAAAAAACAGCATATTCATGCACTGATGCAACTGATGAAGGTTGCTTCCTCGTCCAGCCTGTTACCGAAACTGACGCAAGCGAGTTCCAAAGAATATATTTACAAATTGATTCGAGATTATATCGTTGATCAATAGTTAAGGCAGGAGTGTTATTTCATGAGTGAATTACGTTTTGATAAAGAAGTTATTTTAATGAATTTAGAGGCAGCTGATTATATAGAAGTTCTTCAACACATGGGAGCAAATTTAGCAAATCATCAGTATGTCAAAGACAGCTTTATTCCGGCAATTATAGAAAGAGAGAAAGAATTTGCAACGGGATTACCGACAGCAGGTGTATCTGTGGCTATTCCACATACAGATGCTGTTCATGTAAATCATAAAACTATCAGTATCGCTACATTAAAAAATCCAGTAGATTTTGTCATTATGGGAGAAGAAACGGAGACCACACCTGTTCAAATCGTATTTATGCTGGCAATGGATGAGCCTCATTCACAATTGAAGCTTCTGCAGGATTTAATGAAGATTTTTCAAGAAGGAACTTTTCTCAATCAATTACTTCAGACAGATAATGCATCAGAAATACAGAAACAATTAGCTGACAAGCTTGATCTGCATGACTTTAAAGGAGGTGAGAAGCTATGAAACAAGTACTTGTAGCTTGCGGAGCAGGAATTGCTACATCCACTGTAGTAAATAATGCGATTGAAGAATTAGCAAAAGAAAATGGCGTAAAAATAGATGTAAAACAAATCCGGATTGCAGAAGTAAGCACCTATGAGGATACAGCAGATCTATTGGTTACTACTGCAATGACAAAGAAGGAATATCCCTTCCCTGTTATCAATGCACGTACGTTCCTGACAGGAATTGGTGTAGAAGATACAAAGAAACAGATTTTAGAAGAATTATTAAAATAATAATTTTGCTGCTCTGCTCTTGTTAAGAGATAGAGCAGCATCCTAACCCATAGGAGGGAAAACTAATGCAAGGATTTGTTGATTTTATACAAGCATTTCTAGGCTTGGGAGCTACTGTCATTTTGCCCGTTGTCATCTTTTTACTTGGACTTTTATTCGGCCAAAAGCCTGGAAAAGCTTTTCGTTCTGGTCTGACGATCGGTGTTGCATTTGTAGGTATTTTCCTTGTCATCGACTTATTGACCTTAAACCTTGGCCCAGCAGCACAAGGAATGGTAGACAGACTCGGTGTCAGCTTAAATACCATTGATATCGGCTGGCCGGCTACTTCATCGATTGCATGGGCATCGACGATTGCTGCTTTTATTATTCCGTTAGGATTAGTTGTAAACGTTGTCATGCTGTTAACAAAAACAACGAAAACGATGAACGTTGATATTTGGAACTTTTGGCATTATACCTTTATGGGTGCGATTGTTTATACGGTATCCGGCAGTATCGTGCAAGGACTGATTGCCGCAACATTATTCCAAATCGTCTGTTTAAAAATAGCAGACTGGACGCAGCCGATGGTTCGTGATTTTTATGAAATGCCAGGCGTCTCTGTTGCAACCGGGAGTACGATTTCGTATGCACCTTTTATTTTTGTGGTTAAAGGAATTCAAAAAATTCCTGGTCTTAATAAACTCCATGCTGATCCAGACTCCATCCAAAAACGTTTTGGGGTATTTGGGGATTCCATGGTTATCGGTTTGATTCTTGGTGCTGCGATTGGCGCTTTAGCCGGCTACGGTGTCGGTGAAATTATCAATATCGGGATTTCGATGGCTGCCGTTATGGTACTGATGCCGCGAATGGTAAAAATCCTTATGGAAGGATTAATGCCTGTATCCGAATCAGCACGTGCATGGCTCAATAAACATTTCGGCGACCGTGAAATCAATATCGGTCTGGACGCTGCTGTTCTTCTGGGACATCCGTCAGTTATTGCTACGGCTTTGATTTTAACGCCAGTCACTGTTTTGATTGCTGTTATTTTACCAGGTAATGCCGTGCTTCCTTTTGGAGACTTGGCAACCATTCCATTTGTTATAGCTTTTGTTGTCGGAGCTTCTAAAGGAAATATTATTCACTCTGTTATCGTCGGCTCGTTCATGATAGCGGTTTCTCTCTATGTAGCAACGGATATCGCTCCATTGTTCACGGATATGGCAATGAGTGCAGACATTAATCTTCCGGAAGGTTCTGCACAGGTGTCCAGCATTGACCAGGGAGGTAATATCGTTAACTGGGTAATCTGGAGATTCTTTGACTTATTTAATTAATGAAAAGATTGATTCGTATCAGTAGTTACTTTTGATATGGAACTAGCAGAAAATAATGGTATTACGAAATATTATCCAGGTATCTTCATTCTTTCATGAAACGAGATTCTATCATCTTTTTTCTGCTTTTCTATATAGTTGATTTGAAAATATATAATACGAGGAGAATAGATCATGAAAGCTCTTGTAAAAACAGAACTGGGACATGGGAATTTACACATGCAAGATGTAGAGGAGCCTGTTGTATCCAGTCATCATGTGAAAATCAAAGTAGCTTGGGCAGGTATCTGCGGATCCGATATCCATACCTACGAAGGACATTATAAAGTCGCGGCTCCAGTTACCTTAGGACATGAATTTTCTGGAGAAATCGCAGAGATTGGAGATGGCGTTACCAAGTTTAAAGTAGGAGATCGCGTGACATCAGAAACTACCTTCTATATCTGCGGAGAATGTAAGTATTGCCAATCAGGAGACTACAATTTATGCAATCACCGTAAAGGATTGGGAAGCCAAATAAATGGCGGCTTTGCTAAGTATCTTATCGCGCGTGAAGAAAGCCTTCACCACCTGCCAAAAGAAGTGGATGACCAGTCTGCTGCAATGACAGAGCCTTTGGCGTGCACATATCACGCTATCCAAAAAACAGAAATTCGCGAGGGTGATTTAGTCATTGTTCTCGGGCCGGGTCCAATAGGCTTACTCGCAGCTCAAGTAGCCAAAAGCAATGGTGCATCCGTTTTAATTACCGGCCTGACAAATGATCAGATTCGTCTGGATAAAGCAAACGAAATTGGCATCGATTATGTCATTAACCTTCAAAAAGAAAACCTGAAAAACAAAGTAAATGAACTGACAGATGGGTACGGTGCAGATGTGCTTTTAGAGTGCTCCGGATCGATTCACGCTGCCAATCAAGGTCTTGATTTATTAAGAAAAAAAGGACACTATGCGCAAATTGGTATTTTCCCGGAAGCTCAGGTTTCCCTTGATATGGAAAAAGTCATTCAAAAGGAAATAAAGGTAGTCGGAAGCAGAAGTCAAAAGCCTGCTGACTGGGAACCCTCCATCCAATTAATGAAAGAAGGCAAAGTAGATGCAAAAAGCCTCGTAACACATGAATATTCTATCAATCAGTGGGATGAAGCTTACCAGGCAATAAAAAGCGGGAAAGCCATAAAAGTCATGCTCACCCCTCTGGATGATTAAAGTGTCTGAAATATAAATCGAAATGAGGTTTTAATATGGTTGATATGTTTTTAGATTTTATGCTCGGTCCAATGCGCGGCATCAGTCAATTTTATTTTGAATACCAGGTTATCTTCAATTCCATTGTCGTTGGTATTGCTGCCTATTTCTTAGTAAAAAGAAGTAAGAAATCAAATCAATCGCATTAGAGAGGAGTTCTGACTTGAAAGCTCTAAATTTATACGATACAGAGGATTTACGTTATGAAGAAGATACACCTATTCCTCAAATTATTCGTGAAGAGGACATTCTTATTCAGGTACAATCCGCCGGCATATGCGGTTCAGATTTATCCCGCTACAAAAAGCTTGGTCCTTATGTTCCAGGAACCACTTTTGGCCATGAATTTTCAGGAGTGGTAGCTGCTATGGGCAGTGCGGTAACACAATGGAAAGAAGGCGACCGCATAGCTGCTTGCCCGACCTTTGCCTGCGGGAATTGCATCTACTGCAGACAAGGATTTCCAACCCGCTGTACAGACCTGACGGTTATTGGCGCAAAACAGCCGGGAGCTTATGCCGAATACGTGGTCTTGCCTGCATCTCACGCGCTGCCGCTCCCGGATGAAATTGATTTTGACACTGCCTCCCTGCTGGAACCATCTTCTGTCGTGCTGCACGGTTTTTACCGTACCTCTATCCAACCAGGTGCAGCAGTAGCAATCATGGGCGTTGGCAGTATTGGGCTTCTTTCCGTGCAGTGGGCAAAAATTTTTGGATCGGCAACCATTTTCGCCATTGATATGGATGAAAACAAACTAAAAATCGCTAAACAGCTGGGCGCTGATATTCTGATTAACCCGCTGAAAGAAGATACAGAAACGGTTATAAAAAAACATACCGCTTCCTCTGGTGTTGACCTGGCCGTAGAATCAGCAGGTTCTCCCCTGACAAGCGAGCAGGTGCTAGCACTCCCTAAAAAAGGTGGAGAGGTTTTATACTTAGGTATTCCCTATGGCGATATTACCCTCCACCGCTATTATTTTGAAAAGATCGTCCGAAATGAATTGCAGATTTTAGGTGCCTGGAATGCATTATCTGCACCTTTTCCAGGGAAGGAATGGACTACGGGACTCTATTATATGAAAACAGGACAGCTAGATGTAAAGCCGATGATTTCTCATCATCTTCCGCTGGAGAAAGGTCCTGAGATTTTCCAACAGCTTATTCATAAAGAAATAGACGCTGCGAAAGTTCTTTTTCATCCTTAGACTGTGAAATTTAAAAAAAGAAGCCGGAAACAGAGCTCCGACTTCTTTTTTGCTGCTAATCAAGCTGTACACAGTTCTTTCTTTCATTTACCTGCATGATGGCATATTACCGATTCTCCTTAATAAATATACTCCCTAACGGCAATATCAAAATACGATTATACAGCTTTTGATAAAAAGAAATATCATAAGCCTCTGTCCCACCTAAATTATCCATCATTCGAAATGGGACAAAAAACGTATTTACCTTCATATCCGGATTCACAACCAGCCCATTTCTTTCATAAAAGCGGATTCGCCGAAGCCTCGTTGCCTGGTCCTTCTCATCCTTCGCAGCGTCCGGATCCTCCACCTCCAGTAAAATACCATCAGGAAACAACGCATTTAACTGACGAATGAGTTCACTGCCAAGGCCTTTTGATTGATATTTTGGAAGAATAGCCAGATATGCAATAAAAACACCTTTAAACCCAGGCGCCTTCTGATAAATAGCATAGCCATATTTTTCCTGCCCATCCGTAAGATAGACAGCTTCCCAAATGCTCTTTTTGAAATTACGCCGTATCACCATACGGGGAAATAACTCTTCCCGGCCAAATTCCTGTTTTAAATAATTATAAATAACTTTTATATTGATATTTGTTACATTCATTTTTTCTAAATAGTATTTCTTCGATTGCATGATAATCCTCCAGTTTTTATTGCAAGCATTACTTAGATCTTTTGCGCTTTTCTTGTCATTCGCTGTAAAATACGATCCTTCTAGTATCAGCTGTCTCCTGTTGAACATAATAAAATGAGACCGCACAACGATCTCATTTTATTTCGTCCCAAAAGGTTCCACTAGCTACGTATGAGACACAACCATCTCCGCATTTCCTTTTAAAGAAAATGCTTTTACCGTATGAGGAATAACAAAATGATCTCCTTTTTCAATAGCAAAGGATGTATCATCTATCGTAATCGAAGCTTCCCCTTTGATCACACTCACCTGCAGAAAATCTTTATCTCTTTCCATCATGGCGTCTCCTTGTAAATCCCAATGATAGACCGTAAAATAAGTTTCCTCGACAAGTTTTTGGACTGTCAAATCCTCTATTGCTTCCTGAAGTGCTCCCACACTCGGATCTTCATGAGGTACATTGGTTACTTCAGCAGCCTGTTCGAGATGTAATTCCCTTGGCTCCCCGCTGGTATCCGTGCGGTCATAGTCATAGACACGATACGTAATATCCGAGCTTTGCTGTGTTTCTAAAATGACAATTCCTGAACCAATGGCATGAATGGTTCCGCTTGGCACATAGACAAAATCTCCTGCAGTTACAGGTACGCTTTTCAACAGCGTATCCCATTCACCGTTTTCCATTGCTTGCTTCAGCTCTTCCCGGCTGTCGGCATGATGGCCCAAGATTAATTCTGCTCCTTCTTCCGCATCCAGTACGTACCAGCATTCTGTTTTTCCATAAGGAACGTCCTCTTGTTTCTGGGCATAGATATCATCCGGATGAACCTGAACAGAAAGATTTTCATTCGCATCCAGGATTTTAACTAAAAGCGGGTACGTCTCTCCTGCAGCCTCTGCTCTATTAAATAATTCCTTATGGTTTTCCCACGCATCTTGAAGTGTCCTGCCCTCGAGCGGTCCATTTTTGATTTGGCATGGTCCGTTCGGATGAGCGGAAATAACCCACGCTTCGCCCGTACGTTCATAAGGCGTCGAATAACCGAATTCTGTTTGAAGCTTCTTTCCTCCCCAAATTCTTTCCTGCAAAACCGGTTCTAAAAAAAGTGGTTCATTATACATACAGATCCTCCTCAGAAAAATCTTGCTTCCCCTAAAATTTCTTATTGTTACCTGTTGCTCTATTCTTTTAAATGAAGCCTGCTTCCTTTAGTATAGCTTCTTTTATTGAACTTCCTCAAGCAGTTTCCCTATTCCTTCGCTTTGCACTTCTCTTGTTGCATATTGTAGCGATATCACTTTCCGGGGAAATGAACTGCTGCCAGGTTATTTCGATTTTTCGATGAAACCTCTCTCTTCATCGCTGCATTCCAACAGTATTGCCGTTTTGTCATCAGCATACTTAAACCGCGGATACCTTTGCAGATAGATATCGCTTTCTTCTTGCTGTACAACATATTTCAACAACCGTTCAATGCCATACTCCATCGCATACATTGCCGTATCTCTCCAAACATCGCAATCCACTCCATAGAGCTGCATCCCATCTGTAAGCAGCATAACCTTTTCCACCTGTTGAAGCGGAATTCTTCCATAACTTAAAAAATCCATCGCTTCCGCTGTACCATCCATAATGCTGTAACCCTGAACTGTATTTAACTTCCTTCGATTCGCTGCCAATGCAGGAATAATCTGTTCTTTCTCCTCTTGATAGACCTTTTGAAAAGCTTCTCCACTGACATCTGCGCCGATTCTCCCGGAAATAGCTTCATATAAATCAGAGATTACCTTTTCATCCAGTCGCATAACATGATCATAGGAAAGCGCCTGTATTCCGCCATCCTGATACTTTACAAAAATCATGCAATCCCCGGACTGTGCATACTCCATATACGTTTCATGTATTTGTATTGCTGCCATCCCGCAGGTGCTGCGTTTTTCTTTTGAAATGGCATTGATTTCCTGACCCAGCTCCTGTTTTGTCCTCTCCGCCAAATCTCTATTTCCTTGATGAATCAAGTCGATGAACGAAGCACCAGTATTCGTGTTATCTAAGCGATGCTGCATGGTTTCTGCTGCTATTTTCCCTGGCAAGCCTCCTACTCCAGTTGCCCCGTCAATCACTGCAAACAGCTTTCTTCCCAAATTTTCTACATAGGCATCTTCATTTGTCGGAGCACTGCCTTGCTTATGTACTTTTGATATGTGAATCATTCTATTCCTGCTTTCTTTGTTGATCAGATTTTAAATCAAATGAATAACCCTTTCCTTAGTTTAACATGCGAATAACGTCTCCATGCATAAAAAACTATCACCCGTCCATCAGATGATAGTTTTCTGCTTTCTTATTTTGCTCTTGATTTTGTAATGATTTTCCCGTCCGTGCCTACTCTCCGGATAAACAGCGCCAGAATAAATGCTAAACCGATAATCAACAAGGAGATAAAGAACGAGAAGTTAATGCCGTGAAGCATTGCCTCATTCATTATTTCTGTCTGCATCTGCTCTGCTGCTGCACCAGTCGGCATTTGTGACGGATCTATATTTTTCATTGCTTCCTCAGCAAGCGATTCTGCCTCACTGTTCGTCCGGCTGTTCATCACCGTAATCAGCAAGGCCGATCCGATAGCTCCAGATACCTGCTGCAGCGTATTGTTCATCGCCGTGCCGTGCGGGTTTTGATGCATCGGCAATTGGTTTAGCCCATTTGTCATAACAGGCATCATTACCATCGACATTCCAAAGGAACGAAGCGCAAAAATGACCATAAGCGATGTGATCGTAATCTCTAAATCCAACTGTGTAAAGAAGTACGTTGTCACACCTGTAATCGTAAGCCCGACAAGCGTTAATGTACGGGCACCGAATTTATCGAATAAACGTCCGGTAATCGGCGACATAATCCCCATCACAAGCGCGCCAGGAAGCATGAGCAGCCCTGCTTCAAATGGTGTAAATCCGCGGACAGTCTGCACATATAACGGAATTAAAATCATTCCTGAAAATAATGCCATTGCCAATACAACAGAAATGGCTGAAGATAAGGCAAACATCGGGTAACGGAAAATACGGAACTCAAGCATTGGATCTTCCATACGTAATTGACGAAGAATCAGCGCGACAATACTAATTACACCGACAATCAATGTCATATAGACAGCCGGATGACTCCATCCCATCTCTGAATCTCCTGCTGAACTAAATCCATACAATAAACCGCCAAATCCTAAGCTGGACAAAATAATTGATAGAACATCCAGCTTGATACCACGCTGGGGCGTAATATTTTTCAGCTTGAATACGCCGATTAATAAGGAAATCACAGCAATTGGGAAGACCACATAAAATAGCGTTCTCCAATCAAAGTGCTCCACAATCCATCCAGATAATGTTGGCCCAATCGCCGGCGCCACAATCATTACCAGACCGAAAGTTCCCATTGCCGTACCGCGCTTTTCAATTGGAAAAGCAGTCAGCATGACATTCATAAGCAATGGCATCATTACTGCTGATCCTGCTGCTTGAATCAACCTTGCCAGTAAAAGAATGGAAAAGGTCGGTGAAATAGCCGCTATTAATGTACCTAATGTAAACAATGTCATTGCGGTTAAAAATAACTTTCTATTTGTAAAACGCTGAATCAAAAACGCACTTGCCGGAATAAGAATTCCGTTCACAAGCATATATCCATTCGTCAGCCATTGAACCGTAGTCGGACTTACTTCAAATTCTGTCATTATTGAAGGCAGTGCTACGTTTAATAATGTTTCATTTAAAATAGCTACAAACGCCCCGATAAATAAAATAGCAATCATCCCGTAAGGCGGTTGTTTATGCATTTCTTTTATGTCTGTCATTATATACCCTCACTTTCTCTCCATAGGAAAAATCATGTTTCCTTCTGTCTGTTATGTTAAAATTTTTGTTGCACTGAAATACGTTTCTATGCTGCGTAGTGCTTTTCTGACATACAAATAACGGCATTAAGAAGAGGGTTAAAAAACATTTATTTGTTGTTTCAAAGCAGCCTCTCACTTAAGACTTAACTATTTTATACCTGTTGTCCAATAAATGCAACATAAATCTTTCAATGATTTTAAAATGTTGATATATCAAGGGATGTAGACTATCATAAATATTGTACACCTATTCTATTTTCGCAAAATTTTATATAAAGGGACGGTTACATGAACAAGAAAAAGAAACAAATTATTGAAGCTGCACAAACGCTTTTTATTAAGAAAGGGTTTTCTGCGACTCCAATCCAGGATATTTTAGAAGCAGCCAATGTATCAAAAGGAACATTCTATAATTATTTTTCTTCCAAAACGGAATGCTTAATGGCCATTTTGTCATTTATCAAGGAGGAAGTTATCCACGACCGCCATCAGCTTGCTCTTGGAAAATCCTCCTCAGACAAAGAGGTTTTTGTTAAACAGATTGCTGCCCGTTTTCATATTGATAAAAAACATAACCTGATGGCCTTGTTCGCTTCTTTGGCCAGTTCAGATACAGCACATCAAGAATTAAAAGAATTCCTAAACCAGCAATACCTGGAGGAAGTCACGTGGATGGCTGAACGGATTTGTGACGTGTTCGGTGCTAAGAAACAAAAACACGCCTATGACGATGCGGTTACCTGCTTTGGCACCATCCATTTAACCTCTAAAATATTAATGGATATCAACAAAACAGAAATTCCGATAGAAGAAACGATTTATTTTGCTCTCGGGCAGATTGAACGAGCAAACTTACATCCGCCCTTTTTACAGGCTGACTATTTTCTCCCCTACCATCAGATAAAGGATGCTGGAGAGCAAGACAGCAAAGTGGAATTACAGCAAATATTAACAGCGTTAAACTGCAGAGTAGACAAGCTGAAAAATGATAAACTGACATATTATCATCACTTTTTACTAGAACAGCTCAAATTAGAGAATCCCAATTTATTTTTGATGGAAAGCGTCATGAATTCCTATCAGAACGCCTTATTGCATACCGAATTAGAGGATAAGGGAAAATATATTCAAATACTGTTTACGCAATTCATGGAGGAGAAAAGGGAAAATAGCTAACAATCGTTTTCCTTTCCAGAGTTAGAAAAGGTTTATTTTCCCAAAATAAAGAAAAAATCGCATACATTTTGATGTTGCAGCTAATTTACAAAACCTTTGTGAATGTTATAGACTATAAGTTAGAGTTTGAGATAATTTACCCATATTTAAGAAAGGTGGTGAAAACGTGAAAAAGATATACACTTTGCTTTCTATTTCCCTGCTATTCTTTTTGATTGCTTGTTCTCAGGAAGCAAGTGAAGATGAGGTTGTTGAAAATGTACTAAGTTCCCATCGTGATGTGAATCAATACGCAGCTGACTTTACAATTGATACATCTGACCTTACCAGAACGACAAGCTATAACATAGAAGTTCAAGTGACAGAGGACCCTGCAGCACTGCATCAGATTTCTACAGCGGAAGCGGATGGAGAAGTAACCTCCATCGAAACGTATCGTGCCGGCGAGGAAATTTATACACAGGAAGCAGATAATCCTTGGGTAGTGAGAGAAGCGGAAGAAAATGAACCTTTATTCAGCCCATCCTACAGAGAGGTTGTTTCTGTCCTGGAAGCTGTCATTGATTATGCTGAATTTGATTCGGAAGGCGGAACCTACACCTTTCATTATGATGGCTTTGAACGGGATATTTATGAAGCATTTGAAGGCCCATTCAATATTCTGTTAGGCGGTTCGGATATTGCTGATGAGGACATGACTTTAGATTACACCTTTGAAGTAAACAAGAAGGATTTCTATATTGAGAATTTAGAATACAACCTCTCCGTTGAAAATGAAACCGGCAATGTAGATATAAATATTCTTGTAAACTATGATGATGTAAATAATATTGATGACATTGAAATACCTGATGAAGCGCTAGAAGAAGCATCTTAACCAGACGCAGTTTGTACCGGTATCAGGTTTCATTGAAATAGATGTGCAATAGAACCTCTTCGTAATGCGCTAAAGCTTTATGAAGGGGCTCTTTTTATGCAGGCAAATGCTAGATTGACCCCTTAGAAGCACACAAATTAGACAGGCCCAGTAATTTTTCTGATTGCATAGAATTAGCTACAAAATTCATTTTTCAAAATAATAGTTATTAATTTTTGAAAAATAAAAACATTTTATGTTTATTTATTATTTTGAATATGGTAAACTATTTTTATGAGATACATAATCTGTTAAAAATATAAACATAAGGAGGGTTGTTATGGCACCTACTTACGAAATAACCGGGAAAACCATGGCGATATTACCAGGAACAACATCCAAAGTCGCATCAAAAGTCCTTGAATCAGATAATGAACATATGCTTACTTTCGAAGAAAAACCCTTTGAAATCATTGAGCAAAACTGCATAAAAAATCTGTCTTCTTATGCTGGAAGAAGAGCTTCTGTTCTTCATTACACAAGTTATACACAAAAAACCCCTGTCCCCGTCAGCGTTGCCCGGGGAATTATTGTATTTCCGACGCAGGGGCTTTCCAATAAAAAGTGTGCATGGATTTTTTACCATCATGTTTCCAAAATTGTGAAGAAAAGCGATGGAAGTGATATTATATTCAAAGATGGCACAACGTTATTTTTAAAAATCTCTAAAAAGCAATTAAATAACCAACTTTCGCGCTGCAAGCGGCTAAATGGAATCATTGAAAACATCGAAGAAAATGGGGTGCCGCCTTCAGAGGATCCATCTGAAGCATTAGGCAGGATTCTTAGTACGCTGATTCAAAAAGGACCTGTTGAGCCTCAGAAGTAAGCGTGACGTTTTTTAACAATCTCACAGCAAGACAATCACTCACAGGAATCATTCTTCTGAGTTTTTCACCTCATAAGTCTGGTTGCTCTTGTTCTGTGTATTGTTTGATATTTTCTAAATCAGCACGTTCACCATAGGAAATTACACCGATATATCCCAGCCCTCATAACAAGAATATCCTCTCCTTATCTCCTCTATAAAAAGTTTCATTCCTTTCAACTTATTAGTAAACCACCACAAAAACGCTCCTCCCTCCAGATCAAAGGAAAGAAGCGTTTTTACGTTCGTTATAAATAGAATAGCCTTGTCCAACAGATTAATTTTTCCAGCTGAATTAAAACCATAAAAAATGAAATAAATCACATCATCAATAAGCCTTAACCACACCGCCATCTATCAATAATGTCTGTCCGGTAACATACGTATTTCGATAGGAGCCTAAGAAGACGGCCGCATCTGCAAATTCCTCCGGCGTGCCGTATCGGCCGATCGGGATCGAGGCCTGGACTTTATTTTTCCAATCCTCTAATGCAACCTGATTCTTTTCCGCATTTTTCTCATCGAGGCTCCGTAACCGGTCCGTATCAATTTTTCCTGGTCCTACGATATTAATTAATATATCATTCGCCGCATAATCCGCTGCCAGCGATTTACAAAGAGCCTGGACACCGCTTCGAAAAATATTAGACAGCAGCAGCTCGCTGATTGGTTCTTTAATAGAAGTAGAGGCAATGTATAATATCCTGCCCTGTCCATTCGCCTTCATCAAAGGAATCGCTTCTTTCATCGCCCGGACAGCACTCATCAAGGTTAACTCAAAAGCATCATACCAGTCCGTTTCCTCACTGGATTCAAAATCAATAACCGGCGGTCCTCCTGCATTGCTTACCAATACATCAAGCACGCCAAACTGTTCCTTCACAAAAGCAAATAAACGGTCGATATCTTCCTTTTTCGAAACATCCGTAACAAACGGAATTATTTCGCTGTCTGTCTGATTGGAAAGCTCAGCTGCTGTTTTTTTCAGAGTATCTTCATTTCTGCCGGTAATCATAACAGAAGCTCCTTCTTCCGCATACCTACTGGCAATTTCTCTGCCGATGCCTCTGCTGGATGCTAAAACAAGTACTTTTTTGTTCGTTAGTTTTAAATCCATTGAATATCGCTCCCTTTCGTTGTTATTCATCATGATATCATATATGGGGCAAGTTATAGAAGGATGAAGCAGGTATTCATTAAACGGGGAAAAGCCCATTTCTTATGTGAAATTAGCTTTGTCTGAAAAGCAAAAATATGTAATGGGAATCCAATTAATTGACAGTAAAAGTAAATACGCTTACACTAACAAATAAATAGTTAACCCTTTTAACTATTAAACCCCTTAAGTATTGGAGGTGGAAACTTATTAACGAGGAAAATAAAAATGAACTTCCCAAACTGCTTTCCACGATGGTTCATAAATTTATTATCGCTTATGGAAAAATACTGGACAGCGATATTTCCGGTTCGCAGGTTTATATCCTGGAAATTTTAACAGCTGAAGGTGCCCAGAAAAGCTCCGAGCTGTCAGAAAGAATCGGAATCAGCTTACCTGCTATTACGAACCTTACGAATAAACTGGTACAAAAAGGGTATATTGAGAGGAAAACATCGGAAAACGATCGGCGGATAACCCTAATGCAAATGACTCCCTTGGGTTCCGAGGTACTTGACCAAATCAATGAAAAGTATTTTACACTGACCGATTCCTTATGGAAAGATTTTTCGGATGAAGAACTAAGTGAACTACATGGATATTATAAAAAAATGGTAGATAATCTAAAAGAATATAAAATAGATAAGGAGAAATGATGTATGTCTGAAGCAGAACAAATTGCAGTCATTACAGGTGCAGGAAGCGGGATGGGACGCGCCTCAAGCCTTAAATTAACTGAGCAGGGCATGAAATTAGTCTTAGTTGACTTCAATGAACAAACCGGAGAAGAAACACTTCGCCTGGTGAAGGAACAAGGTGGAGAAGGCATTTTTGTCAAAGCGGATGTTTCCAAAAGTGAAGACGTTCAGAATTATGTACAAGAAGCCGTTAAAGCCTATGGCCGGATTGATGTCTTCTTTAACAATGCCGGAGTCATTCAAAAGCCTTATTTATTAGCAGATATCCCGGATGAAGAGTACGATCGCGTCGTTTCCGTCAACTTTAAAGGGGTATTCCTGGGAATGAAATATGTATTAAAAGTCATGGAAGAACAAGGTTCCGGTGTGATTATTAATACCTCGTCAAGCTCAGGCCTGCGTGTGGAACACAGCTTAGCAGCCTATTCTGCCAGCAAGCATGCCGTCGTCGGCTTGACTAAATCAGCAGCAAAAGAGTATGCCGATAAAGGGATCCGCGTCAATGCGATCTGTCCTGGCGGCGTGGAAACAAACCTGGTATCCGGGTTCCAAAAAACATGGGAGGAAACCGGAAACACACCGAAAATTGATTTTCCAGTCATCGGGCGCATGGCCGAATCAGACGAAGTCGCCAATGTAGTTGCTTTCTTAGCTTCTGCCGGCTCCAGCTATATGACCGGTTCCATTATTGCCGTTGATGGCGGTTTGACTTTATAGAGTATAGATTCCTATCCAACAAAGGAGCATGTTATTTATGGACAACGCCACCATGAAAAAAGCATTACACGCATATGTTGATGCTTTCAACGCAAACGATCTCGAACGTTTAATAGCTTTATTTTCGGATGAAGCAAGTGTGGAGGATCCTGTTGGCACACCGCCAAAAACAGGACGTAAAGAAGTAGAAGCATTTTACAAAGAAAGCATGTCCGGCGCTACCTTAGAACTATTGGCACCGCCGCGCGGCTCTTATGGTAACGCAGCAGCCATCACCTTTGCCGTTCACACAGAAAAGGATGGCCGCCCTATTCGAATCGACGTCACCGATGTCATGACATTTGATTCCAACGGTAAAATTGCAACAATGCATGCCTATTGGGGGCCGGACGATATCCAGCAGCTTTAATACTGCAAGCTTCATGAAATGAAATAAAATAGATATCATTTCACAAGTCTATCTGGCAGGAGACGAGGAGTCAGTAAGCCTGCATGGACAAATTATATAACTTATAAAAAGGATGATTACAATGGGAAGATTAACAGGTAAAGTAGCAATTATTACCGGGGCAGCTAATGGGATGGGAGCTTCAGAAGCAAAGCTTTTTGCACAAGAAGGAGCAAAAGTAATCGCAACAGATATTAACGATAATGTACTGCAAGAGGTAATCAACGAAATTAAAGAAAATGGCGGAGATGCCATCGGCTTAAAACATAATGTGACATCAGAGAACGAATGGAAACAGGTTATCCAGGAAGCTGTAACGCATTATGGAAAAATAGATGTACTCGTAAATAATGCAGGTGTATCCAGTCCGAAAACCATCGCACAAATGGAGATGGACGAATGGAATAAAGTCATGGATATCAATTTAAACGGCTGTGTTATCGGGATGAAATACGTTATTCCGGAAATGCAAAAAGCCGGCGGCGGCTCCCTAATTAATATTTCTTCTATCGGAGGCATTGTTGGGATGGCTGGTTCAAGTCCATACACTGCTGCTAAAGGCGCTTTACGATCTCTATCAAAATCTGCAGCTGTAGAATATGGCAAAGATAAAATCCGCGTCAATTCCGTTCACCCTGGTATCATTGAAACACCAATGACGGCAGATTCCTTTGCGGATGCAACCCCTTATTATCAAACATTCACCCAGCTTCCTTACTTCGGAAATCCGGAAGATGTGGCATATGGTGTGCTGTTCCTTGCATCGGATGAATCACGCTTTATGACTGGAGCTGAACTGGTTATTGACGGCGGCTGGACTGCACTTTAATAAAGTTTAGTATTTGCAGGCAAGAAGTTTTCAACTAGAAAAAACACCCTCTTTATATGGAAGATTTGATTTTTCGAGAATCACATTCCGTATAGAGAGGGTGTTTTTCTTTAGGCGGATGAAGAGTGCTTCAAAGAAGATAGATACAAAGACTACCAAAGACGCGTTATCTGATTTGGTGTACGAAAGTTGAAATGGATGCTGCTTGTTCATCATTAATTTGATTACCTCTCATGGATAGCTCTGACTCCAATACATTTGCTAATTTTAATAGTGTGATTAATTTAGGGACATCTTTTCCGCTTTCCATCCGACTGATTGTTTTTTATTTACATATGTATCATTTCTGATTATATAACTGGGGACATTATATTAAATATGACTATGACGTTCTCGGTAATTTCAATATAATGCCCCCACGGTATTTATCTTCTAATATCAATTATGAAAATAAGTTTCATCCAACCCAGCTAAGATTTACGGCCAGTTATAAGTCGATAAATCAGGATGATTAAAGCCACAACTAATAGGATATGCACAAGGTTTCCAGCGATGTCTCCGATGAATCCAAGTAACCATAAAACTAGAATAACGATGATAATAGTCCAAAGCATAGTCTGACCTCCTCCTTTCTTCTTTCAAAGCTATTCCCTTTTCTTATTTTTGGTAAACAAAAATGTCATTTTTTAAATGGGATGTCAAACAGCCCGTAACGGACTGATAGGTTCGACTAAAACAAAGTAACCAAGATAAGTAACATAAATATAATCATTAAATAATTAACCGAATATAAGAAATTCCATTGCGCCCATTTTCGAACATCCTTCATCCAAAATCCAGCAAGCGCTAATATAATCCAGCTAACGTTAAGAATGGCAGCAATAACGATAAAGAGAACTCCTAATTGTGCTATAAGAAATGGTAACGGCAGCAGGCAGGTGACATATACAAGCATTTGCCTTTTTGTCATTTCAAATCCATATACTACAGGGAGCATCGGAACTCCTGCCGCACGATACTCCTCACTTCTTTTTATTGCGATAGCAAAGGTGTGTGGAATTTGCCAAATAAATAGGAATAAGAAAATCGTCAAAGGAACCGGATGAATCGCCGAATCCACAACCGCCCAGCCAATCAGCGGCGTAACAGCCCCAGAAACACTGCCAATAATCGTATTTAGCGTATATTTTCTTTTCGTCCACATTGTATATAAAACAACATACGTAAACCAGCCGATAAATGCATATAAAGTGGTTTCCAAGTTAACAGCAAGAAGGAGGATAAATCCCAACGCAGTTGTACCAATACCAAGTGTTAATACTTGTTTGTCCGTAAAATGTCCTGTTACCGTCGGCCGCTTTTTCGTTCTCTCCATTTTGGAATCAATATCGGCATCAAACCAATTATTTATAATCAAAGCTCCGGCCATCACGAAAGTCGATCCAATGAGAGCAAGTATAAAGAGAAACCAATAATTATAGAATCTGGCATTTGTTATATAAATAGCCAACACAAAGCCTGTTATTACCGGAAGAACATTTGCGGCTAGTACATTAAATTTTATAAGTAACTTAATATCATTTAAGAAATCAGATTGTTTTTTTCGTTCCATCATTCATCACCCTTTTAAACGTATTCCACCTTTATATTCCGGGTTCCTTTTACTGCCTATATTGAATTTAATAGTAGCTTAAGCTAAACTTATTATGAAATCTAAAAGAAAAGTCAGGTGACGAACATGGCAAATTTCACTCATTTTAATGACGATGGACGAGCAAAAATGGTCGATATTTCTAACAAAAATGAAACAGCTCGAAAAGCCATTGCAAGATCCAGTATACAGATGAATCAAATCGTTTATGAAAATATTACACAGCAAAAAATTAAAAAAGGAGATGTATTGTCCGTTGCCCAGGTTGCAGGAATTATGGCGGCGAAACAAACTTCCTCTTTAATTCCAATGTGTCACCCAATTCCTATTAGCGGCGTTGATTTATCTTTTGAATGGGTTCATACGGATAAGGAAATGTATGAGCTTCTCATCGATGCTGAGGTAAAAACAGTGGGAAGTACCGGGGTCGAAATGGAGGCATTAACCGCCGCTTCCGTAACCGCATTGACCGTTTACGATATGTGCAAAGCAGTAGACAAAAGCATGGTTATCGGCCAAACCTACTTACTTGAAAAAAGCGGCGGTAAAAGCGGAGATTATAAAAGATAATGCAGAGGAGAACTCCGCTTTCCTTTTTCCTTATTCGTAAAGATGATTATTTACTCCAATCCATAGAGCCTGTATTGCCAGCTCACGGGCTCTGCCAGCGTTTTAATCATTTGGTTTCATTCGATTAATGATTAACAGCAGTAAAAAAGATAAACCAATGCTAATTAAAACATAATACCAAGCAAGTGTTGTTTCTCCTGTTTCTATTGCCAAATAAATCGCGGTTGGGATGGTTTGCGTTTTTCCAGGTATATTTCCAGCAAACATCAATGTGGCACCGAACTCTCCAAATCCCCTTGTAAATCCAAGCACCGCACCTGTAGTAAGGGAACGATACGACAGCGGAAGGATTACCTTTATAAGCGCAGCCCAATCTCCCGCACCATCCACTTTCGCAGCCCCTACGATATCCTTATCAACCGCTAAAAATCCTGTTTTGATGGATTGATAGATTAATGGAAAGGCGACAACGATTGCTGCAATGATTGCTGCTGTCGATGTAAACAATATACTCTTGCCAGCTATACCCTCTATGAATTGACCAATCCAGCTATTTGTACCGAATATCATAATAAGAAAAAAGCCTACAACTGTCGGCGGCAGCACCAATGGCAGAAAAAAGACTGTCTCTATGATTGCCTTCCCTTTTCTATCTTTACGAATGATCCAAAAGGCAGATAAAATGGCTAAAAGAAATGCAATTACGGTTGCGATGGTTGCTACATAAAATGATAACTGAACAGGATGCCATGACCATTGCATGCTACTCACCTACTCCACTGGTTGAAATCCATCATTTTCAAATACTTCATTAGCTGCTTCACTAGATATAAATTGGTAGAAAGCATCTTTTGCCTGCTCCACGTCTTCTTCCTTTTCCTCACTTTGAAGCGCAGCAATATAATACTCAATTGGAGAATGAAGGCTTGAATCAAAGGTTTGAATGACTGTTACATCTTTTTCGTCATTTACATCACTGGCATACACAATTCCAACGTCAGCAGCACCTTCTTTTACTAATGTAAGCACCTGCGTAACATCTTTCGTATATACAAGCCGGCTCTGCTCTTGCAGCTGCTCCCACAGGCCTGATTTTTGGAGCGCTTCTTCTGCATAGGAACCTGCCGGAACTGCATCTGGTGTGCCGATTGCCATTACCTCATCTCCTGCCATAAAATCATCCAGAGAGGCTGTATCCCCTTCTTTGGGTTTGATTAGAACGAGTTGATTTGTAAGTATTGCTTTTCCATTATCCACGCTGTCTTGATCAGCTAATTTTTCATAGTCAATACTTGACGCAGAAAGAAAAATATCAACCGGAGCTCCCTGTTCAATTTGTTTTCGTAATGAACCAGAACCGCCATAGTTATAAGAAATGTGAATGTCAGGATATTCCTCTTCAAACATTTCCGTCAGTTCTGTTAAACTCTCTGTCATACTTGCAGCAGCAGAAATCGTTAATTCGGTTTCACTTCCACCCTCTTGAGAGCATCCTCCAGCAAGCAAAATTAAAATAACAATAAAAATAGAATACTTTCTCATAATGAAACATCCTTCTTATCTGTGTTCTAAGTCCTTATGGATTTCTCTGACCATATGTCCAACTTCCGGCAATATGATTTTTTCCATTGCTAATGATACCGCACCAGTTGACCCCGGAATGGAAAAAATAACGCAATGGTTACAAACCCCGCAAACCGCTCTCGATAAGATACTGGCTGTCCCAATATCATAGTGAAAACTCAAATGTCTGAACAGTTCCCCAAAACCGGGTAGCTGTTTTTCAAATAAAGGCTCAATCGATTCAATAGTGACATCTCGATGGGATATGCCTGTCCCGCCATTTACAATAACCGCCTCGATTTCCCCGCTGAAAACCGCTGTTTCTACTGTCTTCCGAATATGATCCTCATCATCTGGTATGATTTCGTAAAAGTTCACTTGATGTTCACGATTTGTTAACAAATCAATGATTTTCTTTCCACTTTTATCGGTTTCTTTTGTCCTTGTATCACTAACTGTGATAACAGCACACGAAATATGTTTAGCAGCATGTTTTCGATGCGTTGTCAGCATTTTAACCCACCTCTAATTATTTTCATTTTTTGGACCAGCAATCCACTTATCATAATCCTCCCGCAGATTAATATTATAAAAGCATTTTTCCTCTTTCATCGGGATATACCTTACGTTTAAATTCTCCAGTAATCGATGAACGGATAATATCTCTTTTTGAAGCTGATCCAAGATAACTTCTTTTACGCTATGATGATAAATAGAAATAAGCGGTTGGATTTCTCCTGAAACTACTGGCACGACCGCATCTATATTTTCTTTTTTATAGGATAATAACGTATGGAAAATAGCCGTATTTATAAACGGCACATCGATTGGTGCCGTCATATACCAATCTGCTGACAGATATTCCATTCCCGTATATATCCCAGCTAGCGGACCTGCTCCTTTAACATACTTGTTATCTGTTATGATTGCTAAATCATCTGCCTCCTCATCGAATAATGCTTTCAGCTCTGTATTGGTTATCACCACAATGGAGTCCGTGATTTCCCTCAATGAATCAACAGAATATTGATAGAAGTATTTCTCATTCATCCGAAGAAAAGCCTTCGGACTGCCAAACCTTCTCGATTGCCCCCCTGCTAGCAGAAGACCAGCTATATTTCCCATACAATACACCTCCTTGTAGTAAAGTGAAACTTCCTTCAGTGGGGATTTTCTTTTATCTCCCACTGAAGGTTAGTTGAACCAATCGGGCCGTTACTGGCTGTTAGATCTCCCACTTAGAAATAATACGTTTCCTTCATTTCTTGAAGTGGGAGTCTTATAGCCAGTTACACTGCGGTAAATTTCACAAATTCGTAACGGAAAGAAAACCAACTCAAAGATACGAGTGTTAAAATAGAAATAAGATGTTGCATCCATAAAGGAGTTGACTGCTATGCAAACGAGCGCATTATTACAATCAAAAACAGGAAAAGACAGCATTTCAGAAGAGCTTAGAGCAGTTTTACATTCAATCGGCACGGTAAAAAATATGGAAAAACACATGTATCTCTTTCATGAAGGCACAGAATCAGAACAAATATTTATTATTAAATCCGGACTGGTCCAAGTTTCCAAATTAACAGCAGACGGGAAAGAAATGATTCTTCGTATTTGCAAACAGCAGGATATTATTGGCGAGTTGACAATTTTTAGTGATGATTCCAGATATATGCTGAGTGCTAAAATTATTGATAGCGGCGAAGTATTAGTTATTCAAAAAGATCAATTAGAAAAAGCATTAATGTCAAACCCGCATTTAACATTTGAATATTTAAAATGGACGAGCAGCCATATGCGTAAATACCAATCCAAAATTAGAGATTTATTGTTGAACGGAAAAAAAGGTGCATTATATTCAACCATCATCCGTCTTTCGAATAGTTACGGCATAAACAAAAAAGATGGCATACTAATCGATTTGGTCCTCACCAATCAAGAATTAGCTAAGTTTTGCGCTGCGACCCGGGAAAGCGTTAACCGGATGCTCGTCGATTTAAGAAAACGTGATATTATATCTATGGATAAGTCTGGCCGTATTTTTATCAAAGACATCGATTATTTACGAGACCAAATTGGCTGTGAAAACTGCCCAATTGAAATATGCAATATCAATTAGATGGTGCACTATTTATGCTTTCTTTTTTAACTGTTCCTCTAACCACTTGCAAATTCCGTTATAATCATGTTGCTGAAAAACTGGAAATGGATAAGCATTTTTTTCAAGGGCTACTCGAGCGATGATAGCTTTTACGTTTTTCACTTTATCTAATAGTTCAAGATCTTTTTCATCGCTTATGAGTACCACCTTTGGAAAGGAGTATGCTTTAAATCCCTCTATAATCAATAGATTTATTTGCATCCATTCATAAATTTGAATCATTTCATCCAATGTCCAACTTCCCTTGGACAGCTGAAATACACCGTCTCCTTCTACTCCAGAAATAAACGCTCCTGCTTGTTTATGTTTTTCACTGTCTGTATCGGATATTCCCTCTGGAACACCGCCATGACCATGATGCTTTAAAGAGGCAGTCCGGAACCCTTTTTTAGCTGCATGTTCGATCAATTTGCATGCAAGCGTTGTTTTCCCGCTGTTTTTATATCCTACAACCTGAATAATATCCATTTACCCACCACTGACTGGCGGGATAAAAGCAACAGTGTCTCCAGATTTCACGATATCATCCTCCATTGCATATTCCTCATTTACTGCCGTCATGACGTGTTCGATTTCGAATAATCCAAATGCTGTTTTAAGCTGCTCTTTTAACGCTTTAATCGTTATGGAATCACATTCATACACTAAACTATCTTTTCCCATTTTTTCCTGTAAGTCTGCAAAAAGTAAAATACGAATCATTTCTTCACATCCTTTACATCCGGACTTCCCTCCGGATAAGCAACCTTTTCTAATTGATCCCCTATCCAGGTCTCTCCGTCCTCCCAATGTTCTTTTTTCCAAATAGGCACCATTTGTTTAATTCTTTCTATCGCATATTCATTTGCTTCATAGGCTGCCTTTCGATGCAGAGAGGAAACACAGATAACCACAGCGATATCTGAAATATCCAACTCGCCAATTCGATGGGTAATAGCAGCTTTTGAGTTTGGCCATTTCTCTTCTATTTCTGCACCAATTTTTTGCAGCATTTTTACAGCCATCGGTTGATATGCTTGATATTTTAAATACATGGTACGTTTCCCGTTTGTCCACTCGCGTACGGTACCAATGAAAGTATTGATTGCTCCCGCTTCTCTGCGCTCCACTTTCTTGATAATTTCCTCTACTTCTATTGAATCCTCAACAATCTCGTATAATGAATCAACCATCGTTTCTCTGATCCTTTCTGGAATGGATATCTTTATCCAAAAACGATTCCATCGTTATTCCTTCTTGATCTTCTAATAAAATGACGGATACATCCATGCCGGCTTCGTATCCTCTGGTCCCTCCCGGAAGCAGAATGAGAATATTGGCTTCCGCTAAAGAGGAAACAACATTTGACTTATCCAGCCCAACTGGTGTGGCGACTAAACAGCCATGCTGATAGCTTACATATCCTCTTACAAAACGATCAAATGGATTGGGCTTCAGAAAATCCGCCCCAAGCTTTGCTGTTTCTTTCTTTAAAAATGGATAGCTGCTATGCAAATATGTCCGGATAGCGGGCCGGGTATACAGTTCAAAACCGACATAGCATGCGGATGGGTTGCCGGATAGGCCATATAATAATTTCCCGTCCTTTTCAGCTGCCGTTGTCACACTGCCAGGTCTCATTTTGATTTTATTGAATAAAACATTGCACTCAAGCTTGGCATAAATAGCTGGTAAATAATCATAATCACCAACAGACACTCCGCCAGTAGTGATCAGCATATCCACCTCGTCGACAGCATCCTTCACTTGGTTATAGCACACGTCAAAATCATCACTAAATTGTCCAAAGTACAGTGCTTCTCCACCTGCTCGAGTAATTTGCGATTGAATCATATAGGCATTACTGTTCCGAATTTTCCCCGGCTCCAAAGCTTCATCTACCTCTAATAATTCACTGCCAGTTGCAATCACTCCAATCTTGGGCTTCTTGGCGGCTGGTACGTTTTTATAACCAAATGTTGCAAGCAATGCTACAATTCCAGGGGTGATATAGGTTCCTTTTTGGGTAAGTATGCTTCCTTTTTGAGTGTCCTCCCCCATAAAGGAAATGTTGGTTCCTGCTTTGATATTTCTTTTTATCTGGATATATTTTTTTCCGTTTCTCTCTATCTCATTTACCTCTTCAAGCATTACGACCGCATCACAGCCATCAGGGATCTGGGCCCCTGTCATAATCCGAACTGCTTCTTCTGCTGTTACCGGACGTTCAAAGACACTACCTGCACCAATTTCTCCTGCTACCTCCAGTTCAACCGGATGATTACGGGATGTATGATCCGTATCTGCTGCACGTATCGCAAAACCATCATAGGGAGAGCGGTCGAATGGCGGTACATGGTGGTCAGTAATTAAATCTTCTCCCAAAAAACGGCCATAGCTTTCTTCGATTGGAATGTATTCGACGCTTCCTGCCTTTGCAAAATGCATCGTACGTGTGATAGCTTCCTTTACGTTAATCGGTTTTCTTCTTTCTACCATAGCGATTCACCTTCATCCTGCTAATTGATAATAGATACTTTTGGCCTTTTCAATTGAATTCGTTCCATGGATCAGCGTTCTTCCATCTTGAAAGAAAACCAGACGATAGGTCTCGTATTCCACGGATATTAAAAAATCATTGGCCTTTACAGCTCCAATTCTTTTTAACCGTTCCTTCAATAATTGAAAATCAGGCGCTTGGGAGGCTCTGATTTGAACGGTATTTCTACCGCAGAGTACCTCTGATTTTGTACGGCGTTGATAATTTAACGATGGATAGCTTGGATTTTCCCCGCATGAAGGACAAGTCTGTTTCTTCGCCCGCTCCACTTTCATGGTATGATACTGATTATTCCACAAATCAAAAGTGAGAAGGGACGTACGAAGAGCCGCTTGATCCTCCACCAGAATTTTCAACGCTTCTGTCGTTTGATGGGCGACCACCATCTGTACAGCTGGTGAGATAATCCCTGCAGAATCACAGGTTGCACCGTTGACAGGAATGGCATCGAGTAAACAACGGAGACAAGGAGATTCATTTGGAAAAATAGTGTAGCTCATTCCTGTACTGCCAACACAGGACCCAAATATCCATGGTATCGAAGCTTTCTGCAATAAATCATTCAGCATAAAACGGGTATCAAAATTATCCGTCGCATCCATAACTAAATCGATTCCTCGTAATAAAGGCAGTAAAGTGATTGCATCAGCATCCATCACATAGGCTTCTATCTCCACCTCTGAATTGATTTCATGTAATCTTGCTTTAGCCGCAACAGCTTTTGGAATTTGATTTTCCACGTCCGCTTCCGTATAGAGCTGCTGCCTTTGAAGATTACTCCATTCCACATAATCCCGATCAACAAGTATCAACTCTCCGATGCCTGCCCGAGCCAGGTTTTCCGCATTTGCTGAACCAAGTGCCCCGCACCCAATAATCAGTACACGCTTCTCCGTGATTTTTCTTTGTCCCTCTTCCCCAATAGGCATAAATAACATTTGCCGGGAATATCGCTCCATCTTTATCACTTTCCTTTAACCGCCAATGTAAGACATTTCAACTTTACTTCTGTTTTTCGCTGATTCTTCGGTTCGTTCATCGGAATAGCGATCTGTCCGATGATTCCATATGTGAACAACTTCATCCTTGATTTTTTCATCACTCATGCCGGAACGCAGCATTTCTCTGAAATCAACGCCCTTCTCTGCAAACAAACAGGTATACATTTTTCCATCTGCAGCAATCCTTGCTCTTGTACAAGTGGAACAGAAGGATTCTGACACGGATGTGATAAATCCAACCTCTGCACTCGTGTCCCGGTAACGGTATCGCTGGGCAACTTCACCGAGGTATGCTGGTTCCACAGGCTCCAGATCAAAATGTTGCTTTAGTTCCTCGAAGATTTGTTTCTTTGTGATGACCTTGCTAAAATCCCAGCCGTTTGACTGGCCGACATCCATAAATTCGATATATCTCAGCGCAATTCCCTGCTCTTTAAAATAGGCGGCCATCGGAATAATTTCTTGATCATTCATTCCTTTTTTTACAACCATATTCACTTTTACTTCCAGGCCTGCTTCTTTCGCTTTCTCAATTCCTTTTAAGACACGCTCCGGTTTGACCCCACTATCATTTATTGATTGAAATAATTCTTCATTTAATGCATCTAAACTGACATTGACACGCTGGAGACCGGCGTCTTTTAACCGCTCTGCCATATGTCCCAATAACGAACCATTTGTCGTTAAACCGATATCTTCTAACCCATCAATTTCTGTTAATCTTTTTATTAAATTGGGTAAATCTCTTCGTAAAAGAGGCTCTCCCCCAGTTAATCTTATTTTTCGAACACCCAAACCGACATAAATTTTGGCTATGCGTTCGATTTCCTCAAAGCTTAATAGCTGCTCTCTTGGCATAAAGACAAAATCCTTGCCAAAAATCTCTTTCGGCATACAATACGTACATCTAAAATTACAACGATCGATTACGGAAATCCGAAGATCCTTCAGCGGGCGGCCCAATTTATCTGTTATAACGGACACGTTGGCTCCCTCCTTTTATCTATCATAGGGCAAGTTTACATGATTCGATTCGAAGAGGTTGTGAAAAACATCACTCATGTGTATATTTGTACATATTTATTTTTCAATAGATGAAGTTATTGGTTCTTATTCGTCAGCTGTACAAATTTTTCTTCATATACTTTTCTTTTCTCTGGCTGGTCATTTCTGCTGTAGAAGTCAATAATACCGGCTAATACTTCTTCCAGCAGTTCTTGATTAGGCGTTTTTTCGATTTGTTTAAACCCTTTTTCATAGCATTGTTCCGCTTTTTTTCGATTAGGTTCTTTCCTATTTTCATAACAGTATCCCAGCCGAATGAGAGTCAGGCCCTTTTCCTCTTTGCAATTGGATATGTTATCGTAGATGGTCAAGGCTTCTTCGTACAGTTCAAAAGCTTTTTCAATTTGATTTTGGTCGATATAGTTAAACGCAAGCGCTTGCAGTGTATTTCCATACGCCATCGAATTTTTACGGTCTTCCCCCTCCAGTCTTTCTAAAAACGCTGTAAAAACCGCTTCTGCTTTGTCATAGCTTTTCTCATCCGAATAAATTTTTCCCAATGCATATAGAAACTGCATACGAATTTTTGGAAAAGGATGAGATAATGTTAATCCTTCTTCTAAATATTCTTTTGCCTGGCTGATTTTAAACGTCCGAATAGAGATGGTGCCAATTTTTGAATAAATATAGACAATCATAAAATGATTTTTCTCATAAATCTTTATTAACTGCTCCAGCGCTTGTTTATAATAATTGATTGCTCTAGGGAAATTCCCCATATTTTCATCAATTTCAGCTAGCATCAACACAGCTTTAACTATGTCTAAAGGAACTTCCTCTGGTAACGACGCAAGCGTTTTGATTGCTTTCGTTACCACTTTTCTTGCTTCTTTTAAATCGATATAGAAGTTTATTTCACCGATTTTTAAGAGTTCTCTCGCTGCGGAAAGCGGATCTTTTTCCTTCGTATAAGCATTCCAGATTTGCTGATGCAGCTCCAGAGCGTCCGCATAATTTTCAATCTGCACCAATACATCAGATAATGTGTATTTAGCAGAAATTAAAACGGGGTGCGTTTCGGGCAGCGCTTCACTGTAATAAAGCAATGCTTTCTCAAACTGTGTAATACTGCTTTCTATATTTTCCTCATGTAAAGATACTTTGGCTAAACTACTGTAAATCACGCCATATGTGTAGTCATCCTGATAATGATTTGTATCCAGAAGAGCTAATAATTTTGCAAGCTCTATTCTTCCATTGGACTCCTGTCCATATTCTATTTCTAAATGAGCATAATCCAAGTACGTATCAATAACCTCTTCTAAATAATCTTTCTCGATATTTTTGGAAAGGCGAATAGCACTGCGGCTATAGTCTCCAGCTTTGTCGTAATTTTTCACTTTACGATAATACTTTCCCAAAACACTTCGGACAAAGAACTCCTCTGTTATGGAGAATTCTTTACCTCCCAGCCGACTTTCTAATGCTCTGATCGATTCTTTCACTTCATCTAGCTTTCCATTAATAATGTCTTCCTTTAATTCTTGATAAATAGATAAAGGAAATTCCACATTTGTCATCATAAACACTCACCACCTTAATTTATTATTGACTTTTTTGTAAGATGAGTAACTATGTCAAAGTTGTCAGGTTAATCCGAAAACATGGTTAACCATATTCTCGTTGATATAAATTAATAGTCAAAAAGAGAGCATGTTTAAAAGCTCTCTTTGGTTGTATTCCTTGGGACACGTTTTTTGTAAATAACATAGCTTCTGCGTAAATAGCGTAATGGGAAGCTAAAGGCGTGCACCAATCTGGTAAATGGCCAGATAACATATAATGCGAATGTACAGTAGATGTGTATCTTAAACCAAATTGGGACGGATTGCATCAGCTCTGGCTGCAGGTTAAAAATAAATAATCCTCTTAACCACGGTGCAATGGTTGTTCGATAATCAAATCCCTGGGTATCTACATTGAATGAAGTTGCTATCAAACCGGACAGAAGTGCTAAAAGAACAAAAATCAAAGCTGCCCAATCACCGGGAGAGGTGGTCGCTTTAATGCGCTTTACACTAATCCTTCGATAGGTTAATAGAAGGATTCCTGCAAATGCGGCGATACCAGCAGGCACCCCGAATCCGATGGCAATCATATGGTATTGATGCTCTGTAATCCCTAAGGCATTATAGAAGCCTACCGGAATAATCAAGCCAAGAACATGTCCGCCAAACACGAATAGGAGCCCCCAGTGAAATAAAAGCGAACCAACTCGCAGCCGTTTTTTCTCCAAAAATTCACTTGATTTGGTTGTCCAGCCGAATTGATCCTTTTGATAGCGATAAATATGTCCTAAAATAAAAATCGTTAGTACAATATAAGGAAATACGCCCCATAATAATAGGTCCATCTGTTTCCCTCCTAAATGGCGTCTTCTGTTACGACATGTAGTCCATGATTCTCCATCTGTATGAAAAGAGCCTCAAATAAGATATGATAAAAACTATTTTCTTGCTGTAATTTCTTTTGGATTTCAGCAATTGCTTTTCCATGCATATCTAGTATCTCATTGCTTGTTTCTACCGGGACATGGGCGCAAAATTCTAATAGAAGCGGCAAGTAATCTGGCAGTTCCTTATCTGTTACATCAAACCCATGTGCCTCATAATATTTTTTAAGTTTTAATAATTCCAGACCTCTTTCCCGCTGTTCTCCTAATTTCAAATACGTTACATACAGATTGGTTAATCTGCCGAAATCAAAATGGTTAATATAATGCGCCACCCAGTCATCCAGTGACAAACGGTCAACCTCATGAATAAATTGCTGCAGATTTTCTTTGACACCATCTGTTGATAGTTCTTCTATTTCCTCTCTTATTTCCGGCAAAATTTCTTTCATTTGTTGATTTGGGTAGGTTAAAAGAAAAGAAATCAACTGGTAGATTGATGGATTCATTGTCTTCACTCCTTATTTGAAACCAGGATTGGCAAAGCCTTGTTTACCAATCCTACCTTCTTATTGCAATACGCCACAGCTTCCTGGCCCGCCTGCGAAGTCCAAACCGCATGCACCTTGTTCTTCGTAAAGGTCGGCAACTTCTTCTCTATGGCTTCTAGGGATAACAAATCGATCATCATATTTCGCAATCGCTAATAAACGATACATTTCTTTAATTGCTTTTTCTGTTAAGCCAAGCTCTGTAATCAGATCGCTGTCAAAGTCCTTTCCTGTTTGTTCAGCCCGCATATAGCTGCGCATTACTGCCATTTTCTTAAGCACCTTACGAATATGATTGGTATCTCCAGCGGTTAACAAATTAGCAAGGTATTCGATAGGAATACGCATGTCATCGATTGCCGGAAAAATGTCCGCAGTATCTGCGGTGCTTCCTTTTCCTTCAATCATATTCATCACTGGGCTAAGTGGCGGCACATACCAGACCATCGGCATCGTTCTATATTCTGGATGCAGTGGTAAGGCAATTTTCCAGTCAATAATCATTTTGTACAGCGGTGATTTCTGTGCTGCTTCAATCCAATCCATTGGAATACCATCTTTTTTTGCTTGCTCAATTACTTCAGGATCATTTGGATCCAGAAAAATATCCAGCTGTGCATGATACAGATCCTTTTCGTCTTCCACAGATGCTGCTTCCAATACTCGGTCCACGTCATACAGCATGATTCCGATATAACGGATCCGTCCGACACAAGTCTCTGAACAAATCGTCGGCTGACCATTTTCAATTCTTGGGTAACACATCGTGCATTTTTCTGCTTTATTGGTTTGCCAGTTAAAATACACTTTTTTATACGGACAGGAAGTCGTACAGTGTCTCCAAGCACGGCATGCATTTTGATCGACAAGCACGATGCCATCTTCATCCCGTTTGTACATCGCACCTGATGGACAAGAAGAAACACATGGTGCATTAATGCAATGTTCACAAATACGCGGAAGATACATCATAAATACCTCTTCAAATTCCGTCTTAATAGACTCTTCCATCTGCACCACGTTGGGGTCACGCAGTCCGGTAATATGACCTCCAGCCAGATCATCCTCCCAGTTAGGTCCCCATTCTAAATCCATAAATTCTCCAGTGATTGCCGATTTTGCCCGGGCAACCGGCTGATGATTTTTTTCTGGGCTGTTGGTTAATGTTTCATAATCATAGTTCCACGGTTCATAATAATCATCCAGCTCTGGTTGGTGAGGGTTATAAAACAGGTTCATTAAACGATTGGTTTTGGAGCCTGATTTTAAACGTAATTCACCCTTGTGTAATTCCCAGCCGCCTTTATATTTCTCCTGGTCTTCCCATTGTTTTGGATAACCAATACCTGGTTTGGTCTCTACATTATTGAAGTACATATATTCAGCACCTGGGCGATTCGTCCATGTATTTTTACATGTCACACTGCACGTATGGCATCCAATACATTTATCCAAGTTCATGACCATCCCGACTTGCGCTTTAATCCTCAAGCCAATCCACCTCCTTCATTTTTCGTATGACCACATTTAAGTCACGCTGGTTTCCTGTTGGACCATAATAATTGAATCCGTAGCTTAATTGACCGTATCCGCCAATCATATGCGTTGGCTTTACATGGATTCGCGTTGGACTATTATGTGTACCGCCGCGATTCTTCGTTAAGTTTGTCCCCGGCGTATGGATATGACGATCCTGCGCATGGTGCATAAATGCCATGGTTCTAGGAATCCGGTGAGAAACAACTGCCCTTCCTACAACCACACCATTACGGTTGAAGCATTCGATCCAATCATTATCCTCCACATCAACCTCTGCCGCATCCTCGTTGTTCAGCCAAATCGTCGGCCCTCCACGGAACAGTGTCAGCATCGGCTGAGCATCAAAGTACATACTATGAATAGACCATTTATTATGCGGCGTTAAATAATTTAACGTAATTTCCTTTCCTTCCACTTCCGGTCGTTTTGAGCTGAAAGGTTTTTGATTCAAAATTGGCTTAAATATCGCAAAGGATTCTCCAAATTCCTTCATTGTTTCGTGATCAACAAAGTAAGATTGACGACCGGTAATGGTTCTAAATGGAATCATTCGTTCAATATTCGTCGTAAAAGGAGAATATCTTCTTCCACCCTTTTCCGAGCCGCTGAATGCAGGAGAAGTAATAACCGTCTTCGGCTGGGCGTTAATTTGTTCAAACGTAAATAATTCCTCTTCCCGCTCTTCCGCCAAATCCTTTAATTCGAGATTGGTTTTCTCTTCTAACGCTTCCCATGCTTTTACAGCGACCTTTCCATTGGTGGTAGAAGAAAGCATTAAAATGGCTTCACAAGCACCCTTCGCGTCAGTAATATCTGGATGACCATCTGCAATCGAACCATTATCAATCGTTCCAAAGGTATTTTTCGCCAGATTATATTCCTCTTTCATGGACCAGTTAATTCCTTTTTCTCCATAAGGCTTATTAACAATATTCGGACCGAGCGATGTCATTTTATGATAAAGGTTTTTATAATCCCGTTCGACCACATGAATTTGCGGCATTGTCTTTCCAGGAATCGGCTCGCATTCCCCTTTGGACCAATCCTTTATTTCTCCATAAGGCTGGGCCATTTCAGCTTTCGTATCATGATTTAACGGGGTAGCAACCACTTCCTTCATCGTATCCATATCGATTTCTTCCGCTAAATTGGAAACGCCTTTTGCCAATGATTTAAAAATATCCCAGTCTGATTTTGCTTCCCATGGAGAAGAAATAGCCGCATTGAACGGGTGCACAAATGGGTGCATATCTGTACTGGATAAATCATATTTTTCGTACCAGGTAGAAGCCGGTAAAATAACATCGGAATACAAAGCGGTTCCTGCCATACGGAAATCCAGATTGATAAGAAGGTCTACTTTACCTTCCGGGGCTTCTTCCCGCCATTTTATTTCCTCGGGACGAAGACTGTCTTCATCCGTATTGAGTACGCCATGGGAAGCACCAAGTAAATGCTTCAAGAAATATTCATGGCCTTTTCCAGAGCTGGAAATCAAGTTCGCTCTCCAGACAAATAAGTTTCTCGGAAAGTTTACGGGATTATCCGGGTCTTCAATTGCAAATTCCAAGTTTTTATCTTTTAATTGCCGGGCTACATAGTTTCCAATTTGTTCCGGTGTTTCATTTCCTGCTGCGTATGCTTCGTTGTATAAATCAATCCCATTTTTATTAAAGGTTGGGTACGACGGAAGCCAGCCTAAACGTGCTGCCAATACATTGTAATCTGCCGGATGATCATATCTTGCCTTATCAACCGTTGGACTTGCCAGCTCGTTAATTGATGTTTCTTCATAACGCCATTGGTCCGTTGCAAAATAGAAGAAAGAAGTACCATTTTGCAATCTTGCAGGTCCGCCCCAGTCTTTTGCTGATTGGACCGTTGTCCAGCCTTCTACAGGACGTAATTTTTCCTGGCCGACATAGTGTGCCCAGCCGCCGCCATTGACCCCTTGCGCTCCGACCATCAGAACAAGGTTAACAACAGCTCTGTAAATCGTATCGGAATGGTACCAATGGTTGATTCCGGCTCCCATAATAATCATGGAACGTCCCTTTGTATCAATGGCATTTTGAGCAAATTCACGAGCAATTTTAATCACTAAGTTGCGGTCCACTCCGGTAATCTGTTCCTGCCACGCAGGTGAAAACGGCGCAATCTCATCATAGGACGCAGCCGCTTCCCCGCCCAGTCCGCGGTCGATTCCGTAGTTGGCAAGCATTAAATCATACACCGTTGCAATATATTCTGTCTCGCCATTTATCTGGATTCGTTTTACAGGTACGGTACGAGGAAGTACTTTCTTTGTCTCTGCATCAAAGTACGGCATATCTACAGAAACGACTTCATCCTCCCTGTCAAGAAAACTTAAAACCGGCTCAATTTTTTCGTTGGTTCTTTCATCAAATAGTTTTAAATTCCAGTTTCCTTTTTCGTCCCAGCGAGATCCCATCGTGCCATGCGGGATGGAAAAATCCCCGGTAAGGTCGTTGTACATCGCTGGTTTCCATTCATTGTTCTCTGATTCTATTCCAAGGTCTTTTGCATGTAAAAAGCGATCCGCTGTGAACCTCCCATTTTCCTTTTTCAAACGTACGGAAAATGGAAAATCTGTATATTGCTTCGCGTAGTCTTCAAAATAAGGCGTTTTATTTTTATCATAAAATTCATTTAAAATAACATGCCCCATCGCCATTGCAACTGCGCCATCCGTGCCTTGTTTTACCGACAGCCAGTCATCCGAGAATTTAGTGGATTCTGCATAATCCGGACTTACCGAGATGACTTTGGTGCCTTTATACCTTGCTTCCACTAAAAAGTGCGCATCAGGTGTACGAGTTAATGGAACATTCGAACCCCAGGTAATAATATAGCTTGAATTAAACCAGTCAGAGCTTTCCGGCACATCTGTCTGGTCTCCCCAAATCTGTGGAGAAGCTGGCGGTAAGTCTGCATACCAATCATAGAAACTCAGCATTTGACCGCCGAGAAGGTGCATGAAACGGCTGCCTGATGCATAACTGATCATGGACATGGCAGGAATAGGAGAAAATCCAACATTTCGATCCGGTCCATATTTGATGACAGTATACAGACAGGAGGCTGCAACCAGTTTGTTTACCTCTCCCCAATCTGCACGTGCGAGGCCGCCTTTTCCTCTTGCTTGTTTATAAGATGCCGCCTTTTCTTTATCTTCTACAATGCTTTTCCAAGCTTCTAATGGATTATCATGCGTTTGTAATGCCTCTCTCCATAGCGTGAGTAATTTTTTTCTTACATAAGGATATTTCACACGTAAAGGGCTATAAATGTACCACGAAAAACTGGCTCCTCTAGGGCAGCCGCGAGGTTCAAATTCTGGCATATCCGGACCAGTTGTCGGATAATCCAACGCTTGCCCTTCCCATGTCACGATGCCGTCTTTTACATAGATGTTCCAGCTGCATGATCCTGTGCAGTTAACCCCATGGGTAGAACGAATAACGGTGTCATGCTGCCACCTTCTTCTATAAACATTTTCCCAATCACGGTTTCCTTCTTGCAGTTGACTATGGTTATTGGAATATTTCTCTTTCGGCTTTAAGTAATTCAATCTTTGCCAAAGCGGAGATGGTTTCTTCGCCATCTAAATCCCTCCTAATGGAATTGCTAATCAATCTATGACCTATTAAATCATTTCTTATTTCTGTCCGTTGTGAAAAACATCACACGTAGGCCAGAAATTAAAAATGCAGTCAAATGGATAGCATTTTGCTTGCCGCCAGGCGCTTGAAAAAGTCTGCTATTACTGCCCAAATGAAGCTCCAGCAAAAAATCTTCTTTCTGTCTTCAAAAAAATGACACAAATCATGTGATTTATTTCACTACGTATTTGTTAAAGAAAGATTAAAATTTTCAACGTAATCAAATGAATGGAATTGGAAGCATCGAAAAAACAAATGAAAGAATTACCTCGTCATGGAAGGAGAATAAAAATGAAAAAACCTGGATTACAATTAATCTTGCAGACTTCAAATCTATTTATAGGATTTATGGTGTGGGTACTGATTTCATCGCTCATGCCATACATTACAATGGATATTTCATTAACATCCGGCCAAGCATCTATTATTACGGCCATCCCTGTTATTTTGGGATCTTTACTGCGTATTCCAATTGGTTTTTATGCCGATCGTTTTGGGGCACGAATTATTTTTCTCATTAGCTTTTTGATTTTACTATTCCCTGTTTTCTTCTTGAGCATTGCCGACTCTTTCGCAGATTTGGTCATTGGCGGCTTACTATTGGGGATAGGCGGAGCGGTATTCTCCATCGGAGTAACATCCCTTCCAAAATATTATCCAAAGGAAAAACATGGGTTTATCAATGGCGTATATGGGATTGGTAACGTTGGTACAGCAATTACATCCTTTGGCGCACCTGTACTCGCTGGAGCAATTGGATGGCAAGGAACCATACGTATCTT
The DNA here is from genome assembly GCF_037969815.1 of Oceanobacillus sp. FSL W7-1293. Lineage (NCBI taxonomy): Bacteria > Bacillati > Bacillota > Bacilli > Caryophanales > Bacillaceae > Oceanobacillus > Oceanobacillus sp. FSL W7-1293. Next base: position 4,080,261 of record NZ_CP150212.1, read on the forward strand.
TTTGATTATCTTACTTTTATTTGCCGCACTTGTTTTTATCCTTGGTGACCGTTCAGAAGAAAAAGTGAAGAAATCGATGGCGGAACAAATTAAAGGTGTATATAAAAATACAACCTTATGGTTCCTAAGCCTATTTTATTTCATTACATTTGGTGCTTTTGTTGCTTTCACCATGTTTCTGCCAAGCTTTTTAGTAGATAACTTCAGTTTAGAACCGGTAGACGCTGGCGTTCGAACTGCTATCTTTATTGTGATTGCTACAGCATTAAGACCAATTGGGGGTTTATTGGCTGATAAATTCAATGCTTTCATTATTTTAATGTTTGTATTCATTGGGGTAGCCTTCTCAGGCATCCTATTATCCTTCTCACCAGGCATCACATGGTATACCGTTGGGGCATTGGCCGTTGCGGTAACCGTAGGGATTGGAAATGGGACTGTCTTTAAGTTAGTTCCCTTATATTTTTCCAAGCAAGCTGGAATCGTCAATGGGATTGTTTCTGCGATGGGTGGATTAGGCGGTTTCTTCCCTCCATTACTATTAACTGGTGTAGCTAATCTCACTGGACATCATGCGATTGCATTTATGTTAATGTCTGAATTTGCTATCGTCAGCTTTATCATCGTTATATTTATGTATTATCAAGATCGGGTAAGTGTGGAAGGAAAAATCATTGAAGGCGTTGCGGAGGGCATGATGATAACGAATAAAAATAAAGTCATTCAGCATATCAATCCTGCTTTCACAAGAATTACTGGCTACCATCAAGAAGAAGTCATTGGCAAAACCCCTAAGGTGATTAGTTCTGGAAAGCATGATAAAGCATTTTATAAAGACATGTGGGAATCCATTAATAACAAAGGATTCTGGCAAGGAGAAATCCAAAATCAGCGAAAAAATGGAGAAGTATATAAAGAGCTGCTTACCATCAGTCCTGTTAAAAATAATGTTGGTGAAATAATACAGTATGTCGGCGTGTTTAATGATATTTCTAATATGAAGCAATCTTCTATAAGCTGAAAAAATCCCTTGGTTTCCTGTTCAATCATGAAAACCAAGGGATTTTTTCCGTCTATTCTCATTGCCCTTTTTCCAATACCCTCTTCCCAACAAGAACCGAATGCACGCAATCTCCAGTCTTTGCAAAATAAATCCGCTCTCCGGTTTCCGCGATAAAACCATTTTCAGATAGCGGGTAAAAGCATGTGATTTGTTCATTCCGATTCAAATAAAGCAAATCATCCTGTATCGAAACGGAAGCTTTATCCCCTTCTCCTGATTGATACCCGCCGGAAAACAGGCTTAAATTCAATGTTTTTCCGGATAACACATCATCTTTCTTGAAAGGATTCTCCGCTGATATCCCTAAAAGAATATGTAGTGCAGAAACCAATATCTTTTCAGCCGGTACATCTGCCATATTGATTAAAATGGAAGCAGCTATTCCTTTTTCCTTAATGATTTGAAAGTTGGAGGAAACTCCCTTTATGCTGCCGCCATGTCCAAATCGGGTGTGTCCCCCAATCGGATTTATTTCTATCCCAAAGCCGTAATCACCGGCATTTGGCAATGAATAAGCGGAGGAGGTCATTTTTTCAATTTTCCCCTCTGAAATAAGTTGCTTGTCTTGAATCCTGCCACTTAACCGAAGCAGTTCTGCATACTTCATTACATCGCCAGCCGAAGCCTTCCAGGAGCCGTTCGTGTAAATAGCCCCAACATCCCACCAGGCTGGCGAATGAAAAATACCCGACTGCTTTTCTTGATAGGCATATAATTCCGTTACATTTTCTTTGTTAATAATGGATTCAGTCAGAAAAAAGGAGTTCTTTAGCCGCAGCGGGGAAAATAATTTTCTCTCCACATAATCGATAAACGTCATTCCGCTCGCCAATTCAATAATTTTTTGCAGCATCCCATATCCTTCATTAGAGTAATTGAACACCGTTCCTGGAGGACCTGACAATGCAAAGTCCATCCTGCTTATTTGTTCAATCAATTCATTCGCAGTTTGAATGGCAGAGTTATCCTCCCCCTGCCATTTTCCAAATAAAAAATCGCCATCCGGATCCTTCCTAATGCTTTTCATGCGGGCGTGATGAATAGAGGGCAATCCCGGTAAACCGCTGGTATGGGACATAAGATGCCTAATCTCCAGCTGTTTCAAGTAATCCTCTCTTGGCAATTTCAAATTGGGAAGCCATTCGGTTACTTTATCACTGCTATGCAGCCGGCCTTCTTCCTCCAGCTTCATAACCATCAGACATGTCAGGGATTTGGTGATGGAAGCCAGGCCGAATATTGTATCCTTTGTAATAGGAAGCCTTTCTTTCATGTTTCTGTATCCATAATATTTTTCATAAATGCTGTTGCCGTGTTGGTAAATAGTTAGTGCCATGCCGGGGATTTTTAGCTCTTCACAGGTTTGATTGATTTCATTATTCAATTTTTCTTGTGTAGATTTGGATAACATGATTTGAACCTCCCTCTATATAAAAACACCCCAAACGTCAGTTGCTTGCTCTCACATTTGGGGTGTTGTATCTAAACTGAATCCTTTTGTCATTAATACAGGTATTTCTAAATGCTAAAAACTTATTCAAACAGGACACTGACAGAAGCATTGTTATGAACTCTCAGCACGGCATCAGCTAATAACGGCGCAATGGTCAAGGATGTGATTTTATTAATTTGTTTCTCCTCTGGCAGATAAATCGAATTGGTAATCACTAATTCCTTGATAATGGAGGATTTAATCCGCTCCACTGCCGGCCCGGATAAAACAGGATGTGTACAGCAAGCATATATTTCTTCCGCTCCTCTATCAACCAGCGCATCAGCAGCCGATATAAGTGTTCCGGCAGTATCAATCAAATCATCGATAAGGATGACCTTTTTCCCTGCCACATCGCCAATCACATTCATTACCTGTGATACATTCGGTTTGGGACGCCGTTTATCTATGAGCGCAATAGGCGCGTCTAATATCGTTGCCATCTTCCTGGCGCGACCTACGCCCCCATTATCCGGCGCAACAACAATAACCTCTTCCGTCGGTAATTTCTTTTTAAAATACTCCGCTAATACAGGTACTCCCATAAGCTGGTCTACCGGCAGATCGAAAAAACCTTGAATTTGCCGCGCGTGCAGATCTAATGTGATTATTCTGGAGGCCCCTGCTGTTTCGATTAAATCAGCAATCAATTTGGCAGTAATCGGCTCTCTGGCCCGTGCCTTCCGATCCTGTCGTGCATAACCGTAATACGGAATGATCACATTGATGGATTCAGCTGAAGCTCTTTTCATCGCATCAATCATAATCAATAGTTCCATGATATGCTCATTTGCCGGTTCAGAAGTAGATTGAATCAGATATACTTCACATCCTCTGACACTTTCTTCAATATTGATTTGGATTTCACCATCACTAAAGTGTTTCACAGAGCTTTTCCCAAGAGGAACATTTAAAATATCAGCGATCTCTTTTGCTAAGGTATAATGGGAGTTCAATGAAAATAACCTTAATTTGGGACTACATTTCATTTTTTCAGCCTCCTGAATAATCCATCTCCGTCCACTGGGATAATTGCTTCTTTTCAACCAGCTTACGTGTACGATTATAATAAGTTATATTTATATTAAATCCTTTTGCTCGCTCTATCAAGGATTTCTGACACGCTTCTTCTTAATTATCTTTAAATTTTGATTTATTTATAGGTTTGGATAGTGAAAAAGTTTAGCAGGAGAGAATAACAATACTCCATTTCCAAACAAAAAAACTATATATTGAATAAACCAGATAATTTTCCGATTATATTCAATATATAGGAATAGAGAGCATAGACCCTGTCATTTCCGTTCATTATTTACCCCGTCACAGGATAACGAACTTCTCTTGTTCTTTTTGACTGATACCATTGATAGCACAAAATAATAATAATTACGATATCAACAGCGTCCCCGCCATAATACATCAACATGCCCCCGGCTTCAGCCTCCGCTCTGGGTACCCCTTCTGGAGGATAAGCATAAATGACTTTGGAAAGAATCTTATGTCCTGCTAAAGCAAGTATCAATACCAAAGAACGATAGATATAACTGTATCGATACGGAATCGGGTCAATATATAACAGTGTAGCCGCAAAAAAGTATCCAGCTAGAAAAACATGCAGGTGGACAAGCACATGAACCCACATGATTGTCTCCATCATACTGTACAAACCCGTCATATAAAGCAGCCAAAGTCCGCCTATATTTAATACTGCAGGAACAATTGGATTGGAGAGGAAATGGAAAAACGGACTTCTTAGTACAGCAGTTACTTTTTTAGCATAACGTGTCGGCAGTGTTCGCAGAAGCAGTGTCATTGGTGCAGCCAGTACCATGAATAACGGGCCGAGCATGCCTAAAAGCAAGTGGCCAAACATATGCATGGTAAAATTCTGATGCGCGATAGAAGCTAACGGATTTACAACGGTGATAATGCACAAAACACTTCCTGCTGTCCATAAAACTGTGCGGTATATAGGCCATGCCTTATTCTGTCTTTTTGAAAAAATAACTGCAGTAATGTAAAGCAATAGGCCAATGATAAAAGGGACGCTTAAAAATATTTGTGTAACAGCATCAATCGAGTGAGCAGTATGCGCCATATTTTCATGCTGATGCCCCATCATCCCGGCTCACCCTTGTGCAGCTTTAGCTGTTTCTGTGTTTGATAAACGACGGTTCCTCCGGCGATTACCATTATTCCAGCAAGAATATTCCATGTTAAATCATAGGGAAGCAGGTTTACGCCATAACGAATCTGGTGCAGCTGCATCAGTTTATGCTGAACGATACCATCATACAAATTAAACACACCAGCCCCCAGCGTCATACCGCCTAGCCACCGCTTTTTCCACCAAGCTCCCCGCCGTCTTAAATCAGCCAGCATAAAAAGCGCGCCGACAGTTGCAAACCAGCTAAATGCGTGAAACAGCCCATCGGAAATAAGACCAATTTCTGTAGTCGAACGATCATAAAAATGATGCCAGTGAAGCAATTGGTGAAAAATAGCTTCGTCAATAAAAGCAACCATCCCAAGCCCAAATAAAAAACCAGATAAAACGTTTCTGCCTGAATAGCTGAACTGTTCTTGCGTCAGTTCTTTTTTCATTATAGAAACCTCCTCTATTGGATAAAAAGCTGAAACAATGTGAATCCACAAGATTTATGACAACATTTTCAAATTAATTTTCACTCTTCCCATGAAGTTTCTTATTAAAATAGAAATATAACGTACAGACTTTCCTGAAGTCCTTCTTTCTTTTAAATAGTCATTCCCATTTCTTTTTTTTGGTAAACAGATTTTTATAATTGGATGGGGGTGGTAATTCTTTATTTGATGTACGTTTATAATGTTTTGTTTTTCTGTAGAGACAGCTGGGATCTCAAGAAAAGAAAGCCTAGACGGATTTAACAACCATTTTGATAATACTATTCATCAGATTTACCGATTTTTATATCCCCCTTTTATTCCAATGTGTGTTTATAAAATTTTTTCTAAGCTCTTTTCATCTGTGTCATCTTGTTGTTTTATCGTAAAATTGGTATGCTAATATATACTAGCTTGACGCGGGGGCACGGATAATTAAGAAAGTAGCGTAATATTCATGAATACTTGATTTAGTAATACATGTGAATAACTACAAATATTGATGGTGATATGATGGAAAACGTGATAAATAAATTAAAGAAGAACATTGTAAATCTCACGAATTCGGAAAGAAAAGTTGCTGACTACATAATTAAAAATTCATCAGAAGTTTCTTTTGATACAATCAATCAATTAGCAAAAAAGGTCGGAACGAGTACAACTACAATAATGAGATTCACGAGTAAATTGGGATATGTGGGATATTCAGAATTTCAACATGATTTGCAAGATAATTTAAGAGATAAGGCATCTCCTCACGCCCGATTAGAATCTAATCTAAAAAATGTAGAAGAAGGAGAACTCTGGGCACAAACAATTGATTATTATATTAATCAGTTAAGAACGCTTAGCAGCCACGTTGATAAGGCCTTATTGGATGATATTGTTCAATTGATAACGCAAGCCAGACATGTCTATTGTACCTGCGTGCGCAGCGGGCTTCCTGTCGGCCAGTTTTTAACTCAGAACGTAAATCGAATTAAAGGAAATTGCAGGCTTATGGTAGCGGATACGTCAGATTGGGTAGATGAAGTAGTTTCTATGGACGAAGATGATTTACTTATTGCAATAAGTTTTCCGAGATACGCAAAACGGATTAATGATTTTATAAAAACGGCTAAAGCAAGAGGTGTTAAAATAGTTACAATTACAGATAATTATTCTTCTCCAATTGTTGACTATGCTGATGTGGTCATAACATGTGATGCAAATAGTTTAGCATTTCATAATTCACCGATTGCAGCAGCTGTAGCTGTAGACTACATCATAAACGCATTAGCTATTCAAGCATCTAATAGAGATTCAGATCGCTTAGATAAAGTCGATGAAATTCTTAAAAGTATCCATTACCATGCTAAGGATTAGCAATTCATATTCTAAAGCTTTTCACACTATTTTTTATGTGGTGTGAAAAGCTTTTTTTATTTTTAAATTACTGAAAGGGTTTACACAAATAATCAGACATGCTATATTGTAATAAATATTACACTTTATATTAAAAATGTAATAAATTTTACTAAGGGGTTTTGATTATGTCTAAACAGTATAATGAGAAAGAAACGATACTCACTAAATTGAGAGAATTAAGTTCTACATTACTTGCTGACAGTATGAATTATGAGAATGTAATGGATTATCATATCAAGCCTGTAAATTATAAAGAACCGCTGGTTGGTCAAGTAAGAACCGTGTCCGTTTATCCAGGAGATAATTTATATTTACACTATGCGATTTATGAGTCTAATCCCGGCGATATACTGGTCGTGGATTGTAAGGGTTCTACTTATGCAGCATGCCTAGGTAATTTAATGGCTGCAGCAGCTGAAAAAATGGGAATAAAAGGAATAATTGTTGATGGACTAGTTAGAGATAAACAAGATTTATCGGATATGGATATACAAATATATTCTAAAGGATTTGTGCCGACTGGTCCGCGTAAAAATGGACCTGGAACCTTCGATGACACAATCAGCTGCGGGGGCATCCAAGTTCACTCAGGTGATTTTGTAATAGGTGATGAAGATGGCGTTGTCATTATTCCTCACGAAAAAATAGAAGAATCTATAATATCAGCTGAAAAAAAGCTGGCGTATGAAAACAAACGATTACAAAAGATTATGGAATTTAATTTAAACGAACAACATAATGATACTTCTGCGCTAGAGCCTGCTTGGTTAAGAGACGCAATAAAAAATAATAGTCAATAGAGATGGAGTGTTGGATTTGAATATAGGATTTATTGGATACGGTGAAGTCGGTCGTGAAATCACGAAAAGTATCAGTGAATATAACGTGGATACTATTTATGCTTTTGACCCTTTATTTCATGGATCAGAATCAAAGGATATTTCAGAAGTTACAACGTTAAGCTTTATTAATACGCCTAAAGAGTTAGTCAGAAAATCTATTGATATTTTATTTGTGGCAGTTCCAGCTAACAATGCAGTAGAAGTCTGGAATTCTATAATAGATTCTTTAGACACATCCACTTTATATGTTGATTTGACAACAGCGAGTGCCGAAGAAAAAAAGACGATAGCTGAAAAGCTGGATAAAAAAGGATTAAATTTAATTGATGCAGCTATTATGGGCGCTTTAAAGGTATACGGACATAAAGTACCTATGTTAGTTAGCGGAACTAATGGGAACGAATTTGTTAATTGGGGGCAAAAATTCGATATGAATTTAACCTGCATTAGCGAAAAAGTCGGAGATGCAACAAACTTTAAATTTATCCGCAGTATTTTTACCAAAGGCCTTTCCACATTATTGTATGAAGTAATGGAGACAGCTGAAAAACTGGAACTGGAAGACGAAATACTTGATTCAATTACTTCAACAATGGACAGAGATCCGTTTGAAGAAATTGTAGAGAGATATATAAAAAGCAATGTACCGCATTCTAAACGAAGAGAAAAAGAAATGGAGAATGTAATAGAATTTATGAAAAGGAATGGCGTAGAGCCTTATATGACAAATGGTACGAAATCTAAACTTGAATATATTACACGAGCAAAATTAGATGAAAAATTAAAGTCTGAAGAAAAATTGGATTGGAAGAAAGTTATCCATGCATTAAATAGTTAACCTTAATCGAAGGAGGTTTAAAATGGGGATATTAGCATTAGTGATATTTGTTGTAATACTTATATTATGGAGTGTTAAATTAAAGAGAAATTTAGGGGAAGCTGCTCTAATAGGTTTTTTGGCAATAGCATTATTAGGCGGCACTGAAGCCTTTAACTTATTTGTACAGGGAATTACTTTTGCTTCGACATTTTCAGTATTATATGCTGCCATTGCATTTGTATTCATGGCTTATGTAATAGACAAATTAGGAATTGTAGATAAATTACTTGGTATATTGAATTCACTTGTAGGAAGGCTGCCAGGTGCACCTGCTTTTATGGATGCTATTGGTTCCTCCGCTCTAGGAACCCTGTCTGGAGGAGATTCAGGGAATACCGCTGCAACTGGATCAATTACAGGACCATGGATGATTAAAAATAAATGGAACAAAGAAATAGCAGCGACAGTCATGGTTGGTAACGGGGGAATGGCTTCTGTTCTGCCTCCTACTACATCGATGTTTATTGTTTTAGGATTTGCCCCAGTGGCAGCAGCTGTTTCTGTTGGTGAATATTATATTGCACTCTTTATAGCAGGGGCTTATCAATTTATTCATAGAATCATTATGATAGGATTCTTTGTTAAAAAACAAAACATAAAGGCTTTCCCTTCTGAATCGCTTGAACCTTTAAGTGTTTCTTTAAAAAAAGGCTGGTCATCCATATTTATCTATTTAGGTGCAATCATTCCATTAATACTTACGATTGGTCCTTTATCAGACTACTTGATTAGTAACCCTTCTATAGGGGAAGAAGCAATCGATAGTATTGATATTGTTGTTTGGATACCAACCCTAATGATTGCTATTTCTTTTTTATTAGGAAGGAAAGCGTTACCAAATTCCAGCCAAGAGTTCATGGAATTTATCCAAAAAGCAATACCTCGATTTACAGTAATTGGTGCACTTATTTTCTTTGCTGTAGCAGCAAGCGAAGTTTTAACCGAACTCGGACTCTCTGATAATATCGCACAATTTATTGATGCTCTAAATTCTCCTGCATGGTTAACATTATTACTATTGGGCATAGGAATTACGATTATAGCAGGGCCTTTAACATCAACGGGTACTTTAACAGCTGTAGGTTTAGTTTCATATGAGATATTAATTGCAAGCGGATTCTCACCTTTAATTGCTGCTGTTGCGGTGATTACATTTGCTTCAACATCAGCACAAATGCCGCCAGCTTCGGGATCAATTTATATTGCATCTGGCATAGTAGGTGCGAAGCCTGAAAAAACATTTGGTATGTTAATTCTTTATTATGCCGTTCCTGTTGTAATAATAGGATGGTTAATAGGAATGGGAATTTTACCAATTTGGGGAGGGTAAAAATTGCAAAAATTTCTAGAAAAAGCTTTTACAGTAAGTCTAATACTATCCATTTTGACTGCATTAATTATGGTTTTAACACAATTGTTTGGATTAATAATTGGTAATGGAGAATTAATGATAAATGTCAGCGATTTATTACTAAGAACCGCAATTATATTAGCTGCAGTATTTTCAGGTATTGCATTTATATTGGGTTACTTTCCGAAATATAAAGGGAAATCGGATTGATAACATCAAAAGAGGATACAAATAGATAATTTGATACCTAAAAATGGGGCAGGTTATCCTTGAAATCGTATATTTTAACGAGGGAAGGAGAACCTGCCATGTTAAAAAAAACTCGATGATGAATCAGCTTATACTCTTACATTTTGTATTATTCTCTTTATCATTACCACATCATCGTTCTCTCCCGCACTCTCTCCAAAACTTCCCCCGGAATTTCCTTAACCTCAACATCCACCCCAAGAAAAAGCAGCCAATTCACCATCTCATTAACCTCCTCCTCTTTTCTCACATCAACAAACGTGTTTAAACGCGCCCGAGTCTGGTAAGGATTAGTATAAGAAATAGAAACAGTCAGCGGATGGTACTTTTTAAATTGAGCAATCGCCTTTGGCCCCAGTTCAAGCATGAGATTAATCTCTTCTTTCTGGCTGCGCTGCTTTTCCAAAATCTTTTTCCTGCTCATCCTATGCTTAACAGGATAGGTGCGAATATCAGTAAGCTGATCTACAGGAATAATCTGTGTCTTTTCCTCCTCCAAATGAAAGCCTTCCATCAACCAGTAGCTTTTCTCCCGATAAATATGCAGAAGATAAATCGGATAGGATTTACACTCCTCCCCTTCCTGTACAGTAATCCATAAATAACTGTCCATAAGAATATGCTGGATAAGCTGCTCCAACATCGGATGAGGCAAATCAGACAGGTCAAGCAGATCAGGATTATTCGGGTTCGTACCTTCAAATAAGAGGATTTGATTTAAAAGCATCAGATCATCCTGTTGATTTTCAGAGATAAGACCAAGTAATTTTTCAGCCAAGGAGTGGCGACTTTTTAAATAGGGAAGCTGCTGATTTCTGGTAGCCATAAAAGCAAGAAAAAGCGCTTTTATCTCATTATCGGTAAAACGAACAGTTGGCAAGACAGAATTATTCATAACGAAATAACCTCCGTCCCTTCCAACTTCAGCAACAAGCGGCATTCCCATCGCTTCAATCTCTTTGATATCTCGAATAGCAGTAGAACGAGAAATATTAAATTCCTGCATGATTTCTGAGATGGTAAAACGAGAACGATTATTGATATAGCGCATGATGATATTGACCCGCTCCACTTTTTTCATGATATCCTCCTAAACAGTATCATTTTTTGACATGATTTAAGGATAGTATAAACTTATCAAATGAAAAGACAACACATTTGATACAATTTCTAAAAAAGGATGGTTTTAAGTATGGCAAATTATACGTTAGAAGAAAAAGACAGCTTTGTTGTATTAGGCTTTGGAACAGATCTAAAGAGTGATTATACAGATTATATGGGCATCAATCAGGAAAAAGCGGATTTCTGGAATAAAGTAAATGAGGATGGAACGCTTGATAAGTTAAAAAGCGTTGCTGAAAATGAGTCTGTTTTTATTGTGAATGAAGCGGTAAATAACAAAATGATGCATTATGTCGGTGTGCTGACAAAAGAGACTTTACCTGATGCGACAAGGGTGATTCAATTTCCTCAAGGGGAATATGTTGTTGTCAAAGGAGAAGCGGAGACAGCTGAAGTCCTGCATGAGACACTTACTGGTATGGCTTTTGGCGAGGCTCTGCCGGCAGCACAGGATGTTGCGTATGTCGGCGGACCAAATACCTCTGTTGAGATGGGACAGCGGGGCGGTAAGGTATTTGGTGAAATGTGGATTCCTGTAGTGCGGAAGTAATAGTGTTCTGACAGATTAGATTCCAAACAACCTGCCTGTGTATACAGACGGGTTGTTTGATTAATTATTACTTACCTATACAAAAGCATTCTTCTTACATTTTATCTCTACAATCTTTTTTCTTTAATCTTATCAATGTTAGTTTATAATGAGATACATTAAAACATCCCATTACTTCAAATTTTCAACAAACTCTTTATAATTTCTGGCTTTTATCAATCTCTTAACCATCGTACTATTATCAATTATCTCTCCAAGCATTTCATACATACCCTGCAGGTCTTCCTGAGAATATTTTTTGACACATAAAAGGCAAATAAATTGTACTGGTTTATCTTTCCATTTAATCGGTTTTTCTAACGTACATATAGTTAAAAAAGTTTTCTCCGTTTTCGGAGTTATTGGATGTGGTATAGCTACTAAATTGCCGTATGAGGTAGGGGCAACCCCTTCTCTTTCATAAACTGCTTCTATAAATGTATCGTCTACGAGGTCCTTCTTAATCAATTCATTGTTAAGAAAGCTTAAAACTCCATCCATTGTTTGATACTCTTTTCGAAGAAACATTAAATCTTCATTAAAATAGGTATTTATAGATTGGCTTTTCTCCTCAACAAATTGTCCAATTTTAATTAAATCATTTTCCCCTAGAATAGCATTTACCTGAATTACCGGCACCGAAATTTCACCAGAAATCGGAATAGAACTAACAATAAAATCAATATCATTTAAATTATAATTACGTAATTTATAATACTCTGTCGTGCCAACAACATCCAGTTCTTTACCGAATTGATTTTTCAATTTATAATAAATTAATTGAGCTGTACCAAAGCCCGAAGCACAAACAATTAAACAACGCTTTGGTCCAGACATCAGCTTTCTTCTTTCTATCGCCGCCCCTATATGAAGTGCAATATAGCCGACTTCATTCTCATCTATTTCTGCTCCCATCTCTTCACTAATTGTCAGTCCAGCTGAAATAGCTGCTTCAAATGCCAGCGGATAATTCTTTTTTATCTCTTCCAACATCGGATTGCGGATATTCATACCGTACTTATATCGATTTACTGCTGGTTTTAGATGAAGGCTTAACCCAAAAATCAATTCTTTATCGTCTTTTATTCCCAAATTAAATTCTTGATCTATTTTATCCAGCGCTCTAGAAACATAACAGAGAATATTCTCATCAATCACTTCTTCTACCGCGTTATTTGCTTGAGAAAGCATTTTTGTCCCGAGCAAATGAAGTGTAATATAAGCTACCTCAGCTTGAGGAAATGTAATCTCTAACTTTTCCTCTATTTCCTTAACAATCTCCTGAGCTACTTTATATTCCTTCTGTTTCAAAATATCCTGTACGTCCATATTATATAGTTTTACATAATGTCCACTTTTAGTTCTTTTATAGGCAATAACAATATGCACTAGCAAATTATTCAATGCAATGTCTGAAAGAGTGATTTGATGAAAATTAATTTGATTCATAATTATTTGCAAAAATACATTTAACAACCTTTGATCAAAGCTTGTTAAATGTAAATCTCCCAATTGTTCACCCATTTCTTCCTTTCGGTCAAATATATATTCAGACATACAAAAACGAATCTTCATTTCATCCCCTTTCACCTTCAAACCATAATTCGGACGTACATCTAAGTCAATTTCATATGCAGACAGTATTACTCTCACATGCTTTAAATCATTTTGAATGGTAGACCTGCTAATATACATTTCTTCTGCTAGATCGTCTAACTTAATATAATCTTGATTAAGTAAGAGACGAATGATAATATATTTTATTCGTTCCTCAGGTGTCCGCGGAACATACTCGCCGACGGTTTGATCATGACTTGATATTTCTTTTAAAAAGTTACGAAAGTATTGTTCATCGATAACCTTCAGCTGATAACCCTTCCCTTTTAACGATTCAATCGTTCCACCATGCTCTTTTAACAAGCCAGAGAGGGCTTTCATATCTTCCCTTGTTGTTCTGACTGTGACATGATTTACGGCAGCAAGATATCTCCCTGCCACAGGAGCTTCTGCTGCCATTAATTCTCGTAATATCATTTTCATCCTATTTTCTAACATCTTTTTACTTCACCTTACTTTCGGGTGTGTAAATATATTTATTTCTTCTATATAAATTATTTTAACAATAAAGGTCCTGACTCAAAGATAGAACCAGAACCTTTACCTATATTGTTTTTAGAACACACAGCAAACTTTAAAGTTTTCACAATCTCAATTAGAATTGCCAAACAATTATCTGAGAAAAAGCGTTCTTGATTCCGTATTTAAATCTACAGAAAACACCTCAAAGTGGACACTTACAAACAATCTAAAGAAAGCGGACCACCGCGTCGTTTTTTAATAGAGTTCTCTTACTAAAAACCATTATTTTCGGAAACCTCTTTAATCCAATGTGCACTTTTCTTCGGTGTACGTTTTTTAGTTTCTAAATCAACGGAGAAGAAACCATAACGGTTTTTATAACCATTCATCCACGACCAGTTATCCATAAAGGTCCATAAATGATATCCCTTGGCATTACATCCCTCTTGAATGGATTGGTGCAGCCATTTTAAATGTTCCTGAATAAATTCAATACGATAATCATCCTGAATTTCCCCATTTTCCAAGAATCGTGCTTCATCTTGAACTCCCATTCCATTTTCAGAGACAAAGGATTCAATATTTCCATAGTTCTCCTTTAAGTTGATCATAATATCATAGATTCCTTTTTCGTAGATTTCCCATCCACGGTACGGGTTCATTTTTCGGCCCGGCATTTCATAGTTATCGAAGAACCAGTCTGGCATAAAAGGACTATATGGATTTGGTAAATGTTCTTTCGCTTTCACACGGCGTGGTTGGTAATAGTTAACACCTAGAATATCAACAGTGTTAGCTTTGACAAGTTCCTTATCACCATTTTCAGTGATGGGTAATTGACCATACTCCTTTAATATTTCAATTAATTCCTCAGGATATTCTCCCAACACAGCCGGATCTAAAAAACTACGGTTAAAAAATAAGTCTGCAATACGTGATGCTTTTATGTCAGCAGGATGTTGACTCCGCGGGTAAGATGGAGTTAGATTTAAAATGATACCTATTTTTCCATCTCTCATTCTTGAAGCATGGAAAGCCTCAACTGCTTGAGCATGAGCAATCATCGTATGATAAGCAACCTGTACTGCACGCCTTCCATCTACTATATTAGGATAATGGAAATCATAAAGATAACCGCCTTCTACTGGTACAATAGGTTCATTGAATGTAAACCATTTAGAAACACGATCACCGAACAACCGGAATGCCTCACGGGCATACGTTGTATATGCATCAACAACTGATCTGCTTTCCCACCCTCCTTCTTCTTGTAACTCATATGGCATATCAAAGTGGTATAAATTCACAAAAGGTTCAATACCATTAGCAATTAATTCATCAATGACATTATTATAAAATTTCACAGCTTCCTGGTTTACTTCCCCACGTCCACCTGGGATTAGACGAGACCAAGAAATAGACAGACGAAATGTATTATGCCCAATTTCCTTCATTAATTGGATATCTTCTTTATAACGGCAGTAAAAGTCTGAGGTGGTTTCTGGTCCTACCCCTTCATAAAAACGATTGGGTTCTGTTTCATACCAATAATCCCAGATGTTTTTTCCTTTTCCATCTTTATTTGCAGCACCTTCCGTCTGTGTTGCTGATGCTGCACTTCCCCACCAAAATCCTTCCGGGAACTTGTATTGTACAGTCATGATATACCTCCTAATTTTTATGATGATATAATTCAATGATCTCTGTTGCTAAATCACGAACAGTCATAGCGTTCATTAAATGATCTTGTGAATGGATTAAAATTATATTAATTTCAGTACTTTTTCCATTAGCTTCTCCTTGAAGCAGATTTGTTTGGAATTCATGCGCTTTATTTAGTTCTTCACCTGCTTCAATTAATTTACTTTCTGCCTCTTCAAAGTTTCCTTCTTTCGCTTCTTGAATGGCTTCCATTGCACTAGAGCGACCATTTCCTGCATATAAAATAATTTGAAATGCAATTCCTGTAATATTTTTCATGCACTTTCCCCTCTTTTCAATAGCTGACATCCTATATTTTATAAATAGGATTGATCCCGTTTTTACCGCTAGGACCGTTTTCTTGTTAGATTAATAATTTATATTCATTTTATATATAGCGACGTACAGATCCAGATTTCATCCTCTTTCACTATGATAAAGAAGATTGCTCAATTGACAATCCGCTGGATGTTCCGTAGCATTTATATTCTTATAGCGACAATCCCTTCGGCTCATAATTCGCAGTGTATCCTTTATCTCCCAAAAGGTTGCCTTAATTCATATTTTAATAAGTAGACAATCGCGCTTTATTTTTATTTGCTACTTTTCTTCTCATTTTCATAATAACTTTTATCAATAATCTTAAGGAAAGGCCACCAGATTATCATTACGACTATTAAGTTAAATGCTTGCAGTACTGCCCCCTGCCACGCATTTCCTGTCGCCAAGAATCCACTAAGAAGCGGCGGCGTAGTCCATGGCACAATAATTCCTGCTGGTTTTGGTACGATACCCGTTGACATCGCAAAGTACGTTATAATCGTTACCACAACTGGGGCAAGAATCCAAGGGATGAGAGATAATGGATTCATAACAATTGGCAACCCAAAAATGATTGGTTCATTTACATTGAATATACTTGCTGGTGCACCTAGTTTGCCAAGTTCTTTCATCTGCCTGCTTCGACCTATTATTAAGATTAAAATGATAACTGCTAACGTCATACCAGTTCCGCCCATACCAACTAAGAAGGTATCAATAAACTGTTTGGTTACAACGTTTGGTATTTCTTGACCAGCTTGGAATGCTTGTAGATTTTCATTATTTAAAGCGTACCAGATTGGGTCAAATACAGAGTTTATAATAATCTGACCGTGCAATCCAAAGAACCAAAATACTTGAATTAAAAGAACAGCAATAATTGTTGCTGGTAAACCGCTGCCTAGTGCAGTCAGTGGCTCTTGAATAAGCGTATAAATAAAATTCTGTATCGTATCGAACGGAGTAAAGCTGAATACAATTCTGAGAACTAAAAAGATGGATAATGTCAAAGCAACCGGAATCAATGCACTAAATGATTTAGAAACCTGATCTGGTACTCCAGCCGGCATTTTAATTGTCCAATTTTTTTGAGTGAAAAATCTATATAACTCAGCGGAAACGAATGCGGTAACAATTCCCAAAAACATGCCTTCCGCACCTAAGCTTACAGCCGGGATAGCACCAGCCACTCCTTCAAGAACTTGTGGTGTTAATATTAAGAATGATGCGATGGCAACTGTACCACCATAAATAGCTTCCAAACCGTATCGCTGCGTTAACTTATAACCAATACCTACGATAACAAATAATCCCATGAGGCTTAACGTTGATTCTGATGCTGGTGCTAATGCATTTTGGTAAGTTGCAAACGCTTCTTCTCCAATTAACCTATCTAAGAATGGAAGATTTGCCAAAACAACGAAAATGGAACCGAAAATAATAAATGGTAACGCAACCATGAACCCATCACGTAAAGCTGTTAAATATCTATTGTTGTTTAATTTATCCGCAATCGGCAACAGAATATTTTCCAAAAACTCCATAAACTTATTCATTTATTACCCCTCCTTTGACGGTTATTTTTCAATCAATTCTAATGCTTGATTTAAAACAGCTTCCCCATCTACACGTCCATATGTCATTGGATCAATAACATCTAATGGAATTCCAACTTCTTCTGCCACAGGAGTATACTTCTTCTTCATGAATCTCATTTGCGGGCCAATCAAAAGAACATCTGCCTTTTCCATTTCAGTTGGTGCTTTATCTTGTGCAACAGCCCAGACAGTTACTTCAATTCCTTTAGCTTCTGCTGCTTCCTCCATTTTTTTAACTAATAGACTTGTTGACATACCTGCTGAACATGCTAATAATATTTTTTTCATCTATAATTCCTCCTAAAGTGTTTTATTAAAATAATGTTTTGTGAAACTATCCTTATAGTAATTCTAAAACGCTTACAACTAAACACATTGTTTTTCCTCTTTGAAGGGGAAATACATTAAGATGCACAAAAAACATCTACACTCTCCAGTGTTGCACAAATCTTGCTACATCTGCCTACGCTCTGCCATATATAAAAATTCTTCAGCTTCTCAAACATTGATTCTACAACATCCAACGAACATAACCAACACTAAACCCTTTAATACACACTATCTTGGCATGTTTTTTGCTAGGTAAAAGCAAAGGAGGTGAACGAATGAGGTGTTTTATATTCGCAACACACGGCTATCTATCGGAAGCATTTGTATATTCCATAGAGATGATATTGGGTCAGCAAGAAAATATGCACTCTATTAAAATGAATCCAAATACAAGTACAGCATCCATTCAAGAACAATTACAACAAATAGTTGCTAAGCAAGAATCTGATACGGAATATGTAGTGCTCACAGATATTTTAGGCGGAAGCATTACTAATTTAATGGCCGAATGGATGACGAAGGAAAATATTCATGTTCTAACCGGAACCAATCTCCCAGTGGCTATTGAATTAATCAGTAACAACGAAGATATTAGTCTCAAACAACTTATTCACAAAAGCATCTATCAAGGAAAAGAAGGGATTGTCTACGTTAATGATGTTGTCGAAAGGCAGGAACAGGAAAGGATGGAATTCTGATGATTAAACTGGTAAGAATCGATGATCGGTTATTACATGGGCAGGTAGCTTTTGCCTGGTCAAAGCACTATGACATCAATATCATCTTGGTGGCGAACGATAATGCTGCTCAGGATAAAACGAAACAAATGGCTTTAAAAATGGCTAAGCCACCAAGTGCCAAGCTTTATATTAAATCAGTTGAAGACGCTATCAAAGATTTACCAAAATTGGACAACCCAAAAATGAAAGCGTTAGTCATCATTGATTCTACTAAAGACGCAAAAAGCCTTGTAGATGCCTCTAATAATATCAAAAGTATTAATATTGGAGGGATTCGAATGGCAGAAGGAAAGAAATTAATTTCCAGAGCGGTGGCAGTAGATGACGAGGACATTAAAAATTTAAAGACCATTGAAGAAAAAATCGAAGTAGAGGTTCGCCAAGTTCCCAACGATACAAAAAAATTATTTAAAAACCTTGTTTAAAAACGCTTTGGAAGGAGGAAGAAAATGCTGCTGGAAGCGATATTGATAGGACTTGTTGGAGCAGTTGGAATCCTGGATGGCAGAATTTTTGGACAGACCATGATTGAGCGTCCATTAGTACTTGGTCCAGTGGTAGGTCTGATTCTGGGGGACCTGCAAACAGGAATTATTGTAGGCGCAACACTGGAATTAGTTTGGATGGGGATAGTAGGCATTGGTTCAGCTACTCCCCCTGATGTCACTACTGGCGGAGTGTTAGGAACAGCATTTGCCATTATGACCGATAGCGGTCCAGAAGTTGCCCTGGCCCTAGCTGTACCAATTGCTATTTTAGCACAGTCTTTAGGAATTCTGGTTCGGACGGTAAATACTTTTTTCATTCACCGCGCTGACCGTTACGCCAAACAAGGAGAAACAGGAAAGATAACCCTTATGCATTGGCTGGGTATCTCTTTATTCTTCTTAAATGGATTTGTGCCGAATTTTTTAGGGATTATGTTGGGTTCAGAAACAGTTGAGGCTTTTGTTAATAACATCCCTGCTTTTATTACGAATGGATTAGAGGTAGCGGCTTCGATGTTTCCGGCGTTAGGTTTTGCTTTATTACTTCAAATGACGTTCAGTATGAAGCTTTCTCCCTATTTCTTTTTGGGATTTGTCATTGCTATTTACTTTGGCGTAGATATCACCGGGGTCGCTATTATCGGAGCAATCATTGCAGTAATACTTTATCAGTTAGATAAGTCTGATGAAGAGGAGGTTTCTTTGTAATGGAAGAACAAAACAAACCGGGCGAGATTACTAAAAAAGATTTAAGAAAAGTGTTCTGGCGTTCTTTCACGCTTCAGGGTTCCTTTACTTATGAACGGATGCAGGCTCTAGGCTACCTTTATTCATTAATTCCGCTATTAATTAAATTGTATCCTAATAGCAAAGAACGAGCTGAAGCATATCAACGGCATTTGGCATTTTTTAATACGACCCCAGCTGTATCCAGCTTCATTATGGGTATATCCGGAGCCATGGAGCAAAAGAACGCAAAAGAAAAAGAGAATTTTGATAAAACCACAATAAACAATATTAAAGTAGCATTAATGGGGCCGCTTGCTGGTATAGGTGATTCATTTTTTTGGGGAACATTTAGAGTCATCGCTGCCGGTATAGGCATTTCTCTGGCCAGCGATGGAAATATGTTAGGTCCTATTTTATTCCTGGTATTATATAATGTTCCGCATTTTTTAGCCAGATACTATGGAACTTTCGTAGGGTTTAATAAAGGAACAGATTTGTTAGACAAGATTCAGGAAAAAGGGCAATTTGAAAAAATATCTTTAAGTGCGTCGGTATTAGGTTTGATAGTGATAGGAGCAATGACAGGAACGTTGATTGATCTGTCCACTCCTCTCTCTTTCAGTATGCAAGGCAGTGAAGTGAACCTGCAAGATACACTGGATGAGATTATGCCAAAAATGATACCGCTTGGTCTAACCTTATTTATACTTTATCTATTAAAGAAAAGCGTCAAAGTGAACTATATTATGTTAGGAATTATTGTAATAGGAATTGTGAGTTCAGTTTTAGGTATTTTCTAAAGGAGGAATTGAAAATGACTGTTAATTTAATGCATCAATATATTTTGGAAGAAAAGGAAGTACTGCTCCATTTACTCGAAAACAGAAAAAAGATTGTAGGATCTGTGATTCCATCTGTAAATAAAGAAGTGAGAAATGTATATATTATCGGTTCAGGGACTTCTTATCATGCGGCGTTAGCTGCTAAGCCACTGATAGAAGAAGTAACTAATTGGGAGGTCCATCCAACTTATCCCACCCACTTTATGCAAGAAAAAGTATCGGACAGTAAAAACAGTCTTGTTTTAGGTATTTCACAGGGAGGCAGCAGTCTGTCTACGATAAACGGGATAAAACGCGCACAGAAAATGAATATCCCGACAATTGGAGTTTCAGAATATAAAGATAGTAATCTGGCCGATACATCTGATTATTATTTACCTATTGAGGTAGGAGATCAGGAAAAGGCTGGAGCAAAAACGAAAGGATATGTAGCATCCATCCTTACCTTAATGTTATTCTCATTAGAATTTAGCGAGTATAATCAGTTACTAAGTGACGAGAAGTACAATAACTACCTGGCAAGAATGAAGAAAACTTTCGAAAAGCTGGATGACATTGTTGATGCTTCGGAAGAATGGGTTTATCACATCAAAGATGATTTGACAAACGCCAGCGAAATCATGGTTATAGGGTACGGATCCCATTATGCCACCGTATTAGAGGGGGCATTAAAACTTCTAGAAACGGTAAGGGTTCCAGTCATCGGGTATGAGATGGAAGAGTATATGCATGGTGTGTATAATTGCGTCAGTGAAGATAGTAACTTTATTTTTCTAGCATCCCAACACGAGAATCGGGAAAGATTACTAGTATTGGAAGAATTTCTGAGTAAAGTTACAAACCATTGTTATTTGATAGGAAGTGAAAAAACAAATGCTTCTCAGAAAGATTTGATTATTTCCAGAGATGAAGATTCAATATTTAGTGTCTTTGAATATATTATTCCTCTACAGCTTCTATCTGCTGTATTAGCAAATGAAAAAGGAATTGATCCTGCAGTTTCTAAATTCCAAAATTTCCATCAGCTGATGAAGAGCAAATCATAATAGGGCATTGCAGCGTATCTTCCGCCACGGATACGCTGCAATAACTATTTATTTTAAAAGGATGAGATAGATGGATATAGATCAACTAATTCAATTTCTAAGTCAACAATCCATAAATAGGAAAACGCAGCAGCTGGGAAAAGGGGCTACGGCAACTTTGTTAAGCGATACATTTCAAATGAACCGAAGTGTAGCAAGTCGCCTGTTAAATGACTTATTTCACCGGCAAGAATTAATAAAAGTGAATTCGCGTCCCGTTCTATTCTATGAGAGAAAAACATTGGAAAACTTCTATCATAAAAGAGTGGATACATTTGTCTTTAAAAGTATTTCTGATTTAAAGAGCTATTTTTCTATCAATGAAAATATTTCAGATCCTTTCCAAGAGTTTATTGGTGAATCCATGGATACAAAAAATATGATTGAACAATGCAAGACAGCAATCAGTTACCCTCCGAGCGGGCTGCCAATTCTGCTTACAGGAAGTTCAGGTGTGGGAAAGAGTTACTTAGCAAAATTGGTTTATGATTATGCTTCCAATGAAGAGATTATTTCAAACAATGGGAAATTCATTACTTTAAATTGTGCTGAATATGCAGATAATCCTGATTTAATTACTGCGAAACTATTTGGTCATGTAAAGGGAGCTTTTACCGGAGCAGATAATCACAAAATGGGTATTGTAGAAGCCGCGAATAACGGGGTATTATTTTTAGATGAAGCACATCGATTATCTTTTGAGAGTCAGGAAAAGTTATTTCTGCTAATGGATAAAGGAGTCTATAATCCCTTAGGTAGCAATGATATAGAGAAGAAGACAAATGTCAGGGTTATTCTTGCTACCACAGAGAACCCTGGCGAAGCTTTTTTACCTACTTTTACAAGAAGAATACCAGTAATTATCGATTTACCATCTCTTAATCAAATGTCTCTAAAAAAAAGACAGACATTGATTAAAAAATTTTATAAAGATGAAAGCAAACGAATAAACAAAACCTTGGATATTTCTAAAAATGTAATCTACACACTCTTTAAATATGACCCTCCTGGCAATATAGGTGAACTTAAAAACGTTATTGTTTTTTCCTGCGCCAGTGCTTTACAGGAAAATTCCATGGCTGATGACAATATTTCCATTAACATCAGACATTTGCCTGAGCATTTAATAAAACTATATGCAGACAATAAGTATTATTTAAACTATCAATTCAAACATATCTTTTTGGATGAAATGGTGATTGATTACGAAGATGAACCTACATTAGCTGACAAACATATTACAAAAACAGAAAGCATAATCCATCATTTATTTAAAGATATACAGACAAAAGTAAAAAATCATCAAGATATACCTTTTTCGGCTCTAGTAGAAGATGTAAAAAAATATTTAGACGAACTGCAGTCTTTTTCTCTTTTAGAAAGCTCTGAACAGAAAGTTAATACCATCGAAAAATTATTGTTCAATGTTCTAAAAGTTTATGATTATACCTTCTATTCACAGCAGACTATTTCAAAAATAACGAAGTATATTATTTACCGAAATGAATCATTTTCAGCGTTAACAGATGAAGAAGGTGTTTTTAGAAAGCTTTTAGAAGGCTTAAAACATGTTTATCCAAGAGAATTCAATCAGGCAAATCTGATTAAAGAGGAAATGGAAAATGTATTAGGATTAACAATTAATTTACTAGATTTGAATATCATTATTTTGTTTTTAAGAAGTTTCGAGAAGCTGACAGATAGTAAAGGAATCAAATCAATCATTGTCTGCCACGGGGAGAATACCGCTTCAAGCATTGCAAATGTAGCCAATAGATTATTGGGAAAGTATCTCTTTCAAGGGTTTGACATGCCTATAGAAGTCTCTGTTTCAGATGTTATCGAGAAAATGAAATTATTCCTTAAAACCATCGATAACCATAATGATATTATTATTTTTGTAGACATGGGTTCCCTTACACAATTATCTGATCGATTAGAAAATAGCTTTAAAGGAACGATTGGTTTAGTCAATAATGTGACGACTTCCATGGTCATAGAAGCAGGAGAAAGTATCCTTCAAAACAAACCAATCAAGCAAATATTAGCGAAAATGAAGAAACAGATACCAAAGTATCAAATCATTGAACCTCCTGCAAACAAAAAAGAAAATGTTATTATTACTACCTGTGATACTGGTATAGGAACGGCTATGAAATTTAAAGAGTTATTGGACAGGATATTTAAAAACATAAAAAATATTGATGTTATCGCATTTGATTATTCCACCTTGGAACATAACGAGTCAGAAAGCGCTTTATTTGACTCGTACAACATTTTGGGTATTGTGGGAACATTGGATCCTGAAATAGAAGGAATACCCTTTGTAGCTATTGAAGACATAATCAACGGAGAAAATCAATTTAAATGGTATGAGATTCTTGGAACCGTATTGACAGAAAGCGAGATAACCGTACTTAACGATAAGCTTCTCAAGCAGTTTTCAATGCAAAGTGTACTTGATCATATCACTATTCTAAATCCTGAAAAAATCATTAATCATGTTGAAAGAGCATTAACCTTGTTACAGGAAATATTTCAGGTTAAATTATCTAATTCTTCCAAAATCAGTTTATACATTCATATCAGCTGTTTGATAGAAAGACTCGTTAAACAGCAGCCAATAGAGGTTTATACAGAATTAGATAATTTTGAGCATAAGCATCGAGAATTTATAAGCGGTATTAAAAAGGCGTTCATTCAATTGGAAAATGTTTATAACATCACTCTGCCGACGAGTGAAATCGGTTATATCCACGATATTATAAAGCACAATCATCTGGATTTTGCGTATTAGAAGTACAATAAAGCAATGAATAACAAGATAATGCTTTACATTATCTGATGAAACAAATAAAGCGCTTTGAATTTCCCTTTGAATAACATCAAATATCCCGCCTATACACAATCGAGGTATTTGATGTTATTCTATTTTCTGAAGGTTTCATTTAGAGGGTTAAAGATAGATAATAGTGTATATAACAGTAGCCCTGCAAAAGAACATCAAATTTGTGTAAAACAATTTATCAAAAACTCGATTTACCATTGAGAATGTGTTCTTTATTTTTTTAATCAATCACAAAATGGCATCTCTAATTTTTAGTAACTTATCTCAATAAAAGGTTAAAAGAGGTATTATTAAAAGTTGCCCATCATAGGTTCATTTCACACACACCTCCTCACTTTCATAATAGAATCTCTTCGCAAATGAATAATAAAATCTCGATTAGAAATATAATACACCATTGTACCTTCTTTAGCATGAAAGAATTCCTTATTAGCATTCTTCTCGGAAACTGATCGAATTGGTGCTACTTCATCAACAATTTTTTTCTCCTTCTACGCGATAATTCAGTATGAAAACTAATATAAACTGATTAGGAAACAATTCTCTCGCTTCTTGCCACTTCATATTTTATATTCTCCTTCCTTACATAATATAAAGAAATACAGTATTTAGCGTATACACCTTGACATAATAAAAATGATACCTCCTTTGCTTATACAACTTGTATTCCTATATTTATCAATCATTATATTCGAACACCCACTCATACAAAATAGATACTATCAAACAAATCTGATAATATAGCTGCTATAGATACCATCACTTAAATCATCTTTCCACAGGACTATCTGCTGAATCTCATTAAAAAACAGCTTACTATTTTCCTGCCAGCTCATTTTTTAAATACCGAATTGAAAATAGCGCAACTCTATAACGATGCTACTTTATACGGAGCAGTATTCCCATTCTTTAAGGAGGATTGATAACATGCTAGAAAAAGTGGAAAAGTCTTTAATCGTTTCCTGTCAGGCATTACCTGATGAACCGCTGCACAGTTCTTTTATTATGTCTAAAATGGCGTTAGCAGCAAAAGAAGGCGGGGCTGCCGGCATCCGCGCCAACACAAAGGAAGATATTTTGGAAATAAAAAAAGAAGTGGGCCTGCCAATTGTAGGTATTGTTAAGAGAGATTATCCAGGCAGCCCTGTCTTTATTACGGCCACATATAAAGAAATAGATGAACTTTTAGAAAGCGGCTGTGAAATGATCGCTCTCGATGCAACTGCCAGGAAACGGCCAAATAAGATAGAACTTAGCGAATTAGTAGATTATATTCGCAGTCAGAATAATAATGTTGAAATCATGGCGGATATCGCTACATTAGAGGACGCAAAAATCGCTGAGCGTTTAGGATTTGATTGTATTTCCACCACCCTTCACGGGTATACAGAAGAAACAGCCGGAGAAAAACTCTATCATCATGATTTTCAATTTTTAAAGGACGTATTGGAGGCAGTTCAAATTCCTGTTATTGCGGAAGGAAATGTCATCACTCCAGAGATGTTTAAGCGTTGTCTGGATTTGGGCGCTTATGCGAGTGTTGTCGGCGGAGCAATCACAAGACCGAAAGAGATTACGAAGCGATTTTTGGAAGATTAATTATTTCTGCTTAATGAAAACAGCTGTGGAGCCCCTCCACAGCTGTTTTCATTCTCTTCTATTATTAAATTATTCTTCAAGAGATGTATCAGCGGATAGCTTACTCACATCCAACCCCGTCTCTATCCCGATCTAGATGAGGCCCATATCCAGGATCACCTTCACGTACTGGTGCTGCACCAGCTTCTCTTGCTTCCGTACAGTTCTGGTACTGCACATTGGAACTGGACGATGGTTCACTCGAACCCGAACTAGAATCAGATTCTGAGCTGGAGCTGGAGCTAGAGCTAGAGCCAGATCCGGATTCAGAGCTTGAAGAACTGTCGCTGGAGCTTGCAGTAGCCGAACTGGATTCTGCACTTGCCAGCTGTGACTCCAGGTTGCTAATATCGCCCTTTAAGGATTCATTTTCTTCAGATAATGCATCAACTTCATCATTTAGAGAATCAATTTGCTCGTTTTCCTCTTCCAAGGATGCTACCAGCTCTTCATACTCCTCTATGTCGCCAGATGCTTCCTCTGCCTCTGCAGTTAAATCAGCTATTGCATCCTCATGCTTGCTTTCCAGCTCTGCAATCTCAGATGTATGCTGCTCTTCCAGCTCCGTAAGTGCTTGTTCATGATCAGCATGGATGCTTTCTAATTCACTGTTGAGTTCTGTATTTTCTTCTGTTAACTCTGTTACCTTCACTGCATTTTCATCTGATTGTTCTAAGCCCATTCCAAAAGCACTCAAAACAAATCCACTTATTACAGTATTGTAGAACACTCGTTTATTTAACACTTTTTCCCGCTTGAAAATTTTCTTCTGAACAAGATGGACAATGATGTAAATAAATGCAAAAAATAATACTAAACCTCCTAGAGACTGTAACGCATAAACCACTATTCTTTTCTCCCCTTTTAATAAATTACTGCAGCTCAAAATAACTGAAGTTGCAGCTTTGTCTATTTTTTGCATCTATATCCTATTTACCTGCTTGAATGATTGCTTGTCTTATTATGTAATAATGTATAAAGTTCGTTATTTATGTTTTTGTTTATACCGTTTATAAAGTATTCGACGTCTGCAACAGGATATAAAGATACAATACTATAATCATAGTTAATTATACCTTAAATAACAAGGAAAAATGAAGTATTATTTGCTAGTTTTGATAAAAATTGAATAACTATCTTTATAATTTTTGAAATTTTAATTTTTACAGCTTTATATTATTTTTAATGAATGATTTTCATATCTAAAAAGGTGAGACAGATACCGCTCTGCCTCACCTTTCATCCCTTATTATCCTCCCGCCATCAGCGGAAAATCTGCGTTAATCGCTCTCTAGTATTAAACAAAAATAAGCCATAATAAAAATGTGAAAACAAAGGAGACAATCCCCTGTAATAAAGTTGCCATCGTTTGTGCTTTATAAGCTTGTGTAACAGTCATGCCACTGAACTCTTTCACAACCCAGAAATAGCTGTCATTTACATGGGAAACCATCATCGCTCCAGAACCAATCGCCATCACAACTAACGCTAGCGGTATGGCACCATCAATGCCCAGTTCAAGAAGGAGTGGTGCTACTAAAGTAGACGTAATAACTAAAGCTGCGGTTGATGATCCTTGTGCAGATTTTAAAGCTGCAGCAATGAAGAATGGAATAAACAGGAACAGTGCTCCTGTAAAAAATGCATTGTCTCCGAATCTTTGAATATAATCAGCAACGGGCGTCGTGCTTATTACTGTTCCGAAAGCCCCGCCAGCCCCGGTAATTAATAGAATAGGGGCAGCTTCTTTCAAGCCGATCCCAATCCATTCTGAGAGTGTTTCTTCATCATATTTTGGTAAAAGTAAAAAAGCAAATAGTACACCGATTAGCAAAGCTGCTACTGGAGAACCAAGGAACTCAAAAATTTCAAAGAAAGTTCCAGTCCAGCCAGCAAATGCAATAACAGAACTAAATCCAATTAAAAGGATTGGAACAACAATCGGTGTAAAGGATTTAACCGCGGAAGGCATCTCCCCAAATTCCTTTATAATTGCATCATAATCATAGGCTGATTCCTTATTGTCTTCTCCCTCGACTTTCATTTTTGCACCGACTTTAACAGCCCATATATAACCTGTAATAACTGCTGGAATAGAAACGAGCAAGCCAACTAAAATGATAGTCCCCAAATACATTTCAGCACCGATATTACCTGCCGCTGCAATCGGTCCTGGAGTTGGTGGAACTAATGTATGCGTCGCAAATAAACCTGTTGCTAAAGCCACTGCCATTGATGCAACTGCTACCTTAGCTTTTTTTGCTAAAGCTTTTTTCAATGAAGATAAAATGACGTAGCCCGAATCACAAAATACAGGGATACTTACAATAGCACCAATTAAACTCATTGCCATTTGAGGACGTTTTTCCCCCACTATTCGTAAGACAACCTCTGCCATACGAAGCGCAGCTCCTGATTTTTCTAAAATAACACCAATAATCGTACCAAATACAATAACCAGCCCGATACTGCCCATTAAACCTCCAAATCCACCATTTACTGCTTCTACGACTTCAGCTAACGGCAGTCCAGCAATAATCCCAATACCAAAAGCAGCAATTAATAGAGAAAGAAACGGGTGCAGTTTTAACTTAACTGTAGAAAAAACAATAAAAATAACACCAGCAATAATTAATAAAATGAGAGCAAACCCCTCCATAATAATTCCCTCCTTCATTTTTATAGATTTAATTCATACTATGTTTTGTCCTGTAGTTTCATACTGCGCTTTCCTTATTACCTTTCTGCGAACATGGCAATGATATTGCTGATTACAAAGAAATTCAGAATAAGGAAACATAGGAAAAGAGATTAAATCATTTATTAAGGCAAATAAATTTATTATGAAGTGCATTGGTATTTCACTATTTCTACCAGCGACATATGATTATAATTTAAATTAATTGAAAACGAAGGGAATAATTCTGTGAAGGGGGAAAGAATTGCTTTGATAACAAGAGGTATTCATTGCAGCTATAAAAGTGATAAGAACTTATTTTATGCAAACGGTTCATTATATCATGTGACAGTATATACTCAGAAATCGCAGGCAAGTGCATAGCTGCCTCGATTGCTATACAACTGCCTGTGATTTTCCTAAAAAACCCTATCTAACATCCATTCTATGAATAGATAAGAAAATAGTTATTCCATATCTCCTTCCCCACCATATCCAACAATCAACTCAATCGCTGTCGGCACCTGCTTCATATCCCAAACAGGCACAATCCATGGAGGAGTATTAACCTTCTCATCAAAATCCTTTCTTACAGAAACCTCCGGATTTTGAAGCCAAATCGAATGCATCCCAACTCTATTAGCTCCAATGATATCCGTATCCCATGTATTACCTACCATAATAGCTTCATGAGGCTTGATTTCCAGTGCATCCAATACGTTATGATATACGATGCCATCCGGTTTTTCCGGAATAGCAGGATCCAGCTCTGATTTCGTCGCATAGACATATTCAAATCTATCTAAAATATTTAATCTTTTTAATAGATTTCGAACAACGTCGCTGTCACTGGTTGCTGTATTGCTGAGAATCGCATGCTTTAAACCCATATTATTTATGGATTCCAGCACTTCCAATACATGTTCCCTTAATTTTATTTCCGGATATTCTGTAAGCGGCTTTTCATCCATTCTCCCGTTTGGCGGGGTTGTTAATGTTTCTCCCAAATCCCATATGATGTGAGATACCATCCAATTCATCCTTTCCTTTTTATTTAAGCTTCATCCTTCTATTAATTCATGTACAGTATATCGTGAAAATATCATCTTTCCTAATCATTAGAAGAGGATGCTTTCAAATAAAATTCTCCAAACTCCCCTTCGAAATCACCCTCCCTGCACCAAAACATGCTATGATTAGCTAAACAATCAACATCGAAGGCTTTTATGAGAAAACCAATGGAGGTGCAACAATGAGCTTAGACTATACCAATTCCATTCCGCTTCATGTCCAATTAAAGCAAAAAATAGAGCAAAATATTTATAATGACCGTTATACATATAAAATCCCCAGCGAACGAGAATTAATGGGCGAATATTACGTCAGCAGAAGTACTGTCAGACAAAGCATCCAGCAGCTTGTTTTGGAAGGCATCTTAATGAAAAAGCCGGGAAAAGGAACCTTCGTTGCGGTAAGCACCATTAATGACTGGCTTGGAAGTCTCAGCAGTACCTCTGAAAATATGGAGAAGATGGGAATGACTCCAGGAGCAAAACTGATTACATCCCAAGAAATTGAATTATTCGGAAGGTTAAAAGAAGTTACCGGACTGGAAAAAGCCCATCATTTTAAAAGAATAAGATTCGCCAATGATATTCCTATGGGGATCGAAAGGCACTATTACCCCGTTTCGTTAGGAAAGAAATTAGCACAATTCAACCTGGATCAGGAAGCATTCTATGAGCTGCTGGAAAGGGAGTTAAAAGTCAAAACCTTTCAAGCAGAGCAGGAAATCAGAGCGGGCATTTCCATGGCAAGTGATTCGGAGTTATTGCACATTCCGGAGGGATCAAGCATCATGATTGCGGAAAGAAAAATTACTGATAAAAACGGCGGTTTTGTCGAATTTGAGAGAGCTTTTTATCGGGCAGATATGTATTCCTTCAAAATAAAATTGTCGAGAAATAGCAAATAAAGAAATTATCCTCTCCTTTGCGTTAACTGGTACGGACATTCTAACCATCTTGAGAAGACGATGTTATATCGTATAAAATATGGGGTATACCTATGTATATTAGCAAAATTGGCATTCACCAATCTGTTGGCTGAATGCCTTCGTTGCCTTTATACAGATAGCAGGGTTTTATACGTTTTAGTCTGTCAAAAACAGACAATTTTTTCAAAATAACACTGTCTATCATTCAGAAAAAATTCATACCATTCCATTACTGAAGGAGTTTAACTTTATGAAAGAAGTGAAAAAGAGAGAGACACTGACCAAAACACTCAAGCCTCATTGGGTCTGGGCGATCGCGTTAGGATCAGCCATTGGCTGGGGAGCCTTCGTGCAGCCAATCAATTGGATGTCCACCGCCGGGCCGCTTGGGGTAATTATCGGCTTCTTTATCGGTGCATTGCTTATGATTCTGATTGCTGTCAGCTATGGGTTCCTGATTAAAAGCTTTCCCGTTTCCGGGGGAGAATTCGCTTATGCCTATGTCAGTCTCGGCAGGACACATGCTTTTATTTCCGGATGGTTTTTAACCTTAGGGTATATCTGCATCGTGGCGCTGAATGCATCTGCATTTGCTTTGATGATTAAATTTATCTTTCCAAGATTGATTGAAAATATCCCGCTTTATCAAATTGCCGGCTGGGATGTTTATTTAACCGAGATTTTTGTAGCAGCTATTTTACTCGCTTTATTCGGATTTTTTAATATTAGAGGAACAACTCTGTCAGGAAGCATGCAATTTGTTTTTTGTATCGTTATGATTGCAGCCATTTTTATTCTGCTGCTTCTCGTCGGTATCCAGCCAAGTGCAGGATTTTCTAATATCACACCAATGTTCCCGCCAGAGACAACAGCAATCGCTGCGATTATTTCCATTGTTGCCATTGCACCGTGGGCTTATGTCGGCTTTGACAATGTTCCGCAAGCTGCAGAGGAATTTGATTTCCCATCCCATAAAGCATTTCGTTTAATCGTCTTTGCTATTTTAGCTGCAGCTGCATTATACAGTTTAATGATTATAGCAACCTCCATGGTTCGCCCTTGGGAAGGCGTTGTTGAGGAAAATCATATCTGGGGAACCGGATATATTGTTGAAGAGCTGCTCGGACCTTTAGGGTTAGCCATCCTTGCAGTCGCATTGGCGATGGGAATTTTTACTGGATTGAACGGCTTTATCATCTCATCCAGCCGCCTATTGTTCGCTATGTCCCGGGCAAAGATTATTCCGGAAGGCTTCTCCAAGCTTCATCCAAAATATAACACGCCCTACTGGGGCATCATTTTCGCAGTAATTGTTGCGATGCTGTCACCATGGTTCGGAAGAGAAGCATTGATGTGGGTAGTAGACATGTCCTCCATCGGTGTAACCATTGCTTATTTTTATACATGCTATGCAGCTTCTACCTTATTTAAAATGAAAAAGGATCACACCTTTAACGAGAAAAAACATATTGAAGCACCCCGGAAGAAAATTATTGCCATCCTAGGGATGATTGCCAGCATTATCTTCCTTGGACTGCTGCTGATTCCAGGCTCGCCGGCATTCTTAGGGGTAGAGTCCAGAATTGCTTTAGTTGCGTGGATTATTTTGGGGATTATCTTTTACTTGATTAAGCGTAAAGATTTCAAGAAGATTCCGGAGAAAGAATTGAACTATTATATTCTTGGGAAGGAAGAAATTGAGATTGAGAAGGATGAGTAAATAGATAGGAACGGAAAAAAGATTTTCAAATCATGAAGGTTTGAAAATCCTTTTTCCGTTCTTGTGTGATTAATTAAATTATTTACTTCTATATTATACTAAGAATGGATCAACACCGATGTTATCGATTTGTATCGGTGACAGATGCGTACTCCGGCATATACCTAGAGACAAATCATGAAATACAGCATCTTCAGCAGAATAAAATACCTTGTTTTTTATATCAGCTTTTCCCAGTTCTATTGCTTGATCTAACTTTCCTACAAAGCTTCAGATGGAGCGGAAATCTGGTAATTCTTTGCCATACGGGTAGCACTCTCTGCTTCAATATATCCCCATACGTCATCAAGCGTTGGATGAGAGGTTGCTTTTAAGATACTCTTAATATCATTCGGGCTGAGATTCGGATTAGCTTCCAGCATAAGAGCAATAATCCCTGCACAAATTGGTGTTGCCATGGAGGTACCTGACAATTGAATATAACTTTCATCGATAACCATCTCTGGTAATTCCGATTCAATTGCCGAACCTGAAGCCAGCAAAGAAATAATGTTGGTGCCAGGGGCATAAACATCCGGTTTAACGAGCGTATCAATCGTAGGGCCTCTGCTAGAATACTCTGCAATTACGTCATCCGCACGCTCTAATGTGTTCTGATCATCTGTCGAACCTACTGTAATAATAAATGGATCGATTGCTGGTGTACTGATAGTTGCTGGACTAGGTCCGCTATTTCCAGCAGCAGCAACTACAACTATTCCTTCATGCCACGCAGCTTGAGCAGCTAGCGATAAAGGATCGTCCCGGAATGATTCATACGCCGGAGCCCCAAGCGAAAGCGAGATAATCTGGATATTATGCGCTTCTTTATGGTCGATACACCATTCCAATCCTTCAATTATGGTGGATAACCTTCCGCTTCCTTGTTCATCTAAAACCTTTATTCCAATGATAGAAGCTTCTGGTGCAGGGCCTGTATACTTTCCATTGGAGGCACTTCCATTTCCTGCAGCATCACCGGCGCAATGTGTCCCATGTCCATTATCATCATACGGATCACTTTCCCCATTTATAAAATCTTGAAAAGCTATAATTCGATTCGCAGGGCTAGTCAAGTCTTCATGCGGGTAAATACCTGTATCGATTATTGCCATCGTAACGCCTTTTCCAGTTAATCCAAGCTGTTCTCTTACTTTGGCAGCGCCTGTTTGCTCACTGGCAATATCCAAAAAGGAGGTTACAATCCGATCGTAAAAAATCCGATCTACTGCTTCATGGTCTTTAATTTGTTTGATTCTATCCGGTGTTAGATGTCCTTTTATAGCATTTATACTGTGGAGTTCTCTTCCTAGTTTATTATGGGAGTCAACGTTGCATACTTTTAAGAGGTCGTCTTTTTTTCCTTGCTCACAATTCTTTCTCAAATAAACGATAATGGGGATTTCATTGTTGTTGGTTTCTTGATTAGTTACTTTCCGAGAATTTCGTAATTGTTCCACTAAGCCAGGGTCAAGTTTACGTCCGGCATCTTCGAACCATACTTTTTTCCGATTGCTCATCTTACTCCTCCTCGTAAAATATTTATTTTGCATACATAGATTACCACTGAAAAATATAGAAAACAATCGGACAGGTTTACTATTTTTAGAAGATTTTAAATAAATATACAGTAGTTTTGGTGGAAACTACCATTTAAATTTGTTAAAACAAAACGGATTTATTGTCTAACATCGACTGTATATCATCTTTTTCTAAAATAACAGGATAACAAATACCAGTCCCCGATATTGAGAACTGGTATCCTTTTATGAAGTAGCCTTTTTCGTCTTTGTACCTGTTTTGGCAGTAGTCGTTTTCTTCTTGGCAGTCGTTTTCTTTTTCGGCTTCGTTGTTTTAGGATTATCACTTTTAGCACGATCCAACGATTCCTGCAATGCATCCATTAAATTAACCACATTATCCGGCTTTTCTTTGGTGTCTTTACCAATTTCAACTTCTTCATTGTTTTTCTTGGCTTCGATTAATTCCATGAGTGCTGTTCGATAATTATCTTTATATTTTTTTGGTTCAAACTCAGTGGTCAATTGTTCTATAAGAAGCTTGGCAGTATCCAGCTCTTTTTTACCAACTGATTCTTGACTAGGAACATTGGGTACATCTCCAACTTCCCGAACCTCATCCGGGTAATGTATTGTTTCAACTACTATCGCAGTTTTATACACTCTGATTACAGCAAGCTGTTCTTTAGAGCGTATCATCATTTTTGCAATTCCAATCTTACCAGTATCTGTTAGCGCTTCTCTCAGCAATGCATATGCTTTTGAGCCGCCCTCACTAGGTGATAGGTAATAGCTCTTCTCAAAATAAACAGGATCAATTTCTTCCAATTGAACAAAATCAACAATCTCTACAGCTTTGTCTTCTTGCTCTTTCTTTAGTGCTTCTAATTCTTCGTCATCCAATACAACAAATTTATTTTTTGCGTATTCATACGCTTTTACAATATCCTCACTTTTTACATCTTCATCGCAATTTGGACAAGTCTTTTCATATTTAATAGGCGTCTTACATTTCTTATGCAACTGCCGCAGTTTTATATCCTTATTTTCAGTAGCGGCATGCATTTTGACAGGGATATTGACCAGACCAAAACTGATTGTTCCTTTCCACATCGTATGCATTCCGTTCACTCCTTTTTGATTTATTTTGCTGATTTGTATGTTTTTTATACAAAGATATGAGGCATCCTATTTAAAAAGAGGTGATTATATATGGACTGGATGAAACCAATAGAAAGAACAGATATACCAGAGGGGGATGAATGGTTGTATGAGGTTAAATATGATGGGTTTCGCTGTGAACTAAGCTGGACTGATAAAAATATTATTTTAACTAGTAAGAATAACCTGAATATCTCTAATAAGTTTCCTGAAATTATTAACTGGTGCAATGATAATTACGATTACTTTAATAGCAAATTACCACTAAAAATAGATGGCGAACTTGTCATATTAAATCATCGCTACCAAGCTAATTTTGCAAAAATCCAAGCACGTGGCAGGACGAAAAGCATTGACCGTATAAAAAAACAGGCAAGTAATAGACCTGCAGCATTGATGGCATTTGACATCAAGGAAATAAGAGGCAAGAATCTTACCAACAATAATTTATCTTTACGGAAAGAAATTCTTCATCAATTATTAGAGCCGGTTTCCGATAATGAAGTTTTAAAATGTGTAGAAATATTTTCTTCTGTTAAAGAAATCCAGAAAGTCATTTCAGCATCAAAGTGCGAAGGTATTGTTGCAAAACGAAAAGACAGCACTTATCAAAAAGGTAAATACCATCATGATTGGTTTAAGATTAAAAGTTGGAGAGTGATTCAAGGCATTTTAACAGAGTATAACCCAAGTAATGGTTATTTTGCTGTAAACGTATTAGATAACGATAATTTAATACGTATCGGTACATGTAAACATGGCTTATCTAAAGAATCGTCTGAAACAGTACAAAAACTTTTTAAAGAGCAAGGGAAATTAGTCGAGGGTAGTTATCATCTACCTCCTGCAATAGCCAGCATGATCAATACACTGGATTTATATAAGGGAGAGTTGAGAGAACCTAATTTTAAGAGTATTAACCCCAACACTTCATATACTGAATGCACATTGGATAAATTACAGTTAGACATGGCTCAAATTCCAATCGAGACTTCTAACACGGATAAATACTTATGGCCAGATGTTTTTAAAAAGAAAGACCTCTTAGTTTATATCAGAGAAATATCACCTTGGATGCTTCCATTTTTAAAACAACGCGCTTTAACAATTATTCGCTGTCCCGATGGGATAAAAGAAAAATCGTTCTTTCAAAAAAGTATACCGAATTATGCACCGGACTTTTTATCATTTGATGCTACTGATGATTTAATTGTATGCAATCAGTTAGAAAGTTTAGTTTGGTTAGCAAATCATGGTTCCCTCGAATACCATGTTCCTTTTCAACGAATTGGACAAGTGACACCCTTGGAAATTGTATTTGATCTTGACCCGCCTGACAGAGAGAACTTTGTTTTAGCAGTAAAAGCAGCCAAGCTATTAAAGCAGATATTAGATGATTTAAATCTTGTATCTTTCGTGAAAACATCTGGAAACAAAGGGCTACAAATATATATTCCTATTCGAGAGGGGAGCATGACATACGACGAGACAAGTTTTTTTACTGAGGCTGTAGCAAAAACATTAGAAAGAGCATTTCCAAACGATTTTACGACAGAGCGATTAAAGAAAAAAAGAAAAGGACGTTTGTACATCGACTATATTCAACACGGTCAAGATAAAACATTGATTGCTCCTTATTCGCCAAGGATGACAAAAGAGGGTACAGTTTCTATGCCTTTATATTGGAATGAAGTCTATAAAGGATTAGAACCAACAGCCTTTACAATTGGAAATGCAGTAGAACGTCTACAAGAGATCGGATGTCCCTTCGCTGGATATTTCGAAACGGGTAGCAAACAAAAGTTAGATAAAGTGTTGAAAATGGTTAAAAATTAAAAGCCTATTTCTGATTCCATTCTAACGCTATTTACATTATCTGTTATAAGTAACAATCACCATTGCAGCGTTACGGACATAAAATGGTCCATGGGATATTTGGCAACTCCTTTGATAGATAGTAACATAAAATTAGATGCCCGATTTGCATAACGGGCGTCTTTTTTGTTTTCTTATCATATTTATACATTTGAATCCTTAGTAGAAGAATGAAGAGCATTACTAGGAGAAATAAAATAGCCTGACACTGTCAAAGAACTGGTGACAGGCTATTGCCTAAATTTATATTTTCCCCAAAAATCCCTTTTGCATTATTACTGGATAGTTACATCTCATTTTTATAGTATTTTATTTCATTTCTTTTTTGAGAAAGAATAAATTTTCATATCTCTTAATACTCAGAGCATAAGGCTCCACATCGTTTGTTTTCTTTTTACCTTTCTTTCTAATACTTAAAACTCGCTCCACGTTGCTGCTGTAAATATTTCACAAAAAAATTCCGACGCAATGATTCAACTTCATCAGTCATGATCATAATAGAACGCAAGCTTCTTATCCAACAGATACGGCCGCAAATAAGCAACCATACTGCATAAAGGTAATACATCCTCGCTTAATTGGATGCCAAGCGTCTCTTTTATATATGCTTTTCTTTTCATCATCCGCTCCCAAAGTGCCGGATAATGATCTCTAATCTCCTTCTTTAACGCGTCGTCCGCGATGGCTACCGTACTTTCCGCTGAAACACCGTCGTATCCAGCAACACGCGGGATAATATCTGTTTGAAAAATCATTCCGCTTTTGATAACTTCCTCTGAATGCTCATAGATTGGCGAAGCTAACCACTCTTCATCCGCCGTCAGATGCCCTGGACATAGTCCCCAGTGATATTCTTCCTGCGGCAAGACTTGATTCATCAGCTTATACATCTCCCCGCCAGGCATTCCAACTTGGATATTCTCCAGCCAAGCTGTAATTGCAGTATAGTACGGAGCTGCCAGTTCCTCTATATAATGCTTTTTACTCTCCGGTAAATCCTCGCTGTTCTTGACAGCATATCCTGCTCTGCTCGAGAGCCCGCCTTTATATCCTACGGTTAAAGAGATGGCATCCCCTAACGTCACCTTTTTAGAAGTTGGATACAAATTACCGTTTTCAAACCGTTTACCAGTTGAAGCAATCGTTACGACATTATTTTTTTGACCATAAGCATGGAGTTCATTACCTAATTCCATTTCAGAAATGCCAACCTCCAGCTTGTCTATCGCACGCAAGACACAATCTGCTGCCAGGGACGCCCCAAATTCATAATGAGCCATTTCATTCGCATTATTCACCCTGCGCACGCCGCGATCCCCGCCAATGAAGATATCTGTGTGGTTGGTGATAGAACCTTCCTCCCCGACCATTTCCCGAACCGTATCTACAATAAAAGAAGGAGCATCAAATAAAGTCCGGTTATCCTCTACCTGGCTGGTAAAATGCTTCCATCCAGCCATGCCAATTTTCATTGCATCCTTGATTCCGGCTTCCTGAAGAATACTTAAAATCGTACTGTGAGGCTCCATCGGCTGATTAGGCAAGGAAAAATGCGGACAATGAATTCCTTTTGCTGGAATTCTCGAATATTGCACTTTATTATAGTTTTCATTTCCCAAGACCAGAAAAGCATCTCCATTAGCATGCAGAACGAATAAAGCCTCTTCAAATCTGGGAATAAAACCAACTAAATATTCAAAGTTCCCGCCATGTTCCACATCCGCGTAAACCAGCAGCGCATCCAATCCATCGTGACGCATCTCTTCTAATACCTTTTCTCTTCGTTGCTCCATCGTTGTATCATCCAGCAATATTGGAGTCCCTGTGCAATCTGGAGCGGGAGCATCCATTTCTATTAATTGTGCATTTTTAGAATTATATTGTTTTTCCATTTAACTTGCCTCCAATGTATGCATGTTTTTATTTGATTGGGTTTATTAATCAGAGGAACATGCATTTATTCTAATCCTGTGCATTACCTTGTTTCTGAGCAATGTGTACTATCATTCTTGCGCTTTCTAAATGTCATCAATAGGAAACATGGGACGCATAATGCGCTTGAATGGAAGTTTTGCTGTGTCCTGCAGCGTCGCCCCTTGCGTTAATGACATGATATTTAATTTCCCCTCTTTTTTTAATTCTGGGAAAATATATCCCTGTTTAACAATGATAATATCATAGTCTCTATAATCGAGACCAGCCGCATGAAACTGCTCAATTTCAACAAACGGATGGTTATTTCCTGAAACAACGATATCTATCGGTTTATCCTTGACGCTGATGGTTATACAATCACCAAAGTTCCCCTCTCTCACATAAGCATAGCCGGCTAAATATCCCTTCGCTTTAATAACAACATCTAAATTTACATTTGCGGATAATTCGTCTATATCCATTCCCAAAGAAATGCTTGTTTCCTCTCCCGCTTCATAGCTTTTCAGCTTATCTAAGGTTTCTGCGTCATGAATACTTGCAAATAAAAACCGTTTGTTATGACCTTCATCAAGATGTAATACCTGACGTAAAATAAAGGTATTGCTCCCTACCGATCCCGATGTTACATTATCTCCTGAATCCGTAATGAACACTGGCTTTCCTTCGCACGCTAATGCCATTTTCATTGCTTCCTCCGGCTGTGCAGTTAAGCCAGTATAATGGAATTCATAACGTTTATTCCATACATATTCCGCCAACTGATCCGCAATTTGATCTGCATATTCCTGATCAGCCTCTGTTGAAGGAATAACAACAATTCCACACCCTGCAACATCACAGTCATGACGAATATACCCAACATGCCAGGAACAGCTTAATATTCTTGAATCCGCTTCTAATTCATCCATATATTGATTAATCGATTTTACTGGTTCATCTGCGGAGACGCTTTGTTCTCCGCCTAAAATCATTGATAATTTACGATATACTGGGGTAATATTTTGACGTTGCTCCAACAAATCAACGAGCTTTTCACAAATAAATTCAATTGTTTCTTTAATATCTGTATGTGGAGATTCGCGATAACTGCGAATCAGTGTGGTACTTTCTACATACGCTTTAGACAGGTTACCATGCGGATCACTTACTACCGCAATTGGCAAATAAGGGCCTGTCAGCTTGCGAATCATCTTCATAATATGATGATCCCCAGATCCGCCTTCCAAATCTTCTACTTCACTCGCCCCGTGTAAATGAAGAAAAATCCCATCAATTTCATGAATATGCTTTTTAATATCTTCCAAGATTCTCTTTTCAATATAATCAAATGCCGTTTTTTCTAAAACGCCGCCAGCTGATGCATCGGCATAAATGGAAGGAATTATCTCCACACCTTTTTTAGCAAACACATCTTTACATTTCATTTCCCGAATGCAATCCTCTCCAAATAAGAGATCAAAATCCTCTAAATTACTTTTATACGGAATATTGGCATTCGATTCAAGAATAAATCGTGCGATCAAAACTTTCATCGATTTCACCTCATCAACTTTTTTTAAGAAATATATCCGTTCCTTCCAGCCTTTCAAGGCCCGGATATATTCAGTAAATCTTTTTATCTCCAATGAAAAATCTTTATTTTATTCAGCCTTCTCTGTTGATTTCGTTCTTGAAATAATAATCCTGCAGGAAATATAGGAGACAACCACCCCAACAATTCCTACGATTGCCGCTAAAAATAAATTCCCTAATCCTCCTTGATTATCAATGAAGAACATCGCAGTAAATAACCCTGGGGTTCCACCCATAATATAGCTTTTCAATCCAAATATACCAGCAACCAAACCAGCACTTGCAGCTCCAATTGCAGTGCCTATTAATATTTTAGGCCGCGTAATCAAAGCACCATAGAAAGCGGGTTCTGTAACCCCGCAAAGTGCGGTTACACCAGAAGAAACAATCATACCCTTCTTCGCTTTATCATTTTTTATGGAAGTAGCTGCTGCTAAAGCACTTCCGCCAATGCACAGGTTGGAGATGAACCCCATAACCATAATGGCAGGGTCATATCCAATCGTTGCAACACTGTTAAACCCGATTGGCATAATCGCTTTATCTAATCCAAATATAACCATATAAGGATAAGCCACAGCGAATACCGGCATCGCCAGTCCGCCGATTGTGCTCATTAACGTTGTAATCCCTGAACCCACATAGTCACTTAAAAGGGTTCCGATAGGTCCTAACACGATTAATGTTATTGGTACAACAATAATCATCGTTAATAGCGGTTTCAAAAAATAGATGACGATTTCAGGAATAACCTTCTTAAAGAATTTGTCCACGAAATACATAAGCCCAACACCAAGCATAACTGGTAATACGCTGGTGCTATAGTCCACCGCTGGAATTCCGATTCCTAAAAAACTTAGCCCTTCTTGACCGCTAATATTCGAGCTGACAAGCAACGCTCCCAATACTGCTCCCAAAATAGGTTCCATTTTTAAACGTCTCGCCATTGTAAATCCTAGATAAACTGGTAAGAAGGTAAATGCTGCATTGAAAATAGCATCGATAATGACTGCAGTGCCAGATTCCATGTCTAAACCAAAATAGTTGATTAATAGATTTTTAACGGCAAGAATGATTCCGCCAGCAATCAGTGCTGGAACAATAGGCATAAATACAGCAGCCATAAAATTACCAAATTTATTTAAATAGTTCATAAAACTCATTTTTTGCAGTTCTTCCGCTTCTTTTGCAGAGCCTGCTTCGTTATTTTGCCCCTCTTTCCACCCCGACACCTCTAAAAAATCGTTGTATGCTTCATTAACATTAGGTCCGATGATAATCTGCACTTGGCCGGCTTTCTTAATGACACCTAACGTATTTTCAATCCCTTTTAATGCTTCCTCGTTTATCAGTTTCTCGTTATTATAATGTAAACGAAGTCTAGTGGCGCAGTGTTCAACATAATTTAAGTTATCCACGCCGCCAACGTGCTCCAATACTTGTTTTGACATCTCAACATATTTCATTTTTTATTCCCTCCATTTCTGCCTGCTTATTAATAAAACAAAATTTCACTCAGCGGGAGTTTTACGGACGATTCTCCGAGATAAATCCAACAATGTGGTACTAAAACAAAATTTGAGTTCTATTGACGTCTGAACAAATTAATATGTTAACATTTTCACAATCAAACCTTTTATAAATAAAATCGATTCTTCTGGGTGTGCAGCTATTTTAGGTTAAGATGGGAATTCGACAGC
Organism: Oceanobacillus sp. FSL W7-1293; assembly: GCF_037969815.1. Lineage (NCBI taxonomy): Bacteria > Bacillati > Bacillota > Bacilli > Caryophanales > Bacillaceae > Oceanobacillus > Oceanobacillus sp. FSL W7-1293. Next base: position 4,122,493 of record NZ_CP150212.1, read on the forward strand.
GGAGCAGCCAAACCCATAACATCGATTCCCTTGTTTACTTTTACCTGTCTATAAAATACCGCTTACATAGTTAAGCACATCTAAGTCGGCTTTATAATCACCATGCGATTTATCAAGGACAACAATTTTATTTCTGTTATTTTCATTTATTTCACTATATAGACTATACCATTCCGTTTGGAAAAGAGCTTAAGCGGACACGAATCATCACACTAGAAACAAATGGACAGGTTTTACCCCTTCACTTTCATGCCCGCCAAACTCTATTTCTTTCCATCATCCATCAGCAAACAAATAACTGTTTTTAGATATCTCTGTTTTCCGCAATTAGATTTTTATACCAATAGTAGCTTGCTTTCGGTATCCGCTTCGTATCATTCTCAAAATCGATCCGGACAAGCCCATATCTTTTTTCATAGCCATTGATCCAGCTGTATAAATCCATCGTGGACCACATATAGTAACCCTGTACATTCACGCCTTCCTCGCGTGCTTTTAACATGTAATGAATAAAATCTCCACATAGCTCGATTCGGTTATCATCATTTACATATCCATTCTCATCAGGTGTTTCATATTGTCCGTGTCCATTTTCCGCAATATATACTAAAATATCCCCGTACTTTTCTTTGATTTCCATCAAAGCATTATACATACATTTAGGATAAACTTCTCTTCCCCAGAGGTTTCTTTTAACATGAGGATCAAAGGAGCTTTCAAAGACATGTTTAATGCGTATCCCTTCTTTTGAATTAGATCCTTTCCCTCTGTTATTATGGAACACTTCTGTTTCACCTTCAGAATAATCGGTTACATATTGACGGTTATAGACGTTCAAGCCAATATAATCTACTTTACCTTTCGCAAAATCAGGAACGTCCTCTTGATAGACGAAGCTTGGGTCAACTCCCCAATCCTGAAGCACTTCACCTAACTCTTCTGGAAGCTTCCCAAATACACTTGTATCCAGAACCATGCGATTATAAAAGACGTCCGCTCTTAACCTTACTGCATCTTTTTCTTTTGTTGCAGGATCCAATTCAACATTCCCGTTATCATGAACAATACCGATTCGGCCATCCATGCCTAATTTCCGGTAAGTATCAACGGCCTTAGCACTGCCTAACATCAGATTGTAGAGAACATTCCAGAAACGATTAAAATCCAGCTTGTAGTTTGGCGGGTAGTTACCGACCACATAACTGCAATAAGCATAATACCTTGGTTCATTTACCGTAGACCAAATCTTCACCCGATCTCCGAAATTTTCAAAACAAACTTTCGCGTACGCATCAAAAGCATCGATAATTTCTCTATTTTCCCAACCGCCAATTTGAGACAATTCATATGGCAAATCATAGTGAAACAACGTCGCATTCGGAGTAATCCCTTTTTCCAGACAATAATCAATGACATGATTATAAAAATCAATTCCTTTTTGATTTACTTCGCCAACACCTTGTGGAATAATTCTCGCCCATGAGATAGAAAATCGATAGGTGTTTTGGTTACCCGCTGCCATCAGGTCGATATCTTCTTTATATTTGTGGTAAAAATCAGAAGCGATATCCCCATCTACCTGATTAATATTTAAAGAACTGTTGTGGTTAAAGACATCCCATTCACCCAGACCTTTTCCATCTTCATCCCAGGCTCCTTCACATTGATATGCTGCTGTAGCAGAACCCCATAGAAACTTGTCATGTACTTGATTCATTTAAATACCTCCCTGCAATAATGATGAATAACCTTCATCTAAATCCAATGTTAGCACTTTCAAAAAAACGGAGTAGTTCAGAATTTGAACCATTGTAAAATTGCCATGGTTACCGATATGGAAAACAAAAAGCCCGCTCCATAGAGCAAGGCTTTGACATGATATCCTTTTTATCCAGCAATTTAAACAAGCTGTAAATGTGCTAAACGGATTTACAAAGTTATTTTTATGAAGGCTTATGAAAACAAACAGCATAGTCATGTATACAATGACAAATACTGCATCGATAATAAATCAAGAAGATAAGTAATTCCGTACTTTCCATAAATCCCTAAATAATCAGCTGAGAAACCATCCTTGCTAATATAAAAAGTTTTATCATAGCTATTCTTCAATTTCTCCGCTTTATTTCCCGTTATTAGAAATTTATGTCCTTTTAAACTCTGAACAAATTCTAATGACAGCTCCGCAAATTTACCAGATGCAGAGATGGTAATAATGACATCTTCTTCATGAAGTAATTTCAGAATTTCATTCGTGGTGAATGAGCCAGAAATAACATGAATCACTTTCGAGGCAAACATCAATTCTTGTTGAAATCTTAATGCATTTCCACTCGTATTGTTTGCGCACAGAATCACTACATTTACATCCTGATTGATTAACTCACAAAGATAATTGATATCCTCGTCTGTTATTTGTTCGTCAATGTCAGTAATCATTTCATCAACTAGATTTTTTATATGGATGCGATAGTCAGGCTCTGCTTTTATATCCCGATGTCTTAAATCACTGGGAAAAACCAGCTTGGAAATGGAGTTTTTCAATGCACTGAAATTATCATATCCTAACCTTAAACAAAACCTTCTCACGGCAGATCTGGATGTAAAACATTCCTCCGTCATTTCCCATATGCTGACGGAAGAAATACGATATAAGTTATTCAAAATAAAATGAGCCAATGTATAATCGGTGTTTTCTGGATTTTCTGAGTTAATGATGAAAGACAAGGAATTTAATAAACCTAAATTATTTATTTTCATTTTTACTCACCGTCACTTACCATATAATAATGTTGCTGATTTTGTTATTGAAAATAACATACTGGAGTTTAATATAGTTATTAACGTACCCAAAGAAGGAGCTTGAGTGAAAACTTCTCTTGTTCATAAAAAGAAGATTTGGGCCCATTAATTATTGGTAAAAAACTCTGTTTAGGATATGTTTTTATTTCTATAAATTCTATTATACGGTGTGGAATCCGAAATTTGAAAATAAAAAGAGATTTTGTGATTAAATTTAAAACCACATGAATGATTATATTGGATTTCTGTTTCGATTTTCGTAGTGTAGTGGAGGGAATTCAGCCTACAATGTTGTCAGGTTAATGCAACCGCTGCGGAAAAACACTACGCTTTCCATGGGCTTGCGCTCAGCCTAACCTCTTATCGTAGTAGTTTTTAATTGCCAAAAACGATGGAAAATAACGTATCAGAAACAGCACTTAATTAAGAGGTTGAGAAATGAAAAACTGTTCAAACAGTGGAACGCAAAAAAGCGCAGTCTGTTCAAGCATAGACAAACTGCCAAAATAAGACTGCTAAATGGGGAGTATATGATAAATAAAAGAATCTATTTGGTTGTCCTAAAGTTAACAGCTGTATAAGCATACAATTTCTGCTTATACAGCTGTTAACGAAATAAAAAAGCCAGATGTACCTTTTTAATTACTTTCATGAAAGAACCTGAAATGCTTCATTTCAAACTTTTTCTTTTCATAGCAATCCCATCTTTTTTATAAAGACCTTGATTAATGCTTATTATCAGCAAATCATCCTTCTCTCTGCACTTTTTCTTCTTCATCTTCACTGGAAACTCCTCCGCGCATGGAAATATAAGCTGTTCCAATCGAGAACAGGACAATAATACCCGCAACAATTGCATTGTAATTAACAGTAGATTGTTCTATTACAATACCTCCAATAAACGATCCAAATGCAATCCCAAAATGAAGAGACGAATTATTTATGCTCTGCTGAATATCTGATGTTTCTGGAGATGTCTCAATCAGATAACTTTGCATAGACGGAGACATTGCCCAGCTCATTGCTCCCCAAATCACCATCACTGCTATAAATAAAATATAAGAGAATGTCGTGTGGGGAATGCTAAAAATAGTCAAGCTAAATACGACCGCTACAATAAAAATGCTTTTCCTTGTTCCAATCCAATCTCCCATTATACCGCCTAGCCCACCGCCTGCAACAGCAGCAATTCCAAATATTAAGTAAGCAATACTGACCATTGTTTCTCCGAATCCTGCTGCCTCTTTTAAAAATGGAGTAAAATAAGCATATAAAACGGTATGCCCGCCCAAGAAGAGAAATGTTGTTGCTTGGGCAAAGAAAATCTTTCTATTCTTTAACGTTTCCAATTGCTTACGGAGCGGGAGGAACGGTTTCGGTTCTACTTTTTTCATAAAAAAGTATACCCCTGCTATGGACAGCACTGTCAGAAAAATAATCAGGAGAAACGGCGCTCTCCAACTAAAAGTATTTCCCAGCAGTAATCCTATAGGCAGACCTAATACAATCGATCCACTGATTCCCATAGAGACAATCCCCAATGCTCTACTGCGGTATTTAACCTCTACAATGCTTGGGGCAAGAATCAGACACAAGTTAATAAGAAGAGATGCACTGACAGCAGATATAATTCTTCCTAAAAGAAGAACCATATAAGAGGAAGAAATAGCAGTGACAATATTTCCAATCAAAAACATGAATAAAAATAATAACGTCAATTTTTTCCGTTCCATTTTTGCAGTTAAAACCAATAGAACTGGACCTAAAATTCCCAAGATTAACGAATAAATCGTTATCAGGAAACCAACTTTTCCAAGACTGACTTGTAAATCTACTGCTATTAAATCTATTATTCCTCCGATAATAAGCTCAACTAACCCCACTACAAACGAGACAATCATTAAAATATATATGCGCTTATCCATAAACCGCACCTTTCTTCATATATCCCGTACCATTATTAATTGATAGTCAGCCATTAAACATGCTGGCGATTAATAGCTGACTTTTCATTATCGATGTTTAATTAATCTGTACGCTCTTCCCCTGTCTCCATTTTGGCCATACTCTCAGCCTCTCTTTTGGAAAGTTGGCGATCATACGCCTTCACAAATGGATAGTATATAATTGCATCTAAAACCATTAATAAAAGGACCAGGACAAATGCTTTCCAATCCAATGTTGAAAAGAAAGCCCCTATAAAAGGCGGCATTTGCCAGGATAACATCGAAAAAGTTTTACCTACCAGCCCGATGGACATTAAAATATAACTAATCGTAGCATTCAGTGTTGATGTCAATAAAAATGGAATCAGGAACATCGGATTCAACATTAAAGGAATACCAAATATTAATGGCTCCGAGATGTTGAATAATGCAGGTACGAAACCAACTTTCCCGACATTCTTTAATTGTTTTGAGTTAGCTACAAATATTAATAAAATCGCTAATCCAATAACAGACCCAGCACCGCCAATGGCTGTGAAATACGTCCAAAATGAAGTAGTAAATACATGCGGCAATTGTTCTCCTGCCATTTGAGCGGCTGCGTTGATTGATAAATTCCCATCACGGATTGGTCCCATTACTCCCCCAAGCGCAGCATCATGAATACCGAAGAACCAAAATACATGCGTTAAGACAGTAATAAAAATAACAAAAGCTAAACTATCTGCCGATTGGAAGGTTGGAGATAATAAATCAAACATTCCCTGTGCCAGGTTTGTACCAAAAGAGTGAAAAACAGCATAAACAATGGTATATCCTGCGATGATAATGATACCAGGAATCAAAGAAGCAAATACATCGCTTAAACTGGCCGGAACACTTGGAGGCATTTTGATTTTACCAAATTCCTTTTGCTGCATAATTCGATATAACTCTGTAGTCCCAATGGCTATTAGAATGGCAGGCAACAGCCCTTTCCCATCAATAAAACTGAATTCTAATGTTTTAGAATCAAATCCCAATTCTTGCGGCTGTGTCACAAGTAAGAAAAAACCCATCAGTGAAAATAAAATTGGAATAAAAGAATTTACTTTATAGAAGCGGCATAAAAAGTGCGTAATTCCAATACAAACATACAAACCCATGGCACCCAGTGTAAATGCAAATACCCAGTTCAATATATCTGCATTATTTAATGCAAAGCTTTCCCATGCAAGTAAAAAACCATTTGTTGTCTCCTCTGTTACAGGAGGAGAGCTTATAATTGCTACAAGCCCTCCTGCTAATGTAATAGGTAACAGACTGATAAAGGCATCACGAATTGCGGCAAGGTGACGCTGCTGTCCGAATTTATTAGCAATCGGCATCACTTTATTTTCCATCAGCGCCGTTACCGAGTTGAATTTACTCATGGCTATTTCGCTCCTTCGTAAAACTGGAATGTGTCGTTCAGTATTCCTTCCGCATCCATGATGCCATATTTTGATAAATCAATTGTTATTGCCGGGATTCCAGCATTCGCTTGTATTTCGTTTAATTGAAATCGAATTTGCGGTCCGACCAAAATAACATCCACATTTTCTAATTTATCCTGATATTCACTTACTCCCACTGCCCGTACTTTTGCTTCTCCATTTGATGCATCTTCCATTTTACGTGCCAATATTCCTGATGACATCCCCGCATTACAAACAATTAATATGTTTAACATTGTATTAACTCCTCTCGATCGTAGCCCCATTGGACTCACAAACTTTTTTATACCAGTAGTAAGATGATTTTGGTTTTCTTTCAAAGTTATTTTCAAAATCTACGCCGACTAATCCATAACGTTTTTCATGACCATTCTTCCAAGAATAAAGATCCATGGTTGACCAGATAAAATAGCCTAATACCTCTGCTCCGTCGTCAATTGCGTTTAGAATCGCATTAATATGTTCATTTAAGAAATGGATGCGGCCTTGATCATCAACGGATTGCTCATTTGGCACAGCTTCATAAAAAGCTACGCCGTTTTCTGTTATATAGATTGGCAGCTTGTATTTTTCATAGGCGCGCATAATTCCATGGTATAACCCCTGCGGGTAAATCTCCGTATCCCATTCGGTATAAGTGGAATCCGGATTGTCAAATACCTGTTCAAACCAGCCTTTTACGACCACTTTACTGGAGCCTTTTGCTTCGGATCCTTTATTATTGATGCGTAAAATGGTTTCTCCGCCGGTATACGGCTTAATCAGTGCTCTTGCATAATAGTTCAACCCGACAAAATCGACCGTATTGTGCTTGATTGCTTCAAAATCAGCTTCCTTCATAAAGCTTAAATCATATTTTTCATGCAGCATAGACAGCATATCAATCGGAATCTCGCCTTTAATGGCAGTGTCTAAAATCCAGTTATTAAAATAGTTATCTGCTTTTCGCATCGCAATTTTTGTTTCCAGGCTGTCATCCACGCCAAAAATAGGAGCATAACTATGAACAATTCCTATTTGGCCCTTCATTTTCATTTCCCGAAATAATTCTACGGTTAAAGCATTGGCAAGCATCATATAAAAAGAAGCTTGAATCGTTTTTTGTGTGTCATCTAATCCAGGTGGATAATTTCCTATTTTATAGCCGCTGAAGACATAGTATCTCGGCTCGTTAAAGGTAGACCAGTAGGTTACTTTATCTCCATATTCCTTGAAGCAGACCTTTGCATAGTCTACATAGGCATCACAAATTTCACGTTCAGCCCAGCCGCCTTTGTCTTCGAGATATTGAGGCAGGTCCCAGTGGAATAGGGTAACAAATGGCTCGATCCCATTTTTTAAGCATTCATCGATGAGATTATGATAAAACTGGACTCCCTCTGGATTCACTTCACCCTTATCATTTTTGATTATTCTGGGCCAGGCGATGGAAAAACGGTAAGCTTTATGTCCGCCTTCCTTCATTAAGCGAATATCTTCTTTGTATTTATGATAATGATCGGAGGCATCATTGCCGTTTTCCAAATTATTTTCATGCAGGTAGACGTCCCATAAGGAAGGCACTCTTCCTCCTTCATTCCATCCTCCTTCACATTGGTAGGATGCTGTCGCTGTTCCCCATAAAAAGTTTTTATCTATCATTTTTTTACCCCGCTTTCAAATTTTTTATAAATATCCATCACTTCATTAGCCAAATCAATGGTAAGCTGTCCCATGATAAAATGATCTTCGCTATGCATTAATAATAGGGACATCTCTGTTTTGTCTCCTCCTGCTTCCTTTTGAATCATGTCTGTATGTGTTTTTTGAGCAAGAAGTAATTCTTCTTTTCCCAGTTCAATGCTTTCCCTTGCCTTTTCCCAATCTCCAGACTTCGCAAAAGAAATCGCTTCCATTCCATGACTGCGAGCATTTCCACTATGCAGAATCAGTCCAAATGAAACTGCTTCTGTTTCTTCATTTAAACTCATTGTATTGACACCTCTCTATCTGTTCTCTACGTAATTAATCATAACTTTAATAGAATTGCGAAGTGAAATAATTATTTGCCTATCTAATTAGGAAAATCAAGAAACACCAGTATTAAATAACTGCTTATCAGAGTACTAAAGATGAGTTTCTCATGCTCGGGCATTTATCGGAATGGTGATTAATTTGAATGATTAATTCTATTGCTTTTCAAAATAAGAGTGATTATGATTAAATATAAGTAATCATTATCTGTAAATGACTCCTCTCTCTATAATCAATATTCTCTACAAAATAATTGGTTAATAAATCAATTTTTAATGATAAGGGAGGATATTATGAACAAGCGGCAAACGAAGCTCGTACAGTATCTTGTCAGTCAAAATGATTGGGTAAAAGGGAATCAATTAGCAGTCTATTTAAACGTAAGCGCTCGTACGATACGTAATGATATTCAAAATCTGCAGTTGTCAGGGTTTAAAATAAGCTCTTCTAAAACTTATGGGTACCGTATAGAGGAATTATCTGAAACAGCACGATATTTAGAAAAAAAGAGTGAATTTCCTGAAAGTGCATATGATCGCATGGTATATATTCTAAAAAGGCTTCTTCATGTTTCCCAGCAGCAAAATATATTTGATTTAGCGGATGAATTATTTGTAAGTGAATCAACCATTGAAAAAGACTTATACCGAATGAAGGATTTTATCACTAATACAGAGAGTAAGGTAAAACTGGAAAGAGTAGAAAATGCCATTTTACTTGAAGGAAGTATGCGGGCTAAAAGAACATTGTGGTCGAAACTAATCTTCAATGAAATAAAAGAAGATCTGTTTGATATTTATGAGCTGGAAAATCATTTTAACGAAATAAACCTAAAAGATATTAAGCATATTCTCTTTGAAGTGCTTTCTGAACATAAAATTCGTTTAAATGACCTATCTATGATTAATATGGTCATTCATGTTGCAATCATACTTGATACCATAATAAGAAAGGAAAGGACGATTCCTACTACTGAAGTTGATTATACCAGTTCTTCAGACGAACTGGCTGCCTCTGAAAAAATCTGTAATAAATTGGGGGATTTGTACGATATAACCATCCCTCTGCCGGAAATTAAATATATTGCTATATTAATTGGGGGGAAGAAAAGCTATTATAACGATACTTTAAAACAACCCCAAAAAATAGGAGACAACCGCTTTTCAAAACTTGCGGAAGAGTTAATTCAATCTATCAGCAATAAATTTTTAATCGATTTAAGTGAAGACGAAAAATTGCACATTGATCTTTCTATCCATTTGAAATCACTTTATAATCGCAATCAACGCGGGGTCGAAATTCATAACCCTGTTTTAATGGAAACACAAAGGAAATTTCCATTAATTTATGATATGGGCATATTTATGGGACTGCAATATGAGTTAAAAACGAAGCAAAAATTAAATGAAGATGAAATTGGTCTGCTGACACTCCACCTATGTATTGCTTTTGAACGTCTTGCAAAAGAAAGACAAGCAAAGAAACGGATCGCCATTCTTTGCCCGACAGGCTTTACAACCAGCCGCTTATTGAAAGCAAAATTAGAAAATATCTATGAGGATAAAATTGACCAATTAGAGCTATTTTCACTTTCTGATAGCTGGGAAGCAATTCACCAATTTCATCCCGACCTGGTCCTTACGACTTCACGGGTACCTAAGGACTTTCCTTTTCTCACCATCGAAGTAACACCTTTTCTATCTGAAAATGAAATTGAAAAGTTAGATACCTATATTCAGCCAAAAGAAAAAACAAAGATTAATCAGGAGATTGCCTCCTATTTTAATAAGCATTTGTTTTTCCCTGACATGAAAGCTCAGACACCGAATGAAGTGATTGATTTTCTCTCAAATGAATTAGAAAAGTTAGATATTGTCCCGCCAAATTATAATAAATTAATTTGGGCACGTGAAGCAATCTCATCTACTGCTTTTGGAAATTTAATCGCTTTACCACACCCTATTGAAAAAGTAGCTAGCAAAACAATGATTGCAGTTTGCACATTAAATCAACCAATTCAATGGAATAATCAAAAAGTGCAGTTGGTCTTATTATTTGCTCTTGCAAATGATAAAAGTGAACTGATGGATAGCTTATTCAGAGAAATTATTGATATGTTAGACAGCCCTAAAAAAGTCAAACAAATCCTTCAGGCTAAGGATTATAAATCTTTCATAGAATTGCTTGGATGATATGAGTTGCATAAAAAAATGATTTAAAACATGATACAGATTTTTATTTAATGGCAACGAACTTCTTAAGTTCGTTGCCTTCGTATTTTTCTAACCTGGAATCTTATTTACAGTTTTATCAATAAAATACGGATGTCTAAATGTCGATTCAGATTCATTATCATTGCTGTCATGCTTGCTATCTTTATATTTATGATAAAAACTCTTTACTTACTTTTAAGAAGATAAACTGGATTAATTGATGCATTGTGGAATATCTGAAGTAAACTAAGAAAAACTGCCCCTCTCCGCTTGTTCCCTCTTTCTCTATCTCAATTAGAGCATATCTGATAAATTGTATTCCTGTTTATAAATGCCTTTATAACACTCGAAAAAAAACGATATACTTTTTCAATATTCCAGCGTAGACTAGCTGGTGATGCCCCTAATTTGATCTATATACCTTTCTGTACCACACAAAGTGAGATGTTGTTTTTTATTTGTAAAAATAGTCACCGATTGCTCAAAAAAATTAACGACATATTTTTGCAAGCTCCAAGTTATTACTTTATTAATAAACTGATAGTTTATTATTTCATTAAATTAAGAATATTTTACAAAAGTGTTACTATTATGTTACATTAGTTATAGTAGTTATTTTTTGATAGAAACTATTATAAAAATAGAATCATTTTATAACTACTGTTAAAAAAATACATATAGGGGGTAACAAAATGAAAGGGAAACGTTTAACGCTAGTTGCTTTTCTTGCGGTTCTTTTTATGTTCGGTACAACACCATCGGTTTTTGCTGCAGACAATCTGAATTGTTCTGATTTTGATACGCAGCCAGAAGCTCAGGCACATTTAGATGCCGATCCGAGTGATCCGGATGGATTGGACCGAGATAAAGATGGAATTGCTTGTGAGAACTTGCCTCAAGGCGACTCTACTGCCAGCAATGACGATGCAAACGAATCAGAAGAAGTTTCTGAGGACACATCTGCTGATGAATCTACTTCCTCTGAAGATGCTGCTGCATCTGAAGAAGAAACATCATCTGAAGATACTACGTCTACAGAAGAAGCTGCATCATCCGATGATGAAACTACAAAAGATGAATCTGCTTCCTCTGATGAAGAAGGCGGCGAGCTGCCGAATACCGCAACAGCTTTACCACTTGGTATCCTAGGTGGATTAGGTGCTATGATTCTTGGCGGACTTGGTTTGCGCAAGCGTCAATAAAATGTTAGATAGGCAGGCGATTCAATCGTCTGCCTTTCTCTCATGTAAGGGGGATAAACAAATGATTCGTAAATTATCGCTGCTCTTGATTGCGGTTGGCTTTCTTGTTGTTGTTTACAGCGGCTGGAATTACTTTCAAGCAACGCAATCGATTCAGGAAATACCAGAGAAGTCAGAAGCGGTTGAGGCAGCAGCTATTAATATACCGGAAAAAAATATACCAGAAAAAATTGATGAGGAAGAGACAGTTAATCCATCCACACTCAATTATGAGATAGACGCCGGTTCAGAGATAGCCATGCTGGATATTCCAGCTATGAATAAACGTTTTATAACATATTGGGGAGCAGATGAAAGCACCCTCGATCAAGGCGTGGGGATGTATGTGAGTGAGTGGACAACCGTTCCAAATCGCGAAGGCGGGCATACGGTACTATCCGGACATCGTGACACTGTCTTTACTGGTCTAGATGAGCTTGGACAAGGGGACATATTGGAAGTCCATTACGACGGCGAAACCTTTGAATATGAAATTAATAAGACATGGATTACCGATGCAGAGGATCGTACTGTTATTGTCGAGAAAGAGGAGCCGACATTGACGCTGACAACATGCTATCCGTTTGATTTTATCGGGTATGCGCCTGATCGTTATATTATAGAAGCTACGCTTGTTGAGTGAACGGGCGGAAAACTGATCCGCCCCAGTATGGTGTTTGGCAGAGATAATTTAATAGAATGAAATAGACACATTCTAATTAATCTGCTTAGTCAAAAAGAAAAGTTACTATGGTAAGGTATAAGTAATTCATTTAACTGTCATTATAACTTTTTCTATTCTATATACAAAGAAAATCTATACATCATTCCTAGACAAGATTTTTTCGCGGACATAACTAAGATGTTTATACATCTCTTTAAATGATTGAACTGGATCTCTGTTCTTTAATGCTTCATAAATCGCTGTATGATAACCAATTGTTATCTCTGGTTCACGAAATGGTATAAGGCTATCCGTTTTTTCATGAGCCATCAATAAAGAATCAATCATACCCTCTACTACAGGATTATTTGCACTTTCAGCAATTATACTATGAAATTTTTTATCATATTGTCCATAGTTGTTATCTACATTTGCTTTAATGCTATCAATCGTCCCCCTCAACTCCTCTAGCTGCTCCTCTGTAATTTTCTCTGCTGCAATTGTTACTAGCCCTAATTCTAACGTCATTCTAGCTTCGATAATAGCTGGAATATTATTGATTGACAATGCTAACATTGCTTTGAAGGGACTGCTTCCAACCTTTTCATTTATGTATGTCCCCCCTCGCGGCCTCCGCTTAACAATTTCTAATGTTTCCAAAGAGCTAAGCGCCTCTCTTAATACCGGTCTGCTCACATCAAGGTCATTCATTAATGTTAATTCAGATGGAAGCTTATCTCCAGGGTGAAGTTGTCCATCCATCAGCATAGAAATAATATGTTCTAAAACTTGCTTGGATAATGTATTTCTTTGTATCGGATTCTTATTAAATTCAACCAAGTCAATCTTCCTTTCTTTAATATAGATAATTTATCAGTACTAATCATTATATTGTTCAAAAAATTGAATGCTGATATAATCCTTCTCTTAAGGAACATCCATATTCTGTTGAAATTTATTACTATAAAAATGCATATCTTTTATATAGAACTATTGAATGCCATTATACACTATATTGAAATAAGTTTTCTACCGGCTATGGCTTAAACATTTGTAAGCATACAAAAATACCAAAATCAGCAATATTCAACAGCTGATTTTGGTATTTAATGAAACCTGCATTTTGTTAAATTTTTATTCCAATGCACCTATAAAAAATTTTTTTAAATTTTCAGGATACACTTATCGCACAAGGCATGGACGCTTGTTATCAAATTCCCACCCAGAAACTAAGTACTTCATCGCTTTTGCGTCATCTCTTGCACCCAACGCTTCTTTATGATAAATTTCATTAGCTTTCCACACTTGCTCCATATCAATTTCTACTCCAAGTCCTGGTTTATTCGGAACAGCAATTTTACCTCCCTCTATTTTGAAAGGATCTTTCGTTAAACGTTCAATCCCTTCCTGCCAAATCCAATGCGTATCAATCGCAGTAATATTCCCTGGCGCAGCAGCAGCTACATGAGTAAACATCGCAAGAGAAATATCTAAATGGTTATTTGAATGTGAACCCCATGTTAAACCAAATTCATTACATAACTGTGCAACTCTTACTGATCCTTCCATTGTCCAAAAATGCGGATCAGCTAACGGGATTGAAACACTGTCTAATTGCAATGCATGTCCTAACTGTCTCCAATCTGTTGCAACCATATTTGTAGCTGTTGGCAGCTCTGTAGCTTTTCGAAATTCTGCCATCACTTCTCTTCCGGAATATCCATTTTCAGCGCCGCACGGGTCTTCTGCGTATGTTAAAATTCCATGCATATCCTTACACAATGAAATAGCTTCATCAAGTGACCATGCTCCATTAGGATCCAGTGTAATACGAGCATCAGGGAAACGATTTTTTAAAGCTTTAATAGCTTCTATTTCCTCGCTTCCTGATAATACTCCACCTTTTAATTTAAAGTCTTTAAATCCATATAATTCATAAGAAGCTTCCGCTAATCGCACAATTGCTTCAGGTGTCAATGCTTCTTCATGGCGCAGCCGGTACCAATCATTCTGAGCATTGTCTCCAGATTCGTAAGGTAAATCTGTTTTATTTCGATCGCCAATATAAAATAAATATCCAAGTGTCTCCACTTCATCACGCTGTTGACCGTCACCAAGAAGTGCTGCAACAGGTACATTTAAATGCTTGCCTAATAAATCTAAAAATGCAGCTTCTACTGCTGTCACAGCATGAATTGTTGTTCTTAAATCAAAAGTTTGTGCACCCCTGCCGCTATTATCCCGATCGGCATATGTGCTTCGAACTTTATTCAGTACAGCTTTATAATTACCAATAGTTTCTCCTATAATTAATTGTTTTGAGTCTTCCAATGTTTGACGTATTTTTTCCCCGCCCGGCACTTCTCCAATTCCTTTTTGACCACTTGAATCTTCAATAATGATTATATTTCTAGTAAAGTATGGCGCATGTGCACCGCTTAAATTCAATAGCATACTATCTTTTCCAGCTACTGGGTATACTTCCATTTGTGTAACAGTTGGTGTATTCATGATTATCAATCTCCCTTTATATTATTTATTTTAAAAAAATACTTTGCCAGCTATATGTCGAAATACATTTATACATAAGCAATCTGCAAGACTTTCTTTCTAGAAAGCTGATTGTCCTTCATATTCCTAAAAATTTGGGTTTCATTTATTTACAATCCTGTTTTCAGAAAAGACTAACCTATAACCATATTCAAAATATATACGCCAATCAGTCCCAATATGGATAATGCAGTGGTATACGTCGTTCTAACCTTAATTGCTTGAGCTACTGTGAGATTAAAATATTCTTTAAATAACCAGAAACCTGGATCATTTACATGCGAAAACGCAATACTGCCAGTGGTAACAGCAAGAACCATCATTTCTAAACTTGTGCCCGAAGATTCAACAAGTGGAAGTACGATACCAGCAGCTGTCATTACAGCTACAGTAGCTGATCCTAGAGCAGTACGCATAATAACAGCAATCAACCATGCAAGTAATATGGGGGAAATTGCCCAACCATCTGTTAGTGATTGAATATAATCAGCAACACCGCTATCTACAAGTATCTGTTTAAAGGCTCCTCCAGCTCCAATGACCAATATAATGATTGCCATTGGTTTAACACTATCAACACATGATTGCATGACATCTTCTAATGAACGGCCAATTCTTATCCCCAGGACATAAAAAGAAAGCAATAATGCAATTAATAATGCAATTGGTGCTGATCCAAAGAACATCATAACATTCAAAAAAGGATGGCCTTCTGGTAAAGCAATTTCAGCAGCCCCTAATACTGCCATTAAAAAAACAGGGATAAGCGCTGATATAACACTTGCACTAAAACTCGGCATTTCTTCTTCTTTAAATTCTTTTGTACTTATTAGTCCTTCAGGAATCGATGGATTCATCTTTTTTACGATACTTAATCTTGGCCATAATAAAGCAATCAATGCTCCTACTGGAATAGCTATAATAAGGCCATACAGGAGGGTTAACCCCATACTTGCATCAAATACCCCAACGACTGCTGCCGGACCAGGATGCGGCGGTAAAAAACTATGTGTTGTTGATAAACCGATTGACATCGTTAATCCAACATAAAGTAAGTTCAAATTTGTTTGACGAACAATAGTGAAAACTAAAGGAATTAATAAAACAAAAGCTACTTCGTAAAACATGGTAACACCAAGGATAAACGATACAATCAGCATCGCTACCTGCACGCGCTTGATTCCTAGCTTACCAATTAAAGTATTGGATATCCGCTGAGCAGCACCACTATCTGCCATAACTTTACCCAGCATTGCTCCAAACCCAAGTATTAGAATAAGGTCATTCAGCTGTCCCCCAATTCCATCTGAAATAGATTCCATTACAGTATTTAATGGCATTCCTTCTAATAGTCCAACTAGTATGGCTACTAAGATTAATGCTATAAACCCATTAAACTTTAATGGAATCATTAAAATTAAAAGAAACACAACACCTAACGCAACAATCAACAAAGGCAATTTTTGACACTCCTTACAAAGATAAATTGATTCTATATCATGTTGCAGTACATTTATTTGCTAATTTCATGCTCATGATGCTCAAACGAATCGCCTATGTAATTGGTTTGTTTTAAAGCTCTAGTTATCATTCTATTAATTGAACACCTAGTATATTTACAAATTAGTAGATTGTAATATGACATCTAAAAAACAAATTTTATACTCCAACAAAATATGTAATAATTCGTACATCTTTATTCATTCTTTCTTAAAATGCAGAAAAGGTATTAAGTTAAACCTTTCATTAAAAATGTAATCTCTTCGGCATTTAAAAAATCAGTACTCCTAAAAATACTCGAAACCGCATACATAAAAGAGATATTAAATTTTATCTATTATACATACAATAGTATTGTTTTGGGAGGAATTCATATATCTTTTCAAACAAATACGGACTGGGGACAAAAGTGTTTATACCAGGTAATTTCAAGCCATATATTGTATAGCTAGACACTTTAGAAATATACTTTGCTTTATTTGTTGATTGTTCTTTTGAATCTAATATTACCTTTTGTCCCAGTCTGACTCGAAACGTGTAAAACTTAAAAACTCATTCATAATTAACATGTAACGGTTATCCATACATCGCTATAATAACGGTTCTGCTATATCTTAACTATCAGCCTATTCAACCTTTCAAGCAGGGTATTAAAAGGACTTTATCAGGATTTTACCGGCAACATAAAATCGAAATCACAACCTTCATCTGCTTGCAAGACATGTTTACGATAGAGCCATTTATAACCTCTTTCATCATCAAACTCAGGTTTCTGCCAACCTTGTTTACGTTTTTCAAGCACTTCATCTGAAACATCCAGATTCAAAATGCGATTTTCAATATCCAGCTCTATTATATCGCCATCTTCTATCAATCCAATTGGTCCACCTACAGCTGCTTCCGGTGCCACGTGTAGAATAACGGTTCCAAAAGCTGTACCACTCATTCGACAATCTGATAAACGAACCATATCACGAACACCTTGTTTTAATAGTTTTCCAGGTATCGGAATCATTCCAGCTTCAGGCATTCCTGGCGCTCCAACAGGACCAGCATTTTGGAGAACAAGTACACTATCTTTTGTAACTTCTAAATCCGGATCATTTATTCTCGCTTCCATATCTTCTAACGAAGTAAATACAACAGCTTCTCCTTTATGCTTCATCAATGTTTTATCGATGACTGCCTTAGGTTTAATGATTGATCCATTTGGTGATAAATTACCTCTTAAAACAGCAATTCCTCCATCTGCATGCAACGGATCATCCAATGGTTTAATTATATCGCGATACACCTCTTCAATAGTTACAGAAGATAGGTTCTCTTTTATTGTTTTTCCAGTCACCGTCATTTCATTCACATTTAACAGCGGCTCTAATTCTTTTAAAACGGCAGGTATCCCGCCAGCATAGTATAAATCCTCCATTTGGTACTTACCAGCTGGTCTCATATTAGCAATAAAAGGTGTTTCTTTACTTATTTTTTCAAATTGATCTAAATTCAATGTAATGCCCAGTCTTTTTGCCATTGCTGTTAGATGAATGACTGTATTCGTAGAACCGCCAATAGCCATCAATACTCTGATTGCATTCTCAAATGCTTCCTTCGTCATAATGTCTGAGGGTTTCATGTCTTTTTTCACTAGTCTAACAATTTCCCGGCCAGTTTCTCTTGCCATATGCATACGTTCATTAACTGTTGCAGGTGCAGCCGCTCCCCCTGGAAGCATCATACCTAAAGCTTCGGAGCAGGCAGCAATTGTACTTGCTGATCCCATCACCATACAATGTCCAGCAGTTGGAGCCAGCTGTTTATTGATTTCATTGATTTCTTTTTCATCTACCGTCCCTGCTTTATATTCCTGCCAGTAAAAACGGCAGTCAGAGCAGGCTCCCAAAGTTTTTCCTTTATATTTTCCATTATTCATTGGTCCGCCCGTAAATAAAATAGCAGGCTTATCAGCGCTTGCTGCCCCCATCAATTGGGCTGGCGCCATTTTGTCACAGCCGCCAATCAAAACAGTTCCATCAATTGGTTGTGCGGTAATCATCTCTTCCGTATCCATTGCAACTAAATTCCGATATAACATCGTTGTTGGGCTTGTAAACATCTCCCCTACTGACATGATCGGAAATTCCAAAGGAGTGCCGCCTTCCATAATAACTCCTTGTTTAATAGCTTCTACCATCGGCTGTATATGGGAGTGGCACCGGTTTACTTCACTAAATGTATTGCTTATTCCAATAACTGGTTTTTCATAATCTTCCTCGTCATGCCCCAAATGCCTTCTAAAAGCCATTTTCAAAAACTCACTAAACGCTTCATCACCATACGATGCATTTGATTTCTTCATCGTCATCTCTCCTCCCATTTAATTATCATCTTAGGATGCAAGCACTGCCGTACAGGTTTGAATCCCGAGCTTAGCATGTACTCACTATCACAGTTATTGTTCATCTAATTGGAAAGAAAGATATTTGTATTCCAAATAATCTTCAATTCCCTGTCTGCCGCCTTCTCGACCGACACCTGATTCCTTCACTCCGCCAAACGGAGCTTGGGCAACAGTTGGCATGGGATCATTTATGCCTACAATCCCATATTCCAAAGCTTCGCTGACTCTTACAATTCTAGAAGCATCCTTCGTAAATATATAAGAAGCAAGACCGTATTCACCACTGTTCGCCCGCTCTATCGCTTCTTCTTCTGTTGTAAACGAAAAAATAGGAGCAATAGGTCCAAATGTTTCTTCGTATGATATCTTCATATCATGTGTTGCGTTTACTAAGAGTGTTGGTTCAAAAAAGTTCCCTTTTGCGTATTCTCCATCGACAAGTCGCTTCCCGCCGACTAATACTTCTGCTCCTTTTTCTGTTGCATCCTGCACCTGTTTTTCTACTTTATCGACTGCATTATTATCGATTAATGGTCCGATTGTAACCCCTGTCTTCAGTCCGTCACCGACTATTAATTTCCTTATTTTTTCTGCAAACAATTCAGAAAAAGGCTTTACAATACTTTCATGGACATAAACACGATTCGTGCAAACGCACGTTTGCCCCGCGTTTCTAAATTTACTTGCAATCAAAGCTTCTGCAGCTTGCTCTAGATTAGCATCTTCAAATACAATAAATGGTGCATGTCCTCCAAGCTCGAGTGACAGCTTTTTCATCGTATCTGCAGATTGTCTTACTAGCTGTTTTCCTACTTCAGTAGAACCAGTAAATGTAATTTTACGAACATCAGGAGAATCCATTAAAGCTTTTGTGACCTTACTTGCAGATCCATGGAGTAAATTCACTACTCCCTTCGGAACTCCTGCATCATGACAGGCCTTAATGACTTCTACAGCTGTAAGTGGCGTGGAAGAAGCTGGTTTCAATACAACAGTACACCCTGCAGCCATGGCTGGAGCTATCTTCCTTGTAATCATTGCAATTGGGAAATTCCATGGCGTAATCGCTCCAACAACTCCAATCGGTTGGCGGATAACCGATAAACGTTTACTTGGAGACGATGCAGGAATGGTTTCTCCATAAATTCGTCTTCCTTCTTCTGCAAACCATTCTAAATAATCGATTGCTAAACTAATCTCCGCTTTTGACTCTTGCACAGGTTTCCCCATTTCCGTTGTAATCACTTCAGCAATCTCATCCGTTCTAGAACGTAAAATTTCAGCAACCCGATTTAAAAAATCATATCTTTCTTTTGCAGTTCGTTTAGACCAAGCAGGTAAAGCTTTTTTCGCAGCGTCAATTGCGAGCTTCGTTTCATGTTCTCCTCCTTTTGCGACTGTTCCAAGAAGTTGACCGGTAGTTGGACTAGTCACTTCTAAATTATCTTCTGAAGTTTCCCATGTCCCATTTATATAAAGCATCTTATCTCCTCTTTTCTATTCCTGCACCCTATGCAGAAAATTATTTGGTTGATTAGATTATTTTTCTTGATTTGCTGATAAAATTGTTGGGTCAGTCATTACTTCGATCAATGCTGGAAGTCCAGATGCAATCGCTCTTTCAAATGCGCTTGCAATATCTTCATTCTTTTCAACTCTTTCACCATGTCCACCAAAATTAATTGCATATTCTGCGAAGTTTGGATTTGTCAGTTTTGTTCCCACTACTCGTCCAGGGAATTTCGCTTCCTGATGCGTATGGATAGTTCCAAACATATTATTATTTACAACAATAGAGATGATAGGAACATCATAGCGTACAGCTGTTTCAAATTCTTGCGGAGTCATCATAAATCCGCCGTCACCTGAAATAGAAATGACTGTTTTATCTGGATGAGCTACTTTTACTCCAATAGCCGACGGCATCCCGTAACCCATCGCTCCTGATGTAGGTCCAAAATACGTACCTCCTTCATCATATTTGAAATAACGGGAAATCCACGAAAAGAAGTTACCTGCGTCACTTGTAATAACCGTATTCTTTGGCAGTTCATTTTGAATATAATGGATAACTGATTTCATATTTGCGTATTCTTTATTCTCCGTTAATTCAGGTGTTGAAAATTGTGTATACTTTTCGTTTGCTTCTGTTACTTTCTTTTGACGCTCCACATTCTCTTCCGGTTTAATCATGTTAAGAAGCTCTTTTAAAAATTCCTTTACATCGGAAACAATAGGTAATGACGGTGTATAAACTCTCCCCAAAGTATCTGGTGAAATATCTACATGAATCAAACGGCTATTTTGTTCATTTATTAAAGAATAATCATCTGTTGTCATTTGCGAGAATTTAGTTCCAAGCGCTAAAACAAGATCACTATCTTGAATATATTCACTCAGAGACTTTCTAGCTCCCAACCCTAATGCACCAATATAATTTGGATGCGAATTCGGGAATGCATGGAAGCGTCTGAACGCTGTAGCTACGGGAATTTGCATTGCTTCTGCTAATGCAACAAGCTCTTGAGTAGCTTCTGATAGAATTACGCCTCCGCCAGCAATAATAACTGGTTTTTCAGCATTTTTTAGTTCTTCGGCAGCTTCTTGTACTGCATCTACATCAGGACGAATCGTAGTTACCTTTATTGGTTCATGTGTATCTCTAGTTACAATGTCATCTTGCATATCCTCTGGCAATGAAACCAGCACTGGTCCAGGCCTTCCTGAACGTGCTACATGAAAAGCACGGTGCAGAATTTCCGGGATACGGTCAGCATCATCGATTTCTACTGTCCATTTACATAAATCTTTAAAGAATGAAACAAAATCTACTTCTTGAAATGCTTCACGGCCTCTATACGGACGTTCAACCTGTCCAATCAATGCTACAAGAGGAGTAGAATCTTGCTGCGCAGTATGTAGCCCAATCGACAAATTCGTTGCACCCGGACCTCTTGTTGCTGTACAAACACCTACACCACCTGCAGCTTTCGCATAACCTTCAGCCATAAATGAGGCGCCGCCCTCTTGTCTCGCAGAAATGAAATCGATTTCATTTTCTTCGTAAAAAGCATCCAGTACATTCAAATAACTTTCTCCAGGAACGCCAAAAACTTTCGTTACACCTTCTTTTTTCAAAACATCAACAATCGCTTGACCACCAGTTCTTTTTTTTACTTTAATATCGCTCTGACTAACTTGTGTCATTTCTTTTCCACCTTTGCTATTATTTTTAATTCATCACATAAAATTTCTTTCTAATATTAACTCCATGTACTGCCTCCTTCTGATTAGTAATATTTGAAGGTTGCAATATAAACTCTTAATGATTTGATTTTAATTGTAAGACATTAATAATTGTTTGTCAATAATCATTATTTAATCTTCTGATTATTATTTCATCAATGATTTATTTTATTTAGTGAAAACCCATAACCACACAAATAGATGACTCCCATGTTAATGCGGAAGTCATCTAGCACCAGCTTAAATCTTTTAGAAAGTAGAATTTTCATGTGAAAAGTTATACATCTATTCTAGACATAATTTTTTCTCGTACATAACGAAGATGTTGATACATTTCTGTAAACGCCATAATCGGATCTTTCTTTTTTAAAGCCCTGTAAATCGCTTCGTGATATTCAACTGTTATCTTTCGCTCACGGAAGGGTATCAAGCTATCAGTTTTTTCATGCGCAATTAGTAATGAGTCGATCATTCCTTCTACTACTGGATTATTTGCGCTCTGGGCAATAATTCTATGAAATTCGATATCTAACGCCCCATAATCATTATTCACGCTTTTTTCAATATCTCTGTTTATCTTCTTTAACAGATCTAATTGTTCATCAGTTATTTTTTCTGCTGCTAGAGTAACTAGCCCTAATTCTAAGGACATTCTTGCTTCAATAACAGCTGACACATTATTGATTGTTAATGCTAACATTGCTCTAAAAGGACTATTTCCTACTTTTTCATTGATATACGTTCCTCCACGCGGTCTTCTTTTGACAATTTCTAATGTTTCTAAAGAACTAAGTGCCTCTCTTAATACAGGGCGACTTACATCAAAATCATCCATTAATTTTAATTCAGACGGCAGCTTATCTCCCGGATGAAGCTGCCCATCCATCAACATGGAAATAATTTGGTTTAACACTTGTTGTGATAATGTATTTCTTTGTATTGTTCCTGTTTTAAATGCTTCCATTACCTTCACTCTCCTTGTACTTAGCAATCAGTATGTTAAAAAAATCACATGCTATATAACTCATTTGATTATTTAGTAAATTATGTAAATAAACTGCGGATAAATTACATCAAGGTTTATTATCATAATTATCGCTCGTAATTGTATGACAAATACATAAGTTTGTCAATTTCAATAATTTTCCAAAGAAGATATCATGTAAACCTTTCTCCTATATCACAGTTGTATATTTACTCCCTGCTATCTTTATCAACTGGAATTTTTATTTCTAAAGTTCTTTCCATTGACTTAAAGTCGATATAAAAAGAAGGATAGAGATTATATCCCTCTCCTTCTTAACATCATTAAAACTACCCATTATTTATAGATATCCGGTTAGTTACGTAACTGGTGCAGGATTAAATAAGGCTAAATCATTTCGAATACCACATTTATCTGCACAAGTTGTTTTCTTACCGCTAGCAGTAGCAATAATATCATGAAAAATTTCCCATCCTACGTCTTCAATTGTCGCTTTTCCTGTAGCAATCGTTCCCGCATTGATATCAATTAAATCATTCCATTGATTTTTTAATTCATTTCTTGTGGAAACCTTTAATACAGGTGCCATTGACAGATTATAAGGTGTTCCTCTGCCCGTTGTGAACACCTGTAAATGCATACCGGCAGCGAGCTGCAAAGTTCCACAAACAAAATCGCTTGCGGGCGTGGCTGCAAAATTTAGTCCTTTTTTTCGGACCTTTTCTCCTGGAGATAAAACATCTGTAATTGGAGATGTTCCAGATTTAATTACTGAACCAAGAGACTTTTCAACGACATTAGATAATCCGCCTTTTTTATTTCCTGGCGACGGGTTTGCTGACCTATCAACATCGCCTTTGTTTAAATATTTATCATACCAATCCATTTCTCTAACAAGAGCGTCCGCTACTTCGCGACTATCTGCTCTTGGTGTTAATAGATGGACCGCATCCCTAACCTCTGTTACTTCAGAAAACAAGACAGTTGCACCAGCTTTAACCAGCAAATCTGCCGCATACCCTACAGCTGGATTAGCTGTAACGCCTGAAAATGCATCACTTCCCCCACACTGAACACCTACTACTAATTCAGAGATTGGAAATTCTTCTCGCTCTCTTTTGTTTAGCCTTTCTAACCTTTCTTCAGCCATCTCCATAATAATTTGAATCATATTTGTGAAGCCATTTTGATCCTGTAACATTACAATATTATCATTATCTTTTCCATCATTTAATCGCGTTGGTTGAAGCTTTTCGCATCCTAAACCGACAACCATGATTTCCCCGCCAAAACTTGGATGTTTCGCTAGATTTTGAATGGTACGGATAGGAATTTTTGCATCACCAGCGTTTATTGCAACACCACAACCATAGTTATGGTTAATGGCAATAACATCTTCAACATTTGGGTACTTTGGAAGAAGTTCTTCCTTTATCTTTTGTACAGCAAACTCTAAAACCCCAACGACACATTGAACGCTTGTCGTTATCCCGAGTATATTCTTCACTCCAGCTGTACCATCAGAGTTTCTGTATCCTAAAAAAGTGTATTCTTCATCTAAGGGTTTCTTCGGTTCTGCTTTTCCGTAGGTTTTTAATGTATTTAGTTCTGGAGGTACTGGTAAATTCATTATGGCGTCTCTTATCCAGGATCCTTTTTCAATTCGATCTTTAGCATATCCAATAATTTCTCCGTATCGGATAATTTCTCCATCTTTTTCTATGTCCTCTAAAGCTACTTTATGCCCTTGAGGAATCATATTTTTTAATTCGAGACCACACTTAAAAACAGTTCCTTGCTTTAAACCTCCATTATTAACAATAATTGCAGTATTATCTATTTCTTTCACTTTAATATAAAGTGGTTCTATATCTTCTTGCATTTTCTCAAACCACCTCTCTGTTGTTTTTCAGTAAATGTATGAAATACACTAAACATATCATCACATTTTATTGTATATTTCATTACCCTGTAACTTCGTTTAATGCAGTAAGTAAGGCTTTAATATATCCAATGGAATAAGCAAATCCCAGGTTAGATGATTTCCAGCCGATATTCGAATTTGCCCATTTTTTATCTTGGTCTGCAATGTCACCTGCAAGGATAGGTACATGATCAGGATTTAGACAACCGTTAAAACCTACTTTTTTTAATTCCAGCAATATCTTAAACATATTCAAGTCCCCATCATCTAGTAAAGCTTCTTCAAATGCTCCGGCCGTCGGTAAACTTCCGCGCACATTTCTAAAATGCACTAAGAAAATCCTGTTTTTTCTACCAAAATGATTTATTTCATCAATGACTAATGGGGACCCACCTTCCTCCGCACGCGTACCGATGCAGTAAACAAAACCTACGTTTTCATTCGGAAAGTCATCAATTATCCTGTGTAAACCAAGTCCTCCGAAGGGAGAATCTGGATGTGGTGTATCAGATGGATGCATAGCTATATTCACACCATTTTCTTGAGCAGTCAGCACTAATTCTTTATAGGCCCTTTGAAAAGAACGCCACCACTTTTCCAGTTCTTCTAAAGTCGGACTTTCTGCTTTATCCTTCAATAAACCAACGCTCTCTCCTCTAGAGATGGCTCCGCCTCTTTGAATCGCTTGATAAGTCTGTGAACGACCATAAAATACATCGCCTTCAAATCGTTGTCTGACGATTTTTATATTTGCTTCTCCAAAGACTTTAATGGCATTTACGGAGTTTTCCAATTGCACCTCACTGCCATCTTGATTATCCATAAATGAATCGGTTATATTTGGCAAGGTAACTCTATTAATATCCATCCCCCATGAGCGGATTCTTCTTTGAAGTTTTAATAAACTATCCAAATCTGGAAACCCTTGTTCCTTCACACCTGCAAAAGAGTTCCCGTTCCCAAAATCAATCCTGTCCACACCTAGCTGGGACATTTGTTGTAAATCCAAATCTGTTAATTCAGTGGTGTTAACGGTTACGGACACTTTCATCATTTACAGCCTCCTTCTATATTATTAATTAGCCGCGTCATAAACTGCCTGGTCATTCTCAGTAATTTCTTTTAACTTCTCAGCTGTTTCTTCTGAATCTAGATAACTTGGGGTTAACCAACTGTTCTTAATCTCCTCTTGAAAGGATTCATCTTCAACTACATTTTCTAACGCTTCTGAAAATCTTTCTACGACCTCATCCGGTGTTTCCGGGTTAAAAGCCCAATAAAAAACTTTATCTACTGACATATCTACACCTTGCTCGGTAAACGTTTCAACATCTGGGGCTCCTTCCAGACGCTCCTCAGCAATTACACCGAGGGAAACAAAATCGCCAGATTCAAGATAATCCTGCACTAATCCAAGAGAAGTTGGTACAATGTCAACTCTTCCTCCTAATAAAGCGGTAATTTTATCAGAAGCACCACCGGCATCAACTATATTAAATTCAACTCCTGTTTTTTGTTCAAACTCTAACACTTGCAAATGTGTCATCGCTCCAACTTCTGTAGCCACCTTAACTTCGCCAGGATTTTCTTTGGCATAATCAATCAAGGATTCGATATCATCAAATGCAGCATCTTTAGAAGCAAGAAATGTATTCGATTGATCAACGATTCCTACACCTGCATATTTAAAATCTTCAGATGTATAGTCAGCTAATCCATAAATATTATTAACTAACATTGCATTATGGTAAGCCAATACAGCATGTCCATCTGGTTCCTTAGATAATACTTCCTTGATACCTGTTGAACCCCCAGCCCCTTCCACGTTCGTAATGACGATTGATTCACCAAGTTCCTGTTCCAGATATTTAGCAGTAATACGTGTATTCAAGTCTGTATCCCCACCCGCTCCAACTGGAACAACTACCTCAATTGGTTTAGACGGGTATGCATCTTCCGCATTTGAACTTTCCCCATCTGAACATGCACTTAAAATAAAAACTAGACAAACAACAGCTAAACTTTTCGTAAAAATATCCACAATTTTCTTCAATATAATTCCTCCCTTTTTTGATTTATTTAGTTAATTTACTTTTTGAAGCTTTTGTTTCTTTCTATTACTGTATATTTTCATGGCAATAGAAACGACTGTTAAAAGTAAGAATCCTGCAGCTATTGGTTCTGTTAAAAAAGGCATAAAGTTTCCTTCAGATAACATTAAACCTCTGCGTAGGTTTGTTTCTAGAATTGGTCCCAGGATAAATCCTAGAACAAGCGGTGTTAATGGCATTTTAGCTTTGATCATCAGGTAACCGATAATCCCAAAGAAAAATAATGCACCTACATCAAATAAACGATTATTCACACCAAATGCACCAACAACACACAACGCTAGAATAATAGGTAAAAGAATAGCCTGAGGAATGCTAAGCAATCTTACAAATCCTCTCATTCCTAAGAATAAAAACACTGCCATTAAAATGTTTGCAATGATTAAAGCAGCAAATATGCCATATACTATTTCGCCACTATTTTGAATCAGCATTGGTCCAGGCTGCAACCCATGCAAGACAAGGCCCCCGAGTAACATAGCTGTAACTGTATCTCCCGGTATTCCTAAAGAAATAAGCGGAACTAACGCTCCTCCAATAGCAGCATTATTTGATGATTCAGACGCTACAATACCACTGGGATTCCCTTTACCAAATTCTTCAGGTTTTTTTGAAAGATTTTTTGTTGTTGCATATGCGATAATATTTGCGGTTCCACCTCCAATACCAGGTAATACCCCAATGCTCAAACCTAACAATGTCGACCGAAGAAAGTTCCATTTTTGTTCAAAATATTCCTTCATTTTTACTCGGTAACTAATTTTTTTCAGACGTGTAGATTTATTATTTTTGACTTTCTTTTCAGCAGTAATCAATATTTCCGACACTGCAAATAGCCCAATTAACACTGGTAATAAGTCAAACCCAGCATCTAAGGAACTGAAACCAAACGTAAATCTTGGAAACGCATCAATTGGTGCTGAACCAACCAATGCAAATGCAATACCAAGTGCTCCTGATAGAACACCTTTGACGATCGAATCTCCAGAAAGACTTGAGATTAACGTCAGGGAAAAAATCACAATAGCAAAAAACTCAAAAGGTCCGAATTCTAAAGCAACTTTGCCTAATGGCGGAGAAATAATAATTAATGCGACGATACTTATTAATCCTCCAAAGAAAGAAGAGACAATCGCAAAGGAGAATGCTTTTCCCGGCTCTCCTTTTTGAGCCAGCGGATATCCATCAAATGTCGTTGCAATGGAGGATGGGGTTCCTGGCAGCTTCAATAAAATTGCTGGAATTAAACCTCCTGAAACCCCTCCAATATACAATCCCATCAAAAGAGACATTCCTGCGACTGGATCCATCCCATATGTAATCGGCAAACAAATCGCAATTGCCATCGTAGCTGTTAAACCTGGTATAGAACCAAATATAAGTCCTAAGATTACACCAACAACAATTAACAGGATTATTTGAAAAGTGAAAACCGAATTAAAACCTTCTAATAACATATCAAACATTTTCTAACCCTCCTTACCCAAAAATTCCCGCTGGAAGCATGACATAGAACACATTGCGAAACACGAAATAAATAACGGACGATGTGACAATTGAAATAACCCCATATAAGAGGGCATTTTTGATTGTCCATTTTGAGAAAAGTAGCATTTGTATAATGAGATAAGCAGCAGTGGTAATTAAAAAGCCTAAGATAGGAATTAGAAATAAATAAACAAATAACAAAATTATCGTAAGTATCAGATAAATAAAGCTATTTTTATTATCTGTTCCTTCTTTAACTTCTGCAGCAGGTGCTTCTTCATCTGTTTTGTCTATCTCCCCACTTTTAAAACCGCTTACAATTACAGGAATACTCATTACTGCAATTAATATTGCAATTACTTTAGGCATAAAATCTGACCCGACCGCCCCTTCTGTTAGCGCTTCCATATTAAGAGAGCCTATAAACATAACTATTGAAATCGCCAACAAAATAATTCCTGTAATTAAATCACCGTAATTCCTTTCCATTAGACTTCCCCTCCAATCCATCCTATTTTTTATTACTTTTCGTAATTGTATGACAAATATATTTATATGTCAATAAAATTTTTAGGTTTTTTAAATATTACTTCTCTAAGGTTTTTATATGTATTGAGGTATGCCAAATTATCAAAAAAATCCTCACTATAAATTAGATAATTTATTTTATATGAATCCGTTCAGTTTGGTTTCGTGACTTAATTTGTCCTGCTAAAAAAAGAAACTCCAAACTAGATTTGGATTAAAGGTCTCGATAATTAATGTAGTTTTTGTTTTATTTCCACTTTCAAGTGCTACCTCTTGACTCATTTTATAAAGAATTGGTGTTAAAACCAATAAAATACAGTCCATATCTTGTATGGACTGCTTCTGTCAAAACTATTATCTTATTAAATACTTTCCATTTTTTCTAATTTTAGATTAAAAAATTCAACATGATTTCATTTAAAACTTGTAAAGAGAACTCGCTGTGAGCGTCAAGTAGAAATGAACACTTTTTGCTAATTAAATTTGGACACTTTCTTCCATAAAAATGGAAGAACGGTGTTTCATTCGATAACTATCATCATCATGAAAATGAATAACTTCAGCCCGATGTAAAATTCTATCTAGGATAGCCGTTGTAATCCCTGGATCACCTAGTAATTCTCCCCATTCATTTGGTCCTTTATTAGAAGTTAATATAATTGAAGCCTTATCATAAAGGTCATTAATAAGATGGAAAAATAAATTCGCTTCACGTGTATCCATTGCCATAAACATTAAATCATCAATAATCACTAAATGAGAGGAACGAATTCGTTTCATTCTCGTTTGTGATTTTCTAGTAACTTCTTCTGTTTTTAATGTTTGAATCAGTTGCCCCATGGAAATAAAAGAGACTTTATATCCTTTTTGTATGGCTTCTATGCCCAGCCCTGTAGCTAAATGTGTTTTACCTACACCTGGCGGTCCTAAAACGATTAAATTATAGAGTTGATCTAGCCAGGTAAACTCCTTTAATTGATATACTTGTCTTTTGCTGAGTGATTGCTGCTCATCTAAATGAAACTCGTCCAACGTCTTATAGGAAGGGAATGCAGCCCATTTTAATCGTTTTTCGATTAATTTTTCATCCCTACGTTTTAATTCATATCCAGTCAATTGTTTCAAAAGTACTTGATATGTCCAATCTTCTGACTCTGCTTGTTGAATCAGAGATGGCAAATAATTTGCCGTCTCTGTGAGTCTCAACGATCGAAACTGTTGTTGTATTTCTTCGATTGAATGACTCATACCGTTGCTCCTTTCAATAACTCTATATAAGAATCCAATTCTCTTGTTTTTGGCTTGATTTGAAGCAGCGTATCATCCATACCATGCAATGTTTTGATAGCTTCTATTTGCGGAGGCCTTTGATGAGAATCCGTTTGTCTTTGGATAAACTCTACGACATCTCTAAACTCTGTTGCACTATATATTTTGCGTGTGACACATTCTTCTAAAGCTTGGTTCCTTCGTTCTCTTGTTACTGTTTTAGATACCTTTAAAATAAGAGATAATTGATCTCGTATATAACGAGGATATCTTTGGTGAATTTCCTGAAGGAAATCAGAAGCCATTTCCTTATCATCAAAGTACGTTGATACCGTTTCTATATAGGCAGCTATTCCTTTAGAACGGTCTCTGGTATGTTGAGAATCTTGAATCAATTTCCCTTTCTCTATACTTAATGTGTGTTTGGCAATGATTGCTCCATTCGATTCTTCACGTATTATTAATTCGTTTTGATCGCTTATTTCAATAAAAACTTCTTTATCTTTTTTATATGTACCAAGTGGTACCGAATACCGATTCGATTGATAGATAATAGTATTGTCCTTACGAACATTTCTTGTTATACTATTATCGATATTTGAAATTGAAATTTTTTTGTTGACTGGTCTTAAGTGTTGTTTTTCTAGGGCAAACACTTCGACTGGTCTTTTTTTTGTTGTATTATGCACTTTTCCGTTTCCCGTTCGAATCAGCCATGCTAAACAGGATTCATTCCATTTATCTATATGGTGAAATACGCGGTTCTTCGCAAAATTCTTCTTCACAAATCCTACGACATTTTCAATCTTCCCTTTACTTTCTGGATCAGCTTTTCTACATACAAAGAGCTTTAATTTTCTTTCTTCCCTGTATGCTTGAAATTCACTGGTAAGGATGAGATCACCTTCATTTTCACTTACTACGATAAGGGAATCTTGATCATAAGCTAACTCATATGGAATTCCTCCAAAATACTGAAAAGCATCTTCGTGAGCTTGAATCATATCTTTTGTTGTAAAAGGACGGGAGAGCCACGCAACGTATTTATAACGAGAGTGCGAAAGCACGAAACTAATAAAATATAATTTCCTCTCCTTTCCCTGGGATGTTTTCTGTATCGTCTGACCAAAATCTACTTGGGCTTGCTGCCCCATTGGTGGATCTGGAATAGCTTGATAGACACGCTTCATTTCTGTCTTTGGAATATGATATTTTTCCCGGAGTGCTTTGACATAACTACGAACGGTACTTTCTCCAACACATAGAGTTGGAAACCTTTCTTTTAACCAATCATGAACTTGAGCACTAGAAAGATCTGGATGTTCTGTTAGCCAAGTATGAATAAGTAATTCGTAGGCATCTAATTTCTTCTTTCTTGTCTGTGTGGAAGCTACCCACTCCGCCATTTCCTGAGGAGACTTTTCAAGGTATTTATATACTGTTGTTCTTGATATACCTAGTTTTCTAGCTATTCTCCGTATTTTAAATCCTTCTTGTTTTAGTTGATAGATTTCCATATACACTTTCCATGTTTCCACCTTTCTTACTCCTCCCATTTCTGTATCGTACAAACATGTATTATACAGTAAATGAAAGATTGCAATAGTTAGTTGGTACCTGACGGAACGGCGAGCATGTAACAGGCTGCCGCCCCTACGGGGCAACAGCCTGTTACATGCCTATCCCCCAAGAAAAGTGTTCATTCTTATCAAGCAATAATGGTCTACTTTAGTTTAGCAGTTACACTCGCGCTACAGTTATATCTTCAGGTTAGAAAAAACTTCTTCATATTAACAGCTTTCTTCGATCTGGATGATATATTGCTTACTTCGAAACAAATCACTATTACTTAATTTAGAAAAGAAGCAGTTATAAATATATTAGATTTGCATTTTCTCATTATTAGTTCAAAATTCCCTTTTTCAGCTATAGTTTTTATTACATCACAAGAGAAATTTTAAATCATATAAGTTTTGTATATAGTACTTAGAAAAATTATAATTTCATAAAATAGAAATCATTTTTAAATTCTATATATATATTTAAATTTGTCTCCTTTAATAAGCATCATAAATTTGTAGCATTACTACTGTAAAAAAAAGACGCTGCAAATAAATATAAAAAGTCTGTTACTTGTTCGATTTTAACCAAGTTTACAGTATGAAGCATTACCTAATTGTTCGTTTTAATTACTTCTTTAATACAGATTAAAACTTTTTATACCATCCTATAAAAGATGCAAAAAACCATCCCAAATAACGTCACAAACGTCGGCGTTAATGAGATAGCTAGAATATTAATTGCATATTCGGATTTCTTTTATTTTCATTACAAAGAAGATCACTTTAATTAATTGCTTCCTTTTTAATCATAACGATTTCAGAATAAGTTTACTTTCAATTAATCACGTAGCTTGTAGTTGAACGTTGTATCGATATCGATCACCGCGATAAAAAATCTCAGCGTATTCAATCAGTCGCCCCTGCTGATCTTCTGTCATTCTTTGCACATATAACAAAGGGCTATTTTCTGGAACTTTTAAATAGTCTGCTAAATATTTATCAGCTATAACAGACTCAATAGTTTCTTTCGCTTTATTTATAACATATCCTTTTTGACGAAATAATTGATATAAAGAAACATCTGGTGCATTTAGTTCTTCTGATGACAATTGAATAAAATCGGGACAATATACTCGCTGGAAACCAATCGGAACATCATCAATCAATCGTAATCTTTCATGACAACTCACCATGGCACCTTTAGGCAATTCAAGCTGAGAACACACTAATGGAGAAGCTTGAATATTCTCTTTGAATGAGATTAACAATGATTCTATCGCCCGTCCGTTATTTTCTTCAGAAAAACTCAATAATGTTTGCAGTTGTAATGATTCTTTTTTACTTAATACAATTGTACCAACACCATGAATTCGTTGGACATACCCTTCATCAACCAAT
Source organism: Oceanobacillus sp. FSL W7-1293 (assembly GCF_037969815.1). Taxonomy (NCBI): domain Bacteria; kingdom Bacillati; phylum Bacillota; class Bacilli; order Caryophanales; family Bacillaceae; genus Oceanobacillus; species Oceanobacillus sp. FSL W7-1293. The sequence goes on from NZ_CP150212.1 coordinate 4,155,803, forward strand.
AATTGTACTGAATTCCTCACAGTAATCCGACTTACATTATACCTTTTCTGCAACTCTGGTTCAGCAGGCAGCAAATCACCAACGACGAATTCGCCGTTGATGATTTGCTTTTTTAATTCTTCATATATAGCTATATATTTAACGCTGGTTCCCTTCATTATCTTCCACCACATTTGCTAATGAATTTGCTAACTCTACTAAATTATAATCATTGGCGGCTTGTACAGTATCGAATAAAGAGATAAAACGCTTATCAGATAAATCTATAAAAGCTCCAACCATCGACCCGACAATTGTTGCAATGGTATCCGTATCATATCCTATATTTACGGCATCAATGACTGCTTGTAAAGCATCCTCTTTGTTTAAAGCAATAATTCCAAACGCACAAGGTACTGCTTCTGATATATGCAAGCCACTGCCTACCACTTGTGATAAGCGACGTAATTTCTCATCTTTTGTACCAAAGCCATCAACTATATTATACGCTAATTGGATACGCTCCACAACACTTGGTCCTGCAACTTCCCGAGAAATGAACTGCGCCTTAGTTTCACCTCGGATAGCACCATAAAGACCTGCGCTTAATGCTTCATCAACCGTTGCATGAGGTGCTAAAGAAGCACTTGTTGCAGCAGCTACTGCACATGCTCCAGAAATCGCCAAGGAATTATCATGCGTCACTTGCGTAATAGTAATGGCAGAATCAATTGCCTGTTTCAAATTATCCGGATTCAAAATACCTGCTGGCGCAATCTTCATCGCCGCACCATTAGTTGCTTTGGAAGCATAATCTACCGTTGCTGCTCCAGGCAATGGCTTCATTTTCAACGAAGGGTCTTTATACATTGCTACTGCACTTCTTGTAGTTGGACCTGCAAAGCGATCAAAATACCACGGAACCTCTGACCAATCTAAAATTGCTTTAACCACAATATCCCTATCAATCACACCTTTATTCCGTAAAATTGCTTTGCTAAGAAAATAGATTTGTGAAAAATCATCCGTTACCTGCCCAGCCTCATTTCCTAATGCAAAAGCTGTTTTACCAGGTTTTTCCATTGTCGTCACTGGTTGGCCAAAATGTGTGCGAATTTGATCAAATGACATGTTCTCCGTAACCGCTCCCATTGCATCACCAATTGCTGCCAATCCTAAAATTCCTTGTATTTTTGTATTTAAATTCACTTCTATCACCCTTTCATTGATTCATTTGATATACTTACCTCGATTTAGACATTTCTGCCTCTGGATCTTTCACACCGAAAATAAGCGTTAAGATCATACCACCAAAGAATGAAATGGCCAAACCGACAATATACGCCCATAACGTTGGACCTGCGAATGCAGGAATTGTAGTCAGACCTCCAAATATAAAAGCATAACCAACTACATTAAATGCTCCCATAAATGCTCCTCCCAGTGCTGCTCCTATACATCCAGCTACTAATGGACTCTTAAATTTCACACCTAACCCATAAATCGCCGGCTCTACAATCCCTGATAAAAACACAGAAGTCATCGCAGTTAGTGAGAATCCCTTTAACTTTTTACTTCTAGTGCGTAAGAAAATAGCTAGTGCTGCTCCTGCCATCCCAAAATTAGCATTTGCACCATAAGCAATAAAAGCAGAATATCCGTTACTTGCAATCTCCGGAATAATTACCATTGTATTCGGCGCCCAATGCACTCCAAATAATATTAAAATATTCCATATCCCACCAATAAATGCTCCAGTAATAATTTGGTTAGCACCTGTAAACCAATCAATAACATTGGCAACCCCAATACTTAAATAATTCCCTAGCGGTCCGAATATCCCTGCAGCAACCGGAACCAATACCAATAACAATATCGTAGGTATCACAATCATGTGTAAACTATTTGGCAATTTCTTTTTCATATAGTGTTCCATTTTTGATTGTAACCAAGTAGTTAAAATAGCTGGAATGATTTGACTTGTATAATTAAAAACAGGAATAGATATCCCTAGAAAAACTACTGTATTTCCGCCATCTCCTTCTATCAAGTCAATAAACTCAGGCATAATCAAAGCTCCTAATACCGCAATCGCAATATATGGACTTGTATCAAATCGTTTAGCAGTTGTAATTGCTACTAAAATAGGTAAGAAATAGAATACGGAAGTCGCAGCCAGTGTTAAGATTAAATTCGTTGTGCTTTCAGTTGATAACCACCCTAATTCATTTGCTAAAATTGTAAAACCTCGAAGTAAACCAGCCCCAGCTAATAATGGAAGTAAAGGAGAAAAAATACTAACAACTAACGCAACAAATTCATTAAACCAATTACCTTTTTTATTATCGTTAAAATGAGTATTTTCCGAATCATCAGGAACAGCCTCATCGTCCGACTTCCATAGTTTTATAAACTCCTTATAGACATCGCCAACATGTGTGCCAATTATTATTTGAATCCCTGAATCCCTATCAACAATACCTGTCACACCATCCAATGATTCTATTTTTTTAGTTTCTACCAATGTACGATCTTTCAATGTAGGGCGTAAACGAGTTGCACAATGCGTTATTGACACTACATTATCTGAACCTCCCATCAACGATAATAATTGATCCGCCAGAAATCTTGATGTTCCCATAACTTCTTACTCCCTTCTAATTATAGTATAAACACCACAAGACAACAAGACGTTATGACGTCTTATCGTTAAATCTATAATATAATATTTTTTCAAAAATGTAAACGGTAACAAAAATATCTTCTATTGAAAATTAACACCTTTTTATTTCTAAATTTCTTTATATACTTAGATTCGACAAGTAACAGTAACAATTCTCTAACAGATTTTTAATTGATAACTAGAGATTCTATCCAATACAAAAACTCCCTAGAGAATATAAAATCTCTAAGGAGTTTTTATTTATTAATTGTCGCCTTAAGTTTATAATTCGGTACACTCCAACCCTATCAATTATTACTTCCATCAACGAAATCTATTACTTTCTATCCCCATCATTTTCCACCCCCCTATTCATCTCCCATCTTTCCCTTCTTCCGCTCCATCCCAAACTTAATCCATCCATAAATCACCGCAACCGCTCCAAAATAACAAACACCAATAGATAAATAAGCTAAAATCTCCCAAAATATCATGTGTGATTCTCCTCCCTTTATCCCTCAGGATCAAGATCCTCTTGCATAAATGCGCGAGTTGGCTGTTTTTTCTTCGTCAATTGATGTGCAATAAAGAATGTAAACAGGTTCATGCAGATTCCAACAATTAATGTAGGGATTTCGAATGGTTCGTTAAGGCCGTAATTCCATAGCAGAGAAGAGATAATCCCCGCCAGTATCGCTGGTATTGCAGCGTATGGCGATACTTTCCTGTCTCTTGCTTTCCCCCATAATAATGCAATAATAATAACGGGAACAATGGACGGCGCCCAAAGGTCAAAAATGAATACCATTAAGTCGAAAACGTTCGGAATTAAAAGGGCAACAAGAATTCCGCCAATTCCTACGATGAGGGTAGACCATTTGGCAAGGTTAAGCATTTGCTTATCTGTTGCTTTCGGATTAATAAATTCTTGATAGATATCCCTCGTGAAGATGGTGGAAGCAGTATTTAAGATAGAATCTCCAGTGGACATAACGGCTGCAATAAGCCCTCCGAAAATCAATCCGACAGCGCCGGTTGGCATATGCTCTAAAATTAATGTGGTAAATACAAGATCCGGATCGGTGCCTGGAAGAAGAACAACACCCGCTAGTCCGATAAAAACGACAGCAGTTGTCATGAAAAAGTAAAAGATGCCAAGGTAGGTCACCGAGCGCTTACTATCTAATGCATTTCTGGATGAAACATACCTCTGAATGTAAAAAGGAGCTAATGCTTCCCCCAGTAAGAAGGTTAAGAAGAAAGCAATCATGGCAGCAACGGTCCAGCCGCCGGTAAAATCTAAAATGCCGGCATCGATGGCGCTGACTTTTTCAACGATTGCTGGGACACCGCCGATATTATTTAACGCCAATGTCAATGTGGTTGCAATACCAATGGTTAAGATAATAAATTGAATGGCGTCTGTATAGATGACAGCAAGCATGCCGCCTCCCCAAGTGTAGATTACCGTAATGACAGAACCCAAAATAGTCATTGGAATATAATCGAATCCTGTCATGGTTTCCAGTATTCTTCCCATTGCCAGCACTTGTACGCCAAACATTCCTACGCTATATAAGAAAGAAAAGATACCGGACACCAATTTCCCTGAGCGCCCATAGAAATATCCAAAAACATCTCCTACGGTATAGACATTCCCAAGATTTCTAACCCGTGGAGCAACAAATTGACCGATTAAAATTTGGCTGAAAACAACACCAAATACCGCAAGAAAGATAACCAAACCTGTCTCGTAAACGAACGCCACCCTGCCAATCGTTGCTCCGCCGCCGGCTAATGTTGCTGCAAGCGTTGCAAAAATAAGAGCCATTGGCATGGAACGGCCGGCAACGGTATAGTCTTTAAAACCGGAAATTCTTTTCATGGAATAATAACCAATGTATAAGACGAGCGCTAAATAAAATAAAACGATAATAACATCAAAGGTATTTACTGGCATATATCTTCCCCCTCATTTTATGATTTTTCAAATCGTGCTGGTGAGAAAGCTTCTATATTCAAGTCTGTTTGCCCGGTTAGGATGATTTCGGAGATTATTTTCCCGCTTACGGGTGCCATAGCCAAGCCTACCATGGCATGGCCGGTACAAATATACATATTGTCCAGATGAGGTATCGACCCAATGACCGGCATGCCATCAGGAGTCATTGGTCTCATTCCTCCCCATTCTTCCTCGTTATCTCCCTTGATTTCTTCCTTTAGATAGGGAGATGCGGCAGAGCGAATCCCCTGCACACGTTTCTTATCGATGTTTACATTTTTTCCGGACAACTCCATGGTTCCTCCGATGCGAATAGCATGGTCAAAAGGAGTGATTCCTCCTTTTAAATCACCGAGATAAAGCGGATGATCGATTTCTGTTTTAGGATTCGTGATTGTAATACTGTAACCTTTCCCCGCAGTCAGCGGCAGCTTATAATTCAGCTTTTTCCCTATATCATCAGACCATGCTCCGGCGGCCAGCAGGAACGCATCCGCTTCAAAAACTTCCTGCTTGGTCTTTACCGAAGTAATCTGATTCTCCTTCTTTTCAATATCTATCACTTCTGTATTTGAATACAGCTTAACTCCCAATGCTTTTAATTTTTCTACCATCCCTTTGGAAAAGGATTCCGGGCGAATATGGTATTGATTCTCTAAAAAAATGCCGCCCTTTACATCATCAGAAAGTGCAGGCTCTAATGCTTTAACCTCCTGCTGATTTTTGTACTCCGGCTTTTGATGTCCATACTGATGCGAGACAGCTTTCAGGCGCTCTAATTTCTTCTTAAGGTTCGCCTCATAGAGAAATACAAACAGCATTCCTTTTTTATGCAATTCGAAATCAACGCCATCCTTTTGAATCTCATTAAATAGAGATAAGGTATGCTTGCTCGTCGTTAATAAAGCCTCTTCCCCTTTTTTAAAAGCCGCTTCATTACAATGTTTCATAAATTGCGTCAACCAGCCGGACAGCTGCGGCATGGCAGAAGGCTTGATATAAAGCGGGCTGTCTTTTTTCATTAGCATTTGGATGGATTCCGTTACCAGCCCGGGTGTCGGCACCGGCTCATGGATTGCAGGACAGACCCATCCTTGGTTGCCCCTGGAGCACGCCATGCCAAATTCTCCTTTTTCAATAATCGTCACCTCTGCACCGGATTTTCTTAAAAAATAGGCGCTGGTAAGGCCGATAACGCCTCCACCAATTATGATTACTTTTTTCAAGATAAGGACTCCTTTGTTAAGCATTTGTGAAACAGTAAGATTAATCAGTAATTATTAAATTTTTCGTTAATTAAATAGATGCTTTATTCGATGGATTGTTCTATCTCGAATTATTGCCTGGCAACACATAAAGCTTGTTTTCTGACAGGCTTAGTTAGCACCCTCTTGATATTTTACAATTTTCTAATTTCTATTATACAAGATTAGACAGAATATTGCTTTATTTTGTTTTGATTTATTTAATATATGGCAGTAATATCAACTTCTAATAAATAGGTTAATCTTTAGCTTATCATTAAAAACTCTTACTTTTCCCTCAACAGCAGCACAACCTATTAGCCTTATAATCCACCTTATCCAAAATATAGCACATTCCAAAGCATCCCACATAAGCTACAACAATCTCATTTACATTCTTAACTAATCATGTTTCTATCATTCACACATCCTATGACCGCATTCCCTATCAAAACACCTTCAAACTTATTCAAAAATAGATAATATTCTCTATTTTTATAATTTTAGAAGGATTTGTATTCATCCCTAGCGAATTTGTATAGTATAACAAAATGGGAGGGGTATCTATGAAAAAGATAAGCAAAAAGCTTTTAATGTTCAGTCTTGCCGGGGCATTTGTTGTGGGAGGATCAATCCTTACTTCACCGGCTGTCCATGCAGTAGGAAACGGGCCAAATTACAATGGCAATGAAACGGTTAATACTTCCATTCTTACTACCTACGATGAAATGGTTGATTATCTTAAGAAACAGGACTCAAAACAGAGTCAAATGGAATTGGAAGTGATTGGTCAATCTATGAAAGGTCGCGATCTATATCTTGTTAAGTATATCTCCAACCCTGAAAACCCAACTATTCTTTTTTTAACGCAACAGCATGGTAACGAGCAATTGACAACAGAAGGAACGCTTGAGTTCATTAAACACCTGGGAACCGGTAAAACAAAAGGTGTGCTAGATAATGTGAATGTGTTGATTGTTCCGATGTTGAACCCTGATGGAGCAATGGGAGATGTAGATTTTGATTTAGATGATTATATTGCTAGCGGGGATCGTCATCTAACAAGATACAATGCAGCAGGCGAGGATTTAAATCGTGATCATGTGAATAAAGTTTTCCCTGAAACACAAGCCCTGCATAATAATGTATTAAGTGCTTACGATATTGATTATATGATAGACCTTCATCACCAGGGAGCTAATAGTGAACGTGATGGAGAGCTAGTGTCTGGTTCCATCCTTTATCCGACTACGGAAAATGCAGATCCCGAAGTTGTTCATAAATCCAAACAATTAGGTGCTGTGGTGTTTGATAAAATAGATTCAACTGGTTGGGGACATCTTGGTAAATATAATGGCGGTTCTGCAGAGACAATTTCCCGAAATGGAATTTCTGTCGAATACGGAATCTCTACCCTGTTATTTGAAATGCGCGGCATGTCGGATCATTCCAATGAGTCCGCCATTTTAGGACAAAAAAGTAATGGCTATTTAATAAAACAAACAGTAAATACGTTAGATGCGGCGGTTCGGGCCATTTCAGATGGATCAATTAATAATAAAGATGTATCTTTTTGGGATACTTTACCGACACAAACTACTAGGACAACGGAGTAAAGCAGTTATTCCTTCATAAATTTTAATAACTCCGTATAATACCTTGTAGTCAGCTTTAGAAAACGGAGCATTGAAGGGATTCTAAGAAAGTTCATTGCTTTCTTAGAATCCCTATACTTTGGTGTGGAGTCTTTAACTTTCTATTAAAAAGAAAAGCACCCTCTTCATTTGGATTTAGGTGCATTCTCTCTTCTTCTAGCTGCGTGTTGAATTCCAACCTATATTTTTCTAAGGTCTTTAGTTTTTCACCGGATGTCTATAAACATATTCAGGAAAGTCGGTAATGATACCATCCACGTTACGTTCAAATAAGTTATTTGCTTGTTCCTGTGTTCGTACCGTATAAGGGTACATCTTCATCCCGGCAATATGAACACGGTCAACAAGCTCATCGGTAACGATATTCATATTCGGGTTGAAGAAATCAGCATAAGTTGCAAATTGTGCCAACTGTTCATCGGTAACATTTGTCCAAGATGTACCAGCCAGTACACCGTGAGGAATATTCTGCAGAAGTGCCTTTGATTGTTGCACAGATGCATGATTAAACGACTGGATAATAATTTTTTCGTTATTAGGCTTATGCATATTACGCTCCATTAAGGCTTCAGCGATTTTTTCTTCTACACCGGGATATAGTTCAGGAGATTTTAATTCTATTAATAATCCAATCTTCCCTCGATATGTATCGATTACTTCCTCAAAAGTAGGAATTCGTTCACCTGCAAATTCTTGTCCGAACCAGCTTCCAGCGTCCAATTGTTGAATTTCTTCAAGTGTGTAATCCCCAACAGATCCTGTCCCATTTGTTGTACGATTAACGGTTGTATCATGAATGGCTATCAGCTCTCCATCCTTGGTCATTTGCACATCAATTTCAATATAATCAGCTTTCATTTCAAAGGCTTTTTCAAAAGCAGCCATTGTATTTTCCGGAGCATGTCCTGACGCCCCTCGATGTGCAATATTAACCATTTTTTTCTGTTGTTGAACTGTCTGGGTACCACTACCATTGGATGCGAATGCAGGAACTGTGAACATGGATGCAAAGATCATTACTGTTAATGAAAAAATAGTAACTTTTCGTATCATAATCTTAATCTCTCCCTTTTTCTGTATTTACTTTTTATTATAGAGGTAATCTATGAAGTGAATGTAAACTGGAAGATAAAGAAATGTAATATAAATCAAGCATCATATAAAACTTCAAAACCACCTTGAAGATCCAACTCTAAATTTACATCTTTAGAAATTCTAGTAACCGTCATCTGATTGATTCGGCATTCCTTCTTCATTGTTACTACAGGCAACCCCTGTAACTATTAATAGAAAAAGGAAACTGTTTATATACATAAATCAACCCTCCTTACCAATAATTTGGTTAAAGAGGGCAAAATTCACTCAGTAAAATTAAGGGGAAAATTGAAATTCATTTTTAAAATTTGTCTTAGCCTATTCCAAAAGTAAAGATTGTTTGCTTTTTATAGACATCATTTTCGTTTTGAACGATACTAGGGAAATTATGATGATGCAGGGAGACTGGCGTTCCTTGTGTCTCCAAGCATACACCTAAATATTTCTCTGTTATTCCCTCTGTTAATTCTAACCCTTCCTCTAAATTATTCGAAGTGTACATGACAAATCCGGGCTGATTTGTTTTAACAGACAGCGTTCTGCCACTTTCTTTATCTTTCAACCAAATTTGTTCTTCTTGTTTATGTTCAAATACAAAATAATGATCGTACCCGCTCCCAGCTAAACGGTTTTGGTAAAAATCATTATTAAATCCTTTTTGTAACAGCCTGCTATTTCTGAAATCAAAAGTAGTACCGCTAACATCTAGCAACTTTCCAGTAGGGATTAATTCCTCATCCAGTTCTATAAATTCTTTACTATCCACTGCTATCTCATGGTCATGAATTGTACGTTTTGCGTTACCGCTTAAATTAAAATAGCTGTGGTTTGTTAAGGTAATCGGAGTCTTTTTATCCGTTGAAGCAATATAATCTATCGTTAATTGATTCCGAGTATTCAGTTTGTATATAACTTCTATATCTAAATTCCCCGGAAAGCCACCTTCTCCATCCTTGCTTCGATGAGATAATTTAACACATAATTCATTGAAAGACTGATATGGTTCGATCTCCCATAAAGCATTATTCAATCCACTTGTTCCTCCATGAAGGCAGTGTATACCTTCATTGTCGTCCACTTTAAATGTCTTATCGTCTATTTTAAAACTGGCTCCTTGAATTCTTCCTGCTACCCTTCCAATGATGGCTCCCAAATAACCTGGGTTAGTCAAATATTGTTCCTCATTTTTGTAAGCTAGAACTACATTCTCTAGTTTGCCATTCTTATCCGGTACAAGTATTTTTGTGATAATGCCTCCAAAATTAAGAAAAGTTACGGACATCCCTTGATTATTAGTCAATGTCACAATCTTCCATTTTACTCCATTAATAGGTTTTGTTTCTTCTATATCAATCTTCATTAAAAATCTCTCCTTTTTATAGTGTGTAAGTGAAGTATGCTGAATATCGTAAGCTCTTAACGCCTGTTACATCACTACCATTTTGCTCCATCAGGAGAGGGACATGTTTTATACGCTAACTTAGCCCTAAATTGAACAAAACAACCACAATGACCGCATGTATGACCGTACAGAAGGGAAGGACAACTGTTACATTTATCAAGTCTTTTGATGTACAATTCATCTTCAACAAGGTCTGTTTCAAGTTGTAATTGTTGCTCTACCTGCAGTTGAACAAATTCATCTGATACATCGATATTTCTGGAACACCCTTTACAGCCCATCATTTATCTCCTTAACAATTTCTATACTATTTCACAGTAATCTCAGCAACAATTTTTTGATTTACTAGATCTTTCGTTATGCCAGGATAACCGAAGTAAGGGTTACCATTCTCATCCCAGAACAGTTGTTGAACTCTTGCATGACGATTATGGTCATACAAAGAATTGCCAACAATTTCTTTATATGGTCTTGAATGATAGACAAGCAAATCAGTTTCACCGTCTTCTGCCACAGTAAAACTATTATGGCCTGGGCCATATTCCTTTGTCTTTTCACATGTTACGAAGACAGGTTTATCTGACTTAATCCATGATGCTGGATCTAGCAGATTACTATTTTCGTCAGCAGTCAGTAACCCCATCGCATATCTGTGATCAGTTGCGCTTGCAGAATATGCAACAAATATCTTTCCATTTCGTTTCAATACCGAGGCTCCTTCATTCACATAAAAGCCTTCCTGTTCCCAATTTAAATCCGGCGTGGATAGCACAACCTGACTTGACTTGATTGTCCAAGGATTTTCCATTTCTGCTATATAAAGATTAGATATAGTATCATTATCCACCTTTTGGGCCCATATTAAATATCTTTTTTTATTATGTTCAAAGGTGGTAGCATCTAATGAGAAGCTTTGAAAATCAGTGTTAATCTGACCTTTCTCAATCCAGTTCCCCTTAAAGGGATCGGTTGAATCATTCTCTAGCACATAAGGTCGAATTGCCCATACATCATCGATATCTCCAGCAGCAAAATGAATATACCACTTGCCATCAATAAAATGAATTTCAGGTGCCCAAATATGGCACGACATAATGCCTGTGGAGTGTTTTTCCCAAACTGCTGTCTCAGGAGCGTCTTTCAGCCCTGCAATTGTTTCGGATCTTTTTATTACTATCCGGTCGAATTCAGGATAAGAACCTGTAAAATAATAAAAACCATCTGTATGCTTATAAATATAAGGATCCGCACGCTGTTCGACTAAAGGATTGGGATAGTCATACACCTTCCATTTACCAAATACGCGTTGTTTTCCTGGAATATTGAAATTATTTCTTTGAAAATCCCACTCAACGGGGACTTGTACCTTCACACCATCTTCCATGGTCGTCCGGATTTTATTAGGTAAATCAGGTTTCTCTCCAACATTAATAGTTGTTTGTAATATATCTTCCTGCTTAATCATTATCAATCACCTCTGCATACTTAATTAGTTATGATGTAATACCTATTTGTCTTAAATCCATTGTCGAATTACGCACAATAAGCTGTGGCTCATAAATGATTGACTCTACTGCTTCAGCAGCTTGTGGTAAACCATTCTTGGCATCTACCAGATCCATAATCATATCAGCAGCCTTTTCTCCCATATCACTTTGTGGATGCCTTATGTTAGTAAGTTTCACTTCCGATATTTCTGATAAGCTAGAATCGTCATAGCCTACTAAGGAAATATCTTCTGGTACTTTAATGTTTCTCCTACGCAGCACTTCGAGCAATAACATCGCAAGCTCGTCATTGTAACAGACAATTGCTGTTGGCTGATGATTACTGGACTGATCCAAAATTTTCTCTAACTCTTCCGGTGGCTTGCTGATTTTTTCCTGCGTATGGTAAGTTACAATATTATTTGGACTAATTGATACATGATGCGTACGATGTGCTTTTAAGTATCCTTTCATCCGTCTTGTTCCCTGAAGATCATCTGTCTTAAAAAAGCCAAGAATGTTTTGATGGCCTAATTCGATCAAATGCTCTGTCTGAAGAAAACCACCTTTTTCATCATTAATTATGATACTCAATGGTTCAAGTTCATCATAATAAGCGTTAATCATAATATATGGGATATTCGACTTCTCTAAATTTAAATAGTAATTAATGTTAGGGTTGGAAATAGCGCTTTTTGTAGGCTCAACAATAACCCCATCCACTTGGTATGTTAATATCTTTTCGAGAACTTGTTTTTCATTCTCATGATTATTGTCTGTGTTAAATAGGCTGACTTGATAATCATTTTTGCTCAAAAAGAACTCTGCTCCTTGTATAATTGAAGGGAAAATATAGTCCGAAATATGCGTTGCTATTATGGCTATATTTTTCTGACTTTTACTTTGTGTCCCAATATCCTTTCGTTCCGCACAATAAGTTCCTGCTCCTTGCTTGCGAACTAGCCAACCTTGATTAACAAGATCACCTATTGCTAGTCGCACGGTATGCCTGCTCACTTTAAATCGATCCATCAGCTCGCTTTCAGAACTTATTTTTTGATTAGGAATATACGTACCATCCAGTATTTTTGATTTAATAAATTCCCGTACTATGCTGTGCTTTGTCTTCATAATACACCTCTGTCATTTCCTGAATTTTCACCTATTTATATAAGTTATATTATAGCAATTTATAGTACGAAAAAAACGCACAGTACAAGATAAAACGAAACTTCATTCAGTGGGAGTTTTTGTTCTTCTCCCACTGAATTAGCCTGAGTGAATCAGGGAGTTAGCTCACCTGTTCTCCCGCCTAAATAAATTTGTGGTTACTCTTTATTTGGAGGCGGGAGTTTTCCGGACGCTTCTCCGTGATAAATTGTTTTCAATTGCAAGCTGACATACCTTATCTCCAAGTTAACATTCGTTAATCCAAACTAACATTTCTCCAGGTGTACGATTACACCATGCATAATAAGGTATCGCTTTTATTTTTGTTCTCTTCTTCTGGAAAGTATTTGAAGAATAAAGTTCTCCATTCCACACAGAATCCTCTATCCTCAATCCATCTCCAGTCAACGTAACTACCCCGCCTAATAATTCTTCCTCAAAATGAATATCAAATTGAGTATGAATAGGCACAAATAGATTAGGGAGATTCTCCCCATTGTCAACTTCTTCTACACAATAAACGATAGGACCACGCTGCAGTGCAACTTTGCCGACATTTTCTCTAACATTTGGATGGGACCTTACTCTTTTAACAGACATCGGCAATAATACTTCAATCTGATCATCTTTATCCCAGATGCGATCAATGTAAGCATAGCCATTATCCTGTTGATTCACATGAATTCTCTCATTATTTATTCTAATTTCAGCCTGTTTACACCAATTCGGGATACGTAAAGCGATGGTGAACGCACTTTTTCTTTCAGGTGTGACAGACAATATTACTTGGTCATTCCAAGGATATTCCGTCTTTTGAGCAATACGGATATTTTGTCCATTCAATTTTAATCTCGTTTCATTGCCGGCATATAAATGTACGTATATTTGATTATTTTTAACAGAGTATAAATAATGACCAATGGAATTTATTAACCTTGTTAGGTTGGGTGGGCAACAAGCACAAGTAAACCAAGTTTGTCTTACTGGTTTCACATGACGTTTATCATGTCGATTGCATGCTTGCGGCCAAACTTCAAGTGGATTAACATAGAAAAACTTCTTCCCATCCAAATTCATTCCGCTAATCGTCCCATTGTATAGCGCTCTTTCCATAACATCTGCATACTTACTGTGGATTTCCACGTCTAGCATACGTTTTGCCCAGAAAACTAAAGCAACACTGGCACAGGTTTCCGTATAACACGCATCATTCGGTAAATCGTAATCAAATGAAAACGATTCACCAAATTCACTCGAACCCACTCCTGCAGTGATATACATCTGCTGCTTAGTAACATTATCCCACAGTTTCTCACAAGCCTGTTTAAGAGTTGCATCATTTGTCTTTCGTGCAAGGGCTGCCATTGCAGTATACATATAGATTGCTCGTACTGCATGACCAACTGCTTTATCCTGTTCCCTGACCGGTATGTGTGCTTGATGATATTCATAACCATTGTAAAAAAAGAATGGTTGTTTATCCTCACGTTCTCTTTCTTCTATTTCGAAATAGTGAGGTTGTTCTCCGCGTTGATCGATAAAATATTTACTTAATTTTAAATATTTTTCTTCGCCTGTCACATCAAACAGTTTAATTAAAGCTAATTCAATTTCTTGGTGACCAGGATAACCAGGGATTTTCCCTTCTTCCGTACCAAATACAGAAATAATGTAGTCCGTATATTTAATCATAATATCGAGAAATTTCCTTTTTCCTGTAGCCTTGTAATAGCTTACTGCAGCTTCAATAAAATGGCCAGCACAATATAATTCGTGATTATCACGCAGATTGGTCCATCGGTTATTCGGTTCTTTAATAGTATAGTACGTATTTAAGTAACCATCTTCCTGCTGAGCCCTTCCTAATAAATTAATGAGTTCATCAGCCGTTTCTTCTAAATGAGTGTCCGGATGATTTTCCAAACTGTATGCAACAGCTTCTAACCATTTAGCAACATCGCTGTCCTGAAAAACCATCCCATAAAATTCACCTTGCTCCTCACCTGCAGCAATTCGCAAATTTTTAATTGCATGACTTGGCTCAGCATTTGGAATACGATCATTCAATGCGTCCCATTGATAAGGTATAACCTCATTTCTCACAACGTCCATGTATTTAGACCAAAATTTATCCTTCATTTGAACTTTAATCATGAAACTACCTCCAATTGTTCATCCTCGTTGAATGGAGACTTATATTAATCTCAATCAAGAATATTCGCTTTAACCTAACAACCTATTTAATAGCTAATGTAACGACAGATTTAGAAGGTAGTTCTACTTTCATTTTGTTGTTTTCTAACTTGTAATCAGTAAAACTAGTCGGTTGAACATAATTCGGTTGTTCAAATGTATTTTTAGCATTCATCTCATCAGCAGTTAAGATACGTCCATTCAGTTCAGATACGTTCATCCCACGTACATCTAATTCAACGAATACTGCAGAAGATTTATCCAAGTTACATAAACTGATGTTAACGGTTCCGTCTCCAGCCTTTGATGCGGTTGCACTTACACGTGGATATTTATAACCATTTTCCTCTATCGCCCCTGTATTCACATCCATTTCAATTCTTTCTGCATCTTGATGGACTTTGTACATTTCAAAGACGTGGTAAGTCGGTGTTAATAGCATATTGTCCTGCTCTGTCAAAATCATAGCTTGAATAACATTTACCATCTGAGCGATATTCGTCATTTGCACGCGATCGCTGTGTTCGTGAAAGATGTTAAAATGAACAGCAGCTATAACAGCATCTCTTATTGTATTTTGCTGATAAAGGAATCCAGGATTTGTGCCAGGCTCTACATCATACCAAGCACCCCATTCATCGATAATCATTCCAATTCGTTTATCCGGATCATATTTATCCATAATTGTACTGTGTTTCTCAATTAATTCACCCATATACAATGTCTTCTCCATAGAGACATCCCATTCTTCTTCTGTGAAGTTAACTGCTTGACCTTTATTTTCGAAACCACCTGGATGAACATAGTAATGTAAACTTAAACCATCCATTAGATGATGTGCTTCACGCATTAAAACTTCGGTCCATTGATAATCATCAACATTTGCACCACCTGCAATACGATAAATCTTATTATCCCCATAATTTCTTACATATGTCTGATAACGGCGATAAAGGTCGGCATAGTATTCGGGACGCATGTTACCGCCGCAACCCCAGTTTTCATTTCCTACACCAAAATAGGTTAATTTCCAAGGTTCTTCCTGACCGTTTTCCCTTCTCCAGTTCGCCATAGGAGATTCGCCGTCAAAGGTCATATATTCCACCCATTCAGACATTTCTTGAACAGTTCCGCTTCCTACATTTCCGCAAATATAAGGTTCTGCACCTAACAAATCACAAAGCATCATAAATTCATGTGTCCCAAAATGGTTGTTTTCAACGACACCTCCCCAATGGGTGTTCACCATACGCTTACGATTTTCTCTAGGGCCAACTCCGTCTTTCCAGTGATATTCGTCAGCAAAACAACCACCTGGCCAACGCAGAACAGGAATATTTAATTTTTTTAACGCTTCCAGCACATCGTTCCTAATTCCATTCGTATTTGGAATAGCAGAGTCCTCTCCGACCCAAAGACCTTCATATATCCCACGCCCTAAATGTTCAGCAAAATGACCGTATATATTTTTGTTGATTTTATTCTTTACAATGTCTGTATTAATCGTAATTTTATTTCCCATCTTTTACACTCCTTAAAATTTTTAAAAAACAATATGCCTAATTTGCAATACGTTTAAATATCCTAACGGATTGCAGAGCCTACTTGCTTTTGGATGCTTCTGTAAACGAATAGCTTCTGTAAAGAAACAGATTCAAAAATTAGGATCAGCGCAGATAACTATTTGCTTTAATTCATTCCACAGTAGTGAGTTTAATTGCTTTATTCTTTGCACTATAGATAACAAATGCAATCGAATAGATGACAAAACCGATAATGTCCATACATATTAATTGGATAACAGCCCAGATACCAATCCACAGCCAGATTTTTTTCTGTATTTTGTTATCCTTTAATTTAACCGCAACCAAAAAATTAACGATTGCAGCAGTAAACATGAACATCCCAAATGTCAAAATTACATTAGACACATTACCTAGAAGATGAGCACTCATCAGCAGTGATTCTGACCCAGATTTCTGCAATTGTTCTGCTCCCTGTGTATTAAACCATGTACGGTAACTGAATAGGGTTAATAAAGCGGTAACCAGATTCCAACCAGCACCTGTAAATAGTAATTTTCTTTCCAATCCTCGATTCATATCAAACACCCATTTCTGTTGAATGTTAAAGTAAAACAGTTAACCTTTAATACCAGAGTTGAGATCTAGTGACTGTACAAAATATTTCTGCGCAAAGACGAATAACAGTACGGTTGGGATAATTGCTAAAATAGCCGATCCCATCAATTGTCCAATCATTCGATAATTACCGTAAATATCTTGCAATAAAAGCAATCCAGCTGTAACTGGCATTTTTTCAACATCTGTGTATACAATAACCGGCCACAGGAAATCATTCCAAGAGCCAACAAAAGAGAATAACCCACAAACAATTAAAATCGGCTTAATTGCTGGTAATATTATCCGGGAATAGATTTGAAAATCAGTAGCTCCATCAACTCGTGCAGATTCATCAAGTTCTCTTGGGATGTTCTTCATAAATTGCCGTACTAAAAATATGTTCCCCATTCCTGCTAATCCAGGTATAATCATTGCCCATGGTGTGTTCACCCATCCTAGTGTATCGATAATCTTATAAGAAGGGATTAAGTTAACAACGTTCGGGAAGAAAGAAATCGCCAGCAATGTAAAGAAAAGAACATCCCTGCCTTTAAATTTCATCCTGGAATAACCGTACGCTGTAATGGATATTACGATGATAACTAAAATAGTATGTGTTACAGCTATAAATAGTGAGTTGTATATCCACTTCAAAATCGGGGCAGAACCAGTATCACTAAAAATCATTGCATAGTTTTCAACAACCCAGTTTACCGGTAATAATCGAAACCCTTGCGTTACTACTTCTGTTTGTGAACGAAAAGATGTTGCAAAACCAAATATCAATGGAATAATCCAAATGGCACAAACAACGATTAAAAATAAGTAAGACAAGTATTTGGACAAATTCACTTTTTTCTTCATATTTGTCCTCCTTTCCCTATACTGCATTGCGGTTCATCAAATAATATTGGATTGCTGAGATGATCAGTATTACCAGTCCAAGCATCACTGCCATAGCAGATGCAATACCTGCAATAGATTCGCCATGACTGAATGCAAGATCACGTATGTACATCATTAATACTGTCGTCCCTTGCCTTGGCCCACCGTCTGTCATCATTAAAGGCTGCGCAAAGACATTGAAAGCACCTGCTGTAGTCATTACCATTGTATATATTAATGGGAAGCGAATGGATGGTAATGTTATGCTGAAAAATTTTCGAATTGGTCCAGCTCCATCAATATCTGCCGACTCATACAGATCCTTCGGCACCCCATTAATCGATGCGCGATAAATAATCATATTCCCACCTACACCGGCCCAAACTGTTATTACGAATATAATAATCCAGGCATACGGCTGCGTTGTCGACCAGACAGTATCAGATCCAAACAAATTGTTAACGGCACCTAATTGCTTATTGAATATCAAAGACCAGATTAGCGCAGCCGCTGAAATCGAAATCAATCCAGGTATATAAATAATAGATTGAAAGAAGCTTTTGAACCTAACGTCTTTCGTCTCCAGGGCAATAGCAATAATTAATGGAATGATAATCATTAGCGGAACACTAAGAGCAACAAAAATAAACGTGTTTTTCATTCCATTAAAGAATTGAAAATGAAAGGTTGAATCTTTATCAAATAAAATCGTTTTATAATTGTCCAACCCTACCCATACAGGATCTCCAACTAGATTCCAATTCGTAAATGATGCATAAATTCCATATATGGACGGTAACAAAATAAACACTATAAATAGGATAATATGGGGGCCAACAAAGAAAATCGGAGACATACTCACTTTCTTTTTTCCCATTGCATTCCCTCCTTCTTAAAAAAGGCTATCCCTCTCACTCCTTAAATGATTGAAGACTTCATCAGAATAGAAGGCAGCCTTTCGTCTTTATTCTTCAGTTTCCTCTGTGTCTCCAGTGTCTGCGTTTTCTATTTCCAGTTCTCCTTCAGCTACTTTGTCATTAACAAATTTTTGCATCTCTGCCAAACCTTCATCGATGTCCATTTCGCCATGCACCAGATCAGCAATATACGTATCAATCGCCTCTGCTACATATGGGTAATACTCATACGTGTAAATGTATAAAGATTCAGTTTGTTTTTCGTCTTTCGTGAAAAAGGATTGCATGTAATTTTCATATTCGGGACTTTCTATCACATCATTACTAGCTACGATTTGACCAGCTTCTGCCCATTCAATCGAATTTGTACGGATAAACTCTAGAAAGTCTGCAATCACTGCTTCTTTTTCTTCAGATCTATCTTCTTTTTTCAACATAGAAAATAAATGGGATGAAGCTCGATTGTGGAAGGTGCCCGGTTCTACAGAATAGATGTTAGTGACACCAAAATCCAATCCTTCTACTTCCGCATGTCCCGTAGAACTCCAGGTACCATCAGTTGAAAATAACACATTACCAGATTGGAACATTAAATACCCATCTTCTCCATAAGGCGTCATTAATCCTGCATCTTTAATCTGTTTCGTTTGTTCTATGGCTTGTTTCATTTCAGGTGTATTTACTGCTGGTTCTCCATCCACTTGAATATCGCCACCGATATTTTGCAGTTGCGCTAAAATTACCCATCCTAATAATGCATCGTTAACAACGTAATCTCCTTCATCCAATTGCCCTTCTAGAGATAAAATTTCATCAATTGTAACAATATCGTCATTCAAAAAATGTTCTGCGTCATATTTAGCTAGCAGCTCCTTGTTGTAATACATAGCACTGCCATGTATATCCAATGGTATGGTATATTGGGTGCCATCTATATTCCCTGCCGACCATGCTTGAGACAGAAAGTTCTCTTCATTAAGTTCTGGTTGCGCTTTCAATATTGATGTCATTGGCTCTAGTAAATCTTGTTTAACAAAGCTTGGTACACGATCCGCATGAATCAATGTTAAATCAGGTATACCGCTGCCTGAATTCATAACTGTATATAGTTTTGTATACATATCAGACGTTATTACGTGTTTAATTTCAATTTCCTGTTCTGACTGTTCATTATATTGATCAACAAGTTCATTCATATATGCACCATCATCACCAGTTAAAGGAGTCCAAAACTCTATAACGTTTTCATCGTTGTTGCAACCGGCCAAGACTAGTGCCATTAAGGCTATCGCTAAAAACCACATTTTCTTTTTCAATTCAACAAACCCCCTGAGTTTAATTAAATTAACTTATTTTGGAACTGAACCATACAAGGAAATTAATAACTCATTCCGTAGTTATCTATAAGACTATCACCTCCTTTAAATAACTGAATTTCATATTCAACCGATTTTCTGTATATTAACAAGCGGTTTCATTCCACTTTAATTCTCTTCTGAATTAAGTTACATTGATAGCTTTATTACTTAATAACCACATATTGCAGACCAACAAGCTTTAACCCCATCTTGGAAGATTGGCTTCACTTCTTAAAGTACACGAACTGCCGGTAGATTTGGTGCAGCTCCAAAAGCTGAAACTTCTTTAATTAATAGTTTGAAATGGGTTCCAAAATCGGCCATAGAAACAACGACTTCCTCTTTGGTCTAGCTAATTCATATGATTTATGCACTTCTTTCCTTACCCTGTCTATTTTGTCCAATTCTTTCAATTTCCTCTAAAGAACGACCTTTTGTTTCAGGAACTCTTATCCGGATAAATAAAACACCAAGTAAACAAATAGCCCCAAAGATTGCAAAAACAGCCTCTTGAGCCATGGTGGCGGTCATGATTGGGAATAATAATCCAACCAAAAATGAACCAATCCAGTTAAACGAGGAAGCTAAGCCGGAAGCACGTCCGCGAATGACCAGAGGGAAAATTTCTCCAACAATGACCCAAGTTAAAGGAGCCCAAGTAAATGAATAAAATGCAACATAGATACTTAAGAAAGCAACGATCATCATGGGACTTGCATTTGGTATTACTAAATTCAAAATTGCTGGCAGAACAAAGGACAGACCCATTACTGTTCCACCCACTGTTAATAAAGTACGGCGTTTAAATTTATCAGCAATCAATAGAAATAGTAACGAACCTAAAACAAGAATAACTCCTTGAATAATTGGCCACATCAAGGCAGAACTAGCAGCATTACCTGTTGCTGTTTCTACTATCAAAGGAATGTAATAAAAGATAGCGTTCGCTCCCTGAAATTGTTGAAAAGCAGCGACACCCACGCCAGCCATTACTAGATAGCGATATTTACCACTTAAGAGCGTGCCCCAAGATGCTTTATGGTTCTCTTCCTTTTTGGAAGTATCTTGAATTTGTTTTATTTCTGAAGCAATTTGGTCTTTGTCGGAACGGAGATAGCTCAACACCTTATGCGCTTCATTAATTTTATTATTTCTAATTAAAAAACGTGGTGATTCGGGTAATCTTAACACCCCAATAAATAAGATTAAAGCAGGTACAGCTGCCAGACTAAGCATCAACCTCCACGCCATTGTTTCTGGCAGGTCTTTTAAAAAATATGCAACGGTGTAAGAAAGAAGCATTCCTGAAACAATCATTGTTTGATTAATCCCCGAAAGACGTCCGCGTAAACGCGCTGGCGCCATTTCCGACATATAAGCCGGAACCAATGCAGAAGCAGCACCCACAGCCAACCCTAATATAATACGAGAAACAATCATAAAAAGAACTCCATTATGAGGTGCTATTCCTGCCAAAATGGAACCCACAGCAAAAATGATAGCAGAAATTAAGATCATTTTACGCCGCCCTAAACGATCAGAAAGTTGTCCGGCCAAGGCTCCCCCCAAAATAGCTCCTAGCATCAGCGAAGAGGTAATCCAACCAATAGCACTTGGGTTATTTTGAAGGTTCCAATCATTTTGTAAAAAAGGCAGGGCTCCTGTCATCACACCGATATCATAGCCGAATAAAATACCTCCAAAGGCTCCAAAAAAATAAATGAAGCCACTCGATATTTTCTTTTCATTAACCATTCATTTTCCCTCCTTAAAATTTTAAATATCTTTATAACAACCCCTCTACATAAAAATATTGGTTAAGGAAAGAGTAAAAACATTTCATAACTGTTAATACCGATAATGTGTTTCAATCTCTTAATTATTAGAATATATTCGTTGGGATTATCACTTTGTTTTAAACGCTTTCATTAATATCTAAAACTCTCTTACCGTTTGAGATGATTTGGTTATTTTACTAATGATTCCTGCGTCTCCTCTTTTGAAAAGCATACTTTTTACCCCCAAGGAAGCATAGCTTCCCCGGAGTGTCTAAGCATTACGTAATAGCCACATATTGCAGACCAACAAGCTTTGCATAAGTTATAATTTGGTCTGTTGTCAGATTCAATGAAACCACTGTGTGATGGCCGCCACCATTCTCAATCCAGGATTTAACCCCATCTTGAAAGTTTGGCTTCACTTCCCAAAGTACACGGGCAACCGGAAGATTCGGAGCTTGTGTGGTGGGCTCAAATGCAGCAACTTCATTGATTAGAAGTTTGAAATGAGTACCAAAATCAGCCATGGAAACAACGACTCCCTCTCCTGTCTTCCCATCAAACACAAGACGCGCAGGATCTTCACGATCACCAATACCTAATGGAGATACGATAATCTTCGGTTTATTGCTTGCTAAAGTTGGATCTACTTCAAGCATATGGGATTGAAGGATAGATTCTTGCCCTTCAGCTAATTCATATGTGTAATCTTCCATAAAGCCTGTAGATTGATTATGGCTCATCACTTTCAGTAAACGATCTAATGCTGCAGTTTTCCAATCCCCTTCACCGGCAAACCCATACCCTTGTGCCATTAAACGTTGGACAGCAAGACCCGGAAGCTGTTTCATACCATATAAATCTTCAAAGTTAGAAGTAAAGGCACTATAACCTCCATCATCAAGGAAGCGCTTAATTGCAATTTCATAGCTTGCTTGAACTTTTACACTAGCTTCCCAAGCATCTCTACTGTATGTACCATAATCAAATTCATAAAGTTTTTCATATTCTTCAAATAGACCATCAATTTCTTCTTCTTTCACATCATTGATGTATTGAACTAAGTCCCCAATTCCAAAGTAGTCTACTGTCCATCCAAATTGGATCTGAGCTTCAATTTTATCTCCCTCCGTAACTGCAACATGACGCATGTTATCACCGAAACGAGCAACCTTAATGTTAAAACTTTCGTTAAAAGCAACTGCCACATCCATCCACTCTGCGATTTGCTGTTTTACTTCCGGACGTTCCCAATATCCGACAACAACCTTATTTTGTTTATTTAAACGGGCATTGATAAAGCCATATTCACGGTCACCATGAGCTGCTTGGTTTAGATTCATAAAATCCATATCAATTGTTTGCCATGGAATACTTTCATTAAATTGTGTTGCTAAATGAAGCAATGGTTTTTGTAATAATTTTGTTCCGCGAATCCACATTTTTGCAGGTGAAAAAGTATGCATCCAAGTGATAACACCAGCAACTTCATCACGGTAGTTAACTTCTTTCATCGTATTTGTGATTTGGTCTGCATTGACAGCTAAATCTTTCAATATAAGAGGATAAGGTAGGATATCGCTTTCATTTAAAGCATCTGTTATTTTTTGTGCATTTGCTTTAACCTCTGCTAACGTTTTTTCTCCGTAAAGATGTTGCGAACCTACAACAAACCAAAATTCCTTTTTTCCAATTGTCAACATAATAATTCCTCTTTTCATTGTTTAATAGTTTAGTTATGTTATTTTTGCCCATAATAGGCATTTTTCCCGTGTTTTCGTAAATAATGTTTATCTAAAATTCTTTGTGGTAATTCTTTAGCAAAACTATTTAATTCACGGGAAAATAAATTCATCTTTGCAACTTCCTCCAGCACGACACTGTTCATCACCGCGGATTGAATATCTTTTCCCCATGTAAATGGAGCATGTCCATGAAGTAAAACCCCTGGAACCGCCAGAACATCTAATCCACGTTCTTCAAAAGTTTCGATAATGACATGGCCCGTTTCGATTTCATATCCTCGATCAATCTCTTCCTGTGTCAGGAAACGAGCACATGGTACAGCCCCGTAAAATGTATCTGCATGAGTGGTGCCCATCGCCGGAACATCAAGACCAGCTTGCGCCCAAATCGTTGCCCAGGTGGAATGCGTATGAACGATACCACCGATTTCAGGAAAATGTTTATAAAGTACAGCGTGAGTCGGGGTATCCGATGATGGGTTCAACTCTCCTTCCACAACTTTTCCATCCAGATCAACAACTACCATATCGCTGGCTTCCATCGTTTCATAATCTACACCGCTCGGTTTGATAACAAATAATCCGCTTTCTCGATCAAAGGCACTTGCATTTCCCCATGTGTATTTTACAAGCCCATGTTTCGGCAGGTCTAAATTTGCTTGAAATACTTCTTCTTTCAATTGTTCTAACACATTAATTCCTCCCATTTCCCTCTCCTATCAAATTAGCTGCAGCAACCTTTTCAATCACTAAACCTTTTTTGTATCGTTCGATAAACGCTTCAAATCCTTTAACATCCATTTCATCAGGATAAACTTCCTTCCCATCAACATCCTCAAAAACTTTCTTATCAAGGAAGTCTTCTAAACTTTCATTTCGTTCCTTATTCAACATATAAGAAGCTAGAAGCGCCATTCCCCAGGCACCACCTTCTCCAGCTGTTTTCATTACAGAAACGGGAACATTCATTGCAGCTGCAACAATTTTTTGCCCTACTACAGGAGTTTTAAATAAGCCACCATGAGCCAAAATACCATCAATGACAACGTTTTCTTTTTTCATCAAAATATCCAGCCCAATTTTCAAGGCACCAAATGCAGTAAAAAGGTGTGTTCGCATGAAGTTAGCCAAGTTGAAATTACTTTCCGGAAGACGAACAAACAATGGACGCCCTTTTTCCAAACCAGTTATATTTTCACCCGATAAATAGCCATAGCTAAGTAAACCACCGCCATCTGGATCCGCTTCCAACGCTTTGTTTAACATAATCCCGAATAATTGATTCGGATCCACTTTTTCCCCCATTGCCTCAGAAAATTCATGGAACAATTCAAGCCAGGCATTAAGATCACTTGTACAGTTATTTGCATGTACCATCGCAACCGGGCTGCCATTTGGTGTCATAACCATATCAATTTCAGGATAAACTTCTGAAAGTTCCTTCTCTAATACAATCATGGAAAAAACAGAAGTCCCTACTGAAACATTTCCTGTACGTTTCCTCACACTATTTGTAGCAACCATCCCTGTTCCTGCATCACCTTCAGGGGGACAAAGTGGGATACCCGGTTGTAAATTTTGAGATCTGTCTAGGATTTTAGCTCCAGTTTTAGTTAGTTTACCGGCCAACTCCCCTCCATTATTTACTTTAGGCAGAATATCTTTAAGCTTCCAAGGGAAACTTTTATGAGATATTTTTTCATCGAACTGTTTAATCATGGATTCGTTATAATTTTTCGTTGATTCATCAATTGGAAACATGCCCGAAGCTTCGCCAATTCCAATAACTTTTTCTCCACTAAGTATCCAGTGAATAAATCCAGATAAAGTTGTTATAAAGTCAATGCGCGACAAATGCTTTTCTTCATTTAATATTGCTTGATAAAGATGGGCTATATTCCACCTTTCGGGTATATTGAATTGGAACAAATCAGTTAATTCCTTTGCGGCAACACTAGTGGTGGTATTACGCCAAGTACGAAACGGAACTAGCAGCTCTCCAGTTTTATCAAAGGCCATATACCCATGCATCATTCCCGAAAAACCGATAGAGCCGATTGTTCGAATGGTAATTCCATAATTCCATTCAACTTCTTGCTTCATTTTACTATAAGCTGTTTGGAGCCCAGTGATAATATCCACTAAGTTGTACGTCCAAAATCCATTTTCCAAACGATTTTCCCACTCGTAGCTTCCGGATGCAATTACTTCAAAACGGCTATCGATCAATACCGCCTTTATACGTGTCGACCCGAACTCTATCCCAAGTGAGGTTTCTCCCTTAGCAATCGCTTCCTTCATATTTACTAGATTCGTTTTCACGTTAATCCCCTCTCTGATAGCAATTTTAAAATCAAAAGGAGGTGTTTTCCTTTTACTTAAATCGTTTTCTTTTCTCTTTTTCATTTATAATTCAATTGTAAATCTTGTACGTACATCTGTCAACTTAAAATGCTCCTATACTTATAAGTACACGGTAAATATTCTGCTTTTTTTCTTTATATGAACCATTTATATCGGAGGAGGTGTATATACACTCTTAACAAGACAGCATAAAGCAGAAAGGCGATAACTCTTTCATTATTTTACCTTAATAAATACAATTTTTAATTGAACGGAGGATTTGATAAAACATGTACATATAAGTACAAAACAAATCGATTAAAAGGAGGATGTTAATGCAATTGGTGCGATCATAACCTATATTTCGGATTACACTTTCCATTACTCGTGGAATAAAATTTATTATGGAGAAAAAAGAACAGGATTTACTGAATTCTAATTTTGATAATTAAATAGTTAGAAAAAAATCGCTTTATTATGCTTATTTGGTTTGCAAAAATATATTTGAAAGAGTAATATTTTTACTCGCCACAAAAAACTAACGCTCTACTTTGAATTTGTATTTTGTTACCGAGCTACAACATACTTAGGGGCTATTATCGGTCACGTTGGGGGAAGAATAAAAGATGCTCAGTTTAAATTGGATGGACAATCCCACACACTTACGAAAAATGAAGGAAACAATCATCTTCACATTGGGAGAAAAGGATTCAATTGTGTTATCTGGGATGCTGAAGTATTTGAAAAAGAAAACGAAGCTGGTGTTCAATTCATGTACCTAAGCTCAGATGGTGAGGAAGGGTATCCGGGAAATATAACATTATATAAAAAAGGAGCCGGTAAGAAAAAAATCCTATCGGCTGTGGTTTGTTGGTTACTACTTAGCTCCATCAGGAAAAGGGTATGTTCAAATGTTGTAGCATCTAATGAAAAACTTTGGAAGTCGGTATTAACCTGACCTTTTTCTAACCATTCCCCTTCAAAAGGACTCTCAGATTTGTTTTCTAATATATAAGGACGTATAGCCCAAACATCATCACAATCTCCTGCAGTAAAATGGATATACCAATCCCCATCAATATAATGAATTTCTGATGCCCAAATATGTTCAGACATAATTCCTTTTTCATGTTTTTCCCAAATAACTATCTCCCTGGCGTCTTTTAGTCCTTCTATCGATTCGGACCTTCTAAGAACAATTCGGTCATATTCAGGGTAAGATTCTGTAAAATAATAACCGTCTTATGTTTATAAATATATGGACCTGCTCTTTTTTTCTACCAGAGGGTTGGGGTATTCTTTTACTTTAATTTTTCCCTTTATTTGAAAAGTTCCAGGTTCTTCATATTTATCTTTTGGATAGTGCTCCCAGATCACATCGATACGACATTTACTCCCTCTTCTATTCCAAAGGCTATCCTGTTTGGTAATTCGGGTTGTAAACTAAGACTAGTCGTAACTTGAACACTATCCAACGCTTTTATAGTCATAGATACCTCTCCCATACCTTAATTTTTAAACTAACTCTCTTATATCCTTTGTTGAATTCCTTTCTATAAGTTCTGGTTCATATACGATGGATTCTTCCACTTCTTCCTTGTTAAGACCTTGTTTCCGATCAATCAAGTTTAATATCATTTTGGCAGCCGCTTCGCCCATCTCACTTTGCGGATGTTTAATTGTAGTTAATTTCACCTCAGATACTCTGGATAATATAGAGTTATCATAACCTATCAAGGATATATCTTCTGGTACTTTGATGTTTTTCTTGCGTAATACGTCCAGCAATAACATAGCAAGTTCATCATTATAACAAACAATAGCAGTTGGCCATTCTTCATTTGGGAGTTCTAATATTTTTTTCAATTCTTCCTGAGGTTTAGTCATTATTTCTTGCGTGTGATATGTGATGATATTACTAGGTCTAATTGGTAAATGATTGCTACGATGGGACTTTAAATAGCCTTTCATTCTCCTGGTACCCTGTAAATCATCTGTTTTAAAGAAACCTAAAATATTCTCATGCCCTTGTTCAATAAGATGCTCTGTCTGAATAAAACCGCCTTTTTCATCATCTATGGTAATACTCAAAGGTTCCAATTCATCATAATAAGCATTAATCATAATATAAGGGATATTGGACTTTTCTAGATTCAAATAGTAATTTATATTAGGATTGGAAATCGCACTCTGTGTTGGTTCTATAATGACACCATCCACATGATGCGTTAGAATCTTCTCCAGTATTTTCTTTTCATTTTCATGATTGTTATCCGTACTGTATAAACTAACCTGATAATCGTTTTTACTTAAAAATGATTCTGCTCCCTGTATGATGGAAGGAAAAATATAATTTGAAATATGCGTTGTAATGATAGCGATATTTTTCTGGTTATAATCATTCGATCCCATTTCGTTTCTTTCCGCACAATACGTACCCGCTCCTTGCTTTCGATACAACCAACCTAGATTCACGAGATCTCCAATGGCAAGACGAACAGTATGACGACTTACGCTAAAACGTTCCATCAGTTCACTTTCCGAGCTAATTTTTTGATGCGGTACATAAGTTCCATCTAGTATTTTAGATTGAATATATTCCCTTACTATACTGTGTTTCGATTTCATGGCACACCTCTGTTTCTATATAATTCAAACTTGTCCGTATGAGGTATATTATAACAGTTTCTGTTATAGATTACATTAGAGCTTCTTATTATAAACGTATAATAATTTTATAAAAACAAAAGGTATATTTATCCTTATTCTTCATCTACCCGGAATAGCCTTTCCCCAGGTTCACAATTACACTACGTATAATATGGGACTGCTTTTACTTTTATTAAGGTTCTATTATTATTGTTAGTCTTCTATAATTTATCCGCCCTTGAAGTAGGATCTATTCTTGTGGCTTTCCCTTCTATCATTACAATACCATTCAACATTTTCAGGGTCTTCCAAAGTATTAATAGCATTCATTTTCTTCGCAGTTAATATACGTCCATTTACTTTACTGACTTCCATTCCACGTAAATCAACGCTTAAGGGTGCTGACTGTTCTTTATCTAAATTACATAATAATGTAAACTTAAACCATACGATATCTGTGTTAATCGTTATTTTATTCCCCATTGTGACACTACTAATGAATTAATTATTTTTTTGCAAGCGAATCATGTTCCAAGAAAATTTCGGTAAAATACCAATTACTTTTCCTGCTTCTTTATATGATTGTCCATTGGAGTGAGGCTGCACTTGTTCTCTGCCTAATGTGTTTTTAGCTTTTGCATCCTCATTTTCTAAAACAACATGTTCCACCACTTCAAAACCTTCAAATGAGCGTATGTCTACATCAACATGTAATTGGTTTTCCAAATGACGATTAACGGCAAAGATGACAAGTTCCTCTTTTTCTTCATTATAAACAACAGATATATCTAAATATGGAACATCCGTAAAATCCTTACTATCATATTTAGGAGAGGTGACGATTGGGTTTAATGCTACTCCTCTTCCATACACAGATGAATAGTAATACGGATAAAAGATAGTTTGCTTCCATACATCCCCACCATTTTCCGTCATTATAGGTGCAATCACATTAACAAGTTGTGCCATACAAGCAATTTTCACACGATCAGAGTGCTTTAGCATCGTATTTAACATACTTCCAACCAATAATGCATCTTCAAATGTATAAATATCTTCTAATTGAGGCGGCGCAACAATCCAAGGATCAATTTGCTTATCTTGCTCATTCGAATGGAACCATACATTCCATTCATCAAAACTTAAATGGATCTTTTTCTTACTACGTTTTTTCGCTTTCACATAATCACATGTGGAGATTACCGTTTTAATAAATTCATCCATATCTAGTGATTTTGCTAAATAGTTAGCAGTGTCATTCTCATGATTCCCGTAATATTGATGTAAAGATATATAATCTACATGCTCATACGTGTGACTTAATGTTGTTGCCTCCCACTCCGGAAAGGCGGGCATATCTGAATTAGAACTTCCACAACTTACTAATTCAATATTAGGGTCAACTAATCTTAATGCTTTTGCAGTTTCAGCAGCTAGACGTCCATATTCATCTGCTGTTTTATGACCAACTTGCCATGGACCATCCATTTCATTTCCTAAACACCAAGTTTTTATACAATGAGGATCCTCATATCCATGCTCCCTTCTTAAGTCACTCCAATAGGTACCACTTGGATGATTGCAATATTCAATAAAGTTACGAGCTGCATCAATTCCCCTAGTACCTAAATTAACGGCCATCATTACTTCAGTATCGGCCAACTTCGACCAATCCATAAATTCATTCGTTCCCATTTCATTTGTCTCAATTACGCGCCAAGCCAACTCCAATCTTCTTGGGCGATTTCCCCTTGGTCCAACTCCATCTTCCCAATTATACGCTGATACCATGTTCCCGCCGGGATAGCGAACAATAGGGACTTGAAGTTCCTTTACCAATTCAAGGACATCTTTCCTAAAGCCATTTTCATCTGCTGTAGGATGCCCTGGCTCATAAATCCCTCCATATACTGCTCTCCCTAAATGCTCAATGAAAGATCCATAGATTCGTTTATCTATTTCAGAAATCACATAGTCTTTATCAACAACAACCTTTGCATTTGATATTTTCTTTGCCATAATAAAACCCCTTTTTCATTAGGTGTTAGACGCAAGTCTACTTATCTACTAACCCATAATCCCTGATATTTTTTAGTAAGTTCAACCCAAGTCGATTTATCAACTTCAAACTTCCTCATTCCTTATCTAAAGCTATGAATATCCGAAAAGAAAACCAAAACCAAATGAGCGCCGACAAACTAAAAATAAAAAATAGAATCACCGTTGGTATTTCTAATGATAGATAAGCAACAGCAAAAAGAGCAATAATAGTTGCTATAGAAATATGAATTTTCGTTATACCTATAACTAACGCATTTTTTATATGTTGGAATATCCCTGCATGATAATGTGCCTTCAATGGAAATGACCATATAACGATAACCATATATAAGAACAGGAGCAGATAAAAGGCAAATGGAACTATAAAAGAAAGCTCCCTTCCAAAGGCCTCAATTGCTTTATAATTAAGGAACAGGACTCCACCGATTCCAGTTAACACCCATCCTAATCCATTAACTGATGTAAACTCTTGTTTATATATTTTTCTAAATGTTTTCCAAATCTTGATATCTTGTTCGCCCATCAGCCATTTCCTGACCACTCCAAGTGTTGCAATAGTCGCAGGAAAAACCCCAGCAACCAACAATCCTAGTAAAGAGTATAAAAACCACAACAGATTTAATAACGCCATCCGGGCGACCCAAGTAGCAATATAATCTAATGTAGATACAAACCCATTAGCATGCATGTTCCTTTCACCTTCATTCATCTTTTATTTCTTCGTTTGTAAACTTTAACCTTTAACCCCTCCAGTTGTTAATCCAGCAATGAAGTAACGTTGGAAGAAAATAAACAATATAATGATTGGGATAATAGTTAAAACTGACCCAGCAATTAATACATCATAGTTATTTCCATACGGTGTAAGTAGTGTTGCTAATCCTATTGGTAGAGTAAACATATCATTCGACCTAAGTACAAGTAATGGCCACAAGAAATTATTCCAACTACCCAATCCTTGTAAAATCGCCATTGCCGCAAAAGAAGGTCCCATAAGGGGAAGCATAATTTTGAAAAAGATCCCATATTCAGTACTGCCGTCTATCCTAGCTGCATCCATCAATTGGATTGGTAATCCTAGAGCATATTGCCTAAAGAAGAAAACTGCAACAGGAGCAACCACCATTGGAAGAACAACTGCAAAGTACGTATCCACTAATTGCGTATTAATCATTAATTGATAGAGTGGCAACATCAATATCTCAAACGGTACCATTAAAATAAGTAATACTAAAATAAAGAAGAAGTTTTTTCCTTTAAAATCGTAAACAGCTAAAGCATACCCGACCATCGATGAGAAAAATAAGGATAATACAATTGTTATTGCTGAAATAGCTAAACTATTACCGTACCACGCCCAATACTCTGGTGCTTGGTTTAAAATATATAAATAATTATCTAGACTTAATTGACTAAAGTTAATACTAAAACTAATCCCTTGTCTCATTAATTCTGATGACGGCCGTAATGACGAAATCACCAAACTTATAATAGGAAATAAAGCAATAAGTGAAATAACCCCAAAACTTATCGAAGTAATCCATGTTAAGATTTTATTTTTCTTTTTAATATTCATTAGTTTTCACCTCTTTTAAAGGTTCCAGTGGCAATTAGATAAATAAGACTTATCACAGCGATAATCAACATTAAAATAACGCCTATAGCAGAACCATAACCCATATCATTTTGTCGGATACCTTCCTGGTAAATGTACCCTACTACGGATAGACCAATATTGCCTGGTGAACCAGCTTCCCAAAATACAAAACTTTCTTCAAACATTCTAAATCCATTAATGATGGTAATCGTACTAACAAATATGATAATAGGCTTTAATTGTGGTATTGTTATATATCTTAGCTTCTGCCATTTTGAAGCTCCATCAATGTCGGCAGCTTCATACAATTCTTCCGGGACATTTTGTAGTGCAGCAAGAAAATACAAAATATTTACCCCAATCCATCGCCAAGAAGCAAGAATAACCATTAAGAATATGGCAGCCCAGCCCGTAAATCTCCAATTTATAGCATCTAGACCAAATAGGCTTATAATTTGGTTAGCTACTGCTGTATCCTGCTCACCAAACATTAATCGAAAAATCATCCCTCCTACAATGGTAGAAGTTAATGCCGGCAAAAATAAAGAAGCACGGAAAAAGGTTTTAAATTTAACAAATTTCGAATTTAAGAAAATAGCTAACAACATGGGAATCACAGTCAAAATCAAGACTGTAAAGATTACAAATAGCGTCGTATTTAGTAATGCCTTATAAAATACAGGATTAGCTAATCTTTCATAGTTAGCCAATCCTATAAAAGTAACTTGGCCCGGTAACACTCTTTGAAAACTCATAATAATACCTTGTATTGCGGGATAAAGCGTTAAAATTAAGAAAGAAATGATAAAAGGTAATACAAATAAATATGGGACTACTTTTTTTGAATTAATAAACCTAAGAAACGAATTCGGTTGTTTGTTTGAATTATTTTTTGGTGATTTCGGATCTTTTTTTGGCTTTGTGGATAGATTGGAACTATTTGATAAAGCTTCCATATTGCTTCCTCCTCAACATTTTATCCTATTGGACGTACAAGTTATAAGCCCATTTTGTAGACTTTATTGTTTAAAGCATTTACACCAAAACTTTTAATCAATTAATCTAGTTTTTTATCAATTATTTATCTACAATTCTCTCCCTTATAACCCATCATTTCAATAAATAAATGATAAAGTTGTCCCCCTATCTGTATGCGTTTACAAATTACGTATTAAATAATATAAACATGCTATATCAATGATTGATGTACGAATATATTATAAAATATATTTAGTTGTTAACTATATATACGTATAAGTTATTAGTATTTAAAGTATAACTTTATCACCCTATTATTTCAATATACTTTTAGAAAATAATTAATATATTCTATAATCAAAAATGGAAGCAGGTACCCCCGCTTCCAGCCCATTGTTAATTATTCTCCATTGATGAACGAACTGTTTCCGCTGCCTGTTTCAACGCTTCTTCTGGTGTCTGTGATTGTTGACGCAATACACTTTCCGCAATATTTGTATTATATTCTGTTACGATATCTGGAGTATATTCTGTTAGATGAAGATTATTAAGTTCATCTTTTACCTCTAATAGAGTATCAAAAATTCCATCTCCGAAGTATTGATAATATTTATTATCTTCTCTTACTGGATCACTTTCCCATACATCCCAGCGCGGTGGATCAAAACCAAGTACTTTCCATAAGTTAATACTTCCCTCTTCAGAAAGTTTCACATATGCCAAGAATTCTTTAGCAAGTTCGGTCTCTTCAGATTGATTCGTTACAACGGTACCTGTACCGCCCATACCTGCAGTACGATCTCCACCTTCTTCCCAGGCTGGTAATGGACGTATAGCGATTTTTCCTTCTAGCTCCGGCATACTATCAATAAATCTCCCCATATACCAAATTGGTGCTAGGATAGTTGCTGCTCCACCATCACTCATGTATCCATAGAACTCTTCAGATTGGTTCATACCACCTGGTGTTATCTCAGCAATCTCATGTTCATAGATAAGATCATGTAAAAATTGTAGCGTTTCAACATGTTTTTCACTATCAACGATTAAATCACCATTTTCATTAAACATATCCGTACCTTGTTGGGAAATCATTGGCCAGTAATCCATTAGCCAATCTGTCGTACCAACATTCCACATAACCGAGTCCGTCTCCTCTACTACTTGCTTCCCGGCTTCTACAAAATCATCCCATGTTTTAATAGAATCTATATCCACACCTGCTTCCTCCATAATTTCTGTATTATAGTACATAACGGTCGCGCCTACGTGAGTAGGTATACCATAGTAACTATCATCTTTGGCATAGATTTCAAAACGTGATTGAATAACTTGATCCAACAATGGCTCCACATATTCATTCATAGGCTCTAACTGTGGTTCACCTTGTAAGTAATTCGCAAATCTACCAAGCTCAATATCTGATATGTCAGGAGCTCCTTTACCAGATTGAAGAGAAAGTAAAAGATTATTGTGCATTTGATCAAACGGATATGCTTCTGCAATTAATTTAATAGGTCTATCAGGGTTTTCTTCATTCCAACGAATTGCTGCTTCTTCAAATAAATCAATATGCTGCCCTACAAAAGTCCAATACGTTAGTTCTGTTGCACCTTCTATGTCATCACCAATAACTTTTGACTCGTCTGCCGTTGCTTCTTTCGAGTCCCCCCCTTCACCGCCACACGCCATTAATATCATTGACATTAAAGCAAAAAGGAATAGTACAAACACTTTTTTCATCGTATTTCCCCCTTGAATATTCATTATTTATTAAAGCGTTTTCATAAAAATGCAATTGAACCTACTTATTGACAAGCACACCCCCATATAATATATTTCTAAACACCCAGGCCTTTGCAGCGCATTTATATTGAAGTCAATGAAGGCATGGCAAAAGCTCCATAAACCAGAGGCATTTATTTAATATTTTTATAGTAACACCCTTAGCGGAATTGGTCAATAAGTTTTATTTTATAAACCACCCACCTCGTACGTACATATAATTATTAAAGAACTAAGTCACCAAGCACACAGGTGACCTAGTCCATTTTATTTACTATTTTTTCGGTTCCGCTAAGGCTTTTACATCCTCAGCTGAGAGTACACCATGATAGACTTTTAATTCATCTATTAATCCCTGATAAGGTTCATCCCACCAGTTTACCCCCAGGCTAAATTGGCTATTTTCTGAGGTGAATACATTATTAAAACCAGACTGTGCCACAACTTCTTCTCCATTTATATAAACTACAACATCTCCTTCCTCCACTGTAAAAGCGATATGAGACCATTCATTTGTTTGAAGTTGAACCTTGCTTTTCGCATCTGTATAAACAGATCCTCCAGACCAAAGTAAAACTTGATTATCACCAGGAAAACCACCTGGTAATAAACTAACCCAGTTATTAGAATTTCTTGCTCCAAAGAAACTAGTAGTATGACCCGTTAGTTTATCAGGATTTAACCATAAAGATACAGAATAACTTGACTCTGTAATTAAATTATTTGGAAGCCTGACTCCTGATTGTCCATTAAAAACTGCTGCTTTTCCTTTTATTCCATCTTTAAAGGAAATCTCACCACCAGTATTATCTATTCGATTACCAGTAATCGTCCCTTCCGGAAAATTGCCTGTATTGTCTAGCAAATTATCTTCAAATGAATAATTAGCAATTAACTGTTTTTCACTCTTTGGCAGCACTGTAACGATGAATTCTTTCTCTGTTGTAACGTCATTTTTCATAATAGTGGCTGTCAATGTTACCTCTGCACTTGGTTTCCCAATCTCAGGACGAGTTACTTCACCCTTTTCAGATATAATCTGTGGGTGGGAAGAACTCCAAGAAATGGTAGTCCCCCTTGATCCTTCTGTAGGGAGAATTATATCCGTATATACGTTATTCGTATCTCCTAAACTTAAATCCTCTTCAACATCCTTAGCAATATCTTCATCGGACTTACCTCCCTCATGTTTACTCCCCCAAATACTCTTTCCATTTTTTGATGATGCAGTGAAAGTCATGATGTGGCGTTCAGAAACAGGATCATATTGTCGTACAAAAACGCCTTTATATGTTTCTCCATCAATATTCAATTCTGCCTGGTTATGGCCTGTCTTTTTCCATGTACCATCAACAGCTCCAGTAATTTTATTATTTTTATGGAGCGTAATTTGGACATCTTTGTGTAGATCATTAGTTATATCTAAGTCGTGGTTAATATACTGATAATCTCCCGCCAAGTCTTTACGATCCACCTTTTCTAATGTTTCTCCTCCGTAACGGTATGGAGCTACAACAGGCCATCCCTCCTCATTGAAAAACATTTGATGAATTCGAAGTTCATGCGAATCCCCTCTTTCTGGGAATCGAGAGTGAAATACCAGAAAGTGTTGCCCTGTTTCTTCTTCAAAATAAACGGAATTATGTCCTGGTGAGACATATCCATAACCAACACCCGATCCTGGATCCCCAACTTTTCTCTCAAATAAGAAATGCCCCATTAGCTTATTACCGTATGGAGAATGATCTACATCACCCGTCAAAACAGCATTTTGTCCATCTGCATCCACATATGGACCATCTGGGTTCTTTGATCGGAATACCCTCATATTATATTCACCATCAGCACCTAACCATCCATATGTTACGTATAGATAGTAATAATTGTTTTCCTCATTATAGACGATATAAGGGCCCTCTCCCGATTTCCCATAGCCACCAGAAATCTTCGTTCCAAAGTATCTATCTATCATGCGGCCATCAGGAGTTTCTCCGTCTTCCCCGGGATAAATCGGCTGTCCAGTCTCTTGATCCAACTCCAATAGAAAAATACCACCAGACCAAGATCCGTATGTCATCCATAACTTGTCATTCTCATCGTAGAATAACGCAGCATCGATAGCATTAGGATACATCGTATTGTTATAAGAACCCACCTTATCATCCATAAACCAATTTGGATTTGGCTCATCTACTTTTTCATCCTCTATTAACTCATCAATATGCGTATTTTTCCATTGTTTATTAATATCACTATTTTCATCTTTAGCATCTTCTTTAGTAAAACCTGAATAAATAATAGTATCCACATATTCATATGGACCTTCAATATCTTTAGAAACAGCAAACCCAATTGCCGATCGGATATATGTGGAAGATACACTATAATAAATCATATACGCACCTTTTGAGCCGTCCTCATTTACATAACTTTCATTCCAGATTGCTTCCGGTGCCCAAACCGCAAATCCACCTTTACTGTCAGAATCATCTTCACCAGCCCATTCAAAAGATTCAGATAAATTCCCAGACAAATCCCCGTATAAAGTATTATCTGGAGTTGTATATCCGTTAGCAAAACTATCCCACTGG
Organism: Oceanobacillus sp. FSL W7-1293; assembly: GCF_037969815.1. Classification (NCBI taxonomy): domain Bacteria; kingdom Bacillati; phylum Bacillota; class Bacilli; order Caryophanales; family Bacillaceae; genus Oceanobacillus; species Oceanobacillus sp. FSL W7-1293. The sequence goes on from NZ_CP150212.1 coordinate 4,193,502, forward strand.
ATTAAATCTGTCGATTTCGCAGCTTCGATGTGCGTACCAAATACGTAATACATATTACCTTCTTTTATAATTGAGGGGTCATGTACGGAAACCTCTTTAAATTCAGGACTTTCCCCCTCATTCGTTGTATCCTTTTTTTGCTGATTGCCATCCTTTTCATTTGCTGATAAAGGGAGAGGTACAAAAAATGTAGTTAGAACCAATGCTAGAATAATAATGGTAATTTTCCCTCCGTATTTTTTCATCATATACTCCTCCTTGGTTAAAATAGATATTAGTAAGTACATGTTATAAGATTATTCTCCACTAGGTAATTTATAAAATAGTTAATGCCAAAAGCACTAAAAATAGTCTTATATACTTTAAATCTTCTCCCTTCTTATCAAATTCATATCTAGTTATTGAATAACCTAATAAAGAAAGCGCATTCACTTACTACATAAACGTACAACATTTCATATGATAATTCAATGATTTTTAAATTTTTAATCAATTCAACGAAGTAGTCCAAATTGATTTTACCAACGCCAGTGTAAGCTCAAAGCCGATTAAAAACACCTCGGAATCCATTTATTGTGGATTATGTGGCATCATTTTCCATACAATTTCTCCTTATAATTGGAGTTTGAATAGAACTACCTATCCTTATTAAAAGGGGTTTTTTATGAATTTAAAGGTTGTAATTCCAAAGTGCAGAACCTTAGGAACTTTATTTCTCTATTAAAAATGCTTGCCAAATTAATTTTTTTATTTATGCAACATAGATGACTAAAATATAGTTTGCGAAACATAATCAATAACTCATATTATGTACAAAAACATTCCTCCCTTGAATTTCCATCAATCCAAACTTTCTACTTTCTCTACCCTCTCCTCCTTCTCAAACATGCTAAAATAAGCATACCAATGAAACAACAAGTCAAACAGCAACGAAAGGAAAAACAACTATGACCTTAGACTATACAAACTCCATCCCGCTTCATGTGCAGTTAAAACAAATCATCGAACAGAAAATATATAACGGTGGTTATGCCGAAAAGATTCCCAGCGAGAGAGAATTGATGGATGAACACTATGTGAGCCGAAGTACGGTAAGACAAAGTATCGAGCAGCTGGTTCGGGAAGGAATCTTGGTGAGAAAGCCGGGGAAAGGAACCTTTATCGCCGTTCGAACGATTAATGACTGGCTCGGCAGCCTTCACAGCACCTCGGAAAATATTGAGAAGATGGGGATGGCGCCGGGAGCCAGATTAGTAGCCTCCCAGGAAATCGAGTTAATTGGAAGATTAAAAGAGGTGACCGGTTTAGATAAGGCATATCACTTTAAAAGAATAAGGTATGCAAATGATATTCCGATGGGAATTGAAAGGCATTATTACCCTGTGGCATTAGGGAAAAAGCTATCTCAATTTAATCTGGATGAAGAAGCATTCTATGAGCTGCTGGAAAGAGAATTAAAGGTAAATACCTTTCAGGCGGAGCAGGAAATCAGAGCGGGCATCTCCACCCGGGATGATTCAGAGTTACTGAATATCCCTGAGGGGACGAGTATCATTATCGCAGAAAGAAAAATTACCGATGTCCATGGGGACTTCGTGGAATTTGAGAGAGCCTATTATCGGGCGGATATGTACTCCTTTAAAATAACCTTGTCGAGAAATAGCAAATAAAAATAGAATATTTAGTGTTTCTTAACTGGTTAGAACATTCTGACCCCCTTGAGAATACTGGTGTCTATCGCATAAAATATAAATAATATTTTTGCAGTCAAAATTAGACAGCCTTTTTAGGGAGGTCATCCATGTGAGTTTTATGATTGCATTCAGTATCGCAAGTATCCTGCTTTGCGCCGGTATGATTATTCGGGCCAAAGTAGCTTTTATTCGAAATATGTTAGTGCCTGCTAGTGTCATAGCTGGTATTTTAGGCATGATTGTCATGAATACAAATCTTATCCAGGCAACCAATGCCGAAATGTTCACTGTAATTGTCACGCAGTTATTTACAATCACGTTCATCTCCATTGGGTTAACAAGCAATAACAAGGCGAACAACGACCATACTGCCGGGAAGCAGATTGCCAGAGGCTCACTCGGAATGGGCATGCTCTGGAATCTATTATACGCACTAACCCCTGCTGTTGGTGCGGTTGTCATTTTACTCGTCGGCGGTTATTTCGGAATGGATGCGCTATACGGGCTGCTTATTCCCTTTGCCTTTACGCAGGGTCCCGGGCAGGCAGCAACATTCGGATCTATTTTTGAACAGCAGTATGGAATAGAAAATGCAGCGATGGTAGGCCTGACCTTTGCGGCAATCGGTTTTATTGCCTGCTTCTTAATTGGCGTCCCTCTTGCGAAATATGGGTTAAAACGCGGTTTAGCCAAGAAATATGGCGAATCCGAGGTTAAAGATTACGTCAAAATCATCTTGTACCACCCAATACAACAAATGATATCCTTATTGATAAAAAAAGGCTGCTGCACAATTAATTACCTAATCATGCAACAGCCTCTCACTCACGCTCAATATAATATATTCCTTTTATCCTTCATCTATAAAATCAATTATTTCATCTAACTTTCTACCCTACCCCGAAACCGGGTAAGCATAGGCAACAAATCGATCGGGCGCACTGCCTACAAAGTGGAATGGATAGCAGGTCGTAACTACTAATACCTCTTCTCCCATCTCGCGGATAACCGATGTATCATCCTCAGGAACAATTTCTGTTTCCCTGATTTCATACGTATACTCACCATAAGGCATCTGTACGACAAATGTATCGCCTATCTCCAATTCTCCAAAATCACGAAATACGGTATCGCGATGACCTGATAGAAGAATTTGCTCCTCCTGTCCTGGCAACACCGAATTGGATAGATGACCAACGCCTTTTTCTAATGAATCCGGGTCAGTTCCCTCGACAATAGGCAATGTTTTTCCCAGTTTAGGGATTTCTAAGGTGGCAAATGCTTCGTCTGTCTCTAAATTAAACTCCTCTATGATTTTCTCTATATCCTGGTCGGGGTCATCCTGCTCGCTGACTCCTTGCTCGATTCTTTCCTCCGCCTGAACTAAAGACTGTTTTTGCGATTGCTCATGTCCTATAATTTGATAACCAAAAACACCTAGACAGACGACGCCAATGATAATAAAGAGGATTCCGATACGTTTCATGGTGATGCTCCCTTCTTCATATCAACTTAACCATTTTTATTACCTTCTAAATAAAACTAACTCAGACTGCTGATTAATTGTTGCCATTTATCTGCTACTTTTTCTTCCGTATAATGAGCAGCTGTGCGTATGGCTGCCTGCCGATAATATTGCTTTTCTTCGTTCGTCTGATTTAAATACGTAACAATCTTCTCAGCAAAACTTTCCTTATCTCCAAAATCAACAAGAAAACCATTTTTTTCTTCTTGAACCATTTCATCAACACCATAGCGGACATTGTAGCTGCCAACAGGACAACCGCATGCTAAGCTTTCTAAAACACTCATGGTGAATCCTTCAGCTTGTCCCGCAAATAAGAATAAGTCGCTGGAGGCGTATACGTCCTCTACATTGTCTACATATCCTTTAAATGTTACATTATTTTTTAAATCAAGCTTTTGAACTAATTTCTTTAAATTCTGTAGTTCTTTTCCACTTCCGTAAATTTCTAATATTACTTCTGGAATATGTTGCTTCACTAAAGAAAGAACTTCCAATAAGTGATTGATATTTTTTTCAGGAGCTAAACGTCCGACAGAAACCAGCTTATTGGTTTCAGGCTTCTTTTGATCTACTTTATCAGTTATCTTGCAAGGGTGTGGAATAACAGCCAAATTATTAAAGCCAAATCGCTTTTCAATATCTTGTTTCTGATTATTTGTTAACACAACAATATTATCAAAGCTATATGGACTATTAAGAACTTCTTGATAATTCTTATTTATTTTGGAGCGAAATGCTATGTTTGAAAAATAAGTGGAATGAATCATAGAAATGGTTTTCACGTTTAACTGGTTTTGTCCTGTAAAAATCGAGCTGTACCTTTTATTGCGATCAAATAATGACAATAGATTCTTCTTGCCCGATTATTTCTTTCAAAAAATAAAGAATAAGGGCCTGTTCATCTGGCAGCACGGTCTGAAAAACAGCATTCCCATCACTGATAAGATAAGGGCCGTCATCGTACTTTATAATAACCCTTTTGCCATAAACATCAAAAGTATTCCGTCATGTACACCGTGTTATCATCATGTAAATATTCGGTGTGGGATAATTGGCCAAACCGGTTAAATCGATCACGGACGATTTTCTTACCATTATGAAAATAATTAATATAATCTAAAAGCTTATTTGATTTATATATTACATACTTTACAAGTTTATTATTGGCATCAAAAACACGAATATGTCGTTTTTCTGCTGATTTTTCATCTTCATACCCATATGTTTGTTCTTTTTTTATTTGAAAAGGGGGCAAGTCCTTTCCCTCTTCACTGCGTTGAAAATACTCGAATAAATTAACCATGGAAATATCCCTGTCAACGATTCCATTTTCAACATAGCGTTCCCAATTTGTATGTATATTTACGTTTTTATTCACTGTAACAAATACAGGTTCCACATCTAAATATTTCACAAACATATTGCCGCGTTTCATTGCTGATTTTTCAACACCAGTAAGATGCTGCCCGATATTTGAATGTAAGAAATACACTTTTTTCTTCTCCAATGATAATCCCCTTTCCCTATCCAAAACAATGTCAGCAAAGCTCCTTTTGACATATTAGCAGAACTATAGCAGAGCTTTGCTTAGACTGTAAATTATTACTGTTCATTCTGTTTTAAAAATAAATTATAGTATGCACAATATCCAGATAAATAATGCTCCACATCATCAATTCGCGTTCGGAAGGAGTGATGCCGAATGAAGAAACTGCCGGTGATTCTTTTCGGATTTTTAAAATACATGGCCAGTTCCGGATAGAAAAAACCATTACGCTGGTACTCTGCCCTTCGGTGAATCGTTGCTTCTAATTTCGATTCATCAAAATCTAATTCGTTAATTAAGTCCCCATATCCGTCTGCTTTCATACGATTAACCATCTGATAAGCTGCCATCATCAACTCAAGGAAAGTAGGATATGTGGTGATTCGTTTGTAAATATAATCCAGTCTATTTTGTACATTCTGTAAGCCGAATTTATAATATTTACGTTCCGGTTTATAGAGAGTGACCTCATTGGTACAATAGCTTAGCCAGTGATCGTGATGCTTCCAATGATCGCTTTCAATAAAATAGTCAAATGCTTTTTCAACTGCTTGTAACCACTGTTCATCACGATCGATTTTATAAAGACGCATCAACGCAAAACAAGCTTCCCCATCATAATAAACAATACGGAACTCCTCTTTTAACCCAAGAGATGGATAATCTAGTATATGAACAAATTTACCATTTTCCTGCTGCAATTGAAGAATACCTCGTGCTAATTTCTGAGCGATTAGAATATGTTCTAGATTCTCAAAGACCTCTGTGTACTTCGTGATAGCTAATATTGCTGCAGCAATTGCTCCTAGTTTCACTTCCATCCTATCTGCTTGTTCCCCATCAATGATATAAGCTATGTCTTTCTCTTCATCGACGTATAGTTTTTCACGAATAAGATAATCAATCCCTCTTTCAATTGCATCTGCAGCTTCTTCTGTGGGATAAAATTCATAGGCTTCAATCATAGAATAGATGGTACTGCTATGCCGAAGACTATTATAGTGCTTTATTTCTTTATCATAGTAAGAGAAAAAACCATATACAAACCTACCATTGGGTTTGCTTAAACTAGTTAAATATTTTTGTCCGCTATTGATTAACATGTCGACTTCTTCTGCATTTAATGGCGTATCCCGTCGCCCATTATCACGTTCACCCTGGTGTAATTTATAGCAATTCCCTTTTTCATAAAAATAACCTCGTGTTTCAAAAATATATACTTTTTCTACTTTCTTAAAATCAACTTGCTTTACATTTGGTCTATGTTTTTGAATATATTTTTGTAAATTTTGTTCATGGATAAAGCCGCGTTTTGTTTCTCTATCAATTTGAATCACAGCATTTCCATTTAGTTCTTGTTCTAAAAATGCATGTTTGAAATCCTTACTGAAGCTGACACCTTGACGAAAATAATTTTTCTTGGTTTTTGTAATTCGGTTGATAAATTCAGGAATAGTTACAGGAATAACGTTGGTAACAATATCAATCTTTATAGAGGTAAATAATTCTTTTGTTTTTTTCAAATAGGAATTACCCTGATTCTCTATATTCTCCCATGCCTGATAAAAACTTTTCCCATTTGCAGTGAAGACGGCAGCACGTTTTTCCGCAAATCCAATTGATAAAAAGATAGTCAGCGAGGCCTGGCCGTTGCTTTGCTGAAAGGTCTCTCCATCCTCTATTATATTATTTTTCAATGGTTCAAGATGTTCTTTAAAATGTTGATAAGGTACTTTCTCCTCTGTAATCATCATGTCCTCCTACACTTTAAAAAGCAGCATTATTTTATGTAGACAAAAGCAAACATCTTTTGACGTTTGCTTTTGTTTTGGTACTACTTATTTATTCATTCGTTTTATTTCTTCTGGAGAATAATGTTACTCCTACTCCAGCAGCTACAGCAACTAATCCAACTAGCCCAATTGTCCACATGGATGTTGCAGTACTTGGGAGTTTCTGACTTTCGTGCTGGTTTTGACTACTTTCAATTTTATAGCCTTGGCCAGATTGCCCTTGCGTCCCGTTAGAGCCAGAACCAGAACCTGATCCATTTCCAGGAGTGGCAGTTGCACCTTCTCCATCATTTCCGCCTGAACCAGAGCCACCGTCTGCAGGGACAGTTACTTTATGCTCATCATTAACATTGCCTGCTTCATCTGCAACAACTAATGTCAGAACATCTCCTTGATTAACCTCGTCTCCCGCAATAACAAGGGTGTATTCGCCAGTTTCTTCATCATAGATAACTTCTTCAATTTCAACTTCATTTCCATTTTCATCAATTAGTTTTATATCAGCTAATTCTTCATCGGATACGAACGAAATTTCATAGCCATCTTCACTATTTCCACTAATTACTACATCGCTAAGTTCTGGTGCATCCGTGTCAGCATCTCCATCAGCATCCGAATCGCTGTCCGAATCAGAGTCGCTGTCTGAGTCAGAGTCACTATCGGAATCAGAGTCACTATCGGAATCAGAGTCACTGTCTGAATCAGAGTCGCTGTCTGAGTCAGAGTCACTATCGGAATCAGAGTCGCTGTCCGAGTCAGAGTCACTATCGGAATCAGAGTCGCTGTCCGAGTCAGAGTCACTATCGGAATCAGAGTCGCTGTCCGAGTCGGAATCGCTATCGGAATCAGAGTCGCTGTCCGAGTCGGAATCGCTATCGGAATCAGAGTCGCTGTCCGAGTCGGAATCGCTATCGGAATCACTATCGGAATCGTCTTCTTCATCAAAGACAATCGTATCTTGACCTTCTGAGTCATTCAATAAGTCTACGTCAATAGCAGTAGTAGTTAGACCAGCACCACGTACAGGAACTTCACCTGATACACCAGCAGGGTTTTCTACACCTACGTTTAAGTTAACGGACATTGAACCAATTGCTTGTACACTGGCAAGATCATTGGATAAATCAATCGTTCCATTAGTGATTTGATCAATAAGTCCATTTGCTTCACCTGCTACATCAGTCACCGCCCCTAGGACTCCGTTAACAGTCTCATTCAATCCTCCGATAATTTGACCAACACCAGGAATATTTTCAGCTCCAGGTAAAATTTGAATTTCTAAAGCATTGGCAGCATCTACAACATTTTGCAGTGTTTCAACAATAACATCTTGAACAGCTGTTTCAAGATGTTGGCCAACACCATCTGTAAATTCTACAACAATTGTACCATCTGGATTTATTGTATAATCAACTTGATCATTGTACTGTAGTAAATCCGCTAACGCACTATCCAAGTTATTTAGTGCATCAAGTGCGCCACTTAACTCATCTACTCCATTGATAGTAAGAAAACGTTCTGGAATAATACTGCTTTGCAAGTCATCTACAACGTCTAAAACTTCTGACACAGTGCTAGTTAATTCCCCCGTTAAGGTAGTTACAAGCCCGCCTACTGCAGGAATATCATCCATTGTAATTGCTGTAAGATCGACACTTACATCAGCTGAACCTTTTTGATACATTTGACCAGCTAATTCAGGAATGCTGAAAGCAACTACTCGGTCTGGATTAAGTGCTTCAACATTAGCAACACCTGTACCACTTAGATTTAATGCTAAATCATAGTCTTCCCCAGCTGCTGGTTGGTTTAAAGTTGCATCAACATTTACATTCTCTAATAACCGCACTTCCGCCAAACTAGCAAATGGAGCAACATTAAAAATAGCAGAAGAACTAGCGATTTTAGGATTTGTCAAAGTCTCCCCGGCTGTCGACGCACTTGCTACAGCAGGTAATGTATTAAAAGCTAATAAAGAAGCTGCTGCTGAAGAAGCAAAAACCTTTCTCATTTTACTCGATCTACTTACTTTTTTTGCTTGCATCTTACGCTTATAGTCAAAATTCTTTTTACTCAAAGTCTCATCCTTCCATTCTGTTTTATCTAAATAAACATTAACTTGACGAAAACAACAAAAGATTAATATGTATTTTATCTAATCAAACTCCCCCTTGTCGTTTAGCTAATTTCTAAAGATGACTGATTCAATCAAACGATTAATTATGTATATTAGCTAAAATTAAAAATTTCAGAACATTTTCGTTGATAGATAATAATTCAACAAAAGACCTAAATTTTCATTACCCTAAAAAAGTAACTTCTTTTCTAGTCTTCTAAATAAAAACTATGAATAGATAATTTCAGAGATTCCAATCTATCAACGAAAATCTATGTAGCAGAAAAGTATATCTAAACTTTCTGCTAATTAAGGCAATTCTATCTAAACCTCTTAATCTTGTGAACCCCAGTCTTTTCACCCGAATTTATAATTCTTTTTTACTTATTGAAGAAAATTCATTCTCATTTTATCTTTTTACCCTCTAATTAAGAGTTTTATAGGTTTATTCGATATTTATAAATATACTTAAATAGTTAATTATTCCTTAATGACTATTATAAATTTGCTTTATAAATAGGTTATTAGACTTAACAGATTCATATAATTATTCAAACCAATTCAAATTACTTAAATCAAACTTTTTAATTTTTCTTAAAAAAATAAAACTTTCTCTAGGAATGAACAACAGAATCCTAAATTTTTTTGTCTAATTAAACCTTGAATTCATGGGGATAACGCAACTAGACTTGTTACTATATTTAGGTAACTTCTTTTTACCATAGATAAAATCTCTAAAAGATTCGATTTTATAAACTAAAAAAAACAGTCAATTTGACCCTTTTATTGTCTTTTCGACAATAAATTTACCTAACTTATCCATACAATTTCTTTCTTAAATTTTCAAAAAATAACTAAAAATAATAGAAGGTAGTAAATTTAGAAAAATTTGCAGTTATTGCGATGGAGAAAAGAACTCAGACAGTATCAAATTAAAAAGCAAAATCAAACAAAGAGAAAATAGAAACTTTCTAGAGGCGCTCCCTGCCTCATTTCTCTATTTCATTTATTAAAAAGGAAGCGGCATAGGCACTTTTATAGGAGAAGTAACTAAATTTAAAAATAACAATGGAATATAGAACAATATTTTGCTAGTATTAATTTTATAAAAAATAAATTTGGGAGGAACAACCAGTTGAAAAAATTATTACTGGCAGCATTATTTTTAAGTTTATTATTGACAGCATGCAGCAGTGACAGTGGTAGCGGAGAAAATGCTGATACTGCTGAAGAAGAAAACAGCGAAACAGCAGAGAGTGAACAAGGTACTTTTGACGCTTCAGGAGAAGAACAAAAAGAGGTATACAGTATCGGCGATACAGCAGTAATCACCAGCGATTTATACGAATTTGATTACGAGGTAACTGTAAATGATTTTTACTTTGCTGAAGAAGCAAATGGGAAGCCAATGGAAGATGTCATGTCTACTTCTGACGATGATTTTAAGCTGGCCGTGGCAGACGTTACATTCAAAAATATCAGCGATGAAGCTTATGTGCCTCATGATATGTATTCTGCCAACTTATCAGCAATAGATGAAGACGGCGGGGAAATTTCTTATAATGAATTTTTTCCGGAAGCAGATGAAGAATTAGCTCCGGGAGAAGAAATAACAGGACCATTAGTGTACGTAGAAAACGTGAATTATGCCGATACCTTTTTATTAAAATTTGAAATGATGTCAGATGAAGAAACACATTTCGAATTGCCTAACCCTAATCAATAAATAGATTATCAATTAAATCATCACTCTTATCCCTGACGTGGCATATCGTACCAGGGATTTTTTTGTGAATGACATCTTTTTAAAAATAGAGAAAGATCGCTATTCAGAAATAAGTCCATATGGGCATTGCTGCTGCGTTTCAAATTTTAATGATATAGACAAAACGACCGTACCATCATATAACGCAGGTACGGTCTCCTCTATTAGGTTATTTTATTCTACGACTTCAAATCCTTGACTCTCCATCATTTCTACAGATTGTTCCAAACTGACCGTATCAGCGCCCTCTTCGCCTTCAAAGGTAGACCCGGGCAGTGCTGATATTTCAGATAGATCAGCTGTCGTGTAATCGATTGTCATTGTTTCGATAGCTTTATCATCTTGATAATCAATATTATGTTCAAGCCCTTCTGTTCCTTGAATTTCAGAAACAATTGGTTCGAGAATAGCTTGAGCCTCTTCTTTTGTTGTTACCATTAAAGAAGAATAGGGTATTTCACTTTCGGTAGATTGTTCTATTACTTCGTCACCCTCGGCTACATATGTAATTTTCATAATAACTCCGTTTTGTTCACTTTGGAGTGTGACCGTTTCTTCCGAGTTACAAGCCATGAGTCCAGCTAATGCCACAAGCAAAGCCAGCATTCCAATGATTCTAAAAGTTTTTTGTTTAATCATGTTTTTTCTCCCATCCATCACAAATTTATATTTTTTACATGGTTCCATTACCTTACTTAAATCCGGTCCAATATTTTTCCCGGATCCGCATTACTTGCATCTCAGGAGAAGCTTCCTCTGCAGAGACAAGGCAAGTTGGTTCGGAGCTTTTTTCATCTGAATTACAAGCAATTCTTGTCATACTAATTCAGTAAAACCAAATAGATGAATAACCGTTTTTTCATATGTGCGCTTCCTTTCTTATGAAGTTTTCAAATAAAGGTTTTCATATTATTTCATAATATTATGTATTTATAAATTATTTTTCAATAGGCCGAATTTCACTAGTCCTAATTCGAACTGACTTGTCCCCCGATTGTGTTATGTCCTTTTCCCTAATTTTTAGTTCCTTTATATTTAAAATAATTAAGAAACTTCCTTATCTTATTCATTTCATAGCTATCATTGCAAAGTGCTCTTCCCACCTCTTTTTACCTATTTCATAAAAGAAAGTAAAGGAATTGTAATATTTATTTCTGTTTTGGTTTAGTGATTATCGATCCTAGTATGGTGATTATTTATAACGGAAGGTTTGAAAACATTATAAAAAGATTTTATGTAGAGAGACCTCTTATAGAATCTTAATTTAATAATACGATTTTGTTCTCCCCAGGTACTTAACAATACTGGAACTTTAACTTGTTCAATTAACTCATTTTTAAATCTCTTCATTTAAAAATTTACTCTTCCCTCTTTTTAGTTATGAATTTCTGAACAGACCTACATTTTATTCTTCAAAAGCCTACCAAGTTCAAAAGAGTGCAGACATAAAAACCGGAGCTGTCGCAAAATGCATATTATGCATTTGCTAACAGCTCCTTTTAAAATTTCTTCATAGATAAGCGTCCGTAAAAACTCTAGTAGAAGCAAGCTTCATTTTATACATTTACAAGAAAAGAATCATAGATAGCACAAACATAAATATAACACCTGATATCATCGGTACAGAAGTACGCTTAATAATATGAATTGGATTTAATTTTAACGTTCCAGCTACAATTAAGATAACAGCAGCTACAGGCGATACGGCCCGGAATAAGTTTCCTGCCATCCCCATTGGAACACTGATAGCAATTGGGCTAATACCTGCTGCCTCAGCAAGTGGTACAACCAGCGGAACCATTGCAAAGAATAAGGCAATGCCGCTCCCGCTCAACAGGACTATTAACGCTGTGACAGCTACTAAAATAAGCGGCAGAATAAATCCGTTTCCTTCGCCATGTGTGCTTTGCATTGTTTCCTGCAATGTGTCAATCAAACCAATCGATTGTAAACCTGCAACAAAGACAGAAGCAGCAACCAGTAATGCTACTACTGGGAGCATATTACCCATTCCTGTAAAGAATTTCTCTGTGCTTGCAAAGACCTCTTTCGCCTTACGATGACGAATCAATTCACAGACAATTGCCAGGATAAATGAAATTAACACAGCAATTTCTACATTAACAGCTATCGTAGCTGAGGTTGTCATTTCAACAATAAAAGAAACGAGTAAAATAATAATCGGAAATACTGGAAGAATCGAATAAACTGTTTTATAAAGTTTACTACCCTCTACCTTTTCAATATCTTTTAATTCCACCTGTTCCTCCGACTCCGCTGCCGTCATTTTTTTATCCATTCGTTTTTGCCAGAAATAGTGAACCAACGCGATAAATAAAATGGTAGGAATCGATACAAGCGCGTGATAGCTAAATACATATTGTGTTACCGTCATATCATTAAACATAGGATATTTAGCAAGTTCCTCTGCGATAGCAACGTTATCACTGCCCAGCGGTGTCGGTACGATCGTTGCTGAGGTGGCAATAACAGCACCAATACTTAATGTAGACATCCCCGCTTGTTTTAAAACAGGATACAAGGTTGCAAGAAGCAGAATTGCTAAAGTCGACGCACTTGGAATAACCAAAGATAATACGTTTCCAAGCAAAAATGTAAGTGGAACTAGAAAATAAACTGATTTTACTTTATTAATAGGTTTTGTCAATACTTGAACGGTTAAATCATTCGCACCAATGGAAGACATATAAGCGGTATATCCACCAAGAATAAGAATAATTAATCCAGCTGAACTCAGTGTTGCTTTGAACTGTTCAACAATTACCTGTAATGGATCGAGCAGGGCTGAGCCGGTTGACTGAAAGTCCTGAAATACAATATCTTTTCCCATTACTAAACTAATCAAAAGCAGAACAATCCCCATTAAAAATAAGGCAATTTTAATATCCATTTTTTTGATCAGCATATAGACAATAACGACAACGGCTAAAATAGCGGAACCGTACATAATAAGATTATCTAACATGATGTCTTCCCTCCGAAGAATGGTTAATGCTTAATTACATTTTTGAATGCTTTTCATAAACCATTTTTTAAATTCTTTCGCATCAATATCAACACAAACGTTTACATTTGGCGTTTTATTCATTTTTCCTTTTAAATCGACAACGGTTGTTCCTTTTGTTAAAGCACCATCTAATTCAACATCGACATAGGAATGTGCTACTTCAAACAGCTCGGGTTTTAGCAAATAAGCAACTGCACAGCTGTCATACATTTTCAAACCATGATTGAAGCTCCCGCCCCGGTATTTTTTAAACAAATGATAAATCATATTTCCTGTCTTATTCATATCTTTTAAAACTTCGCTGTCTTCCGGATAAACAAGTGCTTTTAGACCAACATCCAATCCAGCCATAGCAATAGGGACACCGCTTGCAAAAACGATTTTAGCAGCTTCTGGATCTGCATAAATATTAAATTCAGCCATTACCGAAGAATTCCCTCTGCCTGTTGAACCTCCCATCATGACAATTTCCTTAATGTTCTGCTTCACTTCCGGATAAGTTCTAAATAACAATGCAATATTTGTTAATGGACCAATAGGTACAATTGTCACTGGTTCATCACTTGTTAGAATCTCTCTTTTCATTGCAGTTACAGCATGTTCATCTAAAAGAAGGCTTTCATCTGCTTCTTCAAAATCATAACCATCCATGCCTGTCTCTCCGTGAATATCACTGGCATCAACTGGATCAACGATTAATGGTATTGCAGCACCTTTGGCAATAGGAATCTGCTTATCAAAGAATTTCATTAACCGGAGCATGTTATACGTAACTTTTTCCAAGCTGACGTTTCCATTTACCGTTGTAATTAAGCGGACATCGAGTTCTTCACTGTATAAAGCAATTCCTAGCGCAACTGCATCATCAATTCCTGGATCTGTATCAATAATAACTGGCTTCTTATTCATGACAATTCCTCCAATATTTTTCTAAGTTGAATTTTGTTCAATATTTTATAAATAAATTTTTATAATAAGCAGGACGTCTTCTCTCTCAGCTTAACAGCTGCCTGTATCTTTCTTCTGTATAAATACTGTTCTTACCTGAGAGAAAACCTTGCTGCTTTATTGATTCTTCATTCTTTTGATAACCTCTGCTCTTGTCGGCATTCCTTCCTGAGCTCCAATTTTCTCTACAGCTAAAGAGGCTGCGGCATTTGCAAATTCAATTGCTTTCTCTATATCTTTTTCTTTTGCATATTCCGTTACAAAGGCTCCGTTAAAGGTATCTCCTGCTCCAGTAGTATCCTTTACCTTTGCCTGAAAAGAAGAAATTGTCTTCTCTTTCCCATCCGGTAAGGTGAAGGCAACACCGTGTTCTCCTTTTGTCTCTATAATCTTCTTTTTTATAGATAAAGTATCTATGGATTGCTTCATTGCCGAATGCTCTGATTCGTTCGGTGTAATAAACGTTGCTTTTTCTACAACGTTCTCCAAACTCTTGTTATATGGGGCCGGATTAATAACAACAGGAATTCCATGTTTATACGCAAGTTCTACCGTATACTCAATTGTTTCCATTGGTATCTCAAATTGCATTAATATGATATCGCAGGAAAGAATAATTTCCTGTTTATCTTTCACCAGTTCCGGTGTTACATATTTATTTGCTCCTGGAGCAACAATAATTCGATTATCCCCATCAGAAAGAACAATGGTTGCTGTACCAGTTGATTCATGAGGAACTGTTATAACTGCTTCCGCCTTAGCGCCTTCATCACCAAATCGTTCTTTTAAATTTTTTCCGAATGAGTCGTCACCAACAGCTCCAACCATAACAATCTCTGCCCCCAGCCTGGCTGCTGCAATTGCCTGATTTGCTCCTTTACCGCCGGGATAGGTTGTAAACGATTCGCCAAGTACCGTTTCTCCCTGTTCAGGCATTTTATCCGTTGTTGTTACCATATCCATATTGATACTCCCGACAACACAGACTCTTGGATTTTTTTTCATACAATTCATTCCCTTACTTTGTTGATTGTCTTTTGATTAATTGAACAGTGTATTGTTTAGAAGTAATTTCCTTCTGCTTATTTTCCATCCGGTCAATAATTATTTCAGCAGCCCGCTGCCCAATTTCATAGATGGGCTGCCCCATTGTTGTCAGTGCCGGTGTTGTAATTTTTCCTAATTCAATCCCATCAAATCCAATAACAGATAAATCTTCTGGAACACGCAGGTTCAAAGCTTCAGCAGCCTTTAAAACACCTACCCCCATTAAATCATTCGCAGCAAAAATACCATCAATTTCAGGGTGTTTTTTTATTAATTTCTTTGCTGCCTGATAGGCATCCTCAAAGGTATATTCTCCCGGGGCAATAAAATCTTCTGAAAACCAATTCTCTTGTTCCACTGCTTCCAAATAACCTTTTTTACGCTCTATTGCACTTGTTGTATCTTCCGGTCCACTTATATGTGCAATCCTTTTACAGCCTGACTCCTGCAGATGCCGCACTGCTTCTACCGCACCGGTCCGGTTATTAACCGTAACAGAAATCATATCCATAATTTCTCTGTCTAGCGCAACAATTGGAACGTTTACTTTATTCAGCGTTTCTAAAGGTATAGAGCTTGAAACCATTACCACACCGCCAATTGTTTTTTGCAGCAGAGCATGCAGGTATTTCATTTCCTTCTCCCGATTGTTGTCCGTATTACAAAGAATAAAAGTATTGCCTGACTTATTTGCAGTATCCTCCACCGCACGTGCCAGCTCAGGAAAGAATGGGTTCATAATATCCGGTACAAATAATGCAATCATTTTAGATGTCCCTTTAAAAAGAGTCCTGGCTACATCATTTGGACGATAATCTAATTCTTTAATTGCAGCTTCTACTTTTTCTTTTGTTTTTTCATTGATATATCCATTTTTATTCATAACACGGGAGACAGTAGCAACAGATACACCGGCAAGCTTCGCAACCTCTCGGATAGTCGCCATAACATTCCTCCTTCTATTAAATATGTAACCCGTTACATATAGATGTAAATTTAAAACGAGTTTATGTAACCCGTTACATAACATTGTAAAACGATTTCATTTTAATGTCAATGATTTTTATTTTTAATATTTTACAGGGTATATTTCTCCATTACAGCTAATTTCTTACCGTTTCGCACAAAGAACAAAACTATCCAGCGATTCTGTTTCCTCTTGCTGATGGTTCATTAAATGATAATAAATATCGAAAAAAGATGGACAGGTTCCCCCCCTCAAAAAAGGAGCTCTTCATCCCCAACCTTCTATAATCAAACCACTAAAGAGCATCCCAAGAAATTGAGCAAATATTAAAGTAAAAGAAATGCTTCCCATTGCAACATGGACTTCATCTTCTGAAAAATAAATCCGATATAAGGCAGTAAAGGTAACTCAACTTGCAGTTGCAAGTCCGGCAAGCGTTCGTGCAAATAATAACCAGATCCGTTCATCGCAAGAAATATAAAGCTGCTAAAAGTATTAATAATCATGATATGCTCCCTTTGTAGTAGACAGAGAAAGAATAAATAATTTCTTTACTTTGAAGGAAACATATCATGTGATAGTGGGATGTAACATACCAACAATTTATAATTGACAAAAAAGAGCAGCAAGGGGACTTTAATTTACACTTCTTTTTTCGCTTTAGCTTTTTGTTCTTTTGATTTATTTTATTCTTCAAAATCTTGCCAAGTTCAAAAAAGTGCAGACATAAAAACCCCCTTTAGATAATCATATCTAAAGGGACTCAATCTAGACTTTATTAATATATAGGAGTAATAGTGATTTTCAATAAACTGCTGATTAGCATAATAAACATAGGCTATACCTTATTAAAGAATTACACCCTTCGTATTGTACAGAAAAGGTACTTATAAATCGTATTTTCACATAACTACCTGCCATTTCATGCTTTGATGCTTTTGCCTCAGTAGTGTTGCATAAAGCATTTTCAGTTTTGTCAAACAGTAGCCAATCTCCGTAAAATATTAAATTGAACAAAAAGCCTTAAAACATCTCTCTTACTATAACATCCTCAACAATTATAATATTTCGATATATCCTTCTGTTCCATGCACGCGAATTCGTTGTCCATCCTTAATCAGCTTCGTTGCATTTTCTACACTAACCACTCCTGGAAGACCATATTCTCTTGCAATAACGGCTCCATGCGTCATCAGCCCGCCAACTTCTGTAACGAGTCCCTTAATAGAAACAAACAATGGTGTCCAGCTGGGATCTGTAAAGGCAGTAACTAAAATATCTCCTTCTTCCAAGTTGGCTTCTTCCATATTTAAAATAACACGTGCTCTTCCTTCTACAACTCCTGAAGAAACAGGCAAACCTACTATTGCCTCAGCAGGGAGATTTTTTCTTTTATAATCACCTGTAATGATCTCACCATCTGATGTCATCACACGTGGCGGAGTCAGTTTTTCGTATGATTTATATGCTTTTTTCCGTTCACTGATAATCTGATAATCCAAGTTGTTTGTTCGTACAGCTTCATGAAGTTCTTCCAAAGTAAGGTAGTATATATCTTCTTTTTCATAAATAATATCCGCTTGTACGAGCCGTTCAGCTTCTTTTAGCAAAGCTTGTTTATAAATGAAATAACGACTAATAAAGCCATATTTCGGATATTCCCGATAACCAATAACATTCCGCATTAAACGAATTACCCGCTTCACTTCTTTCGCTTTTTGTCTCCCATCGGGTAATTGTTCCAAGCGTCCAAGAAGCTCTTGTTCTTTTTTGAAAGCATTTTGCCGTCCTTGCTCAAATTTTGTTTTGCTGGCACCAGCTTCAAAGTTTTTAATATTATTGAGAATCATCGGGACGAGTATAACCGGTTTTTCACTCCAACGCGTTTTTGTAATATCGATTTCCCCGGCACAGCGCATACCATATTTGTTTAGATAAGCATAAATGGCATGTTGAGCCTCTTGGCCACCTTCAAATTCGGTCAATTTATCTAGAAAATCATCCTCTTTAACGCCTTGTAAATACGCAATTACTTCCGGGTAAGGGCGAATGACATCTGCCACATCTAATAATTCCAGTCCCATCTCTGAAGTAATATTGTTTGGTACAGATTGCGACAGTATATCTGCCACGTTCTTTTCTCCCAGCCATTTCTCCATTTTTTTATTAATCCATACAGGAGCCTCTAAAGCAGTCATGATTACTTTCGAGCTTTGCGGATCAAATAAGATTTTCTTTAATCGCTGAAGGTCTTCCAGAATAAAATCAAATAAATCCGCTCCTGAATAGGCTTGGATAGTCTGTTTTAATTCATCTACAGGTGCTTGATTGCTTTTGATTAAGTCAGAGACAATCGTGGAGTCATTTTCAATTTGTGAGTGAAAACCGATCGAATCCATCGCTTTATCACGATTGGTGACTGCTGGTTCATGATCGCCATTTGGCAAAGGTTTGCTAAAATCTCCCCGACCAATAATAGTCATTAAGGCATCTTTTATCAGCGGGTCAGACTCTCCAAGGGTTTCTATCAGCGTTTGTCTGCTGTCAGGTGTAGCCAGCCGCGGTGCAATATCAACAAATAATCTCCCCCCAGCTTGATGCATTGGTGCTGGAGTTGTTGACAGCCAGAAGGAAATTCCTAATGGCTTCATAGGATCCGTCATCATTTGTTGATGGCCGACAGATACATAAACATGTTTTTCTGCATCATGCACTTCAGGGACGGGATATAACGTCGTAATAGGACGACTCTGGACAATATAAAATGTATCATCAACCAAACACCATTCAATATCTTGCGGCATTCCAAAGGAAGCTTCAATTTCACGTCCGATACTGGCCAGCTGTAAAATTTGTTGATCTGTAAGTGTTTGAGCCTTTTGTTGTTCCGGATTCAGCTGATGTGTATTTGTCCCTCCATCTTTTCGTCCATAGATAGCTAATTTTTTATCGGCTATCATCTTATCTATAATTTTCCCTTCTTCTACTTTATAGCAATCAGCTGATGTCAAGCCGGAAACCAGCGCTTCTCCTAGCCCAAAACCAGCATCAATCGATAGCAGTTTTCGGTTGGAGGAGATGGGATCTGCCGTAAATAAAATACCTGAAGCCTGCGGGAACACCATTCTTTGAATGATAACAGATAAATAAACTTGATTGTGAGCAAATGCATTTTGTATCCGGTAGATCACTGCACGATCCGTAAATAAGGAAGCCCAGCATTTTCGGATATGCTGTAAGATAGCTTCTTTTCCGATGATATTTAAATACGTGTCTTGCTGACCGGCAAAGGAAGCATAAGGCAAATCCTCAGCAGTGGCACTGGAACGAACAGCATAGGCATGTCTATCGCCAAATTTAGAGAGTTTGCTGGTAACCTCTTGCACCATATCAGAAGGGATTTCTGCTTCTATAATGGTTTGCCGTATCTTTTTGCAGAGTTCACTAATTTGCTCTCGATCCGCTGCATTTAATCTTGCTAACTGGTGCAGTAATTCTTTAAATCGACCATTTTTTTGGATGGCTTTTTGATATCCAGCTGTCGTGATACAAAATCCTTCCGGCACCTCTATCCCCGGAATTTTTGATAACTCTCCTAAATTTAGCCCCTTGCCACCAACGTTCATAAGCTGTGTTTTGTCCATTTCCTGAAAACCGATAACCAAAGAACGCATTCGACATCTCTCCTATTCGCTATGGTTCTATTGATTTTAACAGCAGTAACTGGGAATAAACAGTCTATATTTACTTTTTTGTATATGCTATAATTAAACTAGAAAGAGTTAGCGTTCCATTTTTTAAAGGTAGCCAGACCTTAATCTAATCACCTGTTTTTCTCCACGTACAGCAGCTCATATCCCTTTTAATCTGCAATACATATAGTTATACATTTTTTCTTCTAACCTGTGATTCAATAATCAACCAAACATTCTACAACTCATTAAATTTGATTTGATAACAAAATGCCAATTTTCTATAATAATCTTTTTCCACTAAGTCGGTCGGCTTTATTTTAGTGGCAGGGCTCTGGAAATATTCCAAGCCGGCTATTTTCAACATATTATATACAAACTGGGAACAAAACATAATATTGGGACGAATAGAGAATTTGGTAACCAGCCCGACAAAATTATACGCACTGCCTGTTCCATTAATTTCCTTTATTTTATCCATAATTATTTCTTTTTGTGCCTTTGAAGCCTCCAGGCTGTAGACTAATATTTCCGCATCGTCCTTTTTGTGAAATTGTGCTAACTGTTCTTGGTTCAGGCCGGGTGGGGAAACTTTTTCTCCGCCGTTATAGCTCACAATCGTTTTTAAGTCTCTGTCAAAGCTAAGTGAAACATGATTATAAACTTTTTGTGTAAAGACAGAGATCAGTTCACTTGCAGGACTTCCGGTACTTGAAATGACAATATACAAATGTTCATCAGCTAAACTCCGCTGACATTCCGCAAAGAAGGCATCGGTTAAGGTATATTTATTTAAATATTTCGTATAGCTGTGCCTCGGAATATCCTCCATGATTTCATTTAGGTTTTCCCGGGATAAGGAATTTCTGCCTTTCTTTAATTTATCCCCCAAGCTGACTGTACTTTTTTGCATTTCTTTCATCGTGTTAAAACTGATTGCAGTGGCGTCCTTTACAGATTGGGAAAAGACGTTTTGTATCGTATACAGATAATTAAAATACAAAACAAAAAAAGGAACCAGCATAAAAATAACCGCAATCATTTTCTTTATTAGAAATACCATGCCTGTATCTATACCAGAAAATACAAATAAGGTATTAAACACCTGTTGCGCAGACATAATGAGTAAATAAATAATCGTCAAAATGATCTTTATTGTTTTTTTATTCTGCGATAACCAAAGATGGCCAATCAGAAGCACTGCCACCACAGCATAGATGACTGCATATAAGTTTAATTGCTCTACAGAAAGCAAAAATATCAAAAAGAATACAAGCAGCAAATTTAATAGAATTAGATATATCTTCTTTATATTCATTGTTCTCTCCAGGTTAAATAAGTTTTATGAATAATAATCTATAGAAAAAACTTTTCTTCTACGTCCCATAATAGATTAAAAATCCCTTTTCTGAAATGACAAGATAGCTATAACAGATGTAATGGCCAGCCAAAGAATCAATATGGTCATACTGGTAATCGCACCGGTTGCTTCAAACGATTCTGCTCCAGCTGTACCAGATAAACTGTGTATTGCCGATTGAGGCAAAAGCGGAAGAAAGATTTTTTGGAGCGAATCGGGAAACATTTGAATCAGTGCCGGGATTGCCAAAATGATGATAGAAAATGCAATTCCTCCACCGCTGTTCTTGAAAAGAATCGTTGCTGCAACGGTAAGCAGGCAATAAAATATCGGCATCAGCAAGACTCCAAAAACAAATTGCCGGATATCCGAATCGGCTAAGCTGGCAAATGACATGTTATTTGCCATCAGAATGAGTTGGCTGGACAGGTAAGTGAGTACTACAATCAGGACGCTCACTGCTATGGACAGTAGAAAAAAGATAATATATTTTCCCAGAAACAATTTTTTCCGATTCGGAACGGCTGCTAAAGAAGTGTAAATCGTTTCTGCGGTAAATTCCCTTGATATCGTTAACGCAGTGAAAATAATCAGCAAAATACTGGCTAAATCCACGCCTAACATATTTGCGGAAACAACCTCCATAACGGATAAATCTGTAATTGCCGTACCCTGTGTGACGTTGGTTGTTACAGCAAAGATAACCCCTATCAATAAACTGATTCCAATGGTAAAAGTCAAAAAGACTTTGGAAAAGGTAAGAAAGAAAATCTTTTTATATTCTGCTTGAATGATATTCCTCATTCGCTTTCCCTTCCTTTCGCTATCAGGTTATCCGTTGAAACGTAATCTGCTTTTCCTTTTGTTAATTCTACAAATAATTGTTCCAAGGAAGGCTGTACCTTCGTTAATTCGTATAAAGCAAGCTGTCCTTCCTTCGCTGTTAATCCAATTTGTTTTATATCTAATTGCTGAACCTGCAGCACGTCGTTTTTTACCTGTTTCACCACTGCCCCTTTTGCAGCTAATAAACGCTGTAATTTATGATTATCTTCACAGCTTACTTTCACAAAGGAACCGAGGCTGTTTTCTGCTAATTCATCGATGGTCATATCCGCAATTAATTTTCCTTGGGCAAGGATAATCATTCGGTCCGCGATCATTTGCATTTCACTCATGAGGTGACTGGACACGAGTACTGCTTTCCCTTCCCGTGCCAGCTTCTTTGCTAATTTACGCAACCAGTGAATCCCGTCTACGTCCAATCCGTTAAAGGGTTCATCTAAGATGACTGTTTCCGGATTTCCCAGAAGAGCAGCCGCAATCCCTAAGCGCTGTTTCATTCCTAAGGAGAATGTGCCGATTGGTTTGTCTTTTACATTTTCCAACCCGGTTTTCATCAGCATGCTATCTATTCGCTTTTTGGAAATACCGCTAGCTGAAGCGAGGATTTCTAAATGCTGCCTGGCAGTTAGTTTTGGATTTACTGCGTCTCCATGAATTAAGGCTCCTACTTTAGAGATAGGAAGCTTCAAATCTTTATAGGCCTTTCCATCAATCGTTACACTGCCCCTGCTCGGGTTCATCAGTCCCAAAATCATTTTCATTGTTGTGGATTTCCCTGCACCGTTTGGACCTAAAAAGCCTGTCACCACACCTGGTTGAATGACCAGAGATAATTGATTGACAGAGATTTTATCCTTAAATGTTTTCGTTAAATGCTTCATTTCAATCATTTGTGTTCCTCCAATCGTCAGAATTGCCTGCGGATAGGTAGTGATCTACCGCCTTATCGATAAACGCATTGGTAAAGTCAATCAGCTGCCGGTCCTCCTTTGGCCATTGCTCCCGATTTTTATAGGAATCTTTATAAACATCGAGCAGCTCCTGACTCCCTCCTGAAATACTTACAACCATCTCGATCCATCTTTTGGCAAAGTCTTGTCCTTGCTCACTCTCTGGCTGAATATCATTCAATATATGCGCGACCGCTTCTAATATCAGCGCTTTCCAGTCCCAATATACTTCTAAAATCGCTTCCTCGTTCTGATAGTGCTCTATAAAGGTATCTTCTGATTTTTTATCAAAGGAAACATCTTTATATTGATAAACGGTGTCCTTGTTTAAAGAGATAATTAATTGCACCAAATTCCCTAAAGTAAGAGAATCATTTTTTTCAATTCCAGCCAAGCTCGCTTCAATCATCGCAATATTGCTTTTGATATCATGCAGCTTATAATAAAAAATTTCCCGCTGTTTTTCTAATACGTGACGAAGCTGCTCAGCAGTTGTGGTTTCTTCTAACAGCTTCGTGATATCTTTGATTTTTAATCCTAATGATTTATAGAACAGAACCTGCTGCAGCCTGGTTAAGTCTGATTCTGTGTAATATCTCCGTCTGCTTGTTTCGCTTTTTTGTAATGGCACTAATTGAATATTATCGTAATATTGTAACGTCCGGACGGTGACACCAGTCAGTTTGGAAATTTCTCCAATCGAAAACTTCCTTTTCTTATCCATGAATACACCTCCTAATTAATATTAAATCACATTACGCAACGTCATTTGCAAGCACGTAAAATGGGACTATTTTATTTTTTCATTATGTACCGGCTTAAGCGAGGTGTTACGATAAAAATTCAACAAAAAATAACCCTTTCTGTGCATTTCAGAACAGGAAGGGATTATTATGCTGCTGACCTTGCCTCCGTGTTTTTTAGCTAGGTTTTTACGATACCTAACATAACCATCCACACGCAGCATAGGCGTATAATTCTTAACTTTACATCATGACAATTTACAGAATTTAAGTAAACTCATCCATTCGTTCAATAAGGCAAGATAATTACGGAAGCTACTTCTATCTAATGAACTAAGGATGCTCTCAAATCACGAATTCCATGTTCCAAATAGCCCTTTAAACAAGTTAACATATATACCCAGCCTTCTTTTTGTCCCAGCATTTTGTTTACTGCTTCCGGATCATGTTCATTAATACCTGATTCGTTCACTTCAATAATGGTACTCGTATTTTCAAACTCTTTTAGGGTAAGGCTAACAACTGTTTCTTCATTGGTTTCTTCCCCCCATGAAAATTTGATTTTCTTGTTTTCCTCGATTGTTAATACATGTATTATACCTTCTGCTCCATATTCATCATATCTCAACGTAATGGATTTGCCCTGTTCCCATCTTTCGGAACTCGAGGAGAACCAGAAGTTTCCGATTTTCAAAGGATCTACGATTGCTTCGAACACCTCATTAGCTGGCTTATGTATTTTAAATTTTGTAGTTACTTGCGTGTCCATAACAAAATCAACTCTCCTTCAAATAATTTAATATTTCTTTATCATTATACCCTACGATGCTCTTTCTTATTTTACTAAATTACCAGTTAGTTTAAGTATACCTTGTCACTATCTCTATTTATTTCTCCAACATATTTCATTTCCTAAGGATGATTTTCTTTTTCAATAATATAGTCAAATTATTGGTCAGTTACCTTATTTTCACCATAATAAATCCCTTTGGACAATAAAGAATCCAAAGGGATAGAATTTCGCAACTTTATTGTAACTGAAAAGTTATAGGTAGAAAATTGGCTGTATTAAGGGGAGTCCAATCCGGACATAATACAGCCAATTACCAGCCTAATTAAAATGATAACTTTTAGAGGGGCCACAACTGTTTATTTTTAATAATACCTGTTACAGCAATAACAGAATTTTTTCTTACATCGTTTACTATGATAGTAATTTCCTTGATATCTATCATAGTCTCGGTTATCATAACGTTTATCTTTTCGGCATCTATCATGGTCTTGATTACCATAGTAATCATTTCCCCAATACCAATCATGATGACACTCTTTCTTCTTGTGACAGCGGCACTTACAATGGTCATCGTGTTTCTTTTTACATGGATTATAATTATAACACATAGCTTTATCACTCCTTTCGTATTCAATATACGTAATTTCAGGAAAGGAGATTGGACAAAGCTAATAGTAGATAACACATTTTTCTTCCAAGACAAGTAATTACCATTATTATTTTTAGTCGTAAAAAGCGAGAAATTTATCTTTAAATGATGTGTCTGTCTTATATACTATATCTTCGTTGATTGATTAAGTATTTCAATTATATTAGAAAAAAATATATTGGTCATAATTGTTTTATGGAATGCCTCGCCATAGTTGGTGTTTATATATTTCTAAATCGTGGTTACTAGTTATTTTTAATAATTCTTTAACTCCCCGCACACCTAATTCATGTGCGGTAGCTCAACCGAAGTCAATCGAGGATGTTAATGAGCAGAAATAATTTCTTGATCATCAAACCCAACAATAGAAATATCTTTTATTTTCGTAGATATTATAATTTTATTCTCCTGTTTCCGAAAAACGTTTAATTCTTTCTCCTATTTGATCACGGACGTTTTGGAATACAGCCCATTTTTCCTCTTCATTTCCTTGAGCTTTGGCTGGATCATCAAAACCCCAATGATCACGTTTCACTTGTGGCGGTGTCATTGGACATTTATCCGCAGCATCACCGCATAAAGTGACGACAAAGTCCGCATTATTTAAGATTTCCGAATCAATCATATCGGATGTTTGGTTAGAAATATCAATATTGACCTCTTGCATTGCTTTTACTGCATTTGGATTTAAGCCATGTGCCTCAATGCCCGCACTTTTCACTTCCCAAGCATCTCCAAGATGTTTTTTCGCCCAGCCTTCAGCCATCTGACTTCTGCAAGAGTTTCCAGTACATAAGAAATAAATTGTTTTTTTAGACATAATCATTCTCCTTTTTAAAATAGAATCAATGTTAAATATAAACCTGCTAATGTAATCAATAAGATAGGAAGTGTTAAAATAATACCTGTTTTAAAATAAGTTCCCCATGAGATTTTAACCCCTTTTTGTGATAAGACATATAACCATACTAATGTTGCTAAAGAACCAATCGGTGTAATTTTGGGTCCTAAATCAGAACCGACTACATTCGCATAAATAAGTGCTTCTCGTAACACACCGGATGTATTGGTTTCCGCAATGGCTAAAGCGTCAATCATTACGGTAGGCATATTATTCATGATGGATGACAGAAAGGCTGCAATAAATCCCATACCAACCGTTGCAACAAACAATCCTTGATTAGCCACTGTTTGAATAATACTTGCAAGTGCAGAAGTAAGCCCAGCATTACCGAGTCCATAGACCACTACGTACATTCCAATGGAGAAGAATACAATATTCCATGGTGCACCTTTCATCACTTCTTTTGTATTAACTGCAGCACTGCGTCTTGCCATGATGATAAAGGAAATCGCAATAATCCCAGCAATAACGGAAACAGGTACATGGATAAATTCACTCGTAAAGTACCCAATTACTAATAAACCAAGTACAAACCAGGATAGACGAAACATTTTTAAGTCCTTAATCGCCTCACTTGGTGTTCTCAATTTCGATACATCATAATTTTTAGGGATGTTTTTTCTGAAATAAATTAATAATACCGAAATCGTTGCGATTAAAGAAAATAGGTTTGGAATAACCATTCTTGAAGCATATTCGACAAATCCAATATCAAAAAAATCGGCTGAAACGATATTAACTAAGTTACTGACAATAAACGGCAGGGATGTTGTATCAGCGATAAAACCACTTGCCATGATAAATGGAAAAATCATTTTTTCTTTAAAATTCAAATGACGTACCATTGCAAGCACAATCGGTGTTAGAATAAGTGCTGCACCATCATTCGCAAATAAAGCTGCGACAATCGCACCCAAAATGCTAATATAGACAAACATCCTGATTCCATGTCCTTTTGCAATGCGTGCCATATGTAATGCTGCCCATTCAAACAATCCAATCTCATCTAATACTAATGAAATAAGAATAATGGCGACAAATGATAATGTTGCATTCCATGTGATGCCAATAACTTCAAGTACATCACTAAATCCCACTACTCCTGCGAGTAAAGCAATAACAGCTCCTCCCATGGCAGACCAGCCGATATTTAAATTCTTCGGCTGCCAAATGACCAGGACGAGGGTTAATACAAATATTAAAATGGCGAGTAGAAGTGTTGCTGACAAAATAAGACCTCCAAACCTAACAGCAAGAAATACGTATTCCTTTTTCTTCCAATTGTTTTAATTTATCATCTTGATCCGGTAATTGTTCCAAAATTGGTTCGAGGAATGAATAATACTCACTCTTACTATTAACCGAATAAAATATCCATTGTCCTTTTCTTTCTTCATTCACTAACCCCAAATCTTTCAGTTTGCGTAAATGTTGGCTAATGGACGGTTGGCTCGATTGAAATATTTCAACGAACTCACAAACACAACAAGTCTGTTCATTCATTAATTTCAACATAGTCAGCCTTGTTTTATCACCAAGTAATTTTAAGATCCCGGCAGCCTTCTCCATGCTGATTGTTGTTTGCAGCATCTCGATTCCCCTTTCGCTTCCCTAATGTTATATAATTATATAACTATTCACTTATATATGCAATAAGAACATTTTTTTCCACAGTTGCTGAATGTCCGTACAGGAATTCCCTATGACCTGCTCTCTTCAATTTATTTTAGGAATATCTATCCTCTAATCTTTTAACCACGCCTTCAGAATAAAGTAAAGATATGTAGTAGCTTATTGCTGCTGAAGTATAAATGAATAGACTCCCCCAATCAAAAATTTGAGTGTATAAGTAACTCCTACATTCAAGTACCGCTCAACCTATTACTAGTTCTGCAATTGCATAATTTAAGACGCTCCACCCTTTCACTTGCCTACATAACACAATATTCAAGAATCAATTATTCTTTGACCGCTCTCTACGAATATAACTCCAGAGTCTTCTGACAATTAATCATTAAAAAAATCATGTATAATAGTCTCATACATATTTGCATGCAGCTTTATAATCTAAGAAGTATTCTACAGCAAGGTCATGATGGGACAGTTGCGGGCAGTGAATTCGTCCGGCTTGTAGCTTTAGCAGAGGAAGCGGCATAATATCAATTTATTGAAGAATAAAAACAATCATAGAAAAAGTAGGGGTAATATGACATACGTAGCTGTTTTTGATATCGGAACAACCGCAGTAAAAGGAATTTTGGTGGATAAAGACGTACAGCTTATGGAAGAACATTCGGTTGAGTTAACAACATTGGTCTCCGAAGAAGGAATGATCGAACAACAACCATCAGATTGGTGGGAAGCGGTCATCCAGATTGCATCGCGTTGGTGGAAAAACGGCATTTCTCCTGAATCTGTTCGGGCAATAACGTTTTCCGGTCAAATGGAAGATGTCATTTCCATTAGTGAAGCGGATGCGTATCGCGCTATTTTATACTCTGACATGAGAGCTGGAAAAGAAGCGGAATGGATAACGAAGCAGTGTCCGGAAATTCGCAGTTATACGGGTAATAATGTCAGTGCCTCCACACCACTGGCAAAAATAAAATGGCTGGAAAAACATTCCCCTGACCAGTATGAGAATACAACGAAATTTGTATTTAGTTCAAAGGACTATGTTATTTATAAATTGACTCGAGAAGCAGTCACCGATCCAATCACTGCAGCAACTACGGGAATGATGGATCTTAAAAATCGCACCTGGAACGAGACAATCTATCAAACTTGCAGGGTGGATGAAGATAAATTGCCTGCATTACTAGAAGCAGATCGTGTCGCAGGAACAATCACCGAAGAAGCTAGTAAACTCACCGGATTTTCGACATCTACTATTGTCATCAATGGAACAGGAGATGCGGGAGCAACCACCCTCGGAGCCGGGGCAGTTCATGAAAATGATTGTTATTTTTATATGGGGACAACCGGCTGGCTAGCCATTGTAGAAAAAAATAAAGGACAGTTAGACTCCCTATCAGAAAGTCATTTTAATCTGGCTTTTGTAGAAAAATCACATCGTATATCGGTTGCACCATTACTTAATGTGGGGAATGTTCACCAGTGGGCATCTCAATTGTATATTGACCATCATGTTGCACATAAATATGAAACATTTGAAACGCTAATCGAACAAACGGAACCAGGCAGCGGCGGTGTATTATTTTTGCCTTATTTGAACGGGGAACGGAACCCAATGATTGATCCAAACGCTAAAGGAGCCTATTGGGGAATTACCCCGCATACAGAGAGGAAAGATCTAGCACGAGCAGCCCTGGAGGGTGTCACTTTCTCCTTAAAACAAACATTAGAAATGTATGAGTTAAAGGACCAACGCACGATTACATTAATTGGCGGCGTCTCAAAGAGCAATAACTGGTGTCAAATGATGACAGATATTATGAATCACCCGATTCGAGTTCCGTTAAACAGTGCGTATCTGCCATCTATTGGGGTGGCTTCTACAGCTTTTATCGAGCTGGAATGGTGTGAATCTTATCAGCAATTTGTTAATACGTTTGTTAGAAACATCCCGAGTAAAGATTATACGCCGAATCGAGAAAGAGTGGAAGTTTATGCAGCGCAATATGAAACTTTTAAGAAGTTACATCCTGCGCTGCAGACTGTATATATGTAGGTGTGCTTTTGAGATTATTTTGTGGTTGTTTAGGTCAATCTTTTCCATCAGAAATTAGTACTTGGATAAATTTTATATTACATGCTGTCATCTTGGATTGTAATCGCTTTGAACTTAAATGAATTATTTGATTTGCTAAGTGGGAACAATCTAGTTTTATTTCATGAAAAAACTACCTCCTGTTACTGGTTAAATCAAGTATAGAGGTAGTTCCATTATAATAGAATGCGGTTTATTATTTCCCGCTTTCAAATATATGTTTATCTATAAAGATTGGATCTATGTCAATAATTGGACAATAGAAATGGTGAATTTTTAAATTTCCTACCGCGCTCCGCTTGCTCCCCTCTGTGTTAAAGGAAGGGGAAAGTACGCCCCTTCCTTTAACACGGAGACTAATGACGTTTTCTATGAAGCTATCTTACGCAGATACATTTTCTCATACGCTATTGGTGATATAAATCCAATCGTTTAGTAAATTCGGATAGACAGGGTGCGAATGCTTGGAATTCGTTGTCGCTTTATATTTCTTCACCGTTTTCGAATGCAAGCCATTTTCCTTCATAATACGAGACACTGTTTTTTGGGAAACAGGTGTCCCTTCACTACGTAAAACCTGCGTGATTTTAGGACTTCCATATCTTTTTTTTGACTCAATAAATACACGTTTTATTCAGGCGGTCAGTTTTTGTTTACGGTTAGCTCGATCGCTGACAGGACGATTTCTCCACTCATAATAGCCGCTCTTGGAAACACCTCATACTTGGCACATCTTCTCGACACGAAATTCGTGGCGGTGTTTATGGATAAATGCATAGATTACCTCTACTTTTTGGCGAAGATGCCCATTGCCTTTTTTAAGATAGCTACCTCCTCTTCCAAATCACGGATTCGCTTATCTTTTTCATATTCCACTTGATCTTTGGGACTGTGGTTTCCGCTTCCTACAAAACTATCCTCTTATTCTTCCTTGTACCTGGCTACCCATTTGTGCAGCGTCTGGGGTACTAAGTCTAATTCTCTTGCCACTTCGGTTGCTTTTCTTCCATCTTCCACTACCAATTTTACTGCATATACTTTAATTCTTTATCATATCGTTTTACCAACCTGGACACTCCTAAAGATTATTATATTTAGTATAAAAATCCCCATTTGGTATGTCCAATTATTAGACTAACATCACAATTTCCCCTATTACTTCCTCTTCATACTTCATGTCTTTAAACTCCCTGTTCTCCAGCACAAATGATAGTATTAAGATTCTTAATAGCCAGGCAACTGCAGCATCTACACTCACAGCTCTCCCCACAATAACTCACTTCACCTATCCCCTCAACTAATCCGCAACGGATGCTCCGTCAACGCCGAACCCGTAAGAATATCCGGCCCTTCCTTCCCAACTCGCACCAAGTCTTCCAAATGATACCCCGATTTGGATTCATCATCGATACAAATCGGTTCAATATTAATGACCATATTTTCCTCCAGCGCCTCCGTATTTACCGGGCTAATTACCGGTTCCTCATGTAATACAATCCCCATGTTATGCCCGATATGCGGCATGAAAAAAGGAAGGTTTTTCTTTTGAAATAAATCTTTACATGTAATATATAGATCCCGGAAATATACTCCCGGCTTAACCAAATGAATAATTTCTTGATGAATTTCTGCTAAATGGCTTAATACATACTCCTGTCGCGGTGTTGATTCGCCTACCAATACCGTTCTGGCAACGTCTGAATAATATCCCTTAAACTTTCCTCCAAAATCAACTTTAAGCACATGGCCTGATTCAATCGGGGTATCCTCTGCTAAAGGATGAATGATCTGGCTTCTTTCTCCTGTCCCTATGACTAAAAATTCATGCTTGTCTGCTCCTTGTGCAATCAGCTTGGTAATCATATTCGCAGCAAGCTCCTTCTCTGTTATACCTGGAGAAGCTTCATGAAAAGCTTCCATCATCACATTGGTTGTAACGGTAGATGCATGTCTTAAAATCTCCACTTCTTCCTCGCTTTTTATCGCACGCAGCTGATTAAAAATAGGCTCTGCTGCAACTATCTCCACATTAGGAAGCTTTTGCTTCAGTTCTTCTGCATATCTGTGGGTTAAGTAATCCACTTCAATCGCAATTCGAGCTTTTTTAAGCTGATTCTCTTTTAGAACTTCCACCAAAGTATCAATGGGTGATTCCTGAAACTCCACATAAACACGAATATCCTCTATCCAAGATTCTTTGGACGCTAAGCTCTCTTCAATTCCACAGACAATCAAAGCAGGTTTCCCAGAACGGGGAAATACCGTTAAAGCTAACCGTTCTCTAAGCATCTGCTGTGTAATAATATTTGCACCTGAAGAATATAATACGTTTTCCGGCGATAAACCAATGACTGCTTCAACGTTGGAATGATCCATCAATTCATTAAGTTTTTTCGTATTCATTTTCTTCCTCCTAAAGGTTATTGGCGTTATGCCATATGTTGATTTACTATTTCGTACACAATTTGTAACAACAGCCTTCTAAGAAAGCAGTAAATTCGGCAAAAATATCGTGAGCGGCGGGATATACGCGATAAGCAGTAAAATAATAATCATCGCTAGAACAAACGCCCAAATTTCATTGATTTTTGAAACGCGAACTTTTGCAATAGAGGCTGCGATGTAGAGCTGAATCCCTACCGGCGGTGTGACTGTTCCAATCAGCATGGTGACTACAAAAATCAGCCCAAAATGAATGGGGTCCCACCCGAATGTAGTAACAAGCGGTGTTAATACCGGGATAAAGATAATCATTGCTGCCATTGCTTCAATAAACAATCCGACGAGTAACAACAGCAAAATCACAATTAATAAGATAATATTGGGATTGCTTGTTACATTGGAAATCCAATTGACAATCGTACTTGAAAATTGCTGGTTTGCTAAAATCCATCCGAAAATGGAGGCTACTCCTAAAATAATGATTGGCACGGAAGTCATCACGGTAGCATCCAGGAAAATTTTTCGTATATCTTTTATTCGGATTTCCTTATACACAAATGCTCCAATAATAAAACAATAGACACATGCAATCACCCCAGCTTCTGTAGCAGTAAAGATACCGCTAAGAATCCCGCCTAAGATGACAATCGGAGCAATTAAAGCCCAAAAAGCTTCTTTCAGCTTCTGAATGACCTCGGAAAAAGGAACTTTATTTTCACTTTTGTAATTTCGCTTTTTTGCATAGATGTAAACAATCACCATTTGAGCAATACCAATTAACACGCCCGGTATAATACCTGCCACGAATAGCTCACCAATAGACAGCTCCGTCATGGAACCGTATATCACTAAAACGATACTTGGTGGAATAATCGGCCCAATGGTAGCGGATGCTGCTGTTACAGCCGCACTGAATGAAGCACTGTAACCGTCCCGTTTCATTGCTGGAATCAAGGTGGAACCAAGCGCTGCCGCATCCGCAGAGGCAGAACCTGAAATACCTGCAAAGAACATACTTGTTAATACGTTTGTTTGGGCTAATCCGCCTGTCAGATGCCCAACGAGCGTACGGGCAAAATTAACAAGCCGCTTCGTTATCCCACTTGAATTCATTAGATATCCAGCAAGAATAAAAAAGGGAACAGCCATTAATGTAAAGGAATTAACAGATGCAAACAGGCGCTGCGGGACAATTAATAAAGGAACATCCATCGTGCCAATTAATGCAGCCAAGCTTGCGATCCCCATCGCAAAAGCTACGGGCATTCCTAAAAACATGAATAAGACAAAAATGCTAAATAAGACAAGTAATGTCATCACTTCAACCGCCTTTACTGGTTATCATTCATCTTGACCTGTTAGTATATCTGGAATGACACGGATAAAATTAATCGCCATCATCAAAAAGCCTAAAACGATAGGAAGATACCATACCGCTTGTGAAATGGGCAATGTGCGAATCGTCATATGCATATTTTCAAGAATCATTAACATCCCGAAATAGGAAATGATAAGTGAAAAAGCTGCTGCAACAATGTAAAGAACCACTTTAAGCCTTTTATTCATAACTTCCGGCAGATACTGAATAAAATAATCTACCGCTATGTTTGCATGTCTTTTAATCGCAACCGGAACACCAAGGTATACAATCCATACAAATAATAATCTGGCAATCTCTTCTGCCCACATAAAAGGAGATTGAAAAAAGTATCTGGATATGATTTGCACAAACATGATGCCTATAGCTAATACAAAAGCAGCGACCGTTATACTTTCAAACCACCAATCTATTATGGAGAATCCTTTTCTCAAACGTCGTCACCTACCCCTTTTTCAACAGAATAGAATATGTTGCACTTACCTTTCCTTCTCAATTATTTCAAATACTTCCTCCGCTGCAGGCACACGCTCATTAAATTCATCGTACATCGGCTCTACTCTCTCTCTCCACTTGTCCATTTCATCTATTTCCGTTACCGTCATCCCATAGTCCTCTTCCAATTCCACAATGGCATTTTTATCATCAGGGCGTGTGACTTCTTCATTTGTATAATTAATTCCTTCTTCCGCTGCCTCGTTCAATATATCTCTGTGTTCGTCTGACAAATTCTCGTATACCGATTCATTAATGACTAAACTAATGGTTCCGAACATATGCTGAGAAAGAAATAAATGATCCGTTACTTCATGAAAATTCATATCAATGATGCCCGAAGCTGGTGACTCCATTCCATCCACTACACCAGTTTGAAGCGCAGTATACGCCTCTCCCCATGTTACCGGTGTCGGGTTGGATTCCAGCAGTTCAAACATTCGTGTCCATACCCATGATTCCGGCGACCTTAAAGAGAGACCTTTCATATCGTCTAAACCGTCAATCTTGTAGTTTTCAGTCGTTATCATATGACGAAACCCTAAATGCATATAGCCCATCACCCGAATATTGCTGCTTTCTAATAAACTGTCACGCAATAGTTCCCCTGCTTCACCATTTAACGAACGGTCTGCATGGTCCCAGTCATCGAATAAAAACGGCATGGTTTCAATACCAAAAAGATCAGAATAGTCATCCATCAACCCCGGGGAGATAACAGACATATCCATGGAACCCATATTAATGCTTTCAATAGCCTCCAGTTCT
Organism: Oceanobacillus sp. FSL W7-1293; assembly: GCF_037969815.1. NCBI lineage: Bacteria > Bacillati > Bacillota > Bacilli > Caryophanales > Bacillaceae > Oceanobacillus > Oceanobacillus sp. FSL W7-1293. Next base: position 4,228,684 of record NZ_CP150212.1, read on the forward strand.
TCCCCAAGCTGTCCGCCTGGGTAAACACTAATTTCTATATCCCCGTCACTCTTTTCCTCAGCTAACTCGGCAACCTTATGCGCTAATTCATCCACTTGGCTATTTGCCGGGTGATGGTGACCTAATTGGATACTCACAGCCCCGCTTTCTCCGGCCGCTTTTTCCGTAGTATTCGATTGATTACACCCAACCAGAAGCACTAATGCTAAAAATAATAAAATTGCTATATGTTTTATATTTTTCATTAGTTTCATCCTTCTTTTTTCTGAATTTTATGCCTATCATTCTCATAAGAATTCTCTTTCTGAAGATACTTGCTTTAAAAGCTTGCAAAACTAGAAGCTTCAAGTTTTTCATAATACATACTTATTCAGTTTCAGGTAACCCAACAAATTAACCGCTTACATTTTCGTGTTGAAAATCTATTTTAATTTTTAAAGCCTCCCTCCCCTGTTTGTTGTAATAAAAATATCAATAGCTAACAATGTACCTCCCCTCCGTTGGTACGTTTATTAGTACCACATTTCTAAGTAGTATATGCTAATTTTTTTATATAGTCAAATACTTTTTTATCAGGTGGCCACCCAAATGGAGAAAAGAATTGTTATCAAAATTAAAGATTTGCTTATGAAAAATAACATTTCCTTAAGAGAACTATCTCGTTTAACAGACATTCGACATGCAACATTGAGCGAATTATCCAATCATAAAAGAGAAAATATTAATTTTCAACATATCGTAAAGATTGCGGATGCTTTAGATATTGAGGATATTAGAGAGATTATTGATTTGGTGGATGAATAAACGAATATGGCATTAGATAAAATAATTCATACTAGAAAAAGGTAGGTCAGAGTTAAGATATGGGATTAAAAGTTCTTACATTAATAAAATTACCGTACACACTTAGAATGAAAGAAAGCAAAGAAATTATTGCTAAATTAAAACCTACAAATGAATTTTCACAATTTAATATTACCTTTTATCCAAATTCACAAGATTATGAGGAATATTATAACCCCCATTACCCGAATAACAGTTGTTTGTTTATTGAAATAGAAGCTGTAACAGAATTATATGATGCTGGAAACTATAAAGTGTATGATAATAATGATTATTATCATACACTTGAAGTACCTGAAGAAAATAGAAAGTTAATATTTGAAATGTTAAGAAAAAAATTAAACTCATATTTACAAGCTCTCAATGAACACACAAAAATGTTTTGGATAGAGGATCTACCTATGAATCCACTAAGTAGTACTATAGGGAAAACAAATCAATTTATGTTTTTAAACGCTAATCAAGAAGTAAAAACAAGCTCTCGATTTTGGTGGAAAACGCTAGATGATTATCAAATAGAGTTGGAGGCTATCGGGCGCTCTATTTATTCTATAGATGAATCTATTGTAAACAAGTGTGACCAGCTACGTGTTTTAGGTCATCCATGGAGGACTCATTTAAACAAGGCGAAGGTAGCCCTATTTGAAAGTCAGTTTAATGAGTTTATTATTTATTGTTCAATCGCTTCTGAATCATTCATAAAACAACTCACAATGCCTAAAATTTATGGGCTAGAAAACGATATCATACTAAAAAAATTAGTCAGAACTGGTAACAATAAAATTGTAGATTCATATTATAATGTTATTCTAAAATATATATTTGGAAAGAGTTTAGAAGATGTTAATCCGAATCTTTATAAGGGTATGAATACCTTATACCAATTTCGAAATGCATTAATGCATAATGGAGAAATAAGCAAAAAAGAATTAAAAAAAGCTGGATACCAAGATGAAGAAGATTTGACTTTTAGCATATGTAAAAATATGTTCGAAAGCTTAGACGAAACTTTTTCAACAGTTTTAGAAATAATGGAAAGTAAGATAAAATAACAAAGGGTAATTTGTAGTATTGCCTGATAAATTAAGACCAACTATTAGTGAAATATAACAGAAATTCTTTTCAATTCAATTATTTCACATATTCTCCAAGTTGTTGTTAAACTGAAAATAGAGAGAAACGATATATTACTTAACAATAATTCAAGGTGATGGATATGTTTTCATTTTCAGGTCAATGAATTTCATAATTGCTCTTTTTAAAAATTAATAATTATGCAGCTGGTTGTTGTTGAATAAACTCCGCATTGATACGATCTGTAGCTAATTCGGAAGCATTATATAAATCAACTAGTAATCATAACCATCGTCCATCATATCATAATGAAGAGTTGTAAGAGGAAGATGTTAGTTTATTCCACTGTTACAAATAAAGGACCTTAGATTATTTTTTATATTGTAAACGTGTTAACACTGTGTGGTAAATTCTTTAATAAGGAAAAAAGTATACAATGACCATAATCATGAGAGAAGTAAAAATAAAATAGAAGCAATTTTTGTCACTTATGCTTTTACTAACCCCTTCCAATACATGAGCATGTATTCATATTACAAACATAAAGATGCCCTTGAGATTTCTCATACTGAATCTCAAAGGCGTTCCTACTACTCAACCATTTTTCAACCCATAATACTCCACATACTAATTCGTAAACTGTTGCAAATCTTCCTCAATCTGAGTATTGCGGACAGAGTGAGCCAGCAGTGCGGAGGTTTGAGCCACTGTTTGCGGACAATAGAGCCACTGAATGCGGGTAAGAGAGTCACTATCAAAAGACAGTCATACGTGCCTAAGTTAGTACAAATTTAGTAGTCCACCACCATTGACTATAACTTTTATCCGTGTAGTAGAACTATCGCAGGCGTGCCATAAATAATGCCTAAATGGCACACCTGCTCAAATATGATAACACGGACAAATCGATGGCTCTATTTATCCGCAATAATCAAGACCGCACAGGTGATAAAAAATCATCCGTCGTACTCAGCAATAATCAATTACAAAGACGATTAGAGTTTCCTTCATGAAAAAACTTTACAATAGTATGCTGTAGAATGCGGTTTATTATTTCCTGCTTACCGTGCTACCCACGATACTCCTGTAATAATTTATTTAGGGATTAAAAAGTCTGTTACCGTGAGAATATCAGTTATCAGACTTTTGCATAGTTTTTTTACCTTTTGTTACTTACTTGATAGGATGTGCAATATTTATTTTTTCATTACATAGTAAGTATAATTGGTTTAGCAAGGGTATGAAACCCAACAATCGTAACTACAGCCACTTAATATACTTAGACCTGGCTAAAATACTTTCCTATAAGAGTAAACAGTTGAGGTTTATTATCAAATTCACTTTCTTTTAATTCTTCAAGGTATTTTTCTGCAATTAAATATTTATTTCTATGATCATCTATAAAATCATAAATTAAATCCTTTTTCTCTATTCCATCCATTGTCAATGGTTGAAAGATTGATTTTTCTCCTTTGACTACTGAGACACTCATATTTTCATTTAACGTAAAATGCTCCAATACACCTATTTGTTCAGCACTTCCATATTTTTGAATAGCATTTTCTATTGCTTTATAAAGTATTTTGGGTTCTAAACAATCCTCAATTTCTGTTGGTCTATGATACCCATTTTTCATTAATTTATTCAGTTGGATTGTGGTACCTTCTCTATCAAGTTGGATTCTAGCAATCTTTAACTTATGCTTTATCTCACTTTCACTATCAAGAATATTAAGCTCATCATCTGTATCAACGAGACATAATATTTTACCATTTAGTGATTTGTGTTCAGTTTTTTCTGCAAAGGGAACTCTTAAGTAATTATAGAGTTTCACAACATTTCTACAGCCGCCAACTGCAAATATTTTTAGATTATTTACTTCTTGCAAATAATGCTCTAAATATAATTTATCATCGCTTCCTTCACATATAATCCAATTTGTTTCATCTGCTCTCATCGAGCTTAAAATAGAGGAGGTTAGTTCAAAATAACTTTTTATAATTATATCTTCAGGTAAAGCTCCTCTTTTTTCAAAGTAATTATTTAAATTAAAAGAGCTAATTGTTACCCTTCTTTCTCCTCTTTTTCTTTCAAGAAATTGAAGAGTTCCGGTATCCGTTATTGGAAGTGATCCATACCAATGTGTAGTTAAAAGCAATTGATTTTGATTGGATAACTTTTGAAGTCTATCAAATTGGTTAAAAGCATTAGAAATATGCAAAGAATTTTCAGGCTCGTCTATTGCCAAAATTATATTTTTCTCTCTACTTTGGCTTTCTAATAAAAATGCAGTTGCTACGTCAATTAAAGCAATCCTTTGTTCTCCAGAACTTAATTCAAAAATTTCTTTTTTATCTTTTTTAAGAGTTCTAATTGAAAAATATGCTTCTAATATCTTTTTTCTGACATCTGAAGAAGTAAGGTTTTTCTTATATGCTCCTTCAACCTTAAATGCATACGTATCCTCTATTTCTCCTATTATATTATTTATGGATTCGATATAATCATTTAAAGAATTATTTAAAAAATCAATCACACTTACTGATTTTTTTCCATTCTTAAATTCTTTTCTATTTAATATTGAATCTATACTGTTTAAAATATCTGTACTCATAAGCTCCTGCATCTCTTGATTTTCAATTCTTAGTATACTACTTGTTGTCGTTTCAACAGGTATATATATGTAAGAGTAGTAATCTTTAATTATATCCAAAAGATCATCATACTGAAAATCCTCTATTTCTTCGGGAATATTTCTTTGAATATCTGCGGTAAAGGTACTAAAGAATACTTTATTTTTATTTTCATACTCTTTACCTACTAAAAAGAAATAATAGTCATCAGGATTATATTTCATCTTTAGTTCATCTCTATATTGGAAGAAATTTCTAAATTCATCAGACTGTAAATTGGGATTTATATCAGAACTAGCGTCCCAAAAATAATCACTTAGAAAAGAGAGAAATAACTGAACTTTTTCATCTGAAAAATTCTTTTGGAAGTCATTTTTTTCTATAAGAAAAACAGGAGCCAGGAAGGCTTCATTTTTTTCCCGCTTTTATTTTTATTCCACTCCCCATTGTTGAAAAAAGTGTTTAATCCTTCCATTATTGAACTCTTACCTATCCCGTTGTTTCCAACAAAAACTGAATATTGATTGTTATAATCATTACATATTGGGATAAAATATAACCCTTGGTATGTTTTATAGTGCCTTAAAAACAAGCCCGTAATCATTTAAATCACCTAGCAATCCGTAATTATTTCATTAAAATCTGCAAAACCAGCTTATACTACAAACAGCACGTTATTTCCCACTATAACAAGCCTGATTACCAATTATCTTAAAATAGCCTAATTACTTGGTGGTAAATAACATGTTAAAAAAGTAGCTTTTTAATGATGTTAATAGCGTATAAGAACTTTAAGGTTCTATTTTAATCAACCCTTCAACCCATAATACTCCACATACCAATCCGTAAACTGCTGCAAGCCTTCCTCTATCGTAGTCTCTGGTTTAAACCCAACAGCTGCTTGAAGTTGATCTGTAGATGCATAAGTAGCAGGAACATCACCTGGTTTAATCGGTTCAAATTGTTTGTTGAACGCGACCTCTTCCCCTAATGACTTCCCTATACACTTTTCTAGCGTTTCAATAAAAGTCATTAGTCTTTCAGGGCTGTTATTTCCTATATTAAATACTTTATGCTTCACTTCACCATTATCTCCGGATGGAGCGTGACTAACCAATCGTTCAATACCTTCCACAATATCATCGATATAAGTAAAGTCACGATATAAATCATTCTCAAAGTCTCCGTTGTTGAAGATTTGAATCGGCTCATTATTAAAGAATTTGTTTGTAAATCCGAAATATGCCATATCTGGTCTTCCCATTGGTCCGTAGACGGTGAAGAAACGTAATCCAGTAGCTGGAATTCCATATAAATGGCTATAAGTATGCGCCATTAATTCATTTGATTTCTTTGTAGATGCATACAGGGATACTGGATTATCTACAAAGTCTGTTTCCTCAAATGGCACTTTTTTATTTGCTCCATATACAGAGCTAGAAGATGCATAAATCAAATGATCGACTGGATAATGACGGCATGCTTCTAGAATGTTGAAGAAACCAATGACGTTGCTTTGCATATATACATCTGGGTTCTCAATTGAATATCTTACACCTGCTTGTGCAGCAAGATTAACGACGATAGATGGCTTATATTCTTTAAATAAGCTCATGACTTTTTCTTTATCTGCAATATCTGCTTTAATAAATGTAAAGTTCTCATATGGTTCTAATAAGCTCAGACGAGTCTCTTTTAGCTTCACATCATAATAATCATTGACATTATCAATTCCAACAACTGTCAGACCTTGATCAAGGAGTTTTTTGGAAAGGTAATAGCCAATAAACCCGGCTGCACCTGTAATAAAATATACTTTCTCCTTTGACACTACCTTTCATCTCCTTGTCCAGCTGCTTTTAATGAACGTCCGACAGAATGATACTCTACACCGCTATTTTTCATTTCTGCTACACCATGTAGGTTACGGCCGTCAAATACAAGCGGTGTACGCATTAGTTCTTTATATTGAGCAGGAGTTACTGCTTTCACTTCTCCCCATTCTGTGAAAATAAAGCATACATTAGCATCTTGTAATGCTTCTTCCGGGCTGTTTACATATGTGATACTTCCACTCTCATGTTTACCTTCAGGATATACTTTAGCAAAGTTCTTATCTCCAACCGGATCATACGCATAAATATCTGCACCTGATTTAAGCAATAGAGGTACGTTTTCTAAAGATGGAGCTTCACGCAAGTCGTCTGTGCCTGGTTTGAATGTTAGCCCCAAAACAGCAATTTTTAAGCCGCTAAAAGTAATCAAACGTTTGCTTGCTTTTTTATAAAGGGCAATTTTTTGCTCTGTATTAATATCAATCGCAGCTTTGACTGTTTTCAACTCATAGCCATTTTGTCTTGCGATATATTCCAATGCTTTGGTATCTTTAGGGAAACAAGAGCCGCCATAGCCAATACCTGCATTTAAGAACTTGCTGCCGATACGCTCATCATAACTCATCCCTTTAGCAACATCCTCAATATCTGCACCAACTAACTCACAAAGGTTGGCAATATCGTTCATATAAGAGATTTTCAAAGCAAGAAAATCATTCGATGCATATTTAATCATTTCTGCAGAACGACGGTTTACAGACACAATTGGAAGGCTGAATGGCGTGTAAATTTCGGTTAATACTTTTTCCGCCCATTCACTTTCTGTTCCAATAACAATACGAGCTGCTTCTAATGTATCTTTTACCGCTGAACCTTGCGCAAGGAATTCAGGGTTTGATGCGACTTCTACTCTTACATCTTTAATTAGGAAATCTTTGATAAATTGTTCAACCTTATCGTTTGTTCCAACTGGTACGGTAGATTTTACAACAACAAGGCAATCCTGTTCAACAGACTCCGCCACTTGTCTAGCTACTGTAGCAATAAAGGATAAATCAGCTGAACCATCTTCATTTTCTGGAGTACCTACCCCAATAAATACAGCTTCTGCTTCTTTATAAGCAGCTTGATAATCTGTAGTGAAGTGTAATCTGCCCGCTTCAATATTTTTTTGCATTAGTTCTTCCAATCCAGCTTCATAGATTGGAGAAATTCCTTCTCGCATTGTTTTCACTTTTTGTTCGTCTATGTCAACACATGTTACGTTATGTCCGTTTTCTGCCATGCACACGCCGGTTACTAGACCGACGTAGCCTGTACCTGCTACTGCTAGGCTTTTCATAGTACCCACTATAAATCACTTCCTATTTATTATTTATCTTTTTACTTAATAAAATCGTAATAAAAATCAATATAATATTTAATAATGAACTTGATATTCCAAAAACTGCAACCGTTATTGTATCTTTATGAAAGAAATAATAAGCTACTGTTAATAAAGTTAGCCTAATAAATAATGATATTATTGTAAATAATAGGTGAAACCTTTGCGCTTTTAAAACGGGCAAAGATCTAACAGATGGTTGTAAAATTAAAGATGTAAAACTCCATAATCCAATCCATCTAGCATATTCTCCAGCGGTAACCCAATCTCCACCGAATACAAAACCAAACAAAAATGGTCCAAATAACAAAATAATTCCAAAGGGTACAACACCAATTGAAAATAAAATAAACGTTGCTTTTATTAAAATCCTTGAAACATTTCCTTTATTATTAGCTACTTCTGTAATATTTGGATAAAAAACATCGCCAATTGACTTACCTATCAATTGAGTTGGCATATTTAAAACAGTCCTGCCAATATTATAAAAACCTACTGTGGCAGGTCCAAAAAATGAAGCTAGCATTAGGATGGGCAACCCTTCAGAGATGGAATTAATAAGGGTTTGTGGTGCACGATAAAGCGGAAAATCTTTATAAGACTTAAATAGCCACTTTAATGAACCTTTATAAGTTAATTTATTCTTTAAATTCCTAGTGCTTCGAGATAATAAAAACATTAAAAATGCTTTTAATCCTTGTGTTATTGCTGAAAATAAAATAAGGACTGAAGCAAAGGGATAAAAATAACCTACTCCCACTTTACCACCATTTATGATTAAAGATTGAAGTAAAGTAGCTTTAGCATTTATTTTAAATTGCTTTTTCCTAATCATCCATTGTTCTATTATTTGTAGACATCCTGCTAAAAATAAAACAAGAGGAATATAATACAAAAAAGAAGAAATTTCTTGTAAATTAAAAGTATCTATGATTAAGTCAGTAAATAAGAGAAGTACTATACTGATAACCACTGATATAGCTATAGTCGTCACTAGTGATAGTTTAATAATTCCTATAGCTACTTTATCGCTTTTAGGAAGAACTATTGCAATAGGTAACGTTAAAGCAGCTATTGGTGAAATCATATTGACAATAGCTATAAAAGTTCCCATTAAACCATATAGCTCAGGACCATATAATCTAGTTATAAAGGGAGATAATCCCATACTAATTATTTGAGCCATTGCAGTACCCGTTGACAATATTAATACATTACGTACAAAGGAATTTTCTTTTAATAATAAAAACTTATTTCTCATTTTCCATTCTCTTTTCCAATCATTTACTAGCTATTTTTGAGTTTATAATAAGCATTATGATATTTATTTGACATTTTTTCAGCACTCAAATGCTGATTGATAATATCTAGTGCAGATGCTGACATTTTTTTATAGTCAGCTTTTAACATATTATTAATACTAGAAGAAAGTACTTTAGAATCTTGAAGTGGCGTAATAATTCCTGCTTCACTATTATAATCTAATATTTCAGTATGTGATGATATATCAGATAAACATACTGGTAATCCTGAAGCCATTGCTTCTAAGACTGTATTAGGAAGACCTTCTGACAATGAAGTAGAAATAAAATAATCGGCTACTTTTAAATAATCGGCTACATTATTTTTCTTTCCACATAAAATCACATTGTCATGGTTCTTTATTAAACCATTTAATTCAGAGATTAACGGACCTTCTCCTATTATATATAATAAAGATTTATTACTTTCTTCACTATTTAAAAACCCTTTAACTAAGTTAATTGGGTCCTTCCTAGGTATTATGGAACCTACAGATATAAAAATGACTTTATCTTTTGGTACACCTAACTTTATTTTTAAATTTTCCGTTTCCTCGGTTGTTGGTGAATAGTATTTTTCTGTATCTACACCATTTTGAATATACTCAAAATCAAAATTGTTTTTATTATAAAATTCTTCTTTTAAAGATCTTGAGCAAGTTATAATTTTTTTAGATTTACTTATAGTTTTTAAATGTCTTCTTGCTAGAATAGATCCTTTAAATTTTCCGAACTTCAGTGGGTAATCGTCCCATGGATAATTACGTAATGTTGATATTTTAGAATAATTATCTAAAATATCAACGACCATTGTATCTGGTCTTATCCCTTGTGTATGAATTATATCTGGTTTATTTTGATTAACATACTTAATGACTAACTTTTTTCCTTTAATGACCCCTTTTACTCTCGATAAGTTTAATGTATCTACTCTTACTCCAAGTTTTTTAAAATCATCTATTTTACTATCATTTGGTTCTGGTGATAGAGTTAAAATAGTATAACTATAATTTTGATTATCACCATAACGGACAATATTATAAAGTTGGTTGGTTGGTCCTGTACTTTTTAATGTTGAAACAATATATAATATTTTTGTCACTTTACTTCATGTTCCTCTCTTTTTATTTTTTTTGATCCCACTTTTGTTATTAATAAAAACAGATAAATAATAACCACCATAGGCCACAAATTAATAAATTCCCATCTTAAAGTTGCTATGACAGTAATATATATTAAAAGTATCAAAAGTGATGCTGTGAATAAATTGGGTCTTTGAGAAAATTTATTATATGTTACTCCCACAATAATACCTAATACTAAAGAAATTATTATTAATGCTATAATTCCTCCATCAAGGTAGAAATTATATATAGAAGTATAAAATGCATTATGTGTATAACCGTTTCCTATATCAATAAAATCCCTGGTGTAATGGGAGATACTTTCACTTATATTCACTACACTATCATCGAAACGGCGCGTAAAATATACAAATATAGTATCCAACGGAGTGAATGTTACCCTACCAAAATAAAACTCCCCCATATGCAGATTGTGAATAAAAGTGTCTAAAGCTATAAATGGTGCAGTAAAATAACGAATCAAATACTCATATGCTATAAATAGTATAGATTCTTCTTTTCCTGCTCTAATAAAACTCATAATAACCATTGCTATACTCGTAATAGGAATGATAAAAAATAAAATCCTTTTATTTTTTTTAAAAACATTTCTAGGTATTATTCTTTTAAATTGACTTATTATTATAAATCCTATTATTAAGAAGAGAATTATTTTTAAAAAATACCATCTTCCTAAAGTCATCACTGAAAAAATAATAGCATTTAAAATACTCATTAATAATATTTTTTTTGTTTTATAATTAAGATAAAATCCAACTATACCTAACAAGATTCCTAAATTTATTAATGGCTCCAATATAATGTCAAAAAGGAGAAGTCGAACATTACTGGATTGGTATAAAATATCGCTATCAAATAATGCTAGTCTATAAGTGCTTGAATCCATGCTCATTATGTTAGGAATTGCTTTAATAAGATAAGGAATAAGTATTAAAAAAACAATAAACTGCAAATAATATAAGATACTAAGTTTTTTTTTAGCGATATTTGTTAATTCATTATTTATTGTTATTTGTTCAGTCTTATATTTTTTAATAGATACTAAATTCCCTATTGAGAAAAAGATTATAAATAAAAGTATTAACAAATAAGTATCATTACTTGGTATATATAAACCTAGCAAACCAAATAAAGATAAAAAAGCCCATCCTCCCCACCATGTAGCAACAATAGACGTAGGATTTTTAAACGTTCCTACCTTTAATTTAGATATTAAAATAAATATTATAGGTATAATTAAAAGTAAAAAAGTAATCATAATCCCCCCTTTATTTATTAATATAGAAACCTTATTTCAATAATTTTGTTATATTTTCATAGTAATTATTCATAGAAAATTTCCCGCTAACAAATTCACGTGCGTTTCTACCCATAGTTACAACATCCTCATAGTCTGATAAAAGCTCTAATACTTTATCGGCAATTTTTTTTGCAGACGGGCTTAAAGGTTTTTGAAGAGAACTTTCAGTTAAATTCACAACTTTTTTTGTTGGAGTTTTTTTATATAGCTTGTACTCTGCTTCAACCAAAGCCCCAGTAATACCATCTTTTATTGTTTCAGGAATCCCATCTATATTAGTTCCTATTGTTGGTGTTTCTTGAAAAGCTGCTTCTATGGTAACATTACCTAAAGCCTCTCTCATTGATGGTAAAATCAATAACATTGAAGAAGCCATATATTCATTAACATTATTAACATTTCCTTTAAAATGAATATTAGAATCTAAATTAAGTTTAATTGATAGATCTTGTAAACTTTGCTCACAAGGTCCTTCTCCTAAAATAATTAAATCAATATAAGGATCTTTTTTAATCAAATATGACATCATATAAATCAATGTATGGGGTGACTTTACAATATCTAATCTACCTGCAAATAGTAATCTTTTTTTATTTTTTTTCTCTTTTATTAAGTCTTGTTTTGGTACACCATTATAAATAATTTTAATTTTATTTTCGGGTGCTTTAAACCTATTTTTCAACAATATACCTGCAGCCTTAGAATTCCCTATAATAATATCTGCTTTAGATATCCATAATTTTGTTAATAAGGAAGTTACATTTTTCACGTTCCAAGAGGTGCCATGTTCGTGACATATCAACTTTAATTCTTTATGTCTTATTTTTATAAAACTAGCTATTACATTTCCTATGAAATTTTGACCATAAATAATCTCTATATTTTCTTTCTTTATTATTTGATTGGCCAATTTAATTGGTGAGATATCAAATTTACTGGTTTTTTTGCAATTATATACATTTACTCCTAACTTGTTTAATTCTTTCTTAAAATAATCTGATATATTTAACCCTAAAACATATTGAAAAGAAATATATTCGGGATTTTTTTGTTTCATATACTTTAGATAATTTAAAAACATTATTTCTAAGCCAGCGTTTCTAGATAACGACATAATGTGTAATGTTTTTTTCATAATAACCTCATTTCAAATTTAGAAAATATACTTCACAATACTTATTGGAAGATATTTATATATAAGCCTTTTTATCTTTTGTTTTAAAGTAATAGTAATTTTATATCTATTAATACATTCTTTTAAAAGCTCATCATAATTATAAAAATCTGTAGTTCTTCCCTCTAATTTTAATGTGTTTTTTAATAAAAACAAATAAAAATTAATTTTATTTTCAGGTTCTACCAGACTATAATGTTTTTGTATTAAAAAATGAGTTGCTTTATGATTCATTGAACCGCTCATTCTATTATTGGTATCATAATGTATAATAACACTTTGTTCGTCATTAAAACCTAAATTATATTTTTTATCAAATCTAATGGCCAAATCCCAATCTTGGTGTTTTTCTTGTTTTTCATCAAATAGTATCTCCAAAAAATTATTAGCTACAAATATAAAGGTAGATGTTCTACTATCTCCCAACCTTGAAAAAATGTAATTAGCCATAGACATATTTACTGGTTTTTTTATTATGTTTTTTGAATGGGTTTCACCACTCTGATCTTTAGTATAAAAAGATCCATATACCCCTTTAACTTCACTCTTTTCAATCACATTAATTCCTGCTTCTAGATGATTAGGTAGCCATTCATCATCGCTATCTAAAAATGCTATATACTTTCCTTTAGATTTTAAAGCTCCTTTATTTCTAGAGACTGCACCTCCTAAATTTTTTTCATTTTTTAAATAAGTTATATCTATATGAGATGTTTTTTTGAATCGATTAATTGATTCAAACGTATTATCACTTGAATTGTCATCCACGACTATAATCTCTATATCTTGAATTGTCTGACCCAAGACACTCTTAATAGCTCTTTCGATACTAATTTCTCTATCTTTTGTAGGTATAATCACACTTACCTTGACCAAATGACCACCCCATTAAAATATATATTTTATATTATTTACCAATAATATATAGTTTTCTTTTCCCTTCAAATACAGCATCAATACAAATTTTATCTCCATCCCTATTCCATCTAGGATGTAAATCACATCTAAAATCATTATCATATTTAAATGGCGCAAAAACTTTTGCTATAGTCTTAATATTATTATTTTCGATAATATACACTTTTGACAACCTACTACGATTAGGGTATGTGTCTGTTACCACTTTATTTCCATCTGGAGAATAACTCGGGTGTCCATCTGCAGCTAATTCAGGCCACTTATGTTCAAAATCATCACTTCTATCTTGCATTAAAAAATACCCGTTTCCATATTCTTTCTTTCTAGCATAAGCAATAATTTCATTATCATTTTTCCAATAACAATGTGAAGTCATATCATCATCACTAAGATTGTACATCTCATTTCCATCTGTATTAATCGTTATGAGTCTCGTAAATTTCTTTGAACCAAGTACCCATCTATGTAATACCATAAATCTATTTGCACTTGGATTTAACATTATATGATTAACTTTATGCTCTGCGCCAACCATATCTTCTCTAGTCTCAAAGTTATAGAAGTCTGTATAATTTAAAAGTGATTCAGTTTTACCAGTTTCTAAATCAACCTTCCAAATACAAGTTTTATCAGGTACTTTCTCACCTTTTGATTTTTCTTCCTTATTAGAATAGCCGTAACCCTTTCTTAATCTATGTAGCCTTGAAAAATCTAACGAAAGAGCAAAACTACCATCATTTGCAACACTGTAAACTGGCATATCGATTACTTTCTCTTCATTTGAATAAATATCAAGTATTACTGAACAATACCTATTGTTACGAAAATCATTATATATAATTTTCCTATCATAATTAGGACCAAGCCATTGTAACATACTTCCTTGCTGAACATTCCAAGTATTAGTTTCAGCAATTTTTTTATAACTGTTATCATTTTTTGTATCAATTAATATTATTTCAGCTTTTTCTTTTGGGGCAGTTGATTTTGTTGTATCCCCCACCCTTAAACATAACATGTATCTATCAGTTATATCCCAAGGTGATTTATCATAGTATCCAAAAAAGTACTCTTTGCCATCTTTGGGTGTAACACGTTTAATATTCCCTTCATATTTTATTTTAGGAGATACAGCATACATAGCTAACTGATATGATCTTTTCACTAATTTTTTTACTGCTGGTGCTTTATTTAAAAAAGTATTAACTTTATTCTCAATACCCAACCTAACCAACCCTTTTATTTAGTATCTGTTTTTCTTAGATAATTATTTGATAACCATTCTAAAAAGCTAGTAGGAGCAACCAGAACTATTACCTGGCTCGTTGCGACAACTATTAAGTCCCATAAACTTGAATAGCCTTTCCTCCAAAAATTGTATATCATTGCAGTGTAACTTTTACATTTTGTCCAGCTTTTTCTTCTCTTCAGATTATCTTCATTTGCTCTGAATAATAGTAATGACTTATTAATATTTTTTCCTCTACAACCATTATGCAGCATACGAACAAACAAATCTAAATCTTGATTTCTTCTAAAGTCACCATACCCTCCACACTGTAACACTTCTGTCTTCTTATACATCACACTTGGATGATTAAAGGGGTTTCTTCTTTTTGCAAACTTCAAGATTTCCTTATGATCAGAAGGCACAACTCTTGATGTGGCGATTTGCTCTGGTTCATCATAAAATTCATCTATATTAGAACCTATAATAGTAAGACTCTTGTCCTTCATAAATTCTTTTACTTGAAGTTCGCATCTTTCGTTTGTGGAAATATCATCTGTATCCATTCTTGCTACTAATTCATATTTGCATACTTTAAGTCCTTCATTCAAAGCTTTTCCCAATCCTACATTGTGCTCTAAGGGAACAATGGAAAATAGGTTAGTATAGAAACTTTGATATTCTTCTATTACACTATCAAGTTCTTCTGGAAGTTTCCCATCCTTCACAATTACAATTTCACTTGGTGGCAAACTTTGATTTATCATGCTTTCTATACTCAGCTTAAAATAATCGGGATTCTCATTTTCATATATTGACATTAATACACTATATTTTTTTTCTTTACTCATAAGTTATTCTCCACATTCTCTGTTAACTCTATCGAGGTTCTAAAGTCCACAATATTGTAATCTCTAACGTGCCCAGATAGATTTTTATCATAAACCAGATCTCCAAAAACCTTATTTACTGTTTGTATTTGAAAAAGCTTTATAAAAGGATTAAAAAGTTTAATCAAAGACAATTTTTTCCCGTGCACTTCGGCTATAATTTTCACCATTTCACTTGTTTTTACATAGTCTGCATTTTGCGGAAAATACAAACCAACTTCACTATAATTGATTAATCTCTTTATAAACTCAGATAAGGTATCTATAAAAATCATACTACGTTTATTTTCGATATCAGGAAAAAAAGGTGATTTAATTGCTAATTTAGCTAACTTTGGATAATTTCCTTTACAGTCTGCTCCATATATCATTGGCGGGCGAAGTATTGCTATATTAAACGTTGAACAAGTTAAATCAGCCAAACCTTTTTCAGCTTCTAGTTTTGATATTCCATAATTCGTCTTCGGTTTTAGTGGTGTGCTTTCATTAATTACTCCTGTTTCTAGACCATACACACTCATGGAACTTAAAAATACGAAATGATTAACACCGTCATTTTTTGCTTTCTCAGCAACCTCTATAGCCAAATCTCTATTAACCTGATAATATAAATATTCGTTTTCTTTGGTTTCTTTTTGATGCGCAATCCCAGCAACATGCAACACCGCATCAAACTCCGAAAAATCTCTCTCTCTCCAAGTTCCATCACGTAAACTCATTTTTTCTATACTTATCTTAGGATCTTCATTGACCCACGCAGCAAATGAATTGCCAACATAACTGTTTTCGCCAGTAATTAAGACATGTTTCATTTTGACATATACTCCTTATCCGCTTCTTGCTGCTCTTCTTTTTTTTCTTTCTCCACATAGCCTTCTACTACACCATCACTCTTTACTACACTGATAAATGTTCCTAAGAAGCATTTAATATCCATGAAAACGCCCATTTTTTTGACGTACTCCCCATCTATCTTTGCTTTCACGTCAATAGGCAATTCATCTCTGCCGCTAATTTGCGCGAGCCCGGTTAATCCAGGTTTAACATCATTAGCACGATATTTATCTCGCTCTTCAATAAGGTCATATTGATTCCAAAGTGCTGGTCTCGGTCCAACGATACTCATATTGCCAATCAATATATTCCATATCTGCGGAAGTTCATCTAAGGATGTTTTCCGCATGAACTTGCCAACCTTCGTAATATACTGATCTGGATCCTTCAATAGATGGGTAGGCGTATCTTTTGGTGTATCAATACGCATGGTGCGGAACTTCAGTATATTAAAATATTGCTTGCCTTGTCCGACTCTTTTCTGTTTAAAAAGAATCGGACCTCTTGAATCAATTTTTATAGCTATAATTAATAGAAGATAAAAAGGCGACAATATAATAATTCCTAAAGCAGATAAAACAATATCAACAATACGTTTCGCAGTCTTAAATAACATGCTGGATTCCTCCGTGGGGCTTTTATTATTTCACTCTCACATCATTCACCGTCTCTACCAAAAACTGATAAAGCTCATCGCGAATCTCTTCATTCTCCAATGCCAACTCAACCGTCGTCTTCACAAAACCTAATTTCTCTCCAACATCATACCGTCGTCCTTCAAAATCGTACGCATAGACTGGCTGAGTCTCATTCAACATCTGAATCGCATCTGTCAATTGAATCTCTCCGCCTGCTCCAATCTGCTGCTTATCAAGGAATTGGAAGATTTCCGGATTGAAAATATACCGTCCCATAATAGCCAAATTGGAAGGCGCTGTACCTGCTTCCGGCTTTTCAACAAAGTTATGTACTTTATAGCGACGACCTTCTACTGTACTTGGATCAACAATCCCATAGCGGGATGTATCTTCCTCGGGAACCTGCTGCACACCAACAATCGAACTCTGCGTTTCCTCATATTGATCAATGAGTTGACGCAATCCAGGCGTATCAGCCTTTACAATATCATCACCTAGCAAAACAGCAAATGGTTCATTACCGATAAATTTACGTGCACTCCAAACAGCATGTCCTAAACCCTTAGGCTCTTTCTGGCGAATATAGTGTAAATCAACATTAGATGCATAATTTACTTTCTCCAAAATATCGAATTTCTCTTTTTTCACTAAAGTATCTTCTAATTCAAAGTTATGATCAAAATGGTCCTCAATCGCACGCTTACCTTTTCCAGTAACAATAATAATATCCTCAATACCCGATTCAATTGCTTCTTCGATAATATATTGAATCGTTGGCTTATCAACAATCGGTAACATTTCTTTCGGCATAGCTTTCGTTGCCGGTAAAAATCTAGTTCCTAATCCAGCTGCAGGAATAATCGCTTTTTTTATAGTTTTCATTATTACTTATCTCCTTTTCTACGCTTTCATCGCTTCAAGCACTCGACGTTCCGCAAAAACAATCTTCATCATTTCTTCTTTCAACTCAACATTATTATAATCCTCATACTTTTCCAGTAAATCTATAATCAATTGTCTATCTACTTCTACTGTACGTCCAACATAAATTTTCTCATAGACTTGACCAGGAAATACCTCGTCCTCATTTAGTAGTTCTTCATACATTTTCTCTCCAGGGCGTAAACCGGAATACTTAATCGGAATTTCCGCTTCCATATAGCCAGATAATTTAATTAAATTCTTAGCTAAGTCAGATATTTTGACAGGTTCTCCCATATCAAGCACAAAAATTTCCCCACCTTTGGCAAGTGTACCTGCTTGAATTACTAATCGGGATGCTTCTGGAATCGTCATAAAAAATCTTGTCATATCTTCATGGGTTACCGTAATCGGTCCGCCTTGTTCGATTTGCTTCTTAAACAACGGAATAACACTGCCTCTGCTTCCAAGCACATTTCCGAAGCGTACAGCAACAAATTTCGTAGTACTTTGTTGAGCTAATCCTTGAACAATCATCTCCGCAATTCTCTTACTTGCACCCATCACATTGGTTGGATTTACTGCCTTATCAGTAGAAACCATCACAAATTTAGACACGCCAAATGTATCCGCAGCTTCTGCGACATTTTTCGTGCCAATAACATTGTTTTTCACAGCTTCATGTGGGTTATATTCCATTAAAGGAACATGTTTATGTGCTGCTGCATGGTAAATAATAGCGGGTTGGTGCTCTTGAACAATATCAAAAATACGTTCTCTATCTTGAATATCACCAATAATAGGAATGATTTCTGTATCAATTTGTTCTAAAGTAGTTTTTAATTCCATATCAATATTATAAATGCTAAACTCACCATGTCCGACCAGTAATAGCTTTCTTGGTGAAAAGCGCATCAACTGTCGACAAATTTCAGAACCAATTGATCCCCCTGCTCCTGTTACCATCACTGTAGTCCCCGTTACATATTCAGAAATAGCTCCAATATCTAATTTAACAGGCGCTCTTCCTAGTAAATCCTCAACTTCGACATTTTTTAGATTACTGACAGAAATTTTACCTGTCATTAAATCTTCAATTCTCGGAAGCAATTGTACAGAAACTCCTGTTTCATTACACTGATTGATTAATTTCTTTAAAGCTCCATTATTTAATGAAGGAATAGCTATAACAATATGTTCAACTTGAATACTTTCTACAATTTCGGAGATATCTTTAGACATACCGACAACTGGTAAGCTAAGTATTTCCATCTTTTGTTTGGTTAAATCATCATCAATAAACCCAATCGGATAAAGCTCGGCTTTTTCACTTTCATTTTGCAGCTGGCGGGCAATCATAACTCCCGCAGCACCCGCACCAATAATTAACGTCCGCTTTTGATTTTCCCCTTTTTTATTGATATAACGATCTCTTGTTAACCGCCATACAAAACGGGAGCCTCCAATAAGCACAATATGTAAAAGCCATGTGATAACTAACGCTCTTCGAAATATCTGATCGTTGATAAAAAACTGCACTACGCCAACAGAGATAATAGTTAATGTTACAGCTTTTACAATGGCAATTAATTCTCTAATACTTGCATAAGACCAGACTTTATTGTATAACTTAAAAACAAAGGCAAAAATATGATGAAAAATTAAAAAGGCAATCGCACTTATCCAAAGTTCATCCGCTAGAAAAACATCTGGATACGATGGGTAAACCATCCAGAATGCAATAAAGACCGATGACGTTACAATCAGTGAGTCTAATAATATTAAGAGTGCCAATCTTTTTTTATATGTCATGGGAGAGTCTCCCTTCCTTTCAACTTCCTAATCTGTATAGAAAATGACTAGATTTGCTTCTTTTAAAACAACCCCAAAAATTTCTTTTTCTTTGGTAAACGAGGTTCCATACGATTCACATTTTTATTGTTTATCAGCAACTGACTATTTTCTTGAAATAAATAAACAAAATCAGCCCCATATTTTTTTTCGATGCTATCAAATGCTTCGTTCATGACAAATTTTCTTGACTTGATGTTATGTGCATCCGATGCAATAAAATGGGTTTGATTACATTCAATCAATTGTTCTGCGTACTTTTTGATATCCTTGCCAAATTTACCGACTAGACTGCCTGCAGTAACTTGACTTAACGCACCATTTTTAACGAAATCATATAATAGATTAGGATTTTCTAATAACTCAATATTTCTTTCGGGATGCACAATAATAGGTGTAAGTCCCTTCATTTGAATGTCAAAAAGCATCTGCTTGGCATACTGCGGAACACTGGCACTAGGAAATTCAATAAAGAGAAATTTGGTTTCATTTAAAGACAAAATCTCATCATTGTCTATCCCTTGCAGAATTTCACCATAGATTCTTGTCTCTTGACCAGGCAATACGTCCAAAGGAATACCCTCATTCTTGAATAATTCATTTAAGATGGAGACATTAGTAAGGATGGATGCCTTATCATTAAAATAAGAGCCGTTATAATGATGCGGTGTCGCAATCACCGTATGAATCCCTTGTTCAACAGCCTGTTTCGCCATGGCAATACTATCTTCCTCTGATTTCGCACCATCATCAATACCTGGTAAAATATGCGTGTGTATATCTATCATCCGTTGACCCTCCCAACGTTAAAAAAACATTGCGCTGTTTCGCTTTACGTTACTTTCCATTGGTTAAATTATAGCTCATTCCAAAACGATTCACAACGAAGTATTCATTATCTTCCTTCTCTATCTCCTCATTATGAACTAAATTGAAATTCTAATAAAAAGAGCACTTATCTAAAGAGCTCTTTTTACTTTTAGCTGCCATAATAATAGTAATAATTGGCTTCTTTTTTATCTCTGTCATTTAAAACGACTCCAAGAACGTTCGCATGAACAGATTGGAGTGCTTCCAATGCTTGTTTTGCGGCCTCATTCTCTGTTTTTTTACTGCGTACAACTAAAATCACACCATCTACATAATTAGCTAATATTTTCGCATCGGTAACTGCAAGGACTGGCGGCATATCGAAAATAACCATATCATATTTTTTTTCTGCTGCTTCAATAAAAGCCTGCATTCTCCTTGAGCCTAATAATTCAGACGGATTGGGCGGTATCGGACCACAAGAAATCACATCTAAATTAGTAATATCGGAAGCTTCTACGGTTTCTTCGATGGTTGTTTCGCCTACTAATATATTACTTAAGCCGCGTAAGTTATCTAAACGGAAAGTATAATGAATGGTCGGCTTACGCAAATCAGCGTCGACTAGCAATACTTTCTTTCCCTGCTGCGCATACACGACAGCCAAATTTGCTGTTGTCATTGATTTTCCTTCGGCTGGTCCAGCAGAAGTGAGCAGCATGCTTTTAATTTCATTATCTACGGATGCAAATTGTAAATTGGTTCTCACCGTACGATACTGTTCCGAAATAGGGGAACGAGGATTGCTATTTGTAATTAGATGCCGCATTTTACTGCCCGCATTAAACTGTTTTTTTCGCGCCATTTAAACCTCTCCTCCCTGTTGTTTCTGCTGATCCCAGATTAGCTTGCTGCTGTCCTCGAATATCACTTTCATCGACATGCGAGATGACACCAAGTACCGGTACGTCTAGCTGTTTTGCGATATCTTGTTCGGTTTTGATGGTGTTATCAAGGTATTCTAATAAAAATGCCATTCCTACACCCAACATCGCTCCAAGTACGACACCAATTGCGATATTTAATACGGGGTTGGGGGCAACTGGTGATGGATTCTCTGCTAATTCAGCCTGTGTCAAAATAGCAACATTATCGACATTCATAATCGATGGGATTTCTTCTTGGAATATTTCTACCGTTGTATTGGCAATGTTGACAGCCTGTACAGGGTCCTCATCTGTTGCCGTTACTGTAACGACCTGTGAGTCCTCTTCACTGCTGACATTAATTTTATCTGCTAATTGATTGGTTGTTAGATTTAACCCCAGTTCATCAATCACTGGATCTAGAATAGCCGGACTGCTAATTATTACATTATATGTATTTATAATTTCAACATTTGTTCTTAAATCGGATTGCGTAAACTGTCCCGCATTCTCTTCTTGTTGCGTCTGATTAACAATAAACTGTGAACTGTTTTCATATTGCGGGGTCAGCACCAGGTAACTAACGATAGCTGCGATAAAAGCCGCACCCAGCATAAATGTCAATATAAGCAACAGGCGCTTTTTGATAACTTCAGCTATCTCCTTTAAAGATATCGTTTCTTCCATTTCTTTACCTCCATTACTTTATTAAAATCATTTTCTTGAAATCTTACTATCTTATAATTATTTGGATAATTGCTTACAAAAGAATGAATATCCATTATATAACATATTTGGTATGAATAACATGTATTTTTCACTAGTCATTTATTCATGCCACACGAAAAACACACTTATTTTTTAGGTGTTTTTTGCCATAAGTCGAATTATATCATACTGAATGTATTTTACCATATATATTTTGTGAAATTTTTGTCCATCAACAAAGAAAACGTTTTCGTTCATCATTATGTCAAGACTAAACGATTTATTACAATTTAATTACACTTTGCTTTAGTTAATATCATATTAAAAATAATAGATAAATAGATTAGATAGTTTAATATTAGAAAGCTTTGCTATATATTAGTTTCCAGTTATTAATTTTTTCAGCTAATTAATATCTTTAAACCAGTTAAAAAGAATGTTGAATCAAGAAATTGCTTTTATATAAAAACTATCTTCTATATTAATAAATGCCAATTCCAATAATGAATCAAAAGCAAAGCATTCTTCTCTACTATCCTTTATCGAATGCTTTGCTTCACTTAAAAGAACTTCCTAATTACTCCTCTTGACAATAAGCAACTTCCCCTCTACAAACCGTATAAGCAACATCCATCTCCTCATCTAACAAAACAAAATCCGCATCCTTCCCAACTTCAACACTGCCCTTTCGATCAAAAATACCAACTTGTTTCGCCGGATTAACTGCTGTCATTTTAACAATATCCTGTAAAGTAACTCCATCTAGTTCCAGCATCATCTTCACCGCATCAATCATTTTCAAAATACTGCCAGCCAATGAGCCATTATCCAGGGTAGCTTCTCCATTTTTCACAAAAACAGGCTGTCCTCCAAGCTCGTACTCTCCCTCTTTCAAGCCTTTTGCCCGCATCGCATCGGTAATCATAATAATTCGATCAGACCCAACATTATCAAAAATAAGCTGCAGCATCTCTGGCACAACATGAATACCATCTGAAATCAACTCAGCGCGTAAATCCTCTAACTGAAAGGAAGCCCCTACCGCTCCGATATCCCGATGATGTATACCATTCATTGCATTACATAAATGCGTCAACTGTCTAACCCCTAATTTCGTGGCATTCTTTATCTGTTGAAAGGAAGCATCTGTATGCCCTGCAGATACATTCACGCCAGATTGATTTAGTGTTTGTATAAACTCTCCTGTTTTATCATGCTCAGGAGCCATAGTAATTGTCCGAATTTGTCCGTTTACATCATCCTGCCATGTGAGAAATTTAGCCAGATCCGGTTCTGTAATATATTGTTTCGGCTGTGCTCCTGCTTTGGAAACTTCTACAAAAGGACCTTCTAAATGAACACCGACTAAATCCGCTCCTGTTTTTTGTTCATCAGCAGTCCATGCAGCAACATTTTTTAAAGCATTAGAGATTTCTTCGTCTGATTGGGTAATAGTTGTAGCGAGATAGCTGGTCGTTCCTTCTGATGGCAGCTTTTCTGCAAGTGTCTGTAAGGCTTCTGGTGTCGCATCCATCACATCCACACCATAGCCACCATGAATATGTCCATCAATAAATCCCGGCAGCAATTTCAATTTGCTCTCTGCATCGATCACTTTTCCAGAAAAGGATAGATCAGCTGCTTCTTCTTGTGTCAGAATCTGTGTTATTCTTCCGTTCTCTGATATAACGGATGCATTTTTTATAACTCCTTCCGGCAGATACGCTTCTTGAATGTTTTTTATAAGCAATGTTGATTGTTCCACCCTCTATTCCTCCAATTTATCTATTTCTTCTATTATAACGCTATCTCTTTAATAAATGTATATTTTGTTGTTATTTCCCGGGAAATGAAATGATTTAGCGAAATTCATTTATTGAAAAGTTGCACATAAAGGTCTGTTCATTATTCATTCACATTAATTACCAATAAACATCATGTAAATAATTACTTTTTATAATCATTATGAACTAAATATATTAAAGTTGATGATACTTTTAACCCGATTATATACCTATTAATTAAATGAAAGAGTTATCAAAACAGTTCTATCGACCTTATTTTTTAAAACATTACAAACATGTTACATTTCTCTATATAACCTACCAATATTATCTATAAAACGATATAATTCTATAAAGATGTATTTATTGGATTATTTTTCATAGACAGATGTGCTAGATTACATATTTGTACTATGCCGTAATGAAATAAACTAGTAATACTTCATTAAAACTAACAATCTACATTCTATCAATCACAATAAACAAACATCTGGAAGTAAAATACATCTTGTTCGTTTATGGAATATGGGATTTGTACTTATACCGGGATTGTCGTACATCGTTTATGGATTTATTTCTTCATTAATATAATGTACGGACAAAGCTAATAGAAAGTATACCTGTCACACACAGTTATTTTCTTGATGCACTCCTCTTTGGTCTCCTACAAATCATATTCAAACACATCTCTAAAACCCCAATCATTAAAATCTAAGGAGGAAACGCACACATGGCTAACAAAAAAATCATCTTCTCTGTTACTGCATCTGCAGCAATTGCATCTGCCTTTGTAGCAACAGACAGTGCTGACGCAGCATCTTACAAAGTAAAAAGTGGCGACAATCTATGGAAAATCGCCCAAAGTCAAGGAACAACCGTGTCCAAATTAAAATCTATCAATAACCTTTCTTCGGATCTTATTTTCCCGAATCAGGTTTTACAAACAACTGGGTCTTCAAGTTCGAATTCCAGCTCTGGTTCTTCTTCTAGTTCCAGCTCCAGCTCGAATTCAAGCTCAAGCAGTTCCAGCGGAAGTACATATACAGTGAAAT
Source organism: Oceanobacillus sp. FSL W7-1293 (assembly GCF_037969815.1). Lineage (NCBI taxonomy): Bacteria > Bacillati > Bacillota > Bacilli > Caryophanales > Bacillaceae > Oceanobacillus > Oceanobacillus sp. FSL W7-1293. The sequence continues at coordinate 4,253,933 of NZ_CP150212.1, forward strand.
CCGGTGATACATTAAGCGGTATTGCCTCTCGACACGGTATTTCTTTAAATAACCTAATGAAGTGGAATAATCTATCTACGACATTAATTTACCCTGGAAATAAATTAACTGTCAGCAGCGGCGGTTCCAGCAGTTCAAGCTCTAGTAATTCTAGCAGCTCTAGTTCCAATTCAAGTTCTGGATCAAGCTCCAGTTCTTCCAGCACCTATAAGGTGAAATCTGGGGACAGCCTTTCTAAAATCGCAAGTCAGCATGGAACGACTGTATCTAAATTAAAATCGCTCAATAACCTGTCATCTGATTTGATTATTGCCGGCCAGACATTAAAAGTAAATGGTTCCAGCAGCTCTAGTTCCAGCTCTTCTAACAGCAGCAGTTCAAATAGCAGCTCTGGATCATCCAACAGCTCTTCCAGCAGCTCATCATCTAGTGCAGGTTATAATGTAGACACCCTTATCTCTGTCGGGAAAAGCCAACAGGGCGACCCTTATGTATGGGGAGGAAGTTCTCCTGGCGGGTTTGATTGCAGTGGGTTCATCTATTACGCTTATAATCAGGCAGGTAAAAATATTCCTCGTACCAGTGTTGCAGGCTATTATGACAGAGCACAGACGATTAGCAATCCGCAGGTAGGAGATTTAGTATTCTTCTCTGGAACGTATAAATCTGGTCCATCTCATATGGGTATCTATGTTGGAAATAATCAGTTCCTTCATGCAGGTTCATCTACTGGTGTTACCATCACATCCTTGGATAACCCTTACTGGAGCTCTCATTTCGACAGCTTTAAACGTTTTTATTAAAATACGAGTATTATTGAAAAATCTGTACCCGCCTGTTCCAGACGAACAGCAGGTACAGATTTTTATTTTGCTTCCCGCTTGACAAACCGGTCATGTTCGTGTCTTTTCAAAAAATGGTACTTCATAACACAATAGATTATGGTAAAATTAAAAATAGATAATTAGAAATACGAATAATTAGGAGGAGAATTGATTCCATGTTAGTAGGACTAATGCAACCTTTCAAAGAACCAACCGATCTGGCAAAAGAGATATCCATCGAAGCACAATCCAAAGGAATCGAGATTCTGTATATGAACCCAAGCGATATCAACGAAGATGACCATATGACCTCCGGGATGGTTTTAAAGGAAGATACGTGGGAAAATGTCGAGATGTCTATTCCAAAGATTATTGATGTTTCTGCATTCTGCTTAAAATCCAAACAAAAAATAGCCTATTTACAAGATCGCGCCTACTTAACCGAGGATGGGAGAAATAAAATCTCCAAGGAAAGTGTCCAGGAAATGTTAACAAAGGATCCGCAGCTTCAGAAGTATGCCATTCCAACCTTACGTTGTAAAAGCTTCTCTATTATTAAAGGCTTTTTAATAAAATATGGAGAAGTCGTTGTGAAGCCTGTCTACAGTCAATCCGGAGAAAACATTTATAAAATCGTACAGGCAGATAAAGATTCCTTCCTGGTCAGTCATCAGGATTCCACTGCGAATGCGAACATGACATTGAAAGAAGTCTTCGCATTCTTTCAATCTATTATTTCCAAACGTAAATGTATTGTCCAGCCATACATACCTTCCAGAACGGAACAGGGTGAGCCCTTTAATTGCCGTGTTCATTTAGAGAAAAATAAAGTGGGCGAGTGGGTCATTGTGAAAAAATATATTCGCGTTGGTACGGAAAAACAAGTTTCTCCCAACAATCAAGAAAGCGGCGTCACCTTTGATGCAGGTATGTTTTTAACATTAAAATTTACTGAGGATGCCCCTGCAGTGGATGAGCATCTGAATTCGTTTGCCTTAAATGTTGCAAAAAAAATAGAAAAAACACGAAAAAAAGAATTAGCTACACTTGGTCTGGATATTGGAATCGATAAGGACCAGAACCTTGTGCTCTTTGAGTCCATCAGTGCCCCTGATTCTTCACTGCTTCATCAAGAAGTAGCACAATTACGAACAGACTATTATGTTTACTTAGCTGAACAAAATGCGAATCATTCCCCCAAGGAATTAGCTTAAGAAGCTCGGTTCTCTATATGTTTCTTTAAACGATGTATTCTGCCAGAAATGCCACAGCACGCTGCGACATTTCTGGCAGCTCTATATCCATTACAGCTATCTGTACGTTCAGCTTACCTTATGCCATGCATAATGCTTTTTGCACAGAACTTCATTTTCTAAATTCCCTTTTTCTATAGCGAAAAAACATATTTTTTGTCCTCAGATTTATTCCTGGTTCTTTTCTTATGTTACTATTACGTTAATACGGTTTTAGGAGGTGGAAATGATACGTACTATTCTCACTTATGGAACGTTTGATTTACTGCATGTAGGCCATGTGAATTTATTAAAGCGTGCAAAAGAAATGGGTGATTATCTTATTGTAGGATTATCCACCGATGATTTTAATATACTCAAGCATAAGCAGTCTTTTTATTCCTATGAAGACCGGAAAATCATTCTTGAATCTGTACGTTATGTCGATAAGGTTATCCCTGAAATCTCCTGGGAGCAAAAAAAAGATGATATTTTAACCTATCACGTCGATACATTTGTTATGGGGAATGATTGGAAAGGAAAATTCGATGCCCTGCGCTCTTTTTGTGAAGTGGTCTACCTCCCTCGGACAGATGGTATCTCTTCTACGTTGATTAAGGATAATTTAAGAGACGACAGCTGAAAATAGACACTCTGTCATATAAATAAAGCTGGCGCCGTTTCAGCGTGTCTCAGCTGTACTTATGTGATGGATAAATTATTTGATTCCCCCTGTTACATCATCATAAAACGAAACTTCATTCAGTGGGAGTTTTTCGACGCACAGGATGTGCTAGTGTAGACGTTGCGACAACGCTTTTCGGTGGGGTGAGTAATCGCAACCCCAGGACGTCGCGAATTTAGTCTGTTTCCTTAATTCTCCCACTGAATGATTAGTTGAGTGATTCAGGCAGTTAGCGCCCGTTATCTCCCGCCTAAATAAATTTATTCTCTCTCTTATTATTTTGAGGCGGGAGTTTTACGGGCGTTTCTCCGTGATAAATATGTAATGCAATTGTAAATTTACTAATAGTTCATTCCATAGTAAAATTAAATGGGCTTTATCAAGAAATCCGTCGATATTTCTTGTAAAAAAAGGAGATTTGTAATGGTAAAACAAAAAAATATGCGAGGCCGCAGAGTGACGCGAAAAAAGCGTAAACTCCGTAAAGGTGTCTTAATTACCTTAATTATTATAGGCTTAGCTTTAGTCAGTGTTGTTGGTTATGGAAGTTATTTATATGTTAAAGCAAATAATGCAGTCTCTGATTCTTATGAGGATGACGGTCGAGAAAAATCCGATTTGAGGGATTTTGAGGTTGACCCGAATATCGACAACGTGTCTATCCTTATTATTGGAGTCGATGAAAACGAACATCGAAATAATGCAGAAACCTCTCGCTCTGATACGTTGATGTTAGCAACGTTTAACAGAGATGAAGGCAGCGTTAAATTAGTTAGTATCCCGCGTGATTCGTATGTATATGTCCCAGAAGTAGGCCGTGAGGAAAAAATTACTCATGCTCATGCCTATGGCGGACCAAAAGCAACGATTGAAACGGTTGAAAATTTAATGGATATTCCAGTCGACTATTATGTCCGTGTTAATTTCCACGCCTTTGTTGATGTGGTAGATGCTATCGGCGGCATTGACGTTGATGTTCCATATGAACTTAAAGAGTCTGATTCCATGGATAAAGGGGAAGCAATCCATCTGCTTCCTGGAGAACAAACCGTTGATGGTGAAGAAGCATTAGCATTCGCCCGGACCCGTAAACTGGATAATGATATTGAGCGCGGAAAACGGCAAATGGAAGTTGTCAATGCCGTAGCAGATAAAGCAGCATCTCTTAGCTCTGTGTTTCAATTTGATGACTTGATTGCCGCGGTCGGCAACAACATGAATACAAACATGACATTCAATGAAATGATGACTTTTATTAAGTACGCTACCGGAGGTCTTGATATTGAAGACCTGACCTTAGAGGGCAGTGATTATCAGCCTGGTTCTACTTATTATTGGCTGCTTGACGAGCCGGCGTTAGAAGAGACGAAAAGGATGCTTCAAAATCACTTAGAAATCTCCGGTTCCTCTGCGGAGAAATCAGGAGAAACTTATGAAGATCCTAATTCGGAGGAACCGACAGAAGAAGGAACGTATGAAGAGGAAGGCTCTTATGAAGAACAAGGTGAACCTTATCAGGAGGAAGAGCCTTATCAGGAAGAAGTGCCTCAAGAAGAAACGGACGAATATGGAAATCCTTTATAAAACGAAACTCTTTCCCAGATTTATTGGGAAAGAGTTTTTTTTGCTTATTTGGAAGTCCATTAAAAAAAGACCTAAAAATGAGAGAATTACGCTATTCATAAATTAGTATTCTTTTATTCCTTCTCTAAATGATATAATGAAATAAAGTCTGTTTAATGAGGTGTAAATGCATGGATATAAAAGAAATTACCGGGCGATCCTTAAGCACATCTAATAAAATGCTGGCTGAGGAAGCCTATCATCGTGGTATTACATTTGAAATTTTACCTAAGAAGCGATTCAAAATGATTTATGGTAAGAAAAGTTATATCATCAGGAGAGGCAGAATATCAGCTGCTTATAATACAACGTTGGCAACAAAACTTACAAAATATAAAAATGCGACAGGCAACCTGTTATGCGCAATGGGTTATCCCGCTCCAGAAAATGCAGTTTTTTCAAAAAATCAAGTAGATAGAGCCTGGAAATGGGCAGAAGATATCCTTCCCGTTGTGCTAAAACCCAACGATGGTCTCATGGGCAAATTAGTATTTGTAGAAATAGATACGTATGATGAATTTAAAGCCTGTTTTGAGAAGATTGCCGAATCCCGCGATGAAATTTTGATTGAAAAGTTTGTAGAAGGGATAGAATATCGATTTACCTTTGTAAAAAATGAAATTGTAGCAGTTGCCAAAAGAGTTCCTGCCAATGTTATCGGGGACGGTTTGCAAAATATTGAACAATTAATCACATCGAAAAATGAACAACGTACTCAAAGGAAGAACCCGCTGCATAAAAAACTGGATACCAGTGAAGAGAGTGAACGCGTTTTAAAAAAACAAGGTTTCTCCTTTAAGGATATTCCGAAAAAAGGCGAGATTGTCTATCTAAGAAATAATTCAAATGTTTCCACCGGCGGTGATGCAGTCGATGTCACCGATGATATCTCACCAGAACTGAAAGAAACCATACGAAAAGCAATCCTCGCTATACCTGGATTGAGAGTCTGCGGAGTAGATGTACTAATTAATGGAGACGACTATCATATTCTAGAAATTAACTCTCATGCAATGCTGACAATGCATCATTTCCCATGGGAAGGCGAGGCACGTGAAGTAATTTCAAAAGTAATAGACGGCATGTTTCCAGAATCACTAAAAAATGAGTAAACTTTTACTTTTATACTTAAGAGTTTCTCCTAAACATTATCATAGAAAAAGTCTCGCTACTCTTGTACTTATCCAAGAATAGTGAGATTCTTTATTTTAACCTTCTCTTATGCAATTCTTCTTTCTTGTTAACTAAAGAAATAAAGCTTCCTCTCGCCCTGATTCCACATACCACTGAAAATAGATGTATTCCTAATAGAACAAAGCAGAAGACAGCTAAAGACGTCATCAGCTGTGCGTTATTAACCACAATTCCCATCGCACCGAAGAACATACTGAATGCGTAGATAATCCATACAGATTGTCTATGGGAATAACCATTTTTCAGTAATAGATAATGAATATGATTTCGATCTGCTACCGAAATGCCTTGTTTATTACTAATTCTCCGGATGATTGCAAGCAGCGTATCGAATACCGGGAGTGCAATTACAATAATCGGGATAACGAAGCTGAAGAAGGCTACATTTTTGAATAAGCCAAGCATCGATATAATCGCAATCGAATATCCTAAGAATAATGCTCCGGTGTCTCCCATAAAGATTTTTGCCGGATGAAAATTGAATGCTAAGAACCCTAGTGTTGCACCAATCAACAGGACACATAATCCAATGACAACCACACGATAATCCATGATGGCCATAATCAAAATGCTGATGAAGGCAATGGTTGATACGCCTCCAGCCAGACCGTCTAATCCATCAATCAGATTAATCGCATTTGCAGCCGCCACAATCCAGAAAATCGTAAGAGCTATCCCAACATACTCTCCCAAGAAAACCGTTCCCATAAAAGGTAATGTCACTTTCTCAATGACTAATCCGGAATAAGCTACAACCGAAGCTGCTCCTATTTGCCCTAACAGCTTAGTCCCGGGCCGAAGATCCACAATATCATCCAGAAACCCTGTCAATAGCATGATGATCCCGCCAATGATAATTGCAGTCATCTGCGGATGTTCCGGTTGCAGATAGAGGAATCCTGCGGCAATGCCAATGAAAATAGCTAATCCGCCAATGCTTGGGACTGCCCGTTGATGTTGTTTTCTATTATCAGGCTGATCTACTAGATTGCATTTTTTAGAGATCCATATAATGATTGGTGTCGTGATAATTGCTGTCAGCAAAGCGATAACAAACGCGATCAGCAACTCAGCAGCACTCCACATAGTTGTTCACCTACTTAATTATATTCTAGTAAACTTACCTTTGTATTCTATTACCCATTCTTTCATTTATCATACCATAATTTGATACGAACTGTTATATAAAAAAGCAAAAAAACACCCGAATCGCTTTTTGGAGAAAGTAATTCGGGTGTTAAAACATATTAACGATATTGCGTAATGTTAAATTTGAATACCGGGTTATTCAGCATATCATATAATCTCTTGATGCTTGGAACTTGTTTCACTGCCCAGCCAATATCTGTTGCATATTGCGGGTATCCAGGGTTCGCAGGATTCCATCTCATTTTATATAACGTATTTTGGTTATATTGATTATGAATGTAGCTATTTCCAATAAATTCGGCGCCGCCAATGATAGCCTGTTCCGGTGAGAACCAGCCTTCATTATAAGCTCTGATGGCTCCACCGTTATGCGCATTGCCATCTACCGCACCGATACCATACATATTGTATGTGGTTCTGATATTTCGAAGACTGCTTCGATTGGATGAAGTAACCACAACAGGATTTCCGCTGCTATTTATCCCTACTTCAATTCCTTTTGCTAAAGCAGAGCTTCCATTACCAGTTTCCAATAACGCATGTGAAATCAAATAGATTTCGTTGACACTATGCTGTTTGCCAGCTGTTATAAAGGCTTGTCCTCTGCCGGCAAGAATGCCTTTCCCTTTTAGAATATCGTTATTTAAGGAAGAGGCTGTGACACCAACACTGCTGGTCAAATCTAAATGCTGGAAGATATCATTATTATCTGGATTCAGATAACTGCTTACATCACTTCTTGTCGGATTTCTCCAAGCAATATAGCTGATTCTGTACCAATTACCTGTAGAACCAAGAATTGTGACCTGTGTTCCCTTTTTTATCTGACCATAAATGTGGCTCGAACTGCTTGCAGAGGAGCGGACATTTACATTTGCAGTAGTTCTGTTTGAACCATTCACATAATTCTTATGCACATAAGCAGGTTCATTTCGATACATATCTGTCTGCTGTAATTGGTTCATTTGCGTGTCCAACGCCTGATTGAATGTTACGTCATACGTTTCGTGGTTAATTACCCAGCGATTGCTGATTGCTTCATCTAGAGCAGCGAGTGTTCTTTCATCTGCTATTCCATTTACGCGTAAGTTATTATCTCTTTGGAATTGCTTTATTTGGCTTTCCATATAACTTCCAAAAAGCGTGGTTACGGATATATTTCCGTATCCAAGGCTGTTTAATTGCCGTTTAATCTCTGGAATGCTACTGTGGCGTTTCCCTCTTTGAAGTGGATGGTTATATACACTGTTCAACTTCTCTTTTGTTGCTTTATTCATTTTTCCTGTTGCACTTAACCCATAATATGATTGGAACCTCTTTACTTGTGTTTCCATGAAGCTTCCATAAAGGCTTGTTTCTGTGATATTTCCAAATCCAATGGCATTCAATTGTTTTTTATATTGAACAATTTCTGCATGCCGGTCTCCACGCTGATACGTGTCTTTTGGTGCAAGTTCTTTTAACTTAGCAACTGTTACTTCATCTGCTATTCCACTGACACGCAGACCATGATCTTTTTGAAATTCCTTTATTTTTTTCTCCATAAAGCTTCCATAAAGAGTCGTTACTGATATATTTCCGTACCCAAGGCTGTTTAATTGCCGTTTAATCTCTGGAATGCTACTGTGGCGTTTCCCTCTTTGAAGTGGATGGTTATATACACTGTTCAACTTCTCTTTTGTTGCTTTATTCATTTTTCCTGTTGCACTTAACCCATAATATGATTGGAACCTCTTTACTTGTGTTTCCATGAAGCTTCCATAAAGGCTTGTTTCTGTGATATTTCCAAATCCAATGGCATTCAATTGTTTTTTATATTGAACAATTTCTGCATGCCGGTCTCCACGCTGATACGTGTCTTTTGGTGCAAGTTCTTTTAACTTAGCAACTGTTACTTCATCTGCTATTCCACTGACACGCAGACCATGATCTTTTTGAAATTCCTTTATTTTTTTCTCCATAAAGCTTCCATAAAGAGTCGTTACTGATATATTTCCGTACCCAAGGCTGTTTAATTGCCGTTTAATCTCTGGAATGCTACTGTGGCGTTTCCCTCTTTGAAGTGGATGGTTATATACACTGTTCAACTTCTCTTTTGTTGCTTTATTCATTTTTCCTGTTGCACTTAACCCATAATATGATTGGAACCTCTTTACTTGTGTTTCCATGAAGCTTCCATAAAGGCTTGTTTCTGTGATATTTCCAAATCCAATGGCATTCAATTGTTTTTTATATTGAACAATTTCTGCATGCCGGTCTCCACGCTGATACGTGTCTTTTGGTGCAAGTTCTTTTAACTTAGCAACTGTTACTTCATCTGCTATTCCACTGACACGCAGACCATGATCTTTTTGAAATTCCTTTATTTTTTTCTCCATAAAGCTTCCATAAAGAGTCGTTACTGATATATTTCCGTACCCAAGGCTGTTTAATTGCCGTTTAATCTCTGGAATGCTACTGTGGCGTTTCCCTCTTTGAAGTGGATGGTTATATACACTGTTCAACTTCTCTTTTGTTGCTTTATTCATTTTTCCTGTTGCACTTAACCCATAATATGATTGGAACCTCTTTACTTGTGTTTCCATGAAGCTTCCATAAAGGCTTGTTTCTGTGATATTTCCAAATCCAATGGCATTCAATTGTTTTTTATATTGAACAATTTCTGCATGCCGGTCTCCACGCTGATACGTGTCTTTTGGTGCAAGTTCTTTTAACTTAGCAACTGTTACTTCATCTGCTATTCCACTGACACGCAGACCATGATCTTTTTGAAATTCCTTTATTTTTTTCTCCATAAAGCTTCCATAAAGAGTCGTTACTGATATATTTCCGTACCCAAGGCTGTTTAATTGCCGTTTAATCTCTGGAATGCTACTGTGGCGTTTCCCTCTTTGCAATGGACTATTATACACACTATTTAGTTTATTTTTTGTTGCTTGGTTCATCTGACCATTAACAGTTAGTCCATAATATGATTGGAATCTTCTCACCTGTGTTTCCATGAAACTTCCGTAAAGAGTTGTCTCTGTGATATTTCCAAAACCAATAGCATTTAACCGCTTCTTCAGTTTAACAATCTCTTGATGTCTGTCTCCCTGTTTGAAAGTCCCGTTTGCAGAAAATACTGTTGCTCTGACAAAGCTTTGTATGCTGATTTCTTGTTCTTCTTCTAATTCAGCATTTTCTTCTGCGTCTGCTCCAGACTCTTCCTCTGTTGCTTCCTCAGTGTTTTCTTCTGTATCTGCTTCAGTTTCTTCCTCTGTTGCTTCCTCAGCGTTTTCTTCTGTATCTGCTTCAGACTCTTTCTCTGTCGCTTCTCCAGCGTTTTCTTCTGTATCTGCTTCAGACTCTTCCTCTGTCGCTTCTCCAGCGTTTTCTTCTGTATCTGCTTCAGACTCTTCCTCTGTCGCTTCTCCAGCGTTTTCTTCTGCGTCCGCTTCAGTTTCTTCCTCTGTTGCTTCTTCAGCGTTTTCTTCTGCGTCCGCTTCAGTTTCTTCCTCTGTTGCTTCTTCAGGACTTTCCTCTGCTTCGGCTTCAGCGTCTTCTTCCGCATCTGCTGCCGGCAGTTCTTCGACTTCTTCCTCTTCCGTCACAAATTCTTCAGGTTTACTGAACTCCAGGTGCTCTTCACGGTCGAATGAATCGTCTGCTAAAATGTATTCTATTTGTAGTAGTGTGTCTTCATCTGCAACTCCCGTGTCTTCTATGTCATAAAACTCTTGAAATGCTTTTACAGCTTCCTCTGTATGTAGGCCGTAATAAGTTGTAGGTTTTTCTAATGCTGCAAATCCAAGCTCTGTTAAATCTTCTTTCAGATCTAGAATTTTTTCATCGTCATCCCCTAATTTAAGCTTTATTTCTTCTGACACCGCTTCGTCCGTGGAAGAATCCTGTTCATCAACATCTGATTCTTTATCCCTTTCTTCTGGCTCATTATTTTGCTCATCTTCTTTAGATGAATGACTCATCGCATATACTTCACTGACGGAAGCAAATGGAGAAGTTACTAATAAAATCACCAAAAAGAAAGGAAACCACTTTCTTCTCAAATCTTTCCACCTCCTATATTTAATTCTAGCTTTCTATCTATATATCGGCAATACCTAATCTTTTCTTAAGTCATTTTTTTTAAATTGAAACCGTTTTACCGCGGTCAAACGTTCACGAAAGATTCACTATTTTACTAGATTGTTTTATTAGCGCCAAAAGTCCTGATTTTGCAGTTTTTTTAAGTAAGATAAATTGAAAACTTCACTTAGGAATTTCCTTCCTGCTATATGAATATAACTCTTCTAAATTTCTTTCCTTAGATAGAAAGGACTATAATCGTCCAAAATAATAATTATAGCCCTTCCATTTATAATGTGTGTGCTGATTTCCTTTTAGCCTCTATCCCAATCCATTTTCCGAAGTTTACGTTTGGCGCTCTTTGCCCAGCTTTTTACTGCTTCCAAGCTTACCTGTTCTTTCTCTGCAATTTCCTGATTGGATAGTCCTTCTATAATTGCACAGTTAAACCAGACTTTTTGCTTTTCCGTCAGTATCGATGTGAATTCAGAGAAATCGGTTTCACTTTCCTGATCCAGTTTTTCCTGCGGATTCGTTCCCCCTTCATTTTTAGAGAGTATTTTTTTCTTTTTCCCATCCATATAATTTCCTGCCTGCGTCTCTACTTCTTGCTGATGCCCTAGCTGCTCTATGTATTTCCTTTCCAAAATGGATTTATGAAATACATTCACCAAACGATTTCGAATTTCAAAATTCATGTATGTCGCTAATGGTCCTTTATCCGGATTATAGTTTTCATACGCTCTCCACATGGCTACAAGTCCTTCTTGAAAATATTCCCCATCCTTATCATTAATTTGCAGCCTTGCCATTTGGTAGTATACCCTACGCTGATTCTGTTCAATAAAATCCTCCAGTTCCCATTTCTTCTTTGTCATTTTTGAACTCCCCTTTCAATAGATTGCTTTTAATCTAGCAGAAGTTAAAAATTATGTCATATTGCCAAACTAGGATTTTCTCGGAGTAAAATCCTAGTTTGTCCGGGTAAACTGTCGTTTTTTAATAAATATGCTACCGTTTAACGCTACAAACGGTAATTTATAACTTATTTGACCTTTTTAACGACATTTTTCGACATTCTCTGGAGGGCCCCTGCTATAAAGTGTGATATAGAGCGTTTTATAGGATCATTCTTCCCTTTTTAAACAAGTAATTTTTTTATCAAAACATAAAATCTTTTTATAAACATGCCCCTTTTTGTCTCTGAGAATTGAATATAAGTGTGAAAGGAGGTGATGACCATGGCAGTCGCAGAATTAACCGAATCGGTTTTGCAGCTTACGCTGAATGAAGGCGTGGACCCGATTACCGGCGAGTTTGTCCTAAAGCAAAAACGATTCAATTATGTGAAACCAGACGCTACTGCTGAACAGCTCTTATTAACAGCAAATGCATTCGCATCTGTTCAGCAGCATACCCTGTACGCAATCAGCCGTCGGGATGTTTCCGAAATTCATGAAAGAGAAGCTTAATGGGGGATTCAGTAAAGAAAGGTGGTGAGAACCTATGCGCAAGCTTGAATTGAAATTTATAAATGAAGAAGGCCGTGTGGTAACCTACACGCTCGATCATCCTGTGGAACCAGCTGATCCAGCAGCTGTTCAGCAAGCAATGGATACCATTCTTCAGCAGGATGCCCTGTATTCCGCAAGCGGCGGATTAACTGAAATCCACAGTGCCCGTATTGTGGAACGTATTGTGGAAGATATTGAATTATAATCCTTTTATCGTAACAAGACTCTGGCCCGTGAGGATGCTCTCCTCACGGCATTGTCTTTTATTCTAGAAAATTCTTCCGTTATTCGTCTGAAAGCTTGTTCTTAAAATTTGTTTAAAAATCAAAGGTGGTGAATGCGATGGAGGCATGGATTTCTCTATTAACCGATATTGGGTTTCCTGCTGCGGTAACCTTCTATTTATTACACCGGGTCGAAGGAAAGCTGAATCAGTTGATTGAGTCCATCTACTCGATTTCTATTCCAAAACGATTACATTAAAAAGAGGATTTTCCCATGTTACGCCTGTGGGAAAATCCTCTTTTCTATTATTCTTGGAAAAATGCTGTTTCTTATCTTCTTTTCAGATTATAAGATTGTGCAATGGCATCTGCTGTATATTGTGCCAGCTGCTTTTTATAGCTGTCACTTTTCAGCAATGCGTTTTCTGTGAAATTATCGATAAACAGGTATTCAATAAGAATCGCCGGCATATCTGTGTTCCGTAGAACATTAAAGTTCGCTGACTTTTGTCCTCTGTCGGAAACATTTAAACGGGAAGAAATATACGAATGAATGTCATTTTGTCTATTTCTTGTTTCCTGAGAAACGCCCCCATTGTAGATATACGATTCAAATCCGCCTGTTGACCCATTAAAGGCGTTGTTATGGAAACTCACAAAATAATCAGCACCCCATCTATTCGCATGGTTTGCCCGTTCGGTTAATTCAACAAAAACATCTGATCTTCTCGACATTTCTACTTCAACACCCTGATACTTACTCGTAAGTATCCGCTCTGTTTCCAGTGCAATGTCCAATACAACGTCTTTCTCGTTTAAACCGTAACCTTGACCGCCTGGGTCATGCGCTCCATGACCGGGATCAAGAAAGATTTTTACATTCGATTGCTGATCAAACGCTTGATTGATTCGGCTTAAAGTAACTTCATCAATAATTCCATTTACTCGTAAGCCATTGTCTCTTTGGAACTGTTCTACTTTTTGCTCCATATAGCTGCCAAACAACGTGGTAATACTGATATAACCATAGCCCAGACTGTTTAATTTTTGTTTAATATCCGGGATGTCATTGTGACGTTTCCCTTGCTGAAATGGACTGTTATAGACACTGTTCAGCTTTATTTTTGTAGCATTATCGATTGTTCCATTGACGTTAAGTCCATAGTATTCTTGGAATCTCTTTACTTGTGTTTCCATGAAACTTCCATAAAGCGTTGTCTCTATTATGTTTCCAAAGCCTATCGCATTCAATTGTTTCTTAAATTCTGCAATATCTGCGTGCCTGTCTCCTCTTTGATACGTATCCTTCGGAGCCTGCTCATTCAATTTAGATAATGTTACTTCATCTATGATTCCACTTACTCGCAAGCCGTGGTCTCTTTGGAAGTCCCTCACTCTTTGTTCCATAAAGCTTCCAAATAACGTTGTTACACTTATATTTCCGTAACCCAGATTATTTAACTGACGTTTAATTTCCGGAATATCATCATGGCGTTTCCCTCTTTGTAACGGACTATTATATACACTGTCTAATTTGTCTTTGGTCACTGTATTCATTTCACCGGTTACATTGAGTCCATAATATTCTTGGAATCTCTTTACTTGTGTTTCCATGAAACTTCCATAAAGCGTTGTCTCTATTATGTTTCCAAAGCCTATCGCATTCAATTGTTTCTTAAATTCTACGATATCTGCGTGCCTGTCTCCTCTTTGATAGGTGTCCTTCGGAGCCTGCTCATCCAATTTAGATAATGTTACTTCATCTATGATTCCACTTACTCGCAAGCCGTGGTCTCTTTGGAAGTCCTTCACTCTTTGTTCCATAAAGCTTCCAAATAACGTTGTTACACTTATATTTCCGTAACCCAGATTATTTAACTGACGTTTAATTTCCGGAATATCATCATGGCGTTTCCCTCTTTGTAACGGATTGTTATATACACTGTCTAATTTGTCTTTGGTCACTGTATTCATTTCACCGGTTACATTGAGTCCATAATATTCTTGGAATCTCTTTACCTGTGTTTCCATGAAACTTCCATAAAGCGTTGTCTCTATTATGTTTCCAAAGCCTATCGCATTCAATTGTTTCTTAAATTCTACGATATCTGCGTGCCTGTCTCCTCTTTGATAGGTGTCCTTCGGAGCCTGCTCATCCAATTTAGCTTCATCTATGATTCCTGTCTCCAAGCCGTGGTCTTTGATCCTTCACTCTTTGTTCCATAAAGCTTCCAAATAACGTTGTTACACTTATATTTCCGTAACCCAGATTATTTAACTGACGTTTAATTTCCGGAATATCATCATGGCGTTTCCCTTTTGTTTGTTATATACTGTCTAATTTGTCTTTGGTCACTGTATTCATTTCACCGTTACATTGAGTCCATGCTCTTCCTCAGTTTCTCTATTATGAGCCTTTGTTTCCATGCAAAAGCGTTGTCTCTATTTTGCAGCCTTCTTAAATTCTGCAATATTTGATGTTTTGCTAGTCAGTTCTTACTGTTCCAGTTCCTGCTCTTCCTCAGTTTCTGAGCCTTCTTCTGTTTCAGTTCCATGTTCTTCCTCAGTTTCTGAGCCTTCTTCTGTTTCAGTTCCATGTTCTTCCTCAGTTTCTGAGCCTTCTTCTGTTTCAGTTCCCTGCTCTTCCTCAGTTTCTGAGCCTTCTTCTGTTTGCATGCCTGTCTCCTCTTTGATACGAACTCTGAGCATTGCTAGTCAAGCCTTGTTGTCTTACTGTTCCAGTTCCCTGCTCTTCCTCAGTTTCTGAGCCTTCTTCTGTTTCAGTTCCATGTTCTTCCTCAGTTTCTGAGCCTTCTTCTGTTTCAGTTCCATGTTCTTCCTCAGTTTCTGAGCCTTCTTCTGTTTCAGTTCCCTGCTCTTCCTCAGTTTCTGAGCCTTCTTCTGTTTCAGTTCCCTGCTCTTCCTCAGTTTCTGAGCCTTCTTCTGTTTCAGTTCCCTGCCCTTCCTCAGTTTCTGAGCCTTCTTCTGTTTCAGTTCCATGTTCTTCCTCAGTTTCTGAGTCTTGCTCAATTTCTTCCTCTTCTGTGACAAATTCTTCAGGCATACTGAACTCTAAATGCTCTTCACGATTAAATGCATCTTCTGATAAGATGTCTTCTATTGTTAGTAATGTGTCTTCATCTACAATTCCTGTCTCTTCTATGTCATGAAATTTTTGAAATGACTTTACAGATTCTTCTGTATGTAAGCCAAAATATTCTGTTGGATCTTCCAATGCTGCAAATCCAAGCTCTGTTAAAGCTTCTTTCAGTTCTTGAATTGTTTCATCTTCATCACCTAATTGAAAAAACATCTCTTCCGACTTTACTTCATTTGCCTGGACATCATGTTCAGTGATTATTCTGTTGTAGTCTTCCTCTTTGTTATCATCGCCATGTTGACTTAGTTTAGACTGATTATTACTCATCGCGTATACTTCGTTTACAGTAGAAAATGGTGAAATAACTAACAATGCAATGACTAAGAGAGGAATCCATTTTTTCCTCAAACTTCTACACCTCCATTTTTATAATTTACTCTCTCTTTATCTATCGGCAGCAAACAGGGTTTATTTAGTGAAAAAGTAACAAAAAAATATTTTCCACTGCCAAAAGAAAGGATTCACAATAGGTTAACCACTCTTTAATTAAGTCTATATACCTACACTTTGTTTATATGTATGTCTTGAAAAATCGTTAGTAGAATGGAATTGTAATATTTTTTCTTTTTATATCAATATATATTTAAATATAGGCTCCCTTAAAATGTGAATCGTAAATAATATTAACAGAAAATTATTTTTTGAACAACGATTTTTAGAGAGCGAAATTTTATTTATATGACTTTATTAGTAAAAGAGCCAGATATTATAATAAAGCAATAATCTATAGTCTTTCTAAATATTTGATACAAGAAAAAAATCTCCACAATCTAGTTCAATTATTAGTTCAAATTTAGTGGAAGAAATATTGACTAAAATATTAACGAATGCTTAAAATCAGCTGTTACGAGTACTTCTATTTACGCTATTTGTAAAAATAGATTATTAATGGCACTTATTTAAGAAGTTGCTGAATTAAACTCCTAAAACTAGTGACTTATAAAACCATGTTTTTGAACTAACTGCCAGCAATACTTTTAAAATCAAATGTCATTTTAAAGACATTAAAACCTGGTATTCATCAATTTATACTTTACTACTTAGGTCCTTAATACTTTCTTAAAAAATTAAAAATGGAGCAATTCATTATATTTAAAAACAATAATAAATTACTCCTCTCTTTAACTTTTTATTCAGACGAAGTTATAATTTTAAAACCAGTTTTTCTTGGTCTGCCCGAAATTTTTAAATCTTCCTCTTTAATACCTTTTACTGCAGATTTTTTCGAGCCTTTCTCAACATAATCTCTAAATGAATTTAACTCTTCTTGGGATTCACCTACAAGGTATATATCTACTGTATTTTTATCTCTTTTTTTAGCATATCCATATAAATTTCTTTCCAGTGCATACCTTTTTATCCTTGTCATATATCCTACTTTATTTAATTTTCCAGTCGCTGTATATTTCTTTGCATATGTTTTGTTCAACGGGGTTTTATCAATTTTTATTTCCTCAATAGCACCATTTTTGATAGGTTCTAAAATACTAAGATAGTCAAAATAAAAAGAAGTCTTTTTGGTATTTTCTGTTTCGGGGAAATAATGATCTATTATTGCACCTGGAACATCTCGTGCTTTCCCTACTAATGGGAACAAGTGAAAACCAATTTCTGCTGTTCCATTTACTTCTAATACTACTCCCTTACGTTTGTCCTGAGGATCAACAATAATATCCACTCCAGCATGTGGAATAGCAGGCAAAGCTTTTAATGCATTCACAGCAATTTGCTTTACTTCGTCTGTCAATTCATCCGTTGCTTCAATCGGATCTCCTCCTGATGATAAATTACTTTTTTCTCTTAGAAAAATCTGCTCACCTTGTTTTGGAATACTGTCTAATTTATACCCCGATCTTTCAAGCATATAAGACACTTCATAGTCAATCTTTATTGGCTTTGGTGCTAAATATGGATTCTGTTTTCTTTCTTCATTTTTTATTTCGATTAATTTTTCGACCGTGTTTATTCCATCTCCATTGATATTAGCAGGAATCCGGTTCGTTGCTCCAATAACTTTATCTCCAACCACATATATTCGATATTCATTACCATTGTAATGTTTTTCTACAATATACTGACGATAAGAATATTTCGATCTCAACTCTTTTAAAATATCAACTAATTCATTTTCACTCGATATATTTGTATAGACTCCTTTTCCCATACTCCCGTTTAACGGTTTTATAATGACAGGATATCCAATCTGATTTGCATAATGGATAATATCCTTATCAGTCTTCAGTGTTTTACCTATAGGGATAGGCACATTACTTTGTTCAAGAAAAGCTTTGGTTTCTTCTTTATCCTGACAAATTCTTACTGTCTTATTAGCAACTTTATCTCCTCTTGAACGAAAGAAGTAATGTAGCTTATCTCCATTACTCAAAGAATAGAATTTCCCATGTGTACTACTATTCATTCTATCTAATTTACAAAGACTTGACTCGTCTTTATACCATTTTAATTCCAAACCTCTTCTCCAACCTTCTAATGCTACTAAATAAGAACATAATTGGAAGCCAGTTATACCTTCTACAACTTTTTTGCTTAGTGTGGGTAAAAGTTCTACTTCTTGGGATTTCATAGCCATGCTCCTCGTATAATTTAAGTTGTTTTTGTTGATAATTTAACCATTTTTAAAATATTAACTTATTAAATATAAGAACAATAACATATATTATAGTTGATCACCAATTTAAGAATTGTCTTTTTTAATAATTGATATTTCTTTTTTCAATGTCTCAATTTCACTTCTTAATTTATCATTTTCGTTTAAAAGCTGATCACGTGTTTTTAATTCTATTTTATTATTTTCTTTTTTTATTAAGTGTTTTGTATAAGCAGCTCGCAGCATAGCTACTTCCCCCCGTGCAAATGTACCACCGGGGAAGGAATTTATTTCAAATAAAAAGAAGTTATTATTATCTAATCCTAAATCTAATGCAATTGTTCCAATATCAAAATCATATAACTTTTCAAACGCTTCTGGAAAGCCCTCCAAATGATTTTTTAATTTTTGTAATAATTCATCACCTTTTTCTTCACCATACATTGATTTTAAAAATAAACCTGTGCGAATAACTGAACCGCCTTTTGCTATATTAGAAACAAGATTATTATTTGTAGATACTCGTGCATAAGTTTGCACACGTACCCACTTACCTTTACCATTTTTCTCAAAATGTACTCTAATATCAAAAGGTAATCCTTTTTCGGTTTTTGAATTTAAATATTTTTGCGCTATATAATTACTTTTAGTTTTGTCGATTAATTGAAGCAATTCTTCTTTATTTATTTTGCGAACTTTCTTTTGTTCAATATATTTTAACTCATCATTTTCTTTTTCCAGTGCGAATATGCCTCTCCCCATTGTACTATTAATTGGTTTAAATAAAATCTTATTATGTTTACTTAACATATCTAAAACATTTTCTTCCGTTATCTCATCAATAGACGGTATATACAAACCATTTAATAAGTTGTTCTTTTTCAATAAATTTTCGACATGGAGTTTTCCTCCAAAATAATGAAACATTAGTTTACTATTCTGTTCTAAAAAATTATAAGCCTTACTATTTGCTTTTATAAATGGCATATTATTTATTATTTTAGGTAAAGGGACAGTTTTTGTTTTCCAGCCTTTTTCTGAATAACATTTTCCAGTTACTGTTTTATTCTCAAAATCTATATCTTTAATCTCAAAAACAATTAAATTCATTCCATGATAACTATGAGCAATTGCATTTAATTTTCTAGTTTGTACACTATCTGACTTAAATCTTAAATATCCGACATACATTCTATCATTCCTTATTCATATTTATTTACAATTATAAAGTATTTAATCCTGTAAAGCATCTATTACTACTTAAAGAACATTCTCTTTTTTATTTGCTAAACCCGTTCTCCAATCTCAGTTCCAGTACTAATATTTATGCTATAACAATCTTTTAATAAGATTATACTTAGGTGACATGCACATAGTAAATGAACATGATTGTTGGCAACACTCTGTGGGATTATTATTGCCTTTTCTTTATCCTTTTAATACTCAGTCACTTGTTCTTACCATTCATTGATTTTATATTCCATACTATTGACAGTGAATAGGAAGAACACAGCTTATACTATCTTAAAAGCCGAAGAGTTAAATCACTCATTTTAATTTAAAGCTGAAATAGAGGTTTTGTAAAATAGTTCTATTAAAGGGAATTAAACTGATTCATATTTTGTGTGCATTTAAATTAATTATAAAAACTCCATGAAGAAATATTTTCCTCATGGAGTCTCAAATGTTTCTAATTTCAATTTAAGAGAGTGCTCTGATTTATACAATTACGAGATTAATTAGATTCACACAATTTTTTCAGCTGCTTAAATTACTATTTATTCAATGCCGCCCATTGGGTATCCTGTGATTTATAAAGAAACACCAATACTTACTAATCAAGTTAGATAGGGCATATTATAAAGTGTATTCCACCTATAAAAAAGCAATCAAAAATCATTTTCTCATTTGCTATTTCGCTTGTTTTCAAGGTTGACAATTCGTCCTTTTACAGAACCTCTTTAGCAATAAACGGATAAATAAGATTGATATACTAACACTACTAAATACCTTCTTTTCAGTTTAACCAACTAATAATGAAAATACATGCTGAGATTTTGCAAGCAGTGTATCTTTTTTTACCTCTATTTTTAATCTTTTATAGTGAAACCAATGCTAATACTCTTCTCCCATTCATCAGTTTTAAAAGAATTTATAGTAATCCCTGTCTTATTATATTTTTTTATTTCACTTATAAACCTTTCAATATCAGAATCTTTATAGCTTGCTACGATAACCCTTATTGTATTATCATCAATTTTTTTAATATTACCATGCAGTTCTCTATATAAAGCTTTTCTTTTTATAAAGTTTTGAAAAGCGTTGTCTAGCCCTGTCGCTTTTATTGTAATTGATTTAGCGGTTATAGCTTCGTTTTTTAATGATCTTATTTCAATAAAATCTGTATAATTCATTCTGAGAGTTTTGACCATATCCAAATAGTTAAAACTCATATTTTGATTATTGTTCCTATCAGGGATTGACTTCGGAAAATAATAATCAACTAAGAAAGCTGGTACATTTCTTGGTTTTCCTTCAGTAGGAAACATATGCATTGATATATTTGCAGATGAATTTACTTCCAATACATAAGTGTCTTTCCCATCAGTAAGCATATCAATGCTAGCATGGAGCATTCCAGGAATAGCATCAATAGTACTGAGAGCAATCTCTTTAACTTCATCTGTTAACTCTTCAGTAATATCATATAAATCTACTCCTTGAGTAAGCGTGCTCTTATTTTTCACAAGAATAGTTTTTGATTTCTCTAAATTATCATCAATACTATAACCTTGTTTTTTTAGAACTGAAATAGTTTCGTTATTTATTTTAATTGGTCTGGCATTCAAATACGGATTATTTTTACGTGAGTCATTTTTTAATTTAATTAACTCTCGAATCGTGCTATTACCATCTCCAGTAACTTTAGCAGGTACTCGTTTTAATCCTGCAACAATTTTACCGTCGATAACGTATGTTCTTATATCATCACCATGAAAGTATTTTTCTAAAATTATACTTTTATACCCTAAATTTTGTCTTACCTCGACTAAAGAGTTTTCAAGATGTGATTTATTGGTAATATTTACAACAACGCCTTTACTTAAACTGGAGTTTGTTGGTTTTACGATAACTGGATACCCAATTTTTTCAGCTTTATTGATAATTTCTTGATCAGAATGGTCTTTTGAAAAATTAAAACTTTCTAATATCGGTATGTTATATTGTTTTAGATATGATTTTGTTAATACTTTATCTTTAGCAATATTGACAGCTTTTCTTGTTGTTGTGTCTCCTCTAGATTGATAAAAATAATGAGTTGATTCTTCATCTGATAACGAATAAAGTCTGCCAAAATAACTTAAACGTTTTGGGCCAAAATCTATCTCTCCATTTAACCTATTATGATACTTTAATCTTAAACCTCTTCTCCACCCTTCAAGACCAACTAAAAAAGTGCATAGATTAAAACTTGTAATTCCTGTTACCATATCTGGTGTTAAATTTTGCGGAAAATTATTATCTTTCATTTTAATTCACTAGCTCCTTCAATTAAATTGCTTAAGCAATTTATTTCTCAATAAATTAATCTGATTAATACTTTTCTTTTATAATAATAACTAATAGAAACCTAAATAAACAACTAATTATTAAAAATTCAGTACTTACTGGTTAGTCGATACTCATATTTAAATCATCAATTAAAGTAACCTTACTTTACGACTTAGCACCTGAAGATAACACTTATAAAAGAAAAGAGAATTAAAATCGCAGAAAAGACTATACAATCAATATAACTGATTTTGTAGTGATTGACCACATTAACCAAAAATATATGAATTTTATTTTTGGTCAGCTCTTTTTCTAAAAAAAGAGCTGACATAGAGGAAATGGCTCATATAGATAAACGAGTGTCCTATTTCCTATAGTTTCTGCACTAACTTTATTAAATCGGAAATTCTTACTGGCATAAAACGGCGAATTAGCTTACATCAAACAGATACCTATTGTTACATTTTATTACTTATATAAAATTAAATATCATAGCATAATACCAAAAGATTTGCTATGACTTTTTAGTAATTCTCTACTATGTAAATATGGTATACTACAAATACAATAACGTTATCAAAGGAGAATCTCATATGCAAGAAGGACGATTTTTAGACAGCCTTAATCATCCTATTCCCAGAAAAGCCAATAATTATATGTTAAGTACATATAGTATTATACTTGAAGCTTGGAGAAGAGGTTTAGAGGTTACTATTAGTATAAGGAAACAACAATCTGGAATCATTGCCCCAAGCTATACTATCAAAAGTAAAGATAAGGTACATCAATTTACCGTAACTCGTGGAGATTTAGTTCCCAAAAACACTATTAGCAACGCCATTAATAAAGTAGCTACAAAAGAAATATTAGTAGCAAATAATGTCCCTACTCCTAAAGGAAAAGAATTCAATAAAGATAAAAGTAATGATGAAATAATTGCTTACGCCAATGAAATTAAATATCCTCTTGTAGTTAAACCAGTTGATGGAACTGGCGGTAAGGGAGTAATTGCAGATATTCAAAATGAAGAGGAATTAGTTGAATCCTTAGAGTATGTAAGAAGGAAATTAGGTTTTCCTAATATTATATTAGAGGAATATTTTAAAGGAGAAGATTATAGAGTATATGTTTTAGATGGAAAAGTAATTGGAGCTATTAAGAGGATAAAAGCAAACGTAATTGGCGATGGAAAAAGTACAATTAAAGAATTGTTAGCGAAAAAAAATCAAGAACGTATTAAGCTCCCTTCACTATCAAATAGAAAGATAAAAGTTGATGATGAAGTAAGAACAATCTTAAAAAGGAAAAATTTAGATTTAAATTCAGTGATTCCAGAGGGGGAATTATTATATATTAAGTCTAAAAATAATGTAACTGCCGGCGGAGATTCTGTTGATATCACTGATGATCTTTCTGATAATATTAAGCAAATTGCTATTGAAGGAGCAAACGCGTTTGATTCTCTTGTCCAATGTGGTGTAGATATAATGGTAAATGAAGAAGAGGATAAAGGAGTAATTATAGAAATAAATTCTCGTGCTCATATTACGCAACATTTATTCCCTATGCAAGGACAAGCAAGGGATATTCCTTCACACTTAATCGATTTTTATTTTCCTGAAACAAAGCAGTACAACAGAGAGAGAGCTCAACAATTTTATTTAGATTTTGATTTTATATATAATGCTTGTATGAGCAGGCAAGCAGATAATATTAAACTTCCTATTCTTCCTACTCAAGGATTAGAGATTACCCGTTACGTTATTAAAAATTGCAACTACAACGAGAAATTTGCTTTAAGAGTTAGACGGTTAGCATATAACGCAAAAATACACGGTTATATTAAAACATCTAATAACGGAAATATATCCATAATTGCTGGCTCTAGTAAATCAAGACTTAATGAATTCTATGATGCGCTCTCTAATTATGTAAAAGCGAGGAATAAATCTGGAAAAATAGAGGAAAAGCTTCGTACTACTCCAATTAAGCATGGTTTTCATATTGAATCTTCTGATGCTGATAATAAAGACGAAGAAATACAGAAATATATGCAGAATTATGCAACATTGAAATCTGAGTATGAAGATGCAATAAAACAATTAGCTCAGTTTGAAAGAGATAAGCAAATGTTAGAAATAACTAAGAGACAGAATAAACAATTAAAGAAAAAGATTAAACAAATGGAAGAAAGTAATTCTTGGAAGGTTACGAAGCCTATACGCGTTGTAACTCAAAAATTCAAAAAATAGGAAGTTTAAACTTCTTATCTAAGATAAAAGCCCAAACTCGTTAAAGTTCTCTGTTTAGAGTCTAATGAGTTTGGGCTTTTTATAAATTACTCCCTAGTCCGGTTTCCTTTTCTTACCTAATTTCAAAATTTGGAACCCATTGGGTCAATCTGTTGTTAAGTTCGCTAAATACTTCTAAGCTATCAAATTCACCATGTTCCGTTTTTACTGAGGTATTTTTTCCAATATAATCTCGAAATAAATGCATTTGATAATTATTCTGTCTATTAGCGTCGATATATGTTAAATCCATTGATGGTTCCATTGATACTTTACCATTTTTATTTTTTTTAATTGTTAATGACAGAGCACCGCCAATCTGTCTGTAAAGGCCTTTTTGACCACTATAAAAATTCCCCAATGAATATATAACAAATGATTTTTCTCCTCTTGAATTTAATATCCATTGCGCTGGTTGAAGAACGTGTGAATGATGACCAAGAATTATGTCTGCCCCTGCATCAGACAACGAATTTGCAATATCTACTTGTGATGCATTTGGCATTAAAGTATACTCTGGACCAAAATGAGTAGCAACTATTACTACATCAACATTTTCCTCTTTCTTTAATCGATTAATTTCTGTTCGAATAGGAACTGTAGTGCCTTCAACTATACTTCTGACAGGCATTGTAGATCCACCAACTATTCGATTTAATAAATACTCTTTGTCCTTGGGTGGATTTTTTTTATGAGTAATAGCGGTGTAAGCTAATACTCCTATTTTTATTCCATTCTTCTCAAAAACACGAAATTTTTGCTGATCTGCTTTTGATTTATGTGATCCTACATAAGGCAACCCTATTTTTTCAAGATTTTCAATCGACTTAAGTAGACCTTCTTCCCCTAAATCAAAACTATGATTATTGGCATTTGTTACTATATCAGTTCCTAACTCCTTTAAATTTTCCGCAAGTTCAATCGGATTATTAAATCTAGGAAAAGATTGTAACCCTAACTCTTCTCCAGCTACAATAGATTCTAAATTAACAATAGAAATATCTCCTGATTGCAGTAATGTTTTTGCGGGCTCCATCTTATCTTTAAAATCATATTTTTCACCTTTTTTACTTATATCATATACTCTAGAGTGCAACAGCACATCCCCAGTAGCAACTAATTTAATTTGTGACATTAACATTCCTCCACAATTATTTATCATCTTATCTCATCGATACTAGACTAGATAAATGATTATTTTTTATTCTTCACCTTCGAGCCGACCTTCCGTATAGACTCTGTGACCTTCCAAGAAGTACTATTCAAAATATGTTTAACGTCCTTATCCGCTCTGTCTTTTTTCTTTCTAAGTTCCTGCAAATCTTTATCCATTCGTCTTAAAGCATGCTGCACGGATTTTATATTATTGGTATTATACCGCTCGGAAATTTCAAAGCCTACCGTAATAAAGCTGTCATAGTCTTCCTCTTTAATACGGGTTACTTCCGATCCTTGCGGGTAGCCTTTGATAACTTCTTTAAAGTCTTCCACTGCTTTTTGATCCGTTCCGGCAACAACGACTTCAATTTCATCAAAGACCATGCTTTTCACATAACCATGCAGGTTTTGAGCAAGAGCTTGTCTCTTCAGCCATTTATGGTAATTGTATCGCTGCACATTTCCATTCACGATATATTTCCGGATATAAAGCTCTCCGATTGGCGCAGGAGCAACTTCTACTTCCAGTGCTGCTCTATTTTCAAGCGGCTCTAAAACATTGATTAAATTAAAAGAGACTCTTGATTTTGTAGTGTCTACCTTCCCTTTGGTTTCCGGGAAATAATAATCAATAATTGCTTTTGGAATATCTCTTGCTTTTCCTTCGATTGGGAAAAGCGCCCCGCCAATTTGTGCGGTAGGGTTCAATTCAATAACAACGGCTTCCCCTTTAAGGTCTTCCCGATCATTGACAATAATATCTACGCCGCCCTGCGGAAAATCATCAATTGCTTTTAATGCATTGACGGCAATGTCCTTATATTCTTGCGGCAGGGTGTCTGTTACATCGACAGGGTCTCCGCCGGAGGATACATTCGTTTTCTCCCGCAAATAAATTACTTTGTCCTTCTCCGGAACACTTTCCAATGTGTAGCCGGCTTCCTGAATAAATTCAAGAATTTCAACATCCATATGAATCAGGCAGCTGTTAAGACGTGCATTTTTTCTTCGTATCGCATTCTTGATATCGATTAATTGCTCAATGGTGTGTTCCCCATCGCCTATAATATTGGCAGGTACACGGTTGTACGCTGCAATCACTTCGTCACCTACAACATAAACACGATACTCTTTCCCGCTGACATATTGCTCCAGCACTACTTCTTCATACTCTAATTCCCGGCGGACATAATGAATCGCCTTGATTAATTGTTCTCTATTTTTAATATTCGTTACAACACCATTTCCAAGACTCGCGTTGGTTGGTTTGAGAACTAATGGAAAGCCGACTGTATCCGCAAATTCGATAATCTCTTCATTGGTTGCCTCTGCTTCAAAGCCTTTTCCCTTTGGTACAGGCACGCCTGCATTGCCGAGATAGATTTTGGTGTCATCCTTCTCTGATCCAATCTCTACTGCTTCGCTGGAAACCAGGTCTCCTCTTGTTCTAAAGAAGTAATGTGTCTGCTTCTCTGAGGTTAATGAAAATAAACGTCCGGGCGGGTTCACTCCAAAAATAACCATATTCTCAAAGTGCTCGGAATCCTTCGTGTACCATTTTAGCTTCAGACCTCTTCTCCATCCTTCTAATGCAACAGAAAATGCGTCCAGACGTGTTTTTCGCGCATTTCGTACAATGTCATTATTCAGATGTGGAAGACTTATCCCTAACTGATTGTCTTTCATATTCATATCCTCCTGTAGCTTCTTTCAACTCATCATTATCCCTTAAACTTCTTAAAGATCGACCCAACCGCCCGGATTGGCGAGGTTGCCTTCCAAGAGACGCTTTCGTAGTACTTTCTCCGTTTCAGCTCAGCTTTTTTCAAGGCCAGCTCGGTTTCTTCCAGTTCACGCTTGTACCATTTTAATTCTTCTACTTGTGTTTTTAAATCTGTTTTTATCTCAAAGCCGACTTTCACTGCTTCGTCAACATCTTCTTCTAGTACTTCCATCACGGTTGCTCTTTCTTCATCTTCCCAGATACCGTGTTTAAAGTCTTCTACCATTTCCGGATCTGTGCCGGCTACAACGATTTCGATATCGCCGATTTCCTTCGTCATGATATACCCATGCAATTCCCGTTCAAATGCCTGCTTGCGAAGGCCGCGGTGGTAACCGATATCTAAGACATCGCCGACCACGATATATTTCTTCATATAGACCTTTTGCTGCGGACATGGGGTGACAGTGGTCACGGTTGCGTCCCGATTTTGGAGCGGGTCCAGTACATCATGGAAATCAAAGAATGTATTGATTTGTGCAACATTCTTGTCCTTTGTTTCTGGAAAATAAAAGTCTATGATTGCTTTGGGAATATCTCTTGACTTGCCCTCGATTGGATATAATAGCCCGCCCAGCTGTGCGGTAGGGTTTAATTCTAATACATAGGCTTTGTCATCCTTCTCATTGATAATGATATCGACGGCCCCATGTGTCAATCCTGCAACGGACCGCAGCGCTTTAACTGCTGTGTCCTTCACTTCCTGGGACAGGCTGTCTAATACATCAATTGGATCGCCGCCAAGTGAGATATTTCCTTTAAAGTTTAAATAGATCAAATCATCTTTTTCAGGAATGGAAGAAAGCGTATGACCCTTTCTCGCGATAAAATCTGTTAATTCATCATTTACGATAATTGGACAGCTTACTAAACGCGGATTTTTTTCTCGCTCTGCATTTTTTAATTGAATCAACTGTTCTATCGTATGTACACCATCTCCGACAACGTTTGGCGGCTGGCGGTGCATTGCTCCGACAACTTCATCTCCGACAACATATAGGCGGTAATCTTTTCCGGCGATATATTGCTCGATAATGATGTCATCGGTGGTTCCCAGCTCTTTGGTGTAGTCATAGCATGCTTCTAATTCTTCTGTGCTGGTAATGTTGACAAAGACGCCGCGGCCAAAGCTTCCGTCCTTTGGTTTCAGCACAACGGGAAGTCCGATTTTGCTGCCGCATTCCAGAACTTCTTCTTTCGTGTGCTCGCTGGTGAATATTCCTCCCTGCGGCACTGGAACGCCGTGCTCGCTTAAGTGCTGTTTGGAGCTTCCTTTGTCTTTTCCAATAGATATAGCTTCATTGGTTACTTTATCTCCTCTGGAACGGAAGAAATAATGTGTCCTGCTATCTGAACTTAATGAAAATAATTGTCCAGGTCTCTCGGTGAACCATGTAACCATTTCACTGAATTTCTCTGAATTTTCAACATGCCACCTTAATTTCAGACCTCTCCGCCAGCCTTCCAGCGCAATTACGTATGCGTCTAATAAACTTCCGTGTACATCAGAAATAACTTCTGATGATAAATGCGATAGCCATTCAGCATTATTCTCACTCATGCCTGATCCTCCTGATTAATCCATTTTAGTACGTTATTCTGCATTTATATTTTAAATGTTTTTCCTTGAAGCAGGTCTCTATCTAACTTCCCCTGTGCTTCGAGAAATAAATTTCCTAAATATGTGTCTATTTTATCATTGAATTCATCATAATTGCCCGGTTTTGGTGTAAATTCTCCAAAAACCAATCCATTTTCGGATCGCAGAAAATCGATTCGCATAAATGGGCTGGGAATCAGACTGCTGATTCTCTCTGCCATGTCGATTTCTTCCTTGGAGACTCCTTTGCCTTCGAAGGCTTTGTCCTCATATTTTCCTGTCTGGATACGTTTCCCCTGTCCATCCCACCAGCAGTATTTCATCTCTGGCGTGCGGATGATTTCCAGGATAACGCCGACCTTGCCATAAAAGCAATAAAACTTCACATCGCGTCCAGAAACCTTGTTGGCCGTATCCTCGAGAATTAATTCTTCGATGCGCCAGGCATCCTGATCCACTTTATTTTCCTGCAGATCCTTTTCCATGCGATGCTTGAGTAAAGACCAGTTCGCCAATTTCTCTCCTGTCTTTACACTTATTATATCACTAGATGCATATACAATGTAAACTCCACGTCCTCCAGCTCCATTTGCCGGCTTGATAACAATATTTTCTTCCTCCGGCAGGGTTTCTATCGTGTAGATATCCTCCGGGCTGCCAGGCGTGCGTATCGCTTGTTTTTCCATAAAGCGATACGCTGTCTGCTTATCGTCTAATTCGTATTCCGGGAGCGTTCCTAACAGCTGATATTGTCTGACACGCATATTCATGCAGGCGCGATAGGAAGCGACATCCGCCAGGCTGACAGGGTCTTCCGTAAGTCCTGCGCGTGCCATGAATTCAGAAGCATGCCCTTTGGCTCCGGCTAATACTTTGGTGAAAATCCGCTGTTTAAAGGCCGTTTCTTCCTGCTGGAACTGCCGTGCAGCTGCCTCCAGCAAATCCCGGAAATGACGGTCTTCTAATTTTTTCTGCTCGATGCGTTTATCTAATTCCGCAATGATTTTTCCTTTGTCTTTCTTTTCTTTGATATATCTCCAAAGGGTATTATAATCAAATTGCTTGAGCGCTTTTTCGCGTTCTGCTAACTGCTCCTTCAACAAAACGGTTTCCGATTGATAGTGAAGAAGCTGTTCTTCCAGATAAGCGATATAATTGTCTTTTTCTTTCCCGGAAGGAAGGAGTTTGCGAATAGAAGCTGTTTTTTGATACGTATTGCTTTTCATGATTTTTTTAATTTGTTTATCTGTCTTGGCAATACTTGCTTTGGTATCATCTACCTGCGCTTCTTTTTCGATAAGCTGATCAATCAGTTCTTCATACGATTTATCCTCTGGCATCTTCATGCCCTCCTTCCTTCCATTTGCCTGGAACGACAAAATTATCTTTCAGCATCTTTCTAAAGGCCTGCTCTTCCTCTATCCAATTGGATGCCGCCACTGGATAATAGCGGATGGTATGGCTCTGTTCCTCAATCAGCTGTTCTCTGATTTCTATGCTCGCCGGATACCATGCGGCTGCCTGTCCCAGATAGCGGTGCAGCCTCATTGCACATTGGCGCATATTGTATTCCGGATTATTTTTCTTCGGTATTTTATTAATAATGACCTTGGCTGCGGTTGTCTTGAGCTCCGGCACATAGCGCTGTTTTTCCTGAAAGATAAGCGGATTTTTGATAATAGTGAGCTGTGCTTCTGCTTTTTCTCCGTAAACGAGCATGCATACCTGCTCCCCATCTACGAAGCCCCTTACCTTGTGATGGATAAACTTGGATTGCTTCAAATCATATATCCCGCGCTGGATCAAACCAACCGTAAGGCCATTTTCCTTCAGCCATTTGATTTCCTTGCCTATCTCCGCATCATATTGGCGAAAATCTGCTATATACGCAACATCCACCTGATGCCAGGCTTCTTTTACAAGCATCGGCTTCGGCACGGCAAATGGACGCTCCTTTTGCTGATAGGGAAAATATACATCCTTTGCTTGCTGATGCATCTGGTTATGTGCCTCGGCATATTCCTTACGTGCTCCCATAAGAAAGCCGTTATAGCCAAAGGAGGAATTCCCCGTTAACGAACCGGAGGATTGCATCGGGAAGGAAAGCGGTCCGGTCGGCAGATCCTTCACCTGCTCTGTTCCAAAGGTGAGCGCCAGCCGCTTTTTAAATTCACTGTCTGCGGCGAAACGCACCGCATCCCAATAGCCGACCTTCTCTAAAACTGGAATTCTCTGAAACATAATCGATGACATATTGGAAAAAATATATTTCCCCGGCATCCCCCTGCGATACAGATATAAATCCTCTGTCAGCCTGGCATGCTCCGATGTATTGGCGATAACAGACGGATTTTCCAGCAAATGCCGTGCCTGGATTTCTATTTTTTGCGGATGAGACCAGTCGTCCGCATCATTAATGGTCACGAATTCTCCTGTTGCTTGCTGGAGCGCGATATTTCTGGCTACATATGGCCCTGAATTTGTTTCGGTTTGCAAGAGCTTAATTCTGTCATCCTGCTGCATCCATTCTTTGACAACAGCTGCGGTATGATCCGGACTGCAGTCATCGACAACGATGATTTCCAGGTTTGTCCACGTTTGCTTTGTCAATGATCTTAATGCAACAGAAATGCCCGATTCCGAATTGTATGCTGGAATGATGACCGTAATTTTAGGCTGTTCATTCTGCTCTTCTTTTATCTGAATCGGGTGGGTGTCTAATTGATCATAGAGATAAGCGCCTGAGATTGCGTTATTGATATAAAGCGGCTCCAGCTGATACGCATGCAGCACTTCATTGATCCAATACAGGCGGTCCTCCTGTTTTCGGCACAGGTTGGCCAGTGCCAGCAGTAAATCGGGATGCCATCCTTGGTTCAGTGCTTCTTTAATCAGCTGCATCCCTTTTGCATGCTGCCCCAGTATTTTATAAGCTTCGGCAAGCAGGATGATAATACGACGGCGCACGTCTATATTCTGCTCTCCCTCGAGCGCAATTTCCAGATAGATGACGGCTTGCTCTGCACTGTTTGGAGTCAGTTTATTGGCAAACCAAAACCCCAGCTCCCATGCAGCTGCTTTGACAAGATACTTATTGTTGGATTGATACAGCATAGCCTGTAAATCGCTGAGAGCGTGTTCTTCAAAGCCGAGGTCATATAAATAATTTTTGACCGGCTTCAATTGATTGCTGGCGTCCTTCTGCTTATAAGAAGTACTGTAGAGCTTTTTGATATTTCTACGTCCCAGAGCATAGGAAGGGACTGCTTTTGCCAGCGAAATACTGTTTTTCTTCCAGCCGGCAGCCTTTTGCTTTAAGGTTTCTGCAAACAAAAAGGCAGACTTATAGCGTCTATAAGTCTCCTTTAATGCTGCTGCTTCTTTTCTTTTGGTATCGAGCTCTTCTTCTGCGTGCTGCAGACGTGTGTGAAGCTCGGTTTTATCGATTGGTTGTTTCATTTTCTAGACAACTCTTTTCCCATACACGGTCGGCATATGCCTGTTTGATTTCCGTTGCTGGAATAGTATTTTTGATTTCCTGCTGTATCTGTTCATCCGCCGGGAACCATGCTCCCAGCTGACCAAAGTATTCTTCGATATGCTTGGCGGCATTGTTTAGAGCTGCCTGATTGTCAGGTGCTTCTGTCAGTACAACCGCCAACTGCTTCGTCGTCAAGGTTGGCAGGTACTTCTGCTGATATTGGTACACGGTCGGCTTGATGCATACGGTTTTCTCCGCATCAATCTTTTCTCCGTACACCAGCATCTGCAGACGATCTCCATCTAACTTTTGACGAATGCCTTCGTCGATTTTTTTCGGAAGCGCGAAATCATAGGCGTTGATTTGCACCAGGCCGATTCGGGTCCCTGACGCTTGTAAGCAGTCGTTGAATACCAGCCAATCTGCTTCGTTCAATGCCCGAAAATCTGTGGCAATAACGACATCAAATTTCCGGACGCCCTCTGTTTTTTCTTCCTTGGCCGGCCACATTGGCTCCGGCACGGGATATGGCCGTTCCGTCATTGGATAAGCATAGCGAACATCCTCTGCCCGTTGATGATGATTCTCCAATGATTCCACATACTCCTTGCGCACACCCATAAAGAAGCCGTTATAGCCAAAGGCGGAGCTTCCTGTTAAGGAGGTGACAGCTTGTCTTGGCAGGGATAACGGACCAGAAGCTAAGTCAACATAAGCCCGTGTGCCAAAGCTTTTTAACAAACGGCGTTTAAATTCGCCATCTGCAGCAAAGCGGACACTATCCCAGAAACCGATTTTTTCCAATACAGGCGCTCTGCGGAACATAATCGATGACATATTCGGGAAGATGTATTTTCCTGGCGTTCCCCTGCGATACAACGTCATCTCTTCGGTAATTCTGGCATGCTCGGAGGTATTGGCAACCACGTCTGTATTGGCTAGTAGATGCTTCGCCTGAATCTCTAATTTGGAAGCATGCGACCAGTCATCCGAATCGTTCACGGTCACAAATTCGCCAGCCGCTGCTTCCAGTGCAATATTGCGTGCAATGTAAGGACCGCTGTTTTGCGGGGTCTGCATGACTTTAATCCGGCTGTCTGTTGCTGCATATTCCTGTACGATTGCTAATGTGTTATCCGGGCTATGGTCATCGACAATAATCAATTCGATGTTCTGCCATGTCTGCTCCAGAATCGATTCAATTGCTACCCTGATTCCATCCCCGGCATTATAGGCAGGAATAATGACAGAGATCAGCGGTCCATCTGAAATATTTTCATGTGTTTTGATGGTATGGAGGCCGTCATATTGACCTGTTTCATCGGTGGCAATGTTATCCAGGTCATAGAGAGAGAATGCTTTATTGATATAGACAAATCGATCTTTGATATCCGCTTCTAAATTTGCTAACGCCAGGTAGATATCTGCGTGTTCTCCTGCTTTTAAAGCGTCCTGTAAGACGTTTCTGGCTTGTTCACGCTCTCCCGTTTCATCCAGCAGCTCTGCTTTGATAATAGCGATACGGCGCTGCTGGTCCGGCTGCACTTCGCCTTCTTCGGCAAGCGGAAGATATTCTAACGCAATCGCCGCATCCTTTTCATTATATTGATTGGCATGCCAGAGTACTTTTTCCCAGGCTGCTGTTCTTTTTAAGGATGGATCGTTCGCTTCCTGTATATAGGCTTCTAAATCGGCTAAGCCTTTCTCGATAAAGCCCAAATTATATAAATGGAACTTGATTTGTTTCAGGCGCTGTCTCTCTGCTTCTTTTTTGCCGAGCAAAACGCGTTTGATGGCGTCTTTTTGCTGGTTGCTTAAGATGTTTAAGAGGTATTTGCGCTGTTTCTCTCCTAAAACCGAGTAGATAAACCAATCTACTGGTTCTGCCACTATTTTTTTAATAACTCCTGCCATTATGACACCACCATTTTTCATTCCGTTGAATTTAAAGCTTAAAAATTAACCTGTTTAGGTTGAAATTATTAATTTACTTTCTAGCTGTCGCTACGGAAAAACACTACGCTTTCCGTGGGCTTGAGCTCAGCCTCCTCGAAAAAAGAAGTTCGCTTTTTTCTGCGGGGTCTTCCCTCCGCGCTTTCCCACAGGAGTCTCCGTGTTTTTCCTCCGCTGGTTAGAGTGCTTAATTATAGAAAAAGTAATTTATTTTACTAGCTGTGAAAGAGAAAAAAATTTATCTTAATATAGATAGATACTTTATTTCTGTTCTGCGCTTTTTGTTTTTGCTGCGTTTGCTTTGACTGGTTGTTTTGCGTTGATGACTTTTGGTTTTTTCTTTGCTGGCTTTTTTTGGACGCCCATGGCTTCGCGGTATTTTGCTACGGCTTCTTCTGCGGTGCCGTCGAATTTCACTTGGCCTTGTTCCATCCAGATGCCTCTGGTACATACTTTTTCGACAAAGCCCATGCTGTGGGAGACGATGATGACTGCTTTGGCGTGGTCCATCATCTCTTGGATGCGGACACTGGCTTTTTCCTGAAAGGCAAGGTCGCCTGTTGACAGGGCTTCATCGACGATAAATACATCGGGCTTTAAAATCGCTGCGATACTAAAGCCGAGGCGCGATTTCATTCCTGCTGAGTAATGCTTTACCGGCTTATCGATTGCTTTCCGGATACCGGAGAATTCAATGATTTCCTCATATTTTTCATCGACACGTTCTCTCGGAATTCCTAATAACATTGCATTTAAATAAATATTATCTGTTCCAGTTAATTGTGCATTAAAACCTGTACCGTAGCCGAGCAGGGAAGAAGTCTGCCCGTTTACAGTCATTGTTCCTTCATCGGGCTTTAATATATTTGTAATGGCTTTACAGAGCGTACTTTTCCCGGCACCATTATGCCCAATAATGCCGACGACTTCTCCTTCTTTAATATTAAAATTAACATTTCTTAATGCCCAGTAGTCTTCTTTTTTATTTTGTAGCTTGAAAGAGATACCAACATTCTCTGCTTTTACAATGGATTTTCTGCCAATAGTTGCTTCTGTCTTTGTGACATTTAAACTGCGTTTTTGTCTTCTTTGACGTGCAACTGGAGGGACCGTTTCTTTATAATGATCAATCACAGTTTTAGGATCACCAATTTCTTTGACATAGCCATTGTCCAGCCAAATCAATCGATCACAGTTTTTTTGAGCATAACGCAGGCTGTGCGTAACAATTACTACCATCTTCGCATTCGCAACCAGCTCCTTGAGCTTTGCGGCTGCCTTGCTGCCAAATTTCACGTCTCCTGTGTTCAATGCCTCATCCAAAATGAGGATTTCCGGCTGAAGGTGAGAAGCGACACTGAAACCAAGCCGCGCCTTCATCCCGCTGGAATAGTATTTCATCGGCTGGTCAAAAAACTGGCCAATCTCCGAGAATTCATGAATATCTTCAATATAATCATTGATTAACTGCTTATTAATACCGAGCATCATTCCATTTAAATAGACATTTTCTCTTCCTGTCAGTTCTTTGTTAAAACCCATGCCGAAAGAGAAAAGAGCTGTTACATTTCCATCGACGTTCATTATTCCTTCATCCTGTGTAAGAATGCCGGTAATTATTTTGCTCAACGTCGTTTTTCCAGCACCGTTTGAACCGATAATTCCTAAAATTTCTCCCTGATAGCCGGTAAATGTAATATCCTTTAACGGCCATACTTTTTCTGGTTTTTTCTTTTTTTCCTTCTTTTTAAAAACGTTAGTCAGGGTAGATTTTAAATCGTCTGCATGCTGATTATCACGAAAGGAAACAGAGATATTTTTTGAAACAATAACCTCTTCCTTCGACTGCTTATCGATTTTTTCATTATCATGATTTGACATAATAAAACCTCTTTTATTGCACAGTAGCTTTTTTACCTGAACCACCAGACTTGATTCAGTATTTCAGACCCCTCTCTCTTAAGAGAGGGTACTTGTTATACTACGTGCTTGATTCATTCCATCATTCTAAAAGTGCATTATGGACTATAATGCTTTAATAATCTTATGTTCATTTTTGCTATAATAATAAATCATATAGACACTAATCGCTAAGCTGGCAACAAAAATAATACCCAAGCCCAGCAAATTCGGCGTCTGATGATACATTAAAATATCGCGATAGGATGTTACCAGTACCGCTATCGGATTATAATCGACAAAAAAGCTATATTCAGGTGGTAAACGTCCGCCTGGCCAAATAATTGGTGACGCATAAAAGAATAGTCTCGTCACATAACCAAGTAAATTGTCGATATCACGAATAAATACAGTAATATAGCCTAGTACAAGCCCCAGCATTAACTGGAACGTCAGTTGTATCAAGATAAGAATCGGCAAATAAATAATATGCCATTCCGGCAAAACGCCATAACCTAACAGAAATCCTGCAATAACAATTAAACCAAATCCAAAGTTAAATAATTGCGTCATCGTAAAGGATATTGGAAATAATGATTTCGGCAAATAGACCTGGTTAATAATCGAGCTGTACCTTAAAATCGATTTAGATGCTGAATTCATACTTGTGGCTACCCATCTCCAGACAACTAAACCAACGACCAGGAATAAACCAAAGTTTTCATCGCCTCGGTCTAAGATAATAACAATTAAAAAATAAAATACGAGTACGTTTAACAGCGGGTCGAGCAGCCACCAGAAGTAACCGAGGTAGCTGTTTCGGTGCTCCGCTTTGAGTCCGGATTTTACGAGGTAAAAGAGTAAATCTTTCCTCCGTAAAATCTCTTGTATATAGTTTTTCATTATAATTTGACACCGCCTAATTGTTTCAACACTTTCTATTTATGGACATACTGCGGTTGTCCTGTCAGGAAAGTGATTTTTTCCATCTTTTAATTGTCAGGGGTCCTTATTAGAAGGATTCCTGAGCCTAGTTGCTATTATACACTAAAATGGTGTTGTTTTATAAAAATAGCATGAGTTGAATTAGATGCTGCTTTATAGCGATCGCTCCAGAAATACACTACGCTTTCCGCGGGCTTGCGCTCAGCCTCCTCGAAAAAGAAGTTCGCTTTTTCTGCGGGGTCTTCACCCTGCGCTTTCCCGCAGGAGTCTCCGTG
Organism: Oceanobacillus sp. FSL W7-1293; assembly: GCF_037969815.1. Lineage (NCBI taxonomy): Bacteria > Bacillati > Bacillota > Bacilli > Caryophanales > Bacillaceae > Oceanobacillus > Oceanobacillus sp. FSL W7-1293. The sequence goes on from NZ_CP150212.1 coordinate 4,291,151, forward strand.
TATTTCTTCCGCTAGTTATATATTCTAGTCATGGATTGTTCATTTCCATTATAAAAAATGAACGAATACGGTCTAATAACTCAACCTATTATAGCTATAAAACATCCCCTACTTCTTTGCATTCCATTTCAGTAAATCCCGGAGTGAGCGGGTTACGTAGTGGGAGAAGTAGTATAGGGTTTTGGGAAGGGTTTGCTGTTCTACTTCCCGGAATACGTACCAGTTTCTTTTGGCTGCTTTCCATTTGTTGCTGGAAATGGAGTTGCCTACGAGGCGGTACCTTGCGAGTACTTCTGGAAGTCCATAGGCAAAGTGGCCGTTTCTGGTGATTTCCAGCCAGAAAGCGTAGTCTTGTCTGGTACGGATATTGACCATGCGCCGTTCGCCTATTCTTTCACGATCTAACATGACGGTCAGGCAGCCGATGACGCAGCGTTTCATTAAATCCTCATACGTCACGGTTGCAGGGGCTGTGCTGATTGCACCGGTATCTGTGCCGTCTTCATTCATACGCACATACTGTGTGAATGAAAAGGCAACCCCGTTGTCCTGCATAAAGGCGAGCTGCTTTTCCAGCTTTTCCGGCAGCCATAAATCATCGCTGTCTAAAAAGGCAATATAGCGTCCTTTCGACTGGTCCATAGCTGTGTTGCGTGAAATGGCAGAGCCCTGATTCGTATCTAATACGGTTAAATGGATACGTGCGTCTTTTTCGGCATAGCTTTTCACAATTTCGGCCGTCCGGTCTGTCGAGCAGTCATCCACAATATTCATTTCCCAATCCGAAAAAGTTTGTGCCTGCACCGATTCAATGGTTTCTGCAATAAACTGCTCGGAGTTATAGGTTGGCGTAATGACAGAGACTATCGGTTTGCTATCTCCCAAGTTGTTCACCTACTTCACTTCGTCCTATTTGTTTCCTAAACGCTGGTAAATGGCAATCAATTTTTCTTCTTCCGCTCTCCAATTCAATTGTTCCTGGACAGCTTTTTTCCCATTTTCGCCCATCTGTTTCGCTGCATCCGGATGATTTCTTAAATAATCCAGCGCATCCTTTATTTCTTGGTCATTATGGGGGTCTACTGTGATACCGCATCGATATTGATTGATAAAATGCTTCCAGACAGGGAAGTTGGAACAAATAATTGGAATACCAGCATTCATATACTCAAAGAACTTGGTTAATTCTTTCTTCATATAATGCTCTGTTTCCGGAAAAATCGCAACCCCTGCCAGCCAATTATGCTTCAAATAGGCTTGTTCAATTTCTTCTTTTGGAATGTATTGGTTCACTCCATTGATTTGAATCCGGTCTGACTGGCTGCCAGCAATGTGGTAAATTTCATCTGCGAATTCTGTGGAGCATTTACCAATATAATTCATGGTAATTTTCTCATCTATTAAAGGCAATTTTGCATGCAGAAATGCACCGCGCACATCTGTTACATTGCCCGTATAAATCAATTTATCTTCTATTTTTCCTTTGCGCTGATGCTTTATAAAAGCGGTGTTTACCATCGGATAATTTAACACACATTCCCCGTCCGGATAAATATCCTTATAATACTTTTCAGCAAGGATTAGTTCCATCTTTTTTGTAAAAAACTGCTCCATTTTCTTATATGCTTTGGCAGCAAATTTACGAAGCGGCTTCGGTAAATATTCTTTTTGCAGCATGCTCGTGATGTAGTCTTCATGAATATCATATATCACATGATTCCGGCGGTTTTTAAGCAGCCATGCGACTGGCAGCAGCTCCGGGTCATGGAAATGATACACATCCGCTTTTAATTTTTTCGCCTGCTTATAAAGTGTCCAGGCTCCCTTGGTCATGCGTTCCCATCTGCTTGTGTAATCTTTGATTGGGATATGCTTGATGCCGCTCTCTCTATCTATTCCTGTTTCTGTTTCTTTGGCAATTAAGTATACGTCGAATCCAGCTTTTTTTAATGATTTACATTCCTTATGATAAATTCTCGGATCATGAGGATGATGTACTGTTGTTAAATGAACAACACGTTTTTTTTCATTCATTGCAGCTGTCCTCTCTATTGATTATTCATCGTTATTGATCAATCGTTTGTTTAAAGAGCTTCTCATATTCTTTGACAATCTTCTCTGCACGGAAGGATACTGCTCGTTCCCAGCCTTTTTCCGTGACCTGGTTTCTTTTTTCATCATCCCAATGTAAAGCATCTTCCATTTGTGCAGCTAGTGCATCTGCATCTCCTACCGGTGTAATCACACCATATTTACCATTATCCAGGACTTCTGCTGCGCCCGGTCTGGCGTCAGTGGAGATAATCGGGATTCTGGCGGCGAGCGCTTCTGTCAGCACATGCCCGAACCCTTCTCTTTTGGAAGACAATACAAAAATATCTGCCTGATTAAAATAAACATATGGATTCTCCTGAAAGCCTGCAAAAAATACAGCGTCCTCTAGATGCAATGCTTTTACCTGCCTTTTCAGCTTCTCTTCCAGCTCTCCCTCACCAAGAATGACAAGGCTGGCTGAAATATTTTTACGTACTCTAGCAAAAGCTTGAATCAATGTCGCCTGATCCTTATCGTCTACCAAGCGTCCTGCTGTAATAATCACTTTTTCTTTCGGGTCATTAAATATAGATTGATACTCCTCGGCAATTTCTCCTTGCTTCATCAAGGATTCTATATTTTCCACATCGACCGGGTTATAAATAACCTTTACCTTTTTCGGGTTTACTTTGTAGTTTTGAATGATATTCTGCCTTACCCCTTCAGAAAGGGCAACGACTTTTTTCGAAAATCGATAGGCCAATCCATATATTTTCAGGTTCGTATTTCTTTTTCCTTCTGTTCCTAATAACGCTGCTTCCCGGACAATATTTTTAGCTTTGTGACCGGACAGCAGTCTTGCTGCAATGGCAATGAGGTTATAGTTAGGAATGGTACTGAAGACAATATCGGGTTTTTCCTTTTTAATTATTTTGGAAAAAGGGATGATTCCCGAACGCAGTCTTCTGGTCGGCAGCTTGATAAAGGTGATTTCTTTTTTTAAGTATTTTTCATAATCGCCTTCATAATTCAAGGTAATCAATGTCGGCTCAAACTGCTCCAAATCCAAGTTATTTAATAAATTGAGCATCGTTCTCGCCGCACCGCCGGACCCCAACTGATATATAAAGAAAAATATTTTTTTCTTTTCCCCCATTTTTTTCATTCCCCTGCAAAGTAATTTGTCGATATTTTACCCAGAAGCATTATAACATAGGGGTGCGGATAAATAAATTTTCGACAGTGACTATTTTGTGAAAAAAGGCTTGAGGACGGTTGCTGAAGCAGAAAAAATGAAACAAAGGGATGGAGGGCTTTGTTTCATTAGAAAGGAGGTCTTACTGTGTACTTTAATTTTCAGGCTTAACTTTAGGGATTGACAGCTTTACACCTCTTGGCCTTTACTTTAGACCTTGGCAGCTTTACACCTCTTGGCCTTTACTTTAGACCTTGGCAGCTTTACACCTCCCGGCCTTTACTTTAGACCTTGACAGCTTTACACCTCTTGGCCTTTACTTTAGACCTTGGCAGCTTTACACCTCTTGGCCTTTACTTTAGACCTTGACAGCTTTACACCTCTCGGCCTTTACTTTAGACCTTGGCAGCTTTACACCTCTCGGCCTTTACTTTAGACCTTGGCAGCTTTACACCTCTCGGCCTTTACTTTAGACCTTGTGAGTTTCACATAAAAAATGCAGACCATTACACAGCCTGCATTCCCTTTGTACTTACTCTTCTTCTAATTTCTTTCTCATATACTCCAGCACATCTGCTTTTAAATCCGGTCTTCCCAGTGCAAAATCAATCGTTGCTTCAATAAAACCAAATTTATTGCCCACGTCATATCGATCACCTTCAAAATTATAAGCAACGACATCCTGTGTCTGATTGAGTTTCTTTAACGCATCTGTCAGCTGGATTTCATTATCCTTGCCTGGTTCAAGCGTCTGTAAAATCGAAAAGATTTCCGGCGTCAGGATATATCTTCCCATAATAGCCAGGTTGGATGGCGCTTCCTTCGCATCCGGTTTTTCAACTAAATCATGGACAAAGCTGGTTCTGCCTGCCGTCTCTTCTTTGTTTTCCGGGTCGATGATTCCATATTTCGATACATCCTCCCATGGAACGGAATGTGCGCCTATTACAGCCGCATGGTGTTCCTCATGGACATCAATCAGCTGCTTTAAGCATGGTTTTTCGGATACTACAATATCATCGCCAAGCAAGACAGCGAAGGCTTCATTGCCGATAAATGAGCTGGCACAGCCAATGGCATGCCCGAGGCCAAGCGGTTCCTTTTGGCGGATATAGTGAATGTTCGCGAGTTTAGAGATGCTTCTGACCTGTTCTAATGTCTCCCAATCCTGCTTCTGCTCTAATTTTTCTTCTAATTCATATGATTTATCAAAATGGTCTTCAATCGCGCGCTTGCCTCTTCCAGAAATAATAATGATATCCTCTATTCCGGAGGCCACTGCTTCCTCAATAATATATTGAATCGTCGGTTTATCTACAATGGGAAGCATTTCTTTTGGCTGCGCCTTCGTTGCCGGTAAAAATCTTGTTCCAAGTCCTGCTGCGGGGATAATTGCTTTTTTTACTGTCATATGGCATCCCTCCAGTGTATTTTAATGAAATAAATCGCTTAGGTTACAATAAGTCTAACTACCATTTACTATACATCTAATTTAGATAATTGTATAATATGGAACAAGTAGATGTTACATGAATTTACATTTAAAAAGGCAGGCTAAATAAATGAATCTATTTCAACAAATTCAAGATAGAAAAGCTAAGATTTCCGTCATTGGTCTGGGTTATGTAGGACTGCCTCTGGCAGTGGAATTAGCAAAAAAATATGATGTGGTCGGTTTTGACCTGAATGAAGCAAAGGTTGCGCAATACCGAAAAGGCATTGATGTAACGGAAGAGGTCGGCAGTGAGGCGCTAAAGGAAACTACCCTAGAATTCACAAGTGCGCCGAGCGATATCAGCGATTGTACCTTTCATATCGTTGCTGTGCCGACACCGATCAATTCGGATAAAACGCCGAATTTAAAACCTGTGATTTCAGCAAGTGAGACAGTTGGACAACACCTTACAGAAGGTTCCATTGTCGTTTATGAATCAACGGTTTATCCGGGGACAACGGAAGAGGTTTGCATTCCTATTTTAGAGGAAAAATCCCAATTGACTTTCGGAAAGGATTTCAAAGTAGGCTACTCTCCGGAACGAATCAATCCCGGCGATAAGGTAAATACCCTTGTCACTATCCAAAAGATTGTGTCCGGCTCAGATGAGGAAGCATTGAAGGAAATCTCCGCTTTATACGGTTCCATTATTCAAGCGGGTGTCTTTGAAGCAAAATCCATCAAGGTTGCAGAAGCTGCAAAGGTGATTGAGAATTCACAGCGGGATATCAATATCGCCTTTATGAATGAGCTTTCCATGGTTTTCAATAAGATGGATATCGATACGAAGGATGTGCTGGAAGCAGCCGGCACGAAATGGAACTTTTTGAAGTTCACTCCCGGTCTTGTCGGCGGACACTGCATTGGCGTGGATCCTTATTACTTCACTTATAAAGCAGAACAGCTCGGCTATCATTCGCAGATTATTTTAGCGGGAAGAAAAATCAATGATGATATGGGCAGATATATCGCCAGCAGCATCATCAAGAAAATGATTAAGTCGAAGCTGCAGGTGGATGGTGCGCGTGTTGCCATTCTCGGACTGACATTTAAAGAAAATGTTGCCGATGTGCGTAATACGAAGGTCAATGATATTGTGAATGAATTGACGGAATACGGTGTCGATGTGCTGGTTCATGATCCAAAAGCAGAACCTGAGGAAGTCAAAGAGGTTTTCGGATTTGAGTTAGTCCAGAATAAAGAATTAACTGATTTGGATGCGGTTGTTTTAGCTGTACCCCATCGAGAGTATCAGGAATACCAGGTAAGTGACTTCCATCCAATGTACCGGGCGGATGAGAAGGTATTTATCGATATCAAGGGAGCATACGGCAGAGAGGCTTTGGAAGCTGAAGGCTTTAAATACTGGAGCTTATAAGGAAGCTTGATTATAGCGCAACATCAAGAAAAAGCAGTGACATGCGATCAGTCACTGCTTTTTCTTGATTTCTTCTTTTTCTTGAACGGTTTAAATATAAATGACTTTACCCGCCGGAGAATGGTCACAATCGGCCTTCTCCCTCCCATGACCAGTCCGGCAAGTTCCGCAAAAATATGTAATAGAAATATCATCACAGCTGTGAAAACAAGCGAAATAGCCAGATCTGCTTCGGAAAAGAGAATCCCGATTACCCCAAACAAGCCGCTGAACAGATAGATAATGACCACTGTTTTCCGGTGGCTGTAGCCGGCATCGATCAATTGATAATGGATATGGCGGCGGTCTGCTGTCATGATGCTTTCCTTATTGTAAAGCCGGCGAATCATTGCTACCAGCGTGTCAAAAATAGGCACTGCCAGAATCACAATCGGGATAATAAAACTAAAGAAGGTAATGTTTTTAAACAGACCTAAGATAGAAATAATCGCTATAATATACCCCAGCAGGTTGGACCCGGTGTCCCCCATATATATCTTGGCGGGGTAAAAATTATGGTATAAAAAGCCGATGTTCGCGCCAATAAAGGTAATGCATAAGTAAGCAACCAGCACCTGCGTGTCCACAATGGCCATGGCAAAGATACTGATCATCGCAATCGTTGTCACTCCGGTGGCCAGCCCGTCTAAGCCGTCAATTAAATTAATGGCGTTGGTGATGCCGATAATCCAAAAGAATGTCAGCACCGGACCTAAAAAGCCGAGCTCCACAACGCCCAAAAGCGGAATGGTGATCCGTTCGATAATCAGACCGGCATAAATCAGCAGACTCGCGGCAATGACTTGTCCCGATAGTTTAATTAAAGGACGTATGGTGTATTTATCATCCAGCGCTCCGGTAATCAAAATGATAAGCGAGCCAATCAAAATTTCGTCTATGAAGACATGCCTTGGCTGCAAATAAAGCATACCTAATAAAGCACCTGCAAAAATAGCTAATCCACCTAATCTTGGTGTAACACTCTGATGTATTTTTCGATGGTTTGGTTTATCCATTGCTCCTATTTTTACTGCCAGCTTTTTCACTGGATAGGTAATCAGCAAAGCTGAGATGGCAGAAATTAAAAAGGCGATTGTTAAATCTACATAGTTTAGCATAGTATTCTCCTAAATATTACAAGTCACATACTCCTAAAAAGAATGGCTTTCATTTGGTCAGCAGCAGGGTTGAAGATAGGTTGATTTTCCTATTCTGTTCCCATTGCATTTCTTTTTGCTCATCTGGCTTCAAGTGCCAGACTTTAAAGGTTCCATGTCGAAATTTGTATGTTTATTTTTCCCTTATTTCGACATCATTTCCTGTGGACTTCTTTAAATTATATAGGACTCTTCCTATATTGCGCAATGATTTATCCGATTATTCTTTGGGAATCTTTCATAGCGGGGGTTTTGCGGAATAGAAATATAGGTAAAGCGCATCTTTTTTTAAGGCTGCGGCTGTGGTACATTCATTACAATCATCAGCTAGTGAAAAGGAGGTGCCTCATATGTTTTTATATCTTTATGTATTAGCAGCTGCTATCGCTGTGTTTGGAATGATTGTTGTATTTCGTTCCACAATGGATAACATGCTGTCAGAGCCGGAAAAGTTCCCGCAGCATTTAAACCGTTTTTTTACCAAATTTTCTATTCTTGAAATCTTGCCAATTGCGATGATTGTGCTGGGATTTATCTTTCCCCCAAACGTGCAGCTGGACATGGCGGATGCGCTGATTCCAATTGTCATTATCGCCCTTTTAATGGTTATTCATATTTTTTATATCTTCTCGCAGCGTTCTCCTGCAGGTAATGTTGAAAAAGAGCTCAAACAGCGAATCCAGCCATTTATATTTATGGCCATGGCTTTAGGGAACGCGGTTCCTATTATTGCAATTGTTTTTATTCTGTTAATCGTCAGCTGATCTATCCTGATGTGTTTCTTGCACATCGGGTTTTCTTTTTTTATTTTGGAATCCACCTGGATAAGAAAACTTCTCTATAAAAGTTTCGGTTTATACCTTTCTTTCGGGGGCTGCTTTACCTATAATAGAACTTAGTTTGAACCGGATGCGGAGGTTATGTTTTGAGCAAGCAATCTGTTACTGTAGAAAAAATATGTTTATTAGCCGGAAAGATTATGCTGGCTTCTGGAGCAGAGACGTATCGGGTCGAGGATACCATGGATCGGATCGCACAGTCTTATGGGGTAGAAAACCCTCAAAGCTATGCTACATTAACCGGACTGCACTTCTCGCTCGATTATACTGAAAGCAGTTATTTCTTACGGATTACCAAACGCGCTACAGATCTACATAAAATTGATGATGTGAATCAGCTTTCCCGGGAAATTGTCGCGCATCAGCTTCCCCTGGAGACAGCTTATCATAAATTAAAAACGTTAGAAAAAAATGTACCGACCTTTTCTTTAAGCTTCCAAGTGCTTGCTGCCACACTGGTCAGCGGGTGTTTTTCCTTAATGTTCGGCGGTACGTGGGCTGACTTTTTACCAGCCTGTCTTGCAGGAAGTATCGGGTACTCGACGATGATTCTATTTGATAAAATGATTGAAATCCGCTTCCTTGCAGAATTTATCGGATCATCGTTCATTGGTTTAACAGCTGCGACCTGTTTTTTGCTCGGCTTTGGCGGAAGTCTGGAAATGATTATTATCGGTGCGGTTATGCCGCTTGTTCCCGGGCTCCCGATTACGAATGCCATTCGTGATTTAATGGCGGGTCATCTGGTTTCCGGTGTTTCCAAGGGAATCGAGTCACTGCTTACCGCTGTAGCGATTGGAGCCGGAATTGCGATGGTTTATGGGTTTTTCCCAGTTTAATTGCTGTCATCCGAAAATAACAAGGCAGCTCTCATCGGTGTGGCAGGCGCAGAACCCGTCACATCCTGCGAAAGCTTGAATGGAGGAGAAATTAAGATGTTTGATATTATTGTTCAACTTGCTGCCAGTTTTATTGCATCTGCAGGCTTTGGTGTTTTATTTAATGCACCCAAAAAATCATTGATTCCATGCGGTCTTGTCGGAATGCTTGGCTGGATTCTCTTTTACACCCTCAGAGAATTTCATGTCGATATCGTTGCTGCAACCACCTTTGCGGCAATTCTTGTCTCCATCCTTAGCCAAGTTTGTTCCCGTATTCTAAAAAGGCCCATCATTATCTTCACGGTATCCGGCATTATCCCGCTCGTGCCTGGAGGCGTCGCCTATAATGCCATGCGAAACTTTGTTGAAAATGATTATAATACGGCAATTCAGCTTTCAGCCCAAGTGATGCTGCTGGCTGGAGGCATTGCGATTGGCTTAATGTTTTCCCAGGTTATTAATCAGATTATGATGAAGCTGCAAAAGGCAAAGCCGTAATTTTTTCATCTTCATAGAAGAGAACAATCCTTCGTTGATAAACGCTTTGCTTTGTACAATTCTAAAAGGGAGATGCTTTATTTTTAAGCGTCTCCCTTTTTTATCTGATGAAAGCTGTTTGTTTCTTCGTTTTATTTACTCGCCTGTCAGCTTTTTAATTTCTTCTTTGCTTAATTTTGTGATCTCTGCGATTTGATTGATCGGCATTCCTATTGCCAGCAATTCTAAAGCTATTTCTTGCTTTCCTTCTTGCTTTCCTTCTTGTCTTCCTTCCTGTCTCCCTTCCTCCAATCCTCTCTCAAAATAAGAATTCGGCAGTTTCAATACCACTTCTTTTTCCTCCTCCGGCAAGTTCTCCATTTGCTCCATCATTTGCGCTTCCTCCTCTTTGTTTAGTTTTAGATAAGTTTCAAAATAACCATATAGGAATTCCATTTGTGCCGGGTTGATTTTCATCCGGGTGATCATACGCAGAAACTCCAGCTTTACCTGAACCCGCTCATGCGCTTCATAGCCCATTTGACTGAGCAATGCTGCTGCGGCCGAGTTATCTGATTGAATATATTCTTTCCAGTTTTTCTTGATTAGGTGTAATTGTAAAAAGTTAAATTGTAGTACGTCTTGGGTGGGGGTATCGATTCTGAATTGCGTCGGTTCTTCTTTCTCCCTATTATAACTCAAAACAGCGATGGGTTGAATGGGTTTGCGGTGTTTGGCGTAGAGGTAGCTAAAATAAAGAAACATTCTTTCGGGAAAATTTGCTTCACGGGTTGATTGGGCTTCAGTATGAATATGGAGTATTTTGTCTTGGTGGTTTAGCTTTACTGCTGCGAGAACGTCAATTTCCTTTTTACGGCCATTGATATAGTCCAGATATAGTTCCTGTTCGAGGAAAGTTACGTTGGAGAAATCAATGTGAGGGTGAAGATTGGGGAAAAATCCTTCGATAAACTCTTCAAAAAACTCTTGTATCAGCTTTTTCGTCAGCCGATCATGCTTCATGTAGTCTGCTTCTTCTTCGAGAATAACTGGTGCTGTAAACAATAGAACACTTCCTTTCTTTGAATTGTCTATATTTTACCAATCATTTAAAAATAAAGCTAGTCTTTTTTCAGATAAACTGGGTAAATATTTACTGCAGATGGTTTTTATAAATTCCATCAAGCTAAGCAGTTATATATACTCGCCCTTCTTTTTTATAATAATTCCATTATATCCAGTTCACTCCAAACAAATTCTGAAAAATTAATTTATTAACTCCATTTTAAAGGTAAATAAATTGACAAAGCCACCTTTCATTCTGTAAAGTAAATGATTAATCCCCTTCTATCTTTAGGGAATTTTTAATATGTTTGTGCGTGTTCCAAAGCTTCCCTTTAAAATGTGCCTTTCCACACAGATTGGAGCATTCAAAACCTTGATGGATTTAGTCTGTTGGACATTTCCATCTGTTTTTAAATCAGCATTTTAGAGGATACTTATACGCATTTTTTAACATCTTTACAGAAACTAAAGAATTGAGGAACCTAATCATGAGTGAAACTATACAACCAAAGGCAACGATTGTGATTTTTGGAGCAACTGGAGATTTGGCAAACCGTAAATTATACCCTTCCATTTATCGCCTTTATAAGAGCGGTAAACTAGATGAGAATTTTGCGGTTATCGGGCTTGCCCGCCGCGGATGGGATAATGACATTATACGTGAGAAGGTAGAGCAGTCTATCCAAGGGTTGACTTCCGAGGATGAAGATGTGTCTGAATTCACTTCACATTTTTACTATAAATCATTTGATGTAACGTCAACTAATTCATATACAGACTTAAAATTTATGGTGGAGTCTCTTGAACGGGAATATCATACGGAAGGCAATCGCCTGTTTTATTTAGCAATGGCTCCTGACTTTTTCGGGACCATTGCCAATCAGCTGAAAGACCATGGCTTAAAAGAAACGTCTGGATGGACGCGTTTAGTGATCGAAAAACCTTTTGGGCATGATTTACCTTCTGCCAAAAAACTGAATAAAGAGCTTCAAGCTGCTTTTGACGAAAATCAAATCTATCGAATCGACCATTATCTAGGAAAAGAAATGGTTCAAAATATTGAAGTTATCCGTTTTGCGAATGGGATCTTTGAGCATTTATGGAATAATCAATTTATCAATAACATTCAAGTAACAAGCAGCGAGACCCTTGGTGTTGAAGAACGTGCGCACTACTACGATGCATCAGGCGCAACAAGAGATATGATTCAAAACCATATGCTGCAAATGGTTGCCCTGCTTGCGATGGAGCCGCCAATCAATCTCAGCACCGAAGAAATTCGTTCGGAAAAAATCAAGGTGTTGCGTGCTCTGCGCACCATCAAAGAAGAGAAAGTCCACAAATATTTTGTCCGCGGTCAATATGGTCCCGGGAAAATAGACGGAAAAGAAGTCAATGGGTATCAGGATGAAGCTGAAGCATTAACAGACTCTACAACAGAAACCTTTGTTGCTGCAAAGCTTGTTATCGACAACTATCGCTGGGCCGGCGTTCCTTTCTATATTCGTACAGGAAAACGAATGAAAGAAAAATCAACCAAAATTGTTGTGGAATTTAAAGATATTCCAATGAACCTCTATCATAAAAAAGATGATTTACGAAATCCTAACCTGCTTGTTATTAACATTCAGCCCAACGAAGGGATTACACTTCATTTGAATGCGAAGAAAACAGGGAATGGTAATTTAACAGAGCCTATTCAGCTTGCTTATCACCAGGATTCAGAATCTGGTATCAATACTCCAGAAGCATATGAAAAGCTTATTTACGATAGTATGCTTGGTGATGCAACAAACTTTACACACTGGGATGAAGTTGCATTGTCATGGGAATTTGTTGATCGTCTTTTAGCGAGCTGGGCAAATACAAAACCGGATTTCCCGAATTATGAATCTGGTTCGATGGGTCCAAAAGCCGCAGATGAATTGCTTGAAAGAAATGGCTTTCATTGGTGGCCGGAATAAAACTATATATTCATATTAAAAAAAGCCTCTTGCTGCATGAAAAGCAAGAGGCTTTTTTTAATATCTTCTTGGTTGAAATACGGAAATAATTAATACAATACATGTAATCCAGTGCAATGTCATGCCAACAAGCGGGATAAATCCGATAATACTTGTCACAATTCCTAAAACACTGCCCGCTATCCATCTTCTATCCCGGCTGGCAAGGACTAATGTAATAATATGAAGAATCAGCATGACGAATAATGGCGTATAGCCTGATCCCATGATATAGATACCGCCAAAGACTGGAATTCCCAATAACCCTTCAAAAATACCGGTGATTAATTGCATCACTTGGGATATTACCATTTTATCTACCTTCTTTCGCTTTTCTTTGTCTTTATCATACCCGATTTTCGACATGAAATGAATTCTAGCCTGTTGTTAATCAAGGAAAAATATTTATGTCATGAAAAGGGCAGATTGGCAAATGAGATGATTGTCTCTCTGCCAAGAGCTGCCCCATTTTCATTACTTACGTTTACTTTTTCGCTGCTTTCTTCCGCTTCCTTCTCTCCCTTACTTTCTTCGTTAGGTTATCAAAGATCAGATAAATAACCGGCACAAAGAATAAGGTAAAGATGCTGGAAATCGTTAAACCGAAGATTATCGTTACAGCTAATGGCTGCTGCAGCTCGGCTCCTTCACCGATACCCAGTCCTAATGGAATCATCGCCAGAATCGTGGTAAGGGATGTCATCAGGATCGGGCGCAGTCTGGAGCGTCCGGCTTCAATAATTGCTTCTACCTGGTCCATGCCTCGCCTGCGCAGAATATTGATATAGTCTACAAGGACGATGGAGTTATTTACCACTATTCCGGCAAGCATGATAATGCCGATAAAGCCGGCCACACTTAAGGATATATTTGTCACAAACAGTCCGCCGATAACACCAATAATGGTTGTCGGCAATGCAAACATAATGATAAAAGGCTGCAGGAGATTTTCAAATTGTACAGCGAGTACGATATACACTAAGAAAATCGAGAATATCAGCGCTACGCCAAGCTCCATAAAGGCTTCTTCCATATCTTCCGCCTGGCCGCCAATACTATAGCTGTAGCCTTCAGGGAAGTCCATTTGACTTAGCTTCGTTTCAATATCGGATACGACACTTCCTAAATCGCGGCCGACCACTCCGGAGCTGACATTCATTTGTGCCTGCTGATTTTCTCTCAGGAGCGTCTGCGGTCCTTCTGCCTGCTCTATCTCAACAAGTTCATCTAACGGAACCGTTGCTCCTGAAGGTGATTGAATGCTTGTATCCAGCAGATCTTCGATACTTGTACGTATATCTTCCGGATAAGAAAGACTGATATCAATTTCCTGTCCTTCTTCCCGATACTGACCGACTACTTGCCCAGTGAATTTCATTTCCAGCTGGCTGGTGATTTGCGATCCGGATAGACCATAGCTGGACGCCACATCCTCATCTACCCGAATTTCCATCTGCGGAATACCGTCTTCCGCTGTGGAAGAGGCATTGGTTACTCCCTCAATCTCTTCCATCTCTGCAAGCACCTGTTCTGATAAATCAATCAGGGTATCATTTTCTGGCCCATTTAATTGGACCGAAATCGGGTCACCCATTTCCATTCCGCCATCCATCGCAGAGGCTGCAATATCAGCACCTGCAATATGCTGTACGCGTTCATCAATTTCTACCATAATCTCATCGGTTGAACGATCACGTTCGGATGCCGGTGTTAATTGCAGCGTATAGGTTGACTCGTTCATACTGCCTGTAAAGTCAGCTGAACCAATGGTTACATAGCTGACGTCCATATATTCCTCGTAATCTGCCAGAATTTCATCCACCTGTTCTGTCATGCCGATTGTATAGTCTAAGCTGCTTCCCGGTGGTGTCTCTACCGTAATCTGTGCTTGCCCCTGGTCGGCGGATGGCATAAACTCCATCCCGATACGAGGAATGAGGAAAAGACTGCCGATAATCGCTAAAACCGTTACCAGGACGGTTGTTTTTCTAAATCTGAGTACTTTTTCTAATCCTTTTCCATAACGTGTTTTCAGCCAATTTAAAAACCTGTCAAACCAATATCTTTTCCCTGACCCTTCCATAACATTTGCCAACAGCTTCGAGGAGAGCATTGGTACTAAGGTAATCGCAACGACTAAAGATGCGACTAAGGAGAAGGAAACGGTCAGTGCTAATGGTGTGAATAAGTCGGATGACATTCCTTCTACAAAAACAATTGGTAAAAATACGACTAATGTCGTCGTTGTCGAAGCAATAACTGCCGGCGCTAATTCAATCGATCCCTTGGTTGCCGCCTCAAACAGGCTGTAGCCTCTGCGCCGGTAGGAATAAATATTTTCTAAAATAATAATTGAGCTATCCAGCATCATTCCAATTCCTAAAGCTAATCCGCCCAGGGAAAGTACATTCAAGGTTTGTCCCGTAAAGTACATTAATACAAAGGTTGCGATAATCGCTATTGGAATCGATAATCCAATCACAATGGTTGCACGGATGCTCTTTAAAAATAGGAGCAGAATAAGAAATGCAATTGCTCCGCCTATTAAAATATTATTCATAACCGAATCAATGGACATCTCAATAAATTCAGAGGTATCAATGATGGTATTTAAACCCATTCCTTCTGGCAAATCATCCATCATTCCCGGCATTGCAGCTGTAATATTGTTTGCTACCTCTACCGTATTCGCATCTGTCTGCTTCATTACGGACAGGACCAGCGCATGCTCGCCGTTTACCATTGTTTCAGAGGAAGCCTCTTTAAAATCATCCTGGACGGCTGCAATATCGGAAATGCGGACCACACCGCCTGCTTCAGACTGAATCTGTGTATTTTCAATATCCTCTATGTTGTCAAATTCACCGATGACGCGAATCTGTAAATCCTGGTTTCCCTGTTCTACCGTACCGATGGAGGAAGAGCTGTTCTCGCTCCCCAGTGTATCCATGACACTTTGAGGCGAGATGCCATATTGTTCTAAGCTCGCTTCATCTAGTTCAATTTGAATCTCTCTTTCTAAGCCGCCTTCAATCGTGACAGATGCTACCCCTTCTTGTCTTTCAAAGAAAGGAACAATTTGCTGATCTGCCATTTCGGTCAGCTCGGCTAAATCTTCACCTGTTAATCCTAAGTACATAACCGGAAGTGAATCCGGACTGAAGCGAAGAATATTTGGATCTCCTGCCCCATCAGGTAACATTCCTTTTACTTGGTCGACCTGTTCTCTCACATCCAATAGGGCCTGGTCTAAATCTGTTCCATTTTGAAACATCATCATTACCATGGAGGACCCAGATTGTGATTGAGATTGAACCGTATCGATTCCTTCTACTGCACTTACTGCTGATTCCAGCGGTCTGCTGATTAAATTCTGCACATCTTCTGGTGCTGCATCTTGATAATTGGTAGCAACGACGGCTACCGGCAAATCTATTTCAGGGAAAAGATCGACCGCCAGATTACGCAGGGACATGACCCCTAAAGCAAGAACAGCTAATACAATCATAATGACGCCAATTGGCCGTTTTACTGAAGTTTTTATAAGCTGTTTCAAAATCTATTCCCCTTTCACTACTTCGACGGCATCGCCATCTTCTAATCCGGACTGACCTGTTATGACGATTTCTTCCCCAGCTTCGATATCTCCCTCGATTGCGGTTTGCCGGGATTGCATTGTAATAACAGAAACCTCGCGCTGTTCTACCGTTTCATCATCCGTTACCACAAAAACAAAGGACTCCCTTTCACTCTCTGCAACTGCTTCTGTAGGCACTAATAAGGCATCCGATTCTACGGTTTCCTCGACGGTTATTTTTGCAACAGCTCCAGAAATAAAGGAGGAATCTCCAGCTTCAAATGCTGCCGTAACCGGATATAATCCGGTATCATCCGGAACCTGATCTATATTGGTAATCACAGCTGTTTTCTCTTCTCCGCTCACAGTCACTTCTACTTCATCATCGATATTTAAAAGGTTCAGCATGCTTTCGGAGGCGCTGCTTTCTGCCTTCCATTCATCTGTATCTGCAATCAGCATAAAAGGTTCTTCCGGGTCGATATTCTCGCCTTCACCGACCTGAATCTGAATGACTTCCCCAGCTTCCGGTGCGTCCACAGATTGTGTATTGCCATCAAGCGTCAATTCTGCGACTGTCTCATCTTCTTCTACCGTGTCGCCGACATTTACTTCTAAGGTGTCTACTTCTAAAGGCTGTTCAATCATAATCGGGGTCGTTTGCGAGGGCTCCAGCCGGGCATTAAATGTTCTTTCCCGCGTTAAATCCCCTTCCTCGACCTTCTCTGTCTGTACAGAAGTAATGACCTCCTCCTGTGTTTCTTCAGCGGATTCATTCTCATCCTCTGTACATGCCGCTAAAACAAGCAGCATCAAAATCAATCCAATTGCTCCAATACTTTTTTTCATGGTTATGTAGAAACCCCTTCCTTATTTTAACTGGCACTTGCATGCTCTCGTTTTTATACCTTTTTTCTGCCTCTTTGTTTCGTACGAAAGTGACACGCAATTCGTTTCAAAAATTTCCTCATTTAAGTATATCCCTTTCAAAATACCCAAGCAACGTTTGTCTGCCAGGTGATGAGAGAAGGTATTAAATGCACTTTTTCTATAACATATCCCCTCACGAAACGTCAGGGGCAAGTCTTATCTGTTCATTGCCGCATAATAATTCCAGCAACGCTTTTGATGGGACGAGTAATCGCAGTCCCAACGCTTTTGATGAGACAAGTAATCGCAGCAACGGTTTTAATAGACCGAGTAATCGCAGGTCTCAATGTTGTCAGGTTCGTGCGACCGCTGCGGAAAAACACTACGCTAGATAGGTTTTATTACTATCTGTATCAAAATTAATAACATTCATTAACCTGACAAAATTGGTACAGTCCTCCATCATTCTATTGTCCTATCAATCTGACAAGATTCGACTGATTTTTATCAATCATTTTGAAAACGCATACGTATTTTAGAGCATTCTCGACAATTACAAAGATATACACGCCTAAACCTGCTTTAACCTCGTTATACATCGAAATATGCATCTTTATCCACTTTTAAGCGCTTTGTTTAATTTTATAACTATAAGGTATAATTAAGAATCGAATCATAGCTTATTTCCATCCTCATACATCATTTTCTTTCAGCTTTTGAATAAATAGCTTGATTGATTAACCCGCTGCAAAATTTTTTGTTTTACGCACTATTTTGCTTCTATTTTCACCAAATGACATACCTGAAAATTCCAAAAAATATAAGGGGGACTTAAAAATGAAAAAGTTACTATTTGCTTTGATAACTGCCTCGGTTCTTGTTTTAACTGCATGCGGCGATGCATCAAGCGAGGGAGAAATTGATACGATTGTTTTAGCTGATGCCGGCTGGGACAGTATTAATGTACACAATTATATTGCGGCACAAATCATGGAAGAAGGATACGGCTATGACACAGATATCACTTCTGGTTCGACCGCAGCAACGATGCAGGGGTTAAGTGATGGAGATATCAATGTATATATGGAGGTATGGACAGACAATATCCGCGATCTTTATGAGGAATTAACAGAAGCGGGCGACATCGAAACCTTATCTGTGAACTTTGATGATAATGACCAAGGTCTATATGTTCCTGCCTATGTTATCGAAGGTGATCCGGAAAAAGGGATTGACCCGCTTGCACCTGATTTACAAACCGTAGAAGATTTGAAGGATTATCCGGAGGTATTTCAAGACCCGGAAGATCCGGAAAAAGGACGCATTATTAATGCGCCGAGCGGATGGGCAGTAGAGGAAGCCATTAATGATAAATTCGACTTCTATGAATTAGATGAGACCTTCAACAACTTTAGCCCGGGCTCTGATTCAGCTATTATTACCGATTTAGCCCGTGCTTATGAAGCTGGAGAAGGATGGGTCGGCTACTATTGGTCACCTACAGCAATCACAGCTAAATATGATTTAGTTCTATTGGAAGAAGCACCTTATGATGAAGCAACCTGGGAAGAGTCAAGAGGAACCGAATTCCCGCCAAATGATGTGGTTATTTCCGTTCATCCGGATTTTCTTGAACAAGCACCTGAGGTTGTGGAATTCTTAGAGCAGTATGAAACAAGCAGTGCTTTAACAGAAGAAGCGTTAGAGTATATGGAAGATAATGGTGCATCGGCAGAAGAAGCAGCTATCTGGTGGATGCAGGAGCATGAAGATATCTGGACAGCCTGGCTTCCAGAAGATATTGCACAGGATGTAGTTGATTCATTGGAATAAAAAAATAAACAATAACGTGGAGTAGCTTGCCACCAGGTTAGCTGCTCTTTCTTTTTTACAACCCGTCATTTCGTTTTATCTTAACTAAAAAATACATTACAGAAAGAGAGGTAAATACTGCTTTCTTAGCAGTTATGATGCTTATGATTCAATTTCCAGACATTACATTCGAAGCTGGAAAGTATGTTGACGAATTTGTCAGCTTTCTTGCCAATAACTTAGAAGTTTTATTTGATTTTATATTTTTCATCACCTCGAGGTCTATCAGTGGACTCACTGATTTTCTAATGATTATTCCGTGGTGGCTGTTTATCGTTATCATCTTTTTACTTGGATGGTATTTTAAATCGCTTTTCTCAGGTGTTTTATACGGCCTCTTTATTTTTCTCATTGGAAGCTTTGGCCTGTGGGAGGAAATGATGATTACGATTTCCATCATTTTAACCGCCGTTATTATTTGCTTAATTATTGGAATTCCGCTTGGGGTTGCGATGGCATTTAATAAATGGGTTTCGATGATTTTGCGTCCGATTCTTGATGCGATGCAGACGATGCCAAGTTTTGTGTATCTCATCCCGGCTATTTTCTTCTTTGGGCTGGGTAATGTTTCTGCTATCTTCGCTACATTGATTTATTCCCTGCCGCCGGTCATCCGTTTAACCGACCTTGCTATCCGCGGTGTGGATAAAGAGGTTGTGGAGTCAGCGCATTCGTTTGGCTCTTCCAGATGGCAGACCTTATCTAAAGTTCAGCTGCCGCAAGCATTGCCGACAATTATGGCCGGTGTCAACCAGACGACCATGATGGCATTAGCCATGGTTGTTATTGCATCCATGGTCGGTGCTTCCGGTCTGGGCGAGCAGGTGCTGGTATCGATTAACCGGATCGATATTGCGCTCGGCTTTGAAGCTGGTATCAGTATCGTATTTCTGGCGATTATTATTGATCGTATTACCAATGGTATCGCAGAAAAAGTACAACGTCGTGGAGGTAATCAATAATGTCTGTACAAATACAAGTAAAAAATGTTTCTAAAATATTTGGTTCCAAACCGAAATCTGTCATCCCTATGATCAAAGAAGGATTATCGAAGGAAGAAATTTTGAAGAAAACAAATCATACGGTTGGTGTCTATGATGCGACCTTTGACATTCAAAAGGGAGAGGTCTTCGTTATCATGGGGCTGTCGGGAAGCGGGAAATCCACCTTAATCCGCTGCTTCAACCTTTTAAATAAACCGACAGACGGTTCGATTCTGATTGACGGGCAGGATATTACCAAATGCAGCCGGGACGAATTAAAAAAAGTCCGTCAGGAAAAAATTGCGATGGTTTTCCAGCACTTTGGTCTCTTCAGCCACCGGACGATTTTGGCAAATGTCGAGTATGGATTAGAAATTCGGAATGTCCCAAAAGAAAAACGCAGGGAAATTGCAATGCAAAATATTGAAACAGTAGGGTTAAAGGGCTATGAAGATAAATATCCGGATGAATTATCCGGCGGCATGCAGCAGCGTGTCGGCTTAGCAAGAGCACTCACCAATGACCCGGATATTTTATTAATGGATGAGCCTTTCAGTGCACTTGACCCGCTGATTCGCCGGGAAATGCAGCTGGAGCTGTTAGACATTCAAGAACGGCTGCAAAAGACGATTATTTTTATTACACATGATGTGAATGAAGCCTTTCGAATCGGCGATCGCGTGGCTGTGATGAAGGATGGACATGTGGAGCAGGTCGGAACTCCTGAAGAGATTATCGCCAGCCCTGCCAATGACTATATTTCTGAGTTTATTAAAGATATCGACCGCTCTAAGGTATTTCAGGCAAGTCATATTATGACCAAGCCGAATGCGCTTGTTTCCATCAAGGATGGAATCAATGTAGCCGTCAAAGAAATGCGCGAGAATGGAATTTCCAGCGTGTTTGTCGTGGACCGCTCCAGACGGCTTCAAGGGATTGTGACGATTGATGATGCGATACAGGGAATCAAAGAGCATAAACAATTAAGCGATCTGATTAAGAAAGATATTACGGTTGTCGCAGAGGATGAATATATCAACGATTTAATCCCGAAAGCATTGGAGTCCAGCTTTCCTTTAGCTGTAGTGAATGAGGAACAAAAGCTGGCCGGCTATATTTTACGTGTTCATGTATTATCTGGTCTTACTTCCGATGATGTGACGGAAAGTGAAGAATATGTTCATTAAGCAGGCTCCATCATTTCTTAAAAAATAATAAGAAGAAGGTAATGGACGTGGGGGATTTACTCCTATCAGCGTGAGAGAATTTTTATTTCTCTTCTCACTGTAAGAGGATAACCAAAAAGTCATTGCCTTCTTCTTTATTATTTAGAGCGGCTTATTCGTTATTACGCGGCATGTCTTCTTCTCTCTCGTCAAAGTTGTCTTCATCCATGGGATCATCATTACGATTATCGTCGTTACCGTTAAATTCATCTTCTCTTTCTTCATGATCAATGGTCGGGTTATCATCTGCCGGTTCTTCATTATTCGATGTACCGCATCCAGTTACCAGCGTAAGAGCAAGAGCGGAAGCACCAACTTTTAATAATACTTTTTTCATAAAAAATTCCTCCCTTCTATATTAACCTATTGCTCGAAATTAGGTTAACCCAGAAAAGAGGAATCATACATTTCTTATTCATAATCATTTAGGAAATTTATTACATATTGCTGACGAACCCTTTATTTGATTGCAAATGTAATTTCTGCTTCACATGCAACCTCACCGTTAACCGTCGCAACGCCTTTTCCTTTACCGATTGGCCCCTTCATGCGAATAATCTCAACCATCAGCTCCAGCTGATCTCCTGGCTTCACCTGACGTTTGAAGCGGCATTTATCCACGCCTGCTAAAAAGCCGATTTTCCCTTTGTTTTCTTCGATGCCTAAAACAGCGATTGCGCCTGTTTGTGCCAATGCTTCTAAAATAAGAACTCCAGGCATTACCGGGTAATCTGGGAAATGGCCGGGGAAAAATGGTTCATTTGCTGTGACATTTTTGATGGCTGTCACTTTCTTGCCTTCTTCTATATCCTTCACCTGATCTACTAATAAAAACGGATAACGGTGTGGAAGAACTTCTTTGATTTGTTGAATATCCATATTTTTTCGACTCCTTTTTTAAAAATATAGCAAAAACATATTCGTCCATCCTCGAATATGTTTTACTCTGTTTTATTTACAATGTCGATAATATGCTGCCAGGTCTCCAGGCGCAGAACATCTAATGGAGATCCGTCACCAAGCACAGCAAAACCAATCATTAGGCCAATGATGAAGGCTGCTGCAGCAAAAATCGTGATAACAATGATACGCAGCCAAATCGGAAAAATACGCAATCTTGGTCTGCTGCGTTTCTCCTCGCGTTTACGCTGCTGTTTTTCTTTTTTATCTGTTTTTCTTGAAATATCCTGTTGTACTGCTTGTTCCTCACCAGCTGCTGTCTCTTGTTCAGTTTCCTGTGAGGTATTCTGTGAAGATGGATTATTCGTCATTTCGGTAACTCCTTACAAATGGATGTTCAAAAAGAGCAATCAAACAACGCATCCTTCTTGAACACTAACGGTATGTAGCTGCTATCATCTCAACCTGAATCAGGAACGAATCGTATTCACTAACCCAAGCATTTGATCGCCCATGGTGATGGAACGTGAATTAAATTGATAAAGCCGCTGGGCTGCCATCATATCTGTCATCTGCTGTGACATATCCACATTCGATTGCTCCAATGACTGCGGATGGATTACAGCACCCTCGCCAGCATATGCTTGTATGATTTCATCTATATCCGCTTCTCCTGAAACAGTAAAAAAATTAGCTCCTTCTGCTTCCAAAGCGCTGGGACGTATAGCTTCCACAACAGCCAATTCAGCTTCTGCCGCCTGTTCACCGTCTCTGGTGACAACCAATTGACCTTGGTCATTTAATTCAATGGCATCAAATCCTTCTTGGATTTCAATCGGTCCCTCTGTCCCGATAATAGGATGACCGTCGGAAGTTGTCAAGGCAACGTTACCTCCTTCAACTGGAGAAAGGAAAAAGGAACCATCTCTTGTATAGACTGTATCCTGCTGCCCATTTTCTACCCGGTTCACTTGAAAAAACATATTCTCTTCCGTTAATGCAGCATCTAAGCTGCGATCTGTCTCTATCATGCTCCCCTGCAGCTGATTCAGGTTAATAGCGCCTAAACCCGCCCCTGCTCCCACACGTATTCCATCGGGAGTCAGTCTGCCTTCTGCATTTTCCGGAGCATTCAAATTATCAATTTGCTGGCTTAGTAAGGAAGAAAATTCAACTTGTCTGTTTTTATATCCAGTTGTGTTGCTATTGGAAATATTATTGCCAATAACATCAAGCTTGTGCTGGATTTGATTCATGGTTACTGCTGATTGATTCATAATACGTGACATGTCCAATTTCCCCCTATCCTAATCGGCCAACTTCTGTAACAGCTTTTCCAAGACTCTCATCATATACCCGTAAAACGCGCTGATTACTCTCAAATAACCTGTAAGCATTCATCATATCCGTCATGGCTTGTTCGGTATTGACATTCGATTGTTCTAATGCCCCCTGGTGCAATACATAGTCTGCATCTGCCGGTACAGCCTCTGCATCCCCTTCAAAAAGATCATTTCCTTCTTTCGTCAGTGTGTTTGCATCCGCTGCATACTGCATACCGAGTGTCACATCACCGCCAGCAGTCGGAATAATGCCTTCTGGTGTAATCGTCTCAATTGTTCCGTCTGTCTGAATATTATTCCCGTCTTCATCTAAAACGTAGTATCCCTGATTCGTCACAAGGAAACCTTCTGCATCAATTGTAAAATTCCCATTTCGCGTATAGCGTACATCTCCATCTTCATTTTGAACGGCAAAGAAGATAGCCCCATTTTCATCAGGAACATTTCCCTGCTGAATCGCAACATCTGTCGGCAGTCCTGATTCGTTGATATCCCCTTGGGCAAAATGAGGAATCGTTTCTTGAACATATACGCCTGTATTCATACCGCCCAATTGACGGGATAAAGGAATATTGAAACCTCCTTGCGTGGTCGGGATGGTGTCCCCGCCGCTTTGCTGTATCAATAATTCCGGAAAAGCACGAATTGCAGTTTGATCGGCTTTGTATCCCGGCGTATTTGCATTGGCAATATTATTAGACAATGCTTCCTGCTGCCGCTGCTGCGTTATCATACCACTTGCCGCCCCATATAAACCTCTTAACACAAAGCTTCCTCCTCTGTATGTAAAAGATTAGAGCCGGCAGCGTAATAAAATAAGCAACACATTCTGCCAGCTTCTAATAATAATTAGTTTACACTTCTTTTTTCAAGCTTATCAATATTTTCAAGCATGATTCCCGTTCCCTTTGCAACACAATCCATCGGATCCTCTGCAACAAAGATAGGAACCTTTAGTTCTTCCGCCAATAGTTGGTCAATTCCATGAAGCAATGCGCCGCCTCCGGTCAGGATAACGCCCCGGTCAATGATATCTGCGGATAATTCAGGTGGGGTCTGTTCCAGAACTGCTTTGGCTGCCTGAACAATAAGTGCTACAGATTCCATCAACGCCTGTGAAATTTCCTCTGATTCAATCGTTATCGTTCTCGGTAAGCCAGATACCATATCCCGGCCTCTGATATCCATGGATTCTTTACGTGATCCAGGGAACACCGTAGCGACATTGATTTTAATATCTTCTGCAGTGCGTTCACCAATAAGCAGTTTGTATTCCTTTTTAATATATTGCAGAATATCCCAGTCAAACTTATCTCCAGCCATTTTAACGGATTGCGAGGTAACAATGCCGCCCATGGACAATACAGCTACATCGGTCGTGCCGCCGCCAATGTCTACTACCATATTCCCGCTTGGCTGATAAATATCCATTCCAGCGCCAATCGCAGCTACTTTAGGCTCTTCTTCTAAGTATATGCGTTTTCCGCCTGACTTCTCTGCTGCTTCTTTAATGGCTTTTTGTTCTACTTTCGTGATGTTTGTCGGGCAGCAAATAAGCATTCTCGGCTTTGACAAAACACCTTTGACATTAATTTTATTTATAAAATATCTTAACATGGCTTCTGTGACATCAAAATCAGCAATAACGCCGTCCTTTAACGGGCGCAGCGCCTCTATATTACCCGGTGTACGTCCTACCATACGGCGGGCTTCCTCTCCAACTTCAAGCACACGGTTCGTATTTCGATCCATGGCAACAACAGATGGTTCATTTAAAACTATTCCTTTTCCTTTTACATGTATCAACACATTTGCGGTACCAAGATCAATCCCAATATCTCTGGAAAACATGAATCTAAATCCTCCTAGCGTTACTATCTTGCACCGTCCTAAGACAAAATGCTACTAGTATACTATTTTACCACAAAACCCGGTAATTAACTGTATGAAAATAAGATTTTTTTATTTTTTAAGGCACTTCACCAAAATATCCGGAGGGACAAACTACTTTAAAATGCGAAAGTTGAATAATTAAAAAGGCAAAGCTGACATGATATCTCCCATGTCAACTTTGCCTGACCACTTCTTTCTATTTTTTAGGTCATGCGTTCCGCTGCAGTTCTCCGGCTGCTTTCACTCTAACCCGTGTGGCATTTCCGGGGAGATAAGCTAAAGGAACGTCCTCTACATCAACAATTACAAGACTCTCCGGCTCTGCACCTGCATTTACTGCTGTTGCTTTTGCCTCCGATTTTGCCGATTCCAGTGCATGCTCCCGTCCTACCTCATCTAATAAGTAGATTCTTTCTACTTGTCCACTGACCTGAGAAATCGCTGAGCCAATGGCATTAGCAACACCGGAGTGTTCTGGCCGGAGGACTTGTGAAGCCCCTTTTAATTCAGTTGGTAATAAAATGCTTCCGCCGCCAACAAGAATAACGGGAATGGGATCAGCTGTTGTCTTCATTTTGTCAATAGCCTCTTCTACAAGCTCCACCATCTTCTCATAAACCTTATTCAGCCATGACTTATCAAGATGAGCCACTTTGGATGCATCACCTAAATCAACTTTACCAAGCGCTACTGCTACATCTGTTGTTGTCAGTGTATCGCCGCCGAAAATCATTGCTTTCTCAGGCAAACGGTACCCGACGCTGTCCGGACCAATTGAAAATGCTTCGTTTTCTTCTGCATGGATAATTGTCCCTCCGCCGAGTCCGATGGAAATTAAGTCAGGCATACGGAAATTCGTTCTTGCTCCTCCAATTTCTACTTCCAGAGAAGATTCCCGCGGAAAAGAATGAATTAATACACCAACATCTGAGGTTGTACCGCCAACATCTACAACAATAGCATCAGACAGGTTCCCTAAATAGGAAGCGCCGCGTAAAGAGTTTGTCGGACCACAGGCAACTGTAAATATCGGGTAACGAACCGCGTAATCAACAGACATTAATGTTCCGTCATTTTGTCCAAAAAATACTTTTGCATCAATATTTTCACTTTTTAACGCATTGATGAACCCGTCTGCAGCTGTTTTCGCTACACGGATTACGGAAGCATTCAAGATTGTTGCATTTTCACGTTCCAGCAGACCGACAGAACCAATTTCAGCAGATAACGAAATGGATACGTCTTCTCCTAATACTTCTTGAAATATTTTCTTTGCTCTCTCCTCATGGTCGGTAGATACAGGAGAAAAAACAGAAGTGATTGCAATAGAATCTACCTTTCCTTTTACTTCATTGGCAATTTTGTATAAATGCGCTTCATCTAAATCAACGATTTCCCTGCCATCAAATTCATGTCCTCCACGTACAAGGTAAACATGCTTTCCAAGCGCCGCACGAAGGTCCTCCGGCACGCCTACCAGCGGTTTCACTGCCAATGTAGCCGGGGCGCCAATACGAACAGCAGCAATGTTGTTTAACCCTTTTCGCTCTACAATAGCGTTTGTACAATGCGTTGTCCCAAGCATGGCATAACGGATGTGTTCAGGAGACACATTTGCCTTTGTAATCACTTCATGCATCGCTGTATAAATTCCAGTTTCTACGTCCTCAGTTGTGGATGATTTTGTTTCGGAAATTACTTGATTATCCTGATCCAGCAAAACAGCATCCGTATGTGTTCCACCTACGTCAATTCCAATACGATACGTACTCATTATTCCGTCTCTCCTTTACGAACTAATTCTTCCACCGGCGTATATTCTACATCGTAGCCAAAATATTTGGGTCCGACTGTTGCAATCCCTTTTTCCGTTCTCCATTTTTCATGGCATGGTATACCAATAACGACACATCTGGAACCATAACGGATTCCTTCTGTGGTAATTGGCAAACCTGTTTCTGCATCAAGTACGGCAATTAAATCTGGTGTCACACAAAGCAATCGCCGATCTGTTTGAGCAAGAAGATGCTCATTTTGAAAACGAAGCTGAAGCATTTCATCTTTATAGTCACCGATTCCTTCAAAGGATGCTGTACCTCTCGCAAAACCAGTTTCTGTTTTCCGATCAATATCTGTTACTTTTCCACGGAATAGTTCAAACCCGCCCACTGTTTTCAAAACTTCCTGAATCGCATTGACATTATTTGCTTTAGCAAGGCGAATGGTTTTTCCAATTTCCTCTTCCAACTTTAAAATACCGGCAATTCCGCTATCTTTTAGATTTTTACCTCGCATGGAATACATGGCATTCATTACAGAGCCGCCCATTTGAATGGCAGAGGCGCGAGCAATGCGTTCTGTCCAGACGTTATCAATCGTGGATAACAGCGCTGTATTCCCTTTTTCATCGCCGATTACTGCCGGAGTAGCCTGAATACCATCTAAATAGAATGTAACCATCTGCAGTTCAGGAAATGCTCTTCCCATTCCATCTGCATCAATAACAGGCAATCCCCGTCTTGCAGCGAGCGCAAAAGGCAGCATGGAGTTTACTCCCCCCGCTTCAATCGGAAAAGTTGCATAAATGTCTTCCCCAAGAAATTCTTCCAGTTTCCCAAAAACCTCAATCGCTTCTTCTCCACTGGGAACTTTTTCAAGCATGACCGTGGGAGCTCCCATCATGGAAGAGGGAACAACCAAAGCATCCTCTGGAACTTCATCTATATCTAATAAAGTTACTGGTCCGTTTTCTTCGATTGCCTGTAGCGCCATCAGCTTTCCGATATATGGATCTCCGCCTCCGCCTGTTCCAAGCAGTGCTGCACCAACAGCGATATCTTCAATTTCTTGTTTGCCTATTTTTCTCATTTTTTAAGCCTCCATGTTTCCAGAATATAAGATTTGATTTGTATTATTTCTTTTTTCTAAAGATAAAGGACCCGATATAATAAACGATTCCACTAATCAATAGCGAGTTAATCGATGGAATACCGATTGTGATGATATACCCTGCAGCAAAACCTGCTGCCCAGGCTACCAGTGTAACAGGATGCATTTTTTCAACATCTGTGGGTAGCGTTCCTTGTTCTCTGGTTTCATCCAAACTTTTACGGTGTGTTTTTAAAATAAAGTACTCTACCACCATAATTCCCGCAATCGGTGGAACAAGTACACCGAGAAACACTAAGAAATCAACAAAATAATCCAGCATCCCAAGCACGGAAAGTACCGTTCCAATGATACCAATCACTAATGTAACCTTTGCACGGTTGAGCTTTATTTTAAATACGGAATCAAAAATGTTTGTAAAGCCGAGAGACGAAGAATACAGATTCAAATTATTGATTTTAACTGTAGATAAAACAACAGCAAATGCTCCAAGCCAGCCGGATGCTTGTACCATAATACTCACTACATCATTCGTCCGGGCAGCCAATGCCATCAATACAGCTATCATATTAATTCCAAGTTCCCCAATCAGTACCCCGATGGTAGCCATCCAGAATACATCTTTACCACTTTTAGCAAATCGGGTGAAATCTGGTGTAATAACAGCTCCAATAATAAATCCGCCTGCAACCATTGTAGCAGCTGCCCCCATTGTTAAAGGGTCACCAGCCGGAGCTGCAGAGAATAATCCATTGATAGAATGCTCACTAAATACATAATAAACACCGAAAGCCATTGCTAGTAGAAATAATGGCACGGTAATTGTAGCTGTGATACTCAATAATTTAAAACCGAAGATAACGAGTACTGTAACTCCTAATCCTGTAATCGTAGCAGCTGCTGCATGCGGAAGCGCTCCTCCGGTAGCCTGAACCAGACCATCGGCAAACACAGAGTTTTGAACCCCGAACCACCCGATACAGGAAATAGCAATCACGCCTCCGATAATGCTCGATCCGTATCTGCCGAACCCTGTCCATCTTGAAAGTAAACTGGTGGAAAGACCTTCTTTAGCACCTGCATATCCTAAAAGAAAGCTGATAACCTGTAAAATAACACTTCCCAGCATCGTTGCCCAAAAAGCTTGCCAAAATGTCATTCCATAACCTAGCGATGCACCTAAAATAAATTGGGAAATGGTTGCTAATGCTCCTACTCTAATAATCGTAATATTCCAAAGAGACTGCCTTGCCGACCTGGGTACCCTGGATAGTGAATAATCATCTCCAATATTGGTTTTATTCCCCATTTTTTTATTCCTCCTTCGTCATTTCATGCTGTTCTTCATGGGGAAGTTGCTTTTCCGCATCTCCCATTGATTCAGCTGTACTTTTTTCGCAGTATAATTAGCTGGGACTGGGATTGCTCGCCCCATCGAAGGGCTACTATAAAGTTCCCATTTCAAGAAATTCCTTTTATTAATAACTCAACTTTCGCACCTAAGAATAAGCATATATATCTTGCTATTTCAGGGTGAACATGTTCTCCATTACCATGCTTGCATTTTGGTGAGATATCCGGCCTTTTTGGAATTGGTGATGGTGCATAGCTCCGCTCCGGCCAACCACTCCGCTTTCCATGGGGACGGCTTCAGCTAACTTGAAAAGAAAACCGCTTTTCAAGTGGATCTTCAGCTCGCCCTGTTCCCATAGGAGTCTGCGTGGTTGGCCTGCGCTCTGATAGGATTCTACAGCGAATGAAAGAAATAACATTTTAATGAGCTGAATGAAATAGCAGCTTTCGTCTGAATAACCCAATCATGACAGTATGGATATGAAATACAGGGAATCGCTTCCATGCACAGAAAGTACTCTTGGCGGAACATTTTACCATGCAGCATGAAAAAGATGTTCTATCTGATTAAACATCTATTTGGTGAGTTTTTTTCACGTATAGAATATCTTACTAGCGGAGGCGGACCGTTTTGACTCCTGAGGGATCAGCACCATCTGAAGATCCACTTTTGCCAAGTGCTCTTCTTGGCAAAAGTTAGCTGAAGAGCGTGCCCCTAGGAAAGCAAAACGGTCCGCCGCAGCGGTGCTTTACACTTCACCATTTATTCTTTGTCAAGGGTGTTATCGAAGGAACGATCAACTCCTGTTTCTATAGAAACGAAATTACTTTTTAATGTGCGAAAGTTGAGTTAATAACTTATTTTTTAGAAAACTCGATATATACTTCGCTTGATATTTCATCATTCATGCCTCTGACAGCATTGAGACCTGCGATTACTCGGTCTATTAAAACCGTTGTTGCAATTACTCGTTCTCTTAAAAAGCATTTGGGGTTCCTTGCACTGATTAAAATAACGGTGTTTACATGTATTTAAAATGCAATTCCTCTAATAATGATTGCATCATCTGGCTTGCCAGCATAATCTGCTCTTCAAAATCAGCCCCGTCGTATAATTTAATCCCCCAAAAGACGCCGTTACCAATCAAAACGAACTGCTTAATAATTCTGTCAATTTCATCAGCCTGCATTTTCGGATAACTATCTCTTAGTATTGAATCTAAGGATGCGACAAGCCATTCATTATATCGCTTCATATGGTCATATAAATATTGCGAGATTCCCGGTATTGGAGAAGTTACCAATGAAATATAAGCATCCGTTCCTTCCATATCTCCTTTATGATGGTCTGCAATCCCTTCAAACATCGCAGAAAAAATATTCTGAGCAGGCTCTTCCCGCTTCTCATTCAAAATACTTTTCATTTTATCAAAATGATTATCCAAAAATTGCTTGAATGCCACTATAAACAAATCTTCTTTATTTTTGTAAAAAAAATAAATAGATGCCGGCTTAATACCAACTTCATTGGCTATCTTCCTCATCGTTGCACCATGATATCCATTTAAAGCATATTGTTTCAGTGCTGCATCAATTAACTTTTTTTGCAATTCCTCACCACCTAACGATTGTTAGATTATTATATTACCTAACGTTCGTTCAGTCAATAAGTTATTTGATAATTTCCTTTAAATAAAATCTTCCCCTAATTTGCATTAATAGGAATCATCCTTGATTTATTCGTGATCCTCCTTTGTACAAAGAAATGGCAACAAAAAACAATCCAACCTTTTGTTAAAAATTGGATTGTCTCTATTTCCCTAGCTCCCCTGTGCTTTTGGCCTGCCGGAAGAGGATAGGAATGTTTGTGTGATTTTTGTTTCAGTTAATGGTGCCTCGTCTTTTGGTGTTTTATATTTCTTTCTTGTTGCTTCTCCGCCGCGCAAATGGCGGATTGCTTTGTGATACTCTAAGATTTCTTTTACTTCCAGCGCCAGTTTGGGATTAATTTCCGGCAGTCTTTCTGTCAAATCCTTATGGACCGTACTTTTCGATACGCCAAACTCTTTTGCAATCGTACGGACTGTTTTTCTCGTTTCTACAACATGCCTCCCTATTTTAATTGTCCTTTCTTTGATGTAATCATGCACACCGTTCGCCCCCCTAAGTTGTAATTCCGAGGTGTCGTTTGGACAGGGTGTATGTTTTGGGATAGGACTTATAAAAGGATGTTCAAAAAATCCACTGAAAATGACACATCGAATTTCTACGTTAGCTTGCTTTTCCGCTAACGTTGCGTTTTTAGCCGACTCGGTCCTTTTCATTGCACTTTTTTGAACACATACTATAATAAGCGGTTGACTATTTTTATGTAGTCATTGGTATATAAAAAAAGGGTTCCACTTTAGATGAAGGATACTTCTAAATCACATGTCTTTTCACCTCAGACAATTCGTTTGCATGCTTTGTAATATCATCATATTAAAAAAAACGTTCCTTTATGCTTAAGATTTGTACAAATAATCTCGGGACAAGATGTATTTTCAAAAAGTTTGTTCCTGTACTGCTTTAAAGGATGTTCAAAAAAAGCAAATAAAAAACCGGCAATGAAGGATTCATCACCGGTTTTTTTGGTTTCCCAAGCATTTTTTATTATTCTTCTGAATTGTCCAATTCTACATCGATTTCTTCATCTGCTTCTTCGTCTTCACTTGGTACTTCTTCTTGTTCCGTATCTTCTGTGTCTTCTGCATCTTCTTCAGGCTCTGTCACATCTTCCCCGGAAGTTGGTTCATCACTTACCGCTTCATCCTCTTCCGCACTGTCTTCTACAGCAATGCTGGATGCCGGCTGCTCAAAATAGCTTTCCGGATTTACTTCTTTACCATCTTTACGAATTTCAAAATGTAAATGTGTTCCATTGTCTTTACCAAACAAGTTTTTACCAGCTGTTCCAAGCGTGTCTCCTTGTGCCACTTTATCACTGACAGTGACAGCCACATCTTCAAGACTAGCATAATACGTTTTTAAGTCATCCCCATGAGATAACACAACCACGTTGCCTAGTAACGGATCTTCCTTCACTTCTTCTACTGTTCCGCTGATAGAAGCCAAAACATCAAATGATTCTGCATCTGCTGCTGCGATATCTACTCCTGTACTTTGATAGTAACGATTGTTGTAAAGTACAAGTGCATTTTCTCTGTCTTCTTGTTCTGCGTTGTAGTCAAAAAATTTAGTTACGATTTCTGCTTCATCTGTGTTTTCAAGCGGCATTCCTACCAATTCCTGCTGGTCAACTACCGGAACGGAATCTTCTTCATTCATTACTGGAAGATACTCTTCCTCTCCATTTCTTTGATCAGCCGGTTCTGAAACATCAGATCCTGCATTTTGATACCAAACGACTGCTGCTAATAAAACAGCTGCGATACTTAAATACATTGCTGGGAAAAACCATTTCTTGCGGAAAATTTGGCTCCATTTATTTTTTGGGCCTTTGAATTCCTCTTTCATTTTCATCACCTCTGCAACCATTGTGAGCAGAAAAAGAGAATTATATACATGGCTATGAAAAAATTTTTTTGATTTTCATAATAAGTAGTTTATACAGAGGTTTTCATAGATAGGTTATTTCCCTTTTATCCTGGTTTAAGATAGAAGGAAAAGCTTCATTGCAGCAGCTTCAAAAGCATCTGATTCTCAAACCATATGAAGCAGTTTTTTGCGCAGGAATAGAAAAGACATTGATAGGCTTATCCTATTTTTTTGATAAAAAATCCCCCGTCTCAGTTAGAAACGAGGGTTGGTGCTATTTCACCTACCTGGCTGATTTCAACATCTGTGTAGTAGTGATGAATGATTTCTTCATAGTTTTTACCTTCTGCCGCCATGCCATTTGCTCCGTATTGGCTCATGCCGACACCATGCCCATAGCCTTGTGTTGTAAAGATCAAATGGCTGTCACTCTGTTCAATGGTAAAGTCACTGGATCTTAAGCCCAATTTGTCGCGAAAATCCGGACCAGTAAATGCATTTCCGGCAACGGTTATTTCATCTACTCTGCCGCTGTCTGTATGGCTGATCTCCATCGGAATGGCCTTATCATCCTGAAGCGGGATTTCTAAAGCCTCGGATACCTCTGCGACAGTCAGCGTTGTCTGCTGGGTGAATTCTGGTGACGCTTCATCCCAAGGACTCTCTACACTGCGCAGATAGGCAACCTCGCCTTCCCAATAATCCTCTGAATTTTCCGTGTATCCATTGCTGGTGGAGAAGAAGGAAGCCGTAATCGGCGCACTATTGTAAGTAATAATCTGCCCTTCTGTCTCTTTCACCGCTTGATTTATTTTGTTCATTTTTTCATGATATTCTGCTCCCCACTGTTCTTGGAGCTCCTGTTCACTTTTATATACTTGATGCTGTGTCGAATCGGTCAGGTCATAGCTGTCGTTTTTCTCGCCGTTTAATAAAAAGTTAACTGTAAATGTTCTTGCAGCAATCGCCTGTGCTTTTAATGCCTCCAGTTCAAACTCTGCCGGCATCTCCGAAGAAACCACACCAGCGACATATTGCTCTACTGGAACATTTTCCACTTCTTCATTACTCACGCGCATGACAGAAACATTGAATGGAGAAGCCCCGACTTCTACCGCTTCGTCGCTGGATGCTGTCTCTTCTGGAGGATTTTCTGGCTCATCCTCTTCATCTGGATTTGCTTCCTCCTTATTGTCTACCGTCTCTGAGCCTGCGCTAATTTGATTCTCTGTCTTAGACATTTGCACAACTACTGTCGGGACAGCAAGAATAAAAATTATCATAACCATAAAAACCGTGATGACTATCTGCTTCCAAGGAGACGGGCGCTGAGGCTTATAATGCACTGATTTCCGATTAGAAAAAGGTACGATTTTCTGCATTGGCTGGTTCGATATCCTGTTTTTCTGCTTCAATTGCTTCATTTTCTTATGAATTGCTGTGTTTTTCCGTTTATATTTTTTGTTATACACGTTCCTCCTCCTTTTCTTAAGACTGATAAGCTGTCTATCTATCATGCCTACTATTAAATCTATACATTTTGCCGGCAAAATAGACCTTTTCTTAAGAAAAAAATGTGAGAAGTACGTTATACAAATGGGAAATTAGAAAAAAAGCTTTATTCAGCGGAGAGGTTTTGCGTTTCTGTGGAATAAGGGTTAAAAACCTGGTGCGTGACATTCTCGGACCGCGATTACCAATGTTGTCAGGTTAATACGCCGCTGCGATTAAGCGTTCCAACAAAAACATTTGTGGCATCGCCTATATTAAAACATCGTATCTTGCACGAAATTTGGACAGGCTTCCATTATCCCACTTATCAAAAAATTCCACTTTTATGATATAAACAAAAAAACCATAGAAGGTCTCTATCGGTTAAGAGTTTCTATGGTCCTCCTGCTATGATTGGATTTCTTCTTCGACAATTTCTTTTGTCCGCTGCGGCCCTGTTGTCAGGCTGTCTTGATAATTTTTATCATAGAGGTGACAGGCTACACGATGGCCGGGATCTATCTCTTGCCATACAGGCTTCACGTCCTTACATATCTCCATTGCCATTGGACATCTTGTTCGGAATACACAACCGGATGGCGGATTGATCGGACTTGGCAATTCACCTTCTAAAATAATCCGCTCTCTCTTTTCTTCTATATCCGGATCAGGGATCGGGATAGCTGATAGCAGGGCTTTGGTATAAGGATGCAATGGATTTTCATAGAGCGCTTCTCCGCTTGTTTCCTCTACTAAATTCCCTAAATACATTACGCCAATCCGGTCTGAAAATTGCTTTACCATCGATAGGTCATGGGCAATAAATAAGAACGTCAGCCCTTTTTCCCGCTGCAGCCGCTTCATCAGATTGACGACCTGCGCCTGCACAGAAACGTCCAATGCAGAGATAGGCTCATCCGCAATAATAAAGTCCGGATTCAGCGCGAGCGCTCTTGCAATTCCGATTCGCTGGCGCTGCCCGCCGCTGAACTCATGCGGATAGCGGTTCACATGGTCCCGGCTGAGCCCTACCTCTTCCAAGAGTTCATATATCCGGTTCATCAGGTCTTTTTTCTTCTTAAAAATTCCATGTACCTCCAGCGGCTCAGAAATAATTTCCCTGATGGTAGACCGGGGGTTCAGTGAAGCATAGGGGTCCTGAAAAATCATCTGCATTTTGCGGTAGAGAGCGAATTGTTCCTTTTCCGTCAACCCATGGACATTTTCATAATTAAACCAGACATCCCCGCTTGTTTTTTCATATAATCCTAGAATCGCGCGGCCGATGGTAGATTTTCCGCAGCCGGATTCGCCAACCAGCCCATACGTTTCCCCTTTAAAAATATGAAAGGATACATCATTGACGGCTTTTAAAATATCTGACCTCCCGACATCAAAGTATTTCACAAGGTTTTTTACTTCCAGTATTTTATCTTCCATCTCCTCACCTCCAGTATCTTCTTGCTGCACATAGCTCCTTTTCATACTTGGTTCCTTTTAAAGGCGTGATTTCCACCCCTTTTCCGGTTTGCGGTGCATGGACCATTTCGCCATGTCCTTTATAGATGCCGACATGGTGGATGGCTCCTTTCCCCTCCTGATAAGCAAAGAAAAGCAAATCACCCGGCTCGATTGCATCGATTGCAATCTCTTCGCCTGCATTCGCCTGGTCTCCCGCATCCCGGGCAATCCAGTAACCATTTGCTTTATGTGCAGCATAGGCCAGACCCGAACAATCATAGCCAAAGGAGCTCATGCCGCCCCAGAAGTAATCCAGTCCGATAAAGGGAAGACCGGCAGCTGCAATATCTGCCCCGCCGCCAGGCTGTATCCCGTCCTTCTTTGTCACAGTTACTGTTTTTTCTTTCGCAATCTGCTGCTTACCGGACGGTGTCTGTACATCCACATGTGTCTCATTCTCACCTAAATAAGGCAGTATCGTTAAATAACTCAGCTGGATGCGGGTGTTTTGTGCCGGGGCTTCCAGCCAGGCATCCTTTGAAATAACAATACTATATTTATCCTGAACCCATGCGTCTTTATCCACTCTTGTCAATTGCCGGAGAGGGATATATCCAGGATAGCCTCTGGAATCTTTCTTGGACGGCTGGAACGGAGCAATCACATGCGCCCAGTCTCCCTCTTCTTCTAAAACAATGACAGGCTCGCCATATAGCGTTTGTGACTGCACACGATTTTCATTACATAATGCCAGACTTTCCTCATAGGTTAAAGTGTTCACCCATTTTAATATATCTGTAGGATTGGAGATGCCATCTTTATCCTCTGCTCTGGCTGCCTGCGGATTCGTCCAAATCGTTGCAGCCTGTACATTCGTTACATGAAACGTTTCCGGAAGTTTTTCCAACAGCTGCTGCATGCTACCAGCTCCCTTCCTTTTTGATTGCTTGCAGATAAGCTTTCTTCACTGATTTTATCCCGAGTCCGGATTGATTTGAAAACGTGATTTGATTTCCCTTTCCCTGATACTGGATACCGCCTTCCAAAATGTCATCGGACAGCATCAGCGGTGCATCAAAATCAAAGCGGGTCACTGCTGGATGGCTGGCTGCAAAATGAGCTGCTGCGGTAATACCCAGCTTTGTCTCTATCATGCTGCCAACCATACATGAAACACCAAAAGCCTGAGCCAGGTTCGCGATTTTTATGGCTTGATGGATTCCGCCGGACTTCATCAATTTAATATTGATTAAATCCGCTGCCCTCATTTCCAGCACATGCCGTGCATCCTGTGTGGAGAATACCGCTTCATCAGCCATAATCGGTGTTGTGGTACGTTCGGTAATATATTTGAGCGCCTCCACATCCTGTGCCGGAACAGGCTGCTCTACCAATTCCAAATTTAATCCCAGCTCTTCCATTTGTGTAATAGCTTTCACAGCTTCTTTCGCCGTCCAGCCCTGGTTGGCATCTAACCGGATCAGCACATCCTCTCCTGCGGCTTTCCGGACAGCAGCTACCCGTTCTATGTCTTTTTCAGCCGGGTCCTTGCCTACTTTAACCTTTAAAATCCGAAACCCATTCTCTTTATATAATTTTGCATCCTGCTCCATTTGTTCCGTCTCATTCACGCTGACCGTATAATCATTTTCCATCTGCGAACGGTAGCCTCCCAGGTATTGATATAAAGGCTGTTCGGCTGCTTGAGCCAGACAATCATACAACGCCATATCCACTGCCGCCTTGGCGCTTGAATTGCCTGTGATTACTTTCTCTAAGCGGGCAAAAACAGCTGCATAAGAACATAACGATGCATCGATTATAACCGGACGGATCACTTTATCCATTGCATAATGGATGCTCGCCAGACTTTCCCCTGTAATAACATGTGTCGGCGGGGCCTCTCCCCAGCCAGTGATGCCATTATCGCAGGTTATTTTCACAACTATACTTTCTGCAACGGTTACTGTGCGCAACGCTGTTTTAAATGGGGTATGCAATGGAATCGAGCTATGATAAAGTTCCAAATCAACAATCTTCATGCTAAACAGCCCTTTCTATGTGGGTGATTCTCTTTTTCATTAACGGACTCCCGGCGACAGCTGAAGTGTTTTCGTTCTGCTGGATAACGTTGCTTTTGCCCCCAAAGGAATAGAGAAATGCGGAAAACAGTGGCCAATTCGGAAACCGGAAACAACCGGCTTGTTATAATTTCTAAAATAATGCTTCCAGACTTCCTCCATCCTCAGACTGGGCTGGACTTTCGGTTCAGCTTCCGCAAAGTCGCCGATAATGATACCGGCAGCATCCTTTAGTTTCCCAGCCAGACGAAGCTGGTTCATCATCCCGTCAACCCGATACGGCTCCTCTCCAATGTCCTCGATGAACAGCAGTTTATCCTTTGTTACAATTTCATAGGGTGTTCCGAGTGTCTGCACCAGGAGAGAAAGATTTCCGCCGACAATGCTGCCCGTGGCTTCTCCTTCTCGATAGACAGTCAGCGGAGAAATGCTTTCCGAATAGATGAGATTGGTCGGCCCGAACAACTGTCTAAACAGCTGGCTGGAAAGCGTATCGAAGTCGTTTTTCACCATATCCGATGCCGGCATCGGGCCATGGAACGTAATCAGGCCTGTTGCTTGGCGGATAGCTGTATGTAAAAATGTAATATCGCTATATCCCCAGATAATTTTGGGATTCTTTTTGATTAATTCCATATCTAATTTATCAATGAAACGCCCAGTACCGTATCCGCCTCTGGCAAAAATAATCGCTTTGATGTTCCGGTCAGCAACCATCTGATGAAAATCTGCTAACCGATGGGTATCCTTTCCTGCTAAATAGCCATATTGATCATAGACATGCTGTCCAAGCTTTATTCTTAAACCCATATTTTCAAAAAAGGAGAAGGATTGCTCCAGTTTTTCTTTTTTTACAGGACCGGCCGGCGCAATCATTCCGATGGTGTCCCCAGTTTTCAAACGATAAGAAAGCATCTATATATCCTCCTTTTTTGACAGTTAAGAAAGTATAAACTTTCTTACTGCATAAGTGTAACTAAGGTTGTCACCTAAAGGCTCAGTGACTACCAAGTTTTCTAAAAACAGAGACAGGCCCATATATGAATGAGCCTATCCTGTTTACCGCAGATTCCCTGGACCTTACTCTGTCTTATCTGCGTATTTCAAATCAAAGTATCCTACCGGGTGGCGAAGGATTCCCTCCACGCCATCTGCCTCCAGAACAACCACGTTATAGTAGCGGATTGGCATGGCAATCATTTCTTCAGCCAGCATTCTTTCTGCTTCGTATAGGTATTCATAGCGCTGCTCTTCATCTGTTTCGCTTTTACCTTTTTGAATCAGCTCGTCATATTCTTCACTTTCAAACCCGGTACGGTTCATATAAGAATCTGAGACAAAGCTTTCCAAGAAATTGACGGGGTCAGCATAATCATTGATAAATGAGCTTCTGGAGAATTGCAGTTCCAGATTTTGCTGCGCTTCTGCAAATACATTCCATTCCTGGTTCTCCAGCGTGACCTCCACGCCTAAGTTTTCACTTAACATATTTTGCATGGCTTCTGCAATCGCCTGAATGGTATCGCTGGTGTTAAAGGATAACACAATCGGCGGCAGCTCATCATAGCCTTCTTCCTCCATTCCTTCTTCCAGCAGCTCTTGGGCACGTTCCGGATCAAATGCTGCTAAATCGCCGTTTTCTTCACGGAAATCGCTTCCGTCCGGTGCTGTAAAACCAGGTGATACAAAACCGTATGCAGGCTCTACTCCTTGTTTGACGACATATTCCGCAATATCATCGCGATTGATAGCATATGAAAACGCCTGTCTGATTTTCTTATTTTGGAACGGTTCTTCATTCAGGTTAAAACGGAAGAATTCCAGTCCGCCATATTCCCCGATAAATACATCGTCTCCATCAATCAATTCATCTGATAACTCCGGAGGTACACTCGCTGTGTCCAGCTCCCCTGTCTGGAACATCTGATATTGTGTATTTGAATCGTTAACCATGGAAAAATGAACATAATCCAGGTTAACCGCATCTGCATCCCAATATTCTGGATTCTTCGCAAAAATCATTTCACTATCATGATCCCATGAATCTAACATGTATGGACCATTTGCTACAAACGTATCTGCTTCAGCATGCCAGTCTGGCGTTTCCTCAGCAACCTGATGGT
This sequence comes from Oceanobacillus sp. FSL W7-1293, assembly GCF_037969815.1. NCBI lineage: Bacteria > Bacillati > Bacillota > Bacilli > Caryophanales > Bacillaceae > Oceanobacillus > Oceanobacillus sp. FSL W7-1293. The sequence continues at coordinate 4,331,313 of NZ_CP150212.1, forward strand.
TGATTGGGAAAAATGCCGGATTAGTAAGCAAATCCAAGAAGAATCCGGTCGGCTGAATTAAAACAACTTCCAATGTCTTATCATCAATGGCTGTGACATTGACATCATCGGCCGAACCTTCCCCGCTGTTGTATTCTTCTCCGCCTTCAATGTAGTAAGCTAAAAATGCGGCAGCAGAAGCTGTATCAGGGTCCAGCATATGCTTCCAGGCAAAGACAAAATCTTCTGCAACCACCGGGTCTCCATTAGACCAGTTGGCGTCCTCCCGCAAATGGAATGTATATGTCAATCCATCCTCAGAAATATCCCAGCTCTCCGCCACACCTTCTGCTGCTTCTGAATTCTCGTCTAAACGTGTCAGTCCTTCCATCAGATTATTCAAAGGATCCCAAGATACCTGATCAAAGCCAATGGATGGATCGAGGGAGGTCGGCTCTTGACCGTTGTTGATATATAATGTCTTTCCATCCAGATCCGGCGTTTCTTCTGCAGCGGCATCCTCTCCGCCATCCTCGTCATCCGCTTTTTCTGCTGTATCTGTGTCCGCATCATCCGGCTCCTCTCCTGCATCCTCGCCCGCTGTACATGCAGCGAGAACAAATGCTGTGAACAGTACCAGGAGAACCCATAAAAGCTTCTTTCTACTCATTGTTTTGCCCCCTTTTTAAGTTTGTAAGACATTTGCAGCTAACAGCCGCTTGGCCCGCTCATCTTGCAGCCAGCAATCCACATAATGTGTATCGCTGATTTTTTCTGGAGCGGGGTAAACTTTATCACACACCTCCATCGCAAATGGACATCGCGCTGTAAAAGGACATCCCTTTGGAGGTGAGAATAAATCAGGTGGTGTGCCAGCAATCGGCTTTAATTCTTCCTTGGCATCTAATCTGGGAACGGAATGGAGCAGCCCTTGTGTGTATGGGTGCTTTGATTCGTAGAATATTTCCCGTTTGCTGCCGGATTCAATAATTTTTCCAGCATACATCACAACAATACGGTCTGCTATCTTTGCGACCACGCCCAGGTCATGCGTAATCAAAATAATCGATACCCCAGTCCGCTCCTGGATGGTTGCAAACAACTCCAGAATCTGTGCTTGAATGGTCACATCCAGTGCCGTCGTCGGCTCATCTGCTATCAGTAAATCCGGATCACAGATCAGGGCAATTGCAATCACGATCCGCTGACGCATTCCTCCGCTAAACTGATGCGGATATTGTTTTAAACGTTCCTCCGGGTTAGGGATTCCGACCAGATTCATCATTTCAACCGCTTTTGCCTTCGCTTGTGCCCCCGATATTTTCTTATGTTCCTTTAACCCCTCCATCAGCTGGGTGCCAATTGTCAAGGTTGGATTAAGTGCTGTCATTGGATCTTGAAAAATCATTGAAATATCTACCCCACGAATGGATCGCATTTTCTTCTCCGAATACGCTGCCAGATCCTGCCCTTTAAAAATAACGGAGCCCTTCGTGATTTTCCCCGGCGGATCCGGAATCAGCCGCATAATGGCATTGGAGGTAACACTTTTCCCGCAGCCGGATTCCCCGACAATCGCTAAGGTTTCTCCTTTATCCAAGTGAAAACTGACGCCACGGACAGCTTGGACTGTCCCTCCATACGTTGTAAAGGTCACATGCAAGTCGTTTACCTCGAGTATTCTTTCCAAGTTGCCCACCTACTTTCTTAATTTCGGATCAAGTGCATCCTGCAGACCGTCTCCCAAGACATTGAAGGCAAACATTGTAAAAGAGATAAAGAATGCCGGGAAGAACAAAGTCCACCAGTTTCCGGATAAAATCGCTCCTAAAGAATCGTTTGCCATCACTCCCCAGCTGGCAAACGGGGCCTGAATCCCAAGACCGATAAAGCTTAAGAATGCTTCGGCAAATATTGCAGACGGTACGGTTAAGGTCATTTGAACAATGATGGGTCCCATCGTATTCGGAAGGAGGTTCTTCCGGATGATCCGCGATGTTTTCGTACCAAATGATTTCGAAGCGAGGACAAATTCATAGTTTTTAATTTGCAGCACCTGCCCCCGCACAATTCGGGCCATTCCTACCCAGCCGGTAATGGTCAATGCCAGAATAATCGTTCCAAGACTTGGCCCGAGTACAACTAAAAGCAAAATAACAACTAATAGATATGGCAAGCCATATAACACTTCAATCATACGCATCATCACATTATCCGTACGGCCACCCTTGTAACCGGAGATTCCTCCCCAGATAATCCCGATGGTGACGTCAATCAAGGCAGCTACCAGCCCGACAAATAAGGAAATACGGGCGCCGTACCACGTCCGTGTAAACACATCTCTGCCTGCATTATCCGTACCAAACCAATGCTCCATCGAAGGCGGCTGATACTGATTCGGAAGGTCTTGTCTGTTTACTTCATAAGGAGAAATGACCGGACCGAAAATAGCCATAATCGTCAGTATGACGAGAAAGATCAGCCCAAGCATAGCCATCTTATTTTTCACCAGGCGCCGCCAGGCATCCTGCCAATACGATAGGGATGGACGGGAAACTTCCTCCATTTTTTCTTTATCCTTTTCTTTCCACGAAAACCATTCATCAGGAATAGTGGCCGGCGTCTCAAAATGCTCCATTTCTTTCTCTGGTTTCATCTTGATCTGCCCCCTTTCTGATGCATCTTGATTCGTGGATCAAGTACTCCATAGACAATGTCCACCAGGAAAAGCATAATAATCAAGAAAGCGCTATAAAAAACAGTTGTCCCCATAATCACCGGGTAATCACGCTGGTTAATGCTTTCCACAAAATATCTTCCCATTCCCGGTATCGCAAAAATCTGTTCAATCACAAAAGTTCCTGTCAAAATCCCTGCGAAGAGGGTTCCCATAATCGTCACAACTGGCATTAACGCGTTCCGGAGCGCATGCTTGAAAATGACCTTCCAAGGCGACAGTCCTTTTGCCTTTGCCATTTTAATATAATCCTGTGTCAGCACCTCAAGCATTGTAGAGCGTGTCAAACGGGCAATAATTGCCATTGGTCCTGTCGCAAGCGCAAGGATAGGAAGCACCATGTGAGCGGGGCTTCTCCAGGTGGCTGCCGGAAATATTTCCAAATTTACCGCCAGCTGCTGAATAAGAATCGTAGCTAAAATAAAGTTTGGTATCGAAATACCTAAAACAGCAATCCCCATGGTTAGATAATCAAGAAAACCGTTATGCCGCAGCGCTGCAATTATTCCAATCAATACGCCTGAAACAACTGCCAGGGCAATCGTGATAATCCCCAGTTCAAAGGAAATGGGAAAACCCCGTGACAAAAGGTCATTTACTGTCTGATTAGGCTGCTTGATTGAAGGTCCGAATTCAAAGGTGACGATGGATTTAATGTAAAGCAAATATTGTATGTAGTAAGGCTGATCTAAATTATAATGCGCCTCCAGGTTAGCCTGTACCGTTGCATTTGATGACTGATCTGTGTTAAAAGGAGATCCGGGTATATTTACCATTAATACAAAAGTAAGGGTAATGATCACCCATAGTGTAACAATCATAATAAGTAAGCGCTTCAAAATGTATTTCAGCATACCTTTCACCTCACTATCATATCGTTTCTATTCTAATAACCATTCAATATATAAAGAAAAACGAACCCGTGTGTTAAAAGGATAATTATCTTGTTACTAATGATATATGTTTGTTTCTTGTATTCATTACATTTTAAGAGGCGGTTCAGAAGCTTTAAGAAAATGTTGTCTGCATGGCCAATTCCGTCATAACCAGCATCGCCTGATAGGCTTCTTTCATATCTTTTGCCTGAAAGCGAACCTTGGTCGTGCCTGGAATCCATAGCGTGCCGGGCATTAAATTAGCCCATTCTGCCTGTCCACTGTTATTAAATTCGATCGTCAGCTCTGGATTTTCTGGAGGGATCAATGGGGATACAAGCTTGCGGTTACCCAGAGCCAGCTTTACTTTTTCTTGAAGCAGCAGACCTGCTTTTTTAGGCGTTAAACTTTTTACGGAGGATCTCGAGATTGTTTCCTTTACAACAGCAGTGGTGACATGCGGTATTAATTTCTCTGCTTCTGCCGCTGCCTGGTCATCTCCTGCTACAAATAAGACAGGTACACCAAAGTATCCGGCAAGATATGCATTCATTCCCATCTCCCCGATACAATGATCATTCAGATAAAAGTTACGGATAGCGTGTATCATCGAGTGTGACATCACCCCGCGCTGCCCTGCTCTTGCATGATAACCTACAAAGAAAACACCGCTATAGCTGTCATTTAATCCTTGCATCATTGAAAAGGGCTTGACCTCTCCCGTTATTAATAAGGCATCCGGATGAATCTCATCAATAAGTAAATTGTTCATCTTGGAATGGCTGTCGTTCACTAATACTTCTTCTGCTCCTTCATCAAAGGCAGCTTGAATCACGTAATTTGCTTCATCCGTCATTATTTTGCGGGCTCTTTCATAATTATGTTTCCGCCAATCCACAAAGCTGGCGTCGGGAAGTCCTGTTATTCCTTCCATATCCACAGAGACATACATTTTCATTTTCATTTTCATCACCCAATCGAAATATTAGTAATTTTCTCAAATATAGCATGTTTTATAAAAAGTGAGAAGAGAAATATTGTAAAAAAATGAATTATCATTCATTTCATTTTCTAACATTTTATTTCGAAAAACGAATAGACTGCTGATTTAACGTAACTTGTTACTAACCATATCTATTTAATAAGATTTGAAAAAATCATTCTTTATACCTGTGTAACCTGACAACATTATTGCGATTACTTGTCCCATCAAAAACCGCCGCTTGTTATAGTGGTTAATTACAGAAAAATAAAAAAGACGCATCTCCATGAGATACATCTTTTTTGAAAGAATTACGATAGTATTATTCCGTTACAAATTCACTTAATTCGACATTTTCTTCTACACCTAATGGCTGTAATACGACACCATTTTCATCTACGCGTCTAATGTCTGCGCCAAGATTCGCTAATTTTCCTACGATATCAACATATCCGCGATCTAAGTGCTTCAGCTCTGTAACCCGTGTATAACCATCACTTACAAGTCCTGCTAAAATCAGTGCTGCTGCTGCGCGTAAATCTGTCGCTGCTACTTCTGCACCCTGTAATTTAGAAAGACCTTCGATAATCACACTGCGGCCTTCGATTTTAATATTCGCATTCATACGGCGAAATTCTTCTACATGCATAAAACGGTTCTCAAATACGGTTTCAGTGATAACACTGGTTCCCTTCGCACATAACATCAATGCCATCATCTGTGATTGCATATCTGTCGGGAAACCTGGATGCGGCAATGTTTTTATGTCTGTAGATTGCGTCGCATCAGAACCAATAACCCGTAACCCGCCGTCTTCATCAATCACTTGCACGTTCATTTCTTCCAATTTCGAAACCACTGAACTCAAATGTTCACGCACAGCATTTTCAATTAATATATTTCCTTTTGTAATTGCTGCTGCAACCATAAATGTTCCTGCTTCAATACGATCTGGAATCATGATATGCTCTGTTCCGTAAAGCTTTTCCACACCGTGGATACGGATGGTTTCAGTACCAGCTCCAACGATTCTTGCGCCCATTTTATTTAAGTAGTTAGCTAAGTCAACGATTTCAGGTTCTTTAGCTGCGTTTTCAATCACTGTTTTTCCATCTGCTAATGCAGCGGCCATCATGATATTTTCTGTAGCACCAACACTTGGCATATCTAAATAAATTTTCGCGCCATGCAGGCGGCCATTTGATTTAGCTTCTACAAAACCATTACCAACGTGAATCTCTGCTCCCATAGCTTCAAAACCTTTTAAATGTAAGTCAATTGGACGTGATCCAATTGCACATCCTCCAGGCATAGCTACCTTTGCGTGTCCATAGCGGGCTAATAATGGTCCCAGCACAAGCACGGATGCACGCATTTTTCTTACATATTCAAACGGGGCTTCTGTCTCCAGCTTAGCAGAAGCATCAATCATTACTGTTTTTTCTGTTGAATCAAATTCCACATTGGCATTTAAGTTGCGAAGCACTTCATTAATTGTGTATACGTCTGCTAATACTGGTACTTCTTTAATAATACTTTTTCCTTCACTAGCTATTAAGCTAGCAGCAAGTACAGGCAGGACTGCGTTTTTAGCACCTTCCACACGCACAGTGCCTTCTAACTTTCGTCCGCCACCAACGATGATTTTTTCCATGTCATAAATCCCCTTCAGAATCTAATTTCCCTATTATTAATATTCATTGATTAGGATAGGTGTTCCTATCATAAAACTCTTTTCCCCTTGACGATCTGCAACAGTGGTAATTTGCACATTTTTTGGGTCATTTTCCATGAAATAAAACTGCTCCCATGTTTTTGTATACCCGTATGTACTTTTTTCAATCCTAGAATTTTCTATATTGTCATTTTTAGTCGAAATATGCTCTATATTAAAATACGTCGCTGCTTCATTTAAAATTACATCGTGATTCATTATATCACTATCTTGTATAGATAGACAAGTATATAGTTGTGTCTCTTTTGTTAAATAATTCTTTTGTATAGCTCTTTTTTCTTTTTGATACTTTTGGCTTATTTGATTATCCCAATCAGTCCCATGCATAACAATAATTACCTCTGCCGGCTCTTCCTTATCCACAGGAAGAATCACATTATATATTACGTAAAAGGGGTCCTTTTTGTGACGACTCTCAAAAGTATACTTTACCCGGGTTTCATCCTTATCCTCCTGCAGTGTATACGTTGCTTCCAGCTGCTGAACAAGATGTTGTGCCTCTTCTGCTGCCATCTGTTCCTTCATGGTTACCTCCCAAAAGTCGATATTCCAATCGTTCGCTATTGCAAATGCACCTAAGTCCTGCATTTCATCCTCCTGATAAGGCTGGCTGAAGGCCTGGTTAACAAAAAAGCAAATAAGCAGCAAAAAACAAATAGCCTGCTTGTTTCGCTGACCTGGATTTTGGAATGCCTGAAGGGGTCTTGCTTGGGTAAAAGGGAAATTAGAATGAAAAAGAATTTTATGAAACATAAAAAAAACCTCCTATCAAATCTATTAATCTCAGTTTTGACAGAAGTTTTTATATCAATACATGTATGGAAGAAAAAAGATATATTAAATCGCCAGACCATTGCAATATATCAAGAAAGAACCTGCTTACACCTGTTCCAATCATAATCGTAATAAACAGAAGAAACACTCTTGCTTCTGCTGATCTTCCTTTTTTAAATATCGTTTCGATCCGGATGGCGGTAACTACTTTCCAGGTCAGATAAATAAACATGATATGGGAGAAGATACTGAGCAAAGCTAATTGTCCTGCTGAAAACATAACAAACTCCTTTCTTTATATGCTGAAACATTATTTTTTTGTCTTATATTGTGGAATAATATTTTCAATGAATCATTTCCCGGGAAATTATAACATATTTCGTTTTATTTCATCGGTAAGAAGTGCTTTTGATATCGATAACAGCCAATATGAATTATTTATTATTCAACTGTTCTTTCCCTTCTTAAAACAAAATTTTATTCAGAGGGAGCCCTGCTGTCAGTTACACTGCGATAAAATAAACTCCCTATCCGTCAGCTGGGAAGGGAGTTTATTTATTTAAAACTTATATTATGAATTTGCGATTTCCAGACGATTAATTGCCCGTTTTAATGCAAGTTCAGCACGATATCTATCTACTGTATCGCTTTTATCCTGAAGACGTTTCTCTGCACGTTCTTTTGCTTGCTTTGCACGCAAAACGTCGATATGATCAGCAGTTTCCGCAGACTGTGCCAGGATAGTTACTTTATCAGGCTGTACTTCCATAAAGCCTCCGCTGATTGTAACCTGCTTCGTATCGCCGGCTTTCTTCAAGCGGACAATACTAATCTGCAGTGGCGAGACAAGCGGAATATGCTTTGGCAGGATTCCAATTTCACCAGTTTCCGCTTTACAGACAACCATATCAAAGCTATCTTCCAGAATCGGACCTTCAGGAGTGACGACACTTACTTCTAATGTACTCAATGTTTACCCCTCCTACAGCTGGCCTAGAAGCCATAAGGATGATACATTGGTCTTTCTTTTATGAATCATCCTCTGCTGTCTATTATTCCGAAGCTTTTGCTTTTTCAACTACTTCTTCAATACGTCCAACAAGACGGAAGGCATCCTCTGGAAGGTCATCGTACTTTCCTTCAAGAATTTCTTTGAAGCCTTGAACCGTTTCTTTTACCGGAACATACGAACCAGGCTGCCCAGTGAACTGCTCAGCAACGTGGAAGTTTTGCGATAAGAAGAATTGAATACGGCGTGCGCGGGAAACTACCAGCTTGTCCTCATCACTTAACTCGTCCATACCAAGAATTGCAATAATATCCTGCAATTCACGGTATTTTTGAAGTGTTTGCTGTACTTCTACCGCAACACGGTAATGCTCCTCGCCAACCACTTCCGGGTCAAGTGCACGAGAAGTTGATGCTAATGGATCCACGGCAGGATAGATACCTTGCTCAGACAGCTTACGATCCAGGTTTGTCGTTGCGTCCAAGTGAGCGAAAGTAGTTGCCGGTGCTGGATCGGTATAGTCATCGGCCGGTACATAAATTGCTTGAATGGATGTTACAGAACCTTTATCCGTTGAAGTGATACGCTCCTGTAATCGTCCCATTTCTGTAGCAAGTGTCGGCTGGTAACCTACGGCTGAAGGCATACGTCCAAGAAGTGCGGATACCTCCATACCTGCTTGGGTAAAACGGAAGATATTATCAATAAACAATAATACGTCCTGACCTTGTTCATCACGGAAATACTCAGCCATCGTAAGACCTGTCAATGCCACACGCATACGGGCACCAGGCGGCTCGTTCATCTGACCAAATACCATCGCTGTTTTTGCAATAACTCCAGAGTCGCTCATTTCATAGTAAAGGTCATTTCCCTCACGGGTACGTTCTCCAACACCCGCAAATACAGAAATACCGCCATGCTCTTGAGCAATGTTATTGATCAATTCTTGAATTAATACGGTTTTACCTACACCGGCTCCGCCAAACAGGCCGATCTTACCTCCCTTGATATATGGGGCAAGCAAGTCTACAACTTTGATACCTGTTTCCAGGATCTCTGTTTCTGTAGAAAGATTCTCAAAATCCGGTGCTTCACGGTGAATTGGATCTAAGCGGGTGCCTGCTGGAAGCGGCTCATCTAAATCAATTTTTTCACCTAAAATATTAAATACTCGTCCTAATGTAACGTCTCCAACAGGGACAGAAATCGGTCGACCTAAATCTTCTACTTCTGCTCCGCGCTGGAAACCATCTGTTGAGGACATTGCAATTGTACGAACACTATGATCACCAAGGTGAAGGGCTACTTCAAGCGTTAAATCTTCACCTGACTGTTTACTGCGTACTACTAATGCATTGTTTATAGCTGGGAGCTGACCATCTTCAAAACGTACATCAACGACCGGTCCCATCAGCTGTGTTACGCGTCCTTTCGTCATCTGTTCCCCTCCTGACTTAACTTACCTGCGTGCCTATTCAAGCGCTGCTACACCGCCGACGATTTCGGTAATCTCTTGGGTAATCGCTGCTTGACGTGCACGGTTATATGAAAGTTCTAAATCACCAATCAATTCATTTGCATTATCTGTTGCACTGCGCATCGCTGTCATACTTGCAGCATGCTCACTTGCTTTTCCGTCAAGTAATGCGCCAAAAATCAAGCTCTCTGCATATTGAGGTAAAAGTACTTCCAGAATCTCCTCCTGATTCGGATCAAATTCATAATCAGAGGCAGAAGCGCTTTGTTCCTCTATATTTTCAATCGGCAGAAGCTGTTTATTTGTGACTACTTGAGAAATCGCACTTACATAATGATTATAAATAATATGAAGTTCATCAATTTCCTCATCAGCATACATTTGCACAGCTTCAGAAGCAAGGTCTTTCACATCTGCAAATGAAGGATGGTCTGACATTCCTAATATACTCTGGGCAACTGGAAGTCCGCGTTTACGGCAAAAGTCATATCCTTTTCTCCCAATCACGATAAGGGTATATTCATCTTTTGAGGAATGATTCTGTTCAATTTTATTTATAAGGTTTTTTAAAATATGACTATTATACGCTCCAACTAAACCACGGTCAGAAGTGATGATCAGATAGCCTGTTTTCTTCACTTCCCGCTTCGTAAGCATCGGATGCTGTAAGTCTGTATTGGAATTTGCAATACTGCTAACTACTTCCTGCAGCTTCTCTGCGTATGGAACAAATCCGCGGGCATTTTGTTCTGCCTTAGACATTTTAGATGCCGATACAAGCTCCATTGCCCCTGTGATTTGTTTTGTTTTCTTCGTTGAGTCAATTCTTCCTTTTAAATCTCTCAGTGATGCCAAGCTTTTCACCACACTTTCCTATAAGGAATGCGGACCGAAGTTATTTGCTATTCGGTCCTTTTACTTTTATCGCAGACATCTTATTGATTAGATGGCAAGAATGTATTTTTGAAGCTTTCAATTGCTCCGCTGAATTCTTTATCATCTGGAAGAGCACCTGTTTCGCGAATTGTTGTGAAAATATCATTTTGGTTATGCTCGATCCAAATATTCATTTCTTCTTCAAAACGCTGAATATCTTCCACAGGAATATCATCTAAGAAACCTCTTGTTAAGGCATAGATAATCGCAACCTGTTTTTCAACGCCCATTGGTTTATGAAGACCCTGCTTCAATACTTCCACTGTACGTTGACCGCGGTTAAGTTTCGCTTGTGTTGCTTTGTCAAGATCAGAACCGAATTGCGAGAATGCTTCCAGCTCACGGAATGATGCCAAGTCAAGACGAAGCGTACCAGCAACTTTTTTCATCGCTTTGATTTGTGCGGATCCACCTACACGGGATACAGATAAACCAGGGTTAATCGCCGGACGTACCCCTGAGAAGAATAGGTCGGATTGTAAGAAAATCTGACCATCCGTAATAGAGATAACGTTGGTAGGGATATACGCTGAGATATCTCCTGCTTGTGTTTCAACAAAAGGTAGTGCTGTTAACGAACCGCCGCCTTTTGCGTCACTTAGTTTAGCTGCACGTTCTAATAAGCGTGAATGCAGATAGAATACATCCCCCGGGAATGCTTCACGGCCTGGCGGACGACGAAGTAACAGAGAAAGTTCACGGTAAGCAACTGCCTGTTTTGATAAATCATCATAAACAACAAGCACGTGTTTGCCGTTATACATGAACTCTTCACCCATCGCTACACCGGCATATGGTGATAAGTATAATAACGGAGCCGGGTCAGATGCACCTGCAGATACAACGATTGTGTAATCTAATGCACCATGTTTACGGAATGTTTCTACTGTCGAACGGACAGTGGATTCTTTTTGACCGATGGCAACATAGATACAAATCATATCCTGATCTGCCTGGTTCAAAATCGTATCAACCGCTACCGTTGTTTTACCAGTCTGACGGTCACCGATGATCAACTCACGTTGTCCGCGTCCGATTGGTACAAGCGCGTCAATCGCTTTTATACCTGTTTGTAATGGCTCATCAACGGATTTACGATCCATTACACCTGGTGCCTGTGCTTCGATTGGACGCATTTTTGACGTTTCGATTGCGCCTTGTCCATCGATTGGCTGACCTAACGGGTTCACCACGCGGCCTAAAAGTTCCTCTCCAGCCGGTACTTGCATGATACGGCCTGTACGACGAACTTCGTCACCTTCTTTGATTTCCTCGTAAGGTCCAAGAATAACGATACCTACATTGCTTTCCTCTAAGTTCTGAGCCAGACCCATTACTCCATTAGAGAATTCAAGCAGCTCTCCAGCCATTGCATTATCAAGTCCGTGTGCACGTGCAATCCCGTCCCCGATTTCAATAACTGTTCCTACATCAGTAACTTCTATGTCTGAATCAAAATTTTCAATTTGCTTTTTTATCAGCGTACTGATTTCTTCAGCATTAATGCTCATACCATTTCACCCCTATCATCATTTATTAGCAGATACAATACTACGGGAGATTCGATTTAGCTTCCCTTTTACCGTACCGTCATAAATCGTATTTCCAACTCTGATTTTGATTCCGCCTAAAATCGACGGATCGACGATATTGTTAAGTTGAACTGCACTTTTTCCTAACCGGACAGCAAAAGAGCGTGCTAAATGACTCTTTTCATCCTCCGATAAATTTCTTGTCGAATAAACTGTAGCATCTGCCATTCCTTTTGCATCATTTACTAAAGAAATGAATTCATCGATAATGGTTGGAATGATCGATATTCGATGGCGATCCACCAGTAATTGAAGTGTATTTAAAACAATCGGGTCCACCCCTTGAAAGCCTTCAACTACCAGCTGTTTCTTTTTTGCATTATCAATCTTTGGATGCGTCAGGAATTTAGCTAATTTTTTATCATTCTGAAAAACAGGCTGTACGACTTTAAAGTCTGCTACAAGCTGTTCTAATTTTTGCTGTTCTACTCCAAGTCTGAAAAGAGCATCTGCGTATCGTTTAGCAACTACTACATTACTCATCGCTCTTCTCCTACCTCTTTAATGTATTCGTTGATTAATTTCTCTTGATCCTGCTCCGTTAATTCTTTCTCAATCACTTTGCTGGCAATTAATACAGATAGAGACGCCACTTTATCCTGCAGCGCTTGGATAGCTCTTTCTTTCTCGTTTTGAATATCTGCCTGGGCAGCTTCTTTCAAACGTTCTGCTTCTTTCTTCGCAGCTGCAATAATCTGTTCTTCTTGCTTGCTGCCTGCTGCTTTTGCATCTTCAATCATTTTTTGAGCTTCTGCTCTTACCTGATTCAGCTGCTCAGCTGCTTCTTTAGAAGCTTCTTCTGCTTCTGCTCTGCTTTTTTCAGCTTCTTCGATTTCATTCGCTACGTATTGCTCACGCTTTTCCATCATATTCATCAATGGACCCCAGGCGAACTTTTTCAATAATGCAAGGAGTACAATGAAGAAAAATAGCTGAACGAGCATGTCTACCCATTGCAAGCCGCCGATTTGAGCTCCAACTATTAATAAATCAGTATATGAATGCACGAATTCCACTCCTTTCGCTAAGACCTTGTTCTAAAATAGAGCCCATAACGCTGTTACTCAGCCGATCTTTCTGCTCTATTTCTTTATTACATACGAAACGTCGTATACCTTTTTAATATGAACACTGTTGCATAAAGGAATGGCGAAGATTCTCCCTGAGATAAACTTCGCCATTATATTTCTGAAAAATTAGCCGCCAATTACCATAAATGCGATAACTGCTGCGATGATCGGAATCGCCTCAACAAGTGCTACCCCGATAAACATTGTTCCTTGAAGCGGTCCTCTCAGTTCTGGCTGACGAGCGATTCCCTCTACTGTTTTACTTACGATCATACCGTTACCAAGACCAGCACCTAATGCTGCCAGTCCAATTGCGATTGCTGCTGCTAAAGCTCCCATGAATAATTTCCTCCTTTTTATGTGTAAAAAAATATAATAGTTTTATTTAATGGTCCTCGCTCACTTTATGAGACATGTACACCATTGTTAACATAACAAATACATAAACTTGAATTGTACCGATAAAGAGCTTGAAGCCCATCCACGCAAGTGTCGGGATCGCTGCTCCGAAAAATCCGAATACAGATGATGTTGCCAGTCCAATAAGCAGACCTAATAAGATTTCACCTGCATAAATGTTACCGAATAAACGAAGACCTAATGTTAAAGTATTTGTGAATTCTTCAACAATTTTAAATGGCAACATAAGCGGCACGGGACTTACGAATGTTTTTAAGTATGCCTTGGTGCCCCGGATTTTTATACCATAGTAATGCGTTAATAAAATAACCATTACAGATAGTGTCAATGTCATCACTGGATCTGCAGTTGGAGATTTCCACCATAAGTCATGTCCAACCACACCCACAGTTGCTACACCGACAAGGTTACTTACTAAGATATAAAAAATAAGCGTCAAACCAAGCGGAAGAAATAGTCTCCCTGTTTTCCAATCCATATTGTCTTTTATAATGCCTTTGACAAACTCTACTGCCCATTCCATAAAGTTCTGTATGCCTGTAGGCTTCATCTGCAGTTTTTTGCTTCCCCACACACAAAAAACAAACACAATGAGTGATACAATAACAGTCATTAAAAGATTGGCAAGGTTTAAATCCGCACCTGGTATCCCAAAGACATCATGTACTATCGGACTTTCGTGATCCAAAATTATCACCCCTTTACTAAAACTATTTGTAAGTAAAAATGGAATACTAGAGTGGTCTATCTTCTCCCCGTTTGTGTACGATCATCTGATAGAAAATAAAATCCAGCGCCATAATCACATAAGAAGATACAATTCCAAAGATTACAGCATATAAATGGAAATACGCTTCAAATCGCATCGCGATAACAACAGCTAAAATGGCGGCTGTCATCCTGGAGAATGTACCTAAACCGCTTCTAGCCTTCCTGCCTGCTGCAATCGTTTCGCCAAGTTGATTGGACTTGTATTGCAGTAACCACAAGTTATAAAGACTAACACTACTACCTAAGATTAGACCGAGTAAAATTCGGGTATAGGGTAGGAATCCAGCGCAAAGAACTAAAATTGCTAACCAGTAAAGCATCCACTTCCGCTGACGGATAATCATATTATCAAAATTAGACATCAATGCTATTTCACTCCTAATGCCCGTCAACTTAGATACTTGTGTTAGGAAAATAGATTTGCATCCGTTTTCAATCAAGTTGGGGAACTTCTTGCTGGGTAATACTACTTGTAGTCTTAGATGCGGAGGTGTTACATACTATTTGCATCTATGTATAGAAGGCAGAGAAATGCATTTCGCATATTTTTCAGAAAGCATCGATTTTTAATGGGCTTTTACCGCTCTCTCCTTTTCTCCACACTAAGTAAGTTTACAATACGCCTGTAAGAGTTGTCAACGTGTACCAAGCAATATACTGGGTATTTTTAAAACCGTCATAAAACCCTGCAAATCAAGCGTATTCCTATAGTATAAGGGTTTGTGAAATGTTTTACAAGGTCTCTTCCACACAAATACTTCCAATCGATTTGACATTTTTGTGAACAAGCTTTTTTTTACTATATTAAAAAGGTAGATGTCAGAGATATTTCCATCCTATTTTAGCTGAGATAAAATAATACATTTTATTATCATTTTGTACAGAAAGACCAAGAACACCAATAGGTCTTTACAACCTCGGTGTTCTTGCCAAAGAGATATCCGCTGCGACGGTTTTCGATGGGGCGAGTAACCGCAGCCGCCATCCCACCGAAAAAAGCCTATCCGTACCTTCTTGCGTGCTGTTTTTTACAGAAATCCTTGCCCGCAGCTTGTTACTGAGGGACATTTTGAACATCTTCTATAAAAACCATCGTTTCCACCTGCTCAAACTCACCGGTTTCAAGCTCTGCTGTGATTAATGCCAGATAATAACCAGGTGCTCCTGCTTCTTCTTTGCTGATAACACCCTCATGACGCCCTTCCTCCAGTTCTGCTTCTTCCAGCAGTTTCCGTTCAAACAATAATGTCTCTGGATGATATAAACTGACATCCAGGCTTTTGACAGGTTCTGTTACAAAGAATTGGTACTTATAATCCGCATTTTCAAACGGTTCCAAGTAGAATTCAAAGCCTGCCGTTTTGGGCTGATCTGCCTCCTGATTGACAATGATGTACGGCAAAGCATAGCTTCTTTCATCTTCTTTCAGTGTCAGCCAGCCTTCATGCACTCCTTCTTCCAGACGCTCCCGGTTCATTGACAGCTCTATCGTTATTTCCTCTTGTTCTCCCGGTTCGATTGTAAAGGATTGCGGGATGCTCCAGACTAAACCATCTTTTCGCTCCGGCGTTTCAAAATAATACGTTTGTTCTTTCTCTGTTTTATTTTCAATCGTAACTGTTTCTGTAAATGCTTCCTGATACTGATTCAGCTTCCCAAACTCCAGCTGCGGGTCAGAAATAATGGCAGGGGTATCTACTGCCGCATCCAGCTGCATCAGTCCCATCCCTTGCGTAGTGGCATTAAGCCGGTCTTCCTGTTCTTCAAAAGGCTGTGCTGTTGTTTTAAGCGCGCCAATCAGCTGAGTATTCGTCCAGTCTGGATGCGCCTCCTTTAAAACAGCAAAGGCTCCTGCCACATGCGGAGCGGCCATACTCGTCCCGTTCATCGCCTGATATCCTCCGGGAACTGTACTCCATATGGCAGCTCCCGGTGCAGAAATATCCGGTTTGATTGCCCATTGGACAGCCACCGGCCCACGTGAACTAAAGGGTGCAATCGTCAATAACGATTCTTTTTGAATGGAATCTATAAAATAATTCCCTTGATTTATTTGCGACTGCAGCCATTCTCCTTCTTCCTGCTGGATAGAAGCAACCGGAATTGTTACAGGCTGACGGTTATTCTCTACCGATGCCTGCAGCGGTCCAGGCTCTGAGTTATAAATAATCAAAGCTTCTGCACCCAGACTTTCTGCTTGTAACGCCAATTCAAAAAAGGGAATCTCTTTTCGTTTCGCAACTGCTATTTTTCCTTGTAAGGATTCTCCCTGCTCCAGATTGTCCATATCCGCCAGCTCATAGGAGCGGTCCAGCTCCCATGGTTCAGCTCCGATTGCTTCGATTAAAGGAATTTCCTTTTCCTCAAATGTATCTGCAAGCACAGGCTCTTTTTGAGGTGTTGTGGACGCTCCCACAGATACAGACTTGTCTGCTGTTGCCGGCGATCCGACTGTCCATGCATCCGGTCCGCTGTTTCCATTTGCAATAACAACAATCATACCAAGCTCGCTGGCACGATTTACTGCCATACTCGTCGGATAATCCGGAACATTGACATCATTCCCCAAGGACAGGTTGATAATATCCATCTCATCCTCGATTGCTTTTTCTATAGCAGCCAACACTTGAACAGAGGAGCCTGAACCGCCTGGCCCAAGAGCACGATAGGAGTAAATCTCTGCGTCTGGAGCTACCCCATTTATCTCCCCATTGCCTGCAATGATTCCTGCTACATGGGTCCCGTGTGCAGTTGGCTGCCCTTCCTCCGGTGTAGTTTCCATTGGATCATCATCAAAATCAACCAGATCATAGCCGCCTTGATAATTCTTTTGTAAATCATTGTGGTTATAGTCGATTCCTGTATCAATCACACCTACTTTGACACCGTCCCCTGTAAAAGGAGTTGTATTCAAATCTTGCGGTTCTGGTGCGGAGGAATCCATTTCTTCCGTTACATCGGCGTTATTTGTCTGTTGAGGCAGGGTTTCGTATGTCTGCACCTGGTGGAATGTCTTCACCTGCTCAATGGAGCCAAGCTCTGCCAGCTGCTCTCCTTTTCCTTCGACAGCAAGCCCGTCAAAAACAATATCGTATACTGCTACAACCTCCACAAATGGATGATAAGCTTCTATTTCTTCTTTTACTTCATGAGGGTCTCCCTCTACTTCTATAATCAGAGTCTGCTTGGGATTGTCAGCATGATACACCGTTATGTTTTGCAGCTGCATCAAAAGCACACAGAGGACGAGAGAGAATAATATCTTTTTCCACATAACATCTCCACCTTTGTAGAGTAGTTTTCGTGGATAAAGGTCATTTTATACAAATTTTAACGGGTGTAAATTTATCGAAGCGGGCACTTACGAGGGATATATGTTATCCATCAATTTCTTTCTAATTCAAAAAGCAGACTGGATGTGATATCCAGCCTGCTTTTCATTCTCTTATTTTGTTCCAAATAGACGATCTCCTGCATCTCCAAGGCCAGGAACAATGTAACCATGGTCATCCAGACTTTCATCTAGTGCTGCTAAGTAAATATCTACATCCGGGTGTACTTCTTGTACTGCCTTCACGCCTTCTGGTGCCGCTACAAGACACATCAAGCGGATATTTTTCGCGCCGCGTTTTTTCAAAGCTCCAATGGCATCAATTGCTGAACCGCCTGTTGCCAGCATCGGGTCAATCACAATCAGTTCACGCTCTTCAATATCATTTGGCAATTTAACATAGTATTCTACCGGTTTAAGTGTTTCTGGGTCACGATATAAACCAACATGTCCTACTTTTGCTGCCGGAATCAGTTTGCGTACGCCGTCAACCATGCCCAAGCCTGCACGAAGAATCGGTACCAGTCCAAGTTTTTTACCAGCTAATACTTTTGATTTTGATGTGGTAACTGGTGTTTCCACTTCCACATCAGATGTTGGTAAATCTCTTGTAATTTCAAATGCCATTAACATCGCTACTTCGTCTACAAGCTCGCGAAATTCTTTTGTTCCCGTATTTTTATCGCGAATATACGTTAATTTATGTTGAATTAACGGATGATCAAATACAAATACATTACTCACGTGACCACTCCTTAAATTTATATATCGTTCAAATTGTACTGAAAATCATGAGTGCTTTCAAGTGAATGTTCTTTGCTGGGTGAATAATAGTTTATTGCAAAAATTATAATTTTGTTTTTATTATCTCGCTGATTCCTGAAGAAATCAAGTTGGTTTTACTATAAATCAAATAATAGATATGCTTTGGAATAAAAAAGATTTCCTGGCTGTCGCTCCAGAAATACACTCCGCTAATTATAATGTCTGACTAAGTGTTATTAACATCTATTTATAAAAGGAAAGTATATAATTTAATAATTCACCTTATGCATCTTTTAAATTTAGAGAATATTTCTATACTAACCAACAGAAAAAAATAAATATAGAAATCCACAGAGCACCTAACTCTGTGGATTTCTATTGTCCTGCTTTAAACGTATAAAGTTTATCCACAATGGGGATATCTTATTTATAAAGCGGGAATTTTTCTGTTAGTGCTTGTACGCGTTCTTTTGCTTCTTTTAGTTTTTCTTCGTCTTCGTAATTTTTTAAGGTAAGTGAGATAATTGCTGCTATTTCGTTCATTTCTTCGACTCCGAATCCGCGTGTGGTTACTGCTGCTGTTCCGATGCGGACGCCGCTTGTAACAAATGGGCTTTCGGTATCAAAAGGAATGGTATTTTTATTTGTAGTCACGCCCACGTCATCTAATGCTTTTTCCGCTACTTTTCCTGTCAGATTTAATGGCGTAACATCTAATAATAATAAATGATTGTCTGTTCCGCCTGAAACAATACGGATGCCTTCTTTTTGCAGTGCTTCTCCAAGTGCTTTTGCATTCTCGATAATATTTCCGGAATATGCTTTGAAATCATCGGATAGTACTTCTTTGAAGGAAACCGCCTTTGCTGCAATGATATGCATTAAAGGTCCGCCTTGGATTCCAGGGAAGATGGCTTTATCAATTTTCTTCGCATACTCTTCTTTACAAAGAATCATTCCGCCGCGAGGACCGCGTAATGTTTTATGCGTTGTGGTTGTCACAAAATCAGAATATGGAACCGGATTTTCATGGTGCCCTGTCGCAACCAATCCGGCGATGTGTGCCATATCCACCATCAGGTAAGCGCCGACAGCATCTGCAATCTCTCTGAACTTTTTAAAGTCGATGCTTCGGGAATACGCACTTGCACCAGCAACAATCAGTTTCGGTTTGACTTCTTTTGCTTTTTCCAGGACAGCATCATAATCCAGCTGCTCTGTCTCTTTATCCACGCCATAGTCAACAAAGTTGTACAAACCGCCGCTGAAGTTGACCGGGCTTCCATGCGTTAAATGTCCACCGTGGTTTAAATTCATTCCCAATACGGTATCTCCAGGCTCCAGAAAAGTAAAATATACTGCCATATTCGCTTGGGAACCGGAATGGGGCTGTACATTGGCATGATCTGCGCCGAATATTTCCTTCGCACGTTCTCTGGCAAGGTCCTCTACGATATCAACATACTCACAGCCGCCATAATAGCGTTTATCTGGGTAGCCTTCCGCATATTTATTCGTAAGTATGGACCCCATTGCATCCATAACTGCCTTGGATACAAAGTTTTCTGAAGCAATCAGCTCAATCTTATCCTGCTGACGCTCCTTCTCTTGCAACATCGCCTGAAAAACTTCATTATCTGCTTGTTTTACATATTCCATCATTACTGCACAGCCTCCTATATAGGGTAAAAATTTATTATTATTTGTTGTTCAAACGAAAAAGAATGATTTATCGCAGTGTAACTGGCTGGGACTGCGATTACTCGCCCCATCGAAGAGCTTTTGTAAGACTCCCACTTCAAGAATAGAGGAAACTCGAAAAATTCTAAATGGGAGATCCAACAGCCAGTAACGGCCCGATTCGTTCAACTACCATTCAGTGGGGGATTAAGAAAAACCCCCACTGAATGAAGTTTCACTTTATCTCGCTGGATTTTCTCCATAATACGCCCGGTGACCACCGATTAATTTCGGGCGGGTCCGTGCTGCCCTGACTCTGGCATGGCCAATCGTACGCTGCTCCAATTTCAAAGGAACCGCTACTGGCTTCAAATGCATGCCTATCATGGTTTCGCCAATATCTATCCCGGCATGGGCACGAATATTCTCCACAACAACAGGATGCTCCAGTTGTCTATAGACATAGCTCGCCATTGATCCTCCTGCTTCTGGAACAGGCACCACAGCAACTTCCTCCAGACCATATTGCACAGCTGTCTGCCGATCTACGACAAGAGATCGGTTTAAGTGCTCACAGCATTGAAATGCAAGATGGACTCCGGTCTGCTTCTGGAGCTTTGTCATCTGCTCGTAAATACTTTTTGCAATTTCTGTACTCCCGCTTGTCCCGATTGGCTGACCGGCTACCTCACTTGTAGAGCAGCCAATAACAACGATTTCGTCTTTTCGCAGGCTGTTTGTCGCCAGCCATTGATCAATGACTTGTTCTAAGTCTTTTGTTATCATCATGACACACCCTTACTGCTTATCATCCTTCTGTGTCTTCGTTTAACACAGCAAATAATAGAATCATTTATAGCATACCATGATTTTTTTAAAATTACGATACATCTTGATGCCTGTTTTCCTCTAAACCGCCCCTGCTGCTGTCAGAAGGCTCCATGGATATCACGCTGCCAGAATCCGTTTCTTGCTTCACATTAAATTGCTTAATCTGTTCTCTTAGATTTCCGGCATGCTCCTCCATTTGTCCTGCTAATTGGTCCACTTGTTCCATTGTTCCAATCTGTTCTTGAACCGCAGCATTGACCTCCTGTGTACCAGCAGATGTTTCTTCGGCAATAGCTGCTACTTCCTGCGATTGATTGGCTGTATTTTGAATCGATTGCAGCTGCTGCTCCACCAATTCATAAATCGTATCCACCTGCGCGGCTGTCTCCGTGACTGTTGTCCCCATTTCCGTAATCGTACGATTCGTGTCCTCTCCACGACCGACTTCTTTCCGTGCGGATGCCGCATTGGTATTCATTTTTTCTGCTAATTGCTTCACATCTGTCTGGATGGAAAGCAGGAGCTCGGAAATATCTTTCACTGCCTTCCCGCTTTGATCGGCCAGCTTCCGCACTTCCTCTGCAACCACCGCAAAGCCTTTTCCATGCTCCCCAGCCCGGGCAGCCTCAATGGAAGCATTTAATGCTAATAAGTTGGTTTGTTCTGCAATTTCACCGACTAAGGTAATGATTCCTTCCACTTCCATCGTGCTTTGGCGCAAATGATTGACATCCTCCATCGAGACTTCCTGCTCTACAGCAATACGCTCGATTCCGGCAACTAATTGTTTCACCATGTTCTGGCCCTCCTCCAGCATATGAATCATAGCGTGCGACTGCTTTTTGGAGGTCTCTGCTTTATTTTGTACTTCGTTCGCCAGTTCCGTTGCAATTTCAATCGATCCAACCGTCTCCTGTGTCGCACGGGATGAATTCTCTGCACCATCTGAAATTTCGCTGATGGAATCACCAATCGCAGCAGCATGCTTTGTAGCCGTATTTGAAGCTTCCTTCAATTGATGGACGGTTGTATTGGTTTCCTCAAAATGCTGGTCAATATTTATTACCATTTTATTTAAACTCTGCAGCATACTGTTTACCGCAACAGATAACGATTTGATTTCATCATCCGATTTTGGGATTTCCACCCGCATCTCTAAATTTCCTTTGGCTGCTTCCCCTGTAATTTTCTCCAGTTTCTGCAAAGGCTTTGTAATCCATCTTGCAGCAAAAAAAGCAAGAATCCCGGACCACACCACCCCGGCCAGCAGCGTGCTGATAACAAAAACCTGCTGAGATATATTGATCCGGGATTGCACATAGTCATATACAACATAAATAAAAAATGCGCTTGTTGAGTATGTAATAAGCGCTAAAAAAGTAGTAAACACAACCAGCTTTAACCTAAGACTAAACCGATACCTATTCCCCATTTAACTTCCACTCCCCCAATTAAAATTTTCATTGCTGCGGTTACAAGACTTCCATGCGACACAGCGGAAATCTGATGAAAATACAGCAAGCAAAACATGCGAAAACTCCGGCACAAGCGCTTTCAAGAGAAAGCAAATTTCTTTCACTTTCCCTCTCGCTGCAAAGATTCCACGGAGTTTTCACAGGCTGCCATCCACTGTTTCCTTCATTGCTGTCTTTTTAAGATGACAGCCAATGATCAAGACAGGATTCAATTTCTTGTTTTGTCTTCAAATAATGCGCTGTTGACCCGCCAAAAGGATCGGCAATATCAGAATGCGTCAGCTGTCTTTTTAAATCACGAATTGTTTCCATCTCTTCCTGACCTATTTCATACAGCCGCCGACGCTGCTCTATCGGATCCATTTGAGAATCAAACTGCTTGACGCAGCGCTTTCTTTTTTCTTCTAAATTCGCATAGGCTTTTTCTATTTGCTCCCATATTTTTATATCGGCATGTAGTGCAAATTCTTTAAGTGTATATGTTTTTTTTCTTTCTTCGGGATATTCGGACCAGATTCTTTCTTTATGAGAAGCGGTCATAGTCAGGATCACATCGGCCCATTGCACCAATGCGGCGTTGATTGGGGCGGATTGATGATTTATTTCAATCCCTTCCTGTCTCAGGACCTCTTCTGTCTGACTGCTCGCCGGCGCTCCCGGCATCGCACTGATTCCGCAAGATTTCACCTGTATATCTGATTGTGCGCGCTGCTTCAACAAGGCTTCTGCCATTGGACTGCGGCACGTATTTCCCGTACATACGAATAGTACATTCATAAGATGCATCCTCCTGTTCTTATCACGATAATATTTGTCAAACGTATTCTTTTTTACATCATATCATGATTAAATCAAAAACGCAGACTGCCCTTTAAAAGAGATATGAGGTTTCGTTTCTGACAATAAAGTGTATCTACTACTTATATGGAAAAATAAATTTTTAAGAAAAAACAAGAACACCATAAAAAAACATTTAAGCAACTGAGACCAAATGAAGTTATAACTTTTCTTTAATCGATTTATTCATAGAAACGAGGAGAAATGATATGAAGCGAAATCATACTATGATTCAATTTTTCGAATGGCATGTAGAAGCAGACGCTCTCCATTGGAACCGGCTGAAGGAAGCAGCTCCTGAGTTAAAAAACAGAGGGATTGACGCTGTTTGGATTCCGCCTGTTACAAAGGGCATGTCTGCGGAAGATACCGGCTATGCCCCTTATGATGTATACGACTTAGGGGAATTTGATCAAAAAGGGAGCACCGCTACAAAATACGGCACGAAAGAAGAGCTGCAGGAGGCGATAAAAGCGTGTCATGATGAGGATATTCATGTGTTTGCCGATATCGTGATGAACCATAAAGCCGGTGCAGATGACACAGAAACATTTCAAGTGATTGAAGTAGACCCGAATGACAGAACAAAAGAGATTTCCGATCCTTTTGATATAGAAGGATGGACAAAATTCACCTTTCCAGGACGTGATGATACGTATTCTTCTTTTAAATGGGGATTTGAGTATTTTAATGGGACAGACTACGACGCGATGGAGGACAGAACAGGTATTTTCCGAATTGTAGGCGATAATAAAACATGGAACGAAGCAGTTGATGATGAATTCAGCAATTACGATTATTTAATGTTTGCCAATATCGACTACCATCATCCCGAAGTCCGGGAAGAAATGATCCACTGGGGAAAATGGCTTGTAGATGCGATAAATTGCAATGGTTTCCGTTTAGACGCAATGAAACACATTAATCATGATTTTATTAACGAGTTTGCAAAAGAGATTGCCCATACATACGGGGAGGATTTTTATTTCGTCGGCGAGTTCTGGAAGCATGATTTGGAAGCATGCCGGCAATTTTTGGAGCAGGTCGATTACCATATCGATTTATTTGATGTGGCCCTGCACGATAAGCTACACGAAGCCTCTAAAGACGGCAGCGATTTTGATTTGACAACGATTTTTGATGATACACTGGTCCAATCCCATCCGCTCCACGCTGTGACCTTCGTGGATAACCATGATACGCAGCCTTACGAAGCACTTGAATCCTGGGTCGAGGATTGGTTTAAACAAAGCGCTTATGCCCTTATTTTACTGCGGGAAGGCGGATACCCATGCATTTTTTACGGTGATTATTTTGGGATTGGAGGAGAAAATCCAATCGAGGATAAAAAAGAAGCCATTGATCCGCTTCTCTATACTCGCTATCATAAAGCGTACGGTGAACAGGAAGACTACTTCGATCACCCTAGCACGATTAGCTGGGTTCGCCGCGGCATTCCGGAAATAGAGCGCTCAGGCTGTGCCGTTATCATCTCGAATGGAGACGATGGTGAAAAAAGAATGTATGCAGGAAAAGATCGTGCAGGAGAGGTCTGGGTCGACCTGACTGGAACAAGAACCGATCATATCTCCATTGAAGAAGATGGCTTTGCCGTTTTCCCTGTGAACGGAGGCAGTGTATCCGTATGGGCACTTCCAAAAGAAGACGTCGAATAATTTAGTCCCTGCAAGCCATAACTACGAGTTAAAAAGGTTAAAACCTATGCGGTTAGGGTTTTAGCCTTTTTTTACAATAGGATGCGTGTGCTTTTTTCATCTGTGATTGATATGGAATATATCGTTTTATCCTATCCCGTTCTGAAAATTCGGCCGCCAGCACTTTTTATTTCGATTCATCATTTACGCTCAGCTGAATAACATATAAAGCCCAAAGCATGAAAGAATAATCCCTCCAAAAATTTCACTATATATCCCAAGGAAGCCCTGCAGACGCCTGCCTAATAGTAAGCCAACCCATGTAAAAAGACAGCTTATAGCCCCAAAAATAAGGAGCGTAAAAATAATCGTGACGCCAGAAATACCAAGGCTGAACCCAACTGTAAAGCTATCGAGGCTGACGCTGAACGCAAGCATCCACAGCCCGAGACCGATCGGCTGCCATCTGTATTCCTCGGATGTATGAAAGGCGGAGAAAAACATATGGGCGCCGATAAAGAACAGCAGGATTCCCGATGCCAGCGCTGCCCATTGTCCAACCTGTTCTGATAACGCATGTCCAAGCAGCATGCCTGCCATCGGGAAAAGCATGTGGAGACTGCCGATTACCAGGCCAATAATAGCAATCCGTTTCAATCGCATTTTATTCATTCCTAAGCCCAGACTGATAGAGAATGCGTCCATACTTAAACCAACGGCGAGCAAGGCCAGTGAAAGTAATTCGGTAGAAAAAAACATTCATACGTCCCCCTTTGAAGCATGCTTGTACACTTTATGCTTCCAAACAGGATTATATGAATGTTTTCAGAAATATTCGTGACGGTCATTGTGGATATCTCTTCTATTACAAAGGCTATTCTTTTATAATTTGATCTGCCGCCTTTCGCAGACGATTCATGACTGCTTGACCAATTCCTTGCTCCGGGAATGTCTCGCAAACAATCTTATCCACATTGGCATGCTTAAAGAACCGCAATCCATCATATAAGGAAGAAGCGATTTCTTCTATCGTCCCGCCAAGCAGATGCACTTTTGTGTCTTCCGGAAAAATTTCAGCACTTTGATTGGATGCCAGGACGCCTATTCTGTTCCCTGCCTGCTTTTCTTTATCCACAAATGCACTAAAAGCCTGATGATTTCCTTCAAATAAATAAAGCGGAACCTCGGGTGCATAGTGTTTATATTTCATTCCAGGAGCTTTTGGACGGTCAGCAGAGGATGTAACAAGGCCTGGATCCATCATCACAGTGCCTGCTTCCGCCTCTAATTGTTCCTTTGTCACTCCGCCAGGTCGTAAAATAATCGGTATTTCTCCCGTGCAGTCAATCACTGTTGATTCCAGTCCGACACCCGTCTGTCCGCCATCAATCAGTCCGCTGATTTTTCCATTTAAATCCTCATATACATGTGCCGCTTGAGTCGGGCTCGGTTTTCCGGACACATTTGCACTGGGAGCCGCTACAGGTTTTCCTGCTGCCTGTAATAAAGCAAGCGCAATAGGGTGACTAGGGATTCGCACCCCGATCGTGGATAGGCCAGCTTTTACATTCTCTGCGCAGAAATCATTTGCTGGTAAAATATATGTTAAAGGGCCTGGTGAAAAAGCCTCCATCAATGGATATACATAATCTGGAATATATGTGACAAGCTCTTTTAGCTGCTCCGCTGACGCAACATGGGCAATCAATGGATTATCCTGCGGGCGTCCCTTTGCTTCAAATATTTTTCGGACAGCCGCTTCATTTGTGGCGTCTGCGCCCAGTCCGTAGACCGTTTCTGTTGGAAAGGCGACAACCTCTCCTTCTTTTAACAGATTTGCTGCCTCTTGAATCTCTTTGTCTATGATAGTGGTTCCATTCTTTTTCCATACTTTCGTGTGCATAACTTTTCCTCATTTCCCACAGTGTAACTGGCTGCGGCTGAGATTGCGTTTACTCGTCCCACCGAAGAGCTTTTGTAAAACTCCCGCTTCAAGAAATAAGGAAATATATCATTTCTAAGCGGGAGATAGGGCAGCCAGTAACGTCCCGATTAGTTCAACTAACATGCAGTGGATAAACTCCCACTATATGAAGTTTCACTTTATACGTTTCTATTTTAGTCGATACACAACGGAAACGCAAAAAAGCAGTATTTTTACAAACTTATGCACATTATTCACAGTTTTTATCCACAAAATGACGATAATTCACAAATACCCCCTAATTATACACATCCTGTTGTGAATAGTGTGTATAATTTTCACTTGACAAATTACGAAATAAACCATGCTAGTTATATCAAGCTTCTCTCCTTTTTCAAAAATTAGGATACCTGATACGCCCACCAATTCCCTGTTTTTTCTGAATTTATATTTTTAAATGTGACATCGCTTTCCCTTTTGAATTGTAAAGACTCTAATAAGATATCCACAACTGGGCTTTGGTTATGCACATATACACATTTTACGTTATTTTTTCTGGATATGACCAGAACAGATTCAAATACAACAAATAATTTTTCTACATGCTCTTTATTTAAATATAATTGCTTCAGCCAATACGTCGATTCATCTACCATATCCAGATTAAAGCAGCCTTCCATGCTTCCGTTGATTTCTACAACATAGCTTTCCTTTGTTAATTTTTTGCCGAAAAGCGTTCCGTTCTTTTCCATAAATTTCTCTATCAGCTCTAGTTTTGCTTCTTTAACTTGGTAGATTTGCATTTTTCCATCCTCCATTCTTTTTTTCTTGATTAAACTTAAGCTACGCTTTACTATCATCGTATGCCTCTATGAATAAATCTATGACAAGCCTAACCATTTAAATAAAAAGAATTCTACTTCCACCTCTTCTTCCTCTTCTGCTTCTGCCGCATCTCCGTCCGCTACAGAGGTGCCATTAAAGAAATCTAAAAAGCATAATGGCGGGAATAGGACACACCACCAGTTGGCGCCAGAACCTTCTCCTATCGTTACTAAAATCGCTTCATATTCCCCTGCCGGATAAAGGTAGTCTCCATATAATTTCGCCGGAAATGATACATCCTCCGCAAATTCCAGTTCAAAGTCATCATCGCTATTTTCTTTCTCCAGTGTATCTCTGACTACTTCTTCTAATTCCGGAAGCCGGTCGTCAATCAGCTGTCTTGCCTCTTCAATATCATCAATGTCCTTCACCCATTCCGTGATCACTTCATTCACTTCATCGCGGACCTTATGTTTTACATCTTGATCCTTCTCGCTGTCACTATTTGCCAGAATACGCAGCCGGATCGCTTCGTCCGGGATAACCTGATAGTCAAGCTCTTTATTTTGCAATTCTTTTGCTATACTAGCTACTGGAATAATCGATAATAATAAAAATATAAGTGCCATTGCCATCCATAATTTTTTCATAAAAAAATCTCCCTTCCATCTATCTATGAGATAGTTTGGACAAGGAGATTTCTGCTTATACAAGTTTGATAGAAATATATATTTAAAAACCGGGTATACTTTTTCGTGATTTTGGCTATGCAAATATCAGCTTAAATGGCTCGCAAATACCATTCGATCTTTTCCGTTGATATCCTGTTTGATTTCCACATGGCTGCCCGGAAAAACCTGCTGTATCCGTTTCTTTACAGATTCCCCCTGCGTATGGCCAATTTCAAAAGCCAGCAGCGTATCTTTTTTTAAGGGCAGCCGCTTCACTTGTTCGATAATCATATGATATGCTGCTAACCCATCCGCTTCTGCAAAAAGCGCCAGCTCCGGATCAAAATCACGGACGGTATCACTCAGGGCAGATGCTTCTGATTTCGCAATATACGGCGGGTTGGAAACAATCACATCAAATGGCGTGGTTTCATGAATAACCGGAGATAAAAAATCTCCCTCCAGAAATGATACATCTGCTTCCCATTGATCCGCATTCTGCTTGGCTATTTGAAGCGCCTCAACTGAAATATCGGTAGCAAAGACTTCTGCATGATTTAATTCTAATGCCAACGTAATCGCAATAACGCCGCTTCCTGTACCTATATCAACCACCCGTACAGGTCCGGTTTGCCCAGCAAGGTAATCCTTTACAGCAAGCACCAGCTCTTCTGTTTCCGGTCTGGGAATTAACACATGCTTATTCACTTGAAAGATGCGTCCATAAAATTCCTCATATCCAGTCAAATGCTGGACGGGAATTCCAGTTTCAGCATGCTTTTTTATATCTGCTTCAATCTGCATTTGTTTTTCTTCAGATACAGGGTCACGCAAAGCAAGCAGCCATTCCTGCCTGGATAATCCTAAATGATGTCTGATTAATATTTCTGCCACTTTTGGTTCTCTATTTGCCTTTTCTAAAAAAAGAGAAGCCCGGTGAAGGACTTCGTGAATTTTTGTTTGGGTCATTGATTATTCCCCAATCTGCTCTAATTTTTTCGCTTGTTCTTCCATGACAAGCGCGTCGATAAACTCATCCAGCTTGCCCTGCATAATCTGGTCCAGCTTTTGAATGGTCAAACCGATCCGATGGTCTGTCACACGGTTTTGCGGATAGTTATACGTACGGATACGCTCTGAGCGGTCTCCTGTACCAACCGCTGATTTACGATTTTCATCATATTCCGCTTGTGCTTCCTGCTGGAATTTATCATAAATACGGGCACGCAATACTTTCATTGCCTTTTCTTTATTCTTAATCTGTGATTTTTCATCCTGAATCGATACAACAATTCCTGTAGGCTCATGTGTCAAACGCACTGCTGACATAGTCGTATTAACACTTTGTCCGCCTGGTCCGCTGGAAGCAAAGGTATCTACACGAATATCCTTCTCATGGACGTCTATCTCTACCTCTTCCGCTTCAGGCAGCACCGCAACGGTTGCAGTGGATGTATGAATCCGTCCGCCAGACTCTGTTTCCGGAACACGCTGTACGCGATGGGCGCCATTTTCATACTTCAGTTTGGAATAAACGTCTGAGCCATTGATCATAAAGATGATTTCTTTATAACCGCCAACGCCTGTGGAACTAGCCTCCATCACATCGATTTTCCAGCCCTGCGCTTCTGCATAACGAGAGTACATCCGATATAAATCACCTGCAAATAAAGCAGCTTCATCTCCGCCGGCAGCACCGCGAATCTCCATAATAACGTTCTTATCATCATTCGGGTCTTTAGGAAGCAGGAGAATCTTCATTTGTTCCTCCAGCTCTTCTTTTCTGGACGATAATTCAGATACTTCCATCTTGGCCATTTCCAGCATTTCATTATCTGATTCATCTTCCAGCATTTCTTTCGCATCTGCCAGTTGTGATGTCACTTCTCTATACTCACGGTGAGCCTGGACAACGTCCTCCAGTCCAGCCTGCTCTTTCGAATACTCACGCAGCTTTTTTGTATCACTGATTACTTCCGGATCACTTAACATTTCATTTAATTTATTATACCGATCTTCTAGTGCTTGCAAACGATCTAACACAAGAATACACCTCTTTCTCCATAACAGTCTTATTATATTATAAGGGAGCATCCGGGTCAATTGCACACCTGATAAGAAGATATTGCACTGCTGCCGGCAAAAAAATACCTATAGACGCAGCACGTTTTATACGCGGTCAGTCTACAGGCATTCTTTTCTGATTTCTTCTCTATTTAACGGCATAAACAGCATCCTCATAATTTCCCTTCCAGTTCCTTATTTTTCTAAAAATGAAAAGTTTCTTTTTTAACCGCTACCTGCCAATTCCTTCTTTTTTCTGCATGATATGCGGCTCTTTTCGGCTTGTATGAAGTACATATACTTCTCTGCCCAAATCGTATCGGTGAATCTCCTGACATATTTTCATTGCCTCTGGAGAGTTGGAGAATTTTTTCAAAGGGTCCATGTCATCTAAAATACGTTCACTGTGATCATTGGTATGTGCCTGAACTACTTCAATCAAAACCCATTGTTCGGGAAATGCATGACGCACTTCTTCCCACTTCAATGTATTCACCTCCAGAATGATACATAGTATATTTATATTGTATCACGAGAAGGAATAGTGTAATAGCACTTGTGCAAAAATTACGATAACTTTCACAATTTCTTTTTGAAAGAAATTGTGCTGAAGAAAACCGATTTATCCAAAAAGAAACCCAAGCTAATTTGGATTTCTTTTGTAGGAAACGTATCTTATATAATATACTACCGAGCATATTACTATTTACTTTTAAATAAATCTTCCTTTTCCTCCGCCTGTATTATGCAGCAGTCCAGCTCCAATAACATAACAATGTTTTAAAAGAACCGGCCAAATGTTATCACATCCGTACAATAACAGCTCCGCCGCCGCTTCCTTGAACACATTTGGTATCTTCTTGATTATGCATAGATTGCAGCAGTCGATTATTCTGTGCGATCAAGTAGTTGAGCTGCTCCAATTGGCTTCTTACATCCATCATCATCTGCATCATGTATTGCATATCTGGCGATGCATCATGATAAGAAGCGGAATGGGCTTTATATAGATTGCTTCCCGGTCTTTGGCTGGCTGTATCCTGAACAGGAAGTTCATAGCCTGATCCATAGTTATCACCTTGTATTTGCGTTTCCACACCTGCGTCCTGTGCGCTATTGCTCCGTTGGCTCTGATATTCCTTTTGCTGGGTATACCCTCCCTGATTTTGACGGTAAGGGTGCCAGCCGGGCGAATAGGGATAGTGAAAAGACATCCGTTAACCTCCTCTCATCCTATATCCAGTGTATTCGCCCGTTCTTTCCATGTGTGCAACGACCTGAAATTGATTAATTAGCCCGATTTGTGAATTATTTTATTCATTTACACTTAAAGTGGGATAGTAAAATAATATTGTATTACTATTGACTATTTGACATTAATGTTAATTCATCTATATTAATAATGGCCTTCATTTGCCGTAACAGGTCTAAACCAATGATTCCATCCAACTCAAAACCGTAATTCATAGCGCCGATTTCCAATACAAATTTTCTTACTGAAATATCTCCTATTTTTACTATATCAACAGTCTTTGAATATACAAATTCTGATCCTCCAACACCACTGATACGATAAATAATATCATCTTCTTCTGCTACGCTCCCAATTAATTCAGCTAAACCTGTAGATACAACACGATTCACTCAACTGCCAATGGTTTTAATTGGGTAAGTAATCGCAAAAGCCATTCTATGGAAGAGAGTAATCAATGCGCCTTCCCACAACTCTAACCTAATCCTGCAAGGTGGCGAGGAGGAATCTCAACAAAATGAGGTTTCATTATATAAAAAACTGCCGAATATATAGAATCGGCAGTTTTCATATTAACTATTTGCTTGTTTTACAACATGTTGTGCTACATTTACCTCTGGTTTATTAGGTACTTCATGATGATGACGGCAGCGCGGTTCATAGGATTCTGAAGCTCCTACCAGAATGACAGGGTCATCGTAGGAAGCAGGTTTTCCATCAATCAGCCGCTGTGTTCTGCTGGCAGGCGAACCGCATAATGGACAGATGGCATTTAATTTCGTCACCGATTCAGATAAAGCCATCAGCTGTGGTACGGGTTCAAAAGGAACTCCTCGAAAATCCATATCCAGGCCGGCAACAATGACACGGATATCCCGGCGAACAAGCTCCTCGATGACATCAATGACATTGTTATTGAAAAATTGTACTTCATCAATCGCCACAATCTCTACATCGGGCTTTATTTCCTCTAAAATTTCAGCCGCATCCTTGATTGATTTTGCAATAGTAGTTCTGCCATCATGAGAAACAACTGCTGTTTCATCATAACGGTTATCAATAGCCGGTTTAAATACACATACATCTAGATGCGCATACGTTGCTCTTCTGACACGACGTATTAATTCTTCTGATTTTCCGGAAAACATGCTTCCGCAAATTAATTCTACCCAGCCATTTCGCTTCATTATATGCATTTGGAGAAACTCCTCTCGCGAATAAGTATAACTATTTTTAATGAGAAGCTCAGGCAGCACTCTCAACTATCTTCTATTATATGATAAATGAAAAAAACTTATTTTTCATATTTTATCGCATTAAAAGTAAAAAAACAGGCAAAATGAGACATTTTGCCTGTCCTTTCCAGTTCCATTCCTTATAAAAATTCTTCGTAACCGGTAGACGGTTCATCAGAAAATTAGTTAAGGTTATATTTTTTCTTAAAGCGATCCACACGGCCGCCGACTTTGTCAGCTTTTTGCTTACCAGTGTAGAATGGATGTGAATCAGAGCTGATTTCAACTTTTAATAGAGGGTATGTGTTTCCATCTTCCCACTCAATTGTTTCGTCTGATTCTTTTGTAGATCCGCTTAAGAACTTGTAATTCGTGCTAGTATCAAGAAAAACTACTTTTCTGTACTCTGGATGAATTTCCTTTTTCATGTTCTTCTACTCCTTTTTGCCCTGAGTCCCTTGGAAACAGAGTTATTCGAAGAGTCGTTCGCGATGCAATGCACCCTACCTAAACTCACATAGAAAGATTATAACAGTGTATAGAATGAAATGCAATAGAAGTTATTAACAAAAGACAAGATGAATCTGGTTCTATTGACGATTCATTCCTTTTCGTTTCATTTCTTCGTCCATCAGCTGCAGGAATTCTTCGTTATTCTTAGAATTCTTCATCCGTTTTAAGAAGCGGTCTAAGAAATCATTGGAATCCTGCATGGTTTTCCGCAGCAGCCACATTTTATCTAAATGTGCTTTATCTACCAGGAGCTCTTCTTTCCGGGTTCCTGAACGCAGAATATCGATAGCAGGGAAGATTCGGCGGTCTGCAAGATGACGATTCAGGTGCAGTTCCATATTCCCTGTTCCTTTAAATTCTTCATAAATCACATCATCCATACGTGAACCGGTGTCTACCAGCGCTGTCGCTAAAATGGTAAAGCTGCCACCTTCTTCAATATTTCTTGCCGCACCAAAGAATCGCTTTGGACGGTGGAAGGCTGCCGGATCGATACCGCCGGATAAGGTACGTCCGCTTGGAGGGATAACTAAGTTATATGCCCGGGCCAAGCGTGTAATACTATCCATCAGAACGATGACATCACGCTTGTGCTCGACAAGACGCATGGCTCGTTCTAACACAAGCTCAGACACTTTGATATGGCTCTCAGGAACTTCATCAAAAGTAGAAGAAACGACATCAACGTCCGGACCTACAGAACGTTCAATATCGGTTACTTCCTCTGGACGCTCATCCACCAGCAGAATAATCAGTTTGGCATGCGGATGATTTTGAGAGATGCTGTTTGCAATCTCTTTAATCAGCATCGTTTTCCCAGCTTTTGGCGGTGCGACAATCAAACCGCGCTGTCCAAAACCGACTGGTGTCATTAAATCCATAATACGTGTAGATAACTGGTTTGTTTCTGGTTCTAACCTGATTGGCCGATTTGGGTAAAGTGCTGTTAAAGCTGGAAAATGAACACGTTCTTTGGAAGAATCGGGGTCTTCATCATTCACTGCATCGACATGCAACAGACCGTAATAACGTTCATTTTCCTTCGGCGGACGTACTTTTCCCGATACTTTATCTCCATTTCTCAAATCAAAACGACGGATTTGGGAAGCAGAGATATAGATGTCCTCTGCACTTGGAGAATAATTAATCGGACGAAGGAATCCAAATCCTTCAGAAGGAATAATTTCTAAGATTCCATCCATAAATAAAAATCCATCTTTTTCCGCCTGCGCTTTTAATATTGCAAAAATTAGCTCTTTCTTTGTCAGCTTTGCATAATATGAAATTTTATAATCTTTCGCAAGTGCATAAATCTCTTTTAACGTCATTGTCTCTAAACTAGAGATTGTCAGTGTTGCCATTAAATCACCACGCCTGTTCTAGGTTCTTTTATATATTTTTAATAGGACGAATAAACATTGTCCCATCTTTTCATACAGCTTCTGTATTTTATGATGAACGATTTGATGGAGTACATCATTTCTATCTTTCGCCATAGCTGATCGTTTGTTTACCTGTTGCCGTCTTATTGTGTATACGCTTCATTAGAATTTCATCCACTAAAGATTTCAATCAAATGGAGAAAAAACGGATGATTGATTCGTTGACAGCTTATCATTCGTTTCCCATTTTTCGGAAACGATATGTATCTGGTATTATTTTTAAATCTTTCTAACTTCCTTTTTCATCTATCATCGTCTTGACTGTAAAAGTACCATTTTCGTCATGGTATGCAAAACGGATTTCCTTATAATGATATGGAAGGAGTACTAAGAAGACCTGCTCTGGCTGACAGAAGCAGTTAGAAGCTGTGATATTGCCGCAGATGTCTGGAGATAACAGACACAATCCATGTTATTTATCGGACTGACAGTACTTTTCAGGAAGACGGGTCATCAGAGTTGCGTCTTTTGGTAAGAGTACGGTATCTCTGTAAAATGAAACTTCCCTTTCTATTTCCCTGTCAGACTTTTATCAAATTGCTTGGTTTGACTAAACATCTATTATCATACTCTTTTACGAATAAAGATTCAATAGACTTTTTTGTCAAAAATAGAGGAATTTTATCAGGTTAACTATGACTTTTATCTATGATTCTGAAGTTATCGAAAATATACTCATCTTGCAGGCTTTTTCGACAATAGAAGTTATTTGAGGATAGGTGTATCTTTTCTATCACTGCGTTTAAAAATATTCAGGAAAACGATACATCGATAAGAAGTATTTGACAGGCTGCCTGAATACCCTCAAAACATGCTATATAATAAAAGAGAAGGAAGCGGCTTCTCTTTTAGAGGTTGTTTAAAAAGCAAATAAAAGGACTTGCCGGCTTAAATTACAGCAGCTGCAGGGATTGGAGCCCCGCGCTGTAAAATTCGATGTGTCCTTTTATTCCGCTTTTTAACCGTCTCTTTTACGTATTCTGATCTTGATAAATTTCTGATTCAGTCATTTCTTCCCGCCAAATGGTTGCTCCGAGAGAAGAAAGCTTGTCCGTCAAATTCTCATAGCCGCGATCAATATGATCCAAACCGGTAATCTCCGTTACGCCATTTGCAAGCAGTCCGGCAATTACCAGAGCTGCTCCGGCACGAAGGTCACTGGCTTTTACCTTTGCACCTTCTAATTGAGTCGGGCCAGAAACAATCACGGATCCGCCCTCCACTTTTATTTCCGCATTCATCCGGCGAAGCTCATCAATATGCTTTAATCGCGCAGAATAAATGGTATCGATAATCACACCAGAATACCCCGCCTGTGTCAATAGTGTTGTAAGCGGCTGCTGCAGGTCAGTCGGAAAGCCGGGATAAACCAATGTCTTGATATCCACACTGCTTAATGATTTTGTTCTCGCAACATATAATTGGTCATTGTGTGATTCAATATTTACATTCATTTCCCGCAGTTTCGCAATCAATGATTCCATATGCTGCGGAATAACATTGTCAATAATCACTTCTTTCCCCATTGCAGCGGCTGCAATAGCATACGTACCCGCTTCAATACGGTCAGGAATAATGGTATGCGTACAACCGTGTAAGGAAGGAACCCCGTCGATACGAATCACATCTGTTCCAACACCTTTGATTTTGGCACCCATATTGGTTAATAGCGTTGCAACATCAATAATCTCGGGCTCTTTTGCAGCATTTTCAATGATTGTTTGTCCTTTTGCCTTTACCGCGGCCAGCATAATATTAATGGTAGCCCCAACACTGACGACATCCAAATAAATGCGTGCACCGCGCAGCTCTTTGGCACGTAAATAAATCGCACCCTGCTCATTTGTTACCTCAGCACCTAATGCTTCAAATCCTTTAATATGCTGGTCTATTGGGCGCGGCCCCAGGTAGCAGCCTCCAGGCAAACCAATAACTGCTTTATTAAATTTTCCAAGCATGGCACCCATGAAATAATAGGATGCACGTAATTTTTTGACTCTTCCGTTCGGCAATGGCATGGCAATCATTTTCTCTGGATGGATCGTCATATCCTGACCGTCCCGGGATACTGTTCCGCCAATTTCTTCTAACAGCTGACCTAACGTATCTACATCCGAAATATCCGGCAACCCTTCAATCGTTACTGTAGAATCTGCAAGAATAGCTGCAGGCAATAAAGCTACTGCACTATTTTTTGCACCGCTGATGTGAACTTCTCCAGATAATTCATGCCCACCCTCAATTAATAACTTTTGCATGTAAAAACCTCGTTCCTATGGAAGTTATGATCCACAAGTTGTTTTTGTTTATTCAGATGCATATCATCTTTACCCTTTTCTTATTGTCTGTCTTTTTTCCAACTCTATGCAATTATTTTTGATTATTCCAGTCTGCTAAGAATTTTTCAATTCCCTGATCCGTTAATGGATGCTTGACTAAGGATGACAGAACGTTGAATGGAATGGTTGCAATATGCGCTCCGTTTAATGCAGCATCTGTAACATGAATTGGATGACGGATAGATGCAGCAATGATTTCAGTCTGAATCTGATGACGGTCAAAAATAGCTGCTACATTAGCTATCAATTCCATTCCATCCTGTCCAATATCATCTAATCTTCCCAAGAAAGGAGATACATAGGTTGCTCCAGCACGTGCTGCAAGCAATGCCTGATTCGCATTAAAAATCAATGTCACATTGGTTTTGATATTTAAATCGCTGAACACCTTAACCGCTTTCAATCCTTCAAGGGTCATCGGTACTTTTACCGTAATATTCGGTGCGATGGCTGCCAGTTCTTTCCCTTCTTCTATCATGCCCTCTGCGTCTTCAGCAATTACTTCTGCACTGACTGATCCAGAAACTTCTTCTGTGATTTCACGCAAGCGGTCATGAAAAGAAACCCCTTCTTTTGCTACAAGACTTGGGTTGGTTGTAACACCAGCCAGTATTCCAAGCTTATTCGCTTCTTTGATATCTTCAATATTAGCTGTATCAATGAAAAATTTCATTCAAATTACCTCCCTGAGATTTTGCAGCAAAAGCTGCACCATCGGTACAGCTTTTGCCTGATATATTTTTATTGATGTGATTAAAAAGTTTTCTTATCTGCTCTTTTTAACACATATTTTTAATGAAATCAATTATGCATTATTAGAAGAACCAAATTCACGCATTTTACCGATTACGGTTTCTTTAATCGCTGCAGTACCTGGTCCTAAATATTTACGCGGATCATATAAATCCGGTTTTTGTGCTAATGTTTCACGAATTGCTTTAGTCTGGGAAATTTGATTCTCTGTATTCACATTGATTTTAGCAGTTCCTAAAGAAATTGCTTTTTGAATATCTTTTGTAGGAATTCCTGTACCGCCGTGAAGTACTAATGGCACATTAACTAACTCCAGGATTTCTTTCATTTCTGTGAATCCTAAGTTAGGCTCTCCTTGGTATGGGCCATGAACGGAACCTAGTGCCGGCGCTAAGCAATCTACTCCTGCTTCTGTCACAAGACGCAGACATTCTTCTTTATCTGCATAGTTAATTCCGCCGATAACACCATCTTCTTCTCCACCTACAGTACCAACCTCTGCTTCAACAGATACACCATGGATATGAGCAAGTTCAACCACTTTCTTTGTTACTTCGATATTTTCTTCGATCGGCGAGTGCGATCCGTCTATCATGACAGAAGTAAATCCTGCATGGATTGCTTCTGCACAGCTTTTAAAGCTGGATCCGTGATCTAAATGAATGGCAACAGGCACAGTTGTACCATATGAATCCATTAAAGATTTTACCATAGCAACTACGACATTATAGCCGCCCATATATTTTCCAGCACCCTCAGAAACACCAAGAATTACTGGTGACTTTTCTTCTTGAGCTGCTTGGAGAATACCTTGGATATATTCCAGGTTGTTAATATTAAACTGACCTACTGCATATCCATTTTCTTTTCCTTTTTCGAGCATTTCTTTCATTGATACTAAAGGCATACCAAGTTCCTCCTTCAAATTGTCCGCATGAATTTCTGACAACATTCATTACAATATAAGAATACCAATTTCAAGACTTTATCGCAACAAAGTAGCAGTGATTCATTCGTTTTTCTTCAAAATTTCTTCCACAACATGACATAGTTTTGCAACATTGAATGGCTTCGAAATAATTTCCTCAGGTAAGTTTTCCCCCAGTTCCTGTTTTGCAACTTCCGGCAAACCAGTAATGATGATAGTTTTTGCTTCTACCCTCATCTGCTTTATTTTTTGCATGACAGCCTTTCCGTTGTAAACAGGGATATGATAATCCAGAACTACCAAATCGCAAGGGGACTCTGATAAATGTTCAACCGCTTCTTTTCCGTTCTTTGCAAGTGAAGTACGATAACCGGCTGTTTGAAAAACTTCTTGAAGCAACATGCGAATTCCTATTTGGTCATCAACAATGAGGATTGATTGTGTCATACTTACCCTCCGATATATTTAATTTTTGTTTTAAATTTAAAATTCGATATATTTATTTAAATTCCTGCTTATTTATATGGATTTGTTTTTTTACCCCCTATTTTAACAAGAATCATTTTACGGCTAAAACCGCAGCACCCGATGGCAGTTTCCACCATTCATTTAGATGTGTATTCACAGGTGAAAATTATACACCACCGCTCATCATTCCTCCCGGCCTTTTGCCAGCCAAAGCAGCCATTGTCTCCATGAGATCCAGCTCCTTTCGCTATTTTCAATAAACCTTATTCTTCCAAAAAACAGGGGATAAGATTTACATAACACAATGGTGAATCAGCCGTTTTTTCTCCGGCACTATGGGATAGTATAGGTGCAATTGCTTCTGTGATGTATTTCTGCCCACGGAAAATACTTTAACCATACTTTAGCATAGTTGTCGAGGAAATTGTTCCTATATTTTTATTTTGATAAGCGATTAAAGTACTTATACTTGCTGCTAACCCAGCGTGAATACAAAAAAAGATACTCATCTGTGATAGATGAATATCTCCTTTTTGCTTTTATCATTTATTTTTTATTTTCCACAGCCGCGCCGATAAATCCTTTGAACAATCCTTGCGACCTGGTTGGACGAGAAGTGAACTCCGGATGGAATTGACATGCAATAAACCAAGGATGATCCTGGATTTCAATTGTCTCTACAAGGCGTCCATCCGGGCTAGTCCCAGAGAAAACAAGCCCTTTTTCTGCCATTTGCTCCCGATACACATTATTGAATTCATAACGATGGCGATGTCTTTCTTCCACTACCTCTTCACCGTCATACGCTTCTTTTGTTTTCGTGCCTTCTGTTAAATGGCATGGATATAATCCAAGACGCAATGTACCGCCTAAGTCTTCAATATCCTTTTGCTCTGGAAGCAGGTCAATAATCGGGTATGGCGTTCCCGGATTAATTTCTGCAGAATGTGCGCCTTCTAAGCCTGCTACATTTCTGGCAAACTCCACAGTAGCCAGCTGCATGCCTAAGCAAATTCCAAAGAACGGGATTTTGTTTTCACGCGCGTAACGAATCGCATGGATTTTCCCATCGATACCACGGTCACCGAATCCGCCAGGAACGATAACCCCGTCTACTTTCGATAATGCTGTTTCAATCTCTGCTTCTGATAATAATTCAGAGTTGATCCAATGAATATTGACATTCGCATCAAAATCATACCCGGCATGCTTTAAGGATTCAACAACAGAAAGATAAGCATCAGGAAGTTCTACATATTTCCCGACCAGACCAATCTCGACTTTTTTAGACAGGTTACGAACCTTATTAATGAGTTCCTTCCAGTCGTCCATGTCTGCATCTTGGCAATCTAACCCAAAATGGTTGCAAACAATCTGATCCATATTTTGCTCCTGTAAAGCAATAGGAACTTGATACAGCGTATCTGCATCCATCATTTCAATAACCGATTTTTCATTGATGTCACAGAATAAAGCAATCTTTTCTTTCATTTCCTTAGTAATTGCCATTTCGGTACGTAATACAATCACATCTGGCTGGATTCCAAGAGAACGGAGCTCTTTTACACTATGCTGTGTCGGCTTTGTTTTCACTTCGCCTGCAGCTTTAATGTAAGGAACAAGCGTACAATGGATGTACATTACACTATTCCGGCCAACATCACTTTTAATTTGGCGGATAGCTTCTAAGAATGGCAGTGACTCAATATCGCCGACAGTTCCGCCGATTTCTGTAATAACAACATCTGCACCAGTAGCTTCACCTGCACGGAATACCTGGTCTTTGATTTCATTGGTAATATGCGGGATAACCTGTACTGTTCCGCCAAGGTAATCGCCGTGACGTTCTTTGCGGATGACACTGGAATATACTTTCCCTGTTGTAATATTGCTGTATTTATTTAAGTTGATATCAATAAAGCGTTCATAATGTCCAAGGTCTAAATCTGTTTCAGCGCCATCTTCGGTCACGAATACTTCCCCGTGCTGATAAGGACTCATTGTCCCAGGGTCTACGTTGATGTACGGATCAAATTTTTGAATCGTTACTTTTAATCCGCGGTTTTTTAATAAACGTCCTAATGAAGCTGCTGTAATCCCTTTTCCAAGCGATGATACTACGCCGCCAGTTACAAAAATATACTTTGTCACTTGTTCTCATCCTTCTTTCTTTATTTTATGTTGTGCATTGATTAAGTGATTCAGGGAGTTTGCGCCCGTTATCTCTCGCCCGAATACATTTATTTTGAGGCGGGAGGTTTACGTGGGCTTATCCGTGATAAAATTGGCCGTTCTTTGGAAATGATTGTCCTGTCAATAGTATTTACATAGATGGTAAAAGCTATCACACAAGACTATTTCAATTTATTTCTCTATCTAATAAGAAAAGCGTTTCCCCTCTCATCTCTCAGGGGAAACGCTTTGTAATTATATTCAAAGAGCCCAATAAAGATTCTACTGTTAGTCTATGTAAATGTCAAGCACTGAAAAAAACATGTTTTTCTCCTGTCACGTTCCTGCTTTATTTTGAACTACCCCCACTTACCAACCTTCAAGGTTGCTTGAAGTGGGAGATTCCTAAGAACACCAACCTACCGGTCAGTTATGGATTAGGCTATCCCCGCAGTCCCTGCGGTTAATCGTAATGCTTCTTTACGAAGATTCCTGCTTGCGTTAATATCTCTTTGGTGATGGCATTGGCATATACCGCATGTCCACTCACGCAAAGCGAGATTTTTAACGTCTGGGTTTGGGTGTCCACAATTGGAACAAAGCTGACTGGATGGATAGTTTTTATCAACCGTAACAACCTGCTTTCCATACCAGACCGCTTTATATTCCAGCATCGTTCGGAACGCTGACCAGGATACATCGCTAATCGCTTTCGCAAGATTTTGATTCTTTAACATGTTTTTTACAGACAAATCTTCTATTCCGATGATATCGTGGTTTTTGATTATCTCGGTGGAGATTTTATCTAACATGTCTTTTCTTTTATTCACAATTTTTTCGTGAAGCCGAGCTACTTTTCGTTTTTGTTTCTGCCAATTTGCTGAGTCTGTTTGTCTTCTGGACAGAATCACTTGCGCTTTTGCCAATTTCTCTTCTAATGTCCGGAAAAACCTTGGATTTTCATACACCGTTCCATCAGAAAGGGTTGCAAAATCGGTTATTCCGACATCGATGCCTACAGAGGAACCTGTCTTTTCATCGTATGCAACTTCCGTTTCCGCTACAATCGAAACAAAGTACTTACCAGAAGGATTGCGCCGGATCGTTGCATTGATAATACGTCCTTCCACTTCCCGACTTTTGGCAAAACGAACCAATCCGAGCTTAGGCAGTTTGATATGTTTATCCAATACCGCAATGTTTCCATTGACATGTTTCGTGGTATACGATTGAACAGGATTCTTTTTTGATTTAAAACGAGGTGCCTTATTCCGCTTCTTATAATAGCGCGTATAGGAATCATTCACATTTTCCACCGCTTTTTGAAGGGCAATACTATCGACTTCTTTGAGGAAGGGATAGTTTTTCTTCAATTCTGGAACCGCTTTGATCGCTTTATTTTTATTGAAAAATTCGCCTTTCCAATTATTTTGAAGAAGCTGTCCATTTTGTACCATTTCATTCACCGTATGCCAATAGTGGTCTTTTTCTTTTTGTTTTCCTGTAAAATAGTTGTAGACAAAGCGGGAGCAGCCGATTGTCTTATGAATGAAGGTGATTTGTTTTTTGTTCGGATAGATACGAAAACGAAATGCTTTTTTTACTTTCATGGCTTCTTACCTCCTCCTGTCTATTATATCAGAAGAAGGATGATTTTGGAACACTTGTTCGATTTTATATTGAACAAGTGAGACACTCCTAAGCAATCTTTTGTGCATAGGAGATTCATCTCCCCCTTACCTCTACGCGCTTGAAGAGGGAGTTTTCTCTCCTTTTTTTGATAAAAAGCTGGGGCAAGTCGAATGATTATCAAACCTGCCCCAGCTTATCAGCTTAGTACGTTACTGATTAACGATCGTCTTCATTATCGTAATCCAATTCATCGAGATCGTCCTTGCCGATAACGTCGTCTACTTCATCTTCAATTTCTTCCAAATCCGCATCTTCTTCGTCATCATCGAAATCATCCAGCATATCATCGATGTCTTCATCTGTTATGTCTAAATCCTCATGGATATCTTCTGTGTCTTCCACTGCAGCTTTCTTCTTTTTCTTACGCTTTTTCGGTTCTTCTGTAATTTCTTCTTCTCCCTGTTCAACCGAATACCAGCTTTTTA
Source organism: Oceanobacillus sp. FSL W7-1293 (assembly GCF_037969815.1). Taxonomy (NCBI): domain Bacteria; kingdom Bacillati; phylum Bacillota; class Bacilli; order Caryophanales; family Bacillaceae; genus Oceanobacillus; species Oceanobacillus sp. FSL W7-1293. The sequence goes on from NZ_CP150212.1 coordinate 4,374,950, forward strand.
GTCCCCATACACCGGAACCTAATGTTAAGTAACGTCCGTCAACATTCATGTCTGTATAGAATTGCGCAATCAAATTTTCTTTCTGTTCTTCGGATAAGTTTTTTAACTCTGCTATTTGAGAAAATAAATCTTGAAAAGGGATTGCTTTATTTTTTTCTTTTAGAATGAGGGAACCTAATTCAATCATGGATAAATCGTCAATTTGCTCTTGTGTTAATTCTTTCAAACTCACGCTCATGCACTCCTTTTAGAAAATAATCATACCCATCTATGCTATCAATGATTATTATATATGCTATTTTGAGATCGACACCAAAATCTATGGTTTATAAATAGATGTTATCATGACTCATAGTGACCGCTACGGAAAAACACTACGCTTTCCGTGGGCTTGAGCTCAGCCTCCTCGAAAAAAAGAAGTTCGCTTTTTTTCTGCGGGGTCTTCCCTCCGCGCTTTCCCACAGGAGTCTCCGTATTTTTCCTCCGCTAGCTAGTATCGCCAACATAATTATTCACTTATATCAACCAATGATTTGGATGAACATCCCCAATTCTTCACAATAAATCTATTTTACATTATAAACACATTTGATTGCAATTATCCAGTGAAAGTTGTTGGGATATATGCTGGATTTAAACATATCTCTCTTTTACTTCTAAAGGAGCATGAGCTGATATTATAAAGGTGGATATAGCTTCCTGTATATTACATATTCCGTCTGTATTGCCCGCCGACTTCATAGAGTGCTTTGGTGATTTCTCCAAGGCTTGCGTGGCGGACGGTGTGCAGCAGTTCTTGGAAGATGTTTCCGTCTGTTACTGCTGTCTGCTTTAATCGTTTCAGAGCTTCTTCTACATGATCTTTATGCTCTGATTGAAAACGACGCAGTTCATTAATTTGATGCATTTTTTCCTCTTCGGTTGCCCGGGCAAGCTCCATGGAATCAATATCTTCCTCTGAAGGCGGGTTGGGATTTAAATACGTATTCACCCCTACAATCGGCAGTGCTCCTGAATGCTTCTTTCCTTCATAATAAAGCGATTCCTCCTGAATTTTCCCGCGCTGGTATTGGCGTTCCATCGCACCCAGAACACCGCCGCGGTCATTCATCTGTTCAAATTCCTGCAGAACCGCTTCCTGCACAAGATCTGTTAACTCTTCAACAATAAAGGATCCCTGTAAGGAATTCTCATTTTTCGCCAGCCCAAACTCTTTATTAATAATCATCTGAATCGCCATCGCCCGGCGGACAGATTCTTCTGTCGGGGTCGTGATTGCTTCATCATAAGCATTGGTATGCAGGGAATTCGTATTATCCTGAATAGCTAATAACGCTTGCAATGTGGTGCGGATATCATTAAAATCAATCTCCTGCGCGTGCAGGGACCGCCCTGAGGTCTGCACATGATACTTCAGCTTTTGGCTGCGTTCGTTGGCACCGTATTTTTCCTTCATGGTAATTGCCCAGATTCTTCTCGCTACCCGGCCTATCACGGTATATTCCGGGTCTAGACCATTTGAGAAGAAGAAGGAGAGATTCGGTGCAAATTTATTAATATCCATTCCGCGGCTTAAATAATATTCCACATAGGTAAATCCGTTTGCTAACGTGAACGCCAGCTGGGTGATCGGGTTTGCGCCAGCCTCTGCAATATGATAACCGGATATGGAAACAGAATAATAATTACGTACCTTATTCTCTATAAAATATGCTTGAATATCCCCCATCATCCGCAGAGCAAATTCGGTTGAAAAAATACAGGTATTCTGTCCCTGATCCTCCTTTAAAATATCTGCCTGCACAGTTCCTCTGATGACAGAGACAGTTTCTGCCTGAATTTGATCAAATTCCTCCCTTGTCGGCGGACGTCCTTCCTCCTCGGTAAACTTATCCACCTGCTGGTCAATGGCCGTATTAAAATACATCGCTAAAATAATAGGCGCCGGACCATTGATTGTCATCGAGACAGACGTTAAAGGGTCTGTTAAATCGAAACCGCTGTAGAGCTTTTTCATGTCCTCTAATGTACAAATGTTTACGCCGCTGTTGCCTACCTTCCCGTAAATATCCGGACGTTCTGCAGGATCTTCTCCATATAAAGTCACCGAATCAAATGCTGTAGAGAGCCGTTTTGCTTCCTCCCCTTTAGACAGATAATGGAAGCGGCGGTTGGTCCGTTCCGGTGTACCCTCACCGGCAAATTGTCTCGTCGGGTCCTCTCCTTTTCGTTTAAATGGGAATACACCTGCCGTATAAGGAAAGGCTCCGGGAACGTTTTCCCGCATTAACCAATAAAGACGGTCTCCCCAATCCTGGTATTTCGGCAGCACTACTTTTGGAATCTTTAATCCCGAGAGAGACTCTGTTGTTAAATCCATCGTAATCTCTTTATCTCTTACTTTAAACGTAAAGGTATCCCCAAGATAGCTTTCTTTTAAAGTCTCCCAATTCTCCAGTAATTGTCTGGAATTCCCGTCTAATTGCTGTTCATAGCTCGAAATGGTTTGATTCAATGAAGCTGCAATAGCTTCCTCTGTGTCCTCCTTGGCTCCGGTTAACTGATAAAGTTTAGAAGCAATTTCCTGCTGCTTCCCGGCGCGTTTATCATAATTCCGGACATAGGAAGCAATCTCCCGTAAATAATGCCTGCGCTCATTCGTAATGATTTGATTTTGCTTTTCGGAGATAACATGGCGCGGAAAGGAGACCTCACCTTCCCACTGATAATCGGCATTTATTCGATCGATTAGGGACGCAAATAAAGCGTTCGTTCCTTCATCATTAAATTGACTAGCTATGGTGCCGAAAACAGGAAATTGGCTTTTATCCTCATGGAACAGCATATGACTGCGTTCGTATTGTTTCCGGACTTGATTCAGCGCATCCTCCGATCCCTTTTGCTCAAATTTATTAATCACAATAAAATCGGCATAATCGATCATATCTATTTTTTCTAATTGCGTCGGTGCCCCAAACTCCGCTGTCATGACATACATGGATAAATCCGTAATATCTGTTACCGCTGCATCACCCTGCCCAATCCCGCTCGTTTCGACAATAATCAGATCATAGTCTGATGCATGCACGACATTTATCGCATCCTGAATGGAATCAGAAAGCTCTGTTCCGGAATTTCTGGTCGCCAGCGAGCGCATATACACCCGCTCTGAAAAAATCGCGTTCATACGGATACGGTCACCAAGCAATGCCCCGCCTGTTTTTCGCTTGGATGGATCGATAGATAAGATAGCTACTTTCCGCTCTGGAATTTCATTTAAAAAACGGCGGATAAGTTCATCTGTCAGCGAGCTTTTCCCTGCTCCGCCTGTTCCTGTAATTCCGAGAACAGGGATTTTCTGTTGTTGCTGCTCTGAAAGTTTTTTTAATGCCTGCTTTTTCGTTTCTTCCTCCCCATTTTCCATCAAGGTAATGAATTTACCGATTGCTAAGCGGTCTCCTTTTTTTAACCGCTCCATATCTTTTTCAATATCAATCGGCGGAAGAAAATCACATTTTTCCAGCATCCTGTCAATCATCCCCTGCAGACCATACTTTCTCCCATCCTCGGGAGAAAACAGCCAGGCTACGCCATAATCATGAAGTTCTTTGATTTCACGGGGGAGAATCGTCCCTCCTCCGCCGCCTAATACTTGAATATGAGCCGCATCCAGTTCTTTCAACAGGTCAATCATATATTTAAAATATTCCACATGCCCGCCCTGATACGATGAGATAGCAATCCCCTGCGCGTCCTCCTGGATTGCTGCATAAACAACTTCTTCTACCGAACGGTTATGTCCAAGATGAATAACCTCCGCCCCGCTCGCCTGTAAAATACGCCGCATAATATTAATGGAAGCATCATGCCCGTCAAACAGGCTCGATGCCGTTACAAAACGAATAGGATGCTTTGGCGAATAACGTTCTTCTGTCATGCTTATCCCCCTCTTTTAGTCAGCTCTTAACATAGCAAAATCCCTAATCCTCCCTATAGTTACAGCCAGCAATCCACTTGCTTCATCTGCAGCTCGACATACTCATCGAGGGTAAATTCCTTTTGAATGAGCCAGCGGCGGAAACACCACATATGCCCGCTGACGACAATATGATTAGCCAGGAAATGAATTTCTTTCGTACTCCGTTTTTCTTTTAAACAAACGTTCAACAATTCCTCCATCATTCCGACAACCTTCTGCTCCTGCTCCAAGACAAATTGACGTTTTTCTTTATTTAATGATTTTGTTTCCTGATAGAGCATTAAAATTTCAGGCTGAATCGTGTCCATAAAATAAAGATATTGCCGAATCGCCTGCCGCAGGCTTTCCATCGTCGGATTCCCCACAGAAATCGTTTCTGCCAGCTGATCTCGGACCCGATCATGTACGAATTCACAGACAAGAAAAAGCACATCCTCTTTTGTTCTGATATATTCATATAATGTGCCAATGCTGAACCCGGATTCTTTCGCGATTTCTCTGGTCGTTGTACGATGAAAGCCTTTCTCCTTAAACAGCCGCATGGCGCCTTCAATAATCTGCTTCCGGCGCCGCATCACAAGTTCCTGGTCTTTTACAGAAGAACGGATCTGATCTTCACTCATTTTTTCAGCCTCCTTTTAAAAGAGATTGTGCTTTATTTTGTTACCATCCGCCCGATAACAAGCCGCTGAATTTCATTGGTTCCCTCATAAATTTGCGTTATCTTCGCATCACGCATGTATCGTTCTACCGGATAGTCTTTTGTATATCCATAGCCGCCGAAAATTTGAACCGCTTCGACAGTAGTACGCATCGCGGCATCTCCCGCAAATAATTTGGACATGGCGGATGCCTTTCCATATGGCTTTCCTTCTGATTCCAGCCATGCTGCCTGATAGGTCAACAGACGGGCTGCTTCAATCTCCGTAGCCATATCCGCCAGTTTAAAAGAGATTCCCTGGTTTGCTGCAATCGGTTTTCCGAACTGCTCTCTTTCCTTCGCATACGCTGCCGCTGCATCCAGGGCGCCCTGTGCGATTCCTAAAGCTTGTGCCGCAATCCCATTTCTGCCTCCATCTAAGGTCGTCATGGCGATTTTAAAGCCTTCTCCTTCTTCACCCAGCACATTTCCAGCTGGAATCCTGCAATTTTCAAAGATTAACTCTGTCGTCGGCGAAGAACGAATGCCCAGCTTCTTTTCCTTCTTGCCAAAGGTAAATCCTTCTGTTCCTTTTTCAACAATAAATGCCGTGATGCCTTTATGTTTTTGATCCGCATCTGTTTTTGCAAAAACGATATAAATATCAGCAACGCCGCCATTGGTAATCCATACTTTACTGCCATTCAGTATATAATCAGCGCCATCTTTTTTAGCAGTTGTTTTCATCGAAACAACATCGCTTCCGGCGCCCGGTTCGGATAAAGCATAAGCTCCCAGCGCTTCTCCCGTTGCAAGACGCTGGAGGAAATGCTGCTTCTGCGCTTCATTTCCATATTTATAGATTGGCCAGCTTGCCAGGGATACGTGGGCAGAAAGGGTAACTCCAGTCGAAGCACAGACACGTGATAATTCCTCTACCGCTATACAATAGCTCAGGTAATCCGAGCCGATTCCGCCATATTCTTCCGGCCAAGGGATACCTGTTAATCCCAGCGCTGCCATCTGATCAAAAATTGCTCTGTCAAACCGCTCTTCTTCATCTCTTTCTGCAGCTGTCGGCTCCACTTCATTTTCAGCAAAATCCCGGACCATCTTCCGCAGCATTTCCTGTTCTTCCGTTAATTGAAAATCCATCTCTATCTCCCCTTCAAAAGCTCTTTGGATATCACAATATGCTGTATTTCATTTGTTCCTTCATAGATTTCCGTCACTTTGGCATCACGAAACAGCCTTTCCACCGGATATTCCTTTGTATAGCCGTACCCTCCGTAAATTTGGACCGCTTCAATGGCATTTTGCATGGCCGTTTTCGTCGCTGTCAGCTTTGCCATCGATGTTTCCTTGATACAGGATTGATTCATTTCAATCCGTTTGGCTGACTGATAGGTTAATAGTTTCGCCGCTTCCACATTGGTTGCCATCTCAGCCAGCTTAAAAGCAATTCCCTGATTCGCTGCAATCGGCTTGCCAAATTGTTCTCTTTCCTTCGCATAAGCAACGGAATAATCTAAGGCTGCTTCTGCTATCCCGAGTCCCTGCGCCGCAATCCCAATCCTTCCGATGTTTAAGTTAGCCATCGCAATTTTAAAGCCTTCCCCTTCCGTGCCAAGCAGGTTCTCCTTCGGGATACGGCATTGCTCAAAGGTTAATTCCACCGTGCTTGAACCCTTTAAGCCCATCTTCTTTTCATTTTTCCCAATCGACAGACCGGGACTATCCTTTTCCACAATAAAAGCACTGATGTCATCTTTCGCTTCACCTGTTCTGGCAAACGTAATAAAGGTATCTGCATATTCTCCATTAGTAATAAATACTTTGGAGCCATTCAATACATACGTATCATCTACCAGCTTGGCAGTTGTTTTTAACCCGCTTGCATCTGATCCTGAATTCGCTTCTGTCAGAGCAAACGCGCCTAAATATTCTCCAGAAGCAAGTCTCGGAATATATTTTTGTTTCTGCTCCTCTGTTCCGAAATAAAGGATTGGATTGGTACCGACGGAGGTGTGTACCGATAAAATAACACCGACGGTTGCACTGACCTTCGACAATTCATGAATCACCCGGATATAGGAGCTGAAATCCATGCCGGCTCCTCCGTATTCCTCCGGGATAGGAATTCCCATTAAGCCTAGTTCCCCCATTTTCTTGATAATTTCTTCAGGAAACCGGTCTTGTTCTTCCATCCGCTCGACTTCGTTTGCAATTTCATCGCGGGCAAAGTCCTGAACCATTTTCACTAACATTTTTTGTTCTTCTGTTTGTGTGATAATCAACATGCACACCCCTTTAGTCAGTATATGAGTAGAACCCTTTACCCGCCTTCTTCCCAAGTCTTCCTGCCTGCACATACTGTCTCAGGAGCGGACACGGCCGATATTTACTGTCTCCAAAGCCTTCATGAAGAATTTCCATAATCGATAAGCAGGTGTCCAAGCCAATGAAATCTGCCAATTGCAGCGGGCCCATCGGATGATTCATCCCCAGCTTCATCACCTGGTCCACATCTTCTATACTGGCAACCCCTTCAAAGACGGTATAGACGGCTTCGTTAATCATTGGCATCAAGATACGGTTGGAAGCAAACCCTGGAAAATCTTTCACTTCCACATCCTGCTTGCCTAATGCTTCCGCCAATTGCTGTACTGTTTGATACGTCGCATCACTCGTTTCTAAGCCCCGAATAATTTCAACCAGCTTCATAACAGGAACTGGGTTCATAAAATGCATGCCGATAAATTGTTCTGCCCTGCCAGTAACAGCTGCAATTTCTGTAATCGGCAAGGAGGAGGTATTGGTTGCAAAAAGACTATGCGACGGCGCAAGTTCATCCAGCCTGCGGAACACGTCTTTTTTCACTTCCAGCTTCTCTACCACTGCTTCAATAATAAAATCTGCTGTAATTGGATCCGCATCCAAATCAACAACAAGCTGCAGGCGATTCAATGCCTGCTCCTTTGTATCCGCTTCCATTTTCCCTTTTGCAACATCCTTCTCAAATATCTTTTCAATATACTGCTTTCCTCTTTTCAATGCCCCGATATCCGCATCATACAGCTTTACCTCATAGCCGGAACGGGCAAAAACGAGTGCGATACCTGCACCCATTTGCCCTGCTCCGATTACCATTACTTCTTTTACAGTCATGATTATACGCTCCTTTTCAAAGGGTTTTAAACTTATCGTTTAAACTCACGCTTCACTTGACGGTACTTCAATTAAAACTGCGTCTCCTTGACCGCCGCCGCTGCAAATTGCTGCAATGCCTTTTCCTCCGCCGCGGCGTTTTAATTCATGTATCAAAGTTAAGATAATCCGGTTACCGCTTGCGCCAATTGGATGCCCCAGTGCTACTGCCCCTCCATTGACATTGATTTTTTCCTCATCAATATCCGCAATTTGCCCGCTTGCCAGTGCAACTACTGCAAATGCTTCATTGATTTCATAAAGATCAATTTCTTCCTTGGATACACCTGTTTTTTCTAGCAGACGATTGATTACTAAGCCCGGTGTTTGCGGGAAGTCTTTTGCCTCCACTGCTACTTCTGCATGACCTAAAATTGTTGCCAGCGGTGTTTTATTTAATTCCTTTGCTTTTTCATCAGACATTACGACGACAGCACTTGCCCCATCGTTAACACCAGGTGCATTTCCCGCTGTAATGGTGCCGTCCTTATCAAATGCAGGTCGAAGTGCAGCCAGTTTTTCCACCGTCGTACCTTTTCTTGGTGTTTCGTCATCGCTGACCACAATCGGTTCTCCTTTACGGACAGGAATTTCTACAGGAACAATCTCATCAGCAAACTTCCCTGATTCGATCGCTTCTACTGCCAGCTGCTGACTCCGGGCTGCCCATTCATCTTGGCGTTCACGTGTTACTTCAAAGGAAGCAGCTGTGTCATTACCGTAGCTCCCCATGTGATTTCCTGTAAAGGTACAGGTAAGACCATCATGAATCATTAAATCCTTCACCGCTTTATCACCCATGCGATTTCCCCATCTGGCATCAGGTAAGAAGTATGGTGCATTACTCATGCTTTCCATTCCGCCGGCTACAATGACATCCTCTTCCCCTAAGCGAATCAATTGATCAGCCAGCGTCACACTGCGTAATCCAGAGGCACATACCTTATTGATTGTTTCCGTTTTTACTTCCCAAGGGATACCCGCTTCTACAGCAGCCTGTCTGGACGGAATTTGCCCCTGTCCGCCTTGCAGAACCGTTCCCATGATTACCTCATCTACATCTGCACCGGCAATTTCAGCTCTTTCCAATGCTGCTTTAATTGCTTTTGCTCCCAGATTTACTGCGGTTAACGGCGTTAAAGCCCCTCCAAATTTTCCGAAAGGGGTCCGCGCCCCTGAAACAATAACCGATTTTCTCATACGATATAGCCTCCCTTATTTATTCGAACGAACGCTCGTTCAACAGACAGTAGAAAATATAGAGAGGACGTCAATCCTCTCTATACCTTTATGCTGTTTTTTCTTCATTTTCTTCTAAAACAGATAGTGCCAGAATTTCAGCCACATCCATGGTACCAATATCCTCTTCTACTTCTTTCGCTTTTGTCCCATCACTCAGCATCGTTAAGCAGTATGGACAGGCACTGGAAATCATTGATGGCTGCACCTGTAATGCCTGCTCTGTACGGGCCACATTAATCCGGTTTCCAGTCGTTTCCTCGGTCCACATCAAGCCGCCGCCTGCACCGCAGCACATCCCATTCTCGCGGCTGCGGTCCATTTCTACCAGCTCTAAGCCTGGAATAGCCTTCAAAATTTCCCGTGGCGGATCGTAAACGCCATTATATCTTCCTAAATAACAGGAATCATGGTAGGTCAATCTTTCATTGATTGCTCTCTGCGGCTTCAGCTTCCCTGACATGACAAGGTCATAGAGCAGCTGCGTATGATGGTAGACCTCTGCTTCAAACCCAAAGTCAGGATATTCATTCTTAAATATATTGTACGCGTGCGGGTCAATCGTGACAATTTTTGTGACGTCATTCTTGGTAAATTGCTTGATATTTTTCTCGGCAATTTCCTGGAATAAAAACTCATTCCCAATTCGTCTTGCCGTATCGCCAGAATTTGCTTCGGTGTTTCCTAAAATGGCAAAGCTGACGCCAGCCTGGTTCATTAATTTAGCAAAGCTGAGCGCAATTTTCTGGCTGCGGCTGTCAAAGGAGCCCATCGAGCTGACCCAGAATAGATACTCAAAGGATTTATCCTCCTTCTTCAGCTCTTTCACTGTCGGAATATAAGCCGATTCGTCCTCGTCGCGCCATTTGATCCGGTCCTTCTTCGATAAGCCCCATGGATTGCCCTGACGTTCAATATTCATAACAGCACGCTGGATTTCAGAATCCATTTTCCCTTCTGTCATCACCAAGTAACGGCGCATATCGATAATTGTACCGACATGTTCATTATTGACAGGACAAGCATCCTCACAGTTTCTGCATGTTGTACATCCAGCTAATTCTTCTTCTGTAATGACATCGCCGATCAGGCTCATGCTTTGCACCGATGCAGCTGCTTCCTTGCTTGCAGAAGCCTGATTGCCGGCAGTTCCGGAAAAAGCATAGGAAGGGACCCACGCGGATTTCCCAGTAACCGCTGCGCCTTTTTCGGTTAAATGATCACGAACCTTAATCATAATATCCATCGGCGAAAGCATTTTCCCTGTTCCGGATGCCGGACAGACATCCGTACAACGGCCGCATTCCACGCAAGCATAGAAATCGACCATTTGATGCTGTTTAAAATCCTCTACCTTTCCGACACCAAAAGCGATTTCTTCTTCATTTTCTTCATCCATATTTTCTAAATCAAAATCGATCTTTTCTAATTTTCCAGGCACTTTTTTCGTCAAAAAGACATTGATTGGTGCAGCAATCAAGTGTGCGTGTTTGGACTGCGGCACATACACTAAGAAAGTAAGCAATGTTATCGTATGTACCCACCAGGCAATATAGAATAAAACCATTGCTGTCCCTGTTGAAATGCCGCCGAATAACCCGGCAACAGCACTGGCAACCGGCTCCGTCCATGTTAATTCATGTCCATGCCAAATCATGGCCATTCCATTTCCGAACAGTACAGAAATCATCAATGTTCCAATGAAAATAAGGACAAGTCCTGCTTTCAGGCCTCTTTTCAAACGGACGAGCTTCTCCATATAACGGCGGTAAAATGCCCATACCACAGCCACCAGAATCATTAAGGTCACGAGCTCTTGAAAAAAGACAAATCCCGGGTAAAGCACGCCAAACGGTAGATGATTCCCCGGCGACAGCCCTTTGACAAACATATCAATGGCTCCAAATTGAACCAGGATGAAGCCGTAAAACATCATCACGTGAATCGTGCCGGATTTTTTATCTTTTAACAGCTTGGATTGCCCAAATACATTTTTTATAATGCGTTGGATCCGCAGCTTTATCTCGCCGTCAAACTCTGATTTTTTACCGAGCCTGATATAGGCGACTCTTGTTGCGATGACTTTGGCAAATAAGAATAATGCATAGCCTGTTATGACTATAAATGCTATCCAATTAATCATCAGAAATGTATCCAAGATGATTCCCCCTCTTTATATTATAATATAAATTGACAGCGTTTTCATATATGTGTAAAAAATAATTCTATCTCTACTTTAAAACATGAATGAACATTCAGTCAACCTATTTGGAGGAAATAATGATAATTTTTAGCGGTTTATCAAAATAAATTTATTTACTCAAATATAAACCCAAAAAAAGAACCTTAAACAAATAAACATTACTGTAAGATTCTTGTGAAATTTTATTCTCATCTTTTAAACCCTATCTTCAGCTCTTTTATAGGCTTCCATTTTATCGCGAGGACCGATAGCTATAATTTTCATTTGAATGACACTTTCATTAATAGGTTGATAAATAATACGAATTCCGCTACTTTTATGCTTTATTTTAGCACAGTTATGTAATGGACTGTTCAAGGGCTCTGCCAAACCGTCAGGCTTCAACAAAGCTCCTTGTTTTGCCCTTCTAGTAATTAATTCTAAGATAAGCGGAAGCTGATTTCGTTGCTTCTTTAAATCTTTTAAAGCTACAGGATGAAAGGTAAGCTCCATATTATATTCTAGAAATAAATGATTTATAAATTGTTTCACTTTATCCTTTTTTACCATAGTTAATTCTCTTCTGAATCAAAATCATCTGATTTTATTTTTGCGTTTAAAGAATCAAAATCAATTTCAATTCCTTCGTCGTTTAAACTTTCCACCATGTCTTCAAAAGATATTGATTCATTTGGGTTGGTATCCAAACGGGAAATTGCTTCCAATTCTACTAGTTGATCCTGTAGCTGATCAAAACGTTCTTTATAATTCAGCAGTTCTTTATAATGCTCTACTTCAGCTAATACAACTGCAGTATCTTTTTTCTTCGAATTTTGAATAATGTACACATCATCTTTTCCATCTTGGGTAGAAAGATAATCCATTATTTCACTCAATTTTTTTGTTCGGGTAATATCTGTAATATTAACAACATGGTCACGAGCAAAATCTAACGTATCAGCATCAACAGCTTTACGTTTTCTTCTTTTCTCCAAATTAATCACACTCACTTCCTCAGCCTCCTTCTATTATATTCAAATACTTTTTTGAGTATACACATATTATAACATTTATACCTCGTAAAACAACACTTAAAACAACACGCTATTTACTACGTTTAAATCACATTAAAAAAACCCGCAAAGAGAAATCAACCATTTCTCTGAGGGATTTTTTAATGTGATTATTCTATTTTACATTTTCTCCGGTGCATTCACACCTAAGATACCCAAGCCGTTCGCCAGTGTTTGACGCACTGCTTTCATTAAAGCAATACGCGCGCTGGTACGCTCTGGATTATCTCCATCCAATACTTTTTCTGCATTGTAGAAGCTGTGCAGTGTAGAAGCAAGGTCAAATACATATTGCGTGACTTTATGCGGCATTTGTTTATCTGCTGCTTCAGCGATAACCTGCGGCAGCTCTCCTACTTTTTTAAGCAGATCAAGCTCTTTTTCTGCTGTTAATAAGGACGCATCAAAGTCCCCATCTGTTGCAAATCCTTTATTCTTCGCCTGTTCCAGCATCGTGCAAATACGTGCATGAGCATATTGAACATAATAAACCGGGTTATCATTGGATTGTGATTTGGCAAGGTCCATATCAAAGTCTAACTGCGAATCATTGGAACGCGCTACGAAATAATAACGGACCGCATCGATTCCTACCTCATCCATCAGCTCTCTTAAGGAGACAGCTTTCCCGGTACGCTTGCTCATTTTTACCTTTTCCCCGGCTTCAAACAGATTAACCATTTGGATAATTTTCACGGAGAATTTCTCAACTGGATAACCTAACGCCTGCAAAGCAGCTCCCATTCTTGGAATATATCCATGATGGTCTGCGCCCCACACATTAATAATTTGGTCAAAACCGCGGTCTAATTTATTTTTATGGTAAGCAATATCTGGTGTTAGATACGTATATGCTCCGTCCTGCTTAATAAGGACACGGTCTTTATCATCACCAAAAGCAGTCGTCTTAAACCATAATGCACCGTCTTTTTCATACGTATAGCCGCCATCTTCCAATACTTGTAAAGCAGCATCAATCTGGTCGTTTTCAAAAAGAGAACGCTCGGAGAACCAGCTGTCAAATTCAACACGGAAATCCTTTAAATCATTTTCAATATTACGCAGGGAAGCCTTTAAGCCATATTCTTTAAAATAATCGAGACGCTCTTCATGTGATTTCTCCGCCCAGGCATCCCCTTTCTCTTTCACAAGGTTTTTCGCAATATCAATGATTGCCTGCCCATGGTAGCCGTCTTCCGGCATATCTACGGACTGCCCTAATTCCTGTAAATAACGTGCCTCTACAGATAAGCCAAGATTGTTGATCTGGTTTCCTGCATCATTAATATAATATTCTCTCTCCACTTCATAGCCTGCAGCTGCAAAAAGATTACATAATACATCCCCGAATGCAGCATTTCGCGCATGGCCTAAGTGAAGGTCACCAGTCGGGTTAACAGAAACAAATTCAACCTGAACCTTTTCTCCGTTCCCGTCTTTTGAAGTGCCGTAAGCATCTCCAGCGTCCAGTACGGTTTCAATGACTTCCCCTAAGAAATCCTGCTTCATATAGAAATTGATAAATCCGGGTCCGGCAATATCAATTTTTTCAACAGACGCTGCCTGCTTATCTAAGTTGGCTGTAATTTCATCTGCAATTTGACGCGGTGCTTTTTTCGCAATTCGAGCCAGCTGCATCGCAATATTGGTGGCAAAATCGCCATGTGCTTTATCCTTCGGTGTTTCCAGAATAATATCCGGAATCGTATCCTCCGTCGCAAGCTCTGCAGCAAGAACAGCTGTATGAATTTGCTCCTTTAATGTTTCTTCTGTTTGTGCTAATACATTCATTCCTTATTTCCTCCTTGTTTCTATCCCCGCCGGCAGTTTAAGGAACACGACATACAGGTGGACTGCTCTTATGCCAGAAAGGGATACCACTTACGTTCCGCTCCTTCTGTCACGGATTTACTTTTGGCAATTTCTCTCCCGCTTACCTGCTCCCAATTCCTTAAAGGTGGGAAAATCTTTGCTTATTTTGTTGAAAATCGAAGCTTGAGCTGATGCTTCCGTTCGAGTTGTTCATTCAGCTTCATCGTATAATTCATATCAAGCACCCGCGGCATGGCATCCTCTGTAAATGAAATCGATTCTGTAAAAGTTTCCATATGAATATTGCCATGCATATGCTGATAAATGTTTTCTGTTTTATGGCCTAATTGAAATTGCTGATTCATTTGGATGACACCTGTTCTCTTAATCGAGACACGCTCCGGCCGAATCATAATCATATTTTGAATCGTTCCGGCTTCTTCATTTACTTCCTCGTATTTAAGTACATCGATGCTGCCTTTCTTCGTCCATTCTCCCGTGAAGGATTGTTCCTGCGTCTCCTGTTCACCGGAATCTACGTCATAAATCACTGTCTTCAGCGTAATATTAACATGCTCGGAATTATGTTGCATACGTACTCCTTTAATCTTGTTTACAAATTTATATTTATAGTGTACTTATTATATCTTTAAAATACCATGATAAGCAATACTCTTGCTGTGTAAAAAACTTTATCACGGCATGAGTGTCCATAATTCCCCCTAACTTACACGGAAAAATTCGTTTACTATGAGTGGGGAAAAACTATCCACTAAATCAAGTTTCGTTTTACACGTTTATAAAAGCCGTTCTTTTTCCATAATAAATAGAGAGAATAAATAAACTCCAGTATCACCATTTTGCAAAGACATATTTATTTTGGAGACGATAAAGGATGAAATCATTAAAAAAGCTGCGTCTAATCTATAAATTAATTGGCGGCGTTGTGCTGCTGATTATTACTGGTTTTTTAGCTATTTACTTATTAGCCTATCTCATGGGCCCTCCAAGTCTCAGCACTCAATCTCCTGCTGTGTTTTACGACCGGGAAGGGAATGAGATTGAGGATACATTTGGAGACTCTTATGAATGGGTACCTTTAGAAAATATAGATGATTCCGCTGTCCAGGCGAGTCTGGTGATTGAAGACAATCGTTTTTTTGATCATCACGGACTCGATTATTTCCGGATTGCGAAATCACTGTGGAATAATTTTATTTCCGGCTCGTTAAAAGAAGGAGCCAGCACGATTACACAGCAATATGCCAGAAATCTCTATCTATCTGCAGATAAAACCTGGTCCCGCAAGCTGCAAGAAGCCTTCTATGCCATTCGTTTAGAAATGTTTTATTCCAAAGAAGAAATTCTAGAAGGGTATATGAATACCATTTATTACGGTCACGGAGCCCACGGGATTGAAGCGGCAAGCAATTATTTTTTTGGAAAGCCTGCTCATCAGTTAACCCTGGCAGAAGCGAGTATGTTGGCAGGGATTCCAAAGGGACCGACGTATTATTCACCGCTCAATAACTTAGAAAATGCGACGGACAGGCAGCAGCTTATCCTCCATCGAATGCTGGAAAATGAAATGATTACGGAGACTGAATACGAAGAGGCAATAAATGAAGAATTAGCTTATCAGCAGTTGGCTCCAGCTGAGGAGGAAGCGTCCTATTTTAAGGATGAAGCATTAAAGGAGGCCGCACGGATTTTGGAAAAGGACGTGGAAGAAATAAAGCTCGGCGGCTATCAGCTGCACACAACATTGAACAGTGATTATCAGCAAGAAATGGAAGAGGCCGCTGCTCAAACCATTGAGGAAGGCAGCGACTTACAGGCTGCCGGCATTTCCATTGTCCCGCAAACTGGCGAAATAGCTGCCATGATTGGCGGAACCAATTATAAAGAAAGCAGCTACAACCGGGCGATGGATGCTAAACGGATGCCCGGTTCTACCTTTAAGCCTATTTTGTATTATGCAGCCTTAGAAAATGGCTATACAGCCAGTACGACCTTAACCAGCGAAGCAACCACTTTTGAGCTTGCAGACGGTTCTGCTTACCAGCCGAGTAATTTTAATGGGTATTATGCAGATGCCCCTATCACGCTAGCAGAGGCAATTGCATTATCAGATAACATCTATGCTGTCAAAACCGCGCTTTATGTAGGCGGAGAACGATTTATCGAGACAGCTGAAAAATTCGGGATAGAAAGTGACCTGAATAATGTTCCTTCCCTGGCGCTCGGCACTTCTTCTTTATCGGTCATTGAGCTGACGAACGCCTATGCCCGTATTGCCAATGGAGGGGAAGCAGTCACGCCATATCTTATTGAAGAAATTACAGATGCGGATGGAAAAACACTTTATTCGCACAGTCCCGAGGAGAGCGAGCCCGTTCTCGATGAAAAAAAAGCGTTTATTCTGACCCAGCTTCTAACCGGAATGTTTGACGAAACATTAAATAGCTACACCAGTGTCACCGGAGCAAGTCTGCAAAATCAGCTTACCGATATTTATGCCGGCAAATCGGGAACAACGGATTTTGACAGCTGGATGATCGGCTATAGCCCCGTTATCTCTACCGGCATTTGGGTCGGGTATGACGACCACCGGGAAATGACCAATGTAGCGGAAGCAGCCTTTTCGAAAGAGATATGGGCAAATTATATGGAGAATATTGACGAAGACGGAAAAAATGTTTTTCCCATGCCTTCCGGAGTTGTCGGACTTCCAATCGATCCAGTCAGCGGATTACGTGCCGATACCAGCTGTGAAAAAAGCAGAATCATGTTTTATGAAAAAGGGACCGAGCCGCTTGGATACTGTCATAACGGAAATGTCGATCAGCGGGATGATGCCATCGAGGACACGGGGATTCTTGAGAAATGGTTTGATTCGTTGTTCTAAACGTGGAAAAGGCCTGCCGGGCGAGGTTTTTAGAGACCTCGTCCAGCAGGCCTTTTTAGATCAGCTTTCTGCTTTTAACAGAGGAAGCAATTTCTCTAATGTGACTGTTTCTTCTTGCTGAAATACTTCTATAAATGGCATCGCCTCTTGGTGCAGTAGTTTTTTTGCTTTCTCTATCAAATCTTCCCGATTCAATGGATGACCCGGAGAACCATGCGGGATATCGCAGCGGGCTTGCTTTGTATCCCCATTACGCAGGCTGATTTCTATCATACTATATCGATTCGCCGGATAACTCACAGAGGCAAATGGAATATTCTCATCATACACCCTTGTTATTTTATTCATTAATGCACTGACCTCTTCCGGTGTCTCTTCCCATAAAAAAGCCTCCATGGAAAGCTCTCTTCCAGTTAACAGCAATGCTGCACAATACTCTGCACTAAAACGTCCCTGTTCCCCATTTTTCGGATTTGTATAGATAAGCGCTGCATCACCGTTCTCAGGAAAATAAAGCTGAATCGAAGCGATTTGCTTCAAATCTACTTCCCAGCCCCTCATCAAGGCTTTTGTCGCATCAATTGGATGAGCGTTTGCTGAGCAGCAAGGATACAGCTTAAACCAAAATCCTGGCTTATCAACAGCCCATTCCAGCCCCCATTCATCAAGCAGACTGTCTATACTGCTGTCTTCATTTCCAAACATGGACAACAATCCATTCTCAGCTGTTATTGTATTGCTATTACCAGCAACACCTTGTTTAATCAAATGCAAAATCTGCCACGCTTTTTGTGCTGTCAGCCCTGCGTGTAATGGTTTGATAAGTGTTCCAAAATGGCTTCTGGAGCCGCTGATTTGCGACACACATAGGTCGAGTGCTTGGTTAAATTCTTTTTCTTGAAATGTCATATAATACGCTCCAGCAGCAACGGCTCCATACATTCCCGCTGTGGCTGTCGTATGAAATCCTTTTTCATAATGAGATTTCCCCAATATTTTGGATATGCGTGTCATCACTTCTACTCCAATTAAATAAGCTTCAAAAAAACGGGCAGTATCTTGCTTCTGTTCCACCAAAGCCATTAATAAGCTGAGAATAACAGCCGATGGATGCCCGCGGATTTCCGAGTGGACATCATCCAGATCTAAAGCATGCGCAGCGTATCCATTCAAAAAACAGGCGTCATAAGGGTGAACTTTTTCACGCATCCCAATAACCAGTGCGGTCTCGCAGGCTGTATGTGGAAATAATCGTGCATTCCATACTTGGTGAAAATATGTATCATACGCAACAGCGGCATGACAGCAAACAAGATAATCCAATAACCCTTTTTGTAAATTTTCTTTGGTATCCGCTTTTAAATCTTCCCAGCCAGGAGCAGAAAAAACCCTCTGAACGAGGGCTTCTGTCATATTATTCATTTTTCAGGACCTTTACAGCCAATGTGGCGAAGAATGATGCCGCTACTTCAATCGCATCCTCCTGCAAATCAAATTCTGGATGATGCCATTCTTTTGGTCCATCGACTCCCATCCACACAAAGAATCCCGGAATATAATTCTGATAGTAAGCAAAATCTTCTCCGCCAGAGCTTGGTACAGCATCTACGGCTTGATACCCGGCTTCTGCAGCCGCCTCACGCACCGTTTGTTCATACTGAGATGCATTATTTACTACCGGTAAATAGCTTTCCCACTCAAAATCTACTTCGCCGCCATTTCCTTTAGCAGTGGTTTCTGCTAAATTCTGCATAAACTCCGGAATGGCCTGACGTGCTTCCGGCTGAAATGTTCGGACTGTACCCTGCAGCTTCACCTGATCAGGTATCACATTCCACGTATTCCCGCCATTAATGCTTGTAATACTGATGACTGCGTTATGAAAAAGGTCAATTCTTCTGGCAATAATCGACTGTACATTTGTTACATACTGGGATGCTATCACGATCGGATCAATTGCATTATGCGGAATCCCTGCATGTCCGCCGATGCCTTTAAACGTTATTTCAAACTTATCTACGCTGGCCATCAATCCTTCTGATTTCACACCAATGGTGCCTACTGGCAAATCAGGCTTATTATGCATGCCAAATATAGCATCCACACCTTCTAAAACACCTTGTTCTACCAGATATTTTGCGCCTTGAGCTACTTCTTCAGCCGGCTGAAAAATAAAACGGACAGCGCCATGTAATTGATTTTTTTGTTCATTCAGCAGAATAGCTGCACCTAAAATAGAAACCATATGGAAATCATGGCCGCATGCATGCATTTTCCCCTCTGTTTCCGATTGGAAAGGCACATCTGTCTCTTCTTTGACCGGCAATGCATCAATATCCGAACGAATAGCGATTGTCGGACCAGCATGTTCCCCTTTTACTTCTGCAATAGCGCCTGTTTTTATATCAAAAGGCAGAATCGTGATTTCATTCTCTTCAAGCCATTTTTTTAAGTGGGCTGTCGTATTTATCTCTTCAAACGCAAGCTCTGGATTCCGATGCAAGTATCTGCGTTTTTCGATTAAATCGTTGAGCCGTTCTTCTGTTACCTTAAACATTTTCTTCACCTGCTCCTAACCTTCTTAAAAATTGTTTTGTTCTCGGAGACTGTGGATTATGGAAAAATTCTTTCGGTGTATTTTCCTCAATGATATTTCCATCTGCCATAAAAATAACGCGGTCTGCTACTTCCTCTGCAAATTGCATCTCATGTGTCACGATAATCATCGTTGAGTTCTGCTCTGCAATTTTTTTAATCACTTGAAGCACTTCAGAAATCCATTCCGGATCAAGCGCCGAGGTTGGTTCATCGAACAGAATCGCATACGGGTTCACTGCAAGCGCACGAGCAATACCTACACGCTGCTGCTGTCCCCCGGACAATGTTACCGGATATTGATGCACCTTATCTCCTAAACCAACTTGATTTAATATTTCCATAGCAATTTTTTCAGCTTCTGGCTTCTTCATTTTTTTAGCAATAACCAGCGCTTCTGTTACATTTTCCAACGCTGTTTTATTTTTAAATAGGTTATAATGCTGAAAAACCATCGCTGTCTGCTGTCTTAATTGATAAATTTCTTTGGAAGACATTTTTTTAACATTTATCTTTTTATCTCCAATAATCAATTCTCCTGCATCAGGTTTTTCTAATAAATTCAAACAACGCAGCAACGTCGATTTTCCTGAACCAGATGGTCCGATAATTGCCAGAACCTCCCCTTCTTTTACCTCCAGGTTGATTCCGTCTAACACAACATTAGATCCAAATTGTTTTTTCAAATTTTTTACCGTAATCATATTCGTACTCCCTTATGATTGATATGGCCGTTCCATTCTTTTTTCAAGCGCCTGCTGAATAAACGTATAAATAATAATCATCGCCCAGTATAAGAGCGCCAGGGCTAAATACGTCTCGAAAAAGCGCAGGGAGGAAGCGGCAAGTATTCTCCCTTGTGCGAACAACTCTACAACTCCTAATGTAAACGCCAGGGATGTTTCCTTAATCAATCCAATAAAAATATTTCCTGTTGCAGGCGTTGCATTTCGTACTGCTTGGGGCAAAATAACCCTGCGAAAGCTTTGAACTCTTGTCATTCCAACAGATAGACAAGCTTCCATTTGTCCTTTATCAACAGAAGCGAGTGCAGCACGAAATATTTCTGCTAAATAGGCTGCCTGCTTCAGACTTAAACCAAGGATAGCAGCAGCAATCGCCGTCATTCCGCTTAGAGCAGGAAAAATCTGCGGCAGCCCGTAATAGATTAAGAAAAGTTGAACCAGGGATGGAATTGCCCTAAAAAACGAAACATAGGCGATAGCTAAGTGCGTTAGGACAGGTATCCCTGATCGCAGCACCAGTGCGATAACCATCCCCAAAACAACTGCAATCACCATCGTAACAATCGCTAAAAATAATGTAAGTGGTATAAATGGTAATAAGTCTGGAATCAAACTTATTAAATAAACGAAGTCTATATTAAAATCCATATGTCATCCTCCAGTTAGAAAAACTTCAAAAATGAAGACCAGCCAAGTCATGAAGTGAAAGCCGCTGTCGGAGCTGGGACTGCGTCATCAACCCAGATGCTTACAGCGGCATTACTTCTGTTTTCATATGCTCAGCCAAATAAATTATTCTTGTACGGTTATATCCTCTCCGGCAAAATATTTCTCTGAGATTTCTGCAAGTGTACCGTCTTCACGAAGCTTTTCTAATTCTTCATCAAATTCTTCACGCAATGCCGCACCTTCCTCATTCTGTGTAAACGGGAAAGAAATATCTTCGTACACAAATGGTTCTCCAACAAATTTAAGCGGTAAATCTCCTAATTCGATCTCTGCGATTAAAGCAGACTTCGAATTCACATAGCCGTCGACACGGTTATTGATAGCATCATTCATCGCACCATCACGTGTTTCATACGTTCTTGGCTCAATTTCCGGATCAAAGGCTTCTAGATTTTTAACATTATTGGAACCCAATACCCCAGAAACAGTTCTCCCTTTAAATTGTTCTAAGTCTGTAAAATCGTTATCCTCATGAGTCACAATGGTTGCACCGGCATACGCATAAGGCACCGAAAAGTCATATGATTCAGCTCTTTCCTCTGTTACAGCCACAAAGTTCGCAACGGTATCAATCCGTCCTGTTTCCAGCTGTCCCATAAGTCCTGAAAAATCTGTTGTTACCCATTCAACTTCATAGCCTAAGTTTTCAGCAACTGTTTCTAATACTTCTACATCATAGCCTACTAATTCTCCGTCTTCTTCATAGCCATTTGGATAGCTTTGCGCAGTTGTCCCTGCTTGTATTACATTATCGCCTGAACCTTCTTCAGAGCTTCCGGAACCCCCGCATGCAGCTAGAATAGTTATTAAAACTATGCTTCCTGCTAGCAATATCAATTTTTTCATTTTTCTATAACCCGCCTTCTTATCTCTTTTTATATTCTTTGCCCAATAGTAATTTTTCCAAATAAACCGTCTGATGACCCTTTCCTAAATCCGCTTCTCCGACTGGTTGGTAACCACGCTTGATGTACATATCTGCCAACCAGGGGTGCTCTTTTGCTGTTCCTAGACTCACCGATGGACAATGTAGCTGGCGAGCTAAATAATCCTGTTCCACAAAATCAAGAATTTTAGATGCATATCCCTTTCGTTTATATTGCGGATCGACAGCTACCCACCAAATATGCGGAATTTCATAGGGACCGTGGTGCGGACTCCAAGGCATCCGGATGGATGCAGTCGCTACAGTAGTTTCATCATCTTTCATATAAAAACATATATTTTCATTTATATTTTTCTTAACCAGTGCATCATCTGCTGTTGCAGCAGCGAAATGGATACCAAGATCGCGAATGGATGCATAAGCTTTTAATGTGAGCTCCTTTATTTCTGATACATTATCTTCAGTAGCTTGATAGAATGCTAGTTTACCCATGTAAAAGAGCTCCTTTTTTTATTTGAGCAATGACTTCTTCTACTTTTTCACTCGCCAAACCGGTATATTGACTCGGATCCAATAAATCATTTATTTGCTCCTCTGATAATACGCTGCTTACCACTTCATCTTCTGTCAGTGTTTTTTTAAACGGAATATTTTCTTCGTAGGATTTCATAGACAGCTCGTATACCAGATGATGAGCGGTCTGCTTTCCAACCTTTTCTGATAACGCAAACATAATTCGTTCGGACAATAATAAGCCGCCTTGCATATTCAAATTACGAAGCATATTTTCCGGCTTCACAATCAATCCTTTTAATACATTAATTGTGGTTTTAAGCTGAGAAGATAGATATAAACAAATTTCCGGCAGCGCTACCCATTCGCTTCTCCAGCTCTTTGCATCCCGTTCATGATCCATAACCAATGATTCATGAAGCAGACTCACACTGTGTAATACAGGTTTGGTCAAGCTCGCAATTCCTTCAAACAAAGCAGGATTCCGTTTGTGCGGCATGGTTGTCGAACCAACATTTCCAGCTTGAAACGGCTCTTCCAGTTCATCAATCTCTGTCCGCATTAAGTTATAGAATTCATTCCCCAGCTTGCCTAATGATCCGCTGACAAGTCCAAGAATGGACCCATACTCCGAAATACGGTCACGAGAGGAATGCCAGCAAATATCTGGTGTAGATAAGCTCAGTTTATCCAATGCCTTCGTTTCTACCTTCGGGCCAATATTTCCAAGCGCTGCATATGTACCTACTCCTCCGGCAAGAACACCTGTAAACGTACGTGTCTCCGCTTCTTTCAATCGCTGCAGGTGACGGTCAAATTCACTCAAGACCACTGCCAGCTTAAATCCAAATGTGGTAGGAAGCCCCTGCATGCCATGTGTCCGCGCAGCCATTGGTGTATTTTTATATTTATCTGAAAGTTCAACCAGCAATTGTGCGGTTTCTTTCATATCTCTGGATAATATCTGATGAGCCTCTCTTAACTGGAGTATGGTTCCCGTATCTGTAATATCCTGTGTGGTAACACCAAAGTGAACAAACTCTCCATATTCCCCTGACAAATCCTGCAGATGATTGACCGTAGCCATCAGCGAATGCTTTAATTTTACTGCCTCCTGCGCAATATCCTCTACATCAAAGTTCTCTATTTTGGCAGCTTCGGCAATGGTTTCTCCCGCTTTTTCCGGAATGACACCAAGTTCACTTTGAGCTAACGCAAGAGCGGCCTCTGCATCAAGGATTTTTTGCAATCTATTTTCATCATTCCAAATCTGACGCATTTCCTCTGTGCTAAAATTATTTTGCAACATCCGTAAATCAATAACATGTGATCCCATTTATCTTCTTAATCCTCTTTTCCAAATAAATTATATAATTCTTATCGTTTTAGTGTATTTTATAGCAATAATTGTCGAATTTCAATACTTTTTTTAAATTAATCTGACTTATTTTAAGTTTATATTTAGTTCGTCATTTATGATGAAAATAGGACAAAAAAGCGGTTCGTACCGATTAATTCGATACGAACCGCTTTTTTGTCCTAGTAAACATGAGTTCAGCCCATGTACTCATAGTTTACAAAGGATTTGAGAAAAGTACAAGAATTTCTAAATATGTTCATAATTCATTCACAATTTTGTCATTGTTTTGGTTTAAATATCTAATTGCTCTTTCAGCTCTGCAGTAGAGTTTTCCCACATTTCCGGTTTGAATTCTTTTAAGAAGTCACCAAGTAATTTTTTAGAATGATTATCCATGTGCTCTACAATAATTTTGCCCTTTAAGGATTTCTCCATATGCTTCACATGCTCTGCCATGGATTTATAAGCACGTTTGATTTCCCGGTTCACGCGGATTTCACTGCCGGCAACCCCGGCATAGTAAGGACCATTTTCTCCTTTTTCCACCGTTACCCAGACAATCCAATAAAGCTTTCCGCCTTGCACTTCTTCACGATCTCTTATCCATTTCACACGACGCTCTACGGAACTTCTTGCATGCATCGCATCCATATCCACATATGCTTTATCTTCATTTGGATCGACGATAATCGATGACATATTTTCCAGACTGACTGTTCCCGCACCATAACCGCCGTGCCCGTCCGTTGAATCATCTTTTATAATCGTGAATGTATTCTTCTTTTTATTTTCTTCCGTCATTGTATTCGCCTCCTGACATTCATTCTGAGCTTTGTCTCATTCTACCATGTTCTAAAAAGGTTTTTTAGTGAGAAGACTTATTCCCCAGCTCGTCCATAAATCGGAATGCTTCTGTCATCTCCTCATCTGTGTATTTCAGTTTCGATTTTACGGTGTGCACTTTATCAATTATTTCTTCCTTTGACAAATAAGAAAAATATAACATCGTCGAGACCAGCTCTAAAAAGCGGGCGCTGCACTCCTGTAAAAGGTTAATTTGATTCTTGATATCCGGCATGTTCACTTCAAATTGCTTTAAGAAAGTTTCCCCATCTGCTGTGATGGAATAGTGGTATTGATGATAATTGCTTTTTTCTTCTTTTTCTTCCTTTAAAAAATGTAAATTACAAAGTTCCTCGACACGCAACGTTAATTCTTCTGAATAGGGTCCATAGAAATGAAATTGATATTTTTCTTCAAAGGGAACTCGGCTTTGCTGTAAGATATAAATCATTTTCTGTAATTTCTTTCTTCCTGTCACTTGCCTGGCTTTAGAGAAAAAATAGAGCAGTTTCGCATGGTTGTCTAACACAAATGGTCATTCCTTCCCGTACAATATATCTAAAATTCGTTTCTTCAAATCGGTATCTTCTATTCGTTGTATGCTGTCCTTAGGAAAGTACAGCTTATGGTCCGTCCTTTTCTTACCAGAAATTGCTTCGACAATATCGGAATGACGGGACAGTTCCTTTAAACCGCCATCAGGCATTAACAGATGGATTGGCAGACGTTCCTCCTCTTCCCCCGGCCGGTAAAAATCATACGGCAAATCGGACGATGAATCTACTACTAAGTAATAGTCTGGATCAATACCCGCCTTTTTAAACAGCTGATACAGCTCCATTCCTGCATTGATCTGCGGATCCGGGTTGTATTCCACATATTTAAATAAATGACGGTTGATAAACCGGCAGCTTAAATCAGCCAATATAGCATCCTTTTCTTCCTGCCATTGCTGAAAATAATAATATACAATCATATCATCCAGCTTTAAATAATCGGACAGCTGTACTTTTTCTTCAAAAAAGGAAATAAAGTGTGTCGGCTCCAGCTGAAATTGATACGAGTCGTCCTCATAAAGCACCTTTGCCCGTTGAAAGATTTTTGACAGGATAACCTCTGCACTCCGCGTAACCGGATGAAAATAAACCTGCCAGTACATTTGATAACGGCTCATAATATAATCCTCGACCGCATGCATCCCCGTTGATTTAATTACAACCTGGTCATCCATCGGCCGCATGACGCGCAAAATACGCTCCATGTCAAAATGGCCATAGCTTACCCCGGTAAAATACGCATCGCGCTGCAGGTAATCCATTCGATCCGCATCGATTTGACTCGATATCAGACTGACAACAAGCTTGTCTGAATACGTTTTGGCAATCACATCTGCTACCTTCACAGGAAAATCGGCAGATACTTTTTTCAGGATTTCATTGACCTTTGTACTTCCTAAAATAATCTGTTGTGTAAACTGTTCATGATCCAGCTTAAACACTTTCTCAAACGAATGCGAGAATGGCCCATGCCCCAAATCATGCAGTAACGCAGCACAAAGACACAGCAGCCGCTGCTCTCTATCCCATCTTTCCCGGTCTGCAAAATTGTAGGTGATCCTTCTGACAATTTCATAGACACCCAACGAATGATTAAAACGGCTGTGCTCTGCACCATGGAAGGTCAGATTCGTTGTTCCCAGCTGCTTTATCCGGCGAAGTCTCTGAAATTCCGGTGTAGCGATCAAATCCCAAATAACCCGATCACGGACATGAATATACCGATGGACCGGATCTTTGAATACCTTTTCTTCTATTAGTTGTTCATCTTTATATGCCATATCATTATCTCCATCCGCAGTTTCCTAAAAATTTTCGTATAGTTATCCAGTTTAGTGGAAATAAAAGATTTCCTTTCTAGCAACCGCTACGGAAAAATACTACGCTTTCCATGGGCTTGCGCTCAGCCTCCTCGAAAAAAAGAAGTTCGCTTTTTTTCTGCGGGGTCTTCACCCTGCGCTTTCCCATAGGAGTCTCCGTATTTTCCCTCCGCTAGATAGGTTTTACTACCCATCTGTAACAAATATAATATTCAATAAAATTCATTAACCTGACAACATTGCTGCGGTTACTCGTCCCATCAAAAACCGTCGCTAGTTATAGTACTTAATTTTATTAGATGAAAAAGATAGATTAAATACTTGAACTTTTATCGGAAAGCTTTTGTCTATCTTTTTATAGAAGTCGTTCAAGAAGCCCAATAAAAATGACACTGCAGGAAAAGGGACTTCTACATCTACGTTGTACAGGCAACATAGAAGCCACTGTATCCTGTGGAAGTTACTGACGAAATTTTGGGGTCTGTTTTGAACACGTACTTATACTTCTTTTCCATATATGCTTTGAATATATTATAATATAGTTAATCAGTTGATGAAAGGTTTAGGATGAACACGATGAAAAATTGGAAAGAAATTATTCGACATAAAACATTTCGTTATATAGACCACTCCACAGCAACAATGGTGGCGGGCAAACCGAATACAGCCCTCGCCTCCTTTGCTGTGGATGATGCTCTGGCTATTTCCGTCAGTGAAGCAGCTTCTCCTCCTGTTATCCGTTTATGGGTGCATCCAGATACCATTGTTTTAGGTATCCCGGATTCTCGTCTGCCTCATATTGATGCGGGGATGGCCTTTCTTGAAGAAAAAAGGTATCAAGGGATTGTCCGCAATTCAGGGGGGCTTGCGGTTGCTCTGGATGAAGGCGTGCTTAATATTTCCCTAATTATCCCCGGGGCAAATGACTTATCCATTTATGACTGCTATGAGGCGATGGTTCAGTTTGTCCAGGCCATGTTTGCGGATTTAACCGATGCGATTGAAGCCTATGAAATTGTCGGCTCCTACTGTCCCGGAGATTATGATTTAAGTATTAACGGCAAAAAATTCGCTGGTATTTCTCAGCGCCGGGTCAAAAAAGGGATTTCCGTACAAATTTATCTGGATATTGAAGGAAACAGTAAGGCACGTGCTTCCCTGATTCGGGAATTTTATCATATTGCCAAACAAAATGAAGCGACTACCTTTACTTATCCAGAGGTGACCCCTGATGTGATGGCTTCCCTTTCTGATTTACTGGGAATACCTTTAACAGTCGAAGAAGTGAAACAGCGTGTAATGGATACATTAAATGGGCTGACAGAAGAAATCATTACCATGCCGATGCAGGATACAGAGCAGGAAAATTTTGATAAACGGTATCAGCAAATGATAAAACGAAATGAAAATATATAAAACGATGCTTCATGCCATGAGAGGTTTACGGATTTTTCTCCGTGATAAGCACCTGTTCAAAATGCATACAAAAACAGCCTGTTCAGAAGTTCTGATCAGGCTGTTTTTGTATGCATAGATTATTCAGCTGCTGCTTGAGCTGCTGTGATAAGTGCCAGGTTGTACACATCTTCTGAACTGCAGCCTCTGGACAGGTCATTTACCGGCTTGTTCAGCCCTTGCAGGATCGGACCTACTGCTTCAAATCCGCCTAAGCGCTGTGCGATTTTGTAACCAATGTTCCCTGCTTCCAGACTTGGAAATACAAATACATTAGCATCCCCTTTGATAACAGAATTCGGTGCTTTTTTCTCTGCAACACTTGGAACAAAGGCAGCATCAAATTGGAATTCTCCATCGATTACAAGAGAAGGGTCTTTTTCCTTTGCAATCGTTAAAGCGTCGGTAACCTTTTCTGTTTCTGGCGATTTTGCAGAACCGGCAGTAGAGAAGCTGAGCATAGCAACACGCGGATCCACATCGAATAGCGCTCCTGTTTTCGCACTTTCTACAGCAATCTCTGCAAGGTCATTGCTGTCTGGAGCAATATTAATTGCACAATCAGCAAATACATATTTTTCTTCATCTCTTACCATAATGAATACGCCGGAAGTTTTTTGTACGCCTTCTTTTGTTTTAATAATTTGTAGTGCCGGGCGTACGGTATCTGCTGTAGAATGGGCAGCACCGCTTACCAGACCGTCTGCTTTATTTAAATAGATGAGCATCGTACCAAAATAGTTTTCATCTAAAAGAATTTTCTTTGCATCTTCTTCAGTTGCTTTTCCTTTTCTTCTTTCTACAAAAGCGTCAACCATTTCCCCGAAGCCTTCATAGCTTGCCGGATCAATAATTTCTAGTCCAGATGCTTGTACACCAAGATCTGCTGCTTTCTTTTCTACTTCTTCTTTATTGCCGATGACGACAGGTGTCAGCACAGCATCTTCCGCCAGACGCCCTGCTGCTGTTAAGACACGTTCGTCTAATCCTTCTGGAAATACGATGCGTTTGCCGTTTCCTTTTACTTTCTCTGTTAATTGTTCAAATAAACCCATGATGAAACCTCCTATAATAATTAACATATTAAAATGATAGTTACGGACTTTTTGTTTGGAAAAAACAATTCGTTTTTACCTTCAAATTCTCTTTAATGATATACCATTTAACAGCACAAATAAAGCCTTGAACCCCGAAAAATCAATGTAAAGGATTACATCTGTTTTTCTTTAGCAGCAAGCATATTCCCTTCCATTTTTCACCGTTCCTCCTCGTTCATCATGTTCCTGAATCGGCCTTTCCCTGCTTCCCAATTTTGACAAACCCTTGACAATACGTAAAATATCATGATTTTGCGTCTTTTTTTATATGATTCCCACCCTCTGGTTATGCTATAGTTAATAGTGATTCAGTATTTAATTTATATGAAGGAGTGTATGAACGATGGCAGAAGCAGTAGTAACTGTAGATGGCTGGTCCGCATTACATGATACTCGTCAATTTGATTGGACATCTTGGAAATCCATTTCAGAAGACGAAAGAAATAAAGCAATACAAGAGTTTGAAGAACTTATCAAACAATGGGAAACGGTAGAAGAAAATAAAGAAGGCAGTCATAGTATATTCAAAGTTGTCGGAAATAAAGCAGATCTGATGTTTATTTTCTTACGTGAAACAATGGACGAGCTGGAAGAAATCAAAAGAGCTATCAATAAATCGGTATTAGGTGATTTCTTAATCCCTGCTTATTCTTATGTATCCATTATTGAAATGACAATGCATGATCCAATGAAAGCCGGTGAGGATCGCGAGCTTTCTCCATATGTTAAAGAGCGCTTAAGACCGATTATGCCGAAATGGGAGCATGCCTGCTTCTATCCAATGGCAAGACGCCGGGAGCCGGAAGCAAACTGGTTTGCCATTGAGAAAGAAGAACGCACCAAATTACTTTATGAACATGGCATGACCGGACGTAAATATGCCGGTAAAGTAAAAGAAATCATCACTGGCTCGATTGGACTGGATGAATGGGAGTGGGGCGTAACATTATTTGCTCATGACCCGCTGCAGTTTAAGAAAATCGTTTATGAAATGCGTTTTGATGAAGTAACAACAAAATATGCAGAGTTTGGCGATTTCATCATGGGTAATTACTTAGCACCAGATGAACTTTCCAATTATCTTGCATTATAATTTCATTTATTAAAAGAGGCTGAGATGGCCTCTTTTTTTTGTGAAAAAATAATCATGAAAATACACTTGCCTACATACATATCATTAATGAGCTTGCACCGAAGATTTTAAATCTAAAGCGGAGAGCGCCCGTTTAAAAACGTAGAGACTGCGCCCCCGTTCTTTGGGGGTGGTTCGACTTTAGTCGAACTTCATTTACCCCTGAGATAAAGGAAACACGGTGAGGTGACGAACCGATGTTGACTTTCACCCGCAGGGCATAAGTTCGACTATGGCTCTGTCTGCGCCTGACGGCTTGCCAGTCGCTAAGTCTTCTTTATCGTAGGGCGCGCCGTGAAATCTCCTAGTTTTTGGCGCTCGGAGCTAGACGCAGAAATTCTTGAAAAAGAATTCTTTCATGCAAAAATCTTTATAACTATGAAAATCGAGAAATGAGGTCGATCTATGGCTATTATTGCTCATAATGAAGCAGATGTTGATTTACTTGCCCGGCTAATGCGTGCTGAGGCAGAGGGAGACGGCGGCCTTGGCATGTTGATGGCAGGTAATACAGGGGTTAACCGTGTTCTTGCGGATTGTTTGGATTTCACGGATATCCGCACCATATCGAATAAGTTTTTTCAGAGTCCTGGAGGATTTGAAGCAACGCAGAAAGGATATTTTTATCAGCGGGCAAGAGAATCCGAAAAACGTCTTGCAAGAAGATCTCTACAAGGCGAGATGCAGCATCCTGCTTCCAATTCGCTTTGGTTCTTTATGCCTGAAGGATCCTGTCCTGACCAATGGTACGGTCAATGGAATACGGGAAGGTTTAAATCACATTGCTTTTATGCACCATCTGCAGAGGAGTGTCCAACTGTATTTCGGTAAGCAGAGATGGATAACTTTTTA
The DNA here is from genome assembly GCF_037969815.1 of Oceanobacillus sp. FSL W7-1293. Classification (NCBI taxonomy): domain Bacteria; kingdom Bacillati; phylum Bacillota; class Bacilli; order Caryophanales; family Bacillaceae; genus Oceanobacillus; species Oceanobacillus sp. FSL W7-1293. Next base: position 4,406,074 of record NZ_CP150212.1, read on the forward strand.
TATTGCATGTATAGCATGACGTTTTTATTTTGAAGGAGAGTGAATTTATGAGTGATCAAATGAATCCAAATCAGCCGGTGAATAATAACCAGGCTTACTACCCTAACCCATATTACTATTATCCTCAGGCAACAGGAAGTTTTTATCCGGCTTATTCCGTTCGACAGTATGCCCAGCCAAGCAATGGAACTGGCGGCGGGCAGTTAACCAACCAGCAATCTTTTATTGAGAATATTTTACGATTGAACCGCGGAAAATTAGGCACCTTTTACCTGACCTTTGAAGGACAGCAGCCAACGTCATTTCGAGGCTATATTGAGGAAGCCGGACGGGATCATATTTTAATTCGGGAGGAAGACTCCAACCGCCGTTTCTTATTATTAATGGTGTATCTCGATTATGTATTATTTGATGAGGAAATCAACTATTCTTACCCATATGGCGGCAATCAGGACCAATCACCCAACTACAATCCAAGATAATGAAAAGGAAACTGCAATATAAAGCGTAGACATTCGTGACGTCTACGCTTTATTTACCTTAAAATGTGTGTATTGCGAGGAGATTAAAATGAGACACCCTCTGGAAAAATTTATACGCATGGAAATGCTCGCAATGATCGGCGGCCTCTTTGCCGGGATTTTTGCCTGGATAACAGGATGGATGTTCTTTTTATTCCTTGCTTGTTATCTTTTTGTATTCAGCATGCTCAGTAATGTTTTCATTCTGCTGTATACACACAGAGCTTCGGATGCCATGAAACAGGTTATCCGGGCTGTTTTATTGTTTATATTTCTTACTTCTCTTTTCTTTTATATATAAAAAAAACGTTTTAACCTTAAAATTCAAAGGCTAAAACGTATCTTTTCATACTAATTTCATCGCGCCTATCCCCAACAGAACCCAGCCTGCCAAAAAGGCCAATCCTCCGATTGGTGTAATCATCGCAAGCGCTTTGACCCCGGTTAAAGCATAGATATATAAACTTCCTGAAAATAAAATAATACCTGCTAAGAACAGCCAGCCGCTGGATGCAAAGAGGCTGCTTCCTTCAAATTTTCCTAAAAGAAGCGCAACTGCAACAATGGCTACGGTGTGGAACATTTGATAATCTACCGCTTTGCCCCAATTTGTTAAGGCTCTTTCGGACAGCCTTCCTTCCAAACCGTGTGCACCGAACGCTCCAAAAGCAACTGCCAGAAATCCAAGGATAGCTCCAATGATTAAAAATAACTTCATCTTTTCATCTCCTAATCATGACATATTATATAAAATGCATTTTCCATAACCTAAAAATCAAATATAGAATCTCCATTCGCATCTTCTTCTATCAGCTTATTCTTCTCCGGTACAGCCCCTTTGCCCGCAGGCTGCTTGCCGAGCATTGCCCTCATCTCTGCTTCTGAAATTTGCTCCTCTGTATCTTCTATACTTACTTGCTTCTGACTGGCAACACTGGAATCAGAGCTCCCTGAAAGAAACAGTTCACTTAACAGGTGGATATTTTCCATATGTTTTTTTACTTGACCTTCCTGATGGGCTTTGCTTTTGGCTTCTTCCAGCTCATGAATCATTTTATTGATTATTATTTCATTGCTTACAGCCATACAACCCCTCCTTTATCTACACTCATTACGAATTATAGCACAGAAATCCATTAGGTAAACTTCTCACCGTTCAAAACCTGAAAACAGAACAAAAGCGCAGAGCGCCTGCTTAAAAACGTAGAGATTGCGCCCCGAATTTTGGGGTGGTTCGACCTTGGTCGAACTTCCATTATTTAAAGTGATAAAGGAATCACGATGAGCTTTAGCGAATCGATGATGACTTTCACCCACAGGGCATAAGTGCGACTTTACCTCTGTCTGCGCCTGACGGCTTGCCAATCGCTAAGTCTTCTTTACCGTAGGGCGCGACGTAAAATCTCTAAAGTTTGGCTCTCGGAGCTGGACACGGCTGTTTTTCTATAAATAGTTATCCACACGGCAACAATTCTATCATTTTGTATGCAATAAAAAAAGAGCTTCAGACGATAGCCGCCTCTCTGCTCTTTAACGTAATATACGATTTACGTTCAGCTTTCTTCCCGGTATTTCCTCCACGGTATAGCGTTCATACATCCATTTCAAAAATATAACCTCAGATTCTTCTAATTCTCTTCCTAGCTGTATTGAAGTTTGATGATATAGATGAAAAAAGTTTTTCATTCTTGAAAACTCCCCCTATACTGCGCAGTCAAATATAGAAATATTATAGCATTGTCTATTTTTATCTTCAATAGGAGAATTTTTCAAGTTTTTATTTCTAGAGAAAACGCTTCATCTGCTTATTGCAGCAAATTTTAACAAGAAAAAATTCTTCTGACATATATCTTCATTCATTACGCTGAATATGTCAGAAGAAAATTCTTTCTTCGCGTGAAGCTATTGCTTTATTTTTCTTCTATTGTTGATTGCAATGCGTATAACTTTTCATTCATTATTTCCATCATCTGATCCATTGCCTCTTTTCGAGGGGCATCCTCAGGCAAATAAATCGGATCGCCAAAGATAATTTTCGGCTTTTTAAACTTGAAAAGCTCTTTAAAATTATTTGGACCTGTGTAAGCAGCTGGAACAATCGGCGCCTTACTGTATGCGGCGATGGTGACAGCCCCTCTTTTTAACGGAACCTGATTCGTTGTTCTTGTGCCACTGGGAAAAATACCGATGACTTTTCCTTCTTTTAAAAGCTTGCGAGGCACTTTAATCGTGCTGGGTCCTGGATTATCCCGGTCCACAGGAAATGCATTTAATTTTTTCATCAGCCATCTTAGAGGTCCGGATTGAAATAATTCCTTCTTCGCCATATAGTGGACTTTCGTCGGCAATAGACTGACTCCTAACCACAAAATATCGACCCAGCCTGTATGGGTACATGCAATAATATACCCGTCTGATTGCGGGAGTTTTTCTTTTTGAAATACCTTTACACGTCCAAATAAACTCAATATAACTTTTAATAGATATGCAGCAAAATAATACATGCGTCTCTTCCTTTTTTCATATTTAGTACCTGGTGCTTATATATGATACTAATAGAAATAGCGTAAAATTACAATATGTTTATGATAATTAAATGATGTCAACAACGGATAGGCTATTGTCTTTTACAATCCGCTGTATAATCAAAGTATAAATGATAATGATGTTGGCAGCCTTCGTTAAAGGCAGCTTCACAACGGAGGCACTTGTCCGTATTTAAATACTGTTTAATCGTATGTTCTGTTTTACAAACACCGCACAAAATCGCCGGCGTATCGAATTCATCTTTCCCCCATACAGCTGCTTTGTGATCTTCACATTCTTCGTGGCACTGAAAGCACGGATAATACTTCTGGCAGCATTTAAATTTAATGGCAATAATATCTTTTAGCGTATGATAATGCCTGCATCTTGTTTGATTATCAACCACTGGTCCATGAACTGTCGGCATGTTCTACCCTCCCCCGCTTCCGTGCTTATGCAGTAAAAAAGCAGGACACTTTCACCCTTTCGAAAGCATCCTGCCCTTAAACATTAATTCTGCTCTTCTTCTGTGTCAGCTTCTTCCTCCAGGGAAACGCCCAGCTTGTCTTCAAGCACAATAATTCTGGCGCGCAGTTCATCGATGTCATCCGTTGTTGCCATTCCGGTTTCTCTAGCCAAGTCTTTCTTCTTTTCTTTGCTTCTTTCATCCCATTCATCTTTTTTGGTGCTGCCTTTTTCAATAAAATTATCTAAAACAGTTCTTGCCTGCTCTTGTGTTAACTCATTTTTTTCCACTAATTCTTTCACTTTTTGTTCAAATTTCTCTTTCCCGCTTACTGCAGCACCCAGCCCCAGTAAAAATCCTTTACGTAAATAATCGCTCATCATTTATACCTCCTATTGTATGCTGTTATGATGATTCCTTAAAACTGGATGAAGCTTGCTTTTTCAACCTGCCATCCTTACAATACGTGAAACAGGAATGTTCTATACATCTTTTGGGTACATATAATAAAATAAACTTTCTTACTATCCTATTATATAAAACATTTTACTGTCACGTAAATGATTTTGGCGCTAAATTTCCCTAATATACTTTTATATTCCCTTTATTTGCTATCTTTAATCATTATCTAGCTATACCCTATTGAATAAAATTACGTTTGATTGTATAATCATACAGTTGCAATTTTTAGTTTCTATATTATTTAGGAGGAAAATAAATGAAGTCCTATTCCTTTAGCCAGATCATTAAATTCATTATTCCGTCTTTATTAGGTTTATTCCTATTCTTATATCCATTACCGACAGAGGAAGGGTTTACCATACCTATTGCCTTTTTAGCCGGTACACTGCAGGATATACTTGAAAGCAATCTGTCTCTTATTATGATGATTGTTATTATTGTCACTGCTGGATTCACTGTCTTTGCTAAACTAGCCGGTGAATCAACTTTCAGCAAATCTCCTTTCCTGCATCAATTATTTTATACGACATGGTTCTGGACAATTACACGTCTATTAGCAGCCGTGTTTGCGATTATGGTTTATTTTCAAATTGGTCCGGAGTTTGTTTACAGCGAAGATACAGGCGGCATGCTTCTGGACAGCCTGCTGCATACCTTGTTTGTTACCTTTTTATTCGCCGGTCTCTTTTTACCTTTCCTTACTAATTTTGGATTGCTGGAGTTTTTCGGAGGTATCATGAGAAATATCATGCGGCCTTTATTCCGTCTCCCGGGCAGAGCTTCTGTCGACAGCTTAGCTTCCTGGGTCGGAGATGCGACTATCGGGGTACTGCTGACAAATAAACAGTATGAAGAAGGTTATTACACGAAGCGCGAAGCAGCTATTATCAGTACAACGTTTTCTGTTGTATCCATCACGTTCACCTTAGTTATTTTACAACAAGTTCATTTAGCGCATATGTTTTTGCCTTTTTACCTGACTATCCTGATTGCAGGAGGAGCTGCTGCTTTCATTATGCCGCGTATTCCGCCACTCTCTAAGATGCCAAATACCTATATCAGCGGCAAGGAAAGAACTGACGATGAAAAAATTCCTGCCTCTGATAATGTATTTACTCATGGGTTCAAAAATGCCGTCAAACGTGCAGAGAAAGAAACAAGCTTCCGTACCTTTTTTGTAGATGGCGGGAAAAATATTTTTGATATGTGGTTTGCTGTCACGCCTGTTGTAATGACATTTGGAACGCTCGCAGTGATTATTGCAGAATACACACCGCTTTTCCAGTGGCTTGGAATGCCATTCGTTCCTATTTTAGAACTGATGCAGATTCCATTTGCCCAGGAAGCATCTGAAACTATTCTGATTGGTTTTGCAGATATGTTCCTGCCGGCCATTTTAATTACTGGCGTAGAGGCAGAAATAACACGATTCATTATTGCTGCCTTATCTGTGACACAGCTTATTTTCATGTCTGAAGTCGGCGGACTAATCCTGGGTACTAAAATTCCAGTATCCTTCCGTCACTTAGCAATTATCTTTTTAATGCGTACCGTGATTACACTGCCAATTATCACCATTATTGCGCATCTATTATTTTAAAATCAATAAAAAATGCGGAGTCCTTTCCCGGGAACTCCGCATTTTTTAATTTTACATTTTTTAAGAAGATGTTCCTTTGTGCCGGTGGTTAAATAATGATTTGACCTTGGCTAAGCGTCCCTCAATCAGCGGCTGGGAGATGGTCAAAATAGGCTTGCTGGAAAGCGAAATGACAATCAGCGCTGACAAGCCGGCGATTCCGACGACATCAAACCAATGATGAACAGATAATAAATCAAATTCTCGCAGGAACTGAACAATGAAACCATGCAATAAGTAAACATATAATGTTCTTGTTCCAAGGGTCGTTACCCACCCCAGGTTTCTTTTAGGAATCCAGGCTAATATACTAATTGTCATCACAGCTGCAATGGCATAAACAAATAACCGCACGAAGCCGCCGAAACTCTCCACACCTAAATTACTGTATGATTTTGAAGCAAGCAGCCACCCGGTATCGATAACCGGGAACACATAAATTAATAAGAACATACTTGCCATCACAGCAATTGAAGCGATCTTCACTTTGCGATGCTTCACCAGCATCATTTGGTCGACGGTTAACCAGTAACCAACCAAGAAGAATGGAAAAAACACAAATGTTCTGGATAAGCTGAACGAATGCCCAATTTCTCCAAAATAACCGACAACGATACCTATAAATATGGATAAAGTAATACTCCAGCCAGCAGGTATCTTTTTAAATAACACAAGCAGAATATGCCAGCTGAATAAGCTAAATAAGAACCACAATGACCATTGCGGATAGAAAACTCCAGTCTGCCAATCTGCTTTTCCTATAAAGAAATAATAAACCGTATATAATGTTTGAAAGATAAAATATGGAACAATTAACTTTTTCGTTAGATTCCATATATATTTCTTATTTCCCGATCCTTTTGCAAAGAAACCGGCTAATAAAATGAACGCCGGCATATGGAAGGTATATATCCATATATAAATTGCTTCTGTCGACTGTGAATCGCTGATAAAAGGCTGAATCATATGACCAAAAACAACGAGAAAAATCAAAAACACTTTCGCATTATCAAAAAATGCATTTCGTTCCATAGACCATCCCTCTATTTCGTACACCATTTTAAAGTTGTATATTCTACTTTACCCGCTTTTATTTAAAAAATCTCCCCAAAAAGGGAATTTTTATCGTTTTGTAATCTATTTGTTAGGGACTCGAAAAAATGTAACATGAAACAAAACTTTATGGAGCCGGGCTTTTATTTCACCCCCCAGTAAAAAGTCATATGATAACAATTTGAGCTGAAGTTCTCCTTGTCTCATATGACCTTGATACTTTTTTACTTTTCTATCTGAACTGTTGGCTCCAGTCCTAATTGAACGTTTCCTTTTATTGCTCTTGAAATCATGCATGATTTTTCTGCTTTTTCAATGAGTTTATTGGTTAAGCGTATTTGCTGCTCTGTCGCCTCTTTTTTTAGGGTAACCTGGGGACGGTGGATGATTTTTTCGTAGGTGAAAATGCCATTTGTTACGTCTACCATCCCCTCAGAAGTTATGCTCATGGTATTAACGGGAACTTCCGCACGTTCAAGCATGGCTGCCAATGAAATAATATAGCATGTCGCAGCCGCTCCAAGCAGCATTTCGTCTGGATTGGTACCAATACCGGGCCCATCCATTTCTGGCGGGATGGAGATTTTCGTTTGTAAGTTCCCGGCCCCGATATACCCTTCGCTGTTACGGCCGCCTTGCCATTTCCCTTCTAGATGAAAGTGATGCAATGTCATCCGGATCACTCCTTGTTTTTTCTTTTCTTTCAATTATGACGCACGGGAAGAATTTTTACAAAAAATAGAATTTTAAAATTTGCTGATTAAAAAAGTCGTGCTGTTCCTATTACAGGGCAGCACGACTTTTCCTCACAGTACGTGATTACATTTATCTGGACTGTTCTTTATTTCTTTTTAATTTCGGACTAGATGCAAACCAGCCTGCTAATGCGATTCCTACAAGAATAATATAGAAGGAAGCTTTCCATAATGTAGAGTGCGGAAAGTGCTCTGGAATCACAGCTAAATCTGGATTAGCTAATACAATAACAGCCAGTTTCACTCCTACCCAGCCCACAATCAGAAAGGCGGCAATTTCCAATGTTGGCCGTTTGTGCAAGAGACCTACAAAGATATTAGCAGCGAATCGCATAATAATCAAACCAATCATACCGCCGGCAAATACAACAGCAAATTGGCCGGTATCCAGACTTCCAACATGTCCAAAACCAGTTGGAGGCAATGCTACCGCTAAGGCAACAGCTGCTAAAATGGAATCTACAGCAAATGCTAAATCTGCAAATTCTACCTTCACCACGGTCATCCAAAATTCCTTTTTAGATGCTTGCTCTGGTTCTTGATTTCCTGTCACACCAGCTTTTCCGCCCTTTTCTCCCGATGCATCGGGCGTCTCGGGCTCTTTCTTCTTAAACCTGTCGTACAAATTCTTTCCTGATATAAATAAAAGATAAGCAGCACCTAACGCTTGTACAATCCAGAAATCGACCAGGAATGAGATAACAAATAAAGACGCAAAACGCATCACAAATGCCCCGGCTAATCCATAAAATAATGCTCTCTTCCTTTGTTTTTCAGGAAGGTGTCTTACCATGATGGCCAGTACAAGCGCATTATCAGCTGCTAATAAGCCTTCTAATGCAACTAATACAAGCAAGACCCATAAATACTCCAGCAGTAGTTCTGTTCCCATGATGTATTCTCCTCTTCTACATGTGTTTTGCAGAAAAGGCCATAAAAATAGACCTTTACCTGCAATCGGTAAAGGTCTCGCTAACAACTTTTCTGGTTGCCACATAAAGCCGGAGATGATTATCTCGTAATGACGACTTTACGTGTACAGCTACTCCCCTTTAGGAAATAAATGTTCACAAAGATTTTTAAATATGACGTTTCCAGACAGCAAAAATATTTCATGCATGTCCTTTGTCAGCCATTTATTAAGTATACTTTATTAAAACCTTTTTTATGACCTTTGTCAATATCTTTTACAATAACTTCATATTTATCCCTTGGAAATCTTCTTAAATCCCTCGCAGATGTTTATAGCTTTCTGAATTCGGTTAATGTAAAATAATATATAGCATAACTTGGAAAGAAAGTAGTGTGATTCAATGACACAGAAACGCTGGTTTCAATTTTTTATCTTTTTCATTTGTTTGTTTACATTAATTTTTCTCATCTCTATAACACATTTTATCTTTACACCTGTTCTGCAATTAATCGGTGCTGTAGCTCTTCCGATTATCGGTGCAGGTATTCTTTATTACTTGACCCGGCCGTTGATGAATTTGCTGGTAAAATATAAAATACCGCGGATTTTATCTATTATTATCGTATTTCTTGTTATTATTGGGGTTGTTACGCTATTCATTGTATTTATCTGGCCGATTGCCCGTGATCAGTTTGATAATTTAATGGACAGTATTCCTGGAATGGTTAATACGGTCGAGAGTTGGATTGAGTATTGGCAGGAGAATATTGCTTTAGTCCCTGATCAGGTAATTGATGCCATCAATAATTTTGCCAATGATATTCCCGGACATATTGAGAGTGTATTGAATAATGTCTTTGGCTTTTTAGGAAGCTTTATCGGCCAATTGGTAAGCATCATTGCCGGCATAATCCTGGTGCCTTTCTTCCTTTTCTTCATGTTGAAGGATGGAGAGAAGCTTGTACCTTTTATCCTGCAATTTTTCAGCAAGAAAAAAGCAGATAACCTGCATGGCCTATTAAGTAAAATCGATAATGTATTGTCCTCGTTTATCCAAGGACAGTTATTAGTAAGTTTTGCAGTAGGTGTCCTTTTGTTAATCGGCTACTTGATTATCGGTTTAGAATATGCCGTCGTACTTGCCTTATTCGGTATGATGATGAATGTCATCCCATTTTTGGGACCTTATATCGCTGTTGTTCCAGCTATCCTGGTTGCGGGATTCCAGGATCCAATGAATATCATCTGGATAGCCATTATTATGTTTGTTGCACAGCAGCTGGAAAGTGTCTTTATTTCTCCTAATGTGATGGGGCAGGCACTTAACCTGCATCCGCTGACTGTTATCACAGTTATCCTGGCGGCAGGAAGTATTGCTGGATTTTTAGGAATTTTATTCGCTATCCCTGTGTATGCAGTAATCCGGACAATTGTAATCCACTTTTATCAAACCTTTGTGGAATCGAGAAGAAATAAAGACGATGCATTGATTTAGGAGGGGTTTTCTTGACAACAAAAGCAGAACTGCAACAGAAATTAGACGAATTAAAGTCTGATTACATTCGTATCCAAGGGGATTTAGACAAGTTAGAATTCGTCAAAGGACGTGTCTCCTCTGCCGAAGAGCAATTGGTCCGTTTAGAAGGAGAAATTGCTGAGGTAAGAAAAGAATTGGAACAATATAACTGAACTATATAAAATACTGACTCACTTCATTGCTAACGAGTTCTCTTTTAGGTGCAAAACGTGAAAAAAGAAATAAACAGCGAGCTAAATCATTTAATCTAGCTTGCTGTTTTTTTGTTGACATATAAGAGTCTACATCATTTTATCATTAGAAATCACAATATAATTAGCTTACTAACTCAACTTTCGCACCTAAGAATAAGCATATATATCCTGCTATTTCAGGATGAACATATCCTCCATTACCATGCTTGCATTTTGGTGAAATATCCGGCCTTTTTGGAATTGGTGATGGTGCATAGCTCCGCTCCGGCCAACCATAGTTAACAAGCAAAAATCCTTTTTGCTCATATATATTCATTTTTTTCAAGACTGGAATTCATTTAAAAACTTGTTTAAAATTAAATAATCAGTGTGTAGAGATATTGGTATAAGTTTTATGAACCAAAAATATATGTCGAATGATACGTCTGCCATCTGAAATTTTATTTTTTCGGAGGGTACAAATATGCATAAGGAAGATAGACTGCCTCAAAGTCCAAAAGAAGGCATTATTTTTGCGTTGATTATTTCGATTATTTCAGTCAACACGATTGCACCTATCATTATGGGAATGGAATTGGGCTTCAGTAAGGAAAATTACTTGGAAACTTTAAAGGTTATTCCGATTATGTGGGTTATTGTCATGATATTAGTAAGATTTGTTGCGGGGCCCTTAGTTGGTAAGGTGTTGCCAAAGTTCGCAGGAAAAACAGATGGATTCAATGCTAGAATTTTATTAAATACTTTATTGAATGTTACAGTCTTATCTATTCTTCTTACAATTATCGGAACTTGGGTTGGTACAAAACAAATTAGCCTTGAACCTTTTCAGAACTTTTTTCATAGCTGGTTTAGAAACTTTGGTGTTGCATTTTGGATTGAGTTATTAATTGCACAGCCTATTGCAAGATTTGTAATGAAAAAATTACATTCAAAAGAAGCAAGCCGCACAAAGGCTGTTAATCTTTAATAAGTATTGATGATAGTCTAAGCCGATTGGTTTTTTAACCTATCGGCTTTCTTTTAACAGATTAACTCAAAGGATTTAATACGCTCTAATTTATATACAAATCCCTCTTAAACTGATTTTGTAGTTCCAATAATAACAATTTTGAATGATGACGGATAATCTTTGGAGTAAAAAAGCATGATGATTAAATAATCACCATGCTTTATCACTCCAAAAGAGAATACGTTAGCCTCCTTGTTTTTGATCAGAGGTTCTCTCTGTTTCCTTCCCTTTTGTTAAGCTGACAATCTTATCTCCAGATGCAGGTACGGTACGCATTTCTTCAGAGAAAAACTTCAGCTGTCCGGATGGTTTGATCAAGAACAAATACACCGTCTCCGGGTCTTTTGTCTGTTTATAGTGTTCAAACGTGAATTTATCGGTGAGTGTTGTCTGCCGCACAGTAAAGCCATTTTCCGCCTTATCGATTAAATCCTCCAGAGAGAATTTTTTATCAAATAAAATACGGCCGCCAACCTGTGAAACCATACCTGTTGAGTATCCATTATCCTTGAATGTTGTGTACGGACTCACTTTAAACACGTTAGTTCTTCCGTATTCCGGAAGAAATGTTGTACAGAGGAGCGAGTTATACGATTTATCATGTGTCAGCGTTAATAAATACTCATATGGAATTGTATCGAGATGATGCTCTGTCTGTTCGGACAGCATACTCCCATGATAAAATTGCAGGCCTTCTTTTCTTGCCAGAGAAAGATTTTCCCATGAAGAATCTACAATGATAGACGGATAATTTGCTTCTTTTAATGATTTAGCCAATTGAATCGTAAATGCATTGCTTCCGACTATAAGCGCTCCCGGGTTCCCTTTATTCGACAGATTGAGCTTTTTAGAAAGCCAGCCGATAGAAAATCCATGCGCAATAACCGTAAAGATAACCAGCGCAAAGGTTAATGCCGTCAGGATAGATGCATCCTCATAGCCAGCTTCTGTTAACACCCCGGCAAAATAACCAGAAACCGTTAGTGCAACAATTCCCCGCGGTGCAATCCAGCCAATCAGCACTTTTTCATTAAGACTGAGCCCTGTTCCAATAGTTGACAAGAAAATAGATAAGGGACGGACAGCAAACATCATCAATAATACGTAGCCAATAATATGAGGGTTAAAAATCTGCATAATCGTTGCCACATCCAAAGAGGCTGTCAGCATAATAAAAATGGTTGAAATCAGCAGTACAGAAATATTTTCTTTAAAATGGCGCATATCCGATACAGAGCGAATCCCCATATTTGCCAGAGTAATTCCCATCGCAGTGACAGATAAAAGTCCTGTCTCATGCATAACGACATCCGCAATGGTAAAACAGAATAAGACAACGACGACAACTGTCGGAGATTTCAGGAATTCAGGCACATGCCCCATTTCGAACATCCAGCCAAGTCCGCGTCCTAATATCCAGCCTAAGAAGACGGCAAATATCGAGCCTGCGAAGAATAATAAAATCTGACTGGCTTCGGGATTAGATGCGGTGATAAATGTAATAATTTCAAAAGCAAAAACCGCAAGCAATGCTCCAATTGGATCAACAATAATCCCTTCCCACTTTAAAACCTTCGCCGGGCGTGCTTTCAGCTTCGCCTGACGTAAAAGCGGCATAATTACGGTCGGACCGGTCACAACAAACAAACCGCCAATCACAAAGGCCACCGCCCAGGATAATCCGGCAATATAATGAGCGGTCAGCGACCCTAAAATCCAGGCAATAAATGCGCCTACTGTAGATATCCGAAAGATTGGTTTTCCAATTCCGCGTAATTCTTTAAAGCTTAAATTTAAGCTTCCTTCAAATAATATAATTGCTACAGCAACAGAGATAAGCGGACTGTACAAGTCCCCAAAATCCTGTTCTGGGTTAATTAATCCGAAAACAGGGCCAATGATTAGTCCTGTAGCAGCCATCACAACGATAGCCGGCATACGAAAGCGCCATGCGACCCATTGGGAAGCGACACCTAATAAGCCAATCAACATTAATTCAAACAGCAAAGAAGGTACCATATATCCTCCTCCTTTTCAAAAAGATATAGCATATTTTAAAGATGAAACAAGGAAATGTAAATTCATATGAAGTTGTCCATCGAAAAATTAACATTTCCTTATGTCATATTTGCTTTTTGACAGCATTTCCAGCTATTATTCACCCTTTTTCCTTACTTTACTTTCGGGCTAAAACGTTCTAGGATAGAAAGTAGAATAATGATGTAATTATCTAACATATACAAACTCGAAATAATAAACTCAAGCTATTCTTTCCTATATCAGCAATTCATGCTACAGCGGTTTTAATGGGGCGAATATTCGCAGCTTCAACCAACCTTAAAAAGGGAGATTTATTTATGGAAAAGCATTTAAATATTTTACAGAATTACTTTGGTTACTCCAGTTTTCGGCCTGGACAAGCTGAAGTTATTGATACGATCGACCAAGGTGAAAATGTCCTTGCTGTGATGCCAACCGGCGGCGGAAAATCACTCTGTTATCAAGTACCCGGGCTTGCGATGAATGGAACAGCAATTATCATTTCACCGCTTATTTCACTGATGAAAGACCAAGTCGACGGATTGCATGCCCTCGGGGCAGCAGCAACTTATATTAACAGCTCCATACCTGCAGGTGAGCAGTATCAGCGTTTAATAGCAATGCAGCAAAATCGCTATCAATTTGTTTATGTTGCTCCAGAGCGTTTTGAATCAGGGGCTTTTATTCAAGCCTTGCAGCAGACCAATATATCTCTGATTGCCTTTGATGAGGCGCACTGTATATCCCAGTGGGGCCATGATTTCCGCCCAAGCTACCGCTCTATCGTTCCTATTCTCCAGGAGATTGGCGGCAATCCAACGGTTATGGGACTCACCGCGACAGCGACCCCTGAAGTAATTGAAGACATCCAAACCCTTTTACATATCGCTCCTGCAAATACAGTGCATACTGGCTTTGAAAGAAAAAATCTTTCCTTTTTTATCGAAAAAGGGGTAAATAAAATAGATTATATTCTTTCCTATCTGAAAAAACATCAGGGAGAAGTCGGTATTATTTATGCAGCTACGCGAAAACAGGTCGAACATGTCTATGATGTCCTAAAAGGAAAAGGTTATGCTGTATCTAAGTACCACGGCGGATTGTCCGAACAGGAACGGCAGTCTGCGCAAACGGCCTTTATTTTTGACCAGACAGAGTTGATGGTCGCCACCACCGCGTTTGGAATGGGGATTGATAAATCAAATGTCCGCTTTATTATCCATTATGCCATCCCGATGAATATGGAATCGTATTATCAGGAAGCCGGAAGAGCAGGACGTGACGGCGAGCCAAGCAACTGTGTCCTGCTTTTCTCTCCTCAAGATATCCATACTCAGAAATTTCTGATTGAGAAATCCGATTTGGATGAAGAAGGAACACAGCGGGAATATCAAAAATTGAATAAAATGGTGAACTATTGCCGTACACAAAACTGCTTATACAGTTACATTTTAAACTATTTTGAGATGGGTTCGGCCGCCTCTTCCGTTTCTTGCGGACGCTGCAGCAATTGCCTGAAGCAAGGAGAGTTAGAGGATATTACCGAAGAAGCACAAATGATCTTATCCTGTGTAAAGCGCATGCGTGAACGCTTTGGCGCTTCCATGACTGCAAAAGTATTAAAAGGTTCCAAGGATAAAAAACTGATTCAGTTTGGCTTATCGAAATTATCTACTTACGGCATCTTATCCAAATATACGGAGAAGGAAATTACAGAAAGAATTCACTTCTTAATCGCTGAAGAATGCTTATCTGCAGAAGAAGGGCAGTTTCCTGTTTTAAAACTAAACCGGAAGTCCATGGACATCTTGACTGGAAAAGAAAATGTTACCATGTTTATCCAGGATGTCCCTGCTGTAAGTGAAACAGATTACAGTGATGATCTCTTTGAGACACTGCGCCAGTTAAGAAGATCGATGTCGCAGGAGCTGGATTTACCTCCTTATGTGCTGTTTTCAGATATGACATTAAAAGAAATGGCCCGTTACCTTCCAGAAGATAAGGATGAATTCTTACGGTTAAAAGGAGTAGGGCAAAAGAAATATGAACTCTATGGAGAAGCCTTCCTGGAAGCTGTTGCCGAATGGAAAGAAAAAAATCCGGATTACAAAGCCCCTACTGCCATTCATTATCAAAAGGCTGCGAAAGCAAAAGATGCGGATGACCGGCCGTCCTATCAAATATCGTATGAGCTCCTGCAAAAAGGCAAAACGATTCGAGAAATTGCTTCCATCCGGGATTTAAAAGAGCTGACCATCGAATCACATATTTTTCAGGCTTTCCAAAAGGGATATACGCTGAATTGGAATCTATTCTTTAATACCGAGGAAGAAGGCAAAATCTTATCCAAGCACGAAGAAATTGATCCAACTGGATTGAAAGAGCTGAAAGAGGCTTTGCCGGAAGATTACACCTATCGCAAAATCAAAGCAGTTCTAGTAAAAAATGATAAGTTTATGGCGAAAGAAAAAAGCTCTTAAGCCATTAAAAAAGGCAGCAAGATTTTTTATCATATCTTGCTGTCTTTTTTTGATTACTATTTTGTTTAATTACTTAATGTCCAGCGCCCAAGTCCCGTTACGGAAAACCGGCTCCGATTTGCCATCTGCAGTAATTCCGTCAATGTCCATTTTATCTGATCCAATCATAAAATCGACATGGACCAGGCTGTCGTTCACGCCATGCTTGTCTAACTCTTCTAAGTCCATTGCAGCTCCGCCTTCGAGATTCGTTGGGTAAGCTTTCCCTAACGCAATATGGCAGGATGCATTTTCATCAAATAACGTATTGTAGAAAATAAGTCCGGATTGAGATATTGGAGATTCGTCCGGGACCAGCGCAATTTCTCCCAAACGGCGGGCTCCTTCATCCGAATCCAGTAAATGCTTCAAGACTTCTTCTCCCTGCTCTGCTTGAAAATCAACTACTTTTCCATCCTTAAAGGTTAAGGAGAAGTTATCAATTAAGCTTCCGCCATAGTTTAATGGTTTTGTGCTGGACACGGTTCCATTAACCCCATATTTATGCGGTACGGAGAAAACCTCTTCTGTCGGCATATTCGGGTTAAAGGTAACTCCCGTCTCTGCTACGGCCGATCCGCCTTTCCAAATATGTCCCTCCGGCAGCTCCATTTCTAAGTCTGTACCAGGCGCTTTAAAAATTAATTTTTGATAGCTTTTCTTATTTAACACTTCTCTGGCGGTTCTTAATGTTTCGTTATGCTTATCCCATGCTGCAACAGGATCCTCCTGATCAACACGGACAATTTTTAAAATAGCCTCCCAAAGGCTGGCAACCGCATCCTCTGCTGATTTATCAGGGAAGATTTTCTTCGCCCAATCCGTTGAAGGGATAGAAATAATCGTCCATGGGATCCGGTCATTCATCGTATATTTACGGAAATTCACCATTGCTTCAGCGGCAGCTTTAGTTGCTTTGGCCACACGGGATGGGTCAATATCCTTTAATAAATCCGGATTGGTGGAGCGAATATTTACAACGGCAGCGCCATCTTCTGCAAATGTATCATGCAGTTTCACTTTCCAATCCGGATAATCCGTAATTACTTCATCCGGTGCATTCTCATATTTTAACAAGGTAAGCTCATCATCCACCCAGTTAATATGGACATCCTTTGCTCCCATTTCATATGCTTTACGGGCCACAATTCGTGTAAATTCTGCTCCTTCAATCGGGGCATTGATCATAACGGCTTGTCCTATTTGTAAATTAACCCCTTTTTTCAATGTTAATTCTGCATATTTTTCTTGTACCTGTGCCTGAACCATTTATGCATCCCTCCATATTTACAAATTTATTTTTCATTCTTATCATACCCTATTATTTCATATCCTTCTTCATATTCCTAAAGAAAACATGGAATTCGTTATCCTCTCCTTTCAGCTTTCATTTACTACCTCTCTTATTTATGATACCCTATCATTAGATTACTTTTCGTAACTAATGTATATATCACGCATTTTAGATACAAGATGGTTTTATGGGGGTGGAAAAATGAATCAATTATGTCCACGTTTTGAAAAAGCAATGATTTTATTAAGCACACGCTGGGTCGGTCTTATTTTATTTGAACTATTAAAAGGGGCAAAACGTTTTTCAGAGATGGAAGCAGATCTCCCAATCAGCGGCCGTTTACTATCGGATCGTTTGAAATTATTGGAAAAAGAAGGGATTGTCGAGCGTAATATCTATTCGGAATTTCCAGTTCGTATTGAATACACCTTATCAGAAAAAGGAAAAGCACTGGAGCCTGTTATTAAAGATATTCAGCGCTGGGCGGAAGATTATGTCTCAACAGATGATACAGCAGATAACGAAGTGAAGTAAACCTTTCTCTTATATCTAGAAATCTTTTATTTTATAAGAAAAAACAAGAACACCGCTTTGTCTTTAAATCACTAGTGTTCTTGCCAAAGAGATGTCCGCTCCGGGAAGTCGCTTTCCGCGGGCAACGGATCAGCCTCCTCGGAAGAAAACCACTTCCTGCGGGGTCTTCACCTGTTGCTTTTCCCGCAGGAGTCGACTTCCCTCCGCTCCCATCTTTGAAGAAATATGCTTCATTTGCTTTCTTTCAAAGAAATAACGCAAATTCTAGCGACGGGTTTGATGGGGCGAGTAATCGCAGGTCTCAATGTTAACAGGTTAATGAATTTTATACAGATAGTAATAAAACCTATCTAGCGTAGTGTTTTTCCGCAGCGGTCGCATTAACCTGACAACATTGAAGATTACTCCCTCCATGAAACCCGTTGGAGCGGCTATTTATATAAACATTCTTTTTCTTTTAAAAAATCCAAATGTATGATGAATCTCTGTCCTATACTTCCTAAAGTAATCTCTATGGATAGATGACGGTTCACTGATATATTTGGATTTTCTTAAGCTATTCTTAAATTTTTTCTAAACCTCCCCATCTGTTGTATGATAGAAGCAGTCAAAAAACAAGGAGTGGAAATGCATGCGGGAACAGCCTAATGTAAAAATTGCTACAGATGCTATCAAAGCATGGCAGCTTACAGCACATATATACGCACTCATCTTTTTACTGATAACCATTGGAGCAATTGTTGTGTATATTATTTTCGATTTTCTGCCGCTCTGGATTGTTTTCATCATTGCCGGTCTTACCGTGGCGGAATGGATCATCACTGCTTTGATTATTCCAAAATTAAGATGGCGCAGATGGCGTTATCAGGTCTACGATCAGGAGATTTACATACAACATGGGATTCTTATTGTAACGCGGACAATTGTACCAATGATTCGTGTCCAGCATGTCGATACACAGCAAGGGCCCGTCTTGAAAAAATATAAGCTGGCCACCCTGGAAATATCAACGGCAGCGACAACACATCAGATACCTGCTTTATTAGAAGAGGAAGCATATGATTTACGCGATCAAATTTCTGAATTAGCAAGGGTGGAGCAAGATGATGTCTAATCCGAAACGACTGCACCCCGCTGCAGTAATATTTAATATTATTCAATCATTGAAACAATCTATCATTGGGCTTTTACCTATTGCTATTGTCATTATCAGAAACAGTAATACCTTTTATCTGATAATCGGTTTGCTTGTAATCATCGGATTAATTATTTTATTCAGCTTTTTATCATGGCTTCGTTTCACCTATCAATTAGAGGAAGAGCAGTTACGTATCGAACGCGGAATTCTCATTCGTAAAAAACGCACGATTTCCAAGCATCGGATTCAGTCTATTGATTTATCACAGAATGTTATTCACCGCATCTTCGGGTTAACCAAAGTAGCCATTGAAACTGCAGGGAATGACTCCTCTACAGATGCCGCGCTGTCTGCGGTCCGTATGGAGGACGGGCGCATGCTGCATGATGAATTAAAATACAAGAAACACGTACCGGAAACCGGGGAGCTGGAAACCGAGGTATCAGATAACGAACAGCAGGATGAAGCTCACCTCCCTAAACGGACAATAACAATTCAAGCCCTGTTGATTACCGGCTCCACCTCAGCAAGCTTCGGAATTTTAATCGGGCTCTTCGGGGTTGCCTTTTCTCAGGTTGAAACTTTGATTCCAGACCAATTTTACGATGATGCGACACGCTGGCTTCTGTCTCTCGGCATGCAAATTATCATTATTTTAGCGATTATCGTTCTCATCTTTCTATGGTTATTAAGTATTCTATATACGGTGATTAAAGATTGGAATTTTACCATTACCCGTTATGAAAAAGAACTATTTATTACCAGAGGGTTATTAGAGAAAAAACAAACAACCATTCCATTAAAAAGAATACAGGCAGTGGGGATGAAGGAATCCCCTATTCATCAACTATTTGGCTTTGCCAGACCTTATGTTGAAATTGCAAGCGGAGAGATAAATAGCAGTCAGGAAGTAAATACGATTATTTTCCCGCTGCTCCGCAAGAAAGAATTTGCAGCTTTTCTAAGTGAATTTTTACCAGAGTATAGCTATCGTACGGAGAATCTGATTCATCCGCCGAAAAAAGCCTTACCTTATTATCTATGGCGGTCCATCAATCTTCCGTTATTAGCTGTTATCATTACAGGTATTTTCTTCGTATCCTATATCTGGATACCTGCAATTATTATGCTGGTCCTCGGGATAATGGGGTTTGCTGTATTCAAATCCATCGGCTATGCGATTGATGAACAGCAGATAACGATTCAGACACGAACAATCAGCAAGGATACTGCGATTATTCCGCATCGAAGGATCCAGGCCTTGCAGCAGAAACAGCATCTGCTTCACCGAAAGCAGTCCCTTGCAACGCTGGACATGGCTATTTTAAATAAAGGCGCAGGACGCCATTTTGTCATTAAAGAGCTGCGAACAGCGGATAGTTATTCAATTGCTGACTGGTATTCTTATCGGGAAAAAGTGTAATACAATATATAAAAAGCCGGTTAACATCAGATGTTGTGATGTTAACCGGCTTTTTACGATCTATCTTATTTTTCTGTTCCATAGACGGTTCCAAAGGTTTCTGCAAGCTGCTTAGATTGCTTTCTCCGCTCAGCACGGCGGTTGGCACGCAATGGAGCACTTTCATGAAGCATCTTTTCATCGTCTGTTTCCGGATAAACGGAGGGCACTTTAATCGGTTTGCCTGCTTCATCAATCGCTACAAATGTCATAAACGCTGTTGTACATGCTGTCCTTTCCCCCGTCCGGATGTCTTCGGTGATTGCCCGGATAAATACCTCCATGGACGTGTGATGTGTCCAGGTCACAAATGCTTCAATCGAAATATATTGCCCAATTTTTACAGGCGCTAAGAAATCTACAGAATCCGTAGAAGCTGTAACAACCGGACTATTTGCATGCTTCACTGCTGCAATCGCACCGATATCATCAAGGTGTGCCATTAATTTTCCGCCAAATAACGTATCATATTGATTCGTATCCGGCGGAAGGATATGTGTTGTTTTTAAAGCTAATGATGCGGAACAAGGTTTTGCTTTCATCTATATTGCCTCCTGCTGTGTAGTTTGTCTTATAAAACTGGTGATATTAAACGCGAGACGGATTCCTTAAAACGAATTCCGATAGAACGTTTGTCATATAACTTTTTCGTCATTTGTGTAGAGTGCGCCAAATCTTTGTCGAAATCGACCATCAGCCGACGCACAACTTCAATATCATATAAAAATGCATTGACCTCAAAATTGAGCCTGAAGCTTCTTACATCAATATTTGCCGTACCGACAGAAGCTATTCTTCCATCGACAATAATGGTTTTGGCATGCAGAAATCCATTCTGGTAAATAAAAATCTCTGCACCAGCGCCAAGCAGATCCCCGCAATAATACATGGTTGCCCAATAAACAAAGGGGTGGTCCGGTTTATTGGGAATCATAATTTTGACATCCACTCCGGATAACACGGCAATACGGAGGGCATCACGCAAGCTTTCATCTGGTATAAAATAAGGTGTCTGAATATAGATATACTCTTCTGCTTCCATGATCATCTTAATATATCCGTTTTTGATTTGCTCATACTCCGAATCGGGCCCGCTGGAGACAATCTGCATCCCTATATTCCCTCCAGAGATGGTTTGAAAATGCTCTTCTTCGTAAGGAATTTTCTGCTTCGAAGCCTGATTCCAATCCAATACAAAGCGTGTCTGCATACTTTGCACTGCATCACCTATCACCCGCAAATGAGTATCACGCCAATAACCAAATTTGCTTTTCATTCCCAAGTATTCATCTCCAACATTAAAACCGCCAATGTATCCGATTTCTCCATCAATAATCGTTAGCTTGCGATGATTCCGGTAATTGATTTTAAAATTAATAATAAATTTCGATGGAAAAAATGCTTCTACCAGAACACCCGCTTCTTTTAATTTTTTTATGTAGCTTTTCTTAAGTGACCTGGAGCCCATATCATCATACAAAAGCCGGACGCATACACCTTCTTTTGCTTTTCTTATTAATGCATTCGCAAGCCTGCTCCCGAGCCCGTCACTCCGCATAATATAATATTGCACATGAATATGATGCTTTGCCCGATTGATATCTTCTAAAAGAGCCTCAAATTTTTCATGGCCGTCTGTAAAAATATCTACGCCATTATTATCTGTATAAACAGCATTGTCATTACGGAGATGAAGATAGACTAAATCCTGGTGTTTCTTTAAATCATCATGATTTAACAGGAAAGCGTCATCCTCAATGGCATTGATTTGTTTTTGTACAGCCTTCTTCACATCCATCCGGCTCCGCTGATCCCATTTGAATATCCGGCGATTGCTGATGGGCCGTCCAAAAATTAAATAAAGAATAAATCCTAAAATAGGGATGAACAGCAATACCATTACCCACGCCCAGGAAGAGGTAGGATCCTTCCTTTCCAGAAAAATAATGGATATAGCTAACGCAATATTTATAACAAAAATTAATCCAATTATGATTGAGTAAACGCCCATATATCCTGCTCCCATCACTTCTTTTCCAATAAAAAAGGGAATTCTGCTCTTATCATAGCACAAAACGAAACTTCATTCAGCGTGAAAGGGTTCATGAAGTTTCGTTTTATCCATAGCAAGTGTGTCTGTTATTTCTTCTATTTAAAACGTTCTTTTTCCGGCAAATAACTGAATCCCCTATTTTAATTATGTCAGCGCCTGCTCCAAGTCCTCCCAAATATCCTGCCATGCCTCTATCCCGACAGATAATCGGATCAGAGCGTCTGTTATTCCCATTTTCCGGCGTTGTTCATCAGGAATCACAGCATGTGTCATCGTCGCTGGATGCTGAATCAATGTTTCTGTATCTCCAAGACTGACAGCGATGTTTATAAATTGAAGTTTATTCAGAAAAGCCTGCGCTTCTTTCTTTCCGCCATCTATCTCAAAAGATAAGGTGCCTCCGCCAGATTTCATTTGTTTTTTCATAATTGAATAACCTTCCGCATCCGGATCACCCGGATAAAATACATGCTTAATCTTTGGATGCTGCTTTAGTTTTTCTGTAATTTGCAGGGCATTATCCGAATGTTTATCCATTCGGAGCGGCAATGTCTTCATTCCGCGAACAACCAACCAGGCATCAAACGGGGAAAGAACACCGCCAATATCCTTTTGCGTTGTTGCTGCGATTTGCTCCATTAATTCGTTATTTCCTGCGGCGATGCCCGCAATCACATCACCATGACCGCTTAAATATTTCGTCGCGCTATGCACTACCACATCGGCCCCCAATTCTAACGGACGCTGCAGGTATGGTGTAGAAAATGTATTATCCACCACAACTAAAATATTATGCCGCTTAGCAATATCAATCACTAATTTCAAATCAATTACTTCCATTGTCGGGTTAATCGGCGTTTCAATATAAAAAACCTTTGTTTCTGGCCTGATTTTTCCCTCTATACTCTCCACATCCGTCATAGCTATATAATCTGTCTGGATATTATATTTTTTATCCATCATCGATAACAGTCCAAAGGTACAGCCGTATAGCCCGGACGAGCAGATAATATGGTCATTTGCTTTGGTGAGTGCAATCAAAACGGCAGATATGGCAGCCATCCCCGAGGCAAATGCCAGTCCTTTTTCCGCCTTTTCCAATGCGGCCAGCTTTTGTTCCAGTATTTGCACGGTCGGGTTGCTGACACGCGTATAGACATGTCCTTCTTCCTCTCCAGCAAAACGGGCCGCCCCCTGCTCCGCTGTGTCAAAGGTAAATGTAGATGTTTGAAAAATGGGCGGTGTTAAACTGCCAAGCAGCTCTTTGGAATCGTACCCTTCATGAATCATTGCTGTTTCCATATGTTTAAACTTTTTGCTCATTTATATTCTCCCCGATCCTGATAAAGGTAATAATTCAGATAAGTCTCTCTCTTCATGATAAAGTATTCCTGTGCTGTTGGAAATGTTTCCGGCTCAAAAAAATATCTAATATTTCATACAAAGAAAACAAAGCTCCATCTCCATGAAGCTTCGTTTTACGGAATACATTATTTAAAAGTTATTGCTTCCTTCCTCATAAAGTTTTAATATTGGTTTTAGTTTAATTTTTTTTAGAAGGCAGGAATGGATAATGGAGGATAAATCTTTACAACAGGGAGCGGTTATTACCTTTGCTGCTTATTTATTATGGGGAATATTTCCAATCTATTGGAAGTTTCTTGAACATGTTCCAGCTGGTGAAGTACTAGCCCACCGGATTGTCTGGAGCTTAATTTTCATGATTTTTTTAGTACTGGTGACAGGTAATTGGCGTGAGCTGATTGAAACGGTCCACGAGCTGAAAAAAGATAAGAAGAAAACCATCGCTATCATTACAGCTTCTATCGTTATATCTATCAACTGGTTTCTATTTATTTTTTCGGTACAGCATGGGCATGTCCTGCAGGCCAGCTTAGGCTATTATATCAATCCTTTAATCAGTATTTTATTAGCGGTCTTTGTACTGAAAGAGAAGACAACGAAAGGTCAAGTCTTATCGTTTCTTCTTGCCGGCATCGGAGTGGTTTATTTAACGCTCAGCTATGGCGTATTTCCTTGGATTTCGCTGTTATTGGCCATCACCTTTGGCTTTTATGGATTGATTAAAAAAACACTCCATCTGCATGCAATGTATGGACTTACTATTGAAACACTTGTGGTGGCTCCAATCGCTCTATTGTATTTACTATTTGTTCCGTCAGAAGGATCTTTTACTTTTTCTCCTTTGTTTGCAGCGGACAATCTTTTACTCATAGGCGCGGGCGGTGTTACAGCAATACCTTTACTGCTGTTTGCTGCAGGTGCCAAACGGATTCCATTGGCAATGGTTGGTTTTTTGCAATATGTAGCACCAACAATTATGTTCTTTCTGGGGGTATTTCTATATAATGAAACCTTTACGGTACATCATATGATTACTTTTGCTTTGATTTGGGCTGCACTTATTATCTATATGGCCAGTATTTATCGGGACGCACCGCGGAGAAAAAGAAGAAAGGCATAGTTTTCAGCCAGTAAGGGCCTGGTTCGTTCAAGGGCCTTTAGGTCATACTCTTGTGATAGTTTCTTCAGTGAGGATGAAAGAAATCCTCCTGAAGGAAGGTTCACTTTATTTTATCTATTAATCCCTAGTAAAACACTTGACTTTTATCCTTTAAAACTATATACTCGCAAGTAATTTCAAAATATTTAGCAGAATCTCTTATGAAGAGCGGCGGAGGGAATAGGCCCTGTGAAGCCCGGCAACTTGAACATTCAGGTGCTCCATCCTACAGATATATCATCTGAAAGATAAGAGAGGGTTCTAAGTCAGTTATCAGAGCTCTCTTCATTTTAGAAGAGAGCTTTTTTTCAGGTAAAAGAGTGTTCTCAATAAAAAGGGAGGAAATACAATGTCAAACTATCCAGTACAGCAAGACGAAACGATTTTGTTACACGGGGGGCAGGTTCCAGACCCGGCAACCGGATCTCGTGCTGTTCCAATCTATCAAACAACCTCTTATGTTTTTCGCGATACAGAGCATGCACAAAACTTATTTGGATTAGCAGAGCCAGGTAATATTTATACTCGAATTATGAATCCGACGGTAGATACATTTGAGCAGCGGATTGCGCAATTAGAAGACGGAGTCGGCGCTTTAGGTCTAGCTTCCGGGATGGCAGCTATTACGATGGCGATTTTAAATATCACCCGTGCCGGTGATGAAATTATCGCGGACAGCAATCTATATGGCGGGACGTATAACTTATTTGCCAACACGCTCCCCCGTTATGGAATCAATGTAAAATTTGTAGATGGAACAGACCCGGAGGCTATTGAGGCTGCGATTACAGATAAAACAAAAGCAATATTTGGAGAAATCATCACTAATCCAAGTTTATATGTTTTTGATGTCGAAACGGTGGCTGATATTGCTCATAATCATGGCATTCCTTTAATTATTGATAATACATTTGCCCCTTATTTTGCCAAGCCGTTAACCTGGGGCGCGGATATTGTGGTTCACTCCGCCACGAAATGGATTGGCGGACATGGCACAACCATCGGCGGTGTCGTTGTCGACAGCGGCAGATTTGATTGGAATAATGATAAATTCCCTGATTTTATCGAGCCGGATGAGAGCTATAATGGCTTAAAATATGCGGATTTAGGTCCTGCTGCATTTATAACCAAGCTGCGCGTCCAATTATTACGTGATATCGGACCTGCGCTAAGTCCGCAAAATGCCTTTTTATTACTGCAAGGCCTGGAAACTTTACACTTACGCATCAGGAAGCATAGCGAAAATGCGGAAAAAATAGCAGCTTATCTGGAAAATCACCCTGCTGTAGAATGGATCAACTACCCGGGGCTGGAATCACATCCTTCCCATCAGCTTGCTAAAAAATATTTAAAAGGCGGTTTTGGGTCGGTTATTACATTTGGTATTGAAGGCGGACGAGAAGCAGGCCGCACCTTAATCGATAATGTGCAGCTCTGGTCTCATGTCGCCAATGTGGGGGATGCCAAATCACTTATTATCCACCCTGCTTCTACAACCCATCAGCAATTGACGGATGAGGACTTGGCAAAAAGCGGTACGACGGAAGAATTGGTCCGTTTATCCGTTGGTTTAGAGTCATTTGACGATATTGTAGCTGACTTGGACCAGGCCATTGATAAAGCAACAGGAAAATCACAAGGCAATCAAAAATCAGCCGAGGAAATAGCAGTGCAAAATTTACTTCAATCCCCATTTGACCGCAGCGAAGGCGTCCGCAAAAAGCGGATTATTACTGTCGGCATCGCGGACGAAGAAATTGTTCCTCTCTATAAATTAGGCTATGAGGTGATTCCTGCGGCAGATATCGATGAGGTGACAACAGATATATTAACAGGAGCTGATGCAATATGGCTGCAGGAAGGTAAACAGACTCCAGAAGAAAATGCAGCTTATCAGGGTACGATTTTATTCACAGCTTCCGCTCCTGAAGTATCATCTGAAGTGTTTATTCTTTCAACCGTTCAGCCGGTGCAATTTGCTCTTGAATTACGCAGCTCCGGACGTTAAATACAAAAATAACATCCTTACCCGCCTTTCTTTTATAGAACATTTCCATGTTTTATTGTTAAGAAAGGCGGGTAGTTTTATGATGGAGAAAAACAACACTCCCACTGATTGATGTTTCGTTTTATGTTATAATATAATGTGGTTACGTCTTCTAGCTTAAAAATTAGAAGGCGTTTTTCATTTAGCCTGTTTAGTATTGGTTATCCTTGATTAAAATAAGACTATAAGAAGACGCATATATTCTATGAAACTTTACCAATCCATTTTACAAATACACATATACCAAATATAATTTCCTTTCATATTCTTAGGTAATTTTATTTGTTCCAACATAAACTAGAAGAAAAGAACACGTAGGTGTGATGATGAAGATGACGAAAAAGAAATGGTTTATTCTCACTAGCTCCATTCTGATTGCCGCTATTGCTGTTTTTGCAATTTTACAGCTGCCTTATTTTCAATTAAGCTCGGAACAGCGGGAAAAAGAAGAAGCATTAAGAGAACAAATTACGCCTGAAGAAACAGAAAATGAGGAAGAAACACCCGCAGAGAGCGAGGATGTTATGGGTGACGTTGAAGAGCAGGAAAATGCTCCAATCGCTGTCGACGAAGATTTAGAAAATACATTTGAATTTGCTTCAGAGGAAGATGTAGATATTGTGGCACTCGGGGACTCTCTGACGCAAGGTGTAGGAGACGATACAGAACAGGGAGGGTATGTCGGGATATTAGACAGAACACTCCAGGTGCTTGATACCGATGTCCATTTTCAAAATTTCGGAAAGCGCGGAAACCGAACGGACCAGCTGCTTCACCGTCTGGAGGAAGAACCTGCATTAGCTGATGCTTTAGAAGAAGCAGATATGATTATCATTACCATCGGTGCAAATGATATTATGCAAGTACTGAAGGAAAATATCATGGATTTAGAGATCAGCTATTTCAATGAAGAACAAATATCCTATGAAGAACGATTACATGAGATATTTGATACGATCCGCTCCCTTAATGAGGATGCTTCTATTTATCTATTAGGTATATTTAATCCTTTTAAAAATTACTTTGAGGATATCCCGGAATTGGATCAAATCGTTCTGAATTGGAATGATATCGGAAGAGAAATTGTCAGTCAAAATGAAAACAGCACTTTTGTTCCAATTGATGATTTATTTGATGACGATGCTGCAGACTTATTTGCAGAAGATAATTTCCACCCTAATTATGACGGATATTATTTAATGGCTGAACGTATTCTGGAATATTTTAATTAAGTTGGGATGAAAACATAATGAGAATAAAGAACAGACAAATAAAAATCAATAATAAATGGAGGGCCGGCTTTTTTGGTCTCCTCATCTTTAACGGCCTTATCCTGCTGATTCTGCTGGTACTTATTTTTTGGCCGGTTTCCAATAATGAATTTCCTCCAAATACCATGATAGACGAGCAGGAAAGTTCTGAGTTTTACATTCAGACAACCAAGCAAAATTTAAATAATCTAGTCAATGCTTATGTTGAAAAATTACTGGAGGGAACGGAGCATCACTACCGTATTATGCTTGAAGATGATGTGCATCTGATGGGAGAACTGCCCGTCTTTTCATCCACTGTACCTCTATCCGTCCGTTTTGAACCGATTGAACAGGCAAATGGAGATCTGGTTCTGCAGCAAAAGTCGATATCCGTTGGACTGTTAGAACTGCCGAACAAAAAAATAATGGAATATATGGACCGCTTTTTGCCAATGCCTGAATGGGTAACCATTGATCCAGACAGCCAAGAAATTTATGTAGCTGTTACCGATATGGAATTGCAGGGTAATTTCGATGTTGCTGTGCAGCATATGGATTTAGAAGCAAATAATATTACCATGAAACTTGTCGTCCCTTATGAAACACTCGGCATTCAAGATGTCAGCATGGATGCCATGCAGGACCTGTTTGAATAGAAACTAAAAAGCACAGCGCCTCCAGTGAGACGCTGTGCTTTTTAGATGCTTTATCCCGACATTTATAAATTAGAAATATAAGATAATGATGGCTGTTCTGTCAGCGATAAGGAATCTATATCTTTATAATGTAATAATACTCCTTCGTAAATAAGCTTTAAATTAGGAGCACTCCGAATATCCTCTGGTGTTGTAAAATAAGGATCTTTTGTTAACGGAAGGCTCGTTACATTTTGTAAAATGGTAGCCACAAACTGTGAGCAAAAAAAGGCTGTCTGCCGTGTAATTTTTATTTTCATCATGACCCCGAACAGGCCGATAAAATTATAACGATATTTCTCTTTATCAATTTCTATATACTGAATAAAGGTTTTAATATATTCATATTCTTTTTCAGTGACTTTAAGCTCGTAAATTTCACACCTGGACTGGTTTAAATACGGTGAGAAAATATCCTCCTTCACAAAGCCGCCGATAAATGGGTTATTAGGCTGTTTTCTCCCAAAGCTATAAACTTCTGTTAATTCTCTATCTAAAGCTATAGAAACATGGTTTAAAGGCTCATGGGTATACAGATGAATCAATCGTGACAGATAGCTTCCTGTATCGGTAAACAGCAAATAAACCGTCTTGCTTTTCATCTACGTGTTCCCCCTCTTCGGACATACCCCTTTTTATTAATATATACAAAAGCTTTTTAATATACAACAGCTGATACAAAAAAATAGGTAAACTAGTAAACCTAACGTTTTTTAGCAAAATTGCTTTTTCAAATCACTGCATCCTTCATTAATGAGGAAATGTCGTGTTCATTTTTTTCTCTTCTATATAAATAAAAATCGTTCTTCTACCATTTATTTACGTATTACATTTTAAAAAAGTTTCATTGGCTGTTTTTAAATCGGCATGATTTTTTCTTAATATGCTTTCGATACGCCTTGTACTTTTTCATCGCATCATCAGATTCCTTTTGGTCCCTTGCTTTCATCTATCGATATTTCTTCAGCATGTTCTTATTTCTTAGTATATGAAAATAATCTGAATTGGCATCCCGCTTGTGTACCATTTTTTGCTGTCATTCACATCTTTCCGCTGCCCGCCCCGGTTTTTGAAAATAATGAATAACATATTTCCTTAACTTACTTTGATGATACCTGCTATTTTACCTTCCTGTAATAACCCAGCGTCATATTTTTGACTAAGCCTTCCGGTCTATTTCTCTGCTCACTTTAATTTATAGGATATGACATCAATTATTTAACCGTCTTATCTTGCATTGTTATCTCAAATAACGTAAGCTTATTCTGATAACGATTTTTTGGAGGCAATATAAAATATGTTAACAGTAACTAATGTTAGTTTACGATATGGTGATAAGAAGCTTTTTGAAGATGTTAATTTAAAATTCACCCCTGGAAATTGCTATGGTGTGATTGGAGCAAATGGTGCAGGGAAATCTACTTTCCTGAAAATTCTCTCAGGTGAAATCGAGCCGCAATCCGGTAATGTATCCCTGACACCCGGACAGCGTCTGACTGTTTTGAAACAGGATCACTATGCTTACGAAGAGCATCCTGTTTTAGAGACTGTCTTGATGGGCCATGAGCGTTTATATAATGTAAAGCAGGAAAAAGATGCGATTTATATGAAAGCAGACTTCAGCGAAGAAGATGGCATTCGTGCTGCGGAGTTGGAAGGTGAATTTGCAGAAATGAACGGATGGGAAGCAGAGTCCGATGCTGCCGTGCTTCTGAAAGGACTTGGTGTAGAAGAATCTGCCCATGATTTAAAAATGGCTGAGATCCCTGAAGAACAAAAGGTAAAAGTATTACTTGCACAAGCCTTATTCGGCAATCCGGATATTCTGCTTCTGGATGAGCCGACCAACGGATTAGACATTCAGGCAATTCAATGGCTGGAAGAATTTCTGATTCAATTTGAAAACACCGTTATTGTTGTATCGCATGACCGTCACTTTTTAAATAAAGTATGTACACAAATTGCGGATGTCGATTACGGAAAAATCCAGCTTTATGTCGGAAACTATGATTTCTGGTATGAGTCCAGTCAGCTTGCTTCCCGTATGGCACAGGATTCTAATAAGAAAAAAGAAGAGAAAATCAAAGAGTTAAAAGAATTTATTGCCCGTTTTAGTGCGAATGCTTCGAAGTCGAAGCAGGCAACATCCCGTAAGAAAATGCTTGATAATATTACGCTGGATGATATCAAGCCGTCATCTAGAAAATATCCATATATCGCCTTTACCCCAGAGCGTGAAATTGGAAATGATTTATTACAGGTGAAGGATTTATCGAAAACAATTAATGGTGTGAAAGTACTGGATAAGGTTAATTTCACACTAAATGCGAATGATAAAGTAGCGCTGGTCGGCAAGGATGATATTGCCAATACAACGTTACTGCAAATTATTTCTGGAGAATTAGAGCCGGATGAAGGTTCTTACAAATGGGGAATTACGACTTCTCAATCCTATTTCCCGAAAGATAATTCCGAGTTCTTTGACGGCATAGACCTCTCCTTGGTAGACTGGCTGCGTCAATATTCTCCTGAGGACGAAACGGAAACATTCCTGCGCGGTTTCTTAGGCAGAATGCTATTTTCCGGAGAAGAAGCGAAGAAAAAAGCAAATGTACTGTCCGGAGGCGAAAAGGTTCGCTGTATGCTTTCTAAAATGATGCTTTCCAAGGCGAATGTACTTATTATGGATGAGCCGACCAACCACCTTGACCTTGAATCCATCCAGGCATTAAATAATGGACTTGTTAAATTCAAAGGCTCCATTGTATTCACATCACATGACCATGAGTTTATCAACAGTATTGCGAATCGCATTATGGAAGTAACTCCAAACGGTATCGTTGATAAAGAAATGTCTTATGATGAATATGTACAGGATAAAAAGTTGCAAAAGCAAGTGAATGAGATGTATACAACGGCTTAAACGGTTAATATAGAAGCTTGTGATAAGGAACATTAGAAAAGAGACTGCTGCACAATCGATTACATGGTTGAGAAACAGTCTCTTTCTTTTTCATACATATAAAAAAGCTGCTATTGCTAAATAACCTCTTATTTTAGAGTTAGTCTTTATATGTTTTTTTAATGGTTTCATTCTCTACTCTAACCAACTTAAAAGCAGTAATAACACTGCAACGACAGTAAAAGCTCTTCAGTGGGACGAGTAATCTCAGCAATGTTGTCAGGTTAATGAATTTTTTAAAATTTAATACTGATAACTTAACTTTCGCCTGAATAACTAATCATGACAGCATGAATATGAAATACAGGGAATAGCTTTTATGCATAGAAAGTAATCTTGGTAGAACATTTTACCATGCAGCATGAAAAAAATGTTCTATCTGATTAAACATCTATTTGGTGAGTTGTTTTTTCACGTATAGAACGTCTTACTAGCGGAGGTGGACCGTTTTGACTCCTGAGGGATCAGCACCATCTGAAGATCCACTTTTGCCTAGTGCTCTTCTTGGCAAAAGTTAGCTGAAGAGCGTGCCCCTAGGAAAGCAAAACGATCCGCCGCAGCGGTGCTTTACACTTCACCTTCTATTCTTTGTCAAGGGTGTTATCGAAGGAACGATCAACTCCTGTTTCTATAGAAACGAAATTACTTTTTAATGTGCGAAAGTTGAGTGATAATAATAAAACTATCTAGCGACGGTTTTTGATGGGGCGAGTAATCGCAAAAGCTCTTCGATGGGACGAGTAATCGCAGTCCCAGTCCCAGTGCTTCTTTCATTCTACCACTGCGTTAGCCTAAGTAACTTAGGGTGTTAGTTTGAAGAATCAATCCGTTGCATCATACAAACTTTTAGCTGCACTTTAAAATTTGATTGTATAACGAATCACTTTATTTTTTAAATGGGGAATATGATAATTTTCTCCACAAGTATTCCAACGGACCACTACCTAAATACTTGATGAAAAGTTCAGCACTTATCATCATCACTATTGTGATAAGAATCCAATAAACAATTACAGTATAAGCGGAAGACAACGGAGCCACCCCTGTCCCCCAGCCATAAAAGATAATTGATGCCACTATATTTTGTAATATATAACAGCTTAAGGCGGTTTTTCCTATAGATTCAAATCGATTAATCAGCCATGGGGCTATTCTTATTTTCAGTACCCAAGCGAATAAGCCAATATAGCCTAATGCTAAAACCGGGGCAAATATATACCGGGAAGCAATATCAAAATATCCGCCCGGAACTAATGTAAGTAAATTTAATGGTATCCCAATACCGAGACCATATATCATTAGTTTTTTCCGAAGACGCTGCCCATTTTCGTTATTTGAAAATGCACCTGCACGGAATAACCGGATTCCTAAAATATACAAGGTGATATTCATAAAGATTATTAGAATAGCTTCTACCCTTAACCCCCAAAAGTCTCGAATTCTAAATTGTACTTGTTGCCAATAACTCTGGCTGGAGTATAAATTACTTGTTTCTTGAGATATTCTCGCCATTTCATTTAGAAATGACGCTTCTTTGATTAAGAAGAACCATGCTATCGATAGCAGCATTACGCCCGTAAGATGAATAATTGCTGATACTATCATCGTTTTCTTCATCATTTCTTCACGATAACGAATAATGAAAGCAACGATCATTCCTGTAATTGCATAACTCATTAGAATATCGTATTCAAACACAAAAATAAAATGTAATAAACCATCTAAAAACAGCAGAAACATCGTCCATAAATACAGGCGAATCCATGGAAGACCTTCTCTTGCAGCTTTACGATATTTCAACTCCAAACCAATTCCGAACATAATAGTCAATAAGCTTAAAAATTTACCATTAACAAATACAGATAGGAAAGCTTGCAGGAAAGAATCTAAGCTTTCCCACCAATTTGCATTTGAAAAAACGGTCATAATATTCCCCGGCTGAGCAAACAACCAGATATTCGTTCCTAACGTGCCAATAATCGCAAAGCCTCTTAACACATCTAATAATCTTATTCGATTTTCCTGCCCCTTCATCCCATCTGCCCCTTCGCTGTCTAAAGCTTTTTTGGTTGTTCTAAAATTAAATTCCATCATTTGACTTGAGTATTTAGTTAAGCAAACTTTTTTAGTTCAATTGAGCTAAAAAGATTTTATCATAACGATAAACGAACGCGCAATTTTAATAGCTCAATTGAGCTAAAAAGTTTTGTTTTTCACTTCTTATCTGATACAATTATTCTATGCCAAAAAAAGTTGATCATAGCAAACGTCGGGAACAAATAGCAAAATCTACTTGGGAAATTATATCTCAAAAGGGAATTGAACAAGCAACGACACGAAAAATAGCAGAAGAAACTGGAATTTCTCAATCCGCTCTCAGGTATTATTTTCCTACTCGTAAAGAACTTCTTAAATTTGCAATGGAATTATTAAAAGAAAACGTGGGGGTTAGGATTAAAAAAATTATGGAGAAAGATCTGCCTGTTCTAGAAAAATTGGTTCAGCTTCTAATGGAGATAACTCCTTATAATGACATTTCAAGAAAGGAAATGGAGGTTTGGTTTGCCTTTATTACTCATGGTCGAAAAGAGGATGGATTTGACCTCAATTACGATGATGTTTTAAAAGTTATTGAATTAGTTTTAACGACTTTAGAAGAAAATGACTTATTGAAAAAAGATATTTATAGAGATATTGAATTAGAGAAATTGTATAGTATACTCGATGGGCTGGCTATCCATGCATTGTTTAATCCAGAACGCTATACCCAATCTTACATCCGCAGTATTATTGAAAACCACCTTATGTCCATGGTCGTCATTGATTAACCTGGACAATAAGGCGGTTTTTTAATTTACA
Source organism: Oceanobacillus sp. FSL W7-1293 (assembly GCF_037969815.1). NCBI lineage: Bacteria > Bacillati > Bacillota > Bacilli > Caryophanales > Bacillaceae > Oceanobacillus > Oceanobacillus sp. FSL W7-1293. The sequence continues at coordinate 4,440,529 of NZ_CP150212.1, forward strand.
CGGAGATACTTCCTTTACAGCAGTCAAAAAATAGTAAAAAGGGTTCTGATATAAAAGGAGTAGTTTAAACGATTGAAATATAAGTGCGTTTTTCACTTGAAACCCTGGAATGTTTTTGTCCTGTTATGCACTATTCTTCTTTATTTTCTCGCGAACTTTTTCCAGCATATCCACTGTCATCGCGTCCATATCATATGCTGCTTCAAAATCCCATTCCTCTTTGGCAGCCGCCGCATTAATCGAATCCGGCCAGCTCTCTGCAATTCCTTGCCGGACCGGGTCTACCTGATAATCCATTGTGAAATCAGGAATATGCTTGCGGATTGCTTTTTCAAAATGCTCCGGCGCAGCAGACATTGCAGTAATATTGAAGGCATTGCGGTGCTTTAAGCGATCGGGATCTGCTTCCATCAGTTGAATAATCGCTTGTAAAGCATCGGGCATATACATCATATCCATATGCGTTCCTTTTGCAATATAGGAGGTATATGTTCCTGACCGAAGCGCTTCATAATACACTTCCACCGCGTAGTCTGTCGTACCGCCGCCTGGAGCAGTTACATAGGAAATTAAACCTGGAAAACGAACTCCTCTGGTATCTACTCCGAATCTGGAATAATAGTAATCACAAAGAATCTCTCCTGCTACTTTATTTACCCCATACATTGTCGTCGGCCGCTGCAGCGTGTCCTGCGGTGTGTTGGCTTTCGGTGTACTTGGTCCAAAAGCTCCAATCGAGCTTGGTGTGAAAAATTTTAAATCCAGTTCCTTCGCAGCTTCCAGCGCATTTACCAGTCCGCCCATATTGATTTCCCAGGCGACTTTTGGAAAAGCTTCTGCCTTAGCAGATAAAAGTGCAGCTAAATGGATAATTGTATCTACCTTATATTTTTTGGCAATCTCATAAAATTCCTTTTCCTTTGTCACATCGATTTCTTCAAATATTCCTGATGGCTGCTCCGGTCTCCGGATATCAGAAGCAATGACATTATCCTCACCGTATGTACTACGAAGCTTCTCCGTTAATTCTGATCCGATTTGGCCTAATGCACCGGTCACTAATATTTTTTTCATCTCGGAAAACCTCCATTGAGAGGATGTTCAAAATGCCGTTAGAAAGAATTTGCAGCTTTCAATCAGCCTTTTGAACACGCGCTCTTATTTTTTTAAATAAGTTTCAATTCTTTACCGATTTTTTCATAGATGACAATAGCACGATCCAGCATTTCTTTCGTATGCGCAGCTGTCGGCATATTACGAACCCGTCCGGTACCCCTCGGAACTGTCGGGAACACGATCGCTTTCGCATAAACACCCTCTTCATACAGTCTTTTACTAAATGTCTGTGCCTGTTTTTCATCACCGATAATACAAGGCGTAATTGGTGTTTCACTGTCTCCAATGTCAAAACCAAGTTCTTTCAGCCCTTTTTTCAAATAATCCCCGTTCTCCCAGAGCTTTTCATTCAGTTCTGTACTCTCCATGAGCATTTCAATTGCTCTTGTACTTGCAGCTGCATCTGCTGGAGAAACCGCTGTAGAAAATAAGAATGGACGGGAACGGACTTTCAACCAATCGATTAATGATTGTTTCCCTGCAACATAACCGCCGATAACACCAATTGCTTTCGACAGGGTGCCCATTTGAAAATCAACTTTATCCTGCAAGCCAAAATGCTTTACTGTTCCTGCACCGTCACCAGTTACTCCTGAGCCATGTGCATCATCTACATAAGTAATCAAATCAAATTCTTCAGCGATTTCCACTATCTCCGGAAGCTTCGCGATATCTCCATCCATGGAGAATACGCCATCCGTAATTACCATCACTTTATTATATGTCCCTGATTCTGTCGCTTCCTTCGCTTTCGCACGTAAATCCGCCATATCTGAATGCTCAAATCGAATAATCTTCGCCTTCGATAAGCGGCAGCCGTCAATAATAGAGGCGTGGTTTAAAGAATCCGATAGAATCGCATCATTTTTATCCATTACAGCCGAAATCGCTGCCATATTACAGTTAAATCCAGATTGATAAGCGATAGCTGCTTCTGTTCCTTTAAATGCAGCAATTCTCTTTTCCAATTCGATATGCAAGTCAAGCGTTCCATTAATCGTGCGGACAGCGCCAGCGCCGGCACCATGGGAATCCACAGCTTGCTTGGCTGCATCTTTTAATTCATGGTGCGTCGCAAGCCCTAAGTAATTATTAGAAGAAAGATTGATTAATGTTTCTCCTTTGATTGTAATTTCCGGGCCATTTGCACCTTCTACGGTATCAATTTCGTTATAGAGACCATTTTCCTTTAAATCATTTATATTTGATTCCAAAAAATGATCTAATTTTCGGCTTGTCATACCCTATTTTCCTCCTTTAAAGCATTGTAAAATGTAACTTTGCACCGCATGGGTCTGCGGACAACTCTTTGTCAAAAATGTAATCCCTTTCAAGTATAACATATAAATAACCCAATCCAGTTATTCACAGAATTAGCGAATATATATGAAAATTAATGTTTTTCCTGCTAGCCAATTTGACCATATTGTCCTATACTAAGAGAGTTGAATATTATTAAAAAGGATGTTCAAAAAGTCTCTTAAAAAATGATACTTTGATAGAGTGAACTTTTTTTGAACACATACTTTAAATATATGATGGAGGGTTGAAAAGAAACATGCGAAAAGTTCTACTTACTTTGTTTATTTTTGTCATTGCTGCAGTAGGAGCTTTAGGCTATTCAAGTGCTCATAACGATAGTAATGAAGAAATTGAACAAAGCCCGGCTGCCACTTCTACCGAATTTCAGAACTAAAGAGGATATTCCAAAAATTTGATAAAGATAACACTGCCGGCTTTCTGGGGTGTAAAATATATCAGCAAATGTTTATTCGTCTTTTTAAAATGTAAAGAAAAAATCAGATGATCGTTGATAATAGATGAAACGCATGTATATCAGAAAAACTCTGCGTGATAACTACGAGATACGGACAGCTAAATATCATGACTTCATAGGGTCTCATGCTTATATAATCAAAAGTATGATGCCTTTTTTATTATATTTATTTTCTCAACTAAAAAAAATAGCTTAAGAGTTTCATAGACTCTTAAGCTATTTTTATACGATTTATTCAACGATTGTTACGTTAACTTGTTGTCTTCCAAAGTTTACTGCTTCATCTTGAGATGGTACGTGAAGGTCGATTTTGTTTCCGTTGATTGCACCGCCAGTATCAGCAGCAGTTGCATAGCCATAACCTTCTACATAAACTTCACTTCCCAAAGGAATAACACTTGGGTCTACTGCGATTACTTTCGCATTAGGGTCTTGGTTTAAATCTACACCAGTTGCAGTTACTCCAGAACATCCATTACAATCTGCTGTATATGCAGTTGCTTCTACAGAAATTGTTTCTCCTTGTGGAGAACCATTGTCCGAAGACTGTTCTTCTGATTCAGAAGCAGCTGCTTCTTCATTAGAAGTTTGCTCTACAGTAGCTTCTTCAGCTGGTTCTTCTGCAGCTTCTTCCTCTACTGCTGGCTCTTCAGCCGGTTCTTCTGCAGCTTCTTCCTCTACTGCTGGCTCTTCAGCCGGTTCTTCTGCAGCTTCTTCCTCTACTGCTGGCTCTTCAGCCGGTTCTTCTGCAGCTTCTTCTTCCACTGCTGGTGCTTCAGCTGTTCCATTTATGGATAATTCATTACCGATCACGATAATATCAGATGAAAGGTTATTCCATTCTTTAATATCGTTGACAGATACATTGAATTCTTTAGCAATAGCTGAAAGGGTGTCCCCTTTTTCTACTGTGTATACTGTTTCTTCTCCATCTTCATCAGATTCACTTACCTTAATAACATCTTTCGGGTGAATTACCTCTGATTTAAGATCATTTATATCAAGTAAGTTTTGCACGCTTGTATCATATTGAGCTGCAATCTTCCATAAGCTCTCTCCTGATTCTACCTTGTGTTCATTTGCGTCAGCGGAAACTGTTGTTGCAGCTGTACCGGTTATAATAATTCCAGCAGATAATGCTGCTACGAGTTTTCTCATCTGATAACCTCCTTATGTTTTTTCACAATGACTATCCTATCACAGGAATCAGAAGAATACAGTTACAGAAGAGTTAAGTGTAAATTACAATGATTACATATGCCCTGTTTACTATTACATTTGTAACATATTTGTTATAGAAGAGCGGTAAAGCGTATGCATTATGACAAACCCACGTCAAAGGCTCGTTTCTGTAATATAAAAAAAGAGCCCTCTATGATTAGAGAACTCTTCGTCAACTGCTTGCCAGTATTCAATTAGCTGCTAAAAAAGTTTGCAATGGAACGGAAGATATCACTAAAGAAGTTCGCCACTCTCTCCCAAAATCCCCTGTCTAAACCTAAATCCTCTGCTCTTTCGACAAGGTCATTTGTAATACTCTCAAGCTGATCTCTCATTGCTCCAAAGTCGATTTCTAAATCCCTCATTCGATTTACTAAATCAATAAGCATCTGCCTGTCAGCGTCATTCAGCTGAATGTCCAGATTGTTAAGCTGCTCATTAACGATTTGCTCTACTTCTTCTCTGGTTACTGGATTCTGTTCAGCAATCATTTTTTTGATTTCTGTTAAAAGCGTACTTACCTCTTCATCACTGATATCTTCATTATCTGCTAAATCTGTTGCTACTTCTAACTCATCGTTAGCTAATTCCATTCGTTCCGGATCTAATTCTACTCCTTCTACATCATAGGCTTTATATATTCCTGTCAATGCAGAATGACCAGATACTCTGACTGGAGAAACAACATCTACCGTCGCATTTTCCGCTCCGGCTGTTAACAGTGCGTTCATATACATTTCTCTGGTTACTTCCGTAATATTATCCGGTGTTAAAATATTTACTTCCAGGCCGGAACCGCTTGACTCCAGCGTAATTCCTGCAGAAGAATACATATTTGCATCTGGATTTCCATTTATAAAATCAGCATAATCTTGTCCTGTAACGTCATGTTCTTCATATGTGTCATCATCTGAGATTTCCAAAGCCTCCCGAACTTCCGCCCGCTGACTGTCACTGAGTTTTTCCCCATAGATAATCGTCGTATTAGAAGCTGCTGAAACTGGCAATAGGATACTAAAAAATAATATGCAGCTTAGTGCCACGTATTTCAGCACGGATACTACCTTTTTATTCATTCTGTTTACTCCTTTTCTTCGTAAGCGTTTTTTAACCCCTACGTTTGATATTTATGATGAGCAACTATCGTCATCTATTATAACCCGAAGGAAAAATGTTTACATGTTTTTAAATCATTAATTTATTCTGTCGGCTGAATAAATTAATGATTTAAAAACATGCTGCCAGTTTCAGGAGCTTCTATCAAATGATTTATTTCTATAGGAAAAGCTTTGAATTATATTTATCATGCAGGCTCACTGTCCATGTACCTTGCTGATTCCCTGTCTTTTTTATGATAAAACGTTTTTTATGGGTTGGACAAAATAGAAGCTTTCGCCAGCACAACCAATCATAACAGCATGGATATGAAATACAGGGAATAGCTTCTCTCCACAGAAAGTAATCTTGGCGGAACATTTTACCATATAGCATGAAAAATATGTTTTACCTGATCAAGCATCTATTTGGTGATTTGTTTTCCACGTATAGAATATCCTGCGGTGCTTTACACTTCACCTTCTATATATTTGTCTAGGTCAAGGGAGTTACCCAAGGCACGATCAACTTCTGTTTCTATGGAAATGAAGTTACTTTTTAATATGCGAAAATTGAGATGTTAAAATAAATCCTTTTTGTGAGCAGATACCTTTTCATTTAGTTCGTGTTAGTGTATATTTGGAGTAGCGAAATAAATAAAGGATAACTTTTAGTAAAATTCCGCATTCCTTTGTTTCAGGATGGAAGGAATTTTACAGATGGTGATAGCGTTATGCATTTATGCAACTTAAACGGACGGCTGCAGATTGTTTTAGAGAAGGTATGGGTCATTGCACTTATGCCTTTTTCATATGTACTAAAGACGCTTATCCCATTTCAAAACGAAAATGCATACAGCAAATTCGTTTTCCCCTGCTGTATGCTTGAATCAATAAGTGTACATGAATCTGCAGTTCTTACAATGTCAGAAAGAAGGTTTGAACGTTATTAATACACACCCAGGAGTAAAACGTAACTTAGTGATTATGTGGTTTGCTAATTTCTTTATTAGCGGAAGCATGACAATGGTTGTGCCTTTTATTTCCTTATACATTCAGTCCATGGGAAACTTTTCTGCGTCTTATGTGCAGACATGGTCTGGATTGACCTTTGCCGTTACTTTCATCAGTGCATTTATCTTTGCCCCGATTTGGGGAAGAGTCGGCGACCGCTTCGGCAGGAAACGTTTAATGGTGATGTCTGCATTAGGAATCGGAATTTCCGTATTTTTAATGGGATTCGTCACAGCCGTATGGCAGTTATTTCTTTTGCGCTTTTTAATGGGAATCGTAACAGGATTTATTCCAATGTCTCAGGCGTTTATCGCAACCCAGACGCCTAAAGAAGTTGCCGGGAAAGTATTAGGCACCCTGCAGACCGGAACCATCACCGGTTCTTTGATGGGACCCTTATTAGGTGGGGCGCTGGCAGATGCATTTGGGTATTCCAGCACCTTTAAGTGGGTAGCGATCACTATCTTTATCTCCGGATTGCTCGTTATATTTGGAGTGAAAGAAATGAAGGTGACCTTTTCAAAAGAAGAGGATACAAAGAATTACTCCAGAAAAGAAGTATTGCAGTATATCCTGCGTAAACCAATCTTATTGATTGTTTTATTGATGTCAGCACTTGTACAGATTGCTCACTTCAGCGTTCAGCCGATTTTATCATTATTCGTTGAAGAAATTCATGGTCCGGTCAACCTCGCATTCTTTGCAGGAATTGCCTTCTCCGCCACAGGGGTAGGCAATCTGTTGATGACCAGACGCTGGGGAATGATCGGAGATAAGCACGGCTATACGAAAATATTAATTATCATGCTGTTTGTTTCCGGCTTGGTCTATTTGCCGGGTATGTTCATTACGAGTATTTGGCAATTAGTCATTATGCGATTCTTACTCGGTTTGTTCCTTGGTGGAGTTATCCCAATCCGTGTGGCTTATATCCGGAAAGAAGCACCGCTGTCTACACAAGGAGAAGTACTTGGCTACGATACAAGTTTACGCTTTTTCGGAAACATTATCGGTCCCATGCTTGGCGGTACCATCGCTGCAACCTGGGGATTCTCTTCCGTCTTTTTAACAACCGGCCTGCTGCTTATTCTTTGCGGCTTTATCATGCTTGTTGTCTGGTTACGTTATGAACATGAACCGAATACAAAGCATTCTCATTCGCACACTTTCTCATCCAGATAAAAATATTGATTTGTTTCTATAATTATGCTAAAACTAACAAAGTAGCGTTAATTATTATAGAAAGAAAGTGATAGCAATGGGTATCGTTGTCGTAGAAATATGTGACGGAAATGCCATCACTACTATAGATATTGAATCCATCTTAGAGAAAGAATTCCCTGAGGTAGCGGTTCTTATGAATGAATGCCTGTCGTTTTGCGGACTTTGTGCCGTTCGACCGTACGCATTAGTAAATAATAAGCGTGTGTTTGGCAAGACACCGGAAGAATGTCTTGATAAAATACGTTTGCAAATTAAAGAAGAGCTTGCAGTTTATGAATAACTGCAAGCTCTTCTTTGTATAGTCAGACATGATTTCCCGGGAAATTACAGACTTTCTTTAAAAATCTCCAGGGAATCCTTCTTCGTTAAAGCACGATAGTTGCCGAATGTCGGGTTTGCCACCACGGTTTTCTCCGCCATTTCTTCAAGCGTGGACTCGTCTATATCATAATCTGTCAAACTGGATGGCGCACCAAGTTCATTCCAAAATTCACGCAGTTTGTCAATTCCTTCTAAGGCAACTACTTTATCTGATTTCCCTATGGTATCTACGTCAAAGACCCGGACAGCAAGCTGCTTAAAGCGATGTACATTATTCTCATCCAGTACATGCCGCATCCAATTCGGGAATAGGATAGCTAAACCGCCGCCATGCGGAATATCGTGGACAGCAGAAACCGCATGCTCTAAATTATGCGTTGCCCAATCACCCCGATAACCTAAATTCAGCATATTATTTAAGGCCAGTGTTCCGCCCAGCATTGCTGTAGAGCGATAGGCATAATTTTCAGGGTCTGCTAATAGTTTCGGCCCTACATCAATCAGGGTCAACAGAATACCTTCACACCATCTGTCTTGAATCGGTGTATTTTCTTCATGATGAAAATAATGCTCTAATACATGCGACATCATATCTACCAATCCATAAATGGTTTGATCCCGCGGTACAGAGAAAGTATGCACAGGATCCAGAATAGAAAATTTTGGATAGGTATACGGAGACCCCCATCCATGCTTTTCATTGGTTTCCCAATTGGTAATAACAGAGCCCGAATTCATCTCAGAGCCTGTAGCAGCTAAGGTGAGAATCGTTCCAAATGGCAGTGCACCTGCCGGCTTTTCCTTTTTCGTCACTACATCCCACATATCTGCATCCGTTACGGCGCCGACAGCGATTGCTTTGGAGCAGTCAATAGTGCTGCCTCCACCGATAGCCAAGATAAAATCAATTCTCTGTTCGCGGCAAATACGTACGCCTTTCCGTACTGTAGAAATACGCGGGTTAGGTTCTACACCAGAAAGCTCAAACACCTCCGCATTGATTTTTTTCAATTCTTCCAATACACGATCATAGATGCCATTTCGTTTAATACTTCCTCCGCCATATACAATCAGAATACGGCTTCCGTAAGGCTGAACTTCGCCAGCCAGCTTTTCGATTTGTCCTTTTCCAAAGATAAGTTTCGTTGGATTGTGATAGATAAAATTCTCCATATAATCACTCCTTATGCTTTACGGTATGCTACAATATCCATTTCTACAAGAACGTCTTTCGGAAGACGGCTCACTTCCACACAAGCACGTGCCGGATATGGCTCAGACAACGCTGCTCCATAAATTTCATTCACTGTCGCAAAATCCTCCATGGAATTTAAAAAAATCGTAAATTTCACTGCGTTTGCAAAGCTTAACCCCGCTTCATCTAAAATAGCCTGTAAATTTGCTAATACTTGCTTCGTCTGCGCTTCAATTCCTTCTACGACATCCCCTGTTGCCGGATCAATCGGAATTTGTCCGGAAATATAAAGAAAATCTCCTGCTTCGATTGCTTGAGAGTATGGTCCAATTGCTGCTGGTGCATTATTTGTCTGAATAGCTTTCATAAAAAATCATCCTCCGCCTTGTTTTTTTAGTATCCGCTGTTGTCATAATCATCAGTTAATTGCTTGGAAATATGCATTGTAGAACGATTCTTTTCATGCACAAAAAAGATATGACAACACTTCTGTATGTAAAAGCTGCTCTGAATCAAGAGCATTTCACATACTGTTATCATATCAGTTTTCCAGTTCCATTTCTATTGCTTCCTTATAGGACATGACAGAAGAAACATAATAAATGTCTCCATAGCATGCATCTAGTTCTTCTGCTTCTTCTCTCCGGCAGGCATAAATGGAAGCCTCCCTTCCCGCCTCTTCATACATATACTGCGAATAAGCAATGGCAGCGTCCTCCGAATAAGGTTCTTCCATTTCCTGTACATAATCAATAAAACCAGGACCAAAATTATAAGCTTGGACTGCTAATGCGGTATCGCCTTCTGCCTGTTCATACACCCAGGCAAAAAAGGATACTCCCTGTTCAATCGAATGCTCTGGATCATCAATACAGCCCCTTTCCCCGCACAGGCTTTCAGAGGATTGCATCGGATCTGTACCTTGCCCGCCAGATTCCTGCATCATCATAGCAAGAATTGTATTTGTCTCCTCCTCAATCCCGTGCTGCTCCGCATACTTTTCCACGATCGGTCTATATTCCCAAATTTGCTGATTCAAAGATGGGACGGGCTTCGACTCTTCCAATTCTGGTCCAGATTGATCCGAAACATAATTGACTAATAAAGAAAGGAAAATTAATCCGAAAACAAATACCAACCCAATTACCATCAAATATTTCAGTAAATCTGCCAGCTGGCGTTTTTTCCTACGTTTCATATTTTTTCTCCTTTACCCATTCACCTATCCTCAGCATCCCCCATATAGAAATACCATATACAATATGTCCGGCCAGCCAGATAAGCCACGCCTCTATACTGTCTATTTCCGGAGTTCGGTCAGATAGCATCGTTGTCGGGAAAATAAGCAGGCCAATCGCAGCATTACAACATATATAAGGCATCAGATTCTGCTCCAGATGTTTCTTTGTTAATAGGCGATAGAGAATCCAGACAATAGCCACAGAGACACCCAAGTGGAAGGAAAACTCTACCCAATCAGGTAAATTCATTCCGCCAATTACGGGAAAATAATCTACATTCATCAGCAGCGTGTAAACAGGAATTGCTGTCCATTGCTGCAAAGCATATAAGAAACTGCCAAGCACACAGCCGGATACAAAACCAACGATCCAAATCATCTATGTTCCTCCCCATTCAAGCATCTGCAAATAGCTTCTTCTCTCTCCATTTCCCAAAACGATAATATAGAATGGCTACTACACTGCTTAAGATAAAGCTTGCTCCTACACCGATTGCAATTCCAATATTACCGAACAGATAAGAGAACAAAGCAGCCAGCGGATAACGCAGTATCCAGAATGAAATGATATTTAATATAAGGATAGGATACATTGCGCCAGCTGCACGAACAACGCCGTTTAAGATAAAATTAATCCCTAAGAACGGGTAGCATAATGCAACAATCTGAAGATATATCGTTCCAAATTGGACTGCTGCCTCATCCTGGATAAATAATTTTACACCATACTCAGCAAAAATGGCGACGATAATGCCGATAAGAAGCATAATAAGAAAATTATAAATCACACCGTACTTCGCCACATCCCTGACTCTTCCCCAATTTTGTGCACCGATGTTCTGACCAGCCATACTGGAAATTGCAATACTCAAAGCATGTGCAGGCAGCATCAATAAACTGTCCAGACGCTGTGCCGCACTATACCCTGAAACAACCGCTTCTCCCTGTGCCGCCACAACTCCGATAATTGCTGCCGCACCGGCAGAAATCACAGCCATTTGCAGGCTGGAAGGAATACCGATATGCAGAATCAATTTAATTTCTTTCCATTTTGGCAGATTTGGTAAGGTAAACGGTGCTAAATCCTTCTTTATAATATAAAGGAAGCCAATTAAAAAGGAAAACCCTTGTGACACAACTGTAGCATAGCCTGCACCAGAGATGCCCCAGCCAAATACATGAATAAACAGCGGATCCAGCACAGTATTCAACAGGACTGCCGCCGTCACAAAATAAAGCGGTGTTTTACTGTCTCCTATTGAACGCAGGACTGTACTTATAAAGTTATAACCGAATAATAAAAGGATTCCCATAAAATTAATTCGCAGATAAGCAGCAGCGTCTGCAGCCATTACGTCCGGCGTGCCCAGCATTGCCAACAGCACGTCTGCAAAGATATATCCTGACACGCCAAGTAATAATGCAATGGACGTCATCAGAACAACAAATGCATTCAAATAACGCTTAAGACCCTCTTCATTCTGCTTCCCCTGCTGCTGTGACAAAATGGTCAAAGCAGCATTATTTAAACCAATAATCAACGAAAGCACCACAAATATAATGCTCCCGGAAATGGCAACCGCACCCAAAGCATTCGCACCAAGCAGATTACCGACCCACAGACTGTCTACAAATTGATACGATGTTTGCAACAGATTTGCCAAAAGAATTGGTCCTGAAAAATAAAAAAGACTTTTCCCGATACTGCCTTTTGTAAAATCATATTTCTTAGCCATTTATTTGCACTCCTGCTCTTTTCTGAACTCATTCTTTCATTATTATAAAGGGTAAAACACAAAAAAAGAAAGAAGGTCTCCTTTTCAGATGAAAATAAGGAGACCTTCTTTTGGAAGCAGCTTTATTAACTGGCTTGCACTCTGCTGTTTCGGTCTGTTTTTTCCCTTGACATGTACTGGATAACAAACATAATAACAAACATAACAAAGCCTATCGTATCAGAATATCCTTCCGGGTAGATTAACAGAAGCCCGGTAACAATCGCTATAATCCGCTCATACCATTTTACATGACGATACCAGTAGCCAATCATTCCGGCACCAATTGCAACCATCCCCAGCATGGCGGTAATTAATGATAAGATAATTTCAAGTGCTGTTGAATCAATCATTAACAATGTCGGATTTAATACAAACATATACGGAATAATAAACGCAGCAATAGCGAGCCTGGTTGCATTCGCTCCCGTACGTATCGGTTCTCCCCCGGATATACCGCTTGCCGCAAAGGCAGCCAGAGCAACTGGCGGTGTAATATCAGCAACAATACCGAAGTAGAATACAAACATATGCGCAGCCAGGATTGGGATAGCAACCTCTAACTCTCCGTTGAGTGCGACAATTGCCGGTAAAGCAATGGTGGATGTAATAATATAGTTCGCTGTCGTTGGTGAGCCCATTCCAAGAATAATCGATGTAATCATGGTAAATACCAATGTCAGCATCAATTGAATCTCTGGTGATGAAGCAATAGTGCCTGCAATGGAAACCAAACTGTTTCCAAGCTTCAATCCAAGCCCCGTTTTCGTAACTACGCCAACAATAATCCCGGCACATGCGGTGGCTGCGGCAACTCCTAATGCTGTTCTAGCTCCTTGTTCCAGAGCAACGATAAATTTAGCCGGCGTAATCCTCGTGTCTTTTCGGAACAGACTTACAATAACTGTAGCCAGAATACCATAAATGGCTGCTCTTTCCACACTCATCCCGATAAACAAGAAGTAAACAATTGCTAAGATTGGCAGCAATAGATGTATCTTTTTTAAAACACCTATTTTACTCGGAATCTCTTCGTCCGGTAAACCGGTTAATCCTGTTCGTTTTGCTTCAAAGTGTGTCATAATCCAGATTCCTGCAAAGTATAAAATCGCTGGAATAATAGCTGCTTTTGCGATATTCCAATAGCTTTCTCCAGCGAATTCAATCATTAAAAAGGCAGCTGCCCCCATAATTGGCGGCATGATTTGTCCTCCTGTAGACGCTGCTGCTTCTACAGCACCTGCAAAGTTCTTTCGATACCCAAGCTTTTTCATCATTGGAATCGTATAAGAACCTGTGGTTACCGTATTCGCAACAGAACTTCCGGAGATGGTCCCATTTAAAGCACTGGAGAAAATCGCTACTTTTGCAGGTCCCCCTACTCTTTTTCCAGCTATAGATATCGCTAGATCATTAAAATAATTTCCTACTCCTGTCTGCACTAAGAAGGCTCCAAATAAAAGGAATAAGAATATATATGTAGACGATACCTGCAACGGAGTTCCCAAAATTCCTTCTGTCGTAAAGAACATTGATTGAATCAGCTGCTCGAGCGACAGACCGCGGTGGGCAAACATTCCTGGTATGTTCGGTCCAAGCAGCGCATAACCAAGAAAGATAAGCGCAATAATAGTAATCGGCAGGCCTACTGCACGTCGGGCTGCTTCTAATACAAGCAAAATCGCCAGTCCGCCTACAAACATTTGTACTGCAGAAATACCGCCAAATTGCTGTACTAAGGTGTCATAAAACACCGGCCAATATCCACAAACTAAGATAGATAACAACATTAAAACATAATCATACCAAGGAATTTTATCCTTTTTCATCCCGCGGACAGCCGGGAACAATAAGAATATAAGTGACAATGCAAACCCTAAATGAATGGTCCGTTGAATATAAGCAGTAAATTGACCAAAAATGCCTGTATATAATTGAAATACAGAGAATGCAATTAAACCAAGAAAAATAACATGAGCCATCTTACCCTTTAAATTTCTTGTTTTTGATTCTGTATCATATTTCTCCAATAATTCCTGCTGTTCTTTTTCTGAAAGTTGATCATGATTTTTGTCACTCATTGATCTTCTCTCCTTCCCAATAATCAAGCAATGTTATTTTATCTACTTTCACTTTGTACCAATCCCCAGGCACAAAATAATCATTGAAAGGTACTTCACAACACTCCTCGATTTGTTTATTATCCTTCCAGGCTAAACGATGATTCGAAACAACTTCTCCATTACGAATATTTAACGATTCAAATTGATGTTTCATATTTTTTATATGGTATTTCCCATCCTCATAAACAAATTCTTCTCCTTCGCCCGCATTATTTGGCATGCCAATACCAAACTCTTCATAAATTATTTCATATTGCTCGATCATTAAGTCATCTGTTACTCGATATTTCTCCACAACATCTGTTAAATGAATGGAGTGAGTGAACGTAATCGAGAAATGCTCATTCTCTTTTAAAGGTAAAAAAGCCGTCAATTCTCCGGATTCGCCATCGTTAAAAACTAACGCTGTCTGAATCGGATAATTCACGCCAAAACCAATTCCTCCTCCTATCAGGAGTAATACCAGAAGAAGCTTTAACCGCTTTCTCCACATTTCACATCACCTATTTATACAAGCTGTGCTCTGTAAAAAAGCCGGCAGCCTATCCCTGCATATTCTTGGGTGGAGCCGGCTTATTTCATTTATTTATTCGATACCTTCTTCATCAAAGTACCTCTGTGCACCTGGATGCACTTCAATATCAATTCCGTCTAATGCGGTATCTTTTGTGATAAAGGATGCTTTATCATGCGCCATCCCTTCTGCATTTTCATATATTGCTTTGGTCATCTCATAGACGAGGTCTTCAGATAAAGAACTGCTTACAGCCAATGCCGCTAATACAGCAACTGTTTCCACATCTTCACTTAGACTGTAAGTACCTTCTTCAATCGTATCTGCAGCATAGTAAGGATACGCTTCCGTAAGCTCATCGATTTTATCCTGAGCAATCGGGACAATAGATACATCTACAGAAGCAGCCAAGCCCTCTACCGCACCTGTAGGCGTTCCCGATGTAATAAACGCGGCATCAATATTGCCATCCTGGATTCCTCCGGTAGATTCACCAAAGTCCAGGTTTTGAGCATCAATATCATCGATTGTCATATCGTGTACTTCCAGGATTTGTTCGGCATTGATAAATGTACCTGATCCAGGAGCACCAACAGAAACGGTTTTTCCTGCCAGGTCTTCTACCGATTCAATTCCAGAACCCGCCGTCGTTACAATTTGAACCGTCTCCGGGTATAAAGAACCCATTGCCTGTACATTTTCAACAGGTTCATCAAAAGCGTTGATTCCTTCTACAGCATGCGCTACCACATCTGTTTGTACAAAAGCAACGTCTAAATCACCATTTTCAATTGACATCACGTTTTCTGCTGAAGCATTGGAAGAAATCGCATCTGCTGTTACATCTGTATTATCCGAAATGATGGTTGCCATTTCTCCTCCCAGCGGATAATAAGTTCCACTTGTTCCGCCGGTAGCAATCTGAATCATTTCCGGATCTGTACTCGGATCTCCAGCTTCCTCGCCGCCATCGTCTGCATTGCCGTCGTCACCGCCGCCGCAGGCTGCTAATAATAACAATAACGCAAAAATAAGTGCTAGCGGGCTTAACCAATTCTTTTTCATCTAAAAGTCCCCCTTTTACAAAAAAGTATCGTACTTGTAATAAGTTTACAATATTAGTAACATAAACGTCAAATTATTCTCAAAACAGGAAACGATTACATATACAATTTTAAAAATATTCATTACTTTAAACATTCTTTTTACTGTATGATATATAGTGCGAAAACATGCTGTATACTTTTTTTAAGCGATTTCCAAGTATTTCTTGACTACTTTTTGAATATTCCATAAGATTAACATAACCCACTTTCCAACGAGGTGATAAAACATTGTCACTAAAAATGTTAAAGCATGCTATTTATTCCATAAAGCCTTTACCGCCAGTAAAAATATGCTATTTGATTCAATCCGGAGAAAATGAAATCGCTTTTAATGAAAACAAGCCGCTTCGTTCCGCCAGTATTATTAAATTGTTTATCCTTGCCGCTGCCTATTATGAAGAAGAGAAAGGAAAGATTGATTTATCTAAACTGGTGCATCTCTCCTCCTCCGATATGGTCGGCGGTGCGGGAATTATTCCTTATTTATCAGATAAGCAGACCTATACATATCAGCAGCTCCTCGAATTAATGATCATTGTCTCTGATAATACCGCTACAAATGCAGTGATTGATTTCATCGGTTTAGATACTATCCATGCATTTATTCAACAAATAGGCGGAAAGCATACGAAATTAGAGCGAAAGCTGATGGATGATGCAGCAATAAAGCTCGGATTGGAGAATCGGACGAGCTGCTATGATGTCATGCTTCTGCTGGATTTATTGACAGAGCCAAATAACGTACTGCCAAAACACCGTCAGGAGCAAATGCTGACTATCTTGAAAAATCAGCAGTTCAACAGTAAACTGACTGCTTTTTCTGCCTACGATTCCTCCATCAAGACATTTCATAAAACCGGGGAACTGGCCGGGGCAGAGCACGATGCAGCTATTTTTCAAACAGCGGATAAACAGCTCAAAGCAGTTATGCTGACAGAAGGATGGATGAACAATGGAGAGGGACAGCAATTTCATCAGAGAGCAGGAGCACATATCTATCATTATTTGAAAAGTTAAGCCGTCATGCCTCTTTTCTTATAAAAAATACAGCTATCTGTAAGGGGGGAAACAAATGAATATAACACTAGGGGTTTTAGGAGAAAAAACAATCGTTCAAAGAGTACAAGAAATCGCGGAACAATTTCCATCTATTGACGTCCTCCCTTTTGTATTATCTGAATCATGCAATGCTGCAGTTCGGGCAGAGGGGGCCATGATGTGTGACGCACTTCTTTTCACTGATTACAGTTCCTACAGTGAAGCTTTAAAACAAAAGCGTCAGCAAATCATGCTTTATATCGCTTACGATGAATATAGTATTTTGTCATCTATCTTACGTATTGGACAGCTTTCTAAGAAAAAATGCATATCCATCGATTATCCGGAAGATATAAAGCACATTGATTTCAAGGATGATATCGCCATGACAGAATATGATTTTATTTCGGCCAGCTATACCAAGCAGAGCTGTTTCAATGTTCAAATGCTGATTGATTTCCATAAGGATCTATTTTTACAGAAAAAAATAGATTTGATTCTGACCTCGAGAAGAGATGTCTATAACGGGCTTTTCCAGGAAGCTTTACCCGTTCATTATATTCCAATGTCTGATAAACGTATTTATCAGGCATTGGAAAAAGTAGTACAAACACTGGAGGTACAGAAGCATTCAACCGGCCTTGTAGTAACAGGTATTTTATTTTTAAAAGAAAGCCTCCCTATCCATATGCATCATCAAATACATACAGAAGTCAGAAAATATGTCAGTACATTTTGTCAAAAGTATGAGGCTATACTTTTACCGAATAAAGATAATCATTATTTTATCATCGGTACAAGCAAGCTGATTAAAGTGATTAAAGAAAACTATCGTGACTTTCCCTTTATCGATGAGGTAGAAAAGCTTGCCGGCTGTTCTATTGGACTGGCATTTGGACTTGGATTGAATCCTCTTTCTTCCCAAAAAAATGCGTTTATGGCCCTGGAAGCCTGCCGTAGTGATCGGCATAGCCTCAGCTATCTGGTTAATGAATGTCAGGAAATCATTGGCCCTATCGGCCAGCGGAAACATATCGACACCAATAAATTATTTCATGAGCTTGTTCATCAGGCCCGCTTAAACAATGAATTATCTTATCTTTTTATTCAATTTATTGTTGAACGCAATAATGAACCATTCTCTTCAAACGATATCGCAATGTTTTATCAGGTCAGCAAGCGCAGTGCCGAACGGACTGTAAAAAAATTGCTGTCCGGAGAGATTATTAAAATTTCCGGCAAGGAAAGTCCCTATTCGAAGGGAAGACCCAGAAAGCTGTTCAGTTTAAATCAATAATTCCAAACAAAAAAGACGGAGCATGGCCGTCTTTTTTGTTATTTAGAAAGGAATATTCTACATTGATGTCTACAAACTTAAAAGTTCTTTAATATCATCCTCGCTTAGAGAAGAAAGCATCGTTTCTCCAGGCTGGATAACCTGATCAATTAATTCTCTTTTCTTTTGCTGCAGCTCATAAATTTTTTCTTCAATCGTGCCTTCTGTCACCAGACGGATGACCTGCACCACATTCTTCTGTCCGAATCGATGCGCTCTCCCAGTCGCTTGGTCTTCTACGGCCGGGTTCCACCATAAATCATATAAAATAACCGTATCCGCACCAGTCAAATTCAGACCAGTCCCTCCTGCCTTCAGGGAAATAAGGAATATTCCTTTTTCTCCCTGATTAAATCGTTCGCTCATTTCGACACGATTTTTAGAAGGGGTTTCGCCACTCAGATAAAAGTAGTCATGCTCTGCTGCCTCTAACCGTTCGCGAATAATGTCTAACATGCTGGTAAATTGGGAGAAGATAAGCAGTCTTTTGCCGTTGTTGATTGCTGTTTCTACTGTTTCCATCAGCTGCTCCAGCTTGCCGGATCTTCCTTCATAGTTTTCGACAAACATGGAAGGATGACAGCAGATCTGGCGCAGTCTCGTTAATCCTGCTAAAATCTTCATTCTATTCTGCTGGAAAGAATCCTCCTGCATGGACATCGCTGCTTCCTGCTGCAGCTTCCTTAAATAACCGACATATAAATCCTTTTGATCATTTGTTAATTCCGAAATATGCACGGATTCGATTTTTTCCGGAAGCTCTTTGAGCACATCCCGTTTCAAACGCCGTAAAATAAACGGTTTTGTAATGGCGGCTACTTTGCTGGAATCAAGCTGCCTAAATGTCTTCTGATCCGGCATTAATCCAGGCAGGACTACCTGAAAAATGGACCACAGCTCTTCAATCGAATTCTCAATCGGTGTGCCGCTTAACGCAAACCGCCGTGTAGCATGAAGTGTACGGATGGCTTTCGAGGTTTTCGTCTGATAGTTCTTAATATACTGCGCCTCATCCAGCAATAATGTTTGGAACATAATCTCTTGATAATAGTCAATATCCTGACGCAAGGTTGCATAAGAAGTAATCCAGACATCTGTCTCTGAGGCGCTTTCCATTCGCTTATGCCTCTCCGCCGGCTGCCCGGTCAAAATAACCGATGTTAAGTGCGGGGCAAACTTCTCCAGCTCACTTTTCCAGTTATATACTACAGAAGATGGAACTACAATCAGATGCGGGCCGACAGGATTCTCTTCCGTTTCAGACGTAATATAGGCGATACTCTGCAAGGTCTTTCCCAGCCCCATATCATCTGCCAGAATTCCGCCGAGCTGATACTGACTCAGAGATTTAAACCATTGGTAACCAACCTTCTGATAGGTTCGCAAGGAGGCCTGCAGGTTTTCAGGCAGTTCATAAACCTGTTCCTCCGGCGACTTCAAATGGCTTAACAATTCTCTGAAATTCGAATCATACTGTTTTTTTGTATCGAGCAGCTCATCCAGCTGGGCACCGCGATATACCGGCATCTGTACCTGACCGTCCTGAACGGCATCCTTATCCATTCCCAATCCGTCAAAAAACCGCTGGATGGAAGCAAATTCTTCCGTATCCAAATCCAGCATTTGACCGGAATTCAAACGAAAATAGCGTTTCTTTTCAATCACAGCCTGAAGAACTCGATTAATTTCATTATCGTCTACTCCATCAATGGAAAAACCGATTTCTAATAAATTATTTTGCCCCTCCATCCGGACACTCGTGCTCGGCTGCGGATCATAATCAAAGAACAGCCTTTTAAAATCGCTGGACAGAAACAGTTCTACATCCTTATCTAAGGAAGGTAAAATCTTATATAAGAAATAATAGAGGTCTTCTTCATCCACAGACATATAAAGTTCTCTGCCATTATATTTGAAATTTGCTTCTTCGATATGCTGCATAATAAGACTTTCTTTATCCACATCCCGAATCAGCATCACATCCGTATCTTTTTTTCCTTGAAAGGGGTCAATCACATGTGTGCCATAATGATATTCCAGACGCCCGACAATTAAATCCTCCCGTAATTCTAAATAGCATCTTGCTTTTAACGGCTCCTTGATGACCTCATCCGCAATACGTTCATCTAATTGAACCTGGCCGACTGTCTCCAGCGCCGGCATAATTTCAGAGAGAAAGGTATCTGTCTGTTCAACAGGAACATCAAAGTAAATATTCTCTAAACGAAACATTTCCAATTCCTTCAAAACAGGAACTTGCTCTCGTTTAGGAAAATAGAAAACACCGTCTAAAAACAATACATCATAGTTAGGGAAGAATGTCATTTCATTTCCCTGCTGCAGATTAAGCGAGATATGCTGATCGTTTTTCATGACGTCAAATTGAAAAGGCAGCTCTCCGTCAACGATTTGCACCTCTTTATATTCTTCCCGCTCTGTTTTCACAGCCGTTTCCCGTTCCATTAATTTATATAATAAATTTTTTGCAAGTACCGGCGGAATCAGAAGATACCTTTCACTGCTTCTTTTCCCTGCATAATTATAGGAATCATACAGGTCAGCACTCTTGCTTGCCTGATACAGCAGCTCAAAAATCTCTTGATCTGCTTCTTCCACGACATGCTTCCCTGCTTGAAATGTAAACTTTTTAGAGAAATAATGATCTCTTTTTCTAAAATAATTTTCTAAGAAGTCCGCTGCATTCTTTACCACATAGCGATGCTTCTCGCCAATTTTCAATTCAACCTGCAAATGTCTCAAATAAGACCAGCTTACAATATACTCTACCTTTACCGGATGCTGATAAGAAGTGTTTTCTGTGACACTTCTCGTTCCCCGGATAGCTTCCATAAAACGATTTAAACGATAGTGATTTACTTTCGGTTTCACATCACTGTTTTCATAGCTTTGAACCGCTAATAAGGTGGCTACGATGTGCTTGCAATAGCCGTACACCTCAAATGCAGGACAATCGCAATGCATGTCGATGGAACCCTGCTGCAAATCATTAGTATTCACTTCTACAAAGTAATCTTCTGTACCCTGGACTGTTGCCGACCAAGTCAACTGATTCGGATTATACATTAAATCCTTTACTTTATTGGTTCTAAAGTAATTCAGACCACGACGGTAAAAATTATCAGGAAACGCATTTTTTATATTGATATCTTTAATTTGTTTCAAATCTGTTAACCCACCTTTATGTTGTCAGATGATTTCCCAAGGGCAGTAAATACATAAATCAGTATGGAAATAACGATAGAGCCTGCTGCTATTAAATAGATAGATGTATAGTTAAGCATAGCTGCAATCTGCCCGAACAAAATTGCCCCGACGCCGACTCCAAGATCAAAACAGGAAAAGAAGGTCGCATTTGCCATTCCTTTCCGGTCAGCTGGCGCCCGATTGACCGCCCATGCCTGCAGGGCAGGCTGTACTGCCCCAAATCCCAGTCCAAATAAAGCTGCTGCTGTCAATAAGACAGTTATGTTGGGCAGCCAGGCTAAGAGAAGCATAGACAGGAATATAAGCGAAACTGCCGGCAGAAAAATCATTTTATGACCTTTTCTATCATATAGTCTACCCGAAAACAGCCGCGAAACCATAATAAATACTGCAAAAATAAAGAAATAGATTTGAATCCCCTCTACGCCTCTTTCCTGCGCATGCAGAGGCAGAAATGTCGCTATTCCACCAAATGCAAAGGTAATAAAAAATAGCAGAATCGATGGCTGCAGGGCGCTTTTTTCCAGTACGTCAAAGCGCGCAACCTTTGTTTGATGAGCCGGGTCAACTTTTTTATAGCGGATGCGCATGGCAAAAAGAAACGCCACTACACCACCAAATGCACATAGTAAAAAAAGCTGCTGATAGGAGATAAGCACAACCAGCGTCAGGCCTAAACTTGGTCCGAAAGACAACGCAATATTTCCGGATAAACCAAAATAGCCCATTCCTTCCCCTCTCCGCTTTGGCGGGATCAAATCGGTTGCTATTGTTCCTCCGGCTGTTGTTGAAAATCCCCAGCCGATACCTTGAATAATTCGTATTATAATTAAAATTAAAATGCTCGCTGTAAACGCAAATGCTCCTACAGAGAGAACAAAAATCCCTAATCCGATTAAGTAAACAAACCCTCTCCCCTTATTTTCGAGCGCATGCCCGGCATAGGGACGTATCAGGAGGGCAGAAAACGTAAAAATACCTACAATGATTCCCACCATTTGATCGCTGCCGCCAAGATCCTTCACAAACAGAGGTATGGTAGGTATTGTCATTTGAAAACCTAAGAAAATAAAAAAGTTCGCTATCCAAATATATAAAAAATCCCGCGAAAAAATCTTATCATTCTGCGAGACGGCTTGCGCTTGAACCGACGACATAAACATCCTTCTTTCATTTTGTCATTCCTAAGCTATTATACAGGAGTTTCTCAGCAAATAACATGAAAAGAATTTGGAGGAGGTTCTTCCGCCCCATAAAAAATACAGGAGAGCAGGATACCCCCGCTCTCCTGTATTTTTTATATTTTTATTTAATCCGCTGCTTTAAGCTGCATTGGTTTCAGGCTGTTTTCCTTTTCTCACACGCTGATTCCAGGTTTCTTTAAGATAAGGCATTACCCAGCGGTCCAGACCATATCTTCCAGCATTTGCACCAGCGATAGCAATGAAGATTCCTAAGATAGCCATTTGCGGGTTTGTAGAGAATGTTCCGCTTAGCAAGAAAGAGAAGTTCATCACAACGCCCATAAGAGCAGCAAGGTTTGTAAAAATACCTAAGATTAGTCCAAGTCCAACCAGTACTTCTCCCCACATAACAAATACAGAAAATAGTCCAGCGTTCGGAATTGCTACAGTTTCAAGAAATGTTGCCCACCAGCCCTGTACAGCCGGGTTTTCTCCAGTTGTTTGTGCAATAGCACCTTGCAAATAACCACCTGCATCAAATTCACCGCCTACAATTTTGCCCCAGCCAGAGGTCAGCCATCTAAATCCAAGATAAAGTCGAATAATCACCCAAAGCCCCGCAACGTACTTGTTTGTTCTTAAAAAGTTCATCATGTCAATCTCTCCCTTTATTTAATAAAATAATTTGTTTTTAACATGTTCATTGTTTCACATTTATTTAAAGAGGATATCCTTTAGTACACTTTTATAATATCATGCAGATACGCATCAGTAAATACTAATTTGTGAATTTATTCACATTTTATTCCGAATATGAACAAATGATGAAGGTAAATTATGGATAATTTATATCTACATAAACACGGATATTTTATTCGCTCTTTTCTTTTACTTTTTAAAATGAAACACACCCCTCATGGATTTTAAATATGCACATTTCCCTATACCGTTTGGTAGTAAATTAAAAAATACCATATATTAATGAGTCAACACCAAAATCTATGATTGGAAAATATAATTAAATGTGATAAAAACAACTAGCTAGCGACAGTTTTAATGAGATGAGTAATCGCATCGGTCGCACTAAACTGACAACATTGCTGCGATTACTCATCCCATTAAAAACATTTGTACGTTGGAAAGCGGAGCGGTTGGTTGCAGGAGCGATACACAATCATCAATTCCAAAAAGGAAGGAGGATAACTGACGGACAATTCTCCGTAATAAATTACCAGTAATAATCATTTTTTTGAAACCATTCAAACAGGGTTTCCGTACAATAAAATAAGAAGAATTTTCCGTTTTTATAATGGGATGAACGAGGAGTGTTTATATGAAGACCTTATTAACCGTTCAGAACCTTAAAAAATCTTTTAAGGATAAGGAAGCTTTAAAGGGAATTTCCTTTGAAGTAAACCGCGGCGAAATCATGGCTATACTAGGGCCAAACGGGGCGGGTAAATCTACCACGATTCGTAATATTATGGGTATCATGTATCCGGACAGCGGGGAAGTTCACTTCCATCAGCAGTCGGGAGAAGCCATTCCTAAATCTAAAATTGGTTATCTTCCTGAAGAAAGAGGCCTCTATAAAGATGTCAAGGTGATGGATATTCTCTTATACCTTGCTGATTTAAAGAATTACCCTTTAGATAAAGCAAAGGAACGCATCTTAACCTATTTAAAGAAATTTGATTTAGAAGGAAAGGAAAACACCTCTGTCGAAGAACTCTCCAAAGGAATGAGTCAAAAAGTACAATTTATCGGTTCTATTCTTCATGAACCAGACCTGCTCATTCTGGATGAACCTTTTTCCGGTCTCGATCCAGTCAGTCAAGAGATTTTCAAAGATGAAATCGCTTCTTTAGCTGCGAACGGAACGGCCATTCTGCTTTCATCACATCAAATGAATCTTGTGGAGCAGATGTGTGACCGGCTTTTTATGATACAGCATGGCCAGAAAGTGATTTATGGCACGTTGGACGAAGTTAAAAAGCAATATGCCAATTTCAAATGCATCTTGCATGGTGAGAATCCGCCCGCTCTGCTGGAGAAAATCCCTGAAGTCGACCGGATTGAGCATAATGGCAGCCGTTCGATTCTCCATCTGCAAAAAGGGGTCATCCCTCATTATTGGCTAAAGCAATTACCTGCAGAATTAGATGTACAAGAGCTACATATTAACCGTATTTCTCTGCACGAAATTTTTATTGATATTGCTACAGATAAGCATCTTATCTCTCAGGAAGGAGGTGCCTGAAATGCAGAACTCACTGAAAGTAGCAAAATGGGAAATAAAACGGAATTTAAAAAATAAAACATTTGTCATCGGATTATTTATTACACCGGCTTTATTTATTTTATTCTTCTTCCTCGCCTCTTTATTTTCTTCAGATTCAGATGAAGCTGAAACTATGACAGTCTATGTAAATGATGACATAGGAATATATGAAGACATCGAGGCGATTAATGAAGAACGTGGTTTTGACTGGGAGCTTCACTCTACTGATACATTAAAATCGGAAGTAACAGAAGTGAATGAGCCTTATACAGCGTATCTGTTTATTAATGAACAATCCTTGGAGGAGAACCGAATCGCCACTTATACAAGCGAGGAAGCTGATCCATTATTTCCTGGGCAATTACAGGCGTTAAGCGGACCCGTCCAGGTAATGAAAGCGAAAGACTCTGGTCTCAGTGAACGGGAAATAAACCAGCTGCTTGAGCCTGTTTCCTTCGCAGAGGGCACTAACCAGGATGAAGCAGCGACAAGCGAAGGCAGTGGGATTGCTTCCCTGGAGGATCCTTGGGAAAGTATCCTGCCAGGTGTTTTTGCCGGGGTAATCATGCTTTCCATCACTTTTACAGGGATGGCTATTTTTCAAAGTGCTTCCCAAGAGAAAAAAGATAAGATTGCAGAGATTATTTTATCCTCTCTAACACCATCCGAGCTGATGCAGGGGAAAATTATCGGTTATTTTATCTTAGGTCTTATTCAAGTTACAGTCTATATTGCCGTCCTGCTGCCGTTTATTATCTGGCAGACAGAAGTTCCGGTTTTAGAATACCTGCTTGTCCCGAGAACGCTTCTATTTGTATTTATCGCTCTCTTGAGCTATCTGATGTTTGCAGCCATTTTCGTCGGCGTCGGTGCAACCATGTCGGATGTGTCCAGTGCTGGTAATCTGCAAGGTTTTGTAATGATGCTTCCATTTTTGCCATTTATCATTATTGGACCGGTAATCAGTAATCCGGATGGTATCCTTGCTACCGTGAGCACCTACATTCCATTCACAGCACCTTCTGTATTGCTCATGCGGTTGACCATGCTGGATGATTGGCCTTGGATAGAGATTATGATTGCCTTTGCTGTGATTATTTTAAGTATCCTTCTTTTTATGAAGATTGCCGGGAAAATTTTCAAAGTCGGAATTCTTTTATATGGAAAGAACGCCACACCAAAAGAAATCTGGAAATGGATTCGTATGTAGAGCTATTTTCGGGCTCACTACCATGGCAGCACCCTTTTTTTCAGCGCCCAGGGCCAGATGCAGCGGATTCTAATTACGAAGGAAACACCACAATATCATATGATGATAAAACAGAGACAGAAGCAGTTCATCCTGCTCTCCTGCCTCTGTTTTTTTCGTTCATGCATACACTGACAAGGTCATACATATTCTTTATCATATTGCTTTTTTAAGTAAAAATCTAAAAATCTTCATACTAAATAAATGATAGAATCCCTTCCATTCATTGCAAGCTGCTATCTTTATTTCCTCTCCCCCGCTTCTTCATTTATCATGGAGAACTGCCCGTAAACCCCGTCTCACCATAAAGAGTGAATTTAAATTTATTCAGGCGGGAGAGAACAGATATGGACTCCCTGAATTATTCAGGCTAATTCAGCTGGAGAGGAGCAACAACTCCTGCTGCATGAAGTTTCGTTTTATATAGAAGGAGGATGTTTATGAGTACGATTGTGTTTCATGGATCAACACGCCAAAACAGTAATACAGAAATATTAACCTATGAAGCTGTGCCTAAAAGTCAGGGCACGCACGTTTATTTACGTGACTATATTATTCATCCCATCATTGATCAAAGACATGATATGAATGGATTCACCCCAGTAAATGACGATCATACAAAACTTATTGATATGCTGTTAGAACATGATACGCTTGTTTTTGCCACCCCTATTTATTGGTATAGTATGTCCGCTCTTATGAAGCTGTTTATTGATCGCTGGTCGCAAATCTTAAGAGATTCAGATTATCCTGATTTCAGAGAAAAACTGTCTCAAAAGAAGGTATATCTAATTATCGTCGGGGGTGACAATCCATTTATTAAAGGGCTGCCGCTTATTCAGCAATTTCAATATATATGTGACTTTTATAAAATGCATTTTGCGGGATATGTGATTGGAAAAGCCAGTAAACCAGGTGACATATTACATGATAAAAGAGCTTTTAAAGCTGCTTCCACACTGCTTTCTTTTACGGATGACTAGGATTACAATCCTTTCCTGTTGATGACGCCAACAGGGATTTATCAATTAAATATAAATAATTCCCTTAATGAAAGAATTGTTATTATTTTCCCAAAATAACTACTTAATCCTAAATGAATCTAAAAATGCTAGTCTTATTTAATTATTTTTCCCTTTCCAGGTTTAAACTCTTCTATGTTTAGGCTATTCTATTAGTATCCAATCATGTAATTCATTTTAGTCATCTAGAGGAGGATTCAATGGAAAAGAAAACAAAGAAGATTTATCTATTGGCTGCAATATTATTTATACTTAGTTTTTTCTTGCCGAATGCAAGCTTGGCAAATGGCGACAGTTATGAAGTAAGCTCTGCTGTGTTAAACATCCGAAGCGAGCCGTCTAACGATGCGTCTCTGGTTGGTCAGTTTACAAAGGGAGATAAGGTGAATGCGTTTGACGAACAGCATGGTTGGGTTCAGACTTATTATGGCGGTGAACCTGTATGGGTCGCCAAGCACCATCTTATTTCAACTGGCGGCCCCAGTCAGGAAGAAGCTCCAGCTGCAGAAGAAACAGTAAATGAAGAACCGGCTGCAGAGCCGGCTGTAAATTCTTCCGGATCAGTGACTGTTTCTGCTGACAGCATTTATGTCCGGTCCGGTCCGAGCACATCAGATACGATTATTTCCTATGCTTATCAAGGAGATTCCTTTGATGTCAACTCCACTTCAGGGGATTGGATTGAGATTTCCTTAGGCAACGGCGAAACAGGATGGATTGCTTCCTGGCTGACAACAGATGGAAGCAGCAGTGAAGAAGCAGCAACAGAAAATACTGCTCCAACTGTCGAAGCAGCTCAGACACAGTCCAGCAGCTCTGGTTCTCTATCCGGACACACCATTGTCATTGACCCTGGTCATGGCGGGAAAGATCCGGGAGCCATCGGATTAAATAATATCTATGAAAAAGATGTTGTCACCTCTACAGCAGATTATGTTGTGCAGCAGCTGGAAGAAGCCGGAGCAAATGTAATCATGACCCGAAATGGCGATTATTTTGTTTCATTAGACGAAAGAGCACGAATCAGTAACAGCTATAATACCGATGCTTTTATCAGTTTACATTATGATAGTTTCTCTGCTGTGCCAGTGAGCGGAGTAACAACTTATTACAACTCTGATTCTGATGCTGCTTTAGCCAGCTCACTTAACAGCACTCTGTCTTCTACTGTTTCTCTGCCATCCAGAGGCACACAACAGGCGGGATATAAAGTGCTCGAAAACACAAATGCGCCATCTGTGCTGATTGAACTTGGCTATATTACCAATCCGCATGACCTAACCGTTGTGCAGACAGGTGACTATCAATCTAGCGTAGCCCGCGCAATTACCAATGGACTTATTAATCATTTAAATTAATAGGATGAAACGGCTTCGAAAATACTTCGAAGCCGTTTTTTCATGCTGATGCATTTCTTTAGAATGAGAAGATAGCATGTTATACTTTAATCAATCTATAAGTCAAAAAGCGAGGTATACCTATGCATCCTGCTACAAAACAAATAATTGAAACAACACGTGAACAATTTCAACTGACTGATTTTTATTTAGAAAATTATGATTTCGTTCAGCATGAGGAAGACCAAATTCATTTAAGTATGACTTGGCTCCCAAATGGAATAGATAAAACCGATGATTTAAACCCGGCTGGAACTGTTGAAATAGCTGTGGATACCGACACAAAAAAACTGAATCATATTATTTTTGTGAAGGGAGAAAATCGGTTACCTGCTGAGTTATTTCCACAAGCGGATAACATGGAAGCCATGATTGAATGGATAGAGGAGCAGACCCAATTAGATTACGGCAGACAGTTCAAGCTTGTAAATGAAGCAAAAGAAAAAATTGTTTTCCACGCTGCTGTGGATAATATCAGACTTTTCCCCGGAGGAACAATCACGATTTCTTTTAATGAGGAAGGAATGTTATCAAGCTTCTATATGCATGGAAAGTTTGCGGATGAATCACAAATTCAATGGGAGCCTTTTAATTTAGTAGATGAGGTTATCTATCCTCTGGCAAGGCAGCATTGTAAGCTTATTGAAGTCCCGGACGAATTGACTGCTGCTTGGAAGCCGTTCTATGTTATATCCAGCTTCCTTATTCCAAATCGAATTCCTGATTCTATTATCTATTTCAATCAGGCAGAGAACAATCTTTCTTACACACCTCTTGATACGATTTTAACCTGGGAGGAGCCTTCCACGGAGAGATTAGAGAAAAAGGAAATCGATTTAAAGCATACCTTTACAGAGGAGGAAGTTTTTCAAAAGAACATAACTCCAGATAACAATAGGCCCATTGAGAAGGACACCATAGAGAAGATGGTAACCGAGATTACGGATATGCTGCGGAAGGAGTTTCCAAACGACAGCGGGCGTTGGCGCCTGACTTCTGTAAAACGTGACAGTGGGTATTTATTAGCAAGGTTGGACCCTGCAGCACCTGTACCAAAGGTTCTTTATCCATCCTTGAAGCTGTTGATCAATCCAGAGACATTACAAGTTGATAATTACATGGACACAGCAGCGTTATTGGAAGCTTTTGATTTCCTTGCTGATGCGGAAGCAGTAAAAGTGGATACAGAAGCAGCTGCCGGGCGTTTATGCGAGCATATCGAAGTAGAACCTGTATATGTTTATGATAAGCAAACAAAAATGTATCAATTATGCGGAAAGGTAACAGGCGGTTCCTATGCTATCGATGCCGTTACAGGAGAACTATCCACGATAGACGAGTAGTGTTGTGAATAAGTTATAAATTTATCCACAGGTTATTTTTCTGAAATACGAAAGAAGCTTTTACGTTATATAACGTAAAAGCTTCTTTTCTTATAAGTCATCAAAACCGTTTAAATCACTAGTTTTCGTATATTGACGTGATTTCTGTTCAAAGAAATCCGTTTTTGTCCCATCCACGTTATCCACATATGCACGAATCCATTTCATAGGATTATCCACATGTTCTGGATAAAGTTCTTCTAATCCCATCATACGCAGCATTTTATTGGCACGGTATTTGACATAGCCGTCCAGCTCATCCATATCAATTCCTTCCACACCTGCAAGCGCATAATGTGACCATTCTAATTCCAGTTCAACAGATTGATGGAAATGGTCATAAACCCATTGAATGAATTCTTTATTATTATGCTCCGGATTCTCAGCTAATGTAGCCCGGAACAGTTCTGTAATAAAGCGGCCATGCTCCAATTCATCACGGTTGATATAGCTGATCATCGTAGAGGTCCCTACCATTTTATTCTGTCTCGCCAAATTATAGAAGAAAGCAAATCCAGAATAGAAAAACATTCCTTCTAACAGCGAAGTATATACTAATGTTTTAAGGATATTTTCTATTGTCGGATTTTCCACAAACGTATTATATTGCTCTGTTAACAGTTCGTTCCGTTTCATCAATAATTCATCTGTTCTTCCTAATTGGAATGATTCATTCTGTTCATTCCAGGAAACGACAGAGGATAGAACATAAGAATAACTTTCATTATGCACTGCTTCCTGTTGCGCGATAACCGCCATAATTGATTGGACAGAAGCATCTGTTGCATAGAGTGAAATCAACAATGCTGTTCTTGTTTGCGGTGCGTCCAATGTGGATAACAGCCCAATTATTTTCAAATACGCATCCTGCTCTTCTTCAGACAGGGTGGGAAACTGTTTTACATCACTAGACATATTTATTTCATCGGCCTGCCAATAGTTTCCGACAAGTCGTTTATATATTTTATACCAATGTGGATAAGCAATATCATTCCAATTTAGAATGCCACTTGATTGGCCTCCAAATACGCCGGTTGATTTATTTGGAAAACGCGGTTCTAACGTTTTAGCACGCTCAAGCGTAACTTTTTGCATGATTCAGCACTCCTTCTAACCACTGTTCAATCTTATTCTCCTGTGATCCACGCGGCGATTGTTCGATTTTAAGAGCCGGATAACTGCTTCCATAAAAATGGGCTAATTTATCTGCAGCTTTGCAAAACAAATCATCCCCGCCAAATTGTGTATCACCAGTTCCGAAAATAACCATATTTCCGGGTTTATATCCTACTTCTATAACAAAATCCTTTACCTCATCTGGTGTAGCTCCTCTTTCCCAAGTGAAGGTACCCAAAAATACAAGGTCATAATCAGCAGGATCGTTGAGTGCATCGATGCCGATTCGATGCCACTCAACTGTTACCCCTTCTTTATTTAAATAATCCCCAATATACGCAGCAACTTCTTCTGTATTACCACTGTAGCTTAAATACGCAATGAGAATCCTCAACTTTGACACCACTCACACTCTTCGACATCGTTGGATGTGGAACGGACATAATATGTCGTTTTTAATCCTTCATTCCATGCCTGTAAGTGTAAGTCGAGTAATACAGATGCGCGAATCGTATTCGGTACATAAATATTAAATGATAAACTTTGATCAATATGACGTTGGCGTTTTGCATTCTGACTGACAGAATAACGCTGGTCTACAATATATGCAGAACGGCGATAAATATTATACGTGTTATGATCTAAAGCCGGCGCTGTAACAGGTATTTTAAAATCCTTCTTTTCTTCATGATAGAACACTTGGAAAATCGGGTCGATACTTGCTGTCGAACCAGCAATCATTGCCGTTGTAGAGTTCGGTGCAACAGCCATTAAATAACCATTACGGATTCCATTCTCTTTGACTTCTTCTTTTAATGCAGTCCATTTAGAGTCTGTATAGCCTTTTTGGTCAAAATAAGCACCTGTGCTCCATTTACTTCCTTCATAAACAGAATAAGCACCTTTTTCTTTACTTAACTCCATACTGCTTTTAATCGTTAAATAAGCAATATTTTCGTAAAGTTCATCTGCATATTGAACAGCTTCTTCTGTTTCCCAGCCGATTCCTTTTAGCGCAAGAAGATGATGCCATCCAAACGTTCCAAGACCAATAGCGCGATATTTTTGATTTGTAATCGTTGCCTGCATAATCGGCAGCGTATTAATATCAATCACATTATCCAGCATTCTTACCTGTATCGGAATCAGACGCTCTAATACATCATTGGAAACAGCTCTTCCAAGGTTGACCGAGCTCAAATTACAAACCACATAGTCTCCAGCTTTATATTTTCTTACAATTGTATTTTCACTCTCTAAAAATTCTTCTACAAATTCAGTAGGCGACTGATTTTGTGTGATTTCTGTACACAGATTCGAGCAATAAATCAAACCTTCATGTGAATTTGCATTTTGACGGTTTACTTCATCACGGTAGAACATGAAAGGCGTGCCAGATTCTAACTGAGAACGCATCAAACGCTTCATAATTTCAATCGCCGGTACTTTTTCTTTTGATAAATCTTCATTTGCGACACATTCTTCGTATTTTTGACGCCATGAACCATTTCCTTTTTCTTCATCATAAAAGTCCTCTAGAGAATAGCCCATTACCTGACGTACTTCATGCGGATCAAATAAATACCAATCGCCGCGGTTTTCAACCTGCTCCATAAAGTAGTCCGGCAAGCATACGCCAGTGAAGATATCATGCGCACGCATGCGGTCATCCCCATTGTTAAGCTTCAAATCAAGGAATGATTCGATATCACGATGCCATACATCTAAATAAATCGCAATCGCACCTTTACGGGTTCCAAGCTGATCCACGCTGACTGCTGTATTGTTTAACTGTTTGATCCATGGCACAACACCGCTGGACATTCCTTTAAATCCTTTGATTGAGCTGCCCCGTGCACGAATTTTACCCATGTAAACACCGATTCCGCCGCCGTTTTTAGAAAGCTTGGCAATATCGGTATTACTGTCGTAAATCGCCTGCAGGCTGTCGTCTACAGTATCAATAAAGCAGCTGGAAAGCTGGCCATGTGTTTTTCCCGCATTGGTTAATGTTGGTGTCGCTACAGTCATATATAGATTACTTAATGCCCAGTAAGCTTCCTGAATATATTCCACCCGTTTATTTTGCGGCTCATCCTGCATAAGGTGCATCGCAATAATCAGCCAGCGCTCCTGAGGAAGCTCAAATACACGCTTCTGATGATCCGTTGCTAAATACCGTGTAGCAATGGTATAAATTCCCAAATAGTTAAATAACCTATCTCTTTCCGGTACAATCAGTCTTCCAATTTGATCAATTTCTTCTTTTGAGTATTTTTCCAGAAATGAAGGTGTATAAATGCCCTCATTGGTTAACATGTTAATTAAATGATAAAAGGAACCATATTTTTCTCTTTCGTCATAGCCGCGGTTGGCAGCAGCTTCTTTATATAAATTCTCCACGTAAATTCGTGCAGCTGCATACGTCCAATCCGGATTTGCTTCATCTATATTTTCAAGGGCTGTCTGAATAATGGTATCATTCACTTTCGTACTGGAAGTAACCCCTTGTGTCTGCTTTTCTGCTTTTTGAAACCAAGCATCAGCATCTACTTTCAAACCTTCTGATGCACGATTGATTTTTTCTTGAATCGATGTCGGATTAATAATAATGGTCATTTTTATGCCTCCTGTAATCATATGTATCTATTTAAAATCAATTTATTTATCATAATAAAAATAAACTTATACTCTTCCAACGGCTTTACAGCATATTTCTCCAAAATAATAAGCGCCTTGTGAGGCAAATCTGCTGATGAATGAAATGATAAAAAGTAATCTGTTATCCGTACTATATATAGTAGATTACTCCATTTTAAATACAATCAGTTGATGGAGGAAACCAAGGTTACAGCAGGCTTCACCATTTCAGCAATTCAGACATTACCCTGACAAGACACAATATGTAGTGCTAAACGTTTTTCGTTTCGCCTATATCTTGTATTAAACACTATCATAGATTATTCAACTACGCAAGATTTTAATTCGAGATAGGATGTTATAACTAAAATCTGTTTTTGTCCAAAAAAACAAATGATTTCTGCACTATCTGCTTAAAATAGCAAAGGGGGAACAACGTATGGTTAACGTTATTTTTTGAACCGCTCATACTTACGATTCATTTATCATACAGCGAATAAGATTTTTTAATTGAATGTAACGTGATATATTTAGTTGAAATAAAGATTTTAGCTTCTATCTGCACTCTGGAAATACACTACGCTAGTTAAAGTGCTTATTATAGAAAAAATTAATTTTGTCAGATGCAAAAGATAGATTAAATAATTCAACTTAAATGGATAGATATAAAATTTCTATCAAAAATAGAATCCGCTAATTTTTATTAAACTCAAGTTCTCATTATAGCTTAATTTAATAGAAATAAAAGTATTTAGAAACGATTTTTATTGGCAATTTTTTATCCACATTTACCCCTGTGGATAATGGGTGGATAACCAAAAAGTTATCCTTTAGATTTCCACAGAATTATCCCCAGATATGTATAAATAAAAGCGGGTTTTATAATAGCATAAGAAAAATCAAAAATATCACTTGGTCTTTAAAACATCGGTGTTCTCGCCAAAGAGATGTCCGCTACAACGGTTTTCGATGGAGCGAGTAACCGCAAAAGCTCTTCGATGGGACGAGTAATCGCAGTCCCAGTCCCTGCCTCAGTGGGAAGACCCCGCAGGAAAAAAAGTGTTCTTCTTTTTACCCTCAGGGCATAAGTGCGACTTTAGCTCTGTCTGCGCCTGCCGGCTTGCCAATCGCTAAGTCTTCTTTTCACCCTCGGGGCATAAGTGCGACTTTAGCTCTGTCTGCGCCTGCCGGCTTGCCAATCGCTAAGTCTTCTTTAAAGGAGATGAGCTCGGGGGCCATGGAAAGCGTAGTGTATTTCTGAGGCCTAAGATTACTCATTCCATGAAGCCCGTTGGAGCGGCTATCCTCAACATTTTATTTCTTACTCTTATAAAAAAGGAACAGCTCCATATTTCATGGCAGCTGTTCCTTTTTTATTTATTCATACTTGAAAAGAAATCACCTAATGGGTCGGGTTCTTCTTCCTCTTTCTCTTCTTCTTCAGCAGGATGAATCATTAAATCACCTGCACTTAAATCGTCCATAGTCCAATCTTCCTGAAGGCTTTCTTCCTCTATTTCCGATGCGGTGCTGCTTGGTTCTTCTATCTCTGTAAATAGATTTTCCACTCCGCTGTTCATAGAAGTTAATAGTGCCGTTGCCCGCATAGGATCGGATAATAATTGATATAGAATCGTCCCGATCAGAGCTTCTGAGTGCTCATGCTTCAACCAGCTTTTTTGTTCCTTTGTCAGCTGTCGGGGGAGCGGAATCGTAACCGTCTCCTTTTCCCTTACTGTCATTTCATTGACACCCTTTAAAACGAAGCTCGCAATTTTACTGGAGAAGTTTCTCCGTTCGGTTTCCTTCAATTGCTGCAGTTGTCTTAGTAAGTAGTCAGGAGTATCTGAAGGAATTCGAAATGTGATTGTTTGTCCTCTTTCGATATTCTTTCCCATAGAATAATCACCTTACTTCGCTTTCGTAGTCTTCTCTTCCTTCTCAACCTTTTCATTCTTCTGCACAAAATCGGTAATTAATTTATAATACGCATTAGCCATCATCCAGATGCTTTCATTCTCATCTTCAAAGAATTCAATATTGTAGCCTTCCAGCTTATTATTGATCGCTTTGATGTAATCTTTCAGCACCGCAGAGCCGCCACCGACAAAATAGCAAATTTCTGTCTGGGAATTCCTGCTCCACACGTTCCGCAAATAACGATATTCTTTCTTGGCAAGCTCCAGCAGAATATGATCTGTTATATCATGAACATTCGTACGGCTTCCTTTGACCATAATATGATTACGATTATTTTTTCTGGTGATAATATCCACGACATCTCTTCTGCTGTCCAGTTCTACACCGTGTTTTGACCTGATTTCTTCACGAATTTGTTCTAATGATTCGGAAACACCGATATTAAAACCTTGTGCTTTATCGTCATCCACATTTCTATTGCGAATAACAGCAATATCTGTGGATAACCCGCCAATATCTTGAATTAAAATTTGTTTGTCAATTAATTCCTTGTTGATAACTTTTAAGTCATTATCCATGATTAAATTGACGTATGCAGCAAAACCTTCCGGATATACTTTTACTTCATCAAATTTAATATTTACTTTTTTCCCCTGGTGCTTCGGAGTAACTAAAAATTCTATCTGATGTACAGAGCCCAATAGACGGGAACGATAACCCACATCTTTTCCTTCTTTTACTTCTCTAAGCGGTAATCCTGTACCTAATGTATAAAGTGCATCATAAACACCGTTTTTCTCTTTAAATGCTTCACTTGATACAGCATCTAATGCTAATGAAGCAAGTAACATAACTAATGTCTGATCTTCTTCTGATTTACTGCTTCCTGGATCCAGTTCCTGAGAGTTGGTTGTTTTAGTAGCCAGATTTCCTACTCTGTAAACAAGGTTATTTTCGGATAGGGCAGGGGAGTGGATTCGGATATGAATATTATCCAGTACTTCCTTCGTATCTAATTCTTCAATTCCAATAACGGGCCTGTCTTCTAAATCAGGTGCTACCACATTGGGTATGTAGTATTCATTTTCTAATTTACCGAAATTCCCCTTTAAGGCATCATTTCCAACATCAATTGCTGCAATTCTTGACTTTGTCATTTTCCATTCTCCTTTCAAAATTACGTTTCTTCTATATAATACAACATAAAACGAATGAGCAATCTATCTAGACTTCCATTCTATCTAATAGTTATCTTCTTCGATAAACTATAACTCTAGCATAAACACATCTTCTCCATCCATCAAGTATTTTAGCGAAATGTTTACATGTTTGTTTTTTTGTACACTTTTATAAACCCTATCAAATCAATTAATATACATTATTGTTTACAAGTAAACATTTTTGTATTCGATGTAAACAATATTGTTTTCTTGTGTGCATAATTGTTTACTAATGTTTTCTACCTGTGAACTCTACCCTCTTTTTTACAAAATCAAAATTAATACTTGTTAAATATTACAATTTTCTATAAAATATAACTAAATACATATGAATATTACTAACTTAGAATAAGTAAATATTTGTATTTTATAGTTGGTGGGAAATGTAAAAACATCCTTTATTTACTTATATCTATTTAAATTTGCGCAGCTATGATTCTACTTGCCATATAATTAGGTCTAATTCACCGCTTCTTTTTTACTTGGAGTATCAGACCGGTGGAAAATCCAATTACTATTCTTTGAAATGGAGAGGTTCTTATAATGGTCCGATTATACCTGCGTATAGTGATCCTATCGATTTTTACCATGGCTGCTCTGCTTTCGGTCAGTTATGGTACATTACTTCTGGATGTAAACTCTTATATTTTGATTTATTCCATCTACCTTCTCTTTTCTATCCTTTTTGTCCACTTAAGGACGCTTGTTAAGGCTGGAAAAATGAATATTGATTACAGTATTTCCTATAGTTTTTCCCTCGTTTTATTAGCAGGTCCATTAGGCTTATTTCTATTTGAAATTGCAAATCGATTTTATGTATATTTTCATCGGAAAATCACCGGTACAGCAGATGAGGACGAACTGCTGCATACCTTTTATAATATTGGTGCGCCGACTTTATTCTGTACGATTGGATTCTATGGTTTTCATATTATATATCCTGCTGTACAGGGCCTCCCCTTCTCGTTCTGGCTGGTTGTGTTCTTTTTAATTATTTTAATGGATGTTATTTCTTCCTGTTTTTTAATATTAATCATGCTTGTTACTAAAAATATGCATTCGAAACAGGAAGCATTTGAATTTATTACCGGGCGGAGCATGCTTGATTTGCTTAAAACAGCTTTGACAAACGGGCTGCTTTTCACATTTATATCTGAAGGCCAATGGGAAGCAGTGATTGCTATTTTCCTATTGAGTTATATCGTAGGACGCGCCGGGATATTTCATACCAAGCTTTTACTCCAAAAACAGGAAAGCGAACGATTTAAAAAAATGGCCTATACCGATTTTCTAACGAATATTTACAATCGGACCTATCTGAATAAAGTCATGCAGGAGTTAGACGAGAAGGAAGAAAATATTGCATTAATTATTGGTGATATTGATGCTTTTAAATCTATCAATGACACATTTAATCATGTTGTCGGCGATAGTGTCATCCGGCACTTCGCACAAATACTGCAAAAAAATATAAATTCCAGTGATTATGTATTCCGTACTGGCGGAGAGGAGTTTACCATTATTCTCAGGAATAAAACCTTTGCGGATTGCCAGCTATTCCTAAATGAATTAAAAGATACTATTTTGGATACTCCTGCCCAGACAGAATTCCGGTCTGAAGCTGTCAGCATCCCTTATACCGCCTCATTTGGGATGTATTATATCCATAATAATCGTCTGACGAAGCTTAAGAATGCTTATTTACAAGCTGATGAATTGTTGTTAAAGGCAAAAAACAGCGGGAAAAATCGGATTATTTCTATGGATGGCAGGTTAAACAACAAGAAATAACGTATTACTTTGTGCACCGGGCATAAGAAAGGGCAGCTTCGTTCAATTTTAACGAAGCTGCCCTTTCTTTATAATACCTTGATATACCAGCGGTCCATAGCCGAGTGTTCGCTTCCTTCCAAGGGTTTCTCCAAGGATTGAAAGCCATATTTTTCATATAAGCTGCTCGCTGCCTCCAACTCATGTCTTGTTTCTAGATAGCATTGTTTAAAATGCACAGAAGCATAGTCCAGAGCCGTTTTCATTAGTTTCCGGGACAAACCCCTTCCTTGGGCTGCGGGAGCCAAATAAAGCTTCTGCAGCTCACAAATAGACTGTTTTTCATTATATATACCTATTCCAACACCGCCAACGACTTCCCCATCCAGCTCCATTACCCAATATTTATCCTTTGGCCGTGCTTGATAATAAGAGCTTAACTCAGCGAGCTGCGGGTCTGTATAGGCTGTTCCTTCATGATCGAGATGATGTTTTTCTAAGGAGCGCTTAATGATCGCTTCCATAGCTTTATCATCCTTAGCTTCGATTTCTCTGATGAGAACTGATTTATCCAATACATTACTCCTCCCCCGGCTATCCTGCCCCATTTATAAAGAAAGAAGCTGCCCTGTCTCAGAGCAAGCCTCTTTCACTGTATATTAAACTGCTTTTGTCTTTTTGATTTGCTTACTGCGTAATTGACCGCAGGCTGCATCAATATCCGCACCATTCTCCCAGCGGACACCGCATTGAATTCCTTCAGCCTTCAATGTTTCATAAAAGGCTTGGATATTCTCTGAACTGCTGCGCTGATAATCTATATGCTCATCGACCGTATTATAAGGAATTAGATTCACGTAAGCTAAATGACGGTGGTTCCTGATCAGCTTAGCCAGTTCCAATGCTTCCTTCTTATGATCATTGACATCATGAAGCATGATGTATTCATACGTAATCCGGCGATTCTTTTTCTCTAAATAGTAATCTACTGCCTTCATCAGTTTTTCAATTGGGAAGGCACGGTTGATTTTCATAATTTGTGTACGTAATTCATTATTTGGAGCGTGTAAAGAAATAGCCAAATTGACTTGTATCGGGTCATCTGCAAATTCATACATTTTATGTGCCAGTCCACTTGTCGAAACTGTAATATGACGTGCACCGATATTTAATCCGCCATCATCATTCACAATGTATAGGAAATCCATTAAATTCTTATAGTTATCGAGCGGCTCGCCAATTCCCATCACTACTATATGGCTGACACGCTCTTCTTCCCCGCGCTCGTCCATATGCTTCTGTACATTCATAATCTGCTCGACAATTTCACCGCTGTTTAAATCACGGCTTTTACGCAGCAGCCCGCTTGCACAGAAAGAACAGCCGATATTACATCCTACCTGTGTTGTCACACAGACAGATAATCCATAATTAAAACGCATCAGGACCGTCTCAATCACATTGCCGTCTGCCAGCTTGAATAAAAATTTAATCGTTCCATCCTTTGACTCCTGGCGAATTTCTTCAGCCATTGTATGCAGGACAAAATTTTCCTTTAAAAGATCTATCGTTGACTGATTGACATTATTCATATCTTCAAAGCGGTCAATCCGTTTTTTATATAACCAGTTCCACACTTGCTCAGCACGGAAACGTTTTTCACCATGTTCCATTAACCACGACTGCAATTGTTCATATGTTAATCCGTAAATAGATGAATGACTCATCAAAAATACCCTCATTTCATTTTTTCTGCTTTCCCTATATTACTTGATTACGACCAGGTTAGCAAATAGTTTTCACATTCTTTTCATTAGATGAATCAAGAAAATCACTTGGTTTTTAAAACACCGGATGTTCCTGCCAAGGAGATGTCCGCTAAGGCGATATTTGATAGGGTGAGTAATCGCAACCCCAGAAAAACACTACGCTTTCCATGGGCCCCGAGCTCATCTCCTCTAAAGAAGACTTAGCGATTGGCAAGCCGACAGGCGCAGACAGAAGCATAGTCGCGCTTATGCCTGTGGTAGAAAAAAAGAAGTTCGCTTTTTTTCTGCGGGGTCTTCACACTGGGACTGGGACTGCGATTACTCGTCCCATCGAAGAGCTTTTGCGATTACTCGCCCCACCGAAAACCATTACGCTTTCCCATAGGAGTCTCCGTGTTTTTCCTCCACTAGATAGGTTTTACTACTATCTGTATCAAAATTAATAAAATTCATTAACCTGATAACATTGGTAACTGCAATCCCCTCCCCCTGGATAAAGAGGCAAAAAGTAACTTCTTCTTACGCCATAAGTTTAAACATTGGACGCTGCCCTAAGAAACCTTTATCATTTTCATTAGTGAAGGAGGGATTTAATGGATACACAATCATACAAAAAGTTTCAAAATATACCTTTATCTGTACTCGATCTCGCACCAATCATTGAAGAAGGAGATGCTAAACAGGCATTTCAGGAAAGTGTCCGTTTAGCACAGCATGTTGAGAAACTGGGATTTCACCGCTATTGGTTTGCAGAACACCATAACATGAAAGGAATCTCAAGCTCAGCAACCTCTTTATTGATCGGCCATATTGCCGGGCATACCAACTCCATCCGTGTCGGTTCAGGAGGAATCATGCTGCCAAACCATGCCAGTCTGGTCATTGCAGAGCAATTTGGCACACTGGAATCCCTTTATCCGAATCGGATAGACTTAGGATTAGGCCGGGCACCAGGAAGTGATCAAGCGACCGCTTTTGCTCTGCGCCGTACCCTTCATGCCGGTCCAGAGGAATTTCCGATGCAAGTCAATGAATTGCAGGATTATTTTTCAAGCAATCCAGTTTCCCGAGTAAAGGCAATACCTGGACAGGGCTTAGATATCCCGATTTGGCTGCTTGGTTCCAGCGATTTTAGTGCACGATTAGCGGCGGAAAAGGGCTTGCCATTTTCATTTGCCAGCCATTTTGCACCTGCATATACCGTTCCTGCATTAGAGCTTTATCGTGATCGGTTCCAGCCGTCTGAAGCACTTGATAAACCGTATGCAATGGTTGCAGTCAATGTCATTGCAGCGGATACCGATGAAGAAGCAGCTTATTTAGCTACCTCTCATCAGATGCAATTCTTAAATCTGCGAAAAGGGATAGAATCTAAACTGCAGCCGCCTGTTGAGAACATGGATGCCATCTGGTCTCCAGCAGAAAAAGCTGCTGTGCAAGAGTCTTTAAGTCCGAAGACAACTATTATCGGCAACAAAGAAACTGTCCGTAAAGGGTTAGAAGCATTCCGTAAAGAAACAGATGCAGATGAAATTATAATCACCTCACAGATTTACGATATTAAGGAAAGACTTTATTCCTATTCTATCGTAGGCGAATTGATGAGTGAATAATAGATAACATCAGCCAGCTTGAACAAGAAGTTATTTCTTGTTCAAACTGGCTTTTTATCGCAATGCAATTGACCGTGAAAAATGTATTTTATTACATCACTGTCCGATTCAATAGAAACCGCCCTTACATATCCTCTACAAAAGATTGATGGTAAAAATCAAGCGGCATGCCATTTTTTGGCCGTGCCGGAATTTCCGTGCCACGGCAGGTGAAGGTCTGATTCGGAGCTATCCAATCGGCCCGCAGGAGATAAGACAAGCTAATCTTCATGAGCTGCATTGTTATATTCTCATTCGCAGAAGCGAGCTCTTTCGCCGCCCCTTCTCCAAAGTCAGGTAAAATATCTAAAAATCGATCCGGCTGAAATAAGTCGGGATGAAGCCACTTATCAGGATGATGATTGATGCCATGTATATCAAACAAAACCAATTGATTTTTATCAAAAAACATCTCCTTCCAGAAAAGCTGCTCCTGTGTCTTTGCTACAGCAAAAGGAATCATGGAGTAGAAGCGGATAACCTCATGGATAAAGCAATCAACATATTGATGATCCACTTGAAGCCGTTCCTTTAATTCTGGATTCTCAATCAGTGCTATTTGACAAAAGACAACCCATCTGCCGGAAGCTGCAAAGGTCCGGATAAGAAATAATAATTCCTGAACCACTTTTCCTGTCTGTAAAATTTGACCTGATTCATCTTCATACCAAGCCAGTTTAGACAATATCTTCTCTTCATCGACATGGATTTTACCTGCTCTCAGCTGACGAATTAAGAAGACAAGCCACTTTTCTATTCGATTTTTCGCTTGTTTTCTTTTCCAGCGATTGAATCCATACTTTGAAAATAATTGAACAAGCTCCTGTATATCCGTGGTACGCTGTTTTAGATTGTTTGCACGAATCGGAATCCCCAGCCAGTTACAAACAGCAATCACCCACATCTCTTCCATTTCCGCAACAAAATCAATAGACGGGTTTATTTTCCATGCTTCTATTCTTTCTTCCCAGCGCTGGCGGATAATTGCTTCCAACTCTTCCCGCTTTTCTGCAGAGAAGACATCTTGAAACCAGGCTTTCTCCTGATGTTGATCGATGTCTGCCAGATAAAATACGCCATTTTCTTCCCTCAGCGAGCTGGCGGACAGTTCAGAGATACTTTTCTCAGGCTTAAACTTAGTCGTATCCTTTACTAAATCTGCTGCTTCCTCCGCTCGCAGCATCACCAGCTTTCTTCCAAATATACGTGATCCGATAACATCTTCCTGATACTCGTTCATTCGTTTAGAAAAATAAAAATAACCGTCTCTTAAAAAATCGATGGTATGATCCATTCCTTTATCTTGCACGATTGGTTTTACCATTTTCTAACCCCCTATGTACTTCTCTATCCTACTTCCCTCT
Source organism: Oceanobacillus sp. FSL W7-1293 (assembly GCF_037969815.1). Classification (NCBI taxonomy): domain Bacteria; kingdom Bacillati; phylum Bacillota; class Bacilli; order Caryophanales; family Bacillaceae; genus Oceanobacillus; species Oceanobacillus sp. FSL W7-1293. The sequence goes on from NZ_CP150212.1 coordinate 4,483,814, forward strand.
TCAACGCTCTTAAAAACCTGTCTCCCTTTTAAAAGTATGCACTGTTATTTTAGAATTATAAACAAAGAGCACTCTATTCAGAATGCTCTTTGTCTGCTTTCTTTTCGTCTTCTATAATGACTTCTCCAGTTTCACTGCGCTCTTTTTCCGCTTCTTCTTTTACTTTATCTGTCACTTCTTTCAATTCATCCTCCACAGTCGTATCAGCCATTTTTACATTCGCCCGGTAAGCCGCACGTGTGATAAGATGCCCTGCTACGGGAGCAGTTAAGAACACAAAAGCAATTCCGAGCAGCAGCCGGACACTGTAAAATCCTTGATTGGAAGCAAAATAAATAAATGCTCCAAGCAGGGTCAATAGTACAGCAAGTGTAGAACTTTTTGTACCAGCGTGGGATCGTGTAAAAACATCCGGCAGACGAATAATTCCTATCGCACTGATTAATGCCATAATCGACCCGGTAAGCATAAATAGAGCAGCAATAAATTCAATCGTCGCGTCGATATTCAAGAATGATCCCCCTCTCAATATATTTTGAGAAGGCAATGGTACTGATAAAAGCCAGGATAGCTAAAATCAAGATAACTTCTAAAAATGCAGTGGTTGTCATCATAACAGATATAATAGCTATGGAGGATACGAGTGTCACACCAACCATATCTAAAGCAACGATACGGTCAGGCAGACTCGGGCCAATAATAATACGAATCACGCTGATACAAATCGATATTCCATAAAACGTTAAAGCAATCGTCAGCATTCCTTGAATCATTAGCGCGTCACCTCCATAATTGCTTTCTCAAAGTTATCAATGGACTTTAACAGGATATCTTTTGACTCTTCCACGTCCATCGCATGAATATAAAATGCATCTCCGTCATCTGTCACTTCAATAACAACAGAACCTGGAGTTAATGTTAATAATAGTGCTAAAGCCGTAATTTCCCAATCTCCCCGCAAGACTGTTTCGTATTTAAACAGTCCCGGCTTAATCGAAAGTTTCGGTTTTAAAATTTGCCCAAGAACGAGCTTTGACGACATGATAAGCTCTCTCGTAAAGATAAATATCAGTTTTATTAACGCTATAAAGCGTGAAAGATAAAATCGTTCTCCAAAAAAACGATGCATTAAAAATACAATACCAATCCCAACGAGATAACCTGCGACAAATGTTGTAAATCGAAGTTCGGATTCATCATTAATCAGGGTCCATAATACAGCAATAAACACATTCAATAAAAACTGTGCCGGCATTCAGCATCACCACCTTGTTTATTAGAAAAACTGCTTCAGAGGTATTCATGCACACTCCTAGGGGGACCGGATAATTCGTATTTCATCCGGACTAATTCCCTTCAAGTACTGCATCAATATAAATTTGCGGGTTTAATAATGTTTCTGCTGCATCTTGAACATAAACAGACATAGATTCAGCGCCTAAGCCTAAAGCAATCGTACCTAAAGCTAATATACACATTGCAACGCTCCAGCCTTTCTTTGCTGGTGCTTCTTCGTCTTTACTGATAATGGTTTCTCCCCAAAAGCTTGTTAAGAAAATACGCATCAGGGAGTATAGAACAAAGATACTTGAGATAAATGCAAGAGCTAATAAGACATATGCGCCGCCTTCTACAGCACCCTCCCCAACAAGGACTTTACCGATAAATCCGCTTAATGGCGGAATTCCGGCTAAAGATAATGTTGTCAGGAAGAACAGCCAGCCAAGCAGCGGGTGGTTCTTGATCAGACCGCTGATTTCATCCATTTTCGTCTGCCCAGTCACTGCAATCATCGTTCCTACCAGTAAAAATAGAGATGCTTTTATAATAATGTCATGAATCAAATAATAAATAGAACCTTCTATAGCAGCTGGTGTTGCAACAGCCAAACCAACGAGAATAAAACCAACTGCAATGACCACATTGTAAGAAGCAACTAATCTGAGGTCCTTATAAGCAACTGCTCCAATACTCCCGCCGATTAAAGTCAGCCCTGCTAAAATTCCGATTATCGTGTGCGTCATTTGCGGTTCATGATAGAAAATCAAGGTAAACATACGGAACATCGCATAAATTCCAACCTTTGTCAGCAGCGCTCCGAACATAGCTGCGACCGGAGTAATTGGAACAGAATAAGAGCCCGGCAGCCAGAAATACAAAAACAGACCTGCTTTTAATGCAAATACGGTTAAGAAAACAATACTGACAACAGTTAATGTCGCAGTCTGTCCATTTTCTGCAACACGCTCTGCTATATGCGCCATATTTAATGTTCCGACCGATCCATATATATATGCAATAGCTACAAGGAAAATCCAAGAGGAGACAACATTAACAATGACATATTTTATCGACTCGCGAAGCTGTCTTTTTTTGCCGCCAAATACGATTAACACGTAGGAGGCAAGCAGCATAATTTCAAAACAGACAAACAGGTTGAAGATATCTCCTGTCAGAAAGGAGCCATTTACCCCTGCGATAAGAAATAAAACAAAAGAATAATAAAAATTCTTTTCAAATGATGGCTCCACAGAAGAAAACGAATAGATTAAACATACAGCAGCAACAATACTTGCCGCCAGCACCAGCAGCATAGAAAAACTATCTGCCACAAATAAGATTCCAAAAGGCGGCTCCCAACCGCCAAAATCAAGACGTAAGACGCCATTTTGCTGAATCAGCTGCAGCATATATGCACTGATTCCGATATTCGCAACAAATACGAGCAATGACAGTCCTCTTTGCACCTTCACATAAGGTCTCAAAAATAAAAGAATAATCCCAAACAGGACCGGCAGTGCCATGGGCATAACAATTAAATTACTCATCCGTCTCCCCCCTCAGCTCATCTAATTTATCTGTTCCAATCTCTTGATATGTTCGATAAGCGAGAACGAGAGACACCGCAGTTACTGCAAAACCAATAACGATTGACGTTAAAATCAATGCCTGCGGGAGTGGATCTACCGGATCTCCTTCGCCGACAATCGGCACTGTTCCCGTTTTTAATTCTGCAAGCACCATAATGAGAAGGTGGGCTGCATGGGTTAAAATCGCAGTACCGATAATAACGCGGATCAAACTCTTTGACAGCAAGAGATAAGTTGCTACTGTAACTAATACACCTGCCAGGATGGTTACTAACGTTTCCATAATTACTCATCCTCACTAATACTTAATAAGATTGTTACCACAACACCAACAACAGCAAGCGCAACACCAGCTTCAAAAATCGTCACTGTTGTCAGTTCTATTTCCCCGAAAAAAGGGATATCGAAATAATCAAAGGCCTGTGTTAAGAAGTTTGCACCAAACACCAATGCGCCAAACCCAGTGCCCACAGACAAGAATGCACCAAAAGCAGCTACCAATTTAAAATCAATGGGAAGACCTCTTTGGATGGTTTCAATATCATATACAATAAATAACAGTACCAGTGCAGATGCAAGTACCAGCCCGCCGCTGAAGCCGCCGCCTGGACTATTATGACCTGCAAAAAATAAATAAACTGCAAGGGTCAGAATGATAAAGAAAACAAGCTTGGCCACTGTACGAAGGATGACGTTATTTATCTTCAATCTGATCACTCTCCTTCTTGGCCTTCACCCGGATCATTGTATAGATACCAATCCCTGCAATTAAGAGAACAACTACCTCTAACATTGTATCAAATGCACGGAAGTCCCCTAAGATGGCATTCACCATGTTATTTCCTCCTGCAAGTTCATAGGAATTCTCAAAAAATCCAGAAATTGTATCAAATCCTCTGTTCCCCTGAACACCTAATGCTACAGCTGTAAATACGACACCGACACCAATGGAGATAAACAGGTTGATACTCTTCGTTTTCTTCGACGTATTTTCTTTTTCCAGCTCAGGCAAGAAATAATACGCTACAAGGAATAAAACAGTGGTTACTGCTTCGATAACGGTTTGTGTCAGCGCTAAATCAGGTGCACGCAGCAGGACAAAAAGAATCGCAATTCCAAAGCCTAAAATACTATTTAACACAATCGCTGTCAGCCTGGACTGTGCAAATAAAATTGTAATACCGGTTGCCATCATAGACAGCACAATAAGCCATTCAAAAACCGAAATCGTTGCATTTTCCGGCAGTGTAAATTGGTATGCCTCTGTATAAATAAAAGTTCCGCCGACCACCAAAATAAAGAAAGCAAAAATATACACCATATAATCACGTAAATAACGCGTCATATATTTATTTGTAATAACCGTTGATTTATCTTCCATCTGGTCTAAGACGAATCCATAAAACACATTAATTGATCGTTTCTCTGGAAACAGTTTATATATACCTGACCAGTATTTTCTCGTGAAGAATAAGAGAACCCCAAACAGTACGACACCGATGGTCATAAATAATTCAGGCTCAAAGCCATGCCAAGCATAAATATCCGTTCCCAAATCTGCGCCTTCTGCAGCAAAGGTAGGGAAGATTCCGCTCATCGCAGGCGTAATCAGATTCTCTCCAATCACATTCGGCACAAAGAAAAATATAATTACAAGCAATCCTAATATAATCGGTGAAATCAGCATTCCCGGCTTTGGCTCATGTGCCGGATGCTCCAGCTTTTCTTCTTTATATGGACCAAGGAACGTTTTCACAACAAATACGGTGGAATAAACAAATGTAAAGACACTTGCTATCCAGGCAACAATCGGAATGATAATCCCCCATGTCCCTAAGCCGAAGAAGCTTGCTTCCGTAATATCTAAAGTAGATATAAAGAACATCTCTTTACTCAAAAATCCATTAAACGGAGGTAACCCTGCCATGGACATGCTGCCGATTGTTGCAATCGTAAATGTAATAGGCATAAGTGTAATGAGTCCGCCCAGGCGGCGAATATCCCGGGTGCCCACACTGTGGTCGACGACACCGACAACCATAAACAACGCGCCTTTAAACGTCGAGTGATTCACTAAATGGAATAACGCCGCAAAGGTTGCCCCTGTATATACCACCGATTCCTCAGCATATCCCAGATGAAGGGCTGCGGAGCCCATCCCGAACATACTCATAATCATTCCAAGCTGGCTGATGGTTGAATAAGCCAGCAATGCTTTTAAATCGGTCTGACGGACAGCATTAAAGGATCCCCAGAAAAGCGTAAATATCCCGACACCTGTAACAGCCCAGAACCAGACAGCTTCCCCGCCAAAAACCGGTGTGAAACGAGCAACCAGATAAATACCCGCTTTTACCATTGTGGCCGAGTGCAGATAAGCACTAACCGGTGTAGGTGCTTCCATCGCATCCGGAAGCCATATATGGAACGGAAACTGTGCTGATTTCGTAAATGCTCCAAGCAGCACAAGCAAGAGAGCAGGGATAAATAAAGCATGATCGCTAATTGCCGCCACTTCAGCAATTACCTCGCGGATACTCCACGTATTTGCCATGGCACCAATCATGATAAAACCAACCAGCATTGAAATACCGCCAGAAACCGTAATAATCAATGATTTCTTGGCACCTTCTCTGGAACGCTTTCGCTGATACCAGAATGCGATTAGCAGGAAGGAAGAGATACTTGTTAACTCCCAGAATACATACAAAACCAGCATGTTGTCTGACATCACAACACCTAACATTGCTCCCATAAACAGCATAAGGTATGTATAGAACGTACCTATTGGTTCTTTCAGCGAAAGGTAATAAATAGAATAAAGAATTACAAGTGCTCCCACTCCGGAAATCAATAATGCCAAAGTCAGACTAAGTCCATCCAGGTAAGCCGTTATATTGATTCCATAGCTCGGAATCCAGTTTATTGTCTGCACAATTGCTTCTCCATTAGAAATAGCCGGGATGAGCGAAGCAAGATAAATGAATAAACCTGTCGGCACCAGAATGACGAACCAGCCCACATGTATGTTTTTTATATACTTATATAAGAAGGGTATAATTGCAGCAGCCAGAAATGGGATAAAAATAGCCAGTACTAAAGTCGACAAACGAGAACCTCCTATCATTTCATTGTTTTTCTTATTTTGTGATTATGTTAGAAAACCTGATGGTTGCCAGATGTTTAGGTATCAATCAAAGTTTGGGTTCAAGCAGCAAAAAAGGGTAAAATTTCTCACCTGTTTAAAAAGTCCGCACATATTTCATCCAGACAAGTATGCTATTTACTAACTACCCTTTAAAACGGGAGAGAAAACGAACATTCGAATAAGCGAGATACGCTCGTTCTTTACCACCATAAGGATGTGCCAGCTTGAATATTCCGGCACAAGGCAAGGAGCTTCGTGACAGCTTCTTTAAAACCTTTTCTTATACTTTCTAAACAAACAGCATATACAATGGTTATTTTGTCCGTAAAATGCTAATCTAATAATAGAAAGCTTATTATTGACGAAAGTATATATAAATAGCTGCAGGGGCCCTTCAGCATTTTACGTTACTGAATGGAACAAAGACGATAAAGTGGTTGAACCAATGCATTAAAATAGAGAGAAACTCAACTTAATCCACATGTTTTTTTCCCTTGTGAATGGAAGCTTGAGTTAATCAGGAAATGTAGTGACCGTTTTTCCAGCCATATCATTTTTTAGGGAGAACCATTCGTAAAAACTCCCGCTGGATTAACGTTTTGTTTTATTATTTCAATACCCTCATGGGGAAATGACGGACACTCATGCTATGTTAAAACGTGGTAAAATAATAAGCCTTTCATGTAGTAAGAGCAAAGGCATTATGAGGTGTTAAAATGGTTGTTCAAAAAGTCTGACAAAAGCAGTGCAATGCTGCAGCATTTGTCACTTGGGCATTTTTACAAAGCTTATTGGAACACACACTAAACATGACGTCTTCATAATCACACATAGATATTATACAAGAATTTTTCTTTGTTTGCATGTATGACGTTGTGACACCCCTATAAAATTTTATTTTGAGATGTTTTGATATATCTCATCAGCAACGAAGACGTCATTATTAAATTTACTTGCAACTTCTAAGAAATACCTGTATAAAGGACTTTACAGTGAAAAAATCAATGTGAAATAAATATTTTACATCTAGTACTATACGAATCTAAAAATACATGTTAAAATGATACGGTTTAAAGGATATGACTATCTTCAAAAACCTGTTATAAAAGGGGTTAAACCTCCTTCTGACAGGTTAAATTAAAAGTGAAACCATTCTGTTCCTATTCAGATATATATAGATGTTTTAAAAACGAAAGAAAAAGTAAATGACTATTAAAGAAAGGTGCGTAGAAGCGATGAAAAAAATCAGAGGTCGTATGGACGAAAGTATTTTAGTATGTGTTTATTATGGTCCTAATGGAGAACGTCTAATCCGCCGCGGTCATAAATTAGCACAAATGATGGATTGCCCATTATATGTTTTAACAGTAGATGCCCTTCCCTATGATGAATTTGATGCAGATAAATCTGGCTTTGTTGAACATTGGAAGGAATTGTGCGAGGAATTAGACGTAGAGGAATTTATTATACGTGATAAAGAGAAGCGCTCTGTAAAAGCAATTAAAGACGTAGCACATACGTACAATATTACACAAATCATTATTGGGCAAAGCGCACAGAACCGTTGGGAAGAGATTACAAAAGGATCTTTTGTCAATGTGCTTCTTCGTGAGATTTCTTTTATCGACCTTCACATTGTTTCTGTTGATCGTACATTAAAAAGTACGGATGATACGATTTACGAAAAAGGCGTACGCGCATTTATTCAGGAAGACGGCGAAGTACCTGGACAATATCGTCTGAAATTCACTCGTTCCAAGCATAACCTGTACGAGGGAATCTTCTACAAGGAAATTGGTACGGACTTTAATAACGGTGTATTCAAATTCGTGAACAACAAAGGGAAAACTTCCCAAGTGCATATCACAGAAAATGTTTGTACAGGCGAATTAAAAGAACCGCCTAATATTGATAAATCACTTCACTAAAAAAGACTCCCTGCGACGGTGATTATCCCTTGAAAACCGGTTATCTTCCGGCTTTTCGAGGGACGCACTGACAAAGGAGTCTTTTTTATGGGATAGGAAAATATAAGATTTTTCTTATATTATTCTTATTCAGAAATAGCCATGTCCAGCTCCAAGCGCCAAAAACTACGAGACAACACGAGAGTGCCCTATGATAAAGCAGACTTAGCGATTGGCAAGACATCAGGCACAGACAGAACTAAAGTCGCACTTATGCCCTGCAGGTGAAAGCCATCATCGGTTTAAGGTAAAGGAAGTTCGACTAAAGTCGAACCACCACCCAAAAAAAACGGGAAGCGCAGTCTCTACGTTTTTAAACGGGCACTTTACGCTTTTCGTTCTTACCAGCCTTGATACATTTCCGGGACTCTGCTTTTAAAGACAGGGACTTCCTCACGTATACGATCCACGTTTGAAGCAGCGATTGTTTCAATCAGTGTTTCTTCCTGTTCTTCGGACCCTTCCTGGACAATCGTCCCCCACGGATCGACAATCAGCGACGTTCCGCAGAATTCGACACCATCATACGCTCCTATCCGATTACTGGATATAATATAACATTGATTTTCAATCGCCCGCGCCAGTTGAAGCGCCTTCCAATGATCCTTGCGTGCGGATGGCCATTCTGCGACAATATAAATCACTTCTGCTCCTTTTAGAGCTAATTCTCTGGCTAACTCAGGGAAACGAAGGTCATAGCAGATAATCAGCCCCATTTTGATCCCATCTAACTCAAATACACGCGCCTGTTTTCTTCCGCCTGCTAAATACGCCGGTTCATTCAGCATCGGGACGAGATGGATTTTATCATACGTATAGACCTCTTCCCCCTCGTTATTAATAACAAGCGCTGTATTATAGATTGCGCCCTCTGCTTTATTTGCAAATGACCCGCCAATAATATGCACCTGATACGTTTTTGCCAGCTCCTTCAAAAAGCTCCTCGTAGGCTCTCCATCCAAATCAGCGATTTGATCTAATTGGTCCAACGTATATGCTGTCGTCCACATTTCCGGAAGAACGACGATATCAGGTTTATCCTCCTTAACCTGGTTTATCAGCCACGCTTCCACTCTTCTGCGATTGCTCTCCGGGTCACCGGGAACAATATCCATTTGATAAATAGCATGTTTCATTACATACGCACCCTTCTCTTATTTATTCTTATTCTATCAAAAGCGATATTTATTTGAACGTTCTCTATATAATTATCATCCTATCTCTACGAATACGTGTCAACTTACACACATAATCTGTCATGTTAATCGATATAAATGACAGTAATCCAAAAGCATACTAGAATTAATATATGACACGAACGCTGAAAAGGGAGGATACGCATGCAGATAGAACATATTCTGAATCATTTAAGGGAACGCACTCCGGCATTAATGGGCCACAAACACTTTAAACGGTCTTCTGTTTTAATTCCTTTGGTTGAATTAGATGGAGAAACTCATATCCTTTTTGAAGTCCGGTCCAAAAATCTAAGAAGCCAGCCTGGAGATGTTTGTTTTCCCGGAGGCCGTGCAGACCAGGATGACAAGCATCCTGCCCATACCGCTGTACGGGAAACCACGGAAGAGCTTGGAATTTCAGAACAGGATATTTCCGACCCCATTCCGCTTGATTATGTGGTGAATGACTTAGGAAGAATTATATATCCTTTTATCGGGAGGCTGAAGAGTATAGAAAATATCCAGCCCAGCCCGGATGAAGTGGATCATATTTTCACCGTCCCACTTTCCTTCTTTTTAGAAAATGAACCAAAAAAATATAAAGTGCATTTAGAAATAAAACCCGAGGATAATTTCCCATACCATTTAATTGTCGGCGGAGAGGACTATGAATGGCATATCAGGACAATGGAGGAGCTTTTCTATCAATATGATGACAATACCATCTGGGGGCTGACTGCAAAGATTCTAAATCACTTTATAAGCTTAATTGATACGAAAAAGGACCGTTAATACGAGGATATAGGTATCAACGGTCCTTTTAAAAATCAAATTAAATGCTGCATAGAGCATGTAACTCTATGCTTTTTTCCAAATATGAACGATTCCTTTATCATGCTCTGTACGAATTAATCGGCCGATGCCCTGCTTTAACCGAAGCTCCATATAAGGCAAATCGATTTCATCATACGCGTTCTTTGCATGTTTGCGTTTTGCTTTAAACACAGGATCATCAGGCGGATATGGCAGGGAAGCAATGATAACCTGCGTCAGTGCCTCTCCCGGCACATCGAGCCCTTCCCATAAATGATACGCACAGAGAACAGAGGACTTATTAAACTGGAATTCGCGGACAATTTCACTGATTTCCTTATCCCCTTCAAATAGGAAATCAAAGGACCAGTCTTGCGTTTCTGTCCATTTCCGGAATGCCTGCATCTCTTCTTCCGAGCGGAATAAAACGAGACTGTGCCCTTTATTCTCCTGAAGCTGGCTGGCAATCCCCAGATACTTTTCTGTTTCCTCCGAATAACCATGCTCTTTTATGGTACGGACTTCCTCATAATCAAATGGGGATTCGACAGAAAAGGAGTCATATGCATCCACACCCAGGCTCTTCGCAATATAAGAAAAATCTCCATTTTGAGACAGTGTTGCGGAGGAGAAAATAAATGGGATGTTTTTCTGAAATACTTCTTCCCGAAGTACATCCTCTACCAGTCTCGGCATGATAACCAGACTGCTTTGGTCGCCACCCTCTTCCAACCAGTAAACTCCTTCATCATCCTTTAAGAAAATCGATAAACCATACGTGAAAAATTCCAAGTACTCTTCAATAATTTTTGTATGGTATGCATCCATGGTGAACAGTTCCGCATCAAAAACAAGCTGTTCTAACAGCTCTTGAACCATCTTCTCTAATTGAACTGCCATTTCACGCATTTTCATATCTGTTGGAATCTCAAGTCGATTGGAGCCTTCTACACGCGCAGCTATTTCTGAAATATAATCAAACCAGTCATCATGGAGCGCCATGATATCTTCGGCTAATTGCAGTGATTCTTCCCGCACGTCCTGCCCTTGGTAGCCAGTTAAGACATTGGTGATATTCTGATAGTTGAAGCGGTAGGTCAACCCTTTTTGGGCCGAAAACTCTAATAAATGCCCTTCATCAAACACAACTGCACTTGCTTCCGGAAGCAGCGGCAGCTGTCCTTCCCTGATTCGTGATTCCTTCGTCCACACATGCTCCATATAAAAATCATGCGAGCAGATAATCAAATCTTTTGCATGGCGGTAATAATCACGATGCAATGTCTGCGCACTGCGATGTCTAAAGTCACAAGTCGCACACTGCTTCAGCGGGTCCCAGCCAATCTGTTCCCATTGCTTATCCGAAAGCCATGGATAATCTTTCCGGTCTCCATAAGGATAAAAAGACTGCATCGAAACACCTTGATCGAACACAAAATCTGGAATAGAGTCATGTACATCAAGAATTTCTTCATCCTCTGTATATTCGGACAACGGATCTAATTTCTTCATGCACAAGTAGTTTTCGCGCGCTTTTGCCAAACGGACGTCTACCTCTAAGCCGAGCGCTTTTTCCAGCTTATCGATATCCCCGCCCTCTTTGACCAGCTGTTCAATCAGGGTTTCATCCGCACAGGAAATAATCACAGGCTTTCTCTGATAACGGGCATAACAAATGGCATATAAGAGATACACGATTGTTTTTCCCGTACCGACACCTGCTTCTGCAAAAATAGTCTTTTTATGCTTAAAAGCCTGTTCCAGCTGAAACGCCATATAAATCTGTTCATCACGCAGCTCAAAGCCTTGTTCTGGTAAAATATCATAAAAAACATCGCCGATATAATCTCCCAGGCGATCAAAAAATTGCTCATTTTTTGCTACAGTAAATGGGATTGAATTCATTCCTGCCATAGGCAACTCCTTTTCTTTTCTATATCTATGAAAACGAAACTTCATTCAGCGGGAGTTATATTTCCCTCCCATAGAATGATTGGTTAATCTTATTGAATAAAAAGCACTCTTAATCGTACCATTATTTCTAAAACTCTAGCAAGCTATTCATTCCACCTGAAATAATTTAATTTTTTTGAATAAATTATCCTTTTCTTATTCGTAAACTGCAGCCTCAATCTTAATGACATCGCCTTCATAATTTGTTACGCTAGTATTCGGAAGAGAGATTGTTTCAAAATGTCGAAAGTGGAGAACATTTGGAGCTGAACGCGGCTATTTTTAAATGAAAATGCATTCATATTTTACCACAGTTTAACTGGCAGTATACGTTCATGAGTTCAAGGGGGTTTAGGGAGGCCGCTTCCCGGTCATATCTCTAGGTGCATCCCCTTGCGATCCTATCTGCTTTTTGCTGGAGCAATTCATCGCAGCATTTTGACGGGACGCGGCATCATCGTTCCATTCCGTTGAGACATTTCATTTCCCGCAGAGAGTCGTCTGGCAAACTCCCGCTGATTAAAGTTTCGTTTTATATTTCTTCACAATTTAAATAAGGGGTGTAACACAATGAAAAGAGTTGTTCTTGTTGGAGGTGGATACGGCGGTATCAAGACGCTGCTCGGCCTTCTCAGCCAAACATTATCCGATGATATACATATCACTGTTATTGACCGTAATCCATTTCGCTCGCTAAAAACAGAGTTCTATGCGATTGCTGCAGGAACTTCAGCCGATCATGATGTTCGTGTTGATTTTCCAGCTGATTCCCGGGTGAACTATATTTTTCGGGAAATCACAAAAATCGATACGGAAAATAAACAGATTATTATTCAAGACGAAGAATCCATTGTTCCTTATGACTATTTAATTATCGGATTAGGCTGCGAAGACAATTACCATGGAATCCCGGGGGCAGAAGAATATACCGAAAGCGTTCAAACCTTTGCAAAAGCCAGAAAAGCAGGCGTGGCAATAGGGAATTTGAAAGCTTATGGAAAAGTTTCTGTTATTGGCGCAGGATTAAGCGGTATTGAGGTTGCTTCAGAAATTCGGGAAAGCCGGCCAGATTTAAACATCCGCCTGCTTGACCGCGGCAATACCGTATTAAAACCGCTGGACAGCAAAATTCAATCCTATGTACAAAAATGGCTGACAGAAAACAATGTCGATGTGATTCATCATTCAACGGTAGAATATGTAGAACAGGATGGGGTATGCAATAACGGTGTCTGTTATTTAAATGATGTGACCATCTGGACTGCAGGCGTCCAGCCGAATTGGCTTGTACGTGAACTTCCATACAGCAAGGATAATCAAGGGAAAGTCGTTGTCAATGATTTTTATCAAGTTCCAGAAGATCCATCCGTGTATGTGCTGGGGGACTGCGCATCCAGCGAGCATTCGCCGAGTGCACAGCTGGCCGGACTGCAGGGAGAACAGATTGCAGAAATCCTGCTCGCTGTTTTACATGAAAAACAGCCGAAAAAACCAAAACCTATCAAGCTTAAAGGAACCTTGGGCTCCTTAGGAAAGTCAGACGGTTTTGGAAATATGGCTAAGAAACCCATGACAGGCTTATTGCCAAGACTCGCAAAATCAGGGGTATTATGGTTGAGTAAACGCCATTAAATAGAAAAATGCCGGGCAGAAGTAAAACAGCCCGGCATTTTTCTATTTATCTAAATCTGCCAGCATCTTTTCAATGGCTTTGGCGACACCATCCTGCTCATTTGTCACCGTCTCATATTGGCATAACTGCTTAATTTTATCTGCAGCATTTCCCATCGCGACTCCGCGGCCAGCCATTTCTAACATGCTTGCATCATTCCAATTATCTCCGATTGACATCACATCCTGCATAGACCAGCCGCTGTCTTCTATATACTTTTGAATGGCTAATCCTTTTTGGGCTTTAGGATGATTAAATTCCAGATTCGTCTCTCCGGAAGAGGTAATTACAGCCCCTGTCTCATCACGAAGCTTTCTCTTTGCACCCTCCAGCTGGCTCTCCTCAAAAGCAAAGGAAAGAATTTTATAAACCTCGGTATCCTCATCCTTTACTGCTAACTGCAGATTTTCAATAAAAGAAACTTCTTCTAATTGAAACCGCTGCTCCACCATCTCACGCATTTCCCTCTCAGATATATTTGGATGAGCTGCATGCAGGATATCCATGAGGATGTCTAAAAAGTGTTCCCGGCTTTCGGAAAGGACACCCTTATCTGTAAATAATTCTACATACATCCCCAATTTGCTGCATTCTTCAACAATACGTGCAGCTGCCTGTTTATCCATTGGAATACTATTGATTACTTTTCCATTTTCCTGATAGGTTACTGCGCCATTCAAGCTAATAATAGGACAATTAATCCCGGCAGCTTGAAGCGGCGTATTCGCAGCTTTATAAGATCTGCCTGTAGCAGCAATAAACTCTACACCTTTGTCAATTGCTTTTTTTACTGCTTGCGCATTCGCTTCACTGATTACGCCCTTTTCGTTAAGCAAGGTTCCATCCATATCTGATGCAATTAATTTCATAATACATTACCGCCTTTACGACATTAGAAAAACTTGAATCTATTGTATTTTTTTGCGTAAAATAAAGGAACCCATCTGCTGACTCTATGGGCTCCAATCATTTTACTTCTCGTATATACTATACCTTATTTACATCAGATGATTCCAATAATTGCTCTGCCTTTTCGATTTGGTCTAATACACTGTTTTTTGCTGTTCCGCCCGCAGCTGCTCTTGCATTAACCACTGTTTCCGGCTTCAGCGCTTCAAATATATCTTCTTCCACTACCTCGGAATATTGTTTGAATTCCGCTAAGCTTAAATCCAGCAGATACTTGCCGTCTTGAATACAGTTTAAAACCACCTGGCCGACAACCGCATGCGATTCACGGAAGGTAAGTCCTTTATTCACCAGATAATCAGCCAGATCCGTCGCGTTGGAATAATCATTGGAAACCGCTTTGTACATACTTTCTTTATTTACTTCCATGGATGCAATCATTCCGGCAAAGAGCTGTAAAGCACCCTTCAGCGTTTCATGGGAATCAAACATCCCCTCTTTGTCCTCCTGCATGTCTTTATTATATGCGAGAGGCAAGCCTTTTAACGTCGTCAGCATTCCAATCAGATTGCCGTAAAGACGCCCTGTCTTGCCGCGGACAAGCTCTGCCACATCTGGATTTTTCTTTTGCGGCATCATGCTGCTTCCCGTTGTATACGAATCATCCAGCTCGACAAAATTAAATTCGGCACTGGACCACTGCACGAGTTCTTCACAAAGACGTGATAAATGCGTACCGATCAACGAGCCATTGGACAGGAATTCGACCACAAAATCACGATCACTGACAGCATCCAGGCTATTTTCACAAATTCCGTCAAAATCAAGCTGCTCTGCTACAAAAGCACGATCAATCGGAAAAGTTGTGCCTGCCAGTGCCCCTGCACCTAATGGCGATTTATTCACACGCTTCAAGCTGTCCTCCAGACGCTCCACATCACGCTGAAACATAAATACGTATGCCATCATATGATGTGCAAATAAAACCGGCTGCGCACGCTGCAGGTGCGTATATCCCGGCATAATGACATCAATGTTTGCCTTCGCCTGCCCGATAAGCGCCTGCTGAACTGATTTCACGAGCACAATCAGCTCAGATACCGCTTCTCTTGCATACAGCCGCATATCCAACGCTACCTGATCGTTTCTGCTGCGCCCAGTATGAAGCTTTCCTCCTACTGGACCAATTTCTTCAATCAGCAGTCTCTCGACATTCATATGGATATCTTCATCTGCTTCTGATAATTCAGCTTCTCCAGCCTCAATTTTGGACAGAACCTTTTTCAATCCTTCGGTAATCTGCTCTGCGTCCTCTGCCGGTATAATATCGCATTTCTTCAGCATTGCAACGTGAGCCAGACTGCCTTTCACATCATATTTCGCTAACTTCTGGTCAAAACGAATCGACGAGGTATACTCGTCGACTAGTTCATTCGTTGGTTTTGTAAATCTTCCACCCCATAATTTCACGGATTAACAGCTTCCTTTACCTCTAGTTTTACTTTCTCAATCGATTTATTTCCTTGAGGGCCGTTGACAGAGGCATGTACCTGCGTCGGCAGTCCCCATAGCTTAATAAATCCTAGTGCTGCATCATGGTCAAAAGCATCAGCTTTGTTATAGGTTGCTAAGTCAAAGTCATATAAGGAATTTGCAGATTCTCTTCCGACAACTTGTGCATGCCCTTTGTACAGCTTCACTTTTACTGTACCAGAAACATGCTCCTGTGTCTTCTCAATAAAGGCCTGCAAGGCTTCTGTCAGCGGGGAATACCATAAGCCGTAATAAACTGCCTGTGCCAGCTTCTGCTCTACTACCGGTTTAAATTCCGCTACTTCACGAGGTAAAGTTAATGCTTCCAATTCCTGATGTGCATTAATCAACGTCATTGCTGCCGGAGCTTCATAAATTTCTCTTGATTTGATACCGACTAAACGATTCTCCACATGGTCGATTCTGCCAACACCATGTTTACCGGCAATTTCATTTAGTGTTAGAATCAATTCATCTAAATCCAGTTTTTGGCCGTCTAATGAAACCGGCTTTCCTTGTTCAAACGTAATCTGCACCGTTTTCGCTTCATCTGGTGCATCCTCTGGTTCTTGGGTTAAATCATATGCATCCTTTGGCGCTTCTGCCCATGGGTCCTCTAAAATGCCGCATTCATTACTTCTTCCCCATAGATTCTGGTCAATACTGTATGGACTGTCCTTTTTAATTGGAACCGGAATATTATGCTCTAATGCATATTCAATTTCTTCTTCTCTCGACATTGCCCACTCACGAACTGGTGCAACAATCTTTAACTCAGGGTTTAACGCTGTAAAGGCAACGTCAAAACGGACCTGATCATTTCCTTTTCCAGTACAGCCATGCGCTACAGCCACTGCACCTTCTTCTTCAGCGATATCTACCAATATTTTTGCGATCAATGGGCGTGATAATGCTGAAATTAATGGATATTTCCCTTCATAAAGCAAGTTGGCCTTCAATGCCGGCAATACATATTCCTCTGAATAAAGCTTTTTCGCATCGATTACATATGATTTGATAGCGCCAACGTCCAATGCTTTTTGCTTCACGAAGTCCAAATCTTTTCCTTCCCCAACATCCAACGCTACTGCAATCACATCATAATTATATTTATCCTGTAACCATTTCACCGCTACAGATGTATCTAATCCTCCAGAATAAGCTAAAACGATCTTGTCTTTTGCCACTTAAAAAATCCCCTCTCGTAAATGTGCTGTTATCGAATTATTATGCATCATTATGTATAATAATGCAAGAGGTAATTTAAAATTTTTTTATTTTTTTGAGGAATTCCGCTTTTATCCTGTCAAGACGCGTAATTTCTGGGTTTTTTATTTGTTTCTGGAAACATAAATAATGGGATAAATGAGCGTTTGCTTAGAAAAAGTATCCTTTTGTGTGGAAATGATTATGTATATTTTTCTTCACACAAAAAAGACGCTCTTTCTAGAAAAGAACGCCTTTTTTCACGCTGTTACGGAAAACCATCCGGGAAATTCCCGAAAGTTACAGTTTTATTTTATATTTTCCCTACCGCATCATGAATAGAGTCTACTCCAGTAATTAAATCAAAGCCTTTTTGATACGTGTTTTCAGCTTCAAGTGCTTCCACGATGACGGCTGCTACATCTTCACGCGGAATGCTGCCCCGCTCCAGGTTTTCTCCTGCCAGCACTTTTCCTGTGCCTGGCTCGTTCTGTAATCCACCTGGACGGACGATGGTATAATCAAGACCGCTGTGCATCAATGTTTCATCTGCAAAGTGTTTTGCCACCATATATGGTTTAATTGGACTGTCTGCCCAGCTGTCCCGGTTATGTGCCTGAAATGCACTCACCATCACAAAACGATTCACATTGGCCTTTTTCGCAGCTTCAATCGATTTTACTGCACCATCTAAATCAATGAGCAATGTCTTATCCGGACCGGTCTTTCCGCCGGAGCCAGCTGTAAATATGACTGCATCAGCACCTTCTATAGCATTTTCCAAATCAGAGATACTGCCTTCCAAATCCGTTAACACGGCATGAATACCTCTATCTTCTAATTCTTTTTTCTGCCCTTCTTTTCGAACCATGGCTGTCACCTCATGCTGTTCATGTGCATGCAGCTGATTCACCAGATGCTTTCCAATCTGTCCGTTCGCTCCGATTACAAATACCTTCATTTCTCACAACTCCTTTTAATCATTCTTTATATTATCATGTTCCCTTGTATAAAATATCCAAACACGGATTTCCAAAACAAAATAATCAGGTTTTCTCTTTTGTATGAAGGGAAGAATGGTTATATATAAAATTAACTCTAGCAACAGGGGATGGTAACGATGTCTTCCGCTAAAAAAAGTTTTATTGCAAGCGCATTTATTTACTTTTTCATCTCTATTTTACATGTGTTCTACTCAACCATTTGGGTATATTCCATCAATCTATTAGCTTTAGCTGTTTTTATCATTTTATTATTATTCACCTATACCAGTTTCACGAACAGAAGGTATGTTCATCTGTTTGTAGCCTTGGTTATTCTTGTACCGCCCGCATTTAAAATCATTTATCAATTTATTTCTTAATTCAAGTCTGGCGATAAAAATCCGATATGCTTCTATCATAAAAAAACACTATCACTTAACACTAAACTCAAATTCTAAAATAAAAAGAATGGCCCAGAAAGCCATTCTCTAAAGAAGTTTTATTCACTTATCCAAACCGTCCAGAAATATAATCCCCTGTACGCTGATCTGTCGGGTTATTGAAAATGTGGTCGGTTTTATCATATTCAATGATTTCCCCATTTAAGAAAAATGCTGTTTTATCAGAAATACGGGCTGCCTGCTGCATGTTATGCGTTACGATAACAATTGCGTAATCCTTCTTCAATTCCTGTACAAGCTCCTCGATGCGTAAGGTTGATTTTGGATCCAGCGCTGACGTCGGTTCATCCATTAAAATCACATTCGGTTCTACTGCCAGACAGCGGGCAATACATAAACGCTGCTGCTGTCCGCCCGATAACCCGTATGCATTATCACTCAGACGGTCCTTTAACTCATCCCAGATGAATGCGCCGCGCAGACTGTTCTCCACAATCTCATCTAGAACCTTCTTATTTTTAATGCCGTGGATTTTAGGTCCGTAAGCAATATTTTCATAGATTGATTTCGGAAACGGATTTGCTTTTTGAAAAACCATTCCGACCTGTGTGCGTAAATCCTCTACACGAAAGGATTTATCTAAAATATTTTTCCCTTTATACGTTATCTGGCCAGATGTTTTAACAATGGGAACCAGTTCCACCATCCGGTTCAATGTTTTCAAATACGTGGATTTCCCGCAGCCAGAGGGGCCGATAATCGCTGTCACTTCTTTTTCTTTGATATCCATATTAATATTTTTTAAAGCATGTGTTTCCCCATACCATAAATTTAACCCTTTTGTATCATAAACGACCTCTTTAGGCACTTCCGGTTCGTGTTTTTCATTTGGATTTCTTACAAGCTTTAAATTTATTTGTTTTGTCATGACAGTACTCATGGAATATTCTCCTCTCCTATTTCAGCTCATTAAATTTTGTATCGTGCATTTAGTAGCGCTGCTGAAACTTATTCCGAATCAAAATAGCGATAGAGTTTAGCAAGAACAGTAAAACCAATAACACAATAATTGTTGCCGCCGCTAAATTCGCATATTCTGCTACAAGGGATGAATCAATCGTCCAATAATAGACTTGCATCGGCAATGCCGTGAATGTATCAAAAATACCGGACGGAAACGGGATTAACAATGCAGGTATACCAAGAACAGTTAACGGAGCTGTTTCTCCGATTGCACGTGATAATGCTAAAATCGCTCCCGTTAAAATACCAGGTAATGCTGCTGGTAAAATAATACGGCGCACCGTCTGCCATTTTGTTGCTCCCATGCCGTAGGACGCTTCACTAAGCTGCCCCGGCACTGCCCGCAAAGCTTCCTGTGCTGCCACAATAACAATGGGAAGTACAAGTAAGGCTAAGGTTAATCCGCCCGCTAAGATGACATTGCCGAATTCTAAAGTACGAACAAATAATGTCAGGCCTAATAACCCATACACAATCGACGGGACACCTGCTAAGTTAGAAATATTTGTTGCAATAAAGGATTGAAGCTTACCCTTCTTTGCATAAAGCTCCAGATAAATGGCTGTTCCTACCCCGATGACCATAGTTACCGGGACTACTACCACCATCAGCCATGCTGTTCCTAAAATAGCTCCCATAATTCCTGCTCTGCTTGCGTCTGTGGATAGATGATTCATCAGAAAATCGATATTGATATATTCGATTCCCTGCGTAAAAATACGAACGAGCAATACAGCCAGCACAATCAGACCGAATAATGTGGAGGCAAAGAAAAGGCCCTTAAAGCCGGTATTTTTCCGTACACGTGATGACATACGTTTCTCAACAAGCACTGCATCCATATATCTCGTAGCCATCTTAGTACTCCTCTCTAAACTTACGTGAAATATATTTTGCTAATAGATTCATCATTAACGTAAAAACAAATAAGGTTAATGCAACGGCATAAAGACTGTAATAAATAGTCGTTCCTGCTGCCGCTTCCCCGCCTGCTACCTCTACAATATAAGCAGTCATCGTCTGCATCGACCCCGTAATATCAAACGAGAAATTCTTGGAGCTTCCGCTGGCAATGGCGACAATCATCGTTTCCCCTATTGCCCGGGAAATACCAAGCACAAAGGAAGCAATAATCCCTGACAGCGCTGCTGGAATAACTACTTTAAATGTTGTCTCAAGCTTTGTTGATCCAAGTGCTAGCGCTCCTTCTCTCATCGAGTTTGGAACAGAAGACATCGCATCTTCTGATAACGAAGCAATCATTGGGATAATCATTACACCCATAATAATTCCCGGGCTAAGAATGTTGGTTGCTTCAATAGATGGAAAAATCATTCTTAGTAAAGGCGTTACAAATGTAAAGGCGAAAAATCCGTAAACAATTGTCGGTACGCCGGCTAAAATCTCCAATAACGGCTTTAGTACTCTTCGAACATGATCAGGTGCGTATTCACTTAAATAGATTGCCGACATCATCCCGATTGGTCCTGCTACCAGCATTGCTATCACTGTGGAGATAATGGTCCCGTTTAACAACGGCAGTAGTCCAAATTCAGGATTTTGGCTTAGCGGTTTTAACACGGTCCCTGTAAGGAAATCAAGAATTGGGACATTCTGAAAAAAAGCAACCGATTCAGCAAACAGCGTATAAATTATCCCGACTGTGGTAAGAACCGATATCGAAGCAATAATGAATAATAGACTTGGTATGAACCGTTCTAATTGATTAAAAAATTTGCGCTTCTGTTTTTGTTGTTCAATCATTTTACTAACCGACATGCGGTTCTTATTATTTGCAGCCATGATGCTAGAGCCACCTTCCATTTCTTAAAATAAGAGGAAGATGAGAGATGTTTTTACACACCGCTCATCCGTCTTCTTGTCTTATTCGATTCCTTCTAACTCTTCCAGCTGTGACTGGATTTCTTCATCTGGAATCGGTGCAAAGCCTGTCTCGCCAGCTACATTATTTGTATTTTCTAAAACGTATTTCGCATAATCAAGCACTTCCGGTTTTTCCTGTGCTTGATTTACATTCAAGTACGTAAACACTGGACGTGTATAATCTGCATAAGGTCCGTCCTCTGCAATTGTATCTAGAGATGGTTCAACTGCTCCCTCACCAAAGTCAATAGATACAGCGTTGATCGCATCTTGATTACTTTGATAATATCCAAATCCAAAGAATCCAATAGCGTTCTTATCTTCTGAAACCAATGTCACTAATGTCGAGTAATCTTGTTGAAGGTCAATTCCATCTACTAAATCTTGTTCTTCTAAAATCTCTTCGTAAAAGAATTCGTATGTTCCATGATTTTCATTTGGACCATAAGCTTGAATATCTTCATTTGGCCATGACTCGTCTATATCTGACCACTTTGTATATTCGCCAAGGAAAATCCCTTGTACCTGCTCCGGAGTTAACTCTGTCGCCCAGTCATTATCTGGGTGCGTCACAATCGTTAAACCGTCTAATGCTACCTTTAATTCTTGCACTTCCATGCCTAATTCATCTGCTTTTGCTTGTTCTTCCTCTTTTATTTCCCGGGAAGCATCATTAAAGTCTGTTCCATTTTCCACTAAGAATTTTTCAAAGCCAGCGCTCGTCCCGGCCCGGCTAACCTCTACCGAAACACCCTGCTGTTCATTTATCATATAATCTTCAGCTAATCTCGCCATTAATGGGTACACCGTGCCTGAACCATCAATTGCTACATTACCTGATAATTCTTCACTGCTGCCAGACTCTGAATCACTTGCACTATCTGCATCGCCTGAACCGCATGCTGCCAAGAAAATTAAAATAGAAACAAAAAAGAATAAAGTAAACCGTCTAAAGCTCATTAAAGTGCCCCCTTAAATTTATCTGCATAATAGTTACTGGACATTTCTCCTCTGTCCTCACTTTGAAGTATAGAGAAGAATTATTAATATAGTTTGCTGTTAATGTAAAGAGTATGTAAATTTAAGTTTTTTATTTAAGAGGGCTGCGGCTGCAGAACTTTGAAAAAAACAAGGCAATCCACCATTTGGTTTCTCCTTCTCAAGCTTGTCCTATTTCATTAACTCAACTTTCACACCTAAGAAGGAGCATATATATCTTGCTATTCCAGGGTGAACATATTCTACATTGCCATGCTTGCATTTTGGTGAAATACCCAGCCTTTTTGGAATTGGTGATGGTGCATAGCTCCGCTCCGGCCAACCACTCCGCTTTCCGACGTACAAATGTTTTCGATGGGACGAGTAATCGCAGTCCCAGGACGTACTAGTGCAGACGTTGCAACAACTCTTTTCGATGGGGCGAGTAATCGCAGTCCCAGGACGTGCAAGTGCAGGCGTTGTGACAACGCTTTTCGATGGGGTGAGTAATCGCAACCCCAGGAGTCACGAGTTTAGCCTGCAAACCACTTAGGAGTCTACGTGGTTGGCCTGCGCTCTGATAGGATTCTACAGCGAATGAAAGAAATATCATCTCAATGAGCTAGACGAAATAGCAGCTTTCGCCTGAACAACCAATCATAAAAGCATGGGTATGAAATACAGGGAATCGCTTCGATGCACAGAAGATAATTTTGACGGATCATTTTACCATGTAGCATGAAAAATATGTTCTATCGGATCAAACTTCTGTTTGGTGAGTTGTTTTTCACGTGTAGAATATCCTACTAGCGGAGGCGGACCGTTTTGACTCCTGAGGGATCAGCACCATCTGAAGATCCACTTTTGCCAATTGCTCTTCTTGGCAAAAGTTAGCTGAAGAGCGTGCCCCTAGGAAAGCAAAACGGTCCGCCGCAGCGGTGCTTTACACTTCGCCTTCAATATCTTTGTCAAGGGTGTTATCAAAGGAACAACCAACTCCTGTTTCTATGGTAATGGAGTTATTTTTTAATGTGCGAAAGTTGAGTCATTAAGAAAAGAATCATTTCCTTCTCTATCTTATTCTATGCACAGATAATCTATTTAGCATTCAAATTTGAAAACTGCCGAAATAGATGATTCCTTTAACAAGCCAGACTTGTTATTTCGACTTTTATCATTTTTCTAAAAATGCTTGCTTTTTATATTTCGATTATTTATAATGACATTAATTCGCATAGTTATTTATGAAAAGCGTAGAAGAGGAAAAGTAAGATTCAACTATTTTTTCACAGAGAACTTCGGCAGCTGAAAAGAAGTAAAAATATGAATCTGAACAATGGCCTTTGAGCTTCGTGCTGAAAATATCCATCGATATGAGTAGGTTCCGACGAGATTTGGTACTCGTTATCCATACCACAGTATCAAAGCATCTTGCTTTCGTACTTGATGAGGCTGTATGTGTGAGCATACAGTAAAATAAGGTGGTACCACGTAAATTCCAACCACGTCCTTATCGTTTATTCGATACGGGCGTGGTTTTTTAGTTTCCTTAAAACCAACTGCTCATCGACGAAAATGCAAGCAACACAAATAAGAGGAGGAATTTAAAATGGGAAGAAATTTAGTCATTCAAACAGATTTTGGTCTTAGCGACGGGGCAGTCAGCGCCATGTATGGGGTAGCACTTTCTGTAGATTCCAAGCTCCGGGTATTCGACCTGACACACGATATCCCGCAATATAATATTTGGGAAGGCTCCTATCGTCTCTATCAAACGTTACCATATTGGCCAGAGGAAACGGTTTTTATCTCTGTAGTTGATCCAGGAGTTGGTACTGCAAGGCTGAGCGTCGTCGTTAAAACGGTGAATAACCAATATATTGTGACGCCGGATAATGGAACACTTACCCATATTAAAAAGGACATCGGCATTAAGGAAGCAAGAATCATCGATGAGAAAACAAACCGTTTACCTCGCTCAGGGGAATCCTATACGTTTCATGGACGTGACGTTTATGCCTATACAGGGGCAAGATTAGCATCAAATACCATTACCTTTGAAGAAGTCGGCGCCCTTGTTGATGTAAACGACATTGTTGAATTAACAAAACCGGAAGCTTATATAGAAGATGATATCGTCTACGGTAATATTGATATACTGGATATTCGCTTTGGCAATCTATGGACCAACATCAGCAGAGAGCTGTTTCAAGAAATTAATGTGGCTCACGGAGATGCTTTCGAAGTCACTATCGCCAATAACCGCCAGCAGGTATATAAAAATATCATGACATACCGGCATTCCTTTGCCGAGATTCGCCTCGGAGAGCCTTTGCTGTATGTGAATTCATTGGATAATTTAGGCGTTGCGATTAACCAGGGCTCCTTTGCCAATGCGTATCACGTAGAAACTGGGCCCCATTGGCAAATTATTATTCGCAAAGCACCGAAAATAAGCTGATTGGTATTTAATAAAATAAGAACATATCATTTAAAGGGGGAATTGGAAATTGAAGAGAAATGGATTATCCATTAAAACAATTGTAGCAATTGGAATTGGTTCAGCAGTATTTGTTATTTTAGGGCGCTTTGCAGCCATTCCAACCGGGATACCAAATACAACCATTGAAACCGCATATGCCTTTCTAGCTTTAATGAGTGTTGTTTTTGGCCCTATTGCCGGAGGATTGATCGGTTTGATCGGTCATGCCTTAAAGGATGCCGTATTTTATGGTTCTATTTGGTGGAGCTGGGTGTTTGTATCGGTATTTATCGGATTTTTCATCGGCTTATTCACTAGAAAAATCGATATAGAGTCAGGAATATTTGCCTCCAGACAAATCATTCAGTTCAATGTAGTACAAGCAGGTGTGCAAGCTGCAGGCTGGTTCTTGATTGCTCCAGCTTTAGATATATTGATTTATGCAGAGCCTGCCAATAAAGTATTTGTACAAGGAGCTTTCGCCGGTATTGCCAATATTATAACCACCGGCATTCTTGGTACGATTCTAATCGCATCTTATGCAAAAACCAAAAGTCAGAGCGGGAGTCTTACCAAAGAATAGCGTCTGTTGCCGTTACCTGATTTCTGAGAACAGCAGATGCTCTAAGGGAGATAAACATGAAACAGCCTATTATCCAGTTTGAAAATGTTACATTTAAATATCGAAGCCAACAGGAACCTACGTTAAAAAATATTGATTTAACTATTCATCAAGGAGAAAAAATATTAATTGTAGGCCCTTCTGGTTCTGGAAAAAGCACACTAGCTCATTGCCTCAATGGGCTGGTGCCTTTCTCGTATAAAGGGGAGATGACAGGAAGCTTGAAAATCCAAAGACAGGAAACAAAAGAGCTCGATATCTTTTCGTTATCCAAAATGGTTGGCACGGTATTGCAGGATCCTGACGGGCAATTTATCGGCTTATCTGTCGGCGAGGATATTGCTTTCTCTTTAGAAAATAATGTTACTCCGCATGATACCATGATGAAAAGGGTAGCCGAGGTCTCACGCCTTGTGGATATGGAGGAATACTTAGAGG
This sequence comes from Oceanobacillus sp. FSL W7-1293, assembly GCF_037969815.1. Classification (NCBI taxonomy): domain Bacteria; kingdom Bacillati; phylum Bacillota; class Bacilli; order Caryophanales; family Bacillaceae; genus Oceanobacillus; species Oceanobacillus sp. FSL W7-1293. Next base: position 4,509,874 of record NZ_CP150212.1, read on the forward strand.
CTTCTATTCACGCTCTTTCCGGCGGGCAAAAGCAGCGGGTCTCTCTCGCTGGCGTCATGGTGGATGATGTAGATATTCTCCTTTTCGATGAACCATTGGCCAATTTGGACCCTGCTACAGGGAAGCATGCCATAGATTTAATTGATCAGATTCAAAAGGAGACAAATACGACGGTCGTTATCATTGAACACCGTTTAGAGGATGTATTATACCGGAATGTGGACAGAATTATCGTTGTTAATGACGGAGAGATTGTATATGATTGCTCTCCCAATGTATTGCTTGCCTCCGATGTGTTACAGAGAAATAATATTCGAGAGCCCTTATACATCAAAGCATTAAAGTATGCGGATTGCTCCCTCACACCCCAGCATGGCTTGGAGCATTTGAATACATTGCAAACAGAGGCATTCAAAGACAAGCTTTTACAATGGTTCGAGCAAACTCCGCCCGCAAAAAAGAGAACGCTGACACAGCCTGTTTTACAGCTGGAGGATGTCTCCTTTACATATAGTGGCAAGGAAAATAACATTAAAAAGATATCCTTTTCCATTGATAAGGGAGAAATGGTAAGCATTGTCGGTAAAAATGGTGCAGGCAAATCCACTTTATCCAAATTAATTTGCGGATTTGAAAAAAATAACCAGGGAAAAATCCTCTATCACCAAAAGGATATTACCGGAGACACTATCTATCAGCGTGCTGAACGGATCGGCATGGTGATGCAAAATCCAAATCAAATGATTTCAAAGCATATGATTTATGATGAGGTAGCCTTAGGCCTTATTATGAAAGGAATTTATTCAGAGGAAGAGATAAGGGAAAAGGTAGAGAAAACATTAAAAATATGCGGCTTGTACCCTTTTCGAAATTGGCCGATCTCCGCATTAAGCTTCGGCCAGAAAAAAAGAGCAACCATCGCTTCTATTTTAGTACTGGAGCCGGAAATAATTATTCTGGACGAGCCTACTGCCGGGCAGGATTTCTATCACTATACGGAGATGATGGAATTCCTGGCAGATTTAAACGCCCAAGGTATTACCATTATGATGATTACACATGACATGCATTTAATGCTGGAATATACACAAAGGGCGATTGTCATAGCAGATGGCAAAGTGATCGCAGATGATTCACCTATAAATATCTTAACCAATGAAGCGATTGTGGCGGAAGCTAATTTAAAAGAAACATCCTTATTTGATTTAGCAGTTCTTACCGGTATCGAGGAACCGGTCGAGTTTGTATCCAGGTTTATTGCCTTTGACAGGGAGGTACGCAAAGCATGGCCATAGAAATGTTATCTTATATTGAAAAGGAATCCCCTGTCCATCGATTATCTGGAGTCACTAAATTGGTTATTTTTATTATGTGGTCGTCCGCTGCAATGCTTACGTATGATACAAGGATTCTATTATTCTTATTCATAATCAGCATAACCATATTTATTATTTCAAGGATTCATATCCGGGACATCGCCTTTGTATTAATCTTTATTTTAATCTTTTTACTGTTGAATAATATCGCTATTTACCTGTTTTCTCCTCAGGAAGGTGTCCGGATCTATGGCACCAATCATGTACTTTTTGAAATAGCCGGGCGTTATAATATGACACTGGAGCAAATCTTTTATCAATTTAATATTACATTAAAATATTTTGTCGTTATTCCGGCTGCGTTACTGTTTATCGTCACTACCCATCCGAGTGAATTTGCTGCCTCTCTCCACCGGATTGGGATTAATTATAAAATCGCCTATTCTGTCTCCTTGGCACTCCGGTATATTCCAGATATCCAACGGGACTTCCGTACTATCGCCCAAGCTCAGCAGGCCCGCGGGATTGATTTATCGAAAAATGAAAAATTAGGGAAGCGGATCAAAAATGCAGGAGCTATTATTCTGCCATTAATCCTATCCAGTTTGGAAAGAATTGAAGTCATCAGCAACGCGATGGAGTTAAGAGGATTTGGGAAAAATAAAAAAAGAACCTGGTACAGCATCAAGTCTTTTAAACGGGCAGATTATATCACGATAGCTGTTGGAGCAGTCATTTTAACCGTATCGTTGATAATCACCTTTCATGATGGCAGCAGGTTTTATAATCCATTTTTGTAACAGGATGAAAAAGGATGCGATGTTCCAGTGAATGGAAATCACATCCTTTTTGTCATACCGTATAACGTTCCTTTTCCTGTAATTCCATGTTCCCATCTGTCATTTGATAGACTTTATCACAATCCTCAATCAGCCGGGTATCATGTGTTACAACGATTGTTGCTGTTTGCTTTTCTTCTGTAATTTCTTTTAACATACGCATCACTTCAAATGCACGGTCAGAGTCAAGAGACGCCGTCGGTTCATCTGCTAAAATAAGACTTGGGTTGGTATAGAGTGCTTTAGCAATCGCGACCCGCTGCCTCTCTCCGCCAGATAAGTCTTTCGGGAAGCTGCGAAGCAAATGATCAATGCCTAACGACTGATAGAGCGCTCCGGATTCTGCTTTAGACATATTCCCTTTCTTTACCTTATCCAGCAGCTGCATCTGCTGTCCGACGTTTAAATAAGGAACCAGATTCGATGCCTGCAAAACAAAGCCGACTTCCTTCAGCCTTAACGCTGCACGCTTCTTTTCCTTTAGATCCGTCAAAGCGGTGCCGTTCATCCTGACTTCTCCCGTTGTGGGTGTCTGCAGCCCTCCGGCGATACTTAAAAACGTACTTTTTCCGGAACCAGAGGGGCCAATAACTGCAACTAATTCGCCTTGTTCCGCCTCAAAATTCGTTTCTTTCATTGCTTCTACTTTTGTTCTGCCGGATCCAAAGGTTTTCTGCACCTTTTGCAATTCTAAAATAGCCATGCTCCCTTAACCTCCTATCGCCCGTAATGGGTCAATTCGCACAATGGTCTGTACAGAAATAAATGCTCCAATGACGGATACGACAATCAGAATCATTCCATAAACCAGCATTTCAATGTAATTAAAGGCTACCGGTACAGCTGCCGGCAGGAATAATCCTGTAGCTACAGCAAGAACCAATCCTATCATCACGCCAGCTAAAGAAAGCAAAAATGTCTGCGCTACAACAGAGCCGGCCAAGTATTTGGAGGAAACCCCCTGGGCCTTCATTACCCCGAAAATGCTTATCTTCTGAATAGTAAGCACGTAGAGAAAAATCGCCAGGACCACAGCTGAAATAACAAATAGGAAATATATCATTAATGTCAGCGTTAAATTCTGCTCTGTGTAACCAGGCAGATTCTCTATAAATGTTTCTGTATCAACCACCTGCAATGCTTCATCTGCTTCCACACTGTCTAAGTTATCTGTACGAATAACAAAGGCATTCACTGCATCGTTATCTCCTTCAGCCATTTCCCCATATTGCAGTGTTTCCAGCGTATTTAAGTCTGTGAACAATACTGGTGCTGCATTAAATCTGGCTTTATCCGTAAAGCCTGTGATTTCCAACGTCTCCTCTGTGGAGGATAAGGAAATCTCATCACCAATTTCAAAGCCGTCTTCTTTTAATGTATCATCCGCTATTACTTCTCCCTCATCCGCGAATGCGTTTCCTTCTGTCACATTTGGCATGATAAAGGACGCTTCATCTACAGCAAAGATAAATACATTTTCTTTTTTATCCCCATGACTCGCTATTGCGCTGAGCTGAGATAATTCGGTATATTCATCCACTCCGGCTCCGTCAAAATCATCCGCAGACACGATGGATTGCTGCAGACGTAAATCGGATTCCTCTGTTAGAATAACACCGTCTGCTTCCCATTTATCAACAGCCTCCCGATTAAGCTGCTCCAGCCCATTGGCCAGACCGGATAAAAAGAATACAAGATAAGAAATAAGTACCAGCACACCTATAACTAAGGTGAAACGCAGCTTGTTGTTCTTTATTTCATTCCAAGCTAAAAACATCCCTTCACTTCCTTTTGGCTTCATTGCAAATCCCTTTGCTTATTCCCTTTTTAGAGAATGTTTAACCCGTCATCTCAAACAATCAATTTGTATCGTCCGTTAACTCCGTCAAATAACCGATAATTTCATCCTTTTCTTGCGCATCCAGTTCTTCATATAATAACTGCTCAGCAAACTCCCAAATATCCTCCAGCCTTCTTCTTAACTGGTAAAAAGCAAGAGCATCTTGATTGATATGATAATTTTCGTGATGCTGAAGATAAACTTTCATAAACTGCTTCCAATAAGGGTTCTCTATCAGAAGCATCATATCTGCTTCTGCAGGAGCCAGTTTTAGCCCTTCCCAATCTATTAATATCAGCTTTTCCGCCTCCATCAAATTCCAATGATGCAGATCTGTATGACATAAAACCATATCGAATGAAAGAGATTTCAGCTTTTTTGAAAGTCCTTTTACGCTGCTGATCCATGCGTCTATTTTTTCCCGATTTTCACGGAAAAGGACATATAATTCCCCCGGGAGATGTTTTTCATTGAAATGAATGACCTCTTCCAATTCTACTAAAAAAGGCACTTCAAAGTCCTCCTTCAAAGCTTCCGTTGGAAAAGGGATTTCCTCCCCAAATGAGTGGAGTGCGGCTATTATATGTGCAAATTCTGATACCTGCTGCTTGGTTAAATCTTGTTCACCAATGGTTTCCCCATCAATAAAAGAATACAGTAAATAACTATTTTCCGCGTCTTCACATTGATACTTTCCTTCCTTTGTCTGTAGTGGAACAGGAATTTTTCCTTTTAAATCACTGTTATTTGCTAACCATTCCACAATGGGAGCATACTGGTCAATCCATGCGGTCAACTTCGGCGTAGAAGCACGTCTCTTTTCATATACTTTCAAAAAATAAGTAGCATCCTTCGCCTTTATTTCAAAGGCAAGGGATGCCCATCCGCCCTGTTTGGATTGTATGTGAACAGGATGGATTCCATACGCTTCTTGCAATATTGCAGTAAATGGATTCATTGCGATTACCCCTTTCCCAAAAAAGCTTGCAGCCTACTGCAAATTCAAATATGGCCGTTCTTTATTAATCCTGTCAAAAAACATGATTCCATTCAGGTGATCCATTTCATGCTGAACCAAAATGGAACTATATCCTTTAAAGGTATATGTATGCTCTTCTCCCTCTGTATCAAAGGCCTGCACCTTTATTCTCTCATAACGCGGCACATGTCCAGATACTTCCCTGTTTACAGACAGGCATCCTTCCCCTTCCGGAAGATAGATGGTATTTGCAGCATGGCTGATCAATTTAGGGTTAATCAGCTTTAATTCCATGGTCTCCTCCTTTTCTGTCTGATATCGTATGACAAACATGCTTTTGTTGATGCCGACTTGATTCGCTGAAAGCCCTGCTCCCGGCCTTAGCTTATATTTCTTTGCTATCTCAGGGTCCTGACTGTTTTTCAAATATGTCATCATGCATTCCAGCTCTGTTTTCGTTTCCTCCGAAACAGGAAGAGACACAGGGTCTAACTGCTTTCTTAAAATAGAAGCCCCCTCTTTTTTAATATCTTTCATCGTTATACGGTAGTCTTTATGAAATTTTGTCATACATAAACACCTCTTCTACATTTTTATCAAGCGCTCTGGATATTTTAAACGCCAGTTCTAACGTCGGGTCATATTTATCATTTTCCACACAGTTAATGGTCTGCCTGGAAACGCCGCAAAGCTTAGACAATTTTTCTTGTGTCATATTCGATTGCTTCCTTAATTTTTTAATCTTATTCTTCACCAACTAAGCTCCTTTTTGTCAAAAGCATTTGACAAAATTGTAGCATGACTTTCCTGTAAATGTCCAAAACGTTGGACACAATGAAATACTCACTCCCTTTTGGTACATACTAAAATAAGAAGGTTATGGGTGACTTTTTGTTTTATTGCAATGTAACTGATTGGGACTGGAACTGCGATTACCAATGTTGTCAGGTTAATGAATTTTCTTAAATACTCAACTTTCGCACCTAAGTATAAGCAAATATTTCTTGCTATTCCAAGATGAACATGTTCTTCATTACCATGCTTGCATTTTGGTGAAATATCCGGCCTTTTTGGAATTGATGATGGTGCATAGCTCCGCTCCGGCCAACCACTTCGCTTTCCGACGTACAGGACGTACTAGTGCAGACGTTGCAACAACTCTTTTCGATGGGGCGAGTAATCGCAACCCCAGGATGTTGCGGTCTTAGTCTGCCATGGGGACGGCTTCAGCTAACTTGAAAAGAAAACCGCTTTTCAAGTGGATCTTCAGCTCGCCCTGCGATGCACAAATGTTTTCGATGGGGCGAGTAATCGCAGTCCCAGGACGTGCAAGTGCAGGCGTTGTGACAGGAGTCACGGGTTTAGCCTGCAAACCACTTAGGAGTCTCCGTGGTTGGCCTGCGCTCTGATAGGTTTCTACAGCGAATGAAAGAAATAACATTCTAATGAGCTGGACGAAATAGCAGTTTTCGCCTGAACAACCAATCATGACAGCATGTATATGAAATACAGGGAATAGCATTTATGCACAGAAAGTAATCTTGGCGGAACATTTTACCATACAGCATAAAAATATGTTCTATCGGGTCAAACTTCTGTTTGTTGAGTTGTTTTTCATGTATAGAATATCCTACTAGCGGAGGCGGACCGTTTTGACTCCTGAGGGATCAGCACCATCTGAAGATCCACTTTTGCCAAGTGCTCTTCTTGGCAAAAGTTAGCTGAAGAGCGTGCCCCTAGGCAGACTAAGACCGCAACGTCCTGGGGTTGCGATTACTCGCCCCATCGAAAACATTTGTACGCCGGAAAGCAAAACGGTCCGCCGCAGCGGTCGCATTAACCTGACATCATTGAGACCTGCGATTACTCGGTCTATTAAAACCGTTGCTGCGATTACTCGCCCCATCGAAGGTCTTTTGTATGATGCCCGCTTCAAGCATAGAGAGAAATTGAAAATTCTAGGCAGGAGACCCAACAGCCAATAACGACTCGATTGGTTTAACTAACATTCCGCGGAGAATGAAAAGCCCACATCGGAATGAAGCTTCCCTTTATTCCCCGAAATTTTGTGATGTTGTATGTATCTCCTTTTTATTAAAAGTGTTATCATAGTATATGTTTTCGGAAATACGAATAGGACAATCCTATTTTTGGAGTGATTACATTGAAGGCATGGTTAAAAAATCGGACCAGGACCGAATATATTACCGTCTGTCTATTACTAATCGGTTTTATCGCATCGATGATATTTATCAATAACAATTATGATTTATATGATAGAACGATTGTTCACATAACCGATGTTCAAGAAATAAATAGAGAAGATCAGCCAGATGAGCATGGCAATCAAGATGAAAAAGTCACCCAGCATATTGTTGGAGAAGTAAAAAATGGATCAAATAAAGGAGAAATAACTGAATTTGATAATGAATATGTGCAGTCCCTGGCATTGGACTATGAGTTATCTGCAGGCGATGAAATCTTTCTTGCTCAAGACGGGGAAGCAACAGGGGATATTAAACGGGATAAATATTTCGTGTTTGTCGCATGGATATTCCTGATCATATTATTAGCAGTCGGAAAGTCCAGAGGTGCTTTATCCGCGTTGAGTTTGTTTGTCAATGCAGCTATTTTATCATTTGCATTAGACATTTATATACAGCATCCCAGCATCAGTCTTTCTGTTATTACTGCGATCAGTATTATTATCTTCACCGTTCTCTCCTTATTGATGGCGACAGGATTTAACGAAAAAACCTATACAGCTATTCTAGCCACATTAATAGGGACAGTTATTTCATTAGTGATTGCTTATGCAGCACTGCATTTCACTGGCGAAGAAGGACTGCGTTATGAAGAAATGGCCTTTTTAACCAGGAACCCGGAAACCATATTTATGGCAGGGTTACTAATTGGTTCCTTAGGGGCTGTTATGGATGTTGCGATTACTTTATCTGCTTCCATGTTTGAAATGTATGAGAAAAATAACCGGATTGATTTAAAAACATTAAAAAAAGCAGGTTACGAAGTCGGGAAAGATATCATGGGCACCATGACCAACATTTTATTTTTTGCCTACGTCAGCGGGTCGATACCCATGCTGCTAATCTATTTTAAAAATGCAGCACCATTCGGCTTCACCATATCGATGAACCTTTCCCTTGAATTAACACGTGCTTTAGTCGGCGGAATTGGGATTGTATTGACCATTCCGATTGCCATCTATATTTCCATTTTCTTTATCCGGAGAAAGCAGGCGAAATTATGAATGTACTCGTATTACTGGCAATCATATTATTTGCATTAATGGCCTGGGTTGGCGGTATGAAGGGCGTACGATCTTTTATTGCCCTCTTTATTAATTTTATCATTGTGCTTATGGCTGTTTTTGTCATGAATGACCCGTCCGGAAATCCAATTATTATTGCGCTTATCGCATGCGGTTTTATCAGTGCAATCAGCTTGTTCTTCATCAACCGGGTAAATAATAAAACGATGCTTGCTTTCTTATCGACGATTGCAACAATGGTTATTTTAATCTTTTTCATTATTATTTTAACCGAACAATCCATGATCTATGGACTTGGGGAAGAAGAATCTGGAGAAATAACAGCTTTCAATGTGCATATTGGATTAAATTTTATTCAAATTGCTACAGCTGTGATTATTATGAGCACGATCGGGGCGATTGTAGATACTGCCATTTCAATCACCTCCCCGATGCGTGAAATCCACGACCAGAATCCGGAAATTTCCAGAAAGAATCTATTCTTAGCCGGCATTCGTATTGGCCGTGATATTCTAGGCACAAGCACAAACACGCTATTTTTCGCCTTTTTCGGAGGTTATATGGGGCTGCTCATCTGGTTTAAGGATTTAGACTACTCTCTTGGCCAAATTATAAATGCCAAAGTATTCAATGATGAAATGCTTGGAATCCTTATTTCGGGTCTTGGCATCGCTCTGGTTATTCCAATTGCTTCTCTGATGAGTGCGTATTATTTGAAGAAGCAGAAAAAGGACATCGCGTTGGATGAGCAGAAATAGGTAAAAGCAGCCATACGCTATTTATGTTTAGAAATAAGCCCGAATGATTCCGCTTGGAATACATTCGGGTTTTTATCTATAATATAAAAACGTCTATCATGTCATTAAACTTAATGATTGTAAAATCCTTACGCCCCAGCTTATCAACTATGGCTATGTGCTCGTCTTGATAGTTGATGCTGTCTATATATCCTTTTATATGATGAACATGACAGTCCTGATAGCATTTCACTTCAATAAGCAAATTATCTTTATGAGCGATAATTAATTGAAAGCAATTCTGCTTCCATTGCCGCTCATTTAACATTGTTTTTTCTTTCGTATTCCTTTCTTCCTGTACACGAATATTCAAGCCCCGACGCTCCTTTTTACACACCCTATGGATAAAATATTTTCTATCTTAAAGCTGCGCACCTGTTTTTTATAGTAACAATAAGCAAGAATCCTTTTATCATCTATACCTACGACACGAATAACACGCTGCGTTACATTGTTATGGCGGTCGATATAATAGATCATGATTTTTTCCTTTTTATCCAGAGAATGATGAAGTAATCCAATCATATTTATTCCTTCAAATAAGAACCTTTGTTCTGAACGTTTGTTCTTATTATATCAAAAAATAAGCAAGAGTAAACATGAAATAAATGGATGAATGTGTTTTAAAAGAAACAAAGGATAACCCGTTTAATTATTTGGGGTTTGGGACCAAAAATGGTGCTGATTAACATAATTAGCACGCCAGCCCCCTTGTATCAAGCTATATTTGACTTTTCTCATATTTCATATTAAAATGTATCCACAGTTACATAAGAACTCTTATTGAGAGTGGCGGAGGGACTGGCCCGATGAAGCCCGGCAACCTTTCTAGAACTCGTTCTAAAAAAGGTGCTAAATCCTGCAAAGTGCATACTGTGCTTTGGAAAATAAGAGAGGACGTTTCGTAAATGAACTTATTCAACCTCTCTAGAACAAAATAGAGAGGTTTTTTATGTAGCATTTAAACACATGTAAAAGGGGATATCTTACCATGCAAACAGTTACTGTAAAGGGGTCGCCCAGCCATTATCAAATCGGTGACGGTTCTCTGGAATATCTGGTAGAAAATCTGAATGACTTGCGGGTGAAGCGGATTGCTGTAGTTGCCGGGCGGACTGCTTGGGAAAAAGCAAAACCGTATCTTCCTTCCGCATTGCTGAACCAAATAGAGGAAAAAGATATACATACTGCAGATGGGCATTGTACCGTGGAACGAACTGACAGGCTCGCCGCGATTTATGAAGAACAGCAAATAGATGCTGTCATCGGCTTCGGCGGGGGAACTGCACTGGATATTGCCAAAGCAGCGGCTGCCAATGCGCAAATAAAAAGTATCTTAATCCCAACAATTGCCGCAACCTGCGCAGCTTGGACGCCATTAAGCGTCTTTTATCAGGAGGATGGTGCGCATTCTCATTATACAGAGTTTCCAGAGTCTAATACACTCGTAGTGGTCGAACCAGCAATTATTGCAGAAGCTCCTGTAAAATATTTAAAAGCAGGCATTGGCGATACGTTAGCTAAATTCTATGAAGCTCGCTCTCTAGTTGAAGCCTTCTACCCTGAAGGCACGCTTCCAGTCTGGCTGCAAATCTCTCAATTCGCCGCTCGTGCGTGCAAGGATATTTTGCTGGATGACAGTGAAGCAGCAATCCAAGCTTGTGAGAGCAACCAAGTCACTGATGCTCTTATTCGTGTTATCGAAGCAATTATCGCAACAGGCGGCATGGTTGGCGGCTTCGGCGGAAAAGCTGGACGAATTGCAGGTGCGCATTCCATTCATAATGGATTAACTGCCGCCCCGCAGATTGCCGATTCACTTCATGGTGAAATTGTATCCTATGGCATTTTAGCTCAGCTTGCCATCGAACAGGATAAAGCGGAGCTTACGAAGCTATTAGCTTACTATGATACATGGGGCTTCCCAACAAGATTAGCAGACTTCTCCATACATACGGATGATGAGGAACTGCTGGAAACCATAGCTAAAAAAGTCACACGGGAAGAAGAATCCATTCATTTGATGAAAGAAGAAATTAATGCAAATACCGTTATTGATGCATTTTTACAGCTTGAGAACATTACTAAATAAAAAAGAAAGTAGGAAAACCATTATGAAAAGGAAATATTTACTTCTTATTACAGCTTTATTAGTCACTTTCCTCGCTGCTTGCGGCGGAGATGAGGAAGAGAGCGGTTCAGATTTACTTGAAGATGGCGTATTGACAGTAGGTGTAACAGCCGGTCCACATGAAGAAATTGTTGAAAAAATAGCTGAAATTGCAGCAGAAGACGATTTAGAAATTGAAACAGTTGTTTTTAGTGATTATGTTATGCCGAACGTTTCACTGGATGAAGGTGAAATTGACATCAGCAGCTTCCAGACAGAGCCTTTTATGGACAGCATGGTGGAAGAAAGAGGCTTGGATATTGTGAAGGTAGCAGATACCGTTACTTTCCCGATGGGGGTTTACTCCGAATCAGTTGATTCTCTGGAGGACCTTCCTGATGGTGCAACATTAGGGCTCCCTGGCGATCCTACAAACAGTGGACGTGCTTTATTATTATTTGAACAAGCTGGTCTTATCACATTAGAAGAAGGCTTGGGTGTCAATGCAACCGTAAATGATGTGGTCGATAATCCGAAAGACCTTGAATTACTGGAATTAGATTCTGCACAAATTCCAAGACAGCTTGGAGAAGTAGATGCAGCAGCAATCAATTCAAACTTTGCAATCGAAGCAGGGCTTTCACCGAATGATGATTCGCTCTTTATCGAGCAGGATTCTACTTTCGTTAACCTAATTGCAGCTCGTACAGAAAACCAAGATGATGAAGTCGTTCAGCAATTTATTGATATTTACCATACAGACGAAGTGAAAGAATTTATTGAAGAAAACTTTGATGGCTCTGTTGTTCCAGGCTGGTAAATCTTTATTTTCAGGTAATATACTCAGACTACGATACTTAAAGGAGAAAACAGCATCATGAGAATACAGAAAAAGATATATGTACTTGCATTTATTGCTCTGTTCAGCCTGGTACTTGCCGCCTGTGCCAGTGAACCAGATGACAATGCATCCTCTGACAGCAATACGACAGAGGGAGGATCGCAGGGCGGCGATTTAATTATTACCACACCAGCCGATGCTGTATCGCTTGACCCGGCAGCATCCAATGATACTCCGTCCAGTGATGTACAAAGAAATATCTTTGAAACGCTTGTTACCCAGGACGAGAATATGGAAAATCAGCCTTTGCTGGCAGAGGAGTGGGAACAAATTGATGATACGACATGGGAATTCAAGCTTCGTCAAGATGTGACCTTCCATGACGGCTCTGATTTTAATGCGGACGTTGTAAAGGCAAATATTGACCGTACGCTTGACCCAGAGGTTGGTTCTCCACGGGCAATCATGTACAATATGATTTCCGAGGTAGAAGTTATTGACGATTATACGGTTCATTTTAAAACAGAATATCCTTTTGCAGCGTTACCGGCACACCTTGCTCATCCCGGCGGTGTGATGATTTCAAAAGACCAGATTGAAGAAGACTATGCCGCAATGGAAGATGGCGAAGAGGCAGGTACTGTCATCAGTGCAAACCCGCAAGGCACCGGCCCTTTCAAATACGAAGAATGGAAGCCAGGGCAGCAGGTACGCTTAGTTAACAATGAAGAGTATTGGGGCGAACCGGCACTGCTCGATTCCGTAACTTTCAAAGTAGTTACAGAAGATCTGACCCGTGTCGCAGAATTAGAGACTGGTGCTTCTCAAATCGCTAATTCCCTTAGTCCGTCAGATGTAGCTCAAATTGAAAATTCCGATCATTTATCAGTGCAGTCTCAGGACAGCCTGGCATTATCGTATTTAGGTTTTAACATGGACAAGGAACCGTTTGATGATGAACGTGTCCGTCAGGCAATTGCAAAAGCCATTAATAAAGAGGAAATTCTTTCCGGAATCTATGACGATGTCGGGATCCCCGCACACACACCGATTGCGCCAAGTGTATTCGGATACAGTGAAGATATAGAGGATCACGAATATAATCTGGAAGAGGCCAAAGAGTTACTTGCTGAAGCAGGCTATGAAAATGGGTTTTCTACCACGATTTGGACAAATGATGACCGTCAGCGCATCGATACAGCAACAACAATCCAAGCACAGCTGAAGGAAATTGGTATCAATGCGGAAGTAAGAACGGTGGAATGGGGAACAATGCTGGAACAGACTGCCAACGGGGAACATGATATGTTTGTCTTTGGCTGGACCACTGTTACCGGTGATGCGGACAACGGGCTATATCCTTTATTCCATTCAGATAATTTAGGCGAACCAGGAAATCGCACCTTCACAGAAGATGAAGAACTCGACGATTTATTAGATCAAGCCCGCCAGGAAAGTGATCCAGATGAACGATTAGAGCTTTACCGCCAAACCCAGGAATTACTTGCGGAAATCACGCCAATGGTTTATATCCATCACCAGCAATATTTGTTAGGTGTCGATGACAGCGTAAAAGGGCTGACACAGTCTCCGACACAGCTGTTAAATTTAAAAGATGTTTCTATTGAAGAATAAAGAATCTCCCCTTGTCTATGATGGACAAGGGGAGTTTTTTATTACACCATCAGAACCACCGAATGCTGCTAACAAAGGATTACAGCAGTATTCAGCTTCGTATGTACAAACAATACAAAACAGCCTCCCTATCTTCAACAGAAGCTTCTATCTCTTCCGATGTTAAAAATAGGTTTGAAAAAAGGTTTTCTGTTTATATATCTAGAATTTGTTATCTAAGCATTTTTTTACTATGATGGAACTAAACATGTCTGAAGATTTTTATTTTAACAAGCGAAGGGAATGTACCCATTTTGATACTTTATCGTTTACCCATATTAATTCTGACGACTGGAATTGTTTATATATTTATTTCACCATCTGAGCCATTAGCATTTAGTATTTTCTTCAAGGTGATTCCAATGGTGCTGATTCTGATTTATGCTTTTGAAAAATCGCTGCCAAAACGAAAGTCCACGCATTATTGGATTATTGGCGGTATCAGCTTGTGCTTGACTGGGGATGCGACGCTGCAGTGGTTTTTCATCGGCTTGACCGCGTTTTTTATCGGACATGTACTATATATCGTTGGATTTTTAAAAGAATGGCGTTTTTCTTTGCCAAGAAGTCTTTCTGCGGTTCCGCTTATTCTTTTTGCTGCTTGGATTGGCTATCAGCTTGTGAGTAATCTTCAAACTAACGGGGAGACAGGTTTCATCTTTCCTGTCATTGCCTATATCGGAATTATCACGCTTATGGCGTTCACAGCAATCATGACAGGAAATCGCTGGGCTATTCTCGGCAGCCTTCTATTTATTATTTCTGACAGTGTTCTTGCGTGGAATATGTTTATCACCGGCTTTACAGGAGCTCATGAAGTCATTATGCTTACGTATTATGGTGCTCAATTTCTTATCGCCCACAGCTTGTTTACCATTGATTCGAAGCAAAAAGGAATGGCTTGGTAATCGCTAAGTCTTCTTTTCACCCTCTGGGCATAAGTGCGACTTTAGCTCTGTCTACGCCTGTCGGCTTGCCAATCGCTAAGTCTTCTTTAAAGGAGATGAGCTCGAGGGCGACGGAAAACGGAGTATATTTCTAGGGCCTAAGATTACTCACCCCATGAAACCCGTTGGAGTGACTAGCTCCAACTATTTCTTATTTCTTAAATAAAGAAAAGCCCTCTTAAGAAAACAATTTTTCAGTAAGAGGGCTTTTCTTATATAAGCGACGTTAGCTCTGGGTGCTTCTGCATGAGATCTACATAATGAATCAAATCATCTGACAGCTTATTTAAGCGGTCAATGACGTTTTGATTCGAGATTACATAGTTTGTATAATCTTTTTCTTCAACAAATACATATTTCGGAATCACCCATGCGTGCATATAGTGAAGAATCGGCTTCAAATGCTGCTCGGGTACTAAATAATGCTTTGTTGTTCCTGCTGTTGCAATAATAGCAACCACTTTATTCCGAAATGCATCCATTGGCAGAAGGTCGAACAGATTTTTTAATGTTCCTGGAATAGATGCTTGGAAAACAGGCATTCCAACCAAAATGCCATCAGCCTGCATGATTTTTTCTAATAAGATTTTCGTGTCGCCTGTATAATCTTTATAAGAACGTCCGTCACTAAAAACCATGTCATAATCCTTCAAATCTAACATCTCTGCTTCTACCCCGGTATGTTCTTTTTCAATATATTTCAATGCATGGTCCACAGCGACTCTTGTTTTTGAGCCAATCGTGGAGCCGGAAATTCCAACTATCTTCACGGAGCATCCTCCTATATGGTGGTCTTATTCTGTATTCAGAAGTTTCGATTTTTAGATTCTCTCGTCCGTCTATTCATATATATGAATATGTATTTACGCTGTTTCCTGCTCTGCAAAGACTCGCCTCAAAAGAAGCACGTTTCTGCATTTGGAGAACCTGTAAATATAGGAATGAGAATGTTTCTCAAAACAGTTATTACCTGTATTATACCTAGTTAACTAACAGAAATACAATAAGATGCTTACCCATAGAGGCCTTCCTGAATTGCAGCGCTTCATTCGAGATGCCATTGATATTTTTTTAAATCAACATATCCGCTGGAACTCACCAGGACACCTTCTGCTTCCAGACGTGTGCGCTGCTCCCAATTTCCCTCTTCATTCGGAATAGCTAATTGCCCCTTTGCATTGATCACACGATGCCAGGGCAATTGATGCTTTTTGCTCATGGAATGGAGCACGCGGACAACCTGTCTTGCGGCTCTCGAATTGCCAGCTTCTCTTGCTATTTGACCGTAAGTCATTACTTTTCCAGACGGGATCTCCCGTATTATTTTAATAACTTCTTCCGTAAAAGGTGTCATCCTTTATCATTCCTGTTCCACATTATTATTTCACGTATTTTCTCGGTACCCGTTTGCCAATTAAACAAACCGTTTCATAATGAATGGTCTGCATTTGCTCTGCGACAATACCTAAAGAAATATAGCCCTCACTCGGCTCGCCAAAAATGGTAACAATATCATTCTCATGAACGCCATCTACATCGGACACATCCACCATGGTCTGATCCATACAAATGCGTCCGACAATCAGGCATTCCTTCCCGCGAACGGTCACGTGTCCTTGATTGGATAAAAGACGTGAAAAACCATCGGCATAACCAATCGGCAGGGTCGCCACCTTTGTTTCTTGCGTTGTTGTATAGGTTCTGCCATAGCTGATAGATTGTCCAGCCGGAACATTTTTAATGTAAACTGGCTTTGTTTTTAAGCTCATCACCTGTTTTAATGGGAGGATTTCCTTAAGATGCGGTTCAGGATAGAGCCCGTACAAGCTGACTCCGACGCGTACCATATCCAGATGCATTTCTGGATAGGCGAGGGTCCCCGCACTATTACAGCAATGCTTGATTGGGATCTGACAGCCTTTTGCTTCTACTGCCTGATATATTTTCTGGAAGCTTTCAAACTGCTGATACGTATAAGCGCTGGATTCTCCATTGTCGGCTTCCGCAAAATGCGTAAAGATTCCTTCCAGTTCTATTTCTTCCCGTTCTAATGCGCGGCATAAATCCAAAGCTTCTTCTGCGGTACGGACACCGATACGAGTCATTCCGGTATCCACTTTGATATGGACTTTTGCTGTTTTCTGTAAGATATCTGCAGCCTGACAGATGGCTTCGATTGTCTCTTCTGAATAGACAGTCAGCGTGACATCTTGTTCTACTGCCTTATGAACGGCATGAGCTGGCGTATAGCCCAATAATAATATCGGTGCAGTAATCCCTGCTTCTCTCAAAGACAGCGCTTCATCTAAGATTGCTACCCCAAGACAGTCCGCCCCATTTGCCAGCGCCTCTTCTGCAATTGGCACAGCTCCATGACCGTATCCATCTGCCTTCACCACCGCCATAAACCGCGCTCCTTCACGGATATGCTGTTTAAATTGTTGTACATTATACGCTAACGCTTGCAAGGACACTTCTGCCCAAGTATCACGAAAACTGGTTGTTATCATGTGATTCCCACCTTGTCTAACATCATCATTTTTATTTTTTCGGTCTGTTTTTCAGATTAATACAATACATCATATCCATTTTATCACTTCCATTCTGTATTGGATAGATATACTCAGCCTGCTTGACAGACACAGTGAAGCACGTTTACCTAAAAAGTGTGAGAGACAGCATTGAAATATCTTTCCCAATTGCCTTTATTTCTTTACACTAAATATAAATATACGTATGATTCCTATTGTCAGGGAAAACTACTTTATCGATGGAGGTTGAGAACATGAAACAAATCTTTCTGGCGCTGATTGGAACCATTTTATGTGCTCTGGCAACGACCATATTCGCCATGCCAAACCAAATTGCAGATGGAGGCATTCTAGGTATTGCACTTTTACTCTTTTATTCTCTCGGATGGTCTCCCGGGATTGTTACGATGGTTGCTTTTGTCTTATTACAACTCGTCAGTTTTAAATTTCTTCCTAAAAGCATCGTGATAAAAACAATGGTTAATGTCCCACTTCTATCCTTGTTTATCTTTTTAACAGAAAATATCGTAACACAGCCTCTGGGCGATTCTCTGGTAGCTGCTATTTTTGCAGGTCTTACCATGGGGATTGGATTTGGTTTGATTATTCAAGCAGGCAGCTCTATTGGAGGTACTTCGACGATAGCTCGTCTGCTCGCACAGCGCTATGAATGGAATGTCGTACTAACCACCTTCATCATGGACGCCGTTATCGTATTAGCCGGAGTTTTCATTATTGGCCCGCTTTACACACTATACACCATTATTGCTTTATCCATAGGGAAGGTCGCCAGCGACTATGTGATTGGCGGTTTTGATTCTAAGAAAGCAGTCACCATTATTTCGCCTGAATTTAAAAAAATAGCTTATCAGATTAATACAGTCATGTCGTCTAGTGCGACATTTATCAATGGTTCTGGATCCTATACAGATCGCCAGCATTATATCCTTTATATTATCGTACCCAGTTACCGCCTCTTAACGCTTAAACGAATTATCAGGGAAATCGATTCCAGTTCATTTATCGTTGTCCATAATGTGAAAGATGTATCTGGCGGCACTTTCTTTGCTCCGACGACAGAGGATGAAGCAGCCTTTACCGGATTTGAGGAAGAAGCGATTATTCCTGAACCGGAGGGGGTTTCATCGGATAATACTGCCGATAAAACAGATGATTGATGATGTACCAGTAAAGAAGTGAGCTGCTTCTTAGAAAACAGCTCACTTCTTTATTGTTTCTTTAGAGGACTCAGCGTCCGTGCGACGGACAACATTCCACTTGCTCCCAAATAATTGAATACTTTTTTCTACCTTTTTTATCACTTCATCTGCTCTTTCATAAATAATTCCCCGCAAATCATGGACCTGCCTTATTAATTTTTCAAGCCATGCCTCCTGTTTGTCGAGCCTTTCATGAAGCACAGTCAGTTCTTCTTTTCTTTGGTTCTCCACCTCTTCCAGTTTATTTTCCTGTTTCTCCATTTTTTGCTTCACTGTTTCATTTACCTCAGCTATTTTTTCAAGCTTAGCATGAATGGATGTCTGGCTGGCTTTGATGTCATCCCCCTCTGCTTTTGCACTTTCTTGAGCAGCAATAATTTGATTGAGCTGCTTGTTTTCCTTCTTTATATTTTCATCAAGTACATCTAATCGGTTGAATACCTTCTCTTGCATCTGCTGCTGATCTTTTTTATTTTTGTCCATTTCCTTCAATCGTTTCGCAATACGCTCCAATTGCTGATTTTTAGCAAAGGTATCCCGCTGCAGCTGCTGCAATACTTCCACAGATTCCCTCTGCATTTCCAGCTGCTTTTGCTCTCTCTCACTTGCATATTCATAAACAAACGTTTCTTGATTAGGCGAAGCTCCTTTTATATCTTCTGCATAAATGTGCTTCTCCTGGTTCAGATATACCATTAACATCACCTCTAAAATCAGCTTATGCACAAAGAAAAAAATAGGACGAATTTTGGTTATCTGCCTAATTGGATAGATGGAAAAAAACCTAAGCGGTATAGTCACTCAGGTTTTATTCTTTATTGCTATTTATATTTGGATAAAGATACCTCGCTCCGGGGAAGTCGAGCTGAGGTTTTGTGAGCAGGAGAAGCAACCCGAAGAAAGGATTTAGCAAAGCTTCGAGCTGTTCCGTTTGTTTCTCTAATTTCGATGGGTGGTACTATGTGTTCGAGCTTTAAACGCATCGATAAATTGTTCAGGTGAAGATTTTATAATGTAGGCATAAACTCCTTTAAGCGTGTGTAAATAAAGCATTCCCTTTGTCTGGTTCCCAGTAAGTCGATACGAAATATCCATTACATTTTCAATTGGAAATTCCCTGTACTTTGTAGCGATTTTGTCTTCATAAAGATACATATAACGTTGCTCTTCTGTATCCTTTTGCTCTAATGCACTTACTTGACGGACTACTTTTACATACGGTTGTTTGGCAATAAATTGCATTGTCTCCTCCGTTATTTCTGCTTAAAAGTGTGTGTCCAAAAGCACGGTAAAAATCACTTTTGAACATTTTTTATCAATCAGCTTTCCGCGACACGCAAATGATTCTTTCTCCATTGGAGCCATTGGCTTTCTCTCGTTTTACGCGGTAAAAACTGACGTATATCCTCTTCATGATATCCTACCTGCAAACGTTTGGCATCGACCATAATCGGACTGCGTAAAAGACGCGGGTATTCCTGAATAATTTCCAGCAGCTCCTGCAATGGCAATGCTTCAATATCAAGATCTAAATCTTTATAAATCTTAGAACGTGTGGAAATAATCTCATCTGTACCTTCCACCGTCATCCGAAGAATATTTTGTAATTCGTTTACGGTCAGAGGTTCTCTGATTACATTACGTTCTGTATACTCAATCCCGTTTTTCGTAAACCATTGTTTTGCTTTTCTTGTTGATGAACATGCTGCACCATAAATTGTAACTGTCATTAATCATACCCCATTTATATATAGTTTCTTTCTTCAAACCATCAGAAAAGTTCTATACTTGCCTGTCAGCACTTGATAACCCTTTGCTTAACAAATCCATTTCAATACGAAAATTATCTAGAGCTTCTTCACGAGAAAGATTCCTGGATAGCTGATCCACAATATTTCGAAATGTAACAGACGTTAAAATCTGCATAACATGGAAAAATTCTTGTTTACTTTCGATATTCAGCTTTTTAAAATCAACTAAATCTTTTACTTGATTCATTGCGTCTACTTCATTATGCTTTCCTAAGAATAACTCCGTAAATGAATCTTCCACTTCATGTGTCACATTCAATACGGCATTCTTTAAAAACTGCAAATGCTTCTCTTCGGACAATTCTATCAGTGTTACCCGAAAAACCTTATCCATGGAAGCCATCAAATCTCCATCTGTTTCGCGCAGCAGGCTTAAAAAATAAGCACGGCGTTTATCTGTATGAAGCTTTAATAAATAATAAAAAGCATCTTCTTTGCCATCAAAATATTGATAAAAACTTCCTCTTGAAACACCTGCAAGCTTTACAATATTCGCAATGGAGGCCTGCGATAACGGTGCTCTTGCAAATTCTTTTTCAACCGCTTGCAATAATTTTGCCCGTTTGGAATCGTTTAAATTAAAAAATGTTGATGTAGGCATATTCTTGCTCCTCCATAACCTATTGTGACACAATGTCATGTCCTATAATTCTATATTAAGTGACACGATGTCATAAGTCAATTATTTTTATGACATCGTGTCACTTTTTTTATGAAATGTGACGATTCTATGGCAGGCAAACGATTGCTTTTTCATTAGTGTACACTTTTCCTCCCTCTGCTAAACACCTTTAGTTAAAAATGCTTCTTTCCCAGCTTCATTTAACTGCCGACCTAATCATTGTATTCCCTCACTATGCTATTTCATAACCTTAAAAATTAAACAAGATAGGAAAATTTCTAAAAGTTATCAGCTTTTTTTAAATAATGTATCTTCGTTAAAAAAATACATAACACAGATTTTTAAAGATATCCTTCAAACAAAAGAACACCGCATAGAAGGCTATACCTCCTATACGATGCTTTCTTCATCAAACCATAATCTTACTCATATCATTCGTAAATGCCACTGGATCTTCAATCGGCAGCCCTTCAATCAATAACGCCTGATTGTAAAGCAGGTTGGTATATAACGCTAATTTATCCTGATCCTTCCCCTGTGCTGCTTCGAGTGCTTTAAAAATACTGTGATTCACATTGATTTCCAGCACTTTATCTGCCTGAATCTGCTGGTTATCCGGCATCGCATTAATAATTTTCTCCATTTCCAAGGAAATCTCGCCATCTGCAGAAAGCACGACTGGATGGGATTTCAGACGCTTGGAAGCTCGTACATCCTTCACTTTGTCACCGAGAACCTCTTTCATTGCTGTAAACAGCTCGTTATGACTTTCTGTTTCTTCCTTCTCTTCCTCTTTCTCATCGGCTTCAATCCCTAGATCACCGCTGGAAACAGAACGGAATTCCTTCTCCTGATATTGCATCAGCATTTTAATCGCAAATTCATCCACTTCATCTGTGAAATAAAGAATTTCATAGCCTTTATCTGCAACAATTTCCGTTTGCGGAAGTTTTTCAATACGATCATTGGAATCTCCAGAAGCATAATAGATATATTTTTGGTCTTCCGGCATACGTGATACATATTCCTCTAGCGTTACCAGCTTTTTCTCTGTAGAAGAATAGAATAAAAGCAAGTCTTGCAGCTCTTCTTTATGCTGGCCGAAGTCACTGTACACGCCAAATTTGATTTGCTGACCGAATGCTTTAAAGAACGTTTCATATTTTTCACGTTCATCGCGAAGCAGGCTTAACAGCTGCTGTTTTATTTTCTTATGAATATTTTTCGCAATGATTTTCAGCTGACGGTCATGCTGAAGCATTTCCCTGGAAATATTTAAGGATAAATCTTCTGAGTCAACCATTCCTTTTACAAAGCTGAAGTAATCAGGCAGTAAATCTGCACATTTTTCCATAATCAATACACCATTTGAATAAAGCTCCAAGCCTTTTTCGTATTCTCTGGAGTAATAATTAAACGGCGTTTGCTCCGGAATAAATAGAATTGCATTATAACGGACCGCTCCATCTACATTGATATGAATATGGCGCAATGGCTGATCAAATCCGTACCGTTTCTCCTGATAGAAATTAGTGTAATCTTCATCTGTTAATTCGCTCTTATTTTTCTTCCAAATAGGAACCATTGTGTTCAGCGTCTGCTCTTCAATCACATCTTCATACTCATCTTCTGTTCCTTCTTTTAACTTGCTTTCCGTAACATCCATTTTAATTGGATAGCGGATAAAGTCCGAGTATTTCTTGACGATTTGTTTTAAAGTAGATTCTTCTAAAAATGTATCATAATTGTCTTCTTCTTCGTTATCTTTTATTTCAAGGATAATCTCTGTTCCAACTTCTTCGCGGTCAATTGGCGTAATCGTATAGCCGTCTGACCCCTGTGAAACCCATTGATATCCTTCTTGACTGTCAATCGATTTTGTTAATACGGTCACTTTATCCGCAACCATAAACGCTGCATAAAAGCCGACACCGAATTGACCAATAATATCATGGCCGTCTTTAATTTCATTTTCCGATTTAAACGTATGTGACCCACTTTTAGCAATCACACCGAGGTTATCTTCCAGCTCTTCCTTTGTCATTCCAATTCCCGTATCTACTACAGTCAACGTACGCTTTTCTTTATTAGGAATCAGTTTGATATAATAATTGCTTTGATCGAATGTTAAAGCATCATCCGTTAATGCTTTATAATAAATTTTGTCAATGGCGTCACTTGCGTTGGAGATTAATTCACGCAAGAAAATCTCCCGTTGTGAATAAATGGAGTGGATGACCATATCTAATAGTTTCTGTGATTCTGCTTTAAACTCATGCTTTGCCATAATGCTCTCTCTCCTTTTTCTGTTTTTAGCACTCTCTCTCACAGAGTGCTAAACCTCTATTACATGAATACCATATTCTATTTTAACTGTCAATATTAGTCGCATATAGCCTAAACAACATGTATAATAGAAAATATATAGAAGAGGAGGGGTCTCGATGCTTCATGAATGGTTAAAAGATTCCAAACACACCGTCGTTTTCACTGGCGCAGGAATGTCTACAGAGAGTGGGCTGCCTGACTTTCGTTCCACAAACCGGGGACTTTGGAGAAAGAAAGACCCAAGCAAAATCGCAAGTGTAGATGCTTTAAATCATCACGTAGAGGATTTTATCGAATTTTATCGGGAGCGCGTTCTCGGCGTCAAAGAAGTTGGTCCGCATAAAGGACATCACATTCTTGTCGATTGGGAAAAGAATGGACTGATCCAATCGATTATTACCCAAAATGTGGACGGTTTTCATCAGGCTGCAGGCAACAGACACGTTCATGAGCTTCATGGAACCCTGCAAGAGCTGCATTGCCAAAGCTGCGGGAAAATCTACGACAGTTCTGCTTATTTAAACGAAGACTATCACTGTTCCTGCGGCGGAATACTCAGACCTTCTATTGTATTATTTGGGGAAATGCTCCCTGAGGATGCCTTTTCTGCTGCGTTTGAGCATGCAAAGAAAGCCGATTTATTTATCGTGCTAGGTTCCTCTCTATCGGTTACACCAGCCAACCAATTCCCGGAAATCGCTAAACAAAATGGCGCCAAACTTGTCATTGTCAATCAGGAAAAAACACCATTAGACGAGTTTGCAGATGAAGTTGTTTTTGACCGGAAGATTGGAGCTTATTTAGAAGAAACGGATCAATTATTATAAAACAGATAAAAGGCAAGGAGGCGCTGCACGCTTCCTTGCCTTTCTTGATGGATTAAAATAAATATGGCGGCAAATGTTTTAAGCGGGGCGAGTAACCGCAGCCCCAAAATTTCGGTCTTAGGCCATCCATTTAGGCGGTGTATTCTTATTCCAATAAATATCCCCGATATGATAATGCTTTTGGAATCCATCCTCACTTAAATGGTAATGAAAATTAAAATAATACCCTTCCAATGGCCGGTTTTCCCGGCGGACATGAAACTTTGCCAATGTTTTGCTGGTGCTGTTATTGGAAACATTGAAAATCCGCTCTCCATAGCCGTCTGAAGGTTTTTCGGTAATCGCTATATCCTTGTATATGTCAGAATGCTCGACAAGATCAGACAGCACCAATTCCATCTGTGGTAAAATCATAGCAGAAAATTCATCCTCGACCTTCCCCGCAATCCTCGTTCCAAATTTTTCGATACTCAATTTTTTCGCCTCTTCATGAAGGTGGCCAAGAAAAGCTTCCCTTGGATCTTCTACATTGTATGATTGGGTGGTTTCCTCGATAACAGATGTTGTTTCGAGATCTGATGAAGAAGACACACTGCTGTCATCCCGCTTATTGGCGTCGACTTCCAAAAGATTTGTTGGCGTATAGATACCCAATGTTAAAATTGTTATAAATACGACTGCAATTTTTCTCCACCAGAGCTTCATCTGCTTCACCCATCTTCCGTATCCGTTTTCTTTATTTTACCATGAATCCATTTCTTGTCTATCCAACCATTTTACTTTTTTGAATATTGGAAGAAAATAATTTGTTATACGGAACATTCTGTTTATACATTATTTTACAACTTAAGAAATCATATAGGGTCGTTTTACCTTATACCGGCCAGCCTTCACGCTTATATGCCATATCCCAAAACATATATTCATAGCGGCTCGTATTCAGAAAAATAGCTTCTAAATGATCCAGTTCTGCTTCTGTACAGCCTTCCGCAAGCTCATCTAATTTTTCAATCAGCCACTTGCCGATGGAACCAAATTCATCCGAGCTGTACATTTTCACCCATTCCCCATACTGTTCATGCTCCAGTGCACCCGACTTTTTTGCCAGCTCCAGACCAATTTCATAATAACTCCAGGCACACGGCAGAATCGCTGCAATCAATGCTGCTAAAGAACCTTTCTGTGCCTCTGCAAGCATATTACTGCTGTAGGCAAGCGTTACAGGCCCTGGAACCGTAGATTCTAGTTCCTCTCTGGAAATACCGAG
Organism: Oceanobacillus sp. FSL W7-1293; assembly: GCF_037969815.1. NCBI lineage: Bacteria > Bacillati > Bacillota > Bacilli > Caryophanales > Bacillaceae > Oceanobacillus > Oceanobacillus sp. FSL W7-1293. The sequence continues at coordinate 4,535,112 of NZ_CP150212.1, forward strand.
ACGCTCGGCATATTGGCGATGAAGCTCCATTTCAAAATTCAGGGTTTCATCCAGCGATTTAGCAAAGCCAGACATGGTATCTAAATCTTTTGCAAGCACCGTTCCCATCGCGATTACTTTTGAGTACTCTATCAAATACTTGTAATCCTGACACATGTAGAATTTAAATGACTCTATATCGAGTGTACCGTTACCAATTCCCTGCACAAATGGATGCTGGTGGCTTTTCTCCCAAATTGAATCTGCTGACTTTCGAATACGTTCTGTAAATTTCATGTATATGCGCTCCCTTTTCTATCATTTTTAGTAACTGCCTTATTCCTGTTTTTTTGTTTGACACCATTTCAAAATAAATCGCAGCAGGGACACTGTATAATCTACTAACTCGTCGATGTTTACCTGCTCATCCACGGCATGGGCGTGCTTCAATTCACCAGGTCCATAGCAGACAACAGGAATCCCGTATGCTGCAAGCCAGCCGCCATCAGTTACTGTTTCCGACATTCGGACTTTCGCTTCCTCGCCAAAAGCTTTGCTATGACTCTCCTGTAACATCGCAAAAGCAGCATGTTCTTTATCTACGGAGAAAGACGGGAAAATTTCACCGCGGTCTACAATCATCGATTCGCCTCCCCATTCAAAGGCGGGTGGATTATCCCGCATCCAGACATCCGCTTCAGCCGTCTTTCGTAAATGGGACTCAATTTCTGCAGCAACCTGCTCAGCAGTCTCATCGGGATAATAATGAACGGTAATCCACAGGCGGCATTCATCAGCAATAAAAGCAGCATGTCTGCCTCCTTCAATCACTGCCGGGTTGATGGTATTGGTTCCTGGGGGAAAGCCTGGATAGGATTTGGTCACTGCCCAATGTCGCTCCAGCTCCTGCAACACAGTAAGGAGCTTATTCATCTTTTCAATGGCGCTGGCCCCATTCATCCCGCCGCCTGCATGAATGAGCTGGCGACGTGTCCCATCATGGTGCGTGGACGGACTTTTCACTGTAATCCAGCCGGTAATAACGCCTCCTTGCCCATGTATTTCGCAATGACTTGTATCTGCAACAATGGCATAATCTGCTGTATACCCGCGTTCTCCGCATTGCTTCGTCCCTGCTTCCCCAACCTCTTCACCAATGACGGACTGCAGAATAACATCCCCGCCAAGGCGAATCTGGTGGTCATGCAATATGCGCATCGCAAATAAACACGCTGCCAGACCGCCTTTCATATCTGCTGCACCCCGCCCAAATAATGTACGCCCTTCCACTGCTGGCTGAAATGGTGCATGCTTCCAGTTTTCACCTTCCTCTATAGAAGCGACATCCACATGCCCATTAAGAATCAAGCTGTTGTATGTATCGGAAGCAGTTCCACGCAAACAGCCGACGACATTCGGGTCACCGGGATAAACCTCCCATTGTTCTGTTTCAAAATTCATTTCCTTCAAGTAGTTCGCAATATAAGCTTGGATAGCCTCTGTATTTCTTGCAGGCGGGGCTGGTGTTTCAAAACGAATCAAATCGCTGACAAGCGCTATTAATTCGTCTTCTCGATTTCGAATCTCCTGAATTAATCCATCCATTCAAAAACCTCCTTTCAAAGCACGCAAAAAAGCCGCCTCCTGATATAGAAAGCGGCAGAATAATTTGGTTCATTTACCTAAAGGCATATCCGCCCACTTCCCTCCGCTAGTACGAACTAGATCAGGTTGGTAAGGGTCAAGGCAATATACCTCTCTCAGCTTAATAAGCACCCCTAGTGGATCCATTGCGTATGTATTTATCCCTTTTAGATTACCATACAGTTTTGTAAGCGTAAAGCAGAATTTAAGGAAGGATGATTCTATACCCGCTTGTCTGTATACATATTGCTGTTTTTTTGCGCAATATCAATACAGATGAAATCCGGAATACGTTGTAACCTTCTTACAAAGGAGGTTACAGCTAGTGTACATAACTATCATAAAAAAAAATAAACGTGCCCGAAACTATCTGCTTGCTACTGCCAGTTCCAATTTAGGGAATGTGATGACTGGCATGGCTCTTTTATTTCTTGCTTATGATTTAACTGCTTCTAATGCGTATACCACGGGGATTGCTATCGCTCAAGTTGCTCCTTACCTGCTGTTCGGATTGATTGGAGGAGTTATTGCTGACTGGATTTCTAAAATGAAATGGTTGATTCGTATCGATTTATTTCGTTCTCCGCTTCTCATCGGGTTAGTTTTGTTAGACTTCTCCAATCAGCTTGCTTACTGGCATTTAATTATTGTAAGCATCTTGATTCATTTATGCGGATGCTTATATAATCCGGCGCATCGGGCAATTATCCCGCTTATCACGAGTGAAAGAGAGAGACCTGCAGTAAATAGTTTAACGGACACTGTAACACGGGGAATGACTGTTTTAGGACCTGTTTTCAGCATTATCTTCATGAATACTATTGGTGTGATCCACTTTTTCACGCTGGATGCACTCAGCTATCTATTGAGCGCGCTTTTTCTATCATTCATTCTTTTAAAAGAAGAGCAGACAGATAAAAAGCATTTTAATATATTCACAGCCATCCGGGAATTTGCTATATGGCTCCGTTCTCATAAAACCATCCGCTCCTTATTTGAGATGACAGCTTTTATTGTTTTCTTTAACACCTGGGTTTGGCAGGTTGGGCTGTTATTACTATTACAAGAAACGATGGCGAATGCAGAAGTATGGTACAGCGTTGTAACAGGATGGTTTGGAATTGTTGTTATTATTGTCAATTTGATTGTTCCCTATATCTTTAAACAATTCACGCTAAAAACCTACCTTCTCAGCTCCCTTATCTGGGGGACAGGCATTTTATTCTTAGGAGGTTTACCAGCTATCCCCCTGCTTGTTTTGGGAATTATCTGGGTAGCAGTCGGATTGCCTCTATCTGGGCTATCCAGGGTTTATTTACTGCAAAAGTATATTCCGCCAGATATGCTGGGAAGAGGTTTCAGTTTCAATGCCGTCCTGCTTTATTTTTCTAATTTTATTTCTTTAGGTTTCTTCGGACTTGTATCTTATTGGGTCTCCATACACCTGATTTTTATCATATGCGGGACTTGTATGATGATTCTGGCTGGAATTTATGTATTGCTTAACCTGCGAAAATAGCTTGGCGTCATGCCATACAGTTTCTTGAATAGACGATTATAGACAGAAACAGAAGAAAATCCCGAATCCATCGCAATCTGCAATATCGTCGTATCGGTAAATTGCAGTTTATCCAAACTGCGTTGAAGACGGTAGATTTGCAGCCATGAAAATGGCGAAACACCCATCTTCTCTTTAAATATATGTGAGAGCCGGTACTTATCTAACTGGGCAATTGCAGCCATATCATCTAATGTCCAGTTAGATGTATAACTTTCCTTCATTGCCTCCAGCACTTTATAAATCGGGAAACCTGCAGCAGTGTATGCTTCCGGCTGAACATCCTGATAATAACTGTTTATACTTCCTTTCATCAGAAGGATTGCTAACTGCGTAAAGCTATTATCAAGGAACACCTTCATACTCGCATCCATTACCCCATTACTTACATCAATATAATCCAGAATAAATGCCACCCACTTCTTTATTTGCAGCGATTGCTGCGGCATTTGTGCAAATTGAATATCTGCCGAATGATGATTCATCAAATTTTTGGCAGCTTGATTTATCAATTCTGGATTTAATTCGATTAAAAATTTATGATGCGCTACCTCTAATTGCCGATGGGGGTCATAAGGATTCAAAAGCAGCATTTGATCCGTATAAAAAGTCAAATCCTGATGAGGCAGCTGATATGTCATGTCTCCGCCAAGCGAGTAAATGAATTTATAACAATTATCTGACCGCCGGATACTTTCCTGTTCAAATTCCGTTTTAAATAAGAATAGACCTTGATCCGTTGAAAGTATTTTATTCATCGATTTCCCTTCCTTATTTTGCTTATTTCTGTAATAAATCACTCAACTTTCGCACCTAAGAATAAGCATATATATCTTGCTATTTCAGGGTGAACATGTTCTCCATTACCATGCTTGCATTTTGGTGAAATATCCGGCCTTTTTGGAATTGGTGATGGTGCATAGCTCCGCTCCGGCCAACCACTCCGCTTTCCGACGCAGCGGTGCTTTACACTTCACCTTCTATTCTTTGTCAAGGGAGTTATCCAAGGAACGATCAACTCCTGTTTCTATAGAAACGAAATTACTTTTTAATGTGCGAAAGTTGAGTAAATCATTAATATACTTAAGGATATTTAAATTCTATCATATGAACAGCCTTCATGATTTTAAAATGCTGTTCAAATTCCCCTAAGCATTGTATAAATTGAAATAGTAAAATTTTCACACAGGAAAAATAATCCTGCAGCAAATACTTTTTAATCTTAAAATGCTACAATGCATTTTGGAACCCCGGAAGATAAGGATGTGACACATGGAACGATTTAAAAAAATAGGTGCGTATGCAATTGGGATTTTTGTTTTCTGCGTCTTGGTTACAGGTATAGTCGATGAATCAAAGAGTCTGTATCAGCTGTTACAAGATAAAGGCGGAAACGAAGAGGAAGTTACTGTTGTTGGTAAAACGGTATCCAGTGATTTATTCGGTAAATTGAAATACTATGCTGTTTTAGAAGAGGAAGCGTTATCGCAATTAACTCGGAAGATGTCTACTCAAGAAATTTCCTTAATAAGTAAAAAGGAATTTGAACAGCTTAATGCCGGGGATACAATTAGGAAGAACGATTCTTATATGACAGACGAGGATAAAAAATCACAGATCATCGAGCATCTTATTGTCATCGTCGTCTTTAGTATCTATCCTTTCGGTTTCATTGCTTATAATATCGAACATATACCACTGCTAAAAAAATTAGAGGATAAAGCAGCTTCACTGTTTCTCTTTTCTCTATTGGGAATCGTTTGCTTGGTATTTTTAATGGCATATGTCTTTATGGGAAAATCTATCGTTAGTATTGTGCAGTCCCATAGCGGAGACCAAATAGAAACTGAAGCCTATATTTCGGATAGGGAATATGACTATAATGCTGGCCGCTATAGCACAAGTTCATACTATTTGCATTTATCTTTCTACGCAGAAGACATAAACAAGGAGGTTATGGTTTCCAAAGAAGTATCTTCTCGTATATTTTCTCAGGCTAACCATGTCATTGATGTTCAATATCCTGAAGGACAGCCTTATAAAGCACACATAGCAGGGACTAAATTTAGAGATTTTTTCGGATCCAGCTTGATTATTTATTGTTGCGTTCTCATCGTTACAGCTTTATTAATATATTCAGCTTTTTTTATGCGAAGAAAGAAAAAAACAGGCTCTTTTTATAAAAAAAAGGATTTCTCCAATAAATAACGAATACATAAGATATACCATTTTCAGAGAGGAGTATTTCTTATGCTTATGCAGCCGGCAAAATTATCTCCAGGGGATAAGGCAGCGACTGTCAGCCTCTCCTGGGGCGGAGCAGGCGAGCCCTCCTTAAGCTGGCGCTACCAGCAGGGTGTGGAACGCTTAGAGAGCGTGTTTGGGCTTGAAGTCGTTCCAATGCCTAACAGCTTAAAAGGACAAACTTATATAGATGAACATCCCGAGGCACGGGCCGAAGATTTAATGACTGCATTCAAAGACCCTGAAATCAAAGCGATTATCTCTAATATTGGCGGTGATGACAGTATTCGTCTGCTTCCCTATATCGATTTTGAGATTATCCGTCAAAATCCAAAGATTTTCATGGGATTTTCTGATACGACGATTGCTCATTTATTCTGCTTCCATGCTGGTTTATCCTCCTTCTACGGACCAGCAATCATGACAGATTTTGCAGAAAATGTGGCGATGGATGATTATACGGTGCAAGCCATTCAAAGCATGCTTTTTGAAGCAGAAGCGGTCGGCGGCATCCCTGCACCGGAAAAGTGGACAAGTGAATTTTTAGAGTGGGATATTTCCAATAAGTCTATTGCCAGAACAATGCACCCTAATCAGGGTTACGAACTGCTGCAAGGAAACGGTATCGCAAAAGGGAACCTCATCGGCGGCTGTATCGAAGTACTTGAATTTGCTAAAGGAACAGCCATTTGGCCGCAGCAGGAAGCATGGCAAAACAGCATTCTCTTTTTTGAAACATCAGAGGAAAAAACGGATCCAGAATTAATTAAAAGATGGCTTCGAAATTATGCCGCTCAGGGGATTCTACACCAAGCGAATGGAATGATTGTTGCCAAGCCTTATGGGGAAGTACATTACGAGGCGTACAAGGAGGTTATTCTATCTGTTTTAGCAGAAAACAGGCTGAATGACCTCCCAGTGTTATATGGTGTTTCTTTTGGACATACCGAACCAAAAACGCCCATTCCATATGGAAGATTAGCACGAATTGATTGTAATCAGGTATCCTTTTCAATTTTGGAAGCAGCTGTGACAGATTAAATCCGGCTGCTTTTCTTTGCCAAAAATAAAAGGAGACATATTGCGTCTCCCTTCCGTTTCAATCTTTCTGTTTCACATCAAAGATATTCTTTAAGAATTTCTTTTCCTTTTTGACTTACATATAATCCGCCTGGCAGCTGTATATTATCATCATTGACTTCTCCTGTAATAAAACAAGTCTTTTCAGCTTCGTATTTCCGTATGATAATTCGGTCTTCCTCTACGAATATTTCCATCGGATCCCGCTCTTGTATGTTCAAACTTCTTCGCAATTCCTTAGGTATAACAATCCGGCCCAGTTCGTCCACTTTTCTAACGATACCAGTGCTTTTCATTCTGCACGCTCCTTTTTTATATTTCTTAAGATAACTATCTATATCATTTCCTCTACCCTTTTTTGGAAATGTATAAACAACAAAGGGACTTATTAACAGTGTGAAAAAGCGGCAGCAGTAATCGATATCACCATCCATAAATACGGTAAGAAAGTATTATTGGTTAAAATATACTGCATTTTATATACGCTATAGCAGATTTGAAGTCGCTCTTATTATTAAATCAATTGAGACAGTGATATACTATCTATATAATCCTTTTTAGAAACGTTCGTTACACAAAGCAAAAAGTAAGCTCTTTCATCCGCATTTTTCTTTTTCCGAAAAGATTTACAACTTACCCGGACGGAAAAGAAACGGTCAAAAAGAAGCCAGGGAAAGTTTATGCCCCTATAACTACTTCTTACTTCATGCAAATAGGGAGTTTGTAGTAGAATAGAGTAGGCATCATTACCGGAAGCTGAAAATAAGCTCCCAACCATATGCAGGAGGAATTTGAGGTATGCAAAAACTTATTATTCCTGAAGAGGATATTGTGCTTGCTATATGTATGTACATTGCTGAAGAACAGAATATGAGTGCAGATGACGTCCAAGTAGAGTTATTTTATGATGATTACACTGGATTTTCAGCAGAAGTCGTGACGTCATCTGGAAAACAGGAATGGATGACCAAGCAAATTATTGCTGCATTAAGAAAATGGATCAAAGAAAATCTCCACGCCGATCCGTATGCAGGCTTAAAGTTGGATTTAGACAGACGAAACGGCATTTATGCACGTCTTCGATACAATAGTTAATATTTCACAAATCTTTCTTCCTATTTTTCATTTTTAAGTTTCTTTACATATTTTCGAGGATGCAGGAGCAGCAACCTCCGCATCTATGAATAGCGTATTTATTTTCATTATTTTATTTTTTAACTGGATGAACTCTTCTTCTAAGATGGTTTAAAAAGCTTAAAGAACATTTCCAAGCATGTATGTACATAATAGCCAAAAAATCCTTATTTTCTTCCTTCATAAAGAAAATAAGGATTTTTGAGTTTGGTGATGAACCCCTGTATAAGAGAATTATTGTTCTATTTGTTTTTGCTCCCTTTTTTCCTTCCAGCTGTTCTGATTTCTCGTACAAGCTCATATATTTAACCAATGACTTGATGAGGAAAGGAGAGATATGTTGGAGTTTATACAGACCATCGGACAGATTCTCCTGATTAATATCTTACTGAGTGGAGATAACGCGATTGTCATTGCGATGGCGAGCCGGAATCTTCCGGAACATCTTCAGGCACGCGCTATTCGCTGGGGAACGTTCGGCGCAATCGCACTTCGGATTCTCTTTGTATTTATTATGATTTACCTGCTGCAGCTTCCTTTTATCCAATTAATCGGCGGATGTCTCCTATTGTATGTAGCATATAAATTACTGGTGGATAAGCAGGATCACAGCCAGATGAAAAGCGGTAATTCCTTGCGGGAGGCCATTACGATTATTATTTTTGCTGATGTGATTATGAGCTTGGATAATGTACTAGCCATTGCCGCCATTGCTGATAGTGATTTGCTTCTGATCATTGCCGGGATTATTTTAAGCATCCCGATTATCTTAACAGCCAGTGAATTGATTTTGAAGCTCATTGAGAAATTTCCGATTATCATTTATATCGGTGCCGGCCTGCTTGCCTGGACAGCCGGAAAAATGCTGTTAGAAGAAGCATTTGTACAGCAGCTTTTTGCTTCGCTGAAATATGGACAGCTTATCTTCCTTAACATTCTTACCCTTGCCGTTCTTTTTATTGGGAAATGGCGCAGAAATCAATTAGAAATGACTGTGTAAAAAAACCTCTTATGGGCCTTAACGTCACATAAGAGGTTTTTAACTCTGCAGATTTAAATGCTTTTGTAGGTTTTTGCTTTTGTAAATAACACTGCTGTAATAATCAAGCCAAGCATTCCAAAACCAAGCAGAATGGCTTGAATTGGGATATTGGCAGCGGATAACCCCGAAACAAGGGCGTAAGAAATCGGATCGAATCCATTCATGGCCAGGAAGATAATACTCATGACCCTTCCCATAATATAATCTTCCGCCTGTTCCTGAGCAGCAGTAAAGAATGGGATGAATACAAAAGACATGGAAAACCCGATAAAGAACACAACTATTGTCAGCATCGTTAAATTAGGAACAAGTGCAAAAATGACATATGCGATTAATGCTCCCAATAATCCAAATAAGGAGGTCCTCCCTTTCTTCTTGACTAAGACAGAGCTGAGTATCCCTGTGCCAGCCACCAGACCAATCCCCAGACTGGCTTCCATATAACTTAGGTTAAGCGGTGTTCCGCCATAGCTTTCCACCAGGAAGGGAATCGCAATATGCAATGTTCCAAACACAAAGAAGTTAAGGGTAATAAGTACAACTATCCCCGTTATAAGAAAGCTTGAATTGCGAATATACGCCAGACCCTCTTTGATCTCTTTGATTGGCTTCTGCTTTTCCTGCAACGCAACCGGCCCTTCATTAATGAAGCGCGGATAAATAATGACCGCAGAAAGCAAAGCCAAAATCATCGCTACAAAATAACTGCCGCCGACACCGATAGATTCCATTAATACACCGGCAACAATCGGACCCGCTACAAATGAAATCTGATCGACACCCTGGAACAAGGCATTGGCGCGCTGCAGCTGGCTTTTCTCAACAATCTTAGGAATCATCGATGAACTTGCCGGCCCGAAAAAGGCATCTAGCATCCCAAATCCCGCAGCAATCAATAGAAGCAAAGTAAGTGATAATGCATCATTTTTCATCAGTATATATAACACAAGCAAAAGAAGAGCCTGCACAAAATTCGCTAAAAACATAATCGTCGTCTTCTTGTAACGGTCCGCTACCACTCCTCCGAAAATCATCATCGAAATTCTCGGGACGGTTGCAGCAATTAATACAAGTCCTAACGAGCTGGCTGATCCGCTATCACTGATAACAAACCATGTCGTTGTTGTCAAAAACATACTGAAGCTGACAACACCAAAGATCCCAGCAACAAACAACAACACAAACGTACGATTTTTAAATAAAGGCTGTGCTTCCATACTATCTTTCCTCCGGCTTTTTTTATTGATGAAACAAAGCGTTTTGTTTATTTTCACATGACAGGCAGGGATATATGCTTTATAATAAGAAATAACATAACCTACCGACCGTTCGTTTCTAGAGAAATTTTACCTTACCATCATTACTTTGTCAAAGGAGAATCATCATGCATACAAAAGAAAAAATTTTACTCGAAGGAATGGAGCTTTTTGCAACGCTTGGCTATAATGGGACCTCCATGACAAAAATCGCCGATCGCGTTGGCCTGCAGAAATCTTCTCTCTACGCACATTACAACAGTAAAGAAGAATTATTTTTCGATGTAACCACAAAAATCGCTGCGGATTACGTGGATTTTGTGAAGTCCGCCTTTAAAAATGAGGGGAAAACAGCGCAGGAAAAATTGTATCTTTCTTTCCAGGCACATGTGAAGGACATGGCAAATCACGACAGCAGTATTGAATTTTATAATCGTTTTTCCTCTTATCCTCCTAAAGGTTTAAAAGACAAAGTTTTAGAAATATTGCGTGACAGCGAGGAGCAGGCACGGGCGTCCTTTAAAGAAGAGATAAAAAAAGCACAGGCAGATGGTGCTGTTACAGAAGAAGTTTCTCCAGAAGAAGCTGCTCGCGCTTTTTATGGTTTATTGGACGGTCTATCGTATGAAACAAACTATTATGAGATGGATGTTATTGAAAGTCATGGGGAGTCGATGTGGAAGGTATTTTGGCGGGGGGTTCAGGCATAGTTGTTCCTCCCTTTCATGTATGATATGTTTAACAAAACCACATAAGGGGATGCTGATGAAATGATGAAAAAATTACTTTGTCTTTGTATCGTCCTTTTTTTAACCGCTTGCAGTTCCTCTGATTCTGAAGAAAATCCATCGCCTGCCGATATAGATTCGCCAGACGATGCTTCCAAAGAAACCGTTCAGTCAGGATTGAACCAGCTTGGGTTTGAAGCACTCTCCGGATTAGACAAGAACGAGGATGGTAATGTATTTATTTCACCTATCAGTATTTGGACAGCACTGAACATGACCTATCACGGCGCAGATGGGGAAACAAAAGCAGAAATGGAAGAAGTGCTTGGCCTGGAAAACATCGATGCGGATGCCTTGCTTTCTGCCAACCACGATTTGTTAATGAAGCAAGCAGCAGATAATCAGGAGGTAGAACTGCATCTCGCCAATGCTGTATGGTTCAGGGAAGACATGGAAATAGATACGGCTTATCAAGAGACGCTGGAAACATATTATCAGGCAAAGGCAGAGCCCTTAACAACAGCCGATGCCATCAATGACTGGGTTGCTGAACAGACCAATGACCGGATTGATCATATGGCAGATGATATTTCTCCTGATTTAATTTTATTCTTGCTTAATGCCGTTTACTTTCAGGGAGATTGGACGCATCCCTTCGATGAAACCTTAACAGAGGAACAGGAATTTTCTTTAGAAGATGGTTCCACTATAGATACACCGATGATGACTTTGTACAAGAAAGACTTACGTTATTGGGAAGATGAGAATGTCCAGGTTGTTTCCTTGCCTTATGAGGAGGATGAAACCATACAAATGCAGATTTTCCTGCCAAGTGAGGACACGAGCTTTTCTAATTTCCGAGAAGACTTTTCTTTGGAAAAATGGCAAGAAAGCATGGATGCGTTGGAGCAGCAAACAGGAACGGTATTACTTCCATCCTTCACGCTGGAATATGAATCAGAGCTCAATGACTTTTTCATCCATCTTGGCATGGAGCAGGCTTTCGACCCGGATCAGGCTGATTTATCCAACATGTTTGAGGGAACGGATGCTTCAGAAGCTTATATCAGCAGAATTTTTCATAAAACATTTATCGACGTCGATGAAGAAGGAACAGAAGCTGCCGGCGCTACTTCAGTGGAGGTAGAAGAAACTTCTGCTGTATTGGAAGATACGTTTACCATGGATATCAACCGTCCATTTCTATTCACGATCACCAATACAGAAGAGGATAGTATTTTATTTATGGGAAGTATCGAACAGCCGGTGCAAGAATAAAATAAATCTTTATTCAGTGGAATCCGCACAGCCAGTTTACTGCGAAAAAAAGAACTTTCCACGCATCTTTGAACAAACCGTTGTAAAGGTCCGTTCAAGATAGCTGGACAGTTCTTTTTTGATTTTAAACTTAGCGCTTCACGAAATTTTTGTCCCGTTTGTTACTTGCTCATCCGGACGAAGCAAAACGACATCTCCCTCTTCTTCTACTCCGCCAACGACAAGCACCTCTGATTTAAAGCCGGCAATTCGACGTGGCGGAAAATTAACGACCGCAACAACCTGACGCCCTATCAAATCCTCTGGTGTATAGCGCTTTGTAATTTGTGCCGATGATTGCTTTTCACCAAGCTCCTCGCCAAAATCAATCCGTAATTTAATCGCCGGAACACGCGCCTTTTCAAGCGGTTCTGCATGCAATACCGTGCCTACACGTAAATCGATCTTCATAAACTCTTCAAACGTTGCCATTCTATCTTCCTCCTGCGAACAAATTTTCAAATTATTTCTATTATATCTATCTTAATGGAAAGGCATACATGAAAGCAAACAGATAAAATGAATATAGCTATGGAAAGCCGCTGTTTCTTATTATAACGAAACCTTTTTCCTGGTTTACCGTATTTCTATTATAGAATAATTCATTTACTTAAATAGAAACACACTCTATAACTCAGGGAGGAGATTCCGTGCTGCAGGTACATATCGATTCAGCAGGATACCAGCAAAAAAAACTTTATCTGCAAGACATTCATTTCACCATCTGTCCCGGTGAAATTGTCGGTTTAATCGGGGCAAATGGCGCCGGGAAAAGTACAACAATCAAATCAATCATCGGCACCATGGAGCATGTACATGGAAATATTGAATTAGAAGAAGACAAACAGCTGGCATACATCCCCGAAGAGCCGATTCTCTATGATCGCCTTACGCTCTGGGAGCATTTACGGCTTGCTGCGACGTCTTATGAAATGCCCCAAACTATTTGGGAGCCCCGCGCAAAGGATCTTCTCAAGAAATTTTCGCTTACTGGTAAAGAACATGAACTGCCTATTCATTTTTCCAAAGGAATGCGGCAAAAAACATTGATTTGTCTCAGTTTTATGACAGAAGCGGACATTTATATCATTGATGAACCTTTTATTGGATTAGATCCAATCGCAACAAAGCATTTGATTAACCTGCTGTATCAGGAAAAAGAACGCGGAGCCGCTTTGTTGATGTCTACACATGTCCTCGATTCCGCAGAGAAACTCTGTGACCGGTTCATTCTTTTAAACGAAGGAAATACAATTTTCCAAGGAGATTTACAAGCATTACAGGAAGAAACAAATCAGTCCGCCGGCACTTCTCTTTTAGATTGTTTTTATGAATTATTAGAGGAGGGCGTATCATGAATGGAACTGCACGCACGCTGTTCCTCAAACGGCTCCAGTCCGATTATAAAAATCTATGGGAAGCCAGCAAGCTGATACTGGATTGGACCTTATTTATCTATATCTTGATTCCCGGGATTGCTATTGGTGCTTTTTTCTACATGGAATGGCTGCAGGGTATCCCCTTTCTATTAAATTTCATTGGCTGGTATGGCTGGATGATGATATTGGTAATAAGCTTTTTCTTCCATCATATCAAATTATTCACCTATCTGGCGGACCAGCTTTTCCTAAGCAGAAATATTCCCTTGCTGCGGCGCATCTCCCAATATGGAATCGTCTATTCAACTAGTATGATGCTACTTACCGCAACGCTGTTTTTTATCATTGCTGCACCCTTTCTAAGCAAACTATTCTCTTTATCTCTGCTTTCTTTGGGATATCTATGGCTTTACTATCTCTCAGGCGTATGTTTGATAACCCTATGGAGAAAATATGCACAGATTCATATCTCCTCTTTTATTATTCGTTCCATATCCATTATTCTAATCCTTATATTGTGGATAAGTTTATCTCAGGCTATCTTATCACATTTACCCCTGTGGATAATGTGGGTAACATTAAGTGTTATCGCTATTACTTTTGTATCTGACAAGCTTGCTTATCATGGAACCCATTTTTTAAAAATCGCTGAAATGGATGAACAGGCAAGAGGAAAATGGGTGGGTCTTTTATTTACCAATGTCCGGCAGCAAGGGTACAAACCGCCTTCTGCAAAACCAATCAGGCTCTGGAAGGAATCACAGGTTATGTTTCAAAAGCAAAGCAATGACATGATATTCACCGATGCCTATTTTAAATCCTTCTTCCGCAATTTACCGGTACTGATGCCGCTTGTTCAGCTTACTGGTCTTCTAATTACTGTGCTGATCGTATCTGCACCGCATTGGACTGGCTATCTATTTTGGCTGGCTTCGATCTATATCATTGTGGATATTACCAAAACAGGCTGGCTCGGCTTTCGATTTAATTCTTTTATTGAGCTTTTCCCATGGAAGGAATCCATGCTGCGAGGGTCCTTGGAGACCAGCGTGCGACGGCTGAGTTCACCTATTCTATTCGTTATCGGACTCCTTTTCGGCTACTTAAAATTTGGTTTTTTGGGAATGCTGGTTTTTCCTGTTATCAGTGTATTCCTGGGAATAGGGCTGATTTATTGGCATATTCGTTATGTTCCGGTTAATAAGATAACAGCCGAATAATTTGGCAGCTCCCTGTCAGCTGCTGTAAGCTTAGGTCAAGTACTATTTATTGTGAATGGAGATTACCCACATGCAACGCATATTAATTGTTGATGATGATGCTCATATCCTCCAGCTTGTCCGTATTCAGCTGGAGAAGGAAGGCTTCCTTGTTTCCGAGGCGAAAGACGGGACAGAGGCCTTAGCTATGTTAAAAAAGACAGATTATGATTTAGCTGTTATCGATGTCATGATGCCCTTTATGGACGGCTTTCAGCTGACAAAGGAAATTCGCAAACAATTTGATCTTCCAATCATTTTACTCACAGCCAAAGGACAAATTGAGGATAAGGAAGAAGGCTTTCTGGCGGGAACAGACGATTATTTAGTAAAACCTTTTGAACCTCGTGAACTCAGCTTTCGTATCCATGCATTGCTGCGCCGCTATCAGCAGGAGAGTGATTCACACACGATACGATTGGGAGAGGCAGAAATTAATTTGAATAGCTATGAAGTAAAGGTTGGGGGTAAAACACTCCTTCTTCCCCTTAAGGAGTTTGAATTGCTCGCACTATTAGCAACTTATCCACAGCATGTCTTTACCCGGGCACAGCTGATCGAAAAAATTTGGGGAATGGATTATGAAGGCGAGGAGCGCACAGTGGATGTGCATATTAAACGGCTGCGGCAGCGTTTTTCTTCTTTGACTGCTGCCTTTAGTATTAAAACGGTCCGCGGCGTCGGATATTGTCTGGAGCCGGCAGAATGATGCGCTCTCTCTATGTTAAATTCGCTGTTGTCACCATAGGTATTATGCTCCTCAGCGGTGTGATTGCCTTTATCGTATCAAACACCTATTATCAACATTCCCTGAAGCCTCAAAACGATGAAAAGAACACCAAAATTGCTTTGGAGATGGCTGCTTTTATTGAAAATAATCCGGAAATCGCCATCCATGATTATTTATCCAATATGGCAGATGTAGGTTATCAACTGTACCTTGTGGATAACCATGGACAAGAACAATTTTTCGGAGCAGCATTCCGGGAAAATAACTTAACAGACAGCGATATACAGAGCGTACTGAATGGAGAAATATTTCATGGGATGGTCCATTTCCCCAAACAGACCTTTGTCACAGGCTTCTTTGCGAATGAATCAAAAAATTCGATTGGTGTTCCTGTAACCTACGAAGGTGAATCTTACGCTCTATTTATCCGTCCGGATATCAAGCTGCTATTCAATGAACTCCATTTATTGCTTGGCGTATTATTTGGCCTGACGATTATCCTAAGTATCTTATTTGTACTTTTCAGCACCAATTACCTGGTCAAGCCTATTTCCCGGCTCAGCCGTGCTACCAAACAACTGGCAAAAGGAGATTTTCAAGCGAAAACATTAAACACAAAGCGAAAAGATGAATTGGGAGAGTTATCCACAAGTTTTACACAGATGGCACAGCAGATTGTGGAAAATGACCAGATGCGCAAAGAATTTATCTCAAATATCTCCCATGATATCCAATCTCCTCTATCAAATATTAAAGGATATACCAATTTAATAGGCGATAAGGAAACACTGGAAGAGGATAAACAGCAATATATTTTCATTATTAATGAAGAGATCAGCAGACTCTCTAACCTGACAGAACAGCTTCTGCTTCTTTCTTCACTGGACCGGGACCAGCATATCGTGAAAAAGAAACACTTTGATGTCAGTAACCAGTTGAAAAACCTGTTACAGAGTTATCAATGGCTGGTGCAGGAGAAGGAAATCATGCTGAGCTATTCCCTTCCCGACTTAGAGATTTACGCTGACCCCTCTTTATTAAATACGGTTTGGGATAATCTGCTGTCCAATGCCCTAAAATATAATCAGCAGGGCGGCAGTATTGATATCCAGCTCACTTATACGGAAGAGCACTGTTCCATTTCCTTTACGGATACAGGAATCGGCATATCCGATAAGGAAGCTGAACGTATTTTTGACCGTTTTTATCGGGCAGATGCTTCCCGTACCAGAAGTGTTAAAGGAACGGGGCTAGGCTTATCCATTGTCGCTACGATTGTAGAATTGCATGAAGGAGCTGTTACTGTCCGGGCTAATGAGAATGATACCGGAACGATTTTCACGGTCAAATTACCTCGATATGGAAAATAAAGTTGCATGAATAAAGCATCTGCCCCTTGAAAGAGGCAGATGCTTTTTCCAGCAAACTATTCATGCATAAAAGCAGGTTGCAGCGGCTAGCGTGAATTCAATTGCAGTATATCGTCACCTTCTGCAATTTCCTTCTCCTCTACAGGAGATACTTCCGCATAATCACCCGTATTGGTGATAATGATCATTACCGTGGGATCATAACCGGCACTTTTTATTCCATCAATGTTGAATGTCCCTAAAATATCGCCTTTTTTCACTTGCTGCTCCTGGCTTACTTTGCAATCAAAGCCTTCTCCATTCAGATTTACAGTATCAATACCTATATGGATCAGGATTTCCGCCCCTCGATCCGTACGAATTCCAAAAGCGTGCCCAGAATCATAAGTGACGGTAATCGTCCCGTCTGCCGGAGCTACAATTTGCTGTTTTTCCGGATAAATAGCTATCCCTTTCCCCATCATCTCTGATGAAAACACCTGATCATTCACTTCCTGTAACGGAATAAGCTTTCCAGTAAGCGGGGAGCTGATTGTTACTTCATCTGCTTGAACAGAAGTGGCTTCCGTATTCGTTTCATTTGCCGGTTCTTCCGGGCTTTTATCATTTTCTGGGGCAGCTAATTTTCGCTTTCCATAGATAAAGGTTAACGTAAAAGCAACTACCATGCTGATGACAATACCAATCAGAAACATTGAAATCGAATTAGGTGCAATGGAAATGAAACCAATCACACTCGCCGGCCCCATTGCTACGGCAAGCACATGGAAAAAGCCGATAAATGCAGAAGCAATGCCTGCCCCAATCATTCCACAGATAAATGGAAACTTCAGTTTTAAGTTCACCCCGAAAATCGCCGGTTCTGTAATACCCAGCATCGCAGATACACTTGCTGAAGACGCCAGGCCTTTTTGCTTTTTATTCTTCGTAACAAAGAAGATTGCCAGACAAGCCGCTCCCTGGGCTACGTTTGCCATGGAAGCAACCGGGAAAATAAAGGAACCGCCAGTGTTTGCTACATCCGCAAGCAGCATCGTTTCAATCGTCGGGAAGCTTTGGTGCAGCCCCGTGATAACAATTGCAGAATAGAACGTTCCGAAGATCCCTAAGCCAAATCCTCCTGTGGTCTGGTATAACCACACAAGACCGTCCGTTAATCCGTCAGACAAGGAACGCATCATTGGTCCTACAAAAATAAACGTTAAAAATCCAGTAATAATTACCGCAAACATTGGTGTAAAGGTAAAATCAAATGCATTCGCCAGCCGTTTATGGAAGAACTTCTCAATGTTAGCCAAAATCCATGACACTGCCAAGACTGGCAATACAGACCCTTGATACCCAGCTTGTGCTACGTCCAGACCAAAAATGTTCCAGTAGCTCATTGTTCCGTCCTCAATCGCATTTGCTACCGCATAGCCATTGACTAAATCCGGCATAACCATGGCCATCGCCATTGCAGCACCTAAGTACGGATTACCGCCAAATCGCTTCGTGGCGGAGTAACCAATCAGAATTGGTAAAAAGGCAAATGGTGCAGAAGAAAGCAGATTAATAATACTGGCTACATCTTCAATGGCAGGAAACATTTCTACAACCGACTGCGGGCCGAATAAATCCGGAGATGTCAGCACATTATTTAAAGCCATCAATAAACCGCCCGCTACTAAGGCCGGAATAATCGGCACGAAGATGTCAGACAGTAATTTAATAAATGACATGATTGGATTCGGTTTTTTCTCTTCCTCCGATATTGCTTTCAAATCGTCTTTGGATACTTCTTGAATGCCTGTTGCATCTGTTAATTCTTTATACACTTTATTTACATCACCAGGACCGATAATAATCTGGAACTGACCATTTTGTTTAAACGTTCCTTTAATATCTGGATGATTATCTAATCCTTGCTGGTCAATATTTTCATCATCTTTTAAGACTAAACGTAAACGAGTTGCACAATGAGCGGCAGCTTGTATATTATCTTCGCCAAGCATTTTCAGGATATCTTCTGCAACCTGCTTATGATTCATGATTTCTTCCTCCCTGTAACCGTTTTTTTTATCATACAAACAAAAAACCAATATGTCAATCGTTTATCATATATTTCACTAATCATTCATATAAATGCTTTTGATTTAGATAATATTATGTTATACGTTTGACATATTGATGATTATTGCATATGTTCTATATAAGAAGTTTAATAGATATAAGGAGTTGAAAAAGTATGGAATTAATAACAGAATGGACGACACCTTTGCGTTATAAACCTTATCATCAATGGTCGAAAAGCTATCAGGATATGCTTTCTTCAATCATTCAAAAATCAGATTGGAAGCTGGCATTTCATATTCAACCGAAAACCGGCCTCTTAAATGATCCGAACGGTTTCTCATTCTACAATGGGAAGTGGCATTTATTTTATCAGGCTTATCCATTTGGACCTGTGCACGGCGTGAAGTCCTGGTATCATATGGTATCGGACAATTTAGTTGATTGGGAGCAGCATGATTACGCTTTATTACCCGATTCTCCTTATGACAGTCATGGGGTTTATTCAGGCTCAGCAATGACTGTAGAAGACAAGCTTTTTTTAATGTACACAGGAAATGTACGTAACGAGGAGTGGGAGCGTCATTCTTATCAGCTGGGAGCTTGGATGAATGCGGAAATGGAAGTAGAAAAAATAACGGAACCATTGATTGATAGCCCTCCGGCAGGCTATACACATGAATTTCGGGACCCGCAGGTATTTCGTTATCAGGATCATTACCTGATGATGATTGGTGCCCAAACAGAAAATGAAAAAGGTACGGTATTAGCTTACCAAAGCAGCAATCTGACAGATTGGGAGTTACTTGGTGAATTAGATTATACAACAGAAGAAATGGGCTTTATGGTGGAATGCCCTAATTTCGTTTTGGTAGACGGTCAGCCTGTGCTGCTGTTCTGCCCACAGGGTTTAGACAAGGACATTTCCTCTTATCAAAATATCTATCCAAATATGTACGTCATCGGCTCCTCGTTTAATAAAGAGACGGTATCGATCGAAAACACGTCGGATTTAGTCAATCTCGATGAAGGCTTTGATGTCTATGCAACACAAGCATTCCATGCACCAGACGGCCGTGTATTGAGCGTCGGCTGGGTTGGACTCCCGGAAATTGATTATCCTACCTTTGAAGAAGGCTGGGCGCATTGCCTCAGTATCGTGAAAGAATTGTTCATTAAGGAAAATCATCTATACCAAAAACCAGTTGCAGAAATGCAGGAATTACGGCAGAATCATCAGGAATTGCAAGGTTCTGTACAAGCATCCGATACGTTATTAAGCTCACCTGACAGCAATGTTTATGAATTAAAGCTCGAACTAAATGCAAGCACATCCGGCTCTTTATATTTATTTGCAGATAAGCAGAATAAAGAAGGTTTGAAGATTTCTTTCGATGCAAAACGTGATACAATAAGCATGGACCGCAGTAAGGCAGGTATCCCTTTTGGAGAGTCCTATGGTTCTACTAGAACTGCTGCACTCAAAAGACAGGATAAGCTGACATTGCATATTTTTGCAGATCGTTCTATCTGCGAGGTTTTTGTTAATGATGGCTATCGCGTCATCACGAGCCGTGTCTTTGTGAAAAACCCGCAGCAGACGCATATCTTCCTTCAAGGGTTTGAAGGAGATTACACGGGAGATTTCTGGACCTTACGCGAAATGAATGAGTAATAAGTAAAGGGTGAGAGCATCATGGGAGTTAAATTGACAGATGTAGCGAAAAGGGCAGGCGTTTCAGCAACAACCGTTTCACGGGTAATTAATCATTATGGCTACCTAAGCCAGAAAACCATTGATAAAGTACACAAAGCGATGGAAGAATTAAATTACCAGCCGAACTCGATGGCCCGCTCGCTGCAGGGAAAAGATACACAATTGATTGGTCTGATCTTCCCTACTGTATCTCACCCTTTTTTTGGCGAATTAGCATCCAAAATGGAGACAAAGCTATTTGAAAAAGGATATAAAACGATTCTTTGTGACAGCGCCAATAACAAGGAGAAAGAACGGGACTACTTAAAAATGCTCGCTGCAAACAAAGTAGATGGTATTATTGCAGGAGCGCATAATTTGGGAATTCCGGAGTATGAAAATGTGGGGCTGCCTATTATTTCATTTGACCGTCATCTGGCAGAAGGTATTCCTATTGTCTCCAGCGACAGCTATCAAGGCGGACGTCTGGCAACGGAGCAGCTCTATCAAAGAGGCGGCAGAAAAATTGCCATCCTCACAGGGACGAATGAATCCGATTCACCGACAAACAAGCGTCTGGAAGGCTACTTATCTGTATTAAAGGAGCGTCAGCTAGAGCCAATGGTTTACCACTTTCCCTTGGAGCATTCTCCATTTTTAAAAGCTACGGAAATTCGCCAAATATTATCCAAAGAGGATATAGACAGTATTTTTTGTACGGATGATTTAACAGCCATTTTGGTTCTTAACAAAGCGCAGGAATTAGGGATTGATATCCCGGGAGATTTAAAAGTAATTGGTTATGACGGGACGGAGTTTGTCCAAAACTATTTCCCGCAGCTGTCGACCATCTTACAGCCGATTGATCAATTTGTTGATCTCTTGATTGATTTACTGATGAAACGGATAAATAATGCAGATGTGGAGCTGGATAGTCTTTATCAATTACCTGTTAGATTTATGCAGGGCCAGACCAGCTGATTGTTTATATAAATCGTTTCGCAGCTTATGAATTAGTTCCATAGATTATGAAACATAGTCGATATTCTTTCATTTATTTTGAATCTTTCCATTCAAACTTAAGTGACAGAAATCGGCTTTTTATTTCCCTCCTAAAATACTTGCAACACTTCAGTTGAAATTCCCCGTTCATATTGCGTTCATATTCTCCCTATATACTTCTGGATATACGAAACATTCAGGAGGTTAGAGCAAGATGAAAATGGCATGGAAAGAAATGAAGAAAAATAAATTACGTTATACCATCCTGGGCTCGATTGTTTTTCTAATCAGCTTATTAACTTTTATTATATCTGGCCTGGCAAATGGGCTCTCGCAGGACAATGCTTCACTGATTAAAAATTTGCCGGACGGAACATTTTATATGGAGGAGGAAGCAGACGAAACCTACAGCTTCTCCAGTCTGTCAGAAGAGCAGCAGCAGGAAATAACGGAAGAACAGCCTGAGACCACATTTCTCTCGATTCAGATGGGGAATTTTATCGACACCGCCGATAAACAGCGCAGCGTTGCTTATGTAGCAGCAACGGACAGCACCCATTTCCCGGAGGTCAACACTGGTGATGTTATTTTAGATGCATCGCTGGAAGAAGAGGGAATTGCAGTCGGTGATGAGATAACGAATGAACAGTGGGGGCAGACATTGACGGTAGCAGGATTTGTAGAACATGAAAAATACAGTCACTCGCCGGCGGCAT
The DNA here is from genome assembly GCF_037969815.1 of Oceanobacillus sp. FSL W7-1293. Taxonomy (NCBI): domain Bacteria; kingdom Bacillati; phylum Bacillota; class Bacilli; order Caryophanales; family Bacillaceae; genus Oceanobacillus; species Oceanobacillus sp. FSL W7-1293. The sequence continues at coordinate 4,557,298 of NZ_CP150212.1, forward strand.
TTATCAACCCGGATGATTTCCAAGCGTTTTTCCATACCGACTCAATGCAGCTCGCATTTATCACGGGGGAGGCACCAGCCTTTGAAGACCTGCAGTCTTTTTCAAATAGTGAATTTTTAAATACGATCCCGAGCTACAGTGCCGAACAGATGTCACTGAATATGATTGTCATCTTCCTGCTCGTTATCAGCGGGATGTTGTTTGCCATCTTTTTCTATATGATCAACGTGCAAAAGCTGGGTATTTACGGCATATTAAAGGCATTAGGTGTTAAGACAGGAAAGCTGTTTCAAATGATGTGGGCACAGATGCTTATTATTTCTGTGGTGTCGCTGATTTTATCTATTGTCATTAGTCAGGCTTTCCAAGTGCTGGCGCCGAGCGGGATGCCTTTTCATTTAACATGGCAGGCAACAATACTTCTCTCTCTCGTTTTTATCATCATTGGATTTATCGGAGCTACGTTGTCCGGGATTCAAATCAAACGTGTCGAGCCCATGCAGGCTATACAGCAAGGAGAGATGTAAAATGAGTTTATTTACGATGAAAAACGTGCAAAAAACATTCACTCACGGAGAGGTGAAAGAAGAGATACTAAAAGGGATTGATGTTACCCTGCCAGAAGGAAAAATTACTGCCTTAACCGGTGCTTCCGGTTCAGGCAAGAGTACCCTGCTGACCATTGCAGCAGGATTGCAGACAGCATCTGATGGGCAGATATCCTTCGAGCAGCAAAAGCTGACATCGATGCGAAGGGAAGAGCTCCGTCAAATTCGAGCGAAACAGTTTGGGTTTATTTTTCAATTTGCGCATCTGGTTCCCTTTTTAACCGTCCAGGAACAGCTGTCTCTGATGCTGGAGACTGCGGAAACCCCTCTTTCCAAGCAAACACAGAAAAAGGAAATCAGAGAGATTTTAGAGCTGGTCGATATGTGGAAACGAAAAGATGCTTATCCGGCCTCTTTATCTGGAGGAGAAAAGCAGCGCGTCGCTGTAGCAAGAGCGATTATTCACAGCCCTAAGGTGCTTTTTGCCGATGAGCCTACTGCCAGCCTTGATTCCAAACGCTCTAAAGAGGTAATGACGCTTATTCAAAGGCTCGCAAAGGAACGAAATATTACGGTTTTAATGGTTACACATGATATGGACATGCTGACCTTTGCCGATCATGTCATTGAAATGCAAGATGGAAAAATCGTCCAAGATAAAACAATTTGAAGATAATGGCAGCAAGCTATTTTATATTAAAATAGCTTGCTGCCTATTCTTTTGCACTATATTCTCTTACCGTCTTCATCATCTCTTCCTCTGCCCAGATAGGTTCCACTTGATTGTGCACATCATGAAAGTTTCTCTCAAAAGCCAGGTCCACTAAATTCTTTTCCTTTTTATCAATGGCTTCCACGATAAGCTCATGGTTATAAAGAACACGTTCAAAATCTTTTTCATCCGTTATCATCCGGTAGCGCATCGATAAAATAATCAGGCATTCCAAAACAGGCCTTAAATTCGTCCACAGCATCATAATATGGTGATGGTCAATATATTTAATAACCGTTTCGTGAAATTCCAGATCTAGAAAAGAAAATTGATCTACATCTTTGTATTTGATTGCAATTTCCATCATCTCTAACGTTTTCCTCAATTCTTGAACCAGTGCATCTGTCTGCATCATCAATAGACGTTCAAACGTAAAGGATTCCACCATTAAGCGGACATCATAAATTTCTTCAATATTTTTCTCAGAGATACCGACAACAACTGCGCCCATCCGCTCGGATCGCACAAGATTTTCACTGGCCAGCACACGCAGTGCTTCTCGCACCGGAGAGCGGCTGACATCAAATAAAGCCCCCAGTTGATTTTCTGATAGTACCGTTCCTGCCTTGACTTCGCGGGAAATAATCCTCATTCTTAATTCTGCAAGCACTTGCTCACCCTTAGATTCCTTACTCAGCTGCTTCTTCGGATAAAATGTCTTCATGCGGCATATCTCCTTTATCAATCGATGAATACTTGTATACTAATATAGTGACATAACCTTTCTGTTTTGTAAACGTTTCCTGATGCAAAGCCTCTTTTGACAGTGTGAAATCTCTATACTTTTTAAATTTGAAAAATATTTCAAAAAAATGGATTGCCAGAACGGGAATTCAAGGCTATAATTTTCTCATTAAGCTAGTTATTTTAATCGAAAAGAGGAGAAGAAATGAGGAAATCGACACAAATTTTTGCATTATTCTTATTTTTGTTTGTCGTTTTACCTGGAGCTGCAGATGCACAATCAAACAGCTTCCAAAAAGATTTTGAGAATTATTTAACGGAAATTAGTGAAGTACGCGGCTTTACAGTTACAAAAGAGGATATCGCGTTTTCGTTGTCGCTTTATGATTTCTATCTAGAGGACTTTGATACAGTCACAGATTTAAAAGACTTCTTAGGAGAGGTCATTCATCAAGATGGTAACAATTTAAAACAAATTTATAGTGAATATAATATTGACCAGAGTACCCTCCAGGCAACCCTGGCTGAGTTTGGCGAAACCTTAGAGGATTATATTTTTTTAGATGATCTTTATATGAACACGGACTATTACTTATACATTTTAACACCCAGAGAGCCTGATTTTGACCAAAAGCTTGCAGATTATCTGGCGGAAGCATCAGCAATCCGGGGCTTTCAAGTCACTTCTGACCATGTTGAAAATGCATTAGCTCTTTACGGATCTGAGTTAAATGATTTTAAGACGGTCGACGAGCTGTCCGACTTTTTAGGAGAAATCATCCATAAAGATTTGAGCAATGTCGGTCCTTATTTTGAAATGGCCACAGAAGTTGTTCTGCAGCTTATCTCTGATAACGGGCTAGACATCCATAGCTATGTTTTCTTAGATGATTTATACAACGATTTAGACGGCGAAATTATTTGGGAGGAGGATTTCTTTGATTCAAGCTTTTTCATGGAGGAGTTCGATTTAACAGAGGATGAACTGCTTCGTTTGGAAGAGCATATTCGAAGTATTCCAGACATCACCAGTGATGAAACAATTGCTAGAATGCTCAATGTAGCAGAACGCATGATGGCTTTTTCTGATTTTGAGAAAGCGACAGAATTAACGCCTGGACAAGCTACGGAGTTATTATCTATTTTCCATGAATTGATTGATATCTTTCAGTTCCATGTAGAATTTGTTCTTGTTACAGGCGAAGGAGAAGAGCCTATCACTCTGCAGACACTATTCAGCTTAACAAAGCTCGAAAATGCGGACTTGAAGGCGAATATTTATAACTTGCAAGGAGACTTTCTTGCTGACTTGATTATTTCCGGGGAAATAGTTGACGCTGATACGATTGTAGATACTGGAAATGCAATTCAAAAAGAAGCAGACAAGAAAACAGCGCCGGCCGTCATCACAAGCCCGGACAAAGAACCTCCGGCAACAGAGGAGACTTCTTATGTGAAGGAATCTCCAAAAACAGCTGCAGCTGAAGTAACTATTGAAGCAGCTTCACCAGCTGAAAGCGATAAGGATAAGAAGGAAAAGCTGCCTGATACTGCTTCTAATTATGCAGAAAAAGGAATCTGGGGGCTCGCATTTATTGCAGCAGGCGGATTACTGCTGTTTTTAGCAAAAAGGCGCAAGCAAACCGTATAAATATTAATCAACATTTGCACATTAAAAAAGTAACTTCATTTTCATAGAAACAGGAGTTGATTATTCCTTCGATAACACCCTTGACAAAGAATAGGAGGTGAAGTGTAAAGCACCGCTGCGGCGGACCGTTTTGCTTTCCTAGGGGCACGCTCTTCAGCTAACTTTTGCCAAGAAGAGCACTTGGCAAAAGTGGATCTTCAGATGGTGCTGATCCCTCAGGAGTCAAAACGGTCCGCCTCCGCTAGTAAGATGTTCTATGCGTGAAAAAACAACTCACCAAATAGATGTTTAATCAGATAGAACATCTTTTTCATGCTGTATGGTAAAATGTTCCGTCAAGATTACTTTCTGTGCATAAAAGCTATTCCCTGTAGTTCATATTCATGCTGTCATGATTGGTTATTCAGGCGAAAGTTGCTATTTCGTCCAGCTCATTAAATTGTTATTTCTTTCATTCGCTGTAGAACCCTATCAGAGCGCAGGCCAACCACGCAGACTCCTAAGTGGTTTGCAGGCTAAACCCGTGACTCCTGGGGTTGCGATTACCAATGTTGTCAGGTTAATTAATTTTATAAAAATTATAAGTAGATAGTAATAAGACTATCTAGCGGAGGAAAAACACGTAGACTCCTGTGGGAATGCGCAGTGTGAAGACCCCGCAGAAAAAAGCGAACTTCTTTTTTCGAGGAGGCTGAGCTCAAGCCCACGGAAAGCGTAGTGTTTTTCCGTAGCGGTCAGTTAACCTGACAACATTGCTGCGATTACTCGTCCCATCGAAAACATTTGTACGTCGGAAAGCGGAGTGGTTGGCCGAAGCGGAGCTATGCACCATCATCAATTCCAAAATGGCCGGATATTTCACCAAAATGCAAGCATAGTAATGGAGAACATGTCCATCCTGGAATAGCAAGATATATATGCTTATTCTTAGGTGCGAAAGTTGAGATATAATTATTCCAGCCTGAACCAATCCATAGAAACCAAACCGCATAAATGATAAACTGAAAGAGAAAACAACTGGTTGGAAAGGCGGAATAATCCATGTCTATCAAACTGCAACGTATCTATGAAAAATCGAACGACTCTGGGTATCGTGTGTTGGTTGACTTAGTCTGGCCGCGGGGTGTTTCAAAAAAAGACGCAGAGCTCGATGATTGGGCAAAAGAAGTAACACCTACGCCAGAATTACGAAAATGGTTTAACCATGACCCTGAAAAATTTGCAGATTTTAAATCAGCATATAAAAAAGAACTGCTAAATGATGATGAAAAATTAAAGAAATTAGCTGAACTCCAGAAACTGCAAAAGCAGCAGACACTTATTTTATTGTATGCTGCCAAAGATAAAGAACACAATCATGCCCTTGTATTAAAGGAAGTACTGGAAAGTAAACTGCCAAAATAATGCTATATAAACTGCAAAAGCGTACCTTGTATTGATTCAGGTACGCTTTTCGCTATACATTAAAATTAACAATATACTTATGGATGTCTGTACGGTAATAAGCAACCGAATATTCTACCAGCCTGTCACGCTCGTCATACGAAAATCGTTCGCGCTGCAGTAACGGCTGCAGCTCCATTTCCAGCATCTCTGCAACAGCCGGCTCCGGGATAGCCACGCTGAATTCATCCTTGAACCGGAAGAAGCGGATTCCCTCCTGATAGAGCATATCGTATAATGAATTGACAAATACATCAGGATCATTTGGCAGGGAAATCGACGATGGAACATAATGTCTGAAGTGAATATAGGGCTTATCGTCTAATGTATAGAGACGTTCTACACAATAAGCTCCTTCTCCAGGTAAATCATGGATAGCAGGCAGGATAGCGTCTACTTTTTCCACCTCGATCAGCTTTTTACCTAATTGATGACCTTCCCCAATCAGATATTCGGAAAAACGCTGTCCTTTGGAAAGCTTCGAAACAGCCTGGTTCGCCAGTACTGTCGTCCCAATGCCGCTTTTTTTCTCCACATATCCTTCCTGAGCTAATTGTTCCACCGCCCGGCGAATCGTAATTTTACTCACTTCGAATTCCTTTTCTAATTCCGGTTCAGAAGGAATTAAGCTGTTTTTAGGATATTGTCCGTTGATTATTCGTTCCTTCAATATCTCCTTCACCTGTAGGTATAAGGATCCCTGTCTTAAATTTAGCTTCATTGCCATCTCTACCTTTCTATATCCAAATCCACTGTATGCGTACCCGTCATTCCCCTGACTTTCACATTTTATCTCCTGATGAACGCATGCCCATGCTTGCACTGCTATTCTATTAATATATCTTTTTCTACTCTCTTATTATACCAAGAATCCTGCTCATACTAAAATTTGTAGTCAACCGGAAAGGGGGTTCTTTCCCCTGCTATTCATAGGAATAATGCTTTTCCAATTCAATATATTCATTACCGAGATAAACAGCCTGCGGTTTAATCACTTGGTTCGTGATAATTTCATTTCCCATCGAATCAGTCAGCGTTTGGGGTTGATGCTCGACAGTAAAAAATGTAAATTCTGCATAAGAGCCGCGGCGAAAATTACCCAGCCTCGGCTGCTTTAAAACCTGTGCCGGGGTTTCTGTTACCGCACGGATAACCGCTTCCAATGAATAACCCAATGCCAGGAATTTTGTCAATGTTGCTGCCATGCTGTACACAGGGCCATTTATTTGATTCTCCTCATAAATATCCGTACTGATTGTATCAAAAAGTATTCCCGCTTCTTTTGCTTTTTTGGCTATAGGAAAGGAAAAGCTTGATTTCCCATGCCCTACATCAAGGTAGATACCTCTTTGGACAGTCTCCGCCAAAGCCGGGGCAACTTCCCCTGCCGGCTTTAGAATATGATTAGGGTATTTTCCATGATAACAGTGTGTGAGAATATCCCCTTTATTTAACAAAGGGAGTATCTCCTCCAGCATGGGCGGGGCACTGCCTACATGGACCATAAGCGGCTTCCTGAGCGCTTTGCTGTACTTAACTGCCAATTGCAGCGGTTTTAATCCATTATCCCCCACCACGCTGGCACTCATCCTTGCTTTTAACCCAATAATGAAAAAAGGATAATCAGCGGCCGTATTTTGTATTGCGTTCCAGGAAATATTATTGATATCTGCTAATTCATCCATTTGTTTTAAACCAGTCCTTGAGATATTCAGAAAAGCAAGCACTCTGGTTTTTGCCGCTTTTGCAATCTGGTGGAATTCCTCTATCGTATCTGCACCGCTGCTTCCCGCATCGACTACAGTGGTTACTCCTGTTTGATAACCAATTTTATCAGGGACAGCGCTATAAGGCTTATATTTTGGAAAAGCATGTGTATGTAGATCAATCCACCCGGGCGAAACATACATCCCTTCTGCATCTGCCAGAACTGGATAAAAGCTGCCTGCATCTGCGACGACATCCTTGATTCGCCCATTCTCAATTAAAATATCTGCCTTTTGCCCATTCGTAAGTAATGCATTTTTAATCACCTGTACCATCGCCCGTCCCCCTCTGTCCATGCTTTTCTTTTATCACGGAAAACCGCCTGTAAAACTCCCGCTTCATGACGCTTCGTTTTATCTATTTTATTATTTCTAGACTGCCGCTTCATACTTGGCAAATGTTTTAGACGCCCCCCACGTAATCAAGTAAGCGGAAAGGCTGCCTCCAAAAAAGAAAAGCACTGCCGGAAATGCTTGAAATATTAAATAACCGCCTGCACCAATACAAACCAGTAAAAATACCGTGAGTATCGGATGAACAATCGCAATAATTAGCGGCCATTTTAAGTACTGTATGGTTCGCAGCTTAAAATGGACATAGACCGGAAATAAATAAACCAAGAATACAGCCAGCAGCGCAAAGGCGATTACAACGGAAAATTGGGCCATTTGATAGACTAAGGCGCTTTGTGCACCAAGTATTTGAAATTGTACCGAAAACAAGTAGCCAAGCGCGAACAATATAATACCAAGACCGTTCGCTTTCCAAAATTCCTGCCGGTAGATTTCCCAGAATACTGCAAACATCCGAACTTCCTCCTCGCCCCGCTGCCACTTGCGGACAACAGCGAACATCGCGACCGTTGCAGGCATAACTCCAAAGAAAAGAAGACCTGCCATCGTAAATAGAATCCATAATATATTCAGATAAGCAAAACGTGTTATCCAAATCGCAACGCTATAATATCCGCGAGCTACCTCTGCCATCATTACCTCTCCTTTCCTTTGTGTATGTGTACTGCTATTCCTTCACAGATCCTATCAATACCCCTTTTACAAAGAAACGCTGCAGGAACGGGTAAACAATCAGCAGCGGCAGTGCAGATACGATAATTACCGCATATTTCACAAGGGAAGCTGTCTTTATTTGATCTGCAAAGGACTGCGCACTTCCGGCAGCGCTGGATGCACTGTCTGCACTGACTTCATTCAGGATGAGAATTTGCCGTAAGATGAGCTGGAGCGGAAATTTATCTTCACTCCGCAAATAAATCAGCGCATTGAAATATTGATTCCATAACGCAACGCCGTGAAATAATGCCATAACAGCAATGATTGGCATCGATAACGGCAAGACGACTTTAAAAAATAAATAAATATCACTGGCTCCATCGATTTTAGCTGCTTCCACCAGCTGATCGGGAATCGTCTGCTGAAAAAAGGTCCGCGCTACGAGAATCGACCAGGCGCCGACTACTCCGGGAATCACAATCGCCCACATCGTATCCAGCATCTGCAGGTTGCGGACGACCAAATACGTAGGAATCAATCCGCCATTGAATAGCATCGTAAATAAGATAAACCAAAGCCACGCTTTTTTGCCCATTAATTCTTTCCGCGATAACGCATACGATGCCGGCAGGAGGACAAACAAGTGAATAATGACGCCGACTGCTGTATATAGAATGGTGTTTTTGTATCCTGTCCAAATCGCATCATTCTGAAATACACGCTGGAAACCCTCAAACGTCACATCTACGGGCCAGAGCCACATCTTCCCTGTGTTTACGGCATGAGGATCACTGATGGACGCACTAATCACAAATATCAGCGGATAAATAATGATTAACGTCACAAGCAAGACAAATATTAAATTGAGCCGGTCAAAGGCTTTATCCGACAAACTGAACCTGGACATCATGCATCTCCCTCCTTACCATAGGCTGTTCTCGCTAACTTTCCGTGCAATTTGGTTCACAGTAATTAAAAGCACGATATTAATAGCTGACTCAAATAACCCGACAGCGGCAGCAAAGCTGTATTGTCCTTCCAATATCCCCGTCTCATATACAAAGGTTTGAATAACATCCGACGTCTCTGAATTCAGCGTATTCTGCATTAAGAGTACCTTTTCAAACCCGATTTGCATGAAATTACCGATATTCAAAATAAACAAGATAACGATTGTCGGCATAATACTTGGAATATTAATCCGCGTAATCCGCTGCATCCGTGTCGCACCATCTACTTTAGCCGCCTCATGTAATTCCGGATTCACGCCTGCCAATGCAGCAAGGTAAATAATCGTGCTCCATCCCAGCGTCTGCCATTGACCGGACCATACAAAGATATGGCGGAACCAGTCTGGACTGGTCAAAAACGGAATCGTGTCCATTCCAAGCGCACGTAATAAGTGATTTATCAAGCCTGTATTCGGGTCGAGAAAAGCTACCAGCATCCCGACAACGACGACAACCGATATAAAATGCGGCGCATAGGTCAGCGTCTGTGTCCATTTTTTAAATGCACCATTGCGGAGCTCATTAAATGCTAACGCTAAAATAATCGGCAATGGAAACAAGACCAGCATATACAGGTTTAAAATAATGGTATTTTTGAGCAGCCTCCAAAAATAATAGGAGCTGAAGAAACGTTCAAAATGCTCAAACCCGACCCATTCGCTCCCCCAAATACCAAGTGTTGCAAAATAATCCTTAAAGGCAATCTGCACACCGTACATTGGTATATAATGAAAGATAAAAAAGTACAAAAAGACTGGCATCATGAAAAGGTATAACTGCCAGTTGCGCAGAAAATTCTTTTTGATAACGGCTCCTCTACCCTTTTGTATGGATTGATTTTTTACCATCTTTCCGTTATCCCCCTTTTTTCTATGGAATCCCCCCTGCCAAATGAAACACAGCAACAGCGAAAATCCATCCTTGTTTCTTATGTAATCCATCTCATGATGTACCACTTGTAAAAAAAGAGAGGGCATGAGATCTACTGCCCTCTCGATGTGAATGAATCTTTTTAAACCTCTGCTTTAATTAGATTGATAGCGGTCATATGCAGCCTGGTAAACCTCCTGCAATTCTTCCATTCCCATCTGCTCGATCGTTTGGATATAGCTATCCCAGTTATCTAAATCTTCATCACCTGTAATAAACTTGTCGCGCATTTCTTCTACATATTTATTAATGTCCTCCCCTGTTGACTGCAGAATACGGTTTTCCTCTTCTGTAAAAGTAAATCTCGGCCATACCTCCTCAATGACTTGCGGCTCAATTTTTTCAGCTGCTTCCATCGACTGCGGCGCGGTTTCTCCTCCTTGGAAGTAATCTGCTTTAATAATTCCGCTGATGGAACCAAGCCAGGTTAAATCCTGGGCAATCGCCTGTTCAAATGTCATATCACCCTCTGGGTTCAGGATATGGTCACTGTAAACAGCTTCTCCATCTTCTATTTCAAATGTTTCTCCTTCTACACCCATGTAGTAAAGCTCTGCACCTTCATCTCCATAGAAATGATCCATCCAGCGGACCGTTGCAGCCGGGTTCGGGTTTTCACTGGTAATCACCAGGTTATCCGGAGTCCATACAGAAGATGAAAGTTTATTATAGGACTGATGGCCGTCTGGCCCTTCTAAAGCTGCTAAACTATTATATTGCGAGCCAATCTCTTCCCCGAATAATTCAATTGGATCATAGAAAATCATACTTCCATATAGATTATCCGATGCATTGGCAAGGAACTGGCCCCATTCAATGGTAAAAATGCTTTGATCAATTAATCCTTCTTCGTACAGCATATGGATGTATTCCAGCATCTCTCTATATTCATCAGCGGTTGCATAGTAGCGCACCTTCGAGTCATCATTCGGATCTAAATCCAAGTTTGTGTTGGAGGCACCATGGTTCATTACGCCGAACGATCCAGACAGCCATTGAACAAGCTCCGCAATGTCTGTACCTCCATAAGGAATCGTATCCCCATTTCCTACTGGATCAAGTTCTTTTACTGCCTTTAAATATTCATAAAAATCTCCTGTCGTTTCCGGAATATCCATATCCAGCTCATTCAGCCAGTCCTCATTCACCCAAGGTCTTGCACTGAGCCGTAAAGAGAGAAAATCATCTTCAATGAGCGATGGCATGGAGTAGATATTACCATCAGGGAAAGTAATTGCTTTTTCAATTGTTGGGTCATTCTCCATTAAAGCTTTTAAATTTGGTGCATATTCATCAATCAAATCATTTAATGGCAGGAACGCCCCTTGGGAACCGTATCGTAATAAATCCGTATTTGACAGCTCTGCAAGGAAGAATGCATCTGGCAGGTCACCACTGCCCAATGCCAGGTTTCTATTCTCCTCCAGAGCATCCGGGCTTACGGAATTCCAATTCACATTAATGTTTGTTAAATCTCTGTACGTATTCCAAATTAAAATATCATTCCAGTCATTGCCTTCATTTTGTGCGGGCTTGTTCGCAAAGATAGTGAGCTCTAATTCCTCTTCTACGATTGGAAACCCTGTCGCATTGACATTATCGCCGCCCGCTGCTTCACCTTCCTTACTATCACCGTCATTTCCGCTGCTGCACGCATATAAAGCGCTTACAAAAATAAGTGTTGCGATGAAGAAAAACCATTTCTTTAACATAATGAACCCCCTTTTAAGTAGGTAAAAATGTAAAACAAACTTTTTCTAACAGACAGCTGCCATCTTCATTTTTTTAATTTAGCTCCTTCCCCCTTTAATCAAATAATGTCTAAGATGTCATACGGATTATTTTGCTTATTCAAAATAGTACCACTATTATTTCGAAACGTCAACATAACATTATAATGATTAATATAAATCTTTTGTCTTTATTTGTCGTATGGCTTATTTCCTTATTCAATCTGTTCTTTTGAAATGGGTTTATAAACGCTTCAAATCAATAATACAAGCAGGAGACTGTATAGAAAATGTATTATTCATCATGAAAAAGGTACCATTCATTTGTTTAAAAATTGCCAGGTTGTTACTGTGCTGATGACAAACAAATAATTGTTTATCCTCCCTTTGGTTACTACAAAAATGTCTCGGCCATTTGCCTCCTGCAGAAATAGAGCCTTCCTTTTCCAATGTCCCATTTTCAGTTACTTTAAAAAGACTCAATGTATCTGATCCCCGATTAGAGGTAATCACCTTGCCATCCAAAAATTGAATTTCTGCTCCATAATTCCTTCTTTCCCGTATCGTTTCTACCGTTTGAATGCACTGTAAAGAGTCCGATGGAACCGCATATTGATATACAGATACAGTGGATTGATATTCATTGACCACATAAACAATCGGCTTCTCCGGATGAAAAGCCGCATGCCTTGGTCCTGCTTTTTCCGGGACTGTCAAGCTTTGAAAGGGAAGTAAACTCCTCCGCTCTTCATCCCATTGATACAGATAGATCTTGCTTTTACCAATATCCGTCAGCAGGAAAAGGGACGTTTCTGGAATTTGCCGGACGGTATGGATATGGGAAGCCTCTCTGTTTTCCGAAGCGAAAGCAATATGCTCTGCTTCTTCCTGCAGATCTCCATTATCATCCAGTGCAAAAACAACAACACCTGCATTCGAATAATTACTGATAAATATATAATGCCCACACGCACTCACCTCCGCATAGCACGGACCGCCGTGCGTCGGCAAACGCCTCCTTTCCTTTAGACGATGGGCTTCATAGTCCAGTTCATAACAAACCACCTCTCCTTCCGCTGCTTCACTGATGGCATACACACGGTTTTTCACCGGATGCTTCGCTAAAAAGGATGGATTAGCGATCCCAGCTTGTTTTCCCAGACGTGTCACTTCACCTGATTCAGCATGTATATTCAACCAATGAATACATGCCGAATCCGCTTCTCCATAGCAGCCGACAAGTACTTCTGTATTCAATTTATCCATGAGGCATTCCCCTTAATAAATCGGCAATACATGAAAGAATACGTTAGGGGAAGCCATCCGATAATAGTAGCTGCACCAGCCCAAACCGCTGGACTCCTCCACATTTGGAGAGAAATATAACCGCTCCTGCTCCAATTCATCAATTGCCTCTAAATCTCCTCTTACATACTCCTCGATTCGTAAGCGGGCAGTATCTAAACGCTGTAATAATCCTCCATAACGAATATCTATTACTTCCCACCCAAAAGGTTTATTCAAGGACAGCCACTGCTTCCGATGCGCAGCATGCAATTCCTTCACACGCCCTGTCACTTCCGGGATAACCTGCCGGGCAATTTCCTGCAGCTCTTCCTGATTCCCTGCATCATAAGCTGCTTTCAGTTCGACACCGATATCCCCTTTTTTTGCTAAGACCCAACACAGCTTCTGCGGCACATCAAAAAAGCAATCTGGCGCCTGCTGGTTATACTGTTGGATTTCCTCCGCCAGCTTCTTATAGAAATCCCCAACCTGATTTTTTTCGACATGCTTATCAAATAACCCAAGCAGCACATCCTGCCACAGCAAGAATTTAGAAGGGTTCGTCTGTAAGGTGTTCCCTTCGTCTACTCCTGGCGGCTGATCCATTTTATTTAAGGCCAAAAGCGCTTCTGGATCCATGCCTGTACAAAATAACGTACGTTCCTTCACACGGGTTATATCGATTTCGGTATGATACGCATGCTCAGCATAGAATTGCAGTCCATAAAGTGCATGGTACACATTGCTCTCATAGCCATCATCTCCCCAAAGCGTTACAAATACATCGCCTACACCTTCCTCCTTGCAGACAGCAAGTGCCGGCTCACTGGCAGTCAGAGAGATTTGATAATTCGGGGCAAAGGTATTCCACACCCACATTCCCCCTGCAAATGCCGGTGTACTGCCAAACCGTTTTAATTGCTGCAGCATCCGCTGATAATGCTCCCTATCTGCTTGAGCATACTGCCAATACATATACTGCACGTTATCTGGCAGCTGATTCACGATATACTCTGGTAAATCTGTGGTTTTGTCATAGCTGTCCCCCGTTTCGGAAGCCAGCTTTAAAAACATATCGCTCCACATTACCACACGCAGCTGATACTTATCCGTTATTTCCACGATTTTATCCAGATGTGCTTTCATCAGTTCAAAACGATCCTTGAAACCATGGATATTTAAATATCTGCCTCGTCCCACCTCTTCCGCTTCGTCCATACCAATATGAATGCGATTGCTCCGGAAGGGCCTGGTTGCAGAAGCAATCATCCGGTCCAGCAAATCATACGTAGCATTACTCTCTAATAACAGCGCACCCCGCGTATCCTTATAGGTATAAGCCGCATCCCATTTCAGAAATTCCTCTAAATGCGCCAACGTCTGGATACAAGGAATCAGCTCGATACCAAATAGATTTGCATAATCATCCAGTTCCCGCAGCTCTTGTTCACTATAACGCCCGCGCATATAACCAAAATAAGTCTCTCCGTCTACTTCATACGTGTCCTCCATGTACAGCATTGCCGTATTATGTCCCATCACCGCTAATTTCCGGATGAAGTCCTTTAGCGTAGACAGTTTCATCGTCATATTACGCGATAAATCAAACATAGGCCCTACACTGGAGAATTGCATCGTCTCTTGAATATGGATTTGTTTATTTCCCTTATTCCACTGTTCTAAAATCAAGCCAAGCGCTCTGAAAAAATGGCATGGCTCTTGGTAGGTAACCGTGCCTCCCCCTTCATCAAAAGCTATTATTAACCCGTTGATACGCTCATCCTGCCTCCCGGTCAGTACAATGCCGCCCTGTTCTGCAAGACGGAATGCATAGGCCTCCTGCAATTCTACGATTCCTGCGTGTAAGCTCACTGCATCCCCTTTAATTGAAATTTCCATTTATCATCACCCCTTCATATCTATGCTGTTTCCCTTTAAATCATAACGTTATAATGTATTATTTGATAAAAAAATCTCTTTTAAAGAGAACAGCAGGATTCTAATTTATTGTTTTGAAAACCCTTTCAAGTAGTTAATTTCGACTTTTTTTTGGAAACTCCTTCTTTTTCAACAACATTTTTCTTATCTATTTTTTACGGCATCATAAAAAGCAATGAACTGTATGTATTTCAACACAGCTCATTGCTTTTTTATTTAATCCTTTGCCATCGCAAATTCATGCTCATCTAATTTCTGTTCTTTATCATTGTTATTCAACGCAAAAATCGAGAAGATAACAAATAGTACAACAATGGAGCCTAATATATAGAAGGTCGTTTCGTAGTTGGTCAAATCATAAATCCAGCCGACTAATGCAGAGAAAATGATAACCCCAATTTCACTGGAGACCTTAAAGCCGATGAGATAAACGGTTGCAGACAGCCGCACATCGAAGTTCGCAGCAATATATTTAAATACCGCAATCAATAAAATCGGTAATTCCACTGCGTGAAGCATTTTCATGAATGAAATACCAAATCCGCCTGTTACCATGGCGGAACCAATGATACGAAAAGCCATGATACTTCCTGCCAATACAAGCGAGCGCTTAATTCCGACTTTGTTCACAATAAATGGTGCCAGGAATAAGAAAATCGCTTCGACAAATACTTGTATAGAGTTCAGAATTCCGTAAACGGTGTTCCCGTCCGTACCTGCCCCGGAGAATAGGCTTACAAAGTAAACTGGGAAAAGCTGCTGATCATATACCGTATAAATACATACGGTTCCAAACAGATAAATAATTAAAAACCAAAATACTTTATTTGAAACTAAAAAGCGAATATCTTTCATTGATATATTGGAGACACTTTTTTCTTCTGTTTTCGTTACCTCCACTTTAAAAAATACATTAATCAAAAGAAAGATAATTCCTGTTCCCGATGCAATCCAGAAATTAATATGTGGATTAATACTCATTAATGCCCCTGCGCCAATAGCAGAAACAGCGTAGCCTAATGAACCCCACATCCGCGCTTTACCAAATTCAAAATCGTATTTACGGCTGAGTTTTTCTGTAAAGGATTCCAAAAATCCTGCCCCGGCTATAAACCCTGCGCCTAGATAGATAGCACCCAAAGCCGCTCCTAAGTAAAAATTATTTAAAAGCAATGGCTCATAGACATAAATAACAAATGGTGCAATAAGAACAAGTACCACACTTTGTATCCAGACGAGATTTTTCTTCGTCCCCAGTTTATCCTGCATATATCCATAAAGAATCATGAAGAATAAAGAAAAGAATGAGTTAAACGAGTAGATTGTTCCGACTTGCGCTCCTGTTAGTCCAAGACTGTTATTCAACCAAATCGCATAGAAAGACCACCAGATAGACCATGTGATAAAGAAGAAAAATAGATAGCCAGATGAGAACCAATATTTACTATTTTTTAAAAAATCCATATTTATTAAATCCTTTCTTTGTAAAGCAAGGAGGAGCTTTTCTTACTCCTCCATTCAGTTATGTTTATTTCCAAATAGAATGCAGCTTTGTCCATGTGACAGTGTCTAATTGCAGCGTTTCATTTACTGTAGAAATTTCCAGCTTTGTTACTGTCCCTTCTGGATAAATCAAGTTTGTTGATACAGTTAAACCATCATTTAAAAAGACTTCTGCAGATGATCTGTCAATAATTACTTTCAGATTCTGAACATCCATTCCATGTAAACTGCCTTTTATTTCTTTCGGAAAATCTGCTGAAAAGTCAACCAGCCCATCCGTACGATAGAATGTATAAGCATCTTCTTTATAGTCTAATTCTAATCGGAACGCTTCATCTTGATCTGTAACTAATTGCACGCTCCACTTCGTACTGGCTGATGCTGTTGACACCTGCAAATCTACTTGAGCAGTATCACTAATTTCGTAGCTTTCCGGCTTACCAGGATGAACGGTTTCATCTTTATAAGAAACCTCTTCCCTGCTATTATCTGCGGTGATGGCCTCTTGCTTTAATAAGAGACTTCCATCTTTTTCAAATAAGGAAAGCTTCCGCGCCAAACTCATTGCACTGCGCCATGGCGAGACCGGGACAACTCCCGCATACTGCCAGTTATTCATCCAGCCGACCCAGTAAGTATCCTCTGTATTGTCCCAGCTGACAGCTGCATAAAAATCTTTTCCTGCATCTGCCCATTTCAGTTCATCTTGCGGTGTTTCATTCGGGTGAAATTCTTTCCCATCAAAACTTCCAGTAAAATAATACACTGCGGAACCGCCGTTAGGCCCGTCTGCATTGATGCTTACAATAAGTATCCATTCTTTTTTAGAACTGTTCTCTACTGGTAAATAAAGCAGGTCCGGACACTCCCAGACACCGATATAGGAAGGATATTCTTTTCCAAATGAAGATAGATAGGTCCAATCAATTAGATTTGGCGAGCCATAAAACTGGATATGGTCCCCACAAGCCAATACCATGACCCATTGCTTGCTTTCTTCATGCCAGGAAACCTTTGGATCACGAAAATCTTTTATTTCTGTGTTTGGAATAACTGGGTTCCCTTCATACTTTATCCACGTTCTTCCCTTGTCCTCACTGTAAGCGATACTTTGCTGCTGACTTGCACCATCATGTGTGAAGATGGCGACTAATCCGCCGGCATCGCTTTCAAACAAACCACTCGTATTATTTTTATCTACGACTGCAGAGCCTGAGAAAATCGTTCCCAATTCATCTGGTGCTAACGCAACCCCATGCTCTTCCCAATGATACAGGTCTGTACTTGTTGCATGTCCCCAGTTCATATTTGCGTGATCATTACCATGTGGATTGTACTGATAAAATAAATGATATTCTCCTTCGTAATAAACAAGGCCGTTCGGGTCATTCATCCAATTTTCCTTTGGTGTGAAATGTAATTGCGGACGATGTTTTTCTTGATATAGCATGTAAATCTCCCTCTCTTTAGAAATGTTATTCTTATGAAACTGTTGAAATAATATTTATTGTTCTATGTAGTATTAACTTATACTTTGAATATAATGTCAACCGGTTGACATTATATTCATAAATATCTTTGTTTTAAAACTTATAATGTATAATATCTCTAAAAAAAGAACAATTTAACCGGCATAACTATGTGAAATCCAGTTATAAAAAATAGATTTCACATAGCTTGAATGGATTCATTAGCAAACGTTTAATCGATTTATTTCTATTATTTAATTCCAGTTCCAGACCCGCCAAGACCCTGTAGAATATATTTTTGCGCCAGAATATATACAATGATTAGCGGAATTGTAGAAATCGTTAAAATCGACATAACCTGATTCGTAAAAACCGGTTCGGTTGTATTAATATTTGTTATCGCTACTTGTAACGGGAATTTCGACGTATCCGTCAAGACCATCAATGGCCATAAATAGTCATTCCAGCTGGCGATAAAAGAAAGTGTACCAACGGTTGCAATAGCTGGTTTGGACATAGGAAGCACAATTCTCCAAAAAATGGTCCAGTTGTTTCCCCCATCAATTTTAACCGATTCAATAACCTCTTCAGGCACCGCCTTAAAGAAATTCCTAAATAAGTAGATAAAGAAAATATTTGCAATTAACGGCAAGATTACTGCTAACCGTGTATTTAAAATTCCTAAACTATGAGCTACGGTAAACTGTGTAATAATAATCGTTTCCACTGGTACAATCAACAGTGCAAGCATTAATGCAAAAAGAATTTTCTTTCCCCGGAAATGGAACCGGGCAAAAGCATATCCAGCCATAGCATTGACAACAATGGATCCGCCTGTAATCACTACTGCATAAATAACACTGTTAAAAATATATTGTACAATATCGAATCGGTTAAATAGTTCTTTATAAGACTGCAGCCAATCAGATGGATTAAGCGACGGGAGCAATGCTTTAATTCCGTTCATATCTGTATAGATACTGGCTTCAGGCTTCAATGAGGAGACAATCATCCAAATTAAAGGAAATACAAAGATACATGCGATTAATATAAGTACTGTATATTCGATAATTCTTCTAATTGGTTTTTTCATTAGTTATCGTCCTCCCTTGAAACTCTGCTTTGGATAAGAGTAACAATTCCGATTACAATCCCAAAGATAACAGTCATCGCACTGGCGTAACCTATCATCCGATCAGAGAAACCAGATTGATAGATATAGTAAACAGGTGTCATAGTTGCATTCATTGGTCCGCCTTGTGTCATGACCATCGGCTGTATAATCAGCTTAAAGGCAGATATTAATGTCGTAATCATAATCAATATAGATGTAGGCTTTAATAAAGGCAATGTAATGTAGTAGAATTTCTGCCATTTATTCACTCCATCTATTTTTCCTGCTTCATATACCTCTCCAGGAATATTCTGAAGCCCCGCTAAAAAAATAAGCATTTGATAACCAGCCCCCTGCCAAGCAGATACGAATACAATAGTAACCATAGCTTGGGTCGGACTGCTTAAAAATGGTTGCGGATCTATTCCTACATTAAGAAGTATATTATTAATCAAACCTTCTGAAGGATTTAATAAATATAACCAAAGGACAGAAATAACAACGAGCGACAAAACAACTGGCGAGAAGAAAGCAACTTTAAAGAAGATATTTCCTTTACGCTGTTTGTTAATCAATAAAGCCAGGCCAAGTGCTGCCCCAACTTGAATTGGAATAACAAGTACTACAAATAAGGCAATGTTCTTTAAACTTTGTATGAAAACAGGATCTTTAAAGATTGCTATAAAATTTTCAAGCCAAACAAAATTAATATCATTTGGTGTTAATAAATAGTAATCTGTAAATGAATAATAGATTGCTAATAACGATGGATAAACTAGAAATAACCCAAGTAATATTAATGCTGGCGCTAAAAAAATATAAGCTGCTAAATTCTCCTTCTTTTTAATATTCATTTCCTAAACCCCTTTTAAATATTTCAGCTTAGTAAAATACTAAGCTGAAATATTCTTAATATAATTCGGTCTAACGTTCTTCCTGTAATTTTCTAGATTAATCTAATGCACTCTGAATTTGTGCTGCCTTGTCATCAAGCAACGCTTGAATGTCACTATTTTCTTCGTAATAAGTTGTGTCACTTATTGTATCCTGAAAAATACGGCTTACTTGCGGGTAATTAGGCAGAAGCGGACGAGCTTGTGCAGACGCTGCGTTCTGTTCAATTAAAACATTCATTTCGTCACTTACCTCATCTGTAATTTCATCAATTGCCGAGTAAGATGCCGGCAGAACACTATTTGCTAATGACATTTCTGATAATGATTCCGTAGATACCATAAAATCAATTAATGCTCCTGCTGCTTCCTGTTTTTCAGAAGAAGCAGACATTGCATATTGCCAGCTTCCTGATGGTGATACAAGTTCACCTGTATCTGGAGACGTTGGATATGGCATCACACCGTATTCAATATCTGGATATTCTTCAAGCTCTGCAATTGTCCATGAGCCGCCAAGCTTCATTGCGTATTCTCCAGTATGGAACCCTTTTTCCACCGGTGTAATCGTACTGTAACCATTTTTCACCATATCCTGGATAAATGTGAACGCTTTGACGCCGTTCTCGTCATTTAAAACGCCTTCAGCTGTTGTGCCGTCTTCAGAAACGACATCTCCACCTTGCGACCATAAGAAAGGAGTAAATGCGTACATTAACCATTCGCTCTTATCGTCGAATCCCATATCAATAACTGGCTTGTCAAATTCATTATGCAATGTTTCATTCAGTTCTATGAATTGATCCCAATCCCACGGCTCGTCCACTGTCGGCAACGTTTCCAAGTCTATTCCTGCTTGTTCAAACATTTGCTTATTATAGAAAATACCTACTCCAGATTCTGAAAAGCCGACTCCATACATCTGGTCATCGTACGTGCCTTGTTCAATAATGCTCGGCAGTAAATCATCTTTGTTGGTGAGATATTCATCGACTGGAGCAATAATTCCAGATTCTGCATATGCTGCTGTATTCGGACCATCTAATGTTAAGACATCGGGTAAAGTATCTGTTGTTAATGCTGCATTAACTTTATCTTCATATCCTCCACCACTTCCGCTGCGGGGAACAAATTCTGCTGTTGCTGTATATTCTCCTTCATATTCTTCATTGAAACGGTCAATTGTATTTTGCATTGCTTCTCCTTCAGGCGTTTCTAATGAAGTATGAAACCAAACAACTATCTCATTATCATTTGCTTCAGAGCTTCCTCCACTGCCACAAGCTGCTAAGAACAAAACTGCACACACGACACCGACAAGTACAGATAACTTTTTCATCACTAATCCCCTTTTCATTTTCAGTTTATTGTAACTGCTTACAAAAGATTATATGACAACCGGTTTCATATGTCAACCGGTTGTCATATAATCTTTAAAATTTTACAAGCTTATGGCATATTGTTAATGTCTTATTAAAGGGAAGTCTCTTACGCTTAAATTTATCTATAATAGCAAAAAAAGATGAATCCAGGCAGGTTAATCACCGCCTCCGATTCATCTCTTTTTTTCATCTATTTTTTCATCGCTAATGCAATACAGCCTTTTACCCCTTGATCGTCATCTAATCCCGGGGCTACAATCAAATCATCTACATTATCTACTTCTATATAGCCGTTCAACAATTCCATAAATTTTTCACGAATCATCGGATAAAGCTTTTCCTGCTTCATTACTCCTCCGCCAAGAATAATTTTTTCTGGAGAAAGGATAACAAAATAATCCAATATGGCCTGTGCAAGGTAATATGCTTCTATTTCCCAAACATGATCCTCATCAGCTAATTCCGCTCCCTTGCGCCCATAACGCGCTTCGATTGCCGGTCCCGCAGCTAATCCTTCTAAGCAGGCTCCATGGCTTGGACATGCTCCTTCAAAATCATCTTCTGGATGTTTTTTTAATAAAACGTGGCCCATTTCCGAATGGTTTCTTCCTTGAAACGGTTTGCCATCTTGAACAAGTCCAGCCCCAATACCTGTACCTACTGTTATGTAAAGACAGCTGGAGGCATCTTTTCCAATACCGTATTCATACTCTCCCATACTCGATGCAATAACATCTGTATTAATAGCTACTGGTATATTAAAACGTTTTTCTAATTCTTCCAAAAGAGGATAATAACGCCAAGGAACTTTCGGGGTGTTTTCAATCGCGCCATAGTTTTCACTGTCAGCCCGTAAATTGATTGGTCCAAAAGCTCCTACTCCCATTTTTTCAATCGAATACTTAGAAAAAAATTCTTCCACCCGTGCTAATGTTTCTTCAGGTGTTGTTGTCGGAAAAGCAGTTCGATCTAAAATGGTTCCGTCCGGATTACCTACTGCACATACAAACTTTGTTCCACCTGCTTCAATTGCTCCTATCATTTTGAAAACACTCCTTATCTATCACTCTTATTGTTTGATTATTATAGCAGATTTTTCTCATTGGGATATTATTTCATCCTTTTTTCTCCGTCTAAATAGGAATAAACATATTGTTCTTCATGTTACATGACCTGTTGTTTTCCCTTTCCACAGGGAAACCGGGAATGTTTTTTCTTTCAAATCATGGGGCTTTCCATCAATCTCCTGAATCAATGTTTCCACTGCATTTTCTGCAATTTGATATGTAGGCTGAATAATCGTCGATAAATCAGGATAAATCGAACGAATCAGACCTGTTCCATCATAACCAATAATTTTTAAATCCTCAGGTATTTTATAACCCAAACTTTCAGCATACTGTAAAGTACGAATAGCTAATAAATCATCACTGGCAAATATACCATCCACATCTGGATTTTCCTTAAAAAGCTGTTTTATAATATCAATATTGCTTTCTAAATAAGCAACATTCGGTACATGATACGTTAAAGGTATTCTTCCTGCATCATGCATCACTTTTTCATAAGCGTATTGTCTTTCATTTGCTGGTGTTTCCAAGTTCACATCTCCATTAATATGAATGATATTTTCACATCCGGCTTCTATCAACTCTTTCGTTGCCATTTCTCCGCCTTGAAAGTTATCTGAGCTGACAACATGAATATTTTCCGATAGATAATGATCAATCACAACTGCAGGAAATTGCTGCTCCTTATCCACTAATCCGCGATTATACGTGACAACAATTACCCCATCTACTTGATTACGCTGCAGCATGTCCCAATATTTTTTTTCTTTTTCTGCCTCTTGCAAACTGTTGCATAACAAAACTTTATATCCTTTGTCATTACATATTCTTTCAATACTATCCACTAGCTCACCAAAAAAAGGATGGTTGGTAGAAGGTACGATAACACCAATCAAATAGGTACGCTTATTATACAGTGAACGTGCAAGGTCATTCGGTATATAATTGATTTCCTTCATCGCTGCATACACTTTTTCTTTCGTTTTGCTGCTGATGTATCCTCTATCGTTCAGTACACGAGAAACTGTTGTTGGAGATACTCCAGCAACCTTCGCGACATCCTGAATCTTAGGTTTCATAAAAATCTTCTCCTTTTGGCCCGCTTTCATTTATCTATTCTTAATCATATAGTCTTTCTGTCTCAACGTAAAGAATGGGTGTTAAACTGCACAAAAACAGCCTGATAAGATATAAATTATCAGGCTGCTAGCTGCTAAACTACAATGCTTCCTTCACCTCATCCGGCAATTCCGCTTCACTTACTTCATCATACGACGAAACTTCATTATCCTTATTTACGTAGAGCATCAGATATGCTCCCTGACGCAATTCCTTTTGGGCGGAAAATTCAACCTGAATTTCTTCCCCATCCTCTGTATAAGCCGGCTGCTCATACCAATACGTCTTCATTACTTCGCCATTATCCAGCTTATCTTCTTCCGTATATGCTGATTCGTCGATTTGAACGTAAGCATTATCCTTCCCTGTCCGATTAAAGTCTACCGTCATCAACACTACAACCGCAGCAACAAATAAGACTACAACACCAATTACCAAAGCCATTATTTTTTTCATTTTACCCCTCCTGTGCGGCGGTCTGGGTGATTGTTTTATTAAATCCCCGAACCGTAACCACGTAATATAAAATATAAATCAATGTGTAGGCAGCCATCCATATAATAACCGGCTCCCATAAGTTCATATCTAATAAATTAGAAAACGCCATTAAAGCAACAGCTCCATGCATCAGACCTAATACCAGCGGTGCTAAGAAAATAAGACCGACTTGATAACGGACGGTTTTTTTCATTTCTTTTTTAGAGACACCAATCTTATATAGAACGGTATATTTATCCTTATCTTCTTCCGCCTCCGTCATCATTTTAAAGAAGATAATGCTGCCTGTAGCCACTAAAAATACCAGTCCCAAAAAGCTGCCGACAAATAACATCGCTCCCGATGATTCGATGGAATCCTGATAACTTTGGACAGCGCTGGAGAAATGCTCTGTTTTTGCTTCCAGCTCTTTGGAAAGCTCTAAATGGTCCTTATAATCAGTCGTTTGTACGGCATGATAAGTGCCTTCCTCGCCGTCCAGCTCTTGAAACGACGCATCATCCATCACTAAAGTTATTCCTGGCAGGGTTTGAATATTAAACAGCGGTTGTTCAAAAAACTGATCCACAGCTTTCACGTCATTGCCTACTTCTACCGTTTCTGCTTTCTCTTCCAACCGTTCATCATAAAAGGGATCAGCCATGATGACTTCATCTTTTGCTAAATCAACATTTTCTGCATCCCAGCCAAGGGCCTCTGTCAGCTTCATAAACGTTTCTTCGTCAATGACATAATAGGACTGATCATATACTTCCCCTTCTACGGTAATGTCCTTCGCCTCAAAGCTGACCGCATCTTCTACTATGCCCGAATCGATGTCCTGTTCGCCTCCCTCCCACATAAAGGAGAAAGGTGTAAATTGCTCTACGTTTTTTTCGGTATTATAATACGTCCCGAATATTGCTCCGCCTGCCGTAATCGTTGTCGCACTCAACGTCGCAATAATCGTTAATGTTTTCGCATTCCCGCGAATCCGGTAAAGAAGCTGGGAGGAGGTCATCAGATTAAGTCCTTTCCAAGCCCACTTCTTACTCTTTTTCAATAGATTTAAAACATAAACGAGCACACTGTTAAATAAAAGATAGGACCCTAAAATCGTTAAACCGATGATTATAAGCGGCATCGCTAAGCCGAAAATCCGCCAGGCGGAAGAGGTCATTAAATCCTGAAGCGCCAGCCAATAGGCTCCTGCTAAAGCGAGTACGCCAATCAGCGCAGAAAGGATGCGTGCTTTTGGCTGTGCTTCCCCTTTTTTCTCGGCATGGAATAAATCAATGAGCTTAAATTTATAAATCACCCGATAGCCCAGTAGAGAAGTAACTAAAAAGATCAGGAAGAAGACCACTACTGTCTCAATCACTGCCTGCATGGAGAAAGCAAAACCGACAGATAATGATAAGCCCATTAATTTTAATAATAGAGCTAGTAAGGCTTGCGACAATAAGAAGCCTAAGCCCACCCCAATAACTAATGCAATCAGTCCAATCACGATATTTTCAAAGAATAGTAAAAAACCAATCGATCGTTTACGTACGCCTAATAAGGAATAAAGGGCAACTTCCTTTTTCCTTTTTTTCATAAAAAAGGAATTGGAATACAGAATAAAAATCGCTACAAAAATCATCAGCACAAATGCGGAAGCGCTCATCACCGCCTGCATTTGTTTCGAAGTCTCTGCCAATCCGCTGATATCATCGCTATGCTTCAGCATGGCAAAGGTAAAGTAAATAATAATCGAGAAAATCGTGGAACCAATATATAATCCATAGCTCTTCATGTTTCTGCGAATATTTTTTAATGCTAAATCAAACAAGGTCATTCCCGTCACCGCCTGCTTCTGCCAATTCATCTAAAATCATCTGGAAGAATTCCTTTCGTGTATGCGTGCCGCGAATAAGCTCCTGCGACAGACCTCCATCTCTTATAAACAGAATACGTCTGCAAAAGCTTGCTGCATAAGCATCATGTGTTACCATCATCACCGTTGTTTCATGCGCTTCATTCAAATTACTTAAGCTCTCCAGCAAATCAGTAGCTGACTTAGAATCAAGTGCTCCTGTCGGTTCATCCGCAAAAATAAGCTTCGGGTTCGATACGAGTGCACGGCAGGAAGCAGTACGCTGCTTTTGTCCCCCGGAAATTTGGTATGGATATTTATCCAATAAATCCTCGATGCCAAACGAACGGGAAATGGCATTTACCTTCTCTTCAATTTCCTTCGCCGGCTGTTTAGCAATCGCTAACGGCAGCAGAATATTTTCCCTCACCGTTAAGGAATCTAATAAATTATAATCCTGAAAAATAAAACCTAGATGATCCCGGCGAAAATCTGCCAATTTATCCTCTTTCATCTTGGCAATATTGTCTGCCTCTACGTAAATATCCCCTTTTGTCGGGGCATCAATCGTGGCCAGTACATTAAGAAGCGTTGATTTTCCTGCTCCAGACGGTCCCATCACCCCAACAAATTCACCATGATCGATGGTAAAGGAAATGTCTTTCAGCGCTTGAAATGTATTAGCGCCTTTTCCATATATTTTTTCAACTCCATTTACTTTTAATAAATGCTCCATTATTTTTACACCTCTTTTATATTTCCTGTGAACGTTCTATATTTTTACTATAGACCTCCATCCTTAAACAGCCATCAATCTAACCTTACAAAATGTTTAAATCTCACTCATAGTTGACGAATTCCTGTTAAGATAGTAATAATTCAACTTTTTAGTAAATGATAAAAGAAAAGCTCACTTTATATATAAATAAGAAAGGCGGGAACACAGCATGGAAAAGCCAAAAATTTTAATCGTGGATGACGAACAGGACTTATGTCAATTAATGAAAACAGCTCTGCAAAAAGAGGGGATGACCGAAATTGCAACAGCCGGCTCTATCCGGGAAGGATGGCAGCAATTTGTTAAATTCGAGCCCGATTTAGCGATATTGGATGTGATGCTTCCGGACGGCGAAGGCTATGATTTATGCCGGAAAATCCGTGAAATATCACGGATTCCGATTCTATTTTTGTCCGCGAAATCAGATGAAATCGATAAAATACTCGGACTTGCTATTGGCGGAGATGATTATATTACAAAGCCATTCAGTCCTAAAGAAATGGCTTACCGTGTGAAAGCTCAGCTGCGCCGGGCAGGTATCTATTCCATGGAAGCTGCCAGCTCGCATGCTCCAGCGCAAGCGGATAAAAATATTGGCGAATTTACAATCAATGGAGATGAAACGGAGATAAGCAAGGATGGCGAGGTTTTAGAGCTGACAGCGAAGGAAGTCGGCTTAATGGCATGCTTTCTGCGCAATCCAAAGCATATTCTAAGTAAGGAAACCTTATTCGAAACCGTATGGGGCGAAGACTTTTACGGAGCAGATAATACATTGATGGTGCATATCCGCAGACTGCGGGAGAAAATTGAAGAAAATCCTTCAGAACCCACCTACATTGTTACGGTAAAAGGACTCGGCTATCGCTTTAACCCATAAACTGCTTCTATGTTTACATGATGAAGAGATTTTTATTTGATAAAGGAGAAAGTGCACCATGAAATGGAAACTCACCATTCGCTACCTTATTTCCATTCTCAGTATTGTTTTTATCGTCAGCATTGTGAATACCGTTATTCTGCTTGCGTTGATATTGTCTCAGCACAATGAGGATCCAGAAGATATCATTCATGATACAGGAGAAAACTTTACCCGTTCCTTCTTTTACTATTTGTCTATGGAAGACGGCGAACCTGTTGTATCCGAAGAAGGAAAGGATGCACTGACCCGATTTGGAGCCTGGCTGCAAATATTAGACGAAAATGGAAATGTGTTATCCGATGAATTCGCACCAGATAATGCGGCTACACACTATACACCGATTGATTTAGTTCATAAATATAAATATATGGATGATGATTTGAATACCTACTTTATCGGAGAATATGAGGGCTTCAGCTATATCATTGGTGTTCCGGATTCCAAGCAGCAACGGACTATTATTATGGCTGACCCGCAACAGTTTCTGACATACGCTTCCCAATTCCTAGGTGCGATTATTATAGTCGATTTAATTATCGCCTTTATTGTCGGATTTCTATTCAGTACCGTGCTGACCAAACCCGTCTCACGCATTATAGAACGAATCAGTGAGCTGAAGGAAAGAAAGTTTGAACCGAAGAAAATGAAGCGTCCAGGGGTATTTAAACGCGTTTTCTCTAACTTAAACGATGTATCTGAAACCTTGCAGGCCCATGAAAATGAACGGCAAAAACTGGAGCAGATGCGTAATGAATGGATCAGCAACGTTTCACATGATATTAAAACACCGCTCGCATCCATCCGAGGTTATGCGGAGCTGCTAAGCAATGAGGATATCTCTGCAGAAGAACGCTTAGAATATGCTGAAGTCATTGAACGACAATCGCTTTATATGAAAGAGCTTCTGGATGATTTTAATTTAACGATGCGGCTAAGAAATCAGGAAATGACATTGAATCTTCAGGAAATCCGGGTAGAAGGCTTTGTCAAAAAAATGATTATTGATTTACTAAATGACCCGCAATTCCAAACACGCGAAATTGGCTTTAGCAGCCATGCACCCGAGCTAACCTGGAATATTGATCAGCATTTAATGAAAAGAGCTATACTGAACTTCATTTTCAATGCCTTAATCCATAATGATGAGAACGTCAAAGTAACCGTAGAAGTACAGAAAGACGGTATTATCATCCGTGATAATGGGAAAGGAATCAAAAAGGAAGAACAGGCACAAATTTTTGATCGTTATTACCGAGGTACAAATACGACTTCACGCGGAACCGGTCTGGGGCTGGCTATTTCAAGAGATATCATTCAGGCGCATGGCGGTAAGGTGGAAATGGAGAGTGAAGTTGGGAAAGGGACAATGTTTAAGATTCGGATGCAATAGCTTTATCATAGAGCAGTTCAATGGAGTTATTGTTAACTATCAAAGCGATAAATCAACTTATGGGTTACTTTTTTTTCAACCCACAAATAATGCCTGCAGAAAAATTTCTGCAGGCATTTTTAATACACTCTTTAGTGACTCACACCGCTGCGCTTATATCCCGTATTTGCTTTCACTTTCACTTCAGCATAACGCTTCATATCCGTCTCCTTCGACAGAATCGTACCTAGATATCCACCCAGGAAGCCAAGCGGAACCGAAACAAGTGCCGGATTCGTCAACGGAAAGATAGGCTCTCCTACAAATAATGCTGCACCTTCCACCGGTGAAAATACGCTGGGACTGATGGACACAAGGATCAATGCAGAGAATAACCCCGTCAGCATGGCCGTCACTGCTCCTGCCGTATTGAATCGTTTCCAATAGATGGTGTACAGAATAACCGGCAGATTGGCACTTGCCGCAATACAAAAGGCAAGCGAGACAAGAAAAGCCACATTTAAATATTGAGCAAATAAGGCTAAGACAATAGACAGAACAGATACAGCCAAGGATGCGTATCGGGCTGCTCTCACCTGCTCCCTTTCTGTTGCCTTTCCCTTTTTAATAATCTGTCCGTATAAATCATGTGCAAATGCAGAAGCTCCTGAAAGAACAAGGCCTGCTACTACCGCTAAAATCGTTGCAAACGCAACCGCTGAGATAAAGGCAAACAGGATGTCCCCTCCAATCACTTGAGCAAGTAATGGAGCAGCCATATTTCCTCCCGGATTCGCAGCTAATATGTTTTCGTATCCAACAAACGCTGCTGCTCCGAAGCCTAAGAATAGCGTCAATACATAGAAGACGCCGATGACCCATGTAGCGATAACAACAGAGCTTCTAGCCGTCGGTGCATCCCGGACCGTAAAGAACCGCATTAAAATATGAGGCAGCCCCGCAGTTCCAAGCACTAACGCCAGCATAAGCGATATCGTACTGAGCGGTTCGGTATATTGCAATCCCGGCATTAAATATGCTTCTCCATGCGCTGTCACAGACTTCACATCCGTAAACATTTGGCCAATATTAAAATTAAACTTTAACAGGACGAGAAAAGCCATAACGACCATCCCGGCCATCAGAAGAACTGCTTTGACAATTTGTACCCAGCTTGTTGCAATCATCCCGCCGAATAAAACGTAAATTGTCATCATCACACCAACAATCAGAACTGCTGCCCAATATGGAATACCAAATAATAGCTGAATCAAAGCGCCGGCTCCTACAAGCTGGGCTATCATATAAAAGGTGCTGATTGTTATCGTATTCAGCGCTGCTGCTCCCCGAACCTTACTGGCGTCAAAACGGGAATTAATCATATCAGCCAGTGTAAACTTACCTAGATTACGCAGCGGTTCGGCTACAAGAAAGAGGACCACTAAATATGCAATCAAAAACCCGATGCTGTAGAAAAATCCATCAAATCCATATAAAGCAATAGCACCTGCAATCCCTAAAAAAGAGGCTGCTGATAAATAATCACCGGCAATCGCCAGCCCGTTCTGCATTCCTGTAAGTCCTCCGCCGGCAGTATAAAAATCACCTGCTGTCTGCGTCTTTCTGGCAGCAAAGAACGTAATAACAAGTGTTAATATAACAATCGCCAAGAAGAGGATAACAACCGTTGCACTCATCGTTCTTCCCCTCCTTCTTCCATTTCTTTTATAATTTCATCTGCCTGTTTATCAAAAGCAGCTGCTTTTTTGACGTAAACCGTACATAATACCCATGTCATGATAAATTGGGCTAATGCAAACAGCCACACCCAAGAAATATCGCCAATCGCCGGCGTATTTAAAAATGTTGTATACGAAGTCAAAACTGGAAGTAGGAAATAAAATACCAGGAAAAAGATTGTTAGTGGCACAATAAATTTTTTTCGATCGTGCATCAGCTTTTTAAAAGACTTGCTTTCTGTTACTTGCACATAGTCAATCTCTTTTGCAGGGTTCTGCTTATATTCTTTTTCTGCACCCATCTGCATCCTCCTCAAAAATCGGAACAAAAGGCCTTCTGACCGCTGTCTCTCTGCTAAAGAAAACTTGGTTGTCACCAAGCCATTAGGTGACAACCTTAGTTGCACTTATGCAGGAAGGAAGTATAAACTTTCTTAACTGCCAAGAAACCTTTTATCTCCTTTAAGTCGTCGTTAACCAGCTTCTTTCTGTCTGAATCAATTACCGCTTCTCTGCCTTTTTCTTCGTATTCCTTCAGCGGCTGCAATTGTCTCCCTGGACAGGCATTCCTCCTTCAGCCCTTTTTAATCCCTTTTGTAAACGCTTTCTAAATTATAAAGGAAGATTCCTATGTGCGTATGTATATTTGCTTCAACGGTTTAAATAAATGATTGAATGGTTGGAATTTTGTGTTGAATGGTTCATTTCAAAGAAAACCTTAGTTACACTTATACAGCCAGGAAAGTCTTTCCTTTCCTAGCTGCCAAATAATTCAAACAGATGCTTTCTTGCAGTCCGGCTGACAGGAATCGTTGTCTGCTTTTTATCACGTAATGTGATATTGCTCGCGCCATTAAACCATGGTGTAATCTCCTGAATATGATTTAAATTAACCAGATAACTGCGGTGTGTTCTGAAAAAAGCATGACCTTGCAGTTTCTTTTCCAGCTCCTGCAATGACATTCTGCTGTAAATCACCTTGTCCTCGGTATGAATTTCCAACACCCGATTGTGCGGCATAGCATAATAAATCGCATCCGGAGATAAGACAATCGTCCGGTCATCATTGTCAATCAAAAGCTTTGCTGAGGAAGTCATTCCTTGATTGAACGCTCCTTCCTCTTTGCTTTCCAATTGCTGCATGCGCTTGCGGAGACGGTTCATCGCCTTTTGAAATCTTTCTGTATCATATGGCTTCAGCATATAATCTACTGCCTCTATTTCAAATGCTTCCACAGCATAATCCTCGTATGCCGTAGTAAAAATAAATAACGGCGCTCTGATGTAGGCAAGCTCCATTATTTTCTTGGCTGCAGCTACACCGCGCATTCCCGGCATATGCACATCCAGAAAAATAACATCCGGTTCATACTCTTTATACAATTCAACCAGCTGTTTTCCTGTCTCGGCACTCGGCAGAAGCTTCACGTCTTTTTCCTTTTCCAATAAATAAATCAATTCTTCCCGTGCCAATTGCTCATCTTCCGCAATCATCGTATGAATTTTCATCATAAATCATCTTCCTTTCTAGTGTTCACAGCTGGAAGGGTAAAATGGACCTCACTCCCGCCCTTAGATAAATTCCGCACATGCAGCCTCGATTCTTCCCCGAGCAGATTGATTAAACGCTGATTCACATTATATAGACCTGTCCCGCCATGCGGCTTCCCTGTCAGCACTTTCTCTCCTGCCTGCAGTAAAATCGAATCCGGAAACCCTTGGCCATTATCCCGGACACTTATTTTTACCCGCTCTCCGACCTGCTCCATCTTCACATCCACTCTTCCTCCCTCAGAAACATGTTCTAATCCGTGTCTGACACTATTTTCAACAAGCGGCTGGATTGATGACGGCGGAATCAGCAGATGTGACATTTCCTCCGGCTGTATAAAATGGATTTGCATCCTCCCTGTAAATCGGGTCTGGATAATCTCGATATACGCTTTTACATGCTCTGTTTCCTTTTCCAATGGGACAAGCTGTGTTGATACAAGCTTTAAGTTAAATCGCATAAAGTGCGCTAATTGCACTGTAATATGCCGTGCTTTTTCAGGGTCCTTGCGAAATAAGGCAGCTATCATATGCAGGGTGTTAAAAAGAAAATGCGGATTGATTTGTGCTTGCAGATTGCTTAGCTCTGCATCACGCGTATGCAGTTCAAGCCGTTCTGCTTTAATCGTTTTTAATTGGTTAGCGATTAATTGACCGAGACCCTCTGCCAGCATCAGCTCGACCGGGCGGATATGCTGGGGTTTGCGAAAATATAATTTAATCAGCCCAATCGTTTGCTGCGCTTCCCAGATTGGAATAATAATCACAGCCTCTAATGGACATTTTTTATGCGTACATTGAATTTCTGCTTGGGAATAAGCGACTAATATATCTTTGGATTCTAAGGCTTGATGTGAAATTTGAGTGATTAACGGATTTCCAATTTGATGATGATCGCCTCCACGCCCTTTATGCGCCATTACTTCCTTATCATTTGTTACTGTAACAGCAGCTAATTTCAAACGCGCATAAAACAAATCAGCAATCCCTTCTGCCTTCTTCTGAAAGGATTCTTCTTTTAAAAAAGGCAACGCCTCCTCCGCAATCGTTAATGCCTGCCTCGTTGCAAAGGCTGCTTCATTTTCCTGCTCTCTGAGGACAATTGCAATCATCGCAGTAAAGATTGCAATGGCAATACTGTTGGACAAAACCACCGGTAAACCAATCGTGTTGATCAGCTCTACCATGGTTCGATCCTGCGAATCAAAGATAAGCAATAAATGCATCAATAAAATAGGAGGAAATATTCCGATAAATAATGCTTTTATCGGCGATATAACACGCTCCTGCGAGAAAAACCGTGCGGTAAAACCAGCAAGCAGACCAGTCAGCGGATTTACAAGACTATTAGCCATAACACCAATCCCACCCAGGAAAAACAAATGTGTACCGGCAATGATCCCTGCTCCCAGACCAACTGCCGGGCCCCCCAGCAGCCCCGCCATGACAATGGCAACTAAGCTGGAGCTTACCACCATTTGGTCTGCTTCCACTTCCCAGACAAAAGCATGCGTTACCGTAAAGTCACTGCCGATAACGACACCTGTTAATGTTCCGGCAATTCCAAACAGGCCAAACACACATGCATGAATTCCTGCCATTTTAAAACTGAATTCGCGGTAAAGCAGCGACCGGAAGCCCGGAATTCGTGTAAGAACAAAGGCAATGACCAACAATAGACCTAAGCGTTCGAACAAAACAATTGTCAAATCCATCATGAACGATTTCTCCTTCCTTCTATCCCGGTTTGAGCCTGCAGGTAGAAGGACGCAAATGGAACGGTATTTTCCTTATTCCGTGATAACACGGCTCCCAAATATGCCCCTAAAAACCCGGCAGGAATCGCAATAATCCCTGGGTTATAAAGGGGGACGACAGCCTCAGCAGCTATCCATCCGCCATCTGGATTCATCACATGCGGACCTAAAAATAAGAGTATCAGGGACACTGTCAGCCCTGAGAGCATCCCCGAGATTGCTCCTGTTTGATTGAAGCGCCGCCAGTAAATCGTGAATAAAAGGACGGGCAAATTGCTGGAAGCTGCTACGATAAATGTTAACGAAACCAAAAACGTTACATTCATATTCCGCAATCCAAGTGCAAGGAGGGTAGACAGCAGACCGATAAAAAATGCCGTCCAGCGCGCAGCACGGAGACGTTTCTTTTCCGAAGTGTTTCCTCTTTTTAAGATATGGAAATAAATATCATGAGAGAACGCGGTCGTCGCAGAGATAACCAAACCAGCTACCACAGCAACAATTGTAGTAAACGCAATGGCTGCGATAAATGCCATTAAAAAATCTCCGCCTAAGCTCTCCGCTAATAATGGCGCAGCTAAATTCCCATATGGATCCAGCAGCACTAATTCTTCAAACCCAACCAAAGCAACAGCCCCAAGACCCAAAATGAGCGCAATTAAATAAAATGCACCAATAATCCAGCTTGCCGTCAAAAGAGATTTCCGCACTTCTACGGTATTTCTGACAGTAAATAAGCGGATTAAAATATGCGGAAGCCCGGCAGTACCTAAGATTAATGCGAGATGAAGAGAAAGCGTTTCCAACGGATTGTTAAATAAATGCCCCGGTAATGAAAATTGATCTCCTAAGGGCGATCCAAGTGTAACCTGCTCTAAAAGGTTGGGGATACTCCAGTTAAACCGCGAAAATACAATCAGCGCCAACAAAAATGTACCGGACAAAAGCAACACCGTTTTAACAATTTGTACCCAGGACGTAGCGAACATTCCACCGAAAACAACATAAATCGTCATTAATATTCCGATGATCAGAACAGAAGCAGAATAATTAATATCTAACAATAATCGAATTAACAGCCCGGCAGCCACTAATTGCGGAATCATATAAAAGATGGAAATAATTAAAGCTCCAACAGCCATAATCCCCCGCATTTTATAGCTTGGAAAACGTGCGCAAATAACATCACCTAATGAATACTTCCCCAAACGATGTACCGGCTCCGCAATAAAAAATAAAACAATTAAATAGGAAACTAAAAAACCAATCGCATACAAAAAGCCATCAAAGCCATTAATTGCTATGGTTCCGACAATGCCCAAAAAGGAAGCAGCACTGATATAATCTCCTGCAATCGCCATCCCGTTTTGCGTCCCTGTTAAACTGCCGGCAGCGATATAGAACTGATTGGTCGTCTTGCTTTGCCTTGCCGCCCAATAGGTAATAATCAGGGTGCAAATAACAATGCAGAGAAAGAAGAGCAGATAGGTAATGTTCATAGATTCACCTTCCGTTTTCAAGGTAGCTATTTCACAGAATGACTCTATTGCTAACCTGATTGGTAACGATTCAAAATATGTAAAAATTGTTTAAATTTCATCTTTTTATTTACTATAAATTGTATATTATGCGAGAAGAGAAGTAAAGATATGCTTATCGGCTGATAACGTGTATTTTTTCAAATAAAAACCCAATAATATCCGCTTATTTCAAGCTTTATTATCGGGCTTTCACTCTATATTTTTTTGTTACTCGGACCAAATAATTATACTTCCTTCATCTTGACTCCAGCCGAATGGTCATAAGGAAATTGACTGCCATCCTTTCCTTCAAATTGTTCACGATTCTTCCAATATCCGAATGTGCCCACCGTATCACGATACGCCATCCGTTTGATAATCTGACTTCCAGTTAAATCCCCGCCGTCTATACGCTCCAGCTTTACCCCGGCTGTCCTGTGGCCCAGCGTCTGCCCGCCGCATTTTAACTGTGCGTATTCCAATGACCACATAATCAGCGTCGGGTTGACTAAATTAAAGAATACCGGGCTCTTGATTTTCTTTTTTAATAGACTCTCTGTTGCCAAAGTAACTGTTGTGGATACGGTTAAATCAATCAGATAAGCTTTTAACCTTTTTTTCGTGATAGCCTGCATCTTACCACCTCTTTTCTTTTTATCCTATTAAATGACTTGGAAGGTGTCTATTTTTAACTCCATTGCTGGCCTCCAAGAAAAAACATATGTTATTTTTGATAGCGTAAAGCTCTCTTCTTACGCCTTTCTCTTCACGCAAAATACTATAATCTATCATTAATTAGTGCTACAATAGAAGTTGAGAGTTACTTCAGACTATTTTTTAATAGCCGATTATTGGCTCAACTAAAAAAGGAGTGAAAGTGATGCAGCAAAATCAATTAGAAAGAATGAAAAATGACAAAGGATTTATAGCAGCACTGGATCAAAGTGGAGGAAGTACACCAAAGGCTTTGGCTGCCTATGGAATCCCGGAAAATGCTTATCAAGGCGAGGGTGAAATGTTTGACTTAGTCCATGAAATGCGGACAAGAATTATTACATCACCTTCTTTTAATGCCGATCAAATTATTGGTGCGATTCTTTTTGAACAAACGATGGATCGTAAAATCGAAGGAAAGTACACCGGCGATTATCTCGCTGAGGAAAAAGGGATTGTCCCATTCTTAAAAGTCGACAAAGGACTTGCAGACGAAGCAGACGGCGTTCAGCTGATGAAGCCAATCGATAATTTACAAGAAACATTAGAGCGGGCCAACGATCGTCATATTTTTGGTACAAAAATGCGCTCTGTGATTAAAGAGGATAACCGGGAAGGTATTAAAAAAGTGGTCGACCAGCAATTTGAAATTGGAAAACAAATTATTGCTGCCGGACTGGTACCGATTATTGAACCGGAAGTAGACATTCATAGTCCTTCTAAAGAAGACAGTGAAGAAATTTTGAAAGCAGAGATTTTAGAGCATTTAAATCAGCTTGATTCAGATCAATTGGTTATGCTGAAGTTATCCATTCCAACACAGAATAATTTATATAGAGAATTAATTGATCACCCGAATGTTGTCCGGGTCGTTGCCTTATCTGGCGGTTACTCTACAGATGATGCAAATGCGAAGCTAAAAGACAATAAAGGGCTTATTGCCAGCTTCTCCAGAGCTTTAAGTCAGGATCTAAACGCTAATCAATCACAGGAAGAATTTGATGCAGCTCTGAAAAAAGCGGTTGATTCTATCTATGAGGCTTCTATTTCTTAAGAAATCACAAAAGGTTATGAGCAGACATTCTATGCTTCTGCTCATAACCTTTTTTATTAAATGGTCCAAATAAACATATGCACGATTGTAAGAATAATCCCACCGACAAGGTAAGACAGGAGAATCCACGGAATAATCCAGCGGAACCAAGTGGTCCATGGAATTTTAGCAATCGCCAAGGAAGCCATCAATACTCCCGATGTTGGCGTAATCGAATTGGATATCCCATCTCCCAATTGGAAAGCCATTACCGCAGTCTGTCTGCTTACCCCGGTAAGATCAGATAATGGTGTCATAATTGGCATGGTTAAAGCAGCCTGTCCACTTCCAGAAGGTACTAAGAAGTTTAGAAGACTCTGGAATACGTACATCCCTATCGCAGAAAAAGCAGTAGGAAGCTGGCTTACCAGATTAGATGCTGCAAATAGAATCGTATCAATCGTATTACTTTCCTCTAAAACAACTAGAATCCCGTAAGCAAAGCCGACAACTAATGCTCCGACAATCAGCTCTTTACAGCCGCTGATAAAGGATTCGGCAATTTGATTCACACGCAGCTTGCCGACAAAACCGGCAATCACTCCCATAATTAAGAACAGCGAAGCGATCTCCAGAATAAACCAGTCAAAATAAATTACTCCAATAGCCAAAATAATAATCGTCGCTACTAATAATCCAATAATGACAGCTTGTCTGCCAGTCAGTTTAGTATATTGCCCATCTAAAGAAACATCCAAATTTCTTTGTTTATCAATCTTGTACATTAAGCTTTTCTCTGGATTTTTCTTTACCTTTTTCGCATAAATCATAACAAAAGCTATACTAAATGTAACAAAGATAATCCACATGACAAAACGGATCCCCATTCCAGAGAATGTCGGCAGCTCGGCAATCCCTTGTGCTACCCCAACCGTAAATGGGTTCATAAAGGATGCTGTAAAACCTGCGCCAGAGCCGATAATAACCATAGCCGCTCCGGTTAAAGAATCAAAGCCTAATTTCATTGCTAACGGCACCAGGATCATAATAAATGGAATCGTCTCCTCTGACATCCCAAACGTCCCGCCGCCTAAAGCAAATAGCGTCATGATAACAGGAATCAGATATATTTCTTTATCCGCCATCTTCATTGATAAATTGGCAAGCCCTGTTTCGATTGCTTTCGTTGCATTTAAAATACCAAAAGCACCGCCCACAATAAAAATAAAGAAAATAATATCTGCGCTTTGCGTCATTCCTTTATGTACCGTTTGGAAGACTTCAAAGAATCCAGTCGGACTCCCTTCTGCTTCATGATATGTGTCATTAATAACAACCGTTCTTTCGGTCCCATTGACGACAGTTGTTTCCCGTTCGTACTCTCCAGCCGGAATAAAGTATGTCATTACTGCTGTAATAATAATCAGCCCAAACATGAGAGCAAAAACATGCGGAAATTCCCATTTTTTCTTCTGATTCTGCGCGTTTCCTTCTGTCGTATTTACATTTTCACTCATGACAAGCGCTCCTTTTTCTTAGTTGCTAAATAGAAAACAGGCAGTTTACTACTTTTATAAAGAAATAAACTACCTGTTACAATGAAATATTATTCCATTCTATACTTACCGATTTTCAAATTCTTGTTTAATCGCATGTAGTAAATCTTTGTTAACTATAATATCGTAGCCTGTATGCGCCAAAGCCAGGACTGCATCATGAATCGCTGCTTCCCCGTCTGGCGTGATTGTTTTTTCTGCAAATTCCTTCGTATGGAAAACAAGCCCCGGCTCATTTAAACCGGCAAATGGATGAATGGATGGAACAACCTGACTGACATTTCCCATATCTGCTGACCCTGTTGCCGGAACAGCCGGATACACTGGATTCACACTATACGACTTCATATGCTTCGTAAATGTGTCTGACAGCGCTTGGTTTGTAATCATATTATCGTAGCTTAGCTCATAGTTGGAAATCTCTACCGAAGCGCCTGTCATCAAGCAAGCTCCTTCCGCAATATTTCTTACCTTCTCTCCAAGCTCATCCACCAGCTTCCGCTCATTGGCACGAATATAAAATTGTGCTGTAGCTTCTGCAGGTACAATTCCTGCTGCTTCTCCGCCTTTCGTGATAATGCCATGGATTCGCACATCATCCGGCACATGCTCACGAAGTGCGTTTATCCCATTAAATAATTGAATCACAGCATCAAGAGCATTGATTCCCTGCTCCGGGGATGCTGCTGCATGAGCTGCTTTTCCTGTGAAATCAAATTGAAGGGCGTCCATAGCCAGCATCGGACCGCTTTCAGAAGATACATCGGCGCCATGCACCATCATCGCAACATCAATATCATCAAACGTCCCCTGCTCGCTCATCGGCACTTTTGCACCGCTTGTTTCCTCTGCCGGTGTACCTAAGACAACAACCTTCCCGCCAATTTCTTCGATATGCTGACGTAGTATGACACCAGCTCCGACAGCAAACGCAGCAATTAAATTATGCCCGCAGCCATGTCCGATGCCAGGAAGCGCATCATATTCTGCCAAGTAAGCAATGGTCGGCCCCGGCTTACTGCTTGTATACTCCGCGCGAAAAGCAGTCGGCCGGTCAACAATGCCTGTCTCTACTTCAAAATCATAAGACTTTAAATAATTAACCAGTAACTTCATTGATTCAAATTCTTGATCTCCCAGCTCTGGATTCTCATATAATTGATTGCTGATTTGAATCAGCTCTTCTTGGATAGCTTCATAGTTTTTCTCTAATGACATTTGCTGATAAACCTCCTCATACTGAAAAAAACATTATATCACAAATGTATTTTCATGCAAAAATATGCGTTGTTATGCATTATAACATAGTTCAAAAAGGAATGGTCGAAAAACAGAGAAATAGGCTGTTTATTTTTTATTATTTTCAAAGAGAAGCTGTGCTCTGATTATGTTTATTCAAGAAACATCCCATAGACGATCCTTGCCAAAATATGCAAAGAAAACCTGTATCTTTTGATTTTAATTATGTATAATAAGTTTTATTCTGAATCATTTACAAAGGAGTTTCTGTCTATGCCCGTTTTACCTTTTCTTACATTTGTTTTTGTCAGCAGCTTTACCCCTGGTCCAAATAATTTTATGGCCATTTCTTTCGCAAACCGCTACGGATTTAGAAATACCATATCCTTTTGTATAGGGGTAGGAGCAGGCTTCTTTCTTATCGCTTTACTTTGCAGCTTTTTCAATCGGGCACTTATTGAAGTCCTGCCTGTTATTGAAACACCGTTAAAATTTGCAGGTGTTATCTACATGCTCTATTTAGCTTATAAAACATTTACCAGTTCCGGAAGCAAGCAGGAATCTTCAGCCAAAGCAGAGAAAAACCTGTTTATCATTGGTACGCTGATGCAGTTTATAAATCCCAAAGCGATTCTCTATGGCATTGCCGTTGTGTCTACATTTCTGCTGCCCTATTACCAATCCTATTTCAGTTATATCCTATTCTGTCTTTTCTTAGGGATTGTCGGTATTTGCAGCTCTATTACCTGGAGCCTGTTTGGTTCTGTTCTTCACAATTTCTTAGACCGCTATCAGAAGGTCTTTAACATAGTTATGGGCTTATTGCTTGTGTATAGCGCTTTTGCTATTTTGATAGGGTGACTATTTTCTTCAAAAAGATTAATTAAAACTTAAGAAGTAACCTTGTGCTCTACTTATTAATTCTGTTTATTTTTTATAATATCTTTTTCAAATTTCTCCTCTGCAACATGGAAGGAAATTTTTAAAATTAAAAAAGCTAAGTAACATTTAGATTTAACGTTACTTAGCTTTTCATCTATTTACTATTAAAAAATGGAACTCATTTCTTTCCCTTTTTTCCTGTCTTCATCCGATAAAGGTTTTTTCAAGAAACCTAAAATAAAACAGGTAATAATTGAACCTAACAGAATACATCCAATATATAATAGAGGTTTATTACTGGCTATCGGGATTACAAAAATCCCTCCATGCGGTGCTCTTAAAGAGATATCCAATGCCATACAA
Organism: Oceanobacillus sp. FSL W7-1293; assembly: GCF_037969815.1. Taxonomy (NCBI): domain Bacteria; kingdom Bacillati; phylum Bacillota; class Bacilli; order Caryophanales; family Bacillaceae; genus Oceanobacillus; species Oceanobacillus sp. FSL W7-1293. Next base: position 4,598,376 of record NZ_CP150212.1, read on the forward strand.
AGCCCCCCACCTATAGCAGCTCCAATGATATTTGCTGGTATAACTCTTAGAGGGTCTGCTGCAGCAAATGGTATTGCTCCTTCAGTTATAAAGCTGGCTCCAAGTACATAACTAGCTTTTCCAGCTTCTATCTCTTGACCAGTAAATCTATTCTTAAAAATTGAAGTTGCCAGGGCAATTCCAATTGGAGGAACCATTCCACCAACCATTAATGCAGCTGAAGGCTCAAAAATATTTGCTGCAAACATTGCCAAACCAAATGCTGATGCTGTTTTATTGATAGGTCCTCCCATGTCGGAAGCCATCATTCCTGCTAATAAAGCTCCTAAAATTGCAGCATTAACTCCAGTCAATCCTCTTAACCAACCCTCTAAAAATTCATTTAATGCTGACATCGGTGTATTTAAAACGAAAAACATAAAAGCTCCGACAATTAATGTACTTAATAAAGGCACAACTAATATAGATATTAACCCTTGAAATGACTTTGGTATTTTCCTCATAGACTTAGCAATTAATTTTGCAGCGAAACCTCCTACAAAACCGGCAATCATTCCTCCAAGGAATCCTGCCTCCCCTATATTTGCCATCATTCCACCAATCATTGCAGGTGCTAATCCCAGCTTACCAGCAATACTATAGCCTATAAATCCCGCTAAAATTGGAACCATTAATGCAAAGGCTGCGTCTCCTCCAACTTGGCTAAAGAAATGTGCAATAACATTATACTGTTCACTATCCGGATCTGCGGCATAAATTCCAAACATAAAGGATATAGCTATAAATATTCCGCCAACAACAACGAATGGAATCATGTAGGAAACGCCGCTCATAATATGCTTATAAAATTGTAATCCACCCTTATCATCAGAATCTTCTGCCTTTTCTTGTACAACTTCTGCATCATTTTCACGCATTTCTTTTATATTATATGACAGAGCTTGATCAATTAACTCATCTGCACGGTTAATAGCTTTTTTTACAGTCGTATCTACATACTTCTTTTCTTTAAATATAGAAGTATCCACATTCACATCATGCGCCAATACAATAGCATCTGCATCTTGAACATCCTTCAAAGTTAATCTATTTTCAGGTCCATTGGCGCCATTCGTCTGTATTTTCGCTTTCATTCCTCGTTTTCGGGCTGCTTCTTTTAATGCTTCTGCTGCCATATACGTATGTGCAATGCCCGTCATACATCCCGTAATCCCGATTAAATATTTATCGCTATCATTTTTGTCTATATTTTCACTCTTTTTCTGTTGTTCATATTCTGTTATAACTTGAATGATTTCCTCTGTAGATATTGCAACCAGCAACTTCGCCCGAAAGGTTTCATCCATCAAGAAAGTGGATAGCCTTGATAACAATTCAAGATGATCATCAGAAGCATTTTCAGGTGCAGCAATCATAAATATAAGATTCGTATGCTGACCTCCGTAATCTATCCCTTCTAGCGTTCTACCAAATATAATAGCAGGCTTTGAAATTGTTTTGCTTTTAGCATGAGGAATTGCGACACTGTATCCAACAGCTGTAGATATTTCTCCTTCTCTTTTATAGATTGCCTGTTTAAATTCTTCTGGATTACTAGTAAGGTTATTGTCAGCCAATCTTCCTACCAATTCATCAATTACTTCATTTTGATTTTTCCCATTTATATTTAAAATGATATTATCTTTCGTGAGAATATCAATAAATTTCATTACTCTCCCTCGCTCTACTATTTATTTATAATAAAGGTTCGCATGATTTGTAGAATTAAATAAATCCATTTTTTTCTTTACAACTTCTTTTGCTGCGCTACGAGCGCCCGGCATAATCACATCTGGTTCATAAGCACCTTGATTACTAGTTAAGAAGTTGCGCACTTCTTGGAAAAAAGCATTTTTCATATCTGTTGAAAGATTGATTTTTGAAACCCCATGTAAATACGTCTGAGAGATTTCTTCATCTTTATTGTCACTTCCCCCATGAAGAACCAAAGGAATTGCTACTTGCTGATAAATTTCTTCTAGCAATTCTAATTTTAATGCTGGTTTTCCAGCATGTTTATATTGCCCATGAGAAGTTCCAATAGCCACAGCTAACGTGTCAACTCCTGTTTCCTCGACAAATGTTTTTGCATCCTGAGGATCGGTATACAAGATTTCATCTGCTCCACCCTCTGAACTATTATCATTCGATCCAATTGTTCCTAATTCAGCCTCCACGGATACATCCACAGCATGTGCCAGCTGCACCACTTCTTTTGTAATCGCTATATTATCCTCAAAAGAAGCATGAGAAGCGTCTATCATTACAGAGGTAAAACCATTTCTAATAGCTCGCATCACATCTTGAACGGAAGCGCCGTGATCTAAATGAATAGCTATCGGTATAGAGGTGCGCTGACAAATCTCCCTAACATAAGCAGTAAATTCATCTCCTAGCAATTCTATTTCGTTAGGATGAATTTGTATGATAGCAGGTGCCTTTTTTTCCTCAGCTGCTTCTATCACTACTCTTACAAACTCACTATTAGCTACATTATAAGACCCTACTGCAAATTGATTTTCATAAGCTGTTTTTAATAAATCTTTCATATTTAATAACATTTTCATCACTCCAAGTTTTTTAAATTTGATTCCAACAATTTACGAATTCCTCTTTTGTCTTCATTTGAACAAGCTTCTTAACATCAGTTATGTTTTTCGTTTTCTGAAAGAACTCCGTAAATATATATTCATTTCTTTCTACATCATTAGAAGGTAAATAAATAATAATTAACTGAACAAATTCGTTTCCCCATTCAATTGCTTTCTGATTTATACCAATGATTACCTCCTCTTTATATTCCTGTATCTCAAAATAAGGATGCGGAATAGCTACTAAATTACCCATAGAGGTATAAGACATTTTTTCTCTTTTCATAACAGCTTCAATAAAATCTTCTCGCTGATTGCTTTTAAGCAGTTTTTGAATCACTTGATCTAGATTATTTTCGTCTATCCAATATATATTGGCACGTTCTATAATAGAATTTTGAGATTCAAGAAAAAATCGAATCTTTTTTATCTCCCCATTTTGAAGCCCGTTTTGAACCATAATAACTTCCTTTTCAGTTTTTGGAGTAAACGCTAAATCGATGCCGATATACAAACAGTTCTCATTAAAAGCATAGTCTTGAGTACATTTCTCTATTTTATAGATTTCCAATTCGTTAAAATAAGTTGCTATTTTTGATGAAAGAAGTTTTGTACGCTCGTAATTTCTGTTGTATAAAATAATTGTCTTTATTCTTTTCTTATCTTGAGATTCGAAAATATTTTGAATATGATAAGCTAAATAGGCTATTTCACTATCATGAATTTCAACATTGAATTCTTTTTCAATCTCCAATGCAATATTCGAAGCGATGCTAAATGAGAAAAAATACTCTGATTTTGTTTCCTTCACAAACGGATTATAGATAAGCAGGTTATGTGATACCGGATAAATAATTCGGTAAATATGATTCAAAATATTAGTTTTAAATTTCTTTTGAGAATAGGTTGGTACTTGGTAAACCTGCTCTATATTGAATAATATCTTTTCAATCTTTTTTACAGTATGCAGGTCTTTGTTCTCTATCCTAGGCTCTTCCAAGTCTAAGTGTAGCGACATTAAATAATTTGTTAAATAAATGCATTCATTTTCTGAAGTGATGGCATATTTGAGAATACCGTTACAAAAAGCTCTTGCCACTTCAAATTCTTTGAATTCTTTAAACTCTGTTTCCTCACTTAATTCAATAGCAGCATGGTTGCTGCGTTCTATTCGTGAAATCATAATAATCAATTGAACGGAGATCTTTTTATACATCAAAAACTCTAAGTTTAAATCAAATTTTATATTAATTTCTTCTACTAAGTTTAAAACACGTTCTATAACATCTTCATGAACCCAATCACAGAAGTTCTGTGTTAAAAAGTCTTTGTAGACCTCCTTCTTTACAGAAATAGAAGTGAAAAGTTTTTCCAATAAAACACGTTTTTGTATTTCTGTGCCGACCAACACAATACCTTTAAATACTTTTGTATCTATTGCAACATCAATTCCCAGCTTATCCATATCCATTGTTAATTTCTGAATTCTGCTTCGAATTGTTTGGGGTGAATAGAAGAATTTATCCGCAATTTCATCATAAGTAGTATAATCATCTCTATTCATTAGAAATTGGATAATTTCAAAATCTAGCAACGTCTCTTCCAAATCAGTTTCATTAACTGTCAACATGTTTATATCATCCGTTTGAAGCTTATAGCCTTCCGGGGAAGAAACAATAGAAATTTGATTAAATTTTTCATTTATCTCCTTGATATAATTTCGAATCGTTCGATCTGTTACTCCAATAGCTTCAGCGATTTTCACAGCTGGTATATACTCTTGTTCCTGAGTTGATAGAAAGTTAATTAATTGATTATGCTTCTTACTCACCTTAATCCCAACCTTCCTATACATCTAATTTATAATATAATTTTAGTAGTCGCTATATTAGGTAAATTTCCTATAAGGGAGGAAATTTATACTGTAGGCGTTTTCATTAAAATGGATTTTGTTTGTTTTTCTCAAAATAATTTTTTCAGAAATAAGAGGATTTATCACAGGAAGAATGAAAACTTTTACAGAAGGATCTTCGGTTGCTATCTAATGATTAAAAATCCTGTTCCAAACCATTACCAGCCTTGCATCATCTTCTCTCTTTAGTACAATGATAGTAAGACCATACATCAGAGCGAGGAGAATAATTATGAAAAGAGCTATCCGGCTTATTTTGGGCTTCTCACTGGGAGTACTGATCTATTTTTTAATTTTTAATTAACCGCCCTTGTACATCGTTTTTACTGTAATGAAAAAGCCACGTCTCTCTCCTGAAAGACGTGGCTTTTTCATTACTTATTTACTTAATCGTCCCTAAAACATTTAACAAATTCTTCTTAAATTGTTCACGATCCACTGCTTCACAAACACGGACATTGGGCGCTTTCTCCAGACGGTTATTGATATCCACCAGACTGTAACCTCTGGTAAGCTCACCCTTTGTTTCGACATCTACATAATAATCATGCGCTTCCGTCATAATACGCTCGTCTGCCGCAATCGCTACTAACAATGTATCCGGATGTGTTGTGCCATTCAGCCGGTGTACAGATTTATTAAACTGCATCACCACTTGATTAATATCTATAAAAAATTGGGAACCAGCTGTTTCCAGACCGGCAATTTCCGCGTGGTCATCGTCATCCATGATGGAATAATCGATACACATATCCCAGCCAACCATTGTAATCGGAATGCCGGAATGCAGGACAAGCCTTGCCGCTTCCGGATCCACATAGAAATTATACTCCGCTGCCGGCGTGATATTCCCTAGCGTATCATTCGTACCGCCCATGATATAAATATGCGGAATATCCTTGACAATCGAAGGGTCCTTCTTGATGGCCATCGCAATATTCGTTAGCGGCGCAATCGCTAATAAACTCACTTCTCCCGGATATTCTTTTACTTTCTCAATGATAAAATCAACAGCATGTCCTTCCTCCGGACGCTGTGCTGCCTTTGGAAAGTGCGCGCCGCCCATACCATCATCACCATGGACGTCTTCTACTGTCCGGTGCTTCTCCTGTCCTGTTGCAAGCAGCGGCCGTTCCAGACCTTTATAGACAGGGACCTTTTCTTCCGGGTTAGCAACCTGAATCGTATAGAGCGCATTCTCCACCTCTTGATTAAACTCCACATTTCCGCCGGTTATCGTTACACCCTCCACTTTAAAATGATGCATTGCGGTCAACAGGGCAATCGTGTCATCCCCGGCTGTATCGGTATCAATAATGATTTTTCTCATCTTATTTCTCCTGCCTTGCTAATGCTGTAATATAATCAAAGAACGCATCCCTATCCACTTCATAAACAAACTGAACAGGGCGTCCAGCTTCTGAGATTTCTGTTTTTCCCTGACTGGCCCCATCCGGGTGAACAATACTCTTCACTTCTTTTTTCTTCACCAGATCCGGTTTTCCAATCGTTGCGGTCGTCAAAACATCCCATAGGAAGTATGTTGAATTCGTTTGAAAATGCACGAGCGGCGGTACCATGGCATAGCACTGTCCAAGGAAATCAATTCCGATATCCCGGCGTTCAGCAGCCCATTTATCTCTGACTTCTGGCGTCAGCGGAACCATATTCGTGCTTTCCAAAGCAATTAAGTCAATCTCTATCGAGCTGTCCCACACCTTTTTCACAGCCTCCGGATCCCAGAAAGCATTCCATTCAGCAGTTCCATCATGCTCCGGTTCTTCCACATTCCCATTTTCTAAGAATGTTCCGCCCATCCAGACAAGCTTCTCAATTTTCTCTTCGATATCTGGGGCGATTTCTAAAGCTCTTGCTAAATCGGTCAATGGGCCGACAAACACAAGCGTTACTTTTTCATCACTCTTACGAAGCACATTCACCAAATGCTCGTGTGCCGCTTCTTCTGCAAGCTTTGCTTCTATCTTTCCAGACTCATTTAATAGTGGCAGGGCATCTACAAAGAATGCATGCGTACGCCAGTCTTTTGGAAAGTCATTTTTGCCGCGGGAAGTGGATGCAGCCACTTCTACATCCTGTCCTTTTCCAAAACGGTCAATAATTTTACGGCTCGCATATACAGCAGGCTCTAAATAGCAGTCAGCCGGAATAACGCCGACGCCAGCCAGCTCCACATCTTCCATCTGTAATAATAGAAACAAGGAAATTAAATCATCTACTCCACCGTCATGGTTTAAGTAAACTTTCTTTTTCATACACAAATACCTCTTTTCTTTTATCATTCCCAAGTACCAACAGGATACGAAATCTATTTATAGGTTACCACATAAACAAAAAAGTTTAATGTATTCTGCAGTAAAAATACACATCACTTTTTAAGGCTGGAACTTGTTCGTTCAATCAATGCGGGCTCCAGCTTAATATTAACTTTTTCTTTAGATACTTCATTTTCCATACGATTAATAAGAACCTCAAGCGTCGTTTTAACCATTTCTTTCATTGGCTGATGAATACTGGAAATCCCCATCATTTTAGAAAGGTATGTATCATCAAAACCAATCATACTGATATCTTCAGGTATACGAATATTTCTTCTGTGAGCCATTTCTAAAAATTCTAGGGCAACCACATCATTCCCGGCAAAAATACAAGTAAAATCAAGGTGTCCCCTCTTCTCTTTTAGGTACGCTTCAATATCCTGCTGGATTAGATAATTGTTCGTAGAAGACTCTTCCACACGGATAAAGTTTTTCAAATCAAAGTCGAATCCATTTTCGTACAATACGCTTTTGTATCCTAAAAATTTATCATCTAATGCAGTGCCGATAAACCCAAACTTTGTGTGCCCTGTACGAATAAATTTCTCCGCAGCAATTTTGCCAGCTTGCATGTGATCAAGTCCTACACTATCAAAAGAACGATGATTTTGTGTAATGATAACCGCTGGAATGGCAAGTTTATTTATTCGTTTCAGATTGTACTCGCCCGTAGGAATAAAGATGATTCCATCCGCTTGCCGGGAAATGAAATTTTGAATACTTTCCCATTCCGTAATTGGGTTATGTTTAGAATTATGCAAAAGGATACTATACCCTAGTTTTCTAGCTTCAGATTCTAATACATCAATTAGTTCTACAAAATAAGGATTATATGTTTCTGTCACACACACACCGATAATCTTGGATTGGCTCCTTTTTAAAGTTTGTGCAGCGCTATTCGGAACATATCCTACGTCTTCAATTACATTAAGTACGCGTTTCACCGCTTCTTCATTTACCTTCTCATTTCCGTTAATCACTCGCGAAACCGTAGATTGAGAAACATTTGCCAACTTAGCAATTTCTTTCATTGTTAGTTTAGCCATAGCAGACTCCTTCCCTTTCGTGAATTCGTATTCTTATATACAGATTATTATTCATATATATTCTCTTTTTATAGAAACAAGTTATAAGCTAGCATTGTTAATCAGCCACATCCTATTTCACTGATATACAGACTTCTATTCACTCCCCTCACAACAATTAGAAAGCGAAGAGAGAAATCGTTTTCTAAAATCATTGACTTCCTATTTTTGAAAGAATATAATAAAATCACCATTCAAGAATACGTATTCTTTAAATATTCACACAGGAGGTTAAAATGTTCATTTTCAATTCATGCAACATCCCTTTTACATTATTATTTTACTACATTTAAAGAATAGGTGATAACAATGCATATGTTTAAAAATAAAAATTACTGGTTTTCATCCGGTTATTTGTTTCTTTTCTTTATTACATGGTCTATCTGGTGGTCTTTTTACTCCATCTGGTTAAATGGAACACTTGGTTTAACAGGCTCTCAGACAGGGACCATTTTTTCCATCAATTCATTTCTTTCACTGTTGTTTATGCTTCTATATGGCGTTATTCAGGATAAAATCGGCACCAAGAAACATTTGATTTGGTTTCAGAGTATTTTCCTTATGGGAACAGGCCCGTTTATCATTTATATCTATGAACCGCTTCTACAATCCAACTTTACTATCGGTGCTATCCTAGGTGGAATATATTTTGGAGCCGGTTTCATTGCTGGGGTTGCTTTCCTGGAATCTTACGCAGAGAAATTAAGCCGGAAATTCCACTTTGAGTATGGAACATCTAGAATGTGGGGATCTATCGGGTATGCTTGCGCTACGTTGACTGCAGGATTATTGCTAAGCATTAACCCTCATCTAAATTTCTGGATTGCTTCTGTTGCAGGAGTTGGTTTCTTTCTCTTAAATTGCTTCTTTAAAGCGGAAGTAACTGAAAAAGAGGATGAAGAAGAAGCATCCAATTTACGTATAAAAGATATCGTATCTATTGTTAAAGTGAAAAAGTTCTGGTATTTTGTTCTATTTCTTTTTGGAACTGCTTGCATCTATACTATTTATGATGTTCAACTGTTTCCAGTTTATTTTACGCAGCATTTCACTGATACGGATATGGGTTATCAAGTGTTTGGATACTTGAATTCATTTCAAGTTTTCCTTGAATCAGCTATGCTGTTCGCTGCACCGTTTATTGTTAATCGAATTGGAGCAAAGCAGTCATTGATTTTTGCAGGTATTATTATGGGAACTCGCATTATAGGCTCAGCACTTGTCGATAGCACCATCGCTATTTCATTAATCAAGCTTCTGCACGGGATTGAACTTCCTATCCTGCTGATTGCTATATTTAAATATATTTCCCTTAATTTTGATCAAAGACTTTCTGCCACCATTTACTTGATTGGTTTTAAAATATCAGGTGAAATCGGGGTTATTGCCTTTTCATCTGTCATTGGTAAACTTTATGATAATACAGGTTTTATAACAACATTTTTCATCCTTGGTACAATTGTCTATATTTTCACGATTGCTTCAATCTTTTTCTTAACGAATCAAAAATCAAAAGGAAATGAGGAATTACCCTATGACACAACTCAAAAAGCACTCTGAACAGCTTGTTCTCGCTAATCAGATAATAACAAATACAAAAAATAACCTAAATGATGCTTCCTATCGGCTCAACTATCATTTTATGGCTCCTATCGGCTGGTTAAATGATCCGAATGGTCTTATCCAGCATAACGGGGTGTATCACTTATTTTATCAATTCAATCCGTACAGCTATCACTGGGGGGCGATGCATTGGGGCCATGCAACAAGTACAGATCTTGTTCACTGGAAACATGAACCCGTTGCATTAGCGCCTTCTGAATCCTATGAATATGATGAAACAAAAACTGAGATGGGCTGTTTCTCCGGATCTGCTGTTATGGACGGAGATGTCATGACGTTGATTTATACGGGACATCTAGAAGGACGTGAACCTAAAGAAGTACAAGCTATTGCAACTTCTACAGACGGGATACATTTTACCAAACACGCTGCAAATCCAGTCATCAACGGAAGCCCCAAGGGATTAAGCAATGAATTCCGCGACCCAAAAGTATGGAGACACGGTGAACTTTGGTATATGGTTGTAGGAACAGCTGTAGATAATCTTGGAGCAGTGGCATTATACAAATCTAGCAATCTGACAGATTGGGAGTATGTAGGTATCGCTGCGAAAAGTGATGGAACACAAGGTGATATGTGGGAATGTCCAGATCTGTTTCCTTTGGGAGACAAGTATGTATTGGTTACCTCTCCAATGAACATGGAGAACGGTAAAAGCATGGTAATGGTCGGCAGCATGGATTATGAGAAGGGTATCTTTATTCCTGAATCACAGCGCGAAATCGACTATGGAATCGATTTTTATGCTGCTCAGACCTTTGAAGACGAGAAAGGAAGACGTATTCTTATCGCCTGGATGGACTTTCCCTTTACGGAATTCCCGTCTAAATCTGATAAGTGGTCCGGCGCTATGACAATCCCTCGTGAACTCACCCTTGATAAGGATGATTACGTACGTTCTCAGCCCATTCAAGAACTGACTGCACTTCGAGATAATCATACACATCACGATAAGCTTGTGCTGTCAACAGATGAAATGCGCCCGCTTCATAACGATAATACTTTTCCGCATAGCTATGAATTAAAATGCAAATGGGTATTAGCGGGAAATAATAATCATGGAAAAGTCGGTTTATGCTTACGTCAATCAAAAGATGGTTCTGAACAGACAACCGTTTTCTATGACTTGGCAGCGAATGAAGTAACTGTCGACACAACACAAGCAGGGGAACTTTCCTATCAAGCTGTTAATAAAGCCAGTTTATTGAACAACAGCAACGAAATTACATTTCATATTTTTGTTGATACATGCTCTGTCGAAGTGTTTGTGAATGATGGCGAAGCAACACTCTCAACAAGAATTTACCCAGATTCTGCAAGCAACAGCATAGCGTTGTATACAGAAGGAATCGAAGCAGCCGCAGAGTATATAGACATTTGGACCCTCAAGAATGCGGAAATTTCATAGAGGGGCTTTCATCTAGTAAAATGATAGATGAAATAACAAGCTATATAAATTGAATTTAAAAGGTTCTCCTAACCTATATGGGGTATAGAATAGAAAACCTATAATTAGGAGGATGAGTATGATGACAACTCAACAGGAAACTTTACGTGTCATGGAAGCGATGAAGCATACCAGTGACAGGCGCATGTTTGAACGTTACCAATTATATAGTTAATTATGTGTAAAAAAGTGGAGCTTCCATTAGTGACAAGGCCATTTAGTCTGCTAACGGAAGCTCCAAAGCATTAATTAAGAAAGTAAAATCCTCTCTTCCAGACACCCTTCGATTAATCCTTCTGGTTCGTTGTAGAATACCTTGCTTTCCGGACATTTTTCACCCAGGCACGGTCCTCGTCCATCATTTTCTTTGCTGCAAAGACTGTCAGAATCTGAATAATAATAATCGGTATTCCCATCAGTCCCGAAAGTACTTCCAGCGGAGATAAGCCGCCTACACTCATCAGCGTCAAAGCAAGAACCGTAATCAGTACTGCCACTAAGATTCGTAGTGATTTATACGGTGTAGATTTTGACATATCCTGATTAGACATATAGGTTGCTACGGTATAGGTTGTTGAATCTAATGTAGTAATCAGGAATATCGTCGCGATAACCGTAAAAAGAATCAGAACAATCGCTGAAATCGGCAGCGAACTTAAGACAGCCGGAATCGATGCTTCAATTCCTTGATTCTGCACAATATCCAGCACTGGCAAGATATCTGTCACTTGTCTGTGAACACTTAATCCGCCAAGAACTCCTGTCGCAAGCCAAGATAACAGCATAGGTGCCATTAGGTATGTTAAAATCATTTCTTTTATCGTTCTGCCTTTCGACACAATCGCTGCAAATACGCCGTGAAGCATAGCCCAGGTTGCATTATAAGCAAACCAGAAAACGGTATGACTCTCAATATGTGTACCGCCTTCTAAATCCAGCGAATTCGTATATAGTGAAAAATTCATATAATTAGAGATTAAATAACGCAAGGAATCTGAAAAGAAATTCATGATAAAGATTCCCGGACCAATTACAATAATCAGCACAGCAAAAGCTCCTGCCAGATACATATTCCATGTGCTTAATCGTTTGATCCCTTTATCAATTCCTGCATAAGCACTGATGGAGAAGCCCAAGACCCATACCAATGTAACAATAAGAGTAAAAGGAAAGGTGACTTCGATATTCAATAGTTCTGCCAGGTTATACGTAACAATCGGTGTACCAAGACCTAAGGTCACTGCAGCTCCAGCTAAAATACTGACTAAGAAAAGGACGTCAAGGACGATGCCGCCAATTCCGTCTGTAAATTTATCACCGAATATAACGCGGCATGCTTCTGAAATACGCATTCTCGGTTTCTTCCGGACATACAAAAGATATCCCATCGCCGGAGCTACCATTACAAACACTGCAAAGGTCTGGAAGGTCCATAAAAACATACTGTAGGAATTCCCAGCCAGAATCGCTTCCATCGATCCCGCATCCAGACCAAACGGCGGATCATTCGCAACCTCACTCCATTGCGTCAAACCAGTCCGCATAACCGTTGACCCAAGACCCATGGCAACTAAAATAGATGCATATTCAAATAAGTTGTATCTCGGTTTCTGTGCTGGATCACCTAAGACTACATTTCCATACTTAGAAAATGAAAAAAACAATGCAGCTATTACGATGAGAAAGGCGTACCATAAATACCCCCACTTAAAGGTATCCACTAATGTATTAAAAATATTATCCAATAATTCCATGGACTCGCTCGTGTACATTGCAAATAGAGCACTGATAATCGCTATAATTACGATAGAAGGGATAACAATTTTCTTCTCAACAAAGCTTTTTTTCTTCTGCCGTTTCGGCACGTCCATTTTAATTTCTCCTCTCTGTTACTTTTTGATTAGAAATATATTTATTAAGATGGCGTTTGCGTTCACGTCTATGTAATTCCACAGAAGAAAAATTCCAAAACCTAGGAATGATAAAAAAATCACATTACCATATTTTGGTTAAACAAATTGATTCATTTTATCCCTTCATCTCACTTGCCAGCAACAAGCTGTATACCGTATCTAAACAGGGCGTATCTAAGTCGTACGTTTGACTTTTTTCATATAAATACCCTTGTATATAAGCTGTCTCCATTGTTTTTCCGGCCAGGATATCGTAATACATACTTGTCCCCATATACGACGGATATCCGGCATAGATGCGCATGATCTCCTCTGTAATCCCCTCTTGAAAATGAATCCCCTCTGCCGCAGCAATAGCTATGCCTTCCTGAATTAATCGTTTACATAAATGCTGTATTTTTTCCTCTTCTAAAATAAGCGCTGTATTTCTGCTGAGTGCAGTAACAGAATTGATTGCGAGATTAACAAGGAGCTTATACCAAACCTCATAACGATAATCCGGGCTTAATCGGATGTCGAGATTACTTGCGGCAATCCCTTCTTTTAATTTTTTCGTCACTGGATTCTCCGGTAAAATTAAGATTCTGTCACGAAAATGGGTAACAACCTTCTCTTTCTTCTGTCCGCTAATATAGACAACCGCCTGGTATGCATTGGGGATGTGAAATTTATCCAACTGTCCATAACCATTTTGACAAAGAATACATACTGTATTTTCATGCGTCAGCTTATCTAAATAAGGTATAATCCCCTCCAGCTGCGTTCCTTTCACAGTGATAAATAAATAGTCAAACACTGTTTCCGCTTCAGAAATAGCTTCTACAGGAAAAACGGCAGTTTTCGATGCAGACGCTCTTTTTATATAAACTTCCCCCGTTCCCCTGCCTAAAAAGGTCACCTGATAGCCGCTGTTATGTAATGATTCGCCGATAACAGAACCAACTGCACCTGGGCCGATAACTCCAAAAGTATCCATTTTTAATCTCCCCCTTTTTTCCTTAGGCTAATAACTTGCCATTGTGAATCTATACAGATAATTTTATAATAAGAAGAACAATAAAAATAGTAGGTGATTTAGAAGTGAAATTCCTTCATGATTTCATGAACATGAAAAGTAACGGAGAAAAAATGACAATGCTTACAGCGTACGACTACCCAAGTGCAAAGCAGGCAGAGCAGGCTGGAATAGAGACGATTCTTGTCGGAGACTCTCTCGGCATGACCGTCCTTGGCTATGAAAGCACAGTCCAGGTGACGATGCAGGATATGAAACACCACGCAAAAGCCGTACGCAGAGGAGCAAGAGATACCTTTATGGTCGTTGATATGCCCTTTGGAACAGTTGGTATAGATGATAAAACAGATATGGAAAATGCGGTGGAATTATATCAAGAAACAAATGCGAATGCATTGAAAATCGAAGGAGCTCATACTGCTCCCTTAATCAAAAGATGCACCCAAAGCGGCATCCCGGTCGTTGCTCATCTCGGACTGACGCCGCAGAGCTTCGGTATCACCGGCTATAAGCTTCAGGCAGCGTCAAAAGAAGCAGCTGAGGAGCTTATTAGCGACGCCAAGCTGATGGAACAAAGCGGAGCCGTGATGCTGGTGTTAGAAGCTATTCCAAGTGACCTGGCAGCGACTATCACAAAAACGTTATCCATTCCGGTTATCGGCATTGGCGCCGGTGCAGATACAGATGGACAGGTCCTTGTTTATCATGATGTGTTAAATTATGGTGTCGACCGCAAACCAAAGTTTGTGAAGCGCTACGGAGACTTTACAACAGGTGTAGATGCATTAAAAGCTTATCATGAAGAAGTAAAAGCAGGATTGTTCCCTTCCCCTGAATTTACGTATAAGAAACAAATTATGGATGAGGTAGACGCATGACGCAACGAATTACAACGATACAAGAAATGAACGCTATTATACAAACGTTAAAAAAAGAACAGAAGCAAATCGGCCTGGTACCTACGATGGGCGCTTTACATGATGGTCATTTAACAATGGTGAAAGCCTCTTTAGAAGACAATGACACTACTGTCGTCAGTGTATTTGTAAACCCGCTTCAATTTGGCCCGAATGAAGATTTTGATGCCTATCCCAGAGATATCGACAGTGATCAGGCAAAACTAGAACCGCTTGGTGTTGATTATGTATTTTATCCAAGTGTAGAAGAAATGTATCCAGATCCGTTAGCCATTTCCTTGAAGGTAAACCGCATGGCCGAGGTGCTGGAAGGAGCAAATCGCCCAGGACATTTTGACGGGGTTGTCACTGTCGTCAATAAGCTGTTCAATATCATTCGTCCCGATTTCGCTTATTTTGGTAAAAAGGATGCCCAGCAGCTTGCCATTATTGAAAAAATGGTTGCCGACTTTAATCACCCCATCGAAGTTATCGGTATTGATACGATACGGGAAGCAGACGGTCTTGCCAAAAGCTCCCGCAATGTCTATTTAACCGAACAGGAACGGAAAGAGGCCGTTCATTTATACCAAAGCTTAATTAAAGCAAAGGAAATGTATAATGCTGGCGAAAGAAACAGCGCTGTTTTGATTAACACCATCCAAGCGTACCTAACCAAAAACACTTCTGGAAATGTAGAGGATATTGCTGTCTACAGCTACCCGGAGTTAGTGGAGCAGCCGCAAATCACCGGTCAGATTTTTATATCCCTGGCTGTGAAATTTTCCAAAGCCAGATTGATTGATAATATTATTTTAAAAGGAGACAACCATGATTAGAACAATGATGAATGGCAAGATTCACCGTGCACGCGTAACCGAAGCCAACTTAAATTATGTCGGCAGCATCACGATTGATGCTGACATTTTAGATGCTGTTGATATTCTGCCAAATGAAAAAGTTGCTATTGTCAATAACAACAATGGAGCGCGCTTGGAAACCTATGTCATTGCCGGTGAACGAGGAAGCGGAAAAATCTGCTTGAACGGTGCAGCAGCCCGTCTCGTACAAATTGATGATGTGATTATTATTATCTCTTATGTGCAGTTAGATCAGGATGAAGTAAAAACACATACACCTAAAGTGGCTGTGATGAATGAGAAGAATGAAATCGTAGAATTGATTGAAGAGAAGGAAAATCAGCTGGTTTTATAGACCAGTAAGAAACAAAAGAAACGTGCTGTCTCTAAACAATGGAAAGAGCAGCACGTTTTACTTTATTTATATTCTATGCCTGATGATAATCTCCAGTATTACCCTTTCACCGCTTTTAATAGCCATTTACCTTGCTTGGCTTGAGCGGCTTGATCGTTAGGGTGTATATCCTGATAATCAGAGCTGTTCGTTACAATAACAGGAGTAACTGTGGGATATCCAGCATCTTTAATTTTATCGATATCAAACGTAATAAGCAGATCTCCTTGTTTGACAGCTTGTCCCTGTTCTACATGCGCTTCGAAATACTTTCCTTCCAGATTTACAGTATCCAGGCCAATATGAATTAATAGCTCCAAACCTTGCTCTGAACGTAAACCAATCGCATGCTTCGTTTGAAATAGCGATTCAATCGTCCCATTAAAAGGAGCAACAACTTCTCCATTCGTTGGTTCAACTGCTATCCCTTTCCCTAATAGTCCTTCTGCAAAGGTGGGATCACTTACCTCTTGAAGCGGGATAATATTCCCTTCCAACGGACTGTTTACAATTGCCTCTTTGCTTGCAGGCTGCTGTTCATCCTTCGCAGTCGCAGCTTCTGTCTTTTCTTTTTTACTTTCCATATCTTTAAATCCTAGTACGAATGTCAGCACCATCGTAACGGCAATCGTAATAATCAATCCAATAATGAGATAGATAAATCTCGGACCGCTAAATACCGGAAGACTAGTTAAACCTGGTAAAACGAACGCAGATGCCGTTACGCCAAACCCGGTTATAAATGCGCCTCCAATACCAGAACCAATCAATGCGGCAATAAACGGTTTTTTCAGACGCAGGTTTACGCCATACATAGCTGGTTCTGTAATCCCAAGAAACGCAGAAACCGTAGAAGAAGCAGCAATTGTTTTCAAATCTTTATTTTTTGTCTTAATAAATACAGCGAGCGCTGCAGCTGCCTGTCCCATATTAGCCATCAGAAATACTGGAACCAAATAATCAAATCCAAGAACTGCAATATTTTGTATGGCAATTGGCATTAATCCATAATGCATCCCAACAATAACTAACAACGGACGTGTCGCACCCAGAATTCCTCCAGCAAGAATACCGGCATGCTCAAACAGCCAAGTTATTCCATCTGCTAATCCGATACCGAGATACGATCCAAGTGGTCCAATTGCTACCAATTGAAAAGGAATCATAATAAGTAAAACAATGGTAGGTGTGAAAATAATTCGGACAGCACTTGGCATAGCCGCATCCACCCATTTATATACATAGCTTAACAGCCATACAGATATAATAATCGGAATAACGGTGGAGCTATAATCCATAAACGGCATTGGCAAGCCAAATAACGATAGCCCTGTCACCCCGCCTTCCGCAATGGCCTGTGCTCCTTCAATCAACGTTGGATACATTAATCCGCCAGCTAATGCAAGGGCAATAAATTCATTCGTCTTAAACTTCCTCGCAGCAGATACAGCCAGGAAGAAAGGCAGAAAGTAGAATACAGAATCTGCTACGATATTTAAAATAGCTACAATATCACTATCTTCTGATGCCCAGTTAAATGTAGTAACTAATCCCAGAATCCCTTTAACTAAACCCGCACCAGCAATCGCCGGAATAATCGGGGTGAAAATAGAAGCAATCACTTCAAAAAATCGGCCGATAATATTTCCCTTTTTTTCTTGTTCTTGAGTATCATTATCACTTTCGCCGCTGTTGAAGTCTCCTTGTTTTTCTATTTCTTTGTATACTTTTCCAACTTCATTACCGATAACTACTTGAAATTGTCCACTTTGAATTTGAACGCTTATGACACCATCAAGTGATTCAATCTTTTCTTTTTCCGGTAAATCATTATTCTTTAAATTAAAACGTAATCTTGTATAACAGTGGGTAACGCTTCCCACGTTTTCTTCGCCGCCAACAAGAGACAGAATATCCTTTGCTAACTGTTTTTGATTCATACAAAATCCTCCTTTATTTGCATGATTTGTTTTTTACAAAATACGATCTATACACAAGGAGATTACAAATCCTCTCCATTAGAAGCAATAACCTTTTGGTACCAATGAAAGCTGTTCTTCTTGATTCTCCGCATGTCCTTCAAGTCGAAATCTTCTCGATTGATATAAACAAATCCGTAGCGTTTCTCCATTCCGTTCCGGCCGCTGACCAAATCCATAAATGACCAGGCACAGTAGCCTAACATGTTGACACCATCATTGATAGCCAGTTTGACTTGTTTGATATGTTCACTTAAATAAGAAATCCGGTAATCGTCTCGAACGATGTCCCCTTCTTCCAATTTATCGTAAGCACCAATGCCATTTTCCGTAATAATCATTGGCAGATTGTAGCGATCATGAAGCTCTCGCAAAGTTAATCGCAGTCCGACAGGATCAATTTCCCATCCCCAGTCTGTCGCAGCAAGGTTCTCATTTTTAACAACTTCGAATACACCTGCTTCTGCTTCAGGCAGTAGCGATTTTTTTTGATAGCCAATTGGAAATTCTTCCGTAGCAGGAAAAGCACGAACAGCTTCAGAGAAATAGTAGTTCACTCCCAGCATCGTAGGCGGGTATTGCTTCATCAATTCTAAATCGCCATCTTCTATTGGCGGCATATAATTTCTCTCTTTCAGATATCTTTGAAAGCTGTAGCTGTATTCTCCATAGCAATGTAAGTCCATTAAATAATTATGTTTAACTAACATCGCATCTCTACTCGCCAAAATGTCATCTGGATGAGAGCTTGCAGGATGAACCATGGAATAGGAAATAGCAGGACCAATCTTTCCTTCCAAACCTAATTCATGAAATGTTTTAATGGTAAGTGCGGTAGCCACACACATATGGTGATTTGCCTGATAGCCGAGTCTCAGCTGTTCATAATGATCCTCCCCGGATAATCCCAGACGTGATGGGATACGCACAACATGGTCCTGTTCATTGATTGTCAACCAGTACTTTACGCGGTCCCCATATGTTTTAAATAAGAACGCTGCATATGCCCGGTAATCCTCAATGCTTTTCCTTGAGAGCCATCCTCCGTACTGCTCCACAAGACTTTGCGGATAATCAAAATGGTAGATGGTCACTAAGGGTTCAATGTTATATTTAACCAGTGCATCAATTAAACGATTGTAAAAATCCACTCCCTTTTCATTGACCTCGCCATTTCCATCTGGAAAAATACGTGTCCATGCAATTGAAAATCGATAGACTTTTAAACCAAGTTCTGCCATGAGAGCAACGTCTTCTTCTATACGATGATAATGATCTGAAGCAACAGAAAAGTCGGTTATAGCAGGATTCTTTTCTATCATATCGATAACAGAAAGCCCTTTCCCATCTTCTTTAGCAGCTCCTTCAATCTGAAAAGATGACGTAGCAGCCCCCCATAGAAAATCTGGATCAAAAGAAGTATACGCTTTATATTCCATTTATAAATTCCTCCCTACCTAAGAATAAGTATCTGTATTGATTTAGAAGTAATTAAAGAAATACATATTCCTAAAAAGATGCAAGCCATTACAAATTGCTTTTTTTAGCATGCACGTTCGATTCCGAAGCACACTGAGATTATCCGCTTTCAAAACCCGGAAAACCATTCCCTGCATCTTCTTTTACAGATGTTTTCTTTTAAGCTTCTCTACAGTTCTAAGATAATAGGAAGAGCATAAAAAGACCATTTAGTTTTTTTTCGCTTTCCAGCTAAAAAAACTAAACAGTCTTTATTGGTCAAATATTTTCTTAAAATCAAGGTAATTCTTAACCTTCCCCATCTGGTTACTTTGGGCAGGCTCCATTAAAAAACGTATACACTGATAATAAGAATCTGCTAAAACATAATCATTTTTTGAATAGATCGAGATAACAATCGTATGGATAGCCTTATTTCGATACGTTATACTCTTTGGTAATTTACCAATGATAATCTTTGATTGGAACGGGCGCTCTGCCATAAACGATACATATGCTATTTTGGTATCATTGGGTATAAAATGATGATCCATCCTAACGATGTTATCCAATATTTCCTTATGCCCGAGCTGTTCGAGAAGGTACTGGACACTATCATTGAATTTTTTCATGCTCTCCGGAATCTGAAGAAAATGTTCTTTCCCAATAGCTATCCTTTCTATCTCTTTCAATCTCTGCATCTTAGACTGGTTCAGATAATCATTCAGAAGCGACTGTAAAAAATCCTGTTCCGTTTTGCCAAACAAGGATTGAATAAAAATAATATTTTGGCCATGGCTTACGTTGATTTGCTCTGTTGTTAAAATCACATCCACATCGTTTAAAAACAGGCCATCCTTTTCCTCGAATAGATACGTTGGTATAGCATTTATGATCTGTACGGATGCTCCCATCAGACGGGTTACTTCAGAAATAATCCAATTTACGAGTGCTGTATGTTCATCCGAAATAAATAATAGCTTTAAGACTGGTTCTTTCGTTTCCAATAAATTGCCCAGGAAGAGTGTAATATAAGCCAATTCTGCATCAGAGTATGTTGTTTCGATATCCTGTAAATAGGTCTGACAAAAGGATACAATACTAGCCGACATAGGAAACATTCGATTAATTTGCCGTTTATTAAAATTGGTGTAGTCATGTCCATTTTTTGCCCGTTGATTTAATTGATTAATATAAAACAAAAAATTTTTCTCAAAATCAGGATAATTCATTAAATCCACCTGAAAGAAGTCTCTAACCACGCGAGTGAATAACGAGACAATTTTCTGATCAGTTTCATTCCAATTCTCATTTGTATAGGGGTAGAGATGGTTTTGTTCCATGATGAATTGCTGCAAATACATCATATCAGCATCCGTAAAAGCTATCCTTGCTTCAGCTTTTAAACGCTCCTTTAATTCTTGCATCATAGGCAATAGCGGTTCATTTGCCTGATTATGCGGCAAATGATATTCCAGCTGATTCCGGATTGCGGCTATTAAAAGGCTGGCACCCACTAATCCAAATGCTTTTCCAGAAATAATAAACTGATGCTTTACCATAATCTCTTTTAAAATTTTATTCAATTTAGCATACGTTTCAATGATATCGAAATTCTCTTCAGGGAATAAATAGTGTAACATCACTTCTAAATTTAACCCTTGAACAACCATCTTGGCCAAAAAGTAACGGAAAGCTTCTTCATTCCCTTTAAATTTCAATCCTTTCGTACTAGAGACGATAAAACGTATACCAGAAACTCTGCTAATCAGCTTTTTAATTTCGGTTATATCTAAGTTAATGGTTGATTTGGAAACATAGAGCCGTTCAGCAAGCTCCTCCATACTTATATAATCTGATTCAAAGGACAGCATCCCCATAATCGTATATATTCTATCCCAAATCACATGGTTTTCAATATTATTTTTATCCACAAAAATAGGGTTCACTAATAACTTTTTAACCGTCTCTTTTTCTTCCTCTTCCAGATAACACTTCCCTTTCTTGGAAATTTGTATTTGAGCTTTCGTTTCAGAAAGGAGTATATTCATATTTTCTAAATCCATACGGATGGTATGGATAGAAACTTGAATCATATCTGCAAGTAAATCAAGTTTTATCGGTACGTTTGTATACAGAATATAGGATAAGATTATTTTTTGACGTTTACTGAACATCTTTTAACACTTCTTTCCTGCTTTTAAAATCATATAGTCTTATTATACTCCTACTATAACTTTTTATCTGTTGTCAAAGTTCATATCATATTTCTCATGATTTATGGAAAGCCCCCTTCATTAACCTTTCAACAGTGCACAGAATCTACACAAATTAGTCATTTTATTTTCCTTCACAGGCAGGAATTATATTGTAAAATAGAAGTAATCTCTTATGAAAAAACGTATTGGCTGCTGTTCTTGGCAGCATTTCATTTAAAGCTGAAGTAGGTGTTATGATGAAAAAAGCATTTTTTGTCAGCTGCGGATCCTTATCACTGGGGCTGGGTATCATCGGTATAATTTTACCCCTATTACCTACGACACCATTTTTATTATTATCTGCAGCATGTTACGCGAAAAGCTCAGAAAGATTATATCATTGGCTGCTTGAAAATAAATATTTTGGCTCTTATATCAAGAATTACCGCGCAGGAAAAGGCATTCCATTAAAAGCAAAAATCACTGCTGTATCGGTTTTATGGTTATCCTTATCCTTTACAATCGTTTTTGTCGTTCCACTCGTTGCCGTAAAAATCCTGCTTGCACTGATTGGAGCTTACTTTACAGGCTTTATCCTGAAACAAAAAACACTTCAAAAGCATGCTGTCTAGAAATGGCATACCTGTTGCCATAAAGGATGGCATGCTGTTTGTATTTGGAGGTGACGGACAGTATGACATTTTATGAAATACTCGTATTTATACATATCTTTTCTGCCATTTTAGGGATGGGACCTGGTTTTGTGATGACGCCGATTGCTAAAAAGGCTGCTAACATGACAGAGCTGCGGCATGCGTATGCCCTCCGTAACAAATTGCATCAATTCGTCATGATTGGCGGTACCTTGTTACTCGTTACCGGATTATGGATGGGGTTTTTAAATACATACCTCTTTCAGCAAGGATGGTTCTGGACCAGCCTCGTTCTTTTTTTACTTGCGCTAGCATCCGGTCCGACGGTATTAGTTTCCAGCTCTAAGCCGATTAAGGCATTGTTGAAGGAGCATAAGGGAGAAGATATTCCAGCAGAATACTTCATTTTGTCTAAACGGCTATTTTTCTATGAGCATCTTATCAATACGCTGTTTTTAATTATTATTGCATTGATGATTACCAAGCCTTTTTGAGTTTTATGGAAAAAGGGTTATTTTTCTATCTGACTGGGATTCCCCCAGTCTTTTTTCATGTTTCAAAAAGGAAAGATAGAGGGTACCTGATATAAAAAGAGGAGGTATATAGTGGGAAAAAGTATAAAGATAACTATATCCGCTGTCATTTTAATTGGAATCATCGGTGCCGTTTATTATTTCTTTTACTACACTTCAAACATGACAATGGATGAAGTCATTTATGAAGAAAGCATCGACAGTAATGAAGACGGGCTGCGAGAGTATATAGATAACCTGGATGTGGAATGGGAACCAGGAGCAGATTTTCAGTTTGATAATAGTGGATTATGATTGGTTACAAGGAAGTATAAATATCACACCCCAATTATATGATTGAAAGTGTACTTTATTTTTCACTCACTACACTCCACCGCCTGAACTTCTGATTACTTTTTTCTTGTGACCACATCGTTGGCAACGATAAATAAGACGAAATGTAACCTCCTCATCCCAGCCGATATGTTCAAATTGATGGAATCCGATTCTGCAAAGTAAATTTTTTTCACTTCTGGTTGTTAAATAATAAATCAAAAGAATGACTATGCCAACAATGATGGAAACGTAATGAAGATAATACATATTGAATAGAGCATCTGTATTTGCTGTAAGGAAAGCAATCCCAAGAAAGATAAGAGAATAACCAATTAAAGGAGCTTTCTTTTTCATACGACACCTCGTAATATCAAAATTCCCATGAAGATATACCTTTTTTTAATATTTAGAAATCATTTCCCGCAGACCGAGCTTATTAAACAAAAAAACGGAAAACTCCAGATTTAACTTAGAAATCTAGAGAAAAAATGACGACTGATTTTGTCATAAACCAATCGCCATTTTTATTATTAAATAAACTATATTTTGTTGAAATTATTCAATCATTTCCTTATGACACTAACCCGCCATCAATTCGATATTGCGATCCAGTAATAAATTCGCTATCATCCGAAGCCAAGAATAAAACTAATTTAGCTACTTCTTCCGGTTTAGCATATCTGCCCATTGGGATGGCTGCTTGAAGCTCTGATTTTACGCTTTCTGTATCTTCTGCATTAATTCCAGATTCTACGTCTTTTACCATATCGGTATCTACTTGAGAAGGGTGTATGGAATTCACTCTAATGCCATACTTTGCAACATCTTTTGCAGCATTTTTAGTGAGACCGTTTACCGCATGTTTGGATGTGTCGTATGGAGCAAAACCATTGGTTGCTATCAGACCAGAAATTGACGATGTATTGATGACACTTCCTGATTTTTGTTCTGCCATTACTGGAAGCACATTTAATAAACCAAGTGCACTTCCCCTTACGTTAACCGAGAGAACCTTATCAAAATTATCAATGGTTTGTTCTAAGAAAGGCTTCACGTCTCCTAAAATTCCTGCATTGTTAAATAAAATATCAATCCGGCCAAATTTCTCTACTACCGTATCCACATAATTTTTAACATCTGCTTCTTTTGAGACGTCAGCTTGAACAATTAACAGATTTTCTTCAGAATGGACTTCTTTCTCAAGTTCTTTCAATTTTTCTTCATTAATATCTACAGCGGCTACTTTAGCCCCTTCTTCTAAAAATAATTCTACAGTCGCTTTACCAATTCCGCCGGTTCCACCAGTTACAATAGCAATTTTTCCATCTAGTTTACCACTCATTCGTACCCCTCCATAAAATTATTCCTATCGTTTCACCGTAACACTTCACAAATATTCCTACAAATGAATACTCCCGCCACTTCATTTCAGCCTAAATTTGAAGTGTGGGTTTCTGGGGTATCGACTTTCAAAATGACGATTAAGCCTCAGTGGAGTTGACACATCGGTGTGCTGAAAACACCCAACCCCGCTATCCCATTGGTCCTGCCTCCTGAGACTACTTTTATTTTACAATCAAAGATACCGGTCTTCGTAAAGCCTCCATACAGGAAAGGCTGTGATGAAACGCATCTTTGATAACTTTTCGCATGATATTTGCGGCTCCATTTACATCTGCGTTAAAACGTTCCCTATTTTTCGAAAGGTAAAGCCCGCGTTTAATACGCTTCCCTGAAAATACAGCGTTTTTACTTTTTTGGTCATAAATAGGGATTTCATCGTTATCAAGAAAACTTGCTTTCGACGTATAAGATTCTTCTGTCAACATCACCGTTATCCCATGCTTTTCTGCTTTGTATGTAATCATTTGAATAAGCAGGCTGTACGGGATGGACGTAAAGGATTGGTTATTTCTTTTCCCTATATCGGAATAGTGTTTCCAGTCCTTATTCTGTCCGATAATGATGGTATCAATATCCTCTTCCAAGGTGATTTTCACGATTTGAAAACTAGCCTTATGAAAGAGATCTTTGATTTGAAGAAATCGTTTTTGGCTGATTTTCTCCAACCGTTTAGATGTAAACGAACCCTCGTTTGTATTTTTTCCTTGACGGAGAATCCCTGTATAATAGGCTTTTAGCTGATTATATCGTTGATTGACGGATTTGATATTTTTGCCCTTCACTAAAACTGGCCTTTTGCCTGTATTCGTGACAATGGTTGCAAGATTATCCATACCTAAATCAACAGATAAAAAACGGTTCTTGGATTCTTTCCACTTTGCTTCTGCATGAACTTGAAAAATTAATTCCACGACATAATGACCATACTTGGGAATGACTCGAACCTGTTTAAATCTTCCTTCTGAATAACCTAATTTTCCAATATTCAGACGAAATTTTGTTTTAGGAAACTTCAAGAATTTATTTTCTTTTATGACACAATCCTGATTGGAAAAGGTTATTTCTTTTTCTTTGGAACGACAATATCCTGGTATTCTAGGACGTGCTTTAAATTTTACGGGATTCTTTTTATACTCCCGTAAGCTGCCATAAAAAGATCTCCAATTTTGAAAGACCATTTTCATAATGCCTTGACTCGATTGAATCGGTAAGGATTGATAATCGTCCTGTTTCATCGATTTAAACAAAGCATTCAAAAAAGGGTACGAGATATATGGATGATCCTTAGAGGCCATCTCAAATAAATGACATGTGATTTCCGTTTGTTCTGATTCGGCTTTTTTCTGTTCTTTTGCATTCCTTTTTTGGTAAGCTTTCAACTGGTTGGCATTGATTTCGGGTAAATGGGTTTGAATCGTTTCTAATACGTCTTGTTGAAGCGGCTGCAGTTTCTTTTCTTGTTTAAGGCCTGTAAAAACCTGCCGGATATAAAAGTTGGTTGTGTTATGCATATTTTTTGCATTTTGGCACATGTTTTGAAAATACAGATACATCCGGTGTCCTTTTTTCACCCAAATTTGCAGGCTTCTATAAGCAGACATTTTCTTCTCACCTCCTAAAACAGAATATATGTTCTATTCATTTCATAATATCATAAAAGGACGTAAAATGCCACTATTCTGAAAAGTAATAACAACTTTTTAGGGAATGTTCACATTATGCTTGTGCTGTTAGCTATTTCTTTGGATTTTCTTAACAGCTAAATGGTTGAAGTACTAAAATCGCCAATTCACCTTCCACCTAAAATTCTATGAAATTTTTGAGGAAGGAGTCCTCTTGGCTGAAATGATAGAAAGGTTTCAACCAACTTCATATTGATCACATACAATTTTGGATGAAAATCAATCAATTTACAGAGAATATCTAGAGGGTATACAATGAAGAATAGGAAAACATGGAACTTCTTATACAAAGTTTTAATAAATCACTTGAATAGGAGATGATTTCTCATGAAGTCTACTTCTGAAAATAAATTAAAGGGCAACAATAATCGCTCGTCTTTACTCTACTTCTTCATAACAGGTTTTATCACCATCATCTTATCTTTCTTTTTCATGGGAAGAGCTATTGCGGAGGGAGATAATGATAATTTTGGTATGGGCTTCTTTTTGCTTATTGCAGTATGGGCTTTTGGAGCAACTTTTTACTATTTATTCAAATTAAAAAGACTTGGCATCCTTTTTTCCATCCTTCCTGTTGTTTTTTATATAGGTAGGTTCATCCTATCTTTTTTCATGTAAAGGAAGCAGTAGTTCTTGAACCTAAATTCATAAAGGAAAAGCAGCGTCATCCTTATTGGAATGACGCTGCTTTCACTAAGATGCTTCTATCCCTAAAGAGACAAAGACAAGGCAAGAAAATGCAATTCTTTATCCCTATCCATTTACCTGCTTTTTATCTCTCCGCTTTTCCCGTTCAGATAAAATATACGCACACGCCGCATCTCCAGAGATATTAAGAGATGTTCTCAGCATATCAAGAATACGGTCGATACCAATGATTAATGCAATACCCTCCACAGGAAGACCGACCTGATTCAGCACCATGGCCAGCATAATCAAACCAACTCCCGGTACACCAGCTGTACCTACACTTGCTAAGGTAGCAACAAGCACGACCATTAAAAGATCAACCATCGTAAGCGGCAAATCATACACCTGTGAAATAAATACGGTTGCAACAGCCTGCATAATCGCTGTACCATCCATATTAATGGTTGCTCCCAGCGGTTGTACAAAGCTGCTGATTTCTTTCTTTACACCAAGATTTTCTTGTGCAGCTTTTAAAGATACAGGAAGCGTTGCATTGGAACTGGCTGTGCTAAATGCTACTGTCATCGCTGGAAAGAAGCCTTTATAGAATGTAATTGGATTCCTGCGCCCCAAGAACCAGATAGCCAGAGAATAAATAAGCAACGCATGCAGAAGCAGCCCTGCAATAACGGTTAACATATAGCTTAACATGGAACCAACCGCATCCAGTCCAGCTCCGCCAATTGCTGATGCAATAAGCGCAAAAGCACCATATGGAGCAAATCGCATTACCAGCATAACAAGCCAGCCTAAAATATCGTTTGCTTGTTCAAATAAGTTAAAAATACCTTTTGTCTTTTCATTTAAATAAGCTAAGGCAACCCCGATAAACACAGCAAAGGCAATAATTTGCAGCATTTCCCCAGCAGACATAGCCGCTATCGGATTAGCCGGAATGATATTAACCAATGTTTCCATAATTGGCGGCGCCTCGCTTGGTGTAAAGTCGCCCAGGTTAGATGTTTCAAATATGCCCGTTCTCCCCGGCTTCACCAGATAAGCTAATGCTAAACCAATACTGATGGCAATCGCCGTAGTTGTTAAAAAGAAAGTAATCGTAAAAACACCAATTCTACCCAATTTTGCCGGCTCGCCAAGACCTGCTGTCCCTAAAACAATGGACACAAACACCAAAGGAACAACCAGCATCATAATGAGGTTAATAAATATTTGACCAACCGGGTCCAGCACATATCTGTCCAAAGGACCAAAAAAACTTTCAGGAGCAAATGTCAGAGCCATCCCGACCACGGCACCAGCTACTAATGCGATAAGTATATTTCTGGTTAGGTTGTTAGCTTTCATCATCAGACACCCTCTCTAATCAAAATTTAACCACAAAAAGAAAGCGCTATCATGAAATAAGAAGACAAAGAATTCCATTTTAAAGCCTATCACCTGAAACGGTCGCTGCCAGATTCAACTAATGACTACATAAAGTATTAAAATTTGTTTCCATATAACAAAAAAATGTAGCCTCACTCTAGATGACGAGTGTTTCTACATTTTATGAATATCTTATGTCATATATTCCAGTTCTAATCATTAACATTTAGAAAATGCTTATCTGCTCTCCAATGATTTTTATTAATATAAAACATTAACCAATCTGATTCACGAGTTTTTTAAATTATTCAGCTTATACTGGATTGTTAATATTAAACACCAGCCCCCAAAACTACTTAAACCGAATCACATACGCATCCAGAAATATCCGGGCCAGCACCTGCAGCGGCAGACGGGAACGCACCTCATAATCCGGGAAAAAGCTCTGCTTCGACTTATAGCCCAGCAAATTAATATCACATAGCTGAAACAGCCTGCTCTCCTTATTTGTCGTCAGCAGGATTGTTTTCACATTATTTCGCTTGCAAAACTGTGCCGCTTCTACCAATTCTTCTGTTTCCCCATTTAGCGATACAAAGATAACTAAATCATCACGCGTAAACTTTTTTGATTTAATACGAATAATATTCGGGTCGGTATGCTCTTCACAATGCTTTTCCAGCAGCTGCAGCTTTACCGCCATCTCATTGGAAATATGCTCCGAGAAGCCTCTGGCAAATATCGTAATTTTTTTACTATATTTCACTGCAACTAAAGCATCTTCGATAATGGAGGAATCCAGATAATTAATGGTATTCGTTACTTCCTCCTGATTCTTGAAAATTGCTGATTGAATTTGGGAATCAATATTTTTTATTTTCTCCAATGCTCCCGGAAACTGCTTTGACTTCTCAGAAACAAACTGAAATTTAAAATCGGTAAACCCCCGATAGTGGAGTTTTTTCATGCATCGGACAATTGTGGATGTGGAGACATTTGCTTTCTCACTCAACTGGGTGATGGAAATCTCTCCCATCGTCGCATGATGCGATTCAATATAATCCAATAAATGCTTGTCACTGCTGCTTAATTCATTGTAATAATGCTGAATCCGCTGTTGGAAATTCATGCTAAACACCCACCCTTTTCGAACATCCTTTTGAAATCTTTTTCATCTATTTTCTAACTATACCACATATAATGCAAACATTTTCATTTCATGCCGTGCCATACTTTAAGTAAGGAAGGATGATGAACCATGATTTATACATGCACGTTAAATACAGCGATTGATATGTTCATCGAAATGGAAGATTTTCTTCCGGATAAGGTGAACCGAAGCATATACGATGAATTCCAGCCAAATGGCAAAGGAGTCAATATATCCATTATTTTAAAAAAGCTTGGCGTACCCTCGACAGCTATTGGTTATATAGCAGGTTTCAGCGGGCATTATATTCAAGATGAACTAAACCAAATGAATATCGGCACTGATTTTACTGAAGTTGATGGTGTCACAAGAATTAATGCATTTGTAAAATCCAATCAGGGTGAGTACAAAATTGTTAATGGCGGTCCGGAAATTACAGATGTAAAAATAGATGAATTAATAACTAAAATTGCCGGATTTACAAAGGATGACGTGTTATTTGTGTCAGGCAGCCTGCCAAAGGGAGTACATCCATCCATACTGGTCTCCATCGCAAAGCATGCTTCTGATATTGGATTTCGATTGATTTTAGATATAAGCCATCCGATCTTAAGTGAATTAGTTCACTACCAGCCTTACTTGATCAAACCGAATGACGAAGAGCTGCAAGCCCTGTTTCCAGAGGAGGAACTCGACTCAGAACAAGCAATATTGAGAGCAGCTCAAAAATTAGTAGATCAAGGTTGTCAAAATATATTAGTTTCTATGGGAGGCGAAGGTGCTTACTTTGTTGGTAAAGATACAACGCTCTACTGTCCGGCACCGAAAGGCGAGGTTGTGAACACCGCCTGCTCCGGCGATACGATGCTGGCTACGTTTTACAGCACCTTACAGACCAGTCCCCCCGAAGCAGCATTGAAAAAAGCTGTAGCGGCAGGTTCTTCAACGGCTTTCCGCTCTGGGTTAACCGATTTTAAAGATGTCGATCAATTGATGCAAAACTTAGAAGTAAAAATAGTAACCATTTAAAAGAAAGGGTGAACATCATGACATATCGTTTTTTAGGCGTTACTGGCTGTCCAACAGGAATTGCGCATACGTTTATGGCTGCAGAAGCACTTGAAAAAACAGCAGCAGAAAAAGGCGTTTCCATCAAAGTCGAAACACATGGACAAAGAGGAACAGAAAATCAGTTTACTGCTCAAGAAATCAAAGACGCAGAAGTCATTATTATTGCTGCAGATAAAAACGTGGACATCGACCGTTTTCATGGCAAAAAAGTAATCAATGTTTCCGTTTCAAAAGGTATTAAACACCCTGAGGAATTAATAGATAGAGCTATATCGGGGAATGTAGCTGTCTATAAAGGATCTGGGGAAACCACTCAATCAAATGGCGACAGCAATCAAGAGTCAGCCAGCATATGGCATCAGCTTTATGTACATCTGATGAATGGTGTCAGCCATATGCTTCCTTTAGTTGTTGCCGGCGGGGTAATGATTGCTGTTTCCTTTATGTTTGGAATTTATTCAGCTGACCCTGAATCGTCTCAATATAATGTTATTGCCGAACAAATGAATACCATCGGAGGATTGGCAATGGGGTTGATGGTTCCTGTTTTAAGTGCTTATATTGCACAATCCATCGGTAATCGACCCGGTCTTATTATTGGTTTTATTGTCGGTATGATTGCTGATACAAATGGCACCGGGTTTTTAGGCGGAATTGTTGGCGGCTTCTTAGCTGGAGGCCTTGTTTTACTGCTTATGAAAGCACTGAAGAACCTGCCAAAATCACTAGATGGTTTAAAAGCTATTTTCTTAATTCCTGTTCTCGGTATCTTTATCGGCGGATTTGCGATGTGGTACCTATCTGTTCCGATGGAAGCAATCAACCAGGGAATGATGGACTTCCTAAGCAGTTTCCAAGATTCTAACCCAATCTTATTAGGGTTGATTGTAGGTATTATGAGTGCATTTGATATGGGCGGCCCAGTCAACAAAGCGGCCTATGTAACAGGTACAGCACTTTTGGCACAAGGTAATTTCTTATTTATGGCAGGTGTTTCTGCGGCGTGTATCGTCCCGCCGCTCGCAACTGGATTCTCGGTATTATTTGCGAGACGCAGCTATAACCAGGCAGAAGCAAGTGCCGGCTACGTCAACTTTCTGTTAGGTTCAACGCACATTACAGAAGGCGCGATACCTTTTGCAGCAAAACGTCCGTTTACCATTATCCCAATTATCATGGTAGGTTCTTCTATCGCTGCCATGCTGACGTATATGTTTAAAGTAGAAGTTCCTGCACCACATGGCGGATTTATCGTTCTGCCTGTTGTCACACATGCCTTCTTATGGGTCTTGGCAATTTTAGTCGGTGCTGTGATTTCCGGATTCTTAATGGCATTAGAACAAAAAAGACATCAACAGAAAAGCAATCCTGAGCAAGCGGCTGCATCTGTACAACAAGAAACACCTGCGCCACGTGAACAGGGGGAGCTTTTAGAAACAAACCAAATTCATCTGCAGCAAAACCTTCACTCAAAAGAGGAGGTTCTGACGTTTATAGCAGATAAAGCTGCAGCATTAAATATTGCAACAGATGCAGAAAAAGTAGCACGCGGTCTGCAAAAAAGAGAAGCAGAAGGCTCGACAGGCATGGAAAATGGGATTGCTATCCCTCATGTGAAAAGTGAAGCAATTCAGCAAGCTAAATTGATGGTCGTTCAATTGACAGAAGGTATTGATTGGCCTGCAATGGACGGAAAACCAACAGACTTTGTGATCAGCATTCTCGTTCCAGATGGAAGCAGCAACGAACATTTAGATATCTTATCGGCTCTTTCCAGAAAACTGATGAATCAAGATTTTATTAACCAGCTAAAAGCTTCTCAATCTGAAGCGGAGATAAAAGAATTATTACTTGGAGGCGTTAAAAAATGAAAAATTTAGAAAAACTTATAAATGACCAGGGGATTATTTCGGCACTTGCTATTGACCAGCGCGGTGCACTAAGAAGAATGATGGGCGAGGATATTTCCGGCGAGCAGATTTCAGCCTTCAAACAGATTGTTTCTGAAGCACTGACTCCTTATGCTTCTTCTATCCTGCTTGATCCGGAATATGGATTAGCAGCAGCGAAGAAAAGAGATGTAAATTGCGGATTAATATTGGCTTATGAACAAACAGGCTACGATAAACAAGAGCCTGGGCGTTTCCCAGATTTAATTCCGAATTGCTCTGTCAAAAACCTGAAAACTGCAGGCGCTGACGCAATTAAATTATTGATCTATGTGGATGTAGATGAAAGTAAAGAAATCAATGAAGCTAAAGAAGCTTTTGTAGAACGCGTTGGCAGTGAATGTGTCGCAGAGGAGATTCCATTTTTCTTAGAAATTCTTACCTATGATGATTCGATTGGCAATGAAAAAGGATTGGAATTTGCGAAAGTAAAACCGAAAAAAGTGATTGAAGCAATGAAACGCTACAGCGAGTCAAGATTTAACGTGGATGTGTTAAAAGTAGAGGTTCCTGTCAATATGAACTTTGTGGAAGGCTATGCGGAAGAAGATACAGCTCAAACCCAAGCGGAAGCAAAAGCTGTTTTCAAAGAACAGTCTGAAGCCACCAACCTTCCGTTTATCTTTTTAAGTGCAGGCGTTACACCGGAATTATTCCAGGAAACATTGCGTTTTGCCAAAGAAGCAGAATCTGCCTTTAATGGTGTGCTTTGCGGCAGAGCAACTTGGAGCGGCGCAACATCTGAATTCAAAAACGTGGATGGAGAAGCTGCTGCGAAATGGCTGCAGACAGAAGGCGTGAAAAATATTCAGGAACTGGATAAAGTGGTTCAAGAAACAGCTACATCTATTTCCTAACAAAGATGGAAAAGCTCAGTGTGCGCACTGGGTTTTTTTCGTCATATCCTTTCTGCTTCTTATTAATAGTATGTTATTATTCAGTTTGTTGCATGCTAACAATGAAACGATCTTATCGCGCGTGTTAAACAAATCATTTTGATTTTTGAACTTCCTATTATAAGGAGCGTAATCCATGCCTAAAAAATACATTATTATCAGCAGCATCCTTGCTGTTATCATCATTATCCTGCTTGCACTTATTTTCTTCTTTAAAATATCCTTTACTTCCCTGCCAACAAATCTGCCCGTTGTTTTAACAGAAGTTCTGACCACGGAAGGGGAACGGAGACATGTTGATTCGATTACTATTACAAAATCGGACTCCAGTCACTTAGCTAGCGATGAGCCTGTACAATCAGAGAATGAGGAAGAAATTGTATTGGAGCAATCAAATGATATCACCCGAATGCTGATTGAAGATGTCCATATTTATCAGGGCGGACGGATTACAAGCGATAGCCCGGAATATACCGCAGAAATGAACCTGTCTGATGGAGATACACTCTATCTATACCTCTCCAATGAATACATACGGGTTGTGCCGCCAGATCAGGAAGGAAGGCTATACAAAGTATTAGATACGGAAAATGCTGTTTATGCCTATTTTCACTCTTTCTTTAAAGAAGACGAAGGATAGCTTGCTCATCTGCGGCATAATCGATGCCTTTATTTCTGTGACCAATCTTATTGAACATATCGAATGAAGATCCCCGCATAAGCAAATAATGATGTGTTTATACAGGTTCCCCCTCTTTGTATGAGGTAATTATAATGTTATTTAATTACCTCGTACACCACATTACTTGCAGAAAAAACAGATATATTACCCTTCATTTAGTTGATAATATTTTCGTTTCTTCTTCCCTTGCACCACCGTGTTAGAGAACAGACCAAGACCTAAAAACAAGAACGAACCCACGATATAAACCAATCTAATGTCCATTATTTCAGCTGCTATTCCAATGATTAATGTCAACAAAATAATACTTGCCGCTTCGATTAGTCCAAAAATCGTTGAAAAACGCCCCATAATCTCTACAGGAATATTATTTTGATAAAAGGTCAGGAAGCCCGTGTTGGCAAAAGAAAGCGCAAATGTCAGCAGGAAAAAACCGATTGCTGCTGTTGTAAAATCTGTTGAGAAAGCAAAAAACAAATAACCAGCGGGCGTACCTATTACCCCTAGCCCCATCAGCATATTAATTTTTAAGTACTTTGCAAACATTGCATTTATCAAAGAACCAGCTATAATCCCTGCGCCCGCAATACTAACTAAAAAGCCATAGGTGCTTTCATCCAACAATAGCACCTCTATTGCAAAAGCTGCCTCTAACGAGTCCAGCCCTGTCATAAAAACTGTTACGCCCCCAAACAGAATATAAATCAAGGTAATATATTTGTGATTGCCGCTATATGCAAGGATCTTCTTCCAATCGTGAATGACAGAATGGATATCGATTCTATCACTTATTTTCCCCTGTTCATGCAAATTGGGAAGGAAAAGGATTATCATGGCAGAAATACATAATGCAGCAGCATTTATAAATATAGCAAAGGAAGGGTTGCCGACCATAAACAATGCTCCTGCAATCGACGGTCCTAAAATAAACCCGCAGGAATTAATAAAGTTACGAAGGGCATTGAACCGCTGACGATCTCCTTTTGGAACCAATTTGGTCATGTAGACAATAGAGGCCGGCTCAAACACCGCACTGGCTACATTAATTCCAAATACCAAAACATAGATGAGCAATAAGGAATCTAAAAAAGGAAGTATACCTATAAGGCCTGCCCGAAATACGTCTAAGCCAATCATCATACGCTTTTGATTCCAACGGTCAATCAATGAACCCGCCCAAAAATTAGTAAACATCGCTGCCAGCGGAATTAAAATATATAACACAGAAACCGCAAGCGGAGAGCCCGTCATTTCCAAAACAATTAAATTTAATGCAATCAGGTATATCCATGCTCCCAGATTAGATACACCAATTCCCGTTAACAATAATGAGGTGTTTTTCCACCTTTCCAAAGCCTCTTTCATATCATCTCTCCTTTTTTAAGCTTTTTTATAAAATAAAAAAAGCCCGCGTCCTCAAAGTTATCTCAACTTTGAGGACGGGACTTCTTATATCACAGAAGATCGTGGTGCCACCTCATTCTGTTTCTGCATCGCTGCAAAAACCTTCATAAGCAATCGTATCGAACATTGCTTTTCTCGATAACGGGAGCACCGGCACATCATCATGTAACAATCCGATATGCAGCTAAGAGGCTTGGTTCAATATAGTTCCGCATCCTCCTTTTCAGCTTCCGGAGTTCTCTGTTATGCTTCCCGTATATTTACTCTTCTCTTCAACGCTTTTGATAGGATGTATCTCGAGTTTAGAAATATTATACATGGTTCCATAAAAATGACAAGTGTTATTTTATCACGGAGAAGAACAAAAACTTCGACTGAACGAAGTTTCGTTTTATAATTCTATTTCCGAAATATTATAAAACTATTGACTTAAATTGTGTAATGGCTCACTGTTTAAGTATAGAATGATTCGTATACTACTTTAAAGGATGTGTTTATACATGACAGCAAATCATGGAAAAGTAAATCGCGTTGTATTGATTGGAGCCGGGTCTGTCGGTGTCAGCTATGCGTTTTCACTCATAAATCAAGGGATTACGGAAGAATTAGCTATTATTGATTTGTTCGCAGATAAAGCGCTTGGAGATGTGTGGGATCTCAACCACGGGAAAGCGTTCGCCCCATCTCCAACCAATGTTTGGCTGGGAGAATATCAAGACTGTAAAGATGCAGATATTGTTTGTATTTGTGCGGGAGCAAACCAAAAACCGGGTGAAACACGCTTAGACCTCGTTGAAAAAAACATGAAGATATTTAAAGGAATTGTGGATGATGTGATGGAGAGCGGCTTCGATGGTATTTTCCTCATTGCAACCAATCCTGTAGATGTCTTAACACAAGCAGTTATTGAATTCAGCGGTTTCCCTGCTCACCGTGTTGTCGGAAGCGGAACAACCTTAGACTCTTCCCGTCTTCGTTATAAGCTTGGAGAGTATTTCGATATCTCTCCAAAAGCAGTTCATGCCTATATCATCGGTGAACACGGGGATACAGAGCTTCCGCTTTGGAGCAGAGTAACCATTGGTCCTGTTCCCCTGCAAACGTATTTAGATAATCATGACGATTATAACGCAGAAGACCTTGACCAGATCTTTGAAGAGGTTCGGGATGCAGCTTATCACATTATTGAGAAAAAAGGCGCCACCTTCTATGGTATTGCCATGAGCTTAGCACGAATTACCGAAGCCATTCTAAGAAACGAAAATATCGTGTTGACAACAAGCAGTTATTTACAAGGTCAATATGGTGCAGAAGACGTATGCATCGGTGTTCCATCTATCATTAACCGTTCTGGCATCCGTGAAATTATTGAAGTGCCAATGAACGAAGAAGAACAGGAAAAATTTGCTCATAGTGTTCAAACGCTGAAATCTATCTATGAGCCTGCGATGAAGCGCATATAACGTTTTAAAAAATGGAATGTGAGACACAAAACCTGCCTCACATTCCATTTTTATTTACTATTCATCTACATCAGCAACAACGGTTTGCTGGTAATCAATTAAGATAACAGAACGTACCCCAGCTTCTTCCGCATCTCCCTTTTCAATCGGACTGACATAATGCGATACTGCCGAATCCTCCACACCGTAGGATTCTAAAGGCTTCGTAATCTCAAAAATCTCTATCACATCATCCTGATTGACTGTATCAAACGTTTCTCCTGCCGCTTTAGGAATACCAATGGCGTTCGTACCGCCTTTGACATTTTCTCTTTTAATTAAATGGGCAAAGGTAAATGGCTCCCCATCCTGATGAAAACAGTTTGGTGAAGAAACAGCCTTATCCGAATCATTTTCTACGTACAGCTTCACAAAATGCACACCGGCATGAATCGGCATGATCCGGTCTTCTTCCTTCCAGAACGTTTCCTGATAATCAAACAGAATTATTTTTTGCAATAGCTTATTATTCTGTATTTCTTTATCTATATAAGGGAATTCCCGATAAGAACCCGGATATTCCGGATTAAATTTCCCCTGGAAGTACGCAGCGTATTCCTCCCCATCCTTCGTCAGCGTCGGCAGCCATTCAATCTGACCAGAAGTTGGCAATACCAAAGCGCGTGAATATCTTCTATAACGATTTAAGTCTTTTGCATATTCATCGATAGGCAGATCCTCGAAATAATCCAATAAAGCTTGGTAATCTGCTTCTATTCCTTCATAGTCTAATTGCTGCATTAAATCATACCGCGCATAGCCATTATTTTTTAAATTGCTCATCTATATTACTCCTTTTATCTTCATCGGTTTGCTTAAAAAATGGAATCCAAGTTATTATTTTAGATGATTTGGGTTGAAAAGACAAATGGAGCAAAGGGTATGTAGATGATGTAACCATATTAGCAATTACCGAATCGGTACTGCAGAAATCTCTTTTCAAACTTAGCGTTTGTTAAATGAAACCAAAAAGCGAAAAACCCCACAGATTGAAACTAGTTTGTGAGGTCTTGTCAGCATTAAAATCATAATTCACTTAGCATTACTGCGGCTTTTCTAGCGGATGAGTGGTAGGCAGCCATAGCTACTTCCAAAGCTCTTAATCCATCTTCTCCTGTAATAAATGGATCTTTGTTTTCTTTGACAGATTGGATAAAATTAGCAATCAATCCCTCATCCATATCATCTCCCCAGAAATTCCATTTAACGCCGTCTGAACTATATACATCCAGCTTCTGGGCAAAAGCATCCACAGAGAGCGTTCCTTTCGTCCCTATTATTTCTAAGGTAACGTCTCCCCAAGTTGGATAATCCTTATTACGAGACCAGCTGCAATCCAATGTCGCAAACATACCGTTATCAAATTCCATGGTTAACAGCCCTGTATCATCTATCTCTCCATCGGATAGTTTATCATCTATTTCAGCATATACCTCTGTTACTTCTGCGTTAGTAAACCAACGAATAAGGTCGACTACATGAACAGTATGGTCGATAACTGCCCCTCCGCCAGATTTCTCTTTCTGCACAAACCATCCTCCAGGATTAGTTCCTCTATTTGTACCTTTAACGGCAATAATATTACCTAAATCACCCGTGTCTATCGTTTGTTTCGCATTTTGCACAGGCTTATTAAACCTTACCGGGAATGCAGTTTGTAAAATCACGCCTTTTTCCCGGCAAATCTTAATCATTTCTTCCGCATCCTTCACATTAGAAGACAAAGGTTTTTCGCATAGTACATGTTTATCATGATTCGCTGCAGCTTTGACGTGTTCAAAATGCTTTTGATTCTCTGATGTAATAATTACAGCATCAATCGGTTCCTTTAATAAGTCATGATAATCCGAAAAATATTTGGTATTAAACTGTTCCGCTGCGTCTTTCCCTCTCACTTCCTCTTCATCAGCAATACCATATAACTCTATCTCCGGTAAATTGTTTAAAGCATTTGCATAGCTATACGCATGTCCATGAGCAAAACTAATAATACCTACCTTCATTTTACTCCCTCCAAACTGGAAAATTGTTTAAGATAAACCGGCTCTCCCGACTCAATCGATTGTAAAGCAGCTAATGAAATCTCTAGCGCTTTATAGGCGTCTTCTGCGGTCACTCTCGCTTCCTTTCCTTCTTTAATACAAGAAATAAAATGCTCTATTTCAAGATAATATGGACTATGCTGCGTTGGGCTGGATGGAACCGCTACCCCTACAACCTCATCAACTGATGCGCTTTTCTCTACTACAACAGGGCTGACTGAAGTACTATCATGTTGAATAATCCCTTCCTTTCCTGCAATTTCTAACTTCGTATGGAAGTTCTGATGTGCCCAGGTGCCTTCCACATGAGCAATCACCCCGTTCTCAAACCGAAGTGTGATTAAGGAATATTCTAATTTTCCAGCCGCTCTTCCTCTGCTTGTTTTTGCATATACACGCTCTACTTCTCCAAAGCACCATCTTAAAAAATCAAAATCATGAATAACTGTGTCTAAAATCAAACCACCGCTTTTAATAAAGTTTGCATACCAGTCATTGGAGGCATTTGGAAATGCTCCTCCTCTCGTTGTTCTTGCAATTACCGGCTGGCCTATTTTTTGTGAATCTACTACTTCTTTTGCTTGGGCATATTCTGGGAAAAAGCGTACAACATGGCCTACGAATAAGCGAACTCCCTGCTGTTCACAGAAATCGATCATCTCTCTGGCATCAGCCAGATGACGGGCCAAAGGCTTCTCGCAAATAACGTGAAATTTATCTCTCGCCGCTTGCAAGACTGTCTCTTTGTGTAAAGGGGTAGGCAAACAAACAGATACGACATCAATATCCACAATCTGCTGCTTCGCTTCTTCATAAGAAGAAAACGCTTTAGTCCCACACTTGTCAGCCAATTGAGCAGCCTTTTCAAAATTCACATCAACAATTCCACATAATGTTACATCTTTCATTTCTGTATAAGCAGCAGCGTGGGCATTTCCCATTGTCCCTGCGCCTAAAACTAAAATATTCATTTTTGTGCACCTCTTTCTATTAATTATCTTCTAACGCCTTGTAAAGCAATTCCTGAAACTAGATGTTTCTGTAAAAGAACAAACATAATCAGCATCGGAATGGTGGACAGTACAGCACTCGCCATCAGCAATGGATAATCCGTCGAATATTGCCCCTGAAATGCTGCAATACCTACTGACAGCATTCTCGTTTCTTCTGAATTCGTCATAACCAAGGGCCAAAGAAAATCATTCCAAGAAGCGAGGACCGTAAATATACCTAATGCAATTAATCCTGGTGTCGCGTTCGGCAAAATAATGCGCCAATAGATTCCAAAAAAGGAACACCCATCAATCGTTGCCGCCTCATCCAGCTCTTTCGGTATTCCTAAGAAAAATTGCCTTAACAGGAAGACGCCGAATGCGCTGAACATACCAGGAACAATCAAAGCATAAAAGGTGTCAATCCAGCCCAGAGACGTTAAAATTCCGTAGTTTGGAATTAGAATAATTTGCATTGGCACCATCAAAACAGATAGGACTACAATAAATATGACATTTTTTCCCGGAAAATCCATCCTTGCAAAGGCAAATGCAGCCAATGAGCACAAAATTAACTGTCCCAACGTTCTTCCTAAAGTGACCATCAGCGTATTAAAGTAATATCTCATCATATCGATACTTGCAAAAACGTCAAGGTAATTCTCTACTAGCCACTCTTCAGGAAAAATGGTAATCGGCACTTGCATTGCTTCTCCAAATGATTTTAGAGAAGTTAACACCATCCAAAGAAATGGCGTAACCATGACCACTGCACCAATAATCAGCACCAAATGAATCAACCACTTTTTATTCATACGCTTCCTCCTTATTATCCGTCATAATGCACCCATTTCTTTTGAAACGCAAACTGGAAAATAGTGATGACTAATATCATTAAAAACAGCAGGAATGCTTGTGCAGAAGCATAGCCCATTTGCGAATACTCAAACCCTGACTCATAAACACCATATACAAGTGTACGCAATGGCTCCAATAAGACATGGCTGTCGCCGATCATGATGAATATCAAATCAAACACTTGTAAAGAGCTGATTATTCCAGTGATAAATACGAAAAACAAAGTCGGTGTTAACAGAGGAATGGTGATCGTAAATAATTGTTTTAATTTTGATGCACCATCCATTTCCGCAGCTTCATAATAGGTTTCTGAAATCCCCTGCAAACCGGCCAGGATTAAAATAATGTTGTTTCCAACTGTCATCCAAACATACACAACAATAACCGATATTAACGCAATATTAGGATTGAACAGCCATGCAGGCTGCGGTAAATGGAGTAAGCCTAATATATAATTAAGCAAACCATAATCTGTGTTATATAACCATTTCCAAACCATTCCAACAGCAACCGGCATGGTTACCACCGGCAGAAAATAAAGTGTTCTATAGACGATCATTCCTTTAATTTTTTGATTCAGCAATATGGCAATCCCCGTGGCCAGCATCACCGCTAACGGCACGGAAACCAGCGTAAATACGAGTGTGTTAACCATGCTTCTGATAAAAGAATCTGTTTGAACCAGCCTTATCAGGTTGTCCAAACCAATAAACTCGGGAGGGTTAATCCCATTCCAGCTAGTGAATGACAAGCCAAAAGAAGCAAGAGCCGGCATCAAATAAAATAGGAAGAGCCCTAGTACAACGGGAGCGATAAATAGATAAGCCCACATCGCTTCCTTACGCTTACGCCTGCTTCTTTTCGGTTTAGTAAGCACGTTTGAATCACTCATTCATTAGAAACTCCCTTCTTACAGAAAGATTTTTATTCATTTATCTGTTCTGATTCCAAGATGATATCCATCTCTCTGGCAACATTGTCCAAAGCTTCCTTCATTGATTTATAGCCCAAAAATGCTCCTTGAATTTCTGCCTGCTCAATATCCTGCCACTGTATTGTGTTTTGGGAAACAGGGTAGGGAAACGAAACTTCCTGTGCGTCGATAAATACTTGTAAATCCAATTTAGGCATGGAATCTACCCATAAATCACTCATGGATTCCTGCGCAGGGATACTAAAGCCTGATTCAGCAATAAACTGATTTCCTTTTTCACCAGTCAAATGCTTGATTAAATCCCAAGCCAATTCTTCTTGCTCGGTGTCCCCGTTCATAGCCCAGCCAATTCCGTGTGCAATAGATCCTTCTTCCTTCCCTGCTGGTAATGGAGCTACTCCTAAATCATCCCCAAGCTCACTGTAAAACATCTCCGCGTTCACAGAGATTTCAGGATGCATTGCTATCATTCCTGACATAAACATATCGCGGGGATGGTTTTCAATTTGTGTCTGTACAGATGGTGAAATCCCCTTATCTATCAAATCCTGTGTAAAAGTAAGTGCTTCTTGCGCTTCTGGTGAATTAAAACCTGAATGGGTCTTGTCTTCATCAATCATGTAGCCGCCAGCCTGTGGAATTAAGTTATAATAGCCAGCCTGATTACTTACAACATACGCTGTATATCCATAAACTCCCTCCTCCTGATCAGCCAAGAGCTCTCCCTTTTCTTCAATATCCTCCCACGTCCAATTTTCATCCGGATATTCCAGACCAGCCTCATCAAATAGTCTTTTATTGTAAAACAAACCTACAATATCCGAGAAATAAGGTGCAGCGTATAAGTGATCTTCATGAGAATATAAATCTATCATAGAATCAAAATAGGCATCCTTGGAAAAATCACTATCTTCTTCAATAAATGGCTCTAAATCTTTGATTAGCCCATAAGAGGCATATTCAGAAAAATTAGGTCCATTCATCCAAAATACATCTGGTCCGCTCCCTCCCCCTATACTGGTTCGTAATTTCGTGAAATAGTTGGCATAAGGTGTATAGGTTACGTTCACCTCAACATCTGGATGCTCCTTATTAAATTCTTCAATAGAGGCATCCACTGCACCGCTTATATTTTCATCCCACAAGGCTACTTCCAGCGTTTTTTTACTGCCGCCTTCTGTATCATTTCCACAACCTGTTAAGATACCGACTAATGTAATCATTAGAAATATGGTGCATACTTTTTTCCCCATTCTATCTCCTCCAAAAGGGTTTAATAATGTTTTGCCAGGAATATAATGAGCCACAGCTTCCTTGCTTGACAGCATTTTCAAATCACAGCCTTCGACAGAAAAAATGGATGCCCTCCTTCATAGCAAATTCACATGTTTTCGTGAAGCGCTTTCAAAATACGTTTATAACCTTTTAAATCATTCCTTCAAAATCTTTTAACATGCTGCTGGCCTCTATTGATTACCATTTCGATAAAAATAAGATTACTTATTCAGCTTCCTGTTTTAGTGATTGGAATTACATTGTCTGTTTTTTGAGATTCATTAGCCGCCAGAGTTGCCTCTAAAGTTTTCAAGCCATTCGTATAATCTGATAGAATATTTTCTGTCCTTCCAGTCAAAATCGCTTCAATAAACGCATTATCTTGTTCTTCGTAGAAATCGACTTCTGAACTGTAGGTAACCACATTATCATTTTCAAAGATAGTAAGCTTTGTTCCATCAATCATTACGCGAAAATTCTTCCCTAATAATTCTACGC
This sequence comes from Oceanobacillus sp. FSL W7-1293, assembly GCF_037969815.1. NCBI lineage: Bacteria > Bacillati > Bacillota > Bacilli > Caryophanales > Bacillaceae > Oceanobacillus > Oceanobacillus sp. FSL W7-1293. Next base: position 4,641,978 of record NZ_CP150212.1, read on the forward strand.
CCATACGATGATCCTTTTGGGTGAAGGAACAGTCTAAATGTCCAATAGCACCATTTTCAAATGTAAAATTGACGGAGCTCACGTCTGGAATATCAATATTCTCAATATCCTCTGATACTCTTAATGCCATATTGGCATAAACCTTTTTAAAATCTCCGTTTAAGTAACGAATAAGGTCCACAATATGCGTAGCCTGCTCTACCAATTGTCCCCCTGACTTTGACATCGTGCGGTACCAGGGCGTTTCCACAAAAGAAGATAGGTAATACCCGCGTACCATCGCTATTTCTTTACCTGCTAAATATTCTTTGGCCTTCTGCACAGTATCCAAGTATCGTAAGCAATAACCTGTAGCACAAATAACACCTGATTTCCGAATAACCTCCTGTTTCGCGTACACCTCTTTCATATTTAGCCCGACAGGTTTCTCAACCATTAAATGAATTCCTTTTCTCACTATTTCTTGCTCCAAGTCTTTGTGGGCAAATGGTGGAACACAAAGGAAAACAACATCCAGCGTTTCTTTTTCTAACATATCATCCGCATCCGTATAAGCTCTTGCTCCTATTTCTTCAGCAGCCCTAACTGCATTTACTTCGGCAATATCGCAGACTGAAATAATATCTACACTTTTATGCTTTTTCAAAATCTTTAAATGAGTAGCTGCAACTCCTCCTATTCCAATAAACCCTGCTTTTAATTTCTTTATTTTCATCTCCTCCTATCAACCTGCATCAATAATTAATTCAATATGTTTGGCAGTATCGACTGCTAATGCTTTCGTATCCAGCTTATATGGAGATAATTCTGCGGTAAGCGGACCCTTATAACCTAATTCTTTTAATGCTTTGCTAACTGCCTGCCAGTTAACATCTCCTGCTAATAACGGAACAAATCCTGTAATATTTCCCACGCTTGTATTGAAATCTTTGACATGAACTTTACGGATGCGGCTGCCTAAAATTCGTATCCACTGCTCTGGATAACCAAACTGAAGAACATTTCCTATATCAAAATATACGCCAGCATATTCAGAATCTAATTCATCCACATAACGGGACATCTCTAGCGGAGAAAGTAAAAATTTATTCCACACATTTTCAATCCCTATATGTACCTGGTGCTTTTCTGCCAGCGGCAACACCTTCCGCAGCTCCTTTTGACTGCGTAGATAGCATTGATTATAAGTAACTTCCTCAGATACAATGCCTGGTACAACAAGTACTGTATCCACATCCATTGCAGCTGCTAATTCAATTTGCTTTTCAACGATGGCTCTACCCTGTGCTCTGACAGCCTCATCTGGTGAAGATAACGGAAACTGCCATAATAATGCTGTAGATATACTTTTAATTTCCAAATCATATGTTTCTATGAGACTTTTAATTTTTTTGGCATCATCTGAATTCGAATCCACCGTTAAACCAATTCCACCTGAGGGATTCACATTTAATTCAACTGTTTCAAAACCAGCTTCTTTGCTATATTCCAGTACCTTCTCCAAACTAGTCCCTTCCGGATAACACCATTGATTAATACCCTTTAACATACGATTCCTCCTACAAATTTGTTTTTAATCCACGCTTGTCATGCGTGAGCTTAAATTGAAATTTATCTTGAAGTAAAACAGAAGCAGCGCCAACCATTTCAAATTCTTTTCCTAATGATGATGTGGTAATATCCACATCTTGATAAAGTGTTTTTAACGTTTTGTCTTTGATTTTTTGCTGTACAGCGTCTATCAATATTTGATTTTGGTTGGTGACATCTCCACCTAATATAATTACTTCCGGATTAAAGAGGTGAACTAAATTAACTACTCCAGCTGATAGGTATTCAGCAATTTCATCATTAATTTCAACAGCCAAGTTATCCCCAGTGTTCACTGCCTCAACAAATTCAGACGGGGTAATAAACAGCTTGTCACTTGTTAAATAAGTTGTTAAAATAGTTTCTTTTCCTTCCTCAATCTCTTTCATTATTTTCTTCGATGTAGCTGGCCAGTTTATATAATTTTCGATGCATCCTTTATTTCCACAACTGCAAAGCTCACCTTGATAATCAATACTGGTATGGCCAAATTCACCAGCTCCTCCACTTTCACCGCGGGATAGCATGTTGTTTACAATAACGCCGGAACCAACACCTTCGCCAATCGTTATATAAATGAGATTCTCCACCTCTTGAAAATGACCAAAATTCTTCTCAGCTAAAACGTATGCATTTGTATCATTATCAAGCCAAGTTGGCAGATTAAAATGTGCTTCAACCGAATCCCGCAGGTAAACATCCTCTAATAACAAAACTGGATTATAATGGACTACACCTTTTTTAGAATCAACAATCCCTTGGATAATCAGCGAAATACCAATACATTGTCTATCGTCCTGCTGTGCAGCGTGGAAATCCTCCAATAATAGAAGCAGATAATTTATTAAAGCTGCGCCTGTATAACCGTTAGTAGGGTATATCTTTTTCATATTTATCTTTGCTTCCAAATTCATATCCGCAATTGTTATTTTAGAATAAGAAATAGATACACCGATTAAATAGTGGTTATCTGGTGAAAAGTTCAAAAGAATCGGCTTTCTCCCTCCACTGGACGTGCCTGTACCACCTTCTACTACATAGCCTTCATTGATTAGTTCCGTTACAGCAGATGTGACAGTCGTAGGGCTAAGATCATTTTTTTTAGCAATTTCACTTCTCGATATAGAGCCATATTTTCGAATTGTTTCTAAGATGATAGAACGGTTTAATTCTTGTATCAGCTTCAGGTCTCCAGTCCTCTTCATAGTTATTCACATTCCTATCTATATTGAAATAATCACTTTTATAAATTTGAATTCCCCCAAAATTCATCTAAGCTAAATGCTATTGTTTTATAAATCCTTAAGAATAAATTCACTTTAAATATATGAACAAACGTTACTTTTTCCAATGGAATTATTAAGTATAGAAACTATAGCATTTAATTGTAAGCGTTGTCAATTAATTTTTAGAATTTTTTAATTGATTAGTTTAAGGGATTAAAACTTCCACCAATATGCCCCCGTAGCGATAATTAGTGTTTCCTCGCCTTTCTTTCTTCCACTCAACAAATACAAAAGTAATCATATTAGAATAACTACTTTATTCACTAACCCTAACCAATTACTATCCTTTCTTCTATCTACATTCCCTTTCTAAACGCCTTCAAAATTAATTTATAGTTTTGTGCAAATTCAAGAAAAAAGGAAATAATAATGCGAAAAACGGAGAAACTATGTACATACGTTTATGATTAAATCGATGTCGATAATAACAATATGAGGTGACAACATGAATAAAGCAAAAGTAATAAAAGAAATTCAAAAGATTTTAGATATTTCAAAGGTCGGCGTTCTATCTACTTCCCATAATCATGTGCCAAACAGCCGATATATGGTTTTTTACCATGATGAAGCGGTATTATACACCAAAACAGATGAGGATTCCCCAAAAGTAGAAGAAGTGGAAAGCAACCCGCAAGCCCATATTTTGCTGGGATATGAAGAAACAAAAAATAAAAGCTTCTTAGAAATCAAAGCCAAGGTCGAGGTTATTAATGATCAAGAAACCATTGACTGGTTATGGGAAACGCAGGATAAAGCGTACTTTGATTCTAAAAATGACCCTGATTTAACTGTTCTCAAACTCATCCCTGAACAAATTAAAATCATGAATAGTGATAACTTTGATACGCCTGAAATAATTAACATGGAAGATATTTAAGAGTTATCACATAGAAAAATCTCCCTTTAAACACACCAAAATCCGGACCCTCCTTCTCTCCATAGAGATTAGGATTGGTCCGGATTTATACTTAACTGTTTCGTTTATTTTGATTTACAGTTAACCCACAATACTTTCTGCTGATTCATCTTTTACAATTAAAAAGACTTTTCCTTCATCCATATCTTCTTCATATTCATGGGCATCTGCATCAGCAACTCCCAGTTCACGGAGTTTTTCTCTTAACTCGTCACCTGGTTTTTCAAAATCTCCTCCGATATCCTGCTTATTGTAATCAATACCTGATGCTTCTGTATTATTTACAATACGTGCAGTGCGATCATCATCATGAGAGAGGATGAAAATATTATTGGAGCTGATGTTATTATCCTTTAGCTTGTTCACATCTTTTTCTAACATTTCATCGTTTGTATAAGATTTTACGAATGTCATATCTTAACTACCTCCTATAAAATGCTACATTAGATGTCTTCCCGAATCACATAAAACTAATCACTTTTTTTGAAAAAAATTTAAAGACTACTCACTTTCTAGTGACATTTCCGCTTCGGCAAAGGTTGTTTAATCAGCCGCAATGCTCTGGAAATACTTTTTACTATGTTATGATCCCCCGGCCCTTCAACTGAATACCCAGTCTCTCCCATTGACTTTCACATCACGTTCACTGTTCCAATTAAAATATGATAGCCTTAAAATAATTAATAAATATTCAAAAAATAAACGCTATACAATCAATTGCGCCTCCTATATAATTATAAAATATACGCTTCAGGGAACGGAGAACGAAGAAAGATTATCAGCAGGCGCACAAATGCTTACTTTTGATTAAAATCTGGTTGAAGTTATTATATTATCCTTCCATACCTATCCATATCAAATAACTCTCTTGATTCACGGAATCGAAAAAATAATGGATAAAGCTGATTCAAAAGCAAGGTTTTGTGCTGATAGATAAAGGTTATAAACAATTATAGAAAATGGAAAACCACATCTGTTCTCTACAAACAGCCAATGCACAAATAAAGCTTTTCAACCAAACATTTTTCATGTCATATTAGCTGAACTCTCTGGCAGTTGCTTGTTTCACCACTCAATTGAAAGCGCTAATACACAAAAAGGAGATGGAACATATGGAATATGGTTTTTTATCGCTGTTACCTCCGATACTCGCAATTATTATTGCCATCATCACAAAACAAACGATTATATCTTTATTTATCGGTGTCTGGCTCGGCGCAACCATAATCAATAGTTGGAATCCGCTTGTGGGTTTTACATATACCATCACAGACACCATGATTCCCTCTATCGCAGATCCGTGGAATGCCAGTCTGCTACTGCTTGTTACAACGACAGGAGGATTTGTTAATATCCTTCGCACTACCGGAGCTGCGCAGGCGTTTGCTGAAGCTGCTACGAAAAAAATCAATACCAGAAGGAAGGCTCAAAATTTTGTTTGGGGAAGTTCTTTTCTCTTCTCTTATACAGAACCAGTCCTAATACTCGGAGCAGTCACCCGGCCCATTACCGATAAAATAAAAATTTCGAGAGTAAAGCTGGCATACATACTCGATTCCATGGGAAGTCCGCTGGCTGCCATGTCCCCCATCAGCAGTTACGGCCCATTTATTACAGGATTAATCGCCACCCAATTAGCTGCACTAAGCTTGAGTGATAATCCATGGGGGTTGTTCATACAGATGATTCCTTATAATTTATATGGCGTTTTTGCGATGATTGGTGTGCTGTTCGTCATTAACTTAAATTTAGATATCGGGCCCATGTATCAAGCAGAGAAAAAAGCCATAGCGACCGGGAAATTGTATGGAGATCATGATAAATTGATGGTGGATGAAGACGAAGAAACAGAAAAGGGAAATAAAAGGAACGATGCAGATATATTTAGCTTTTTGATTCCGATGATACTGTTGCTGGGAACCATATTTTCAGTTATTTTCTGGACAGGCAATATTGGAGAAAATGGGTTTAGAGGCGCCTTTTTAAATGCGGATATTGTGCTTGGTATCATTAGCGGATTTATTTGCGGTTCTGCTGGCGGCATTATCTACGCAAGACTGCGTTATGGCAAATCATTAGTGAATTTATTTGAAGATTTCACCAATGGCCTTTTAAAATTAATGATTGTAACGTTAATTCTTATTATGGCATGGTCGATTGGTTCCATAGCCACTACGATGGGATTGGGAGAATATATTGCTCATATTACCGGCAGCTACCTGCCATCATTTATTGTCCCGGCAATTATCTTTCTGGTTGGGGCTTTCATTGCTTTCGCTACCGGAAGTTCTTGGGGAGTATTCTCTATTATGATGCCAATTGCCCTGCCAATGGCTGCTGCGATAGACATCAGTCTGCCAATAGCTATTGGTGCGGTTATTAGCGGCGGACTATTCGGAGATCATTGTTCTCCCATATCAGATACAACCATCATGGCTTCAACGGGAGCAGCGGCAGACCATATTGAGCATGTAAAAACACAGTTACCTTATGCAATTATTATCGCGATCTCAGCTGCGATCGGGTTTCTTTCTGCAGGATTAACACAAAATGCCATTGTAAGCATGGTTATTACGGCAGCAGTATTATTATCCATTCTATATTTCTTAAATCGGAAAGCGAAAAAAGAGAATTTAAAAGTTTCCTTAGAGAAGACCTCCTAAGGCATAAAATAATTATACGATACAAGGAGTTGCTCACATGAAAGTCGATATTATCATTCACAATGGACACCTGATGACAATGGAAGGAAAAGGAGTCGGCTATATTGCGGACGGAGCAGTTGCCATAAAACATAATAAAATCGAAGCTGTCGGTCAAACACAGGAAATTTTACGGGAGTATACCGCTGAAAGATATTTTGATGCTGCAAACAAGTTAATTATGCCAGGCTTTATTGACGCGCATATCCATACAGGCATTGCTATCTTTAGAGGAGTCGCACAGGATATGTCAAACTGGATGCAGAAGGGCCTGTGGCCATTCCAAAAACACCTCCGTCCGGAGGAAAGCGCTATCGGTTCCATGGTGAATATTATTGAGGGGATAAAAGCAGGCACAACAACATTTTGTGACTATGACGGAAGAATGGATCTCATTGTAAACAACTATAAAAAAATTGGCGCCCGTGCTCGCGTCGCTGAGCTGGTCAATGAAATCCCGGATAACATCGGCGACCTTCCAGTAGGAGAATTATATACATTTGAATCGTCTATTGGAGAAACAAAATTAAATCGAAACCTTGAATTATACGAGAAACACCATGATACAGAAGACGGACGCATTACGGTTATCCTTGGCCCGCATGGTCCGGATATGATGAGTTTAGAATTGTTGAAGGAAGTAAAACATCATGCAGAGAAATTAGACACCAAGCTGCACATGCATGTAGCCCAGGGTGACCGGGAAATTAATCAGATGGAAAAACGTTATGGAAAAAGAAGTATTGAATTTCTGGATGAGCATGATTTCTTAAATGAGCGATTAATTGCGGTACATCTTACCGAGGCCACTGATGAAGAGACTGCATTTATAGCCAAAAGCGGTGCTAGTATGATTTACTGTGCCGGAAGCATTGGTATCATTGATGGAATGGTACCGCCTGTACAGCATTTTCTAGATGCCGGAGGAACAGCATGCTTAGGATCAGATCAAGCACCAGGAAACAACAGCAATAATATGTTCAACGAAATGAAATTGGCAGCCATATTGAACAAAGTAAAATATAAAAATCCGCAGGTCTTTCATGCCACGCAAGCACTTCGGATGGCTACCATTGAAGCTGCTAAAGTCATGGGCATCGATCATGAAGTGGGAAGTTTGCGCAGTGGGAAAAAAGCAGATATCATCTTAGTCGATTTAACTGCTCCTGCTTTTTATCCTGTTCTAACCAAGCCCATTCGTAATATCGTTCCAAACCTGGTATATTCCGCAAGAGGAGACGAAGTAGATACAGCCATCATTGATGGGAAAGTGATTATGGAGAATAAACAGATCTTAACAATCAATGAAAAAGAGGAAATCTCGAAGGCGCAGCAAACAGCAGAGAATATCGCCTCCCGCGCAGAAGAAGATATACTTAAAGCGGACAGCGATATCTTACAAATGGTCAGAGATGGATTATTATAGTGAAAAAATAGAAACCAATGAAAAATCCGAACTTATCCGGGTTTTTCATTGGTTTCTTTTCATATCATCATTAAAGAATGGGCAGTCCGCCTCAGATAATATCTAACGGCATCTTCCGCTTCGGCGCAGGAAATTCTTTTTCAATCAGCTGCAGTTCTTCTTCAGAAAGCTTTATCGATGCGGCATCTATATTTTCCTGAATATGCTTTTTATCACTGGATTGCGGGATAGCCAGTACATCATCGTGACGGATCGTCCATGCCAGCATCACCTGAAATACGGTTGCATCATGATGCTTTGCTATCTTTTGCAGGACTTTGTTTGATGTGATTTTATCGCCCCTCGTATCCCCTTGCGCAGTTGGGGAATAGGCAATGGTTGGCAGCCCCTTTTCTCTCTGCATCGGCAGTAAATCATATTCAATCCCTCTGCTCGCTATATTATATAATACTTGATTCGCAGTACCATTTTCCCCGCCAGCAGCCTGCCACATTCCTTCTACGTCCCTTGTATCGAAATTAGAAACACCCCAGGCACGAATGCGCCCGTCCTTCACATACTTTTCAAGTGATTCAATTGTTTCTTCCAGCGGTGTACTGCTTTTCCAATGCAATAAATATAAATCCAGATAATCTGTACCTAGCCGTTTTAATGAATTCTCCAGGGAGCGCTCCAGATCCGGCTCCTGTGCATGAAACGGATAGAACTTGGAAATCAGGTAAATATCCTCCCTCTTTACATCTTGGATCGCCTCACCAATAAGGTTTTCTGAATTCCCTTCTCCGTACATTTCCGCCGTATCGATTACTTCAATGCCTTGTTCCAGTCCATATCTCAGCGCTTCTATTTCTTGCTTTCTTTTTTCTGGATAATCTCCCATATGCCAGGTTCCCATTCCAATTGGAAACAATTCTTTTTTTCCTAATTGAACCATTCAGCACCACCTCTTTTCGCTTTCGTTTATTTTTAATATTCCCTTATGAAAATGCAAATAAACGACGAAGCATCTTGCTTCCGCCGAGAGTTATCAGACTTACAGTTTTTTATACTATTTCTTATTAAAAATGTAACCATTCTATCTGTTAGATAATTAATTTGTGTTATAATAGTTGCATCAATAAGCTGGCTTCACATGAGGGTTATGGTAGCACTTGTCATCCTGTCGGTAGTCTTTATTAGGAGACTTCCTAGGGAGGGAGGTGTTTGCCTATGGATTTAGAAAGCGTGTTAACGCTAATGATATCTTTTGGGATGTTAATAGCGTTCATCATGTCTGATAAAGACCATAAAAAATAATCCCTCATGCCTTGTCGTAGGAAAGTGAGGGATTATTTTTCCCGCTACCTAGCCCCTCTTGATGGGGTTCAGTCTATTGTGACTGTTTCATGTACCAGCATGGAACGGTCTTTTAATTATATGTCTTTCTACTGATAGTATACCCTATTTACATATTTAAAAACAAGTCATTTCCACCTGAATAACCTTATTACTATGGAAGCGAAATAAATTCAGTTCTTCGGGTTAAAATGAATCTATCGCTCAAAGTTAGACGTGATTATCCTTATATTTATCTTCCAACACCCAACGCTTCCTTCGCCATCTGCTCATATTCCTCCACACCAGAAACAATCGCAAACTCCGCAATCGCTACAGCATACGCAGCATCCAGCTCTATGATATGCTCCTTCATTCTTGGCCAGTAAATACCTCCAGCTTCTTTATAATAATGAAGGAGCTTATCCAGCGCTTCTTCTCCAAATGCTTTATATTGGAACACAAAATCATTGGAAACATCCGTTACTTTCGCTTCTGTCCAGTCAATTAAACCAATAACCCGTGAATCGTTATCGATCATCATATGCCCGGCATGCATATCACCATGCATCAACCCTGTTTGTTTTGGCCATAATTCATCATTATTCAACCAGTCCTGCCAGCGGTTCCAAAGGGCATCAGCCACGCCAAAATGTTTCTTTACCTTTTCCATTCGTTCTTTCATAGAGGCCTTTGCTTCCTCTGCCGTTTGGACAGGAATTCCAGCTTTTTCTGCGTCTTTTACAGGAACTGTGTGTAAAGATGCTAAAACCGCTCCCTGGCTCTGATGAAAGGCTTCAGGTATGTTTTCAATATCCATTTCCCAGACATAGTTTTGAATTTCTGGATCAATCGTGCCTGCTGGAACCCCGCTCAGCTTTTTATAGGCGATTACATCCTCTTCATAAATGGACCAGACTGGAACCTGAAAGGATACATGCTGATGAACGAACGCTAACACTTTCCCTTCATCGACTGTTCTTCCCATCACATCGTCGCGTCTCGGTATTCTTAAGACCCATTCTGCTCCATCCGAATCCTCCGCAAAAGCAGCGAGAAAATCCAATCCGGATTCATTAAAGCGGATAGAATCCTCTTTCAAATCTAATCCATATTTATTAGCTAATTCTGATACCGTTTGTTTATCCAAATCTGTCACATCCTTCTTTTTATTCTGCTTTATACATGCTAATCAGTGAAGGATACTCTTAAGTCTAAAAAAAGCAGGGGCAGACAGATTCCACCCCTACGCTTACTTTTCACCGTATAGGGATTCTAAAAAAAGATAGACCAATCCTTCATCTGGGCACATATCGTGTCTCGAGTCTGAAGCGTCTGCATTAGCGATGCAAAGATTGGTTATCGATCAAAAGAATCCCTCCTCCCTATTAATTACATTTATCCTAGCATAACGATGGTTGATTCGCAACAACATGTTTTATGCCTACACGGCAAAAGCGAGCTGCCATAACTTCCATGGACAGCCCGCTTCCCAATTAAATAATTTTATCAATCAAACCGTATTCTTTTGCTTCTTCTGCACTTAAGAAATAATCTCTTTCTGTATCCGCCTCCACCTTCTCCACAGGCTGGCCGGAATGCTCCGCAATAATATGATTCAATTTTTCCCGGAGCTTGATAATCCGCTTCGCTGAAATATCAATTTCGGTTGCTTGCCCGCGTGCTCCTCCAAGCGGCTGATGAAGCATGATTTCACTGTTTGGAAGTGCAAAACGTTTCCCTTTCGTTCCAGACAGCAATAGCAATGCCCCCATCGAAGCAGCTAAACCTGTGCAGATCGTACGCACATCCGGTTTTATAAACTGCATCGTATCAAAAATGGCAAAACCTGCAGAAGTAGAACCTCCAGGACTGTTGATATACACAGAAATATCCTTTTCCGCATCCTCTGCAGCTAAAAATAACAGCTGTGCAACAATACTGTTTGCCATCTGGTCATTCACTTCATCACTGATCATAATAATCCGGTCCTTTAACAACCTGGAAAAAATATCATAAGACCGCTCGCTTCGGCCTGACTGTTCAATAACATATGGAACTGTATTCATATACATCCTCCCTGTAAACGCGTGGATTATGGCAGTTTATGCTGCCATCGAGAGAGCGTAAGAAGAAGGGCGATATGTTTGATGATGCAATTTATGTGCCGGATAACCTGACATAAAGATTTCTGGAATCAGCTCCATTAATTTAGCCGGGTCATTTGCTTTAATAACGTAAACAACCACTTGAACAAAGCTTTCCGCGGTATTCTCATAAGGAACTTCATCGGCTGAAACCAACGCTTCTTCCTCTTTCATGTTCTGTATCTGTTTTCTAGCTCTGTTCAACATCGCCTTCACTGCTGTATCAGACATACCGCAATTCTCAGCAATTTCATTGATTTGATACTGAAATACATCCTTCAACAAAAACACCATACATTGTTTCACTGTCATGAAAGAAAGCAGTTTTGTCACCAACGCCTCAATTTCCTCATAATGACTTTCTTGTTCTGGTTTCTCTTTCACGATATGCTCTATTTCAGCTGTCTTCCTTCGCTTTGTATCAATCCAGGCATGATAAGCTATTTTCTTCAGCAACGTAACATTCCAGGAACCCGGGTCTCCATAGCTTATCAGTGCTTTCTTCAAGCTTTCCTGCACTAATTCTTCACCGTCCCATTTGTTTTGAGACAGGAAAAAGCAGTAATGGGAAAGCTGGCGATACATCGTGTGAAAGATTATTTCTTCTTCATTTTGATTTGTGCTAGGCCTAGCGCACATGCCACTCACTCCTTTTACGCTTCTCAATAATATAAACGATTTCATACTGTAAAAAGATATGGGGATTTAAATTTTTTTCTTCTCTAACTAATCTTATTTTATATTTTTGTGATGAAATGTAAAACTTCATTCTATTTCCCATAAAAAAACCTTTGACATTCTTATCATATTGAGGTAAGTTACTAATACACGAACATTAAACAAAGAAAACAATTTAACATTCGTATTTTGATTAACCATATAAAGTTGGAAATATGGTCCAAAAGTTTCTACCAAACTACCGTAAATGGTTTGACTATGGAAAATCACAAATGATCAGTCGGATAAGAATTATCTTTTTCATCTAATAGGTAGCTGTTGCTGATAAAATAATATATGTTTTTCATTCTTTTTTCAGCATATGTAACGTAGCTTCTCGAGAAAACTGCCGAAGTGCGTGTCCTAACCTGTTTACGTTGGTCTTTTTTGTGTTTTTCATATGCCAAGCCGGAACGCTAGTAGAAGAAACTTACTAGCGTTTTTTTATTTGCACCGGCGCTGATTTGGCAGTACATCTAAGGAGGAAAACACACTATGGAAAAAGCACCTCAAAAAACAACAATCATAGGACATCTCAAGGAAAATTACCGGCTCTATGCGATTGCATTTGGTATTGTCCTTATTGCCGAACTTATCGGGACAATCCAATTTAATGTCGGTTCAGCATTAATTGTGCTTTATCCCATGTTATTCGCCATTATTATCAGTATTCTATTCGGAAAAGATGTACTCAAATTCCTTAAAAAGAAAGAAGCAAAAAAAGCATCGCAGCTCGTTCTTGTTGCCATCTCCCCATTCATGGCAAAAATCGGCGTTATGGCAGGTTCTAACCTTCCTGAGCTTGTTAACGTTGGCCCGGCACTCGTTTTTCAGGAATTCGGAACCATTGGAACGATGTTATTTGCTCTTCCGATTGCGCTGCTCCTTGGTCTTAAAAGAGAATCCATCGGCGCAACCAGCTCTACCAACCGCGATAAGGATTATGGGCTGATTTGCAGTAAGTATGGTGCAAACTCTCCCGAAGCCCGCGGCTCTCTTTCTATCTATATTATTGGATTTTTGATTGGTACAACCTATCTCGGTTTATTAGCAAGCATTGTTGCATCCTTTGATTTCTTCCACCCGTTAGCCCTGGCAATGGCGAGCGGTGTCGGCAGCGGTGTGATGATGGCCGCCGCCTCCAGTACGCTGGCGACCATTTATCCGGCCTATGCGGATCAAATCATCATGCTGGCCGGCATGAGCGATATGCTATCAGCAATTACCGGAATTTACTTTACACTGTTTATTTCATTGCCGCTTGTCAACAAAATGTATGGCTGGTTAGAGCCTAAAATTGGACGTCGAAATAAAAATCACAGCCCTAAAACATCTGTAGAAAGCAGGATTTCACAATGAATATGAGCATGAAAGACTGGACGATTTCCCTTTTATTCACATCCGTCCTGACAACGATTATTGCGAACTTTTTTCAAAATGATATTTCCATTTTAGAGTCCATTCCTGGTGTATTGATTTTATCCAGCATTGCATTTATCGGTATATTCATCGCCAAGCTCATTCCTTTAAAAATACCTGCCGTGGTGTATGTTGCTTTAACTGGTTTACTGTTAGCCAGCCCGATTTCACCGATTTCGGACCCGATTATTTACTATACCTCTTTAATTTCTTTTACAGCACCCATCACTGTTGTGGGTACACTGGCTGGAATTGGACTTGATTTTAAAGCATTTATGAGTCAAAGCTGGAAAATGGTCATTATCGCCGTATTTGTATTTACTGGAACTTTCCTGCTTCAAGCAGTCTTTGCTCAAGTATTTTTAACAGTTACAAACGCTTTTTAAGCTAAAAGAAAACTTAAAAATCTATTTACACTTATACTAACCTAACCATGTTGAGAAGGCTGTTCACACAGTCTTTTTCAACGTGTCCTAAAGGAGAAATAACAATGCATGCAGATATACTGATTAAAAACTGTTCTATGTTAACCCCAGATTTTGAAGTAATTCACGAGCAACATATCGTTATCAAGGATCAAAAGATTATTGCTATCGAAAAAGAACTTACACAAACCTATGATGCGAAAGAAACCATAGACGGAAAAGGTAAACTTGTCATGCCAGGTTTGATTGATGCACATACGCATACAAATCAACAGCTTCTGCGGGGCAGAATTTCAGATGAATATCCAATGATTTGGACACGTATCATGGTTCCATTTGAAAGTAACCTCCGGGAAGAAGATGTAGCAATCAGCGCAGAACTGAGCTGCTTAGAAATGCTGAAGGCTGGTACGACAGGCTTTGTTGATGCAGGCGGAAGCTATATGCACAAGGTGGCAGAAGCTGTGGAAGCCTCCGGATTACGCGGTGTGCTTACCTGCTCTACAATGGATACAGGCGCCGCCATTCCTGAATCGATGAAAACAACGATGGAACATAATATTCAAAGAAATACGGACCTGTTTGATGCTTATCATGGAAAAGCAGATGGACGAATCCACGTGTGGTACTCTTTACGATCGCTTATTACCTGTACACCTGAATTAATTCAGAAGGTCTATGAAACAGCAAATGCAGCCGGAACGGGCATGCAGACACATATGAATGAATATCCAAATGAAATCAGCTACTGCTTAGAAAACTTTCAAATGCGTCCATATGAATATTTAGAATCACTAGGCGTGCTGGACGAAAATTTCTTAGGCGCGCACAGTATCCTCTTATCCGAGAATGAGATGGAACTTATTCAGAAATACGATAGCAAGGTAGCTCACAGCCCTATCAGTAATGCAGGAAAAGGATTTACCAAGTCTCCAAGTCTTATGCAAAAGGGTGTAAGCATTGGCTTAGGAACAGACGGCTCTGCTCACTCCGGATTGAGCTTATTCGATCAAATGAAGGTTTTCAAATCCCTCATGCGCGCCTTTTGGGGCGTTCCGATTTTTGATCCCGTTGTGATGCCATCTAAAAATATTCTGGAGATGGCGACACTTGGCGGCGCAAAAGCCATGCTGCAGGAGGAACAGTTTGGAAGCATCGAAGTTGGCAAGAAGGCAGATATGATTTTAATCAATACCGATCAGCCGCATATCGAACCGACCCACCAGCTGACAAATACATTAATTGAATCTGCGAACAGCAATGACGTTGCAGATGTGATTGTAAATGGGCGTATTTTAATGAAAAATAGAGAAGTGCTTTCACTGGACGAAGAAAGAATTAAATATGAAAGTAAAAAAGCTATGGACGATCTCATCGTTCGTGCTAAAATTTAGATATTGTACCAAAGCATACGAGCGGTTTAACAGCGTCATGTTGAAGCGCTCTTCTCCTTGTTTGTATGAGGAGCTCCCTCCCACATTCAAGAAGATAAAGTTATTAGAGAGTTGAGGTCACTTCCATGTTAACGTTTTTTATTGTATTTATAGCAAATTTAATTATCGGCGTATTAGTAGGCCTCTCCGGCGTTTCCGGTTTCCTGCTGCCAATTATTTATGTCGGTTTGTTAGGTCTTCCCGTATATGACTCCCTGGCGCTCAGCTTTCTGGCATTTCTCATCGCAGGCGTTATCGGGGCCTATTCCTATTGGAAGCTGAAATATATGGATTTCAAATTAGCACTTTATTTGAGCATCGGCAGCCTCCCCGGGGCCTTCCTCGGTGTACAAATCAATGTACTTATTTCCGAAACGCTGGCGAAGCTGCTGCTTTACTTGTTTGTCTTATGCGCCGGCCTTTCCATTATCCTTAAGAAAAACAAAGCTGCCTCTGACAACGAAGCAGACGACAGCAAATCACTTATTTTACGGCAGCCGGTATGGGTTATACTGCTTGGGATTCTGACCGCAGCCATTTGCGCTTTAACAGGTGCAGGCGGTCCCATTTTAGTTGTACCATTGCTTGCTAGCCTTGGTGTAAATATCCGGACAGCAGTCGGCGTGGGGTTGTTAAACTCTGTTATCATCGCTCTTCCGTCTATATTTGGCTATTTTACGTATGCAAGCATCGACAATATGCATTTATTTATTATCTTTAGTCTGATTGGAACAACGATTGGTATCTTAGCCGGGTCCCGCCTTACCAACAAGGTTCCTGTGGACCAGTTAAAAATCTTTATTGCTGTGATTACCATTATTTCTTCTGTTTATATGCTTGGCAGTTTAGCATTTGGAGGCTGAAAAAGCGTACCTCGCGGAGGTTCGCTTTTTTATATTTCAAAATAAAATTAGTCGGGTTGCTTGCAACACCAATTGGGCATTCCTTGTCTCTAAGGAGGCATAATCTCGGGGATACCTTACCAGAGAAGCCATGCAAGGGAAGAAATTAAAGAGATGATGTTTGGGGACTTTGATTGGGTAGAAGAAGGGACCTTTGGTGAGGGGGTCCCTTCTTCTATATATTTAAAGACGGGGAGACATTTCTTCTGTTTACTACTTTTATTATCTCTTATCCCAATTTCATTCTTTTCAAACCATGCATCACGCTACTATTCTCTTTTCCAAAATAATCATGCACATCCAGATAGTATTGGTAAAGTTCTTCATAAAGCTGCACGTTTTCTGGAATTGGCGTAAACACTTCTTCTTTTACTTTCGCCATTTTTTCAGCAGCTTCGAAAATGGTATCATAGCCGCCCTTCTCCCCTCCGGCTGCAACACTCGCATACATCGCCGCTCCAAGCGCAGTAGTTTGACTGGAATCTGGTATTTTAATTTCTCTATTGATTACATCCGCATAGATTTGCATTAGTAATCTATTTCTTTGCGGCAATCCGCCGCTTGCAAAAATTTCATTTACTTCAATACCGGCGTGAAGATACCCTTCAATAATTCTCTTTGTTCCAAAGGCAGTAGATTCCAATAAGGACCGGTATATTTCTTCTGGTTTGGTGGCTAGTGTCAAACCGACAATTATCCCAGATAAATGAGCATCAACCAAAACAGAACGATTTCCATTCCACCAATCCAAAGCTATCAGACCGGATTGTCCCGGCTTATACATTGACGCTTTTTCCTCCAATAATGCATGTACATTCGTTCCTTTTTCCTTTGCCTCTTGTAAAATATAGCTTGGAACTGCATGATCCACATACCAGGCAAATGAATCTCCTACAGCTACCTGCCCTGTCTCATAACTAACGTAACCTGGAATAATCCCGTCTTCTACAATCCCGCATACGCCTTCGATTTTCTCTTCTTTATCAGCAATCAACATATGACAAGTAGACGTACCCATTGCCATCACAAACTGTCCAGGATGCACCGCACCAACTGCAGCTACGCCGGCATGCGCATCAATAATTCCTACGGCAACAGAAGTTCCCGGGAGGAGACCGATTTTCTCTGCCATTCCTTCTGCCAGTGCTCCTGCTTTTCCCCCAATGGATTGAACTTTCCCCCGCATTTTTGTTTCTAAAACACCTTCCAATCTAGCATCTAACATGCTAAAAAAGGATGCTTCCGGAAAACCATTTTTCTTGCTCCAGAACCCTTTATAACCACAGGTATTACTGCTTCGTATTAGTTTTCCTGTTAATTTAGAAGTAATCCAATCGCATGCTTCCATAAATAAATCTGTTTTTTCATAGATTTCAGGAGCCTCTTTAACAATTTGCAATATTTTAGGAAACATCCATTCCGAAGAAATTTTTCCGCCATATAAGCTTAAGAAATCTTCATCTTGCTCTTTCGCAAGCTGTGTTATTTCATCTGCTTCTTTTTGCGCCGCATGATGCTTCCATAACTTCACCCAGCTATGCGGGTTACTTTCCCACTCCTGTTGAAAGCATAACGGCTCCCCTGCTTGATCTAATGGTAAGATAGTAGATGATGTAAAATCTATCCCTACCCCAATAATATCTCTTTTTTCAATCTGCGCCTTTTCAATTACTTGCGGTATAGATTGATAGAGCACATCTAAATAATCTCCAGGATGCTGCAATGCCCAGTCCGGCGGAAGCATTTTCCCATTTGGCAGACTTTCATCTAAAACACCATGTTTATAATGCGTAACATGTGTGGCAATCTCTTCTCCGTTCTGTACATCCACTAAGAGAACTCTGCCTGATTCTGTCCCAAAATCAACACCGATGGTATATTTTCGTGACAAGCCTTTCCCCTCCTTCATCACTGCATTCGTAAGCTCAAAATGGTTTATCATTACTTATATAAAGGTCCATAAGTTTGACAAGCGCGATAATCGGCTCCCGTAAAGTCTCCACTCCCAAACGCACCCCAAACACTAGGGCGGAAAATACGACTTTCATCTACATTATGCATCGAAACCGGAATCCGAAGCATCGAAGCTAACGTAATGAAATCATCACCAATATGCCCATAACTTACCGCACAGTGATTGGAGCCCCAATTGTACATCACGGAATAAACATCCTTAAATGCGCCTTCTCCTGTCAGCTTCGGAACAAACCAAGTCGTCGGCCAGGTAGAATCTGTTCTTTTATCCAATGTATCATGCACATCTTGTTCCAGCTCTACACTATATCCTTCCGCAACTTGCAGAACAGGTCCAAGCCCATCAATGATATTGATTCGTGCAATTGTTACAGGCATGCCGCCTTTAGTTGTGTAATCCGTCGAAAAGCCCCCTCCTGGGAAGAAATCAACGGCTTGGCACCATTTTGTTGCATCCAGACATTTATTCACCTCTTCTTCTGAGATTTCCCAAAATGGTTTCATGGCAGGTGTACCATCTTTTTCTTGCTGTCCTGTTCCGTCCAAAGCTGCTGGTCCAGAGTTCAGCAAATGAATAATTCCATTTGATGCTGCTCCTGTTAATTCTTTACCCGTTACACGTTTAACAGCTTCGGGACTCCAATAGGTGCGAACATCCGCAAATATTTGTGCTGCGTTTGTCAGCATATGCCCAAACAGCATCGTAATTCCATTTAATGTATCATTTTCCGTTGCCACCATAAATGGCTCTCTTATTCCATTCCAATCGAAGGACGAATTTAAAATTGCCTCCATAAAGTCACCAGTTGGCATAAAATCTGTCCATGCCCGCTGTCCTTGGAAACCGGCAGCGATCGCATTATGCCCTAACGCTGCTTCTCCATAGCCCTTTTCGGCTAGTTTTGGATTGCCAATCATAAGGTCTCTTGCAATAAGTGCCATTTTGACAACGGTTTTCCAATCCTTCTCTTTTTGTTCTTCCGTTCGCTGCGCCTCTGGTAAATTCGTATTTTCTCCTTCTTGACAATTTTCCCGTACCCACGTATAAGCTAACTCAAATTCTTCTTCATCATAGATTTCATTTTGTAGTCTTCTTATGATTTCACTCATATCTACGTATTCATTTCGCATTCCTAGATATTTCTGGAAAAAGTCTTCGATGACGACACTGCTTGCTATCCCCATTGATACCGAACCGATGGAAAGATATGATTTATCCCGAATCGTTGTGACTGCAAGTGCAGCTTTGGAAAACTGTAATAATTTCGTTTGTACATCTTCAGGAACGGAAGAATCACTCATCTCTTGTACATCTCGGCCATAAATGTTGAATACTGGCAAGCCCTTTTGATTATGCGCAGAAGACGCAGCCGCTAAATAGACAGCTCCCGGTCTTTCCGTACCATTAAATCCCCATATTGCTTTAATCGTATGAGGGTCTTGATCCATTGTCTCTGTTGGATAACACCAGGAGGGAGAGACAGTAATCGTTACAGCAACTCCCTCTTTCTTAAACTTTTCTTGTGCTTGGGCTGCTTCCACAACACCGCCAATGGTCGTATCTGCAATGACACATTCTAGTGGAGAGCCATCTGGATAGCGTAACTGCTCCTTTAGCAGACTTGCCACACTTGTTGCCATTTTCATCGTAACCTCTTCTAAGGATTCTCGAATTCCTCCTTGCCGACCATCAATGACAGGACGAATCCCGATTTTAGGAAATTCTCCAACCCACCTTTTTCCGGTGTTTTTAGAAAGATTGTCTTTGTTTGTTAACATGTTCATTCCTCCCGTTTTATTATTTGTTTTGATTTTTAACTACATCAAGATAAATACCCATTTTGATTAAATTCGAATTTAACAGGATCTCCAACAACTTGAATTCCTTCTAATTGTTCTATTTCTGGTAATAATGCTCTTGAAACAAAAAACGTTTCTAACGATAATGTATTTTTAATTCGAACTACTTTTAATTTTTCTAAATTAGGTTGATTACTAGTTTGACAAGCTATTTCTAAGGCTTGTTGATCCGACTCAGCAACCAAAGGGATTTTTACACCTCTTAAATCCGTTGAGGTAATACAATTTAAGTACATGCTGGTAAAATCGATTTTCTGTAAGCATTTTTGCGTTGTAATATCTGCCAAACCAATTCCCGTTGCATTCCCATACGATTCAGCAGTAATATCACCTACAATAATTTTATTTATTTTAGGCTCTACAATCCCTACTTTTCTCCCTACAATATTTGTATCTAAACCTGATCCACTAATGTTTTTACCTATTTCATCAATATATAGAACATCCAAATCAGCAAACGGAAGAGAAGGCATAAACTCTTTTGCTTTTTTACACAATAAGGGCTCCCTTTCAGAAATCTCTTCTGCCGGTAATATCTCAACATCTACTACATCATGATAGGCATTTTCTAATATAGCTGCTCCTAAGGCTATTGGAGTGTTTTCAATCAATAACTGTGCTGCTTCAGGAATCACTTCATGGAAATTATCGAAGCCCAGTTGATGCAATAACGAAGCTCCTTTATGTTTTCCGAGACCTATAGTAACCATTTTCGACAAGCCGCTTTCAACTGGACCATTAAAATCAGTATGTGCTTTAATCCTGTTTATCACAACGATCGCATCAGCTCTATAAGCATGTTTATCAAAATGCAAAGTAACATCTTTTTTATATTTACAAACTCCTACTGTTTCCATTGAAGAAACAACTGGCACACCCATTGTTCGTTCACATATTCCGAAGCTTTCAAGAACACGTGCCTGCCCTTCAGCTGTTGCACCACCATGGCTCCCCATTGCTGGAACAATGAATGGTTTTCCACCAACTTTTATTATTTCTTCAATCACAACCGATACAATCTTTTTTAGTTGAGCAATACCTCTGCTTCCAACAGCAATAGCCACAGAAGAACCTAATTTTACTTTTGATTGAATCAACTCTTCTTCAAATTGAGTTTGAATCCTTTCCTCTATATTCTTTAACTTATAGCTTTTAAATAATTGAGTAACTGGATACATTTCAGACAATGCTACCTTTTTTACATTAAGTTGAGTTTCCAAATTATTAAACATTTGAGTCCTCCAAAATAGCATATTTTCTTAAGCGCTATATTTAAAAATGAAAAGACCGTAAGCACTTCTAATTATGTGTAGCACTGCTCCAGTCTTATTATTTCATTAAATTCCCGTTTCCCACTATTACCGAAGCTTCGTCTGAATGATTTGCTAAATAAATTTTTTTTACTCAGATTGTTGCTCAGAAAGAAAACTGTTGACTTCTTCTTTTGTTGGCATTCCTAACTGAGCTCCTCTCTTTAATACAGATAGCGCAGCAGCAGCATTACTAAATCGACATGCCTCTTCAATATTATTAGTCTTAGTCATCATATAAGTGAATGCACTATTAAAGGTGTCACCTGCACCTGTTGTATCGATTGGCTTAACTGTAAATGCAGATACTATTTGCGGCTTTTCATTCTCAAAAAAAACAGCTCCAACTTCTCCTTTAGTTATAATTAATTTAGATTGATAGTCATTTTCAAAAGATCTTTTATATCCTTTAATGAGCTCATATTCATGTTGATTTGGAGTTAAATATGTTACTTTATCTAAAAGAGAATCTGACAGTTTTTCAAATGGAGCTGGATTTAACACGATTGGAATACCATGCTTCTCACAAATCATAGCCGCTTCTTCAACGGTACTTATCGGAACCTCAAATTGTGTTAATACAATATCGCTTTGTTTAATAATTTTCTCATATTCACGAATATAAGCTGGCGTAACCTTTTCATTGGCTCCAGAGACAACTGCAATACTATTGTCATTTTCAGCTATCGTAATCACTGCTACACCAGTAGAAATTCCCGCTGTTACTCCTACTGCTTCCACCTGAACATTTTCTTTCTCCAGATTGCTTTTCAATTCATGCCCAAAAGCATCATCGCCTACCATGCCAATCATATTTACAGTTGCTCCTAATCTGGCTAAGGCTATCGCTTGATTCGCCCCTTTACCTCCAGGCAAGGTATCAAATGATTCCCCTTTAACCGTTTCACCACGATTCGGTTTTCTGTCAACCGAAACAACTAAATCCATATTAATACTTCCAATTACAGTAATAATTGGTTCTCGTCTCACGCTACTCACTCCTCATATCTATTCTTTAATGAGCCTCAATAAGTATATTAATTTAATAGATTATCAGGTGTTGTCTCTTGAAAAACACTTATAATAGCTTGAGCCGTCATTAAGCCTACGGAATGATATACTTCATAAGATTCTGCAGCTGTGTGTGGCGTAGTGATAATATTATCGAAATGAAACAGTGGATTATCACGAGTGATTGGTTCTTTTTCATAAACATCAATTGCTGCAGCCCCTAATTTTCCTGTTTCCAGTGCTTCATACAACGCTTTTTCATCTACAAGGGCACCCCGAGATGTATTAACAAAATAGGAGCCTTGCTTCATTTGATTGAATCTTTCCTTATTCATAAAATGTTGTGTCTCTGGCAAGTTCGGAAGATGCATACTAACAATATCACTGGCTTGTAATATTTCCTCATATGAAGTAAAGTGAACATCATATCTAGCAGCAATCTCTTTATTAGGGAACTTATCATAGGCCAATAATTCCGCATCAAAGCCATATAATTTTTTTGCTACACTTTGCGCAATGTTTCCAAACCCTAGTAAACCAACTTTTTTACCTTTTAATTCTGTACCTACAAAACGCTCCCAATGCCCTTGTCTGGTCGAGGCGTGTAAATTTACAGTATTACGTAAACTATTTAAAATAAGATTTACCGTTAATTCCGCAACCGCATTCGAGTTAAGTCTCGGTGCATTCGTAACCTGAATTCCATACTCTTTTGCCTGGTCCAAATTGATATTATCAACACCTACTCCAAACCTTGAAATAACTTTCAAGTTAGGCGCAAACTTAAATATAGACTCGTCCCATGTATCAACTCCTGCCACAACTGCATCGATATCACCAATAATTTCTTTTAACTCACCAAATTTCATCGGTCTGTCATGCGGGTTTTCAATAATTTCAAAATTATTTTTTTCTAATAATTGTTTGGCTTCTGCACACAATTGAGAATAATTGGTAGCAGTAACTAAAACTTTTTTTTGCTGACTCATCTTAATTTCCTCCAAATTCATTTTCAGGGTAGAAATACGTTAATCTGAGGCAAGAATGTAACAACCATTAAAGCTAACACCATTAATACGAACATTGGAGCGGCAGCTTTACTCACCTCCCATATTGAAAGCCTAGAGATACCTACTCCTACAAATAATGTTCCGCCAATTGGAGGGGTTATCAAAGCGATAGCTAAATTCACAACCATGATAATGCCAAAATGAACTGGATCTACTCCAATCTCTACAGCAACTGGTAAAAGGATAGGCGTCAATATAATGATGGAAGCAATAACATCCATGAATGTGCCTATAAATAATAGAAATAAATTAATGATTATTAAAAGGATAATAGGATTATCAGAAATACTAGTAATCGCATTTGCCACCATAGTTGGAATACTTTCTATCGATAATATCCTTCCGAAAAATGTCGCTGTTCCCGTAATGATTAAAATAATCGCTGTTGTTAACGCTGAATTGCTGAATACACTAAATAAGTCTTTAAGTTTCAACTCTTTATATACGAAAACGCCAACAATTAAACCATAAACGGTTGCTACAACTGCAGCCTCAGTCGGTGTAAAAATCCCGCCATAGATACCACCAAGAATAATAACCGGCATTGCTAATGACCAAGAAGCACCAATGAATTCCTTACCGACATATTTCCAAGAAAACTTTTGGTTATCTTTCTGATATCCGTGTATTTTCGCGTAAAAATAACTATAAAATATAAGTAAAGCTCCTACTAACAAACCTGGAATAATACCAGATAAGAATAAACTTCCAATAGAAGCAGATGCCGAAATCCCATAAATAACCATGGGTATACTTGGCGGTATGATAACGCCTATTGTACCTGCACAAACAATCAATGCAGTTGCAAATTTTTTATCATAACCTTGTTGAACCATTAACGGAATAACCATACCGCCAATTGCCGCTACGGTTGCAGGACCAGAACCAGAAATAGCTGCAAAAAATATACAGGTTATAACAGTTGCTATAGCCAGCCCACCTGTGATGTTTCCGACAAAAATTTTCGCGAAACCAAATAAGCGTTTTGAAATACCGCCTCGTCCCATGACTTCTCCAGCAAGAATGTAAAACGGAATAGCCATTAAGGGAAAGGAATCGGCAGATGTGACTAATCCTTGCACTAAATATTCTGGTGAAACTGCTCCACTGTAAAAAATAGTTACCAGACAAGCCAAGCCTAGAGCAAAACCGATTGGAACTCTCACAATCATAAATAATATAAATGAGCCAAACAAAATTAATGTCATCACAAGCTGCTCCCCCCTTCTATGTCCTCTTCTTTTAGTTTGAGTGTCCCCCAATTTTTTACAATATAAAAAGTATTTTGTAATAACCTTATTAAAGTTAAAACCATTCCTATAGGTACGGATAGATACACATATACCATGTCAATGCGCATCGCAGCACTAGTTTGCCCATAAGTCATTAATTGTTCGATTAAAAAATAACTATAGTAAATCACAAATAATGCAAAGATACCAACTAAAATATTGGAAATTAATAAGAATATCTTCTTAACTAAATCTGGAACTAAATCATATACAATATCCAAAGTAATATGTCTAGATTTTTTTACAGCATAGGCAATTCCAATATAAATAAGCCATATAAAACAATACCTTGCAAGTTCTTCCGACCATGCTAGCGAATTGTTCAAAAAATATCGCATAAACATTTGTAAACTAATTGCGGATAGAGATATAACTAGAAGCATAACTACAATCCACTCTTCTATATGTTCATTCAATTTTCGTATGATGTTCATATTAATACCTCCTAGAGGTCCTTAAAATTATAATCGTTTATAATATCCCACTTGCTCAGAATAATTTTCTAAACAAATTCTGCTATTGAAAACAAGTGCATGTTTAAAAATAAGCTGGTGTTTTTCTTATATTAATAACTTCTAAAGCCGGTTTTTCTTCCTGAGCTAGTTGGGATAATTATTTCACAGTTTAAATAACGTTTCTGTATTAATCTTTTACTTACGAGTATTAAGGAACGTTTCTACAACATCTTCGCCAATTTCATCTTTAAACATTTCATAAACAGGCTCCGTCAGCTCCTGCATTTCTTGCAGTTGTTCATCAGAAAATTCATATATCTCCATTCCTTCATCAATTAATGCTTCTTTTGCCTCGATTTCTTCTTCTTGTGCCAATTCACGGTTATATTCAGTAGCTGCAACAATTGCATTAGAAATAACTTCTTGCAGATCACTTGGTAATTCGTCATAGAAATCTTTATTTGTAATCATTACATTGGGAGCATAAACGTGTTTTGTTTCTGTTAGGTAGTTTTGAACTTCAAAGAATTTATTAGCATAAATTAAACCATATGGATTTTCCTGCCCATCTATTGTTCCTTGCTGTAAAGCCGTATATAATTCACCTAATGCCATTGGTGTTGGGTTGGCACCCAGTAATTTCCATGCTTCGATGTGTGTTTGATTTTCCATTGTTCTTAAAGATAAACCTTGTATATCTTCAATTGATTCAACAGGTTGTACATTGTTTGTCAGGTTTCTGAATCCGTTTTCAAAATAACCCAATCCCTTAAAACCATGTTCTTCTAAGTTATCCAAAATCATTTGTCCAGGTTCTCCATCTAAAGCTTCATATGCTGTCTCGCGGTCAGTAAACAAATATGGCATATCCAGAATAACAACTGAACTATCAAAACCGCCTAATGCTGCCGGTGAAGGTCCAGCTAAATGAACTTGTCCCATTTGCATTGCCTCGATAATTTCCCTGTCTTCTCCTAATTCTCCTGCAATATTCAATTCAACTTGTAATCTGCCATCAGACTTTTCTTCAAGTTCCTCTTTTAAAAAATTATATGTTTTTGTGAGTGAATGGTCAGGGCCAACTGAGCCACCGGCAATTCTAAATGTTATTGGATCGTCTTCACTATTTGCTGATTCACTATTTGCATTTGATGAATCATTATTTCCACACGCAGCAATAATTGATAATAATAAGATTAATGTCACTCCTAATAATAGTTTTTTCACAATTAAAACCTCTTTTCTTTTATTTTTTAACTATTGACACTTAGTTCTTTATCTAAATCCTGTAAAGCTGCTTTTAATTTCTCAATTTCATCTAACTCTATATCTAGATGTGGCTTTTTCATTACTCCAACATCCAAACCTCGTATTTTTAATGCTTCTTTAAAGTAAGACATATTACTTCCATTTTTTAGTATATTACAATATTTAGTAGCTATCTTCTGATATTTTCTAGCTTTTTCCATATCCCCTTCTTGATATGCATTATAAATGGCTACAAAGGGTTCAGGATAAACTCCAGAAACTCCTGATACTGTACCAGTACAGCCTAATGCTAAAGCAGGTAAAAATAGATGATCTGGTCCGAATACAACATCAAAATTATCATTATTAACGTTTAAATATTGACTTGTTAAAGTAAAATCAGGATAACTAAACTTAATACCAATAATATTTTTACACTGAGCAACAATCCTTCTTGTTACTTCGATTCCCAGTTCATTGGATGCACATTGCGGAATACTGTATAGATAAATAGGGAAATTTTCTGGCAAACTATTAGCAATACGCACATAAAAATTCTCCATTTCTCTATCATTCACACCGAAATAAATAGGTGTAACAACCCCAATACCATCAGCACCAATCTCGTGTGCATGCCATGCTAGTTCCAAAATGTTTTCAACATGAACATCACCTACATGAATATACACAGTTACTCTATTATTAGCTGTTTTAACGACCGTTTCAGCGATTGCTTTTCTCTCTTCAACGGTTAATTTAATCATTTCCCCAGTTGTCCCTAACGGGTATAAACAATGTACACCTTTTTCAATTAGATATTCTGTTAATTGAGCTACTTTCTCTAGATTAACTCTCCCATTTTCATCAAATGGAGTTACCATTGCTGTTGTTACACCATATAATTTTTTCATTTACAATCTCCTTCTATTCCCATTATTCTTAAAGCGCTTTCTATTTATCTTGTAGTAAAATCACCTCCTTAAATTATTTAGCATTTTTGCTAAAACGTTTTAGCAAAAGGTAAAAAAATAATTGCTAAAACGTTATAGCTAGTAAAAAGGTAGTCAGTTATTAACTGACTTATAGATTAACAGCTTTGCCGTTCAATAATCTCTGTTTTAAATTGCAAAGAAACAGGAGATTCAATTTGATGATTTATGGTATCCATGAGCTGATGAACACAAGCTATCGCCATTTCTTCTACAGGTAGATGAACTGTCGTTAATGAAGGATATGTATAAGGTGCTTGTTCATTATTATCATGTCCAATAATTTCTATATCCTCTGGAACACGTAACCCAAACTCGTTACAAGCAGACAAAGCGCCTATTGCCATAGGGTCACTTAAGAAGAAAAGAGCAGTCGGCAATTCACCTGATTGTTTTATTAATTCTCGCATCGTTTTATAGCCGCCATCTTCGGAAAAATCTCCTGACAACGTATGCGTGTTCTTTAAGTTATATTCTGTTATACCGTTTAAAAAACCTTCTTGGCGCAACTCAATAGCTTGTGAAGAAATATTAGGAATAACAATACCTACTTCTTTATGGCCTTTATCAGCTAGATAGCTTGCTACCATATTTCCTGTCAGCTTTCCGTCAACTGTAACAGAACTATACTTTTTAGTTTCACGTAAATATACCACCAGAGGAACCTTCAGTTTATTATTTTCTAGAAAATCCATATCCTCATTCGAAGCATTTGTTATAATAGCTCCATTAAACCTTGTACCTGTATATAAGCTGTCTACTTCATGCAGTTTTCCATTTTCATAAGGTTGAATTAAAAGTTCAAATAATCCATCTCTGTATAAAGATAAGTTCTGTATCCCTTGTAAAAAACGACTGACTAAAGAAGCTCTGGCATCTAAGGTCCACAAGAGAGTAATTATTGGTATGTTTTTCTCACCCTCGTTCCTAAGTCTTCTTGCTGATATACTTGGAAGATACCCCATCTCTCTTGCTACCTCTAATACTCTTTTTTGCGTGGAAGCTGAGATTCTCATTTTATCTGCTTTTCCATTTAAGATAAAAGAGACAGTTCCTGATGAAACTCCTGCTTTTTCCGCGATTTCTCGAATTGTAGCCATTCTTGTCTCCCTAAATTACTTAATGTTTGCTAAAACGTTATAGCATGTTATTATAATAGAACGTTTTCATTTGTTTGTCAATGAGTTATTTTTAATTTTATTTAGAGCACATAACTATATAAGTTGAATTAATAAATCTATCTTTTGTGCGTAACATAATAAATCATTTATTTTATGATTAAACACTATCGCTATCGGAAAAATAATACGCAGACTCCTATGGAAAAATGTAATTGTCTTCGTGGAGACAATCAATCGCTGTCTTAGTAAGAAGGCGCTCGTAGAAAAAGGGAACTTTTTCGAGGAGACTGAGCTCAAGCTTATGAAAAGCATATTGTTTTTCTGGAGCGAATGCTAGATGACAAAACCTCTATTTCAACTTATATAGCAATGTAATAAAAATCTATTTGACAAACTGTTCATAAACTTTTCCTGCTTGAAAAAGAATATCCTCTCTATAATAGCCCGCAATCATCTGAAATCCCACTGACAAACCATCTTCTTTCATTCCAGACGGCAGCGTCAATGCAGGATGTCCCGTAAAATTAAACGGCGAAGTATACCGAACCATAAAATCTCCAATGTTTTCATCTTCCCCCCCTTTAAACACTATTTCTTCATCAATATACGGAGGTAAAATTGGCATTGTCGGGGTTATCATAATATCAACTTCCTTTAGAACGCTCTCCATTTTTCTCTTCCATTCTTTCCTTGTCTTTAGGGCATTTAGATAGTCGATTGCAAGAATCTCATTTCCTCTTTTAAAAGTTTGTATCAGCTCTTCACTGTACTGATCTTTATAAATTTTATATTTATCATTATGTATAACCGTCATTTCCGAGGTTCCTATTGTTCTGGACAACCTTACCATATCATCATTCAGAAAGGATACATCAACCTTTTTAATCTGTGCCCCCAACTGTTTCAAATTCTTTATGACCAATTCTATCATCGAATCCGTAAATCTATCATTATATTCATTAAAATAAACGTTAGGAAGCCCAATTTTTATATTTTTTAGTCCGTTTTCATAATCAAATGGGCGATATTTTGTATCAATCGTATTTTCTATTAGGTATTTTGCATCTTCTATATTGTTCGCAATGGCTCCAATATGATCTAATGTCCAAGAAAGAGCTGTAACACCCTTCATTGCTATTAAACCAGAGGTAGGTTTGATTCCTACAACTCCACAACATGCTGCTGGTATCCGTACTGAACCAGAGGTATCTGTCCCAATAGATCCAACACATAAACCTGCAGCTACCGATACAGCAGACCCGCTGCTGGATCCCCCTGCAATTCTTTTTTTATTTAAAGGATTAAGCACATCCCCAAAGTGTTTATTTTTAGAAGTGACATCTGCTGCATATTCAGACATGTTATTTTTCCCTAATGTAATACAACCCGTCGCTTCCAATGTATCTACTATCTCAGCATTGCTTTTAGCAATATTTGTAGCGTCAATTTTTGAGCCATTTGTTGTAGGAAACTCCAAAATATCGATTGCGTCTTTAAATGAAATAGGAATACCGTACAAACGCATTTTTTCCTTATTTGCCTGAAGAGCTTCTATTTTATTAGCCTGTTCAAGCGCTCTTTCTTCCATTAGAGTAATATAAGAATGAAGGTTTGAATCCTTTTCTTTAATTTTTTGTATGTATTCCTTGATAACTTCAACAGGAGTATATTTACGCTTTTGATATCCATCTAACAGGTCGTTTATCGTAAATCCCATAGAAAATCCCTCTTTTCCGAAACACAAATATTTTACATTATTAATCGTTCATTTGTATCTCCCATAAAACAAGAAAAAGCACATCTCCTAATTATTAATTACTTTTGTAAATGAAGTTAGAAACATTCGCTTTAAGTGGAGATGTACTTCCCATTTAATATATTCACTTAGTTTTTAGAATTGGATGCTACTTCTTTCAAAGCTTCCATTATTACCTTATTTATCACAACAGCAACATAGCTGGCGCCTTGATCAAAAGCTTTTGCTGCTGAAGTCGAGTCAGATGCTACCAATCCCATTTTTATATCATGTCGTTTTGCTTTTTCAAACATACTCGATATGACGTTCTGTACCTCTGGATGATTAGGATTGTCATAGCCTAAATTTACAGCTAAATCTGTTGAACCTATAAAAGCTACATCAATTTCATTTATAGTGATGATTTCTTCAAAGTTTTCTACAGCTTCTTTTGTTTCAATGTGTACAGAAATAAGATTATTCTTGTTTGCCTGATCTAAATAATCCCTTCCATTCAGTACTCCATATTGCGCTGCTGGAATTGAATAGGCAACGCCACGCATTCCAATTGGCGGGTATTTCGCTTTAGAAACAACTTCTTTCGCCTGGTCCAAATTACTAATCATCGGCACTTGGATACCTTCTGCACCATTATCCAAAGCTTTTTGTATAGATGATGGGTCATAGGAGGTACGTACAACCGGTGACATATTGGCTTGTTTTGCAGTTCGTATCATCTCTGTAATTTCGGATTGACTGAATGCTCCATGTTCATTATCAATAACAACAAAGTCATATCCATTAAATCCAAGCATTTCAACAAGTGAAGGATTATATGAATTTACAAATCCACCTAATGCTTTTTCATTATTAAAAATTTTTTCTTTCACGTTTTTTGTCATACAGTTCAAATACTCCCTTTAAGCTAATTTTTCAGTAACCAAACTTTTAATTTACGAGAAACTTCCAACGGATTATCTAAGCTGCTGAGGTGTCCCGCATTTTTAATCACCATCAAATCAGAGTTTGGAATTTGCTGGACTATCTCATTACTCATTGCAACGGGGCAGACACTGTCCTCTTCTCCAACCATTACGCTTACGAAGCATGAGATTGTTGGCAATACTTCAAATGCATCAGGTCGATACATCAATGCGGTCATTTGTCTTTCCATTGCCTCTGCTCCAACTTCTTCAGCCATATCAATTACCTTCTGAACAAGCGATGTATCCTGGTTAGCTCGCCGTATTAAACCCGGCATTAAGTAGTCCTTTGTTATACTTGTAAAATTACCTTCTTTACTAATTTGTATAAATTTAAGCCAAGTTTCAATTTGAACATCTGTTGGAGACCTGGGATTGGTATCAAGTAAAGCCAGCCGCATGACACGCTCTGGTGCTTGTCTCATAATTTCAATTGCAACCATTCCGCCCAGTGATAAGCCTGCAAGTGCAAAGCGTTCAGGTGCTTTATCCAACACATTAGATGCCATACCTTCAATTGTATTATTTTGTGTTAAATCTCCAACTGTAATAGATGCTATATCTGCTAAATACGATATCTGATGCTCCCATAATTTTTCATTACAAAGTGTTCCGGGAAGTAATAGAAGCGGAATTTTATTGTTTCGTTCTAAATAATCCTCTTGTTTCAAGGATATGTCCCCCTCTATAAAAATTTTTTGATTGTATCTGCCTGACCGGCACAGATAAAAGCTACGGCTGGCAGGTCAGGCAGTCATCCATCCAAAACTAGAAGTTGTGCTTTCGTTTACTTCTGGCCCATTTTCAACTTTTTTGCCATTTCTTTTTCAAGCTGGCTAAAGTTTTCTGGTGGTATCATTTTACCCTTATCGTCTACACGGAAATTATATTCTTCCCCTTTTTTCACTACCTTTGGATCCCAGATTGGATCGGGACGGTCGAAAACTTCATGTTGTTCCAATATAGAAAATAACCACGAATCTTCCTCTGCAATATTCTCAAAACCTCTATACATGTAAGGAGGTAAAGAAATCATATCCCATGGTTTTAAAATCGTTTCTCCTTCAATCTCATCTGCGCTGTTCCCCCAATAAAAGCGCCATTCTCCTGTTAATACAAAAAATGTTTCGATATATTCGTGCGTATGATAAGCTGGTCCATTTCCTTTAGGCGCCTTTACCATACCAATTTGAAAGCCGTGCGGCTCAGTAATGACTGGATTATAATTCTCATTTTCACTTGCGGTGTCACCAATCAAAGCATAATTAAGCCGGTTATGCCCTGGAATAATACTATCAATAAACATTAGCGGAATGGCTTTATCCTTTATTTCATCAAAACGTACAACCCAATCCCTTTCGATAATTTCTTTTGTGAAATTTGTTTTTTCTGAATTCATTTATTTTTCCTCCTTGGTATCTGTATAATGAAATGAATTATTTCTCTTCCATGCAAATTTAATTTGATTTTCTTTTAAATGCGGATAAATGATGCCCTTCTAGTCCTTCTATTTCAGACTGTCTACTTGAATGTGTCGCTAAATAATCAACTCCTGCTCCGGTTATTTCTTGAAAAGTAGCCACTTTCACATAACTGCCTACCCATAAACCACCTGTGTATCGCCCCCCTCTATTAGTGGGTAATGTATGGTTTGTCCCCGAAACTTTATCAGAGAATACAACAGAACTATTCGCACCGATAAACAAAGAACCATAATTATATATTTGATCTATAATATCTTTACTATTTTTCAAATGTAAATGGAGGTGTTCCCCTGCAATTTTATTACACACACTGATTCCTTCCTCAACCGATTCCACCACAATAATTTCTCCCAATCGCTCCCATGAGTCGTGTGCGGGAGAATTTTCGTTAAATGTCTCTAAAAGCAGGTTTACCTCTTCCAGCGTTTTGTCAGCCATTTTTTTTGAGGTGCTGATTAAAATAGCCCTCGCATTAGGATCATGCTCAGCTTGCGCTAATAAATCAGCAGCCACTAGTTCCGGGTTGGTGGACTCATCAGCAAAAACTACTACTTCACTAGGACCTGCAACCAAGTCTATTCCCACTTCTCCAAACACCTGTCTCTTTGCTTCAGCTACAAACCGGTTTCCTGGCCCAGATATCACATCAACCTGTGGAAGAGTTTCCGTTCCATATGCCATCGCTCCTATAGCTTGGGCACCACCAATCGCATAGATTTCACTAACTCCAGATTTTTTCAATCCGTATATAACAGCTGGATGAATACTGCCATTATAGTTAGCTGGGCTACAAGCAATTATCTTCTTTACTCC
This sequence comes from Oceanobacillus sp. FSL W7-1293, assembly GCF_037969815.1. Lineage (NCBI taxonomy): Bacteria > Bacillati > Bacillota > Bacilli > Caryophanales > Bacillaceae > Oceanobacillus > Oceanobacillus sp. FSL W7-1293. Next base: position 4,675,600 of record NZ_CP150212.1, read on the forward strand.
GGCAACTTTAGCAGGAGCAGCAACCATTGGCCCGCTTGAAAGTAGTGGGTAGCGCCCTCCTGGCACGTAGGTTCCTACTGTTTCCACTGGGATTACTTTGTGCCCCAAACGAATTCCATCTCCAAATTCCTTGTCCAATGGTAGTAGGCAATCCAACTGTGCTTGAGCAAATTCAGAAACGCGCTTTACGACATTGTCTATTAAATGTTTTTCTTCATCTGTTAATTCTCTAATTGCAATTTCTATTTCTTCTTCACTCAGACGAATCGAAGTCCTTTCCGACTTACCAAACTTTTTCTCATATTCCTTTACTGCTTCGTCACCATGTGATCGGATGTTCTTTAATATATCTTTTACAGTTTGTTCGGTTTCCTCTGATGTTGCTGCTTTTTCATAAGACGACTTTTTAATGAATTCCAAAACAATTCCCCTTTCAATCTTTTTAAGGCAATATATGTTAGTCACCTAGCAGTTTATTTAATTGCTCCTGCACTCATTCCTTTTACAAATTGTTTACGCACAATAAGCATAAAGATAATAGTAGGGATAACGTAAATTACCCCAGCTGCAGCCATCTCATTCCAAATAACTCCATTTTCTCCAACAAAATAGGATAGAGCTACAGGAAGTGTAACTGCTTCTTGGCTTGTAAGAATTAGAGCAAACATAAACTCATTCCATACAACAACAAAACAGAATACAGTTGCTGTTATAATTCCTGGCTTAGCCATTGGCAAAACAATATTCCATATAATCCTTAATCTGCTTGCACCATCGATTGCTCCTGCTTCTTCCATATCTTTTGGAATACTATCCATAAAACCTTTAATCAGCCATATCGCATATGGGATGGTATGTCCTAAGTTTACAATGATAAGCGCCACTGTAGTATCCAATAATCCCCAATTTCTAAACGCAGAAAAGAATGGAATAACATTAACAATCAACGGAATAAATTGGGTTGCTAAGATAGCAAACATAAGCAGCGTTTTACCTGGTATTCTGTATCTTGATATACTGTATGCTGCTAAAATACTCACTGGTACGGTTATAATAAGCGTGAAAAATACGACGATTAAACTATTCATATAATAGTTTTCAAAATTATATGCTGAACTGAATAATCTACGGAAATTATCTAGTGTCGGCTCAAAAATAATACTAATGGAATAAACGTCTTCCCCGGATTTAAAGGCAGTTAATAAAATCCATAAAATTGGGAAAAAGAGAAAAATAACAACTAATAATACACCAATTAATTCTAGAACAGAATAAATAGTTTTTTTGCGTTTTATTGTATTCATTAGTTCCAATCATCTCCTTTTACCAATTTCCTCATGTAGATCAGCACAAATGCTACTGTTATAATAGCCAAGATATACCCTAGAGCTGCCCCGTATCCCATATCAAAATATCTAAAGGACGTGTTATATACCAAGAAGTTTAAAACTTCCGTTGAATTTCCTGGCCCTCCGCTAGTCAACGTAACTATCGGATCAAATTGTTTTAATGCAAACATCGTCATTAATATTGTTGCAATAAGAACAATTGGTTGAATCATCGGCAAGGTGATGCGAAAAAAAGTTTGAAAACCATTAGCACCGTCCATTTTTGCCGCTTCATATACTTCTTTTGGTAACCCCATTATTCCGCTTATAAACATTAAGGACATAAACGGAAGCCAGATCCATACTGCTATAGAAATAAGCGCAATCATTGCTGTTACAGCATTTCCCAACCAAACAACATCGGATAACGGAGGGATAAAGAAACCAATTATCGCTGCGAACACACCATAATCAGGATTTAACATAAACCTCCAGGAATAACCTACGAGAGCAGGGCTTAATGCAAATGGAATAATCAGTACTGCTCTCAAATAAGAAATGTAGGTTTTTTCTTTACTTAATAGAAGCGCAACTAAAATAGCGCAAACAATTGTCACTATTACAGTAGCAACTGTAAATATTAATGTTACCCATGCACTATTCCAAAAATTTGGGTCATTGAACGCTCTTACATAATTATCAAAACCGATAAAAGAACCAATTTCAAGACTTTCTGTCAGGTTCCACTCATGAAGACTTATCCAAAGTGACCTAGCTAATGGAAAAATAGTGATTGTAGCCATAATCAGTAATGCAGGAGCTAATAAAATGTATTTGAAAAATTTACTTTCCATTCTTACCCTCCCACTAATACACATTTTGTATTAAATACCTTTTTAATTTTTCGATATTATTCTTGTAATAGCAGCTCCACTTCTTCTGCTGCTGCGTCTAACTGGCTCTGTACATCCTCTCCAGTCGCCATATTGGATATTGCTCTGCTTAGAATATCTGATATTTGTGGCCATTCTGGTATAGTAGGAAACGTTTTCGCATTTTCAAAACTGTCTCCACCAATATTAAACAAATCGTCTCCAAGTTCATTTAATTCTTCGTCTCTAAGATTTTCCAACTGAACAATATCTGTAGAGAATTGATCCATTGGTACTTCTTCATTTAACGAATCCATAACAATACTTTTTTCATTTTCAGGATTACTGAGCCATTCCATGAATTCCCATGCAGCTTCTTTATTTTTTGAACTTTCCATCATCCCAAGCGGAAAAGTAGATACACTTGCAACTTGTTCACCATCTTCCCATGTTGGAATAGTGGTAAAGTTCACGTTTCCTCGTACTTCCTCTGCCGACGAGTCACTCGCATTAAAGTCAGAATAGACCCACCACCATCCTATCCACATTGCTGATCTTCCTTGCTTAAAATGAGTTCTAGACTCTTGTTCCGCAAAGGAAACAGATCCCTCTGGAGCAAAGCCTTCTCTTAGCAAATCTATATATTTTTCTGTTGCTTCAACACCTTCAGAGCTATTAAAAACAGGAGTATTATTTTCGTCTAGGATTTCAGCTCCATTTCCCCATAGATAACTTGCCCATATCGCAAGGTTCTGCCCATTATTTCCCGCTTGATAGTACGGTGTTATAGCAGATTTATCTGTTTCTGAAGTGATTGTTTCGCTAACGTTTTCAAGTTCTTCCCATGTAGTTGGGGGTTCAATACCCAAATCCTCGAAAACATCTTCTCTATAGAACAATACTTGTGCATTAGCACGTAGAGGCAAACTATAGATTTCACCATCATAAGTTGATAATTCTACAATTGATTCTGGGAAACGCTCAAAAAAATCTTCATCCGCATATCCACTTAACGGCTCTAAAAATTGTGAAATAGAAGGTCCCATCACGTCCAAATGAGTAACTAAATCAAAAGATGCGTCTCCAGAGATTCCTTCAGCTGTTATTCTATCTAACAAATTATCATATGGAATCCCTATAAACTCGACTTCAATACCTGTTTCTTCTGTAAACTGTTCGCTGCGTGCCTCCCAAGCATTAAACTGACCAATATTACCTTCTGTAACAGCAACTGTTACAGTCTGGTCTTCTAAATCTTCACTGCTATTATTATTACAGGCAGTCAATAGAACAACGAATACTAGCAGCATGATGAATAAAATATTCTTTTTCAAACGAATCACCTCATATGTTTAATTGTGAGCCCTACTAGCTTTAAATCATATATGAAACGTTAATTACTTAAGATACACCTGTGAAGTTCCCATCGTCATATCCATTGTCTTCACTATCATTTTCAGGATCATTTTCGCTTTCTGTATAAATTTGACGAAGTACTTCCATTCCGTCAAAGAGCATCCACTCTTCTTGGATTTTTTCATTTCTTACTTTAAAATGGTTCATTCCATGGATTTCAATAGGTTTTCCACTTGGATTGCCAAAATACCCAATACCACTATGCAGACCTTGTATTCTCCAACGAACTGCAACATCCCAGTCCTTTTCATTATCTCTTTTATTACAAGTTACGCGTTCTAAAATAACTTTTGAGTTCGGAACGGAAGCAAACAGATTAATAAACATTCCCTGTATCTCACTATGACCAATCATATCTCTATTACATACATAATGAATAACAGCATTTTCATCATAAAAATCCTTGACTTTATTAATAGAGCGTCTGTCCCACACTTGATTAAAGAGCATTAACATAAAATCTCCAATTTCAAAGCCCTCGTATTTGGGTTTATAAGCTTGTGGCTGTAACCCTTCTTCTGCCGATTGCGCTATATTAAATTGAAGGGTTGGAGCTAATTTGCTCGTTTGTTTTGCAGTGCGTTTTGCAATTTCTACTGGATCAAATCCAAGCTGTTGTACCAGATGATAAGTGTCCATTACCAGCCATTCTTCATAGATTTTATTTTCATGTATTAAACAATCAGCTGTCGTTCGAAAGACTACTTTTTTTCCTGTTGCAGGACCGTATAAAGTATTACCTAAATTTGTTCCAATTGATCTTCCTCTATGCGAAGTAAAAAAACCTTCTTTATCATTTCCTGACCATACAACACTCCACCCTAATCCTGTACGATCCGGAAAAGATTGCAAAGTTTGCAGTGTTCCTGCAATAACTTCATTTACACCATGGCTATTGATAAGCCCTCGATGGATTTGGACACCATGGCTATACGTATCGTAAATTAGACCGATATCTTTTTCCTTCCAAATTTGTCGTGTTATCCGAATAATATAATCGATAATATTATGATAGTCTCCAAATCCCTGCATACTTTGTTTTTTAATATTTTTTACATCTATATTTAAATAGTCATCATCATCTTTGGAGTCCACCATATTTACTTCTGAACTATCTGCATAGTATACAAGCTTCGAAAGTTCATTTTGATGATTTTCTTTTTCAGCTTTACTTATATTGTTATCGGAATACCCCAAATGTTTTGTCGATTCTTCCTTTTCAGTAAAATTATTATTTTTTGTTTCCTTCATGTGAAATCTTCCTTTCTATAAATAAATTGGATAGTAGGTTCTTCACTTTATCCCTACACTAATGTCACATACGTGACTCTATAGTAAGTTAAATACACCCAGCTTCAATTCAGACATTTCATCCATGGAATACTTGATTCCTTCACGACCAGTCCCACTGTTTTTGACACCGCCATAGGGCATATGATCTACTCTATAAGATGGAATATCGTTAATAATCACCCCCCCAACTTCTAATTCATCTACCGCCTGATAAGCTTTTTCCAGTGAATCTGTAAACACGCCTGCTTGCAGTCCATACTGTGAATCATTTACCAATTGAATCGCTTCTTCCCACCTCTCGTATTTATTAATTACTACTACAGGGGCAAAAGCCTCTTCTTTTAGAACAGATGCATCTGAATCTATATTTGTTAGGATAGTAGGTTTGATTACAGAACCTGTTCTTTCTCCACCACGATATACATTTTCAACTCTGACTTCTTTTATCCAATGTTCTACTCTCTCTGCTTCTTTATCATGAATGAGTGCAGATACAACTGTATCTTCTTCTAATGGATCGCCTACTTTGATATTCTCCACCTCTTCAGCAAACGCTTCCAAAAAAGAATCATATAAATCAGTCTGAACATAGATTCTCTGTACAGAAATACAAGTTTGACCGGAGTAAGAAAATGCTCCCTGAGCACATTTCAAAGCAGCAGAACGAATATCCTTTGTCTTATCAATAACTACTGCTGAATTTGAACCCAATTCCAACGTCACTTTCTTCAACCCTGCTTTTTCCCGAATCCCCTTCCCTACTGGCACACTACCGGTAAAAGTAACCATTTTAATATCTTCGTGCGTTACTAGAAAATCACCCACTGTCTTCCCTGATCCAAAAATTAGATTTAGCGCTCCTTTGGGCAGCCCTGCTTCTTCAAAAATCTTTGCAGTCATAATAGCACTTAATGGTGTTTGAGAAGCTGGTTTTAAAACAACCGTGTTTCCCATAGCAAATGCAGGACCTAATTTATGAGCTACAAGATTAAACGGGAAATTAAATGGTGTAATTGCAGCAATTACTCCCAGTGGTTCTTTTTTAGTGAATCCAAATCTGCCATATCCATTTTTAGCTGCATCCATCGGAATAATTTCTCCAGCAATTTTTTTAGCTTCATCTGCTGCAAATTTATAAGTTTCAATTGTTCGTTGAATCTCTCCTCTTGCTGCCTGAATTGGTTTTGCATTTTCCCAAGCTAATATCTCAGCACATTCCTCCAGCTTTTCAGTAAAGATAATAGACACTCTTTCTAAAATATTGGATCTCTCTAAAAGTGAAAGCTTTCTCATACTGCCAGCAGCTGCTTTAGCGCTCTTGACAGCTTTTTCAGCGATTTCTTCATCGGCCAACGGTATTTTGGCAATTACACGTTTACTGTATGGAGCTACCAAATCATAATGTTCTGTTGCTTCTTTCCACTCACCATCTATAAGAAATCGATATTGTTTAACTTCCATTACTTCCACCCTTTCCTCCTTCATAAGCATCCTCATAAATACCAAGAATCTGGTCCGCATTTAACCGGTAAGGCGTATTAGACAACAATCTTTTAACCTGCAATGCCTGCTCAGCTAATTTAGGTAAATCCGCTTTCTCCACTCCCAATTCTTTTAAAGAAGTCGGTAGGTTCAAATCCTTCAACAGCTGTAATAAATAATGGACCACAGCTTCCAGTGCCTGGTGTTTAGAGCTTGTAAAATCGCCAATCTCTACAAAGGAAGCAACTCTAACCATATCGTCTGTACATGTTTTCCCAATCACTTTAAAGACGAAAGGCATTAATAGCGCATTGGCTACACCGTGTTCAATATGATACGTACCTCCCAATGGATAAGCCATTGCATGAACCGCTCCTACACCTGCGTTAGCTAAGGAGACACCTCCCAATAAACTTGCCCAGCTCATGCCTGTTCGCGCTTCTATGCTACTGCCGTTATGTACAGCATTTGTGATATGTTCTGCAAATAATTTCATTGATTTTTCGGAATAGATTCGTGTCTGCTCTGTAGCATTCGTCGAGATATACGATTCAATTGCATGTGTAAAAGCATCTACTCCAGAAGCTGCCGTCACTCTTGATGGACAGGAAAGGGTCAGCTCAGGATCTACGATAGCTGCATCAGGTAATAACGCAGGGCTGACGATTCCTCTTTTTACTCCTTCCGCTTCATCCCCAAAAATGGCATTTTTGGTCACCTCTGCACCTGTTCCAGATGTTGTTGGCAGTAGTATACAAGGTACAGTTCGATTTTCTATTGTTTTCTTTCCACTAAAGTAATTTTCCAGATCATGCTTATCCTGCAAGGCAGCACTCGCTTTTGCGACATCCAGCGCACTTCCTCCGCCAATTCCAATTACAAAATCAGCTTTAGATTGATTTAGTGTTTTAATTGTTGCTTCAACAAGTGAAAAGGTTGGTTCTCCTGCAATATCCGTCATTGTTTCTATTGGAGTTTCACACGCCTCCAATACTTTCTTCAATTCGTCTACTAATCCAGCTTTCTCCACACCTTTATCGCTGATAATAAATAGCTTGGAAGGGTTTTTGGATAGCACCTCATCTTTTATTGTTGCTAAAGCTCCTTCCCCGAAGCGAATAACACCTGGTACTTGAAAATCATTAAACTGCATCATATTTTCCTCTCCTTTATCCTTACTCATCACTACTTTTAACCTGTTTTCTCTTTTTATTGAATCCGCATTCAAAAATCACCAAACAGTCCACCCGCCATCCACAATCAGCGTTTGGCCCGTTACCATATCCGCTGCCTCGGATGCCAGAAATACAAATGCGCCAAATAAATCCTCCTCTTTTGCTAATCTTCCTAGAGGGATACGGCTTAACACATCTTTTTTAAAATCTGCATCATCCAGCATCTTTCTTGTCATTGGTGTTTCAATAAAGGTTGGCGCTACAGCATTGACATTTATATGATATGGAGCCCATTCAATCGATAAAGATTTTGTCAATTGTGTAATAGCCCCTTTGCTGGAAGCATATGCAGCCCGTTTATAATAACCTACAAAAGCCATTTGCGAAGAAACATTGATTATTTTTCCTTGCTCCGCAGCTTTCATGTATTTTCCTACAGCTTTACTTATAAAAAATACACTTTTTACATTTATATCAATAATCTGATCCCAGTCTTTTTCGGTAACTTCTTCCGCCTTCTTCGGTATATTTGTTCCAGCATTATTCACCAATATATCTATCTTTCCAAAATGATCATACACCTTCTCTACCACATTGGGAATACTATCAATATCTGTTAAGTCAACGGAAACTGGCAGAGCTTTCTGACCTGTGCTTTCAATCTCTTTGGCAACCTCTTTCAACCCTTCTTCATTCCTTGCCATTAAAGCAACATCAGCTCCATTTTGAGCTAACAACAAAGCAATACTTCTTCCAATTCCCTTGCTTGCTCCAGTAACAATGGCTGTTTTACCAGATAAATCAAAAAGCTCGTTTGCTTTATAACTAGCCATTTCTCTACCTCCTGAAATGTGCGATATTCTACTGATTGTTAACACCTGTTGTTTTACGAATAATTAGTTCTGGTTCTAACGTAATTTTATTTGGCTCGCTATTTGAATCGTCATTATTAATAAGTGATAATAATTTTTGAAGTGTTAGTATAGCCATCTCTTCTTTTCTTTGAGAAATAGTACTTAAGCCAATATAAGGATTACTCGCAATCTCAATATCATCAAAGCCGATGATAGAGATATCATATGGAATATGTCTTCCGCTTCTAGCAGCTGCATCCATGATTGCTAATGCCATTTGGTCCGTTGAAGCAAAAAACGCAGTCGGCATTTCTTTGTCCCTCATTAGATTCAATGCAAACTGAAAAACTTGTTCATAGATTACTTCTCCCTTATAAATCAGCGATTCATCATATTCTAAACCATTTTCTTGAAGTGCTTCTTTATACCCTTCGAAGCGTTGATAGAAAGTAGAATATATTGTAGGTCCAGAAATAAACGCTATTTTTCTATGCTTGTTTTCCACCAGATGGTTGACAGCTATCTTCGCACCTAATTTATTATCCACTTCTACATAATGACTTTCTTCAATACCGTAAATGCGCCGGTTATAAAAAATGATTGGAAATCCTTTATCGTAGAATTCTTTTACCTTTTGATTATCCATCCGGGCTGAGGCAACAATAATTCCATCTACTCTTTTTCCATTAAGCGTGTTAATTGCTCTTTCAAAACTATTTTCATCTGTTTCTGCATCGATGATAATGACTTCATAATCATATTTCTGAGCTTCCCGTAATATAATATGAGCTGTTTCCGCATAAAAAGAGTTTGAAATATCCTCCACAATAAGCCCAATCGTATTTGTTTTCTTGCTTGCAAGGCTTCTGGCAATCTCATCTGGGGAAAAACCTAACGTATTGATAGCATCATGCACTCTTTTTCTCGTTTCTTTTCTTACGTGCGGGTAATTATTTAGAACTCTTGAAACGGTAGTTTGTGAAACTTTTGCTAATTTTGCTACATCATAAGCACTCACTCTTCCCTTCAAAATATCATTTCACCTCTCTTGAATGCGGATTCAATTTATTGAAAGCGGATTCATTAAATTTGATTTCTTATAATTTATCACATGTTTCTGACTATTGCAACATGTTTTTTCGACATAATATATAAAAACTTTACTTTAAAAATTTTTAAACACACCGCACCCTTAAACATTTCGTCCACCCACAGGAAAAAAAGCGCACCAGCCAAGGGTACGCTTCTTCTTTCACTTTATCTATCAAACGTCACTTTTTCTTCCGTATCATTTAAAACAATAGATGACTCACTTGGTTTTGTATGAGCAATCACTTTTCCATCTCTGAAGGAATATGTCACTGTTGCCTGCTTGCGAACAGCATCATACTCATTATCAGCGGACAAGACGATGAAATTCGCCGGCTTGCCTGCTTCAATACCATATTTGTCTTCAATATGAAGTGTTTTTGCACTGTTTTGAGTAACCAGATCAATGGAATTAACAATTTGCTCATAGCCCATTAACTGGGATGCATGGATACCCATATGCAAGACCTGAAGCATGTTTCCCGTTCCCAGCGGATACCATGGATCAAAAATATCATCATGGCCAAAGCAGATATTCATTCCTGCTTCCTGCAATTCTTTGACCCGAGTTAAGCCGCGGCGTTTTGGATACGTGTCGAATCGGCCCTGAAGATGAATATTTACAAGCGGATTCGATACAAAATTGATATGAGACATCTTCAGCAGACGGAATAGCTTTGATGTATAGGCATCGTTATAAGAACCCATTGCTGTCGTGTGGCTCGCTGTTGTACGTTCGCCCCAGCCGCGCTCATAAGCTTCTTTTGCGACTACTTCTACAAAACGGGATTGCTCGTCGTCGATTTCATCACAATGAATATCTACTAATTTATCGTATTTCTCAGCAAGATCGAATGCGACTCTCATCGAATCGACGCCGTATTCTCTTGTGAATTCAAAATGCGGGATGCCGCCGACAACATCGGCTCCCATTTTCAGCGCTTCCTCCAAAAGCTCCTTTCCATTCGGGTAGGATAGAATTCCCTCCTGCGGGAAAGCAACCAGCTGGATATCTACATAAGGAGCCATTTCCTGTTTCACTTCCAGCATTGCTTTTAAGGCAGTCAGTTCCGGATCGGTCACATCCACATGCGTACGGACATGCTGGATGCCTTGAGCAATCTGCCATTTCAATGCTGTTTTGGATCTTTTTTTCACATCTTCTATGGTTAATGTTTCTTTACGTTCCGACCAGCGCTGGATTCCTTCAAATAACGTTCCGCTCTGATTCCATGCAGGCTCCCCTGCTGTTAATGTGGTATCTAAATGAATATGCGGTTCAATAAAAGGCGGGAGAACCAGCGCACCATGTACATCCATTACTTCTTTATCTTCAGATTGCGGCAGCTCCTGCGTTACCGCGTTAAATTTACCATTTTCTATAACGATGTGCCAAAGGCCATCTTTTCCTCTAAGTTTTGCATTTTTAATAATCACTGACTACCTCATCCTTCTCTTTTAATGGTACGGTGACCGTTTCCTTTTGAGACATTATTTTCATTCCGGCCACATAAATGATTGATGTTCCTAACAATGCATTGATTGGCGGAATTCCCGGCGCAAAATTAGCAACAGCGACCCCGCCTGCCCAGGCAATAATTGCTACCCAGTTTACAGATTTAAATGTCATTGTTTCAAAGGGTTCATATTTTCTGCGGCGGACCAGATAATAATCTGCTAATATGATTGCTCCAATCGATGGCAGTGCAGATCCCAGAACATTTAAGAATCCGACAAAATTATTGTATAACCACATGGCAGCAATTGTCCCGACAATTCCGTTGAACACAACGATTTTCTTCTTGGAAAACTTGGTGATGTTCGCAAATCCTAAACCAGACGCATACAGTGCACTATCATTGGTTGTCCAAATATTTAAGCCTAACACAATAATAGCAGGAATCATCAGTCCTTGTAAAAACATCACATCCGAAATATCTGCCATACCGAAAGCCATCGCGCCCACTGCTCCGAATAAAAACATCAATGAATTTCCAAGGAAGAAAGCAATAATATTTGCGGTTACTGCCGATTTCGCTGATTTTGCAAACCGGGCAAAATCAGGCGTAAGCGTTCCAGCGCTGATAAATGACCCTACACAAATCGTTAATGCCAGTCCTACACTGATTACCTGTGCGGGTTCATAAGCAAATAGTTCATGAATTCCGCCCATTGTATTTGCCGAGTTAACCATGGAGTAGCTTCCAAAAATAGCAATTGCCGGAACTGCAATAAATCCCAGCAGGGTTAAAGTTTTCATTCCAAAGATAGCCGAAACAGTCATCAATAAGCCAAAAACACCAATTAACAGATAGACATTTGCCCCTGTTGCTTTGGCAGCCGGAATAGCAAACATCGCCAGCCCCACTCCAAACCAGCACACTTGTGTAGAGGCAAGTAAAAAGGAGGTTAAATAAGAACCTTTTTCTCCAAACGCATAACGCGCTAATAAATGCGTAGATAATCCTGTTTTAGAAGCAATATAAGCTAAGGAACCTGTATAAAGCCCAAGAATCAGGTTACCAGCCAGTACGATCCAGATAAACGTAGAAAAAGAAAGCCCTGTTCCTAATGTTCCTCCAGACATCATACTCGCTGAGAAAAAGCTGAGCGACAGCATAACCGCTAAAATCTTCCAAAATCCATTTCGATGCGTCTGCGGCACCGGCTGCAATGAAAATTCTTTATCTGTTTGTGACATACCAATTCCTCCAATATCTTAAAATATAAGAAACTGGCACCGAAAAACTTGATTCTTTCGAGATTATAGACAAGAAAAAAGCTCCCTGTCCAATCCCTGACAAGAAGCTTTTCCTAAATAGCATACACTTGAATATACCTTTCCCAAAGGTACTCCACATGGTAGCTATTCTATTCGCGCTGTCCTTGTCAGCCTCTCTGGACTGATTTAAAGGTACCAGTATATTTATCAAAGTATATTATGGCATAAAATCGCCGGGTTGTCACCTTGGAAATATTGGCAAGATGTATTTATGGTATTCCGTACACGTCTCATCCAATGACTTGATGCTTATTTCCTAAACTTCGCCTCTCGTTCCATCACTACCCTATAATGATGCTCCTCATGAATCCGTAAAAGCTTCACCACTTGCATCACATTCGGGTAGTCAGGTACAGGATCCGGATACCTTATCCAGTAGCATTGTTCTTTGGTTAGAGATGCTACACATGTCTTCAGCTTTTCCGTCTCTTCTTCTAATAAACCTCGCAGCTCTGTAAGCGTGTATTCCCGCTTCATTTTCGGCTTCAAAATAAAGGGCACCTTCATTGTTTTTCCACTATATATATTAGACATATCATCCATATACCGCTTCACCTTGGGCCGGCGGACCTTCATATAAGCACGGGCGATAGGCAAGTAATAGACAGATGTTATCCGCGTCAGCTTCAGCAATAAATAGCAATGGTAAACCGCTTCTGCAACACTCCATTTATCAGGAACTGCTCTCGTGTGAATCGATGAGTTGAAAATTTCTGTATAGAAATAGTTATCGCGCATTGTCTGGAGTTCGTTAAAAAGAGGGGGGAGGTTTTTGTACATGGTTATCACCTAATTAGAGTTATATTTTGATGATTCCGGAAGTTGCTACTCTTCACTCTAACATAACTCCGCCTCTAACGCTCGACATCCCCCACGCCCCCAGCCATCGCCGCTACAATCTCCGCTTCCGTTGACATCGGGGTATCCCCAACAATCGTACACGCCAGCATACCAGCAGCCGCTGCAAATGCCACTGTTTTTTCCGGTGTAAAACCGGACAGTTCTCCGTGTAAAATACCGCTCGTATATGCATCTCCAGCACCAATACGGTCATACACAGAAAAGGTCAGCTTTTTCGAAAACACAAATTTCCCTTGCTTAAACAGATAGCCTTCTAAAGAATGCGTATTATCCGCATTGATCTCCCGGTGAGTACCTGCAATTACCGGAATACGAAACTGCTCCGCTGCTTTGGGAATAACATCCTGAAGCTGTTCTTTCCTTTCCGACTTCTTTGTTTCTATTCCTAAGATATACATCACATCTTTTTCATTCATCATCACGATATCTGCCAGCGAAAGCATCTCCTCATAATGCGGCTTGGCTGCTTCATAACCGCCTTCCCATAAAGAAGGACGATAATTACAGTCAAAGCAAATTTTTCCGCCTTTTTCTTTAACCTTTGCAGCCAGCTTTTTCATACTGGAACGGACTGTATCTGTCATCGCGAGGCTGATTCCGCAAAAATGAATAATGTCTGTATTGGCTGCAATCACATCCAGATTATAATCGGAAATATCTTCTGTATTAAATGTGCTTTCTAAGCGGTTGGTATACGTGACACGACTTGCACGCTGCCCAAAGCCATTTTCTAAAAAATACATTCCAATATATTTACCACCCCTTGCAATGAAATCCTGTTCTATTCCTAAGCGCTGCAGGAAGGAAATTGCTGCATCCCCCAGCGGGTTATCCGGTAATTTGGTAATCAGGTATCCCTTATGTCCCAGCTTTGTCATCGCCGAAGCAACATTTACACCGGTACCTGAAAAGGAATACTGTAAATGGCTGGCCTGCGAGAGTAATTCGTATCCTGGCACCTGCAAACGCATCATGACTTCGCCAAAAGCAACTATATTCCTACGCATCTTTATCAACCAATTCTTTGGTGATAGCCAGGAGCTTTCTAACATCTTCCTCATTCGTTTTTCCGGTCTCCTTATTAACAATAGATGAATAGACATGAGGAATGACTTTAGGTACGTTTGCTTCTAAGGCAATTTCTAAAATGGCAGCGAAATTAGCCAAATCAATGCCGCCTGTTGGTTCTAACGCAAAGCTTTCTTCCCCGCAGGCCTTGGCAACTGCACGGTATTCTTCTTCTGATTGTAACCCTTTCATAGGAAAATACTTCAATGCATTGCCGCCCATATCACGAACAAGTGCGATGGCAGCTTTCACTGGGACAATAGCGGTCTCACTGGCTTCTGCACTAATCGGACCCGTAGAAATATTGACATAGCCTGCTTTTCCCGTTGGCGATACAAGTGCATTGATCCAGCTGTCTTTTTCTCGCAAATTAGCACGTGTTGCTCCTACCGCAGGGAAAACCTGATTAATATGAGAACCCGAATAATAGTTGGCAATCTCCGCCACAACTGCCGCTTGTCGATTATCACCTGCACCTAAGCCAATGGAAACAGCATCCTCAATTGCTTCTCCATATTCCTTCATAGCTGCAACAGCTGCATCCACTGTCGGGTAGTCTTTGGAAAGCACGCCAACCAGCACATATCCCTCTGCTGCATCAAAGACTTCCTTCGCATTTTCCAAACCACTTGCTAATACATTTAATGCTACTCGATTTTTATAAAAGCGAGAATCCATATTCATTATTTATTTCCTCCTAAAATGGATTTTAATTCCGCTGCAATCACGTGAATGTCATCCCCCTGAAGCGGGCGGGGATCGATATCAAAGAACCCCTGGCGAATTCCATAATCCCGTGTGTAAATAGCTATATCGCCATGACGGAGTTTGTCATTTACCTCTTTAGCGGTGCACCCAGTTAAAGCAGCATCAATGTGGATCCGTGCTCTGAAAATAGCACGGCCTGCTTCATCCTGTACGGTACTTACCGTTACACCATCGATTGTATTTAATGACTGCAATTCATCTAAGCACTTTTTTTCAGCTTCACTATGATTTGTTTTCACAGCATATTCATCCAATGCCTGCAGCAGGCCAAAGGTTGTTTCCTTTCCTACCTTCATACTTCTTCCTATAAAATGCAGCTGTGTTTTAACCCACTCCACATATTTTTTCTTTCCGGCCACGATTCCAGATGTCGGTCCTTCGATGGCTTTCGAGCCGCTGTAAATCGCTAAATCTGAAAGCAGTACATATTTTTTCAAATCCTCTTCTGCAGCTGCGTCAATGATTAATGGTACATGGTTTTCCTGGGCAACATCCCAGGCTTCCTCCACAGAAATCATATTTTTCTGAACAGCATGATGTGATTTTATAAATAAAACAGCAGCTGTATTTTCATTGATTGCATCCGCTATATGCTCTTTTTTTCCTTCATTGGCGTAACCGGTTTCCACAAGCTTTCCTCCGCCAAGAGCAACCATGGTTTCCACTGGCGCGCCATACTGCACGTTATGTCCCTTCAGCATCACGATCTCATTTTTTTGGATTGCTTCCTGGTGCAGCTTAGCACTCTTTCTATGATTTCCTTCCGTTATCATCGCGGCGACAGAAAGCGCGATACCACTTGAAGCGGAATTAACAACAACAGCAGCTTCTGATTGAAGCAGTCCCGCAATATGTTTTCCTGCTTTATCCACTAAATCTGAGATTTCCACATAGTGCTGTCCCCCTGCTTTCATTGCCTCCATTACGGTATCCGAGGGAGCAGAAACACCTAAAATACTCATTCTTCCGCTTGCATTAATAACCCGCTTCAGCCCATACCTTGCATGCATGGTATTCACCATTGACCACCACTCCTTTTACCTCGATTTTCTGCTTCGCTTCCCGCTTTTCACCGTCTGAGTCCATCAAATCGATTGTCTCATCTTCTACGGAAAAAAGGGTAATATTTGCAATATCCCCTTTTGTGATACGGCCAAGCTCAGGTTTATTTAACCATGCTGCCGCATCCACTGTTACTCCATTTATAACTTCTTTCAGAGAGTAGCCTAAGCATAAGAACTTATTTAAAACATTTGCCATACTATACACTGGCCCGTGCAGCCGGTTTTTCCGATATATATCTGTACTGATGGTGTGGAAATGAATCCCATATTCCTTTGCCTGTTCCGCTGTTTTAAAAGAAAAGCTTGCATTTCCATGACCGACATCTAAATGAATCCCGCGTTTTATTGCTTTTAAAAAAGCAGGCAGCGGTTTGCCCGTTTCATCAAATAAATTATTCGCCTTCCCGTTTAAGAAATGTGTCATGACATCTTTTTTCTTCAGTAAACCTAATACATCGTTAATATCTGGAGGGCCGGAGCCGATATGAACCATCAATGGCAGCTTCGTTTCTTTAGAAAATTCACGTGCAACTTTTAACGGTTCTATATCGTTTTGACCTACTACGCTGCTGCTGATTCTCGCTTTTAGTCCGACGATAAAATCTTTATTTTCCTTCACAGCTTGTTTTAATTCTTCTTTATTTAATAAAGATAAGTCCGATAATTCATCTACTCTCTCTAAACCAATTCGAGAAATATTCAGGAAAGCGAATACATTTGTTTTCGCCTGTTGAGCACGCTTAACTAATTCATGCACTCGGTCAGCTCCAGTACTTCCCGCATCAACAATGGTCGTGACTCCTGTTTTATAGCCTATTTCGTCAATATCATCTCCATAGGGCTCAAATTCTGGAAAGGCATGTACGTGCATATCAATCCAGCCGCTGGAAGCATAAGTTTCCTCTTGATAATCAATTACTTTTTCGCCAGCTCCCATTCCTGGTAACGCAATATCCACAATTTTTCTATTCTCTATTACAATATCTGCCGAGGTCCCATCCAGCATTTTTATATTCCGCAGAACGACATTGTCTGCCATTTCCATCATCCCTTTGGTCAGCGTCCATCTCATCATAATCTTGAATAAATCCTAACGCAACCTGATTATTTAACTCTATATAAAATAGATTAGCATTGATTTTTGCATTAGTAAACATAAGGTTATAATGTTTAAACGAAAAGAAGAACTTTTATTTATAAGTAACCAAGTTAACCCAGACCTTAATACATCGTTAAAAGCCAGTTCTCGCCAAACAAAGCAAGGACTGGCTATTCCTTAATCTAACAATCTATCACTTATCTCCATACACATTCAAAATAGCCTTCGTTAAAATATCCACTCCTGTTTGAAGCGCATCTTTATCAAAGGTCATGTTAGGGTGGTGTAAACCAGGCCCTAAATTACAGCCCAAGCCCAGCATCGTGGCTTTCAATTCCGGCTTCTTCACCGTATAAAAATGAAAATCATCTCCGCCTGGCGTCAGGAGCGGCTCTACCACATTTTCTTCACCCAATACGTCTGTAATTGCTGTGCGCATAAAGCTCGTTGCTTCTTCACTTGTTTCAGCTGCAGGTACACCATGATAGTTAGTCACATCAATATCTATATCATACAGATTCCGTACAGACTCTAAAATACCGTCGACTTTCTTCGCAAGCAGATCCATCACTTCATTGGATTGCGCACGTAAATCCAAGCTGAATGAGGCGTTCCCCGGGATAATATTCGAGCTTTTCGCCCCCGCCTGGAATTTCGTCATTTTCGCCGAGTGCGGAACTCTTGGATCCATATGGATTTGACCCAGCATATTGACGATTTGCATGCCAATTTCAATCGCATTATCGTTCAGATGCGGACGTGCCCCATGCGCATCCTCCCCTTTAATGACCGCTTCATATGTTTTCGTTGCACCGTGCACAATCACAGGAGCAGCCTGCCCTGCATCAACTTCTTGTTTTGGTCTGAGGTGAACACCGAATAAATAATCGACGTCTTCTACCACTTTTTCTTCCACCATTTTCAGTGCACCGCTGCCTTCTTCTTCTGCGGGCTGATAAATAAATTTAATCGCAACCTTACCTTTAATGTCAGGCATCTGCTGCAATGTCCATAGGACGCCCAATACCATCGACATATGCGCATCATGACCGCAGGAATGGTTTGGCTGGAATTCACCGTTCACTTCCTGCCATAACGCATCCATATCTGCACGGACACCAATTACCGGCAGACCTTTGTCAAAGCTGCCAAACTTTCCGATGACACCCGTATGGTCTGGAAATGTGATTGTTTCACACCCGGCTTCTTCTAATTTTTCTTTAATATATTTCGTAGTCTCTACTTCTTCCCAGCTGATTTCAGCATGTGTGTGTAAATGTTGAAAAACTTCTGACACACTTTTTTCTATATTTTTTCCCATTTGTCTTCTCCATCCTTCATCTAGTAAGCTCTTTTTCTACGCACGAAGGTCATCCATTCATATACAACTGCTTTCCGACAGGCCCTATTTTTGACAAGATAAGCAAGCAGCAGCCTTCTATTAAAAGTATTCTTAATTATTTTATATTGCTTTGAAGTATAAACTCTTATATAATCAATTTCAAGTTTAAGATTTTCAAAGAAAGAAGGCTTCTTCTATGTCACAGCAAGTAAAAACAAAGCAAAAAAAGAAATTTCAGCTTCCAGATGCATATGTTATATTGTTTGTCATTCTATTGCTTGCCGCAATCCTTACATATATCATTCCAGCCGGGAGTTACGAACGAGAAACAACGGAAGATGGAATGGATGTCATTGTTCCAGACAGCTATAGTCAAATCGACCAGCAGCCTGTTAGCTTGATTGATTTATTTAGCTCGATTCAAGAAGGATTGATTGGCGGTGCCGGACTAATTTTTCTTGTATTGACAATTGGCGGAACTTTCGCTGTTATTGAAAAAACAGGTGCGATTGACAGCATGATCATGAAAACCATTAAACGGACACAAAACCGCGAATGGCTCTTAATTTTAATGGTCGCTGCACTCTTTTCTGTTTTTGGAGGATTGGGAATTATCGCTAACTCCTCCATTGCTTTTATTCCAATTGGAATTATCCTGGCTAGAGCTATGAGAATGGACGCCATTGTCGGTGTATCAATTATTTACTTAGGAGCTTACTCCGGATTTGCAGTTGGATTCCTGGATCCGCAAACAACAGGGTTTGCACAGCAGATAGCACAGATTCCATTATTTTCTGGTCTATCTTTAAGATTAGTTCTCTATGTCATTATTGTTGGTGCAACCATTGCTTACATCATTTGGTATGCCAACCGCGTTAAAAATGACCCGCAAAAAAGTATTCTGAGTGATAATCCCTTCCCGAAGCTGGAAGAAAAATCCATGGACGATGTAGATGAAAAATTAACATCTACACAGCTCACTGTATTACTTGTTCTGGTAGCCGGTATTGCTATTTATGTTTATGGTGTTTTCCAATTAGATTGGGACATCAATGAAATGGCAGGGATTTTCGTTGCTTTAGCAATTCTTACCGCTCTTATTTCAAAAATGGGCGCTAACCAAATGGTAGAAGAGTTTTTAAACGGTGCGAAAAGAGTATTATACGGTGCTTTAATTATCGGAATGGCTCGTTCGATTGTAGTTGTTTTGGAAAATGGACAAGTACTGGATACAGTCGTACATAGTATGGCTGTTGTTTTAGAACCGTTTTCCAGTGTCATGGGTGCCATAGCTATGTTTATCGGAAATGGGCTGTTCAACCTTGTTGTTACTTCTGGTAGTGGACAAGCTGCCATTGTCATGCCAATCATGACACCACTTGCCGATTTAATGGATATCCCGCGTCAGGTTGCTGTTCAAGCCTACACGCTTGGAGATGGCTTTACTAATATTATTACACCGTTATCCGGTGTTTTAATGGCCAATTTAGCCATCGCCGGTATTCCTTGGACGAAGTGGCTAAAAATTTGCCCTGCCGCTTGTGGGGATTTGGTATGTTATTGGTACGATCTTTATTGTGATTACTGTTTTGATTAATTGGGGACCGGTGTGATAGCTTGAATAAATAGGATAGGAGGCTGTTTTAGCAGACTTCCTTTTATTTAAACGGAAGAGATGTTAGATTTAAAATCCAGCATCTCTTTTTTGTTTATCCCTTCTTTATCTTCCTCCGCCCCCTTCCGAGCCTCATCAGACAAAAGATTTTTCAAAAGTGTAACCCTTCTCAAAACGGGTATGTATATCTTATAGGCACATATCAAGTTTTACATACACCGTTTGCTACTTCGATGTGAAAGGAGATATCTGAAAATGGAATTTTCTGCACTAACTTTTATTTTGATAGCATTGAGTATTCTGGTGATAGCTATTATTGTTATTCCGCTGGGATTGTTCAGCTACATATATTGGAAGGACAGGCGGCAGTCACAACATGCCATTCTACGTAACTATCCGCTGCTTGGTAAAATAAGATATACCGCAGAAAAAGCTGGTCCGGAGCTGAGACAATACTTATTTGATGCTGATACTGCCGGGAAACCTTTTTCCCGTGATGATTACCGGGATGTGGTGATTCCTGCTAAATATCAGAAAAATATGATTGGTTTCGGTTCTCGACGTGATTTTGAGAAAGCAGACTTCTATGTAAAAAATGCGATGTTTCCCAAACAGCAAGAAGAGCTGGAAGCAGATAATACAAAGCTCATTGATTCCAAAGTTTATGAAGTGAAAGAAGATAATTTGCTAAGCCGGAAAGAAAAATTAAAGGACCAAAAAATGCAGCCATGGCTCTTAAGTGATAAACATGCAGTTGTTATTGGTCCTTCCTGCAGGCAGCCCTTCTGCGTAAAAGGACTGGTCGGGATGTCTGCAATGAGCTACGGAGCGTTGGGAGAGAATGCGATTACCGCTCTGTCCAAGGGGATTGGCATGGCTGGCGGTTCCTGGATGAACACGGGAGAAGGAGGACTCTCCGATTACCATTTAGCGGGAGATACTGACATCATAGCCCAAATTGGACCTGGTCTTTTTGGCGTTCGTACAAAATCAGGTGCTTTTAACTGGGATTTATTGAAAGAAAAAAGCGAAATCCCACAGGTTAAAGCCTTCGAATTAAAACTTGCACAAGGCGCAAAAACACGCGGCGGGCATGTGGATGCAGAAAAAGTAACGGAAGAAATCGCTGCTATTCGAAATGTCACTCCTTATCAAGAAATCGATAGTCCCAACCGTTTTAACGAGTTCGATGACGTCCCATCGATGTTCTCTTTTATCGAGCAGATTCGGAATCATACCGGTCTTCCAGTCGGCGTTAAACTAGTCATTGGCAGCCCGCACGATTTAGAAGAGATGGCCAGTTATATGAAGGAAACCGGTGCTGGACCGGATTTCATTACTGTAGATGGATCCGAAGGCGGAACAGGAGCAACCTTTCAAGAGCTTGCAGACAGCGTCGGGCTCCCTATAAAATCAGCAATCACCATCGCTAATCAGACGTTAAAAAAATATGGGGTTCGCGACCATGTTACACTGATTGCTTCAGGAAAACTTTTTACTGCAGATCGAATCGCTGTCATTCTTGGTATGGGTGCAGACCTTGTCCAAATTGCTCGGGCATTTATGATTACAGTCGGCTGCATTATGGCACAAATTTGTCATACAAATCGTTGTCCTGTGGGTGTAGCAACAACTGATCCCAAGCTGCAGAAAGCTCTCGTCGTGGATGAAAAAGCTTATCGGGCTTTGAATTATCTGGTCACCCTTCGTGAAAGCCTGTTCCGTATTTCCGCAGCGGCAGGCGTCACTACTCCGACGGACATTCGTGCATCACATATTCAATATAAGGATGAATATCAGCGGGTATGGTCGCTGGATGAATTAATTGATAAAGAAAGCTTCTCTGTGACTTTATAGTCCCAATCGAACTGCCTGCTCCATGTGCTGTTTAAAATAAATAAAAAGAAGCTCACAGCTGAAATAATAATTTTCCGTGAGCTTCTTTTTATTTATGCTTAACCATTTCTTTAACTCTATTGCAAAATAAACACACCATCGTCCATTCATGTGAAGCTAGGCAGACCTCATCTTAAGCAACTTCTTCATACGTAATCAGATAGCGATTTACCTTTATTAAACCAGTTACTTATGGTGCAGCTTCCCCGCTATTTTCTCCACAAAATAATCTCCAACTTCTGAAGTACTATGCTTTCCTCCTAAATCCGGTGTGAGTACTTTCTTTTCATCAATTATTTCTTTTATCGTATCAACAACGATACTTCCCCATTCTTCCTCACCAAAATGCTCTAGCATTTGCGCAACCGACCAAATGGCTGCAATTGGATTAGCAATCCCTCGCCCGGCGATATCAGGTGCAGAGCCATGAACCGGCTCAAACATGGAAGGATAATCTCTTTCCGGGTTCACATTCGCCCCTGTCGCTAGCCCCATTCCGCCAGTAATTGCAGCGCCGATATCTGTCAAAATATCTCCAAACAGATTAGAGGTTACTACAATTTCAAAACGTTCCGGCTGCATAACAAAAAACATACTTGCCGCGTCGACTAAATAGGATTCTGTTTTAACATCTGGATATTCTTTCCCTACTTCTTCAAATACCTCATCCCAGAAAACCATTGAATAATTCAGCGCATTCGCTTTACTGATACTTGTCAGTGATTTTTGTTGCTTACGCGCTTCCTCGAAGGCATATCGGATAATCCGTTCTGTCCCTTTCCGGGAAAAAACACCGGTTTGCAAAACAACCTCTTCTTTTTTTCCTTTAAATAACCAATCCCCGGCGCCGGCATATTCCCCTTCACTATTTTCCCGGATAACAAGGAAATCAATATCTTTCTCCGATTTACTTTTAATCGGCGTCAGCTCTTCATTTAATAACCGCACCGGACGCAGATTCACATATTGATCAAAGCCCTTGCGAATTTTCAATAATAGATCCCAAAGTGAAATGTGGTCAGGAACCCCAGGATAGCCTACAGCTCCGAGATAAATCGCATCAAAATTTTCTAATTGCTCTATCCCATCATCCGCCATCATTTTCTGATGTTCTAAGTAATACTCACAACCCCAAGGAAAACGTTCAAATTCAAAAGAAAGTGTATCATCCAGCTTCTCGATGGCCTGCAGCACTTTTACACCCTCTGCTACAACTTCCGGTCCTATTCCGTCTCCCGGAACAAGCGCTATTTTCCATTCTTTCATTAAAAACCCTCCACCCTATCGTTAATCTATTCATTTTACCTTAACCTAGCCTTTTCCAAGGTAAAAATCTGTTTCCATTCCTTTGCCGCTCAAAAAAGAGATGCTATCTATCAGAGCAAGATATGTAGTTATTATACCACTTGAGAATACGTTTACATAATAAAGTAAGATAATCCTTGTTTCTCTGATCACACATTTTCTGAACGATGATAGAATATATAGATAAATAGGATTTTAGTTTTTTTATTTGTTGTAAGATGAAATACCAAATGAATTGCAATCAGATACCGTCTTATATAATGGAGGGAATAAAAATGAGTATTCTATGTATCGGCCAAGCTGTTTATGATATAACTTTTCCTGTCGACACACCAATTGTTGAAAATCAAAAATACCGTATTCCGCAACGAATAGAATGTATGGGAGGACCAGCTGCAAACGCGGCTTATTTGTGCGCCCTATGGGGAAGCAGAACGTCACTTATCAGTCGTATTGGAAATGACTTATTTGGAAAGAAAATTCTAGAACAATTAGAAAGCGCTGGGGTCGATGCCTCCTCTTTAAAAGTAGATGATCAGCTGGCTACCAGCATCAGCTCCATTATAGTTAATCAAGAAAATGGACATCGGACCATCCTTAATACGCCTTTGCCTCCAGAAAATTACGAGCCTGATTGGCCAGACCATTCACCCAATGTGGTTCTTATGGACGGATATGAAAAAGAATGCGCTCTTCAAGCATTTCAAAAATACCCAACAGCTATTACGTTAATGGATGCCGGAACGTTTAAACCGGAGCTTTTAGATATTATTGAAGCTGTTGATTATCTTGTCTGTTCGAAGGATTTCGCCTATCAATATTCTGGGATAGCGATTGATATGAATCATAAAGAGACCTGGCGGGACACTTTTTCAAAACTGGAGAAAATCAACCCAAATACTATCGTGGTAACGCTGGGGAGTGACGGAGCTATGTATAAAAAGGAAGATACAATCTATTACATTCCTGCATTTCGTGCAGACACGGTGGATACTACTGGAGCAGGGGATATATTCCACGGTGCTTTTGCTTATTGCTTAGAGAATCATTTTTCGCTAAAAGATACGGTACGGATTGCTTCGCTGGCAGCATCGATTTCTGTTGAAACCCTTGGCGGACAACTCTCCATTCCGAGTTTGGAAAGCGTGAGAAATAAAAGAGATGAGTTAGGTTTGGAGATGGATATCTAATCGCCTTCTATTGGATATTTTAAAAACGGTTAAGACAGGATATGAACTGCCTTAACCGTTTTTATTTCATGATGCATGCAGCTTCAACCAAGCTTGATGATGATTACTTGCTTAACGCTTTCCGGATCCTCGCTATCTTTCCTTGATCCATCCCTTCTTCAAATGACTGATTATACCTGACACCACTGCCAAAATGATATTCCTTCGCTTGAATCACTTCATGCAGAGTAGCTATATTCTCTGCATTCAGACCGCTTCCCGGCAAAATATTTGGTCCTTGCAATTTGCTCTGCAATTGAACCAGTTCAAGCAGCATATCCTTTCCGTCAGTACAATCCGCTGCACCGCCAGAAGTTAGGATTCGCTTAATATTTTTTCGATAAGGTACCAGTGTCCGGTAAGCTTCTATTTGATTGCGAGTTTCATCAAAAGCACGATGAAACGTCACATCCAATTCAGAGAAATCGCTGAATAAATCATCTAAAAAGACAGTATCTATTGTTTTATGTTCTGTCAGCGCACCAATTACAATCCGCTTATACCCCATCTCATAGAGTAAAGAAATATCCTTTTTCATTGCCAATTTATCTTCTGCACGATACATAAATCCATAAGGATGCGGTCTAATCATTACTTGAACAGGTATTTCTACGCTATTCATTACGTGGTGGACCGTTCCATAAGAAGGGGTCAAGCCGCCTAATTCAATCGCGGAAACCAGCTCTAATCTTGTGGCACCAAGCTCTTCAGCTTCTTTTGCATCTGCTGCATTTTGAACGATACATTCTATCATGTTAGAGGTCCTTTCTGTGTTTTGTTGTGGGTTTATGCGGGTCATTTAATGATTGCCTTATACCTTCTTCTATAATTCAATTTAAATAAGTATTTTGCTTTCACAAACAGCGTTAACATCCGCTGTACTAACTTCATGCCGTATTCTCTATATATAATAAAAATGTTTCTTAGTTGTTTTTAAATGTAAACTGGAGTTATTTACTTCTTCAAATGGTTATCATCCATTGTAAATCCTTTAACAAGGTATTCATTCAAACGTTCTGTAGCCCACTGACGGAACTGGGTGCCCCGATGGGAGCGAACACGATAGCCGATGGCGATAATCATTTCGAGATTGTAATGCTTTGCTTTATAATTTTTACCGTCATTTGCAGTTGTCAAGTTTTACTTGACAACTGCATTTTCATCTAATTCCCCTTCTTCAAATATTTTTTATGTGGAGACTTATATTTTGTTTTGTTGATTGATACAGCTCAGCAATTGCCTTTTGCGTCATCCAAACCGTTTCATTCTCTAATCTGACATCTATTTTTGTATTTCCTTCTTCGGTTTGGTAGATTAAAATATTGGATTCATCATTATTCATTGTTTCTGCTCCTTTCGCTTCGAGAGTAGGAGAATTTATTATTCCTATACAGTGATACAAAATTCCAAGATAACCTTAGATGTATAAAACAGTCTTTTTTAATAGAGTATAAAGTACTTTGTTAGATCATTTATTAATATATCTACACGTTGATTTTAAGTTCTCTCAATAACATATATATCTATTCAATTATAGCATCAGAGCTATACTTTGGTAGCAATATGGCCTCATCTATACATCAAAACTATTTTCACAATAATTTATTTTATCTATATAAATTGAAATTAATATTTTAACTTTTGCACATTAAAAAGTCACTTCAATTCAGGAGTTAATCGTTCCTTTGATAACTCCCTTAACAGAGAATAGAAGGTGAAGTGTAAAGCGCCGCTGCGGCGGACCGTTTTGCTTTCCTAGGGGCACGCTCTTCAGCTAACTTTTGCCAAGAAGAGCACTTGGCAAAAGTGGATCTTCAGATGGTGCTGATCCCTCAGGAGTCAAAACGGTCCGCCTCCGCTAGTAAGATATTCTATACGTGAAAAAACAACTCATCAAATAGATGTTTGATCCGATAGAACATATTTTTCAGGCTGCGTGGTAAAATGTTCCGTCAAGATTACTTTCTGTGCATAAAAGCTATTCCCTGTAGTTCATATTCATGCTGTCATGATTGGTTGTTCAGGCGAAAGCTGCTATTTCGTCCAGCTCATTAAAATCTTATTTCTTTCATTCGCTGTAGAATCCTATCAGAGCGCAGGCCAACCACGCAGACTCCTATGGGAACAGGGCGAGCTGAAGATCCACTTGAAAAGCGGTCTTCTTTTCAAGTTAGCTGAAGCCGTCCCCATGGAAAGCGGAGTGGTTGGCCGGAGCGGAGCTATGCACCATCACCCATTCCAAAAAGGCCGGATATTTCATCAAAATACAAGCATGGTAATGGAGAACATGTTCACCCTGGAATAGCAAGATATATATGCTTATTCTTAGGTGCGAAAGTTGAGTTAATATTAATAGCTGCCACTTCAGAAAAACGCTACACTTTCCTTGTTTTTCTGTAGCTAGTTACTGTTTTCAATCATCATTTCATCAATTTTATAAGAAAACAAAAGTGTAATTTCTTTCTTCAATTTATCTAGGTATCGATATATTAATTCGGGGATGAATGAGGAATAACTTAGCTTAGAAAGGGTAAAGTTTGGCAGTTCTTCATATAAGTACGATTCTAAAATGTATCTTGCTTGTGATTTTACTAAACTCTACAAGGGATTTAACTGTTTGATCGTCCCACCCAGTCTAATTTCAATCTTAAATGTAATGCGCTTCGTGAAATCACGTACATTTGATATTTAATAGAAATAGAGCGCATAAATCACAGCAGAGTTAAAAATAGCTGTGCTCACTATTTTCACAAAACAGTGATGACACAGCTATTTTTTATCTTAACAATCCTATTTTCATCACAAACCTAAAACATTTTCACTCCCCAAGCCGACGATCAATCTCCCTAATAACCTCAGGCAGCTCACCCATAGTCCGTATCGTAAAATCAGCCCCGCATTCTACAAAAGTCTTCTCTACCTGAGCAATCCGTTCCTCCTGCTCCGCTTCAGATAACGCATCAAATTCTTCCTCACTTAACCCCATCTCCGAGCTTCCGATAACAACAGCAACAACCCAAACACCAGCATTTAACGCCTCATCGATATCTGGAATCGTGTCCCCCACTTTGACGACATGACGAGCGGCTGTTAATTTCAAAGCTTCCATATTCCGAAAAATCATATATGGATATGGTCTTCCCATTCCGCTTGTCCCGTCTACTGTCATATAAAAATCTGGATGATATCCCTTTTTCTCTGCTTCTGGAGCAACAATATCCATCATTTTTTGCGTATAGCCGGAGGTAGAGCCAATTTTCAGGCCTTGGTTTCTTAATTGTTCTATCGTTTCCAGCACCTCTGGTTTTGGATCTGTGTACGTAGCTAATGTTTCTAGGAGAGCAGCTTCAAAGCCAAGATATAAGTTCTCTACATCTTGTTCTGTGAACTCCTGACCGTACTTTTCGTTCCATAATGCTGTAATTCTCGGCATAGATAGCATCGTCCGAATATGATCAATCTTTGTTAATCCCATTGGTTCTCTTGCTTCTTCTACGGTAACTTCAATGCCCGCATTTTCAAAAACTGTTACAAATGCATGTACCGGTGCAAAGCAGCCAAAATCAATCGTTGTACCTGCCCAATCAAATATAATGCCTTCTACTTTTTTCATTTTACCACTGCTCCCATATATTGTTGGATGACATTGCATAATCTTTTTATATCCTCTTCATAGACTTCTCCGATATTGCCTACCCGGAATGTATTTATTTCTGTCAATTTGCCTGGATAAAGTACAAAGCCTCTTTCCTTCACATAATGATAAAAATCTTCAAATTCAAATGTTTCGTTTGGAAATAGGAATGTTGTAATAATTGGTGACTGTCTTTCATCTGGGATGTACGCTTTAAATCCAAGCTGTTCTAACCCCTCCCGCAGCAGCTGATTATTACGCTGATAGCGCTGGAACCTGGCCGGTGTTCCTCCCTCCGCCATTAATTCATCGATAGCTTTAGAAAATGCTGCTACTACATGGGTTGGCGAGGTATAACGCCATTTTCCGTCCTTATTCATTTCCTTCCACTGATCATATAAATCTAAGGACAGACTGCCTGCATTCCCTTCACAGGCCTGTAATTTATCCAATTTCGCAATAACAAATCCAAATCCAGGCACTCCCTGAATACATTTATTTGCGCTGCTGATCAAGAAATCTATTCCTAACGCCGGAATATCCATCTCGATACCTCCGAAGCTGCTCATCGCATCAACAATCAGTGTTTTCTGATAAGCGTTAGCAAGTCTGGAGACCCTTTCCAATGGATTCAATATGCCGGTCGTTGTTTCACAATGCACCATCACCACGTGCGTAATCGCAGCATCATTCTCTAAAATGTACTTTAACTCCAATTCATCGGGGTAGGCATTGTAAGCAACATCGTAATGCTTATAATGTAAACCGATATAATCCGCCATTTTCACGATTCTTTCTCCATACGTACCATTCGTGATAATCAATGCTTTATCCTTCTTGTTTATCGCTGTTGTCATTACCGATTCCACTGTAAACGTTCCGCTTCCCTGCATCAGTACTGTTGTATAATCCTCTGGGGAAGCCTTCGCAAGCTGAAGCAGCTGCATCCGGATTTTCTGGGTGATATCCTTGTAATCCTGATCCCATGTACAACGGTCAAAGAGCATTTCCTCTTTCACCGTATTCGTGGTTGTTAATGGACCCGGCGTTAATAATTTATATTGTTCCAAAAAAACATCGCTCCTTGTTTACAGATTAGGGAGGTTTTTAATTCTGTAACCCCTTGTGATTTCCTAAATAACTTCATTTCATTGCCTACTTGGCAGAGTTAAAGAATGCTTGATGCTGTTCCAATAGTTCTACATTTAATGGCTGGTCAAATGTTTTAGGTTGCGCCGGTTCATGTGTTTCATCAACCGTTTCTCCTTCATAAAGTGCTACCGGATAATAAGTTAACAGCTCTTCTCTTGCATCTGTTGAGATGACCTCTGCCATTTCCATTGCTTTTTGTGATTTTTCATCATCTTCCTTATTTACAACTGCTGCTGCTTCAGTCAGTGAAAAATTCCCTTCTGTCGGATCAACAAAATCAATTGGTGCTCCAGATTCCTTCGCTGCAACTGCCTGATGCCTCAATCCGAACCCGGCAGCAACTTCCCCTGCCTGTACTTTGCTGATTGGACCTGAACCAGAGCTTTCCAGATGGGGCCCGACATTCGCAATTAAATCCTGAAGAATTACTTTTCCTTCCTCTTCTCCATATTCACTGATTACCGCCTGTACCATCAGCCACGCTGTAGAAGAGTCCTCAATGTTCGGAATCGATACAAGACCTTCATATTCAGGCTTTGCTAAATCGGCAATACTCTCTGGAGCTTCCAAACCATGCTGTTTGAGTACTTCCGTATTTACAAAAATAGCACCTGTATTTCCTAAAACCGGCGTATAATAAGATGGGTGCTCTTCTAATGCCTCTGTTTCAAAGGTTAAATCCGCAAACATCTCATTCTGTTCCTGGGCACTGTCCAGGAAATAAGAGCTCATGGTAACCACATCTGCTTCTATTTGATCTCCTTCTGCCAGCAGCTTACCTCCCAGTTCAGATGTACCTTGCGATTGCAAAATATATTCTCCTTCATAGCCTGCAGCGTCCAATGCTGTTTCCATTGCTGCGGTTGCTTCCTCATCTGCATTGGTATAAATCACAACATCATCACTTCCTTGTGCACCGCATCCCGCTAAGGTAAACGCTAAAGCCATTCCTGTTCCGATGATCGATTTTTTCATGGTGTTCAACATGTTTTCCCCTCACTTCTTATAAATTTCTGCTCTTTTTTGAAGAACTTCACATACCGATCTAACTAATAAATTGGTTAAGAAAATAAGCACCGATAAAACGAATATTTCATTGAACTGGGCAAAATGCTGCAGTTCATTAATTTTACTTGCGACAACCGTTGTCTGAGCGGATACCAGAAAGATAACACCGCTGATTGTAACCATTGCATTCATAAAATAGTAGCTGAACATCTCTAAAACGGTAGATATGGAGTTTGGCAGAATAACGCGATATACCGTTTTGACCCAGCTGTCCCCCAGCAATTCTCCGGAGGTCTCCCAGCCAGGATTCATTTTTGTTAAGGCATTTTTCGCCATTAGATAGGGCGTTGTAAAGTAATGCATGATATTACATAAAACAATAATCAGAAAGGTTCCTTTTAAACTGCTCCCATTAAAGAGCAGCAAATAGGATAAACCAAGAACCATACCAGGCACTGTATTGGTAATCATCGAAAAGACATCGACGGTTTGCCTCCCTTTTAATTTGGTACGCGCATTAAGAAGCGCTGACCCATAGGCGATAACCGTTCCCAACACTGCTGTTAAAACTGCAACAATCAGTGAATTTCTATAAACTGATATAAGGTCATTGGACTGGAAAACACCAGTGATATGATCCCATGTAAAGCTTAAATCGTAAGGGAAAGCCGTCACAAACGGTGCAATAAACATGACTGCAAATATAGAAAGCATCCCCAGCAAAATAATTACAGAAATAACGCCATAAAAGCTGTCTCTAAATTTGCTTGGCGTTAATTCTGTTTCACTGAACTTATCATAATGAAAATTAAATCTCTCCAGATAGTTCAACAGAAAAATTCCAATCACAGCCGGAAATAACATCAGGACAGCAATCACAGCACCTTCACTAAAGTCGGGAATCGATCCAAGCATCGCTTGATAAAGCTGTGTGGCAACAACATCGTAGGTACCGCCTAACGATGCCGGGATGCCAAAGTCTGTGAAACTGAGAATAAACGATAAAACAAACGCTCCTCCCAGGGCTCCTAGCAATGGACGAGTAACGGTGTTCCAAAAACTTCTTAAGGTTCTGTCGCCCATTAGCTTCGACACAATGATAAACTTTTTATCGATATACTTAAACGAGTTATGAATCAATAGAAAAGCCGCTGGCAATGTATAGATGACATATCCAATCAGCAATCCATTGAAGCCATAGATTTCAAATAGATTTCTACCAAAAAGCTTTGTCAGTAACCCCTGATTCCCAAAGGTGTACATAATAGCAAACCCGTAAGTAATCGTAGGAATCAGCATGGGAATAAGAATACCGATTTTGACAGCACCCTTTAAAGGCTGATAGATTTTTGTACAATTCACTGCATATGCTAAAGCAAATGCCAGCGTCGTTGTGATAATCGCTGTAACACCGGAAACCTTGAAACTATTTCCGATTGCATGGATTAAGGCATCATTGGACAAAGATGCTATATAATTTGAAAGCCCTATCCCTCCATCTTCCGTCATAAATGAACGAAGAAATAAAACAATCAATGGAATGAACAGAAAAGCAAAAAAGAGTAATAGGATGATGATAAAGATAATCCGTATTTCTGGTTTTGCATTACGCATACTTTTCACCAAACAGATGAAAGATATTTTGCCGTTTGATTTGAAGCTGTCTCAGGATAAACTCCTTTACAAAATCATTTTTCGGCTGGTTAATAATTTCAAATGGTGTTCCAAACTGTGAGATATTTCCCTGATTTATAATCAAAATCTTATCGGAGATTGTTAAAGCTTCCTCCGGGTCATGCGTCACAATAATTGTTGTCAGATTAAATTCCTTGGCAATCGACTTAATCCTTTCTTTAATCGATTCCTTAATCACACCATCTAACGCACTTAACGGCTCATCCAAAAGCAGCAGCTTCGGCTTCGTTACAAGCGTTCTTGCCAAGGCAACCCGCTGCTTCTGTCCTCCTGACAGCTCGCCAATTCTCTTTTTCAAATGTGGCTTCAGCTCTAAGAAATCAATATATTCCCTGACCTCCTCTGCTGACGCACCCTCTTTTTTATTGCGTAATCCATATACAATATTTTCATAAGCATTTAAATGTGGAAATAACGCATAATCTTGAAAGACAATATTAAAACCGCGATTTTTCATAGCTACATGACTTAGATCCTCGTTATTAAAAACAACTTTTCCCTGATCAATCTTGGTTAACCCCAAGATAATATTTAATAAAGTTGTCTTTCCGCTTCCACTCGGTCCAAGCAGCGATACAATTTCACCGCTATTAATTGTAAGGTCGATATTTTCTAATACAACTTTCTGGTCGAATTGTTTGCTGATATTTTGTAATTCTAACAACATGACCACCTCCTCTGAGTTACCCCCATCATATAAAATAAGTATTAAGATAAATCTGTTATTTTATTAAGAATATGTAAATTATATATAAATTAAGCATAATTTGTGCATAAATAATAACTATATATTTTTATACTTATGCATGTTTCATTCAATTTTTTGTAAAAACCGATTGATTATCCTGCAAATTATCCGTAAACTAGCTTTAAAGAATAGACTAATAACAACGTTACATGAGGAGGATAAAATGCTTCCAGTTGAGAGACAAAAGAAAATAATTGATTTGTTAACAGTTAAAAAAGTACTGAAAATGCCTGAGCTTCGGGAAGAAATGGGAATTTCTATTGATACATTGCGAAGAGATATCAGTGCGCTTGCCGAACAGGGAAAAATCAAAAAAATATACGGCGGCGTCAAATTGGCAGAACCAAAGTTTGGTGAAGTTTCTATGGAAGAACGCATGATCAGCCATCTAGAGGAAAAGACAGCAATTGCAAAAACATGCGATGAACATATCGAGGATGGAGACTGTATTTATTTGGACAGCGGTTCGACGACGTATCAAATTGCAAGGTATATTAAAGAGAAACGAAACCTGACTGTAATTACAAACTCTGTCCCTGTCATACTTGAATTAATGAACAGCAATGTCGAGCTCATCGTTATTGGGGGAAAGGTCAGAAAGAATGAACGCTCTGTTGTCACCTATGATTATTTATTTAACTTTCACCAATTGAACATACAGAAGGCATTCATCTGTGCAAGCGGCATTACCATGGAAAAAGGAATTTCAGATTACAACGTGGAAGAAGCACTTGCCCGTAAAAAGATTATTGATATTTCTCATGAAGTCTATGTTGCCGCGGACAGTTCAAAATTTGGAAGGAATGTAACCGTAAATATTGCCGGACTGGATGAGATTGATTATGTTGTGACGGATCAGAAAGCGAGAGAAGAGGTGATAAGGGGATTTGACGAGGTTAAGACAGAGTTGATTATTTCTAAGGAATAACTGAAAGCACCTATCAGCATGAAACGTCCAAATGCAATTTGATAGGTGCTTTTCCCCTGACTACTATTCTAATTCTCCAATCTCAGCTAAACAAGAATCCAGCACATCCCTATCCAGACTCTCCCAATCAAATTGCTCCATCAGCGTTTTTTCAGAACTTCCCTTAACAGCATCCTCTATTAACATAACATCATCATCCCCTATAGAAAATCTGGCGACGATATTCGTTTCTGTAAATAGCGTTTCCTCCTGTTGTCCCCATTCCTCCTCCAGCAGAGAAACATCCAGATCTTGAAAAGGAAATGCTTCAAAAAGCATATCTATACCGTCCCTCTGTAGACATGCATTTAATAAATCCGTTTTCATTTTATTATTCTGATTCAGCGGCTGCATATTCTCCCCCTCATCATTCCGCTGCTCTGCTATAGACGACGTCATATTCTTAAGTGGAAGGATACCGTTTTTCTCTGTCAAAACCATATAAAAACTGCTCGCTACTAAAACAAAGCTAATGAATAATAAACTTGCTGTGCCAGATGTAATTGCCTCTTTTTTTATAAAAAATAACCTGCTGACTACAACTGATAAATAGATGATGAATGCCATTAATCCTGCTGTAAGCAAAAGGATTGGCCAAATATCCATTCCTCTCTCCTTTCTCCTCGCAGAAGCATGAGGGGAGTACTTTTATAATTCGCATCGATTAACCTAATACAATTATACTATATTACAGGTTAATTATTTCATTATTTTCATAAATAAAGCCTTTGTAATCACAAAAAATACACAGAACAAGGAGGATAAACCCAAAAATGTATCTATTTTTGATGATTTCCATCAACTAAAAAATAATGACTCCTCCGCGTAAAAACAGCAAGCAGAGAGAGTCATTATTTTTCATCCTAATCGCTCATCCTATTTCATTCCTCTGGAGTCAACCTCAGCTCCAGTCCCGAAGTTTCATCCAGCCTCGTCTCATGATAATTTCCTTCCACCCAGTCACTCATTTGATCCTGATACCATTCACTCTTAAAATGACCATCCTGACCTGGACCGACAATATGATATCCGGCATGCATATCGTTCGTATCTATTACAAACCGCCAGGAAGCACCGTGGTCGACCTCGCCTGTTTCGGAATGATAGCTGGCAGCCATAGGCGTCATGCCGCTTCCTCCAACAGGTAAAGCATCCTCACGATTAAAGAAAAACGCTAAAAATGGGCTGATGCCTGATAATGGATGGTTAAATTGCACTTGATGATAATCGCCCCATGCCCAGGCAGACATATCTTCTCCATGTTCTTCTGTCAGTTTTTCTACAGTTGTTTTCAGAGAATTTGCCAACACCTCTTCCAATCCGCCATTTTCTTCTATCCAAATGGAATCCTCTCTATGAAAAGCTGTGCGCAATAGATTTTCCGTTGCTTGGGATTGTATGGAAAATAAACCTCGCATGGTGCTTGGTATTTCTTGACGGTAGATACGATTTTGAATTTCCCGCATCCAACGTTCAAAGATAAGTGGCTGCGGTGCGTCCTTATCCATAACAAAATCCCAATTAACCAATAATTGTAACGCATCCTGCTCTTGCTCTGTTAATGCTTCACCAGCTAGCACGTCTTGAAATAAAGGAACAAATTCCCGGGCTCTTAAATCGGTCTGGTCCATTTGCAAATTCTGCATTTCTTCTACGGTAAAATCATTCCCTGATTCCAGCACCTCCGCAATCCGCTCATAGCGATAAGGCTGTGCCCACACATTACTGATATGATAAGGATAATCATCTGGAGCAACCTTATTATTAGCCGTTGCAATAAAACCTTTTTCCGGATTAACAACCGAAGGCAATTCATCGAATGGAATAAAGTCCTGCCACTCATTCTCCGCTTCCCAGCCATTCAGCGGCAGTAAAGCATCTTTCCCGTCTTCATAAATAGGAATTTTACCATTTGCTTTAAAGGCGATTGTGCCATCATTCGATGCAAACACAAAATTCTGTGCGGGAACAAGGAACTTCTCCAGCCCCTCTTCAAATTCCTTCCAATCGGCAGCACGATTCATTTCCATGATTGCTTCCAATTCGGTACTAGGATCCAACGCCGTCCATCTTAAAGAAAGCACTGTATCCGCTCCGGTATCTTCCGCAAATTCCGAAACAATTGGACCATGACGTGTTTTGGTGACTTCATAATCAATGGTTTCTGCGTCTTTTACTTTAATTGGTTCTTCAATCATTACTGCTTCTTCCCATTCATCCTCGTATAAAAATTCATTTGGGTTATCAGGGTTACGCTTTTCAATATATAACTGCTGTACATCTGGTCCTGTATTGGTCACGCCCCAGGCTATCTGGTCATTATGACCAAGAATAATCCCTGGCACCCCGGCAAAAATAACACCGCCCACATTCAACCCGTCATGAGATTCTAAATGCATCTGCAGCCAAATCGACGGCGTAGCAAGCCCAAGGTGCGGGTCATCTGCCAATAGCGGCATACCAGATGCTGTTTTATCTCCGCTGACCACCCAATTATTACTGCCATTAAACGGATGCGGAATAACTGCATCCTCAAAGCTCGCCGCAATATCCAGCTCATCCTCTTGGATGATTGTCGGTCTGTTTTCCGGATAAGCAGGAAATAACTCATATGCCTTTTCTTCATCATATTTATTCAACAAATAATAATTAAAAGCCTGCTGCTCCCAGTGTCCGCCAAGATCAAACGCCATAAATTTTCCAATCGTTAACGAATCCACCGGCGTCCATTCTTCCGGTTCAAAGTCCATTAATGTGAATTCAATCGGCAAACTGTTATTTGCCTTCGCTTCTTTCATATACGCATTTACCCCCTCGGCAAAGGCTTCCAGAACTTCTATTGACTCATCTGAATACACTTCATACGATTCCTCCGCTGCTCTCCTTAATCCCAGCGTTCGGAAATACTTATCCTGATTGACCGCATCCTCGCCAACGACTTCACTCAACGTCCCGGATGCCTGTCTTCGAGAGAGCTCCATTTGAAACATTCGCCGATCTGCCTGAATATAGCCCTGTGCAATATACAAATCACGGGCGTTATCTGCTCGAATATGCGGAACCCCGTCTTCATCGGTTATCACCGTGACTTCATTCTCAAGGATGGAAAGCTCCATCGTCCCCTCTGTGGTTGGCAGCGATTTGTTTATGTATCCGTTTACAAACAAAGCAACAGCAAGACCCAGGACAATAATAAATCCTAATATACCAATTGATATTTTCTTTTTACGGAATCTTTTTTTCTTAGATAATGTTTCGTAGGCTTTCTTTCTCTTTGCCAATTAATAAATCCCCCTTTGCAGCACATGGTTAAATATCCCTCTTTAAAGAGAATCATAGCATGATGGATTAGTATGTCAAGACTTCTATAATGTGGAATATATGCAACAAGCCTTGGGGTTATAACAGGTATGTCTGTTTTGAAAATGAGCTATCCTAAAAGATATACAAAAAGAGAGCCAAACAAATTCAGCTCTCCCCCAAAACGATATGGCATTCCATTCCCCAACAAATAGAATGCCAGTTTTTCATCAAAGTTCATTCAGCTCATCAAACGTTACCTCTACATCAAATACCCCGTAAGCATATGGTCCAAGCTCATAGTGCTCGTAATGAAAGATAATTGAATCCTCCGTTAGTACAAAACGCTGAAAATTATCCCATTCCGGCTGTGTTGCTTCTTCCAGCATATCTAATTCCGGACCCTCATTTTCCAGCTTACTATATATTAAATCACCAAGATTGCTCAGCTGTGATTCATCCTTCACGAAATCTTGAATAGTTAATTCCTTATGATTCTTTAAGTCATAGTTAAAAGGATGCTGATAAAAGAACGGATGCGGTCCGCCAAAATCCATGACCTGCATAAACATAAGGGATACATATTCGTCTGTTACTGTCGGTTCTTCAAAAGAAAGACTTTCTCCTCCTTCATACGAAATTTCTGCAAGCTCTTTTTCATTTTCCTCAAACTCCGTCTCAAATTCTTCAAAATACTTCATGGCTTCCATCTCAATCGCTTTATCTGCTTCTTTTATGCCAAACACTGGATATTCTGCAGAAATCTCAGTCCACTCTCCAGCTTTTTCTATCTTTTCGATTTCATATTCTGACGATGCTGGTGACAGAAATGCTGCATCATCCTGCTCTTCACCAGTTATTTCAGCTTCATCCGTTCCCGTCTCTATGTCGGTTTCTTGCTCATTCTCATCTGGCCTGTCTTCCTTTAATTCTTCGTCAGCTTCTTGACTTTTAACATCAGCTTTATTTCTCTCTGGTTCTTCTGCTTTTTGATCTGCGTCATCTGATATTTCTTCTTTTTCCGTCACTGTTTCACGTGAATCATCCGCTGCAGCTTCCTGCGTCTCCTTGCTGGTAGGATTATTATTGCTGCTGCATCCCACCAGCCCCAAAATAAGTATAGCAAGCCCTAGAATAATACATTTTTTCTGCATTACTTTTTCTCTCCCCATATGATATATTGACTGTGCTTGAATTGAATATTCTGCCTTATTTAATAATACCTTTTATT
The DNA here is from genome assembly GCF_037969815.1 of Oceanobacillus sp. FSL W7-1293. NCBI lineage: Bacteria > Bacillati > Bacillota > Bacilli > Caryophanales > Bacillaceae > Oceanobacillus > Oceanobacillus sp. FSL W7-1293. The sequence goes on from NZ_CP150212.1 coordinate 4,713,873, forward strand.
TTACCATAACTAGACATGTGTTCGGACAGCAACTTCTTGGTGTATCGTAACTTTTCAATGATGAAAATGCGTACAGGAGAAAAGATTTAAAAGTCCGAGCATACCACATAAAATAAGCAATAGGAGCGTCTCCACTCCTATTGCTTATCTAATAGAAACTATTTCAACTCTGGCCAGAACGCTTTATTCGCCTCAATCAAGTCATCTAAAATATCTTTCGCTACTTTGGCACTTGGTACCGTTTTAGATAAGGTGATCGCCTGCCATAATTTTTGGTAAGAGCCCTCTTCAAACGCTTCTACTACTAATTTTTCTACGCCTACCTGCTGCTCCATCAGGCTTTTTTGGAATCTCGGAATTTCACCGACAACCAGTTTTTCTGGACCATTGCTGCCAACGATACAAGGAACCTCTACCATTGCAGTCGGATCAAAGTTAACGATGGCTCCATTATTTTCTACAATCATCAGCATACGCTCTTTTGTATTAAACGCAATTGCTTTTGCCAGATCAACGATGTAAGAAGCATGGTCATCCGTTTCAAGCTTCGTATCCTTTGCACTTCCTTTATCAATAATTGCCTGACATTCACCGAATACAAATTTCTCCCGGCCTTCCATTACTTCATTTGCGCGTGTATGGTTTTTATCGGAATGTGCTACTTCATAATCAGGGTATAAATAATATTTTAAATACGTGTTAGGTACTGTTGCTGCATCTAATGCTTGTACATCTTTCGCCTTTTTAAATGTACTGTTCCAGCTTGCTTCTTCTCCAGGGATATCCTGTCCGCCCATAGTATATCCATACTTGCTGACATGCTCTGTCACCTGAGGCATCAAGCTGTTTCCTTCTTTATCACGAATATCTGTCCACCAGCCAAAGTGATTCAGGCCATAATAGTTTACTTCCATCTCTTTACGAGAGGATAACCCTAAGCTTTTAGCAATTAATTCTTCAATCCCAATCGGCATATCGCAAATATTTAAAATCTTAGAATTCGGTCTTAATTTGCGTGTCGCTTCAGCAACAATGGCGGCCGGATTAGAGTAGTTCAGCATCCAGGCATCTGGGGAGTACTTTTCCATATAATCGACCAGTTCCAATACTCCCGAAATCGAACGCATCCCATAAGCAATTCCGCCAGGACCACACGTTTCCTGTCCTACCACTCCATGCTTCAATGGAATCTTCTCATCCTGTTCACGCATCGCATATTTGCCGACCCGGATATGTGCCATTACAAAATCAACATTAGTAAATGCTTCTTCTGGATTGGTACTAGCCAGCAAACTCACTTCCGGTGCACGTTCTTTTAATAAAATCTCACATGCATCTGCAATTGTTTTTTGTCTGTCTCCATCATTATCATAAAGTTTGATTGTATCAATCGGGAATTCTTCCAGATAGTCCAGCAGCATCAAAATAATCCCCGGTGTAAATGTACTTCCGCCTCCAGCAATCGTAATGTTAAATTTTTTCATTGTAAAACGCCTCCTGATATATTTTTAAAGTTTTGTTTCAAAGGAATCTCTCACTTGCGGTACACTCAGGCCTACAATGACCTGTATACTTTGGCCGCTTTGAGCTATTCCATGAGCCATCTGATTTTTGGTAAAGTAATCATTTCCTTTGACCAAGTCAGGGTCCTTCACTGTGACACGCAGACGTGTTGCACAGTTGGTAACATCCTTAATATTTTCTTTGCCGCCAAGTCCTTCTAAATAATAGACCGCCTTCTCTTCATATTCGGAATCATATGTTGCAGCTGCAATTTCTTGATCTGCACCACCTTCATCTTTTTTAGCATTTTGATAATCCTGTTTTGTGTACAATTTAGCCTCCTCATCCGTTTTCCGACCTGGCAAGGCAATATCGAACTTCACAATAATCCACCTGAACAGGACAAAGTACAGTGCTACAAAGATAAACCCGATAATCGCTTGGACTATATAAATCCCTCCATGATTAGAAGAGAGCGGAATCCAGTTCAACGCAGCTATCTCAATAAATCCGGAACCCATCATTCCAACCACACCAAACATGTTCATAATCGTAACCATGGTCGCTCCAAGAAGCGCATGAATCACAAATAGGTATGGTGCGATAAACAGGAATGTAAATTCAAGCGGTTCAGTAATTCCTGCAAATACGGCTGTTAACGTTGCTGGCAATACGAGCGCAAGAACCTTCTTACGATTCTCTTTCGGTGTAGAATAGTACATTGCCAGCGCAATACCCAGACAGCCAAACATCTTAATATTCCCTTGCATTAAGAATCCATATGGATAAAGATCCTTTAATGCTGCGGTTGAATTAGAAAACTCATTTAAGTGAGAAATCCAATATGGTTTTAAGCCTTCGTTGACAGCTGCCGGCCCATATTCAAACGGTGTATAGATAAAGTGATGCAGCCCTGTTGGAATTAAAACGCGTTCCAGGAAATGAAACAGCCAAACACCGATATAGCCTGCCTGTGTAATGAATCCCTGTAAGGAACCAATCCCCTGCTGAACATATGGCCATACCAATGCAATAAGGAAAGCAAACGGAATCATAACGAAAAATCCAATAATGGTAACGAATACAAGCCCCTGGAAGATACCCAGCATGTCAGGTAATTTCTTATCATAAAAACGATTATGAATCCAAATCACGATACCAGATATGGCAATGGCTCCAATGATATTTGTATCTAATGTCGGAATGCCGGCAATCTCTTTCACACCTGTTAAATTTTCAACACCCTGGGATAAATCAACACCAAACGTCGATGGCCAAAGTGTCAGAATCGCATTGATATAATTATTAAAAACAAGATAAACCATCAATGCCGCAAGTGTTGCACGTGCTTGCGCTTTCTTTGCAAGTGAAATCGGCAAACCAATCACAAAAGCCAATTCCATGTGATCAAAAATCGTCCACCCGCCACTTTCAATAATAGTCCAAATGTTATACCACATTGTTCCTTCTTCAGCGATGCCTCCCATAATAGCGGGATTTTTAAATAACGTTGCCAGTCCAACAACAATACCGAAGAACGCAAATAAAAGAACGGGAACAATCATTGCACTGCCAAACCGCTTGATTGCATTCATAAACAAAAACTCCTTTGTTTTAATCTCTAATTCCAATATATAGGGAGCGCTTTCAAATTCCAATAGGTTTGACGCATTCAGAAATAACGTAGTAACATTAGATTATATTTTCATAGAGTGAAAACATTTTCATTACAGGGAGATGAATCAAATGATTCTGGATAAATTGGTGAATGAATACTACGAAGACTTGAATGAGAATGATCTACATATCGTTAATACCATTCACAACCATCTTGATGAAATGAAAGCGATGAAAATTCAGGACTTGGCAGATTATGCCCATACCTCAATCTCTTCCATTCATCGGCTGGCTAGAAAGATTGGGCTAGATGGTTACAGTGATTTGAAATCCTATATTAAATTAAATATTTACACTGAAGATACTTCCCAGGATTTAATGGAATTGCTGAACCAGGATATACAACAGACCATGAAATATATGGAACAGTTAAATTTCCACAAGTTAAATGAGTTGATTGACGAAGCAAGTTTTATCTATATTTATGGTACGGGGACGGCTCAACAGGATATAGCCAATAACGTACAAAGACAGTTATGGTCTCTCCATAAGAAGTCTCTCATATTGCGAAGTGAACGAGACTTAACAGATGGCATTGATGAATTTGGGGAAGAGGACCTTATATTTATTATTTCTTTATCTGGAGAATCGAAAAATCTGGACGAAATCATCCATATGTTCAAAACAAGAAATATTAAATATATCAGCGTAACGACATTGCGAAATAATTTCCTGGCACAAAATGCCATGTTTAATATCTATGTAAACAGCACACCGTTTTATTTATATAACAAGGTAGACAACTCCAGTTTCCTGCCCTTTCATATTGTTTTTGATATTATTGTCCGGAAATTTAGCGAGTGGAAGATGGAGCAGCAAGAGGACTAATCGTTTATTTAAAAAAGCGCAAAGAAAAGCCTCTCATCTGCCTCAATAATTCAGAGGTAAATGAAAGGCTTTGTCATAAATAGAGATCCGTTTTTTAAAGTAATTCAACTTTAACACCTAAGAATAAACATATATATCTTGCTATTCCAAAATGAACATGTTCTTCATTACCATGCTTGCATTTTGGTGAAATATCCGGCCTTTTGGGAATTGGTGATGGTACATAGCTCCGCTCCGGCCACCCACTCCGCTTTCCGCCACAGCGGCGCTTTACACTTCGCCTTCTATATCTTTGTCAAGGGGGTTATTAAAGGAACAATCAACTCCTGTTTCTATAGAAATGAAGTTACTTTTTAATATGCGAAAGTTGAGTAATAAATAGATTACAGCTTTACAATAGCCTTTGTAATCCCATAATCCCCATAATTCTCCAAAACATCTGGTACTTCCTCTAAACGCAGCGTATGTGAAATCAGCGGTGTAACCTGCACTTTTTGTTGATTTAACAAGGAAACAGCTTCTTCTACTGTAAAAGGATTGATAAAGGATCCGGCCATTTTTAACTCTTTGCTGAACACATCAAAAGCAGGGAATTCCACAAGTGTTTCTGGGGACGGCACTCCAAAAAGAAGCACCTCTCCGCCTTTTCCAGTTTTACGGATACCTGCCTCTATGGTCTGTTTTTTACCAATACATTCAATCACGAGATCATACTCTGCCTCTATCTGATCTGTCGATTGAAACAGATGGGCTGCTCCCAAATTGCTTAGCTGTGCATGTTTAGTTACATCAATTTCACAGACATCGACTTTAGCAGGATTCTTTAGCTGAACAGTCTGTAAAAATAAAGATCCAATGAACCCTCCGCCAATAATCAATACCTTCGTATGTGCCTGAATCTCGCTGATTTGATGAAACCCATGAAGTACACAGCTTAATGGCTCTGCCAAAGCACCAACTTCAAATGGCAGCTCTTTATCTAAAAGATGGCAAGCAGCCTCAGGAACAGCACAAAATTGTTCCATCCCGCCATTTCGCGTTACTCCAACCGCTGAGAGGTCTTCGCATAGCTGTACCCTCCCTTGGCGGCAATACGTACATTTACCACAATAAATATTTGGATCCACAGCAACATGGTCTCCCACTTTTAAGCCGGAGACAGATGCACCTATCTCAACAACTTCTCCGGAAAATTCATGCCCTAAAACAATCGGAGGTGTGACTTCAGCGGAACCTGGTTCCCCATGAAAAATATGTACATCTGTCCCGCAGATTCCGCAATATTTCACTTCAATCAATACTTCTTCAGGCTGAAGCACTGGTTTTTCAATTTCTTGAATAGCCATATCCTCTTTTTCTTTCAACAATAAAGCTTTCATACATACACGCTCCTTTTGATTCTAATTCTCATCGTATTTTTTAATGTGGAACATACAGGTTTTAATAATAAGCTTCTAAAGATTTTCTCTTCCAGCTAGTGTAATGAACCAGCTCAGTTCGAAACTATTATTTCAAAATATGAAAGCAATTACAACAGCTGCCTGTTTTTCTTAAAGACAGGCATGCACATAAAATGCTTGATGATAAAACAAAAGACCTATCCATACACAGGAGAAAAATAATAATTCTTTCCTGTTATGAATAGGGCATATCAAATAAAAGACCAGCTTGAAAAAAACGGTCTCTTTTTTATATCATTTCGACAGGGATTCCTTCTCTTTATTCTCATCCTCTTCGTTCTCTTTTTTCTTCTTCAGCTGTTCATGGCGCTGCCGCTGACGATAGCCATACGTCGCATTCAGCACAACCTCCTCATCCTCTAACGCTGTACCAAGCGCACCAATTACGGTGGATACACTGGCAGCAATCCAAGCAATATAGAAGTAATTAATTAAGCCAGGGTCACTCGTAAGCTGTTCCTCCAGCATTCCCATTGGTATAAAAACAAATACGCCGACGAGGAATAAACAGAACAGCATGACGTAATAAATACAAACGGTAATAAATAGCGTTAAAAAAGTTATTGCGTTATAAAGCCTCCGTGTGTAATCATTACTCTGATCCCGCTTCCTCTCCCATAATCGGTGAATCAAAATAATCCAGAGCGTCATCGCTATGACAGAAAATACGGTAAGCAAACACATCCTGAAAATCGTATAATGCTCGCTTAACAGCCATAATGTCGGAAAAACCAGCGCATAAGAACCCGTGGCAAAAGCAATAGTCAGGATTTTCAAAAATGCGGGAAACATATTCCATGGACGGTTTGCCCGCACCATTCCTCCCAATAAGCGGATAGTAATACTCCCTCTGCGCCCCACTGTAAAACGAACATCCATATATTTCTCTTCATTATCATCTGGTGCCTCACGCTTAATCGGCGTCAGCCAGCCAAGAAATCTGTTCGTCATCAGATTTTTGGAATCATCTACATCCACATCCTTGTGCTTGCTGCGCTTTGATTCAATCCGCTCTGCAGAACGCTCTCTTGCCTCATCTGAGCTCCCATAATACATTTCGTTGACCAGCTGCATGATGGATTCCCGCAAACGTCTGATCATTAAAGTAGAACCGAAGCTGGGCATGCTGATCAGTGCGATATTTTCATCTTCATTTGCCTCCGCAACAATCATGCGCTTCTCTATAAATAAAGGAATGTCAGTTAAACAAACAGCATAATCCCATTCCTTTTCTTCTTTCTTTTTCTTGGTAGCTTCTAATATTTCCTTTGACTTCGCGCCACCGCCAATTAAAGGGTCTTCTATATAATCAATTTTCCAATCAATTTCTTCCTTTACATAATAACCCAGCAACGATGGCAATTCTTCTTGCAACCTTGCCCCTATCTCATTTGGATAACCTGGTGCAGTTATTAGACCGATATATCTTGTCGTTTGGCTCAAGTTGGATTCACCTCGATTTATTTTTTGTCGCTTTTGTATATCTATGTACTTTTAGCCGAAAAATGAAATGTTTAAACCCTCCACTTATCAATAAAGATGATCAGGATGCTTCTATGATTTTATCTACGATGTTAATACGTATGAATTATTTCTTAGTAAATGCATCTTTTTAAAAGTATGAACGATGTATTAAAAATCATGAAAAGACCAGTTTCTCTCCCTATTAGATAAGTATTGCACTTTTTTCTTCATCTTCAATGCCAAGCAACTATACTGTCATAATAATGTCTTTATATTATTTTTTCTGAAAATTACTTGTTATCCTTTCTTATTTATGATATGGTTTTAAAAAGTTTAAACTTCTTTTTCATTAAAAATGAAGGAGGGACTTCTTTTTGGAAGATATCCAGCCAATTAAAGAGTTAATCGAGGCTCATTTTAATGCTCTATCAAAGAAACAACAGAAGGTAGCAAACTTCGTGTTAAATAATCCAACCTTTGTCGGGACACATTCTGCAGCTGAAGTTGGAAAGAAAGCTGAAACAAGTGAAACAACCGTCATCCGCTTCTGCTATGCGCTTGGACTCGAAGGCTATGCCGAACTGCAAAAAAAGATTACCTTATTTGTTTTTAATCAAAATACAGTCAGCACACTTGGGAATTATTTCTCAGCAAAAAAGAAGCTGTTTAATGATCAGCATCTCATTGAGAAGGCGATGCAAAAAGATATCGCTCAAATTGACAGAATTGCTGAACAAATAGATAAGGAATTATTTTATAAAGCAACACATCAATTACATGAAACAAAAAACATCTATATTATCGGGGCTGGCGCATCGCAATTCCCTGCTCAGTGGCTCCATTTCACCTTAAATATTTTACGACCAAATGTATCCATTATTCATACGGAAACGCCAGAGCTTATCCGGACAATGCAGGAAATAGATGAAGATGATGTCGTCATCACAATCTCTTTACACCGTTACTTTAAAGAACCCATTCATATTGCGGAGGCGCTTCATCAGCGTGGAATAACAGTGCTTGCCATAACCGATTCTAAGCTGGCGCCGATTCAAAAACATTGCTCCTATGCTTTTGTATTGGAGCAAACGGAGAAATCTACCATTGATCTGATGCCATCACTTATTTCCTTCCTTAACTTAGTAGTAACTGGAATGATGACATTTGACCCGGATTATTATGATAAGCAGCGCGTCAATTATGATGACTTTAATCATACTTTTATTTCTGATAAATGGAGTTGAGAAAATTGATAAATCAACAATTAGCAGAACGTTTACAGCCAATTTTTGAACATTTGCACAGGAATCCTGAAATAAGCTGGAATGAAACAGAAACCACAGCATATCTTGTGGATTTTCTGCGCAGCGAGGGATTGAATCCGCAAACGTTTCCTAACATGACTGGGTTATATGTAGACATTGGAAAAGGAACTCCCACAGTTGGATTCAGAACGGATATAGATGCACTATGGCAAAAGGTTAATGGAGCATTCCAGGCAAACCATTCCTGCGGCCATGATGGGCATATGACTGTAGCGCTCGGCGTCGTTCTTTTATTAAAAGAGCTGGAGCCAACATTATCCGGAGCGGTTCGTATCCTTTTTCAGCCGGCAGAAGAAAAAGCACAGGGTGCAAAAGCTTTTGTGGATCAAGGTGTTGTGAATCCGCTCCAATTTCTATTTGGAGCACATGTCCGGCCACTAATCGAATTAGAGGACGGCACCTACGCACCAGCACTATATCATGGAGCAGCGAAGCTTTTCACAGGAGAAATTCATGGCGTTGAAGCGCACGGTGCAAGACCAGAACAGGGAGCGAATGCGATTGAAGCAGCAGCTGCGCTGATTGATGGACTCAAACGTATTTGGATCAGCCCTGCTGAATCAGCTTCCATTAAAATGACCCAAATACAGGGAGGCGGTGCTTCAACAAATATTATTCCAGGCAATGCTTCCTTTAGCATCGATGCCCGTGCTCAAACCAATGAAACCATGGAGTCTCTGACAGCAGGATTTGAAAAATCAGTAGACGCGGTAAGTACACTATACAATGTTTCCATTGATTACAATGTGGATGCCCATATCGTCGCAGCTCAAGTAAGTGATACAGCAAAATCCATTTTGGAGCAAGCTATTATCCATGTAGCTGGAGAAGAAAATTGCGCGCCGGACGTGATCACACCAGGCGGAGAGGATTTTCATTTTTATACGTATTCCAAGCCTGAGCTGCAGACAACGATGCTTGGTCTCGGATGCGGCGTCACACCGGGGCTCCACCATCCAGAAATGACATTCAATCAAAAGCACCTGCCAACCGGAGCAGAAATTATCACACAGGCGCTTGTCCTAGCACTACAACAAACAGAAAGAAGCGATACAAAATGATTCAATGTAAAGAACTAAAAACAATGGCCGAGATGGAACAAATGCAGGAGCTGGAGGGGAGGATTTGGGGAATGGCTACCATTCCCACCCATCAGACGCTTACAGCAGTCAAAAATGGCGGCATCATGGTCGGTGCTTATGCTGACGATCAATTAGTCGGCTTCAGCTACGGGTTTGCAGGCTTCGATAACGGCAAAAGCTATTTATGCTCTCATATGCTTGGGATGGATCAAGCATACCGTTCTCAAGGCATTGGAAAAATGCTGAAACAAAAACAGCGGGAAATTGCCATGCGCAAAGGCTATGACATGATGAAATGGACATATGATCCTTTGGAGACACGTAACGCCTATCTTAATCTAACAAAACTAAACGGCATGTGTAACACCTATATTGAGAATTGTTACGGCAATATGCAGGATGGTTTTAATAAAGGGCTCCCTTCAGACCGCTTTGAAATCCATTGGTACCTGAAAAGTCCATACGTGGTGGAGCAGCAATCCGTAAACACAGAAAATGCAACGGCTCTGAACACGCTAACCTTTAATCAGGAAGGTTTGCCCGTTTTCACGAAAGAGAAAGAACCGCTTGAATTGACTGAATATTCCTATTCCGTTCGTGTACCAAAGGATTTTCAAGGACTGAAAGCAGCTAGTCAAGAACTCGCCATGGACTGGAGGCTTCAGACACGAGAGCTGTTCCAAAATCTCTTTGAAGCAGGTTACGCAGCTGTGCGGCTAAAACCCTATGAAAATTATGGGGAATACATTTTTATAAAAAAAGATATTTTAGATCTTGGAGGAAAATAATTATGAAAATCACAGAAATTACTATTCGTCATTTACAAATGAAACTAAAAGCTCCTTTCACCACCAGCTTTGGCACATTTACAAATCGAGATTTTTTATTACTGGAAGCAAAGGATGCGGATGGAACCGTCGGCTGGGGAGAATCCGTCGCATTCCATGCCCCATGGTATAACGAAGAAACCCTGCAAACCAACTGGCATATGCTGGAGGATTTTTTAATCCCGCTTATCCTAAATAAAGAATTAAAGCATCCAGATGAAGTTAATGAAATTTTTGCTGCTATCCGAAAAAACAACATGGCCAAGTCTACCCTCGAAGGAGCTATTTGGGATATCTATTCACAACAAACCAACCAATCCCTCGCTGAAGCGCTGGGTGGCAGAAAAGAAAAGATTGAAGTCGGCATCAGTATCGGCATCCAAAAATCCATTGATGACCTCACCGCTTTAGTAGACGGCTATATCAAAGAAGGCTATAAACGCATGAAAGTAAAAATCAAGCCTGGCTGGGACATTGATGTGATGCATACGTTACGCGAGAAATTCCCTGACACAGCAATTATGGCAGATGCTAACTCCGCCTACCGTTTAGAGGATACCGAACTATTAAAACAGTTAGATGCCTTTGACCTGACCATGATTGAACAGCCCTTGGCATCTGACGATATTATCGATCATGCAAAATTGCAAAAGGAACTCCAAACACCGATTTGCTTAGACGAAAGCATCCACTCACTGGAGGACGCACGAAAAGCAGTGGAGCTGGGAAGTACAAAAATTATTAATATCAAAATCGGCCGCGTCGGCGGATTAACCGAAGCGAAGAAAATCCATGACTATTGCGCAGCAAATGACATTCCAGTCTGGTGCGGCGGTATGCTGGAATCAGGAATCGGCCGTTCTCACAATATTGCTTTAACAACACTGCCAAACTTTATTTTACCGGGGGATACCGCTGGATCCAGCCGCTATTGGGAAAAAGATATTATTGCCCCGGAGGTTGTTGCAGAAAATGGGTATATCACCGTCCCAACAAAAGCTGGAATCGGTTATGAAGTAGATCGGGAAGCTGTAGAAGCTTATACCGTGGTTAAGAAAGATTATAAATAAGGGAGATAATCAGATGAAAAAGAGTTTTCAAATAGGAAGTGCTTTTGTTGGTCTTATTGTTGGAGCCGGGTTCGCTTCAGGACAAGAAGTCATGCAATACTTCACTAGCTTTGGTATTTGGGGTACAGTTGGCGGGATTGTCGCCACCGTCCTCTTTATCTTTCTAGGATTCACCTTTGCCCAGCTGGGAACAGACTTGCAGGCAGCTTCCCATAAAGGGGTAATCTATCATATCGGCGGACGTTATATCGGGGCGATATTGGATATTTTAATTACCTTCTTCCTTTTCGGAGTAGCCGTCGTTATGTTTGCAGGCTCCGGCTCTACCTTTGAGCAAATGTTTGGCATCAATACAATGACAGGCAGCATCATTATGGTAACTTTAACTATCCTGACATTACTATTAAATACACAAAAAATTATTGGGATTATCGCATCGATTACACCTTACTTGATTACGATTATCTTTATCATATTAATCTATTCCATTTTCACTACGGATTTATCTCTGGCCGAAGCCGATGCAATCGCCAAGGAACAAGCTTCTGCAGCATCGAACTGGCTGTTAAGCGCCTTCCTCTATGTATCTTATAATCTGGCAGCAGGAGCAGCTTTGCTAATCGTCATGAGCGGAGGCGTGAAAGACCGAAAAGTTGCAGGCTGGGGAGGTATTTTAGGAGGGATCATGCTTGGCGGGTTGATTATCCTTATTCATATCGGGATGTTCATGAAAATAGATGTTGTGGCAGGAATGGACATGCCAACACTTGCCTTAGCAGAACAAATCCATCCATTTATCGGTATTCTGATGGCAATTGCCTTGCTTGGCATGATGTATAACACAGCAGTTGGTATGTTCTACTCCTTTACGGTGCGATTTATCGATCCTGATAGCAGAGCCTATAAGCCTGCTGTTGTGATGATTGGGTTACTTGGTTTTGCAGCCAGCTTTGCCGGATTTACAACGCTTGTCGGCAAGGTATATTCTACGATGGGTTATTTAGGTTTTGCTTTGATTATTGCAGCAATTATTGCTTGGTTTCGAAGAGGGAATACCCGTGTTTCTTAAAACTAAAAATATGTACACTGGAGCATGTGCTGTTTTTACTGTTGATTTTTGTTATTTAGCCGTCTATTTTTATAGGCGGCTTTTTTGTTTTTTGGTTGCTGCGATTCAATAACCCTTGATATGCCACCTTTCTTTCTCACGTATTATATTTATGAATCTCTTATAAATACTTGCATAAGGAATTCTCGAGAATAAAAAAAGAAACTGATTAGACTTCTAATTTTTAAATAAGAAATGTTACTAAGAGGAATGAAATAGCCTGGACCCATTAAAGGACACCAGGCTATAGTATATATTTTTTCAATTATTATGTTTACTTAGTAACAAACAAATTGGTGAATATTTTAGCTCTATCCGTAGTTAATTGAGATACGAGCCAATTCATTATGCATATTTACTCACTAGCTGTTTCGTAACATCCAATAGTTTTTTTACATCTTCTATATTGGTTTTACCCGTTTCTTTATCAATAATAGAAGAATAAACATGAGGGATAACTTTTGGTACTCCGGCTTCAAGAGCAATGGTCAAAATCTCTTCAAAGTTATTTAAGTCAATGCCGCCAGTTGGTTCTAAAGCAAAGTCGGCTTCTGCACAAGCTTTAGTAACAGCACGGAACTCTTCTTGGTGAGCAAGACCCTTCATCGGGAAAAATTTTAGTGCATTTCCTCCCATATCTTTCACTAACGCTATAGCTGATTCTATTGGAACAACAGCTTGTTCTCCGACATTGGAACTTAACGGGCCAGTTGAAATAGTTACATAACCAACTTTTCCTGATGGAGATACCAAAGCATTGATCCAGCTCTCTTTCTCTCCTAGATTAGCTCTGGTTGCACCGACAGATGGGAACACTTGGTTAATATGACTTCCTTCATATGATTTCACAATATTTTCAACCACTGCAGCCTGTCTGTTATCACCTGCACCTAAACCAATGGATACAGCCCCATGGATTGCTTCATCATATTTTTCCATTGCGGTTACTGCTTCTTCCACCGTATCATAATTCTTCGATAGTACGCCGATTAGTACCTTTCCCTCTCCAGCTTTATATACTTCCTTTGCATTTTCAATACTGTTCGCCAGAACGTTCAAAGTAACACGGTCCTTATAAAAAAATTTATCTATCTTCTTCATACTTCTTTTCCTCCTAGAATGTCAACGATTCTACTATATATAACTTGACTATCATTTTCTTGTAACGGTCGTGGATCAATATCAAAGAATCCTTGTCTCACACCATAATCACGAGTATAAATAGCAATTTCGCCATGTTTTAGTTGATTCGTTACTTCCTTGGCTGATATAGCTGTAACAGCTTCATCAATGGTGATTCGTGCTCTGAAGATAGAGCGTCCTGCTTCGTCCTGAACGATCGTTGCGGTGACACCTTCCATTGTATTTAATGATTGCAGTACTTCTAAACTCGCCTTTTCAGCTTCACTATTATCTGTTTTCACAAAATACTCATCCAACGCCTGCAGTAAGCCAAATGTAGATTCCTTTCCTACCTTCATACTTCTTCCAATATAATGAAGCTGTGTTTTGACCCACTCTACATAATCTTTTTTCCCTGCCACAATACCCGTTGTTGGCCCTTCAATAGCTTTAGATCCGCTGTAAATTGCCAGGTCAGTAATTTTCACATATTTTTTCAAATCTTCTTCCGCTGCTGCGTCAACAATAAACGGGATATTCTTTTCTTTAGCAACCTCTGCAGCTTCTTCAACAGAAATCATATTCTTTTGTACGGCATGATGAGATTTCACATACAAAATAGCCGCTGTATTTTCGCAGACGGCATCAGAGATATGTTCTTGTTTTCCTTCATTTGCATATCCTGCTTCCACTAGCTGGCCGCCGCCAAGATAGATCATTGATTCAATTGGAGCACCGTAATGAACATTATGCCCTTTCAACATAATAATCTCATTTTTCGTGATTTTTTCTTGATGTATCTTTTCACTCAACCTTCTATTACCTTTTGTAACCAATCCAGCGACAGATAAAACAATTCCACTTGATGCTGAATTTACAATAAGAGCAGCTTCCGTATCTAGCATATCCGCAATATATTTACCTGACTTATCCACTAAATCAGCAATTTCTACATAATTTTGCCCGCCTGTTTTCATTGCATCCATCACTGTATCAGATGGTGCAGAGACGCCAAGAATACTCATTCTGCCACTTGCATTTATGACACGCTTTAACCCATATCTGTCATGTAGTGAATTATCCATAATTAATCAACCTTTCAGTTATGATTACATATCTAATATGGTTTCTATAAAGTGAAACTTCAATCAGTGGGGATTTTCTTTTCATCCCCCACTGATTGGGGTTTCGATAAAATAGAACATTTACCGGAATACTTTGCTGCTATTCATTTTAAATTGGGAAAAATGCTCCTATCGCCATAGCACCTAAGATTGCTCCGCCCGCAACAGGTTTATTCCACAAATAAAAGAATGCTCCTCCAAGTAAAGAACCTAAACCTACAGGGATGGATGCTGTTGCAGCAGAAATAATAATTAGCGGTCCTAAAAATCTACCAGACGAGTTACCTGCACCCATCATCACATCACTGCCAAATGTAGAATTAGCCTTTCCGACCGTAAATTTTTTAATGCCAATAACAACATAGCCGATTACCACACCTATTAATAAGCCCGTTATTAAAGAAACAAAAAAGTTTTCTAATGGCAAAACAATTCCTGCACCTAACAGCAATGCTGGTATTCCGATACCTACCCCAGTAAGTATCGAACCACCTATATCAAGTACTCCTACTAAACCGCCTTCAAGTATCCGTGCAAATAAGAAGCTGGCTCCAAATGCCGCAGCTGCACCATAGCCAGAGCCTTGTATACCTGCTTCTAATAAAGCTACAATGGCTACTTCATTAAAGGCACCTACTTTATAAACATAATACATATGCGTACCTGCAAAAATACCAGATGACAGAAGTGCTACAAAAATTGGGAACGACCAATCTGCAAACCAAAAACTCTTTTTATACATCGCATCACTTAGTTGACCATCAGTCATTTTATTTCCTCCTCACTAAGGGTTTATTAAATTATGAAGTCCTTGTAACCAATTTGGCACAGTAAGGTTGAGACTTTCTATCAGCTCTATATCAATTCCCCTAAAGAAGGCGCTTAAGATGAACAGCACAATAATAGCCGTCATTAATATTTTCGTGATGTTATTCCATCCAGAATCATCCACACCCTTACCTACCAATATACCTAGTACAACACCTGGAACAGCATTACCCATAATAATATGAGCTAGTCCGCCAAATATCGTTCCCCAAAACCCAGAACGTTTACCGGCATCTAATGCAGCTAACCAAAATATAACCGGCATAGCCATATTAATAAGCCAATCCGCAGCTGGAGCTAATACTTCCAGCGCAACATTTCTAAGTCCCTCCGGAATAGATGCTGTTGTCGTACTTAAAAAAGCAACAACTATTGCACCCACAATCGCACCTGCTATACTCATTTTGAAAGGGTTATGCATGGTCTCTTCTATTGTTTTTCCTTTTCTTAAAAGCACAGCGACAGACCAATTGGGAATAATTCTGTGATCCACGTCCTGCGTAAGTGCGCCAGCTCCAACAGCTGATGCCCAAGCGTTAAAGAAGAATCCCAATCCAAATGAGAAATGGGATGCACGGTCACCTGCACAGGCATTCATCTCGCCAATCGTTCTGAATGCTCCCATTGATTGAGACTTCGGTGCATGGAACATCCTTGCTGCTCCAGCCCCTACGCCAAAACCGACGATTGCTCCAATAATTAATGATTTAATTAGAATAACTACGATTCCGCCCACGTATACCCCTCCTTAATGGATGGTGACTACCTTTTTTCTGCCAATTGAATTTGGCAGAATCGATTGTTTTTAAGTTTACATCTACTTTTAACGTCACATGACAATTCAATTTTTTACGCGGCATAAAGAAGAAGAAAAAACGTTCTGTATATTCTTCCATGGTTGCCTCCACTTCTTCTATGTTTTCTGGTTCCGCACGTATAACAAGCTGATTGATCTCAGAAAATATCTGTTTCTGAATTTTACTTAAAGCACGACTAACTGCCTCATCTTGTGTACTTCCCTTGCCAGAAACGGTTATTGTTACATGTTGGTTTTCAATCATGTGATTCATTCCCCTTGTATTTTCTTGTATTCTTCCACGATACGTTTTCCTAAGTCTTCTACATCCATGAACCCAAACCCTAATACTTTATAGCCTTCACGAATGGCAGTTACTCCTTCTTCAATAGAACGCATGCCGTGTCTTGCTTTATATCCATATTTCGTTTGTGCTGTAATTGCTCCTGCTCCACCACTGCCGCAAAATGAAATTCCCAAGTCCGCATCTACTTTATTCATTTCATCGCCGAGCTTCATGTCCGCTCCAATACCCGGGACTACAATAGCTTCTCCTCCAGCAATCTCTACACCTTTTCCCACGTTTTGTCCTTTTCCAAGTCTATCTGCAATAACTACTTTTACCATTTAACTCACTCCTTATTTTGATTAATTATATTTAACTACTTCAAAATGAATCGATAATAAATACGTTTCATCATCTGAAATATGTTCTAATTGTTTTACTAATTCTCTGGCTTGTTTGATGGACTCTTGCGAAACTTCCTCAAATAATTTTTTATCTTCCACTTGCATTACTTCTTTTCTTTGATTTCTTTTTACCATTTCAGATATGTGATTTAACAAGGCTTCTCTTTGGTCATCCTTTATTTCATATCCATTACTATCTATATAGTTCACTGCATCATTGTAAATACTTTCACAAACATCTGGATCTTGACTATTCATGAAATAGTTAGTTAAATCTTTTTTTTCCACATTCTTAACCCCTTTGATATACAATCTTTCCGTTTTTCCATGTTGTTTGTGGAATTAAACGTTGATTTACTTTCATCACTTCACCATGAGAATCGATTAATTCTCTATTCTTTTTCTCAATATGAAACATCGTAATATCTGCTTTCTTTCCAGGTTCCAATGATCCATAATTCATTAAAGACAGCGTTTTAGCCGGAAGAATTGTAACGGATTCGATTAAATCTTCTAAGTCATATCCTACTGCTAATAATTTCGATATGGTATCCATTAAACTGCCAACTGGCTGTTCAAAATTTTTTTCATAAACATCTGTACTGATCGTAAATGGATAACTATAATTCTCTTTAAATCGTTTAATTGTTTGATATGAAAAGCTTGATGTTCCATGACCAACGTCAAATTTAACTCCCCGCTCTAGCGCCTCATGTGCTTCAGGTATTAAAGCTCCATCTTCATCAAGAATCCCGCCTTTTTTGCCATGAAAAGCATGCGTTACAATATCGCCATCTTTTAATAAAGGAAGAATTTCATTTAATGGCGGAGGAGGTGAGCCAATATGCACCATGATGGGCGTATCCGTCTGATCAGCTAATTTGCGGGCATGTTCCAAAGGGCGAATACCCTGATTTCCAACAACAGATTGACTCATTCTGGCTTTTAAGCCAACAATAGCCGGTTCTGAAGCTTTTATCGTTTCCCATACACGTTCACTCATTAATTTTTCAGGAGCAGACAATTCATCCAATCCCTCTACTAAGCCTGTGGCGGATACATTTAATAACGACAATATTTCTGTCGTATGTTGATTGATAATTTTATCCTTAAATTGAGCATAATCTTTATACCCTGTACTTCCTGCATCAACAACTGTTGTAACACCCTGATTAATACCGATTTTGTCAGCATTTATCCCAATTTGAGCAAAATTTTTAAATACGTGTACATGCATATCTATAAACCCCGGGGCAACATAGCTTCCCTTTGCATCCCATTCTGTCAGCAAATCCGTTTCCTCAATATCTTCTTCAGCTATTATTTCATCATCTTTCACATAGATATCTTTTTTAGTAAACGCTTTATTAACAGCGTTAAATACAATTCCATTTTTAATAATGGTAACCTTTCCCACAGCTTGCTTCCTCCTTTTCAATATAGAATAAGATCGCTTTTTTCTCATCTGCATTGGCCTGCAGCCCTTGTTTTTTAAAAACTTCATCTACTTTCCGATAATCTTCTGTCTCTATAAAAGATGTATTTACAAGGTGATCATATTCCATTCTGAATTTAATACGATGAACCATGAGAAAAACATGCATTAGAAAAGCGTCCTCCATTTTATGCTTGATTCTGCCTTTAAAAGCTTGTTTAATTCCCAAATATAATTCCATCGCTTCTAATATAACTGCTCTGGAGTATTCTTCTGGATCATCGATATTGCTTTCGTCTTTGTTGATTATCTGCTGTGCAATTACTTGGTTATCACCAGTTAATTCACTTACTTTGCTCTTTAACTCTTTAATATTACTTTCGCTCGGTACCGGGTCTACCCATATCGTTGGTATAGCGGTTTCAATTGGAAATACACTAATGATGATGTCAAACGTATCCTTTTCCATAATCTCGTCTAAATCATCTAAGCCACAATATTGAATGATTCTAATCCGCGGCACTTCTTTTTCCACACGATTTTTTATAACACGTGCCACTCCTCTGCCGCTCGCACAAACATAGAGTGCTTTTAAAGGTTTCTTGTTTTCAAAAGTCGTTTCCATCGATACAAGAAAATGCAATGTAACAAATGAACTAATCATTTCAGACGTAAAATTATGTGATTCAATATACTTTTCACATGCTTTTTTAACAGGATGATAAAGATAATCATGCTTTGTTTTAAGATCTTCCATAAATGGATTATTCTCTAATAAAATGGCATTTTCTTCAGTGAATTTATTAGAGAAATGAGACAATAAGTTTGTTTGTAACGTACTATCGTTATAAAAAGGAATGGAAAGTCTTCTGCTCACATAATGAATAATATTATTCGTCATTTCGATCAGGTCTTCGTTGTGATTATTTAATAAGGCATTTCTGTAAATATAAATGAATTCATCATTTGTTATCTCTAGACTGAAATGTTCAAAAACATCATTTGCAACAGCATAGACGAACATTGCGAATGTTGACATGGACATATCTATCTCATCATTATTTCTTCCTAATTGAATAGCATTTTCTTTCGTTACTCGGCAAACCGAAATCACTAACCTTGTAAATAGGGTGAAAATCTTAACAGAGGCAGGATGGTATTCAACCAATGATTGTTTAATAGATTTCATCAGTATTTCATCTATTAGTAGAACCACCTTTTTCATATCTGGTGAAAAGGAAGTGAGTTCTTCTTTAAATTTCAAATATATTTCTGGTCTATACGATTCCTCAATGACAATTTTGTATGTTAGTAAATATTCCGCGTGCTGCCGTATATCTACTTCTTCTCCTGCAATAGTATATCCTTTTCTTGGAAATACCTTTAACGTTATATTATTCTCAGCCAAGTGTTTTTCAACTTTTTTCATATCCTTATAAATCGTTTGCTTGCTTACAAGTAACTGATCAGCTAAGAATTCCGCCGTAATATACTTGCTGGGATGTAAACTTAGCAATAGGACAATACGGCGTATGCGTCCCTCTTCTCCCCAAATTTCTTCATCTACTGTCTCTAATAAGAGTTTGTGATAGATTTTCATTTTCTCTTTTTCATTTAAATTGGTAATCCAAAGGCCTTTAACCGGTTGTGACTGTAAATCTACTTGGTGCTTTTTAAACCAATACTTTACTTCCTTCATATCTGATTTAATGGTTCTAAGTGATACAGAACACTTATCAGCTAATTCTCGATAAAGTAACGGCTTTTCACAATTCAACAACATAGATGCAATTTCTTTTTGTCTATTTGTTAACATGCTTATCACCCTTTTCCATCCCTGCTTTCATTATAGATTTATAAATCTATGCCATACAGACAAACTTGGTTCCCTGTAGCAGTGCAAAAAATTATAACTATACAAAACCTATTAACTCAAAAGCTTCGACATTTTTTCCTATCCTTCGTTCAAATACTTACCTCCAATCTTTCTTCTTTTAATGGCCGCCATCTATCTTCAGTTAATCTTTGCTGCTGGCCAACCCGTTCTGAGAGAATATTCACTTCCTTGATAGTCATGTTTGTCGTACTAATACAGATAAGAGAAGCATCATTATTATTTTATAAAAATAGTGTAGTATATAAGTGATGTAGTGAAATTTGATACAAATTATTCACAAAGCAAAGGTATCTTTTAGACATGATTCAGAAGAGAGGGTAATACTAATGGAGTAAATCAAAAGGAGGAACAATTACTATTGGGGGTTAGTATAGACAAAATACTGCTATTTGCTCTCCACACCAAAAAAACTTGGATAAACAAGACAGCTTGTTCATCCAAGTTCTATGCACTTATGCAAAAGCATCAGCTACCTTAAATGTTGAATCCCCGTCTCCAACATTTCCATCTGCAGCACCGTCTGCTCATCCGTAATCGTTTTATCTTGCCCATTGATAACCGCTTCATATAAATCGTCATATACACGTCCATAATCGCCATCTACCGATTTCACTGTTTCCTCATGGACGGTTCCTTCTTCATCCACATAGGTCAGTACGCCATAATGACGCAGTGTATCGATGCCAAAGTCCTCGTTATCCGGCATATAAAATAACTTTAAATGCTCTTCCTGACGATCTTTTGTTTCTTTGATAAAGCATCCTTTTTTACCATGCACCACAAAGCTGGGTCTTTCTTTCACTCTGAAATAGCTGGATTTCACCGATACTTTTAACCCGCCATAATATAAATCTAAATCAAAGTAGTCATTCATTCTTCCCTGTCCTAATAATTGCTTCACATCGTAATAGATATTATCCGGTTTTCCAAAATAGCTGATGACCTGATCCAGGGTATGGCAGCCATGTCCATATAGAAATGACGCATTAGGGTCAAATGTCTCGGCAGACTCCGGTACCTCGGGACGATAATAGTCATAATGCATCTCCACTTCCAGCAAGTCCCCAAGCTTTCCTTCTTCGATCACTTTTTGAACAGTTAAAAAATCACTATCAAATCGTCTGTTTTGATAGGCCTGGACAATCAATCCTTTTTCCTTTGCCAATGCAAAGATTTCTTTTGCCTGCTCCGAGGTTTCCATGAAAGGCTTTTCGACTAAACAGTGCTTATTATGCTTCAATACTTGTTTTGCGTATTCGTAATGGCTGTCATGTTTTGTACAAATCACAATGAGCTGAATGTCCTCATCACGTAATAATCCCTCTAAATCCGAAGTATAATGCACTCCTGCATGTTTATCCCAGCTGTCGTTCGCAGGGGTTCTCCGGTAAATGGTTTTCACCTTGATATGTTCTCTTTGCATTACGAACGGCAGATGATACCTGTTCGTGCTTTTCCCGTTTCCAATATAGCCAATAGTAAGCATAGCGGCCTCCTAAAATAGATTTGTCTTTATATATACGTCGTTAACGTCTTCTTCTGGTTGCGCATGTAAATAAAAAAGTACCTCCTTCAATTGATAGTTTTATCATACCAGGAGGCACCTTTTTATTAACACATCTAATCGCCAAAAATCATCTAAAAAAGATTTATTACATCAGGTTAATTGCATGGAATACCACACCGACTACGAACAACCCAAGAATCATTGTGATTGGTGAAACTTTCTTCCGGAGCAGCCACATACAAAGGAGAGTCAGCAGCAGCCCGGCAAGACCAGGAATCAAACTGTCTAAGTTATCCTGCAGGGTCGTGACATCTGTTTGGGTCAATGACCTGCCCTCTTCCCTTTGTATCAATGCGGACTGAATTCCTTCCGCTCCTCCAGGCAAGTTATCCCATTCAATATAGGCACCTTCATCAAGCTGAACTTCTGCAACGGTCGGGGTAAAGCTTATATCTACCCAACGGTTTACCAGTGCACCGAGGATGAACATACCCAGAATAGAGGCGCCTTTCGTAATATCCTGGAGCAATCCGCCGGATAGGTCATCCGTAATTTTTTCCCCTGCTTTGTAACCAAGCTCCTGTGTATACCATAGGAATCCCATCCGGATCAAGTTCCATGCTACGAAGAAAATGATTGGTCCAAGGATGTTCCCAGTCACGGCAAGAGAAGCCGCCAATGAGCCGAGAATCGGTCTGAGGGTGAACCAAAAAATTGGATCCCCGATACCTGCTAAAGGCCCCATCATTCCGACCTTAACCCCTTGAATCGCTTTATTGTCAACCGGAGCACCATTTGCGCGTTCTTCTTCAAGCGCTAACGTTACACCAATAATTGGAGAAGCAACATATGGGTGTGTATTAAAGAATTCTAAATGACGCTGCAGTGCAGCAGCACGGTCTTCTTTTGTCTGATATAACCTTTTGATTGCGGGAATCATGGAAAATGCCCAGCCGCCATTCTGCATCCGTTCATAGTTCCAGGAACCTTGAAGGAAAGTGGAGCGCCACCAAATAGAAAGACGATTTCTTTTTGATAATTTGAGTTCTTCTTGTGCCATCTTCATGTCCTCCTTTTTTTAATAGTCATCAATAATTTCGCCTAAAGGATCACCAGTGTTTCCACCTCCGCCACCGGAGCCCCCTTGTTTCGTAAGTGCTATATAAATAAGTGCAAGTGCTACACCAATACCGCCAAAACCTACAAGCGTAATATCCGGAATCGTAGCCAGTACGAAACCAATGGCAAAAAATGGCCATACTTCTTTGGTTGCCATCATGTTGATAACCATGGCATAACCAACCGCTACGACCATACCGCCGCCGACTGCCAGGCCTTCAGTTAACCAGTCAGGCATCGCTTGAAGCATCTCTCTAACCGGTCCTGCACCAATAGCTACTACCAACGCAGCCGGAATGGCAATACGTAAACCCTGCATGCAGATAGCAATCACATGCCACATCTCTATTTTTCGTATATTTCCTTCCTTGGCCGCCGCATCCATTAAATGGACAATTCCTGTGGCAAGCGTCCGAACGATGATTGTTAATAACAGACCAGCAACAGCTAATGGAATAGCAATCGCCATCGCAGAATCTACGCCCGAGACTCCCTGCCCGCCTAAAACGAGAATAATGGCTGAGGCAACAGAGGCCAAAGCTGTATCCGGCGCTACGGCCGCTCCAATATTTGCCCAGCCTAAAGCAATAAACTGCAGGGAGCCGCCTAAGATAAGACAAGCGGTCAATTCTCCGCTAACCAGGCCAATTAACGTACAAGCAACAATGGGCTGGTGAAACTGGAATTGATCCAGGATTCCTTCAACACCAGCTATAAATGCTATAATAATAATTAATATTATTTGAATCATAGTTAAATCCATGATGATTAATCCTCCTTTTCCTTTAATAATTTAGGATTATTTCTGTCTGTCTAATTCTGCTTGCGCTCTTCTCAAAATCTCATCCATATTCCCATATGAATCAGCTGGAACCTTTCGCACATCAAAATCTACGCCTAATTCCTTTAACTTTTTGAACGTATCAATATCATTCTGGTCAAAGGCAAGTACCTTATTGGGCTGCACTTTCCCAGTGGAATGGGACATCGATCCGACATTAATCGTATCCAGCGGAACACCGCCTTCAATAGCTCTCAGTACATCCTGAGGATTTTCGAAAAGAAGCAGTGCGCGCTGTCCGCCAAAATGCTGATCATCCTTTGCGAGCTCCACCATTTTCTGAATAGGAACCGTATGTGCCTTGATACCTGATGGAGCAGCCTGTTGAATTAATTTTTTACGCAATTCATCCTTTGCTACCGTGTCCGATACAACGATGATACGCGTAGGCGATGTACTTCTTGTCCACGACGTTGCCACCTGTCCGTGCAATAGACGGGAGTCAATTCGCGCTAACACGTAGTCAAATGACCCGGGAGCTCCTGCACTGGCTCCAGAAGCTGCAGAAGCAGATTCAGCAGCTTCTTCCGGCTCTAATTCCTCCGGCTTTACCTTCACTGCATCCTTCGCCGTATCAATAATATGAGCCGCTATTTCATGCGCTGTGTTCATAGAAAAGCGCGATGCATACGATTCAATCACCATTGCTAAGTTTAATCCAGCAACGATAGCCCATGTATCTTCATGTCCTTCCATCAAGCTGCTTGCCTGATTAAAGGGAGTTCCACCCCAAAGATCGACTAAGAATAATACTTCATCCTGATTGTCGAAAGAAGCAATGGCCTCTTCCATTTTTGCTCTTACGTCATCCGGTCCTTCACTCGGCATCAACGTAACAGCCTTGACGTTCTCTTGCTCTCCAAAGATCATCGCTCCAGACTGCAAGATACCTGTCGCAAATTCACCATGGCTGGCAATGATAATTCCTACCATCTTTTTAACCTCCTTTTTATGATTGTTAAGGATTCAATAGATATGGCAAGCTCTTAAAGCAGTATATTTGCAAGCTTTGTAAAACGCTTTCAACACCAATAAAAAAAGACATGAGAAAAAAGCAGGTTAAATGAAGATAAAAAGACAGGGATGCCCTTCCTCTTCGTTTTAATAACTACCTTTCACTCATGCCTGATCGAATCAGTAACACGTAAAATATAATTGCAGTGTTTATTTAATTTATATTATGTTCGAAAGCGTTTTAACCATCTATCTAAATAAAAAGCTTTCCAATTACTTTATTGAGCTTCTTCACTTATTATAGCACCCTGTTTTTCCCCTTTCAAGAGGGATTTTTTCTTGTGCCATTTCTGTAACTGTTTCTTCGTTAACCTGTCCCGATATCCCCCCGGAAAACGAGAGACCTCTATCCACGCTGGACTCAAAACGATTAACTTTTTGATTTCTTACGCTTGAAATTGCGTTTAATGACTTCAAAAGCACCTAGGGATCGAACCATACGATCAGGGTCAACATATTCACGAATTGCCCGAAACACCCTTTTAGGCTCTTTCGATGAGAATGAAAATGTTCCATTCTTCTTCGTTTGAATAGCATAACGCGGGATCCATTTCCCTTTGAACATGACGGAAGCAATCACGTAATCTATTTCCTCCCAAGGAATTTGAATATACTTACGGGCATCCCGTTTATTGTAGAATTCAAACCCTTTATCGCCAATCATAATCTTGCCATATTCTGAAACTAATACATGTGAGGTTCCATCAATAACTAAATCTACTTTGGTATTGATTGATTGGACCATTTCATCTTCCCCCTCATCTCTTTATACGAATTATTATACATGGTTTGGAGGGGGAAGTAAAAATAGTTTGGATGACGAGCCGTCTTTCAAGGTTTAAATAAAGGACGTTAACAAAGAACCCCAAACGAGTGTAAAGAGAGCTGCAAAAATCATTGCTAAGGAGGAAAAGACAGATTCCTGTTTTCCATATTCCAAGGCTTTATTCGTACCGACACCATGCGCTCCCATCCCTAAGGCTAACCCTTTAGCGATTGGTGTTTTGATAGACAGCCATTTCAGTACATTGGGACCTACGATTCCTCCCACGATCCCTGTGATGATCACAAAAACTGTCGTCAATGTCGGCAAGCCGCCAATCTCTTTCGATACCTCCATGGCAATCGGAGTAGTAATCGACCGGGGAAGAATCGACACAATAAAATCATCACTGAGATGAATTAGTTTAGATAACAAAAATGTGGAAATCATGGCCATCAGTGTTCCGGTGGTAATACTGATAACAATGGTTTTCATATATTTCTTTATAATCGGCAGGTTCTTATAAATCGGCACCGCAAAAGCCACCGTCGCCGGTGCAAGCATATGTGATAAGAATTTGGACCCCTGCATATAATCATTGGCAGACACATGCATGATAGAAATAATCACGATTAATAGGATCGGCGCTAACAATAGCGGATGAAAAAGAGCAAAGTTCATTTTTTTATAAATTCTTTTAGAAAAGATATAAGCCAAATACGTTATCACCGTAAACAGCACAATAATCAATGCGATTCCCCCTTTTTCGCAGCAGATACTTTTTCTGCCGTCCAAGCAGTCAGACCCATAACAATCATTGTACTAATGACAATCAAGCCAATAATCTCTAACCCTTGTATGCTGAAAATCTCTTCATAATTGATGATTCCCACAGCAGAAGGAATAAAGAACAGCAGCAGCTCTGCCATTAACCATTTCGCGCCTTGATCGACCCACTCTAGCTTGATAACACCACAGCACAATGCCACGAACAAGAGGAACAGTCCAAACATAGAGGCTGGAATGGGCAATGGAATGAAATATTTTAACACTGCTCCCAGGAGCAGAAAGACATGTAAAAAACAAATTTGTAAAATAACCTTTAAGACTTTCACAGGCTTTCCCTTCTTCTATACGTAATATAAAACATCTGCTATCTATATTACGCCCCTCTTATCCATTCGTAAAATACATATTAATTATCATTTTCATGAATCAAAGTTATAATGAATCCGTTAGAATAAAATCAATAAACTTCCTTCCTGCGTTGGAAATATATTTCCCTTTCTTCGTGATAACCGCAAGCTTCCACATAATCGTCGGTTCGAGGTCAATAATCTGAATATCCTTCGTAAACAGACGATTGCAGATAGACTCGGGTAAGATCGTTACTCCTAAATCAGCGGCCACCAGCTCCGACATCAAATCCCATTGCATGCTCTTAAATAAAATTTTTGGTTCAAAGCCCGCTATCGTAAAGAAATGATTCCGGATAATTTGATTTAAAGCAAAATCCTCATGATAAAAAATAAATTCTTCATCCCTTAAATCCTTTACATTCACTTTAGAATAAGAAGCCAGCGGATGCTCCTTTTGAACAATCAGCTTCATTTTCTCTTTCACAATCGGATAAACATTAAAAATACGCTCATCTAAAGGAAGCACCGCCACACCAAGCTCAAACTCTCCCTCCTCCACACTTTTTACAACCCTGGCACCGCCATATTCCGTGATATCTAATTTGATATTCGGATAACTGCGATGAAAATTTTTCATTACTTCCGGGAAAAATAGACTCCCGATAAATGGTGGAAGACCGATATTCAGCTCTCCTACCGATAAATTTGTTAAATCACTTACTGTTAATTTCATTTCATCCACTAGATTGGTTATTTTTTGTGTGTATTCCAATACCGTTTTACCTGCATCGGTTAAGTCCATTGTTTTGTTTGTCCGGATGATTAGCGGGGTTCCTAGCTCTTCTTCTAGGGATTTAATGGACTTGCTTAGGGCCGGCTGAGAGATATGGATTTGTTCGGCGGCTTTTGTGATACTTTTTTGGTTTGCTATTTCTTTGAAATAGAGTAGTTGTTTTAGTTCCATGGGGTTCACCTCTTTGTATTAGCAGCGATTTACATATTTGGAAATCTCACTCGATATTCATACCGTTAAATAGATGCGGATATATACTGTAACTGCTAAACTAAAGTAGACCATTATTGCTTGATAAGAATGAACACTTTTCTTGGGGGATAGGCATGTAACAGGCTGTTGCCCCGTAGGGGCGGCAGCCTGTTACATGCTCGCCGTTCCGTCAGGTACCAACTAACTATTGCAATCTTTCATTTACTGTATAATACATGTTTGTACGATACAGAAATGGGAGGAGTAAGAAAGGTGGAAACATGGAAAGTGTATATGGAAATCTATCAACTAAAACAAGAAGGATTTAAAATACGGAGAATAGCTAGAAAACTAGGTATATCAAGAACAACAGTATATAAATACCTTGAAAAGTCTCCTCAGGAAATGGCGGAGTGGGTAGCTTCCACACAGACAAGAAAGAAGAAATTAGATGCCTACGAATTACTTATTCATACTTGGCTAACAGAACATCCAGATCTTTCTAGTGCTCAAGTTCATGATTGGTTAAAAGAAAGGTTTCCAACTCTATGTGTTGGAGAAAGTACCGTTCGTAGTTATGTCAAAGCACTCCGGGAAAAATATCATATTCCAAAGACAGAAATGAAGCGTGTCTATCAAGCTATTCCAGATCCACCAATGGGGCAGCAAGCCCAAGTAGATTTTGGTCAGACGATACAGAAAACATCCCAGGGAAAGGAGAGGAAATTATATTTTATTAGTTTCGTGCTTTCGCACTCTCGTTATAAATACGTTGCGTGGCTCTCCCGTCCTTTTACAACAAAAGATATGATTCAAGCTCACGAAGATGCTTTTCAGTATTTTGGAGGAATTCCATATGAGTTAGCTTATGATCAAGATTCCCTTATCGTAGTAAGTGAAAATGAAGGTGATCTCATCCTTACCAGTGAATTTCAAGCATACAGGGAAGAAAGAAAATTAAAGCTCTTTGTATGTAGAAAAGCTGATCCAGAAAGTAAAGGGAAGATTGAAAATGTCGTAGGATTTGTGAAGAAGAATTTTGCGAAGAACCGCGTATTTCACCATATAGATAAATGGAATGAATCCTGTTTAGCATGGCTGATTCGAACGGGAAACGGAAAAGTGCATAATACAACAAAAAAAAGACCAGTCGAAGTGTTTGCCCTAGAAAAACAACACTTAAGACCAGTCAACAAAAAAATTTCAATTTCAAATATCGATAATAGTATAACAAGAAATGTTCGTAAGGACAATACTATTATCTATCAATCGAATCGGTATTCGGTACCACTTGGTACATATAAAAAAGATAAAGAAGTTTTTATTGAAATAAGCGATCAAAACGAATTAATAATACGTGAAGAATCGAATGGAGCAATCATTGCCAAACACACATTAAGTATAGAGAAAGGGAAATTGATTCAAGATTCTCAACATACCAGAGACCGTTCTAAAGGAATAGCTGCCTATATAGAAACGGTATCAACGTACTTTGATGATAAGGAAATGGCTTCTGATTTCCTTCAGGAAATTCACCAAAGATATCCTCGTTATATACGAGATCAATTATCTCTTATTTTAAAGGTATCTAAAACAGTAACAAGAGAACGAAGGAACCAAGCTTTAGAAGAATGTGTCACACGCAAAATATATAGTGCAACAGAGTTTAGAGATGTCGTAGAGTTTATCCAAAGACAAACGGATTCTCATCAAAGGCCTCCGCAAATAGAAGCTATCAAAACATTGCATGGTATGGATGATACGCTGCTTCAAATCAAGCCAAAAACAAGAGAATTGGATTCTTATATAGAGTTATTGAAAGGAGCAACGGTATGAGTCATTCAATCGAAGAAATACAACAACAGTTTCGATCGTTGAGACTCACAGAGACGGCAAATTATTTGCCATCTCTGATTCAACAAGCAGAGTCAGAAGATTGGACATATCAAGTACTTTTGAAACAATTGACTGGATATGAATTAAAACGTAGGGATGAAAAATTAATCGAAAAACGATTAAAATGGGCTGCATTCCCTTCCTATAAGACGTTGGACGAGTTTCATTTAGATGAGCAGCAATCACTCAGCAAAAGACAAGTATATCAATTAAAGGAGTTTACCTGGCTAGATCAACTCTATAATTTAATCGTTTTAGGACCGCCAGGTGTAGGTAAAACACATTTAGCTACAGGGCTGGGCATAGAAGCCATACAAAAAGGATATAAAGTCTCTTTTATTTCCATGGGGCAACTGATTCAAACATTAAAAACAGAAGAAGTTACTAGAAAATCACAAACGAGAATGAAACGAATTCGTTCCTCTCATTTAGTGATTATTGATGATTTAATGTTTATGGCAATGGATACACGTGAAGCGAATTTATTTTTCCATCTTATTAATGACCTTTATGATAAGGCTTCAATTATATTAACTTCTAATAAAGGACCAAATGAATGGGGAGAATTACTAGGTGATCCAGGGATTACAACGGCTATCCTAGATAGAATTTTACATCGGGCTGAAGTTATTCATTTTCATGATGATGATAGTTATCGAATGAAACACCGTTCTTCCATTTTTATGGAAGAAAGTGTCCAAATTTAATTAGCAAAAAGTGTTCATTTCTACTTGACGCTCACATATACTCATTACATGCAAAAATAAGTGTATTTTTTCATTACTTGCAATTGAAACCAACATAGGTATATCGTTAGAATTAAAAAGATCGCTATTAATACTTGTATTATACTGTTGCAACAGCATTGATAAATATAACTTTTCACTAGATGAAATAGAAGCTGAAACTTTTTTAATATGTTCAAAATTAAATCCAACTACTGACGTTTTTTTCTCGAATACAGCACTCTCTCTAATTAAAATACAATCTTCAAATTTTAGTAATGGTGTTTCCAAAAGAGTGTTCCAAAGTTCTTTAAGTAATCTATACCTGCTATATTTTTCATACTTTTTTTAATAGCATTAGAAAAGCTTTAAAATGACTATTAAATAAGAGATCAGTTCTTTAAGTTTTTTCATACTATATCTTTGTTTTGCAACAAAATTTGAACTTCCAAACAAATACTCTTGTTTGGAAGTTGTATTTTCATCAGTTATTTTATTTCTAATATCAGAAATTTCTTTTAAATAATTTTTATCATATGTTAATTTAACATCACATATTCTCTCTGCTTCATTAACTATTGATTGAGCAGAACCTTTATTAATTTTTTCTATCTCTTTTTTAATTACTTCCGCTAAGATAGAAATAGGAGAGTATAAATTATTATAAACCAATTCTGTAAAATTATTTAATTGCTGATTCTTACGGATCTTTTCAGGGAATGATGCTAATATATGCCTTATAGCTTCACATATTGAACTTTCAAATAGTGCAAACGCATAAATATAATATGCCTTATAGTTTACTTGATCTAAATTGGCCTGAATACTTTTTATTTCATTTAAATTTACTTTAATATTATGAATTAGTTCTTCACATACAAAAATTCTCATCAATACATCTCCTATTTTAATACCAAAATGAACCTAATTTTCTAAGAAGACAAAAATTATAAAGCTTTTTGTTGAATAAGCTTAGCTTGAATGTAATCCGCAATTAATTGGAAACAATTATAAACCAAAGCAACCACGCCTAAATGAACTTTCGCAGGCTTCTCAGTATGATAATGAACATTGTTTAGCTGATAAAACTCTTTCAGATAAATATTGACACGTTCTACTACTGTCCGTTGTTTAAAATATTTTTCTATACTTTTGACCTTCGTGCCGATAAAGTATACCTTCTTAAATCGATGATACCTTAGCTTTATACACTTTTTTACAGATACCCTCGTTCGCAGATAGACAATCACTGCATTCTTTAGGGTCTAATATATTTTAATGTTTCATATTTCGAACCAAGGCTATCATATTGATAAGAATGTTCTAGTAAACCGGTTGGGGAAAAATGTTTATCGTCTCCGATAACTTAACCTTCATTTCGCTTATTACAGGCAATGATAGACTGTTCCCCCCATGCGGTGAATCTGTGCTCGAAATCGTAACCAGCATCCAATGTTTGGAAAAAATCAGAAGTAAGAGGAAGCCTTTGATCCTTTCCTTCAATAGTGGATTTGTAGTCAACTAACATTATATAAGATTGGGGGAATTATTTCGTTTTCCGTGTCTTGAATTTGTTGGGGCACAATGATTAAAAATTATGAAAGGAGTTACAATATTATGACCGATGTGATGACCAAAGAGCAAAGAAGAAAAAATATGAAAGCAATTAAATCTGTTTCAAAATTAGAATCCATTGTTTCAAAAGAGTTGTGGCAAAAAGGATTTCGCTTTAGAAAGAATTCTAAAGATTTATTTGGCTCACCAGATATTTCAATAAAGAAATATAAAGTAGTAATCTTTATTGACTCATGTTTTTGGCATCAATGTCCTTTACACGGCAACATTCCAAAAAGTAACACAGAATTTTGGGAGAAAAAACTTCGACGAAACAAAGAACGAGATAAAGAAGTAAACGAGCATTATGAAAAGAGAGAATGGCACGTAAAAAGAGTTTGGGAACATGAAATAAAAAATGACTTAGAAAAAGTTATACGAGATTTAGTAACATTCATAAATTATGCGCAGAAGAATTCTTAATTCAAAATAAAATTGTCAAATAAAGTTTTTAAAACTATATTTGACAATTTTATTTCAATCCAAATAATTTTCCATAACTTCTTTTATATTTAAATAATGCTCAAAGATTTCTATTGATCCTTCAGGGGTTGTATAAAACTCTTTAGCTAATTCAAAATGTATTCTTGATCGGTTTTCCCCGCTCGTGGGTAATAATAAGGCACTATATGTTCTTTTTGCTTTTTTCTTAAGAAGTGCATGATAAGCTACTTGTTTATAATTTAATTCATTAATATGGGAATAGTATTTTGCATCAAAAATGTATTGGATATTATTAGTATACAAATAATGATCGGGTTCCAATCTATGATTTGGATGCGCCTCATCAACTCTGAATTTTTTCTTGGTAAAATGATTTGTTTGGTTTTCATATCTTTTATATTCAAATTGCAATCCACTTTCTCCAAGATCATTAAAATAATCATTTAAATATTTTTCAACCATTGATTCCCAAACCAGCTCAAAGTTATAATGCACAATCTTGATATTGCCGCCTTGCGGAAGATTCGAGTAAAAATCAATTAAATCTTTTACTAATCGTTTATTCTTGTCACTAAACATATCAGAATATATTTTTTTTAGGTTATCAATTACATGTTTACGATTACCCAAAAAATCAAAGTTACTAAATTGCCCTTTCAAAATAGTTCCTTTTACGAAATATGGATATGTTCTAAGGGTATAGTTAATAGCAAAGGCCATACATTCACTAAGATATACCTGTCTATTTTTTGTTTCTTGCACAAAAAATGGAATATAAATCAAGTTACCATTACTTATAACATTATTTGAGTGTCTAATTGTATCTTTCCAGGAAATTTTCCCATTATATCCGGGTTTTATTACCTTTTCATCTTCTTTATAAAGCCCATACATCTGGTAGTAATTATAAATTGAGTAGAAAGCCTTAAAAGGAAAACTTGATTCAAATTCTTTAATAGATCCTATATATTTATTTACATTTTTTGATTGCTCTTTTAATAAAATTTGAAAAAGTAATTTTACATCAGAATAATCCAATAAATCTCCTTTTCCAGCATAATGTTTAGGTAACACTACTAACATCTCTTTATTTTTAATAATAAATCCTACAAAATTGATTACTTCAGCATTTAGCTTATAAGAAAAACGTAAATTCCTGGAAAAGCCCCTTAAATTAAACTTTTCTATTATTTTAGGGTCAATTACTTCTCCATCTATTTGAAAAACAAGATTATCTATTCTCTTCATTTTAATCTTCCTTAGGAACAACATCTTGAACAGATTTTGATAAATCATCCGATTCATCATCAATATCCCTTTTACTATACAAATTTAATGAACTTAAGAACTTTGAATGAAAAATCTCTTCATCATTCTCATACTTTTCATATAAATCAGAGAAGTTTAAAATATTTTCAAAAAGCTTCTCTTCCGTAAAAGAAGCTTGTTCAATATCATCCCATAAGTATTGAAGAAGTTTGTTTTGAACTTTTGAATTATTTTCTTTCTTATTCTCATTAAATTTAATAAAAAACTGCCCTATTTGTTTATCTTCACCCAACTGCATTACGCTTGTAATATGCTCATTTAATCGTTGATAGAAGTCCCACCATCTAATTTCTTTTTGACCGCCTATTGAAATAACCGGATTATTCAATTCGATCCCATCTTCTGATTTTACAGGTTTTGTTGAAATGTATTTCCAATCAAAACGACGTTTAAATGCTGTATCCATAGCAAATACATTCTGATCATTTGTATTAACAGTACCGTAAATAAACAAATTATTAGGCAAATAGATTTTCTTATTGCCATCATCACTATCAGCTTCTTCTTGGCTAAGATTGTAAACTTCTTTAGCTATTAAAGAATTAGAAATTGAATACTCCGACTCACCTTTTTTCCTGTCCAATAACTGAAACAAATCTCCAAATACTGCAGCAACATTAGCACGAGATAACTCTTCCAGTACAAGAAAAACAGGCTGATCAGTTCCTTCCATCTCTATAGCTCTAGAGAGTGCTCTTGTAAAAACTCCAGGCGTAAAAACATATTTTATTGAATCTCCTTGTACCTTTGGCATAACTTGCCCAACAAAATCACTATATGTGTACTCTGGATGTAAAGTGGTACGAAAAATAAAACGTGATTCTAAATTAGATTCATTTTCAAAACTTGGATAGTATTTTTTTATTTCTTTTGTTACACCGTAAGATTTTCCTGTACCTGGCGCGCCATAATAAATTATATTACTTCCTATTATACTGCTTTTTTCATTGTTTCCATCACTCTCAGGAGTAATAGCATTTAAGTCTACTATTGTGGACTGGCTTCTGTTTGGTGCAAATTCTGTTGTGTCACTTAATTCAAATTCTGCAGCGTCTTCTGACTTAATTATATATGCTTCATAATTAACCTTTTTCTTTTCTTTTAAAATCAGTAACACATCATTCTCATAAAATAGTTTACGAAATCGGCGGAATATATCATCTGATGTTGAAGTATTACCAAGCTCTATTTGCGGAGAAGCTCCCGGACGACTTAATTTAACAGAACCCTTCGCCTCTTCAAAACCGTCCAAGTTAAAATTAAAGTCCATATTTCCATCATTAGCGTAATCAATATTTTTTTTATTTAAGCTTACCGGTACTTGCAATACATAAAAAGATTTCATTGATTGGTCATTCAATTCCGTATCTGTATAATGATATATGTCCACGTAAGGAAAGAAATCTTGACTAGCTTTACCGCTTAAAGCTATATGAGACTGCTTTGTTTTTGAAAAGTTTCGGTTTTCATGCAATAAATTACTGGATGCAAGCGGCTTTACCAGCAGAGCATCATATTCATTATTTAATTCGATATCTGAAGTATCTTTCAGCGCCGCTTTAATCTTTTGTAATTCTTGTTCAAACATTTTTTCCTCCCTCTATATAATTACTTCTATATCTAAATAATTATATTCCTGTTATGCCTGCTTAAAACTAAGAAGAGCCCTAAATCACAAAGCTCTTTATTTTGTCTCAGTTTGTAGATATTTTATTATTTCTTCTCCTAATGCTCGTGCCATAAGAGGAGGTACACTATTACCAATTTGCTGGTAGGTTTTAGTATAAACTCCAAGAAAAAAATAGTCATCCGGATAAGATTGAATACGTGCCGCTTCTCTTGGAGTCAATCCTCGAGCCTGATACGGGTGAATATACATATTACAGTCGAATTTCATATGTGCTGTAATCGTTTTACATGGTATATTTGGAATCAATTTATAGTATTTATCTTTAAACATATGACTGCGGCTTTTATACGGCATAATATCTGCAATCCTTGGGCTGTCTGACTTATCACCCGGTAACATTCTACTGTATATCTCTATGTCTCTATCATTATTATATCTTGCCTTATGATTAAAAGTTA
This sequence comes from Oceanobacillus sp. FSL W7-1293, assembly GCF_037969815.1. Taxonomy (NCBI): domain Bacteria; kingdom Bacillati; phylum Bacillota; class Bacilli; order Caryophanales; family Bacillaceae; genus Oceanobacillus; species Oceanobacillus sp. FSL W7-1293. Next base: position 4,749,573 of record NZ_CP150212.1, read on the forward strand.
AATTCATTTTTTTATCCATATTAATTTTTGACACGTATTCATTTTCAAATTTTGTATTCACACTTGATATTTTATTTCCTGAGATTTCGTCACCCAGTTCAGTAGAGTTTTTTGCTCTTGAAGCTTCTAAAGGTTTTAAAGAATTAATTGCATCCATTATATTTAACTTTTCTTTATAACTCCTTTTCAGTAATTGAAATATTTTATTTGCACATATATTATGCTTTCTTTTAACGTCTTCCCGTACTCCTATATAAATTAGCCGTTCACGGTTTTGTGGAATACCAAGGTACTTAGCATTTAAAATTTCATAATCAATCTCATAACCAATCTGTAAGTTAGTATTAAAATCTTCAACGACTTGATCCGCTACATTCTTCATCCCTTTAACATTTTCCATTATAAAAAATTTAGGGTTTAATCTTTTTACACATTCAACATAGTACTTATACAGTATATTTCTCGGATCATCAATAATTCGTTGGCGATTAGCGCTAGAGAACCCTTGGCACGGCGGTCCGCCAGCTATAAGGTCCACTGATTCATTTATATAATCATTTACATTATAAGCAATATCTTCTATCCCGCCCATAGTAATTCGCTTACCATCAATTTCAGGGTGGTTAAAAGAGTATGTCCTTAGAGCTGATTTTTCTATATCATTAGCAAATATGACCCGAAACCCAATCTGGGTCAACCCTAAACTCAATCCGCCGGCTCCACAAAATAAATCCACTAACGTTGGTTTATTTTGATCTTCCTGTTCAATTATCTTTACACGATAAGCTTTGTTATACTTAGCAATTTCATCATATTCTAACAGATTATCGTTAATAACAATACTAATTGAATCCTGGAGTTTCTCAAACATTTCCTTGCTTAATTGCTTTTTTATCTCTAAGAAACCCTCTTCAGAATCTATAATACCAAATTCTATCATACAGTTTATAATTTGAGGTTCATTACAAGTGATACGGTTCTCTTCTTTTGTTAATAAAGAAACTGTTGTAATAAAATTATCGATCATTTCTTTATATTCTTTATTTGACAAAAGGTTTCTGTCAAACACATTATTTGAAAATCTTTTAAAAGTTGCTGTTTCCTGGTTCATAATAATCTCCTAAAAAATCTTTTATACTTTTAGCAATACTCTCAGAAACATTCACTGAGACAGCATTGCCAAATTGTCTATACAACTGAGTATCAGAAACCACAAAACTCCAATTGTCCGGAAATCCTTGGAGTTTACGGCATTCATTTGGAGTTAATCTTCGTATAGATGATATCGGCCGTTCTATAGAATCTTTGAATTTAATACGGTTCTTATAGTCTTCATAATAATTGTCTTGATTAGCACGGTGCATTTTATGCATTGTTGCAGTTAAGGGTTTAGCAATTGATAAATTAATTTCAGACTTAGAATAATAACCTTTTGTACCATGAGACATTATTGTTGGCAATATTTTCTCAGAAAGAAAATACTTTTTATCAACTTCTTCATCTAATAAGTCAAAAACGTTTTTATTTAATTCGCAGGGTTGAGGAAAATCAAATTTATTTGCTTTATCTCCAAATTCGTCTTTTAAAAACCCAATTATAAAAACCCGACGGCGTGTTTGGGGAACCCCAAAATCTGCAGTATTTAAAACCTTATAGTGAACTTTATAATTTAATTTTTCCTCAAGAATATTTAACATTCTCTTTATGGTTTTTCCATTATCATGGGTTTGCAGGTTTCGAACGTTCTCCAGAACAATAATTTTAGGACGATGTTTAGCCAAAATACGTTCAATTGTAAAAAATAATGTGCCTCGTTCATCTACAAACCCTTGTTTGTTCCCCATCATACTAAATGGTTGACAAGGAAATCCGGCTATCAAAACATTATGGTTAGGAATTTCTTCTAAATAATCATTAATATCACCATAGATTATATCATTACTAATATTAGCCTGATATGATTTCACAGCATCTTTATCATTATCATTAGCCCATATAATTTCAAAACCATGTTTTATAAAACCTAAATCCAATCCGCCTACTCCCGAAAAAAGACTTACAGTATTTAAATTATCCATAATTAATTTTCTCTCCATTATATTATAAAATCTTACTACGTAAGAATAAAAATTATACATTTATATTAAATTTACCACTACAAATGTATGTTCGCAAGTTATATATAATGGTGACTTTTCACAAGTAGATCAGTCTTTTAATCTTTTTATACATATTAAACGAAATTTATATCATTTTGGTACACTCTTTTATTCGTTTTTATGAATAATTTAAAACTAAATTTAACAAAGTTCTATTTCTTCATTCTTAATATTAGCCAAATCAATCTCAACGGTAATTTTTTTAACTAAGTCCAGTTCAAGAAAATTATTCATTGCCTTTTCGACAGTTAATGGTGTTACATCTTTAAGGTCATATTTTTTACAGTTCAATAAAATAAATTTTTGCCTGCGGATAGCTGAATTCTTTGAAAGATTTATCGTATCCAACCTATTCTCTATTTCTTTTTCCGGGTACCCGTTCATTTTCAGTTCTTTCACAATATCATCTATAGCTATACCAATCTCATTATGAGAAGTTTCAAATCTTAAAACATATATCTCATGAGTTAAGCCTGCATACAGCTGATATTGATTAGAAATAGTAATTGAATTATCAAATTTATTAAGAGATGCTTTTACTTCAATCTCTTTATTTTGCGTACTTATATCGTAGGTACTTCCTTTGTAACCAACCCATTTTAGGTTACTCACAATATTTGATTTTTGTAGATAATTTAAAACTAACAATTCTGCCAACACACTGTAAAAGGTTTTTCTACAATTGTATTACCTAACGGTCTCTCCAATCGTTCCTTATTTAAAAGTTTACGTTTATTTAAGTCTACAAAGTCAGAAGCAACCATTATAAACTGATTAAGATAGTCTTGTGAACGTGTAGTAAGATTTAATAAATTCATTTCCTTTTTATAAGAAAACTGGAATTATTAATAGCTTCTAAATTAAAATATGGTCCTGCATGAAGATTGGATAAATTGTATTGGTCTCTTAACAATTTGACATAATTCACAAACAAGCCTCCTGTATGTTTTTTTTCATTGCTTCAGCAATTGCTTTTGCCAATAAAGGAGGAACAGCATTTCCTATTTGTCTAAAAGCTGACCCCATACTGCAGTTAAACAAAAAATCATCGGGAAAGCTTTGTAATCTGGCAGCTTCTCTTACAGATATTCCCCGGGGCTCTATTGGATGTAGGTGACTATATGTATCAGTACTTAAATGAGCCACTAATGTATGTGACGGTTTATTCAAAGATAATTTTTTCCACTTTCCAATAAATTTTTCAGTCGAATAAGGCGGAACAATTTTTTCTTTTAGCAAATGGTACTCATCTGTATTTTCTTTAGTAATCCCTAACTTTCTCATTTCTTTTGTTAAAATTGATATTGCTATATTATGAGCATCAAGATAGTTATCACCTTCTAGCATCTTAGCGAAAATAGGAAAGTCCCGTTTTGTATTTCTAAACATATTGCCAGTCACTTTATCTACTTTATTGTCTATTCTCATCAATCTCTGAAACTCATTTTGAGGGGAAGTTTTATACTCTTTCAGCATCATAGGCTTATAATTTTTATATTTTTGCTTGTAATCCAAAAATAGATCTGGCAAGTCTGTTAAAGCGTCGCTCACATTTACCCATTTAGGGAGTCCGCTTTCCGGAATGAGCGGTTTTTTAAAATATTTAGAGCTACTTAGTCTAGACCTTAACTGACGATCACGCAGATTTTTTTTTACACACTCATCATTAATCGGTCTGTGGGTTGGTACAGGTATATTTTTAATATGTCCAATATCTTTTTTTATGGCCATGACAAATAAACGTTTTCTTGTTTGCGGTACACCAAAATCAGCTGAATTCAATATGGTCCATATCGCATCATATCCTTTTTCAATAAGTATTTCACATACTTTGTCAGGAATATTAACACCATCATAATTCACAGCTTCAGGGACATTTTCCATTATTATTATGTTTGCATCCGCATATAAAGCATAATCAAGAAAATTCTCATACAGTTTTCCCCTTACATCGTTCTCTTGCCACCGGTCCTCACCTAAAGACCTAAGTTTTGCTCTTCCAATCTTAGAGTATGCTTGACAGGGAGGTCCTCCGACTACCATTAACCCCTTGCTTTTATCCACGCCTTTATAAAAATTATTTGCATTTAGTAAAGTTATATCGTCGTTTATATGACTTTCTCTATTCCCTTTCCTCCAGTGCAAATTAAAAGAAGCAACTTCAGCAGCATCTCTATCCAATTCTAATCCTTTGCTTATTTGAAAACCAGCCATTTGGAAGCCAAGAGCCAATCCCCCACATCCTGAAAATAAATCAATTACTTCAGGAAGTTTTATTTCACTTGAAATATTTGAATAAATCTGCTGCATACTGGTCTATTCCTCCATGATATAGTTCTGGCTCAATTACTTTACACTTAATTGTATTTAATTTCATTACTCTCCTTATCAAGTCCCTACCTTCTGATCTTTGACGGAATTGATCATGGTAATACATTATTTTCCTATATAATTCTATCCTATATCCATTTCTCCCGATACGTTCTACCATCTGCACTAAAGTATCAGTGTTATTTTGTTTAAGTATTTTATATGTCTTTTCTTTGCTCCCCTGCCACGAAATATGAATGTACCACCACAACGTCCAGAAATATACCCTGCGTGGTGTTTTTACAAACCTACTTTCATTTAACCCCCATCTTGCATAAACAATATGCGGTACTTCAATCAATTGAAGTGCGTACCACATTTGCATATTTGAAGCCTGTCTAATTCTAACATTGTATTTTTCTATTAATAATTCATATAAATCAAGGGCAAGGAGCAAATCAAACTTATAATAATTGTTTTTTATACTTCCTATTTCCTCAAGTATCTTCTCATAAATCACAGTAAGATCCTCAGCAATTTCAGATTTATCTGACTGTGTCTTATAATGAATTAATTTGTTTCCATCTAAATTCTCAAATAATCGTTTTGCATTAATTTTAGTTATATTTTTTAGAGGAGCAACCATAATTATAACCTACTTTCAAATGATTCTCTGATACTCTCTGATAGATTAGTAATATTAGAAGAGTCCCATTCGTATGTTTCAAAATAATACTGAATCACGCTTGCTATTGTTCCAACATCACTTTCTCTATTTAAAATTGCATCTAAAGTATCCAATTCAAACTTTAAAACATAAACCAGCTGTTCAAATGAACTACTGATTATTTCAATCAACAACCTGTTAAAGTTCACTTTGTTTCCTATACTAAGCTCTTTATATCTTTTATGAGCCTTATTAATATATAAACAAAAATGATCAACATTAAATAAATCCAGAAAAGGATCTTCAATATAAATATCAGTCTTCCAAAGTGGCCCTTGTCTATCCTCAAATTCCTGCATTGGAAAATCTGCTCCATTTCCATCGAGATGAACCAGAAAATTCTCTAGTTTACCTAAAATTGCTCCCTCTTCATTTATTTGAACTAAATTTGTTCGATTAACTGCTGCATCCAGATAAATAACAATATTAAATTCTATAGTTCCTCGAAGTGAAGAAGGTTCAAAATTAAGATTGATATCAAATTGCTGCTGTACAGCATTTTTTTTAAAGCGTCCTATTTTTTTTACGTCAGTATAGCTGGAATCTCGACTTTTCCAAACAATTGCCACTCCTAATATGTTTTGTTCATCTGTTAATCCTTCTACTCCAAACAAAAAATCCGGATTATTCAAGACAAAAGTGTAGTTTAGCATAAAATTATGGTACTCAGGATTCCATTGCGGGTCACCATTAAATAAGAATTCTTGTCTATTTATTTCATCATTAAATTCTTCTTGACTATTTTCTAAATATATCTTTTCTGACTCAGAATAATAATAAAATTCTTTTTCTCCAAAAGAATATCCTATTTGTTTAAAGAGATCATCATCTAACCATTTAACAAGCATACCACTCATAGACTAGCTCACCTTGTTTCCTTTAAATTCAATAGCAGGTATGAAATTTCTGTCCCTGTATCTTATTTTTATTTCACCTGTTATTTCGCCAGTAATAGCTGCTTTGTTTATTCGATATCCGTATACGGTCCGAAACTTCTCTGAAAATAAATTTTCTCCTCCAAAGTTTCCATTAATGTTAATATCAATCATTTCAAAAGGAAATACAGTCTCAAATTCATTCTCCCATACTTGGTAGCCAACTGATCCTTCTTCAGATTCTATAGTAAGAGAAAAATCTATTTTATAGATTGTTTCTTTGTCAGTATTCGGAATCAATTTAAACATCGCTATTAAATCATTGCCATCTTGAATTAGTTGTGTTACCTTAAATGTCAATTTTGCGGAAGTTTTAGATATTCGAGAGTTGCTATTTCCCCTTGAGTCTTTTCTTTGAGGTGCTTTTCCCGGTACCATTGGCGGCAAAATTCTGCTTCCTATAACTCTTCCTATTGTTGAATTAGCAATTGAACCTTTAAATGTCTGACTATTTATTTCTTTCTTCAAATATGAGTTCACTTGATTTTTTATTCTTTTTATAATATTTAATTGAGTACTTGCCAAAGTAATATCCATCCATTCACTATGATCAGCTCGTTCACATTTTCTTAAATAGTCTTCTATTGTTTCTACCCCCAACTCGTTTCTCGCATCTTCCAAAGCAACATTACTATTAGGAATAAAGATAGCAATTAACCTTTCATTTGAATTGGGGAGTTCTATATTCTTTGTCCACTCTCCAAAGTCTTCATATCTTATTACCATCCCCGGATTCCTTAAAAAAGTAAATAATAGATTCTTAGACTCTATATTTTGTTCTTCTGTTTCATTATCATTGTAAAAACCCAACAGTTCTCTAAAAGGTTTAGAAAATTGTTTGTCAATGAAATGTTTAGAGATTATAGTATACGCAAGATTACCTGCCCTCAGTCTTTTGTTTCTAGGCTTAATATCAATTCTTCTAATGTTTATATCCAGTTTAGTAAGCTGTCCCTTCGTTTTGTCATCTTTAAGTGCAAAACTTTTTCGACCAGCGTTGTATAAATCCTGCAATACTTTATATATGTTCTCAAATGACTCAATTTCAATTCCTTTAGAATTTATAAACAGCTGAATTGGATTTTCAACATTAGAATAATGGTTATCGAGCTTAGCGAAATACCAACGTTTAAACGCGTTCTCCAGATAATATTCGATACTAAACTCTCCATCATCAAAGATTAGGTTTGTTTTACCTTCTAAATTTTTCATAAGTTTCTCTTTATCAATAAAAGGTATAATAACCCTTGTTCCTGTTTCTTCACCATGGAATGGTTCTAATTCAAATATATTTAAAAAGTTTTTAATGTAATTAGCATCAGTTACGGGTTTTGTTTTATTTTCATGATATTTTTCTCCCCAAAAAGCTATACCTCTGCCTTTAGCTAACAAAAAGTTTTTATTTTTTTTTTGGTCTTCCACCATATTTGCTACCAATCGTTCTTCATATCGTCCTTCAGCAATTTTTATTCGTGTATAATAGATAACCAAGCCTACACCTATTCGAAAGTATACAGTTTTTCCCAACCCCCAGGATCCACCTGCTCCTTGTTTTTCTTGATTAGCTCCTAATAAATAAACCAGTTTGGTCAAGTTCCCCAACTTGTCTGTATCTATATTTTCAAAAATTAATTCTCCAGTAAGCCCTTCCGTTTTCATATCAGTCAAAGATAAATATTTGTAATCATCACCATTAAAAACATCCGAAAAGATAGAATTAAATCCATTAATTTCTTCCAAAAAGCTTCTTTTGCTAAATGTTCCAGTATCAATCAGCAACTTTATACCATCTTCCTTGCTTAAAGCAGCGTCTAAACTATTTTGAGTAAATTCACGGACAAGCAAATCTAAAGGATGTATTTCATCATTTTGTAAAGACCTCAAGATAGAGTGTCCATCTTGAGCCATCCTGTCATTTTGTAAGATTTCTATCTCCATTCTAATCTTCTTCTCCTTCTAAATCTTCATCAAAATTCTGCGGCGTAATAGATAGTTTTTTTCCTCTCGGTTTATTGCCCCCAGATCCTGGAATAATAATAGAAAGGGCCGTTATATCTTCTGAGAAATTAAGTGCTTGTCTATTATTACTGGTTGTTTCAGGTTCATAATTTTTATTTAGCCTATATACTATCAATAATGGCTTGTTCTTGTTTTTTGAAACCTTTCTTATTTCTTCCATGGATAGGTTACTGAATTCTGGTTTAGTATCAAAATCAGCTATAAAATCATTGGGGTTTCTTAATACTCCAATTGATATAATTTCTTTACCATCTTCTGTCTTAATAGTATCCCCTTTCACAGAACGGTTTGCTTTTAATAAATACTTACCGTCAACTGTCCAGGTTTTGTCGCTGCTTTCATTTTTTTGTGTGCCTGCTGCAGCTACATTCCAAGATTTAAGACCTATTTCTTTACACCACTTTTCTATTGCTGCAATATTGTTAAACGCAGCAGTCCTTGAATTAAATTGAAATTCTCTTAAATACTTAAATATATTATCTATAGAGATGTTCTCCCAAAAAACACTATTATTTGCATAATTATCTTGGGACGACCCTAGGTCGACAAAGAAAGATTCAGTCAATTCTTGATTACTTCTCAACATTTCCCGATCATTCGTAAAATTAATATCCTGCGGTTTATACCCAGTAAAATCAATTTCGATTTCTTGCGCCGCTTGAGCTCTGTTCCTTCCCGTGATCGACATAAAATTATAATCAGGAGAATTTGTAACCTCCATTCCGTATTCTTTTGGTGTTTTATTCAAACTATTGTAATTGTCAATAACTTTTCTTAATTCTTCATCTACTTCGACTAAGAACCTGAATCTTTCTAAACTATCACTAGACATCCATATTCTTGGTATCAGCTCGTATCCAATTCTATAACCGAACCATCTTCCCATTTGCATTAAGGTATCTGCAATTTTAGTTGTCCGTATAAAATAAGTTGAGATTAACCCTTCTAAGGTCAACCCCCGTGATAAAGTAGCCCCTCCGATAACTATAAATCCAGGAGCTTTATCCATTTCCTGCAGCTGCCTTTGATTGGGATATGAAAGACGTAAGCTTTCATTATCTATCACTTGATTGTTTTTACTGTTATCCACGCATAAATGAATACCTTTAGAAAACTCTTTATCTTCGTCAAAAAGTTTGATGCTGTCTAAAGCATTCTCGTAAATATATTCCAACTCTTCTTCTAAATCTTTAAAGTTTATGTTAGGTACATCAATTTTTATACCGATTTCATACTCCGGAAGTATCTCGAAAAAATTAGCTTTAGATACCTTATGTTTTTCCTTCTGAAATACAGATTCACATTTTTTTATAAAATGTTCTTTCGAAACGTTATTGAACCATCCTTCTATAAGCCTTTTAATTTCAGCATGATCTGACGTCTTCTGAGAAGTATGAATCAACATAGAAACTGGTTTTTTTAAGCTATTTCTCCTTATCATTGATAAACCTAACATAAACCATAATAAAGAACTTTCTAAAGAAGCAGGCAAAGAGACCAAATCATTTATTTCTTTAATTTGTTCTATTTCGTCACGTTCTATAAGATTAAGTACGTCTAAACTCTTATACTCCTCAGTATTTACAGGATTACCATATATATGTTTCGGACCAATATAAATTGCAGCAGGTTTTAAACTGTGAATAAAATGATGTGGAAATAAACTTTTATTCTCATTTTCGTTTAAAATATTTGCATATGGCGTAGCTGTATATGCTATATAATTCATAGCTTTAAAACTTTTACCTTCATGTTCAAAATTAACAATATCTATTAACTTTTTGTTTATAGCTGACCTGTCATATTCTTCATTTGATGAAAAGTCCATTGATTTAGTATTAATTCCAGCCTGGTCAGATTCATCATCAATAATTAATACACTCATCTTTTTTAATTTTTCTTTATCTTTTTTAAGCCATTTTATAAGACCTTCTAAATGATTTTTATTTTTCAGAAGTACTGTAAAATACTTGTTTTGTCTGAGATGGTCATTTAATTTTAATGTTGCCAGTTCATGACTTCTATTTATATTATAAATATTGGAAACCCTTTCCCACGGAGACCCATCCACATTTTTATTACTATTTAAATCACTAAGAAGCCTTTCTTCAGTCTGTGCTTTCAAGTTAGTTATCATTCCACTTATGATAATAAAAAAATTAAAACCATGATCACTTGCTGCGGCCATAAGTCCTGCCATGCTTGCTGTTTTACCAGATTGGACGTTACCTACTACTAGTCCTTTTCTTATATCTTCATAGGAATTCCTCTTCGTATTAAGTCTTTTCAAAATCCAATCTGTCGATTTTTCCAAATTCAAAACAGATTTTTCCGACCATCCTTTATCTTTTTTTAAGTGCAACCTATATTTATACCAATTAGAACCTTTGTTTCTTTGTATTGTTAAGTCATTTATTGATAAGTCATCATTTGTAATTCCATTGATTTCTTTAGACTCCCATGCCGCAGCTCTTTGTTCATTTTGTAATTTATAATCTTCGTAAACGTCAAGATATTCATCTGCAGTTGTACCCTCTTCAAGTGTTCCTATATCAACAAGCAAATCCAGACGATTTTGTAATTCTTCTTTTGTGGTGGTATTTAAATATTTAATATTGCTCCAATCAACTTTCCCTTTAGCAACTTCTTTATTAAAAAGCATTTCTAATTGAGCTATGATTCTCGTTTTTTTTAATTCTGCTATTTCCATTAAATACACCTCTTATTTGAATTTGTTATTTTAATCTCGTAAACTTAGCTATACTTTTAAACCCTTGATCCTCAACATTGATTCTTCCCTAAGAAACAAATTTATGTATAATATAAGATTTTTAAAATAATATTGCATTAATTTTTAAAATATATAATTCAATTGTACTAAAAATATATTTTCTATTCAAAACAAATTGGAAAAAAGATAGAATAAATTTAAAGAATAATTCCTATAGTCTATAATTGATAATAATGGAAAATATTTATTGCACGAAGGTATTCATATAACTGATAATCTTACCGAAGATCATGAAGGAATAACATAAAGGCTATACAGTCATAGTCGAAATTAGAAAATATTGTTAAAAAAGAACTTTATGGAAAGAGAATACCTGGGATGAAGCAAGTTTATTTTTCAAAACAAGAAGTTATCGGTTACGTATGGCAACATTCACGATATCATGGAAATTTACTTAGTTATTGTGAAGATATGAAATAAAGTTGTAATGAACGAACTTAAAAATCAAGAGTTCATTACTCAAATAGAATATAGCTTTCTTAATGATCGTAACAATAGTATTAGAAAACTTCGAAATCTCTTAGCACACGCCAACCTATCAAAGTACAATTTAATCTTTATTGAAGAAAATAAAGAAATTCTATATCCATTAACAGAGAATGAAACCTGTATAAAGTTTTATGAGATGATTTCCAAAATTTAATTTAATTTTAAGGTTAGTAAGTAATAATTTTACAAATCCTTTTGAAATTAATCTTGATGCTAAAATTAGAAACATTGATATTAATATCCAGGAGTTAACACCGGAAGAATTGCTAAAGTTTAAGGGGCTTGATGCATCTGAAATTCCTTATTGGGAAGAACTTAGTGAAACTGATAAATATAGACACGCGGAAAACGCAAGTGATGTTAATATGATTACAGAAATATTCAAAAACCTTTTCGATATAAAAGAAAGCTAGTAACTTACAACACTAAAAGACAAACTAAAAGACAACCAAAATATCTTGAATATTGTGGGTGATCTGACTGCTTATAGTATTTTTGAATCACTGATTATGGAGCTGAAAATCGTAAATAATATAACATCTATTTAAATAATTAGAACAAACTTCAAAAAAACTTGTCAGTAACTTCTTGCATCTCTGCATTAGCACGCGTCACAAATTCATTCATATTTGCGATAGAGTTAATACCTTCTTTAGGCATGGAACTATGTGCCGATTTCCCACGTGAAACAATGGTATAGTTCATGGAGCCTTTATGCGTGTAAATCAATGCTGGGCCGGTTGGTTCGCTAATAATCAACCCATCCAGATCATCTGCATAACCTTCCTTCGTTAATTGTTCCGCTCCCAATTCACCGACTTCTTCGCCAACCGTTGCCATGAATTTCAATGTACCGTTGATATCTGTGTTTTCTTCTTTGATTTCGATCATAGCGATTGCTAAAGCCGCCAAACCAGATTTCATATCCGTTGAACCCCGTCCGTATAATTTATCCCCATCGATTTCAGCTGAAAACGGCGGGTATTTCCATTCACTTTCATCACCAGCCGCTACCACATCTTCATGGCCGCTAATCCCTAATACTTTACCATCACCTTTTTTGTAAGTGGCTACCAGGCTTTCGCGTCCTTCACTATATTTTACTTTCTCAGATTCTATCCCATGTTTTTGGAATAGTTCTGCGAAATAATCCGCTACTTCAGATTCATTGTCGTTTACCGATTTTATTTTTATGATATCTTGTAGCACTTTAATACGTTCTTCTTTATTCAATGTATGATTCCCCTTTCGTTGATATATACTGGCTCAAATCCAAAACGGAAAGCAATAAATTGATAAGGTTGTCGACTATAACATACAATACCCTCCTAACAAGAAAAGTATTCGAATACAGGTTCAAATCAAAACACCAAAACAAACAAAAAGCTGCCGATCCCCTCGACAGCTTTTTCTTTATTTCCAGTAACCCTCTTACAACTATAAAATTTCATCAAACAATTCTTTTTTAACTTCCTCAATCGCCATATCTTCCCCAGTAAATAGTTTATATGCCAAAGCGCCTTGCCATAGAACCATTCCAAGACCATTAATTGCTGTAGCTCCAGCCTCTTCCGCTTGTGCTAACAATTTTGTTTTTTGCGGGTTATAGACCACATCCGTTACAACTAAATCCTCACGCAGTACATCTGTAAGGTCATCCAGAATACTCATTTCATCCAGTGGTTTCATCCCTAAGCTTGTAGCATTTGCCAGAACAGCACTTTCGGCTATTTCTTTACGGAAAGTTTCTTTATCCTCTAAAGGAAAAATGTTTGCTTTAACTCCGAAATGAGCCATCTCGTTGTTGATATAGGATACATTTTCTTCTGCTTGCGGGAAGAACTTGTCGTCTCTGGCAAAGATACTAATTTCTTTGATACCGGATTGTACTAATTGAATAGCTATTGGTGTTGCAACACCTCCGGAACCGACCAGGGTGACTTTTTGACCTTCCAATTTCACACCATGTTCTTCCAGGTTTTTCACATATCCTAACCCATCTGTATTATACCCAATCAGTTTGCCGTCTCTGTTTACGACGGTATTGCTGGCATGTGCATATTTCGCACTGTCATCCACTTCATCTAGATACTGGATGACCTCCATTTTATTTGGCATGGATACATTGAATCCTGCTGCTTCTATTGCTTTCATGCCTTCTACTGCTGTTTTAAGGTTTTCTGTACCAACTTCAAAACCTAAGTATGCATAATTCAAACCGCCAATGGTGTATCCCAAATTATGCATTTCAGGCGAAATGCTGTGCCCGATTGGGGTAGCCAGCAATCCTACAAGTTTTGTTTTACCGTTAATTTTTGCAAGGTTTTTATCATTATTCATCATGTTTCTATCTCCTTTAAATTTAATTTAATTCCCTTAATTGAGTACTTTCTTACCTCGATAAAGTACAAATACAGCAAGTAAAATACTTAATACCGCGATGACCATGTCAAATACTAATGTCATGGAAATACCAATTCCTCCAACCAAAGAGCTTGTGATGATTGGGACGAGTATGAAAGCGACGCTTCCTGCTATATTTACGTAAGATGTGGTTGTTCCTTTGTTCTCTACAAAGAAGTCTGTCATCACACTGATTGCCAATTGGAAAATACCAGAAGTTGATAGTCCAAGGATAAATGTAGATATGATAACAACCGGATAAGAATGAACAAAGAAAAGCATTAGCATGGATACAAAAGCAACTGCCGGATAGATGATCATGATCGTTATCGGCTTAATAAATTTGTCCAATACGACAGCTAACAGGAGAACAGATACCAATGCACCTATACTGAAATAACTTAACAGCTGTACAGCGACATTTTCACTTAAGTCCATGAAACCTGTACCCAGCTCCGGAAGCCATGTCTGCCAAACGACAAACAAGGCCGTAGACGTAAACCCGATAAGGATGATTGCCAGTCCTTCTCCCCAAAACTTTGGTTTCTCTTTAAAACGATTATCTTGGACTTCGCTTGCTTTTTCATTCTTTTCATTTGTATTGAATGCCGGGAATGGCATAAAAATTAAATACATACCACTTATTAAGAATAAGGCTGCTAATAAGTAGAATGACCAGCCCCATGAAAGGTCATGAGACGCTAGAAACGCCAGGATAACTGGTAATAGGGTTGCGCCAATGGATACCATTGCTTTAACCAGGACCGTTGCTGAACTTGATTGCTTTGGAAATGATTCGATTAGAGCCGGATAAGTTCCTGAGTCTAATAAGGAATTCGCAATCCCTGCGGTTATTGCTAAGGCGAAAGCCACTGGGTAGCTTGACAGCAATGGTATTCCGATTAAGAATAGCAGGTATAAAAAGCTCCCGGTAATAATAATCGGCTTTCGCCCTAACTTATCGGAGAGCCGGCCGGCAAAGAATAAGGCAACCAGCTTCCCAATACCAATGGCAGATACCAGCAAACTGATACGTTCGACTGGCTGATTATAGCTTTCTGATAAGTTACCCATGTTGGAAGCGATGATAATATTGATCATTCCTAACATGAAGTAATTCAAGTACATTCCAAACGACGTTTTAATGTATGGATTTTTCATTTTTTCTCACCTCTAAAATTTTTGCAGATATTTAAATTTATTATTTATATCTCTTTGGTAACTTTTCGAGAACAGCTTGATCTTTCTGGATAGATAGACTGCTAAAGCTGTACTCACAATGGTTATGACTAATTCTAGATAGAATACCGAGGATATCCCGATATGCTTTGTCAGCAATCCCGTGATATAAGGGATAACCATGAAGGCAACACTCGCAGCAGCACTAACATAGGAAACACTGACTCCTTTGTTATTTGGAAACATTTGAATCATCACCGTCATTGCCAACTGGTAAATCCCGGAGGTAGATAACCCCAGAAAGAACGCAATGAACGGTACGAGTGAGGAGTCATGAGCAAACAGCAGCGCAAAAACAAAGATGGCAGCAACACTCGGTGCGAACATCATTGCTGTGATCGGCTTGATGATTCTTTTCAATAACCAGGCAAGCAGTAAAACAGAAATAAGCCCGCCAACACTGTAAAAGCTGAGCAACCTTACTGCATTATTTTCATTCAACTGAATCATTTCTTGGCCAAACGTAGGCAGCCAGGTCTGAATGACAATGGTCATGGAAACGGAAAAAAATCCAATCAATACGATAGCTGTGCCTTCCTTCCAGCTATGCGGATTGGAAGCTTGCTTTTCGACGTTCTCCTTGGCCATCTCTTCCTTACGCTTCTCCCCATTAACAGCCGGAAACCGGACGGGGATGAAGTAAAATCCCAGGCCAATAAATACTATCGCCGGCAGGAAGAATGCATATCCGAAAAACATGTCTTGGGATATCAAAAATGCGATGAATACAGGAAGAAGTGCAGCTCCTATGGACATAAATGCTTTGATCAAAACCGTTGCTGTGCCCGCTGCCTCTTTAAACCCTTCATTAAGCGCTGGATAGGAAGCAGCGTCTAGTAATGAGTTACTTATACCTGCAAACAAAGCGAAAAACATAGCCAATGCGAAATGAGTGGTTGTCGGCACCCCTATAAGGAATACAGCATAAAGTATGGCAGCCGATATGAGTAATGGCTTTCTTCCGTAGCGATCCGACAGCTTACCTGCAATATTGATACTAAGCAAGTGGCCAATCCCGACAACAGAGATCAGCAAGCTGATGTCTGTCCGGAAAACATCCAAACGTTCCGATAAAAAGCTCATATTTGATGCCAATACGATATTGACCATTCCCAAAAGCAAATAACTTAGATAAATCCCTACTCCCATATTTAAGTATGGATGTTTCATGACGTTTCTCCTTTGCAATGTGCTCTCTTATAGAAAGTTCCTCTCACCCTCCTATATAGTTGGTACGATAATTTTTAAACTCGTTAGTATATCGATATACTAATAAGTAAAATAAAATAAACCTAATATAATAATAAATTTAGGTGTTTTTTGGTATAACGATATACTGAAACAACGAAATCCACTATACTCCTGCAATTTTTTTGTGTCAACATTGTGACGTCTTTCACTTGCTTCACTTCAAATACTCTCTATTTTCCTTCTCAAAAAGAGAGAGGACCTTCCTATACGAACAGGAAAGTCCTCTCTTTATTTATCGATTATTTAGATGTTTCTCTGATAACGAGCTGCGGCTTAAGTATCACGCGATGCATTTCCTCACTCTCACGTTTTACTTTACTATGTAGAAGCTTTGCCGCTTGATTGCCAATAGATTTAGGATAGGAAGAAACTGTCGTTAATGGCGGATGATATATTTCTGCTTCAGGAATATTATCAAATCCTACAATATCGATGTCACGTCCAATCACGATCCCTTTTTGAGTTAACACCTTCATCACGCCAAAAGCGATTAAATCACTAAAACAAAAAATAGCAGTAGGAATCTCCGGTAAATCCAGCATCTTTAAAGCTGCTTCTTCGCCACCTTTATCGGTTGGTTCACTGTCAATGACAAGTGATTCATCAAGCGTCAGGTTAGCATTTTCATGCGCCATCCGGTAGCCTTCCATTCTTTCTGTCCATGTGGAAGAATTTTTTACCCCGCCTAAAAAAGCTATTTTTTCATGTCCTTTGCTGATTAAATGGCTTATTGCTTTATACGTTCCTTCTGGATAATCAATACCTACATAATCTGCATGCACATTGGTTAATTCCCGATTAGCAAGCACCAAAGGTATTTTCAAATTATTTAACTGTTTTGCTGTTTTACCAACACTTCTCGAGGCAGGGTTAAGAATCAGCCCATCTACTCTGTGCTCTACCATCGTCGATATTAATTTTTGTTGTTTTTCAACGGAATCAAAGGTTGTACCAAGCAATACCGTATAACCGAAGCCCTCCAGCGTATTTTGTACACCTATCAAAAATTCTGAAATAAATTTATTTGCGATATCCGTAACGATGACCCCAATGATATTGGAATTCTGAGATCGCATATTGGCAGCTACTCTGTCATAAACGTATCCCAATTCTTCCATAGATGCTAATACTTTATTTCGGGTAGCTTCTGATATTCTCGGGTTATTTCTAACGACTAAAGAAGCGGTCGTCGTCGATACGCCAGCATGATCTGCAACCTCTTGTAACGTAACACGCACATTCTTTTTAGGTTTTTTCAACGTTCATCACCTCTTCCATCTAATCAACGAATAAACGCGGCCTTTACTTTCAAAAAAGTCCTCTTTCATAAACGAGTTTAAACACATATGTAAGGTTCGATTTATTATTTTTTCTGGAAAGTTTATATATCTAATATAACATTTTTTTATTCAAATGGCGTTTCGTCATTTAAAATAACCTATTTTGCGAGGTATATCGGATCTGTTACCTGGCTCTGGTTTTCCCTTTTTGTACAGAGATTAGAAATGCTCAAACTAAAATATAAAAATTAGACGAGAGACCAAAAATCCCTCGTCTATTTAGCTGACGCAGCCAATATATTATGTGATTTAATTTGTTTTCCTGCCGATTAATATTTCTAAATCCACGGTTATTTCAGCTATTTCTCTTTCTGTAAATGCTTTTATTCGTTCCTCCTTGGCTGACCACGTTAAAGGAGACATTTGCATCAACGATTGAATGGACGGCTGATTCAGTTTCCTGGTATAATGCACCCTGAAACTATCCATGATGCGGAAGTTTTCGTTAAAACGGTCAACCGTCTCTGAATTAGAGTAATCCTGCTTTACGGTTTTATCAAATAAAACCTCTCTTATTTCTTTTAGATAGCCGCTTCGTGGAACAACTTTAATCACTAACCCATTCGCTCTCAATAGTCTATTAAATTCTGCATAATTGGAGGGTGATAAGATATTAAGAAGCACATCAAACTGTTTATCCTTAAACGGCATATTGGCAAGATCTGCTACCGTCCAAATCTGATTAGTGTAGTTCTTCGAAGCTGCTAATACACCTTCTTTAGAAATATCAATCCCTACTGCTGTTACGGTTTTCCCAAAGGCCGAACTCACTTTATCGCATACATTAGCTAGATGGGAGCCTTCACCGCATCCTGTATCAAGTATGAATAATGGTTCTTTCTCTTTATCAGCTTGCCTTCCTATCATTTCCGCAATTGCTTGAATAAGCGGTTCAAAGAACTTATCCTCTGCAATAAGCTTCCTTCGTGCCTCAAAAAGCTCTTTGCTGTACTTCGTTTTCATTGGGTGTGTCGTTAAGTTAATATATCCTTGTTTCGTGAAATCAAACGTATGATTGTTGGAGCAAATGAAACTTTTTAATTCAAATACTTTCATAGATGCTTCACAAATAGGACATTTGAAAATGGATTCAAATTTGCTTACATATGTTGCGCTTTTTACTTTTTTTGTCATTTTAGACAAAGCAGACACCTCATTCATTCGTTTTATAGATAAATGAAAAAGGCATAGACAAATAAACCCTCGTTTTATTTTAAAAAAAATGAACTGGGTTTGCATGCAGTCTATACCTTTTACTATCGATAACGAATGAATTGAATAATCATGGAAAGGCTCTCCTCTGAATAAAAACTGGCAATCATGCCATTAATAGTTTATCAAGTTTTTATAACAAGAGCAAACAAGCCTTGCTTCGTTCAACGGCTTGACCTTCCTTTGTAAGGATTTATTCCCCTGCCATTCCCGGGAGCATCAGATCGAGGAGCAGCATATCCCATTCCTTGTTTTCGATATACAATTTACTTACATTCTCATGCACGCTTTAGATTAAGTCACTATAATTAGATTATAACCCTAGCTGCAGAGAAATATCATTGGTTTTTTGCTCTTTGCAGAACGCCTATGCAATGACTCCCTATCCTTCAGCCAAAATTCCTGACTGTTCGTATTGACAACACACCAACAAATCGTTAGAATCTATTTAACAATTAAAAGATTCGAGTGATTCCTATGTTAAAGCATCCATCCCAACAATTAAATCGTTTCTTTTTTAGCTATTTTAGATAGCGTCTATATGCCATCACGGATATAGACGACCTATATCTAAGATGGCTGATTAGCATGTAAACATGTTTAACCAGTCACAGGAGAAATCGAAGTGGCTGGTTTTTTATATTTTGTAGACCATTTACGTTTCTCCTATTCCAGCGGCAGAAGCATAAATGGTCTTTTTTTATCATCAATAGAGGAGTGAATAGATTGTTAATTGGTTATCAAGGCGTGGAAGGAAGCTACAGTACGATTGCATGCCAAAAGTTTAGTGAAGGAAATAATTATCAGACGAAGGGGTATCTTACTTTTCCATTATTAGTGGATGCATTGCTCTATGAGGAGGTTGACTATATTGCGCTGCCAGTAGAAAACGCAACAAGCGGTCCAATTACTAGAACGATTGATTTATTGAAGTATGTAGATGTCACCGCTACGGATGAAATCTATGTAAAAATTGATCATGCACTTATTACAAAGCATCCCATAGAGCTGTCGGAAATCACAAAAGTGTATTCACATCCGGAAGCACTCAAACAATGCGATACCTATTTAAGTCAGTACCCGCATATCGAGGTCCTCGACTATATGGATACAGCTGGTGCAGTGGAAATGATGAAACATGCAGCGGATCATACCATCGCCAGCATCGCAGGCAGCCATGCTGCAGCATTGTACGGCATGAACGTGATTCAAGAAAATATTAATGACAATCCATTCAATACGACGCGTTTCTTATTTTTTAAAAAGAAAAAGGAGCTAGTGAATCAAATACAGGATAAAACATCAATGTATGTCGAAGCCAATCACAGCACCGGCTCACTAAGCGATATGTTACACATTTTTAAAAAGCATGCGATTCATGTACTCTACTTGATGCCCCGTCCCGTTCAATCTGAACCGTTCGCATATGGATTCTTTATCGATATCGATAACGGTGCTGATCATAAGGCACTCCATATGGCATTAAAGGAGTTAGAAGATAGCTGCACCTATATAAATATTTTAGGCAATTACCGTAAAGGTAAAATCCCAGCATACAAAGGAGCCTTACAGCATGAAAAACTTGTTAACCGCTAAAAAACACTTATTCACCCGAATTGCGATTGGGTTCGGGCTCGGAATCCTATTCGGTATCCTTTTACCCGAATTCTCTATTCAAGCAAAATTTGTCGGCGATATTTACTTAAATTTAATCCAGATGATGATTATTCCCATTATTTTTGTAGCAGTCTCCACTGGGATTATTAATATTGGCAGCTCCAGTGATCTCGGCCGAATTGGCTTTAAAAGTATTGTTGTCTTTGTTGGCATGTTTATCACCACCGCAGCCATCAGCTTAGTCATTTCCTACCTGATTCGTCCTGGTCAGCGAATTAATATAGATGCCGGCGGAGGATATGATGGGGAAATTACCGAACCAAGTGTGGCAGATTTCTTTATGAATATCGTACCAAGCAATCTATTCCAGGCGATTTCGGAAGGTGATATTTTCGCAACCATTTTATTCACCGTTATTTTCTCGGTAGCCATTGTTATCGTTGGGAAAGAGGCGGATCCAGTCAAAACGTTTATCAACAGCTTGTCCAAAGTCATCTTTAAAATTCTTGATTTCATCATGGAACTCACACCGATTGGAATTATTTTTCTGATGGCCTACGCAATTGCTGAATATGGTGCCGGCATTTTCTCTGCACTTGGATTATATATTTTCACAGCATATTTCGCATGTATTATCGTATTTATCCTGGTGATGTTGATTCCGGTCTGGTTATATAGTAAATTCAATCCGATTGATTTTATTAAGGGCATTTATAAAGTGTGGCTGGTATCGCTATCCACCACAAGCTCTGCTGTAACGATGCCGACAACCATGCGGGTAACCAGAAATGATTTTAAAGTTTCTGAATCCATTACGAACTTTGTTGTACCATTGGGGACGACCATTAATATGGCCGGCGGAGCAGTCTCGTTTAGCCTTCTTGCTGTCTTTGTATCTGACTTTTACGATATCCCGCTCGGTGTCGGCCAAATTATTTATCTCGTCATGATTGCAACAATTTTAAATATGGCGGCGCCCGGTATCCCAGGCGGTGGAATTGTGCTCGGGGCATCCTTCCTGACGCTTCTTAATCTGCCGATTGAATTGATGGGCCCTATCGCAGCTATCTATCGATTACTGGATATGGCTTATACGACCATGAACATTACCGGCGATGCCGCCGCAGCAGTCCTGATTGATAAATCGGAGGAGAAACGGAATGTAAAATTAAAAGCTCGGAAATCGTAACATATGTAGAGAGCCGGGACTTAATCAGCCTAAAAGAAAGAAGAGGAATGGCACATTGAGTTTTGATGTGCCATTCCTCTTCTTTTCATGTATTTTCTAATCATTTCTGCTGACAGCTTTTTGGCTTCATTCTTTTTTGCTTTCTTCCTTCAACGCTGTATCCCAACGTTCGCCAATAGCATTCATTAGCTCCTCCGCAGAGCAATCCAAATTCTTAAAAGGAATGTTCACTTGAGATGGCAACAGCCCTTTGTTTAATCGATTAAATACTCTCTTTATTCCGCTTGACCGGTTGATAATCAATTCAGAATCATATGTAAAAATACCAAGAAATACCTGACCTGAAAAGTTTAAAAAATCAATTGCTTCAATTTCCTCCCATTTGACGAGCCCCGCTCGAATGTAACTGGAATTATCGATGATTCCTTCATTTGTAATCATGACGGCTGGTTCCCTTTTGACAAGTGCTTTAACATAATACAGGAAACAAAGCCCGAATACTAAAATGGTAAGAATCCCTATCACCATGGGTAACATTGGTTCATTAAACGGGACTAATAAAATGATTATGCCCAGCGCAACAAACACGAGCGAAAAAATAGTCAGCATGACCATCCTGCCCCTTTTTGCCATTACAATAAAATGATCACTCATTTACTTACCTCCTATGGTTACGGTTGTTTCATATGCTATCAAATATTAAAAATCACCTTATTTTGTGCTGCATACATTTTCTCATATGAACTAAACGAATGGTACACTTATTGCTATTAGAAATTCCTCTTATTTTCTTCCATAATGTCCACAAACCTTTCCGCAGCTCGATTTAAAGGAACATTTTTTAAATAACATATGCCTATACTTCTTTTAGGTATAGGTTCCGTTAAAACCACTTCATCAAGCAGGCCTTCTCTCAAAAACTGTTCAGAGAATTCTTTTGTGACACAGGCAACACCAAGATTAATCTTAGCAAATTCTAACAGCAGTTCATGGGAGCCTAACTCAAATTCCGGCTGAATTTTAATTCCTTTTGTAAGAAAAAATTCTTCGACATATCTCCGGGAATTGGAATTGTCCAATAAAATAAGCGGAAAATGAACCAATTCTTCTGGTTTTATTGGCTTAGATAATACTTCACGATATTTTTCACCATATACAAAGGTATCCTGAATTTCTAATAAAGGCTTTACTTCTAAGGATTTGTCGTCAATGGGGAGATTACAGATAGCGATGTTCACTTCTCCTGCTTTTAAGGCAGCTATGATTTCCCACGTGGTTCCATTGACTATTTTGAATTTGAGATTTGGATACCGATTATGAAATGTCTCTAAATAGGGAAGCAGAAAAAATCGTGAAATGGTATCGCTGACCCCTATTTTAAACTCCCCAATGATTAAATTTTTAAATTCTAAAAGCTTTTCTTCCCCAGCTTGTATAAATTGAAGTGCTGAACTGACATATTCAAACAATAAATTTCCTTCATCCGTTAGCGTTACACCTTTAGACAGCCGATTAAACAGCCTTGTATCTAATTCCTTTTCTAATTGTGCCATTGATTGGCTTATTGCCGGCTGGGACATATACAGCTCTTTAGCCGCTTTCGAAAAGCTTTTATTTTTACCAACCGTATAAAAAAGATAATATAAATCCAATTTACCTGTCATATAACCCATCCTTATACCCCATATTAGATATATTGACTTTACTTATATCACGAAAAGCCGTATATTACAAGAGGAGACTGTTTAGATTGTTAGTGTATTAGTAAAATACTTTTTAACAAATGAATATTTTATAGAATATAGCAACATTACCAAGAAGGAGCGAATGATTGTGAAAAGAGTTGTAGGAACTATCGCCAGAGGACTGCGTTGCCCCATCATCAATACGGGAGATAACATTGAGGAGATTGTTGCGGATAGCGTATTAAAAGCAGCAGAAGTGGAAGGCTTTACCATTCAGGATAAAGATGTTGTCACCGTTACGGAATCCGTTGTGGCACGTGCACAAGGCAACTACGCTACGATTGACCATATTGCCAACGATGTTCAAACTAAATTTGGAGAGGATACCATCGGTGTGATTTTCCCGATCCTTAGCCGTAACCGATTTTCTACTTGTCTCACCGGAATCGCAAAAGGCGCGAAGAAAATCGTGTTAATGCTGAGCTATCCTTCCGATGAAGTAGGCAACCATTTAGTGGATTTAGATACACTGGATGAAAAAGGGATAAACCCTTGGACAGATGTTCTAACTGAAAAGCAATTTCGGGAGCATTTTGGCTACAATAAACATACCTTCACAGGCGTAGATTATATCGATTATTACAAATCCCTGGTTGAAGAATATGGAATCGAGTGCGAAGTCATCTTTTCAAATGATCCAAAGACAATTTTGGAATACACAAAGAGTGTACTTTGCTGTGATATTCATTCACGGGAAAGAACGAAGCGAATTTTAAAGGCGAACGGCGGGGAAAAAATTTATAGCCTTGATAATATTCTTTCTGAATCCATTGACGGAAGCGGCTTTAACGAAGCTTACGGCTTACTGGGCTCAAATAAAGCAACAGAGGATAGCGTAAAGTTATTCCCTCACAATTGCCAGCCTGTTGTTGACAACATTCAAGAAATCCTGAAAGAAAAGACAGGTAAAACGGTTGAGGTTATGATTTATGGGGATGGCGCATTCAAAGATCCTGTAGGAAAGATATGGGAACTGGCAGACCCGGTTGTTTCCCCTGCTTACACAACTGGATTAGAAGGAACACCAAATGAGATTAAATTAAAGTACCTGGCTGACAACCAGTTCGCTGACTTAAAAGGGGAAGAGCTAAAAGAGGCTATCTCTAAACACATTAATGAGAAACAAGATGATTTAGTCGGAGCAATGGAAGCGCAGGGAACTACTCCCCGGAGACTGACAGACCTTATCGGGTCGCTGTCTGATTTAACTTCAGGCAGTGGGGATAAAGGGACGCCGATTGTTTTTATTCAGGGGTATTTTGATAATTATACGAAATAAGTGTTGGCAGGAAAACTTATAGGACGAGGGAGAGAAGCTCCTTTGTCCTATTTTTTATAGGTTGGCGCGAGTGCTTGAAAGAGAACGTGCATATAAAGGTACGAATTTGTACTGACTTCGGAATGGATTGAAGGAAACTAGTTAATGGAATTGGTGCCGAATAAAGGTATAGGATACTTTTAGAAAGAAATACAAAATGAAAAAAATTATCATACCTTTAGCGTTTTTGCGTTAAAGTAGCGATATAAAGAATCCTTTCTGGTGGTTATTACTAGCATTTTAACATTATCAGAAATGGATTCCTTTTTCATTTATTTAGTGTAGATGAAATCGGCCAAGGGAGCTTAGAGTACTGGGATTTGGGTTAATTCCTAAATTACTATGAATAATTCAGGATGAATGTTTTTTATGATATAGGTCTTGTTAATTCAATCGGTTATTTAGCTTTTTTCGTTGATATGTAGAGAGTATGACTCCCCCCACTATAAATAGAGCCCCGAAAACTTCTATGTTAGTTATTGGTTTGGATAATACGATCAATCCCATGATCATCGCTACAAAAGGTTCTAAATTGGATAATATGGAAGCCTTTGAAGCATCAACATGACTAATGTTTTTATTCCATATCAAATTAGCTAGACCGTGTATAACAACGGCCGTTACAATCAGTAAAGACCAATCTGACATCTTAGAGCTTATTTGTATAGGTGTATCTAGAAATAATGCAAAAGGAATCGACACAATCAACCCAACAATAGTTGAATGTAAGGTAAGAGTAAAAGGGTCTATCCTATCTGAAAGATGCCTCGTCATAATAATCATAATGGCGAATGTTATCATCGTTAAAACAATCCATAATAGACCACTATCGATATGTACGGAAGATAAATCCCCTTTTGTTACCACAAAATAAATACCGACGATTGCCACAATAGACCCCATCAACATCCGAATTGTTAATTTTTCTTTTAAAAAAATCGCAGCTAATACGCCAGTTAGAATAGGGGTAGTTGCCAAAATTAATGCAGATGTTGTTGGATCAGCTGTTTGTAATCCAACAAAAAAAGACCATTGGTTTATAAAAACACCAATCAATCCTAGAAAGAAAACCGAGAGTAAATCTGATTTCTTAACTCGCTTAAAATATCCATTATATGAGGATAACCCAATTAAAAATAATACAATAAATAAAAGCCTAAGCATGGTTAACAGGGTTGGGGAAAAACTTTGGACTAACACTTTTCCAAATACAAAGTTACTTCCCCACACCATTACACAAAATGTTAGCCAAGTATATGTTTTTAACACACTATCATCCTTCCTACAACAAAATGCTAACTGTTCTATTTTACACATAACAGGATTTTTCGTATACATTTTTGTTTGGATGTATTACTCACCAAAATGTAGGTTGGACCATATTTAAAGGATTACTAGTTGTTTCATTCCACATATGAGAAAACCTCATTTACTTATGGTACGGTTCACCGTAACGATCTAAAGGCAATGATTATACCAAAAGGACATTCTCATTTTAACAGTTTTGAGATTGTCCTTTTACTCCCTATGTTAGATTACTTAAACATTGTAATAAAATACTTCTTGTTTATTAGGAAATTCTGATTCTAACTTTTTCTTTTGTTCATATAGTTTTATTCTTATTTCATCCTTTTCTCTTAGTATTGGACTAAAGTGAAGCTCTATATCATCATTAAATTTCCCAAATACTTTTCCAATCTGTTTAAGTTCAAAACATTCCTCGTAAATATTATTTGACTTATCTTCATATTTTAAAAATACATATAATCTTGGAGAGTTAATTGTCCCATCATACGCTATAACATTAAAATTAAGAAAATAGAAGGGTATCGTACATTCTAATTTATTTGTGGTGTGCAGAGCATGTGTCTCTCTATAAGAAACAATATTCGGCCTAGCTTTTTCTTTACCAAACTCGTTATTTAAAAATAAATAATATTTGTCCCAACCCTCATCCTGCAAATAAATGAATGTTGTTGCACTTATATTGTAGCAAGTATTCTTTGATAAATTTTTGATATAGTAAATATGATCAGGTTTTATTAAACTATTAACTTTTGATTTATTATTTTCTTTATCAGTGTATTTTATAGGTGGAATATCAAAAATTAATTCTGGTTTGATACTTAGTTTAAATTGTTCACTTTGAAGTTGTTGTGATTGTTTGGTGATTAAATTTGCTTCCTTTGCATTTGATACTGATTTCCACGTAATTACTAACAGTATTATTGAAGATAGAAAAGTTAATAACTCTCCAAGAGAGATAGGCTCAAATTTAATAAAATAATTTAATAACTCTAAAATAGGTTCAATTGTAATATAATTATTCATATACTCTCCCATCATGCCTACCTCCTATTGTTAGGATGGAGTATTCAGGATTTTCTTTATGCTTAATTAGAATACCTCAATTTTCAAAGTCTTCATCAATAAAACTAAACTCCTCTTGTTCTTTTTCTATAAATAGCGGCTCTTAACCATTTGAAAACCATCGTAATACTGCTCCAACTTTCACTACATCATATAAGTTTTTGGACGGTACTATCCCGATGAGAAGTTGTACTATTATCATCGAAAATATATCCAATTCCATAGAGAACTCTCTCTTTAACTTATTTTTGTTGTGAAAATTAGCAATTGAAATATAAATTTGCTAATACTTTGAAATACTATTATGATTTCAGACAACTTTTACAACTCCCCCATTTGGGTAAGCTCAATTGACTCTATCTCTAAGGTAGGTGTGCAAAATATAAATTCTTCTATGCATGCATTCTATATTCAGTTTTATGGAATGTTGGGCTAACTGGTTTAAAGTGTATTTTGTTCAACTTATGCCATTTCGTGAAAGTGTCATTCTACTAAATAATCTCGTTTATTTATCACTACTCAATTTTTCACTAAATCAATTCTATTTCTAAAGTTTCATCTATCAAACCTAGCTCTTCTTGTTCTTTGTTAGTAAAAAGCTACTTTCTTCCATAAACTTTTGTAAAATCTACTCAACTTTTCTTAACAAGACTACGGTTTCCATTATATTCAGCCTTAAAGCTAATGTTATATGAAATAACATGTTTACATCTAATTCTGCATCCCTTTTTATTTCTTTTTTTCTAATATACAACATGAAATAGTTAGCATACTTTTCGGGATACCTATTTATTAACTGTCCAAACCCTTTAAAAGAGGGAAATGTTAGTTAGATAGAAAACTATTTAATTCGAAGAGTAATTTATTGACCTCAACAGATCAGCTCTTCCAAAAAGAATTCATTTCACAAGTAATCAAGAACTCACACATATCTATACGAAATACAGTTTTACTATATTACATATCATTAATTAAAATTCTTAAATCACTAATGTAATGCCGATCCCTCATAGTTGTGGCAATTCCAAGTAACTCCCACCATAGTCCATTTTCACTACAAAAGGTTGGATTATTTTCAACATTAACAGCATTTCTCCAACCACCATTTGGAATCAATACTTCTTCAAATCTAACATTTGGAGTATAAACTATATCGTCACCATTCAACATATAATTTTGTGTAGAGTTATTAGTTTCGACGTTACAAGGATATATGGAGGTAGCTAATATATCATTCAAAATATCCTCATATAATTCCGATAAACCTAATAGTGCTGACATATCAAGCAATAATGTAGCTAAATATGACTCTCTCCTTGACGTTAAATCCATAAAATCATACGAATACCCCAATAACGTTTGAACTTCTTCATCCTCTGTTGCATATGGACTCGCCATACCAAATTCTGATATCTCATATCTATTACACAACCATATAGCATTTTTCTTTATTATTAATTCACACATCTCTAATCTGTTAAATTTTGCAAAGAGTATTAATGGCGGCAACAAAGAAATTGCGTATTTATCAGAAAGAGGTGAAAAGAAGCCGGTATTTTTCCTTATCAAAATCTCTAAAATATTCACAATTTCTTCAGCTTCATTTTTGTTGTCTTCATCAAATTTTAAGAGACCAATCAACCCAATTATTTCCATTATTTGAGAGCATATAACTGGGTAAGTAATAAAAGTGTGAGCTCCTTTAACTTGATTATAAAAAACTGATTCATTATCTTCAAAGTTTTCTTTAAGTGAAAAAAGAAGGTGGTTAGAATAATAGTCAAATTGTTTCCTAACTAATTGCAAGCAAGGTTTTGCCCACATAGGAACATTACCTAAGCTATGTAGAGAGTGTACAATTGCTCTCGTAGGAAAAAGACTTACATAGCATGCTAATGTTAATCTTCCCTTATTTTCTAACTCAGTAGCAAAGATAGATGCTTCCAGAATAACTCCTAAAAAAGATTTTTTATTGTTTTCTTTACATCTCTCCATCCAATTTCTCGAATACCTCTCTAAATCCTTAAATGTAACATTATCTGTTTGTATTTTTGCAATTATCGATAATAATTCAGGTTGTTCCTTAATAAGACCAATTGAATTTACTTCCCCAGACAATATCATCTCTATTAAGTTATCAATATCCCAAACGTTAAATCCGATTTTCCCTTCATTCTTACAATACTCTTTGTATTTTTGTGTTGATATCCCTGCCCCTCCAACAAGCCTTCCTGTTAAAACCAAGACTACTTTTCTATCTAACGTATCATCAAAAGAAGGATGGGATAGTGGGTTGATTCTTGCTTCATCAATTTGCCACCTAATTTGGCCCCAATCTGGTAAACCAATATTTCCCCCTTTAGATTGGAAGAAATACTGCACAACCTTATCGCCCTCTCTTTTTTTGGCTATAAAATCTTTTCCGAATTCAAAAGATCCATGAGTAAAATGGATATCATAGAAACCGTTTTTTAATAGTATGCACAAAAGCGGAATATCAAATTGTCTTTCAGTTAATGTTTCAATATAGTCTACGAGTACGTTTCTTAGCAAAAAAATCATCTCTTTTCTTTGAAATAATTTCTTCCATCCTTTTTTCCTGATCATTAGTCGGTATATTTTTAAGGATTGTTTCCTTCATTTTTGGATTCACCAGAAGTGTTGGCATAATAGGTGTTCCATCATCTTCAAATGAAATTTCTATTTTTTCGATCATCTCTAAAAGAAAGTCGAAAGAGAAACCTTTTCCTTTTGCATCGACTACTTGCCCAGTTTTTTCTGTTACTTCACTCAAATAATTAATTAATTGAGGAATAAGTGACTCTAATCCTGAGTCAGATGCTTTATCAATTTCAACAATTAATGCTTCTACATCAGTATTTAGAATTGCTTCCACTGGTAAACTGAAGCTCATTTCAATTTTTGTTGGTGCTTTGTCTAAGAAATCATTTTCACTTGTTTCTGTTCTCATTGAAATTGGCCCATCATGTTTATTCTTTTTAATGCCTTCAAATATCTCATTTTTCAAATCTATAAAATTATTTACAGTTTCTTGGAAGTAGGTCATAAAAGCAGTCTCATATTCAGGAAAATTTATAATAGATGGAGTATTATCTTTCAATTTTTTTTTGCCCATCAAAACCACCACCTTAATCTATTATTCTAAAATTATTGTTATTCAAGATTGCATGAATCCAGATCTTGAAACAGATCGATACAACGTTGCCTTACTAATTTTTGTTATTGCACAAATTTTATTGACCACTTTTTTTCCTGCTACTTGTTTTTTCCTTAAAAATATAATTACAATCATTTTTTTCTAATTGCTTTAATCGTGAAGATAAATTTTGATTTATACTCGAAACTCTCGCTTGTCCGTCCCATCTTTATCTGTAAAACCAAAGAAGAAAAAGTTTTACCGTTATTTATTGTAAGGTGCTCCGTGATATTCCTAAATGAGGTTTTCACCAATCTTTTTCCCAAAAAACCTCATTTACTTATGATACGGTTCCCCCCTCATAATCCGAAAACTCCGATAAACCTGCTCCAACAACACCAGCCGCATTAACTGATGAGGAAACGTCATCTTAGAAAACGACAGCGCCAAATCACTCCGCTTCCGCACATCCGCACTAATCCCAAGCGAACCGCCAATCACAAACACGACCTTGCTCTTCCCATAAGTCGCCAGCTCATCCAGCTTTTTCGCCAGCTGCTCTGAACTCAGCATCTTTCCTTCAATCTCCAGCGTAATCACAAACGCATCTGGATGAACCTGTGCAAGAATACGCTCGCCTTCCTTACGCTTCACTTCTTCCATTTCTGCTTCACTCATCGTCTCCGGCGCTTTTTCATCCGCTACTTCGACAATATTCACTTTGGCATACGCACCTAAGCGTTTTTTATATTCATCAATGCCTTGCTTTAAGTATTTTTCATTTAATTTTCCGACTGTAACAAGGGTTATGTTCATTAAAATCTTCCTTTATTATTTCATTTTTTCGATTCTGTACATATTCTTCCTTTATTTTACCATGTTTCTCTACCTGAGGTTACTTCTCACTTTAAAAATATTCTAATATCTATATACAAAAACCGAGATTCTCTGTATATGTCATACAGAAACCTCGGTTTTTTCCATACATCCTTATTAGGCTTCTTCGCTCTCTTCCTAATCAATCAACCCGCACATCTTTAACCCATCAGCAATTCCATCATCATCCGCCGACTTCGTAATATGCGTCGCTGCTTCCTTAATTTCCTCCACAGAGTTCTCCATCGCCACCGATGTTTTCACAAACCCAAACATCTCCAGATCGTTTAATCCATCGCCGAAAGCATATGTATTCTCTTTAGAAAGTCCGGTGACTTCTAAGAATTTCTTAATACCTGTTGCTTTGGAGACGTCTTTTGGGAAGACATCACAGTTATAGGGAGAGTTGCGGACAAAATGGAGCTCTGGGAATTTTTCCTGATATTCCTCTTCGCCTTCTTCCAGGTATATTTCTACCTGATAGACCGGCTTGTTCATATAAATATCATCATCCACTTCCGGAATCTCTCTGTCACATTCCAGACAGTCCTTTTTTAATAGCTCACATTGATTATTCGTTGTGAAAATTTGCTCGGCAGTGTGGAATGAAAGAGTGACCCCTCTTTGTGTTGCATAGTCTCCCAATTTTTTTAATTGGACCGGGTTGATTCGATTCCGGTAAACGACTTCTCCTTCATGTACAATAAATTGTCCATTCATCAACACAGCAGATCCGATTCCTGTTTCTGCTCGTAATTTCTTTGTTTCAAATGGGGGCCTGCCTGTTGCAAGCACAGGTATTCCATCATTTTCAATTAGTTTCTCAATTGCCTCAATACTGCTTTTTGCTACTTTATTATCACTTGTCAATAATGTTCCGTCTAAATCAAAAAATACAACGGGTCTTTTCATCATGTTTTATCCCCCTCACATATCCTGCTGGAGTTAATGTATCCCTATTCTAAAAGATATTGGGATGAAAAGCTAGGCTTTAAGCCTTTTTCCGAATTATTTTCATTTCCATTTTTTCCTATTCCTCCTGGTTTCATGTTTCCCGTATTGTGGAATAGACAAAGTAGGCATAAAAAGAGGAACATGAAGCTGTTTATCAGCTGTCTGATGGATAGAGATAAAATAGGAATGCTAAAACTACTCACGAAAAGGAGACATGCCACATGTTTGATGATCGTGCAGGAAAAGTACTTGTGGATTTACTGGAGAACTGGGGTGTAAACCATATCTATGGAATGCCTGGGGACTCCATCAACAATTTAATGGAAGAACTGCGAAAAGCAGAGGATAAAATAAAATTTGTGCAGGTTCGTCATGAAGAGGCCGGCGCATTAGCTGCTGCTTCTTACGCAAAATTAACTGGAAAGCTTGGCGTTTGTTTATCCATTGCAGGGCCAGGCGCGATACATTTACTAAATGGATTGTATGATGCGAAGGAGGATAGCGCTCCTGTTCTTGTTCTTGCCGGGCAGGTTCCAACAGATCAGATTGGGACAGACAGCTTTCAAGAGATCAACATGGAACGCATTTTTGATGATGTTGCGGTTTATAATAAAGAGGTTACCTCAGAGGAACAGCTCCCATCCATGGTCAATCAGGCTATTCGCACAGCGTATGCGGAAAAAGGGGTTGCTGTGTTAACCTTGCCGGACGACATTCCAACTGAAAAAATTAAAAATAAGGTGCAAAAAAATGCAGTGATGTACGAGTCACCAGCACTTACTCCAGATGTAACTGCGATGCAGGAGGCTGCAGTTGCAATAGAAAAAGCGAAAAAACCCATTATTTTAGCGGGAACAGGTGTGAAAAAAGCGAAGGAAGAGCTGGCGGCATTTTCAGATACCATTGCTGCTCCTGTCGTTATTTCCTTGCCTGCTAAAGGAGTGATGGCAGATGAGCATCCAAATTTCCTTGGCAACCTTGGCATGATCGGCACTAAACCGGCTTATGAAGCGATGGAGGAGACAGATCTGTTAATCCTGCTTGGAACCTCTTACCCTTATACCGAATTTCTGCCAGAGGATGTTACCTGCATCCAAATCGATAGGAATCCTTTACAAATCGGCAAAAGGTATCCCGTGGATATTGGCGTTGCCGGGGATGCGAAAAAGGTGCTCACGTGGTTCAATGAACAGCTGCCTCGCTCGGAGAAACGTGATTTCTTAGAAAAATATCAGGAGAAAATGACCAGCTGGTGGGAGGAAATGAAGAACGATGAAGAGCAAACCTCTACACCGATTAAGCCGCAGCAGGTCATTCATGAAGTGCAGAAAATCGCAGAGGATGATGCTATCCTGTCAGTCGATGTAGGTAATGTGACCGTATGGGCAACACGGCATTTCCGGATGAAAACAACACAGGATTTCCTGATTTCCAGCTGGCTTGGCACGATGGGATGCAGTCTTCCTGGAGCGATTGCAAGTAAAATAACTTTCCCTGAGCGGCAGGTAATCAGCCTTGCCGGCGATGGCGGTTTTTCCATGAACATGCAGGATTTTTTAACTGCTGTGAAATATAACCTGCCAATGATTGTTGTTATCTTTAATAATGAACGCATCGGCATGATTAAGTACGAGCAGGAGGCTGGCGGACACCTGGATTATAAGACTGGCTTAGAAAGCTTTAACTTTGCTCAATTTGCGGATAACTGCGGCGGTAAAGGGTATCGGGTGGAGAAATTTGAAGACCTTGGACCTTCTCTGCAGGCGGCAGCGTCATTTAACCAGCCGGCGATTGTCGATGTCTGTATTGAGGATGAGCCGCCAATCCCTGGCAAGCTTTCTTATGATCAAGTGACCAGCTACACGAAGCAGACCATTAAAAAATTATTTGAAAAAGGAAAGCTGGAGCTTCCGCCAATTCGCAAGGGGTTAAAGCGGATGTAAGCAGACGTTTAGAAGGAGTGTTTCTTTTCGAAGCACTCCTTCTTTTTTATGGATTTCCCTTAAACTTTCGATGAGTTCTTCATTTTATCAATCTACTATCCTATGATAAACGTTCTTTTTCTAAAGCATCCCCTAAAAATCGAGCTAATTCCAACATCCCATATTTATCAGCTTTTTCTTCCGCTTCCGAATTGTAGTTTGTATTCGTATTTACATCATACGTGTAAATCTCACCATCAATATCACGAATAAATTCAATACCAGCAACATCAATCCCGCTATTTTTCAAGAAATTCTCATAACGTGCAATTTGCTCCGTGTCCATTCCTTCTTCCATAATCTCAAACATCGGCGGAGTCTCTTCTTCCTCTCCTACTGGACAAAATGCATCGCCAATCCGGCATGCATCTGCAGGGCACAACTCAAAGCCTTCTGAAGTATCTACCTTCACTAAATAAATCAATTTTCCACCGACAAATTCTGCTCGTGTAATAAAAGGTTCAGGTGATTGAATATATTGCTGGATCAATGTGATACCATCAACAGGTTCTTCAAATTCCGGGCTATGTACATACGCTTCAAGAGCATCGATGGAATGGAAAAGCTGTACTCCCAGCCCTTTGCCTGCCCTGTTATGCTTTGTAATGAAAGAAGATTCACCCATTTTTTTGGCAGCTTCTATTATCTGGTCGCGACCAACGGCTCCAATTGTCTTTGGTGTTTTTATTCCGTTTTTTTCAAGTGCGGTATATTGATTAATTTTGCTAATTTCCAGCTGAAGCGCCTGTGAACCATTAAAGACCGTTCGATTATGCATCTCTAACCAGGATAGAATGCCTCCAGCTAACTCGGGTGCAAAGCGGTGATCTCGTGTGTGTGAGGAAGCACTCATCCGATTATAAAATACCCCTTCAGGCGGTTCTGCTGTTAAATCAACCATCCCCTTATCTAAATGCCAGGTTTCATAAGGCAAATTCAATTCTTCCAGACGATTGGTTAAGTGTACTGTCCAATCATCGTTTTCATGTAAAATATATATTTTCGACAATGATAACACTCCTTCGTTAAAATAATTTTATTTCATATCCATACACTATTTTTAGTCGCCGCATGACTTCTACCATTCTTTATAAAAAAATTCTAAACACCGCTGATTTTAACAAAAAAAGGAGGGAAGAATCCAACATTCTCCTCTCCCTTTATGTAAAAGGAAACCATCAATCGTCTCCTTCTTCCCACTGAACACGTTCCATAAATTCCGTAGAAGCCTTATACCCCTGCTGCTGCAGGTACCAATTATTCGCAGCCGCTTCTACTAATCCAGCTACGTCCCGTCCTGGCTGGAGCTGAATCTCAATTCTTGGAACCTGAACGCCCATATACTCTTCATAATCGGTTTTCGGCTCCAGATCATTATTGAGTGCATCCTTCTCCCACTTTGTCAGCTCAATATCCAAGGAAATACGTGATTCATCCTGGAACGCCTTTCTGCCATACATCCGGACAACATTTAAAAGTCCGACACTGCGGAGAGCAAGGAATTCACGATTGATATCGTTATGTGTACCAAGAATCGTCTTATGGCTCACCTTTTTCAAAATAACAATGTCATCCGAAACAAGCCGATGTCCGCGTCCAATCAAGGTATGTGCCAGCTCACTTTTCCCTACGCCAGACTCTCCGCGAATTAAAACGCCAATTCCGGAGACATTCAGGCAGACCCCATGGACTGCAATTTCTGTTGCGAGCTTGCGGGTTAAATAATTATCCACCTTGGCGATAAAGTCAACAGCCGTATCCGCTGTACGCAGAAGCGGGATATTTTCTTCCTGACAGAATTTTGTTAAGTACGTAAGTCCCTCTTGATTAGATGTAACAATAAAGCATGGAGGATGATAACTTACCACATGGTCTATCCGTTCCTTACGTTCTTCAATATTCTGCTGTTTCAAAAAGTTAATTTCTTTTTTTCCTAAAATCTGCACACGTTCCATTGGGAAAAAGTCAAAGTAACCAATGAATTCTAAGCCGGGCCGATGCGTCCGGGCTTTTTTGATCGTCCGATCTAACTCATCGCCTCCAGCCAGTACTTCCAATTTAAATTCCTGCACTAATTGCTTCACACTGATAGATTTCAAAGCACCACGCTCCTCTCCGTCCTGTCCTTTTCCCTACATTATAACGAATTATGCCGCAAAGAGACAGAATCATGTATGAGAAATCGCTATTTCACTAATTTGTCACATTAACCTGTAACTATTTGAAAAAGGAACTGGAGAAATGTGAAAAACATAGCGCCTTTTCATTATTTCTATTTAATAATTTGAACCCTTTTAATATATCGGCCGTCTATTTCTAATATGTGGAATGTTAAATTTTCCTTTTCCAAGGTATCTCCCTCTACAGGGAAGGTAGTAAAGTTTCTCAAAATATATGCTGCGAGTACATCATCTTCCTCTGGAATGTCCGTATCAAAGGTATTATTCAGCTGATGCAGTGTGATTTTCCCATCACAAATAATTTCGGTTTCTGTCTGCTTTTCGATTAAAGCGTCCTCTTCTATATCCGTTTCGTCTTCTATTTCTTGTCCAATCATTACTTCGATAATATCTTCTTGGGTGACGATTCCTTCTGTGCCGCCATACTCGTCCAAGACAATGGCCATATGCTTCTTTTCTTCCAGCATTTTATGGAATACCCATTCGATATTATTAAATTCATACACACGAAGCGGATCCATATCACTATAATCTGCAAGTGTTTTTTCTTTTTCATCGCTCCATGCTATTAAATATTTAGAATGAAAAATGCCAATAATATCATCGACATCCTCCCCATAAATAGGATATCTCGTAAATGGACTGGACAGCGCCAGCTCTTTGACCTCCTGGTAACTGGCTTCATGCTCTAAGCCGACTATCTCGACACGCGGTGTTTTCAGAACATCCTTTACATTCAAATGATAAAAATCAAATACACCGCGGATTCGTGAGGACTCTTCCTTTTGAAAAGCTCCTTCTGAATCAGCAATATCTACAATTGCCCGCAGCTCTTCTTTGGAAACAGACTCTGCCTGAAATTCTCCTTTTGAAAGTGCTTTGGTAATCATTCCTGTCAATCCATTTAATAAAAAGGTGATTGGTTTAAGGAGAAATACAACGGCACGAATCATTGGGAATACTAAAGCAGCAATACGGTCCGGAAAGCTGGCTGCAACGGATTTTGGTATCACTTCAGAAAAGACAATAATCGTGACTGTCAGTATAGCTGATGCAATACCTACATTTAAACCATAGTCTATTGCCATCATGGTAACCAGCGTGGGCAGCAAGATATTTGCCACATTATTTCCGATTAAGATAGCTGTTATAAATTCACTCGGCGCAGAAACAAGCTGAAGCAGTTTTTCTGATTTTTTATCTCCATCATTGGCCTTCGCTTGCAACTTTACCTTATTGGTTGCTGTCAAGGCTGTTTCGCTTCCTGAGAAGAAAAAAGAAACAAATAGTAAAAAAATGATCGCAATGATCACGGGTAAATTCCTCCTAAAATGACATTTTCGTTTGATATGCTCCATTACTATATAGAGCAGAAAAGATAGCTCTCCTTCATTTGAAAACTATCTTCTCCAAACAATATACACGTTAAAATATTTTTAAAACATTTATTTACAATAAGTTCTGGATAAATACACGGATAACATCTGCTCCGCCAATAAGCGTTCCTAAAGAGCTTCCGATATTAGCAAACACAATCACAAGCAAGATACGTGTTACTTTATTATTCCAAAAACCTTTTACAGAATGCACATCATCTGCAAGTGAATCAAAATCGCCCACATTTGGGCGCTTAATATAAGCCTGAGCAAACCCTGCAAACCAGCCGGCCGCAAGTAATGGATTCAGCGAAGTGAATGGCGCTGCGATAAACGCAGTCAGGGCAGCTAATGGGTGTGCGAAGGCAACAAGGGCGCCAATAGCTGAGAGAGAACCGTTCCAGAGCACCCAGCTTATCGTTTGCTGCCAACCGGCTGCTGGATTTGTCATAAATGTGTAGGCAATGATGCCAATAATGAAAATAGGTATCGCCCATCCAATGACTTTCGGCCATTTTGATTTAGGAGGACGTGTGTTTAGTTGTTCCAGATCCTGCTCTTTTTCAATTTCTTTGGTTATGCCGGGCACATGTGCTGCCCCAAGTATGGCAACAACTTTATCACCGGGAGCATCTTTAATCTTTTGGGATAAATATTGATCCCGTTCATCAATCAATGGTTTCTTCAAGTCTGGAAAATAGGCGGTAAACTCTTGAAGCATTGCATTAATCGTATCCTGCTGCTTCATTTTTTCTAATTCTTCTTCGGAAATTTCCTCTCTGCTGAAGATACTTCCAAATACTTGCATGAGCAGCATTGATTTCCCTTTTAAACCCATATTCCCCCAAATTCGGGCAAAGGTAATTTGAATATCCCGATCGGCTAAAACAAGCTCGGCTCCTGTTTCT
This sequence comes from Oceanobacillus sp. FSL W7-1293, assembly GCF_037969815.1. Lineage (NCBI taxonomy): Bacteria > Bacillati > Bacillota > Bacilli > Caryophanales > Bacillaceae > Oceanobacillus > Oceanobacillus sp. FSL W7-1293. The sequence continues at coordinate 4,788,120 of NZ_CP150212.1, forward strand.
TCCGCAGATTCAATTCCTTGTATCATCTCTTCTCCCGGACGAATGCCAAACTGCTTAGCCATCCGCTTTTGAAAGGAAGAAACTGCCAGGTTCATTAATAGCATGACTGCTTTTTTATCACGGATAACTTGAAAAATATCAGTGTTTTTCCATTTATTATTATCCTTCACCGATTGAAAACGCTGTGCATCCAGTTCAATACACACTGCATCAGGCTGTTCCCTTTCAATGACTTCCTTGACCTGTTCGGCACTATTTTTAGAAACATGGGCTGTTCCGATTAGTATATATTCTTTTCCATTCAAATGGAGTCTTGTGATGTTCTCCTCACTCATGTACCATCCTTCTTCCTTCCATTATGTTATTCAACACGGAATTCCTTTTTTTAAACTTGTATATCCTATTGTAATACATTTTCACCAATTAATTAAACATCTACGCACAAATAACGTATGATATAGGAAGATGATAATAAAGGAAGTATGAATATGGGGGTTAACCTATGTTTCACTATAAAATAGATGACCGTCTGACCTTGCGTCAGCTGCAGATGAATGATGCAAATGCGCTGTTCAGGACGGTAGAAAGCTCCAGAGAAGAGCTGCGTGAATGGCTTCCCTGGATTGAAACGACACAAAAACCGGCCGATTGTTTAGCCTTTATTGATTTATGCCTGCAAGGAGCCCGACACAGACAGTCGCTGAATATCGGGATCTTTGATCGGGATAGGCTGATTGGCTGTGTCAATTATAATTTTATTGACTGGCAAAATGGCAGCACATCGATTGGCTACTGGTTAGATCCGGCTTATCAAGGGAAGGGCGTCATGACCACAGCAGTTCAAGTGATGATTGATTATGCCTTTTACACATTGCGGTTAAACCGGGTTGAAATCCGTGCTGCAACCCATAATAAAAAAAGCAGAGCCATTCCAGAACGGCTCCGTTTTCAAAAAGAAGGTATTATCAGGCAGGGAGAATGGCTATATGATCATTATGAAGATTTAGTTGTATACGGACTGTTAGCACGAGAATGGACGCATTAACGAAGAATCACAGCTCATTGTGCTAGTTCTTTGTTTCCCTCATTTTTATTTCGACAATTTCTTTTGTATCGGTTTTAAAATAAATATCAATAATAACGCCAAATTCCTTTTCTTTTCCCACTAACCATAGCTTAAAGGTTTCGACTGTATTCTCAGCTTCTGTTTGTCTGCCTACATGTAAATAATCTACAATTTTTTCTTGAGGGTACTTGGCTTTCACTTCTTTCATGGCAATCTGACCCCATTCGGCATATTCCGGTTCCTCTGCATTCACCCATGTTCCAATTAATAATGGAATGATAATAATGCCGGCGAAGATAAGGGCGCGATATATTCGATTCATCATGCCACCTCCTAATTAGCCTTAGCTTGTGTTATTTTTTTGTTTTTATGCTAATCAGAAGACAGATGTATTTATTTCCCGGGAAATGAGAACAGTTCGCTAAAAAACAGGCTGCGCTTGGCACAGCCTGTTCTGCTATTTCATTTGAACACCGTGCAGATGAGCAAAGATACCTTTTTTCTGCAGGAGTTCTTCGTGCGTTCCTTCCTCTTCAATTCCATTTTTCGTTACCACCATAATACGGTCTGCTTCTTTAATCGTAGCAAGACGATGGGCGATAACAATCGTCGTGCGGTTGGCCGCCAGCTCGTTCAGTGCTTTCTGAATAATCATTTCTGTCTCTGTATCCAGCGCCGAGGTTGCTTCGTCCAAAATAAGGATTGGCGGATTTTTTAAGAACATCCGCGCTATTGCAATCCGCTGCTTTTGTCCTCCTGACAGCTTTAAGCCTCTTTCTCCAACCTGTGTCTCGTAGCCATCTGGAAGCTCCTTAATAAAATCCTCCATATGTGCACGTTTTGCAGCAAGCTCGATTTCTTCATCAGTTGCTTCCAGGTTTCCATACGCAATATTTTCCCGCAGGGTTCCTGTAAACAGGAATACATCCTGCTGTACAACACCGATTTTACTGCGAAGAGATTCCTTCGTCATGTCACGAATATCCATTCCATCAATCGTGATCGCTCCATCTGTCACATCATAAAATCTTGGAATCAATGCAGAAATCGTTGTTTTTCCTGCTCCAGACGGTCCGACAAAAGCAACCGTCTCTCCACGATGAATATCAAAGCTGATATCGTTCAGCACCGATTTTTTCGTTTTATCATAGCTGAAACCGACATGATCAAAACGGATATCTCCTTTTAATTCGCTGACTGCTGCGGCATCTGGTTTGTCCTCGACATCCGGATTGATTGCCATCATATCTGAGAAACGTTTAAAGCCGGCCATTCCTTTGGGATATAGCTCTAAAAGTGCTGTAATTTTATTGATTGGTGTCGTTAATACATTCACGAATAAGATAAAGCTGACTAATTCCCCATAGCTGAGGCGATCTGTATAAGTAAACCAGGCCCCTACAACAAGTACAAGCAGTGTCATTAAACGCATCAGCAGAAAAATATTTGAATGGACGATACCCATTACTTTATATGCTCCAACCTTTACAAGGCGAAACTTTTCATTATTCTCCTGAAAACGCTGCTTCTCGAATTCTTCATTTGTAAAGGATTGTACGACACGCACGCCAGAAACAGCATCCTCTATTCTCGCATTGACTCCTGCAATATTTGCATACATTTTTCTCCACGCCTTATTCATACGAATATTTCCAAATGTAATAAGGAATATCAGGATAGGTACGGTAATAAGAACAATCAGTGCTAAAACTGGATTAATGGTGAACATAATAAAGAAAGCACCTAAAAAGGTCATGATCGAAATAAAGAAATCCTCTGGACCGTGGTGGGCAAGCTCTCCCAGATCAAATAAATCATTGGTAATACGGCTCATGATATGGCCTGTTTTCGTATTATCAAAGAAATGAAAGGATTGTCTCTGAACCTGATAAAACAAATCACGGCGCATATCTGTTTCGATATTGATTCCCAATTTATGTCCTAAATAGGACACAACATATTGCAAATACGTACTGATAATATACACAATCAACAGTAAAATCGATATAACAACAATGGCATTCCAGTCTTGGCCAGGTAATAATTGATCGATAAACCACTGAACCGCTACCGGAAAGGCTAATTCCATCAGCGCCACAATCACTGCAGCTGAAAAATCTATAATAAATAACCGCTTATGCGGTTTATAGTATGAAAAAAATTGACGCAGCATACATATCCTCCTCTTCTTCTTTTTTTTAAAAGCTAAAGCGCATATGAATGAATTATATAGTTAATCGCTTATGAAAACAATATGCTTTTCTCCAGATTCTTGGGAAAGTTTGTCCTTTCCCCTGCATACCATTTAAAAAAGGAGGATGTTTCACATGAAACCAATGAAGCTTATTTGCTATGTAGTGGGATTTGTATTTCTAGTTTCCGGGCTGATGAAATTTGTGGACCTTTCGATGGTCAGCAGTTTTGAACAAATGGGCGTGCCTTTATCCAATTTTGTTTATTTCTTTGTAGCTCTGTTTGAAGTGATGGCGGGGATGTTATTAATCGGCAGAATATTTATCCACATAAGTCTTATTCCACTAATTTTTATTATGCTTGGCGCGCTTTTTTTCACCAAACTTCCTATTCTGACAGGGGACGGGATATTCGCATTTCTTTTTGCTTCACGATTAGATTTGACTTTACTTATACTGCTCATCTTTCTTTGGACACAGCGAAATGAAAAAGAGGCCTTCACGTAACTTTCCCACACCCAAATTGTGGACAACATCTGTGTAATTCAAAAATCCTGTTTATAGCTTATGGACAAACTCCATTTATCCACAATTATATCCACATATGCACAAATGTTCGCAGTTATATAGTATAGGAACATATTTTCCACACCAAATATAGAATCTCTTTCTTTTTTTATCCACCGTTTGTGCATAATTCTATATTTCTGTGGATAAAAGCTAGAAAAGAATGGATGCCCTTTCATCCATTCTTTTCTAGCTTTTATTGAATTTCTAATTCCAACTCTGTCTGCATTAACTCGCCATCCCTGTAATAATCAATGGCTACGACTTCTCCAACCTCTTTCTCTTCATAAAGGATTTTCCGCAGGTCAATCGTGTTATGCACAGGCACACCATCCAATGCAACAATGACATCATATTGTTCAATACCTGCTTCATCAGCTGGGGATAAGTTTTCTACGCTCCATACATACACACCGCCCTCGACTTCCACCGGCAGCTGCAATGTGTTTCTCCATTCATATTGAGGCAGCTCCTCAATCGAATAAATTTCTACACCTAAGAATGGACGGACGACTTCTCCATTCTCCTCTAATTCTTGAATCACAGGAATGGCACTGTCGATTGGAATGGCAAAACCAATTCCTTCTACCGCTTCCTCGTTGATTTTCATGGAATTAATACCGATTAATTGCCCGTATAAATTTATCAATGCTCCGCCGCTATTCCCAGGATTAATAGCTGCGTCGGTCTGGATAACCTCCGCCTGCCAATCCGGCTGCCCGTCAAAGTTAAAATCCATTGGAATCGTGCGCTCCATCCCGCTGATAACGCCCTGCGTAACAGTGCTTGATAAGTATGCGCCTAACGGATTACCAATAGCAATGGCCGGTTCGCCTACCTTCAAACTCTCGGAGGTTCCGATTTCCATTGGCGTATCTTCATTCTCATTATCCATTTTAAGTACTGCTAAATCTGTAAACAAATCACTTCCGATGATTTCTGCCTCCATATGTGTCTCATCATGCAAAATCACTTCCACGCTGTCCGCATCTTCAATTACATGGTGGTTCGTCACAATATAAGTTTCCCCGTCTTCTACCTTATAAATGACACCTGATCCTGTTCCGGCCTCAATACCATCCGCATCGGCTCCCCACGAGACATTCTGCTGAATATTGGTTATACCGACTACAGCGGGCGTTACTTGTTCAATAATCTCTGTTAGCTGAGTAGAAACATCTACCTGCATCGGCTGGTCTTCCAAGACCCCATTACTGTCAGCGTTCTCATTATTTTCTTCTTCACCAGCAGGGCTGATTTGCGCTGTATTCTCATTATGAAGAAAATCAGGATTTATAAGCAACACGATAATTCCGCCAATAATAATACCTAGCAGTAAGGGGATAAGCCATTTTCCTTTATTCTTTTTATCTGGTCCTGGCTGCGGCTGATTCGGCTGGTCATTATATTCCATATATCCTTCTCCTTATCGATTCATCTACCTACGTATTCCCTAAATACATTTATTACTAACACAAAATTGCTATTTATTAATCTTAACAACAGACTTGGATCGGAACTCCTAATTATAAGAATTTTTTAAGAGCATCTCCAGAATTCAAAACAGAGGTCTGCAAGAGGGAATTAATTTCAGTTTATGCACAAATGAAATTTTTATCCCATTACAGACCTCTGTATCTTTTATCATTACTTTATTTTCTTTATACACGCTCGGTTACAGCGCCGACATCATATAATGGCGTTGGCGCTTCCGGATCGGTGTCATGCAGCTCTACATCGATTCCGCGCTCGGTCAGAACCTGATTGACAGACATACGCGCCAGGTCTTTCATATTATTATCCAGACTCAGGTGAGCCAGGTAAATCCGCTTCGTACGGTTAGAAATAACATCGGTTAAAGCAAGACCGGAATCTTCATTGGAAATATGTCCGGAATCACCTAAGATGCGGCGTTTTACGTTCCATGGATAACGTCCCATCCGCAGCATCTCTACATCATGATTTGCTTCAAATATATAAGCATCTGCATCCTCAATCGTTTTTTTAATACGTTCGGATACGTAACCTAAATCCGTCACAAGCGCTACTTTCTGTCCGTTATTGCGGAAGGTGTAAAACATTGGCTCTGCCGCATCATGAGACACACCGAATGATTCGACCTCGATATCCCCGAAGCTTCGGACGGATCCCATATCAAACTGAAATTTTTGGTCAATTGTTAGTTTTCCCAGAGAATGATTCATTGCCTGCCATGTTTTTTCATTTGCATAGATAGGCAGCTGATACTTTCGAGCAAAAATCCCCAAGCCCTTAATGTGGTCACTATGCTCATGTGTTACCAGAATCCCGTCAAGACGTGACGGATCGACATCAATTCCCTTAAACAGCCCATCCATCTTTTTTCCGCTTAATCCAGCGTCTACTAATAAACGCTGTTGTTCTGTTTCGATATAAAAGGCGTTGCCTGTACTGCCTGAGGCAAGCACACTAAAACGTAAACTCATTCTGACTCACTCCTGTAAGGCTCAATCTTATCCTCTATGATGGAAATCAGGTCATCTGCTATTTCCTCATCATCCTCTGACATTGAATAAAGTTTTTGTAAATAATTTTCCTCAAGCTTGGAGGAAAGGTAGTCCGTATAATTTCCCGGATACGTAAAGGACTCTGCAGCATTGACAAAATAATCATTTTCTTCATCTTCTTCAGCTACTGTGATTTTGTAAGTGGGAGCAAACACCTGGGTTCCTTCACCTTCATCTTCAATTCTGGAATAATACCCATACGTGACCTCTGTCACGTCTTCTTCGGCATTTAAAAAGCGATTATGAAGAAGCGTACCAATGGCAATCTTAGGAGTATTCAAACTGGTGCTGCCCTGTGTACTTGCGTCACCGACCATCGTTTGCGTATAATGCGTAATCTCTCTGTCATCATTCACATAGAAAATGAGCATCGCATGCTGATTTAAATAAATTGGATGTCCTTCTTTATTTTGATAGAAGACGATAATATTTAAATCATGATTCCATGTGCCAAAACTGAATTCAGAAGCATTTAAAACATATGGGCTGACCAAATCAGACAGCTCGCCCCGCTCCAAATCTTCCGGAATCTCCAATGGTGAAGAAAATTCCACGGTCAATAATTTATTATCCAAACTCCTTACTGCATCGATATCATCATCTATATCATTTAATTCTCTGATTTCTGATCGGGTAAATTCCTTTTGTGAGGATGAAATATAGCTCAATTCAGGAACTTCAAAATCAGTGTCTGCAGAAACAGTTATATTTTCTTGATCCAGCTCCTCATCCAGATTCAAATCATTAACCTCCAGCTCCGGAATATCCATATCCTGCTGTTTGCCAATAAATTGAAATAACAAATAAACATTTAAGATAAGGAAACTGAGAATAAACAGCGTTTTAATATGTGACCATTGCATTCTCAACTTCCTCCTTCTAAGCTTTGCTGTGTATCTGCATTCGGCTCTGGTACCGTGGACCAATTGTTATTCACGCGCTGATACCAATTGGGCTCTAATCGCACATAATCCCCATTATCGTCAGTTTCAATTGTTAAGCGATAGGCGATCTGAATATCTTGGATTTCTGCTGCATTTTCATTTTGCTGAATACTGTTCATAATCTCCTCGCCGCTTCTCAACTCTTTTTCCGAGGTATTGACCACAGTATTGAGCGATACCAGAGAACGATTATATTTACTTAATTGATCATTCTGCCATTCCTGATAGATTATGGATAAATCCATATATGAATTGCTCACAACGGGGTATTGAAATTGATACATCCGGTAAGCAATACTATCTTCTGTAAAGCTTTCTAAGCGATAATCTCCTGTAAAGCCTCCATGCTCGTTAATATCATCTAAGCTTTGCTGTAAAACACTGTTATCCACCGGTTCCGTATTTCTTTCCGCAACATCAATAAACCGCATCCCGTAGCCGGCGATATTTAATTGTCTATTATCTGTCCGATACATAATCGATCCAGGAGCCGTTTCCGATACACTCACTACATTCGGATTGCTGAACATAATATTTCGAATATCAACGGCTTCAATAGACTCGAAGGTATACGTATAAGACGTTAATGTTTTCTTTTCTTTTGGAATATAAATATCTCTGGCTGCATCGGTAATTAACTGTTTTTCCTCATATTCCTCTTCCGTCAGTCCCCCAAATATCGACAGCAGCCTGTCATAATTCGTTGAGGAGTAGATAGTGCCCTCTACAACTTCATCCCTGTCTGTCGAAATAAACTCAACGTGTAATACCTCTTCGTCTTCCTGCAATTCGATAGAAAACCGATCTACATAGAAATTCGTATTATTCGTCAATGTGCTGTCCACATTTAAGATTGTATCAAACAAAGATAACGGTACCTCCGTCGGGAAAATAATTTCTACTTCTGCACCAGATTCACTCTCTTCTTCTAAATCATTCCTTTGTATATCCGTCAATTCCCATTGCTGGATATCCTCAAAAAACTGCATGCTCTCCTCTGGTTCCTTATAGCTGAAGAATTCACCATTCATTTTAAAAACCACATCATTGGGCTTTACAAGATCATTTACCTCCTGTGCTTCACCGCCCAGATTTGCTTCTTCAATCGATTCTACGTCGTTTAATGGCCTGTATTCCGCTTGATAATTCCACATTCCGAATGTGAGAATCAGACTCGTTCCTATTAAAATAATCAGCAATAATGATTTTGCAGTCTCTAATTTCATCTGCCTCTCCCCCGCTTCGAGCCCATGAGTGGCAAGGTAAATAGAATTGTCGTACCGCGTCCTTCTTTACTTTGGGCCCAAATCTTTCCATGATGGGCTTCGACAAGTTCTTTTGTAATTGCTAAACCAAGACCGGTTCCGCCAAATTTTCTTGTTCTGGCACGGTCCGCACGGTAGAAGCGATCAAATATTTTATCGAGCTTGTCATATGGAATCCCCATCCCTTCATCCTGGATACTGACAATGACCATATAACGTCTTACATCCAGATTCACACGCACTTTTCCACCTTCTGGCGAGTATTTAAAAGCATTGGTAATAATATTATCAAATACCTGTGTTACCTTATCCCGGTCCATCCATACGAACGATTTTCCTTTTGGTATCTGGCGCTCCAGCGTAATTGTTTCCGGTAAATTCATTTCATAACGATCCAGAACCTGATGCACATAACCCATGAATTCCGTTCTTTCCTTATGCATCGGCAATTCATCTGAATCCATTTTAGACAGCTGCAGCAGGTCATTTACCATCCGGATCATCCGGTCCGTTTCCTTCTGTGTAACCTCTAAAAAGCGCGGCGCAATTTCTTTATTTTCCCAAGCACCGTCAGACAATGCTTCTAAGTAGCTTTTCATGGTCGTCAGCGGTGTGCGGAGTTCATGGGATACATTCGATACAAAGTCTCTCCGCTCTTGTTCCATTTTCTCCTGCTCCGTAACATCGCTGATAACAGTAATAAACCCTGTCACTTCTTCTTCCTCATCCACTACTGTCGAAAAGTTTGCACGTATGATAAAAGGTGTTTCTTCATCACTGAAATCAATAATCATCGAACCGCTGTCGGACAGCTTGCTAATATCGACGATTTTTTCTTCCAGGTTAAGCACATCGATGAGATCATCTCCAATCATATCATCCGGATTGGAGCCAATCATTCTAGCCGCAGCATCATTCATCAATGTGACTGCTCCCGTCTGGTCGGTTGCAATGACCCCGTCACTCATATACGAAAGCACAGAGCTCAGCTTCCTTCGCTCTTCTTCAATCGTAGCGTAAGAATGCTTCAGCCTGCTGTTTAAATCGTTAAAGGTTTCGGCAAGCTGTCCAATTTCATCCCGTCCATAGACATCCAGTTTTTGTGTGAAGTCTCCATTCGACATAATCAGTGCTTGTTCACGCATTTCCTTGATTGGCTTGGTAATTGTACGTGCTACGAGCACCCCAAGGATGGCAGAAATACTTATCGCCAAAACAGACCCCTGCAGGAAGATATTATTGATTCCTTCGATCTGGGCATAGACTTCTTCCAAAGAAGCAGTGAACTGCACTGCTCCAACTGCTTCTCCATTTCCAATTAGCGGCTCCACATGGACATGTACTCTGCTGTCGGTTTGCCGGTCAAAGTACGTACTTCGCTGGGACTGTTCAAAAAAGATCGTATTCTGTACATCAATATCTGTAGATTTCTTGCCAACCTCTCCCTGCTCATCAATCTGGTTTGTCCCTAAAATCCGGCCTTGGCGATCATAAACATAAATGGTTGTCGCTACATTTTCTGTATTTACATCATCAATGATTGCTTGAATTTCCTGTTCTAAACTCGGCTCGTCTTCCGAACGCTCTCTCGCAAAAGCTTGTTCCAAATTATAGCTCAGCATCTCCACACGCTCGGTAATTGATGCCTTAAACGTATCCGTTAAATCTTGTTCCAGCCGTTGCGTAAAAAAAGATCCGATGACTTGCACGGCTAAAATCAACAGCAGGATGTAAATAATAATAAACTTTAACTGGATTGATCTAAAAAAACCAACTTTATTCATCATGCCTTACTCCTGTTCAGGACTGCGCAGATAATAGCCGACACCTCTTCTTGTGACAATCCATAATGGGTTACTAGGATTTTCTTCAATTTTTTCACGCAGACGGCGGACCGTCACATCAACAGTGCGCACATCACCAAAATAATCATAGCCCCATACTGTTTCCAACAAGTGTTCACGTGTCATAACTTGTCCAATATGACGTGCTAAATAATGTAATAATTCAAATTCACGGTGTGTTAATTCAATCTCTACGCCTTTGCGGGAAACAACATATGCATCGGGATGGACGACTAAATCGCCAATCACAATATCCTTTGTTGTTTTCGACGTCTCCTCTGCCGGGACATTTTCACGGCGCAGATTTGCTTTCACACGTGCGATTAATTCACGGTTGCTGAATGGCTTGGTCACATAATCATCTGCGCCCAGCTCTAACCCGAGTACCTTATCGATTTCAGCGTCTTTTGCAGTCAGCATAATTACAGGGACGCTTTGTGTTTTACGTACCTCACGCAATACTTCATTCCCGTCTTTTCCAGGCAGCATGATATCCAATAGAATAAGATTAGGACGCTCTGTTTCTGCAAGTTCAATTGCAGTATCGCCATCATTCGCTACCACTACCTGGTATCCTTCTTTTTCTAAATTAAATTGTAATATATCAGCAATTGGCTGTTCATCATCGACAACTAATATTTTTTGACTCATTGCTTGCACATCCTTTTTTAGTTATATAATTTATAAAAACGTTGTTGGATAAGTTGAAATAAAATTTTATCTTCTATATTTTTGACAATATTTATGGTTGAAAACTAAATTTAAGTTGTTTTCTGTAACTTTTTCGATAGGCTTTAATGGTATGAGTAATTGCAACATTGTTATCAGGTTAATATGACCGCTGCGGAAAAACTCTACGCTGGTTACAGTGTCTAATTATGGATTATTCATATTATAAAATTAACTAAACTATCTTGATATTGGGTTGTTTCTCTTCTTCATTTTAACGTAAAACTGCTTTTATGTCTTGTCCGCAGAAAAAGGTTTTTACTACCAATACAAATAATAACTATTGAGAGGAGAAAAAACTGTGTAGAAAAAGGTAGAATATATTAGAGGAAAACATTTAATGAAAGCCATTTCGCACAAAAAGAGGCTAACATTTGAAGTAGCCTCTTTTCAATAATCTATTCACTATTTATGGACGGTACACGCTTCTTACGACATTGGTCTGCGAACGATCTGGACCTACAGAGAAGATGGATAATGGAATTTCTGTCAGCTGAGAAATCCGCTCTAGGTAGTGGCGCGCATTGGCTGGAAGTTCATCCAATGTCTTCACTCCGGTAATATCCTCTGTCCAGCCTGGCATTTCTTCATATACCGGTTCACATTCTGCCAATGCTTTTAAGCTTGCCGGAAATTCTTTGATGATTTCCCCTCTGTAGCGATAGGCAACACAGATTTTCAATGTTTCAATACCTGTTAATACGTCAATCGAGTTGAGAGATAAATCTGTAATTCCGCTCACACGGCGGGCATGGCGTACAACGACGCTGTCAAACCAGCCCACACGGCGCGGACGGCCTGTTGTTGTACCATATTCACGGCCAATTTCACGAATTTGATTTCCTATTTCATCATGTAATTCTGTTGGGAAAGGACCATCACCAACGCGCGTTGTATATGCTTTTGACACACCTACGACATGATTGATTTTGGAAGGACCTACACCAGAACCGATAGTTACACCGCCGGCAATCGGGTTAGAAGATGTTACAAACGGATACGTACCTTGGTCAATATCAAGCATAACCCCTTGTGCGCCTTCGAACAGGACACGTTTTCCTTCATCAATTGCATCGTTTAACACAACCGATGTATCTACAACATAAGGAGCCATTTGCTGTCCATATTCAAAATATTCATCGAGAATATCTTCTACCAGCATGGGATCAGACTCATATACTTTTTCGAATAAACGATTCTTTTCTTTTAAGTTCTGCACTAATTTCCCGTGGAATACTTCTTTGTCCATTAAATCAGCAATGCGGATACCGACACGTGCCGCTTTATCCATATAAGCAGGGCCGATTCCTTTTTTCGTCGTACCGATTTTATTTTCGCCTTTTTCTTCCTCTTGAAGAATATCCAGCTTCAAGTGATAAGGAAGAATCACATGCGCACGATTACTGATACGAAGGTTTTCTGTAGAAACATTGCGCTCATGTAAATAAGCAACTTCCTCTACAAATGCTTTTGGATCAATAACCATTCCGTTTCCAAGAACACATGTCTTCTCGCTAAAGAAAATCCCAGATGGAATCAAATGTAACTTGTATGTTACATCATCAAATTTTATCGTATGACCAGCGTTATTTCCGCCTTGATAACGAGCAACTACTTCTGCATTTTGAGATAAGAAATCAGTAATTTTACCTTTCCCTTCATCTCCCCATTGCGTACCTACAACTACTACTGAGGACATCGTGCACCTCCAAAATTGATTTTATATATGAAGATTCTTGCCCTGCATGAATTTTTTATTCATCATAACAGCACAATTACTTATCAACATTTGCTTTTCACTTACCACGTAGTATTTTATCAGTAATAAAAAGACACGTCAATGTAAAACACGAACATTACTTTTCATTTTAACTTTATCATTCGCTTCATTCGTCTTTTTTATCGTTTTTGTTAAAGAAAAATGAACTTAATAATGTAAAAGGCAAAGAAAAGTTCGGTTTTCATCTATAAACATAGAAAAGGCAGCCCCAACATAATTTGGAGCCGCCTTTCTGAATAGACAAAATTAATTACTCAATACCTTCTGTCCATTCATCTACTTTATCCTGATTAGCTTCTACCCAGTCAGCTGCAGCATCTTCTGGTGTTGCACCTTCATTAATATCAAGCATTACTTCTTCCATGTCATCTGTTTCCCAATAGAAGTTATCTAATACTTGATATGCTTCTGGAGCGTCCTCTTCCAGTCCTTCACGAACCATTGTTTCAATGGTTTCTGCCTCACCAAATACGCCGTCTGGATCATCAAGATATTTTAAATCATAGGCTTGGAATTTCCAATGCGGAGACCAGCCAGTTACAACAATATCATCTTCATTATCAATTGCATTACCTAATTCTGTTGCCATTGCACCGCTGGAAGAAGTCTGTACAGTCCAGTCTTCCAGATTATCATATTCTTCTACAGCATTTTCTGCGGCGTTTACAACACCTGCACCCGGTTCAATACCTGTAATCGTTTGACCAGCTTCATCTGTAAGATCTTCAATCGAATCTACATCCATGTATTCAGGTACAACAAGACCAATTGCTGCTCCTTCTAAGTTAGGTCCAAGCTGTTCTACTTGATCGCCATAAGCTTCGAATTGTTCCGCATGTGTTCCAGGTAACCATGCAGCTACCATCCCATCTGCTTCACCAGTTGCAACAGCTTCCCACATAACCGCATTATCAAGCGGTGTCGTTGTAACATCATAGCCTACATCTTCTAATACTTTAGCTACAACATGTGTGGAAGCTACTTCCGTATCCCATTCTACATAGGCTAAATCAATGTCTCCCTCTACTCCGCCTTCTGCAGAATCATCATCTCCGCCATTGCTGTCATCACTTCCGCAGCCGGCAACAACTAGTCCAAGTGCTAATGAACCGATAAGTCCAGCACGCTTAAGACTCCATTTAGACATAATTAAAACTCCCCTTTTCTTAAATTTTGTTTTCTATATAGACACTTTTCATGAGAGGGGATAGCCTCCCTCATAAAAAGATTGCCACACAAATTTATTCTTTTCCTTTATTCATATTTTGTGTAATACGGTCAATAATAATCGCTAGAATAACAATTCCGACACCAGCTACAAACCCGGTACCGACAGATGCACGTTGAAGAGAAGAAAGCACTTGGCTTCCAAGCCCCGGTGCACCAATCATTGACGCAATAACAACCATAGACAGTGCAAGCATAACTGTTTGGTTAATTCCAGCCATGATAGTTCCTTTGGCCATAGGCAATTCTACCTTAAATAGTTTCTGTGATCCGGTCGTACCGAATGCATCAGATGCTTCAATTAAATCCTTAGAAACCTGACGAATCCCTAAGTTTGTAAAACGGACCGTCGGCGGTGTCGCAAAAATTAGGGATGCGAATACACCAGGAACCATCCCGATTCCGAAGAATGCTACTGCCGGAATTAAATATACGAATGCTGGCATGGTCTGCATAAAGTCCAGAATTGGAGTGAAAATTGTATTAGCAATTTTACTTTTGGCCATTAATATTCCCACTGGCACACCAATAATGACAGATAATAAACTTGCTAAAATAACCAATGTTACTGTAGACATCAGCGCATCCCATAACCCCTGGTTATAAACAAACCATAGACCCACGATAGAAAATACAGCTAATCCAAGTTTTTTACCAGAAACAAAGAACGCAATTACAGCAACAATCAAGATAAATATAATTGGCGGAATACCTGCTAGAACATCTGAAGATACAAAGTCCATAAAATTACCAAGATGATCTTTAATTGGTTCAAAAAGAAAGGCAAATGTATCTTGAATCCAATCTGTCGCAGTCTCTGTCCATTCGGATAAAGGTATTTGATCAATAAAATCAAGCATTTAAGTTCACCTCACCATCATTTGCAAGCGCGGCTAATACAGCACCGCGAACAATAATTCCATTTAACCGCCCGTTATCTTCCACAACTGCAATCGGAACCGGCGTATCATAGATCATGGAGAAAATATCTTGCATCGGCGTGTCTGGTGATACTCTTAAAATATCTGTTTGTAAAATTTCTTTAATATCTGTTATTTCTTTTTTACGTGCCTCAGAAGCGTTATCTGCTGTCACATAGCCCTGTAAGCGACGGTTTTCATCCACTACGAGAATGCTGGAAATACCTTCTTTACGCATTCTTTCTAATGCTGCGCGCGGACCATGCTTGGCTATGTTAATCGTTTCCGGCCGCTTCATGATATGACTTGCTGTAAGTATCTTCGAGCGATCCACATCCTCTACGAATTTCTCAACGTAATCATTCGCAGGATTCATCAGAATCTCTTCCGGTGATCCAATCTGGACGATAGTCCCATCTTTCATTAACGCAATACGATCCCCTAAACGAAGCGCTTCATCCAGGTCATGCGTGATAAAAACAATAGTTTTCTTCATCGAGGATTGCAAATCAATCAGCTCATCCTGCATTTCTTTACGAATAAGCGGATCAAGCGCAGAGAAAGCTTCATCCATTAATAACACTTTTGGATCATTCGCTAGCGCACGAGCAAGTCCCACACGCTGCTGCATCCCTCCCGATAGCTGGCCCGGCTTCTGATGCATATAATCACCTAGTCCAACAAGCTTTAAGGATTCCTCCGCTTTTTTATCCCGTTCCGATTTATCAACACCTTGTACCTCTAAACCAAACGCTGCGTTCTGTAAAATCGTGCGGTGCGGGAAAAGTGCGAATTGCTGGAATACCATTCCTAATTTTTCACGACGCACTTGTCTTAATGCTTTTTTATCTAATGTCGCCAGTTCTTTTCCATCAATTAGAATAGATCCTTCGCTCGGCTCTATTAATCGATTTATTAATCGAACCAGGGTTGACTTACCACTTCCGGAAAGCCCCATTATTACGAATATTTCGCCTTCTTCAACTGAAAAGCTGGCACGATTGACCCCGACAGTATTACCTGTCTTTTTCAGTATTTCTTCTTTGGACATACCTTGATCTAACATTTTGATAGATTGGCCGATATTTTTACCAAAGATTTTAGACAGGTTTTTTGCTTCTACTACTGCCATATAATCACCTCTCTATTTTGTTTTGATTTGTAGTACATCTAAAATTAAAATAATCTTTGGTACTCCCGAACCATTTATGCTGAAATTAAAAATAAATGAACCAACGATTGACTCATTTATTTTATGGCATCCACATAGATGTATTTACCTGTTTCAAGGCAACAATACTAATTATAGTTAAGTTCCTGTTAAACCTCAAACCGCTTATTTTACCGTATTCTAATAGTTTTAAGCAATATATTGCTTCTCTCCAATATAATACGACCTTATCTGCCTTTTCCTCCAGTATTCTTTAGTATCCTTCACTTATTTTACAAATGAGGGGTGTTTTTTTCTGAAAAGTTACCATTTTATTGCAATTACATCAATAACATTACAAATTTTTTAAATTATACTGTCGATACTTATTTACAATATACAAAGTCAGCATCAAAATAACCGTGATGGACAGCATCATTATCCCGCCAAGCAAAATCATCTGGGCCAAAGCCCAGTCCGTTCTCATATGTAAAATAAAGAAAAGAACTAAAAACAAGCTGGAGATAATTGTATATTTCCCGAGGGAACGCCCTTCCTGGTTCAGCTGTCCCAGCAGCGGTTCATAGGAAGCTTCTATCGACAGCGCTTCCGGCGAGCCTTGGTAAACTTGAGTGTAATCTACAGCATCAATCAGTTCCCACCCTTCATCTAATTGCGACGTATCTTCCCCTACCTCTTGAATAGGCTGAAATGCCAGATGATATTGTACTTCTTTCGGTTTATCTTTTGCTAATTGAAAGAGTAGACCGCCTAATCGTAATCTTTCTACTACCCAGCCTTCCTTTGCAAGAGCTTCTAATTTTTCTGTTCCTATATAATGAAAGAAAAATCTAGCAGGATTCCAAATAAATTTCTTCTTCATGATTTTCCACCTCTTTATAATGACATCTAAATTTAAATTAGTATCATTATACAAGATTTCCTGCAATTCTTCCTAACAATCTTAAAATTGCTTCATTGAACTTTAGATAGCGCTTTCATTTTTTAACTAATGACAATTTTCATATTAAATCTATTTTTACGAATTTAAATAGTTACCTTTTTTATCCAATTGTGTAAACCCTTTTATATCAACGGTTCCCGTTTTTTGATAGTTTGCAAAACCATGCATTTTCTAAGGATTTTCAAATGACTTATATTTCTCCAAGTCGTTTCATGATATAATCGAGACTGACCTATAACACGAGAGAAAGGATGAAAAAAATCGATGAGTCGTTCAAACGAACATATTGAAAAGCCGGAGATAGCTGTCAAGCAGCCCAATCCTCGTCTTAAAAGCTGGAAAAGCGTCTTTAATAAACTGAAGAAAAATAAGTCGGCTGTTGTCGGCGGTGTTTTAATCATTTTACTTATCATTATCGCTCTTATCGGGCCATACTTAACCCCCTACGACCCTCTATATGATCAGGATATTACCAATAAATTAGCTACTCCTTCCTCTGATCATTGGTTTGGGACAGATAACTTTGGAAGAGACATATTCAGCAGGGTAATCCAAGGTACTGGCTTAACATTGCAGATAGGTTTTTTCTCTATCTTACTAGGAGCAACTGTCGGCGTATTCCTGGGTATTATCGCCGGGTATTACGGTAAACGGACAGATAGTATTATCATGCGTTTCATGGATGTATTATTAGCATTTCCTAGTATTCTATTAGCATTAACAATCGTTACGGTTTTAGGCGGAAGCATGGTTAATGTGATTATCGCGGTAGCTGTTTCATCTATACCGATATTTGCCAGAATTGTTCGTGGATCTACTTTATCTGTGAAAAAGCTGGAGTATATTGACGCGATGAGAGCATTAGGTGCCAGTGATTCCAGAATTATTTTCAAACATATTTTACCTAATATCACCTCTCCAATCATCGTTCAGGCTACGTTAAGTATTGCTACAGCGATTCTATCAGCTGCCGGACTTTCCTTCTTAGGACTAGGCGCACAGCCGCCTACACCAGAATGGGGAGCCATGCTGAGTGATGGACGAAACTACTTATACAATGCACCCCATTTAGCATTATTCCCGGGGCTTGCAATTGTCGTAGCTGTATTAGCATTTAACTTACTTGGAGATGGATTACGTGATGCATTTGATCCAAAAACGAGAGAATAGAAAGAGGTGAACTACTTTGATTCAATTTATCATTCGACGTCTTTTACAAACGATACCTGTCTTAATTGGTGTATCGATTATCGTATTTAGCATGATGCATTTGGTTCCCGGAGACACAGCGCAGGTTATTGCCGGTGAAGGTGCTCCACAGGAACAAATTGAGAATATCAGAGAGCGGCTGGGTTTAAATGATCCATTGCCGACACAGTATTGGAATTATGTAAGCGGCGCAGTTCAGGGAGATTTAGGAACATCCATGAAAAGCGGACGAGATGTTTCTTCTGAGATTGGCGCCAGGTTTTGGGTAACGGTCGAACTGGCCTTTTACAGTACCGTGCTGGCCGTATTTGTCGGCCTGATTATTGGAATTATTTCTGCAACACGGAAATATTCTGCACTTGATACAACACTTATGGTGATCGCTTTATTTGGTTTATCCATGCCGAACTTCTGGCTTGGTTTAATGTTGATTCAATGGTTTGCAATCGGGATTGATTTACCTTCCTGGGTGCCTTTCTTTAATAACACATCCTGGTTCAGTCCTTCCGGTTGGGGAAGCTTCAGCCAAATTGTTCTGCCTGTTATCACATTAGGTACAAGCAGTGCTGCCATCATTGCACGCATGACCCGTTCAAGCATGCTCGATGTTATTGGACAAGACTATATCCGAACCGCCCGTGCAAAAGGTGTTAAAGAACGGATTGTAATCTACCGTCACGCATTAAAAAATGCATTAATCCCAATTGTTACCGTAGTAGGACTGCAATTTGGCGGACTTCTTGGCGGATCTGTATTAACGGAATCTGTATTCGCTGTGAACGGAATGGGGAAATTGATTATCGACTCTATCCAGGCTCGTGACTTCCCAGTTGTTCAAGGAACCGTTTTAGTCGCATCCCTTCTGTTCATTCTTGTAAACTTAATTGTCGATGTTGCTTACAGGTTCTTGAACAAACGAATTGATTTAGATTAGTATTCTTGCATTACGAGATTTTTGAAAGGAGCTGCTTACTATGACAGGTGCACCAAACCCTTCATATGATAATATACTAGAAATTAAAAATTTACAGACTTCATTCTTCACAAAAGATTTAGAAGTAAAGGCTGTAGATGGTGTTTCCTTTAATATTCCAAAAGGAAAAGTACTTGGTGTCGTTGGAGAGTCTGGTTCCGGGAAAAGTATTACTTCCTTATCTGTTCTCCGTCTTATCGAAGAACCAGGTAAGATTAAAGGTGGAGAAATTCTCTTCAAAGGAGAAAACCTCTTAGATAAAAGCGAAGCACAGATGCGCAAAATTCGAGGTAATGAAATATCTATGATTTTCCAGGAACCAATGACTTCTCTGAACCCAACCTTTACGGTTGGACAGCAAATCAGTGAATCGTTCCAGATTCATGAAGGTCTTGGCAAAAAAGAAGCAAAAAAGAAATCCATTGAGATGTTAAAGCTGGTAGGAATTCCTTCCCCAGAAAAACGTATCGATCAGTATCCCTTTGAGCTATCTGGAGGAATGCGCCAGCGTGTAATGATCGCCATTGCGCTTGCCTGTAATCCAGACCTATTGATTGCTGATGAACCAACAACAGCATTGGATGTAACAATCCAGGCACAGATTTTAGATTTAATGAAAGAATTGCAAGAAAGGTTAGATATGGGAATTTTATTAATTACCCATGACCTCGGCGTTGTGGCAGAAACATGTGATTATGTTGCTGTTATGTATTGCGGAAAAGTGGTCGAATTTACAGATAAGAAGACATTATTTACGGAACCAAAACACCCGTATACTGTCGGCTTAATGCAATCTGTTCCACAACACGACCAGGATGTGGATGGCGATTTAGCGGTAATTAGAGGGTCTGTTCCAAGCCCCGCTGATATGCCGCAGGGCTGTCGTTTTGCACCAAGATGTCCATTTGCTACCGATTTATGCCGAAATAAATTACCAGACTTAGAAACCGATAAAGATGGTAATCAAATTCGTTGCTGGATTTATTCTGACGAATGGGACGGAGATCCGGAGGTGAACATTCATGAACAACCAGAAAGTACTTCTTAAAGTAGATGATTTAAAACAATATTTCCCGATTAAAGGCGGAATTTTGGGACGCACCGTCAATCACGTAAAGGCAGTAGACGATATCTCCTTTGAAGTATATGAAGGAGAAACACTAAGTATCGTAGGCGAATCTGGCTGCGGAAAATCTACAACCGGACGAGCTGTTCTCAGATTAGATGAACCTACTGATGGGAAGGTAGAATTTGACGGTACAAATATTCTTGAACTGAACAAAAAAGAAATGAATAAGTTCCGTAAAGATATGCAAATTATCTTTCAGGATCCATATGCATCGATTAATCCCCGCCACACTGTCCGGCAAATTTTAACCGAAGCAATGGAAATTCAAAATGCGGTTCCTAAACATGAAAGAAATGATCGTGTGAAAGAGTTGATGGAGACAGTAGGTCTTGGAGCTCACCAGATTGACCGGCATCCACACGAGTTCAGCGGCGGACAGCGACAGCGTATCGGGATTGCCCGAGCACTGTCTGTTGATCCGAAATTAATTATTGCTGATGAGGCTGTGTCAGCACTTGATGTATCTATTCAGGCGCAGGTTATCAACCTGCTGAAAAAGCTGCAGCGTGAATTTAAACTGACTTATCTTTTCATTTCGCATGATTTAGGCGTTGTACGTCACATTTCTGACCGTATTATAGTAATGTATTTAGGAAAAGTTGTTGAAATAGCTGATAAAAAATCATTATTTACCAATAATATGCATCCGTACACGAAAGCACTTCTTTCTGCTATCCCTAGTACGGATCTGGAAGCCAAAAAAGAACGTATTACGTTAAAAGGAGATGTTCCTTCTCCAATTGATCCTCCTGAAGGCTGCCGCTTCCACACACGTTGCCCATTTGCAACGGATATCTGCCGTACAAAGGTGCCTGAACTGCGTAACACTGAAGGTATGAAAGACGGACATCGCGCAGCTTGTCACCATATGGAAGCTATCCGTTCTGGTGAACATCAGCCGACGGTTAACGCGTAATTATATCGTAAAAGCCACATGGTCATCATGTGGCTTTTTTAATGTATTCATAAAAGAACAGCAGCTTCTCTTTACCAGAAAAGCTGCTGTTCTTTTAATTCATTATTGATTTAAAGATACATCATGTAATTGAAGTATTCCAGTTGGCGATTGCGTTAAGCCTTGTACATTATCATTCACACCAAGCAAGAATTCTTGATGGTGCAGATAAAGCA
Organism: Oceanobacillus sp. FSL W7-1293; assembly: GCF_037969815.1. Classification (NCBI taxonomy): domain Bacteria; kingdom Bacillati; phylum Bacillota; class Bacilli; order Caryophanales; family Bacillaceae; genus Oceanobacillus; species Oceanobacillus sp. FSL W7-1293. The sequence goes on from NZ_CP150212.1 coordinate 4,809,756, forward strand.
TTGGAGCAAGCTCTGTAAGCTTTGCCTGAATATCACTGTAAAGCTGCAGACGTGTCTCTTCGTCGCCTTCACGGCGGGCAGCTTCAAGCATTTCATCTAATTCCTCATCTTGTAGGAAAGAACGGTTACCAGGGTCTCCGATATTATCAGAATGGAATAGTGGATATAATCCATAATCTGCGTCCCCAGTTACAGTAGACCAGCCAAGAACAAACATATCATGATCCCCTTGGGCTGTTCTTTCTAAATACGTACCCCATTCAAGAACTTCTACTTCTGCCTCAATATTCAATTCTTGTAATTGGGCTTGAACATTCGTAGCGGCATCTACACGTTCTTGTGTATCGTTTGTCCAGATTGTTGTTGAAAACCCATCTTCATAACCTGCATCTGCTAATAATTGCTTCGCTTCATCTAAATCATACTCTAAACCAGGTGCATCCTCGTCATAACCATATACTGCCGGTGCTAATGGACCTACTGCCGGGATTCCAACTCCTTCGTAAATACCATCAATAATCTGGCTTTTATCAATTGCCATATTGATTGCTTGACGCACATTCGGATCATCAAATGGTTCTTTTTCTACGTTAAATCCAATATAAGATACGCTGACACTTTCTTGCGGTGCTACATGGATTCCTTCTGAATTTTCAACCTGTGCCATATTACTTGGTCCCAGAGGATCAATAATATGTGAATCTCCAGTTTCAAGCTCAGCTACTCGCGTATTCGCTTCACTTACAACCTTAAATACAACGGAATCAAGGTGAGCCGGCTCTCCCCAATAATCTTCGTTTTTCACTAAACGAACTTCGGAACCTGAATTCCATGAATCAAATTTAAAGAAGCCTGTACCAATCGGGTTCTCATTAATATAGCTTCCCGGTTCTTCTCCATTTTCCATTGCTTCATAGTCTGCCTCAATTACTTCAAGTGATGTCATTCCGCCGCCATTATGTGCAATATGTGCAGGGAATGGCGCAAATGGATATTCTGTCGTAAAACGTACAGTATAATCATCCACTACTTCTATATCCTCTACCATTTCATAAAGGAAGTAACGCTGAGAAGCTACATCTTCATCTAAAATACGTTCAATATTTGCTTTTACTACTTCCGCATTAAATTCCGAGCCATCATGGAAAGTTACATCATCACGTAATTTGAACTCCCATACATTATCTTCTACTGCTTCCCACTCTGTAGCCAGACCAGGCTGTAATTCCATATTTTCATCTAAAGTTACAAGTGTCTCAAAGATATTTGCCTGTACGTTACTAGATGGCGTATCGTTTGAACCTGCCGGGTCCATTGAAACAACATCTGACTGGTTGGCAATAACAAGCTCGCCGCCCTCAGCTGCTTCTTCGAAAGTGCCTTCTCCATCTCCATCCGAATCACTGTTACCGCCTTCATCTGGTTCGCTTGCACACGCTACCAAAACAACGCTAAGCAAAAGACCGAAAATTAGCAATAATAAAGACTTTTTTGACAATTTCATATTCGTACTCCCCTCAAATTAGAATATATTTGTCTTACTTCTCTATTCTAATCTATCTCCCAGATAAATTCAATAATAGTATTAATTTACTAAAATTTTGAAATATCTTAATATAACTGTAATCTGTTTGTATCTGGTACCTGTACTCTATTTAACATCCAAAAAACGAAACGCCTGCTCTCTTCCCTCCAGGACAGTCTTTAATACCTTTACATATAACATAGAGTCACTCATTTATATTCTTTTTAATTTGTTAACTTATTGTAAACTAATCTAGTTCCATTGTCTTATTTTGTCGATTCATCTGAAAGCACTACTATTTTCCTTTCATAAAACAGAAAAGAGATGCCCTTCTTATATCACTTACAAGACATCTCTTCTCATGCTGGTATTTATTATTATATCGTCACATTTCAACAGTATCATCTAAGTGACACAGAAATGAATACTCCCGCCACTTAATTTTGAAGTGGGGGTTTCTGGGGTGTCGACTTTCAAGATGACGATTAACCGCCAGTGGAGTTGACACATCGGTGTGCTAAAAACACCCAACCCCGCTATCCCATTGGTCCTGCCTTTGGGACTACTTTTCAGCTTATCTGAGGTTCACACGTTTGTGTGCCTTGGCTGACATGTTTGGCTTGAACATTTTACGTGGCAAAGCAACTATTCTCGCCACAACCTAATATGTTCAGTTTTCAAAGAACGTCTTTCAAGAACATTATACCATACAAACTGATGTTCGCAAATAAGAAGAGGCGATTCACCTCCCACCTACTCATTGGGGTTCACCCTGCACATTCAATAAGGTTGGGAGTCCTCTCGCCTAACCAAGATAGACTTTCTCATATAGAAAATCAATAATACTTCTATTATCTACATCGCTGGCGGAATATCTCCCTCTCCATAACGATGATCTAAGTCCACGAATTTATTATATTCTTTTACAAAGGCTAGCTCTACGGTTCCTGTTGGACCGTTACGCTGCTTCGCAATAATAATCTCAATAATATTCTCTTTCTCTGTCTCTTTATCATAATAATCATCACGATATAAGAAACCTACAATATCCGCGTCCTGCTCAATACTTCCTGATTCACGGATGTCCGACATCATTGGGCGCTTGTCCTGCCTGGACTCTACACCACGAGAGAGCTGAGATAAAGCAATCAATGGCACTTCCAGCTCCCGTGCCAATGCCTTTAACGCACGGGAAATCTCGGAAACCTCCTGCTGACGGTTTTCCTTCGAGCTGCCGCTTCCCTGGATAAGCTGGAGGTAATCAATCAAAATCATCCCGAGTCCATGCTCCTGCTTCAGTCGCCGGCACTTGGAACGAATTTCATTGACACGCACTCCTGGCGTATCATCGATATAAATCCCTGCATTTGACAGAGAACCCATCGACATCGTCAGCTTACTCCAGTCATCTGCTTGCAGCTGTCCATTTCTTAAACGCTGCGCATCAATATTTCCTTCCGCACAAAGCATACGCTGAACGAGCTGATCCGCGCCCATCTCCAAACTGAAAATAGCTACATTTTCATCTGTTTTTACGGCAACGTTTTGTGCTACGTTTAATGCAAAGGCTGTTTTCCCCACGGAAGGACGCGCCGCAATAATGATCAAATCGTTCCGCTGAAAGCCTGATGTAATGCGGTCTAAGTCCAAGAACCCCGTTGGAACACCTGTTACATCACCTTTTTGCTGGTGGAGCTGTTCAATATTATCATATACATCAATCAAGACATCTTTTATATTTTTGAAAGCTCCTGAATTTTTTCGTCCAGAAACCTCCAGGATACTTTTTTCTGCATCATTTAAAACATCTTCAACCTCATCTTCTTTTTCAAAAGAGGCCGTCACAATGTCTGTCGCTTTTCGAATCAAGCTGCGCAGGGTTGATTTTTCTTCTACAATTCTGCTGTAATACTCTACGTTAGCTGCAGTCGGCACACTTTCTGCCAATTCTGTTAAGTAGGATACACCACCTGCTTCCTCCAGCTGTTTCCGGTCATTTAAAAACGTGGTAACTGTCACAACATCAATTGGTTCCCCACGCTCAGACAAGGTCATCATCGCTGTAAAAATAAGCTGATGGCTCGCACGGTAGAAATCTTCCGGAATCAAAATTTCGGAAGCCTGTACAAAGGCCGTCGGTTCCAAAAAAACAGCGCCTAAAACAGATTGCTCTGCTTCTAAATTATGCGGTGGTGTACGATCATTAAAAGACGCACTCATTACCTCTCCTCCGTATTCTAGTTAAGTGAAAAAAGAAATCGGCACACTGTTTTCCTGCCAATTTCTTTTTTCTCTGTTTATTTCCAAATGTCATCCTATTTATTTTTCTTTTACATGAACCTTTACAGAGCCAGATACTTCCGGATGTAATTTAACAGGAACGTTTGTGTAACCTAACGCACGGATTGGCTCATCTAATTCTAACTTGCGCTTATCAATTTTATAACCATGCTGTTTATTTAATCCTTCTGAAATCTGTTTACTAGTAATGGAACCGAATAAACGTCCATTTTCTCCAGATTTTGCTTCCAGCTCAACTGTTAAATCAGCAAGTTTGTCTTTTAATTGAATGGCATTTTCTTTTTCTTCTATTTCTAATTGATCTTGTTTTTTCTTTTTCGCATCAAGTGCTTTCAGATTCCCGGAAGTAGCTTCTTCTGCCAGTTTATTTTTGAATAGGTAGTTGCGGGCATAGCCGTCAGGAACATTTTTCACTTCACCTTTTTTTGCTTTCCCTTTGACATCTTTTAAGAAAATAACTTTCATTCTGAATCTCTCCCTTTTTTGTACTCCAGCTCATCAATAATCTCAACAAGCATTTCTTTGACTTCATCAATGGTTTTATCCTCTATTTGCGTTGCTGCATTGGTTAAATGCCCGCCGCCATTCATTTGTTCCATGATGACCTGTACATTGACATCCCCCAGCGAGCGTGCACTGACTCCAATCCTGCCATCTGCTCTTTCTGAAATAACAAAGGAAGCCGTGATACCTACCATAGACAGTAAGGTATCCGCTGCTTGCGCAATCAGCACAGGGTTATATGCTCTTCCGCTCGGCGCTGTCGCAATCGCAATATAGTCATTATAAATTTGTGTTCTTTCAATAATATTACTGCGTTCGATAAATACCTCTAAATCATCTTTGAGTAAATGCTGGACCAATACCGTATCAGCGCCTTGTGACCTTAAATACGAAGCCGCATCAAATGTTCTTGAGCCTGTACGCAGCGTGAAACTTTTCGTATCAACGATAATTCCAGCTAAAAGCGCTGTAGCTTCCAGTACTTTCAGCTTCACTCCTTTTGGCTGATACTCCAGGAGCTCCGTCACAAGCTCTGCTGTGGAGGATGCATAAGGCTCCATGTAGACAAGCGTAGGATTATCAACAAATTCCTCTGCCCGGCGATGATGGTCGATAACAATTTTATAATCGGTATAGTTCAATAAACTTTCTACTGCAACCATGCTCGGTTTGTGGGTATCCACAATGATCAATAAACTCTGCTGATCAATCATGAGATCCTCTGCTTCTTCCGGTGAGATGAATTGATCCCAAAGCTCTCCATCCTCACGAATACGGTCTATCAAGCGGGAAACACCAGTCTCCACATCATTCTCATCAAACACAATATAACCGGGTACATCATTTGTTTTAGCAATATTTAATACACCGATAGCTGCACCAATGGCATCCATATCAGGTGATTTATGTCCCATAATAATAACATTATCACTGGCACGAACCAACTCTTTTAACGCATGAGATATCACTCGTGCCCGTACACGGGTACGTTTTTCCATCGGATTGGTCTTTCCGCCGTAAAAACGTACTTTTCCATTCTCATCCTTAATAGCCACTTGGTCGCCGCCCCTGCCTAAGGCTAAATCTAAACTGGACTGGGCTACTTCACCAATTTCCGGCAGCGTCATATTTCCAGCGCCGACCCCGATGCTCAATGTGACTGGATTGCTTTCGGAACCTTTCATTTCCCGGACTTCGTCTAAAATAGAGAATTTAACTTTTTCCAGCTCCTCGAGAATTTCCAGATTCCCAACAGCTAAAAATCGTTCCTGGGACGTTCGTTTCAAGTAAAGTCCATAATGACTTGACCAGTTATTCAAAACAGCCGTCACCTGTGAGTTCAATTGACTCTTGGCTGTATCATCCATATTTTGTGTGATTTCTTCATAATTATCTAAGAAGATAATAGCAAGTACGGTTTGTTCATTATAGTAACGGTCCTTCAGTTTTTGATGCTCTGTACGATCAAGGAAATAGAGCAGTTTTTCTTCCTTTTTAATCACACACAGAAAGGTGTAATCTCCAATTTCCACCCATATTTCATCTCTGTTCTCTATAATCATCGGGATTAAGTCTTCCGATAACTGATTAAGAGATTCACCAATAATGGTATCCTTGCTTGCTTTAAACTGATTCATGAATGGATTTGACCACTCTATTTGAAAGTTATCATTGTATAGAACAATTCCAAATGGCATCTCTAATAAAGCTTCCGAACCAACTTTTTTCACACGATGAGAAATCGTCGATATATATTCTTCCGCTTCATCCAGAAGCACTCTTTCCGTTCGAATACTATAGTAAAATGAAGCAGCGTAGACAACTGTCATTATTAAGCCAACTATCCATTGATAGTACCAAACATATAAAAGCAATAGAAATGTAAAGATATAAATCATCCATACATGCTTGCTTAATGTTGGTCTATTCTGTAAATCTGGCACGGCATTCAGCTCCTTCAAAGTCCAACAGTCTTTCTGTTTTTTTCCTGTACTTATTCTTAGACCGCACAATTATTTTATGGCTTTCGGTGCGGGAATTTCGGGTTGCTCTATAAGCCTGCTTCTTTTTTATTTTAACCGCCCTCTTAACCGGAAACCTATATCAATTATACCTAAGATTCGGATGAAATAAAGAAGAATTCCTGGAAAAAGAATCGTTGCAATAACAATCAAAATAGGAACTGCTTTGGCTATACGTTTGATATGTGCAAAGTAAAAAATAAATGAAAATCCTTGCAGCATCAAAGCAATCCCAACAATCATCAATAAATTCTGCGCTCCAAATTCCATGGTGCTTCCTTCGTCAAAACCGATAACAGATAAAATTAATGCTAACAGATAAATCCAAATAATTGCACCCGGAAATTGTAATTCACGGAATGGCGGAAAAGAAAATTTCTCTTTCTCTATCCGATTTAATAACTTATAACTGATCCATTGCGTAATAAATGCCGTAGCTAAAGCAAATACAACCATAAAGGTAGGAATTAATTGCTTCAGTAAGCTAATTTGTGTCTCTTGCAATGCGGTGATATCTTCTTCGTTCAGCGAAGGATTGACACTTTCTATCATGGATGCACTCATACTGACAGAGTCTTCCACAATGTTTTCGTATTCAGATACAATATTAACATCCAACAGTATTTGAATAAAAACAAAAGCCAAAAGCATACCAACAATAAAGCCGAATGTTCCTTGGGCCAGTGTTTCATATGCTGTATTCCTTTTATACATGGCATAGCCGATAAAAATACCGCCTGCTGCAGCAATAAGCACACCTGGCAGTATCATCATAGACATCAGCAATGTAGATATAACCGCAACAGCCAGTGTCATTATAAGACCTGCCTTCACTCCATGCCGTTTCACATAGAATATAAAAGGAACAGGCAGTACAAACATGCTGATTAAACTAAGTATCGGTAAGAAAGAAGCCACCAACAAAACCATAACAATGGCAATCATTAATGCTCCTTCGGTAACTTTTCTCGATTGGTTCATATACTGCACCTCATTCTAACAAAAATAAGTAATAGTAAAGGATATTTTAAATTCCTCTCCTCTATAAAAAATACATCAAAATTAATCTAATTATATAAATTGAAATTAATATTAATAGCTACCGCTACAACAGGTTTCACGGGGTGAGTAATCTTAGCCTCCAGAAAAACACTACGCTTTCCGTGTGCCCCGGACTCGTCTCCTCTAAAGAAGACTTAGCGATTGGCAAGCCGAAAGACGCAGACAAAGCTAAAATTGGGTCTGGGTCTGCGATTACTCGTCCCATCAAAAAGCGTTCGCCAGTTACTGTTTTCAATTATTATTTCGTCACTTTTATAAGAAAAAAGTATAATTTCTTACTTCAATTTATATAGCTATATCCTTTCCTGTTTATTCACATCCATTTTTATAGGTTCAAATGGCAATATGATAATTCAACACATACTCTATTATGATAACATGAATTTAGCAGAAAGGCTTGTATAGTACCTTGTTCAAAAGAAGGCGTAACAGTGGTGCTTCACTATGTTCAGACAGTATCACCGCTTTATGTATGCAATTAAATGAGGATAGGTTGCTCTGAAAATTAAGTTTCATATTATTTCCCGGGAAATTTGTCGAATAACGCTGTATTCTTAGCCAAATAAAAGCTAATTCCTATATAATAATAGTGTTGCCAACTAAAAGTAGATTAAATCATATCTTTTTTCATCGATTTCTGGCTGTATATATTTTTATTTTGGCCCAGCATAAAGCACCTTGTTTTTATATAATTCATAAGGAAAAGACTTTTCTCTATTTCGAAATAAAGGATGATAAAAATGAAATTCATAAAAATACTCAAAGAAAGTCTTTTACTCCCACAAAAAAAGGCCATGTTTCAGATTAATCGAATCGGAATGGATCAAATTATGATTTATCTTTTCATCTTATTTATGGTGACATCCCTGCCTGAACTAATAGCGCGATTAACAAGTTGGAGTGGTTTAGGAGGAGAAATGAATATTATCTTTCAACTTATTTATTTCTTTATGTTTTATTACTTAATTCTAGCTATTCTGTTGCTAGGCGTTATTTCATTTATCGCTTATCTCGGGAGGGGGATTGTTCGTCTGGCAAACCGGAAACTCTATTATGGCACACTATGGAAATTAACTGCTTGTTCTCTGACTCTCCCTATGCTGGTTTTTACCTTACTTTCGTTTATTTGGTCTATTCCAGATTGGTTTTTATTTATCTTTTTTATTTATCCAGTAGTGCTGCTGATACGAATGATATTCTTATATCCACAAAAAAGAGTCCGTTAAATTACATTTTTCTACATATTTAAACAAAGAAACGGTTGAATTTCACTTGTAAACGTTTTATAGTGTTATTATGCATTTTTTTAAAAGTTTGTGAAGCGTTTCCAAAGAAAAGGGGTTTATTATGGAAGATATTTCTATTTGGCTTACAATTGTTGGACTGCTTATTATCTTTTCAATTGTAGGATTACTTATCTCAAATAAAATTAGTCCTATTGTCGGGATGACAGTTATTCCAATAATAGGAGCATTTATAGCGGGATTTAATTTTGAGGAGCTTTCTGAATTTTTAGCTTCTGGCTCAGAGCAAGTAATGGGCGTCGTGATTATGTTTATTTTTGCCATTGTCTATTTTGGTATTATGCAGGATAGTGGTTTATTTAATCCCTTCATACGCTTTATGATTCTAGTAACAAAAGGAAATGTAATCATCGTAGCTATGGCAACAGCGATTATTGGGATGATTGCACAGCTTGATGGAGCTGGAGCTTCTACTTTCCTTCTCTGTATCCCGGCATTGCTTCCTCTGTATAAGGAACTACATATGAGTCGTTACTTATTATTATTATTAGTTGCTCTAAGTGCAAGTGTTATCAATATGATCCCCTGGGGCGGACCGTCTGCACGTGCGGCAACCGTAATCGATATGGATTTAATTGACTTTTACTTACCACTTATTCCTGTACAGGTAATTGGAGCTGTACTTATTTTGTTACTGGCTGCTCTTCTCGGACTTCGGGAAAAAAAGAAAATCAGTAAAAAAGCGGCAGCTGGTGAAATTACATTAAGTGAAAACGTAAATATTGTAGCAATTGCTGACAATTTCACAAAAAAACAAAATGAAGAAATGGCGCAAGCGAAAGAACAGCCACGAGATATTTCATGGAGAAACGCGGCCAATCTTGTTCTTACTGTTCTGGTATTAGGAACTATGATGGCTGGATTACTGGCACCACAATATGCATTTATGATAGGGGTTGCTATCGCTCTTCCATTGAACTACAAAGGCGTCGATAATCAAATGAACCGTGTTAAAGAGCATGCTCCTAATGCCTTAATGATGGCCGCAGTTATTTTAGCAGCCGGGGTATTCCTCGGTGTCCTGAATGAATCAGGTATGCTTGAACAAATTGCACTTGCTGCGATTACTATCATGCCAGCATTTGTTGTTCCAGTTATACACATCATTGTTGGTATATTCGGGGTTCCTTTAGACTTACTAACTAGTACAGATGCATATTATTTTGCATTGCTGCCTATTGTTGATCAGATTGCCAGCACTCAAGGGATTGCTTCTGTATCCACAGCATACGCTATGATGATTGGTAACATCATCGGAACATTTGTAAGTCCTTTCTCTCCTGCGCTATGGTTGGGAATCGGACTTGCCTCAGCCAATATGGGGAAACATATCAAATACTCCTTCTTCTGGTTATGGGGATTCAGTATTGTCTTATTAGGATGTGCAATATTGATTGGCGTTGTCACTCTCTAAAATTTGATTAGTAGATTCATATAATCTCTCCAAGTACAGCAAAGTATTTGCCTGTACTTGGAGAGATTTTTTTTATAATGATAGATAGGGGAGGCGGAATCATACAGGAATGCTGTATATCGTTTTATGTTTATTCTCTGTATACTCTCCTGTATCAGAATAATTTTTTTGTTACTAAATGAAGCTTTTACAGGAGGTAATGACCGCTGTGTTGCCTACACAATAATAAATTCCTTAGGGGACTACAATTCAATAAAGACATAAAAAACCCTCAAGTTCATTAAAACTTGAGGGTTTTTTAATCAATCTGTTACGTAAGGCAATAAAGCCATTTGACGAGCACGTTTAATTGCAATAGTCAATTTACGTTGATATTTTGCAGAAGTTCCAGTTACACGACGAGGAAGAATTTTTCCACGTTCAGAAACGAAACGTCTTAGCAAATCTACATCTTTATAGTCAATGTGTGTAATTCCGTTTGCTGTGAAATAACACACCTTACGACGTTTTGCGCGTCCGCGACGAGCTGCCATGTGAAACACTCCTTTTTGTTTAATTTGTTAGATAATCATTTAGAACGGTAAATCATCATCTGATATGTCAATTGGTTCTCCATTGTTTTTAAATGGATCTTCCTGACTTGTATTTTGATTTTGGTTTTGATTAAATCCTTGATTTTGATTTGATGAAAATGGATTTTGCTGATATTGGTTCTGATTATTTTGGTTGTTCTGGTATCCATCCGATTGAAACTGTCCGCCCCCTTGGGAACCTTTCGTCTCTAAGAATTGGACACTATCTGCAACAATCTCTGTTACATAAACCCGTTTACCATCCTGGCCTTCAAAATTACGTGTCTGTACACGGCCATCTACACCAATCAAACTTCCTTTTTTCATATAATTCGCCAGGTTCTCCGCAGGTCTGCGCCAAACGACACAGTTAATAAAATCTGCTTCGCGATCTCCCTGTTGATTTGAAAAAGGTCTGTTCACAGCAATATTAAAATTAGCTACTGCCACACCGCTTGGTGTATAGCGTAAATCAGGATCCCTCGTTAATCTGCCAACTAATACGACACGATTTAACATCAGAACCACTCCTTATTATTTTTCATCTCGAATTGCCATATGGCGAATAATATCATCGTTGAATTTCGCTAGGCGGTCAAATTCATTTACTGCATTTTCATCACCTTGGAAATTGATAACAACATAATAGCCATCACGATAGTCATTGATTTCATATGCAAGACGCTTCTTGCCTTTTTCATCAACTTTTTCGATTTCCGCACCATTATCAGTAAGGATTTTGTTAAAACGCTCGATTAAAGCAGTTTGTGCTTCCTCCTCGATATCTGGGCGGATGATGTACATAATTTCGTATTTTCTCATCCGTTACACCTCCTTTTGGTCTTAGCGGCTCTGTTCTCTGCAATTCGGTCTGAATCGCAGATATAAGAGCAAGGAATAATTTTTTAATTACTCACATTTGGACATTATACCAAATAAATTATGTTATGACAAGCCTTCGAGAGAACCTGATTACGTTTATTTTTAAATATTTACTATTATCCAGCTTATAATTAGAAAATGGACTTACACATTAAATCGGAAATGAATAACGTCACCATCTTGAACAATATACTCTTTTCCTTCCAGTCTTACTTGACCTCTTTCTCTTGCTGTCGCCATATTGCCTGCATCTACTAAAGCATCATAGGATACAGTCTCTGCACGAATAAATCCTCGTTCAAAATCAGTATGGATAATCCCTGCAGCCTGAGGTGCTTTGATTCCCTGACGGAAAGTCCAGGCACGCACTTCTTGTTCACCGGCTGTAAAATACGTAGCCAGTCCAAGTAAATTATAAGATGCTTTAATTAATTGATCTAAACCAGATTCAGAAATACCTAAATCCTCCAGGAATTCTTCTTTCTCTTCCGGTTCTAATTCAGCTATTTCTTCCTCAATACGTGCACAGACCACAATTACTTCCGCATTCTCATTTGCTGCATATTCTTTTACTCTTTGAACATTTTCATTCGAATCCGGGTCTGCTACCTCTTCTTCGCTTACATTGGCCACATATAAGGTAGGTTTACTCGTTAACAGATGCAGTCCTTTAACTATTTTCTCCTGCTCCTCTGTAAACTCTAAAGCACGTGCCGGCTGATCGTTCTCCAAGCCTTCTTTTACTTTGTTTAAAATCTCATGCTCTGCCAGTGCTTCTTTATCCTTTTGACGCGCCAGTTTTTCTACACGCTGAAATCGTTTATTGACCGATTCCAAGTCTGCTAAAATCAACTCCAAATTAATGATTTCAATATCATCAATCGGATCGACCTTTCCGGAAACATGTGTAATATTCTCATCTTCAAAGCAGCGTACAACCTGACAAATCGCATCTACCTGTCTGATATGAGATAAAAATTGGTTTCCTAAACCTTCCCCCTTGCTTGCACCCTTCACAATTCCGGCAATATCCGTGAATTCAAATGCAGTCGGGACCGTTTTCTTTGGTTTTACAAGCTCTGTTAATTTATTTAAACGTTCGTCCGGAACCTCCACAATCCCTACATTCGGATCAATTGTAGCAAATGGGTAGTTTGCTGCTTCCGCCCCTGCCTGCGTGATTGCATTAAATAAGGTAGATTTCCCTACATTTGGAAGGCCTACAATTCCTGCTGTTAATGCCATATTTCCAACTCCTTAAGGACTTAATTCGTTCATGAACATTTTCGTAATTCCAATTATAGATAGTCCGATGCAAAAAGACAAGCATGAGAAAACTCAAAACAGGGCTGTTCTCTGACCCCATTTTGAGTTTTCTTCTAAGGAATTTTTTATTTTTCTCTTGTCTTTTCATCAACAAAATCATTTTTTTACTATTCTTCGTGTTTTTCTAGAACTTTTTTCATCTTCTTCGTAAAATCTCTTCTCGGGATAAGCACACTATGCCCGCAGCCAAGACATTTAATCCGGATATCCATTCCCATCCGGATAATTTGCCAGCGATTCTCCCCGCATGGATGCGGCTTTTTCATTTGGACAACGTCACGCAAACCAAATTCTTTATCCATAACTCCTGCTCCTTTTTTTGAAATAATGCTGTCTGGCTTCAAGAACCTTTTTAAACGGAAACTCAGCGCTTTTCTTACATTACATTATAGCAAATTTAAAGGAGGTTTATCCTCGATTTTGCCGACGTTCTTGACGTTCCTGAGTTAATTGGTCCATTTCCTGCTCGGAATAAGCAACAATACGAGGAGAAGGAATTTTAACTCCGGATTTATATAGCTTGTCTTGAATCTCTTTACGGATATTCCGTTCTCCCGCCCATTGGAAGACCGGCTCTGTTTCTGCAATAATACGAACAACGAAGTGAGAGACATCCAGGTTTTGAACACCGATAATCTCTGGAACGCCTAAAATAAAGTCATATTTATCCGGCAGTGTTTCTGCTACTTCATGAATAATTTGTTCTACATGTGCAATATCGCTTTCATATGGCACATTTACATCGACAACAGAAAGGCCGTTTCGTGATGAATAATTGATTACCTGATCAATATTTCCGTTAGGGACAATGTTCAGCTCCCCTGTCCAGGAAACAATTTTTGATGTGCGTAATCCAATTTCTTCCACGGTTCCTTCTATTCCAGCAGCTAACACATAATCTCCTACTGAAAATTGATCCTCAAAAATAATAAAGAAGCCTGTAATGATATCACGCACAAGGTTCTGTGCCCCAAAACCAATTGCCAGACCTGCAACACCAGCACCAGCTAGTAATGGTCCAATTTGAAAGTTAAAAACTTCTAATATCATGACAAGTGCCATAAAGTAAACAACATATGCAACGACACTCTTAATCAATTTCTTCAGTGTATCTTCCCGGCGTTTCGGAATTTTTATCGGGCCGTGCTGTCTTTGTACAAATAATTTATCTACTATTTTCCGCACGATACGGACAACCAGCCAAGAAATAAGAAGAATTAAAGCAATCCGGATGGCTCCTCCTAAAATAGCCAGCCACAGTTCAGGATTGCTGAAATAATCCCATACCCTGTCAAATTGATGACTTATAAAATTCAAGTTCATGCGTATATAACTCCTTTCACTTTCTTATAAACAGTTTTTCTATTGGATGTTAAAAAATACTACCATAATGTTTTTCCCATCTGAAAAAATATAAACATATAAATCTTATATTTTGCAAGTTTTTTATTTATAGATGGGATGGTATCGAAATAATACTATTCTCCGATACCTCCATTTTTTTAACAGTCCTTTATTTAGAAGTTATTTGCATGTTCGTCACCAACGAAATATTATTTTGTTTTTTTCCATAACGGATAGGTTAACAGTCTGGCTAAAATATATAAATTAAGTATACCGTACAGCGGATAGAGGAAATTTACCAAATTAGCAAAACCAAATCCTGTTAATGGCAGCATCAGCAATACCGAAATAAGTACAATCAGATACATCGGCTTTTCTTCTTTTAAAAATGACTGGACCCTGGTTGCGATGCCCAGCATCCCTGCAGCGGCAGTTGTAAAAATTGCCAGCCAAAGAAGGATAGACATAAATAGAATCATCCCTAATGGAAATTCTTTCAAAATAGCGAATAAGGGAATCTCATAAAGAATAATTTCATCCGCAATTTGAATCAAGCTGCTATTGTAAATATACGAAACAATTCCTAAGCACACCCCTGTCCCAATACAGCAAATAATAATTTCTCCTCTTCCCTTCACCTTATTTCCAATCGCTCCTAAAATAGCAATCAGCGGAAGAATATTTAATGCTGTAAAGGGAAAGGCGGAAAACCAATTTCGCTGCTCGTGCCAATATGCAAACAGCTGTAAATTTTGATTGGAAACATACATTGCTAACACATACAAAAGCCCGCCAATCAAAATAGGCAATATAAGCTCATTAAAAGTCAATAACCCGTTTATTCCCTTAATAAATAACAATACAAGTACAATTCCAGTAATTCCGATGCCGACCGGATATGGTAAATGAAATACCTGCCCCGTTGCCCCGCTTCCGGCAATCATAATCATCGTCGTGGTGAACAGATACAGAAGGATTAATCCGTCAAATGCCTTCGTCAGCTTTTTTCCAGCAATTATTTCTAAAACAGGTAAATAATTTTCACTTTTCATTTGGTAGCTGATTGCCATAATCACATAACAGCAGAATGAAAATAGAAAAGAAAATAACACAATAGCCAGTCCGCTTTCATGCCCAAAAAATTGCCACAGTTCTCTTCCTGATACATATCCGGCACCAATCGTTGCACCAAGGATTAATGCCGTCCATTGCAGGCCTCTTCTCCACATGGTATTTCCTCCAATTCATACGTATAGTTCTTCGTAAATTACCGTATACTGTAACAATATGATTTTGGAGGAACTGCTATGAATCTAAAAACAAGCTTACGCATACAATCAAACCATTTTAGAGCAAATTATCAAGAACCCGACATAGCCAAAACATTATCTAATCAAATCATGCCCTGGTTTCCTTTGAAAGCTGCTGATTATATCGCTGTCTTCATTGGTACTGATCGTTCTACAGGAGACGCATTAGGCCCGCTCGCTGGTATGTATTTCGAGGAAATGCGTCCCAGAAATTTACATGTTTATGGAACGATTCATGAGCCGGTTCATGCGGTTAACCTGAAAGAATCCCTCTTAAGCATTTATAAAAATCACGAGAAACCTTATCTGATTGCCATTGATGCATGCCTGGGCAAAAGCAGCTCTGTTGGAAGTATAATTGCTGAAAACAAGCCTTTAAAGCCTGGTCTGGCATTAAACAAACAGCTCCCTCAGGTTGGCAATATGAACATTACAGGGGTTGTCAATGTCAGCGGATTTATGGAACAAACCGTTTTACAAAATACCCGCCTGTCACTCGTCATGGATATGGCTTTGGAAGTAGCAGGCATACTTAAACAGGTGGACAGACAATTAACCTATTCCCGGCATATAAATACAGTTAAAAATATGATTTAAGCATAAAAAAACGGGCTCTCTGCCCGATTTTTTTCGTTCTAGAATAAAGTAAAAAGATAGTAAACAAGCACTACTGTCAAAATACTTGGTAATAAATTTCCGATGCGAATCTTGGTGATATTTAATAAATTGAAGCCAATTGCCAGGATAAGCAGACCGCCGACTGCAGTCAACTCGACAATTAATCCATCTAAAAAAGCAGCCGATACCCACTTGTCAATTTGTGTTGCCAAAAGCGTTATCGTCCCCTGATAAAGCACAACTGGAATGGCTGATAAGATAACACCAATGCCTAAAGTCGTCGTTAACACAAGTGCTGTAAATCCATCAATGATTCCTTTGGTAATCAAAATACCATGATCTCCGCGAATGCCGCTGTCTAAAGCACCGATAATCGCCATTGCTCCAACACAGAAGATAAGAGAAGCTGTTACAAACCCTTGCGAGATGCTTGTATCATTCTCATTCGCGGCAAAACGATAGCCAATCCACTTTCCAAAACGATTTAAGCCTTCTTCAATCTTTAACCCTTCTCCAATGATTGCTCCAGATAATAAACTTAATAAGACCACAATAATCTGTTCCGTCTGTAATGCCATCTGCAGACCAATTAAAACAATAGCCAGTCCTATCCCGTTCATCACCGTCTCTTTAAACCGTTCCGGAATTTTTGTAAAAAATAAACCGATGATGCTTCCAATAATAATAAATGTGAAATTAATAATTGTTCCGAATAAAGCCACTTCCTGCCTCCTATTTTTATGAGTTTTAACAGGACAAGTAATTTCAGCCCCTATGTCTATACAGTTTTACAGGATTCCTCTTTTAAAATGTTCCACGTGAAACATTTTCGTCTAAATATGTTTTATTACGGAGAACCACCCGTAAAACTCCCACTGAATGAAGTTTCGTTTTATGTATGGAATATATAAATGATTGTCCAACCTCTCAGCTATCTCAGCAAACAAAGAGTTAAAGAGCATTATAATCAAATTTCAATAAATTTGCAATGCTTTTTCTTTATCCAATAAGCTTATCATAGAGAACCTTCTTTTAAATTTTCGTTGGGTAATATATTTTCAAAAAAATCATGCTGCTCTTTTAATTTTTTAGAAACATTTGAGAATTGGTTGAGCAAAATCTGAGAAATACCCTTTATGATATAGAATATAAGGAATGGGAGGTAAGCAAAATGGAAACTGTATTAGAAATTAAAAGCTTGAATAAGAAATATAAAGACCAATATGCTCTTAAAAACGTTTCTTTATCTATACAAAAAGGAGAAATCTACGGTTTAATCGGCAGAAATGGAGCGGGAAAAACAACCCTATTAAAATCCATTGTAAAACTAATCGCCCCAACAAACGGAAAGATTACATTATTCGGTTCTTCATCTGAAAAAAGCTGGGTGAAAGCTTTAGCCAGAACCGGCAGTGTTATCGAAGTCCCTGTCGCCTATGAGCCGCTTTCCGGTTGGGAAAATCTTGCCTATTACTGCAAACTACGGGGAATTACTGACGAAAAAACGATTATCCAGGAAACACTGAATATCGTTGGATTAGACCCAAAAGATAAAAAGAAATTCAAACATTATTCTTTAGGAATGAAACAGAAGCTGGGGATTGCGATCGCCATTTTATCCCGTCCTGATTTTCTTATACTGGATGAACCGATTAACGGGTTAGACCCTCTCTCGATTATTGAATTTCGACAGTTATTAAAACGGCTGCAGCAGGAACAAGGAATGACCATCATTATTTCAAGTCATATCTTATCTGAACTTTATCATGTTGCTACCCGTTTTGGAATTATCCATCATGGTAAATTGGTGAAAGAAATCTCAAAAGAAGAATTTGAGACGCTGAGTCAAGAATATATTGTATTACAAACTTCACAGATGGAGAATGCCAGTCGTGTATTGAAAGAAACAAATCATTATCAGCTTAAGATTATTGCCAAAGATAAAATGCATATTTTCGATGACTCACATCAAATCAATCATATTATTGTTTTGCTGGTGCAGCAGCAAATTCCTATCGATGGAATCTACTACCAAAAACAAGATTTAGAAAAGTATTTTACAAGCCTAGTTCATGAAGAGATGGAGGAGATTACCTATGGTTAATGCGATACGTGCAGATCTTTACCGCTTATTCCATACAAAAGGATTTTATATTACCCAGTTTTTATTAATCCTGTTTGTAGTCATCAGCGTTGCAGCAGAAGCCACAGGAAATGTTGGTGTAAATACTTCAGAGGGAACGACAGAGATGCAAAGCCATTTGCAATTTTATAATTGGGACAGCTATCAGACCTTCATTGCTTTTTCCAGTATGGCGAGCTTCCTGATATATTTCTGTCTGCCTTTACTTGTTATGATTGCAGGCTATGATTTAGTTCATAAAAGTTATAAAAATCAACTGACTTCCGGTGTCTCCCGTCTTCAATACTTTGGTTCTAAGTATTTGATTTTCATTGTAGTCACTGTCCTGCAATTTCTGTTTTATTACACTTCTGCTTTTCTTACTGCTGCTGTTAAGAATGGATTTGGTACCGCTCCACAGGATTTCTGGATGAATGCTTTACAAACAATAGGAATCCAATTTATCGCTTTCCATGCCATTTTTATCGTTGGCCTTTGCATTCTGGTAATCACATTTTCCAACGTTGCAGGTATCCTTAGTGTCATCCTGCTTCCCTTGATTATTAATATTTTAAGTGCTTTTTTCAATATCGGCTGGTTGAAATATGTTGACTTTCAATATGGGATAAATTATGCCTGGGTACGTGACTTGCCGGATTTTTCCTGGCTTGTTTTCCTATGCTTCAGTTTAGGTGTCATCATAGTTATGAATTATATTGCTTATCAGGTTTTTCGTAATAAAAGCTTATAAGAAGGATGTTGCATTATCAAAGAAATAAGGTTCTATTGCTTCTGACAGGCAATAGAACCTTATTTCTTTGATTCATCTTGCTCTACCTCCCCTGCTTTTAGCTGTGTGGCCAATCTAACATCACCATAAATAAATCTTCTTTCTCTTGAATATCCAGATAGCCGCCTGTTAATTCGGCCAGCTCTTTTGCAATATACAAACCTAATCCAGAGGAGTCTTCTGTTTTAGACATATTCTCTGAATAAAAACGCGTCGTCAGCTTTTCTAAATTTTTAATAGGATGCCGCTCCCTATTAACCACTTCTACCTGGATTCTCTCTTGTGTTCCACTTACACGAACCTGTAAGTAATCTCTCCCATGCTTTAACACATTTCCAAAAATATTTTGCATGATTCGCTTTAACAAATCCGCATCATTTGTAATGATATACGCCTGTTCTAAATCAATATCAACGTTAAAATTCTTTTCCTGAAGAGCATCATAGTATTGTAATAATTCCTGTTTCACAAGCTCTGTAATATTCACTGACTGAAATATAGGTTCAATTGATTGCTCTAAAAGGTTTTGGTATTCTAGTAAAATATCTAAACGCCCAGACACGGTGCGTATATTATCTTGAATTTTCTCTACTATTGTCTGTTCGCTGGTGTCCTTTCTTAATAGCTGCTGCGTATACCCGTTGGCAACTGTCAACGGCGTACGAATGTCATGCGTAATATTGTGAAGAGCTAATTTTAATGTTTCTTGCTCTTGCCTGCTTATTACTTTCGTATCTCTCAGCTCTTCAAAAAGCAAGTTAAACGCATTTATTACTTTTTCTACTTCCGTATTCTGTATTTGACTTGTTAACAACAAATTGGTTTCAGATATTTTCTTCGCTTCTATATCCATCAATAATCTTTTTAGAGCGTGTTTCTGTCGAAAATAGAGAAACGCAAAAAGGAAGCATAAACCAGTAGATAATAAAATAACTAGGGCTACCATCTCTGATCACCAGCCAGACGCACTCCAAGCCCCCAGATTGTTTCAATATATTCTTCTTTTGAATCTAAAAGAGCAATCTTTTTTCGCAGATTACTCAGCTGCGCATTTAACGTATTATCCCCCGGCAAATATTGCTCCTTCCAAACTCTTTCATATAACTGCTCCTTCGTAAAAATCTGACTGGGATGCTCTAATAGACAGGTTAAAATCTCAAATTCTTTTTTACCAAGCCGCACCCTTTCCCCATCGCGTGAAATTTCGAAATTAGACCTATCTACATAAATATTTTTAACAGATTGTACTCCCCCGGTGACGAACTCCTGCCTGAATTGACGTAACTGAACCATGACTCTAGCTAATAATTCCTCATCATCAAAAGGTTTTGTAATATAATCATTGGCGCCATTCAGTAAATATTCACTGACTAACTTTTTCTCCCCTAAAGCGGTCAGCATAATCACTGGTACTTGACTGACTTTACGAATCTCTGATAATACTTGGTCACCATTCTTTCCCGGCAACATAATATCCAATAAAACTAAATCTGGAGATTCCTGCTGAAATAACAGCAACCCTTCTGTACCTGAATAAGCTCCTGCTACGTGATAATGCTCTGACAACAGGTTTACTATCATTTGATTGATTTCATTATTGTCTTCTATTACTAAAATTTTCGCCATACATTGATTACTCCTATTATTTTTTCTCTTATTTGTAAGTATAGCAAAAGAAAAAGGAATTCCATATCCTATTCCAGATACGAAATCCCTTTTGAAAAGATTTTATCACCGTGCGTCGAAAATCCCCTGCTGGAGGAGGTAACACTTTACGCCTCTCCCCTGACTTCTGCCGGCCGGACCCATCTCGAAATCAGACCATGCTTTGGCGAGAGCAGGAAGGTTATAAAAAAGATACAGCCTGTCATAAGCGCCATGGATCCGGAAATAGATGTATTCAGCCACGTAGCTACCCAATATCCTGCAACAGCAGATATAATGCCAAATCCGCCGCTTAGAAATAACATCAAGATTAATTTATCTGTCCATAAGTAAGCAGCTGCTGCTGGAGTAATCAGCATCGCAACCACAAGGATGGCACCGACTGCATCAAAAGAAGCAACGGTGGTTACCGACACAAGCGTCATAAATAAGTAGTGAAAGAAAATCACTGGTATACCTATGCTTGCTGCCAGCGCCGGGTCAAAAGAAGTAATTTTCCATTCCTTATAAAAGGCAATAATAAAGAAAATCACAACAATTAACACAAGCGCAAGGATTGCAGTAGCTTTAGGTACTGATCCGATCAACGGAATATCCATCGTTGTGAATGGAACAAACGTAATTTCTCCCATCAATGCGTGCTGCACATCTAAATGCACATTCCCCACCGAGGTGGAAATCAAAATAACGCCAATGGCAAACAAGGTTGTAAATACAATTCCCAAGGAGGCGTCGTGCTGTACCTTCAAGTTATTAAGGGACTGCACAAGGAATGCAGTAAGAATGCCGGCAAAAATACCGCCTACAAGCATTGCGGTTCCTGATAACTGCTGTGTTACCATATAAGCTAATACAATCCCAAGCAGCACCGTATGGCTAATTGCATCTGCCATCATCGCCTGTTTTTTCAGAATGAGATATACACCGATTAAGCCGCAGGAAAGACCCACAAGAGATGCTGTTAAAATAATCCACATCGTATAAGTCATTGTGATCCTCCTTTTTCAGCTGCTAATGGATGCTTTTTTTGAGATGCCCGCTGCTGCATTTTAAATTGGATGAAATTGATAATAATCCCTTTTTCCTTTCCAAACAATAAGGAAATGATAAAAACAGCGGAGGAAGTGAGGACGATAAAGGGTCCCGTCGGCAATCCGCTTCCTGTGGAGCTTACCCATGTACCAAACGCACCAGCTAAGCCCCCTATTGCAGAAGAAAGTAAAATCATCATTTTAAAGGAATGCGTCCAATATCTCGCACTCACAGCCGGGATAATCAGCATCGCAGCCATTAAAATAACACCAACCGCCTGGATGCCAATAACAATGGTTGTTACCAGCACGATAGTATACAGCACGTTCATGCCGCGTATGGACATTCCGACACCTTTAGCAAAGTTAGCATCGAATAAAAATAATTTCCATTCCTTGAAAGCAAGGAATATAATCAAAATAACAATCGATGCCAGTGCAATCATTGTGATGACATCGGAACGAACCATTGCCGCTGCCTGCCCGTAGATAAAGTTATTTAATCCGCTCTGGTTCCCGCCGGGAGAACGGTTGGCAATCGCCAAAAGCATGATACCCACTCCGTAAAAGACGGATAACGTCATTCCCATAGCAGTGTCTTCCGTAATTCTTGTCGCGCTCGAAAACCATTGAATAAAAAAGGCTCCTAAAAGCGCACTGAGTGCTGCACCGATAACAAGTAATAATAAATTTTTTTCCTGGATGATCAAGAAAGCTACTACAACACCGGGTAATGCTGCGTGGGACAAGGCGTCACTCATCAGATTTTGTCTTTTCCAATAAGCTAAGCATCCGATTCCCCCTGCAGCGATACCCAAAATCATGGTACTTGCCATCACCCATAGCGTATTAATGTGAAGAAGATTGGATAACATATTGATCTCCCTTTCCAACCCATTGCATATCTCCACCATACGTTGTCGCTATATTATCCGTTGTGAACACTTCTTCAGTTTTCCCATGAGCATATACGGTTTTATTTAAAAATAAGACATGGTCAAAATATTCTGGGACGGTTTGCAGATCATGATGGACAACCAACACGGTCTTGCCATTGCTCTTTAATTCTTTCAAAATAGTCATAATCGCTTTTTCCGTAGACGCATCTACTCCTGCCAAAGGTTCATCCATAAAGTATAGCTCAGCATCCTGAGCGAGTGCACGTGCTAAGAATACACGCTGCTGCTGCCCTCCTGATAACTGACTGATTTGACGATGTGCATAAGCTTCCATACCCATTTTCTTCAAGGCATTCATTGCTTTTTCTTTATCTTTTTTAGAAGGAAGACGAAACCAGCCAATCTTTCCATACAGTCCCATGGTTACTACATCCAATGCATCCGTTGGAAAATCCCAGTCAACCGATCCGCGTTGAGGGACATAACCAATTTTCTTCTTTGCAGTTTTAAAAGGACTGCCCCAAAATCGGACATTTCCTGTCAGCTTGGGGTGAAGTCCTAACATGGTCTTGATTAATGTCGATTTACCGGCACCGTTAGGACCGACAATCGCTGTAATCGTTCCTTCTTTCACTTCAAAACTTACATCATTCAATACTTTATTTTTTTGGTAAGAAGCTGATAAATCATCTACGCGTATTACAGATGATGTCACCTTACTCATCTCCTCCAGATAATGCTTCATAGATTGTATTTATATTATGCTTATACATTCCAATGTATGTGCCTTCGTCTGTTCCTTCTTCGCCCATTGCATCAGAATATAGTTCTCCGCCGATTTCTACTTCCATCCCATTATTGGAAGCTCCTTCAATAACTGCATTAATCGTGTCCTGATTCACGCTGCTTTCTACAAATATGGCTGGAACTTCATGTTCTTCAATAATAGAAATGGTATTATTCACATCAGAAACACCGGCTTCACTTTCTGTACTGATCCCCTGCAGACCAACTACTTCCATATCGTGCAGCTGACCAAAATAATTAAATGCATCATGTGCCGTTACAAGCACGCGCTGCTCATCAGGGATATCTTGTAATTTTGCTGCTTCTTCATCTAATTCTTCTAGCTGTGCAAAATATTCCTGTTTTCCCTCTTCCAGTTCATCTGCATGCTCAGGAGCATACTCTTTTAATTCTTCTACCGCAGCATCTAATGCGTCCTGCCACAGATTATAATCAAACCATATGTGTGGGTCTGGAGCTCCCGGCTCTTCTTCATCTTCTAAAAGAACATCCTCAGGCAATGTTTCCCCAATTGCTAACACTGGTTTTTCGGAGCTGATTGATTCTAATGGTTCTTCCATATTCGCTTCTAAATGTAATCCAGAATAAAAGACGACATCTGCTTCTGATAACGTAGCTATATCCCCTTGTGTTGGATCATATAAATGCGGATCTACAGAAGGCCCCATTAACGTCTCTACATTTACCAGATCCCCGCCAATCTGGGATATCGGCTCCCCGATTTGCGCAATTGTTGTGACAATTTCAATTGGGTCGTCACCTGACGCGCCTTCGCTTCCGTTTTCTTCCTCACTGTCTGAGCTGCAAGCTGCTAAAACGAATACTCCCATTAGTATAGCAAAGCCCAGTATTTTCTTCCAAGCTTTCTTCATCTTTCTTCCTCCCTTGTTTTTTGCATAAGGCAAACTTTATTATCTACCCCCTACTTTATGCACTGTATTTCGTTTTGTCAAGTAAATTTTAGCTAGTCTACTATTTTTCCCTTAGGAAACATTTAATACATTAAATACCAGTTAGCGCTCACATAGTTAATTTAAAAGACTTTTATCAGAATAATCAAGCTATCTAAATACATATTTTATCATGTAAAAATTTTTTAACTTGTATTCGTTCATCCGTATATGCAAACAGTAAATCGAATTTACAGTCTCTGCAATTACATTTTGAGCAGGATACGTAAATATTGAGGCCTAGCTTATTAGGCTAAAGCTAACTTTCCTAAGCATCAGAAATTTTATTTACTATATATTCCCAGCATATAAAATAAGTCCGTTTCATTTTTTGTCAAAATGGCTTCTTTTATTCCATCTACACCTAACTTGTTTACGACGATAACAAAAAAATAGCCGATACACTGCTTATTTGCAGTGTATCGGCTATTTCCTATTTTTCCAGATATTCCAAAATGCGATTTAAATCATCGTCATTGTAAAATTCAATTTCAATTTTACCTTTTTTCTTTCCTTTATGAATATGAACAGCTGTGCCAAGCGTATCACGAAGCACCGTTTCTCTTTCCTGGATAAATACATCCTTTTTCGGCTTCTTCTTCTGTTGTTTCACTTGTTTTTCGTTCATAGCGATAATAAGCTTTTCTGCCTGCCGCACATTTAACTTCTCATTGCGTATTTTATTGGCTACAGCAAGCATCGCTTCCTGTTCTTTTAACCCAAGTAGTGCCCGTCCATGTCCCATGGACAACTCACCATTATTAATATGAGCAATTACTTCCTCGGGCAAGGATAATAAACGAATCATATTCGCAATATGGGAACGGCTTTTCCCTAATCTTTCAGCCAGGACGTGCTGCGTAATATTCAGCCTGTCTACTAAATTAGCGTAGGCTTGTGCTTCTTCAATTGGAGTCAGGTTCTCACGTTGCAAGTTTTCTAGTAACGCAATTTCCATCATGCGTTCATCTGTCAATTCACGGACAATAGCAGGAATTGTCTCTAGTCCAGCTTCTTTTGCTGCCCGGCATCTTCTTTCCCCGACAACAATTTCAAAACCTTTAAGACTTTTCCGTACAATAATCGGCTGAATAACACCGTACTCTTTAATCGAGTCTTTTAGCTCTTCAATAGAATCTGCCTGAAAGCTCTTCCTTGGCTGATAAGGATTGGGACGACAATGAGATAATTCAATTTCCTGCACATTATCTTTACTGTCTTTTTCAGCTTCTGGAAACAACGCGTTAATTCCTTTACCTAACCCTCTCTGCATTTGTCATCACTTCCTTCGCTAAATCAAGATATACCTCTGCACCACGAGATTTGGAATCATAAGAAATAATTGGCTGGCCATGACTCGGTGCTTCCCCTAAACGAACATTTCTTGGAATAATGGTTTCAAATACTTTATCTTGGAAATACTTCTTCACTTCTTCAATCACTTGAAGACCGAGATTAGTACGTGCATCCAGCATCGTTAAAAGAACCCCTTCTATCATTAATTCTGTATTCAAATGCTTTTGCACTAATCGTATTGTATTTAATAACTGACTCAAGCCTTCCAATGCATAATACTCACATTGTACTGGAATCATAACCGTATCGGATGCAGTTAATGCATTAATCGTCAATAAGCCCAATGAAGGCGGACAATCAATAATAATGTAATCATACTGGTCTTTTATCTCGCTCAATGCAGTTTTTAAACGAATTTCTCTTGATATAATGGGAACAAGTTCAATTTCTGATCCTGCCAGTTGAATCGTTGCAGGTATAATATCTAAGTTCTCTAAATTTGAGGAAACAATGACATCTGCTGCTGGAGTATCTTCTACTAATACATTGTAGATACATTGACTGACATCTGCTTTATTCACGCCTACCCCGCTTGTTGCATTTCCTTGGGGATCTGTATCAACGAGTAATACCTTATTCCCCAATGAAGCTAAGCAAGCACTGACATTCACAGATGAGGTTGTCTTTCCAACGCCTCCTTTTTGATTTGCGATGGATATAATTTTTCCCATGTTGACACCTACCTTACTTGGAGGTTGTTCAAATTTTTCCAGATAAAATGAAATTTCATTCTTTTCGTCAAAAAATTTGAGCAATCACTTCTCTATTCACTATCATAGCATTTATTTTAAAATTACGATGCTTTCTAGCATTTTTTAATTTAATTTTAATATAGAACAATCCAAAATACTACCGGAGAAAATGTATCATGTGTGTTCAAAATAAAATACCCATCTAATCTTAAGATGGGCAAAGAAAAGCCGGTATGCTAATTCATTCTGCTGCTATTTTTGCTTAGGTATTTTAATGGTTATTTGATAGTAATCATCGAGCTCTTGTTCATCTGATTCCACATCAACACCCGTATCTGACACCATATTAAGAGACTGTCGGATTGTATTCATTGCAATCCGCACATCTTTATTAATACCTTTGAATTTTGGTTTTGGCTTCTTTTTTTCCTCTTTTGGCTCATTGATTTTAGAGATTCGCTCTTCTGTTTGTTTCACATTCAATTCTTTCTCAAGAATTTCTTTTAACAAGAAAAGCTGCTGTTCTTCGTCCTTTAACTTAATTAAAGCACGTGCATGTCTTTCTGTTATTAATTTTTCCAATAAAGCATCCTGCACTTCTTTCGGAAGCTTTAATAATCGCAGTTTATTAGCGATTGTAGACTGGTTTTTACCAAGACGCTGCGCTAATGCTTCCTGTGTCAAATCATGCAGCTCAAGCAGTTTATTGTATGCTATAGCTTCTTCTATTACTGTCAGTTCTTCCCGTTGCAGATTTTCAATAAGTGCAACAGAAGCTGTTTCCGTATCACTCATTTCACGAATAATTGCGGATACTTGTTTCCAGCCTAAATGCTGAACTGCTCTCCATCTTCTTTCCCCTGCAATTAACTCAAAGGAATCTTCATCTAGTTTACGAACGACAATTGGCTGAATCATTCCATGTGTGTGTATGGTTTGTGCTAATTCTTTTATCTTTTCTTCCTGAAAAATCGTTCGTGGCTGGTAGCGATTGGCCTGAATTTTATCGATATCGATTTGAATCACTTCATCTGAAGAATAGGAAACCTTCTCCGTATCAATTGGATCCTTATCGCTTTTTCCAAATATCCGATTAAAAGGACTCACCACTTGCTGACACCACCTTCTAAAATTAACAAACTATTCATTATCAAATCTATTAAAAATAAAAGCCCGAAGCTGTACGAGCTTTCACAGAACGGGACTTAGACTTAATTCGGGGCTGTAATCAACCGCCCCATCGAAGAGATTTCGTGATTACGCGTCCCACCGAAAACATTTGAGGTAACTTTTGCATCTCTTGTCACGCCAAAACGGACAATTTTTAGCAGAAGTTCCTTTTTCATTATGTTAACATTCCTATTTATACTTCTTAATTAAAAGATAATGTTTCACGTGAAACATTATTAATCTTTCCAAATTACTTCGTGAATTCATCTACTATTATATAGATGGTTTATTCACCTGTACAACATTCATATAATAGCATCTATCCTTTTATAAATACAACAACGAACAGTCCATATGTACAGTTTCTATTTTACCATACCTACCGCTGAAAAAATATAAAATGAATTTAAATAATCGAAAGCGTATCTTTTTGTGAGTTTGTGAATCTTTTTTTAGATTAAAAAGTAGCTATTCAATTGGTTCTTTATTTGGCACTCCTGCTTTTCTAGGATATTTTTTTGGTGTCTTCCGTTTCTTTGCGATTTTAACAATAGAGCGTTCTCCTGCATCAGGGGAAAGTGTGAACGTATCAATCGATTCTACTTCTCCCCCAAGCAATTCAATCGCTGCTTTTCCTGTTTCCAGCTCTTCTTTTGCTTGGGATCCTTTCATCGCAACAAAATAGCCGCCTTTTTTCACAAATGGAAGACATAATTCACTCAACACCGACATTCTGGCTACTGCTCTTGCCGTTACTAAATCATATTGTTCGCGGAATATATCATTTTTCCCTGCATTTTCAGCACGGTCGTGATAAAAAGCAACGTCAGTCAATTCCAGTGTATTGGCTAAATGATTTAAAAATGTAATTCGTTTTTTCAATGAATCAATAATAGTTACCTTTAAGTGTGGAAAGCATATCTTCAGTGGAATACTTGGAAAGCCCGCACCTGCACCAATATCACAAATAGACAGCTTCTGTGTCATATCTGTATGAAAAGCGGCAGTAATACAGTCATAAAAATGCTTTTCATATACTTCTTCTTCCTCTGTAATTGCTGTTAAATTTATTTTTTCATTCCATTCGACAAGCTCCTGAAAATAAAGATGAAATGCTTGTTGCTGTGATTCATTTAATGTTATTCCTTTTTCTCCCAATGCTTGGACAAATTGTTCTGGCTTCATTATAGTCTCCTTTTCTTTCATTCGTATTTGGTCATCTGATTGTTAAAAATAAATTCAATATCAAGCATCATTTATCTTTATATATAAGTTGAAATAAAGATTTCAACTTATATCAATCACTCGAGAGTCTTATGTATTCTTTTTTTTATTCATCCAGGGGTGACTCCCTCCCCTGCTGCATCAATATTATCGATACATCAAAATAGAAAGCGCTGTATATTATTTAGAAAAATAGCGACGTATGGATAACGCCGCTATTTTCTTATTTTAATTTGCAATTCGGGCAATATTTCCTTGTTCAATATAAACGAGCAAAATAGAGATATCTGCCGGGTTTACTCCGGAAATTCTGGATGCTTGACCAACAGAAAGCGGTCGTACCTTTTTTAATTTTTCAATCGCTTCTGTAGCAATACCATTGATAGCATTATAATCGATATCTGCTGGTATTTTCTTGTCTTCCATTTTCAGCATTCTCGCTACTTGCTCTTTTGCTTTTTTAATATAGCCTTCATATTTGATTTGAATCGCTACCTGTTCTTTTACATCATCACTGATATTCTCGTCTGTTTCAATCATTTGCTCGACATATTCATACGTTAATTCAGGACGTTTTAATAAATCATATGCTTTAACTGCTTCTTTCATCGGTGCAGCACCCGCGGATTTCATCACGTTTTGTATTTCTTCCGTTGGCTTGACCACGATTTTATTTAAACGTTTCTTTTCTGCTTCCACCTGCTCTTTCTTCGCTGTGAAAGCAGCATATCTTTCATCAGAAATTAGCCCATAGCCGTAGCCAATATCGGTAAGACGTAGATCTGCATTATCATGACGAAGCAATAAGCGGTATTCTGCACGTGATGTCAGTAAGCGATAAGGTTCATTTGTTCCTTTCGTTACGAGATCATCAATCATCACGCCGATATACGCTTGGGAACGATCTAAGATAATCGGTTCTTTGCCAGTTACTTTTGCTGCTGCGTTCATGCCGGCCATTAAGCCTTGACCAGCTGCTTCTTCATAACCTGAAGTTCCGTTAATTTGACCGGCAGTGAATAATCCAGGCAAGCGTTTGGTTTCCAATGTCGGCCACAGCTGTGTCGGAACTACCGCATCGTATTCAATCGCATAGCCGGCACGCATAATTTCTGCATTTTCCAGACCTGGAACAGATTTTACCATTTCATGCTGCACAGACTCCGGCAAGGAAGTTGATAGCCCTTGTACATAAACCTCTTCTGTATTTCTGCCTTCTGGTTCTAAGAAAATTTGATGTCGGGGCTTATCATTAAAACGAACGATTTTATCCTCAATTGACGGACAATATCTTGGTCCGGTTCCCCGCTTCATGCCAGAATACATGGCAGATAACGTCAGATTTTCATTAATTACTTCATGTGTAAATTCATTCGTATACGTTAACCAGCAAGGAATTTGATCTTCAATCACTTCTGTTGTTTCATAAGAGAAGCTTTTCGGATTCTCATCCCCAGGCTGAATTTCTGTTTGAGAATAATCAATTGTATGGCTGTTTACACGTGGAGGTGTGCCTGTTTTAAAACGTGTTAAGTTAAAACCTAATTCCTCCAGATTCTCTGACAGCTTAATGGATACACGCTGATTATTTGGGCCACTTTCATATTCTAAATCGCCCATCAGCACTTTCCCGCGCATAAATGTTCCGGTAGTTACAATAACCGATTCAGCATAATAAGCTGCTTTTGTTTCTGTAATAACTCCCTTACAAATGCCGTCCTCTACGATAAGCGAGTTTACCATTCCTTGGCGGACCGTTAAGTTCTCTTCATTTTCAACCAGATTCTTTACTTCCTGCATATATACTGGTTTATCAGCCTGTGCACGTAATGCTTGTACAGCTGGTCCCTTTCCAGTATTCAGCATCCGCATTTGGATATAGCTTTTATCAATGATTTTCCCCATAATTCCGCCAAGCGCATCGATTTCCCGTACAACAATTCCTTTGGCAGGACCACCAATGGATGGGTTACAGGGCATAAATGCAATCATATCTAAGTTCAATGTCAGCATTAATGTTTTTGCCCCCATACGGGCAGAAGCATGCGCTGCTTCTATTCCAGCATGACCGGCTCCAACAACAATGACATCATAATTTCCTGCGTTGTAAGTCATTTTTTTCTTCCTTTCCTTTATATAAACATATCCATTATTTTCCTAAGCAGAACTGAGAGAATAACTGATCAATCAAGCTGTCACTTGCTGTATCGCCAATAATTTCCCCCATAAACTCCCATGAACGTGTCACATCAATTTGCACAATATCCATCGGCATGCCAAGCTCAATCGCCTCGCGAGCATCATCCAATGCCTGTTTTGCCTGTTTTAACAGCTGGATATGACGCACATTGGATACATACGTTAAATCTCCTGTATCTACTTCACCAGAAAAGAAGGTATTGGCAATTGCCTGCTCCAGCTGATCAATACCCTGCTCTTCAATTAAGGAAGTTGTCACGACAGGCTTCCCTTCTGCAAATTTCCGTACTTCTTCTAAATCTAACTTCTGCTCTAAGTCTGTCTTATTGATGATGACAATATACTCTAAACCTTGCACAGCTTCAAATAATTTTTTATCTTCCTCGCTCAAAGCTTCGTTATAATTTAATACAAATAAAATTAAATCAGATTCCTTCAATACCTGTCTGGAACGATCCACACCGATACGCTCTACTATATCCTCTGTTTCCCGGATTCCAGCTGTATCTACTAAACGTAAAGGCACTCCGCGGACATTCACGTATTCTTCAATAATATCACGCGTTGTCCCTGGAACTTCTGTAACAATGGCTTTATTTTCCTGCACCAAGGTATTCATTAAGGAAGACTTGCCGACATTTGGACGTCCAATAATAGCCGTTGCTAAGCCCTCACGCAAAATTTTACCTTGCGATGCAACTTCCAGCAGCTTCTCTATTTCTTTTCCCACCTCTTTGGTCTTTTCCTCCATCAAGGTGTGCGACATTTCCTCAACATCATCATACTCTGGATAATCGATATTTACCTCTACATGGGCAACGGTTTCCAGTAATTCTTGCCTTAACGTCTGAATAAGCTTCGACAGGCGGCCATCCATTTGTTTTAATGCTACATTCATTGCTTTATCTGTCTTCGCACGGATTAAGTCCATCACTGCTTCCGCTTGTGATAAATCAATGCGGCCATTTAAAAAGGCACGTTTAGTGAACTCGCCCGGCTCGGCCAGACGTGCTCCTTTTGCCAGCATAATCTCTAACACACGATTCACGGAAACCAATCCGCCATGACAATTAATCTCAACAATATCTTCACGGGTGAAGGTTTTCGGAGCACGCATCACGGAAACCATAACCTCTTCTGCTAATTCCTTTGTTTCCGGATCAATCACTTTCCCATAATGAATCGTATGGGAATCTGCCTCTTTCAGGCTCTTTCCTTCAAACACATCTGAGGCTAACGGAATTGCTTCCGGTCCGCTTAGACGCACAATTGCAATCGCCCCTTCACCTACTGGAGTGGATATCGCTGCTATTGTATCTGTATCCATACTTATTCACCTGCCTTCCCTTCATTCTATATCTATAATTAATTCGTTAATTTTTATTATCACTAACAATCAAGAATAACATAGTTTTAGAAAAAAAGAAACTTATCCACAAAAATAGTTTTGTTTATTTTCAACCCCTTGTTATCCACATGTGCATAACACTATTTAATCATTCTCTTCCTGCCAGGATAGCAAGATATATATACTTATTATTAGGTGCGAAAGTTGATTAAAATATAAAAGAAAAGCCAGAAAGATTTTAATCTCCCTGGCTTTCCTTTTATCTATGGTTTTATAACAATATGACGATGCGGCTCGACGCCGTCAGAATAAGTAGAAACCTGCTTATCCTGCAGGACACTATGAATAATTTTACGTTCAAATGCCGGCATCGGCTCCAGTACCACTTTTTTCTTCGTTTTCTGTGCTTTATCTCCCATTTTTAAAGCGAGTGATTCTAATGTTTCTTTTCTTCTCGCGCGGTAGCCCTCTGCATCTAAGGTTACCGTATAGTACGTATCATTCTGTTTATTGATGACTAAATGAACTAAATATTGCAGCGCATTTAAAGTCTGGCCCCGTTTTCCGATAAGCTTCGCAATATTTTCATGATGCATCGTATACGTTACATGGTTTCCCTTTATTTCGGTTTCTACTTTTACTGAGAGATTCATGTTGCTAGTAACTTCTTTGATAAATTGAGCTGTTTCTTCAACTGGATCCTTTGCGACCGTTACTTTTACATAAGCACGCTTGGACCCAAATATACCAAACATTCCTCTTTTGCCTTCATCAATGACCTCAACATCTACTTGATTCTCTTCCACTCCCAATTGCTCCAGAGCTGATTGAATCGCTTCTTCAACGGTTTGACCACTTGCAGTTACTTCTCTCAATCGCTTCCCCTCCATTAATCACAGCATGATTATCCGTAATTTCCCTTACTTGGCAAAAAATGATATATGCTTTTGTGAGGGAAAACGGCTGCTATATCTTCTGATTAAGTACTGTAGCCAGGACTTTTTATGAATTCATATAGATTTTTTAAAAATGCAAAATATTTAACTATTTTTCTTATAAATAATGGGGGAATTTCTTCCCCCATTTTAAAAATTATTTTTTTGACATCATCGGCTTATTAATAAGAAGTGTCTGGAATACCATAAATATGTTACCTGTTACCCAGTACAACGCCAATGCTGCCGGGAAGAAGAATGCCATAACACCAATCATGATCGGCATGACATAAAGCATAATCTGCAGCTGTAAACGCATTTGCGGATTACTGTTTGCTGCGGAGTTCGTAGACATCATTAATTTCTGCTGTAAGAACGTAAACAGCGCTGTCAGAATCGGTAAAACAAAATCTGGTGTTCCAAGCTGGAACCAGAGAAAATCATGTGTAGCAATTTCTGTCGTACGTCTGATTGCATGATACATTGCAATAAATATTGGCATCTGTACAAGAATCGGTAAACAACCTGCTAAAGGATTAACCCCATTCTTTTGGAATAATTGCATCGTTTCCTGCTGTAATTTCTGCTGTGTATTCGCATCCTTAGACGCATACTTTTTCTGAAGTTCCTGTAATTGCGGCTGCACTTCCTGCATTGCCCTCGTGCTTTTGATCTGTTTTACATTTAATGGTACTAAGAGTAAACGGATAACTACTGTTACCAAAATAATTGCCAGTCCATAGTTTTCATTTAAAAATTCTGCAATCATTGTTATAAACCATGATAATGGGTAAACAAAGATTGTATTCCATATTCCTTCACTTTCAGGTGTAATCGGTTCATCGATTTGGGTACACCCAGCTAAAAAAACCGCTAACACGAGAAATGTGACTAATATCCCGTATTTTCTACGCAAAACATTTCCTCCTTAATATTACCAACGCTTATAATTGCTATTTTAGCTTATTTACATTGCGAATTCTATCCTAAACTTGTTCTTACTTGAAATGCTTAAATAATTTTTCTTTATATAGTAAATGCGAAAGACTTTTTTTCATCATCTCGTAACTCATTGTTTTCGTTGGGTTTCTGGCAATGATTACAATATCATAACAAGGTTTTATATCTTGCTCTAACTCTTGAAAAGACGCTCGCAACAACCTTTTAATCCGATTCCTGACAACGGCATTTCCTATTTTTTTCCCGACAGACAGACCTATCCGAAAATGATCCTGATTATCTTTCTTTTTATAATAAATAACCAGCTGCCTATTTGCGAAAGAATTCCCATGTTTAAATGTTGCCTGAAATTCTTCATTTTTTTTTATCCGAAATTGTTTTTTCACCGTCATCACCTTTTAATTTAACCCGCATACATCTTCTATTCATCTTGTTTCAGCTAACTTGTCCATTTTTATCAGCATAAAATATGTAATCCTTATGTGAATAAGCATATCCTCTAAAATACAGAAAAAAAACCACTGATAGTTGTCAGTGGCTTATGCAGATAAAACTTTACGTCCTTTGCGACGACGACGAGCCAAGATATGACGACCATTTTTTGTGCTCATACGCGTGCGAAAGCCGTGAACTTTTTTACGTTTGCGGTTATTTGGTTGAAACGTTCTTTTCATGAGTGTGCACCTCCTTGGAATCTCCAAGTTCATATTTAAACTAAAATAGCTTATAACTTATCCTTTAGACAGTCCTTGATATTATACGAAAAAATGATTGATTTTGTCAACCGGGTATTTAATAAAATTCTAACGATCTTTATTCCTCACACATTTTTCGGTGGACATTTTAACTGCTATATAAAGGTGAAATAAAATTTTATCATTTCGCGTTCGCTGCGACAAGCAATCGTGTAAAGATTAATCATATCCTCTTCCACACATTTTCATTATTACCATGCTGATATATTCCTTTCCATATAAAATCCTCTTTATTCCTTCTAATTTTACTTCTTCCACTAATCACCTTGCTTTAACATCAAGTCAGCTTAATCATTGATTTTAGTGTCCTCCAAAAATAGTACAGAAATTAATACAGCCAGCACGGAATTTCTATTTTAGAAATCACTCTTATTATCCACATCTTTTATCGGATATATTTCCTTTCTTTTTTTCTATCCACACAAAAAATAAACAGGATAATCACAAAATACAGTGTTGTTTATAAGCAAAACACACAACAGATAGAATATGTGGATAACTATTTAAAAGCCATTGATTTATTCGGTTTTATTTGGTATTATATTTATGTTTTAGTTTGTGGAAATCATTTCGCAAATAAATCTTATTCACAGATTGTGGATAAGATGTGGATATTCTTTCCACTGATTATTGATAAAGTTTTCTACAAAGTTGTGGATAGCGTTTATATATGTCATATTTTATTTGGAATTAGCTTTAATAGTATAATGTAATTACCTTTTATATTCGTATTTAACCGTATATATGATTTCTTTTTTGTTTATCCACAGCGCTTTTTTTAATTTTAATACGTCTGCCTTTCCATCTAATACATGAAATAGATTGAGAGAGGCTTTTTTCTTCTGAATAGAAGTTCGGAAAAAGGAACTATGCGCTGCCTTCTCTCCATTTTGGTCGAGAAACAGCTCGCACAGGGCGGAAGCGTCCTTAAATATGAATTTCTATGATGAACATTAATGGAATTCGCTGGTTGATTCTTTTTTATTGCTGTCAGCTGTTAAGCCTATTTCCTAACTCAGATTGAAAGGAGTGAAAGTAACT